>NZ_JALIHL010000001.1 GCF_022869225.1 Chryseobacterium sp. | reverse complement strand
TGAAGGAACTCAGGGAACCGGACAGTGATCTTTTCATCATAAATATCGTCGTCAAAATCCAGAATATAAACTTCTACCGTCAGCTTTTCTCCATTTACGGTAGGATTTGTTCCTATGCTCAGCATTCCCTTGTATTGTTGGCCTTTCACGGCAACTTCTACAATATAAGCTCCTTTTTTAGGCAGCAGCTTGATCGATTCGGTATCAATATTAGCAGTGGGATATCCAATGGTTCTTCCGATCTTCTTTCCGTGAACTACAGTTCCTGAAACGGAGTAGGAGTAGCCCAGCATTTCATTGGCTTCCTTAATGTTCCCTGTTAAAAGAGCGTTACGAACTTTGGTAGAACTGATATTATTTTCGTGGATGTTGATCGCTTCCATCTGTTCCACTTCAAAGTCAAGTTCTTTAGACAATTTTTGAAGAAGTTCAAAATTCCCGCTTTTATTTTTTCCGAAAGAGTGGTCGTACCCTATAATAAGGTACTTCACATTGAGTTTACCAATTAAGATCTGACGCACAAACTCTTCTCCGGTTAAATTTCTGAATTCTTCGTCAAATTCTTTAAGAAACAGAGTATCAATACCATATTTCTCAACCAACTGTTTCTTTTCCTCTACTGTATTCAGGAGCTTTAGATCTTCATTGGGATTGAATATAAACCTTGGATGTGGCCAAAAAGTAAGGATAGCAGTTTCCAGATTATTTTCTGTACCTACTTTTATCAATTCATCGATAATACTTTTATGCCCGAGATGCACTCCGTCAAACATACCTAAAGACAATGCTAGAGGCTTTTGAGAAGAATAATCTGTGAAATTTTTGAAAACTTTCAAAACGGAAAAATTTTGACTGCAAATATAAAACCTTTATTTTTAATGTAGCGATTGATAAATAAGGTAATTTGAAAACTTGAAAATTTGAGAATTTGAAAATGTATTGAGGTGTTAATTAGTAATGTGTAAAGTTGAATTCCCTAATTTGTATATTTGATTTCTAATATTGCCATAGACATTGAATTTTACACATTAAGCCGTACGCCCGGTCTTCTTTGAAAAAGCATGATAAAAATCTTTTTTTTACCAATTGCGGGTTTATGAAGAATCACTATATTTGCACCAAGAAAAAATTTAGCAATGGCAAACCAAATTAAAGGTAAAATTTCTCAAATTATTGGTCCGGTAATCGACGTTGTCTTCACAGATGTGGAATCTGTTCCTAGTATCTATGACGCGTTAGAAATTACAAAAGAAAACGGTGAAAAAGTAGTCTTAGAAGTAGAACAACATATTGGCGAAGATACAGTAAGATGTATCGCAATGGACGCTACAGATGGTCTTAAGAGAGGTCAGGATGTAATCGGGTACGGAAACCCTATTACTATGCCAATCGGTGAGGCTGTAAACGGAAGACTATTCAACGTAGTTGGGGATGCTATCGACGGGCTTCAAAGTATTTCTAAGGATGGAGGACTTCCAATCCACAGAGAAGCTCCAAAATTTGATCAACTTTCAACTTCTGCAGAAGTTTTATTTACAGGTATTAAAGTAATCGACTTAGTTGAGCCTTACGCAAAAGGAGGTAAAATTGGTTTGTTCGGGGGTGCCGGTGTAGGTAAAACAGTATTGATCCAGGAGTTGATTAACAATATTGCAAAAGGACACGGAGGTCTTTCGGTATTCGCCGGAGTAGGTGAAAGAACGAGAGAAGGAAATGACCTTTTAAGAGAGATGCTGGAATCAGGAATTATCAAGTATGGTGACGATTTCATGCATTCTATGGAAAACGGAGGTTGGGATCTTTCTAAAGTAGATTTAGAAGTGATGAAAGATTCAAAAGCTGCATTCGTTTTCGGACAGATGAACGAGCCGCCAGGTGCAAGAGCGAGAGTAGCCCTTTCAGGTCTTACATTAGCTGAGTACTATAGAGATGGTGGAGAAAGCGGACAAGGTAGAGACGTACTTTTCTTCGTAGACAACATCTTCCGTTTTACACAGGCTGGTTCTGAGGTGTCTGCACTTCTTGGTCGTATGCCTTCAGCGGTAGGTTACCAACCAACTCTTGCTTCTGAAATGGGGGCGATGCAGGAAAGAATTACTTCTACAAAAAATGGTTCAATTACTTCAGTACAGGCGGTTTACGTACCTGCGGATGACTTAACTGACCCTGCTCCTGCAACTACCTTTGCCCACTTGGATGCAACTACGGTACTTGACAGAAAGATTGCTTCATTAGGTATTTACCCAGCGGTAGATCCACTGGCTTCTACTTCAAGAATCTTAGCTCCTGAAGTGATTGGTCACGATCACTACAACTGTGCTCAAAGAGTAAAAGAAATCCTTCAAAGATATAAAGCACTTCAGGATATCATCGCTATCCTTGGTATGGAAGAACTTTCTGAAGAAGATAAATCAGTTGTTTACCGTGCAAGAAAAGTTCAGAGATTCTTATCTCAACCTTTCCACGTAGCAGAACAGTTTACAGGTATTCCAGGATCACTAGTTGATATCAAAGATACAATCAAAGGATTCAACATGATTATGGATGGGGAATTAGATCACTTGCCGGAAGCTGCTTTCAACTTGAAAGGAACCATCGAAGAAGCTATCGAAGCAGGACAAAAAATGTTAGCTGAAAACGCTTAATAAATTAGACATAAAGAGATCAGATCCGGACATGAGACTTTAAAGTTGTCTGAAATCTGAAATCTGAAATCTTCAAATCTAAATTAGAATGAATATAAAAATTTTAACACCAGAATACGTAGTTTTTGAAGGAGAGGTAAATTCTGTATTATTGCCTGGAAAAAATGGTGAATTTCACATTATGAATAACCACGCAGGAATCGTTTCTTCTTTAGTAGGTGGTAAAGTAAAGCTTTTTGCTAATTCAATTGATGACGCTTTTGCTAAATACTTTACTAAAGAAACTGAGGCAGACTCTGTTTTTTCTTACTCTATCAAAAGCGGTGTTGTAGAATTTAATCATAATAAAGGAATTATCCTTTGTGAATAATTAAATGAAAAGCTAAATATATTTTCAAGAAAGTGTAACTTTGTGTTACACTTTTTTTATGTTATGTAAAAGTCTGATTCTATGAAGAAAAGTATAATCATATTCTTTACAGTTCTGGGGGTTTTCCTCAATGCCCAGAATATCAGGACCAAAAGAGGAATTATCAATTTAGACGGAATTCCGGTAGCGAAGCTCTCCAATAAATCCAGCGAATATACTTTTATGGATTTGAAGGAAACCCCGCTGTATACTATAAAATTTGTAGATAAGAGTATCGTTGATTCGGTCAGGGACAGTTATATACAGATGAACAGGGTATACAACAGGGATAAAACCATAGAATTGGATTATATTTCACCCTCTGCATTCTCCGGGGAAGAAAAATCTGCCGTCTATACTTCTGTGAACGGACTTAAAATCATTGATAACAAAGGGATCAATGTAAAAAATCTGGATGAACTTTTTTCAAATATACCTAAAAGAAAACTGGATGCTAAAACGAAAGAAGCATACACCATCAGAAAAAAAATTGATAAGCTGAATATTGAAGTGAATAAAGTCGGTGAGATTTTAAGCAACGGTGTTCCGGTAGGATATTTTACCAATTTACCTGTAAGCTTTGGCTCTGAAGAGACCATCATGGATAAGACACCAATAGATATTGAGATCTATGATGCCAAAAGTAAGCTTATAGGAAGATATATTATGACTACAAAGCAGTTGAAAACCGCTGGAGGAAAGTCTTTTACCATTTACAGGGAAATGTCTGGAAGGGCATCCATTTTAAAATTTCCAACTTATAAAGCGATTGCAGAACGAATGGCCATTATGGATCCGAATTTTATTAAAGTACAGGAGAAAGTATCTGTAGGCCCGGTTGTAAAAGATACTCCTAATTAGAAAATGTCCAATAGGAGCCGGCTCCGACTAAAATGACCACAATATCTGCCAATCCGGAGAATCCACTGGTCTTATTAAAAATGATAATTTTGATTTACAGAATGTCAAACTATACGTTTTTATCTTGTAAGACTAAAGATCTGTTTAATTTCCAAAATCTGCAAGAGCATTAATAGGATCGTGCTTCATCCTGGTTATCAATAATTTTAAAACCCTATTTATTTTAAATACTCAATGATTTAGAGATTGATGAAGATTTCCGTACATGTTCACATTCAAAAAATCAAACTTTTATGCTTCAAATTAGAAAATCTACGAAATTTGTGAAATCTCATAAAAAAAATGAAAAATTTTACAAACTCAAAATCACTCCATTTTCCTTCAATTGCTGCATAGGTTTCGAGAACCAGAACAGCTCAAAATCTTCAAAATCTTCCTCAAATTGATTCTTAAGTTGCTGAACTGTAAGCTTTTTACTGTTTTCTACAGCATTCTCCTGCAATAGATTCACCAACCATTCTGCTTTATCCTGTTCCAGTTCAACCTTTACGATATTGGTTTTTAAGTGGAATGTAAGTAAGGTATACGCACCAGAGTATTTCTTTTTATTTTTTACGCGATTCTCAGCGATTACATTTTTGGTTAAAAACACAATTTTTGAGTTTCCTTTAAAAGCAAACTGATCATCTTCTAAAAGAGCATCGTGAATATAATCAGGATGAATGGCCGTTTTTGGAATTTTAAAATCAAACCACTCCTGAAGAGGAATTTCAAAATTGATCCCGTGCATATAATTGAAAAGTGACTTTTTCAATCCGAAGCTGAATTGATTGTGATCGATTCCGGTTTTATCTTTGAAGTCTATATCGTTGTTGGCAAACAGGATTTCCTGTTTTACGGGAACCACTCCAAAATCATCGGGACTCATTCCAACAGGCGAGTGGGCAGTCATAGCAAACTGATGCCAAAATCCACTTTGAAGAATTCCCATTTCAAACATCTGACGGACCATCTCCAGGGAGTCAACGGTTTCCTGAACGGTTTGGGTAGGGTAGCCATACATCAGATAGGCATGAACCATAATTCCCGCCTCAGTAAAATTTCTTGTAACTTTGGCTACCTGTTCTACGGAAACTCCTTTATCAATTAATTTTAATAATCTGTCACTGGCTACTTCTAAACCTCCTGAAACCGCAACGCATCCGGAAATTTTTAGCAGATAACAAAGATCCCGGGTGAAACTTTTTTCAAATCGGATATTGGTCCACCAGGTCACCACCAGATTTCTTCTTAGAATTTCCAGAGCAACCTCTCTCATTAATGCAGGCGGAGCGGCTTCGTCTACAAAATGAAAACCTGTTTCTCCTGTCGTTCTGATGAGCTCTTCCATCCGGTCTACCAGAATTTTAGCAGAAATAGGCTCATAGATTTTGATATAATCTAAGGAAATATCACAGAAAGTACATTTACCCCAGTAGCATCCATGTGCCATGGTCAGTTTATTCCATCTTCCGTCACTCCATAAGCTGTGCATGGGATTGGCGATTTCAATAACTGAAATATATTGATCCAATTTCAAATCGGTGTAATCCGGAGTACCAATATCGGCCTGTTTATAATCGTGTCTTTTAGAATTATTTTTATAGACAACTTCCTGATTTTCAATTAAAAATGTTCTCTTAAATTCTGTGGCACCATCGGGATTGTGTACATTTTCACAAAGAAGTTCCAGGGGAAGTTCTCCGTCATCCAGGGTAATAAAGTCAAAAAATTCAAAAACTCTCTGATCTTTAACTTCTCTTAATTCAGTATTGGGAAAACCTCCTCCCATAGCAGTTTTAATATCGGGAAAGTTCTTTTTTATCAATTGGGCACATCTGAATGCTGAGTATAAATTTCCGGGAAAAGGAATGGAAAAGCAAACGAGTCTGGGTTGAATTTCTTCTAATTTTTTATGAAGAATTTGTAATGTAAAATCATCTATAAATGTTTGATTATCAGATAATTTATAATATAATTCATCAAAAGAATTGGCACTTTTACCAAGGCGTTCAGCATATCTGCTGAATCCAAAATCAGGATCAATATTTTCAACAATATAATCCGAGATATCTTCCAGATATAAAGTGGCAAGATGTTTGGCTTTATCCTGTAACCCCATATTTCCGAAAGCAAATTCCATATCATCCAGCTGGTTGAAACGGGAGGCTTCGGGAAGAAAATTCATGCTGCAGATCTGTCTTGCCAGTGTAGGATTTTTACCTTGCAGAAAAGGAATGACCTGATCAATGGTCTTTATATATTCTTCTCTTAATGCAAAAATTCTCCGGGTATTTTCAGAAGAGCCGGGCAGATCTATTTTTTTATCAAAAACCTTTTGGATCCCTTTTTTGGAAAACAGCTCAAGGATTACATCAATTCCCAGGTCAATCTGGTAGCTGGAAATATTTTTAGTATTCAAAAATCCTTTGATATAAGCTGTTGCAGGATAAGGAGTATTGAGTTGGGTAAAAGGCGGAGTGATAAGAAGCAGATCTTTCAACAGAAAATTTTTGCAAAGTTATTCCAAAGTTTTTTCAGAAAAAAATTTTTTCTCCTGAAAGAAACCAGGTCTTCAAAATAAGTCTGTTTTCTAAGAGCCGAACAAAGTATCTACAGTATTGTGCTCTATATAATTTAAAAAAATGCCTTCATCAAAATACCCTTCTTTATCCAGAATTTCAGGATTCAACAGTGCTGTCTCATCCTGTCTTTCCAGGCTTAGATTATCAATGAATTTTCCTTTTTTTCCTTCTATTTCATTATAAAAACTTAGGAGATATCGGGCATGTAGATCACCTTCCGCCATTGTATAATGGCCATTCTCTGCCACAAGTGCAGCCTTTATATTTCCCTCAATATGGGTTTCATGATCATTGGATGATGCGCCGAATAATACATTGCAGGTAAGACTTCCCGAGCAGTAAAGAGAACCATTGACAATAACATTTTCAGCTTTTATATGACCCGCTACAATAAGAACGATATGGTCTTCAACAAAGAGATTACCGGATAAATGAATATCATTTTCCAGGAGAATTATTTGGTATCCTTCCCCTTCTTTTGTAATCAGATCCAAAGACGTTTCACTGTCGGTGTCCATAAGAAAAATGTCCGGTTCATCATTACCGGTATCTTCCTGTAATGCCAGTTTAATTTTCTGGGCGGTTTCCTCATCCAGCATATCAAGGAAGTCGGAAAGATCTTCTTCATCCAAAGAGTCTTCATTAAAGAAAACGCCTTCCAATACGGAATGGATAGTAGAAAATAAGTTTTCTGAGTTTTCCTTAAGCCGCTGGTATAGCTGATCTTTTGTAAGTTTCTGTAGTTCTTTTATCATATTTTGCTTTAAAATGCACCTGCCTGTTCGAGGAAATTATCCTGATTACATGCAGATGCAAGATAGATAAATTTTGTTATGCTAAAAAGCCAAACTTATTCTCAAAAATTTTCCGAGTAAAGGGATAGGTTTTTTCTGTTCATTTACAGCATTAATGATCCCTGCTTTTTCGGTCCTGTTTTTAAATATGAACCTGCTTTTTTCGGTCGGATATGACATTCAGTGTTACTCCGAGCAGAATCAGTATAATTCCTGCCAAAAGGTTGGGAGTCATTTTTTCATGAAACATCAGTACACTGACCATGACGGCAACTACCGGTTCCAAAGCACCCAGGATAGCCGTGGGGGTAGAGCCAATATATTTAATCGCATATACCAGGCACAGGCTAGAAATAACCGTAGTTAAAAAAGCAAAAATGAGAAAATTTAAAAATACAGATAGGGAAGGTATTGTTAAAGATTCATTTGCGATACTTGCTTTTGTCATAAAAAACAGGGAGGTAAAAAACATAGAAAAGAAAGACAGCTTAAATCCGGAAACCTGAATATTCGACTTATTGACAATCACCATGTACAGTGCATAAAAAAGTGAGCTCAGCATTACAATTCCCAGTCCTGCAAAATTAATTTCGAGACTGTTTCCTTTTAAACATAGGACAATAACTCCTGCGAAAGCAAAGAATAATGAAATGACAGACAGCCTGGTAAGCTTCTCTTTATAAAAGAAAAACAGGATCAGGGCTACAATGACAGGATAAATGAATAAAACCGTAGAGGCGATTCCGGCTGTAAGAAAATCATAGCCTAAAAATAGGAATTCGGAAGACAGTGCATAGCAGATTCCCAGTATAGCCAATATTAAGGCTTCTTTTCTATTGATCTTAAAACTTTCTCCGGAATACAGCAGATATCCGCCAACCATTAAAGCTGAAAAGAAAAATCTGTAAAACAATGTCACATCCAGCGAAAAGTGAGCCTGTTTGATAGGCAGAATAAAAATCGGAATTAATCCGAATGACACCGCTGACAAAGTTCCCAGTATATATCCTCTAAGTTTCATGTTGTTTGTTATAGCTTTATATTAGTTTTTTAAAATAAAAAACCACTGAATCATTCAGTGGTTTTTTCTATTTTTATGATTAAATCGGTTTAAAACTTAATCCTTGTTCCTGCAGCAGCAGCTGCTCCTGCTCTTTATAGTAACCACCTACTAATTTGTCATGAATGGCTTCAAACGCGGCCAGCGTTTCATTGATCTCGGCATCCGTATGAGAAGCGGTAGGAATCAATCTTAAAAGGATCATTCCTTTTGGAATGACAGGATATACTACCACAGAAGTAAAGATACCATAGTTTTCTCTTAAGTCCTTTACCAAAAGAGTAGCTTCTACAGGGGTTCCCTGCATCATTACCGGAGTTACACATGTATTGGTGTCACCGATATTGAATCCTCTTTCTTTTAAACCGTTCTGTAATTTATACACATTCTCCCAAAGTTTAGCTTTGATTTCAGGTCTTGATCTCAACAGTTCCAATCTTTTCAATCCTCCGATTACCATTGGCATTGTCAGGGATTTTGCGAAAATTTGTGATCTTAAGTTAAATTTCAGGTATCTGATAATTTCTTTATCACCGGCAAGGAATGCTCCGAAACCTGCCATTGATTTTGCAAATGTAGAGAAGTACACATCGATCTGATCATTACAGTCCTGTTCTTCACCTACACCGGCACCTGTTTTACCAAGAGTTCCGAAACCATGTGCATCGTCTACTAAAAGTCTGAATTTATATTTTGATTTAAGGTCGCAGATCTCTTTGATTTTTCCCTGCTGTCCTCTCATTCCGAAAACCCCTTCAGTAATTACCAGGATACCGCCGCCGGTTTCCTCAGCCACTTTGGTTGCTCTTTGAAGGTTTTTCTCAAGACTCGCCATATCGTTGTGTCTGTAAGTGAATCTCTTCCCTGAATGAAGTCTTACCCCATCTACGATGCAGGCATGAGAATCCATATCATAAACGATTACGTCATTTCTGTTGACCAAAGCATCAATGGTAGAAACCATTCCCTGGTAACCGAAGTTTAATAAATATGCTGATTCTTTTTGTACGAAATCTGCCAATTCTCTTTCCAGCTGAAGGTGCTGATCTGTTTCACCAGACATCGCTCTTGCTCCCATTGGATAGAACATTCCGTATTCTGCAGCCGCTTTCGCATCCGCTTCCTTTACTTCAGGATGATTGCATAATCCTAGATAGTCATTGGCACTCCAGAAAATTACTTCTCTACCCTGAAACTGCATTCTGGGACCTATAGGACCCTCTAATCTTGGGAAAATAAAATATCCTTCTCCGTAATCTGCAAATTGTCCAAGAGGTCCTGGATTTTCTTTTATTCTTTCAAAAATATCCAACATGTATCGTAATTTTTAAGTAAAAAAGCCTTTTTTGTAGAACACGTAAAAGGCTTAATTTGTATTGTGATTTATATATTCTTATTTGATAAATTCTGTCTTGAAAACTTCATCATAATTGTGAACACAATTATTGACAAATCCCTGTTCAGCCATCCATTGATCACTGTATACTTTAGTGATATATCTTGAACCGTGGTCCGGATAGATCAAAACAACAACATCATCTTGGGAGAATTCGTGAGACTGTGCGTACTGGATTAATCCCTGCGTTACAGCTCCTGTAGTGTATCCTCCCATAATCGCCTCCTTTAAAGCAATTTCACGGGTTCTGTAGGCAGACATTTCATCATTTACCCTTACAAACTTATCTACCTTATCGAAAAGAAGGGCAGAAGGGATAAGATTTTTTCCCATTCCTTCGATCTGATAAGGATGAACATCCTCTTTATGAATTTCTCCTGTCTCGTGGTAGCTTTTTAAGATGGATCCATCTGCATCCACACCAATAATTTTAATATCCGGGTTTTTCTCCTTCAAAAACTTCGCAGACCCTGATAAAGTACCTCCTGTTCCCGTGCAGGCAAAAAGGTGAGTCACCTTACCGCCGGTCTGCTCCCAGATCTCAGGACCCGTAGTCTGATAATGGGCATCAATATTCAACTCATTAAAATACTGGTTGATATAAATGGAATTGGGCGTTTCCAATGCAATTCTTTTAGCCACCTCATAATACGATCTCGGATCGTTTGCAGCTACATTGGCCGGACAAATATATACAGTAGCACCCAATGCTTTTAAATAAGCAATCTTTTCAGGTTTGGTTTTATCACTTACTGCAAGAATACACTTATATCCTTTGATAATGCAGACCATCGCAATAGAAAATCCCGTGTTTCCGGAAGTAGTTTCTACAACTACAGAATCTTCTTTCAATAAACCTTTCCTCTCTGCATTTTCTATAATATGAAGTGCGATTCTATCTTTGGTGGAATGTCCAGGATTATATGATTCTAACTTGGCATAAACGGTTGCTGGAATATCTTTTGTGACAGTATTTAGCTTCACCATAGGAGTATGTCCTATCAGGCCAAGGATATTATCGTAAACATTACTCATTACTTGTTATTTTCAATAAAAATCTGACTGCAAAAATACAAAAAAATAAATAATTACTAAACTTTTGTTTGAATTCTAGAGGTACAATTTATAAAACCTATTTTCTTATTTACAGTTTTAGCAGGAGTATAATCGCAAATTCTACGCCAAATTTTTAAATTTTGTTAAAAACAATATAAAATAATATAAAAGCCTTATTTTCGCATAATTGATTTAATACTATGAAAAATTGGACTTTTAGGCAATGGAACACCGTTTTAGGATGGGTGATTTTCGTCATTGCGTTTTTTACGTACTTGTCCACGATAGAACCTAATTTCAGTTTTTGGGATTGTGGTGAGTACATTTCTTCTGCAGTAAAACTTGAAGTAACACACGCCCCGGGGGCTGCCTTATTTCAGATTGTGGGTGCCGTGGCAGCCATGTTTGCATTAGGAAAGGGCGAAAATTATTCTATCGTAATTAATGCGATGTCTGCATTGTTCAGTGCGCTGACGATTTTATTTTTGTTCTGGACGATTACGCATTTTGTAAGACGGCTTTTAAACAAGGATTTTGAAGAGATTACCAAACACCAGGAAATCTCCATTTTATTTGCAGGTGCTATAGGAGCATTATGCTTCACATTCTCAGATACATTCTGGTTTTCTGCAGTAGAAGGTGAAGTGTACTCTATGGCTTCCATGTTTATTGCGCTTTTGGTCTGGTTGATCACCAAATGGGAAAATGAGTATAAAGCGGCAGACAGTGAAAGATGGATTATTCTTATTTTCTTTGTGCTGGGACTTTCTGTAGGAGTACATATGATGTGTATGCTGGCGATTCCTGCAGTATGCCTTGTGTATTATGCAAGAAATTACAAGTTTACCTGGAAAAACTTTATCTGGGCAAACCTTATTACCCTAGGAATTTTGATCATTGTTTTCAAAATTATTTTCCCTTTGATCATGACCATGTTCGGAAGACTGGAAATTTTCTTTGTGAATGGACTGGGACTTCCTTTCCATTCAGGAACGATTGCAGCATTTGTTTTAATGGTGGCGATCTGCTACTTTATTATTAAATATGCGAGAAAAGCGAAGAAAAATATATTTCAGACCGCCGCCCTTTCTGTGGTTTTCATGATGATCGGTTTCTCTTGCTGGATGGTAATTCCGATCAGAGCGAATGCCAATCCGCCGATGAACCTTAATGATCCGGATACTGCTATCGGTATGCTGGACTATTATAACAGAGAGCAGTACGGTGACTGGCCAACCATCTACGGACAAAACTATACCGCATTCCTTGACGCCAACGGAATTGAGAAAAATGAAGACGGAAGCTTCAAAACGCAGAAAACCGGAGAAATCTATGAAAAAGATGAAAAAACCGGAACTTACAGAAAGACGGGAGACCGGTTCAATTATGTATTCAACAAGTCCCAGATAAGTTTAATGCCTAGGATGTTTAATGAAGATAAGGATGTTATGGCGAACTATATTTCGATGTATGGTGCTCCGGATTTTACATTCAATTATGCGAATGAAGATGTTGCAGATAATCCGCAGGCTAAGCAGATCTTCGATGAGATGAGAGCCAAGTATGAAGATAAATCGATTACCGCTTCAGACTATCTGAAAGTAAAACCCTATAATCTGATCAATGTTCAGAAGCCGTCATTCCTTCAGAATATGGACTATTTCATTTCTTTCCAGAACGGATATTATTTTGTAAGATACCTGATGTGGAACTTCGTGGGAAGACAGAACGACCTTGAAGGAAATATGGAAAGTACGAAAGGAAACTGGATTTCCGGTATTCCTTTTATTGATAATGTTTTGGTAGGAAATCAGGATAAAATGCCTGCAAAATTCAAAAATGAAAGTACCGTTACATTTTTCTTCCTTCCATTGATCTTAGGTTTAATCGGATTCTTTTTCCAGCTTAACAGAGATTTTGGAAGATTCTATGCATTGCTTTCTTTATTCATCCTGACAAGTGTGGGGATTGTTTTCTATACAGGAGTAAAGCCTTTCGAACCAAGAGAAAGAGATTACGCCATGGTGGGATCATTCTACGCTTTTGCCATTTGGATCGGAATGGGAGCCGGAGCAATTCTATGGTTCTTACAATCCAAAATAAAATCCAATGGGGCCAATATCGCTTTAGGAGTGGTTCTTTTAGGGGTCCCTTTTATGATGGGCTTCCAGAACTATAATGTTCATGACAGAAGTAACAGGTATACAGCGTACGATTATGCTTATTCAGTATTAAAATCATTACCTAAAAATGATATCTTATTCGTCTATGGAGATAATGATACCTATCCGGTTTGGGCCATCCAGGAAACAGAAAGGTTCAGAGATGATGTGAAAGTAGTTAACTTTACCCTTGCTTCGACACCCTGGAATCTTGATCAGGTGAAAAGAAGAACATACAATGCGATGGGAATTCCAAGTGAATTGACTCATGAAGATTACAGAGACGGAGTGAATGACCAGATCTACATGATGAAAAAAGAAGACTGGGAAGGAGTATTTTCTATGCTGAAAGAGCAGGGAGCTCCCGAAACAGAATTTCAGTCTTTCAGAAAGTACCTGACACAGGATTCTCTGACTTTAAAAGAAGCGATCGCTTTTATTAAATCCAAATCTCCTGAAAAAGACCAGCTTTTAAAAATGTATTTCGGGGAAGAGAAGTTTGAAAAATACAATATTCTTCCGGTAAACAAATTTATCCTTCCTGTCAATAAGGAGAATGCTTTGAAAGCAGGAATCATCAGCCAGGCAGATCTTCCGAATGCAGTGAACCAGATCATGATCACTTACAAAGGGAATACGTTGTATAAAAATAACCTGATCTTATTGGATCTGTTAGCAAACTTTGATTGGAAACGTCCGATCAACTTCTCATCAGGAGGAATCTATGACAGTGAGAATATTTTCTACCTGAATGAATACCTTCAGTTTGACGGATTCAGCTATAGACTGATCCCGATTCATACTCCTCAGACTCCTGACGGTGATATGGGAAGAGTAGATGCCAATTCTCTGTATAATGTGGTGAAAAACTTCAGATGGGGGAACTTTAAGAACGTGAATGCTCACTTTGATGAAACAGCTACTTCAAACATTATCAGCTACAGAATGTCAGCAAGCAGAGCCGCTTCAGCATTAGCATTGAGCGGTCAGAAAGCAAAAGCACTGGAAATTCTTGATCTTGCAGCAAAGGAAATTCCTGCTGAGAAATATAACGATCCACGATCTTTAAGTTCCATTGTATCCGGATATATTATTGCAGGACAGGAGCAGAAAGGGCTTCAGCTTGCAGAAATCCTTAAGAAGGGGATCTTTGAAGAGTATGATTACTACTTAAGCCTTTCAAAATCTGAACAGAGCTATCTGAGAAGACAGATGAGAACAAAACCAATGGAATATTCCCTTGTAGTTTCTGCTGTGACAGATGCTTATACAAGAATCGGACAGAAAGAAAAGGCATATGCTTACCTGGTAAAATCCATAGAGCCGATTGACAAGAAATTCAATGTCTTTGTAAAAGATCTGCAGCAGATGGGCAAAGATAAGGCAATGAAGGAATCTGAAAATGTTCAAAAGATTACGCCGTTCTATCAGTACCTGTTTGATATTATGGAGCCTTTTGATTCTACGTATTCAAAAGAAAAAGAAAATCAGATCACCTCTGCAATTATCAAGGCAACACAATAAAATACTTTTAAAAACGGAACTTCGGTTCCGTTTTTTTATTATTGGGAATCCTGAATTTTAAGATTATATTTGTGAACCTAAACATACATAATGTCTGAAACAAAGAATAGCAGGTTCCCCATCTATGCTGTAATTTTTACAGTCACTTTTAAACTTCTTTTTTTATTGACACACTATATTCAGGAAGATGCCTTTATCACCTGGAGAGTTGCTCAGAATCTACTGGATTACGGAGTAATTGGTTTTAATGGCGATACTAAAATTTCAGCTTCTACCACGCATCTCTATGTTTTTGTGTCTTATTTTTTCAATCTGGTTTTTGGAAAAGAGTACTTTATTGAACCTCTTTTAATTTTCAATTCCCTACTTTTTACCATTGGAACATTGTTTCTGTCTCATTTGGTTCTTAAGAACCCTTGGCATAAAGCTATTTTTATCTTTTTAATCGGTATTCTCCCTCCTGCCATTAAAATTTCAATCCTTGGAATGGAATACGGGATATTGTTTTTCCTCGAAATGGCATTGCTGTATTATGGTTTTAATAAAGGGAAAAAATGGGTGCTGACATTACTTCCTGTTTTAATTATGTTCACAAGGGTTGATACCGTTATATTTTTAGGAATTGTTTTCCTTGTAGATCTGTTTTGGAACAAAAAAATAAGATGGAACTATGTTTTTGGAGGTATGCTGGGTGTTTTATTCACTGTAACTTTTAACTGGTTCTACTTTGGAGAGCTTGTAAACAATACGATCACAGCAAAGAAATTGCTTTATGAGCAAAATTTTACATTTCAGCAACATATCAGTTATTTCCTGGCAAGCTTTGGTAATTTCTGGGGAATGTTGAAAATGCCCGGAAATTTTAATCCGGTAACGGTTGTTGTACTGATTTTTGAACTGCTGTGTTTTATTTATCTGATCAGGCAGAGGCAAAAGAGGAATTATTTTTTGTGGATGATCTTTATTTTCGGGTGGACAAAACAGATCATTTTTATCTCACAGAAAAGCCTGTTCGACTGGTATTACTGGGTGCCGCAGCTTCTGCTTTTCGTTCCTGTTCTTATATTTGTAATAGAGCAGAAAGTGAAAAGAAATGTATGGTTATCATTGCTGGTTATCTTTTATATCCTGCCGATGCTGGCATTTCAAACGGTTCATTCTATTGCAACAGGAAACGGGGAATGGAACTACCGCAGGACCATTGGCTTATTTCTAAATCAATACGAAAAAGATAAAAATCAATGGATTTTACTAGAGCCGGCGGGTTATGTGCCTTATTTTTCAGGATTAAAAACCATTGACGAGGTAGGACTCGTAGATAAGCAGATCCAGGAAGAAATAAAAAAAGATAAAACCCATTACTGGATCAATACGGTAAAAACAAGAAAACCTAAATACCTGCTTTCTTATAAAAACCTATATGATGGAAATACCGCGGATGCCGTTTATTATCAAACCCATTATAGACTTTTAAAAGAGTTCAGAGTGAAAGATCACCTGAACAGTGACAACAAAATCCTGGAAAAGATCTATAAACTGAAGCCTTCAGGAACAGACTATAATTTGTACATTAGAGTAGATTAAAGAAGCAGGAATTAAAAGACGGAAAAACGCTCTTCCTTACAATTCTCAACTGCTTGAACTCAAATTAAATATTACCTATTATCTAAAAAACAATCCCTGAAAAATGAAATACTGTGCTTTTCTCCGCGGTGTCAACGTAAAAGGAACCAATATGAAAATGGCTGATGTATGCCAGGTTTTTAAAGATGCCGGAATGAATGATGTAAGCTCCATTTTGGCTTCCGGAAATATTGTTTTTTCTTCGGATAAAAATGAGAACGATCTAAAAACGATCCTTGAAAAGGCCATGTCTGATCATTTCTCTTATGAAGCTTTTTTATTTGTTAAATCTCAGGAGGAAACAGCAGTATTCTGGAACAGTGTTCCTTTTGAAAAGAATGATGACTTTCATGTGTATGCTTTTGTCGGAATTCCGGGAGTTGAAAATATTTTGATGGAGGAGTTTCAGAAAGCTTCCCAGGCTGAGAATGAAAAAGCGGAAATCGTCAATGATATTTTTTATTGGCAGGTTTCAAAAGGAAATACCCTGGATTCTACATTTGGAAAGGTTTTGGGAAAAAAGAGTCTGAAAGATCAGTTTACCAGCAGGAATATCAATACTTTTGAGAAGGTTTTGAAAAAGATGGGTTAGAATGTCGGAAAACGATTGATGATTTTTATATATCTCAGGCCGGTTTTATGGTTCAGAATAAGATGAAAAGCTAGTCATTCCGCAGAAAGCCAGTTTCATGTATCCAGTAAGTAAATTCTTATTTTTTTCAACTATTATTACAATTGGATGGAAGGATATTCTCCTCCTTTGACGGGGTGGGCCATTCCTATTGAATAGTATGTTTATTAAATATAATATGGATGAGATCCACGGAAAAATAAATTGAGAACTTTTTTTACTTTACACATTCCGTGTTACCCCGCCCGAAATTCGAAAACCTCTTTCCAAATAATTTCCAAGTCTGAAACTTTCTCAGTATTTTTACTGAACTTTTTAATTACAACAAAATGATTCAGTATTTAGATAATATTCATCACAAAGATTCAAAAAACTTTTTTCTGATTGCCGGACCTTGTATTATTGAAGGCGAAGATATGGCCCTTAGAATTGCTGAAAAAGTAATCAACATTACAGATAAATACAATATTCCTTATATTTTCAAAGGAAGCTTTAAAAAAGCGAACAGAAGCCGTGTGGATTCTTTTACGACGATCGGAGAGGAAAAGTCTCTTGAAATTCTTAAAAAAGTAGGAGAGACGTTCAATATTCCTACAACAACCGATATTCATGAAAATGAGCATGCAGCATTGGCAGCACAGTATGTAGATGTTTTACAGATTCCAGCGTTTTTAGTACGCCAGACGGACCTGTTGGTAGCCGCTGCAAAAACTGGGAAATGTGTTACGTTAAAAAAGGGACAGTTTCTTTCCCCTGAAGCAATGAAATTTGCGGTTCAGAAAATAACTGATTCTGATAATCAGAAAGTTGCTATCATTGAGAGAGGGAATTCTTTCGGGTATACAGATCTGATCGTAGACTACAGAGGTATTCCTACCATGAGAGAATATGCTCCGGTTATCTTAGATGTTACCCATTCTTTACAGCAGCCTAACCAGAGCTCAGGAGTAACAGGTGGAAGACCAGACCTTATTGAGACTGTTGCCAAAGCAGGTATTGCAGTAGGAGCAGACGGAATTTTCATAGAAACCCATCCTACGCCGGAAACCGCATTATCTGATGGGGCCAATATGTTAAGACTGGATTTATTGGAAGATTTACTGCAAAAATTAACAAGAATTAGAGAATCAATTTTGTAATTGTTAAAAAAACATTAATTTTAGAAATTCTTAAAATATTTCTTTTGAAAAAACTAGTTTTACCGCTAAGCCTTATAGTCCCTGTGCTGATTTTTTCCCAACATAGAAAAAAAGATACAGTAACTACTAGAGTAACCGATATTGAGGAAGTTGTATTCCAGAAAAAAACAACAGGAAGAACCAACGATCTTACCAATATAAAAATTTCAGCAAAAGAGGCTAAAGCAGTAGCTTCTATCAGTGGGGGAATCGAAGGGCTGATCAAAACACTGCCTTCCGTAAACTCCAATACCGAGCTGTCTTCTCAATATATGGTGCGTGGCGGAAACTATGATGAAAACCTTATCTATATCAATGATATTGAGATTTACAGGCCTTTCCTGATCCGGAATTCTCAACAGGAGGGGATGAGTATCATAAATCCGGATATGGTTTCATCAGTCAACTTCTCAGCAGGAGGATTTGAACCGAAGTATGGAGATAAAATGTCTTCTGCCTTAAATATTTATTACCGCGAGCCTGAAAAATTTGAAGTTTCCGGGGAAGCGAGTTTAATTGGTGGAAGATTGACAACAGGATTAGCTTCAAAAAACAAGAAGCTTACCGCTTTATTTTCAGGGAGATACAGAAATACCAATCTTGTTTTAAATACGTTGAATGAAGATACGGACTTTAACCCGAGTTATTGGGATTTCCAGTCTTATATCAACTATCACGTAAATGATAAATTTTCAATGTCATTCATAGGGTATTACTCTAAGAATGATTACGAAATGATTCCTAAAGAAAAGAATGTAACTTTTGGAACGCTTCAGCAGCCTATTAATGTGGGGATAGGATATTTGGGAAAGGAAAATGACCAGTATAAAAATATGATGGGTACATTTTCCATGAACTATAAACCGTCTGATAAATGGAGGCTTACCCTGGACAGTTTTGCCTATCAAAACAGGGAAAAGGAATATTATACGATCCATTCCAATTATAGTCTGCAGACTTTTGATCCGGTTACAGGAAACCCGCTTCCCAGCTTTGATGTAGGAGGACAAATAGATCACGCAAGAAATGATCTTTTCGTAAGAACCTACGGAACGCAGTTCAGAGCCCGTTTTTCTCCGAATGTAAACACGGATATTGAAGTTGGGTTCAAATATGAAAAAGAAAACCTGAAAGATCTTACCAATGAATGGAAACTTGTAGATTCAGCAGGATACAGCCTTCCCAGGCCTATTGTGGATCCAAGAACCGGAGGAACCGGAGATCTTAAACTGGCCTATCAGATTGCAGGTGCCAATAATATTGAACCTACCAGATTATCAGCGTATGCCCAGTATTCTCAAAAATTTTACTGGGGAGCCAGCAAAGTATTTGTAAATGCCGGAGCCAGGGTAGCCAACTGGAGTTTTAATAAGGAAACCCTATTCTCTCCAAGATTCCAGTTTGCGATAAAGCCGGATTGGGAATCGGATATGTTGTTTAAACTTTCAGGAGGAATTTATTATCAGGCTCCTTTTTATAAAGAAATCAAAGACCTGGACGGTAATTTCAATTCCAATATAAAGTCTCAGCGTTCTATGCAGCTGATTCTTGCCAATGATTATGAGTTCAATATGTATGACAGGCCTTTTAAGCTGACTACAGAACTGTATTACAAGAAGATGGACGATTTGATTCCGTATTATATGGATAATGTAAGAATCCGGTATTCAGGAAAAAATAACGCGTCAGGTTATGCGTACGGTATTGATACCAGGCTGTTTGGGGAATTTGTTCCGGGAGTAGATTCCTGGCTGTCGGCAAGTTATGCAAGGGTGTATGAAAATATAGATGGGAGAGGTGACATTCCAAGGCCTACGGACCAACGGTTCAGATTTGCGATGTTTTATCAGGATTACATGCCTAGTTTCCCTTCAATGCGTGTCAATCTGACCCTGATCTACGCAATGGGACTTCCTAACGGAGCCCCTGTGTTTACAGATCCTTATCAGTATCAGGCTACCTTGCCGTCTTATAAGAGAGTGGATATAGGATTGTCAAAAGTATTTATTGATCCGAAAGACAAGAAAAAAAGATATGGCTTCTGGGGAAATTTCCAGGAACTGACATTGGGCGTTCAGGTTTTCAATGCTTTTAATATCAACAATACAGTTGCCAACCAGTGGATCACAGATTATAATACCAATTATATGTATCCTGTTCCGGTACGTCTTACAGGACGTTTCTTTAATGTAAAACTGGAATTCAAGCTGTAGAACTGAAGCTGCGATATCTAAAATCCGCTTAATCTGCGAGAGACAAAAATATAAAAGCTTCCGGATATTTTCCAGGGAGCTTTTTGATTGACCAGAATTTTATAACAACAATACCGAATTTTATAACAACGGTTTCATAGATATTTTTAACTTTGCTTTACCAATGAAAAAGATTCTTGCCATACTGTTCTCTATTTTCTACTTCGGATTTTCTTCCGGAGCAGCTTTTAGCGTTCACTACTGTATGCAGGAATTCGTTTCTTTAAGCCAGAAAGTGGATGATATCTGTGGTAAATGCGGTGTTAAAGATAAAAAAGGATGCTGCAAAACGGAAATCAAAGTTGTAAAAGTGGATGATTCCCAGAAATCAGACCTGCTTAGTATTGATTTTTTAAGCTACCTTTCAGAAATCACGGTAAAACACCAGTTTTTCTTTCCGGACAGGTCCTTTTCTGCTTCAAATTTTACTCAAATTCAGATTAATGCACCGCCGGAATACAGACCGGTACCTATTTATATCCATCATTGTAATTTTAGAATTTAGAATCTGTCAGTCGTTTTCAGTATGGCTATAATACTGATGTGGGCGACACGTCCTGACGCATTACCTGTGCGTTACCCGTTATTCTTTATTAAAAATTAATTCTAAAATTTAAAAACAATGAAAAAGTATATCATTACAGCAGCCTTATCTTTATTTTCAATTATTTCACTCTCAGCACAGTCTAAAAAGGATGCTCAGGTTTCAAAACTGTATCAGAATTATATCGCCATAAAATCAGCGCTAGCTTCCGATGATGCAGACAAAACGTCCAAAGCAGCTATGGAATTTATTAAAACAGCCTCAGCCATCGATTATAAATTGGTATCTGAAGGCAATCTCAATATTCTGAGAAAAGATGCATCTGTCATTTCTGAGGCCAGAACTGTTGCAGCGCAAAGAGAAACTTTTTTCAATCTTTCGGATAATATGATTGCTTTGACCAAGCAGTTTAAGCTTTCTGATAAACCAGTCTATGTACAATATTGCCCAATGGCTGACGGAAGTTGGCTGAGTGACGAAAAACAGATCGTCAATCCGTACTATGGGAAATCTATGCTTTCATGTGGAAGTGTAAAGTCAGAAATTAAGTAAATTTTTATATTTATCTTTAAAATAATAAGTTGCATGGCTTAAGTTAAAATCAACTTTAAGTTATGCAGCTTTTAAAAAGTTCGAAATATTATGAAAAAGCTAATAATGTTTCTGGCGCTTTTGTTTTCTGTCTTTAGTTTTGCGCAAACTACAAAAACCTATTATACTTGTCCGATGCATGCCGAAGTAGTATCCTCAAAACCTGGAGACTGCCCGAAATGCGGAATGACATTGGTGAAAAAAACGGTGGTTGTAAAACCTAAAGTAGTGGCTAAGCCGCAGGAAAAACTGATGCCTAAAACAGAGACAAAACCAAGACCGGCAGAAACTAAAATAAATAAGGTTAAAGCTGAGAAAAAAGCAGAAGTTAAAAAGGTTAATAATGTAAAGAAAGCTGATAAGGCCATGATGGCAAAACCTTATGCCAAGCCGGAGATGAAGAATGTATCAGCTAAGACTCAGGTTTTAAATTCATCACAGTCTAAACCTCAGGCGCAGGATCAAACTACCTATACCTGCCCGATGCACCCTGAAGTCATTTCAGACAAACCGGGAAAGTGTCCTAAATGTGGGATGGATCTGGTAGAAAAAGAAGATCATTCCCACACAGAAGCTGAGAGTCCAACAGAAGAAAAATCTGTTTTAAGACGTAATTCCGAAAACGGAAGAATTACCTTTGGAGGAAAGACAGTACGCTATGATCTGTATGTAAAAGATACGATTGTCAATTTTACCGGAAAAAACCGGAGAGCAATCGCTGTCAACGGAAAACTTCAGGCCCCGACTTTATATTTTACCGAAGGAGATACCGCTGAGATCTATCTGCACAATATGCTTAAAGAAAATACAGGACTTCACTGGCACGGGGTGATTCTGCCTAACGAACATGACGGTGTTCCTTATCTTACCACCAAACCTGTACAGCCCGGTGAAACGCATTTATACAAGTTCAGAGTCTCTCAAAACGGAACCTATTGGTATCACTCCCATGAAGCACTCCAGGAACAGATCGGAATGAACGGGATTCTGGTTTTCAAAAAAAGAGAAGGTGAACCAAAAACAGAGTATAATGCAGAGATTCCTGTATTACTTGGAGATTGGACTGATGATGATCCGATGCAGATTGCGAGAAGACTTCATATGGCCAATACAGACTGGTATGCCATAAAGAAAAATGCAGTGCAGAGTTACTGGGAAGCGATCAAGTCCGGAAACTTCGGAACAAAGGCACTGAATGAATGGAAAAGAATGGAAGCGATGGACGTGAGCGATGTCTATTATGATAAATTCCTGATCAATGGTGCTCCCAGCTCGGATTATTCCGGTTTAAAAGCCGGTGATAAAGTAAGACTCCGGGTGGCAAACGGAGGTTCCTCTACTTATTTCTGGCTGAATTACGGAGGAGGGAAGATCAAAGTAGTAGGGAATGACGGAAACGATGTCGTACCGGTAGAAGTTGACCGTTTGATCGTTGGGGTTTCTGAAACCTATGATATTGAAGTTCCCATTCCCGAAAATAAAAGTTTTGAATTCAGGGCTACTTCAGAAGACAGAATAGGACACGCGTCCCTTTGGCTGGGTTCCGGTGAAAAAGTAGAAGCTCCCAATCTACCGAGACTGATGCTTTTTGAAGGAATGAAAATGATGAACGGAATGATGGAGATGAGCGGAAATATGAAACCCATGAATATGACGATGGGTAACCAGATGATGGATATGAATGAAGTGATGTATCCTGAACTGTCTGAAAGCCAGAGAAAAACAACCATGAAGCACATCAATGAGATGATGGGCGTAAAAACTAAGGAAGAGAAAAAGTCAGAAGATCATTCACAGCATTCAGGAATGGAGATGAAGGAAGAGAAAACGATCAAAAGGCTGTCTTACCATATTTTAAAATCTCCTGAGAAAACCATTCTTCCAACAGACAGCATCCGTGAAATGAAATTTACGCTGGAAGGGAATATGAACCATTATCTGTGGACGCTGGATAATAAAACCGTTACGGAAACAGATAAAATTCTGATTAAAAAAGGAGAAGTTCTTAGAATTAAGATGTATAATAATTCTATGATGCGCCACCCGATGCACCTTCACGGGCATGATTTCAGACTGATCAATTCAAAAGGAGAGTACTCCCCATTGAAAAATGTAGTGGATATCATGCCGATGGAAACAGTAACTATAGAATTTGCTGCCAATCAGGATGGCGACTGGTTTTTCCACTGCCATATCTTATACCATATGATGGCTGGAATGGGAAGAATCTTCAGCTATGAGAATTCAAAACCTAATCCGCAGCTTCCTAACCGGAAACTGGCCTGGAAAAACTTTTTACAGGACAATAAAATGGTAAGTTCTATGGCGATGCTGGATGTGGCAAGTAATAAAATGCACGCAGAAACCATGACGATGTTCGGACCAAGATGGGCTAATCTGAATGAGTTTCATTCCAATTGGAATTTTGACCATTTTGAAGGAAGCGCCAAAGTGGGAAGATTCTTAGGGAAATTCCAGTGGGCACTTCCTTACGCTGGAGTAAGAATCCAAAAGAACCATGGGATCATGGAAAGGCAGATGGCAGAAGATATGGGAATAGAGTACCATGGCAAGACAACCTGGTTTGGACAGCAGAAGGCTTCAAAAAGCAAGGCCGCTTTCATCGTAGGGGTTCAATACCTGCTGCCCATGTTAATTACCGCTGATGCAAGCGTTGATCACAATGGAAAAGTATTATTGGAGCTAAGCCGGGAGGATATTCTGCTTTCCAGAAGGCTGAGAGGAAACTTCAGTGTCAATTCAGACGGAGAGTTTTCAACCGGGATACGGTATATTGTCCAAAAATGGCTGTCCCTTTCCGGAAATTATGATAATGAGCAAGGCTGGGGAGCCGGTGTTACTTTAACTTATTAAATAAAAAGGAACTCAATCTGAGTTCCTTTTTATTTAAGCTTCACTATTCTTACGCTCGAAAGGCTTACATTGTCAAAGTTTACTATTCCGTTATAAGTCGTTCCATTAAGCCATCGTCTGGATTGTAAAGTGAGAATCTGCCCAGCTGTAATATTGATATAAGAATTCGAGTTGAAAGCAAACCTTCCACCAATATTTACTCTGCTTGGATCATATTGTGGGGACAGGGTTGCAATACTTGAAGAAGCCAATGAACCATCAAGATTAAAGAAAATATAATCATAAACTTGTGAACCCTGAGTGGCGGGATTTTGCCTCAAAGCAAGACTTAGTGAGACAAGATACAGTCCGCTTTGTTTTACTCTTAGCTGGTAATTATCTATTTTCTCAAAAATATTGGAATCATCATTAAATACAGATGTATTGAAGATATCAATATTTGTTGGAGCTGTTGTGGTTGGCGAATTAAAATTAGTAATACTTACTGTAGAGTTTGTAAACTTTACAGCTTTTGCTTTGAGGCTCCTAATGTACACGGGTTAAAAGCAGAACAGGATTATCAAAGACAGCTAGTCTTTGATGATTATCTGAAAGCTAGTCCGCCTTTAATAAAAACAAAAGGCGTATTTAGCGTAAAATTGACGGAACGGAAACATTTGTAGAATAGACTGAAGAAGGATCCTGAATAGTAATGCCTCTCATATTAGAGGAGTTGTCTCTGCGGTATCCCTATTGCTTCAGAAAAAATCAAACCACCTCATTGGCATGAGATGGCTTATTATTTAAATTTTGAAATTTTATTTTGAAACTTCTGCTGTTTTTGAATCTTTTGCCGGTGTATAAGTAACCTTTTTAATATCAACGGTCATTTCTTTCAGGCGTTTTGCCACATTTTCAGGCATATCTTTCTGATATCTTCCTCCGATTACTTCAGACAGGAATTTTTCTGTTTCAGCATACATTGCCATGCTGTTAACCGGTTTGCGGAATCCATGTCCTTCATCATCGGCAAGGATATAGTTCACTTTCTTCCCTTTATCACGAAGAGCGATTACAATCTGATCAGCTTCGGCCTGCTTTACTCTTGGATCATTAGCACCCTGAACAATCAGCAGCGGTTTGTTTATTTTATCTACACTAAACAACGGACTGGCATCGTGCATTAGTTTTTTACCCTCCTCAGTTTTAGGGTCGCCTACCATACCATACAGGAATGCGCGTGCAGCTTCCCAGTAAGGAGGAACAGAATCCAATAGAGTAAACAGGTTGCTTGGCCCTACGATATCTACTCCTGCAGCATATACATCCGGTGTGAACGCTAAACCTGCCAGTGTAGCATATCCGCCATAGCTTCCTCCCATAATTACCACTTTGCTTTTATCCGCTATTCCTTTGTCAATCAGGTATTTTACTCCCCAGGTAATATCATCCTGCATCAGTTTTCCCCATTGAAGATCGCCGCCGTTCTGGAACTTTTTGCCATATCCTCCGCTTGCTCTGAAGTTCGGCTGCAGTACAGCATATCCTCTGTTGGCTAAGAACTGTACCGTAGAATTGTATCCCCACATATCTCTCGGGCCTTTCGGACCTCCGTGAACAAACACCACTACAGGTACATTCTTTCCTGTTGAACCCGTTGGCAAAGTCAGATAAGCAGGAATTTCGAGCCCGTCGCTGCTTTTATAGGTGATAGGAGTCATAGCAGCAAGATACTTTTCAACTTTTTTTAATTCTGCTCTTGGAGTATACTGGAAAATAAGCTGTTTGTTTTTGGTATCAAAGAAATAAGCTTCAGAAGCATACTTGTCACCCCAAACAGAGATTAAGAATTTTGAATAATCATTGGTTGAGCTGGCAAAATTGACTTCTCTTCCCGGAAACTTCCCTTGCAGGAATTTATAATGAGCTTCCCATGTTTTATCTTTCCAATAGTATTCGGTTTTATCTCCGGTATAAGAAGTAGAAATGATCTTTCTGGTATTTCTGTCCATGAACAATCCTCCGAAATCTACTTTTCCTTTCGGATCACTTTCTATTTTTGTGATTTGTTTGGTTTTTGGGTCCATCAAAAATAAAGTTGATTTGTCCAGATCTCCTTTGTTGGTTACCAGATAGAACTTCGAATTATCTTCATTCCAGTTCGAAATGTATGCGCTTTCTGTTACCAGTGTTTCGTAGATAGGGGTTAATTTATCGCTCTCTTTATACAGGAATTGAGTAGTCCCTTTATCATCAGTTCTGGAAAGGACTCTAAGCTTTTCATCCCAATCGAAGGTATAACCTGTGATACGGTCTGTATTTTCAAAGATCTTTTTCAGCTCACCCGTAGAAATTTTCAGTGAGTACAGATCATGCCATGCTTTATCACGGTTGTTTAGCCCGATCATCAGGAGGTCAGGATTTTTTCTGCTTACCATATAGATCTGGGCAGTCACTTCTTTGAGTGGGGTTATATTCCTTGATTCAGGAACTCCATTCGCTGCTTTTACCATGGGATCTACTGCGAAAATGTTCATATTTTCGTCACCATTATGATCTTTCACATACAGGATATACTTTCCGTCTTCTGACCAGAAATAACCGTTTAATGGACGTTTACTGTCAGTTAATGGGCGGGCCTTTTCAAAAGGTTCATCAATTTTTTTTACCCAGATATTCATGATTCCTCCGTATTCTTTCGTGAACGAGATCCATTTTCCATCCGGACTCAGCTGTCCGCCGGAGATTTCAGGATTTCCAAAGAATAAACCTCTATCCAGTAACGGGACGTCCTGGGCCTTTGCTGTATGAACGCCTATCATTAAGAGTAATACATAAAAGATTTTTTTCATATTTTTAATTTTGATTGTTGTTTAAAGTGTATCTACATTTCCAGTGCTATGATTTTTTTTGCCATTTTTTGATTCATATTTTGAGGAATTAAGCGCATCAGAAAGTTACGCAATGAATTTCCATGCTCCCATTGGGAAACTTTTCCGATGGTCCGGCTTGTATTGACGATGTAATCCACCTTTTTTCTCCTTATCTTCTGAAATTCCTGAAAAACGGTATTGAAGTCTTTATTTTTTTCCAGGAGTTTTCCAATGACATGGGCGTCTTCAATAGCCTGACACGCCCCCTGGCCCATATTGGGAGTGGTAGCATGGGCGGCATCTCCAATCAGGCATAAGTTGTCGGTGTACCATTTCGGAATAGGAGTGAGGTCAGTAATTTCATTACAGATGATGTTTTCCTCCGAAGTGGCTTCAATAAGCTGTAGAATCAAAGGATTAAAATCTCTGAAAAGGGTTGCTGCATCTAAGGGGCTTTCAAAACTTTTTTCATTAATGCATGCATACCAGTAGACTTTCTTTTCGGAGATCTTTACAAACCCGAAACGTTTTCCCTTTCCCCAGATTTCAAAGGCTTGGTGATGGTATATTTCGGGGAGTTCAAATTCCACCAGCCCCCGCCAGCATTTCTGTCCTGAACTTCTGATAGCTCCGGTTTGCAGGATCTGGTTCCGTATTTTAGATTTGATGCCATCAGCTCCGAAGACGATTTTACTTTCTATAGGGCTGCCGCTTTCAAAGGTTAAAGTATAATTTTGTCTCTTTTCGATTTTTTGTAGGGAATGGTTGAGGTTAATAGCATCCAGTCCTATATTTTCCGCAAGTATTTTTTGCAGTTCGGCCCTATGAATCGCTACATTGCAGGAATTGTATTTTTTTTCCAGTTCAAGAATCTCAGTTTTTGAAATGGGTTGTAAAGATTCATTGGTAATGGTGATGCTGTGGATTTTATTTCCTGCCATTTCAATTTTTTCTTTTAATCCCAGCTGGTCAAAGACCTGCATGGCATTGACGGCCATCATAATTCCGGCTCCTACAGGTCTTATTTCCGGAGCAGCTTCGTAAATGGTAAAATCATACTGATGCTGTTTCAGAATATTTCCGAGGGTAAGACCGCCAATTCCGGCTCCGATTATTGAAATGGATTTCATATCTGTGGGGTGTTTTATTTGTCCGTAATGCGAAGACGCAAAGAGTATTATCAATCAGGCTGTTTCTAAGTCGTAAGAAAATCAAAGATTTTCAGAAAAGTTAAGCTATTATAAGATCAACATGCACTATTTAATTTTTACGGATAAAATCCTTGTGTCTTTGCGTGGATCCCATACGATTAAATACCTGTTATAATGTTAAAATATAACTTTCCGATACTTTTTTGAAACCATACTTGCTGAAAAAGTTGTGGGCCCCGTGGTTATTGACACCGCTTTCCAACAGGATAAAACTGATGTTCCAGGTTTTAGATTCGTGAATTGCTTTTTCCAAAAGTCTGCTTCCGAGAGATTGTCCTCTTACAGACTGATCTAAAAGCATATCCTCCAGAACAGCATATTTTTTAAAAGGGCTGTTGATCACGTTGAAAACCATCATTCCGACAATCTCCCCGTTCTCATTTTCTGCAATCAAAATATTCAGCTTGGAACTGCCGTCAGAATTAAAATCAGTGATCAGCTGTTCTGTCAATATCACATCAAGATCAGGATTCCAGTGATGAGAATCGATAGCCCTGCCGGACATCATCTCGCCATGGGAAATGTAAGAATCCGTTTTATGGGTAATAAAAAAGTCTACCAGCTCTTTGACGCGTGCCTTATCGGTAAGCCATTTCGTTGTATATTTCATGAGATGTTATTTTAAATTTTTCAGTTCTTCCAGCAATTTATTCTGTTTTTTGAGAAAGCTATCCAGACTGTCTGTTTTTAAAGAATGAGCATTTTGATACTTTTCGATTTCAGGAAGAGTTTTCCTTATTTTAAAAACGGTGTAAAGACTGGTCAGGGTCTCGTTATTTTGGGTGATTTGGGTGATGCGGTCCTTGGTCGCTTTCATTTTAAGGTCATAACGGTCAGCACTGACCTGAATTTCCTTTTCTATCTGTTGTTTTACCAATGAATCATTAATGTTTTTTACCTGATAACCCGCATCCTGATAATAATAGGCTGATGTATTAAGTATATTTCTATATTCAGTCAGTACTTTTTCGCTTTCTTCAAAGGTTTTAACTATCCTGGAATTAAAGTCCGAAAGATTTTTATCCTTTCTGATGAATTCAGAATAGATGTTATCGACTGTTTTTTCATTGTTACGGTTACTTTTAAATGAGGTTGAAACTGATGATTCTACCATATCAACTGCATTATCTGCCACCGGATTCTCAGGTTTATTTTCCCGGCAGGAACATAAAGAAAGTGCTATTGCAGAAACAAAGAATATTTTTTTCATACTTGATCTTTATGTATTAAAGATAGGTAATTAATCGCCATATCGTGATACAACATCTGATATGATAAAGGTCACTTGTCTTTTAATGGAAATGAGCATGCTCTGCATCTTATCACACAGTATTTCTAAGTGCTTTTATCCAAGAAAAGCAAAAATTATTCATAGAATATTATGTCTGGCTATTTATTTGTCAATTAGAATGAATGATTGTTTTAGTTGATATGATATTTTTCAGTTGGTTATTGTTTATTTTTTTTTATAATTTAGCGCTCATAATAGACACATTATGTTCTCACGTTTTAATGAAGGAATAAAAAAGACCGTGGCTGATCATTTTCCACTGAAAATAAAGATTGAATTAAAAGATATATTTGCCATTTTACTGATTCCGATGATATTTCTGAATAGCTATATCATAAGTTTTATTACAGGGGATAGAATAGAACTGGCTTTTGCGGACAGTATGTTTCGCGGATTCTTATTTTTTCTTATTTGTCTGATTTACGGCAAAATGCTCAGGGCACACTGGAGGAAATTTAATGCTGCAAAATGGCAGTCCTGGCTTTTGGTTATAGCCGGAGCAATTCTTATACAGGTGGTTATCCATCTTACACGGAGTCTGCTTCCGTTGGAGCATACACCGGTAGAAGAAGCCAAAGATGATATTGATATTACAAAACCGGGCTTTATGATCCTGTTTATTGCCATGGGGCCTATTTTTACAGCTTTAATCGAGGATATTATATTCCGGTACACTCTTTTAAGCAAGCTTTTTATTCCTAATAGGGTTTGGCGGATCATACTTGTTATTCTGAATGCCGTTGGTTTCGGATTAATTCATTACAATAATTTTGGCGGCAGTATTCTGGCAACGGTCAGTTTTATGTCAGCCGGATTATTTCTTAACCTGATTTATATTTATACAAGGAATATCTGGCATGTCCTGCTGATACATGCGCTTAATAATTTTGTACTCAGCGTATTGGGACTCATTGTAGGATGGATTTTAGCGGGTTTTATTAAATAAATCCATCACAAAAAACGGAGTCTGAAAACAGACTCCGTTTTTTGTGATGGTTGCGCTAAAATTATTTACCCAGGTAAGATTTCAGGATCTTGCTTCTGGTATTGTGTTTTAGTCTCTTAATTGCTTTTTCTTTGATCTGACGAACTCTCTCTCTTGTAAGATCGAAAGTCTCACCAATTTCCTCTAAAGTCATTGGGTGTTTTCCGTTTAGTCCGAAGTATAGTCTTACCAAATCAGCCTCTCTCGGAGTCAAAGTATTCAATGCTCTTTCAATTTCAATCTGAAGAGATTCAAGCATCAAATCTTTATCAGGACTTGGTGATTCTCCTGAACGTAATACATCATAAAGATTAGAATCTTCACCTTCTACTAAAGGTGCATCCATGGACAGGTGTCTTCCGGAGTTTTTCATAGATTCTTTGATATCTTCTTCGCTCATGTCAAGAACTTCAGCCAATTCTTCCGGAGAAGGCGGTCTTTCGTTTTCCTGTTCAAGGTGAGCGTATGCTTTGTTAATTTTATTGATGGAACCAATTTTGTTCAACGGTAGCCTTACGATTCTTGACTGCTCAGCTAACGCCTGTAAAATTGATTGACGGATCCACCATACTGCATAAGAGATAAATTTGAAACCTCTAGTTTCATCGTACCTTTTTGCTGCTTTCATCAATCCCAGGTTACCCTCATTGATCAAATCGGGTAAAGAAAGACCTTGATTTTGGTATTGCTTAGATACAGAAACTACGAAACGAAGGTTGGCTTTGATTAATTTCTCCAATGCGGCTCTGTCGCCGGCACGTATTCTTTGTGCCAATTCTACTTCTTCGTCCGCAGTGATCAGTTCCACTTTACCAATTTCCTGCAAATACTTGTCTAATGAAGCAGTTTCCCTATTGGTAACCTGCTTAGTGATTTTTAATTGTCTCATTTATTTTATCCTCAAAAAAGAGTTACATTATATTATACGTATGGAGTAGTGAAAAGGTTACACCGGTTTTAATTATTTTTTAAATTTAGGGGATGGGGTAGAGTCAAGAGTCAAGAGCCAAGATGTGAGATATCAGATATCAGACAGGACAAGTCTGAATTTTGAATGGTAATTTTTTATATTTATCTTTCAGAAGTCTACAATGTTCTTTCACAGCTTCTATCCTCCAGCTTTTTGTTATTTGTCTTTCAACCAATAACAAAAAAAAACGAAACCGAAGTTCCGTTTTTATAAGTAAAAGTCATATTTTTCACTGCTGCTGATCTTTCTCAACTCTCAACCAGCAACCAGTAACTTTTAAAATAACTCGTTCAGCACTTTTGCTAATCTCAAACCTCCGTACAGAAGCTGTCTTTCCAGCGTATCATTGAATTTGTACTGATAGTCGTAAGATAATTTTGAACCATCAGGAGTCTGAGCATAGATCTTGTTGGCAATTTTGTGGGAATCATACAGCCAGTCTTCCAGGGTCCCGGACTGAATCTGTGCTACTTCTTTTTTAGATTTGATATCCAGAAGCTTTGCATACTCTGTGTAGCTGTATTTTTGAGAATCTACCAGTTTACCATCCCATACAGAATGCAAATTGGTTTTCTCTCCGAAATAGGTAACATTGATTTTGTTTCCGCCCAGGTCATCGGCTCTTCCTACATGTAGAGGCTGTGCAAGGTCTCCCATAATATGGATTAAGAAAATCAAAGCGATTTTTCTGTCTTTCTCAGATGTATTTTTGTCTTTGATCTGGCTTGATAAAGTGTTGACCTGAGTATAAAGACTTGGCCCGGCCTGAGCTTTTAAGTTTTGTTCAAAAGCTTTAAAATCAGTTTGCGGATCAATATTTACATAATGCCATGAAGAAGCCTGTTTCCAGACACCGGTGGTATCAGATTTGATAAAATCCGGCCAGTTGGCCCAATAGGCCAGTCGTTCTTTACCCATTATTTTTTTGATCTCTCTTCTGGCTTTTCCGGAAAGGTGGTTTTGTGCAATGTCTGCAATAACTCTGTGTCCAGTCAATCCCCACGCATAAGAATAAAGGGAAGAAGAGATGAATGCTAAAATCAGAATTTTAGAATAAATACTTTTCATTTTAAATAACAATTTTCAGTTTGCAAAGATACGTCCGCTTTCTGAAAGGACATGATATAATATAGGATTTCTTTCTGTACTATATGTTAATAAAATTTAATCTACATTAAGAAAAGGGGCAGAACTGGAGCAGGATGTTGATTTTATAACGTAAAAGTATAATGATAAGGTATATTTTAAATAACTATATGAACAATTTGACTTGAATTTACTATAAAACGCTTAATATGTCAGTACAGGGCAATATGTTTTAATGATTTGATTTTGAGTACTAAATTTTACATATGACCGTTGTACAGCTTGTTTTTTACCGTATTTTTACGGAATTTGAATGGAAGTATTCTTTTTAGTGTCAATAAATTAGTATTTTTAGAATAAAATTATTGTTAAAATATTTTTTCAAACTTATGAGAAATATTATCTTTACAAGTCATAATCACAGGAAACACTATGTATGAGAATAATATTGTAGATATGCATTACAATAAGCTGCAGACAGACTTTAAGGCTGAGGCTGTAGCGGTTAATCTTTTAAAATATCACCGGGCAGTAAGCAATATATTTATTGAACGGATTGGCGTGAACGACCGTGCTTACCTTAAAGATATCAAAAGTATTTCGAGCAGTTATTTAGGGTTTGACGAGGAAGTATTCACTATTGAAAGTTACAGAGAAGGAATTTATGATTACCTTCCTGAAGGACTGTTTCATCCGCCGTCACTTGGAGCTTCCAGGAAAAACGTAGATACTGTGGTAAGAGAGATCCGTAAACAGAAAAGAGTAGAGGATGATGCACGGAAGTTTTTCCGCCCTTTTGAGCTTGAAGTATTCTTTACCGAAATCAGTGCCCTGCTTAAAGAATCTGAATTTGATATTACAAGTAATACGGATGCACTGCTGGAAACACTAAGTGAGCTTTGGCCGCTGATCAATATGCTTGACAGGCAGAATGCCTATATTTTCATGCATATCTTACCTTTTTTCCACCAGATCAGAGGGAGTAAGAAATGGTTTGAAAGATGCATGACTGCTTTTTTACAGGTCCCTGTTGAAGTTACTTTTTCTCCTAATATTATTGAAGGAATAGAAAAGAATGACGATTCAATGCTATTGGGGAATTCGAGATTGGGGGTTACCTATATTCCAAGCGGAAGGCATATAGACGGGCAGAGGAACTGGGTGGTCAATATCGGTCCTATTCCTTACAGGGAAATGAAAAAATATATTCCCGGAAGTCCGTTCAGAAAAGTGCTGCAGGCTCTTTATGATTATTTCCTACCCGTAACGGTAGATGTAGAAGAGAACTTCGTTACAGAAAAACAGGAGTATTCATTCAGTCTTGAAGATGAAGAAAGAAATGCCAGCCGCCTTGGATACTCTACCTTCCTCTAAATTATTTTATTATATTTACAACTACCAACAAAGTATAAATTCGAAAAGAAACAAATGGAAATTTCTTCAGTAAAGGGTATTTTTTTAAGGTATATCTTAATGCCTTTAATCGCAGTTATTATGATGGTTATACTAGGGATCATCAGACGAAATAAACCTGCGATAAAAATTAAAGTAATTATCGTATATGTCCTTCTATGCAGTTTATGCCTGGCTATTCCCGGATTTTTTGGGTTTGCCGGCAATCTTTTTAACCCGTACTGGTATCTGATCGCACAGGTTATTTACCTTATTTTTGGGATTATTCATGTTAATCTACTGCATAAATATTTTAAAAAGCATATCGATTCTCTGGCGATGAGCATTCTGTTTGAATCTATACTTTCATTGACTTGTATCGCTTTCGGAGGATATCTGTTCACGTTGATTTTCAACTGGATGAGCAAAGGAACAGGGTATGCTGTAATGGCCGCTACAAGTATGGTGGTCTTTATCGTACCCATGGTATTTTATTACTGTTATATCCAGCTGATCAGTATTCCTTTTGATATTTATAAAACCTGGAGGTATTCTCCTGAGCAGAAGCTGCCTGACTTTGAAGGCGCTGATTTTGACAGATTAATGGTATTGAATGTTGAATTGAGTAAGAATTTAGAAGATACCAACCGATTCAGAATTAAAGCTAAAACACTTCCTACAGGAGTAACTTTTGGAGATTGGTTCTATAGAGTAGTGGATGATTACAACCATAAAAATCCAGGCTCTGTTATTCACCTTTCAGATCAGGATAAGGAACCTTATTATTGGATCTTTTACACTAAGAAATCATTTTTCAGCTTTAGAAAATATATTGATTTTGACCAGGATATTTCCACAAACAGCATTTCTGAGAATGAAGTGGTGATTTGTAAAAGAGTCATTCAGCATGAAGAGGAAGGGGTTTCAAGAAAATCATAATCACAGAAAATTTAAAAAGTATTTAACATGATACAGCCTATTAAACATTTTGCAATCAATTGGGTGGATGGGATGAAAGTTTCCCAGAGACACCTTAATGATCAGGATAATTTCTTAATTGATACCATCAGAGATTCCAATTCCCTTGGGATTACTACATATAATTACGGACTTCTGCCAATCTCTGCTGAGTTTACAGACCGTACTATTTTTGATGTTCACAATACAGCAACCAATGACGTACAGCTGGTGATCAAGCGATGCAGCGCTGTGACGATGGCGGGATACCGTATTGAACTGACCGACAGAAGAATCAGCGTAAAATCATTGGCGAAATCAATGAATGAAGAGCAGGCAGATGGAGACTATTATATTTTAATTTCTGTAAATCCATTTGATAAAGTGCCTTTCGGAGATATTGATCCGGAAGAGATTCCGCCACGCCATCCTAATGCACAGCCGAACCACCATATTGAATTGCTTCCTGTGACTTCGCTTAACAGCAGCTACTCAGGAGGGAATTACCTGATCATTGGTAAAGTGGACTTAAAAGGGAATATAGCGCAGGTAGATTCCAACTTTATTCCGCCTTGTGCATCTGTTCAGAGCCATCCGGCATTAGTAGATTATTATGGCAGCTTTGCAAAGTCTATTGGTAATTTGCAGCAGTATGCTTTTAAAATCATTCAGAAAACCTCTCATAAAAATCAAAATACGGCATTGGCACAAAACGTTAAGTTCCTGTGCAGTACTATGGTGAATACCTTTGGAGATATGTATTTCCAGTTCAGAAATATTACGCCTTGGCAGCCGCCTGTATTTTTGATCGAATCTTTTGCAAAACTGGCCCTTCATTTATACAATTCAACCCAGCTTCTCGTTCCTGCCGAACTGGAAGAAATGCTGAACTATAGTCTGGAGTGGAGTGAAATTGCGCCTCACACTTTATTGAACCAGCTTTCCATTGTGGCAGAAACCAATTATGATCATCATAATTGCGGGGAGCCGTTGCTTTATATCCAGCAGATGCTGAGAAGTCTGGAAACGATCTTCTCCAAGCTGAGCGAACTGGATTATATCGGTCAGAGAAAAGAGAATATCATTGTTAATGAGCAGGAGGTTTCTTCCAATACGAATCCGAAAAGAGGATGGAGCGTTTTAGATTAATATAACGTATTACAATATAGTCCCGGATGAAAATTCGGGATTTTTTATTAATATTAATGGATCATATTAAATGAAAATTGGCTTAATAAGCCTTAAGATCAATAGAAAATGAACTTGGATTTGATAAGACAGGACACGATCGGATGTTCTGATAAAATATTTTTAAACAGTGCCGGATCATCGCTGATGCCTAAGGTTGTCGTAGAAACTATTGTTGATTACCTGCATGAAGAACAACAATTCGGAGGATATGCAACAGCAGGCAGAAACTCCGGTACAATCAATCAGTTTTATGAAGAAGCGGCGAAGCTGATCAATACTCAACCCTCTAATATAGCTTTTACCAATAGCTCTACCGATGGGTATTTCAGGGCATTGTCCTGTATTTCTTTTAAGGAGGGTGATTCTATCATTACGACCAATGATGATTATATATCGAATCAGATCGCTTTTATTTCCTTACAGAAGAGATGTAATATTGAAATTATCAGAGTGGGGAACCTGGAAGACCATGAGCTGGATCTCGATGATTTTGAACGGTTAATTAAAAAGCATGCCCCTAAATTAATTGCCGTAACCCATATCCCAACGAACTCCGGTTTGGTTCAGAATGTAGAAGGAGTGGGAAGGCTCTGCCGGCAGTATGATATTCTTTACCTGGTAGATGCCTGCCAGTCGGTAGGTCAGATGGTTGTGGATGTTACAGCGATCAATTGCGACTTTTTAACGGCAACGGGCAGGAAGTTTATGAGAGGGCCGAGGGGAACCGGCTTTTTATATGTTTCAGACCGTGTTTTAGAGCAGGGTATGGCTCCTTTGCCTGTAGACAGTAACGGAGCCCAATGGACGGAATTTAATGATTATCAGTTAAATGAAACGGCAAAAAGGTTTGAGCTTTTTGAAAGATCTACAGCCTCATTGCTGGGGTTTAAAGAAGCGTTGCAATACGCCAACACCATAGGAATGCATCATATTGAAAATTACAATCGGGGATTGGCAGAAAAATTGAGGGACGGCCTTCAGAATCAAGGTTTCAGAATATTGGATAAAGGCAATAAATTAAGCAGTATCGTCACGTTCTGCCAGCAGGATGGCAAGATTGAATCCGCTTATAAAATACTGACGGAGCATAATGTATTTTTTACAGTAAGCAATAAAAACAATGCTTTAATCGATTTTACCTTAAAGAATGTAGATCATGCCATTCGTTTGTCACCTCATTATTTCAATACCCCGGACGAAATAGAAAAAATAATTCAGTTGTTGGCCCAATAAGAAGCTGCTGAGTGTTAAAATAGAAAAAGGCCTGACAATTTTATCAGGCCTTTTTCTATTGAGATTCTATTTTTTATTCTTGTTCAAAAGCTCAAGGGTATGTTCTACATGCCCGCCGCCTTTCCATTCATCGTGGCCTGGGATGACCAGGGCTGCCCGGGCATATTTGGATTTCAGTTTTTCCATGGTTTGCGGCCATTGTGCAACGTTAGCTTCTCCGGTATACCCCAGATCGGTTGCGGTTCTGCTTTTTACCAGGCATCCGCCATCCAATATGTTATATTTTGGAAACCATACCACTACATTATCAACAGTGTGGCCTTCTCCTAAAAAGTCTACTATAAATTCTTCACCACCAATACGGTAAGGTTTTCCCGTTTTGATGATTTCCGTAGAAGTGGCTTTTCCTTCTTTTTTCAATAGCTCATTGGTTTTGGCTGTTGCATAGGTTTTAATTCCCTTGTTATTATAAAAGCTGAGGTCTCCGGCTCTGTCCTCATGTGAATGGGTGGCAAATACAGCAATCACCGGCAAATTGTGGCGTTTTTTTATGGTATCCATCAGGCTTTGGTACTGTGTTTTCTGCCATGGTACATCAAATAGAACGACTCCCTTTTTAGTAATAAGATATGCTGCATTGGTAGAATATTCTTTACCTCCGAACACTCCAAACGTTTTGTAAATATAGAAGTTGGGCTTAATTGGGGGTTCAATCACAAAATCTCTGACCTGAGCACCGGCAAGAGGACTTAACAGCATCGAAACAATAAAAAACTGAAGGCTTTTTTTCATAATTTTTTTTGGTAATAATTAAAGTTAGTATTTGTCGGAAAGACAAAGTCTGTGGAAAGTTTGCAAACCTAGTTAAAAATAAATTTTCAGATATTTCAGGAAATGGAGTTTAACCGTTTTTTAACAGTTATAGAATAACAGGTCATTCATTTTTTTGAATGAGACCGGAATCTTACTTGAAAAGGCTCAGAATGACAAAGGTTTAATTTTTTCACTTTTGAGACGGCCTCCTTTTTGCAGGTCAATTATTACTCATGTAATGGTGTTTACCTTTTATTTCTTAACCAATATCTTCTCAGTTGCTTTTTTACTTAAAATTTCTGTTGTACCATCGATCTCTATGGTCATTGATTTATCAAAATTTTCGATTTTGGTTACTTTTACCTTGGTATTGAGAAGAAGTTTCCTGTCATTTAAATAACTTAAAAAAGCGTCGTCAGAGAGCGTTACTGAAGCAAAAACAACGGTTTCTCCAACCTCACAATTGCTTAATCTCTGCAGATCCTGTGCGATGATATTTCCATCTTTGTCGGGGATAGGCTCTCCGTGAGGATCAAATTTAGGATAATTCAGGATTTCATCCATCTTATCAAAGAAAATCTGGGAGTGTACATGTTCCAGCTGTTCCGCGATCTCATGAACATTTTCCCAGCCAAAATTCATTTTTTTAACCAAAAACATTTCGGTTAGTCGGTGCTTGCGGACGACCAGAGCTGCTTCGCGTCTACCGCTTTCTGTAACGATCAAAGGTTTGTAGGTTTCATAAATGACCCACTTTTTTTCTGCAAATTTCTTCATCATGTTATTGACACTCGGCATTTTTACATTTAAAAATTTGCTGAGCTCATTAATCGTCACCTTTCCTTCATTGTCAACTAAATGAAACAAAGCTTTCAGGTAATTTTCTTCTGTTAGGGTTGTTCTCAAAATGTTAGATGATTTTCTATACAAATCTAACAAAATAAAATGGAAAGTTGGCTCTTGTTATTTTAAGTTTTTTTAATTTTACTCTATGAAATTTTCATTTAAAAACGACTATTCCGAGGGATGTCACCCGAATATATTACAGGCCCTTTTACAAAATAATACAGATCAGCAGGCCGGCTATGGTGAAGATGAGTATTCTTTAAAAGCAAAAGAACAGATCAAAACAAAAATGAACAAAGCAGATTCAGATATCTACTTTGTTTCCGGAGGCACACAGGCCAACCTGATTGTGATTTCTTCTGTCTTAAAGCCTTATCAATGTGCCGTTTCTGCTGCTTCAGGGCATATTCTCAACAACGAAACCGGAGCTATTGAAGCCACAGGCCATAAAGTCCTGAGTATCGAAACCGGAGACGGCAAACTGAGGCCGTCAGATATTATTCCGGTGCTTGAAAATCATAAAAATGTACCGCATCAGGTGATGCCAAAGCTGGTCTACATTTCAAATTCTACAGAGCTGGGAACAATTTATCAGGCAAAAGAATTGGAGGAACTTTCGGATTTCTGTAAGCAGAATAACTTATATCTGTTTATGGATGGAGCAAGGCTGGGGCACGGACTGACTGCTGAGATCAGCGATCTTACCCTGGAAAGAGTAGCGGAACTGACAGATATATTGTATCTGGGAGGAACCAAAAACGGAGCGCTGATAGGAGAGGCCATTGTGATTAATCATCCTGCTCTTCAGGAAGATTTCGCTTTTAATATCAAGCAAAAAGGCGCACTGCTGGCCAAAGGAAGACTGTTAGGAATACAGTTTTCAGAACTGATGAAAGATGATCTGTATTTTGATCTGGCCAAACATGCCAATCAGCAGGCCATGAAAATCAAACATGCCCTACAGAAAAAAGGAGTACAGTTTCTTTCAGATACGCATACCAATCAAATCTTTCCCATTTTAAGCAATAAGGTGATAGAAATCTTGTCTGAAAATTTTGAATTTTATGTCTGGAAAAAAATAGACGATCAATCTTCTGCTATCCGTCTTATTACTTCCTGGAACACAGGCGATGATCCGGTAAACCGGTTTATTGAAATTATTGAAAAAGAATTATAATGCATAAAAAAACAGCCTTTACAACAGGCTGTTTTATTTTTTAAACCGCAGATCAGTTTACTTTAAAGCTTTATTGACCGTTTTACAATCTGCTGTGTTCAGCTTTTGCCCGTCTTTATAGCTGATCTTTTTTTCGTCTGCATATCTTGATTGTCCGTCTTCCTCTTTGTGATCGCCAATTCCTTCTGTTAAAGTGTTGTCTTTCTGAAGGAAATAAATATCTCTCTTGCTTTTTTTGCCTTCAGAGGCAAATTCATAAGTCAGTTTCAGGGTGTCACCGGATTTAAAACCTGTTACATCGCCTTTTGAGCTGTCTTTTTCACTGTTTTTATACGATAATTTTCCGGTAATCGTGCCCAAATTATCATCAATAGATGCAAAAACACTGTCTTTTCCTGTAACTCCTATGTAGCAGAATGATTTGGGTCCCAGCGTATCTACCACAGGTTCGGCAACAGCTATAGTGTCAGCTTCAACTTTCGGAGCCGGAGTTTCAGTTTTTTTGTTACAGTTGATCAGAAAAGCTGATACAGCGCCCAGTAAGATTAATTTTTTCATATCCTTAATTGTTAGAATCAAATTTCTTTGCTGCTAAATTAATAATAGTATTTGTATATTGAAAATAGGATGTGAACAGATCATGATTTTATGATATAAATTAATTTTTAAACTGGGGTTTTTGACCACAAAAGTTATAAATACTTAAGTAAAAATGAAGGTATATGCTAACTGGGTAGAAATACGCATAAGTTTTTACGATCAACCACAAAAGTCACAAAAGCTGTAAACAATTAAGTAAAAATGAAGTTACATGCTAACTGGGTAGAAGTACACCTAAGTTTTTAAAAATCTCTGATTTTCTTACGATTACTTTTACAATTTCAAATTGTTTTTCTCTGAGAGTTCAAATGGGGATATTTTATTTCAAATGTTTTAATTGCTGCGGAATGAGGATGAACCACAAAAGTCACAAAAGTTGTAAGCACTTAAGTAAAAATAAAGGTATATGCTAACTGGGTAGAAGTATGCATAAGTATTTACGATCAACCACAAAAGTCACAAAAGCTGTAACCACTTAAGTAAAAATGAAGTTAAGTGCTAACTGCGTAGAAGTACACCTAAGTTTTTGAAAATCTCTAATTTTCTTATTATTTTCAAATTGTTTTTCTCTGAGAGTTCAAATGGGGATATTTTATTTCAAATGTTTGAATTGCTGCGGAATGAGGATGAACCACAAAAGTCACAAAAGTTATAAGCACTTAAGTAAAAATGAAGGTATATGCTAACTGGGTAGAAGTACGCATAAGTATTTACGATCAACCACAAAAGTCACAAAAGTTATAAACACTTAAGTAAAAATGAAGGTATATGCTAACTGGGTAGAAGTACGCATAAGTTTTTACAATCAACCACAAAAGTCACAAAAGTTGTAAGCACTTAAGTAAAAATAAAGGTATATGCTAATTGGGTAGAAGTACACCTAAGTTTTTACGATCAACCACAAAAGTCACAAAAGCTGTAAACACTTAAGTAAAAATGAAGTTACATGCTAACTGGGTAGAAGTACGCATAAGTTTTTACGATCAACCACAAAAGTCACAAAAGCTGTAAACACTTAAGTAAAAATGAAGTTAAGTGCTAACTGGGTAGAAGTACACCTAAGTTTTTGAAAATCTCTGATTTTCTTACGATTACTTTTACTATTTCAAATTGTTTTTCTCTGAGAGTTCAAATGGGGATATTTTATTTCAAATGTTTGAATTGCTGCGGAATGAGGATGAACGACAAAAGTCACAAAAGTTGTAAGCACTTAAGTAAAAATAAAGGTATATGCTAACTGGGTAGAAGTACGCATAAGTTTTTTGAAAAATCAAAGATTTTCACTCTCAAACGCTCAAACTCACAGACTCTCAAACTTTTTTATACCTTCAGCATTCCCCTAAATCCTCTCGCCGCATAATAAGAATCGGCGCCGTTATGGTACATAAAGACCGTATTGTAACGCCTGTCGCAGAATATCGCACCGCCAAGTTCTCGGATAGATGCCGGGGTATGTACCCAGCTTGATGTTTTCTGATCAAATTTTCCCAATTCCTGGAGCTTACGGTATTGCTCTTCAGTTAAAAGTTCGATGCCCATTTCGGCGGCCTTGTCGATGACGTTACTTTCCGGCTTGTTGGCCTTCCGGGCATCCCAGGCGTGATAGTCGTAGCAAAGGCTTCTGCGTTTAGGACTTTCAGGCGAACAGTCGAAGAAGAGGTATTCATCTGTTTTTTTATCATAATCTACCACATCGGGTTCACCTTCCGTTTCTTCCATTTCATGCAAAGACCGGAGTTTTTCAGGCTGGGCTTCCAGTTTGGCCTGTATTTTTTCCCATTTCAGGTCTTTGTGGCGGTTTATATTTTTTTCAAAGCGGCTTTTTAATACTTTTAAAAGGGCTTCGCTTTGCTCTGGTGTTAATGGTTTCTTTTTCATATTACATTTTGTTTTATCAGGAAGACTGTTTTTATAGTTGGTCAATTGCAAAGAGGCACATTATGAACTTATTTAAATTTTTTACAGATTTCCAATCCGTAAACATCATTAAATTAATGAAACTTTTTATTTTAAAACACTTAAGCTCACTTTAGTAAGTTTAAAATAAGAGCGGATCATAAGTTTATTCAAGAGAAAGATTTTTTTAAACTTAAGTGCTCTTATTATGCATATCACCCGTCTCTTAAGCTCACTTAAGTGCCTGGTCTTTTCAAAAAAGTATACATAATTCCAAGAGTAAGATTAATAATTAGTCATAGAAATCTTTCTGTCAGCAGGTCTGAAATACCATGAAATGATAACCAGAGCAAATAATAATACGGCCGGGAAAGTTCTGCTGGCTGTGTCTCCAACAATAAGGTGAGAAATGACGGCTCCCGACATGACGAAGAAAAACCCGGCATAGGCCCATTCTTTTAACAGCAGACGCTTAGGGATCAGTATGGCTGTAACTCCCAGGAGTTTCCAAACCCCGAGAATGCTCATCAGATAGGCGGGGTAGCCCAGATTGGCAAAGTTGGCGAGTTCGTCCTTATTTTTTATGAGCTGGACAATGGCTGTGGAAACCATTCCCAAAGACATCCATAATGTGAAGATCCAATAGATGATCTTTCTTGTTTTCTCTGATTTATTTTGTGTTGACATGTTGGTGGTTTTTAGGATTAATCATTGAGTCCTTTTCCGGTAAGGATGTACGGGATGTATTTTTCAATTCTTGCTTCCCTGGTTTTAGGCTGTTTGGCTGAAGAGAAATGGAGCAGGTAAGCTCTCTGGCGTCCCGGTGTTAAAGCTTCAAAGGCTTCTTTCAATACCGGGTCCTCATCGAGTTTATTCTGAAATTCTTCAGGCATTTCAAATTCTTTGGTCTTTTTCATAGGAACTTTCACTCCTGATTTTTCTACTTCTACCGCTTCATATACATAGGTTTTGATCACTTTTTCCAGGTCTGTGATTTCTTTCAGGCTGGTAAAACGGATTTGCCGGGCAGCCTGTACATTTTCGGTCTGCTGGATCAAGATCTGTCCGCTGTCCTGTAATAAAGCACCTTTGAAGAACAGGAGCGCACAATATTCCTTAAATCCATGGATCAGCACAATATTCCTGTCATGATAGGTGTAGCAGGGGCATCCCCATTTCAGGTCTTCTTCCAGTCCTGTATCAAGGAGGACCGTTCTTAATTTTTCAAATTCTTTCTGCCATTGTCTGGCTTTATCAAAGAAAAAATCAGTTTTTGGATTCATATTTTGAATTTGAGGGTTTTGAGAGTATGAGCATGGGAGAGTATATCAACTTCTAACTTCCATTATCTGACATCTAACCTTTACCTTCTTTAAAAATCTCCTGCAAGCGGTTGTGTGCCATGTTAAGTCCCTGTGCAAATGGGAGTTTCAGCATCTGGTCTCTGAAGTCGACCGATTTGTAAACGGTTTGAATGGTAATTTTGCTGGTGGTATCCGTTAATTTTTCAAATTCCAAGAAATCCATCTGAACGGGAAAAGGAGTATTTTCCATTTGAAAAGTTCTTACGATTCTCTGTTCAGGAACGAATTCATGAATGGTTCCGTTGGCTCTGAAAACAATGTCTCCCTGCGGATTAGTAGTTTCAAACTGATAACCGCCGTGCTGTTTGTTTTCAAGCTTCAGTACCTTGGTTCCCATCCATTGTTCTACCAATTCAGGTTCTGTATACGCTTTGAAAAGTAATGCTACGGGAAGGTCAAATTCTCTGGTGATAAAGATTTCCTGTTGTCCGTCTTCAGCATTGATTTTTGTTTTGAGTTCCATATTTTGGGTATTTGGGTGTTTCTTAAGTTTGAGAGGAGTAGAGTGGGGAGAGTTTTAGGGTTTTAGAGTATAAAATTAGTACGTATTGCCCGTTACTCATTACTGATCTTTTTCTGATAGGCTTTCATGACGCTTTCCAGCTTGTTGAATTTATCATCCCACATTTTGCGGAAAGGTTCTATAAAATCGGCTATTTCTTTCATTTTATTGGGATTAAGGTGATATGTAATTTCACGGCCGTTTTGTTCGGATCTCAGCAGTTCACATTCTGTAAGGATCTGAAGATGTTTGGAAACGGTAGGCCTTGCCGTATCAAAATTGGAGGCAATGGCTCCCGCCGTCATCGACTGTGCCGCCACCAGCATCAATATAGATCTTCTCGTAGGATCTGCTATCGCCTGAAATACATCTCTTCTTAAATTCATTGTGTAGTTATTTGACTACAAATATATGTGTAGTTATTTAGCTACGCAAGTTTTTTGTGAGAAAATTTTATTGAACTAGATTTAAATATTGATTGTTAACGAACAGGTGGAGAACTTAATATTCTCCATTTCAATTATCAAAATATAGCTTTTGTTTGTTTTTAATATGATTATAAAAAGAAGTTAATTTTAGAAAAAGAGATGATTTATGAGTGAATATTGCTAAAGAGCAGTTTTAAACGGTCTATGGTATTTGCAAGTACATAAAATTTGTGATATCGATGGAATCTGCGCGAGAAGCAGCTTAAAAAAGGTATAATTTCCCACAGATCTCGCAGATTTCACAGATTATTGAAGATATGGAAGAGTAAAAATTTTGGAAGCCTTATATTCTGAGGAGCTGAGAGCGCAAATGAACTTGCCTGCTAAAGTGGAATGGATAGTTTCGGCGGCCGGAGGCCGCCGAAACCCTGTTATTTTAAGTTAAGAAATATTATGTTTATTGATGGAAATAAAGATAAATAATCCTCATTAAAACTCTATTTTATTTTTCTCATAGGGAATCCCTGTCTTGACATTTTTCCGTTCATGATGCCGGAAATTTCTGCAAATAAAGAATCTTTACCCACTTTTTGTAGGTAATAACTTGTGGGAAGTCATGCTGCAGGTTTTCAAATACTACGGAGGCAGGTTCTTTCACCATCTTGGAAACAAAATCTACGGGAAGTTCGTTATTATGTTTCTTCACGGAAACGATATAGTGCAGCTTTTTATCTTTTTCAACCAACCGGACAGATTCAAAAAGGAGGGTATCTTTTTTGTTGAGATAGTAGCTTTTTCCCTGAAATTCCGTATTGCTTTTTCTGGTCCAGGTTTCATAAAGGCTTCCTTTGGAGGTTTTGGTTTCCCAGGTTCCGAGAAGCCATTCCAGTCTGCTGATTTCGCTTTGCTTTTGGGCCCAGCTGCCTGCAAGGAAAATGCTGATAAGGGCAAAAATTAGTTTTGTTTTCATTGTGGTCTATTTTATTTCCGCAAAGTTCAACAGATCGGCAAAGTCAAAATTGTAAAAATGCGACATCAGGAGCCTTTTCCGTAAAAGAGGAACGACATTTGAAGGTTGTCCCCATAAAACTCTTTGGGGGTAAGCCCGGTAAATTCCTTGAAATCTTTAATAAAATGGGCCTGGTCGTAATACTCAGATTCGTGGGCGAGGGTAGTAAGGCTGGTATATTCTTTATTGAGAAGATGTTTGAGCGTAGCTTGGAGGCGGATTGTTTTGGAAAGCTGTTTGGGACTTAAGCCAATAGCCGAAGAGAAGCGGCGTTCCAATTGCCGGCGGTTGATATTGGTTTGTGCAGACAGTTCATGTACAGATATTTGTCCGTTTACCTTCAGCAGGAGGTCTACCGTGGACTGTACGATCCTGTCAATGGTTTCGGTATTGAGTCTTTCCAGTAAAAATGCTTCCACAAAATCTATTTTCTCTTGTACCGTGGAGGCATAGAATACATTTTCTTCCAGCTCGGTTCCGGTAATTCCGAAGAGTTTTTCAAGCGGGACAGCTTTATCATCCATCTCTTTAATAGGAATGGAGGCAAATGGAACAAAGCCATCGTGATGGAAACGGACAGAAAAAATACCCGTAATTCCTGTTGGCTCAATCTTTAAAGGTTGGGTAAGCTGTCCGAAAACACAGCTTCTGGGCTGTACAACGGCTTTTCCGTCAATATATTGATGGTAAAGATCGCCATAATGAAAAATCATTTCCATGCAGCCATCCGGAACAATGGTTTGTACCTGCGGAGTAGCCTCCCTGGGGCTGTCCAGAGTCCAGTAACATTTTATAAAAGGGGCCAGATCCGCACTAGGCTGAAATGTTTGGTAATCCATGGTGTATCAATATTCTGATCCTATAAAATTATTAAATAAAAAATGAAATAATAGAGTATTGCAGAGAGAAAGAAAAAGCAATTTCATCTCAGGCAGATCGTTGAAATGTATTGGGAAAAGCAATACTTAGGGAAATTCTTTATCTTTGCGGATCCGATGTTTTCTACATTAATCAATATTATCATAGATGAAATTTTTACTTGACCTTTTATTTCGTGCTTTACAGCTTTTTACAGAACCTTATTTCTTATTATTTCTTGCGATCGTTATAATAACCTTGTTGAAAAGAAAAAATAAACGTAGAAATCTGAGAACAGGAATTGGCATAGCGGTAGTTTTAATCACGATCTTCATTGGAAATGGTTTTCTGGGTAAATTAACTTCCGGATATCTGCAGAAAAGTTATGTTAATACTCAAGTGAGTAAGAATACGGCTTCTCAAAATCCTGTTATTGTCGTGCTGGGCGGCGGGGTTGTAGATTTTGACCATACCGAAAAGCTGCATACAATGTCTTATTCCAGGATGGTTACAGCCTATCAGCTGTATTATGAGTACAGGAAAAATAACCAGCCTTGTAAAATATTAATTTCCGGAAAGGGAAGAGGGCATACAAGTGAAGCAGAATTATTCAGTGAAAACTTTAAACGGATGGGCGTATCTGAAGCTGATATTATTAAAGAAGATAAAAGCATGAATACGTATGAAAATGCAAAATTCTCAAGTCCGATATTAAAAAAGATGGCACCCACCAGTGTTTATTTAGTGACTTCCGGTTTTCATATGAAAAGATCTGTTGCTCTTTTTCAGACCTTTGGATTAAAACCTGTTCCACAGGCTTCAGATTTTATAGATACTGAAATAACAGTATTTCCCAACAGCTATAATGCCGCATTTACTTTTGTGATGCTTAAAGAGGTATTGGGAATATGGCAGGTGCAGTTGTATAACAGTTTGGGAATGAATAAGTAGGATTTTTATTTTGTTCTGAACTTACAATAAAAAAAACCGGACCCTTAAGCTAGCCTAAGGGTCCGGGTTTGATTTAAATAAAACGGTTCAAACCATTATTATTTTGCTTTCTTCAGCGAAATGAATGTCTGTAAAACTACAGAAGTAATAATAAATGTCAATCCTATATAAAACGAAAGATTAACTTCTTTGCTTTCATCGAAAAATAAAAAGGCAATAATAATAGCATATACCGGCTCCAGATTGAAGGTTAAATTAACCGTAAAAGCCGGAATTTTCTTTAAAACTTCTGCAAATATCACGTATAAGCCTACCGTACAGAAAAGCGATAAGAGCCCCAAATAAGCCGTGTCTTTTAATCCAGGAACTATGCTATCTACTTTGAAATAGAGGAGGTATACGGGCAAAATTGCTCCAAGGCATACAGTACCGGCTAGCATCTGATAATAGTTGATAATAATGCTGTCAAAACGCTGAACCAGACGCTCGTTATAAATGGTATAGAGCGCTGCAACAGCAGAAGAAAATACTCCCAGAATAATTCCCAGCTGGTAAGACGCATCAAAGTGGAAGATAAGACTGATTCCTAAAAGCGTCAAAGTACTGAGTCCCAATTCTGATAATCTGAATTTCTGCCGGTCAATAAGGGGTTTCAGTAAAGCCGTAAAAAAGCTGGTGAGACAATAGCATACCACCCCAATGGATATATTGGAATATTTGATACTTGCATAGAACAGCACCCAATGTAAGGTAATAAGAAGTCCTGCCCGGGCGATTTTCAGTTTTTCTTTTCCTGAAGCGGTATTTGGAATTTTAACTATTTTCAGGATAAAAAATAGAATAATAAAGGAAAACAGAACTCTGTACCAGGTTAAAAGCCCTTCATTAAGCGATATCAATTTTCCGAATACACCCGTAAATCCAGCCAGTATGACGGCCAGATGCAATAATAAATATGATTTTTTCATTGATAATGAACTGTAAAGATTTGAATTAATATTTTTGTTAAAATGAGAAGCATAACAATTTGGGCCGTTAATGAGTTAACGGCATAAGTACACTTCAGATTAAATTGAAAATATTAAGGTACCGGAGGAGGCAGACAGTTCGCGCGGTTCATATGTATCTGTTGAATATCAAATATAGGGAAAAATATTCTTTACACCTACATGCAAAATACATTAAACTTGTGTCCGTCAGGATCTGCGAATACAAAACCGTAATAGTTTTCTCCAAAACTTTCAGGTTCTGAAACAATGGTTCCGCCTGCATTTTTTACTTCTTCAGCCCATTCATCTGCCTGTTCTTTGCTTTCTGCAGAAAGGGTAAATATAATCTCATTCCTGTGTTGAGAATCCCCGAATGTAACGTTCTTTACATTGCTTTCTATGACGTTTTTTAAGAAGAAGTGAATGATCAATTCATTTCCCGCTGCAAAAAAACTCACCAGTTCATTAGAACTATGGGGATTATTGGGTTTGAATCCCAGTTCTGTATAGAATTTCTGTGTGCGCTTAAGGTCGGCTACGGCCAGATTGGCCCAGATCATTTTAGGTTTCATATTATTTTATTTTTGGTTAGGATAAAGGTATTCAGTTTCATTATTATAAAAGCTGTCATGGGGCAAGATTTTGTATTTTTAAAATGGAAATAAAGATTTACAGCCTAAATCAAAATGAGATCGCATAATGATCCATTTATGAATTTAACATAATATAAGTGGAATTATAAATAATGCATGAAAATATGGTTAAGAAAATCAATAAGTTAGGTGGCAACAAAGCTGTACGTATTGACAAAAATTTTGCTTAAAACTGGCAGAGCATCAGATTTGATCATCATCTTTGACAAAGATTGGGAGGTCTGCGGCATTGATCAGTTTTATGAGAATAATAAAACGCTGTATACGGATGATAAAGAAAAATTTTACAGTAAATTGCTTGACCATTATTTTTTTGATCATGAGCTGCTGTAAGGGCAATATTTTTTCAGAGAATGGATGTTTACGCCATTTAAAGAAATACAGCAGATTACGGAGAGCCTGAAGGGTTTGTAGATGAACAAGACGCTAAAGAAATTGTACAAGGCTCAGAAATCGAGTTTATCTGTCTGTTTTATTTTTATGAATATCCTGTTTTTTGATGAGGTCGAAAATAAAGGAAGCCTGGAAGACGTTCCGGACAGGGTTATGACCAGGGAGAAGTTCTTAGAAACGGTTAAAGAATATCTATTCGGAAAATGGGGAGAATAAAGGAATCTCATGGATTAGGGCCTCTATTCTCAGGATTATTATTTGTCCTATAATTTATATTATGTTAAATTGTATATGATTGCATAATTAGATTCATTCTCTTCATATATTCCAGAAAACGTTTTCCCTTTTTCATTTATTAAGTATATAATTTCGCCATATTTTAAATTATAGCTCTCTACAAGTATATGGATTCATATTTTATTATTTAATTTCTTCATTTGCATGATATTGTAGCACTACATATATTTGGATAAATATATATAGTCCAATGTCCTGTTGTATACAGTACATTAATAAGAAATAGTAATAAATTGTCCAACAATCTTCATTGCATCATTTGCAACATTACTAATGTGATTAAAGACCGTGTAGTCTTGTTGAAAACCTGCACAAGTTGGATATACCTTTATTGAATTAATCCGATCAACAATCTCTTGTGATAGTGTAACCCTTGAAACAAATACTTCTTCTCTAAATCCTCCCGGCATCTTTCCTCCTATACCCATTGTGTTAGTAGTTAGTTTATCAAAAGATTTTCCGTCACTTCCCAAAAGGTATACTTCAGCATAACCCATAGGTCCAGCATGTGTAGCATCTGTTTCAAGTTGTAAGTAAACTGAAATTGTTCGGGTTCCTCGATCCAATTCAGCTTTTGCCCTTACCCAACTTTCCGGATAATTGCTACAATACATATATGAACAATAACCTCTATCCCAACCTGGCTTTTTTTCATCATCTCTGTAACCACCAATGCATCCAACAATTTGACCACTTACTTGCCAAGAAGTAAAAAAAGTAATAATCATGCACATAACTTGAGTTGTTAATCTGGAAATAAATAAATTTTTCATGGTAATTTTTTTTAAATTTAAAAATATCTATACAAATAAAAAATCACCCATATGGGTGATTTTAAAACCTCTTTAGTACAATAAGTTGACACTATCTTAATCAATATTTCTTTTCACGATCGTTTTTTGAGATTTAGTTATATCTATTATTAATGTTTTTCGGCTTGGCGATGTGGCGGATAAGAAAGTAAAGACTTTCAATAATCACAAAATCGTTTTAAGAGGAGATAAACTTCGATTTAGCACTAAACCTGCCATATTGCCAAACCGATGTTAGCAGTAGTTTTTCACCTATTTTTAGTTGAAGATAGGCAATTTTCATATGTTTCAATTAATGCATCTGCTACAATTTTTGGATCTTGTTGATGGATTCCATGACTGTAAAGTGGCAATAAAATCAATCTACTGTGTTGGTTATTTTTTATCATTTCCGCATAATGATCAATTCTAAGATAATCTAATTCTTTCCACCAAGGAATTAGATTGATACCCAAGTTCAAATTTTTATTCATTTCTATTTCGTAATCTTCTATATGCTTATTATAAGAAATCATTATTGTTACGGGAATATCTTTGAGTGGTGATAAAGATTTGTATCTTTTAAAGAATACAGGTGTACTTTCATTCTTTTCCCTTTCAACTTCAAATCTAAATCCATTTGAGATTGAAGTGTCTTTTAGTATATAATCGTAATTTTTTATAAATAATTCTCTGTATCCCGACTTGCTCAAAGTATTTAATTTTACTCTATCATCTTCTCCCTGCGTTAGCATAAAATCTGTTGGATCTATGAAGAACAAACCACAGACATCATTCGGATAAATTGAAGCATATAAACGAATAAAAGGTCCGCCAATGGAATGACCGACCAATAAATAAGGCGGCTTAATTTCTAATTTTGTTAATAAATCGTGAAGTCTTTTCATTACGTCTGCATCAGTTTTTAGGGAAGTATCGATTTCAGAGTCTGCAATTCCGTTTCTATCATAAACAATACCCGCAAATCTTTTTTGAACAAATGAAAGTAAACCGCCATAACCCCCACCACCAGAACCAAGTCCTGCTTCAAAAACTACAACTGGCTCATTGCCTTTTCTATTTTCAAGACCGAAAGTTTTATATGCAATTTTTTTATTGTTAATTGATACAAATTTTCTTTCAGACGTTTGCGAAAAGACCAAGTTATTTGAAAAGGAAATTATGGATATAAAAATTATTATTGATTTCATCACTTTTTATTACTAATGTCTGTTTTTAAAATTACCGCTAACGTCCAAATTTAGGCAATGCGCAAATATGAACTATACATAATTGCGCTAATGTTGTTTTAATTTCAATTAAAATTTACTAATCATTAAGTTAAAATTTGTCATATTTGGATAAAAGCATAAATTTAAATTAGAATTGAAATAGTTAATTTTAGTTCATACAATAAATATAGCTAAGAATTAAGTTATTCATTCTAAGCTAAAAATCTTATTTAGCCCCGCGTTTTTACGTAGAAAAATGCCCCAAAAAGTCAACCCTTTTTGGAGCAGTCCAATTCGTATCTTTTTTATTGATCATTCAGTCCAATTCATTTTATGGCAAACAATATCGTTCCGCTAATGATCAGCAAAGCTCCTATCGCCGTTTTCAATGTTAAGGTTTCTTTAAAAAACAAGACCGACAATAAGATGGCAATGGCGACACTAAGTTTATCTACAGCCGCCACCTGAGAAACCTTCCCGACTTGTAGGGCTTTAAAATAAAACAGCCACGACAATCCTGTTGCAACGCCCGAAAGAACCAGAAAGATAATATTCAGCTTCGATAATGAACGGATATCTTTGGCCTCTCCCTGTACAAAAACAATACTCCAAACCAGCACCAGAATGATAATGGTTCTGATTCCTGTAGCAAGATTGGAACTGACATTTGAAACGCCTATTTTAGCAAAAATAGCGGTAAATGCCGCAAATAAAGCCGATAGTAAGGCATAGTAGAACCACATATTTATTTTCCGGTATTAATTAAAAGTTTTTAACAAAGCCTATTCCCACACTCTTGTTCTGATAAAAAGGCATTACCATGGCTGCAGAATTTTTGTTTTTCCCTCCTAAAAGCTTATTAATTTTAGGATATAACCAATAGGCCAATTCTGTAGAAAGAATCCCAAAACCGGCCCCACCTACAACATCTCCGAACCAATGCTTATCATTTAACATTCTGTAAACTCCTGTAAAAATAGCAAAAGAATACCCTGAAATTCCTAATAAAAAGTTGGTATCCTTGTATTCTCTGAACATAAATTGCGCAGAAGCAAAAGCAATTGCAGTATGGCCGGAAGGAAATGAAAGATTATTGGACTGATCCGGTCTTTCTTCTTTTACCATATGTTTCAAAGGAACTACAAACGCGGATGTTATCAGCATCGAGGTTCCATAGATTATTGTTCTGTCTCTGAAATTATGCTTTCCTTCCACTCCCAATGCATTTAATCCATATACCAAAGCGGCGGGTGCGAATTGTGTATAATTATCAAGGTTGATATGATCCGGCTTGTGTTCATTAATTTCGTCTCTGGTAGAGAAGTTCAAATCCTTCAGGCCTTTCACGCTTAAACTTGCCACTCCGTAACCTATAAGAGCCGCAGGAATGATTAACTTTTTATAGTTTAACGTATTTTTTTCTGTATATACAACAGCTGTACTATCTTGTTTAAATTCCTGAACCTGGATGGTATCAGTATTTTGAGCTGCAACTTTCCCGAAGACTGATGCCAAGATGAAAAGGCTCACTGCAGTTTTTTGATGGTAATTTGACATTTTGTTTGTGTATTAAAATTTGTGGGAACAATTCAGTAGCCGGACATTCGCCTCCTTACATTTTGCGAGGCTATTTTTCCCGGATTCTGTAAAAGTAAGTTCGGGATATTTTTCGAACTTTAGTCTTAGAGCTTTTTCATACTTAGATACAATTATTTCCTCTTCAGAAGGATACTGATCAGAAAGAATTTCCGAAAGAAATAATATCCCATCATTATTAACAGCTTCTATTAAATTATTCACGATTATTATATTTTTAAAATTTATAGCTATATCCTAATCTTACAACCTGAGTTTCGTAATAGTCATCACTTGTGTAAGCGAACCCGTTCCCCTGAATTTTCTTTTTAATGACCATTGTATTCAGCAAATCGGTAGCATTCAGGAATATTTCGCCTTTTCCGTTTTGAATTGATTTTTTCACGCCCAGATCCACTGAAAACCTCGACCTTATTTTCCCTTGCGGAATAATATCCGGAGCCAGGTAAACGGCTGTTAATTGAGCATCAAATCCTTTAGAAAGTTTGAATGTATTGTTCACTTTTACATTTCCTGAAACGCCTGTTTCCCGATCGGCAGAAAATATATTGGGTTGTGGATACAGGTTGGCTACCGAAAATGCACTGATCTGATTTCTGTAGATATTTCCGTTGATATTAAAGGAATATACTTTTGAAACTTTCTGATTCCAGATCATTTCCAACCCTGAATTGTAACTTTTTCCGGCATTTTGAAATACAGCATAAATCAGTGTGCTTTCAGGAACAATACTTGAAATTCTGGTAATCGTTCCGTTAGCAAAACGATGATAAAGAGCAGAATACAGATAGCCGTTATCCCAGTTATACTTGTGTCCCAGTTCAATCGAATTGGTAAACTGAGGTCTTAATTGCGGATTCCCGACTTTTATAATTTCTGCGTCATCATATTTCGGGAAAATCCGGATATCAACTTCATTCGGACGGTCCACTCTCCTGTTGTAAAATACGGATAACTTATTGTGATCGTTCAGTTTATAAGCTATCCTCAGATTCGGAAACGGCTGTGTATAATTGTAGCGGTCACTTTTATAGATCGGATGATCCGGATTGACAGCATATTGAACTTTCACGTATTCCAGTCTCACCCCAAGCTCCGCTTCCCATTTTTCATTTTCGAAAACATAATTTCCATACACCGCAGGGATCAATTCTTTATACGTTGCCCAGCCCCCTGCATGGGCATCTAAAACAGAATTTACCCCGGGAATAAAATTCATATCCGTAGGAATGCTTCTGTTTCTCAGTTTAATTCCTGTCTCAATTCTCCCATATTTTAAAGGTTTTATATAATCAATAGTAAAATCATACACCTGCTCATCCGATAATAATTTAAAAGCATCGGTTCCTGTTGAAGCCGGTAAATAATTGTCGTAGAAATATTTTTCATCTTCTCTGTGGAAAGTATAATTGAATCCGATATTCAATACATGTCCTGCATCTTTGAATTTATGCTGATAAGAAGCCGTTCCCATGATCGTGGTTTTCAGCTCATCTTCCAAAAACTGCCAGAGACGAAGGCGTTGAGACCGATCTCCGTTAAAAAATGGCTGATCTCCGCGGTCAATAATTTTCTCACTTCCGTAAAGCCCTGAAATAGTCAAGGTATTCTGAGGATCAATATTCCAGTCGATTCCGGCTTTTGTGGTAAGATAATTCGTATTTCTGTTTCTTTTTAACTGTGAATTAATAATTGTTCCGTTGTCATAGGTCCGGGTTACAAATTCATTTTTATTCAGTGTTTCCGTATATAAATTATCAGCCTGAAGGAAAATATTGACTTTCTCTTTTCTGTAATTGAGAGATACGGATGGATTTATTTTTGGCGTAATCGTATATTGAGGTCTTATGGTCGGCAGATTTTCTTTTCTTACCCAATAGGAACCCGTACCATAAGTAAAGCCGATTTTTCCGTTCCAGCCGTTCTGCTTGTTTTTTTTCATCATAATATTGATGATTCCGGCATTTCCGTTGGCATCATATTTTGAAGAAGGATTGTTGATGATCTCGATCTTATCAATAGCAGAAGCCGGAATAGTATCCAGTCCGGACTGGCTTCCAAAACCTGTAAGGGCAGTTTGTTTCCCATCAATTAAAACCGTCACTTTATCGTTACCGCGCAGCTGTACTTTTCCGTCCTGAACAGTAATTCCCGGAAGATTTTGCATGCTTTGCAGGACAGAGCCTCCGCTTTGGCTGATATTATCAGCGACCGAATAGGTTTTTTTATCCAACCGATTGCTGAGTTCATTTTTTTTGGAAGAGGTCAGAATAACTTCTCCAATTTTTGTTTCCTGAGCTGATTCCGGCTCAAGTTCTATGGGTGGGATCTCCAAAAATTCAGATAAGCTTCCCACAAAAAGGAGCTGCGTTTGCCTTCGAAATCCTGAGAGCGAAAATTCCAACTGATAATTTCCCGGTGTAATTCCGGTTAACGAGAATCTGCCATCTTCATTGGTAATCGTTCCGGCAACAAATGCAGTATCTTTTTCAGTTTTCGCCAAAATATTTGCATATGACAAAGCCAGCTTGTTAGATTTATTTTTGATCATACCGGAAATGGTTACTCCCTTTACCTGCGCAAAAGACATTCCGGGAAATATGATTGAAATAGAAAAAAATAACAGTCCCACTCTATTCATTACTTTAATTTTTAAACAAAATTCTGTAATGATTTAGAAGAAATTTAGAATTTACCGGATCATCCGTTTTTTTTCTGTAAAAAAAGCCACCTTAATTCGTGGCTTTCTCTAATCATTCTTACTTCTATGCAGATTTAATCTTTCTGCAGTTTCACAAAATTGCCATGGGCATCAAACAGAGCGTCTCCGCTGGCCACTTCGGCTTCATACATGACCGTCCCGTTGGCTTTGGTGATTTTAGAGGCTTCTTTAATTTTACCTAACTGTTTTTTTGCCACATACGAGGAAGCCAGAGACGGAAGCTGGCTCACTTTGATCTCCATTTCTTTTTCTTCCAAAACACCCTGCGCATTATAAAGAATGCTCATTTCCTGTCCTTTGTATGTGAAGCCTGCTTCATAGTTGCCATCTTCATTTTCCCATTCAGCTTTTACATTCGGATAAGCTTTCTGGAAAGCTTTTTGTACCACTGCAGGCACTTCAGTATCTTTTTCCTTACTTTCTTTTTTTTGAGAATAAGCCAGGGTACTTAGGCATACTAAAGACATTGCTAACAATAATTTTTTCATTTTTAAATAATTTTAGATTAATAGGGTAAAGTTGAAACCTGATTCTGTAGAGATGTTGAATTTTAGCGCTGAAATAAAAATTATTTGAAATAAATGGTAAAAAAATGCCGATTGTCTGCAAAGTCATACCCAATTTTATAATGATACAGATCAGCTATTTTTTTACAGATTTCCAGCCCCAATCCGAGACTGCTGCTGTCATTCGACTGTTTCTTAAAACGCTGAAACAGGTCTGATTCTGCAAGTCTTCCGGCACCGTTCAGAGATTCATTACTTACACAAACCGAATGATCGGACAGGTCTACTTTTATTGGGTTCTTTTCTTCTGTGTACTTGAAAGCGTTTGATAAAAGGTTTCCGAATAAGATATCAATCAGAATAGGATTTGCGGTAATTTCGGGCTCAGTGTGAGAAGAAATTTCCAGGCTCACATTTTTTCTGAGTAAGATGGTCTGATATTGTGTGATAAGGTTGGCAAAAACTTTTTTTACGGCTATTTTTTCGGTATCCGGAAACTGATTATTCTCGATTTTTGTCAACAATAATAACGTTCTGTTGATTCTCTGCATCCTTTCACCCGATAAGAAGAGTTCTTCTATCAAACCGGCCTGTTCTTCGGAGATGGGTGCGGTCTGCATCAGCAGCTCCAGCTTGCTATGAAAAACAGCGATCGGCGTTTGCAGCTCGTGGGAGGCATTTTCCGTAAATTCTTTCTGTGATCTGTACAATGTATTATTGCGGTCTACCAGTTCACTTATTGAATTTTCCAAATCTTTGAACTCTATAATGTTGGTCGGCATAAAATGAAGCCCGGCAGAAATATCAACACGGTAGTTCTTCATTTTTTTTACGATATCGTTAAATGGAAGCCACAATTTTTTTGATATCGAAAAATTGATCAGTCCTAAACCGAGAATCAGGAAAAAGATAAAGACCAGCTGCAGCATCAGGATACTTTTAAGAAGATCTTCATCCTCAATCATTGATTTCTGAATGCGGACCGTGTAATTCTTACCGTTGACAGTCATATTGGAAAGCAAAACCCGATGCATAACAACTTCCTGATCAGTCTCTACAAATACCGGTTCACTGAAAAAAACATCTGATTTTTTTGAGCTTTTAGAGAGCGTTACCGTTACATTATTCTCAAAAGAAATGAAATCTTTCGGAGAAACTTTGTTTAATTTCTTTTCTATCCAGTTCTTTTGCTGTTTCATTTCTTCATCCAGGCCTTTCAGCAGCAGATGCTGCAATGACAGATAAAACAAGGGAACCGCAATGATCGAAATAATTGCGGAGTACATAATATATCGCCCGGATAGGTAGTGAATCAGTTTCATTTCAGATTTCAAATTTGTAGCCCATTCCGTACACTGATTTTAAATAATCATCAGCTCCGGCTTTTGACATTTTCTTTTTAAGATTCTTGATATGGGCATAGATAAAATCGTAAGTATCGTGTAAATAGGCATCTTCGCCGGATAAATGCTCCGCAATTGCAGCTTTGGAAAGGACACGGTTTTTGTTCACTGCGAAATAAAGAAGCAGGTCATATTCTGTTCTTGTCAAATCTGCAAATTGATGATCTACAGCAACCGTTTTTGCGACAATATCAATGGTAATTTCCTTGAGGATCAAAATGTTTTCCCCATTAAACCTTCTTCTGCGAATGACCGCAGCAATCCTGGCGCTGAGCTCTGAAAGATGAAAAGGTTTCGGCAGATAATCGTCAGCACCGAGTTTTAATCCTTCAATTTTATCTTCGATAGAATTTTTAGCTGAAATAATAATAACTCCTTCTGTTTTATTGTTTTCTTTTAAAAATTTTAATACCGACAGGCCGTTTCCGTCAGGCAGAGAGATATCAAGAAGTACACAATCATAATCATAAGAATCCACCTTTTCAATAGCGTCATTGAAACTGCCGGATACCTCACAAAGGTAATTTTCAGACTTTAGATAGCTGACCATACTTTTGCTTAAAGCCCATTCGTCTTCTATAATAAGTATTTTCATATTTCTTATTAAATTAAATGCCTTCACTGCAAAGCCTGTGGAAAACAAAAGGATCTTACAAAAAAGCATTATTATTCAGTAAAGATCAAATATAATTTTGTAGAAATTCTGAATTGATTAAGGATCTTACCTGCTGCTGGAACCTGTATTTAAAACGACAACCGGAGAACAAATTGATATTCATAAAAATAAAATGATGGGCTGAAATTGGGATAACCTAAATGGTATATTGCAAAGAAGCAATAGCCTCAGGTCACTTCTTTGCTGGGCGCACAGGATGCAAGCGGCGGCATTTATTTGAAAATATTCATTTTTTCGTCATAAACAGGACTTTGTAGGCCCAAAAAATTTAAAACACTGTGAAACACATGATGCTGAGACAATATTTTATTGGGTTTAAGCTGTTTTGAACCATCAGATACCCAAACGATAAAAGGAATCTCGTATTGTTCTTTAGGAGCCATACTTAAAGGTAATCCATGCATATATAGATTTTTTTCTCCTAAAGATTCTCCGTGGTCTGAAACAAAGATCATGGCACTGTTATACTCTTTGAGTTGTTTTAAATCATCAATTACCTCAGATAAAATATAATCGGTATAAACGATGGTATTGTCATATGCATTGACCAATTCTGTCCGGGAACAGTTTCCCAGTTCAACGCTGTTACAAACGGGTTTAAAAGTCTCGAATCGAGCCGGATATTTCTTGCTGTATGTAGGTCCGTGACTGGTGCTGGTGTGTAATATGACAAGTATTTTATTTTTTTTACTGGCTGCTATCTGGTCCTTTAGCCCGGTCAAAAGAATTTCATCATAATTACATCCTTCGCCTTTGCAGTTTGGCATTAAAAACTCCCTGTTCTGATAATTTTTTATATGAACTGGCGGCTCTCCCCAGTTTGTGGTTCTCCAAATAACCTCTACATTATTTCTTTCTAAATAATTCGGCAAGATTTCATACAGGTCACCGGTATTTTTATATTCCAGAATACTCTTGACGCCTGCGGTGGTATAGGTGGCATCAGAGGTAGCATCAAAATGAAATACATGCGGTATTTTGGAAAGCAGCGGATTTGTATTCTTCCTGTATCCATAGAGAGAAAAATTCTGGCTTCTTGCAGATTCTCCGATAACCAATACCATTACCGACTTCTTGTTGTCTCTTATCGCTGCATCGGGTAATAAAATTTCTTTTTCATTTTTTTGGCTTTTATGAATATAGAACAGAGAGATATTCACTGAATATGACCAGGGCATCGCAAGTCCGCCTAATGTTTTTGAATTTTTATCAATCCACAGCCAATGGCTTGCATTGGCAAATACCATAGTGAGCATAAATAACAGGCTAAGCGAAATGGTGATTAAAAACCTCTTCAAAGGTACAGTGGCGACTTTAGTTTTAATGATGTAAATACCTGGAAGAATACCGAGCACAATGATGTATACTATCAATTTGACGGAAAAAAAACTGCTGGATTCTGAATAATTGGTATTGAGCACATTACCGATCATACTTTCGTCTATGACGACACTGTATGTATTGATAAAGTAAACGGCAATTGCATTGATGATAAAAGTTAAAACCAATAAAAATTTTCCTACAAAACGCGACAGAAAATAAAAAAGGTAGAATGCAAAGGCATTGGCCACCAACATTAGAATCATTAAACTCATAATGAGGATAATGCCGTTCAGACTTTTATAATCGACATTTTTAAAGACAAAACTGTAAAAGGGAAAATGAAACAATAACAAAGTAAGAAAACTCATCAGCAAAACAAAATGAGTTAGTTTTATATCATTTTTTAACATACAGCGCAATAATTTTATAAAGTGAAACAACTAAGCTAATAAATGCCAGATAAAATATGGTCAAATTTTCATTAATTATTTTGTTGAGTATTGCAACACCACAAATCAGAAATAACAAAATAAAAATGGGATAGTATTTTTTATGATTAATCCAGGACCAAATTCTGTATTTTCGGCTGAGAAAGATCCCCGTAAGCCCGGAAATATACCCCACGATACCGCCAATAATGACATCAAGCGGATAATGTGCTCCTATACCTACTCTCGTCAACACAAGAATCAGCCCGGTAACGAGTACGAAAAAAATCCATATTATTTTGCAGATCAGCTTTTGGGGGCTAAAGGCAAACATGAGAACTGTAAGTACCGCCAAAACTGTAATCGAATGTCCTGATGGTACACTGTTGTGTCCGGACAATGTTTTTCCGATGATCACAAAACTATTGTTATCAAATACTGCAGCAGGTCTGGGTACGGCAAATATTTTTTTAAGTACATTAGAAAACAAACATGATACAAGAGAAGCTGATAGTAAAGATTCCCACATTTTAGGGGCATATACAATGAAAATGGTTAAGAATGATAAAAAAACCAGCGCATCTCCCAGCTGGGTAAGATTATACTGTATATCTGGAAATTGTGACAATTCTGAATTTAAAAAATAGAAACAGTTCTTCTGGTTCTGTATATATTTATCAGCAGATAAGGCGTCTTGATAATAGAGATATAAAAAAATTATCATCAAACAAGACAGCGGTAAAAAAAATAAAGAAAGCCTGAGCTTTGAATAATGATTAATAACATTTGTGTTCATTGTGTTTTATTGATTATTTGTTTCTTTTTGTTTTAAATTGATTGTATTGAGCAATGTCGGCAAGACAATGAGCAGAAGCGGTAATGCAACGATAAAACCACCGATAACAGCGATGGCTAAAGGCTGATGCATTTGAGCTCCCGTTCCGATTCCCAATGCTAAGGGCAGTAATGCGATGATAGCTCCCAAAGCGGTCATTAATTTCGGACGAAGCCTTGTACTGATGGCATAAATGACAGCCTGTTCCTTGGTTTTCGTTGCCAGACTTTCGTGGAATTGCAGATAGGTAAAAATGGCATTTTCCCCGATGATTCCCACCATCATAATGAGTCCTGTATAACTTCCGACATTCAATGGAGTGTTTGTCACATACAGTAACAGAATACCTCCCGAAAGTCCCAGAACTGAAACAAATAAAATGATTAAAGCCACCAGAACATTCCTGAACAAAAACAGCATCACCGAAAATACCAGCAAGCTGGAAACCACCAAAATAATCAGCAGTTCTTTAAATGATTGCTGCTGTTCTGCATATGCACCGCCATACACCACAGAATATCCCACCGGCAGTTTCATTTTCTGATTCATTTGTTTCTGAATTTCCTGGATTGTTCCCCCCAGATTTCCATTATCTAATCTTGCGGTTACGATACCTAACGTCTGCAGGTCCTCTCTGTTTATTTCGGCAGAACCGGAGATTACATTTACGGTTGCAAATTCGCTCAGTGGTTTCAAAGTCCCATTGGGTAAAGCAATCATACTGTTGCTGATGTCACTTAGAGACTGGTTGCTTTTCTCGTTGTACAATAACCGTATCGGCGTGTACTGAACGTTATCAAAAATATTTCCGGCTACGTTCCCGTCCAAATTGGCCTGCAGCTGGTTCTGAAAATCAGGTAAAGAAATAGTATACTGTGCCAAAACAGGCAGCTTAGGATGGACAACCATTGAGGGGCCGGCAATGACAATTCCATCGAATACATCGGCTGTACCATTGACTTTTCTTACAATGTCCGCGATTTTCCTTGAGTAACTTTCTATTACTTTCTGATCTGTTCCGAAAACTTTAATTTCAATGGGCTGTACACTGCTCATCAGATCACCGAGCATGTCGGTAATCACCTGTCCAAAATCTACGGTTAAAGGTAACCCTGAGGCATCAATTTTCGCCCGGATATCATCTGTAACTTCATTAGTCGTTTTACTTCTGTTCTTCTTTAGCTGAATCAAATAATCTCCCCTATTCGGTTCCGTGATAAAGAACCCCATTTGGGTTCCTGTTCTTCGGCTGTAGGCCTGGACTTCAGGAGTTGAAGTGATGATTTTTTCAACCTCTTTCAGTTCTCTGTCGGTTTCTTCCAGTGAAGTTCCCGGTGGTGAATTATAGTCTAAAACAATACTGCCTTCATCCATATCAGGCAGAAATCCGGTACTGATATTGGGGAGAATTATCGCCGTTACAACCATAAGGATTCCTATGAATACATAGCTGTATAAAGGTCTTTTAATGAAGAATCCCACCCATTTCCTTTCTTTTACATCGTGATGCTGAAGATTTTTTTCTTTTTGTTTTCCTGACGATAAGAATAAGTAAACGATAGGCAATAATATCCATGTCGCCAAAAATGAACAGACCAGAGTGATAATCATGGTGTCCGTCATCACTTTAAAATAAGCTCCCGCAACACCACTCATCAGCATAAAAGGTAAAAAAATGACAATTGTACTGAGTGATGAGCCGACCATGGCTTTCAGAAGATAATTAATCGCTTTTTGTACTAAAGTTTTTGAAGATTCCTCGGGATGTTCCTCGTGGGTTCTATGGATTTGTTCAACCACCACAATCGCATCATCAATGATTAATCCTATTGCAGCGGCAATGGCTCCCAACGTCATAATATTGAATGTTTGTCCCATTGTATACAAAACAAGCATCGTAAGACTTAAGGTGATCGGAATCGTGATTAAAATCACGGCACTCGCCTTCCACGAACGGAGGAAAATGATAGCAACAATGATGGCCAAAACCAATCCGATCCATAAAGCATCGGTAACACTTTTTATAGAATCATTCACAAAATCTGCCTGGACATAATATGGTTTTAAAACCAGATCTTTCGGTAACGTTTTTTGCAGTTCGGCAATTTTTGCTTCCATTGCTTTGCTCAGATCAACTACATTCGCATTGGGTTGCTGTATGATCGCAATGAGGATACTTTCCTGTCCGTTGGCATTCACTTTAATATATTGTTTCGCATTGTGAACATTGATCTGGGCAATATCACTCAATAAAACGATGCGGTTTCCGTTATTGCTTAACACAAGATTCTTCAGCTGGCCTTCATTGCGGATCTGGGCATCGGTAAGCGTTAAATAGAGATACCGGAAATCTGAAGAATAACCATTGGATTTAATGAAATTGGAATTATTAATTGCCTGTTCAACCGAAGCGGGTGTAATTCCCAATCTTGCCATTATCGCCTGATTCATGACCACCCGGAATTCCTTGTCCTGTCCGCCGATAATTCTCACCTCACTAACTCCCGGAACCTGTGAAAGAAAAGGTTTGATGGTATAAAGTGCCAATTGTTTCAGCTCAATAGGATCTTTTGAGCCGGAATTTAAAGAATACCCCATCACCGGAAGAATTGAAGGGTTCATTTTTTCAACAGAAATATTCACATCTGTCGGTAGCTGGTTTCTTACTTCATTGATACTGCTTTCGATCTGCTGTTTGGCTAAATCTACATTTACATTCCAATCCATAAATGCGGAAATTTCGCAACTTCCTCTGCTGGTTGTGCTTTTTAAAACCTGCAGATCCGGAACTTTTTTCACGGCACCTTCCAAAACTTTGGTTACGCCTACTGTCATTTGATTCACAGGCTGCTGTCCCGCATCTGCAATGATCTTTATTTTCGGAAAAGTGATCTGCGGAAATAAAGCCGACTGAATCTCAGTATAAGAATAGATTCCGCTTGCCAATATCAAGAAAATCAACACCAGCAAAGGACTTTTATAGGTTACAAAAAATGATTTTTTCATAACGTTATGGTTTTTGTATTTTCACTGTTGCTGTATCGCTCAACCCGAAATTTCCGGAGATAATAACCCGGTCTTTTGTCGTCAAATTCCCGGATTTTATCTGGATATACTGATCCGTTTCTATCCCTTTTGTAATATCTGTTTTTACAGCTGTTGTATCATTGATTAACTTCATGACCCAGAAAGAAGACTGGGTTTCATCACTTATAACCGCCATTTTAGGTACCGATAAACCGTATGCAGACGTTTTGGAAAAACTTATTGTACCAATCAGATTTTCAGGAATATTGCTATTGGGAACCTGCAGCAAAACTTTTACGGTTTGAGAAACCGCATCCACAGAAGGCATTACTTTTGCGATTCTTCCCTGCAAAACCGTATTGTCAGGCAAGGTAATCGGTAAAGAGCCTTTATTTTTTATGATTTGAAGGTATTCATAAGGCACATCTACCACAAAACCAAAACTGCCTGCATCGGTAATGGTTGCCAATACTTCCCCATCCTGTACATAATCCCCGATCTGATGGTTCAGCATAGCGACATATCCTGTTGCAGGACTCATTACCGTCGTTGTTCCATTGAAGCGAAAGGATTGATCCAGTTTATTAATGGTATTTCCCAGCGCTCTGGCTTCTTTGGTCTGCAATCCGAAAAGTACAGCTCCTTTCCCGACGCGGTCTGCCAGCTTGATGGTCATTTTTGTAATATAACCGTTGCTGTTGGCTTTTACATCCGATTTTAATAGATAAGTTGCCGTTGCATTAAGCGTCACCATAGTGTTGAGTTGAGCTGTATCAGACGGATAAGCCACCGTGACAAGTGTTTTAGGGTTTGCATCAGGTCCGGAAGTTGCAGGAACACTTCCGTCCGTTTTCTTACAGCTGAAAACAGCAAAAGAGAGGATAAAAAAGGTGATTATTTTTTTCATAATTTATGGAATGATTAGGTATTGCAGCTGGTTTTTCAGGTTGAGTAAAGTGGTGTTATACCGGATCATATTTCCTTTAAGACCAAGTAAATTATTAATGGATAAAATAAAGTCCACCATTCTTACATCTCCCGTCGGAAGCTGTTTGGCGTTGGCTTCAACTAAAGTTTTGGCATAAGTAATCTGTTGATTCGCGGTATTGATCATGTTATCATACTGTTCCATCTGATTTTTAACCTGAAGAATCTGTTGCCGATATTGTCTTTGTGTCTGTTCAAGATATTGTTGGCGGGTTTGCAGTAATAATTGGTTTTGCTGCAACAGCATTTTTTTCTGATGGCCGTCATAAATCGGAATGGTGACACCGACGCCGACACTCATTCCAAAATTTTTATAGGGAGTAAGCGTAAATGAAGACTGGTAACCGCTGTCAGAAAAGGCCGTGATCTTTGGGTGATAATCATACTGAATGATTTGGGCATCATTCGCAAGTTTTAGACTGTCAGCTTTAAAGGCTTTAGCATACATACTCTCATCAAAAGAAAGAGGATTGAGTGTTTCTTTAAACTGAGGTTCTTCAACGGGTTCGAAGGTATTATCTACAATTCCGGACAAATATTTCAACAGGGAGTAATTGTTCTGCCAGTCTGCTTTTTGCTGTTCCAGCATCAGTTCGTTTTGTTGAAGGGTAACTTTAAAAGTCAGATAATCTGTCTGTTTGAACACCGCAGCCTGTGTCAGTTTTTTTAATACAACGTCTTCCTGATCCAGCAGATGTATGATTTCCTTATTTAGATTATATTGCTGCTGGCTTGCATAGGTGGCAATGTATTGATCTGTAATCTGTTTATTAAGCGTTTGAATACTGATGTTTTTTTGTGCTAAAACCTGTGCAATACTAGCATTAAAACCTGCCAGCCGCGTATTCAGATTGTTGCGGCTGATGAATTCTTTGGCAACTCTTACGCCCGCAAAAAGGGATTGCCCGTTTGTCAATGCGCTGTCATATCCCCAGCCTTTACTATTCGGAGAATAGCCAGCGCTGCCCTCTCCTGTTACGATAAAGCCGTATGTTGCTCTTAATTTTAAACTGTCAATTCGGTTAGAAATTACCTGATTGTTGTAATCGTTTAAAAGCGGACTGTTGGCCCGGGCTGCTGCAAGAAAATAAGACAGTGTGTTGGGCTGCGCATCTATTTTAAAACATCCCCCAAACAGCATCAACCATACAAAACCACGAAGGAGATATGTACGAAGAGTATCCATATTCTATCAATTATAGGGTAAAGATGCGATGCGATTTTGTAGGAATTCTGAATTTATATTTTCAGGAATATTCTTTCATTTTTAATATAGAAATACCCCGTTATCAAAACGTAGAAAATACCTAAAATAAACCCGCCTAAAACGTCTGTAAACCAATGCGCTCCGAGATAGACCCGGGAAACCGCTCCTAAGAAAATCATTAAAAGACAAATGCTGGTGAGCACTATCTTAATGGGAGATTTCATCTTTTGAAAGTAAAGAATAATTAAGATTAATGTTCCAAAAAATACGGTGTAAAATAAAACGTGGCCGCTCGGAAAACTCTGGTATTTCGTTTCTTCCAAAAGCACCACAAGATCTTTGGGAGGGCGCGGCCTGTTGATCAGTATTTTCAGGCCTAAACCCAAAACACCGGAAAGAAGTGTCGATAAAACGAGTAAAGCTTCCTTTTTTAAACGTAACATCAGGAAAAAAAACGAACTTAATCCCACCATAACCATCGATATAGGGGTTCTCCCCAACCCGCTGATCCAGATCATGAGTATGTTAAGATTCCGGGTCTGAGTTTCCTGTATTTCCTCAGAAATATGAATATCAAGATATTCCGGCGGTTCAAGCACTACAAAACAGCTTAACAGTACAAATGCAATCAAAAGCGTGGCAAGTACAGCACAGAATAAAATTCTTTTATGAGTTTTAATAAATGGGATAAGTCTCATCAGTCAAAAATTAATGAATACAAAATAATATCCTGATTCTGAATTTATTTTGAATTTAATTTACTTGTGAAGCTTCATTCAAATAATCGTTGCTGATATCTTTTACTTTTTTAAAATTCATTTTCCCGAATTTATAACTGAAGCTGATCCCAAAAGAACGAATCGGTAACTGGCTCACGGAATATGAACTGTATTAAAAGGGTTTGTTGCTGTCAATCCGATACTCGCCTTTTTATTCCAGAAATGTTTTCTGGCAGCAATGCTGTAAATGATGGAATGGGGATTTTTTCCCTGAATATTTTTCGCGGCAGAATTATAATTCCCAACCACTTCTACAATAAAATCTTTTGAAAGCTGATAGTTGGGCAACATTATAGATTATTTTATCAATTTTATTTTCCACAACCGCTTTTTTAACAACGATGATGACTTCCTGAATGGTTTTAAGCCGATTTCCTTTTAAGGAGTCAACTATTTTGTTGCTAATTGTTCCTGAATTTGTATTGAAAATATTCATCCATGTAAATATCGTATTTAGTTTATTTTCAGCTGCTTTATCTTTTTAAAGTGTTATTTTTTTAGAAGATATGATGTAAATAGTCAAAATCATTACGAATACGAAAGCACCTAACCCTACATTTTCTGTCTGTATTTCATATCCCTTATCAACGATCGTATACCAGCTGCCAGATTGGTTTTTAAAACCTGTTATCCATTGTCCAAAATTCCATGCTGTATGAAGTGCAATTGGCAAAGCAATGCCTCTTGTCTTTAATGCGGCAACTCCAAATAATAAACCTCCTAAACCGGAACCAATGATTGACATTTTCCAACTCGTACCCGCTAAAACATGTTCAAAAATAAAGAGTACAATCATTACAGACAATGCAAATACTGCTTTAAATTTATTGTCCAATGTCCTCAATACATAAGAACGGAAAACCAACTCTTCCCGAATGGCTATCAACAAATAAAAGAATAAAGAAAAAACAACTGTTCCCAAATGGACTTTTGGATTCATTATTAATTTTAGGTGCCCAAAAGCCATTACAATCAAAGCTTGGAATATGGCTAATAATAAACCTATTATAAAGCCTGAAAAAAGCCTTTTTAGCGTAAATATATCCGGCTTCATTCCAATATAGGCAAAGCTTATCCTATCCCATTTAACAAATAAGACTATCACAAAAAAAGTAGCTAAAATGGCTAATAAAACGGATATAAAATCGACATTTTGTTTTGATAATTTTTTTGACAAGTGTGACGTTGATATCAGTATTATTATAGTACAAACATAGAATAACAATACTTTTGCAAAAGCCTGTATATTCTCTTTCCGAAAATTTATTTTTTTATCATCCATATTGAATGTAAGCTTTACAAAGTGTTCTTTTTAAATTATTTGCCTTTCATTTTTCCATTTTTAATCTCTTTTTCATATAAAAATGTATGAGTTCCAGTTTAAATATTCAAATACAGTAGACATTAGATCTATTTGTGAAGTTGCGAGACAATTTTTTCAGACTGCTGATTAAGATTATAAATAATTGCAGGATTAGAGTTTATATCATCACAGAAAAAATATGGGTATTATTTTCAAATGTATAATTAATTTTCCATTGATGGAATTTACATATTTCGCTGATAATTGCTAGTCCCAAACCGCTGCCGCTATGATCAGCTGACAGCTTTGAAAACCTTTTAAACAATAGGTCTGTATTTAATTTTTCTGTTCCTGAATTCGCTATTTCAAACAATGAATCCGTTAATGTAACTGAAATTGATCCGTCAGGCGGAGTATGCCGAATGGCATTTAATATCAGGTTATTGATTAAAACCTCGGTTAAGCTGCTGTTTCCATTTACTTTTACAGAAGATGAAATATTTTCATTAACCGAAATATTCTTCAGTTCGAAATGTTCCTGCAGTATTTCCATACTTTGATGAAGCAGTCTGTCAAAATAAATAATTTCTGTATTGTCAAACTGGCTGTTATCAATTTTGGCTAATAATAAAAGGTTTTTATTGATTCTGGAGCTCCTTGTTAAAGCTTTGTTCATCTCTTCTGTGATCTGATACTGTTTTTCCGTGAGATCTTCGTCCTGTAATAAAATATCCAGCTTATTCTTCAGGATTGCCAAAGGCGTCTGTAATTCATGAGAGGCATTTTCCGTAAATTCCTTCTGTGTTTTAAACACTGAAATATTATGTTCAATCAGCTTGCTTAAGGATTGATTGAGTTCTTCAAATTCTGAAATATCTGTGTTATCAAACTCAATTTTGGTCTGATTATTCAGGTTAAATGTTTTTAGCTGATCTAAAGTATGGCGGAAAGGTTTCCAGATTGATGTCGAAAGCTTTTTATTTAAAAATAATAACCCGACAACAATAAGAACAAAGAAAAAAACAGTTATTAAAGCGATTGCAGCAACGGTTTCCTGAGATTCCTCAATATTGGTTTCTACAGTGAAAAGATAGGGAGCATGATGGATATAAATTACTTTTTTCAGGCATCTGTATCTTTCAATTTCTGGCTTGGAAGCAAAAGTTTTTTGCTTTTCAACAGTGAAAAACATATCTTTTTTTACATGATTAAACGGTATTTTTTCAATATCCGTTCCCGGTTGGATTTGATTCCAGAGGGCAATGCTTTTTTCTAATGCTGCATCAGAAAGCTTTAAATTATTGAATTCATAAGCCGTTTTTCTCGCAATAGTAGTGTTGTGTTCATCCAGCTCTCCTTTCCAGATTGCATCCACTACAAAGTAATACACGGGAATACTGATGACCAGAATAATAAGGACATAAATAATAAACGGCTTTGTTGTTCTGCTTAATAATGGTTTCATAGATAGGTCTTTAATTACTTTCCCATTTATAGCCAGTTCCATATACCGTCTTCAAGTAATGTTCACATCCGGCATCATATAATTTTTTCTTTAAATTTTTGACATGAGCATATACAAAGTCGTGGTTATCCAGCATATCAGCAAAATCGCCGGAAAGATGTTCTGCTAACGTACTTTTAGAGATTACTTTGTTTTTATTTCCTACAAAATAAATCAGAAGGTCAAATTCTTTTTTTGTGAGGACGATCGTTTTGTTATTGATGCTTACTGTTTTAGCCAAAAGATCAATTTGTAATTCATTTTGTTTGATAACATTTGAATTATTAAATTGTTTTCTACGGATAATGGAATAGATTCTTGCCATTAACTCCGAAAGATGAAAAGGCTTCGTCAAATAATCATCTGCACCCAGTTGTAATCCGCTAATCTTATCATCCAACGCATTTTTGGCCGAAATAATGATCACACCATCCTGTTTATTCTGCCTTTTGAGTTCTTCTAAAATCGTAAGACCGTTTCCGTCCGGAAGCATAATGTCAAGCAAAATACAGTCATAGCTGAAAAATTCTATTTTGTTCATTGCATCGTTATATGTGGATGCAAACTCACATAGATAGTTTTCTCCGGAAAGATATTCAGAGATACTTTTTGCTAATTCTGTTTCGTCTTCAATAATCAGGATTTTCATTCTGCTAATTTATAGATTCAATTTTGAAGAAACTTTGAATTAATATATAAAAAATAAACCGGACTATATGGATTAAAAATTATGGATCATCTTTTCATATTCATGATATCTTGTAACAATAGAAATTCATTGCATCTTTCCGCAATCGTGGCATTTTGTATATATGCTTTATATTAACCTCTAAAAAAACCTCTTTTAAAATGTTTTAAAAGAGGTTTTTTTTTATTTAAATTGTCCGTAAGGTTTAAATTCACAGGGTTGTGTCTGAGTAATATGGTCACAGCCTAATGAATTACTTTGTGCTCCTGGTTTTAATTCAAAATAATGCATTTCGCAAACATCATAGTTTTCATAACCGCTGTATTTCCATTTTTTTACCACAAAACCTTTTATAGTCTTATTGGGGTGTATGTTTTTATAAAATATTTCTTTACCCCAGGTAGCGCCACATCCATACTGTATTTCCTTTGATATTTTCTGGAGATATGCAGATTCGCTTTTGGTATTATAGCCAGCTGTATTTATGGTCTCACAAACAACTGTTTGGGCCCGGTACTGCATGGATGGTCCAAAAACAATCATCAGGAATATAAGCAGAGTTCTGACAGGTACAGCTGTATTACTCATTACACTGTGCATTTGTTTTATACCATTGGCAGCCGTAGCCACTCGGTGCATCGATCAGTACCCAAACCCAACCTTGATAACAGATCTGCCGGCCACAAGGTTCATTGTCTTCGATTCCTGCTTTTTTCAATTCGTCAATTTCTTCCGGAGTGGCAGGAACGCCTTCAAACGCTTTTCCGTCAATAGTGAAAACATCATTTTTCCACGTGATTGCCATGTCATTTACTTTTTTCATAATAGTAGTTTTATAGCGGGCGCCTTTATTGGTTTTCGGCTTCCCATTGTTTATGATAACAAATGTCTTACTATTCATCATTATGTAAAATACCACTTTTGTGGTATTTTTTCCGGGTTTATCATCAAGGGTAATACTTTCTTTTCAGGAATAAGCTTATTCGTACAAGCAAAATTAAAACAGGCACTTCCACGAGGGGCCCGATTACTCCGACAAAGGCCTGTGGAGAATGGATCCCGAACACTGCGATAGCTACGGCAATGGCTAATTCAAAGTTATTTCCGGTGGCCGTAAAAGCTATGGCTGCATTTTTATCATACGGAACATTGCTTAAGGTATTGATAAAGAAACTTATAAAAAACATCAGGACAAAATAGATGATAAGGGGTACTGCCACTTTTGCCACATCCAATGGTAATGCCAGTATTTTATCTCCTTTAAGGCTGAACATCAGGACAATCGTAAATAATAAAGCATATAACGTCAATGGGGAGATGGCTGGAATGAATTTCCTGTTGTACCAGTCTGCTCCTTTTAGCCTCATCAGGCTGTAACGGCTGAAAAAGCCTGCGAAAAAAGGAATTCCCAGGTAGATCAGCACACTTTCTGTGACGTCTTTCATGGATATGCTTACCTTAAAATTGGCCAGACCCAGCTTTTCCGGCAGAACATTAATAAAAAGCCAGACCATGAAGCTATAACTAAGGACCTGAAATATACTGTTCAACGCCACAAGCAGGGCTGCATATTCACGATTCCCTTTTGCCAGATCGTTCCATACCAGTACCATTGCAATGCATCTGGCTAAGCCGATGAGAATAAGGCCGGTCATATAATCGGGTTCATTCCTAAGGAAAACAACAGCCAGTAAGAACATTAAAACCGGGCCTATGATCCAATTGAGCAGAAGCGATATTCCTATGATCTTTCTATCTCTGAAAGCTTTTGGCAGCAATGAATAATCAACTTTTGCCAATGGCGGATACATCATAATGATTAATCCTATGGCTAAGGGAATATTGGAAGTTCCTATGGATAATGAACTGGTCATATGGGCAATATTGGGAAAGAAATATCCCAGGCCTACTCCTAGAAACATCGCCAGGAATATCCATAATGTGAGAAACCTGTCAAGGAATTTTAATTTGGGCTGCATTTGACTATTTGATCTGTGAAAAAACATAAAACATTTCTGCCCCTATCTGTAAGCTCCTGTCATGGTATACAGCCGCTTGTTCAGGGGTACCGTCAGAAGCTTTAGGATCCCCGAAAGTGACAGGAATACGCTGGTCTGCTCCTGCAATGAAAGGACAGCCGCTGTCTGCCTGTGAACAGGTCATAACGGCAGCAAAGCCTGAAGCCGGGTTAAAAGGATGATCATATTTTTTTGAAAATCCTATAACCGGATGCCGTTGATCATCATACTTTATCGCATATACAGGGTTTTCATGACGGGATAGCGTAATGATCTGGCATCCCTGGTCCTGTAGCGTTTCCACTACTTTGGGGAACATTGCTGTTTCTTCTGTTCCTCCGGAATAGCACGTAACTTTTGGAACTCCATAATAAGCACTTGCAATCTGTGCCCAGACCTGGGAAAGATGGCTCCTTCTTGAATTATGAGTACAGATAAAATTAATATCGACTGCCTGTTTACCTTCTACTCTTTTCTGAATAAATTCAATCAAAGGGGCCAGGACCGCTTTCCGATCCTCTCCTATTTCTTGATGATTGAATTGGTCTATTGTTTTTATGATTTTAGGGTACATCATCGCTGGAAAGATTTAGAATATTGATTTTTAGCAGCATCCTGAATCCGGAGTACAGCAGGAAGTTTTAGCAGGAGAAAGTTCAGACAGTCCCTTTTTTTGTTTTTCTGTTGGAATCCCACAAGATTCCTGAGCCAGGCAGGCCGTTGTCTTGTTTTTAAGGATGAAGTTTTTTCCGTTAAATTCTAAATCATACTTTCCGATCGTTAGATTCTGATACTCCACTTCTATTTCATCATCTTCAATTCCCAGTTTTTCTTCTGACAGTTGAATGATGTTTAGAAGCTTTCCCGGTTTTAATCTATGCTCAAAATCATCAGCATCCCACAATTGAAAGTTGACCGCCTTTTCCTGACGGATCGTTCCTCCGCAGTCAATGAAATGCTTGGTGACTGTTCCCACTTCTGTTACATGGAAGTGCTCGGGAACAAAAGTTCCGTTTTCCAGTTGAAACTCAACATTATCCAATGTTGGCAAAATTTTCTTGATTTCAGATAATTTCATAACTTTTAATTTATTTATTGCAATATTACGATATATTAGGATAAAAAAATGCATTAGCAGCATTTTTGATGAGAAGCCTGTATTATTTTTGAAAAATAATCCTTCAATATTCCAAATGTATTTTCGTCAATACAGTAGCATATAGAAGTTCCTTCAATATTGCCTTTTATCAGACCGGCATTCTTCAACTCTTTTAAATGCTGGGAAACTGTGGCTTGTGCCAAAGGTAATTCATTGACAATGTCTCCGCAGATACAAGTGTCAACTTTTAACAGGTATTCGATGATAGCTACCCTTGCAGGATGCCCTAATGCTTTGGTAATTGTTGCGATCTTATTTTGCTCTTCAGTAAAATGATCTGTTTTGGTGACTCCCATAACCTGAAATATTTATCGCAATATTACGATAAATATTTCAGATAAAAGTATTTTTTTCAAAATTTTTTAGTACGTTGCCTGTAAGCCAGCGATATAGATTTCCGGTGTTTGGTTTTTTACGATTCCGAAAGCGGAACGACAATACTCAGTTAATAACCGTTTATTAAGCATGATTCCTCAGAGATCCATCACGGTATCTAGTCCGCGTTGTAACCCTTTGAATCTTCCTGCCTTTTCTATGGCTAATAAGGCTCCTTTGACATACGGCTCCGCACTTGATCCGGAATCATGTCTGATCGTTAGTTTTTCATCTTTTAATCCAAAAATCGTCTCAATGGAAATAACATAGCCGGGCAGTCTTACCGAATGCACCTGTACTCCATCTAAATTAGCTCCCCGACTGTCTTTCTCTCCAACCAGTTCATCATTCGAAATAGGTATAGCCGGTTTTTGAACCTGTGAAAGCCGGTGTGCCAATTCCCTTGCAGTACCACTCGGGCTGTCGATTTTATCTTCTTGTGCGTAATCTATAATTTCAAAATTGGGAATGTATCTGGCTGCCATTTCCGAAAATTTTTGGAGAAGGACCACCGTTAATGAAAAATTTCCTACTGCTAAAACAGAAGAATGGTATTCATCGGCTACCTGAGCTATTTCCGAATAATCTTCAGAAGTTAATCCCGATGTTCCGATCACTACTTTTTTTCCTTTTTTTAAGGTAGAAACAGTATTCTTCTTGCAGATATCCGGGCTGGTGTAATCTACCAATACATCAAAATCAACTTCTGATAAAGCGGTATCAATGTCGCTATATATTGGAATTTCAGCATTTCCTAGTCCTAATATCTGTGCAAGATTTTTACCACTGCTTTTTCTGGATAAACCGCCTACCAATTCCATATTCTGGGTTTTATAAACTCCTTTGCTTAATTCTGAACCAGCCCAGCCGGTGGCTCCTGCAATAAAAACTTTGATCATTTTACTATTTTTTGATTTTTAATTAATGTCATCCGGCTGAATATCAGCTCGACATTTTTAATGAGACCTGGTTATATAAAGATATCAAAAAAAACATAAACCGCTATATTTCAGTGGAAAATAGAGCTTTTATGACTGCTGTTTGTAAAGCCTGTTACAGTTTTGCAACATAATTTGTATTTTTGTTGATATAATTTGGATCAACGTTTGTTTTTAAGCTGCTACCAATCTGCACTCTCTCCTGTTTACAGAGAGAAATACTTGCGGTGTACCAATAATTGTAAGAATGAAACAACTTAGTTTATTTAATACTGAAGAATATTATCAGTTTCCCACGGAACTTTTGGAATATACCGAACATTTTTTGTCTGAAAATGAAGCTTCGGAGCTTGAGGAATTACTGATAAATACGGCTCCCTGGAAACAGAGGTCCCAGAAAATGTATGATAAAATGGTTTTGACACCCCGTTTAACCGCGTGGTACGGAGATGATGCCAGAACGTATCAGTTGGGAGGAACCCTTTTTCCGGTCAATCCATGGCTGCCGGAATTATGGAGTTTAAAACAGAAGATTGAGAATGCTTCAGGTTATCAATTTAATTCCGTTTTATTAAATCTTTATCGTGACAGGAATGATTCCGTAGCCTGGCATCGTGACAAAGAAAGTGAATTGGGGAACCGTCCTGTGATCGCTTCTGTAAGCCTTGGACAGGTAAGGAATTTTGATTTCAGAAAGGTGGATGACCATTCAAATAAATACAGCCTGCCTCTTCAGCATGGTTCATTACTGATTATGAAAGGTGATCTTCAGATAGACTGGGAACATCGTATTGCCAAGTCTGTCTTTCCCATGAGACCAAGGATTAATTTGACGTTTCGGATGATCCGGTAAATTCACTGTTATCTATTTTTCAAAATGATGATCAGACAGATAACAGTGAAAATATAGTGAGTGTTATATCTTAATCTTTACTCCTGCTGAAATGTTGATTCCGGCCAACGGACTCAGGAATTTAAGCTGGGAATTCTGAAGCCTTGCTTCTGTATTCAGCAGATTGTTTCCTGTAATATAATATTCGATACTGCCCATTTTCAGGCTGTCATCTTCATAGGAAATACGGGCGTTAAGAAGGGAAAATGCAGGCATCGGAAGTTCCGGATTGATATTTTTCCCCAGGTATTTCTGTTTCATATAATGGTCTAAAGCGATATTGAAACTCATTTTTTGAACCGTGCCTGTAAGGCTGAAACCAAAACGGCTGGTCGGCATATTGGGCATATAATCTCCGTCACTCCACTTTCTGATGGAACTGTCTGCAGTACTGATGTTTTTGACCAGGTCATAATACCCTCCGATCTCCCACCTGCCGAATCTTTGAAGGTCCGCTTTATAACCCGCTTCAGCTTCAAATCCATTGATCTCAGTGTCATCAGAACGCCATTCTTTTACAAGGAAAATTTCCCGTGAAATTCCGGTGTGAGCGAGGTAAATATAGTTTTTATAAAGGGTATGGTACCAGCTGGCTGAGAAACGAAGGTTTTTTAAATTCATTCCACCTCCTATTTCCCAAGTTTTTGCGGTTTCCTTATCCAGTTTATCATCTCCGTTTTCTTCGGTCATGATGGCAAAATGATTGTTGCCTGCGTAAAGTTCATTGACTTCGGGTGCCCTTTCCGAATGGTTGTACTGTACTTTCAGATAAGCTTTTTTGAAAATATTCCACTGGGCAGCAGTATGGAACTGATGGAGGGTGAAATCCCGGTCAGAAAGTTGGCCTCCCGAAAGGCCGCGACTTCTGATGTATTGTTTATCTTCATCCGCTCTGCGTTGTACATGATCATTTCGGTATCCAAGATCAAACTCAAGAAAATTAAAATTCAGATGCTGCATAGTGAATATCCCGATTTCACGGCTGATCGTATTGGGAAGATACCTCTGGTTTCCGCTTCCTTCCATATTCCTGTATTGGATTTCCACTCCGGTAGTTCCGGTTAGAAATTTCATTTTTTGCTGGGCGATTTCCAGGCGGCCGTTGTGCTGCTGTACATTGAACTGATTGGCTCTGTAGCGGTCAAGAAGTTCCTTGTTTTTAGAAAATACACCCATATAATTTAATTGTATACCGGCTATTGGAAAATCAGAGAATGTATAGGCCGATTCAAACATTGCTTTATGAGAAAGACTGTTGATATTGATCGGTAAATACTCGGGCTGTTTCTGAGGTTTGCCGTGGGAATGTGCTGGGATCTTAAACAGTGCATACCCCGGAACTCCAAAATACGAATATGAGTTTTGATAGGTTCCTCCCAGGTACAATGACTTTCCGATATAACTTGTTCCAATGTAAAAGGAATTGCTTTCAGAATGGCTGTTCGGGATGAGTCCGTCTTGGGTGGGAACAATATCCTGAATGCTGTTGACTTCACTTCTGTAGCGGTCTTTTACAGGGTCCTGGCCCGGAATATATTGGTCATTCTTGGGATTAGGGTAATGTTTGCCGTCTGCAGGGTTATAATAGGTAGGGCTAAAGGTGTACAGGTCTCCCTGGGAAAGGCCGTATTCTTCCATGTGATCAATGGCAAACTGACTGATATAAGGAAAAAGACTGGTATTGAGTACATTTCTGGAGTCTACATTGAGCTGGCAAAGGGATTGCAGGATACTGTTGAAACCAACCAGGTCCGGATCATAACATCTGCTGTCTTTGGATTTCCCGGGGATCCGGACAATTTCCTGTTTTTGATTGCTTCCTCCTATCGTCCATACCCAGTTTTTATCGATGCTCCCCCGGGCAGAAAAAGCCTGCCTCTGCCCACTGTTGCTTCCTCCTTCAAGGAGCGCTTTCAAATTGATTTTTTTGGATGGGAGCTGACGGGCCACATAATCGGTTTCTATATCCACAGCTCCCCCGATGGCTTTGCCGCCATAAAGAACGGAGGCTGAACTTTTATAGATATTGATTGTCTGTACATTATCCATTTGAATATCCATACTAAAGTCCGGACTGATTCCTGAAAGGTCATTAACGGCGACCCCGTTTTCCAGTATTCTTACCCTGTTTCCGCTCAGACTTCGGATCACAGGAGCTCCGGAGTTGGGCCCATAACCGGAATTTTGGATACCCGGAATTTTACTCAGCGTTTCACCTAACGTATAGGACTGGATAAAATCAAGAGTTTTTCTGGGAACACTGACCACATCATGATTCTGTTTTCCCTGTATCTGAATGGATTCAATGTCTTGTATTGTTTTTTTCCCGGAACCAGTTTCTGTGCTGTAAGAACTGAAGGGTAAGAAATAAGTGAGCTCCCCATCAAAAAAATAACGGTCTTTTTCATGTGCATATGCTTTAATAAGGGACAAAGCTAAATAATTTAATTCATTAAAGCAACTATGTTGCGTTAATGAGTTAAACCACATCTTCACTTTAAGTATCGTAAAAAGGCCTAATAGAATGAATAAAAGGTTATTACAATCAATAAGCCTGCACGGGAATTTCCATGCAGGCTCTTCATTATTAATCATTCATAAAAAAACCACTCTAAAAAGAGCGGTATGCTTTATAGTATCTGGTTTATCCTAGCAAGTAGATCCACACTCAAGTAATCTGATATGGATAACACCGTTGATTACACACTGTGTCTGGCATAATGTCTGTCCTACTAAAGTACCTGTAGCGCCTAATGCACCACCTACTGTAGAACCTACGCCGCCAATCACACCGCCAACGATAGTACCAACACCACCCACTACACCACCGATTACGCCACCTAGGCCACCGATTAATCCTCCGATTGGATCAAGTAGTCCGTTACCTGAAATAGTTTTTAACTCGTTTCTGTCTAATTTTTTTAAATTTTTCATAACTATAATTTTATATGATTATTACATCACTAATATAGGAATATTAATAATATGTTTTTAATTTTTCTGAAAAAAATAACGAATTAATTTTATAATTTAATATTTCGTTAATATAAAGCTAAATTGATGAATTTATCACTTTTTATGGTATCTGATTGATTCTCTAAATGTTAAAGAATATATTTCAAATTCAGAAATTTAGAGTTAATAATTTAAGAGAAATATTGTTTTTTTATGATGATTCCTCAATACTTAAAAATGCCTTATTCTGCCGGATTGATGATGAAGAATTCATGGGATAAGCATTGCTTTTTTAGTCCAAAATTCTGATTGTGCTCTTCAAAATAATGAATTTCCTGAATTTCTGGTGTAAAAGCGGGAGCGATCATTGATAACGAATTCAAATTTTGTATTTTTGCCGACATACTTTTATCAATGTCAATTTTTTCAAATAATATACGCTTTTTAAGAGCTAAGAGAAAGCTCTCCCAGCAAAATGTAGCCGACGAATTAGCAATCTCCCGTGTCCGGTATTCTAAATACGAAAACGGAATATCTGAGCCTCCTATTGACCTTCTGGTTAAAATATCCAAATATTTTCATGTCAGCACAGACCTCTTGCTGGCGGTAGACATTGAGAAACATCCGACAGACGAAATGCTGAAACTTCCGGATAACAGAATTGTTCTTCCGGTGGCTGTAGACCACCTGGGAAATGATACCATTGAAATCATTCCGCAGAAAGCGTCCATGGGATATCTGGAAGGATACAGCGACGTAGGTTATATTGAAAGTCTTCAAAGGATTGCCCTGCCCTTTTTGAATAATGGAAAATACCGGGCTTTTCCGGCAGACGGAGATTCTATGCCTCCGTTTAGGAACGGTTCTTATATCGTAGGGAAATATGTAGAGGGAATCAGTGAGCTGAAGCCGGGGAAAACTTATGTTTTCATTACTCTGAATGACGGAATTACCTACAAACGTTTTAAAGAAAGAAAAGAAAATACCATCTGTGTAAGTGCCGACAATTCATTTTATGAGCCTTATGAGATCCCGTTTGACGAAATCGTGGAAATATGGCAGTATGCATCGGGAATTTTTCCGGAAGACTTTGAACCCGGTGATTATGAAAGCTATAATTTCAAAGAGATGTTCCGTGAAATAAGACAGGACATCAGGGAGCTGGACCGCAAGGTTTCGGGCCGCCGCCGCAAGTCTTGATAATAGATCAACGTGAAAGACTGTAAGGTCTGTTGATGGCAAATGAAAACTGTCGGTTCCGGGAGGAACTTACAGTTTTTACCTGGGTCTATTGAGGAGCCAGCTGAATCCATACCGGTGCATGGTCACTGCTTTTTTCCCAGCCCCGGACATGAGTGTCTACTCCGCCCGACTGCAGCCGGGCGCTTAGATAGGGACTCAATAAAATATGGTCAAGTCTCATTCCTGCATTCCGGTCATAGGCTTTGTATAAATAGTCCCAGAAGGTATAGATCTTATCTTCGGGGTAAAGGGTCCGGATAGAATCAAGCCAACCTTTTTTCTGTAATTCCTGGTATGCTTTTCTTACTTCGGTTCTGTACAGGGCATCATTTTCCCACCGTTCGGGTTTGTAAACATCGATGGGGGCAGGAATAATGTTGAAATCTCCGATAAGGATAGCGGGAAGGTCCATTTTGATCAGCTGGCTGGTCCGTCTTTTAAAACGTTTGATCCAGGACAGTTTATAATCGAACTTAGGTCCCGGATAGGGATTACCGTTGGGAAGATACAAACAGCATATCACCATCTGATCAATAATAGCTTCTATATATCTGCTCTGAAAATCATCCGGATCACCTGGCAAAGTCCGCTGTACTTCTTTGATTTCCAGATTTCTGGCCAATATGGCCACTCCATTCCAGCTTTTCTGGCCATTCCATATGGCCTGGTACCCGGCATTATTGATTTCTTTTAAAGGAAAACGTTCCTGTGGCGCCTTAAGCTCCTGAAGGCAGACAATATCCGGTGATGCCTCTTTCAGCCACCGCAGTAAAACAGGCAGCCGGCCGTTTATTCCGTTAACATTATAAGTTGCTATTTTCATGGTGGAAATGGGTTAGAATGAACAGATGTTTAGATCTACGGCAATAATTATTCCATCAGTATGGGTTAAATTACAACTTGTCAGATGATAGGGTAAGCAGCGGTTTCAGTTCTGAAAGAATAGACACGGTTAAAATCCCAAAATATCTGTGGTATTGAATATAATTGATGGTTTTAATTTTATGATACAGGCAAACGGATTATTATGGTCCTGTCAAATAATCTCTGGAATTCAAAGGCTTAAGATTCTTTACCGCATTCCATTTCGTTCAGAATGGCACGTTTGAGACCGCTTCTTAAAGATGAACCCTGATGAGTTGCTGATGGTATGTTTTTAAGGTCCTGTAGCTGTTATAATGTCTTTTGAGAAAAAAGCCCTTTTTCAGATAACCTGAAAAAGGGCAACACCACTTCACCATCACTCAATCACAATTATACTATAAATAGAGAGGCAATAGTCTGTGCGTCGCTGCCACTCAAAATTTCGTCATATGCAGCAGAACCTGCCGCTGCTCCAAATAAGGTTCCTGTATTATATCCGGCCTGGTTGGTATTGTCTTCCCCGGCATAGACAGGATTAGTTGCTGCCGGCATATTTCCACCGTTGGCAAGCTCGATCCAGCCTTTATTGGCCCTCATTCTTCTTACCTGTGAGGCATGTCTTGCCTCTACGGAATGGATCTGCAAAGCAGCCTGAAGTACAACTTTATTGGACATTACGTTTCCGGCCTGTCCTTTATACGCTCTTACCCCGGTATCTTCAAAAGCCTGGGCCAGGATCAGAAATTGGTTGTAATCTGTAAAAGGGCTGAATTTTCCGTTCGCCGTAAAATCAAAAGTAGGTTTGGCTCCCGGCGTTGTCCCTAACGAAGTAAGGGTATTTTTCAAAAAACTGACATGAGCGGATTCATGTTTTGAGATCTGCATAAAAACAGTTCTGTCGGCACTGGGAATAAGTCCGGATGTGGATAATCCGATACTGTAATATTCATTTTCAAGATATTCCAGGACCAATGCCAGCTGTAAAGCATCTGTCAGAGTACTTTTTAAAGTGCTGCCTGTTACCTCTCTTTTGGTTGGCTCTGCTTTGGCGGAAGTAGCCATCAGAGTTCCCAGTCCAAGCGGTACAGCGGCTACAGCTTTTTTTCCGGATAATGCCCCATTCGTAATGGTTTCCAGTCTTGATGCTTCCGTTGTAAAAAACTTATCATAGGAAAGCTTGTCTAATAATCTAAGAATGTTCATAATGTGAGTTTTGAAGGTGAATGATCAGTTGATGCCTCTTTCTTTCCAGGTAAAAGGCGTTTTTATAAACCCTCCGGCAGCCATTACGATATCTTTGGGTTCTTTAGCAAGGTCAAGCCCGTTCGCATCTATTATATCATCACCTGAAAAATCAGCCGATCCGGGATTGATTAAATTTCTGATTGCAGAAGCATGCCTGGCTTCCACGGATACTATTTTACCGGCAATAACAAGGTAAGCCGCATTGGAAATGTATTTTCCCGCGCCATTGTAGGCTGCCACTCCGGTATCTTCTAACGCTTTTGCGGTAGCCAGTACCGAATTCCTGTCATTAAAATTCACATTCGGATACTGAAATTCGAGTTTAGGAAGAAGGTGGTCTGTAGCACCGCTGATCACTGCTTTGAAAAAATCCCGGTGAATCACTTCATGATGATAGAGATCTGTAAAAACTTCTTTTTCAACACTGGAAATTCCGGTGTAAAAATTATTGACCACTTTCGTGTAAAAATCTGCTTCCAGCTGCTCAAGGGCGTATGCATAATTTAATACGCCTATATCGCCTGTTCCCAGATCGTAGATTTGATGATCGTCTATGATCTGAAAATCATCATCGTCATTACAACCTATTAAGGTAAGCCCGGCGATAGCCAATCCTACTCCACTTAATTTTAAAAAGTTTCTTCTGCTTGTATCAAGGGTTGCTCCCTGATTAGAAACATGAATCGTTTTTTTCATAATATTAATTTTTTTAGTGTTCAGCTAAATAGTAGGAAGAAAAAACAGCATACTGAGATATGCTATTTGAAATCTTACGACTTATTAAGGCATCAAAACCGTATCTATCACATGGATCACTCCATTAGACTGGTTCACGTCAGCGATGGCCACTTTGGCACTGTTTCCTTTAGCATCTTTGATGTAGAGATCTTTACCTTTTGTCCAGAAGGTCAATTCTTCACCCTGTACCGTTTTCATCATCGCTTTCCCGTTTCCTGCCTTTACAGCGGCCCAAATTTCTTTTGCACTGTATCTTCCGGGTAGGACGTGGTACGTTAATATGGTAGTGAGCATAGCTTTATTCTCAGGCATTACAAGGTTTTCTACCGTTCCTTTCGGAAGTTTTGCAAATGCAGCATCAGTGGGAGCCAGTACGGTAAAAGGCCCGGTTCCCTGCAATGTTTCTACCAGCCCTGCAGCTTTTACTGCAGCTACAAGCGTCTTATGATCTTTGGAGTTTACGGCATTTTCAATAATATTCCTGGATGGATACATAGGGGCTCCTCCCACCATTACTGTTTTTTCTTTTGTCATTTGTGCGGTTACCTTCCCGCTGAAAGCAAATGATAAGGCTACCATTGCTAAAACTGTGAGTTTTGATTGTGTGTTCATTGTATTGATTTTTTAATTAATTATAATTATCTGTGCTTTTAATGTCATTTACGAAGTTGGTTGTATTTTGGATTGAAAAAAAAATAAAATTTAATTTAAACATCTGTAAATCAGATTGTTATTTTTTATCAGGGATAAATTCAAGACAGATGGAATTCATACAGAACCGTTTCCCTGTTGGCTTTGGACCGTCATCGAAGATATGCCCAAGATGAGAATCACATCTTCCGCAAAGCACTTCTGTCCGTTCCAGGTGATAAGAGGTATCTTTACGGTATTTGACACTGTTTTTACGGATAGGCTGATAAAAAGAGGGCCAGCCGCAGGTAGTGGCGAACTTGGAGGTAGATAGGAACAGAGGATTTCCGCAGACTGCACAATAGTAAGTTCCTTTTTCATCAAATTCGTAGTATTTTCCGGTAAAAGCTGTTTCTGTTGCTCCTTCTCTGGCAACCTGATAGAGTTCGGGTTTTAAAATCTTTTTCCATCCGGAATTACTTACCTTCAGCGGATTTTGAGCAGTATGTGAGTAATAGGGATTTTTAATTTTAAAAAGAGGGGTTTGTGCTTTACCGGTTCCGAGGGACATTGCGATACAAAGGAGAAAGATTCCTCCTGAAGTTATATTTTTCATATTTACTATTTTTTAATGATCTTCTTAAAATCATGTACGAAATAAAAGATGATCTGGATTTTGTTGGGAATATGTTTTATTTTATTACATTTGGCTAGAAAAATAAAAGCTATTAAAACAACCTATTCGGAAGAGGAACTTCTCGTTTTATTAAAAGAAAAAAACGAAACTGGGTTTCATTATCTGTATGACCACTATTCTGGTGCGCTGTACGGAATCATCCTTCGAATCGTTCAGTCTAAAGAATATACCGAGGAAGTCATTCAGGATGTTTTTGTTAAAATATGGAACTCCATCCATCAGTATGATGCTTCAAAAGGAAGATTTTATACATGGATGATCAATATCGCCAGAAATACGGCTATCGATTATTTAAAATCTAAAGGGTTTCAAAATGAACTTAAAAACCAATCACTTCCGGATTTCGTATATAATACTGCAGAACTTTCAACGATCAATAATTCATCCGATTATATCGGCTTCAGCAATGTGCTTGAAGGGTTGGAAGTTGATAAGCAGGAACTTATCAATCTGGCTTATTATCAGGGATATACCCAACATGAAATATCCGAAAAACTGAAGATACCCCTGGGAACGGTAAAAACGAAAATGCGGAATGCATTGATGAAATTAAAAGATTTGCTAAAAGACTATCAATAAATTGGACACTAAAGAATACATATCATCCGGAATTATAGAATCTTATATTCTTGGCCATGCTTCTCCTGAGGAAGCAGGGATTTTGGAGTGTGTGATGAAGAATAATGCTGAAGTAAAAGCAGCTTTTGAAGAAGCACAGAAAACTTTGGAAAATCTTGCTACGGCTCAGGCTGTAACGCCTCCAAATGATTTGAAATCTAAGATCTGGAACAAAATTCAGCAGGAACAGCCTGTTGAACAAATATCTTCTGCTGTTTCTACAGCTATTCCTGAATCAAAAGAGGACAGGGAAAACCTGATCCCTGAGAATGTTCAGAGAAATACCGGCTGGAAAACGTATGCAATTGCTGCATCTGTGTTGTTCCTGATAAGTGTTGCCGGAAATCTGTTCTGGATGAATACCCAAACTTCCCATCAAAAGGAAATGGCTAAGCTGGTTGCGGAAAAACAGTCTCAGGATGAAGCCATGCAAAAAATGAATCAGAAACTTGATATGTTTTCCAATCCTGATATGCAGATGGTGATGTTGAAAGGGGTAGAAAAACATCAGGATGCCAAAGCAATGGTTTTCTGGGATAAAAAAACAAAAGAAGTGTATCTGAATGCAGAAAAACTTCCAAAGGCTCCTACAGGAATGCAGTATCAGCTTTGGGCCATTGAGGATGGAAAGCCCGTAAGCGCAGGAATGTATACTGAAGATAAAGACAGCAGGATTGTCTTGGCTAATATCTTAAAAGCCCAGGCTTTTGCCATTACTCTCGAAAAAGAAGGAGGCAGCAAAGTGCCCACGATGGAAAACATGTACGTCATGGGTGAAGTATAAACTTCTCTTATTTTTAATTGATCTTTCTGTAATGAAGATATTATAAAAAATCAAAGAAGTAGAAAATACACTACTTCTTTGAATATAAATACTCACAGGCAACCTTATCTAGCTAGCTACCACACCAATTCTTGCTTTCACAGGAATGTTATAGGTATTTAAACATGGAGTTTGCCCGTGAAAATCAAAATCAATATTGACTTCAGGCCTGAAGATCAGACAATGGGTAGATCCGCCAAAATGGAAGGTACCAATAGGATCTCCTTTTTTAACATGGTCGCCTTTTTTAACAGTAATTTCGCAGCTGGAAACTTCCGCCATCCCAATAGCTACGAAGCACATCAGCCCTATTTTTTCATTATCTGACTGGATGAATATCAATGCGCGCGCTGCCAGTTCCGTAATATATCCCTGAGAATCATTAGGGCCCGAAGGATCATACCCTTCAATAGGAGCTTCGGCATAATAGGTTCCCGGAACATTCTGAATCGCTACAATGGTACCATCTACAGGACTGTTCCACCGATGATAGGTTTTTGCACAAAGAAATGCCTGATAAACAGTACTGTTATCACCGAATTGGCTGGCTAGTTCATGATGGTTCATAATATCCAGTAAGGAATAAGGCTGTCCTTTCATCCAGAATTTATCTTTCATCTGGGCATTGGCAACACAATTATAGGGTGCTGATTCGCAGGCGTTGACAATTACCGAAGGATCTTTATCCTCATCGCTTACTTCTCTTACCCCGGGGTTGAATTCTCTGGTAAAAAAAGCATCCCAGCTCTTAAATCCGAAATAAGGCTGGTCAGGCTGGCACTGATAATTGTAAATGAAATTTTGCAATGGATCTTCGGGATTATTTCCTTTTCCTCTAAGCGGATCCATTGCAGCAATAGCTTCCAGGGCTTCCGGGGAAAACCAGCCTATGGGATTGGTATAATCCGGTTGCGGTTGATTTACAGGACCGTTCACCAGGACATATTGTGATGCCGGAGATTCCAGAAATGCTTTCCATTCTCCTAAGATAGCGCTTAATTTTTGGTTGACCACAGGATGAAGAAATGTTAAATAGCCTGCCTGGGTCCCCATTGCCCAGTCTACAATAGCATTGATGGGAAAACCTACCAGTCCTACATTATCTTCTATGGTACTGTAACAAGGAGCTTCCTGCAGAACCTGATTAATGATAAGCAGCATGGTCTCAAAGTTTTTTACCGGCTCATTGTAGCCCTGTGGAATTTCATCATACATACTGGTGAAGCTCATATATAAAACAGGATCATTATATATAGCGTCTCTAAGATCAGCAACAGCAGGATTTAACGGAAGTTTGTTGTTTCTGGCCTGATCTACTTTTTTCTCAACCAGTTATTCAGAAAATTTCTGTCTGAGGGAAGCCATTTCCCTACTCTGTATTTTACATGGTTCATAAGATGAGTATTTTAAGGTTATTTTTTTGTCACCTACTATAAAGTTACCTCTATTTATACAATACGGCAATAGTATTTCTACTTAATGTGAAATAGGTAGAAATACATAGAATACACCCTGTAATTGACTGAAAATGGAACGGATATACAATAAAACAGAGTGAATACCATTCACTCTGTTTCCAAAACCTGTTAAAAATGTAATATATATGAAAAAAAATATTTTTGGGTTATATCTGAGACGCTTTCAGCATTAAATCATGCAGCTCTGTATTTTTGACAAAAGGCTGCAAAAGCTCCCTTCCGGGGCCATAGGCTGCCACTTCCACATAATCTCCGGAATGGTCCATGCTGATCCACCCCACCGAATTACGGCTTTTCTGAATTTCAGAATAGAGTTTAAAAGGAAGCTTTTTATAATTATAGAGTCCTTCCTCTTTTTCAAGTCCGTTATAAAAACTCAGCAGATGTTTGGCTTCATCATCATTCAGAACCAGCTTATTGGCTTCGTAGATCCAGTCTTTAATATCTTTTACAGAATAATCTTTGTGAATTTTATTCAGGATATATTCATTGGTATATTGATAAGATGAGATACTGTTGAAGTTACTGGTTGCCTCCGCTCCGTAAATGGTTCCCGGATTGGCATTTCCATGATCTGTTGTGATGATGACCAGGGTATTCCCCTCTTTTTCAGCAAAATCTATCACGGTTTTTACGGCTTCATCAAATGCCAGCTGATCATGAATCAATGCTGCCACATCATTGGCATGGGCAGACCAGTCTACCTTTTCCGCCTTCTATCTGGAGAACGAAACCTCCGGGGTGCTCTTTCATCTGGTCAATGGCCGTTTTTGCCATCTCCGCTAGCGTTGGCGTATTTTTAAATTCAGGAAGATGGGTCCTGTCGATACTGTAGGGTAAAGCTCCGGTACTGAAGATTCCTAATATTTTTCTCCTTTTTTGATATCTTTCAGGTCAGTACGATCTTTCAGAACCTGGTAGCCTTTTTTCCTGTAAACGGAATAGAGATCTTTTTTATCTTCTCTTTTTTCCGGATTAAAAAATTCATCACCGCCTCCCATCAGTACGTCTAATTCAAGTTCTGCATACATTTCTGCAATTTGGGGCTCTGCATTTCTCCTCGCAGAATTGACGCAGAAACCGGCAGGTGTTGCATGGGTAATCGTAACCGTTGTTACACAGCCTGCTTTTTTTCCGGCCTTTTTGAACTTTTGCCAGACGGGAAGATGCTTTTCCCCATTGGCTCCTATATTCAAAACGCCGTTTTTCACCCTTATTCCACCTCCGAAAGCTGAGCTTGCGGCTGCTGAATCTGTTACAATAGAACTGACTGAAGCCGTGTCCATCAATGCCCGTGATACCTTTTTCTCATGATACAGATTGAGCCAGTTGCTTCCCCTGCCCAATATATTCCTGGAATAGAGATCAGCCATTGAAAGGGTTCCGAGACTCATCCCGTCGCTCACCATGAATATGATGTTTTTGGCTTTTCCAAGATGAGGCTGCTCCCTATTTTTTTGGAAACTCCAAAGCTCTGATGGAGATAGGGCCATTAATCCTGAAAGCAATGCTGACCCTTTTAGAAATTTTCTTCTGTCCATAGGTTGTAAAAATAATGCGGCAAGTTATTGTATTAAGTTAATTATTGAAACTTTGTTGCATTAATTAAAGGTTAATTTTAAATGTTTTCCGGAAAAGGATCTTCAAAGTCTTGTTTCTGTTCGATCCGTTCTTTTTCCTGATCAGTGATCAGGCAATTCTGAAGGTCTTGCTGCATTTGGTCTTTATCCAGATGCTGCCCGATAAAAACAAGTTCATTGATCCTGTCGCCCCAGTCTTTATCCCATCTGCTTTCAATAAAATCCTGATTTTCTATAAATGAAGAATACTGTGCCCGGTGATTCATAGGCATGCTGCACCACCAGACTCCCGCTTTTTCTAAACGGAAAGAACCTCCGGCCTGAGAAAAATTCAAGGCATCAGCCGGTCTGGAAGCCAGCCAAAATAAACCTTTGGCTCTTAAAATTCCTTCAGGATAGTGATGGTTAAGGTATTCCCACAGTCTTACAGGATGGAAAGGCCTTTTATCTCTGAATACAAGAGAACTTATTCCATATTCTTCGGTTTCAGGATTATGATGGTCAGATTGTAGTTCCTTTTGCCAGCCGGCGGAAGATTGTGCTTTATCAAAGTCAAAGAGCAGGGTATTTAAGATATGCTTGGGGTCAACTTTCCCAAATTCAGAATGAAGAATCACGGCATAAGGGTTTAGTTTTTTTATAGCGGTTTCTAAAAATCCAAGGGTTTCTGAATCAATAAGATCCGTTTTATTGAGGATAATGACATTGGCAAACTCAATCTGATCTGTAAGAAGATTGACAATGGTTCTGTAATCCTCCTCCATGTCGGTAAGATCGCGATCCATGAGCCGCTCGTGGGAGGCAAAGTCTTTCATAAAATTGAAGCAGTCCACTACAGTGACCATGGTATCTATATAGCTGAAACGGGAAAGGTCAATTCCGCTTTGTTCATCCACATAAGTGAATGTCTGAGCTACCGGGATAGGCTCACTGATTCCGGTACTTTCTATCAACAGATAATCAAAACGGTTTTCATGAGCCAGGCGTTCCACTTCCAGCATCAGGTCTTCTCTGAGTGTGCAGCAAATGCAGCCGTTGCTCATTTCCACAAGCTTTTCCTCTGTTCTTGAAAGCGTATTCTGATTCTCAACAAGACGTGCGTCTATATTCACTTCACTCATATCATTGACGATCACAGCCACTTTCAGCCCCTCTTTATTATGGAGGATATGATTCAGTAAGGTGGTTTTTCCGGCTCCGAGAAAGCCACTCAGTACAGTTACAGGAAGTTTCCTAGTCATGGGATGTATTCTTAATGTTTATGATTTTTAAAATTGATGATATGTCCTGTTATAAGACCTACAGCCCCTGCATAGATGAAGGGAAGATGAACGTCAAAGATCAGATCTGTCATCACTGAAACGGAAATCAGGCTCACTGAGCCCCAAAACAGCCATTTCAGCCAGCGGCTGGCCACCTGCCTGGTTACTCTGAATACCACTGCAGCTCCGATCATAAGAAAGGCCAGATCGACATAAGGATTATGTGATATTCCTAAAGGGATAATCAGCAATAACGGAAAAATAATACAGTGAATCAGGCATAAAAAGGCGGCTGAGATTCCTATGGTGTCAAGAATTTTTGATTTCATAAAAATAAGGGATTTAAATTTCTTATTGTAACTTTGTTGCAAAGTAAGTATAAAAAAATAAATAACGCAACTTTGTTGCATTAAAAAATGAGACAAATTAGAAATACCCAGGCAAAAACTGAAATTTTAAACCTTATCAATGGTTCTGATGTGGCTCTTACCCATTCCGATATTCAGAAAAAGTTAGGAGATTTATGCAATAGAGTTACGATTTACAGGGTTTTGGAAAGACTTGAAAATGAAGGTGCTATTCACAAGATTGTCAATATCGACGGTGTCGTAAATTTTGCTAAATGCAGTGGAAAGTGTTCAGGTGAACAGCATTTTCACAATCATGTTCATTTTAACTGTAAAGAATGCCATTCTGTGACCTGTATTGAAAATGCTGTTCCAGAAATCAGTTTACCGGAACATTTTATCGCCCAGGAGTATAATTTTGTTGTGAGTGGAATTTGTCCGAAATGTTCCGATCGCAAACCATAATCATAGGCAAAGCGTTTTACCTATGATTATAATAAAAGTATATGAATTCTGTCGTTTAATCTTTAGCCTGTGAAACCCGTGTAATGCTGTCAATGATGACATCCATTGCTGTATCAGATTTTATTTTAATGGTGTATCCGTTTGTAGTGGATGAAGAATCTGCAACTGTTGTTAAGTAAAAAACAAGATTACCCGATGTAACGCCGTTGGGAGCTACGGCTGTCTGATCTATTGAAAATGAAGTGGAAGGATTGGCCATATTCACTGTAACGAAAGCCACTGATCCGTTATTTTTATTTTCATATTTTACAATTACCCTCCACGTATGAATTTGTCCTGCCACAGAGTTATCTAAAAATTTCCCACTGTTTTGATCATATATATTTCCCACGGCAGGAGAAGCTATGTTTTCGGGCCAGCTTGTTGCCGGCGCCGGTGAAAAGTCTGCCAGAAGACTTACCGGAGTCTGATAGGCAATGTTCTGATAACTGTTCAGGGGAATTCCGCCTGAGGTCCTGAAGAGAAATGAAGGTTTCACTCCTGCTCCACTGTTCATTTTTACAACCCCTTCATTGGCTGTTGTTAATGTTTGTGAAGAAATCATAGTACTCCATTGCGTGCCATTATAATACCGTAGGGTCTTATTGGAAGAGTCATAAATAACCATTCCCGCCAAAGGATTGGTTACATTGGCAGGGGGGTTTGCGTTTCTAGGTAAAACAACCGTTGAACTGGCAGATGTGATGTCAACTATTCCCTGTGGTGATACGGTACCGATGCCAACCTTTCCATCCGAGTCTATTCTTGCCCTTTCCCTGTTGTTTGTTTTCAGCAGGAGGGATTCGTCATTGGTAGTTCCGATGAAGTCTGTAGATGATACGGCATTGCCGGTCGTTTTCCAGCCAGTTGAGATAATACCATTTAATGTAGGAGCATCAATAATTTTGTTCCATGCAGTACCGTTACTGACATAAATTCCCGGGCTTAGATCATTGGCTGTCGCTGTATTGTAGAGAAGCATACCCTCGCTGTATACATTAGATGTATTTGACGCTAAAGGAACTTTATTCAAAAGAAGGCCTTTATTGGCTGAACCTAGTGTAAGATCAGAGTTCAGATCAGGAGTAGTGGTTCCTATCCCTACTTGTGTAAAGAAATGAACAGAATAAATGATGCATGTTAATAAGCTAATTTTCTTCATGATCGTTTTTTTAAATGTTAATAGATATTGATAATATAAAATTGAGTTATATTGCTGCAGTTCTGTTTTAGAATTTTTAAAATAAATTTTTTCAATGTGCGTTTAGAATAGTACCGGTTAATTCTTTAATTGTTATCACATCCTGATGTGCTTTTTCTCTACCTTTGGTCCATACACTCAGAATGGCTAAAAAAGAGGGGCGATGACGCAATATTACCAATGGCCTTTTGAATTTCTTCTCAATAACCCGAGAGAAATCAAAGATGACCGTGGATTTTCCGGCGCCATCTGCCCCACTGAACGTAATAACAAAGCCCTTTCAGGAAAATGAATCCATAAAATAGCGGATTGTGTTGAGGGAATAGCGCAATCCTTTATTGGACCTTTCCTTTTTCAAAGCTTTTATTACTTTTTCATCATTCTGTAAAGAATCGAATAACACCTTGTCCAAATAATTTTCTGACATTGTTGTTAGGTTGATATTTATAATAGAATTGTGTTTTTTTAAGAATGTCAGAATTATTTAGTTTATAAAATAGGATGATATACTTTGCTGTATCTTCATCTGAAACTTTTAATTTTTATATGGGTGGAGAACGATTTTTTTCTGAAATGATTTTATAAGCCAGTGAATGACAACCCAGCCAGGAATACATATTCTGGGCTAAATATCTACTATGGATCATACGGGAATTTTTAGCATTCCAGATCCATCGTAGACTTCCATCCGGATTATTAATAAACAAAACAGAAATTTTTTGATGGTTTTCACCTGGATGGAGAGAAACCCTATATCCTAAATTTTTAAATAAACCTTCCATGATAATACGTTGTCTGTACCAAAGATTAAGAAAAAAATACGCCTTTTATTTTATTTTACTGTAAATCAATAAGTTATATTTGTTTTATTGTTTTTTTAATTCCATATTTTGGAAAAAACAGTTCATTTTTTGGAAAGATCAGGGCGTTTTTCTGTAGAGTTTTATTCGTTGAATGATTTGAGAAATTTTTGTTTCAGATGCTACCGGGAAAATGATGACCTGAAAGAATTAATAAGGATAAGAATAAGCACTCCGATCAGCACCGGTTTCTGTTCTTTTTTCTGTGCTATACTAGCTCTGATCGTAAAAAAACCTGAAAGAGAACAAGAACAAGTCCTGTAAAATCCCCGATTCATCAGTACCTGCATACAAGTATTGTGGGGCATTTTTCCGGGATGGGTATGGGTATTTTTAAGAATTCTCCGTAATCAATCCTCATAAGTCCAAATAAAGGTTCCTGCGGCAGCCCTTCGGTAATACTACAAAAGGAGCCACTGCAGGTACAGCCATGATAATCGCGACTTTTAATCTTTTTTTGCTGTGATTAATATGAAAGAAGATAATGATCAATCCTCCATCAATGAGGAATGGGAACCTGTCATAAGCAAGGCATAAAAAATGACCGCAATTTTTATGATGATCCAAAGCTTGTTTTTTTTACGGTATAAATCAAAAATAAGACATGCTATTCCAGCTCCGGCAAGCATTCCCAGTTCATTGGGATTCATGATGATCCCTCCCAGCTGGGCTTTTTCCCCTCCGTTGGTCAGTCTGAAAAAAGTGTCAGGATCTGCCCACATCCCTGTTACGAATACAGTGTATATGACAAATACAGCATTTCCCAGGAGATTGTACAGCCAGATCTGATGCCCTTCAAAATAAATATCCAGTGTTTTAAGACTTTTGATAAAGAAATAGGCAAATACAAAACTTTGAAGAACCATCAGCCACTGCAAAGCACTAAATCCCGGGTTGCTGTTCCAGGCAAAGGAGATAGCGCCTAAAGTGAGATATCCTATGTAAAAGGCGGGTGGAAGTATATTCTTATATCCAAGAGAACCGGCTCCACCGTAGCAGGTGATGCGGTAGTAAATAAATACGGAAGAAAACATGACTCCCGTCCTTCCGGCTACTTTTATGATCCTGGTAATAATAATATTTTCACTCCATGTAAAAAATCCGGCAATCATCAGCAACAGGATAATGAAAAGAAAGAGGTTTATACTTTTCAGGAATTTGCGGTTCCTGTTTTCTGGGGAAATATTAGTTGTTTCCATACAACTCTGTTTTTAATCTGTTTACAATAATATCTTAGTCAAGTTCATACGCTCAGCCTTGGGATTTCAATATTCCCGTTTTTATCTACCAGAAGCCATTTTCCGTATACTTCATTTGAATTTTAGATCCTATGTACTGAGCCCACACTGAGATCATCCTGACATACGGAAAGGGTAATTTTATCTTTTCTGATCTTATACCGGTAGTTGTTTTCATATTTGAAATCTTCCCTGTTTTCTGCTGGCTTTTTTTCTTCAAAAATATTCTTGGTTTTACAGGAAAACAGGAATACACAGAATGAAAGCAAAATAAAAGGGCTGATGTTGATATTGGTTTTCATACCGTTACTATTTTTAGAAAAAAAAGGAGAAGAGACGGTAAAATTCATTATTTCTGGAGCCTTTGTCAATTTCTTCCTGTATCCTGATAATCCTATTGATGATTTCACGCATCTTTTCACAGACAGTCGTGTCTTTTGCCAGATAGCCGAAAGCTCCGTATTTTAAAGCTTCCACTGCAATATTGATTTCCTTCTGGCCGGAAACCATGATGACATAAATATTGGGATTATAGCGTTTGATTTTTTTCAGGGTTTCAAAACCGTTCATATCATTCATACCATGATCCAGGAATATGATATCAGGTTTAAGATGAAGGTTGTTTAGGCATTCATCACCATTACTGAAATAAATGACATCTGTGTAGCTGAGGTTTTTCAGGTATTGCTCGTAGGCATTGGAACAGAAAAGATCGTCATCTACAATAAAGAATTTTAATTGCTTTGGGTTCATTGGATATGATTTTCTACACTAAATTCACATTCAATGCCTTGGTTTAACATTTTGGTTATCAGTATTTTAATTATTTTTTATATTCCATTTTTTGGAAAAGAAGCTAATTTTTGGAAAAAAAAAGACTTCCATTGTAAGGAAGTCTTTATCATGTATGGCGGAATGTGTTACAGTTCATTTTTTATAAACAGCCTTAATACCTCCAGGAGGACCTTTTCGATTTTACCAAAAAGGGCGGCAATCTCCTGGCCTGATGCCGGCTCTTCTTTTGCTTTTGCTTCGAGCAGTTTGATATCCTCTACAATAGAGGTGATCCCTAATCCTTCTATGCTGGGCCTTATTTTATGCATCAGCCTGGCAATTTCATGGTAATTTTGGGATGTAAGGCAGCTGTGAGCCTCACCAATTGCATTTTCTGTCTGTGTAATAAATATGGTAAGCATTTTTTTTATAAACTCGTCATCTCCCCTGCTTAATGCTCTTATTGAGCTAAGGTCATAAAGCCCGTCTGCAGAAATCTCCGAAACTTTATTTTGACCATCGGAAGGGATGAGATGCTTGGTATATTTATAAAGTACTTCCAGCAGCATTTCTTCAGAAAACGGCTTGGAGATATAATCATTCATGCCTGCAGACTTGCAGTTTTCAATTTCAGATTTAAAGGCATTTGCGGTCAATGCAATGATGGGTGTGGTAAGCTGATACTCTTTTCTGAGAATTTTGGTGGTTTCTATTCCGTCCAGTTCAGGCATCTGAATGTCCATAAGGATGATATCGAATTTTTCTTTCTTTAGGACGGCTATGGCTTCAGTACCGTTTTCTGCTTCGGTAACACTGCATTTGAAATGCTGCAGAGAGTTTTGTGCTACTACCCTATTCAATGCATTATCTTCTACCAGCAGTACTTTAATTCCTTCAACAGAAGTTTTATGGTTCTTATTTTTTTTACGTGTTAAATTTCCTGCATGTCCTTTTGGGAATGTTAAAGTAATTTCTATAACTGTTCCTTTATTTTTTTCACTTTCTATGGCAATCTTACCATTCATTAATTTTATCAGCTGCTGGGTAATGGCCATTCCAAGACCGGTACCTCCAAATCTGCGGGCAATGCTTTCATCTTCCTGGTAAAATTTTTTAAAAATTTTGTCGGCAAAACCTTTACTCATTCCGATTCCTGTGTCGGAAACGGTCAGCTTTATTTTTTGGGCGGACGGTTTGTCTTCCGCCAGGATACAGTCTATTTTTATTTCTCCTGCATGGGTAAATTTCAATGAGTTCCCGATAAGGTTAAAAAGTATCTGCTCTATTCTGAGCTGATCTCCTTTAAATGCAGAAGCCAGATCAGACGAATATTGGGAATATAACTTCAGTTTTTTTTGTTTTGCTTTTGGACTTAGGATATTAATAACATTATTAACAGCATCTTTTAAAGAAAAATCTTTAACTTCAAGCGACATTTCTCCGGCTTCAATTTTAGAAATATCCAGGATATTATTAATAATGGAAAGAAGATGATGGGAGGCATGAGCACTGTTCTCTACCAAAACAGACTGGGAAGATGTAAGCTTTTGCTTTTCAAGTTCCCGTAAAAAACCAATGATTGCATTAAGAGGTGTTCTTATTTCGTGGCTCATATTGGCAAGGAATGCTTCTTTGGCTTTAGAGGCTTCCTGAGCTTTTTCTTTTTGTTTTTGAAGATCTTCTTCCAGCCTCTTCTGATCCGTAACATCCAGATGTATCCCTATGGAACCGATCAGATTTCCTTTATCATCATAATTGGGAGCCCCGCTGATAGCCCACCATCTCAATTCCCCTGATTTATTTTTTACAGGAATCTGGTACACACTTGAAATGCCGCCTCTTCTGAGTGAAATCTGCTTTTTTACTGTTTCTATATCCTTTTCATGATGTAAAAACAGCTCTGCAGGATTTCTGCCGATAATCTCATTCAGGTCGTAGCCGGAAACATTACAGAAACTCTGATTGGCATATTGTATTACCTCATTCATATCCACTTCAAGAAGGCCTAAGTTCATATTGGCAATCATATTCCGGTACTTCTGCTCCTGTACCCTGATATTATGCTCTGCTCCTTTTCTTTCGGATATATCCTGGATAAAAGAACAGAAAAATTCTTTCTCCTGCTGCTGAAATGAAATAATGGATATTTCCATGGGGAATTCTTCTCCGGATTTTCTGACAGCAGGAAGCTGGATCTGTTTATTGAGAACTTTATTTTTTTCAGCGTCCATATAGTTTTTGTAGTTCTCTACATGTTTTTGTGGAATGATTATCTCAAAAATATTTTTGCCTATTACCTCATTTTTTGGCCATCCGAAAATCGTTTCAGCACTTTTGTTCCAGAAAATAATTGCTCCTGTGGAATCTACCGTAATAATGGCATTGATAGCCGAGTCCATAATGAGCTGGTTCCTTTGTTCACTCTGCTGTAACAGATTCTGGTTGCATATTTTTTCTGTGATATCATCAAACTTCCAGATATGCCCGTTCAGTTCGTTTTTTATATCAATTGGTATATAATCAACTTCCAGAAACCTTCCGTCTACAGTTTTTACCAATTTTCCGCTGACGGTACTATTTTGCGCTGTATGTTCTATTTCTGATAATATATGCTCTTCCTGGAAACAATGTCGTATCTGTTCTGCCACTTCATCATAACTTTTGCCTGTTATTTCATTTGATGAGGTATGGATTCCGAATATTTCACAGAATAAATCGTTGGTAAAAAGTATTCGTCTATTGGAATCATCTATCAGAATGCCGTAATGGAGATTGGTAATAAAGATCTTTAATAATTCCAGCGTCTTGGTAAGATTGCTTTTGATTGAAAAACGTTCCTGGGCATTGACCAGGACTTTTGAAAAAAGAGTAAGCAATTCTGTTTCAGTTTTGCTGTAATGATGCTGAGTCTTTACTGAATCAAAACCGATAAATCCGATACAGTTTTCCTTCAATATCATAGGAATGACCAAAAGGCTTTTGATATCCTGTGAAGAAAGAAGATCTTTAAGGTGTCCTTCAGGCAGTGCATTTACATCAGGAATAGTAATGCTTTTTCCTGCAAGATGTGCTTCCACCCATTCAGGAATGGCGTCGAGAGGAATATGCTGCAGTTCTTCAATCTGGGGGATAATTCCGGAAGCACAATATTCATAAGTATTAGAACATGTACGGTCTTCAAAATTATAGGCAAATACATAGGCCCTGTCAGCCTTTACGAAATCAGCCATTTCTTGCAGGGAGCTATTCATGGCTGAACCTATTTTTTCAAATGAAATATTAATGTATTCTGAGGAAATATTCATTAATAGCTTTTTCAGTTCATTTTGTTCATTCAATTCAGCTTCAGCATTTTTTCTTTTCTGTATCTGCTGAGAAAAATAACGGATCAGCTGAGAGCTGTCCTGTGGATCGGCATTTTTTATATTTTCATCTATAAGTCCGCATGATCTGTAAATCTGTTCAATGGAATTTTGTGGAAAATCGCTGTTCTTATTTTTCTCAAAAGAATGATACGATTCATTAACCGCCCGGATAAAATTATTTAAATCAGGATCTGAAAGACGGTCTTTTTTGAGATGTTTTTTTATCTGTTCTTCAAGCAATCTATGAAATTCCATGATGTTGGTGGGTTATTCGTTGTTTTTTAGAAAATCATCCTCCTGAAAGTATAGCGGCTATTTATTCTGTAAAAGATTGTAAATGGTTGATTTCCCTATATCTAAGATCTGCGCGGTTTTCATAATATCATTATTATTTTTTTTCAGATGATACAGTATAATTTCTGTAGTAAACTGCTTCAGGGTTTTACCGGCAGAGATAAAAAGATCCTCCTTGTTCCCTATCGGGTTAAAATGAATGTCATCTGCCTGTATTTCATCATGATCTGTCATTACGCAGGCAAGGTCAACGACTGATTTCAGTTCTCTTACATTCCCTGGAAAAGGATATTTCATGAGCTTGTTTATCGCTTCCGAACTTAATACTGGGGCTTCCATATTGTTTTCTTTCGCAAATAATTTTATGAAGTGCTTTGCAAGTACCAAAATGTCCTGATCTCTCTCCCTGAGAGGAGGCAGCTCTATGGGAAGACCTACAATTCTGTAATACAAATCTTCACGGAAGTTTCCTTTTTTTACTTCTTCAGCGAGATTTTTATGGGTGGCAATGATAAGTCTTGCATCAAACTTTATTTTCTGTGTTCCGCCAATCCTTGTTACCTCTCTCTCCTGTAAAGCCCTTAATAATTTGCTTTGAAGGTTAATATCCAGTTCAGCTATCTCATCCAAAAAAATAGTACCGCCGTCTGCCTGTTCAAATTTTCCGGTATTTCTGGCTGTAGCTCCTGTAAAAGCACCTTTTTCATGTCCGAAAAATTCACTTTCTATAAGGTCTTTCGGAATAGCGGCCATATTGATGGCCACAAACGGTTTATTTTTCCTGTCGGAATTGTAATGAATGGTCTTGGCTACCACTTCCTTTCCTGTACCGGTCTCGCCCGTGATGGAAATATTGATATTGGTTTTTACAGCCTTGCTGATCTTTTTAAAGACCTCTTTTATAGCATCACTTTGCCCGATCATACTTTTTTCAAAAGAGTATTTTTTTCAAGCTCTCCTTTTAATACCTCCACTTCATTTTTTAAAGAAATATTTTCTTTTAGTTTTAAGATACTGTTCCAAAGAATTTCTTTAGTATGCTCATTCTTAACAATATAATCATGGGCGCCTGCTTTAAGGAAGTTGATGGCTGTTTCTATATCTTCCTGTCCGCTTATGATAATAACGGGAATAGAAGGACGGGATTCTTTGATTTTTTTAAATAAAACATCTCCTTTCATGTCAGGTAACCCAAAATCAGTGCAGATGATATCCGGGTTGAGATATAAGTTTGACAGGCAGTCTTTTGCACTGTCGAATAAAAAGATCTCATGATCCGGGTTAAGAGCCATGTGGTATTTCAGCATCTCACCGAAAAACAGGTCATCTTCGACTATGAATATTTTTGTGCTATTTGGCATTGCAACGAGTTATTACAACAAATTTATCAAATAATATATGAATTTTTTAACAATAGTAACTTATTGATTGAAAATTATAAACATTTTTAATCTTACAATTTTATCGTGCTGATCATTAATTGATTAGGTCTTATCTTGTTGATGTTTAAAATTCTTCGTGTTGGGATTTAATTATTTTTGCTTATCTTTATTCAGAATGGGTAAAAATACGGCTCTATTATGACAGTTCCGTTGGGGAAAGGAAATAAAAATACTATTTTTATCGGCCAAAAAAGAAAAAGACTAATCTATGCCGACTGATGCTTCTCACAAGCTGATTCCGATGACGACCTTCGTGATTGAATATTATTCAAGCGAAGGATATGCCGATCTTCAAATATTGCGTTTGATGAAGAATTATGCTAATTTTCTAAGACAGCCTCTGACTCTTGGAATGTTTGTTCCTATAGATGTCAAAGGAAATGTATTGAAGGAGCCTAAAAATTATGCTTCATGGAAGTCCCTTGAACATAATGACGGAAAGAGAACGGATATTACGGGTTTCGAGGAATATGGAGCGTATCAGGAGGCTGAACAAAACTGCCTGTTTGAAGGGTTTAAAGTAGATTATAACGGCTATTCAAAGGTCAGAATCGTTGCTTCATACGATTCTTCTATAGAATTGTCTTTCAATAAAAGTGATCTGATCCCTACAGGCTTCAATGACGTGGAATCACTGACCGCTTTTGAAGATATTTATCTGACCTCTCATGCTTTAAAAGTAATCGGTATCGTAAAATAAAAATATCTACTTCTCTGTATTCATTATTTTTTCAAGTTCAATGATCAGTGCTGCCTGGGCAGTATTAATCTTTTGTTGTGCTTCCTCTGAGGTAAACCATTCCCATTGATCTACTTCGGGTATTTCCATTGTTTTGCCTGATCTGGGTGGCCATTCTATTGATACCATATTGCTGTAAAGGCCTGAAGTATCTATATCGCCTTCCAAGGCCCATGCATAAACAGTTTTTCCTCCTTTCTGTTTAACGGACGGCAGCTCAATGAATTTCCCCGTAAGTGTTTTCCCTGTTTCTTCTTCAAATTCAATCAATGCCCGGTCCAAAGGATTTTCACCGGCTGCTATTTCCCCTTTGGGAATAGACCAGGCTCCGAGGTCCTTATTCTTCCAGAACGGTCCTCCGGGATGAACCAGAAAGTAATACAGGGTGTCTTTTTCTTTTTTAAAGAGTAAAATACCGGAACTTGTTTTCATTAGGATAAAATTTGAGTATTAAAATTATGAAAAAAATTAAAGTCGAAAGTGATAAGGGATCTATCTTTACCTGAGCGTTTATAGTAAACATCCCGTCAAATCTCCGGTTTGCCACTGCTCCGGAGGTGGAGAATGTATAGCCCTTTCATTGTAATATTTGTAAAAATCAGAGATTTTCTAAAACTTAAGTTTCTCTTCAGATTGCCTGTAACTTAAAATAAACTTAAGTGTTTTTACATCTTTTATGGCTCATATATTACTTCGCAATTGATGTCTTTTTAAACTCAGAAGGCGACATTTGTCTATAGCTCCTGAAAATTTTATGAAAATGGCTGGTATCGTTAAAGCCTAATTTATCAGCAATTTCATTGATGTTATAAGTGCTTTGCAATAAAAGTTTTTCTGCCGTTTTTATCTTATATTGGATGATATGCTGCTGGATAGAAAATCCGGTCTGTTTTTTTACATAGATGCTGATGTAATTGGGTGAAAGAAGGAATTCCCGGGCCAGGTTCTCAATTTTCATTTTGTCCGGATCCAGGACATTGACATTGAGGTAATACAGAATTCTTTCGATCTTACTCAGTTTTTTTGAAATCTGTTTTTTATTCGAATTATTGTTCATGGTATTTCTGATCAGGATGGTGATAATTCCTGAAAAGAGATCTGCAGCCGTTTCTTTATGATACATGCTTTTGTGGCTGAATTCATGCAGAAGAATATGAGCCAGCTGCAGCAGGTGTATCCTGTCCTGTTTATTTTTGATGGCAGATTCATATACAAAAGTCTGGTCTTCCAGCAGGAGCTGGATCACTTTTTTCAGTTCGTTCTTTTTATTCATCAGTACATTTTCCCATAGATAGTGTTCTGTAAATTTTATGTAAATGAACCGTGTCTTGTTTGTAATTGTAAATTCATGACCATCACTCGGTCTGAGCAGAAAAACATCTCCTTTCTTATAGGGAAATGTAATTCCATTCAGGTGATGGAGCCCTCTCCCATTTTCAATAATGATCAGCTCATAGAAATTATGGTTATGATATTCAACATCCCAGGTTTCTTTTTCAATACTGAAAACATTAAAGGAACTGAAATTAACGATGCGTTTCATGAGGAATGGATTTTTACAAATTTAACATTTATTTTTACAATATAACCCGACGGATTATTAAGCAATTTTGCCATACAAATACACTCAAAATGAAATATATAAAACAATCGGTATTGCTGCTTGCTTCAACCGTATTTTTGATGTCCTTTTCTGATCATAATGACAGGACTAAAAGAGAAAAACCAGATCATCATGAAACGCTGGCTCCCACCAAAAAATATTGGCCAAACGGTGCCCAGCTGGTGATTTCCGTATCGATGCAGTTTGAAACCGGAGGCCAGCCTGAAGGGGCGGAAAGTCCTTTCAGCGGAACTCCACTTCCAAAAGGACAGCCTGATCTTCCGGCAGAAAGCTGGTATCGCTATGGAGGCAATGAAGGGATTTACCGTATGCTTGATTTATGGAAAAAGTATGACATCAAAGTCACGTCTCACGTCGTAGGAACTGCTGCTGAAAGATATCCGGAAGTGGCAAAAGCAATTGCAAACGGCGGGCATGAAATCGCTGCCCATGGTATTGCCTGGGATAATCAGTGGAATAAAAACTATGCGGATGAATTAAAATTTGTGAAAGAAGGTGTGGATGTTGTTGAAAAAATTACGGGTCAAAAAGCTGTTGGATATAACTGTAACTGGCTTCGGAGAGGTCCGAACACCTTGAAAGTATTACAGGAGCTTGGCTTTTTATACCATATTGACGACCTTAGCCATGATGAGCCGTTTATAACTAAGGTAAAAGGGAAGAATTTTGCAGTTATTCCTTACACTCTTCGTAATAATGATATTGTCAATATGGAAGGGAAACACTGGAGTCCTGATCAGTTTTTGGCCCAGCTGAAATTTGAATTCGACCGTCTTTATGAAGAAGGCGCTTCAAAAAGAAGAATGATGAGCATCAGCTTTCACGACAGAATCGGCGGAACACCTGCGATGGTTCATGCGATGGAAGAATTTATTAAATATACAAAAGAAAAACAGGGCGTAGTCTTCATGAGAAAGGATGATATCGCTAAAATGGTGATGAACGATCCGGATACTCCTGTAGATAACAGTGAAGAGAAATATAATAAGTAAGGAAGCAGGATGCTGGAAGAAGGAAGATTCTTGAAGCCATACTATAACTTAGGGTTAATTAATTGATCTTTAAAGGAAAGTAGGAGTCGTCATAACGTTTATATAGCTTCTTCCTGCCTCTAAGATTAATACCAGTGAAGAGAAATATAATAAGTAAGGAAGCAGGATGCTGGAAGAAGGAAGATTCTTGAAGCCATACTATAACTTAGGGTTAATTAATTGATCTTTCTGCCTCTAAGATTAATAAATTAATAAGTAAGGAAGCAGGATGCTGGAAGAAGGAAGGTTTTTGAAGCCGTACTATAACTTAGGATTAATTAATTGATCTTTAAAATAGAGTACAGTCGTCATAACGTTTATATAGCTTCTTCCTGCCTCTAAGATTAATACCAATGAAGAGAAATTAATAAGTAAGGGAGCAGGATGCTGGAAGAAGGAAGATTCTTGAAGCCATACTATAACTTAGGGTTAATTAATTGATCTTTAAAGGAAAGTAGGAGTCGTCATAACGTTTATATAGCTTCTTCCTGCCTCTAAAATTAATAACAATGAAGAGAAATATAATAAGTAAGGGAGCAGGATGCTGGAAGAAGGAAGATTCTTGAAGCCATACTATAACTTAGATTAATTAATTGATCTTTAAAGGAAAGTAGGAGTCGTCATAACGTTTATATAGCTTCTTCCTGCCTCTAAGATTAATACCAGTGAAGAGAAATATAATAAGTAAGGGAGCAGGATGCTGGAAGAAGGAAGATTCTTGAAGCCATACTATAACTTAGGGTTAATTAATTGATCTTTAAAGGAAAGTAGGAGTCGTCATAACGTTTATATAGCTTCTTCCTGCCTCTAAGATTAATACCAGTGAAGAGAAATTAATAAGTAAGGAAGCAGGATGCTGGAAGAAGGAAGGTTTTTGAAGCCGTACTATAACTTAGATTAATTAATTGATCTTTAAAGGAAAGTAGGAGTCGTCATAACGTTTATATAGCTTCTTCCTGCCTCTAAGATTAATAACAGTGAAGAGAAATTAATAAGTAAGGAAGCAGGATGCTGGAAGAAGGAAGGTTTTTGAAGCCGTACTATAACTTAAGATTAATTAATTGATCTTTAAAGGAAAGTAGGTGTCGTCATAACGTTTATATAGCTTCTTCCTGCCTCTAAGATTAATAACAGTGAAGAGAAATTAATAAGTAAGGAAGCAGGATGCTGGAAGAAGGAAGATTCTTGAAGCCATACTATAACTTAGGATTAATTAATTGATCTTTAAAGGAAAGTAGGAGTCGTCATAACGTTTATAGCTTTCTGCCTGCCTCTTCCATCCTCAAACAATCAAAACAAATAAATTAAGAACAATGAGTAAAAATACAGCCTACTTTTTCCTCCGTGTATCTATGGGAATCAATCTTTTGGGTCATGGAATGGTTCGGATTGCCAAATTACAGGATTTTGCCTCAGGAATGATGAAAAGCTTTGAGAAAAGCTGGCTTCCGCAGCCATTTACCCATACATTTGGTATGATACTCCCCTTTCTGGAATTCACAATCGGACTGCTGCTGGTCATCGGTTTTAAAACCCGCATTGCCAACATGGCAGGAGCTTCATTGATCCTCATGCTGCTTTTTGGAAGCAGTACGATTGAAAACTGGGAAGCAATGGGAATTCAAATGATCTATGCCGGTTTATTTTATATCCTGATCAGCAGAATTGAGGATAATTATTTTGCTTTGGACAGGAAATGATAAAAGGTGAAGTAAGCGAATAAGGCTGAGAAAGCCAATGAAGCAAAGAGAATAAAGATTATCATTAAAAAGCTGATGATCACTTCTCATTCTTCAACATCTGCGGTCTTCGCCTTATTCGTTTTCTCCGCTTCCTTTGCCTGTTCAGAGATTATGTTACAACTTTCATAGATTGAGATACATTCTTTTTATAGTTATGCCCGAATTTTGTATCAGAAATAAAAGATGCTGAAAACATTCAGCGTATTTCCAGTTGAATACATAACCCTCAAAATAAAAAATGATGCAAACCATATTAGGAGCTAACGGACAGATTGGCGAAGAACTGGCAAGAGAACTGAAACGGAATTATACATCAGATATCAGGATCGTCAGCAGAAATGCCTCAAAAGTAAATGATACCGACACTGTATTTTCGGCAGATCTTTCGGACCGGAAAAAAGCTATAGAAGCCGTACAAGGAAGTGAAATTGCTTATTTTACACTCGGGCTTCCCATGGATACTGATGTATGGGAAAAACAATTCCTTCTGATCCTGGAAAATGTAATCGAAGCCTGTAAGATCAATGGAATAAAACTCGTGTTTTTTGATAATACGTATATGTATCCTCAAAATAATCAGGTTCTGACCGAGCAAACGAAATTTGCCCCTGTAGGCAGAAAAGGAACGGTAAGAAAGAAGATGGCAGACATGCTTCTGAAAGAAATGGAAGCCGGAACAATAGAAGCGGTCATCTGCAGAGCTCCTGAATTTTATGGACCGGGGAAAACCCAGAGTATTACCAATAGTCTTATTTTCAATGCCATTAAAGAAGATAAAAAACTGAAAGTTCCGTTAAGAGATGACCAATTGAGAAGCCTGATCTGGACTCCGGATGCGAGCCGGGCCACTGCTTTAATCGGAAATACGCCCGATGCTTTCGGACAAACCTGGCATCTTCCTGTAGATGATCATAAACTGACTTATAAGGAATTTATTGCGCTGGCTTCGCAGATTTACGGAAAAGAATTAAAATATTCTGTAGTCCCTAAGTTTATTTTTAAAATGGGAGCTCTATTCAATAAAAATGCAAAAGAACTATTGGAACTTCTTCCAAGATATGAGTATAATAACCTGTTTGATGATTCTAAGTTTAAAAAACGATTTCCTGAATTCCAGGTAACGACTTACAGACAGGGAATTGAGCAGATCAAAAAAGAACAGGAAAGGGTAAAATAAAACCTTTAAAGAAGGTGATTTTTAACCACAAAAGTCACAAAAGATTTGAAACACTTAAGTTTATTTTAAGTTACAGGCGAGCTGCAGAGAAGTACACTTAAGTTTTCTGAAAATCTCTGATTTCCAACATCATGGATATGGTTTAACCACAAAAGTCACAAAAGATTTGAAACACTTTAGTTGATTTAAGTTATAAGCAAAGCGCAGAGAAGTACACTTAAGTTTTCTGAAAATCTCTGATTTCCAACATCATTGATATGGTTTAACCACAAAAGTCACAAAAGATTTGAAACACTTTAGTTGATTTAAGTTATAAGCAAAGCGCAGAGAAGTACACCTAAGTTTTCTGAAAATCTCTGATTTCCAACATCATGGATATGGTTTAACCACAAAAGTCACAAAAGATTTGAAATACTTAAGTTGATTTAAGTTATAAGCAAAGCGCAGAGAAGTACACTTAAGTTTTCTGAAAATCTCTGATTTCCAACATCATGGATATGGTTTAACCACAAAAGTCACAAAAGATTTGAAACACTTAAGTTGATTTAAGTTATAAGCAAAGCGCAGAGAAGTACACTTAAGTTTTCTGAAAATCTGTGATTTTCTCCGAATATCACAATTGAAGGATTGCAGATTCTCCTCCTCCTGAGGGTGGCCAATCGAAGATGTGATTGGGTGGCTAAATATAAATACTTAAGTAAAGATCAGTCATCTTAAATAAGTGCTAAAGTATTTAAAAATAAAACTTTTGTGATTAAATTTTCAATACATTTAAATTGGTAAAACAAAAACAAATGAAAGCCCCTGAAAGAGTAACCTCCATCACCGCACTGCACAATTATCTGAAGTTGAAGAGACCTTCCAATCCTCTCATCAGTGTGTTTGACTTCAATGACGTTACAATAGACCCTGAAACGGTTCTGAGTGCCATTGCCACAGATTTTTATGTGATTTCCATGAAAAAAGACTGTGCGGGAAGATGCAAATACGGCCAGCATTACTATGATTTTGAGGATGGAATTATGTATTTCATCGCTCCGCATCAGTTATTACAGTTTGAGGATATCCTGCTTTCCGAAGTCAGGGGAAGTGTTTTGGTGATTCATCCTGACTTTCTGCAGGGATATCCACTGGCTTCTGCAATAAAGGATTATGGTTACTTTTCCTATACTGCCAATGAAGCATTGTACCTTTCCGAAAAGGAAGAAAAATCTGTAACAGACATTATTGACAATATCAACCGGGAAATAGAAACCAATATGGATGGTTTTACCCAGGATTTACTGGTCTCCAATATTGATTTGCTGTTAAAGTACTGTGACCGTTTTTATAACCGCCAGTTTCTGACCAGGAAAAAAGTGAATCACGATCTCTTGACCCAGCTTGAAAATTTGCTGGATAAATATTTTAAAAACGACAGATTAACAACCGCTGGAATTCCCACGGTACAGTTCATTGCCGCAGAAATGAATATCAGTCCCAATTATTTGAGTGATATGTTAAGAGTTCATACAGGACAGACCACACAACAACATATACAGAACAGGATGATAGAAAAAGCAAAAGAATTATTGTCCACCACTGCCATGTCTGTTTCTGAGATTGCTTATTATCTGGGATTTGAGCACCCGCAGTCTTTCCATCGTCTGTTTAAAAACCGGACTGCTGTTTCTCCGCTGGAATTCAGAAAGTCTTTTAATTAATTATTACATGATGAAAAACCTTTTATTGATTGTAACGAATGTAGGAATGTACGCCAATACTAATCTGAAAACAGGATTATGGCTGAGCGAACTTACCCATATCTATCACAGCGCAAATAAAAAAGGATGGCGCATCACGATTGCTTCTCCTCAAGGAGGTAATACACCTGTTGATCCCGAAAGCCTGAAACCTCTGGTACTTGATGGTATTTCAAAAAGCTATTATGAAAATCCGGTATTTATGGACGAATTAGCCCATACCCAAAGTCTGGAGGAGGTGAAGAATGAATCTTTTGACTGTGTTTATCTGGCAGGAGGCCATGCTACAATGTATGATTTTCCGGATAATGCCGTTTTACAGTCTATTATCAGAAATCAGTATGAAAGTAAAAGAATAGTTGCTGCCATCTGCCACGGAGTCGGAGGACTGCTGAATGTGAAACGTTCCGATGGAGAATATCTGATCAAGGGAAAATCCATTACCGGTTTCGATTGGTTTGAAGAAACGTTAGCCAGAAGAAAAAAAGAAGTCCCTTTTAATCTGGAAGCGGCGCTCAAAGAGCGAGGGGTAAATTACAAAAAAGCTTTTATACCAATGACTTCCAATGTAGTGGTTGACGGAGATCTGATCACAGGACAAAATCCTTTCAGCTCGAAAGAAATGGCAAAAGTTGTAATCCATGAGCTTGAAAAATGAAGATTTGATGCAGGTAAAAATTGAAACAAGTGTCGCAGATGAAGCTAATGGCCTATTGAATATGCCTGGAAAGAATCAATTTCATTGATTCCTGCTTTGATCCCTTGAAATCAGGGTTACACAAAAATCCTTTGTATATAAAAACAGAAATTATTTTTAGCCGGTAATGCACGAATAAAGGGATTCGTACATTACCGGCCAGATTATTGGCTTCATGTTACAGCAAGGATTTTATGATGGTCACAAGACTCATCAGGATCACCACTACTCCAACGACCACAAACATTTTCTTGGCAGGAAGTTTTGAAGTAAGCATCGCGGAAAACGGAGCGGTAAAAACGCCACCCAGCAAAAGTCCCAAAACAATATTCCAGTGATGAATCCCAATCGTGAAAATGAAAGTTACCGCACTGGTCATTGTCAGCAGGAATTTAGCAACGGTTGAGCTGCCCACGACATAACGGGGTATTCTACCCTCTTTAATCAACGTTCCGGTCACTAATGGCCCCCATCCGCCGCCTGCAAAAGAATCTATAAAACCGCCTGCCAATCCTAATATCCTGAGGTTGGTTCTTCGTTTGGTTTTAACCTGGTTTGATTTTTTGCTCTTGAAAGCATTCTTTAAGATATTCAATCCCAGAGACAAGGTGTAGCAGGCAATAACAGGTTTTACAATATGAGCATAATGCTCACCATAATGAGACAGCGTCAATGCTCCGAAAATGGAACCTATAATGGCTAAAGGAAACAGTACCCAAACCATTTTTTTATTGACATTCCCTAATTTGTAATGGCTGAAGCTTCCGGCCGCCGTAGTGAATGATTCTGCAGAATGGATGCTTGCACTGACAACAGGCGGCGGAACGTTAAGTAATAAAAGTATCGTGGTACATATTACGCCATATCCCATTCCCATGGAACCGGCAACAATTTCTGCCATAAAACCGGCAAACAGCATCCAGTAAAAAATATGACCGTCTTTATTCAGAAAATGCTGAATGTCACCGGAAAGATTGAACTGGTGCACAACCAGCCCAAATATTCCAAACAAAAGCAAAACTCCTATAATGGCCAGATAGATGTTGGCTTTTCTTTGGGCAATTTTGGTAATATTAATTAGTTTTTCAATCTCTCGATCAGATTTTACAGGACTGCCTGCTCCCTCGGATAGGTATTCTGTAGTTATTTTATTGAGCGTTTTAACTTTATAATTGAAATCCCCTTTTAATCGGTTGCGTATATTCTGCATATTATCCAGTACCAGATCCATTTCATCAGGAATGATTTCTGTAAAGGTTTCCCTCAATCTTTTTGCTATAGTGGGAGACTTTCCGTTGGTTGAAATAGCAATTTTAAGATTTCCTTTTTTTACAATCGAACCCAGGTAAAAATCACACAGATCGGGTGTATCGGCAATATTGACCAATACATTATTCTGATGGGCATGATCACGGATCTGTCCGGCCAAAGTAATATCATTTACGGCAATAATCGCCAGATCAGCAGTATTAAAATCATTGCCGTTGTAAGGCCTTTCATATAACGTTATATTAGGGAATTGGCTCTGTAAAATTTTAACCTCGGGAATGATTTCCTCAGCCACCAGTTTTATGGAAGTCTCAGGTGAATTTCCGAGTACTGATTCTAATTTTTCAAGGGAAACCCTGCCACCCCCAATAATGAGTAATGACAAAGTTTCAAGTTTTAGGAATATGGGATATAAGGAATTACTCATCTTGATGATAGTTTTAGATCATAGGTAAAAGAAAGATAATACAACCCTCCGATTTCGGGGCCTGCTGCATATTGAAAATAGCGGCGGTTCAGCAGATTGGTAGCACCCATTTTTATATTGGCATGAATTTCAGGAAGTTTCCATGTAGCCTGGGCATCAATGGTATAATAGGCCGGGATTTCTCCTGAGGCCAGAGGACTTTCCCACATAAAACGGTTCTGCCATCTTGCTACCACTGTAAATCCGATGTTTTTGATAATCTCTCTGTTTCCTACACTTACATTGACCATCCATTTCGGAGTATTAAAGGCGGTAATAAACAAATCAGAATTGTTGTTGGAGGCAAGATCATTATAAGAAACATTCGTATTGATGTTATAATTTCCTGTCACATTATAGCGGATGCCTAAAGAAGTTCCATAACTCTTGTAGGTAGTATTACTGTTGGTGTAGACTCTGTAGCGATCCTGTTTACTTCTGTCAAGCATTGCAAGAACAGCTGTATTGCTGCCTACCTGGCTGTTTTTTGGGACGGCAACTTCTACCTGTCCAAGGAATCCCTCATAGATATTGTAGTAGAAATCCCAGTCCAAAACCAGTTTATTAGTAAAGAAAACAGATTTGTATCCTACTTCAAAAGAGTTGATCTTTTCAGGCTGTAATTTTTGCAGACTGGCAACGGTTAAAAGCTGTTTATTATCCTGAGCGGCCTGGCTCTGGCTTTTCCCTCCATCTACCTCTGCATTCACGGCAGAAGTGAACCTGTCAATAGAAGCAAGGGTATATGAATTTTCCAGATAGCCAAGTCCTTCATTCACTTTTGACAGGCCGCCTACTCTCCTTACATTTCCGTTGTTAACGAATGAAAGCGCTTCAAACAGTGACGGAAACCGATATCCGTTTTGAAAAGAAGCTCTGAAATTATGTTGGTTAACAGGTGAGTATACAATGCTTATCCTTGGGTTCAGTTTTGCTTCAAATTCAGGATTTCTGTCAATACGCAAAGCAGCGTTCAGTTTTAATTGGTCATTAAAGAACATTTTAGTCATCTGCGCAAAAGCGCCATATTTCTGATAAATGACATCTTCCCCGAATGTCCCGCTGGCTAAAGGAATATTTCTTTCATTCACCGGTCTGCTAAAGTCTACAAAATTATTTCCGTCCGGAGTGATGCTGTACAAGCGATAATCGATCCCTGCAAGGAGGTTGAATATTTTCACAAACCTGCTGAGGTCATACGTTAATTCACCCTGATAAAAACGGGATTTTTGCTCAAGTTTAGCCCCTCCCGTTGCCGGAGCTCCGGCAATTCCTGCATTGGCGGAATCCCAGTTATTAATTCCGATAATGGTATTTTTTAATTGCTCAAAGGCAGCAGTTCCGGGTACTGCTCTATTTTTGTCTGCTTCCCGCCGTGCGAGAATAAATGCATCATTAAGGTTCACACCGGAGTTAATGCTATTCTGTAAAGCCGTCTGGAATATATTTTTCCAATTATTATTCGAAAGATTAGTCAGGTCCAGGTTATCAGCCAGCGGCTTTAAGTTATAAGAATCACCCGTATTTTCGATAGAAACATAGGCTCTGAAAGTAAGTTCTTTGCCGGTAAGTTCTACCTTGTGATTCTGAACGGTGGCATTTTGTAAACGGATTTTATTCCCTCTCTGGAAAGTGCCGTCCAGTAATCCATAACGGTATACATAAGATGCTTTCCACTGATCCCCAAAGCGGTAATATAATCCTGCATCCAATTTTATGTTCTTTACTTCCGGACTTACGAGATCTTTTTCCAGATATCCTGTCCTGGAAACGTTAAATGTGGTTGGCTTTCCATGGTAATCTGCTTTTACGGCCACTCTGTTGTTTCTTTCATCGCCATATTTGTTCCACAGGTCTTCTGCGGGATTATTAGCTAGGGAGAAATTAGGATTCGCCGTAATCAGTGAATTGGGATTCTGATCTGTCAGATTGTTGGAAATCCAGTCTACGCCGCTAAAATAGGAAGCATTGACTTTAACAGCCAGATTTGTGTTTAAAACTTTTGCAAACCTGATGGCACTTTCACCCAAAGAACTTATGGTATGGCTGGTATGATCTACATGATTGACTCCACCCCGGAAATAAACACTTAATCCTTCGGAAGTAAAAGGATCCTTGGTTTGGAGGCTTGCCAATCCGTTAATCGCATTCATTCCATACAATGCAGAGGCGGCTCCCGGAATCACTTCCATCGACTGGATATCGAGTTCTGTAGGTCCAATCGCATTGCCAAGGGGGACTCCCAACGTTGCAGACTGTACATCTACCCCATCTACAAGCTGCATAAACCGGAAGTTATTCGGTGAATTGAATCCTCTGGAATTAGGAATTTTCAATGTAAGACTGGAAGTCAGTAACTGCAGTCCTTTTACATTTTCCAATGTTTCATAAAAAGAAGGTGCCGGACTTTCCCTGATCGTTTTGATATCAATTTTCTCAATCGCGATCGGAGACCGTAACATTTTTTCAGGAACTCTTGATGCCGAAATAACAACGGCATCAATAATGGTATTCTGAGGATTAAGCCCGACAGTTATTTTATTGGAAGGTGAAAGAACTTCCACCGTTTGGGTGGTAAAGCCGTCTTTATTGATCACCAGCCGGAACGGGATGGTTACTCTGGTCCGTATTTTAAAGTTTCCCAGCTGATCTGTTAATGCTGTATCTTCTGTATTTTCGATCTGTACCTTTACGGAGTCAAGACCTTTGCGTGTACCTGTGTTTTTGATGCTTCCGCTTAATTCGATCAGCTGCTGCTGCGCTTCTGTCAGGTTAAAAAATAGAAATGTAAATGCAATAATGCCTGTTTTGGGCAGAAAATTTCCCTGTTTTTTGTTTTTCATTTTTCTTCATTTTTTAGGTTGAAAATGAAGCTGTTTGAACTTTTTAATACTATAATTTTTAACCATAAAGGCACAAATTTTTTAACACTTTAGTTATCTTAAGTAACAAGTGTTGCGCATATCAGTGCACTTAAGTTTTATGAAAATCTTTGATTTTCCTCTTTATGTGGACTTCTTATACAGCATTATTTTAAACTGACTAAGTGAGCTAAAGTGTTTAAAAAATAAAACTTTTGTGGTTTGCAATAAAATGTTCAACCAACTTTGATGGTCTTGTTATTTGAGAATTAACAGCACATACACATTCGTCCGCCTAAAAGAAGAGGTTGAGTTTTTTTGTTTTTGTTCAGATCATAATGAAAGTTAATCATATTTTCAATTTTAGTTTTTGTAATAAAGAGTGTGGCATATCATAGATTTTTAACCACAAAAGGCACAAAAGCTTTAACCGCTTTAGTTATTTTTAAGTGACCGGCTTTGCGTATAAGAAGTACACTTAAGTTTTCTGTAGAATCTTTGATTTTCCTGAAGATTACAACTGAAGGAGTGAGAATTTCTCCTCCGGAGGTGGCAAATCGAAGATTTGACGGTGGTAAGATGAGATTGCTTCACCTTTGGTTCGCAATGACAGTTTGTACAGTCTTCACTTTCCTTACAGGTTTAATTTAAAAGCTTTTAACACACTTTAGTTATCTTTAAGTAACAAGCTTTGCGCATATCAATGCACTTAAATTTTATGAAAATCTTTGATTTTCCTCTTTATGTGGACTTTTTATACAGCATTATTTTAAACTGGCTTAGGTGAACTAAAGTGTTTAAAAAATAAAACTTTTGTGACTTTTGTGGTTTGCAATAAAATGTTCAACCAACTTTGATGATCAGTTTGTACAGTCTTCACTTTCCTTACTGGTTTAATTTAAAAGCTTTTAACACTTTAGTTATCTTTAAGTAACAATTGTTGCGCATATCAGTGCACTTAAGTTTTATGAAAATCTTTGATTTTCCTCTTTATGAGGACTTCTTATACAGCATTATTTTAAACTGACATAAGTGAGCTAAAGTGTTTAAAAAATAAAAACTTTTGTGGCTTTTGTGGTTTGAATGAAGTTTAAACACCTTATAATCTTATTTTCAATGTAATGTTTGCAAGTAGCGGTATGAAAAATCACCAAACGTTTCTTCTGTAAGTTTCTTTTGCACATAGATCCCGAAAAGCTCATCCAGCGTTGTAAGAATCTCTTCTTCTCCGATATTTTCTTTAAATTTTGTATTCAGTCGCATCCCTAACCGGTCTCCGCCGATGTGGAGATTATATTTACCATAGGCTGTACCTACAAATCCGATCTCAGCATTAGGAGATCTTCCGCAGCCATTAGGACAACCGGTCATGCGGATCGTGATGTCTTCCTCTAAAAGACCATATTTTTCGAGGATAGGCTCTATTTTGGTGACCAAAGAAGGCAGATATCGCTGTGCTTCGGCCAAGGCTAGTGAACAGGTATTTAAAGCAACACAGGCAACAGAATTCTTACGAAGGGCACTGGCTCCCTCGGTGTGGTCTGAAATTCCGTATTCCTGTAAAATATGTTCAATTTCAGCTTTATCTCCTTCATTGACATCAGCCAGGATAAGGTTCTGATTACATGTAAAACGGAAATTGGCTTTACCGGTTTGGGCAATTTTTAATAATCCTGCTTTTAAAGGATATTCTGGGGTATTAAGAACCCTGCCATGTTCCACAAATAGGGTATAAAACCATTTTCCTTCATGATTCCGGATCCAGCCGTAACGGTCTTTTCTCTGCTCAAACTTAAATTCTCTGGCCGGCTCAAAGCTGAATCCCGTTCTTTTTTCCACTTCAGCTCTGTACTGATCAATTCCAAGTTTATCAATCGTATATTTTAATCTTGAAAGCTTTCTGTCGCTTCTGTTTCCGAAATCCCTTTGCACTGTGATGATCTCATAGACTGCTTTTAAAACTTTTTCTTCAGTGTCTATAAATCCAAGGATCGAGGCAAGACGGGCATAGGTTGCTTCATTTCCGTGGGTTGCGCCTAGTCCACCTCCGGCAGCAATATTGTACCCGACGATTTTATTGTTTTCAATAATGGCAATCAGGGCAATATCATTAATAAACACATCCACATCATTGTTGGGAGGAACGGCGATACCGATTTTTAATTTCCGGGGAAGATATCGGTCCTGGTATAGTGGGTCTTCTTCCGCTTTTCGGTCTACGATAAGCTCATCATCAATCCAGATATCATAATAAGACTGAGTTTTGGGTAGACACATTTCACTGATTTTTCCTGCCAGTTCGTAAGCCTGCTGATGGAGTGGTGATTCAGATGGATTGGCTGTACAGGTTACATTTCTGTTGACATCACCACAGGCTGCAATAGAATCGAGATGTTGCAGATTGAAACTCTGAATGGTTGGTTTTAAATGCGACTTTAAAATACCATGCAGCTGAATCGTTTGTCTTGTTGTGATTTTTATGGTTCCGGTGGAATGATCTTCTGCCGTTTCATTTAATCCTACCCATTGTTCCGGAGTTAAAAAACCACCGGGAAGCCTTAGCCGGATCATATAAGAATACAGCCATTCCAGTTTCTTGGCAACACGCTCTTCCCTCCTGTCTCTGTCGTCTTGCTGGTACATTCCGTGAAATTTGATCAGGGTTTGATCATCTTCTCTGATGGCCCCTGTAAAATTATCTGAAAGGCTTTCCTTTAGAGTCCCTCTAAGCCCGTTGCTTCCTGTTTTGATCCTTTCTACCGGTGAAAGGTTATCTTTATCGTTGTTCATAATTGTTTCGTTTAATTTTTTATGAATACTTCTGCTGCACTTTAATACACATCTTTTGCGTATCTTCCGTTAAGTTCCATGTCTTCCAGATATTGATGCGCTTCTTCCTTACTGCGTTTTCCTTCATTCTGAATAATAGCCAGCAGCGTTTGCTCTACATCCCGGCTCATGGGTTCTTTGGCACCACATACATATACAGAAGCTCCGCCTTCAAGCCAGTAAAAAACTTCCTGAGATTTTTGCTCCAGTCTGTGCTGAACATATATTTTCTCGGCTGTATCCCTTGAAAAAGCAAGGTCTAAATGAGTTAAGCTTCCTGTTTTAAGAAAATCCTGAAGCTCAGCCTGATAAAGAAAGTCCGATACAAAGTTCCTGTCCCCGAAAAAGAGCCAGTTTCTTCCTTCTGCGCCTGTAGCATCACGCTCCCAAAGGAATGATCTGAAAGGGGCAATCCCCGTTCCCGGGCCGATCATAATGATATCTTTATCAGCTTCCGGCAGTTTGAAGTGTCCTGCATCCTGGATGTAAAATTCCACCTCTTCTCCTTCATTGAATCCGCTTAAAAAGCCACTGCAAAGGCCATTATGTTTCTGATGATCAATAAAGAATTCCGATTTGGCAACCGTAATGTGAATTTCATTCTCACCGTGGGCCTCCAGAGATGAAGATATAGAGTAAAGACGGGGTGACTGACTTGTTAATACCTGAATCACTGCTTCAAATTCTTCAGCATTTTTTACCGGATAAATCCTTAAAAGATCGAGAAGGCTTAAACGGACTTCCGGAATGGAATGCCCTGTGATCTTTGCATATTGAGCCACTACAGATTTTAGCAAGTAACTGATGTTAAGATGTTTGTATAAAAGCTCTTCCGTAGTACCTGTAATTTTTGTGGTTTCAATTTTCTTTTGAGGATCAATTCCTGTGAGGGTAATGATCTCTTCCACTATAGATTTTGAATTGAAAGGAATGATGCCCAATGCGGCACCGGGCTGGTAAGCAAGAGCTTCTTCTGTTTCGATTTCGATATGATAGGTTTCTTTTTCAGAAGTACTATCATTCAGGTTGATGATCGAGGAAACTTTTCCCCGGTATCTCTTTCTTCCTGTTGAAACTTTTGAAACGGTAGCATTTTTTATACTGTTAACAGAGGTTTTATCGACTGCTTCGAATACATGTTCTATCCAATGTGCGGCTTCCGGTTCATAATCAATGTCACATTTTTTCAATGGAATAATGCGTTGTGCTCCCAGGATTTCAAAACGATAATCTACTTCTTCTCCTGTCTTACAAAATTGAGGATAGCTGCTGTCTCCCAAAGCTAAAACCCCGAACTTGAGATGGCTGAGATTCATCTCATTCTCATGAATATAATCGTAGAATTTCCTGGCAAGAGCCGGTGGTTCTCCTTCTCCCTGTGTACTGATAATGATAAAAAAGAACTCTTCTTTGGCCAGATCTTTAGGTTTATATTGTGACAGGTCAGCTAATTTAACCTGAACTCCTTTTTTCTTGATTATTCCTGCCAATGCAGTTGCCAGCTTTTTACTATTTCCGGTTTCTGTACCGTAAGCCAGGGTTATTTTCTTCACAACATTTTGGCCGGGACTATCGTTTTGCTGTGGAGACAGTGTGGCAGTCAATGAAGCTCCTCCGGCGAGACCCGCCAGATATCCGCTTGCCCAAATGGCTTCATCCCTGGAGAGATCTCCGGATATTTGTTTTAATACATTCAGTTTATTTTCAGACAGCATATTCAAAGAAATTTTGATTTTTAGGGATTAGACTTCCATTTTCCACCGATTTAAAATAAAGACCTTCCTTTTCTGTATTTTCAAGCCATGAAAATTCTTCGTGCAGATTCACTATTTTGCCTATAATTACCAATGAAGGTGAGGCAAAGCTTTTATCTCCAAAAGTTTCATTGAAATCATCAATTGAAGAGGTATAGACTTTCTGATAAGGAGTAGTGGCCTGTTCAATGACAGCTATTTTTTTATCACCGGAAATTTCAAGTGCTCTGAATTTCTCTACAAGGCTGGTAAGGTTTCCTTTTGACATATAGAAAACAAGGGTATCATTGGTCACAGCAAGCTCCCTCCAATACTCTTCGTTCAGAATATCGGATTTATAATACGTTAAAAACCGGACCGATGTTGAATATCCTCTCGCTGTTAAAGGCATGCCTGCATATGCTGCGGCTCCGAGAGCTGCTGTAATTCCAGGGATGATTTCGTAAGGAATATGATGTTGCTTTAAAGCCTGCAATTCATCCAGGATATTGGAAAATATGGAGACATCGCCCCCTTTGAGTCTTACAATCGTTTTATTCTGAAGGGCATACTCCACCATTACAGTATTGATATGAGATTGAGGAGTAGATGCATTTTTACTGCATTCTTTGCCTACATAGATGACTTCAGTATTTTCATTGACATAAGTTTCCAGGATTTCAGGACTTACAAGACGGTCACATAAAATGACGTCTGCTTCTGCAATGGCTTTTACAGCTTTTACGGTGATCAGTTCAGGGCTGCCGGGCCCTGCACCGATAAGGTAAACCTTTGGTGATTTTATAATTGTTTTCATTGAAAGTCGGTGTTAGTTAAGGATTTAGAAGAGTCCTTCTACAGACAGATACCTTTCTCCGGTATCATAGTTGATGGTGAGAATTTTAGCGTTAGGCTGTATTTGCGGTAAATGTTTGGCTATTGCGGCTAAAGCGGCTCCTGTAGAAACGCCTACGAAAAGTCCTTCTTTTTTTGCAGCATTGATGGCATATTCATAAGCTTCATCCTTGCCTACTGTGATCACTCCATCCAAAAGGGTAATGTCCAGGATTGAAGGTACAAATCCGGCTCCCAGTCCCTGTAATGGATGCGGTGCAGGACTTCCTCCGCTTAACACAGGGGATAACTCCGGCTCTACAGCAATTACTTTAACGTTGGGATACTTTTCTTTTACTACTTTTGCTATTCCGGTGATATGTCCTCCGGTTCCTACTCCCGTAATGATATAATCCAGGCCGTCAGGAAAATCCTGTAAAATCTCCTGAGCTGTTGTTTCCGTATGTACTTTTACATTGGCAGGATTGTCAAATTGTCTGGGGATCCATGAGTTTGGAGTTTCTTCCGCCAGTTCGTTGGCTTTTTCAATAGCTCCTTTCATCCCCTTTTCTCTTGGAGTAAGCACAAATTCAGCACCATACGCTTCCATGATCTTACGGCGTTCTATACTCATGCTTTCAGGCATGACCAGAATAAGTTTGTATCCTTTCACTGCGGCCACCAATGCAAGCCCAATTCCTGTATTTCCGCTTGTGGGTTCTATAATGGTGCTGTCTTTGTCGAGTAATCCTTTGGCCTCTGCATCTTCAATCATTGCCAATGCAATTCTGTCTTTGATACTTCCGCCTGGGTTGTTTTTTTCCAATTTGATCCAGATTTCATGATCTGTATTGAAGAGTTTGTTAATCTTCACGACGGGCGTATTCCCTATCGTTTCTAATGCGTTCTGAAATTTCATATCAATGTAATTTTTATTTTTTCTGTTTTATATCACAAAGGTTAAAGATTCAGGTAATGAAGTGTTATCCTTTATTTTTATTTCGCTTTTATGATAGACCAGAGAATTGGCGGGAACATCCTGTGTGATCCAGACATTTCCTCCGATGATACTTTCTCTGCCTATGGTGGTATCTCCTCCCAAAATAGTGGCTCCCGAATAGATAATGACATCATCTTCAATATTGGGATGCCTTTTCTGGTTGGCTTTTTCTTTGGAAACATTCAACGCTCCAAGGGTTACTCCCTGATAAATTTTGACATTATTTCCTATGACACTGGTTTCTCCGATGACAATTCCGGTTCCGTGATCAATAAAGAATGATGCTCCAATGACTGCTCCGGGATGGATATCAATGCCTGTCTTACTGTGTGCATATTCTGAAATAACGCGGGGTAATATTTTCACCTTCTGGTTCCACAATTGATGTGAAATACGGTAGACATAGGTGGCAAAGAAGCCGGGATAGGCCAGATATACTTCTTCCAGAGAGTCTGCGGCAGGATCAAATTCCAGGATAGATTTTGCATCCAGCACCAGTTGGTCATACAGCTCAGGTAAAGCCTCAAAAAATTGATTGACATGAATCTCAGCAGTTTCCTTATTTCCTGTTACGGTATGAATCAGGTCAAAAAAAGTTTTCTGCAGGACATCAAAATTTCTTTTCAACTGATCTTCAGTGTTCTCATTTTGAGGAAGGAAAAGGACTTCATACAGTTCCTTGACAAATTTTTTGGTTTTTATTTTATCAAAAAATCCATGAATATTATTTTGTTTCGTCTGATGAATTCTTTGAAGTAATGTTTCGGAAATTGCCATTTTTTCTATTGAATTATACAGGCTGCAACAGTTGAGTTAGAAGTTTCATCTACTAAAATTGCAGATCCTGTTGTTTTATTATTGGTAAAACTATCATAGACCAAAGGCTGTGCCGTTCGCAGCGTAACTTTCACAATCTCATTAAGTTTAATATCACTCTCAGTTTGTTCCCGGTTAAGCGTATTGACATTGATCTTATAACGGACTTCTTTGACAACAGCTTTTACCAGTCTGCTATTCTGTTGCAAAAGGTATTTATTTCCCGGCTGCAGTGGTTTCTGATCCAGCCAGCATAAAAGAACTTCCAGGTCTTTTTCCACGGTTGGAAGCTGTTCTTCTGCAGCAAAAATATCTCCTCTGCTGATGTCCAAATCATGAGCGGTATGAATTACAGCAGGCTGTCCTTCCCATGCTTCGCCTTTTTCAAATCCGTTGATCTCAATTTTGGAAATTTCAGTCGTTAAGCCTGCCGGAAGGATATGGATTTTGTCCCCTTTTTTAAACTGCCCACTCAGTATTTGTCCCGCATATCCTCTGTAGTCATGAAGCTCTTCTGTTTGCGGACGGATTACATACTGAACCTGGAAACGGCTTCCCTTATTAAATTCCTCACTCAGTGTCACCTGTTCCAGGTATTCTAAAAGGGAGTTTCCTTCGTACCAGTCTGTTCTGGAAGATTTTGACACAATATTATCTCCTTTCAGTGCTGAAATCGGAAAGTAACTGACGCCAGTCAGTCCCAGACTATCTGCCATTTTTGAATAATCTGATTTTATGGTTTCAAAAACATCTTCCGAATAATCCACCATATCCATTTTATTAATGGCTACCGCTACTTTCTTCAGGTTTAATAATGATGCAATGATAGAATGCCTTCTTGTCTGTTCAATAACTCCTTTCCGGGCATCGATAAGAATGACCATCAGATCGGAATTGGATGCTCCGGTGATCATGTTCCGGGTATACTGAACGTGTCCCGGAGCATCCGCAATAATAAATTTTCTTTTAGGTGTTGAGAAATAGCGGTAAGCCACATCAATAGTGATTCCCTGCTCTCTCTCTGCCCGAAGCCCGTCTGTTAAAAGGGCCAGGTCTACACCGTCTTCATTTTTGTTTTTAGAATGTTTTTCAAGGACTTCCAGCTGATCCTGTAAAATACTTTTGCTATCGTATAGCAGTCTTCCGATAAGGGTACTTTTACCATCATCTACGCTTCCTGCTGTTATAAATCTTAATATATCCATCCGTTTTAATTATAAGTAATGAGTAATGATTTTAGTGAGAATAAGTAAAGTGGTGAACCCTATTTATAACTCATTGCTGATTGCTTATTTAAAAATAACCTCCTTTTTTCCGGTCTTCCATTGCAGCCTCTGTCACCCTGTCGTCAATCCGGGTTTCTCCCCGTTCTGAAATTCTTGTAGCCACGATTTCTTCGATAACAGCGTCTATAGTAGCAGCATTAGATTCTACGGCTGCAGTACAGGTCATATCGCCCACAGTTCTGTAGCGTATTTTTCTGGTGGTAACCACATCATCCGGTTCTAAAAAAACATGGTCTGAATTGGCAAGCCACTGGCCGTTAAAATCTACCACTTCCCTTTCATGCGAGAAATAGATAGAAGGCAATTCGATTTTTTCCCTGCGGATATAATTCCAAATGTCAAGTTCGGTCCAGTTGCTGATCGGGAAAACCCTTACATTTTCTCCTTTGTGAATTTTTCCGTTAAAAATATTCCACAGCTCAGGGCGCTGAAGTTTAGGATCCCATTGTCCGAATTCATCACGAACAGAAAATATTCTTTCTTTGGCACGGGCCTTCTCCTCGTCTCTTCTGGCACCGCCTATGCAGGCATCAAATTCAAATTCCTCAATAGTATCTAATAAGGTATACGTCTGAAGCCAGTTTCTGCTTGGGAATTTGCCTTTTGCTTCTGTTAATTTTTTACTTTTTATGGTATCTTCAACCTTTCTTGCCACTAAATCGACATTCAGTTGATTCACCAATTGATCACGGAATTCTAAAACCTCCGGAAAGTTGTGCCCGGTATCCACGTGAACAAACTTAAAGGGTATCTTTCCGTGAAAGAAAGCTTTTCTTGCTAAATGAGCGAGGACAATACTGTCCTTTCCGCCGCTGAATAATAAAGCAGGGCGTTCAAATTGTCCTGCAACCTCTCTTAATATGTAAATAGATTCGGCTTCCAGCTGATCTAAGTAGTTTAATTGATGTATTGACATTTTTTCTTTTTTATTGATGAATATGCAGACCGCATTCTTTTTTATTGGCATCTTCCCACCACCAACGGCCTGCTCTGAAATCTTCTCCCTCTTTGATTGCTCTGGTACAGGGTGCGCATCCTATGCTTACAAATCCTTTTTTATGTAAATGATTGTATGGTAAATGATGGTTTTTGACATATTCTGTGACCTGTTCTGAAGTCCAGTGAAGAATAGGATGGAATTTAATGATCTTGTTATCTTCGTCCCATTCTAGCTGAGGCATGTTCTGCCTGTTCGCAGAATGCTCTGACCGGAGTCCCGTGATCCATACCTGATAGCCTTCTAGTGCTTTTTTTAGAGGATGTACCTTACGGATTGTACAGCATGCCTTCCTCTGCTCTACGGACTGATAAAACGAATCAGGCCCGTTTTCTGACACCCATTTTTTTAATTCCTCTGTATCCGGATAATAGGCTTTGATATTCTTTTTGAAAAAAGCTCTGGTGTTAGTCCAGGTTTCGTAAGTCTGTTCAAAAAGCCTTCCCGTATCCAACGTGAAAATATCAATATCCAGATCTTTTATCAGATGAGTGATCACCTGGTCTTCATAGCTGAAACTGGTGGAAAAGATGACCTTACCCGGAAATCTGTTGACCAATATCTGCAGCCCATTTTCCTGAAGAGAACCTTCAGAAGCCTCTTTCAGAAGTGTATCAAATTCATTTTTCAGACTGTTTTCCATTTCCATTTGAAATTTTAATATTGCAAATATATATAAAATTCTATAACTCCTATCAAAATAGTAGAATTTAAATAAAAAAATTTTATCCTTTATTGATAAACTTAGTCAGAGTAGCTTCCATCATACTTTTTCTGGTCTTTTCACGAACGATCATCAGTTCATTTCTAAGATAGCAAGAAGCTTCATCCACACAATCATCACAGGGTTCATAAAAGTTTAAGGATACGCATGGAGTAAGCGCAATCGGGCCGTCAAAAATGCGGTAAATATCCGCTAAGGAAACATCATCGGGAGATTTTAGCAAGTAGTAACCTCCTACTTTCCCTTGTTTGCTGTTAACAAGTTTAGCCCTTTTAAGCTCCAGAAGAATTTGTTCCAAGAATTTTTGGGGATGTTCTCGTCTTGTGCAATAACAGAAGTGGGCAGAAAGCCTTGATTGTAATTTCTTGCTAATCTGACCATTGCTTTGAGTGCGTATTTGCAACGTTTCGACATCATAATTCCTGCAAGTTATGACAAATTATCGATAAATGGAATGATTTCCTTTGATGGTTACAATTATATTTTTAACCACAAAAGTCACAAAAGATTCTTAAACACTTAAGTTAGTTTGAGTTACAAGCAAACCGCAGAGAAGTACACTGAAGTTTTATGAAAATCTCAGATTTTCTATACATATTGCAATTGAATGGCTAAGGATTGCCCTCTTCCGGATTATCCTTTAAAACTTACAGAAATCTTTACATCATTGATGTGCTTTAACCACAAAAGCCACAAAAGATTTTAACACTTAAGTTAATTTGAGTTACAAGCAAACCGCAGAGAAGTACACTGAAGTTTTATGAAAATCTCAGATTTTCTATAAATATTGCAATTGGAGGACTAAGGATTGCCCTCCTCCGGATTATCCTTTAAAACTTACAGAAATCTTTACATCATTGATGTGCTTTAACCGCAAAAGCCACAAAAGATTTTAACACTTAAGTTAATTTGAGTTACAAGCAAACCGCAGAGAAGTACACTGAAGTTTTCTGAAAATCTCTGATTTCCATACATATTGCAATTGAAGGACTAAAGATTACTCTCCTCCGGATTATCCTTTACTATAAAACTTACAGAAATCTTTACATCATTGATGTGCTTTAACCACAAAAGCCACAAAATATTCTTAAACACTTAAGTTAATTTGAGTTACAAGCAAGCCGCAGAGAAGTACACTGAAGTTTTATGAAAATCTCAGATTTTCTATAAATATTGCAATTGAAGGACTAAGAATTCTCGGGGTGGTTTATAAAGTATTGAACAATTATTAATAAATAAATTGTCAATTCTCTTTCCTTCTGTCGGTTTAATTTTTCTGCAATACAAAATAAGCCAGTTCCCTATCCTCTCTTATCAGATTTTCGATTCTGTTAAAACCGCTCTTGGTGAGAACTTTTTGTGATCCGATATTATCCAGATCGGTTACCGCAACCACATCTTTATTCTTATCTAATGAAAGACAATATTGAACAAGTGCTTTGCATACCCGGGTTCCAAGACCTTTTCCCCAATAGTTTTCCCCTAATGTATACCCGATTTCGAGCTGGCTCGGATAATCAAGGAAGATTCTGGCCAGGCACATTCCTATAAACTCATTATTCTCAGCATTAAATATTCCCCATCTGCTGAAGGGGCCGTCTTTATAATCTGCCAATGCTTTTTCAAACATCTCTTTATATTCATCAGGAGTTTTATAGGGCAGGTAACGGGTAACATTTACATTCTCAAAAAGTGATGAAAACAGATCAAATTCCTGGGGAGTAAATTCACGTATAATGATTGTGTCGTCTTTATAGTACATAAGAATTAGGAAATAATAATATTGCAATTTGAAATGAGTCACTAAAATTACATCAATAAAATAAGAAACGGTGACAAAAAACAGGATGATCGCTAAAATGGCTTAAGATCATTACTGATCATTAAGCCAAATTAACATTCAACATTTAAATTATATGTACCTATTAGAGTCTAAAGAATTCTTTGATGGTGCGTCATCAGTGGCGGGATGTTCTTTATTTTTGCAGGATAATAATGCAAAAAGCTTAACAAAAGGTAACCTTCAGGAGACTTATTGCTAAAAGAGTTGTTGTTTATATATACTGTTTTATAAGTCATGTTAACTGAACCGCTCAGGATTAAAAATCCTGATATCCGCCGATGGTTGTTGGCCATCTGCAATTTCAGAAACTGTTTTTCCGAAAATTGGTCCCAGACTGAGTCCCATCATTCCACCGCCGCCTGCGATGATCAGATTTTTCAGCTTGGCAGACTGTCCCAAATAAGGGAGCCCGTCAGGTGCACAAGGTCTGTAGCCAAACCAGATATCGGATTCTTTGGGAAGTTTTACCCGGAAGTCCGGCATATAGTTGGGAATCGACTGTACAATGCCTTCTACCCTGTTCATATTCTTTTTATCACGATGAGGAGCGAGCTCCATTGTGCCGCCAAAACGTATTTGTCCGCCCATGGGTGTTACGGCTACCCTGGCTTCCAGTAATAATGCAGCATGTTCCAGCCTGTTTGCGGGATTTTCCGGGTTATGCATAAACGAATATCCTTTACCGGGCATCAGGTGGATTTTTATACCGGCTTTATGAGCTAATTCGGGAAGAAAAGAGCCGCCGGTCATCACAAACTGATCCGCTGTAAATTTTTTATCGTTTGCAATAACAGCTTTAATCGCTGTTCCCTCTATTTCAAATCCTGTCACCTTATGCTGAGTATGGAAAACAGCGCCGTTATTTTTGAGATATGAGATCATTTGCGTCATTAATTTTACCGGATTCATGTGACCGTCACACTTATAATTGATTCCGCCAATGACATCCAGTTTAGCATTGGGTTCCAAGTTCTGAATTCCTTTTTTATCCAAAATATCAACAGGCAGCCCCAGATCAATGGCTGTATGGGCAAGCTCTATTTCTTCCTCTGCTACTTTCTCTGTTTTATAAAGCATCAGAATACCATTTTGAGTAAGTTCAAAATCGAATTCTTCTTTTTTTGCGAGTTCATTGTAAAGATGGCTGCTCACTATATTAAGATCCCGGATTGCTGAGGCTGAATGGTCTACATGCTGCTGATTAGAATGTTTTAAAAATTTCAATCCCCAGGATATCAATTGCGGGCTTAATGAGGGTTTTACATAAAACGGACTCTTACTGTTGAACATCCAACGGATTCCCTGAGCAACAACCCCGGGCGCGGCCAATGGCGTAAAATGACTCGGAACAATCATTCCTGCATTGCCATAGGAGCAATTGTTGGTGAGATCATTTTGTTCTAAAATTTCTACCTGCCAGCCTTTTTGCAAGAGGTAGTATGCAGAGCTTAGTCCTGCGATTCCTGCACCGATAACAAGTGCTTTTCCTTTATTTTGTGTCATTTGTTTACTTACATCACCTGAAATCCTAACCAATAAGGATCTTCATCGTCAATAATAATATGATTATACCCTGTAATTCTTGCCCAGCCTTCAACCGAAGGGATAATAGCTGATTTTCCGGCAACAGAGCCTGTTCCTTCGATCCGGCCGATAAATTGAGACCCGATATAACTTTCGTGGATGAATTCTTCTCCTTCTTTTAGTTTTCCTTTTGCGTACCACTGAGCCATTCTCGCCGAAGTTCCTGTACCGCAAGGAGAGCGGTCTAAAGCATTTTCACCCACCAAAACAGCATTTCTTCCGCTGGCTTTCGGATCTGTAGGCTGGCCTGTCCATTGGATATGGCTCAGACCAAAGATATTTTCATCTTCGGGATGAATAAAGCTGTATTTTTCATTGAGTAATCTCCTGATAATCTTTCCATAATGAATGAGCTGACTTGCGGTAAAGTCGGAAATATCTCCGAAATTTTCCTGAGGATCAATAATCCCGTAAAAGTTTCCGCCGTAGGCAACATCTGCTTTTATAGATCCTAAATCCGGACAGTCTACTTCTAAATCTTCAGCATAAAGAAAAGATTTAACGTTCGTTAGCTTTACCGACTTTACTTTTTTTCCTTCCTGAACATAATCGATCAGAACCAGGCCTGCAGGGGTTTCAAGTCTCAATTTTCCAGGAACCTTTGGAACAACCAAACCTTCTTCTATAGCAACCGTTACGGTTCCTATAGTTCCATGTCCGCACATGGGAAGGCATCCACTGGTTTCAATATATAAAACACCGATGTCATTAGCATCATCAGTTGGAGGATAAAGGATGCTGCCACTCATCATATCATGTCCTCTGGGCTCAAACATCAATCCTTTGCGGATCCAGTCATATTCTTTCATAAAATGAAGCCGGCGTTCCATCATTGAATTTCCTTTCAGGATGGGTCCGCCGCCTGCAACGAGGCGTACCGGGCAGCCACAGGTATGGGAATCTATACAAAAAAAGTTCTGTTCATCTTGGTTATAATTTTAATGATCCTGAATGAATTTCACCATCAACAATTCTGCTGATCTGCAGTGAGTTTGCATTCTTTAATTCTTCGGGTAAAAATTCATCCGGCCAGTTCTGAAAAGAAATCGGACGAACAAACCGTTTGACAGCATCCGGTCCTACTGAAGTAAAACGCGCATCAGTTGTAGAAGGAAATGGTCCTCCGTGCTGCATGGCATAAACCACTTCTACACCAGTCGGCATTCCATTGAATAAAAATCTGCCACATTTATCTTTCAAAACATCAATCAATTTAATGTTTTGGCGAACGTCTTCATCCGTAGCTGCTACGGTTATGGTGAGCTGCCCTTTCAACTGCCGAGCAATCTGTAGCATTTCTTCAGGAGTTTCACAGGCTACGATTATACCGAAGGGTCCGAAAATTTCCTCACTTAACATGCTGTTTTTAATAAAATTCTTTCCTGTCGTTTCTGTAACAATCGCGCGTCCCTGCCATTCATTTGCCTCTGCATTCACTTCGGCAATGACATCCACTTCTGATTGCGCAGAAGCAATATTTTTCAGTTTTTCAAAGTTTTCAAAAATACCCTTGTGAAGCATGTTGACAGGAGCAATACCCGGAATTTCATTTTTTAATGCACGGGTAAACCTGTTCAGGCTTTCTCCTTTTAATGCAACAAAAACGCCTGGATTGGTACAAAACTGTCCGACACCCAATGTTAGAGAAGATCCATATTCTTTTGCGAGATCTTCTGCCCTGTTTTCCAATAAATGTTCAAAGGCAAATACAGGATTGATACTGCCCATTTCTGCAAATACCGGAATAGGCTCCTCACGCTGATTGGCCATATCAAATAAAGCCTTTCCCCCATTCAATGAACCTGTAAATGCTACTGCTTTGATGTCTTTATGTTTCGTTAAATAAGCGCCGATGTCATGAGATGTTCCTGTAACATGGCCAAAGATACCTTCCGGCCATCCTGACTCTTTTACAGCATCTGTTATAGCATCTGCCATTATCTGCGACGTTTTGGGATGAGCAGGATGTGCTTTTACAATTACAGGATTTCCTGCACCCATGGCACTGGCTGTATCTCCCCCTGCTGTAGAAAATGCAAAGGGAAAGTTACTGGCCCCGAAAACCACTACGGGACCTATTCCGATATTGTATTTCCTCAGGTCTCCTTTCTGTTTTTCGGGCTGGGGAAGATCAATCCTTGCTTCTGTATACATTCCTGCCGACACTGCCTTTGCATAACTTCTCCACTGGCCTATTGTTCTGGCTTTTTCACCTGCCAGTCTTGCCAGAGGCAATGACGTTTCAGCATGGGCTGTCGCCAAAAGTTCCTCTCCCAGGGCTTCAATTTTATCCGCAACCGCGTTCATAAACCGGGCGCGTTCCTTTATCGTAGAGTTCTTCAGGAATTGATAAGCATCAGCTGCCATCTGAATCCTCTGATCAATACTTTCTTTTGATGTTTCTTCAATCATAGCTTTTATTTCTGATGTTCATCTAAAGCCGGGCGGTTAGCGATACCATCCGAAATAATCTTATTAATTTTTTCGGCTTCGGCACCATGCAGTTCCAGTCTTGGAGCTCTCACATAAGGACTGCTTATTCCTTCTGCAGTGGCTGCAAGCTTAATGTATTGAATAAGTTTAGGATGAATGTCCAGTTCCAGTAAAGGCATAAACCATCTGTAAATGGCAACTGCTTTATCATAATTTCCGGCTTTAACGTGATTATACATGGCCATTGTTTCATTGGGGAATGCATCTACCAAACCGGCAACAAGACCGTCAGCTCCAAGCATTAAAGTTTCCAGGCAAATGGTATCGACTCCCCCAAGAATTTTAATTCTTTTCCCAAAACGGTTGATCATTCTGGTCACATTGGCCAAATCTCTGGTAGATTCTTTCACGGCCTGAATCGTAGGATAGGCAATAAGCTCTTCAAACATGTCAAGTGTTACATAGATCCCGTAGTCAACCGGATTATTGTAAATAAGGATGGGAAGATCTGTTGCTGCTGCCACCGCTTTAAAATATTCTACCACTTCACGGCTGTCTGCCTTATATCTCATGGGTGGAAGCAACATCAATCCATCTGCTCCTATTTCTTTTGCGCTTTTCGCGAAATTTATTGCGTTTTTTGTTGTGTTTTCAGAAAGATTGAGAATAACAGGAATTCTTCCGTTTGTAATTTCCTTTGCATATTGTAAAAGTTTGAACTTTTCTTCTGTTTCTAATGCGCTTGCTTCTCCTAATGTTCCTCCAAGGATAATTCCGTGGACGCCGGCTTTAATCTGAGCTTCAGTATTTTTAGCGAACATTTCAAAATCTATATCCCCTTCCTTTGTGAAAGGTGTTAATACAGCTGGATAAATACCTTCCCAGTTAAGTTTTGTACTCATATTAAATTATATTTATCCAAAACTACCGGAATTTCAATCCTGTAAGTGTTAATATTTTAATGAATTCTAACCATATTTTAACATGCTTCGGTTTTTACTCCATAATTGTTTCTTTATAGCGCTTCAGATACCCTTTTGGAGAGTCTTTCATCATTAACCGGAAGACCCGGTTGAAATTGGTTAAGCTGTTGAATCCACTATTGAAGGCAACCGACGAGATATTGTACATGTTTGAAGATGTTAACAGTTTACATGCCCGCTGAACACGTAAATCGTTGAGATATTCAATATAGGTAATACCCGTACGTTTTTTAAAGGACCTGCAAAAAGCTTGCGGGGTCATACAGGCTTCTTTGGCAATAGCATCGAGGGTTAACTTATTCTGGGCAAAGTTTTTCTTAATATAATGTTGTGCATCAATAATGCGTTTGTCATTATCGGAAATATGATTAGGTAATTTTTTCTCTGCCGATAAAGGAATATGCAGATGGCGGTTCTGCATCAATTGATTCAGGATCCTGATGAAGCTCACCATCTGATCGATACCCGCTAATTTCTTTAACGCATTGATATGGTTCCCTACTTCGGCTTTGAGCTCTGAAGCTACCTGAAAGCCCACTTCGGAATTAGCGATAAAATTTTTCAGCTCTTCAAATTCCGGGAGATCAAAAATGGCTGAAATCTTTTTATAAGGATCAAAGAAAATAGACACAGAATGAACGGTATGCTTTTCATTTGTATTAAAATCACCTTTAAAAACATGGGACTGATTAGCTCCCAGATAAAAGATGTCGCCCGATTCAAAATTAAAAAGGTTTTGTTCTATAGCCAAAGTTCCATGTCCTTTAATGATCCACATGATCTGAGTTTCCGTATGGCGGTGAAAATGAGGATAGAAATTAGGCATCATATCTTCCTGGATACGGATGCTTTTATTGGTGTCTGCAGGTACTGAAAACTGAATACTTTTCATATCGATCAATACTTTACGGTGATAGATAATAGAATGTGTTAAAATACTGCCGAATTTAAGCAAAATATAAACATTGGATGTCATATTAAAATCCCAATTTTATATATCGTTTATTTTTTATGAATAAATCTACAGCGAACAGTACAAAATCGTAATTTTAAACCTTTAAATAAACAGCAGTTATCATATGTTTTCAGCACAAACTTATCAGGAAAGAAGAGCAGCATTAAAAGGCAGTGTAGCCAATGGCGTTTTATTGTTTTTAGGAAATATAGAAAATCCCGTAAACTTTGAACACAATCCTTATTATTTCCGCCAGGATAGTACCTATTTATATTATTTCGGGATTCAGGAGCCCAGAATTGCTGCCATCATCGACATCGATGAAGATAAAACGATTATTTTCGGAGATGAATTAAGTATAGATGATATTGTATGGATGGGCAGGCAGGAAACGCTGAAAGAGAAAAGTATTAAATCCGGTGTACAGGAAACTTTACCCTATGCAGAACTTGCCCGGTATATTCAGAAAGTACAGGCTTCTAACAGAAAAGTACATTACCTTCCTCCCTACCAGTCTTCCAATAAAATTTTGCTGGGTGATCTTCTTGGAATTAAAATAGCAGAATTACAGCCTTCCGTTGAAATGATCAGGGCGATTGTAAAACAACGTTCTGTAAAAGAAGCTCAGGAAATAGTACAGATAGAACAGGCGGTGAATGTATCTAATGAAATGCATTTGCTGGCGATGCGTATGGCAGGACCGGGTGTTAAAGAATATGAAATAGCCAACGCTATCCAGCATCTTGCGGGAAATAAAGAATGCCAGATGTCCTATCCTCCTATTGTTACCATCAACGGAGGTATACTTCATAATCATTACCGCCTTAATACCCTGAAAGAAGGTGATCTTTTCCTTAATGACTCCGGAGCTGAAACGGCGATGGGATATGCAGGTGATTTAACCCGAACGTTTCCTGTAAGCAAGACGTTTACAACAAAACAAAAGGAAATATATGAGGTGGTTCTGAATGCCTTTAATAATGCCCAGCATCTTCTGAAACCGGGAGTTAAATTCAGGGATATCCATCTGAAAGCTTCTCAATATCTGGTGGAAGGCCTCGTTGACCTCGGATTAATGAAAGGGAATCCTGAAGAAGCGGTGAAAAACCATGCCCATACCTTATTTTTTCAGTGCGGACTGGGACATATGATGGGATTGGATGTCCATGATATGGAGGATCTGGGAGAACAGTATGTAGGTTATACCGAAGAAGAGCCAAAGGACACCAAAACATTCGGACTTAAATCTTTACGTTTAGGCAAAGCTTTAGAACCGGGATTTGTGGTAACAGTTGAACCAGGCATTTATATGATTCCCGAATTGATCGATATATGGCAGGCTGAAAATAAAAATGCGGACTTTATTAATTATGATAAAGTAAATGAATACCGGAATTTTGGAGGAGTACGTGTTGAAGATGATTTCCTGATCACCAATGACGGATACAGGCTGTTAGGGAATGGACTGATTAAAACCGCTGCGGAAATAGAAAATTACAGAACAGAACATTTAGATTAACCAGATACTTTATATGAGAGAGATAAAAAAACTAATTTATATCGCATTATGCTTCCTGTGTTTATCGCCGCTGGCCGCACAAAAAATACAATGGACACCTGATGGCAATGCTTATTATGCATTTACTAAAAACGGGATCGAAATCGTTGATTTGCTGAATCCCGGAAAAAATCAGACTTTTTTAAGTAACAGCGAATTAATTCCTTCCGGAAGTTCTGCAGCTTTGAAGGTACAGAGTTTTCAGGTATCTCCGGATGAGAAAAGCCTATTACTCTTTGTTAATACTAAGAAAGTATGGCGGGATAATACACGGGGTGACTACTGGATCTTTAATAAAAACAGTAAAAAGCTTATACAGCTTGGAAAAGGATTACCGGAATCTTCCCTTATGTTTGCAAAGTTCTCTCCGGACGGCAAAAAAGTAGCCTATGTTTCTAAACACAATATCTATATTGAAGATCTTACCAACAATCAGTTAAATAAAATTACCAATGACGGTACTGACCGAATCATTAATGGTACTTTCGACTGGGCATATGAAGAGGAGTTTGGAACTCAGGATGGTTTCAGATGGTCTCCGGACGGAAGTAAAATTGCTTACTGGAAACTGGATGCACGCAGCACTAAAAATTTCCTGATGATCAATAATACGGATAGCTTGTATTCGTTTACCGTTCCTGTAGAATATCCGAAAGCTGGGGAAAATCCTTCCGGATGCAGCATCTGGCTATATGATTTAGCCGCTAAATCTTCTAAGAAGGCTGATATAGCGGGTGATGAAGTACAAAACTATATCCCGAGAATGGAATGGGTACAGGATTCCAAATCCATTATCCTGCAACAGCTGAACAGAAAACAAAACCAAAGTAAAATTATTGTTGCTGATGCCAACTCCGGAAGCAGTAAAGCCATTTATACTGAAACAGATCCTGCATGGATTGATATAAAATCCCGTTGGAATGACAATGATCCAAGCGGATGGGATTGGATCAGCAATGGTAAAGCATTCCTGTGGCTGTCTGAAAAAGACGGATGGAGGCATATTTATAAAATAGACCTGAACGGAAAAGAAACACTGCTCACAAAGGATGCTTTTGATGTGATAAAGCCGGAGTTTTTTGATATTCCCAACAAACTTATTTACTTCTCGGCTTCACCAAAAAATGCTGCCCAACAGTATTTATACAAGGTAAGCCTGGACGGAGGAAAAGCAGAGAGAATAACTCCCGATGCCTATCCCGGTTCTAACAAATATGCAATATCACCCAACGGAAAAATGGCGGTATTTAATAACAGCAGTGTAAATGCGCGCTCAGCCGGAGCCGTGATATCACTTCCTGATCATAAAGAATTGGTAGCTGCTAAAAACGTGGCAAAAGCAGATCCTGCAAAGTCTAAAGCAGAGTTCTTCCAGATTACGACCCAGGATGGAGTTACTCTGGACGGATGGGTTGTAAAACCTAAAAATTTCGATCCCAATAAAAAATATCCGGTTGTTTTCACGGTTTATGGAGAACCTGCACTGCAAACTGTAACAGACAGTTTCTACACAGGCTGGAATGGATTATATATCGGAGATATGGCTGAAGACGGTTATTTATATGTTTCCCTTGAAAACCGGGGAACACCCGCTCCAAGAGGACGTGAATGGAGAAAATCCGTTTACCGTAAAATAGGACAGCTTAATATCCGTGATCAGGCCATGGGAGCAAAAGCTCTGTTTGCAAAATGGCCGTATGCAGATACTTCAAGGGTTGCTGTATGGGGCTGGAGCGGCGGAGGCTCTTCCACACTGAACCTTTTAGGACAGTATCCGGATATTTACCAGACCGGAATTGCGATTGCTCCTGTTGCCAATCAGTTATTCTATGACAATATCTATCAGGAACGTTATATGGGGCTTCCACAGGAGAACAGAGAAGATTTTATCAATGGTTCCCCACTCGCTTATGCTAAAAACTTAAAAGGAAATCTTCTACTCGTTCACGGAACAGGCGATGACAATGTGCATTACCAGAATACGGAAGTATACATCAACGAACTGGTAAAATACAACAAACAGTTTCAGCTAATGTCCTACCCAAACCGTACTCATTCCATTGATGAAGGAGAGGGAACATCATTGCATCTGGCTACTATGTTTACCAAATATTTAAAAGAACATTGTCCTCCGGGAGGAAGATAATCTATGAAAAGTCTCACCGTAATGTGGGACTTTTTTATTTAGGACTGTTTACTTTCTTTTAAATATAATGGTCCAGATTACATGAAAGGGTTCTCCCCTGTACTTGTCTGTTTCTTTCATGACAATTTTCATTGTCGTTTTATCTAATTGAGCTATTTCAAATTTTCTCTCATAATGGCCCCCTTCAAATAAAGATAAGATTTTATCATCATCAGGATCTAATGAATATGAGAAATAAAGCTGTCCACCATCGATAATAGAACCGTCAGCATTAAACTGCATAATATCATTGCTGCTGTATTTAGAATTACTTTGCACCGTTCGTTTTCCGTCAGCTTCAATTCCGTCAGCTGTTGAAAGTACGGGCTGCCATTTTCCAACAATCATTTTTTTGTAGGACTGCTGAAAAGGAACATTGAATGACAGTGTAGCCCAACAAAAAGTACACAGGAGCAGGATCAGGTTACATGACTTCATCATATTTTTGTTTAAATAATGCAGGTAATTAATTCCCAAATGTAGTAAGAATGTGTTTAAAGATTAGGAAGTTATTTTTTATAATTGCTAATTTTGATCTGTTGACTTATAAAAATCAGTGATTTGAAATTACCACTTTCCTATTATTCTAATCAAGACGTTCTTTTTCTGGCCCAGGATCTGTTGGGAAAAGTTCTTTTTACAGAGATTGCTGGCGATATTACAGCCGGTGTTATTGTAGAAACGGAAGCTTCTTTGGGATACAGGATAAAGCGTCTCATGCCTATGGAGGCAGGCGTACTGACCGAACCGAACCGCTGTACAGCCATGGAGGTATTTCTTATGTGTATTTATGCTATGGCATTCATCATCTTTTTAATATTGTAACTTCTGTGCAGGATGAACCTCATGCGGTGCTGATCCGTGGTATTGATCCGTTGGTCGGAACAGAAATCATGGAATGCAGGCGAAATATGCCCGCTTCTAAAGCTGCTATTTCTTCAGGTCCCGGATCTTTAGCTAAAGCATTAGGAATTGATAAATCTTTTAACAAAAAAGACCTGGCCGGAAATGAGATCTGGATCGAGGATCATGGAATTCAATATAATCCTGAGGAAATTACAGCATCGCCCCGTATTGGCGTTGCTTATGCACAGGAAGATGCCCTTCTGCCCTGGCGCTTTTTTGTGAAGAATAACAGATATGTAAGCAAGCCCAACAAAGTATAAGCTTAAAAATGTAATTTTCAATTATCCCTGAATAGCCAGGTAAAATTCACGATAAGAAGTAACAAGATCATCAAGGCTAAATCCACGGTTTAATCCGCTGGTATTAGGCAAAACCCAAACCCGGGCACCACAAAAGTCTTCAGGATGCTGCCCCCACAGAACTTCTTTCTTTTTGGAAAATGCCTTATAAGCTGCCTTGCCAAAAAATGCAACATACTTAGGCCTGAACCCGGTTATCTTTGTTTTAAAAATCTCAAGAGAATGATCAAACTCTTCTTTTAAAAGTTCATCAGCACGGGATGTTGCTCTCGCTACAGCAGTTGTAAGACCATATCCGAAATCCAAAATAGAGGTGTCATTGGCAGCTTCCATCTCATAGGGAGTAAAACCAGATTGATGAAGGACTTTCCAGAAGCGGTTGCTTCTTCCTGAAAAATGATGGCCGTCGCCTGCCGATTTTAAACCTGGATTTATTCCGCAAAAAATCACATTGAGGTCGGTGTCGATTATATCTGCTAACATAAGTAATATCTATAAAATGGAAATAGATGTAGGACATTTATCTATTCAGCAATATAGCGATATTTGGTCTTATCCATACATGTTGTACTTCAAATAAAAATGGCTTAAGACTATCACTAATCATTAAGCCAAATCATTATTCAACGAATGAATAATAAACCAACCACATTATATTTCTATTATTGTTTAATTCCTTCGAAATAAAATATTTTATCATTTTCAGAAGTCTTTTTGGTGCTTATCTGCATTGCTTTTGTTGAAATAAGATAATTGATGGTTCCTTCACTATCCACACCGCCAACACCTACTCCTACAGGATTGGCAACGCTGATTATCTTAGGGGTAACAAATGAATAATTCTCACCTGCTTTAGCCTGTACCTTAATATGGGAATCATCTACTTTTGAGGCATTCATAATCACATTGTAATAATCCTGACCGCCACTGCTCAAAGTGCCCTTAAATGTTCCTGTTGCCGGATCTATACTGTGGTTGGAGGAAGGAGCGGGATCATCACCGTCATTGCTTTTACAGCTCATAAAAATGCTTGCTGCCATCAGTATTAAAAAAAATCTGCCCATCATTTTTTGGATTCCTTTTACTTTCATAATTCAAATGTTTTTTGTTATTTACACTTCAAAGGTGATTAAATTCAAAAGGATCAGGAAAAAATATCTACAAATGAAAAACACCTATCTATCAACACCTGTTTGAACATGGAGAAAAAAGCCTGTATCAGAAATACAGGCTAAAGAGTACAAAATAATTGATATGAAAAAAATAAGGTTTAGATTGCTAATGGATGTCCCAGAATACCTTCGTAGTAAGCTTATCTCCACCAATGGCTGTGGCAGCTTTGGAATAGTTGCTTCCGTTGGTTGTAGCTTCCAGACCCGGGTATTGCAATCTCACAGGCACTTTTCCCTCGGCATTATTAATCGCAGTCGGTGGAGCCTGTAAGGCCGGGTAATCGAGTCGCCGGTAAAAATTCCAGGATACTACCGGGTGATTATAGATGGCAACCCAGGCCTGTTCTCCAATAGATCTTTTCCAGTTTGAAGCATTATAAGGGTTTTCTGACAGATAATTCTGGGCATCCTGAGAGGAAAGTCCCCATTCCTGAAACGATGCCTGAACTGCATTGTTGTAAAGTCCTTCCGGATTTCCGCCGATTCCGAACCGGGCAGCCGCTTCAGCGAGATAAAAGGAAACTTCAGTATAGGTAATCAAGTTTCCGGGAGTTACTGGCGTGTAAGCGAAAGTTCCGGGAGCAGAAAAGTCAGAGAACTCTCCTGGCAAGCCAATGGCCTGTCCGATATAGGTGCCGTCTACATCCTTAAAGTATTTGGATACCCTTGGGTCTGAAGTGGTATTAAGAAAATCGACGAACGGTTTTCCTCCAAAAAAATCATCCCGGTTATTATTCACAACATTTTCAAATATGGGACTAAAGTTAGGGGTTTCAGCCAGGTACCTAAAGATACAGCTCTGAGATTCATTCATGATAACTCCTCCGGAAACGGCGGTATGAATGGTGGACTGAGCAAGAGAAGGGTTGACGTCAGCAACAGCAATCCCCAATTTCAGAAGGAGAGAGTTTCCAAACCTTTTCCATTTTCCGATATCTCCGCTATATAAAATATCTCCTTCTCCGAATGTTCCCTGCCCTTCTTCCAGATGATCGATGTCGGCTTTCAAACGGTTGATAAGACTTTCATAGATCTCTGTGTCATTATCATAAACAGGAAGCGGATACTGGGAATTATTAAGCGCTTGGCTGTACGGAATATCTCCAAAAGTATCGGTTAAGGTTTGAAAGGTAAAGACTGAAAGCATATCAATAATTGCCAATTGGTTCTTTTTTTTTGCCGGCCAGGTGCTCACTTCCGAAGGGACGGGCTGATATTGTCCGATCAGTTCTTTTGCTTTACTGAGATTATTAAGAACATTTACATAAAGATCTCCCCAAACATTATTGGACACATTTCTGGCAGTGAAATTATAGTTGCTCTCATTCACATACGTAACTTCCTGCCAATACTGCATTGTAAGCCGGAAATTATTTTCGTTGACACTGGGAGTGTTCATATAGTCACTCAGTTCTTTTTCGGCATACGTAATAAGGGTTTCCGGAATAGTGGTGTAAGTTACATGCGGGTCGGTATTTACCTCATCAGAGGTACAGCTTATGTGAAATAACAGAAATAAAGAACTTATTATAATTGGATTTTTCATGATGGTCATTTTTAAAAATTAACTTTTAGATTCAATGCAAAATTCTTTGTGGCCGGCATCACTCCGGATTGGTATCCCTGAATATTTCCTGCAGAAAGACCAGCTTCCGGATCAGCATAGGGCAGATTTTTATGGATGATCCATAGGTTACTTCCGACAAAACCAAGGGTAAGGCTCTGAATTCCGGTATTTCCTAAGAATTTCTTGTCAAAAGTATAGGAAATAGATACCTGCCTAAGCTTTATAAAACTGGCATCATAAACAAATGCCGCCGCCGGTGGATCTGTTTCCAGGATCTGGCTTGAAGAAGAACGGTCAAGGCGGATCGTATTGGGAATATAATGTCCGGGATTATTGGGATCTTCCATCACTCCTGGTAAAATCACTCCGCCGCCAGCTGCGAGCGTATTTCTGACCGGGTTTCCTAGATCATTCAGTCCTACAGAATCAGGATGCAGCCCTGTTCCATATGCATAGTACTGATCCAGGGAGAATATCTTACCGCCTTTTTTCCAATCGATTTGAAAACTTAGACTAAAGTTTTTATAGGTGAAAGAATTGTTTAATCCTGCAAAAAAGTCAGACTGAAAGCTTCCGAAATTATGATTTGTACCATCCGTATGAAGATAAGCTCCGTTTTTGCCGATGATTTTGTTTCCATTGGAATCATAAACGAAATCCGACCCCCAGATACTTCCATAGTCTTCGTTAAGGGGGGCATTAATAGAAATTCCGCCTTGCAATGCACCGATAGTAATATTTTCAATACCCTCCCGCAGCGCCGTGACTTTTGTTTTAGGATTAGACCAGTTCACCGCCATATCCCACGTGAAATCATTAAACTTTAAAGGCGTTATATGTAAAGATATTTCAAATCCTTTTGTGGTAAGCGCTCCCGTATTCTGAATTTTGCTTCCTGATCCGTTGGATAAAGAAATTGGAAGGGGAAGGATCTGGTCAAATGCTACATTCCTGAACCAGGCTATATCAAATCCCAGTCTATTTTTAAAAAACTGCATATTGGTTCCGATCTCCAGATTTTTCAGTTTTTGTGGGAGAAGATCAGCATTTCTCAAAGTTGTATTGTATGAATATACCGGACTGTTCCCGAAAGAAGACTGTACGATATATCTGTTTCTTAGCTGATCTGCATTCGTATCTGAACCTACTTCCGCATAAGCCGCTCTTAGCTTTCCAAAGGTCAGCCATTTTTGCTCCAGCCAATTGGAAAATACCACACTTGCTGAAACGGATGGATAATAATAGGCTTCTTTTCCTTTTGGTAATGAACTCGACTGATCCCTTCTGAAGGTTCCTTCAAGATAATAGGTATTTTTATATCCCAGGGAAGCCTGAACAAAAGCACCATAAATATATTTTGACGTATCTGTGATCACTGGTTTTGCTGCTGTAGCTGCGGAATTGGAAATGGTATAAAGATCTGGAATATACAGACCGCCCGAGGTGGTCTGGGCATTGGAATAATTCGACTGAACATTGATGTTTCCGCCTATTAATGCCTGAATGTTGAAATCCTTATTAATGTTCTTTTTGTAAGTAGCGATAAGGTCATAATTGGTTTCTGTAAAACGAAGGTTAGTCACTGCATATCCTGATGGCTGCTCGATAGCATTAAAACTAAAAAATGCAGGAACAGAACCTGTCGCCCTTCTTTCTTCGATCATCATATTATATCCGTCTATCCCTACCCTGCCCAGTATATTGATGTTTTTTGAAAGGTCATAATTGAGGCTGAAATTACCTGCGAAACGGTCTCTTTTGTCATTCTGGTAGTTTTTATACCGTGTAAAATAGGGGTTGTCCCAATATTGCGGCGATAGATTATTGGTAGACTTTATATTCCAGGTATAATTTTTATCAAATGTTTCATATAAATACTTCAGGTATTGAATATCAATATTCGTAGGCCACCATTGGCGAAAGTTGCCCATAAGGTTGTCAGTGTAACCGGTGGCATTTCTTCCTTTTGTACTTTGTGTAATATAATTGGCGAAAATAGTAGCCGTCAGATCGTCTGTCAGTTTGTAGGAGGCATTACCGCCAACATTATTTTTCATTAAAGAAGAATTGGGAAGAATATCTGTAGCATTGGTATTGGAATAGCTTAGCCTGAATGTTGCCCGGTCGCCGCCGCCACTGAAAGCTATATTATGGGTTTGATTGATTGCTTTATCAAAAAACGTTATCGGTCCGTTTTTAGCCATTACCCAGGGGGTCTTTTTACCAAAATTACGGGAACCGGGAATGAACGCATCATATTGCCACACCATAAGGTTGGGATCATAGGGCGCACCGTAAGAAGCATCATTTGTAAAAAGGGCTCTCGGCTCGTTCTGATAAGAAGCAAAAACGTTTCCGAAATACCCTTGCCCATATTGGGTCTGGTATTCAGGGAAAGTAGATCTGTCCACTGTAGAAATGGAAAAACTTCCGCTATACTCAAGACCGATACCCTTCGAATTTTTTTTGCCTTTTTTTGTCGTAATGATAATGGCGCCATTCTGAGCTCTAGAGCCGTACAAAGCAGTTGCAGCAGCACCCTTCAGAACATTCACTGTTTCTATATCATCAGGATTGATATCGGATACAGGACTTCCGTAATCATATCCGCCACCCCCATTCTGCTGAAATGCAGAATTAATATTCCGATTGATGATAGGAACTCCGTCAACGACAAAAAGAGCCTGGTTATCTCCCAGAATAGATTTATATCCGCGTGACACAGCATTTACTGAACCTCCGAAATTGGTAGACTGCTTGATCTCAAGACCTGCTACTTTTCCGGATAAGTTATTCAGGAAATTAGTTGTCGGATTCCTGCTGATATCTTCTCCCTTTACCTCTTGTGTAGAATATCCTAAAGATCTTTTCTCTCTTTTTATTCCCAGGGCAGTAACCACTACACCTTCTATATTCTGCGTTGTAAGGGTATCCTGCTTATTCTGACTAAAATAGGTTTCACTTCCTATAAAAAAAGCAACTCCTACACTTAAAAGCTTTAACCGGTAATTCATAATTATTGATTTTTGTAACATGATTGTTGCCCAAAATTCAATAATTGGTGAAGATTAGAAGAGAATGTATATATCAACAGCCGGCTACCGTCTACTAAAAATAAAATTGAAGCTGAGGCTAAGATTGAAAACTTACTATATCAATACTCCTTTTCTAACCGCTGCAGTCAGATGCGGACATTACGGTGGCAAACCGGAGATTTGACGGGTGTTTTTATAACCCAGCCAAAGGTTTATAAGTTCTTCCGATCGGAAGCTTTTTACTGTTGACCTGGACTATATTGGCGGCTTTCATCTCCACTTTCGATTTGGAAATAATGTAAGACTTATGGATACGGATAAACATTGCAGGATGTAAACTTTCTTCTATTTTACTGATTGGCATTTTGAAAGTTAAGGTCTCTGTTTTTGTGTGAATATTGATGTATTCTCTCAGGCTTTCGATGTAAAATATATCCTGCAAAATGATCTTGATCTGTTTTTTACCACTGCTGATAAAGATGTAATCACGCTCAGCAACTTCCAGTAAGGCATCTTCGGCCTGTATGAGATGCTTACATTTTTCAACCGCAGTAAGAAAACGGTCGTAAGGAATTGGTTTCATGAGATAATCTGCAATATCCAGTTCGTAGCCCTCCACAGCATACTGATGATAAGCTGTGGTGACAATAACAAACGGAGGATTCTTTAATTTCCTTAAAAAATCAAAACCTTTTATCACGGGAAGATGAAGGTCCAAAAACATAAGATCCACTTTATGGATACTTAAAAGATTGCTGGCATGTACAGCGTTGGCACATTTGCCGACAAGATTGAGCTCTTCGTTCCTCGAAATAAAATTTTCAAGAATTTCTGCAGCGATCGGTTCGTCTTCTACAATAATGCAGTTATATTTTTCAGGAGCTGGGCGTATCATAGAAATTAATGGTTAAGTGTACAATATACGTATCATTTTGATCTTCTACATTAAGGCTATGTTCAGGATAAAGCAGTTCCAGCTGGCGGCGGATATTTTTCAGCCCTATTTTGGTGGAATGTTCAGGGGATCTTTCTTCTTTTGAATTTTCAATGAAGTAAGTGAGGACGCCATTTTTCAGTTGGATATCAATAGTGATGAATGGGTCTCCCAGACTTTCGGAAACGCCGTGTTTAAAAGCGTTTTCAACAAACTGAATCAATATAAGCGGTGAAATTTCCTGCAAAGGATTATCAATGCTTTGATTAAAATTGACGGTAAGATGACCGTGGCGGATTTTTTGGATCTGTATAAAATCCTTAATGTTTTCGATATCTTTTTCTAAAGAAATATTTTTTTCAGCAGCTTCGTAAATATTGTACCGCATTACCTTGGAAAGCTGAAGAATAACATCAGGAGTTTCATCCGCTTTTTTAAGAGCCATTCCGTAGATATTATTAAGGGTATTAAACAGGAAATGGGGATTGATCTGCGCTTTCAGCATCGTGAGTTCCTGGTCAAGTTTTTCAGATTTCAATTGAGAGATCTGCTCTTTTAAAAGGCTCTTCTGTCTTGTGATTTCTATTCCAAATACAAGACCCACCATAAAAATCAGATCCATAAAAGAGTTGAACGCTACCAGGCCGTTGATATATCCTGAGGGCTCTTTTCCATCCAGTGTTTCCGTAACAGCATAGATGTAGGGATAAATAAGATAATGAGTATAAAACCGGTGTACCAGAACTGCCGCTACAACAATCACGCTGCACAGGATATATTTGAATAGTTTGTTTATATGTACTTTTTCATAGACATACAGCAAAGAATAAGCAAGCGGGATTTTGATTAAGAAATAAACCAACTCCAGCATAAGGGTATTCTGAAGTCTTATTTGCCATTTGAAATCCGGGAATTGATACCTGGACCAGTAAAAGTCAAGATAGGCCTCCAGAATATAATACAATATCCAAAAAAGCAAATGAATCTGTAACTTAGATTTTCTATCCGGTTTCAAGCCCATTATATTTTAAAAGTACAAAGTAATACTGTTCATTCAAATATAAAAATATTAAATCTACCAAAATAGAACATTCGTCTACAAACTACCGGTTTTTAACCGCCTGTCAAATCTATACTTTGCCGCCCCTCCGGTGAAGCTGAATTTTTGGCCTTGTCATGATGAGAATCAGAAGCTTCAAAAGACTATCTTCAATCTGCGGATGAAAAGATATACGTTCTTATTAGGAAGCTTAATCGGTCTTTTTTAAACGTACTTCAGGGAAAATAAGGTTGAGGAAACAGAATATCAGCAGAACATTAAACTCTATGCCATTGGTTCCGCCCCCTACTACAAACCATCCGTTTTGCCAGTGGATATAATAAATGCCAAAAACAAATATGAGGATATTGCCTATTGCGACGGGCCTGATGTACCGGTCAGTCCAGAGTAATGCTACGGAAAAAAGATGGGTCAGCTTCACGGCCCAGGCCACATAAAGTCCTGCCGGATGAAACCCTATTGTATCCAGGTATAGATGTCCAAAATTATTGACATCGCCACTACAAATGGAAATCACACTATGCATTAGTAAAATGACTGACAGCGCAACACGAAGGAAGAAACTCTTTTTCATACATCCAAAGTATGAAGTCCGGAAATATTTTATGATAACCTGTATATCAACTGCATTAAAAAAAAGATGAAAGCATTTTTTACCCTGTTTATACAAAGAGAAACTGTTCGTGATCCGGTCTCTTGTTATCCTATATTTTATTTCAGAATATTCCTATACCAATCCTTTTGGAACACTCGCAGCTAAAAAAAGAGGCTATCTCACTTTTGAGACAGCCCCCTTTGAAATATTATTATCCTTTTTGATCTTAATTCCGGTTTAAATTTTTCTTTAAAAACTCCTCCAAATCTTTACCATGAAGATTTTTAGCCAAAATGGTTCCCTCTCCGTCTATAATGACATTAAAAGGGAGTTCATCAATTTCATACGTTTTAGCCACAGGACTTTTCCAGAATTTCAAATCACTGATCTGTATCCAGTGGATGTTGAAACGGTCTATTGCTTTCTGCCAGCTTTCTTTATTCTTGTCAAGAGAGACCCCGAGAATCTCAAACTTATTATTCTTCACCTGTTCTGCATAGGTTTCATACAGTGTTTTCAGTGCCGGCTGCTCTTCTACACAAGGAGCACACCAGGTAGCCCAAAAATCAATCAATACTAATTTTCCTTTTAAAGTGGAAAGCGCAAATGAAGTTCCATCAGCTTTGGACATGGTAATCTCAGGGGCCTTCTTCCCTGCTTCTATTTTACTTTGAGCAAAAATACATCCCGAGAAAACAATTAAAAATAATAGGGTAAAACGACTCTTCATATTAATCATTTGTAGGGTATTCTTTATCCAGCCAATCTGTTTTTATATTTTTCGGAAGATTAAGAAGTTTGGCGTTTTTAAAGCCCATTTCCATCAGCAATCCAAATGCCGGGCGGATATTCGGACATTTCACAAAAGGACAGCATCCGCAATAGATTACGATTTCTTTATCTTTAGGAACATTGTTAAGGTAGTTTCTTAATTTTTCCAGATTTTCAGGCTCATGGGCAGGTCCTATATCTACGGAACCTTTGATAATGGCTTCCGGACCTACTGAAATAATCATGAGATCCTTTGTTTTTTTCTTTACAATCCTGGATGCCAATAAGGCAGGATCCATCAGCTGGCTGGCTGTCCAGGGATCCTGTTTTTGCTGTGCCTGGCTCAGCATAGAGCAGACAAAGCACGCAATGATAAACAAATACTTCATACTTCTATTTTTCACAAAGATAAACATGTTTTATGGAGCTTTGTGCCGTTTAATAAGGGAAATTGCTTATTTATGACTGTGTTTTTATTTTAAAATCAATATTTTTTGGGCATAATATGAATAATATTAGCAGCGCCGGGTTCTATGATTAACTGGATTCCGGCTTCCCTTTCATGCTCACGCCCCTGAATAGCAGAACCAGCTGCCAGGGTCAGCTTTCCCTGGAAAACAGGATGCGGAGGACTGAGGGAAATTTCAATTTCTTCCTCAAGTTGTATGATAATTGATGCTGCTTCAATAAGCTGTCGTGTGCCGTCTTTGGCCACCGCAAATGCTTTATAGGGCTGAACGTCCTTCATGTATGACTGTTTAAATTAATTGTATTCCTGGGATAAATGTACTTGTTTCTGTTGATACAGAATACGGTTTTCAGAGAAACATTTCCTTCATTGGTTTTAAAATGCCTGCTCTTTTTGCACTTTAGAGTATTCGGAAGCACTGGAACTCAGCAAAAATGCTCACATATTGTTTAAAACAGGTTATTATAAATGGCCGCAAGATTATCAACAGCTGAGCGAAATAAGGCCTACGTTACATTTGAAATGACAGATTAGCCGTACAACCGTCCTGGTTTTTACTATGATTATTGAAAATTTTGAATTGCTTTTACCCGTTTGAATGCAAATATTTTATACATTTAGGTAAAGTATTATGTAATAAAACGTTCTCAAATATGGAAGAAAAATTCCAGCCTGATGCGATTATCATAGGAACCGGATTGGCGGGGCTGACTGCCGCTATGGAAATAACCAATGCCGGGAAAAAGGTTCTCTTATTGGATCAGGAAACCGAACAGAATATAGGTGGCCAGGCCTTCTGGTCATTTGGAGGCCTTTTTCTGGTCAATTCCCCGCAACAGCGTAAAATGGGGATCAAAGACTCTTATGAACTCGCGTTACAGGATTGGAAAGGAACGGCAGGGTTTGACCGTAAGGAGGATTACTGGCCCCGGCAGTGGGCCGAGGCTTACCTGAAATTTGCAGCGGGTGAAAAATATGAATACATTTCAAGATTGGGGATCAAACTTATGTTTATGGTCGGCTGGGCAGAACGCGGCGACGGATCAGCCAATGGACACGGCAATTCTGTGCCCCGTTTTCATGTCAGCTGGGGAACCGGCACAGGGGTGATAAAGCCTTTCGTTGATAAAGCTTACCAGGCCCGGAAAAAAGGTCTCCTACAAATGAAGTTCAGGCATAGGGTAACAGAATTGATCCTGGAAAATGGGAGAATAGCAGGACTTAAAGGCGATATCCTTGAGAATGATACCCAGGAAAGAGGTGCTGCCACCAATAGAGAGGTGATCTCTCAATTTGAATACACTGCCCCTCATATTGTTATTGCCTCAGGAGGAATTGGAGCCAATCACGAACTGGTCCGGAAAAACTGGCCTGAAAGGCTCGGACAGGCTCCGGAAAATATGGTGTGCGGGGTTCCTGCCTATGTAGATGGAAAAATGATCGGCATTGCAGAGCATATTGGAGCCCATATTATCAACCGCGACAGGATGTGGCATTATACAGAAGGTTTACAGAACTGGAATCCGATCTGGCCTAATCATGGAATAAGAATATTGCCGGGACCGTCTTCCCTGTGGTTTGATGCTAAAGGAAAACGTCTTCCCCCTCCATTTCTTCCGGGATTTGACACATTAGGAACTTTAAAATACATTCAGGATACCGGATTTTCCTACTCCTGGTTTATTCTGACACAGAAAATCATCAGGAAGGAATTTGCCCTTTCAGGTTCAGAACAGAATCCTGATATTACCAATAGGAACTACCCTCTCTTTCTGAAAAGAATCTTTGGTAAAAAAGCACCCGGGCCGGTGGAAGCTTTTAAGGAACATGGAAAAGATTTCATTGTATCCGATAATCTGGAAGATCTGGTAGAAAAAATGAACCGGCTGGCCGGCAGCCATCTTTTGAATTATGAAAAGATAAAATCACAGATCGAGGCCAGAGACAGAGAACTTGACAATAAATTTTCAAAAGATACCCAGGTCAATTATATCCGGAATACAAGAAACTATTTAGGCGATAAACTTGGGCGTGTGGCGGCACCGCATAAAATACTTTCTCCCGAAAACGGACCTTTGATTGCTGTTCGTCTTAATATTCTTACCCGGAAAACATTAGGCGGGATCAAAACCAATCTCAACGGCCAGGTTGTAAGAAGTGATGAAACGGTCATTGAAGGATTGTATGCAGCGGGAGAAGCTGCAGGATTTGGCGGAGGTGGAATGCACGGCTACCGCGCATTGGAAGGTACGTTTCTCGGAGGATGCCTCTTTTCTGGGATGAAGGCGGGAAAGTATATTGCAGGATTATAATGGAATCATTCAAATCTAATATGAAAATGAATACCTATTTTAATGATAAAATAGTTTGGATTACTGGTGCTTCATCAGGAATCGGAGAAGCTTTGGTCAGACAATTGGCCATACATACGAATGCCACCATTATTCTTTCATCAAGACATGAAGATCAGTTGTATTCAGTCGCTGAAAAAGCCGGGCTTGCAGTCAATCGCTATGCTGTAATTCCCTTAGATCTTTCCAATTATAAAGAGATGCCCGCTATTGCTGCAAAGGCAGTAGAAAAGTTTGGCAGGATTGATATTCTCGTCAACAATGCCGGACTTTCTCAACGTTCTTTAGCGATGGAAACGGATATAGAAGTTGATAAGCGTGTGATGGATATTGATTATACCGGAACAGTCGCCCTTACCAAAGCGGTGGTTCCCTATATGATCAGAAACGGTGGCGGGCAGATTGCTGTTGTATCCAGTCTTATGGGAATATTCGGAGCCCCGATGCGAAGCGGATATGCGGCAGCAAAACATGCACTGCATGGCTTTTTTGATGCTTTGCGTGCAGAATTATATAAGCAAAAAATTGAGATTACAATTATTTGTCCGGGATTTATACAGACTGACATTTCCATACATGCGGTGACAGGTGACGGTTCAGCACAGGGAACTATGGATCATGCGACGATGAAAGGAATGCCGGTCGATCTTTTTGCTAAAAAAATGCTCCATGCGATCGGCCGGCGAAAAAAACAAAAAGTTATAGGGGGAAAAGAAGTCGCGGCGGTTTATCTTAAAAGATTTTTCCCGGGATTATTGGCAAAGGTGATTCGCAAAGCAAAAGTAGTTTAAACTCTATAGCGGCTTCCGGAAGATCATACCGGTCATGGAAAATCTTCCCTCCTCATTGGGAGCGGTCCGGCTGCCCATCACTTTCTTCTTTTTAATGAACAGAGGCTTCAGTGTTTTATCCCGATTGGTCATTTTTTCTGAAATAGTCATTGAAGACATGTAGACGGCAGCCAGAGGTAAGTAACAGTTTTGTGCTTCTCAGGGTTATCATTTACTGTTTATTTTAAAAGGAAGCTTCCTTATTATGCTTTCTCTGTGAGATGATAATCATCAGAACCATTAAAGCGAGGGAAATCATAGAAGCGTTCAGGGTTCCGAGGTCAAGACCTCCTTTGGCAATAGGCTTGGTTAAAAGGTCTCCAAAGGTTGCTCCGAAAGGCCTTGTGAAGACGAATGCAATCCAAAACAGGATGACGTGATTGATCTTTGTAAAATAATGAAGAACAACCACAATCAGTATGATCAGTCCGGTTATAAAAGCGCCCGTCAGGTAACCCATGCCCAGATTATCACTCAGGAAATCTCCAAAGGCTGTTCCGAGGCTGTTTGAAAACAGGATGGCAGTCCAGTAATAAAGCTCTTTATTTCTTTCAAAGATTGGATAAACCTCCAGATTCTTATATTTTTTATACCATAGGAAAAGTGAAATCACAAGTCCTGAAAACAGGATCAGGCTGCCTATTAGATAACCGGTTTTCAGCGTTCTGTCAATGAAATCTGAAATTTCCGTACCCAGGGTTGTCGTTCCAATAATGACCATCCAATATACCGCAGGAATATATTTTTTAAGAATGAGCTGTAATGATAGCACAAAAATGAAAAATAACAGGGTCACGAAAATTCCCGTAGCATACCCTAAATTAAGCGTCATAGAAATAAAATCTCCCAAGGTTTCTCCCAAGGTGGTGGCTATAATCTTCATCAGCCAGAAAAGTATGGTGACGGATGCTACTTTATTTGCTGTTCTCATCTTGATTTATATTTTTAATTAATAGATTATCAGGGCTTTATCGGTAATCAATGGGAGTCATGCATCAGGCTTTAAATTTGGTAAGTACATTATTTTTATAACAATAGAATTCGTGGGTGACCTCTTTTCCAAAAGCAAACACTTTTTCTATATGAACTTCGTCATAGTATTCGTTTAAGATGTGGTATTGATCTTTAAGCTTTCCGGACAGCTCTTCCGGGGATATACTTTTTTCAATTTCCAATCCTTTATTGGTCTTATATTCAAGTGCCAAACGGGTATTTCTCCACGACATAGCATACACCTTTTTGTTTTCTGTAGCCGATGCATTCACCACAACCTGATCCTGTTGTATAATTTTACCCGTAGTGCTGGTTAATAATGTAATTCCGGAAACCACCATCGCCATATAACCGACTTTTCTGAACAGGTTTTCACTGAGATGCGGAAGAATATATTTTACGGTATAGGAAGACACTATTGCTGCAGCTGCAATCGCAACTCCCAGCCATAACGCTGTTTTGGAATATAGTCCCAACGAAATATAGATGATCAGTTTAATAAGATGGAGACCTACTTCATTGGCAGCCCGGGTAGCTACGATTTCTTCTTTTTTAAGGCCTAATTTCAGATAAAAGCGGTTAAAAAGAAGTCCGACAGCGCCAGTGATCCCCGAAATAAAGCCTGCCGTAAAACCAATAACGGCCAATGCAGATTTGGGATAGGATGTACCTGTTTCTTCTTTTTTATTTTTTGAAACAAAAAGCTGTGGCAGATTGGCAATCAGAAAGAAGGCAACAACAAGCTGAAGGTAATTTGGATTTACATATTTAATAAGATAGGCTCCCAGCAAAACTGCGGGTATCGAAAACGGAACAAACCATAAGAATATCTTCCAGTTGATATGTTGTTTAAATACGGCTATCCTGGAGGCAGAGCTTGTTAAAGTACCGATGGTTAACGAAAAAGGAACCAATGATGTAGGAAGCAATAGGTTCAGGATAGGAATCAAAATAAGACTTGCACCACCACCACTGATAGCGCTGATCCAGAAGGCAAGTATCGTTCCTGCGAATAAAAGGACAATTTTTAAAATCATTTCCAAATAAAATTTAGACTTTCGTCTATTTTCAATACAAAGGTGCAACCTGATTTTGAAGAAATTTTGAATTCCTCCCTCATTTAGAAATGATTAATTTAATACCCTGAAAGTAAATATATGATACGGAGTATAGGTCCGGCTGATTTGAAATTGAAACAAAAAAGATCAGTTGTCAAGGTAACTGATCTTTTATTCTTTTTCAATTTCCGGGTTTATTATTTACCTGTGGGAGTCTGTGCTTTTTCGTAGATAAGACCTGCAGTTTTCAGTTCCTGCCAAAAGTCAGGCGGAATAGTTGTTTGCAGGGATTTTATATTGTCATGTACCTGCTCAGGCCGGCTTGCTCCCGGAATAATAGAGGCAAACTCATCAGCAGCCAGTACAAAATGAAGAGCTGCATCTATAATATCTATATCATATTTTTTGGCAATAGCCGCAATTTGTTCACGCTTTTTATGCATTCCTTTCGGGATTACATCTTTATAATTATACCGTTCCCTTCCTGCAATATACCCGGAATTATATCCTGCTCCTGAAACGAGTTTTACTCCTGCTTTTTTAACCGCGGGAAGAAGCCTGTCAACGGCATCTTCATGTTCCAGAATGGAATATTGTGTTGCAGAAAGACAGATATCCGGATCTGCTGATTCTATACAGTCCAGAATAGGTTCTATTTTATTGACGCCCATTCCCCAGGCTTTAATAATACCCTGATCCCGGAGTTCGGAAAGCACTTTAAAAGCCCCTTTCCTGGCCTGTTCCAGGAAGTATGGATAGCGGTCACCCACCTGATCCTCAGACAGGTCGTGGATATACACAATATCAATATGATTCAGTCCGGTCCTTTGCAGACTGTCTGCTATAGATCTTTTTACAGCATCGGCTGTATAATCATGCCTGAAATCATAATTCAGAGGCTTTTTCCACATGGTGGGAGGCACTTCGGATTCCGGGACTTCATGAAACAGTCTTCCTACCTTCGTTGAAAATATAAAATCATTTCTGTCTTTATCTTTAAGAAAATTTCCAAACCTTCTTTCACTTTTGGTAAGGCCGTACCAGGGAGAAGTATCATAATATCTGATTCCAATATCCCATGCGGCCTGCAGTATTTCATTGGCCCGTTCATCCGTAATATTTTCAAAAGCGGTCCCTATCGCTACTCCGCCTAGCCCAAGCTGGTGTTTTTCTGTTAAAATGTCTGTTTTCATATTGATTTATTTATAGTGTTGGACAAGATATAAACTGCAAACATCGTGCAGACTCGGTAAAAAGGGATTAAGGGTATTCATTCTTACAAGGCATTCCTTCAGACAGGGATTTTGATTTTTCTTATTTTATGTTAAATGTTCGCGTTTCCATTTATTTGGTCCTGTTCTTGAATGAGATACAGGACACCATTTCAATATCCACTTAATATGAAAAAGCACATTCTAATCGTAGGAGGAGGATTTGCCGGCATTAATCTTGTCAAATCTCTCAAAAATGACAGCCGGTTCAGAATTACCCTGGTTGATAAAAATAATTATCATTTTTTTCCACCGCTGATCTATCAGGTGGCAACCTCTTTTATAGAGGCTTCTAATATCAGCTATCCTTTCAGAAAATTATTTTCAGAAAATAAAAATGTGAAGTTCCATATGGGAAGCCTGATCAGGGTAAATCCTGACCGCAAAACAATAGAAACAGATACAGGAAATCTGAATTATGATTATCTCGTCCTTGCGTTGGGAACAGAGTCTAATTTTTTTGGTATGGAAAATGTGCAGAAATGTGCCCTCCCCATGAAAAGCATTGAAGAAGCACTTTATCTCCGGAATCATATCTTGCTGACCCTGGAAGAAGCAGCCCGGAACAAAGACATTAAAGAAGCTGAAAAATTACAGAATATCGTTATTGCAGGAGGCGGCCCCACAGGAGTAGAACTGGCGGGAATGCTTGCAGAGATGGGAAAATATATTGCTCAAAAAGAATACCCGGAAATCAAACTAAGCCTTTCCAGTATTTACCTGATCGATGCTCTTCCTTCCCTGCTTTCGCCAATGAGTGAACTGGCTCAGAGAAGTGCCTATGAAAAACTGCAGGAACTGGGTGTTAAAATTCTTCTGAATGTTGCGGTAAAAGATTATGTCGATTCCAAGGTTATTTTGAGTGACGGAAAAGTGATAGAAACAGAAACCCTGATCTGGACTTCCGGAGTAGTAGGCCGGGAAATCCAGGGATTACCTGAAGAAAGTATAGGAAAAGGCCGGCGAATATTGGTAGATGCCTACAATAAAGTGGAAGGGGTAGGAAATATCTATGCATTAGGAGATATCTGTCTTATGCTTTCAGAAGAAAAATATCCGAAAGGACATCCTCAGCTCGCACAGGTCGCCATACAGCAGGGCAAAAACCTGGCTGCCAATTTCAAACGGATAGAAGATGGAAAAGTACTGGAGCCTTTCCGGTATCATGATAAAGGAAGTATGGCTATCATTTCAAAATACAATGCAGTCGTAGATCTTCCCAAATATTCCTTCAAAGGATTTACAGCCTGGCTTACCTGGCTTTTTATTCATATCATTCCGCTGGTGGGCTTCAGAAGCAAAATACAGCTTGCTTTGGACTGGTTCCGTTTGTTCATCACCAACAATCCTTCCATCAGATTGATTCTTTTTCCGAAAAGAAATACAGGAAACGGATGACCGTTCAGCTGAAAATAATCATTCCAATTCACCTTTAAATTATAGTATTATGAAAAATCGAAGAAAACCCCCGTTTTTTGGAGAAACAGTTGTTATTACCGGTGCGTCAAGTGGAGTCGGTAAGGCTACCGCAGAAGCATTTGCGAAACAGGGAGCAGATCTTGTTCTGGCTGCACGCGGAGAAGAAGCACTTAAAGAGACGGCCGAAATATGCCGGAAACTCGGCGCGGCAGTTATCGCTGTTCCTACAGATACCTCTGTAGCTGAGGAAGTACAGCATCTCGTTGATGAAGCTATTGAATTTAGCGGGAAGATCGATTACTGGGTAAATAATGCAGGAGTATTGGCCTTTGGCAGATTTGAAGATATTCCGGTGGAGGTTACAGACCAGATCGTGAAGACGAATCTTTTAGGATATATGCATTCAGCACATGCTGTTCTCCCTGTATTTAAGCGTCAGAAAAGAGGTGTTTTACTTAATAATATTTCAATTGGAGGATGGATGCCGGCACCTTACGGAACAGCCTATACAGCTTCAAAATTTGGTGTTCGCGGGATGGTGGAGACTTTGCAGGGCGAGGTTTCAGATTTTCCGGATATTCACATTTGTGCCCTTTATCCGGGATTTCAAAAGTCTGCAGGCATAGAGCACGCAGCCAATTATTCAGGAATAGCGCTCCGTACTCCTCCTCCTTCATTTGATCCTCGAAAATTGGCTGATTCAATTGTAAAAACGGCCAAAAACCCTGCAGAAGCTTCTTATCCGGACTGGTCTGCTGTTGTTTTTAAAAATGTATATGAAATATTTCCGGGACTCATCCGCTATATTTCGTCTGCAGGAATGAGATGGGTAATGAAAAAAGCCGATAAAAATGAAAATACCGGCGGAAACGTAATGGAACAGTCAAAAGGAAATATGGAAATTGATGGAAAAACACTGCTTCCGGTTTCTCCCAAGACCTTAACGCTGGCAGGTGTGGGAATCATTGGTGTTGTTGCACTGGGATTGCTGTTTTCCGGAAGATCAAAGAGAATTGGATAGTTCCGGCCAAACCAGAGAAATCTTCAGCCCTCCGCCCTAGATACCATGAAATCTTTGTGGTTAAACCATTACCCTATAATGAAGGTATTTAAAAAGGAAAGTCAAGATCAGGTATTTTTTAGGCAAACAAAGTTTTTCATCATATCTTACTTCTATATTGATTCTTAATCGTTTAACAACACATGAATAAGTTTAAAATAAATCAATTTAGGAGTTTTTATAAGATATTTCATAAATTTACGCTGCTGTATCAATTTAAAGCAGCATTAAAACTTTTCTAAGGTGAATATCCACAACAAAAAAAAATACCTGAGCTTCCTTAAATTTAAAAGAGATTTCCAGAAATACGGATTGGAAAAAGCACGCAGTTATGAGCTTATTCTCCACTGGCTGAATAACAGATTAAGCCGGAATCAGTTTCTTGTGCTTTCCGGAATTCTTGTAGGCTGTACAGCAGGTCTTGCGGGGGTGATTCTCAAAACATTGGTACACAATATCCATTATTTTATCACCAGTAAAGTTCATTTTGAATACCAGATATTATTTTATATTGTTTTTCCATTCTTAGGAATTGTGCTGACCACATTGATTGTTCTGACCTTGTTTAAAGGGCAGGACCGAAAAGGAATCGGTGCGATTCTGTATGAAATTGCCCAAAACTCCAGTATCGTAGCTTCTGTTAAGATGTATTCTCAGGTCATACAGAGTGCGATTACCGTTGGATTGGGTGGATCTGCAGGTCTGGAGAGCCCGATTGCTGTTACCGGAGCGGCCATAGGCTCAAATTATGCCCAAACCTACAGGCTCAGCTATAAAGAACGCACTTTATTATTGGCGGCAGGAGCTACGGCGGGGATTGCCTCTGCATTCAATGCGCCTATTGCCGGAATTATGTTTGCCTTTGAGATTCTGCTGACGGGAGTGGTGTTTACAGACTTTATTCCCCTGGTAGTTGCAGCCGTTTGCGGAAGCCTTCTTTCAAGAATTCTGCTTCAGGAAGATGTTCTATTCAGATTTTATACCCGGGATCCTTTTAACTATAAAAATGTTCCGTATTATCTTATCCTTGGAGTGGTTACCGGGCTCTATGCCCGTTATTTTGTATTCATTTCTCAAAAAGTGGAACATTTTATAAAAGGGCTCCAGCTTTCCCGAATGCGTAAAGCAATGTTTGGCGGGGCTGTCCTTTCCCTACTTTGTGTTCTTTTTCCTCCCTTATTCGGAGAGGGGTATGAAACGGTGAAAGCTTTTACCAATGGAAATACCTATTCGATTATTGAACACAGCTTTTTCAGATATTTTGAAATCGGAGACTGGACGATCATTATATTTTTAGTTTTGGTATTGCTTTTAAAAGTATTCGCCACCTCTTTTACGATATTCAGCGGTGGAAATGGCGGAAATTTTGCCCCTTCCCTTTTTGCGGGCGGTACTTTAGGGTACTTATTTGCATTGGTGTGCCAGCATATAGGGTTTACGGAAGTTCCGGTAACCAACCTTGTCCTTGTAGGAATGGCAGGTGCCATGAGCGGCGTACTGTATGCCCCGCTTACAGCCATATTTCTGATTGCAGAGTCCAGTTTTGGCTATGACCTGTTTATTCCTTTAATGATTGTTTCCATAATGTCTTATTTGATTGCCAAATGGTTTTCTCCAATCTCTCCGGAATTAAAATCTCTTGCGGATGAAGGCAAAATATTGACCAATAAACATGATAAAAACCTCCTTTTTGCTTTAAGAACTGAAGACTTTATTGATAAATATTCACAGACGATCAATGAAAACGGTTCTATTGCCGAGCTCTTTGAACTGGTGAAAAACGGGAATAAAAATATCTTTGCTGTAGTGGATGACCACCGAAAACTGAAAGGAGTTCTTACCTTAGATGATATCAGGCCCTATCTCTTTAACCAGGAAATTGATTCTTCACAGATGGTTGTGCAGGTGATGAAAACACCGCCTGCTATACTCCACCGTGAAAATAAGCCTCTGGAAATTCTTCAGACCTTTGACGATACAGGAGTTTGGAACCTCCCCGTAGTAAGTGAGAACAATGATTTTATCGGATTTATTTCAAAATCCTCCATCCTGATGAGTTATAGACAGCTGCTGAAAGAGTACTCCGACTAACTGCATAGATTAAAAGAAATCCGTTCAGTACTGAACGGATTTCTTTTAATCTAATAATGATGGTTAACAAATTAGTTGCTTGCTTTATTAAGCAAATCGATATCTTCCTGATCTAAAACAAGCTGAGGAGCGTTGAACAAGGTTTCAAGCTGTGATGCACTCGTTGCACTTACAATCGGTGCTGTGATCTGTGGATTGGCTAATAACCACGCTAATGCGGCGGTTGCCTGGGTGGTATGATGCTTTTCACTGACCTGATCCAGAGCTTTTAAAACTTCCAGCCCTTTAGAATTCAAATATTTTCTTACGCCTTCTCCTCTTGCACTTTTTGTAAGGTCTGCCTCATCACGGTATTTCCCTGTTAAAAAACCGGCTGCCAAAGACCAGTATGGGAATACACTTAAATCAAACTGCTCTACCAAAGGAGCATAGTTTTTTTCAAACCCTTCCCTTTCCAGTAGATTGTAATGCGGCTGTAAGGCAACATATTTAGGAAGATTATTCTTTTCGGCAGCTTCAAAAGATGCTTTTAAACGTTCCGGAGAAAGATTGGACGCTGCAATATACCGTACTTTTCCAGCTTTAATAATCTCATCATACGCAGATAAGGTTTCTTCTACCGGAGTGGTGTGATCATCAAAATGAGTATAATAAATATCTATATGATCCGTCTGAAGCCTCTGTAAAGATTCATCTACTGATTGTAAAATATGCTTTTTACTGATGTCAAAACCATGTTCTTTTGTTTCAGAACCTACTTTGGTTGCCAACACAATATCTTTGCGGCTGGAACGGCTTTTCATCCATTTTCCGATAATCTCTTCAGACTGCCCGCCTTTACCGTTTACCCACCATGAATAAGTATCTGCCGTATCTATAAAATTGAATCCTGCTTCCGTAAAGCGGTCTAATATATCAAAGGACTGTTTTTCATCCAGTGTCCATCCAAAAACATTTCCTCCAAAATTGATAGGAGCCACTGCCAGATCCGTATTTTTGATCTTTCTTTTTTTCATAAAAATAATTTTACTAAGTAGCCTCTAAGGTAAGGATTCCTAAAGAGGATTGCAGATTCAAAATAGCCATACGGGTAATAGTTATTATAAATGGAAGTCCCTGTTATTCCTCAGTTTTTTAGTGTATACATTAAATTCTGCCCAATAAAAACAGCCTTACTCTGAAGGCTGTTCTGTAGCTGTCAATTAAAAAGACAGGTTACTTCTCAATCTGAGGAATCTCAACAGCGGTAAGCATCAGTTTGTATTCCTGCAGTTGATGATTGATGGTTTGTAATCCACTTCTGAAGAATGATGATGTTTTAAATAAGTCATGATAGTACTCAATACCGTCAAGCATATTCTTTTTGAAGGCATTCCATTTTTTGATTGGGAATGAGTCATTTCAGCGGGTGAGTGGCTTATTTCTTTCTTCAGGTAATCAACATACATTTTCAGTTCGTTGATAAACATATGAGGGCGGTGGTTATCCGAAAGAATATTGGTATTTCCATAGATATGGTTTACCATCTCCGAAAGACTGACTTCTCTGTCAAAAAAAGCAATATTAGGACCCGGGCATATCACAACGCCCTGTTTTTCACCTTTGATTTCGATATTCTGTTCCATATAGGCTGCATTCACAAGTCCCACGCACAGACAGGCTTTATCTGTAATTTCAGATTTTCTTTTATCAAACTCATCTGCCGTTAGTATTTCACGGTCAGCATGAAGTTCTTTTAATCTGATCTCCTGATATTTTTTGGAGGCGGTACAGGTTCCTTTAGGCGTAAACTCTTTGCTTAAGGCCAGCAGCTTTTTGGGGCATGAACTTCCGTATTTTCCGTCAGCTTCTTTCTGTCTTTTCAGGATCTCATTAGATGTTCCTTTTACCGTATTGAAGGGCACTCCCAATGGAGAAAGGTTACTCAGATAAAAATCCTGCTCTTTAGACTGTGCCAGCAGGTTTCTGGTTTCTGGATCTACAGAAGTTGCTTCCGGGACCAGTAAAAATGGTGATCCCCATCCTACACTGTCCACATCATAATTTTCAAGAAGAAACCCGTGTTCCTCGGAAGTGCCTACACCGCCCTGAACGGTAATTTTCATGGCTAAAGGTTCGGAAACGACAGGTTTTCCCTTTTGTTCCAAAGCTTTGATCATTAAAGTATGAGCCGATTGTATCAGGTCATTTTTTTTCTGCTTAAATTCTTCCATAATAGGACCAAGCAGCATACCTTCCGTCGCAAATGCATGCCCTCCGCAATTCAATCCTGATTCTATCCTGTATTCTGAAACCCACAGTCCTTTTTTAGCGAGGAAATTTCCCTGGATCATCGCAGAACGAAAATCACTGACTTTGATGATGATTTTCTTTTTTAAAACCCCTTTCTGATCCGGGAAGAAATCTTCAAATTCTTCGATATAGCTGTACAGACGAGGATTCATCCCCGCAGAAAGAACCATGGAAGAACACAGTTTGCTTTGGGCAAATCCGCGTAATGAAGCATGGGCATCGTTATAGATGACAGGAAGCTGTTCGCCTTTTTTATAGTTGTCTTTATCAACTTTGGTCATGATGTTGACATCAATACTTCCCGGCTTTAGATTAGATTCGATAAAATTTTTAATAGCAGTGCTCCAGTTCTCTTTTTGGCTCACCAGGGTCTGAAGACTGCTTTTTAGATCGGAAGTATTGGGCAACATGGCCATAAAATCCTGTAAGGCCTCTTTGTTTTTGCTGATTTCGTGTTTGAAAGATTCAAATTTTTCATTCACGATATCATCCACCATATCCAGATAGGCTGTAATTCTTTTGGCTCTGTAGTCTTCCGTTTTTGTTGAAATTCCTAAATAATTGAGATTGAACTTCTTATTATAAAAGTTCTTCATTTTTTCCAGAATTTCATCATCAATAATGGAGATCACAGAAGATATTCCATACTGGGCAACGCGAATCGGGCTGTCTATTGTATAGGCCAATCCCATTACCGGAATATGGAAATTGTGTAACGGTTTAGTTGTCATTATATTTCAATAAAAGTTATTTCCTTAATGCAACTAAAAATTCCTAAAAAACTAATTCACTGCCTAAATGTATTATTTTAAAATTAATTATGCATTAAATACTAACTGCAATATTGAAAATATGTTAAATATCATTATGTACAGTCCACGAATGCCCGGATTATTTTATTTATCTATTTGTGGCTATACCACTTTACATTCCTGTTCCAGAAGGTCTTTTCTGCTTTTATTAAAAAAAATGAGTACAAAAAAGGCCGTTTCATTTATGTTGAACGGCCTTTGACAATACAATATAGGGTTAATTATTCTGCCTTATTCTTAAGCATCATCAGAAGACTGTAAGCTCCTTTCTGTACGATTTTCTTATCCTTTAAAAAGTCTGCTTTTAAAATCTCTGTGAATTGGTCATCTGAAATTCCGGTGGTTACCGGAATCATTTTATAATTTGACTTTCCGAGATCTTCAAAAACGTAATTTTTATTTTCAAAAGAAACGACAGCTTCATTCGGCAATCCCATGGTATATCGGCTGCTGATGTTTACTTCGGCATTGATGTACATTCCTTTTACAAACTCGGAATGTACGGAAGAAAGTTTTGCTACTGCTGTCGCAGAACCTCCGTTTTCAATACTGGGAACAACACTGACAATTTTGGCATTTGACCTGACATCAGGATTCTGATTATTGTAAACTAAAATTTCCTGGCCTACTTTTACATCATTCACATCATTTTCAAAAACCTTTAATTCTAACAGTAAGCCGACAGGGTTGATCAGTTCAAATAAGGTGTCGGCAGGATTGATGTACTGCCCGTTATTCACCAGAATCTTACTCACAAAACCGCTGAATGGCGCATAAATATTGATTCTGCTTCTGATGTTTCCGGTTGTTAATCCTTTAGCACTGATCCCTATGATCCGCAGTTTTTCTTCAAGTCCTTTTAACGTGGCGTTCAGAGTGGCATATTCTGCCTGGGCGGTCTGCATGGTCTTGTCGCTGCTGGCTTTGCTGGTATTAAGGTCTTTTTGGCGGTTGAAGTTCAGTCTTGCTGCTTCAAGCTGGGCCTTTGTTACCAGATAATCCTGCTGGAGCTGGATGAATTGCGGATCTTCCACCACTGCCAGCACCTGTCCTTTTTTGAAATGGCTTCCATTGATCACGTGGATAGACTTGATATGGCCTCCCATAATACTGGAAACAGAGCTGATGTGGGAAGGTGCGATCTCAGCTTTTCCATTCAGCCGTACCAGTTTTTCCATATTCCTATTCTGCACCGATGTCACTGTTATTCCTACAGACTGAAGCTGTTTTTCTGTAAGATGTACTGTGTTTTCAGTACTTTTACTAAACTTTGTATTTTCGTAAACGGTTTTTTCCTCCTCTTTTTTTCCTGAACATGAAGATAAAATAAGAACCAAAGAAAGGCTGTATATTGATATTTTTTTGAAATGCATGACGCTGTTATTTTGAAATTAAGAAATTAAGTTCCGCCCCGATCTGATTGAGTCTTTCCAGTTGATCAATGTAATCCACTTTTGTTTTTACAGCCTGATTGACCAAAATAACCCAGTTCAGGTAATCAATTTCTCCGGCTTCCATCTGTTTTTGGGCGGTTTTTAAAATAATTTCAGACTTTGGGAGCTGTTTTTGTTCGTAATTTTCAATGATTCTCTGTTGGTTTATATAGGTATTGAGTTGCTGTCCCAGCCTGTTTTTAAGTTCAATTTCTTTTCTGTAATATTGATTTTCAGAAATGGCAATCTTTGCCTGTGCTGCTTTTGCCAATGCTCTCTGCCCTTTTGTAAATAATGGGATTCCAACACCAACCTGTACTGAATTAAAGCGGTTGTTGTTAATGTTTTTCATACTCTGATTGGTGTACCCTATAAGAAGTTCAGGAAGTAATCTGCTTTTTTCAAGCTGTACTTGTGCCTCTCCCACTTTGATCTGCTGTTGCAGGTACTGAAGCTCAGGATGCTGCTTTACCCTATCTTCTGAAATCTGAAGACTGATATCCATTGTCGGTTTGTCGGCAACAGGTTGGTAAGACTGCTCAGACTGAAGGAGCAGCTGAAGCTGAAGTTTTGAGATATTCAAGTCATTCTCAAGCGTGTTCAGCTGCACCTTGATCTGTTCATTCTGAATTTCAGCAGTAGATTCCTCCAGGATATTGGCTTCCCCTTTTCTTAATCTCAAGCTTGCTTTCTCGGCAAAATTGTTATACAGCCTGCTAATATATTCCAAGACCTTTTTCTTCTCCTGAAGCACCAGAATTCTATAGAAAACATCAGTGACTTCTTTGGTCAGCTGAGTTTTTGTCAGGCTTTGATTGATTATACTTGCGGTCCATTCTGCATCCAGCATCTGTTTTCTTTTTGAATAGACCGTAGGAAAACTGAACCTTTGGGAGATTCCGAATGAGTTATCGGTTTCTTCACCCTGAATTTGTCCGAATCCGCCGGTAACTTCCAATTGAGGGATATCCAGATAACCGGCCTTTAATTTTTCCTGGTATTCTGATATTAATTTTGAGTTTTTAAGGGTTCCGTTCTGCTGAAAAGCTTTTTCCAAAGCCTGCTCATAGGTAATGTTCTCCTGAGCCTGGAAACTTCCGAAAGAAAGCAATACCAAGAAAACAGACCGCTTTTTAAAGTTTATTTTTTTAGAAAATTTCATTTTACCTGTATTAATATGTTCAAATAAGACGTAGAGAATGGGAAGTACGAATAAGGTTAAAAGAGTTGCCAGCATCAGCCCGCCGATCACAACGGTAGCCAACGGCCTTTGAACTTCAGCTCCTGCTCCGCTGCTCAGGGCCATGGGTAAGAATCCCAAAGAAGCCACAAAGGCAGTCATTAAAACCGGACGAAGCCTGATTCTTGTTCCCATCAGGACGATTCTGCTGGTATTGCGTATTCCGTTATTTTTCAATCGGTTAAACTCTGATATCAAAACGATTCCGTTAAGTACGGCAACTCCAAACAGAGCGATAAATCCTACTCCGGCACTGATGCTGAAAGGCATTCCTCTTAGTGCGAGAAAATAAACTCCGCCAATGGCAGATAACGGGATGGCCGTATAGATCAGCAGACTGTGTTTTACAGATCTGAAAGCAAAGAACAGCAACAGGAAGATCATGACCAAAGAAATAGGCACTGCAATACCGAGTCTTGCTTTTGCTTCATTTAAATTCTCAAATGTACCGCCATAGGAAATAGTGTATCCAGGGGAGAACCTTAGGTTTTTGCCTGCTTTCTGCTGAAGTTCTTCTACAATAGTCTGCACATCCTTTCCTCTTGCATTAAAGCCCACGATGATCCTTCTTTTGGTATCTTCCCGTTGAATCTGGTTCGGACTGTTTTTAAGCTCTACTTTAGCCAGTTGGGATAATGGGATCTGCTCTCCCGAGGCAATGGGTACCAACAGGTTTTGGATGCTTGTCAAATCTCTTTTATATTCGCTGTCCATTCTGATAACAATATCAAATTTTTTCTCTCCTTCATATAAAGCACCTGCGGTCTGCCCGGCAAAAGCCATATTAATAACTCTGTTGATCTCTTCAACAGAAATATTATAGCGTGACAATTCTGAACGATTGTAATCAATAACCACCTGTGGTGCCCCTTCAACCGGTTCTATATAAAGATCCTGAGCTCCCTTTACCGTATTGATGATACTCCCCAGTTTTTTTGCATAAACTGTAAGACTATCGAGGTCTTCCCCATAAATTTTACATACCACATCCTGCCTTGCTCCGGTCATCAGTTCATTGAAACGCATTTGCACAGGAAACTGAAAACTGGTCGTTAATCCCGGGATAACGGTTAAAGCTTTACTCATCTTTTCAGAAAGTTCAGGGAATGATTTTGCAGATGTCCACTCTTTTTTAGGTTTTAAAACAATAATCATATCTCCTGCATCCATAGGCATAGGTTCCGTAGGGATTTCAGCGCTACCGATCTTCACAACGATCTTCTGTATTTCGGGAAACTGTTTCAGCAGGATGCCGGACGCCTGTGTGGTTACTTTTTTCGTTTCATTAATATTGCTTCCCTGAAGAATCCTCATTTCAACGGCAAAATCTCCTTCTTCAAGAGACGGAATGAATTCCCCTCCCATTTTTGATAGCGTGTATACTGCCCCCGTGAAAAGGATCAATACACTGATGATAATTGTTTTTCTGTATTGAAGAGCTTTCATCAGGAGTTTCTGATGGCCTCTTTCTACTTTGGCCATTACCCTGTCTGAAATATTGTCTTTTTCCTTTTTCTTTCTGCTCAGCACCAGAGCACTCATCATCGGAATATAAGTCAGAGAAAGGATAAACGCACCAATCAGTGCAAATGCTACGGTCTGGGCCATAGGTTTGAACATTTTACCTTCAATCCCCTGAAGTGTAAAGATCGGAAGGTATACGATCAGGATGATGATCTGCCCGAAAACCGCACTGTTGACCATTTTGGCAGCAGAGCTGGAAACCTGCCCGTCCATCTCCTTTTTACTTAGCATATTCTCCTTTCCGAAGTGCTTTTTATGGGAAAGCTGGTGCAGAACGGCTTCAACAATAATAACAGCCCCGTCTACAATAAGGCCAAAGTCCAGGGCTCCCAGACTCATCAGGTTACCTCCAACACCGAAAATATTCATCATAATAATGGCAAAAAGCATTGCCAGAGGAATCACAGAAGCGACCAGCAGTCCTGCCCTGAAGTTCCCTAAAAATAATACGAGAATAAAAACCACGATCAGGGCACCTTCCATCAGATTGGTCTTTACTGTGCTGATGGTATTGTTGACCATTTTTGCACGGTCCAGAAAGGGTTCTATCACTACACCTTCAGGTAAAGACTCCTGGATTTTTTCCAGCCTTTGTTTGATATTGGCGATCACTTCATTCGCATTCTCACCTTTAAGCATCAAAACAATAGCTCCGGATACTTCTCCGGTATCATTATAGGTCATTGCACCGTATCTTGTGGCAAATCCGATCTTCACAGACGCAACATCCTTGATGTGAACAGGAATACCTTCCTTGGTTTCAGCTACCTGAATGCTTCCAATATCACCGGTACTGCCTAAGAGTCCTTCACTCCGGATAAAAAGGACGGTTTCTTTCTTCTCAATATAGGCTCCCCCGGTATTCTGATTGTTTTTTTCCAAAGCAGCGAAAACATCATTGATATTGATATTGAATGCCTGAAGTTTATTTGGATTTATTGCTATTTCATACTGTTTCAGTTTCCCCCCGAAACTGCTCACATCGGCTATCCCTTTAGTTCCCAGTAACTGACGTCTTACCACCCAATCCTGAATGGTTCTGAGTTCAGTTTCATCATATACATTTTCATAGCCTTTCTTGGCTCTTACCACATATTGGAAAATCTCTCCCAATCCTGTAGAAATGGGTCCAAGTTCCGGTTTTCCGATTCCGGCAGGGATATTGTCCTGAACAAGCTGCAGGCGTTCCTGAACCTGTTGGCGGGCCCAATATACATCGGTATTATCATCAAAAACTACGGTTACCAGCGAAAGTCCAAACCGGGAAAGACTCCGGAGTTCGGTGATTCCACTGATATTACTGGCAGCCTGTTCAATAGGAAATGTGACAAGACGTTCTATATCAGCTGCCCCATATGAAGGTGCTGTGGTAATGATCTGAACCTGGTTATTGGTAATATCCGGTTGAGCATCAATAGGAAGTTTAGTGGTTTCATATACTCCAAAAAGGATGAGACCTGCTGTAAACAGAGCAATAATGAGTTTATTCTTGACAGAAAACTCAATAATTTTATTTAACATGAAAAAATTATTATTGGATAACCCGGGATGCTTTATAAAAGCGGTTTACACTTTAATTTTTAAGCAAAAGACACAATAAGACTTAAGTTTGAGAATCTTTGATTTTCTTCTTGCATGAACTTCTTATGTCGCCTTATTTAAACTTACTGAAGTGCTCTAAAGTATTTAAATAAAGCTTTTTTGACTTTTGTAAAGCATACAGCTATAACACCCAACGGATTAATTGATATGTAATAAGCAATTGGTTACTTTGAACAGATATTCAAAGCATTAATTTTCAATTTGAAATCAGTTAAGAAAGCCGCGGAGGCTGGAAAATTCGGGAAAGATAAAGGTTTGAGAATCCCTTTTCTTTATAGATGCTGTTTTTTTGAGAAGCCCTGATCTCTTTAGGTTTTTTTATTTCAAAACTAAGCTCAGGAAGCTGGGCATGCACAGTCAATACAATAGGAGGATTGATAAAAGGCAGTTTTTGGTCGGTATCCCAGTCAGAATCTTTCTTATGATTGTCATAATGTTCCATGACAAATTCTGAAAAACTTCCGTGATATTCCATAAAATGTTCCACAAACATAGGTACTTTCAGTACTTCCCCCGCATTGGTGGTAGCCAGTACATACATCATCGAGCATAATATCGAGAACCATTTTAACATTCCTGCAAATATAGGGCTTAATTTTTTTTCTAAAAAGGGCATCTGTATTAATTTTCTTTTAATTTCCCTGATTTAATACAGGTTCAAAAGAAACGCAGCACTGGAAAAAAACTGAATCTGAAGTACATTATTCAGAGCCTGGATTTTAACCGGCTTAAGGTTTCCTGGGAAATATTGAGATAAGAAGCAACCATTTTGTTAGAAAGTCTTCTGACAACAACAGGATTTTCATCCAGCAGCTGGCGGTATTTTTCAAGAGCATCCTGAACGAGGAAAGACATCAGCCTTTTCGTATTGTTTACATAAGCCGTCTCAAGATAGATCCTGTAAAATTTTTCCCACTGAGGGATGATATCCAGCAGATGATAGAAGTTTTTGTGGGTAATATAATATACTTCTGAATCCTCCACAGCCTGAATAAATTCCTCGGAGGGTTCAGAAGTAATAAAACTGACTAATGCAGTGGCAAATTGGTTTTCAAAGGCAAAATATCTTGTAGAATCCTGGCCTTCCTCATTGATGAAAAATATCCGGAGACAGCCATTCACTACGAAAAAAGTTCTCTGACTGTTTTGCCCGTTGGCAAGAAGCATTTCATTCTTTTTTAATTGAACGGGTCTGAAATAAGAAAGAATAACATCCAACTCTTTATCCGTTACCGATATTTTACTTGTAATATATGAAGTTAAAAGTTCCTGCATGTGAGCAAAAGTAGTAATAAATGGCGTTGCTTACTATTTTTCACCTTACATTATTCATCGATTTTCTGCCTGGCCGGCCCGCCAGTAAGAACAGGCATAGATCCCCTGCGGATCCCAGTTTAAATATGTTTTGAAATAATTCCTGAGTTGATGCACGGTCGTGTATTCGGCAGCGATATAAATATATTCTTTCAGTATGCCGGAAGGGAATTCTACCCGCCTGGTAAGATCTGCGAGAAGGCTTCCTTTTTCCGGATGGGAATTGTGAAGCCACTCAACAGATACATCTGCTGCAGAACAGAGGATAAGTTCATCTTTTTTATCATGAACTTCCAATATTATTTTTGCCGTTACATAAGACGGAAGCTGTTCCACGATAGAACAAATAACAGGTAAGGCCGTTGAATCTCCTACAAAAAGATAGAAGTCAGCATCAGGAACTAATGGTTTTGTGCTTTCTTTCATCCCTATTTCCAATATATCGCCCGGATTGGCTTTTAATGCCCAGGCCGAAGCAGGACCATTTTCTCCGTGGGCAACAAAATCAATGGTAAGCTCCCTGTTTTTAAGATCAACCTTTCGGTTGGTATAAGTTCTGATAATGGGCTCGCTCCCTTTTTCTACAGACGGAATAAAGAGTTTATTATTATAACCGGATTGTACGCAGGCCAGCAATTTAACCTGATCTTCATTCATTTCAAATACCACCCGGATAAGATGCGGAGTAAGAAAACTTTTATTTTTAACACTGAATACTGAACGTATTTTTTTGGTTATCATTGAATCCGTTATCATGTATATTATTATTTTTTGTTAAATAGCAAAACGATCATTGAAAGCACACAGCTGATTGCTCCAAATAAATAGACCGCCTGGTAATCAAACCATCCAGCGATCAATCCTGCCAATGGTCCGGCTAATCCCAATGAAAGGTCGACAAAAGCAACATACGCTCCGAGGGCGGTTCCTCTCATCTGCGGTTTTACTTTTTGTATGGCCAGAACACCTAAAGCAGGAAAAACCAATGAGAACCCCATTCCTGTCAACCCACACCCAACAATAGCAGCAGTGCCGGAAACTGATGTCCAGATCAGTATCTGACCTGTTATTTCGATGATCAAAGAGATCAAAGCAATTCTGAAACCTCCGTATTTATCAGGAAAAGAGGCGAAGAAAATTCTGGTGAGTACATAGCATATTCCAAAGGCCATAAATGCCAGTGAAGCATCGCCCCAATTTTTCTCGGTAAAAAATAAAGCAATAAAGGAAGCAATACACCCAAAGGCCATTGAAGAAAATGCCAGGCTCAATCCCTGCCCCGATATTGCTCCGATGACTTTATAAAAAGGAGTTCTGATATAGTCTTTATCGGCTGGAACAGAGGGGAGTTTTACTGTAGACAGCCAGCTCGCTAACGGAAGCAAGGCAATAAGAAAAAATGCAGGCAATATGCCGTATTCTCTACTGATCCAAATGCTTAATGGCGCTCCGATAGCAATTCCGGCATACATGGCAATCCCGTTCCAGGTCATTACTTTTCCTGAATTGGAATGTCCTGCAAGACCTATTCCCCAGGTTAATGCGCCTGTTACCAGAAAGCTCTCTCCTATTCCATGCACAATCCTAGCCATCAATAAAAAAGAAAGAGCCCAAAATTTGTTTGCCTGAAAAAATACCGCTACAATATACATAGCACCGGCGGCGACAGCTAATAAAACCCCGGACATCTTACTGCTCTTTGCTCCCTGGGTATCGGTTATTTTTCCGGAATAAGCCCGGGTAAGAAGTGTTGACAATGATTGAAGGCCAATGACAAGGCCTACCATAACACTGTCAAATCCTAAATTGTTCTGGACAAACTTCGGAAGTACTCCTAAAGCAATCCCTATCGTAAGATATACTCCAAATACTGAAATAATGATGGGAGTGGTTGCTTTGTAGAAATTAATGGTTTGTCCTTTCCCTAATGTTGCACTCATAAATTTTTGTGTTAAATATTCGTGTGCAAAGGTCTTTTTACGGGCAATACCAAACTTTGACTTAGATCAAAAAAGAAAAAAAGACTTATCATTTTTCAGAATAATGATCCATGGTTTCTATTGAGTGGTGAACAATGGTTGTGCGGAAATCCAGCTCCGACTCTTTTTCCGTATGGTTTCCAAGGTAGTGGTAAGCTTTCATTAATCCTTGCTTCTGATGCTATGCAAGTTTTAATTCCAGCTCAAAATATGCTTTTTCCATTCTGTATGCTTGTGGTCAGGACGACCAGCCCTACCTCAAAAAGAAGCAATATTCTTTTAATCAAAATCTAAGAATCCATCAGTCAGCTGTTTCCACTGGATTTTGGCGATTCCCATTATTCCTCCGGCAGCGGTCATTATATTTCTGATGATATCGATCAATTTTGCATTGAAATTAGGAGATTCATTCCGTCCGTACACCGCAGCCTTTAGATGGGAAGGATTTCTGTAAATCATAAATGTGGAAGTGGCTCCGGCATTATAAAAGTGGGCAATATGGGTGTTTTTATCATTCTTAGGATCTTTGGATGGCCTGCAGGTCATCGTTATGCTTTCCGAGACAGTATCCTGGTAATAGCAGAGATCTGTAATTTCGACCCAGTCGTATCCTTTTGCTTCGGTTTCTCCGGGTCCGGGAATATCAATTCTTACAAAATCTCCTTTTTGGGGTTCCCGATCGACCGGATCACCATTGAAATCATGAAGTTTAAATTCGGCAAAGGCCTCTCCACAATAGCTCTTCCATTTATTGATCGCAAAAAATCTCTTTTTTAGTATTTCATATTGTAACGGAATAATGGCCTGTTCAAATTGCTTTTGGCTTTCAGTGTCATGAAAACCACCGGATTTCTGCCGGGGTACTCCCTTTATTTGCTTTGGTTTCATTCGGTCTGTTTTAAAACAAATAAAAGAAATCTATACCTCTTCTTTTATGAGTATAATCACAATGGAGAATTTGATTGAAAATTTATTATTAAATCTTATTATTTCAGGAATGCCCCATCCAAAGCACCATCAACTGCTTAAAACATCTCATAGGCATGAGAAAAATTTAAACAAAAATCATTTTTTTAATTGATTTAAAGAGTATGGAAATATGCTGTTTTATGGGTTTGATGCAGCTGTAGAGCCAAATTACAGAATCATAAAGAAAATTCACTTCTGTTAATGGATAATTGTTTTTTTAATAAATCAATAATTTTTAAAAAAAATACACATATGATGTTTTGCATAATGTATATTTTGCTTATATTTGTGGATCGAAATAATTTTTTTTCATCATTTGTGTTTTTTTAAGGTCTCCTTTCTTGGAGGCCTTTTTGTTTTATATGACTGTATAATTGAAGATTTGATGTTGATATGGAAATGTATTCAATACTACCTATAAGAGGCTGTCTCAAAAGTCAAAAATTAGGCATTTGTCATTATGAGCCTGCCAAATACTATTTGGAAATCAAATCATTACTATTCTTCATTATTTACCATTGCGTTCATCACGATACATTTGAAACGGCTTCAATCAGCATACTTTATTGGAGTGGAATATGTAGCTTAATCAATTTCTTTGATTGATTAAATTTATTCTATATAATTTCAATATTATTTAATATTTTTCAAAAAGTCTGTAGGGCGGAATTGCATTACGGTCTGAAAGCTCCTGGTAAAAGCCTGTACACTCTTATACCCCACTTCATAGGCTGTTTCAGAAATGGTAAGCGTCTCCGAACTTAAAAGCTCCAGACTTTTGATGATCCGGAGCATCTGCTGGTATTTACTTAAGGTCAATCCTGTTTCCTTTTTAAAGATCCGTTCGAGGGAACGCAATGATAATAGTGCATTTTCACTTAAACGGTCCATTTTAATCTCATCCCGGTAGTGATGATGGACATATTCAATGACTTTCGTAAGGCGTTTATCTCTGGGAAGACAAATATGGAGTTTCAGGGAATGTTCTACGAAATGAGGCAGCTCATTGAAGAGCGCTTTCAGAAATACAGTTTCATCGTTATCCTTTACCATCAGCTTGGACCATCTTTCGGCGTATTTTATCATTTCCCGGAGAACAGGTGGAACAGAAAATACATTGACAGTGCTGTAAAAAGGGTCTTCTTTTTCAATATTGGCAAACATGATCATCAGTTTAATCTTTTCAGAATGGGAATTGGTCTTATGAATGGTATGAGGAGGAATCCATACTGCATGGTTCTGTGGAAGAAGATAGATCCGTTCCTGAATGGTAATGTATTGAAAACCGCTTTCTACATAAACCAATTGTCCTTTTTGATGTTGATGAAGGAGGTCATCATGGATCCAGTTTTCTTCAAACCATACAAAATAAGGTTTGCTTAATTCATCTATTTCTATGGTATCATGAGCATTCATGTCGTTTTGGGTTAAAACTTTGGCAAAATTAAACAAAATTACTGTGTTAATTTTGTACAAAAGTTTTTTATCATGATGAAGAATGAAGTCAGAAAGAATGCTTCGTATGTTTTATTGATTATTAATGTTTTGGTGGTTATTCTTATTTCAAGCAATCTCCGCTCCCCTATTGTTGCCGTTGCTCCTGTACTGGGAGATATAAGAGATGCTATGACGCTGGATAATTTTCAGGTCAGCCTGCTTACGTCTATTCCGCTGTTTATGTTTGCAGTCTGCTCGGTATTGGTGAGCCGGTTTTCAGGTAAGCTTGGGATCAGTAAACTTTTGATGTACTCACTGATTATTTTGAGCTCCGGATTGTTTCTCCGTATCACAGGATCACTTTGGCTGCTGTTTCTGGGTTCTTTATTGATCGGATTAGGAATTTGTATAGGAAATGTGGTCACACCGGGCTATGTAAAGAACAATTTTCCGCGGCAGATTGGACTTATGACCGGGATTTTTGCCGTATCCATGAATCTTACGGCTGCATTGGCTTCGGGTTTCAGTGTGAAAATCGGAGAATGGACAGGATTGGGATGGCGTGGATCTTTGGGAATCTGGCTGGTGATTGCTGCTCTGGGTTTTCTGGTCTTAATTCTGGAACTTATTTTCAATAAAAAGAATGCAGATATTCCCAAGGCAGTTCTGAGCTCTTCTGATTTTAATATGTTTAAGTCTGCACAGGCATGGAATATCAGTGTTTTTATGGGATTGCAGTCTTTATTTTATTACTGTATGGTGGCTTGGCTTCCTTCTTTCCTTACAGACTATCATATGCCGGGCGATAGTTCAGGATGGGTACTTTTTGTGATTCAGATCACGATGATCCCTGTAACATTCTGCTGTCCTATCATTGCCGGCAAACTGAAAGATCAGAGGATCATGATTTTCTTTATATGTGCTTTAATGTTGGGTAGTACGATGATGTTTGTCCTGCTGAAAGCCCAATGGATCTATGTGAATGCCGTTATCATAGGGATTTCCAATGGCCTATCTTTCAGCCTGTCAATCCTGTTTTTTTCTACAAGAACCAAAAGCAGTATCAATGCTGTGAAAATTTCCGGAATGGCCCAGTCTGTAGGTTACCTGATTGCTGCATTCGGTCCACCGGTATTTGGAAAACTGCATGATTGGGATGTTTCATGGAATATGTCCTTTTATTTTCTGAGTACTGCAGTAGTGCTGATGTTTTACTTTGGAATGAAGGCTGCGAGAAATAAATGTGTGGAAGATAATTAAATAAATAGCATACAGAAGGAGTTTCCTGCCAGCAAGATCAGGTTTTTAAGTTACCCGTCTCTTGTTGCTGGATTCTACCCATTCGTCTTTTTTACAGTTTGGACAACGTCCTGCGCTGCCTGTTTTTTTATGCTCTGTATGTCCACAAAACGTACAGGAATAATATCCTTCGGCAGGAAGATATTGTAAAGGATTGTTTAAAGAATCAGGCATAATGGGAAGTCCATGTTTTACAGATTGATCTTCAAAAAAGAACACACTGATCTCGCCGGAAATTTCTTCTATAGCCATTTCAATCTGTCCAAGCTGAGAAACTCCTTTTAATCTAAGTTCTGCAAAAAATTCGTCGCTCCCCAAATTTTCTTTTTGAAAGTTTTTGATGGAAAATTCACCGTTTTCTATCAGGCAGACGGATTTTCCTTCAACCAGCTTCTCGAAATTTTTGCTTTTTCCAATAAAAAAGGTAACAATTGTATACAGAAGAATGATAACAATAAAAACAATAAGGGAAGAAATGATCCCTACATCTTTATTAAACATGGGATCTCCGGCTGCAGATCCCAAGCCAATGATGACAACCAGCTCGAAAATAGAAAGCTGTTTAACCCCTCTTTTGCCTAAAATTCTCAGTCCGATAATAATAGCCAGGAACATGATCATGGTACGAAGGATGATTTCTAAAAGAAAAGACCATTCTTCGTGTCCCAATAATAATTCTTTCCAATCAAGATGTAACAGAAAAACTGACAGCATACATTATTTATCAGCAAGAATCCAAAAAATAAGCCATACCCAGCTGGGTATGGCTATACTTTGAAATCTAAGGTAACTTCTTCGCCATCTTTCAGGATAAAGCATTGGTCTCCGCATCCCTTTTGCATAATTCTTTCCTGAATAAAGATTCTATCTTCCTTACAATGGCTTACTGTTTCCAAATGAGTTACTTCCCCGGATTTGACCGTAAGTGAGGCAACCTATCTTTACGCTCATGAAAAAGACAATCAGAAGCTGATTAATGCTCATATGATCAATATCCCATTGGAAACAACCATCACCAGTAAAAAAAATGTAAGTGATGTTGGAAAAATAATATCCAGGTCTGAGACCAAATATGATGATGCTACCAACCTTTTAGCAAGCTCTGTATTATCTTATGACTTACAAAACAATACTGTTTCAACAAAAGTCACTTATGATCAATATGATTCAAAAGGAAATCCGGAGCAATACACGACAAAAGATGGTATTCCTGTCACTATAATTTGGGGCTACAACCAAACGTTTCCTATTGCTAAAATAGAGGGTGCAAAATTATCGGATATTACACAATCATTGATTGATAACATCGTTATTGCCTCCAATACTGATGCAGCAGCTTCTAATAGTGATGAAACTCCATTTCTGAGCGTATTGGATAATTTCAGAAAAGACAGCAGCTTTTACAATTATCAGATCACTACCTATACGTACGATCCTTTCATCGGGGTAGCCAGCATCACACCACCATCGGGAATCAGGGAAATTTATAAATACGATTCTGCCAAAAGGCTGGAAAAGGTCATGGATGTTAACGGCAAAGTCTTGAAAGAATTCAAATACCACTACAAAAACTAAGAGCTGTTGAAAAAAATAATGATCCAATAAGCGGTCTGTTGATAACTAGGGCGTTCAATAAATCCCTATGCCGGAAATAAGTGCCGGTTTTATTTTTACGAATTCGTTTTTTGGATTTATAACCTCTTATGATCCTATCAATATCATCGGGCAAAGCCTGTAGCTTATTTAAAAAGTTAAAATAACCTTAGTGCTATCATCTGATATCTAATCTGTTCAATGGGTTTTTGAAGGTTGATTTCGAAAATTAAGCTATACAAAATTAGTATCAGATAAAATTTTACTCCAATATTACGGAATATTTATTGAAAATTCACTGTTTAAGGATTTCTGTTGCGTGGTATTATTGAAAAATATTAGTTTTCAGGACGATAGATTAACGGAAACTCAAAATATGAAAAAACTTTATTTCTGTGCATATACAGTATGCACATTCTCTGTCCTATCTGCCCAGGAAGTGATCTGGCAGAAAGACATCAGATCCTCGACGCAGGATTTTCTAAGCCAGGTGACCACTACCATAGACCAGCAGTATTTAATTACCGGAAGCTGTATACAGTCAGGAAGCGGGAAGCCTGAGACTGGAAGTAAGCAAAACAACGGTTATGATTTCCATCTGGTGAAGCTTGATCAGCTAGGGAACGAAGTTTGGGAAAAATACTTCTCCGGCCAGAACCATGATTACTTATCCGCTGCCGTTACCACCCGGGAAGGAGGATTTCTTGTTGCGGGAACTTCCTATTCGGGGAAAGGGCTCGATAAAAAAGAAGAATCCAGAGGCGGATCAGATATCTGGCTGATAAGAATGAATGAATTCGGAGATGAGCTGTGGCAGAAAACGTTGGGAACTTCATCGGACGAAGAATCCAGAGCGGTGATCCAAACTACAGACTTAGGATTCTTTGTAGCAGGGAATGTGCAAAACTCCTCCAAAGGCTACGGTTCCAAAGATGTATGGATCATCCGGCTTGACAAAGATGGCAAAGAACTTTCCCAGCTGATCTTAGGCGGAAGAGGGCTGGATGAAGTCGAAAAGATGATTCCCACGAAAGACGGCGGCGCATTGCTGGGCATCTATTCCAGAAGCGGCGCTTACATGAGTAATTCTCAATCAGCAACGACTAATCCTGTTTCGGCTGAAAAGCCTGCTTCCTCAGCAGCCCTTAGCCAAATGCCAAAATCCAGCAGCAATTTCGGTGAAGGCGACTACTGGATCGTAAAACTGGATAAGACCGGGAAAGTAGAATGGGAAAAAAACTTCGGCGGAAAAGCGGATGACCATATCAGAACCCTGGCCTTAGCTGCCGGAGGTTTTATCATTGGCGGAGAATCCCGATCTGAAAGATCCGGCAATAAAACCGTAGGGATAGAAGAAGGCACAGATCTCTGGCTGATCGCTTTGAATGAAAGAGGAGACGAGCAGTGGCAGAAATCCTACAATTTTAAGAACCGGGATATCCTGATGGGAATGAGTGTAATACAGAGTCAAGATCCAGGAATCAAGAATCAAGACATCACCAAAGGAATATTGTTAGGCGGTTATACTCAGGCGGAAGGCAGAATAGAAAAAGATGATGAAACCTTCTGGATGCTGTATCTGGATGGAAACGGGAATGAACAGTGGAGAAAACATGTGAATGGAGACTCGAGACGAAGAGAAGAAAGACTTTCAGATATCAGGCTGAACAGGGACGGTTCTATTATATTGGCAGGAACCAGCGCCGAAGAATTGGGCAAAGAGAACTGGAAGATCGTGAAGCTGGGTGATAAGCAGGTGAAAGATCTGATCCAGAAATACGACATCAAAATCTATCCGAACCCGGTATCCGACTATGCTTATGTAGAAATCGGCTTTGAGTTTAAGGAAGCCGAGATTGTAGTTTATGACATGAGCGGAAGACAGGTTCAGCATCTGAAGACCAAAAACACGGTGACCAAGATCAACACCCAGCCTTTGATTCAGGGGGCTTATCTGGTGACTATCAAGACAGATAATAACAAGACGGCGAATGCTAAACTTATTAAGAAATAATCATGAAGAAAAATGTACTAATTTTAATCTTACCATTTATAACGTATAATATAGCTGCGCAATCCTCATCTTCGGACGCTAAAAGTTATGTTGGGAATATTAATGAAATGTTTCCCCCTGCCCCTACATCAAATAATCTAATGAAATTTGAGGAAGTGCCTGTCAGTTATTATACAGGAATTCCAGATATTAATATTCCATTAGTCAATATTCCTACCAATAACTCGAATGTAAAACTTAATGTACAATTAAAATATCACTCATTAAATGCTAAACCAGACGATAAAGCTGGAGAAGCAGGTTTAGGATGGAGTTTAATAGCTGGAGGGACTATTTCAAGAACTGTACGTGGAGGCGGTCCTGATGAAAAAAATAGGACAATAGCATTCTCAACGTCTCCAAAAGTTAAGTATGGGATTTACAATCATTTTTATAATCCTACTTATAAAATTCTTAATAACGATAATTCTTTCAACTTTAATGATTATAGATTCGATGCTGGAATTGGGAAATTTGATACAGAATATGATCTGTATCAGTATAATTTCATGGATAAGTCAGGAAGGTTTTATGTCGTAAAGAATCTGGATGGAACTTATACTGCTGAAAAGCTGGATAAAAATAACCTTAAGATCACTTGTAGTAAGGATGCCGCTACAGGGGTTATCAACTCATTTACCATCATAGATGATAAAGGGATCAAATATATTTTCAATGCAATGGAAACATCTCAAAAAGGTATTTCTACTATAAAAACAGGATTGACTACAGGGCAGGAAGAATTTAATCCCAGTCTTGAATTAGGAGATTATTACACCTCATTCCATTTAGTAAAAATTAATGATCATAGTAATGTTAATTTGGCTGAATTTAAATATGATCTTGCATCAGAGGTAAAATATCAGGAAACACCTACTACTACCAGAAGGATTGCAAAGAATGTTAACTATAACAATAACACAGATCAGACAGGAGGACAGCAAATAAACCCAGATGGCAGTATGCCGGGAGCCTTTGAACGTCAAATAATATATACTACTTCCCAGACACGTTTACTGACAAGTATTGATGTAAGAGGAAGAGGTACCATATATTTTAATTATGAACAGGGAAGACAGGATTCCAACTATACAGAACCCGCCAATTTGTATAAATTAAAATCTATCCAAACTAATTATTGGGGGCAGTCCGCTTCACAATATACGGATAAATACATTTTCGATTATGATTATACCAATACAAATTTTCAGCCATATAATGGACCCCAGTTACTGAAGAAAATGGTACTGAAAAAAGTAACCAAAATTTCCCCAAGTACTCAAAACTCTGATTACCTTTTAGAATATAACGGAAATTCTTCTTTATTGAAAAAGGATGACTGGGGGTATTACAAAGCTTCAGATCTGAGTTTGAATAATGATATTGTGACCGATGTCATAAAATCAATCACATATCCTACTAAAGGTAAAGTCGTATTTAATTTTGATGAAAATGAATACAGCTATCATCCAACAAGCACTGACCTTATGGTACCTGTAGCAGGATATAATGTAACCAACAGTTTTGATTCAGATATCAGTTTTTTACAGTTTGGTCCTACTAAGCAACAGTTTTTCACCATTCAATCAGCTCAGACCGTTAGTCTTGATCTTTTTTTAGGGAATCTGATCTATTTTAACTGGCAGTTCAAACTCTATAAGAAAAATACAGATGGAACCTTTTCACCGGCTGTATATGAATTTGGTTATGCAGCGCAGACCTGTAATAAGGTTCAGCCGCCAGCTTGTCTGGTTGTCAATCCAAACCCTGATGGTCAGGTAATATCAGAATTTAATAAGACTGTTTATCTTGAACCAGGTGTTTATTACGCTTCCCTGGCTGGTGATTTCGGACCATCAAATCCTGATCAGACAGGTGATACTTTTATTGCCCATACTACGGAGACTACGTATGTGAATGCTAAAGTACAGAAAGGTGGAGGAATCAGAATTAAAGATATATCTTATCTTGAAAATCCTGCATCAGGTATGGTATCAAAAAAATATGTATATAACTACACAAACCTTGATGATACCCAAAGAAGCAGTGGGGCTTTAGTTTTCCCTGAGCCTATATTCAGGCTTACTAATCCTTATTCATATCAGAATAAATACAATAATTTTACCATATCATATAGTGCAGAATTTGATATCACCACAGATTACAACATCTTACCCGTACAAAAAACGCAAAGTTCTGACGTTGGATATAAATACATAAGTGTAGAACAGATAGATACCAATAATAACAAAAAAGGGAAAACAGTTTATAATTTCAGATCCCCTATTGATTACCCAAATGATGCGACTGTTATAGTTCAATTGACACCTATTCCTATTCCTAACCAGGATTATTTAAGAGGGCAATTGATTTCCGATAAAAAATATGATACAGGTAACAATCTGCTATCAGAAGTGACAACAGATTATACCACTTCAGTATATCAAAAAAATGATGGGGTTAAATTAAAAGATAACTATGCCAACAATATGATATCTGAGCTTTTTTCTTTCAGTAGTTATCAGGAAATGGTTAATAAAATCGGAATTGGTTTTGCGTTGACAGATCCATACAAGAATTTTGAAAGTTTTGGAGTAACGTTACCAACACAAAGAATTGAAAAATCATATTTCTACAAAAACGGAGTACAAAGTGTAATTTCATCTACAACTGACAATGTCTATAATTCGAATGATTATCCAACCGCAATCACTCAAAATTTTCAGGATGGAAGCATTAATATAACAAACTATAAATATGCTACTGAAAAGGCAAATCAAAGATTAATCGATGCCAATATGATTGGCATTCCATTAGAGACCGAAGTTAAAAACAATAATAAAATAGTGAGTAAAGAAGAAACTTTATATGATGATCCTTCTCATTTGTTTCCAAGTTCGGTATTATCCTATGATCTTCAGCATATTCCATCAACAGATATTACCTACGATAAATATGATGACAAAGGAAACTTACTTCAGTATACTACCAAAGAAGGAATTCCTGTAACTATTATCTGGGGATACAACCAAACCCTGCCTATTGCCAGAGTGAAAGGAGCTACTTATGATCAGTTGTCAGGTCTGGGACTTATTCCTGGGCTGGTTTCCGCTTCGGATGCAGATGCAGCCAATCCGGCTAATGAGCCGGTACTTATTGCCACACTGGATCAATTCAGGAACAATTCCAGTTTATCAGCCTACCAGATAAGTACGTTTACCTATGACCCTTTAATCGGAGTAACGAGTATCACTCCCCCATCAGGAATAAGAGAGGTCTACCAATATGATTCCGCCAACCGGCTTGAAAAAGTGGTAGATGTGAATGGAAAAGTATTGAAAGAATTGAAGTACCATTATAAAAACTAAGAACTGATGAAAAAAATAATGATTCCAATGAGTGGTTTGCTGATAACCGGGTTGGCCCATGCCCAGGCCAATCCGAGCACTGCAGAAAATTACGTTTATACCAAAACATACCTCTCAGACCCTACACTTGCCAATCCCAAAACCTCAGAAATGGTTCAGTATTTTGACGGCCTGGGAAGACCCAAGCAGGTCGTGAATGTCAAATCCTCGCCATTGGGCAGAGATGTGGTGACTCATTTTGAATATGACGATTTTGGAAGACAGGTAAAAGAATTTTTACCCGTTCCCCAGCAGGAGACTCAAAACGGAGCAATTTACACCTCTCCATTAACCAATGCTTCCCGGCCGGATCTCTATAGCCAGGAAAAGATTTATTCTGAAAAAGTTTTGGAAAACTCACCATTGGACAGGATCCGGCAGCAGATCCAGGTAGGAAATGCCTGGAGTGATAAACCCGTTAAATTTGACTATGATGCCAATCTCCATGAAGATTACGTGAGAAAGTACGAAACCAGCACCAGCTGGCTTGAAGGCAGGACTCAAAGCAATGTCCAGCTGCTTCAGTATTTTGGAGCAGGACAGCTGTATAAAAACATGGTTACTGATGAAGACGGCAACAAAACCATAGAATTCAAAAACGGCAGAGGACAGCTTTTGTTAGTGAGAAAAGTACTGAGCGCTGCCCAAAATGCAGATACGTACTATGTTTACAATGAATATGACCAGCTGTCCTTTGTAATCCCTCCACTGGCTTCCGCTCCCACTGTGGAACCGGCTGCCGTAGAAAACCTGTATTATCAGTACCGCTATGACGGGAGAAACCGTTTGGTAGAGAAAAAACTGCCTGGAAAAGGCTGGGAATATATGGTGTATGATCAGGCGGAGAGGCTTATCATGACCCAGGATGCCAATATGCGGGAGAAAAGCAAATGGCTGATTACCCAATATGACCCATTCGGGAGAGTGGCTTATACAGGGATCATTGCCGGAGGAAGCAGAAGCAGCATGCAGTCCCAGGCAGGGAATCTCATAATAGTGGAGAACAGGAGCAGTACAGGATTTACCAAAAACGGGATGCCGGTTCAGTACAGCAATGGATATTTTTTTGATATTGAAACGGTTTTAAGTGTCAACTATTATGATACTTATCCGCAATACAATTTCAATCCCTCTTTCCCAACCACCATTCAGGGCAGGCCTACCTTAACCGATACCCCTTCATCAGCAGGAAGAAGCACCAAAGGCCTACCCGTGATGAGTTTGGTAAAGAATATCGAAGATGACAGCTGGAGCAAGACCTACACCTATTACGATGACAAAGCAAGAGTCATTGGTACCCATTCCATCAACCATCTGGGAGGCTATACCCGTACAGAATCTCTGCTGGATTTTGCAGGGGTACCACAAACTGTTATTACAAAGCATAAAAGGTTGAATACGGATACAGAAAGGATTATTACAGAAAGCTTTACGTATGATGACCAGAACAGACTTCTTGTACACAAGCATAAAGTAGACAGCAATCCGGATGAGATTCTGGCCCGGAACCAATACAATGAACTTTCCCAATTAGAGAGTAAAAAAGTAGGCGGAATACATTCAGCAACACCCTTGCAGACCATTGATTATAGGTACAATATCAGAGGGTGGATGACCCAGATCAATGATCCCTCGATTCTGGGAAATGATCTTTTCGGATATAAGATCAACTACAATACAGTTGAGGGATTAGAAACTCCCGATGCATTAGACCCTTCCCTGAAAGTGCTTCCCCAATACAATGGGAATATAGCCGAAGTGTCCTGGAAAACCTTAACTCAGGAAAATGAACCCTTAAAAAGATACGGTTACGTGTATGATTCCCTGAACAGGCTTTCCGCAGGGTTCTATCAACAATCAGGAAGTGAAGCCTCCGGAGAATATTTTGAAAAAATGGAGTATGATCTAAACGGCAATATTACCAGGCTGAAAAGATCAGAAGGCGTTTTATCCGGCAATACCTTTGCCACTGTCATAGACAATCTGAAATATGATTACACAGGAAACAGGCTGAATAAAATAACCGATGAACAGCAGAACCCTTTGGGCTATCCATATATAACCACTCCCAATACCCTTGAATATGATAATGGCAGTGCTGATGGGAATGGAAACATGACCGGTCATGCCGATAAAGGGATTTCCTCCATTCAATATAATTATTTAAATTTACCCAAACAGATTACCCAAAACTCTAAGGTCACCCATTATACCTACAGGGCAGACGGCGTAAAAGTGAAGAAGCTCTTTGGAGATATAGAAACAGATTATCTGGACGGGTTCCAGTATAAGTCTACCAAGCCTTCAGAGGAAGGAACAGGAGAAGTCATGACGCTCCCTGACCCCAATGAAGTTGCCGTAATGAAACTACGGATCATTCCTACTTCCGAAGGATATTATGATGCGCTTAGTAATTTATACATCTACAACTTTACGGATCATTTAGGCAATATAAGATTAAGCTATACGGATACCAATAAAGACGGTATTATCCAGCCAAGACAATACTTTGTCCAGCAATGCAGCGGGAACTACAACCCTCCATTTGAGCTGCCCATCTGTATTGATTATTGGAAACCTGAGAGATTGTGGAAGTGAATAATTATTATCCTTTTGGGTTACTGCATAATTATACAGCTACCACTCAGAATGCGTATCAGTATAAGTACCAAGGACAAGAGTTACAAGAGACCGGTTTTTACTCATTTAAATGGAGAAATTACATGCCTGACTTGGGAAGATTCTTTAATATTGATCCTCTTTCTGAAAAGTATTCTTATCAGTCACATTATAACTTTTCTGAAAATAGAGTTGTTGATGGTAGAGAATTAGAAGGCCTGGAATGGGTAGCAAGTAGAAATTTAGAAAACAAAACTGTTGATTTACATCTTACGTACAAGCCTGTAAATAATACGGCAGGAGCTCTTTCTAATTCACAAATGTCTACACTGCTTCAAGAACGTGAGGCTCAAATTGTTTCTTCTTTTGGTGGAAAAGATGCTAGCGGAAATCAGGTTAATATTACTTTTAGCCAGAGTGATAAATCTACTATGGTTTGGGATTATAACATTGCTTATGACACTAATAATGTAGATGATTTTAAAGGAGTGGATGAAAATGGTTCTTACCTGATTCAAACTATGACTAATGGAATGACAGATAACAATGATAATACTCAGAAGAATAGAACTCAGATTAATGTTTTTACTACGAAAGGATTGGATGTTAATGAAAAAACAGGTCAATTAAATTTTGACAATAAAAATAGATCTGATGTTGCTAAAACAGGAGCTCATGAAACAGGTCATACTTTAGGAATAAAGCATAGTGATAAGGCAACTTTAAAATCCACTCCGGATAATTTAATGCGAGAGGGCGGTCCTGGAACGAAAATAACTCCAGAACAAAGGACTAATGCCATAAACTTAGTAGAAGAACAACAAAAGCCAAGATAAGTAAGATGAAAACACTTAATAGAATAATAGTTTTATGCTCATTTATTTTTATCGGTTGTTCAACTGTGAAGACGACAGAAATATACGGAACAGAGATGGAAATTGTTGAGAATGTACGTTCAAAAGTTATGATTAAAAAATTTAATGCACAGGATAAAAATAAATCTTTTTTAACCTTTACATCTGAATTTGACAATCTTATAACTGTTAAAAATGAAGATAGTATTGTATTTAATAAAAAGCGAAAGACATTACCAATGTTGGGAATTACAGATGGTTGTATTATTATCAATAACAAAGATGTTACTATTACTATTGATAATAAGCAGATAATAAAATTAAATAAACAACAGTTACCTAAATATAAATTTATATATGTTGGAAAAGATAAAAATCACTATAGGATTGAATATACAAACAATGCAAAATCTTTTATGTAAAAATAATTAGATTTAACCCCGCTCTCAGAGAAGTAGTTGATAACAATACTTATTATCCTTTCGGAATGCTGTTCGATCATAATATTCAGGCAAATAGTTCGAATGCTTATAAATATAAGTACAACGGAAAGGAGTTGCAGGAGACTGGAATGTATGATTATGGAGCCAGAATGTATATGCCGGATATTGGACGGTGGGGTGTAATAGACAATAAAGCAGAAAAATATTTTTCAATGTCACCTTATACCTATGCTGGAAATAATCCAATTGCTTTTATGGATCCAGACGGGAATGAATTAATTCTTTCGTTTGCAACTGATACGGCACGGAAATCCTACGAAGATTTAGTGAGTGCTTCACTTGGAGGTAAATATTCCGCAACTTACACAAAAATAGAAGGTACAGATACATATAAGGTAACTCTTAATATGGTTAATAAAGATGTTTCTTTAACCAAAGAACAACAGGCTTTCTATGATAGCTATAATGAGGTCATTACCACAAAAGAAGTTGTTAGTCAAGATTTAGTAGAAAATGACAAATCAGTTGTGGTTGGTAGCTTTCAAACAGGAGAGATTGATATGGCAGATGTTTTAGAATTTGACAAAGTTGGAAAAGGAGGTACAAGTAGTGCTGGAGCTATAACTCATGAGCATATTGAGCAGCTGGAAAAAGCTAAAATGGGACTCAAAAAAGGTGACATAGGAAAAACAGAAACAGATGCTGCCGGAAATACCACATATACCGATTTTAATAAGGCTCATGCAAAAGCTTTTAAGAAAGAGGGTAAAGTAAATGGAAATGAAAGAATAGAAACTGAAGGACCAATGAGTATCAAAGTATTCCAGGAGAAAGATAAAACCAAAACTAATCAAGCTATTTGGAAAAACGATACTACTGGAGGGATAACAGTTAAAAAAACAAAATTGCCATAGTATGAAAAATATATTTTTTATTGTAGTATTGTTACTATTATTAAATTGTGCTAGTTCTATAAAGAAAAGCAATAATGTGTATGTCAATGGAGACTGTATTGAAAATTTAGACTTTAAAAAGGAATATTTTTCTAATATCAAGATTATTGATAGTCTAATAAATAAAAATGAAGGCAATCAATTTAATAAATCCCTTGTATTTATTTCAAAGTATTCCCATGTTTCTTTTGAAAGCAGACTCAATTATGCAGGTCTATATCCGTCTGGAATTTATGAAAAAGACAGAAAGGGTTGGCTAGATTGGTATGAGAAAAACAAGTGTAAGAATATTCAGTTTAAGAAAAAATAACAAATTCTCGATCTTCATGATAATAAGTACGACGGAAAGGAGCTGCAGGAAAGCGGAATGTATGACTATGGAGCGAGGTTTTATATGCCGGATATTGGGAGATGGGGCGTGGTGGATGAACTTGCAGAGAAATTTAATCGCCACACTCCATATGCTTACGTCGTAAATGATCCTATTAATGGTATTGACCCAGATGGTAGAGATGTAATATTTCTCGCAGATTCTAAAGCTGTACCTGTAGCCGGTCATGGAGCTGTTATTGTAGGAAATGAAAAAGATGGTTGGTATTATTATTCAATGAATGGGACAGGTGAAGGAAGTAAGCCATATGGCGATTCTAAAAATCCTGATATCGGAACATTTTTAGGAAAGGGATTGAGTCCTAAACAGGCAATGTTAAAGGCGAATACTATAAACCCTAATGAACAACACCATTATGATAAATTTGTTACTGTTAAAACAACCAGAGAAGAAGATGAAAAAATAAAAGCAAAAGCAGTAGAAGCAGCAAGTGCAAAGAAATATAAAGTAGTAGGTCAATCTTGCGCAAATGTAATGCTTAATTGTTTTAATCAAATTGTAGATTTAAGAACCAATAATGCTTGGTATGTTCCACATCAAGTGAATCCTGCTCCCAATGCAATTATAGATAATCTTCAGAAAGGGATAAATTACTATAATCGGTTTTTTATTCCCTCCAACAAAGAAATAGAAGTTCGTAAAGTTGGAAAACTTGAAGTAGGGCCTGTAATTGATGAAAAAGGAGTTGAACATTATAAATAATACAAAATGAAAAAAGGAATTGTAATTTTTATAAGCATTATTCTATTTAGTATACTAATGTATTATGCTTTTGGCGTTTTTTCTTCTTCTATTGGATGGTATGGATATCAAAAATGGAAGTATAGGGTTCATACTTCAAATATTGAAAAATCAAAACAAAGAAAAGTTTTTGTAAAAGAACTTGAATATAAAATTGTTGATTCCGCTAATTTAAAAGGGTTTTCTTTTAAACCTTATATAGAGAAAGGGTTTAGATATGGTTATCATTCTATGGAAGATACAAGAGTAGATAATTTTTCACACTATCCTTTTAATTTAAATTATGAGAGAAATAAAAAAGACTCTATATCATTAGATATTTTTCCAGACGATAAAAAAAAATTAGATAGCTCCGATGCAGTATGGGGGTATTTAAAACAACCATATTTAAAAGACACTGTTAGAATTAAAATAGATGGGGCTGGAAATCATCAGAGGGGAATAATAAAAATATGGTAAAATAGCGCAAAGTCTGTGACTTTGCGCAGATAAAAATAAACCACTGCAATTGCGGTGGTTTACAATAAAAAATCATTTAGGAAATGCAAAGGTAAGCTTTGCAAAAACCAGCACAGGCGCTCTTGAAATTGTAGACAGCAACGATTACTATCCGTTTGGGATGAATCATCTGAAATCTGGCAACAGTTTTTTGGGGTAGGTTCATATAAGGCATACAAATACAATGGTAAAGAATTACAAGAGACGGGAGTGTATGACTATGGGGCGAGGATGTATATGCCGGATATTGGACGGTGGGGTGTGATTGACCCTCTGGCGGAAACTTCCAAACGTTGGTCAACATATACGTATGCATACAATAATCCAATAAGGTTTATTGATCCGGATGGAAGACAAGCCTTAGATCCGGGAGATAGATTTAAAACTTTAAGAGCGGCTGCTAATGACTTTGGGAAGCAATATAATGGATTATCTATAAACTATAACGTGGAAGTTTATACAATTTTTTATCAAGCAACTGATAAAAATGGAGAAACTTACTATAGCTATGTAGTTCCACAAACTGGAACACAAGGTTTTACAGATAAAGTAAATCCAAGTGAAGTATCAAAAGTAGATAAAAATGCTGTAATTGTAGGTGATGGACATACTCATAGTGGGGATACTGATGTTATAAAAATGGATGGAAAAGATTATAGCAGTGCAAACGAATTTTCAAATAGGGATGTTGCATCATATGAAAATGAGTTATATGATGGAAATGGTAAAAAAGAAGAAAGGGCTATGGAAAACCTGTAACTGGGTATGTTGCTACACCAGATGGAGGATTAAGAGAATATACACCTGGGGTTAGTAATAACTCTGATTCTACAAAAACAAATTCAGCCGGAGTACCTATAAAAAATTATGACCTTCCTGTTGCTAAAGATTTGCCTTCTGACCCTGCTTCTGGATCTTTAAGACTTAATAATGTTCCGCCTACAAATATGCCTAATGTATTACCTAAAGGATTTGATCCTGAACAACCTAAAAGATACTAATTATGCTAAAGAAGATTTTATTAATTATATGTTTCTTACCGTTATGGGCAGTAGCACAACAGATCAAAAACGAAAAATGTAAGGATACAAAGAGGAGAATTGAACAACCTCCTTGTAAGTTTGTAGATCGTTACGGTACTGATATTATACCTGATGAAGAAACTGTAATCAAATATGTAGATATTCTTATAAGGAAAAGAGAATTATTAGATCCTGAAAAGTCGAAGCCTTATAAGATTAGTTTGATTGCAGATAACAAAGTCTGGCATATTATTATAAAGAGCTATAATTGTAGATATTGCAAGATCTATATCAATATTAATAAAAATACAGGTGAAGTACTGAATTTTTACAGGTCTGAAGATTAATTTTATTGAAAAACTGATATTGCGGCTTTGTAATCCATGAGCAATAATAAAATAACCCTCGCAAAATAGACTGTCCCCAAAAAGTTAGACACTTTTTAGGTGCAGTTTTATGGGAAAATCAAAACATAGCCGAAGTATCCTGGAAAACCTTAACTCAGGAAAATGAACCCTTAAAAAGATACGGTTACGTGTATGATTCCCTGAACAGGCTTTCCGCAGGGTTCTATCAACAATCAGGAAGTGAAGCCTCCGGAGAATATTTTGAAAAAAATGGAGTATGATCTAAACGGCAATATTACCAGGCTGAAAAGATCAGAAGGCGTTTTATCCGGCAATACCTTTGCCACTGTCATAGACAATCTGAAATATGATTACACAGGAAACAGGCTGAATAAAATAACCGATGAACAGCAGAACCCTTTGGGCTATCCATATATAACCACTCCCAATACCCTTGAATATGATAATGGCAGTGCTGATGGGAATGGAAACATGACCGGTCATGCCGATAAAGGGATTTCCTCCATTCAATATAATTATTTAAATTTACCCAAACAGATTACCCAAAACTCTAAGGTCACCCATTATACCTACAGGGCAGACGGCGTAAAAGTGAAGAAGCTCTTTGGAGATATAGAAACAGATTATCTGGACGGGTTCCAGTATAAGTCTACCAAGCCGTCAGAGGAAGGAACAGGAGAAGTCATGACACTCCCTGACCCCAATGAAGTTGCCGTAATGAAACTACGGATCATTCCTACCTCGGAAGGATATTATGATGCGCTTAGTAATTTATACATCTACAACTTTACGGATCATTTAGGCAATATAAGATTAAGCTATACGGATACCAATAAAGACGGTATTATCCAGCCAAGACAATACTTTGTCCAGCAATGCAGCGGGAACTACAACCCTCCATTTGAGCTGCCCATCTGTATTGATTATTGGAAACCCGGAGAGATTGTGGAAGTGAATACTTATTATCCTTTTGGTTACTGCATAATTATACAGCTACCACTCAGAATGCGTATCAGTATAAGTACAATGGAAAGGAGTTGCAGGAGACTGGGATGTATGACTATGGAGCGAGGTTTTATATGCCGGATATTGGGAGATGGGGTGTGGTAGATCCATTGGCGGAGAAATATCAACCAATGTCTACTTATCATATATCTGGGAATAACCCTATTTTCTACGTAGATTCTAATGGAATGAATTATGACGATTATGGTGTTGATGATAATGGAAATGTTAGCTTAATTCAAAAGACAGATGATAATTTTGATAGACTTTACAAAGCTAAAAGTGATTCCAATGGAAATGCCGTAAAAGATGAAAACGGCAATGCACAAAAAGCAACAGAAGGAGTAGGAAAAGAAAACCAAGATTATGTGAAAGTAGATAAAAGTAGTCCTTCTGACGGAACCCTTATCAGCCAGCTTTCGGGTAAAGATGGTAATGGTTTGAGTCACGGTACAACAACAAATTCTGTAGATGTAAGAAGAGTTTTTCAATTTGCAGCGGACAACAGTCGTGTAGAGTGGACAATAGGAGGATTTAGAACAGAAAAAGATGACACATTTTTAGTCGGAACTTCACACAAACTAAATCGGGTAACCGCGCCTTGGAATTTTGGAGCAGAAGGTCTTACATATGATAATCTTTTCTATGCGGGGCATACTCACCCTTTCACAAGAAAAGCTCAAGAACATGATAATTACATATCTAAAGATGGGATTTATAACTTTATATACTATACAGGAGCAGGAAGTAATATGAGAGAAAATTATTTTGTTCCATATTGGTTAGAAAAAGATCCAAAAACCGGAATAAATAGAGCTACAACAAAATCCAATGCAGGACAAATAAAATTACCTAACTTAATTCCAGTTGCACGATGAAATCATATATTTTATTAATACTCCTTTTAATATCAGGTATCATATCAGCTCAAGAAGATAAATTATCTTTTGTGAAAGATGAAAAAGTAAAAAAAGAAATTCAAAGAAGTTTAGAGTATTTTAATAAAACTAATACTATTCCCAATAAAATTAAAAATAGTGTAATTTTTATAACCTTTGAATTTGAAGACCTTCTTGAGATTGAAAATCTAGGTATTTATTATTCTACTTATATTCCTACTCAGTATGCAGAATTGAGTGATAAAGGGCAATTTAAATCGGACTTTCAAAATGAAAGATTGTATTTTAATTATTCAAAAAACATTATATTAGTTTTTGTGATGGGGTCTAAATATTTTGATAAGGAGCAAATGAAACAATTATCTAATCATGTTCAGATCAGCAAAAAAGATTTGATGAAATCCGAATTTTTTAAATATGAAAAAGGAGATGAATTTAATTGGGATAGAGTTGTTAATGTAATTAGTTTAGATAAACTAAACGATAAATTTATTCCCGTTCGGGTAAATACTTTTGATTTAGTGACTTTTATGGAAATTTGGTATGGAGTTGATGCAAAGGAAATTCCAGTCAGCCAGACAAAATATAAAGGAACAAATAAAAAGAATTCGGAATATAAGTTTCATACATACCCAAAATAAAATAGTTAACTCTAGTTTATCAGTATAAGTACCAAGGACAGGAGCTGCAGGAGACTGGATTCTATAGTTTTAAGTGGAGAAATTACATGCCGGATGTAGGAAGGTTTTTTAATGTAGATCCGCTTGCAGATAAATATAGAAAATGGACGCCTTATGCCTTTAGTGGAAATATTGTAATTAATGCTGTAGAGTTGGAGGGATTAGAACCAGGTGTATTATTTGGCTCTATGGATACAGCAGCGGAAAATTTTGGGCAACAATATAATGGCACTTCTATTAATGTCAATCAGGAATATGGCTCTACTATATATAGCTCAACGACCATCGTGAATGGTACTTCAATTACATTATTTGCTTATTCAGTACCAAATGTTGGGACGACAGGAGCTTCAGTAACTCCTAGTCCTGCTCCATCAGGAAATACCGCTACTGGTGATATTCATACTCATGCAGCATACGATGTTAATTACGCAAATAATATTTTTTCAGGTTCCACTACTGGGAACAATTTAACTTCTACAAGCGGTGATGTTGGGGATAATAACAGAACAGGGTTGATCGGTTATGTTGCGACACCAAACGGATCATTACAAAAGTATGATCCATCAACAGGAAATATTACAACGTTGAGTACAAATTTACCAAGTGATCCGAATGACCCTGCTAGATTAAATAATGTTTCCCCAACACCGACGCCTTCAATTTCACCATTACCGCCAGCTCCACCAGTAGTAATTCCGCCACCACCACCGCCCATAAATCCTGTGAATACTCCAAATTCACAGTCAATACCTAATAATAACCAACCAGTAACAACTCCTTAAAATGAAAAATGTATTTTTAATATTATCGATATTTTCTCTTTTTGCGTCCTGTAAATCGTTGAATAAATCTGATATGACGAATAAACCTATGAATAATTCTAATATTAACACCATTGATTATGTTCCTAATGAAGAAACTGCAGTAAAAATAGCTCAAGCTGTTTGGTATTCTATATATGGGAATAAGATAGATCATTTTCTACCCTATAAAGCTGTTTTAGTAAATAATGTATGGATTGTTAATGGTACACTTCATGATAGAAAGGGGGTGTTCCATATATTGAAATTCAAAAAAAAGATGGTAAGATTTTAAAAGTTATTCACGAGAAGTAAAGGGGCTCCCGATCTCTTGGCTTTGTAATCCATGAGCAATAATAAAATAACCCTCGCAAAATAGACTGTCCCCAAAAAGTTAGACACTTTTTAGGTGCAGTTTTATGGGAAAATCAAAACATAGCCGAAGTATCCTGGAAAACCTTAACTCAGGAAAATGAACCCTTAAAAAGATACGGTTACGTGTATGATTCCCTGAACAGGCTTTCCGCAGGGTTCTATCAACAATCAGGAAGTGAAGCCTCCGGAGAATATTTTGAAAAAATGGAGTATGATCTAAACGGCAATATTACCAGGCTGAAAAGATCAGAAGGCGTTTTATCCGGCAATACCTTTGCCACTGTCATAGACAATCTGAAATATGATTACACAGGAAACAGGCTGAATAAAATAACCGATGAACAGCAGAACCCTTTGGGCTATCCGTATATAACCACTCCCAATACCCCAATACCCTTGAATATGATAATGGCAGTACTGATGGGAATGGAAACATGACCGGTCATGCCGATAAAGGGATTTCCTCCATTCAATATAATTATTTAAATTTACCCAAACAGATTACCCAGAACTCTAAGGTCACCCATTATACCTACAGGGCAGACGGCGTAAAAGTGAAGAAGCTCTTTGGAGATATAGAAACAGATTATCTGGACGGGTTCCAGTATAAGTCTACCAAGCCGTCAGAGGAAGGAACAGGAGAAGTCATGACACTCCCTGACCCCAATGAAGTTGCCGTAATGAAACTACGGATCATTCCTACTTCCGAAGGGTATTATGATGCTCTGAATAGTTTATATGTTTATAATTATACAGACCATCTGGGCAATATAAGATTAAGTTATACGGATACCAACAGAGATGGAGTCATCCAGCCAAGACAATACTTTGTCCAGCAATGCAGCGGGAACTACAACCCTCCATTTGAGCTGCCCATCTGTATTGATTATTGGAAACCCGGAGAGATTGTGGAAGTGAATAATTATTATCCTTTTGGGTTACTGCATAATTATACAGCTACCACTCAGAATGCGTATCAGTACAAATACAATGGTAAAGAGTTGCAGGAGACTGGAATGTATGATTATGGCGCAAGGTTCTAATATGCCTGATATTGGTAGATGGGGCGTGATTGACCCGCTGGCAGAAAAATTTAGAAGATGGTCACCTTATACTTATACGGTAAACAGTCCTATTAATTTTGTAGATCCAGACGGAATGCAAATAGAATCTGGAAGCCAAAAAGAATGGGATAAGCAAAAATTAGCAGTAACTGCAGAAAGAGATAAACTGCAAAAAAATATTAATGATTTAAATAAGAAAGCTGCAGAAAAAGGATGGAGTGCGGAAAAGCTTGCGGGAAAGATTGGTAATATGCAAGATCGTGTTAATAGTTTAAATGGAACTATTTCTAATTTAGGAAATTTGGAAAGTAGTAAGCAGGTTTATAGCTTATCAGGTATAGGAACCGGAACTACTGGAGGAATTACTCTTGACACAACTACAAATAACATAGTAATTGCATATGGAAGTACTGCAAATTTTGTTCACGAAACGACACACGCAGGTCAATTTGAAAGTGGAGATATTGGATTTAACAGTAACACCGGCCAAGTTGTAGGACAAGATATTCAAGATGAAGTAGCAGGATATAAAGCACAGTTTGGATATAATCCATCATCAGTGTCGGGTTTATCTTCAACATCAGGAGTAACAGCAAATTCATTTGGTAATATTACACCAGGTTGGGTGCAAGGTTTAGATGGCGGTACTTTGTATAATCCTGGAGGAAGAGCAAACATAGGGGTATCACCTATTAATATGAATTCTACAAAATCTGATTTGATAAAGGCATATCCCCACCAAGCGACCGTTTTGCAAAGCTTACCAAATAATTTTGTATTAAAAACAGACCCTTCCGTCTACCATAAGAAATGATGAGAATAGTATTTTTTATTTTGTGTTTATTATTATGTTCATCTTGTGCTTCTATTCAGCAAATAGACGAAAATAATATTGTTGGAGTTTTTTATTGTAAGAAACTATCAACAAAAAATAAGTTTGGTTATGAATATACTCTTAATATTGAAAAGGAAAATAAGTTTAGTATGTTTCAACGATTCCAAGATGCTTCACCCAGATGCAGTGGTATTTGGGAACTGAAAGATGGATTTTTATTTTTGAAATGTTTAGATACTGAAAGTATAACTGATAAATTATCAAATGCTTATATGAATCAGCGAGATTTTAAAATAAATGTAAAAAACAAAGATAAATTAGAATTAGAGAACCATATAATATTAAAAAGAAAATAAAAATAAAACCCTTGCAATTTGCAAGGGTTTTATTTTTATAGTAGAACTTACTTGTAAGCTTTTCTTGCATTAAAATCCCGAATAGTAAGATCAAGAAATCTTGTAATCAAAGCTTTATCTTCTTCGTTCATTTCCTGTATTGCTTCAAACTTTTTCAGAAGTTCTTTATCTTTAATAGAAACTGTTTCATCGTTCAACAAAGCATCACTAGAAATCCCTAAAGCATCCGCAATATTTTTAAGCGCATCCGCAGGCGGAATACTCGAATAAGACTTGTTTTACATTCTCGTAATTGTGACTTTTGGGACAAATATGAGAACGTAAAAATTTTAAAATATTTTTATTTTATGGAAATCTCCGCAATCAAACAACGATTAAGTTTATCCGTATGATTATGGGGCAAGGATGTATTGCCGGAGCTGGGAAGATGGGGCATTGTAGATCCGTTGGCAGAAAAGCATCTACCAATGTTTACTTATCTTATGTCTGGAAATAACTCTATTTCAGCAATGCAGCAGAACCACAACTCTCCTATTTGAATTTTACTAAATTACTTACCGTCTCCTTCCCATTTTTCCAGTCAACATTTAAGTGAGTTCTATAAAGAGGAACTGTAGGAATTGATAAAAGTTAAAAATACAGAACAGCAACTTTAATGACTTCTGTTAATACTGCATTTTATTAACCCTTATAGATTTTAAAAATCGATAAGGGTTAATAAAATTCTGTTTTAGATGAGCTGTTTTAGTCTTTAAACTTATCTAAGACTTCCAGAATATTCTGATATACAACATCCAATTCTTCAGCAGAGATACAATAAGGCGGCACCAGGTATATGACATTTCCTAATGGCCGCATAATAATTCCTCTCTGTAAAAACTCATTATAAAGTTTTTTTCCTATCTCATTAAAATAAGATGTGCTGTATCCGGTTTTACAATCAAAAGCTAAAATAGTTCCGATCTGGCGGACCTTTTCTACCTGAGGATAAAAAGCAAGGATTTTTGCAAACTCGGTGTGTTGATGGGTGATGCGTTTGATGTTCATTTGAGTTTCTTCTTTAAGTAATAATTCCATACTGGCCAGCGCAGCAGTACAGGCTAAAGGATTGGCTGTAAAGGAATGACCGTGAAATAAGGTTTTATGACGGTCATCAGATAAAAAAGCATTATAAATGTCCTGGGTGCACGTGGTGATTCCCATAGGCATCGTACCTCCCGTTAACCCTTTTGAAAAACACATCATATCAGGTCTTTCTGTAAGGTAATTAGCGGCAAAGAGTTTCCCGGTTCTCCCAAAACCTGTAAAAACTTCGTCCTGGATCATAAGAATTCCATATTCTCGGCAGATCTTCATCAGGCTGTTCAGATCTTCAGCATGATACATCAGCATTCCGGCAGCGCCCTGCACCAGAGGCTCATAGATAAAACAGGCTGTTTCCTCTGCCAGATCTTTAATCTGTGATTGTAAGCATTCCAGATTCTCAGCATTCGGGGTATCAATGAAAATGACTTCAAAAAGCATACTTTCAAAAGGTTTGGTCCAAAAGCTTTTTCCACTCACAGACATGGCCCCGAACGTATCCCCATGGTACGCGTTTTTAAAAGCCAGGATTTTAGTCTTTTTCTGTCCCTGATTGTAGGCATATTGAATCCCCATTTTCAATGCTACTTCTACTGCAGTAGAGCCATTGTCAGAGTAAAAAACTTTCTCCTGGTTTGAAGGCAGAAGTTGTAATAAATTTTCTGAAAGCTGTATGGCGGGTTCATGTGTAAATCCGGCGAAAATAACCTGTTCCAGCGTATTTAGTTGTTCGAAAACACGTTGTGCAATATAAGGGTGGGAATGCCCGTGTAAAGTAACCCACCATGAAGAAACGACATCCATATATTTCTTTCCTTCATCATCATAGAGATAGATCCCTTTGCCTTTCACAATGGGAATGGCATGATCTGCGGTTTTCATTTGGGTATAAGGGTGCCAGTTGACGGCCTTGTCTCTTTGCTGGAGACCGGAATGTAATATTGTGTTCATGTATTGATGTAAAATAGATTAATGCTCTAAGAAATCAGACAGTAGTATTATAATAAGCTTCAGAATACTCAAGATCAGGATCCAAAAACTCATAATTCATACTTTATCATTAACGCTTTTCTAGCAGCAGGTTTCTTTTTTCATCATGGGCTTAAGTCCAAGTGTTTCCAGCATCTGCATATCTTCAGATACTCCAGGATTAGGAGTGACCAATAAGGTTTCTCTCTCCCCTGTAAAAATAGAGTTGGCACCTGCCATAAAGCACCATGCCTGCTCAGTCTCAGTCATTTCTATACGTCCTGCACTTAGTCTTACCATAGAGGAAGGCATAACAATTCTTGCCGTTGCAATCATTCTTACCATTTCCCATGGATCTACTTTTTCATTATTTTCGAGAGGTGTTCCTTCTACCCTGGCCAACGCATTGATAGGCACTGATTCCGGATGTTTAGCCATTGTCGCTAACGTTAAAAGCATTGAAATTCTGTCTCTATGAGTTTCCCCTAATCCAATGATTCCTCCGGAACATACGGTGATTCCTGCTTTTCGGACATTATTGATCGTATTGATCCTGTTGTCAAAGGTTCTTGTGGAAATAATTTCTTCATAATACTGTTCCGAAGTATCAAGATTGTGATTATAAGCATATAAACCTGCTTCCTGAAGCCTTATAGCCTGCTCTTCCGTAAGCATTCCAAGGGTACAGCATACCTCCAGCCCTAGCTCATTCACTCCTTTTACCATATCGATTACCCTGTCGAAATCTCTGTTGTTACGAACTTCACGCCATGCTGCCGCCATGCAGAATCTTGAAGATCCGGCATCTTTCGCTTTCTGAGCATGGGCAATTACGGTCTCGGTAGGAAGCAGGGCCTGTACTTTGATGTTGGTATGGTAACGGGCTGCCTGTCCGCAATAGGAGCAGTCTTCGGGGCATCCTCCCGTTTTGATTGATAATAAAGTGGAAATCTGCACTTCGGAAGGATCATGCCATTCGCGGTGTATGGTAGCTGCCTTATAAATCAGTTCCATTAAAGGTAAATGATAAATTTCTTCAATCTCTTCTTTAGTCCAGTCGTGTCTGATCTTCGTTTTCGTATCCATTATCCTAAATTTGTTATTATAAGTTGTTCTGCATTGGTTTTAATATGTTCTTTATCTGGATGATCAAGTTCAGGGATCCTGATGATTTTTGTTTCTTTTTTGACGAAATTACAAATAGCTCTTTCTGTATCAGCCGGAAACACACCGTTGAGGATCAGGTAGTCCAATGGTATGTTTCGTTGCTGCAGTGCCATAATGGACAATACGCTGTGATTGATGCATCCTAAATAATTTCTGATAACAAGAGCTGACGGAAGATTTAATTTTTCTATAAGATCAATCATAAAACAATCCTCTGAAAGGGGAACCATTACCCCTCCTGCCCCTTCTACAATTAATGGTTTTTCAGTTTCCGGTAATTGGAAATCATCCAGATGAATCTGTTTATTTTCTTCCCGGGCAGATTGATGGGGTGATGCAGCCAGTTTCAAGCGGTAAGTTTCCGGATGGCAGACTGTATCATCTGTCCATGTTTCAATTTTATGACTGTCTGTATAATGAAGGTCCCCGGATTGTATGGGTTTCCAGTAATCTGCTTTAAAATGCTGTACCAAAATAGCTGAGCAGACTGTTTTTCCTATTTCGGTTCCTATTCCTGTTATAAATAATTTCATATGGTTAATATCGATGGTAAAAGGTAAACTTGTGAAATCGCAAAAAGGCTTGTGCTCATAGATATTTGTCTGTTGCGGTCTCATCGTTTAATTTTTTATAAAAAACAGAGTATTGATATGATATGGTTGATGTCTGATGTCTGATTAACAAATGCTAACTGCCTTTTTCACTGTTTAGCTTTCCCCTTTAATAAAATTCCTTAATAATTTTTGCCAGCCTTATAATTTCCGCTTCCGTATTAAAGCTGTGCAGACATATTCTGAGTCTTTCTGTTCCTTCTTTTACTGCCGGACTGTATACGGCATAGGTTAAAAACCCTTCTTCAGATAAAGTATCTTGTATTGATTTAAGTTTTTGATTGTCAGGGATCAATATAGCCTGAACAGGGCTCATTTCTGACGACGGTGATTTCAAACCTTGGTTTCTGAAAGTTTTAATATTTTCCTGAAGTTTCTCAGATAGCGCTTTGTTGTTCCCTAAGAATTCATATCCTTTTTGTATACTCATCCATTGAAAATCCTGTGCTGAAGTCGTATAAATGAATGGGGATGCAAAATTGACCAGATAAGACTTTATCGCTTCGCTGCAGAGTATCGCTGCTCCATGCGCTCCCAAAGCTTTTCCATAAGTGATCACGGCGGCTGTAACATCGTTTTGTAACTGATATTTCTCAATCAATCCATAACCAATAACTCCGAAAGCGTGGGCTTCATCAACCAATAAACCGGCCTTATACCTAGCAGCAAGTCCCGCGATCTCCTGGATCGGGGCAAAATCTCCTTCCATGGAATAAAGGCTTTCTATGGCGATGTAGCAATGGCCTTCATGCCTTTGTAAAATACGTTCCAAACTTTTCAGATCGTTATGCCTGAATTTAACTTTTCCGGCATTGGACATTTGACAGGCATCATGTACGGATCGGTGGATCTGCTCGTCTGCGATAATCGTATCATGACGCGTAGGAAGCGTAGAGAAAAGCGCTAAATTGGCATTATAACCGGATGGGAAAAGCAATGCTTCTGGAAATTGATGCTTCCGGGCAATAAAGTTCTCTGCGGCAACGGCTATACTGCTGTTTCCGCTGATAAGCCTGGATCCTGTACTTCCGGACAGCAGTTCCGGGTTATCTGTAACTGTTGTCAACAGTATATTTTGAAGATCCTTATTTCTTGCCAGTCCGAGATAATCATTAGAATAAAAATCAATTCCGGCGGATTTGGGTTTTAAGAGCCGTAAATTCCCGGCGGACTTTCTCCGCTCAAGGGCTTCCTCAAAATGATTAGGCATACTTTAAAGGAGATACTTCTTCTGTTATTGCATTAATCCATTGGCTATGCAGTCCTTTTTCTATGGCCAGAATGTTTTCTGCATGGAGTTTCCAGTCTGCTGAGAATTCATTTAATTGATTGATCATTTCTTCCAGATGCCCTTCTTCTTCCAGAATAATAGATTTTACCATAATTCTTGAAGACTCTTTGGTGAGAATATCCTGATATACCGGATATAATTCATCCGCACGAACTTCAATAGCATAAGTGACAAAAAGATAAGCGGCATATTTCAAATCTTCTTTAGAAAGCTGAAAAGCCTCCTGAAGATATCTGCAGGCTTTGATATCCAGCGAGTGAAGATACTGACGGGTTGCTGTCGGAGCAAGAAGCTCTTTATTTTCATACGTTTTACACAGCTCCGGGTCTATTTTCCCAATTTGTTTTTTAAGGTAATAAGCGTGACGGTGCTCTTCAGCGGCATGTTTTAGTTGGATCAACGTTACCGAGACCGGATGTTCACACTTAGATATTTTCCTTGCACCGGCGTTTTCCATAAAAGAAAGGGTATTCAGCCACTTGGCATGGATACTGTCTTCCTGTACAATTCTTTTTAACAAGTGATGAAATTCCATAGATTTTTATTTTGATGTCAAATGTAGTATATTGCCGGATGGTTGAATGGTGCCAGTTTTGATATTATGAATAGTCCGGTTAGAATCCCTTATGAGAGTTTTATAAAAATTGATAGAAAATCAGAAACTTCTATCTATTTGCAAATCGCCAATCAATTGATCAATGCGATCCAAAGAGGTTTCTTACCTTTTGGCACCAAACTTCCCGGAACAAGAACGTTCAGTGAGATGCTGGATATTCACAGGAATACTGCGGTAGCAGTCTATGATGAATTGTCCGCCCAGGGCTGGACCGAGAGTTTCCCCAATAAAGGAACTTTTATCATTGGAAAAGATCAGGAAAAGCCTGTTAAAATGAACAATTTTGAAGAAAATAATCTTCAAAACTATCCTCAAACTACCGGTTTTTCGTTTAAAAAATCCAATATTCTGGATAATCCGTTCGAACATTCAGATTGTCAATATGTCTTTAATGATGGAGTCCCGGATATCAGGCTCACTCAGATTGGCCAGCATTCCCGTTTTTACAGTTCTATTCTTAAGCGCAAGTCTCATCAGAAAATATCAGGACATTATAATCATGACGGGAGTGAGTTTTTTAAAGAACATTTATCCCGATATCTCAATTTATCCCGCGGGCTGCCTATTTCTAAAAATAATCTCCTGATCACCCGCAGCACGGAAATGAGTATTTATATTGTTTCCGAAATTCTTCTTTCTGCCGGAGATGTGGTTTTAGTGGGAGCTCTAAGTTACTTTTCAGTCAATATGATCTTTATGAAAACCGGGGTTCAGATGGTTTCTATTCCCATAGATGAAGACGGAATCATTGTGGAACGTGTCCGGGAAGCCTGCAACAGGCAGAAAATAAGAATGCTTTATCTTACCCCGCACCATCATTATCCCACAACAGTGGCATTAAGTGCCCAGAGGAGGCTGGAACTTTTGGAACTTGCCCATGAATATGGATTTATCATTCTTGAAGATGATTATGACTATGAATTTCATTATGATAAAAGTCCGATTCTTCCTTTAGCCAGTGCAGATACAAATGGAATGGTCATTTACATCGGGTCTTTCGGCAAATCGCTGGCCCCTGGATTCAGAACCGGATTTATTGTCGCTCCTGAAAATTTGATGGTGGAAATGAGAAAATACCTTGGAATTATAGACCGTCAGGGAGATATTCTGATGGAAAGGGCCCTCGGCGAAATGATTGCAGAGGGGGAAATCAGCCGCTATTTGAAAAAATCGTTAAAGGTGTATCAGGAAAGACGGGATTATCTTGCCACTTTGCTTGAGGAAAACTTAGGCGATTTCATTACCTTTCAGAAGCCTTCAGGAGGCCTGGCTATCTGGCTGGAATGGAATATTCCCATTAACCTGATGCAGCTCAGCAGAACCTGCATCCGGGAGAATCTTTTTATTCCCAAAACCCTGCTTTACCAGAATAAGCAGCTTACCGCAATGAGACTGGGGTTCGGAGATTTGAATTGTGAAGAGATGGAGAAAAGTATTGAAGTTTTCTCCGGCAATGCAAAATTATTGATTGGATGATGGAGAACTGAGCAGATTGATAAGCTAATATGAAAAATTCGTTCAATCCTCTTAATTAGCGAAAAAAAAGACATTGCTGAACAGCAAAAGCCCCTAATTCCAGAGGCTTTAAAAAGTGTAATGTTCTGTGCCGTTAATATAGCTGTTTTTAGAACGGCCACCTAAGATTTAATTCCCGCTAACCGCTTCATGTGTATTTTTTTCTTTTTGGGCTTTTTCTTTTTCCTGTTTAAATAAATAATAAAACCGGTTATCGGAAGTGATGCAGCGATAATGCCGGCCAAAAGGTAAATGATCCTGCCGGTGATTCCTAAGATACTTCCGGTATGTAAGTCGTAGTTTCTTTCTCTTAATGCAGTTCCATATGGTATATTATGGTCTTTATACCGTTGGTGCTTTACAATCTCCCCTGAATACTGGTCAAAATTATATTGCTCATTCCGGTACTGCCGGTTGTCATAGGTCACCTCAGCATAATAAGTACCTTCTTCTGTTCTTGGAAAATTGATCAGTGCCGATTTTTTATCAGAAAGCTCTTTTATCACTTGTGTTCCGACTATATCCAACATGTTTTTCTGATTGGTAAATTCGTCGGATGGGAGTTTACTTTTGGCTTTCTGTTCGGTAGATACACCACCGTTCAATGTCTTTTTTACCCATTTGTCTACATCTTCAAAATTCCATATCAATGCTGAATAAGCAATCAGCAGCAAAGGAATCACGGCATAAAATCCTAATACATTGTGAACATCATAGTTGATTCTTTTCCAGTTGGCCGATGTTTTAATAAAGAACATTCCTTTCAGCATACTTTTGCTCATCTTCCGGGGATACCAAATCACAAGGCCTGAGAAAAGGATAACTGCGAATATAAGCGTAGCATATCCTGTAATGGTTTTCCCAATCTTTTCGCCCAATAAAAGTCTCCGGTGAAGATCCAGTACGATTTCAAAAAAATCTTTTTTGGCGTCTTCTATTTCCTGTACTTTTCCTGTGTAAGGATCCATATAAACACGGTAATAATACAAGTAGGTTCCCCAATAGGTCAATGCATCGTTGTCCATTTTCAAGGTACGGAATACATAGGTTCGCGAAGGATCGGAAGACAATTGAACCCTTTTGATTTTCAACCCTTCCGGCAGTGCTTTTTCTGCTCTTGCAGCAAGATCGGATAAAGGCAGTTTCTCCTTCCCTGTCCTTTCCACAAAATACCTTTGGGGGTGTATGATCTGCTTTAATTCTTCTTCGAAAGCCAGGATACAGCCTGTAGCTGCCATGATAACAACTATAAGCCCGGACGTTAGTCCGAGCCATAGATGTAACTGATATGCAATTTTTCTAAATTTGAGCTTCATAGTTAAAACTTAAGGCTAACCTCAGCCACAAAGTTACGCGGCATCTGAGCTACTACAACCCCCTGCCCTGCGAAATATTGTGCATTGCCTAAATTATTCATTTTAAATCCTAGTCTATACCTTTCTTTTTCAAGGGAAATAGAGGCATTGATTAAAGTATAGGCAGGGAATGTAAACTGTCCGGTAGTAGTTCTGTTTCCGGTAATTTGTTTTCCTACACGATTCACTCCGAAACCTACTCCCAGTCCCTGAAACCCTTTAATAGGAAGGATATAACTGATCCATGAATTAAATACATTAGCCGGACCTGCAGATTCCGGACGGCGTCCTTCTACGGAAGCATCTGCTTTTTCAAATCTACTGTGGTTGTAAGTATATCCTGCCATAATATTTAATCCCTGAACAGGATTCATAATGGTTTCGATTTCAATACCTTCACTTCTTTGCTGCCCATCCTGAATCGTAATATTATATTCTTTTCCGTTACGCACTACACCGGTTCCCCGCTGTATATTATCGACCAGGATATCATAATATCCGACTGTAAAATTTACTTTGTTTCTCCAAAGGTTTCCCTTTACTCCCACTTCCCACTGATTAGCGGTTTGCGGTTTCATGTCTCCGCTATAGTCCGGTAATGGCTGTGTGACAGGTGGCGTATAGCTAAAGCCGTTCATATAGTTTCCATAGGCTGATAAATGGTCTTTAAGGATTTGATATACCAGTCCTACCTTGGGAGACCATGCGGTTTGATTGAAATCTCCTGTACGCATATTATTGCTCAGGTTAAGCTGGCCCTTGCTTTCGTAATGATCAAAACGTAAACTTAGTACAGTGATCAAACGGTCAGTAATATACACTACATCAGAAACATAAGCCCCATAAAGATTGGCTGAACTCGTATTCCTTACCAAAGGCGCCGTAGAAGTTTGAATTTTCTGAAGGGCCAAATCTCTGGAAATATTTCCATAACCGCTTAACGTTTGCCCGTTGACGTAGTCAAATACAGTAATCGGAGAATGATTATTGTTAATAGACTGATTGAAATAGTCTAATCCAATAAGTACTTTATTTTTAATTTTTCCGATCGTAAATTCTCCGTTAAAATTCTGCTGAATACTGGTAGAAGCAGCTTCTGAGTTCTGCCATTGCACATTGCGTTCCAAGGTTGCATCATTGTCATTTCCTCTGATAAACTGGTATTGGTATAAGCCTTCCGTTTTTCTGTAATTACGGGAAATCAGGGTCTGTGAGTTCCACTTATCTGAAATTTGGTAATTAACCTCAGCTTTTACATTGATTGACGGAGCTTTTAAGGTTATATCATTATTGGAATAGGATTTTTTCCAGTCAAATCCAAGTTCATCCGGTGTATGTGCGAAAAACTTTCTGGTTCTGGGAAGGAAAATAATGGGGGTATTAGTTCCTTCATAATTGTAAATCTGAGCTCCCAAACTAAACTTCAGCCTGTCATTCACCTGGTAGCTTACTATGGGGGCCACAAAAAATGATTTTCTGAACTCAGAATCTCTGAAACCATTCTGATACTGATAAGCAGCATTCAAACGGAACAAAGTTTTCCTTGAATCTGTCACGGGACCGTAAACATCAGCCGTTATACGGTTCAGGTTGTAACTTCCCATAAGGTAGGACGCCTCACCTCCGAAATAGTCTTTCGGCTTTTTTGTCACTACATTGATGAGTCCTCCAAAAGACGTTACGGCTCCTCCGTATAAAGTTCCCGAAGGTCCTTTAATAACCTCTATACGTTCAATATCCGCAGGATCGATTTCTCCATTGGTTGTTGCCGGAACTCCGTCTACCATGGATACTTTTGTAGGAAAACCTCTGAGGCTGTAGTAGAAACTTCCGTCTCCTGAACCTCTTCCCGGGCTCCCCTGCATTTTTACCATACCGGGAACATTTTTTAAAACTTCCGAAATATCATAAGTAAGCTGTTCTTTCATGATCTGCTGGTTAATGCTCGTATAGGCCTGAGGATTTTCTAAATTTTTCAACGGCATTTTAGAGACGGAAGTACTGTCTCTGTCCAGGAATTTATTTCTGCTGACGGCATACACCGTAATTCCTTCAATGACATTGTTCTTTTCCGGAGCGTGAATCGTTGGAATCTCATAAACATCTTTCTCAATGCGGATAGGCTCCCGCATCAGTTCAATATCATTCAAAACCACCTGGAGAGTATATTCTCCAGGGGTAACATTATCAAAGTAAAATTCTCCTAAATTATTGGTTTTTGCCTGATAAGACGTGTTGACAAGTCTTAAAAGAGCATTTTTTACAGGTGCCTGTTCAGACAGCATGACCTTGCCATGGATACGTTCGCTCTGCTGTGCAGAAAGAGAACTTGAAGATAAAGCAAGTGCCAAAAGTAATATAAGGGTTTTAGATGTTTTCATGCTGTAAGTTTTGTAACAGGGGATAATTTATTTTACCGTTTTGTGATAATGGAAATGATTCTATAAGTTCGGTGCGTACATATTGGGGATTGATACGCAGTTTATTTTTGATGGTCTCAGTGATGACCTGAGGGTCTATTTCCGGATTGTCATAAAGTACAACGATCTTCTTGTCATTGGAATTCAGACAAACAAAAGTATTTCCCTTCAGTTCGTTTTTAAGAATAAATTCCACCTCATCCAGATTCAGACGGATTCCAAAAAGTTTCATGATACGCTTGATCCTTCCTGTGATATAATAAATTCCATTCTGCCCTTTTCTGGCTGTATCTCCCGTATGCAGTACCAGCGGCTGTTCATAGGCAGTGAGATCTTCCAGCTTGTTCGCATACCCTCCAAAAATACTGGAGTGTGAAAAAAGCAGTTCATCTGTTTCCGGGTCTATACTGAAATTCCCCCCATGTACAGGCGTTCCTATGGACGTTTCCTCTTCCAGTAAACCGTCCGTAGTAAGATAGGCCATCCTTCCGCCGGCTTCTGTCTGGCCGTATTGCGCAAAGAATTCTTTTTCGAATTCATGGCAATAAGAAAAAAGTGTTTTTCTCAGCTCCCCGTTGATCACTCCTCCGGTATGGGTAAAATATCTTAAACCCGGGCTGTCTTTTCTGAAGAATCCTATTCTGTTCAGATTTTCATAAAGATAAGGAACGCCGCCTAACGTACTGTAGCCATACTCTTCCATTTCTTCCCAGAATGCCTTCTGCATGATATCCTTATCGGAACACACTATTCTTCCGGCACGCATACAATTGGTGGTAAAAATAGAGAAGCCGTACACAAAATTGATAGGTACATTTAAAGGAACTACATCAGATTCCAGGATAGGCATATACTGAAGAATACTTATGGCATTCTGATAAAGATTATCATCCGAAAGCTTCACCAGTTTCGGAACCCCAGTCGTTCCTGAAGTGCTCAGAAGGATTTTGATTTCCGGATGAATGCTAATCTCACTTTTATAATCATCCTTCATAAAAATCTTAATGGTATCTGAAAATTCTTTCAGGCTGTATCCGGGAATTTCTTCCCTTTGCGGATCGAAGATGTATTTGGGACGGTATTCCGCTTCAATACGGTCTTTGAATTCGGTATGCAGCTTCTGTCCCAGTAAGGCAATGGTATGCGCTGTCCCGTAAAAATTGAGCAGTACCTCTATGCCGGGCAGTTGATTGTCATTGTACAAAAATAGCAGCCCTTTTTCTACAGGATTTAAGCCTAACGACCGGTAAAGGGTTCCCACCGGAATTGTCCTGCCGCTTGAAGCTTCTGTAAACAACAGGTTCTTGTTGGCAATTATATTTTCTAAAATTTTCATAGGTCTAGTTTTCTACAAATACCTCGTATTTTTTCATTTTCTCACGAATTTTTCCGACAGTACCCATCTCCAGAATATCATTAAAATCAAATTTGATATGATAAAACTGTTCAAGTGCTTCTACAATGAGAAGATGAGACATGGAATCCCACTCCGGGATTTCCTGATAGGTAAGGTTTTCATCTACCAGTTCTTTTTTTACTGCAATGGCAGAAGCGATGATTTCATAAAATTCTTCTGTTGTGTTCATTTTAAATTTTTATAGTTTTCCATTTTCCATTTTTAAAAATCAATAAGAATAATACAGCCAGTACAATTTCCGAAGAAACAATGGCCGTAAAAATTCCTCTCAGTTCCCATTGAAATCTTACCCCTAAGAGATAAGCCATAGGAAGCTGAATAACATAAAACATGATGATATACAGCAAGGTAACCTGCATGATATTTCCTGCCGCATTAAGGGCACGGCTGATCACCATTGTGAATCCCAATAGCAGATAAGCCATAGAAACCACATGGATATACTGAACGGCATACCTCGCAACTTCAGGTTCTGCAGTGAAAAACTTCACCACATATTCTGCGGCAAGCTGCCAGAACAAGGCTACAGCAACCAGATACGTCATATTGATTGTTCCTGCTCTCCAGACTGTTTTTTCAGCACGGTCCGAATCTCCGGCCCCTAAATTCTGTCCCGTAAGGACTCCGGCAGCGTTTCCTATTCCCCAGGCAGGCATTGTTGCCACCGAAGCAATACGCTGGGCAATAATATATCCGGCAAGAGCGGTGGTTCCGAAAGTGGAGATTATTTTCACCATAATCAGCCAGCTGGATGTTGGGATGATATACTGAACCAGCCCTCCGAAAGCTATTTTCAGAATCTTTTGCAATAGTGGTAAGTCCAAATGAAAAGGGACTAAAACACTGATGCTGGTCTTTCCGGACAGCAGTATAAAAGCTTGATATAAAACCGCCAGCAGTCTTGATAAAACCGTAGCATACGCCAGGCCCATCAGTCCAAAAGCGGGAATAAATCCTATTCCAAAAACAAGAATCACGGCAAAGACAATATTAGAAATATGACAGATCCAAAGTGATTTCATAGCAAGATCAGCATCTCCTGCCCCTCTGAAAAGTCCGTTCACAGAAAGACGCAGGATTACCAGCCCTATACTCAGAAAAACCAGTCTTGAAAATGACAGTCCTTCATTGACTGTATCAGCATTGATTCCCAGGAAGCCAACGATCTCTGAAGCGAACAGGCAGGATATTCCACCTATCAGCACGGCAAAAAACAGGGCCAGCAGAATAATATAATGAGCAGTTCGGCCCATCCCCTCCTTATCTTTTTCACCAGCTCTTCTGGCGGTAAGGGTTGCTGCAGCGATACCAAGCCCTACAGCAATGGCATAGGCAAAATTGATATAATTATCCGTGATCCCTACCAGACCCAGAACCTTATCTCCTAATTTGGCGATAATTAACAGGTTAACGCTGACAAAGACGGATTCCATCACCAGCTCCATCACCATCGGTATGGCTAAGCTAAAGATGGAACGGTTGATACTTCCGGAGGTCAGTTCGACTTTTTTTCCGGCTAAGGCCCCATAGGTAAAAACCGTTCCTTCTTTTAGTATATGCAGGAATTTCCTCATATTACTGCTACAGAATTTTTATTGGCGATCTGATACAGCGGGTTAGGCAGTGCACCATCCTTTCTTGGGATAGCAAATACTTTGTTCTCGCTGTACCCGTTATTTTTCAGACGCAGACTGTTGATGTAAAACCTCTTGAATGAAGGAACATACAGATCATATTTCTCGTATCTCTCCTGCAGGTGGGCATTGTCTGCTTTGTAGCGTTCAATACAGTCATGAACAAGTGTCCAAAATTCCTCTTCCTTGAAATCTGAATACGTATGCAGTACATTGGACAGGTATCTGAAGAAAGCATCAAAAACCCCAAGAAGAATAAACAACGGAATATTTTCTTTATTGGAAGACTGGATCAGTCCGTCAGCTAAATGGGCAGGAAGTTTTTCTCTTGCTTCCGTCGTAAGTACGATATCATCCACAAAGTCTTTGATCACGATTCGTTGAGGAACTCCATTTTTTAATACCACCATAATATTTTCTCCATGCGGAGTTACACATAATGAGTGGGTATAATAAATATGGAGTAATGGAGTAAGATAAGCATCAAGATAACTTTCTATCCATTCTTTGATATTCATTCCGGCTTTTTTTGCAAAAGCTTCTACCAATGGAAGTCCGGTTTCATCTACATAAAGCAACGAAGCCATGGTTACCATTTGTTCATCCTCTTTCAGGTAATTTTCTGCACTTTCACGCCATAAAGCTCCAAGGAATTCGTTGTACTGATAAGGTACATTGGCAATAGCTCCGTACTGCGGATGCAGATAAGCGATTGAAGCTTCTTCACCCAGGAAAATGGTTCCTTTCCTCTCCAGATAAGAATCATCTTTAATCAGGCTTTTTACCCATTCTGTAATGGAAGGGGCTATCTTCATCTGCTTAGGAGACAATCCTCTGATATTTCCCGTACTCAGGATAGAAACTGCCGTTTTCAGATATCTTTTTTTAGGATGATCCATATTGAATAAAGTACGGATGCTCTGCTGCGGACTGTAGATATCATCTCCTTCTCCCAGCTGGATCAAAAGTCCTGATGCGATATCCCCTGCAAAATGAATTTGAAGCTTATGTTCCCACTGCCAAGGATGTACAGGAATAAAATGATAGTCCTCAACACATTTTCCTTCGCTTATCAGTTTTTGCTGAAAATCGTTATACAGCAGCTCTCCAATCTCGGAACGGTAGAACTCTTCCCTATTGATATGCTCCAATGACTGGAATGCCGATCTGCTCTTATGGGAAGCCAGCCAGATAACTTTTAGGTTCTCTTCAGCTTCGGGAGCAAAGGTTTTCAGATCACGGGGAGAAAAGCCCAACCTGCTTTTATTGACGATCACCCAAGGATGCCCTGTCATATGGTGCTCTACGGTCTGATAATCTGCTGCGGCCAAATCTTGTGAAGACATAATGCCTTTTGACAAAATCAAGGCATCACAGTATAAGGTATGCAGCAATTCTTCCGTATATCTTGCAATAGTATAAGGATCCAAATCAAATACAGACTGCATTTCTAGGAAGAAAGCCGCTACCTCCACAAAAGATAAGACCTCTCCGTTTTCAGTTTTTGTGATGCTGTCTTTATCAATATGCCAGTAATCCATCATTCTTTCCTGTCCGCGGAAGCTGTAGACTACGTTTTCAAATCCTGTTTCAAGCTGAAAAACCGTATACCCTTCCTGATCTTCAAATGCAGATACCGGTTTTAAGAGTTCTTCGTGCATTAATTCTGCAATCGTTTTGGCCATTAGATTTCTGTTGGCCTGCTGCCAGTTGTCCTGGCTTATCGTATTTTTTAAGTTGGTGTTCATTTTTTACAATTAAATTTGGGCAGTGGGTAAATCAGCGTATTTTTCTACATCAAAATCCTGAAAAGCGATTTTTTTCTCAATTTTATAATACTCCCTTCCAAGGATATCATTAATGATGTAAGAATTTCGGTAAGCAGCCATCCCCAGGTCTGTGGAAATATAGCTGTGGGTGTGTACTTCTGCGTGAAGTACATAAATTTCACCACCATTATGGTCTATTGAGTAATTTCTGTTGACGTCAAATAATCCGCCGGAGTCTCTTTTTATTCTGGACTGGATATTCTTTAAGAATGAAGGCTCATGATAACGGTATCCGGTTCCCAGAATCAGGTAATCCGCTTCCTGCTCGTAAGGAACTTCCTGTTCCAGTTGAGTAAATTCAAGATGGATAAGTTCCTGGCTGCTGTTGTCAACCCTATTCAGCTGGCTGTTCGGAATAATTTTAAGCAGAGTGTCAACATTGTCGATATTCAGATCGTAAATAAAATCATAGATATCGTTGATCAAATCATAATTGATTCCTTTAAACTGGCTTTGCTGCTTGCTTAAAATAGTTTTCCTTGCCGTTTCTGTTCTGTTAAAGAAATATTCTACATAATCAGGCGAAGTAAGCTCCAGGGTCAGCTTGGAGTATTCCATAGGGAAAAATCTGTCCGGACGGGAATACCAACCAAGTTCCGTTTTTTCATTCCTGCTCTGAAGAAGATCATAAAATACCTCGGCAGCACTTTGTCCGGAGCCGATAATTGCTATTTTCCTGCCTTCAGATAAGAGTTCTTCCTTTCGGTACAGATAAGAACTGGTATGGATGATACGGGAATCATCTTTAGGAATAAAAGGTGGGATGTGCGGCTGTGTTCCGGTTCCCAGGACCAGTCTTTCCGTTTTAAAAACGGTTGTTTCTTTGGTTTTTGTATGAACCGTAGTGATCAGATAAAGACCGTCCACATAATGAATGTCTACGACCTGGGTTGAAAAACGACATTCCGGAAGCTGTTCAATCACCCATTGGCAGTATTTGTTGTACTCTTTTCTGGGGATAAAGAAATTTTCCCGGATAAAGAACTTATAAAGCCTTCCGGTTTCCTTCAGGTAATTCAGGAGGCTTAGGGGATTCGTAGGATCAGCCATGGATACGCAGTCACATAAAAAAGGAGTCTGTAGGGTCACATGATCGATCATTAACCCCGGATGCCAGTCGAAACCATCTCTCTGGTCAAGAAAAAGTGTTTTCAGTTCCGGAATCGGGTGAGATAAGGCTGCCAGTCCAAGATTAAAGGGACCTATTCCTATGCCTATTACATTATATATGGTTTCATTATTCATTTGTGGTGATGTTTGCGGTGATTTGTACGTCTTTGTTTTGCGGAAACTTTTCCCAATACCATTCGCGGTAGCAGAAATTAAGATTGGCTTTTTTATGCGGCATTTCGATCACTTTTTCCACTTTGAAGCCAACGTGTGCCTTATTCATCATGGATGCAAGAGAATCTACAGATCCTTCCCCTACCATTTTACCTACCTGTGGCTGTGCAAAAACGTAGTCGACCATTGATTGTGTAGATGGAGATACATATTTCTTCTTTGGATCAATAGGGGCAATGAACTGATGGGTTCCATAATCGGTAGGCAATACTTCATAATAATCTCCTACGATATCCCTGCAGGCCCAGTAAATCTCTATATTACAGGTGGGTTCATCATTGCTTGCTATGATATAGCTGTGGGCTTCATCATCTGGAAGCATCAGCCTGTAATACGTCTCCAGCTCGTCGATTGGCCAGTTCATTTGCCATATTTTTACAGCATGCTCGCGGTTAAACCATTCGTGAAGCATTTCAAGATCATTTTCAAGGTCTATCGGACGCATGCTCATCGTCACATCTTCTTTCTGAAAATAACGGGTAAAGAAAACTTCTTTTCCTTCCGGATGGATCAGCTGGTCTGAAAAGAAATATTTGTGAAGAAGATTAGGTACTTTAGCATAGGAAATTGCAGCAGCATTTACCCCTCCATCTACCTCAGAAACCGCTGACTGAAGGTTGGATTTCGCAGCCCAATATCTTTGGTGCAAAGCATAAGCTGTCAAAGCTGAAGGCTCGTACTCATGAAGGTTCTCAAATTCCCTGTACAGAATATTGATCAGCCTTCTCTCGCTGACCAATCCTGTTTTACCTATTGAGGAGATCAGGGCACTGAGATTACTCACTAAAAGATGATGAGAAATGATATCTAAAAGACGCTCATCCCTGATAAAAAGGTCATCAACTTCAGGACAGTTCTCTATTAGCAACTGGTATTTCTCCTTAAAGCTTTCTTTCAGCAGATATCCCTGCCCGTCCCGTACATAGAGTGTCTGGGGAAGAAGCTGATCATCCAGCTGGATCATCAGGTTCTGCTGGTGGACTTCCGGTGCCATCCCTAATTGGCTGAATAACCTGTTTAAAGGCGAAAGCAGAAGATCCACATATTTTTCAAACCAGATGATTGCTGCTTTCTCCGGTTCCATGCCCAAGTGATCAGCAACATTTTTAAAGAAATGTGTTATAAAACTGAACCCGTCTATGGATTCGTCCTGACAAAGCCTTGCCAATAAAAGAACCTTATCATCAGTGGAAAAAGGATTTTCACGGATCAGGATATTCAGACTTTCCATATTCTTACCTTCATAATGAACGCTTAATGTGGAAGGTTCCATCAATAATTTAAAATTCGGGAAATTTTCTTCAAATAAGGCTTTTTCATTTTGCCACCATATTGCAGAAGCATATCCTCTGTTCAGGTCTTTTAAACTGTTTGTTCTCACAGATCCCGTCATTAAAACATGCAGGGAAAACTTCAGCATCCAACTGAAATCGGGATTGTACAGCGTCCTTATAGAAGAGGTTGCATAAAAATCTTCTCCCAGTGGCCCGATATAGATGATTTTCCCTGATCCAAGCATTTCCGGATATTCTTCTGTTGACAAAAGATACTGCGCTTCCCATGGATGGCATGGTACGATGTAGAAATCATTTGTGTTGTCAAAATCGTAACTTTCTGGTATTGACACCCATTTCTCGAATATCTCTTTTGCTGAAATTCCGGGAAGTGATTTTTCAGAGATACAGTCTTTGTGAATCAGGAAATAATCAAGTTGAAATCTTTTTCCATATTCAGGACCGTACAGCACATGCTCCTCTTCAGAAAATCCCATCCTGGATTTAGTGAACGGATGCAGATTGTGGCCTGCCGGGAGCATTTGCTCGGACTCTAAAAATGAATAGGACAAAGGTTTTTCTTTTTGAGAACAGGCCTCGGTAGTCAGTTCCAGATTTTTCAGGCTGCTCTTAACCCGTTGGGCAAAACGTTCAAAACCTGTCTCACTCTGGGTATCGGAAAATTCCTGATAAATAAGCTCGATAAGCTTTTCTGTGCCTGCTTCAAAAGTCTTTTGATTCTCATGGTCAACAGCCCAAATAGGAAATCCGTATTCATGAAAAGCACTTTCGGAGCGGTAAGAAACAGGAGCAAATAAAAAGATTCCGTTTTTCTTCATCTCAAACCTCATATGCAGTGGATAGTCACTTTTTTCAAGGGCCTGTGCGGTAAGAAGATCATATTTCGGACTTCCCTGATAAAATTTTCCGTTTCCCAGCTCTCTCAGCATTCCGTTGAGCAGAATCCTTAAGGTCATTTCACGGGCCTTCTGGCCGGTTTTATTTTTCTGTACTAAAGTCTTTTCCATGCATTTTGATTGTAGTGAGGATGTGATGAATGTCTTCTGTGGTGGTTATCGGGTTCAGGAAGGTAAACTTCAGATAGAAATTTCCGTTGACCTTTGTACTGGCTACCAGGATTTCTCCACTGTAGAAAAGTTTCATTTTGATATACTGGTTCAGGGCATCCTGATTGCTGATTTCCGGTCTTATATACCGGAAAACAAGAACACTCAGGTCAGAATCGGAAAGAAGTTCAAATTCAGGATCTTCAGTGATCATTGCAGCAGCATCTTTGGTAAGATCGATAACGGTATCCGTGTATTCTGCAAGCTGTTCCTTACCCATCATTCTTAAGGTAAACCATAGCTTCAGAGCATCAAACCTGCGGGTACTCTGGGTAATGGATTTATTGATCTGAGCAGGAATTTCCTCTTCATCCATTTCTTTGGGATTCAGGTAATCTGCATGATGCTTCAGGATCAGCAGTTCCTTTTTATTTTTTACAATAAAGGCGCTGCTGCTGATAGGCTGGAAGAAAGATTTATGATAATCTATCGTTACCGAATCTGCCCTTTCAATTCCATTCAGCAGATCACGGTATTTCTCACTTAATAATAAAGCACAGCCATAGGCAGCATCTACATGCATCCATATGTTATAGTGTTCTGCTATATTGGCGATATCATCCAATGGATCAATATTGCCAAAGTCGGTAGTTCCTGCAGTGGCCACAATACCAATAGGAATATTTCCCATCTGCTCCTCTCTTTTAATATACTTCTTCAATAGAGAGATGTCCATACGGAATCTTTCATCGGTAGGTACTTTAATAATACATTTCTCACCCAATCCCATTATGGATGCATTTTTGAGGTTACTGAAGTGAGATTTATCAGAAACAAAGATTCTGAAACGATCTGCTTCACGGGGCAGGCCATCCGCTTTAATGTTGTGATGGTACCTTTTTTGGGAAAAGCAGTCGCGCATCATGACCAATCCCATTAAGTTGCTCTGTGAGCCTCCTGCTGTGAATACACCATCACTTTCGTTGAGATTATAGCCAATCTGCTCTGCGGTCCAGTCAATGAGTTTTCTTTCCATAAAAGTCCCGCCGGCGCTCTGATCATAAGTATCCTGGGAGGAGTTGATGGCACTTACAAGAATCTCACCTGCCAAAGCCGGAATTACCACCGGGCAATTGAGGTGGGCTACATATTGAGGTAAGTGAAACGCTGTAGCATGTTTTACATAAATATCATCTACCTCTGCAAGAAGTTCGTTATAATTTGAAAGTTTTTGATTAAGGTCGATCTGTTGTACCATCCCTTTCATTTTTTTGGCTTCTATACCGCTGAAAGGTTTGTCATTTCTATGAAGAAATTCTTGTACAAGGTCTAAAGTACTGTTGACAGCATTACGATAATGATCATAATTGTCAGGATGAAAAATATTCCCAAAATTCCCCAAAATGTGAGGTAAGGTAGTGCTTGATAGCTCTTCGAGGGATATTATATTGTTATTCATAAAAGTTTTTGTAAGGTGATTTTTTTAATCAATGAGTTGTTGTGGTTTTTTGATATATAGCATTATATATCTGATAGTCAGGTTTTTAATTTTTACATTTTTTTTATATTTTATTTGGTGGTTGCATAATTATTCATAAATTTGAACTCGTTATTGTTATTTAGAATAATTAAAAACAAATATAAAAATTATTATTTAACACCAAATTTTTTTTTAATGAATTCTTTAGAAATTTTAGATAATGACAGTATTACCGAGGTAAAACTGCTTCCTACAGCAATTGAGCTCACTTCTCAAGAACGAAGAATGATAAAAGATGCAGCGGAGCATCTTCAGAGAAAATATGGCAGCTATGAAAATCGTGACTTTATAAGACACGTCCATCAGCTGGCTTCTTATTTTTTACCCGAGAGAATTTTACATATAGCGGCTGATTTTGCCAGTGACTTTTCTAAAAATCAGTATGGTGCATTGATCTTTAAGGGATTAATGGATATCGACCAGGAGAGTATAGGCTCTACCCCGCCCAATTGGCAGTCGGCCGATTATTCAAAGTTTAATTTATATGGTTTTGCCTGTGCCCTGATTCATGGAGCCTTGCCGTCGAAACCTGTACAATACTATTCCCAGCGCAAGGGAGGAGGATTGATCCATGCGATCATTCCCGATGAAAAAATGAGAGAGACACAGACGGGATCAGGATCTTCCACCGATCTTTATGTACATACTGAAGATGCTTTTCTGAAGCACCAGGCCGATTTTCTGAGCTTTATGTATGTGCGCAACGAAGAGCAGGTACCTTCAACCCTCTATTCTATCCGTTCTCATGAATCCATTGGCGAAAACTACAGGCCTCTTTTTGAGCGTATTTATAAAATACCCAAAGATGCGAATCTGGAAACCGGCATGAATGAAGAAGAGACTTTAGATGCTGTGTTGTACGGGAACTATAAGCTTCCATTCATGAGATTTGATGCTGCAGAGCAGCTTTTCAATTCAAGTATCAGACAATCGGATGAAGCTCAGCATCATTTGAAGGAATTCTGGGAGGAAGCAAGACATTTGATCTATTCTGATTTTACGCCTCAGGCAGGAGATGTTATACTGGTCAACAATCACTTATGTGCCCATGGAAGATCAGCTTTCCGTGCCGGAGTAAGAAATATTGACGGGGTGGAACATCCTTGTGAAAGAAGAATTATGCTCCGTATGATGAGTAAGGTAAGCCTTATTGATATGAGGGCACATACCCTTACGGAAGACCCGTTCTTTGTCATAGAAGAACATTTGGGCAAAAATTTTCAACATTTTTAGAATGCACCCATAGCATTTGAACAATCAATCAATGAAAAATCCTTTTTAAGCAAGCGCTTAAAAAGGATTTTATTTTGAAAATATCTTTTATTTAAAAAACCAGTTAAACAGGGTCAGCTGTTCAGATAGCGACCTGCTCCAATAGACCGGATCATGGATTCCTAAGGATTCTATATATAAATGCTGAATTTTAAGCTCAGTAAGTTTATTATGGAATTTTCTGTTCATCCCGATCATCTGGACATCTTCTGTTCCGCAGTCAAAAATATATTGCTGGCCGGCACCTGCCATCAATTTTACTTTATTATCCGTTAGAAAAATAGGGTTGATAGATTCCAAAGGTCCCAGTACTTTATTGACCATATATTTTGCGTAGCCTTCCCCGAAAGAGTTAAAATCCAATGCTCCGCATGAGCTTCCTACAATTCCAAACGTTTTGTTATAGGTAATTCCAATGTTGGTAGCCCCATAGCCTCCCATACTCCATCCCAGAATGCCCCGGAACTTTTTTTCTGCTTTCACCGGATAGTTTTTATCAATAAAATCCACAAGTTCTTTTCCAATGAAAGTCTGGTATTGAGAATCTTTAACGATTGGACTGTCTACATACCATGAACTATAATTTCCATCCGGCAGAATATAAATGGTCTTATATTCCTGAGCTTTCTGAATCAGGTCAGGAATATCCTGTTTGATGATCCTGTCCGGATTACCGCTGAAACCATGGAGTATATACACAGAAGGATACGTGGTCTTAGGTTCAATGTCGGGAGTAATAATGATCGTTTTGATCTTTTTATTCATTTTGGGACTGAATACTTCCTGATGAATAATTTTTTGTGCTGAAGCCTGAACAAACGCAGTCAGGACAACAACAATGCGGATTAACTTTTTCATGCTGTAAAAATGTTTAATGAATGATAAACATAATATCAAAGTACATCTGTATAAATGTAGGAATTTCTATTGGTATTCCGGGGTTTTGATGAAGATATTCCTTTGATCTTATGATAAGACAAAAATGAGGCGGAAATAATAAAAAAGCCTCAACATATGTTGAAGCCTTTGTTAATTTATTTCCTTTTTTATACGACTAAGTTGCGTGGGGGTAATTCCCAGATAAGAGGCAATCTGGTACTGTTTCAGCCTTTCGTACAAAGATGTGTTTTCAAGCAGTTGCAAATAGCGTTGTTTTGCAGTTTCATATTTTAAAGAAACTTCCAGCGGTTCCTTTTTGACTACCCAGTTCTTTTCCAGATAATATAAGTGAAAGAGAGCCAGATCATGGTACTTTTCCAGTAATTCCCGGTAGGCTTTTACCGGATATTGGATTACTGAGCAGTCCTCAAGCGCAGCAATAGTAAAATCACTCGGCTCATTTTTTATAATGGAAGCGGTAGAGGCAACGAAACTGTTTTCTTCAAAGAAAATTTTGTAAATATAATCTCCTTGTTCATCGATTGTATAATAGCCTATTAATCCGGATTTCAAAAAATAATAATGTCTTGCCATGCTTCCCGATTCCAGGAGAAGATCATTTTTACGGTATTTTTCTTCCGTACAGATATCCAATAAAGCCTTAATAGTCTCATCAGATAATGGATAGTACTGATTAATTTGTTGTAAAAACTCTGAATTGTTCATATTCTGGATAAGCGCAAAGTCACAGAGGATTTGATCTCTGATTCAATATAACGCTGTATTTTTCATCTATTACTATTATTTTATCTATGCTGATTTACAGATTATACAGGTTTTTATGCAGATATCTGCATTATCCCCCTTGATCTTTGAGAAAAATTGAGATTAGTTTATATCGCGGTAAAAATCTAATCCAGTATTTTCTTCATCATCAGATCTGTCTGTTCCTCTTGTCCGAGTCTGAAAATATGTTTGTCGAATTCAACGAATCCGTTTTTTCTGTAAAAGTGCAAAGCTCTTAAATTTTCTTCCCAAACTCCTAGCCACAGATAAGATTTATTGAGTTGTTGAGCCGTTTCCAAAGCCTGGTTATAAAGAAGCTGCCCTACTTTTTTGCCATGATGGCTTTTCTTTACGTAGATCCTTTCAATTTCAAGACCGGCTTCATCCTGTAATTCTGTCTGAGCTTTGCCGGAGTTCACTTTCAGATAACCGACAGGATCGTCCTCCTCCCAGGCAATGTAAAAAAGAGAATCCGGATTATTAAGCTCGGACTTCACTTTTTCAGTATTGAAACTTTCTTCCAGATACTTTTTCATAGCCTCTTCGGAATTATCTTCTGCAAATGTTTCAGAGAAGGTCTGTATTCCAATATTTTGGACGACTTCAAGATCTTTTACTCCAGCTTTATTAATGATTATTGATGACATATTATTCATTTATTGATCTAATTTATTAATAAGTTTCTTTATTTCAGGTATGCTTAATTCTGTTTTTGTTCCTGTTTTTATTATATTTTTTAAAATTCTGCTGTAGGCGGCCTTTAAAGCATTTTCAGCTTTTACTTCGTGATCAGGAATTACTCCGGTATGTTCCCAATTTTTATGATGTACTGAAGAAGAGATTTCCCCTGCCGGAACAAGCAGTAAATATTGATTTTGAATAACAAAATGATCTACCGGATTGGCAGCACCTCCGGTTTTTTCACCGATTACTTCAGCCAATGTATGTTGCTGCAAAAAGTAAGCAAGCCCTTCAGCTGCGGAAAAGGTCTCTTTGCTGGTAAGAATACAGATTTTTTTATGAAGATATTTCGGCCCGGAAACATTGGATTGTGTACTATTTACTACGGTTTTATCTTCATGTCTGAAATAAGTGGTATAAAGCTCCGTTTTTTTATCAAAAAAATAACTGCAGAATAACAGAAGCATTCCATTATCTCCCCCACCATTCTCTCTAAGGTCAATAATCAGAGCGTTGGTATTGGCCACAAAATTCATGGCAGCAGCCAATGTATTTGCACTGGATTCAGGGGATGCAAAACCTTTGAAATTGATATATCCGATATTACCTTCCAAACGCTGAACATTTTCAAAACCAAAATTTTCAAGACTGTTAAGGAAATTGGTTAATTTCTCTTTTTCTTTCTCACCGACCAGCTTTTCAGGACTGTAGTTTTCGAGATATTTAACGAAAAGATGCTTATCCTTTATTGCTGTTCTCAACTTCTGGGTCAGCAGTTCTGCAAAGTTTTTTTTATTCAGATTATGGAAAGTACCTTTCTTAAGGTCACTTTGAAATAAGGAATCTGCTGTTTTATAAGCCTCTTTATCAATATAATATTTTTTTACTTTTTCTGTAATATCAGAAAGCACTTTGGTATTGTCATCTTTCTGCGCATTAGAAAAGAATGCATAAAAAAAGAGGATTCCGGCCAGTAATTTTTTCATCGAAACAGGGTTTACTATTTCAGCAAATGTATTTCAATGAAAATCATATAAATTGTAAAAATGGAAACTTAAATAAACAACCAGATATTATTTTGTTCGGTATCTACATGATCAAAGAATTTTCCGGGACTTATTTTTGTTAGTTCTTTAAAGTCTTTAATAAGATGCGACTGGTCATAAAAAAGATTTTCGTAGGAAAGTTCCGTAAGGTTCCTGTTTTTTTTATTTGACATCAACACCTTACGGAATCTCTGGATCTTTCTGAATTCAGATGCTGGTTTGGCTAAATATCGTTGTGAGATCTTATTTACATACTGTCTCGTTATTTTATTTTTTTCAGCAATTTCTTCGATGCTGAGTTCAGTTTCAAAATCGGCCAGGATTGAATAAGCCAGGATTAAATTTTTCTGCCGGAATTTTGAAAGCCAATAATTTTCCAGCATTTCAATTTGTCTCTTTCTGTCAGCCTCTTTTAAAATAACATTCATCACTTCTTTAAAATCCGAAAGGTGAATGTTTTCTTGAAAAGCTTCCTTTCCGTCATCATCAAAAAAGTGATACATACCCAATGGCTTAAAGTAAACAGTAACTTCATTAACCGATTGCTGATAAAAAATTTCAGTAGGAACAGAACATCTCAAAACTAAATCGATCACAATATTTTCTGATAAGGACCGGTAAATTTCCACCCATCCTTTATCCTGAGTAATAGATACATCCTGACATGCTGATAGAATGAAAAAGTTGTCCGGAAATGTAAGATACCTGACCGGCTGATGATGATCATCTTTTGCTACAAAATAATATCCTTCAATATATTTTTTGAGAATAGGATGTACCGGTTGATAAAAAGTCACTTTCATAATTGGAAGCCTGCATGTAAAAATAAAGAATATAATCCTGGAATTTTCTTAAGGATTTATTTATGAAAACAATATTTTCTTAAATGCTTCAGAGGCCAGGTGTACCTGCACACTCCAATCGTCTGCAGCATCACTTCCCGCATCGTCAGAAATGTATTTCAGACATAGAAACGGAATGTTTTCCTTTTGGGCAATCAATGCCAATGGATACGCTTCCATATCCACAATATTGTAGTCCGTTTCGGAATGGTTCATTTCAAAACTGTCGCCACTTCCGCAGATCCCTTCTTGTAAACTATCCATTTTAAGACCATATTCCAATACGGGAGGCACTCCTGATAGTGGTGTTTCATACAGTTCAAATCCAAGTCCCCTTACATCCATATCCCGCTGGATGAATTTTGTGCAGCATACCACTTCTCCTTTATGAAATCCTTTACTTCCCGCTGAGCCTAAATTAACGATCAGTTTTGGTTTTCTGAAATGAATTTCTTTGGTCAGCTCTATGGCAGCGTTGACTTTCCCGATCCCGGTTATTAATTTATTTTTCCCGTCAAATACAGTTCCCGCTTCTGAATCCAATGCAAAAACAAAAAGGGTATCATCCACCGGATAATGAGTTTCGTTATTAATTTTTATCATAAAAAATTAGATTTATTGCGCTATTTATAAAGCTTTACAAAGATACAACAGGTTTTTCTTTTTTTGCATTGAGAATGATGAATATCAAATAGCAGATGATAAAAATTGATAAAGGAATTTGGAATGATAAATAATTAAACCGTTCAAGGGGGATCTGTACCATTCTGCTAATGAGTGGCAAGAGCATAAGTATGAAAATTAAAATTGTTACTGGAATCCTGTTTCTCCATCTTGTCACATTGAGCACAACCCCTAAAATCCCCAGAATTGCAAAAACCTGATCAATGTTTCCAACATCAACAACGGTAAATAAAAGCCAGCAGACCAATGGTACTCCAATCATTTCACCCGATAAAATAACGAGTAAATAAGAAAGAATAGAGACTATTCTCAGTAGGTTAATAATCTTCATGACAGCTTATTTAATAACGATATCCATATTATCATTTTATTGCTTAACTTAAAGATTTAAATTAAAACCCCCAAACTATAAATAGCTTGGGGTTCATAAGTATTAAATACTGCATCCGTCAGCGTCACACGAGGAGCCACTGCCGCCGGAAAGATCCTTAAAAGGACTCACCGTTTCTTTATATGTCTGCTGAAGCGCATCTTCAAATACCGCTGCCGGTTGTGCTCCTGAAACAGCATATTTTCCGTTGAGTACAAAAAAAGGAACACCGGAAATACCATTATTTCTGGCTTCCTGGATATCCTGATTCACCTCATAGTCTAAGTGGTCAGAAGTAACAGCCTGTCTTGCTTCTTCCTTTTCTATTCCTAAATTTTCAGCAATCGACACTAAGACTTCGGGATCCCCTACATTTTTGCCATCAATAAAATGAGCGATAAATAAAGCTTCTTCCATTTCATTGGCCTTGCTGTATTTTTTAGCCAGATGAAGCAGCTTATGGGCACTGAAAGTATTCGTGATCAATGCTTTTTCAAAATTAAAATCAATCCCGGCACCCTTACCCATTTGAGTAACCTGGCTTAGCATCTGTGTAGCCTGGTCTTCAACGATTCCTTTCTTTTCTTTAAAATATTGAATTGTATTTTGAGTTTCCTTGGGATCCAAGGTTGGATCCAGCTGAAAGCTCTTCCACTCTACTTCAACTTGATCTTTAAATGGCAATTTCTCTAAAGCCTGTTCAAAATTATTTTTCCCGATATAACAAAACGGACACATTACGTCCGACCAGATTTCTATTTTCATTGTATTTAATTTTAAATCAAATTAATAGGACAAAGATAATACATTTTTACTAATGTAACAAAAAATGTTACAGTTTAGTTTTAACAGGTAGAAAGCCTTCTGTGTTTTTCAAAAATAGTCTTTAAGATCATCATTAAAAAGGCAAGAAGGCCAAAGCCAAAGCCAATCCATGGGGTATACTCTGCTCCTTTTGTCATGATGACCCAGCCTCCGATCGTTGTTCCTAAAGTAACTCCCAGGTTTCCAAATGAGGTGGCCAGGCTGTTGGCAAATTCCAGTGAATCCGGCGCAGAAGAAATCATGTAGGTTGAAGCATTCAGGAAACTTGGCGAATAAAGAAATCCCCAGATTCCTATGACCGTAACGGTTGCCAGTAGATTTCCATCAGAAATAGACAGCAGTATAGGAACTAAAATGGTTCCTGAAAGAAAAAATGCTGTAGTTCCGGCTACATTTTTATTGAGCATTTTACCCGCGATAGAGTTGGCTAAAATTCCTATAATTCCGAACAGGAACAGCATATAGCTTACCATAGAAGTATCCATACCCTTCGCTTTGTTCAGGTAATCCGCAAAAAAGCTGTAGGTAGAAAACCAGGCGGTGATCATAAAAAAGTTCGTCAGCGTACTTAGAATAAACGGAGGATGCTTCAAGATGATGATCTGGCTTCCATACGTCTTTTTCTCTTTAACAGGCATTGGCGGCAATAGAAAATGAATGGTAATCAAAGCAATCAGACTCACTCCGGTCTGAATCATAAATGAATTTTCCCAGGAACCAAGCCCGGCGACCCATGTGGCAAAAGGAACCGTTGTGACCATGGCTATAGCGACGCCATTGAATACAATGCTCATCAGTTCATTTTTTCTGCGGTCATCTGCCCGGGATATGGCGACAGATAATGCGGTCGCAATATACACCGGCTGTAAAAATGCAGGAAGAATCCTTACAAGCAGCAATAACCAGAATGGAGGTGAACATGATGACACAATTCCTGTAATCAAAAACATAAAAATAGCCGTGATCATTATTTTTTTACGGTCAAAACCCGATGTAAGGAGTGTCATAAAAGGGCCGGTAAGGGCAATGACCAGGGCAAATACGCTTAATAGATAACCCGCCTTATCAATCCCGATATGATAGTGTTTTGCAATTTGTGGCAGAATCCCGATAACACCGAATTCTGTTGTGATTACTGCTATAAACCCCAGACATCCAATGTATGCATATTTCTTCATCGCTACTTTTGGATTACCGTTTCAAAATGCTGTTGAGCAAAAGTGGCCATTTCATCTACCGCAATTTGGGTCTCATCCAAGACTTCCCCCATATGCATAAATCCATGCACCATATCTTGATAAAAGCTTATTTTAACAGATATTCCTGCATTTTCCATATTTTCAGCCAGCTGCTTTCCATCATCGAGGAGTGGATCGTGTTCCGCTAAGATGATTAAAGTTGAAGGAGTAGCTTTAAAATCTTTGATTAAAACAGGAACAGCAAGAGGGTCATTGGCTTTATCTTCAGGAAGATACGCTTTCCAGGCTTCAATGCCTCCCGGTTTATTCAGGACCGGTCCGTTTTCATAGGTTTCCCATGATTTTGAATTGAGATGATTGTCGGTCGCCGGATAGATTAACACCTGGAATTTCAGATGCTCCCCTATTTGTGTAGAAACAGCTGTTGCAAGAGCCCCACCTGCGCTGTCCCCCATAATCCCGATTTGATTTTGGTCAATTCCCAAAGATTCTGCATGCACCATGACCCACTTTGCGGCATCAATACAGTCATGTAAACCTGCCGGGAAAGGATATTCCGGGGCAAGGCGATAGTCAATAAAAATAATTACTGATCCTGTTTTATTAGCCAGTTTTCGGGCTACAGCATCATGGGTTTCATATCCTCCAGCAATAAACCATCCTCCATGAATATAAATAATAGCTGATGATTTCTGAATTTCCTTTCCATTGGGACGGTAAATCCTGATGGGAATCCGGTGATTTTCCTTTGGTATATTCAATTCTTCTATCATGGTCATAGATTCTTTTTTTCCGCTAAGCTGAAGGGTCATGACTTCAAGATATTTACGGGTATCGTCTAAGGAATCCTGCACATTGAATGATTGTATTTTTTCTAAGTGGCTTACAATCTGGGTGATCTTTGGGGTTAACTGCATTTTATTTTTTAATTTAAGTTGATATTCTTTTTTGCAGTGAACGGTAGCGCTATTGTTCTTTACTGCTGCCTATTTTCTGCTTCTGTTGACAAAATTAAAATTCAAATCTTACATTTGCACGGTATACAATGAATTGTATGGTACTAACAAACTTGTAAGTAATGGGTAAGATCAAAGAAAATTCAACGAATAATATCAACAGACAATATATACATGAGTGTGATCTGACCTATGCCGTCTGTAAGATCGGAGGCAGATGGAAACTGCTGATTTTAGATAAGCTTAAAGATGGAAAGCTCCGTTTTAGTGAACTTAGAAAAGCTATTTTAGGAATAACAGAACGGATGCTCACCCTTCAGTTGAGAGAACTGGAAAAAGAAGGTTTGATAAAAAGAACGGTACATGCGGAAGTTCCTCCGCGTGTAGATTATGAACTCACAGACATTGCCAGAGAACTGATTCCCATCTGGAACGAGCTGAGTAAATGGGGTGGAAAACATAGAGAACTAATCCAGGAACAAAGTATATCTGAAGAATAGTTTTTTTATGTTCCTCATAACCCTGTGCCATAAGTGAAACCGGAGGGAAAATTATATTATTGTGAAACACCTATTGATTGGTACTGGAACCGCAAATGTTTTACTAAAGATTTACTACCGTCAAATGATAACCGGATCTTTATGAATACATTAATAATCCATATATTTTTGCCACAAACGCACGAATCAAATCAGTCGTGCATTTGTGACAATGATATTAAATTTTATTGTAAATGACTCTTTTTTCAATCAAGCTTATTTACTTTTTGAGAAAACAGGATATGAGCGATCAGTGCCAGTACTCCAAATAATGTCCCTATAAAGCAGACGCCGCTCCATTGTGCTTTTTGCCAGGCTATTGAAGCCAGCCAGGTGCCTAATGATCCACCGATGAAATAAGAAACCATATACACCGTATTTAATCTGTTGACAGCGTTGGATTTTATCAGGAAATAATTGGTCTGGTTCATAATATGGCTGGACTGCACCCCAAGATCGACAAGAATTACGCCTATGATAAGTCCCCAATACGTTTCTCCGGCAAAATAGGTGAATCCCCAGCTTCCAATAACGATCAGTAATGAATATAATATGATCCGGTTGATATCCAGGTATTTCTGTAATTTCCCTACTTTCGCGGCCGCCAGGGCGCCTACTGCACCTGCCAGTCCAAAACTTCCCACAACAGACGATCCTGCATTGAAAGGCGGTTTTTCCATATGAAAGACCAATGTGGTAAACAGGGCGCACATAGAGCCGAAAGCCATTGCTCCACGGAATGAGGCAAGCTGGAGAATAGGCTGTGTTCTGGCAAGATGAGCTACGGAACGCATCAGCTCTTTATAGCTCCCTTTGAAATTTGGCTGCAGTTCCGGAAGCATTTTATAAACGGCCAGCCATACTAAAATCATTAACCCTGCTGCAATACCAAACATAGCTCTCCAGCCCCAAACTTCTCCCACAATCCCTCCTACGAAGCGGGAAAGGAGTATCCCAAGCAGAAGCCCGGACATCACAAGACCAATATTGGAAGATTTTTCCTTATCCGAAGAAAGTTCTGCTGCAATAGGAACAAATAACTGAGGAATGACCGACGTAGCTCCGATTAATAAGCTGGCAGCATACAGCATCCATAATTGATTGGCAAAAAGTCATCCACAATAAAGATCCAAAAACAAGAAAAAGGTCTATTAAAATCAGTTTTTTCCGGAAAAATTTGTCTCCAAGCGGTACAATCAGCAATAATCCCAATGCATAACCGATCTGGGTGAGCACAGAAATTCTGCTGGCCGCAGCTTCGGAAACATGAAGATCTTCAGAAATAAGCGCCAGCAAAGGCTGATTATAATAATTATTGGCTACTACGAGCCCGGAAATAATGGCCATCAGCCAGATCACTGTTCTAGAAATGCCGTTAGAAGAACTCTCCTGCATATTGCATATAAAATTTGGGTGAATAGAAAACCGTTTCAGATGACTGAGCCTCATTATGTAATACTGTCAGTCAGAAACCTGTTGCTTTTAAGAGCCCAAAGGTAGTCATTTAAATAAAAAGAAATGATCTATATAATCTGTTAAAATAATAGATGATCTTTCTCAAACAAGCTTTAATAAAGTATTTTTGAAGTATTGTCCAGTTTTATCTTACATTTGTGATCTACACTAATGTTATGAATGATATGGATTCCAAAGAGCAGATCATAAAGAGGTCTATAGAAGCAAAGGAAATTTACCTCCCTCATATTTCAGCAGATCCGGTTATTTTTGGTTTTGATCAGAATGAACTGAAGGTGCTGCTGGCAAAAATGAATTACAGAAAACAATGGCTTCTTCCCGGGGGCTACGTACAGAAAGATGAGGATTTAGATGATGCCATATCAAGAATTCTGGAATCCAGAACGGGTCTGAAGAATATTTTTCTTGAGGAATTTGGTGTTTTCGGAAAGAAAGACAGAAGTGAGTATTACTTTGAAGATTTTGATGATAGTCTTTTCCAGAAACAGCGTTTCATTTCAGTGGGATATTATGCTTTGTACAAGTCTTCAGCTATCAGCCCTGTTGCAGATGAAATGAGTGAAATATGCGAATGGGTGTATATAAAGAACCTTGCTGAAATTGAGCTGGCTATGGACCACCGGGAAATTATAGAGAAAGCATTGCTTACCCTTCGGGAAAAAATTTCATATAAACCTATCGGATACAATCTTCTTCCTGAAAAATTTACCCTTCAGGAACTGCAGAAACTGTATGAAGCTTTATTAGGCAAAACGCTCAACCGCGGGAATTTTTACAGAAAGATTAAAAACTTAGGAATATTAAAAAAACTGGAAGAACAAAGACGCGGGGGAGCTCATAAGTCACCCGACCTCTACTCTTTTGACCGGGAAAATTATGCAAAAGCTTTAGAAAATGGTTTAAGCAACTGGTAGATGCTCCGTATGATTGTTTTTGTTGATGATTTACATTGATGAAATTTCTTTGAATTTTTAGAAATATTAAGGAAATTTGCAGGATGAAAATCATTCCGCTCAAAGAAGGCAATTTCTCAGCCAGTAAAACCAAGGACTTCACACTTTTAACAGCAGAAAACCTGGATACAGTTAAAGGGATTAAGATGTCTGTACAACCCTTTCTTGTTATTACAGAAAACGATTATATCCTGCTGGATACAGGAATAGGATGGAAAAATGATGCAGGAACATCTGTTGTTTCTGAAATCCTGGAAAGAGAAAATATCAACCCGAACCAAATCACCAAAATATTGCTTTCCCACCTCCATAAAGATCATATTGAAGGAGCTTTGATACGTACCGGCCGCGGTTTTGAAGCTGCATTTCCCAAGGCGGAAATTTATATACAAAGGCGTGAACTGGATTTTGCAATGGAAAATAAGGGGAATCCTTCTTTCGATTTTGAGATATTGGAAAAACTGATTGAACTCCCCAATATCATCTGGATGAATGAGGATATAGGCCAGATCACTGATGAAATCTCCTATGAAGTAGTAGGCGGTCATACTCCTTTTATGCAGGTTTTCTGGATCCGTGAAAATAATGAAACCGTTTTCTATGGTGCTGATGATCTTCCTCAGGCTTCCTATTTAAAATACCACTTAGCGTACAAAAGTGATTTTGACGGAAGAAAAGCAATGGAACTGAGACTGAAATGGGAAAAAGAGGCAAGAGAAAATCATTGGAAAATACTTCTGTATCACGATCTGGACAAAGCCATTGCAGAAGTTTGAATCTAAAAAAATGGTTTAAATTTCATTAAACCATTTATAGATATCAAATTCAGAGGGAATATTGAGTTTCTTTCTGATCCTGTTTTTCCGGTTTTGTATAGCTTTGGGCGTGACAAAGATACAGGTGGCAATTTCTTTTGTCGTCATATTGAGCTTCAGATAAATACAAAAGATCAATTCTGAGTTTTTAAGCCCTGGCTGTATCGCAGCTAACTTTTCGAAAAAATCCGGATAAACCAGTCTGAATTTATTCAGCAAACGAGGAGAATTTGCCTTGGCTAATGCCATGATTTCGTCTTGTACCAGAATCTTTTGATTCAAATCCTCTAAGTTGGTTTCAGGTGTTTTGTTTTTCATAATGCTTTCTCATCTCTACTAATTTCTGATGCAACATCCTTTTTACATCAGAACAAAATTTTTTTCCCGGGCTGATCCTATAATCCGGCTGGAAAATAATTTTTATGTATTCAAAACTTTATTTTTTCTTTGAATATAATTCAATAAAATTCCATATGTGACTCATTTCTATTGAATGATTATGTTAAAATATTTACACATATGAATTCTCCTCCATTTTACATACGGCAAAGAAATAAAAAATGATTATAATTTTATTAAAACCGTGTACCACATACGTACCACGTTACGTTTTTAAATAAAACATCATAACAGCTTTTATCAGACTGTTTGCCAATATTTATATTGACCGCTTTTAACAGGGATTAAATGTAAAGGATTCCTTTGTTCTCTTTTTATGATCTCGATCAATACTTTCAAATTTTATAACTCAAATTTTACCCGATGGAAAAAGGTTTTTTTAAAGCTATGAATCAATGAAAAACTTCAATAATAACTCTTAATATTTAGTAAAAAGATCACATTCAGGACAAAGTATAAGCAGGATATTTGCAAATATCCTGCTTTTTTAAGCTATAATGTAAAGCATATTACTGTTCAGTAGGGTTATTTTTTATAAATTCCAGATGTTGGAGATAAGTATAACAACCCTCAAAATCAAAATACTTTTCTTTTAATAAGTGTGCCTGATATGAGATAGGCAGAAATTTCCCCCATTTTGAAAAGTCAATGATTTCAGGGGTGTTTTCCAGTAAATCAATTAACATCTTCTGGGTATTTTGATTTCTGTCAATGCCTTTAAGGGATTTAATCAAATCAGCAGCGGTCAGATTGGACCGGAGAAACGATCTCCAAAATCAATCGGAACGTCTGTATTTCCGGAAACATCAATAATAAAATCGTCAGCATTTAAAGATGAAGCATGATTAGTCGGCATGATGATATGGGAATTTATTATTATAGGATTTTCTGAAGAAGTTTCTCTTTAATCTCATCAAAAACATCTAATTCATGCATCAAAACAATGATATGTCCTGATTTCCTAAGATCCAGGGCTTTATCTGCTCTAGTTTTAGAGGTAAGGACCTGTAAGTCAGAATTTTCAAATTGGGTCATCTTAATACAATTGAGTGATGGGTTGATTAGTGGTCTTGATAGTAAAATCAATTCCCTAATATAGCAATATCTTGTGTCAAATGTAGTAAAGACAGGAAAATATTACTTACGGTTTCCTGTAAATAAAGCAAATTTGAAAAATAAGAGCAGTGAATGTTTTACATTTCTATACTCAACTTCTTAAATTTTTACAGATCGAGCTGTCGTTGAAATTCCGCTACATATTGGGCAAGATGAATTCCGTCTGCCAGACCATGGTGGGCTTCGATGGAGACAGGAAGATATTTTCTGCCGTCACGGATATTGAATTTTCCAAAAGCAATCTTGGGTACCGATTCACCGGTATTAAAATCTGTTGGGTGAAGAACAGCACTGAATGAATTCCATGGAATAGCCGTGTGCCGTATGTGGTCTTTTCCCAGTCTTTCATTGCTTAGCCTGAGCCCGGAAGACTGATATACCCCTTTTATTTCTTCCTGTAATGCAGCATTGAAAACTTCAAAATCCTCTGAAAAATGGGTAAATGAAAAGCCAAAGGTCCCGTCTGGCCGGCCAATGGTGCTCCCGGCATGAACCGTATCAAACTGAACCACTTTTCCATCGATAATTCTAAGCTTCAGTTGATCCACGGTATTGATCGCAACCATAGACTTATGAAAATAATACGCGAAGAAAGAATATCCTTTTTCTTTAGCAGTATCATACGCTTTTGTACAGTCTACTTCCGTTGTAAAACCGAAATAAGGACTTGCCATATTAGAAAAAAATTCAAAATGCTCCTTTCTGTTCCAGTTTTCTATATCTACGATCTTCATTGATTCTTATTTGGTGCAAATTTCAGGATTTTTTACCGGTTTTTAAGTCTTAGAGAATAAAAATTGAATGCAGATCATCTATTTTTATTGAAAATATGGGATAAAGCATAATTATTGCATTGACCTGCCTGTTAAAAGACGATCAGCACTGAAATAAGCTGGCTGAATACAAAGGTCCCATTTACCGGAAGGTCTTGATCTTTTAAAAATATGAGATGTTTGGCTTTAAAATAGAGAGCAAAATATTCAATTCGTTTTATAATTAATAAATCTTAGTAGTATGGATGTACAAAATTTCAAAGGAAATAACTGGTCAGCCAAAAAGGCTGGCTCTGTTTATCTCGTAAGTCTTAAGAATCATTCGGGTATTACAGAAACGTTAACTGATTTTATTCAGGATCAGAATATTCTGGCAGGAGAAGTGACGGGAATAGGAGCTGTAAGTGAAGCAATTCTCCGTTTCTTTAATCCGGCAACCCAAAAATATGTTGATAAGACTTTTAAAGAACAGATGGAAGTCACCAATATCTCAGGAAATGTTTCTGAAATAGAAGGAAAATTGACCCTTCATCTTCACATTACGTTGGGAAGAGAAGATTATACCGCTTTGGCCGGACACCTTTTGGAAGCAAAAATTCAGGGCGCTGCAGAATTTATTTTTTATCCGATCAATACCAGGGTAATAAAAATCAAAGATCAGGAGACAGGTATTAATCTCTATGATTTTGAAAAATAAAGCTTGGTTGGTATTGAAAATATTATTTTTGATGAAATATTTGTTTGATGTTTGATGTCCTGCTTTCTTATATTCAGAATAAGGTTCCCTTAGGTATTGGAAAAACACAGAGACACAATTTTTTGAATGCTTTATGCGATAACCCGCAAAGATTTTACCTATACAGAAAGTGTACTGCTTCCTGTTTATGCAGGTTTACAGAAAAGTAGTATCACGATTAGTAAACAGCATTGGTGAGTTCTCTCGTTGATTCTCCGTAGTTTGTATTAACTCATTTTAAAAGGATTCTACAATGATTTTTCTTCTTTGGTGTTCTTATACTGATTTTAATTTTGGAAGTGTAGAACATAGGTTTTTGAATGTAATAACTGAAAATAATATCTCAGAGGTTAATTATGATTTTGAGTATTTGAATATTTCACGTAATTAGCTCATACAAAACATACGTATGAATAAACTTTGTATTTTCTCTATTTTTCTGTATTGTGTTTCCCTTGGTCAGGAGAAAAAAGATTCGATAAACTCGAAGTCTAACCCATTTTATGAATTTAAATTCCGTTGTTTTCAGTTGCCAGGTTCAAAATGTCCTGAATCGCTTGATTCAAAGGATAATAAAAATGAGAAAACTAAAAAACCTCAAATAAAACAACCACCCAAAGAAGAAGAGCCATCTGCTTATTATATTTATTCAAAACAGGCTTAAATAAAAATAACTGGCTCTACCACTGTTTATATGTAGTGAAACCAGTTATAAAATGTCGAATAGTGACGATTTATCTATATTTTAGAGTAATCTCGATTATAAATGATTACTTTTTCCTTATTTGAAGAATCAATAAGATTATCAAGATGCCAACTTTCACTAACATTCTGTAAATTAGTTTGAATATGTGAAACTAATTGATACCATCCCAATGTTTCTTCATTAAAACTATAATTTTTTGTATCTGTATAAATATCAATAAAAATCATCGGGTTTTCATAAAAAGTTACACTATATGAAATTATTTGTTTTATATCTATCCATTCAATGAAATCCTGTGTTTTGTTATCATTTATAGAAAAACCTTTTTCTGAAAATTTAAAAATTCCATTATCTGAAAAAGATTCATAATTTCTGTGTGGGGTCTTTTTCATAATTCCCCAATCATCAATTTGTTTAAGAAGTAACACAATAAAAAAAGTGGCAGACAAATAAAATAATACCCAAGGAATTATAGTATCTAATTTTACAATCAGAATAATTGAGATAATTACTAAAACACAACTTAATATAAAATATTTATTAATCTTCAATTTTAATATTTTTATTTATCCCAACCAATATGATTTTTTAAAGGAGATGGATTGTATATTTTATTATAACCAACAGGTTTATAAAACATTAAAGTTATTATTAATGGTTTTTTAATATTACCATTATTTCCTTGATTATTAACTACATATTGCACATATTTTTGTTTGTTATTCGAAAACATAACAATAGTATCTTTTATTTTATAGTTTTTCAATAGTATATTATTAGGATTTATTTTTTCATAGTTTTTATGAAGAAAAAATAAATCTGCTTGTATTCCTCCTGAAAACTCTTCATTTTCATCAAAAAGATTTTTATATGTTTCTATATCATTATCTTTTATAGCCTTCCAATATTTTGTGACAGTCTCTTTTATTTCCGCATCATCACTATTTTTTGGAGCATTACAACAATTAATGGTTAGAAGTAAAATAGGTATTAATAATAGATTTTTCATAATTATAATTTATCATCTGGAATTTTAGAATTATTATTTGGTTGTTGCTGTTGTACAGGAATTCCATTTGCTTTCATTATTGTATTTCCTATAAAAATAATTTGATTGTTATTCGTATCTTTAGATAAAGTTCCATCAAAAATATAGTTAGTTACCCCAGCTTTCATTTGAGTATCCATTTTTATACCACTTGAATTTACATACCCCATAGCATCATCCATTCTCATTGCTTGATTCTCAATTGACTTAATATCTTTAGAGGCTTGTACAAAATCATTAGTACTACTAATTGCTTTTGGAATATTAATAGCCGTGTCAATTGTTTTCACCAATTCTTTAACACCACTATTGATTTTACCTGCCTTATCTATACCTGTATCATAAATTTTATTCCATATATTCGTTGGACGGTCATTACCTCTTATACTTTCCATTTTTGCTTCTGATGGCGTTGGTCCGTCATATCTATAAGAATTTAATCTTAACCCTGTTCCTCCAGAACTCATTCGAACTGCATTTGGGTTATATCCACTTGTAGTCAATCCAATGTCTCCAGCTGTAAAAGTTGGACTTCCATTTAAATCTCGTTGAGAAATTGGAGCCTGTTTTACTGTCATTTCATTTCCTTTTATGGCAAAATATCCTGTTTGATTCTTTAATAATTCAAGTCCTTCTAACTCTTTACCCAATCCTAACTTATTTTCCTGAAATGCATACGTAGAATTATACGCATACTTTTCACTCAAAGGATCAATATTGAAAAATCTTCCGAGTTCAGGAATACTGTTTCTGTATTTAAACGAGTTCCATCCCGTTTCCTGTTGTCTTTCCTGCCCTTGGAAGCCGTATCTGTAATGTTGGTTTTGTGTATTAGTTCCATTATACCCCTGATATTCCATCCCAAAAGGGTAATAGTTTGTTTCTTTATCAATAACGGCGATATTGTTGGCATTCCTGTAATATGCTAATCTTATATTTCCAACTTGGTCTGCATAATTGTAAACATATCTTTTCTTTACAAAATCATAATATCCTTCACTAGTCGGAAAAAACTGCAAATTTCTGAGTCCGCCTTGTTCTACATATTGAAATCCATCTAAATATTCAGTATTTTCCGTGAGCATCATCCCGCTTCTCGGATTAAAATAAGTGTAAGCTTTATTTAATTTAACTCCGTCTGCCCTGTATAAAAAAGCAAGATTATTACTGAATGTCAAACCTCCCTGCTGAAAAAGAACACTATTAGGTAAATTTAAGAAATTATACGAAATATTCTCAAGTCCTTTATCAATATGATTTATCATATTTCCGTTCAAATCATAACCAATTGTATTTCCTCCTACCGAATATCCTAAATTATTATTACTATTGTCAGTAACGGTTATCAGCTGATTTCCTTTATAATTGCTGTAAATCAAATCATCAATCATCATCGCAGTATTATTATAGGATTGATACCTTTTCAGGGTTTGGATATTTCCGTTGGTGTCATACGTTAAAAACTCACTATATCCGTTGGTAACAGGAACAGTAGCTAACGGTTCGAGGTAAGAGGCATCTGTCATTCTATCCAATTTGTCATATTTGTAGGCATATCTTCTTAAAACATTACCATTAGCCGTTTTCCAGTCGGTCTCTGCTATATTTCCATTGTATTTGGGTGTAATATATATTGATGTACTTGCGGGATTATCATATTTTAACTCCAAACCAAATAACTTTCCGTTAAAACTGTTCGGATCGTTCGGATTATTTACCGAAGTCATCCAACCTCTGATATTATATCCATAATCAATTGACTGCAAAGGAGCTCCTGTATTGTTTCCTGTTTTCTTATTGATTAACTGCCCGATTTCATTATAGGTATTTTCTGCCAATAATTCTTCCTGCAAATTATCAACCTGATGGTATTGTTTTACCAATCGGTTTTGATTATCGTAGATAAATCTTTCCTTTACCTTAATCTCCGTATCATTAGCAGTTCTTTTATGGTAGGTGTAGCTTTCTTCCGGTAATCCTGTAAAGTCTACTTTAAGATCTTTATTGGTGTATCCTCCTAAATGGTTAACAGATTTTGTAGCAATAATTCTTCCTTTTGTATCGTAATAATTAAATGTTTTTGTCCAATTGTCGTCTTCAATATTCTTAATATAAGAAGCCGTTTGCAGACTTTTTGTAGAAGCTGTATCATTTGCTCCTAATGTTTGTGGTAGTGTATATTGTCCTAAAACAGTAGCAGGAATAGCCGGTGCTTCAGAGGGGTAAGTATCATAATAATTAACCGTTAAAACAGCAGCAAGGTCAGAAGAAAAATAATCATTGGTATAGTTAATAGTTAATCCATTTTTAGTAAAACCTGATGTGTTTCTGGATTCTCTGATAGTTAAACTACTAATCAGGTTTTGTAATGTAGCTCTGTCTCCTCCGTTGATAATTCCTGTATAGGCAACTCTTCCAAACATGTCGTATTTGGTAATGAACCATTTGCTCTGAGATTTCAACACGGAATCCTGATTTAATATTAATCTGTCGGCTTTATCATAAACAAAATATTCTTTTCCTTTGCCTGGCAATTTCCTCTCAACCTGCCTGTCCTGACCATCATAACTATACTGGTAACACAAATCATCCAAAATAGCCTGTGTAACAGTGTTTCCGTTATCCTTAATTTGTTTTACAGCTTTGGGAGGAATAATGAACGCTTTTTGATTATATTCATTATATACATAATAGGTATCAATGTTTTGGGTTCCGTCTGTTTTACGAATTAGCAGAACTCGCCCCTGTCCATCTGTAAATTGGGTTACAGGGTTTCCGTCTTCATCCGTTACGGTAGTTTTATAAAGTTGTGCTTCCTTAAAATATCCGTTTTCGGAATTAACATCAGTTGCTAAGTTGATAGCGGATGAAGTTGCGCCATTTACCCAGTTGGTATTGGTAACAAACTTCAATACTTCATTAGCGGAGTTAGCTTCGTACTTCATTTTCTGAGTATGTCCTGAGCTTAATTTCCACGAATCCCCTGCATGAGCCTGCTGTAGTACTCGGTCTAACGGTGAATTTTCGATTTCTTTTTCTGCATAAGCATTAGTAACTCCATAATAGGAATTAGCCGTACCTTCGTTGGTTACTCCTGCGTGTATTGCTGAATTTAAACTGCTTATCGGGGTTGGCAATATATCTTTTACCTGTCTCCCGAATCCGTCATAGGTAACAGGAGTAACCAAATCTTTCCCTGTGGGAGTTGCTTTTACATTAACAACCTGTTTGGGTCTGCCTAAACCATCATAATAAATTACGGTTTCTGCTTTTTTACTCCCATCTTCCGATAAATAGGTTTTTGTATAAACATAGTTTTCAGTAGGGCTAAGCTGTGCAAAAAGTTGGTTAGTTAATGCTAAAAAAGCAATCAGTGATAAATATTTTTTCATTGAGTTGTGATATTTGCTAAAATTAAGATATTTTGGTATTATGGGCAAATCTACTTTAGTAACACGTCAAAATTCGTCGTGTTATAATTATTTTCCTTTTATATTACTATGAAATGCGGTAAAATACAAAGGCAGTCCTCCTAAATTATTTGGGTCTGACTTTCCTAGCAATATGGTACAGCTATAATTTTTAGTTCCGACTTTATGAGGTTCCTTGATAATGTACAAAACATCATAATCCTGTTCGGTTTTTGTAATCGAATAAATATCTGCCGCCGATTTGTTTTTAATCCCCTCATATTTAATAGTAACTGATAATGGGTTTGGTTTGTTTAGATCATTCATTATAATGGTAGCTTTCCTTCTACTCTCTTTACGTGAGCCGTTATAAGTTTTATCAAGCTGGTAGTCGCTGTAAAACTGAATTTGTCTGTTCCGTTGTAATATTAATTCCTTTGATATTTTTTCAGAATAAACAGAGATTTTGTATTCTGTAAAGCTGTAAGCAGTAGTCAATAAGGATAAATAGACTCCTAAAGTAATTGTTTTGTTTTTCATAATATTTTGGTTTTTAACCACACTTGAAAACCAAAATGTAAAGACAAAAAAAACAGGCTTGAAACATTGTCAGTACTCGTAATCGAGGGAGTCGAAGCCCTGTACAACAAAGTAAAGCAATGCCCAAGCCTTAAACCTGAGCATTTTGCTAAACTCCTTCCTGTTGTACATGAAATTTTCGACTTTTCGATTACATAAATCAGTTCGCTAAATGCGGTATATCGTTATTTTATTTAAATTCTAATTATTTATCGGGTATAGTGATAAAACAACAGTTTCCAACTTCGGGTGGTTTTCAATGGTTAATCTGAATGTATATTGTAGTTTCATAGGAGATAAGTGGTTCTGTTTCCAGAACCTTAGCTTATCTCCGTAATGTTTAATTTGTGTAAATTCTTCGTAAAACTGTTGTAACGCAGTATCACGATTAGTAACAAAAATAATGTCAATTAATGGTATAAAATGTCATTAAATGTCACTCAATATTTTTATAAAATATTGATTAAATGCAGTATTCATAAGGGTTTACAGAGAAAGGCTATTTACCGATGATAAAATGTAATAGTCTATCTATTTTAAGATATTGATCTTTGATCTCTCACGGATTTCAAGGCTGACACCGTTGTGTACGGGGAAACCCTGTGGGAAAATAATATTAGCATGCTGCTTTTAAGATGCAAGAAAATCAAAGATTCTCAGAAAGTATATATCATTTATTTTTTGCCATGGATGCACGAATAAAATAATTCGTACATCTGTGGCAAATTTAAAACCCTTTGCTCCTTTGCATTTTCAATATCTATTTAAATGATGATAATTTTGTGTTTTTACCTTCCGGAGCTCATTTACAGTTATATTTCTGATGTCGTAACTCCGAATTTCTGTTTGAAAGAGAAATAAAAATGGGATAAATTCTCAAAACCCAGATCCAGATAAATATCCGAAGGTTTTTTATCCTTATTTTTAATTAAATAATAGGCTTCTTTTAATCTCCTTTCTTTCAGCCATTGTTTTGGTGTCCCATGAAAAATCCTTTTAAAATCACGTTTAAAACCTGAAAGACTGCGCCCTGTGAGCCGGGCAAAAGTTTCTACGGGGACGTTGAACATAAAATTTTTATTCATAAACTCCTCCAGATCGATCTTATGAGGTTCAGAAAAATCAAAAAGAAGATTTTGAAATTCGGGGTGGTTCAGCAGAAGGAGTTCTATGGCTTCCTTCACTTTTAAAGCAGCAAGTCTGGGTGATATTTCTTCTGTTTTATTAATATAAGGTATCAGCGAAATAAAATAACTTTTAAAAAACGCATCCGGTTCAAAAAACAAGAGTTGCTTCTCGGGAAACGGAACGTTTATCGGTATTTTATTCTCACCGGCATACTGCCTTAGGGTTTCATCATCAAGACTAATAGATACGAACTGGTATTTTTCATTTTTTGACGGATGTTTTACAGTTCTCACCAGCTGATTTTTTCTGACCAGAACTACTGTATTTTCTTTGATAACCGTTTTACCCTGCTCATGAAAAGCATGAGTTTCTCCTGATATCTGAAATCCCAGAAAATGGTCCGGAATAAATTCCTCATGGCCTCTGTAGGATTCAAAAGCACATGAATAAACCAATCGGTCGAATATGATCTCAGACGTATTTTCCATCACACAAATATCTGAAATTTAAATGACAGCAGAAGCACCCTGCTCTGCAATTTCCTTATCCTGTCCGGGCGTTCCTCCTGATGATCCTATCGCCCCTATCACCTTTCCTCCGGAGTCCCTGATAACCACTCCACCCGCAATCGTTAAAAGTCCGTTATTGGAATTCAACATCCCGTATCCATGAAAATCCGCTCCTGAAATAATACCTCCCATCACATCACTGTCTATCCCGAACATGACGGCAGTTCTCGCTTTCTTTACAGCAAAATCAATCACACCATACCCACTGTCGAGCCTGGCAAAAGCAATCAGATGTCCTCCTGGATCCACAACAGCAATACTTACCGGAATATTCAGAGATCTTGCCTTTTCTATAGCGGCACGCAGTGCTTTTTCCGCCAATATATAATCGATTCCCATCACATTAGCTTTTTGTTGTCCATGCATCTGCCTGAAGATGCTTTACAAAATCCTCTGTTTCTTTAGGATGTACATTTCTAAAATAACTGTCTTCATCCAGGGCCACATTGACAATAACCTCTGCCATAGATTGTGGATCAAGTTGATGCGCAAGAGATGCTGCAACTCCGTCGAAGGCTGATTCCGGGGTAAAATTCACTTTTGGATCATACCAATGGAATATAGAGTCTGCTCCCCTGTCGTTAAACCCCGTTCCGAAGACGCCCGGGTTGCATGTTGCAATTTTAATATTGAAAGGAGCCAGCTCAGTCTTTAATCCTTCAGCAATGGATTCCAGTGCATGTTTAGAGGCACAGTAAGCAGCTACATAAGGAACCGTCCATAAACCACCCATTGATGAAGTAAAAACAATCTTACCCGCTTTTTTTTCAACGAATTTCCTGATAAACCCCTGTGCAAGCTCCAAAGCACCAAACACATTCACTTCAAACATAGAGCGGATAATGTCTACCGGCTGCTCAGCAATGGGTCCGCCTTCCATAATTCCGGCATTGCTGATGAGAATATCTATTTCATACTTCTTCAAGATATAATCAATATCCCTTTGGCTGGTTACATCCAGTTTATCCACTGTAAGATCAATTCCCTGTTCTTTTGCTTCACGGATTAAATCACTCATCTGAGGATAGACCTGCGTAGTGGCAATCACCTGATGTCCTTTTTTAGCAAGTTCAAAAGCAGCAATTTTTCCAAACCCGCTTGCTGCACCTGTAATTAGAATTGTTTTACTCATTGTATTTTCTTTTTAATGATGATACAAATTTCAAAGATTTTCAGAAGGTTAATATTGGTGCAACGTTCATTTTTATATTGCTGAAAAGTTCACAAACTCAATGGGAAGGGAGTATTTTTTTGAAGAAATATCCTTCCAGATCATAAAAAAATATATGTATCATTAGATTTGTAACCTTTAAAAACTAAAAACCAACGTATGCTTAAAATTAAAACACTCCTTTTAATTTTTATCTCCTCTTCTTTTAGCTTTGCCCAAAACTGTACTTGTGAAAGCAATACACTGCTTTTAAGAATACCGTCCTTCAATGGTACTTTGAAAAAAGACATAGACAGTGTTACAGCAGCCAATCAATCTAAAATTGAAAGTACAGAAACCCTGATTATTGATATCAGAAATAATGGCGGCAGCAGTGATAACAGTTTTGCTAAAATTATTCCCTATCTCTATACCAATCCCATCAGGAGCAGGACGATGAAAGTATTGTAGGAATCAATAAACTTGATAAAATTACTCCTTATCCAAAGAATGTAGGAATTATTATCAATAATGGAAACGGCAGTACTGCAGAAGAATTTTTACTGGCAGCCAAACAAAGTAAGAAAGTGAAGCTTTTCGGAACAACCACTGCGGGAGTTTTAGATATTTCCAATATGTATTTCGTAAATTCCCCTTGCAACGAATTTAAACTCGCATATTCTCTCTCCAAAAGTTTCCGTATCCCGGATATGGCAATTGATGGAAAGGGCATTCAGCCGACTATTTCATTGACAAAACAATTCCAGATTATCAATGGATTGATGATGTAAATGATGTACTGAATGAAAAATAAAATAAGAGCTGTTTCTATTGGGAACAGCTCTTTTTGGCCTATTCCCAGGCTTTCGATCATCAAAAAATAAACAGTTTTTTGTAATTTGGTTAAGTTTTTGAAGGTTATTCTATAAAACCAGTCACACCATTGAAATTAATCACATTCACAAAAAAAGGAATTTACTGTCCACAGGGAAAATTTTATATAGATCCCTGGCGCCCGGTAGATATGGCGGTTATTACGCATGGTCATGCTGATCACGCCCGCTGGGGAATGAAAAAATACCTATGTCATCATTTTACAAAACCTATTCTCCACCAAAGAATTGGAAAGGATATCGAATGCCAGAGTGTAGAATATGGAGAAGTTATGATCATCAATGGAGTGAGACTTTCCCTTCATCCTGCCGGGCATATTATCGGTTCTGCGCAGATAAGACTTGAATATAAAGGATATGTGGCCGTAATTTCAGGGGATTATAAAGTTCAGAATGATGGCCTGAGCACTCCTTTCGAACTGGTAAAATGCAACGAATTTGTGACAGAAAGTACTTTTGGCTTACCCATTTACAACTGGCTTGAAGTTCCGGATTTAAATAAAAAACTTCAGAACTGGGTGCTGAAAAATAAGGAAAACAATAAAACATCTGTATTTATCGGGTATTCGCTCGGGAAAGCCCAGCGTATTATGAAAGCGGTAGAAGAATTGGGAAAAATATATGTCCACTATTCCATCGGAAAATTGAATGAAGCATTTGAAACCGTGGGGATTGACCTTCCGGACTATACCATTGCTGATTTCAGGGAACGCCCGAAAGAAATGGAACATGAAATTGTAATTGTACCTCCGGCTCTGCTGGACAGCAATATCATTAAAAAGATTCCGGATCCGGCTACGGCCATATGCTCCGGATGGATGCAGGTTCGCGGGGCGAGAAGATGGCGGAGTGCAGACGCAGGATTTGCAATGAGTGATCATGCAGATTGGAAAGGATTGCTTCAGACCGTAAAGGCAACGGAAGCAGAACTTGTCCATGTAACGCATGGACAGACAGAAGTATTTTCAAAATACCTGAACGAAATAGGAGTCCGGGCTGATGTTGTGGAAACATTGTTTGGTGAAGATGAAGAAGAATCTGAAAAAGAAACCCTTGAAAACCCGGAATCATGAGACATTTTGCAGACCTTATCAACGCTTTGGAAACGACCAATAAGACCAATGCTAAAATTGACGCCATCATAGATTATCTGGAACGTGCCCCTGATGAAGATAAAGTATGGTTTATTGCCCTGTTTACTGGAAAAAGACCCAAAAGAAATGTCAATACCAATTATATGAAAGAATGGGCTTTGGAAATCACAAAGCTTCCGTTATGGCTGTTCCAGGAGAGTTATTCTTCGGTGGGAGATCTCGGAGAAACACTTTCATTAATTCTTCCGCCTCCGCAGGAGAAAATTGACCGGACTTTATCCCAGTGGATGAATGATATTGTTAACTTAAAAGAGAGAACAGAAGCAGAAAAAAAAGAATTTATCCTTAATTCATGGAATGGGCTGGATTATACTGAACGTTTGATTTTCAACAAATTAATTGGCGGCAGTTTTCGGATTGGGGTATCGGACAAGACTTTGATCAATGCCCTGACAAAGTTCTCCGGACAGGAATCCAGTGCTTTGATGCACAGTCTGATGGGAAAATGGCTTCCGGATGAAGTTTCATTTAAGGAATTAATTGATGCTGAGAATGTAAATCCGGATAATTCAAAACCCTATCCTTTCTGTCTTGCGTACCCCTTAGAAAAAAAGATTGAAGAGCTTGGAGAGCCTGATGAATGGCTCGTAGAATACAAATGGGACGGAATACGGGGTCAGATCATCAGAAGGAATGATGAAGTGTTCATATGGTCGAGGGGTGAAGAGCTTATCACAGAACAATTTCCGGAAATTACTGACTCAATAAAAGCCATGAAAGGAAATTTTGTTATAGATGGAGAAATACTTGCAGTGAAGGATGGTAAAGTTTTAAATTTTAATGAATTACAGAAAAGATTAAACAGAAAAACTTTAACTAAGAAAATGCTGTCTGAAATTCCAATAGAAGTCTTTGTCTATGATTTATTGGAGCTTGAAGATAATGATCTGAGAGAAAAACCAATTGCTGCAAGAAGAGCTCTTCTGGAAGAATTATTATTGAATGAAAATCCTCAGAATATCAGCACCTCCAAAAGCCTTGAGTTTGAAAAATGGGAAGAACTGAATGTTCTCAGGGAAAATTCACGGGAAGTAAACAGTGAAGGATTAATGCTGAAACAAAAAAATTCTCCCTATCATTCCGGCAGGAAAAAAGGCGACTGGTGGAAATGGAAAATCAATCCTTTTACCATTGATGCAGTCTTAATCTATGCTCAAAAAGGCAGTGGCAGAAGAAGTGCCTATTATACGGATTATACTTTTGCCGTAAAAAACGGAGATACTTTGGTTACCATCGCCAAAGCCTATTCAGGATTGACCGATAAAGAAATTATGGAAGTGAGCCGGTTTGTTACCAAAAATGCCATTGAGAAATTCGGTCCTGTGAGAACGGTGAAGGCAGAGCTCGTTTTTGAGATTGCTTTTGAAGGAATAGGCTTCAGCAACCGTCATAAAAGCGGTGTAGCTCTTCGGTTCCCAAGAATTGTAAGATGGCGGAAAGATAAAACCGCAGATGAAATTGACAGTCTTGAAGAAATTAAAAAATTAATACAGTAATTTGGCTGCTTTTAAAAATACCGATGGATTTAAAATCATTCAGCAATGGATGACAGATAGAAGCATGTCTCCTTTCAAATTTCAGATCGACACCTGGCAGAAATTTGGAAGCGGATATAGCGGAATGGTTGTGGCCCCTACAGGTTTCGGGAAAACATTTTCAGTTTTTTTAGCCCTGATATCAGACTTTCTGAACTATCCCGAACGTTATAAAAAGGGGCTGAAAATGATCTGGATCACTCCCCTCCGCTCCTTGTCGAAAGACATTGCCAAGGCGATGCAGGAGGCAATTGACGAAATTGGGCTGGATTGGGCTGTAGGAGTAAGAAATGGAGATACAGATCCTAAAGTAAGACAGCAGCAGGTGAAGAACATGCCCGAAATTCTTGTGGTAACTCCTGAAAGCCTTCACCTGCTGCTCGCGCAGAAAAATCATCAGGCTTTTTTCCGGGATATGAAATCCGTGGTTGTTGATGAATGGCATGAGCTGCTGGGATCAAAACGCGGAGTAATGGTAGAATTGGGGGTATCACAGCTTAGAAAATATGTTCCGGATATCAGAATATGGGGAATCACTGCGACCATCGGAAATTTGGATGAAGCCATGGAAGTTCTCATTCCTTATGAAATTAAAAAAACAAAAATAACGGCAAAAGAGCATAAAAAGATAAACATTATTCCCGTTTTTCCGAATGAAATTGAGATATTGCCCTGGGCAGGACATTTAGGAAACAAGCTGGCGGATAAAGTAGTCCCTATCATTCTTGATTCAAAATCCACCATTGTTTTTACGAACACCCGGAGTCAGAGTGAAATGTGGTATCAGCTGCTGTTGGATGCTTACCCTGATTTCGCGGGACAAATTGCGATACACCACAGTTCTATTGATGCTCATTTAAGGATTTGGATCGAAGAAAACTTAAGCTCCGGAAAATTAAAAGCAGTGGTTTCCACCTCATCATTGGATTTGGGGATCGATTTTAAGCCGGTTGATACTGTGATTCAGATTGGTTCGGCCAAGGGCGTCGCCAGATTTTTACAACGGGCAGGACGAAGCGGCCACTCTCCTTTTGAAACCTCTAAAATTTATTGTGTCCCTACCCATTCTCTGGAACTGATTGAAGTATCAGCCTTAAAAGAAGCTGTAAAACAAAAAGTTGTGGAACCAAGGGAACCGCAGGCCTTATGTTTTGATGTATTGGTTCAGTTTCTCATGACTCTGGCCGTCGGAGATGGCTTTTATCCGGATGAAGTGTATGCAAGGATCAAAGAAGTGTATGCTTTCCGGGAAATAATAGATGAAGAATGGAGAAGTATTCTCGAATTTCTGACCATCGGCGGAAGTGTGTTAAAGAGCTATGAAGAGTTCCATAAAATTGTTATTATGGATGATGGGCTGTACAAAGTAACTTCCCGGAAAATTGCCATGCTCCACCGCATGAATATGGGAGTCATTGTGAGTGATGCCATGTTGAAGGTAAAGTTTATTTCCGGCGGATATGTCGGAATGATTGAAGAATATTTTATTTCAAAACTTAAAAAGGAAGAAAAATTTATTCTGGCCGGGCGTACATTGGAGGTCGCGATGATCAAAGATATGACCGTGTATGTCAGATCAGCAAAAGGAAAAGCGTTGGTTCCCAGCTACCTGGGCGGAAGACTGCCTTTAAGTTCGGATCTGGGCTACTTTTTAAGAGAAAAGCTATCCCACGCCTTAAGCCCCAAAGCTTCCGAAAAAGAGTTGAAATTTCTGCATCCGCTGCTCGTGAATCAGGAAAAAAACTCTCATATTCCCAAAGAAGACGAATTTTTGGTCGAGCTGATCAAAAACCGGGAAGGCTATCATTTGTTTATGTATCCTTTTGAAGGCCGTTTAGTGCATGAAGTAATGGCAGCATTAATTGCCTACCGCATTTCAAAGCTGGCCCCTATTTCCTTTTCAATGGCTATGAATGACTATGGATTTGAACTGTTCAGTGATAAAGAAATTCCATTGAATGAAGAAAATCTACATCAAATTTTAACACGGGATAATCTGATGACAGATGTGATTGCCAGCATTAATTCTGCAGAAATGGCCAGAAGGAAATTCCGTGACATCGCAGTGATTTCAGGAATGGTGATTCAAAACTATGCGGGGAAGCAGCGCTCCAATAAATCTTTACAAAGTTCAGCCGGGCTTATTTTTAAAGTACTGGAAGACTATGATCCCAGTCATTTTCTTATCAAACAGGCCTATACCGAGGTTTTTAATATACAGCTGCAGGAACAGCGCCTCGTGAAAGCATTTAAAAGAATTGAACAGTCCAACATTATTTTAAAACATTCCCGTTCTTTCACTCCATTAAGCTTTCCGATCAAAGTGGACAGTCTGAGACAAACGCTTTCCAGTGAAGGACTGGATGCGAGAATTAAGAGAATGCTGAAGCTGTAAAAGCTTTTATGAATCTTCAAACCAGTCTTTCATCGGGATACATGTAAAAGCCGGAGGTTTTCAAAAAAAAATTTCAAAAAAATATAACTTTTTAGGGTTAAATATCATGTGAATTCCTTTGATAAGTTTAATAATCGGCGTACCTTAGAGTATCTTCTCTGAAGAATAAAATAAAGTTTACATAATGGCAAAATTGTTCTTAGTCCGCCACGGACAGTCACTCTGGAATCTGGAAAACAGATTTACAGGCTGGCAGGATATCGATATTACTGAGGCAGGTATTGAAGAAGCCAAAAAAACAGGCACTGCTTTAAAAAAAGAAAAAATAGATATTGCTTTTACCTCTGCCCTGATCAGGGCCCAGCATACGCTCAAAATTATTCTCAGTGAAATGGGAAAACCCAATACCCCGATTATTATAGACAAGGCACTCAATGAACGTTCTTACGGAAGTCTTGAAGGGCTCAACAAAGCTGAAACGGCCCAAAAATATGGAGATGAACAGGTTTATACCTGGCGCAGATCATATGATATAGTTCCTCCGGGAGGCGAAAGTCTTAAAGATACTTATAACCGGGTAATTCCTTATTTTGAAAGTAAAATTGCACCGCTGCTGAAAAAGGGAGAAAACGTACTGATTGTTGCCCATGGAAACAGCCTCCGCTCACTGGTGATGTACCTTGAGCACCTATCCCCTGAAGAGATCCTGGAACGGGAAATTGCGACAGGAGTTCCGCTGACTTATATTTTTGACGAATACTTTCATGTGAGCAAAAGGGAAAACTAATTTACTGATACAAAATATTCATCTGGAAACCAGTGAGAATAAGTTATTCCCTGATTTTTAAATAACCAACTTTCATAATTATTAAAGGTGTTGATAGCCACAAAAAATATTTACATTCAAAATGAAACTTTCATTTTAACCAACCAGCGAGCCGTTTTCTGGGAAAAAGAAAAAGCATTGATTCTTTCTGACCTTCATATCGGAAAGACAGCCCATTTCCGGAAAAATGGGATAGCACTGGCCAATCATATTATGAAGAGCGACCTGGAAAGATTATCGGCGCTGATTGAATTCTTTCAGCCTGAAAAATTTGTGGTGGTTGGAGATCTTCTTCACGCAGGAGACAATTCTGATGTAGATGAGTTCTGCACATGGAAAAGCCAATATCCTGATATACAGTTTTATCTTATTGAAGGAAATCATGACCGGATATCTGAAGTTCTGGAGAAAAAATTATGCTTTAATCACAAAGCTGAGTGGCTTGAAATAACTGGTTTTATTTTCATTCACGATTTTAATCCGTCCAGATCAGGATTCCAGATTACAGGACATATTCACCCCGGAATTGTGCTGAATTCTGCCGTAAAGAATATCAGGCTTCCCTGCTTTGCTGTCAGCAGCAATCAATTATTATTACCAGCTTTCAGTGAATTTACAGGCCTGGACACGAAAAACCTGCCTAAGAAGAGTAAGTTCTTTGTTTTTACAGAGGCTGCCATCTATGAGGTTTAGAAAAAGTTATTTTGATTTTAACCGCATAGAATTACTCTTATAAATTTTAAGTAAGTATAGTGGATAGATCTGTTTAGCGAAGCTGTACATTTAATCGGATGAACGGGTCGATTTCTTTGTATTAAATTTAGGGAACTATATATATTTACATTAATTAACATAATAAAATTTTTCCTTTGTGATTGATTTATATTTTTACATTTATTACTCATTAAAAAACATTTATTATGAAAAATTTCATAAAACTTTCGAGAAATGAGTTGAAAAATGTATCTGGTGGTAATGTAGGTGATCCTTGCGCAGTAGCCGTTCAACAACCTAATGGATCATGGATAACTTATCCGGGCAAGTGTGCTTTTGTTATGAATATAACTTCTTCAAACGAAGTAACCAATGGAGGAAGTTATTATTGTGATACAGGCATGGGAAACAATCATGTGATTACTTCTAAGGTGGTGTAAGTCGTTGTTCTGGTGTGGTAATACAGGTTTAAGTACTGATTTAAGCTAAATAAATATGAAAGTAAGGAAAAATAAAAAAAACAAATTTCTGCATCTTTTATTTTTATTAGTATTTGCCTATTCATGCAGTGATAAACAAACCGTAAGGATCGTTGGGGATATTCCCAATCTTCCTGACGGGACTTTATATTTATGGAAAGGGACTATGCTTGACAAGATAGACAGTGTAGAAACATCAAAAGGTCACTTTGAGATAAATTATAAAGCTGAAGAAAAATTGCCTGTTTACATTGGAATATTTCACAGAGATAAAAAAAAGATCCAGAGGGTTTTTGGCTTTCTTACCAGCGTTCCTCAATGGGGATCTCCTACTTTTATGTCTGACCCTTTAATAACAATAAAAGGAAATTTGGAAGAATATACTCCTGTAAATATGACGTTACCTCCGGATGTCATTTTTATAAATAGTCCCAAAATACAAGCAGGAAAGCAGACAGAAGCATTGTTTAATACTGGTGATGTTATTTTTACAAATAGTAGTCCTAATAATATAAATACGATAAAAGAAAAACTCAAAAAATATCCTTATTCCTATCATATTCTATACAATATTATTGGTAATAAAACTGTTTTTAACACTCAACAAACAGATGATTTTCTAAAATTGTTTGATGATGAGGTAAAGCGGAGTAAACCATACAAAAAACTCTTAGAATATAATAATAGAGCAAAAGAAGTTGAAAAAATAAAAGTCCCTCAATTAGAAAACACAGAAGGGAAGAAAGTTGCTGTAGTGGATCCAAATTACAAAAAACATCTTCTTGTTTTTTGGGCAAGCTGGTGCGGTCCTTGCAGAATGGAAATACCTATGCTTAAAAAAGTATATGGTGAAAAGGGAAAAGAGATAGAATTTATTTCAATATCCATAGATGATGACAAAAATGCATGGAAAAAAGCTCTTTTGGAGGAAAAAATGCCATGGAAACAGTTTTTTATCAACAGTAAAAGTGATGCATATAATGATCTGCAGATATTGTTTAAATTTAATTCAGCAATTCCTTATACTGCTTTAATAGATAATAATATGAAGATATTGTCTTCTTCGACAGGCTTATCAAATGAAGAAGAATTAAAAAAAATAATTAATAAGTAATATATTTATCTACAATTAAATATAAATCCCCTTCTTACGTTGGGGATTTATTTTATGCGTTCGGATCAAAATCTAACCCTTTCTTGAGTTTTTGATTAAAATCAGAGAGGTTTTTTTGTGGTTCTGGTTATTCTTCAAACTCTAGTTTAAGCGGTCCAGCTATTTTTCCTGTAAAGAGTTGAAGAGATTTTTGTTCTAAATATTTGTTTAATCTGGTCTCAGCTTTTTGTTTTCTATCGTCCAATTCGTCAGCCATTTTTAAAGCTTATTGCATTCCTCATCCAGATAAAACTCTTGTTCTGTCTTCTAAAACTCTGAACGAAATGAATTGTAGTGAAGGACCATGTTTACTTTCCAAATATTCAACGACAGGCTCAGAATGACAAAGGTCTAATTTTTTGACTTTTGAGACAGCTTCTTTGCAAAGCCTCCATTCATTGGATCAATATATTGTTACTTCCCGGCTTTATCAATAGTTATACCTTATTTAAAAATATATCCCGGAATTTAGTTCTTTTTACTCAAACGGATACTGTACACTGTAATCAATACCGTAACCAACAGAAATAAAGCTCCTATCCATGGTGTACTTACCAGCCCTAAAGAGGATGTCACAATCATTCCTCCCGCATAAGATCCAATGGCAATGCCTATATTAAATGCTGCAATATTGATCCCTGAGGCGACATCTTCGGTTCCTGGCAGCTCTTTCTCTGCAATCTGCACGACCAGCAGCTGAAGTCCAGGAACGGTAGCAAAAGAAAGTGCTCCTAAAAGGAAAAGCGTAATGATACTTAAAACCGGGCTGCTTACTGTAAAATAAAATGCAAGCAATACCAATCCCTGTGCGGCAAACATCCATAGAAGCGCTTTCAACGGGTTTTTATTGGCAATTTTTCCACCAATCAGGTTTCCCAGTGCAATGGCAATTCCGTAAATCAACAGGATAAAAGTGACTGTGGATTCCTGAAAGCCTGTTATTTTCTGTAAAATGGGTGACAGATAGGTAAAAACAACAAAGGTTCCTCCATATCCCATCGCAGTCATTAAAAAAGCAAAGATCAGACGTCTGTTCCCCAGTACTTTAAACTGGCTTTTTAAAGAAGCGGCCTTCCCGTTTTTTAAATGATTGGGAACCAGGATTAAGCTCGCTACCAAACCGGTAATCCCAAGAATTGAAACCCCTATGAAAGTTGCTCTCCATCCAAAATGCTGTCCAATAAAGGTTCCCAATGGTACTCCGGTTACGATCGCCAATGTAAGCCCGGCAAACATAATAGAAATAGCCGTTGCTCTTTTTTCCTCCGGAACCAGTGATGCTGCAATGGTAGAACCTATGGAAAAATAAACCCCATGGGCAAACCCTGTCAGTATTCTCGCAAGAACCAGTGTGATAAAACCGGGAGCAATAGATGCCAATCCGTTTCCGATAACAAATAGCAGCATAATGGAAACCAAAAGCGCCTTACGGGGAACTTTCCCGGTTAAGGCTGTTAATATGGGAGCTCCGATAGCCACTCCGATAGCATAAAGACTCACCAGCAATCCTGCCGAAGGAATGGTAATTCCAAGATCAGAAGCTACTGTGGGAAGCAATCCTACGATTACAAATTCAGTAGTTCCTATTCCGAAGGCACTTATCGTTAATGCCCATAAAGCTGCAGGAAGACCCTTTTTAGCAGTCTGTGCCGCAGTATTGATCTGTATTTCTTTTTGATAATTCATCGCATTATGATTTGTTGATGTTGACAATGCAAATTTCCGATGAAATTTAATATTATAAAAATTATTTAAATTGTATTAAAGTATCAGAAAAATAATAGTTTTATTTCTTGCTGAAAAATTTGTTCCTTTGCAGTATACAGCGATAACAGTAATGAAAAAATCCGAAGCTACCCGTCTTACTATTCTCCAGAAAGCGTTCGAATTGATCTATGTGAAAGGTTTTCAGACCACAAGCATTGATGAGATTATTGCAACGACTCAGGTGACTAAGGGTGCATTCTATTATCATTTTAAAACCAAAGATGAAATGGGGCTGGCTATTATCAGTGATCTGATGAAACCCAACTTCAGGAAAATTTTTATTGATACCCTTCAAAACAATCAGAATCCTTTAGACAGCATTTATGAGGTCATGTACCATCTCCTTATGGAAAATGACTTTTTAAAAGTTGAATACGGCTGTCCTACTTCTAATTTTGTACAACAAATGGCACCATGGCATCTTGCTTTTACTGAGGCTTTACATGAACTTTCAAAAGATTGGGAAACTGCTCTCACAGAAAGTATTGAAAAGGCTAAAGAAGCTGGTATCATCAAAAAAGAAGCAAATGCAAGAGAAGTGAGCGTTTTTGTTATTTCAGGGTATTGGGGAGTGAGAAATCTGGGTAAGCTTGAAAACTCCAAAGAAGTTTATCTTGTTTATTTAAAGGGACTTAAGTCTTATTTTAGAAGTCTTCAATAATTTTTTTACCCAAAAACATACTAATTAGTATGTTTTTATTATACCTTTGCTGTGTTCAAGAAAATAACCGATGTATCAGACCCTTACTTTTTTACATTCACAAACCCGATGGCTCGTTTTAATAAGTTTGATGTATGCTGTTTACCGTTCGCTCAAAGGCTATCTCTCAGACAGAAAATTTACAGGAACTGATGATTCTGTGAGACATTGGACCGCTACTATTGCGCACATCCAGCTGGTGATAGGAATGATATTCTATTTCAAAAGCCCTGTGATTCAATATTTCTGGAAAAACCTGAATGAGGCCAAAGAATCTTTTGAACATGTATTTTTCGGGCTGATCCATATTTCACTGATGATTGCAGCTATTATTCTCATCACGATCGGTTCCGCTTTAGCCAAAAGAAAACTTTCAGACAAAGAAAAATTCAAAACGATGGGCATCTGGTTTTCCATTGCACTGATCATTATTTTCATTGCGATTCCATGGCCCTTTTCTCCTTTTGCAAACAGACCTTATTTCAGATAATTATGATGAATTTATTGAAAACAAAAATTGGCCGGTTGAGAATTCTGGCTATTCTGGAAGGCATTTCCCTATTAAGCTTAGTAGGTATCGCCGTACCGATGAAATACTGGATGGGAAATCCTTTATTTGTAAGGCTGCTTGGCCCTGTTCATGGAACTTTATTCCTGCTTTTCCTGTTCAACACGCTGAGTATTGGGGTAGAACAAAACTGGAAATTTAAAGAGGTGACATGGAAGGTGATCATGGCTTGTTTCATTCCTTTCGGAACATTTTATATTGACAAGAAGATCTTAAGCAAGCTATGAAAAGTCTCCTCATAGTCTGTGGTATAGCCCTTATACTGTATGCTGTGTATAGAATTTACCGGTTCCAGATCTTAGATAACGGACTTCCGGAACTGATCAAAAAAGGAGCTGTTATTCTTGATGTGAGAACTGAAAAGGAATATGAAACGGGACACATACAAGGTTCTGTTACTATTTCATTGGGAACCATCAGAGAATGGTAGAATTAGATCCGGAGAAAATTTATATTACTGTATGTTCACACGGACTCCGCAGTGTAAAAGCAGAAAATATTTTAAAAGAGAAAGGCTTCAGGTCCGTCTATAATGGCGGAGCATGGAGTGACCTCCAGAAAACAATCAGCCAATAAAAAATGTAATCCCTCCCGTGATAAAGTCCGTAGAGGGATTAACCTTTTTAAACAGTCTTATCATTCAGCCATACTACTATTTGTTCCGATGAATGCTCCCGCCCTATTATATCCTTGTATAATTCAGGTCTTCTGGCTTTAATGTACCTGTATCCTCCTGCTTCTGTAAGCTTCTCGGGGATAATGAGAGCTGTTTCAAAGCTGTCATCAAATGAACGGCATTCGGCAATGATATCTCCGAAAGGATCAATAATCATAGAACATCCATTTTTCAGCTGATCATCATCCATCCCGATAGGATTGGAAAAAACAATATAAGCGCCGTTGTCATAGGCTCTGGCCGGAAGCCATTTCATGAGCCAGTCTCTGCCTTTCATCCCTTCAAATTCTAACCGTAAAGACGTAGGATCTGCCTCTCTGTTTTCCCAAAGCTGAGGATCCACAAAACCGGCTCCCGGTCTTGTGGAAGGAGTACACATGGTAACATGGGGCATGAAAATAATCTCTGCACCCAGAAGTCTCGTCGCTCTCACATTTTCAATAATATTGTTATCATAACAGATCAGAATTCCGCATTTCCATCCCAGAATATCAAATACACAAAACGCATTTCCTGGGGTAAGATGAGGATTGATGAATGGGTGCAGTTTTCTGTATTTCGCTTTCAGCCCTGTTTTATCGACACATACATAGGCTTTGAAAAGATTATTGTTTTCATCCTTTTCAAAAAGACCTGCCAATATGATAATAGCATACTGGTCAGCGATCTGTTGCAGCCTTTGAATGCTTTCCCCTTCAGGAATAAGTTCGGCAACATCAAGAAGCTGTTCCCGGGAGAGTTTCCGGGCAAAAGTATATCCTGTAATGGAACATTCGTGGAAAGCAATCACCTGAGAACCTCTGGAAGCCGCTTCACCGGCTAATTTTTCTATAATGGAAAGATTATACTCCTTATCGCCGCTTTTATTTTCAAATTGTGCCGTTGAAATTTTAATATTCATTGATTTTTTTTCAGCAAAACTAAATCACAAGGTCTTTGAAAAATTGTATAAAACCGACATTGGGCTAAAGCTCAATAAAATTGACAGCCAGTTTGTTTTCGGTTTTCAAATACTGCTTTGGGGTAAGTCCTGTATTATTTTTAAATTCTCTGATGAGATGAGACTGGTCAGCATAGCCTGCACGATAAGAAAGTGCCGTCATATTTTCATGGCCTGTTCCCCTATTGAGCATATTTAAAAAGTAATGAAGCCGGATAATATTGCTGTATTTTTTAGGAGAAACCCCTATATAATTTTCAAATTTCCTTTCCAGATGTCGTTCAGAATATCCTGTAAATTTTTCCAGTGCTTTGGATGATACTGAACCTTTATGCTGAAGAATGTAATGCTGAACAGCTTTTATGGTATCATAGCCGGAACCTGTTTCTTTTTTTAAAAACGCTGTAAAAAAAATATTTAACCGGTTGATGACAGACCCAGGATCCGCTTGATGAAAAAGGCTTTCCTGGAAGGGCTCTAATTTATTTTGTAATACATCTTCCACGGAAATAATTTGATTTTTCACTTCTTTTGCGGAAGCTTTCAGAAGAATATTTAAAAAATAGGGCTGAAATACCACTGCTAGTAAAGAAAATTTTCCTTCAGAGTAGAAATCCTTGTAAGAGCTTAAAGCTCCATAAAAAAAAGAAAGAGGCATCTTTTCCCCTGAAATATGAGTATACAGAGCCATGTCTCCGGACAGGATCAGCCCGGTACTGCCATCGGTAAACAGCCTCATATTCCTGAGATCTTTTTCAGAATTTTCCAAAAAGATATAATGTCTGATGAAAGGGGCCAGATGTTTAGGTGGCGTCAGCTGCATACATCAAATGTACATAAAACTTATTGGACGGAAGAAAAATAATACGAAACCTGGGCTGAAAAACGCAAGGCTGCTTGTAAGGCACCAGAAAATCACAGGTTTTCAATCAGGGCCAATACACAATTTATAGTAATTTTCGTTGCTGATTCTACAGATTATACAACAATACTTAAGTATAAAAAAGCCTGCCTCTTTGCATTGAAACAGTACAACCTTCTATCTTTTTTATAAAATTTCAAACCATAGTACCACATTTTATTCCCTTTTGGTCAGGTATTTGAATGTTTTAGTCCGTAAGATTTTATTAGCGTCTAATATCTTACTGTTATAGAATTTACCTTTAAAACAACCTATCACTAAAATAATATATTATGTCAACACAGAATTTAACCCATCTCGAAGCAATCAAAAAAATCAAGGAACTGTCGGAAAGTGCAAAAATATGTATGTTCTGCACAGATTTGGAAACCCTTCCTGTCAATTCGAGACCCATGACGTTACAGGAAACTGATGACAGCGGAAACCTCTGGTTTATCAGCAGCGGAACCAGCAATAAGAATTTTGAAATAAAAGAAGACCGCAGGGTACAGCTATTTTTCATGAATAACAGTGATTCCCAATATCTTTCCGTATTTGGGCAGGCCTCTGTATATAAAGATAAAGAGACCATCGAGGAAAAATGGTCACCCCTGGCAAAAGCCTGGTTTGACGGAAAAGATGACCCTAATGTTACGATTATCCGCGTAGAACCTAAAGAAACGTATTACTGGGATACGAAAGCAGGAAAACTGGTAAGCCTGTTTAGTTTTGTTGCTGCTGCGATTACAGGAAATAAAACAGATAATTCTGACGGTGTCGAAGGAAATGCAGTCATATAATGATATGTAATTGTTCAGCATCTGAAAGATAAGAAAGATGAGCAGTTAAAATATTCCCACAGGTGTCACTGATTTTACCGATCCCAATATCCGCATAATTAGAGAAATCTGTGGGAAATATTTTTTTAGATAAGTTATTCTGTAATACTCCATTAAAAGAAACAAAGTCAAAAAAGACAGCCTGAGATGCTCAAAGCTGCCTTTTACAAGATTAATTAATATGACCGTGTTTCTCACTATTTTCTGACATCATCCATGGATGCTCCAAAATTAATATGGAGAACATTTCCGGATGGTGTTACCAAAGCAGGTACGGACTTTACTCCCGCCTGTTCTGCTTCTGCAATTTTACTTTTATCATTTCCTAAATGGATGATTTCTATCTTGTCTAAACCTATAAGGTTAATGATATCATGTTCTGCACTGATACAGACAGGGCATCCTGCATGATAAAAAACTGACTTTTTCATATGATGTATTGATTAACAATTGTGGTCATAATATTTTTTAATTCTTCTGATTCTTTTTCATGAAGAGGCTGTAAAGGGCTTCTCAAATTTCCGCCCTCCTCACCCAGGATATTAAGCCCGGCCTTGACCGCTCTTGGCAATCCTTTATTGACGATAAACTGTAACAGGTCAAACTGCCGATAAAAAATATCTTTTGCTTTTTCAAGGTTTCCTTCCTGCACAGCATGATACAGCCCGATATTAAGTTCAGGAATAAGATTGGGAGCCGCCGTACACCATCCACGGGCACCGGCAGAAAAAGCTGCCAGCGCCAAAGGATTTGATCCATTGTAAAACGCGACATCCTCTCCTAATTCTCTTCTCAGATAATACATTCTCTGAATATCCCCGGAGCTTTCTTTGATCATCGTAACATTGGGAATTTCCAGTAATCTTTTCAGAAGATCCGGAGACATATCTACTCCACTGGTTGCCGGATTGTTATAGGCCATAATCGGTATGGAAATTTTACGGGCTACGGCATCATAATGAGAAACAATCTCGTTATCGGTAAGTTTCCAATAGCTCATAGGAATAATCATCACTGCATCAGCTCCCGCTTTTTCAGCAAACCTGGCATGATGGATCGTTTTTTCTGTCGTAAGATTTGAAACCCCTACAAGAGTAGGAATTCTCCCCTTCACCTGATGTAAGGTAGCTTCAGTGATTGCTTCTTTTTCGTCATCAGAAAGATAAGGCATAACTCCGGTGCTTCCCAATGGCGCTATTCCATGGTTTCCTGAGGTAACCAACCTTTCTACAAGGTGTTTGAAAAGAGGAATGTCTACTTTTTCATTTTGATCAAAAGGGGTAATAGGATAAGCTATGATCCCTTTAAATGGAACATTTTTCATGTTTATTTTATTTAAATTAAAATGGAGGATTGGAAAATAGCAAGCTTTGCTTTAACTAAGTCCTTAATGGTTTAAAAACAATTAAAGATCCCTGCCCTCTTCCTCTCTCAACGCCACTCCAAGATTCTGTAATTGAGGAGCATTTTCACAGGCAATGTATTTGGCAGCTTCTGTATCGCTTAGATTTTGATGTTTATGCCAGGCCCAGGATGGGATATAAACAGCATCTCCCGCTTCCCAATATACTTTTTCATCTTCTACCTCTGTCCAGCCTTTGCCTTCCATGACAAACAATACCGTTTCATAAGTATGGCGGTGTCTGTTTGTTTGCTGTGCAGGTAATAATCCGCCAATAGTCATGCTTACATTTTTACTCGGAAGGTCTACAAAGAAAACAGGATGTTTTCTTTCTGTTGAAAACTGGTTATGCTCCCCTGCATGTTCTACATTTTTATGAATCAAATGACCTGGTTTTACATACTTTGGCCTTGCAAAGGTCTCGTGAAAATCTTTTGAACTGAATTGTTTTTTGTCCATGATTAAAAAAAATTAATGGTTCTGTGCTTTATTGCCTGACAAAATTATTTTATATTTGGACTGTTTAAATGATTCAGTTTTTACATAAACAGATAGTCCAGATGCTTCGACCTTGGAAATTAGAATTTGAAATTGATAAAAAGCTTGACAAAGCAGTTTATCTGCAGATAGCAGACACCATTATTGCAGATATCCGTTCAGGCAGATTGAAAGCAGGAGATGCTCTTCCCGGAAGCCGGAATCTTGCCACAAGCTTAAAAATTAATCGGAATACAGTCGTAGAAGCCTATCAGGTCCTGATCAATGAGGAATGGGTTATTTCTAAAGAAAGGAAAGGAATTTTTATATCTGATCAGCTTCCTGTTTTGCAGCATAAAAGAGCCGATCAGACCAGTAATTATCAGAATCAGCCAGTGATGTCCGGTGGGGTTTTCATTCATTTTGATGACGGTCATCCGGACAGCAAGATTGCTCCGGTCACAGAGCTGGCCAGAGCATACAGGCAAATCTTCAGTATAAAGGCCAAATGGCAGATGATGGGTTACGGAGATGAGTACGGAGACATAGAATTCAGGAAAATGATTGCTCAGATGCTGAATCATCAGCGCGGAATGCAGATTCAGGAAAATGAAATTTCAATCACCAGAGGAAGTCAGATGGGAATGTTTCTTACCGCCCAAAGTCTTTTAACCTCCGGAGATGCGGTTCTGGTAGAAGACCCAGGCTACCAGCCGGCATGGCAGGCTTTTGAATATGCCGGAGCCCAGCTTTTGCCTGTGCCTGTAGATGAAGAGGGTATCTGTATTGAAACTGTTGAAAAGCTTTTAACACAGCATCAAAATATAAAAGCAATTTATATCACCCCTCACAGGCAGTATCCTACAACAGTTACTTTAAGCTTATCCAGAAGATTAAAACTTATAGAACTTTCCAATCAGTACAACATTACTATTATTGAGGATGACTATGATAATGAATTTCATTTTGGCTACCGCCCGCTCCTGCCAGTTTCAAGTTTCCCGGAGCTTCGCCATTATGTCTATATCGGAACCCTGAGTAAAGTAGTGGCTCCCGCATTGAGAATTGGATATCTGGCTACAAAGAACCATGATTTATTGAAAAAGACAGGAAACCTCAGAAAGATCATTGATGTACATGGAGATGTAATTATGGAGCAGGCTGTTCTCCAGCTCATCAAGGAGGGAGCAGTAAAAAAGCATATTAAGAAGGCTACAATCCATTATAAAAACAAAAGAGATTTTGTCTTCAACCTTTTAAACCAATACATGAAAGAGGTCGCTGAGTTTACATTGCCTGAAGGCGGATTGGCATTTTGGGTCGTCCCCAAGATAAAGGCTGACTGGGATGTGGTAACAGCTTTATTATTGGAAAAAAATATTAAAATCATTCATCCGGAGCAATACGGCAGAAATAACGTTAATGGTTTTAGATTGAGCTATGGGGCACTCCCGGAAGAACAGTTGGAACACAGTATACAGGTTATTGCTGAGATCCTTTCCAGACCAGGATAATAAATAATCCTTTCATGATTTTATTCTGATATACTATTGAAGCGGTTGATAAACGCCAAGGCGCAAGGATTTTATCTCCGATAAAATTGATCCTGCTGAAATGATAGATCTGCAGGAAAAACTTGCTGAAGATCTTTTGATTTCTTGCCTTTAAAACAGGATGCGGAAATTCATTGCGACTCTGTGTTTTACTTTTATTCTACTTCAAAAACAGCCTGAATTTCAACAGAAGAATTGACAGGAACAGAGGCGGCTCCCCATGTTGCTCTCGCATGCTTTCCTTTCTCTCCAAAGACTTCAACAGTCAGATCCGAAGCAATATTCATCAGATCAGCATGCTTGGTGTAATCATCTTTAGTATTGAAAATTCCGGTAAGCTGTACACACTGTTTTACTCTGCCTAAATCACCTCCGGCAGCTTCCCTCAAAACAGACAGAACATTGAGCATGGTGATCTTTGTGGCATCCTTTACCTGCTGTTCATTAACGTCCACTCCCAGTTTTCCGGGATTCAGGATTTTCCCGTCTTGTAAGGCCACCTGATTGATAAATACCAGATTTCCTGAACGTACAAATGGCTGATAGTTTCCTGCGGGTTTAGGGACCTGGGGAAGAGTAATATTCTTTTGCTTTAATATTTCATTGAAATTCTGATGATTTTCCACGATCGCTGTATTTTTGGGTGGACACGTACCTTTCAATGCCAGAGCTACTTTTGCAAAGTTTTTCCCCTGGAGTTCTGCCAGTTTTCGCTCTCCTTTTGTTGGCCTTTCCACATCGTTTAAAGAGGCCATACTGGTTATTCCCAATACTGTATTTCCTTGTGGAATGGTCTTATCAAGATCTTCATTTCCCCGAATCCCGTTAGACACCAGAATCATTCCGTGTACTGCAAGACTGTTCCAGAAAGCCTGAAGTGCCAACTCCTTCCCTGCTCCGCTGCCAGCCGACATGAAGACAGTAGCCGGAACTCCTTCCAATCCGTGCCGGGTCCACAGCTGAACGGTTTTTGATAGAAACGCACTCATTCCCGTACTGATATTCCCGAAATATACAGGCGAACCAAAAGCAATCCCATCATAAGCAGTAAGCTCTTCTGCAGTGGCTACCGGAATATCTTTTAAACCCGGATTTTGTGATGATTTGACCTGCTTGATATAAGAAACAGCATTGTTATCACTTTCAATGCCTCTGGCAATTTCTTTAGCCAATTCGTATGTTCCCCCATTATCCGAATGGATGAGAACTAATATTTTAGCTTTATTTTGTGCCGTCATATGCGTGGTATTTAATAAGATTAAAATAAGAAAAGAACATAGTTTTTTCATGCTGAGTAAGGTATAAATTAATAGGATCAATAATAATTATATTGATTTTACAAAATTAACATTGGCGTTTTTATTAAATTTGCCAAAAAATATATACAGAACGACAATATGAAATGTGGCCTGATTGAAAAAGCTGAACGACAGTTTGTAGACACCATTGAAAAAGAAGCTTATGTGTGGTGTGAGAAAGACTGGAAGCATGATGATCATGAGCATGTGCATAACCGTGCCCAGCTTACATTTGTGGAAGAAGGCTATCAGTATTTTCACATCGACCGTAAGATTTATCTGGTGCCACAGTATCATGTTATCTGGATCCCTTCAGGAAAGGCTCACAAAATAACTTCAGAATCAAAAGTTGTGAATCTTATGGTCTTTTTGTTTAAATCTGTTTTTGAGGAAGATTTCTACCGGAATGTTCAGGTATTTGCTGTTCCTCCTGTTCTCAGAGAAATGCTGCTTTATGCTTCAAAATGGAATAAATCATTGACTGAAAATGAAGAACAAGACATCTTTTTCAAAGCCATTTTAAAAAGTCTTCCCAACTTCTGCAGAGAAAGCACGGGCCTGGAAATCCATGTTCCTACAGATATAAGACTGATTCCTGTTTGTTATGAGATCAATTCGAATTTTAAATATAACCTGGATATTGATTTATTGGCTGAAAAAGCACAAATGTCCGTACGAAGCCTGCAGAGGATCTTTAAAAATGAAACAGGAATTACTTTACAGAAATACCTCCAACTGACCAGAATTTTAAAAAGTATTGAGCTGATTGATACCCAACAGTATACTTTAAGTGAGGTGGCTTATAAAGTGGGTTATCAAAGCTTATCAGCTTTCACCGCATCCTATTTTGCGGTAATGAAAATGAAACCTAAATTGAATAAAAATCAAAGAACTTCATCATAGGAATGCAGGATCCCGCAGTTCAAATACTAAGAGCGTTTATGCAATGCTACTTTAAAATTAAAAGCCCGTTAAGCTCACTTTTAAAACAGCCTAAAATGAATTCGGTATAATACAGCTGAGCATTTAGCGCCTGGGTCTTAGGATGGAGTTCTAATTTTTTGTTAAGAATAATTTCTCCTTTGTAAGAAAATGAAAAATAGGCGAAAACTTTATAATCAGAATCTCCGCAGGGAACGCAATAGCCCGTAGTAGAGATAGACCAGTCCGAACCAAACAATTCGGCAACATTCAGGGCCATCGTCTCTGCAATGCCTGCGGAAACACAGTTATTTTCCTCAGCATCATCCCTGCTGACCTTCAACAGTTTTACTTTTTCCGGCAAGGTATAGACTGTCATTCCTCCTTTGTAAAATAAAGAGGCATTGGGCATCTGTGAAAATGCAAGCTGCAAGCAGCCTGAAGTGACGCTCTCGGCAATAGCAATGGTCTCATTGGTAGTCATCAGAGATTGGCTGATGTATTCCAGGACATTTTTTTGAAACTCCATAATATTATTTTAAAAAATGAATAGTAGCTTTATAAAGACCAAAACAACAGCAAGCACGTCAGGTATTTTAATCAGTCTACTAATGATCGTGGTGTGAAGGATCTAGACCTTATGATTTATTAAAATATCCGGTACAGACTGAAGCATGTATGCTATGATCTGTTATAAACTAATCGGATGATCATTCTGAAGAATATCCATAAGTCTGTTAATATATTCTTCTTCCTTCAGAACTTTATAATACGCTGTTTTGGCATATAAAGCAAAAGAGGGGTGCTCAATTCTCACTTCAGTATCACAATCATGGGTATCCAGAATATTTTTAGAATGGAACTCACGGATATGAAGCAGGTATTCTTCAATATTGATATCTATGGTCTTTTTTAAGATATCACATGTGGCATTATTTTTAATCTTTTCTAACGACTTGATCAGAAAGGCGGTAACTCCGTAAGAATTGATAATACCCGGAAATAAAGTTTCATTTTCTATGGCATTGCTTTTATCATTCAGTCCGGAATACCGTAACGTATCATTCTCAAATATCATATTTAATGGGGTATTAGTTATGAGTAGCTTTTTACAAGCGGTGACCAAAACTCCAAAGCGCTCTCAGAGTTTATATGAATTAATACATTAAAGATACTTCAAAATAAATCACTTACATATGATCTGGATCATATTGGCGATATTAATAGATAATTTTCCGGTTTTCCAACTTTACACTCCCTGCTTTTTCCATCTTTTTTAAAGCCCGGATCACTGTTTCTACCCGCAGACCCGTGAGATTGGCCAGCTCTTGTCTTGTAAAGGCCACCTGAAAATCTCCACAACGCTCTTCATGGAAACTTTTAAGATAATCCAGAAGACCTTCTAAACGGCGGATCGGACTTTGTGAAGCCATATTCTGCATCATCCTTAATTTATAATAGATCTCCTGGGAAAAGCAGGCATTCATTTCCAAAGAAAGATCAGGATGTTCTTTTAACATCTCTATAAAATTGATTTTAGGGAGTCTAATGACCCCAGAAGTTTCAATACATACCGCATTCATAGGATAGGCATGTTCAAGAAAAAGAAGAGTTTCTCCAAAACTTTGGTTCTTTCTCAAAATATTATGAATAAATTCTTTTCCTTCTTCATTGTAGTTGTTGAGCTTCACCTTCCCATGGACGACCTGGAAATAGTAAAGCGCATGATCTCCCTCTTTAAAAATAGTTTCTTTCGGTTGATACATCTTATCTTCCCCACCAAATGAGTACAGAAGATTTTCGTCGATATTCATACAGCTTATCCCTTTCATAATTTCATTTAAGATTCTAATATAAAAATTAAAAGTTGAAGTTAATATAAAATTTTACGGTTCTCAATTTTTACGATTTTTTCTCTTTCCATATTCTTTATCGTCCTTATTGCTGTTTCCACGCAGAGTCCTGTAAGACTGGCCATTTGCTGTCTTGTGAGCGGAATTGTAAAGGAGTATGGGCTTTCATCATCCTGAAGGCTTTTAAGGTAATCCATAAGTCCTTTAATTCTTGTACTCGGATTTTGAGATGAAATATTCTGCATCATAACGAATTTATAATAAAGACGTTGTGAAAGAAAGCTGCTGACTTCCAAACAAAGCTGAGGAGATTCATTCAGCAAAGCAAAAAAAGCTGACTTATGAAGTCTTAAAACACTGCACTCTGTGAGGGTCTCGGCATTCATTGGGTAAGGTTTCTTTATAAATAGAATAGATTCACCACAGCTCTGCCCTTTCGATAAAATATTCTGTATAAACTCTTTTCCCTCTTCATTGTAGTTGTTGAGCTTTACTTCTCCACTGATAATCTGATAATAATAGTTGGGCGTATCTCCTTCACGGAAAATGCTTTCTGAAGGCTTATAATCCCTTATTTCTGCTCCCGCCGAATGTAAAATATTTTCGTCAATAACCATGATAATTGTTTTTTTGGTGTTGTTTTCTTCTCTTGTCTCTTAATCTCAGTAAAAATATCATTGGTAACTGATTGGTACATCAATGCAAATATTAAACCCTATTGATTGGCTATCGTGTTAAATAAAGTTAATTTTTTTGTTAATTTCAATGCATTTTAAGAATATTACACAATTCAGCTCAATATAAATGTCTTATTTTTTGTAAAATCAAATTTACGTATTGAGTTGATTTAATGATGAATTGGATACAGAAACCCCCATTTTCATACTATGAAAATGGGGGTTTAAACTGATATCAGGAAATTTTTTACATTTTTACTATTTCTTCTCCCTTTACCTGCATGAATGCCTGTTTTTCTATTGCCGGGACCATATTTCTTTGGTCAGGTCTACCTGGCAAACTTTTTTGTCCCTACGACACATAAAATAACTCCAATGGTAACACCCAGCATACCTACGCTTACCTTCTCATGAAGCAGATAGGCCGCCAGGGCTAATCCGAAGAAAGGCTGCAGCAGCTGAAGCTGCCCAACGGAAGTAATTCCCCCCTGCGCCAGTCCTTTATACCAAAATATAAAGCCAATAAACATACTGAATAGGGAGATATAGCCTAATCCGAACCATCCCTTAAAGCTTACCGTTTCCAGATTGGCCGGAAAATAGATAAAAAATAAAGGAAACATTACAGGCAGTGATAACACCAGTGCCCAGGAAATCACCTGCCATCCGCCTAAAGTCTTTGAAAGCTTAGCGCCTTCAGCATATCCCAATCCGCATAAAACAATAGCCAGCAGCATCAGGACATCTCCAATCGGGGATGCTGAAATCCCCTGTGAAAAGGCATATCCTATCACCAAAACACTTCCGATAACCGAAAAAAACCAAAATATAGGATGAGGCCTTTCTCCACCGCGGAACACTCCAAAAATAGCTGTGGCTAAAGGCAGCATTCCCAAAAATACAATAGAATGGGCAGAAGTAAGGTATTGTAGTGCCAATGAAGAAAGTAACGGAAACCCTATAACACATCCGATTGCCACCAGAACCAAAGAAAATAGCTGATCTTTTGCAGGGCGTTTTTCTTTATACACCAGCAAAACAGAAAGAGCCAATAGGCCTGCGATCACAGCACGGGCAATCGTTACAAATATTGGGTCCATCTCCATTACCGCCAGTTTGGTAGCAGGCATTGAACCGCTGAAAAGCAACACTCCTATGAAACCGTTGATCCAGCCGCTTACCGCCTGATCTTTTGAAATCGTATCTGTCATCATTTTTATAAGTTTTAATTGATGCATCAAAATTAGAAAGGATAATTAAATAAACACAGTACCAGTTTTGTATATTTGCATGAGTACAGTTTAAGAAAATGAGTAAAGAATTTTTATATACAGAAATAGCAGACGGTATTGCCAGCCAAATCAGGAACGGAGTTCTTAAAGCCGGAGACAAGCTTCCATCGGTAAGAATGCTTTGTCATGAACATCAGGTCAGCATGAATACAGCGAAACGTGTTTTTCTGGAGCTTGAGTCTCTTTCGCTGGTTGAATCTAAACCGCAGTCCGGTTACTTTGTAAGCCCGCTGCTGTCTGTAAAACTTCCACTGCCCGAGGTGAGCCGGCCTTCTTTAATTGCCAATAATGATGAACCTGATGAGCTGATCAGCAAAGTATATGAAAATATGGGAAGGAAAGACCTTACCTTCTTTTCAATAGGAATTCCATCCGGTGATCTTCTGCCGCAAGCGAAATTGAAAAAAGAAATTATAAACGCAACCAGAGAACTGAAAGATGGCGGAACAGAATATGAAGAACTCCAGGGCAACCTTAAGCTGAGAAGAATGATTGCTTTCCGTTCTTTGCAATGGGGTGGAAATCTCAATGAAAAAGATCTGATTACGACCAACGGAGGGATGAATGCTTTGTCTTTCTGCCTGATGGCCTTAGGAAAACCCGGAGACACCATCGCCATTGAGAGCCCCTGCTATCCGGGAATTCTGCAGCTGGCCAACGGATTAGGCCTGAAAGTTCTGGAACTTCCTACTCATCCAACCACCGGTATAGAAATTGAAGCCTTAAAGAAGCTGATCCCTAAAATTGATCTGTGTCTTTTAATTCCCAATTTCAATTCTCCTTTGGGAAGCTGTATGCCGGATGAGAATAAAAAGGAGATTGTAAGAATTTTGTCAGAATACAATATTCCATTGATCGAAGATGATGTGTATGGAGATCTTTATTTTGGCTCTGCCCGCCCAAAATGCTGTAAATCTTTTGACCAGGATGGAAATGTATTATACTGCAGCTCAATTTCAAAGACGCTGGCTCCGGGATACCGTGTAGGCTGGATTGCTCCCGGCAGATATAAAGATAAAATTTTAAAACTCAAACTTCTGCATTCCACCTCTTCCATTTCGATTGTAAACGAGGCTGTAGCGAATTTTCTGAAATCCGGAAGATATGAAAAACACCTTCAGCAGCTCCGCAAAACTCTACAGATCAATTACCAGAATTACGTTCAGACCATTGCAGAGTCATTTCCTGAAGGAACCAAAACAAGCCGTCCCCAGGGAGGATTGTCTCTGTGGGTGGAGTTTGATAAAAAAATCCGTACCACTGAACTTTATGACCTGGCCATCAAAGAGAACATAAGTATTGCTCCCGGAAGGATGTTTACCTTTCAGGAGCAGTTTCAAAACTGTATGAGACTCTGTATTGGGCTTCCATGGTCGGAAGAAACACAGGCCAAGCTCAGACAGGTCGGAAATCTTGCAAAAAAGATTTAATACTTATCCTTTTATTTATTATCCGGAACGAAATTTTTTCTTGCCAGTTCTTTTCTTACCCGGCTTAAGCTTTCAGGAGTGATGCCAAGATAAGAGGCAATCATCCATTGGGGAACTCTTAACAATAAATCCGGATACATTTTAATGAATTTCATATATCTTTCTTCAGCAGTTTCGCCCAGCAGGGAATTGATCCTGTTTTGGAGACTTCTGATATGTTTCTGAAGCAAAAAATCACTTCTCTCAATACTGTTTGGAAATTGCTCCACCAGTTTATTGAAAAAATCAGGGTGCAGAAACAGGACTTCTGAATCTTCCACCGCTTCTATATAATAATTGGACTTTTCATTAAAGTAAAGGCTGCTTCGGTCTGAGATCAGCCAGCTTTCAGGGGCAAACTGGATGATGTGCTCTTTTCCATTTTTATCAATGGAATACATCTTTATAAGCCCTTTTTCTACAAAGAATATATGTCTGCATATTTCGCCATACTGCAGAAGAAACTGGTTTTTAGGAATCTTCTTTACTTCATAATGCAGGCTGCAGGTGTTCACACTTTGAAGCGGAACATTTAATACTTTGGCTAAATAATTATTTATATTTTTCATTATACAATCTGGCTTAAAGAAATATCCTCATGGGAAGAACTCTTGATAGGCTTTCCGTTTTCTATTACAATTAACTGCGGGCTTTCGTGCCTTATTCCAAGATCAGCTGCAATTTTGTTTGAGATAGCCCTGTGCGCCAGCAGATCCAGATAGTACAATTCTACGGAGGGTCCTGAATGCTCAACTTCTTTTTCAAAGTTTTTCAATACCGTTCTGCTGATAAAGCAACCTGTTGAATGCTTGAATATAGCTATTCTTTGGTGATAAGAACTTTCAATGGCTTTCGCCAGGTCTTCTTCAGTCTCTATCTTTTTCCAGAAAGATTTTTGGTCAGGGGTTTCACTTTTTCCACCAAATATTTTATCAAAAAAACTCATACATTAAATTGTTTTAAATGATGATCAAGATGTTTATATTCTAAAAATTCCCAGTCTTTTTCAGTCATGTTTCCGAATAATCTGTGGTCGTTCGGCAGGCTTTTATTTTGGCAGGCCTCCCGAAATTCCTCCAGTGTTTTCAGTAGATTGGTTTTTGATTCATCAAAATCACACTCAAAATTAACGATTAGTTTTTGAAAAGTAGGCATATTTCTGGGAATTCCATTATTGAAAACATACATTTCCTTTTTGGTAATGATTCCTATTGTCTTAAAAAGAGTGTTAATCCGGGGAAGTTCAATTCTTTGCAAAGCTACCTGAAGAACCAGATCACAATGCTTAAGCATCTGACATACATTCATTTTTCCCCATTTTCCGGGAGAATTTTCGGACAATCTGGAAATCCTTTCTATAATTTCCTTATCATATATTGGATTATTAAGACTTTTTCTTACCAACCTTTTTCTTTCTTCAAATTTTCAATATGGGCGAAATGATGATTACAATGCCAGGCATACAAAGCTAGACTGTTTCTAAGATCATAGTCTTTGTTGTGCTCAGGATGATGGAATGTCCTTTCAAACTGCTTATTGGTAAGACTTTTAAGAAGTGTGGTCCATCTTTGGTGAGTTCCTTTCAACATTCTCATCGCTGGCTTTACAGGCATATGAAAGCTGTCCTGAAGTTCTGCCCATTTGGCTTCGTCGTAAGGTTTAATGATCGGATTATCCTCTGTAAGAGCCAGTTTAAAACGAATAAAACTGTTCATATGGCTGTCTGCAAGATGGTTGACAAGCTGCCTTACCGTCCATCCTCCTTCTCTGTAAGGAGTATCCAGCTGATCATCCGTAAAATTTTCAATGAGATTTTTTAGTCTGCCAGGAAAGTCTTTAATGACTTTAATATAGGTATCCAATGTAATGTCACAGATGTTTTCAGGAGCTTCAAACTGTCCTATTGGAAATTTTTTGTTCTCTAAGTCACTCATTGCTCAGGGTTTTAATTTTTAAATATTGCCGATTTGTCCGATAATTTATTTTTGGACAATTTTTTGTGTATTAGTTTTGTAAATTTATCAAAAATTCGAGAAATCTAAATATGAAAAAAGCGTTAATAATAGTCGATGTACAGAATGATTTTTGTGAAGGCGGAGCACTTGCAGTCCCTGGAGCGAATGAAATTATTCCCTACATCAATCTTTTGATGGAAGAAAATGAATATGATCAGATTGTTTTAACCCAGGACTGGCACCCTGTAGGACACAAGAGCTTTGCAAGCAGTAATGGCAGAAAAGTGGGAGAAAACATCATTTTAAACGGAGTTCCGCAGTTTATGTGGCCTGATCACTGTATACAGGGAACCTCCGGAGCGGAATTCCATAAAGATTTAAACAGAGACAAAGTAACCCACGTTATACAAAAAGGAAAAAATCTTGAAATTGACAGCTATAGCGGATTCCAGGATAATAACCATTTTATGAAAACCGGATTGGACGATTTTTTAAAGTATCACGATATCCAGTTATTGGAAATTGTAGGATTGGCAATGGATTATTGCGTAAAATTCACCTGTCTGGATGCGGTAGCCAACGGCTATGTGACCTGCCTGCATTTCAACGGAACCCGTGCCGTCAACGTAAAGCCTGATAACGGAAGGGATGCAATCTATGAAATGATCGAGAAAGGTGTTACCGTACTCGGGTAACTGATGAATAAAAAGCTCTGGCAAGGTTACAATTTAGAAAACTTACACAGCTTCTAAACAATTACAATATGTAAACATTCACCATTCTTCTTACAGTACAGAATATGAATGCTATCAAAAAACAAGAAGCGCAGAATTATTCTGTGCTTCTTTATTTTAAAAATTAAGGTTATCTCAGTATATTACCTTTTCCATTCCATAAGCATCCGAACAATAATTTTACTTTTTTACGGATTTAATGTTTCCGGTATAAAAATAAAAGACGCTGAAAAACCGATCAGCGTCTTTTGTATTCTTAAAACCTTAACTTTAAATAAATTAAAGCATTTTAAGGTTATTCACTTCCAGTTCTGTAAGAATCCTCCAGTGTCCTCTCTTAATGTTCTTCTTCGTCAGTCCGGCAAACATCACTCTGTCTAAAGCTTCCACTTCATATCCTAACCTTTGGAAAATTCTTCTGATAACACGGTTCCATCCAATATGGATTTCAATTCCAATCTCATTTTTAGGCTTTCCTTCAATGTATGAAATCTGATCTACAACCGCTACTCCTTCATCAAGACGGATTCCTTCTGCGATAAGACGTAAATCTTCACCGGTAAGCTTCTTGTCCAGGGTCACATGATAAATTTTTCTGGCATCAAAAGAAGGATGCGTCAGTTTCTTAGTCATGTGTCCGTCATTTGTCAGCAAAATAACACCTGTCGTTGAACGGTCCAGCCTTCCCACCGGGAAAAGTCTGTAAGGAGAAGCATTTGCCACAAGATCCATTACTGTTTTTCTGGCCTTGTCATCTTTCGTAGTAGAAATATAACCTTTGGGTTTATTCAAAAGTACATAAACAGGCTTTTCCGGAGTAATATTCTGGCCGTCAAAAACCACTCTGTCCGTTTTCTGTACCTGATATCCCATTTCATTCACTACTTTGCCGTTAACTTCTACCAGTCCCTGAGTGATCAGCTCATCAGCTTCTCTCCTGCTGCAGATTCCGGAATTAGCAATATACTTATTAAGACGGATGCTGTCTTTATAGACGTCCTTTTCAATCTTATTCAGTCTTCTCTTCTGTACAAAAGATTTTGCTCTGTCCTCATTTCTTTCATCACCGTTAGAGGGTCTTCTGCCGTACTTCAGACTGCCTCTTTCATATTTATCTCTTGTATCAAAGTTTTTCCCGCCTCTTTTTGAAGCAGATTTTCCAAAAGATTTTTTCTCATAGCTCTCACTTTTATTGGTAATGTAAGGTTTTCTCTCAGATTTTGAGCTATTGTCTTCATTGGAGCTTTCAAAGCTTTCTGTATTTTTCTTGAAAGGTTTTTTATCAAATTTTGAATTGGACCCTTTGTGTTCTGAACCTTTTCTTTCTCCATCCTTGGAAAAAGGTTTCTTAAAAGGTTTTGATCCTGAGGAATTTCCAGATCTGGAAGCACGAGAATCATCAGAACTTTTTCTTGTTGAAATTCTTGGTCTCTTTGGTCTGTCTGAATTATTGTTATCTCTGCTCATTCTAAAAATTTCTGCAAAGATAGTAATTTAGTTACGAGTTAAAAATTAAGAATCATAACTTTGCAATATAGTTTACTTTTTAACTTTACATAAATTTGAAGATGATAACAATATTAAACGATAATTTCTCCCAGCTAAACGAGTTTCTGCACGAAAAATCTTTCAGTAAAATTTTTATTTTGGTAGATGAAAATACCCACGAATATTGCCTTCCTGTTCTTTTGGGGAATATGGAGACTGATCTTGGATTTGAAATTTTAGAAATTGAAGCCGGTGAAGAAATGAAGAATATCCAAACGGCGAATCAGCTGTGGGAAATTCTTACAGAAATGCAGGCGGACAGAAAAGCACTGGTCATCAATTTAGGCGGCGGAGTGATTACCGACATGGGAGGCTTTGTAGCGTCTACCTATAAAAGAGGAATACGGTTTATCAATATTCCTACTACCCTTTTATCCATGTGTGATGCCTCTATAGGAGGAAAAACAGGGATTGACCTGATGCACTATAAGAATATGGTGGGGACTTTTGCATTCCCGGAGCAGATTTTTATTTATCCGAAATTTTTAGACACCCTACCTTTTAAAGAATTGAGAAGCGGATTTGCTGAAATGCTTAAACACGGGCTGATTGCTGATAAAGCACATTGGGATCAGCTGATTCAGATCCATAAATTGGAGGTTGAAACGGTGATTCCGCATATTCAGGCTTCTATGAATATTAAACAGGAAGTGGTAGAAAAGGATTTTCATGAGAGAGATATCAGAAAGACCCTGAATTTCGGGCATACCATAGGTCATGCTGTGGAAAGCTTATGCTTACAGCAGGGAAATCCTATTCTTCACGGAGAGGTTGTTGCAATGGGGATGATTTGTGAAGCTCATCTTGCCTGTCTTGAAAATCTTATTTCTCGGGAAGACGCAAACTCGATTATCGAAAACATTCAGAGATACTACCCGTACTTAGACATCAGTGATTTTAAAGATGAAAATATTACCGCTTTATTACTGAATGATAAAAAAAATACAGACAGTAAAATCAACTTTTCTCTTCTGTCCGGGATCGGTTCATGTACCTATGACCATCAGTGCAGCCAAAAAAATATTCTTGAATCACTATCTTTTTACCGAAAACTGAATGATGCGTAATCCTTATGTAAGGAGATTGAACCTTGTCGTAAGATTATTTTTGACAAATTTGTCAATTTAGAACCTCTATAAACAAACGTTTAATTAACTTCGTAAATCATTTATAATCAATACTATAAAAACAAAACTGCTTATTTCCTAAGCAGTTTTTTTATTTATTTTACCTTAAAAAATATTTTTGGCAAGCAATTTGAAAGATACTCTGCGTCCGACTGAAAAAGTGGACAGTAGTAAAATTTAAAATTAAGAAAGAGTAAAATATTAAAAAATTAAAGTTATGAAAAAGTTAATTTTAGGATTAGCAGTAACTGCAAGTACATTAGCGTTCGCACAACAACAAACATCTACTAACCCGGTAACATTTGGGGTAAAAGGTGGAATGAACGTTTCTTCACTTTCCAACGGAGCAGACTTAAGTGACTCTAAATCCAAAATCGGTTTTAATGCAGGTGTTTTTGCTAATATTCCATTAGCAAGTTCATTCAGTGTACAACCCGAAGTTATTTATAATGACCTGGGTTCAAAAGTAACAAGAGAATTTACAGCAGGGGGAAATACGTATAGAAATGAATATTCAAGAAATCTTGGATATGTTGCAGTACCGGTAATGTTCCAGTATAACGCAACTCCTGAGTTTTTCCTTGAAGCAGGTCCGGAATTCGGATTCCTGGTAAGTGCTAAGGATAAATTTAAAAACTCAACGAACAGTAACAGCAGCACTCAGATTGCAACCCTTAATAAAGATGATTTTCAAACATTCAACTTTGGGATCGGTATCGGAGCAGGTTATTATTTCATTCCTAACTTAGGAATTACAGCAAGATATACAGCAGGTCTTACAGATATTTACAAAAACAACTCTGGTGACGCTGTAAAAAACAATGTATTCCAGGTAGGATTAGCTTATAAATTTAAATAATAAGCTTCACATTCACTAACAAATTTTATATTCAATAGAAAAGATCAGATTAATTTTTTAATCTGGTCTTTTTTTATTGGATTTCTTAAAATATGTTAAACACATGATCACTTTACTTTTTAAAAATTTGATAAAAATAGCAGACCATATAAAGATCTGAATGAATTGATCAATGTATTACTGATTATTAAAAACTTAACAACAATTTAAAAAAAATTGGCATATAATTTGATAGTAAACAAAATGTTAAACAAAACTTAAAAACTATTAAATAAATACTTATGAAAAAGATTCTTTTAGGCCTGGCTCTTGTAGCAGGTACTTTTACTTTTGCACAAAAAACTTCTACTAATACTTCTGCATCTTCTCCTATTAGATTTGGTTTAAAAGCCGGTCTTAATGTTTCCAGTCTATCCAATAGTGACTGGAATTCAAAAGCAGGATTCTATGGAGGTGTATTTGCAAATATCCCTGTAGCTCAGGATTTCTCAGTTCAACCGGAAGTTTTATACAGCGGAATGGGAGCAAAAGCTAAATCTAACAGTGATGTAAAATTCAACTTAGATTATATCGCAGTTCCTGTAATGTTCCAGTACAATGCACTTCCTAACCTCTATTTAGAAGCAGGACCTCAGTTCAGTTTCTTAGTGAGTTCAAAATTAAAAGGCAACTCAACGTCTCTAGATGTTAAAGATGAAACTAAGAGTTTTGATTTTGGATTAGGTCTTGGAGCCGGTTATTACTTCACTCCAAACATCGGGGTAAATGTAAGATATGTTGCTGGATTATCTGATATCGCAAAAAACAGACCTAACGGTTCTGATTCTGTGAAAAACGGAGTATTCCAAGTAGGATTGGCTTATAAATTCTAATACGAGTGTAGTAACAAATTTTTATATCATAAAAAAGTCAGGTTATTCTTTAACCTGACTTTTTTTGTACTCAACTTTGGCAAGGAATTTGTAAACTCAATACTAATTGTACCACATAATCATATTCTTGAATTGTAATTCCTGTTTTCCATATTTAAAACAATATTCCTGTAAGATTTTCAGCATTAGTTTATAATTTCAAAGATTCATATCATCTGTATGACATTGAAATGGTTTTAAAATAATGAAATACCATATGGATTTTAGAATAGATTAAGATGGAAATAGTTATTTAGTAATACATTTTGATTTCAATAGAAAAGGTCGGACTTTATTTTAAGTCTGACCTTTTCACTTTTACGATTAGCCTCCGGCAATCCCTTATCTGTTTCAATAGAATTAAATGTCTGCTATGTTTCCTTCTCATTCCAATGTGTAATCAACTTTTTGGCACAGCGATCAGCATAATAGCATCCTAATAATATCAGATTATACTATCCTATTTTTCATATTAATCCTATATTATAAGTATATAATTCAAATAGCCTTGGATAAAACCTCAATATCTGACTATCTTCCTGTACATTATTCCTTAGTAAGGGATATTTCAAATTAAAAGAAATTTAACTTAAAATTTATCATAAAAATTCAATATCAATTGAAATATTTTACAAAAAATAGAAAAATACAGTTGTTTTTAAATATTCAAAACCCGCTATATATGCCTGTAAATAAAGGTTTTCTGAGTTTGGCAAGCAATTTGTAAAATAAAGAAGCAAATAGTAAAATTAAAAAAAAGAATTATGAAGAAGTTATTTTTAGGACTGGCGTTAACAGCTGGAACATTAGCTTTTGCTCAGGAAACACAAACTGTCAATAGTACGTCGCCACTTAAAAAAGATGCTCAGCCGGTAAGATTCGGTATCAAAGCGGGTGGAAACTCAGCCTACCTAAGCCAGCAAAGCTTTGGTTTGAACAGCCAAAAACTAGGTTTTCACGCTGGGGTATTAGTGAACATTCCACTTTCCAAACAATTCAGCCTGCAACCTGAGGTACTATACAACCAAATGGGAGCAAGAGATGTAGCCTATTCAACAGAGGTGACTAACGGAAACACTACCGTAAAAACCAAAGGACAGGATAAACTGACTATGAATTATATTTCAGTTCCTGTAATGGTTCAGATGAAGCCTTTTGATGGTTTCTATATTGAAGCAGGCCCGGAATTCAGTTATTTCCTGAATGGTAAAACCAAAGGGGAAGCTACTGTTGCAAGTACTACAGGCGGTGTTACAACGACAACGACTCAATCTCACTCTGAAGACCTTGAAAAAGATAATATCAACAAATTCAACTTTGGTCTGGGACTTGGTTTAGGGTATGATATCACCCCGAACATCGGTATCAATGCAAGATATGTAAACAGCTTGACAAAGATCGATAAAAATACCCCTGCAGCTGACAGCAACAACAGAGTATTTCAGTTAGGTCTGAACTATAAGTTTTAATTAATCAATAACCAATTTTTTAACTCCAAATGCATGTATGCATTGTAAAATGGCCGGAAGAATTTATTCCGGCCATTTTTATTGCGTAAAAAAGTAAAAATTTATTCAAAAATCCGGGGATCATCACTGATCACTCCATCTATTCCCATCCCTTTTAATTCCTGCAGCCTTTCTTTAGTATTAACGGTCCATGGTATAACTTTCATACCCAATGCGTGGCATTGCTCTATCAGTTCGGGGGTAACGAGGCTATGATCAGGACTGTAAATGGTAGGAGTAAAGCTCAGAAATTTCATATCCGCTGCTACTCCATCCAGATGATGGGGATATAGCCTGAATTTCTCTACAGGTATATTTTTGAAATAAAAGCGCTGCTGCGCCAGTTTTTTATCATCCACTTTTTCTACCAGCAAAGCCGTCATTATTTTAGGATATTCCTGATGAATAATCTCCAGGGTTCTTGGATCAAAAGACTGGATAATAACCCGGTCCTGGATTCCTTTTTCTACAATGACCTTCATCATCAGGGCAACAAACTCTTTCGGTTCAGGGTGAAAGATATTGTCTGAGAAAGGCCGGGTTTTGGTTTCTATATTATAAAAAGGCAAAGGTCTCTTCAGCTCCCGTGAATAAGTCTCACACGCATCTATTACCTCTGAGAAAAGAGGTTTCCGGGCCCTTACCTTCTTCTGATCAGGATAATTGTTCAGTCTTTTTAAGCCCACATCAAATGTTTGAATCTTTGCATAAGGCATATCATAAATTTTATAATAAAAACCTGAATCTTTTGGAATAGAAGTACCGTCAGGTTTTGTGGTCAGTTCAGGAGAGAGAAAAGCATCGTGAGAAAGAATTACTTTTTTATCCTTTGTGATAGCCAGATCCATTTCCAGCGTGGTAACGTTCATTTGTAAAGCATTCTTCATTGCCGGGATCGTATTTTCCGGGTATAAAGATTTTCCTCCCCGGTGGGCCTGTTTATCAAAAGCCTGTCCGGAGTACAGCTGAGCAAATACAAGAAAAATACCGGTAAAGAATGCGTTTTTCATATCCTGAAATTTTAATTTTATAAAATTAAAACTTACCTGTGTATTGTGTACTACCGGAATATTAAGCTTCTGCTAAATTATCTCCTTACTTATAGGCTGAGATGATAAAAAAAGCATATCTTCGTAATGATATAGATCCGTTTACAATGTAAAAGAGTCAGGTAATATGATACCCGACTCTTTGTTTTTATTTGAGAATATGTTTAACTGAATAATTCTACCTCCTCTCCTTTTCCTACCGGATATTCTTCGGTAAAACAACCGAAGCAGTGGTTGGAAGATCCTAAAATCTCTTTAAGGTTTTCCGTACTTAAAAACTCCAGAGAATCTACTCCTAAGTAGTTTTTAAGTTCTTCCGTACTCATATTGGCAGAAATCAAATCATCTTTTGAAGGGGTATCAATTCCTAAATAGCATGGAGCAATAATAGGCGGCGAAACACTTCTGAAATGGATCTCCTTCACTCCTGCATCTTTTAAAATTTTAACCAGCCTCTTGGATGTTGTTCCACGGACAATAGAGTCATCAATAATAACTACTCTTTTATCTTTGATCTCAGAAATAATGGGGTTAAGCTTCAGATTCACTACCCTTTCTCTCATTTCCTGGGTAGGAACAATAAAGCTTCTTCCGATATATCTGTTTTTGATCAGTACCGGGCGGAAAGGGATTCCTGAAGCTTTTGAGAATCCGATAGCAGCGGGAACTCCGGAATCCGGAACTCCAATCACCACATCAGCATCTACAGGCGCCTGCTCCCAAATCTTCTCCCCGGATTTTTCCCTGATCTCGTAAACATTAATATTTTCCAAAGTAGAGTCAGGTCTAGCAAAATAAATATATTCAAAAGAACAGATTCTCTGCTTCCCTTTCTTTTCATCCACCATATAAGAATGAAGTTTTCCAGGTTCATTTTCATTGGTATAGATAATCTCTCCCGGAAGAATGTCACGAACATATTGAGCGCCCACTGCATCTAATGCTACAGATTCTGAAGCTACCACATATGATTTCTCATCAATTGCTCCTAAAACCAATGGACGGATCCCATTGAAGTCCCTGAATGCAAAAAATTTATTTCTGGTCATTCCTACTACAGAATACGCTCCCTTGATTTTTTCCATGGTCGCTTTAATAGCCCCGCGAAGTCCTAAATCAAGGTTTTTCTGGATCAGTCTCAGGATCACTTCAGAATCGGAAGTCGCTCTGAACACTACGCCTTCAGCTTCCAGCTCTGTTTTTAATTCTTTAGCATTGGTAAGGTTACCGTTATGCGCTATAGAAAGTATAATCTGATCATATTCGTTTTTTGCGAAAAATGGCTGAAAATTATATTTCTTTTTATCTCCTGCAGTGGTATAGCGGGTATGCCCGATTGCAGAATTTCCCATAAAAGCCTCAGGTTCCTGAATGTCTTTATAAACGTCCAAAACCAGTCCTTCATCTTTCATATTGGTGATCTTTCCATTTTTTAAAACGGAAATACCACATGCCTCCTGGCCTCTGTGCTGTAATGCAAAAAGTCCGAACTGTGAAAGAGAAAACGTATCCAGATCATTGTCAGAATACAATCCGAAAATCCCACACTCCTCATGGGGAGCATCCAGCCTTTCTTCCTCTTGCGTTCTGAAAAGATTTCTTCCGTACGTCTGGTCTTTAAACTGTTTTAAATATTCACTTTTATGAATGTCTAAACTTTTCATTTCTATTTTTTCTAATTGTAGATCTTAGAAGTCAGATTTCAGATTTTCAGACTAAAACTAACTTCGGTTTTGATTTTGTTTTACCTAACAAATTGTTTTCAGCTGTCGATATCTGATGTCTGGCATCTGAAATCTTATTTCTGCAGAAGATTTTTAAGACGGTTATAGATCTCAACATAAGCTTCTGTAACTTCACCCAGGTCTCTTCTGAATCTGTCTTTATCCAGTTTCTTCATTGTATCTTTATCCCAAAGTCTGCAGGTATCCGGAGAAATTTCGTCCGCTAAGATGATCTCACCATCTGAAGTTTTACCTAATTCGATTTTGAAGTCTACCAGAATGATATTGATTTTATCAAAAAGATCGATAAGGATTTCATTGATATCGGAAGTCAGTTCATACATTTCGTCAAGCTCTTCATAAGTAGCCGCTCCCAAGAAAACGGCATGGTGATCGTTGATAAGCGGATCTCCCAATTCGTCCTTTTTATAGCAGATATCAAAAATTGTTACCGGAGATTTGATGCCTTCTTCCACTCCAAGTCTTTGTGCCATACTTCCTGCAGAGTAGTTTCTTACCACCATTTCTAAAGGAATAATAGACACCTTTCTTACCAATTGCTCTCTTTCGTCCAATTGTTTGATGAAATGAGTTTTGATCCCTTTTTCATTTAAGTATTCAAAAATAAGGGTGGTGATGGCGTTATTCATCTCTCCTTTCAGATCAACCTGACCTTTCTTTTGAGCATTAAATGCTGTAGCATCGTCTTTGAAACGTACTACTACTTCATCAGGATTATCGGTAGCAAATACTTGTTTCGCTTTACCCTCGTACAACATTTCTTTCTTTTGACTCATAATTTTACTTTTCTAAATTGTAGTTAGATTTATTGATTTATTTAATTATAATTCCTGTTAAGACAGCCAGTCCAAAACTCAGCAATGTACCGATCAGTACATATTCCGTAAGTTTTCGCTGTTTTGCCTGTGCAAGGTCACTGAACCTGAAAACAGATTTGGCAGCCACCATGAAACCTACGCCTTCCCAGTGGTTCACCATAATAAAGGTGAAAACCAGCAGACGTTCTAAAATTCCGATATATTTTCCGGCACTTGTTAAAGATTCGGTTTGTATATTGTTTTGTGCATCAGGAACAGGAGTCCATGATGACAGCAGTATTTTGATAAACACGGAAGCAGGCGTTGTGAGAAACAAAGCTGCCATGATGATCTTTAAGATTTCCTGGTTTTTTAAAAAGCTGAAATCAAATTCCTGAAAATAAAAAGAAACTCCGCTGATTACCAGAACATGCAGCAGCTGATCTATGAAAAACCATCTTTTTTTGGTTTTTACATTCTGAAAGCTCAGCTTTACAGCATCAATTATAAAATGAGAAACTCCTATCAGAACGGCTACCCACCAAAGTTGTATGTCCCAAAGGAAAACAAGACTTAATACCGTGTGAATCAGAACATGAAAGTATAAAAACTTACTTTTAAGTTTATGGTTCTCCTTATCTGCAACCCATGAATTTGGCTGAAGAACAAAATCTCCGAGTAGATGTGCCAATATGAGTTTAATAAAGATCATGCTTAAAGTTCTGAGATTTTCTTTTTAAAATACTGGTTGGTTTCAACGATGAGCTCATAGTTGGCTCGTTTCAGCCTCTGGCTTACAGAAGACTGTGAAATAGTAAACTTCTTGGCAAGATCTTCCTGCGTGATATCCTGATTCATAATCATTTCATGAATGATCTCTGAAGTAGCCATAGTCCAGTTGTCAAAGTCTTTTGATGACCATTTCAACAGGATATTAAGATCTCTGTCTACAGACTCATTTGAGGTTTTGATAGCTACTGTATGACCATCATTCTTCAGGTCGTTCAGCAACCTTCCGGAATGAACATACGCGGTACCATTGGATTCAGTGATCTTCTCAGAAGAGAAACTTTCCTCACCGATGCCTATGGCCATTCTTACATCTAAATTTTCCTGACTTTTAATAAGGGATTTTATGGCTAGGAAATGCCAAAATACGTCATCAATACTGCATTTGAACTGAAATTCGTCTCCTCTGTAGATCTCCCATGTCTGAGGAGTGCTTCCCCAATTTTCGAGAAGATTCTTGAGTCTGGTGATCCAAACTTCCGTGTCCGCATGCTGTGAATTTATAATATCACCGGTAATGACCGCTATCATACTGCAAATATAAGCATAATTACTTATAAATAAAAAATATAAGCAGAAACCCTTATAGATATTGATTATTAGTGAATATGCTTATATCGATGATCCTGTAAACATAAGGTTTTTAACCTGTTATCAGCAAACCGGAAATGATAACAAAGACAAAAATCTGATGATTTTTTTGATCATCAGGAAAGATTAACTCTAACTTTTATCTTTAATTTTTATGAGGAAGCTGTTTCCCGCTATCCGCTCATACTCCTCGCTCCCATGATGAAGCCATCCCCTGCTGCGGGGTAACCGCTTCTATCGGGGCTATGAAATAGTACTTTTTACTTCTTGATAAATTGCTGAACCTGACCATCAAGTCTTAAGAAATAAGTACCGGCAGGAATCGTCTGAACAGAAATATTTTTCTTATTCCTGAACGGATCCTGTTCAGTATAGATCACTCTTCCTGATAAGTCAATAATCTGGGCTGTTTTTATCCTATCCGTTTCTCCGCTTACAAAAAGATAGTCATACACAGGATTCGGATATATCATAAGTCCTTTGTTATGAGAAGTGATCAGTTCTGCAGTTGATAATGTTCCGCCTAAATTCTGGCAGTAATTTGCCGGATAAGAATCCCATTCACTGATGTTAAAGGTGTCGGTTGGCTGGTTAATGCTGCTTTTTCTGTATAAAGAAACGTTACCATTGCTGTTGACAGTATATTTTACTCCTATCGCATCTACGGTAACTGTTTTATTATAGGCAAGCTCTACATAATTCTCTCCTCTGAAGGTCATAGGATCCGAAGCCGTTACAAATTTGGCCTGATCGTTGGAATAGCATGATAAGTTAGCTTTAGGATTTAAAATAACAACACTTTCATTGTTCCCTATCTTCCCTTCCAGTTCGTAGGTATCGGCCCGATAAAAAGCTCCGGTATTTATATTTTTAAGATGGATATTAATCCTGTAATCGTTCAAATTGACTTCATGCCCTGTTTTATTAATGATTTCTAAGGCATTATTACTAACGGTCGTATTGTTTGTCCCTGAAATATACTTAGCAATCATAAGATCCTTCATATAGGAATCTGTGGCAGATGTTGTCGCGGTAACTGTATTGCTAAACGGAGATTCCAGATATCCTTTATCAAAAGCCTTTACTGTAAAAGTGTACGTTGTGGAAGGAGCAAGATGATCGATACTTATGGAAGTGCTTTTAGTGGTTGCTACAGGAGTTGCTGAACCATTCATATACACTCTGTAGCCCAATACATCGTTATCAGGAGAGGAAGTCCAGTTTAAGTGAACAAAGTATGCGTTTTGCTGGGGTGAAGCAAGGCTGCCGGGAGCAGTTGGGGCTATGGCATCCGGTGTTTCAGACCAAATCACATCTACCCATTCCGGATGATCAATAAATGGATTCCTGTTTTTTTGTATTGCATATACAGCATTGTTTCTGTCAATCTCTCTCTGCGATACAGGATCTAACGCATTCCATTGTTTCAACATAGCAATATAGGGTAAATCAATAGCCCTTTCTTCAGTTCCGTCAAGCGGACATTGATCCGTTGCAGGGGTTATTGTTGCTGACGTAGTATATGCTGTGTTGAATGAGCCTAATTTTCCTTCATACCTGACTGCAAAATACAATAAACTTCTTGCGATATCTCCCTTAAATTCATCAAGAGGTTCATATACCCTTCCCACATAAGGATAGTTGGGAATTGCAGCATTGGCTACCCTGGAACCATTGGTAAAAATATAGTGGTTGGTGTTCCCTCCTTTTCCATAAGGGTAATTTTTTCTTAACTGATTGATTCTGGCATCAGCAGGTATTATAAAGTTCAGATCTGAAAACATAGGATAATCACTGATGGTTTTACCCGGTTCAAGCGTAGTGCTAAAAGTACTTTGCGGCATCATATGTTCTTTATTGTAGCCTAATCCTTCTGCCGAGGCACCTGCGATTAATTGATCTACCTTATATTCATAAGCGTCAGGGCCTGCAGGTTTCTCAGAATAAATATCCAGCAAGTATTCTGTATTTGAACCATCATGATCATAATATTTATCAAGATCAGTCTGGCTATAGAATGCCTGAATAGTTTCATAATGCCAGTTGATATTTTTCCGGGAAATAATATCATGCACCTTTGATTTCAGTGCATAACCGGTTAATCCGGCAGTCCCGTTATAATATCCGGCCGGCAATTGTGCTGAAATACAGGAAGAAATCAAAAAAATAGGAAATAGAAGTTTTTTCATGCCTTAAAAATTGGGAGACTAAAATAGTGAAATAAAATACGTAATCTATAGAATATTTTATTATGAAAATATTAATTTTTTAAAATATAAAAATTTGAAAACTAATACTATTCAAGCTAAAACAAAAGGTTTGAAATATTTTTTTTGGCTTTCCGTCAATTTAATTATCTTTGGGAACTAACTATTATCTATATGAATACAGAGACTATTGACAACATCAAAATGATAGCGGAGACAGCTAGAGAATTTGCGGAGAAGAATATCCGACCGAATATTATGGAGTGGGATGAAAGCCAAACCTTCCCAAAAGACCTGTTCCACCAGTTGGGAGAAATGGGATTCATGGGAGTTGTAGTTCCTGAGCAATACGGCGGTTCCGGATTAGGATATCATGAGTATGTTACGATTCTGGACGAGATTTCTCAGGTAGATCCATCAATTGGTCTTTCTATAGCAGCCCATAATTCTCTTTGTACCAACCATATCTATGAATTTGGAAATGAAGAGCAGAGAAATAAATGGCTTCCTCAGCTGGCTTCAGGAAAAGTGATCGGAGCCTGGGGATTGACAGAGCATAATACAGGTTCAGACTCAGGAGGGATGTCTACTACCGCTGTAAAGGACGGTGATGAGTGGATCATCAACGGAGCCAAGAACTTTATTACCCATGCCATTTCAGGAGATATTGCGGTAGTCATGACCAGAACAGGCGAAAAGGGTGCTAAGAACAATTCTACTGCTTTTGTTTTAGAAAAAGGAATGCCCGGCTTTACTTCAGGAAAAAAGAAAATAAATTAGGAATGCGTGCTTCCGAAACGGCAGAATTAATTTTCGACAACGTGCGTGTACCGGACTCTCATCGTTTAGGTGAAGTGGGTGAAGGGTTCAAGCAGGCTATGAAAATTCTGGACGGAGGCAGAATTTCTATCGCAGCTTTAAGTTTAGGAACCGCAAGAGGAGCTTATAAAGCCGCTTTAAAATATGCCAAAGAAAGACATCAGTTTGGAAAACCAATTTCAGATTTCCAGGCAATCAACTTTATGTTAGCTGATATGGCAACAGAAATTGATGCTGCTGAACTTCTTATCCAAAGAGCATCTACACTGAAAAATGCTAAGCAGAAAATGACAAAAGAAGGAGCTATGGCAAAGCTGTATGCTTCTGAAGCTTGTGTTAGAATCGCTAACAATGCAGTTCAGATCTTCGGGGGTTACGGGTATACAAAAGATTTCCCTGCAGAAAAATTCTACAGAGATTCTAAGCTTTGCACCATTGGCGAAGGTACTTCTGAGATCCAGAGACTGGTTATCGGAAGAGATATTACAAGATAATTTAAATCTCAATACAAATGATTAAACAAGCTCTTTTGGGTGAATTTCTGTATGAAGCAGAAAACACAAGAAAAATTTTAAAAGCAATCCCTGACAGCGCCTTAGACTGGAAACCGTCTGAAAAAAACTGGACAACCGGCCAGCTCGCGTCTCATATTGCAGAAGTTTATAACTGGTATGCCCCTACTTTCAATCAGGACGTTTTTGATATGGAGAAATACGGGTATGACAAAGGAGATATTTCCAAAGCTGAAAATATCCTTGCAAAATTTGAAGAAAATGTAGCTAATGCACAAAAAGTATTAGAAGAATCCGACGAAAGCACTTACTTCAACGAATGGAAAATGGAAATGAATGGAAACGTTCTTTTTCCGCCTGCTCCAAAAATTCAAGTGATCAGAGGCTTTTTGTACAATCATTTGTATCATCACAGAGGTGAACTGGTTGTCTATTTAAGATCAACAGGAAATAAAGTTCCCGGACTTTACGGCCCCACTGCTGATGACAAAATGTAATTAGAAATTAATTTATTTGAATAAGAAATGACACGCATATTGATGCGTGTTATTTTTTTTGCATTTATACCATATTAGCTTATTATTTCAATCATATTTAATGTATTGCATAATATTTTGAACAAATAGTCTAAATTTTTCTTAAAAATATTTGTTTTTCATAATATATTTTTTATAGCTTTGATATTCCACAATTAAAATTAATATTTAATATGAAAAAACAATTAACCCTGATTGGAATGCTCCTCATTACGGGCATTTCCTTCGCACAGACAGACCGTCTTTGGTCAGAGAGCTCTAGAAAAAATTCTTCAGAAATCTTTGAAAACAAATCCAGCATTAATAATCCCAAGGTATACAGCCTGGATATTAACGGATTGAAAAGCGCTCTGGCGAGAGCTCCCAAAAAGACTGGCAGTCGGCGAAAAATCAGAAATCATCATTTCTTTTCCAAATTCCGAAGGAAAAATGGAAAACTTCAAAGTAAGAGAAAACTCCAATTTTGCTCCTGAACTGGCAGCAAAGTATCCGGATATCAAATCTTATGTGGGAGAAGGACTTGGTGATTCCAATTCAACGGTATACTTCAGCATCTCTCCACTGGGACTGTCTTCAATGGAAGTATATGGAGACCGGTCTGCGGTATTCATTGAACCTTATTCTAAGGATCTGTCCACTTATGTTGTGTACAGAAAATCTGATAAGAAAGATGATCTGAGTAAATTTGAATGTACGGTTATTGATGTGGCAAAAAAAGGCGCTGCCAATGCCGGACTTGCCGCAAGACCAAATGCCGATGATGCCAAATTAAGAACATTCAGACTGGCATTATCCTGTACCGGAGAATATACAGTCTATTTCGGAGGCACAAAAGCTCAGGCAATAGCTGCAATGAATAACACAATGACCCGTGTAAACGGTGTTTTTGAAAAAGATTTCGCAGCAAGAATGGTTCTGATTGCCAATAATGACGCTGTCGTTTATACCAATGCTTCTACTGACCCTTATTCTGCTGCTTCAGGAATGAGCAACTGGAATTCTCAGCTGCAAAGCACTTTAACTTCTGTAATTGGTGAAGCCAATTATGATATAGGGCATTTATTCGGTGCTTCTGGAGGCGGAGGAAATGCAGGCTGTATCGGCTGTATCTGTGTTAACGGCTCAAAAGGAAGCGGCTACACCTCCCCTGCGGATGCGATCCCTTCAGGCGATAATTTCGACATCGACTATGTAGCTCACGAAATGGGACATCAGTTCGGTGGAAACCATACGTTCTCTATGAGCAACGAAGGTACGGGAGCCAATATGGAACCGGGATCCGGATCGACTATTATGGGATATGCCGGAATTACAAGCCAGGATATCCAGCCCCATTCTGATGCATTCTTTCACGCGATAAGCATCCAGCAGATCACTAATAATATCAAGGCTAAAACCTGTTCTGTTAACACCAATACCGGAAATTCTATTCCGACAGCTAATGCCGGGCTAGATTATACGATTCCTAAAGGAACGCCATTTGTACTGACCGGAACAGGAACGGATGCCGACGGCGATTCTCTAACATATATATGGGAGCAGATGGATAACGCGTCATCTTCCCAAACCGGAGCAAGTTCCGCAGCAAGCGCTACCAAAGCTTCCGGTCCTAATTTCAGATCATGGGCCCCTGCAACAGTTCCTGTGAGATATTTCCCTAGAATGGCTTCGATACTGACAGGAGCGACCACAACTGCCGGTTCGGAAATCACTGTAGAAGCGCTTTCCTCTGTAGCAAGAACTTTAAACTTCAGATTTACGGTTCGTGACAATAAATCCGGAGGTTCCGGAAATAATTCTGATGATGCTGTAGTTACAGTAAACGGAACTGCCGGCCCATTCGTTGTGACCTCTCAAAATTCAGCAACAACCTATACGGGAGGAAGCTCCCAAACTGTTACCTGGGATATTGCAGGAACTACTGCAAATGGCGTAAATACGGCAAACGTAGACATTCTTTGGTCAACCGACAGTGGAAATACATGGACCACTTTATTGGCAGGAACACCTAATGACGGGTCTCAGGCAGTAACAATTCCTAATTCGTCAACCAGCTCGGGAAGAATTATGGTAAAAGGAACGAATCATATTTTCTTTGATGTTAATAATGCTAATATCACGGTAAATGCAGGTTCCGGAACTCCGGATACTACAGCGCCTACAGCGCCTACCCTTGCGGCTTCCGGTACAACAGCAACCACGACCAACCTTTCCTGGTCCGGGGCTACTGATAATGTAGGCGTTACAGGCTATGATGTATATCAGGGAGCTTCACTGATCGGTTCTACCGCCTCTACAACGTATACGGTAACAGGACTTACTCCTTCTACAACGTATTCTTTCTCTGTGAAAGCTAAGGATGCAGCTGGAAACGCATCTGTTTCAAGCAATCCGGTAAGTGTAACCACTCTTTCCGGCGGAACAGTTTCTTATTGTTCTTCTTCAGCATCAAATACCGCTGATGAAAGAATTGGAAATGTAAAATTCGGAACAATCAACAATACTTCTACGGGAACTGCCGGATATGAAAACTTTACCTCTATCTCTACCAATGTGACAAGAGGAACTGCCTATACCATTTCGATCACTCCGGTTTGGACTTCTACGGTTTACAGTGAAGCTTATGCAATATATATTGATTACAACGGAGATGGCGACTTTACAGACAGCGGAGAGCTGGCATGGTCAAAAGCCGGATCCACAACCACTCCGGTGACGGGATCTATCACAATTCCTGCTACGGCCAGTATTGGCTCTACCAGAATGAGAGTGATGATGAAATACAGCTCTGTTCCAACTTCTTCTTGTGAGGCATACACGTACGGACAGGTGGAAGATTATACACTGAATATTGTTTCTTCCGGAAGAGGCGAATTATCCGGTTCTAAGGATCTGATCACTGATATTAAACTGTATCCTAATCCTGTAAAAGATGTACTATATGTTTCCAACACTTCTTCTGAAGACTATACAATCTTTGACATGGGAGGGAAACTTATTGATTCAGGAAAACTGCAGAGAGGTTCTGTCAATGTAAGCAAACTTATTAAGGGAGCTTATATGATCCAGGTAGGTGAATCATCCAAAAGATTCATTAAAAATTAAAGACCTTAAAATTAAACAATGTGAAAAAAAGGCTGCCCTCAACAGGGCAGTTTTTTTATGGGAAAATTTCATCACAGCCAGTAATCTCTTAATGAAATCAATATATAAACATAAATTATCATTAAAAAAAACATTATAAAAGAAATTAATTTATTAATAATATATTATTTAAATAAAAAACTAAATTTTAATTTATTTAATTTAAATTTACAGCCCAATACTATTCCTGTATTGTACCGTTTACCCAATCTGTATTTAAGGGGAGCATTATAATCGTTGTCTTAACGATTGGGCGATCTATTATTTTTTGAACATATTCCCTGGTGAGCATTGATCATCAGACCCTATTCTCTTTATTATGATTCAAAACGGTATACTGCCTTTCTGCCCTCAAAATACTTGAATACATTCTTACATAATTTAAACCTTTTATATGAAACATTTATTTAAGTACATTTTTTTTGTAACCATGGCTGCTTTTTCAATGGCCTGTAGTTCAGACAGAGAAGAAGAAATTGACAACAATCCTGTCACAATCGTATTCTACAAAAATGCTGATGATTTTGCATTAACGTATGATCCATCCGGAAATGTAGGACCGGCGATGAGAAATCAGGCGTTTGATTTGTACAAGCAAGGTAAATGGGGTGAGCTGGAGGCTCTTTTTAAAGCCAACAATCTGAATGGTGGATGGCCGCCAGCGAATGGAGGGTATAATATTGTAGATGATGTTTCCATTCAGGCCGGACAAAAGTTTGACAGATACAGTGGCGCCGTTGGAAACTATAACGGAACGGGAGTTCCTACTTTAGGAGGGAGTTTTACAAGCCCAATCATCAATGGATATGTGTATACTTTCACCCAAAGAGCATTAAATCAAGATGAAAATAAATATGATTTTTATTATGAGATTGATGTTCTGAATAATTTACTACCTTTCAAGTCGCAGACTGCAGATATTATCCCATGGTTTAATCAGGCCGGCAACGGCAAGCAGACCATGTGGAAAATTCCGGTTGATATCACAACAGGCTATCCAAAGACATGGAATAAGCTGGCAGAAGAAGGATATATAAAAGTCACCATTAAAAAGAGCCCAAGCGGAAAATATAATAATCTGGTAGGAACAGTGATTCAGTAATTAATAAGCTCAGATGTATTCAATAACAAACAAAATAAACATTGGCAAAAAAGCCCTTATTCAAAAGGATTTTTTTATTAATGATGAAATTTCTCCCTCAGCAGCCACAAAATTCACCTGTAATGGCTGCGGCCATGAAAACAGCATTGAAATAGTTCCTTATCAATCGGGATTTCCTATTCTTCAGCTGTATCATGAAAATAAAGTAGTGTCCCAGGATGAATTATTAAAAAACAGAATGGTTACCGAAACTTCACCGGGAATGCTTTATTTTGGAAAATTAACGCTAGATAATTTACCTACTTTATACTTTGGGACGGATTGCCCATCCTGCCATTCAAAATATATCTGTGTATTCAGCTATGGCGAAAAGCAACCGGGATTGACCGTTTTACATATCTCAGGCGTTTGGAAATATGAAGTACCGGAATAATATATGCTGAACATACACCCTAATTTCTTAAAAAACAAAAACCACAACTTTAAAATTGTGGTTTTTTTGATAAAACGGGAAGACTGAAAGTTTATATTATTTAAACACTCTTTAAAATACAATACTCTGTAAAAATTAAATCCGGAAGAAGAGAGTATCAGGAAACACTATTCTTTCGCTCCCTTCGTTAGTACATTTTATGCTGTACATTTTACCATTAACAAATCGTTTTCTATCTTTGCGATAAATAAAAAAATTCATGGATAAAATTGATAGTCTGAACCAAGTAGCAGAATTCCATACTACTTTCAAAGCCCCTATTTTAGATACCCCACAAATTCCTTCTCCGGAAAGATGCCATCTTAGAGTAGAACTTCTACAGGAAGAATTAAATGAACTGAAGCAAGCGATCGCAGATGATAATATTGTAGAAATTGCGGATGCGCTTTGTGATCTTCAATATGTATTGAGCGGTGCGGTGCTGGAATTCGGGCTTGGCAACAAATTTGTAGAGCTATTCAACGAAGTTCAGCGTTCTAATATGTCTAAAGCTTGTGACAATGAAGAACAGGCAAAAGAAACGGTTGAATTTTATAAGGAAAAGGAGGTAGAATCTTTTTATGAAAAGTCCGGAGAAAAATTTAATGTTTACAGACAGGCGGATCATAAAGTATTGAAAAACAAATACTATTCTCCTGCTGATTTGAAATCCATTATTGAGAAATAAAATATGAAGAAATTTATTACAAATATTGTTGCCTTTTCAAGCCTGTTTCTGGCTGCCCAGCAGTTGAGCGCTCAAAAAGTAGTGGTCAACCGTGAGGTTGAAACTCAGAATGACGGTAAGATGCTTCTGGGACATCAGCTGAAAGAGCAGTTTTTGAAAGCTCCGTATGCTGACTGGTATGTAAAAGAGCATGATGAGTATGCTCTTGACCCAAAAGCGATCAATGAGCTTAAAAAAGAAAGATTAGGCTCTTATGATATTATCGTTTTCATGGGAACGTGGTGCGAAGACAGCCACAGAGATTTCCCAAGACTGATGAAAATATTGGAAGAGGTAAGCTATCCTGAAAGCAAGCTGACCATTATCGCTGTCAACCGTAAGAAAGAATCTCCTACCGGGGATGAAGGTCTTTACAATATTCAGAAAGTTCCTACTATCATCCTGAAAAGATATGGAAAAGAAGCTGGAAGAATTATTGAAATGCCTACCAGCGGATATATTGAAAGAGATTTAGCTGAAATTTTGAAAAAGAACGATTCATCGGTAATCAAAGAAATTTTTAAATAGATTTTGAGAAATTATAAAACAATCTTATCATTTGTAGCAGGCGCAGGTGCCATGGTGCTTCTGTTTTTCGGTCTAAAGTCCTGCCTCAATCTTGGCGGTAAAACTGAAAAGACGGATTATTATATCCTGACCAATCAGATTTCCAAGATGAACAAAATGGTGGTGATGGAACAGAATATTTCCAGTATGCAGAAAACCAAAGTGGGATACGAAGTATTCGGGAAGGAGGTTTCCAGCAACAGCATCATTACGTTTACCAAAACCAATGCACAGGTTTCCTACGATCTTAATAAAATGAAGATTGAGGTAGACTCTATCAACAAAAAATTAGTGATCACCGAGCTCCCGGACGCAGATATAAGAATTACACCCAGCGTTGAAATTCAGTCTCTGGATGACTCTTTTTTCAATAGAATTTCTGAGAAAGACATTAAAAATGTAACGGATAAAGCCAAAACAACAGCGGTAAAATCCATTGATCAGAATCAATTGAGAAGTGAAGGCCGTAAACAGCTAATGGAAAATCTTGACCATATTTTTGTTTTAGCCAAAGCTTTACATTATACTATAGAAGATAAGACCGGAAAAATAGGCATTTTAGATCTCTAAGGTTAATTTACTTTTTTATTTTGGCAAGCCCTTTGAATGATACCTCTATATTCTTGAATAGTAAAAATGTAAAGGTATGGACTCAAAAACAAATAGCAAAAAGAAAGAACCTGCTAACAGTGCAGAGACTCAGAAGCAGAATCAGGATTTCCGGGATATTCCTGCTTCATCAAAAAAGACCAATCCGCCTGATATTGATAAAGAGGATATTCAGAAGTCTTCAAAGAATAAATCAGGGAAAACGGATAATACAAAACAGTAAAAATAAAAGGTTCTGTCTCTTGCGAGGCAGAACCTTTCTCTAACTATCTATCTATTTAAAGGACCATATTCATTCTATACGATGGTTGATTTTCCGATTTTTATATTTTCAAAATTATAATAAGACTTCTCTGAGTACCTGATATGGTCAGCAATAAAGCTTCCGACTTCCTGGGTAGAATAATATTGCTTGGTATTAAGATCTATCGTTACATATTTATTCTCAATGGCATGCTCAACAGACTGTCTTAGCTTTTCAGCAGCCGGCTGTAAGTTGAGATGGTCAAGCATCATGGCAACACTCAGAATAGAAGCAATAGGATTGGCTATTCCCTTTCCTTTTGCCTGTGGGTAAGAACCGTGAATAGGCTCAAACAAAGCGTTTTTTTCTCCAATGGAAGCCGAAGGAAGCAATCCTATAGATCCGCCGATCACACTTGCTTCATCAGAAATAATATCTCCAAACATATTTTCAGTTAAAATAACATCAAACTGCTTAGGATTAAGGATTAACTGCATTGCTGCATTATCTACAAACATATAATCCAGCTGTACATCTGAGTATTCCGGAGCAATCTCCTGGCAGATTTTTCTCCATAGCCTCGAAGTATCCAATACATTGGCCTTATCAATAAGAGTCAGCTTTTTATTCCTTTTCCGGGCTTCCTGAAATGCCATATGGGCAATCGGAAGAATATCCTCGCGGCTGTATCGGCATACATCATAAGCATAGCCGCCATCAGGATCCGTAAATTTTTCACCAAAATAAATCCCGCTTACCAATTCTCTGAAAATCTGGATATCCGCTCCTTCAATAATCTCTTTTTTAAGAGGGCTTTTTTCGATGAGTGAAGAATAGGTCTTCAAAGGTCTGATATTGGCAAATAACCCTAGTTCCTTGCGAAGTTTTAAAAGCCCCTGTTCAGGTCTTACTTTCGCTTCCGGATTGTTGTCAAAAGCAGGATCACCGATCGCTCCAAAAAGAACGGCATCAGATTCTTTACAGATCTTTACTGTTTCTTCCGGCAGCGGATCTCCGGTTTTAAAAATAGCTTCCGCTCCTATTAAACCATACTTAAATTGAAAATGGTATTGAAAAGCTTCTGTAATGGCATCAAGAATCTTAATGCTTTCACTGATAATTTCCGGCCCGATCCCGTCTCCGGGAAGAACGGCAATTTTAAAATAATTGTTGCTCATTTGTTTTTTGTGTTTTTCGTTCAAACTGTTTGATCGCCTGTTTTTTGCTGATTAAAAAATCAATATCGTCATAGCCGTTCAACAGGCATATTTTTTTATAAGAATCCAGTTCAAAAGTTTCGGTTGTATCTTTAAAGCTGATAGACTGCAACTCTACATCAATGGCGATTTCATTGTCAGGGTTTTCATTGATCCCTTCTAAGATCTCTTTTAAAAACGCTTCAGAAACCTTTACCGGAAGAAGTCCGTTATTTAAAGCATTTCCTTTAAAGATATCGGCAAAATAACTGGAAACAATAACCTTGAAACCATAATCCGCCAATGCCCATGCTGCGTGCTCACGGCTGCTCCCGCAACCGAAGTTATTTCCTGCCACCAAAATCTGGCCATTGAATTTAGGATTGTTTAAAACAAAATCCGGATTTGGTTCTCCTGTATGAATATTGAATCTCCAGTCTCTGAACAAATTTTCACCGAATCCCTTTCTATCAATACTTTTTAGGAATCTGGCCGGAATAATCTGGTCGGTATCTATATTTTCTGCCGGCAGTGGAACTGCACTAGATTTTATAACAACTAATTTTTGCATGTACTCTATATTGTTAGACTTAGAACCCCAAAAGTCACAAAAGTTTTTCTTTTTTACCCTTCAGTTCACTTAAGAAAGGACAAAAAAGCATCATATTAGAAGTTCACATAAAGATGGCAAAAAGCTTAAGTGCTCTTTTTTTATGTAAGCAAATGATAACTTCCTTTTACTTAAGTGTTACTCTTTTGTGTCTTTGTGGTTAAAATATATTTTAAAATTCCTTTTTCTTTTAGTTCAAGCTTTCAAAAGCTGAAATTCTACCTTCTATAGCTGCTTTTGCTGCAGTAAGCGGACTGGCAAGAATGGTTCTCGCACCTTGTCCCTGTCTTCCTTCAAAATTTCTGTTGGAAGTAGAAACACAATATTCTCCTTCAGGAATTTTATCATCATTCATCGCTAAGCAAGCTGAACATCCCGGTTGACGAATCTGGAACCCGGCCTCGTTGAAAATCTTATCCAACCCTTCCTCGTAAATCTGCTTTACGACCTGTTGAGATCCGGGTACGATAAGAGCTTTTACAGCTTCCGATTTGCTTTTTCCTTTAATATACTGAGCGGCAGAGCGGAAATCTTCAATCCTGGCATTGGTACAGCTACCTATGAATACATAATTCACCTTAATGTTAGAAGGTGACTGCCCTGCTTCTAGTCCCATATATTGCAGCGCTTTTTCTTCGGATTCATTTTGAGGAAAAGGAATTGTTTCATTGATTGAAATTCCCATTCCAGGATTAGTTCCATAAGTGATCATCGGATAAATATCAGATGCATCAAAACTCAATTCTTTATCAAAGCTTGCTCCTTCATCCGTTTTTAAAGTTTCCCAGAAGGTCACTTTTTCATCCCATTCCTCTCCTTCCGGAGCAAAAGTTCTTCCTTTTACGTATTCAAAAGTGGTTTTATCAGGAGCAATCATTCCTCCCCGGGCGCCCATTTCAATACTCATATTACAAACGGTCATCCTTCCTTCCATTGACATCTCTTCAAATACATTTCCGGCATACTCACAGAAATACCCTGTTCCTCCGTCCGTTCCTATTTTTGAAATAATATAAAGAATCACATCTTTGGGCTGAACATTTTCATTCAGGGTTCCGTTTACTGTAATTCTCATCGACTTCGGTTTATTGAGCAATAGGCATTGACTCGCAAAAACCTGTGCTACCTGGCTTGTTCCGATCCCGAAAGCTATCGCTCCAAAAGCTCCATGGGTAGAGGTATGGCTATCGCCACAAACGATGCTCATGCCGGGTTGGGTGATTCCCAACTCTGGGGCAATGATGTGTACAATCCCCTGATATGGATGTCCGAGCCCGAATAATTCGATATTATTTTTTTTACAATTTTCTGTCAGCTGCTGGACCTGGTTCCTCGACAGGTCATCCCTGATGGGCTGTTCCTGGTTAAGAGTAGGCACATTATGATCAGCCGTTGCCACAATCTGCTCAGGTCTGAACACCTCCAGATTTCTGGATTCAAGTTCTGCAAAGGCCTGAGGACTGGTGACTTCATGAATCAAATGTTTGTCAATATAAATGATCTGGGGGCCGTCAGGAATCGTTTCTACAACATGGGCATCCCAGACTTTATCAAAAAGTGTCTTTTTATCGTTCTCCATTTTAATTTATCTTGATTTTAAATCAAACCTATCCTATTTTTCGATTGAAAGTTTCCATAATCAGGCTTAAATCATCATTGCAGATTTCTTTTTTAAGGTCTGCAATTTTTAAAAATTCCTGGTACAGATAATCGAGTTCGTTTTTGGTCACCTCATAGCCAATATGCTTAAATCTATAGGCTAATGCTGAACGTCCGCTTCTTGCCGTAAGAATAATAGAAGACGCATTCACGCCTACTTCCGCAGGATCAATGATTTCATAGGTTTCCCTGTTTTTGATCACTCCATCCTGATGAATTCCCGAACTGTGGGCAAAAGCATTGGCGCCTACGATCGCTTTATTGGGCTGTACAGACATTCCCATCAGGTCAGAAACCAGTAAGCTCATCTCATTCAGCATCCTTGAGTTGACCTCTGTGTGAAGATGTAAATCTTTATGTTGTTTTAAAATCATGACCACTTCTTCTAAAGCCGTATTTCCCGCTCTTTCGCCCAATCCGTTGATCGTACATTCAATCTGGCGTGCCCCGTTGATGGCTCCGGCAATCGAATTGGCCGTAGCCAGGCCTAAATCATTATGACAATGACATGATAAAATGGCTTTATCAATTCCTTTTACATTTTCTTTCAGATACTTTATTTTCTGTCCGTATTCCTCCGGCAGGCAATATCCTGTCGTATCCGGAATATTCAAAACGGTAGCTCCGGCTTTGATAACTGCCTCACAAACCTGCGCCAGGTATTCATTGTCTGTCCTTCCGGCATCTTCAGCATAGAATTCTACATCTTCCACATAGCTTTTAGCATATTTTACCGCTTCTGCAGCACGTTCAATAATATCTTCTCTCGTTGAGTTGAATTTGTATTTAATGTGAGAGTCAGAAGTTCCTATTCCGGTATGTATTCTGGGTCTCTTTGCAGATCTGAGTGCTTCAGCTGCGGTATCAATATCTTTTTTATTGGCTCTTGTGAGTCCGCATACTTTCGCATTTTTTACGAGTTTTGAAATTTCTGAAACAGATTCAAAATCTCCAGGACTGGAAACCGGAAATCCTGCTTCAATGATATCGATCCCCAGCGCATCAAGCCTTTCTGCAATCATCAGTTTTTGTTCCGTATTCAGTTTACATCCCGGAACCTGTTCCCCATCCCTCAGTGTGGTATCAAAAATTTCAATTTTTTCGGAATTCATAAATAAAGTTTTTTACTTAATTTTGATCCAAAACTACAGCTTGCGATATTTTTATAGTTTCAATTTTTATAAAAATTACAATACTCAATAGTTAAAACAATAGCTGTATATAGTTGATAGTTAAATATTTAAATCCTAAAAATTTACAATGGCAGAATTGCAGAAAGATTTTTTGTTTGTATTGGTAAAGTCATTGACCACCTCAGAAAAACGTCAGTTTAAGCTGTATGTAAACCGTCTCGGAATCAACGTAGATGCTAAATTTCTTTTGTTATTTTCAGAAATGGATAAAATGAAGGAATATGATGAAAGCATTATTATCGAGAAGAAAATCTCAACGAAGCAGCAGCTCTCTAATCTCAAAGCACACCTCTACAAACAGATTCTGGTGAGTCTCCGGATGAATCCGAGTCATCAGAATTATAGAATCCAGCTGAGGGAACAGCTCGATTTTGCCAATATCCTATATCAGAAAGGACTGTATAAACAGGCTTTAAAAATCCTGGATAAAACAAAACAGACAGCACTGGAACTGGATGAGAAAAGTATTGCTTCGGAAATCATTGATCTTGAAAAAGTAATTGAGTCACAATTCATTACAAGAAGTATCGAAGGACGGGCGGATGAATTGATCAGACAGTCTCAGGAACTCAGCCGGCAAAATCGTTATACGACAAAATTATCCAATCTTTCACTGAAATTATACAGTGAAATGCTGACCCATGGCTATGTGAAAAATGATACTGACCGGCAAGAAGTTCTGGATCTTTTTAATGAAGAAATTAAAAAGATCAGATTTGATAAGTTGAACTTCACAGAAAAGCTTTGGTATTTTAAAGCCCACGTGTGGAAAAACCAACTTCTTCAGGACTATAAATATACTTTGAAATATGCCTATCAATGGGTCGATCTGTTTCATAAAAAGCCTGAAATGATCTTCAGCCATCCGGTTTGGTATATTAAGGGCAACACGTACCTGTTGAAGATTTTATTTTTGTATGGGAATATTGACATTCTTGAAGAACATTTTGAAAACTTCAGCAAAACAGTTCATGCGGAAAGTTTCGCTCAAAATGAAAACCTTCAGTCACTGATCTTTCTTACCCATGCCAATACCCTGATGAATATTCACTTTGTAAAAGGTGAGTTTTTCACGGGAACAAAACTTATTCCGGAGATTGAACTGAAAATGGAAAAGCTTCGTGAAAGAATCGACGAGCACCATTTTATGATTCTATACCTTAAAATGGCAGCGATGTTCTTTGGCAGTAAAATGTACAAAAAAACGATTCAATACTGTATGAGAGTAATTGAGTCAAAAGGAAATGTACAGGAAGACCTGCTATTTCATACCCGGATTCTGATATTAATGGCCAAGTATGAATCGGGAAATGACGAAGATTATGATGAATTTACGGCTTCTACTTTGAAGTTTGCTAAAAAAATGAAAAAGCCGGAAGACTTCCACTTTGAAAGCATCCAATTTTTTAAAAACCTGAATAATCTGGTCTTGTCAGATCAACAGAAGTCATTTCAAATTTTTGACAAAAAACTGGAAGAATTTTCCAAGAACGAATATTACAGAAGGTCATTATTTTACATTGATATTCATGGATGGATAAAATCTAAGATTCAACATGTAGATGTGATTGAGATTATTAAGCAGAAAGTAAAGTATAAAAGAAAACATTAAATAAAAACATTTAAAAATTTGTTTTCAAGATAGTTACACTATATTATTTAAAGTAAAATAAAGACTATAAAAAAGAAAATTTAAAAAAAATCTCTCGCATATCTGGTGGCTTTCGCACATGCTCATAAAAAGATCGGCATCATCTGCTCAATCTGCGAGAGAATAAAATTATCTTCAAAAGTTCAGTCTTATATCTATACGACCTTTTCTTATCTGTACATATTTTCTATAAAACTCAGCGCATTTCTGTGGCTGATCTTTTCTACCAATTCAGATGAAAACCGCTCTTCAATTTCTTTATTGACTGCAGGATATACAGAAGCGTTTGAATGTTCAGGAAAGAAAAAAGGATGGCGGGATGTGTCCGGATGATCCTTCCAGTAAAAATAATCTGCTCCATACGCCATACTGTCTTCGCCTCCCAGGTCTAGTCCATACTGAATATGGTCATATAATCTTTCAGGATGATTGATATCAATATAATCTTTGATAAAATTAAGCCCTATCAATCCTTTTCTTATAATTACTTCTTTAGCCAGTTCATCAGGGAGGTTTCTGTTGTTTTTATAGACGGTTCTAAAATTGGAATGGCTTGCCAGAATAGGAATGGAATAATTCTTTTGATCTATATAATTGAAAATATCATGCGCCAGCCGGTCACTTGTGTGAGCCAGGTCAACCGCAATCTTTTTATCTGCAATATAATCCAGTAAAACCTTCCCGTCATCTTTTAAGCCAGCTGTAGCATTATTTCCTCCTCCGAAACGGTTTTCAGTATGATGCGTGATCCCGATGTACAGAACTTTTTGTGTATTTTCAATCATGGTTTCCAATTTTTTAAAACCGGATTCAAGGCTTTCATCCTCATCGCAGAAGGCCGAAGCATTTTCTATAGAGGCAATGACTCCTACCCTGTCTTTATTTTCAGGGGTTTTATAGCTTTCATTATTGAAAAGGAAAAAATTTTCATTCTTGATCAGGTCCAAAAACAATCTGCTCTGCTGTAATCCATAATCAGTGCTTCCCTGTCCTGTTCCTGCATAGATAGCCATCACCTGAAGCTTTACATTTCCCTCCTTTAAATAGGGCAGCGAGCATCCCAGCTCTTTATCATCAATTCTTGATTTTGAACCTAAAAGGTAATATAAAAGGTCACAATGTAAATCTATATTCATCATATTCATAAATTATAATCCTGGAATTTTACTATTATTTGATTATTTCCGAAACCTAAAATACTGTATTTTAAATAGTTAAAAACACCAAATCATCAGGTCTTCATATACCAGATTATTTGAATTTATCATCAGTATTTCCCGGCATATTCACCGGATTAAGGTAGTGCTTTTAATTCTTTGCCGCTATATTTTTATACATTTTATCAGATTTAAATTTTCTATTGATTTTTCTACTCTTTGTGAAAAAATAGCTGTAAAGAAGTAAAGTTTACTATTCATCACAGAAAAAAAATTGTAGAATTATTTTCTGTGAACAGCAGAATACAGCAATCATCGGACCCCAAACAGCTAAAATCTTTTTGATCTTTAGTATTAATTCTTACTCTAAATGTGGGCGGATATAGTATTTTATCTAAAAAATGCGTATTTTTGCATCTTAAAATTTCTTAGTAAACAATGATAAAAATTACACTTCCAGACAATAGTGTCAAAGAATTCGAGGGAGCAGTGACTCCCCTAGATGTGGCAAAATCTATAAGCGAGGGATTGGCTAGAAATACCATTTCCGCAATTGTTAATGACAAACAAGTAGAAACGACCACACCTATAACCACGGATTCTACGGTACAGCTTTTGACCTGGAATGATGATCTTGGAAAGAAGGCTTTCTGGCACTCTTCTGCCCACCTTTTGGCGCAGGCAATCCTTGAGTTTTATCCGAATGCTAAGTTGACCATTGGTCCTGCGATTGAAAGCGGATTCTACTATGATGTAGATTTCGGGGGTGAAAGCTTATCTGAAAAAGATTTTGAGAAGATTGAAAAGAAGATCCTTGAAAATGCAAAGAAAGGTTCTACATTCTCTTTGTATCCTGTTTCTAAAGAAGAGGCTTTAAAAACATATGCGGACAATCCTTATAAAGTAGAATTGATCTCTAATCTTAATGATGGAGAGATTACTTTTGTAACTCATGATGACTTTACAGATCTATGCCGTGGCGGACATATTCCTAACACAGGTATTGTAAAAGCGGTTAAGATTTTAAATGCTGCCGGAGCTTACTGGAGAGGAAATGAAAACAATCCTCAGCTGACAAGGGTATATGGCATTTCTTTCCCTAAACAGAAAGATCTTACTGAATATCTTGAAAGACTGGAAGAAGCTAAAAGAAGAGACCACAGAAAATTAGGCAAAGAACTTGGGATTTTTGCATTCTCGGAAAAAGTAGGTGCCGGCTTACCGCTTTGGCTGCCCAAAGGGACTGCTTTAAGAAGAAAACTGGAAAACTTCCTTTCAGAAGCTCAGAAAAAAGGCGGTTACGAATTCGTCATGTCTCCTCACATCGGGGCAAAGGAATTATATGTAACTTCCGGACACTGGGATAAATATGGAGCAGACAGCTTCCAGCCGATCAAAACTCCGAATGAAGGAGAAGAATTTTTGCTGAAACCCATGAACTGTCCTCACCACTGTGAAATTTATAAGACATCACAATGGAGCTACAGAGATCTTCCTAAGAGATATGCGGAGTTCGGAACGGTTTACAGATATGAGCAAAGTGGAGAGCTTCACGGATTGACAAGAGTTCGTGGATTTACTCAGGATGATGCTCACCTTTTCTGTACTCCTGATCAGCTTTCTGAAGAATTTGAAAAGGTAATTGACCTGACTCTTTATGTTTTCAAATCTTTAGGTTTTGAAGATTTTGTAACTCAGGTATCTTTAAGAGACCCTGAAAACAGAGAAAAATATATCGGGTCTGATGAAAATTGGGAGAAAGCGGAAAATGCAATTATCAATGCAGCTCAGAAGAAAGGATTAAAAACGGTAATAGAATATGGTGAAGCTGCATTCTACGGTCCGAAGCTTGACTTCATGGTGAAAGATGCTTTAGGAAGAAAGTGGCAGTTAGGAACGATCCAGGTAGATTATAACCTGCCGGAAAGATTTGATCTTCACTATATAGGAAACGATAATGAAAAGCACAGACCGGTAATGATCCACAGAGCACCTTTCGGTTCTATGGAACGTTTTATCGCGATTTTATTAGAGAACACGGCAGGTGACTTCCCGTTATGGCTGAGCCCTGACCAGTTTATCCTATTACCGATTAGCGAAAAATACGTAGATTATGCAAAAAAAGTTTCACAATTTTTGGAAAATCACGATATTAGCGGTCAGATTGATGACAGAAACGAGAAAACAGGTAAAAAGATCCGTGATGCTGAATTGAAGAAGATTCCTTTCATGTTGGTGATTGGAGAAAATGAAGAAAAAGATGGTACGATTTCTGTAAGAAGACGTGGCGAAGGAGATCTTGGAGTCATGAAAATGGAAGATTTCGTTTCTTATTTCAAAAAGGAAGCAGCGATATAATTTAAAATTAAAAGATTGCAGGATTCAAAAACTAATGGAATCTTTCAATTTTTCAATCTTTAAATCAATTAAATTAAGTAATTAACCAATAAAATTATAATACAATAGCACAAAGATTTAACAACAGGGGCCCACAAAGACGTCCTGTACAAGAGGACGCTCACTTGATCAACGATAAAATTCGTGTGAGAGAGCTTCGTTTGGTGGGCGATAACGTAGAGCCGGGAATTTATCCAATTGACAAAGCAAGACAGATTGCTGCGGAACAAGAATTGGATTTAGTAGTAATTTCTGATAAGGCTGAACCTTTTATTGCAAGAATATTAGAATACAAAAAGTTTCTATATGAGCAAAAGAAAAAACAAAAGGAATTAAAAGCTAAGCAAGTAAAAGTAGTTGTGAAGGAAATCCGTTTTGGACCACAGACGGACGATCACGATTATGAATTTAAGAAAAAGCATGCTGAAAAATTTCTTGAAGAAGGTTCAAAATTGAAAACCTACGTATTTTTTAAAGGACGTTCGATTATCTTTAAGGATCAGGGAGAAATCTTACTTTTAAAACTGGCTCAGGAACTAGAGCACGTTGGTAAGGTAGATCAGCTTCCTAAACTTGAAGGAAAAAGGATGATTATGATGATGAGTCCTAAAAAACCAGCAAAATAATTAAGTCATTATTTTAATATAAAAGCCTCAAATTACTTTGAGGCTTTTTTTTATCGTGAAGTTTTCATGGAAAGGGTATTGAGATATAGAAAAAGATCGTTGATCCGGATCAAGCGTCAAAGTTGGGGAAGCTGACTCACGGAATTTACATTCCATGGTATTTGATGCTATATTTTTAATGTTGCAAAGGTAAAATCAATCTCATGGATTCGTTCTAAGCATATGCATAACTCTATAGCTTTACTTACAATTAAAATGATTATATATTATTTTTGTGTTTTTATACAAGTAAATCATTTTAAATGTACGTTTCTTTTGAATAACTAAAGATTCTCCCCCAACTTTTAAGACAGCTCTGCTGATCCATATTATTCTCTAGTCCGGATCAACTGCTCATTTTCTAAAATATATTTATAAGATTGTATTATCCTTCAAAATCGCCACAGTCATGCTCCTTGAAAAGAGACAGAGCTTTTTGGGTGGTAAAATATCTGGATACTCTTTTATTATTTAATTCCAGCTTTTGACCTTCTACAACCAGTTCGTAAACTGGCGCTTTATCTATTTGAGTTAAAATATAAGTTCTTTCTGACGTTTTTAGAACGGTTTTGTTTCCTTCGACAGAGAATGAGAACTTATCAGTTTTAAAAGTATCCATTTCATCACAGATATTGGTCCATGTCATTGCATCCTTTGTGATGGATAAGCTTGCCAAATCGCATGAATAGCAGTTGCCAGAGAACTCTATACCATATTTTTCGTACACATTTGTACTTTTACTATTCAATACATCAATAGGAACCAATGCTGAAAAATCGCCTGGTATATCAACTTTTGAGATATGATTCCTTACCGGGCCGGATGCAGGAACAGTATCTGATTTCATCTCTGTAGAAGCCAGGCTGTCCACTTTTTTCTGTAGCAGGTGAACAGGAGGCCAGCAAAACGATTACAACAGAGCAGCTGATTATTATATTTTTCATCTATATAAAATAATTTACAGTACTTAATTTATCTTTTGCAAAATTGTCTAAAATATACCATTCAATATATCCCTGTTTTCAGCCATTTATTGCCCATATTAAGCCGTTTTGTTGGCCGCTGCGTTGAATACCGATACCTTTGGCCAAAAAATATATAAAATGAAAGTCTTACATCAATTCTTTATATCCTCTATCGTTGTTGTTTTTGTGGGATGTAATCCGCAAAATAAAACGTCAGAAATTAAGAAGCCAGAAGCCGGAATTACGAAGAAAACCATAACATTTGCCGATTTCAAAAAGATAAAAGGCGTAGACAATGTGCAGGATGTCCCCTTTCAGCTATTTACCAAGCTGGATTCTGTACAGTTTTTTGCAGCTCCAAGCAAAGATGCAGCTCACCTGAAAATGGCTTACAATAAACTCGATAATTATTATGGGTTTGAAGAGTTTGATGACTTCTACTCTATTCATTACAGCATTAATAATAATATTTCGAACAGCATTGAAGCTTTTGTTTTGAAATCAGAATTCACCGCAGCATTTGAGCTGACTTTACAAGGTGTTGATCTTTATGAGATCAGAAGCAGTACATTTAAAAAGTCTGACGATTTTAAGAACAAATCTTTTAAGAAATTTGGTACCATTACGGAGATTTCAGAACAAGAATTTAAAGCTAACTCCAAAAACCGAATCGGTGAAACACTGGTGAAGAACCCGAATATAAGACTGCAGGATGATAACTGGGTCTATATTGAAAATGACAGAAAAGAACTCATTACACAACATGAAAATATATCTACAGAGAGCGGACCGTTTGCTAATCAATATGTAGGAAGATCATCTTTCTTAAACCTGGAAGTCTTCAAAGAAAATTCTGACGAGGTCGTAGATTCTTTCTATTCTTTCTACAATATAAAAAATGCTGTCATGTTTGAACTTGGTACAGAAGGATATCCTCAAATTCTTCCTACCAAGAGCTGGGTTACATTCATCTCATCCAATAATGATGTGGGAAGTAATTTTCTTATCACTAAATATTTACCGCAAACCAAAAAACAGGAGAATCTTTTATACGTAAATTTTACCAACTTCAAAATAGCTGATGATAAAAAGGCATTTTGGACAGATAACGATACTTTTTATGCAGAAGTTTATCCACTTAATTCAGCTTCGGCTAATGGTAAAAAGCAGAAAACTGCTTTTATAAAAATTCAGCTGAAAGCTAATCTTTTTTAATTAACCTGAATCAGGGATAATAATGAAGGGTAAGAGGTTTGAAGCCAGAAGAGGTTTGAAGTTAACATTGCACAAATAATTTGTGGCTGTTATCACAAAACTAGATCGAGGTCGTCGTAAAACATGAATAAAACTGAGCACCGGCTATTTTTCAGACCTCAATAATTTCCTTTTTCCATCCTTCAGCTTGCCTATCCAGTTTAAAACAAAATGCCTTATCCCAAATTCAGGTTAATCATGCGAACTTGTGATTCCCTATTGCCATTTATGCAGGCTTAGAAAGATGAAAAACCCCTGAAATCAGCCAGTGTGTATGGAGATAAAGTACCATATCTTTGCTGCAGTTATTTAAAGATATACAATGAAAAAAATAAGTTTGACCCTCCTGTTTTCTTTACTAAGTCTGTTGACTTTCGCACAATCGTTAAAAGTAGTTATCAAACAGGACGGAAAAGTAATTGAGCCGGTAAATGATGTTTACGTACTGAAAAAATCTACTTTCCTGTTTGAAATTACCTCTACCAATCTGGAAGGGTTTTTAGTGGGAGCCACTACGAATAAAGATATTTATGCGGCGGCTTTAGGTCTTTACAATGCCGAGGTGCCATGGTTTCAGAGCACGGGTATGGCGGAGGAATTGTATAATAAGGACAAAGAACTGTTTCTGATGGATCAGGCACCATCGTATTGGTACTATACAGATGCGAAAGATCACAGGTTCGATAAGAATCCTAAAGGCAACTTAAAACAATGGACCGCTACACGTACCATTACAAGGTTTTATGATATCATGACAGATCAGCCCATTGATTTAAAAGATTTTGACGGAAGTGCTTATGTATTGATGTATGAACCTGTATATAATGACGAATATGATTTAACAGGAAAGAAAAACCTATTTCAGGCTGCGCTGAGATTCAAAGATTAATGAGTACACACCTAATTATTTGATTTATATAAAAAAGGTCTGCTTTTACGATGTAAGCAGGCCTTTTTGTTGGATGAATATTTTATTCGATAATCAAACCGTATTCTATGGCCAGTTTAATGGCTGAACTAAGATTAGAAGTCTGAAATTTTTCAATAAGATTTTTCCGGTGGCTTTCTACGGTGTGCGGGCTGATAAAAAGTTTTTCGGCCATTTGATTGGTGGTAAATCCTTTCGCTGCCTCGGCTAAAATTTCCTTTTCTCTTCGTGTTAATTTTGGCACCTGATGTAACCCATCTGATGATTTCTTCTCCAAAACAGACTTGGTTTGTGAGCATAAAAACCGGTTACCGGCATATACGGTATTGATCCCTTCCAGAATTTCGGAAACTGAAGCATTTTTTTGAATGTATCCCAACGCCCCTTCAGACAAAGTACTATTAATCACCGGCAGTTCGTTGTGAACGCTCAACATGATGATCTGGAGGTCCCCATACTTTTTCTTTAAAGGTTTTATAAGTTCGATGCTGTTGATATCTGCCAGATTGATGTCCAGCAACAAAATATCAACAGCGTGTTTTGCCAGGCCTGCATTCATTTCTGAAACGCTTTTGAAACACGCTACTACATCTATCGTATCGCTATTTCCTAAAATATTTTTCAGTCCTTCCAATAGAAGCGGATGATCATCTGTTATGGCTACTTTTATCATGTGTAATGAATAGGAATTTGAAGTTCTATACTGGTCCCAATATTCAATTCGGAAGTAATGTTCATCGTTCCTTTTAAAAACTGGACTCTTGATTCTATATTATGAAAACCTGCTGTTTTTCTTACGTCTAAGCTTGTTGGGTCAAAACCTTTGCCGTTGTCTTCCACTGTAAGATTTAATACATTTTCTTCTTCACTTATCTGAATGATAATTTCGGAAGTATCGGCATGCTTTATGGCATTATTGACCAATTCCTGAATGATTCTGTACAGGATCAATTGCTTTTCTTCTGATATGGAATTCGTGTAACTGATAAATTCGGTATGAATATCTAGTGCGCTATTGGACATTCGGGTAGCAAACTCCTGAATAGCAACTTCCAACCCGTATTTCATTAATAAATCGGGCATTAAATTATGCGCTACCCGTCTCAGTTCTTCTACAGCACCATCAATCTGGGTAATCGATTTTGAAATTTCTTTTTCTATGCTTTCAGATTTATGAGGCTCTAAAGAAGACAACTGAAGTTTAGTTCCTGAAAGCAAGCCTCCCAATCCATCATGAAGATCCCGGGCTAAACGGCCGCGCTCCTGCTCCTGCCCTTCCAACAATGCCGTAAGCGTAGATATTTTTGAATTTTGTTTCTCTTTTTCCATGGCTAAGGCATGCAATTCGTCTCTTTGCTTCATCGACTTTGCACGTTGCTTATAAGCATACAGCAATAAGGTGATCAAAACGATGAAAATGAAAATAAAAATAATGTAGTAGGTATTGATCTTTTCCTTGAATGTCAACAGCTTTTTATAGTTGCTGATATCATTGTTCTTTTGTGCGGTTTCTAACTTTGCCAAACGAAGCTGCTGTTCTTTTTTCTCTGATTCAAGTTCTGAAAATTTCAGTCGTTCCCGTTGATTTTCTTCTACCAATTTTAAATTGTTGTAAACCTGTTCGCGTTGTGCCCGCAGTATGTTTATCAACCTGATTTCTTGTGCTTTTTTATCACTTTCCAGCTGCAGTTTTATGTACTTCTGTTCCTGCCGTTCTTTCTCAAACTGCGATTCTAATCTTTTGGTAATATCCAGTTTTTCCTGATCGTAAACACTTTTGTATTTATCAACATACCCTTTATAATAGGTTAGCGCTTCTTTGTAATCGCCTTGCTCTTCGCTAATTCGGGATAAAGATTCAAGAATAGATAATTCTATATTATGATCTCTAACCGGGCTTTTTCCAATTTCCATGGAGGCTTTTAGAAAGTAAGACTTCGCTAAATCATAATTTTTATCTTGCATGGCTAGCTCTGCCAAAATCCCAAATGAAGAAGCGATATGAATGGCATCACCGGTTTCCAGGCTCACACTATTGGCTAATTGAGCATATTGCATCGCCTTATCTCTATCAAAACCAGTATACAAATTGGCTAAATTGATGGCTGCATAGGAAAGACTGCTCCTGTTGAGCATAGCCTCTTTATTTTTGTTGAAAGTCTTAATAGCCTGCAAATAATACTGCTCTGCTTTATTTCTCAACTCTATATCCGATGGATTTTGCGCGTATTTTTGTTCGTATACGTAGCCCATTCGCATATAGGCATCAAAGATAAGATTAGGGTCATTTTGTCTGGATGCCAGCAACAAAAACTGCTTACTGTATTTTTCTTCCAGCTGGTATTCGTTGAGATTAGAATAAATAGTGGACAATTCTTTAACTACGGTAGCAAACCTTCCGTACAGCGTAGAAGTCGTTGGTGAATTTTCATAGTAGTCAATCGCTTTCAGATAAGCGGCAACGGCATCGGTTGTTTTATTATTACGTATCAGAATCCAGCCCTTTGCATATTGAAAGTAACCTTTAGCCTCGTTACTATTCGTTTTTAAGCTATATACCCTTGCCATGTCAAGACTTTTTAAAGCTTCAGTTCCTTTATTGTCAAGTCGATAATTCATAGCCTGGACAGCATACAAAATGGTGGCGTATTTCCCATCCGTTTGTTTGGCTGCGATAGGAATACTGGTTTCCAAAATCTGGTAGGATTTTGATTTTAAGTTATGTAAAAATAATGCTTTCGCGTATTTTGGAGCTATATCTAACTGCTCTATGGTTTTGTTTGAAGCATTGTTATAGTCCTTCTCTAATTGGCTTACAACATCTTGTGCCTGAGCAAAAAAAGAACAAATAAGCAAAGTAAATATAAATAACAACCTGTACATCAAACCCTTATCTCTATTGAATTGTATTATAGTAAAGAACGTAAATATAAGTAAAATACCTGCTAATCTATTTCAAAACCATGGTGTTCAGCGAAAGATTTCCACTTCTGAAATTTCGTTTCATTTTTAAATGCCGGATCTTCACCATAGTAATACACCAGGCGTTGGGTAGCATATTCGTAAGTGCTGTAAGCATTAGCCTGTTCGTAATACTTAATAGCTTTCTTCAGATCTGCTTTTATACCCAGACCATGTTCGTAGATAATACCGTAATAGATGCCTGAATAAGACTGATCATAATCCTTCTTTAAGTAAACCAAAAGGTTTTTATAATCTCTTAACTGATAATAGATTTCTGAAATTTTATCGTAATTGTAGTAGTATTTTTTCTCGGCCTTTTGATAAAAATCCAAAGCTTTATCGTAATCCTGTATTACATGCTCTCCAAAATAATACAGATCGCCCAAATTGACCAGTGCCATTCCATCACCAAGCTCAGCTGCTTTTTCGTAGGCCCGAATTGCTTTTTTGATATTAAAAGAATACCCTGTGCCGTTGTGATACAAAGCACCGATATTGTTCCAGGCTACCGGATGATTGTGTTGTGCTGCTTTTTCGTAATATGCAATGCCTTTCTTTGGATCAAACAAGGCTTCAATGTCACGATCCGTGAGTAATAAACCCATTTCCACCCAGCTATCGATGTCATTTCTTTGAGCAGACAGTTCAAACAGGCGAAACGCTTCCCGGTAATTTTGATTTTCTTTTGCGTCAAAAGCCATCCTTTTAATGGTTTCAACATCCATGAACCGCTCGGAGTTGCTACCTGCCTTGTTTTTCCAACGATTATAAAAGGAAACAAAGTATTCCAAATCTTTTCCCCGAAATGAATACCGGTCCAGATAAATCGATCCATACTCACGTATCTCTACCCGATGAATGCTTTTGTCTTCATTCATTCTCAACATATTTTCACCCTGGTACAGAAACAGCAAACCTTCTTCCATTCTATAATTCAAAGGATTAGAAATATAATCGTACAATTCGTCTGACAAACCATTTTCGAAATCAAACAATTGATAACTTTCTTTTTTTTGAACCGATAAAAATCCATTATCCAAATAATGAATCTGTTTAATTTCAGATTGAGGAGCAATTAACCAATGATCATTGTCTGCATCAAAAAGTCCTGATCCGTTTTGGGTTTCCAGCGTAAAGACATTGTTTTTATATCCGATATTAGATTCTCCTTTTACTTTGGTAATGTGCTCATTTTCTAACAAAAACTGATGTTGTAAGGTGTGATAAATCTTCCAGTTTTTATCTTTACGAACGGCAAGTGTTTCAAAATTATCTAATAAAATCAGTTGATCCGCTTCATCTATTATAAGTTGACCTTTTTCATCTATCAGCCTTCCTTTTTTGTCAAATTTATTTGGTTTAATCCAATAACAAACAGATGTCTTGACGATACTGCCTTCTAAAAAATTACCCAGATAGTTTCCTTCTTTTGTGTAATACCTGCGCTTGCCGGTTCCTTTTTGTTTGGTAAAAAACAACTCCGGAAAATAATCATACTCATAAGGACTTTCGCTTTCAACAGGAATAATGATCCCGTTTTCATCGTTATACACTCCAAATTTTCCATCTTTTTCTACGCCTAAAAATCCATAAGCTACTCTTTCTATGGTGTCATAATCCGCAGGAACCAGCCAGGTGTTTGAATAAACTTTTAAAATCCCCGACTTTCCGTTCACTTTTACTTCACCCAAAGGTTCCAGTGCAAAATCGAACACATCGAACGCTTCTTCATAAACTGGAGGAACCAGTTCTTTCCCGTCACTTTGCAGGTAACCGAACAAAGCGTCTTTTTGAACTACCGATATACCGTAATTATAGTCTGCTTCAAAAATATCATCATACATGGCCGGAGCCAAAACGGCTCCTTTAGCATCCTTCAGACCCAATTTTCCGTTTACTTCAAATGTTGAAGATGCTACTTTCTTATACGCAAGTTCCTCAAAATAGCCCAGTCCGTAAATGATCCAGTCGGTTTGTAAGATATCGAGAAATGAGGAGTAACCTGTCTGCGAAAACAAGGAATCTAACAACGAAAGATTTTGAGTTTGTACCGCCTTTTTATACAGTTTACTTTTCTGCTGAATCTCCACCAGCCATTCCTTTGCCTGTACTTTATGCTTTTCTTCGTTCATGTTAAAAACATCTGTTGCATTCAGTACGAAGGAATCATAAGGCAATGCTTCCAGAAACTCAAACATTGTGTTGACAGGCTCGTAGTAAGCTTTTTTGTAATGCAATTGGTAGGTATCAGCCAGTAAATTGAAGAAATAACGGAGATGAATAATTCCTTGTTCTTTATTAGAGAAAAACTCAACGCCTTCCACTTTGATATCTTCTGCAATGAGAGGATACAGCAATAATGGAATTTCGTAGTTCCATTCGCCTAAATAGGTATCGAAAGATTGATTCGTTTTCTGATCGTAATTGTATAAATAAATACGGTGTGCCATTCGCTAAAATTAATAAATCGTAAAGTTTTTGAAATATCCTTGTTTACAGTGATTTGATAGATCTACTTTCAGATTAAGTATACTCAAAACAGATAACTGCTTTTTTAAGTTCTTTGTCATAAAATAAATATAATTGGTCTGCTGCTGCATTTTGAAAATCATACCCTTCTAGACATCCGATATAATCCATCAATGTATTATCTTTTTTATAAGGTTTCTCGATGAGGTTATCTCCTCCGAAGTGCGATTCTTCTAAAGGCAGAGAATCGGTATTCAGCTCATCAAAAACGCCAAAAATCTTTTTCTGCAAACGTTCCTCTGCATATTCTGAGTAATCATCCTTCTCCAGATCTTCAACTGTAAGCTTACGTAAACGCTCTAAACGGCGAATATCATCTACCGTCAAACCTGGTCGATAACTATCTTTGTCATAAAGCGTATTGTGTTTTTGGTAATATTCTTTTTTCAATTGATACATTGCCTCATTCATATTGTATTCAATCTCTAAATCTGAATAATCATTTCCATCATCTTCCGGAGAAATCTCGGTATGGGCTGAAAAATAATTCCAGTCTGCATCAAATTTGTATTTGCCATCAATCACATCAAAACCAAACATATCCGCTTTGGTAAATTCTGTGTGATATTCTGGCTTATCTTCCCCAACCAGCCATCGTAAATTTCCTTTACCGAAACAATATGCAGCCATTGATCTTCTGACGGATCAACAACCTTTAAATTAATTGAACAAATGGGAAGGAAATACTTTTTATGATTTTCGATATCATCATAAAATACGTCTTCATATTCCGGGAAAATTTTTATTAAATCTGTCATATTATTTTCTTAAGTCTGTTTAAATGTTACCACAAAAGTCACAAAAGATTTTTAAACACTTAAGCTATTTAAGTTATATACCTTGTGTATAAGAAGTACACTAAAGTTTTTTTGAAAATCAAAGATTTTCATCTTATGTGAACTTAATTGTGCGGTATTCCTTTAAACTTTCTAAAGTGCACTAAAGTGTCTAAGAAATAAAAACTTTTGTGTCTTTTGACTACGTCGAATCTTCGATTTGTGGTTTAGTAAAAAAGTTTGAATAGTTTTCTTATTAATTTTAGATGATGTGTTTTTATGGTCATTCGAATTATATTTCATCTAGCTTAACAAATCATCAAGTACATCTACTTCGTCCCAATTTTGGTCTGTAAATAGGAGAGAAATATCAACTTTCGATTGAGTCTGGTTATACTTGTTAAGTTCATTTTCTTGAAATGCAGTCAAATCCTGCAAATAATTGGGATCTTTTATAATGAGAGTATTCTTGTTATAAAAAATGACATATCCTATTATTTCTTTCTGGCTGTTCATTTGATTAGATAGAAAATCTACATAGTCTACAACAGAAGAAATATTATAAAAATCAACTGGGAAATTAACTTTTTGCTTTGCTATCTGTACCCCTTCTTCACCATGAATATCAAGAATGGATATAATATCAGGCTCAGCGCTTAACATAGCCCAGTCAGGCATAGCATATGTAAATTTATCAGAATAATGATTCTCAATTTTTTGTTTTATTTTCAGGATAACTTTATTGTGGTTAAATTCTTCTCGCCTATCTTTCATATCATACTGAAATTTGACATTTGAAAATTCTTTGTATTTGCCATCAATCACATCAAAACCAAACCTATCTGCTTTGGTAAAATTTTATTTTCTTATTAATTTTAGCTGTTCCCCTTCTTTTGCAAGGTTAAAAGACATGACTTTGGATGGTTTGAATGTTTGTGTAGGCACGTCACAAAATTCAGATTTTCTAATACTATCAACTTTCCATGTCAATCTGATTAGTTTCCGTAAAATAGTATCTTCCATGTATTTCTGTGAAGCAATCATTTCCACATTCCCAGCTATCATAACTTTTAAATTTTTCTTCATCCAAAAAGTTTACAGCATGAAAGTTGAAAACAATTGCAGAGTCTATTCTCCTGGATAGATAATAGGTTTTTTCGCCATCTGGGGTCATAAGTCCGCCACTATCTACAATCCAGTTGGTGTTTTTCAGGTAATCCGGGAAATTTGTTTTTTTCTTTCCGGATTTTTGCAACTGGAGATCATTACCAAAATGACGCTTAAAAATGGGAAAGCAAAAGTTTTTTTCATTGTAGCTAAGTTTATAATTACTTATTCAGTTTTCTCCAAAATCCGTATTCGCTATTATCGTTTTCAGGTGTTTAGATTTTTGCAAAGAAATTAAAGGTCTGTTGGGCAATACGCTTTGGTTTCGTATCTGATGTATCATTAATCCGGTCTTCGTACAATTCAATTTTTATTATTTTAACATCATCCGGTATTTTGTAACTTTCATCTTTTGTATAATTATAACCCTTCACATCAGCGCTTTCTTTACCAGGAACTTTTTTAATCTCCACATAATATCTCAGCGTAATACTATTGCCATTTTGTTCTCCTTCTTCAAAACGGATTTTTCTAACCTGATGAATGGTATGTCCACCGGAACTGATATTTCTCTGTATACGAAACTTAAGTGTTTCAGCATTTTTGGAAAGCATAAAATCATGGGATCAAGACGTTCTGTCACTTCTTTACGAGTTGTATAAGTCTGTATTTTACCTGTTTCCGAACTTTTCTTGTAATCCGTTTGGGTTCTATAAATATAGTAACTTTTAATTTTTGAGCATTGGTTTTACAGCCAGACAGTACCAAAAGTGAAGTTAAAATCATGAGGTTTTTCACCGTTTTATTTTTAATTAAAGATAATTAAAGAAGGTGGATGAAAATATCCCCGATAATGGTGGTTTTTTAACCGCTCTAGTTCATTCCGTTTTTGGCATCTTTCAATATCTTTTCGGCTTTCATCCTTATCGCTTTAGGCAATAACTTGAAATTAGTATCCCTTTCTTCCCGATATTGATCTTCTTCCTGAAACGGAATCCAACCCGTAATTTTTGATTTTGAAAGTGTTTTCACCCCTGTGTTGGTGTACACAATCACTTTCAAGGGTTTGGCATCTAATCCGTCTGATTCTTCAAAATAAGTAAGGTAAAACTCAGGAAAGTTATCTTTGTCTGCATCACCAATTTCACAGAAGTTAATCAGATATTTAGGTTGTGCCAACCCTTTTGCAAAATCTTTAAAGGTCATTTGAGAATTAATCCACCATGGTCTTCCAGAAAAATGCCCGAGTGCAGATCCTTTGGGTTTTCATCAAAATAAGCGGAATTTTTGGATTTGCTTTCGTTCAGATACCAAACATAACTCCCATAATTAGGAACAAATGATGTTACGATCATGACCGGATTTCCCGATAAAGGATTTCCAAGTTCTTCCATAATCTCGTTGTATTTTTTATCTGAAGAAAAATATATTCCTGTTCTTATTTGTGCAAAAGATACTGCACTTACAATACAAGCGGCAACAGACAATAACTTTCTAAAAATCATAGTTTTAATATTTTCAATATATTATTTAACTCTCTTTATATTCTTTTCCGGAGTAAATATCAATATAATAAAACATATTTTCCCCTGAATTCAGTTTAACATTCACCAACCCATCTGAATTAATAGATTGATAAGCTTTTGATCCAATATTTTTTTTATTCTTATGATCATAAAGGGTATACAAACCGTCTTCCTCTTTTTGAAGAGCATAGATCTCTTTTTCTGTATCCAACACCGATATATCATGGTATTCAGGCTTTATCTCCCAAGTCTTTGTCTTACTATTCCATAATCCCATGGTTCTTAATTGTTTTTCGTCTTCAATCCGGATAAGGTATAAATCATTCATACCTTGATAAGAATTTATTTTTCCGAACTTCCAGTTTTTATCAATGAACTGATTGGGCAAAATCATTTTTCTATCGGGCCAAACCATATTTCCGAGCTGGTCCAGAACCTTAAAACTATAGGTATCAATGGAATCTGCAACATTTCCTTTGGTGTCAATATAAAGCCAGTCATATGCCCAGATATCATGATCGTAATTAAAAACACCCAGCAAAAAATAAGGAGAATTGGTTATAGAATACACTAAGGAAGTCTTTTTGATGAAATCAATCTGCGAAGCTGTTGCTTTTGTAATTTCTTTCGGAAATACCTTTTCATATTGTGGAAAAGGGTAAATATCATTGGTTTTGCTGTCTGCCAAAAGTTTAGGAACTTCCGGAGCATAGCGTTCTTTATTCACTTCCTTCAGGATTATGGTTTCCTTTCCAAATTGAAGTGAAAGTGTTTCAGTACCTTTTAATCCGCTGTGAACTGCTTTTTTCTGGTTCAGTTCATACATGGAGAAACTGGCGTTTGAAGCTTTGATAAAGCGTTTGTTCTCTAACAACTCAGCAATATTATTGTCGATTGTATGTAAGCGGTCTTTTTTGATTTCGTAAAGACTTCCATTCCAAAAAATATGGTTTTCATCTACAGAAACAAAATTCAGATAATAATTATCCTCCAGATACGGAATATCTTCATGAAGTAAGATTTGTTTGGTTTCTAAAACCCCAATCTCAATTTTATGGTAGGTTTGTTCTTTCTTGATGCCGCCTCCTAAGATATTCCAATCCCATTTCCAGGCAGGCATTTTCTTTTCGTATTCAATGTCTTTTTTATAAAATGTAAGTCCGTTTATAACATTTAAACTGATCTCGCTGGCCGAAAAATCCAGCATTGTTTTTCCATTTTCGTCTATGACAGCATATTCATTCTTTTCATTTTCAACAACGGCAAAACCTGTAGGAGTAAATACTGTTGCACTTCGGAACTTTTGATTCGTGACAGGCTTCAGGCTTGTTTTATCTACATAGACAAAATCATTCTGCCTGGTTAAAAGCGGAACCGTATTTATTATCTTCGTTTTGGAAGGAACTATAGGAGAATTATCTTTTTTTTCTTGTGTGCAGGCAGTCACTGAAGTCAACATAAAAAGGATACTAAATACTATTATTTTCATGCTTCGAAATTTTATTCTTTGTATTAATCAATATTAGAGAGAAGTGCAGAATAAAACAATCCCGATTATCAGCTATATTTTAATTGTATAAATCCCTTGTTAAATTAGTGTTAATGATGCATTCCGTTGCTTTTATATTTTAATCAATATATTATCTTAGGTCAATGTATTGTGAATATTTTCCAGCTACATTTGTGAATATAAAAATAAAATACATTATTAATTTATTAATCATAAAAAACAAACAATGAACACACTTACATTAAAAGACGGAACAGAAATTTACTACAAAGATTGGGGAAAAGGACAGCCCGTATTTTTTCATCACGGGTGGCCATTATCCAGTGATGACTGGGATGCGCAGATGTTTTTCTTCTTAGAACAAGGTTATAGAGTGATCGCCCACGACAGGAGAGGCCACGGAAGATCAGAACAGACCCCTTATGGACATGATATGGATACGTATGCTTCTGATGTTGCAGAAATTGTTACAGCGTTGGATTTAAAAGATGTTATCCATGTGGGACACTCTACAGGAGGTGGCGAAGTGATCAGATATGTTGCCAAACATGGAAACGGAAGGGTCGCAAAAGCTGTTTTGGTAAGTGCAGTAACGCCGATCATGGTTCAGAATGAGAATAACCCAAATGGGGTTCCCATGTCTGTTTTTGATGATATCCGCAACAACACCGCCAAGCACAGACAACAGTTCTTTATTGATCTTACCTTCCCTTTTTATGGGTATAACAGAGAAGGTGCCAAGGTTTCTGAAGGAATCCAGAGAAACTGGTGGAGACAAGGAATGAGTGGCTCTATCAAAGCCCATTATGACTGTGTTAAAGCATTCTCTGAAACGGATTTTACTGAGGATCTTAAAAGTGTAGACGTTCCTGTGTTGGTCATGCATGGTGAGGATGATCAGATTGTTCCTTTTGAAACGACCGGTAAAGTAGCTGCTAGCCTTCTTAAAAACGGGAAACTGATCTCTTATCCTGGTTTTCCACATGGGATGCCTACTACAGAAGCTGAAACGATCAACAGAGATCTATTGGCTTTTTTCCAGTCATAATTTGATTTACTATGCTGGAAAGAAACTACGAAAAGGTAGATTTCCAATACAACCTATCATAAAAAGACCGCTCTATGAGAGGCGGTCTTCTTATTTACTAGGATAAAATAACAGATTATAAAAGTTCGAATTGATTTTTTTTGTATCTTTGCCCACTATTATTCCTAATGTCCTTAGGAGTAGCCAAAACAGATATTGATAACAAAAACAATAAAAAAGCAAACAATGCCAAAATTAAAAACGAAATCAGGTGCTAAGAAACGTTTTGCTCTTACCGGTTCTGGTAAGATCAAAAGAAAAAATGCTTTCAAAAGCCACATCTTAACTAAGAAAGAAACTAAGCAGAAGAGAAATCTTACTACTACTTCTTACGTAGCTAAAGTGGACGAAAAAAGTGTTCAACGTCAATTAGCCATTAAGTAGTTTTTATAAATCTATATTCGGTTTATAAGAATTCAAACAAATTCAACATTTTAACCCTGAAATGGAGCATCTAACAATGAAACATATGTTGTCGCCCATTTCAAAAAAACAATTTAAATTATGCCAAGATCAGTAAATGCGGTAGCTTCAAGAGCTCGCAGAAAGAAAATTTTTAAGCAAGCTAAAGGTTTTTTCGGTAGAAGAAAGAACGTGTGGACTGTAGCTAAAAACGCGGTAGAAAAAGCAATGCAATATGCTTACCGTGGTAGAAAAGAGAAAAAGAGAAACTTCAGAGCCCTTTGGATCACTCGTATCAACGCAGGTACTAGAGAGCACGGAATGTCTTACTCTCAATTTATGGGAGCTCTTAAAAAGAACAACATCGAGCTTAACAGAAAAGTTTTAGCAGATTTAGCAATGAATCACCCTGAAGCTTTCAAAGCTGTTGTAGATCAAGTAAAATAATGTAGAATACTATTTTTGTTATCAATATAAGTCCCGGGTTTTTCCGGGATTTTTTGTTATAGTCCTGCATTGGTTCGGGCTTTAAGTCTGTATTGAAAATCTATCCCATTTCTATTATAATCATTGGGTGATGTAGAAAGTAAAGACTCTTCTAAAGAAACACTACAATAATATCAACAAATTCTTCAGAAAGAATTATTTTTTACTTAAAAACAACTCAACCACAGTTTATATTTAAAATTCTTAACCTGAAACAGGCATTAATTGTTATATTAGCAATTCGAAATAATCAAGAAAAATGAAAAGAATTGCTGCTTTTTTGTTTGCCTCTGTAATGATACAAACTATTGGAGCTCAAAGTTTTATCCAGACCTACCAGAACAGGGCTAATATGGTCACTCAGACCAATATTACGACCAATCTTCAGGAGTTTGCCAATTTAGGTGTAAAAACCACCGGTTCACCGGCAAATGCGAATGCTTTAAACTGGCTTAAGAATAAATATCTTTCTTACGGATATGCAGCCAATCAGATGGTGGAAGATCCTTTCACTTATGGAAGCCTGTCTTCGAAAAATCTGATCATCACCAAAACCGGAACGGTTTATCCTAATCAGTATATTATTATCTGCGGACATTTTGATACCATTAACGGTCCCGGAGTCAATGATAACGGCAGCGGGACGTCTATCATTCTGGAAGCAGCACGGATATTAAAAGATGTTCCTACGGAATACTCTATAAAATTTATTCACTTTTCCGGAGAAGAACAGGGCCTTATCGGGAGTTATCATTATGCAGATAATGTTGCCTATCAGGGGAATACCCGTGTTTTAGATATTAAACTGGTTCTCAACCTGGACCAGGTAGGCGGAAAGAACAGCAATGTCAATAATACGGTGTACTGCGATCAGGACCTGGGAGGTGTTACTACGAATAATCCTGCTTCAGCAGTGATCACGCAGGAGCTTAGAAACTGTACAGCACTCTACTCTCCTCTTCAGACCGCAGTAGATCCTGCGGAAAGATCTGATTATATCCCTTTTGAAGAAAAAGGGGAAGTCATTACCGGTTTTTTTGAAAGAATTGAGAGCAATTACCCGCATACTTCTCATGATACGTTTGCCAATACAGATCCTGTATACATTTATAATATCGGTAAAGCTACCGTAGGGGCACTACAGCATTTTGCAGTGGCTACCACAACAGGTTCAGCATTGGGAACCAATGAAAATAAAGTGAACGTTCTGGAGTCTGTGAAAATATACCCCAATCCGGTAAAAGATATTGTTAGTATTGAACTTCCCGATTCTAACCTGAAAAACTTCAGTTTTGAAATCACCGATTTTCCGGGCCGCTCTCTACTGAAGACCACAAATGAGACAAAAATCAATGTTTCCCATCTTGAAGACGGAGCCTATCTGGGAGTTTTAAAAACAGCTGACCAGACCGTTGTAAGAAAAATCCTGATTAAAAGATAAACACGCTTATCTGCAAATAATTATACTTATTATAAAAATAATGCCTCTGAAAGATCTCAGGGGCATTTTTATGCTTTTGAAATGATAAGATCTTCTCTACAAGCAGTCATTATTGATATAATAGTTAAAATTCAATTGTTTTCATACATTATTAAACACTGCATTGGGATTTATTTACTACATTCGCAATACACAACCAAAATAAATAATATGAAAAGAATCACAACATTTTTGTGTGCATCTCTGATGATCCAGAGTATTGCAGCGCAAAGTTTTATCCAGGCTTACAAGAACAGAGCGGATATGGTAACCCAGGCTAATATTACCGCCAACCTTCAGGAGTTTGGTAATCTGGGAATAAAAACTACCGGTTCACAGGCAAATACCAACACGCTCAACTGGATTAAAAACAAGTATACTTCCTATGGATATTCTGCAAGCCAAATCGTCGAAAGCCCCTTTACCTATGGCTCAGCTACTTCTAAAAACCTGATTATCACCAAAACAGGTACTCTTTATCCTAATAAATATGTAATTATCTGCGGGCATTTTGATACCATTTACGGGCCTGGTGTGAATGATAACGGCAGCGGTACTTCTATTATTTTGGAAGCAGCCAGAATATTGAAAGATATCCCTACAGAATACTCCATCAAATTCATCCATTTCTCAGGAGAAGAACAGGGGCTGATCGGAAGCAGCCATTATGTGAATAATGTAGTCTACCAGGGAGGTGTCCGAAAACTGGATATTAAACTGGTCTTCAATCTGGACCAGGTAGGCGGTGTAAAAGGAAATAACAACAATACCATTTATTGCGATGAGGATCAGGGTGGTGTTTCTTCCAATAACGCGGCTTCCGCAGCAGTGACCCAGCAGCTTAGAAACTGTACGGCACTCTACTCTCCTCTTCAGACTGCCGTGGATCCTGCCGAAGATACAGACTATATTCCATTTGAACGTAAAGGTGAAGTGATCACCGGATTTTTCGAAAGGATAAGAAGCAGCTATCCCCATACCTCTAAGGATACCTTTGATAATATGGACCCTATATATGTGTACAATATAGCAAAAGCAACCGTGGGAGCTTTACAGCATTTTGCAACCGCTTCTGTAACAGCAGCAGCAACTAAAACCGCCCCCGCAAGCTTCCCGGAAGCTGTAAAAATCTACCCTAACCCTGCCAACGACGTCCTAAATATTGAACTGCCATCCCAAACAACCCAGTTCAGCTTTGAAATGACCAATGCCACCGGAAGATCATTCCTTAAAACAACCAATGAAACAAAAATCAATGTTTCTAAACTGGAAAAAGGAGTATATATCGGTATTGTAAAGACAGGCGATCAAACCGTTGTGAAGAATATTCTGATTGACAGATAAATAACTAATCCTAATTTAAAATAAAAGCAGAGCCGTTGTAGCTCTGCTTATTTTTTATGGTCCCTTATCTCCTGAAATCGTTTGAAAATCTGACTCTTTTCTTCCATTGTAAGAACGATCAACAGATTGAAAAAAGCTGAAGAAGCAGCTCTGTAGAACCCACTAACGGCCAAAAGTTATTGCTGAGATCAGGAATTTACTAAAAAAGCAATAAAATTCATAAAAGATAAGAACATCACAGGTGATAGACTTGTGGTGTTTTTTTCACATATCTTTATATTTTGAGATGATCAAAAACTTTTCGGTCGTACGAAAGTTTAAAATTTTAATTTCTTTTATTCCTTAATGTATACATCAGCTTTGGATTGTACACCCCAAATTCCTATTGAAGATGGCGCCGTTCCTAATTCACTTTCCCTTCTTGTTTGTAATGTAAATGTATAAATACCCGGTGCAAGGTTAGGAATAGAATACGTTACCGGAAAGTTATATCTTACAGCTTCAGATCCTACACTTTGAGTTGCCGCCCAAGATGTCATCATCACTGATGTGTAAACAAGATTTGAAGTTCCACTCTGTACAATCTGAAAACGAAAAGAACCAGTTGCTGAACCTTGAGGTGACGAATCGCCCCAGCCTGTAAAACTTAATATAACTCTTGATTGTAATACCCCAGCAGGAACAGTTACCGCTACGCTGCAATTGTTAATAGTAGTATAGGAGGTTCCAGCAGGCACAGCCTGAAAAGTATTGATAAATCCATTCAAATCTGTATTGGTAAGAATCCAGCTCTCATTAGAAGTAGTCCCTACAAGATCCAGATCCCAGCCATTCACACCATTAGCTGTGATTGAAACAAAATATCCGGCCTTCAATACATAAGTATTCGAGGCTACTTTAGTTCCACCAAACCTGATCGCTTGTCCCGAAGCTGCGGTTAAGGTTAACGTGTTGGAAGCAGAATTATTTTTAATATAGTATTTTCTTCCCCTGAAATCACTGGTACTGTTGTCCGTTGAAGATTTTGCAGGAAAATTTAAAACTGAATTGGAAGCTCCCGTAAAAGAAATGTGATAATCTGTCCCGGTAACCGTATCCGTTCCCGTAATTTCACGAAAATTACCCTCAATAGAGCCATTAACATCTAATGTACTGGAAGGTAGACTTGTACGTATCCCTACTTGTCCTTTTAATAAAGAAGTAAAAATAAGTAATCCGTAGAAATATTTTTTTTCATATTCTTATCGTGTTGATTATTATATTACAAATTTACAATAAAATGTTTATAAAAAATAATAAAATTATTATTTTTTATTTATTTCATTATATTATTCACATCACCTTTCCTTACTATGTTTCCATTCTTTCAGTTTCCGTTTCAGTTTCATTTTCTTTTTAAGAGCTCACCATAACATTTATAAAACCTCACCCAACTATCAAGTATACTGGCTCCTATACCTAATTCTTTGGATAAAGATCTTATTGAACGATTTTCTTTGATTTTTTCTACACAGTTTTTTTTAAAACTTAAACTGTATTTTGATTTTCCCATAAAAATACCCCTAAAAAGGGTCTAACTTTTTGGGGGCAGTCTAATTTGTGAGGGTTTATTTTTACCTACCACACGATGCAATCGTGCGGGAGCAGGGACCTTACGCAGCGTGGTTTATCTTATCTTTTTACAGAATCATACTGTTGTTGGGTTATTATTTTTTTTTCTAGCATTTTCTTTAACCAGTCTTCTGTTTCTTTTTTTGAGGATTTGTCTAATGAAGATATATTAATACTGGAGTAATTAGCATCTTTAAAAGGTATATCATATTTTTCGCATAGAGCGGTAAAATAATAAAAATAACCTAAGTCATTATTATACTTCTCAGCCATTATCTTGGAATAATACATTAATGTATCTGTTCTATCTTCTTTATTTGAGTCCATTAAAAAATAATATAATTCATCATAAGCTAATGTATCTCCTTTTGTCTTTACAAGTTTAGTAATACTATCATAATTTGATATATTACTCATTGTAATAATATCACTCTTATTTATAGGCTTATCAAGTGTTTTCTTTTCTTGACAAGAACTTAATAAAATCGTAAATATTAAAATAACTATTACTTTCATAAAAAATTAATTAAATATTCTATCCCATAAACTTCGCTGGTCTTTCCCTTCAGGTTTTGTGTTACCTGGTTGTTGGCCTGTTTGTTGGCCATTCTGAAAATTATTCCAATTTCCAAATTGACCTGTCTGCCTTCCATGCCCACTTTTTGGGGTGTTTGGAAGATAATCCCCATTGCGATCAGTACTATAAGTCGATTGAGGTCCCACTTCAGTTCCTTTATTTGAAAAACCGTCTCTTTCATCAGGAGCTATAATAGTAACTCCTTCCATTTCTTTGGATCCAGAAATTTTTTCTACCACAGATTCTTTAACATTCCCAGCTTTATCAATCGTTGTTCTACCTGTTCTACAAGAGTGTAATACAACTGTAAAGCCTTCCTTACTTTCAGAATTTTTCCATAGATCACTACTCTGATTAAGCACATTGTTAAGTTTAGCTTCTGTATCAATCGTTCCCAACCCTGCTTGTTTTTCTTTTGAAGTTACATTATCATTGTAAATTGCGGAAGGATTTCCGTGTGCAAAAACATGAATTGTTTTTGTATTAGGATTGTCTGCGTACTGTCCATTATTAGCCGTTCTAATAATTGACTGATTGGCTTTCGTATCTTTCATTAAAACAGCTTCAAGCCCTTCCAGCTCTCTTGCATCTATAACTCTGTTTTCAGAAAAATTATAGTGTGATTGGTAAGCGTATTTTTCACTTAACGGATCTATATTAAAGAATCTTCCCAAGTCAGGCATGTAATTTCTCCATTTAAATGAGTAAAAACCGGTCTCTTGTAACTCTTGTCCTTGGTACTTATACTGATAAACTAGAGTTAACTATTTTATTTTGGGTATGTATGAAACTTATATTCCGAATTCTTTTTATTTGTTCCTTTATATTTTGTCTGGCTGACTGGAATTTCCTTTGCATCAACTCCATACCAAATTTCCATAAAAGTCACTAAATCAAAAGTATTTACCCGAACGGGAATAAATTTATCGTTTAGTTTATCTAAACTAATTACATTAACAACTCTATCCCAATTAAATTCATCTCCTTTTTCATATTTAAAAAATTCGGATTTCATCAAATCTTTTTTGCTGATCTGAACCTGATTAGATAATTGTTTCATTTGCTCCTTATCAAAATATTTAGACCCCATCACAAAAACTAATATAATGTTTTTTGAATAATTAAAATACAATCTTTCATTTTGAAAGTCCGATTTAAATTGCCCTTTATCACTCAATTCTGCATACTGAGTAGGAATATAAGTAGAATAATAAATACCTAGATTTTCAATCTCAAGAAGGTCTTCAAATTCAAAGGTTATAAAAATTACACTATTTTTAATTTTATTGGGAATAGTATTAGTTTTATTAAAATACTCTAAACTTCTTTGAATTTCTTTTTTTACTTTTTCATCTTTCACAAAAGATAATTTATCTTCTTGAGCTGATATGATACCTGATATTAAAAGGAGTATTAATAAAATATATGATTTCATCGTGCAACTGGAATTAAGTTAGGTAATTTTATTTGTCCTGCATTGGATTTTGTTGTAGCTCTATTTATTCCGGTTTTTGGATCTTTTTCTAACCAATATGGAACAAAATAATTTTCTCTCATATTACTTCCTGCTCCTGTATAGTATATAAAGTTATAAATCCCATCTTTAGATATGTAATTATCATGTTCTTGAGCTTTTCTTGTGAAAGGGTGAGTATGCCCCGCATAGAAAAGATTATCATATGTAAGACCTTCTGCTCCAAAATTCCAAGGCGCGGTTACCCGATTTAGTTTGTGTGAAGTTCCGACTAAAAATGTGTCATCTTTTTCTGTTCTAAATCCTCCTATTGTCCACTCTACACGACTGTTGTCCGCTGCAAATTGAAAAACTCTTCTTACATCTACAGAATTTGTTGTTGTACCGTGACTCAAACCATTACCATCTTTACCCGAAAGCTGGCTGATAAGGGTTCCGTCAGAAGGACTACTTTTATCTACTTTCACATAATCTTGGTTTTCTTTTCCTACTCCTTCTGTTGCTTTTTGTGCATTGCCGTTTTCATCTTTTACGGCATTTCCATTGGAATCACTTTTAGCTTTGTAAAGTCTATCAAAATTATCATCTGTCTTTTGAATTAAGCTAACATTTCCATTATCATCAACACCATAATCGTCATAATTCATTCCATTAGAATCTACGTAGAAAATAGGGTTATTCCCAGATATATGATAAGTAGACATTGGTTGATATTTCTCCGCCAATGGATCTACCACACCCCATCTCCCAATATCCGGCATATAAAACCTCGCTCCATAGTCATACATCCCAGTCTCCTGCAACTCCTTTCCATTGTACTTATACTGATACGCATTCTGAGTGGTAGCTGTATAATTATGCAATAACCCAAAAGGATAATAAGTATTCACTTCCACAATCTCTCCAGGTTTCCAATAATCAATACAGATGGGCAGCTCAAATGGAGGGTTGTAGTTCCCGCTGCATTGCTGGACAAAGTATTGTCTTGGCTGGATAATACCGTCTTTATTGGTATCCGTATAGCTTAATCTTATATTGCCTAAATGATCCGTAAAGTTGTAGATGTATAAATTACTAAGCGCATCATAATATCCTTCCGAAGTTGGAATGATCCTTAACTTTCATTTCAGCCACTTCATTGGGGTCAGGAAGTGTCATGACTTCTCCTGTTCCTTCCTCTGAAGGCTTGGTAGACTTATACTGGAACCCGTCCAGATAATCTGTTTCTATATCTCCAAAGAGCTTCTTCACTTTTACGCCGTCTGCCCTGTAGGTATAATGGGTGACCTTAGAGTTCTGGGTAATTTGTTTGGGTAAATTTAAATAATTATATTGAATGGAGGAAATCCCTTTCTCCAAATGTCCCGTCATATAAACTTTGCACAGCGGGGTAGAACTATAAGCTAAATTTAGCTTTAATAAATTCTACTACTTCTTGTTTTGAGTTATAGATTATAAATTCTATTTTATCATACTCTCCAGAAATTCTATTAATAAACTCTCTTGCTTCCTGGATATTTTCAAAAATAGAGTAAACATGTTGATTTTCATTATTATTTTGATAAATATTAAAATTTATATCTAAAACAATTCCTGTCTCTCCATTTGCCATTAAAACAGTAAATTCATTTTCTTTTAAAGTTGGAAAATTCATAATTTTATCTTTCTAAGTTTACTTTTTTTACATCTGCACCTGTAACGGGACCTTTCACTAAAGTTTCATATTTATTTACAATTGTTCCCGGAGATTGCACCAAATTAACGGATTTTAAATTGGGACTTTGAACTAATTGACTATTAGGTATATCAGCAGTTAAAATAACTCCTTCACCACTAGTTCTCAAAGCAAAATTTTCTGCAACAGATGCATTAGTAGCCCATGATGTATAATTACTTTCAGTAGTAACTGTATTATGCTCTAATGGCGTGGCATTCCCTCCTCTAGGTGTTGCTGTTCCTTCAAAGGCTTGGTTATATGCAGGTCTAGTACTATTTACTCCTCTATGGAAGGTTGTGGTTTCTACTTCAGCAGCAGGTGCTGCTTTCTTGCTTTTCCTCCTGCTGCTCTATGAGTATTGCAGCAGCTACCATAACAGTTGCAGAGCCTATGGATTCTGCGTCTCCTTTTGCTACGCGTTTTTCGGTTTGAACAATTGCTTTGGCTCCACTTGTTTCATATAGAGATTTTTCATATTGTTTGACTGCTGCTTTTGCTCCTCCTGTTTGATAAGCATTATAAACTTTTTTAAATTCTCTACCTCCCTGCATTACTCCGGATATTCCACCCACCGCAACTGCGGCGGGTTCTTTTTTATCTGCTACGAAGTCGGGAGACTTTGCGCAGCGGGTTTTGTTGTTATTCTGTTTTTAAAATTATTTTTTTATTTTTTAATTTTTTACCCTTTTTTGTAATCTTAAACGAATTTATTCTATTTTCCATATAAGTAAAATTAAGACTTGCTAAAGGTTCTTCTGGATCACATTTCAAAATTAGGGACTCTTGAGCATTATTAAGTATCCATTTTCCTTTGCATTTAGCTACTAAACTTCCACCAAATCCAATAGTATATGAAAATGTAGAATCTTTTTTTAAAGACAGATTATAATTTAAAGATTTTTTATTTTTATGGAATGTATATTTTTCTCTTAGTATAACATTGTTAGTTTGTGTATTGCAAGAAAATAGAAAAGTACCAATTATTAAATTCAATATTAATAGTCTCATAATTTATTTTTTATATTTTATCCCTTGAAAGTCTCTCAATTTTATACTCTGATCTAAATTTTTTAAAGCTTCTTTTGTTGCAGGATATGCTCGTATCAATTGACTCACAGTTGAGTTAATTGTAACCCCGAATAAGCCAGATTTAGCACTTCCACCAACTCCGTAAACTTGTTGACCAGAAGAATTGCGTAAAGTAGTTAACCAGTTATTATTTATACTATTTATAGACATACCCCCAACTGAAGAAGGGTCGAATGCGGCTTGCGCCTTGTATGCAGCCGTTTCATCATCCAAATCTTGAGCAGCAGAACCTCCAGCTTCAAAAAAAGCAATATCACCAGATTCAAATTGCGCTCCGTGAGTCATTTCGTGAACAAAATTACCGTCACTTACATAACCAATATTTATCTTATCAGTATTCTTATCGTAAGAGGTAATTCCTTCACTACCTTCCATTTTATTTAAACCATACATTTGATCGCTTGATTCTAATGTAGACATATTAGTTAAAGATTGATTAACACTATTTAACCTATCTTGCTTGTCTCCCATTTTTGACGCCAAAGTTTTAGAATCCCATCCTTTATCTTTAGCTTTTTGATTGATTTTGTCTACATCACTTTGTAATGCATCACGTGTTTTAGTAACAGACCCTTTTAATCTATCCCATTCTTTTTGATTAGCTGGATCAATTTGCATTCCATCCGGATCAATAAAATAAATAGGATTATTCACAGCGTAAGCATATGGAGCATGACGACGGTATATTTCCGCCAATGGATCTACCACACCCCATCTCCCAATATCCGGCATATAAATCCTTGCACCATAGTCATACATTCCGGTCTCCTGCAATTCCTTACCGTTGTACTTATACTGATACGCATTCTGAGTGGTAGCTGTATAATTATGCAGTAACCCAAAAGGATAATAATTATTCACTTCCACAATCTCTCCGGGTTTCCAATAATCAATACAGATGGGCAGCTCAAATGGAGGGTTGTAGTTCCCGCTGCATTGCTGGACAAAGTATTGTCTTGGCTGGATGACTCCATCTCTGTTGGTATCCGTATAACTTAATCTTATATTGCCCAGATGGTCTGTATAATTATAAACATATAAACTATTCAGAGCATCATAATACCCTTCGGAAGTAGGAATGATCCGTAGTTTCATTACGGCAACTTCATTGGGGTCAGGAAGTGTCATGACTTCTCCTGTTCCTTCCTCTGAAGGCTTGGTAGACTTATACTGGAACCCGTCCAGATAATCCGTTTCTATATCTCCAAAGAGCTTCTTCACTTTTACGCCGTCTGCCCTGTAGGTATAATGGGTGACCTTAGAGTTCTGGGTAATTTGTTTGGGTAAATTTAAATAATTATATTGAATGGAGGAAATCCCTTTATCGGCATGACCGGTCATGTTTCCATTCCCATAAAACTGCCCCTAAAAAGTGTCTAACTTTTTGGGGACAGTCTATTTTGCGAGGGTTATTTTATTATTGCTCATGGATTACAAAGCCAAGAGATCGGGAGCCCCTTTACTTCTCGTGAATAACTTTTAAAATCTTACCATCTTTTTTTTGAATTTCAATATATGGAACACCCCCTTTCTATCATGAAGTGTACCATTAACAATCCATACATTATTTACTAAAACAGCTTTATAGGGTAGAAAATGATCTATCTTATTCCCATATATAGAATACCAAACAGCTTGAGCTATTTTTACTGCAGTTTCTTCATTAGGAACATAATCAATGGTGTTAATATTAGAATTATTCATAGGTTTATTCGTCATATCAGATTTATTCAACGATTTACAGGACGCAAAAAGAGAAAATATCGATAATATTAAAAATACATTTTCATTTTAAGGAGTTGTTACTGGTTGGTTATTATTAGGTATTGACTGTGAATTTGGAGTATTCACAGGATTTATGGGCGGTGGTGGTGGCGGAATTACTACTGGTGGAGCTGGCGGTAATGGTGAAATTGAAGGCGTCGGTGTTGGGGAAACATTATTTAATCTAGCAGGGTCATTCGGATCACTTGGTAAATTTGTACTCAACGTTGTAATATTTCCTGTTGATGGATCATACTTTTGTAATGATCCGTTTGGTGTCGCAACATAACCGATCAACCCTGTTCTGTTATTATCCCCAACATCACCGCTTGTAGAAGTTAAATTGTTCCCAGTAGTGGAACCTGAAAAAATATTATTTGCGTAATTAACATCGTATGCTGCATGAGTATGAATATCACCAGTAGCGGTATTTCCTGATGGAGCAGGACTAGGAGTTACTGAAGCTCCTGTCGTCCCAACATTTGGTACTGAATAAGCAAATAATGTAATTGAAGTACCATTCACGATGGTCGTTGAGCTATATATAGTAGAGCCATATTCCTGATTGACATTAATAGAAGTGCCATTATATTGTTGCCCAAAATTTTCCGCTGCTGTATCCATAGAGCCAAATAATACACCTGGTTCTAATCCCTCCAACTCTACAGCATTAATTACAATATTTCCACTAAAGGCATAAGGCGTCCATTTTCTATATTTATCTGCAAGCGGATCTACATTAAAAACCTTCCTACATCCGGCATGTAATTTCTCCACTTAAAACTATAGAATCCAGTCTCCTGCAGCTCCTGTCCTTGGTACTTATACTGATAAGCAGGGTTCCCCGCCAACACATTCACCCCCTCATGTTTTAATCCAAAAGGATAATAATTGTTTTCTTCAATGATCTCAACTCCTGATCCGTTATTCATGTAACTTAATCGTACATTTCCTAAATGATCAGTATCGTTGTAAATATACTTATTTTCAAATAACGAAGTGGACAAACTGGTGGACGTTCACGGTGCTGTCATCGCTAAATATGAGCGTGAGAAGCTCTGGAAGCGCCTTTGGATTATCTCGTAGGTTCTACGCATATTCTACTGTATAAAAATATTGTAGCTAAAATTTTAGATATACAAAAACTAAAAGAGAACGATAGACAACATGTCTTTGCTCTCCTTGATGCGTTCCTTAAACAAACTAAATTGCAAAGCATTTTATAAAACAACAAAGCCACTCAAACGAGTGGCTTTGGTATTTTAATTAATTTCTAATCTATTAATTTCTTGAACTTCCATAAGCTTATTGCTATATTGTGTTCCAATAACTATATCCAATATGTCATGTGGCAGCTCTTTTAATTTCAATGGAGTTTTTGGACTAGCAACTAAATGATAATGAGGGTCTAGAAAATTATTTAGAATAACTTTATCAAAAGAGTATAGCCCTTTTTTTGTCATAAATACATAGTCTTCTAAATATCTTTCATTAACTCCTGATGCTGATTTTTTACTTTTAATTAATATATTATTTAATTCAGGACTAATAACAGCTTCTGATATTTCTGGTAAGTTTCTAAAATAACGTGCTAATATTTGACGTTTTTCTTCGGATTCAGCTACTGAATCGGGTAACTTTCCACCACCAGAGGCCATAAATCCCACATATTCACCATCCGTAAAAAACCAATCCATATCCATTGTTTCTTGTTCTATTTCTGTTATCATAAATATTATTTATTAAAAGTTGTTTTACAATTATCACACATTGGAATAACAGATCCATCTCTAGGTCTAATTGCTTCAGTAAAATTAATTTGCGAAGGTGTTGCAGAAGGATTATCTAATAGCAATTGGTTTCCAGTATGAAACTCAGAGCAACAACCAACAGTATTCCCAGAAGCAGTTTTAGTTCCTAATCCACCTAATTCTCCAACAACACCTTCTAATTGTGGAGCAATTGTTGCTGGTGGCGGTCCACTTGTACCAACTACTGTTTGTCCGTTTAATTCCGCTCCAACAACTGTAGCAGGGGCTTTTCCAGCTGCTTTTAAATCTGCTACAGTACTCTTAACAGTATTTGTCAACTCATTCATTGTTGATGTTTCAGCAGCAACTACTTTCCCTCCGGCTTTAGTTCCTCCAGCTGCTTTATGCGTAATTACGGCAGCGGCTACCATAACGGTTGCAGAGCCTATAGATTCCGCATCTCCTTTTGCCACGCCCTTTGCTGTTTGAACAATCGCTTTAGCTCCGCTTGTTTCATAAAGAGATTTTCCATATTGCTTTACAGCAGCAGAGGCTCCACCTGTTTGATATGCATTATAAACTTTCTTAAATTCTCTACCTCCCTGCAGTACTCCTGATATTCCATTAGAAGTAGCTAAGCCTTTAACCATTCCTACAGTTGTATTCCAAGCTCCTCTACCAAAGCTTTTAACTTGTCCCCAAGTTGGCCAAGGCCACATTCCGTCTGGGTCAATAAACATTACAGGATTGTCAAAAGCATAATTATAAGGTGAAAACCTTCTTCCTAATTCAGCAGCAGGATCTATTACGCCCCAACGTCCAAGGTCCGCCATATACATCCTTGCCCCATAGTCATACATCCCAGTCTCCTGCAACTCCTTCCCATTGTACTTGTACTGATAAGCATTCTGAGTGGTAGCTGTATAATTATGCAATAACCCAAAAGGATAATAAGTATTCACTTCCACAATCTCTCCAGGTTTCCAATAATCAATACAGATGGGCAGCTCAAATGGAGGGGTGTAGTTCCCGCTGCATTGCTGGACAAAGTATTGTCTTGGCTGGATAATACCGTCTTTATTGGTATCCGTATAGCTTAATCTTATATTGCCTAAATGATCCGTAAAGTTGTAGATGTATAAATTACTAAGCGCATCATAATATCCTTCCGAGGTAGGAATGATCCGTAGTTTCATTACGGCAACTTCATTGGGGTCAGGGAGTGTCATGACTTCTCCTGTTCCTTCCTCTGAAGGCTTGGTAGACTTATACTGGAACCCGTCCAGATAATCCGTTTCTATATCTCCAAAGAGCTTCTTCACTTTTACGCCGTCTGCCCTGTAGGTATAATGGGTGACCTTAGAGTTCTGGGTAATCTGTTTGGGTAAATTTAAATAATTATATTGAATGGAGGAAATCCCTTTATCGGCATGACCGGTCATGTTTCCATTCCCATCAGCACTGCCATTATCATATTCAAGGGTATTGGGAGTGGTTACATATGGATAGCCCAAAGGGTTCTGCTGTTCATCAGTTATTTTATTCAGCCTGTTTCCTGTGTAATCATATTTCAGATTGTCTATGACAGTGGCAAAGGTATTGCCGGATAAAACGCCTTCTGATCTTTTCAGCCTGGTAATATTGCCGTTTAGATCATACTCCATTTTTTCAAAATATTCTCCGAAGGCTTCACTTCCTGATTGTTGATAGAACCCTGCGGAAAGCCTGTTTAGGGAATCATACACATAACCGTATCTTTTTAAGGGTTCATTTTCCTGAGTTAAGGTTTTCCAGGACACTTCGGCTATATTCCCATTGTATTGGGGAAGCACTTTCAGGGAAGGGTCTAATGCATCGGGAGTTTCTAATCCCTCAACTGTATTGTAGTTGATCTTATATCCGAAAAGATCATTTCCCAGAATCGAGGGATCATTGATCTGGGTCATCCACCCTCTGATATTGTATCTATAATCAATGGCCTGCAAGGGTGTTGCTGAATGTATTCCGCCTACTTTTTTACTCTCTAATTGGGAAAGTTCATTGTATTGGTTCCGGGCCAGAATCTCATCCGGATTGCTGTCTACTTTATGCTTGTGTACAAGAAGTCTGTTCTGGTCATCATACGTAAAGCTTTCTGTAATAGTCCTTTCTGTATCCGTATTCAACCTTTTATGCTTTGTAATAACAGTTTGTGGTACCCCTGCAAAATCCAGCAGGGATTCTGTACGGGTATAGCCTCCCAGATGGTTGATGGAATGGGTACCAATGACTCTTGCTTTGTCATCGTAATAGGTGTAGGTCTTGCTCCAGCTGTCATCTTCGATATTCTTTACCAAACTCATCACGGGTAGGCCTTTGGTGCTTCTTCCTGCTGATGAAGGGGTATCGGTTAAGGTAGGCCTGCCCTGAATGGTGGTTGGGAAAGAGGGATTGAAATTGTATTGCGGATAAGTATCATAATAGTTGACACTTAAAACCGTTTCAATATCAAAAAAATATCCATTGCTGTACTGAACCGGCATCCCGTTTTTGGTAAATCCTGTACTGCTCCTGTTCTCCACTATTATGAGATTCCCTGCCTGGGACTGCATGCTGCTTCTGCTTCCTCCGGCAATGATCCCTGTATAAGCCACTCTCCCGAATGGGTCATATTGGGTAATCAGCCATTTGCTTTTCTCCCGCATATTGGCATCCTGGGTCATGATAAGCCTCTCCGCCTGATCATACACCATATATTCCCAGCCTTTTCCAGGCAGTTTTTTCTCTACCAAACGGTTTCTGCCGTCATAACGGTACTGATAATACAGGTTTTCTACGGCAGCGGGTTCCACGGTGGGAGCCGAGGCCAGCGGAGGGATTACAAAGGACAGCTGGTCATATTCATTGTAAACATAGTACGTATCTGCATTTTGGGCAGCGCTCAGTACTTTTCTCACTAACAAAAGCTGTCCTCTGCCGTTTTTGAATTCTATGGTTTTGTTGCCGTCTTCATCAGTAACCGTGTTTTTATACAGCTGTCCTGCTCCAAAATACTGAAGCAGCTGGACATTGCTTTGAGTCCTGCCCTCAAGCCAGGTTGTAGAGGTCTCGTATTTTCTTACATAGTCTTCATGGAGATTGGCATCATAGTCAAATTTGACGGGTTTATCACTCCAGGCATTTCCTACCTGGATCTGCTGCCGGATCCTGTCCAATGGTGAGTTTTCCAAAACTTTTTCAGAATAAATCTTTTCCTGGCTATAGAGATCCGGCCGGGAAGCATTGGTTAATGGAGAGGTGTAAATTGCTCCGTTTTGAGTCTCCTGCTGGGGAACGGGTAAAAATTCTTTTACCTGTCTTCCAAAATCGTCATATTCAAAATGAGTCACCACATCTCTGCCCAATGGCGAGGATTTGACATTCACGACCTGCTTGGGTCTTCCCAGGCCGTCAAAGTATTGAACGGTTTCTGAGGTTTTAGGGCTTGAAAGGCCAGGGTCTGAGAGGTATGTTTTGGTATAAACGTAATTTTCTGCAGTGCTCGGATTGGCCTGGGCATGGGCCAACCCGGTTATCAGCAAACCACTCATTGGAATCATTATTTTTTTCATCAGTTCTTAGTTTTTATAATGGTATTTCATTTCCTTCAATACTTTTCCATCCATATCAACGACTTTCTGAAGTCTGTTTGCAGCATCATACAGATAGTTTTCCCTGATTCCTGATGCTGGTGTAATACTCGTTACACCGATTAAAGGGTCATGGGTATACGTGGTGATCTGAGGATTTCTCCTTGGAAGCCCCTCAACTGCTTTTCTAAAAGTGATCAAAGCATTAATCAACGCAGGCTCATTGGCAGGATTGGCTGCATCTGTATTGGAAGAATTGACAACCATATCGATCGTTTCCTGGGGAATCTCACCAAGACTTATACCTTCGATTTTAGCAATGGGTAGCGTTTTGTTGTATCCCCAGATAATAGTTACAGGAATACCTTCTTTAGTAGTATACTGAAGTAAGTTTCCTTTTTCGTCGTATTTATCGTAGGTTACTTCTTTTGATACAATATTTAATAAATCTGTAGAGTTCACCTGATAAGGTAATACCAGTCCTGAAGTTTTAGTATCTGCTTCAGTCTGATTTAATGGATATAAAGTTTCCATTTTGGAGATAGTTTTACCATTTTTTCTGGTCTCCGTTTCTAGAGGAATACTCACTATATTTTTATCCAGAAGATAATGATTTTGTTTCTCCGGTGAATATTTGTAAAAAGTCTCATCTACGGTATTATCTGTTGAAGTGATTTTACTTTTTTCAAGATAATCTCTAAGATTATAGGTATAGTCTTCAACTGTAGTTAGTTTTCTGCTACCTGGAAAATACTGAGTCTTCTCAGATTTTATAAGATTAGTCTTCCCAACGATTTCTTTTGAGAAATAATAATAAATAAAAGATAGTGGATTGGTACCAAATCCTACTGCAGCCGTATATTGACATAAATGAAGTGTAGGCATTGAACCACATTTACTCATCAGCATTCTATATGACTGATAATCATTTATATGATTTGTATTAAACCTATTAAAGATAAAATTACTTCTTATTATAAAATTGATCCCTGATATTTCAGTGGTAAAATTATCATCATATTTATTGTCTTCCTCTGATAATAAGCTATTATCAGAATCATAAATTTTTTTGTTCAACAAATTACCTCTCCGGTAGTCAAAATTCGAAGTATAAGCTGCAGGTGGAGACATTGAGTAATAAGAAAACAAAGGATTAGGATAGTCAATAGGACTTGAGAAGTGATGTACTGTTTTTCCTTTAAAAACAGACGGATTATCAGTCGTGTAATCAATATCTTTAACGGTGATATATTTATAACCAACATCAGCTCCCCTAGTTTTCTCCGGTGATAATAAATTTTTAGTAGATGTCGTATTGTAGGTCATATCCAAATTATAATTGTAATAGACTGACTCCATTGGATTACACATATACATATTGTTATATTTTTCCTCATATTGGAAAACCGGAATTGGAAAGACTAAAGCCCCACTACTTTTGGAAGTATTAGCAATATCATTATACTCATACAATTTCTTTTTTTGAAGTCCTTTTTCATTATAAAATTCAACATCTTTGATTCTGATGCCTCCTCCATACAGATAATTTTGTGAATGGCTCTGTTTTCGATAATAACTGGAAAACCTTGCTGTAAAATTAGTAGGAATAGGGTGATTCGGCATGTTACCGGAAACCGTACTCAATGTTACATAATATTTTCCTGCAGGAAAAGTTCTCTTTTGCCACGGATTATAATTGGGATCTATATCTACAACCGGACCTAATGACTGAATAGTCGTACTTTCTGTCTGACCCGTAGCATCGTTGAGTTTATAAAAATTCAAAGCCCATGGTTCACTCATATAACTACCAGATTCAGAATTAAATAAAACTTCTTGTGGCTCTGCGAGTGAAAAAAAATATGTAGGACTTTGTCCAAAATTATTAATCGTTACAAACGATGATAGTGTAGACCAGTTTTGCAGATTGGATGAGAAATCGGTTATTTCTTCAATCGGATTTGCAGATGGATTTTGATTTTCCCTAACATTACTTGGCTTATAATTAAAAGTATTCAATTCATAATTATAACGGATCTCACCTCCGGTCGGTAATTTCATTTTTGTAAGAACATCTTTTTCAATGCAACCAGGTGAAGATTCGTACAACGTTTGAGGAGCAAGGAGATCCAAAATCTGAGTATTCTGTATACATCGGTAATGGCCCCATAAATCACTTCTTATATCTTCCTGGTTATAAGGTAAAGGATGAGTCGCATTACCACCATAATAAAGACTATAAAAATGGTCTTCTTGCATATTCTTATCCATAATAGACACTTTTCTTAAAACCATTTTTTTATCAATATTCAGATTACTATATGCATAATCAAAATTAAACTGCTTAATAAAAGTGTTTCCAAAGAAATCTTTTATCGTGATTTTACTGAGCTTTTTATTATTATTCGGTAGGGTAAGGTTGCTATCTTCCCTGTCTCCTGTATATTCAAAATAAATTTTTGCTCTGTCTTTCACTTCAATATTATCTAAAAAACGGCTGTACGTATGGTTTGAGGTGATTGATTTTTCATAATCCGCAGGAAAAGTATTGATAATGTCATTATAACAATCAGAATATTGAAAACTCCCATCAAAAGGATGAAGCATTCCTCTTCTTTTAGAAATAGAAGTTGACACAGACTGCTCAATACCGTTTGCATAATTAAATTTTATGAGCAAATGATTATTTTCATAAACTTCACTAAGGTAAAACCCCGTATTCAAATCCAGGTAATCAAGATTTGGAGTAGTGTTAACTCCTGAAGAGGTATATGAGTCTGTCAGATATGAACGTGAAGACTGCTCTACTATATCGAATACATATTTTAATCCTTTATCATCAATAATGTCAAATTTTATAGGAACATTGTTATTAAAAATAAAGTCTATCTTAAGATTGTTTTTATCCAGCTTTACTAATTTCAACGTCCCTGTTGTCTCATCTCTTTTAATAAAAAATCGTCCGGTATACCCCATAAAATTATACTGGTACATATCGTAGCTGTTATCAAATCGATTGAATAAAACTGATTCAAAAATCTGTCTGAAAACCTCATTATCGATTGAATTATTTCCATTTGCCAGATAATTTTTCACTAAATTATAGTTATTTTTATAGGTATCAAGAGTATTAAAATAGATCCCGTATTTCCCGGTAACCTGATCCGATTCGTCCGGCAGGTCCCGTATTGTACGGGAAATCATCCCTCCTGCAAAAAGACTCCATCCTAACCCGTATTCTGATGCTACGTCATCAACTTTCGCACTTAAAGGATGATAATTAAGAGATAGATTTAGATTTAATTTGGAACTGTTTGTGGTAAAATCTCCGATAGGAATATTGATATCCGGAATCCCTGTATAAAGGCTGACAGGAACTTCCTCAAATTTCATTAAGGAACTTACACCGGGACTTTGAGGTAAATTTCGGTTTAATTCTTCTATAAAGTTTTTCCCTTGTCCTTTTGCAAGGAATAGAAAGCCATATATAGATAATAGGAAGCTAAATCTAGTTATTATTTTATGCATTTTTTATTTTTTTATAATTTTAGCATTCGCCGTTTTATTCGTATCCGTTTTTATCGTTACCAGGTAAGCCCCCTGGATCAAAGGCTGGGTATTGATCTTGGTTACCGTACTTTTGGTTTTCAGATGCTGAACCTGTCTTCCGCTCATGTCATAAACTACAATCTCGGCTTCCTTAAACTCAAAGCCGATTTCTACGTAGGCATAGTCGGATACCGGGTTCGGATAGATTTTGATGTCGTATTTCTGGATCAGATCTTTCACCTGCTTATCACCCAGCTTCACGATCTTCCAGTTCTCTTTGCCTAGTTCTTCGGCGCTGGTACCGGCCAGTATAATAGAACCGTCTCTGTTCAGCCTGATATCTGAAAGTCTCTCCTCTCTTCGTCTTGAGTCTCCATTCACATGTTTTCTCCACTGTTCATTCCCGTTTCCATCCAGATACAGCATCCAGAAGGTTTCATCATCTTTTTCTATTCTTCCTTCCGCCTGAGTATAACCGCCCAACAATATTCCTTTGGTGATGTCTTGATTCTTGATTCCTGGATCTTGACTCTGTATTACACTCATTCCCATCAGGATATCGCGGTTCTTAAAATTGTAGGATTTCTGCCACTGTTCGTCTCCTCTTTCATTCAAAGCGATCAGCCAGAGATCTGTGCCTTCTTCTATCCCTACGGTTTTATTGCCGGATCTTTCAGATCGGGATTCTCCGCCAATGATAAAACCTCCGGCAGCTAAGGCCAGGGTTCTGATATGGTCATCCGCTTTTCCGCCGAAGTTTTTTTCCCATTCTACTTTTCCGGTCTTATCCAGTTTTACGATCCAGTAGTCGCCTTCTCCGAAATTGCTGCTGGCTTTTGGCATTTGGCTAATGGCTGCTGAGGAAGCAGGCTTTTCAGCCGAAATTGGATTAGTCGCTGCTGATTGAGAATTACTCATGTAAGCGCCGCTTCTGGAATAGATGCCCAGCAATGCGCCGCCGTCTTTCGTGGGAATCATCTTTTCGACTTCATCCAGCCCTCTTCCGCCTAAGATCAGCTGGGAAAGTTCTTTGCCGTCTTTGTCAAGCCGGATGATCCATACATCTTTGGAACCGTAGCCTTTAGATGAGTTTTGCACATTCCCTGCTACAAAGAATCCTAAGTCTGTGGTTTGGATCACCGCTCTGGCTTCTTCGTCCGATGAAGTTCCCAGCGTTTTCTGCCACAGCTCATCTCCGAATTCATTGATTCTTATCAGCCAGATATCAGATCCGCCTTTGGATTCTTCTTTTTTATCGAGCCCTTTCCCCGAATAGGAAGTTCCCGCAACAAGAAATCCTCCTTCCCGGGTGGTAACGGCAGCGGATAAGTAATCATGGTTCTGGCCGGAGAAGTATTTTTCCCAGACTTCTTCACCCTGCTGGTTCAGTTTTACAAGATGGTAGTCGTAACCGTTGTTTTGCTTACTTCCAGTCTCAGGCTTCCCGCTTCCTGACTGTATACAGCTTCCGGTAATTAAATACTGCTGGTCTATGGTCGTGGTCACCTGGCTTAGGAAATCCTGTGTGGAAGACCTGATATCTTTCTGCCAGATCACTTCCTGGGCAGACAAGCCAGAGAATGTGCATACTGTATATGCACAGAAATAAAGTTTTTTCATATTTTGAGTTTCCGTTAATCTATCGTCCTGAAAACTAATATTTTTCAATAATACCACGCAACAGAAATCCTTAAACAGTGAATTTTCAATAAATATTCCGCAATATTGAAGTAAAATTTTATCTGATACTAATTTTGTATAGCTTAATTTTCGAAATCAACCTTCACAAACCCATTGAACAGATTAGATATCAAGTTATAAAGATGACGCTGTTTTAGCTTTTTAAACAAGCCTTAACAGCTTTTGGGGCTGGTTTTCCAATAAGTTTTAAAAAAGCTTCCATAAAAAAAACCTTTGAAATAATCAAAGGTTTTAACGGGTTCTGCTTTGAAGGATTTCTTCAATATCTTTTAAAGTAAATCCTTTTGTCTTCAGTAAGATCAATAGATGGTACAGGAGATCTGCCGCTTCATTTTTAAAGAGCTGCTCATTATCATCTTTAGCTTCAATAACCAGTTCTACCGCCTCTTCTCCCACTTTTTGAGCCACTTTATTGATGCCTCTCTGATACAGTGAGTACGTATAGGATCCTTCGGACTTACTGTCAATCCTTTGAGCTATTTTCTCTTCAAGTTCATATAGAAACCCTTTAGGATCCTTATTTCCAAAGCAGCTGAAGCTTCCGGTATGACAGACAACATTCTTCGGATGCACCTTTATTAAAACAGTATCCTGATCACAGTCTGCACTGATCTCTTTTACCGTTAAAAAATTACCGGACTCCTCTCCTTTGGTCCAAAGCCTGTTTTTTGAACGGCTGAAGAACGTCACCACTCCCTCTTTTTCTGTTTTTTCAAAAGCTTCTTCATTCATATATCCCAGCATCAGCACCTGAAGGGTTGTATGGTCCTGAATGATCACCGGAATAAGACCGTTGCTTTTATCAAAGTTGATTTTCATCTTACATCAATTTTTTTAGATTTTAATATTTGTTTCAAATCCCCGATTCCGATTTCATTAAAATGGAAAATACTGGCAGCCAAGGCTCCTGTTGCTTTAGTTTCATCAAATACTTTAATAAAGTCTTCTGTATTCCCGGCCCCTCCAGAAGCAATGACAGGAATGCCCAGACTTTCCGAAACCAGCCGGGTAATCCGGAGGTCAAAACCGTTTTTTGTTCCGTCACCATCCATAGAGGTTAACAGAATTTCTCCGGCTCCCAAAGCTTCTGCTTCCTTGGCCCATAATATAGTGTTGAGCCCAGTCTGCTCTCTTCCTCCTTTAATATGGACAAAATCGAATGCTCCCACCAACCTTGTATCGATGGCTACGACAACACATTGGCTTCCAAATTCTTTGGCCAGCTCTGAAATAAGCCCTGGATTCCTGACTGCGGAAGAATTGATACTGATCTTATCTGCTCCTGCTTCCAGAAGCTTCCTGACATCCTCAACAGAAGAAATTCCACCCCCTACAGTAAAGGGTATGCTCAATTCACGAGCAATATTCTTCACCAGCTCAGCAAACGTTTTTCTTTCTTCAATTGTTGCAGTAATATCAAGGAAAACAAGCTCATCAGCTCCATCCTGTTCATATTTTACAGCAAGTTCCACAGGATCACCTGCATTACGAAGTCCCTCAAAGTTGATCCCTTTTACCGTAGCCCCGTCCTTGATATCCAAACATGGAATGATTCTTTTTTTAAGCATTTTCAATAAAGTTCTGAAGTTGTTGTAAGCTTATTTTTCCCTCATAAAGAGCTTTTCCTATAATAGTCCCGGAACATCCGATATCTTTCATTTTATAGAGGTCTCTGATATCCGAAATACCGCCACTGGCTGTCAGCTGTACTGAAGTTTTATATAAAATCTCTATATACAGCCCTGTAGAAGGTCCTTCCAGCATGCCATCCTTCTCAATATCAGTACATATGACATTCCGAATTTTCTTTTGCTTATACTGAAGAATAAAATCTATGACGTCCTTATCACTTTCCTCCTGCCATCCGGCAGTTTTGATTTTCCTGTTTTCGCAGTCTGCTCCTAAAATAATTTTTTCCGGACCATAGTTTTTAATGGCATTATAACAAAATACAGGGTCCTGTACAGCAATACTTCCCAATGTAATCTGTTTTGCTCCTGCATTGAATGCCGTTTCAATATCTTCCTGTGTTTTTAATCCTCCTCCGAAATCAATGTGAAGTGACGTAGCTTCCGCAATATCTTCCAGAACTTTCTGATTGACAATATGCTTTGATTTCGCCCCGTCAAGATCCACCAGGTGAAGATATTGAATCCCATACCCTTCAAACTCTTTGGCAACTTCCACCGGGTTTTCGTTGTATATTTTTTTTGTGCTGTAATCTCCTTTTGATAAACGGACACACTTCCCATCGATAATATCAATAGCTGGAATAATTTTCATCATGTTAGCTGGATAAAATTGGTTAATATCTGACTCCCGATTCCACCTGATTTTTCAGGGTGAAACTGTACGGCATAAAAGTTATCCTTCTGCAAAGACGAGCTGAACGGCAGGATATAATCACATATGGAAGTCGTGGAATCCGACAGCTCACAATAATAGCTGTGAACAAAATAAAGATCACGGTCCTTTTCAATGCCGGAAAAAAGAGGGGACTGAAGGTCTGAAATTGTATTCCAGCCCATATGGGGAACCAGATCCTGGGGAGGAAATCTCTTTACGTTAATATCAAAGATACCCATCCCCCGGATGTCTCCTTCCTCATTATCCCGGCACATCAGCTGCATTCCTAAACATATTCCCAGCACAGGCTGTTTAAGCATTGGAATAAGCGTGTCGAGTCCCTTCTCTTCAAGCCTTTTCATCGTAGAAGAAGCTTCACCCACTCCGGGGAAAATAACTTTATCCGCATTGATGATCTGTTCGGGGTCATCTGTAATCAGGGAGTTGACCCCCAGCCTGTTCAATGCATTTTGAACTGAACTTACATTTCCCCCGTTATATTTTATTATTGCGATCATATTTTATAAACTTCCTTTTGTAGAAGGTAAATTATAGTTGGTATCAGACTGGTGTACCGCCATTTTAACGGCTTTTGCAAACGCTTTGAAGACCGCTTCTATTTTGTGGTGTTCATTGCTTCCCTCCGCCTTGATATTCAGGTTTGATTTTGAAGAGTCTGTAAAAGATTTAAAGAAGTGAGAAAACATTTCAGTAGGAACATCTCCGATCTTTTCTCTTTTAAACTCTACATCCCACACCAGCCATGGTCTTCCTCCGAAATCAATAGCTGCCTGGGCAAGACAGTCATCCATAGGCAATAGAAATCCATATCTTTCAATTCCTTTCTTCTTTCCCAATGCTTTTAAAAAAGCTTCTCCCAGCACAATTCCGGTATCCTCTATCGTATGGTGTTCATCTACATTGAGATCCCCGTTTACCTTTACCCTAAGATCCATATTTCCGTGTCTTGCGATCTGCTCCAGCATATGATCAAAAAAGTGAAGCCCGGTAGCAATTTCAGATTTTCCTTTTCCATCAATAGTGAGTTCAATTTCTATCTCTGTTTCATTCGTCTTTCTGTAGACTTTGGACCGCCTCATCCCCTGTTTTAAAAACTGGTAAATCTCTGCCCATGATGTGGTATTCAGCGCTGCCTTACTATTAAAGCTTTCATTGAGAAAAACAGATTTACAATTCAAATTTTCAGCGAGTTGGAGATCAGTATTTCGATCTCCGATTACATACGAATTTTCCAGATCATAATTGCCGTAGATGTATTTCCCCAACATTCCTGTACCAGGCTTTCGGGTAGGCAGATTTTCATGCTCAAAGCTCTTATCAATCAGAATATCATTGAAAAATATCCCTTCATTCTCTAACGCTTTCAGCATCTTTTCTTGAGGTTTGATAAAGTCATCAAAAGGAAAGCTGTCAGTTTCCAGCCCATCCTGATTGGTAACCATTACCAGTTCATAATCCAGTTCACTGGCAATTTTCGAGAGATTCTGAAACACTCCGGGATAAAATTCAAGCTTTTCCAGTGAATCTACCTGAAAGTCAGTGGGTGGCTCCATAATTAATGTTCCATCCCGGTCTATAAACAGTACTTTTTTCATGATTGTATATTTTTTAAAAAACTGATCAGCATTTCATTTTCCTGGCGGCTTCCGATGTTGATCCTGATGCATCCCGGGATTCCCGGATCTCTTTTGCTTGTCAAAATCTCCTTTTCCAGCATTTTATCATAGACTTCCTCTACATTATTTACCCTGACCAGGAAGAAATTGGCATCTGTAGGAAATACTTTTGTTATGCACTCAATATCTTTAAACTGTTCCTGAAGCCATGCCCTTTCGCTTAAAATGCGGTTTACATTTTCCTTGAACTTTATTTCATCATCCAGGGTTTCTAAAATCAACTGCTGGCTCAAAGAATTAACATTATAAGGTGCTTTTACCGTATTGATAAGCTTAATAATCTCTTCAGAAGCATAGGCCATTCCCACTCTTGCTCCCGCTGTTCCCCAAGCTTTGGAAAAGGTCTGCAGAACAATCAGGTTAGGATATTGGTTCAAAAGCTCCAGGCTTGATCTGTTTTCAGAAAATTCAATATACGCTTCATCCACAACTACAATTCCATCAAAATTCTGAATATAGAATTCTATGTCTTCTATGCTGTTTCCCGTAGGATTGTTCGGTGAACACAGAAAAAATATTTTGGCAGGCTGCTCTTCCACGATCTTTAAAAAGTCATCTTTAATGATTCCGAAATTTTCATCAAGATCCAGTTTCAAAACTTTATTTTCATTGATTGAAGCATAGAATCCGTACATGGCAAAAGAAGGATTCATCATCAGGACCGAATCTTTTTTGGGTTCACAGAAAACTTTAATAATCAGATCAATCAACTCATCACTTCCGTTTCCTACTGCAATTTGTGAAGAAGACAGGTTTTTAAGATCCGCCAGCCTGTTTTTAAGTTTTTTCTGGGTAGAATCCGGATAACGGTTGAATTCACCGAACGGGCTTTCATTAGCATCCAACAGCACGGGAGCAGTAAATTCATTATGATCCCTGAAGCTTATATAAGGCTGCAGTTTTAATATATTTTCTCTTACTAAGGTATGTATACTGATATTTTTCATTTTATTGCTTTAATCTTATGGATACTGCGTTTTTGTGGGCAATCAGCCCTTCTGCCTCGGCCATGAGTTCTATGGTTTTTCCTAAATTCTGAAGACCCTCTCTGGATAAATGCTGAAATGTAATTTTCTTTACAAAACTGTCCAGGGAAACCCCGCTGTAGTTCCTTGCGTAGGCATTCGTCGGAAGGGTGTGGTTGGTTCCGCTGGCGTAATCTCCGGCACTTTCACAAGAATAATTTCCTAAGAAAACTGAGCCTGCATTTTGAACCGCCGGAATGTATTTTTCAAAATCCTGCACTGCTAAAATCAAGTGTTCCGGAGCGTAAAGATTGCTGAACTCAACGGCTTCCTCTAAGGTCTTAACCAAAATAAAACAGCTGTTTTCCAATGACTTCGCTGCCATATCATTTCTGGGTAATTCCCTGATCTGCTGATCGACAGCCTCAATGGTTTCATTGAACACCTTAAGATCTGTAGCGATAAAGATCACCTGGCTGTCGCTTCCGTGTTCCGCCTGCGAAAGCAGATCGGCAGCACAAAAATCAGGAACAGCCTGTTCATCTGCGATCACAAGAACCTCACTAGGTCCTGCAGGCATATCAATCGCTACTCCATATTGTTGTGCATATTCTTTTGCTGCCACGACAAACTGATTTCCGGGACCGAAAATCTTATACACTTTGGGGACACTTTCAGTTCCTAAGGTCATTGCGGCAATGGCCTGGGCGCCTCCGGTTTTGAAAACGTTGGTAATTCCGCACAGCTTTGCCGTATAAAGAATTGCGGGATTGATCTTCCCGTTTTTATCAGGCGGCGTACAAAGTACGATTTCCTTACACCCTGCCAGGTTGGCGGGTACAGCAAGCATCAAAACTGTTGAAAACAAGGGAGCTGTCCCTCCCGGAATATAGATTCCCACCTTTTCTACAGCCCGGTTTTCCCGCCAGCAAACCACCCCTTTTGTGGTCTCAGTCTTTTCTGCCTCTTGTCTTTGTGATTCGTGGAACAGGAAAATATTTTCTTTTGCCTGTTGAATGGCCTGTTTTAGCTCTGTGCTGATCATACGTTCTGCGTCCGCAATTTCTGTTTCCGTCACTAAAATACGTTCAGTGGCTGCCTGATCAAATTTTTTATTGAAGGCAAGAAGCGCCTGGTCACCGTTTTTTTCAACTTCTTCAAATATTCCGGCAATAAGCCCGGAAATTTCTTCCCTTTCAAAAACCGGACGTCTTACCAGGTCTTTCCATATGTTTTTATTCGGATAAGTATATATTTTCATATGCTATGCTTTTATTTAAATGACCATTTTATCAATGGGAATGATTAATATATCCTGAGCGCCATTATCTTTCAGTTCGTCTATTACGTCCCAAAATCTTTCTTCATCAATAACGGAATGAATACTGCTCCAGCCTTCTTCTGCCAAAGGAATCACCGTAGGACTTTTGAGTACCGGCAGAACGCCGGCTACTTTCTGGATTTTCTCATTGGGAACATTCATCAGGATATATTTTGAGTTTTTTGCTTTTAAAACAGCTTTGATTCTGAATAAAAATTTTTCCAGGACTGCCTCTTTTTCTTCTGACAGTTTTGGGGTCTGGGCTAATACGGCTTCCGATTTCAAAAGGGTGACAGTCTCTCTTAATCCGTTTTTAAATAAAGTGCTTCCCGAGCTTACAATATCACAGATTCCATCTGCAAGGCCAATATTAGGCGCTATTTCTACAGAGCCTGAAATGATGTGGATATCAGAGGTAATTCCCCCGTTTGCTAAAAAGGATTTTAAAGTATTAGGATAGGAAGTAGCGATTTTTTTACCTTCAAAATAAGAAAGGTCATCAGTTTCCACTTCCTTGGGAACCGCAAGCGAAACACGGCATTTTGAGAAACCAAGTTTCTGGATAATCTGGATATTTTTCCCTTTTTCAATGAGAAGGTTTTCCCCTACAATGGCAATATCTACTACCCCATCTTCAAGATACTGAGGAATATCCGAATTCCGAAGATACATAATCTCCATCGGAAAATTATCTACGGAAACTTTGAGCTGGTCTTTACCATTATTGACAAATATGCCACAGTCTTTAAGAAGCTGTAAAGACTCTTCGTATAGACGTCCGCTTTTTTGGATTGCAATTTTTATTTTACTCATTTCGTCTTTTTTGAGTCCGAGTAAATAAAAACCGATTGATTGGAAATTTTCTGAGAGAATTCAGGAAACAAAAAAACCGCCTATTTACTCAGACGGTTTTAATTATTTTTGATTTTAGCACAAACATATATCAATCAATTCCGCCTAACAGAGATGATGATGATGATGTAATGCTAAAAAAATTGGTTTCATTGTATTGAATTACGATGCAAATGTAGGGTTTATTTTTAAAAAACAAAGTTTTTTCAGATAATTTTTTGATAAAAATTCATCAGCTGCCCTGCAATGGGTTCGTCATTAAACTTCTGAACAAACTCGAAACCCCTGTCAGCACGGCGTTTTCTTTCGGCTTCATTTTCCCATAAAAATTTTATTTTGGCTCTGAGGTCGAGATCATTTTCAGGATCCACATATACCGAGTCTTCTCCTCCCGCTTCCGGAAGGCAGCTTGTATTGCTCGTCACTGTTACCGTCTTTGAAAAAAGAGCTTCTATCACGGGAATTCCGAAGCCTTCAAAAAAACTTGGATACACAAAAATATCAGCCAGTTTATAGATGGCAGCCAATTCATCCATAGAAACACCCTCCAAAAACAAAACCTGTTTCTCCATGGTGTTCTTTTTCAGAAAGCGTACTATTTTCTGATAGTATTTTGTCTTTCTGCCTACCACAACCAGAGGAATCCCGGTTCCATTAATTGCTTTTACGATATTCAGAAGATTCTTACGGTCTTCAATCGTTCCAACATTCAGAATAAATCGTTCAGGAAGTTGGTATTTCTCTGTTACAGCCTTCATAAACTCCGGAGACTGCTGTTCTTTAAAAGCTTGGTGGCAGCCCTGATAAATAACTTCAATTTTGGTTTCCGGAACATGCAGGTACCGGATAATATCTCTTTTGGTCTGCGCTGAAATCGCGATAATTTTATCTGCCGTTTCCGCAGCTTTTTTAAACTTCCAAAGATGGATTTTCCTGTCAAAAAAAGAATAATACTGAGGATATCTCATGAAAATCAGGTCATGAATGGTCACCACTTTTTTAATGGGTGTCTTATCCCATTTCAAAGGCAGTTCACCGGATAATCCATGGAAAATATCTGCGCCTTGTTTCTGAGCATCTTTCCCCATTTTCAGTTGTCGTGAAAGGCTTCCTTTTGAGGTTTCGACAAAATGAACATTGGAATGGTTCAGAATATCTTTTCCCCGCTCGGATTTGTTTTTATTGAGCAGCAGATACTCATTATCCGGCTCATACCGGGAAAGTATCCTTACAAGATCCCTTGAATAATTGCCCAGGCCGGACGTATTATGGAAAAAACGTTTTGCATCAAAGGCAATTTTCATCTATTTATTTTTTTTATAAGGTCACGGGTAATCATCACTTTCATCTGTGTTTGTATGCCTGGAATTTTCATGGATGATGATTTCATCGTTGTATCTGTTTTTGAAATTCCTGGAATGTACCAAAGGTATAACCTTTTTCTTTAAGCCAGCCAACAAATGAATCAAATCTTTCCACCATGTCTTTCCCTGAGTTTTTCACTGTAAATCCGGGCAGCTTAAAGGCTTCATCTTTGATCTCCGCAAATTCCCACGGATGGAAATAGATGTTCAGATAATGATCTTTTTTCAAGGTATCGAAAGCCAGTTTTTTATAAAGTGACAAAGGAAAATTATGAAAGCTCAGCCAGAATAAAGGAATTCTGAAATTAGGAGATACGGAAGCCGGAATTTGGGTTACATTTCCTTCTTTGAAGTACGTCCTTGATACTTTTAAATGGTTATATCTTCCCGGTAAGAAAGTGGGATTGATGGATGAATTATAAGAATATCCGGCCTTTTCAACCGCATTTTCATTCACGGGCATCATTCTCGGCATTCTCAGACCTGTTACTTCGGTAGAGAATAATTCCTGCAGTCTATCTCTGGATTCTTTCAGGTGTTTTTCTTCAAACTCAGAATGGAACCAAGTGTGGGAAGCCAGCTCATGCCCTTCTTCTAGTAGCCTTTCAATAAGATGTTTACTGTTCTCAGCGAAAACTACTGTTGAGAAGAAAGTAGCTTTAGCCTGATGCTTTTTAAGGATATCCAAGATCCTTTCCAGTCCTGTCTGCGAAATTGAAATTTGATTTTCAAAGGGAATTTCACCCTTATATTCCAATGGCATATCAAATTCTTCGATATCAAAACTCAATAATACCATTTTAAAAATTTTTGTTTTTAATGATGTAGTTAGGTCTGTCTTTCACCTGTTTAAATATTTTACCTAAATAAATCCCCATGATTCCCATGATAATCAGCTGAAGCCCTCCAAAGAATACAATGGTCATAATCAATGATGCCCAACCAGAGATTTCAGTTTTTGCGATAAATGAATGAATCACATAAGCTCCGTATCCTACAATGGAAATCGCCGAAAATAAAAAGCCCAAATAAGCTGCCAGATACAGGGGCTTTACGCTAAAAGCGGTAATCCCTGTAAAAGCAAAAGTGAGCATTTTTTTAAAATTATAGCTGCTTTTACCGGATAATCTTGCATCTGCCTTAAAATCAATTCCGACCTGTCTGAATCCCATCCAGCTTGTCAGGCCTCTAAGAAACAGATCGTCTTCATTGAAAGTACGCATCACTTCAACGGCATTGGCATCCATTAACCTGAAATCCGAGCCGCCTCCTTTTGTTAAATTAACATCGGATAAACCTGACAGGATTTTATAGAAAAAGTCTGACGTTTTCCGTTTAAAAAAGGAAATTTCTTTGGGATATGTCCTGATCGTAAAGACAATATCATAGCCTTCTTCCCATTTTCTGATCATTTCAGGAATAAGCTCCGGCGGGTGCTGGAGATCGCCATCCATAGAGATCACAGCATTTCCATTGGCATTGTCCATTCCGGCTTTTACGGCAGGCTGATGACCAAAATTTCTTGAAAATTCAATATATTTTACCTCTTCAAACTGCTGAGAAAGTTCTTCCAGTCTTTGCTGGGTATTATCTCTGCTTCCGTCATTGACAAAAATAACTTCATAATGATAGTTTTCCAACCCGGAAAAAACATCCCTGATTCTTTCATGGACCAATGCCACATTGCCGTCTTCATTATGGGCAGGAATTACAATTGAGATTTTCTTCATGAATTAATATAATAATTTATCGGTATATTTTCTTGTCAACAGTTCCCAGGTCAGTCTGAGCCAGATCACGATACATGGCAAAGCCTTGATGGCGTACTTAAGGATAAAATGCTCTTTAACAGTCTTTGGAAACAGGTCTGAAGTTGAAAAACAGGTAAACAGGATAAGGAAAACCAGCATGGCAATCACCACCGGGCTCTTCTTCTCCTGGATAAGAAACCAAATCACAGCACCTGCCACCGCAATAATGTAGGTTGGCGGTTCAGAACTTGAACTGAACAAGACCACAAACAATAATGAAGATGCTAGAATGGAAAGTTTAAACCCCAGATATTTATACTGACTGATTCTCAGATAAGGCAAAAAGAAAAGCGGAACTCCGATTGCTAAAAACAAAGTGTTGGGAATGGTAGAATCATCCAATACCCTTCTTACAAATCCCATCAGGGAAATATCCTGAAAATTTCCGAGCTGCTGATTTTCCATGTTTTTATGTTTCAGCTCTACAAACCAGTCCACATACGACTGCAGTCCGAAATGTGCGGATGAATACAACATGGGAATAGCCAGAAATGCTAAAGAAATAAGGATAAAAGACAATATAAATTTCTTTTTATCTTGTATAAAGAAGAAAGATGAAAGTCCTACAATTCCGTAGATCTTCACAAAAAAACCGATACAGATGGATAAAGCGGACTGCACCTCTTCTTTTCTGTAAATATGAGCTCCGGAAAGAATGATCAGTCCTGCCAGTGCCACATTAAACTGCTGGTGAAGGCTGGAAGTGATAAACTCCTGTAAACAAAGCCATAAGAAAAAAGATTTATTCCATTCTGAGAACGGTAATTTTTTAACTGCCAGAAGAAAAACCAATACGTTTGCTACGTTCCACAGGACCAAACCTGCCCAGTCTGGCAATACGGCAAAAGGAGCAATAATCAGGCTGAAAAAGATACCATAATGGTTCACATCAAGATATTCAGGATACGAAAGATAAAGGTTTCTTTCTTTAAGGGTATTAAAAAATACATTCTTAAAAATCAGATAATTATTATAGGCACGTTCCCCCCTGGAATATTTTGACAGGGCCGTAGCAATGGCTGTAATAATATAAACCCCAAATATATATTTAGGGTTTACTATAAATGATGAAATTTTTTTCTTCAATGTGGCGCTTTTTAAAGTGGTAAACTATACAGCTACATTATTTTCCCTTAAAGCATCGTTAAGAGAGGTTTTCTTATCCGTAGATTCTTTTCTCTGCCCGATAATAAGAGCACATGGAACCTGATATTCTCCGGCAGGATATTGTTTGGTATAACTTCCCGGAATCACGACAGAGCGTGCAGGAACTCTTCCTTTGATTTCAACAGGCTCACTTCCTGTCACATCAATAATTTTTGTAGAAGCTGTCAGTACAACATTCGCTCCCAATACGGCTTCTTTTTCTACGTGAACACCTTCTACCACGATACATCTTGAACCGATGAAGCAGTCATCTTCAATGATTACCGGAGCAGCCTGTAACGGCTCCAATACTCCACCGATCCCAACACCACCGCTTAAGTGTACGTTTTTACCGATCTGAGCGCAGCTTCCTACTGTTGCCCAGGTATCTACCATCGTTCCTGAGTCTACATAGGCACCGATATTTACATAAGAAGGCATCATGATAACCCCTGAAGCTACAAAAGATCCTTCTCTTGCGATCGCATGAGGTACAACTCTTACTCCTTTTTCTGCATAATTTTTCTTTAAAGGAATTTTGTCATGAAATTCAAATGGTCCTACTTCAATAGTTTCCATCTTCTGGATTGGGAAATACATTACTACTGCTTTCTTCACCCATTCGTTTACCTGCCATCCGTTTTCTGTAGGCTCAGCGACACGAAGTTCTCCGGAATCCAGTAAAGAAATCACTTCTCTTATCGCTTTCTTGCTGTCTTCATTCTGTAATAAATCTCTATTATCCCAAATGTTTTCAATTGTTTGTTGTAACGACATGTTTCTTATTTAAATTAGTTTGAAAAATTATACCTGCCAAAGATACAAAAAAGTTCAGCAATACGATTTTTAACTTTAAGCTTTTAATAAAGGCTCAGCATGCGTCCAACAGTCTTTTGGTAAGCCAGATAAGCTGGACCGTGCTCTTCCAGCAGATGTTCTTCTTCAAGCCTGATCTGGATCTGCATCAAAATACTTCCGATCAATAAAAAAGTGAAGGCAATCACCGTGGGAAAAGCAAGAAAAAAACCTAAGAGGCTTACCGTCATTCCTAAAAATACAGGATTTCTTGAAAATTGAAATAAACCATGGGTCACCAGCGCTGTTTTCATGCTGCGGTCAATACCGATGCGCCATGAATTTCTCATCTGGACCTGTGCCACAGTGACCCAGACAAAGGCCATACTCATAAAAAAGACTCCTACACACCTTGAAAAATCAGTGTCCAGAAAATGGATACTAAAAGCTGAAGCAATAGTCCCGGGAAAGACGGATAGTAATATGGTATAAATGAAAATAGCCCATAAGGTCATTTTAAAATAGAAACTGATAAGTCCATAGGCCGAATCATCCTTTGGAAGGACATTTGGATTTTTGCCTATCCTTCCGGCTACTTTAAGGCTGATTCCTAAAAAAGAAACGGTAAAGAATAAAATGAAGTATAAAGGAATAAAAAATCTGATAAAATCTGTCATGAGCACTGGTTTCTGACAAATTTCAGATATTCCGGGATGCAATGCTATTGCAATTATTTACCGGCAAAAGACCCAAAACATTAAACACTTTAGTTGATTTCAAGTGGCAGGCTTTAAGGTTCATGAGAATCTCCAATTTTACAATATTTGGAATTGAAAACCAAAGATTTACAATAAGTCTGGCTAAAGCCAATGGATTTTAATTGCTTTTTTTGTAAAAGACTAAGGTCCGTTCTACTGATCGTTAAGCTATAATACCCGTTGAGCATGGAGATAGGCCTTATTCCAGTATTTTTCGTTCAGAGAAGAAATGATCACTCCTTTAGAGGTGGAAGCATGGATGAATTTAACCTCACCGTCAGGCCCGATATCGTGAACGATTCCTACATGGGAGACTCTGCTGCCGCCGGCTGTCGCAAAGAACAGTAAATCACCAGGTTTAACATCGTTGATATCAATATTTTTCCCGGCTTCTGCCTGGTCGGAAGACCTTCTGGGAAGGCTGAATGAATTTTCTTCAAACACTTTCACCGTAAATCCGGAGCAGTCAAATCCTGAGGATGAATTTCCACCGAATTTATAGGGCGTACCAATATATTTTTCGGCATCTTTCAAAATATCATTGATGGACCTTGGAATCTTTCCGTCAAATTTAGAATCAAGTTTTCTAAGATTTTCAGACTTCGCTACCGTTTTGGAACCCGATTTTTTACCGGCAGAAACGTTTTTCGATGACCCGCAGGAGACTACAAAAGCAGAAGCAATCAGTAAAAGAGACAGCTGCTTTATGCTCAATTTTTTTTCAAATAATCCCGGTACCATATTCCTCTGATTTGTACTTAATTAACCAATGAAGTACAAATATACATTTTATATCTTAATTATGCTAAAACTATACTACAACTATATGATAAATATATGTTAAAATTTTGATTCCCATTATTTATTCCTATATTTGGATTCAATTTGGCAACAGCAATATGGCAACGTACGAAAGTCTCATCAAGATCAAAGGAGCCGTGGGTGACCTTGTTTTTTATACTCTGAACGGTAAAAATATAGTCCGGAAGAAAAGCGGGTTCAATAAAACAGCTTTTAAAGAGAATCCATCGTATGAGAAAGTAAGACAGAACAGCTCAGAATTCGGCCATTGTTCCAAAGTGGGAAAAATAATACGGACTTCCCTGAATGAGTATATCAAAGAAGCAGGTGATCCCCTCCTCTACCAGAAGTTTGCAAAGCTGATGACCGAAATTAAAGATGAGGATACCGTTTCTGAAAGAGGTAAAAGAACGGTGAGGGAAGGTTTACAAACTAAAGGAGGAAAACTTCTTCTTAAAGGATTTCAGTTTGGAGAGGTAAATCATTTACCATCCGGTTTAAAAATCCAGGGGCAGACTCTGTTTCTAAACGGAAATTTTACAGCAGATAAAGCCGTAATCCTGACGCTAAAGCTGGATACGGAACATTATATAGGAGAGCATATTGAAGAAATCATTTCATTAGATCCGCATAAAGATTTGCATTTTAAAAAGCAGTTTTCAGAAGATGACTTCCTGCTTTATTTTCTCGTACTCAAAAAAAATGATAACAAGATTACCCATATGGGGTTTATATAAAAAAAGCCTGCAGATATTCTGCAGACTTTCTATTTTGATTTTTTAATTGTTTAATTTTTTGTCCCTTTCCAGCTTCCTGATTTTGCAGGTGTTGGAAGTGCATTGGACCAGCTTCCGTTTCCTTGTTTATCAATGCTTAAGGTTCCTCTGAAATCTCCTTTTGAAGGAAGTCCCACTACTCCGGTTAGATCTCCTGAAGTACTTACATTAGCGGAAATATTATAATTCTCATTATTGACATCGGAATGCATGGTTCCTGTCACTTTACCCGTATTGTCTACCACAAAGTTCCAGACTCCTTTGTCACTGCCCTCATACGTACCTGACCATGTTCCTACATAATCATAAATAGTACCATCGTCAGAGCTACAACCGATAAATAAAAACGCCGTTAATAAAAGTAAAAAAAATTTCTTCATAGTTTCAGTAGTTTTATAACCTAAATCCTGTTATTCCCTGTTTCATTCTTTATGGAAAAGTCCTGTTACAAAGAATAGTGCTTAATATGTATTATTTTTTGTTCCGTGCAAATCTACTAATTTTTTCTTCAAATTATCTGAATTTTAATCAGCAGGCAATATGTTTATTAAAAAACAACATATTTCGGCTAAAATACAACTATTTTTCAAACAAAATAAAGAAGCATCTTTTTTGAGTTAATAGCAACGTCATTGGGTTTATATTTTTCTAAAAATTAACTGGATATCATTTTTAAGCCACTGTATTATTTTTAAAGCATCATTATTCCTATAAATAAGATATTTCATATATTAGTGAAAAATAATAATATTCAAATTTTTAACATGAAAACAAAAACATTTTTTTTGATGTCGCTTGCTTTTTGTGGCAGTGTAAGCGCTCAAGTGGGAATAAACACCACCACTCCTACCCAGGCTTTAGACGTTAATGGCCAGGTAAGAGTAAGAGGACTGTCAAATCCCGATAAAAAAATTGTTGCAGCAGATGCTGAGGGAGTATTGATATTGATGGCACCAGAAGAGATCTTCTCTCCCAAAGCGATATTAAATACCTCTACATCCCCTACAGAACAAAGAGCAACCATTTATGAAGGAAAATGCTTTCAGCCTTCAGACAATGCCTCCTCATGTACTGTTTCTGTTAATCATTACAGCTCATGCGCCGGATTTACCAATGCTGTAGATACTCAAATTATAGTTGGACAAGGTATTAACACCATCAACGGACAGTTTTTAGGAACATGGAACGCCCGTTTCGTTGATAATAAAGGCTATTCAGGAACAGCTCCGGTGGCCAACCAGATCCCTCCCGATTATCCGAGGATCTCCTACCCTGTATCCAATATGGCCAACTATCTCGGCAGCGGGTCATTCTCAGGACAATGCAATACTGATCTTGTAGCAACAATCAACCAGACTACAGGAGATGTAAAGGTAGAATCTGTAAAACGAAGTATGTTTGCACATCTGGTCTACCTTATTGCGGTAGCCCGCTCAAAAAGCATATAGCCTATCAACATCATTGATTTTCACAGAAGGAGCTGCAATGAATGTTGCAGCTTTTTTGAAGCAACGCCGGGAAAATAACTATACAAAGTATTTCAGAAATACGTTCCCGATAAGTCACCCATCATCCATTTCCATGCCAGCTCATCAGGCAATATTCCAATCAATTCTTTTTTAAAAGTTGTAACATCTTCACTGCATTTTGATTTTGAGGATTCAGTTGCAGTGACTTATTATAATTTTCAATCGCTAAGTCCTTATTCCCGATTTTCATATAGGCTTCTGCCAAACTATCATAAGTATTTGCTGAATGAGGATTGTTCCTTACATTTTCTGTGAAAATCTCTACCGCCTCCTTAATATAGCCGTTATTCAATCGCTGATAACCACAATCATTAACAAAGTCTTCATCAGGTATGATTTTATATCCATATTCTTCAGATAGAAAATCATAATGCTTTTTTATATTGTTATACGATCTGATTAAAGATGGATCTCTTGGATCTATAAACCACTTCGAATAGATAAATCTAATGCCATCATACATACTCATATAGCCTACAGAAAAATGATCTTCTTGCATATATGTTTTAAAGTCCCATTTCAATAATTGCGGTGAATGTATTTTGAGCTGCTGATGTAGAATATCCACAGGCCCTTTACCATCTGGTTCATTTCCAATGGAAAGGTGCAGATAGCTGACATTCTTAGGCTTTTTCGAGAGAGCAGTAGGAAATTTTCTGAGCACCTCCAAATTGCCGTCATAGATTGCTGGGCTGATGATAATAAAAGATTGAAAAAGATCAGGCTCACTTTCTTTGCAGTACAGTGCCAGTAATCCTCCAAGAGAATGCCCTTCTAAAATCCGGTAGGGTGCGGCACGGAAATTATTTTCAATATAAGGAATCACTTCTTGTTTTAAAAAGGTTAAAAATTTTTGTGCACCACCTGTTGTACTCAGAGTACTATCTACTTTGCCATGAAATGTCAATGAATGTATTGGAGTAAAATCACGAACCCGATCTGTATTTACAATACCAACCACTATAGCTTGTGGAATACGATATCGGTCAGAAAGAAATTTTTCCAGCTCACTGACGTAGGCAAAATTTAGATCTGGATCCAGTAAGTAGATAACCGGATATGACCGATTGCTCTCATAATAACCTTTCGGAACATTAATCCAAAGAGTGCGATCCTCGTCCAATATTTTAGAATGAAAAGTCCTGCTCAATTGTATTCTGCTGGGAAGAGGCTCTTGTGCCAATAAAAATTGAGTCTGTACAAAATAAACGACGAGGAAAAGGCAGCGTAAAAAGAGTATTTTTTTATTCATAACTGTATGCTTTTATGATCTGTTTTTACATAGTATGCCTGTACTTTTTTGACGTTTTCAACAGGAAATTCAGCAACAGGTTGAGCAAGCTTTGTCGTGCCCGTATACTTTGTGTTTTGTTATACCAAGATAGGTAAACAAATGCAACAGACAAAATAAAACATTGATAATTAACAGTTTATAGATTAAAAATTTACCTCTGCTTTATCATAATTGAGTTTATTTTGGTAAAGTTGATCCCCAAGAATCGAAGATTCATAAGAATACATAGGCAGTTTAATACGGGCCTTTAAGCTGCTGAAGTACTTTATGCTATAATCAATAATCAATGAAGATAGAATTTACACAAGAGAAGAGACAATTAAGTATCTGGGGATTAGCCCCAGTACTTTGACCCGATAGACTAAAGACAAAAGAATTAAGGCTTATGGAATTGGAGACAGAGTGTATTACAAACATACTGATATTCACGGAGCTTTGGTTCCAATCAATTAAAAGGTTATTCAAACCAATACCTGTGGGAGTCCCCTTGTTGGTTTCCAGTATGAGAAAATCCATTTTTTTATTGGTGATTATCTCTAATTCCTTTAACTGGAAACCACACCTTACCCCAAATTTAAGTTAACAAAAAGACATAGTAAAGTACCTTGTACAGCCAATGCTATGTCTTTTTTTTCTTAAAAATTTCTTAAACAATTATTAAAAAAAGTAAAGCCCTTGAATTCCCTTATTCAAGAGGGTTAGGCTTTTTCTTTTCAACAAGAAGTCAAAATGAACAAAATAAAAACAAAACGAGGTCTTGAAAAAAGACCTGTAACAATCCCTAAGTACATTTCTCTACCAAAGTTTATTGTCAGTAAATTGGAAAACTCAATTTACATTGATACCAACAGTTACCTGTACAAGCATGATTCAAACCTTAAAATATTTGATGAAAAATTTCCTTATTTCTCTGCCTTCCTGAAAGAGTTGAAAAAGAGTAACTACAAATATCTAAGCAAGTTAATGCAGAACGAGGAAGCTCATTGTATTTTACATGTAGTAACCAAAAGACTGAGCCAGCTATACCCAAAAATGCCTTTATTTACAATACATGATAGCATTATGACAACTGAATATTGGGCAGAGAAAACCAATTTAAAGAAGTTCATTCAATCTATGATGCTGGAAGTAAATGGGGTTAAACCTCAGATAAATAGCTAATACAGGAACTGTGACGGTTTCTGTTGCTGGAATCCAGTATTAAGAATCCCATTCATAAAGGAGTTTTAAATCGAAATTCAAGGTTTTTTAAAGACGAATGATTTAAGAACCAAAATCGAGTTCACTTTTACTGAAGCCAACAACTGGAATAACTTTTTTAGGGTTCAGGAATTCATAACCCCATTTTGTAAGATTGCCTTAAATTGTGATGAGTCAGGGAAGTTGTCTATGACGTACTTTATAAATCCACATCTAAATGAACTTGTAGGAGATTCTTTGGGCAAAGCTCTGGAAATGAGGTTTAATGAATTAATCAGTGGTGAAATGAAAGGTTCTGTAAAAGAACTCCCATTGAATCGGAGATTTGATAAATGGTTTAAAGAGATTCAAGCTATTGAAAAATACATAACTACTGTTACTGAAAGAAATTCTTTATAAATTCAGAAACAGATATAGACCTTATATGGTGTTTAAGTAAAAAGTAATTCCCCCCATTTTTAGAGGGAATTTTTGTTATTATACATAGTGTAAACACTTAAATGTAATATTATATATATTAACTAATTGATTTACAATTGTTTATCAGAAACAAATGGCAGGTTGAATTTTGTCCTCTTTCTTCATCACTTTTTGATGCTTATTTTATGCTTTCTAATTCCGAAAATTTTATTTCATATCTTCTAAATATAAGCTTTTTCTTTCTTCCTTTATCGAACATAAACGGTAATTCTCGGTCATGCCAATAAGTAGTAAATTCTTATCTTCTCTGTATTCAACATTATAAACTCTGAAGGCTATGGTATTGTGATTAATGTACTTGGAAAGAAACTGTCTCCATTAACATTAAAATTAGATATAACTGATTTAGGATCAATCACATTCATATGGATAGCACTTTTCTAATTTACCATTTGAATCAAAATTCAATATCCATGTTTTAGGGTCATAATAGTTATTAGAATTAGAAGAGTAAGATTTTGAAACTTTATTTATTTTTATGGATTTTAAAAAAGTAGTTTTACTATTCTTATCGAATATACAGAAGATATTACTTCTCGTCTTATAAACATTGAAGTCTTTTACAAATTCATTTATTTGATATTCATTCTGAAATTTATAAATAGTTACTATAAAACCTTCATATTTGTTTTTATTAGAAGTGTTGTTCTTAACTTCTGTTACTAAGGGTTTTTCTTGAAAATATATTGCAAAAGTAGATCTATAGGGATCTGTATTGATTTCCTTAGAGAATTGATTTGTTAGATTTTGAATTAAATTTTTATCATAGATCGTATTGATCGTTTTTTGAGCTTTACATGAATTCAGTAAAATAAAGCACATAAGTAATATTAGCTTTTTCATCTATTTAATTTTCCTTCATTAGTTATTGAAATAATTTTTTCACTGTCAAAACGTATTCTAAGTGCCCCATCTTTATAATATGGTGAGTACAGAATAAATTTGGTAGCAGGATTGTTACCAGCAGCTTTAATATCACCTGTAGGTAGTCCTTTACTGTAATTGAAATTTCCTGTATCATTAAAATAATTAACATTAAAACCACTTGGCCAAAAGGTAAAAGGATCAGGATGGCTGTGCTCACTTTCAACTAAGTTAGCTCCTAATTTTACAAGAGGTACCATGTCTTCAAGATGTGCTGTTCCTACAAAACTAAAATTATCATTTTTAGAATTTGTAAATAAATTTCTATTAAATTCAACATTTAAATTAGAAGATAAATAATCAAAAACATTTTGAGCCTTTTCAGTATTACCACCAAATTTAATGTAATCATAAGTAACAGTTTTAAGGCTTCCAAAGATTTCTGCTGTTACTTGCTCTGAAACAGAATTTTTAGCTATGTAGCCCTTCTCACCAACTTCAACACCTCCATCGTTATTAGCTTTAAGATTTCCATTCTTATCAAAATTTTTCTCAGCATAAATAACGTCAGTTTTGGATTCTGCCATCCAAGTGAGATTACCAGAGTTATCTAATTTATAAATATCTGTTGCCTGTCTCCCATCAGGGTCAATAAACCTTAAAGGATTATTCATAGCATAATTATAAGGAGACCACCTTCTAAACTCCTCACTTAAAGGGTCTGGTGAAAACCACCTCCCTGCTGTATCTAAGTAAGGTTGTGCATCTGGGTCACTCAAATCTATTTCTCTGAACTCTGTTATCTCCTTGGTTTTTCTATTGTACTTTACAGAACCAATATTAACTACAGCATCCATATCGTGGAATTCTAAGTATTTTCCTTTGCTGAGTGTAGCAATTTTAGGATAATAGCCACGGTCTTTAAAAGGATTTCCAATAGCAATATTTTTTCTTCTTCTTTCTGCTTCTTCAGGAGTAATGGTATCTCTGGTTTTCAAAACCTCATCCATATAAGGTCTGTTTCTTTCTTCTTTAGTCAGTTTTACAGGATTTACCCAAGGTTTTTCAGCTTTTGGCTTAGCTTGGGTTTTCTTGACCTGAGCCTGTGTAATTCCAGTGAGAAGAACAAAACCAGTCAGTACAATTCTTTTCATAGTCATTTGTTATTTTGTAAAGTTATTCATTAATTTTTTATTCTCATATTTATCTCTCTCTGTTCTTAGGGAAACCAGCCAGTCCAGATACATTTCCTCTGGCATCTGTCTGTATCCTATGTCATAAATATGTCCATATTCCTGTGTCATTAGTTCCATGAGTTCCTTAGCCTTTGGCTCTTGTTGAGCCTTTTTAATGTTTTCAGGATTAGTGGAACTCAAATTTTGTTTATCCATCAGCTTTTCAAACTGTGCTTTGTGTGTTTCAGCTTTCAGAATTAAGGCTTTAGCAAAGTTGGGATAAATTTCTGTAGCTCTGTTTACAGCTTTTAATACAAAATCTCCATCATTATCAGGGAAATTTCTATTATATGCCTGTGCTAAATCAAAAAGACATAAAGCAAGACTTTCTTTGTTGCTCAGGGCTTTCATAAACACCCCATTTTTAATGGCATCTAAGTGAATGTATCCAGAAGCCATTAACCACGAATCCTGTGGAAATATGCCACTCGTAAGCTCTGTATTATACCATCCATCAGACTTGATTTGATGTTTGATATAAACATGGTTTGGTGCTAATGCCAGATTAGCTTCTACCCCCAATTCCTCAGCTAAAATCTTGTAGAGGTAAGGCATAGAATTACAATTTCCTTTTTTAGTAGCCAGAAGTTTAGATACAAATAAGTTGGTAATATCTTTATGACCAAATACATCCTCAAAATCATAATTGAAAGGTTTGTAATGGATTACGGTATCTTTAATAGCAATTGGCAAAGTCTGGCATATGATAGAATAGACTGCTGCATATTTACTTACTTTATCCTTATCTGACTGTTTATAGGCCAAATCTCTGCTCTGAACAATATTATTTGCAAAACTCTTTAAAAAGGCTATTTCTCGATTTAATTTGTCTGTATCTAACTTACCTTGATAGTAAGCATTTTCTACACTAAAGACAGCTTCTTTGAAACTGTATTGCTGTTTGTCATTAAGCATGTTATCAATAGTTTGATAAGCATCGTTATAAAATTGGTTGCTTTGTGCCCTAACCATTCCTGTACCAAGCCATAGAAGCAACAGAGATAGAAGGAATATAGTTTTATGAGATAAATATCTTTTCATTATGGTTATAAATGTTTTGGGTCTATTGGGAAATACTGGGCTTTCTCGTTAGACTGCTGAGATTCTTTTTTCTTTTGTTCCTGAGCTCTTCTCAAAGCATCCTGTTGTTTTTGCTTTTGCTTTTCAGCATTAACCTGTTTCATTCTTTCAGCAAGAGCTTCACTTTTCTGCCTGTTGGCTTCACCTTTCATATTACCCAACCATTCTTCATAAGCACCCTCAGGCATCGGGACATAACCCAGATTGTCAATATTATTGAACTGAGCTTTAGTTTCCTGTAATAAAGCCAATGCTCTCAGATAAAATCTGATGTTTTGTAGTTCCTCAGGATTTTCAAGGTTTTTAATGCCTAATTGCCCTGCTACATATTCCAGTTTAGCTTGTTGAAAAGTTGATTTTAAGAGGTTGGCATATATATTTTTTGGTGAGTATTCCAGTGCTTTGTCTAAAGTCTTTCCTACAAACTCATCCATTCCGTATTTGTGGGCATAACCATTGGCTAAATCTGCATAGAATTGGGCTAATAACTCTTTTTTATTTTGCTCTTTCATATAAATATCATTCTGCAAAGCTTCCGATTTTATATAGCCTGATTCCATAATAATAGAGCTTGTGGTAAATATTCCATTGGTAAGCTCTGCATTTTGCCATTCCCCCTCTTCATCTTTAAACTTGACATAAGTATGATTTGGAGCAAAGGCTAAATGAGCATCTGCATTCATTTCTTCTGCCAGCATTAAATAATACAAAGGCATTGAGTGGCATTGCCCAAAGCCTGTTTTAAGGAGTTTGGACACAAACATTTTGCTCCAATCCTTTGCACCCGTATAATCCTCAAAATCATATTTGATAGCTTTGTGCTGAACACCTCCCAGCTTCATACCTTTTGAGAGGTATTCAAATATCATCAGGTTTTTATCTGTATTACTTTCAGTATCCTGCTTTCTCTCCTTCATTCTCTGCAAGAGTTGCTTTGAAGTTTTCTGAATACCAGATTTAAACTGATTGAAGTTTTGTTTACCTTCAAAGTAAGCATTCTCCACAATGAAATTGGCTTCACTTATGGAGTAATTGTCAGTATTGAGTGAGACTAATTGATTGTAAGCATCATAATAGGATTGTGTTCCTGCTTTTCCTGAAAATGAAGGGAGATTATAATAAGAATCTTCTAAGGCTTGTTGTCTGTAAGAGTCTTCCTGTTTAATTCTGAGTTCCTGTCCCTGAGCTACTTTCCTAAAGTCTTCTTCCATCATTTTTGCATTCTGCTGTTGAATATGTGAACTCCTTTGATTGTATAAACCACCATGAGGAACTGAGAGAACATTAGACTTTGTTGGACTCCCATAATTTGGACTTGAAAAGTTACCCAAACTGCTAGGGGTAGGGGCTTGGGAAGTAGGAAAGTTAGGAATTTGCCCCAATCCATATATACTGATACACAACAACGGCAAAATCTGTAATTTTTTCATCATAATATATTCCTTTTGTGCAAGTGAGGGTTTGCAAGTTTACAAAATTTCAATGACTTGTGAAAATTAAAACATTTACAAACATTCATACAATTATAACTTAGGCAAACGTAGATAGGGGTAACAACAAAACGTGTCACATTATAATTTGATTTAAAGTTATTATGAAAATTATATGTTTAGAACTTTGGTTTTAGCTAGAATGTGAAACCCTATTTTAACACTGGAACCACTTTATATATGAAATTCAAGCTACTATATGAACAATAAGCCCCTCCCGTTGTTTAGGTTTTGGTAATGCCCCCTCTTTTGAAATCGAACTTATCTCTATTTATATGAAAAAGATAAAATACTTTTAGTTTGGGGATTTTTAAAGAGATACAGCAGTCAGTTTTGACCCTAAAAATTTACTAAATGTGGTACTAAGGTAAGAAATCACTATCTTTTATATAAGAAATGTAGGGAAAATGTGGGACAAAAAAGTCTAGTAAAAACAAAAACCCACTGGTTATCAGTAGGTTTGCATTTAGCCTTTGTGGAGAATACGGGATTCGAACCCGTGACCTTTTGACTGCCAGTCAAACGCGCTAGCCAACTGCGCCAATCCCCCGTCTGCTCTTATTTTAAAGCGGTACAAAAGTAAGTATTTAATTGATATATGCAAACATTTAGGGAATATTTTTTTTAAACTTCGTTATAGCAATCTGATTTTCGGAACGGGATTACAAAAATCCCCGGATCTCTCCGGGGAACAATTTAAATAAACGGGGAATGAAAAACTCTGATTAAAATTACAAGGTTTTATTCCGCTTCCTTATGAATATAATCATAAAAAAATCCCCCGGAAGTCCCGGGAATAAAAGTGTCAAAACCTATAATAGTTTATAGTTAAGTGATGTGGTGATAGATGGGTAACAACAATGGATATGCCAAATACATCACTAATTAAGGAAATCTTACTTTTTGTGGTATCTGTTATTATTTCCAACAAAAAAGCCTCCCTGATAAAGGAGAGGCAAGACTTTAAAAACTTTACTTAAAAACTAATACCCTAAAATTAAATTTAATTTGCTGATCTTTTTATGATTTCAATCACAATAGGTATTTAGATTTTGATCAGTAAATTTCCGCTCAAATACAAAAATTTAATTTAGTTTTCCGAATAGTATACTACATTTATTTTTCTATGGAGGTGGGGATAAACAATCTTTTCCGTTCATCCTGTTTATCTTTCTGCTATTATATTAGTTCCTGCCTTTAAGGTTCTTTAAGCAAGTTTATCGTGAAAGGATGGGTATACCCTATTTCATTGGTTATTTCAACAACGCCGATTCGTTGATCACATTATTCATACTCAGTTGAGGTTTAGGCGGTAAAATATATCGTCTGCACTCATTAATGGAAAGGAGGCCGGAAGTTTCTCTTTTTCAATTTTTGTAAAATGATTGCGTTCATAGAACCGCTGTGCAGCCTTCAGGACCGTGACCGTCCCCAGGTATAAATCATCGATTCCGTTTTCACGGCAGAAAGTAACTAAGACATCCAGTAAGATCTGGGCAATATTGAATTCTTTCCCTCGGAATTCTTTTTTGACAAACATCTTCCTGATGGCTCCTGCCCTTTCATAAAACTTCACCAGAGCGATGGATCCCACCAGTTCACCCTCTATAAAAGCACCCCAGAAGTTGCCGCCGGTTTTCTTATAAAAGCCTTCAATTTGCAGCAAATCCGGTTGATCGCTGATTGTAATCGGAATATTAAATTCTTTCTGCTGGATATTCAGAATCAAATCAATGGCCTGTTCTGAATGAGAATTGTCTATGGATTGAATATGCAACTTCATACAATTTTTTAAAGTATAAAACTACGCAGTTCAATACATTTATACCAATAAATTTTATTTTTGAAGAATGTTACCATAGAATATTTAAAACCGAATTTCTATGATATTTTATGTAATTTCCCCTGATTAGAAATTAATAACGCATTCAAAAAACATCCCACCAAAAATGAAAATAGAAAACCTGAAACCTTTTGCCGGACAACATTGTGAGACTACAGCAACAGGAACATTATTGCTGCAAATCGGAATTGAACTTTCCGAACCTATGCTTTTCGGGCTGGGTGAAGGCCTTAGCTTTATCTATTGGAATATGAAAACAATGGACTTCCCTTTCATTGGGGGACGAATAAAAACAGACCTGCTGACTAAAAACTTGGCTAAAAATTTAAACCTTGAATTAACGGTTAAAGAAACATCTTCACAGCAAAAGGCATGGGATAATGTAAAAGCACTTCTTGACAACGGACAGATAGTCGGTGTGAAATTGGACTGCTATCATTTGGAATATTTTTCAAACCCTTTTCATTTTGCAGGTCATTACGCCGCAATTTATGGCTATGATAGCGAAAATGCATTCATAGTGGATACCAAACAACAAGGCGGTCTGGTACAAACCTCTTTAAAAAGCTTGGCAATGGCACGCGCCGAAAAAGGACCTATGGCTTCTAAAAACTTGTATTATACCATCCGGAAAACAGACCAAAAAATCGATCTGAAAAAAGCAATATCAACAGCGATCAAAAATAACACGACAGAGTATCTGAATCCACCCATTACGAATATATCCTACAAAGGGATTTTAAAAACAAGCACTGAGATGATCAAATGGTTTACTACCAGTAAAGACATTGAAGGTGAATTTAATCAAGCGGCAATGCTGATGGAAAAAGCAGGAACAGGTGGGGCTTTATTCAGAAATTTGTATCGTGATTTTTTGAAAGAAAGTTATGAACTGCTCCAATTTGATCAGCTTAAAACAGGATATGAAGCATTCACAGAAATTGCAGAATTATGGACATCTGTAGCTCAATTGCTTGAAAAAGTAAGTCAAACAAAAGAACTTAAATATATTCAACAAGCCTCAGATCTTTTAAAGACAATATCCAACAAAGAAAAAAAGACCATGGAGCTATTGACAACCCTATAACTGGATTTTATAAGGTTATTTAAGCTGTCCAATAAAAAAACGTATGCCATTACTGACATACGTTTGTATAGTTTATCCTGTAAGAAGTTTTATTTCCAGCCTCCGCCTAAAGCTTGGTAAAGCTCCACAGCAGCTTTCATTTTACTGTACCGTGCATTGGAAATATTAAGTTCCGCATTCAATGAATTAACACTTGCATTTAATACTTCCAGGTAATTGGCCATACCATAGTTAACCAATTCCTGGGAATAGTCAACCGATTTTTTGTAAGCATCCAGTTCTTTTTCTTTCAGTTCAATAAAAGAATCCTGTACCGAGAATACTCTGATCGCGTCAGAAACTTCTTTTCCTGCGGTAAGAACGGTTTTTCTAAAGTTTAAATATGCTGTTTCCTGATTGGCAAGACTCACATCATAGTTGGTCTTGATCTGTCTTTTATTTAAGATCGGCTGTGCCAATCCGGCTACAACATTTGCAAATAGTGAATTCACGCTGAACAGATGGTCGATGTCTACAGACTGTACCCCGCCGCTTCCCGTGATCTTCAAGGTAGGGTAAAACTGAGCTTTGGCAGCATTCGTGAGCTCGAAAGCATTCATCAGGCTGTACTCTGCCCTCATCACATCCGGGCGGTTAGCCAGTAGCTGAGCAGGATATCCTAATTTCAGATCGATCGGGAGCTGCTGACCTTCCAATGTAGATCTTTCGATAGCATGTGACGGTTCACCCATTAAAAGGCTCATCGTGTTTTCAAGCAGCTGTATCTGTGTATCGATATCAATCAGTAAAGATTTTGCATTGAAAACAAGAGCTTCACTTTGCTGTACCGCTACTTCTGTAACAGTTCCGGAGGTCTTTAAAGCCTTGGTTGTTTCTAAATTTTTCTCACGTACCGCAATTGTTTCCGTGATGATCTTTTTCTGAGCATCAAAAGTCAGCAACTGATAATAGGCGGAAGCAATAGAAGAAACCAGACTGCTTTTTACAGCCTTATGAGCTGCAACGGTTCCTAAATAGGTCGCTAACTGTGCCTTTTCCTGTGCTTTCAGTTTGCCCCAGATATCAGCTTCCCAGCCTATACTTGCTGTAATATCAAATTGATTCACATAACGCCTTGATCCGATGATCTGTCCAAACTGCGTATTGATAGACTGCGTTTGAAAAGTATAGTTAGGACCAACCGAAAGCGTTGGCTGGTAAGCAGCTTTACTTTGTTTCAGATAAGCCTCTGCAGAATTAATGCTCTCCAAAGCAATTCTGATATCAAGGTTGTTTTCCAGCGCCTTGGAAATATACCCCTGAAGGATCGGATCTGTGAAGATTTCTTTCCAGGAGATATTTGCAATACTCGTACTGTCTGAAGGAAGCATATCTGTACGGAAAAGCTTTTCGTCAACCACGTTCTTCGGTCTTTCATATTCCTTTCTGGCCATACAGGATGTAATGGCTCCCAATATGAAAACTGAAAAAGTTATTCCTTTTATAATGTTTAATAAACTCTTCATTATTTAAAATTAGAAGTTAGAAATTAGAAACTAGAGGTTAGAAGCTGAGCATTAGACTACTATCTAAGCTCTAACTTCCAGCTTCTCTAATTAATTTTATTCTGCTAAATTGATGTCTTCTTTCTTAAGAGGTTTGATCTTTTCCTGTAATGTTTCAAAAATCACATACAGTACCGGGATAACAAAAAGTCCTAAAATGGTTCCTATCAATAATCCAATCGCCGCACCGGTTGCAATCGATCTGTTTCCTACAGCCCCGATTCCACTTGCAAGCACTAACGGCAGTAGACCGAAAATAAAGGCAAATGATGTCATCAGGATCGGTCTTAACCTTGCTTTTGCAGCATTAATCGCTGACATGACAATCGTTTCCCCATGATGTCTTCTCTGAATGGCAAATTCGACGATAAGGATGGCATTCTTTGCCAGTAGCCCCACGAGCATGATCAGCGCAATCTGGAAATAAATATTATTTTCCAAGCCCATGATCTTCTGTCCGAAATAGGCACCCATCACCCCTAAAGGAAGAGAAATAACAACAATCAGCGGAAGGATATAACTTTCATACTGTGCAGAAAGAATAAAGTACACGAAAATCAAACTCAAGCCAAAGATAACCAGCGTCTGAGATCCTGAAGCCAATTCTTCTCTTGACAATCCTGTAAATTCAACCGCATAGTTTTGGTTTAAGGTTTCACCGGCCACCTGCTGTACTGCAGCAATCGCGTCTCCGGAACTGTACCCTCCCGAGTTAGCCCCTGTGATCTTCACTGAAGTAAATAAGTTGTAACGGCTCACCGACTGTGGTCCGTAGGCCTTGGAAAGCGTTACAAACTGTGAGATCGGGGACATTACTCCTGAACCGGTTCTTACATACAGTTCGTTCAGGTTATCAATGCTTTTTCTGTTATCAGGAAGTGCCTGAACCATTACCCTGAACTGCTTACCGTATTTTGTAAAGTCAGCAGTATAAATACCACCGATATATCCCTGCATTGTAGCAAGAATATCACTTACAGAAACCCCAAGCTGTTTGGCCAATGGAACATTGATTTCCATCTGGTACTGAGGATATTTGGTATTAAATGAAGTCTGGGCAAATTCAATTTCCGGTCTCTGCATCAGTTTGCCGATGAATTCATTGGTTTTGGCATCAAGTTCAGCATATTCACCTCCGGATTTATCCAATAATACCATCTCAAAACCGGCACTGCTACCAAAACCAGGTACACTTGGCGGCTGGAAGAATACAACTTTTGCATCCGGAACTGATCCTGAGATACCGAATAATTTTTTCGTAATATCTTCGGAAGTCTGGCCGTCTTTTTTCCTTTCGTCAAATGGTTTCAATTTAATAAAGGCAAGACCGTTGTTACTACCGTTTCCGGATAAGAAACCTCTACCCGTAGAGATCGTCACATTCTGTACTCCCGGAACCTTCAGTGCATTAGCCTGAAGAGTTTTCAGCACATTATAGGTTCTTTCCATGGAAGCCCCCGGAGGAAGCTGTACATCGGTAAAGATAATCCCCCTGTCTTCAGTAGGTACGAAACCTTTTTTCATCGTACCGCTTGCCCAATATAGAATACCGGCAGTCACTGCAAAAATAACCAGGGTTACCCATTTATGTCTCAGCAGGAATACAAATCCTCTTCCGTAACGTTCAGTCGCTGTTTTAAAAGCAATATTAAACTTATAGAAAAACTTCTGCATAAAGTTCATGCTCTGGTACTTTTCATGGTGCTCTGCATGAGGTTTTAAGAATAAAGAACATAAAACCGGACTTAACGTCAATGCATTAATAGCAGAAATTACGATCGCAACAATCAGGGTAATACCGAACTGCTGGTAGAATACTCCTGTTGGCCCTTTGATAAAGGTTACCGGAATAAATACCGATGCCATGACCAGCGTAATAGAGATAATCGCTCCTGTAATTTCATCCATTGCTTCTACCGTAGCCTTTTTCGCATCAGAAATACCGTGCTCCATTTTCGCATGAACGGCCTCTACGACGACGATGGCGTCATCCACCACAATACCGATTGCCAGTACCAAAGCGAATAATGTTAAAAGGTTTAATGAATATCCGAATAAGTTCAGGAAGAAGAAAGCTCCCACAATTGATACCGGAACTGCAATAGCCGGGATCAGGGTAGATCTGAAATCCTGAAGGAAAATATATACTACGATAAATACCAGGATAAACGCTTCGATCAGGGTATGTACAACCTTGTCGATAGAAGCATCAAGGAATTCATTGGTATCAAAGTTAAAAGTATACTTAATGCCTTTAGGGAAAGTACTTTCTGCCGATTTCAGATATGTTTTGATATTTTTAATAATTTCCTGTGCGTTGGAACCCGGTGTCTGGAAGATCCCCATACTGATGGAAGGATTGTTCCCGTTTTCACCGATTCCGGTATAGGACTGACCGGCTAATTCAACTTTGGCAACATCTTTCAGCATTAGGTTTTGCCCATCGTTAAGTGCCTTGATGATGATATTGTCATACTGGCTCTTATCGTTGAATTTTCCTACATATTTGATGATATATTCAAATGAGCTCCCGCTGTTTTGTCCGATAGAACCTGCTGCAGCTTCTCTACTCTGCTCATTGATGGCATTGGTAACATCGGTAGGTGTTACTCCATATGCAGCCATTTTTGCAGGATCCAGCCAAATTCTCATCGAATAGTTTTTACCTCCGAAAACGTTGGCATCCCCTACACCATTAACCCTTTTTAAGTTAGGGATAATATTGATATTCAAAAAGTTTTGAAGATATACGTCATCCAGGTCTTTATTTTCAGAATAGAAAGACATATACATCAGGGCACTGGTCTGCTGCTTCTGCGTTACTACCCCTGAACGTGTTACTTCGGAAGGCAATAAAGGAGTAGCTCTCGCCACACGGTTCTGTACGTTTACGGCTGCAATATCAGGATCAATCCCTTGTTTAAAGAAAACCTGGATGTTGGCAGAACCGTCATTTCCTGCGGAAGAGGTGATATAATCCATTCCTTCCACCCCATTGATCTGCTCCTCCAGCGGAACGACCACACTTTTCATTACAGTTTCCGCATTGGCTCCCGTATAGTTGGCGGTAACACTCACTGTGGGAGGAGCAATATCCGGGTACTGTGTCACCGGTAACGAGACGAGTCCTAAAATACCGAGAATCACAATCAGGATTGAAATTACGGTAGATAAAACCGGTCTGTTAATAAAGTTTTTTATCATTAGAATTTCGGTTTTATTGATTGAACAAGACTATCCATTTTGACCGGTCTCGGCTTTACAACCGTTCCTGATTTCAGACCTCCGATACCAGCCGCTACAACAGTTTCCCCTTTATTAATCCCTGACTTTATAAGAGCCATATTGTCTATTCTGTCGATAACGTTGATCACTACGTTTTTGGCAGTATCTCCTTTTTCCACTTTATATACATAGACGATACCCTGCTGTTCGTAAGTAGCACTTTCAGGAACTACCAATACGTTATCATAACGTTGTGGGAATCTAATGGTTCCGCTGTTTCCATTGCTTAAAAGTTTTTGGGCATTGGAGAATCCTACTCTGAACTGTATCGTCCCTGTTGCAGGGTCAATTTGACCGGTAATCGCTTCGATTTTTCCTTTTTCAGGATAAAGGCTTCCATTCGCCAGCTGCAGTTCCACCATCGGAAGATTTTTGATCTTCTCCGGCATAGAACTTCCCGGGACTTTTTCAAGGAAATCAAAATATTCCTTTTCATTCATCGCAAAGTAGGCAAAGATCTGAGAAGTGTCAGAAATTGTTGTCAGAGGGGTCTGATCAGACGGCCCTACCAAACTTCCCACTTTCAATGGAAGCTTTCCAACCACTCCTGAAATAGGAGCACGAATAATGGAGTATTCAATATTGGCCTCCACGCCTTTGTAATTGGCAACGGCCTGTCTCTTGGCTGCATTAGCCTGCTGTAACTGGGCCTGGGCCTGGGCCAGATTGGCCTGTGCGGTCTGCAGCTGTACGTTGCTGATAATGTTTTTCTGAACCAGAGGCTTTAGTTTGTTGACCTCAAGCTGTGCGGCATTTACAGAAGCCTGCGCGGCTGCAATAGTAGACTCGGCAGCACCGATACCGGCCTTGGAAGCAGCTGCATTTTCATTCAGAATATTGGTCTCCAGACGGAACAAAGGCTGCCCTTTTGTAACATATTGCCCTTCATCTACCAATAACTGGGTAATGTATCCCTGTATTTTTGCACGGACATCATTGTTTACTCTACCCTGAATGGTAGCCGGAAACGTCTGGTAACCCACTATATTTTTGGACTCCACAGAAACCACAGGAAAAGGCTTTGCGCCATCCTGCTTCGGAGCTTCTTTTTTACAGGCTGTCAGTGAAAACGCTGCAATAGAAAGTATAATTAGCTTATTATTCATTTTATAGTTTATTAAGAGATTCCTGAATATTTTCTATGTTTTTGTTTAAGAGTATTTTGTAATGTTCTATTCTTTCGTTGTATCCATCGTCGTTACTTTTTTTAAAATTGTCTAAATCATCTAGTAGTTTCAATTCGTCCTGCATTTTTTGAACTATTTTCTCGAATCTTATTTTCTTGTATTCATCGTTGAGGAAAAAATACCGTTTTCGCTCGTCCATTTTATTGTGGTCTACAATAAGCTGTGCATTCAGCAGCAGTGAAATACTTGTAGAAACAGAGCTTTTGCTTGCAGAAAGCACTTCAACAAATTCGTCAAAAGTAATCCCTACTTTCTCATAATCGAAAAGAAGGTAGGAGTAAATTTTTGAAGCTAATGGGGGTAAGTTGAAAACGGTGCCGTAGAATTTTACGGCATCCTGAAAAATTTTTTCATCAATTTCTATACTTTGGTGCATAATATAAAAATTTTGAACAAAAGTAAAAATTAGTTCGGAACCAAACGAACAAACATGATAGAGATTATAAATACAAGGTGTTTTAAAAATTCAATGAAACTAGATTTAACTTTTTACTCAAATGATAATCTTCTCAAAAGCTTTTCTCATTCCGTCTCTTAAAAGGACCTCTCCACAATAAGAATAGCCTTTGCTTTCCAGGATTTTCAACATTGCAATATTGTCATGGTTGGTATCCACCTTTACGCTCTGAATTCCGTGAGATCTTGTAAAATCTTCGATATGGTCAAATAATTTCTTCACCATTCCCCGGCCTGCAAATTTTTCATCTACAGCCACCCTGTGGACCACGACAAATTCACCATCACTCAGCCAGGCTCCTTCAATAGTGCTGTACGCTGGCTCATCATTCAGAATTAATGCTGCATATACAGCTATTTCCCCATCAACAGTAAGAACATATCCGAAACCTTTGGCAATATCACTTTCTACGGTTCCAAGATTGGGATATCCGTTTTGCCACTGTGTGCTGCCATCCTGTTTCCTTCGCGCAATAGACTGCTGGATGATTCCCCAAATAATGTCCCTGTCTTCAATTTCCGATTTTCTTAGTTTAATTTCTGGATTCATTGTTCTTTGATTTAAATTGCAAAATTGAATAAAGAATTGAAAAATTAAGACGGCAGTATTTCATCAGGAGCTTTATCCCGCTATCCACTCATACTCCTCACTCCCGCGCCCAGAGCTGCATCTTGTTGCGGGGTAACCGTTTCTATCGGGGCTAGGATATTGGCCGTTCCGCAGGAATCTCAGCTGATCTTTTGCATGCAGATCCTTACAAAATGATAAACAGCGTGCCTCATTTTTCAAAAGTCTATCCCTACATTTTTTTAATCTTTTTAATAATTAGTCGTTCATTAAAAAAACCGAAAACTAATTAAAATTAATTTTCGGTTCGAAGTAGTAAAATTTAAAATTATGAAATTGTTTTATTGATTTTCGCTTTGTTGAAGGTAAGCATCAATAATTTCAAATGCCTTCTTCTCATCTTCAAGATCTACCATAACTTTTAACGACGTAGCCGTGGGTGTAGTGGTAAATGTGAGATAATTATTTTCAACTGTGTTTGTAATTTGTGCATCATCCAATTTAGACTTAACCAACTGAATTTCTGAAGGGTTATCACTTTCAAAAACCGATACTCGCGTACTTCTTTCCATATTCTATATTGTTTGAGTATCTAAATATACAATGATTTTTTGAAAATTACAAATCCTGGGTTTTAAATTTTAGCAATATTATTTTCAATTTTGTCCAAAGCCAGTTGAATTTCTTCTTTAGTAACATTCAGATGCGGTCTGAAACGTAAAGACTGATCTCCACACGGAAGAATGATCAATCCGTCATTGAACAGCTCATTCATCATATGGTTTCTCTGGGCACCGGACGGAAGATCAATAGCACACATCAATCCTCTTCCCCTTGCATTTGAAATTTTCTCAGGATACTTTTCAGCAAGTGCTTTCAGGCTTTCCAGCAGGAAATCACCCACTACTCTTGCATTCTCCACAAGATTTTCTTTTTCAATAACTTCCATCACCAGCTGAAAACGGAGCATATCAATAAAATTACCTCCGAATGTAGAGTTGATCCTTGAGCTTTCCCTGAAAACATTATTGGGAACTTCGTCAAATTTTTCCTTATTGGCCAGCACTCCGCAGACCTGTGCTTTTTTACCAAATGATATGATATCGGGCTTTGCAGTGAAATGCTGGAATGCCCACATTTTCCCTGTAATTCCGATACCGGTCTGAACTTCGTCAAAAATAAGCAAGATCTCATTTTGATCACAAAGTGCTCTTAATCCCACCAAGAATTCATCTCTGAAATGATTGTCGCCGCCTTCTGCCTGGATAGGTTCAATGATGATACAGGCCACTTTATCAGGATTCATCAGAATCGCTTCTTCTATTTGCAGTAAAGCCAGTTTCTCATTCTTCATCGTTTCTTCAAGATTTTCTTCCGTGATCGGGAATGTCAGTTTCGGATTTAAGATTCTTGGCCAGTTGAACATCGGGAAATACTGGTATTTTCTTGGGTCGGAAGTATTGGTTAAGCTTAAAGTATAGCCGCTTCTTCCGTGGAAAGCCTGTCTGAAATGAATACAGATTCCGGCTTCGGTCTGAAGTCCTTTTTCAAAATTTTTGCGGGTCTTCCAGTCAAAACATGCTTTCATTGCATTTTCAACTCCTAAGGTACCGCCTTCGATAAAGAAAGCATATTGTAATTCTTCAGGAATGACTACTCTTTCGAAGACTTCCAGAAAATGGGCATATTCTTCTGAGTAAACATCTGCCAAAGTGGGTTTATTGACTGCCATCCTACCCAGCCACTCCGATCTTTCCAGAAGATAAGGGTGGTTGTATCCGATGGAAGCAGAGGCAAACATAGAGAACATATCCAGGTACTCTCTGTCTGTAAGCTTGTCATAAAGCCATGACCCGTGAGATTTTTCAATATCCATCACAAAGTCAAAACCGTCTGCCAAAACGTGTTTTCCTACTGTTTCTTTTACTTTATTTGCTTTTATATCTAATGTTTGTTCCATAATAAATTGTTGTGTGATTTAATAAGTGAATGATGGAATGATCCGGAAATGAAACATTCCATCATTCAGGTTATTAATTTTTATTGTTTTTTTTTGCGCTTTAAGTAAAGCTTTTATAAATCGAATTTAATCCCTTGTGCCAAAGGAAGTTGTGCGGTGTAATTGATAGTATTGGTTTGTCTTCTCATATAGTATTTCCAAGCATCAGATCCGGATTCTCTTCCGCCTCCGGTTTCTTTTTCACCACCGAAAGCCCCTCCGATCTCAGCACCTGAGGTCCCGATATTCACGTTAGCAATACCACAGTCTGAACCTGCATGTGAAAGGAATAATTCCGCTTCTCTCAGATTTTGGGTCATGATTGCAGAAGAAAGTCCCTGCGGAACATCATTCTGAATCGCAATGGCCTCTTCCAATGTTTTGTATTTGATTAAATATAAAATCGGTGCAAAAGTTTCATGCTGAACGATTTCGTAAGAATTTTTCACTTCTGCAACACATGGTTTTACGTAGCAGCCTGATTCATATTCTTTTCCGGTTAAAACACCACCTTCAACGATGAACTTACCGCCTTCTTTTTTACATTTTTTGATCGCTTCTTCATATTGATTTACAGCATCAGTATCAATCAGCGGGCCTACATGGTTCCTTTCATCCAATGGGTTTCCGATCTTTAACTGGCCGTAGGCTTTTGTTAACCTTGTTTTCACTTCATCATATACGCTTTCATGGATGATCAGCCTTCTTGTAGAAGTACATCGTTGGCCTGCTGTTCCTACCGCTCCGAAAACCGCACCGATAATCGACATATCGATATCAGCTTCTTTCGTAATGATAATAGCGTTATTTCCTCCTAATTCAAGGATAGATTTTCCGAATCTTTCCGCTACTTTAGAAGAAACCATTCTTCCCACTCTCGTAGAACCGGTGAAAGATACCAGTGCTACCCTCTTATCATCTACCAGCTTCTGTCCGATCTCATGGTCTGATACCAATACACTTGAAACACCTTCCGGAAGGTTATTTTCCTTTAAAACCTCAGTCATGATATTCTGACATGCAATCGCACAAAGAGGTGTTTTTTCAGATGGCTTCCAGATCGTAACGTTACCACAGATCCATGCAAGAGCCGTATTCCAGGACCATACCGCCACCGGGAAGTTGAATGCGGTAATTATTCCCACGACTCCAAGCGGATGATACTGTTCGTACATTCTGTGCCCTGGTCTTTCAGAGTGCATGGTGTACCCCTGAAGCTGTCTGGAAAGTCCTACTGCGAAGTCACAGATATCGATCATTTCCTGTACTTCTCCCAGACCTTCCTGCAATGATTTACCCATTTCATAAGAAACAAGTTTTCCAAGATCATCTTTATATTCTCTTAGTTTTAGGCCGAGCTGTCTTACAATTTCTCCTCTTTTGGGAGCCGGAATCAGCCTGAATTCCTGAAATGCCTTCTGAGCCGTTTCAATTACTTTGTCATAATCACTTTCTCCGGAAGTCTTTACTTTAGCGATTAGCTTACCGTCTACAGGAGAGATGCTTTCTATCGTCTTTCCTGAAGCGAAATATTTTCCGCCCACTGAAGTCCCTTTATTCTCTTCTTTAATACCAAGGTTTTTGAGTGTTTTTTCGATTCCGAAATCCTTTACTTTTTTTGACATAAAATCTTACTTTTCGTTCTCTCTAAAGATAAAAATATTATATGAACCTCAAAACTTTAATTTTTTACTATGTTTTTTATTTGGACTAATTATAAACATGCTTATCTTTGCAGGGTAATCTTTTTGATATTCACCAATGGAAAATTCACAAGAAAATAACTCAAAGCTTAAAAAGTGGTTCAAGCGTGTGGGATGGGCAGGTTTAGCTTTTTTCACAATTAAAGGCTTGGTTTGGCTCGTAATATTCTACTTTGGAGCAGATACGCTTCAGAGCTGTATGAAATAAAAAAAGCTGAGAAAATTTCTCAGCTTTCTTTTTTTACGGTAAGGATCATAGAACGCCTGGTACACGTAAAATGATAAATTTAACTGAACAAGCATACCTGAAAAGCCTTATTTGCCTGTTTAAGACCTCTTGTCTGTTATTCAGAGCGAAGAAGGAGAATCAAATATTGAGGGTAAATCTTTCGAAGATCAGCCCTCTCCGGTTTTACCTTCGCTGGTCAATAAACTATTCCTTCTTCTTTCTCCCTGAATTGACCAGATTCTGATGCAGCAGGTATTCGATCTGGCCATTTACACTCCTGAATTCATCATTGGCCCATTTTTCGAGGAGTTTATAAGTAGACTCATCTATCCTTATGACAAAGGATTTTTTGCCTTTGTTTTCTGAAGAGGTCTGAGCTTTTTCTGATTTCATTTTTCCTGTTTTTAATGCGAAATGCACAAAGATTTATTTTTCCGCCTTATCCTTTCAATAATTTTGACAAGGCAGAAATTGTAGTTATTATCATTAATTATACAGTGTTCCTGCATTCAATATGGGAGTTGCCGCTTTTTCACCACACAGAACCACCATTAAATTGCTAACCATGGCCGCTTTTCTTTCGTCATCAAGTTCAACGATATTGCCTTCAGAAAGTTTTTTCAGTGCAAGATCCACCATCCCTACGGCTCCTTCAACAATTTTGGTTCTTGCCGCCACAATGGCTGTAGCCTGCTGTCTTTGAAGCATTGCTCCTGCTATTTCTGAGGCATAAGCCAAATGTGAAATTCTAGCTTCCTGAATCACAATTCCAGCTTTTGAAAGACGATCCGTAAGTTCCTGCTCCAAAATAGAATTGATCTTATCTCCGCCTTCCCTCAAAGTAATGGGTGCATGATCATCTTCTAAGTTGTCATAAGGAAAGCTCATCGCTAAATGACGTACCGCTGCCTCACTTTGCATTTTTACAAAGTCTGAGTACCGTTCAACATCAAAAGCCGCCTTATAGGTGTCTCCTACTTTCCAAACAATTACTACAGCAATCTCAATAGGGTTTCCCATTTTGTCATTTACTTTCAAGGTCTGTCCCTGTAAGTTTTCTGAACGCAATGATATTTTCTGTGACGAATACAGCGGATTAATAAAAAACAATCCATTATCTTTTACAGTGCCTACATACTTACCGAAAAAGTTTAAAACTCTTGAGTGGTTAGGCTGTATGATCATCAGCCCTTTTAAGAAAAAGCAGGAAAGCAGAAAACAGAGCATAGCAACAATAACATACGTAATACTCTGATCTACCCCGGAAATAAAAAGGTAGGCTGAAACTACAAATAAAGCCAAACAAATGACTAATGTAAGATAACCCGAAATGGGTTTTAATGTTTTTTCCATGACTGAATTTTTAATTTGATATTATTTTGATATCATAAAGATATGAGTAAATTTTGAATTTCGGAGTATAAATGATGATTTTTTTGATGAGGCTTAGAATACGGGGTGGATTCAATAAACGCGGGGTTCGCGAGGTTAATTATCACTATACGCTTTATTTTCTGTTCGCAAAGCTATTCCGTTCAGCTAAGAATGTTTCTTTTTCTTGCTGAGTGAAACGCCATTTCAAACGGTCCTCCATCGTAATAAAAGGATCATTGCGAACCCCAACATTCAGAAAAAAACCAGCTGCTGCTAAAAATTATAAGATCAAACTTTATTTAATGCTATGATCCTTCAAAACCCGGAACAGCATGAACAAAAAAATCCCGGAAGATGAATTCCGGGATTTTAATATATATATTCAAAGCCTATTTCTTTGTAAGAGCTTTAAACTTGAAGTAAGAAACAGCTGACAAAAGGATCATGGTTGAGATTCCGATGTATACCCAAGCTGGTACCGGTACCGGATCACCTGCAGCGTAAGAGTGAAGCCCGCTCAGATAGTAATTTACCCCAAAATAAGTCATTACCATTGAACAGAAAGCAAACATCGTTGCGATATGGAATGCCCATCTGCTTCTCAATCCGGGAACCAATCTCATGTGCAGTACAAAGGCATACACCATGATAGAAATGAAAGCCCATGTTTCTTTCGGGTCCCAGCTCCAGTATCTTCCCCAGGATTCATTCGCCCAGATCCCTCCTAAGAAGTTTCCTACCGTTAAAGCGAAAAGTCCTATTGTCAGTGACATTTCAGAAACAATAACCAATTCTTTTAAGGTAGTATCATGGTGAACTTTATAGGTGTCCTTGTTTGAAATAATATAGAACACCAGTGAAAGCACTGCAATAATCATTGACAAAGCGAAGAAACCATAGCTTGAGGTAATGATCGCTACGTGAACGATCAGCCAGTAAGATTTCAATACAGGAACAAGCGGTGTAATCTGCGGATCAAGCGCAGACCCTCCGTGTGCAAATCCCATCATGATAACAGCCACCATAAATCCTGCTGCCGGAATCAATGCATTAGAGTTTCTGTAAAGCAATAGCCCGGCCGTAATCCCCACCCATGAGATAAAGATAATCGCTTCGTATCCGTTACTCCAAGGTGCGTGACCTGAAATATACCATCTTGCCACAAGACCTAAGAAATGGAACAGATATCCTGCCACTCCAAGAATGATGACCGCTTTAATAATTTTGTTTAAAACTTTCTTAGGTTTGAATAATTCTACGAAGCCTAAAATTAAAAGAAGCCCACCGATGATGGTATAGAAGATCAGTAATTTAAAGTTGATATTTACTTTGTTCATGAATACTTCAAGGTCTACCTTCGATTTTGCAGGAACTACAGCTTTACCCCATTTCTGCTGGTAATCTGAAAGTTTTGTCAATTCTGCATCCGCTTTGCTCCAGTTTCCTGTTTTCTGTGCGGTAAGAGCTTCTGCAAAATAAGGCCCCATTACCTGCTGGGATTCCATGTCCGGTTCAAATTTCTGATCCAGCCATGAATGCCAAGTATGATTCGCATCATTCTTTACAGGAACAATTCTCATAAACTGTCCGCTGAAAAACTCATTGAAGATCTGTACTCTTTCATTGACAGCAATTACCTCTTTATCATAATTGGTCTGTTCTGCCGGTTTTTTACGGAAAGCCGTATTATAGTCATGTTCCAGAATATAAGTCAGATTACCGCTTGCATCCGCAGGGAAAAGGTTCATTAATGAAGTATATCCATCTTCATCTGCCTTTGTTTTATTTTTCAGTTCATCTCCACCCTTTGGTCCTACTTTGATGATAGGAACCATTGTCCAGCTCGGAGTGTCCGTATTGATAGAAAGGAACCATTGATTGGCCGTAAGAGACTTCCCGTCTGTTCCTTTAAATTCGTCTTTTTTGTATAATTTTCTTAAAATATCCAATGCCTCTGTGTTGATAGGGACAATTCTTCCCTCAAAATTCTGAACCAGAAGATATCCGAATTTATCAGCGTGTTCTTTGCTGATTTTGTTTCTTGCAATAATTTCATCAGGAGAGATTGTTCTCATTTTACCCATTGGGGTAGCTAATGAATTTTGCTTTGGAGCAGCACCGTCCAGCGGCTGGGCATGCATATGGTCTTCACCTTCTACGTGTACATGTTCCCTGCTTCCGTCAGTGGTTCCGTGCGTTTCGATTTTCTGTGCATTTAAACCTAAGCTTAAAAATAACACTAATACTGCAGCAGCTTTCTTTTTATTAACATCTGCCAGCATTTTATTTAATTTCCAGAAGTGGGTTCCTTTCCAGAAGAAGATCACAAACATTCCTAAGAATAAGAGTCCATAACCGATATAAGAAATCAAAGTTCCCCAATAATCGTGGTTTACAGAAAGTACGGTACCCATTCTGTCCGGATCAAAGCTTGACTGGAAGAAACGGTATCCTCCATGGTTAAGAACGTGATTCATATAAATTTTATAAGGAGTTTCTTTTCCTTCATCAATGATTTTCACATGGCTTTCGTAGGCACTTGGAGACGAACTTCCCGGATAAGTTTCCATTACGAAATCATCCAGTTTCAACGCAAAAGGGGTATTGTAAACTTTAGGCCCGAATCCAACCATAATGTTTAATCCATCCATAGTAACCTGCTTGTAAGCATTTGGATTTCCTCTTTCCACGGAAAGATCAACCAATCTTTTTGTTTTGGGCCCCTGAAGCTCAATTTGAAGCATGTCAGGAACATTGGCATCTTTCTTTCTATCCCCTTCAATCGCCATCAGCCTTCCTTTTTTAAGGCCTTCAGGAACTACAAGCTTCAATTCGTTGATGGTGTATAAGCTTCTCAATGCCAAAGGCTGGAATTCATCTTTCTTTGTATTTCCTGTAGCCTGTGTTGCCATGGTCATAAAACTTGCATCAACAGGGGTTTTGATGAATAATTTTCCGCCTTCATTTTTAAACTCAACAGCTCCGTCGATCGCTCTGTTGAACGTTACCAAAGTTCCGTTGATAGATTTTGTTTCACCCGGTTTGATGTAAATATTCTGTCTTCCGGTATTCCCTGTAGAAACCAGGTGAAGATATTCTGTACCGTTCGGCTCAGCCACCAAGCTGTCTTTTTTTCTTTGAATATATTCCTTGGCAAAAACTTTCACTTCTTTTCCGTGGAAGTCATAGGTTGCTTTGAAATCTTTGTGTAATGGAGACATCAGATAAGGAACATCCTGGTAGTTAAGAACATCTCCTTTTTCTTCGATCTGGATTTTAAAGAAATTTTTATCCGTTACGATTTCATTGGAGGTTTCTCCTTCCCTGATGTGCATGGTGCCTTCAAAACTGATGTATCTGGTAATAGCACCGCCTGCAAAAATGAATACAAAGGCAAGGTGAAAAACCAGAACCGGCCATTTCTCTTTTTTCCAAAGTCTATATCTTCCGATATTTCCTATGAAGTTAAGAATAAGCAGGACCATGATCAGTTCGAACCACTTGGCCTCATAAATTAATGCTTTTGCTGTGGGAGTTCCGTAGTCGTTTTCTAAGAACGTTGCATAGGCCATAGCGAATGCGTACACCAGCAACAATACAGCCATTGTCCTGGTTGAGATAAGAATATCTTGGAGCTTCTTCATGATTTATTGTACTTGACATGCAAAAATAAGCATGATAAACTACAAAGAGCTTAAAAAAAGCTGTTTTTTGTCATTTTGAAGCCTGTTTTGCTTATTTTGAAAGATTCTTAATAAGACTGGAAACATTAAGAAAAATTCAATTTTTAAAAATGTGAAAATTTAAATTCATATTACCTATCCGGATGATTGAGAAACTCTATTTCCGTTCTTTCATTTTCAATAATCAACTGATGTAAAACACATTACAACTCTGATCTGTGGCTCGCCTCCATTTTTGATTTTATTTCGGTTATTAATTCATCAATCCTAGGGAGCGATTCATCCATTTTTTTCGCTTTTAAAAACAAATCCAACGCCTCTTGATACTCCATTTTTTTCATATGATAAATTCCTAAATTTTTGTATGCATCGGCATTTTGAGAATCAAACTTTAACGAATCTTCAATATCCTTGAGCCCTTCTTCATAGAGATCTAAATTAATTTTTGCAAGTCCACGGTTATTGTAAGAATATGAAAATTTTTTATCCACTGAAATGGCTTTGTTTAATAATGGTATAGAATCTTCATATTTTTCAAGGAGAATTAATGTATAACCTTTATTATTTAAAGCAAATTTATTGTTAGGATCCATTTTCAAGGCTTTATCATAATATTCAAGAGATTCTGTCAGCTCTCCTGTTTCAGTAAAAGTTAATGCAAAATTCGTCCAGTCATCTGTAGTCATAGAAGAATTATTTTCTTTGAATTTAATGGCTGTTTCTTTTGCTTTCTCAAAGTTCTTACCATTAACGTGAGACGCTATTGCCATCCTGTAGATATTGAGGTCCTTTGACTCCTGTAATAAACTATCAAAAATTGATGCTGCTTCAGGATACTTCTTCTCTTGAAATTTATATATTCCTTCTGTGTATTCTTTAGGTAGCTTTCTCTGACGAATAAGATTGATAATAGCTCTTCCATCATTAGATATCGATCTTCCATCACTCATATAAACAGTTTTTTGACTCGGAAAAATATTTATTAAAAAATCAATTGCTGAAGAAACCATTAATATGATGAAAAATAAAGTAAGAAATTTACTATTTGAAATTATGAAATAAGATAGTAACGCTAATAATAAAGAGGCAGCTGGTCCTCCAAATACATATAAAATCTGCTTGTTGACAGAAAATCTTTTTTCTTCAGTTTCACACAGCCCTCTTCCCCATTTAAGAGGATTTTTAAATATATAAAAAGAAAAATCCTTGAAATTAATGAGAAAACTGTTATCCTTATTTCCATAAGAACCAATAAAAACATGCACTTTTTTTCTTGTAATTAGCCAACCTGTAACAGCATGTCCCATTTCATGAAAAAAAACCGTTAAAGGTCTGATCAATATTAAAAAGAAGAAAATAAGAATTCCTGATATATCAAATAATTCCATTTAAAAAGTATTCAATCGGTTATTAATAAGATTTTATGTCATATTTAATACAATCCTTATATGATATAGGAATCTGCAGCAATATACCTATTTTTCCAATGACATTTTTCTCCTGATTTTGCTAAGAAATTCATGGGTAATTCCCAGATAGGATGCAACCTGCTGCTGGGTCAGTCTCTGTTCCAGCCCCGGGTACTTTTCAAGAAATTCAAGATAGCGTTTATCTGCCGTTTTACCTGTTAATGAAAGAATCCTTCTCTGCAATGCTACCGAAGATTTCTGATTCATGATCCTAAAAAGTTTTTCTATCTGAGGCATGGTTTCGTACAGATGTTCTTTGTCTTTTTTGGAAATCATCAATACTTCGCCGTCTTCAAGGGCTTCAATATTCAGAATACTCGGAACATTATTGATAAGACTGTCTATATCTGTGATCCACCATCCTTCTACCGCGAAATACAAAGTCTGCTCAAATCCGTTTTCGTTCAGGTAATAGATTTTAAAACAGCCATTCAGAACAAATCCTTCAAAAATACAATAGTCTCCTTCTTTAAGGGCAACTTCTTTCTTTTTAAATTTCCTGTGTTCAAAAGGCTTTACAAACCGGCTGAAATCCTCTGTGGAAAGATTTACATATTTGCTGATGTTTTTATATAGCAGATCGGACATTTTATTATTTAAGCAAAATAAAGGTATCAAATTATTGACACCTTTACAAAACTAAGTTATGTTAAATTATTTTTACATTTAAGCAACTTAACACTTCTGTTTTTTTGGATAAGTGCAAAGACGCGAGGGTTTTCATACATTGTGTATATCTTTAGGCGCAAGAAAATCGAAGATTTTCAGCAAAGTGAGCCTTTTGAGATAAAACTTCACATATTGTAACATAAACATTTTAAACACGTTAAAACTTTATCGTTTTTCCAGCATACTTTTATTTTTATTCTCTCGCAGATTGCACTGATTTTGCAGATGATTATGTATAATCTTATCCTAAAAATCTGCGGTATCTGTTTTTATCTGCGTGCTATTGTGATTTAAATATGCGGTATTCAATTTTATCGGAGATAAAATCCTCGCGCCTTATAGCACAATTTTTAATATCATTTCGCGCCCTTGCATATCCAAAACACTCTTATTTTCAAGCCTATTTACTTAAAAATTCATTCGTATTTATTACACGGGCATATAAATTTCCAAGGGCAGAGATCCCCGCTAAAAAAGACCGCTGAACTTCTGCCGCCTTTACCACTTCCCCGTTCAGTTCACGGTTTCTGGTTGCTGTAGCATCTCCAATAATTGTATTATTAAACCCAAAGTCGAAAGCTGCCCTGGTAGTTGCCTCTACACAAACATCCGTCATCATTCCTGTAATCACTAGGTTTTTGATTTCCTTTGATTGTAGATAGTTTATGAGATCCGTTTCCCTAAAGCTGTTCGGAAAATGCTTGATAACTATTTTTTCACTCTCTCGCGGTAAAACCAAATGATGAATCTTGGCTCCATCCGTATCCGGAAGAAAAAAAGTGGCTCCTTCATTCGTTGAAACATGTTTGATATGAATGACTGGAAGATTATTGTTCCTGAAATATTCTAAAATTTTCTTGGTGTTTTCTCCAGCCTGCTCAGCTTTTTCCAAGGTCATTTTTCCTCCCGGGAAATAATCATTTTGTACGTCGATAATTAATAATGCGGTGTTTTTCATTTTTTGTTTTTGTGCGTTCATTGTAATCAGTGAAATAAATATCAGACCTAAGGTCAGAATAATTTTGAATCTGTTTTCCATGTGTGAAATTTTATAAGACAAAATTACCGGTTGTTTCAAATCCTGACCTTTGAACTAGTTCAAAAAGCGCACTTCATCTTTTATAATATCAATCATAATTTTTAATATTATTATTTTTTTCATTTCTATATATTTAAATCAGAAATTTTATTATCTTTTTTTAAAGAAAAATAAATACGGTTAGTTAATATAAGTTTAACAGAATCAGATTTGGATAAACAAAAAAAATAGCCCTATTTTTATTTTATAATTGCGAACAATATTTTTTAATCAAATTTTAAATAATCATTGTAAAAATCGGGATTTCCAAAATAGTTTTTTGGAGAAAAAAGATTCATTTAATGTTGAAAAAACATTAAATTTGCGATATTGATATTATGGACAAAAAGACACAGAAAAAACAGACTGAATCGCCGGAAGCAGGCAGAATTTTATCTAAACCACGTATATTTTTCGGGCTTAGTTTTATACTTTTCTCAGTAGTTCTCGCTTTCTCATTCATTTCCTATTTAATGAACTGGAAATCGGATCAAAGCCAGGCAGGAACCATGCTTGACAAGAGTATAAAATCTTCTAATATTTTTGGAAAAGCCGGAGACTGGCTGGGAAATATTTTTATATTTGAAAGTATCGGTATTGCCTCATTCATTATTGCATTTTTATTTCTGGTTGTCGGAACACTGATTCTTAAAAAGAAAATCTTCAAACCCTGGAAAACGATAGGCCATTCCTTATTTTTCATCTGCTGGGTTCCTATTTTTATGGGAGCGCTTACAAAAGGACAAGGTGTTTTAGGAGGCGTTTACGGATATCAGATCATGGATTATCTTAATGCGATTATTGGAACGGTAGGTTTATGGACCGTACTGGCTGCAAGTATTCTTTTGTATTTTATCCTGGAATTTAATCTTCGTCCAAGTTCGGTGAAGGCAAAACTGAATAAGATCAATGAAAACACTATTGGAAGAGTAAAATCTATGATGCCGGACTCTGATGAAGATTTTGAAGCAGACGAAGACCTTAAGGAAGAGATGGAGGAATCGGCAGCTTCCCATGGTACCGTAAACGATGTTACCCATCCAACGTCCGGCACCCTTATCAATAAAGCAAAAGAGCAGGAGCCGATCACGCTTCCGAAAGGATTTCCGGAAGTTCCGGTTTCTACCGATATCGAAACGATTATCACGCCTAATCATACTTCTTTTGAGGAAGAACAGAAAGGAATCACACAACCGGTGAGTTTAAATCTAACTCCTAAGCCAGTCGTTCCTGTTTCTACTCCGGAGGAAGCTTTTGATATCAGGCCTTCAACTCCAGTACATCCATCAGCACCGGCTCAGGAAAACATTAAGTTTAATGTAGAAGTGGCCCCCGTGATTGATATTTTGGATGATTCTGACAGAAAATCCCAGGAGCTTGTAGACAAACACGGTTTGTATGACCATAAACTGGATCTTGCCAACTTCCATATGCCTCCGGTAGACTTACTGAAAGATTATGGCAGTGAGGAAATCTCGATCAATAAAGAAGAACTTGAAGAAAATAAAAATAAGATTGTTGGGCTTCTTAAAAATTTCAATGTAGGTATTGCAGAAATCAAGGCCACCATAGGACCTACTGTTACTTTATATGAAATCGTTCCGGAAGCGGGAATCAGGGTAGCTGCAATTAAAAAACTACAGGATGACATTGCCCTTAACCTTTCTGCTTTAGGAATCAGAATTATTGCTCCAATGCCAGGAAAGGGAACCATTGGGATAGAGGTACCAAGGAAAAATCCTACCATGGTTTCTATGCGTTCTGTTATTGCTTCTCAAAAATTCCAAAATACGGATATGGACCTTCCGGTGGTTTTCGGGAAAACGATCTCCAACGAAATTTTCATGGCTGATTTAGCGAAAATGCCTCACTTACTGATGGCCGGAGCAACCGGACAGGGTAAGTCTGTAGGGATCAATGCGATTCTTACTTCCCTGCTGTATAAAAAACATCCTAGTGAGCTGAAATTCGTAATGGTAGACCCTAAAAAGGTAGAACTTTCATTATATTCAAAAATAGAAAGACATTATCTGGCTAAACTTCCGGATGCAGAAGAAGCAATCATCACAGATACCAATAAAGTAATCAATACCCTGAACTCTCTGTGTATTGAGATGGATACGCGATATGATCTTCTTAAAAATGCATTCTGTAAAAACCTGAAAGAATACAACAAAAAGTTCGCAGAAAGAAAATTAAACCCTGAGAACGGCCACCGGTTCTTGCCTTATATTGTTTTGGTTGTGGATGAGTTTGCTGATTTGATCATGACAGCAGGAAAAGAGGTCGAATTACCGATTGCCAGGCTGGCACAGCTTGCAAGAGCCGTAGGAATCCACCTTATCGTAGCAACGCAGAGACCATCCGTCAACGTAATTACAGGGATGATCAAAGCCAACTTCCCTGCAAGAGCAGCCTTCAGAGTAATTTCCAGTGTAGACTCAAGAACGATTCTTGACTCTCCGGGAGCTGACCAGCTGATCGGAAAAGGAGATATGCTTTATTTCAACGGTAACGAGATCTTAAGACTTCAGTGTGCCTTCGTAGATACTCCGGAAGTAGAGAGATTAGCAGAATATATTGGAGAACAAAAAGGGTATTCATCTGCATTTTTACTTCCTGAATATGTTTCTGAAGATTCCACAAGTTCCGTGGGGGCCTTTGATCCGAATGAAAAAGATGCCCTGTTTGAAGAAGCTGCAAGAATTATCGTATCTACCCAACAGGGATCTACTTCTATGCTTCAGAGACAATTGAAACTGGGATATAACAGAGCCGGAAGAATCATGGATCAGCTGGAAGCAAGCGGTATCGTAGGTGGATTTAACGGCGCCAAAGCAAGAGAAGTCCTGATCAGTGATCTGCATTCCCTGGAGCAGTTTTTAGAAGATTTAAGAAACTAACCAACCATACCACTTAATGAGAAAAATTTCGTTTGGACTGCTGTTAATTTCAGCAGTCAGCTGCGGGTCGGTGCAGAACTATACGACGAATGATGTAAGCCGGGATTTTTATAAAAATAAAGTAAAGAGCTTTTTAGAAATCTGAAAATAAAAAATAACCATTAAACTTATATACTATCATGAAAATTTTAAAAAGAAACATCATCAGATTATGCTTTTTGGCATCCATAGCAAGTCTTTCTTCATGTGCATTAAAATCGATTCCGAGTGAGTACAGCACGGTAAGTCTCGATAAGGTGGACACCAGCACCCTGGGGAACGGCAAGGTACTGATTTATAACGGTGCAGGTTTTTTACATGCGGTAGACAATACTGCCAGACTGAACATTTGGATTAATGATAAGTCCCTGGGACAGATCAGACCCAAAGAATATCTGATCATTGATTTACCAAAAGGGAAATATCAGTTCAAAGTCCTTCACATAGATATGGTGAATATGAGAAGTACACACCCTGTAGAAATTGATGAAAATACCAAAGTCATTAATATCGAGCCTACCATTACCTCTAACAGATTAACCATAACGGATGTACTTCCTCAAAATTTTGACAAGTACGTTTACAGACCGGACAGAAAGTAATTCAATGGCTGACAATGCCTGTATTTCCAATAAAAAAGAGAGATCCGGCTGATCAGCCTCTGCATATTGGAACAGTTTTTGGAAGATCTGCGTAGTGAAAAGATAAAACAAAGGATTTTAACCTTTGAAACTTAAAAATGTCTAAAGATTATTAAATAAAAAAAATGAAAAATATTATTTCAAAAGTTATATTGGGAAGTTTTGTTGTAAGTGCCGTAGGTATTGCCAATGCTCAGAAGATTGATGCAAAAGCTAAAAAGATATTGGATGATATTACAGCCAACTACAATTCTAAAAAGAATTCTTACTTCAAATTTTCTTTTGGAAGCGGTCTTAATGCACAGGTGACTAAAACGGAACCTGGTATTTATTATTCTGCAGGAGATAAATATAAGCTGAAAATCATGGACACCGAGCAGATCTTTGACGGAAACAAAATCTACAATATTAATGCTGACGACATGGAAGTTACCATTGCGAAACCTAACGGCAGCAGTGCTCTCTTCTCCCCTATCAATTATCTTACAACGTATAGAAACGACTACAACGTGACTTACAACGGGAAGAAAATGGTGAACGGGGTGAATGCCGATTTTATTAAACTGACTCCGGTAAAGGCAAACGGAATAAAATATGTTTATCTTTTTGTGGATTCAGCTAAAAAACAGATGGTAAAACTTGAACAGCACGGAAGCAATAAAGACGTTGCAGTAATCGCTATTAAAGAATACAAAGAAAATCAGGATCTGGATCCTAACATGTTTGTTTTTGATAAGAATAAGTTTAAAAACTACGTGATTACAGAGCTTTAAAATACAAAAAAGCCGCCAGGTACATTCACAAATTTGCCTTTGAGTTAAAAAAATAACAAAATATAGTAGCCGCAAGTAAAATTTGCGGCTTTTTGATTAATTTTGGCGCATGTTAAAAATACTAGACCGATATATCATAAAAACCTTCTTCGGACCGTTTTTCTTTATATTCAGCGTACTGTTTTTCATCTTTATTGTAAACATTATCTGGGTGCAGCTGGGGCAATTTATGGGTAAAGGATTAAGCTACTGGCAAATCCTTAAACTTCTTTTCTATCTTGGGGTAAGTGTGATCAGTATGGTACTGCCTCTTACCATCCTTTTGGCGAGTATCATGTCTTTCGGAGAATTTGGTGAAAGATATGAGCTGGCAGCTATGAAAGCAGCAGGAATATCCCTGACAAGAGTCATGACTCCTCTACTGGGGGTTGCCACCATATTGGCCATCATGCTGTTCTTCTTTTCCAATAATATTATTCCGGATTTTCAGAAAAAGGCCAAGAATATGCTTTTCAATATTGCACAGACTAAACCTGCCCTCAACTTTACCCCTGGGCAGTTTATTGATCAGATTCCCGGATACATGGTAAAGTTTGATAAAATCTACGGGGAAAACGGAGAAAATATTGAAGGGGTTTTTGTTCACAGAAAAGCCAACACTTATGAAAACCAGCAGTCTATTGTGGCTGAAAAAGGAAAGTTTGTACCTGCGGCTAATAAGAACTTTTTAAAGCTTGTCCTGCACAACGGCTATGTATTTGAAGATAATTTTGCAGGAAAGGGAGAAAATGTAAGGATGAAACAGCCTGACCAGGCCATTAAATTTGATACCCTTACGTCCCACTTTGATATCAGCGAAATTATCAATCAGGCTATCGAAAAAGAGCAGATTACAGATGATTACCGTTTCCAGACTTACGGGCAGCTTAATGAAACGATAGCTAAAAGCAAAAAAGAAAACAAACAGTTCTTTGATAATATCGGGACAGATGTTTTAAGCCAGACCAATTCGATTGTTGCTTACATGGACAAAGGAAATAAACATAAAGCAACTCCCCAGCTTCAGATGAAGCTGGATACCTTAAAAGGGGACAAAAAGCTTGATCTCATCTATAACTCCTATAACAGACTGGATAATCTGAAATCAACCCTGGAAAACAAAAAGAATGAATTCAGCTCCAATGTAAAATACTTCAGTAAGGTGGTTATCTATCAGCAGAGAATTGTTTCTTATTCTGTTACGTGTATTATTTTCTTCCTGATTGGGGCAAGTTTAGGATCTATCATCCGGAAAGGCGGAATGGGACTTCCCGTGATCATTGCGATTGTTATTTTCATTATCTTTTATGTAATGAATGTAGGTGTGGAAAATATGTCCTGGAGCGGAAAAATGAATCCTTATCTGGCCGCATGGCTTCCTAACCTGATCCTCCTTCCTTTTGGAATATGGATGACTTATAAAGCACTTACGGATTCACAATTGTTCGATGCAGAAAAATATAAGGCTTTATTCAAACCCATTACCAAAAGATTTTCAAAAAGTAAAGAACATCAGAGATATCAATAGTTTTTCAGATGACAATAATAAAAGAGTAAAAAGATCACAGACCCGGATATTCCGGGTCTTTTTTATTTGTGGTATATAATCTGGTAGTAGTTCCATGCATAAAAGATTATATTTACAAAAAGAATATAAAACTATAACTACATGAAAAAATTACTACTATTCAGCTTATTTACATTAATTTCTTTTAAAGCCTATGCCCAGGAAGACAATTCTGATTACGAATTGAGATCCAATGAAAAATACGGGTATATTATTGACAAAAACGGTAAAAAAATTGAAGGTATAGTAAGGCTGAACGGAGATGCCATGAACCCCTGGAGCAATCAGAAAAAGGTAAAATTTGTCGCAGTACCGGATATTGACAAGTCAAAAAAGAAACAGAAATTCAAAACATTTGATCCTGATGACATCAAGGAATATATGACTGTTGATGACAACAATAATGAAAGGCATTTTGAAATGATCAAATACACCAATACCAAAGAAGGTTTTAATACAGCTACCGGAGGTCTAAGCGGAAATATCAAATCGTTCAACAACCTTACAAAAAACACTCAGTTTGCAGAAGTAGTGAAAGACGGGAAGATCAAAGTGTACAAACTGTATGGCTAACCTACTACTTTTTCTGCAGGCGGACAAATTGCCATTGCCGAAAAAGAAACGGAAAGAATGAGAAACAACCCTTCTTATCTATACACCAAGAAAGGGAGTAAACTTGAAGAACTGACTTTTGCCAAAGCTAAAATAATCATTGCAGACTGCAGCTATGCAAAAGCCAAGCTAACCAGCGGTTCTTATGCTGCTCTTAAAAATGATGAAAAGAAAAGATCGGGCCTGGGTAAACTGATCAGGAGCCAGATCGATGATGTGATGTCAAACATTCCTGAAATTGTAGAAGAAGTCATCACAGACTATAATGAAAATTGCAAATAAACCCTTATTTTTATGAAAGCAATATTTGTCACAGTATTTTTTGCCTGCCTGATATCATGTAAAAATGACCAAAATAAGACGGATTCCCAATCCGGACCTGGTGCAGGTATTGCAACAGTTAAAAAAGGAACAAAACCCCCAGAAAATGGTCCGGACATCATTGAAAATATCAGGAAAGAATACAATATTCTTCATGGCCAGATGGAGGCTAAGCAATTTAAGACTTCAGATTTCACCTACGACTGTAATAATGAAATATCGGGAAAAGCAATATATTATTCGGAGCAGGGCGATATCAGGGTGATCGAACATTCTTATGCAGAGCATGACCACTTTTCAGGTATCGTACAGTACTTCATTAAAAACGGTAAAGTTTTTTTTATTTACAGAGAAGAAACGGTATGGAACTTTGACGGAGGAACCCCGGAAAAGCCTGTCACCAAAGATGATACTACGGAAACCAGGATCTATGTAGAAAATGATCAGCCGGTACAATGTCTTGAAAAAATGTACAGTATACGATCCAATACTGCTGCAAAGCCTTCTCCTGACAATATCCCTGGAAAAGAAGTTTCGTGCAATATCGGGGAACTGATGAAAGCCTATCAGTCCCTTATCAATAGCAAAGACCAAAAAGGAGAAGTCAGAAAATGCTTGTAAAATACAAAAGAGGTTCAGTTCAGAACCTCTTTTATTTTATATTTAAAAAGTAAAAATTAAAACTTGTAGACAAATGAATTGATATTCATCCCCGCCCCTACGGAAGCAAATAAAACAATATCATTTTTTTGAATACTGTGCTGCTCCAGTTCGCCATTTAAGATCATCGCAAGCAGAGACGGAATGGTGGCCACACTGCTGTTTCCTAATTTATGAATTACCATAGGCATTATATTCTCCGGAACCGGAATACCATACAATTGATAGAACCTGTTAATAATAGCTTCATCCATTTTTTCGTTGGCCTGGTGAATAATAATTTTATTTAACTGGCCAATGGAATATCCAGTGCTATCAAAGCATTTTTTCATCGCATCAGGAACATTTGAAAGCGCAAATTCATATATTTTCCTTCCATCCATTTTGATATATTTCGTATCAGGACATTTCTCATTGTTATAAGACTTTCCAAAATACAAATAATCCTTTTCATGAAGGGTATAAGAGGCAGACAAATGAGACTTTATCCCGGAATCATCACCGCTTTCATTAACTTCTAAAATAGCAGCCCCTGCGCCATCCGCATAAATCATACTGTCCCTGTCATGAATATCCACTACACGGGAAAGTGTTTCTGCCCCAATAACCAAACAGCGCTTCGCTATTCCGGATTTAATAAATGCGTTGGCCTGTATCACTCCTTCAATCCATCCCGGACATCCAAATAAAACATCATAAGCCACACAAAAGTTGTTTTTGATCCCTAACATATGTTTTGTCCTTGCGGCAAGACTGGGAACTGTATCAGACTGAACGGTTCCGAAGCGTACATCCCCAAAATTATGGGCAAAGATGATATAGTCTAACGTTTCAGGATCTATTCCTGCATTTTCTATAGCAGCCTGAGCTGCAATAAAGCCCAAATCTGAAGTAACCTGTGTGCTGTCAGCATATCTTCGCTCTTCAATCCCGGTAATTTTCTTCAGTTTCTCGGTAATAGAGGCATTGTTATCTTTTAATAAAATGCCATGCTCATTAAGAAAGGTATGTTGATCAAAAAATAGGTTGGTAATTGTTTCAGTTGGGATGTAGTTTCCTACACCAATAATTTTAGTCATCACTTTAACGTTTTATAGCCCAACGTAGGCTGTTTTATAAATATTTATAATGGAGTAACGCGAATATCTATCAATATATTATAACAAAAAAGCTTATTATAGAAAAAAATCTAAAACAATTCATGCTACATCTCTAATTTCCCAAAATGAGGTGATATAAAAACAAAAAGAGGCTTCCGAAGAAAACCTCTTTATCTATTTTCAAATGTATCAATTTTTTAAAACTGAAAATTATACTTTCATAATTTCAGCTTCTTTTGTCTTAAGATGCTCATCACAAAGCTTCACATATTTGTCAGTATAGGTCTGAATTTCGTCTTCCACACCTTTGATAACATCTTCGGAAACGCCATCTATTCTTTTAAGTTCTTTTAAACCGTCCTGTCTTGCGTTTCTTACTGTTATTTTTGTCTGTTCAGCTTCTGCTTTAGCCTGTTTTGCCAGCTCTCTCCTTCTTTCCTCTGTCAAAGGCGGAACATTAAGGATAATATTCTCCCCGTTGTTAGAAGGAGCAAAACCTAAGTTAGAATTGATGATTGCTTTTTCAATGGCATTGATTGCTGTTCTGTCCCAAGGTTGAATAGAGATTGTCATCGCATCTGGAATAGAAACATTGGCAACCTGATTAATTGGAGTAGGGGCTCCATAATATTCAACCATTACATCCTGAACCATGGCCGTAGAAGCACGTCCTGCTCTGATTCTTTGAAATGCGTGGTCAAGGTGCTTTACGGCCGCGTCCATGTCCTGCTTTACAGATTCTAATATAAGATCTAATTCTTCCATTATTATATTATAGTTTGATAAATTACACATTATGATAAAATGATGATTGATAAACGGTCAATAATAAGTAATTCCAATTACCTCCTACCCTTATCAGCTCCCTGATCTTTTATAAATCAACTAGAGTACCTACATTTTCTCCTTCCACGATTCTTTCTAAGTTTCCTTCCTTATTCATGTCGAATACGATGATAGGCAGCTTATTTTCGTGGCTCAGAGTAAAGGCTGTCATATCCATTACCTTAAGGTTTTTCTCAAATACTTCATCGAAAGATAATGAATTATATTTTACGGCATCTGCATTTTTTTCAGGGTCGCTGTCATAGATTCCGTCTACTCTAGTTCCTTTCAAGATCACATCAGCACCGATTTCGATTGCTCTCAAAGTAGCTGCTGTATCTGTAGTAAAATAAGGGTTTCCTGTTCCTGCTCCGAAAATCACGACTCTTCCCTTCTCCAGGTGTCTTACAGCTCTTCTTTTAATGAAGGGTTCAGCGACTTTATCCATTTCAATGGCAGACTGAAGTCTTGTCTTAATTCCTGCATCTTCTAATGCACCCTGTAAAGCCATCCCATTGATGACGGTAGCAAGCATTCCCATATAATCTCCCTGCACTCTGTCCATTCCTTTTGCAGCCCCTGCAACACCACGGAAAATATTTCCTCCTCCAATGACAATCGCAACTTCACAACCTTTGTTTACTACTTTTTTGATCTCTGCAGCATATTCCTGCAGCCTTTCATTGTCAATACCGTATTGTCTGTTCCCCATTAAGGCCTCTCCACTTAGTTTCAGAAGGATTCTTTTATATTTCATCTTTTACTTTTAATAACGATTTACCGGAGTCGAGTTCTCCAAAATTTGATTTTGCAAATATAATCATTAAAAATATTGATAAAAGAAAAAATATTTAATTAGAAATAATGTCAGAAATATTTTGAAAAGTACGAAAAAGGATTATTTTTGCATTAATTATAAATTGAATTGAAGAAAATTATCATTTTTTCATTATTTCTATCAGGAATTGTTTCTTATGCTCAAACAGGAACAAATGTCTATCCGTTCTTAAATGTACCTGTATCTGCAAGACAAGCTGCCCTGGGTGGCGATGCAATTTCGATAAGAGATTATGATGTTTCCTTTGCTATTGCAAACCCGGCCCTGCTAAATAAAGATTCAGACCAACAGCTTTCTGTGAACGCTACCGCTTATCTTGCCGACTCCAAATATGGTACCATAGCCTATGCCAAAGATTTTGACAATGGCCATATGGCGACCATCAATGCCAGATATATGAGCTATGGAAGTATTCCGAGAACGGATGAAAGCGGATTTGAAAACGGAGAATTCAAGGCTTCAGACGTTGCTGTCGGTGCAGGGTATGCTTACCAGTTTGAAGAAGACTGGACTATTGGCGGGGGAATCAATTTTATCACTTCAAAAATTGATAATTACACCTCTTCTGCAATTTCCGGAACTGCCGGGGTTACTTATCACAATAAAAAGAACAAAGAAGTACTTTCTCTTGTGCTGAGGAATTTTGGTTTTCAGCTGAAATCGTTCAACGGTGTTAGAGAAAACCTTCCGTTCAGGGTAGATCTCGGATATACCAGAACATTGAAAAATTTCCCACTGGCGATCACTGTTACCGCACATGATCTTCAACAGTTTGATATTTCTTCAGAATACAATGTTGACGGACAGAAAGTGAATGCAGGCAGAAAAATCGCCGATCACTTCTCTCTGGGGGCAGAGCTGTTCCCGGAAAAGAACTTCAATATCAGATTGGGGTACAACGTCAAAAGAGGAAATGAACTCGCTGTGGCAGACCAAAGAAACTTTTCAGGATTGTCAGCCGGATTTGGGGTTAAAGTATCTCGATTCCATATCGATTATGCCCATGTAAGATACCACAACTCTTCGAACGTCAACCAGATAGGAATTTCAATGGATCTTTCCAGCCATAGGGGTGAATAGCCCAAACGCAGGAAATGATCTTCAACCTTCTTAAAATTTATTATTAATTCTTGATTTTCTAAAAAAAATCTTGAAATTTGCAGTATGAAAAAACCTGTAATAGCAATTGATGGGTACTCGTCTACCGGAAAAAGTTCCATCTCTAAAGTCATTGCTGATCAATTAGGACTTATTCATATGGATACCGGTGCTCTTTACCGAGGAGTTACCTGGTATGCATTGCAACATTGTCTGGATGAAAACAACGAAATTGATCTCAATAAGTTATTCTCTTCTTTAAACCAGATTAACCTTGAGTTCAAAAATAACGAAGGAACGCTGGTTCTTTTCCTTAATGATACAGATATCTCTAAAGAAATCCGCACTCATGAAGTTTCCAATAATGTAAGTATTGTTGCCAAGCAAAAAGAAGTGAGGGATTTTTTATTGCAGTCACAACGCTCTTTGGCAGAAAAAGGAGGTGTAATTATGGACGGACGTGACATAGGGACAGTAGTTCTGCCAAATGCTGACTATAAATTCTTTCTTACTGCCAGCATTGATGAAAGAACAAACAGGAGATTCCTAGAATTGAAAGGTCTTGGAATAGATGCCGATAAAGAAGACGTAAAACAAAACCTTATTGACAGAGATAAAATCGACAGCGAAAGGGAAATAGCCCCGTTAAAGAAAGCGGACGACGCAATTGTTATTGACAATTCTGACTTGACAAAAGAAGAAACCATCAGGCTTATGCTTTCCTACATTCAAAAGATTTAACAATTTTTAATAGGCTTACGGCCTCCTTTGGTATACAAATTGCAAGTTTTATTACTGTAAAAACTAATCTATTATTAACTATTAAAAAACTTAAAATGTCTAGAAAAGGAAAAAATACAGCAGGTATATTGGCAGGACTTCTTGCAGGTGCTGCAGCAGGTGTAATCTTAGGAATGCTTTATGCTCCTGAAGAAGGAAAAGAAACAAGAAAAAAAATTAAGAATAAAGCTAACGATCTAAAAGATCAGGCTAAAAATAAATACGGAGAGGTTTCTGAAAAAGTAAAAGACCAGTATGGTAATATTTCTTCTACTTTTAAAGAAACTGCAAATAACGTAGCACATACTGTGAAAGACGGATATGATAAGTATAAAGATCAGATTGTTTCTAAAACTGCAGATGTAGTAAAAGATGTAGAAGCAGAACTGAATGATTTAAAAAAATAAGTAATTTCTCTTTTTGAGTAAATTACAGAAAGGAACTTTTGTGCGAAAGTTCCTTTTTTTGTAACTTTAAAAAAAACAATGATAGAGACTATTAAAGAATATGCCTCGAAGAGAATAGATCTTCTGAAAATTGAAGCTACCGAAAAGTCTTCTCTTTCTGCAGGGCTCATTACCTACTTTGTAGTACTGCTTGTTGCTTTTGCTTTTTTTATCATCCTTTTCAATTTTGGAATTGCATTTCTTATTGGCAAAGCATTGGATAATTATTCCTATGGATTTCTAATTGTTGCGGCATTTTATGCTTTGGTAATGGCTTTTGTCATTGCTTTTAAAAATAAAATTGTCAACACGATTGCAGATCAGGTTATTAAATTTTTAAATCATTAAGCTATGGGCAGAAAATACGAAAGCATCGAAGAGCTAAGAAGAAAGAAAAAACTGCTTAAAAGTGAAATAAGCGATCTCGAAAATCTTCTTACCTTTAGAAATACAAAGGAAAGCTTAAGTGCCTTTACCAATGGCCTGTCCGACCAGTACCTTCAGGAAAAAGTAGATGAAGACGGTGATGAAAAAGTCGTATTAAGAAAAGATGTGATTGCCAAACAGCTCACTTCTGAAGTGAAAGATCTTTTCATCAGTAAAAATACCGCAGTGGGACTGGCAAGTTCTGCTTTTACAGGAAATATTACAGACAGCCTGATTAAACTGGGAGTAACTGCATTGGTAGGAAACTACGCCAGGAAGAATATAAAAAGCTCTAACTGGAAAAAGAAACTCGTGGGTGCAGCATTGGTATACCTTGCCCCTATCGCGTTAAAATATGTCCGAAAGAAGCTTGAAGTATATCAGAAAAACAAAAGCGTTTCCAGTATGGAACAGTTAATATAATTTAGATATCAGATATCAGATGTCAGATTCCAGGCAAAGAGCCTTAAAACTCAATGCAAAGGTCTCACTTCTGATATCTGAAGTCTTTTATCTAAAAGTTATTTAGAAAACAATTGTCCTAAAATAATTCCTGCCGCCATTGAAACATTTAAGCTTTCTGTGGACTGGGATTTTCCAAACCTTGGAATACTGATGCTTTTCTGGAGCAGTTTCTCCGTTTCCGGTCTCATTCCATTTCCCTCATTCCCTAAAATCAGATTGAGCCTCTCAGGCTGATCAAAAGTATAAATACTCTCTCCCTCCATATCCGTCCCGATATTGACATTACCGGTGGCTGAAAGATATTCAACAAGATCTGTATACACGATATTGACTCTGGTAAAAGATCCCATACTGGCCTGAATAACCTTTGGATTGTAGAAATCAACGGTATCTTCGCTGCAGATGATCTGCTCTATTCCGAACCAGTCGGCCAGCCGGATCATGGTCCCCAGGTTTCCCGGATCCTGAATTCCATCCAGGACAAGCTGTATATTCTTATCCTCAGCCTGTTCTTCCGGAGCCAGATAACACACCGCGACAGAATCTTTCGGCGTTTTAAGAAAGCTGATTTTTTTTAACTCATTTTCAGAGATATGGACAATGGGAACATCTGTACGGTCCAATTTTTGCGGATCCGTTGAGAATATTTCTTTAACTTTAATATTAGAATTAAAAAGTTCACAAATGATTTTGTTACCTTCAACCAAAAACAAATTGTATTTTTGTCTGAACTTCTTTTTATCTAAAGACTGTAAAACTTTTATTGTATGAGCTGTAAGCATTATAAGAATTCTCCTCAAAAATATTATAAAATTATCTCATTTGCAACATTTGTTGGTCTCCTTTATGCTTGTAGTACGACAAAAAAAGTTCCGGATGGGGAATACCTTCTTACCAGGAACAACTTTGAATTCGAGGATAAGAGAGAGTTTTTTGATGAAGAACTGAAAGATTACGTTCAGCAGAAGCCCAACAAAAAACAGCTTCTTTTCATGCCTTTAACACTGGCTTTTTACAATATGGCCAATCCTAAATACGATACCATTCTTAATGAATACATGACGTATCCCAGTGAAATGAGAAATCAGAAGCTAAGGGATTCCCTATTCATTAAATACAATATGAAAAGCAGTGTCGGAAAAAATCTTTTTTTAGACCGTGTATTGCACAACTGGGGTACTCCTCCAGTAATTCTGGATCAGACCAGAAGTGAGAAAAGCGCTGAATCTATTGAAAAAAGGCTGGTTTACAGAGGTTTCTGGGATGCGGATGTGACCTACAAACATAAGCTGGATTCTGCTTCTAAAAAGGCTGCCGTTAATTACTTTATCAGGCATAATGATCCTACGTATATTAAAGATTATTATTACAATATTCCTGATCAGGGAATAAAAAATATTTATGCCCACCTTAAAGATAAAAGTCTTGTGAGAGCGGGCCAAATCCTTGACCAGACTGTTCTTGAAAAAGAGGTGACCCGGATTACCGATCTCATGAAAGACTTCGGATATTATAGATTCAACAGTAATAATGATGAGGTGTATTTTGTTGCTGATTCCTTAAAGAGTAAGAAACAGATTCCCCTTACTCTGGAGATTCATAAAGATTCTTTAGACCGGCCATATAAAGTGGCTACTTTTGGAAATATAGATGTAGCTATTGTAGATGAACCCGGTGATTATCCTAAAAATACGGTTAAAGACAGTTTAAGAAGGGTAAGATTCCATAAGATGGATAATAAATATAAAACGTCATCATTATGGAGAGCAGTCATTGTGGACAGTAAACAGGTGTATGATCAGAAAAAATTAGATGTCACCAAGAGAAATTTCCTGGCAATGAATAATTTCAGCATTGTAAAAGCCAGGGACTCTTTAAGACAAGGCGGAATCACCTCACCTAATGATAGTATTGTAGACGTTTTATATGTATTAAAACCACTTCCTAAATACGACCTTAAAGTAGGAACGGATATTAATTATTCCCAGGTACTGAACCTAGGGATCTCTCCCTCTATAGACCTTACGACAAGGAATGTCTTCAGAGGTGCAGAAAACCTTTCCACAAGTATTTCCGGAACCTTCGGATCCATCAGAAGTACACAGAATATCGATAAAAGGACAACCGCTTATGAAATCTCTGCCCAGGCATCCCTTAATTTCCCGAGGCTCCTGCTCCCTTTTAATTATTACAAATTTATCCCTAAACGGTATACCCCTACATCATCCATTCTTCTGGGAGCCTCAGTACAAAATAATATAGGCCTGGGAAGGGTCAATTTCAATACAGGATTAAACTATCAGGCGAGTGTCAATGATCAGGTATATCATAAACTGACTTTGTTCAACACGCAGATCAGTTTAACAAAGAATAAAGATGCCTATTATGATTATTTCGTGAATGATGGAAAGGTAAGAGACGACATTTTTGGCAGTTATTTTGCGTTCAAACCTCAGGTTGGAACCGATTACGAAGCTAAAAAACTCAGCGTTGATGATGTTTCAAAGCTTATTTTATTAGATGATAAATACCGGGCCAGCCTGAATCAGCAGGGAACAGATCTTCTGACGGCATTCAGAGGAACATTGGTCAATAAAGACAGGCAGACACAAGACGTCCTTATTTCTTCCATGCTCTATAACTTCGTGTATAGTGAGATTGGAAAAAAAGACTATCCTAACGCTTTTTACTTCAATGGTAAAGTGGAACTTGCCGGTAATATTTTAAGCTTATTCAATAAAAAAGATAATGATGGCGGAGTGGTCACTTCACCTCAAAAAACCATTTTTGGAATCCCTTATGCTCAGTTTGTAAAATTTGATATTGACACAAGAAAATATTTCAAATTCAACGGAAACCAGACTTTAGTGCTCCGTCAGTTCATCGGGGTTGGAATTCCGTATGGGAACTCTCAGGATATGCCTATCATCAAGTCTTATTTCAATGGAGGATCCAATGATATCAGAGCGTGGGTGGCATTTGGAGGTTTGGGTCCAGCAGATTCCCAGGTAGATGAAAGGGTGCGTACCTATATGACCGATAACCTAAAACTGACTACCAATATAGAATACCGGATTCCATTCAACAATATGTATGAAGGTGCCTTATTTACCGATATCGGTAATACCTGGAGTCTTCGTAATTACAATGACGGATACGGAGATGAATTTAAATTCAATAAATTCCTAAGACAAGTGGGTATAGGGAGTGGATTTGGACTAAGGATCAATATCGCTTATATTACTGCCAGAATAGATCTTGCATATAAGATTTACGATCCTAACAAACCGGAGGGAGACCGTTGGAGGTTCAAAAATTTCCAGCCTTTCAAGCCTACTCTTAATATTGCGTTCGGATATCCTTTCTAATCCGGAGAAACGCCTAAAATAAAATACACTACAGCAATGACACGGGCGAGGATTTCCCTCGCCTGATTTCTGTAAAAACTTTCAGGTTTTGTCACATCCTGTGCATCAAATCCCAAAGCATTCATATCATTATTTCTTGCAAAAAACAATGCCCTAAGATTATGATAACCTTGTGATACAATAATCACATTTTTCTTTTTGTAAACGTCCTTACAGCGTAATATACTTTTATAGGTGTTGAATCCTTTTGGATCCTCTACAATGATATCTCCGGGAACCCCTTCCTGATAGACCAGATAGTTTTTCATCGCAGCAGGTTCATTGTACCCTTTGCTCTTTTCTCCACTGACAATAATCTTTTTGATTTTTCCGTGATGATAAAGAAGAGCTGCCGCATCCATTCTTTTGGTAAAATAAGGATTGGAAAGCCCGGATCTCATTTTGGGAGATGTCCCCAGGACCAGAGCGATTTCCCTGGGTGGGATCTTGGATATTTTGGTATAGGTACGTCCGTTAGTCAGCCCGAAAACCCAGGCATTACAAAAACATATCAACAGAATTCCTAACTCTATTGATATAACCCCAAGCCCAAATATGTTTTTAATAACTCTCAACTAAGATCAAAGTTAAGCTTTATTTTTTTACTTTTCACAATAGACATACAAGCTAATATATGACCCTGCGCCTCCTCTTTTTCAGTTAAGTACTCATTCTCAAGAAGTTCTACTTCTCCTTCATCCAAAGAACATTCACAACTTCCGCAAATTCCGGATTTACAAGAGTACGGCACAGGAAACTTCTGATTCAAAAGCTGTTGCAATACTCTATCCCTGTTATCAGGAAGTACAGTGGTATAATTTTTTCCCAACATCGTAAACTCCACTTCTATATTCTCAATAAGCGGAAACTCCTTTTCTACAGGATAAATATCATCATTATACTCTTCAAAAAGTTCAAAATGAATATTTTTTTTCGGAATTCCATGATGATAGCAGGCGTTGGCCAGTGTTTTTATCATTTCTCCCTTTCCACAGATCAATACTTCATCTACCGCATCCCAGATCGTTGATTCTTCATCCGTATCATCCAGATGCAGAATCTGGTTGATGATTAGGTTTAATTTTTTCTCATCCAGCCTGCCATAGAAAAACTGATCACCCGTTTTTTCCTGTGAAAAGAAGTAAAAGATCTGCAGCCTGTCCCCGCAAGTTCTGGCAAGGTTATCCAGCTGATTTCTATAGATCAGTTCTTCAGAACTTTTATTTCCGAAGAATAAAAACAATCTTGTTCTTGGCTCATTATGGAGAATATTTTTAAAATGGCTCAAAATCGGAGTAATTCCGATACCGGCTGCAAACGCAACAATGGTCCTGAATTCACTTGGCTTGGATACTAAAGTAAATCTTCCGGAAGGTTCGCTTACCTGTAGCTGATCTCCTACATTATAGTTTTGAAATAACTGTGAAGTCGCTCCCTCAGAAGAGTTTACCTTGATTCCCAAACATATTTTACCTTCATACGGAGCAGAAGTCATTGAATAATCATTAATCACTTCTTTCCCATGGGATTGAAATTTAACACTCACGAACTGCCCTGCTTCAAACTTAAAATTTTCCTTTAAATTCTCAGGAATTTCAAACTCCAGAGAAAAAGTATTTTTGGTCAGTTCTTCCTTTTTCGCTACTTTTAACCAATGAAACTGTATCAGTTTCCCTTTATAGATTTGTTGTTCCATACTTCAATTCAAAAATAGATAAAAAATAATTTATGAAGAAGATAATTTTATCCACGCTTATTCTTACTGCTCTTTACAGCTGTAAAAAAGAGGGTCAGAAAACAGATAATACTTCAACGGATTCACTTGCTGTCACCAAAAATACGCCTACAGAAGCAGGTGCCTATGTTCCCAAAGAACTTTCTCCTGAAAATGTAGGACAGTATCTGGCTAAAAATAATGACACTTTATATGTTACCAATTTTTTTGCCACATGGTGCGGCCCATGTATGAGAGAGATTCCAAGTTTTAAAAATAAAATACAGGAATTAAAAGGAAAACCTGTTAAGTTCACTTTTGTGAACCTGGATGATAAATCTGACTGGGATGGCGCAGTGAAAAATTTTGTCGTAGAAAATAATTTAGGTGATCATGTTATCTTACTGGACGGACAAAAATTGATCAAAACTTCTTCTCTAATAATTTCAAACAATGGGACGGAGGTTCTATTCCTTTCACGTTTATGAGAAAAGGAGACAAAACAGATGAATATCTGGGAATGATGACAGAGGAAGTATTGAACTCAAAAATCGCTTCTTTTTTAAAGTAAAACATACAGAAACTCTTTCTGAATAATGTCAAAAAGGTTTAAGATCCTGTGTTTATTGTTTGTGGTAGCTATCATGATAGGTGCTGTCATTAATCTGAACACAGGATTTTTAAGTTTACGTTTCCAGGATTTTTTCCAGAACTCTGCCCATAACCAGATTGCTGAAATCCGCATCAACCGTGTATTGGTGATGCTTCTGGCTGGAATTTCAATTCCTACTTCCGGTTTTCTGATGCAGGAATATTTTCAGAACCCATTAGCCGGTCCGGATATCCTGGGAATCACTTCAGTAGCCAGTTTATCCGTAGCGTTTTATATTTTCTTTTCCCATGATATTCTCCTTCCTGAATTTCTTCAGAACAGTTTTCTGAGTTTATCAGCGATTGGTGGAAGTCTGGTTTTAATGCTGGTCTTACTGTCAATGTCTAATCAGTTCCAGGATAAGTCTTATCTTATTATTTTCGGATTCCTGATCTCTGCATTTGCCGGAGCTATTGTTTCTCTGCTTCAGCTCTATGCAGAAAACCAAAGTCTGAAAAATTATATCTTATGGTCTTTCGGAGCTAATAATATGGTAAGCAGGAATCAAATTTATGTTTTGTCGGTATTGGTAGCCATCGGGTTATTTTTCTGCTTTAAAACCATAAAACCTCTGATTGGAAATTCTTTGGGCACGTCATACGCCAAGAGTTTAGGGGTGAACCTTAAACAGTTGAAATTATTGATCATCGTAGCTTCCTCCCTTCTTTCAGCTTCTATTACCGCTTTTTTAGGACCTATTCTGTTTATTGGAATTATTGTTCCTCATTTCTGCAGATTGGTTTATAATCCCTCCAGGCTATGGCAGCAATGGATCCTGAACATGTTCCTGGGGATGCTGGTCATGCTGTTTTTTTCTGTTATTGCAGAGAAAACCCAGATTCCTCTGAATGTGATAAGTTCTGTCTTTGGAATTCCTGTGATATTGATGATGCTTTTGAAACAGAATAAAGTGTGATTCTGAATTGGTAAAACGCAAAGACGCAAGTTATTTATTTATAACACGTAGTTAAGACGCAAAGATTTTATCGAAGATAAAATTGAATGCTGAATTATTAAGGTTATTAAAATTAATTGGCATCCATAACCTTCTAGTCTGATATTTAAAGTAAAGAGATGAAACAGTATAAAATTTGACTTGTCAAATTCCTTGCGCCTTAAAAACAGCATTCTTGCAAAACTTTTGCGCCCTTGCGTTTAACCATAAAATACAGCATAAAGGAACAAACATAATTCTAAATTAGTTAAACGCAAAGACGCAATTATTTATTTGTAGCACGTAGTTAAGACGCAAAGATTTTATCGAAGATAAAATTGAATGCTGAATTATTAAGGATTATTAAAATTAATTGGCATCCATAACCTTCTAGTCTGATATTTAAAGTAAAGAGATGAAACAGTATAAAATTTGACTTGTCAAATTCCTTGCGCCTTAAAAACAGTATTTTTGTAAAACTTTTGCGCCCTTGCGTTTAACCATAAAATACAGCATATAAGTATAAAACAGATATACCGCATGGCACAGATTTTTGAAAATAATTTCATAACTTTTCCCGCTCCTATTTTTAATTCTTATTTTTCATTACATCATGCACCTACAGATCAAACAAGCAGATATAGGCTACAATAAAACTTTAATTTCCAATGCCAGTGCAGAATTAAAGCTTGGAGACGTATGCCTCCTGATCGGTAACAACGGCGTGGGAAAAACAACTTTAATAAAATCTATTCTGCATCAGATCCCTTTACTGAGCGGCCAGATTTTAATCAATGGCCAACAGGTAAAAAAACTTTCGGTAAAAGAAATTGCAGAGCATATTGCTGTCGTATTTTCAAAATCTGTAGTTCCGCAGCATTATACGGTAGAGGATTTAATTTCATTGGGAAAGTACATCTACTACCCTTTCTATTTCGAATTAAAACCAGAAGACCGAAAAGAGGTTTCCCATATTATTGATGAATTAGAATTAAAGCAATATCAACATATTCCCCTTAAAAACCTCTCGGACGGAAACCTGCAAAAAGCATTCATTGGGCGGGCCATTACCCAGAACTCTTCTATTATTATCCTGGATGAACCCACCACCCATCTGGATGAGAAAAATAAAATCATCATCCTTAAAACCCTGAGAAAACTGGCTAAAGAACAGAACAAACTGATCCTGTTTTCATCTCATGACTGGAGGCTGGCTAAAGAATTTGCAGATAAGATATGGTATGTAAAAGATACCCAACTGCATTCCGGAATTGTAGAAGATATTTTACTCCAACATGATGAACTCACCAACATCTCATTATTTCAAATGAGTGAGAGTTTTATTCCTCCGCACATCTCGGCACCCCAGATATATAAGGAAATGCTGTATTCACTGCTCCAAAAAAACTTTCAAAAAGACCTTTCTTCCCTACATTTTGAATTTCAGAACAATTTTTGGGTAATTGCTAAAGATAACGCGGAACAACAATGCGGATCTTTTGAAGAAATTATAAATTACATCACAAACTTTCACTAATACAAAGTTTTTATTGATTATTCCACATACTATGCATGCATAGTATTATGCTAATCATACAATTTAATCCGTTTACTATCAGGTTATTAACAAAATTTAACGTTAGTAAATATTATGCATGCATAATATTTACTAAATTTGGGTAAAACCATTGGTGCAAAAATGATGGATAATAATAAGGAAAAAATAGAAAACGTAGATTTAATTTTAAAACAGACCTGGCTGGCTGTTTCAAAAATGTACACAGAATTAGCTCAAGAACACGATTCTACAGCTGTACAGGCCCTCACCCTTCTTAAAATTGATCCCAAAGAAGGAACCCGAAGTACTAATCTTGGTCCTAAGATGGCCATAGAACCTACTTCTTTGACTAGAATCATAAAACTTCTGGAAGACAACGGATATATCTATAAGGAAAAGACAACCGCTGATAAAAGAGAGGTTATCATTAAACTTACGGATAAAGGACTGAACTCCAGAAACATGTCCAAGGAAGTAGTGGTCAACTTTAACAAAAAGGTGATGGAGAAGATTGCTCCTGAAAAAATGGAAACTTTCAAAGAGGTGATGACTGAAATCATGAAAATAGCCAACGAACTATTGAACAACAGAAAATAAATTATAATGAGACCGTATGGTTGCATATAACCTTATTAATAATAAAATTTTACATATGAAAAGAAGAATCAAACATGTAACGGTTCTTGGATCAGGAATTATGGGAAGCGGTATTGCAGCTCACTTCGCCAACATTGGTGTTGAGGTGTTGCTGTTGGATATTGTTCCTTTTGAGCTGACTGAAGCTGAGCAGAAAAAAGGTTTGACCAAAGATGACAAAGCAGTAAGAAACAGAATTGCTGCTGAAAACTTTGAAAAACTTAAAAAAGCAAGTCCTGCACTTCTTTATTCTCCAAAGTTTGCAGACAGAATCAAGGTAGGAAATTTCGATGATGATTTACAGAAAATTAAAAATACAGACTGGATCATTGAAGTAGTGGTAGAAAGACTTGACATCAAGAAATCGGTATATGAAAAGATTGAACAGTTCAGAAAACCGGGAACATTAATTTCTTCCAATACATCCGGAATCCCTATCCACTTACTGACAGAAGGAAGAAGCGAAGACTTCAAAAAGTATTTTGCAGGAACCCACTTCTTTAATCCGGTAAGATACCTTCCTCTTTTAGAGATCATCCCTACCCACGACACAGCTCCCGAGATCATAGATTTCTATATGAACTATGGAGCAAAATTCCTGGGCAAGACCACTGTTTTGGCAAAAGATACTCCAGCGTTTATCGCTAACAGAATCGGGGTATTCTCGATGATGGATCTTCTTCATAATGTACAGAAACTGGGACTTACTGTTTCTGATGTAGATAAATTAACAGGTCCTGTAATCGGACGTCCTAAATCAGCAACGTTCAGAACGGCTGATGTAGTAGGTCTTGATACCCTGGTCATGGTGGCAAACGGTGTCCGTCAAAGCGGTGCTGAAGCGAATGACTTCAATGATGTCTTTGCTCTTCCCGGCTATATCCAAAAAATGATGGATAATAAATGGCTGGGTTCAAAAACAGAACAAGGATTCTATAAAAAAGTAAAAAATGCAGACGGTAAATCTGAAATTCACGGATTAAATCTCGATACCTTAGAATATGAACTTCAGGGAAAATCTTCATTCCCTACCCTGGAATTAACAAAAACCATTGATAAGCCAATCGACAGATTCAAAGTATTGATTGGTGGTAAAGATAAAGCAGGTGAACTGTACAGAAAATCTTTCGGAGCATTATTCGCTTATGTTTCGCATAAGGTTCCTGAAATTTCTGATGAAGTATATAAAATTGATGATGCTATGAGAGCCGGTTTCGGATGGGAAAATGGTCCGTTTGAAATTTGGGATGCTGTAGGAGTAGCCAAAGGGATTGAACTGGCAAAAGATGCCGGATACGAAGTTTCAGACTGGGCAAAATCTTTAGCTGAAAAAGGGGAAACCTTCTATAAAGTAAATGATGAGGGACAAAGTATCTATTACGATAAGAACTCAGGAAATTATAACAATATTCCGGGTCAGGACGCTTTCATCATCTTAGATAATATCAGAAAAAATAAAACAATCTGGAGTAATTCCGGAGCCGCTATTGAAGATCTGGGAGACGGAATCATCAATTTTGAGATCCGTTCAAAAATGAACTCTCTGGGAGGCGAAGTTCTTGATGGACTAAACAGAGCTATTGACTTAGCCGAAAAAGAATATGACGGATTAGTAGTCGGAAACCAAGGAGCCAACTTCTCTGTAGGTGCTAACCTTGCCATGATCCTTATGATGGCTATTGAGCAGGATTGGGATGATTTAAACATGGCTATTGCCTATTTCCAGAAAACCATGATGAGAGTACGCTACTCCTCTATTCCTGTAGTGGTAGCTCCTCACGGAATGACGCTAGGAGGCGGATGCGAAATGACGATGCATGCAGACAGAGTGGTTGCCGCAGCAGAAACTTACATCGGTCTGGTAGAAACAGGAGTTGGGGTAATCCCTGGCGGTGGCGGTACCAAAGAACTGACCCTAAGAACTTCACGAGAATTCCATAGCGATGATGTTAAAAACAACAGACTTCGTGATGCATTCATGAATATCGCCATGGGTAAAGTAGCCACTTCGGCTTATGAAGCTTATGATATGGGAATCCTTGAAAAAGGTAAAGATATCGTTTCCGTAAGCAAAAACAGACAGATTGCAGAAGCTAAAAAAGTAGCAAAACTATTAGCTGAACAAGGATATACACAACCGATCGAGCAAAAAGTAAAAGTCTTAGGAAAAGATGCTCTGGGAATGTTCTATGTAGGAACAGACCAAATGCTTACAGGGAATTTCATTTCTGAACATGACAAGAAAATTGCAGATAAACTGGCTAACGTAATGGTAGGCGGAAACTTGTCTGAACCAACTGTAGTTACTGAACAGTATCTATTGAACCTTGAAAGAGAAACTTTCCTTCAGCTTTGCGGAGAAAGAAAAACTTTGGAGAGAATTCAGTACATGTTGCAAAACGGAAAACCATTAAGAAACTAACGGGGAGCTCCGTAGGAGCGAACTGTTAATAGCTATGAATAATGTTAAAAATTGGAGAGCCTCGTAGAGGCGACCTGTTAATTTTTATGGCAAACACCTACACGCAGATTTATATTCAAATTGTTTTCGCTGTCAAAGGAAGGCAAAATCTGATTTCAAAAGAAAACAGAGAAAGAATTGCATCAGTTTATTACAGGTATTGTTTCCAATAGAAATCAAAAATTATTCGCCGTTTTTGCAATGCCTGACCATGTTCATATTCTCGTTAGTATGAGTCCAGCCATTTCGATCTCAGATTTAGTAAGAGATCTTAAAGCGGGTTCTTCAAAATTCATCAATGAAAAAGGATGGATGAATGGAAAATTCAATTGGCAGGAAGGGTACGGAGCTTTCTCTTATTCTAAAAGCAGTGTTGATTCTGTTGTAAAATATATTTTAAACCAGGAAGAACATCATAAAAAGAAAACGTTTAGAGAAGAATATCTGGATTTTATGTCAAAATTTGAAATAGAATATGATCCGAAATATTTATTTGAATGGGTTAATGATTAACAGGTCGCTCCTCCGGAGCTCCACCAGGAAAGCATAAACAAATATCTATGAACAGTTGGCCTCTGCAAGGCAAAAACTCTAAAAAAAATTTAATTAAACAAAATATGAAAACAGCATATATAGTAAAAGGTTTCAGAACTGCCGTTGGAAAGGCTCCAAAAGGAAGTTTAAGATTTACAAGACCTGATGTCATGGCGGCTACCGTTATTGAAAAATTGATGGCTGAGCTTCCCCAATTAGATAAAAACAGAATTGATGACCTTATCGTAGGAAATGCAATGCCGGAAGCAGAACAAGGTCTTAATGTGGCACGTCTGATCTCTTTAATGGGGTTAAATACCGATAAAGTTCCGGGAGTAACCGTAAACAGGTATTGTGCTTCAGGAAGTGAGGCGATCGCTATTGCTTCAGCAAAAATTCAGGCAGGAATGGCAGACTGCATTATCGCCGGAGGTACAGAATCGATGTCATATATTCCAATGGGAGGTTATAAGCCTGTTCCTGAAACAGAGATCGCAAAAACGAACCCTGATTACTATTGGGGAATGGGTTACACGGCAGAAGAAGTGGCAAAACAATATAATATCACCAGAGAAGAACAGGACCAGTTTGCTTTTGAATCTCACATGAAGGCCTTAAAAGCGAATCAGGAAGGGAAATTCGCAAACCAGATTGTACCGATTCCTGTAGAATATAATTTCCTGGATGAAAATCAGAAAATGCAGACTAAAAAGTTTGATTTCTCAGTTGATGAAGGTCCGAGAGCTGATACTTCTTTACAAGGTTTAGCAAAACTAAGACCTGTATTTGCCAACGGTGGAAGCGTAACAGCCGGAAACTCTTCTCAAATGAGTGACGGAGCTGCTTTTGTCATGGTAATGAGTGAAGAAATGGTAAAAGAGCTGGGCCTGGAACCTGAAGCTAGATTAGTAGCGTATGCTGCTGCCGGACTTGAACCAAGAATAATGGGAATGGGACCTGTCTATGCGATTCCAAAAGCTTTAAAACAAGCTGGCTTGGAATTAAAAGATATCGACCTGATCGAGCTTAATGAAGCCTTCGCCTCTCAATCTGTTGCTATTAAGAAAGAGCTAGGGCTAAATCCTGACATTTTAAATGTAAACGGAGGAGCCATCGCCCTAGGCCACCCACTGGGATGCACCGGAACGAAACTAACGGTTCAGCTTCTTGACGAAATGAGAAAACGCGGCAACAAGTACGGAATGGTTTCCATGTGCGTAGGAACAGGACAAGGCGCTGCTTCGATATTTGAATTACTTTAAGAAATTTTGAATTATGGATTTTAAATTTTGAATCGATGCAAAAAGAAAATTTAATCAAAGAAAAGACATTCAGTTTTGCATTATCAATTATTGAGCTATATAAAATCTGTAAATCTCAAAACGAATTTATACTTTCAAAACAATTATTACGAAGTGGAACTTCTATTGGTGCAAATGTTCAGGAAGCTTTAGCCGGATTTTCAGAAAAAGATTTTCTTCACAAAATGTCTGTTGCCAGCAAAGAAGCCAGAGAAACACAGTATTGGATTGATTTATTATCACAATCTCAATTGGTGAAATTTGATGAAACAAAATATAAAGCAGAGATACAAGGTATTGTAAATATTTTAACGTCAATTGTCAAAACACTTCAAGACAAATTAAAACTGAAAGAGTAATTCAAAATCCATAATCTAAAATTCAAGATTATAATAATTAAAATTTAAAATAATAACAAATGAGCAATATAATTAAGGGCGGGGAATTCCTGATCAAACAAATTCCTGCAAATGAAATTTTCAGTCTTGAAGAACTGAACGAAGAACAAAAAATGCTTCGTGATTCTGCAAAAGAATTTATTGACAGAGAAGTGGTTCCTCAAAAAGAACGTTTTGAAAAGAAAGATTATGCATTCACTGAAGAAACAATGCGTAAGCTTGGTGAAATGGGAATGTTGGGAATTGCCGTTCCTGAAGAATACGGAGGATTAGGAATGGGCTTTGTAACGACCATGCTTGCCTGTGACTATCTTTCCGGAACTACAGGATCATTGGCAACAGCTTATGGAGCACACACAGGTATCGGTACACTTCCTATCGTGCTTTACGGAACGGAAGAGCAAAAGAAAAAATATCTTCCGGATTTAGCAACTGGAACAAAGTTTGGCGCTTACTGCTTAACGGAGCCGGATGCTGGTTCTGATGCCAATTCAGGAAAAACAAAAGCTAAACTTTCCGAAGACGGAAAACACTATATCATCAATGGTCAGAAAATGTGGATCTCCAATGCAGGATTTGCAGATACATTCACATTATTCGCTAAAATTGATGACGATAAAAATATCACAGGCTTTATCATCAACCGTTCTGAGCTTGAAAATCCTGAAAGCTTAACTTTTGGTGAGGAAGAGCATAAATTAGGAATCCGTGCTTCTTCTACCCGCCAGGTTTTCTTCAATGATATGAAGATTCCTGTAGAAAATCTTTTAGGAGAAAGAAATAATGGTTTTAAGATCGCATTAAACGCACTTAACGTAGGCCGCATCAAATTGGCTGCAGCGTGCCTGGATGCACAGAGAAGAATTTTAAACCACTCTATCCAATATTCTAATGAAAGGAAGCAGTTTGGAGTTTCCATTTCGACTTTCGGGGCGATCAGAAAGAAAATTGCTGAAATGGCGACCGGAGTATTTGTAAGTGAGGCGGGTTCTTACAGAGCCGCTAAAAATGTTCAGGATAAAATTGATGAACTGGTAGCCGGAGGAATGGATCATCAGGCTGCTGAACTGAAAGGAGTTGAAGAATTCGCTGTAGAATGTTCAATCCTTAAAGTATTTGTTTCCGATCTTGCTCAGCATACCGCTGATGAAGGAATCCAGGTATACGGAGGGATGGGATTCTCTGAAGATACTCCAATGGAATCTGCATGGAGAGATTCGAGAATTTCAAGAATCTATGAAGGAACCAATGAAATCAACAGATTATTAGCTGTAGGAATGCTTATTAAGAGAGCCATGAAAGGTGAACTGGACCTTTTATCTCCTGCAATGGCAATCAGCAAAGAATTGATGGGAATTCCTTCATTTGAAGTTCCTGATTATTCAGAATTTATGAGTGAAGAAAAAGCGATCATTGCTAACCTTAAGAAAGTATTCTTAATGGTTTCAGGAGCTGCTCTTCAGAAGTATATGATGGATATTGAAAAGCAACAACATCTATTACTGAATGCCTCTGAGATCCTTAACCAGATCTACATGGCGGAATCTGCAGTATTGAGAGCTGAAAAACACTTCTCCCCTGACTCTGTAGAAGCTGCAATGGCTCAGCTCAACCTTTATAAAGCTGTGGAGAAAATCATTGTTGCCGCTAAAGAAGGAATCATTTCTTTTGCTGAAGGAGATGAGCAGAGAATGATGCTGTCAGGATTAAGAAGATTCACAAAGTATACCAATAATCCGAATGTAGTGGCTTTAACTGAAAAAGTAGCTGCTCACTATATTGAAAAAGGAGCTTATTAGTCTTTTATAACATAAATTTGATTCAGGCGTCTCATTCTTTGAGGCGCTTTTTATTTTTTATTGATTCCATCTATTCTTTGTGAATCTATTTGAATTTACCCCTATTAATTGATTTTGATTTAAAAAAAATCGTTATTTTTATTTTTAAATAAATGAACACATGAAAATATTATTATTTCCACTCCTCTTATTCTCCGCTGCACTTACTGCTCAGAAAAAAGAGGAACTCAAATTTATCCCTAAAACAGATACTGCAAAAATTCTTGAAAAGAAGGGACAGCTGCCGGTAAATTTCGGCATGAATCCAGCCGGATTATATAAAGAGCTTTATAAGATGATGACCATTAAGCCGAAAGATACGATATATATGGCTTTAAAAGAACCTAAAAAGGATGATTCAAAATATAAAATCTTAAATGCCATCACCCTGAAAAACCAAAAATGAATATAAAGAAGGCCATGCCATCCAAATAACCACAAAAACCAATTTAAAAACTATTACCATGGGAAAATTCATTATTTCAAAAAGACCAAACGGTGACTTTCAGTTTAATCTTAAAGCAGGAAACGGACAGGTAATTTTAACCAGTCAGGGATACAATTCAAAATCTTCCTGTGAAAACGGCATCGAATCAGTGAGGACCAACGCTCAGGAGGATTCCAAATTTGAAAGAAATAAAGCCAAAGATGAACGGTGTTATTTTAACCTTAAAGCAGGAAACGGACAGATCATAGGAACCAGCCAGATGTATGAGTCTGAAAATGGAATGGAAAACGGTATAGAATCCGTAAAACATAATGCTCCGCATGCTTCTTTGGAAGAGGATATCAATTTGTAAAAACAACCTGAAATAATCTTACTAAAAATGTCTTATTTTTTTAAGGCATTTTTTATTTTTGTACTCTTATTTTCTTAGAAAAATGACAAAAGAAGAATTACTGAATAAAGCGATAAAGATAGCCGATAAGGCCCATAAAGGACAGACCGATAAATACCATGCGCCATATATTGCCCACGTCATGCGCGTCATGGAATATGGTAAAACAGTGGATGAAAAAATCGTAGGCGTACTTCATGACGTCGTAGAAGACCATCCCACGGAGTTCAGCCTGGATTATTTAAGAAATGAAGGATTCCCGGAATATATTATTTTTGCGGTAAGCTGCCTCACCAAGTTTGACCCGGAAGAAGATTATGATGAATTTATCAAAAGAACAGAAAGGTCTCCCCTTGCTGTAGCTGTAAAGCTTAATGATCTTCGGGACAATATGGATCTCAGAAGAGTAAACAGAGAGCTTACTCCTAAGGATATCAAAAGGTTTAATAAATACCTGAAAGCGTACCGCTATCTGATAGAAAAATATTAATCTGCTCCCGGGAAATCATAAGTCTTAACATGATGATCCGTTCCATCAATGTTAATGTTTAAAGCCAGGTAAATAAAATGTAAATTTTTATTTCCGGAAGCATCAAATTCCCGCTGCCACAGATATCCTGTCAATACTCCAAAATAATCATCGATCTGGTAGCCGAAACCGCCATATACCCTGTTTCTGGCAAAAGTAGGCTTCATCGGGGTTACAAAGAAAACCTCATCGTAAGCATTCGCAAAGACCGTTCCTTTTTGGATGGTCTTGGAGTTTAAAGGAACACTGACATTCAGCCGGTATCGGTAGCGCATCCTCTGAGAAGTTTTATCTGCCTTAGGCTCATAGAACCAACTTTTCTCAGCACGGAAACGGTTTTCAAATTTCACAATTCCTTTTTTTAAATCAATAACATCCTGAAGCCACACTCTAAATTCCTCTTTGCTTAAGCTATGGTTTTTATAATTCACATACCTTCCAAGACCGATAAAGGGTTTGTGGTTTTTGGTAAGGTTGTACCCCAGCCCTCCTTTTATTTCATAGTAATCGGGATAGGTGTAATCTTCATTGCCCCGTAATTGTCCTTCTCCGTAGATGAAAAACTTAGGATGAAACTTATAGGTCAGAGTCACTGCATTAAAGCTGGAAAGATGTTCCTGTGCTTTGAAAAAAGAAATACTTAGAAGCAGACTCAAACCTAAAAGATGTTTCATAAAAAATTTTTGCAAATGTATATGTTTTAACAATTTGTTAATATTAACTTTAATTAATATTGACTTAACGTCTACTTAATATTAATTGTATAAGAAAACCCAATATGGAACCACCTTTGAGGCATTTCCACCCCAAAAGCCTCTGTATATTTTGTATTGGCGATATTATTGATCAGCACATATACGGAAAGGTCTTTTTTATTGAAGCTTAATTTTTCATCCCAGAGATGATAAGTGCCCAGGCTTACTCTTTCATTATATCGGTAAACAAGCTCATTGGTAAAGTTCCTGAGGAATTTGGTCTCTAATTTTGCGATCACCTGATGCTTCAGATTATCAAGAATATATCTTGAAACAAATTCATTCGTTTCCTTATATTTACTGTCCAGATAAGTATATCCTACAGAATATCTCAGCCAATGGTTGACTTTGTGGTTTATCTCAGCTTCTATCCCTTTTATCTTAATTTCCCCTACGTTCTGGGCGTACCATATCAGGTCATTGCTATGCTTCTTTACCCAGTCAATCGAGTTATCGGAATTCCTCATAAACCCGCTGATTTTTGCCAGAATTGTACTGTTCTGAAATTGATATCCGATTTCCGATGAAACAGCATTTTCAGGAAGTAAATCAGGATTTCCCTGTTCGGTTTTGCTTACATAAAAAAGGTCTGTAAAAGTCGGAATGCGGTGTACTTTGGCAATATTTCCGTAGACTTTGTGATTGGAATTAAAGTTATACCCAACATCAAGCCCCGGATAAAAGAAATTTCCTTCTTTAGAATAGTGGGCCCAAGAAATTCCAGGGCTGATGTTCAGTTTTTTATCCAATAATGAAAAGTGATGCTCAAAGAAAACCTGGGAAACAAAACGGTTTCTGTCTCCTAAATTACTACTTGCCAGAAATTCTTTCCTCAACTCGGCTCCAACACCGGTAATCCCTAATCCCCATTGATAGCTTGAATTCACTTCTCCGCCAACATTATTACCAATATGCATATTTCTATAGAGAGAAGGGTTCTGCCTGTTAAAAAGATACATATCCTGACCTCTCCGCCAGTATGCATTAGAACTCAGTTTTAATTTTCCAAAAGTCTGCTGATGTGAAAGACTTACAATAGAAGCCTGTGTTTCTTCATATTGTTCTGTAGCCGCCTTAGAGGAGTAAAACCCATTCGCTCCAAATTTTTTTTCAGAAAAACCGGCCTGCAGTTTCAGATCTCCGTTTTTAATGGCCATTCGTCCCTGGTAGAATACATTCCTGATCTCATAATCAGTATTGTACATATAACCCTCGGAAGAAGCGGAGTTCGCCTGAAGAGAACCCGAAAATTTTTCATTTCCCAACTGAGCATTCAAACCCAGGCTATAGGTTTCGTAATCTCCGCCTTCAGCACTGATTTTTACCCGTTTTCCCGGATTTACTTTTGTAATGATGTTGATCACTCCTGCGTAGGCGTTCTGCCCGAAACGTCTTGCAGCAGGGCCTTTGATGATTTCAATTTTTTCTACATCTGCCAGATCTACCGGAATATTCATAGTATTATGTCCGGTCTGGGAATCATTCATTCTGATTCCGTTCAGGAGCAGGAGGACCTGTTCAAAAGAGCTTCCACGGAAACCGATATCACTCTGCACCCCATTCGCTCCTCTCCTTCTGATGTCCATTCCGGAAACCTGCTGAAGAATTTCATCAATACTTTTAGCCGGAGAATTAGCAATATCCTCTTTTGTTATAACACTGATATTCTGGTTGGCACTTTTATAAGGTGTAGAGATAAATTTCCCCTGAAATTCAATGCTTTCAATATCTGTAGTCTTTTCCTGTGCATGTACCCAAAGTAAAGATCCCAGAAAAAAAGCACTTCCTATCTTTTTGATCATAATTGTATCCGTAGTTTTCTTTAATAACAGATTCCAAAAGTAAGGGAGTTCACCAAGAAAGACAAATGATACTTGTCATAAAAAAAGATGCAGCAATGGGATGCGGCATCTTGTGTCTGAGGGAGTAGTTTTTTATCTTTTTCTCATTAAATGTGTAACCAGATCTCTGAATAATTTTATCATTTCTATATTACATATTTACAGGTACAATTTTAAATAATTTTAAAACATAAAACAATAGATTGGTAAAAAAAATTTAACAAAAATTATAAAAATATTTAAACATTACATAAAATAAGAACAAAATTACGAAAATCCTCACATCTGCCTTCTTATTACTATCTTATGCTGATTTAAAAGCTCCTGCTTCGCCGTCATCCTTTTATTTTTTTGGATAGGAGATAAACATAGAAATTTCATCAAAAATTCGTAATTTTGTGGGTCTTAATTTTTCGATGAATTCATTCTTTTTTCAATGGTATTCCGTATACAATATATTGAAATATTGGAGGATGGATTTAAAAGTTTAATTGAAGCACGCCTGGAGTATTCTATGGCAAAACACCATTATACTGGCAGATTAAATACTGTACAGTCACTTTTATGAATAAACAGAATATGGCTAATACTACAGAAATAGACATAAAAAAACAGATTTACGTTAAGAATGCCCATCTTAATAATCTGAAGCATATAGATGTCCTGATCCCTAAAAATAAGCTCATCGTTATTACCGGGGTTTCAGGAAGCGGCAAATCTTCTTTGGCTTTTGATACGATTTATGCAGAAGGACAGAGAAGATATGTAGAAAGCTTGAGCTCTTATGCCCGTCAGTTTTTGGGTAAACTTGAAAAACCTAAAGTTGACGATATTAAAGGCCTGGCTCCGTCTATTGCGATCCAACAGAAAGTCATCTCTTCCAATCCGCGCTCCACTGTAGGAACATCTACAGAGATCTACGACTATATGAAACTTTTATTTGCCAGAATCGGGAAAACGTTTTCTCCGGTTTCAGGTGAAGAAGTGAAAAAAGACTCGGTTTCTGATGTGGTGGATTTTATCAAGGCATCCAAAAAGGACACTTCTTTTTTACTGACAGCGCCCTTGGAATATGATGCTGATAACTTTAAAGAAACCCTGAATGTTTTAAAACTGGCAGGTTTTACAAGACTTGAAATTAACGGCAATATAGCCGGTATTGAAGATCTTGAAAGCTTTGGATTTGCTCCTGAAAAAGGGATGGCCATTAATCTGGTGATCGACCGTTTTTCTTATGAGGAAGATGAAAGCTTTCTTCAGCGGCTTGCAGACTCCATTCAGATGGCTTTCTATGAAGGCCGCGGCTATTGTTCGCTGAAAAATGCAGATACCGGAAAAGTAAAAGAATTTTCCAATAAATTTGAGCTGGACGGCATGGAATTCCTTGAACCGAATGTTCATTTTTTCAGCTTTAACAATCCTTATGGGGCGTGTCCGGCTTGTGAAGGATATGGGAAGGTAATCGGAATTGATGAAGATCTTGTTGTTCCGAATAAAACCCTGTCCGTTTATGAAGATGCTGTCGTATGCTGGAGAGGAGAAACCATGAGTGAATGGAAAAAAGACTTTATCAAAAAAGCAGGAGACTTCCCTATCCATAAACCTTATCACCAACTGACCAAAGAACAGAAAAATTTTCTTTGGAAAGGTGATGGAAAAAGCAATTTCCCATGTATCAATAATTTCTTCAAAATGCTTGAAGAAAACCTGTACAAAATCCAGTACCGGGTGATGCTTTCACGCTACAGAGGGAAAACCCTTTGTCCTACCTGCGAGGGTTTAAGGCTGCGTGAGGAAACAAGCTGGGTAAAAGTGGACGGACATAATATCCAGTCCATGATTGAACTTCCTTTGGATGAGCTGGCACCCTTGATCAACGGATTAAAACTGTCTGAACACGATAAAGAAGTTGCCAAAAGACTTTTATATGAAATTACAACCCGGCTTGAGTTTTTGCTAAAGGTAGGGTTAGGATATTTAACAATCAACAGAACCTCCAATACACTTTCCGGAGGAGAAAGCCAGAGAATCAATCTGGCAACAAGCTTAGGAAGTTCACTGGTAGGATCCATTTATATCCTGGATGAACCTTCCATCGGCCTTCACTCCAAGGATACCGAAAACCTGATCGAGGTGCTGAAAAACCTTCGTGATCTGGGAAATACAGTTATTGTGGTAGAGCATGACGAAGATGTGATGCATGCTGCTGATTATATTATTGATATTGGCCCAGAAGCCGGTTATCTTGGGGGTGAACTGGTATTTGCCGGTGATTATAAAGAGCTTAAAAGTGCAGACACCCTTACTTCAAAATACCTGACGGGAAGATTGGAGATCGAGGTGCCTTCAAAACGAAGAAAAGCGAAAGAATGGATTCATATCAAAGGAGCAAGACAGAATAATCTTAAAAATATTGATGTAGATGTTCCTCTGGAAAGCCTGGTGGTCATTTCCGGGGTTTCGGGAAGTGGAAAATCTACTTTAATGAAAGAAATCCTGACCAATGATATCCAGATCCAGTTAGGAATGGGCGGAAAAAAAGGAGAGTACGATTCTGTAGAATTTCCTAAGAAACTGATCAAAAATATTGAACTGATCGATCAAAACCCGATTGGTAAGTCTTCCCGTTCCAATCCTGTTACCTACCTGAAAGCGTACGATGATATCCGTGACCTTTTTGCAAAACAGAAAGTGGCAAAAATGATGGGCTATAAACCGAAACATTTTTCTTTCAACGTAGACGGCGGAAGATGTGACGAATGCAAAGGAGAAGGCGTGATCAATGTATCCATGCAGTTTATGGCTGATATTGAGCTGGAATGTGAAGTTTGTAAAGGAACACGTTTCAAAAATGAAATCCTGGAAGTCAAGTTTGATGAAAAAAACATCTCCGATATCCTTCATATGACGGTGGATGAAGCTTTGGAATTCTTCAAAGATAATAACGAGGAAAAGATCGTCACCAAACTGAGACCCCTGCAGGAAGTTGGATTGGGTTATCTTCAGCTGGGGCAAAGCTCCTCTACCCTTTCCGGTGGTGAAGCACAGCGTGTGAAACTGGCCTCATTCCTTGTCAAGGGCGTTACAACAGACAAAACCCTGTTTATTTTTGATGAACCTTCTACAGGGCTTCATTTCCATGATATCCAAAAGCTGTTGAAGTCCCTGCAGGCATTGATTGATCTTGGACATTCTGTAATCGTCATTGAACACCAGCCGGATATTATCAAATGTGCTGACTATATTATTGATATCGGCCCGGAAGCAGGAAAGCATGGCGGTGAAATTGTATTCGCCGGTACTCCTGAAGATCTGACGAAAAATAAGAAATCTTATACTGCAAAATATATCAAGGAAAAACTTAAGAAATAAACAGAAACAGAGAGCCGGATGGCTCTCTGTTTTTTTTAATAATGAGGTGAACTTTGTTATTCCTTCACATTATACAGAAATGGACTCTGCTTACTGTAAGTTTCATCCCCGATCTGGGAAACCAGAAATTCGGACAGGTCTGCCGCACTGATCTGCTCGCCTTTACAATCTGTCAGACTTGTTTCTGTCGTGAAATGCTTTGAAGTCGGAATGATTAAGGGAAGTCTGACCAATGTCCAGTCCAGATTACTGTTTACAAGGATTTCGTATTCATCCTGCTTGTCCTTTGTGGTTTTGGGATAATTCTGATACATCCAGTCTGTGGCTGCTGCTACCTTCCCGCTCTTATGGTCAAAAGGAGTATCTACATTCAGACCGGTGATCACAATATATCTTTTGATTCCATGACCATTCATAGACTGTATAATATTGTTTGTGGCATCCGTGAATATTGACTTCTCCCCGACAGGCTGTCCTATCATACTCATCACCGCACTGCAGTCTTTAATGAGGTGATCTACAGCGTCGAAATCTCTTGCATCACCTTTTATAATTTCAATTAAAGGGTTCTGAAGGGTAAAATTTTCAGGAGTCCGGAGTAATAGTTTCATAGGATATCCTTTTTTCAGAAGTTCCTGAACAAGGTATTTTCCGGACTTACCGGTTCCGCCGATGACGGCGATCGTATTTGTTTTCATGTTGAATCGTATTTTAATATGATGACATCCATGGGCAATAGTGAATATAAAAATCACTTTTCCCAATAGACAGATTACAAAACAGCTTCAAGTTGCCATTTTATTCTTTTATTTTGAAATAACAGATATATAGGGCTCAGAAACTTGAGCCTTTAGCTTTCAGGCATTAGAACACGGCCTGATCTCGGATCATATTTATCAATAGATTTTAATGGAATAAAGTTAGTCATTTTTTTGAAATCGTAAAATTTCAATTATCTCCCATAAAAGAATCATCCAGTCAAGAGCTCTTAAAAAAAATTTCCATTCCCCTATATGATATTGATAAGGGGCATTACAGGGCAACCGGCAGACTTATCCACAACAAAATGTGGATAACTTGTGAATTTTAACATTAAATTCATATTTCGTATTAAAATAATTACTACATTTACTATGTAATAAAAATCGAAGTGGAAACTTTATTTGCTTTTCTTACTACCATTGAAATTGCAATTAAATTTGAAATAAAAATTTAAGCACAGCATTGTCGGCTGTGCTTTTTATTGTTGTCTAATTAAAAAAATGAGATGTTTTATCTACTGAATCCGCTCCTAAAGAGCGGGTTCTTTCATTATATAGCCCTGTTCTGCGTTGCTTTCTTAACTTTATTTACATTCAAAAGCGTAACTGCCCACATATCAGATATAGCAAAGCATCCAATATGCTGAGGTCGATTTTTACGGCTTCAATGATCAAATTATATCAAATTAATTTTTAATATGTTAATCGTCTTTAAACAGGCGTCTTTCTACTAACGGGATTTAATAAAAAAACCTCCCATCATGTCGGGAGGTGAACAAAAAGATAATATGGGCATGAAAATAAAGTGTGTTTTAAAATTAGGAAATTCATCATCAATAAAATTATGAGCGAGGTCATAAATAAAAAAACCTCCCGAGGGAGGTAAAAAGTGTAAAAAATGATTTATAAGTTATGTGATGTGTGTGTCGTTTAAAAAATATTCCCGCATAACACGGGAATATTTTTGTTCCCATAAATAGCTATTCTTTCAATAGTTGTTTTCAATGTAACAACGCCTGTGCCAAATACATCACTAATTATGGAAATTTGATTTTTTGTGGTATCTTTTTACTATAAATCCGCATTACCGGAAACTGTATTTGTATTTTTGAATTATTTGTATATTCGGATAAACCAAAATTAATACTATGAGAGTCAGGATTTTTAAATCAATGTCAACCGAAAATGTAGAAAAGAAGTAATTTTTTTTATCTACCCATAGTTATGAAATTATAGACATTAAATGGATTGCGTCTGATGGGGTATATTCAGCAATGGTAATTTTTAAAATGTAACCCAACAATAAGCATGGAAAAACCGTTTAAAAACTCACAAGATCTTCAAAATATATTCGGAGAGGAGATAAAATCATTGTTGATTAATGCACAAGGAAAAAAAGAGGAATATCATTTCCCTTTAATTTTTTTTGATAAGAAAGTTAAAAATGAAAGCATAGTCATTACACATGGAAGAATAACTTCACTTTCCTTTTTTATCGACGCCAAAGAAAGTTCAGATGTATTACAGCAAATCGTTAAGGAATATCAATCTCCACAATTAGCACTGGATTCTCCTATTTTTCCTGAATATGATGACAATGATGAACATGGTGATTTTGGATTTGGTCAAGCTTCAAGTAAGGATGTTATGTTTGAAAAAGCCAAATTAGATTCTTATTATTATCTTGTCTGGGAGGCAAAAGACTTTATCATTAATTATTATAAACCTGAAAGTGATATGAATGACAGCAGTGATGCAAAAATAGAAATCATGAATAAATAATTCAATTTAACACCCCCACTCATAGCTCTGAGTTTTTTATACTCGAAATATAATCAGATAGTTGTTCAATGATTTAATTGACATCGTTTGCCAGCTTGAAAACAGGGAAACAGTCTTGTGAATTGCGGGCAATTTGTAGCCCCACCAGGGATCGAACCTGGATCTAAAGTTTAGGAAACTTTTATTCTATCCATTGAACTATGGGGCCTTTATCGTAATAAAGGTACATATTATTTCAAATATACATTCAAAAATCCCGTGTTTTACCAACAGGTTCAATATTGCACTGTGATTTACCATTGTTCATCTGTACAATATAATCAAAAAAACAGCGTTGTGATTGTTCGATAATCGTATATCCATAACCGAAAAAAGCACACACTATCCCAACTATTAGCAACAGACCGCTATCTCTATGTACTTTCCGGAAACGAACTTGTAAGGTTCCGATTTGCACAGTCGTTACTCAGAGATTTCAAACCAGGGGATGCTGAAACCCTGAATAAAAAAGTAAGCCACAATTTAAAAAAACACACATATGAAAAGAATAATTTTTCCCGCCGCAATTCTGATCGAAGGCGTAAGTTCATCATTTGCTGCTAAGGCAGATGAAACGGCACTTGTAAACGAGGATGGTACTTATTTTCACAACAGCTTCTTCAATAAAGGGTTCTACTCTGTTTTTATTAATTGACTTACGACGGCTGACTCCGCCTCCAGTCTCGTAACCTTGCTTGATACGATAAAAACTATCACGAATTGTACCCATTGGCTTGCAGGCTCAGGTTACATTGTTTACTTATTCTGCTAAATTGAGTAATTCCAACACGGGATTTGATTAACTAAGTTTCTAAATTCATTATCTGACTTTTGGGGGTTAATTAATATATTAAGTGTGGTTACTTGAAATTAATCCTAAACTGTCATATCAGAACTATTTCAATTTATAAATGCGAAAATAATGTCCCTATGAAAAGAAACATCTTAAAACTACCCATCATCATTGCATACTTCTTTGTATTGCTCTTCTGCTATGCAGGCGTTAGCAAAATACTGGATTTTGAGAATTTTCAGGTACAGCTGGCACAGTCACCACTACTGAGTGCCTATGCAGGTTTCATTTCTTATGCAGTGATTATGACGGAACTCATTATTGTTGTATTACTCTGTATTAGAAGCACCAGGCTCATAGGGCTGTATCTTTCCCTGGGAATGTTGGTAAGCTTCACGGTTTATATTTATCTCATTCTGAATTACAGTGATTTTGTACCGTGTTCCTGTGGCGGTATTTTAGAAAAGCTGGGCTGGACTGAGCATCTGATCTTTAATATGGTCTGTATTCTCTTAGCATTTGCAGGTATCTATATTGTAGAGCGGAAAAATGAAAGAAAGCTATACAGAACGATCATTGGCACAGCAGGAATAAGTCTTGTTTCTGCAGGAATTGTGATCACTTTATTTTTATCCTCTGAAAATATCATTAAAAAGGAAAATAACTTTACCAGGCGCTTTCTGCTGCATCCTATTATTGAAGATAGGACTATAGATCTCGGAATCAATTCTTATTACTTCGCGGGAGCTGATAGTGGCAGCATTTATCTGGGTAATGTTACGGCACCATTGATCCTGACTTCAGTTGATACAGCATTTACATGGGGCTTGGCTGCGAAGATCCGTCTTGATAAATCAGATCATAATTTCAGAAATTTGCAACTTCAGGTTAAATCACCTTACTATTACCTGTACGACGGCAGTGTCCCGGTTGTATACAGAGGGGTATTGGGAGATTCTCTTGCTCGGACCATCAGCTACAGGGATGCTTATTTTACCCAACTGGTGGTCATAGATTCTTCCAGGTTTGCGATCAGAGCACAAAATAGCAGTAATAAACAATACACTTTGGGCAGCTTAGACCTTAGAACAACTCCAAAGGTGAAGCTAAACCCCTCTATTCTTGAAAAACAGATCGACGGTGTTTTTGATTCTGATGGAAAGTTGATCATAAGCCGGGGAACCTCAGAGCTTATTTATACCTATTCCTATAGAAATCAATTTTTGGTGATGGATGATGATCTTAATGTGTTAAAGCGGTTAAATACAATAGATACCACGAGCAAGGCTAAAATAGAAACCAGGCAGCTTTCTGACGGAAAACATAAAATAACAGCGCCACCACTAATAGTAAATAGGACGACGACGGCAAATCACCAACTCTTGTTCAATCAGTCCAACTTGATGGGAAAACATGAATCTGCTAAAGCATGGAAAAATGCTGCTGTGGTTGATATATACCGCACAGATAGGCAGGAATATGTAGGAAGCTTTTATATCCAGAACCGGAAAGAGAATACAATGTCACACATGCTGGCAACAGATCGGTATCTGTATGTACTGATTGGAAATGAAATCATCAGATACAAATTCAGGATACCATTATAAAAATACCAAACCAGGGGAAGCCGAAAACCTGAAAGAGAGTAGGCACAAATCTTTAGTTTTTTATTATGAAAAAGTTTATTCTTCCTGCTGCCGTTATATTAATGGGTGCAGGCGCCGCTTTTGCGACAAACGTTGCAAAAAACAGCAAAACCACTGCAACTAGCTATCGAATTGGTTCTCTTAGTGAAGAACCCTGTATGCTGACACCAAAGGAATGTAATCAAACAGGTGTTGTTGTTTGTACATGGTTTGACGGCGCTAATACGCATAACCTGTATGAGATCGATGGTACCGTGTGCGGGACAGAGCTGTTCGAGATTGAGCCTTAAAATAAAAGAGGGTGCTATTCGGCACCCTCCTTTATTTGTTTATTGATCCAAGGAATTCCCTTTTTTTCTTTAAGAAAATAATCGAACCATTCGGATACTCTTTTACTCAGATCTTCACCTTCTGCGGTATATTTTCCAGGATCATGCCCCCTGTTAGGATAAAACAAGGCAATCACCTGTTTATTATTTCTTTTTAAACCGATGTAAAATTCCAGAACCTGGTCCCATGCAATATTCTCATCTTTCCTGCCGGCCCATAATAGAATTGGAGCATTGACCTTCTCGACATTGTAGATAGGGCTGTTCTTAAAATATAATTCCTTGTTTTCTGAAAAGGGAACTCTCATTTCGTACTGCCCGTTCTCGTACTGCCAATAAAAGGGGCCGTGAAAATTATAATTGTAAGAGAAATAAGAACGTACAATATCACTGTTGCCAGCGCCTGAAATATAGGTTGCAAAATGGTTGGAATGTGCTGCAATAAAATTGGTTTCATAGCCACCATGGGAATGCCCGATTAATCCGACTTTTTTCATATTAATGTTTTGCCTGCTGCTGACGGCATCAAGTGCCTTGTTTACACAGTCCAATGCTGACAGCCCTGTTCCCGATGAACTGAAAACAATATCGGGCAGGTATACGAAATATCCTTTTTCTAATAAAGTCCGAATGTCGAAGCCTACAGGCCATGAATGAGTAGGCATTAAATACTGGTTGTGTTTTTTGCTCTGTATCTGGTATATATGAACCACCATAGGGTACTTTTTCGCAGGATCAAGGTGAGCAGGATAGTACAAGATCCCCCTTAAAGGAACTCCTTCTGAATTGCTGTATTGAATTATCTCTTGTTTTAAGGTAAAAGCCCCTGCATCATGTGTATTGCTTTGGTATATAATATGGGTCCCTTTTTTTCGTAGATCTTTAAATACCAACTGAGAAGGGGTGTTCAAATTATCTTGTATATAACAGAATTTATCAAAAAATGGGGTATTTGATGCCCAGCTGATGTTATAGGGAATGGGGCCGACAATTTTTTTGGAATGCCCCTTTTGCCATTTCAGATAAGAGGAGGTATTATCTTTTATATTTATAGCACTTATTAGAATAGGATCATCCCTTTCAATGCTGCTTTGATAAAAGGATTGCCCATCCATTAAGTTTTTTTCATTCTTATTTAGCACTTTCACTTCCTGCCCCGCTACTATTTTCATTGGACCGAGTGCCTTGCTGCCGATATCATATCTCCAAAGATCATCTGTGTTTTCAAAATAAATGGCGTTATTATCGGTGCTGAATATAGGTTTTTTAAGTGACCGACCACCGATCAGCTCTTTCTGAAGACTGGCTGTATTGACCAGTATCCATCTGCCGAATGTATCTGGATATGTAATGTATGTGCCATTTTTAGAACAGTAAATTCTCGGTTCCATAACATCCAGTTTGTGATAGGTGTTTGTGCTGATGTCAAATAAATTCATACTGAGTTTAGGCAAAGAAGAATTATAGATGTAGTCCTGAAGCTCATCAGGGTTGAAAGCAAGGAAGTATCTATCGCTGTCTATTGAGGAAACTGTCGAAAACTCCGTATTGGGGATTGTTTTAGTGACCCCGGATTTAGGGTTCCATAGCCAATACCGTTTTCTGGTTGGGCCACTGTCTTTTTCAATCAGTGATCGATCGTTTCCGTACCAGATATCAACCAGAGTTTTCTCAGGGGCAGGAGGTCTTATCTGTAATTGGGAATCTATCAGGTAGGAATTCCCGTTTTGAATTTCCTTTACCCGGATATATTCGCCTGCTTCTAAAGGTGCCATTTGTGGGAGCTGTAGATTCCCATTACCTGTGTCAATGAAAATTATCCTTTGTGCAGCGGTCACCTTATCAATTTCAATAATAATAAGCTGCTTTCTCGATGGGCTCAGCTCCATTTTTTTAATGGTATTCTCTGTTTTATACCACATTGCAGATGTATCAAAGAGCGTAATGATTTCAGAAGAATTACCCTTCTGCCTGTGTACAAAAAGTTGTTTTTCACCATCGGTCACATATTTTTGTACGTCTTCAATTTTGTGAAGTATTTTACCGTCAATGCCAAAAATTTTCAAATTTCCTTTTTGGTCCAAAATGCAATAGCGGTTAACAGCTGTCAATACATCTGCCTGTTTTACCTCTTGATATACATTCTTTTGTTTGTTTTTAAGATTTTGCAGTTCTGCACTGCCATTGCCCGAAGCCAGTAAATAATTTCCTGCTATAAAAGACAGATCAGGTTTTTTCAGAACATATCCCACAGGAAATTGAGGCTTTTGAGTATCGAATACCATAACGGTATCGTTATTGGCCGAGTAAACCTTGCTGGCAGCGATCCACCGCCCGTTGTCAGAATATTTCAGGATACTAAATCTATAAAACTTTGAAGCCCAGGCCTGCAATGTATCTCCGCTACTCTTTGCATCGCAGAGGAAGCCAAAGAAACATAGAAATAAAAATATATACTTTTTCATTTTAATAACCTGTATTTTGGGGATTAAGATTTGGGTTAAGCAGAAGCTCCTTTGTGGCAGTGGCCACAATTGATGATAGTCCTTCCAGATGGGTTTAACGGGTGTCAATATGTTCAAACGACCAAATCGTTTCAGATCAAGAAATCGGTGCCCCATTTCGGTAAAAAACTCCTTTCTGTTCTCCAACAATATTTCATTTAAAAAGGTCTGCTGAGATATTGAATTTGTGAATAGGCTTAGGCCTGCTCTCTGTCTTGTAGCGTTTATATAAGGTAAAGCCTCGGCTACTTTATTTTGCTGTCCCAATGCTTCGGCAAGAAGAAGATAGGCTTCTTCAAGGCGAAATACAATAGAATACTCGGTGTTATTATTGGTGCGGTTTTTATACTTGAAAGCCCTATACCAAGTATTTCCGCCAAAGGTTACCGCCGTTGTCCAGTTCTGTTTACGCAGATCTCCATTTGAAAAAACAGCCATCAAATCCTGAGATAAAGAATAATTGGCGGGGGCTGAAGCGGTAAAATAATATAAAATGGCTTCTTTGGTGGCATCCCCTGTATTCGTTGGTTTCAGCTGCCACATAATATGGGAACCGGATTTGTTGAATACTTTGGTAATATCATTTTCAAACTGATAAAGCGGATATTGTACGACAGTTTTCAGTAGTGTTTCTGCATCGCCCCATCGATGTTGGACCAGGTATATTTTGGCCAGTATCAGTTGTGCCACTTTACGGTTGGGAAATATCCGTTCTGTATTTCTATATTCATCTTTAAGTAATATCTCCGCATCTTTAAGATCATTTTCGATATGATCCAAAACCTCGCTTGAAGAAGTTTTAGGAAGAGTTTGATTAAACTGATAATTGGTAGTAACCGGGTAAGGTATGCTTCCAAAAATCTCTTGCAGATAAAAATACATAATGGATCGTAACAGCAGCGCCTCACCCTTGATCCTGTCTTTATCTTCTGAGGATAGTGCCGTAGAATTTTCTGTTCCTTCAATAATAGCATTAACCATATAGATACGTTGGTAAGCACTTGACCAGATCGCATAAACGGAAGTGTTAGTGTCAATCTGTTGATTAAGATAGATGTCAAAAGCACCATTAACAATGGAAGGGGAATAACATTGCAGATCATCAGTATAGGTTCCCAGTAATGCGCCGGTTCCCCTGGAACTTCCTGCAATTGGTGAATCATCCCAAATGGCGGCATAAACCCCTGCTAATGCGGCGTTGGCGGTCTGTACATTCTCAAATACCTGAGCAGTGGTAATCTGGTTGTTTGGTATTTCAACTTCAACTAACTTTTCGCATGATAGGATAGCAGTCAGCAACAATAGTCCAATTATTATATATAGTAATTTAAATGTTTTCATTGGTAGAATTTTATAGGTTAAATTGTGCTCCGAAAGCATACGTTCTAAGAGGTGGCAGAAAGCCGATAATCGAAAATTCGGGATCAATGCCAAAATATTTGGTCCATGTAACAAGATTCTGCCCCTGAAAATAGATCTTCACATCCTTAAAGACGCTGTTTTTTAAAGGAATGTGATATCCTATCTGCACATTTTTAAGGCGGATAAAAGAGGCATCCGAAATGGAAGCGGTGCTATTTTGGAAATAAATCTGCAGAGCATTTTTGGTGCCATTAGCACCGGTAGAATACGGCATATACAAGCCGTTTGGGTTTTCAACGGACCAAGCATTCAGAGCTTCTACGGTCTGGTTATTAATGCTTCCCGCAATAGGCATAATATTGTTGTAGTTTCTATTTCTTTGCTTAACGAATTGAAACAGAAAGGACAAATCCCAGTTTTTATAACGAACTGTGTTGTTCCACCCTCCAAAATATTGTACCCCTATTTTTTCTATTACCTTATTGTCGTTAGGAGAAGAGATTTTTCCGTCACCGTTGAAATCAGTAAACTGGAATAGGCCGGTTTGGGGATTGATCCCTTCATATTGATAGACTTTAACAATGGAGACAGGTTGTCCGATTACATACTGATTTGCATAGGTAGAACCTTCCAGCCCTGGAAAAGATATAAGTTTATTCTTAGGAAAACTGATATTGAAGGCTGTTTCCCAATAAATATCACCTGATCTCAGGGGACGGGCATTAAGTTCAAATTCTAATCCCGTATTTTCAATGGTAGCTGGCAGATTGGCTAGTACCGTTGTGAACCCTGTTATAACCGGTAGTTGGACACCTACCAACTGGTTGGATGAACGGTTACGATACCAAGATGCATTCAGGTTTAATTTATTTTTGAAAAATCCCAACTCCAACGCAGTTTCCAGTTTTGTTGTTTTTTCCCAACTATAATCGGGATTATAAAGACGCGATGGTATCAAACCGGTAATAGCATTATAAATGTAAGAAGATACACTATAGGTATCAAGATATTGGTAGTCTCCGATATTATCACTACCTGAAGAACCATAACTCCCTCTCAGTTTTCCAAAGCTCAGCCAACTGCTGTTTGCAAGAAATTTTTCCTTTGAAAACAACCATGCAGCTCCGATGGCACCAAAATTGGCAAATCGTTTGTTAGGACCGAAACGGCTGCTGCCATCCCGTCTGCCTGTAATGTTGAGAATATATTTATTCTTGTATTGATAGTTGAGTCTTCCGAAAGCCGCTGCATAGCGATATTCTGTGCGAATTTGGTCCGATATTGTCTTAGTTGTGGCGGCGCCAATATTGTGTATGAATGCGTTGCTTTCAAAACCGACCCCTGATATAGATCCCTGATTATTGAGTTCCCGCTGAAAAGTCCCTCCAACTAAAATATCAATTTCATGGCCATTGTTTTTATATTTCCAGTTTGCCTGAGGCTCTATGATAAATGAAAATCGATCCTGGTTATTTTTGGATGCCCTGGAAGTGGCACTGGATTGGCCCAAAGCTGATGAGGGACTGTAAATGGTGTTAGGTTGCAAAGACCACTCTTCGAAGGTCTGGTAATTAATCCCTCCGTTCAGCTTGATCCACAAATTAGAAAACAGTTCATATTGGGTATTGATATTGGTGAGAAATTGCTTGCTTTCATTGGAATAAATACTGTTGTAGGCAGCCACGGGATTGGCAAAGGTATTGTTCTCCCAGTTCAGGCTACCGTCTTCGTTATAAAGAGCCGGAGCATTAGGTACCAGCGTAAATGACTGTCTGGTTACATCAGACCGTACTAAATTATTCTTCTGAATAGAGAACATATTGGATACATTGAGCTGGAGCTTCTTATCTGGTGATCGATGGGAAATAGTACTTGCGAGATTATTACTCACATATTTAAAATCCTTCCCGAATACAGTGGCCTGTTCGTTGTGTCCTAAACTGAGTAAAAAGGTAGTGGTCTCACTGCCCCCGCCGAGTGAGAGCTGGGAGTTCGATGAAGTTGCCGTATTTCCTATGAGCGTTTTCGACCAATCTGTATAACGGTTCTGATTCCATGTTCCGTTGATATCATAGGCCGTTGCCGGATAGGTGGTAATACCGTCATTAGCAAACGCTTGTTTTCTCATATTCAGATATTGCTGCGTATTCATCATTTTCATTTTTGATGCTACCTGGCTCAGCCCGTAAGTGGTGTTAAAATTGAACCTCAATTTTCCAGATTTGCCTTTTTTGGTGGTGATCAGGATGACCCCGTTGGCTCCCCGCGATCCATAGATAGCGGTAGCATCGGCATCCTTTAAGACCTCAATACTCTCAATATCATTGGGATTGATGCTGTTTAACGGATTGATACTGCGGGCAGGTAAAATAGATGCAGAGTATAGAGAAGTCATTTGACCTCCGATTGGTATACCGTCTACTATGTACAATGGCTGATTTCCATCTATATCACTATTAGATATTGTTCTCAAACTGTTTTTACCCCTGATCTGAATATCATATCCACCTCCGGGAACTCCTGAGTTTTGGGTGATACTGACTCCTGCCATACGTCCCTGTAGGGTTGACAGTACATTGGTGACGGGCTGGTTTTCTATGTCTTTAGCGGTAACTTTTGAAATACTTCCGGTGCGTTCTTTATCTTTAACGGCATAGTAACCTGCATTGAGGACAATCTCTTTAATTAATTGTTCCCTTGGTGGGGTAATGGTATCGTTAGGACTTTGCGGTTTCGTTTTTTCGAGTGTGGTTTCCTGGGCTACGGTTTCTGTTTCGCCGGAAGAATCTCCCTGAGAAATTTTAGATTTTTTTTCTTTTATAATAACCGTATTATCATTAAACAGCACTTGGAAAGGCAATCCTTTAAGGATCTTCTTCAGGCAATCCTGTACTCTTTCATTGGTACATTTTACTCCCTGTATTTTATATTTTTCCAATATTTCTTCGGAATAGACATATTCCAGCTTATTGGTGATCAAAAAATCATGTACTGCTTTTGCAGCTGATGTTTTTCCTGTCTGGTAGTTCACTTTTCTCTCAGAAATGCGCTGCTGCGCATATAGAGCCGAAAAATTGAGAAAAACCAGGATTACTGTATAGACAATAACATTTTTCATATTTTTGTAATGTTAAATTAGTAGCTCATTGCATGTTGTTATTAATTTTCCTGACCGACAGCGCCAACTGTCGGTCTTTTATTTTGGTAGCGTTCACGTATCAGAAATTACGTGCATGGCAATACACTGCCATATTCTATTTTTCCAATCTGTATGTATATGTAGTATCATAGATATTGAGTTTTAGATCAAGATAGGTGGCTATGGATTGCAGGATATTTTCAGCAAGTGCATTTTTCATATCAATGGAAATTGTATGTTCTGCATATTCAGCAGGATAGTTAACCGTAATATTGTAGGATTTCTCTATCACCTCAATAGCGTTCTTTACGCTGCTTCCACTGAAAGAAAGCCGGATCAATGCATTGGGATCTTTTTTCGTACCGATACCGGTTGCTATGTTCTTATCTTTTTTTAGAGGGGTCACAGTAGCAATATCCGTTTTGCCATAATTACTGAAGGTCTGATTGGGTGCAAGAAAATACTCCTGCCTTGCACCTGTTTTCTTTACGGCGACTTTTCCCACATACAGATTGACTTTAAAAGTGCTGCCATTCTGGATTACTTTAAAGACAGTACCCAGTACTTTGGTTTCATAATGGAGCCCGTGAACAATAAAGGGATGTTCTTTGGATTTTGCTACCTGAAATACGGCATTCCCTTCTAAATAGACATCTCTTGTTTTTTCAGGCAACGTTTTTTTTACGGTAAGCTTTGCTCCTTCCAACAGCGTGATGACCGTACCGTCTTTCAATTGTATTTTTTCAGGGCTTTTCGCAGCCATAAAAACCTCGTCCCTGTAATATCGGTCATAACCAATAATACCGGTCACCGCAAACAAGAGCAGTACAGTCCCCAGAATCCATGGGTGGTGCTGCTGTTTCCGTCTTTCCATGCTATCGATACCGGCAATAATATTCTCCCATACCCGTGCTGATTCTTCAGCAGTAAGCGGCCCAGTATTTTCGGGGGCCTTATTTTCGTATTTTTCCATAAGTCATTCGTTAAGGTCTCTATTAGTATTATAGTTTGAAAGCAAAAAAAACACACCCCCCTGGATGTGTTTTTTAACAGACTTTAACTACAATTAACAGACTTTAACGAATTATTGAAGTTTTCGTTTAAGAAAATGCATGACTTTAGAAATCTGATTCTCTACAGCAGATTTAGACATATGCAGCTCTTCGGCGATTGCTTTTTCCGTTATTCCTTCCAGTTTGTTTTTAATAAATATGGCTTTTCTTTTTTCCGGAACAAGATTTAATGTTGCATACAGCTCCTCCAGCATCCTTTCCTTTTCCATTTTGAATTCCAATTCCTCCTCCGTTTCATCAATCAACAATACGGCTTCATCGTCAATGGAAACACATGGCAGTCCCTTTTCTTTATAGTAACGGAAAATTTCCTGACGGCAGGCTTTAAAGACCATACCCTGAGCATGGTCTGATTTCAGCTTCTTCCTGTATTTCCAAAGATGTATAAAAGTGCCCTGCAAGACATGTAGAACATCATCCCGCTTTCTGATCCGGGAAAAGATAAATGAAAACATACGCTCACTGTATTTTTCAAAAATGGCTCTGAAAAAGGCCGCTTCATTGGCCCTGTTACTTCTGCTGAACATGACAAAAAATTTTATGCTCTTAATTGAGGAATGATTCGGGTCCGGATAAAACCGGGAATGTTTTCATCGGGCAAGCAGGCAATTAGTATTACTGAAAACACTAAAACAAATATACATTTTTTCACAATATATCATACGGTTTACCAACAGGTCCGCAACAATGTCACCCTTACAGTACCAAAACCTAAATGAAAAAATTATTTTACATATTCTCTCTGAAATCCAGAAAACATCAGAATTAATAATGGGAAACATAACACCATACCGAGAATTAAATATTGATTATCAATCATTTAACACTTGCGTTTTAAAAAGAATTATATTTGAATAAAATCACTAAACACTAAAGATGAAAATAATTTTTTTTTGTGTATTTTTCCTAGAGACGACGATGGCTATTCACACTGTTTCGGAATCGCTGCACCTCACGAAAGAACACCTGCCACTAACAGTGGGCTGACATACGGGCTTTAAGCTTGTACTTCTGTTTAATTTTAGTAATTAATTGAAACTTTGCACTACGAAACTCGTTCAAATGCAAAGCCCCAAAAACCGTTAGCGGTAATTTTAACGAACAACCCATTACAGATAAATATGAAAAAACAATTAGCTCTTACTCTAATGATTTTTTTAGGATATTTTTCCTATGCACAGACCAATGCAATAATTAAAGCCAAGGAAGGGCTTAGTTTTAATGACTTGCAACGCATTCTATACTTTGAAGGTATAAACAACGAAAAATTCATTATTAAATCAGACAGTCTTAAAGGAAAAAACTATCAAATTATAATTAAAGAATTTAAGAAAGGAAAATTAACAAAGATTGATACGGTTTTTAATTCTAAAGAAGATGAATATTTTAGAATTAAGACTGACAGTTTATCTTTTGCTGTATTAACTAAGATGTCTGACTTCAACTATTTTAAAATTCAATTTCAATTTGGAGGTTTCTCTTCTAAAAGAAAATACGCTGTGCTGCCAACTGAAAGGGATAAGTTTACTTTGAAAAGTTTCTTCGGGAATAAGTCAGATCTTCCTATTAATCTAAAGGGAACAAACTACTTTTTAGCCTATATGATGCCTTATGTGAGAAAGGACAAAAGTGAAGCATACTGCGAAGTTGCTCAATCTGGTATTGACCCCGAAAAGCTATATGACAACTACAAAATTCCACATTATTATTTAATAGCAATTAGATTTGAATAAACAAAACGGCCACTAAAAAAGGGATCGAACAATACAAAAAATTCAAAGACTTAAATAAGTGGCTACTCTATAGGTTTTTTAAAACCTAAATTAAAAAAAAAAATTATTTTTTTATTCTCTCTGAAATCCCGAAAACATTAGAATTTGTAATAGATAAACACAATATAATATCGTGAATTAATTACTGATTATCAATTATTTATAGCTTGCATTAAAAAGAATTATATTTGTATAAAAATGAATAAAGATGAAAAATAATTTTCTTTTATTGAGTATTTTAGGGTTCCTTTTCTTCCCAAAAGCTCAGGTGGGTATTAATACGACAATACCTGGCAGTACATTAGTCGTTAATGGCTCCATGTCAACGAAATATAGATTACTTGCGGGAAGTGATAGCGCAACATCTACAGATGAGTATCTTGATTATAAAGGAGCATCTAATATCACCATTTCATTACCGGCAGCCCTATCAGGAAATGGAAATTTTGGAGGCCGTATTTATGAGATAAGAAACGGAAGTGCAAGCAGTACCATTACCTTACAGGCAAACGGAGCAGAAACAATTGACAGCCAAGTTGCCAATTCCAATACCATTATCATTCCAGCTGGGTATGTTGCCTCTGTAAAAAGTAACGGGGCTACCAGCGGATCGACTTGGATACTGACATCACTGGGGCAAAGTACAGTTCCTGTAAATCAAAAAGTTTTGAAATACGCAACGACAACTACGGCACCCATCAATGCTTCTACGCCTACAAATTCTGAAACGTGTATCGGTGTCATTTGTGTAAGATTTGCAGGAACCTCACCAAATGTATATCAGGTAGGTGCACGCTTCCAATTTAAGTTTACAACTCAGAATAATTATTCATTTTCCAGATGGCTGTTTGGTTCAGGAGCGACTACAGGGTCCGGAGGCTACGGAAGGGGAAATGTAGTGGCTAATACGTATGTCGCATTAGACGGAGATGGCTTGACGCCCAATAATGATGATATGACCTCTTATATTATTTCTGCGATCTCTTCCAGAAAAATGTATCGTGTCAATACAATTCTTAGCAGTGATAAGACCAACCCGACAACATCTTCTGTTGTCAAAATATTTGTGGAAGAATTAGAATAACTTATTATAATCAGAAGTTTACATCAACACTGTATATTAAAACAAAAAGGCCAACTATTAGATATAGTAGGTCTTTTTTTATGTCCTGAAATTAAATATCAATGATGAAAAATATAAAATCAGACAAAAAAGTAATCTAACCTTGCCAGATCATATTTTTTCATTATACCGCTAATTTCGTTATGAGTTTCTATTTTTTATAACGCCATGGACTATTATGACCATGAAATTTTCAACACGAAGACGGAATTTAATACCGGAATAAGATCCACTCATTATGTTAACATGAAGGATTGTTATTCTGCCTTTATTTGCGAAAGGTCAACACCCAGTTTTGTAAATTCTATCTGTCCTTTTTCAGTAATATAAAAATGACGATCTCCAGGATTATCCTTGGCAATCCAGCCTTTCTCAACAAATTGCTCTAAAAGAAGTTGTCCTAATTTTCCGCCGATATGCTCATAGCAGGTTTTGGCTGGCTTTCTGTCGGTTGATTGGTTCATTTTTTTAATCTTAAGTCGATATTCCGGCCTATAACAAACATTCAATCAGATTATATCATCTGCTTTCTGTTTTCATTATATATTTATCAATGCCTTTGGCAAAGCCATTGATAACAATATTCTCAGTAATAAAGCCCATCTTCTCATAGAACGGTGCCGTATGCTGAGAAGTTTCAATACGATAAATTTTACCAGGATATACCTTTTTCAATAGATTGATCCTATATTCGGTAAAAAGCTTTCCGAACCCTTTTCTATGATATTTTGAATGAACCATTCCCCATGCAAGACCGCCTTCCTTCGTTTTCTCATTCAAAAATATTCCTCCGCAAGCAATGAGTTCGTTATCATGGTAAACAACGTAATAATTCTCATGAATGTCTTCATCCAAAAACTGCTCAAATAAATGCAATTCTTCATATGCAAAAAACTTTGGCAAGTTACTTTTAAAGATTTCAAGACATTTTTCTTTAAAATCCTTCGTATAGTTGATTATCTGCATATACTATTGTTAAGTTTAAATCCAAACAGGACCCACTCACCAGCTTTATATTTGCTTAAGAGCAGCCTGAAAAGCCTTTTATAATACAAAATCAATTAAAATACAGGTAATCCTTAATCGTTTTCAATACTCCAAAGCTGTCATTCGTACAGGCTTCAAAATTGGCCACCTGCTTTACATTCGGATGGGCATTTTTCATTGCATACGAGTATTTGGCATTCTTCAGCATTTCTATATCATTCATATAATCTCCGAAAGCCATCGTGTTTTCCGAAGAAATACCTAAAGATTCCTGAAGTATTTTCAGGGCGTTTCCTTTATTGATATCTTTATTCATAACGTCCAGCCAATACTCCCCGGAAACAACCACTTCGAGACTAAATTCTTCAAATCTTTTAAGAGCAGGATACAGGTGTTTTTCAGAACCATCCGGATGATAGACCGCTATTTTAAAGGCTGTATCATCAATTTTTTCCGTAAGATCGTCTTTTTTCATGTTTTCAGTATAGTACTTTGAGAAAAAGTCTACAAACTGCTGATCTTCGGTTTCATAATAAGCCATTTTTTTAGCTGACAATACAGCTTTGGCTCCCGGTATTTCACGAACAGCTTTGATGATTTCAACAATATATTGATATTCAAGAATATCGGCAAAAAGCTCCTGATCTTTATAGATAACATAGCCGCCATTTTCAGCAATAAACCCGATCTCGCTCTCTATTTCTCCGAAATAATGGGTGATGCCCGGCATCTGTCTTCCGCTTGCGGGTACAAATACAATATTTCTTTTTTTCAGTTCCTTGTAAACATCCGAAAATTCAGGGCTCATTTCATGACTGGAATTGAGAAATGTCCCATCCATATCGGTAACAATTAATTTAATCTGTTCCATAATTTTATAGGGAAAAGCTATATTCTGTACGTATCAGAATCACAATTTGCTTATTCTTTTTCAAAGATATTGATTTTAATGTTAGTTTGGGTTAAGGAAAGATTAAAAGGCCGGAGGCTGGAAGAAGGATGCCGGAAGTTATTTTCAGTTATAATGAGATAATCACAATACATTAATATTACTTTTAAAAAGATAAAAGCAGATCAATAATTAGTACTTCCTTCTTCCGGCTCACAGCTTCAAACCGGCCTCAATCAGAAATTATTAATTCAAAATCAGGTGATTTTATTGTTTTTTCTTATAATGAATTGTTGGCAGACTTCTTAATATTGCTGCACTTTGCTCCGGGGTGATGTCCCTCTGGGGTTCTGCCAGCATTTCATATCCTACCATAAATTTTTTAATTTCCGCGCTTCTGAGCAGCGGTGGGTAAAAATGCATATGAAAATGCCATTCGGGATGTTCTTGGCCATCTGTAGGCGACTGGTGGATTCCTGCAGAATAAGGAAATGATGTTTCAAAGAGATTGTCGTATATCGTGGTCAGATTCTTGAGAACCATTGCAAGAGATTCTTTTTCCTCTTCAGAAAATGCAGAAATATTTTCTCTTTTCTGTTTACTGATAATCATGGTTTCATAAGGCCATGATGCCCAAAACGGCACCAATGCTGCAAAATGCTCATTTTCTGTGATAATACGCTCTGCAGCTGTGATTTCCTGCTTAAGATAATCCTCCAGTAATGTTCTTTTATTTTTTTCAAAATAGGATTTCAATTGATCCTGGGTTTTCTGAACCATAGCCGGAATTGATGACTGCGCCCATATCTGTCCATGCGGATGAGGGTTACTGCAGCCCATAATGCTTCCTTTATTTTCAAAAATCTGAATATAATTGATATGGTCCAAAGCGGCCAGTTCATTGAACTGCGCCTGCCATACTTCTACAACATTTTTTATTTGTTCCACAGACATTTCCGGTAAGGTAAGGCTGTGATCTTCAGAAAAACAAACTACCCTGTTGATTCCGCGTTCCGGAAGAAGGGTGAAAAATCCGGAATGTTCTTCAAAAAAATCAATTTCTTCATTCAGCAATGCTCCAAAATCATTATTGAAGACATAGGTTCCCTTGTACGCAGGATTTCGGCTTCCATTAGCCCGCCTATTTCCGGAACACAGATAGCAATCCGGATCGTATACAGGACGGTCCTCTTCTGCTGTTTTTTCCCTCTGCCCCTGCCATGGCCGGTTTGCCCGCTGTGGAGAAACCAGTATCCATTCGTTCAAAAGAGGATTATATCTTCTGTGAGGGTGCTTTTTACGGTCAAATGATGTATTCATTAGTGTATTCTTTTATCCCGTCGGAAATTTTAACATGATAAACTTTCATCTGAATATTGAAATTTTCCAGATATTTTTCATTGATAGTCCGGATCACTTCTTCAGCCTTATTTTCCTGAATAAGGTTGATACTGCAGCCTCCGAAACCGCCTCCCATAATTCTTGCTCCCAGCACACCTTCCTGCTGTAATGCCTGATCTACTAAAAAATCAAGTTCTTTGCAGCTGACCTCAAATTCAGCAGACAGCCCGGCATGAGTTTCCGTCAGCAGTGTTCCCAGATATTCAAAGTTCCCTTCTGAAATAGCTTTTGCTGCCATTTCTACTCTCTGAATTTCTTTCAGAAGATAAAGGCATCTTTTGTATGAGATATTTCCCATTTCTTCTTTTGCCATATCCAGCATATCCATCGTAAAATCCCTGAATTTTTCTATTTCCGGGAAGTTTTTCCATAGGACTTTTTTGCCGTGTTCAACTTCTTTACGCCTTTCATTATAACCGGATGTCAAATGGCTATGCTTTACACAGCTATCGAAAAGCAACAGACTGTATCCTTTAAGATCTGCATCAAAATATTGATGTTCCAGAGAATTACAGTCGAGCATAATTACCTTATTTTCTTTTCCGAAAACGGAGGCAAACTGATCCATAATTCCGCACTGAACTCCTGCAAAAGAATGTTCCGACTTCTGCCCGATTACCGCAATATCTTTTGGTGATATCCGAAGATCAAAAAGCTCATTGAGGATATACGCAAAACCGCATTCAAGAGCTGCTGATGAGGAAAGCCCGGCTCCCATCGGAATGGTGCTGCTGAAGACAATTTCCATACCGCAAAACAGGTTTTCCGGCTTTTGTAACTGGCTAAAAACGCCAAGAATATAGTTCATCCACATCTGCCGGACCGGTTTTACCTTTCTGGTGACATCAAATGTGTATTTTTCGTCAAGGTCTTTGGCTATAATGGTACACCGATGAGTCTGAGGAATTTTACGAACAGCAAAACAGATGTATTTGTCTATGGCGGCCGGCAGTACAAAGCCGTCGCTATAGTCCACATGCTCGCCGATAATATTGATTCTTCCGGGAGAAAGGAAAATGTGTTCCGGTTCTGCTTTGAATTCGGCTTTAAACTTTTCTATGGTTGGGTTGACTAACTGTTCATGCATATCAATCTTCTCTGATAAAATGATCTGATGTATAAAACTACTAAATTTATAACAGAAGGTTTTCCTTTTCTGCCCCAATCTTATTTCCTTTTTTGTGAATCTTTGATAAACTGTTCTGATCCTGAATCTGTCAGTGGATGTTTAAGAATGGCTTCTTTCGGCATAGCTGAAGGATTTCCGGAATCCCGAGAACATTCCTCTATCATCGCCAGATCGGCAGTATCAATAAAAAACGTCATAGATTGTTATACTATTTATAAATGTTAAATTTACACTTATATTTTAATAAATCATCTTTTCCTCAGAATTTTCACGAATTTCCGGCAAAATTATTCCATGAAGTAATTAAATTCTTTCCTGTATTGCGAAGGGCTTTTTCCCATATATTCTTTAAAGGTCTTATTAAAATAACTGAAATTATTGAACCCGGATTCAAAGCATACCTCCGTTATGCTTAAAGGCTGTTCAGCAAGAAGCTTAAGAGCATGGGTAATCCTGTATTCATTAACAAACCGGGTAAAGGTTTTATTGGTAATCTTTTTAAAATAGCGGCAGAAAGACGGCACTTTCATATGGGCGAGATCAGCGACTTCTTCCAGGATGATCACTTCCCTGAAACGGTCTTTTACATAATTAAATATGAGATTGATTCTTTCATTGTCCTCTACCTGTGTCTGAAGATAATACTTTCCGGCATTTAAAATCCTGTAATCCTGAGTAACAGCCAGCTCATCCAGTATATTCAGGAATCTGCACAGTTTATTTAAAGAGGAAGCTTCATGCATCTCAACAATATTTTTTCCAATTGTTTTCTTCACCTGCTCACCAAATACGATTCCAGCCTTGGATTTCTCAAGCAGGGCGGAAATCCTTTGCAACTCCGGTATATTCCAGATATTCTCTCCTAAAAAATCAGGTTTAAACTGTACCACCATTTCGTAGTCATTATGGGTATTTTCATTGGTAAGCCCACAATGGGGAAGATTGCTTCCGATGAGAACAAGATCACCATCCGAAAAATAAGAAATACTGCTTCCTATCTGTCTTTTTCCCGATCCTTTGCAGACAAAAATCAATTCAATCTCAGGGTGGTAGTGCCAGACATGGGATTTTATATTCTCATCGGTAAGAAATTTCAGGCTGGTAAAACTACTTCCTATACTAGGCCGTATAGCTTCAAAAGAAGGATGTAAATGCTTCATAGGCTGAAATAAATAATTTTATACACAAAATTAACAAACAATATATTAATAAAACAAAAATAAGGTTAATATAGGACATATATATGAAAATTTCATTGTAGCCTGATCAGCGATGCTGTTCTAGCTTTGCATTATCATTATCACTAAAAGCCTTAGCCCATGAGTACATTATTAAAATCCGTATTTCTTGCAGGATCCTTATTGTTTTCAGCAAGTTTAATGAGTAAGGACAGGGACTTTTCCCTTTCTTTTAGAAACATAAAAGCAAAAATCTTACATTTTGAGCTTTCAAATGTAAGGAGTGTATCTGTTTTTATCTATAACAATGCACATGATGAGTTATATTCCGAAAATCTGGCGGATGGAAATCATGTAACAAAAACTTACGATTTTCAGAATTTTGTTCCGGGAACCTATTATCTGGTGGCAGAATCCGAAATGAAGATAGAGAAGTACAAAATAAAAATCAGTGCTGAGAATGTGATGGAAGTGGAAAAAAATCCCATAAGTGCAGTCAATAAACCGGAATATACAATTTCGGGTCATATGGCAAAACTCCATATGTCTGATGTGAAGGGGCCTGTAAGCATTTCAGTGTATGACCTTTCCAATACAACTTATTATGCTTCCAGCAAAAAATATGCTGACGGCAAAGTGGATATCACTTTTGATCTTGATCCCAAAACAGCAGACCAATATATAATCAGAGTCGAAGAAAACGGGAATATTTTTAACAAAATGATTTCTCTCCGATAAACCGGACTATTTCCAGACTAATTTTATATCATTCCAAATTATTTTGGATTAAAATTTTACTTACAGTTTATTGTTTTGAGGCAGCTCTCATTTCCGATAAGGAAAAAGAGCTGCCTCATTTTTAATTATGATGGGTCATATCCAGTTTGATTTTCTTCAGATCTTCCAGCTCATGAACAGGACGTTCAATGTCATAGGGAATAGGCTTTTTAGAAAAAGTCTGGAAATAAAGCAGGCAGGCTTCTTTCCACCAAACTGCATCTCTGGATTGAATTCTGAGCTTTGACTGAACATCGGCAAACCTTTGTCTGTCAATATAAGGTTCCATTCGATCCCATATTTTCTGATAATCTCTTACTTTTTTCACTCCGGAATCATAAGTATAGCACAACTCATCCCACAGCGTTTTACCATTTTTCATTGTATCATCCCACGGAACATGATGAAACCATAGAATAAGATTTTCCGGGCAGGTTGAGATATTCCCATACTTTTCATCAAGTGGCGGAAAATACTGTGAAACAGCATTACTCCCTGTTTTTGTTCTGTCAAAACCAATTCCCTGCGCATCAGCCTGGTGATAATATACAGGTGACCAGTCCGGCCTTCCGCCTTTATAATTTCCCCATGGCTCAGGGCCATAGTGATGTCCACCCGCAAAGATATGGTGAAGGCCTAAAGGCATCATATAATCCACGGCGGTTTCCCTGGATGAAAGCATGATTTCTTTTACCGGATTCAGGAAGTTTGGGTTATCTGTAAACGTCATTTTAATCCATTCGTCTGCAATCTGCTCTGAACTCAGCTGGTGGTTCCATGCCAGTCTTCCAAACGCGTACCAGTTAGCCTGAGCAAAATGATGGCCTGTCCAGTTGGCATCTTCTCCGATATTGGCAACGGCTGAAATGGCTGTAATTTTTGCAGGTCTTAGTGTACCGTCTGTAATTTTAGCAATCGTAGATCCCTGTCCGTCAGAATACGTATCGCTTTCCAATGTTTCTTTGAATAAAGGAGCCAGATAAACAAGGTGGTTTGAAAAGCCCAGATATTCCTGTGTGATCTGAAATTCTACCATTTCGGAGGTTTTCCTCAAAGCACCGAACAGTGGATTAAAAGCTTCACGGGGCTGAAAATCAATCGGTCCGTTTTTAATCTGAATAATCACATTATCCCTGAATTTACCATCCAGAGGCACGAATTCCAGATAAGCCTGTTTCGCCCTGTCGTCTTTACTTGGGCTGTAGACAAATGCCCTCCACATTACGATTCCTTTATAAGGTTTCAATGCATCGGCCATCATATTGGCTCCGTCAGCATGGGTTCTTCCGTAATCCTGGGGCCCCGGCTGTCCTTCGGAGTTAGCTTTCACCAAAAATCCGCCAAAATCAGGGATCAACCTGTAAATTTCAGCCGCTTTGTCTTTCCACCATTTTTGCACCTCTTTATTCAGGGGATCTGAATTTTGTAATCCGCCCAATACTTTGGGTGAGGAAAAATTCACGGACAGGTATACTTTTATGCCATAAGGCCTGAAAATATCTGCTAAAATCTTTACTTTTTTGAGATAATCTTCCCGAAGCATATTGGGAGATGCGTTAACGTTATTCAAAACAACCGAGTTGATTCCCACTGAAGCATTAGCTCTCGCATATTCTTCGTAGCGCGGAGAAATCTTGCCGGGTAAATCTTCCCATTTCCAAAGTGATCTTCCGGCATATCCCCTTTCAATACTTCCATCCAGATTATCCCAATGGTCAAGAATCCGTACATCATATGAAGATTTTTCAATAGTATTTAAGTGAGACAGATCAGCTTTTGTCTGCTGTAACCGCAAAATATGATAAACACCATACAATAGTCCTATTTCTTTTCCTGCAGAAATGACAATTTTTTCAGGAGTGGAAACAATTCTGTATCCGTCTTTCAGACTTTTAGCCGAATTTTCCGTACGAAGTTCCACCGCCTGCCCCTGCCAGTGGCTGCTCAGTTCTTTTCTGGCAATATCCAGCATCGGGCTGTTCCCTTTAGAAATAATTTGATCTATTGATATTCCTTTTTTTGCAGGAAACCGAAGCCAGAGCTGACTTCCGTCTTCCGCAAAAATCAGTAACGGGAACATCAGAAAAAACAGGGTGTATACTCTAAGATACTGCATTGGAAAATTTTAAAATGATTACCTATTTTTATTGCTGATCTTCCAGACCTTCAATCGTTTTTATTTTTCCTTCATGATCATATTCCAGTTCAATAACTTTCATACTTCTGAGCCATGTTTTGCCGCCACTCGGAACCGAATCGTGGAAAAACAGGTACCATTTCCCTTTACATTCTACAATGCTGTGATGCGTGGTCCATCCAACAACAGGGGTCAGAATTTCACCCTGAAAAATAAACGGACCGTAAGGATTATCGCCGGTTGCATAGCAAATCAAATGGGTATCCCCCGTAGAATATGAAAAATAATATTTGCCATTGTATTGATGCATCCACGAAGCTTCAAAAAAACGGTGCTCATCACCGTGAAGCAAAGGGTTTCCATTTTCATCCAGAATAAGAACGTCTTTCGGCTCCTCAGCAAATTCCAGCATATTATCGCTCAGCATTACCACTTTTGAAGCAATAGCTGGCTCGTCATCCTGCGGAATAACTGCAGATTCCAATGCCTTATTGTTCCTGTACCGTTGCAGCTGTCCGCCCCAGATTCCTCCGAAATACATAAAATATTTTCCGTTATCCTCAAAAATACAGGGATCGATGCTGTAACTTCCCATCATCGGATGTTTTTCAGGAATAAAAGGACCATAAGGCCTGTCACTCACTGCAACTCCTATTCTGAAGATATCATTTTGATCTTTCAGAGGAAAATACATATAATATTTCCCGTCTTTAAAGGCGACATCGCAATCCCACAACTGCCTGCCTGCCCAGGGAACATCTTTCACGGAAAGCACTACGCCATGATCTTTAATTTCTCCGCTATTTACATCATCCAGTGAAAATACATGATAATCATTCATATCGAAATGATCACCGTTATCGTTTTCTTCGATTCCGCTTTCCCGGTCATGAGAGGGGTAGATATACAGTTTACCTTCAAAAACATGAACGGAAGGATCTGCCATATAATCTTCCGGAAATAAATATTTTGATTTTTTCATTCAGTTAAAATTCTTTTGATTTTAATTTTTCTCTGCAAGCTTTATTATTTTTTGCACCACAGGTTTTTCCTTATCCTTCCTGTCAAAAAGTAATGGATAGTCCGTTCTTCCTTTCACCGGAAAATCATTTTTCCAGGACTGCTTATCGGTAACGCCCCATAAGGTTACTCTTCTTATTTTATCTTTATGTTTTAAAAACAAACCAAAGAAATCGAGATAACGTTTTTCCCATTTCATTTCTACCTCATTGGGAAGCCCTTTTGTGTAAGGATTCATTTCTTTCTGATAGGCAACGGTATCCGAAACATTGGCAGAACTTCCCCACGGTGAAGGCAATGCACTAATTTCCAGCTCTGTAATATTAACCTTAACTCCCGCTCCGGCATAGGCCAAGATCGCTTTTTCATATTCTTCCATGGAAGGTGAATCCATGCCGACATGGGCCTGCATTCCTACCCCATCAATACGAATTCCTCTTGATTTAAGCTTTTCAACCATTTTGATGACTGTTTTAACCTTCTCAGGATACCATTCATTATAATCGTTGTAATATAATTCCGCATTGGGATCGGCTTCCTGTGCATACTGAAATGCCAAGGGAATAAAATCTTCACCCAGAATTTCATAAAATTTACTTTTTCTATAGGATCCGTCTTCAAGAATGGCCTCATTCACCACATCCCATCCTTTTACTTTTCCTTTGTAACGGGAAACTACTGTTGTAATGTGGTTTTTCATGCGTTGTCTTAATACTTCCGGAGAAACATCCTTTCCATTATTGTCTGAAAAAAACCATTTTGGAAGCTGCGAATGCCAAATTAAAGTATGCCCGATGATGAACATATTGTTTTTCATCCCGAAATCAACAAATTTATCGGCATCATCAAAAAAGAACTTCCCTTCCTGAGGCTGCAGAAACATAGACTTCATACAGTTTTCGGCAACAATGGAACTGAACTGTTTTTTAATGATAGCTACCGCTTTCTGATCTGTACCGTCAATCTGAGGAAGGCTCATGGCTGTTCCGATATAGAATTTATCCTGAAATGCCTTTTTTAAAGAACAGTCAGATTTCTGCGCCGACAGACCGGAAGCGGTAACAGCTGCCAAACCAATTAAAATACGTTTCATATTGATCGTTTTTATTTTCTTCTTTCAGCCAGATCCCTTTCGATCTGAACTTCCATTTTTTTGTTGATCTTATACAATAAAAGCAGGCCGCATGCAATGAAAAACGGTATTGAAGGAAATATGCTCACGAGCATTTTCGCTCCTGCCGCCACTGTTTCAGGCTGAATAACCTGTTCGTTACCATGTACCGAAATGTATCCGTATTTTCCTATAATCAGTGCTACCAGAGAGCTTCCTATGCTGAGACCTACCTTTAATCCCACCATCATTGCAGAGAAAATAATGGCCGTTGCCCTGCGGTTGTTCTTCCATTCTGAATAATCGGCCACATCAGCAATCATGGCCCATAAAAGCGGAGTGCTGATTCCGTAAAAGAATCCGTGTACAATCTGTGATAAAAACATGATTCCCACCGCTTTCGGAGGATACAATATAAAGAACAGGATAAACAGGGTAGAGATGAATAATGACGCAATAAAAGTGTCCCGTTTTCCATATCGGTCTGCCAGTTTTTTAGAGAATGTGATTCCTACAATCATCATCACAATTCCTCCGGCATTAAACAATCCGAATCCTGCAGACTTTGGATCTTCCCCGAAGAAATTCATCCCTACAGAATTAAAAAATGATGTAATGGGCGAGATAAAACTCTTCAGTGCATTTTCATCCACATAATTGTTAAAATAGTATACATAAGATCCTCCTTTCATTGCCAGGGTGATAAATATAAATGCTGTCACAGTAAGCATAATGATCCACGGCCTGTTTTGAAATAAATCTTTTAAATCTTCTTTCAGACTTGATTTCTGCTCAGGTTTGGGAATGATTCTTTCTTTGGTGGTAAAAAAGGTGATCAGCAGCATTACAGAGCCAATCACAGCCAGCCATGTCATTACAGTCTCAATTCCCTGCGCCTTGTCTCCATGACCAACAGATAAAATAATAGGCAGCATAAACACCTGTACAAAAAACTGTGCAAACATTACTGCAACAAAACGGTAGGAAGAAATACTGTTCCTTTCCCCCATATCTCCTGTAATAACACCGCTCAAAGCTGCGTAGGGTAAGTTATTGGAAGCATATAATAACAATAATAATGAATAGGTCACCGCCGCATAGATCATTTTGCCCTGATAAGAAAAATGAGGTGTGCTGAAGGCTAACAACGCAGCAATACCAAGCGGTACTGCGGTAAATAAGATCCACGGACGGAATTTCCCCCATCGTGAGCTTGTACGGTCTGCCAGCGCTCCTATAAGCGGGTTAAAACCAAACCCAGCGATTAAACCCACCGTAAGAGTGATCACAGAGGCATCCTCTGCTTTTAATCCGTAAATATCGGTATAAAAATAGGTAAGGTAGGTAACTAAGGTCTGGAAAACAAGGTTGGCTGCCAGGTCTCCCAGGCTGTATCCCACTTTCTCTGTTACCGATATTTTTTGTGGCTGATTATCCATTGAATTTGATATGATTTTCTATGTTAAATTAATTGTTTTCTGTTGTAAAAGGTGAAGCCGGAAGCCCGCTTTTATTTTTAAGATTCCCATCCGGGTTATCTGCCCAATCGTATCGTACGTTAGCAGGAATAGTTATCTGATCATTCCATACAATGACTTTATTGCCTTTTGCTTTTGCCTTTGCCCATCGGTAGCTGCCGTCTTTCTGCTGTATGGCAAAACCTTTGAGATCTCCCTGTATCAGATCATCTGTTCCGGGTTTAAAGGATAGAATAATTGCATTTCCTTCTTTTTTCATCGACTGATAAACAGGTCCGTCAGCAATGATTTTTTTTCCCTCCCCGATTTTCAGTGCCTGTAAAGCCAGCCTGTCACCCACTGCTTTTTTATTGAGCGGATGAATATCATTCCATTCTCCTACATCAATAGCTACCGCCAGTCCTGCATAAGGAACATGAAGAGAAACCTGTCTCTGCTGCTCTCTCAGCTCAGCCCAACCGCTATCCAATGGTTCATCTTTTTTCTCCATAAAATTGGCCAACTGTACAATGAAGAACGGCAGATCATTCTTGTTCCATTTTGAACGCCAGTCTGAAATCATTGTTGACAGCAAATCTGCATACTCTTTTGGCTTTCCTGTATTGCTTTCCCCCTGATACCAGATAAATCCTTTGATCTTATAGTTGATGAGCGGGTGAATCATAGCATTATAGAGTCCGACCGGTTTCCAGCGGATAAAAGTCTGTCCGGGAGCCATTTTTTCCATCCTGGCTCCTATTTTATATTTCCACTCGCCTTTCAGGTCTGTTTTTTGTCCGTCGATTTCGAGGTAATAAGGTTTATCGTCAATAAACTGCCCTTTTCCGCTCCCGTTGATTATTCGTACTGTAATTGTGTTCTTCCCTTCTTTTAAAACGCCTTTCGGAATTTCATACCAGCGCGGCGGATATTCATAGGTTACATTTCCTATTTTAATTCCATTGATATAGGTAACATCAGCATCTTTTATCCTTCCTAAGTTCAGGAATGCGGTCTTCCGGTCTGTTCCTTTAGGCAGGATAATTTCTTTACGGAACCAGACTGAACCATCAAATGAGCCCTCAAGATCCTCCCATGATCCCGGCACCGTCATGGTTTTCCATCCGGAATCATTTACATTGTCTTTTTCCCAGTGCTGATTCAGTCCGATGTCACTCTGATCAAGCTCTGCATACCATGCTTTGCTTAGGGATTGTTCCTGAGATTCGGTAGATTTTATCAGATCATCATTTTTCCATTTCTCCGCTTCCGTCAGATATTCCGGATATTTTTTCAGCGATTTTTCATCCATCCACGCCTGAACCGGAGATCCTCCCAGGCTTGTATGAATAATTCCTACAGGAACTTTATTCTTTTCGTTAAGCTCTTTGGCAAAGAAATAAGCAACCCCTGAAAAATTAAGAATGGTCTGAGGATTGGTACTTTCCCATTTTCCTCCTTCAAGATCATTTTGCGGAGCTTTAAAATTGTATTTCTGCGGAACCGTGAAGAATCTTATATTCTGATTATTGGCGTTTTTAATTTCATTTTCATACAGAGGCTTCAATCTGCGCATTGGAAGTTCCATATTGGATTGCCCTGAAGCTACCCACACATCACCAATAAGAATATCTTTAAGCATGATCTCATTAATCGTCATGATATATGGACCGCCGGCATTAAGTTTCGGAAGCATAAGGGTCCAGTTGCCGTTTTGGTCAGCTGTGGCAGTATACGTCTTATTAATAAACTTAATTGTAATTTTTTCCCCGGCATCTGCATATCCCCAGATCTTCAGATCCTGATTCCTCTGAAGAATCATTCCGTCTGAAACCAAAGCAGGAAGCCTTAACTTTGCATGAAAACTGCAAATTGCTGCCAGAAAAAATAATAAGTATATCGTTTTGCTTTTCATGGGGAAAATCTGTTTTTAGTTTTGTTTCTTTTCGTAATTCGCTGTCAGTAAACGAACTTCGATTACTTTAGCTGTCATTAATTTTTCTTCTGCAAGGAATTTTACCGTAAGATTTTCTTTATTCTTCTCTGAATCAGGTATTGGAATAACAAGATATTGGGCTAAACTTCCGGACTTTCCACCCAGATTTTGAGCAATGATTTTTTTACCATTAATTTCAATATTCAGTACCCGGTTAGCATTGGCATCAAAATACAGAAGATAAAGGTACACGGCATTTTTTCCATGATTTTTCATCTGATAACTAAACCATCCTTTGGCATCACGGAAATGAAGGTCTTCCATATATCCTGTGCCTGATTCTTTGCTTTCCATAAAATGATCTGATTCCGGCTGCTGTTCACCCAGCTGGATTTTATCTGCCGTGGTGATATCCAGCTTTCTAGTTTCCTCTTCTTCTTTTGTTCTCTGTTGTATTGTATTTTCTATCCAGTTTTTGTCAGCCTGCGGCCAGTACAGGATATATCTTTCTGCCTGAATACTGTAAAACGGCACAAGACGTAAGCCTTCCCTGAATTTTTCAGACGGATAAAGTCCTGTAATGGTAAAATTTAGTGTTTTATTGTTGATGGGCTTAACATGGTTGACAACCTCTGAAGGATTTCCAAGGATAATGGGAATTTCGTTTAAAGGAATCTGCGGACCGTGAGCAATATGACCGCTCCTGCTGTCATCAGCAAGAAGTCCATGCTGGTTTTCGGTTCCGTATTTTGCGGCAAGCACTACAGGTCCGTATTTAAATGCATAATAATTGGATTGATCCGGTAATTGTTCTGCAGAAAGATGCATGGGTAGTATCAGTTTCACCACATCTCCTTTCTTCCATTTTTTAGTCAGTGTAAAATACCCGTCTGAACCACGCTGTACTTTTTCCTGTTTTCCATTGATCAGAATTTTTACTTCCGAAGGCGTTGTCCATTTCGGGCATCTCAGTTTTAAATTAAATTCTGACTTTCCTGCTGAATCAAAAATAAATGCTGTTTCCGGAACTTCAGGGAAGTTATTGACCTGGCGCAGTACTACTTTTTGCTGTTCCCATGTAAGCGTGGAAGGGATAAACAAATTCACATATAAATCTTTATCCGAACGGGCATAAATCATTTCCCCATATCTGGCATGGTTTTCCAGGCCGGATCCTACACAGCACCAGAAACCGGTCTGAGGTTGTGAATACACACGGTAATGCCCCGGACGCATCGGGGTAAAATAGACAAAACCTCCCTGATCATGATTTTCTGTGGAAAGGATATGATTATACAATGCTTTTTCATAATAATCCATATAATATGATTCAGGCATTGTTGCGAACAGCTGTCTGGTCAGCTTAAGCATATTGTAGGTATTGCAGGTTTCCGGGCCTTCAATACTTTTTATCATGCTGCTGAAATCATTGACCGGATTAAAATGTTCACTAACACTGTTTCCGCCGATAACGGATGATCTTTTTTCTGTAATGTTGTGCCAGAAAAAGTCAGCGGCGTTGTTCCAATGCTCATTGCCTTCAAGATCGGCAATACGCTTGTAGCCGATTACCTTCGGGATCTGTGTATTGGCATGAAGGCCTGTAAGCTTATCTTCTCCGGACAAAAGAGGGGTAAGGACAGCCTGATGTGAAAAGCGGTGAGCCAGCTGCAGATATTTTTTATCATGAGTGATATCATAAACATCTGCAAAAACTTCATTAAGCCCTCCATGTTCACTGCGCAGCATGTCCTGTATCTGTCCATCAGCAAGGTCTGAGACTTCCCCGATCATCCAATCCGTAAGCCTTATAAGCATTTTCTTTGCTTTTTCACTTTCTGCATACCAATAGGCATCACGCAATCCTACATACAGTTTATGAATATTATACAAAGGCACCCAGCGGTCATTCAACCCAAAGCCTGAAGCCCGTATGTTCCCCTGTTTAATCTCTTTCCAGATTTTTCTCCCATCCGGAATCCCTGAAATATATCCATCGGGTGATGCATTCTGGCAGCGTTCCAGCTCATTGACCATATATTCTAGCCTCTCCTTAATTCTGCGATCTCCTGTAGAAGTATACATTAAGGATAGTGCAGAAATATAGTGTCCTCCTATATGGCCGTCCAACCCTGTATTTTCCCAGTTGGGATAATGATCCGCTTTTGGTTTCAGCCCGGCTTCTTTAAGATAGGGTGCCAGAAGCCTGTCCGGTTCCATCGCCATGAGATATTTCCGGTCTGCCATCATTGCTGTATTGAAAACACTCTCCGATAACTTTACAGTTTCCAAAGGGAAATAGTGAATTTTCTTCCTTACCTGTGCAGAGGCAAATGAAGCAAGACACAATAAAAGGAATGAAAGTTTCGGGCTCATTTATAAATGTTAATTCAACATTTCTAAAATAATGGAAAGAATCTATATACGAAACATTTTTACCTTCCGCTTCATTTAATTATTCATTTAAAACCTTTCATAAAGCCTTAAAAATAACAAAAAATGCACTACCTTATCATAAAAAATAAGATTATAAATTTACAGAAAAACAGGACTGTAAAACGATACAGACTGCTTATTAAAATGAATTCATAATAGACAATAACAAAAATTTCAACAATATTATAAATAGCTTATCGTATTTTTAAGGTTAAGCCCCCTGTATTATCCATTCTGTACCTTAAGCAGAATTTTAACATAATTTTAACATTAAATTTATATATATTTAATCTTATTTCAATGGTATTTTTACATTTTAAGAACAGTTTTACCTCCCAAAATACGGTTAAAGAGCAGCATTTTATCAATAATAAATTGATTCTGTTAAAAAGTGTACAAATCACATTTATATAAAATTTTATACATAAAATATTTACCTTTGTATAAAAATATAAAAGATGACTGAGGATTACTCAAAATATCCCAAACACCTTATTGCTGTTGACTGTATAATTTTCGGTTTTGACGGTGAAAATCTCAAAATCCTTTTAGTAAAAAGAAATATTGAACCACAGATGGGTGAATGGTCACTGATGGGAGGATTCATTGGAAATGACGAGACTTCTGATGAAGCGGCCAACAAGGTTCTGTGCACATTAACCGGTCTTGAAAATATTTATCTTGAACAGCTGAAATGTTATACGGAAATTAAACGTGAGCCGACAGCCAGAATCATGTCAATCTCTTATTATGCGCTTATTAATATTGAAAAAGATATTCAGATCAATGAACAATACAGTGCAAAATGGTTTGAACTTCAGAAAGCACCTGACCTTATTTTCGACCATAATGATATGGTAAAGGATGCCGTAGCCAGACTGAGAAGAAGAGCTTCCACAGGACCTATAGGGTTTGAGCTTCTTCCCGAAAAATTCACGATGAAGGATCTTCAGAATCTTTATGAAGCCATTTTAAATGAAAAATTTGACAAACGGAATTTTACCAGCAAGATCAATAGTATGAATATTCTTGTCAACACCCATAAAAAGGATATGAGCTCATCGAGAAAAGGGTCTTTTCTTTACCGCTTTGACGAAAAAAAATACAACAAAAAGATCTCGCGGGGATTTATGTTTAAAATTTAACTGAAATAAAAATAGGATGCTTTCTTCTGCATCCTATCTTGTTATCATACGTTCAATATCTACCAAAACCTTACATACAATGCAGTCAGCAGAAGTAAAGTGATTACTATTAAGAACAATGTTCTGGAATCAGCTTTAAACATAGTGGAATCGATGGTGAAAGCTTTAGGATTAATTTTCGGACCTGCAAGACTGATCAGTACCATGGCAATTATCGTGATAAAAAACGACCATCCCATATTGATCAGGAAAGGAATTTCAGTAATCGCATGAACCACACCATTTTCTGATTTTTCATACGTAAATGCTGTATACATCCAGGTTTCTTTTCCAAAAATATCCACGGCAAAACTATTGAAGAAAACAGCAAGGACAAAGCCTAAAATTACCCCTACCAAAGCCGCTGTCCCTGTTGTTCTTTTCCAGAACATTCCCAGAAGGAACATGGCAAAAACTCCCGGGCTGATAAAACCTGTATATTTCTGGATAAAGGTAAAGCCGCCTTCTCCTCCTATTCCTAGGGCATCGGTCCAGGTGAAAGCCAATGCAATCATCATCGCAATGATAATTACCCAGCGCCCTGTTCTCACCATCTGAATCTCTGTGGCCTCTGTTTTGAGGTATTTCTTATAGATATCCAATGTAAAAATGGTTGAGATGCTGTTTACTTTTCCTGCCAGTGAAGCCACAATAGCTGCCGTCAAAGCTGCAATCGCAAGTCCCTTAAGACCTACGGGCAGGAATCCCAATATGGCGGAATATGCGCCGTCTTTCACACCGTTGAATCCCGGAAGATGTCCTTTGGAATATAATACATAAGCAGCGATGCCAGGAAGCATAACAATAACAGGCATGAATAGCTTCAGAAAACCAGCAAATAAAATTCCTGTCCGTGCAGTTTTCAGATCTGCTCCCAAAGCCCTTTGTGTAATATACTGATTACAGCCCCAATAATTCAGGTTGACAATCCACTGACCGGCAAAATACATGGCCAGACCTGGTAACACAACATATTTCTGTACCTCCAGGTTCTGAGGCATTGCCAAAGTAGTAGTGGTGGTCGTTGGTTTTTCAAGAATAAGTTTAAAATGCTGAGGAGCTTCATTGATCAGAGTATTGAACCCCGCCAGCGCATTCCCTACTGCTGCTCCGTTGATTCTTTGGTCAACAATCTGCAAGGCCATATAAACCGTTGCAAAACCTCCGATAATAAGGACTGCCACCTGTATAACATCTGTATATCCTATCACTTTCATACCTCCAAGGCCGATCAGAAGTGCCATAAGCAAAAGGGCGATCATAATACCGTGAAGATGTTCTCCTCCCAACAAAGTATCAATGGCAAGAGCGCCAAGGTAAAGAATGGAAGTAAGATTCACGATAACATACAGAAACAGCCAGAACACAGCCATGATCAGTGAAACAGATTTATTATACCTTCTCTCCAGAAACTGGGGCATGGTATAAATCTTATTTTTAAGATAGATCGGTATGAACCAGACTGCGATGATGATCAGTGCAACGGCAGCAATCCATTCATAGGCAGCAACGGCGATTCCCACAAAGAAACCTTCCCCGCTCATCCCGATAAATTGTTCAGCAGAGATATTGGAGGCAATTAAGCTGGCTCCGATCGCCCACCAGGTCAAAGATCCTTCCGCAAGAAAGTAATCCTTACTCCCTGTAGATTCAGACTTTTTCCTTTTATAGATCCATAATCCATAAGAAGCTACCACCACAAAATAGATCAGAAATATGATGATATCAATAGTTGCTAATTTCTCCATAGTTTATTTTTTGACTGAGAATTTATAGATTGTTTTAGACTGGTATTTCTGCCCCGGTTTCAGTTCGGTTGAAGGGAAAGAAAGCTGATTCGGTGAATCCGGGAAATGCTGTGTTTCCAGACAGAAACCTGTCCTGAATTCATTTTTACCACCGGTTTTGGTATCAAACTTTCCGTCAAGAAAATTTCCGGAATAAAACTGTACACCGGGCTCGTCTGTGAATACTTCCATTACCCTGCCTGTTTCCGGGTGATAGACTTTGGCGATGCTTCTGAGACCTTTTCCATTCAGAATCCAGTTGTGATCATAGCCTTTTCCTTTTTTCAACTGATCGTCATCTGCATTAATATCTTTTCCGATGGGTTTTGAAACAGTGAAATCAAAGGGAGTACCTTTTACTGCTTTCTGTTCGCCGGTAGGAATCAGAGTTTCATTCACAGGTAGAAACTGATCTGCATTAATCTGCATTTCATGATCGGTAATCGTTTTGGTAAAATTCCCTGAAAGGTTAAAATAAGAATGCTGGGTCAGATTCACCACTGTGGGTTTATCGGTTTCTGCTTCATAGGAAATTTCCAAAGCATTGTCATCCGTAAGCGTGTAGAAAACGGTTATTGTCAATTTTCCCGGATATCCTTCCTCACCATCTGCGCTGGTATAGGACAATTTCAATGTTGGAAATTTTGCATCTTTTACCGCTTCAACATTCCAAAATCTGGTATGAAACCCTTCTTTTCCTCCGTGAAGGCTGTTGGGACCATCATTTTTGTCAATTTCGTATGTTTTGCCTTCCAGTGTGAACTTTGCATTGGCCATTCTGTTTCCATATCTTCCGATCAAAGCGCCGAAATAATAAGGGTTGCCATTGAAATATCCTTCGGATTTTGTAAAGCCGAGTACTACATCTTCGTATTTCCCATTCCTGTCTGGGGCTGTTAAAGAAGTGATAATCCCACCGAAGTTGATCACTTCCACTTTCATCCCGTTTTTATTGGTTAAAGTGTATTTTTTAATAGAATCGCCTTTTGACGTAACTCCATAGTCTGAGGTATAAATATGCTCCATTTGTTTTGAAATATCCTGTTTGTTATTTTCCTTTTGACAGCCGAAAATAATTAAAAACAATAAAATAAAAATACCATTATACATTGTTTTTCTCATAATTATTTACATATTTTTTTAAATTAGTTAATGATAATACATTTCATTCCAACGAAGTGTATTTTTGAAATCACGTATTTTGGTATCTTCATCAATGACCAATGACTCAATGCCTGCTATTTCAGCAAAATCTTCCAGCTGTTCTGCCGAAATATTTTCACTGTAACACGTGTGATGCGCACCTCCTGCCAGTATCCAGGCTTCTGCAGCCGTATACAGATCAGGAAGAGGTTTCCACAAAACTCGTGCTACCGGCAGTTTTGGCAGATCTTCTGTAATTTCCAATGCTTTGTTTTTGTTGATCAGCAGTCTGAAATGGTTGCCAAAGTCCATTAGTGCAGCATTTAGAGAGTCAATGTTTCCTCTGGAATTGAATACAAGGCGAACCGGATCTGCTTTTCCACCGATTCCCAGCGGATGAATCTCACAGGAAGGTTTTCCGGCTGCCAGAACAGGGTCTACTTCCAGCATATGGGAACCTAAAATAGAAGGATTGGAAGGGTCTAAATGATAGGTGTAATCTTCCATAAAAGCATTTCCTCCCTCAAGGCCCTGCCCCATTGTTTTCATGGCACGTACCAATGTCGCCGTTTTCCAGTCTCCTTCTCCTGCGAATCCGTATCCTTTCTGCATCAGGCGCTGTACTGCAATTCCCGGCAGCTGTTCCAGCCCGTGAAGGTCTTCAAAGGTATCTGAGAATCCTTTGAATCCTCCATCTTTTAAAAACTTTTCAAGTCCTAACTCAATTTTTGCTGCAGTATACAATGAGTTTCTGTCTGCTCCTCCTTCCAAAAGTGATGCTGCCATGTGGTAAGAAGATTCATATTCTTCGATAAGGCTTTTTATTTCCCCTTCACTTACAGAATTGATAACTCCGACAAGATCTCCGATCCCCCAGGTATTAACTGAAAAACCGAACTTTGTTTCCGCTTCCACTTTGTCGCCGTCTGTCACCGCAACAAACCTCATATTATCACCAAAACGCACAAATTTTGCTCCCTGCCAGTCGTCCCAGCCGGCAGCAACACGGCTCCAGTCACCGATCTGCTTCTGAACTCTTTCTTCTGACCAATGTCCCACAATCACTTTTCTGTTCCTGCGGAGCCTGCTTACCATAAAACCAAATTCACGGTCGCCATGAGCCGCCTGATTGAGATTCATAAAATCCATATCCATCGTAGACCACGGAATATCCCTGTTGAATTGGGTATGCAAATGCAAAAGAGGTTTCTGTAAAATTTTTAATCCCCTGATCCACATTTTGGCGGGTGAAAAGGTGTGCATCCATGTGATCACTCCTATACAGTTTTTTGCATGATTGGCCCCTGCAATGGTTTCAAATATCTCTTCGGTAGTCTTTACCGTTGGTTTTACAATAACTTTTACCGGGATAAAAGAAGATTTTTCCAGTTCTTCCACAATTTTCCGTGAATGGTCTGCTACCTGGGCCAGTGTTTCAGGTCCGTATAAATGCTGGCTTCCTGTGATGAACCAAATTTCTTTGGTATTGAGAGGTGTTAACATAGTTTTATTGATCGTTACCAGTTGTTGATGTTGAGTGTTTAAATTACTGGCCGTAATAAGCATTCTTGCCGTGTTTACGTTCATAATGCTTTTTAATGAGTGCATCTTTCAGGCGCTCGACATCAGGATTTATTTGCCTTGTGAGGTAAGCCATTTCGGCAATGGTCTCCAGCACTTTGCTGTTGTAGACCGCTTTTTCTGCATTTTTGCCCCAGGTGAAAGGGCCATGGTTTCCAATCAGAACCATTTCCACTTCTTCAGGTGAGAGTTTCTTTTCTTTAAAGCAGTCCAGAATCTGTATTCCAGCTGAAATCCCGTGCCGGCTGGGTAGATGAAGAGTTCCAGTTGATCAGATATTCTGTCTGCCAGATTTCTTTGTTATAATTCTGGAATTGTTTGTAGGTAGACTGGATAAGTCCGTATTGATGACCTCCATAGACTTCAAAATTAGCCATTGCCGCAGGATCCAGCAAAGCGTTTGCAAAATTATCCGTAAATCCTACACTTTCCGGGGCAATTACTTTACAGTTGATGAGCTGCCCGTAATTCTTGATAAAAGCGGCAATTTGTGCAGGTGTCCAGATACATCCCTGATACTGGGCCATTTCATCCGGCTCATTTTGAATGGAAATATAATCAAGAGCTACTCCATTGTTCTGAAGATAGGTAACAAAACTGTTAAGATAAAGCGCATAATCCTGATAATTTTCGGTTTTCAGATATCCTATCTGCTGTACTCCGTTGGCATCCGTGTACACAGCATTTACATGGTTATTGGTTTTCCAGGCTGCGGGCATTGTCCATGGCGAAGCAAAAATGGTAAGTCCCATAGATTTTGCCAACTGTGCGGTAGGTAATACCGAGCTCCAGTTGCTGCTGTTTTCGGGAATATATAGTCTCATAATATTATATCCGCCTTCACTGGAAGCTCCCCAAAGCGTCTGAATCTCAGATGTCGTCATATGATTATAGGCAAACTGAGGACTGCAGACAAATCCCCCGAATCCTTTTATTTTCTGATAAGGAATATTCTTATCAATTTTTACGGTAGTAAGCTGTCCATATAGGATACAGCTGAAAAACAAGCATATAGAATGAATGGTAACAAGGTTTAAAAGTTTTTTCATAATGTTTTGGTTTAAATATTTGTGATTTTGAGTGTAATAAGGGCAATAGAGTTCCTTTCAAGACAGTTAAATTTCAAAAAACATCGGGAAAATACCCTAAATCATATCAGGCAGCGATCTGTTAAATAAAGTTGCTTACAAAATCATCCGCTGTTCTTTTCTCTTCATTTTCTGTCAGGGAACTGTATTTTAGATTGGAATGTGAATTAAGATTACTGTTTCATGATTAAAGTATTGTTATTATCAGTATTTTGTCCTTCAGTGAAGCATTTCACTTTCGGGAGCGCCCAGGTACGAAGGCTTTAAACCTCCGGTATTGATCAGTATTTTTTCCAGGACAATACCGGGTTCGAGCACTCTGAAACGTAAAGTATGTTTTCCCGGCTGTGGAATCGAATGTTTGGTAATGGATTTAATGATATGTTCAGACTGCCATTTTCCCAATTCTCCTTTGTAATGACCGTTAAAATTCACGACCTGTGCAGGCTGGCCATCAAATGAAATTTCGTATCGAAGTCCTTTATTATGGTTAAAATTTAAAGTCGGTGCTAAAAGAAGTTCTACCTCAAATTCTCCTTTGGATTCAAAGTTAATATCATATTCCAGCCAGATATTTTCATCATTTTTTGGATAAGCATTCTGCGGAAATGTGGTCACTCCGGATTTTGTTTTTCCGAAATCTGGAATCACTTCCCAATGGATTCTGTCTGATTGATGCTGCCTTGCAAAGTTTTCTGCTTCAATAGATACGTAGCCCTCTTTTTCCTGAAATACTTTTTCTTTGGGAACCTCAGCTTCGGAAATATAGGTGACTTCGGGCATTATATTTTCTTTTCCGTCTGCCCAGCTTTTATATCCTATCCTCATCTGATCCATCATATGTTTCCATTTTCCTCCGGCGATCACATTATTATATTGATTGTCCAGATAAGCGTTTCTTTCAAAACATGCCTTCACTTTATCCGCGTAGAAATTGGCTGCCAGATCTTTCTTCGCTGCCAGTTCCCTGTTTTTTGCTACAGCATAGTACATTTCGTATAAATTGCTGCAGGCATCAATCGGGTACAGAACCAACTGATAATAAGCATCCTGATATTCGGCAGGAATCTGCTCTTTTAAACGTAAGGCTTCTACTGCCAGAGCCCTGTAATCATTTAAAACCGTTTCAAATTCATGATAATTTTCCAGGCTGTATGTTTTGCTGTCAAGGGTTTCAGGTGTTACTCTTCTGTTGTATTTGGCATACAGATTAATCATCCTGGCAATCTCTCCGGCGTGTTTTTCACCGAACTGCTGAGCAGCCCATTTCTCAGTATACCCAAAAAGGTTTTTAGCGTTAAACTGCTTTGGGTTCCAGGCCATTTCCAGAAAAAAGCTGATCGGAAATTCCATCGGTTTTAAATCTCCTACATTGACGATCCAAAGTTTATCCACCTTGTGTTCATAAGAAAGATTCATCTGTTCCCAGACTCTCTGGATAGGACTGATATTGATCCATTTGGAGTTTCTCGGTCCGCCCACATAATCGAAGTGGTAATAGATTCCATAGCCTCCTTTATGCAAAGGTTTTGAAAGATCCGGAAGCTTTCTTACATTTCCCCAGTTATCATCACAGAACAGCAGGATTACATCATCCGGAACCCGCATTCCTTTATCATAATAATCCTGAACTTCTTTATACAGTGCCCAGACCTGAGGTGTTTTCTCAGCCTTTTTCCCGGTAACCTCAGCAATGATTTTACGCTGGTCTTTTACAATTTTCTCCATCAGGGAAATATTGGTTCCCTCACCCATCGCTTCGTCACCATCGCCACGCATTCCTACGGTTACGAGCTTTTCCCAGTTTTTGCTTCTTTCGAGTCCTGATTTCCAGAATTTTTGCAGCACTTCTGCATTTTTAGTGTAATCCCAGACATTCGGGAGGTTATTTTTTTTGATATACCTGTGCCAGTCTGTTTGTGCCAAAGCCATAGGCTCATGATGCGAAGTTCCCATGACAATACCCATTTCATCAGCTAACGGCCCGCTCAAAGCATCATCGTCATAAAATGCTTTTCCCCACATTGCCGGCCAGATATAGTTTCCTTTAAGGCGCAGGATCAGTTCAAAAACTTTTTCGTAAAACTTGCTGTTTACTCCTCCAAATGTAGCTCTGGCCCAACCTCCAAGCGAAGGTTCCTCGTCATTAAGGAAAATGCCGCGGTATTCTACGACAGGCTCGCCATCGGTATACATCCCTTTTTTAAAATATAAATTTTCTTTTACCGGAACCGGAACATCTGCCCAATAATACCATGGAGAAACGCCTATTTGCTGAGACATTTCATAGATCCCGTAGATGGTTCCTCTTTTATCACTTCCCGCAATCACAATCGCTTCAGAAACTCCCGGAAAAGGATTGCTGATATTCTGAATGATATATTTTTCCCTTTTTCCAACTAATACTTTTCCATCAAGCTTCTTTTGCCTGATTAAATCATCAATGACGGATTTTGTCCCGACAGTTCCAATTATAATTAAAGGAGATTGCAATCCTGAAATCTGGTTAAGAATCATTGGATGTTCTCCTGTTACTTTCTGAAAATCAGTCTGCAGATTTTTTACAGCTCTCATAATCCCCTGATCTATTCCGGAGCTGGTAAAAATCGAAAGATTGAGCCCTTTTTCTTTTAAAACGATATTTTCGGGACTTTTCTCAGCGCTGATAAACGGTTCTGCAGCATGGGTTTTCAAACAAAACCCAAACAGCGCAACAAGAAAAAATATTTTTAAATGATTCATAATCAATTTTTATTTAACCTTAAAAAATCTGTATTCTTTTTATCTATTCAAACCTTATAGGTTTTGAAAACCTATAAGGTTTACTTTTGTTAATTTTTCAATACAAAACCTCCCTGCGGCTGCATTTCAATGCTGAAATCTCCTTTTGCATTTACTTTTACTTCTTTCTCTGATGAATTTCCTTTTGCATCATCATTGATAAATTTTACGGTTTTCCCGGCAGACATCGGAAGCTTTATTTTCAGTTTTTGGGATTGTTTTTCAGCATTTACACCAGCCACATACCATTGATTCTGATGTCTTCTCGCAACCACGGCATATTTCCCTGGATAGCCGTCTACAAAGATCGTTTCATCCCAAAGTGTCGGAACTTCTTTCATAAAGTTGAGCTGAAATTCAGGTGCATCCGTCAGGTTATTCGGCATTACGGCAAACATCTGAACCGGATTCTGAAACAGGACTGCTGTAGCCAGCTGAAAACCTTCTGTGGTATGTCTTTTATTTTTATCCCTGTTGGATTCCGTTAAATATTTATTGAGAAAAGTTCCTCCGAATTCCATACTTCCCACTGTATTTCTGATGAAAGGATGAAGTGTGGCAAAAAAAGCTTCCTGTTTACGTACATCTTCCGAAAAATAAAGCATTTCTGAAGCAAGAACGGCTTCGCTTCCTGCATAGTTCGGGTACATTATTCCCCAGCCTCTCGGTACAGTAGCTCCGTGAAAAATAATGGTTAATCCGTAATCGTTGGCATCTGATAAAATATCTTCATAAAGACGCATGGTTTCCTGTTTGTCTCCTCCGAAGAAATCTACTTTCAGTCCTTTTACTCCTGCTTCTTTCAGCCATTTCATTTCCTTTTTACGCTCAACGGATGAGCTCATTTTATTTCTAGGTCCCATAGGTGCATCATTGGCCGCTCCATTGGAGTTGTACCAAAGCAACACCCCTATATTTCTGGATTTTGCATACTGAATAAGTTCTTTCATACGGTCCTTGCCTATATTTTTATCCCAAAGCGCATCCATAAGAATAAACTGATATTTCAACGCAGCTGCAAGGTCTATGAATTTCACCTGATCATCATAGTTCATACTTTTATCCTGCCATAGAATCCAGCTCCAGGTAGATTTTCCGAACTGATAATCCTGTGAAGGCTCATACATCGGATCTACCACATCAAAAGGAATGGTGGTTTCCACAATGGGTTTCAGGGAACTGCCCACTGTAATTGTTCTCCACGGTGTTTTTCCGGGAAGTGACACTGCTGCTCCGGTACTTCCGAAACCATTATTTTCAGCGGTATGCGGATACGCTACTTTATAAAGACTTTTCTCTGTTGTGGTTTCCAGATGGGAAGCGCAGTACATGCTGTTCACTCCTGTCTCAGAAAGTAATACCCATCCCTCATTTCCGATATGGAAAAGACCAGGGAAAACATACCCGTAATCGGATGGCATTCCCAGTTCAGCATCGGCTTTATAACCACTTTCATAGCTTGGCGCAGTGCGGGCAAAGCCTGTCATCGGCTTCATCATGGGGGAAAGAAAAGTAGTGGTCTGTAACGGGAACCTGTAACCGGTCGTTTCCGACTGTACTACAACGCTCAACCTTTCTTTCATGGGTGAAATATTGTATCGGAAAGCAATATTGTTGTTGCTTACCTGAAATTCAATGCCTATTTGATACTGGTCTGCATTGGTGAAATTAACCGTTAAAGTATTGGCTTTGTATTCAATCTCGGATTTTTTGATTTTTCCGTTCGTATATTTCTTAGAAACCACATCTTTTTGGCTGTCAATAAATTTCAGATTCTTTGAAAAATCGGATTCGTTGGTCACCAGTCCCAGCGGAGATCTTTCAAGCATTACTTTTCCCTGAAAGATAACATTGTAAAGCGCCCTTCCATTTTCTGAAAAAACATGAAGCTTTATTTGGCCATCAGGACTTTCAACTTCCGCTATCTGTGCAAAACTTTTGCTGATCAGAAACAAGCTGAATACGATATATAAAACTTTTTTCTCATAACTCATTATTTTCAAGAAAGGTCCAGTAATCGAAGTACATAATATCTGTGGAGGCTTTTCCATTGAATACAAAATACAGATCATGAACACCGGTAATTTTTTCAGCAATCTGTACTTTTACCGTTTCCCAGCGGTCATCCCCACCCATCAGCGGAACCTTTACCGTTGCGGCAACAGGGCCGTTCACAGCATCCAAATGAATAGTCATTGTTACGTCACTGTTATGGGTAGTTCCTACCCTTGCAGAGAAAGCACTGGCTCCTTTTTTTCGGAAATCCACATTCTTTACACTGGTATAAGCTCCATTTTTCTTTGCTTTGATGAAAACACCAGCCTCTTTATTTTGATAAGATTTTACATTTTCTGACCATGCAATCATTTCTGCCTGATTGAACAAATAAGGATTAACGGTTGCAATAGCTTTTGTAATTCCGTTTGTCATTTTAAAGGGTGAAATGGAACCGTCTTTATTGAATGTAAGCTCTTCCAGACTTACCGATCTTGTGAACCCGCTTCCGCCCGGCAACGCACCATTGTGATAAAAGAAATAGGTTTTTCCTCTGAAATCAACAATGCCGGGATGATTGGTAAATGATTTTCCTTCAGAAGGCATCACAATTCCTCCATACTTCCAGGGTCCCTGAGCAGTTTTACCTGTAGAATATCCTATGAATTCCGGAAGCTGACCACCCGGCCAGAAAAGATAGTACAGATTTTTTCTTTTGTACAGCCAAGGGCCTTCCTCGTATTTTGTGGGTCTTTCCGGATTGGGTTTTCCATCTCTTTTGCCAAATGATTCTTCGGTCATCGGAACTTCTACAATATTTCCGGAATAAGAAATCATATCTTCATTCAGCTTTACGTATTTAAGCTTAGGATTTCCCCAATACATATGGGCCTGTCCGTCATCATCCACAAAAACCGTGGGATCGATATCACCCCATTCGCTCTGAACGAGAGGTTTTCCCAGCGGGTCATGAAAAGGCCCGAACGGACTGTCGCCCACAGCAACACCGATAGCGCCTTTGTTATTGGTTTTTGACCACATTGGAACATAGATAAAAAACTTTCCGTTCCTTTCTACACATTGTGCAGCCCAGGCATCTCGTTTTGCCCAATCAAAATCTTTGTAGGAAAGAACCATTCCATGATCTGTCCAGTTGACCATGTCATTCGTGGAATATACTTTCCAGTCATTCATGGTGAACCAGGTGGAATCATCTTCATCGTGTGTGGTATAGACATATAGCCTGTCATTGTAGACCATCGGTGCAGGATCAACAGTATAACTGGTCTGAACAATAGGGTTCTGGGCAAATCCCATCTGGGAAAACCCTATCATTGCAATTAAACTGATATGTATTGTACGGATATTCATAGAATGGGAAATTTGGATTAAAAGCTTTTAACCTGATACTTTATTCTGACTTCAAAATAAAATTAACTTCTTCCTGATTGACGGGTTTGAAAAGCAGTTGCGAAAACAGATACAGGTCATTTTTCCAGACTTTGAAATCATGGCCGCCCGGCGCTACATAAAAAATATGAGGAATCTTATTTTCTGTAAGATAGTCGCTTGTTCTTTTACTGAAAGGCATCAATCGGTCCTGATCTCCGCATGAAATCCAGAGAAGCTTTAATTGTTTAGCTTTGGATGGATCCTGGAGAAGCTGCTGAGGTTCTTTGGTATTCGGAGCTGCGGAAAAGGCGCCTACCCAAGCAAATCTGTCGATATTTCCCAATCCGAAATTCAGGGTCTGCCCGCCACCCATGGAAAGTCCGGCAATGGCTCTGTCATTTCTGTCTTTTTTAACAGGATATTTTTTTTCTACAAAGGGAATCAGATCATTCAACAGGTCTTTTTCAAAGGTTGCAAAAGCCTCTACTTTATCTTTCGCCATGATATCTCCTGTAGCTCTGTCGTGTTTCATAGCCCTTCCGTTGGGCAGCACCACGATCATTGGACTCAGTTTTCCTTTAGCATACAGATTATCCAAAATAATATGAGGTGCCCCATTTCTGAACCATTCTTTTTCATCCCCGCCAATGCCGTGAAGGAGATATAAAACAGGATATTGAGTGCCTTTTTTAAATCCGGGAGGTGTATATACCAAGGCTTTACGCGTAGTACCAACCGTTGCTGACGGATATTGTATAGTATCAATCTTTCCGTGTGGAATTTCTTTTTTCTCCGTGTCAAAATCCTGTGGTACTTTTTTCTCAAATGCCTGTGCAGCAATAAAAACTCCTGACAGCATGAAACCTAATGCTAATACAACTGACTTATTCATGATTTTTATTTGTATTTTTAACACTTATTATTTTGAATAAAAAAATAATAACGAAGCTGTTTAAACTTTTATATTGATTATTTTTAACCACAAAAGGTTTAACCACTTAAGTTTTTTTAGAGCCAAGCTTTATGCATAGTAAGTACACCTAAGTTTTGTGAAAATCTTTGATTTTCATCTTATGTGAACTTTTCTGCGGAATCATTTTAAACTTACTTAGGTGAACTCAAATGTTTTAAAATGAAAGTTTTTGTGACTTTTGTGGTTTTATTAAGTTTAAACAACTTAGCATTTATTTTATTTTACCTATTTTTTTCTGCTAATTTTTTTATTTTTCATTCTCCGGCTTCATTGACTCTGAAAAAATCCACATCTACAAAGCCTCCGGTATTTTTAGTGGCATAATTAAAAATTGCGAATTTTGATCCCATAAAAAATCTCCGGTAATCAAAGATCATTTTGTAGTCTTTTGCCATTGCTGTCCAATTCTTCTGATCGGAACTGTAATAAAAGTCGGCAAGATCTTTCCCGAGGTTAAAATTGGCATCAATACGAAGGAAAACTATATCCGAATTAAGAGGAATCCGTTTTTTCTCTTCTTTTTTAACCTCTGTAATAGCTTTTGTTTTACTGTCCAGACTTACTTCATTCGTTGAAAAAACAATGAATTTTTCATTACCTTCCTTCACTATTGACAAGATTCCGGAATCACCATTGAATGCACTGAAACCTGCGACATCGCCATCTTTCATTCCTTTGAGATCCATTGCAACAACTGCTGAAGAGGTGGGGCCTTCCATTCTTTGGGTTAAAGTGTTTGGCGCTACGTACAGATTGTCTACCACTCTGCTGGTTTTCAGTCTGAGAAAGCCTTTTCTCTCGGATAAAGACCACGCTTCATCCACCGGATTATGGTTCCACTGCCACTGGATTTTCATCTTTTTATCAGAGAACTCATCACTTTCCACCAAATGATTTTTTGCTTTGAATGGCGGAAGAGGAATTTCACCTTTCAGAGGAACTTTTCCGTTTTCCCCCAGCACAGGCCAGTCGTTTTCCCATTGTACAGGCAGCAGCAGCGGAACACGTCCTACTCCGTTTCTATCCTGGAAAATAAGGGAATACCAGTTTCCATTTTTATCATCTATCAAAGCACCCTGACCTGCATAAGAAAATCCTAAAAAATTGTCTTCCAGAACTACTTTTTTCTCGTAAGGACCTGTTACTTTATCCGCTCTGTAGACTACCTGACGGCGCTTCCCGTTTCTGGGCCAGGAAATCATCATCTATAGTATTTTCCGTTTCTTTTGATGATCTGATTTCCTTCCAGGAGTCCGGTTTCCGAAGCATCTTTCTGAAATACCTCAGTTCCATCCGGATTTCCGATAACTTCTTTAAAATCAGAACTCAGTTCAAAAACTTTATTGGATGTGAAAACATATGTCCTGTCATTATCATCAAAAAACAGAGAAGCATCATGAAAATGCCGTGTTCTGGTGATGAGCTTCCATTTTCCTTTTTCGGGATTATCAGTCACATAGAAATAAGATTTGAAAGGTTCATCATTCGGAGAAAACAAAACATAGTATTTCCCTTTGTAGTAGCGGATTGAAGAAGCCCATTGGCCTCTGCCGTAAACGGTTCCGTTCAATAAATCATATTTTGAATTGTCATTCAGGGTATCAAAAACATACCCGGACATTTCCCAATGTACCAGATCCCTGGAATGCATTACCGGTGCTCCCGGCATCAGATGCATGGTGGTACTGATCAGGTAAAAATCATTTCCGTTTCTGGTAATGGATAAATCCGGTGCATCTGCCCATATGATAGGATTGGTAAACGCAGTACTCTGTTTTCCGGAAGGATTTACCTGGGCTGAAAGAAGATTCAGCCCGATAAACCCCAATAAAGAAACTATATAAGATTTTTTGATTTTCAAAATGTATTGTAATGTTTGGTTTTACTTTTTTCAATTTTAAAAGGAAACACTTCGACAAGTTCTGTGTGACATTGCTGATACTAACTTAATTTGGAAGGATATCATTGGAAGACGTACTGTACAGCCCAATAAGGCTTCCTGTAAAACCTCCCGCCACATCAGTAGAAAGAATATCTCCTGAAACCGGTCCGCCAAGATTTTTATAGTTCTTACCATCCAGTGAATAAGTAAAGCTATGTTCATCCTTGTCAGCTACAACCTGCAGTTTAACCGGTTTGGATAATGAAATCTTTTCACTGGCAATCAGCTTTGACTCTCCTTTTTCGGTTCTTTCCAATACGATGTAGAAATCTTTATCCTTTTTTGTGATTCCGAAAACATAATTGAATGTTTCACTCTGATAGCAGGTAATTCCTGCCAGCTCCTTTTCAGATTTAGGCTTAAAATCAACGGTTACAGAAGTTTCAAATGATTCATGCTGTAATCTGTGGAACAATGCAGATACGGGAGCCAATGCTTTAATATTGGTTTCAAAAGGATTTACTTTCACTCCGTTTTTTGTTACGCAATAAAACTTTCCCGGGGTCCGCGCATGGCAATCCATCGATAATCAAGATTTTTATCTGTCAGTTTATCAGAATAGGTAAAATTTCCGTTGGGAAAAAATCCGTTTTGCCCGTTGTGATTCTGAGCTCCTTCAGGTAATTTCAGTTTCGGTTTCATCGGAACCAGCCCGTTTTGGAAAACAGGATAGGTGCCGCTCCAGTCAACCGGAAGAATGAATGTTTCACGGCCTTTGTTAACACGGTTTTTCTCGTTGGGACGTATGGCCAGAAATACTCCGTAATATTGGCCATCCGGTGTTTCCACCAGATCCGCATGACCGGCCCAGTCTACCTTTTCTTTCCTGTCTTTCGGAAAATAGCGCTGTGTCAGAATCGGGTTATTGCCAGCCGGAATATAAGGGCCTTTTGGAGAATCGGACATGAAGATAACTTCGCTGTGATTGCCGCCGGTTCCCCCTTCTGCACACATCAGGTAATATTTACCGTTTTTCTTATAAATATGGGGACCTTCAATCCAGATGGGTTTTTGGGAAAGATCCACCCCACCGTTTACAATAATCTTATCTGAGCCTGGAACTACCTGATCTTTTTCGAGATCGTACTCCCAGATTTTAATGACACGGTGTCCGTTATACTGTTCCGTTCCTTTTGGAGGTGCATCGTTGTGAACGATATATGCTTTTCCATCATCATCAAAGAAAACAGCCGGATCAATACCGTCAAAATTCAGTTTCTGAACTTCGCTCCATCCTTTTGCCGGATCTTTGGTTTTTACGACCATATTTCCGATACCGCCTGCAATCTGGGTAGTGATCATATAAAAAGTGTCGTTGTGTTTATTGTATTTTATATCAGGAGCATAAATTCCCTGTGAAACTCCTGATTTTTCAACTTTAAGCTGTGAAGGTCTGTCCAGAACGTGTCCTACTTGTTTCCAGTTCACCAGATCTTTAGAAGTAAAAATAGGGACTCCCGGAAACATAGAAAATGAGGAGTTCACGAGATAATAATCATCCCCTTTTCTGGTAATGCTGGGATCGGGGTAACATCCCTGAAGGATCGGGGAATAGAATTCGTCCGGTTTAAGTGGGTTGTCATTATATATTTTATCGTTTCCGCGGTAGGTAAAGTCGGAGAAAGTCTGGGCAGAAATAGTAGTGACCGAAAGCAAAGCTGCCGCCGCAAGGACATGGGTTTTATTTCTGAAAAAAGTTAAACTCATTATATTCGGTTTCATTGTTATTCTTTTATAGTTTTTTAATGTTTTACGATTTTTTAGCGTCATCCTAAACAGTTTTCTTGCGGTTGATTATTTTAATCAGCCCCCAGGCTGTAACATAGGATATTCCGGCTATGAAAAATATGATGTTATAGCCTCCGTTGATATTTCCTGATTTTTTAAAGGCATCGAGAACGATTCCGATAAAAAGCGGAAAAATAATTCCTGCTGCCGAGCCGAGCATACCGCCAAAACCGATGACAGAACTGACATAGCTGTTAGGTAATTTATCTCCCACAGTAGTCATAAGATTAGCTCCCCATCCCTGATGTGCAGCCGTGGCAAGGGCAATAATAAGGGTAATCATCCACATATTATCTACGTATTTTGAGAACATGACCGGAACAACCATCAAAGCAAACAGCAACATGGTAAAGCTTCTTGCTCTTCCGATCGCCCAGCCTTTTTTGATCAGAAATGATGAGAGATAGCCTCCGCCAATACTTCCGATTGTGGTTCCGCTGTAAATAATAATCAACGGAAGGGACGGTTTTGTTAAATCCATTTTGAATACATCTGAGAAATATGCCGGCAGCCAGAACATAAAGAAATACCAGATAGGATCAGTTAATATTTTACCGATCGCAAATGACCATGTTACTTTATATTTGAGTAATTCCGATAAAGGGACTTTGGTTTTTTCCTGGATTTTTTCATTCTGATCACTTTTTATATATTGCAGTTCTTCCTTGCTCAGATTTTTGGTTTTTTCCGGGACGGTATAGAATTTCCACCAAAGGATAATCCAAACCAACCCTAAAGCACCGATCCAAACAAAAGTCTGCCTCCAGCCATAATGTCCGAGAATAAACGGAACCAGCAGCGGTGCCAAAATAGCTCCCACAGTCGCTCCCGAATTGAAAATCCCGGTTGCCAATGCTCTTTCTTTTTTAGGAAACCATTCAGCTACCGATTTGATGGCAGCAGGAAAATTTCCTGCTTCACTGATTCCCAGGGTGCTTCTCGCTATGATAAATCCGATGGTACTTTTGACAAACCCATGTCCTATAGACGCAAGACTCCATACAATCAGAGAAACGGCATACCCGATTTTGGTTCCCACCCGGTCTATAAGCCTTCCCATAGCCATATAGCCAATGGCGTAAGTGGTTGTAAATGCCATGACGATATAGCTGTAATCTTTTTCGTCCCAGCTGAATTCTTTTTCCAGAACAGGTTTCAGCAAACCCATTACCTGACGGTCAAGATAATTGATCGTAGTGGCGAGAAAAACGAGAGACAGCATCCACCATCTTATATTGCGGTTTTGAGGAGCCTGCATTTAGTTATGATTAAGTTGTTGTAATAAATTTCTTGTTTTCAGAGTCAGTTCTTCTCCGTTAACATCTTTTCCGATGAGTGCGCTTCCCAGTCCTGCCGCTATGGCACCACCATTGAGCCATTCTCTGATATCTTCAGATTCAGCATTGATTCCTCCGGTTGGCATAAAATTCATTCCCGGAAAAACAGGCTGTAAGATTTGATGTAATTCTTACCTAAAGCGTCAGCCGGAAATATTTTAACCAGTTTTAAGCCATTCTGATACGCAATATTGACATCAGAAGGAGTAAAACAACCCGGAATCAGAAGGATATTTCTTTCAAGAGCATGTTTTACCAATGCTTCACTGATGACCGGTGTAATGATGAAATCAGCTTTTGCATTGATATAATCATCCATTTCCTGTATATTTTTTACCGTTCCGATTCCTAACAAAAGACCAGGAAATTCTGTGTGGGAAATTTCTTTCAGCCTGGTAAAATTCTCCAATGCATGATGACCACGGTTGGTGTATTCTATCACACGGATTCCTGCTTCGTATAAAGCTCGGATGATATTTTTTGAGACTTCAAATGATTCGTTATAAAACAGCGGAACTATTTTCTGGTCTTTTATTTTTTGTAGTATTTCACTCATAATTTTTCGATATTAATGCTGTCATCAATGGTATCTCCTTTTACAAAAAGCTTTTTGAAAGCAACTTTCGTGGCATCCTCCAGGATCTGTTGTTCCGAGTTACCTTTTATAATTCCATGGATCAAAGCGGCCATAAAAGAATCACCGCTTCCTACTCTTTCTTCAATTCTTTCTGCATCATATTTTTCTGAAACCAAAAGCTGTTCATCAGCAAATAAGGTGGCAAAATAATTGACCTGTTCTCCGTTTGTGAAACGGAACGTATTGGCAATCTTTTCCACATCCGGAAATTGTTTCCGGATTTCCAACGCTGTTTTCTCTGCCTGTTTCAGAATATTTTCATCATCAAAATTTCCGTTAAGCTCATATTCAATGGGAATATTCAGGAACTGCTCAACAGACCAGATATTTCCCATGAGAACATTCACAAAAGGCATCAGCTCTTTAATTTTGTGGGGATTCTGGTTTTGCCAGAGTAACGCTCTGTAATTGAGGTCAAGGGAAACCGTAATATTTCTTTCCTTCGCTTCTTCCATGAGATATAAACATTTGAGGAACGCACTGTTACTCAAAGCGGGTGTGATGGTACTGATATGCAGCCATTTTACTTCTGAAAATATTTCATCATCCCTGAAAGTTTTAAAATCCGATTGGGTAAAAACAGACGGAAATCGATCGTAAACGACTGAAGCATTCTGCATATCTCCATCGGAAGAAAGATAAAATGTTCCTATTCTCCCTTTATTTTTTTCTGCAAGGACTTCTATTCCTTTATTTTTAAGCTGAAATTCCAATTGGTTTCCTACAAAATTCTCAGGTAAAGCTGATAACAATTTCACGGAATTCTTCCATTGGGAGAGCGCTGCCGCTACATTATATTCAGCGCCGCCCACGTAAATCTTCAGAGACTGCTCATTGAGCCAGCTTCCTTCGGAATCCGGAGCAAAATGGAGAAGGAGTTCCCCAAAACATACTATTTTAGCTGAATCCTGCATGGTATTAGATTTCAAAATAATTTTTTGTATTGTAATAACAGATATCCTGAATGATCTTTCCTACCCATTTTTCATCATCGGGAAGAAGACCTCTTTCCATCTCATTTCCGAATAGATTACATAAAAGCCTTCTGAAATAATCATGTCGTGAGAATGACAGTAAGCTTCGGGAATCGGTAAGCATGCCTACAAAAGTGCTGATCAAACCGATATTGGAAAGCGTATTCATCTGTTTTGTCATCCCGTCGAGCTGATCGAGGAACCACCAGGCTGCTCCAAACTGTACTTTGGATTTGATTCCACCTTCATTGAAGTTTCCGGCAAGGGATGCCAGAACTTCATTAAATGCCGGGTTCAGATTGTAAATAATGGTTTTGGTGAGTTTTCCTTCCGTATTCAGTGCATCAAGCAGAATGCTCATTCTTTGTGTGTAATACGGTTCTCCGATGGCATCATATCCTGCGTTGGCACCCATTTTTCTGAACATTTCTGAATTGTTGTTTCTGGTTGCTCCTACATGAAACTGCTGTACCCAGCCTTTTTCTGCGTACATTTTGCAAAGTTCTTTCAGCATATAACCACATAAGGCTTCCGGATTGGAAAATGTTGAAAGATTACCCTTCAGGAATTCAGAAAACTCTTTTTCAAGGTTATGATTCCATTTTGTAGTATCCGGAAAATATTCAAAACCATGATCGGCTACTTTTGCTCCTGCTTCCACAAAATAATTGATTCTTGATTGAAGAGTATTCAACAGATCAGAAGCCGATGTGATGGAAAATCCGCAGACTTTTTCAAGCTTTCTTATTCCTGAAAGATATTGTTCAGGAGAGATCATATTGATATAGGAATCAGGGCGGAAAGCCGGAAGAACAGCGGTGTTAAATCCACTGTTTTTTAAAGCTTTATGATGAGCCAGATCATCGGCAGGATCATCCGTAGTGCATAAAGCTTCTACCTTACAATTCTGAAGGATGGCTTGTGGCAAAAAGCCGGATGTCTGCAGACTTTCATTCATCTGATGGTATATGGTATCTGCATTATTGGGTGATAAATATTCGCTGATTCCAAAAGGATTTTTTAATTCCAGATGAGTCCAGTGAAATAATGGGTTGCGAAGCGTATACGGCACCACTTCTGCCCATTTCATAAATTTTTCGTGATCTGAAGCATTTCCGGAAATAAACTGTTCATCAATGCCAAAATTTCTCATGGCTCTCCATTTGTAGTGGTCACCATCCAGCCAGATAGCCGTTGGAGAACGGAAATGCTGATTGGCAGAAATTACATCGGGTTCAAGATGGTTGTGATAGTCGATCACCGGCATATCTTTAGCATAGCCGAAATACAGATTCTCTGCCTTTGCTGATTCCAGCAAAAACGATTCTCCGAAAACGTCTTTATTTTTAATGGAATTACTCATTATTTACTTTTACAATCTAAATTTTAATTCTAAACTTGTTTAAACTTTAAAGTCACAAAAACCTTATTTAAAACACTTGAGTTTACCTAAGTAAGTTTAAAATGATTCCGCAGAAAAGTTCACATAAGATGAAAATCAAAGATTTCACAAAACTTAGATGTACTTATTATGCATAAAGCTTAGCTCTAAAAAAACTTAAGTGGTTAAACAGCTTCTCTCTTTACATAGTAAGATTTTAGGAAAGCCAACATTTTAAAACAGGACTTTGAATGCAGTCATTAAAGTCCCGGTCACTGTATATGTAGAAATTAGTTTTTATTTATACTCCGCTGAATGCGCTGAAACCACCATCAACAGGAATCAGTGCTCCTGTGATAAAACTTGCGGCCTCTGAACATAGAAACTGTACAACGCCATTCAGTTCTTCTACTTCTCCAAATCTCTGCATGGGGGTTTTGGCGATTACTTTTTTGCTTCTCTCGGTTAAAGTTCCGTCCGGATTCAAAAGGATAGCACGGTTCTGATCCCCAATGAAAAATCCTGGTGCCACTGCATTAACGCGAATTTTATCTCCGAATTTCAATGCCAGATCAGATGCCAGCCATTGGGTAAAATTGGTGATCGCAGATTTGGCGGCAGAATATCCGGCCACTCTTGTAATCGCTGAGTAAGCAGCCATGGAAGAAATATTAATAATGCTTCCGTTTCCCTGCTCAGCCATTACTTTTCCGAAAACATAGCTCGGGTAAACGGTTCCGTTGATATTAAGGTCAGTAACTTCATTCCATCCTTTCATATCCATATCAAAAAATGATTGTTCAGGAGATAAAGTCGCTGCCGGAATATTTCCGCCGGCGATGTTAAGCAGTACATCAATGCTGCCGTACTTTTCTTTTATTTTCCCTGAAGCGGTTTCAAGGCTTTTCATATCCATCACATTGGCTTCTACAGCGAGTGCCTCTCCTCCCAAATCTGTCAGTTCTTTTATCCGGGCATCCAATGTTTCCTGGTTTCTTCCCAGTGCGACCACTTTTGCTCCGGCCTCTATAAAACTTTTCGCCAGGCTTCCTCCCAAAACGCCTGAAGCCCCTGTGATGACTGCCACTTTGTCTTTAATACTAAACATTTCTTTCATTTTACTTTTTACTATGTTACAAATGCAGATTAATTTTTCTGCAATTCTGACTGTACTGCGGCCATTACCCCTTCGATCTGTCCCAATGCCAGCATCCTTCCTAAAAATGAATAGCCGGGATTATATCCTTTGTCAGCATCTTCTGTTAAAAGCCTTCCGTGGTCAATTCTCATAGGCAGGTCAGGATTTTCTTTTTCAAACACACGGATCACTTCAATGAGCTTTCCTCTTCCTCCCAGATGATGCGCCTCGATAAAATCACCATTTTCAAAGACATTGGTACTTCTCAGGTGGACGAATTTTGTGCGGTGGGCAAATTTCTGAGCCAGTTTCGGAACATCATTCTGAAGATTGGCGCTTAAGGAGCCTGCACAGAATGTCAGTCCATTGTGAGGATTATCAACAGCGTTTAAAAGCCAGTCAATATCTTCTTCGTTGGTGACTATTCTTGGTAAGCCTAATAATGAAAAAGGAGGATCGTCAGGATGCACACACATCTGAATATTCCATTTTCCGCAGACAGGCATTATTTTTTCAAGGAAATATTTCATGTTCCGGCGAAGCTGGTTTTTATCTATACCATCATACAATGCCAGCAGATTTTTGAAAACAGCCACCGGGTTCTGATCACCTTCTTTAATATTTCCGTTAATGAATCCTTGTGTTTTTACAATCACTGAGTCTATCAGATCATTGTTGTCCTTTTCCGTTAACGTATTTTTTAATTCTTCTACTTTTTGAAGTACCTCTGAATTATAATCGTTTTCTGCTCCTTCCCTCTGCAGGATATGAATTTCGAAGTAAGCAAACTTGGCTTTGTCAAAATAAAGTGATGACGAACCGTCCACCCATTCATGAAAAAGATCGGTACGCGCCCAGTCAAGAACAGGCATGAAATTGTAGCAAACTGTTGTAATACCCGCTTTACCCAGATTTTCAAGGCTTGTGATATAGTTTTCTATTAAAGAGTCACGGTCTTCACCTCCGTATTTGATGGCTTCGCTTACGGGAAGACTTTCCACAACAGACCAGCGAAGTCCGTGGCTTTCTATATAGTTTTTATAATCATTAACAGCCTCCAAACTCCAGACTTCTCCGTTAGGGATATCATGTAATGCAGAAACAATTCCTTCTACTCCGATCTGACGGAGTGTACTGAGTTTTATTTTGTCTTTTTTGCCAAACCAACGCCAGGTTTTTTCCATAATCTTTAAGTTTTAATTCAGGTAAACAAAGCAGGTGCTTTCACACCTACTCCGTTACTGATATGAATGTAGAATATGATTAATTGTATCCGGGGTTCTGATATTTCGCCTTAATATCTGCAGAAACTTCCATGGCATCAAGCTGATTCTGAGGAATAGGTCTCAGATAATGAAAAGGCTTTATCGTTCTTGTTACTGTCTGCGGAGTATGATCTCCATAAGAAGCTCCCCCGATCTGATAAGTAGCAGCATATTCTCCCCACTTCTGTGTACGCACCAGGTCATACCATCTGTAAAATTCTCCGTAATATTCACGGGATCTTTCTGCAAGGATATAATCAATGGTAATTACGGATGGTGTGGCAGCAGTCATTGCAGCACTGTTATCTGCTACATAAGCGGTATTCTGGGCATTGTTGAACTTCCATTTTCCGGCACGGGAACGGATGACATTGATAAGATCTCTGGCTGTCATAGCTCCTGAAGCTCCTTTTACAGCCGCTTCTGCTGCTATAAAATACAATTCTGAAAATTTAGCAACATTGAAAGGACGGGTTAATCCTGCATTAGGGTATCCCAAGCCGTTCGGATCATCAGTACGGTACGTTCCTATCTTCCACAGACCCGGATATACAATCCTGTTGATTCCGTTGGGTGCAATTACCCAGTCTGCTCTTCCCGGTAAAGTACCTGCCCCTACACCATTTTGACCAGCTCCTGAAGGATATGAAGGAGTTTGGCTGTCATCATTAAGAAAGCTTAGTATTGCTCCTCCCGGCTGTACCGGCAGGTTATTTGCGTTATACAATACAGGGACACTTGTAAGACCTGTTCCGTTTTTATTCCAGTTTCCTCTGTACGTGGTTACAAAAGTTCCATCGTAACGGGAATCATTGGTCTTATCAGCAAAAGTATTTTTAATGACTCCCAAGGTTGGACACATACGAACCCATGGACGCCCCAGAGATTGAGCCGCTTCACGCTGCACTGCACTTACAACATCAGCTCCTGCCCATGCTGTTGTTTTACTGCTTTTTATAGCCGTATAATTCCATGTCTGCATCCAGGCGGCAAAATTGTCAGGGGCCCATCCTGAGCCAAATCCTACAGGGTCGCCTTCATTATAGTAGGTGCTTGACTGCGTGTGGTCTGCATAGAGCATACATTCAGTGTTTCTGTCATTAGGGCCTGCATTTACATCGTAGAAAGTAGGCTGAAGCCCGTACCCTCCGGGGTTGGTAATTCCCGCCATTGCTATATCATAAGCCTGCTGAAAATACCATTGGGCATTATGGGCATCAGGATCGTTTCTTGAAACCTCCGGGTAAGTAGGGATGTTATTGGGATTTTGCAGCCACCATCCATAAGTAAGATAAGCTTTGGCTAAAATAAGTCTCGCCACATTTTTAGTGACTCCTCCGGTTACCCTTGGTGATGCTGGAAGATTGTCAACGGCTTTAAGTAAATCGGGAAAAATAACTTTGGTATATACTTCTGAAACTGTATTTCTTGCCGAAGTTGTGGAAGGTACAGTATTAAACTTCAGTTCTCCGGCCCCCAGATCCAAAGGTACTCCTCCATACGTCTGAACCAGCATAAAGTAATCAAATCCTCTGAAAAATCTGGCTTCAGAAATCATTGATTCTGCAATTCCGAATCCCGGTCCTTTTTCTATAATTCCATTAGCTGTATTAATATATGGGAAAACAGATCCCCAAATCATACTTGTAGGGAAAGTATTGGAATTGATGTTACCATTTCCGGACATATCCAGCTCCTTAAAGTTACCATCAGCACTTTGTGCCCAGGTAGACTCGTCAGTTCCATTCTGGCAATTGCTCATAAAGTATCCGTTGCCATACAGCAATCGCAACTGTCTGTACAGAGAAGTAAAGCTCTGTTTGATTCCGTCCGGTGTATTAAAGTAGTCAACAGTGTATGTTGATCTTGGCTGTTCGTCAAGAATTTCATTACATCCTGTAAATGTTAATGATAAAAAGATGGCTCCCATTATCAGTTTTTTGTTAAAATTTATCATGACTGTCCAATTTTAAAAGGTTAAGTTAAGTCCCATTAAGTAATTTCTTGTAGAAGGGTTATTGGTACCTATAATTGGCTGGCGGGTTTGATATCCGCTTACCGCCTGGTTTTCATTCCCTAAAGAGTTAGGTTCCGGATCCATTCCTGAGAATTTGTGATAAGGAGAAAATAATACAACAGGGTTTGTTACCGTAAAATAGATTCTGAAGCTGGTGATTTTCAAATCTTTTAAAAACTCTTTGCTGACATTATAGCCCAAAGTTATTGTACGAAGCTTAAGATATGAGGCATCAAACATCGCTAATGTGGAAGCATATTTCGGATTATCACCGCTTAGATGACGTCCCGGACGTGGAAAGTAGGCTCCTGTATTATTTTCTGTCCAATAATCTACATCAACGTTATTACCTCGGCCTGTTAGCCTGTTAAGATAACTTGCAGAACCATATATAGAGCTTATCAGGATTCCTCCATGTTGGAAAGCCCCTACAGTACTCAGCTCAAAATTCTTGTAGGCAAAACGCATATTGAATCCTCCCTGAAACTTCGGAGCTGTATCAAAAATCTGTCTGTCATCAGGTCCTATTGCTCTTACAGGGGTTCCGTCAGGATTATAACCTCCGGTATACAGTACCTTAATTGAGCCAATAACATCGCCAGCATTCCCCGGCTCCAAAATATTCTGATAAGGATCGCCTGCCTGCCAAAGACCTATATACTGATAATCGTACAAAGAGTTAATATTATGTCCTACAAACCATAAGTTATTGACATCGCGTGTAGTTCCGGATGCAAGAGATAAAATTTTATTTCTGTTGGTATAAAAATTAACTCCTGCCTCCCAGGTAAAACCATCAGGATTATCAATGATAACACCATTAAGGCTCACTTCTACCCCTTTGTTTTCCGTTTCTGCCACATTGGATACAATAGAGCCTATAGCAGGTGGATGGAGGTAAGTTTTTCTGGGTCAAAAGATCGAATGTATGGGTTTTGTAATATTCTACACTCCCTGTAAGGCGATTATTAAATAATCCGAAGTCTACTCCGTAGTTTTGGGTTTTTGAATATTCCCAGCCAAGATTAGGGTTCGGAGCCTGGCTTACATACACCCCTGTACTGTTGGCAGTCCCAAAATTATAAGGAGTAACTGTAAGTGCTCCCAATGTAGAGTACGGATTTACAGCCTGATTGGAAGTCTGTCCCCAGCCGGCTCTGAATTTAAGGAGATTAATCGCTTTGATATTCTGCATGAAAGATTCGTTGGTAACATTCCATCCTAATGATAATGCGGGATAGGTATGCCATTTATTGCCTGGAGCCAGCCTGGAAGATCCGTCGGCACGCAGGGTTGCCGTCAGCATATACTTGTTATCGTAAGTATACATTATTCTTCCCATCGCGGAAAGCAAACCGGTTTTCCAATATATCTGGTCCTCTGGTCGTACGGTAATATCTGCCTGCGGAGACTGTCCTAAGTTATAGTACTGGAAAAAATCTGCCGGGACATTCTTTGCACTCATGTATGAGCTTGTATACTTGTTACCCTCTGCGGAGTACAGCCCTACGGCATTAATCTTATGCTTGCCAAATGTACGGTCATACGTTAAAAGGTTTTCCAGCACCCAATGGTAGGTCTGGTTATTCCCTCTTCCTGCAGCAGACGGTCCCTGAGGGTTGGTATTAAAAACTCCCACCCCGGTATAGTTTCCACTATTTGAGGTACGGAAATCCAATCCTACATTCAATCGGTATTTTAATCCTTTGATTGGTAGGTTGGCTTCACCATAAAGATTGTTGTAGGAGGCAAAAGACTTGGTTTCATCTATATATTTATCTCCTAAGTTGTCTAAGCCTCTTCGTGTATAAATCCATGTCTGATCGATCCCACCCGCTGTACTCATTACTCTTTTCAGGCTCCCATCCGGATTATAAGGATTAGCAATGGGAGAATACCCCAAAACCGCTCCCGGATTTACTCCGTTTCCTTCAGAGATGGAATAGTTTGTGTTTGTTGTAAAACCGAACCTGAAAGTGGAACCCACCTGCTGGTCAATGGCCATTCGCAGGGCAAATCTCTCATAACTCTGAATAGGAATTAATGCATTTTGCTTGAAATAGGATAATCCTACATTATAATTCCCGCCTTCTGTTCCTCCTGAAACACCAATATCATGGCTGGTCATCATTGCAGGCTTATAATACAGGCTCTGCCAGTCTGTATTCGTATTGTTGTTCTCATCAACCCCGTTGGTATACAAAGGCGTTGTATTGCCTGCAGGAGTAGCATAAGCACGCAGTCTTGCAAACTTAGGACCATCCATCATAGGATATTTTGAAAACAAGGTCTGGACTCCGGTAAAAGTGTTGTAAGTAAACTTTGGTTTCTGCCCCTTTGCTCCTCTGTTCGTAGTAACGAGAATTACACCGTTTGCTCCTCTGGACCCGTAGATCGCTGTGGCAGAGGCATCTTTCAGGATATCAATGCTTTTGATATCGCTGGAGCTTATATCTCCCAGTGATCCTACAAAAGGAATACCATCCAACACGATCAAAGGGTTATTATCCCCTGTCAGAGATCTGGTTCCCCGGATACGGATCTGCATGGCAGCACCCGGCTTTGTGGAAGTCTGCGAAATATCAACCCCTGCCGTTCTTCCCTGTAATGCCTGGGTAATATTGGCAGAAGGTACTTCACGCAGGGCATCTCCTTTTACAGTGGCTACAGAACCTGTCACAGCTTCTTTTCTCTGGGTTCCATATCCTATTACAACAACTTCATCTATTTTATTTTCTTTAGCTACTGTATCTTTCTTAACCTGTGAATATGCTATGCCGGAAGGCAATAAAGTCATTGCAAAAAATAATGCCGCTCTATTGCTTTTATTGAAATAAAATCGGTTCATAATTATTATCTTTAGTATTAGTTGTTGAATAAAAGGCTGTTTAATAATTATAATTTCTAAAATCCTTAGTGTTTATGAGCCTTTTATTTTCTTATTATATATACATATTCACGATGGCTTCAAACAATTCCTGTTTTCCGCTTTTTGGCTGTGGTTCGCCGATTTCGTGAGCTATCCTCTGAAGATCTTCCAGTGTAAGCGTACCTGCCTCAAATGCTTTTCCGTTTCCGTTATCAAAAGAAGCGTAGCGGTCTGTTTTCAGTTTTTTATAATCCGAATTTTCAAGAATATCTGCTGCTGCAAGAAGACCTTTGGCAAAAACATCCATTCCTGAAATATGAGAAATGAATAAATCTTCAGCATCAATAGAATTTCTTCTGATTTTAGCATCAAAGTTCACTCCTCCGGCTCCTAATCCGCCTGATGGAAGCAATACAAGCCATGCCTGAACCATATCATAATAATCTATCGGGAACTGATCCGTATCCCAGCCGTTCTGATAATCTCCCCTGTTGGCATCAATACTTCCCAAAAGTCCTGCATCTACTGCAACCTGAAGTTCATGCTCAAACGTATGACCTGCCAACGTAGCATGGTTCACTTCAATATTCAGCTTAAAGTCTTTGTCTAATCCATAATGTCTCAGAAATCCGATTACGGTTTCAGAATCATAATCATACTGATGTTTGGTAGGCTCCATCGGTTTGGGTTCGATCAGGAAAGTTCCTTTAAAACCTTGCTGGTGGGCATAATCTCTTGACATGGAAAGGAAACGGGCCAGGTGGTCTTTTTCACGTTTCATATCAGTATTTAAGAGACTCATATATCCTTCTCTTCCGCCCCAGAAAACGTAATTTTCACCACCAAGTGCGATGGTTGCATCTATTGAATTTTTCACCTGGGTTCCTGCACAGGCTACAACATCAAAATTCGGGTTGGTAGATGCGCCGTTCATGTATCTTTCATGCGTGAAAACATTTGCTGTTCCCCATAAAAGCTTGATTCCTGTTTCCTGCTGCTTTTGTTTTGCATATTCTACAATAGTCTGCAGGTTTTTCTCATAATCTTTCCAGTTATTGGCAGGGTCTACCAGATCGATATCGTGGAAGCAGTAATAATTGAAGCCCATTTTAGACATGAATTCAAACCCTGCATCCATTTTGTGCATTGCTCTGGTCACTGCATCGTTTCCGATGTCCCAAGGATGGTGGATGGTAGGTCCTCCGAACGGATCGCTTCCGTTTGCACATAAGGTATGCCACCATGCCATTGCAAATCTGGTCCAGTCTTTCATAGGTTTTCCCATCACGGTCTTTTCAGCATCATAATAGCGGAATGCCAACGGATTCTTGCTGTCCTTTCCCTCAAACTTGATTTTTTCAATACCTGTAAAAAACTCTTTTGTACCTGTTAAAGTGTTCATATTTATCTGATTATTTTTAATTTGTTTTTTAATTTTTTGCGTAAAGATCCCCTTCTCACTGATTCCTAAGAGTCAGTAAGCTGATGAAAATTCTGTTGTAACCGTTCTAGATTATTTCGTTAAGATGATGTTTCCATCTGGCATAGGCTTCTAAATATTGTTCTTGTTTTTCATGCTCGGGCTCTATCACCGCTATTTTTTCAAGTGAAGAAAATGCTTCTCTGGAATCTGAATAAAATCCTATTCCCATTCCTGCAGCTCTTGCAGCTCCTACCGCTCCATCGGTATCATACAGTTCAATGACCGCATTGCTGACACTGGATAACGACTGGCGAAAAATTGAACTTAAAAACATGTTGGCATTTCCTGCACGGATCACCTGAATATCCATTCCGATATTTCTCATGATATCCATTCCGTATTCGTAAGAGAATACAATCCCTTCCTGCGCTGCACGCAGTATATCTCCTTTTGTATGTATGTTGAAATTAATTCCGTGAATAGAGCAGCTTGTATCTTTATTTTCAAGCACTCTTTCGGCACCGTTTCCAAAAGGAATAATACTTAAACCTTTTGAACCGATCGGTGAAAGTGAGGCCATATCATTCATATCACCGTAAGAAGAAAGTGAGGTCGCGAAATTATGCTTCAACCAGGAATTTAAAATTCCTGTGCCGTTAATACAAAGCAAAACTCCCAGTCTGATCTGTTCCGGTGTGTAGTTGACATGGGCAAATGTATTTACCCTTGATAACTTATCGTATTCCAGCTGATCCAGAACTCCATATACTACTCCCGAAGTTCCTGCTGTAGAAGCAATTTCTCCCGGATTAAAAACATTCAGGGAAAGGGCGTTGTTGGGCTGGTCTCCTGCCCTGTATGAAATGGGCGTTCCTTCTTTCAACCCTAGTTCCTGCGCAGCATCGGAGGAAACCGTCGCCTGGATTCCAAATGTAGGCACAATTTCCGGGAAAAAGCTTTTCGGGATTCCATAGTAGTTAATGATATCTTCCGAAATACAATTGTTTTTGAAATCCCAGAAAATTCCTTCCGACAAGCCTTCAATGGTCATGCCTATCTGCCCTGAAAGTCTCATTGCGATATAGTCTCCCGGAAGCATTATTTTGTCTGTCTTTTCAAAAATTTCAGGCTCGTTTTCTTTTACCCACGCCAGCTTTGATGCGGTAAAATTTCCTGGTGAATTTAACAGCTGTGACAGGCATTTTTCTTCTCCTATTTCTTTGAATGCTTTTTCACCATAAGGCACTGCACGGCTGTCACACCAGATAATAGACGGTCTTAATAAGTTCTGGTCTTTGTCTACCAAAATCAAACCATGCATCTGCCAGGTGATGCCGATTCCTTTAATATCTTCAGGGTGTACTCCAGATTCATGCATGACAGCTTCATGGGCCAATTTCAGATTGATCCACCAGTCAACCGGATTTTGCTCTGCCCATCCCGGATGAATCGCAGTGATTTTCATTTCTTTTTTGGGAGAAAATTCTGAAGCAATCACTTTTCCACTGGATGCCTCAATGAGACAAACTTTCACAGAAGAACTGCCAATATCATAGCCTAGTAAGTACATAATTTTTAAGAAAGGTTATTTTATAAGTTTTGTATTGTTTTTCTTGTAGATCTTAGCATCGAATCTGTAATATCTTGCTGCACGGTGTGATACATCTTTTTGAATCTCGTCCAAAGGAACAATGTATGGAAATGAAGATATCTTTTTATGGAAATTTTTAATATCTATATTTTTTTCACTTAAAGCACTGTATAGCTGATAGAGCTGTCTTATGGTAAATCTTTTTGGCAGCAGCTCAAAAATAATTGAGAAATCTGATTCGATCCATTTTCTGATCTCAACCAGAGACTCGTTTATAATTTTGTTATGATCAAAAGGCAATACCGGAACCTCATCAACAGGATACCAGTCTACGGTATCATATTTTGTACTGTTGATCTTATGATCTATTTTACAAAGGGAAAGATAGGCCACTGTAATGATCCTGTCTATATGATGTTTGTATTCTTTATCCATCCATTTTATATCATGCACATTGCTTGCCCTCATAGGATCTGCAAAGCATCTGAATTGCTTAAGTACCATTTTCTTAATTCCCGTAAGTTCATGAAGTACCCTTTGTGCAGCATCATCCACATCTTCATCACTGAAAATAAGGCTTCCCGGCAGTTTTCTCTGTTTTTCCAGCGGGATGTCATCCACGTGGCGCTGTACTAATAATATATTCAACCGGTTTTCATAGTCGAATCCAAAAACAACACAGTCTACAGAGACATAGGTATGAATAAAGTTCTGATTCATTAGTTCGTTAACATTTTGGTAACATTACAAATATAAAAATTCATCTGAATAAAAAAAATAAATTCACCATTATCTACTGCATATCAATACATTACATATCGATTTTTTATGATATCAATTGTATAAAAATTATGATAAGGTTATCATTAATTTGACACTTACTTATTTTATAAGGTATGAATTTTCAATCAATTGCAATATTGCCAAGTCAAAAAAATGATCGTTATTTTTTGAGTAATTAGTATGATAAGAAGAACTCATTTTTTTTTCATTTTGCTTGAAAAAAAAATATAAAAAACACACTTTTTATTATTAAAAACGAAACTAAAATCTATCTTTCTTTACCACTTTTCCTGGTCTAGCTCTAAAATTTTATGAAACAATGAATTTACAGATCAGGATGATCTGGTATTAAAGGAATAAAAAATCTAAATAGAGGCATCGGTATAAATTATATATTGGTTGTAAAGGGCATTTTTCAAAATTCAATATTCCATATGTCTTATGAGAACATTTGTCATATAATTTTCCACTTATCCTATAATAAAGCAGTTTTTTATCTGATCTGTAACGCCGTAATGATCTGAAATCAATAATGAAAAATATAAAATCAAACAAAAAAGGAATCTAAGTTAGCCGGAATATAGCATTTTCGAACACTTTGACAGAGCCTGAATGTTTATCAGAAACTATAATAAAAAAAGTATTACTACAAAAAAATTGTAGTAATACAAAAAAAATATACATAATATTCAGACCTATGTATCCTGTTAATGCCTTATATTTCTCAATATAGGCTACATATGAAAAAATTATTGAATAGCCTTATAATACCTCAACGCTCACTGAAGATCAACGGCAATAAGCAAGCCCCCATGCCATCATTTCCCCTTCTTCAGCAAACCTCTATGAAACCCTATAGCTTCTTGTGAATATGTTATTTCTAATTTCCAGTTTCCCGGTCTCTTCAAATCAAACCTACAGAATTATTTTCTGTAACAGATCAGAACATTTTCTTCCAAAAGTTTAATAGTCCATTACAATCTGTACCGGTTAAATCAAAACTGCTCGGAATTTCATCCCATTTACTCCAGTACGTTACCAAACGGGTCCCTACAGGAGTCTTATCAAGCTGTTCTTTTACATAATCGGAATACGTATTATATAAATCTCTGTCTGGCAGTATTGTATCGTCGATTAAACATGAAGTATCTATATTTTCATAAAAAGAATTAAAAAAGTAGAATGCATCATAATCGGAAAAAGAAATTTCATTGATATTGGAGTGTATAAATTCTACATTGGTAATTTTATGCCTGGCGGCTATTTTTTTTGATATTTTAGTGAGAGAAGCTCTCTGCTCGACACCAAAAAACATTCCTTTTGTAGAAGCTGCGCCCACCAGACAGAACTTTCCGGCACCAGCACCAATATCCAATATTTTACTATTGGGTTCTTCAGCGAGATACTCAGCCGCCATTTTGGCAACAGCGATAGGGGTCCAGTGACGGCTTGCCAATTCTTTTATATGATTAGGGTAAAGTTCATTAAAGGTACTATCTTTAACCTCAATATTTGATTTGAGATTTTTAAAAATCATTGGATAAGTTAAATATATTCTTCATTAGTTAAAATTCGCTTGTGCAAATATCTGCTGAAATGCTTAGAAAACCAAAAGCAATATGGGTTTGATTTCCTTAATGTTCTCTTCACGGGCAAAAGGCTTACAATTTTTAACGTTCTATGTACAACTGGTACAAGTCCAAAGGCTGTTTCATCACCCTCAGACGGATCTGACCAGGTATTTTGGGGATGAAGGTTGTAATGGTACTCCATAAATACCTTGATTTTTGGAGCACCATTATCAAAAAATCCTATGAATATTAAGATTTTCGGTTTTAGCCATCTTCATCCTTAGTGAAATGATCAATCATTCATTTAGTTTCTGTTATCTACCCACCAAAAATAGCCATCAGAAATTACGTCTACAAAATCAAAACGATTGGCATCTCCGGTTATTGTCAGTGTAGCACCGCCTCCCTGCGCCGAATAAGAAAATCCGGAAGGTATGAGCCCCGGCCCTACCTGTGTCGGACCATAAACCGAACCGATAACAACATTACAGCCTGATCCTCCATAAATATAAAAACGGATAAGTCTGCCGGCAAAGTTTGTAGCAGCAGGAAGTGTAATAGTATGGACCTTGTCTACAAAGTAGAAATCAACAATTGTGTCCGGAGCAGCATTGGTCCAGTTAGTCGTTCCATTTAGTGCTAAATTTGCAGTTCTAGCACGGACAGATTCACGTGACAAAACATTACCACTGCCATCTACAACCAAATATTTATCTGCTGAAGTTGTAGACATCGGTGTATTTGTGATACGTGCATTTCCACTTACGTGAAGATTGGCTGCCGGTGCATTCGTATTGATCCCTACATTACCGTTATTCAAAATATTCAAACCTGAACCTGCTGTATTATTTGCCTGTAACGTGGCAAATGTTCCTGTTCCCGAAGCTGAAGTGTTCGTAATTTTAATGATTCCGTTTGTATTTGAGGTCCCATTTGAAGATGCAATATTCAATGCAGTTCCTGTAGTTAATCCTGTAGTAGAAATATCTAAGGCTTTTCCTGTGGTTACAGCATTTGCATTCAGATTGGTGGCCGTAGTTGTGGTTGCCGTACTGTTCCAGGCTATATTATTTGTTCCCATTGTCACTATACGGTTTCCATTAAGAGAACCATCACTATTATAAATATTGGCAGGAATCCCATTGGTTACTTTCTGCCATACAGAACCGTCAAAATAGTAATATCCCTGTGTTGTAATATTAATCGTCTGCCCTGAGGGGGCAGCATTTGAAGCATTATTTACGTAAATCAGTGTTCCACTTTGTGCTGTTCCATATGCTGAAGATTTCAAATTAAGATCTGAGATCGTCAAGCGTGGCGCTATCAATCCTTCGGGAACTCCGGGAATCGTTCCGGTAGTTTTTGCCGTAATATCTAAGGTTGCAACAGGTGTAGTATTATTTATCCCTACCTGTGAATTAAACAACATAGGAATACTTGCAAAAATTCCTAAAATAAGCTTTTTTTTCATCTTTAGTTGTGTTTTAAGTTAACATTTATAAAATAAACATTATTAAAAAATATCAATTAAATAACAGGTTAATTTGAATTCAGAATAGGAACAGCAATATCATTTGTAAAAGAAAGTAATAATCCGTATATTTAAGTTTATGAAATTCAGATATTAAACGAATTATCACTTATGGTTTTTCTATAGTGAATTGTATATTCCAAGTGCTCAATGTATTCATCTTAAAATCCATATTATTATTTAGCTAAATTAAACTGTTAATCAATAAATTACAATGATATTTATCTTTACAAAATTTGATTTAAGTCAAATTTTGCTTAGCTTAAAATAACTTAGATTTGTAGCAGCTATGATGTCAAAATTTCTTTTTAATAATCAGTATCTCTTTAATGAGCTTCCCCTGTATGATCGGGAGATGCTCAGAAAAGCGATGCAGAATAAGAATTACCGCAAAAACCAAGCTATTTTTACCGACGGAACAATACCTGCCGGTATTTTTTACTTAAAAACAGGAAAGGTAAAAAAATACAAAGTAGATAACGACGGCAGAGAGCAGATCATCTATATTTATAGTACCGGAGAATTTTTTGGATACTCAGCCATTTTAAGTAATGAATCCTATGGAGATACCACACAAACTATTGAAAACTGTGTCATTGCTTTTATATCAAAAGAGGATTTTTTAAAGATTCTTGATCAATCCGCTGTCTTTTCCAGACTGCTCCTAAAAAGCCTGAGCCATGAGTTCAGCGTGATGGCCAATCTGATGGCTGTCCTTTCCCAGCGTACAGTAAGAGAGCGGGTAGCGCTCAGTTTACTGATTCTACACAAAAAATATGAAGCAAGTACCACGGAAGATAATAATGTATATATTACGCTCTCCCGGGCGGACCTGGCCAATATGGTAGGAACGGTTAATGAAACATTAGCACGCATACTCCATAATTTCAGGCAGGACGGACTTATTTTGATGGATAGAAGAAAAATACAATTGATAGATGTCGAGCGGCTGACCCATATTGCTAACCTGCATTAAGCTTTTGTTATTACAGGAATGTATATACCGTGAACGAGCTACTTACTTCTTTATCCCTCTTGGAGATCTTTTTATATAATTGTACAAAATAATTTACTGATGTTCAGGCATAAAGGAAAAAAACGCACCTATTCCCATAATCTAAAACTAGCTTCTATTTTATCCTGTGTAGCAGGATTGGTCAATATTACAGGGGTACTCGCTGTAAATACATTAACCACCAATGTAACAGGGCATTTTGCCTTTTTTTCGGAACAGCTGTTTTTGAAGAATTACAGAATGGCCTTTATGTATTTGCTGTATATTCTTTTCTTTTTAATAGGAGCCTTTATTTCAGGGCTGATTATGGAGTGGGCCTCCCAATACAGATCACATAACTCCTACATCATTCCCATATCCATTGAGACGGTTATCATGCTTATCGTAGGTTTTACTCCTATTCTACTGCTCAGGAGTGATCCTTCACTTTCCATAATTATCTCTTCTGTTCTTCTCTTCGTTATGGGGATGCAAAACGCGCTGGTAACCAAAATATCCCAATCTGTTGTAAGAACTACCCATCTTACCGGGCTGTTCACGGATTTGGGTATAGAGCTGTCACAAGTCTTTTTTTATAGGGAAAAAGGAGAAAAGACAAGACTGCATAAAAGTATATTTTTAAAGCTTATCATTATCAGCTGCTTTTTTTTAGGCGGGATAATCGGAGGTTTCACCTTTCAGCATTTTGAACTGAAAACACTTCTTCTTCCTGCGGGTCTGCTGGTTTTCGCTTTGTGGTATGACCATATTCTTTTCAGGTATTATCATTTGAAAAGAAGATTCAGGCATCATGATTAACTGTAAAGTCTTTCAATGTATTGCTAAAGCTGTTCTCTATTGAAAGGAAAGTTACAGTCAAAAGAAGAATATTTTATTTTTAACCTAATTTTTTATGGCCGGCAGATGGCTTATAAGAAAAAAATACAGGAATATACAAATGATGGTCTCTTTTAATAGTATATTGTATAATCAAACTGCATCCTATTATGTCTACCAAACATAATGTTCGTTCTCGAACAAAAAAGATCAAAAAATTCTTTGGGCTACTGGGTCCGGGGTTAACTACTGGGGCAGCTGATGATGATCCGTCCGGTATTGCCACATATTCCCAGACCGGGGCACAATTTGGCTACGGACAACTGTGGACGGCACTTTACATGCTGCCGTTTATGACAGCTGTACAGGAAGCCTGTGCGAGAATCGGGATGGTTACCGGTAAGGGTCTTACTGCAGTTATCAAAGATCATTACAGCAAAAAAGTCCTGTATGCTTCGGTAGGGCTTGTTACCGTCGCCAATACCATTAATATTGGGGCAGATATCGGAGCGATGGCCGCAGCTGCCCAGCTGCTCATCCCTGCTAACTTTGTTGTGCTGATGCTGTTCTTTACCCTTATCATTCTTTTACTGGAGATTTTTACAAGTTACCGGGTGTATTCAAAAGTACTTAAATGGCTGGCCCTATCTTTACTGGCCTATCCTCTTACGGCATTTATTATTGACCAGCCCTGGGCAGAAGTAATAAAGAACTCTGTGGTTCCCCACTTTGAATTTTCCTTTAGTTTTCTTTTCATCATCACCGGTGTATTTGGTACTACCATCACTCCTTATATGTTCTTCTGGCAAGCTTCCCAGGAGGTAGAAGAAGAAAATGAAAAGGGCCTGATGCGGGATGGAAAACCCAGAATCGGATGGCCACATATCCACGCTATGAGAAAGGACAATAATATCGGTATGGTGATCTCTGAATTTACGACCTGGTGTATTATACTGGTGGGGGGAACTGTACTGCATAAGAGCGGTGTCACCGATATTAGCACTGCCGCCGATGCTGCAAAGGCTCTGGAACCCCTGGTACATTCCTTCCCCAATTCAGGGTTTATCTCCAAGATCATATTTGCCGTAGGGATTATTGGTCTGGGATTGCTTGCTGTCCCTGTACTTTCAGGATCAGCATCCTATGCCGTTTCCGAGGCTTTCAATTGGGACGCAAGTTTCGGGTACAAATTCAGAAAAGCGAAAGGCTTTTATATGGTCATTATCATATCTACCCTCATTGGCTTATCCATAAACTTTATTGGTATTAATCCGGTAAAAGCTCTCGTTTACACAGCTGTGCTTAATGGTGTGGCAGCAGTACCTCTCCTGTTTCTTATCATCCGGATATCTGCAAATGAACGGATTATGGGAGAATTTAAAAGCGGATGGCTTTCCAAGGCATTACTATGGGCCACTTTTATCTTCATGGCGGCGGCATCTATTGCCCTGTTTTTTACTATTTAAAATTAAAAAGGGAATAGGGCCTAATAAAATTTAGCCTGGAGTTTTATGAAGAGGGTTTATCTGATTTTTAAATATCTTTAATGGGTTCATCACGATACATTTTATACAGATACAGCCGATTAAATATCAGATTCTGTATGTTTAAAACTGTTCTGAATTAGGGTTGCATCCTGATCTTTTTTCATAGCAGCAGGTTTTTTTAAAGTTTGTTTAGATGTCAATTGATCCGGATTTCTTTCACTTCCTTTTTATCCAGATTAGCCTTACTGATCGTTATATGCAATAATCCGCCTTTATAATAGGCTTTGATCTGTCCCAAGCTAATATTGTCCGGTAAACGAAAACTGCGGGAAAATGAAGATGCTGAAAATTCTTTTCTTACATAATTTTCTTTTTCCTCTTTTTTCTCCGTGCTGGTTGTAGCACTCATTATCAGTATCCCGTTTTCAACGGCCACTTTAAACTCTTTTTTCTTAAATCCCGGAGCTAAAACTTTTAGCTTATATACCCCATTCTTATCAATGATATTAATGGCAGGTTCCATTTTTACTGATGCATTTAAAAATTCATCTTTTTTCCAAAAGTCTTCTATTGTATTTTCCAATGGAGATTGATTGGCTTTTCCTGAAGTTTTCATAATAAAACTATTTTTAATTTGATACTTTAAAGGTATCACGGAAATTATTTTTAAATCATGATAACAGTTGTATTTTGAAATGATGTTAATCACTTTTTTCCCAGACATCAAGTATTTCAATCATCCGGCTGGAAGCCAATTTTGAGTCAGTCATTGTGAGGGCAATATATTTCAGTCCGGAATCTTTAATGACTGACAAATCGGGGGGAAGATTTTCCTGTGATCTGAAGATGATATTCTTTATTCCAAGAAATACAAGTTTTTGGATAAGGTCTGAGGAAAGAGGTTCCTCCTGATCAATAATAATGACAGTATCCTTTGATGCTGCAAAATGAACTGTAAGATTATTTAAAGGATATACGATAATCGTAATTTTATGTTTTTTACGATTGGCCAATGCAAGAAGCTCTTTATCTTCCTGATTTATATGATATACTATGACTTTCATAATTCCTGTTCAATATTCAAATGTATTGAACTATACGGAATCTGCTCATGCATGAAGTCATTATAAAAAGTGACAGATATTAGTTTTTTAATTTTTGAAGCCGAATAACATCAAGTATTGTAATCTTCCCTGCACTTCTGTCGATTAAATTCTCCTCTTTAAAATCACTGAGTATCCTGCTTACCGTTTCAATTGCCATTCCTGCCATGGAAGCCAGATTTTCTCTGGAAATTTCAAAGCTCTCAGCCTGAGGGTATTTTGCATGCAGTTTGAGTAAAACCTCAGCCATTCTTTTCCTGACAGAAAAATAGGCAAGCTGTAATAGCTGCTCCTCATGATCAAGAACATTATGGGCAAGAATTGTAATAAATTTTTCTGCGATATCCGGATATTTATATAGCAGCGGGTCTATGACTTCTCTTGGAACCGAACATAATTCAGCATCTTCCAATACTTCGGCCGTTTCTTTATATTCCTTTCCTGCCAATAATGAGGTCATTCCAAAGTAATCTTCGGGGCCGTACACTCCTGTCATGAGTTCTTTCCCGTCTTCTGTCATTTTGGTTGTTTTCACTGAGCCCGATATAATTAAATATACTGCATGGGCTGTATCTCCCTCATAATATATAATTTGTCTCTTTTTAAAAGATTTTATTTTTCGCTCATCAAATGCTTTTTTTAATTCATCAAGCCCGTGTGATGCCTGAAATACATTTGTCATCTTAACAAGATTAGAGCTGTAAAGACTTTTCTGGCGTTCTTTCTTTTTCAGACGGCTTTCTATAGCACTGAGAAGTTCAATATCATCAAAAGGCTTCGTCAGGTAATCATCTGCTCCCATTTCTATCCCTTTCCGTATTTCTGCTCTATCCACCTTTGCAGTAATAAAAATAAAAGGGATGAGTGCCGTGTCTTCTCTTTTGCTTAATAGATGCAATACTCCATATCCGTCAAGTTCCGGCATCATAATATCACACAATACGATATCCGGTATGTATTTAATTGCTAAATCTACCCCTTGTTTACCGTTAGAAGCCTGAAATACTTCATAATCGGCAAGCCCGAGAATTTCCGAAGTGCTTTCACGGATATCCTCATTATCCTCAATAATCAATATGCGTGTTTTTTCCATTAGGATTAAAAGATAGTATTAAAGTCATCTATTTTTTGGAAATGATAATATAAATGCAGCACCAGACCCGGGCTTGCTTTCAAAATGAATCTGTCCGCCCATCAGGTTTACATATCTGAGGACAATATTGAGCCCTAAGCCTGTTCCGGGAATATTGCCAATATTATGCGCCCTGAAAAAAGGTTGAAAAAGAGCGGAATGATCTTCTTCAGGTATTCCTATCCCGTTGTCTGTTACAGTAAAAATATACCGGTCTTCGTTTATTTCGGTTGAGAATTCAATCAGGGTCTGTTCTCCCGAATACTTTATCGCATTGCTGATCAGGTTCATCAAACAATTCCTTAATAAGTTGTGATCAAGATTGATTTCGTATTCTGATCCGGTGTGCTGATAAATAATAATCTGGTCTTCTTTGGTGATAAGCTGCATTTCTTCAGTAAGTTCTTCTGAAAACGTAACAACATCAAATAGAACAGCCTGAGGTTTTACAATTCCGGTATCCAGTTTTTCCAGCGAAAGAAAATCGTTGAGAATAGAATTCAGGCCGGCAATTGCATTTTTTATTTTATGAAGATGTTTTAATATTTGGCCATGATCAGAAATCTGCAGATATTTTTCTATGAGCACAATCGATAACTGCATGGAACTTAACGGAGTACGGAATTCATGAGATGCCATGGACACAAAACGGCTTTTCATACGGTTAAGCTCCTTTTCTTTCTGCAGGGATACATTGGCTTCTTCTTTGGCTTCTTCCAATTTACAGAGCATTTTTTTTAATGATCTTGTGCGGTTTTCGACCAATTCTTCAAGCTCTGCTGTATATTTTTTAAGAAATTCTTCCGCTTCTTTTTCTTTGGAAAGATCATGGATAAAACCAGCGTAGATTACCCTGTCATGAAGCTGAACCTCACTTACAGCAAGTCTGAAAGGAAATACTGACCCGTCTTTTCTTAATCCTTTTACTTCCCTTCCCTTTCCGATTATTTTTTTTTCACCGGTATTCTGATACGTAAGGAGATAACCATCATGCCGGCTTTTATCCGGCTCCGGCATTAATACTGAAATATTTTTACCTGTTATTTCTCCTTCTTCATACCCAAATATTTTCAATGCAGAAGGATTCAGACTTTCTATCTTCCCCCTGCCGTCAATGGTTATAATACCGTCAATAGCAGTTTCAATAATAGCTTGCAATAGTTTGGTACTTTCCATAGTTTGTATATTACCACACTATATAAAGGTATGAATTTTAGGATTATTAAGGCATTTGAATATTAAATTTTCATCAATAAACAACATTTATAATATTGAATTCTTAATTAGAAAAACAGATGCACGGCTTCCGGAATGATTAACAGCGGAACTTCTAACTTACCGGCCTGTCTTGCAGCATGGCTGCTCTGGATGAGCCTCTCAATAAAACCCCGATGATCGTGGCCCATGGCCAGCATATCAATGTCTTTATTTTTCAGTATATCCAAACCATAATCTATATTTTCGCTATAAATACAGTTATAACAAATTTTACCCTCAAGATTTTTTAGAAACATTTCTTTTTTATGTTCATAGGCTTTATCTTCAATAATTTCATTGGTACTCTGAACAATATGGGTAATTAAAAGTTCCGCATCAAAATATTCTGCAAATTTTAGCAGTGATTGAGCCGTTTTGATATCTTTTTTATTCAGATCTGTAGCAAAAGCAATCTTTTTTACTTCCTTATATTGATGTTCCGGAGGAATTAACAGAAGAGGATACTGTGTACTCTCCACCATTTTCAGGCTATTGCTTCCAAAAACAAGACGGGCAAGCATACCCGCTCCCTGCATACCCATTACGATAAGCAGTGTTTTGTTATGGTCTGCTGTATTATTAATAACCTGAACAGCATCTCCTCCCTCGCAGGTGTAATATATCGACGGATGGAAAGGAAACGCCTCATCTCCCCATAAGATCTTTTCTTTATCTTCCAGTGCTTTTACCAGCTTTTTCAGCTTTTTGCTGTTTTCCTTCTCTAATTCCGGATATTCATATAAAGCCCAGGCAGTCTGCCCAAGCATTGGACTTTTAACCGGCAGGCCAAAAGCATGGCACAGGTTAACATTACATTTTAAGGCATTAGCCAAATGAAGTGCATAAAAAGCTGCATTTCTTGCCGGCTTTGAATAATCTGTAGGGACTACAATTGTTCTCATAATACTATTTTTGCTATTTATTTTGGTTAAACATCTTTTCCAATGACTCATCAAAATGGTAAATATCTTTATATAATACAGGTTTCCCATCTCGTATCAAGCAGGTGAGATAAGTAATAAGGATGGAAACAGGCTGCTTTAAAACAAAATCTTTTCTCTTATAATCAGCCATTGCATTTTCTAAAACAGGTATATCACTTTCTGCTTCATCATATTTTAATAGCACAGATGCCAGTTCCCTAGCGTTTTCTACGCGGACGCATCCATGGCTTAAAGCTCTTTCATTGTTATTGAACAATTGCTTGCATAAAGCAGTACATCATCTGAGCGAAATCCGTCAATGTAATTTGTATCAATATATGATGCGTTGTAGGAAGGATTGTATTTTCCAAAATGCAGATGATTGATGTAAGTAATAAAGGCATCTGTCATTACAATATCGAAAACTGCTTTTTCTTTTTGATTTATTTCTGCAGGAGTATTCCGCAGTTCCCTTAATTTGCGGAGAGAAATAGCACCCCAATGATAATCAGACAAAGACAATCCGGATCGATAGGAATACTCCAGCAACAGCATTGCTATTTCGGGTTGATCAGACTTCTGTTCAACGTTTACCCACGCATATTCAAAGTTATTTTGAGTATAAAACCGGATAACCGATTTAGGGTAATGCAACGTAGAAAGATTCCCATTGTCCTTAAGAAATAAAGCGATCTCGGTATCCGTCTTTGAATTCTGCCCATGAACAATAATGCTAAAAACAGTACAGAAAAGAATAATCATTAAGTGCATAAAAGATTTCATGATTTGTAATTTAACACTGTAAATTTCATCATTGCAACCTTCCCAAATAATGATTCCCGTCACTTAAAAAAATGATACTGCCGTATTATACATTTCAGCAATAAATGAACAGGCTTCCCAATATTGGATCCGACCAGCATCATATTTCATGGTGATAAGTGTCATCCTATCTTCTCCCAAGGATCCGCAACTTTGGCCTATCAATTGATAACACAATGAAAACCAATGCCGAGTTATAAAAAAAATGTTCAGGATACTATCAAATGTTGAGTAAGAATGAGTACTATTTTCGCATTAATTATTCCTGCTGAATATTCTTTTTATGAATTTATAGAGTTCAAACCACAGCACGGAAATGGCCGATACAAGCACCGCCAGTCCTAATTCTTTCGCTGTAAGGGAGGTCACGCTGAAAAATCCGGCAACTGGTTTTACATAGAGAATGATAAACAGGAACACCAGAACCAATACAGAAATCCCGACAAGTAAAAAATTACGGTTCTTACAACTTTCCAGTATGCTGTAATAGAAAGAACGGTTCACAAAACTCAATAATATATTGGCCAATATCAATGTAGTGAAAACCAATGCTCTAGTCTTTGCTTCATCATTTCCGTCATGAACGGAATACTGGTACATCAGTACTATTCCAGCCGTAATCACAAGCCCCTGAATAATGCTTACAGTGAGTTCCCGCCAATTCAGGAAGGTATCGGTAAGTGCTCTCGGCGGTTTCTGCATAGCATTCCTTTCTATAGGTTCATTTTCATAAACAATGGAACATGTTGGCCCCATTACCAGCTCGAGAAAGATAACATGTACAGGGGTGAATATTTGCGGGAATACCCATCCCAGAAATAAAGGTAAGGAAACAGTGAGTATAATAGGAATATGAATAGAGATGATATACTGAACGGCTTTTTTTATATTGGCATAAATTCTTCGTCCCGCTGCAATCCCGACAACCAGCTTTTCGAGATCATCATTCGTAATCACCAGTGCTGCTGCTGACTTGGCAATCTCAGTTCCTTTATTTCCCATGGCGACTCCTATATGGGCCGCTTTTAAGGCAGGCCCATCATTCACGCCGTCTCCCAGCATAGCAACTACGTGGCCTTTTTTCTTCAGTGCGGTGACCACTTCAAGTTTCGCTTCAGGGAACATTCTGGTAAATAACGTTGTTTGGTCTGAGAGTTTCATCAGATCTTCTTCTGAGCTTTCAGCAATTTCACTTCCACTGACTGCCCGGGTATTGTTTTTAATTCCTGCCTGCAAAGCAATCGCCCGGGTTGTATCAGCATTATCTCCTGTAATTACTTTTACCTTAATCCCTGCTTCATCAATACGCTGGAATACATTTTTTATTCCCTTTTTAGGAGGATCATAAAATACAGTCAGTCCTAAAAAATCAAATATAAAATCCTGTTGCTTTTCAGGAAAACGATTTCCTTCAAAATGGGATTTGGCAACGCCAAGAACCCGATATCCCTGCTCTCCGAATTCTTTTATAAGCACCCGTATTGTGTTCTTTTCCTCTTCCGAAAGCTTAGAAACACTGATGACCGCTTCAGGAGCTCCTTTAGCTGCAATGATCCGGTCTTTCTGTTCATTTTCAAAAAGATGGGTCATCATAGGAGGCTTGCCCTCAAGCGGATATTCATGAAATAACTGATAATCTTTCCTTTTATCGGGATGCTGAGTCTGTTCATAAATCTTATGCAAAGTTATTTCCATAGGATCAAACGGTACAGGTTCGCTACTCCACATTGCATAATCAATAAGTTCATCCAGTTCTTTTATGCCGAATTCTGCCTGGCCATAGATTTTGCCGGACCGGTAATCATAGAGATGTTTCAGCTGCATGGAGTTTTCAGTAATTGTTCCTGTTTTATCTGTACAGATTACGGTAATACTTCCCAGGGTCTCCACAATACTGCTCCGTTTGATAATGATACCTTCCCGCATCAGTTTCCAGGCTCCTAAAGCCATAAAAGTTGTAAAGGCCACCGGGATTTCTTCCGGAAGTACAGACATCGCCAATGTGAGGCCACTCAGTAAGCTGGTCACAAAGTCTCCTGTTTTTATAAAGCTGAAAATGCATACCGCCAGGAAGATTAACGCTCCAACAACAGCCATTCCTTTTACAAAGTTCCGGATCTGAATCTGTAAAGGCGATGCTTCTTCTTTTATATTCAATATGGATTGTCCAATCTTTCCCACTCTGGTTTCTTTCCCGATTGTCTGTACTTTAAAGACAGCAAGCCCGGAAACAGTTATGGTACCGCTATATACCATATTATCTTCTGATCTGCTGTCCTTGAAAACAGAAAAACTCTCTCCTGTAAGGGAGGATTCATTGACAGAAAAGTCATTGCTATGTACAATCTTTCCGTCAGCATTGATCAGGTTTCCTTCTTCAGTAATACACAGATCTCCGACAACTATTTCAAAGGTCGGAATTTCGATTACCTGTGAATTTCTGATCACCTTGCTCAAAGGTTCATTAAGTTTTTCAAGTTCTTCCAAAGCTTTCTTGCTGCGGTTATCCTGATAAAAAGAAATTGCAGTAACTCCTACTATGGCCACCAGCATAAATAAGGCTTCCCCATAATCGCCTATGAGCACATAGATAAAGGAAACACAGATCAGCAGAATAAGCATTGGCTCTTTCAGAATACCGATAAGCAGGTTGACCCATGTTTCTTTTTGAACCGCTTCCAGTCGGTTGTAGCCGTATTTTTTCCTGGAAACGGCTACTTCAGTTTCCGTAAGACCTTTTAAATTGTCAGGGATATTATAAGTCATGCGAAATGGTTATATTCTTAAAATTAATGATTGTTTTTGTCATAGCAGCGTATTATTCGCTGTTTTTAAGGTTCTGTTATTTAATCTGCTTTCGGACTTCTGCTGCCCACCGTTCTATTTCGGACTTTTCGGATGCGGATAGCTTTGCATCGTGGTGAATAATGGTGTAGGATGTAAGTGGCATCTCATTGTTTCTGACCGTTTCTGCGATTTCATCAAGCTTATGAAGCTTTTTCTCTTTAGAATACGCATAAAACTCATCAAAATTTAAGTGCCGTTTTCCGGAATTCACATGGTCTGCCAGCCACCATTTTACAGGCTGTATATTGTTATACCACGGGTATGCCGTAGTATTGGAGTGACAATCATAACAGCTTGTTTTTATTAAAGCCTTTACCTGAGCAGGTACCGGATAATGTTTTTCTATTGCATTTTCTGAAACAGCAACTGCTGTATTCTTATCGGTATCAAAAAATTGGATTACAATCAGCAGCAGCACGATAAGTCCGGCTCCTTTTTTTATTAAAGATGATATTTTCATTGTTTATATTCTATTGATTATTTTTTTATACTGTTTTTTCATTTTCCCACTGGGAAGTTGTTTGGTTTTTTTTTAATGTAAACTGCAAAAATGAGGCAGTCTCAAAAGTCAAAAAACCGGGTCTTTGCCATGCTGACCCCTGTTTAAAAATCCCTGTAAATCAAATACTTAATACTATTCACTACATTCCAATTTCGTTCAGAATGACACTTTTGAGACAGCTTCTACTCCCTACTTTTCTTATTCGCCTTCAGTATTCTTTAGTTTCATAAGAAGTATATAGGCATTCCTGATCACGATTTTTTTATGTTTGAAATCATTAAAATTGAGAATCTGTACATACCCATTTTCAGTCTCCCCCAATGTTACAGAAGTTAATCTGTAGGTTTGTTTTTGATCTTCCACAAAAACAAAATCTTTTCCTTCAAAATTCACAATACTCTCTTCGGGAACAGCATTGGAAAAAGAGGTGCTGGTTTCTATTTCAGCATTCATATACATCCCCGGAACAAGACTTTGATCATATTTATCAAAATGGCAGTGTACTTCAGCCCAGCCGCCCGGATTGACATCTTTGCTGATAAGCAGTATTTCTCCGTAATATTTTTTATCAGGTGCGGCGTTGGTATAGGCGGCAAACCGCTGTCCTTTTTTCAGGTTTTCCAGATCCTTCTCAAATACTTTAAGGTTGAGGTGGATATCATCCGGCTTAATTAACTCAAAGAGGACATCGGATGGATTTACATATTTTCCTATATTCACATTCACCTTACTCACAAAGCCATTGATGGTGCTGTAAACAGGGACGCTTTTCGTTATATTTCCTGAGCCCAGTGATTCAGGATTGATATTGATAAGACGAAGCTGCTGGGCCAGGGAATTCATTATAATCTTCTGACTGTTCATTTCAGACTGGGCCTGTTGCATCACCTTATCACTGGTTGCCTGGCTTTGGTTAAGTATTTTTTGACGGTTATAATCCAATTGGGCAAAGTGCATTTTAGATTTTGCCATTAAATAATCCTGCTGAAGCTGGATAAACTGCGGATTTTCGATGACCGCAATTACCTGGCCTTTTGAAACCGGTTTTCCCGGAAGCAAACTGCTGGATTTCAGGTATCCGCCCAAAGGAATACTCACGGAAACAAGGTTTTGAGGAGGAACATCAATCATTCCATTAAGTTTTAAAACGGCGGAAATCTTCTGCAGGGAAAGCGTGGTGGTTTCTATGGGCGCATTTCTTAATTGGGCATCGGTAAGAGCTACCACATTTTCATCTTTCTGAGATCCAGAGACCGGCTCCGGTTTTTCATGGTTTTTGCATTGGTAAAACATGAATAATCCTATGAATAAGGAATAGGATATAAGGGTAAGGTTAAGTTTCATTGTTATGGATTTAAGGTAAGGTATTCCAGTTCTATAGCACTCTGATTCAGCTTCCAAACCGCATCGGTATAATTATTTTTTAAGGTGACAGCCTGATTGACCAATATGACAAACTCCAGGTAATTAATCTCTCCTGCAAGAAACTGTCTTTTAGCTGTTTCAGTAATAACATCGGCATTTTTCAGTGCTGAACTTTGATACCGGGAAACAATATCAAGATTGGTCTGATAGATCTCCGTTATCTTTTTAAAATGATTCTGCAACTTAAACTCTGTATTCATCAGTTCATTTTCAGCAACAGATTCGGCAATTTTAGCAGCCTGAATTCTTGCTTTTTGTCCTCCTGAAAAAACAGGTACTGAAACACCCAGCTGTACAGAATGAAACTGCGGCGCGGAACCGTATACTTTGTCATCAGCTCCCATTCCTCTGAAGCTGTTAAGATTATAGGCCCATTGCAAACCGGGAAGCATTTTTGCCTTTTCCAGGACGATTTGCTGCTCAGAGATATTTTTCTGCTGCTCCAGTACTTTAATGACCGGATGTACCCCAAGCTCTTCTTTAGCTCCCCCGTTAAATAGTTTTTGATCTTCAGGCAGAAAATCAATTTCAGTATTTAAAAGCCATTGAAGCTGATATCCCAAAACAGAAAGTTCCTGATGCAATTGTTGCAATTGGATTTCTATTGCTGATTTTTGATTGGATGCGGTTGTTTTTTCTAAGATATTACTCTCTCCTGCTTGTAAGCGTATGCTTGCTTTATCTAAAAAATCAGTGTATAGTTGTAAAGTTTCATGGAGAAGCTGCTCTTTCTCTTTCCAATACATCATATTATAAAAGGTGAGGCTCACGGCTTTCTTCAGCTCATATTCTTTAAGAGAAACATTCAGCAGAGCTTTTTTCCACTCTTCTGTGTATACATTTTTTTGTTTTTTATAAACGGTTGGAAATGCAATGTTCTGGGAAATCCCGAATTTCATGTCTGTCAATGCACTGTTGATCTGCCCGTAATCCATCGTAATGCCGGTTTGAGGAATATCCGATGCCGATCTGATCAACGCCCTGGAATATTCTGATTTTAATTTTTCATTTTTAAGGCTTCTGTTATTCTGTAAAGCAGTATGAATGGCTTCCTCTAAAGTAACAGGCGTTTGGGATTTCATTTCCAGTCCGGTACAGCAGAAGACAAGGATCAATACTGAAACCAGATTTCTGTTTTTTGTTTTTTTCATTTTAAATCCTTTTTCAATATTTATATAAAGCAGTGGTAAAACAAACAGGGTAAGAAAAGTTGCCACCATTAATCCTCCGATAACGACTGTAGCCAACGGCCGCTGTACTTCAGCTCCGGCTCCGTTACTTACAGCCATCGGAATAAAGCCCAGCGAAGCGACAAAAGCCGTCATCAGAACCGGGCGAAGCCGCGATTCTCCTCCATTGACAATGATTCTTACCATATTTGTAATTCCCCTTTTGTGAAGACGGTTAAATTCCGATATCAAAACAATCCCGTTCAGCACTGCCACTCCGAAAAGGGCTATAAAACCTACTCCTGCACTGATACTGAAAGGCATTCCTCTGAGTGCCATAAGGAATACACCGCCAATGATGGAAAGCGGAATAGCCGTGTAAATCAGTACACTCTCTTTAACAGAATTAAAGGCTAAAAACAGCATGACGAAAATAAGAGCCAGCGCGATGGGAACGGCTACCATAAGACGTTGTTTCGCATTATTGAGATTTTCAAACGATCCCCCATAGGTCATATAATAGCCCGTAGGAAGTTTCATTTTCTGATCTGCTTTGCTTTGAAGTTCTTCCACGATACTCTGAACGTCTCTGCCTTTTATGTTAAAACCTACCACAATTCTTCTCTGGGCATTTTCTCTCTGGATCTGGTTGGGCCCATTTTTCACCTCCACTTTGGCAAGCTGAGATAATGGGATCTGATTTCCAAAAGGGGTAGGAACTAAAAGGTTTTTAATATCAGCCAAATTTTTACGGTCTTTCGTATCGAGCCGTACCACCATATCAAAGCGCTTCTCTCCCTCAAAAACCAGTCCTGTACTTTGACCTGCAAATGCCGTATTGACAATCCTGTTGATATCTGAAATTGACAAATGATACTGGGCAATCAAAGGGCGGTTGTATTCTATGATCACTTGCGGCATCCCGGAAACAGGTTCTATATAGAGATTCTGGATTCCCTCTATCGTTTCTATAATTTTTCCCAGTTTTTGGGCATTCTGTGAAAGCACATCAAGATCTTCTCCAAATATTTTGATGACCACATCCTGTCTTGCCCCTGTCATCAATTCGTTAAAACGCATCTGAACCGGAAACTGAAAACTGGCTGTAATCCCGGGAACATCCTGCAATTGTTTGCTCATTTTGTCTGCTAACTCAGGAAAGGTGGAAGCGGAGGTCCACTCTTTTTTATCTTTTAAAATCACCATCATATCTGAAGCATCCATCGGCATAGGATCAGTAGGAACTTCCCCGCTCCCTATTTTGGTCACTACCTTTTCCACCTCTGGAAATTGTGACTTGAGAATGTGGGCTGCTTGTTGGGTGCTTTCAATAGTTGTGGTAAGGTTGCTTCCAGGCAGAACTCTTGTATCTACTGCAAAATCACCTTCTTCAAGAGAAGGGATAAACTCTCCTCCCATTCTGGTTATCATGAAAACAGCCATAATAAATAAAGCTGCAACGATTGCAAAAACCGTTTTGGGAATTCTAAGAATCCTGAGTAAAGAGGAAAGATAAAGCTGCTCGACCTTTTTCATGAGTCTGTCTGAAAAAGTAGGCTTTTCGCTTCTTTTTCTCAGTACAACAGCACTCATCATTGGAATATAGGTCAGCGAAAGTAAAAATGCCCCCAGCAATGCAAAAGCAACGGTCTGAGCCATCGGTTTAAACATTTTCCCTTCAATTCCCTGTAAGGTAAGAATCGGAAGGTACACGATCAGAATAATGATCTGTCCGAAAACAGCACTGTTCATCATTTTTCCGGCAGAATCTATAACGATTGTATCCATTTCTGATTGTCCGACAGAAAATATTTTTTTGAATTTTGAATGATGGCTGAACTGATGTAAAACAGATTCCACAATAATAACGGCCCCATCGATAATCAATCCGAAATCCAGCGCTCCAAGGCTCATTAGATTGCCACTGACTCCGAAAAGATTCATCATGCAGATCGCAAACAGCATGGCCAACGGAATAACTGAAGCCACCAGCAACCCGGCCCGCACATTCCCTAAAAATAAAACCAGTACAAGGACAACGATCAATGCGCCTTCCGTAAGATTTTTCTCTACCGTTCCAATGGCATTGTTGACCATCTTGGTACGGTCTAAAAAAGGTTCTATCACGACCCCTTTTGGAAGTGTTTTCTGGATTTGGGTGATTTTTTCCTTTACGTTTTTGATGACCTTATTGCTGTTTTCACCTTTCAGCATCATGACAATAGCTCCTGATACTTCTCCCTGGTCATTAAAAGTCATCGCCCCGTAACGGGTTGCAAAACCGGGTTTCACTTCAGCAATATCTCTTATAAACAGGGGAACATCACTTGTTTTTGTTGCAATAGAAATATTTTTAATTTCTTCCACATTTCCTACAAGTCCTTCACTTCTGATGTATAAAACAGTGGGCCCCTTTTCAATATAGGCACCACCGGTGTTTTGATTATTGGCCTGTAGAGCATCAAAGACATCATTAATTGTTATTCCATAAGCATTAAGCCGGTCAGGATTTACCGCAATTTCATATTGTTTCAGTTTTCCACCAAAACTGCTGACTTCTGCAACTCCCTTTACGCCTAAAAGCTGTCTTCTGACAATCCAATCCTGAATGGTACGAAGTTCTGTGATATTGTATTTTTTTTCGTATCCTTTCTCAGGTCTTACCACATATTGAAAAATTTCGCCAAGTCCTGTAGAAATAGGTCCCAACTGAGGATTTCCTATTCCTTGCGGAATGAGCGCCTGTACCTGCTGAAGTCTTTCAGCAACCTGTTGTCTCGCCCAATAAATGTCAATATCATCTTCAAAGACGATCGTGACAAGGGATAATCCAAATCTTGAAAAACTCCTGATCTCTTTTAATCCTGAAATATTATTGTTGGCCTGTTCTATAGGAAAAGTAACAAGCCGTTCTATATCTGTTGCCCCAAAAGAGGGTGCAATCGTAATAACCTGTACCTGATTATTGGTAATATCCGGTACTGCATCTATCGGCAGTTTAGTGACCTGATAGGAACCCATTCCAATAAGCCCCAATACCAACAATGCAATAATGAGTTTATTCTTTACAGAAAACTCAATGATTTTTGTAAGCATAAATGATGTATTAATCTTAATTACTGAGATAAGTTTCTGGTATTCTGAAATACAGGACCAAAGACATCTGCATCTTTGCAGACATATTACCGGGAAAACAGAATACCCTCAACCATTTTTGGCTGAGAAAAAAATAGATTAAGATTGATAAAACCTTGGGGGCTCCCAAATAGAATTTAAAATTTCCTTGTTATAAAGAACACTTTTGTAAAAGGTCTTTTTGATGTCAAGATTATTAAATATCTTCTCCGTACAATGAAAATCTAAAGAAGGGCTGATGGTGAAAACCACCGAAAGAAGATTTGCATGAGAAACAAAAGGTAGTTTTTGATCAGTATCATGATCACTATCTTTAACCGGATTATCATAATGAGTTTTCAGAAATGCAGTGAGAGACATATCAGGGTTAAGCTCTTTATGCTCTATATAATGCTCTATAAGGACCGGCAACTTCAAAAGCTGATACAGTTCAGTCGTAGAAACCAAATACAATGATAACAACAATATGGAAATCAGCTTTTTCACTCCATCAAAATTATGAAATATTTCATTAAGAATGATTTTAAATAAACCATCCGGATCTTAGTATGAAGTTTTTTTGCTGATTCTATAGAACTGAACAAATGACTACCGCTCTACCTCTATTTAAACAAAACCTCCTGCTGTTAACAAGAGGCCAATGAACATATAACAAATCTAACTTAAATGTCCATTAATAGTCAGTCAAATGCATTGAATATAAATAATTAATATCGTTTCATTAAAATCCCCGGTAAGGGGATCATAGAAATATAAAGTATAAATGGATTATAATCTAAAATATGAAAAGTTTGTGTTTTATTATAAATTGTATTTCTATTGCTAAAGGTAGATTATTCAAAATGAACGGCACTATAAAAAGTGTTAATTTTCAACACATTATCATGTATTGAAATGGTACCCGTTAAGGGATTATGGTAATGAAAAGATAAATTAAAAATATAGCTATTAATACGAACCCCTGCATGATATTGGTTCTGCCTGTTGCCAGTGAGACCGTAATGATGAAAAGGGACAATCCCAGCAGTATCGTTGATTTAATGTCTATTCCCAATGTCATCCGTATCCCGGTTATGACAGATATAATGGCAATAGCGGGTATGCTTAACCCGATACTTGCTAAGGCAGAACCAAAAGCCAGGTTTAATGAGGTCTGAATCTGATCATTTTTGGCCGCTCTGAACGCAGCCAACCCTTCCGGAAGCAATACTATACCAGCAATAATAATTCCTACCAGAGATTTCGGGGCCCCTGCTGAAACCACCACATGTTCAACGTCCTTTGAAAGAAGCTTGGCCAGCAGAACTACGATTCCTAAACATAATACCAGCAATATGCAGCTGGTGTACAATTCTTTTTTAGAAGATTTTTCAAAATTTTCTTTCTTAGACCTGTTTCCCGGTATTTTGTTTTGTGGAGAGATAAAAAAACTCCGGTGCCTGAGGGTCTGAATCATTGTAAATCCCAGGTAGAGCCCCAAAGAAATTAATGCCACAAACAATAGCTGGAATGAAGTGTACTCGCCTCCAAGATGGCTGACTGTATAATTGGGAAGGATCAGCACAAAAATAATGACCGAAGTAAGAGTGATCAGGGCAGTACTGACCCCCTGCAGTGTAAAACTTTGTTCCCTGTACCGTAAAGATCCTATCACAATACAGCTTCCGATAATTCCATTAAGAATAATCATAACAGCAGCAAAAACCGTATCCCTGGCCAGGGTAATGGTTTCTAATCCTTTAGCCCCCATCATTATGGAAATAATCAGCCCTACTTCGATGACAGTGATCGCAAATGCCAGAAGTAAAGTTCCGAAAGGCTCACCCAGCCGATGGGCAATAACTTCAGAATGATATACTGCTGCAAGAACACTTCCCATCAGGAATAAAGCAAGAATTACAGAATAATAGCCTGACGCGAAAACAGGATCTCCAAAATAACTTAACCAGGCTAAAATGGGGACTAAAAATGTCCACATCCATCCATACTTATTTTTCTTCATAAAGGGGTATTAATGATTTTTTATAAAAATTGATGTAAAAACATATGCAGCAGCAGATCAGTCACTAAGAAATTCCATCATATAACCTGACTGTCATAAAATTCGGTTACTGCAATATGCTTTTCTTTACGATGCATCTATTTGAGAGCATCCTCCGGAAATACAACGCCGGTCTCTGTTTTCTTAAAAAAAGAGCTTTGATTCCCGTTTTTGAAGCGGTTTGGAAATTCCGGACAGGCTATCCGGGAAAGATCAAATATGGAGCGGTTCATAAATTCAGATTTAAATGTTGCATGCCATCTGTACAACTAAGAATAAAGCGAAGCGAATGGCAACAGAACTTAAAAAATCTACAATCGGCAGCTTCACATCCCATGACCTTAAAGATACAAATTATCAGGCATTTATCAGAATTAAATATTTCCGTATTGAAAACACGGTCTCCGGCATCCTATACCCTGCTATTTTTATACTTATCAGTCTTTATCAGGAAAAACTGATTAATGTAATGCCCCTCAAAAAGTCTTTCAGAGATAAACCCCTCTTGATTTGAAAGAGCCGGACTCCAATGCAGGCAATCCTGAAAATGTGTGATATGTGCAACATTAAAATAACAATCTGTAATACAACAAATTATAAAAAACCCACCTTTGTGTTGTAATAATTCAGTTACGCTAAATATCTACAGTATGGATACCAATCGCAATAAAGGTAAAAGCCCTTTCAAGATCCCGGGAGACTGGAATCTTCAGTCAAAACAGCTGAAAGAAAAATTTTCAACATTAACAGACCACGACTTGAAACTTGAAGAAGGCAAGGAAGCCGAAACACTGGAAAAAATTGGAAACAGACTAAGAAAAAACCGTGAAGAAGTTCTAGAAATTATAAAAGAAATTAATCTTTCATAATTCTTCTCAATTAGCAATTAAAACCTCTGTAAAAGTATATTTTCCAGGAGTTTTAACTGAAAAGGGATAGAGCTGCTGACTTTGATCCCTTTTATTTAAACAGCATTATTCATTCCTTTAAAGTACTCTGTAATGAATCCTAAAGAACTTGAGACATCGAAAGTATATATTACCAGCCAGATCGTAGATTATATTTCAAATTCTGTGGTAAGCAGAACCATATTGGAAAAATTAACCGGTACTATCAGTGCCTTATCATTTGATGACGGAGAAGGACTGCCAGAAAAAATATCTCCTTTTGATGCCGTTGTACAGATCATGGAAGGCAAGGCAGAAATAATTATAGACGGAGCATCTTATTTTCTGGAAGAAGGTGAATGCATTATTATTCCGGCTCATCAATCCAATTCCGTAAAAGGAAATAAACGCTTTAAAATGATCGTAACCATAATAAAAAGCGGCTATGAATAAAGTAGATACAATATCAATTTTAACAAAAAAGATATTTAAAAAAACGGTTGAAATTCAGAAAGAGTTTCCCGGAACTGTATGAGCTTTTAGATGAGACGCCTTTATTTTTTTCTTTTGCAGAGAAAAATATCACCATTAAGGATCTGAGGCAGTACCTCATTTCACTTATAATACAGCAAAAGTCCTTTGAAAAAGGGATCAGCAAACAAAGTCATTCAAAATAGGATGCTCATGAAAAAGATAAATAACAGGCAAAAAAACAGATTTGGACTAAGAAATAAAAAAAATATTACGAGAAGGGCCTATTATTCTCAGTTTGTTGCTTTGTTTTATATCAGGAATACCAATATCACCTTAGACAGAGATGCAGCAGAAATCCTCCGGATGTTAAAGGAATTACAAAACCTGAATAACAAATCCAGATTCATATTCAGTACCCACTGCAGCTTGAGCAAACATAATCAGTGGCAATCTATTTTAGTCCGCCTCAGCGATACCATAAAATATATCAAACTGCAGTTTGAATATATACGGGAGAATATTATAAAAAAAGATAAAACCAATTCGTCTGTATTCTGGCAGCAAAACAAAATCTATATTGATGATTTAACAGAAAATCATGAAAAACTGGTACAGCTAGGTTCTCAACTTTTGCCGGAAGAAGAAAGGTTATCCTGGAAAACAGCCATCTGTAGCTTTTATGATGAAATTTTTTCTTTACTCATTCCCCTTATAAACATATGCCAGCTTGAATCAGACTTTGTCGAAAGATATACTCTAAAATCTTTAACAAAATCACAGTGGATATTATTAAAAATATCCCCGAAAACTACACGTTAAAAGAGGCAAGGAACTATGAACAGGAGTATCTGAAAGTATTGGCAGACTACAGCAATGAATTCAGTAAAAAAAATAACCTTTGGGATACTTTATTGAATGTACTTTCAGGAGGCATGCACCAATTGCCATCGGAACGGGTCATGCTTAAAAGGTGGATCAACGGAAAGATGAAAAACAGCGTTTCCAAATGAACCAAAATCCTGAGCAACCCTATTATTAACCCCAAACATTTGTACCGTGAAAACAATACATATTTTTAAGTTTAAAGATTCTATCACCCGTAAAATTCCTTTTTTTAAAGAGGAACATCGGCTGGAAACTTTAAATGATTTTATAGACTTCGATTTAATGGATACGGAAATAGTCACCGAATATATCATTGAAATCCATGATGATTTTATCTTTGAAGATACTTCCAAGGATGATCTTTTACTGATGTGTAAAAATGCTAAAGAAACAATAGAACATTACTTTGTGGTAAGACTAAATGATTATGATGTTATCTGAAAAATTAAAAGATGCTTTCCACGGGCATAGCATTAAAAATGGGCTGCCTCTCCCCTGCTAAAAAAAAGAATCAGCTTATTGGCAGCATACCTAATGTTTCTGTAGATCTATTATATTTACAATAACAATCCGGTCTTATTTTAAGATTACAATATAATCACTTATCCATGAGGCTGTCTCAACAGGCAAAAAATTATAACTTTGTCATTCTGAGCCTGCCGAAGAACCTCTAGAAATCAAACGCTTAAGATTCTTCACTGCATTCCATTTCGTTCCGAATGACACTTTTGAGACAGCCTTACTTTATTTCTTGAAATTACGCATTTGAGTAATTAGAGACAACCGGTTTTAAGATCTTATCTTGCTGAGTAATAATTTCCTTATAAGAAATGATAAAGGAAAACAACGTCTCCTATATAGGCAGGTTTTACATAATCGCGTATGATGAGCTTTGCCTGAACAACAACCTTTACAGTACCTTTAAGATTGGTCACTGATTTTGCTGTAGCCTGCAGCATCACTTCGCTGTCTACGGGAACCACCTGTCCAAATTTAAAATTCTCTATCCCGTAATTGATTTCCATTTTTACGTTTCTCACATCTGCGATCTGTTTCCATAAATAAGGAATCAGAGACAAGGTTAAATATCCGTGGGCTATAGTCGATTTAAAAGGACTTTCATTCTCTGCTTTTTCTTTATCTACATGAATCCATTGATAATCCAACGTTGCGTCTGCAAATTTATCGATCTGTTTCTGATCTATTGTATGCCAGTCAGACCTTCCGATAATCTTACCTTCAAGAGATTTATAGTCTTCAAAACTATTAATAATAACCATATTATTCATATTACTTTACGAATGACAAGTTAAGCAACTTGCTGAATAAAGCATTTACTTTTTGTGAAAATGTCAGCAGAAATTTTGATATGGATTACCATTAAAAAACAGAAGACAGCCTGATCCTTATCACTGCCAAATCCGGTTTACTAAAAAAATCTGCTTTGCTGTAGTACAATGAGCCTTATTATTGAAGATTTGTTACGGGGAAACAAAGTCTTGCCATCAGATAGCTCACGGTGGATTCTGCTCCCTGGTTAAGGTTAACATTTTTTTCCTCAAGTCCATCATAGCAGCCGCCCGTTGCAGGGTTATATATGATTTGGTTTAAATGATTCTTTCCCAAAAACCAGGTAAAAGCATTTTTCATCATCTGCAGGTATTTTTCATCCTTAAAGACCTTATAGAATGTGGATAATGCCAAAACCGTATAGGCCACATCAATGGGCTGCTCTCCTCCAACGGTTTCAGATTCTTTTACAGATTCTTTTTGCAGCCATCCTTTATTGGATATTACTTTGATATTTCCCCTAATAAATATTTTAGAGAGCAGAAACCCGAACGATTCATTGGCAATTTGTTTATAAATATCGTCTTGAGTAGTGATCCATGCACATAACAAAGCTTCTGGCAATAAACTGTTGCCATAGGTCAGATAACTTTCAAACCAATGCCAATCCCTGTGTTTTTCATGTTGATACATTTTGACCAAGCGGTTGGCCAATTTTTTTAATAGAGGAATATTGCTTTCAGAGTTTTGATAATGCAGCCCCTTTATAATAAAAGCCATAGCCCTGGTAGAATGAATTTTCTCTATATGGGAAAGACTTTTTTCTATAATTGAACCTGCTTCATCAGAAAATTGTTGAGGCAAAATCTCTCTCAATGAAAATAAATACCCTAATGACCAGATGGCTCTTCCGTTGGAATCTTCAAGGTTCGTTTCATCATTCTGCTGTGTAAATTTCTTTTGTTGATCCACATAATTGAGAAAACTTCCATCTGACTGTTGACAAAACTTAATTGCATTCAAATAAATTGAGATCAATTCAAGGTCTGATTCGTCTCCGCTTATTTCATAATGTCTGCAAACGGCAATCATAGCGCGGGCATTATCATCCAAAGTATAGCCGGAATCAATATCCGGCCTGTTGATTTCAGAAAACTGGATCATTCCAAAATCTGTCGTCATGTTTTTGATATGGCTAAGGTTGATGGCAGGTAACGTATAATTTAGTTTTATTTTATCTTTGCCATATTGCCGGAATAATAAGGCGTGCAAAATAGAAGAATTTTCCCAGGCTGTAGGAGCCATTTTTTCCAATCCTTTTGATCGCAGCTTTTGCTGTATATCTTCATTTTTCAGTAATCTGTTGACAGCAGCAGCAAGCTGTTCCGGAGCCTCAAAATCAATAATAATTCCTGTATCTTCTTTCAGCACTTCAAGGGCATGGGGAATAGGTGTGGAAACAACAGGACACCCGCAGCTGATAGCATAGGAAAAGGTACCGCTTACCGCCTGGTTCCTGTCTTTTGAAGTGAAAAGATAGATATTGGTAAGCTGCAGGTACTCTAACAGCTCATCCAAAGGTAAGTATCTGTCGATAAAACGGGTGTGATTTTGTAAATGAAGCCTTTGGATCATTTCCTGCAAAAATTCACGATATTGCTCACCTTCATTTTTTATAATAGTGGGATGTGTTTTTCCAATAATCAAAAACATCACATCCGGATTTTCTGAGATAATGCCCGGTAAAGCTTCTAAAGTAGTTTCAATATTTTTCCCTGAACCGAGTAATCCGAATGTTGAAAGTACCTTTTTGCCTTTAAGCCCGTATTTGGTTTTCAATGAAATGGTATTGATGAGCGGTAATAAATGGGTACCGTGTGGGATGACTGTAATTTTATCGGAAGGGATGTCATAATCATCTGACAGGATTTGTGCAGAAATACCTGTCATCACAATGATAGATGTACAGAAGCTGCTGATTTCTTTTACCTTTTCCCTCAGTTCCTCATCCGGTTTGGGAAGGACGGTATGAAATGTAATGATAATCTCTTTTTTTAAGGCCCTGAGAAAGAGAGATAATCCATTTGGTGTCTCATTAAAAAATCCAAACTCGTGCTGAAGCATAATCAGCTGAATATTGTCATTTTTATTGATCCTTTGCGCCAATTCCCCATAAGAAGCGGGATCGGATGTATGTAATCTATACTCTGTTTTTCCGGCATATTGATAATTTTCATCCTCCGTTTCCATCGGACAAATAATTATTTCAAATGATTCGTTGAACTTTAACTGAAGGGATCTGATCAAGTCCTGGCAATACGTTGCAATACCACACACCTTAGGAGGAAAAGTACTGATAAAGACAATCTCAGGTTTATAACAAATTGTGCTTTTTTTATTTTGGACAAATTGTCTTTTTACTTTTTCCTCCACGTCTGAATTTATATTTTTATTCATGTTTATTTTTCATTTTTAGGATGATGACCATTATTGAATGATCATTTACGAGGTATATTCCAGTAATTCCTTAAGCAATTCCGAAATACTTAGAGAGGCAACAGCAATTCTTTTGTCTGCAGCTCCATAATAAATGTAAAGGGTATCTCCCTCTACGATAGCTCCGGTCGGGAAACATACATTGTTTACTTTTCCTTTCAGCTCCCATTCTTCTTCTGGTTTGAAAAGAGGATAAGGAAGTCTTGAACGTTCTTTTCCAGGATTGTCAAGCTCCAATAATGCGGCACATGCACTGTAAACATACCCCTCAATCGTATCATGAACGCCATGATATATCATAAGCCAGCCATGTTCCGTTTCTATAGGCGGACATCCACCTCCGATATAGCTTAATTCGTGGTCGTATTTTGGTGATAACAGAATATGATCTTTAAACTGCAGAAAATAATCTTTCCAGAAATCGGGAGTCAGCTCTTCAATATTTTCTATACTGGCTATCTGGATATCGGGTCTTATGCGGTGGAGAAAATGTAACTTACCATTTATTCTTCTTGGGAAAAAAATCACATTTTTATCCCACAGAAATACGTCCTTACTTTCTTTATAACTTTCCGGGAACTTATTAAACCTTTTGTATTTTTCGGATAATGTACCTTGTGATTCTGATAATTTTTTAAATTTCTTATAGAGGATGACGGGTACAATAACTCCTGCTTTTTGCCATGACTTCAAGTCATTGGAAGTTGCCAGTGTTCCCAATGCATTTATCCCGTCGTAGCTGGTGTAGGTAAGATAAAATAATTGATCAATTTTTACGATCCTCGGATCTTCAATCCCGTGCTTTTCGTAATCAAACTCCGGAGTGATAACCGGATTTTGAAACCGGGTTTCTATAGTCAGGGGATCTGATAATAAACAATACCCGATACAGGAGAAATTATTCTCAGCTACAGCCCTGTAAAACAAATGTATTTTTCCGTGATCATATATTACTGCAGGATTTAACACACCTTCGCTCTCAAAACCTGATGAGGTTTCCATCAGGATAATTCCTTCTTTTTTTAGGGTTACCATTCAGCTTTTAGCATTTCTGTTCTCGATTTCTTGGCCTCTTCTTTTGTTTATTTTATCTTCTCTTTTCTCTTTTGCGGATTTTGAGGGAGGCGTTTTATCCGATTTCTTTTTCCCGTCTTTTTCTTTTGACATTGTAAATATTTTTTAGTACATGTAAATTTCGTCTATTAAAAAAGCAAAGCTTTGTAATAGTCTTTCAATTTGTTATATAAATCATAGATATTTCTGATTTAATGGAGTAACTTTGAATGAAATAACTGTCAGTCAATGATTAACGGGTTATAAAGTGTAAGGATCATGAAGTTATATATAAAATATATGGTAAGCCTGCGCTGCAAAATGGTTGTCCATCAGGAACTGGAAAGACTGGGCATTAAAAATGCTGTTGTAGACCTGGGTACAGTCGAACTACTGGATGATATCAGTGCTGAACAAAGGCATATATTGAAAAAGAATCTGCTTAAAACCGGACTTGAAATACTCGATAACAAAAAAAGTATCCTGATAGAAAAAATAAAAAATGTTGTCACAGAGATGATTCATTATTCCGATACTCTTCCAAAAGAAAATTTTTCAGACTATGTAAGCGAAAAGCTCGGTTACGATTATACGTATCTGGCCAATACATTTTCCGAAGTCAAAGGTATGACCCTGCAGCATTTTATCATCATTAATAAAGTAGAAAAGGTAAAGGAACTGTTATTATATGACGAGCTTAATCTTACAGAAATCTCCTATAAGCTTAACTACAGCAGTGTTGCCCATCTTTCTAATCAGTTTAAAAAAATCACCGGACTTTCTCCTTCCTTTTATAAGCAATTGAAACGAAAGCGTCTTGATAATTTAGAGGATTTATAAAGGGTATACTTATAGATAGATTTAAATTTCCGACCTTTGTTCAGAATTTTAAATGCATAGAAACAGAAACCCATGGAGCAATTTGAATTACCGGTAACGTATAAAGGTCAAGAACTTATTTTCAACGGGCGGCTCGCCACCTTCACGTATGGTTACAAACTTTATGTGGATATCTATGGCAATGAAGTCGTCTTCGAACGTGATGACGAAGGTAATTTAAGAGCAGTACTGCCAGATGCTTCTTCAAATCCGGTCATAGAAAAAGAACTTATTGAGTCTATTATTGAGGTATTTAATGACCTGCAGGTTTTATAACCTGGATACAACCGTAACAATTTACAAAACGAGACGCTTTACGGATCTCCTTACTCTTTCGGGTTGCCCACCAATCAGGCCTGCATCGTATAACCAATTAAAAAATTTTAAGGCAGCCGGCTCCTTTATTTTTAACCCAGAAGTATCGGACAATTACTTTTGGATTTTCCTATACTCTCCCGGTGTAAGCCCCCTGTATTTTTTAAAAAGTTTGGAAAGATGGCTTTCATCACTGAACTGAAGTTCATAAGCAATTTCACTAAGGCGTGCACTGCTGTATTTCAAATAGGTTTCCACCAGTTTGAGCCTGTAATCCAGCAGATAATCCTGGTATGAAACTCCGGTCTGCTGTTTAAAATATTCTCCGAAATAGTTCCCTGAGATTCCAAAATGCCCGGCAATCACCTGAATACCGGTTTTCTCCCGGTCTTTAATATGCTGCTGAATATAGGCAATGATCTTCATAATGGAAAAAGCCTTCCGGTTTTCCTGAAGATCTGAAGTTTCACTTTTAATAATATTGCGGGCGATAAGATTAAGCAGAATGGATATACAGTTACGGATGATCAGATAGTCATCTGTTTTGTTTTTAAATTCCCGGGCAATCTGTAGGATAAGGGTTTCAGCAAACCGCTCATCATTTTTGCTCCTGAATACACACCCTGCTCTGGCGTGGTAATTATTACTGATATACTGTAATTTATATAAGTTCTCACAACTTTCAATACGGTCCGCTTCAAGACGTATTTTATCTATGAATTCAACAGGACACTGTATAAGAATCAGTGCGGCATTCTTACTTTCAAAACGGTAAACTTCCTGCTGTGGGATAATGAAAAGTTTCCCCTCTGTAAAACTGATACTCCGCTCATCATAGGTAAGCTCTCCTTTTCCTTTTACAATATATATAAAGGAAAGAAACGTTTTTGTCCTGAAAACAAAATCTTCTTCTTTCAGCAGTATTTCCTTTACTTCAATGCCTTCAAGAGGTAAACCATTCATTTTTCCGCACCAATTTTTCCTCCAAAAGTACAATTTTAACAGAACATAAAGCGGTTAATTTTGCATAAAAAAATATGAATACATATCCCAAACGGTGGCAGGCATTACAATTTCTGATTGCCGGGGCATTCCTTTCACCACTGGATTATTTTATTGTCAACATGGCGCTGCCTTCTATAAAAAAATCATTCAGTGCCAGTGATCATCAGCTGCAGATGGTGGTTGCCATTTATGGGCTGACCTATGCTGCCCTTGTGGTTTGCGGAGGAAGGCTCGGAGATATTTATGGGCGAAAGAAGATTTTTACGCTGGGACTGTATACGTTCCTGTTTTCATCACTTGCCTGTGCATTTTCTCCCACCATATCAGTATTGATCATCGCAAGACTTTTCCAGGGTGTGGGAGCTTCTTTATTGGCCCCACAGGTATTGGCATCTATAAAAGCATTATTCAACAGCCGGGAACAGCCAAAAGCCGTAAGCTTTTTCAGTTCCGTATTTGGATTAGCTTCGGTGATAGGACAATTGCTGGGCGGGTTTCTGCTTAGTGTGCAATGGGGGCATTTTTCCTGGGAGCTGGTATTTCTTGTGAATGTTCCGGTAAGCCTCATCTGTATCATAGGAATACATTTTACAATGGATAATAACCACGACAGGAATCAATCCGGGATTGACTACAAAGGTGCATTCCTATTGATTGTTGCCCTGCTCATGTTGCTATGTCCGCTTATTTTTGGACAAAAATACGAGTGGGCCTGGTGGATATTCGGTATCATTATCACAGGAATGCTTTTATTAGCCGTATTTTTCAGGTATGAAGTTCAATTGCAGCAAAAAGGCCGGCCTGTACTCATAGATCCGACCTTATTACAGCACCAGCCTTTTGCATTAAGCCTTTTGATCATTTTCTTCTATAATTTTACCGCAGGCTTGTTTATCTGCTATCCCTATTATCTGCAGCAGTTTTTACATCAGAGTTCTATGCAGGCAGGGCTCGCCATTGTTCCCTATGGAATTGCTTTTTTTCTGGGTCCTTTATTAAGTTCAAAAATAAAGCTGGAAACCTATACCATGATCTATGCCGGGCTTGGATTAATGATAGCAGGGTTCGTACTGAGCGCATTCGTTTTTTATTTTGACCAAAAGCCTTCTTTTATAACAAATATCACCTTATTTTTAGCGGGTTTGGGACATGGTACCATTATGCCCGTAATGATGCGGACAGCCATTGCTTTCACCGCCAGGGATAAGGCAGGACAGGCATCAGGGCTGGTAAGCATTGGAATTCAGATAGGCAGTGTAACCGGCGGAGCGGTTATTGGCACTTTATTTTTTAATATAATTCCTATTCTCGGGTTCTCCGGGGCATTTGCTGCCGCTACTGCCATGATTGGAGCCTTTCAGCTGATTGGAATTGCAATGAATCACAGATTAAAAAACTATATTCAACAGTTTTAAAAACAAAATTACCATTCAAAAAATAATATAATCCTAAATTATGAACAACACAGAAAAAATCACGAAAGAAATACAAGGGTTTCACGAAGATATTGAAAAATGGTTCCAGGGTAAAGCTGAGCATCAGGAAAGTCTTTATAAAAAATTGCTTTCCGGCTTTTCACCGGACTTTAAAATGATCAACGGCAACCATGACACGGTAACCTTATCTATGCTTGCAGATTGGCTTCCTTCGGTCTACGGCCAATTCACAGATCGTCATATTAGTCTCGAAAATATAAAGATCCATCATTCAGAAAGCCACGGAATAGCCACTTATACAGAAATTCAGATCATCGGGGAAACCTCAACAAAACGAGAATCATCCGCGGTATTTATTCTTGATGGGCAAAAAGCATTATGGCTTCATCTTATAGAAAAATGGGCTTAAAATGAACCGTCCTTTATTGAAAAAAGCTACCTTAAGGGTAGCTTTTGGTTTGAATCACAACATCTTAGCTTTATCCGGACCATGGAGAATGTAAAATGCAATCACAGAAATTCTTTTGTTTGAAATTCGGGATCATAAATGAGCAGACATCGGTCTTTATATTTCCAAAAGTTGTTTCTGTTTTATGCTCAAAACCAGTGAAGAAGGTCGGAATGATTTTCTTTTTAAAATCGGTTCTTGGAAAAGCTGAGATGATTTCCTCTCTCTCTTCGCTGCTGTAATGAGAAACCAATGCATTAAAAAATATCAGAAACGTCGTAAGAGATGTCAAAATTCACCCTGATTGATGTTTACTTCTGAATACTTTCATCTGACCCGCCATGATAGCCAGTAAGATCCCAAAGCAGGCAAAAAGGCCATAGGAATATCTTAAATCAAAACTTTCAGCAATATAGCCAATCAGTGGCGGTCCCATTAAAAACCCTAAAAAAGAAATACTGGATACAAATGATAATGCAATACTGGGAGCTACAGTACTCACCTGCCCCACGGTACTGTAGACAGACGGAACACTGAGTGAGCTCCCGAGACCGATAATCATGAAAGCAATGATGCATACCCATAATTCCGGGAAGAAAACACTGAGAAAAAGACCACTGCTCATCAAAATACCACAGGCCTGTAAAATAGTTCTTTTCCCGAACTTTTCAATGGCATGATTCCCAATAAAACGGCCTAAAGTCATCATTAAAATAAAACTTGTATATCCCAATATAATAAGCTTTTCCGGCGCCTTTACGATAGTCTGAAAATAGACCCCGCTCCAGTCAAACATCGCTCCCTCAATGGCCATACTCAGGAAGCCTATTACTCCCAAAGCAACAAGGGTTGAATTGACTGACTTAAAAATTGACTGGGTCTGGGGAGCCACTTTATGGATGATATTTGTTAAATGTCCCTTACTGTAGAGCCAAAGCAACAGTACCAGGCTGAAAGTAACTACAAAATGATAGAAAGTTCCTACTCCCATATTGATCATCAGTAATCCAACAACTGCCCCTACCAGCCCGGCAAAGCACCACGCCCCATGACAGGAAGAGAGCAGCGTCCTTTTCGTGATCCCCTCAATCTCAATAGCCTGCGTATTAATTGCTATATTGCATAGATTCCCTGAAACTCCAAAGAAAAACAGAACGGCAGCCAATACCCAATAAGACGGCGCAAGTCCGATGAGCAGAAGAAAAACAGGATACAACAGAAAACATCTTTTGATGATCCACGAACTTCCGTACATACTGATCAGCTTTCCGGCCAGAACCATGGTGGAGAGCTGCCCTACCGGCATTAACAATAAAAGTGTTCCAAGCTCTGCCTCATTGATCGAAAGTGTATTTTTAATGATAGGAATCCGGCTTGCCCAGGAAGAAAAAACAAGTCCGTGAGCAAAAAAAAGTAAAAAACAGGATGCAGGCATTTTCGCATCAGAAGATTCTCTATCTCGCATGATATCAGTATTTGATTAATTTTTATGATGGCGAAGTTAGGAACAGTTCCGCAATAAAATATATTCCATTTTTGATATTTTATATTCCATTTTAAACAACCCGCTTAAAAAGAAAAATTAACTGCTTACATTTGCCTGTAGGTTGACTAGAGAAATACAGCAGTCAAAAGACTTCTAACCAAATCCAAGAAATCACCCGCCTGATAATGATAGATATTAAGCCGAATTTTGAAGGGTTGTATATTGAAAAATATAAAGCGAACCAGATTACTGAGTTTCAAAAAAGAGCCGGTAAACTTAACAAACTCCTGTTATGCTTTCTATCGGATGGTGAATTGAACCTTACCATCAATACACTTCCTTTTCGCATTAAGAAAAATTCAGTAGTAATGTTGTTGCCGGATACGGAATTAACGGATGTTTCCGGAAGCGAGGACCTTGATTGGTCCGTGTTCTTCATCTCCCTTGATTTTATCAGCAGTTATAGTTTTCTGACTGTTTTACTGGCCAGTGAGGAGATTAAATTCAATCCGGCCATGCCCGTAGAAGCTTCTGCCAAAAAACTCATTTGGTCTACGGTGAAGCTTATCCGTGGCTATCATTCTAAGACCAAAGAAGAAACTACCCTGGAAGCTGTTCAGTATTTACTGTATGCTTTACTTGAGCTGGTGTCAAAACTTTACCTGCCGGTGATCAGGAACAACAGCCTTTTACAGACCAGAAGCCAGGATCTCCTGGAACATTTTTTTGAATTGTTAAATCAGCATGGGCATTTGCAGAGAAGTGTTCTGTTTTACTCCGGTCAGCTGCATCTTTCGCCCCAATACCTAAGCAGTTTGATAAAAAAAGAAACGGGGAAACCTATTAAACAATGGATCAGCTATATGGTGATCAAACATGCCAAAGAGCTTCTGAAAACCACTTCCCTTTCCATTAAAGAAGTCAGCAATCAGCTGCAGTTTGTAGATTCCTCCCTTTTCTGCCGGTATTTCAGACGCTGCACAGGAATTACAGCCAATACCTACAGAGAGCATTATAAAATCAAAAAGTAATAGGAAAAGCGTTGTCATATCGATGATTTTTCTATTTTTTTTGTAAGTTAGTCCTTCAAAAAAGGAAAAGACCATGTTGAAAAAGACTCTGTTTTTACCGGCTGCACTTACTTTGTTTATTAACTGTCCGCAAAACGGGCCTTCAGGGAATCCGGGAGTACAGCATACTGTTACACGAAACCCAACGGATCCTTCCATTCAAAATGCCGAAGAGAAATCTCCCACAGAAACGGTGAAAGCCTTTATGAAGTGGTATAAAGAGAACAGAGATCAGCTGTATACATTCAATACCGTACGAGGGGGAATGTTTACGGAAACAGATCCTCCGGTTACTTATCATATCGATTTTGATGAAGTTGAAAAAGAAATAAAATTCCTTGAAGAAAGTGATTTGTTTTCCCCAAAATTTCTGTCTGTTTATAAGCAGCGGTATGTAGACGGCAATGATCATTTCAAACAAAACCCAACCTACGATGGACCTCCTGAAGATTTTGACTATGATTATTTCTTTTTAACACAGGATGATTATGCCTCTGATTTAGTGAATATTGATGCTATCAAATTTAGCTTAAAACCTATTAATGATAAGTTATGCTATATCCAGTTTCACTTAAAAAATTGCGGGATGACCTACAAATACGTTCTTATCAAAGGAGACCAATGGCAGATTGATTCCATCAACACCATTAGTTAATGACCAGATTTTCATCACGCATTCTCTCTCTGATTGTCATATTTTCGTTAAATTCGTTGGGTTCAAAAATATGATCATGAAAGAAAAATGGATCTCTCATCCAACGATCTTAAAGGGAACTTCGATTGATCTGATTCCTTTAGAAAAAGAACATTTGGAAGAATTATATATTGCCGCTTCTGATAAAGAACTTTGGGAACTCATTCCCTCTGACTGTTCAGAAAAAATACTTTTTGATAAAAATTACAAGCTGGCATTATCGGAAAGAGAAGCCGGAAATCAGTATCCATTTGTAATACGACATAAAGAAACCCACCAGCTGATAGGGTCCACAAGGCTTTTTGAAATATTTCCATCGGACAGGAAATTAGAAATCGGATGGACCTGGATCACTAAAGAATTCTGGGGAACAACCGTCAATTTAGAATGTAAATTACTTTTACTTACCTATTGTTTTGAAACTTTAAAAACCAACAGGGTACAGTTAAAAACCAAAGACACCAACTACAGGTCAAGAAAAGCTATTGAAAAGATAGGAGGTGTATTTGAAGGGATTCTAAGAAAAGACCGCATCCAGCATGACGGGACTACCAGAAATGCAGCGTATTACAGCATTCTGGATGATGAATGGGAAGCTGCAAAATCTAAGATTAAAATACAGATTGAGAAAAAACAAAATTTAACCTCTTGATCCGCATCCCATTTCTACAAGAGACATAAAAACCCGGCTGCTCAGGCCGGGTAGATCAATAAGGCACAGGTATGTTTAGTTAAATGACTGTCTGTAACTTAAAGGCGTTTCATTGGTTTTCTTTTTAAACAATTTATTGAATGACTGCGGATGTTCAAAACCCAAGGCATAGGCAACTTCTGATACTGAAAAATTAGTAAGGGTAAGATATTCTTTGGCCTTTTCTATCAATCTCTCATGAATGTGCTGCTGAGCATTCTGCCCTGTAAGATTACGAAGCATATCGCTCAGATAATGGGGTGACAAATGAAGCTCAGCAGCGAGAAATTCTACGGTAGGCAGCCCTTTATTTAAGGGTTCTTCCTTATTAAAATAATCTTCGAGAACAGTATCCATTTTGGAGAGCAAATCATTGTTCACTGCTTTCCTGGTGATAAACTGTCTTTTATAATACCGGTTACTGTAATTGAGAAGCACTTCAATATAAGAAACAATGACATCCTGGCTTACTTCATCAATAGCGGTATTCAGCTCATTCGTAATGCTGTCAAGAAGTCCGGTGATCATTGTTTTTTCCTGATCTGATAAATGCAGGGCTTCATTGGTATCATAGGAAAAGAACCCAAATTTCCTGATCGTTTTGGCCAAAGGATAGCTCCTTATAAAATCAGGATGTACCAGCAGTGTATGGCCGCAATATTCCGCACTTTCGTCGGTATGCAGAAGCTGCCCTGGAGCCGTAAACATCATTCCTCCTTCATTAAAATCGTAATATCCCTGCCCGTAACCCATTTTTCCGTTGTTAGAATATTTGTACGAGATCTTATAAAAATTCAATAGAAAGCTTCTGGTCAAAAACTCTTTATTGATGCGCATCTTTGTATTGTCTACCAGGCTTACCAGCGGGTGGAGAGGCTTAGGAAGCTGCAATAGATCATGCAGTTCTGATATAGATGAAATCTTCAGAGGAACATTTTCTTTCTTTTCCATGATATAAATGTATTAATTATTTCGCTTAAAAGACAGCATAAATGATACACTTATGCTGTCTCAGAAGACAAGGGGCTAGATGAACTGTTTTCCCAGCTGCTCTCTGAATGCTTCATCACCCAGTTCCAGACGCTGGGCATATAAAGCCTTGGCATCTTCACCGGCTACATAGCGCAACTGTGTTTTACCATCTGTGGCAGCTTCATACACCACTTCAGCAATCTGTTCCGGGCTTGAAGCAGCCTCCATCATTCCTTCCATACCGGAAAACAGAGAATTGGTCATTTCTTCATAGGCCGGTGCCGTTGCCGAGTCCAGGGAGCGGCTTACAAAATCGGTTTTAATGCCTCCGGGAGAAACGGTTTTAATATCAATTCCCAATTTATTAAGCTCAAAAGCCATACTCTCACTCCATCCTTCCAAGGCCCATTTTGTAGCATGGTAAGTAGATCCTAAAGGAAATGCAATCAGACCGCCGATAGATGTGGTAGAAATAAAGGTTCCGCTTTTTCTTTCTCTGAAATAAGGAATGAATGCCTGAGTAACACGGATAACCCCCAATAAGTTGGTATCAAGCTGTTTTACGATCTGCTCATCTGTCAGAGCTTCCAGAGGCCCGATAAGACCATATCCTGCGTTATTAAAAACAACATCCACATCTCCTGACTCAAGTGATTTCTGAACGGCCGACCTGATCTGTTCAGGATCGGTAACATCCAGTGGCAGCACAGTGACATTCTCCAGTGCAGAGAGTTCCGAAGCGGCTTCAGGATTTCTCATGGTAGCAATTACCTTCCATCCTCTGCTTTGAAATAATTGAGCGGCTGCTTTTCCCAACCCTGTTGATGCACCTGTTATAAAAACTGTTTTCATTATATTCTTGGTTTAAAATTATAGGACAAAGTTCAGGATTAGAAAAAAGGCCGGAGTTGCCAAAACGGATAAATATGTATCCAAAATGAATCAGGTGTCCTTTATTTCGTTCATTTGTTTTTTGTAAGTTTGTCTCTATCAATTTTTATGGCAGAATATATTCTTGACAATATCAATATCAGTACACTTTCTGTATACGACCTGCTGAAACATACTTCAGAGAGCTCTTTTATTGGAAATAGAGATTTTCATACGATTTATCCTGTCTCTATTGAAAATAACGCGGGAGTGTTCACCAAAAAATCACTACATGATTCTCCTGTTGTCACCATAAACAAGATCGGTCATTCACTCCTGTGCTCCTGCACTTGTGATGGTCCGGAAAACAAACTTTGCCTGCACCAGGCAGAAATAATACACTGTATCCTGGAAGAAAAGAATTACAGGATTTTCTATGATGATTCCCTCCGCAAGAAAATAATGATGCCTAAAGCCAGGTCCTATGGATTGGAAAATGAGCCTGATCTTGATGCCTATTTCAAGCTGGAATATAATGAAGGAAAAACCGATATACTTCCGAGGATTAAAGAAATACTGCCTATAGATGAGCAGGCTTTAAAAAAGGATCTGCTTCCCCGGCTGCCTTCCGTCCTCGAAGAGCTGGCAGTTCAGGATACCACCAAAAAACAGATCTTGGTAATGGGCAAACACCGTTACTACAATCATCTCACTTTTTCCCTTATGGAGAGTGAAACTACACAAACAGGGAAAATAAAAAACCCGATTACCTCCGTTGATGTCATGCCATTGATATGGAAAGCGGAGAAGCCGCTGGAAATAAAATTTTATACTGCTATTTCTGCATTTCAGAATAATTACAATGAAGACTATAATGCTGCAGAACTTGAAGCGCTAAAGCTGATCGTACAGAATCCACTGCATCTGAATGTCTATTATCATGACCGTGAAATTGCAGAAACAGTCTCTTCAAAATCACTTATCCCCGTTGCACTTAATACTTTAGATGCAGAGATACAACTGTCTGTATTTAAGAAAGATCCATTTTATGAAATTACCGGAGAACTTCAGTTTCAGGATTCGTCAATTCCATTTAAAAACGTGACTCTCCGAAATGATTATTTTATCTATAACCAGCACACATTCAGCCTTATAGATCACCCTGACATGCTGCAGGTCATTAAATTTTTTAAGGCTCATCATGAAGTACTGCTGGTCCATTCTTCGAAATATGAAGATTTTACACAGTCTTTTTTATCATCTATTGAAGATCGTATTCACATCCATTACAAATATATACAGACTGCACCGGAAGTACAGCTTGAAGATAAAGACTTTAAGATTGAAAAGATAGTCTACCTGCGCCAGCAGGAAAATTATATTGGAATTACCCCTGTAATGAGATACGGGCAACTGGAAGTACCGGTGTATTCGAGAAAGCAGCTTTTTGATACTGATCAGAACGGAAATCTTTTCAGGATAGAAAGGAATGATGCTTTGGAAGCCCGTTTTACATCTCTGGTCATGCAGCAGCATCCTGATTTTGAAGAGCAGATGGATGGATACCAGTATTTTTATCTTCACAGAGATAAATTCATGGAAAGCAACTGGTTTCTTGAAGCCTTTGAAATATGGAGGAAGGAAGGAGTCACCATCCTTGGTTTCAATGAGCTAAAAAATAATCAGCTTACCCCGCACCGGGCCAAAATAAACATTCAGATCACCAGTGGCCAGGATTGGTTTAATGCGAAGCTAAAAGTGGGATTTGGCCAAAAAGAAGCCTCATTGAAGCAGCTTCACAGAAGCATCCGCAATAAAAGTAAATTCGTTCAGCTGGACGACGGCTCTCTGGGAATACTTCCTGAAGAATGGATAGACAGAATAGCGGCTTACTTCCAGGCTGGAGAAATTGATGAGGATCTGCTGAAAATTCCAAAAATCAGTTTTACGGAAGTTTCCTCACTTTTCGAAAAAGAAGTACTGAGTGAAGAGGTGCAGAAAGAAATAGCATCTTACTCGTCACAGCTGTCAACATTTAAAAATATTCCGCAGACGGATGTACCTGCCGGATTGCATGCCGAGCTAAGAGATTACCAGCATGAAGGGCTTAACTGGCTGAATTTCCTGGATGGTTTTAATTTCGGAGGATGCCTGGCAGATGATATGGGACTTGGAAAAACACTTCAGATCATTGCATTTATCCTTTCACAGCGAGAGAAACGGGGCCATATAACCAATCTTATCATAGTGCCGACCTCTCTCCTGTTCAACTGGCAGGAGGAGATCAGCAAATTTGCACCATCCATAAAAGTTCTGCTGCATTATGGAGCTGAAAGACCCAAAACCACAACCCACATGGCGGATTATGAAGTGGTACTCACCAGCTATGGGATGCTTCTTTCAGATATCCGGTTTCTGAAGGCTTTTTGTTTCAATTATATTTTCCTTGACGAATCCCAAACCATTAAAAATCCTAATTCGGAAAGGTATAAGGCAGCACGCCTGCTACAGTCGCGAAACAGGGTTGTACTCACCGGAACTCCTATTGAAAACAATACGTTTGACCTTTACAGCCAGCTTTCTTTTGCCTGCCCCGGATTACTGGGAAGCAAACAGTATTTTAAGGATATTTATGCCATCCCTATTGATAAATTTGAATACAGTAAACGGGCTATAGAGCTTCAGCAAAAAATAAAACCCTTTATTCTCCGCAGGACAAAAAAACAGGTAGCCAAAGAACTTCCTGAAAAAACAGAAACTGTAATCTACTGCGAAATGAATGCTGGGCAGCGGAAGATCTATGATGCATATGAAAAGGAACTGCGTGAATTTATTGCAGCCAATGATGAAGATGATCTTAATAAAAACAGCATGCACGTTCTGACAGGATTGACAAGGCTCAGACAGATCTGCAACTCACCGATACTTCTCAAAGAAGGATATTCAGGGGAGCATGCCGTAAAAATTGAAATCCTTATGGAGCAGATCCTTGGGAAATCAAAGGATCATAAAATCCTGGTATTCTCACAGTTTGTCGGAATGCTCGATCTTATAAAAACCGAACTGGAACGTCATGGAATCATGTTTGAATACCTTACCGGACAAACCAAAAACAGAGGTGAAAAAGTAAATAACTTCCAGAAAAACAACGATATCCGCGTATTTCTGATTAGCCTGAAAGCAGGTGGTGTGGGGCTCAACCTTACTGAGGCTGATTATATTTACCTGATGGATCCATGGTGGAACCCTGCTGCAGAAAATCAGGCAATTGACCGAAGCTACCGCATAGGGCAAACCAAAAACGTCATTGCCGTCCGGATGATCTGTTCAAACACTGTGGAAGAGAAAATCCTTACCCTTCAGAAGAAGAAAAATTTATTGGCCCAGCAGCTTCTCAAAACAGACCAAACCCAATTTCAGGGGTTTTCCAAACAGGACCTTCTGACGGTCCTAAAACCGGAATAAGGATATGATTTCTAATTATTTACATAATAAAACCGGCAGATACTAAGCCTGCCGGTTAAAAAAAACAAAAATTGATATGGATATGATTAGATATGTGTTCTATTTCTTGATGATCTTTTCTGTAATTATCTTTTGATCCCTGGTCTGAATTTTTAACAGATAGATGCCCGGAGTAAAATGTTCCATACTGATAATACCGGTATTTCCTTCTATAAGCTTTTGTCCTGATAGACTGTAAACTTCGAATTTTTCAATTCCCTTGGCTGCCCGTACCGTTACAGCACCTGCTGTAGGATTGGGATAAATTTTCACTGAAACATCTGCTGTGCCCTCTTTAGTAGAAAGATTCGCCGGCTGTACATCAAGGGTATAGTCTTCTACCTGTCCTATAAACCATCCTGAAGGACACGGTAAATTTTCAAGTACTCCCATCCATGAATTGGATTCATAGGCTTTTACCAGCCTGAAACGGGTTGGTCCCAGTAAAGCATTTCCCGGAATCGTTATAATTTCCGCTGCAGTACCTGATTCTGTACCAGAAACCGGGTTAGAATTGTCTAAATATCCCAGGTTGAACTTTTCATCGGTATCAAACTCATGGTTATGATTAAAATCAATATAAGCATAGGCAGATACGGTAGTTTGTCCGTGGGTACCGCCTGTTACCGTTATAGGATAAGTTTCTCCGCGACTTACATTAAAAACGGTCCCTGTAAAATCTTCAATAAGGTTTGAATGACCATCAATACTGCTGTCATTATGTATCCCTGCAAATTCAACTTTACTGATTTCGCTTACCGTTGAGCTTGTCACATTTTCAATTCCGCAATACGGGGACGGAAAACCTGTATTATTTCCTATGATATTGACTGTATAATCTTCTGCCTGCCCTGCTCTTAAATCTGTATCACAAGCTGAATGGATTGAATTCGCTGCGTTAGGATCCGAATAGGCCGATACATTCGTATTTTTAAGTACCCTCATTCTTGTATTTCCTCCTAAAGCATTAGCAGGGACCGTAATTGTTCCGTTTATCGTAAAGGCATTGGCCGGATTAGCCGCTGCCAGCCTGCCTAGATAAAAGCTTTCTCCCGCATCATCAAAGTTGCCGTTCTGATTAAAATCAATAAAAACCACTACGTCACTGGGAAAAGTACTTGACGGACCTTTCACTGATATCGGGTAAGAGCTTCCTGCCTGCAGATCTGTTGATAATGAAGTGAAATTTTCATATGCTTGTGCTCCCGCGGATTGAACCGGTGATGAATTATTTATCGTTCCAAAGATAATAGTACTGATCATGTTGCTGTCTGCTCCATACTGAAAGGTTGGGATACAATATTGGGCATCTGCAAGTGTGCAGAGAATGACAGCAGAAAGAGTAGTTATTTTTTTCATTGAATTCTTACTTTGATGAGACAAATTTATATTTATTTAGAATCAATAAAAATAACAATCTAATGATATTTATCAGTTTATCAGGATTTATAGAATTGATACAAAGGAATACATAATCAAAATACTTAATAATCAGTTATTTGATAGTACTTAAAAATAACATCCGGCCTATTGATCAGTACCGGATGTTGGATATGCTGAAAGTTATTTTTGATTCAGATACCTTTTAACGGCCTTTTCTGATTCAGCTTTGTATTCTTCATATCTCATGAATAAATCACTCGCTCATTGGTTGATTTTCCAGTAGCCTCCTACCGTATCTGTTATATCTGTAAAGTTATTTTTCATAAGGAATCGGTAATTTGAAAAATGCTGTTTAAAAGTCCAAATTTAGCTTTTCTTACTAGCTTTACGCTAAATTTTCTATAAGAACTGCGGAAGCCCCGCCCCCGCCGTTACAGATGGCGGCAATCCCGTATCTTCCCTTTTCCTGGCGCAGTACATTGACCAAAGTTGTCAAAATTCTTGCTCCTGAAGCACCTATGGGATGCCCCAATGCAACGGCTCCGCCATACACATTCACCTTGTCTGTATCAAATCCTAAAATTTGTTGATTGGATAAAATTACCGAGGAATAGGCTTCATTAATTTCGAAATAATCAATGTCAGACAAACTAAGGCCGGACAGTTTCAGTACTTTATTAATGGCTATGGAGGGAGAAGTTGTAAACCACTCCGGTGCCTGTGCAGCATCGGCATAGGCAACAATTCTTGCCAGCGGCATTACATTATAGTTCAGCAAAGCATCTGAAGATCCTAATAAAACAGCGGCGGCCCCGTCATTAAGATTACTCGAGTTGGCAGCAGTCAGTAAACCGTCCTTTTCAAAAGCGGGTTTTAGTAGTGAAATCTTTTCAGGAATAAGTTTGTCAATATCTTCATCCTTATCAATAACTACGGTTTCTTTTTTACCTTTCACAGCTACTGAAATCAATTCATTGTTGAATTTGCCTTTTAAAGTAGCTTCCTGAGCTCTTTCATAGGAAAGCAGGGCGTAGCCATCCAGCTGTTCCCTTGTGTGACCATATTTCTTTACTCCCAGTTCCGCAGCACTTCCCATATGAAAATCGTGATAGACATCCCACAAACCATCTTTCACCAGACCATCTGTAAGTTTTGTATCTCCCAATTTTATACCCTTACGTAAATGGGTATAATGAGGAACATTGCTCATACTTTCCATTCCGCCCGTCATGACAATATTTTCCAGTCCAAGCTGAATTTGCTGTGCTCCTATCATCGCCGCTTTCATTCCCGAAGCACAAACTTTATTGACTGTTGTAGCGTCTTTATCTACCGGAATATTGGAGAAAACAGCTGATTGTCTCGCGGGTGACTGTCCTACCCCGGCACTCAGTACATTTCCCATATATACACTGTTTATATGCTCAGGAGAAAGCGATATGCTTTCATAGGCATTCTGTATAGCCAGGGCTCCCAGCTGTGTTGCTGTAAATCCTGATAAGTTTCCCATAAATCCGCCAACAGGCGTTCGTTTTGCAGCCATGATAAATACATCTTTCATATTCTATAGTTTTAAATATACCAATCGGTATATTATTGGTTAAAAAAATTTTATCTTCCTCCTGCCCTTCAATCCATTCAGCACGTTTCACAAATATACAAAATATACCAAATGGTATATTTTATTTCTTTTTATAATCAAAAAAATGTCTTACCACATAACTTGGCAAGACATTTTAGTTCTACATCCGGCTCATCTGATCCAGTTTTTTCAGCAAAGCCGGGATCCTGAAAGCACCATACATCCGCTCAATTTCTGGTTTTATTTTATCTACCTCTATTCCTTTTGCTGTAAGGAAAAGAGGGGTCTTACTTTCTCCCCGGTATACGTTTCTTCTCTGGGAATCCGGAGCCGTAAACTCATTCTTTGCTATTCCAACAACGGGATACTGCTGATCTAAAGCATCATAAAGATATCCTCCAAGCCCATTTTCACCTTCATTATTAAGAGTAACATACCCATCAACAATTATGATATCTCCCTTTCTTACTGTAATTTTTTTCAGAAGGCTAAGGATACAGGGCAATTCTCTTTTATAGAAAGCACCGCTCTCATATCCGGAGCTGATAGCTGTCTGTTCGGTAAAAATCTCAACCTCTTTCTCAGAGGTCCATTCTTCAAATGCTATACATACCGTATTCGCATAATCCTCGTAATAATAGGTATCAAACGCGTAGATCATTATTTGTTTTCATCATTAAAAAATTCACCAAAATGCCACAGGATCCCCGACGGATCATGTACAAAACATTCTTTTCCCCATTCCATCGTTCTTACAGGCGTAAGCCTTACGTCTTCATATTTTTCGTTAAGCTGTAAGGCGATAAGCTCCTTCCAAAATTCATCAGTATTGCCAACTTCCATAAAAATCATGGTATTATCAATCCAGTCTTTAGCATAATAATCCTGAAGATAAAAACGGGTTCCCTGCAGGCTAAATAAAGATAATTTAGGTTCAAGGATAATTTCTTCAAAGCCCAGATCCCTGTAAAAACTACGGCTCACCTGGAAGTTTTTAGCCCCGATAAAAGGTCTGATCGATTTTATAGACTGTGTCATGTTTTCTGTAAATGATTGGTTAATTACAAAGGCACAAATCATTAATAAATCTTTGTGCCTCTGTGTATTTCCATATTTTTATATCCGTTACTTTTTATCTACTACTATTCTATCCACCCTGTTGGCGATATCCCAGGCAGTGGTAAAAATAAGCTGGGTACGTTTTTCCAGCAGTGGATAATCAATTTTTTCCGGGTCATCCGTCGGCTTATGATAATCTTCATGAATTCCATCAAAGAAAAATGCTACCGGAATATTGTGTTTGGCAAAATTATAGTGATCTGAACGGTAATAGAGTTGCTGAGGATCATTCAAATCATCATACTTGTAGTTTAATTCAAGGTTGTTGGTCCTTTTATTGGCAGCCTCGTTGATCACTTTCAGCTGCGAGCTCAGCATATCGGACCCGATGACATATACATATTGTTTTCCCCTGTTGGCAGGATCATCTCTCCCTATCATATCAATATTAAGGTCCACAACCGTATTGGCTAAAGGAAAAACAGGGTTCTCTGAATAGTATTCCGAACCAAATAAACCGTGTTCTTCTCCCGTAACATGAAGAAACAGGATCGATCTTTTAGGACTTTTCCCTGCTTTTTTAGCTTGCTGGAAAGCCTTGGCTATTTCCATTACGGCTACGGTACCACTGCCGTCATCATCAGCGCCGTTATACACTACACCATTTTTTGTTCCTACGTGATCATAGTGTGCCGAGATCACAACAATTTCTTCCGGTTTCTCACTGCCTTCTATAAAAGCAAGGATATTTTCAGAATCAGGAAGGTTTCCGCCGCCTCTTTTTTTCATAAATTCCGATGGAACTTTCTGATAAAAGGAGTTTAATGCCTTGGGATGTGAAATCCCCAAGCTTTTGTAATAATCAATAATATATTCACCCGCCTTTTTCTGTCCCGGACTTCCGGTATCTCTTCCTTCCATTGCATCAGAAGCAATTACATATAAGTTTTTCTTTAGATCATCTGCCTTAATCATTTTATAGGCAGCTGAAAAAGCTTTGTCATGGTTTATAGGAACAGAAGTGTTTCCGTCAGAAATATTTGCCGTTTTACAGCCAGTCAGCACAGCCATGGCAAATAACGGAATAAGCAGTTTTCTCATAAAAGAATAATTTTCTTAAAAATAATAAATTTTCTTGAATTGAAGCCTCAGAACATAAAGCTCTTCTCATGATTGAGAATAAAAATGACAGGACATGTTTAAAATTCAAAAATTACCACATTAAAACAGGTAATCCAAAAATGCTGTTATTTTTTTATTATATTTGACAAAAATGCAAAATAAATGAAAAGAATTCATGATTTCACTCATTATTCCTTTTTTACGGAAATGTCTGAGCTTGCTGTCAGGCATGGCAGTTTTGATCTTTCTTTGGGACTTCCGGATTTTGATATTGATGAACGGCTGAAAATCTTTTTAAAAGAGTCTGCAGACCTGGACAATCATAATTATGAACCTCTGGCCGGAAGCCCGTTGCTTATTGAAAACATTATTCAGTTTAATTCAAAACGTGCCAACGGTATTCAGCTCAGGACAGGTGAAGTCACTGTCGTCCCGTGTGCAACCTTTGCTTTATATACAGTATTAAAATCCGTTCTAAATCACGGAGATGAAGTCATCATTATTCAGCCCTCCTATTATACGTACGGACCTTCAGTAGTTATGAATGGAGGCATTCCTGTTTATTGTGATCTCGATCCTGATTTTACAGTCAATTGGGAAAAATTGAAAGATTGTATTTCTGAAAAAACAAAAGCTGTTATTGTTAATTCCCCACAAAATCCTACAGGAAAAATATGGAAGCAGGAAGACTGGAGCCAATTATATGAGCTCATCAAAAACAGGGAAATTTACTTGATCTCTGAAGAAATTTATGATACTTACTGCTATGATGATGCAGAGCATTACAGCTCGGTTCTTCATCCTGAACTGAAGAAAAGGACATTCTGTATTTTTTCATTCGGCAAAATGTTCCACACCTCAGGATGGAAAGTCAGTTATATGATCACGACTGAAGAACTGACCGCCTTATTCCGCTGCCACCAGCAATATATCTCTTATAGCGCCAATGCGCCCGCACAATATGCTTTGGCCAAGTATCTGGAAGTCTTTGATCCGGCGGTCAATAAAAAAGCCATGCAGAAGAAAAGGGATATTTTTAATACGATGATCACGGAAACGCCCTTACAGATCGAACAAAAATCAGAAGGAAGTGTTTTCCAGATTGTCAATTTCAGGAGTTTATCCAGCACAATGACTGATGTGGAATTTTCAAAATGGCTGACCGTTGAGAAAAAGGTAGCCTGTCTTCCCCTTTCTGCATTCTATCATTCAAGGCAGAATTCGGATTATATCAGATTTAGTTTTGCAAAAAATGATGACGTGATTATTCAGGCCCTGGAATACCTGCAAAAACATCTTTAATTTAAAAAATCAAACCCATAGGTTTTAAAGAAATAAAAAATGCCCCTAAAAAGTGTTTAACTTTTTGGGAGCATTTCCAAAGCAGTGCTTTTTATTATTAAATTGATTTTAAAGAGCAAGTACCCTCACGTCAATTCTTCTGTTTTTAGCTTTACATTCATCAGTATCATTAGCTTCACAGACCGGATGCTGGGAACCGTAGCCCTCTGCTTCCACTCTGTCTGCAGATACCCCTAATTCCAGGAGTTTCAGTTTCGCTGTCTGTGCTCTCAGATTAGATAACTGCTGGTTGCTTTCTTCATTTCCGGTATTGTCTGTATAACCTCCTAATTTGATCTTAAGATCAGGATAAGCATTTAAAATTTCTGCCAGATTATTCAGCTGCATTTCATATCCCGGCTTCAGATCACTGGCTCCTGTTTCAAAATAAAGATTTTCAATCGTATACCATTTATTAGGATCCAGAATGGTCTTATCTTTTTCTTTTACCGAATTGTACAGCTGGTATATCTGACTTTCTTCTCCAATAGCAATTGTTTTTCCTCCTGTTAAATTGACTTTTTTAATGCTTCCGGTCTCGTATACAAAATCCCCGTTTTCATTAAGATGTCCCTTCACCTCTTTCGGAGCTGAAACTGAAACTGAATCTACGGTGCTTATTCCTCCATGAGCAATTCCTGACAGGCGGGTTAAGCTTTCCAGCTTAGCCTTTCTATTGGCTTCGATCTTATCTTTATGAAGAACTGCTAACGTGGGAGCAATTACCAGTGAAACAATGGACATTAATTTAATCAGAATATTCATTGAAGGGCCTGAAGTATCTTTAAACGGATCTCCTACCGTATCTCCTGTTACGGACGCTTTATGAGGTTCTGACCCTTTGTAATACGTCTGCCCGTTAATATCTACCCCTTTTTCAAATGATTTTTTAGCATTATCCCAGGCTCCCCCTGCATTATTCTGAAACATTCCCATCAAAACACCGCTTACTGTAGCGCCGGCTAAGAATCCTCCCAATACTTCAGGGCCGAAAATAAATCCGATCAGTAAAGGTGAGATAATCGCAATTGCTCCCGGCAGCATCATTTTCCGGATAGAGGCATCGGTAGAAATAGCAACACATTTTTCATATTCAGGCTGTGCTTTTCCTTCCAGAATCCCCGGAATTTCACGGAACTGTCTTCTTACTTCCTCTACCATAGCCATCGCTGCCTGTCCCACTGCCGTAATCGCCAGAGAAGAAAAGATAAAAGGAATCATTCCGCCTACGAACAGTCCCGCCAGAACATCAGCTCTGTAAATATCAATTCCGTCAATTCCTGCTATCCCCACGAAAGCAGCGAAGAGCGCCAGGGCAGTGAGTGCAGCCGAAGCGATAGCAAATCCTTTTCCTGTAGCTGCAGTAGTATTTCCTACAGCGTCTAAAATATCAGTTTTTTCACGTACTTCTTTAGGAAGTTCGCTCATTTCGGCAATCCCTCCTGCATTATCTGCAATAGGGCCAAAAGCATCAATAGCCAGCTGCATTGCTGTAGTGGCCATCATTCCCGCCGCTGCAATGGCAACTCCGTAAAGTCCGGCACATAAATAGGATCCATAAATTCCGCCAGCCAGTACGAGAATGGGAAGCAGTGTAGATTCCATTCCCACAGAAAGCCCGCCAATGATATTGGTAGCATGTCCGGTAGAAGATTGTCTTACGATACTGGAAACGGGTCGTTTTCCTATTGCAGTATAATATTCTGTAATGATGCTCATTAAAGTACCTACAACCAGCCCCACCATGATGGCTCCAAACACTCCCATTTTAGTAAATTCATGCCCTCTAAGTACCATTTTCTCCGGAAGAAGATATGTTACCAGGAAATAAGATGAAATGGCTGTAATCACAATACTTCCCCAATTTCCTAAGTTCAACGCATTCTGTACACTGGATGTGGATGCTTCTTCATTATCATTGATTTTTACAAATAAAGTCCCTATCATGGAGAAGATAATCCCTGTTCCTGCAATAAGCATTGGCAGTAAAATAGGAGCAAAACCTCCGAAAGAATCTTCTGAAATGGTTTCTCTTCCCAAAACCATTGTGGCGAGAACAGTTGCCACATAAGAACCGAAAAGGTCAGCTCCCATCCCTGCAACATCACCTACGTTATCTCCAACATTATCCGCAATCGTAGCCGGATTTCTCGGATCATCTTCAGGGATTCCTGCTTCTACTTTTCCTACGAGGTCAGCACCTACATCAGCAGCTTTTGTGTAAATACCGCCGCCTACTCTTGCAAAAAGAGCGATGGATTCTGCCCCTAAAGAAAAACCGGTAAGGATTTCAATAGTTTTTTCCATCTCATGTGAATCTACAGTAGCGTCCGGTGCAAAAATCTGCTTAATGATTATGAAAAGGGCTCCCAGCCCCAATACAGCGAGACCTGCAACGCCCATTCCCATCACAGAGCCTCCGGTAAAGGATACCTTAAGAGCTTTTGAAAGGGAAGTTCTGGCAGCTTCTGCCGTTCTTACATTGGCCTTTGTAGCAATTTTCATCCCGATAAAGCCTGCTGAAGCAGAAAGTATGGCTCCCACAACAAAAGCAATTCCTATACTCCAGTGAGAATTGGAATTCGTAGTGCCCATCACTGCAAGCAAAATAGCGACTATAATCACAAAATAGGTTAAAATCTTGTACTCGGCCTTTAAAAATGCCATTGCACCATCCGCAATATGACCGCTGATGGTTTTCATTTTTTCGTTTCCGGCATTCTGCCTACTTACCCAATTGCTTTGAATATAAGTATACAGCAAAGCTATCACACCAAAAACAGGAATTAAATAGAACAAATCCATAGTTTATTATTTTTATATTAAAAAATTGTAATTCGTTTTATAAATATAATCAATTTCCAAATGATTTGTAAAATTCAAACATAATAATATATTATTTCATAAATTTGTTTGTCACCAAATTTTGAATTAAATGATTATGAAAACATTAATTTATACTTTTTTCTTGGCAGTCAGCATAAGCAGTTGTCAAAACAGGGCTCCGCAGGAAAAAGCTGAAATCCTTTATTTCGGGGGGCACATTCTCACAATGGAAGATGCTTCTCCCCAGGTAGAAGCCATAGCGGTAAAAGAGGGAAAAATACTTTTCACCGGAACAAAACAAGAGGCAGAGCGCTATTCAGATCCTTCAACAAAGCTGATTAATCTGAATGGCAAAACCCTTCTTCCAGGCTTTATAGATGTTCACGGGCATCTGACATCAAGAGCAGGAACCATGGATGCGATAGATCTCTCACCGGAGCCTTATGGGACCGTAAATTCAATCAAAGATCTTCAGCGTGTTATAAAAAATGATATAAAAGAAAAGAAAATATCTGATAAGCAACCGATTATCGGAAACGGATATGATGATGCCATTATGATAGAACACCGTCACCCGACAAAAGGAGAATTGGATGCTGTCAGCAAGACCAATCCTATCATTGTTATTCATGCTTCAGGACATGCCAGCGTGGCGAATAGTGCTATGCTAAAGTTCCTGGGTATAACAGAATCATCAAAAGACCCTGAAGGCGGTCATTTGGGAAGAGATAAGAAAACCGGGAAATTAAACGGAAAATTAGAAGAAAATGCAAGCTTTACCGCATTGCTTACCTTAACTGAAAAAATGAATAAAGGGAAAAATACCCAGGCCCATGCGATGGAAAACCTGATGAAAGCACAGGAAGAATGGCTTAGTTACGGGCAGACGACTATTTGTGATGGAAGAACAATGGGAGAAAGTGTTGCTCTTTTACAAAATGCAGCGGTCCAGCAACTTTTTAAGGCCGATGTCGTTTACTTTCCGGATTATGAATATTTTAAAAATGAGTTCAGCACTTTCAAACCCAAGTATATGCAGTATGAAAATCATCTGAAATTAGCCGGGTTCAAGTTCTCAGACGACGGGTCGCCGCAAGGTAAAACAGCCTGGCTTACTCAGCCCTATTTAATTCCGCCTGAAGGGCAGTCCAAAGATTATAAAGGATTTCCCATCTTTACGGATGAAACCTTATATACTGATTTGAAAACTCTGTTTCAGAATCATATCACTGCACAGCTGCATGTTAATGGTGATGCTGCAATAGATCAGGCAATACGGGTTATCAAAAGATTAAAAGACGAAAACATTTACAAACCTGGATTACGTGCTACCCTGATTCATGTACAGAACAGCCGCCCTGACCATATTCAAAAAATAAAAGAATTAGGTGTGATTCCATCCTATTTTTCTACCCATGCTTATTTATGGGGTGACTGGCACTATTCAAGTGTTTTCGGACCTGACCGCGCTTCTTTTATCAGTCCGGCCAATTCAGCATTAAAAGCCGGCATTCCTTTTACAATCCATCATGACTCGCCGGTCACTCCTCCGGACTTAATTACTGCCATGTATGCTGCGGTCAACAGAAAAACCCGGTCAGGAAGAATTTTAGGTCCCAATGAAAGAATTACGCCTCTTGAAGCATTAAAAGCAATTACCATTAATGCCGCTTATCAGCTACAGGAAGAAAACAGAAAAGGATCTATTACATCAGGCAAATTGGCTGATTTTGTCATCCTTGATCAAAATCCTTTAACAATAGATCCCGAAAAAATGCGGGATATCAAAGTCCTTGAAACCATTAAGGAAGGAAATTCTGTATACCAAAGAAACTAAATCTACCAGAATGCAACAGACACCCTCCATAAAATTACCTGATCCGTTAAGTTACAATCACGTTCAGTTATTTTTGGGCAGGACCATTATAAAAGATTTTCTTTTAATCCTCCCGATATACAAAAGACAGGCAAAATTGGCCTGTCTTTTATAATATGATATCAAAGAATTTATTATCCTCCGAATTTTTCTGCGTAGTCAGCCTGAGACGCTTTAATTACTTTTCTGGCGTGCTCTGCTCCGTATACTTCCTGGATTCTGCATTTTGCAGGCTCATCCGGTAAGTTCTTATAGGTTAAGAAGTAGTGCATTAATCTTTTAACTTCAGCTTCCGGTAATTCGGTAATATCTCTGAAATGTCCGAAAGCATGGTCATTGATCATTACCGCAACGATTTTATCATCAGCCTCTCCTCCGTCGATCATTTTGAAACCTCCGATCGGAATAGCCTCCATCAATAAACCTCCGGCGTGGATATTGTGAGAACTTAACACACAAATATCAAGCGGGTCATGATCTCCCATGGTCACATCATCAGCTCCAGCCTCAATCGCAAGCTTCATCACTTCATTATGACAGTATGTTCTTGGAACAAAACCATATAAAGCAGGGATGATATTAGAAAACTTCTGCGGCCTGTCTACCTTTAAATATCCTGTTTCTTTATCAACTTCATATTTGATCGTATCTGAAGGAACAATTTCCACAAATACATTGACAACATTTGGTGCATCCTCTCCTGCAGAAATTCCGTGCCATGGATGTGCTTTAAAATTTGGAATCATTATTTTATCTGTTATTTTTTAAGTTATTATTAAAATTTCTTTTCTCAAGTCCTCTATGGTGGCCGCAATATAATCGTTGCCCTCCATATAATTCATAATGAAAATGGTTTTAAACTCATCCAGATTGGCATTTCCGTTCAATCCTTCATAAGTTTGGTGAAGCAATTCTATAACTGCATTTTTAGAATCTACAATATTCTTCCATGAATTTTTTGAAAGGTAAAGCTGTTGTGACGAATTGTATTCAAATTCATCATTGATTGTTTTTTCTGTCAGGAAAATAAATTCATGAACAGCCAGCTCTTTATCAAACCTCTGAACAAGATTGGAAGGCTTTATTCTTTCAAGAAACAGTGTCATCCTTTCATAGGAATGGGTTTTATTCTCGGAATTTGATTTTACCGTTAGCAGCTTGATTTCCTGATTTTTAAGGGTAATATAAGAATGTACAAACTGTCTCAGCAAAACCAGAAAAGGAATTGCAACAATCAATGCAAAAGCATAAGGTAGATATTCTGAAAAACTAGCCATAATTTTAGGTGGCAAAATTACTAATATTTTCTGATATTACAGCTCAAATAAAGCAGGCCTTTGCGTAACTTCATGATAACATATGCTGTTTTCATCAAAAAAATGGTAAACCAGGCTTTTCCGCGTTCTGGTTTTATCAATATGAGGCTCTCCGCCGTGAAGAATATTAGCATGCCATATTAATAAATCCCCTTTTTTGGGCTCTGAAAATTTCTTTTTTCAAACCGAGCTCTTTCACCTTATTTTCAAGGAATTCTTCATAAGCGGTATAGCTTTTTTTACCGATCCTGAAGGCGGTTCCCTCATTGTCGTAATCGGAATTCAGAAAATATGGCAGTTTATGGCTTTTAGGAATATAATGCAGTGCTCCGTTGTTTTCATCCACATCCTCCAAGGCAATCCATACCCCAAGCAGTCCTCCCAGCGGATATGTGGTCATATGAATACTGTCAGAATGGGTCTTCTGCTGGCTTCCATTGATGAAATTAATGCTTTGAAAAAGTTTAGCCTGCCCATCCAAAAGAACAGATAGAAATTCTGTAAAATTTTTGTCAGTCCCGATATTTTTAAGGATTTCCGAATGATGAATCGCAAACATCAGTTTTCCTCCATACCGGAACGTAAGGGTTCCATCATTCATCAGCTTTTCTATTTCATCATTGATTTTATCTGCGTCTTCAGGACTCAGAAAGTTTCTGATGATCATATACCCGTTATCATCATACTGAAGGGCACTCTGTTTGCTCTCCGCTGATAATTCATTAAAAAAGGCAGTGGCCGAAAGCTTATCTCTGTCAACACTTCTTTCCGTAGCGGGAAGGTGGGCAAAATCTGCACTCGAGATGCTGGAAAAATAGTTCTTATGAAGCCCGTACTTTTTATACAGTGGAATATTATGCTTTAACTTACTCTTTTTAAACAGGTTATAAAGAATGTATGATAATTTATAGTTACGAAGTTGCTGGAACATAATTGCTGGAATAAGTAGATTATAAAGGTATGGAATAATACTTAATTAGAACCGATCTAAACAATGGTTTTTATCATATCAGAACAGTTTGCCTTTTAAAAGAAAAGATCCGAACTTTTTAAAAAGCTGTTCCTTGGAGCTTTCCATAATCGGATACGGTCTTAATGCTGGACGAAATCCCCTGAAAAACTCTTCAATATTAGGCAGCTCACCTCCTTCAAAATCAAAGATATGGGTTTCTATCGTCTCACGGATCACCTTATCAATAAGAACTGAGGCCCCTGATAATTTGACATAGTCCTTATCATTAAAAGTCCCTAAAAGAGCAACCATATTACAGTCGGAATAAGTCGCAATGACATTGATGATTCTCTGATGATAAAAAAATGCAGAAAATTTCAGATAATCCAGTTGATTTGAAAGTTGAAAAATCCTCATGAAATCAGGAAGATCACTTTCTTTATGCAATCCTATCATATTCGGTTCTATAAAGATTTTAGCTTCTTCATAGCCGATGGTTTTAATTTCCGAATTTGTTACTACTTCTTCATCGAGCCTGAGCTTTCTTTTTCTTTTCGGTGAATACCGGGCATAGACTTTTTCATATGAATCGGGGTAGATTAAAAAATTCTTCTTCAACTTCAATTTTGTACGAAGCTGATTGAAATCATTAAATGAATAGGCTCTTATCAAATAATTTTTTTTCAGATAATCTAAAAATCTTTCATTAAGTTCCGGATCATCTTGAGCAGAAAAAACACCTAACTGCTGGCAAAGCTTAGGATTATGAACAATTTTAATTCCATATTTCCGTATAAAAGGAACAGGCATCACCGCTTCATAATCTTTATAAACCAGGATTTCCCATTGCTTTTCCGAAGTAATATCTAAAAAATCTTTGGTCGCAGAATATTTTTTCTGCTCAGAATTTTCTAAGCATTGAGCATATTTTATAAAATCAATTTCATGGTATTTTAATCTTCTAATCATAATAGTCCTGCGTCTGAAAAACTAAAATAAGAATCCTGGGTGACGATAATGTGGTCTAAAAGCTGGATGCTTAATGTTTTCCCTGCTTCTTTTATTTTTTGAGTAATGCCCATATCTTCCTTACTCGGTTTTAAACTTCCGGAAGGGTGATTGTGTGCTATAATAATGCCTGTTGAAAAATAATCCAATGCTGTCTTGAACAGAATTCTTACATCTACAATAGACTGGCTTATCCCTCCATGGGTCAGCTGTGAAATATGGATCACTTTATTGCTGTTATTCAGAAAAATGGCCCAAAATTCTTCAGTTCTCAGATCAGATAACTGGTTTTTCAGAATGGAATAGGCATCATTACTATTCCCAATCGTTGATCTTTCCGGAATTTCCTGTCCTGCTCTTCTTCTTCCTATTTCGAGGGCTGTTGCAATAGAAATCGCTTTAGCTTCACCTATTCCTTTAAATTTCATTAAATCTTTAACCGAAAGAAGGCTTAGCTGGTGCCAATTATTGTTTACCGACTTTAAAATTTTCCTTCCCAGTTCCACCGCACTCTCATCTTTATTTCCACTTCCCATAATAATAGCCAGTAACTCAGAATCAGAAAGTGAGTTTTTACCTTTATGTAAAAACTTTTCTCTCGGTCTGTCGTCTTCTGCAAGATATTTTATAAGCATGAGAAATAAATTATAAGTGGTGAATTAATAGAATGCATATAGAATAATAGGCTGTTTTGACTGATCAATGTATTTTGCCGTTTCATTAAAAGCATTCGTAGAAAGCATCGGACATCCCAGACTTAAACATGCAGGATCCGAAGATTCCTTATCCGGTATACATCCGTAAGAATGGAGCACAATAGCTCGCTGCATCGCATTGCTATTGGTCACATTTAATCCCTTTAAACGGTATGCCTTTCCAAATTTCCCCATATAGCTTTCACGAATTTCATACATCCCCAGTGAGGATTGATAGGTTCCTTCAGTATTGCTGAACTGCAAATCGTTTGAATGAGGAATGACTGATCCTGAGCCATGAGACACAACAGCTTTTTGTATGACTCTGTTCTTTTTCAGATCATAGATGAAGTAACGGTATTTCCCGGAATGTATCTTAAAATTGATAAAAACGGCAAATTCCTGGTTATAATCTTTCCCTTTGAGATAATTTTTAATCTCAGAGATTTTAGACTGAGGTATCCCCAAAGGGTCCATCTGCTGAGATTCAGCTTTTGAACAGGCGGTCAACAGCATACAAAGGAAAATAAAGTGTTTCATCATCTGGCTGAACTCTTATTCTATGATCATTCCGTCTTTCATAACAAGCTTACGGTCAGTAATTTCCGCAAGATTCGGATTATGCGTTACAATAACAAACGTCTGATTGTACTTATCTCTAAGATCAAAGAACAATCTGTGAAGGTCATCTGCATTTTTTGAATCCAGGTTTCCTGTAGGCTCATCTGCAAAAATAATCTTTGGTGAATTGATCAATGCTCTTGCCACAGCTACTCTTTGAGCCTCACCACCCGAAAGCTGGTTAGGTTTATGTTGCAGCCTCTGCTCGATTTTTAAATCTTCAAATAAAGCATATGCTTTTTCAAGAGCTTCTTTTTCATTGGCTCCGGCAATTTTAGTGGGAAGCAATACATTTTCCAAAGCTGTAAACTCCGGAAGGAGCTGATGAAACTGAAATACAAAACCAATATTCTGATTCCTGAATTTAGACAACTGTTTATCATTCATATTGATGAATGATTCTCCAGCGATTGCAATTTCCGTATCATATTTGGATGAGTTGCTAGGATGATCCAACGTTCCTAAAATCTGCAGTAATGTAGATTTACCAGCCCCTGATTCACCTACAATAGAAACGACTTCTCCCATTTTGATGTGAATATCAACACCTTTCAGTACTTCTAAATTCCCATAAGATTTATGGATATTTCTTGCTTTAATCATGATTCAAAAATAGTGAATAAACATAAATAAACGAAATGTTTACTTTGAAACATTTCGTTTATCTCACCCTCTAAGATATAAAATCTCAGTTAATGTATACGGCTTTATTTCTGGCTGTTTTTAATTAATAAGAATATAATAAATATAATTTATCAATAGAGCTTTTATGACTGATAATTTCAGCCTCTCTTCCTTCAAAAAAGAAATACGGGTAATCCGGACGCTCTATCTAATTTTTCAAACCTATCCATCCATATAGCATCCATATTTGGTTTCCAAAAACCGTTTAAGCCCAAAAACAAAAAAACCTCCCGAAAAAGGAGGTTTTAGTATTGGTAATTCAGAAATTACAGTAACAATGTTAATGGGTTTTCTAAATATGTTCTTAATGTCTGTAAGAATTCAGCACCTGTAGCACCGTCCACTACTCTGTGGTCACATGCTAATGAAAGCTTCATTGTGTTTCCTACTACGATCTGACCATTCTTAACAATTGGTTTTTCAATAATTGCTCCAACGGATAGAATAGCAGAGTTCGGCTGGTTGATGATACTTGTAAACGTTTCGATTCCGAACATTCCCAGGTTAGAAATAGAGAAGGTAGATCCTTCCATTTCATTTGCTTTAAGTCCTTTATTTTTAGCTCTTGAAGCCATATCTTTTACGGAAGCAGAGATCTGGGTATAGCTCATCTGGTCTGTATTTTTAAGTACAGGAACCACTAAACCGTCAGGAATCGCTACTGCTACGCCCACATTGATATTTCCTCTGTGGATGATCTTGTCTCCCGCCCAGCTTGAATTTACCTGAGGGTGTTTTCTTAAAGCAATAGCAGTTGCTTTAATGATCATATCATTGAAAGAAATTTTAGTATCCGGTAAAGAGTTGATCTCTTTTCTCGCTTCAATCGCTTTATCCATGTTGATTTCAACCATCAGATAATAGTGAGGGGCAGAGAATTTACTTTCAGCAAGGCGTTTTGCAATTATGTTTCTTACCTGCGAGTTTGGAGTCTCTGTATCTTCTCCCTGAACGAAGTTTACTGCCACTTGAGCAGCTGCACCTGCAGCCGCAGCTGAGGCAGCCGGTTTCGCCTGGGACGGCTGATAATTTTCAATATCTTTCTTAACGATTCTTCCATTTTCTCCGGACCCCTGAACACTGTTGATATCAACTCCTTTATCCTGAGCCATTTTCTTAGCTAAAGGAGAAATTGCTACCCTGTCAGAAGAGGAAGAGCTGGCAGCCGGAACCGCTTTTTCTTCAGTTTTAGCTTCTGCTTTTTGTTCAGCCGGTTTTTCTGATGTCTGGCCGGCAGCTTTTGAAGTACCCACAGATGAAACATCTGTTCCTGCAGGGCCGATGATCGCCAATACGGAATCCACCGGAGCGGCACCACCTTCTTCTACTCCCTGCTTCAACAGTACCCCGTTGAATTCAGATTCGAAATCCTGAACGGCTTTATCCGTCTCGATTTCAGCAAGAAGATCTCCTTCTTTTACTGTATCGCCTACATTTTTGTGCCATTTCGCCACTTTCCCTTCCGTCATCGTATCCGAAAGTCTTGGCATTGTAATAACTTCTACTCCTGCCGGAACCTCTGCAGCAGCGGGTTCAGCAGCAGCCTGAGCTTCTGCTTTAGGCTGTTCTTCTGATTTATTTTCCTCAGAACCGGCACTTGGAGCAGCCGCACCACCTGTTAATCCTGAAATATCTTCTCCTTCATTACCGATAATCGCCAAAACAGAATCTACAGCAGCAGCACCGCCTTCTTCTACACCCACGTATAAAAGAGTACCTTCTACTTCAGATTCGAAATCCTGAACTGCTTTATCAGTTTCAATTTCAGCTAAAATATCTCCTTCTTTTACTTTATCTCCTACTTTTTTATGCCATTTCGCCACTTTCCCTTCCGTCATAGTATCCGAAAGGCGGGGCATCGTAATTACTTCTGCCATAATTTTTTTTATTTGAAAATTTAGCAATTTGAAAACTTGAAAATTTAAAAGGGACATAATACCGTCTCATTTCCAGATTTTCAGATTTCCAAATTAACCCATTATCTTTTAGTTTTCTAATTTATCTAAGAATGGATAATCTTCCTGAGCATATACATACTCATAGATCTTTTCTGCTTCAGGATATGGAGAGTTTTCCATAAACTCGATGCACTCATCAACGAAGTCTCTGGACTTGTTATCCATAGCTTCCAATTCCTGTTCTGTAGCCCATCCGTTTTCTAAAATCCTGTGTTTTACCAACTCGATAGGGTCATCATTTTTATGAACAGCTACCTCTTCTTTAGATCTATACGGTTCTGCATCAGACATAGAGTGTCCTCTGTAACGGTAAGTTCTTGCCTCAATAAATGTAGGTCCGTCTCCTCTTCTTGCTCTTTCAATGGCCTCATAAGCTGCTTCAGCTACTTTTTCAGGATCCATTGCATCTACTGCAAGACAAGGCATTTCATATCCTAATCCTAATTTATAGATATCTTCATGGTTTGCTGTTCTTTTTACAGAAGTTCCCATTGCATATTGGTTGTTTTCTACCACAAATACAACAGGAAGTTTCCAGTTCATGGCCATGTTAAATGTTTCATGTAATGAACCTTGTCTCGCTGCTCCATCTCCAAAGAAACAGATATTGACAGCCTTTCTGTCAAAATATTTATCTGCAAAAGCAATACCTGCTCCCAAAGGAATTTGTCCTCCTACAATACCATGACCACCATAGAAACGGTGTTCTTTACTGAAAATGTGCATAGAACCACCCATACCTCCGGATGTTCCAGTCGCTTTACCACAAAGTTCCGCCATGATTCTCTTAGGATCTACTCCCATCGCCATTGGATGGATGTGGCATCGGTAAGCAGTAATCATACTGTCTTTTGTTAAATCCATTGCATGCGTGAATCCGGCAGGGATTGCTTCCTGACCGTTATACAAATGTAAAAAGCCTCTGATCTTTTGTTTTAGATAAAGAGAACGGCATTTGTCTTCAAACCTTCTCCACATTGTCATATCTTCATACCACTTCAGGTATACCTCTTTAGAAAATTCTTTCATGTGTTAGCTCTTGCTTTTTTATGATGAAATAATTGAGCAAAATTATGAAAAAAACTTTATTTTTATTGTATACATACCAATTGTTTTTTTGGTTATAGTGTTATATTTGACTTTTAAACTTTTAATATGGAAGAAAAGAGCTCTTCGCTGATACATAAAATTTCAAAGGTCATCTCAGATTTTTTTAATCCACTGATCTCTCTTTTTATTTTTTTTATTTATATGAGTATAAAAGCTTATACATTTAAAGATTCACTCTCCTATTTCCTGCCTGTATTATTAATGATCATGGCTCCGGTTGTGATCTGGCTTGTGTGGAATGTCAAAACAGGAAGATACACCAATATGGATGTATCCAACCGGATTCAGAGAAAGACATTATATATATTCATTGCAGCCTGTGTGATTATTTATCTGGCCTTCAACTATATCAGAAACGGATATATTGATCTTGTTATGCTGTTTATCTTAATTCTGCTTCTGACTTTGCAGGTCAGCAATTTATTTATTAAAAGTTCCATGCATACCGCCTTCAATATCTTCGTGGCGGCCCTATTTTTCTCATTAAACTGGAAAATGGGAGTGCTGTGGCTGGGCATTGCTGCTTTGGTTGGAATAACGAGAATTATTTTGAAGAGACACACCATAAAAGAAGTATTTATGGGGGCTGGAATAGCATTTCTGATATCTTTTATCTATCTTTATTGCAATATACAATTTCAACATTAAGAAAATACATGAAAATAAATCATCTTACTGCCGCGGAGGAAAACTTTATGAAGCTGTTTTGGAAACTGAATTCATTTTATCTTAAAGATATTATGGAGCAGCATCCTGAACCCAAACCACACCAGAACACGGTGTCTACGTATTTGAAAATATTGGTTGAAAAAGGCTATCTGTCTACGGTGAAAGAAGGCAGGATTTTTAAATATTCTGTGCTTGTCCCTTTTGAAGATTACAAAAAATTTCTATTGAAAGAACTTTCACATCACTTTTTTAATGATTCGGGAAAAGAGATCCTGGAGTTTTTATTTAATGAAAAATTAATATCGCAGGACGATCTTAAAGGCTATTTTGATCTTAAAATAGAGATCAAACCTTCAAAAATTGAAGAGCCGAAGTTTGAATTTGCAGAGGAGATCCTAAGCCCTAAAAAAGAGAAAAAAGTAAAAGCAAAAAGACAAAGAAAAGGATAAAGACAAGGACAAAAAGAAAAAGAAGAAAAAAGTATAAGGTAATGCACAGCTTATGAAAACAAAATTTCTGGAAATAACAGGGAAAGCGAAAGAGGTCATCTTTCGCTTTCCTATGGTTCTCCTGATGGCTTTACTCGCGTCTATCGGAGCGGTATGCCTCTATGAAACCAATTATTCAGAACGTTATTTTTTCACCTGTTCCAAATTTACGATCTGCTCCTGCTTGGGAATATCATTAATGTTCGCTCTGAAAATGCTTTCTCAACGGATAGGAAAAAGTTATATGCTCGAATCCCTGGGAGTCATTTTTCTTATTGGATTTTATTATATCTTACCTGGTGATAAAAAAGATTTCACAGAAGTATATAAGTATATTATTATAGTAACATTCCTTCTTTCCCATCTTCTGGTTTCCTTTATCGCTTTTTTAAGCCGAAACAAAGAACTCAATTTCTGGCAGTACAACAAGAATCTCTTTGTCAATACAGTGCTTACCGTCATATTCACAGGAGTTCTTACAGGTGGTATGGAACTGGCTGTTTTAGCGGTTGATAAACTTTTTGACTTTAAGTTTAATAACAGGGTCTACTTTGATCTTTTTTTCTTTCTGGCGATCTCCGGAAGTTGTCTCAATTTCCTGATATTTAATGAAAGAGGACTGCCTTATCTTGAAAAAGACAGCCAGTATCCTGTAGTTTTAAAATTTTTCACTCAGTTTATCCTGATCCCGCTTCTTTTGATATATGCTGTTATTCTTTACTTTTATTCGTTTAAAATACTGATCAACTGGGAACTTCCGAGAGGCTGGGTTTCCTACCTGGTACTCGCTTACAGTATTGTGGGGATTCTTGCTTTATTACTGGTTCATCCTTTGAAAGAAGACCATACAAAGTCCTGGGTAAAGGCATTTTCAAAACTATTCTATTATACTGTCATTCCATTAGTTGCCTTACTTTTTGTGGCTATTTTTACCAGAATTTTAGAATACGGATATACAGAGCCCAGATACTTTGTATTGCTTCTGGCTGTATGGCTGACAGGTTTAGTGGCTTATTTTATTTTGAATAAGAAGTCAAGCATCAAATTCATTCCGGTAAGTTTATTTATCGTAGGAATATTCTCCCTTATATTTCCTTATCTGAATGCCTTTAGCGTAGCAAAAAGAAGCCAGAAAAATGAATTGATCAGACTTTTAAAAGAAAATAATCTTCTTATCCGTAATACAATCGATTTCAATAAAAAAATATCAGATCCTGTGATCAATACAATGGCCTCCCAGTTTGAATTTTTAATTAAAAGAAAACAGGAAGATTTCTTGTTAGGTCTTGTGGATGCTAAAATGAAAGCCAAATTATCAAAAGATTTTAAGGAGCCTTACTATTGGAGCATCAACAATTCTTTAAGAAATGCCTTTACCTATGCTGATAAAAATTCCGGAATCACGGCGTATGAACAGCTCACCCTGGAGCCTGAAACAGAGGTAGTGAATATCAAAGGATATCAGTATTTGATTAATTTCCAAAGCTATAACAGGGAATCAAAAGAAATTAACGGAGATACATTTCTTATCGATAACCAAACAAAGATTAATGAATCCGAAGGTCTCAGGGTGATCCTCAACTCCCAGGAAGAAATAGACTTTACTCCAGCCATTCGTAAGCTTTTTCAAGAAAAAGTTAAGACAACAGGAATTGTCAAATTAAAAGAAGTTTCTGTTGAAAATGATTTGGGCAAGTATCATCTCAAAATAATATTCAAAAATATCTCAATGGGGAAAAGTTCTTCCGGTACCCATGATTATCTGTATTATAATGATGCCCTGCTTCTGATTAAAGAAAAATAAGCATAAAAAAAGCGGCTTAAAAGCCGCTTATATTTTTTACCAACGTTTTCCACCGCCGTTTCCACCGCGATCACTTCCACCACGGTTGTTACCGTAGCTTCCGCCACCTCTGTTGTTTCCATAACTACCACCTCTGTTGTTATCGAAACTTCTTCTTGGCTTCTCTTCTCTTGGCTTAGCTTCAGATACGTTTAACGTTTTTCCGTTGAATTCTTTCTGATTAAGAGCTTCGATAGCTTGTTGTCCTTCTTCATCACCCATTTCTACGAAACCGAAACCTCTTGAACGACCAGTTTCTCTGTCCGTAACGATTTTAGCTGATGATACGTCTCCAAATTCTGCGAATAGATCATGCAACTCATACTCTTTAGTTGCGTAATTGATGTTTGAAACAAAAATGTTCATTTTAAATAAAATTAAAAAATTAATAAAAATTTGGTATATAAAAGAAAAACAACATAAATTAATGAACAAATATTGATTCCAAATATAAACGTATGCAAGATACAATTAAAAAATTCAAATCAAAGATTTTTTTTGACTGTTTTTCACATTTATTTGATTTTATCTTTTCTATTAACTGATTTGGAATTAATATTTATTGCTAATCAATAAATATTTACCGATATTTACACAAAAGTTAAATTTAGTTAACAGATAAGAGGCCTCACTGCACTAAAAAGAAAAACAAACCATCATACCGTTATGCCCATAATAATAAACCTCGATGTAGTAATGGCAAAAAGGAAAGTATCGCTGAACGAGCTTTCTGAAAAAGTAGGAATTACCCTGTCTAACCTTTCTGTTTTAAAAACGGGTAAAGGAAAAGCAATCCGGTTCAATACTCTGGAAGCGATCTGTAAAGCCCTGGATTGTCAGCCCGGGGATATTTTAGAGTATAAAGAATAGTTATATTATATACTAACACCTATTTAAAATCAATTCAATCATGAACCAGCATACCACCAATTACATCAATACCTTTATTGAAACCGCCGAAGACTGTCCCGCATCTCACTCCCAGATTCCTCCGGACAAAAAAGAGAAAACCCAGGCCTGCCTGCAGTATGAAAAAATAATAAAAAATCCTTATCTGTATTCTTCTGATGACATTATCTTTGAATGGTATGCCCTGAAAAATGATATTTCCCAAAGTGAAAAACATGAAGCAAGAAATATATTCTTTTCCAAGGGACAAGCCTGTTTAAGATCTTCTCCTCTCGCCAAGAGATACGGCTTCGGCTTTCATCATAACCAAGAAGGAAAGGTAGCGCTTTTCCCAATAGAAAGCGAAGAATATCAAAATTTTTTAAATGACCCTTCCATTACCAAAGTAAAAGCAATGCGTTCCAAAAGAAAATGATTGAGAAAATGAATAATCTTCTTTGCATCAATAAATAGTATTCTTTTGAAAAGCCCGGTATTAAACACTAAATTTGCACTACAAATTATTAGAATATGAACTACCATACCAGAAAATGGGTAAAACCTGAAGATTTAAATCCTAACCATTCCCTTTTCGGAGGAAGACTTTTACAATGGATTGATGAAGAAGCGGCATTATATGCCATCATCCAGTTGGAAAACACAAAAGTAGTTACAAAATTTATCTCAGAAATTAATTTCGTAAGTTCTGCCAAACAGGGAGATATTATAGAAATTGGTATTGAAGCCACACATTTCGGGTCCTCCTCGATTACGCTAAGATGTGACGTCAGAAATAAAATGACCCACCAGACGATTATTACCGTTGATAAAATTGTAATGGTCAACCTTAACAGCGAAGGAAATCCTGCCCCACACGGCAAAACTCAGATTGAATTTGTAAAAGACAGATTAAACGGCAGTCTATGAAGGTTTTCATAAAAAACATGGTGTGCAACAGGTGCATTTCTGCCGTTGAAGATATTTTCAATAAAGCAGGCGTGGGGATCAGCTCTGTCATATTAGGAGAAGTTGAAACTGAAGCTGAAGTTTCTGTTGAAAGCATGCAGCGTGTCGAAAAAGAATTGCTTGAAACCGGTTTTGAAAGGATCATGGACTCTGCCCATCAACTGGTTGAAAAAATCAAAAATCTGGTTATTACAAAGATCAGTGAACTTGATATTGCCGAAGACTTTCTGCTTTCTGAATTTTTAAGCTCAAAACTTCACAAAGAGTACAGCGCCCTGTCCAAAACCTTTTCACAAAACGAAAACATTACCCTCGAACAGTTCTTTATCCTTCAAAAAATTGAAAAAGTAAAAGAACTCCTTTTATATAATGAATTTACTCTTACTGAGATTGCAGGAAAACTCGGATATAAAAGTGTACAGCACCTATCTACCCAGTTCCGCAACAGCACCGGTTTTACACCGACTGAATTCAAGAAACTGAAAGAACACAATAGAAAATCCCTGGATAACCTGTACTATTTTTGAGAGAGAGTATTAGGCTTCCGGGCGTCAACATGCGAGCGATAAGGATGCACTCCCGCTCTCCAAATCCTCAACCACAATTTTATAACTATTATCCTTAAATTTATAACAACCTTAGGTTTCCATTTTGGAAATTTGTAGTATAAATTTAAGAATCATGCAACGACAGTATAAAATACTTGGAATGACCTGTTCAGGCTGCCAGAAAAAGATTTCAAACCAGCTGAATAATGTCAAAGGCATTACAGCAGAGGTAAATCTGGAAAACAATACAGCAACGATCACCTCAGATCATGAAGTAGAACTATCTGTTCTGAATAACGCTTTAGCTGAAATAGGAAAATACAAACTGGAAGATCCCAATCATCCTGATCATGCGTTTGTAAAACCCCAGGACCGCGTATCTCCGTCTTCGGTCTATTATTGCCCGATGGAATGTGAAGGAGACAAAGTCTATTTCAAACAGGGGGAAAGATGCCCTGTCTGCAAGATGTACCTGGTCCCGATTGAAGAGAAACTTGCAAAAGATCCTCTCCATAAACCTGCTTATTCATCTGCCCACCTTCCTGAAAACTTCAAAAACAGTATTGGAAAATATTATTGTCCAATGTTTTGTGAAGGTGATAAAGTCTATGATGAAAAAGGCGATTGCCCGGTATGCCATATGCATTTAGAGGAAATAACGGAAGGGCTTGTCAACAATGCGGATTCTCATGCTCACAATCATAATCATGGCCATCATCACCAACATCACGAAACTCCTGCAGTCACGGATGAAATGGCAGGTAAATATTACTGCCCTATGTACTGTGAAGGGGATAAGACCTATGACTCCAATGTAGGATGCCCGGTATGCGGGATGGACCTTGTAAAATACCCGGAAAAGAAAACTGCCAAATATACGTGTCCGATGCATCCCGAGATTATTCGTGACGAGCCGGGAAGCTGTCCGATCTGTGGGATGGATCTGGTAAGAATGCCTGACAGCGGAGATGAGGAAGAAGATAAGACCTACAATATTCTAAAAAGGAAATTTATTATTTCATTGGCATTTACCATTCCGGTATTCATTCTTTCCATGGGTGGAATGCTGATCAATTTTCCTTTTCCGCACCAGATACAGGCTATTATAGAACTGGCTTTAACGCTTCCGGTGATGTTCTACTCGGGATGGTTCCTGCTGAAAAGAGGCTGGGTTTCTTTTAAAACCTGGAATCTCAATATGTTCAGCCTTATTGCACTAGGTGTTGCTGCCGCCTTTATATTCAGTATTGTTGCGTTGGCCTTTCCAGGCATTATTCCTCACGAGATCCGTGGGCATAATCATGAAATCCCGTTATATTTCGAGGCCGTCTGTGTCATTTTAACACTGGTTATTTTAGGCCAGTTAATGGAAGCGGCAGCTCATAAAAAGACAGGAAATGCCATCAAGGAATTAATGAACCTTTCACCGGATGAAGCCAATATTATAGTCAATGGTGAAGAAAAAGGGTTTTGCTTTCTCAGGTAAAAATAGGGGATCTTTTAAAGGTAAAACCGGGTGAAAAAATTCCGGTGGACGGTAAAATTACAGAAGGAAATTCCATAGTTGACGAAAGTATGATCACAGGAGAGCCTGTTCCTGTTGAAAAAAGTGTGGATGATAAAGTTTCTTCAGGAACCATCAATGGCAACCAGGTATTTATTATGAAAGCTGAAAAGGTTGGGGATGAAACCCTTCTTTCACAAATCATTAAAATGGTCAATGAGGCCAGCCGGAGCAAAGCACCTATTCAGAAACTGACCGATAAGGTTGCAAAAGTATTTGTTCCCGTAGTCATCCTGATTGCTGTATTAACTTTTGTTCTGTGGCAGTTTTTCGGCCCCGAAGGAAAAAGAAGTTTATTTGCTTTTGTCAATGCCGTGGCAGTTTTAATCGTAGCCTGTCCCTGTGCCCTCGGGCTGGCCACTCCTATGTCTCTGATGGTAGGAATTGGAAAAGGCGCTAAAAACGGTATTCTGATCAAAAACGCGGAAGCTCTTGAACAAATGAATAAAGTAAATGTTCTGATCACCGATAAAACAGGAACTTTAACGGAAGGGAAACCGTCTGTAGAATATATTGAAACGGTAAATAATGCAGATAAAAATCAAATTTTAAAACTGGCATTCTCACTAAACCAAAATTCTGAACATCCCCTGTCCAATGCGGTGATCAAAAGAGCGAAAGAAGAGCATATCTCAGCAGAGAAAGTAGATCGGTTTGAAAACATTTCTGGAAAAGGAGTTAAAGGCAGCATTGGCGGCAAAACCGTTTACCTGGGCAATGAAAGTCTTTTGACTTCGCATCAGATCCGGATTCCGGAAGGCTTACGACAGAAAGCTGTAGAAGTACAGTCAAAAGCACATACCATCTCTTATATTGCGCAAGACCAAAATGTATTAGGATTTATCAGCTTTACCGATAAAATTAAATTAAGCTCCAAAAAAGCAGTAGAAAGGCTGATGAGCGAAGGTATTGACGTCATAATGATGACCGGAGACAACGAACATACCGCGAAAGCAGTGGCGGATGAACTGGGAATCAAACATTTTAAAGCGAACTGCCTTCCTGAAGATAAATTAAATGAGGTAAAAAAATTACAGCAGCAAGGGAAAATCGTTGCGATGACCGGTGACGGGATCAACGACTCCCCTGCTCTTGCGCAATCTGACGTAGGTATTGCAATGGGAACAGGAACAGACGTTGCGATTGAAAGTGCTGAAATTACTTTACTGAAAGGAGATATCATGGGGGTTGCAAAAGCAAAGCTGTTAAGTGAAAAACTCCTTAAAAATATCAAAGAGAATCTATTCTTCGCATTTATCTATAATGTATTGGGAGTTCCAATAGCGGCAGGATTATTGTATCCATTTTTTGGAATTCTGTTATCACCGATGATTGCAGCTGCAGCCATGAGCTTCAGTTCATTATCTGTGATCCTGAATTCATTGAGATTAAATTCTGTAAATCTGGATATAAAATAATCATAATGAAAAAAGAAAATCTTTACATAGGGTGTTCAGGATTTTATAATAACGACTGGAAAGGGTCATTATATCCTGAGAATGCTCCAAGTAAAGATTTTCTTTCTTTATACGCTGAAGTGTTTAATGCTGTAGAGATCAATTCCACATTCTACAGAAACCCTACCGTTAAAACACTTTCAAAATGGCATGATGAAACTCCGGACCCGTTTCGGTTTTTCATTAAAATCCCTAAGATCATTACTCATCAAAACCGTCTTGCAGAATCAAAAGAAGCCATTGCCGCATTTTGCAGCCACATCCAAAATAACCTCAAGGACAAGCTGTCCGGTTTTCTGTACCAGCTGCCGCCCTCTTTTAAAAATACACCGGAAAATAGAGATCGGATCACCCAAAACCTTGATTTCAGTTTTTTAAATGTCATTGAATTCCGCCATGAATCATGGTGGCAACAAGAAATATTTGATTTTTTAAAAAGCATCAATGTCGTTTTTTCCGGGGTCAGCTTTCCTGGCAGTCTTCCTGAAGATTTGATCATTAACAATCCTGAAATCATCTATTACCGGCTTCACGGAAAGCCTGTTCTCTATAAATCTGAATACAGCACTGATTTCCTTGATGATCTTGCTGGAAAAATTAAGAACACCAAACAAACAGCCTTTATATTTTTTAATAATACCTGGGGAACTTCAGCGGTCCGCAATGGCAAGTATGTAAAAAAGATTTTGGAATAAAGAAAACAAAGCCATTTTCTGATAGCGGCAGTAGTACATTTTGTTAAAATTAAATAATTCCCTGTCTAATGAAGGATATTTTTACAGCAAAGAATATAGAGAAAGACTATTGTTTTCACATTTATAAATGTTAAAACATAAAGAAAACAAAATCATATCCTCACAATCGGGTCATTTATTACAATCTTCTTTAAAATTAAGTTCTTAAAATAAACTTAAAAAGAAAAAATGCTGCACAACATGGCATGTAATTTGTTAATTTTCAACCGTTATTTTTAACGATTTTTAACAATTTAAACTTCCATTATCTTTATGAGAAAAATTTTTGCGGGAGAGTCGAAAAATAAGACTTTTCTCGGGATGCTTGCATTGATGAGTGCAACTTCGATCTTATTGAACAGCTGTAATTTCAAGAACGACGTGAATGAAAAAATAAATTCACCGGAAGATCCTGCCGCAAAAACAGTCCCCAGTATAGATGATGAAAATGTAGACCCCGATAAAAGAGTGATCTACCTTACCTTTGATGACGGCCCGAATCAGGGCACTGAAAACCTTTTAAAAATACTCAATAAGAGAAATGTGTGTGCCACAGCTTTTCTTGTCGGGAAACATGCCTATGGAAGCAAAAAGCAAAAAGACGATTTTGAACTGTTAAAACAGAATCCCCTTATTGAGCTTGCCAATCACAGTTTTACCCATGCCCACAACAAATATACCGACTTTTATAAAAACGCCGAAGCCGTGGTACATGATTTTGATATCGCTAAAGACAGTCTTAAGCTTCAGGATAAAATAGCAAGAACCCCGGGCAGAAACATCTGGAGGCTCAACACGATTAATGTAACGGATATTAAAGGTTCTACGGCAGCAGCCAATGGACTTAAAAATGCAGGATACAAGGTGGTCGGCTGGGATCTGGAATGGAGACCCACTCATAAAATGACCCTGAAGGGAAGCCATGAAGCCATGTTGAAAAAGGTAGACAGTATTTTCTTTAACGATCTTGAAAAAACATCGAGACATCTTGTTTTCCTTACGCATGACCAATACCTCAGGGATACTGATTCGATCAACGAATTGGATCTGTTTATTGAAAAACTACAGAAAACCAACAGATTTGTTTTCAGAAAGATTTCTCAATACCCTACGATCAATGAAGTTTTGAATTGATTTTTTTATGCCGTGTAAAATGGGTTCATCACTAGCAACTGTCAAGTAAATTTCGGAAATTTGCAATTATGAGTATTAAAGAAAATTATCAGATTATAAAAGACCAGCTTCCGGAAGGAGTTCAGCTGGTTGCCGTATCAAAAACACATCCGGTTTCCGCTATACAGGAAGTTTATGAATTGGGACAAAAGGTATTCGGAGAAAATAAAGTACAGGAACTGATGGAAAAACAGCCTCTTCTTCCCCAGGATATCCAATGGCATCTGATCGGTCATTTACAGACCAATAAAGTTAAATACATTGCTCCCTTCATTGATACCATACAAAGTGTGGATTCTGAAAAGCTACTGGCAGAGATCAATAAAGAATCCGGGAAACAGAACAGGGTCATTAAGGTATTGCTTCAGGTAAAAATTGCTGCAGAAGATACAAAGTTCGGGCTTGACATTTCAGCGGCTGAAAACCTGTTCAGACAGTATCTTGACGGGAGTTTCCCGAATGTTGAAATTACCGGTTTAATGGGAATGGCTACTTTCACGGAGGATGAACAACAGGTCAGAAAAGAATTCTTAACCTTAAAAGGTCTTTTTGATCAATTAAGCCAGCTGAAACCATTGAAAATCTTATCAATGGGGATGAGTGACGATTTCCCGGCAGCCATTGAATGCGGGGCCAATTCAGTAAGGGTCGGATCTGCTATTTTCGGCAGAAGAGATTATTCGAAGTAGAATTTTTAGGTATAGTTTTTGCTAATAATTGAAACAAAAAATTTAAATTTGCAACTATGCAAAAAATCCTTATAGTAGAAGACGAAAAAGCAATCTCGGGAGTACTTCACAGTATTCTTTCTGATGAACTTACCGATTATGAATTTGTTATCGCTGAAGACGGCCTGGAAGGCTACAAGCAGGTAGAGAAAGAAGATTTCGCATTAGTGATCTCTGATATCAAGATGCCTAAGCTTTCAGGAACAGAGCTTTTAAAGCAAAGTCTCGCATTAAAACCAGAAACTACTTTTATCATGATCTCAGGTCACGCAGATATTGACTCTGCTGTTTCATGCCTGAAAGAGGGTGCATACGACTTTATCTCCAAGCCAATTGACATCAACAGACTGATCACCAGTGTAAAAAATGCGTTGGTTAAAGAAACGCTGAAGAAAGAAAACAAAAATCTTCAGACGGAAAACAAAACATTAAAGAAAAAAGTAAATAAAAAGTATCAGATGATCGGTAATTCTCCTGCTTTGCAGAAAATTCAGGATATGATCGAAAAAGTGGCCGTGTCTGATGCCAGAGTACTGATCACCGGACCGAATGGTGCCGGAAAAGAATTGGTAGCCCACGCGATCCACAATCAAAGCGACCGTGCAAGAGGTCCTATGATAGAGGTAAACTGTGCTGCAATCCCGTCTGAACTTATTGAATCTGAACTTTTCGGCCACGTAAAAGGATCTTTTACAGGGGCTATCAAGGATAAGCAGGGAAAGTTTGAACAGGCTAACGGAGGGACTATCTTTCTGGACGAGATTGGTGACATGAGCCTTATCGCTCAGGCTAAAGTATTAAGAGCGCTTCAGGAAAGCAAAGTTTCCCCTGTAGGAAGTGATAAAGAAATAAAAGTTGATGTAAGAGTACTTGCAGCAACCAATAAAAATATGCAGAAAGAGATTGAGGAGGGAAAATTCAGAGAAGACCTTTACCACAGACTTTCTGTGATTGAAATTTATGTTCCGCCATTGGATGAAAGAAAAGAGGACATCAAATTGTTGGTTGAACATTTTTCAGGTATGATTGCCGATGAGCATGGCACTGCTATGAAAAAGTTTGATGATAAAGCTATTGATGCTTTAAAAGCGCTTTCATGGACTGGAAATATCAGAGAATTAAGGAATGTTGTTGAGCGATTAATTATTCTTGGTGGAAACACGGTTTCTGAAGCTGACGTTGCAAGTTTTGTAAGGAAATAATACGATTATTATTTACGATATTATAAAAATTTGCAGTAATCACTGCAAATTTTTTTTTGACCTGTTTTGAAATATTAACTATATGAATCATAAAATACGATGAACTTTTTAAACAAAAACTATACAAAAGAATGCCTGACTTTGGCTCTGCCTGTGATGCTTACCCAGGTGGGGCAGGTTTCAGTCAATTTATTCGATAATATTATTGTCGGAAAACTGTTAGGTGCGGATGCACTGGCCTCAGTTTCGCTGGGGAATGCAGTATTCTTCTCGATATTCGTACTGGCACTCGGGTTTTCATTTGCCATTCCGCCTTTGGTTTCAGAGGCCCATTCAAGACAGGACCATGACACGATCAATTCTGTTTTCAGCCATGGATTTGTGATCAATATGTCTGTCGGGATTATCCTCACGGTGGTCTTATTATTGGGTATGCCTCTGCTCTACCACTCGGGACAGCCTGCCAAAATCATTCCTGACACCGTAAGCTTCTTAAGCATCATGGTTATCAGTATGATTCCTTTTATGGCATTTCAGACACTTCGTGAAGTATCTGAAGGGCTCTCTTATACTATTGGTGTTACCAAGGCAACAATCATTGCCAACATCATTAATATTGCCCTCAACTATGTATTTATCAAGGGTCTTTGGGGGCTTCCTCCAATGGGTGTAAAAGGATCAGCCCTTGCTACTCTTATTTCAAGAATTTTTATGGTTGTTTTCCTTTATTTTGTATTGCTTAAGGAAAAGAGAACCCGGCGTTATATCAAAGATTTTTCGTTGAAAATCCAGGATTTTTCTAAAAAGATGTTTGATAAAATGGTAAAACTGGGATTGCCTACAGCATTACAGATGTTCTTTGAAGTAACAGCCTTTGCAGGAGCGGCATTTATCTGCGGACTTATTTCTGCTCACGATATTGCTTCCCACCAGATTGCCTTAAGCATGGCTTCCTTCACCTTTAATCTTTGTGTAGGATTCAGTGTGGCTTCTACGGTAATGATTGGGCGCAAACTGGGCGAACGGAATTTTGTGGAATTAAGAAAAGTAGGGATCAATAATTTGAAGATTGCATTCATCTTCATGTGTATCTGTGGATTGGTCTTCATTTTAGGAAGAAACATCCTGCCTACTTTCTTTACGAAAAAAGAAGAAATCGAAGTCATCACTTTGGCTTCAAAACTGATGATCATTGCAGCCCTGTTCCAGCTTTCAGATGGAATCCAGGTCACCGCTTTGGGAATGCTCAGAGGATTACAGGACGTTAAGATACCGTCTATCTATACCTTTATTGCCTATTGGGTTATTACCATTCCGTTAGGGTATTTCTTCTGTGTCACTTTAAAAATGGGGGCCTTCGGAATGTGGATCGCCCTTGGTTTAGGACTGACTGTATCAGCCGTTTTCCTTGTAAAACGATTCCTGAACATGTCAGCCAAAAGAATTAAGCAGAATATATAAAAATAATGTGGCTGTTTCCAGATTGAAACAGCCTTTTTTATTGCTTAAAATCTAAGTTTCTCACAAATATTGCAGATTTCGCAGCTTCTTTCAATACCAATGAGGCACAAACCAATGGGGCGTTATACGAAAACCAAGATTGAGCCATATTAGGTATAAACATGATCTAAACTGCTATAAAGAGTGAGAATCTTTTTAAAATAATTATACAATTCATACAAAGAAAAAAGGTTATCTCAACAATGAAATAACCTTTTTATATTTTACCCGATTCTTTTTCCTAGAATCTTCAGACTCCTTTCCATACCGTCTAAAACCGCTACATCCGGAAGAGTTCCCCAATCTTCAAATCCAAAATATCTGAACAGTTTCAGACTTGGCTCATTATGAAGAAAAATAAGAGCAACCAGATTTTTTACGCCGAACTTTCCGGCATTGTCGACACAGTATTGAAGGATTGTTTTGCCATACCCTTTTCCCCTGCATTTTTCATCCAGATAAATACTTACCTCTACCGTTCCGCTGTATGCAGGTCTTTCATGGAACGAACTAAAGCTTACCCATCCTACCGTCTGGCCGTCAAGATCTTCAACAACCCAAAGCGGCCTTGTTTCAGGATTATGTTCTTCAAACCACTTCTGCTTGCTTGCTACCGAAACTTCTTCCACATCCGCGGTCACCATTCTTGAAGCCACCGTTGAGTTATAAATCTCTACAATTCTTTCTAAGTCTGCTAAACCGGCATTTCTAAACTTTATTTCGTCCATGGCTATCCATTCAATTTATTTTTCAATACAAAAGTAATTAAATTTTCAAAGTACCCCCAAAAAAAATAAGCATAATTCATTAAAATTTAATTAAATATAACAAACACCCCCTCTATAAATAGAGTTATTTTAAATTTTTCAAAATTCTATTCAGACTGCGCACTGTAATGCCGAGGTAAGCAGCCATATCTTCTTTAGAAATCCGGATCCCTTGTTTTTCCTGCATGGTCAGCAGCTGGCTCAATGTATGTTCTACCGTATACAGCTGCTGATAGGAAGCTCTGCTGGAAGTGTTGATAATACGTTCTGCAAAAACATCAATACATGATTTAAACGAAGATCATTCTGGATCAAAGACTTAAAATAAGGAAGGCTTACCGCATAAACAGCAACTTCTGATACGGCTTCAACACTGCATAAACAGGTTGTATTCTTAATCACCTCTACCTCACCAAGAATTTCTCCACTGCCCAAAAACTCTACAATATATTCCTTTCCGTTTTCTTCGGAAAAATAACATTTGGCAATCCCTTCTTTGATAAGCATGACTTTGGGAAGGGTCTGCCCCTGTATCAATATTTTTTCGCCTTTGGAAAAAGTTTTTAATACAATATCATCCTTTGGGCCCTGCTGTATATAAAGTGCTTCAAGATAGCTTAAAAATATATGATTCGTCCTTAGCATATTGATCCGGGACAAATGTCCTTTTCCGGTTTGATTTTTATATTGAATTTTGTTACCGGAAAATTACAAAAGTAAAATGAATAATCACATCACCACCATCGCTTTTGACGCTGATGATACCCTTTGGATCAATGAGCCCTACTTTCAGGAGGCAGAAAAAGAATTCTGCAGCCTTCTTGAAGATTATCTGCCACAACATTCGGTATCCCAGGAATTGTTTAAGACGGAAATGCAAAATCTTCATTTATATGGCTATGGAGTGAAAGGATTTATGCTGTGCATGGTTGAAACCATAAGCAGAGTTTCCGGGAATACAGCGCCTATACAAGTGGTAAATAAAGCGATTGAGCTCGGACAGGAGCTTTTAAAGAAACCTATTGAACTTCTGGACGGAGTCCCAGAGACCCTGGAAAACCTAAAAGGAAAATACAGATTGGTAGTCGCTACCAAAGGGGATCTGCTGGATCAGGAACGCAAATTGAGAAACTCAGGACTCCAGGATTATTTCCATCATATTGAGATTATGAGCGATAAGAAAGAAAACGACTACAGAAAGTTGCTGAAACACCTTGACTGCCTGCCGGAGAACTTTCTGATGCTGGGAAATTCCGTAAAATCAGATATATTGCCTGTATTGGAAATAGGAGGTTTTGCGGCCCATATTCCTTATCATGTCACCTGATCTCATGAGCAGCATGATCTTAGTCTGGAACATGAGCACTTTATGGAATTGAAAAGTATTGATGAAATTCTTAAACACCTGTAAAAAATATGCAGCCATTAACGGTTGATAGAATTTTAAAAACCGACTGCTCCAAAAATGTTCAGCCAATACTTTATTTTCCAGCCACAAATGTTCAAACTTCTTTCACTGGTTTATTCGGAACTAAAGAAAAACAGGCTGTCTCACTTCTGAGACAGCCTGTTTCCTATTATTTTTTCAAACATTTTTCAAGGAACTGATCCTGCTCCCATAAAAGATGTAAAATATTCTCTTTAGCCTGGTATCCATGGGATTCTTTTGGAAGAAGTACCATTTTTACCGGAGCTCCCAGATTTTTTAAAGCCTGGAAATACCTTTCAGTCTGCAGTGTAAATGTTCCGGGATTGTTGTCAGCATCCCCATGTACCAACAGAAGAGGTGTTTTCATTTTGTCTGCATTCATGAACGGGGACATGGCATTATAGATCTCGGGAACATCCCAATAGTTTCTCTGTTCACTCTGGAATCCGAATGGAGTCAGGGTTCTGTTGTAGGCTCCGCTTCTTGCAATACCGCATGCAAACAGGTTGGAATGGGTCAGAAGGTTGGCAGTCATGAAAGCTCCATAAGAATGTCCTCCTACAGCTACTTTTTTCTTATCAATATACCCTAGCTGTTCCACTGCATTGATTGCAGCTTCAGCATTCGCTACCAACTGAGGAATAAAAGTATCGTTAGGTTCTGTTTTTCCTTCACCAATGATCGGGAAAGCGGCATCATCCAATACGGCGTACCCTTTGGTTGTCCAGTATACAAAAGAACCATAATACGGGAAAGTAAAGTCATTGGGGTTCTGGGTATTCTGCCCTGCTGTATTCTTATCCTTATATTCTGTAGGGTAAGCCCAGATCAATAACGGAAGCTTTTCTTTTTTCGCTTTTCTGTCATAGTTGGCAGGCAGGTAAAGTGTTCCGGTCAGCGTAACTCCGTCATTTCTCTTGTAGGTAATCACTTCTTTGTACACATCTTTAATGCTCTCAAAAGGATTTGCGAAGTGGGTTACCGGTTCCGTTCTGCCGGACTTGATATTCTTTTTATAATAGTTTGGATACTGGCTTGAAGACTCCTGGGTCGTTAAAATCTCACCTTTGGATGGATTCAGAATATCAACAATACTTTCTTTGGCATTCTTAAGGCCGGAAGTATACAGTCTTTTCTTTTTCAGCGATTTAACATCCATTTCATCGATAAACGGGTGCTGACCATCCTTTGTAAATCCGTCACCTATCAGATAGGCCTTCCCTCCTTTCATATCAATCACATATCTTCCGTATTGATTTTTAACATTGTTAAATTTCCCAGGATCACTGTAAACATCCTGATAATTTCTGTCGTCAAGTACTTTTGAATCTCCGCTCTTCAAATCAACCAGGAACGATTTTTTATTTCTTGTGTCATACCATTCTTCAGAAATCACGGCATAATGGTCATTCGTCCAGTCTGTTCCATCGTATCTCTGTTTGGTTTTAAAGAAAGATTTTGAAGCAGCTGTAAATGGCGCTTCCCAGGTAAAGATTTCATCTCTATATTCCGCGGCTTTATACTGATCTCCTCCATCAAGTGCCTCTGCATAAACCAGCGTTGCCGGAACATCACTTCTCCATGTCATTCCTCTTTTTCCTGTTCTTACTGATGAAAATCCTTTCGGCATGATTTCACTTAAAGGAACCTCATTCACAACTTTTACGGTATTTCCTTTGACGTCATACACTGTAGTTGACTGTGGAAACCTGTTATAAGGAACAATATAAGAGAATGGTTTTTTGATCACTGTCGCCATCAGGTAATTCCCATCCGGAGAAAAGCTTAAACCAGCATACAGATCCTGGTCTTTTACTTTTTTAAGGCTGCCGTTCAAATCTACGTTATATACTTCTGAAGCGGTAAGAACTTCAAAGTTCTTTTCATCCTGTGGATTTTTCAAGAGATCCTGGTACGTCCTGTTTTGTGACACCTTTCCGTCAGCAGTGGAAACAATGGGTCCTGTAGGAAGATCTTTAGTGGCATCTATTAATGCTGCCCTGTTTTGAGGCAGTGTCTTGATCAGTAAACTCTGCGAATCATTGTACCATATATAAGGGGTTCCTAAATTGGCATTCAGGGTATCTCCTGTAATTTTTATGGCCGCAGCCGTTTCCAGATCAACGATCCACAGCTCTACTCCTTTGCCTGTTGTATTGGTAAACGCAAGTTTCTTCTCATCCGGTGAAAATGTAACGTAGGTGATCTTTGCATCCGCCGGCATATTTTTCACTGAGATTTCATTTTTATCGTTGATCTTTCTTATTTTAAGATTATTGAAATACGTTACCGTGCTTGCAATATTGGTCACCGGGTTGATTCTCAGTCCTCCCAGTTTCATTTCCTGCTGGTTAAGATCGTTCAGCGTTTTATAAGTCGGACGATAGGTAAAAACCACCCAATCCTTCTTACTGTTCATCAAAACGCCAGGCGGCCTTTCATAATCTGCAAGTTTCAGGATTTCTGCAGATGGCTTTTGATAAGCAATATTCTCCTGTGCATCATAAAAATTGAGAAATGCCAGAAGGCAAATAGTCAGTTTTATCTTCATTTAATTTCATTTTCCACGAATGTAGTAATTTTTGAGTTATTTTAAAGTCTCAGCCATGACACATCTTGCAAATGAACAGACCATTCTAGCATAAAATAAAAAAAAGAGCATTGTTTAATGCTCTTTTGTCTTTTATATTTTCTAAATAAGTCTACCAGTCTGATGCTCTTTTTCTTTTTTCAATCATATGATCCACTGAAATCTTTCCTGCCCCTAATGCCATGAGCAAAAGATAAACAGAAAGATAAATAAGGCTCATTTCTCTCTTCTCAAAAGGATCTGCTCCATGCACCACAAAAGCGGCGATCACCATTGTAAAGATCAGGAAGCCTAAAGAAACCCTTGTGAAAAGCCCTAATATCAGTAATATTGAACATACAAATTCTGCAAAAACCGTAAGAATAAGAGATATCTGAGGTCCTAGTCCCATAAAATCAAAGAACTCGATTTTACCGCCTGCCAACAGCATCTGAAGTTTTGGATATCCATGAGCAAGCATTGCAAAACCTACAAACACTCTCACAGCAAATAAAACAATATCTTTAAGTATTGAGCTTGAATTTGAATTGGTATAGTTCATGTACTGAAAAATTTAGACTAAGGTAATAAAAATCTTTTAATACAACGGGATTACAGCGTTTTTAGTTTATCTGTAACCGAAGTTTTTCAGATCTCTGTCATTCTTTCTCCAATCTTTTTTCACTTTTACAAATAAGTTTAAGTGAATTTTTTTAGAAAAGAATTTCTCCAGGTCTAATCTTGCGTCAGTTCCTACTTTCTTAATGGCCTCACCTTTATGGCCGATGATAATTCCTTTCTGAGTATCTCTCTCCACATAAATAATAGAGTCTATAAAGATGATCCCTTCTTTTTCCTTAAACTGCTCTGTTACCACTTCTACTGAATAAGGAATTTCTTTATCATAATTTAAAAGAATTTTCTCACGGATCGCCTCATTCACAAAGAACCTTTCCGGTTTGTCTGTAAACTGGTCTTTGTCATAATAGGGCGGGTTTTCCGGCAGTAGAGATTTAATCTTAGGTAAAATAATCTCTGTATTGAAAGAATTCAGTGCAGAAATAGGAAGAATTTCCGCTTTAGGAATTCTGTTATGCCAGTCTTCCACTAATTTTTCAAGGCCTTCCTGAGTAGTCTGATCCACTTTGTTTAATAAAAGAAGAACAGGAACAGGAATTTTATTTAATTTATCAATAAGAAATTCGGATGGTTCAGCTTTATCGGTAACATCTACAATAAACAGGAAAACATCAGCATCCTGCAAAGAATCTTTTACAAAATCCATCATTTTTTCCTGAAGACCGTACTTTGGATCCAATACTCCCGGAGTATCAGAAAATACAATCTGTAGATCCTCTTCATTATAAATACCAAAAATTCTGTGACGGGTTGTCTGAGCCTTCTGCGTTACAATCGCCAACTTCTCACCCATCAATTGGTTCAATAAGGTCGATTTCCCCGCATTGGGCTTTCCAACTATATTTACAAATCCTGCTTTGTGCATAAAAATATTATTACGAACTGCAAAGTTAGTAAAACAAAATTGGTCTTTACGGCTAATCTCAATATTTAAAAGAAAAAAGAGACTTATTGTTTTAAATGATCATGCAAAATGGTTTCTTTTTAATAGGAATACCGCTGTAAAACCTCATATCCCTGCATAATCTGAACTGAGACCATATACCTGTTTATTTTTAAAAAAAATGATCAGATTTTTGTGTTGCATCACTTAAAACTAATATTTTTGACTATTAGAATTCATTTTTATGAATATAGACCAGATTCTTGACTCTATTTATCTCCTTCCCGAAGCTTCAAAAACCGGCTTAAAAAAGCATATTACAGAAGTTTCCTATCCTAAAGGCTTCTGCCTTATGGAAGCTGATAAAGTCATCCCATACGTTTATTTTATCCGTAAAGGAATTGCGCGAGCCTATGCGACTACTTCAGAAAACGATATAACCTTCTGGTTCGGAAGCGAGGGGCAGACGGTTATTTCTATGAAAAGCTATGTACAGGACAAACCCGGTTATGAAAGTATTGAACTTCTTGAAGACTGTGATTTATATAAGATCGAAACGGAAGACCTGAGGAAGCTTTTTAATGAGGATATTCATATTGCCAACTGGGGAAGAAAACTGGCGGAAGCGGAGATGATCAAATCGGAGGAACTAATTATTTCAAGACAGTTTAAAACTTCTTTAGAGCGCTATAAAGACCTTATGGCTTATCAATCCGATCTTCTAAAAAGAGTGCAGCTTGGTCATATTGCCTCTTATCTTGGCATTACCCAGGTGAGCTTAAGCAGAATCCGTGCGGAGATAAAATAATTTCAATTTTAAGATTGGAAGCAGGAAGAATGAAGATGGAAGTTATGGTCTCATATACTAATTAGCAATCATTCCTTATGGAAGGTTCTTAGAATCATTAATAAGTAAAATTGAGTACGACTCCTTAACCGGCTATCATTACTCCTTTCTTCCGGCTCCCCTCTTCATTTTTTAACAATTGTAAAATTTTTTCTCCTGCCAAATTCTGAAATTTGCAGTAGAAAAATTAAAAAAATGAATTGGATCATATTAGTTATCGCGGGATTATTTGAAGTTGCCTTCGCATCATGTCTGGGAAAGGCAAAAGAAACATCAGGGACTGAGATGTACCTGTGGTATGCCGGCTTCCTGATCACAATGACGATCAGTATGCTTTTGCTGATCAAAGCTACTCAGACACTGCCTATTGGTACAGCTTATGCGGTATGGACAGGAATTGGGGCTGTAGGAACTGCTTTAATGGGAATTATATTCTTTAAGGATCCTGTAAGTTTTTGGAGGGTATTTTTTATTGTAACCCTTATCGGTTCCGTCGTAGGCTTGAAAGCGGTGTCTTCATCACATTAAAATCTGCATCAACTTCTATCAATAATTAAAAATGGAAACCGGCTTCGTATTGAAGCTGGTTTTTTTATTTTTATATAGTGAAATAAGGAAATATTCAGACTTGTCTTCCTGATTCCACATAAAAAAGCCTGTCATGCACTGACAGGCCTTTTTTATTTTTTGTAAACTACAGGTAAGATCTCATTGCGTCTTAACCCGTATTTTTTAATTTCTTCTTCCGAAAATTTTTGAGAATAGAAGTTCGGTTCTGCTTCAAAACCGGTCTTTCGTAAGCGGTCGAAATAATCCATTCCGTACCAACGGACATGATCATACTGTCCGAAGTGTTTCTGGCGTTCTTTAGGATCCTTGATCGTAAAATCTTCATACGTTTTCTCCAATGAATTTTTCATCGGAACCTGAAGAATTCCCCAACCTCCCGGCCTCATTACCCTGTAAAGCTCACGCATCGCTTTGGCATCATCTTCAATATGTTCCAGGACATGGTTGCAAAAAACAATATCAAAACTTTCATCTTCGAAAGGTAAATCAAGAATATCGGCCTTTACGTCCACGATCGGTGAATACAGATCGGCTGAAATGTAATTCAGGTTGCTCATTCTTTTAAATTTTCTCAAGAACTCCTGTTCGGGAGCAATATGCAGAACTTTGTAGTTCTTAATGAAAAAATCGGTCTCATTCTGAAGATACAACCACATCTGACGGTGTCTTTCCAAGCTCAGGGTTCCCGGAGAAAGGGCATTTTCTCTTTGCTTTCCATATCCGTAAGGCAGGAATTTCCGGTAAGATCTTCCGTCGATAGGATCATAAAACTGATCTCCTTTGAAAAACTGATAAATAAGCGGTCTCGCCCAGATGCTCATTTTAATCAGCATCGGACGTGGAATTTTATTCAGTAGAAGCTTAGTTATCTTTTTCATTAAAAATCCAGTTGGAACGGCTTTTCTTCATCACTTTGAATACCCAGCGCTTCATACACATATTGGAATGTTGAAAGCAATACCGGTTTACCGTTGATAACCGCTACATCATGTTCAAAATGAGCAGAGGGCAAGTTATCCAAAGTCGTTACCGTCCATCCATCATTATGGAATTTTACTTTTTCAGTTCCAAGGTTGATCATCGGCTCAATAGCAATGGCCAGACCGTCTTTGATCACTTTTCCGCTTCCCTGTCTTCCATAATTGGGAACCTGAGGATCTTCATGCATTTTTCTTCCTAAACCATGTCCTACCAATTCTTTTACCACTCCATATCCTTCTTTTTCACAGTGTGCCTGGATAGCATGTGAAATATCTCCTATTCTTTTTCCTCTTACACATTGGGCAATCCCTTTGTAAAGAGATTCTTTGGTCACCTCCAGCAGCTTTTTAACTTCCGGTTTCACTTCACCAATCTCAAAAGTGTAAGCATGGTCTCCTACAAAACCGTTCAGGATCACTCCACAGTCTACGGAAAGAACATCTCCTTCCTTAACGACTTCATTATTCGGGAAGCCATGAACTACCTGCTCATTCGGCGAGATGCATAAAGAGTTCGGAAAGCCTCCATATCCTAAGAATGCCGGTTCTGCACCATGATCTTTAATGAAATCATGAGCCAGTTTATCCAGATATAAAGTCGTAATTCCCGGTTTAATTTCTTTGGCCAACATTCCCAATGTTTTAGAAACCAATCGGGCGCTCTCCTTCATAAGACGTAGCTCGTCTATCGTTTTTAATTGAATCATTATTGTATAGATTTAGATATGAGATGCTAGAAGTAGATGACCGCTTTACGTATACCTTTACTTCTAATGATCTATCAACTTTTCTGAGAATATACAGAAGCTCTGCTATGACACTGAAGTCTGGCTCCTAATGTCCGGCTCTGCATTTTATCTTACCAGAAAAGTCCTTTTTTCTTTTCTTTTTTAAGTTTTGAATAGGCAAGAACTTCTTTCCCCTCTACCCGGAACTCTATTCTATCCTGGATGATATTGTAAATCTCGCCCCATCCCGGAAATCCACCTAAATTTCTGTCGTCAATGAACCAGTCTGCGTCTAATTTTCGGGACTGATTTTCAGAATCGAAAACTTCTCCTTCAAAACTTGAATTTACCGCATAAAATTCTATTCCGTTCTTTTTACAAAATTCTACCGCTTCATCTAACGTTTTTCCGTGTCTATATGTCCAAAGGATAAGTCTGTACCCTTCCGCCTGAAGTCTTTTCAATGTTTCGAAAGCAAAAATTTTCGGTTTCCCAATTGCCGGATAAGCATCATCAACAATAGTTCCGTCAAAGTCAACAGCAATCTTCTTATTGTTTAACATTTTGTTCTTTTTTTAGCTTTGCAAAGATAAGAAATAAAAAAGAGTGCCAAAAAAGAAAGGCACTCAATACTTTTATAATTTAAATAATAGTATGGAACTATTAGCTTTTTACCCAGTTGAACTGGAACTGAAGATCCGGTGTAGAAACTCTGTCGGTGATCTTCTGTAGTCTTGCAGGCAGCTTCATCAAATATTCCTGCGCTTTTTCTGCTTTTTCAGTAAGACCTTTCACGTGTTCAATCTTCCATTCATCCAATAGATCTTTCATAATATTGATATAATCCTGGCCGGTATACACCATACATCTTTGGGCTGCATCTGAAAAATGTCCCCAAAGTTCACCTGCCTTCTGCCCGGACTGTCTCATCAGGTGAGCCGGCATTACGATCTTCTTACGCATCATATCTTCAAAGGCAAGGATCATTTCTGAAGGGTCTATTTCAAGGATTTTAGCAACGAAATGCTTATAAGCTTTAGCATGTCTTGCTTCGTCTGCTGCAATAACACCGCACATTTTAGCCAATTTACCGTTTCCGGACTGCTTGGCCAATGTTCCTACTCTTCTATGAGAGATATTGGTTGCTGTTTCCTGAAAACTTGTATAAATAAAGTTTCTGTAAGGGTCCATACTTGTTCCCAAATCAAAACCGTCGTTAATCAGATATTGAGTTGTAATTTCTACTTCTCTCATATTCACTCTTCCGCACAGATAAAGATATTTGTTTAATAAATCTCCATGTCTGTTTTCCTCTGCGGTCCAAGCTCTTACCCAGTTTGCCCAGCCTAACTTTTCTTCCTGATTGATTCCTTCCACTCCCATCAGCCAAGACTCATAAGAAGGAAGAGCCTCTTCAGTGATACAGTCCCCGATCAGGGTTACAAACAGGTCATAAGGCATTTCACGGGCAAAAGTCTGAATTTCTTCCAAATCATGTTTAAACTCATCGCTTGAAGGGTCCGGCAGGTAATCGGAAGGCTGCCATATTTTTTCAATTGGCGTTAAAAATTTTTCCAGAAAAGAACCTACTTCCTTTTCCAATAATCCCATTACTTCTTTCCTAACAAGCTTTTGATACATTTTTCTATTCAGTTTTAATTAGCAAAGATATGATTTATTTATTATTTAACGCATAATAAAGTATGCAACTCATACCTTATCTGACATAAATCATAAAGAATGCCATTATTCAAATTATAACGGCATTCTTTTGACATTATTATTAAATTTTAGCTAACTAAAACATCTCCTGTCATCACAGCCGGTATTTCAACGCCCATCACTTTGAGGATCGTAGGAGCTACATCACCCAGTTTACCGGGTTTTAAGTTCCAGGTGTGGTCTTTATCCATTACAATGAAAGGGACCAGGTTTGTGGAATGCTGTGTATTCGGGGTACCATCTGCATTGATCATTACATCAGAATTTCCGTGGTCTGCAAGGATGAAAACAGCGTACCCGTTTTCATAAGCGGCAGTGGCCACTTTTTCAATACATTTGTCTACGGTTTCAGCAGCTTTTACTGCTGCTTCAAAAACTCCGGTATGCCCTACCATATCTGTATTGGCAAAGTTTAAGCAAACAAAATCAGCCGTTCCCTGTTCCAATTCCGGTACGATGGCATTGGTAATATCATAAGCTGACATTTCCGGCTTAAGATCATAGGTAGGAACATCTTTCGGGCTTGGGCACAACAGTCTTCTCTCTCCTTCGAATTCCTGTTCTCTTCCTCCTGAAAAGAAAAAGGTAACGTGCGGATATTTTTCCGTTTCTGCAATTCTGATCTGAGATTTACCATTTTTCTCTAGGACCTCTCCCATGGTTTCCATCAATACATTTTCGTCAAAGACCACCTGAACATTCTGGAATGTTTTATCATAATTGGTCAACGTAATATAGTAAAGGTTAAGTTTACGCATAAAGAACTCGGGGAAGTCTTTTTGTGAAAGTACTTCTGTGATCTCCCTGCCTCTGTCTGTACGGAAATTAAAGCAGATCACCACATCGTCATCTATAATTTTTGCTACCGGAACGATATTTCCTGTTGCCGTAGTATTTACTAAAATAATAGGTTTAAGGAATTCATCGGTTACATTATCATGATATGAATTCTGAATTGCTGCCAGCGCATCAGTAGTCTGCAGGCCGACTCCTTCCACAAGGGCATCATAAGCCAGCTTAACACGTTCCCATCTCTTATCTCGGTCCATTGCATAATAGCGCCCTATCACGGTAGCCAGTTTTCCTGTAGTAGCCTCCATATGCTTCTGAAGTTCGTCAATGAATCCCAGCCCTGAATGCGGATCACAGTCTCTACCGTCTGTAAACGCGTGAACGAAAACATTTTCATTCAATCCAAATTCTTTAGCGGCAGTTAATAAACCTTTCAGGTGATTAATATGTGAATGCACACCTCCATTGGAAACCAATCCTATAAAGTGTACTTTTTTATTTTCTCTTTTGGCATATTCAAAAGCATCCTGGATTACTTTTTCCCGTCCTAAGGTTCCATTCTCCACGGCCATATTAAGCTTTACCAGATTCTGATAAACGACCCTTCCGGCCCCTAAATTCATGTGACCTACTTCAGAATTCCCCATTTGTCCGGCAGGTAGCCCAACAGCCAGCCCGCTCGCTTCAAGTGTTGTATGCGGGTATTTTTTGTAGCAGCTGTCTATAAATGGTGTATTTGCTTTGTCTATTGCAGAAACATCAGGATTTGTTCCTAATCCCCATCCGTCAAGGATTGCCAATATTGCTTTTTTTGACATAGTATAACTTTTGTATACAAATTTACCTAATTTCCGATGAATAGAAGAATTTGAAGTCCTTAATTTTGTGTATATCTCATTATCAGACTGCTCTATCTTTTACAAGAATAAAAGTTCGGAATATATTTGATCTCTCAAACGTAGCCCGGAGTAAGCGGGGCCTTTGCTGCTCTCAAATGCCGGCATCCTCATCATTCTTTAATGCCAGCATCTTCAAATTTCATCAATATTTCCATCCATAAATCCGTAAATCTTTTTAATTTTGCTTTATGGATTTACGAGATCAATTGAAGAATCTTTTTCCTGATCATGAAGAGCAGGATTTTGAAATGCCTGAAGAAAAGTTCAAGCAGAAAGAACCTTTGGTGTGCAAATTTGAAAAAAAGGGAAGAAATGGCAAGCCTGTAACCATTGTTGAAGGCTGGGAAGGAAGCGAAGAAGAGCTGAAGAAAATTTCAAAGAAAATAAAAACCACCTTAGGAATAGGCGGTTCTGAGAAGGATGGAACGATTATCATTCAAGGGGATAACCGTGATAAAATAATGACTATCCTTAAAGATATGGGGTATAAAACCAAACGGGTTGGCGGATAGGTTTAGAAATAAACCTGGGTTTCCGGCAGTAAGACTTTTAATTTTTCAATTTTAGATTTATCTATAGGATTTCCTGTAAGAATCAATGTTTTCAGGTTTTTCAGCTGCTTAATCTCTGCAGGAATATCTTTCAGGTTATTATTGGCCAGATTCATGCTGACCATCCTTTTTAATCCTTTTATTCCGGAGGAAATTTCCGTAATCTGGTTATCACTGACGTTCAGGAATTCAAGATCCTGAGCTTTATAAAGGTTTTCCGGAAGTTTTACGATAGCGTTCTGCTGAAGTTCAAGATATCTTATACGGCTGGGAAAAGATAAATTTCCAAGATCATTGATCTGGTTATCAGCAAGATTTAAAAACTTAAGGTTCCTGATCTTGTACAACCGGTCGGCAATAAAACTGATCTGGTTTCCCTGAAGATTAATTTCTTCCAGCGCAGGGATTTCCATAAGCGCTTCCGGAAAAACATTCAGGTTATTGGCATCAAAGTGAACAGTCTTTAAGTTTTGGAGCCTGGCAACATTCGGATTAATATGGGTCAGGCTGTTCAGATTCATTGAAAATGTGGTGAGTTTCTGAAGCTGTTTTATTTCATCAGGAATATATTTAATACTGTTTTCATTGAAGTTCAGGATTTCCAATTGCTTCAGCTTAAATACCTCCTGATCCATTTTTTCAAACTTATTCCCCATCACATTGAGAAAGAATAATGAGTCCAGTGTTGCAATCTGGGGTGGCAGATTGAAGAGTTTCTTTTCTCTGAAGCTCATGCTGTAAACGGCTTTTTTACTATTCAGAGCTTCATCAATACTGGTGAAGGTAGGATATTTTACAGGATCAATCTGTCCTTTCGCCAGGAAAAGAAAAAGAATGGATATAAACAAAAAAGATCTTTTCATAGATAGGAAATGTCCGCCGGCAGCAGAGCTGCCGGCGGACAGGAATTATAAATAATTTATTTCTTTAAAAGTTTCACTGTCTTCTGGAAACCTCCCTCTGCTTCAATGTTTAAAATTAAAACGCGAGATGTTTCCAACTGTGGAGTGAAGTCCAGGTCCAGTACTTTGTTTACACCATTAAACTTCTTGGTATAAACAATTTTCCCATCCATGCTGTAAGCGGTCACCGAAATATCTTTCAGACCTTTTGCTGAATTGATTTTAACGGTTCCTGAAGTTGGGTTAGGGGCTACCTCTACTGTGCTTTCTGTTTTTGTAGCCTCAATAGTTCCCAAAGTTCCTTTCCCTAAGTTTTCTTTAAGTGCAATGACAATGGTTGCAGATTTTCCTCTATAATCAATGGTATTTCCGGTAGCATCAACATCTGTAGCAATAGTGGCATCAGGATGCTGAATGGAGAAGAAACCAAACTTATGATCAGGCGTAAAGGTAAGTCCTGTAGGCTCTGATCCTGAAGGCATAGAAGCAAAAAGCCTTACTTTAGGATTCGCCTGTGTATGATCCGGAGCAATCACCCAGATATAATTTTTTCCTCCGTCCTGAAGAACCCAAAGGTTTCCAAGTTCATCGAAAGTAAGGTTGTCATTTCCATCCCCCCAAGCTTCAGACATCATTCCCTGTGCCGTATTGAAAGAATAAACAGAAGAGGCACCCCCTACAAATGTTTCCACCTGTGAAGCGGTTGTTCCGTTATCCTGTAAACGGTATACTTTATCCAATCCTTTTGCTGTAAAATAAATCTTACCATCCAAAGGGCTGATATCCACATCTTCTACTCCATTAAACCTTGTTCCTCCCAATGATTGGGCAAGCGTGTTGGTACTGTTCTGATCTACTTTAGTTTTATTAGGAATCTGGACCCATGTAGCGGTGGTTCCTGCCGGATCTCCTGCTGCGGTAAGCCCCTGGTCTAATTTCAGTACGTAAAGATTTCCTGAAGAAAGATCATTCGGGGTATCCATTACATATTTATAGACCATGTGAGTTCCTCCGTCTTCTCCATAATAAGCTGCCGTTCCGGCATTATTAATCACCACATTTTCATGATTCATGATTCCCATCTGCCAAAGCTTACCTTTAGAGCCATCAAGATTTTTAGAAATGACCTGTGCTGTTGCAGGATCTATTTCAACAAGCCAGCCATAATCCCTGTACCCGTCATTATTCACATCATTGGATGTTACAGATTCTTCTGCCGTAATTACTGTCCCCCATGGAGTGATTCCTCCTGAACAGTTTCTGATGGTTTGTACCAAACTGGGAGCTGAGAAACTTACAGCTCTGGATCTTGTCAGCTGCCAAAGTTTTGTTGAATTATTATAGTTGATTTCCGCCATGGTCACTCCTCCTGGATTCGTTTCATGGTTTACTGAAAGGTATCCATTGGTGCTGCTTCCGGCTTTAGCGACATACGCTGTAAAATCATTCTGCCCTCCTACTAATCCTCCTCCTTCGGTATAGCTGTCTCCTTCTTTAAGGATAAGCTGGTATTTATGGACTGCAGGAATAATCAGTTTATTGGTCTGTGCCGTAGGAACAATAGAGGTAAAACAGCTGATATGTGTTCCGGTACAAGCTGTTGTAGTAGGTATTGTCTTTAAATAAGCATCGAGCCGGAGATCAGAGCTTCCCGCACTTCTGTTATGAAGTTCAATAGAGATTCTGTTGACCCCGTTTACAAATTTTGATTTGGGAATAGAGAATACATTATATACATTTTCGGCAGCTCCGTCAACAGTAGTACTTGAAAGTGTATTGAAAGTGATCGTTCCGGCAGGCATATTATCCCTTACGACTTCCTCACCGTTAAGATATACCACAATACCGTCATCTCTCATGATTCCGAGTTCCATATTGTCAGAAAGAGTGGATACATTAACCGTAAAATCTTTGGCAAAATAAGCAGTAATAAGCCCGGTAGCTCCAGAATGGATAGTAGTGGCTACAGGGTCTCCATAACCTAAGGGCGCATTTCCTACCGGCCAGGAAGAAACGTCATATGTTTTGGTTTTCCATCCGTCCGGCTGAGCCTGATCAAGATCTTTGTATCTCCAGGCCGAACCTTTGTCAAAGATAAGAGTCTGCGCCTGAACCGTAGAACTTGCCAATAAAGCTAAAGTCCCAATTGTTAGTAGTTTTTTCTTCATTTTAATTTGATTTATTAGACGTTGTAAAACTATTTTTTTAGGACTGTTTTCCTGTTAATTGGACTTTAAATATGGTTTGGAAAATATTAATTAATCAATAACCCAATGTTAAGAGAATTAAATTAGTGTTAAATCGTAAAGATCCGCGAACCAAGGTCCGGGTATGCTGCCATCCGGATGTACGTTTATTTCGCGTTACTCACATCTGTAAGGGCATTCAGGAAAGCAATGATCTGCCTGATTTCTGTCTGGGTAAGGTTTAGTTTATCCGGTGAAAGAGTCTGGTTTTTCATCTTCAGTCCCAACCCTTCTCCACCACCTTCATTGTAAAAATCAAGAACTTCTTCCAACGTGTTGAAAGCACCATTATGGAAATAAGGTTGGGTAAGTGCGATATTCCTCACCGTGACGGTTTTGAATGAATAATCATAAATCCATGACTTTTCTTTTTTCACCGGGCTTTTTCCTCTGCCTGGATCAGCGTCAAGCTCTATTGGCAATTGTTTGATCGGCTTCGTGGTCACCCCCAGCACTTCGGATTCATTTTCGTTGAAAAATGGCGGTACCAGTCCTGAAAAATGAGGGGCAAAATGACAGGTTGCACAGTTTGCTTTCCCCATAAACAGGTTAAACCCTTTCTTTACCTCATCAGATACATTTTTTTCATTCCTCATAAAACGGTCAAAATCACTGTCAAAAGAATACAGCGAGGCCACATAGGAGCTTAAAGCTTTTGAAAAATTCTCTTTGTTGATTTTGCCATCTCTGAAAGCATTGCGGAATGCTTTTTTATATCCGGGATCCGTTTTTAATTTCCTGATGATTTCTTCATAGCTAGTATTAAACTCTTCTTCGTTATAAATCACATGTTCCGCCTGCTGCTCAAGATAAAAGGCCCTAAGGTCATAGAAAAACCTCTTGGCAAAAACTGCATTATACAGAGAAGGGGAATTTCTTAAAACAGTTTTCCCGACAACATTGCTTGCTGATTTTGCCTGGAGATCCGTAAAAGCATTTTCCTGAAGATGGCATGAAGCACAGCTCATTTTACCGTTTCCGCTCAGCTTTTGATCATAGAAAATCGATTTTCCTAGATTTTTAAGCGCAGGACTATCCTCCGATGGTTGTAGCAGAGTATAAAAATAAGGATCTAAAAAATCACTGCTGAAAAGATTTTTACTGTTCACATTCCAGCCTGAAAATTCTTTAAGATCATCCGGCCTCCCATCCCATCTCCCGAACTCTTCGTACAGAGGCTGTATATACTTTTTATAAAACTCAATTCTATCAAAAGTTTCAAAGTCTCTATGAGCTGATAAATAGCGGATTCCTTCCGTTAAAATCTGATCAGCATTCTGTGTATTGTAATTCTTAAAATAAGGATCATCATTGATGTATTTTTTAATTCCTGAAAATGCAGACCCGGCTTCCTCAGCAATATTCAAAGATCCCGGAGTATCAAATCCTGTTACTCCTAAAGTATAGATCCTGATCAGTTCTATCCGCAACGGCAGCGTTTTATTATTCCCTTTACTTAAGCCATTTTTCACCATACTTAAATAGAAATTGGAATAGCTGTTGTATAAAAAGTCGGTAATGGTTTTGATCTTTTCTTTTTCTTCCTGGGCTTCCTCAGAAAAAATAAGTTCATCCAGCACCTGCAGTCCTTCCGGAGGTAATGTATAAGCCGAAGTTCCCGCTGCTTCTATATGAAATAGCGGAGCCGCATTGAGGTGTGTTTTTGTAAATTCGGGATAATGGTAAGCAATATAAAATTCTATTTCTTTAAAAGAATTTCTTGTCCGGCTCAGGGATTTCTGTAATTCTTCCAGGGAGATCTTATCTTCGGAAAACTGATACACATCTGATTTAAGCTGCCCAAGTTTCAATTTAAAGTCTGAAAGTCCTTGATTGACAAAGGTATTTTCGCTTTCTTTTCCTTTATACACCGGATTAAAAGACATAACTGCAAATCCTATCAAAAGGACGCCCACAAGCAGCGGATAAAATTTCATTAATTTTTAAGGGCAAAGCTATTCATCAGATGTTATCTTAACTTTAATAGGAGATTAAAAAATGTTTATATTTCTGGTAAAAGATTTTTTACTAATTTTAAACCCCGAAATCAAATTCATTATTCTTAAAGAAACCGTTCTTTCTAAAAAACTGGTAAAAAATAATGGCGGAGGTTACTGGGAGAGGATTTTTAAATTTAATTCAACACATCAAAACTAAAATAGTACTATGAGAATAAAGTTATGGTTTGCTTTGGCTGCCAGTTTTGTTTCTCTTTCTGCCTATTCTCAGAAAAAGAAACAAAAAGAAGTGGCTGTCTATGCAGAAAAAAAAGGCAATGATTATTATTTGATACGTCCGGAAGAAGGCACGATATACGAACGTATGGGATCACCTTACAAAGAAGCCATTTTCATTAATTAAAAAAACAAAAAATATACATTATGCTAAATAAACTTGCTGCCTCAGAACTTGTTCTGAATGAAGACGGAAGTGTATACCACCTGAATCTTTTACCTGAAGACATAGCTGATAAGATCATCCTTGTAGGGGATCCTGACAGAGTGGCGAAAGTTTCAAAATATTTTGATACGGTAGAGGTCAAAAAAAACAAAAGAGAATTTTATACGCATACAGGAACGCTTCGCGGTGAAAGAATCACGGTAATGTCTACCGGCATCGGAACTGAAAACATCGATATCGTAATGAACGAACTGGATGCCCTGGTAAACATTGACCTTAAAAACAAGGAATTTAAAACTGAGCACAAAGCACTAGAATTATTCCGTATGGGAACCTGCGGAAGTGTAAATCCGGATGTACAGGTAGATAACATGCTCGTTACACAAAACGTAGTAGGATTAGACGGACTAATGCATTTCTACCAGGATTACAATTTCGAGAATGAATTTTCTAAAAGTTTCTTAGAAAAATTCCCTTACGAAAAAATTAAGCCTATGCTTTATTTCTCAGACTGGGCAGAAGAAATGGGTGCCTATTACAAAGATGCCAGATACCATGGAAATACAGCTACATTCCCGGGATTCTACGCCCCGCAGGGAAGACAGCTTCGTTTAAAAGCAGTAGATGACCGATTCCTGGAAACACTGAACGATCTTGGAATCACCAATTTTGAAATGGAAACTTCTGCCATCTATGCGCTTTCAAAATTATTAGGCCACAAAGCTATTACCGTAAACAACGTAATTGCCAACAGAAGACGCGGAGAATTCTCTGCAGATCACCACGCTTCTGAGAAAAACCTTATTGAATGGGTATTGGAAAGAATCATCAAGTAGATACAGTCTTGTAACGATTATACATAAAGCTATCCTCAATGAGGGTAGCTTTTATTTTTTTATCAGGTTTTGGCTGAAGCCAATGGATTGATTTTTAAAAGTTAAACGGGCTAAAGCCCGTTGCTATTGATACCATTCTAATAGAAAAGTTCGTTATAATAAAATACGTGTATCCGCGGCTCACCGATTTTTCTGATCGACCAGATTTTTGATTTTAAAAAAAATTCTCTTTACAAATGAAAATACCTTGGATCAGGATATTGAAAAACAAAATCCAGTTCTGAAACTAATTTTGAAGATAAGATCTTCTTTCCTTTACTCTCTTTCACCTCTATATCCGGTAGCTCATTTTGGGCGTTGATCACCTGGCTTTTGGCAGGATGGTCCGGAGCCGTCACATTATACAGTTGAGCCTCCGTTCCTTTTTCAATCATCAGTGAGATCACAGCACAGATGTCAGCATAATGAATATGGTTGACGGCAAAATCCAGATTAGTAATATTATAATTTTTAAGCAGCCTGTTATCTCCCATCAGGCCACCCAATCTTAAAATATTAACCTGCGGATATGTTTTTTTAATCATTCTTTCCCCTGAAACCTGCTCCCAGGGAACATCATCTTCTATCCATTCTTTTGAGGTATCCGGATAAACACCGGTAGAACTCATTAAAAACATCTGTCCCTTAAAATCTCCGATAAAGGAGATCAAATTTTGAATTCTATTATACAATGAGCTTACACAACAGGTTTTATCTGAAATAGGAATTGTTATTATCAGAACATCCAGCTCATTGATCTCCCTCCATTGCGGATACGGATCTGCAAGCTGATAGTCCATAAAATTGGCAACCGAAGCAGTAAAGCCCTGGGCATTCAGCTGATCTGCCTTATCCTGAGTGGTTGCAGTAGCATAAATAATGTGCTGATCAGACATTGAAGCAGCAATTCTCTCTCCTAGCCAGCCGTAGCCTATAATTCCTATTTTTTTCATGCGTTGATATAAATTAAACCGACAACATTTCGTCTAATGCTGTCATTAACTGAGTTTTTGTTTCCTTACTGAGATTCATGGACTTCTGAACTGCTCCCGGGATATGTTTCGCTTTCGCTTTTAGTTGTCTACCCTTTTCTGTCAAACTGATCAGCACGACCCTTTCATCGTCTGAGCTTCTGACTCTTGTTAAAATGCCATTGCCCTCCATTCTTTTAAGCAAAGGGGTAAGCGTTCCATTATCCAGATGGAGATATTCTCCAATTTTACCAATACTCATTCCGCCGTTTTCCCACAATACCACCATTACCAGGTACTGGGGATACGTCAATGAAATTTCGTCCAGGTACGGCTTATATAAACCTGTGATATACCTTGAAACGGCATATGTCTTAAAACACAAATGTTCAGAAAGCTCCATCATATTTATTTGGGGATACAAAAATACTCAAATTACTTTGTGCACAATATTTTTGTTTACCAATTTATTTTCTATTCTATATTTCCGCATCACTATTTTAAATTGTGAAACTAAAACCTTTACCACTTACTATTGACATGAAAAAAACTGAGTGATCTGCTCTCTCCTGCTGCACTTATCAAAGAGCAAAAAACGGTTTCAGCGCTGTTAGTTTACTTCCGCTATTTTATTCCTGTGTATCTGACAGTATGGAAGAGCCAAAAGGACGTACGCAAGGAAATACACGCCCGCAAGGATAACTAACCCTCTTTTCCGAAATGCAGAATACATGCTCAAACTGCGGCCCAACCGTCACTACAAGTATTGCAGAAGCTTTTATCGATAATGACCGGTTATCTCTGGGTTTATCATCATTACAATAAAAAGAGACTTCCTGCACAGAAGCCCCCTTTAACACCATATCAACTATAATAAAACTTATTATTAAAACTCATTGATCATCACATACAAATGTCCTGAATAAAGGCTGCTGGCACTTCCTGAAATATTGGTAAGATTAACGGTTACACTGGAAGTAGAGGTCATTCTTGGATTTGATATCGAGAATGAAGTATTGCCTGCAAAATCTCCGGCCGGGGATACTACCACGACAGCTCTTGTGGAACCAGGTTGTAAATTGGAAGGAATCGCGATATCCAATGTTACAGATTTCCCCGGCGGTAAGTTATTGATGGATATCCCCGGCCATGCTTCAAAAATAATCTGGTTTTTCTGTATACTGCCTTTTTCCCCCAGCTTAAACTGTCCGTTTACATCCAGTTTAGCAGAAGTATTCGGAGCAGCGGTACCAATCCCTACATTCGCATTGTTATTTCCCAAAACAATGGCATTGGCCTGTGAAGTGGCCGCTCCGTATCCTACTGCTGTTGAATATTGTCCCAAAGCATTGGCACCTGAGCCTAAAGCGGTTGAGTTTTCGTTATTGGTAACGGTATTATATCCTAAAGCCGTTTCGCTATTTGTGTTTGTTTTTGCATTATATCCCAGGGCTATAGACTGAAATCCTCCAGCAGAGGAATTATTTCCGATAGCAGTAGACTCATTTTTACTGGTTTGTGCATTATATCCAATGGCCGTTGATTTAAAAGCTCCGGCTGTCGATTTATTTCCTATCGCCAAAGATTCATTGGCAGAAACAGTAGCTGCTTTACCGATAGAAATTCCCTGAAATGCAGAACTCGAACTCCCAATGGCAATTCCGTCCTGCCCTGCATTGGCTCCCTGCCCAAGACTTACAGAGTGATCCACTCCCAATCTCCCGGCAGTTAATGAATTCACTTTAAAGATCAGATCATCCATTGTTTTGGTCCCCAGAGACAAATTCGTATTTGTGCTTCCATAATTTCCGGCATTGGTTCCACTGGTATTCCATTCCGTACTGTCATCTTTATTCACCGATCCGGCAGCCGTTGAAAGCTTATTCCACTTGGAAGCATACCAATAATAAAAACCAGTCTCCGTGAGCCCTCCGTTTCCGTTATTCCAGACGATAAGCCCGTCTGCAGGAGACTGTACCGTCGTACTATCTGTCACGGATGCCAATGCAATACTGGGAAGAAGTACGCCCTTATCTTTTGAATCAATCTGCAGCATTGCAGAATGGTCCGGGTTCGGCGTTCCAATCCCTATTTGAGCAGATATGAAAACAGTAAAAAGAGAAAAGAGAAGACTAAGTTGGAATTTATATTGTCTATGCACGGTCATTTATTTTTGGCGGTGCAAATATACAATTTTTTAATAAATAAGTGATTTTATTAAAAAATTCGCAATTAAAAACACTCTAAAGGGATTAAATATACCCTTATTCACATTGTAATGAAAAATATGTAATTATCAGCGCATTACAAACGACCACACACAAAGGAAAATTCAATACATTTACTTGTATTATCCAATGAATAACATTAAATATTTAATAAAAATATCACAAAAAATTGAATAAAATTAAATTTATCATCTTCTTATAAAACAAGTTTCAATATGATCATTAACCATTCCTGTTGCCTGCATATGTGCATAGACTACTGTAGATCCCATAAATTTAAATCCTCTTTTTTTTAAGTCTTTAGATATTGTATCGGAAATTTCTGTAGTTGCCGGAATATCTGATAAAGTCTGAGGCTTATGATCTATGGGCTTTCCGCCTACAAATCCCCAGATATATTCAGAAAAACTTCCGAATTCTTTTTGTATTTCCATAAATTTACGGGCATTGGTGACTGCAGCCAATATTTTAAGCCTGTTTCTGATAATTCCAGGATCACTCATTAATTCTTCTATTTTCTGGTCAGAATACGCCGCCATCACCTGATAGTCGAAATAATCAAAAGCTTTTCTGAAATTTTCTCTTTTAGAAAGAATAGTATACCAGCTTAATCCTGCCTGAAAACTTTCAAGAATCAGAAATTCAAAAATTGTTCTGTCATCATACACCGGTTTCCCCCACTCCTCATCATGGTATTTTCTATAGAGATCATCTTTTTCACACCAGCCGCAGCGAATTTTTTCCATACTGTTCCTATTTAATTGATTAAGGTAAAGTTACTATCCATTTAGAAAAAGACAACAAAAGATTATGAAAATTTTAACAATATCACTCCATTTTAGGAATAGTTATTGTTTATTTACTGATACGCAAACCAAAATATAAGTTATTATGAACAATTCAGAGTATAACAAAGCAGAAAATGCAGTAAACAATGTAGAAAATTCTTTACAGAATGCAACGGACAACGCCAAGTGGAAAATCAATGAATTGGCAGACAGAGCCAAAGATTACATTAATGAGAAGCGAAACAAAGATGAGGAAGCGAATCAGGAAGACTGGCTTGACAGGGTAAAAGCTAATGTTTCCGATGCCTGGGAAGATATAAAGGATAAAGCTGATGAAGCATGGGAAAAAACCAAAGATGCAGCGGAAGATGTTAAGGCAGAATGGAACAAGAAAACCAATTAGTATTTCAGTCATATAAATATTTTCAAGAAAATGGAGTCTTAAATTGATAAGGCTCCATTTTTATTATGTCATAACCACAATTATTGCTACATTTGTATTTCAATAAACATTAAAAAATTATGTCATACGGTTTACTTAAAGGCAAAAAGGGAATTATTTTTGGAGCCCTTAATGAACAATCTATTGCATGGAAAGTTGCAGAAAGATGTCACGAAGAAGGTGCGGAGTTCATCTTATCCAATGCTCCTATCGCCATGAGAATGGGAGAACTGAATGCTTTAGCTGAAAAGACAGGTTCTGAAGTAATAGGTGCTGATGCTACTTCTGTGGAAGATCTTGAAAAACTTTTTGATGCCGCAGTAGCAAAATATGGTAAAATAGACTTTATCCTCCACTCTATAGGAATGTCCGTAAATGTGAGAAAAGGAAAACATTATACAGAGATGAACTATGACTGGTTAGAAAAAGGATGGGACGTTTCTGCTGTATCTTTCCATAAGGTAATGCGTGTGGCCTGGGAAAAAGACTGTATGAATGAATGGGGAAGTATTCTTGCCCTTACTTATATTGCAGCCCAGAGAACATTCCCTGATTACAATGATATGTCAGACAACAAAGCTTATCTGGAAAGCATTACCAGAACTTTCGGATATTACTGGGGCGAGAAAAAAGTACGTGTTAATACCATCTCTCAGTCTCCAACTCCTACAACAGCGGGAAGCGGCGTAAAAGGTTTCGGAGGCTTCCTTGGATATGCCGAAGATATGTCTCCACTAGGAAACGCTACAGCTCTTGACTGTGCCAACTACTGTGTAAGCTTGTTTTCAGATCTTACTAAAAAGGTAACCATGCAGAATCTTTTTCACGATGGAGGTTTCAGCAATACAGGAGTTACCCAAAAGGTAATCAACAGATATGATCTTGAATAGGAAGTAAGAAAAGATCATTCTCAATACAATTAGAACGGGCGGCCTCAATGAGGCCGCCCGTTCTGTCACAAAATAAATATTAATATGATATTATAAAATTACGGTCTGTATAGAGTGTGCAGGGGCATTCAGCTTAGCAGCCATCCCTTCAATCCATAAGTTGGTTTCGATATCATTGTCTGAATCGTTCATGATCACCGTTACAAGCTGTCCGTTTTCATTCATGAACGCTGTAGAAGTAAGGGCTGCTCTATTGGAAGAGCTTCCGATTCTTTGAGCGTTCGGTTTGATGAATTTTGACACGTGGCCTACATAATAATACTCGTAGGTGTAATGCAGCTCACCGGTTTTGGTATCGGCAATAATCGGTGCAAAACAGAAATTACCTTTATGGTTGGGACCTCCGGTTTCATCCAGCAGAATATTCCAGTCGGTCCATAAAGCATTTCCTTTGTTAAAATCATTGAGCATATTTCTTCCATACAGCTCTCCTAAGCTTACATCATCAATCTTTTCCATATTGAACTGCTCTTTACAACCTTCTGTAAAAGCCAGGAATTTATCCGGAAAAGCCCTGTGGGTTTCTGCCAGATTGTCAAAAAGCTGGGTTTTATTATTCCATGTTTCATACCAGTGGTAGCCGATACCATGAGCATATTTTGAAGTTTCCGGATCGCTCAGGGTGGTCGTTGCTCTCTGATAAATAAGGTCCCTGTTATGATCCCAGATCATGACCTTCTTATCCTTATATCCATTTTTCCAAAGAGTTGGGCCCAGGTTATTTTTCAGGAACTCTCCTTCTTCTTCCGCCGTATAGATACAGGATTCCCAACTTTGTGTAGCCATAGGCTCGTTCTGAACGGTTAATCCCCAAACATTAATTCCTCTTTTCTCATATTCCTTAATGAACTTAATATAATAATCCGCCCAGGTCTGGTAATATTCGTTTTCCAATCTGCCTCCTTTATACAGGCTCTTATTAGATTTCATCCATGCCGGTGGGCTCCATGGGGAGAAATAAAATGTAAAGTTATTTCCTATCGCATTTTTTGCTTCCCTGATCATAGGGATTTTATACTTTTCATCATGAGCAATATTGAATGATTTCAGGGAAGTATCATTATCTGCTACATACGTATAAGAATCACTGGAGAAGTCACAGGAATTCATATTGGTACGTACGACCGTATATCCCAGCCCATTTTTACCGAAATAGGCATCCAAAATCTCTTTCTGCTTATTCTTCGGCATTTTGTAAAAAGTTTCTGCCGACGCATCTGTAATAGCACCACCGATTCCTATCAACTTTTGATACTTAAAATTCGGTGCCACAAAAATACATGCTTCCGTTTCCTTAGGCTGTCCGAATTTTTCAAACTTAACAATTCCTTTGTCGGTCATTTTTTCGTTAACCTTAGAATTGGTAAGAATTACTTTAGCTGTTTTTCCATCATTTTTTTTCCAGTAATTTTGTGCCTGGGCATTGAAAACAACACTTATTACAAAACAGCTTACAATTAATTTTTTCATATTTTCTTTATCTTTTGAGGACAAAATTGTCCTTGCTTCATTATTTATTTTGATAAACTCTTACATAATCTATGTAATATCTTTGTGGAAAAATACGGTCATCAATTCCCTCTTTTCCACCCCAAAATCCACCTATTGCGAGATTTAGAATGATAAAGTAAGGCCTGTCAAAAGGCCATGCCCCAAAGGTTTTTTCTTTATTCTCGTAGGTGAAAAATTTCCGGTCATCTATGTAAACCTCTATTTGCTCCGGTGTCCATTCTGCTTTATAGACATGAAACTTCTCGCTTGCATCTTTTACAAACAGCGTATCTGTTTTCTGTGTTCCCAGGATATGATTATAATTTTTGGTGTGAACGGAAGCATGTATAAACCCCTGATGATAACCAACATGTTCCATGATATCCAGTTCACCATCATCAGGCCATTTCTTCATATTTTCACTCATCATCCAGATCGCCGGCCAGGTTCCGCGACCTTTGGGAAGCTTTGCTCTTACTTCTATTGTTCCATATTGAAAAGCAAATTTTCCTTTGGTTAAAAGTCTTGCGGAAGTATATTTATTGTTTTCCCAATTTTCCTTTTTAGCTTCAATGATGAGATTTCCTTTTTCCATTCTGGCATTCTCAAGCCTGTTTTTGGTATAAAACTGAGCCTCCTGATTACCAAAACCTCCGCCTCCTACATCGTAATTCCATTTTAATGAATCCGGAAGGCCTTTACCATTAAATTCATCACTCCAAATCAGGACTCTGCCGGAATCTGGTTTGCTTGAGACACAGCTGAAAACAGAAAGGAAGAAAATCCCTGCTGCACCTATTTTGATGATACTTTTAACGTTGAGATTCATATGTATTAGGTTTTGGCTAAAGCCATTTTCTGATGTCTTTATAAGCGGGCTAAAGCCCGCTCCTATTGAATTGAGCTTATTTCACCCAGTTAATTCTTTTTGTCTGTACATTTTGAGAATTGGTTCCCAGCATGATATCAAATTCTCCGCTTTCCCAATCAAAGTTCAGGTCTTCATCAAAAAACTTCAGATCTTCCGGGGTAAGTTTAAAATCTACTTTTTTACTTTCCCCTTTTTTGATGAATATCTTCTGGAAACCTTTCAGCTCCTTCACAGGTCTTACTACTTTTCCGAAAAGATCCCTGATATAAAGCTGTACCACTTCTTCACCATCATATTTTCCTGTGTTGGAAACCGTAACGCTGATTTCCAGTTTCTGATTTCCTTTAAGGTTTACAGAATTTAAAACCATATCAGAATATTTGAAATCTGTATAGCTTAAGCCATATCCAAACGGATATTTCGGATCATTATCAAGGTCTATATATGCGGAAACATAGTTTCTATCTGTATTATTTTTTGCGGGTCTTCCCGTATTGTAATGATTGTAATATACAGGAATCTGACCTTCTGTTCTTGGGAAGCTCATCGGAAGCTTCCCTCCAGGATTCACGGTACCCAACAGAACGTCTGCAATAGAGTTTCCTGCTTCAGTTCCCAGCCACCAGGTGTACATAATTGCAGGAATATTATCTGCTGCCCAGTTAAAGATCAGCGGTCTTCCTGCATTGATCATCAGAATGACTGGTTTTCCAGTTTTGGCAATTTCTTTCAGTAAGTCTTCCTGAACTCCAGTAAACCCGATATTGCTTCTGCTTTTTGCTTCTCCGCTCATCGCATGGCCTTCACCCAATGTCATAATCACTACATCTGCTTTTTTAGCCGTTTCTATGGCTTCTGCAAATTGAGTTTTGTCCTGATCATCTACATTACAGCCTTTTGCATACAATAAAGTGGAGTTTTTATCCAGTTGATTTTTAATTCCGTCAAACTGTGAAACTATCCTTTGGTTATCATCTTTAAAGGCGATCGACCAAAATCCATGATTAGCCACTGTTTCTTTTCCGAAAGGGCCAATGAGCGCAACGGTCTTCACTGTTTTTGAAAGGGGAAGAATATTTCCCTGATTTTTAAGCAGCACTATACTTTTTGATCCAAATTCTCTTCCGAATTTTCTGTTCTCCTGATTATCGGTCTGCTCTTTCTGTCTTTTCTCGCTGCTGAATCTGTAAGGATCATCGAAAAGCCCCATTTCGAATTTCTTGGTCAAAATTCTTCCTGCCGCATCGTCTACCAGTTTTGCATCTACTTTTCCTTCTTTCACCAGTTTTGGAAGTTCAGCCATATAAACACGGCTTTCCATATCCATGTCACTTCCGCCCTGTACAGCTTTTTCTGCTGCCTGGCCCGCATCTTTGGCATAACCGTGAGGAATCATCTCCCCGATACTCCCCCAGTCTGATACCACAAATCCTTTATAATTCCATTTTCCTTTTAACAGATCTCTCTGAATATATTTGTTGGCAGTCGCCGGAATTCCGTTGATGTCATTGAAAGAGTTCATAAAAGTAGCTACTCCAGCTTCTGCAGCAGCTTTGAACGGAGGAAGGTAAGTTTCGTTCAGCTGCCTTAGACTCATATCTACGGAATTGTAGTCTCTTCCCCCTACAGCAGCTCCATAGGCAGCGAAGTGTTTGGCACATGCCATTACTGCATCAAGACTTCCCAAACCTCTGCCCTGAAATCCTTTAATTCTTGCCAATCCTATTTTGGTTCCCAGAAAGGTATCTTCTCCTGAACCTTCCATTACTCTTCCCCATCTCGGATCTCTGGCAATATCCACCATCGGAGCAAAAGTCCAGTGAATACCATAAGCCGCTGCTTCTGTTGCGGCAATTCTTTCAGACTTTTCGATCATTCCCAGATCCCAGCTTGCTGCCTGTCCTAAATTCACAGGAAAGGTAGTCCGGTAACCATGGATAACGTCCTGCCCGAACAGCAAAGGAATTTTCAGTCTTGACTGCATCGCCAGTTTCTGAAAGGCCCTGGTTTCTTCTGATCCTGCAACATTCAGCATAGAACCTACTTTTCCTTTCTTAATTTCATCCAAAACAGCAGCTGAATTGGAATGCTGTGGTCCTGTGGCATATTCAAACCCGCTGTACTGAACCATCTGTCCTACTTTCTCTTCCAGGGTCATTTTAGACAGCAGCTCTGCTACTTTCTGATCAATTGTTTTTTGTCCGTAAGCACTGATTCCCAATGCGGAAAATGCCAATAAGAAATATACTCTTTTCATGGTAACAAATTAAAAAATATAAGTTGCTGTAGAACGTCCTGAAATTGCTACAGCAGCGGTTTTCCCGGCAAATTTAATATTAAATTTTTCATCTGCCTGATTATCGTTCTGAACAATTAAAACTATTTTCCCAAATTGAGTCTTAAAAGCAGCCGTTGAAAGTTTATCAGTCTGTGTGGAAGCGATACGCTGAGAACCTGCAGGAACAAATTTCGAAGCGTGTGCAATAATGTAATAGGAAACATTTCTGGTAAAGTTTTCACTGTCTGAAACGGTAATAGCACCTTTGCATTCTGTACAGCCGCCATCTGTATGCGGAGCAAATTTCGGATCGTTTGCCAGGTTCCATTCTAATGCGGTTTTGCTCCAGTTTCTCATGGAACCAATAATCACATTTTTAGTGTGCCAGTTCAGGTCTTCGTTAAAATTTCCCTTTGCTCCGGTCCACTGCTCGGTAAAGTATAAATTTTTGTCCGGAAAAGCATTGTGTACGGCACTTAATGCAGAGATGTCTCCTTCGTACAAATGAAAAGCAGATCCGTCTATATATTGATTTGCTTCAGGATCTTTTAAAATATCAACAGCATATTCAGGTTTGTTGCAGTTGTGATCATAAACAACAATCTTGGTCGTGATTCCATTGGCTTTAAAAACCGGTCCCAAATGATTTTTAATAAAATCTCCCTGTTGTTCAGACGGCATATACAAACTCGGGTTATTTCCCGGATGCAAAGGCTCATTCTGAGGCGTTACTGCATCAATGGTAATGCCCTCTTTTTTCATTCCCCGGATGTATTTTACAAAATATTGGGCATACGTTCCATAGAATTCAGGTTTTAAGCTCCCTCCTTTTGATTTACCGTTGTCTTTCATCCAAACCGGAGAAGACCACGGAGCAGCAATGATTTTAATAGAAGGATTGATCGCCAGAATCTCTTTCAGCATTGCTATCAGGTCTTTATCTTTTTCCAGACTGAATTTTGAAAGTGAGGGATCCGTCTGTCCTTCCGGCAGATCATCGTAGGAAAACACTTCGCCGTCAAGATCGGAAGCCCCTATGCTTAATCTTAAATAGCTGATGGAAATCGAGTTTTTATTGTTCCCAAAAAGTTCGTTAAGCAGTGCTTTTCTTTTGGAAGGCGATAACCGGTTGATTACCTCAACACTTCCTCCTGTTAATGTATATCCAAAGCCATCAACATATTGAAACTTTTGAGAATCGTCAATTTCAATATTCTGAAAGCTGTTGGAACCGTTTATAAATTTAACGGAGGTCTGCTGTTGTAATTTGACGCTTTCATCACCTTTGGTAAGCCAGTACTGCACTTCGTTTCCTTTATTGAATGCAACTGATGTACATGATAAAGGAAAAAGGGCCACACCACTAAGTAGTGCGGCACCTCTAAAGAAACTATATAAGTTGTGAAACTTCATGTGTTAGTATCCAGGATTTTGTTTTAAAGCGGTATTCGGCAATTCATTGAATGGAATGGGTAAAATTTCATTTTTGCCGCTTTTAAATCCTTTAGATGCAAGTTTTGAAGGAGCATCTCCCCATCTGACAAGATCAAACCATCTGTGTCCTTCTCCTGCAAGTTCTCTTCTTCTTTCATCCTTAATTGCCTGCATGGAAACAGGAACTGATGCTAAACCTACTCTTGCCCTTACTGCATCCAACAGCGCCTGAGCTCTTCCTCCGGCACCTCCTAAAGCTTCAGCTTCCATCAGGTAGGTGTCAGCCAATCTTATGGCGATATAATTTTGTCTGAAATTAAGTTCTGCCGGTCCGGGAAGTGAGCTTTTTAAAGCGTTTGTAGGTAAGTATTTATTGAGAAAATAGCCGGTATCCGCAAACGCCGGACTGTAAGAAATTTTACCATCCGCCACCAATTGTTTTGCATTGAAAACCGTCACATCCAGTCTTGGATCTCCCTGCATAAAACTGACAAAATTCTCTGTTACTGTATTAAATGCCCAGCCTGAATAGATATCAGGTGCAGTATTATTCGGAATATTTTTTAAAGAATAAGAACGAGGTCCCACCATTACATTGATAGAGTTACCTTCATCTTTTCCCTGGCCCCAAAAACCCCAATCAGAATTCCCTTTGTTGGTATGCATTACTTCCAGGATAGATTCTGTAGAAAATTTATAGGGGTCTGCCGTTTCCGGTCCTACTTTAAATAAGTCTGCATAATTGGCCACAAGTTTATATCCATATTGGCTGGTTCCTCCGGGTGTACCGTTCACTTCAGCAAACTGTGCTGCCGCTTCTGTCATTTTTTTATCATACAGATAAATTTTGCCCAATATTGCTCTGGCTGTTCCTTGCGTAATTCGGCCTCTGTCATTACCGCTTGACGTCATCATTAGATCCGGAATTGCAATAGTGACATCATTTTCTATCTGGGCATAAACCTCACTTGGCTTTGCCTGCGGAATATGCCAGTAATCATCATCAAATTTTATACTTTTGAGGATTAACGGAATATTTCCAAACATTCTTACAAGTTCGAAATAGTATAAAGACCGGAGAACCCTGGCTTCAGCAATATACCTCTTTTTAAGATCATCACTCATCGAAGCTCCGGGAACTCTTTCTATTAAAAGGTTAGCACGTGCGATACCCTGATAATAGTCTTTCCAGTAACTTGCAGGCATGGTATTGGGGTTAATCATATAATTATTCATTCCCTGAATACCTGCACCATCATTAGAATTTCCTCCACCGGAATAAAAATCGTCAGATCCCGCATTAAAAAAAGTCACTGTATTCTCGAATCCGCCTGAATATTTTCTCAAAATATCATATACGGAAACCAATGCGCTGAAAGACTGCTGCTCATTCTTAAAATACAAATCGGTATTAAAAGATCCCGAATTCTGTACGTCATCAAGATATGAATCACTGCAAGCCATATTACTAAAACTTAAACCCGTTAAAAAAGTAATAGCAAGTCCTTTATATAAAAAATTCTTATTTTTCATTTTGTTATGTATTAAAATTGAATATTTGCTCCCATCAAAAATGTTCTGGCTTGTGGATAGTAAGCTCTGTCAACACCGATAATATCCTGTTCAGAATTATTTCTTCCGGCAATTTCAGGATCATAACCTGTGTATTTTGTGAAGGTAAAAACGTTTTCCCCGGTTATATACAATCTCACTTTGCTCATTCCAAAACGGCTCGTAATATCCTGAGGAAGCGTATACCCCAACTGGATAATTTTCACACGTACATAATCACCTTTTTGAAGGTAGTAATTTGACATCCAGGAATAATTATGGTTAGGATCATTTCGTGTAATTCTAGGGTTTTCATTGGTAGAACCTTCACCGGTCCATCGATCCAAGACTCTTGTCTGGTAATTGGCATCAAGCATATCAAGCCTTCTTAAACCCTGGAAGATCTTATTACCGGCCTGCCCTTGTGCAAACACCATAAAATCGAAGTTTTTATAATTTAAATTAACGGTCAATCCAAAAGTATACTTCGGGATGGAACTTCCTAAGTTCACTTTATCATCATCATCAATTTTACCATCTCCGTTATTGTCCTGCCAGATAAAATCTCCCGGTTTTGCATTAGGCAGCAACTTGTTCCCATTGGCATTTACATAGGCATCGATTTGTGCCTGATTCTGGAAAACACCACTGTACGTTTGCCCGTAAAATGAACCGTAAGGCTGTCCAACTGCAACCCTTGATACAGCGCCCATAGTCTGGAAAGAAGCAAGATTGAAGTAGTCAATATCATCCTCTAATCGTAAAACTTTGTTTTTTATCGTAGCAAAATTCCCGTTTACCGATATCCCGAAATCATCCCAATTCTTTTTATAGCCCAACTCGAACTCCAGCCCTGAGTTTTCCATATCCCCTACGTTTGCCCAAGGTAAGTTAGGAACACCTACATAGCCCGGAATGTTGATTTGTCTCAAAATATCGGAAGTTTTCTTTTTGTACCAATCTGCAGTAAGCGTGAAGTTTCTGAATAATTTTAAATCTGCCGCAATATTCAACTGGCTGGTTTGTTCCCATTTCAGGTTTGGATTTTCCAGTGTGCTTGGTGCGTATCCTATAATGATATTATTCCCGGAATTGGTATAGTTGCTTCCTGAAACCATAAAACTTGCAAATCTGAAATTATCCATTTCATCATTTCCTAACACTCCATAACCTCCTCTTAATTTCAAATTATTGATCACTTTATTTTCCGGCCAAAAGTTTTCTTTATGAACATTCCATCCTAAAGACAGGGACGGGAAAGTTCCCCAATGCTGATTGGTAGCAAATTTTGAAGAACCGTCTCTACGGATTGTCCCCGTAAATAGATACTTATCTGCATAATCATAAATTACTCTCCCGAAATAAGAGGCCTTACGGGTTTGAATACCGTCCCACCCGGTTGCCGTAATATCATCCTGGGGAATATTAAAGTTAAAAGAAGCATCCTGCCAGTGTTCAATAGGCAAATTACTATAAGTCAAACTAGCACCGCCGGATATATTATATCGATAAATTCCCTGTCCTACCAATACACTTAAATTGTGATCTCCAAACTTATTTTGGTAGGTCAGAGTATTTTCCATACTCCATTCAAATTTATTTTCATCCACCTTATTCAGGCTATTAAAACTTGTGTTATTATAGTTCGGACTTAAATAATATTTCGGTGTAAAAGAGCGGCTTCCCCAATAAGATTTCTTACCGTTCAAGCTTGTTTTGAACGTAAAGTTTTTAAGAAACTTAAGCTCAGCAAAAACATTTCCTACAAAATCATCTGACCAGCTGTAGTTTCCTTGCTGTATTTGACGGAAGGCCTGCGGATTGGTCATTTCCTGATTTACGTAACGGGAAATTCCATACGGATTGCCATAGGGATCACGAATGATGTAGGGGTTGGTATAACCGCTGGGATCTACCTGAGACCAATCTGTGACAACTACCGGAGTGGTGGGATCTAGATTGACTGCTGAAGCTAGAGGACCACCATATTCCTCATTTGCGCTGACTCCCTGAGATTTGGTATGGGTATAAGCAAAGGTTTGTCCTAAAGTTAAATAATCTGTTACTTTATGCGTTGAGTTGAATCTGGCATTGATCCTTTTGTAATAAGAGATATCAGTCATTACAATACCGGTCTGATCGAAATATCCAAATGATGTATAGTACGTGGATTTCTCATTACCGCCGGTAATACTTATTTCGTGAGAGGATTTTTCACCGGTTCCAAAAATAGCATCCTGCCAATTTGTTCCTTTTCCAAGGGATTCAGGATTGGAATATCGGTGTTCCTCCGTCATTTACAAAACCTTCATTAATGATATTGGCATATTGGGTAGCATTTAAGAGATCTAATTTTTTAGATGCATTTGAAAAACCGTAAAACCCATTATAAGAAAGGGTTAGTTTACCTTTCTTACCTTTTTTTGTGGTCACCAGGATCACCCCTTTTGCGGCAGAAACCCCATAAATGGCGGATGATGCCCCATCCTTCAGTACTTCAATACTTTCTATATCAGATTGGTTAAGCCATCCGATATTATCTACTACAATACCATCGACAACCCATAGAGGACTGTTACTTCCAGCCCCAAAACTGGTAATTCCCCGCACACGTACTGTTGCCGGAGCACCGGGCTGTCCCGAATTTGTAACTACAGAAACACCTGCAGCTCTTCCCTGCAATACCTGCTCCGGCTTACCGGTCGGAATGTTTTCTATATCACTGGCTTTAATACTTGCTATAGCTCCGGTTACATTACTTTTTTTCTGAGTACCGTAACCGATGACTACAACCTCATCTATTTTGTTTTCTTTAGAAAGCGTGTCCTTCACCTTGGTCTGGGCACTGAAATTGGCCGTAAAATAGAGGACGGCAACCATTCCTAAGCTTCTTGGTATTCTTACATTCATATACAGTTATTATTTTAATTCTCAAATTGAGACAATAAAAATATATTTTTTTTCAATTAATTAACATTACATTAATAAATATTTTAATTTTTCGTTTATTTTTAAGGGATAGAAGCGTTATCTTCGCACACATATTTCATAAAATTTAATAAAAATCCAATAAAATAAATCCCCAAAATGACGCCCAAGCTGTCCCATATTTCACTTCCGTTAAAGCTTACTTTTCTCATTTTTTCAATGGTCTTGAATTGTATGGGGCTTATTATCCTCCAGCTTTCCGAGGCTAAAATCACTTATAGTGAACTGGGATTTCTGGAGTCATTCAAAGATTTGCCCATTGCTTTTATTTCTCTTTTTGCAGTAAGTTTCATCAATAAAACGGGAACAAAGAAAGCATTGATCATCGCATTAACTATTGTCGGATTATGTTCCTGCCTTCTGCCGTTTGTTGAAGTTTTTTGGTTTTATAAGCTCTGGTTTGCGATCATCGGAACTTGTTTTGCCGTTGGCAAGATCTGTGTCTTTGGTATTATCAGGAATAATATCTCAGAAGAAAAATCACTCGCAAAAAACATGAATAGCGTAGAAGCTTCTTTTATGATCGGAATTTTTGTGGTCAATACCGGTTTTGGGTGGCTGATTTCAAGCCCATATTCTCAATTTTGGAAATTTGGATTCTTACTGATCGCTTTGCTTTGTATCATCACTATTTTTTTATTTTCAAAAATGCCTATTTCAGAGGTAAAGCAGGTAGAAAACAAAAGTATCATCTCCGAACTGTCCGGATTTGTCACTCCCACCGTTCTGCTATTCCTGGGCGTTGTTTTTTTTATTGTTTTTGTAGAACAGGGTTTCAATTCATGGCTCCCTTCATTCTATAAAAATCATTTGAAGGTCAATTCATTCTTTGCTCTTCAGGCCTCCTCATTTCTTGCCCTCTTCTCCTATGCGGGAAGAACGGTAACGGCCAACATTATCCGGAGGTTTTCATTGCACCGCTATTACATGGCATGTATATTTTGTATTATAGCAATCCTGGCAGCCATTTTAGGAATACAATACTTTACATCGGAAAATTCCAAACTGCTTCTGTTTTTATTTCCGGTAATAGGATTATTTTTATCGCCGCTTTATCCGGTCATCAATTCAAAGATGATTGCCCACACCGATCAAGAAAAAGTAAACCTTTTCACCTCATTAATTGTCATTTTTTCTTCCCTGGGCAGCTCTGTCAGTTCTATTATCATGGCTGTTTTGTTCGGAAAAAGCCTCTTAAATTTTTATCCTTTGTATATTTTAGCCTCTGTAATTGTGCTTTTTATGATGAGTTTATTATATTTTAAGGTCTCCAAAAAGAAAATATAGAAAATAATTTTATTTTTACTGCCATGAAAATCAAAGACACAAAAAATAAAGAAACCCTACAGGAACTTATAGACACAAAAGATTTTGTAGCCCATATATCCGTAGACTGTACGATATTCGGTTTTCACAATAATATTTTGAAAGTTCTGCTGCTGAAATATCATGATCTTGATTTATGGTCATTACCCGGCGGGTTTGTATTTAATGATGAAGATCTCCGGGAAGCTGCCGAAAGGGTGCTTTACGAAAGAACTCATCTTAAGGGCCTGTTTTTGAAACAATTTCATACTTTCGGAAGAATTGACCGTACCGAGAATAATGTCCATCAGATTTTGCTTAAGAACAAAGGAATTGAGGTTCCGAAAGACCACTGGATATTCCAAAGGTTTATTACAGTAGGCTACTGCAGCCTTATTGACTTTTCAATAGCCAACACCTTTCCGGATGCATTCAATGAAAGCTGTGAATGGTTTGAAGTCAGCAAATTGCCGAAAATGGCTTTCGATCATGACAGGATTATAGAAACCGGGCTGGAATATCTCCGCATGAATATCAATACGGAAGTAGCAGCCAGTAACCTCCTTCCGGAGAAATTTACGATGAAAGATCTGCAGGCTCTTTATGAGACCATTTTAGGCCAAAAATTCAGGAGAAATAATTTCCAGCGTAAGATTTTAAGCTTAAATATTCTTGACAGACTGGAAAAGCTTTACGATGGTTCAGCCAATAAAGCTCCTTATCTGTATAAATTCAAAAAAGAGGTCCATAATTCTACCAATCAGTATCCCATATCTAATGAGGAGGAGGAGTAAAAAAGTAAAATCTTCCTGATAAAAGAACAAAAAAATCACTATATTACTGAAAATCAGTATTGAGGTAAGTTTTTAAAAAAATTTTTTAAACCACCCGAAAAATGCTATTTTTAACAAAATCAAAAAATCATGTCATATTATCCTCTTACAAGCATTCCTGACTATTATGGAATTGATGCTTTACTTACTGAAGAACATAAACTGATCCGTCAATCTATCAGAGATTGGGTGGAAAGTTTTGTAATGCCGCAGATTGACCAGGCAGCTCAAAATCATACAGATCTTCCGGGCCTTATGAGAGAGTTAGGGAAAATCGGAGCATTAGGTCCTTATATCCCGGTTGAGTATGGCGGTTCCGGATTAGACCAGATTTCTTACGGTCTTATCATGCAGGAATTGGAAAGAGGAGATTCAGCGGTACGTTCTGCAGCTTCTGTGCAGAGTTCTTTGGTGATGTTCCCAATCAATGAGTTCGGTTCTGAAGAGCAAAAAAGAAAGTATCTTCCTAAGCTTGCCGCTGGAGAAATGATCGGATCTTTTGGATTGACTGAGCCTAACCACGGATCTGACCCGGGTTCTATGGAAACTTATTTCAAAGACATGGGTGACCATTACCTTTTAAATGGTGCTAAAATGTGGATTACCAACTCTCCTCTATGCGACATCGCTGTAGTATGGGCCAAAAATGAAGAGGGAAAAGTACAGGGATTAATCGTTGAAAGAGGGATGGAAGGTTTCACCACTCCTGAAACACACAACAAATGGAGCTTAAGGGCATCAAAGACCGGAGAACTGGTATTCAATGATGTAAAAGTTCCGAAAGAAAACCTGCTTCCGGGAGTAACTGGATTGAAAGGGCCTTTATCCTGTCTGAACTCTGCAAGATATGGAATTTCATGGGGAGTAATCGGTGCAGCCATAGACTGCTACTGTACGGCTGTTCAGTATTCTAAGGAAAGAAAACAGTTTGGTAAGCCTATTGGTTCTTATCAGCTTCAGCAGAAGAAGTTAGCAGAATTTGTCACTGAAATTACAAAAGCTCAGTTGTTATGCCTTCAATTAGGAACTCTTAAGAACGATCATAAAGCAACTCCCGCTCAAATCTCTATGGCTAAACGTAACAATGTGAAAATGGCCATTGACATTGCTAGAGAATCCAGACAGATTCTTGGAGGAATGGGAATCATGGGTGAATTTCCTATGATGAGACACGCTGCCAACCTTGAATCGGTTATCACGTACGAAGGAACGCATGATGTTCATTTATTGATCACCGGTTTAGATATTACCGGAATCAATGCTTTTTAAATAAAAGACAAACGATAAATACACAGAGCCTGGCCGATGAGCCAGGCTCTTTATTTTATTCACATTCAGGAGAATTTATATTCAGTGAATAATTATTGAGGGGGTAATATTTTAATGAATTTATTAAAAACATTACCTTGACCCCCAATAAATACATCAATATTAGAAAACCACTACTTTTTTCTCGGTCTCACTGCTGCTTTTTATTCTGCACAGCAAAGAGGAGATCTGGTAAGCACTGAACAAAAATTTCACGGAAAAATAATTCCTAAAAAAGTAAAAATGTAACATCACCTTGTCTTTTATATTCATTTTCAAGTTAATTTTGATGCACTTCATGATAAAAATGAAGTGCATTTTTACCTTTATAACGTATAGGTAATCTGCAATGGTTAAATGATTTACCAGTTTTCTCCATGCAACACGACACCTTAAAAAAAGCATTCTCAACTCTTTTTTGGGCAAGAGGAGCACAATGACATTTGTCAATTATTTTAAATTATTCTAAATAAAATTAGTGAAATTATCATGAGCCACTTACTTTTGCCGGAAGAATAATGCTTGATGATAAATAATGTACCCCACCTTCCTTTTAGGCTTCTTTTTTTCAGTTTTCTCTTCTCTTTTACCGGTGCTGCCGCGTTTAAATCTCAGGAAAGAAATGTAACCATTACCTTCGAGGTAAAAAGCCCGGATGATGATCCTCTTGGAAAAACACAGATAAAAATTGTATCTGATGAAAACAGTTACTCAACTTCTACCAATAATAAAGGAATTTCGGTAATAAATGTCATTTCCGGGAAATATAAAGTGGAAGCCCGTAAAGACGGATATCATAGCTATTCTATGATCATAAACGCTGTAAAGACAGGCGTTTTTTCCATATCCCTGGCAGAGAAAATGAATAACATCGAAGAAGTTGTGATCACCGCTAAAGAAGGAAAAGGCCTCACCTCCTCCTCTATCATCAGCAACCGCGCCATGCAGCATTTACAGCCTTCAAGCTTTACCGATCTTTTGGAACTGCTTCCCGGAGGAAGATCGGGCGACCCGGTTTTGAACCAAGTCAATCAAATAAGCCTCCGGGAAACCGGCAGGCCTGGTTCCGGCTACAATACCTCATCGATGGGAACTACATTTCTTATAGATGGAGCTCCTTTACATTCCGGAGCCAATCTTCAGTATACGTATGATTTTCTGGATAAAACCAATAATGGATTAACGAAAAGACTTTCCGTTACCGGTGGAGTCGATATGCGGAGTATTTCCACAGACCAGATCGAGCGTGTTGAAATTCTCCGGGGAATTCCTTCAGTGATCTATGGAAACCTGACCTCCGGAATTGTAAAAATCACTAAAAAATCAGGATATACAAAATGGAAAGCAAGGTTTAAAGCAGATGGTTACAGTAAACTGTTTGCTCTGAATAAAGGTTTTGAAAATAAGGAAAAAGATTTGAAAATCAATGCAGGATTCGATTATCTGAATGCCAAAGCCGATCCGAGAGACAGACTGGAAAATTATAAAAGAATTACAACAAATCTTGCTGTAGCAAAGGAAAAAACATACCATAGCGGAAATGTAAGATGGCTGTCTACCCTTAGTTATACGGGTTCTGTTGACGGATCTAAATCTGATCCGGACATCGACCTATCCGAACTGAATTCTTACGAGGTAAACAATCATTTCCTCAGCTTATCCCAACTTTTCACATACACGAAGACCAACCGGTCATTTTACAGATCCACAGAAATCCAGGCCACTGCCAATCAAAGATTTGACAAAATAAAACAAACCAAATTTATCCAGCTCGAAAATGCTACTGCCTTTCCTTTATCTATTACGGAAGGAGAATACGACGGATATTATCCTCAGGCACAATACATTTCAGATTACCAGGTGGATGGAAAGCCTCTTGATCTGTTTGTTAAAATGGTCAATAACTTCCATTTTGATTTTAAATCGGTAACCAACGAATTGAATGCGGGATTCGACTGGCAGCTGAGTAAAAACTTGGGCAAAGGACAGCAGTTTGACCGTCACCGGCCGATAGATCCCAAATCAACGTTCAGACCTCGTGCCTACCGTGATATCCCGGCCTATACTACATCAGCCCTATTCCTTGAGTCTGTCACTATGGCAGCGTTGGGAAAACACCAGCTCACTTTAGCATTGGGAATAAGAGGAAACATCATGATGAATCTGCCTTCAGATTTCAAAATGAAAGGAAAAATCTATCCCGATCCCAGAGCTCATCTTCAATGGGAATTTCCCTCATTTGACTGGATGAATAAAAAAGCAAGATTGGCCTTAACGCTTGGATATGGCAGGCAAACCCTATTCCCCGACCTTAATTTACTGTACCCGGAGCTGGTGTACAAAGATATCCAGCAGCTCAATTACTTTCACAGCAATCCAAACTATAGAAGAGTTAATTATAAAACAATGATTTATAATCCTCAAAATCCGGATATAGAACCTGCCGCCAATGAAAAATTTGAAGCCAGAATGGATTTTAATTTAGGGTTTCATCAGTTGTCAGTGACTGTTTTTAAGGAGAACATGCATAATGCTTTCCGTTCTATGAATGAGTATGCAGTCTATCAATATAAAAAATATGATACCTCGGGGATTGATCATACTGCCATTACCTCTCCACCGGAGGTGAATACACTTCCCTATCAGACCGTCAGTGAAAACTTCATCTATGCCACGCAGCGAAATGGCAGTAAGGTAGATAAGGAAGGGGTGGAATTTCAATATTCTTCCAATAGAATTCCGGTCATCAATACGAGACTTACCTTTAATGGAGCATGGTTCAGAACCCAATACGGCAACAGTCTTCCTGTCTACAGAGGGCGGGATCTGCTCATCAGCGGAAGGCCTTATCCTTATCTCGGGCTCTATGAAGGGATGGAACCTGCTTCAAAAAATGAAGTGTTGAATACCAATCTGATGCTGGACACCTATTTTCCCAGGCTGGATCTGGTCTTTTCTTCTTCTTTCCAGTTTTCATGGTATTCGATGAGAAAATTAAATCCCATGAACGGCGTGCCCAGCCATTATGTGGATCAAAACGGTACTATCCACCCTTTTAACCCGGATACTGTAACAGGGACCATACTGGAAAGTTTAATTATTCCTCAGAATGAGGACCGCTACACTGCCACAAGAAGGCCTATGGAAGTGAATCTGAATCTGAAAGTAAGTAAAAGCTTCAGGAATAAGGCGGTTACTGTTTCTATGTTTGCCAACAGGCTTTTCAGTTACTATGCTCCATACAGCATTAATGGATTCAATATCAACAGGAAGGGAGCGTATGATCCTTACTTCGGAATGGAAATCAATTTCAATTTATAAATAATTTCAAAATAACATTATGTTTAAACATTTATTAAAAACACTATTATTATGGTGTACTGTAGCCGGTTTTACGGCATGTTCTTCAGATTCAGATGCTCCGGAAGCACAAACATCGTTACAGCTTGAGCTAAAGGTAGTTCCGGAAAATCTCCATGTTAAAGAATATAAACATCTTACGGTGAGCTTTAAGGAGCTTAACACAGGATTTACCGTTTCCCGGGAATTAAAAAATACGAATACCCTACAGCTTTCACTTCCTTCGGGAACATACCATATTATTGCTGAGGGAAGCATTGTTTATTCTGACGATTCAGGCTCTGCAGACGCTAAAGTCGGTGGTGTACAGACAGGAGTTGTAATCAGCGGAAATGAGCAAAATAAAACAATGGATATTGCTTTAAAAGCAGGAAGCAATGACCTTATTCTGGAAGAGGTCTTTTTTACCGGGACAAAAACACCACAGGGAGCGATGTATTTCGGAGATCAGTATTTTAAAATTACCAATAATACAGACCACGTTTTATATGCTGATGGTATGCTTCTGATACAATCCAGTTTTATGACCAATGAAAAGCAGGATTACAGTCCGAATATCATGGGAACAACCCTATCTGCCGGAGCGATCATCAGAATCCCCGGGGCAGGTAATACTTACCCTGTACAACCGGGAGAATCCATTATCATTGCAGAAGATGCCATTAACCACAAAGAATTCAATGTTCTATCGATTAATCTTTCGCAGGCTGATTTCCAGATTTTCAAAGAAGACTCGGATGATATTGATAATCCTGCAGTTCCTAAAATGATCAATGTATTTGAAAAAATGGTCATTCATACCCAGGGATATTATGCTTATGCACTGGCCCGTATGCCTGAAGGAATGACTAATGAGGCTCTGATCAGTCAGAATTCATATACTTATCAATACAATCTTACCTTCGGAGGAGATGTTTATCCTATGGACGGAACAGCGGTTAAAATTCCGAACGAATGGATTACTGATGCGGTCAATCTGAGTGTGCAGGATTCTTTTCAATGGCTGGTAACTTCTCCTTCTTTAGATATGGGATGGACTTCCGTTACCCAGTTTGACGGTGACAAGAACCGTTTCGGAAAAGCGGTCCGCAGAAAAGTAGCAGGTCAGTCTTCGGAAGGCAAAAATATTTTAAAAGACACCAACAATTCCACTGCAGATTTTGAGCATGGTGTAAAACCTTCATTATTTAACTAAAATGAAATATTCCCGTTCCATACTTGTATGTTTTATCCTTCTATTGGGGACAAAATTCCAGGCACAGGTCAATGATACCATTATGGAAAAAATCCGTGAAGAATACAGTTTTGAAAGAAAACTGAAAAATAATATCAATACCAACCCGGCCAGCCATATGGGAGCAAGAAAATACAGTATCACAACCTTCAGCGTGATGACTGAAGACCATGACACTCCCAATGCTTTACAGCAAAAAGGCAAAGGAAAGAGTGTATGGGGTGCAGAAACCAGCACCTTACAGATACCGGACAGTAACACCGTAGTATGGGGCAATGCTTCTTATACCCAGGGAAAAAATAAGCAGATGCTGTGGAACGAAAATGATGATTACGATCTGATCTATCCCTATGTAGCCGCCGATAGTGTCGGAGGTACTATGAAATTTGAGAATTATTCTTTTTCGGGAGGATATGCTAAAAGAATCAACAGTTTTACCATGGGTATTGCAGGAAGCTATAAGGCCGGCTTAAGCTACCGCGACATAGATCCAAGGCCCAAAAACATTTCTGCCCATTTTTCACTGGCACTGGGGGCCAATAAAATGATGTTTGATCAATTTAAAATAGGAGCCTATCTGGAAGCTGAAAAATATACTCAGAAACATGATCTGAGCTTTGTCAGCAACCAGGGGTTTCCCATGATCTACAACATGACCGGACTGGGTAATTATAATGAACTTCTTTCCGGAAAGCTCCGGCAGGCGTATTATGAAGGCTGGACTTATGGCGGAGGGATACAAATCTTTGAAGCAGCCAACAGAAACTGGTATTTTAACTTTGGAATGAAAAAGTTGAACCTGGATAAGTTCCTGACAGAATTTACTGACCTTAATGCCTCAAAAATTGATGAACAGCAGCTGAACTTTTCTTTGGGAAAAATTTTTGATGCAGGAAAAATAATGTGGGGACTCTCAGCAGACGGAAGCAGCATGGAAAGAAAAGGAACTGAAAATTTATTCCTGAATGATAACTCAAGAAACTATATCCAGATAGGAGCGCTGGAAAAATACAATCATAAGATCAGCAATCTCCTGTTTAAAGGACTTCTGCAAATCGGAAAAGAAGCAAAGTCTTCTTTCATTCCATTTTTAGGATGGATTCAGGAAAAGGAAAAATACAGTAATCCCCTGTCCATTGTAGAAATTAATAGGCTTGTATATGGTGCAGACTATCAGTGGTTAAAAACATTTGACCCCAGTCTTGCGCTATCTGTTGGTATAGGAATTTCAATGACTGATGTCTATAAGAAGAATTCGGTTTTTAGCAGCTCCGGGAAAGTATCCATCAACCAAATGCTGCAGGAAAATTATGCATTTCAGTCTTCTGACTTCTGGCAGGCCAGGATGGATGTTAAATTCCACTTCAGTTTTCCCGTTATCAAAAATGCGTTCGTAGGGAGCAAAATCATTTACAGTCATTTCAAAAGCAGCAGCAATATGCAGTTCGCTATGAGCATAGGAAGCATTTTTTAAATTCAGAAGAACGATGAAATTTTCAGATATTAAATTAGTACTGCTGATCGGAGGAGTTTCTTTATTTTGTATGCAGCATACGCTGCAGAAGTATCGTGTAGATTACGGAGAGGTCGCAGAACAGTATAAAAGACCGATAAAATACTGGCCCAGCCCTTCTATTGACTCCATGATCAATTGGACGGAATTTGAAGCCGTAGAATGGGATTCCAATTATTATGAAACCCAGGAACTGCCTGAGGTGATGCTGGGGAAAAAACTATTTTTCGATCCCAAGCTTTCTGCATCCGGCCAGATCTCGTGCAGCAGCTGCCATAATCCCGAACTGGGCTGGGGAGACCGTCAGGAAGTTGCATTGGGTCATGACCACCTTCAGGGGAAGAGAAATACCCAATCTCTGTATAATATCGGAGATCGGAAATCTTATTTCTGGGACGGAAGAGCCCCAACCCTGGAAAAACAACTGGTAGGTCCCATTTCCGCACACAATGAAATGAATATGAAGCCGGAAAAACTCGCTAAAAAACTCTATGCTTACCAGGAATACAGGCGGCTTTTTAAAGAGGTCTATAAGACAGAAAGAATAACATTTGACAAAATAGCCCGTGCTTTATCTACCTTTCAGAAAACCATCAAAAGCCAGCCTAGCCGGTTAGATAAGCTTATCAAAGGCGATTATAAAGCATTGAGTGACAAAGAAATCTATGGCATGCACCTGTTCCGAACCAAAGCAAGATGTATGAACTGCCATTATGGTAAATACCTTACCGATGAGTCTTTTCATAATATCGGCCTTACCTATTACAAAAGGGAATATGAAGATCTTGGAAGGTATCTTATTACCAAAAACCCGGATGATGTGGGGAAATTCAAAACGCCTTCCCTGAGAGACCTGGAGTATACCGCTCCCTGGATGCATAACGGATTGATGGATGACATGCATGGGATTGTCAATTTATACAACAGCGGGATGCAGATGATCAATCCGACACCGGAAGAAAAGAAGAATGATCCTAATTTCCCAATCACTGATCATCTGATAAAGCCTCTGCATCTCAATGAGGCAGAGACAGATGCTATTGTTTCTTTTTTAAAAAGCATATCCGGAAGTTATTATAAAATGCCGCGGCCGGAGATTCCCAGAAAATAAAAACTAAGTTATCCGCTAACCGGATGTTGTTAACATTTCAGTTTCACATTCGTAGAGATGAAATGATGATGCCTGAACGTTCTGTTCAGGCATCTACATCTATTATTAAAACTTAAATCCGACACTTAAATATATCCTGGAAAAATCAAGCTGATTATTTCTTGAAAAATTAATATTGATTGGTCCTATGAGAGATTCATAGCCAATATTCAAACCATAGCCAAACATATCAAAGCTGTCATTAAAAGGAGAAAATTCCTCACTTACCTTACCATAACTGAAAGAAGGCATAAGATACAGCCTTCTCATAACCCGGTATTGAAGAGACAATCCCGCTTTGGCAACAGAGGTCATAGGTAATTCTTTCTGGCGGAGACCGTTGAATTCCGGATTCATAAGATCATAATTGTATTCACTTCCCCCGATATTGTATTTCTGATTAAGAAAAAGATAAGGAACATTCTCCTTTACCGGCCCAAAACTTGTTCCAAGGAACAGGTTAACCTTAGCAGCCAGCCTTCTGGTAATAGGATAAGCAAAGTTTTCATTCAGCGTAAATGAAACCAGGTTCTTCGGTTTGGAATAATAATCTTCTTCAGGATTTAATATGGGATACAGCTGAGGCTGTACCTGCTTCAGGTCATATAAATTATATTGATCTCCATAATAAAACCTGGTGCTTATCTGCAGGTGGTTTCCTTTTGTGAAGTAATATTTCTTATTGAGATTATTCTGCTCAAATTTCAAAAAAGTATTGAAATTACTGTGATTATAGAGTTTCTTATTATAATTATCCACTTTCGACTGATCCACTTTATCCAGTAAAGTATACATTCTTTCAACACTGAATTCTGTCCCTAAAGAAAAAAAAGCATTAGGAGTAATATTATAATTCAAGGCAATCTTACCCGTTATATTTCTATAGATGTGGTTAGGAAATCTTGCACTTCCGTCTTCATCAAACATCTCCAACAATCTAAACGTCAAGTCATTACTTTTAAGATGAATCATTTTCGCCTCTATATCAAACCACCAGCGATCACCTTTACCCAAAAACTGCTGATAGGCCAGTTTTGCTTTAAAACGTTCCGAAATATCTATCGCAGCTAAAAATCTAGACCTGTTTAAAAGAATATTTCTGTAGGTATAATTGACAATAATCCCTACAGACTGCTCAGTATCATAATGAAGGGCCAGTTTAAAGGCTCCCTTTTTCGCTCTTTTTACAAAAATATTCATGACCAGGCCTTCCTCTACTTGGGTATATGTGTAATATACTTTCAAATACTGCCGCATTCCAAAAACCCGGTCTATGGCTTCATTAATGGTTTTTGCATCATAATACTTCCCTTCTTCCAGTCTCATTTGCTTTTTGATCACTTCTATTTCTGCAGCATCTTTAAGAGGAGTTCCATCTTCTTCATTGTAAGTAAACTGTACAGTCGGCAGTTTTACCTCTTCAATTATTTCATGCTCATACCTGATCCCCAATTTTCGCTGTGCTTCGGCCAGTGCTACGAATTCGGGAAGATGTTTTTTGGCTTCCATCTCTCCGATCTTAATGATCCTTCTGTACCTGGCAAAATCTTTTGTCGTGATATCTCCCAAAGGATCAACAAAGTCTACCAATATATTCGATAAGGCCTTTTGATGTTTAAAGTCTTCAACGGAGCGAATGGCATGAGTCTGATAAATCATTTTCATCGGATTCTCAATTTCTTTTTTAGTAAAAAGCCTGAACCCGGTGTAGCCTCCAATTACAAAATCAGCGCCCATCTGCTGAACTTCATTAGCAGGGTAATTACGATCAAGGCCGCCATCTACCAGGAGTTTTCCATCAATATAGACCGGAGCAAAAGCAGCAGGTATTGCCAGTGTAGCCCGGATCGCTAATGGCAGAGATCCTTTTTTCTGCATGATCAGCCCTCCATTTTCTATATCTGAAGAAGTAAGTTGTACAGGAATACGCAACTTGCTGAAATCATTGATATGTTTTGCATTAAATGTCAATGTATTAAGTACCTCCCCCATATACTGTCCTTCAATATAGGAACTTGGAAGAGTCGGAATTCCTTTCACTACAGGAAACTCCAGGATGTATTTGTCATATTCATCCTTTTCACTGATATTGACTTTGCTGTAGGGAATTTTATTGCTGAGAATCCTGTTCCAGTCAACTTTATGGACCGTTTCTTTTAGCTGATCCGCATTGTATCCCATAGCATATAAACCACCTAAAATCCCTCCCATACTGGTTCCTGTGATATAATCCACCCTGATTCCCAGTGAATCGATCATTTTTAAAATGCCGATATGGGCAAACCCTTTTGCTCCCCCGCCACTGAGCGCCAAACCAAATTTAGTATCCTTGGTGATGTTTTGTAAAGCAATATTCAGAGAATCGTTTGTTTGCTGAGACCTGGCCATTAAGAAAAGAAATACAGCTAAAAATATCAGGCTCTTTTTCATGCGCTTTTTAATTTATTCAGGTTAAATCCTGTTTATTTATAAAAAACAGTAATCGAGGCGTAAATATACAACAAAAAGCAGGTTTCTTTGTCCGGCCTACATGACAAAAAAAACATATTTCAACTCTGGTCTTTTACAAGATAAAAAGGGATTTATATTTGAATTAAGGACACAAAGACATGTGGAATCTGGGCTCTTTTTAATAGGGCTTTATACTTTCCACAAAGGGAATTTCCGGATTCAGAATTTCAAGGATAAGGCTTTTAACCGACCTCATTGCATCCTCAATATCTCCTTTTTCAAACTGAAGAGAAACCATTCCTTTTTTGGCTTCAGCAAAGCTCCATATTCCCGTTTCTATAGGGAACCCCCAGAACTCCGGCAGATTCTGTACCACATAATGATAAATACAAAGCTGAAGAGCCTGTTTTCGGTCACTGTTATGAAAGTAACTTTCCACATTGTCTTCATCTATTTTCACAGTAAGGTTTTTTGTTTTAGCTGTTTTATAATCAATAATTCTTAAAGTACCGTTCAGTTTATCAATCCGGTCTATGAATCCAAGAAAGGAAATTTTATCACTCCCGTCAAGGGCAAACTCTACATTTTCAAACCGCCTTTCTATATCTACGATCTCCAGTTTATTTCCCTGTTTTATCAGGTCTAAATCATGCATAAGAACATTTTCAATCACTTTTTTAGCAATTGCCTTATGGATATAGTTCATCCCTTTTTCGTAAAATTCAGGCTGATGCTTAAGCTTCTCAATGGCAATATTTATATAGCTATCTATCGCTTTAACTGAACTCTGTAAATCACTTTCTTTTAAAACCTTACCCTTTAACACTTCATATACTTCTTGAAGTGAATAATGTACAAGATTTCCATAGTTCTTCACCGATAATTCCTCTTCAATTTCATCCGTTTCCGAGGTATTTAGAATCTTGGATAAATAGAAATCTACAGGATTATAAAGATAACTGGTAAGATGGGAAGCGGACACTTTTTCTTTCCATTTCCGAAGACGTTCCAGCACAATTCCGGTCTTGGGAATTTCAATGGGTTTGGTAAGGATCGGTTCCGATGAATTCTCAATGATCAAATGTTCAATCTGATGGGAACTCTCCATTTCGATCTGGGTGATAAACCTGCTCTTTTCTCCGGTATTCACACCCGAGCTTAAAGCATTATACAGCAAATGCACATTCTTCGCATCCTGAATCAGCCTGTAAAAGTGGTAAGCATAAATGCTGTCATTTTCCAGAAAAGTATGCAGATCGAAGAATTTCCGGATATCAAAAGGAATATAGGTATTTTGAGAATTCCCCAGCGGAAGTTTTCCTTCATTGACAGAAAGCATGATCACATTTTCAAAATTCAGAAGACGGGTCTCCAACAATCCCATAATCTGAAGCCCACGTAACGGCTCCCCCTGAAAATCGATACTTTCAGAATTGATATGCTGGTTGATCAGGATCTCCAAAGTTTCCATCCTGATCTGGATATTGTATGGGGTCAGCTGGTTTTTGATAATTCTGAAGGCATTTTCAAAATGGGAAACATTCTCATATTGGATATCATCTATTTCGAGCCATTTTACCTGCTGGCAAAAAGCGATAAGCAGGTCGAGATAAGCATGAGTGCTGGCAGCTTTCTGGAGCAGTCCAAAATAAGAAAGCTCTCCTAAAAGCTCATGCAGCAGTTTTCTGGAAATATAAACGATATTCCGTTCTTCTATTTTTGCTTTAAACTCGTTGATGATCTGTTCATCTTCCGCAGACTTCGGAAGTTCTTCCAGAATAGGAAAAACATCCCGGTAATAATAAGACGACTTGTTTTTCTCCAATTGCTTTTGAAGATAGAAAAGCCGTTTTACCGCGTTGGAAAAGGACAAATTCTTCAATGGGAAACCCATTGTAATATTCAGCGTTTCAATTCCATGCATTACATCAAGGCTCGCGGGAAGAAGATTCTCATCCAGCAATACAACGGCCGTATTGGAATAGGTTGTATTATTGATCTCTTTAAATATCTCCGGCAGTACTTTAGTTTGAGTCACATTTCCGGAAACTTCATAAACCTTTATATTCTTAGGCTGGCTGAAATCATCTTCAATCCATTGAAAAGCTCGGTTATCATCAAACTCTTTCCAGGTTTTATGGTTTCTCAGAAATTTTCCGGCCTCTTGTCTTTCATCATCAAAATAATAGCGGTCTGCCTGAAAAAAACATTGAGCTTTATCCCACTGCAACAAGCTTCTTACCAGTTTTTCCTCCACCGGTGTAAAGGCATTAAAACCACAAAAAACAAATTGTTCTGAAGTATTCTTGGCAAATTGATCAATCTTAGCTTTAGCCGTTTCATGAATCATCCCCGAAGTAGCCCAATTTCTATCTTTGAGTCTTTCCTTTAATTGAGGAAGAAAAACATTCATATTCTGCCAGAAGTTCAGAAACTTCTTTCTGGGTACATCGTCGTCGTCTCCAAGATTCTGAGCCCATTCCTTGATCCTTTCTTCATCAAACATATACTGCAGTACCGCCTGATCGCTATCCGAGAATTTCAAAACATCATCCCAGTCTTTCTGTAAAGTGGGAAACCATTTTAAAAATTCTGCAAAATCATCATTCGGAATAAGATTCAGACTCCTGTACACATCAAATGAAAAAAGCCAGAGTGGAATCCCCTGGATAGGCTGTTTGTCTGCAATTTTATTGATAAGCTCTTCCACTGTAAAAAAATTGGGAAGAAATCCTGAGTAATGATTCTCTTCTAAGATCTGCCTGATGAATACAATGGGACGTTTTCCGGGCAGAACGATATTAAACGCAGAAAGATCCGGGTTTTGTGCTAAGAGTTCGTGAATGATCTTATTGAGAAATTTCAAGGGGTTTTATAGCTTTTTAAATGTTCTAACTCTTCAGCAATGGCCGTATTGTACGCTGCCTGCTTTTCTTTATTCATCCCATGGTTTGTTTCCCTGTCATAGGAGGTCTGGAAATTTTTATACCCGTTCGATATCTCGTTATAAATAGCTTTGAATAAACGGTCATAATCAGCAGATGTCCTGATACTTTCAGCAACAGATTTTCGCATTTTCCTCACAAACAGCTCAGCAATATCGAAATGCTTCTGCTCATGCAGCAAGATATAATCGTTGATTTTTTTTATGTCTTTCCAGGATTTGTCTTCGTTGAAAATGGTTTTAATTTCAACAGTGACAGGGGATTTGGGATTGGTAGATTTCACTACCGAATATTCCCAGCCGCAATGCGTGTAAGCAGCCACATCGGGATTATTTTTCCTGTTGACCGGGCTTTTAAAATTCTCCCAGCTAAGTTTCTGATTCTCTTTCCAGATGAGTTTTTGTCCAAATACACTTCCAACCGCTAAAAAAAGGGATAAAAAAATCAATTTCATGATTACTTTACTACAATTGTTTTTGTAATCCAGCTATTCCCCCCGTTCCAGAATTTAAAAGTATATGTTCCTGTCTTCTGCGGACTGAATCTGATCTGGCTGGCAACTACATAACTCGCTTGGGCACAGGGTCCGTTGGTAATGTACTTGTAAGCTGTAACAGTTCTTTCAAGATTATCATTATAGATATAATCGTATCCGTAGAATCCCTCGCATTGGGAAGGATAGGTAGAATACGTCTTTATACTCTGCACACCATAGACATTCATAGTATCTTTTGTACTCTTAACGCTGTCTATTTTGATTTTGCCGATAGATTCAATCGTACGGTAATCATCGTCATTACACGAGATTAAAACTATTCCCAACAATACTGCCGAAAATCCAATGTTTAAAAACTTTTTCATAGCCTTTAATTTTTGTGATTACCAATACATATTTAGCAAAAATTATTCCTTAATGGTATAAATTTAGGAATTAAAATTACCTTTTGATACATACACTACTTTTTTAGTATCAAAAAATTCTTCATCAAAATAGTTTTTAAGATTATAAATTTCACATCTGATCCCGGCCAGTTCTTCAGCGAGGTCACCTCCTTTTAAATAGAGAATTCCGTTATGCTTGGGATTAAACTGTTCTTTTTCAAATTTACCTTTCAGCCATCTTAAAAATTCAGGCATTTGTGTTACTGCCCTGCTGACTACAAAATGGAACTTTTCTTTTAATTTTTCCGCTCTTCCGTGAACAGCGGTCAGATTCGTTAAACCGATGCCTTCCGCTACCGCTTTTACAACAGTGATCTTCTTCCCGATAGAATCAATCAAAGTAAACTCCGTATCCGGAAACAGAATAGCCAAAGGAATTCCCGGAAAACCACCTCCGGTTCCAATATCCAGTACTTTTGTTCCCGGGGCAAATTCGATCACCTTAGCAATTCCTAAAGAATGAAGAACATGCTTTTCATACAGCGATTCCATATCTTTTCTGGAAATCACATTGATCTTTTCATTCCACTCGTTATAAAGCTCCTCCAATTGAGCAAACTGCTTCAGCTGTGTTTCTGTAAGATCCGGAAAATATTTTAATACTAACGTTGTAGACATGTGAATTATTATAATCCGCAAAAATAGGTTTTTTCTCAGCTTTATTCAAACTTTAAGGTCGGTATCTGAAAATATCAGCCCTTAATGATCAATAACAAAAGCAACATTTTCATCTTTCCCTGGTTTAATGCCGCTAAAAATGGGATCAGATATTACACTTAAATCAAAACCATTCATTGCCATTTACGTGATAATGATTCAATGTAAAAACTGATAAAAATCTTTAAATCAGCCGCTTTTTTATTTCCCTGAAAGGCGTTTTTATTATATATTTGTTAAAATTCAAAAAAATACATGGATAAACTTTCGGATAGAGTAAAAAGACTAGGTTACTCACAGACTTTTGTAATGTCTAATAAAGCCAGAGAAATGAAAGCGAATGGAATAGATGTGATCAGCTTGACTCTTGGCGAACCGGATTTTGATGTTCCGGACAACATAAAACAGGCCGCTTTTGATGCCATCAACCAGAACTACAGTCACTACTCTCCTGTTCCCGGTTTCCTGGAATTGCGTGAAGCCATTGCCTATAAATTAAAAAGAGATAATCATTTAGAATATAAGCCCACCCAAATCTGTGTATCAAACGGAGCGAAACAAGCCATTATTAACGTATTGGCAGCGATCATCAATGATGGAGATGAAGTTCTTCTTCCTGCCCCTTACTGGGTAAGCTACGATGAAATGGTAAAAATGATGGGTGGAACTTCGGTGATGCTTCCAACCTCCTATGTCACTGATTTTAAAATCACTGCCGAGCAGCTGGAAGAAGCCATTACAGATAAGACCAAAGCAGTACTTTTCAGCTCGCCATGTAACCCGTCAGGAGGATACTATACATATGATGAGTTGAAATCCATGGCTAAAGTTATTGCCAAACATCCTCAGGTGACGATAATTTCTGACGAGATTTATGAATATATCAATTACGAAACCAAAACAACTTCCATTCGCACAGTTTCCTGAAGTATATGAACAGACAGCCGTAATCAACGGAATGTCAAAAGCATTTGCAATGACAGGATGGAGAATCGGATATTCTGCATGTCCGGAATGGCTGGCAAAAGCGTGTGAAAAAGTACAGGGGCAGATGACCAGCGGAGCCAACACCATGGCACAGAGAGCCTCTATCACTGCGTTGAAAACAGATCCTTCCGAATACAGATACATGATTGATGCTTTCAAAGAAAGAAGAGATCTTGTGTATGAACTGATCAAAGAAATCCCAGGATTTAAAGTATTGCTTCCTAAAGCAGCATTCTACTTCTTCCCGGATATCTCCTACTATATCGGAAAAACCCTGAACGGAAAGGAAATTAATAATTCGGATGACTTCGCTATGTTCATTCTGGAAAATGCTCATGTAGGCTGTGTAGGCGGACTCTCTTTTGGAAGTCCTGAATGTATCAGATTCTCTTACGCTGCCTCTGAAGAAGATTTGAGAGAAGCTATGAAGCGAATCAAAAATTTATTGGAACCATTCAATTAACAAATTAATAATTAAAAATACAACACAACATGAATCTGTTAAAAAAACTAACCATCGCAACAAGTATTGCCGCTGCAAGTTTTGCAGGATATGCTTTTGGCCAGGATTTCCAATGGAAAGAAGGTAATTCTAATGGCTACAAGTACAAATACGTTACCAATGACCCTACTTCAGCAAGGTACTATACCTTAAAGAACGGGTTAACAGTTATCCTGAGCCCAACCAATAAAGACCCAAGAATACAAACGTATATTGCTACAAAAGCAGGAAGTAAAACTGACCCTGCAGACCACACGGGTCTTGCCCATTATCTGGAGCATATGCTTTTCAAAGGAACCAATCAGTTTGGTTCTAAAGACTGGACTAAAGAAAAGCCTCTTCTGGACCAGATTGATGCCCTTTACGAGAAATACAACCAAACCAAGGATGAAGCTAAAAGAAAAGAGATCTACAAAGAGATTGACAAGGTTTCCGGGAGGCTGCCAAATATGCAATTGCGAATGAATACGACAAAATGATGGCTGGTATGGGAGCTGACGGAACCAATGCCTTCACTTCTTTGAACAAACAGTATACACAGAAGATGTGCCATCCAATGTTCTTGACAAATTTCTTGCTGTCCAGGCTGAAAGATTCAGAGAGCCGGTTTTCAGACTTTTCCACACAGAGCTTGAAGCGGTGTATGAAGAAAAAAACAGATCTCTTGATGATGATGGAGATAAAGTTTTCGACACCATGTTTGCTCATCTTTTCCCTAATAACAATTATGGAAAGCAGACGACAATCGGAACTATTGAACATTTGAAAAATCCTTCTCTTCAGGCCATCAGAAATTACTACGACAGCTACTATGTTCCTAATAATATGGGAATCATCATGTCCGGAGACTTTAATCCGGATGAAGTGATCGCCAAAATAGACAAGGCTTTCTCCTATATGAAGTCTAAAACGGTTCCTGAATATAAGATCGGACAGGAAAAGCCCATCACGGCTCCTGTTATTAAAGAAGTTTTTGGGCCAAATCCTGAAAATGTAATGCTTGGTTTCCGATTCCCCGGAGCGTCTACCAAAGATGCCAGATTATTGAACCTTGTTGGAAACATGCTTACCAACGGACAGGCTGGATTGATTGACCTTGATCTGGTTAAAAAACAAAAATTACTGGGCGCATATGCAGGTTCTTATGCTTTAAAAGATTATTCAGTGTTACTTTTACAAGGAAAACCAACTGAAGGACAGTCTCTGGATGAAGTAAAAAATCTGTTGCTTCAGGAAATCGACAAATTAAGAAAAGGAGAATTTTCTGATGATCTGATCCAGTCTATTGTCAACAACGAAAAGAAAAACATCATCCAAAAAGACGAGAAATACTCTTCAAGAGCAAGTATTTTTATGGATGAGTTTACGTCTGATGTAGACCATAAAGTAACTTTGGAATATGTGGATGAAATTTCGCATCTCACCAAAAAAGATATTATGGATTTTGCATCCAAATACCTGCAAAACAATAGCTATGTAGCTGTTAATAAAAGAAAAGGGGAAGATAAAAGCATCGTAAAGGTCGACAAACCCACAATCACTCCTGTTTCAGTAAACAGAGAGGACCAGTCTCCCTTCCTTAAGAAGATCGATGAAATGCCTGAAAATGCAATCGCTCCGGTATGGTTGAATTACGACAAAGACATCGCTAAAAACAAATTAGCTGAGGTAGATGTGCTTTCTGTAAAAAATACAGACAACGCTCTGTTCAGAATGTACTATCACTTTGATTCCGGAAAATGGAACAACAAAATTCTTCCTATAGCAGCAGAATATCTTCAGTATTTGGGAACTAAAGACAAATCTTCAGAAGTAATCAGTAAAGAATTCTATAAACTTGCTTCAAGTTTCAATGTAGGGGCAGGTAATGAAGAAACTTATGTATCACTTGAAGGTTTAAATGAAAACTTTGATAAGACAATTGCTTTATTTGAAGATTTGATTAAAAACTGCCAGGCAGATCAGACCGCTCTTGACGCTTACAAAACAAGATTGAAAAAAGCCAGAGCGAATGCGAAGCAAAATAAAGGAACCATCATGGCCGGACTGAGAAGTTACGCACAGTATGGCGCACAGAATCCTTTCAACAATGTATTGAGCGATGCTGAACTTGATGCATTAAAAGCAGAAGATCTTATTAATGTACTTCACGACCTGTTCAATTTCAAGCATAAAGTATTGTATTACGGTCCGAAATCAGGAAACGAAGTGGTAGCCTCTTTACAACCTGTCCACAAACTTCCTGCAACCCTAAAAGATCTTCCTAAGTCTAAAACTTTTGCTCAGATCCCTACTGATAAAAACAAAGTGTTGTTTGCCCATTATGATATGGTACAGGCAGAAATTTTCTGGGTAAGAAATGCTGACCAGTATAACCCATCCATCACTCCTACCGTAAGTTTATTCAATAATTATTTCGGAGGCGGCATGGGATCTATTGTTTTCCAGACGATCAGAGAGTCTAAAGCACTGGCCTATTCTACGTATTCTTATTTTGCCCTTCCGGGAAAAAAAACAGATAAAGATATGGTTATGGCCTATGTAGGTACTCAAGCGGACAAGTTCAACGAATCTACTACCGCGATGAATGAACTTCTGACCGCCTTGCCAAAATCTGAACAGCTGTTTGAAACAGCCAAAAGCGGATTGAAAAAATCTATCGCTTCTGAAAGAATTACACATGACGGGATTATCTTTTCTTATCTGAAGTCTCAGAAACTTGGAAACGACTTTGACATGAGAAAGAATGTTTACGAGCAGGCACCCAAATTGTCTTTTGCAGACATCAATACTTTCCATGACAAGGAAATGAAGAACAAAAATTATACATATTGCCTTGTCGCTTCTCAAGACAAAGTAAATGAAGCCGATATGCAGAAATTAGGTGAGGTGAAAAAACTCAACTTAACTGAAATATTTGGTTATTAAAATAAACAAAAGCCCTGAATCCAGGGCTTTCTTATTGAACAAGGAGTCAAAAACAATTATAGATTTTATTTATTGAAAATAAGTTGTTCGATAGATGAATCTTTCCTATATTTGCATTAGAAAATTAAATATAAAAACAGAAAATTATGTCTTTAGTAGGAAAAAAATTCCCAAATTTAACAATTGACGCAATGTCTGAAATGGGTGACGATCTTAGAATTAACATCCTTGATGAAGCAGTAAACAACCAACAAAAAGTTCTTTTATTCTGGTATCCGAAAGATTTCACTTTCGTTTGTCCTACTGAACTTCACGCTTTCCAGGAGGCTTTAGGTGAATTCGAAAAAAGAAACACTAAAGTAATCGGTGCATCTTGTGATACAAACGAGGTACACTTCGCTTGGTTGAATACCCCAAAAGATAACGGAGGGATTGAAGGGGTTACTTACCCGCTTTTAGCTGATACTCACAGACAATTGGCAAACACTTTAGGAATCGTAGACCAGGATTTCGAATACGATGAAGAAGGAAATGAAACGTTCACAGGTTCTAACGTAACTTACAGAGCAACTTACCTTATCGACGAAACAGGAAAAATCTTCCACGAAGCGGTAAATGATATGCCTTTAGGGAGAAATGTAAAAGAATTCTTAAGATTGATCGATGCGTACACGCACGTTCAAAAACACGGTGAAGTATGTCCTGCCAACTGGGAAGAAGGAAAAGACGCTATGAAAGCTGACAGAACTTCTACAGCAGAATACTTAGCTAAGAATTAATATAATGTGGTAATTTGAAAATGAGATAATTTGAGAATTAATCACATGATTATATAAAATTATCTCATTTTCTTCTTTAATAAACATTGGCACATTTTTCAATTAACAAATTTTCAAATTATTATCATGTACACAGAATTAACCGAAGATACATTACAGAATATTGTGAATGACAACGAAAAAGTAGTTGTTCAGTATGGCGCAACATGGTGCGGAAACTGCAGAATCATGAAGCCTAAATTCAAAAAATTAGCATCTGAAAATGAATCTATTCCATTTTTATATGTAGATGCTGAGAAGCTTCCTGAAAGCAGAAAATTAGCAAAAGTAGACAACCTGCCTACTTTCGCCATCTTTAAAAACGGTGAATTGGTAAACCAGGTTCAGTCTAACCAGGCAGAAAGTTTAATTAACCTTTTTAACGAATTATCATAATGAAATTACCAGTAATCAGACAGTTTTATCAAAACCAGACTCCTGAAAACCTAGAAAAAACATTAGAAGTTCTGGAAAGTTTCTGTGAATTCAGAGGAACAAGCGAAGAGGACCTGAATGTGGCAGGAGAGCTGATCACCAATATCTGCGGAGCCTTGGAAGTTCACGCCAACGTACAAAACGGGATGAGCGAAAAAGATGCTTTAAATTCTTTTGCTCAAAAGGTTTTAGGATCGATCGACAAATAATATCTTGCAGTTATTCATAATTGAAAGATTATAAAAACACAAAATACCTGAGGTTCTCCTCATGGCTATACTTCCCTATTCTTTAATACGTATTTTTCAGCTGAGAGTATCGCTTCAATATGAGGCTGTAACCAGCATTAATAGTAATAAAGAATATCCAATTAAAATCCCGATGAAAATGTCATCAGGATTTTTTGGGTTTACATTTTCAACATCAACCAACGCCTCCTGTTTTGTTCTGATATCACAGATCACCTTACCGGCGGGACCATCCGGCCAAGCATAATCCTGTATTCCGGCCAAACAAATTCCCTCTCGCAGACTGTAAAAAAATAAAGCTCAAGTGTTAGCTAAAGCTCCTGGAAGAGATTGGAAAAAGATAGCGGGCTAAACCCATTCCTATTGATGCTGAATCTCAATGCTATGAGTAAGAAAATTCTTGCATCCATGGCAAAAAATAAAAAATCCCGGCGAATTTCACCAGGATTATTTATTTTAAATGATCAGCATGCCATTAGTTTCTTCTGCTCATCAAAATGCTTAAAATATACCAGAATAAAAGCATGATAGAAGCAAAAAGCTGTAATGCTGCTCCCACATACTGTCCGGTACCATATAAGTCTTTTAACTTGCTTGTCTGATATAAAATTGATGCTGAAGCCAGGATCACCATCCCCACTGAAAACCAAAGTCCTAAGTTGAAGCCAAATATCATTCCGCCAACAATTAGCCCGATTGAAATAAAGCCTCCGATTACAATAATATTTCTTAAAAAAGAAAAATCTCTTTTAGAAGTAAAAGCCACCGCAGAAATACCGGCAAACATAGCCACCGTTAGGGTTGCTGCCTGAAAGATCACGTTAGCTCCGCCCGCCATATTAACAGCAATAAAAAGCAAAGGCATGAAAATAACCGCTTCCAGTAAGATATAAAATCCTAACCCTAGATACTGAGTTGATTTACTTTGTGAAAGCGACCATTTGGAAGCTAAAATTGATGCCAGCCAAAACACCCCGATAATTAACAGCCAGGTATATTTTTGTCCAAACATCATGGCAATAATTTCTACCGGAACCGTTCTCAACAAAATCGCTTCCACTCCAATAAATGCAAGGATTGATAAAGCAACGTGCAGATACGTCTTCTTGTAAAAATCCGCTCTCTCCACTTCTGAGGAATGAGCGACTAAAACATCTGTCTTCATAATTTATATTTTTTAATTTATTTAATTTGTTTCATAGGTCTTATCCCTAATATTTTTCCATTTTCTTCAAAAATAACAGCTATAATATCATTTGGAGGATTAGATACGTCTGAGTATTTATATTGAATCATTGGATAATAATCGCCATCACCAATACGCTGATACCCTGTCATAAAAACTTCAATCTTTTTATTAAAATGAATATTTTCAACCAATTTGTCAAGAGCTTCATCCGTTGCTGAATTTTTTATTTTTTCAGAAAGAAAATTTCTGGATTCATCAAACTTCCTGGCTCTCAGCTGACTGGCAAGTTTAAAAAATTCTTCATCGAAAAATTTTATCTTTTCTTTACTTAAGACTTCATCTCCTATACCCTTTTCTTCTTTTTCATTAGACACATACATTCTTATTCTATGCACCGTGGGAATTGTAACCATTCCATTATTCTTGTAATACTCAGATAAAGTAACATAAGAATGTACATTGATATGATCACTGATTTTCCAGTGATCACTTCTCCTCAGCCCGTTTTCAAAATTAAGAAGTTTGAGATCTTCTAAACTGCCTTCTTGTATACTTTTCCCATATTTTTTAGAAACTTCGTTTACAATTTCCTGATATTTTTTGATCATTGCTTTATTAAAACTCAACGGCTTTTTGATATGATCATTTTTTTCAAAATGAGAAACATCCCATTCATAGAGAATTTCTGCAATAACAGAATCTTTTTTATAAGGAGTATAAGATACTAAAAGATTAGGAATTTCTTTCTCTTTTCTTTCAAAAATAAAGGGCTGAAGAACCGGCTTCACAGAAACATATTCTGAATCAGGAGTGTAAACTTTACTCCCTAATTTGTTTTCAACTTTAATGAAATCCGTTATTTTTTTTCCTTCAATATCAACCTGAATAAGATTTTGTGAGAAAAAAAACGGGCTCAAAAAAAGAAGACTTACGATCTTTATTTTCATGGGTATTGGTTATTTTCCTATGGTAAGTAAGTGAATTTATTTCTTCACTTCTTTATGTTTTGGTTTTATACCCAATATTTTCCCATCATTTTCAAACACAGCAGTGACTATATTTTGAGGATTTGAGGATTTATCATCAGAATATTTATACTGGATCATGGGATAGATCTTTCCATCCATCGTAGATTTGTACCCGGATTTGAAAACTTCAAGGGTTTTATTAAAGTCAATATCTGCTGAAAGCTTTTTATAAACTACATCTGTAACAACTTCTTTTGCTTTTGGAGAAAGCAGTCCTTCCATTGTTTTTTTGTCAGAAGATTTTAAAGCTGCTATGAATTTGAAAAAATTGCTATTATAGAGCGCTATTTTATCTTTATCCAATTCTGCAGACAGTTCTTTATTATCACTCTTTTCTATCTTCAGGCTTGTTACTTTTTGTGAAAACCCAAGCTGAATAGTGAAAACTGCTAATGCAAGAAATATTTTTTTCATATAATTTTGTTGATTTAAATAATTAATTGTTGAAGATACAAAGAATTAAATAATCAAAAATGTAAAGCATACGATAAAAACTATTTATTCTAACCGGTTTCACCTATTTTACATTGGCAAGGTTTTTCATTCAGCATGGTGTACAAGAATATTCCCTTCACAAACAGTTAGGATAGGATAGAAAAATGATACATCTTTCTGTTAAAATTAAGTTTATTTCAAATTCAGATTACACAACTTCTAAAAATTTCATCGTATCTACATTATCCGCATAAGTATCAAGACCGGGATGCTGAGCTTCTCCAAACTGAATGGAATCAAGTCCTAAATCTTCTTTAGCAACCACACACTGGATATTTTCTTCATTTTCGGCAATACAATTTTTAACATCTTCCAATGAGTCATATCTGCTGAAATGGATCACAGAAAGCGGGCTGAACAGTTTATCATCCTCTTTCAGCATCACAAAATTATTATCCCAGAATTTTTCCTGGTTCAAAAGGTATACAGCCCTGTTATAGTCATAATTGTTAGCATACTTATTATGATTGATAATATCCTGAAATCCTATAAAGCTTTCAAACAATCGGTCGATTACAAAATCCCGTGGAATATAGATCCTCGTCACATTTCTGCATCCTAATCCAAAATACTGGAAGATATCCTTCGCCAAAAGCTGTAGTTCTTCTTCCGTTTCATCTCCTTTTAAGACAGCCACAGAAGTTCTGTTCTTACGGATAATGCTCAAATGATTTTTGAAATAATACTCCAGGTATCTGGCGGTATTATTGCTTCCTGTAGCAATCACCGCATCAAAATTCTCTAACCTTTCTACAAATTCAAACTTTACCTCGCCATCTGAAAACTCAGCCCATTTTTTCAGTAAAAACGGAATCATGCATTTATCTTTTGAAGACAGTTTGATCACAGGGATATGATTACTTAAAACGACAGAGATCACATCATGGAATCCCACCAACGGAATATTTCCAGCCAAAATAAGCCCTACCCTTTTTGAAATTTTAGAAATTGAATAATTTTCAATCCAGGCAGTAAGACCTTCCTTGGTCAATAAATCCGCCCACTGCTGCAAAGCAAATTTCTGATTATCAATGGTAAACCACGGGTTTTCTATTTCAGATCTTTTTAATAATAATTCAATATCAGCATCATCTTCATTATACTGCTCCGGTTTCTTCGATAAAAACGCTTTTATATAACCACTTAATTTAATAAGTCCTAAAACTTGATTTTCGGTATTCATAATTACTGTAAAATTGGGGAATATTTTGTAATTTTGTGCAAATTTAAAAAAAATTAGCGATGGCTATTAAAATAACTGATGAATGCATTAACTGTGGGGCCTGTGAGCCGGAATGCCCAAATAATGCGATATATGAAGGAGCTGTAGATTGGAAAGCTTCTGACGGAACTGCCCTTAAAGGCACTGTAACAATGACGTCAGGACTTACTGTAGATGCAGATGCACCACAGGAACCGGTAAGTGATGATGTATATTTCATTGTAACCGATAAATGTACGGAATGTAAAGGATTCCATGAAGAACCTCAGTGTGCGGCTGTATGCCCGGTAGACTGCTGCGTTCCTGATGAAGATCATGAAGAATCCGAAGAATCTCTGCTTGATAAAAAAGCATTCTTACACGGAGAATAAAAAAAAAAATTCCGTCTCATCATCTGTGAGGCGGTTTTTTTAACCATAAATTCTAAGAATTCAGTTAAAAATAAAAATGAATCGCAGGGAGTTAGTTCTCTGCCTCAACCAAAAAAATAAAATATGAACAAAAAGCACAACTTCAGCGCAGGACCATGTATTTTACCCCAAGAAGTATTCGAAAAATCAGCACAGGCTATTTTAGATTTTAACGGAATAGGGTTATCACTTCTTGAAATTTCGCACAGAAGCAAGGATTTCGTTGCTGTAATGGACGAAGCACGTGCTATTGTAAAAAGGTTAATGAATCTTGGTGATGACTATGAAGTACTTTATCTGGGAAGTGGCGCCAGCATGCAGTTTGCAATGGTTCCTTACAACCTGATGAAAGTAGGCGGTAAAGCAGCTTATCTGGATACCGGAACATGGGCAGCCGGAGCCATTAAAGAAGCAAAAAAATTAGGAACGGTAGATGTGGTAGGATCTTCAAAAGACGAAAACTACTCATTCATTCCTAAAGGGTATACGGTAGGGTCAGACTACGATTATTTCCACTGTACTTCCAACAACACCATCTATGGGACTCAGATGAAAACTTTCCCTGAAGTGGACACCCTGATGGTATGTGATATGAGTTCTGATATTTTTTCAAGACAGCTGGATTTTTCAAAATTTGATCTGATCTATGCAGGGGCTCAAAAGAATATGGGACCCGCAGGAGTAACTCTAGTTGTTATCAAAAAAGAAATTCTTGGTAAAACCGGAAGAGAAAATATGTTGTCTATGCTAGACTACTCTCAGCATATTGCTAAAGAGTCGATGTATAATACTCCGCCGGTATTTCCAATATATGCCTCTTTGCTGACTCTTCAGTATCTTGAGAACAATGGAGGAATTGCAGCCGCAGAACAGAGAAATGAAGCAAAAGCCAAGCTTCTATATGATGAGATCGACAACAATCCGCTATTTGAAACCTTCTGTGTAAAAGAAGACCGTTCATTAATGAATGTTTCTTTCAAAATCACAGATGAGAGCAAGAAGGAAGAATTTGACAATGCGTGGAAAGCAGCGGGCATCAGCGGACTTAACGGTCACAGAAGCTTAGGCGGCTACAGAGCAAGCTTATATAATGCTTTACCTATTGAAAGCGTACAGGTTTTAGTCGATGTAATGAAGTCGATAAAATAACTTATATTAGGCGACCGAAAAAATAAAAAGATTAATAGGTAACAGATCCCGGATTTCAGACTCTAACGTCTCACTTCTAAGATCTCAGATCTAACGTCTATAATAAAATAACACATGAAAGTTTTAGCAAACGATGGAATTTCAAAAGCAGGGGAACAGGCTTTAAAAAAAGCCGGAATTGAGATCCTGGACAATAGAGTGGCCCAAGATCACGTTATTAAATTTATCAACGATAATAACGTGGATGTTCTTCTGGTAAGAAGCGCAACGAAAGTAAAACAAAATCTGATCGATGCATGTCCCGGTCTTCAAATTATTGGAAGAGGAGGCATCGGAATGGATAACATTGATGTTGAATATGCAAAAAGCAAAGGAATTAAAGTCATCAATACTCCTACAGCATCTTCAAAATCTGTGGCAGAACTGGTTTTCGGACATTTTTTTTCATTGGCGAGATTTCTTCACGAGTCAAACAGGCTGATGCCTTTAGAGGGCGAAACCCATTTCAATGCCATGAAAAAGTCATTCAGCAATGCTTATGAACTTTCAGGAAAAACATTAGGAGTTATTGGATTTGGAAGTATCGGCCAGGAAGTCGTTAAAATAGGAATTGCCCTAGGAATGAAAGTACAGGTTCTGACAAGAAGTCCCAGAACTGAAGTTCTCAGCCTGGATTTCTTTGACGGACAGTCTGTCAGTTTCGAAATCACTTCCACCAATGATATGGATGCATTCCTTAGAAATTCGGATTTCATCAGTATCAATACTCCGAAAACAAATGAATATATTATAGATACCCCTCAGTTTGAAAAAATGAAAGACGGAGTCTATATTGTCAATACAGCAAGAGGCGGCGTGATCAATGAAGTATCACTGATTGATTTCATAGAATCAGGGAAAGTAGCGGGAGCGGCACTGGATGTTTTTGAAAATGAACCGAGCCCGGAACTGCCTTTATTAATGAATCCTGCATTATCACTTTCACCCCATGTAGGAGGCAGCACAGTGGACGCGCAAGAGAAAATCGGAGTCGAGCTTGCTGAACAAATTATTAAGTTACAAAAAGAAACTATAAGATAAATATGCCTGTTTTTAAACCTTTCCGTGGAATACGACCTCATAGAGACTTCGAGAGTACTTTCCCTACACACCCGCTGGATAATTTCACCCAGGAAGAGATTGCAGAGAAGGCTCAAGTTGAAAATACTTACATCAATATGATTAAACCTTATGTTGTAAGTAAATCCAAAGATATTGACCGGAATCTGAGGAAGATCCGTTCTACATTTGAAGAACTTCTGGACGAAAAAAAACTGGTTCAGGACAGTTCTGCCTATTACCTTTATGAGCAAATATACCCCAACAAACAGGTTTTCAGAGGACTTCTGGGATTGGCCAGTATTGAAGATTTCTGGAATGGAAAAATCAAAAGACATGAGAGCACCATCCCTCAGAAAAAGGAAAAACTTGCCCATTACCTTGAAAAAGTGAGCCTGCAGGCTGAGCCGGTATTGCTTACCTACCCTGCCAATTCTAAAATTGAGCTGCTGATGAACCATGAGGAAAAAAATGTTCCTATTTTTAATCACATTGATTCCATTGGCATCAGACATAAGATCTGGAGAATAGACAACCGTTTGAAGCTCCAGCAGTTTAAAGAAGTAATTGATCAGATCGATTCATTTTACATCGCTGACGGGCACCATAGAATTGGCTCTACCGCCCTGAATGCAAAACGTCACAAAGAGAAGAACAAAAGGCACAACGGTACAGAACTTTATAATTTTGTATACAGTTTCATCGTTTCCAATCAGTCCATTAAAATTCATGACTACAATAGGATTTTACATGATCTGAACGGTATTTCAGGGGAAGACTTTCTGAAAGCACTGGATCAATATTTCCTTATTCACGAAAAAGGAGAAACGCCATACTACCCTTCTCAGAAATTCCATATTTCCATGTATCTGGACGGCAAGTTCTACTCGCTTCACGTAAAACACGATCTTCGTTCCAAAGAAATGTCTCTGGACAATCTTGATCACCACCTTTTGGATAAATATATTTTCAAAGATATTTTAAAGATTGAAGACCCCGATAGTTCTGAGTTAATTTCTTATGTTAAAGGAACATCTAATCTTGAAGGAATCAATATCTTAAAAGAAAAGGTAGACCGCGGAGAAGGTAAGGTAGGCTTTGGAATCTATCCGGTAAGTTTCAATGATATGATCAAAATTTCAGACTTAAAATTAAGCATGCCTCCGAAATGTACATTTATTGAGCCTAAATTGGTTACCGCTTTATTAATGTATGATATGAAACCTTAATAAATTCCTATTTTTTCCCTACTTTTATCATTGGAAAAAGAAAGGTAAATAATAAATGAAAAAAATCTTCATTATACTTCCACTCTTTTTGAGTGGATTTTTATTTTCTCAAAAAAAACCACATAAAAATCCGGTAAAAAAAGGGGCCATCGCTAAATTCAATTATCAGGATGAATTTAAAAAGATTTCAGACGAAATCTTAACCCGTGGTACAGCCTACGAAAACCTTGCCGAGCTCACCAAAGGTATCGGACCCCGTTTCAGCGCTACTCCGGGCTATACAAAAGCCTCAGAATGGGCCGAGAGAAAGCTGAAAGAAGCCGGTGCAGAAAATGTATGGAAACAGGATGTAAAAGTTCCTGTATGGGTAAGAGGTAAAGAATCCCTGCAGATCAGATCCGGAAACGGAGAGTGGAAGAATATCAGGATGCTGTCCTTTGGAAATTCCGAGGGTACAGGGGGAAAAGACCTTACCGCAGAACTTTTATTGGTCAACGATATCGCAGAGCTGAATGCCCTGACTTCCGCACAGCTAAAAGACAAGATCATTTTTGTGAATACTCCTATTGACCAGAGAGTTGTCAACACGGTTGATTCCTATCTTATTACGGCCAAATCCAAATTGCTGTCAGCATCCGTAATTGGTAAGAGAGGTGCAAAAGGTTTAATTATACGATCATTAACTACAGCTTCTGACGATACTCCTCATGCAAAAATGATTTATTATGAGCCGGATGACAGGATAAGAATTCCCGCAGCCACCATCGGCGTAAAATCAGCGGACGAACTTGAAAAGCTGCTAAAAAAACAAAAAGTAACGGCAAAACTGAATATGACCGCCGAATCCAAAGGCGAAGCCATTAATCAGAATATTATTGGAGAAATTCCGGGGAATAAAGATGCTAAAGTGATTGTTCTGGGCGCACAGCTTGATTCCTGGGATTTTGCAGAAGGTGCCCACGATGACGGCTCAGGGGTAGCCCAATGTATCGAAGTGTTGAGAACATTGAAAGCTCTTGGTGTTGCCAATAATCACACCATCAGGGTTGTTCTGTATGCCAACAGTGAAAATGGTGGCCAGGGAAGAGATATGTATGCTGCGTATGTGAAAAAGAAGGACGAAAAGCACATCTTTGCCTTAGGAACAGATTCCGGAGGCTACTCGCCACGAGGATTCTCATTAGATATGCCTCCTCAAAGAAGAAGACAGATCTTTGAATGGAAAAATTATTTCCTTCCTTATGGAATCTATGATTTTGACCAGACCTATGCCATACAGGACATTTCTCCATTAAAAAAACTGGATATTCCATTAGCTGAATTGGTCGTAGATACCCAGCGTTATTTTGACTATCATCATTCCGTGGAAGACACCTTCGACAAAGTCAATAAAAGAGAGCTTCTTTTGGGAGCTGTCGCTATGACACAGCTCATTTTCATGATCGATAAAAACTGGTAACATGAAAAAAATCGTAAATCTATCATTACTAACGCTTGGAATGGCTTTTTTATCCGGTCAGACCAAAGAGGATTCCATACAGTTTAACAGAATCTCCACAGAAATTCTGAATAACGGGAAAGGCTACGCTGAATTGAAGGAGCTCACCCAAAACATAGGCCACCGCTTAAGCGGTTCCGAAGCCTACGAAAAGTCTGTACAATGGGCAGAACAGAAATTGAGGGATGCCGGAGCAGATAAAGTATGGCTTCAGGAAGTAATGATCCCGGTTTGGGAAAGAGGTAAAGAATCATTACACATCAAAACCTCCAACGGGAACTGGAAGAATATTAAAATGCTTTCCCTTGGTAATTCTGAAGGAACGGGAGGAAAAGATGTTTCAGGAGAGATCATCATGGTTACATCCCTGGATGAATATGAAAAGCTTCCTGCCGAAAAGGTAAAAGACAGGATCGTCTTCTTCAATTACCCTTTTAACCAGGACCACGTACAAACTTTTATTGCTTACCGGGAAGCTGGGGCCTACAGACAAACTGCAGCTTCTTTAACAGCAAAAAAAGGAGGAAAATTTGCCATCATCCGTTCATTGTCCTCGGCTTTCGATGATGTTCCCCATACCGGTAATATGCGTTACGAGGAAGGCATTGCCAAAGTACCGGCTGTAACCATCGGGAATACTACAGCGGATGAACTGGAAACATTATTGAAAGATCAGAAGATAACTGCCAAACTCAATTCCAGCTGCGGAATGAGAGGCGAGAAGCTCTCCCACTCTGTGATCGGTGAAATCACAGGAAAAAAGGACCAAAGCGTCATTGTAGTCGGCGGGCATCTCGATTCCTGGGACGTAGGGGAAGGTGCTCATGATGACGGTGCCGGAATCGTTCAGAGTATTGAAGTATTGAGAACCTTTAAAAAATTAGGAATTAAAAATAACCATACGATCAGGGCTGTCTGTTTTGCTAATGAAGAAAACGGAACAAGGGGCGGAAAACAATATGGTAAAACGGTCAAAGAACATCATGAAAAACATCTTTTCGCTATTGAATCCGACGCAGGAGGCTTTTCTCCGCGAGGCATCTCATTAGAAATGGATGAAATGAAAAGAAATCAGATCAAAAGCTGGGTAAATCTTTTTTTACCGTATGGAGTCTATAACTTTGATGGAAAATACTCAGGTTCAGATATTGCTCCTCTCCACGAAACGGGAGTTCCTACTGCAGAATTGGTTCCGGATCCACAGCGCTATTTTGATATTCACCATACCGCAGAAGATACTTTTGAGAAAGTAAACCGCAGAGAGCTGCTTCTCGGTTCAGCCGTAATGACACAACTTATTTATATGATTGATAAAAATTGGTAACAATGAAAAAGATAGCAGGAACAACATTATTTCTTTTGGGAATGGTAGTTTTTGGCCAGACCAAAGAAGATTCTATCCAGTTCAGTAAAATCTCTACCGAGGTCCTGAACAATGGAAAGAGCTATAACGAGCTCAGGGAGCTCACTAAAAATATAGGCCACCGCTTAAGCGGTTCCGAAGCCTATGAAAAGTCCGTAAAATGGGCAGAACAGAAATTGAGGGATGCCGGAGCCGATAAAGTATGGCTTCAGGAAGTAATGGTCCCGGTTTGGGAAAGAGGTAAAGAATCATTACACATCAAAACGTCCAGCGGCAACTGGAAAAGTCTTAAAATGCTTTCCCTGGGTAATTCTGAAGGAACCGGCGGGAAAGATGTTTCGGGAGAGATCATCATGGTCAAATCCATAGAAGAATACAACCGGCTTCCTGCTGAGAAAGTAAAAGATAAGATTGTTTTCTTCAACTACCCTTTCAGTCAGTCATTTATTGAAACCTTCAAAGGGTACAGTGATGCTGCAAAATACAGGGTAACCGCAGCTTCTTTAACCGCTAAAAAGGGCGGGAAATTTGCCATCATCCGTTCACTGTCTTCGGCTTTTGACGATGTTCCGCACACCGGAGCGATGCGTTATGAAGACAATATATCCAAAATCCCTGCCGTAGCCATCGGAAGTACTACAGCAGATGAATTGGAAGCTTTGCTGAAAAGTCAGAAAATTACCGCTACACTCAATTCCAACTGCGGGATGAAAGGTGAGAAGCTCTCCCACTCTGTAATCGGTGAAATGACAGGTAAAAAGGACCAAAGCATCATTGTAGTCGGCGGACACCTTGATTCCTGGGACGTCGGGGAAGGCGCTCACGATGACGGTGCCGGAATTGTTCAGAGTATTGAGGTACTGAGGACATTCAAAAAATTAGGAATTAAAAACAATCATACGATCAGAGTGGTATGCTTTGCCAATGAGGAAAACGGAGTAAAAGGCGGTATACAATACGGCAAGACCGTAAAGGAAAACAATGAAAAGCATCTTTTCGCTATAGAATCTGATGCCGGAGGTTTTGCCCCCAGAGGTATTGCCCTGGATATGGATGAAGCCAAAAGAAAACAGATCCAAGGCTGGTCAGAATTATTCCTTCCTTACGGCGTTTATAACTTTAGCGAAAGGTTCTCGGGAACAGACCTTTACCCGCTTCACGATATGGGAATTCCAGCTGCTGAGCTGATTCCGGATTCCCAGAGGTACTTCGATATCCACCACACAGAAGAAGACACCTTTGAAAAGGTCAACCGGAGAGAGCTTTTACTGGGTGCTGTAGCGATGACCCAAATTATTTACATGATTGATAAGAACTGGTAATACAGTATCAGCCCAGATAAACAGGAGAACCCATATAAGTCTTGAAAATCAGGATTTTATGGGTTCTTTTTTATCACATATTCAGACGGAGAAGTCGATAGGTGGTACTTTCATTAAGTATGAATTCCTCTCCGTCGGCATTCATTATAGAAAACCGGACGGCTGCCTTAGAACCATCACTATGCTGCCGGGTAATAATGTAAGAGGGCTTCCGTCCACAGTGCCTTTCCAGGTTCCAACGCATTGAGATACTTCTTTTCCGGCTCCTGTTTGCATCTGTCCATATCCTAAAATACTGAAAAACAATAAATTAAAATCCATAAAAACATTAAAATCCATAAAAACATAGGATTAATAGCATAATTATCACTTTGGCATGAAATTAGCATGTAAAAAGCCGAGAAAAAATTATAAAAAACACTAAAGATGAGAAAAAAGGTTTTCTGTGGATTTTCAGTTTTCCACTGATTCGAATTCATATGCCAATATGAATCCTTTTTTTTCTACGATGCCGTAAAAGATACGGGTACGTGATCAATTAGCCCTCGGTTGATTTTTCACAGCATTTTTATGCCCCGTATCTAAGAGGTATCTTCAACCCATGAATCATAGCTGATTCTAAAATTTGACTGATCTATCCCGGGCTTTAAGCTTTGGATACCATCGTATAAATAAATGGCAAGTCTTCATGAACCTTAGCCCAGTAAAAGAATATATTCTTTTTACCGTGAAAGACAGCTGCTTATGGATATAAATTATTGTATAACCCTTAAAATATTAGTAATGATGAGAGATTTTTTTGAAATGATTTTTAAGAGAAATGAAGATGCTGCAAAAATGCATATCTGGAGCCTGCTATTGGTGTTGAGTTTTGCTGCCTTTTCTGTATTGGTATATACCTCAAAACCTAGCTTAAACAGCTTAATCATATATCTGACCGCCTTTGCCGCTTATATCGGTTTTGGTCTTGTATTCATCAGTTCCTTAGCCGGAACAAGTATGAAGAAAAGAACCGGCAGAAACATATAACTTTTAATTATTTATTTTACTGGAAAACCGCCCTGATGGGGCGGTTTTTTTGATAATAGCAGTTTATTATCACATCGTACAAAATTTATTTTTTCAACAGATCTTTCATTATTTTCTCAAACATCTTTGTTGTTTCTTCCTCAACCATTTTTTCAGACTTTTGAACTAATTCTATCCTGAAAGGATCACAACAGGCTCTTATTCCAAATCCTTCCTCTGTTTTAACAAACTCCGGATGCAAACCGTGTTCCTGACACACTTCCGATTCAATTTCTTGCTTTATTAACGAATAATCCAGATCAAACATATTTTTTTATTTATTTTTCATAAGTGATTGATAAAGATAGAAGTAATAAGTCTTTGCTGAAATCCGTATTTATACGGTATTTTAAATACACAAAAAAACTACCCATTTATGGGCAGCTTTTTTATCGATAGTATGTCATTATAAAGCATCAAAAACTCTGCTTCAGTTTGGTGTATACCGTAAACTCTAAAATTTTTCAAGAATTTTTTCTGGTAAAATATTGACAAGTTCAGGTCTGTATTCTTTTTCAATAATTAAAAATTTCCAATCCTTCTGGTCTGTTGAAACAGCACATGCTTTCTTATGAGCATTGATTATATAATAATCTCCGTTATTAAAATAGGTAACATTATCTTTTCCATAGCTGGAAATCACCGCTTCATTCATTTTTTCTTTTACAAGTTCTGCATCGTGAATTACCTTCCAATCAACTTTAAATTTCATTGTGAAAGAATAGTGAGTTACTGAAAAATACTCTTTACCTATCAGCTCCGGCTTTTCAACCTGATCTACTTTAAAACGCTGAATATCCGTCATAAAAGCAGGATTATTGTAAGACAGATTCAGGATTTTAAACATTTGCTCTCGTGTTATCGCAGCTAAATATTTAGGATAAATAAAGTTCACTGCATTGTCAATATCCTTTTCTTTTATATTTTCAAAAAAAGTGGTAAAATCTGTTTTTACCTCAGATTCATAATTAACTTCTTTAGTCTGGCCAAAAGATAAAATTGAAAAAAGTGAAGTTATGAATATGATTAATTTTATTTGCATCAATTATTATTAAAATTATTTACAAAAAAAACTACCCCTTTTCCGGGGCAGCCTTATCTCTTAAAAAGATTTCAATTATTTTACTTTTACAAGCTCAACATCGAAGATTAACCAAGAGTTTGGCGGAATAACTCCTCCTGCACCTCTTTCTCCGTAAGCCATTGCCGGCGGGATCAGTAAAGTAGCGGTTTCTCCTTCTTTTAACAATAAAATCCCTTCATCCCATCCTTTGATTACTCTTCCCATACCGATTGGAATTTCGATAGGCTCATTTCTTTTGAATGAAGAATCGAATTCAGTACCGTCTACTAACTTTCCAGCATAGTGTACAGAAACATTGTCACCAGCTTTTGGAGCTTTACCGTCAGCTGTTTTAGTGATCTTATAATAAAGTCCGGATTCCGTTTTCTGCATTCCAGCTTTTAAGCTTTCAACCAATTTCTCCTGGTTCGCTTTAAATTCTTCTTCTTTTTTCTTTCTTTCAGCTTCTTCTTTAGCGATGAAAGCCTTATTGTTTTCTGCGATCTTAGCTTTTCCTTCGTTGAAAGTTTTAGCAGCATCGTAGTTTTTGTACTCGTCACCTTTACTGAAAACAGAAACTTTTTCTAAAACGATATCTGTTTTAGGCTTATCCTGAGCTCCTTTTTCAACGTTAGCGATAGCATCGATCACATCATTCCCTTTTACCACTTTTCCGAAGATCGTGTGTCTTCCGTCTAACCAAGGGGTAGCAACTTCAGTGATGAAGAACTGGGAACCGTTGGTGTTCGGTCCTGAATTCGCCATAGAAAGAATCCCTTTTCCGGTGTGCTTAAGGTCGTTTCTTTCATCCTCGAATTTATAACCCGGATCTCCCATTCCTGTTCCCTGAGGGTCACCTCCCTGGATCATGAAATCTTTGATCACTCTGTGGAAAATCGTTCCATCATAATAAGGAACTCCCTTAGCCTTAGCTTTGTTATCGATTTTTCCTTCTGCAAGACCGATAAAGTTGGCTACAGTTACTGGTGCTTTCTTGTCTTCAAACTTAACAATCAGGTTACCTTTTGTGGTTTGAAGATTTGCATAAAGTCCGTCATTAAGACCTTCGTAAGTTTCTTTGTCTACGTTCATTTTTTTATAAATTGGGGTACAACTCATCAGCGAAATACTTGCCGCTGCCAGAATTATATTCTTGTTAAACAATTTCATGTATTATAAAGCTTTTAATTTTATGATTAATGGGATATCGTTATCTATTTTTTTTTCGTCTCCAAAGGTTCCGTAAGCCAGAGATGACGGTACCAATAGGGTTATTTCCTCTCCGTCGCGGATGAAACGCAAAGCATTCTCCACCGCTTTCAGTTCATCAAAATGTCCAAATTTAGCCTCTCTTCTTTCAATAGGCTGATCATAGATCTTAGTCTGGTCAAAATCATACAGATCATAAGAATATGAGATCAGGCTGTTGTCCGCTCTTTTTTCTCTTTGGTCATAACCTTCTACTGTTACCCAATAATTAAGCCGAGTTGGATAATATCTGACAGATTGTCCATTGATCCATTCCTGAATATGCTTCCTTTCTATTGTATTCAGATTCTTCATCCTTTCCTTGGAAACATCCAGATCCTTCTGGCTCAAAACACCTCCTACCGGAGGATGGGCAGTCTGTGCATTTCTGTTGCAGCTCAACAGACTGACTACTGATATGAAGACTATTTTTTTCATAAACATTTGCGAAAATACACATTTCGTGAATCAATTACAAAACTTATATCGCATTTCAAAAACAAATTAATAATACTGAAAATTCACTTCATTTCAAAAAAAAACCTTCAAACCATTAAGAGAAATTTAAGTTCTTGAGAATAAAGGGGCGCTTTGCTTTAAGCGCTGGTGCCCTAAAATCAACTGTTTTTGCACAGTTTAAATTAATAAATACAAAAAAGCCGGGAATATCCCGGCTTTCATATAGTTTATTCTATAAATATTAAACTGTTTCCAAAACGTGGTCTACTGCCACTCTCCATCCGAATGGATCTTCAGAAAGATTGTTCTGCAAATCTACCAAATCTTTTTTAAGGATCGCTGCATAGCTTTCTTCTTCAGATAACCTTGGAAGTTCAAGTTTCTCACCCTGAAATCCTAAAGCCTGGAATTCAGTTGTAACTACTGCTGTACCTACTCCCCAAACTTCTTTAAGACTGCCGTTTTTCAATGCTTCGATCACCGTTTTTACAGCAATAGGTTCTACTTTCACTTCAATTCCTCTTCTCTTGGCCAATTGGATAAAACTGTCTCTTGTTACCCCGTCAAGGATTTTCTCAGAGGTCGGAGGCGTATAGATCGTATCATTAATTCTTACAAATACATTCATTGTACCACTCTCTTCGAAATATTCGTGAGTAGCATCATCAGTCCAGATGATTTGTTCATAACCTTCTTCGATCGCTAATTGTGTAGGATAGAAAGAAGCTGCATAGTTTCCAGCTGCCTTAGCAGAACCTACTCCACCGTTTGCCGCTCTTGAATAGTGATCTGAAATTTTTACAGAAACAGGCTCAGCATAGTAACTCTTTGCCGGTGTTGCAACGATAGCAAACATATATTTATTAGATACTCTTGCTTTTAAAGCTTCCTCCGTAGCAAAGATCAATGGTCTGATATATAATGACATTCCTTCTCCCTGAGGAATCCATTCTCTGTCGATATCTACCAATGCTTTTAAACCGTCTAAAAACATTTCCTTAGTCACCTCAGGCATCGCTAGACGTTTCGCTGACTTGTTGATACGTTCAAAATTCTTTTCAGGCCTGAAAAGGAAAACCTGCCCGTCTTTGTCTTTATAGGCTTTCATACCTTCAAAACAAGCTTGCCCATAGTTTACTCCCATCATGGCAGGTGTAAATGGTATTGGACCGTAAGGAACTAATTTTACATCACCCCATTTCCCATCTTCATACTCACATATGATCATATGATCAATGAAAGTACCACCAAATGAAAAATTGTTTGGGTCAAATGTAGAAATTCTGGAGTTTTCAGTTTTTTGAATTATCATTTTTTAAAATTTTTACGATGTTCTACAAATTTAACATAATTTTCTAAATATAAAAATTTTAGAGTAAATTTGACAAAAAAATAGCTTGAAAAGAGAAATTAAGACCACAAACGACGGTAGTAAAACACTGTTTATCAATTATTTAAATGAAAACTACCATTCTCATCACGGGGCCCTACAAGAAGCCGAACACGTGTTTATCAAAAATGGATTGAATTTGATAAATGATTGCGAAATTAATATTTTAGAACTCGGTTTTGGAACAGGTTTGAATGTTTTAGTGACAATTAATGAATATTTAAAAACTGACAAAAATCATGTCATCAATTATTTTTCGCTCGAAAAATACCCCATAAATGAATCCGAAGTGAACGATTTGGCCTATTTTGAACTTTTTGATAACCCAGAATTAAAAAATATTTATCAGAAAATTCATCTGGCAGATTGGGAAAAGTCAGTTGAAATCACCAGTGGTTTCAATTTAAAGAAGATAGAATGTGACTTTTTCAGCCTGAAAGACACTGATTTACCCAAAATCAATCTGGTCTACTTTGACTGTTTCGGAGCCAGGGTACAGCCTGATCTTTGGGAAAAACCCCTTTTTGAAATGGTTTCTGACAAAATGGCCGTTAATGGATTATTAACAACCTATTCTTCTAAAGGAAGCGTAAGGAGAATTCTTCAGGAGCTCAATTTCCAGGTAGAGAAAAAACAGGGACCTCCGGGAAAAAGAGAAATGATCAATGCTGTTAAATTGTAAGGCGCAGGAAGGAAAGAACCAGAAGTGAATAGCAGGGATCATAAAGGCAGGTATGAAAATTGGCTTCGTACTTTATTGATACATTATCCCGTATTAGCCTTCTCAGCGCCCTTTGCCTTACCAGCTTCTTTCGCGCTTCGGGAAAATTCCTTACTTTAGCTTTACAAAATATTATACATTATATATATGATAGACAAGATCAACATTAGAGTGTATGCCTGTGCTGTAAAAGACAAAAAGGTTTTAACTTTATTTGAAGAATATGCCGGCGAACCTTTAGTGAAATTTCCGGGCGGCGGATTAGAATATGGCGAAGGAGTACTGGAATGCCTGCACCGAGAGTTCGATGAAGAGCTTAATGTGAAAATAGAAGTCGTAGAACATTTGTATACCCAGGAAAACTTTCTGGTTTCCCGCTTCAGGGAAAATGAACAGCTTCTTACCATATATTATATCGTCAATATCACCAATGAAGAAGATTTCCTGATTATGGATCCCTGTATTGAAAGAACAGAATGGATGGCGATCGACAGACCGGACAACCCGTTTCCTCTACCTATAGACAAAATCGTATTTGATAAATTAAAAGAAAAATTCCTGTAAGATGCTTACAGGAATTTTATATTTTATTTTTTGACTTTAAACTGACTTGCCCCCGGGTAAGGTTTTAAATAACCTGAATTCCAGTTGGACTGCAGCAATGATTCTATAAACTCATCACTTCTGTTTTTATGGGGATCATATCTGTCTTTCAGATCGATATCTGCCATTTTGCCTTTCAAATTCCACCAAAAAGCACTGAATCCTCCTCTCAGCTCTCTGATGATCTCATATACATTTTTACCGGTAGCCCTGTTCATTAACTTCGCAAAAACCTGGCCTTCAGTAGTCGTAAGATCTCTCAGTTGTTTTTCATACTGATCGGCAAGCATACTTTGTCTGTCTCTTACAAACTTTCTCTTAGCCTTGCTATCCATATCGTTCATGTCTACCTGGATATCTCTGTATTGCTGTAAAGCTGTTACAAATAACGGATATACCCTGTACAGCTTTTTATTGAGGAAATAATAGTAATTCTTATCCAGCTGATTGTTGAATCTCGGCTTATTGACCAAAACCAACTCGTCCAGCACGACGACAGGCTCACCGTTTATTTCATAGACTTTAACCTTTTGCTGCTCGTCGTAATAATACTTATTACCGAATTCATCCACTTTTAGAGATTCCGGCGGGTATTGGTTTAGAGGTTTTGCCACTATAGTATCCTTTTGACCAAAAACGCTGACTCCAAAAAAGAAAATAAAAAGGCAGATAATCTTACTAAAATTCATTATTTTTACACTTATTAGAACAAAAATTAAACGCAAAAATCATTCCTTTTTATGAAATTTGAAAAGAAATCTTTGAAATTTTTAGAGAAATATTTAAACACCTCATCGCCAACGGGTTACGAACACAAAGGACAGGAAGTATGGATGGAGTATATCAGACCTTATGTAGACAAAATTGAAGTGGATCATTACGGAACCTGTTATGGTATAATAAATCCCGAAGCTGAATTTAAAGTAGTGATTGAAGCTCATGCTGACGAAATTTCATGGTACATCAATTATATTACGGATGAAGGATTGATCTATGTGATCAGAAACGGAGGGTCGGATCAAACATTGCCCCTTCAAAAGTAGTTCACATCCATGGAGAACAAGGAATTGTAAAGGGAGTATTCGGATGGCCGGCCATCCACACCAGAACCAACCAGAATGAACCTACCCCGAAAATTGAGAATATTTTCATCGACTGCGGGGCCACTTCTAAAAAAGAAGTGGAAGAAATGGGAATTTTCGTAGGATGCATGATCACCTATCCGGACGAATTCTTCGAGATGAATAACAGGTATTTTGTCTGCAGAGCACTGGACAACAGGATCGGAGGGTTTATGATCGCTGAAGTAGCAAGACTTCTGAAAGAAAACAAAAAAACAATTCCGTTTGGGCTTTACATCACCAATTCTGTTCAGGAAGAAGTAGGATTATACGGTGCCGATATGATTGCCGATACCATTAAGCCTAATATTGCCATTGTAACGGATGTTACCCACGATACCACTACCCCAATGATTGAGAAGAAAAAAGAAGGAGATCAGAAATGTGGTGCAGGGCCTGTTGTATTCTTTGCTCCAAGTGTACACCACACGATCAGGGAACTGATCATTAATACCGCCAAAACAAAAAAGATCCCTTTCCAGAGAGCGGCAGCAAGCAGAGCGACAGGCACAGATACGGATGCTTTTGCCCATTCTAACGGCGGTGTACCAAGTGCTTTAATTTCCTTACCTTTGCGCTATATGCATACAACGGTAGAAATGGTTTCTAAAGAAGATGTGGGGAATGTTATCAAACTGATCTACGAAACGATTCTGAACATCAAACCGGAAATGAAACTGAAGTATCATTAATAGAATCAAGAGGAAAGACACAAGATTCAAGACTCCTAAAATAGATGTTAAAGTGCACTATATGTTCACAACTCATCTCTTGGTTCCTGGCTCTTGACTCTAAATATCTAATATAAAGTAAAAATGAAAACGAAGCTTATTGCTCCTTCCCTTTTATCTGCAGACTTTGGGAATCTGCAAAGAGACATTGAAATGCTGAACAGATCTCAGGCAGACTGGTTTCATATTGACGTAATGGACGGGAGATTTGTCCCTAACATTTCATTCGGTTTCCCTGTAATGAAAACCGTTCAGCAGCATGCTAAAAAATTTGTAGATGTACATTTAATGATCGTAGAACCTGAAAAATACGTTGACGAATTTATCAATCATGGCGCAGACCTGATTTCCGTACATTATGAAGCATGTACTCACCTTCACAGAACAATTCACCATATCCAGAGCAGAGGGGCTAAAGCCGGTGTTGTTTTAAATCCTTCCACTCCGGTTTTAATGCTTGAAGACATTATTGCAGATGTGGATCTTGTATTATTAATGAGTGTAAACCCTGGATTCGGGGGACAGAAATTCATTGAAAACACCTATAAAAAAATTGCAGAGACCAAAGACCTGATCTTAAGCAATAATTCTACCGCACTTATTGAAATAGACGGAGGTGTAAATCTTGATAATGCATCAAAACTTTTTGAAGCGGGAGCTGACGTATTAGTGGCCGGAAATGCAGTATTCTCTGCTGAAAGCCCGGAAAGAACCATTGAGCTTTTAAAGATTTAAAATCATTCTCAACTATACAGAAAAAAGGCGGTTCTCACAAACCGCCTTTTCTCATTTTTGGAATTTTGAATTGATGTGGTTATTAGCTTTCTATTCGTTTATCTTTTAGCTGCTCTTGATAACAACACAAAGATCTGCATAAAGTCTTATATAACCATCAGTAGAAATACCGAATTTACCAATGGGTATTTTTACTTACGCTTATACTTCCCTGTTCCAAATACATGCACAAACTACCAGGGCAATACTGACCACAGAGAACAGGGATCTTATGTTATTTAAAAAATTCCATTTATTTTCAAAACTTTCGCGCATCTGCCGAATGGCATCTGCCGTAGAGCCTGAGATATCAAATCGATCAAGCATATCATTCATCGGGACATTTCCAACTGCCGTAACTCCAAAAACGCCTATGAGATAAGCCAATGTTGCCAGTAAAAGAAAAATAAATACAGGCTGCTGTCCGCGGAACACAAATGTAGAGACAGGAAGAAGAACCGCAGTCCCTATAAAACTCATAAAAAACACAGGATTAAGGATTTCCCTGTTGATGCTCTGCATCGCCTTTATATATTCCGTATCAGACAGTTTTCCCAATCCGAGAACAACAGAACAGGAATAGGCATAGAAGAGCCCTCCGATTAAAGCAGTAAGCACAGCTGTAATAAGTAATAATAAAGTGGTCATTTTCATATATTTTGGTTGATGGTTAATCGTCAGAATACCTTAATGGAACACTCCTGCCGCTAATAAACAGGCCGTTAATACCGTTGGAATTTCCGTAGCCTTCTTTTTAAAGGAATTTTTATAATAAATGTTCCATTATTTCCTGTTAAAAATACAATAATTTACGTTTGAAGGTTCAGTTTCATGATTTATGTTTTTTATTGAGGTAAGATTTTGTTTAAATGATTAAAAATAGGCTGCCTTTGTTTATATTTATCATTAAAAAAACAAATGAGAAACAGACTGATCAAAGCTGTAATCCTCGGGTTAATACTATCACACAGCATCACTGTAAAAGCCCAATCGGCAGAGCCCCAAAAGAAGATGGAATGGTTCAAAAATGCCAAGCTGGGTATTTTTATTCATTGGGGAATTTATTCCGTCAATGGAATTTCCGAATCATGGTCATTCTTCAACAATTATATTAACCATGAAAATTACATGAAACAGCTGAACGGATTTTCAGCTTCAAAATACCGGCCGGACCAGTGGGTGGAACTGATCAAGGAATCCGGGGCACAATATGCGGTTATCACCTCCAAACATCATGACGGCGTATCTCTCTGGAACTCAAAGGGAGAAAAAGCAATCACGATCCCTGATCATTCTCTTGCCAAAAAAGATGTCTTAAGTCCTTTTATATCAAATCTTAAAAAGTCAGGATTAAAAACCGGACTCTATTTTTCTCTTCCCGACTGGAGCCATCCTTATTACGATATCAATACCCGGACAAAAAAAAGGTATGAAATAAAAAATGAACCGAAACGCTGGCAAAGTTTTATACATTATTATCAAACTCAGCTGAATGAGCTCTCTTCCCGATACAAACCGGATCTGTTATGGTTTGATGGTGACTGGGAGCATACCTCTGAAGAATGGAAAGCTTCTCAGACCCTGGATATTTTAAGGCAATATAATCCCGACATCATTATCAATTCAAGGCTTAATAATCATGGAGACTATGATACTCCGGAACAGGGAATCCCGGTTATTGCCCCTCAAAACCCGTACTGGGAACTCTGCTATACCATGAATGACTCGTGGGGATACCAGCCCTATGACACCCATTATAAAACCCCCAATATGATGGTCCGGACACTTGCAGATGTCATCAGCATGGGTGGTAATTTACTGCTTGATATAGGGCCAAAAGCAGATGGAAGTCTTCCTGAAAAGCAGGTTGAAATTCTAAAGAATCTCGGAAGATGGGTTTCAAAAAACAAAAGAGCAGTGTATGGCACAGACCGGGGAATCCCCTTTGAAAATTACAAAGGCAAATCTTCTTTTTCCGAAGCCAAAAAGTCTTTATTTCTTTATTTGGAAGAAGCCAAAAGTCTGACTAAAATCTACGGGCTCGCAACAAAACCCACCTCCGTTAAAATCGTTGGAAACGGCCAGGCTGTCATTAATAGTGATTATAGTGACAAAAAGACACTGACACTTCATTTTTCAAAAGTAAAATTTGATCAGGATGTTACTGTTGTTGAGCTTACTTTTGATCAGCCGCCTGTATTTGTCAAAGATTTAAAAAAGGAACAATATACGCTTTCCGAATTACTGGCTCAAAAAAATGTTCAATCGGCAGCATATGACATCGCTGAAACCCTGCATCGGGGAGAAAATATATTCATGAATTCCGGACTTACCCAAGACGGACTTGATATGCAGCTGCCCAAAACACCGCAAAGCAACCCTGAAACACAGCAATGGATCAGTACACATGCGGAAGCTTTATTTGAGACCGGCAAAGGATTGCCGGACGGGCATTATTCCGGTATGAGCACTCTTTCAAAGGATAAACAGACCCTCTATCTTTTTGTAGAAGGCGAACCGACAGGCCCCATCGCTTTGAAAGGAATCAAAAACGGAATTGCCAGAATAAGAATTGTAGGTGAAGGAACCTTACTTAATCATGAAATTTACAATAAACTTTACTGGAGTGACAGGCCTGGAATTATTTATATTGATATTCCCAAGGATAGGCTTGATAAGAATATTACGGTCATTGCAGTATTGCTGGATAAGCCTTTAGAGCTTTACAGGGAAAAGATCGGTGCAATAGAGAATAATCTTTAAACCTTCAGCCGCCGGATTTCCAGGTGCATAATGCTGTAGGTAAAGCGATCTGACCTGGTGTAAAAACAAAATCCGGAGAAATTCTCCGGATTTTTTATTTCGTTAGGAAATTTCTTAGAAAATCTCTCTTCCAGAAAAATGGAACTGAGCTTCGATAAGAGCATTCTCGTTAGAATCTGATCCGTGAACAGCGTTCTCACCAATGCTTCTTGCAAACATTTTTCTGATCGTACCTTCTGCTGCTTCTGCAGGGTTTGTAGAACCGATTAATGTTCTAAAGTCTTCAACTGCATTTTCTTTTTCTAAAACAGCAGCTACGATAGGTCCTGAGCTCATGAATTCTACCAGCTCCCCATAAAATGGTCTTTCAGCATGTACTTCATAGAATTTTTTAGCATCAGCCACTGTAAGCTGAGTTAATTTTAAAGCTTTGATTTTAAAACCTCCTTCTGCAATCTTACCTAATATAGCACCGATATGTCCGTCAGCAACTGCATCAGGCTTAATCATAGTGAATGTAATGTTAGACATAAATGTATATTTTTTTAATGGCGCAAAATTACAAAAAATATCTTTGATTTTTATTTTAAATTTTTTTTAACATAAAAATAACTTTTATTAAGAAATGACAGATTAAACTTTGGCACAGTAATTGTTTATTCTATTGCGATTCTCATGTTTAATTTGAGTTTTCATGGTTATTAGTTTTTACCCAGCTTCGGCTGGGTTTTTTATTTGCAATAATTCAGTGATTTTATTGCGGATTTGATAAAATTAAAAACCATATAAAATCATATTTACAGGGTATTGCTTCTATTTCAATCAATGAAATAATGAAAAAAAAATATTTTTTTTTCAAAAAGCAGTTCTCAATCCATTTCCGGGTATCAAAAAAAGGCAGAATATGACAAATTTTCAATGCCAAAAAGTGGAGTTATTCTAAAATTAGTTTTTTTTTGATTAAAAAAATAAAATGGACATTCCTATTTTTTATAAAAATGCAGCCTGTTCAGATAAAATTTTCTTCCGGGAAATATGCAGGGGGAATAAGTACAGATTATTTGTATAATCTGCTATGATCATGTAAGAATAAAAATCTGATTATTTTTGAGAGGCTTCTTCTGCTTCTTCCATTAGTTTTATATACGTGGAATAACGGGAATGCTGAATTTCTCCGGTTTCCAGAGCTTCGGTAACGGCACATTTTGGCTCATTAATATGAAGACAGTTATGAAATTTACACTCTTCTCTTTTTTTGAAGATTTCGGGAAAATAATGCTGTACCTCTTCTTTTTCGATGTCAATCATCGCAAACTCGCGTACTCCCGGTGTGTCAATAACATTTCCACCAAAATCCCAAAAGTGCATCTGGGCAAAAGTGGTGGTATGCTTCCCTTTAAGATGAGTGTCTGATATTTCAGAAGTTTTCAGATTAAGGCCCGGCTGCAATGCGTTCACCAGTGTAGATTTTCCACAACCCGAATGACCGAAGAATACAGAAGTCTTATCTTTAAGAAGTTCCTTAAGCTGATCAAGATTCAACCTGGAGTAAGATGAAATTTCTAAAGTATCATATCCTATTTCCTGATAAAGAAATTCAATATCTTTTACGATCTCAATTTCTTCTTCATGCAGCACATCCATTTTATTGAACAGAATCAGAGGGGTGATATTATAAGCTTCACAGCAGGCTAAGAACCGGTCCAGAAAACCAAGTGAAGTTTCCGGATGTTTCAGCGTAAAGATAAAACATGCCAGATCGATATTGGAAGCAATAATATGGGCTTCTTTGGATAGGTTTACCGATTTTCTGATCAGATAATTTCTGCGGGGATCAATTTTGGTAATCCACGCGATATCATCCTGTTCCAGCTGGAACTCAACAAAATCTCCAACAGCAAGCGGATTGGTAAGCCTTGTTTTGATCAGTTTGAACTTCCCCCGGATTCTGGCTTCGAAAATTTTATTAGTTTCCAATTCCAAAACCTGGTACCAACTGCCTGTAGATTTGATGATTTTTCCTTTCATAGATAATGCTGGTGCAAATATAAGAAATTAGGGCTTAGGGTTTAGGATATAGTTGAAAACAAATGCTACAATTTTCGTTTAATCCAGATTCCCTAAGCCCTATTATTACTAACAGAGCGCTTCATCAGTAAAACTTGGGAGGACTTCTCCCTAATCCTGATCCTGATCGCTGTTATCTATTATCTTTCAATCATGATATTATTCTGTACTTCAATAGATTCTTCGTGAATTGCTTTGAATACTTTTTCTATAAATTCATGAGACATTCCTGTTTCTTTCGCTTTTTGGCTGGCATATTCCGTAATAACTTTCCAGCGTTCAGGCTGGAAGATGGCAATGTCATTTTCTTTCTTAAGCTTACCGATTTTTTCGGATATTTTCATCCTCTGGGAAAGCAGCTCAATTAACTGGAAGTCAATATCAGAAATCAATGTCCTGTGTCTTCCCATTTCCCCTTCAAATCCTGCAAGGTTTGGATTTCTAACTTTTAAGTTTCCGATAAGCTCAGCCAATACCTCAGGGGTAATTTGCTGTGCAGCATCACTCCATGCTTCATCCGGGTTAGAGTGTGTTTCAATAATAGCCCCCTGGTATCCAACGTTAAGAGCTTCCTGAGTAATATCTGCCAATCCTGTTCTGTTCCCACAGATATGAGAAGGGTCTATCAACATCGGAATATTAGGAAACTGGCTTTTGAAATCTAAAGCAATCTGCCAGTTCGGGTTGTTTCTGTATTTGGTTTTCTGGTATGTTGAAAATCCTCTGTGGATAACACCCAGGTTTTTAATATCCTGTCCTAAAAGCCTTTCCAATGCCCCAATCCATAGTGCAAGGTCTGGATTTACAGGGTTTTTCACAAACACAGGTTTATCTGTTCCTCTTAAAGCCATCGCAATTTCCTGAACAGTAAAAGGATTCACTGTAGAGCGTGCTCCGATCCAAAGAACATCTACATCTGCTTCCAGTGCTGCAAACACATGGTGGGCATTGGCTACTTCAGTAGCTGTTTTAAATCCGTATTCTTCTTTTACTTTTTTCAGCCAGTTCAAACCGATCACTCCTACTCCTTCAAAACCGTTCGGTTTAGTACGAGGCTTCCAAATTCCCGCACGGAAAACAGAAACCTGTGCATTTGATTCTTTAATTCTTTTAGCTGTTTCAAGCATTTGAGCTTCGCTTTCCGCGCTACATGGTCCTGCAATCATCAAAGGCTGTGTAAGCCCATTGATCCAATCGTTTTTTAATTCTTTTAAGTTCATATTCTAAATGTATTGTTTTTTTATTTTTATTAAGTTCACAGCACAGCCCTTTCATTATAAAATTTACTTTATAAATCTTTTCAAAAAATGCCGTTCAATGTTTTTAAAGGAATCAGGAGAATAAAAGGGCTTTACGCCTCCTGTATTTTTTGGAAAGAAATTCAGTTAACAGTACCAATAAAATCGGTAATACGTTCTGAAATTTCTATAATAAGAAGCAGAAAAGCTAAAATAACCGCTAAAAAAATAATTAGCGGGTGCAAAATAAGACAGATATGAGTTCAATAATTTTTCCATTTTTTGGGCTGGAAATGTCTTGCTTTAGCGTTTCTTGTTACTATTTGTTTTTGTCGAAAAAATTATTTTTCACAACAATATTTTACAAATATATAAAAATTATGTCAAATCAAACTTCATTAAATCATCAAGATCTTTCAAAAGTGGATTTTTTTCGATAAATTTTTCAAATATTTTTCTTTTGGTAACGACTTCAATCTTCATATTTTCAACGTCTCTCAGGTAATCTACCTCAATCGTGTGGTTGTGAACTTTTCTTCTGAAATGATTAAAAAATTCTCCACTTATTTTATCAAATTCTACTTTGGCAGAATCAGACGGGTATAAAACTTTAATCTTATTCTCTTTTTCTTTGAGCAGTTTAAAGGTTTTTACCGCATTGAAAACAAAGCTGTCTTTTCTCTGAAGCTGCTTAAGCATAAGATTCCACTCCATTTGTAAATCTGTATCTGTAAAATGGTTTTGCGGAAGGTGTTCAGTCTTTACCGTTACGGTTTCTTCTACCGTCACTTTTTCTTCTGTATTCAGGAAAGAATTGATACTGAATCCTAAAGAGGCTCCCTGTTTCGATAAAGGTTTATTGGTCTTTTGTACTGCGGTTTCCTGCAGACTGTCGGATTTTATGGGAGGTTGGGCTGCGGGTGTTTCTTTTTTCTCCGGAGCTTTTTCAGGAATTTTCACTTCCTGCTTTTCACTGAGAAAGGGAGCCAGTATTAAGAACTTTTTTTTTTAGTATCGCCTGAATTAGCTGTCAGAGAAGCCAGCTGCATCAGTGCAATTTCAACTGTAAGTCTTGGATTTTTTGAATTTTTATAATTGATATCCGCATGATTGCAGATCTCAATGGCATCGATCAGCTGCTGGGCGTTCCATTTCTGGCTTTGTTCTACAAATCGGGCCTTTGTTTTTTCGCCCACCTCAATCAGTTCTATGGTGGCGGCATTTTGTGCCATCATAAGATCTCTGAAATGATTTCCTAATCCTGCAATAAAAATATGGGGGTCAAAGCCTTTTTTAACAATTTCATTCAATGCAAAAAGGACTTCGGGAATTTTGTTTTCTTTAGCCAGGTCTACAATATTCAGATACTGATCGTAATCTAAAATATTAAGGACTTCAGCAGCTTTAGCGAGCGTGATGTTTTTCTGGGAAAAAGTAGAAAGCCTGTCAAATATGGAAAGGGCATCTCTCAGTGCCCCGTCAGCCTTTTGAGCAATCAGATACAACGCATCATCTTCATACTGGATATTTTCTTTCTGCGCAATATTTCTTAAATGCCCCTGAATGTCTTCAATAATAATCCTTTTGAAGTCATAAATCTGGCATCTGGATAAAATGGTAGGAATGATTTTATGCTTTTCTGTAGTTGCCAGAATAAAAATGGCATGTGCAGGCGGTTCCTCAAGTGTTTTAAGGAACGCATTGAAAGCTGCAGAAGACAGCATGTGTACCTCATCAATGATATACACTTTATATTTTCCTACCTGAGGGGCAAAACGTACCTGATCAATAAGTTCTCTGATATCATCTACAGAGTTGTTGGAAGCAGCATCCAGTTCATAGATATTGTAGGCAAAGCCATCTTCTGAAACGGAACCGTCCTTTTCATTAATCTTTCTAGCCAAAATTCTGGCACAAGTAGTTTTACCCACACCACGAGGACCACAAAAAAGTAAAGCCTGAGCTAACTGGCTTTCCTCTATTGCATGTTCTAAAGTATCCGTAATATGGGATTGCCCAACAACCGTATCAAACTCCTGAGGGCGATATTTTCTTGCAGATACTATAAAATTTTCCATTGGTCAAAAGTAAGAAATATAGTTTTAATTTGAAAATTAAAAGTTTTCAAATTATCAACAAAAAACTGATTTCTGTTCAAATTGGAAAACTTTTAATGATCATTTTTTTGATTGTTTTGTTTGGTAGTAATAGTCTATAATCTCAACAATCACTTTTTCAACTTCACCTCTTCCTTCCTCAGTTCTCATATCAATACCACAGAATTCCGTTCCGTTGTATGCCGGAAATAAATTCAGATAGTATACTCCTGCTGCTATTAAAGCTAACATCGCTCTGACGTTTGTAGCATTTTCACCGAAATAAGGATCCGTTACATTTTCGAATAAATTAGCAGCTACCTCTTCTCTTTGCTTCAGTATATTTTTAAGTATTGGCTTACTTTCAGAAAGTTCCCAAAGAATAATTTTTTGTAATTCTTTGTTTTTCTTCAAGCTCTCAAACTGAGTAAGAATTCCTTGGGTCAGGGCATCCTTACCTTTTCCCACCTGTATTTCTTCTTCAATATTTGGACTGAATTTACTCCAATAATCCTGAGATTTTATGTATTCATCAATAAGTTTATCTGTACTTCCGAAGTACTCATAGATAAGCTTTTTGTCAAATCCGGCTACGGCTGCAATTTTACTTACTTTCAGACCTGAATAGCCTTTTACTCTCAAAATTTTACCAACTGCTGCAAGCAGTTTTTGTTTTGTTTTTTCTTTGTCCCTAATGGGTCCTTGCACTACTTTTCTAGGCATAATTTATTATTTTTTCGCAATATGCAATTTTTTATTAATATCATCAAAGACATTCAATGTTTTGTCAAGATGTTCTTTTTCGTGTCTTGCGGTCACAGTCATTCGGATTCGAGCGTCTTTTCTTGGTACCGCAGGGTACATAATAGGGTTTGTATAGACTCCTTCTTCTATCAATATTCTACCTATATCCCACATTTTACTTTGGTCCCCTATTTTCACCGGAATAATTGCTGAACAAGTAATTCCTGTATCTAACCCTAAATCATCAAGTCCCTTTTTAAAATAATTGATATTATTCCATAATTTATCTTTCCAAAACGGTTCTTCATCAATCAGATCAATCGCCTTTACTATTCCTGCAGAAGAGGGCGGCGCTGTTACGGAAAAAATATGTTGCCTTGACTGGAACTTAAGGAAAGATGCTATTTTTTTATTAGTAATCATATACCCTCCCAGATTACCAAACGTTTTGCTAGATGTTCCTGCTATAAAATCTACTTTCTGCAACAAATCATCATATTCCAGAGCTCCTCTTCCTGTTTCTCCCAGCACTCCAACACCATGAGCATCATCTACCATGAGATAGGCATTATACTTTTTTACAAGATCATAAATCTCGCTCGCACGCGACGTATCACCTTCCTGAGAGTATACTCCATCGATGATAACAAGCTTTGTACGGTACATACTTTCAGACATTTTCAAAATGTGCTCCAAAGCTTCCAGATTATTGTGCGGAAATGTTTTTTTATTGGTAAAAGCACATCCTTCATGTACACTTGCATGTACCCCCATATCTAAAATTGCAATATCTTCTTTCTGCATTAAAATCTGCAAAGTAGCACTATTAGCAGCATATCCGGTAGTAAACAATACTACTTCCTCTTCATTCCTTCCAAAAAACTGAGCGATTTTTTTTTCTAAAACATTATGATAATCAAAATATCCGCCAATAAGGGGCGATGCTCCTGTCCCTGTTCCATATTTTTCAATTCCTTCAATAGCAGCCCGTTTTACTTTCGGATGTTGTGAAAAACCTAAATAATCACTGGAAACAAAACTGATATATTCTTTATTGTGGTCTGCAATATCTATATTTAATGTTGCATTGCTTCCTGACGTATTTTTCAATCTGTAATTATTATGTCCTCTAGCGGTCATATGGTCTAGAAATTCATAAAAATAATCTGCTCTTTGAGCAATATCATAATCCGGTATATTCTCAAAATCTTTAAAAGTTGCTGTTGTAAAATCAATACTCATCCTTAATGTTGTTATGTTGTGGTTTGTGTGGTTTAATAAAAACAAATATATAACTATTTGGAGGCCTTCAGTTGTTCTCTAAAACAAATTATTATTAAAAGTAAATTATTTTATTATATGCTGCAAACCAAATTATATACCTGCCTGTTATCGTATATTTTTTCTTTTAAGATTAGCTTGTTTTTCTAATCTAAATTTATAAAAAAAAAGAAAATGATAAAATAATATCAATAAATATATCATAAAAAAGATATTCATTTTTTACAACCATCTCATTTATAAAACATTATTTTTCAAAAATTATGTTAAATATTTGATTTTTATTTAGTGAAAATCACTTTCTATAATAAAGCATTCCTGTTATAAGTCCCCAAAATGAGAAATAAAACATAACAAAACACATTCAACAGCCGTTTTTTTAATCAGTTATCCCTACTCGATTTTCTAAATATTCCGGGAGTTATTCCGGTCGTTTTTTTGAAAAATTTTGAAAAATTAGAAGGATCATAAGTAAAAATACGAGCAATCTCAGCGACGGATTTATCGGAATTCTCAAGCATTAACTGAGCTTGCTGAATAATTTTTTCATCATAAAAAAAACAGGGATGTTTTCCTTTTTCTTTCTTCACCGTATCGGTAAGATGCTGATGCGAAACAGCCAATTCGGAGGCAATTTCGTTCAGTTCCATCAATTCGGAAGCCCGCCCGGCAATCACATCCTGAATATGCTTTTCTAAAAAGTCAAAATACTGACCGGCAATTTCTTCACTTCTTTTCATCCTAGATCATTTAAAACAATAAATTTAAGAATAAGAAATTAAATATGATGGTGAATTTCCCGGAAAAACAGATCAATAGAAACTATCTTTAAATGCCTGTGTTGAATTTTTCACTTTTAACTTTTCAAGAATGTTCTGCCGGTGCCTGCTTACGGTATTGATACTTATGGAGAGTATATCCGCTATTTGCTTGCTGGCATATCCTTCACCAATCCATTTTAAAACTTCCAGTTCCCTTGGGCTCAGAATACTTTTATAATCCAGCCTGTCTTTTACGATGACTTCCCCTTTAGCCATATTAATAATCAAAAACTCCGGAATTGAGGACATTTCCAAAGCAATATTATAAAGACAAAGGGCAAATCTCAGTTTTCCATTATAGGGCGAATAGGTATAAAACATCCGGTGTTTAACCCATTTATATTCTCCGTTTTTATCCGCCATCCTGATTTTTGAGACTACGCTGTAATCGGTACGGATTTCCTTATTCATCGACTCCAGCAGTTTAAAGAAACGAAGTTCATGAATGTATTTTTTAAGCCTGTCATCAGGATGGATCTTTTTCAACATTTCCTCCTCCCAGATAGAATCAATTTCTACCGGATTTTCTTTACAGTTGAGGCCAAGTTCGGAAGCGGCTCCGGATTTGTACAGGTAGCTTTTATCTGCCTGCATATCACTCAGTACGCTTATGGCTCCTTCCATTTGTGAATACATTAATGCTCTCTGCTTATAAATCTCACTATCAAGCAGGCATTTTTTTGAAGTCTTGTCCAGTAATTGATCGTTTAATTGTTCCCGGATCTCCATAATGGTTATTTTTCAGTATTGGTGAGCTATTCCTTTAATTATACTTTTGCTAAAATAGTAATTTACCCTTAGAACTTATTTAAAAGAAAAATGAAGAGATTAATCTTGAGTTTCAGTGCTCTTTTCCTTATCCAGAAAATTTCAGCACAGACCTTAGAAAAAATGACATGGTTTAATGAACCTGAAAAATGGGAGATCAAAAACAACAGCCTCTCTATGTTTGTAACTCCGCAGAGTGATTACTGGAGGATTTCTCATTATGGCTTTACAGTAGATGATGCTCCTTTTTATTATACGACCTACGGCGGTGAATTTGAAGCAAAAGTGAAAATCACAGGAAATTACAAAGCAAGGTTTGACCAGATGGGCCTGATGCTGAGAACGGACAAGAACCATTATATCAAAGCCGGCGTTGAGTTCGTGGATGGAAAATACAATCTAAGTACTGTTGTGACTCATGATAAGAGCGACTGGAGCGTGATCACGTTAGATACAATCCCTGCCGCGATCTGGATAAAGGCCGTGAGGAGATTGGATGCTGTTGAAATCTTTTACTCTTTTGATGATAAAAACTACCGCATGATGCGTAATGCACCCTTTCAGGATAATATTCCGGTAATGGTAGGCTTAATGGCAGCCTGTCCTGACGGCGGAGGCTTTACTGCCACTTTTGAAAATTTCAAGATAAAGCATCTGCCGGACCAACGCAGATTAAAATGGCTTGAAAGCAATCAATAACCGATTGAAATACGTTTCAATATACAGTCAATTTTTGCCTCCCTTTTTGGGAGGTTTTTATTTTTACATCTTACCGGGAAAACGGATAAAAAAGCAAAAAGATCTCTTAAAAGAGACCCTTTGTTTTGGAGGCTGAATCTCTTGTGTTCTTAGAATCATTATTTTGGTTAAAAAACCTCTCTTTATCGTTGTTGGGAACTGTTTTGCAAAAGTATAAATCTTCTGGGTAGGGTGCAAAAATCCAATGTAGAATTAACGTCATATTTTTGTAAAACTTTTACTACAACATCAAAGTAAATTGAAAATTTAAATCAATAAATGATATAATGAAAACAAATAACATAAATTAAAAAACTCACTGGTCTGAGGATCAAATATTTTATTGAAAATCACGGTAAAGAAACCGCATCGTTTTATGGGTATACCTTCTGCAGCCAGAATCGGGAGCTTAAAAGAACCTAGGTGAGAATCATCCATGTATCGGGGCAAAAACAACAAACATTGAGAATAAAAACTCTCTTCTTGTAGAAATATGACTACAAAAAAGGCTCAATTACTTGGTTTAAAACCATCCGCGGCAGATAAAACTCATATTAAAACGAATCAAAATATGCTGGTTTATCTGTATAATTTCACTATTTTTACACCATCAAATAAATCAATTTAACGATAAAGCACAAAACACAAAAAAAAAACTTAATGATCAAAATTTATTTTCAATCGTTTCCTATCTTAAAAAAAACTTCGGCTTGTACAAAAACTAGTATTAACCATTTTTTGCATTGATATGCGAAAAACATAGATCAGTTTTGCACATATGAGGATTTGGGCATTTTTTTTTGCTTTCTTATATTTAAACATTTGCGGACAGCGCTATACTTCGACATGGTATAATATTGACAACGGACTTCCGCAGAGCAGCGCGAAAGCTGTTGTTAAGGATAAATATGGTTTTATCTGGATATCTACTGAAAACGGACTGGTGCGGTACGACGGTATTTCATTTGTTACATTCAATAATTTTAAAGTAAACAACCCTCATTTCGGGATATTCATCGGTGATCCGCTGCCGGACAGCATTACTACTCTTAATCATTTTCAGGGGAATAAAATAATCATCAGGGAGAGATTTCCAAAATTGAGCCCGGTGAACAGTCCCGACAGGATTTACATTTCAAACGAGAATAATTTTATCCAGAGAGTTGCCAATACTATTCTAACATCAAATTTTTATAATAATATTCATTATTTCATACCGCTAAACTCAAAATACATTTTCCGGGAAAAAAATCTTATTATTTACAAGGATGAACATCATGTGGAAAAACGAATACCCATCCCTTTTTCCAATGAAGATCTGAACAATATCTTTGTATCCAATGAAACTCTTTTCATCAATGATCTTAAGACAAGAAAAACCTATTCCCTTTACAAAGGGAAGCTTACTCTGGAAGATCAGCACGCAGCCAGCAGCCGCCGGCCGGTTTACTACCGCTCCACCAAAAAAGATAGTTTTATCTCCAATGAGTTCAATGGAAATTCACAGCCGAATGCTTACGCTTTAAAGAATGGAGAATTTGCATTTCCTTCTATGGATGGCTTTGTATTTTTCAGTCCTGCCCAAATCGAGACCTATGATCCGGACAGCAGAAAAATATACCTTGAGAGGGTAAAAACTGGCAATTCAGAAACGTTGCGTTTTAATGGTTTGCTGGATCTAAAGAGTGACTACAAAACAGCTGACATCTTTATTGATATCCCCTATTTTTCAAACCTGGAAAACCTTTACATAGAAGCTAAAATATCCGGGGAAGAAGAATCTGACTGGGAACCGGTCTCCACAGGAAGGGATTTAAAATATACGGTCAGCAACCTCAATCCGGGTGAATATACCCTCAGTGTAAGAATGCTGGTATCTCCGGATGGAAAATATCAAGAAAAAACGATCCGATTCAAAATAAGGCCTTTTTCTTTCAGACCTTACTGTTCAAAATATTAGTGGCTATTATTTTCCTGGCTGCCATAGTGGTCATCATTCAGGTGACAACCAACTTTTTAAGGGTAAAGAATAAGGCTTTAAAAAAGATTGTCCACAATAAAAACTCAGAGCTTAAAGAAACATCTCTTACCCTGGAAGTGGTAAAAAACGATTTACAGCGAGAAACCGAGTACCAAAAAAAACTTGTGGAGACCATTAGTCATGATATTACAACCCCTATCAGATTCATCGCAATGCTTTCCCAGAAGCTTTACGAATCCGATGATGTGGAACTTCAGAAAAAATATTTTGACAGTATTTATAAATCTTCCGAGCAGCTTTATCAGTTTACTTTAAATTTGAAAGAGTACACGGAACTTTACAAAGCTGAAGATATCTTTGAAGAGAAAGAGTATCTTCTCAACAGGATTTTAGAAATCAAGAAAAAATTATTCTGGGAAATTGCTAAGGAAAGAGGAACCGTCATCGTCAACAGTACTGAAAGTGAAGTGTACACTAAAGTGAGTGAGAGTATTTTATCTGCTATTATTCACAATGTCCTTGATAATGCCGTAAAAAATACTTTCAAGGGAGATATTACCCTTGCTATTACAGAAAACAAACAGAAAATTATTATAACAATAACCGATACAGGGGCAGGCATGTCTACAGAGCAGATGACTGTTTATATGAACCTGTTCAGGAATCCCAAACTGGAAACCCCAAGTTTTAAAGGGAAAGGATTGGGACTGCATATGGTGATCCATCTGGTGAAGAAAATTGGCGCTGAGATCAGCTTTAAACAAAATTTTCCTCAGGGAACTGTTGTAGAAATAATTTTTTAAGAAAAAAACTAATTTATATGAAAGAAAGAATTTTAATTGCTGATGATCATTACGTAGTAAGAGCCGGAACAGCATTGGTGCTTGAATCTGCCTACCCGGAATGTAAAATAGATTTTGCGGAAAACTACGAACGGGTAAAAGAAATGCTTACCACTGAATATTACCATCTTCTAATTCTGGATATTGATATGCCGGGAACGCAATATAAAAAGATGATTTCTGAACTTAAAGATATACAGAGCGATTTAAAAATCCTTGTATTTTCAGGATATGATAAAGATGTAGCCATACAGTATATCAGAGAGGGCGCCGAGGGATATCTGAACAAACAGAGCAGCGAAGAAGAAATCGTCAATGCAGTGAAAACAGTCATTGAAAAAGGCTATTTTTACCCGGCAGAACTGATTGGCCTCATTATCCAGAACAAAAGTGACAATCCTGCAGAGAAGCTGTCTTCCAGGGAGTATGAAATCTTTAAACTGCTGGCCGATGGAAACGGAAATCTGGAAATTGCCAACAGGCTGAATATCCAGATGTCTACGGTAAGTACATACAAAAAAAGGATATTTCAAAAGCTGGAAGTAGCCAATATTGCCGAGCTGATCAAGGCCTATGAGATGATGCACTGACATTTAATGAAACATCCTGCAGGTATTCCAATCTTCTGTTTTAAAATAAAAAGGATTGGAATACATCTCTTTGGAACCGTTCAAAATGTTTCAGCTATATTTTACTGATTGGTTTTGCCAATCAACGCCATTGAAACAAGCACTTTCAGAATTTAAAAAATATCAGGAAATTTACAGAATAAAATTTCTGTACAATCACTGCATTTGAATTGCAAAAAATCATGAATCCATCTGAAAAAGCAAAACAGGGAAGTAAACGTTTCCGGTATATAAAACTTTGTATCTTCTTTTCAGGCCTTTCTGTATTTGCTCAGCTTTATCTTTTTCAGCCGATGCTTCCAATGGCTGCAGAATATTTTAATGTGACAGTAGGCGATACTTCCCTACTCGTTTCTTCCTCCACGATAGGAATGGCGCTTGGACTGTTATTTTTTGCTTTTAAGGCAGACAGCTACTCCAGAAAAAAGCTGATGGTATTTTCTTTGGTGGCATCCGCCCTACTCACTATTATTTCAGCATGGATTCCCAGTCTCAGCATGCTTGTCGCGATTGGAGTACTGAAAGGATTTGTGGTTTCCGGAGTCTCCGCCGTCGCCCTGGCCTACCTTACCGAAGAGGTTTTCCTGGCAGCGGTACCTGCTGCCATCAGCATGTATCTCAGCGGAAATACCATTGGCGGAATGAGTGGAAGGATAACAGCCACTATTCTGGCAGGGGAGTTCGGATGGAGAAATGCCGTTTTATGTATTGGGATAGAAAGCTTGATTCTGGGACTGGTATTCTGGAAATTTTTTCCGGAGTCAAAATTCTTCCATCCACAGAAAACAGACTATCATCAAAAGGTAAAGCAGATGAAAAATTTTCTGACCAACTCCTATATGCTTCGTTTGTATTTCATAGCAGCTTTGCTGATGGGTGTTTTTGTAAGTGTTTACAATTATCTGACTTTCAGATTAGAAGCTAAACCTTTCTCATTGAGCCATTTCATTATGGCCTTTATTTTCTTAATGTATATTTTCGGGGTTTTTGGAACCATGATCACAGGGCGTCTTTCGAAAAGGCTTCCTATGAATACTATCCTGAAAGCTTCCATTATCTCTATGCTTTGCAGTGTGTGCCTGTTATTGTCGGAGAATATTTATATCGTCATTTTTGGACTTGGGCTGTTTACCCTTTCTTTTTTTGCGGCACATACCATGGCCAGCCAAATGACTGCCCTCCATGCCAAGCAGGGAAAATCCTCGGCCACCTCTATTTACTGGCTGTTCTATTATTTCGGTTCCAGTATTTTAGGAAGTGGAACCGGATACCTTCTTCATTCTTTTTCCTGGAATGTTTTCATTTCAGTTCTTATTATTACCGTTATTGTAGCCCTGCTGTTGGCAACTGCCGGTAACACTGTACAAAAAGAGAAAAAATCTTTTTAGTACCACACAGATACCACATGTCCGTTTTTAGAAAAATGCCCTTAGCTACTGCTGCAGCGCTGTTTTTAACATATTGTTAATGATCTGGCATCAATATTTAACACATTCTTTACTAAAACACTGTTTAACAACATGATGCAAGGCATAGTATTTGATGGATTATCTATTACCAAATCCCTCATTAAAAATCAAAATATTATGAACGTAGCAGATCTTAAAATCAAAAATTTAGTCGAGTACAAAAATCAGATTTATACGATCACTGAAATTTTTCAGAGTGTCGAACAGGCTTATTTTGTTAAAATTGAAAATGATATCCGCAGTATTTCAGTACCGGCAGAGTCCATCAGGCCTATCAGAATAACAGAAGAATGGCTTGAAAAGCTTGGTTTTTCAAGAACTTACAGCTCAGATCAGAGAATACGTTATGAAAGACCTGAGGCCTTTATAAAATATGACATTGACCTGAGTTCCAGAAAAATACTGGAAGGATTAAAAATATATGGTAATTCCATAAAATGTAAATATATTCATGAGTTTCAGAATATCTTTTCATGCTTATTTGGAAAAGAACCCTCTTTGCATTATGGCTATCTAAAGACAGAATAGTATTAAATAGTTCCTAGTTATTGTAACAGCCGCAGCTTAAAAACTGCGGCTGTTTTTATAACCCTGAAATCCTGTAACTTACATTGTTTAAAACAGGCTTTTTTAATATTTGCGTACATTCGAGCACTCCAGAGTGGATGCGTATGCGAAATACAGAACCTTTACCTCAGCTATCTGAGAAAAAACATCTGTCTGGTGCTTCTTAAGGTTTATCATTCTTACAAAATGATTTCAGTCCGGAAATCAGGATCTCTGAAATACAGATTATTTTACATCATATTACACCTACAACATAGTCTTAAGGAATAATCTTTTTATGGCGCATTTCATCAAACAATTCATAAAACATCTGTTCCGTATCGACAAATTCATGGAATCCCATCCGTCTTGCCTTGGTACCATCTGCAAAAAAGTCATAATCCCAGGAAAATACAAAATCTCCAAATGCCCAGGATGAAACTTCTTTGAAACTGTATTCCAATGCATAGTCTTTTCGGATCGTTTCCCAAAGGGTTTCCTTATCAGCCATCATGGTCTGCAGGGGCAATGGCAAGGGAGGTGCCGTCTCCATTTTAAAATAAGCTGCAATTTTAGGCCACATCTCATTCCACCGGAACAGATCTCCATTGTTAATATTAAACGCCTGGTTGGCGCATTGTGAGTTGGTAGCTGCCCAAACCATAGCCTTTGCCAGCAATGTAGAATCTGTCAGTTCCAGCAATGTTCCGTAGGCTCCTGCTTTACCCGGAAAACGAAGTGGAATCCCAAGTTGTTTTGAAATCGTGGCAAAGACGCCTATTACCATTACCAAATTCATAGGATTTCCGGTTGCTGTCCCGCCAACAACTGATGGACGTATGGCTGACCATGTCCAGGTTTTGCCCGACTGCTGCTGTTCAAGATACTGTTGTTGGGAAATATTGAACTCCGGAGGCATGTGCCCTGCATCGGTTTCTTTAGCAGGAGTTTTAAAAGATCCAAGATGGGCTCCATATACTTTATATCCCTGCATTAAACTGACATGTTGTAAGCTTTTTGCAACGGATTCCACCGTACTTAATACATTCATCAGCATGTCTAGATTAGGCTGTACCAATTCGGACCAACTTGCTCTATCCTGATAAGCAGCATAAAAAATGTGGGTCACATCTGTTAGCGAAGTCAGATTTTTCGTGCAATCTTCAGGGTCCAGTAAATCTACAGCAATATAGCGCACCTTATCCGTATTCATTCCTCCCCTTCGTGAAAGGCCGACGATATCCCATGTTCCGAGTTTTTCCAGATACTTGATCAGCTTTGTACCAATCACTCCATTAGCTCCAACCACTAAGGCCGTGTTATTTTTTGCTTCCATATATTTTAATTATGATGTAAAATTAGCCTGAGTTTTTTCTAAAAACATGTAAAAATCAAACATAATATTGTAAATTTCAGATATGAAACGTTACCGGCAATTTGAACCTGTCATAATATCCGATTTTAAGGGGTCACAATGGGAACACCCTGAACACAGCCATAACCATTATGAGATTATCTTTATCAAAGAAGGTTCAGGCAATCATATTATCAATGGAAATGCAGTGTCATATGAATCAGGAAGTGTTTTTTTACTAGGACCGGAAGAATATCACTATTTTGAAATTGAACAATGTACCCATTTTATCTATCTCAAGTTCACAGACGCCTATCTGTATAGAAAAACAGGTATGTCCCCTTCTACTATCCACCAGTTGGAATACCTTATCAAAAGCAGGGAAACCCATCAGGCCGGATTTAATCTTCCGGAACGGGAACGGTGTACTGTTCGGCTCATTTTCAATGTCATTATTTCCCTTCAACATCATATTCTCGATAATCAGGAATTAATATGGTATCAGCTTCTTACACTGTCATCTGTTTTAAAAAGAAATATGCCGGAGCTACAGGCTGTCGGAAACCGGAGCAGAGATCTTCAGGCAATATTCTGTTACATTCACAAAAACATTTACGAACCAGATCTGCTGAGAGCCCAACACATGGCAAAACATTTTAATTTAGCCACAGAATATCTCGGAACATATTTTAAAAGGAACGCCGGTATTACGCTAAGAAATTATATTTCTCAATACCGGAATATTCTGATCCAGCAGCGGATGAACGGCGGAAGAATGAGTTTAAAAGAAATTGCAGTTGAATTCGGACTGACTGACAGCAGCCATCTTTCAAAGGTTTTGCAAAAAGACATTTCTCCCGTTAGAAATCAAAAAGAATAAACTACCGGCAAAAAAGCAGAATTAAGTCCCTTGTTCTATCACTTTATACCGCTGCACTGATACACGGGATTGGTTTATTGAAAATATGATGGTGCAGCATGGCTTGCCTCCGTTTTTCGCTTATTGGGTTTTTGCAGGTGAAATCATAGCTCCTGTAATGATTATGACAGTATTCAGAATATGTCTGGCAGGATTGATCTTTGCTGCGAATTGTTTTACAGCCATTATTCTTGCACAGACGGGCAATCTGCTGAGGCTTAATGAATTTGGAGGCTGAGCGCTGGAGCTGCCGGCCATTTACCTGATGGTTGGTTTACGTTTTTTCTTTACCGGTGCTGGAAAATATGCAGTTTCAGGCCATAGCTGGTGGGATTAATATGGTTTAGGAATATAATTTAGGTTTTAGCCCATTGGGGTGTTTCATTTTTATGATAAAGGCTGTTTCATTTGGAGACAGTCTTTATTATTAAAAAGAAACCATACACCGTGCGGCCTTTTACCTCATCGAATATTGTTTCGGCTTCATCCCGGTATGTTCTTTAAATATTTTTGAAAAGTGGCTTAAATTGGTAAATCCCAGCCTATAACCCACTTCAGAAACGGAATATTTTTTCTCATTTAACAGGAAAGCGGCTTCTTTCATCCTAAATTCCTGATAATAACTGAAAATACTGTTTCCAAAAATCTGTCTGAAAAGACGTTTCAGTTTGGTGGGGCTCATACCGGCGGCGGCGGCCAAATCATTGATAACGGGAGGTACAGCCAGCTGCCCAAGGATTTTTTCCTTTACTTTATAAAGGGTTTCAACATCCTGATTGTTCAGCTTATAAAGACGTTTTTCATCCCGCTTCTCCATGGCTATCACTAGCCTGCAAATCAGTTCTTCAGCCTTTAGTCTCAGAAAAAAAAGTTTAAAATTTTCGTCCGTATCATCCGCAATGATCTCTCTGACAATATCCTGCATTGACGGATCAATCATCTGCTCAAAAAGCAAAGGCTGAGTATTCTTCAAAAGACTGTTCACCACAGGAGATTGATCCGGCGACTGAAATTGCCTGCCCAGATAATCTGCATCCACTTCGATATTAATGGCACCTGTATTGGTATGGATCGGAATAAGAGCATCAGTATTGATGCGGCTGGTAGCAATCAGGACAGAAGGGATCTCTTGTGCATTCGTTTCATCTGCCCTCTTTCCTGGTTGGGAAAATATATTTTGAAACTTAAAGAATAGCATCTTCTTAGAAGCATCCACTTCTGGGTTCTCCAGGATAATATCTTCATTCAGCCTGTAATGACTGATCAGCATCCGGATATGTTCGTTAAAAATAAACCCGGTACAGTATCCGTTTCCAAAGCGGGATGGAATTTCCAGTTTTCTGTGTTTTATCTCTGTTCTCAATAAAGAGGCCAGCTTTTTCAGGATAGCAGGAACTGTTTGGTCATCATTTTCCATAAAAGTCTTTTACAGCTATTTTTAAGTCTAATATAACTATTTTATTTCTAAAATACACCTCATTTTTGTATCAGCATTCCACAATACAAGATTATGTTATTAAAAAATAAAAAAGTAGCGATTATAGGGGCCGGCCCGGTTGGCCTTACTATGGCGAAATTACTTCAGCAAAAAGGTATAAAAGCAACCGTTTATGAAAGAGATAGAGACCCACAGGCAAGAATCTGGGGCGGCACCCTTGACCTGCACAAAGATTCAGGACAGAAAGCCATGAAAAAGGCAGGATTGCTGGAAACTTATTATAAAATGGCAATACCTATGGGCATTACTGTTGCTGACGAAAAAGGAAAGATCCTGTTTACCAAGGAAATTACTCCGGAAAATCAGTTTGACAATCCTGAAATCAACAGAAATAACTTAAGAAAAATGCTGCTGGATAGCTTAGAAGACCATACTGTTATCTGGGATAGAAAATGTACAGGGCTTGAAGTCCGTGATGGGAGATGGCGGTTGCTTTTTGACCATGGAATAAAAGCATCAGCAGATGTGGTTATCATTTCAAATGGCGGAATGTCCGGTATAAGAAACTATGTGACAGATGCTGTCGTTGAAGATACGGGAACCATGATTATACAAGGGGATATTCCACAACCGGAGATACAATGTCCTGAATTTTACCAATGGTGTAACGGAAACAGGCTCATGACAGCATGCCAAGGGAATTTAATCGTTGTAAATCCTGACAATAACGGGGTATTAGCTTATGGTGTTATCTTTAAAACCCCTGATGATGCCCGGACCAATCTACAGGGCACTGACCGTATCCGGGAGCTCCTTTTGAACAGATTTACTCATTGGAACCAACGTTACAAGCAGTTATTCGAATCTACCTTAAGTTTTTTGAGCTTGCCGACGAGAAAACTGCCACTAAATTTTCCATGGAAGAATGACCGTGTCCTGCCGATCACCCTGATAGGTGACGCAGCCCATCTTATGCCTCCTTTTGCAGGCCAGGGTGTAAATACCGGACTGATGGATGCGCTGATCTTGTCCGACAGCCTTACCGAAGGACCGCACCACTCTATCGAAGCCGCTATCAGTCATTATGAACAGCAAATGTTTATCTACGCCACCGAAGCCCAACGTTCATCTTCCAAAAACGAGATGGAAATGCGTCATCCTGATTTTTCTTTTCAACAATTGATTCAGTAAAGTAATCTGACCCCTGGAATAAATACAGCTCACTGCCAGGGAACTTATTCATTCAGAAACTGCATTTGTGTCCCGGCCGGCCCATAGATTTGTTTATTATTTTTAAGCAGGATCTGTATTTTCTAATTTTTTCCGGTAAACCTTAGGCGTTAACCCTGTCTTTATCCTGAAAAGATAGGAAAAGTGGGAAAAATTCTGAAATCCCAGTTCAAAAGCAATTTCTTTAATTGATTTATCCGAGCTGTGGAGTAAGTTTTTAGCTTCCAGGATAATTCTTTCCTTGATAAACTCTAAAGGTGATATTTTATATTGTTTTCTACAAATCACGCCTAAATAATTAGGGGTGATACACAATTCTTTAGCATAAAATGCCACATTCTTTTGGGTTTTATAATATTTATCGACCAGCATATGAAAACGGAAAGCAAAATTATCAGGTGTATTCAGCGCTTTCTTGCCATAGGCATGTTCTACCCATAAATTAATGATCAGCGCTAAAAGCCTTACGCGTGCATTGATCAATTCCGGGAAAACAACTTCTGCAAGAATTTCTTTCCTTATAGCATTAAATTCAATGCTGAATCTGTGGTAAGTTTCATCATCGGGGTTTATCATTTCATACTTGCTATAGGAGGAGAAAGTATATGTAAGGGTGGGAGAAAATGTTTTAAGGATAGCATCATTGATAATTAGCCTCCTGCCAAGGGTTTCCGGAGGGAGAGACCATTTGTACGCTCTCCTGGGAAGATGGATAAACAGCTGCCTGGCCTTTAAATCATAGGTATTGAGTTCTGTGATGCACTTTCCCCGGTCACATTCATCCAGTAAAATAATCGTAAAAGAGTTTTCCGGAAAATAATTTAATGATTCAGCACTGACTCCATCCTGAAAAACAACATCTATTCCTTTGTTAAATACCTTCTCTACCGAATCCTTATTGATCGACCTTTTATCTATTATCATATATTTACTTTTTCAATGCAAAACTACTATTGTACACTAAAGTATAAAATATACCTGATTAAATGACCTGCATCCTGCAAAAATACACCGTTATGCCCATTCAAAAATATCGGAAATCGTGAAAAGAATATCATCTTTTCATACCATTTTATTCAGGTGATCCATGAATAATACAACCGGAAAATCTCAAAACCCTTGTTGAAACCTCAGAATTTCTCGTTTTTAAGCCTTTTTACCATCATTAGCAAGCATTCATTTTCAGCATGGAGATTTTTGGCTTGTCGGGAAAACAATAAGTATATTTGTATAAGGTTCTAGTCCCCAGTAAACATGCTAACAGATCAATTCGGAAGACCTATCAATTATCTAAGACTGGCCGTTGTAGACCGGTGCAATCTCCGCTGTACCTACTGTATGCCGGAAAGTGGCCTTACATGGATCAAACAAAACGAGCTGATGACTGATGAAGAAATGATCAGGATATGTTCTGTTTTCACGGAACTCGGCATTGATAAAATCAGAATAACAGGAGGTGAGCCCTTTGTAAGGAAAAACTGTATTTCACTTATTGAAAAAATATCACATCTGGAAGGGCTTACTGATCTCAGCATAACCACAAATGGTCTTCTCACCCATCAGTATGTTCCACAGCTTAAAGAGTTTGGAATAAAATCCGTCAATCTCAGCCTTGATACATTGGATGAAGAACGCTTTTTCAACATCACCCGCCGGAAAAGCTTTGATAAGGTCATGAACACATTAGACGCCTTATTGCAGCATGATATCAAAGTAAAAATCAATACCGTAGTAATGGATGGCCGGAATATAGAGGATATTATTCCTCTGGTTCAGCTTACAAAAGAGCTTCCGGTAGATGTACGTTTTATCGAAGAAATGCCTTTCAACGGGAATCTTACTGAGGTATCACTGAAATGGAATTACCCGATGATTTACCAGCATATCAAAGAACATTTCCCTGAAATAGAAAAAATAGCAGACCCAAAAAGTTCAACATCATACAATTATAAAATACCCGGTTTCGAAGGAGACATCGGCATTATTGCTGCGTATACCCGTTCATTTTGCGGAGACTGCAACAGAATCCGGATTACTCCTTCCGGTATGCTGAGAAACTGTTTGTATGAAGGCGGCGGTATCAATGTAAAAGATAAGCTCCGGTCCGGGGCTACAGATGAAGAGCTCAAAAATATAATTATCAACAGTATACAAAAGAAACCCAAAGACGGATGGGAAGCTGAAAAACTGAATACTGCAGCTTCATCGCTTCATCAGTCTATGGCTACAATAGGAGGATAACTATGGAAATGATTACCGTACAGCAGGCAGAAGATATTATACTTTCCCAAACACAGGATTTTGGTAGAGAAGATATTTCTTATAACAGTGCATTAGGAAGAGTGTTGGCAGAGGATCTCACTGCAGATCGTGATCTGCCTCCTTTCGACAGGCCTACAGTAGATGGAATTGCAATCCGTTATAGTGCTTATGAAAAAGGCTGCCGTTTCTTTAAAATTAAAGCCGTGCAATCTGCCGGGGAGCCACCCATCTCTATTGATACGGAAACGGAATGTATCGAAATTATGACGGGTGCCGCCCTGGATCCTTCGGTAGATACCATTATCCGTTATGAAGATATTTCCATCAGTAATGGAATGGCTGGTGTTCATACCGATATAAAGAAAGGACAAAACATCCATGGTAAAGGAAGGGATAAAAAAGAAGGGGAAATCCTTGTAAAAGCCCATCAGTTAATTACTCCTGCGATCATCGGAATCGCTTCATCGATTGGTAAAACCACCCTCTCTGTAAAAAAGCTCCCCAGGATCATCATTATTTCTACTGGGGATGAAATGGTAAGTCCAGAATCTGTTCCCAGCCCGTTTCAGTTGAGACGCTCAAACGGAATTACCATACAGGCCGTTTTGAAAAAATACAACATCAATGCAGATCTACTCCACCTTAATGATGATTACGATGAGATCAAAAAGGAACTTTCCCGCTGTATTGACGAATATGATGTTCTTCTTATGAGTGGCGGCGTTTCTATGGGAAAATTTGATTATTTACCCAAAGCATGCGAAGAACTTGGAATTGAAAAACTCTTTCATAAAATAAAGCAGAGACCCGGAAAGCCTTTCTGGTTTGGTAAAAGCCAGCATCAAAAGCTTGTCTTTGCATTTCCCGGCAACCCGGTTTCTGTCCTGATGTGCCTGCACCGCTATTGTATTCCGTGGCTGGAAAGATCTCTAGCGATTTCCGACATTTCACCCCAGTTTGCGGTTTTGCAGAATGAAATCGATTTTCCTTTTTCACTTCAATATTTTGCACAGGTCAGGCTTAAGGTAAATCCATCAGGGCAGCTGACTGCCGAATCCGTGAACACGAACGGTTCCGGAGATTTTTCTCACCTCGCCGACACCCATGCTTTTATAGAGCTTCCTTTGGAGCAAAACCTTTTCAGAAAAGATGAAGTTTACAGAATATGGAAATATAATTTTTAAATAAAAGAACCGCTGGCCCACCAATATGAATAGACAAATTAAAAATAGTCGTGTACTTGTGGCTAAAGCCCAGGGAAATGAAAAATAAACGCTACGAAGGCACGAATGAAATTTCTAAATATATTTGTGAAAAGTGGCCGAAAAAACAATATATATGTCAGAATTTACCCATCTAAATAAAAACGGACAGCCTGCCATTGTAGATGTAGGTGATAAAAAAGTTACCCGGAGAAAAGCAGTTGCGCAAGCAATTATTTCTTTGCCTGATACCGTTTTGGAAGCATTGCAGCAGGATGATTTCAAAACAAAAAAAGGTTCTGTTTTCCAGATTGCCATTATAGCCGGAATTATGGGTGCCAAAAAAACCAGTGAGCTCATTCCGCTTTGCCATCCCATCGGGCTGGATAAGTGCAACCTACAAATAGAACTGAATGATAAAAACGAAATTGTGATTGAATGTACTGCAAGCGTCGAAGCTAAAACCGGTGTGGAAATGGAAGCGCTTACAGGAGCTTCTGTCGCGGCATTAACCATTTATGATATGTGCAAAGCGTTAAGCCATGATATTACCATTAAAGAAGTTAAATTAATCGAAAAAAGCGGTGGAAAAAATGATTTCAAAAGAACATTATAATATACCGCCGGTCAACGGTCTCGTTCTCGCGGGTGGAAAAAGCAGAAGAATGGGTACGGCAAAAGATCTGCTGAACTGGCATGGAAAGGAACAGCGGTATTTTGCGGCTGATCTTCTGGCTCCATTTTGTGATGAAGTTTTTATTTCCTGCAGGCAGGATCAGATGGAAAGTTTTGATTCCCATTACAACTTCCTTACAGATACATTTCTGAATATGGGACCTTTTGGAGGAATTCTTTCTGCATTGCGCGCGCAAAGGGATAAAGCCTGGCTGGTGGTTGCCTGCGACCTTCCTCTGCTGGACAAAAAATCACTGGATTTTTTAATAGCATCAAGAGATCCGGAAAAAGCCGCTACCACTTATGAAAGCCCTTTTGACGGATTACCGGAGCCTTTGATCACGATCTGGGAACCGAAAAGCTATCCTTTATTGCTGAATTTTCTGGGACAGGGAAATACTTGCCCGAGAAAGGTTTTGATCAATAGTGATACCCTTATTTTAAAACCGGATAACCCGGATGCTTTAATGAATGTGAATACCCCTGAGGATGCATTGAAGGCACAGAAAATATTAAAGAGGTAATGCCCTGAATGCACAAATGGAATTTACGCAAACATTTGTGAATCAATGGCTAAAAAAAATAATTATGAGTAACCCGTTTGAACGCTATCAATGCCAGATTGCTCTTCCCGGATTTGGCATTCCTTCCCAGAAATTACTTGAAAATGCCAAAGTTCTGATTGTCGGTATGGGAGGCCTTGGCTGTCCTGCCGCACAATATCTTACGTCTTCAGGCGTAGGAACAATCGGTATTGCAGATGATGATACAGTCTCCCTAAGCAATCTTCACCGCCAGATTTTATATAGCCAGGATGACATCGGATCACCAAAAGTGGAGGTTGCCGCGAGAAAATTACGGCACCTGAACCCTTCTATAGCTGTGATCCCTTACCGGTTGAGAGTCTCTGCTTCCAACATCATGAATTTGATCTCAGAATTTGATCTGATCATTGAAGGAACGGATAATTTTGAAACCAAATGTTTGTTGAATGATGCTTGTGTTCTGGCTGGAAAACCCTTGGTTTATGGGGCGATTTACCAGCATGAAGGCCAGGTAAGTATATGGAATGTTTTACAGAAAGACGGTACTTATTCACCTCATTACCGTGATGTTTTCCCGAATGCGGAAGAATCCCAGGTTCCCAACTGCAGAGAGGGAGGCGTAATTCCTACCCTGGCAGGAGTGGTAGGCTGTATGCAGGCCAACGAAGCAATTAAATATTTAACCGGATCGGAAGATATTTTGGCCGGAAAACTGTGGATGATGAATGTCATGAGCGGCAGAACACAGATTATCAAGTTAAAGAAAACAGACTTTCAAATTACAGAACTTCCCCTGACTATTCAGGCCATCACAATGGAACAGCTTATGCAGGATCAGGAAAATTTTCAAATTTTTGATGTGCGGACAGAGCAGGAACATCTGAATTTCAATATGGGAGGAAAAAACATTCCCCTGGAAAAGCTGCAGGATCATTTTCATGCAATTTCTACAATTTCACAACCTATCGTCATTTACTGCCAATCCGGAAAACGAAGTGCGGAAGCAGCCAGAAAAATAAAAAAAGCTTTTCCTGAAAAGACCGTATTTTCTTTAAAAAACGGAATAGGTAAACTACCGCAATAGGTTACACAGAGGATATTTTCGTAAGTGCGGACTCTTTATGAGCCGCAATATGATCAGATCTGTCACTTTTGATTTCGTATTGCGGGCCGCTTTCACTGGCATGATGTGTATATCCTTTATAATCAAAATCTTTTATATGAATTGCAATAATGGTTCCCGTTACTTTTCCTGCCTCAGAATTCCAGCTTACCCTATCCCCTATGTTGAATTTTGTTCCCATCCGTTGTATTTTTTAATCAAATAAACTTTCGTCATAATAAAAAACATGCCCATTGCTGACCCTTGCAGGTGAAGTGTAGGAATGTTCTTCTGCTTTACCGATGTTCATAATATGTTCCACTCTCCAGCCTTTTGCTTTAAGATAATCGGAAACCATGGATCTGTGACAGCGCCACCATAACGACTCGGAGCACATAAAAGCGGTTCTTTTTTCCAGCGCAATATTTTCCAGCCTTCCAGCTGCTTTTATAAAGTCATCGGTTTGCATATAATCGGCATATCCCCGGAAGGATTCATTCCGCCATCGGCTATTTACTGAATTGGGCTGCACTTTTCTCCGGCCTCCCAATTCTTCAAAATGAATATAATCCATATTATTTTCCGGCAATATCTTTTCCAGGTTTTCTTTAGTAAACCACGGATATTTTTTTGAACCCGGAAATCTCCGGATATCTGCCAAAACTTTGATATCAAATGAATGCAGCAGTTCAATAAAATAATCCAGCTTATGAACTGAATGTCCAATGGTATAAATAACCGGGTTATCTGAGATCTTCATATACAGTATATTTTTTAAAGATGCATCAGTCTATAATATTCTGAGTCATTTTTGGAGAAATGGCAATCTTTTGTCCGGCCATCTCGTGAATCGTCTCATCAATCATCACACACATGCTGTTAAGTGCCAGGTCGTTGGCTTCTGTTCCGAAAGGTTCTTCAATTTCATCGGCAATCGCCTCAAATGCCACAAACGTATAGGCTACAAATACAACAATAAGAGGAGTAAACCAGCCCAGTGAATCTACAAGCCCAAAAGGCAGCAGAAAACAATAAATATATACCGTACGGTGCAATAAAACCCGGTAACTGTAAGGAATCGGCGTGGAAACAATTCTTTCACAGCCTCCTAAGATATCCGAAAGCTTATCAAAATTTTCATCAAAACGGCCCTGCTGAATGGAATCTATGTGGTCTTCATCTTTTGCGTGCTGTACCCATTCCGCCAACAGCCGCATAATAACAGCCGGCTTATATTTGGATGCTGCAACAGTTTTCAGATGATCTTCATGAAGCCTGTTTTTTAAATCTTCATAGGCATCTGTTCCTCTCAACTGATGTTTCAATGCAAAAATAAAAGCGTCCAGCAGCTGAATAAAATAAGAAACAGAAACGCTGCTTTCTTTCAAATTTTTCAGCGTAAGAGCCTGGCGGGTTAATGACCGTGCCGTATTCAATAGAGCTCCCCATAGTTTGCGGCCTTCCCAAAACCTTTCGTAGCTTGCATTATTCCGGAATCCTAAAAATAAAGCGAGCACAAAACCGAATAAAGTCAATGGGGCAGGATTAAGCGGAACTTTAAAAGAGAAAATAGTTCCACGCAGATAAACTACGCCCAGGGATAGAATAAAAAGTAAAAAAAGACGGGGCAGCAGCCCCGGTAATACGGAACCGTGCCAGACAAAAAGCATTTTGAACCAATGTTCCTTCTTCCTGATAATCATACTGTTTTTGTAAAGTCTTTTGAAAATTATTTTTTAATTTGTCCTATGATTAAAGATTCCAGTTGGTAAGAGCTTCGCGCAGGTTTCTTCTCCCCTTCAGCAATGATGCGCAGCGGTCCTTTTGATTCCGGCAACGGTTTCCCGTCAACAGTATCCGCTACAATTATATTTTTATCTGTAATGGAAGCTTCTAATTCTGCCAGTGAAAATAATACCTGATAGCCGTCCGTACATTTTGCCAGCAGATATTTTGATAAATGTTCACCATGGAGCTCTTTACCGGATGGAACTCCTGCTTCCGCTAGAATTTCCTGTACTGAAACCCCGGTGTACACATGAATACTTCCGTCTTTATCTTTTAATGAGGCTTTTTTCCGGGGCATTTTTGACAAATCTGCAAGACTCAGTTCCAATGGTGTTGAAACTTCTCCATTCACTTTAAGTCTAAACCCTGACTGACACCATACCCAGCCGGAAATTAATAAAAATGCCAAAGGCAGTATTTTCTTCATATCATAGGAATCATTACGGTTTTTGAACAGCTGCCCTATAGAGCATTTTATCTACTTTTTTATACACTTCCGGGTCGTGTTTTTTTATTTTAATCTTAACATATTTAGAAGCCGGCATATTGCTTTCTTTCACTACATTATTCACAGAAACCAGGACATTGGTTTCCGGAAAATAGGTCACTGTATTTTTTTCCGGAATCTGGTAAGAAACAATGATAAATAAAGGGGCAATCCTTTCTATCCCGTCATCATAATTGTAAAGGTCTACTTTATCTCCTGCCTTAAATCCTGCTTTATCAATATCATGCTGATTCATGAATATCACCCTGCGTTCATTTTTAATACCGCGATACCGGTCATCTAATCCGTAAATAGTGGTATTGAACTGGTCGTGTGTACGGGTGGTGGCCATCATATATTCATCAGAGGCGAGTGTATTATCCGGTATTTCGGTTACAGTAAACGGGGCGCGTCCTCCAAGCTCTTTAGAAAAGCTTTGTTCGTCTCTTGCTGCATTGGGAAGATAAAATCCCCCTTTTTGCCTTACGCGGATGTTATAGTCTTGAAAACCGGGAATACACTGTTCAATATCATCCCTTACGGCATCATAGCTGTCATGATAACGCTGCCAGTCTATGACAGACCTGCTTCCTAAGGTAGCCATTGCCATACGGCACACAATCTGAGTTTCATTGATCAGGTGATCTGACACTGCATCCAGCATTCCTTTTGAGCTCTGAACCACGCCCATTGAGTTTTCTGTACTTATGATCTGAATTTCTCCATTGACAATATCTTTATCACTGCGTCCATACGTGGGCAGGATCAGGGCTTCTTTCCCATGAATAAGATGTCCTCTGTTCAGCTTGGTTGAAACACAGACCAATAGATTGAGTTTTCTCAATGCATTTGCGGTATAGGTAGTATCTGGTGTTGCAGACAGAAAATTACCTCCCATACAGAACATGACTTTTACTTTTTCTTCATGAATTGCTTTTATGGCACGCACCACATCATATCCATGTCGGCGGGGGACTTTGAAACCATAGAAATTTTCAAGACGGTCAAGCTGCTCATTGGTAGGTTTTTCATCAATCATCATGGTCCTGTTTCCCTGTACGTTACTGTGTCCACGCACAGGACAGACTCCCGCTCCCGGCTTGCCTATACTTCCTTTAAGCAAAAGTATATTGAGTATTTCCCGAATCATATCTACTCCATTAGGCTGCTGTGTAAGTCCCATGCCCCAACTGATGATAATGCGCTTTTTAAATGCAATCATCTCTGCAGCTTCATAAAGAGCTTCTTTAGAAACTCCCGAAAGCGCAGCCAGTTCATCCAGTTGATAATGGTCAAACTGCTTCATGAAATCATCATATCCTACCGTTTTATCCCTGATAAAATTTTCATCGAAAACCTGGCCCGGATTTTTTTTCTCAAATTCTATTAACAGCAGTTCAAGTGCTTTTAATAAAGCCATATCACCATTGATCTTTACCGGTAAATACAGATCTGCAAGCTGAACACCGCCTTTAAGAATGGCTTTTACATTCTGTGGATTAATAAATCCCATTAATCCCGCTTCCGGTAGCGGATTTACAGCAATGATCTTAGCTCCGTTATTCTTGCCTTTTGCCAAAGCACTCATCATTCTCGGAGCATTGGTCCCGGGGTTTTGACCTATGATCACGATCACCTCGGCATCATAGAAATCTTCAAGAGTTACTGTACCTTTACCAATTCCTATGGTTGGCCGTAAAGCAGATCCGGAGGTCTCATGGCACATATTGGAACAATCGGGCATATTGTTGGTTCCAAACTCTTTTGCAAAGAGCTGATAAACAAATGATGCTTCATTGCTGGTACGTCCTGAAGTATAAAAAGCAGCTTCATCCGGAGATTCCAATGCATTAAAATGCTCAGCTATTTTTTTAAAAGCATGGTCCCAGCTGATCGGCTCATAGTGTGTAGCTCCGGGTGCTAAATACATAGGGTGTGTGAGCCTTCCCATTTTCCCGATCTGGTAATCGTCCAATTGGGCAAGATCATAAACCGAGTGCTCTTTAAAAAATTCCGGAGTCACTCTTTTAGTGGTTGCCTCTTCGGCAAGCGCTTTTGCTCCATTTTCACAATATTCTCCCAGAACTGAGCGTTCATCATCAGGATCAGGCCATGCACAGCTGGGACAGTCAAACCCGCCCATTTGATTCATTTTGAATAAAGCCCTCATTCCCCGGACAGGTGTTTTTTCTTCAAATAAATCACTAAAAGCCGCCATTACAGCCGGTATTCCCGCGGCAGCTTTCTCTACATGCGTAAGTTTAAGGTCCAGTAAAGTAAAAGGATTTTCAGCATTGGGCTCTCTGCTGATTTCCTCTTCTATTTCTTTCTTTTTATTATTTTCTTCCATAACCTTTTATTTTGTAATATGATCAACATATAAGATTGGGATTAGGATAGTTGTCACTTTGATCTTCCTGGGTATTGTCCAGGCATACAAAATCTTTTTCCACCAGGAGTTTTACCACTCCTGCCTGTCCGTCAAAGCCTACAGTATCTGTGGATACCAACTCTTCAACCATTGCTTCGGGCATTTTCATTACGATTTTATTTTCGATGAAGGCAGCAGACAGTATTTTGTCCTCTGTTTTTTCTATTGCATAAATAAATGGTCTGTCCACAAACTCTGTACAGCTTGAAACAATTCCGTTTCTTCCTAATTCTGAAACTTCTGACTGGGTTAAACGAAATCTTATTGAGTTGTCTTTTATTCTTATTTTCATTTGCTTATTTCTGTTTTTAGCTGCTAATGATATGATTATTAATGAAAGAGTTGGTCATGAACATTTGATTCGCTCTTTTTTCCACAGATTTACGATTGTTTTCAGTGAATTCGTGGCGGTTATAAAACAATTCTTTTATAATTCAGCTTCATTTCTCCATAATTGACGATCAATGCCAGCTTATTTTCTGATCCTTTTAGGTAATTAATGGCCTGTGCAATATATCCTTCTGCGATATCTGACCGACCTTTCAATACCGGCCTGCCTCATTTCATATTCCAAAGCGTCTTTATAAACGATCTCTGAAAATCCTGAGCCCAGATTATTATGTACCTCCATACAGACCCCAATTATTACATAGGATTCTTGTTTATAAACTAAATCTTCCATCATTTGTTTTTATAGCTGTAAATACACACAAATCAATTGCATTTGTGATAAGCATTTTAATTTAATCTTTACTATAATATTACTACACAAATATTTTTTTGCCACGAATACACGAATCTTTTTATTAGTGTATTCGTGGCAACTGTTTTTTCAAATGTAGTTCATGTTATATTTTTGTCTCTTTACAATTTTTTTTGCCACAGATTCACGATTGTTTTCAGTGAATTCGTGGCGGTTATAAAACAATTCTTTTGTAATTCAGCTTCATTTCTCCAAAATTGACGATCAATGCCAGTTTATTTTCTGATACTTTTAGGTAATTAATGGCCTGTGCAATATATCCTTCTGCGATATCTGACCGACCTTTCAATACCGGCCTGCTTCATTTCATATTCCAAAGCGTCTTTATAAACGATCTCTGAAAATCCTGAGCCCAGATTATTATGTACCTCCATACAGACCCCAATTATTACATAGGATTCTTGTTTATAAACTAAATCTTCCATCATTTGTTTTTATAGCTGTAAATACACACAAATCAATTGCATTTATGGTAAGTATTTTAATTTAATCTTTACTATAATATTACTACACAAATATTTTTTTGCCACTAATACACGAATCTTTTTATTAGTGTATTCGTGGCAACTGTTTTTTCAAATGTAGTTCATGTTATATTTTTGTCTCTTTACAATTTTTTTCCACAGATTCACGATTGTTTTCAGTGAATTCGTGGCGGTTATAAAACAATTCTTTTGTAATTCAGCTTTATTTCTCCAAAATTGACGATCAATGCCAGTTTATTTTCTGATACTTTTAGGTAATTAATGGCCTGTGCAATATGTCCTTCTGCGATATCTGACCGACCTTTCACTTCCAAAATTATTTTATCAAACACCACAAAATCAGCATAAAATTTATGGGGAAGTACAGTCCCTTTATAAGTAACGAAATATTCTTTTTCTCTTTCGTATACAATACCGGCCTGCTTCATTTCATATTCCAAAGCGTCTTTATAAACGATCTCCGAAAATCCTGAGCCCAGATTATTATGTACCTCCATACAGACCCCAATTATTACATAGGATTCTTGTTTATAAACTAAATCTTCCATCATTTGTTTTTATAGCTGTAAATACACACAAATCAATTGCATTTATGGTAAGCATTTTAATTTAATTTTACTACACAAATATTTTTTTGCCATGAATACACGAATCTTTTTATTAGTGTATTCGTGGCGATTTTTTCTTTATAATCTCGTGGCAGGTGCTTTCATGATAAATATTAAACCGGTTATCCCGAAGAAATCCAAGCAAAGTCATATCAAATTCCTTTGCCAAATCTACAGCCAGGCTGGATGGAGCTCCTATGGCAGCAACTATGGAAATTCCTCCCATCGCTGCTTTCTGAATCAGTTCAAAGCTGGCTCTTCCACTCAATACTAAAATGGTATCTTTAAGAGGAAGCTGTTCCGTGAACAATGCGTGCCCTATCAGTTTATCCAAAGCGTTGTGCCTTCCTACATCTTCTCTTAGGGCCAGTAAATTTCCTCCACAATCAAAAATTCCTGAGGCATGAATGCCTCCTGTCGCACTGAAGTTATTTTGAAAAGACTGTAAATTCTCTGATAGCTGATACAAGACTTCAAGTGTCAGGCTGCATTGCGCTCTTTCAGCGTGCTGAAAAGAGCTTACCGTTTTAATGGATTCAATAGAACTTTTCCCACATACTCCACAACTGGACGTGGTGTAAAAATTCCGGTCTGCATTCATCAGCCGGGGAACCCAATCATCCACAAATTCCACCTCAATGATATTGTCACGGTTTCTGGAGCATTCTTTCTCCGGATTTGTCACCCTTTTGATCTGATGGTATCCGGAAATTATTCCTTCTGTGAATAGAAAACCAACAGCCAGTTCGGCATCATTTCCGGGAGTTCTCATGGTTACCGATATGTTCTTAGTTTCTTTCTGATCTTTAGCACCATAAGAAATTCTGATTTCCAGAGGCTCTTCTACAGAGATATCATCGGTGTAAGGAAAACTGCTGCTTTCTTTTACCTTGACAATATCAATCTGCCGTACAGATTTGTTTTCTACTCTATTGGTTTTCATGTCTGAATGATCTGGTATAGTAAATATACGAAATTTCGCAGTTCAAATTACGGGTGAGCAGACACCCATTCTTCACCATCTTCAAAAAATTCTTTCTTCCATATAGGAACTGTTTGTTTGATGGTATCAATGATGTAACGGCATGCATCAAAAACAGCGTCTCTATGGCCGTTGCTAACCACAATCATTACCGCTGCATCACCGGGAAACAAAACTCCTGTACGGTGATGAACGACTACATTACGAACAGAAAATAACGAAACAGCCTGATCTGCTATTTTCTGAATTTCTTTTGTGGCCATAGACCGGTAACATTCATATTCCAGGCGGATCACGGGCTTTCCTTTCGTGATATTACGGACTGTTCCTATAAATGTTGCAATACCTCCACTACCGAGATCTTGGGCCATAGTAAGACATGCTGTAATATCAAGCTTATTTTCTGTTATTTTTATATCAATCACTTCATCTGTATTTTAATTCCACAAAATGCACGGTTCTTTTATCAGTATATGGGTGCTTCTTACAGCATGATTACTATCATACATTCTGATAGCCGTTTTCTTATAATTTTCCCATCCATGCCAAATGCTATCAGGATATTTGTGGCAGCTTATCCGCCACTTACAGGGGGGATTATAGCAATTTCGTGTGTACTGCTTACGATCTGATCATCTTCCGCATATTCTTCATCCAGCGCAATAAAGTAGGACTTCAGGTTTTTCAGCTCCGGAAAATCTTCTTCCAGCCTGTTTTTTAATTCGCCTACATTCAGGCCGCTCTCTGCCTCTATTTGTTTTTCTGAAGTTCCGAAAATATCTTTCGTGATTCCAAAAGCCAATATCTTAAGTTTCATTTTTATTTTTTAAAATGATTTACCAATATTTTATTAAAACATTTATTCCGGCCACCAAAACAAGTACAGCCGTCATTCTTTTTATAATCAAAGGATTCCATTTCAATGACATCCTTGAACCGATCTGTCCGCCAGCAAAAACAGCAATACACAGGCTCAGAATCCGGAAAAGGTCCATATCTACAGTTAGCTTTGATGCCTGTCCGAAAATACCTGATACAGAATTTACCAGTATAAAAACACTGGAAGTCGCGGCTATTTTTTTGGGAGTATCCCATTTCATCAAATTGAGTAAGGGGGAAAGAAAAATTCCGCCTCCGATTCCCACGAGCCCTGACAGAAAGCCAATACCGCCGCCTAAAAAACTATTTCCAAGTAATGAAGATTTCGGGTTCTGTAAAGATTTCGGGTCCTTTTTAGTTTCCGTTTTCATCCATAACAAAACGGCAGCTATGATCAGTGTAATGCCTAAAATCAGGAAAAAAGTCTCCTGGCTTATTTTTAACACGGCTCCTAAATAGGCCATGGGAACACTTATCAGAGTGATAGGAACTACTTTCCTCCAGTCAATCTGTTTATTTTTAACATAAATATAAACACCGCCGGCAACTACGATAACATTGCAGATCAGTGCTGTCAACCGTATTTCCTGGTAAGGAAGATTATACATTGCCAGTACCGCAAGATAGCTGGAACCTCCGCCAAATCCTACCGATGAATATATAAAAGCGATCATCAAAAAGAATAGAAAGATTTCCCAATGTTCCATATTATTTTACTGCAGGTTAATTTTATTACAATAATACTCATTTTACCGCTTGTTTAGTGGGATATGATAGAAAAGTCTATGCTGTAATCTGTGAAAAAAATGTCATGAATTGTTTATATTAAAGACAAAGTAAGGGAGTACGGGTATCATTCATTAAATTTGATTCATTAGAAACCACTATAATGTCAGTAAACGAAGCACAAAAAAACATGAATTCTCAAAATGTCACAGACTATCCCAACAATAACACCTATTTTCTGGTCTGGAATTTCAGACAGGATGCAGATCCTGCAAAAATTAAATCAGTTTTTCAGAGAATCTGTGCACTGGTCATCAATCTGAATAACTCTGCTCTTGACCGTTTTCCGGATTCAAAAGCGAGCTGTGTACTGGGCATTGGATATGAAGCCTGGTTACAACTGAAGCTTCCTAGTCCTCTCCCTCAGGAATTTAAGAAATTTGAAGAGATAAAAGGCAGTCAACATACCGCAGTAAGTACGAGGGGTGATCTACACTTCCACATCCGTGCAGATGAGAAAAGCCTGGCTTATGATATGGCTTCCACAGTCTCAGGGTTTATGAAGGAAATCGCAGACTGTATTATTGAAATTCAGGGATTCCGCTATTGGGACAGCAGGTCTATCTTAGGATTTGTAGACGGCACTGAAAATCCTCATGGAAAAGACCGCGATCACTTTGCCATTATCGGGGATACGGATCCTCAGTATGCAGGAGGCAGCTATCTTTTTGTCCAGAAGTATATCCACAATTTGGATGCCTGGAAATCTCTTTCTGTCGAAGATCAGGAAAAAGTAATCGGAAGATCAAAGGAGCAGGATATCGAAATGGATGATGAGGTAAAACCTAAAAATTCACATATAGCACTAGCCAATGTAGGGGATGATTTTAAAGTAGTGAGAGACAATATGCCGTTTGGAAATGTTTCTACAAATGAAATGGGGACTTATTTCATTTGCTATGCAAGCAGATTCAGTACGGTAGAAAGGATGCTGACCAATATGTTTATCGGTGATCCACCGGGAAATTATGACCGGATTCTAGATTTCAGCACTGCTCAAACAGGGACTTTATTTTTTGTTCCTTCAGCAGATATGTTAGATGAATTTTCGTCATAAAATATACGGGCTTTCTCTATCGAAAGTATCCAAAGAATAAGGATCTATAGGAAATGGGCTGCCTAAAAAGACAGCCCATTTCACAGAGAAAGCTTTGTTTTAAATCAAGGCTATCTTTATCATTACTGCTGCGGATTCTCACAGCGTATACTTCTTAGTTTTTCTATATTAACCTTAACAATATCTCCGTTTTTAACCTTATGCTTCTTTTGTAAAGGTTTCTGCTGAAAAGAAATCGCATTAAGTTCCAACAGCCTGTTTAACTGCCTTGCTGAAAGGCTCAATCCTATTCTGACAACAGATGAAACCCTAAGATTAAACTCAAAAGGATATTTAATTGTAAATGTTGCCTCTTCATGATCAAAATTGAGGATTTCCTCCACCGGAGGATATCTGATATCATATTCCACGCTTTCTGCATCTGGCTCAACATTATTTTTCCTTCTCATTTCAAGGGAAAATGCATAGTGCCAGGCTGTTTCTGCATTGTTTTCCGAAAATTTACTGAAGAGATCCTTGCTTATTGACTCCTTTCTGGTGCGTGAAAACAGAGTCATATTATATGTGTTTTTACATTTTATACACCTGTAAATCAACCATATATCAATATTCTTTTTTTGCGCATTCATTCTGAATTTCTCACTGCAGTAAAACCTGCCACTGTCACAATGATTGCATTTCTTCTTTAAAAGGGGAGTATTTTTAGCTTTTACCTCCCATACATATTCCTGACTCATTACTCTATAATCGTGCTTATTATTCTTTATTAAAGTTTTACAGATTATTCCCGTTAATACTTCAGCAGCAAAGAGAGATCAGGTATGGATGGGCTACGACAGCATCCGATCAAATATAAAGATCGGTAAACTGAAATACCGGATGCCATTGCCTCTGAAAGCAATACAATGAATAATATGATTAAATGAAAACCTGTTCAGGCAGACGTACCTGAACGAAAGAATGATTAGCCTGTGGTTATGAAGGCTGATCCTAAGCTAAACTAGGTGTAAGAGTTGTTCTCAAAACGTGAGCTGTTTATATAAAGTAAAAATAGCTAATCTTTGTCAAAAACACTAGAAAACAGTTCATTTTTTTTCACTTTTACAACTTTATAATGAACATTAAACATAAAACATCTGTTTTTTATGTAAACAGAAACCTCTTCATCTTAAAAACACATTGAGCCATACAACAAACAAAAATTGAACTGTACAACAAAATTGGGTTTGCTATTTCAAACGAACTTTACTGTATTAAAATATCAATCAAGATGGTACAGATTACTACCTCTACGCCTTACTCAATGGTATTGGAAAAGCAACGATAACTTTCAAAAAAATCTCCCGGAAGCTCTGGCTTCCGGGAGATTTCGATTATATTGTTTACTTTAAATACATCAGAGATTATTTGGGATACGGCCTCCGGCAGGTGGGTTCGGATTTCCGTTATTAAGCTGTGCCTGAAGCTGAAGCCTTTCAGAAGCTGTCATCACCGTATTATCAGTTTTATATACCACATCATCTAATTCCCTGTAAACATCTGATCTCGCGATATATGGCAAATGATAATTATTGAACCAGATCCTGTCAAGAACAGTCAGCGTATTACTCGGTGTAATATAAGTTCCATCTTTTCGGGTATACATAGGCTCTGAAATGTTATAGACATGATCGGTAGATGAAGTGAATGAATCATACCCCATAATAGAGCTAAAGTCATAAGATCCAAAATAAGAATAATTGGTTGTAACTTTCTGGAACTGAGATTTACCTTGATTCGTCAGGTTTGCATTATTGATATTCACATAATTGTCCCTGTCAGGTCTGTTCTGCTCATGCATCATCCCTATCGCATGACCCAGTTCATGCACAATAGTGGAGACATCCGCCGGATTCCATGTAGGGAAAGCAAAATCGGCCAGTTTCAATTCCTGTTTTCCTCCGGCAGGATTTCTTCCTATATGCGAAGAGGAACTTGCTGATGCACTTCCGATATAATTGATCTCAATATAAGGATAAGCAAATCCCCATGTAGGATCAACGGTAGGCTGGCCGGTAGCATTATAGAATCTTACATTGGTGGTTGCCTGAATATGCTGTAATGCCTGTCTGATTCTGGCCTGATAAAAATCCTTATTGGGATGATTGAGTATACTAGGTCCATAGGTAAATCTCACCATGGCCCATAATCTGTAGGGATCGGCATTGATTCCCACATTTTTTTGTCCAATTTTTCCTCCTTCCATGTTCATTTCCGATAAGGGGATATTGAAAGCAGGATGCAGACTGGTATCAGCTCCGTCTTTGGGAATATTGCTTCCTCCGGTCAGGTTCCCGTTTTCCTCCAGGGATTTGAGCTGAGACGGAAACAGGATCATATCCCCACCGAATATATAATCATCTCCTCTCTTTTCCACTACAATACCTGACTTAAGGGTAATAAATTCTGATGTGTTTCCGGCAGGTCCGCTTAAGCTGGAATTACCGTCCATATCATCTTTACAGGAAAGCATCATTATTCCTGACATAATTAAAAAAAATGTTTTTTTCATGGTCATGATTTTAGTTTATATTATTCTTTTGATATAATTCTTAACAAACGGTACGTTTTTGAGGGCCCATCAGCAGGCGGATTGGCAAGCTTTGTCACTTCTACACTGATCACATGTCTAAATCCCTCTTCAAAAGTGAATCCCTCTATCGCTCCCAAATCAAGAGTATAAGATTGTCCTGAATTTTTTTCAGTAATCCTCATTACCGGAATATCCTCGGAAGAGTCCGGAGGCGCCGGCGGACCTGGGGCCACATATTCAATTGTCGGAGAAACATTAAATACTGTTTCATAGGTCTGATTGGTATCATCTTCTTTACAGGATACAACTGTAAGGAACACCATTAAGACAATCATTACATATTTCATAACATGTTTTTAAAATTCACTCATCTTTGACAAATATAAGAAAATTCTCCAATAAGTGAAATTTTAATCCAACAAAATGATTCCACAAAAAATTGATTTATAAACAGATATATAAATAAATACTGTAAAAAAACAAAGAAAACAAATATCAAAAAGGAAAACACATCATATAAACTTCAGAAAAAAGGCTATACATTCTATTATTGACGGGCCTTCTTTTATGGTCCCTTTTAGAAGATATTTTTCTAATACTGATAATCAATCATAACCATAGCCTGAATTTACATTGGCTGCTGTAATTTCATTAAGAACCCCTGTTAACATCATTACTCACTTCTGCCAGTAAATAAAAAATAATGTAAATTTGCCCTTTCCTTCAGCAAAGGATGTTTTTTAGTTTAAATATCATGAAAAAAATAGCACTCTCTTTATTTGCCATCTGTATACATATTACGTGTCAGGCACAAAGTTTTGACCTTATCCCATTAGGTATCTACGGCGGAGAACAAGAGGACAATTTATCTGCTTATTTAGTGGGAAAGCCAAAAGACACGGCCTTTATTTGCCTTGATGCCGGCACGGTGAATACAGGAATTCGAAGAGCCATTGAATTAAAGAGCCTTAACAGGTCAGAAGAAACGGTTCTCAAGAACCAGATCAAAGGATATTTTATTTCGCATGGCCACCTGGATCATTTAGCGGGACTTATTATCAATTCCCCGGCTGACAGTAAAAAGGATATTTACGCCACAGCCCCGGTGCTTCAAATTCTACAGAATCATTACTTTATCAATGATACCTGGATTAATTTTGCCGACCAGGGACAAAAACCTATATTAGGAAAGTATCATTATACTGAACTTCAAGAAGGTATAGAAATCCCGGCACAAAAAACGCCGTTCTTCTTAACAGCATACGAGTTAAGCCACGTAAACCCTTATAAAAGCAGTGCCGTACTTGTAAGATATGACGGTCATCATTTACTCTACCTGGGAGATACGGGGGCAGATCGAATAGAGAGATCTGACCGGCTTAATACTCTTTGGAACGATATAGCTCCGCTTATCAAAAAAGGACAGCTCAACACCATATTGATCGAAGTTTCTTTTCCAAACAGCCAGCCTGAAAATCTGTTGTTCGGGCACCTCACTCCTAACCTGCTGCTGGAAGAACTAAACAAGCTAAAAGAAAAAACCGGACAGAAAAATCTGGAGGGCATGCATATCGTAGTCACCCACAGGAAACCAACCGGAGATAATCCGGAAATTATAAAAAGAGAATTATTGAAAAACAATCCTTTAAAAGTAAATTATATTTTTCCCGAACAAGGCAAAAAAATCAGTTTACCTTAATTCCAATCAAAGAGGTGAGGTGATCATGCTTCATCTTTTTGACTGACCAATGTATGCAGGTAATGAAAGAGTTGATCGTGAGAATAAATATGCAGCCAGGTCGGCCTTTCTGCTCATAACAATCTCCTATAAGAAGGGTTGCAGGTATTCATTCTGTGGCACTAATTTATTATTTCTCCTGTATTGTTCGCTAATTTTTCGCGGAATTTCTGAAGTTCTTCGGAGCTCGGTCTCGCCCAGTCTGTTGCCTCCCCTATGATTTTTAGTGGTTCTCGGGAACGATAGGAACGAGTCGGGTTGCCAGGGAATTTTTTATCGGTTAGGTTCGGATCATTTTCATAATTTCCTGTTGGCTCAACGATATACACACGTTCATGCCCATCCCCTTTTGCCAATGCAGCTGCAAGTCCCGCTCCATTAACCAGGGCTGTAAAATAAATATGATTCATTTTGAGTTCAGACCTGTAATTAGAATGGCTGCCTGCTGTGAGAACATCACCAGCCTGCAGATCAGCTTTCGTGCCATGATAAAAAGGGCCTTTGTCGGAAGGGTTATCTTTAAGCAGCATGGCTAATTCCAAATTCTCTTTTGATTTTTCAGGGTCAGATAATTGTTCATAACACTTGGCTATATTTAAATAAAGTGCAGTGAAAGCGCTCTTAACGGTATCATCATCTATTTTTAAGGCATACTCTAAAGCCGTTTCAAGCCATTTTAATTGATCGGAGACTGTCTTTTGATGCCGTGATACATAATGAGCAGCAAGAAATCTTTCGAGATCGTCTGTTGCTTCGTTCCAGCCCTGCAGAAATAGTTTGCCCGCTTCTTCAGGATCACCCGTTTCCTCCATATTCATCCCCTGAAGACAGAGTTTAACAACATTGTTGAATGGTGAAAATTCCATGTTCTAATTATTTTTTTTAATCTTTGATAACCGGGATCACACTTCAGTGCTGAAGGAAATCTATGGTATCAATTCTTACTCAGCTTATAGTTTCCATTTACTCCGTCCTTCCCTATGGTATAGCCTTCAGCCAATTCAAGCACCCAGCCGTCACCGGATATTTTTCTGCCTTCTGTTTGAACAGGGCTCGATATTGAAATTTTATCCCAGTTTGGGCTCATCAATGCTCCGTTTTCAACGGTCAGAATACCCCATAAATCGGTCACCCTGATATTCGGATAAACCGTTCCTTTATCTTCTACCGGCATTATATTTCTGGGATCAAACGAAACATTCATTTTCTCAAACTTTATTTCAAAATGGGGTTGTGAAATGAATTTAAGTTTATATTCAGCAATACGCTTTTTCGTTTTTTCTTCTCTTTCCGTTTCTTCCTTACTAATTACCTTTCCATTATAATGGCCAGATATATTTTCAGCTGTTCTTTTTAAATCATTCGGAATATTGATATTGAATGCCTTACTGAAATAACGGGTCAGATCAGTATCTCCAGTAATTGTTTTATTCCAGTTTTTATCTTTAGGGTACAGCAGATACCCGTAAACAGGAGTAGTATGGTAAGCAAAAGAACGCACAAACGTCGGATTTTTAAAAAAATCATCTATTCCCTTCAAAAACCATGCTGCTGCCTCTGCTTTATTTCTGCCGCTTACCATTACACCTGTAAATTCTGCAATTCCTTCGTTCAATTCCAACAGGTTTTCGGCAGTATCTGAGTTTTTATAAAGTGAATGCCGGTATTTTCTAAAGGTAAATGCATGGGTCAGATGTTTCTTCAGCTCTTTTCCTGAAGTTGACCGGATTGCTTTCTTCAGGGCTTCCAATTCTAACCGCAAATAGATTCTTCCGTCCTTTTGGTCGAGGTGGTTATTCTCCACATTGTGCAGGGTAAATCCTAATACAGGCTGGATACTATGAAATGACTCATGAGCCAGTAAATTGATTCTGTTTTGCTTGTTCTGGGGAAGCGGGAGCATAATCATAGCCCATCTTTTTCCATTCCAGTTGACCGCTGTATTAGCAATATTGATATGGTCAGGCAAAATTCCGGAATACCGATCTCCATTACGTTTCAATAGGCCTGCGGTATCAGGTTCGTTCGCAAAAAGTTCCCTGGTTTGCGGATTAATCAGGATCATGGGTCCGTATAAATCCTTATTCCAAAGGTCAGTATTCTTTTTTGAAGCCGTTTTAATTTCATCAAAAAATATAGAAATACTGTCATTGGGAATATCGTGTTTTTGCCCTTTGACGCTTTGTATGAATAAAAAGAATAAAGTTATCAGAACAGTCTGCCTCATGATTAAGTTGGTTTCTTTTAAAAAATCACATTGTGCGCTTAACCTCTTTCCATCAGACATTCATCTCAAGCACTTTTAAGATTGCTAATATAATGAATTGCGTGATAAAGCAGGATCCGCCATAAAAATTGATCCTTTGCCGAGAAGACAATGGTCATATTTCAATAGTACCCGTTATAATCTCTCCATCCCTCTTATAGTTGGTTATCATAACTCCTTTTGATGTCACATGACTTTCTGTTAATGTAAATGCTGCCGGAACCACCCCATTTTCAAACAACTTTTTCCCCTCACCAAGTAGTAACGGATAAATTTTAAGCCGAAGCTCATCCACCAGATCATGTTTAAGCAACAGTTGAATAAGCTTGCTGCTGCCCCATACCTGAATGTCGGCACCTTCCGAATTTTTGAGTTTTTCTATATCTTCAGGATTTTTGAGAAAAACAGTATTTTTCCACTCCGATTCTTGCATAGTTTGGGAGAGGACATATTTGACACCCTCATTAATACCGGGCCAAAAGTCAGCATGTTCAGGCCAGTAGGCTGAAAAGATCTCAAACGTTTTTCTGCCCAAAAGATAGTCTGCGGGCTCCATCTCTTCTTTCATGATCTGTCCAAAAAGCTCATCACCATATGATACGGTCCAGCCTCCATATTTAAAATTTCCGGCCGGGTCTTCTTCAGGTCCACCGGGTGCCTGCATCACGCCATCCAGTGTAATCATTGATAAAACAGTTATTTTTCTCATTGTATTCACTTTTTATTGAAGATAAAACTTATTATTTACCGGATTAAATTACTTTAAAAAACTGTTCAGGTAATTCAAAATCGTTGCAGTTTGCATCATCAGGCTGACATGTCCCTGTCCCGGAACAATGGCCAGCTGGGATTTCGGCATAGATGCCAGATCAGCAGATACACCGCCACCCAATAATTTATATGTTTTAACCAATTCCATTTTATCCAGTCCGTCATTGTCACCGGATATGATTAATACCGGTGCTGAAATTTTTGAAATATTAGAGTCTCCCAGGTCGAATGACATCCCAGCCGAAGCGATCATTTGCTCCAGGAACGTTGTCCATTTTGTCTTATCAGGAGCTACTGCATCGTATGCGGCATGCATAGGACTATCTGCAAAAAGAGACGGTTTCATTGTTTTAAAAGCACTGCTTACTTCAGGTAGCCAACCGCTACTTTTGTAAGTAGCAGAGATGATGACTAAATTTTTCAGCCGTTTAGGACTTTGGATAGCAAACTGATATGCCACAGCGCCGCCAAAGCTGTAGCCTACGACATCGGCACTCTCAATTTTCAAATGGTCCAGTATTCCCTCCACATCCCTTGCTAAAGTGGCATGCGATAGTTTTCTGTCTGAAAATGGGGTATGCCCATGTCCCTGCAATTCGATGGCAATGACTTTCCGGTTCTTTGACAGTTCAGGGATCAATTGCCCCCAATTCATATCAATGGTCATAAAGGCACCATGCAGTAAAACAACAGGCCTGCCTTCACCATATACCTCATAATACACTTTGGTATTATTAACAGGCGCATAGCCGCTGTCAGAAGGCTTTATTTTCTGGCCATGGAGTGATGATACTGTACACATAATGATGGCAACCAGCAGGAGCGGCTTAAGAAGGCTATAGGATCTGAATAAATTTTTCATACTATTATTTGGATTTTAGGTTACATTTTATAGACTATATCAGAACTTTTACCAAAATTATCAAGTTGATAAGAAAATCAGCTTGCCATAAGGCAAGATTTATTTTAGAACGGAGGGACGATGGCCAAAAAAATTCACAGTTTATTTCTAAGAATAAATATAAAAACTTCTTACAAAATAGTAAAGTCATTATTACTAATCTCCAAATCTTTGTTTTAAAGAAATAAAAACCTGGTTCTACGAAAAGGTCTGGTTAGAAAACTTAAAACTAAAACACCTGATAACGCGTTAAAAATCATATATTTAAAAAAGATACAACCATCAATACATCGTATAAAATTGACTGAATAGCAGTTTATGATAGAAATAGAAAAACCGTTTTAAACAGATATATCAACTATATAAAAATGAAAAAAACACAACTGCTACTTATTTGACATTGATGTTGAATACTCATGCAATTTCACAGGCAAAGAAGGATTACACGAAAGAGCCGGAAACAGCATATGCCAAGCGTATGCACTGGTTTAAAGAGGCAAAATATGGAATGTTTATACATTTTGGTTTGTACAGCCAGCTGGGCGGAGTCTGGAACAAAGATACAATAAAGGGATATGCTGAATGGATACAAGCAGTTGCTGATATTGCTCCACAGGATTATGCCATGCTTATCCATACTTTAAATGCTTACTCCTGTAAAATAATTATTCTGCTGCATAGATAGCATAGAATATTGCAAATAATTTCTCCATTTTCATAGTCAATACAAATGAGCATATTTCCAGGAAGTTCCTCAATTTCGTTGCGGGTTTCCAAATTGTTTAATTGCGGATATTTTGCAGTTTCTTCTACGTTAGGAACAGTACGCTGTAGTAAGGTTTCGGAATATCTGTGGCTGCCGATGTCATTAACCATATAATAATTTTAAGAATAATTTTCACTTCAGTTGATGAAAATTTATTAATTTCGGATAGAACTAAACCTAAATCTTATGAAAAATTTAAAAAAAATCGACAGACAGGAAATGAAAGCAATTAACGGTGGTATTAACTGCACAGGTGGTCAACTATGCTTCATCAGCGGAAAATGGCAGTGTATGCCATACGACGGATGTGGAGGCGGAAACCAGCCCTAATTTTTAAGTTTAACCCAATTACCTGATTATGAAAAATTATAAGAAAATTTCAAGGGAGCAGTTGAAAAGTATTAATGGCGGAGCTTTGACTTGCTCCGAAGCATGCTGCCCACCTCCGGGGATAAAAAGATGTCCTTGGGTGATTTGTGTAGCCCCATGTGATATATTAAGCTAAGAACTGGAACGTTATCCCTGATAACAATAATCGTGAAGATAGCCATTGCTTAATGAGCAAATGAATTGATCAATTTTCACGATTCATGTAGATCTCGTAGTCTACAAAAATAAGAAACGAGGCTGTCTCCTTTTTAGGCAGTTTCGTTTTTATTACTGCTTTTTTTAACAGCAGGGAATAAAATAAGATGATTATTGTTTCAAAAAGGGAGTTAAATTTAAAAAATAAAATCTAAAAAAAACAGGCAAAAATAAAAGTGATCTATAAAGATCGGTAGGTAATAGTCTTATAGTATCTTAACAGATAATCATATATTATCATCTCAAATAAACGTTGATCAGAAACAAATAATCTATTGATATTCATATGGAACAGGCTTTGAAAAAAGCTTTGCAAGGAAACTTCTAAAGATTGGTTTTCATGATATGCAATAATGTTCTGCAATACAATACTGCTTTCTTCTATCCCGGAAATAACAACATTTCTTTCCTCTAAAAATTCCTCCGACTGAATAAAATCAATGTACTTCGGTTTAAATTCACGATATTTTTTATCTAACTGGCTATTAAGCTTTTTATCAGCATTAAATTCCTGTTTAAAAACAGTATTAAAGTCCTTGATCCAATCCAGCTTTTCTAAAGCTGATAAATTAAGCTTATTCAGAAGTTCATCAATTTGGAAAAGACTGACAATAAGTTTTTCTTCATCATTGTAATGCAGGCATTTTAGCGTGAATTCACTATTTCTGTGGAATAGAATTTCTGCATCTTCAATCGTATTTATTCCATACCTTTCTATTTCTCTATGGTAAGTATCAATGACAATTTTGGAAACTTCTCCACTGTTTATATATTCTTGTAATGTATCATTGATTTTATCAAGAATATCGCCATAACAACGGGTATCACATAATTTAAGCCTTAGCCTCAAATGTGGTTTTGGATCGTTATATCGGATGAAAAACCATCTGGAAATCTTATTATTGTATTGAAAATAATCTGTCAATGATGATACGGCTTCTTCCAACATTATATCTGCAGTTTTTACACCTGTATAGATTTTCAGGTAAAGCCAATCACTTCCGGGAATAAACGTTCGTTCTATCATGATGTGCCTTTATTCTTTACTGTTTATTCTTATCTCCACCTACCCTATACATCGGAAAAACAAATTCATGTTTAAAATCATCCTTTTCGTGGTATAAAAATTCTTCTATAATAATTGTGCCTTTACTTTTTATGGTTTGAATAAAAAGTTGGGCCATGTCATAGTTTTCCAGATTCATAGTTAAAGTATTATCAAACTTTACCCATTGGATCCATACTGGAATTTTTCTTTTATTTCTCCAGTCTTGTAACTTCAGTAAAAAAACTCTTTTATCCGAAATCATTCCCTCCAATGAAGAAATGTCTTTTTCTGTGATCTTCCACCTCGATTTTGAAAGAATGATATTACGGTATTCCACTCTTGGTAAAAACGTATAGATGTACTCTAACTCACCCCAACTGAAATGAAGCCCTGATCTGATGTTTTGGGAATATACATCAGATAAAAAATGATAAACAGGCAGGGTATTCGTATAATAATTATGAACGTTTGTTAAATAGGGCCTGATCTTCTTGTTTAATTTCTTTGAACGCAAAACAATCTTATCATTTTTTAAAGAAATATACAAATCATCCACTGGTATCTGATTTTCTTCTGGCAAAATAGACTGGGCTAAATAAGGGATTTCGTACTGCCTTAAAACTGGTCTTCTTATTACATTCCCTATTCTCGCTTCCGGCAAATGGACTATTTCAGCTAAAATCTCATCAGAACTGAGCTCTTCTTCTTTTTGGGCAATATTTTTTGTCAGATCCTGAACGTTGGATTTCCCAGAACAGAAGCGCCCTAAAAGACTGGCAGCACTACTTCCGGTACTACTATTTAAAAATAGTTTTTCCTGGCTGTTTTCAGAAATTATTTCTGTCATTAAGGAAATAGTATCGGGAAGATCATTCCAGCTTTCTTCAAAACCTTTAAAATCTTCATCTGCCAATGTAATGATGTATTGATTATTGAATAAGGCTTCCTGTAATTTTTGATTGAGAATAATATGAACAGGATTCAATTTTATATGAAGCTCTCTCTTCTCTTTAGTTTGTGGAATATTCAGGTCTTCTAGATAAGGATGAATGCCTTTTGCAGAGATGTTTTGTTTGTAGCCGATACCTATTTCTGTATCCAGAACATACAGCAATGGCATTTCCTGTGTTTCAAATCTTTCGTTAAAGGCTTTTTTAAATCTTGAAAGCTCACTTTCCTTTTGTTCTAAAGTAATTTTGTTTAAAAAGCTTATTCCTTTTTTCAATTCTTTTTTCCATTCTGGAGACAAATAAAAGCAAGATTTATTATAAAGGTCGGTCTGGAAGAGGTATTGTTGTTCATATTCTATTTTCAAACCATTTATTAATTCTTTAAGTTCAGCATATAATATAACTGGATTCCCTATGGTTGAATCTAATGTACACAGTTTATTTTTTAAAGAAATTAAAATATCGGCTTCATTTTTTACATCTATTCTTTTTAAAACGGTAATTATGGTATCTAAAAAATCATTCCCCGAAACATTAGGTTCCAGTTCACTTACCAGTACCTGATTGTCAATGAGTTCTTCTATAAATTCTGCGGCTTCTTCCTTTGTGATTTCTTCATCAATCAAAATTTCTACAATTTGTTGTATAGTTTTGCCTTGTTTTGAAAAATTCAATACTTGCTGTAATTCTCTGGAAATTGGGGCAAATGAGATCATATAGTCTCTTTTTCCTCCGGTATATTGATATTCTGTATACCGGATTCTATGACCTACTTTATAGATGCTGTTATTAGGAAAAAATAAAATTTTATTTCTTATCTCGGGTAATCGCACAAAGTGTTGAGCTAAGGAAACCAGAAAGTGCATATCCAACCTGGTATCTCGCACTTGATTGCCGGTTAGCTGATAACTGTGGATCTCACTACCGGCCAAGCTTAGAGATTCTAAACTAAACCTTCCCAATCCAATTCCTGAAAATAAGCCGAATGGAGTACAGCGTGTACTCATCCGGGTATAATATTTCAGTATGGTTTGTTTTAGTCTTTGATATTCTTTAGGTGAAAATTGTTTCTCTGAATTAAGCCATTTACTAATCTCTTCATGCATACCGGGAGAAGCCAGATAAATAGCCTCCTGAAAAATAAGATCGCTACAAATTTCCTTTAATCCTGCATCCGAAATTTCATTTTTATTGAACAGCTCCTGAAAGTCTTTGAGCGAAAATAAAGGAGTCCGTACAGCATATTCATTAAAAAACTGATAAGGGAAGCGTGACATTTATTTTCTTGTGTTTTCTTTTGGCTGGTAATCAGGATGTCCCAATTGCCATAATGCAAACGCAAACATATCTCCTAAATTAGAATACCGCTGAGCTACCGAAATATTACCTCCATGACCTCCTTCAAAATCTATTTTTAATAATTTAGGATTTACAGAAGCATCATTAGCCATCAGTTTGGCAGCAAACTTCACAGGTTCCCAGACTATCACTCTCTGATCGTTTATTCCTCCAGTTATAAAAGTAGCAGGATATTTTACTCCTTTTTCAATATGGTGATAAGCATCCATTTCCAACAGGTCTTTAAACTCTTTTGGATCTTTTACTGTTCCAAATTCTTTTGGCTGGCCATTAGGAGTTGTCTCATCTCTCAGAGGATTCATTACTCCTACCTCAGCAATAACTACTTTAAAAAGATCAGGTCTTTCTGTCATGGCTCTTCCTACAGTAATACCTCCGGCGCTAGCTCCCCAAACCGCTACTTTTTCCTTTGAAGTATATTTTTCTTTGATCAGATATTCTGTGCAATCTATTAAATCCTTCCAAGTGTTAGGCTTCGTCTTTTTATACCCACCTAAACGCCATCTTTCACCTTTTTCTCCCCCACCTCTTACGTGCGCTACGGCAACCATTCCACCTTGAAGTACCCATAACAAATAAGCCTTGGAAAAATACGGATTATTAGAAATTCCATAAGAACCATAACTATCAATCAGTACAAGGTTTTTACTATTCTTCTTACTATTTTTATTATAAATTAACGATACTGGGATTTCTTCGCCATCTCTTGCTTTTACAGTAATTTCATTAACTGCAATATCTTCGAATTCGGGATAATCCGCAATCGGTGCAAGATTTTCCGGCGTAAAAGTATTCGTCTTCAAATCATATTTAAATCTTTGTTCCTCATTAGCCCAGCCAGAACAGGTTATCCAGATATCAGAATCATTTTCTCCTTTACATTGTAACCCAATATTTCCAGATGGATAAGGAAGTTTAATTGAAAGGTCTTTACCGTCTTTATATAAATACAGATTAGCCTCTACTCCGTTTTTAGTAGTGGTATAATAGATCCCGTCTTTGGTAGCTCTATAGCTTTTAATAATCTCATCCTTTTTTTCAGAAACTAAAATTTCAGCATTTTTAAAATTTGGATTTGTAATATTAGTTTTACATAGTTTATTAAAAGTTGTATGATAACTTGATAGAAAAATTACCTTATCCTTTTGGAAATCTAAATTCTTTGCTTTGTCGCCTGGAATAGAGAATGATTTCCAATTTTTTTTACCTGCCAATAAATCATTTTTATTGATGATAAATGTCTTTCGATAAGATTCAAAATCTACCAACATTCCAATATAATATTGATCATCAATATTAAAGTCTAAAATCATCGGGAATTGATCGTCAGTAATATTTAGATCAGGATTATTTTTAGCAGAAAACACATCCATAACTTTAGCTGGATCTGTTCCTATTTTATACAATACAGTTCTTGTATTTTTATAAAAATCCAGAGATGCAGAATCTGTTGTAGAAAATGCGACATAGAAGAATCCGCTATTATCATCAATCCATTTTATCCCATCCATAGTGGCGGGCGCTGTATTAGTAATAATTTCAGGATGAATATATTTTGTTTTCACATCCATAACAATCACTTCTGCTAATTCTTTACCTTTTTCAGACATTGAAATAGCTATTTTACTGCCATCCCAGCATGGGCTTATATAATTGATGACAAAAGAGTGGTTTGCTTCGGTATTTTTATAATTGATAGGATCATACAGCAATACTTCCTGACCTGAAAAACCATTTCGGTAATATAGTTTAGCTACCTTTTCATCCCCATTTTTCTTTAAATAAAAATACTTGTCATTATGAGTAACTTTCAAATCAGATACAGAATACCCTTGCCTTTTATCAAATTCCAATCTTTTTTCCAAATAGAAATTTCTTTTTGGAATTTGATTTAATATAGAATTTGTATAATTCGTTTGAGACTGCATCCAATTAGTTGTAATAGGATTTTGAAGATCTTCAAGATTTCTATACTCATCTACTATTTTAACTCCAAAATAATCCTCTGTAACAGGCTTTGAAGGAGCTAAATTATTTTTCTGAGCATGTACAGGAAGTATATAAAATCCAGTAATAATGACAAATATTAATTTTCTCATATGTACTTAAGGCTTGATCGTCTGTCTAATAGGAGTCTGTGGATCATCGTCATTTCCTTCCAATCCTACCGGCTGCTGATAACCATTACCACCGTTAATTGTTCTCATGTCATTGATCTTCATGATCTGTACCTTTTTTAAAGATAATTTTTTTTGTCCTTTGTTTTCTTTTTTCATAGTATTATTATGTTTAAAAAATTCTCTGCAAAGAAAGTAATATTTCTGTTACTCCGCGATAAAACATATATAGATTTATAAATCAATATCGATGAAATAAAAATAAAAAAATGATTATCAATTATTTAAAGTCAAAAAATAGTTGATATGGTTTTGTTAAAAAAAATAAATATTTTTGCAGTGTATAGCAAAATGATGAGACATACATTTCTACTTTTATTTACATTATTTTACAGTTTCTTTTTTACTCAAAACAGAACAGTTGACAGCTTAAGATTATTGAACTATGAAGAGTTAAAAAATAAGTTTAACACTTATGATGAAACAGATAAAAAACTTGAAGCAAAAACAATTTCTAAATATTATCTGGCAAAAGCAAAAAAAGAAAAAAATATTCTTGAAATTGCAGAAGGCTATAATCTTATTCATTTTAATGAAGACTTTCCGCGGGCTTTACAGTATATTGATAGCCTGGCTGCGATTACAAAAGGAGTGGAAGGAGATTTATATCCAGCCAGAACTTACATCATCAAAGGAAATCTATTTTATAAATATGACAACTTAAAAGCAGCGCTGGATCATTATATTTTAGGTTTGGAATATGCCAAAAAGCAAAAAAACTTAAAGCAGATTGCCTATGCAAATATGAATATTGCCTATTTAAATAGTTATATGGGTAAAAATGCCGAAGCGGCAAAAACGTTTAGGTATTATTTATATCACTCCGGCAATATAACGGACGAATACCAGCATGACCAAATGCGGGTAAGTCTTATTTATTGTTATCTCAAAATTAATAAAATTGATTCTGCTAATTTCCTGATTCAGGAAGGATTACATTCTCCGTTTGTAAACAAAAATAAGTATAATAAAAGTCAATATTTGTATTTATTAGGCCAATTCAATCTTAAAGTAAAAAATTATAAAGCAGCGATTACTGATTTATCAGAGGCTTACCATTATTTTTCAAGCATTAATGATAACAATCAAAATTATGTATTATATAGCCTTGGAAAATGTTATGATGCATTAAAAGACAGAGAAAAGGCAGTACAGTATTTTACCAAAATAGATTCTCATATAAAAAAAACCAATATTACTTTTCCTGAATTACGAGAAGTATACACTTACCTTATAGATCACTACAAAGAAAATGATGATAAAGAAAAGCAGCTTTATTATATTGAACGTTTTTTGAAAGTAGATAAAAAGCTGGATGCACAGTTTGAATATTTATCAACAGAGTTGCCTAAAAAGTATGATACACCTAATCTTTTGCAGGAAAAGGAAAATATTATTAAAGATTTAAAAAACAGGAAAAGAATTTTGTATGCTTCTATTAGTATTTTAGTTATAATACTTGTATTGATTTTATTCCTTTATTATAAAGCAAAGAAAACAGCAGTCCAACACAGAAAAATTGCCCAGGAATTAATTCATGGCATTGAAAAAAGAAACTTTGAATCTCCCGACCTTAAAAAAGAAATTTCTGTCCCTCAAATATCTGAACAGGTTGAAATAGAAAATAAAGCAATCAAAACAGTTCCGGAAGACGTTAGTCTGTTTATTCTAAAGGAATTGGAAACCTTTGAAAATAAACAGCTTTTTTTGAAAAACGGGATTACATTAGCCAGTCTGGCAAAAAATATAAAAACCAACACAACTTATTTATCTGAGGTTATTAATACCCATAAAGGAAAGAATTTCACCTCTTATCTTAATGATTTACGTATTGATTATGCTTTGAAGCGGCTCGTAAAAGATAAAAAATTCAGGTCTTACAAGCTACCTGCTATTGCAGATGAACTTGGCTATAATAACGTACAAGCATTTTCAATGGCATTTAAGAAAAATACCGGTACTACCCCGTCTATCTACATCAAAGAAATTGAAAATTCAATGACAGCTTAATTTATCTTTTAATGAACCTCCTGCATACTGAAAGGGATTACTGCCCGAGACTTCATCCCGCTTCCCTTTCCAGATTAAGCAGATTGATACTTTGTATTTGATCAATTACATCAATTTAAATTTCTATATGCATTAGGAGTATATCCCACACGCTGTTTAAAAAATCTGTTGAAATGTTGTGGGTATTTAAAGCCTAAATCATATGCAATTTCGCTGATTGTTTTAGTATTGTCAAAGACCTTATCTTTGGCTATATCAATAATTTTATTCTGAATATATTCCTGTGCAGATTTTCCGGTCTCCTTTTTAATAAGATCACCAAAATAATTGGCCGATAAATGAAGCTCATCTGCAAAATAAGCTACTGAAGGAAGACCCACACTGTATGGTTTTTCGGATACAAAATAACTGTTCAGTAATTCTTCAAAATTTTCCAGTATTCCTTTATTAACGTTTTCCCTGGTGATAAACTGACGGTCATAAAATCGTTCACAATAATTCAGGAACAGTTCAATATTGGAGGCAATCAATTTTTTGCTGTGTTTATCTACCACTTGGCTCAGCTCATTTTCAATCTGAGAAAAACAGTCAAAAACAATTTTTCTTTCCCTCTCAGATAAATGCAGAGCTTCGTTGGTATTGTAACTGAAAAAACTGTATCCGCTGAGATTTTTACCGAGAGAGGTCCCTTTTATCAGGTCAGGATGAAAAACCAGGCCATATCCTATTGGCTGATAATAATCGACCTTATTCTCGACGTCAATTACCTGACCGGGAGAAATGAATACCAGCGTACCTTTCTCATAATCATAATGACTGCATCCATATTTTAAATCTCCGCAGTGTATTTCTTTAAGGAAAATACAGTAAAGCCCGAATGTCATCCGTGAACCGGTTCTTTCCTCCGCTTTTGAAAAATCAATGATGCTGACCAGCGGATGCAGGGTTTCATGATTATTAAAAGCATTGTACTGACTTACCGTGTCAAAATTATATGCCTGTTCCATAACTATTTCCATTATTTACCTATACAAAATTAACTATTCTGCAATAACTTAGGCATAAGCTGCCTGTCAATCAGTGATATTGGTAGTAAAAACTGTAATACATATACTAAACAGCTTACGATCAAATCCGAACTTTGTAGTATTAAAATTAATCTTCTAAGAACATTAAAAAATAAAAAATGCAAACAGTTACATTGAACAACGGAATAAAAATGCCGATTTTAGGGTTTGGCGTTTTCCAAATACCCGACCCCGCTGAATGTGAAAGAGCAGTTATAGACGCCATTGAAACGGGTTACAGACTTATCGACACCGCTGCATCCTACCTGAATGAAACCTCAGTGGGCAATGGTATTAAAAACAGCGGTATTGACAGAGGTGACTTGTTCATAACCACCAAGCTCTGGGTACAGGATACAGGCTATGAGAAAACAAAAGCTGCCTTTCATAAATCTTTGGAAAGACTGCAGTTGGACTATCTGGACCTCTATCTGATCCATCAGCCGTATGGCGATATTTTCGGTTCCTGGAAAGCCATGCAGGAATTATATCACGAAGGAAAAATAAAAGCTATCGGGGTAGCCAATTTCCATTCCGACAGGCTGATGGATTTAATAATGAACAGCGGCTTTACCCCTGCGGTCAACCAGATTGAGACACACCCTTTCCATCAACAGGCAGAGCGTCAAAAGTTTCTTCAGGAAAATGATGTACAGATACAATCCTGGGGACCTTTTGCAGAGGGAAAAAACAACATATTTCATAATGAAATACTATCGGCTGTCGGCGAAAAATATAATAAATCAATAGCACAGGTAATTCTCAGATGGTTAATTCAAAGAAATATCGTTGCCATTCCAAAATCTGTCCGTAAAGAAAGAATGGCTGAAAATTTCAATATTTTCGACTTCGAACTTTCCCCAGAAGATTTGCAAACCATCGCTCTGCTGGACACCGGTTCAAGCCTGTTCTTTGATCATAGAGATCCTGCTATGGTAAAATGGCTGAGCGGGAGAAAACTGGATCTATAATCCTAACATAAAGAAAATGGAAAAACGTAAACTTGGAAATAGCGGATTGGAGGTATCCGCACTTGGATTGGGCTGTATGGGGCTAAGCTTTGGCTATGGACCTGCTACCGGGACAAAAGAGGCCGTAGAATTAATCAGATCAGCATTGGAAGCAGGCGTCACCTTTTTTGATACCGCAGAATGTTACGGCCCTTTTACCAACGAAGAACTATTGGGAGAGGCATTGGCTCCTTTCAGAGACAAAGTGGTAATTGCTACAAAATTCGGATTCCAGGATGGGGATTCAAAAAAAGGATTGGACAGCAGCCCGGCAAGAATAAGAGCAGTGGCAGAAGCCTCTCTGAAAAGGCTGAAAACGGACTGTATTGATTTGTTCTATCAGCATCGTGTAGATCCCAACATCCCGATTGAAGAAGTGGCAGGAACGGTAAGGGAATTAATAACAGAGGGAAAAGTAAAACATTTTGGTCTGTCAGAAGCCGGTCCGCAAACCATACGTAAGGCACATGCCATACAGCCCGTTACAGCATTACAAAGTGAGTATTCTATGTTTTTCCGTGAACCGGAAAAAGAGATCATACCAACCCTGGAAGAGCTGGGAATTGGTTTTGTCCCGTTCAGTCCATTAGGCAAAGGCTTTCTTACTGGTGCAGTAAACGAGTCTACAAAATTCGATCCTACGGATTTTAGAAATAAGGTACCCCGTTTCTCGGTAGAGAACAGAAAAGCAAACCAGGTGTTAGTTGAACTCCTAAAAACCATTGCTGCCGAAAAAGAAGTAACACCTGCCCAGATTGCTTTGGCCTGGCTGTTAGCTCAAAAACCATGGATAGTTCCGATACCCGGCACCACAAAATTACACCGGTTGCAGGAAAACATGGGCGGGGCTCATTTTTTACTGTCCGCAGACGAACTGACCAAAATAGAAACTGCATTGGCAACGATCAACATATCAGGCGAACGCTATCCCGCACAATTGCAGGCAAGAGTTGGCAAATAAAATAAAAAATCATGCAAAGAATCATTGAAAAAATTAAGTACAGTAATCTGAAAAGAGGTAGCAAGACTTTGGTTGGTATCCTGCTGTTCTGCACTGTTGTTACGGTTTCCTCATGCGCTGCACCAAGGACCAATCAAAATGGAAATATAGTGATCAAAGAACAGGGCGCATTCTCAGCAGGCGGTAAGGTCATCAGAAGCGAAGGCACTTTTGACCCGCTAAAACCATGGAATGAGCAGCAAGGAGGACAAACGCGCCACGGTGACCATGCTGATGTATTCTACCAAATTCCTGTTAACAGAAAACAGAATTCTATGGTCTTCCTGCATGGTTATGGACAGTCCCGCCGCAGTTGGCAAACTACAGCCGATGGCAGAGAGGGCTTTGCCGATATATTTTTAAGATCAGGCTATGGTATTTATCTGGTTGACCAGCCAGGCCGTGGTGATGCCGGACAAACGACAAAGCCTGTACAGATCTCAACATCTCCCGATGATCAGACCTGGTATACCCAGTTCCGTATTGGGCTTTATCCAAAATTCAATGAAGGTGTCCAGTTTCCAAAAGATGAAAAATCTCTTGACAACTTTTACCGCATGATGACACCCAATACAGGCAGTGTAGATGAAGAAACCATAGTAAACGCTATGTCGGCAGTATTTGACAAATCAGGGGACGGAATTCTCTTCACCCATTCTGCAGGAGGAGCTCCGGGCTGGAAAACGGCCATTAAGAATGATCATGTAAAAGCTATCGTAGCCATTGAACCGGGCGGATTTACCTTTCCTGAAGGCGAAGTTCCCCAAGGTAACCGTGGAGGAAAAGGCGTGCCCCTTAATGAATTTTTAAAACTGACTAAGATTCCTATCGTGGTCTATTATGGGGACTATATTCCCTCAGAAGAGACCAATGCGGCTTCCCTCAACTTCTGGCATAATGTATTGGCTACTGCAAAGCAATGGGCTAAAGTTATCAATGCTAACGGCGGTGATGCTACTATTGTTCATTTACCTGAAATCGGAATTAAGGGCAATACCCATTTCATAATGTCTGATCTCAACAACAGGGAAATAGCCCGCCTGATTGTAAAATGGTCAAAAGAAAAAGGGTTAGACAAGTGATATTGGTAGCAATTCCAGTAATCTATCTACCATTAAAATGCAATCGGAACAGGAAATTTGTATAATAAAAATGATATCGATGAAAACATCAAGGACATCCAGCTTATGGTTATGCACTCTCTTCTTTATATTATTCTCTTGTTCCAGAGCGCAATTATTACCCATAGAAAAAAGTGAATCCGTGAAAGATAAAAAGGTGCTGATCGTTTATTGGTCGAGAACAAAAAATACCAAAGCCGTTGCCGAAATCATCCATAAAAAAGTGGGTGGCGATTTGGTCGCATTGGAACTGGTTACCCCCTACCCTGAAGATTATCAGACAACGGTACATCAGGTAGCGAAAGAAAATGAAACAGGTTTTCTACCTCCCTTAAAAACAAAAATTGACAGTATAGAAAAATATGATGTGGTTTTTGTCGGCTTTCCAACCTGGGGGATGCAGCTACCTCCGCCTGTGAAAAGCTTTTTGAATCAGTACAATCTAAGTGGAAAGACTGTAGTTCCTTTTAATACCAATGGAGGCTATGGCATTGGCAGCAGCTTTGAAACCGTAAAAAAACTGTGCCCCAGCAGCACACTACCGGAAGGGTTTTCAACCAAAGGCGGTGTGGAAAGAGACGGAATCTTATTCGTGATGGAAGGCAATAAAGAAAAGCAGGTACAGATTGAAGTACAAAAGTGGCTGAAGAAAACAGGATTGGTTAATTAATATCGAAAAAATGAACAGGCTTTTAAAAACAATATTATTGGCTATGGCAATAATCACAGCAAACGCTACAAACGCTCAAACAACTACCGGGCAGAATCTGGACAATAGACAGCAGGCAATTGTCCGCATTTCGGCACTTGCAGGCAAAGGTGATTTATCGAAACTGAAAACGGAACTCAATGCAGGGCTCGAAAAAGGATTAACGGTAAATCAGATCAAAGAAGTTCTGGTCCATGTGTATGCTTATGCCGGGTTTCCAAGAAGCCTTCGGGGACTGCAGACTTTTATGACCATACTGGATGACCGGAAAGCTAATGGCATCACTGATGAATTGGGAGCGGAAGCCTCACCCATTCATAGCGCAGGCAGCAAGTATGACAGAGGTAAAGCAATATTGGAAAAATTAACCGGAGTTCCTGAAACGGGATCTAAAACAGGATATGCAGCATTCGCTCCAGCAATTGAAGTATTCCTCAAAGAACATCTTTTTGCCGATATTTTTGAGCGTGACGTCCTGACCTATGCCGAAAGAGAGCTGGTAACGGTATCTGTACTCAGCAGTATTGGCGGCGTAGAACCGATGCTCCGTTCCCATTTGACTATTTGCCTGAACGTTGGTTTAACTCCGGATCAGCTTCAGCAGTTTGTTGATTTGGTCAGGCAAACCATTGGCAGTAAAAAAGCGGAAGCAGCACAGACCGTCCTGTATGAAGTATTAAAAAGTAAGTAAATTTTAAAATAGTAGAAAGATGAAAAAGCTAACGTCCATAATTGCATTATCAATGTCTGTAGCAACAACAGAAACGGCAGATGCACAATCTATCCAAAAGAGGTATGAACAGAACCCATATACGCTGGTATACGACGGAGCAATCACCAAAAATGAGAAGGGAAAAGTCAATATCCACCCTGTTACCTACAAACTGAACGGGATCAATATTGCTGCCAATGTTTATACACCGCCCAATTACGATGCTTCAAAGAAATATCCGGCAGTAGTGATAGCCCATCCTAACGGAGGTATAAAAGAACAGACAGCGGGGCTGTATGCCCAGCGTTTGGCAGAGGCAGGATATATAACCATGGCTGCCGATGCAGCCTACCAGGGAGCAAGTGGCGGTGAACCGCGTCATACGGATAAACCGGCAAACCGGGTTGAAGATATTCATGGGATGGCTGATTTTATTACCCAATATAAAGGGGTTGATGCAGCCCGTTTAGGTGTTTTAGGTATTTGTGGCGGCGGCGGTTATACGTTAAAGGCAGTACAATCTGATAAACGGTTTAAAGCTGTTGCAACATTAAGTATGTTCAATTCAGGGGAGGTAAGACGGAATGGTTTTCAAAATTCACAGCTTAATACTATCCAGGAACGTTTAAAACAGGCTTCGGATGCCCGAGCCCAGGAAGCTGCAGGGGGTAAAATAATTTATGCAGGGGTAGCCAGCATAACCGATGAAGAAATCACCAAAACTCCTACAGATCTATACCGTGAAGGGTTTGTCTATTATTACAGGACCCATGCCCATCCCAATTCAACGTTTCTGTATACCATGAGCAGCCTGCTCGACTTAATGACCTGGGATGCCACTACAGATATGGATCTGATCAACCAGCCTCTCTTAATGATGGCCGGAAGTAAAGCGGATACGAAATATATGACGGATGAAGCATTCAGCAAAGCAAAAAATGCAAAAAACAAGGAACTTTTTCTCATTGAAGGAGCTACCCATATACAAACCTACTGGAAGCCTGAATATGTATCACAGGCTGTAAACAAACTTGTAGACTTTTACCATAACAACCTTTAAAACAGAATGATGAAATCTAGCCTAAAATACATTTTTCCTCTGATCCCATTTCTTTTTATAGCCTGTAATAAAAAGAAGGAAACGAAAGATATACATTCCGAAAACCTGCTTGTTTTTCCAACAGGGGAAAAGATAACAAACGGGAATTTTACCGGAACGGCCTACCTGCAAATGCTGATGGATGCCGATAGCCTCAACTCCATATCCGTTGGAAACGTAACTTTTGAACCGGGAGCCAGAAGCAAGTGGCATACACACCCTGCAGGACAAATATTGCTGGTTATCGATGGTGTTGGTTACTATCAGGAAAAAGGGCAGCCCAAAAAAATCCTCCGCAAAGGTGATGCAATAAAATGCCCGCCTAATGTGCCCCATTGGCACGGGGCCGGTTCTGATAAGACTTTTGTTCAGGTAGCCATTACAGGACGGGAAAAGGGAGAAACAGTCTGGCTGGAGCCTGTAACGGATGAGGAGTATCACAAATGAAATGTTACTCCATTCGCAGAAGCATCCAGAAGGTTCACACCCTATCATTACGGAAATAGCAGTCCGATAAGGACATCTAAAAGATCCTAAAATCAAACAAAATTAGAATATTTTATACCATTATTAGCATATTCTATGTTTCCTTCTGTTTCTTCTATTGACTGCTGTAGCAGGGGAAGCAAAGCTTTTACCAGCCTTCCGAATGTATCATATTCCATATATTAAAATATTGATTTTCAATTACTTAATCAACAAAAAAGACATATTCAATTTTGAAAATTAAAATTAGTTTCTTTTACTCTAATTCGATGGGATTATAACCTTTTTTCTCTGCTTCATTTATTTTTTGTCTGTTTTGCCCCTCTGAAAATACAGTACCCATTTTTTTCTAATTCATATTTAATATTGTCTCTGTAACTTGTTGTTGCTTGGACTAATTCTTTTTTTGTAACTAATTTGGCATTTTGATAATGCCTTTTATTTACTGTTATTATTTTTCCCTTCAATTTAGCACTTGATACCGATTTTACCAGTTCAAAATCATAATCACCCGTTTTGTCTGTTATTTTCACAATTAAACCTGGCAGACCACTGAATTTGTATGGCCCATAAGGAAAAGGAATTTCCGTTGAATACCATGCAGTCCAGTCTCTTCCTTTATAATGAACCTCTGCTTTTTTACAATGAATAGAATTAAGTACTTTGGTTTCATCAATCAGTTTCCAATCACGAATTACAGGAGTATTATAGGATAAAAGGGCAGTTCCTACTGACTCGTAATATTCCGAATTATCATTTGTTTGGATAATTAAAAACTTAAATTTTGATGATGACAACCCTCTCATATCAATATTAAAATTATTCCTATTCTTATTATACTGTTCCATGAAAAGAGAGTCAAATTTTAATCTATTTTCACTAATAAAAAAAGCACGTTTATCACTTATTTGCATTATAAAAATTTCCTTATAAACGTTATCTCGATTTAGAGTATTGGGTTTGTATTGAAGTAAATAAGTAAATTCTCCCCTTAATGAATCACTAGTAGCTGTTTGTGAATACAACAAAGAGAAAAAGAATAAAAATAAAATTGTTAAAGTTTGTTTTTTAAAATTCATTATTGTTTTTTTTATGAAAATAGTAAATCGTTCAAACAAAATTTATTATTTGAACGATTTTTTTGATTAATAATCAGGACTTCTTTCTTGTTGAGTTTGAAGAAATGATTAACTTATGACTTAGAAATTATAGTTGACAATAATTATCTTGAATTTTTTCTGCCCACTCTATCCATTGACCAGCAGTCCAGTCCTGACAAGTATAAGCAGATGTACAACTTGCCTGAAAAGTTCCACATTGCATTTGAAGTTTTTTCTTAGCTTTTTTAGTGCTTTTAGCAACCGTAGCTTCTTTTGCTTTAGAATTTACTTTTTCCACGTTTCCTTTTGCACTTACAAAACCTGCTACACCAACCATAGCAATTAATAATAGTTTTTTCATGATTGTAATAAATTTATAAAATTGAGTAGCTAATATAAAAATATAAATCAATCAAATGAGAAAAATTTTATTACGCTAACTATCTATTTAAAAGCAATTTATACAATTCAAACACACTAAATAATTTCTTCAATTATATTTCTAACATCAATGAAATACTTATGCAATATCGGACTGTCTGTAGAATTAAAATAATTTTTGATTGATTTTTATTTATCTGAAAAAAGATAAAATATTTTTAATTTTTGGATTTTTTGAGGAATACGGCAGCCAGTTTTAACTCTAAAAATGTACTAAATGTGGCACCAAAGTTAGAGATCACTATTTTACTAAATAAGAAATGTGGGTAAAATGTAGGACTAAAAAGTTTAATAAAAACAAAAACCTACTGAAATTCAGTAGGTTCTGATTAGTATTTGCGGGGATAGAGGGAGTCCTGTCGAACATCTAATACCGCTTCTGACTTTCTTAGAAAGCATCAAATAACTGAATATTCAACCCATTAAATTTAAACAATACCTTATTTATAATATTATTCTTAAGTATTATATGGATAATTAGGAGGAAATTGCTGATCGTCTTGATTTAAGTGTTAATGCATACGGTAAAATAGAAAGAAACGAAGCTGATGTAACAGAGTTTCTCATATTCAGCAGATAGCAGAAATACTACAGGTAAAAATGGCTCAGATACTTAACTTCGACGTATCTGAGATTTTTAATATCTTTCATAATCATTTAGCACAAGCAGTCAGTGGAAAGGCAGAAAATATGCATTTTTATGCAGATGATTATAGGGAGAAATACATTAAGATGCTGGAAGCTGAGATTGAGAGATTAAAAAACAATTCTAAATAAAACTAGCTCGGTTGAGATCCAAACCAATTAAGTTTAAACATATAAGGCTCAGGATAAAAAGAAATATCCTAAGCCCTAGATAGCTTTTGTTATGGTCAAAGATCTTTATAGCAAGCAGTTTATATTTTAATCTTTAAAGTCAAAGAATTTATACTTTGCTTATCAAAACCTACTGTTGGATCACATCCTGTTTTATACTCATACCCGAGTTTTTCCAAGTATAATATAATGCGACAGGTTTTGACGCTATGTCAATATAGATTTGCGATATCAAGAATAAAACTCACGAAAATACCATATCAATAAATCTAAAATGCATTTATTAAGGATATTATTAAAAAATAGGGTTTAACCCATTGTGTGTGATATAAATTCTGAGTAAGTTTATCAACATCATAAAAACCTATGATTGCCTATGAAAAAAAATTATTTCGGTGCACTATTCCTGTGCACGGTCTTCAGCACGTATGCCCAGGAAATAGCCTGGCAGAAAGATATCAAATCCTCGACGCAGGATTTCCTAAGCCAGGTGACCACCACCATAGACCAGCAGTATTTAATTACCGGAAGCTGTATACAGTCAGGAAGCGGGAAGCCGGAGGCTGGAAGTAAGCAAAACAACGGTTACGACTACCATCTTGTAAAACTGAACCAGCAGGGTGAAGAAGTTTGGGAAAAATACTTCTCCGGCCAGAATCATGATTACTTATCCGCTGCCGTTACCACCCGGGAAGGAGGATTTCTTGTTGCGGGAACTTCCTATTCGGGGAAAGGGCTCGATAAAAAAGAAGAATCCAGAGGCGGATCAGATATCTGGCTGATAAGAATCAATGAATTCGGAGATGAGCTGTGGCAGAGAACGCTTGGAACTTCATCGGACGAAGAAGCCAGAGCGGTGATCCAAACTACAGACTTAGGATTCTTTGTAGCAGGGAATGTGCAAAACTCATCTAAAGGCTACGGTTCCAAAGATGTATGGATCATCCGGCTTGACAAAGATGGCAAAGAACTTTCCCAGCTGATCTTAGGCGGAAGAGGGCTGGATGAAGTCGAAAAGATGATTCCCACGAAAGACGGCGGCGCATTGCTGGGCATCTATTCCAGAAGTGGCGCTTACATGAGTAATTCTCAATCAGCAACGACTAATCCTGTTTCGGCTGAAAAGCCTGCTTCCTCAGCAGCCCTTAGCCCAATGCCCAAATCCAGCAGCAATTTCGGTGAAGGCGACTACTGGATCGTAAAACTGGATAAGACCGGGAAAGTAGAATGGGAAAAGAACTTCGGCGGCAAAGGAGATGACCATATCAGAACCCTCGCTTTAACCTCAAACGGTTTCATTATCGGTGGAGAGTCCCGTTCCGAAAGATCCGGCAATAAAACCGTAGGGATAGAAGAAGGTACAGATCTCTGGCTGATCGCTTTGAATGAAAGAGGAGACGAACAGTGGCAGAAATCCTACAACTTCAAAAACCGCGATATCCTGATGGGAATGAGTGTAATACAGAGTCAAGATCCAGGAATCAAGAATCAAGACATCACCAAAGGAATATTGTTGGGCGGTTATACTCAGGCCGAAGGCAGGATAGAAACGGACGATGAAACTTTTTGGCTATTGTATATTGATCAGTTAGGGACTGAGAAATGGAGAAAGCATGTGAAGGGAGAATCCAGAAAAAGAGAAGAACGGCTTTCTGATCTTAAACTGAACAGAGACGGTTCTATTATATTGGCAGGAACCAGCGCCGAAGAACTGGGCAAAGAAAACTGGAAGATCGTAAAGCTGGGTGATAAGCAGGTGGATCAGTTGATTGAAAAGCGTGATATCAAGATCTATCCGAACCCGGTATCCGACTATGCCTACATAGAGATCGGCTTTGAGTTTAAGGAAGCCGAGATTGTAGTTTATGACATGAGCGGAAGACAGGTTCAGCGCTTGAAAACCACGAATGCTGTAACCAAGATCAATACCCAGGCTCTGGTTCAGGGAGCCTACCTGGTGACAATAAAGACGGACAGTAATAAAACAGCGAATGCGAAATTGATTAAAAAATAAACAAATGAAGAAGATAATTTTAACAACCATTCTAATACTTCTATATAGTATCGGATTTTCACAGATTTACAAAAATCCAAATAATATATTTCCCTATGCCCCTGAAACAAGCAGTCTTTTGAAATACCAGGAAACACCTGTTTCCAATTATACAGGGATTCCGAACATTTCAATACCTATATATACCGTAAAATCAGGAAGTGTAGAAGTTCCAATCAGTTTGAGTTATCATGCTGGCGGTATCTTGGTTTCTGAAATGGCAAGTAGTGTAGGCCTGGGCTGGTCTATCAATACCGTAGATCCAATTACCCGAAAAATTAATGGTTTAGTTGATGAAAATGGGGTAATGGAAAATAATGCAGATAATATAGAAGGTTTTCTCAATAGTGGTATAGACAATCAACAATACTTGTTAAATATGGTGAGATACCCGCAGAACAATCACCCCCTTTCAGATCTTATGCCAGATCAATTTAATCTATCTTTAGATGGCTTTTCGGGAAGTTTTTTTTACAATCCCAAAAATAAAAAAATAGTGACATTCCCTTTGGCGGACTTGAAGATTGATTATTATAAAAGCGGATCTCAGGCAAAAATAATTGATACTATTAATGTCACTACAACCAGTGGACTTAAATATACATTTGGTGGTGATGGTACTGAAACATTTTTCAATACTGCCGCCCATTCTAGTAATTTCTATGGAGCCAATGCCTGGAAAATAAAAAAAATAAAAGGAATTGATAATAATGTAATCAACTTTTTTATTTCTCACATAATATCATTAAAAGAACGCTTCTACCACAAACAAGAGTGATTCCATATACCCTTCATGTTTCCTCTCTTGGGTGTTTTCCCAGTAGTTCAGGAACCAATATAAATCCTGTTGAAACGGATACGCAGTTTTCATCCATGGAATCACTTCTGCAAAAAATAGAAACTTCAGATGCAATAGTTGATTTTATTTATTCTAATCGGTTAGATTTTAGTGATTTAAAAAAACTTGATAAAATTATCGTTAAAGATAAATTGGGTCAAATAATCGCAGAAAAAAGATTTAATTATGGGTATTTTGAAACTATTCCAGAAGCTGCAGGAGTTTCAGATCCTACTGAAGATGTCACCAAAAGATTAAAATTACTGTCTTATCAGGAATGTGATAGGGACGGAAAATGTACCACCACTTCTTTTGAATATTATGAGCAAAATAAAATGACACAGAGGAATTCTTATTCTTCTGATCATTGGGGATATTTTAATGGTAAACTAAATAATTATGGCTATCCTAATGTACCTATTAAATATTATAAGCCTATGGGTACTTCGGTTATAACTGTTGATGGATTTACAAAAGATCTTGAGTCTTCTATGATTAGGTTAGCCAATAAAGAAGTTGATCCCTTATATGTACAGACCTTTTCTTTAAAGTCTGTTACTTATCCCGAAGGAGGAAAGAATGAATTTATTTATGAGCCTAATACTGCAAGTTCTCTCTTGTACAAGCCCAGTGATGAACATTACTTTTTAAAAACAAAGAAAGTACTTGAAAAAGGTGAATTATTTGTAATAAGCGGTAGTGTAGAAGGATCAAATATTAATTATTCACAGCCACCAACGATAATCAATAATTATACAAACACCTTTGTGAGAGAAATTGATCTTACAAATTATGATAAGAAGTTAAATCTAAAAATAACACGAGCTTCCACTTTTAAGGCTTCTACTTTTTCAAATTCTTTAGAAAGTAGCTATTTATATGCGCTGTTAAGTATTTATTATTTTGAGAACGGAGTTAAAAAATATTGGATTTCGGATGTGTCTTTAGATAGTGAAGTTGCACTGGATTACCATGAATATAATAATCAAAATGTTCCTACTCAAAAAGTATATGCAGAAATTAAGCATATATATTGGGGTGGATTAAATCCCACAGGTAATATATCCAACTATATATATTTTTATTCTCAGGTCGGCTTTAGCTGGGAGGAACCTGATCCCAATGCAGTAGAGGCTCCCATTATACTAGGAGGCGGAATCCGTATAAAGGAGATTAAGCAGTATGATAATGGCCAATACAAGTATTCTACAAAATATTCTTACACGAAGGATGGTAATCCTTTGCTTTCCAGCGGAATTTTATTTGATATTCCAATGTATACGAAGAATAACAGAAGGGGAAGCATCACCAGTGGGAGCTGTAGTGGGCCGGGTGGTGCAGTTGGCGTAGGTAAATCAGTGGAGGATGCTATTGAGCTTTCAGTAAATCCTGTAATTACAGGAATGAGAACACAAGGGAAAACCATTGGGTACACCAATGTCGAAGTGATAAAAACCGATGCCAATAATAATCCAAAAGGAAAGGAAGTATTTCAATATTATGTAGAACCTCCGTTACAAACAGGAGATAATTTTCTTGCGATTAATGAAGGTACTTCCGCAAAATATGAATTTATGGAAAGCAGAGACTGGAGAAATGGACAGTTATTAAAATATGTAGCTTTCAACAATACAAATGACACCATTAAAACAGTAGAAAGAAGCTTTTATCTTTCAGGAGCACCTAAAGCAGCAGCTAATTATCTACAGGAAAGGAATGTAAAGATGATCTTATACAATTTAATTTCACCAGTTGACTATGTACCGGGAGCTATTACACTCAGAGATTATGGGGCACCGGGGTCATTTGCAAGCGAATTATATATAAATGGTGTATTTCCTTCCTATATAGGAATGAATACAAATCTCAGCCCTGCTCCTTTCCCTATATTTGTTAAGCATAACGATGCATTTTTATTACAAAGAGAAACCACATCTGACTATTTTAGTAGTGGTAGAAAGAAATCAAGGTTAACAGAATATTTTTATGATGAACCACTTTATCCGACTAAGCTGACTTCAAAAAAGAAACTTTCTTAGGAGAAAATACAGAATTAAACACTTTTTTAAAATATGCTTATGAGAAAGGGAATCCATTAATGATTGATAAAAATATGTTAGATATCCCATTAGAAACAGAAACTAAGCAAACTACAAATGGGATTACCAAAACTACATCAAAAATAGAAACTATTTATCCAACAAGTCAATCAGAAGCCAATACAAAAACATCAGGATTAGTATTACCCACCTCTGTAAAATCTTATGACTTACAAAATCTTGCAAATGGATCTACCGAAGTCAGCTATGACAAATACGATTCAAAAGGTAATCTGCAACAGTATACCACAAAAGATGGCATTTCAACAACAATCATCTGGGGATACAACCAAACCCAGCCTATTGTTAAAATTGAAGGAGCTAAATGGTCTGATATCCAGCAGTCTGCTATCGATATTATTGTGAATGCTTCAAATACAGATGCAACTGCCGCTCCGAATAATGATGAATCAGCTTTTTTAGATATTTTAAAAACATTTAGAAATAATTTTCCAAATTATCAGGTAACTACTTATACCTACAATCCATTGATAGGAGTTACCAGTATTACCCCACCATCAGGTATCAGAATGGTTTATTTATATGATTCTGCTAATAGATTAATGGAAATCAGAGAGCAAAATCAAACGGGTAAACTATTAAAAGAATTCAAGTACAATTATAAAAACTAACAAACGATGAAGAATATAGTAATTCTCATTTGTACTGTCCTTTTATCAGGTTTAGCACAAGGACAATTAAGTACAGCAGAAAATTATATTTACAGTAAAACCTATTTATCAGATCCTACACTTACCAATCCCAAAACCTCAGAAACCGTTCAATACTTTGACGGCCTGGGAAGACCCAAGCAGGTCGTGAATGTCAAATCCTCGCCATTGGGCAGAGATGTGGTGACTCATTTTGAATATGACGATTTTGGAAGACAGGTAAAAGAATTTTTACCCGTTCCCCAGCAGGAGACTCAAAACGGAGCAATTTACACCTCTCCATTAACCAATGCTTCCCGGCCGGATCTCTATAGCCAGGAAAAGATTTATTCTGAAAAAGTTTTGGAAAACTCACCATTGGACAGGATCCGGCAGCAGATCCAGGTAGGAAATGCCTGGAGTGATAAACCCGTTAAATTTGACTATGATGCCAATCTCCATGAAGATTACGTGAGAAAGTACGAAACCAGCACCAGCTGGCTTGAAGGCAGGACCCAAAGCAATGTCCAGCTGCTTCAGTATTTTGGAGCAGGACAGCTGTATAAAAACATGGTTACTGATGAAGACGGCAACAAAACCATAGAATTCAAAAACGGCAGAGGACAGCTTTTGTTAGTGAGAAAAGTACTGAGCGCTGCCCAAAATGCAGATACGTACTATGTTTACAATGAATATGACCAGCTGTCCTTTGTAATCCCTCCACTGGCTTCCGCTCCCACTGTGGAACCGGCTGCCGTAGAAAACCTGTATTATCAGTACCGCTATGACGGGAGAAACCGTTTGGTAGAGAAAAAACTGCCTGGAAAAGGCTGGGAATATATGGTGTATGATCAGGCGGAGAGGCTTATCATGACCCAGGATGCCAATATGCGGGAGAAAAGCAAATGGCTGATTACCCAATATGACCCATTCGGGAGAGTGGCTTATACAGGGATCATTGCCGGAGGAAGCAGAAGCAGCATGCAGTCCCAGGCAGGGAATCTCATAATAGTGGAGAACAGGAGCAGTACAGGATTTACCAAAAACGGGATGCCGGTTCAGTACAGCAATGGATATTTTTTTGATATTGAAACGGTTTTAAGTGTCAACTATTATGATACTTATCCGCAATACAATTTCAATCCCTCTTTCCCAACCACCATTCAGGGCAGGCCTACCTTAACCGATACCCCTTCATCAGCAGGAAGAAGCACCAAAGGCCTACCCGTGATGAGTTTGGTAAAGAATATCGAAGATGACAGCTGGAGCAAGACCTACACCTATTACGATGACAAAGCAAGAGTCATTGGTACCCATTCCATCAACCATCTGGGAGGCTATACCCGTACAGAATCTCTGCTGGATTTTGCAGGGGTACCACAAACTGTTATTACAAAGCATAAAAGGTTGAATACGGATACAGAAAGGATTATTACAGAAAGCTTTACGTATGATGACCAGAACAGACTTCTTGTACACAAGCATAAAGTAGACAGCAATCCGGATGAGATTCTGGCCCGGAACCAATACAATGAACTTTCCCAATTAGAGAGTAAAAAAGTAGGCGGAATACATTCAGCAACACCCTTGCAGACCATTGATTATAGGTACAATATCAGAGGGTGGATGACCCAGATCAATGATCCCTCGATTCTGGGAAATGATCTTTTCGGATATAAGATCAACTACAATACAGTTGAGGGATTAGAAACTCCCGATGCATTAGACCCTTCCCTGAAAGTGCTTCCCCAATACAATGGGAATATAGCCGAAGTGTCCTGGAAAACCTTAACTCAGGAAAATGAACCCTTAAAAAGATACGGTTACGTGTATGATTCCCTGAACAGGCTTTCCGCAGGGTTCTATCAACAATCAGGAAGTGAAGCCTCCGGAGAATATTTTGAAAAAATGGAGTATGATCTAAACGGCAATATTACCAGGCTGAAAAGATCAGAAGGCGTTTTATCCGGCAATACCTTTGCCACTGTCATAGACAATCTGAAATATGATTACACAGGAAACAGGCTGAATAAAATAACCGATGAACAGCAGAACCCTTTGGGCTATCCATATATAACCGCTCCCAATACCCTCGAATATGATAATGGCAGTGCTGATGGGAATGGAAACATGACCGGTCATGCCGATAAAGGGATTTCCTCCATTCAATATAATTATTTAAATTTACCCAAACAGATTACCCAAAACTCTAAGGTCACCCATTATACCTACAGGGCAGACGGCGTAAAAGTGAAGAAGCTCTTTGGAGATATAGAAACAGATTATCTGGACGGGTTCCAGTATAAGTCTACCAAGCCGTCAGAATTAGGGACAGGAGGAGGATGGAGCCTTGAAGATCCTAATGAAGTGGCTGAAATGAAGTTAAGGATCATCCCTACCTCGGAAGGATATTATGATGCGCTTAGTAATTTATACATCTACAACTTTACGGATCATTTAGGCAATATAAGATTAAGCTATACGGATACCAATAAAGACGGTATTATCCAGCCAAGACAATACTTTGTCCAGCAATGCAGCGGGAACTACAACCCTCCATTTGAGCTGCCCATCTGTATTGATTATTGGAAACCCGGAGAGATTGTGGAAGTGAATAATTATTATCCTTTTGGGTTATTGCATAATTATACAGCTACCACTCAGAATGCGTATCAGTATAAGTACAATGGGAAGGAGTTGCAGGAGACAGGGATGTATGACTATGGAGCGAGGATGTATATGCCGGATATTGGAAGGTGGATCGTAGTGGATCCGCTTGTGGAAAAAATGAGAAGATTTAGCCCTTACACTTATGCAGGCGATAACCCTATAAGGTATATAGACCCAGATGGAAGAAAATTTATTAATTTTGACGAAAATGGAAACTATACTGGTACTACAAAGGATAATTGGTGGCATAACTTATGGAATGGAAGTAAGGGAAGAGTTGTAAAAAGTGATGGAAGTACACAGCAGAAATTTAGATTTGCTGATCCTAAAAATGATGTTGCTGATATACAATCAGGTAAAATAAATAAACTTGAATTTGTTACAGAAAAACAAGTCCGTACATTAGTTAGATGGTCAGGAGCATTTGATCCTAAAAATAAAGCGAGTAATAGGAGTCTTTCTGAAAGATATGATTATATAAAAAAAGAAGGAATAGGCGGAGGAAAAATGGATTTTGCTTATACACAAGTACCTAAAATGTTTCCAAATGCAAAACCAAGTAACCCTACGACTAATACGTCAAATACAATATTTTTAGTTGAAGGTTTGGCTCATAATCAGAACAATTTTGGGAATTTTTTATTTGGTGCATCAGGTCGTGCTATGCAATTCACAGGAGCTGAATTATCGTTAGGAGCACATTATAATAGTGTAGTTAATTCTAGCACAAATGGTTATAGTAGTCAGTTAGATTCTTCTGATGATCAACTTTCTATATCTAGTGGAGTGCTTTTTTCAGATAAGTACAATTATGGAGACATGCAAATTCAAGTAACTGTGGGAACTCCTACACCAGCTAATACACCATAAAACTTAAATCAAATTAAAAAATGAAAAAATTTATTTATTATTTATGTCTATTGTTTATAATATCTTGTAAAAGTAATTATGAAAAAGAATTTATTAACAGATATTCGAATTATGATTTTTCAAATTATCAAGGGAGTGAGATTTACGTAAGAGGGTTTTCTTCTAGAAATTCCCCAATAATATTTTTAGAAAGTATCAAGAATAATAATTTTGTACGACTTACGATAAATTATAATAAACAGTCTAAGAGTATTATTGATATAGAAGAGAGTTATCCAAAAGATTCTTTAAAAGAGAATTTAAAAATTAATGCTAATGATCAACTGAAAAAACTCACAGCAGACTTTATTGATATGAATATTTATTATTTAAAAGTAGATAGTTTAGGTAATGTATATGTTAAACCATCTGCTGATGAACACTCTCCAGTCATAGGGAAGTTTATTTCAGAAGAATATAGAAAAAAGATATTTGTAAAAAGTATTTCTCTAAAAAGCGGATGGTATAAAGAAATTTATGATTAGATAATTTGTAAGAATAAGATTGCATTATTTGTAAAAAACCACTGCGAAATCGCAGTGGTTTTTTATATGACCGGAATGTCTAGTCCTGAAATAGCGATACACAAAAAAAAGAATCGTTATGAAAGAACATTTAAACTCGCTTTACATAAAGCGTACCCAGAAAGATTATAGTTTAAGTTTAAAACTTCAAATTGTAAAAGAAATTGAATCGGGAGAATGCACCATTACCGACTGTCGCAAGAGATATGGGGATACAATCTCATGCTACAGTTTTGAATTGGCTTAGAAAATATGGTAACTTTGATTGGGAAAATCAAAGACCTTATGCCAATTTGCTATCACATAATCATCTGAAAATGAAAGAAAAAGGATTACTGATATACGAAAAAAAAGAGAGTCTTCTTGATGAAGACTCTCTCAGCGGAGAGTGAGGGATTCGAACCCCCGGACCTGTTACAGTCAACAGTTTTCAAGACTGCCGCAATCGACCACTCTGCCAACTCTCCTTAAACTCCGGCTGTACCGTCGTTTTCAGTGGTGCAAATATAGAAAGTTTTTTCTTACTGGCAAAATATTTTTCAATAAAATTAATGTTTTTTAATTTCAGCTACTTTTTTAAGATAAACATCAGTCTGATCCAGGAACTCCTGGTCGGTCTGCTGAATTTTAATATGGGGAATAACGCCGCTCCCTCTTTCCTGATCCTTAAGGATTTGCGCATCCTGTATGACATGCACAATAGAAAAGCCCGTCTGAATTCCTGTATTAGGGAGCTCATACACAAACGGAAGGTGACCGTTATGTTCATAATAGCCTCCATTCGTTTCTTTCCCGATAACGATGGCATGGGTATAAGATTTTATCAGGGAAGCCAAATGGGATCCGGCAGAAGCTACATTTTCATCAATCAACAGGTAGAGCTGGCCTGCAAACGTTTTCTGGTTCGGTAAGATCAGAGGGTTTTTATCATCAGCCCAATAAAACTTTCCCTGGATCTCTTTCGGATAAAGCTGTTTAAGGTAACCATCTACCCCACTTCCGTCTGTCACTCCATTGGAAATAAAAAGAGGAGTAATCACCAACTTTTCCTTCAAAGGGGTTTCGTTGAATTGGGTATAGGCATAGTGGCTGTCGCGAAAAGGGCGTTGGGTAAGGTAGGAAAAAACCTTTTCATACAGGGCCCCGGCACCTCCTCCATTACCTCTCAAATCAATAATCAAATGTTTTATTTTTTCATTTTCAAGCGTTTGCATCATTCTATCCAGAAAGTCACTGAATTTTTTGTAAGCCGGATCTGTTTTATCTCCGGCAAAGTCAAAAGTTCTTAATGATAAACGGTACATGTCATCCCCCATTTTATGCAGGCTGTATTTTTCATCTGTTTTTTTATTGAATGAAGCTGAATATCGGGATTCCTGAAGTTTTTTAGCTTCCTCTAACGATATTCCCGGTAAAGTAACCTGATGTGCCTGACCTTTCCATTGATAGGTAATATTATAATTTTTGTGGGTTCCAAACTCCATATAAAACTTGTCCAGCATTCCTTTTTCAAATCCGGCTGTTTCCTTATAAGGTAGAGAATGGCCATCAGAAGAATAATACTGCGAAAAACGGCTGATCATCTGCTGGGAGTCAATTCCGTTAATTGATAAAATTTCGGCAGCCAAAGGAATCGCCGTGTCTTTTGAATTCTGCAGCAGCCTTCCGTCTATATTTTTCAGAGTGACCGGTAAATATTCTGATTTCCGGGTCAAATAATACGAGGCATGATTGGGAAGATCTGTAAAATTATGACAGCTCCCTTCAAAATCAGTAAGTTTAGCTATGATTTTATAGAAATCAAAAATATGACGGCTCTTCACGGCTTCTCCTTCTGCCCAATGGTAAATACTGTCTATCTGCTGTTTATTTCTGTAGACATATAACCCTGAATTGGCCTGCTCTCTTATCGAACGGAAAACATGAAGGTCTTCCAGAAACCGGGCAGAACTGATTGGCTCCTTTATTGCAGACCAGTTCTTAGACTCTGCGATGGAAACCTGAGCTGTTCCAGTCTTTTCAACGTAAGATTTCGCCCATATTTTACATTCATATTTCTGGCCTTTCTCCGGAGTATAATAGAATCGCTCAGCACTTTTGATCCCTCTTGATTCGTCCTGTTCTTTTATCTTTTTTCCATTTTTGAACAATGATACTGCGAGATTCGCTGCATTAGACTGAACCGTAACCCAGGCTGGTTTCTGAGACTTCGGTGTATATTGTAAAGTATCTCCCGGTTTCAATACTAAAGTGATCTGCGCATTCGCGGCATTCATCATCAAAAGCAAAGGGACTACAAACTGTTTGGTCATCGTTATTTTTTTGGATGCCCAATATACGAAGAAACTGCCCTTCATTTGAAGGGTTTAAGAGGATTATGCCTCATCACTGTTATAGTTCCACACTCATATCCTGTACCTCTTCTGCAGAAAAACCATAAATCTGCGGGGTTTTCACATCCAGCAGGTTGAGATAAATAAATAGTAATTCTCATCATTATGTGACGATAATCACAAAGAAAAAGCTTCTGATCTCTTACTTTTGTTATCATTAAAAAACAAAATTTATGGATAACACAACCAATAACGTAGCAGAACAGTTTATTCAGTACCTGAATGAAGAAAATTTTGACGGAGCCAAGAGCTGCCTTGATCCTGAATTTAAATTTACAGGAGTACTGGGAAGCAGGGAGACTGCTTCGGTGTATATGGAGGATATGAAGAAGATGAAGTTTAAATACCGGATTCTTCAAACATTCACAGCCGGTGAGGATGTCTGTTTCTGGTATGATATCGATATGGGAGAAAAAAATATTCCGGCTTCCGGCTGGTATCAGGTGAGAGATGGAAAGATCCGTTCATTAAAAGTGCTTTTTGATCCGAGACCTTTATTAGAAAATCAATAAGAATTTCTTGGCCGCTGTTCTATCCGGATGGCGGTCTTTTCAAAGCCTTCTGTATCACTTATACAGGATTTGCTGAGGAAAGACATCTGTGTAAACCGGAACTTTTGTTTCGGTTTATTTTAAGGTTGAAAGTACTTATAGCCAGCCTACTTTTTTCCGCCAGATTGTATACTCACTTTCCGGTTCGTCTATTTCCGGAATATCTTCAGGGTTGGGAATGCTGTTGATTTCTTTGAGGGACAATAAAGGCAGGTGTACCTTTTTACGCTCCCGGTTTAAGATTTCTTTATTTTCCACAGGATACAGCTTTCTTTCTGCAGTAAGCTGGGTACCATATTTTTGAGGTTTACTTTGAAATACCTGGATCCGGTCATATAAATAGGCTTTGTTCGTAAGATTAATGTCAGCCCCGTTCTCTTCCATCATTTTATAACATTCTTTCATAAACTCCGGTTCTCCAATGGAATGCTGGATAATCAGCCAGGCGGAATTACTGGCCTGTTCTCCTACCTTGGAAATAGTAGGAAATCCAATTTCGTTTATAATATCCCGGAGCCGTTTTGCATTGTTTTGATGAACCTTTTCCATTTCGGGATGATATCCTCCTGAAAGGGCTCCTCTTGCAGCCAGTTCTTCTCTTATCAACACATCATGGTTGGCAAGGTCTATTAATTCTTTTGAAAATTTTGAATCCATTTTAAAGTTTCTTTATCAGATATTTTGGAGATTCCGTATATCCCTGTCTGTCGTAAAACCGATGTGCTTTTTGCCTGTCAGAATGACAGTGCACTTCTATTCTATCACAATTTCTATCCTTAGCAGCTTGCTCACCATATTCTTCAAGAAGTTTCCCAATTCCTGAGCTTCTGTAATTTTCATCTACCGAAAAATAACTTATTCTGGCAAAATCTCCTTCAAGCGCAATCTGGGGAATCATATGGATTGAAATAAATCCAATCGCTTTACCTTCATCATTTTCTGCGACAGCAAGATACTCATTTGGATCGTTCAAGAGATTTTTTATTTTCTGAGGCATAAATTCTTTGGTATCAGGATATCCTAATTGGGCCAGCAGCTCAATAACAGACTCCTCATCCTCTTCTTTCATTCTTCTAATATTCATGATGGTATTATTTTTAATAATTATAATCAACTCTTACAATGCAAACATAGTATGAATAAACCAGCGCGATACCATTAGCTTTCATTAATTTTTCCAAGAATAAAACAGATTCTCTCCGCTACGGTACCTTTAGGGATTTCAATAACATTATAGCCATATTCAAGATAGGTTTCTTTGATACAGTTAAAGGTGTGAACTGCTTCTTCCGGACTCTGCTTTCTCTCCGCGTCATTTTCATAAATTTCTTTCCAGAAGGGAAGAATAAAGACATTTCGGTGATAAGCCAGTTCCCGGGCTATTGTTTGCATCTTTTCCGGAACAGGAATATTTTCCACCTTGAGATAACCAACCGTATCCAGTATCCCCCGGTCAAAGAAAATTGTTTTTGAATCAGTATTCCTGCTTATTTCCTGATATGTTTTTACAGAAGCATCAAACATCAGCTCTGCAAAAAGTTTTTTATTCATCCAGGGTAAGCCTTCGCCATTCAAACGGATCTGTTCTTTGATGATCCTTCGTCCTTCCTCAGAGGCTGTTATACATCCGCTTCTGCTTAATTCATTCAGCAATGTGGTCTTTCCTGCTCCCGGACCTCCTGTAATGATGTATAATGCCGGAATATTCTTTTTCATGATTCTATTTCGTTTGGATTATATAGTTCCTTATGAAGAATATGAAACAAGGTTCCATATTCCTGGAAGCTACAGATTGTTTTTAATGAGGTGTTGATAGGTACTGATGCGGTCTTTTTCCCGGTACATATTACACAATACCAGGATATCATCGGTATTGTATTTTTCTGCGATCTGCTGTAATCTCCCGGAGACCGACTCGGGAGTCTCAATAATCATTCTGTTTAAAATGGTGAAGAACTCTTCTTCGTCCTTAGTACCCAATATTTTCTGCTCTACAATTTCAGAAGGAAAAAGGACATCCGGACTGACTAACTGCCGTGACTGCAGAAACTGATATGCCATTCCGTAGGCATTCCGTCTGGCTTTTTCCAAACTTTCTGCAATAGATGCAGCCACTGCTATCTGCAAAGAAGGAACCGCCATATACTGACCTGGGTTAAATTCATTGAGATAGGTTTGTGTATTTTCCGCCCGCCTTCACTGTTCATAAAAGCAGCAAAGGAATACCCTATTCCATGCTTGGCAGCTTCGCTTGCAGAGGTCTTTCCTGAGCCTAGCCAAACAATTTCCGGCAGATCCTTAAGATTGGCAGGCTGGGCAATCAATCCTTCGTAAATTTCTTTTTCTTCTTTGATAAACCGGATAACCTCTTCCAGCTTTGTCTCCAGATTCGATAAGATCACCGGCTTGTGACTATTGAGCGCCATTACAGCATCTTTTAATCCTCCGGGAGCTTTTCCCAATCCGAGGATGAAGCGGCCGGGATATATGCTGCTTAACATCTTTGCCCACTCTGCTATTTTATAAGCGGAATAATTCCGCATCATAATGCCGGCTGTCCCTACTTTTATCTTCTTTGTTCTGCTGAGGATAACAGCTGCTAAGAGTTCAGGACTTGAGCTTCCGTAGGCTTCTACTCCATGATGTTCAGAATACATCACGCTATGAAACCCTTTTTCTTCAGCCATCAGAGCTAAATTGATACTATTATTCAATGCGGATGCTGCATTATCCCCCATTGCAACAGGTGACTGGTCTAAGATCCCTAATTTCAATTTCATAACATTGAGACTGGTTGTTTTATCATATTATCAGCTCCTGTGAAGGTATGAAAAAAAGAGATGTCTGTATCTCATGAAGCTTACAATACTGCAGAGGTATTTCGCCGTCACTGCAGGAACTTTATTCGGAGGATTCTGGATAGCGCATTACGGTATCGAGAATATAGTATGGTCCAGCATGATATGCATGGTATTGGCTCTCTTTACGGTAATCATAAAGAAAAAACGGGTCAAATAAGCATTGGAGCCGCATTACAGCTGTGAAATATGAGGGATGATTCGTAAATAAATTCCTGAGCAGCGAAGAATGTTCAAAGTTTATGATAAAAAGTCAATTTGCATAGCTGCTTAACACAAGTATTGCCTATGAAACTAAAGAACACCCCTTGTGGCTCGCAAGAGGTGTTCTTTATCATTCGGATAGTTAAGTCTAATATTATTCCTGCATAATTTTATTGACCTCTTCAAATTCCTGTTCAATAGCGACATCAGGTTGGTAAGTCAGTAGCGAAACGACTACATTGGTTACCAGGGAAAGTGTGAATCCCGGAATGATCTCATACCAGTCTTTCAACGGATGCTGAAGATATACCCATGCCAGTACCGTTACTCCTCCTGCCAGCATTCCGGCAAAACCTCCCTGCCAGGTTGTTTTCTTCCATAAAAGAGACAGGAGAATCAATGGTCCGAATGCAGAGCCAAATCCGGCCCAGGCATTTCCTACCAGATTAAGAATACTGTCTTTAGGATCCAGTGACAAAAGCACCGCAATCACCGCCACCAGCAAAACAGAAAGCCTGCTGGCAGTCAGGAGTTGTTTAGATGTTGCCTTTTTATTCAGAAAAGCTTTATAAATATCTTCCGTTAATGAACTGGAAGTTACCAGCAATTGCGACGAAATGGTACTCATTACCGCAGCCAGAATGGCGGTAAGCAGGAATCCGGCAATCAGTGGGTGGAATAAAATACGGGAGAAATAGATGAAAATAGTCTCCGCTTCCGTCTTCGATCCATCAAACTTCATCATCGTTTCCATATCAAACTTCTGCAGGTAAGCAATCCCGACCAGACCTATAGCTAATGCACCGGCAACCGTAAAAATCATCCATGTAATCCCGATTCTTCTTGCTTTTACCAGATCCTTAGGTTTATCAATTGCCATAAAACGGACGAGAATATGAGGCTGACCACAATATCCCAGTCCCCAGGCCAGTAAGGATACAATACTTACTGTAGTGGTTCCCCGGAATAAGTCCAGATATTTAGGATCTTTGGCTTCAATCAGGGAAAGTGTTTCCTGAACCCCTCCTATTTGGGAAATGGCAACAATAGGTACAATGACCAGCGCTAATACCATAATGGTTCCCTGTACAAAATCCGTAAGACTTACCGCCAGAAATCCACCTAAAAACGTATATAACACTACGACTAAACTCGTTACCAGCAGTCCAACGGTATAATCCATTCCAAAAGCAGATTCAAACAGCTTTCCTCCCGATACCATTCCTGCTGAAGTATAAAGTGTAAAGAACACCAGAATAAAAATGGAAGAAGTAACCTTCAGAAGATGATTTTTATTTTTAAACCTGTTTTCAAAAAATACAGGCAGCGTAATGGCATTCTGTGCCACCTCGGTATAAATCCTGAGTCTTGGAGCGACAATAATATAATTGAGGTAAGCTCCTATGGTAAGCCCTATGGCAATCCACGAACTGGAAATTCCGGCCAAATACATTGCACCGGGAACTCCCATGAGCAGCCATCCACTCATATCGGCGGCCCCCGCAGATAATGCTGTGACCGCAGCACCCATTTTTCTGCCTCCTATTAAAAATTCCTCTGAATTACTTGTCGATTTTCTATAAGAATATATGCCGATACCTATCATTAACAACAGATACAACCCCACAGAAATCCCTTCATATACTTGCATACTATTTTTTTAAGATCCCCAAGATAGCTATTTTCTGAAAAATGCACCTATTACTCTCCAAATAGAGAACTACAATATAATATAAAAACCTTTACCGATTTTTGAAAAAACAGAACCCATTTCCACGTCATCTTCATTCAGAGACCCCAGCTCTTTTTATATTCATATTTCAGAAATACTATTGTTAATGAAAAGGCTGTTATATTAAACAAAAAACCAATAACCTGCTTTGATTCAGTTTTATAAAAAAATTCAAACCTAAGTTTTTTTTAATTATTTATATTAATTCCAAATAATTTACATTCTTTACATCTGTTTTCATAAATATTTAATACTTTAGCTTAATAATTGAAACGAATGGGACTTCTCCTTAAACCTATTGATATTGTAGATGACATTTCACAGGAAGATTTCCGTGAAAAATATCTAAAGCCATGTAAGCCAGTGGTAATCAAGAATATGGCGAGAAAATGGCCAGCCTATCAAAAATGGACGATGGAGTATATGAAAGAAGTGGTGGGCGATGTTATTGTTCCTTTATACGACAGTTCCAAAGCTGATCCTGCGGCTCCGATCAATACACCGACGACAAAAATGCCTTTTGGTGAGTATCTTGATTTGATCCAACGGGAGCCTACTGATCTCAGAATCTTCTTTTTCGATCCTATTAAATTTGCTCCTAAATTATTAGATGACTATATACCGCCAAAGAATCTGATGGGTGGATTTTTGGACAAATATCCAAGTATGTTCTTCGGTGGTAAAGGTTCTGTGACCTTTCTGCATTACGATATCGATATGCCACATATTTTCCATACTCATTTCAACGGAAGAAAACATGTCCTTCTTTTTGAATACAAATGGAAATCCCGGCTGTATAAACTTCCTTATGCCACCTATGCACTGGAAGATTATGACATTGCCAATCCCGATTTTGAAAAATTCCCGGCTCTGGATGGCATTGAAGGTATTGAGTGCTATCTGGAACATGGAGATACGCTGTTTATGCCTACGGGCTGGTGGCACTGGATGAAATACCTTGATGGTTCTTTCTCCATCTCTCTCCGTGCATGGGATAAAAGCTGGGCTGTAAAAGCACACTCGCTTTGGAACTTAGCAGTTCAGCGGAATTTTGATAACTTCATGAAGTCCCGCTATAAAAAAAGATATATGGACTGGAAAGAAAAAAAAGCTATTGAAAGAGCGAATCTGGCCCTAAAAAAGGGACTGCCCAAATAAAAAAAAGCATATCAACAGGTTGAAAGGAAGATTTTTCAACCTGTTTTTTTAGCTGAATTCAATCTGTATTATTTTATCGGTACACCTGATTAAAAAAATATTTAAATTGCATAGGAGAACTGTTTCTTATCTTTTATTGAGTGCAGTATGTTTGAAAAACTTATTGACAGCTTCGAGAAGCTGTGCCTTCAGATCATTATCGAAATATTGCTGGTTCCGGTTACCATTTTCAAATTGTTTCAGGAGCCCGGCCGTTGTTATGATTTTTCCGTGGAAGAAATGCAGAAGGAAGAATCTGAACGTTTCCGGGACTATTTGTCGCCCATCAAACTTTCAGTATATACTTCGGTCATTATCTCTGTGCTGCTAATGGATTATGGCGGGGAACAGAATTTTATTTCTAAGATAAAAGGGCTAAGCATGGTGGAAAAAGCTTTATTTATCTTTCTGGTCAATAATTTTACAGCGGTATTATTCAGTGTTATTTTATTGTGGTATAAAAAAGAAAAGGTGAACACGGTGGCCTTCCGTACTTTATTGTTCTCATTTATCTATACTACCGTTTATACTTCTACTCCGTTCTTTTTGCTGATCTTTTCTGCCATGTTCCTTGGGCAGACCATCAACGTAGAATCTTATCTGATCCAGCTTGGAAAACTGGAAACGTACAGAACAAGAGATTATGTCTTTTTTCTGGTTTTCTTCTTATTTATCATTATAGGGCTCATCGGTCTCTTTAAATTATTCAAGGCCCTGCATTATATTCTGAAAGAAAACTTCCGCTACCATCCTTATATAGTATGGATTTTCACAATACTTTTTTTCCTGTTTCAGCTTTATTACGCAAAAGGATTCTTATAAATGTTGGGTATGTCCGGCACAGAAACGGATTTCCAATTTTGTAGTCAATTTCTCCTTTTTTTAAACCCATAAAAAAAGAAATGAAATTACGGAAGAGATGAATAAGGATATAATTTAAAGGCAGACTCAAATCCTCTCCTATTGAATTTTAAGAACATTCTTTATTCTTTATTCTTTATTCTTTATTCTTTATTCTTTAAAATAATATCGTCACGTTTTCTTCATTAAGTTTGTCTTAAAAAGAAATATCATGCAGGAACATTACAAAAAGCTTCTTACCTATGCCTACAATATTACCGGCTCCTATGAAGATTCGCAGGATCTGGTACAGGATGTCATAGAAAAATATATTTCTTTGGATCAATCGGAAATCAGGAATGAAGCCAATTTTCTGATCAAAAGCACCGTTAACCATGCCATTAATTTTAAAAACCGGCACCGCAAAAAGATGGTCTACGGAGAATGGCTTCCTGAGCCTCTTTCTTTCGAAAATGCAGAAAATAAACTGATCAAGGAACAGACTTCCCGCTATACCCTGCTTGTTCTTTTAGAAAAACTGAACGCCAGGGAACGTGCGGTCTATATTCTTAAGGAGGCATTTGATTATTCTCATCAGGAAATTGCTGAAACGCTTGATATTTCGGTGGAAAATTCCCGTAAACTTCTGAGCCGGGCCGGTAAACAGCTGCAAAATATAAAGTACAATCCTGATACGGTCAGTCTACCCGCAGAAACAGACATCCTTCACCAATATCAGCAGGCGTTAAGTGAAGGCAATATTCCAAAGATTGAAGAACTCCTCATAGACGATATCAGACTTTCGGCAGATGGCGGAAAACGTATTCGTGTCATCAAAGCAGTAGAAGTTGGAAAATCTGCCACAGCCCAGCTTTTAGCGTATGTACAGCAGCAGTTTCTCGGCAACAGACCTCATACCTTTCATAGGTTTAATCATCAGCCGGCTATTTGTTTCTGGCAGGGAGACCGCATTTACAACTGTCACATTTTAGAGCTTGATTCCAGTGGAATGATCCGTGAAATTTATTCTATTGTAGATCCTGAAAAGTTAAAAAGGCTGCAGTAAGTGTCACGTTTCGGGCAAGCAGTGTGTCTTTAAATAAAAAAGTATGAACACACTCCTCAGAATCGACAGCAGCCTTAGAATTGAAGGTTCTTACTCACGGACATTGGGTAATTTTTTTGTTCAACAATGGAAAGCAAAAAATCCGGCAGGGATTATCCTTGAAAGAGATGTTAACCGGCAGCATATCCCTCATATCACTCAACAGACGGTTACTGCATTCTTCAGTGACACTCCGGATGCTGAGAGTCTCACATTATCCGATGAACTCATCAACGAATTGTATCAGACGGATGAACTGCTGATTACCTGCCCTATGTACAATTATGGAATCCCTTCTTCATTGAAAGCTTATTTCGATCTGGTCATCAGAACAAAGAAAACATTTGCCGGCAACAAGGTCCCCAAAGGTCTGCTTGAGAACAAAAGGGCTTATATCATTTCTTCAATGGGCGGTATTGCAGCAGAAGAATTGAACCCTCTTGAAAATCATCTCACCCAGCTTTTAAATCATATGGGTATCCGCGATATCCTTTATTTTCCATTGGACGGTACTGTAGATGGAGTCCGGACAGCACAGAAAATTACTGTACAGCAATCAGAAATTTTAAAACAACTCGATTCATGATGGAACAGATAAAACAAACCATTGAAGCGTTCATTAAAGGACGAGATCATCGTGATACGGTTCTGCTTGAAGAAATCCTCCAAAAAGACTATCAGAACGGGAAATGGCAGGTCATCACCAATATTCCTTCGATAGAACCAATAAATTGCATGTAAATCCTGCCTTTTGCAGGATTTTTCCTTTCATATTCCTTTGCTATTATGATGGGTTAGCCACCATACGCTAACGAATTGTTCCATTTACGGGTTCCCGTAAAAAAGTCATCGTAGGGCTTGCTAATTTTGATCATCAAATTAATCTTATAAAAAATCATAATCATGGCTTGGAGCTACAGAAAGAGGATCAAAGTGATCCCGGGAGTACATCTTAATTTCAGTAAAAGAGGAATATCTACGTCCATTGGTGTAAAAGGGGCAAGCATCAATTTCAGCAAATCCGGCACTACGGTCAATACCAATATTCTTGGATTTTCAAACCGGTATACATTATCAAGTTCCCCGGGATCAAGGCCTGCTGCTGCTCCGTCTTTTCCGGAGCATCCTGTACATGATCATGATCTTTTTGACGAAAATATCTTCAGTGCGGATATTCATGAAATCACAAGCCAGAATATGCAGGGCATCAAGGAAGCAATCATTATGGCTCATCAGCAAAGGAAAGAATTAGCATCTGATCTCAGGAAAATTAAAAGAACGCTCTCCGTTACCAAAGCAAAGAAAGTTTTAAGCTATGTGTTCTTGTATGGACTGATCGATAAAACCATTCCACAAAATTCAGATCGTGATATTAAAGCTCAGCAAGAAGCTATCAGGCAGACAAAAAAGATGATTGAGAAATGTTATGTTAATCTTGAAATTGATTTTGACCCAGAGATCAGAAGAAAATTTGAGAAGGTCTATGAATCTTTCCAAAAACTGACGGGTTCGCGTAAAATTTGGGACATTACCAGTGCTCACTTTCAGGACAGAGTGGCAATGCGGTCTTCTGCCAGCACGATAGTAAACCGGAGGGAAGTCCGTTTTGCATTGAAATCCATTCCCTCCCTACAATCAGATTACCAGGCATTATATCTGAAAAATGCAAACGGAGCCGATCTTTATATCTATCCGGCATTTATTGTGATGTACACCAATGAAACCAGCTTTGCCATTATCGGAATCCAGGAGCTTAATTTTCAGCATACCTATACCCGCTTCACGGAAACTTCCCCTGTTCCCGGAGATTCTAAAATCATTGGCCAGACCTGGGCTAAGGTCAATAAGAACGGAACCCGCGATAAAAGGTTTAAAAGTAATTATCAAATTCCGGTGGTACGGTACGGTCATATCAAACTTTCTACTCAGACAGGCCTCCGTGAGGAATATGAATTCAGTAATTATGAAGCAACGGAAGAATTTGGCCGTGCTTTCAGAGACTTTCAGTCTGAATTCAGATAAGGTTTACACTCTTCATTATATTGTGAAGGCTGTTTTTTTGTATCGGCGGTCCTTTTCGGAAGTATGTATTAACAAACCTTAAAACAATGTTAATTTTTACTTCAACACATTGTCCAAACAGACGTTTAATTTTGTTTCTGATTTTTAATCTAAAAAAAAGTGAAGAAAATTTTTACCTCTGTTTTATTTTGTGCCTCTATTTTTTTCTATGCACAAACCGGATCTCTTTCCGGAAACATCAATGATGATTCTAAGATTGCCTTACCAGGAGCCAAAATATCCCTAAGTCCGGGAAATATCTATACCACCTCTGATGAACATGGAAATTTCGTGTTTCTGAATGTTCCTCCGGGAAATTATACCATGAAGATTGATTATCTGGGCTACGGAACCCATGAATACACGGTAACGGTGGAATCTGAAAAAAATACCAGACAAAATATTGTTTTTGACAAAAAAGAAACCACCATTGCTGAGGTAGTCGTTTCCGGAACAACACTGAAAAATCAGGCAAGGGCATTAAACAAACAGAAAAACAATGCCAATATTACCAATGTAATTTCAGCAGATCAGATAGGACGTTTTCCTGACGCCAACATCGGAGATGCTTTAAAACGGGTTCCCGGGATCACCATACAAAATGATCAGGGAGAAGCAAGAAACCTTATCATCCGGGGCCTTGCCCCTAATCTTAATTCTGTTACCCTGAACGGAGACAGAATTCCTTCGGCTGAAGGAGACAACCGTAATGTTCAGATGGATTTGATCCCCTCAGATATGATCTCTACCATAGAGGTGAATAAAACCTTAACTCCCGATATGGATGCTGATGCCATCGGAGGTTCCGTAAACCTCATCACAAGGGCTTCTCCGAACGGGCAGAGAATTTCGGCAACTTTAGCGGGAGGATACAGCTCTATACGCGAAAAAGGTAATTATACCGCCGGACTAGTCTATGGAAACCGGTTTTTAAATAAAAAACTGGGGGCCGTATTCAGTTTTTCTTATAACAACAATAATTTTGGTTCAGATAATATCGAACCGGTATGGAGTCTTGCCAATGATGCAGCACAGACGGCCTACATCAGTAAAATGGGAGTGCGGTATTACAACGAACACCGTATCAGGCACAGTTTTGATCTCAATATGGATTATGAATTCAATTCCAGAAATAAGATCTATGCTTCGGCAATGTACAATTTCAGAAATGACAAGGAAAACCGGTTTGCACTGGGATATAAAATAAAACCTATTTATAATACCGATGAAACGGAGATCACAGGATGGAAAGGCAGCATTACCAGGCAAAACAAAGGGGGAGATGCTGATAATGACAATACCCGTTTTGAGAGACAGAAGGTTCAGAACTATGCTTTAAGAGGGGAACATCTTCTAGGGTCTACAGTAGATTTAGACTGGTCTGTGAATTATGCTATGGCAAGCGAAGATAAACCTCACCAACGGTATATAGAATTTGAAAACAGCAAAATGAATTTCTCCCAGGACCTCGCTGATCCCGAAAAACCTGTAATCACTCCCCTTGCAGCAGATAATCCGGGAAACTATAAGCTAAGTGATCTTTCGGATGCCAACAGCTTTACACAGGAAAAGGAATTGGGTGCAAAAGTCAATGTACGTTTTCCTCTTTCCGTGATTGAAGGCCAGAAAGGAAGACTTCGTACCGGGTTCCGCATGCGTTTAAAAGAAAAGGAAAGAACTAATGATTTTTACGCTTTCGAACCTGCCGCCAATATGGGAAGTCTTCTCTCTGTACCTACTGTATACCTGGATGGGCATCATTTTCAGGCAGGAAATTATGTGCCGGGAACATTTGTGGACCCTTCTTACCTGGGAGGATTAGATCTATTCAATCCCGGGCTGTTCAACGGTAAGTCAAAGCCTGAAAAATTCCTTTCCAGCAACTACCATGCAAAAGAACAGATCTATGCCGGATATATCCGCTGGGATCAGGACTTCAATGATCAACTTTCCATGATCGTGGGGGCACGTATTGAAACAACAAAAATTGACTATACCGGGAATTATGTCTTGAACGAAAAAGATCTTGTAGGACAGATCAACAATACCAATACTTACACGAATGTTCTTCCCAATATCTCTTTCAAATACGTCCCTGTACAGGATCTTGTCCTTCGTGCAGCCTTTACCACCGCTCTTGCCCGTCCTAATTATTACTCGCTGGTTCCTTACCTCAACGTTATCTCTGAAGATGAGATTGTGGCCGCAGGAAATCCCAATTTAAAGGCGACCTATGCTTATAATTTTGATTTTATGGCAGAAAAGTATTTTAAATCGGTAGGGATTCTTTCCGGAGGAATTTTTTACAAAAACCTGAATGACTTTATTTATACATACTCCCGAAGAAATTATACGGCTAACGACTTTGCGAATGACTTTGCAGGACAATCCAACCCGATTCCGGCCGGTGAAAGCAACTGGAAGTTTACCCAGCAGCGTAATGGTGACAATGTAGATATCTACGGGTTTGAAGTGGCATTACAAAGACAATTGGACTTTATTCCCGGAGCTTTCTGGAAAGGCCTGGGAGTTTATGTGAACTATACCTATACCCAATCCAAAGCAAAGGGAATTACCAATGAAGACGGTATCGAAAGAACGGATGTGGGACTTCCGGGAGCGGCTCCCCATATGTTCAACGGATCTCTTTCATGGGAAAATAAACGTTTTTCAGCCAGAGTTTCTATGAATTACGCGTCTCATTATATTGACGAATTAGGGGGAAAACCTTTTGATGACCGCTATTATGACAAGCAGTTTTTCCTTGATGCCAATGCTTCCTATAAAATAACCGGCCAGCTGAGAATTTTTGCAGAAGCCAATAATCTGACGAACCAACCGTTAAGGTATTACCAGGGAATCCAGAGCAGAACTGCACAGGCCGAATATTACAGACCAAGATTTACCTTAGGCGTAAAATTTGATTTTTAAGATCCTTATGAAGAAGAGAATATATTATATCGCTGCCCTTTCAGTTTTTCCTCTCGTGATCGGCTGTAAAGGACAGAAAGATTTAAGCGCAAAATTAAAGCCGGCCGTCATCACTGAAACGGTAATGCATGATACCGATGATCCCGCGATATGGATCAATCCCGAAGATGCTTCAAAAAGTATCATCATTGGAACAGATAAAGACACCGATGGCGGACTGTATGCCTTTGACCTCCACGGAAAGATCATTCATAAAGTTGCAGGGCTCAAGCGTCCCAATAACGTAGATATCGAGTATGGTTTTATGCTTGACGGAAAGAAAACAGATATTGCAGCTGTTACTGAAAGAGAAACCAACAAGGTAAAATTCTATGCACTTCCTGAATTAAAGGAAATAGGAGAAATTTCTGTATTTAATGGAGAAACAGAACGGGGCCCGATGGGAATTTCGATGTATAAAAATCCGGAAACAGGAGCTATATCTGTCATTGTCGGCAGAAAATCCGGCCCTAGCGACGGCTATCTCTGGCAGTACCGGCTTTCTGAAAAACAGGGTACCATTACAGGAGAAGTAGTCCGTAAGTTTGGAAAATACAGTGGATTAAAAGAAATTGAAAGCATCGCTGTAGATGATGAAAAAGGATATATCTATTACTCTGATGAGCAATTTGGAGTGCATCAGTATTATGCCGATCCGGCCAAAGGAAATGAAGAGCTGCTTGTTTTCGGGAAAGGGGATTTTAAATCTGATGTAGAGGGCATCTCCATTTATGCCACTTCCAAAGAGAACGGATATATTTTGGTTTCAAACCAACAGAATGATACGTTTAATGTATATCTGAGAGAAGATCCCGCAAAAGGGCGCATTGCAGAAATCCCTGTGTCTACGCGTGAAAGTGACGGTTCTGAAGTCACAAACGTTAATGTAGGGCCAAAGTTTCCCAAAGGAGTATTCGTTGCTATGAGCAATGGCAGGGTTTTTCATTACTATGACTGGAGAATAATGGAAGAAAGCATTAAATCTGCAGTAAAGTCTTCAAATCATTCCAAATAGTTTACAGCGATTAAGCCATTAAGGTTCAGTAATTTTTTAAGTATTGAGATAATTCCCGCTTTAAGAGACTGCTTCACTCCGGTTTGCGATAACGGTGTGGATGGTCTCAATCTCTAATTATTAATGGACATCTTAATGGTTTATTCATTCAATATGCTTACGCAGAAATTCAGCGGTGAAGGATGTTTTATTTTTCAATAATTCTTCCGGAGTTCCTTCAAACATAATTTTCCCGCCCAATTTTCCCGCACCCGGCCCTATATCAATGATCCGGTCTGCCTGGGCAATAATGTCTAAATTGTGTTCTATAACAATCAATGTATTATCCTGATCTACAAGGTCATTTAAAAAAGATAACAGTTTCCGGGTGTCACTTGGATGTAGACCTGTACTCGGTTCATCCAGCACAATGATCTGATTGCGATGCTTCAGCTCCCTGGTTAATTTCAAACGCTGTCTTTCTCCGCCTGAAAAGCTATCTAACCGCTGTCCCAATGTCAGATAATCGAGTCCTAATGTTACCAGGATCTCAAAATGTTTAATGATAGCTTCATCGGTAAAAAAATGCATTGCCTCCGAAACGGTCATATTCATAACGTCTACTATCGTTTTTTGATGGTATTGATAGTGCAGGACCTCAGGATCAAATCCTGAACCTCCGCATTCCTCACATGGCTGTTCTATATCATCCATAAATGCAAGGTCTATTTTTTCAATACCCAATCCTTTACAATGTTTACAGGCCCCTTCGCTGTTTCTGCTGAACAGTTTCTCTGAAACATGGTTTGAACGGGCAAAAAGCTGGCGTACGGAATCAGATATATTTAAATAGGTAAGCAGGTTTGAACGGGCACTTGCTGCAAACATCGACTGGTCTATGACCGTCAGATCAGGATAAAAATCCGGCAGTACCCTGTTGATCAAAGTACTTTTTCCTGAACCGGCCACTCCGGTCACCACAGTCATCACCCCTGTCGGGATATTGACATTTATATTTTTAAGATTATACAGATTGGCATTTTTAATCTCCAAATAATGCGTGGATTTTCTTGGGTTCTTTTTGACAGCAGGTTTTTCTGAAAAATAAGATCCTGTTTTTCCTGCAGATGTTTTTAATTCTTCAAATGTTCCTTCATACACCACTTTCCCTCCGCTTTTCCCTGAACCCGGGCCTATATCGATCACCCAGTCTGCCATTTTAATAATGTCAGGATCATGCTCCACAATTAAAACCGTATTTCCTTTATCTCTGATCTGTTGAATAATGCTGATGATATTCTGTAAATCCCTGGGATGAAGGCCAATGCTGGGTTCATCAAAGATATACAGCAGATCGACCAGGCTGTTTCCTAAATTTTTCACCATTTTTATCCGCTGGGATTCGCCTCCCGAAAGCGTATCGGTATTTCTGTCCAATGTCAGATACTGTAATCCAATATGGATTATATTCTGTAGTTTCCCGGAAAGTTCCTTAATGATCACCTCGTACGTTTTTGATTCCAGGGAGCTGATAAACCCGAACAATTCATCAATGGAAAGTGCTGTACAGTCTGCGATACTTTTCCCCTCAATTTTGCAGGATAATATCTTTTTATTGAGCCGTTTTCCCTGGCAGGACGGGCACATTTTCGTCACAACAACATTCTTCAACGCATTTTTCCTTGTTACATTCTCCTTTGAATCTTTCTTAAGGAATGCTTTTTCAATTCTTGGAATAATTCCCTCATATTTTACAGTTTTTCCCCATTCTTTATGTGGATGCCCGGGTTTATGTTCTTGTGCATATAACAACAGCTTCCATTCTTCATCGGAAAAGTCTTTAAGCTTTTTATCATTATCAAAATAACCGGATAATGTATATCTTGTTAAGCGCCATCCTCCCGGCTGAAAAGTCGGAAATCTGACGGCCCCTTCATTCAAAGATTTATTCTTATCAATCAGGGTATTAATATTCACGGTCTGGACAAAACCCAGCCCTTCACATTCCGGGCACATTCCCTGCGGGTTGTTGAATGAAAAAACATTGGAATATCCCACAAACGGTTTTCCCATTCTTGAAAATAACAGCCTCAGGGAAGCATATACATCGGCTGCCGTTCCTACGGTAGACCTTGCATTTCCTCCCAGCCTCTTCTGATTGATGATAATGGGAACATTGAGGTTTTCAATCTTATCGACATCCGGTATGCCATAATGCTGCAGCCGGTTCCTGACAAAGCTATTCTGGGTTTCATTAATCTGCCGCTGAGCTTCTGCACCGATCGTTTCAAATACCAGGGAAGATTTTCCCGAACCCGATACTCCCGTAAAAACAACAATCCTGTTTTTTGGAATTTTTATGGAAATATTTTTGAGATTATTTTGCCTGGCATTTGTAATTTCTATATTTTCCATGTTGATAATGCTTATCTTTGTTAATAGTTAACTAAGTTAAGCAATTTATTTTATGAAAGCCATCGAAAAAGAGTTTTTTAACACGTTCACCGATTTCCAGTGCCTGATACTTGCCCATATGAACAAGGGATACATCAACGGGGTAACGGCTGTTCATTATAATATTATTGAATTTATTCTTCGGAAGAAAGGTACAACCGGAAGAGAAATCTCCACAGCCTTTAAGGTAAGCCAGGCAGCGGTCTCGAAACAATTAAAATTCCTGATCACTCATGATTTGATTATTCAGAAACAGGATAAAACAGACCGCAGAAAATTCAATCTGTATGCCACTGAAAAAGGGAGCTTTATTGTGGAAAATTCCGAAACCTTCCGGGAAAATATAACCCGGCAGACCGCTTCTATTTTAAATCTGAAGGAGCTTGAATCATTGAATGGCCTGTTGAATAAAGTTTTGAACAACATCCGCTTGTAAAACGGTGACCAAGCCTATTTAAACAGATCAATCTGATCCTGCTTATCGATAAGTTCCAAACAGCCGGTCCCAAATAGAGGTATAAAAGCCGAAATTTTTCGTTTCATCCACATGGTGTTGATTATGAAAACGGGTCGTTCCAATGAAAAGCCGGTCAAATCGGGAGGGAAAAAACTCTCTGTTCAAATGGCCTATGGTTCCCCAGATCAGATTCAGCAACAGATAAATTGAAATCGAAATAACAGAAAAATCATATCCCATCAACAACACCAGCATCATTAATCCAAAACCAATGGTTTCTAACGGATGCAACACAAAAAGGCTTAAAAAATTGGTACTTACATGCTCATGATGCTTTCCGTGAAGCATTTTATAGACTACGGGCAAATGAGCGGCATAGTGAAAGAAATACATCATCAGATCCATCAGAAGCAACAAAGCTAAAACTTCTGTAAAAATCAAAACTCCTGAATAATCCCGTCCTAACTCAATCCAGCTGTTTTTCCATAAAAAAACACCTATCAGCATGACCAGGCAGTTACATCCTATGGTCATAAGGCTGAGAATAAAATCTGATCCTGTAACGGGATGATCCTGCACCTGAAGCTTGTTTTTACGGCATGTCCCATCAATGAAAAGGTACAGCCCTATTGAAAAGGCATATAAAAAAATATTGATGATAAGGCTCAATACAATCCATTGAGGCCATGAAAACTGCCAACATGTATTTAAATATCCGGAAAGCTCAGTTTCATTCAAACTCATAATTCGTCATCTGTCAACTTAATGCTGTAAATGTATGAATTTCATTGAAAAGCAGAAGAGAAAACGGATAAAAAGCCCAGCCTTTATTTCTGTCTTTCTTTTCTTTTAAGCTCCCGAAGTCTTACCGTGAGTTTTTTTCTTAAATCATTATGATATTCCCGGTAATTTTTAATGCTTTGTTCAAGATTTTTTTTATTTAGCAGATACTCTTCATACAGCTCCCCTAATGCTGAGATCTGTGTGATAACATCGGAAGACCGGGTCTCAGAATCATCCACTGTTTCTATTAACATTCGATAGTATTCAATACGACTGGTCAGACTCGTGTGAAGTTTTGGTTCTATTCCCTGCATAGTCTTACATTTTTATCTGATTATTTTGGATGAAAGGCAAATTTACAAAAGGTTCCTATTCGTCTTGCTATCCGTTGTTTTGTTTACTCTGTTTTTGTTTTTTATAAACTGTATCAGCGGATAAGCGAATTGACCTTCCCTTTTCCGCCAAAAAACTACTTCCCCGTCATGGCAAAAGGGACATCGCTCTGATATAAAATCTTAAGTCCTTTCTGCGATACATCGTAGCCTGCAGATTTTAAGTACACTTTATTGAGGGCTGATGAAACTAAGGTCTCACCGGGATCACCCAAAGGAAGCAACGGAAGTTTACTGTATTCGCTGACCGTCCATTGGGGTGAAATTCCGTTCGCATATTCTCCCTCTCCATTGGCATTAAATACTTTATAAATAACAGGATGCATCTGCCATGAAATTTTTTTGGGCTTCCGCTTGTCTTCTACTGTAAACCCAGCCATATCCTTTCCCAAGGTAACATCTCCAATCTGGATAACCTGTAGGTAAGGTTTCAGATTGTTGACAACGATTTCCGCCGCTGATGCCGTGCTGTTTGAAGTCAGGATATACACTTTATTCAGGGCTAATGAATTCGCATGCAAAATATTAAAATCAAGAGCTTTCGGGTCATAGGCAATCTGCTGGGCAAACGTCCTTTTCACTTCACCTCCGTTTTTATTTCCTTTAAATACAATAAATGGAGAGCCTGCCGATATTCCTGAAGGGATCAGTGAGCAAAGGGCGGCCGCAGCAGATACGGAACCACCGTAATTGTACCGGAGATCCAGAATAAGCTCCTGTACTCCGGCAGCTTTAAACTCAGCAAACTTCTGATTGAATACCGGGGTCATCCCATCCGGAAAATCATAGACATACAGATATCCTGTCTTTTTGCCGTTGTGTTCAAAAATTTTAGATAATACCGGCTGTTCAAGGGAATATCCATAATATACCGTAAGATCCTTCTCATCAGTGACTGTCTCATTCTTCCAGTTGCCAACGCTAAGATTGATCACAGTATGGTCCTTCATGGATGAGGTAATGGTTTCTGCATTGGCTGCCGTAATGGCTTTTCCATTGATTTTGGTAATGATCATCCCTCTTTCCAGTCCCGCATTGAAAGCAGGAGAATGGGTAAGGACCAATTTAACTACAGTGACAACTTCTCCATTGGCAAGCTGAATGACCGTATAATCGAAACCATACATATTCCGGATGGAACGCGGATAGCTGGAAGGGTCTGCCGTATTGACCATAAACGAAAACCGGTCCTGGGGAGACAGCAGACTTTTAAAAAAATCTTTTGTAGGAAGATGGTAATCCGGTTTGGCAGGCATCTGACCGGCCCAGTAATAATACCGTTTCATGCTGTCCTGTACCCAGACATTAACAGATTCGGTGCTTCCTTCCGGAAAAACAGGAACATTTTCCTCATTATTTGTACATGAAATGACAAAAAATGCTATGATTATCCACTGAAACTTAAAAAAATTACTCATACCATTATAAATATTCTGCGACATCGATGTCCCCTTTTACTACCCATACTCCATTTTCTAATTTTTCCTGAAGTACGATCATATTGGCACCTGTATGCTGTTTTATTTTAACCTTAATCATTTCAGATCCCGCGTAAGGTTCTGCAGTTCCCGGCTTGTACAATTCAAGGTATACCGGAGCTGTTGAGCTGAAAGAACTGTAGATTTTTACCGCTGTAAAATTACCTTTCCCGATTTCTTCAAATTCTGCCAATACCACCCCGTTTTCTCTTTTTAAAACCCCTTTGACATTTGTAAGAGAGGATCCGGAAAATTCCCCCAGATTGGGAAAAATAAATTCAAACCCCACTTTCCCAAAATTCACCTGGGGTTTTACAACATACGTCTGGAGGAAAATCCCCGGGAGATTAAAGAAATATAAATCTTTATAGTCTTCTATATTATTATAGGTAATATGGTATGCTGCCATTTCGGCTCCGGTGTCATTGTTATAGATTCCCAACGTATTGACTTCTCCCTCATCCAGTACAAACTGAAGCTGTGTCTCTATTTTATTGGTATATGAGGTATTTCCGTTAATAGATACAGGAGTTCCGTTCAGCCTCAGCTGAAGGACATCGGGTTTGGAATACCCTTTAACACTAATGTCTCCTGGTTTTTGTATTTTATCATATCTCTCCATTACAGCATGGTCTGTGCAGGAAAATAATAGGATCAATAATAGTAATGCAAAGATTTTATTCATCTTTCTCTTGGATTATCATTTTAAACTTTGAAATATTGCCCTACCCCAAGGTGCAGGGCAATAAGACAATTAAAAAAACTAGTTGGATATGTTCTGGATAACCTCTTTCACAAGATGATCATCCATTATTGTATATTTAAAAATGTATGCCCGCTTCTGTATGTTAAAAAACAGAACGGTTATTTTTTAATGAATCTCAATCGTTCTGTAGTTTTTCCATCAGTCACTTCAGCGATATACGCCCCAGCCGATAAACCGGCTATATGGATGGATCTGGAATACTGAACCGTAAGCACTTTTTGGGCTGCCATATTGTAGATATTTACCACAGCGGTGTTTTCTTTCAATGCTGGATTAAGCTGCAGCTTTAAAGTTTCCTTTACAGGATTTTCTGCTATTTTCGTTAGATTTTCTTTCTTTTTTACATCCTTTGTGCCGAGGAATGAGCTGGCATAAATGGCCATTTCATTAATATTGATATTCTGAGCGTTATCACCATTGGTTTTTCTGTTAGACCACATTCCAATGTAAATTTTCTTTCCTGCAAAAGCAGAAAGGTCCACAAGACATTCTACAAACTGGGTAAGATCTGACGAAAATGGATTGCTTGAACTTCCCGCCTGTATTTTATAAAGACTTGGAATATCATTTCCATTGGCGTCTACTGCGAGTGCTTGAAAATCGGATAAGTCCGGAACCTGCTTTTGAGGGGTACTTACATAGATATAAAGGCTTCTTCCGACAATAGTATGATTGGTTCTCTGTCTTCCTATAGAGGCTGTCATAGTAATGGTACCTGCTGCCGATGTCAGATCAATCTGAGGAGAAATAATCCAGTCATTTTCACCTGCAAATCCGGTAGCACTGCCGGTAGGAACCAAACTTATAGAATGGCGGAGAACGCCTTCTGTTCCATAGGTTAGAGAAGTACCGCTGTTATAGATATTCTGCCCCTGTACCCATGCATTGCCATTATTATTCAGGTCATGGAAAGTCCATCCCTGAAGGTCATTTTGAGAGTCAAAAGAATTACCCCATACCATATCCTGGGCCATTGCCCAATGAGATAAAAACAGAACAGATGATAAAATTATTTTTTTCATGATACGTATTATTAAGATTTTTTAAGAAATAAAAAGCAAGGAATCAGCATATGATGCTGTTCCCTGCTTGTAAAGTTTTTATTCTACGATTGAAAAATCGTATTTCGTCCAGATTCCCTGGAAGTTTCCACAGTTTCTTGGCGATACATTCCAGCTTCCTCCGTTATAAAATGGCTGGCTCATTCCCCATAGAGAAGCGGTAGTTCCTGTTAATAAGTTGGAAGCAGGGATTCCTGCTGTTCCAGCTCCTGTAACAGAAGTTCCAAATCCGTGTACCTGGATTGAGCTTAAATTGGAAGCCGAAGAAAGTTCAGAACCTGTACCTTCTACTTTGATTCCCACAGGATATCCTGTTACTACAGCATTATTTAATGTTAATTTTCCGTTTCTTCTGATATGGATTCCGTTTTCGTAAGCTAATCCTTGTCCTGCTACTCCATTTTTAGCACCAATAATGGTAAGATTGTTGATCACAGGATTGGTAATCAATGTTGTAGCGGTACCTCCTGCGTTGTTATCCAATTCGATACCGTTAGAATCAGGGCTTGCGCCACTTACAGTATGAGCTGAATTGTAATCTGCCAAAGAAAGTGCACAGGTAATGGTTCCAGTATATCCGTTGTCAAAGTCGAAGTTATCATCCTCTGCAGCAAAAGATATTAAGTTGGAAGCATTTACTGTACCTCCGAAGAATTCAAAAGAATCATCCTGCCCGTAAGATACCTGGATATGATCTAATGTAGTTCCATTTCCAACACCTCCCAATGATAAGGCATTCACTTCGTTTCCGGAGTTGGCTCCTACGAAATCATACCCTGCAAATTCAATACGTACATATTTCATGATTCCTGCATTGTGAGAAGGATTAGTTCCCCCAAAATAATAATCACTACCGGTTAAACCCTCAATAGTTGTTGTAGAAGGTACATTGGTAGGTGCGTCCCCTAAAAGGATAACCCCTCCAAAATCTCCCGGAGTTGCCGTTGTATTTTCGTCTCCATCCAACAATTTGTAACTTGTAAAGATAATAGGTTGAGATTCTGTACCTGTAGCATTGATTTTACCAGTTTTTGTGATCACCAATATTCCGGAACCTTCTCCTGATGCATTAGGTTTGGCTTTGATAAATGTCCCTGGCTTTATCGTAAGTGTTGCTCCATTTTTAACGGCTACAGTACCGTCAAGTTCTATGACTCCACTCCAGATAGTATTAGAAGTAATTGCACCGCTAACAGTAGTTACAGGAAGCGAAGAAGCTGTAATATACTCAGCAGAAGTAGGCTTCATTTCGAAAGGTGTTGAAGAGTCAGCCAGATGATCATTTTGACAAGCAGTAAGAGATAGTGCAGCAACTGCAATTAAAGTTAATCTTTTCATTGTTATAATTTTTAATAGATCCGGGAATTTGATTTATGTCCGGAAATTTTTAATATTTAGGAATATCCGCCTCTATATTCCTGCGATTTGGTTTTATTTTCACCCTGTATTCCAGGAGGGGCTGTCCTACCGGGGTTCCCTGATGTTCCGCTGCTGTCCGGGAAAGGCAGCAACGTCCGGTTTTTGGCTGATCCGGTACTGGTGTGCGCATCATCAGTATTGATCTGGCTCATGCCTCAGGTTACCGAAACCTGTACGCTTCTATGTCGAGAGCTCTTTCTTTTCAAATTTTTATTCTAAAATGGCAAAGTCATATTTTGTCCAAAGTCCCTGAAAATCCCCGCAGTTTCGCGGAGATATATTCCATCCGCCTTCATTAAAGAATGGCTGTTTCATGCCCCATAGCGAAGCAGTATATCCTTTCAGAAGATTGGCGGCGGGAATTGCTGATGTACCGGCTCCTGTAACGGAAGTTTCAAATCCGTGTACCTGTATGCTGTTGTAGCCGGAATGGGAAGAAAGTACTGAACCGGTTCCTTCTACTCTGATTCCTGCAGGATAACCTGTAACGACTGTATTATTCAATGTGAGCCTTCCGTTTCTCCTGATATGGATCCCGTTTTCGTAGGCTAATCCTTGTCCTGCTGCTCCGTTTTTTGCACCGATGATGGTAAGATTGTTGATCACGGGATTGGTCATCAGAGCCGTGGCCATACCTGTTGAATTGTTATCCAATTCGATCCCGTTAGAATCAGGGCTTCCGCCTAAGTTGACAGCATGCCTTGAGTTATAATCTGCCATGGAAAATGCACAGGTAACAGTTCCTGTATATCCATTATCAAAATCGAAATGATCATCCTCGGCAGCAAAAGATACCAGGTTGGAAGCATTGACCGTTCCTCCGAAAAACTCAAAAGAATCATCTTTGCTGTAAGACACCTGGATATGATCTAAGGTCGTTCCGTATCCAACACCTCCTAATGATAAAGCATTAATTTCGTTGCCTGAATTTCCACCCGTATAGTCGTAGCCGGCAAATTCGATACGTACATATTTCATGATCCCTGCATTATGACCGGGATTGCTCCCTCCGAAATAAGAATCGCTGCTTAGGTATAATCCTTCAATTGAGGTGGTAAAAGGTACATTGGTAGGCGCATCTCCTAACAGAATAATCCCGCCCAGGTCACCCGGAACTGCCGTGGTATCTTCATTTCCATCCAACAGTTTATAGCTGGTAAAAATAATAGGCTGAGACTCTGTACCTGCCGCATTGATTCTTCCCGTTTTTGTAATCACAAGAACTCCGGTAGCAGCTCCCGTAACATTAGGTTTTGCCTTAATGTAGGTTCCCGGAAGAATCGTTAAGGTAGCTCCGTTTTTTACGGTTATAATTCCATCCATCTCAATGACTCCGCTCCAGGTGGTATTGCTTGTAATCTGACCGCTTACGGCAGTTACAGGAAGAGATGAAACGGTAATGTATTCCGCGGAGACCGGCTTTATATCGAACGGAGCAGAAGAATCTGGCAGATGGTCATCCTTACAGGCAGTCAATGATAATGCTGCAATAGTGGTTAAAATCAGTTTTCTCATTGTTTTAAGTTGTACTAAATCCATTTAAATCAAACTATTAGAATGTATAATTCACACTGAGACCAAATATTCTTCCGCTGTATGCACGAAACATAATCTTGTCAATATCCTTGTCGTACTTATCGGTAGCACCCGGCAGAAGTCCCCAAGCTTCCCTGCTTGTCGCTACATTACCTCCGCCAGTTGAAATTGCATAAGAATTGTAATTGTTGTAATACTCTTTTACCCTGTTGAAAAGGTTTCGGACATTGAATTTGACTTCAAGATTCCTGTTTCTTAAGAATTTATAGGAAATCTGCGCATCTGCCACGGCATAAGGCCTTTGGATCTCTTCTTCGTTATAGCCATATCCTACCGTGATGTACTGATCTCCTTTGGCATTATATAAAAAATTAACCCCCAATCTCTCACCATCATACATAAGCCCTAAGTTATAGGCATAAGGAGTCTGCCCGTAAAGAGGTCTTCCCACTTCGTAGGTGGCATCATCATCTGTAGTTTTCTCTCTGTCTTTAAAAGCAATTACTTGAGTATCGTTATAGGTAAAGTTTCCGCTTACAAAAAGTTTTGAAAGAAAAGAATCTTCTGCAATGAAGCCTAAATTCTTTCTTACTTCCACTTCAATACCTTTAAGCTTTGCATTCTTTGAATTTCCGTTATACAGGTATAGATTTCCTTCATTGGAAATATATCCTTCACGCTCGATAGGACGGTCTATATTTTTATAATATATTCCGGCAGAAAATATCTCACCCAACCCCGGGAACCACTCAAATTTGAAATCATAATTATTGACTACCGATGAAACCATCTCCGTGTTATAGATCAAACCGTTCGACACCGGATCAAAATAGGGCAATCCCGTTCTTTCATTAAACTGAGGCCGGATTACGGTTTTATTATAGGCTAATCTCAGATTGATTTTGTTGGTGGGACTGTAGGTAAAATTAGCAGAAGGCATCCATTGCCATGGCTTATCTTCAACACCGGTTTTAGAAAAATTCCTGTTATCCTGAGGTTCCAGTTGCTGGGAAATCAGATTGTATTTAAAATATTCTGCCCGCAATCCCCAGACCAGCCTGAATTTATTTCTCCAACGGTTATCAAACATCACATACATTGCATGCTGCTCTACTTCTCCTTCATATTTCTCATTTTTATACAGCGGCCTCGTCTGCCAGCCAATACCTCCCGGCACGTAATGAGAACCGTCGAACCACTCAGAAAGAGGACCGTATAATGTTAATATACTGCTGTTCGGGACATTTCTGTTTTCATCTACTCTGAGTAAGAACTTCTGCTGCTCGTTGGTATTCTTTTTTGAAGCTCCGGCATAGCCCACTTTTAGATCATTCTTAAAGCTTTCCCTGTCAAGATTTATTTTAAAAGAGGCTCCATAATTGTAATCGGTTTCTTTACTTTCAATATATCCTCTGGCAAAATCACTTGAAGAATTGTTTATTCTGTGATAGCTTAGGATTTCATTGCCTATAAAATCATATAAGGCCTGGTGCAGGGTATAATCTTTGGTATCCGACGAAACTCCCGTTCTCGCTGCAAACCAGTTGATCTCCATATTTCCGGTTTTGTGGTTTCCTTCCAGTTTATTTTGCAAGAAAGACTGATAAACAGGGTAATTGGCATTATCTGTGTGAGGAGTGTCTAAAGATTTAATCTGTGAGGGATCATTGTTTGGAATCATTCCGTAATAAAAATAATTATAGGCTGTTTCAGCATTGGAGGGCATACCACTTCCTCCCATATATTCGCCCCAGCCGGTAATTCTGGTCAGGGTATTATCATAAATATGGGTATATGAATTACGGAAAGAAATCCTGTTTTTATTGAGCTGTAAGCCGAAATTAAGCATTCCTGCCACTGTAGAATTGTAATTATAAGAAGCTCCTTTATTTTTAAAATTATAAAATGTGATGGGAGCTGTTCCTTTGATCTCCCAATTGGGATCATAAGGTGCCGTAGTATCTAGCCAGTTTCCCCTTCCCGTATGGTCAATATCCAGTTTATTCTGTTCGTTCTTTATGATAAATGCTCCTGCAAAACCCCATTTATTATTGTTTTTAAGGGCATACGTTCTTCCCAATGCCAGCTGTATATTGGAGCCCATATCCCCTCTCGTCTTATACGTTGTAAAATTGTCATTGACGAATTGTTTTGACTGTTCGAAGAATATCGGATTGTTCCAGTTCACCGCTTCAAGTCCTTTCGGGAAGTCTCTTGTTCCGTCATCATATCCGAAATAATCATACTTTCCGCGCTTACGGGTCAGGAATTCTTTAAATGCGGCCTGATCGTTATAAGATGTTCCAAGCGTTACCGTAGTAAAATTTTCGTTGGGAATATCTTTGGTCTTCACCTCTACATAGCCGCCCGCAAAGTTGGCATTCATGTCAGGCGTTGCCGATTTGCTCACCACCACACTTTCCACCATAGCGGTAGGAATAATATCGAAAGAGAAGTTCTGATTATATGCTTCAGTACTGGGCAGGTTGATCCCGTCCATTGCAGCGGTATTCCAGCGTTCCCCCATGGAGCGTACCACTACGTATTTGTTGTCTATGGTGGTGATTCCGGTGACTCTTTTCAAGGTTCCCCCAACGTCGCTGTCCGGGGTCTTAGAGATCTGCTCGGCAGAAATACCGTCACTCATCTGGGCAGCCTTTTTCTGCTGGGCAAGCAATCCTGCCTGGGTATCCGCTTTACGGGTTGCCGTCACTACAACTTCTTTAATATCTGTAATTTTATCAGAAACAGTATTCAATGCAAATGAAACGGTATTTGTTTCCTTATTGGCCACTGCCAACTTTTCTACGCGGAGTGTATTGTATCTGGGAGCTTTAATCGTAAGCGTATACATTCCTGAAGGAAGATCTACTGTAAAATCTCCATTATTGTCTGTCACTACAGTCTTCTGGGCAATATTAATTTCTGCACCGGCGACAGGTCTTCCTACTTCATCAACGATTTTCCCGGAGATACGTCCGTTTCCCGGTACGGAAACCTGAGAGTTTTCATATTTGATTGAAATGAGATCTCCATGCAGGCGGAACACGACAGGAAGTCCGTTGGTAATGTCTTTCAGACAGCTGTTGATCGAACTATTTTCACATTTTACTCCTTTTACCTTCAGCTCTTTGATATCTACTTTTGAATATGCCAGCCTCATCCCGGTTTTTCCTGCAAATTCTTCCAATACTTCAATTAATGGTCTGTTTGTAGGAACAGAAAATGAAACTTTCTGAACCAATTCCTGCGCTTCTGCCGCTACAGTAAAAAATAATGCTGCTATGGTAAGACCACATTTCAAACTTTTCATACGTAAATGTTCTCTTTTTAATTAAGGGTTATCTGATTATTTAATTTTTTGATGATGACTATGGTCTGCTTTATTTTTTCAAAATGTAGGTATTGTCCTTTTTCTGAACTTCCAATCCCAGGATAAAAGCCAGTGATTCAATATTTTCTCCTACGGTTCCTCCTGTAAAATCCGCAGTGATCTTTTTGTCTTCAGTTTCTTTCGGATAATAGATTTTTGTACTGTAGTTTCCTTCAAGCAGCGTAATAACCTCCTTTAACGGGACATCGTTAAAACTTAAAGACAGCAGTTCAGGAACTTTTTTCCCCGAAACTCTGTCCGGAGCAAATGAAATGATCGCCGTAGTATGGGCAATTCCAAAATTTGTCCACTTTTGATTGGGTTTCAGGTAAGAAACAGGCACTCCGGCAGAAGATACAGCTACCTTGCCTTCGTAAAGATCTACTGCTTTTTTCTTTCCGGATTGTGAGATTTTAAATACCGTACCCAGCACTTGGGTACTGAAACCCTGCGCATGTACAATAAAAGGATGTATTTTTGATTTGGCTACGGAAAAAACGGCATCTCCTTTTAGATCTACAACCCTGGTTGATGCAGGAAATGATTTCGCCACGGTAAGCTCTGCTCCGGGTAATAATGTCACTACTGACCCATCTGCTAAATGAACCGTACGGTTCCCGGATTCTGTAGCGTAAACATCGGCTTTAAAGAAAGCCTGGTAAGTAAAGAACCCTCCCAGTGAAAGCAAAAGTATAATAACCGCCGCTATCCTGTAAACATACTTTTTAAAGGATCTTATATGGCCTGTTTTTTCAGAGGGTGCAAAATAATGCTCCAATGCAGATAAGACCCTTTCCCTCGATTCTTTCATATGAAGGGGATCCACATCTTTTTCTGTATGGAGCTTCAACTGCTCTATTATTTCCTTTTCTTTTTCAGAGATTTTCTCCCCTGAAACTTCGCGTGTCCAAAGCCTGAAAACAAAGGCTTCAATATTTTTATGGGGTAAACGTTTCATAAAATAGTTCATCGTATTCACAGATACTTCTATCTATAAGACTATGAAAATGAAAAACTTCCCCGGGAGATTCTTAACGTTCTGTTTACATTCAACCCAGAATACTGTTCATTTTCAACCTACTTTACATTTACTCAACATTACATTCATATTCAAGCATAGATTTTCAGAAATATTTAACCTTACCATAATTAAAGTTCACAAAAAGTTAATTTTCCTTTAGGTAATTTTGCTGCAACGATATGAACCTAACAGACTCTACTTTATTAAAGAAAATAAAATCAGGCGACCGCCCTGCATTTATGCTGCTGTATGACCGGTATTGGGACAGTCTGTACCGCTTTGTCTTCATGAGGACCAGAGATAAGGAAGCTTCTGAAGAGCTGCTTCAGAACTTATGGATGAAAATCATTGAAAATCCAGATACCATACAGACAGATGAGTCAGAAAGTGCAAAAGGCTATCTGCTCCGTTATCTTCACTACCGGATCCTGGATTATTATAACCGCTATAAAACAGCACCTCCCACTCTGAGCATTGATGAAATTGATTTTCCTCCGGAAATAGAGATGGCAGACAATGAATATTTTGAAATTCTTGAAGAAAATGAAATCTCCGTTTTACTGGCTATGATTGATGAAGTGGTTTCACAGTTTCCTTCCACAGAACAGCAGGTATATGACATGAGGATACGGAAGAATATGTCTGTGAATGAAACGGCAGAGGCATTAGGTATCAGCAATAAAACCGTCAGCAATAAACTCAGCAAAGCTTTGGGAGAAATCCGTGAACAGCTGAACCCTGAATACCAGTCTTCTAAAAAACTGGTTTCGATCCTTATGCTGATGGAAATGCTGACAAGGTATTGAATAATTACAGCTCTAGTTAAATTTTCAGTAAAGCGGATTCATCATTCACCGCTAAATACAGGCAGCAGAGCATCTTTAAAGTTTCTGATCTTAAAATCTGCTATTTCAAAATCTATATTTTCATTATTATTCGTAAAAACGGCTGTTTTCATACCAGCTTCTTTAGCTGCCCTTAATCCGGAATGGCTGTCTTCAATAGCAATACAATGTTCAGGACCTATTCCCAATTCTTTTGCAGAGGCAAGATAAACCGCCGGATGCGGTTTTCCGTGTATTTCAGATTCTGATGAATTTACGGTATCAAATAAGTCACGGACCTGCAGTTTCTTAAGAACGGCTTCTGCAACCCGCAAAGGAGCATTGGTGGCCAGGCCTATTTTATACTCTTTATTTTTAAGATGCCTGATAAAATCCTGGACACCGGACATGGTACACTCTTCCGACTGTATAAGTCCGATCACTCTTGTAACAACTTCTTGCTCTACGGAAGGTATATCAAGATTTTCCCAGGGAAACTTCCCATACCAAAATTCTGTAACCTCTGTGGTGGTCATATATTTTGTCTGTGCCGCCAGATCTTCTGTAATCTGTACGCCATAGGATGAAAATACATCCAGTTCCGCCTTAGCCCAGAATCCTTCTGAGTCTACGAGAACTCCGTCCATGTCAAATATCACTGCTTTTAAAGCCATTTCTTTTCAATAAATAAAAATTAGGAAAATGTTAATGGCTGATTTTGTAGACGCAGCGCTGGCCGCCAGAAATGATATGATCTATCCTTTCAATGGTATATTCTTTCCCGATCAACGACTGAAAATTGGAGAGTTCTGCACGGCAGAATCCCTGGCATTCTGTAGCGGCAGCGCATATCGGGCAATGGTTTTCAATCAGAAAATATTCCTGCCCTTCTTTTCTCCATTCCGCCATATATCCTTCTTCACTCCGAATATTGGCCAGAATTTCAAGACGCTGTTCAAGAGATTTTGTTTGCGAAAGTACTTTTTCATACCGGTCATGGGTCTTTTTTTCACGATCGCTGATCAACAGTTCCAATGCATTTTCACCTAAAAGATTCTTTACAGACTTCAGAAGCTGAACCGTTACTTCCGCATGAGTGTCCGGAAACTGGGCCCATCCTTTTTCCGTAAGAGTATAATAAGCAGAGGGGCGGCCCACTCCTTCACTCTTCACAGAGGACCGGATCAATCCTTCCTGAGCAAGATTCAGTAAATGCTTTCTCGCTCCTTCTTTCGTAATGGTCAATTCTTCAGCAATAAGGAGTGAAGTAGCTTCTCCCCTCATCTTTAAGAACATCAGAATACGGTCTGCTGCCGGCTTCTTCATTTGACAATATTTTGGTTGTTTTATTTTTCAACAACAAATATAGGCATTTTCTATAATCTTTAATAAATAGATTAATACAATCAATTTCAATAGGTTATCTTTTATTTTCTCCATTTTAATAAAACAACTTTTTAGTTGTTTTATTAAAATATATTTTTACCTTTGCGATACATTAATCAAAAAAATAACTACAATGAAGCCATTTACATTACCTCAGCTTTCTTATGCCTATAACGCTTTGGAACCTTTTATTGACCAAGAAACAATGACCATTCACCACCAACGCCACCATCAGGCATATGTTGACAATCTGAATACCGCATTGGAGCAGACTCATGAAACCCATCCTGATCTGGATTCATTGCTGCAAAGGATCAGTGAATACAGTCCAGCGATAAGAAATAATGGTGGTGGACATTACAACCATTCCTTATTTTGGGAAATCATTTCTCCCAACCCAAAGCTGAAGCCTGAAGGAAAGCTGAATGATGCTATTACCGCAGCCTTTGGAAGCCTTGAAAACCTGAAAGCAGACATGAAAAAAACAGGCCTAGCACAGTTTGGTTCCGGATGGGTTTGGCTGTTTGTAAAATTCAACGGATCTCTCGCGGTATGCTCTACCCCTAATCAGGATAACCCGATGATGGATATTCTTTCGATGAACAGAGGGTTTCCCATTCTTGGAATCGATGTTTGGGAACATGCCTATTATCTGGCGTATCAGAATAAAAGGGCTGATTACTTCGATTCATTCTGGTCTGTTTTGGATTGGTCTTCAGTGGAGAAAAAATATGAGGAAACTCTTTCAAAAATAAAATAACCCCTATTGAATTATACATCAGTTATGACTCAGGACACCTTCATCAATAAAGCAGAAGCTTCAGGCATCATTGCTCTCGATCTTTCAGACTATAAACCGACTACAGAGATTGTAGAACTGGATCTCAAAGATCATCTTTTTATGGGGATGATTGTCAAAGAAAAGGAATTTAAAGAATCAATTGCAGCCATAGATTTTTCCGTGTATCATGAAAAAGCTGTGGCGATTATCTGTTCTACGGATGCTATTATTCCGCCGTGGGCTTATATGTTTCTCATGGAAAAATTATCATCTTATGCAGCGTATGCAGATTTAAACAATGCAGAAAGCATTCTGCTTGATCTCTGGAAACGCCGCCTCACCTATGCAGATCTGAAGCAGTATAAAAATCAGAAAGTGGTAGTCAGAGCACGGGCAGAACATGACCCTGCCCTCTATTTATTAGCCGCCGGACTTCTGAAACCGCTGGTCAAAAGCCTGATGTATGGTGAAATAGGGCTGCCTAAAGTAATTTTCAAAACAGAAAATAAAACAAAATGAAAGCAATCCTATTCAACGGATCATTGGAAAGAAGAGCAGAATCTACTTCAGGAACCATTTCCAAATATTTTGCAGAACGTCTGCTGGCATTGGGAATCCGGACTGATATTTTTACGCTTGCCGACTCCGGCATCCCATTATTTGATACTACCCTTACCAAGACGCCTTTGGCTGTAGAGCGCATGGCCCAGCTTTTTACAGATGCTGATGTTCATTTCTGGCTGGCTCCTCTTTATCATGGAAGTATTCCGGGGGTCATGAAAAACTGCCTGGACTGGCTTGAAGTGACAGCCAACAGATATGAACCTTATCTTACGGATAAAACTGTAGGACTGGTATGCTGGGCCGATGGATTACAGGCCATGCAGGGAATCAATGCGATGGATGCCATTGCCAAATCATTACGGGCGTGGCCAGTGCCTTTCAGTGTTCCTGTTGTCCGGTCTTCATTATTTGATACTGACCGTAAAACAGAAATATCGGCTCTCTATTCCGGTAAGTTTGATCAGCTTATCAATATTGCCACCTCAAAAAAAATAGAAAAAACGACCATAAACCAACCATAACATGATAGAAACAGATATACTGATCATTGGTGCCGGCCCTGCAGGATTATTTACAGTATTTGAAGCCGGTCTTCTCAAAATGCGCTGCCATATTATAGATGCACTGCCCCAAATGGGAGGCCAGTTATCAGAATTATATCCCAAGAAACCCATCTTTGATATTCCCGGATTTCCAAGTGTACTTGCAGGGGAACTTATTGAAAATCTTTATGAGCAGATCAAACAGTTTGAACCCGGATTTACATTCAATGAAACGGCTGTACATCTCCTCAGACCGGAGGAAAACCTTTTTGAGGTCATCACCAATAAAGGGACAAAACATAGAGCCAAAGCGGTTGTCATTGCAGGCGGTCTGGGAAGTTTTGAACCTAAGAAGCCACCTATTGAAAATATCCGTGCTTATGAAGGCTACGGAGTAAACTATTTCATCAAACGGCCCGAAGATTATGCCGGAAAACATGTCGTGATTGCCGGAGGCGGCGATTCTGCGCTGGACTGGACGATCCATCTTGCAGAAACAGCCTCTTCCCTTACTTTAATTCACAGGCGGAATGAATTCAGGGGAGCATTGGATTCTGTTGAGAAAGTGAAAAAATTAAAGCATGACGGGAAGATTAACCTTATCACACCGGCGGAAGTAACCGGGCTTCAGGGAACTAATACATTACAAGAAATTATTATCGAAAAAGAAGGCTGTCTGCAGACTATAGAAACAGATTATTTCATTCCTTTATTTGGATTGGTACCTAAACTCGGACCTCTAACCGAATGGGGTCTGGAACTGGAAAAGAATGCCATAAAAGTAGATAACAGCACAGATTTTCAAACCAATATTCCAGGGGTTTATGCTGTAGGAGATATCAATACTTATCCTTATAAAATGAAATTGATCTTATGCGGATTCCATGAAGCAGCTATTGCCTGCCAAAGTATATACCAGCGTCTTAATCCCAATAAAAAATTTGTATTGAAATACACCACCGTCAGCGGTATAGAAGGCTTTGACGGAACTAAGAAACAGGCAGAAAAACAGGTAGTCGCTACCCTTAACTGATCACTATGAAAGATGAAATTACAATCACCGTAACAGATCAAAACGGAAGTAAACACACGCTGATCTGTCCTTTGGAAATGGGATTGACTCTTAAGGATATCTGCAAGGCTTATGAATTACCTATGGAAGCGATGTGTGGCGGAATGGCCATGTGCGCTACCTGTCATTGCTACATTCTGAGTGAAATCATTTCCCTCCCCGACAAAAATGATATTGAGGAAGCTTTATTATCAGAACTTTTTAATTCTGATACAACCAGCAGATTAGCCTGCCAGATCCATCTGACAGCTGAAATGGATGGTCTTGCCATAAAAATAGCAGCAGATTAACTGCTCCAAAATAAAAGTTTGCACAGTTTATGATGCTTATTAAGTGTTGAAACTGCTTTAATTAAGTTTGGCAGGGATTTCCAAAACAGTACAATGTTGAAGAAGTCCCTTTTTAAAACAATCTAAAAAATAAATAACATGGCTATAAAAATAACAGAGGCCTGTATCAACTGTGGGGCCTGTGAGCCTGAATGTCCTAATTCAGCCATTTATGAAGGAGCTATCGACTGGCGTTGGCAGGATAAAACAAAACTCTCAGGCAGTGTAACATTCCCAGATGGTACGGTAGGAGATGCCAGTGCTTTTAATCCGGCTGTTTCAGATGAGGTGTATTATATCGTCTCAGGAAAATGTACTGAATGTAAGGGGTTTCATGAAGAACCCCAATGCAAGGCGGTTTGCCCGGTAGACTGCTGTATAGATGATCCTGATCACCGCGAACCGGAGGAAGTATTATTTGAACGTCAGAAATTCTTGCATACATAAACAATCATAACAACTTATACAACAAAACAATAAAGAAAATACGTTGGCCTGCGCAGTTCTTCAATGATCCTAATTTGGTATATGAGGTATACTGTAACAAAAATTGAAAATCTCCCCCTTATCTGGAAACGGAATATCAAAAATAATTTAAATCTAAATTATGAAACAGATATTATTTTTCCTTAGCCTATTTTCCCTTTTATTATCGGCTCAAAACAAAATCCAGGAGCTTAAAAGCAACTATTCAACACTTTTAGAAAAATCCGGTTAGAGAACAATTCGCATTAAAAAAAGATAAAACAGATCTTGATTACAGGGGTCCTTAAGTATAAAAAGCTTTTAAGTGAACAGCCCCATATTGATCCGAAGACATTGCACAGCATTAAAGTTCCTGTTCTTGTCGTGGGAGGAGATAATGATGTTATAAAACCAGAGCATACTCTTGAAATTTTCAGAAATATTCCAAAAGCAAATTTATGGATCTTACCAAATTCCGGCCACAGTACCTTAATTGTTTATACCGATGAGTTTAATACAAAAGCTGACGTCTTCTTTAAATCAAAATTAAGAACCATTAAGGATAGGGACCGTGAGTTTTAATCTGAATAGAATCTATTTAAAAGAAGGGTTTCCCTGTACTTTCACTCAGGAGTAAACCCTTCTTATAAATCTTTCTCTGGCTTTAGCCAAAACCTATCTTAATTTAATCTCGCTGTATATTTTCTGAGTAAATGGAGTACGTATCCCAAGCTCAGCTCCATATTGTAAGATGGCTCCGGCAAATAATTCCAGCTCGTTGTCTTTCTTTCCTGAATGGATGTCCAGCTGTAAAGATGTTGGTGTCTCAAAAGGAAAGGCGGCTGCTTTTTCAAAAGTTGCCCCAATGATATCATCCTGCAGATGAATCTCTTTTTTATCTGCGATCCTCTTTATTTCTTTCATGATTTCAGAGGCTTCATTCTTCTGCTCTTCATCTGTACATACAGTCCCTATGGAAGAATTATGTTTTGCCGTAACCATTCCAAAGCTTGCGATAAAGAAAAATTTAGTCCAGATATCAGTTAAAGAATTGTCTTTAAAATCAAAATCAATGTTGCTTTCTCTCAATACATCGATGATCCATTCCACATCACCGGAGAAATGCCGGGGATCTCTCCCAACGATCATTTTTCCGGCCTTTCCTTTATGCTCAACAGTTCCTCTCTCTTTAATATGAGACGCAACATAAATACAGGTTGGAAGAACAACATGACCGGGAACTATTTTTCTTATTCTGTCATAGATGTCTGCTCCGTTCATCATCGGAAGCAGTACAGTATGGGTATTGATCACTTCTTTGAGCTGCCTGCATACGTTCTCCAGGTCATATTCCTTTACACAGATCAGAACCAGATCAGGATCCTGTATGTCACTGATGTTTTGCTCAACAGCGTCAGGATGCGTTCTGTCGTTAGGATGTTCCGGGGAAAGTAAGACCAATCCGTTTTCCTTTACGTTCTCATAAGTTTCCCCTCTGGCAACGAAAGAGATTTTATATTTTCCGGAAGCTTCATTGGCCTGATTTATTTTAAATCCAAAATAACCACCTACACCTCCTAATCCAACAACGACGATATGTTTTTTATTCATGAATTATTTTTTAGCAAATATCAGTGATAGAACCTGAAGTATCACTTGACAAATGAAAAGAAATCAGATTTTATGAATATCTCTTCTGATCCTGCTTAATGAACTGTCTTTCATTCCCAGATAAGAAGCAATGATTTTCAACGGAACATACTGAAAAATATCAGGATCCTTCTTCATCAGGTTAAAATACCTCGTGGAAGCTTTCTGGCTTGCCATTTCAATCAGCCGGTCATGAATATTGTAATAATTGAGAACAAACAGAAGTCTGCTGAACTCTCTGAATTCCGGAATGTTATGAAAATTATGCTGTACGTTCTCTAACCCGGTTTCCCAGAAAGTACAATCAGTAACGGTCTGATATATTTCTTTGGTGGGCTGCTGTCTGAAAAATGATAAAAAATCATTGACAAAACAGGGAGCTGCATAAATATTCGTAGTGATTTCCTCATGATCTTCGTTCAAGATATAGGAACGGACATATCCTTTCTCCAAAAAATAGGTCTTGGTACTGATGGTGTTCTGATCCAGTAAAACAGCATTCGCCTTCAGTCCGAAAGGAGTGAACGTTTCTGTAATCTTTTCAACCACCTCATCCTGGATGCTGAATAAGGAATGAAAATAATTGTTGATTGATGATTTGTCCATTAAATAAGTCAATACGAACATTTTTCGGTATCCGCATAAAGCAAAAATAATACTTATTAAGCATTTATTTTAACCCAAAAGTTTTATTTTAAAAAACACTTTAGAGAGTTTAAAATGAATTAAGACCATCCGGTAAACTGCTCGTCCGGTTTTACTTTATGGTTTCATATTCATTTATTGACAGATAACCTATTTTGTTCCTCTGATCTGAGATACATTTTATACGGGTACATGTTGAAACAGATTTTATCCATCAATACCCCATTTTTCGTACCTTTCTTCATTGAAAGCTTAAGTATAATAAATTATGGACAATGACTTTTATTATAATTTCATACAACCCGACGGGGCTATTGCTGATTTTGTAGAAAATCTGGGGACTTTTCATAATCAATCCGATCATCCCAAAGAAGTTGTTATCATTCCCGACGGAAGAATTGATTTGTTTTTTTCCCAATCCCCTTCCGAACCTTTTCATGTCACGCTTCTCGGGCTTGAAACGTATCCTGAGCAAAGATATATACACCCTCATACTCTTGCCTTTATCGTCAGTTTTAAACCCCTTGCTGCTGAATATATTCTGAGGACGTCCATTGCTGATTTATTAAATACCGGAAAAGAGCTTCCCACCGATTTTTGGAATTTTAAAACTGAAGACCTATCCAATTTTGACCTCTGCTGTAAAAAAGCAGTTCAAAAAATAAAAGAACTGCTTCCCCGGAAAATGGATGAAAGAAAGCGTCATCTTTTTGAACTTATTTATGAGTCGAAGGGTGAAATGAGTGTAAAAGAACTTTCTGAAAAAGCGGGCTGGAGCAGCCGGCAGATCAACCGGTATTTTACCAGACAATTGGGATTATCATTGAAGGCCTACTCTACTATTCTGCGCTTCAGAGCCTCATTGGAACATATTGCACAGGGAAAGCTGTTTCCTGAGCTCAATTATACGGATCAAAACCATTTCATCAAGGAAGTAAAAAAATTTTCAGGGGTTGCCCCCAAAGAATTATCAAAAAACAAAAACGACCGATTTGTACTATTATCAGTGTTGAAAGGAAAATAAATTTGCCTTGTAAAATGTATATTAAAATGCTGATAGAAAATAAATCAATAGCAATCGTTGGTGGAGGTCCGGCCGGGCTTACACTGGCAAGACTTTTACAATTGAAAAATACCAATGTAAAAGTATATGAAAGGGATGTAAATAAAGATGCACGGGTACAGGGATCTCCTCTCGATATGCATGAAGATTCGGGGCTTGCAGCCATACGTAAGGCCGGGTTGCTGGAAGCATTTAAAAAGGTTTTCCGCCCCGGCGCTGATAAAACGCTTATTCTCAATGATCAGGCAGAAATCTTCTATAGCGATCATGAGACAAAACCTGAGGATGATTTCGGCGCAGCAGATTTTCGTCCCGAAATAGACCGCGGTCCGCTGAGAAATATGTTACTGGAATCTTTACTGCCTGAAACCGTAGTCTGGGATTCCCACTTCATTTCAATGGAACGCCAAAATGAAGGCTGGCTGCTGCATTTCAAAAACGGCACATCGGCTTATGCAGACCTGGTTATCGCTTCAGACGGAGCAAATTCCAAAATCCGCCCTTATCTCACAGCTACCCAACCGGTATATTCAGGAGTGATCATGCTTGAAGGGAATGTTTCAAAAGAAGCAGCCCCTCATATTGATGCATTGATCGGCGGTGGAAAAATAATGGCTTTTGGAAATACTAAAAATATATTGATCGGCCAGAAGGGCAATGGCGACCTTGGATTTTATGCCACTTTCAAAGCCGGTGAAAAATGGGCTGCCAACAGCGGCTTGGATTTTTCCGATAATATCCAGGTTCTTCAGTGGTTTAAAAGCCAGTACCCTGAATGGAGTACAATCTGGTACGAATTATTTGAAAATGCTCATGATCCATTTATTCCCCGTCCTATCTATTATATGCCTTTGGATCAGACCTGGGAAACATTGCCTAATCTCACTTTGCTGGGTGATGCTGCCCATGTAATGCCTCCCTTTGCAGGAGAAGGAGCTAATATGGCCATGCTGGATGCCCTGGAATTGAGCGAGTACTTAACAGATAGCAGCTGCCCTACCCTTCAGGATGCCATTGCTGCATATGAACTCAATATGCGTAAACGGGCAGCCGAAGCTACCCGGGAATCTCTTGAAAACGGTGAGAAAATGCATTCTGAAAAGTCATTAGCCACAATGCTGGACTTTTTTAATGGTCCTCTGGCTTCATAATATAAAAAAGGCTGTCTCAATTCTGAGACAGCTTTTCCCTCTTAAAATAAATATTCTTTCTCCCCGTTAGATCCTGTTTCGGAGATTCATTCATGTTATTTTTTGATCAACTTTGTGTTATAGATATTTTTATCATCTTTTATCGTAACCGTATACAGCCCTTTAATTAATGAACATTGATTTTTTGTCTGTCAAGTTTTCCCTCCCGGACCAGCCTTCCGTCTGCTGTGTATATTTTGTAATCAGCTTTATCTTTAATTTTTTCACTTCTGCAATACGCTCAGTCTTTCCTAAACTTTTGCAGAAATGCCTGATGAAAATTTTTCACATTATTTAAAACACAGATCAGTTTAAATAAAGATCTACATTCTTGGAAGTGATCAGCGATTGAAAACTTTTGCAAGGTTATATATTTTCAATGTAAAAACAAAAAAAAACATCCTACTACACAGATACATCATTATCACAATGTATTAATTAACAGCAAATTATAAAAAACAATCTTATTAAAGAGTAGCTTCAAATAATAAAACCATTTTATACAAATTAGTAGGTACAAATAAAAAATAACAGTAAAAATGGTATACAAAAGTTTATTAATAATTAAGGCCTGTTAGATAGATCCACTAAAAAAAGCCCAAGTTTTAGAATTATTGACTACGGCTGTGAAAGCAGGCAGATAAAATTAAAAATAAATTTAATCAACTAAATATCAATTATTTAAAAATAAAAAGACAAATTGTAGTACGCATGTAGTATACTTTTTTTTCTTGTTTTCATTAAAAAATTTCAAATTTGAATAAAGAGACCACGAAAAAGATGAGTGGTGAAAAGTAGAATATTTCGAGTACTGTCTGACGTAATGAATCAGACAGTTTTTTATTGTAGGGTATCAAAAAAATGATAGATATCTGTTTCTCCCGGAATGTTCAGTTTTTTTCTTATCCTGTATTTTTTCTGTTGAACCGTTCTGTGCTGAACGAGAGTATAGTTTGCAATTTCTTTCGAGGTAAAATGTAGTTTCAGCATAGCACAAAAAACCAGTTCGGAGCTTTCAAGACTGGGGTTAATTGCTAACAGCCTGCTTATAAATTCCGGATAAACTTCTTTAAAACGGTTCAAAAAATCGGGATCATTGCTTCTGCCCAGTCCTATAATTTCTTCCTGCTTTTTGTCATTCATTCGGATTTTCAGGTTCTCTGCTTCCATTCTTAGAACTTTTTTCCTCTTTCTCAAATTGCTGATAATCCTCCAGGAATATATTCCCAACAGCGCAATCCCCGCTAAGGACAACAAAATCAACCATTTAATATTGTTTTTGTGCCTTTCGGAATCTTTTTTGGCATTCGCAATAAAAGCCTCCATATCCTGATTGATCGTTGCCAGTAAAGATGTATTGGTTTTATAAAAGGCATCCGTATATGCCTTCAGATAAAAATAGGCTTTTTCCTTATTTCCCGTACGCTCGTACAGCATCCTCAGATCGTTATAGATATATTTTCCGTAATAGGCATAGATACGTTTTGTTTTCTCATTGATTTTCAAAGCTTTCATAAAGGCTTCTTCGGCCTTGCCATATTGCTTATCTGCCATATAGTATTCTCCCATAATGGTATTGACATAGAGTGCTATTCCGTCATCTTTCCCTCTCTGATTGACTTTGTGATAAGCAATGTTTATATATTTATAAGCGGAGTCCATATTTTTATGCATATAGATGCCATCACTGATAATACAATCCGCAAGCCCTGTATCGTCAAACTTTTTAGCTTTATGAAAGTATTCCAATGCTGCGTTATACTGCTTTTTGTCAATAAGGTAGTGCCCCTGTCTGAAATAAATATTGAAAAGAAGATCTTTTTTGAACTCAGAATTACCGCTTTTCCGTATATAGCCCATTGCTTCATTATTGTATTGCAAAGCTTTATCAATCCTTCGGAGTTCTAAATTGAAACGCCCGTAAACATTGTAAAACCGGGCTTTATGGATATTGTCTTTCGAATTATCCAGAATTTCTTTTGCATTGTCAAAAAAGATTTGAGATTTCTGAAAATTTTCCAACAAAATATTCACCTCTGCCAGATTGATGTAGCACAGGGCCTTTCCATCTTTGTAATTCATTTCATCTGCCTGTTTATAATACCTTTTGTTGAGATTAACCAAAGAGTCATATTCTCCTGCCAGCCTGAACTTTTCATTTTGTCTGAATAAAGAAACATCAAATTTTTTTTCATTCTCTTCTTTCGACTGAGAATGACATGAAACTAAAATAATAAGCAGAACAACAAGAAAAATACGTATCATATGTTCTTTATTTAGATGAAATTTTCTGTATAAATCAGGATTTATTAAGTGATCTTTTGCCGTTAACAGCATTATATTTTCTTTAATTTTATACTGTAACCGGCGCGCCCCTAATCAATCTTTTCATAAAACAGAATCCGCCTGTTTTTATTGTAGTTATTTCCCTTATTCTTTTAAATTTTCAAAAAAATCATAGAGGTCTGTTTCTCCCGGAATATTAAGTCTTTTCCTGATCCTGTATTTTTTCTGCTGAACAGATTTATGCTGTACAAAGGTATAATCTGCAATTTCTTTGGATGAAAAACGGAATTTCAACATTGCGCAGAAAGCCAGTTCTGAATTTTCAAGGTCAGGATTAATCTTCAGAAGTGCCTTGATAAAATCCGGGTATAATTCTTTGAATTTCAAAAAAAAAGAAGAATCATTCTTTCTGGCCAGTTCCATAAGCTCTTCCAGTTTTCTGTTATAAACACGGCTTTTCAGCTCATCTCTTTCCTCACTTAAAGTTTTCTTCCTTATCTTTAACAAATTGATAAACTTCCGTACATATACTCCTGAAATAGTAAGAACGCTAATAGATAAAGCAATAAGCAGCGGCAGATCATTTTTACGCCAATCTGATTCTTTCTTTACTTCCGAAATAAAATCTTCCGTAGATTTATTCATCGCAGCAAACCGTGCAGCATCAAACCTGGCCTCTTCTTCCATATATTTTTTCAGATAAAAATAGGCTTTTCCACCATCATTCTTTTTTTTATACAGCTCTGCCAGAGATTTATAAACACCTTTGATATGTGATGAATAGGTACGTCTTGTTTTGATATTGATCTCCAGGGCCTTTTTAAGATCCTTTTCTGCTTCCTCACTGTTATTAACTTCATTATAATAATATCCCATGGTATAATAGACCCAAAGGGATTCCACATCAGAGGTTTTATGGCTCAGCATTTTTTCATCCGCCCTGGCAATGTATATTCCTGCAGAATCAGGTTTACGTACATATAAATAATACTGGGCAAGCATACAGTTGGTATATGCAGAGTTTTCAAGCATATTGGCTTTTGTAAAGCTTTTCAGAGAAGTTCCCAACCATCCTTTATGTGCGTAATAAGCTCCTTTATTAACGTATAATATCGGAAGAAGCTTATTACTGAGTTTTGTCTTTTTGGCTTTGTTCAGATAATAAAAGGCTTTACCATTATACTCTATAGCCTTATTGTAGATCTTAAGGTGGTAGTAATACTCGCTGTAAGTATCATAGAATGTTGCCTTGTGATAAGGATTCTCAGAATTTACAAGGTCTTTTTCGGCCTCATTGAAAAAAAAGCGGGCTTTTTCATAATTTCCTGCTGAAACATTTAATCCTGCCATATTGAGATAACAAAGTCCTTTTCCAGCATTGTACTTCATTTTGGCAGCTTTTTTCAGATATTTAATGTTAAGACGGAACAAAGCTTCAAATTCACCGGAATGCTGAAGATCTGAACTTTGAGTCAGTAAAGCATCGTCAAACTCTTCCCGTTCTTTATCTTTTGAATTACGGTTACATGATGTCATCAGCAAGAACAACCCTATGCAAATGGTATAGGTTATTATTTTAATGAGACCTTTTGAATATGTTTTATTATTTTTAATGATGATCAAATTTAATTTTTATCAGCAGTCTTTTTCCAATACCTACCTAATCACAGCTATCAAAATACTTTGATAATATGTATATTTTCCTATATTATTTATTTCACCAATCGTGTTATAAATATACATAAATTATCAATTTTTTTGAGTATTCAATTAAAAAAGATTAGATATTTTACGGTAAAATTACCTGAAATTATATTTATTACAATAAAATCAAAAAATACGGATTTTATGTAAGTACAATCTGTCATTACAGAGAAAAAAATTATTCACATATTTGTATATAAATACCTAAAAGAGGAACAGCAATCCAACAATTATGACTATGATCTACCGAAAACTTGTGTCCGGAGAAAGTAAAAAGTACCGGACAATCCGCCTGGAAAGTCTTGAAAAATTTCCGGAATCTTTTGGAGCAAGCTATGAAGAAGCCCTTAAGACCGAAAAATTCAGAACAGAAAGTGATATCGAAGAACAGACCCCGGAAAGGTTTGTCTTCGGAGCTTTTGCAGATGATGAACTTGCCGGAATCTGCACTTTTGTTAAAAATGAAAATAACACCGGAAATATTTATCAGATGTATGTAAAAAAAGAATTTCAGGGAAAAGGCATAGGTTTGGGATTGATTGAAGCTACCATTCATGAAGCTTATCACAGATTTATTGATATTGAAATCATCTTAGAAGTAACTCCCGGAAATAATAAAGCCTATAATTTATACCGGAAAATAGGGTTTGTAGAGATTACATCCACAGACAAAATTGGTCATCATACTGTAATGAGACACATCAAAAATTAATTTTAAATGGAATCGAACCGAATATAAAAAAACGCGATGTAAAAGTTAAAAAACTTTACATCGCGTTGTAGTGACCCGGCTGGGATTCGAACCCAGGACCCATACATTAAAAGTGTATTGCTCTACCAGCTGAGCTACCGAGTCGGCCTTTACTTATAATGCTTCCATTTTTAAGTAAATCCCTTTGTTTAAGGGACTGCAAAGATAGAAATTTTCCCGTTACCTCCAACTTTTTTCCACATTTTTATTCAAGAAATTTCAAATTTGATGTGAGGAAAAAAGAATAATTGTAGGCTCAATCATTCCCTGTTTCTTCTTAAGTCTCTGTTTATTAATTAAGTAACCGCCAACCTAACATCTTACCATCAATGGGGTGAACAAATTTCATATTCCGGAAAATTTTCATGCGGGTATACAATTATATACCACTACTGTGGGATGAAAGGCTTTCCTGACCCCATCTTTGAACAGATGAAACATAAAAATATCGGATTATCCGGGAATATTTATAATAAAAAAGGCATTCTTTTGTGAGAATGCCTTTTGGTGACCCGGCTGGGATTCGAACCCAGGACCCATACATTAAAAGTGTATTGCTCTACCAGCTGAGCTACCGAGTCGGACCTTACTTATAATGTTTTCAATTTTAAGTAAACCCCTTTGTTTAGGGACTGCAAAGATAGTAAAATCCTCTTTAACTCCAACTTTTTCCGGATATTTTTATTAGAAAATTTCCGTTGTAATCATTAAACAGCTGTTTATAAATTAATTACATACATTATTTTTTTTGCATACATCTGCGGTGATTTCTATTGGAGTCAATTTTTAAAATATACCTTGTATACTCTTCTTTTTTCCGGAATATACAGAGACAAACAAAAGTGATGGAAATTGAGATCTTTTGCTTATAATAAAATTGACAGGTATCCGCTCATATAGTTTTAAACTATAGGTATTTTGATTGTTTTTCAGGATTTATCTATCTTCCGGCCATGACAGTGATCTGTTACCATTTAGGCCGGAGAAAGTCTTCGGGATTTTAAATAAAGAGCCGTACGGTTCAGGTAAGGAAAAAGAAGGATCAACAGCAAAGATGCGGAAAGAAGCCAGGCCATCATTTCATAATAGTCCATGGCAAAACGTACATGATCCTGAATATTCATTCTTCCCATCAATAGCTTATTGGCAGCTTTTACTGCATGGTCTTCAGACATTCCTTTTGCCATAAGCCTGGCAGCCTGCTGATGAAGAAAGTTTTTGACAGCCGGATCCACTGCGGTCAGATGATCCTGAAAGGCGTTGTAATGGCGGCTTTTTTCAAAAAGTTCATAAAAGTTGATCAGGGCTATACTGATACAAAAACCCAGATACCGTATGGCTAATGCAGCTGCAGCTGCCGAAGGTCCAATAGAGGCCGGAACCGATGAAATGATAAAAATAATGGTCGGAACCATGAGCAGTCCTACTCCCAATCCCTGGATACATAAAGGGATAAAATAGTTAAATTCATTAGCCTGAACATCGAAAGAATAGTACATCAACGCATGAAACAAAAGCAGCATTAAGAATCCCGGCACCCAGATATATTGTATCTTTTTTTTCTGCAATACCATACAACAGGCAATAATGACCCCGAGAACAAGCCCGGAAAGATTAAAAATATTGATATATGAAATATGAAAAGGATCCAGATGCAGTTCTGTGGCAAAATAATTATTGGTAATCCCCGATGTAAAACGGCAAATATACATGATGAAAAGAACCAGCAATCCTACTCTGAAATTCCTATACCGGAAAACACGCAGATCAATATAAGCCCTTTTAATGGCATTCTGACGGAATACAGAAATACCTCCAAGTACTATAATTCCGATCACGCTCCCCATAATCCGGTGATCTTCCAGCCAGTAATACTCCTGTCCAAAAATCGTAATATATCCCACCAGTACCAATATTATACTAAAGAGTACAAAACTTTCCCAATCCAGTTTATAAAGAGGAAACCTTGCATGGGGCCTGTAATTACTCATCGTAAGGGTCAGGAACATAAGCCCCGGCAGATACGAAAAGATCGCTGTTTTATAAACGATATTAAAATTATAAGAATCAATGAGATCCGCAGTAATCAGGTTATTAAAAGGTAAAGCACAGATCAGGATCCCAAAGAATACCGAAAAACTGATTTCACGCCCCCTTTCACTGCTTAGTCGTGTAAAGATCAAAGTGAGTGAAAGATTTACATTCCCTGCAAACAGCATTCCCTGGAGAAAACGTACCGGAAAAAGGATATAAATTTCATGGGTATAATAACAGATGAGACAAGCCAGGATCTGTAGCGTTGTAAAAATCAGAAAATATTCCTTAGCTGCGAGAAAGCTGAAAAATCTTCTTTCCAGACTGTAAAATCCAACATATCCTGCATAAAACAGGGCCACCGCAAACTGAATATCAGCAGGCTCACACCCATAATATCCGGCAGCTGCGCTAATGTTGGCTAATGGCAGAAAGAAAATAATGATCCCCGGCAGCGTCATCGCAAAAAGGATGATCTTAATGAGCCATTCCGGGGCCCATCTTTTAAAGATCGGAATCTTCCTAGCCATGAGCATGTTTTTTATCGGCATATACATTCACATTCATCCCTACTTTCAGGACGTCAATCTCATTCCTCTTCCCATCTATTCTGATTCTCACAGGAATACGCTGTACAATTTTCACATAGTTTCCGGTAGAATTATCGGGCGGAAGTAATGAAAAGCTCGATCCTGTTGCCGGCGAAAGTGAAATAATGGTTCCGCGGAACTCTCTGTCAGGATAAGAATCAGCTATGATCTTTACGCGGTCCCCGATACGCATATCCTTGATTTGGGTTTCTTTATAATTGGCAACCACCCATTTATCTGTTTCATTATTAACGATAAATGCTAACGTTTCTCCTGCCTCAATCATTTGGCCCACTTCAACTGTTCTTCTTCCCATTCTTCCGTCATATGCGGCAGTAACAGCTGTATAACTTACATCCAGTTTATGGCGGTCCAGTAATGCTTCCAGTCTTGCAATTTCGGCCTGTACAACCGTTTTTTCGGCCTGGATATCATGTATTTTAGATACAGAAGCCGCATAGGTATCCTGGGAAGATTTATAATCGTTCTCATTGACATCCAGTGTGGCTTTCACATCTTCAAGCCGTTGTTTAGTAGCAGATTCTTCATTATAAAGCTTCTCATAGCGGTTATAATCAAGCTGCTGTTTCCAGACTTTTGCTTTATTGGCAGCGACCTGCGCCTGTGCCGAAGCCGCTTGTTTTTCTGTGGTTCCGGTATTGCTTTCCAAAACTTTTAATTCTGCACGGGCTTTCTGAAGTGCCGCCTGAGTTTGCTTCTGCTGAAGAACATACTCACGGTTATCAATCACCAAAAGGGTATCTCCTTTTTTCACTTCCTGGTTCTCTTCAAATTTTACCGCTACAATAAACCCGCCTGCCCTTGAAATGATCGGATTTACATATTCCTGAACCTGGGCGTCGTTGGTTTGTTCATATTCAGAGTAATTCTTAAGCGTAAAGCCTCCCCAGACCGCAAGCGCTGCAACGATAAGCACTGAGATCCATCCTGTAATTTTGGTAATCAACCGGTCAGTTGGGGTATATTTTTTTTTCATTGTTTTATAAAGTACCTGTTATATTTTGTAGTAAATAATAATTGTTTTGTGCCATGATTTTCGCGGCCTCCAGTTCAAATTTGGTCTGAAGGAGCTGTATATCCGCATCCAGCAGATCCGTAATCAGAGAGGTCTGGCTGAAGTACGTATTTTTGGTAATCCTTGCATTTTCTTTGGCCTGCGCTACATTGGTTTCGGCTACCCTGATCTGTTCAAGAGCTTCCTGATACCGCAAATAAGCTTCTTTTACCTGTTGCCTTACTTTATCTTCCGTATCCTTATGCGTTTCTTCTTCTTTTTCAAATTCCAGTGCTGCAGCCTTTACCTTTTGAGTATTGTGGTAAAGAGAAGATAGGGAAAACGAAGCTTTCACTCCTACAATTCCCAGTGAATACCAATCCGGATTGTAAGGATAAAGGAAAATCTGCGGGTTCGCGTAATAAAACTCACCATACAGCCCTATTTTAGGACTTACATTCGCTTTTACCTGTTTCAGTTTGATCTTGCTTAACTCTGTCTGCTGTTCGGAAACATGATAATCGAAAGAGTGATCCAGGGCCAGTTTCAAATAGTCGCTGTAGGCTGTATTTTCATTCCATTGATTAAAGGGAGCATCGGGGATGACCACCTGTTCATCAGGAATTCCCAAAATAATATTCAGTTTCTGCATGGCAATAAGAATATCATTTTCAATAGTCGTCAGCGCCATTTTACGTTTGGAAAGTTCAAGTTCTACCCTTAAGACATCCGTTTTTAAGACCACTCCATTTTTATAAAGAGCCTGTATTTCCTTAAGCTGTGCTTTCTGATCAGCAATATCCTGCTTAATAAGGTTCCTGAAAATTAAAGTTTTCTGAAGTTCAAGGTAAAGTGCTGCTGTTTTATAGTGAATATCGGAAACGGCCTGCTCTTTCTGGATATCCATGATTTTTTGAAGGGTCTGATTTTCTTTGATCTTAAGATTCAGTTTGTTTCCCTGGTAAATATTCAGATAAAAATCTGCTCCGGCTCTGTAAAGGGTGTGAATGACTTCATGTTGGGTAGGTTTGGAAAATATTCCGTTTTCATAAATAGGAATATTGGAGGCTTTTTCTACTGAACCTTTGACTTCTATTTCCGGGAGCCGCTCTCGTTTGGTATCTTTTACTTCTGCTTCCGCAATGTCTACGTTAATGGTTTTGATTCTGATATGACGGCTGTTTTCTTCAGCTCTTTGCCATGCGTCTTTTAGGGAGAGTCGGATGGTATCATTTCTGAGACTGCCTTTATGAGCCGAAACATTGTAGATTGTTCCCAGTATCAGCAGCCCGGTGAGATAAATTTTCATCTGAATTTTTCGAATTATTGCAGTGCAAATTTATTGGCAATCCGGAAAATATTTTTATCTAAAATAGTCAAGTTTTACATGATTCCGGCCAAATGATTATATTTGTATTTTCATATCATTTCAATTTCAAATGGGACTTATTGCAACGCTTCCGCATATAGACCAACACCATACAAGTGTGTTTGTCATGCATGAAAAATCAGAGAAACTCATTCCTTTTCATAAGCATACCAAAGGGCAGCTGAGCTACGTAGAAGGCGGTATTGCCTATATTACAATAGATAACCGTACTTATGTAGTGCCGGCCAGGCATTTCTTCTGGATTCCTCAGGGAATGGAGCATATTTTAGAGATCGGGCATACGGCTACCGTACTGCGTTCTCTTTATTTCTATGCCCATGATGATCATTCGGATCCTTTCTATAGCCGGTTGGGAATCTACCCTGCATCAGAACTTTTGATTCAGATGATTAAATACACGGAAATTTGGGATGAAAAGCATATTACTGCAGAGGATGAGAATTTTGAATTTTTAGTGGCCTTAAAAAAGATCCTTCCCAAAACCCACCAACAGCCTTTACCGATCATTCTTCCAGCCACCCATAACAAGCAGATGAAAAAAATCACCTCTTACCTGGAATGGAATATCGGAGAGAAACATACCTTAGCAAATGTAAGCGCAAGATTCGGGTTGAGTGAGCGTTCCATGTCCCGTCTCTTTAAAGCAGATATGGATATTTCTTTTCTACAGTACCTGAAAACATTGAGGATCATCAAAGCTATCGAACTGCTTTTAAATACGGATAAATCGATTAATGAAATTGCCGATGATGTAGGCTACAGTTCCATCAGCGCGTTCAGTGATACCTTTCACGAGTTTACCCAGTCCAGACCTTCGGATCTTAGAAAAAGCAGCAAGGCGTTTCGAAATCCTGTAATTTCATAACCTAATGATTTTAATAAAAACCACACAAGTGAAGTCATTGAAAATCTTTGTTTTTTTCTTATATTTATTTAGGCAGCACTATTTAAACTTACTTAAGTGAACTAAAGTGTTTACAATACAACTTTTGTGACTTTTGTGGTTAAAAAGCCCAAAAAACATTTGTTGTGATCTTTGTCAAGCTTTAGAAAAAAAAAAGAGTTTTTTGTCTTTTATTAAAAATAACTTTATATCTTTGTCGTACAAAATTCAGAACCATGTTTTCCAAAACTTGCGAATACGCTTTAAGAGCTTTAATCTATATCGCCCAGCAGTCTAAAAATGACAGCCGGGTTGGGATTAAGGACATTTCAAAAAGCATCAATTCGCCGGAATATTTTATTGCCAAGATCTTACAGGATTTGAGCAGGAAAGGATTTGTTCAGTCTGCGAAAGGCCCCAATGGAGGGTTTTATATGGATCAAAAAAATCGGGATGTCAGCATTGCTGATATTGTAAGGGAAATTGATGGTGACAAGCTCTTCTCAGGCTGCGGATTGGGTCTTGAACAGTGTTCGGAAACTCATCCCTGCCCTCTTCACGATCAGTTTAAAAGCATCAGGAATAATCTTCGCAAGATGCTGGAAAACTCTCAGATACAGATGTTTGCAGACAACCTCGATTTAAAACTGACCTATCTTAAAACATAAAAAAAATTTGAATAAATAAAAGACAAAAAGATCTTAATATATTAAATTAAAAAAAAATGAAATTCTATCTTAAAAACCCTTTCGTCCTGATGTTGTTTTGCCTGATGGCCGGAATGTTTATGACGGTTAGTTTTTTAGAAACGACATTGAAATTTCAGGTACAGGGAATGACATTGCCAACCGCTTTGGGACTGGGAAAACTGATGTTTGGAATATCAACAAAATTACAGGGTGCATTTCTGATTTTAATCCTGACAGGCATGTGGGTAAGCCGCAAAAATTATACGAAATTGGATGTGCTGGTCCTTATAGTTCTCTTTCTCATTCTTATTGTAGAACAGTGCTGGATGCTTCCGGTCCTGGACTCGAGAGTACATCTGCTTTCATCAGGAAAAGCACTCCCGCCTACTCCATTGCATGATTATTTTATTTATGCTGAAACCATAAAAGCTGTAGTGATGGTACTGGCTATTAGTTTACAGTTTAAAACCGGACTTCCATACAACTAATTATATCATTCATTATGAAAACACAATCCTTACCTACCGCAGTGATATTGGCTTTATCAATTTTTCTTCTCTCCTGCTCCAAGACTGAAACAACTCCGATTCCACAGCCTGAGCCTTATAACGGACAGTCAGCATCACAACCCGCTGAGCCTCCTGGTGTTCCTGTTTCAAACAATACCTCGCGGGATGAGGGATTGAAATTGATTGAAGGAACCGACTGCCTTACCTGCCATAAAATGGATGCCAAATTAATAGGTCCTTCTTATCAGGAAGTGGCTGCAAAGTACACGGAAGCAGATCTTGATATGCTGGCACAGAAAATTATTGACGGCGGAAAAGGAAACTGGGGTCATATTCCAATGACTCCCCATACAGGGCTGAGCAAAGACAACGCAAAACTAATGGTGAAATATATTCTTTCCCTTAAAAACCAATAAAAAAAAATTTAAAATAATAAAAGACAAAAAAGTATTAAATTATGAATACAAAAACAGACTTTATAGGAAACATCGTAGCCGAAGATTTCAGAACAGCAGCTATTTTTAAAAGACATGGAATAGATTTCTGCTGTAAAGGGGGAAGAACCATTGAAGAAGCTTGTTATAACAAAAAGCTTGATCCGGAAAAGATCTATGATGAACTGGAATCTCTTCCAAAAAATGAAGCCGGTTCCATAGATTTCAGCAGCTGGCCACTGGATCTCCTGGCAGATTATATTGAAAAAACCCACCACCGGTATGTAGAAGAAAAAACTCCTGTTTTGCAGGCCTTTCTTAACAAATTATGCAAAGTGCATGGGGAAAGACATCCTGAATTGTTTGAAATCAATACTTTATTTAATGAATCTGCTCATGATCTCGCAGCGCACATGAAAAAAGAAGAACTGATCCTGTTTCCTTTTGTGAGAAATATGGTTAAAGCAAAAATATCAGGAACCGTACTTCCATATCCGGTTTTTGGAACCGTGGAAAACCCGGTCAATATGATGCAGCACGAACACACCGTGGAAGGAGACCGCTTTAGAAAAATCGCAGCAATCACAGACGAATATCTCCCTCCTGCAGATGCCTGCAATACTTATAAAGTAGCTTTTGCAATGCTTCAGGATTTTGAAAATGACCTGCATAAGCATATCCACCTGGAAAATAATATCCTTTTCCCGAAAGCCATCCGAATGGAAAAAGAATGTCGTGTAGAATCTTAAAAATAAATACGGAATGACCCCTAAAAAACTTTGGAGATGGCTTGCTGTAGTCATGATTGCTTCGTTTGCAGTCCTTATATTTTACGGAACTGAAATTTACAGGAAAGTCCCGCCTATCCCCGATAAAATAGTAAGTACAGACGGTACGGTGATCGCTACCGGACAGGATATTAAAGACGGTCAGAATGTCTGGCAGTCTATCGGAGGACAAACTGTGGGAAGTATCTGGGGACACGGGGCTTATATTGCTCCGGACTGGACGGCTGATTACCTTCACCGGGAATCGCTCCTGCTCCTTGATCAGCTGGCTAAAAAAGACGGAAAATCTTATAAAGAACTTCCTGATGATGAGCAGGCCAAATATCAGGTGCTGTTGAAAAAAGAACTTCGCACCAATACATTCAACGAAGCCCGCAATGAAATTGTTTTCTCTCCTGAAAGAGCGGAAGTACAGAAACTCTTAGGTCAGTATTATGCAAAATTATTCATGGGTGATTCTTCCATGGCAAAACTGCGGGACCAGTATGCCATCCCGAAAAACACGGTCAAAGATGCTGAAAGAATGGCCCAGATGAATGTTTTCTTTGCGTGGAGTTCCTGGGTTTGCATTACCGAACGACCGGGAGATGATGTTACGTATACCAACAACTGGCCTCATGACGAATCGGTGGGAAACGTGCCGCCGCCGTCCCTGCATTTATGGTCGGGATTCAGTGTATTGCTGCTGTTGGCCTGTGTAGGTCTTCTGGTCTTTTATCATGCCAGAAACAAAGAAGAAGAGATCAGCGAAGCTCTTCCTCTTGAGGATCCCCTGCGGAATATGAAACCGACTCCTTCTATGAAAGCCACTTTAAAATACATCTGGGTAGTTGCTTTACTGATCCTGGTTCAGATGCTTGCAGGTGTAGTGACCGCTCATTACGGTGTGGAAGGAAGCGGGTTTTATGGGATCCCCTTAGATCAGTTTTTACCACAGTCGGTTTCCAGAAGCTGGCACGTACAGCTGGCTATATTCTGGATTGCCACTTCCTGGCTGGCGACAGGACTTTACATTGCTCCGGCCGTTTCGGGATATGAACCCAAATATCAGAAGCTGGGCGTTAATATATTATTTGTGGCTTTGCTGATCGTAGTTTCAGGATCTTTAACCGGGCAATGGCTGGGCGTAATGCAAAAGCTCGGTTTAGTTGATAACTTCCTTTGGGGGCATCAGGGATATGAGTATGTGGAACTGGGACGGGTTTGGCAGATCCTGTTGCTGGTTGGGCTTATTCTTTGGTTAGTTTTAATGGTAAGAGCCCTGCTTCCTGCTTTAAAACGAAAAGACGGAGACCGTCATTTACTCACATTATTCACGCTTTCATCCGTAGCCATAGCCTTATTTTACGGAGCGGGGCTGATGTATGGCAGACAAACCCATATGGCGATTGCAGAATACTGGAGATGGTGGGTCGTTCACCTGTGGGTAGAAGGATTCTTTGAGGTTTTTGCAACCGTAGTGGCTGCATTTTTATTTACAAGGTTAGGACTGTTACGACTAAAAGCCGCCACCCATGCTGTATTGTTCTCCACCATTATATTTCTTGCCGGAGGTATTTTAGGAACATTCCATCACCTTTATTTCAGTGCTACCCCCACTGCTGTACTGGCATTGGGAGCGACTTTCAGTGCACTGGAAATTGTGCCGCTGGTGTTGATCGGGTATGAAGCATATCAGAATTACCAGCTCAGTAAATCAACAAAATGGATTCAGGCTTATAAATGGCCCATCTACTGTTTCATTGCCATGTGTTTTTGGAACTTTTTAGGGGCTGGAATTTTCGGATTTGCCATCAATCCGCCGATTGCATTGTACTATATCCAGGGACTGAATACAACAGCTGTTCATGGGCATGCCGCCTTATTCGGGGTATACGGAATTTTAGGAATTGGACTCATGATGTTTGTCTTAAGAGGCCTGTATGCAGACCGGCAATGGAATGATCGATTGATAAGCTGGGCATTCTGGCTGACCAATATCGGACTGCTGGTTATGGTAACGATCAGTCTTCTGCCGATAGGAATCATGCAGTCTGTGGCTTCCATTAAAGAAGGCTATTGGTATGCGCGTTCTGCAGAATTTATGCAGACAGATATCATGCATTTTTTAAGATGGATGCGTGTTCCCGGAGATATTTTACTGGCTGCAGGAGAACTTTTGCTGGTTATTTTTATCATGGGATTAAAATTCGGCTGGTCACTGAAAGAAAAAAGATAATCGAATTTTCTCTTTATCCCTCACAGGCTCCTGAGCTTTGAGGGGGTATTATTGATCTTTACTCAATACATCATGAAACGTAATGAAAATATTATGATACTCTCCCGGGATCATCATTTTGGATTGCTTTGCAGCTGGAAAATCAGACAGGAAGTAAAAAAAGAAGTTGAAAGCTCCAGAATAAGAAGCTACATTTTTTATTTTTGGAAAAATCATCTGGAAGAACATTTCCGTGAAGAGGAGCAAATCCTGTTTCCCTGTCTTAAGGATGAATACTCTTTCCGGGTACAATCTGAACATTTCCGGATAAAAACCCTGGTTTCTTCCATTGAAAACGAAGGAAATACGGAACTGTGTTTAGAGTTTGCAGACCTTCTGGATCAGCATATCCGTTTTGAAGAACGCAGTTGGTTTCCCCATCTTGAAGAAAAACTGGATGCGGAAACTTTAAAGAAAATCGGGAAAGAACTGAACAGGATTCATTCTGATGAAAAAGACAGCTATAAAGATGAATTCTGGAAATAAAGAAATATAACTAAAAAGTCTTCAGACCAAAGTGCCTGAAGACTTTTTATTTTGACAATCCAGATTATTGTGTTGCTTTCATCATGGCAGCAGTAATCTGGTTTTCTTTCTTCCTGGAATAGGTGGAATCAAAAGGTTCCATCATATCAAATAAATATTGGTAAAAAGGGGTAATTCGCTGTACATTTTCAGCTTCTTTCACGGCTTTTTCTTTATTCATTTTCTGAAGTCCTTTTACAAAAACATTGAATTTTTTGTCGATCGGCTCAATAGATTTCACCAGATAAGCATAGGCTTTTTCTTGTTGCCGGATGGTTTTATATGCCTCTGTAACAGCAGAAACAATAAGGGCATACTCCATAGGTTTTGTCCGCATCTGTTTTCCGGCTGCTGTCTGGAATGAAGGTGAAAGAGTCAGATAATAGTCATATTCTTCAAAGATTCCTTTCTTAAGGTTTTCTGCCAGCTGAAGCCCTTTCTGTTCCTGTCCTGCAATGATATATCCGGATACAATAGAACTTAAAGATCGTGGATCGTTATATTTCTCAGCAGGAATTTCCTTAGCTGCAAGATCAAGAATTTCCAGTGCTTTTGATTTCTGACCGCTCAATGCTAATACTGAAGCGGCTCTGCTCACCGACATTCTATAGCCGATAATGTTTGAAGTAGCTGTTTCGTCGTAATAGATACTCAAATCTTTAAAATTCCCCCATCGGAAATTTTTCACCACATTATACAGAGAACTGGCATCTACCCTGCCTTTATCGCCATCAGGACTTTGAGAGGTACGGATAGGCACCAGCCTGTAGCTAAATCCTTCAAACTGAAGGTAATCATCGAGGTAGAAAATATTCTCACTGTCATACATTCCTCCTGATGAGAAGTTGACCGGACGTTTCCAATCGAAGTTGGCCAACAGATCCAGCATCATCAGATTATTTTTGAAAAGTGTATTCCCCTTATAGGTAATCATAATCTGATCTACGGCATCCGGAAGATCTGCCTGGCTGATGATTCCTGCCTTCAGCGCGTTTTCCTTATTAACAGGAAGGATAAATTTGTTTACCGGAAGAATGTTGTATCTTTCATACTTCTCCTCCCCGAAATACATTTTTAAAAGCCGGTCTTTTTCAGGAGACTTGAATTTAATAAAATCAATGGCTTCTTTTAAGGTTAAAGTATCCTGCGTCAGATATTTTCTGAAGGACCGGAATTCTGTTTCAGACGTTCCCTGTTCTTTCAGCATAGAGAAAATGCCTTCCCAGTCTTCTTTTTTCATCAAATAAACCTGATCATTCACCCCATCTCTGTAATCTTCATGGGTCAGCTGGCTTGGAATTCCCATCGCATTGTACGTTCTTCTTTTCACCTGGTCTATACTCCACGGCATGGCTAAAAGCGTGAAGTTGACTGTTTTCACATCATCTCTGAATCTTTCGGTTTCCTGGATGGCCCACACAGGAAAGGTATCATTATCCCCATAAATGAAAATGATATCATTTTTCGGTAATGACCTGAGAAATGAATACGCATAATCATACGCGGCTGATTTCTTGCTGCGGTCATGTGAGGTATAATTCTGAAAGCCCATCATGAAAGGGATCCCCATTAAAACAATCCCTAAAACTATAGTGCCCACATTAGATTTTATTTTGGATTGCAGAAACCATAAGACCGCTCCGGCTCCCAGCCCGATCCAAATCGCAAAAGCGTAGAATGAGCCCACCATTGCATAATCCCTTTCTCTTACTTCAAAAGGTTTTACTCCCGTATAAAAAACGATTCCAACACTGGTTAAGACAAATAGGGATAATAGAGCATAGAATCTTCCAAAATCCCTGTTCAGCTGGAAAAAGAACCCGATTAAACCTAAAATCAATGGAAGGAAGAAAAGTGTAACGGTACTTTCATTCTTGAACTTAGCAGGCATTTTATCCTGATCTCCAAGTAAAGTACTGTCGATAAAAGATATTCCTGAAATCCAGTTTCCATGCGTATTTTCCATATGGCCCTGCAGGTCGTTCTGTCTTCCGACAAAATTCCACATCAGGTATCTCACAAAATAATAGCCGTTTTGGAAAGAAATGAAATAATCCATATTCTGGGCAAAAGAGGGCTTCTGAACCTTGATCAGGTCGTATGGTTTCACTTTCAGATAATCTGAAGCAGTAATAGAATCGTCTTCATATCTGGCTCTCAATTCATCATAGACCTGTCTGGCCTGCGGATTGTCTGCAACATCTTCATTTTCATCATTGAATGTAAAGTCGGGAGCGCCATACAATGCAATATAATTGGCCATGACATCCTTATCTTCATTAAACATTCTGGGCATAAAACTTATATGGGATTTACTGAACACATAATTGAATCTTTCACCGGTTTTTCTATAGGTACCGGATTTTTCATCCTTTTCATAAATATCTCCTGTTTTTTCTGTTCTGTAGCTTCCGTCTTCATTTTTTTCAATCCCTTTTGCATCGAGAAATGCGGTATAATTCTGGCCATAAGCCGTTGGCCAATCACCATATTGTGCCCTGTTATAATAATCTCTCATGCCTATTGCTGTATCAGGATCATTGAGATTCATCGGCGGATTTGCATTGGCTCTTACGGGAATCACCATCCAGCAGGAAAATCCAATGATCATATACACTACGGATAAAACAATGGTCCGATCAATATTATTTTTAGTTCTTCCGGAATATCTGATCATCAAATAGCAGATCACAGCCATCAAAACAAAGGCTGCAATAGTTCCTGAATGGAAAGGAAGCCCAAGTCCATTCACGAAGAAAATCTCTAACCTTCCGAAGATCGTCATGATCAAAGGGAAAATCAGCTTAAAAACAAATGCCAGAATACCCAAGGTAATCAGATTAGCAACCATAAAGCGCTTCCATGTGAAGGTATATTTTCTTGCATAATATACCAGGCATACGGTAGGAATTGCCAGCATACACATCATATGCACCCCTACGGAAAGTCCCACAATAAAGAAGATAAGAATAATCCATCTTTCACTGTATGCTGCTTTATATTCATTCTCCCATTTGGTAACCAGCCAAACCAACAGTGCCATAAACATCGAAGCCATTGAATACACCTCTCCTTCTACTGCTGAAAACCAAAAGGTATCTGAAAAGGTAAAACATAAAGCCCCGATCATTCCCGCAAACAGGATTGAAATTTCCTGAGGTCTGGTAATCTCTTCAATATCTTTATTTAAAAGTCTTCTTAAAAAATGAGTGATCGTCCAAAACAAAAACAAAATCGTGAATGCACTGAACAGTGCAGACATCACATTGATGACAATAGCATAGTTCTGCTCATTTCCTAATGCAAAAATACTGGCTACAGCGCCCATAATCTGGAATAAAGCAGCTCCCGGAGCGTGTGTCACTTCAAGTTTTACCGCAGAAGAAATATATTCGCCGCAATCCCAAAAACTCAGATAATGCTCTACCGTAGAGAGATAGGTAATGAATGCAATAGCGAAAAGGAACCATCCCAATACGGTGTTCCATTTTTTAAAAGACCAATTTTTCATAGTACTATTTTCCAATCATCAATAAGACAATTAATGGGAAGAAAATATTACACAAGGTTGTGAAAATCCTGGATTTTATAAAATTTCATAAAAAGCCTCCAGATTCAAGACCTGGAGGTTTACCTTTTAATAAGACAAATTATAATTCTTTAATACGTATTATTCAACCCTCCATCCAGAGGAATGCTTGCTCCGGTAAGGTAAGATGAATATTCTGAAGCCAGAAAAGCTACCAGATGTCCATATTCCTCCGGTTGTCCCAATCTTTTCATCGGGATTTTATTTTCCCTGGCTTTTTTTATTTCTTCAGGGGAAGCACCGGTTTGCTGAGCTTCATGATTCATGAGGTTCTGAATACGTTCCGTATCAAAATATCCTGTTAAAACATTATTCACAGTAACATTATGCTGTGCAACCTCATTCGATAAAGTCTTGGCCCAGGCTATTACTGCCGAGCGGACCGTATTGGAAAGTGCCAGATTACCGATGGGCTCTTTCACAGATAATGAAGATACGTTGATGATACGCCCGTTTCTCTGTTCGATCATATAAGGTAAAGCCAGTAAGGTGGTTTCGCAGACTGTTTTAAAGAGCAGATCAAATGCGTGCTGATAGTCATCCACTTTTTTATCAAGGGCTAAGCCCGGTTCCGGACCATTCGTATTGTTAACCAGAATATCAACTGAATGGGTGCTAAAATAAGCTGTAATTATTTTTTTATAACTTTCAAAATCAGAAAAGTCAGCTACCAGATACTGATGTTTTTGGTCCGGATGCAGTACAGGCAGTACCGACACCATATTCCGAAGTTTTGTTTCATTACGGGCCATTACAGTGACATTGGCCCCGCATTTTGCCAGTTCAACAGCAATTCCGGCTCCTATACCTTGCGTCGCAGCTCCTACTAAAGCATTTTTTGAGAAAAGTTGAATATTCATAAGTTCTGTATTGATTACTGATTGCTCATGATAAATGTAAGAAAAAACCTTCAATATACTTTGAAGGTCTATGTTTGAACGGATCATCAATGATCATTTAACAACAGTAGCTTCCAGCTCTACTTTTAATGTTTCAAATAAGCCGTTTACTTCCAGCATGGTTACAGCCTGTTCGATCTGGTGTTTTGCAATCCATTCCTGAAGAATCGGGAAATAAGGCCATAGTTCTTCGGTAGAAGTGGTATATATATTTAATCTTACGATTCCACGACAGTCATAGCCGGCTGTATGAATCACTTCTTCAAGATTGGCAATCGCCTGTTCGAGCTGGGATTTCATGTCTTTATCACTTGATGTTCCGTCGGGATCAACAGCAGCCTGCCCCGAGCAGTATAAAGTGCTTTCCACATTTTTCACCTCAACAGCCTGGGAATAGCTTCTTTCATCCTGCCATTTCCATGGGTTTACAGTTCTTTTTTCCATTGTTTTTCGATTGTTTTACGTTACCTTGCAAAATTGCTGAACGGGTACGGCAAACCTGTGTGATCCGGATCACGATTTTGAAGTGAGGAACATCACAGTTTTACAGGGGTAGCCGGCTTAATGTTTCCCTGGAAACGCCCAAATAGGCGGCAAGAAGTGATTTGGGAACACGCTGGATCAATGCAGGATATTTTTTCAGCAGCTGTTCGTAGCGTTCTTTTATTCCTGTCGTCATGGTAGAAATGATACGCTGCTGTGCTGCAATAAATCCCATATAGGCTTTCTCCAGAAAGAAATGTTCCAGCTTTGGAAGCACAGAGCACAGCGCTCTGTAATCTTCTAAGCCAAGACATAAAACTTCGGTATCTTCTATACATTCCAGTGACATCGTGGCTTTAGTCTGCTGATAGTAAGCAGGAAAATCAGTTTCCCACCAGTCCTCCATGGCAAACCCTACTATGTGCTCCTTCCCTGCCTCATCTGTATATACTAATTTCAAAAGTCCCTTCACTACAAAATAATTGCAGGGAACATCTTCTCCTTCCTGTATTAAGAACTGATGTTTTTTGTATTTTTTACCGGTAAAAAAAGATGATACCTTCTCAAATTCATCATCGCTGAGAGGAATAACTTTTTCAATGTGTGCTCTTAACTGATCCAGCATACTTTATTTCTTAAACCATAAAAATACTATTTTTCCGGATGCAGGTTCCCATTCATCCTATTTTAGCGAACTGATATAAGAAGAAGGAGTAGCACCTGTGATCTCCCTAAAGGTTCTTGTAAATGCAGAATGTGTTGCAAAGCCCGTCTCATCTGCCAGGTAGCTGATTTTATATTTTCTGTATTCAGGATCGTCTGCCAGTTTTTCTACAACATAACTGATCCTTAATTTATTGATGTATAGATTGAAGTTTTCAGCTTTATAATTTTTAATGACCAAGGACAAATATTTGGTATTGGTCTGTAACCGGGTAGCCAACTTCCCCTGTGTAATCCCTTTCTCCCTGTACTGTTGCTCTTTTTCAAACAACTCGAGTCCTTCCAATATCTGAATTACAGCCTCTTCACTTATCGTGACAGCCGCATGAACTGCGGATTCTCTTTCTTTGTTTTCAAAGTATACTTCTTCTTTTTTTGGAAACGGCGTTGAAGAATCAGGAAAATTCAACTCCTTTCTCTTTTTTTTATCCCTGAAATACAATACAGTACAAATCAGGCAAAACAAAAACAGAAGTATTGTGAGTGCTATAACTAAACAAGGAAAATAAAAACTACTTTTCATCTACATAGGTGTAACAACAAAATCTATATTTATTTCTGATTTACAATCTCATTTTCAGACGTAAAGCAATGTACGCGAAAAGTTCGGTAAAGCCCACCAGACTTTTTAAACAATATAGAATCTTAATCTATGATTATAAAATTAGTGAGGATTTATCCCTGCTGTAGCTGCTTTTTTAATCGCCCATGCTACTGCATTCAATTCTAATGCCGATGCATAGACAAAAGGAGAGCCATTATTATCGCCATTTCCATATTGTTTTGATAAAGGTACTCCTGCAGAGGTAAAGTTAGAAGGATAAGATCCAAAATCTGTATTATTGGCTGCAGCTCCTATGGAATCTCCAAACATGAAGAAATTATAATCATTATTATACCAAACCACTGAAGAATCAGGATTCACATTGGTATGCCCCCAGTTATTATTAGCCGAAGCCACCTGTACAGATCCTCCTGGAAGCGAACTCAATATTATTGTTCCGGTGGTAGTATCATCTTCTCCCCAATATTTCCCGGCCAGGTTACCAAAAGGGCCATTTACAACAGGATCATTGGATAATGGGTTTATTACATAATCATTATCATCATTAGGCCAGCTTGAAGGACAGTTTGCAGAACAATTGGTTTGCCAGTTTACAGCTGAACCGGGTAAATTGAAGATTTCTGTCAATAAAGTTCTTGTGGTAGTCAGTCCATCAGTATTAGAAGTGCTGGAATAGATCAAAACACCTCCTTTTTTTACATAATTTGTCAAAGCTGTTATCAATTGAGGACTGTTTGGGGCTGCATTGGCAAAATATAAAATAATATCCGGAGGATTATTGATAATATTCGCAGCTGCTGTTGTGGCATTGTCGGTCGCCCATGCCTGGCTCAATCCTAGTGTTTTTACAATTCCGTTAGGACCAAAGTTGGCTCCATTGCTAAGGGCGGTTTGTCTTATATTGGACCATGAATAAACACTATTGGTTCCAATCATTCCGTAGGTCATGGCCGGAAGTACAACAGGTACAGTGGTACTGCATGAAGCATTGCCGGAGATGGTGTTTGCATTAATGTCTAACGAAAAATCACTATTTACAGTGGGTGTACCGCTTCCTACTAATGTTATTTGCTGAGATCCTGTTCCTGAAAAAGTTCCGCTCGCAGAAAAGCTGATGCCTTTGGTCTCCGGAGTTGTTATGCTATAGGACCCCGGATTGGAAACACTGACACTCAATGTAATCGTATTGGATGCATTAAGTGCCTGTCCTTTTGCATACTGCCCGTTTACGGCAACACTTGAACAGTTCAGGGCGTAAGCGGACACAGCAGGTTTTACGGCTACAGAAAAATCACATACCGGATTGGTTGTAGTCCCGGATGAAGTCACCTGAAAATTATCTGCAGCAGCAGCAGCAGCGGGCTTCCCCTGACCTGTGAGCTTGATTGTTGTATTTCCGGCAGAAGTAAAAACTCCCTGCGCAGAAAAAGAATATCCATTCACTGTGTTGGTCTGCATAGAATACAAACCGGGCTTTGTAACGTTTACTACTGTATAAAGAACATAATTTGAATCATTCAGGCTATTGCCTTCTATATAATTTCCGTTCACAGAGACTGTATCGCAGTCCATTGTGAACTTTGCATTTCCCATTGAACCGCAGAGGCTTTTCCATGAATTTTCTTCGCTGTTGTAATAATTGAAACACTTCTCATCTGTGTTATAGATCGTTAGCCCTTCATCGGCAGCTCCCAATGCATTGGCAGACAGGTTCCACTTATGATCTCTTTCAGTAGTGGTAACCCTTGGAATAATAAGTCCTTTTATAGTTTTTGTTTCATTGTAAACTTCAGAGATGTGGAGAAGAGCATTGGTATTGGGCGCTGTTGTATTAATTCCTACTTGGGATTTCATAGAATAAACAACAAATAAAAACATGAAAATACCTAAACGTTTCAGGAAATAATTTTTCATTGTCAAGTTAATTTTTTTATTATCGCTGCAAAAGTAATCTGAGTATGAAAATGTAACTATTTTTTCACCCCTACACATACCCTGCACACCAGATAATCTACCGAATTACAAACACTTAGTCAAAATCCATTGATCCAATCCATAATGTCTTTTCCGGGAGGAATATTATATTTTTTCCTTAACCTGTACTTTTGAGATTCTACCGTTTTGATCTCAATAGATAAATATTTTGCTATTTCTTTGTTACTAAAGTTAAAATACAACAGGGCACATAGTTTGAAATCTTTGTCGGAAATATTAGGAAAAGAAGTATTTATTTTTTGGGTTCTTTCAGGATATACTTCCATAAACCGTATTGTAAATCTTTCATCATTGTTTTTGGCCAGCATCACCACCTCTTCAAAGGCATCATTGATCCGGGATTTTAATACCCGGAATTCCTTGTCTGTTTCCTCTTTCTCCTCATGCAGTCTTCTGTAAAGCTCCTGCTTTTCAAAGATAAAGTAGGATATGAGAATAATAAATAACCCTACATTCACAAAGTTTTTCGTCTGATTAATTTTAACAAATCCTCTGATATCGTTATTATAAAACAGAGAATGATCGGTTAGGAAAGTGATCACTAACTCGACAATAATGCAGGCCAGGATGATAAGAATATATTTTCTTACTGTTTTAAAATTAAATATAAAAATAGTAGTCAATACAATAGGAATATAGTATATTTCTACAAATGTTTCGGGAAACCCATTCCCGGCATGCAGAAAAATCAGCACAGTCAGCTGGACAAAAAAATAGGTTACAAATGCTTTATTGAACCTGGCAACCGAAAAAAAACTGGCTGTAACTTCAATGATCAATAAAAGAAATATCCCGGCAGATAAATACTGCTTAAAATACAACTCGCTTACGCCATTGGCAGCACAAGCCAGGATAATAAAGTAACTATAAAGATTGATCCGTTTTACATAGTACGCTTCAGTAGCTGTAAATTGAGAACCCAGATACAACATCCGTTCAAAAAAAGAACGATTAGGATCCGCTGAAGCCCTGTATTCTTTTGTTATTCTTGATGATTCCCTATAGTTCCTGATAAAAACTATAGCATTGATAAGCAAATTAATACCTAAAAATAAACTTTCTATATAATATAAATTATTTTCTTTCATTTTTATAAAAATTCAAAAAACGAAAAATTATCACTACCCATGAAAAAAGGAGACCAACGTCTCCCTTCTATATTGTACAATAAAATTAAGTCAAAAAGACTTTCTTCCACTTTGATATGGTGTTTCGGCTTAGCTTATAATGATTGGCCAGCTGGATATTACTTAATTTATTCTGTTTTTGATAGTCCAGTATTTTCAGAATAGTAGATTTATCATAAGATCTGAATTTCTGGCTGTTCTCACCGGGATTATCATTTTTTCCAAAAATCATTTCATTGAGTTGGATAACATCCGTCACTGAAAGATTTTCTTTGGATAAAAGCATTTCACATTTCAGCATTTTTTCGGGATATTTTGCAGCAATGATATCTGTAAATATTTTTTTATAGTTAGGTCCTTTATTTTCGTGTGCCATGATATCTATTCATTTCTGTTTTATGTCATTATCTATTAAAAAAAACCAATATACCCCTATTGAGCAATCGATTTATTACACTGATTTCTAAGTATTTGAATACTTTTTCAACCATTTATACAAGGTAGAGTTGGGTATTTTATAAATCTCTGTGACCTGCTTCCTGGTCATTGCTCCTGAATTGATCTCTCCCAAAATAAAATCTATGATTTCCTTCGTATAAAGATGTTTGCGAAACTGTGGCAATACTGATTTTGCATTGCTTTCTCCCTTACAGTTATCATGACTTGCCGGCGGAGCATACAGGATAAGATGCTGGCTGTATATCCTGAAAAAGTCATATTCTAAAAGTTTGCTCCACCTTAGTAACAGATGGGTATCCAAGCTTTCGGCTTTATACATTTCATCTATTTCTTCCACATTGCATTTCAAAAAGTTACAGATACGTGAAATCTCTACATCAACTTCTGCAGCTTTTGTCCTGAGCATTTCTCCTATATGTATGTCTTTGAATTCCATAAAGAACAATTATTTGCATACAAAAATCAAAAAAACAGACACCTGGCAGAAACCTGGCAATATCCGGTTTCAGAAATAGACGATAAAAAACAAGGTAAATTAATATGTGCTAAACAGTTAACACACCATAGAAATACTATCCAAATTCAGAATTGAAACAGATAAAAATAAGCAATGACTCTATTTTTTTGAATAGAGTAACACGATCATTTTTCTGACATATTGGCCAATAAACGGCCAACAGCACATAATAGTAATTTATCACGGAACTCAAAAGTAACTGTGAAATTCTTGCTCATGAAAAACGAGCCTTTACTTGCGTGTCCATCCCATTACCACAAAATATGGTATTGTACTGGGAAATAACAGTGTTTTTAGAAAGAGCTTTGCAGCTCTGCTCTCTCTTAAAATTCAGCTTCTATTTTTAATCAACTGGTAACGGAACCTAGCCGGTTCTATCCTCTTTTATTTGAAATTTTCTCATGATTACGGCTTCTGCTTTAATAAAGCATCTATTTGGAAATAAAAGGAGTCTTTACTGTAATCTGCCAGCCCCGAATGGTGAAGACGAATCTCTCCTTTTTTGTCAAGAACCACTGTAGTAGGCAGAGATCCGTTAAAATACTCCCTGGGAATATTTCCTGCAGAGGTCAGAAAAGGAATGGTAAATCCTTTTTCTTTTATATAGTTTTTTCCAAGTACAGGATTTTCATCGAGATTGACCGTAAGAAATACCATTTGGGGATGATTGCTGTACCGGTTATAGAATTCCTGGATAGAAGGAAACTCTGCCCGGCAGGGAGGGCACCATGAAGCCCAGAAATTAATAAAAACGACTTTACCTTTTAAAGCAGATGTACTGAGCACTGCTCCTTCTTCATTTCTTACGATAAGATCAGCATAACGAGCAGATGATGGACCGCCCTCTTTTTCTTTGGGCTCCGAGATGCTGGAATTCAGGATTCCCGTTGAAGCGATTTGCCTCATCAGCCAGGCTCTTGCATCCGTATTGATTAACAGCACAATAAACAAAACCACCAAAATGGCAGTAGCCCCATTATTTCTGATCCACTTTTTCAGATATTCCATATTTCTTATTTAAAATAAAAGTACTCCCTCTAAAAGCAGTTTTACATTACAATGTTTTCAAAATCTCAGCTGCATTTTCATTTTCAGGGTTTATTTCCAATACTTTCTGATCGCTCTGCTTTGCTTTATCCTTTTGTCCGGCTTTCAGGTAGGCAGCGTAAACACTTACCGGTGTAATTGATGCTGCCTGAAACAGTGTCCTGGAATTAACCGGTGTCTTAGATTCCACATCTGCAAAACTGTATATTTTATTCCAGATCACTCTGGAATTTTTGATCACGGCAGTACTCACCCCCGGAACATGATGCTATTTCATCCGGGATTCCAAAGTCCACAGCGGTTTACCTTCGAATCTCATAGCAGACATTAGCCCTGATTCTACTTGAGCTATTTCTTTGTCCAGCTGAGATGCTGTCCGGGCAGATACGGGATTTGTCATCATTATGAAAATGAATGCACTGCAAAGAACTGTTTTGGTCTTCATGGTATCCTAAATATCCTGGATCAAAAGTAAGACTTTTATCATGATTAAATAAAGTTAATTTTATACAAATATTAATTTTTTAAAAATAAAAAAAACAATAAATAGTTTATTATAGTATTTTTTACAACAATTTCCTGTTTATCCTTGCCACCGGAGTTTCCGGAAGGTCCGTTCCGCATAAAGGATTTTATTTTTTTACTGATTTATTTAAATTAACGCTTTTATGTAACTAATTCCTTATTTATCCCACTAATCAGACATCATAAACTACATTCCTATAGAAGAGATCTACTCCTTTAAACAAAACTAATGCAAACATCCTTTTTTAAAATTACGGCAGCCACCGCTGCTCTCTGTCTCAGTACCTTTGCGGTAGCCCAGCAGAAATACTCCGTAAGCGGAACTGTTAAAGACAAAAAAAACGGTGAACTGCTGATCGGAGTTACCGTAAAAGTCAATGAAGATCCTTCGGTTAATGTAGTGGCCAACGAATATGGTTTCTACTCTTTATCCTTACCGGAAGGCAATTATACGATCATTATTTCCAATCCGGGATACAGAGATTTTGAACAGCAGATCAAGGTTGATCAGAATATGAAGCTCGACCTTCCTCTCATTCCGCAGGAAGTAGAATCAAAAGCCATTGATGAAGTAGTCATCTCAGGGATTAAAAAAGACAAAAATCTTTCTACCGCCCAAATGGGAACTGAAACGTTAAGCATCAAAAATATAGAAAAACTACCCGTTTTATTTGGAGAAAAAGATGTTATGAAAACCATTCAGCTGCTACCCGGGATCAAAAGCAACGGTGAGGGAAGCAGTGGTTTCAGTGTAAGGGGAGGCGCTACAGACCAGAACCTGATCTTGCTGGATGAAGCTCCTGTGTATAATGCTTCGCACCTTCTTGGCTTTTTCAGTACCTTTAACAGTGATGCTTTAAAAGATGCCAGTATCATCAAAGGAAACAGCCCTTCCCAATATGGCGGACGTCTTTCTTCCGTACTGGATGTCAAAATGAAAGACGGGAATAATCAGGATTATAACGTCAACGGCGGAATCGGACTCATCAGCAGCAGGCTGAGTGTGGAAGGGCCTATCCAGAAGGAGAAATCTTCATTCATTGTTTCAGGGAGAAGAACGTATGCCGACCTGTTCTTAAAGGCTAATAAAGACTATAAAGACAACAAATTATACTTTTATGATCTCAATCTGAAAGCCAATTATCAGCTCAATGAGAACAACCGTCTTTACCTGTCTGCCTATTTCGGAAGAGATGTGTTGGGATTAGGAAATACATTTTCTACCGACTGGGGAAATACAACGGCCACCTTGCGGTGGAACAGTATCATCAACAGTAAATTGTTCTCCAATACCTCGTTTATTTACAGCAATTATGATTATAAAATCAGCCTTAAGAGCAATGATAATGTATTCGATTTAAATTCAAAGATCCAGGACTGGAATCTTAAGCAGGATTTTACCTGGTTTGCCGGGAACAAGCATTCCGTACGTTTTGGTCTCCAGTCTATTTATCATACCCTTACCCCAAGCAGCGCTTCAGGGACAAGCGTGAGCAGCTTTCCGAGAAATCCGAGATATTCATGGGAGAACGCCCTGTATATCAATGATGACTTTAAGGCTGCAGAAAAGCTGACCATTAACTACGGACTGAGGCTTTCCATGTTCAGTGTATTGGGAGGAGATACCTTCAACACGTATGAAAACGGAGTGCTTGCAGAAAGCAGATTTTTAGAAAAAGGAAAATTCGGAAAAACCTATGTCAATCCGGAGCCCCGTATTACAGCCAATTACAGGATCAATGAAGTCAGCAGTGTAAAGGGAGGATATTCCCGGAACACTCAAAATCTTCACCTTTTAAGCAACAGCAATAGCGGAAATCCTACCGACCAGTGGATTGGAAGCAGTTATACTGTGAAACCGGAAATTGCAGATCAGATCAGTGTGGGCTACAGCAGGAATTTCAACAACAATAACTATGAGCTGAATGCAGAGGTTTATTATAAATCTATGCAAAACCAGATCGACTTTAAAAACGGAGCTGAAATCTCATTCGACACCGGAGCGGATGTGGAAAATGAATTGCTGTTCGGGAAAGGAAGAGCTTATGGCCTGGAACTTATCGCCAAAAAGAAAAGCGGTAAGCTGACGGGATGGATCTCTTATACCTTATCCAAAACGGAAAGAAAGATCGATGGAATCAACAATAATGAATGGTATAATGCCAGAATGGATAAAACTCATGATCTTTCTATAGTAGCCACTTATCAATTCAATGAAAAATGGTCAATGTCCGGGCTTTTCCTTTATAGTACTGGAAATGCGGTGACCTTCCCTACAGGAAAATATGAACTGAACGGGCAGACGGTATTTCAATACAGCAACAGAAATGCCGACAGAATGCCGGCGTATCACAGAATGGATCTGAGCGCTACGTATGAACCAAGCACTAACAAACGCTTCCGTGGATCATGGACTTTTGGTATTTACAATCTGTATGGTCGTGAAAATGCCTATACCATCACTTTTGAAGATAATCCCAATAATCCGGGAACCACCCGCGCTATGCAGACCTCATTATTCCGTTGGGTACCTAACATCACTTACAATTTCAAATTTTAACTCATGAAAAATACATTTTTAATCATATTATCCTTGTTTGCAGTCACTTCCTGCCAAAAAGAGGTCGACCTGGATCTGGCCGATCAGAGCGGAAACATTGTCATCGAAGGGAATGTAACCAATCAGACCGGGCCCTACACAGTGAAAATAACAAAATCCGTAGGTGTTGCACAGCCCAATCAATACCCTGCCGTTACCGGAGCTAAGGTTATTTTAAGCGACAATACAGGACAAACAGAAATCCTGCAGTACATAGGCCAGGGAATGTACCAAACGTCTACATTTGTTGGGATATCAGGCAGAACCTACACCCTGAATGTACAGGCAGAAGGTAAACAGTATACCGCCCAAAGCACCATGCCTGAAGCAGTAGATTTTGAAGGGCTGGTACAGGATTCTTTTGTGTTTGGAAATACAACCACCTATACGCTTTTACCGGTGTTTACCGATCCCGCAGCATTAGGAAACCGTTATCTTTTCAGCTTTACAGTAAATGATATTGCGAAAAAGGTATTCAATGTTTTCTCTGACAATGTCAATAACGGATTACCTAACCAACGTCCTTTGGTCCTTCCTAATGATGACAAAGACAATAACCATCAGGTAACAGCCGGAGATATCATTCATGTAGAAATGCAGTGTATTGATAATAATATCTTTACGTATTACAGCGCCCTTACCCAGATCTCCGGAGACAATGGCGGCGGCGTTACTCCTTCCAATCCTCCCAGCAATATCAGCAACGGAGCTTTGGGGTATTTCTCAGCCCACACCTCCAGTGAGCTTGATTATAAGATCAAATAATATCGTTTATAAAAACATCCCTATTTAGATCCTGACATTTTTTTGTCAGGATTTTTTATTGACACCCAAAATAAGATTCATAAAAAACAGGTTTTCATCTTTATAAAAATTCAGATCCATGCTGACACCCTGTTGTCATGACCCTCTCTTAACTTTGTGTAAAATTATTGATACTTAAAACCTAAGACATTATGAAACTGACCTCATTAAGAATGATTACAAAAGACATCAAGCCTATTGTTGAATTTTATGAAAACGCTGCCGGGCTGACCGCTCAATGGTATACAGAAGATTTCGCCGAACTTTCTACCAGTACCATCACATTAGCCATAGGAAGTACCCGGACAATGAAGCTTTTTGGCGAACATCTTACAGAATCAGCTGGTGGAAAAAATACCATTATAGAGTTTCTTGTCCCTGACGTAGATGAAGCCTATGAAAATATTAAATCCATCACCCAAGATATCATTCAGGAGCCTACAACCATGCCTTGGGGCAACCGGTCACTTCTATTTCGTGATCCTGACGGAAATATGGTCAACTTTTTTACTCCGGTGAGTGCAGAAGCGGTAAAGAAGTTTAGTTAAAGCTCTTGCTACATCAAAAAAACGGCTTCAAGGAGCCGTTTTTATAGTATATTTCTTCAGATAGAAGGTTATTGGATTCCAATGTTTCAACTTCATTTTATCAATTTTTTAATCCAGCTCAAAATTAATCTAATTTCTCGACAAATAGGGTTACAGATGAATTGGCTGCAGGTACAGATCCGCTGGCTGCTATACTGCCGTTAACATTAGCAGTTACCCTGTACACTTCTTTAGTATTATGCAGCACAATAATGGCATAGCCTATATCTCTGTTATTGGGATTAATATCTCTTGTAGCATTTCCTACTTCACCGTTAAAATTATACCAGGTTCCGGACTGAGAAGCTTGTCTTCCCCACTCTTCCAGCGACACACCTCCACTGCCGGCTTTATGATATAATATAGTAACATGATTAGGAACCGATAGATTATATTCTATATTAGCCGCGGAAGTGGTTGTCCCGTTAAACCTCATACTTATTGTTCCTATAGTGACCACAGAATTTGCAGGGGTATTGCTGTCTATAGGGGTAACTGTTTTTCGTACATAGGTTAAAGTTTTAATATTAACCGCTAAAGAAGCACCTAAAAAGGACAATTCCCATAAAGGTCCGGCCGCATTGGATAAATTATTTTTTACCACGTGGACATAAGCTCCGGGAGGAATGGTATAGGAAGATACCAGACCAGCTGCGGTCACTCTGATGAGCTGGGTTCCTCCAAACCCGGTAAGCGTGACATCCTGAGTGGAATTATTTCTAATTTGGTAGATCCTTCCGGAAAAAGAATTGGCTGCAGTACCGTCCGGTAGGGTAACGGTTAGCGCTGTTGATCCTGTTGCGGTTACGTATTGATCATTAATAGTTAAAGTCGTATTAGCCGTAATTTCTTTGTAAGCCCCTTCATAGGAACCTTCAACAACTAAAGTACTATTCGGGTTTACAGTGTTAATACCTACCTGCGAATTAAGCTTAGTGCTAAAGAACATTAGCACGATTAGAAACAAAATTTTTTTCATTTTTTATTTAAAGTTACAAAAAAACTGATATTTAATATAATATTCATTAAAAATTACATTCTTGTAATTAATTATCACTAAAAAACAAAATAAATTGAATATATACTAAATAATAAATATATTAATGTGTTTTTTAATAATTGAAGTAAAATTTAATAGTTCAAACCTGAAATGACATATTATTTTCACCCATAAAATATATTATTTTTGTTTTATACTCGTTTTTTATGGAGTCTGAAATGGCATCTGAACTCTTCATCAATCAACGTTAATCATTTACTTTATTTTTACTCAAACATTCGCCAGCCACTTCTGAGCTTCCAGCTTTTTGATCATAAAAACTGCTTAATTGAAGAAAACAGCAAGCATCAAGTAAAGCTTACTCATATACAGTAAGCTATACCTGTTTCTCTGCTAAGACCGGGATTCTATTTCTCTAAAAACGCCAATGCCTTTGCCACAAAAGCCTCATGATTCTGAAAGAAAGAAGTAATACTCTTTAATTCAGTCAGTGCATTGGCATCGGGTTGTGCCGAGCTTAAAACCGCGGTAAACGGTGAATTGGAGGTGGCATCACTTAGTGGAAGATCTCTGTCTGTGGTATAAAGCTGACTTCTTGCATAGGATGCTTTTCCGGCGGCAATGCTTTGGGCAGATCCCGTAAATCCGAACTTCAGGAAAGAATCTTCAGCGCTTAATCCGGCTGTTCCGGCAATAATATCGGGCAAGCTGGATAGCTGGGGCAACCAGACATTTTGAAAGCTGAAACCTAAAGTGATACTTAATTTTCCTTTACCATATCTCCTCTAAGCAGACTTTAGTGCACGCAAAGTTTTCAATGCTTTTTCAGCATCATCTTCAGATACAAAAATATGGTCATGAAAATAGGCAGCAATTACGTTACAGCTGCTATTCGCCTGTTTCAGTGCGTTGGCAAAAGCAGCTGTTAGACCCGCTGCTTCCAGTGAAGAATGAATGTTCAGGGTAATCCAGGAAGAAATATAAGTGTAATCAAGGTTCCATTCCTCCGCTGTATTTTTTTCGGGACTATGGTAACCGCTTCAGTTTCCCGGAAGAAAAACAGAATCTTAACCAAACCCGGAACCCGGCTCAGTTTTTCAATGGTACAAAAGACATATTCTCCGGGATTCAATACGGGTTCCATATCCTGAAGCAGCACGGCTAAGTCTTTTTCTCCTGACATGTTTTGGTATAAAACTAGGTGATAGATCACAGGATCTATTTATCATTTGATAAAAAATGAAATTTTCTTATACCTGTACCTACTGAAAGGGAAAAATCAAAATAATTATTTTCTTAAGATGAAGGTTTTGAATCACTAATACTTTGAAAGCAGAGCAAAAATGCGATAACATTTACAATTGATGATCAATATAAAAGGAGGCTCCTGCCTCCTTTTTTTGTATTAAATAACTTGAAAATACCTATTTGCCTTTTTTATATTATGTTTGTGTTTTTTGGGTAATAAGCTTGTCAAGAAGCCTATAGGTGTAGGGTTATTTATACTCTGACATTTAATTTCATCATTTGCTTTTTTTATAACTATAGTTTATCATTTGCATAGTTATATTCATTTACCGTTCTGTATAATCAAAAGCATTCTGATTAACCATTGGGTAAATTTTATAGTGCAAAGTAACAACATTAATCAATTAAATCTCTTATAATCCCCATCGATAGGCATCGAATACAATATCGATATTTATCGATATGTCAATTTTAATAGGAAAAAGCCAGAAAAGAGCTTTTCGAAATTCTAAATTTTGTGGTGCGTTTTGATCAAATCAATCAATTCCACAAGATTTTCAATTTTCAATTTTTCAAAGATATTTTTTTTAATCGTACTGACTGTATTTTGCTTGATATCCAGCTGATTGGAAATCTCCAGATTCCCCAATCCCTCTGCATACATTTCGGCAATCTGTAATTCTCTTTTCGTCAAACGGCTAAGCGGATTGATTAAGTCCGGGTTAAAAACAAACTGTACCAATAAATTCCGGGAAACAGCAGAAAAGTATTCCCCTTTCTTTATAAATTCTAAGACCGCTTCTCTCACTTCTTCCTCTTCACTCAGTTTACTAAGGTAGCCGTTTGCTCCTGCTTTAATAAATTTGAGTGCATGAAGATCCTCTTCAAGTCCTGTAAAAATCAAAATTTTAATATCAGGATTCACACTTTTCATTTGAGATAAAATATGAAGACTGTTCCCATCTGGAAAATGAGCATCTATGATGGCCATCGCTATTTCTTTGGATTCCACCAGCTCTACCAACTGCTTTAAAGATGAAGAATGATAGATGATAGCATTGGGAACAATATCACTGATGATAATCTCCATCCCCTGTCTTACAATACTATGGTCATCTGCTAAAAGAAATGTAATTTCTCTATTTTCAATTGGTGTTTCCATCATTATAACGATTTAAATTGATCCTGAATGTTATTTTTGTTCCTTTATATAATTTACTTGAAGCCGATATTTCACCGTCAAAAAGCTCTACAATTTCCTTCACTAAGCTCAGTCCCAGGCCAGCCCCAAGATTGTCAATTTCATCAGAAACCACGCCCTGGTAATAGGGTTCGAATATTTTTTTTACATCAGATTCTGATATTCCGATACCTGTATCCGTTACCGTTGTGATCAGCGAAATTTTGTTCTGATCTATAGGTTCGGTGATCATGGTAAGGTCTATCTGACCGTTTTCTGTAAATTTGTTGGCATTTCCGAGAATATTCATAAATACCTGATTGATCTTTATATTATCGGCACATACTACCAGTTCTTCAGGGATCATGTCTGTGACAACGAACTTATTATTCCGGGTTTCTATATAAGGAGTAATGACCTTTGCAATAGAATTAAGCTCATCTTTAAGATTAAAAACCGTATTGATCATTTTTTTCTCCGCTTCCTGATTCCTGGTGTATTCCAGGATCTGGTTAGACTGAATAAGCAAAGTACTGTTGGTAAACTTGATAGACTGAAGATAATCTTTTATGGTGTCATCTTTCGTCGTCCTGTGGATCTTGTCAATGAAAATATTGATAATTTTCAGCGGAGACCTCAGATCATGGCTCAGCATTCCTAATATCCTGTTTTTGAAATTCAGGTTCCTTTTAATTTCTTCATTCGCTGCATTAAGTTTCTTTTCGTAAATAAAGGCAACTCTTGTAAAATACATAATCAGAATGGATACGATAAACATCAGGATCATCAATCCAAGCACAAGATATGTTCTGATCCTGTTATTATCTGAACTTTGCTTATTATATTCTTTTTCTAATTCCGATTTAAAGTCTTTAATGGCATTTTCATAAACTTCGATCAGTCCGTTGCTGTATACCAAAAGCTTGCTGAAGTTACTGTAAAACTGCAGATTATTCCTTTGCTTTTGGGCAGCATACAGCTGAACTTTTTTCACCTCAGCCGCATAATGCTTGTCCATAGACTTCATCGCATTATTCATCTTAGATTTTACCTGAGAGAGGTCAATGGTCTTATTATTGGTTAAAGTAACAACGGTACTTTCTTTCTGAACATTCACTTTCCCCGTTATGGCATCTTTTAAACGCCCCATAAAACCTTTCTTTTTGATCGTATCCGCATACGTACGGGTCTGGATATTAAAATCCTCAAAGTCATTCTTATACTTTTCCGGCTCATATTCCTTTTCCTGGGCCTTCGTGGGCGGATTCAGCGAGGTCTGATATGCAGAATCGATCAAGGTCTTTAGCTTGGTCACTTTCAGGGTATCACTTTTGTGCTGCACCAGGCTATTTTTCAGTCTGGGACTTGTCTTTTCGTATTCACCGATCTTGTCAAAATTATTCTTAAGCTTTCTCAATGACTGGAAATAGAGCTGCAGATCCTTATCATCCTGGCTGATCATATATTTTTGAAGGTAGCCCTGCGCATCCATAAAATCTTTGCGGGAATTTTCCGTTAAACCTCCCAGCGCCCGGCTTTCTTCCAGCTGAGTCTTAATAAAATTCAGCTTCTTTTCATTGACAAACTCGGTATAAAAAAATATTGCTATAATGACCTGTATCAATAAAATACACAGGATCAGTGAATAATGAACAACTTTTCTCAATTTAAAATTTAAGAATTTATATTTCATATGTACTTATCGCCTATTTAATTTCGCGATTCCTATAAGTTCGTTTGGGATCTGTTTTCAAACAATACATTAGAGCCTCCAAAAGCTTCATAACTGCTGTATATCATTTGACTCACAAAGTTAAAGTAATTTTTTTCTTCTTAATAATATTGAATATCAGATCATAAACGGAGAATTTAATTCTTCCTTATACCAAAATACGGATAAAATTTTAAGATTTCATTAACATAAATCTCTTTTTTAAATAAGATGTAAAAAGTTAACGGTTCAATACCTTGTAATTATTTTTACATTCACATACAACATCCCTGTTCCAGCCTTTTTAGCCTTACCCTATTCCCGGGCTCTCATGAGCATCAGAATTTATGTTATCACGGAAGTAATTTTCAAAATAACAATCGGTCTTATCATACTCAGCCATTGATTATACAATCTATAAGCCAACTTCAGAAATTTAAAATACGGGAATCTCATGGCATCTGTTGTAATGACCGGACAGATGATCCGCCTGGAAAGCCGGATTATTAGTGAAAGATGTAGCCATACATGAAAAACGGATAGCAGATGAGCGCATTCCCATCGAGAAGCTTATCCTGATCAGCAAGATTGGGTGAAAGGGATTTTCTGTAGAAAAATGATTCAGGAACATTCAGGGCTGGATTGTCCCTTCCGGCTCAGCCCTGATTATTATTTGGAATGGCAGACCTTACCTCATTCAGAATAAGGAATAATATAAATACAGCTCGGGGGGCTTTGTATGATGACGTGTTCAAGTCCTTATTTCCAGTGCACCATATCATACGGATAATAGGGATTGTCTTTAAAACTGTTATCATTCAATCCCATCCTTTTCACTACCGCTCCCACTTCCCAGGCCCAATATCCACTATACCCCCAGTCTCTTAAATGAGAGTTATACCATGCATCTTCCTGATGCAGGTTATACCAGTCTTCTAAATATTTCTTTACTGCCTCTTCAGCTTCTTTGGTGGAAAGGCTTGTAATATTCTCCAGTAATATAAAGGGAGGATAATCATTAGTGCTGGTACTGTCATTTGTAGCTTCCATTATAAAGTAAAGAAGCGGTATCGGTTTAAATTCAGAAGCTGTACTTTCCTTTTGCCAAACACTGATAAAGTTTTGTATTTCTGATTTATATTCCTGCTGTTTTTTAAGAAGGACCAGCAAGGAGCAGCATTTAAGAAAAAGGGAATTATCAGTAAATTCCTTGGGATCCGCTTGAAATAAAAAGCCTAATGCCTCATCTAAAACAGGAGATAAGACTTCTATTTTTTCACCTTTAGAATAGATATTCTGGATTTTTTGAAGTCTAATATTACAAGCTTCAATGTAGTGATGATTCTCTAATTTCCCATTTTTTTCTTTATAGACCTGAAAATCTTCTTCATCATCTTTCATCCACAGATCAATCCTCTCAATTTCCTTATTGAAGTAATTTATATCTTTATATTGTGCTCTTATTTTTTGTGAGGAACCGCTGTTTTCCTTATCCTCTCCGAATATCTTGTTGAAAAATCCCATAATTATATTTTGTTTCCACTAAATTAAGTTAAAATAACCAATCTACGATCTTAGATCCGGCCCCACTTCCTACCAGCCCGCCAACAATCCCTCCCACTACTCCTCCTACAACGGTTCCTATCCCCGGGCATATCGCAGTTCCTATAACCGCCCCGATTTCGGCACCCGCCCATCCTCCGGCTAATCCTCCGACAGCAGATCCTGTAGCCTGCTGGGTTTTGTCTCCAAACTCTCCTTCTTCCTCATAGGCGGAATAAATACTTGCAGCATCCAAAGCTACTCCTACTACAATTGCTCCCCGCCCTAATACCTTTCCCGTCGTTTTAAGAGCAGGGCTGGATTCTACCACCTGTGTAGCCTTCCATAAGGCATCATTGGCTTTCGTTGCTCCTTTGCTTCCTTGTACGGCAGCCGAAAATTTTGAATCTGCCAATGCCTTTACCGGTTTAGAATTACGAAGTGCTGACTGAGTTTTTTGTATAAACTGACTGGCTTTTGAGGTCGGTTTCATTTCCATCTCCGTAATGGCTCCTGCACCTTTTCTATAGGCATCATCATTCACAGGAATATTCCGCATATTTCCATCTGTATCCACGTGGGTAACAGCTCGTTGTAATGAGACGTTATTATTCGCTCTTCTCATTTGTCTGGCGTCTTCGGCACTTGTAATCGCTCCGTTGTCGATATGATCATTAGTCCATTTTACATCCAGCTCCCTATTTCCACTTCCTTTATTGGTTTTAAGTTTTGCCTGGTCATACTTCGCATCGGTTTCTTTAAACACACCGCCCTTTTCATAAGCACCATCAATACCTGATGCTGTGGGTTTGTCAATATCCATATTGGGTGCTTCCTTCCGGATATCGCGCCACCCCTGCTCTCTATGGTACACCTGGTCTTTCATTTCACCATAGTTTCCTTTTCTATGCTGAGATCCGGAATCAACAGTTATTGACATTTTCCCTTTTTCAATGTCATAGATCACGCCTCTCTGGTTATAATCCAGGACTCCGTTATAATTCATCCATTGCCCTGCCATAGCCACACCGCCATATGAAAACCAGAACCCTGAACTGGATGAGGGAGCATTGAAGTCTACAGCTATCTTCCCCCCTTGCTGGCAAAGCAAATGGGCATCTTCAAAGACCAGCTTATACCCGTTCACTTTTACCCCTTCATTACATTTATCCCAATAAATGGGTGCAAATTTGCATGGTCCTCCTATAACAGAGCACACTCCCAACGGTTGAATATTCTCTCCGGGAATCATGTCCATTTCATTGGCCAGAAATTCTCCGTATATCTTGGAATTATTGTGATGGGTAACTTTAAGCTGTACCGGTACGGAGCCTTTATCACAGGTAAGCCAGCTGTTATCCGGTATATATTTCTTAGCCATGGCCTAGTCTTTTATTGTATTTTCCAAAGCAGGTAAGACAAAAGAAAAATGATTATCCGGAGATATATTTTTCAATGACCTTGCTACGGTATAACTGTAAATGGGAGATTCTATAAAAGATAGATAGGTCTCCGCTTCCTGAAGAACATCATGGATATCAAACACATAGGACTCTTCATAATCAAAGGAATAATCAATTTTCAGATCATATTGATTGACCAGTTCCTTTACATTTCTGGTGTAGCTCTTCCGGTCAAATTTTTCTGGATCAACCTCTCCTGTAACCTTTACCAGTTTGGCATTTGTATCAGGAATTGCAGTTGCTTCCCATTCTTTTTTGATGAATAAGTCTACTCCCAGAATTAACGTGTCAAATACCTGATTTTCCTTTACAGGCATAGAATAATCTTTATAATAGCCGGCAAAGAACAGCTGATGAAACCCGCTATTATTTAACTGTCTTACCAACCTACCTTTATCATTAATAAAACGACGGATCTGCTCGGCAGTCTGCTTCACCAGTTCTTTATCCTCATAACTTTTGCTAAGCTTTCTTTCCAGTTCTGCCCATTTTTCTTCCCAATGAGGAATCACCACATCAATACATTTCCCTTCTTGATCAGGCAAAGCAAGGATTTCGTTTAAGAGTGAATTGATAAGACTGGTAAAGCTAAAAAAATCAGGGTGAGAGTTGTCAAAGGAAATATTCTTCACCTTCATTTTCACCACAGGATCTTTATTGGCGTTTAACAGGTAACTGAATTCCACTTCGACATCTTCGATCATTTTAACGGTATAGGTTCCCAATTGTATCTGCATCGCGGTGGAAATCTGATACAACTGAGGAGATGTTACAGGGATATGTAAAACGATATTTTCCATTATGACTGATTTATTTCTACTTCATTTCCTGAGATAAGTACCATATCACCTCCGGAAACATTTACTTTGGTCGCTCCGTCTATACCCACTTCGGCGGCACCGCTTTTTATCGTTACGGGCCCCGTAGAGGCAATTGTTTCTACTTTTCCATCGCTTACCGTAGTGATTATTCCTTCAGGGGAAATGGTAATCGAATTATTTCCCACCTTAAATACAATACTTGTTTTTCCTTCCAGAATAATATTTCCTCCTGCATCCATTTGCAGTAATGATTGGGGCGGAGCGCCTTTTTCTCCTCCCACATTGATCGAGCTGCTGCTTCCCGCATTGATCGTACTTGCTGCCCCTGCATTGACCATATGATTGCTTCCCGCATTCGTTGTGTGATTCACATTAGCATTGGCAGTTGCATTCCCGGCACCATCGAAGAACATACTGGCACCTCCCTGATCCTTCAGATTCATGGAACCGGCACCATTATCGTATTTCAGTTCCGCACCGCTTCTTCCGCTGAAGCTCATAATATTATTTCCTGAGCCGCCACCTGAGCCAATACCTCCATGATACATTCCGCCCATCACAAATGGTCTGTCGGGATGAAGATGTACAAAATTTACAATCACCTGGTCCCCAACCTCAGGAACGGACATAAAGCCCCGGTTTTTGCCGACTTTTTCACTGCTTCCCGCATCGGGAGACATCACCCGGATAAATTCTGTGGTATCCTGCCCGTTCTGCCAGTCAAGCTGAACCTGAACACGCCCCTGATTAAGCGGATCCGTATTGGAAATAACATTTCCAAACTGCGGTTCTGCAATGGGAACCGCAAATTCCGGTCTAGGAATAAAGCCTGTGTCTGAAGCAATTGCATCAAAAGAGCCCTCATAATATCCTCTGGCATCCACTTCATGAATCACTTCTATGAGCATTAATTTGGTAAAATAAGAGGTATCATTGCTGTCTTTTTTTCGCATTTCAACATCTACAATACAGCCGGGATATAGGAAAGGAACAGTGGTACACCCCGACGTAACAAATACTTCGGAAGCTTTACTTCCGGCAGTTCCCTTTTGAGAAGCATCGATATCCATAAAGGAGGATGCCTTTATTGGAGCTATCCGCAGCGAAGGAGTTGAAAAGGTTTTTTCCGATATCTCATAGGCACGCTGTGCAATATCAGAAGTATGATTGATCTTTGAGCTTCCTCCTGTAAATTTCTCATTCTTACTGCTGCTGTAGCCGTAAAAAGTAGGATTGACATGTTGGGCTCTCATTTTTATTGCAACATCGCTGAGATTGCTGCCATAGGTAAGTTTGACCGGTTGTTCCTGAGGGGGTAGCTGCCCGAAATGCAGTACCTCTCCATCATAGAAAAACTGCTCACCATAAGCTTCTGCCAGCCTTGCAAGATAATTGTAATGGGTTTCTTCATATTGGGAGCTGTACGGAATATTTCCATGGCGGGCATCTACCCGAAAATCGAATTTCCCATGTCCAAGCCCTTCTTTTATAACATGATGGGCAATACTGTTCAGACTGATGGGCTGTGCACCGCCAAAACTTTGGATATGGGGCGCGGCATCCAGTAAAACAGTCGGGCTGGAGCCCTTCAAAACAAGATTTCCAAGGCTTCCTTTTTCCTGGCTGAAACCTACTTCTGTAATGACTCCCACAAAATTTCTTTCAGGCCCCTCCTCTACATCTTTGTATTTGAAAACCACAGTTATCCTTTTACCCAGAAATTTCTGGGCTTCTTCAAGATTATGGTTTTCTATTCCTCCGAGTGTATCATGAGCAAGTATCAGATTAAATTCATGGTGCCTCACCGCACTCTGGCTAAGCTTAAAATGCTTAAAAAACCTGATCGCTTCTCCCTCAACAAAAATGTCAAGCCGTACCACTCTGTTGATTCCAGCAATCACATTTTCCGGGATTGCCTTTGCATTAAAGATCTTTGAGGTAGGCTGTTTAGACCATACTTTATCCTGAATAGTGGCAGGGTCATTAGGGATGATGGGCTGATTCATAATTTTCTTTCTGCCATCTGCTATATTCTCAGGCAGTGATATCGCTTTTCCAGGATCGGTATCGTGGATATCTTTCTGGATTTTATTTACCATATCTGCCTTATTTGAATCTATTCTCTGCTTGGGAAAATTTTTTCCTTCTTTAAACATGACAACGTTTTTTGTATTGATTTTAATTGGAAATTATACCTTTTATTAAGGCAAGATTTTCAACCTGCGAAGACAGCCGGTAATGATGCATTTAATTTTGCAAAATTGACTTCAACTGCTCCCAGGTAAGTTTTCTAAAGAGTCAATATGGATTAAAAAATCTTCTCTATGAGCTTATCAGTAAAAGCTTTAGGGCTAGGTTTCTTTTCATACTTTTTTTTCTTGATTTGGTAATGCAATATATTATCTAAAAAAATCACCAACAAATGAATTGGGACTTATTTCAAAAATTGTAGTAATTCTACGACAGGAATTTTACTTCTGATGTCATTCCGGAAATAAATACCTATCGATTCAGAATGTTACGATAAGATCCTTTTCAGATTTTCAGAGATAGTCCCTTCGTGCAGGATTATATTTTTACAACTTATTTACATACGCTGTATTATATTCTAATTTCATATCATTACCATTAGTATTTTCTATTTTTCATTGAGAATCTTAATAGGATATTTTCCTAACTTTTCAGTTTGAAACAAAGCAAAGCATACAAAAATACTTGCAGATCATTCATTGAATAAAGACGTTTGAAACTAATGAAATGATCCAGATTCCAGCTTTCATCTCAAGTATTTAAAAGCAAATAACAGCAAAAAAGCTTCATCATCTTATGACAAATAAAGATTTTAATTCTCAGAAAGGCTTTACGTTCAGCAAACATGTCCCAGAAGAATTATCAAATTTTGACCGGGTCTTTGATATTTTCAAAGATTTACTTACCCATACTTCCGGAGATATTGAGGAAGCCTTCGAATGGCTCGACATGCTTGATAAGGAATATGACATTTTTAATGATGAATATTCTATTCAGGATTTTGAAGAAGATTTAAAAAAACGGGGATATATTAAGGAAGAAGATCCTGAAACCGGCGATTCAGGAAAAGGCAAAGGAAAAAATATACTCACGCCTAAGCTAGAGGCTGCCCTCCGCGAATATGCCTTAGACCAGATTTTTGGGAAACTGCAGAAAAGCGGTGCTGGAAATCACCGTACCCCGAAAACAGGGATCGGAGATGAACGGGACGGCGAAAACCGTTCTTTTCAATATGGAGATGACCTCTCTGCCGTGAATATGACTGAAAGTTTAAAAAATGCTCAGATCAATAATGGAATTTCAGACCTGCGTCTGACAGAAGATGATCTCATCGTGGAGGAAACCAAGCATAAGGCACAGATGAGCACCGTTCTTATGATCGATATCAGCCACTCCATGATCTTATATGGTGAAGACCGCATCACGCCTGCGAAAAAAGTGGCTATGGCCCTGGTGGAACTGATTAAAAGAAAATATCCCAAAGATTCTATAGATATTATTGTTTTTGGAAATGAAGCCTGGCCTATTAAAATCAAAGACCTTCCCTACTTAAAAGTGGGTCCTTATCATACCAATACAGTGGCAGGATTAGAACTGGCGATGGATATTCTCCGCAGAAAAAGAAATACCAACAAGCAGATTTTTATGATCACTGATGGAAAGCCGAGCTGTATCCAGCTTCCCACCGGAGAATTTTATACAAACAGCTATGGGTTGGATGAAATGATCGTCACCCAATGTCTCAACAGAGCTGCACAGGCAAGAAAACTGAAAATTCCTATTACCACTTTTATGATTGCCCAGGATCCTTACCTGCGTCAGTTTGTGAAGGCATTTACCGCTCAAAATAACGGGAAGGCCTTCTTAACAGGGCTATCAGGTTTAGGACAAATGATTTTTGAAGATTACGAAAGAAACAGAATAAAGAGAATATAAAAGAAATGAAAAAAGAGATCACATTCAAAGAATTAAAAGATTCAGGATATATTGATAAAACGATTAATGAAGAAATCCAGGCTAACTTAATTTCAAAAATTAAAGCTAAAGAACCTGTATTTGAAGGACTTTGGGGCTATGAAGACACCGTAATTCCCCAGCTGAAAAAGGCCATTCTTGCCGGCCACCACATCAATCTGCTGGGATTACGCGGACAGGCAAAAACAAGGATTGCCAGAAGTATGGTGAGCCTGCTTGATGAATATCTGCCTATCGTAAAAGGATCTGAAATTAATGACAGTCCTTTTCATCCTATCTCAAAGTTTGCCAGAGATCTGATTGCAGAACTGGGTGATGAAACTCCAATTTCCTGGGTACACCGTTCCAACCGTTTCTTTGAAAAGCTGGCGACTCCTGACGTGAATGTCGCCGATTTAATCGGGGATATTGATCCCATCAAAGCGGCTACTTTAAAACTGCCTTATTCGGATGAGCGGGTATTGCATTACGGAATGATTCCGCGTGCCAACCGATCGATATTTGTTCTCAACGAACTCCCGGATTTACAGGCCCGGATCCAGGTTTCTTTATTCAATATTTTACAGGAAGGCGATATTCAGATTCGTGGATTTCAGTTGAGAATGCCTCTTGACATTCAGTTCGTTTTTACGGCCAATCCGGAAGATTATACCAACCGTGGAAGTATTGTAACGCCTTTGAAAGACAGAATCGGATCCCAGATTTTCACCCATTATCCCAAAACCATTGCACTTGCCAGACAGATCACCGAGCAGGAAGCGATGATTTCATCTGAGGATCAATCACAGATACAAATTCCCGGTCTGGCAAAAGACCTCCTGGAGGAAGTTGCCTTTGCCGCCCGTGACAGCGAATATGTGGATGCCAAAAGCGGCGTCAGTGCACGTCTTACCATCAGCGCTATGGAAAATCTATTCGCAGCAGCCAAATTGCGCCTGATCGAATCGGGAGCTGAAAAAACGACAGTCCGCCTGCTTGATTTTATGTCGATTATTCCCTCTATCACTGGAAAAATTGAACTCGTCTATGAAGGAGAACAGGAAGGAGCGGATTATGTAGCCAAAATATTAATTGACAAAGCTGTCATGGCCCAGTTTGAACAGATATTCCCCCGTATTCCCAAGCTGGAAAAAGAGGGAATCAAAACTCCTTATACCGAATTAATCAGATGGTTCAACAAAAATCATCTGGAACTCAATTACAATGATACTGATGAGGAATTCTATGCTAAACTCAACAGTATCGCCCCTTTGGTAACTGTAGTTGAGGAAAATGCTTCAGAATTAAGCACGGAAGACCTGAATTTCTGCAAAGAACTGGTTTTATGGGCACTAACCATCAGCAGTAAAATCGATAAATCCGAAAACCGGTCTGCCTTTACCTTTGATTCCATAGGGATTGGCCAGTTTTTACGAAATTAGAGAGGTTCCATATAAAAACTTGGAATCTATTGATCACCTTTACCCGATCGATAAAAAATCAGCCCGTTGTTTTAGCAACGGGCTGAACTTTTTTCTGTAGGAGTTTGAATATACTTACTCCGCTATTTTTTACTTTAGATTTCTGGATTTTAATTCTTCTTCCAGGGCCTTATTGTTTTTTTCCATCTGCCAGCCATAAAAAGGGCAAAAAGCAATGGAAGAAATGTGAAAAGCCCAAGACCATGCTTTACCGTACTGTAAACGGCAATACCAATCAGTGCTCCCAAAATCGCAGCATTCATTATTTCGCCAGACTTGATCTTTTTCTTTTTCTCTAATAATTCCTGGTCGGTTAATTCAGTTAACTCTTTTTCCATGGTTAGTTTAAATTTTTTGGTTATTATTTTTAGTTTTTTTGTCGTGAAATTTCTGCCCGCCTCTATTGTGCCGAGATTGTATGGGGCGTTTTCTGCTGCCAGCCAAATTACAAAAAAAGCCGGAACAAAGAATATTGACTTTCTTTAATATTACAGAATCGCTTTACATACATCTGATGGCTAAAAGAAGTGACCCAGCATAAAGAAATATCTGATGCATTAAGCCGAATGCCTGCCGGAACAAAAGTTCAAAGTTCTTCTAACAGACCCGGTTTGGAAAAATCGTTTGAGTGGGAATCAATGTATGCTCATTAACCGTTAAGGTGTACTCTTAAAATGACATATTGCTGCCTTTCATGTATTAAGATATCTTGTCCTATTAAAAGTACTGGAAATAAAATAGATGATTTAACAATATGCTGTTGTAAACACAGTGACATAAAGATTTTTTTATTCATAGTAAAAAGCTGTCTCAAAAGTGCGGTTCCGAACGAAATATAATATGGTAAAGAATCTTAAATGTTTGATTTCCGGAGATTCTTTTCAGGTTCAGAATGACAAGGTCTAGTTTTGAGACAGCCTCTTATTATTGTTTTTATGAAATACGGTCAGCACAGAGGCTAACCTATTCCTATTAACTTTGTAAAATCCGTACAATAAACAAAACGAATACTACAATCCAGATCATCATCAATATAGCTCCACCGATAAAAAGTATGGGGTCTCCCGTAAAGTATGCTGACCAGTTTAAAAATCTCTCAAAAAAACGCTTCTTCATATATAATCTTGTAATGGTGTTTAAACTGTAATATTATTCCAACAGCGATCATCAAAATTGGCAAATCTGAATGATACAGATTATGACTGTAGTCAGAAAGGCTGTTTTATAGTAATCTTAATCAGCTGCAGCTGCAGTTCCACTTTTACAACCTTCTTTAGGGGATCAAAAAAATCTTCAGACAAAATCTGAAGGTTTTTTGAGTACTCTTTTTTATTTAGATAAAGAATAATAATTTTAAAATACTGAATATGAAAAAGTTATTATTACCTTTAACTTTGTTTACAATTCTGACAAATGCACAAACACAACAGGATTATTACAATCAGTCACCTTCAGCAATAGACCCCGTAATTGGAATGAAAGAGACTCAAAATGAGAGTGTGAGGGCTGTTGATGAGATTTTGAAAAACATAAACCCAGTAAAGGACAAAAATTAGAAAAAATCTTTGGAAAAGGTTGAAAATCTTGAAGTAGCAAAGTTTGAAGATATTTACCAGAGTACACCACTTCCTGAAAATAGAAACTATAGTCAGTCTGGAAACGTACAAGCCAATACTCAAAATAGTGATGTTGACCCGTTCAGTTCACCAGAGGATAAATCACCTTCGTTTCAAGGTGAAAGGGTTAATGTTGATGAACATTACACCCAGCAACCAGATGGAAGCTGTATTAAAAAAGATACTGGTTACCAAAAGCCCAGCAATGACGGTAGTAATAATACAATTTTAATTGTGGTTATCTTGATTGTTGGTGCTGGAATCATAGGTGCATTAGTTACAAATAGCCAGAAAAATACAAATAATAGTCATGACAGGGAATAGATTTCATAATAAGCTTAATAATTGGCTATTTCCAATAGATGAGAACGAAAGGGATATTATTACTGTTCCCCGTTATAACTATATTAACTCTGTGCCTTTTCAAAAGGTTGTATTAGATTTTCTGGCTTGGAACGGGATTGATAAAAAAGGGAATGTAACAAGTAACAGAGTTTATCCAACTCGTATTGAAATTCTGGAAACCCGAACAGCACTTGTAAAATGTGGTTTTTCTACTGGTAAATATATTGAAAAACTTGTAGTTTTTGTGTTTCTGGAAACGAAGAAAGAAATACCTGATTTGAATCCAGTATTGTTTGCTCATTTTTTTGAAGAAAAGTACAATAATTCTAAACTTGTCAAATTTACCACGTTAGAGGCTCAAAAATCGAACAAAACCACAAGAACATTATGTTTTTAATCGAAATTCAGGGCTTTTTAGAGGTTGGGGATTTAAGAACCAGAATCGAGTGCAATCATACTGAAACTCCAAACTTAGGAAACTGCTTTAAAATGGAGGAATTTATAACTCCTTTTGTAAAAATGGGTTTAAACTGTGATGAAACTGGACTGTTCAGTATAAACTATTTTATCAATCCTCACTTTAAAGAACTTATAGGTGAATCTTTGGGAGATACTGTGGAAAAAAGATTTGAAAAGCTGACTAACGGAGAAATCAAAGATTCTGTAAAAATGATTCCTTTGAATCGTAGGTATGACAAGTACTTTAAAGAGATTCAGACTTTTCCAAACTATAAAGTCAGTGTAACCGAGCAAAATTCTTTATAAATCGAAAGACAGGCATAGACCTTATACGAGGTTTAATATATAGAAATTCCCTCCAATTTTTGAGAGGGAATTTTCTTATACGTTTGCCTTGTAATAACACGAATAGGTTCTTTTCCATATTAAACATATGATTATCAAATGTTTATCAAAAACAAATGGCAGACTCAAGAAAAAAACAATTTTATTAAAAATTATATGTGATATTCAATAGAAAATACCTTGGAATTATCTGAGCATTGGTAGTGTTAATTGAGTAATCATTTATGTCAATCTCGGTGATGTTTCTTTTGTTGAGTAAGTTTTTTGCAAAAAAGGAAAGTTCCCAGCTCCTATTAACTGTATATTTTATTGTACTATCAATAAAAATATAATTTGTTTTCTTATCAATATTCGGAAGGAAATAATCCATTCCAGAAATAAGAGACACTTTCCTGAAAGGTTTTGCTATAATTTTAAAACTGTTATTAAATGATTTCAAAATATTCTTTTCACCCTCCTCAACTTTAATAGTATTGATATTGTAGGTGAATTTATTTTCAAAGTTTATTTTTAAGTCAAAAACTGTTCTCCATGAAAAATCGTTAGTTATTGAATTACTGTTTATTTTTCTAATCTGGGAACTGTTAACAATGTTTTCATAATTTGAAAATGACACATTAGAACCCAATTTAATTACACTATCTAAAAAAGAAAAATATTTGTCATAAGAAAAATCCAGTCCATAAATGTTTCTTGTATTAGGAGAATAAAAATACTTATAGCTTGTTAGATAAGGAGCAATATTTATTTCTGAAAAATAATTGCCTTTATCGTTAGTATAATATACTCCTAAATTAAAATTTAATTGCTTATATAAATCATTTATTACATAACTTAATCTACTATTAAATGTTTTTTGAATTTCTAAAGATGTTACGTTACTAATAACGTTTCTGTTACTTATAAATACAGGATTCATGATTAACTTATCCTCTGAAAATGGTTTTTGACTATAACTAACTATCCCATTAATTAAAGAAGTATCATTAATTTTATATTTTAAGTATAATTTTGGTTCGAATAAAAGCTTATTTTTTTCAATATTCGTAGCCTCTATGTTTTGTTTTTGGTAAACAAGATTATAGGAAGGCTGAATATAGAATTTTGAAAAGTTATAATTAATCTGTCCTGAGAAATAGTATGAGCTTCTATTATTAGTAAATTGGTTTAAATAAGTATTTTCAAAAGACTTTATATTTGTACCTTCAATTCTTGAATTATACTTGTTAGATTCGTTAATACTTCCTATAGAGAAAAGATATTTCACATTTTTATGCTTCCCTAAAAATAAGAGTTGAAAATCTAAGATGCTTTTTTTAAAGTTACTAAACTGTGTTTTAAATTGCTCATCATCAGTAATACTAAAATCTGGAAAAGAAGTTATGCTTTGAGGAAGATTATTCCATGAATAGTTTGTATTAAATTGAAGTGCAGATTTTTCATTCAATTTATATGTAAATTGAAGGGTTTGTTTAAAAAAGTTATTCTTTGTTAATAAATCTGTTTCATAATTTTTAACTCCATTCTGAACAATGGAACTGTATTGCTTAGTATTTTCATTGTATGCAGCTAGCTTATATTCTAAAAGAGATTTTTTTGAAGTATTAGTTTTGCTATCTATTTCTACCCTGTATAATTCAGGTGTTTTTCTTGTATTATAGCTGTCTGAAAGAGTAAGATTCTCACCCAAAATTATGTTTTCATTATAAACATCTTGAATAAGTTTATCTTTTAGATAGGAAATGTTAACTCTTGTGCTATTTTTTTTAACTGCTTTAAAAATTAAATTATAACTACTAAAAAAAGCATTGTTTCTATTAGCCCTATTATCATCTAAAAAGCTTCCGAAAGAATTATCAGGAATTACCTTATTAGCAGAGTAATTAGAATCTTTTTGTTGGTCAATAGAAAGACCGTTGGAGAAATAGTCATAGGGAGATTGATTAACCCCTATATTATTATATGAGAAATTTAGAAAGGATTTATAATTTTTTGCAACTTGCAATAAATTTGCATTGATGGCTTGCATTTGTTTAGAATCAGCATTGAAACCACTTGCCCAATCAATATTTCCAGAAAAATCTATTTTCCCTTTTTTGATTTTTAAGTTTAGAGCAACTTTATCCGATGATTCAATACCTTTTAATAGTGGATTGTCCGAATAATTTTCAATAGCTTCAACTTTTTCAACAATGTCTACATTGATATTTTTTGTACCAATAGTATAATTAGTGCCAAACAAATCATCTCCTTCAAGCTTAACAGCTTCTACAGGTTTTCCTTTATACTTTATTTCTCCTGTTTTATCATTTACAGTTATTCCTGGCATTTTTCTTAGAACATCCTGTATCTTTCTATCAGAGGGGTCTTTGTACCGTGAAACATCATATACTACAGTATCTTCTTTTACCTCAAAAGCATCTTTTTTTTGCTTAATAATAACTTCTTGTATTTCTCTTACTTTTTCTTTCTTCAATGTAAAATCCAAAGATATTTTTTCATTCTTATCGGTTACTTGTACTTCTTTTACTACAGTCTCATAATTTGTAGCATTTACAACAACAAATATTTTTTGATAAGCTTTTTTGAGGCTGATGGAATAGATTCCATTCTTAGCTAAAGTAAATTCACTTATTTTTTCTGTATTGGCACTTTCTTTAATGATGACATTGGCAAAAGGGATTCTACCTCCTGTTTCAGAAACAATACTCCCTGTCAAGGTTTGGGAAAAAGCAAAAAATGGGAATAGAAAAAAAACAAGGAACATAGTATATGCTCCCTTTAAATTATATTTTTCTAAAAATTGAAATTTCATTTTCTATTTAATCTCTGAAAATCCTAAATCTTCTATTGTATCACCCATTTTAATTGAACCTCCATTTCCATCTTCACTATCAGCACTCCATTTTTTAATGAGTTTTTTTTAAATAGTTTTTGTACTCAGTTTTATAACCTTCCCATGTAATGAATTTCTCTTTTTCAAAAGCATTTTTAACTTCTGTATTTTGCTCGGTAATTTTATATTCCTTTAATTCAAATACATATAAATTATCTGAAGTTTTAGCATACACCACAACACCTGGCAAACCGTAAAACTTCCAAGGAGCAACATTGAAGGGAATACTTGTGTCAAAATATACAGTCCATTTTTTTCCATGAAAATCAGAAGTTGCAACATTACACTTTTTTCCATTATAGTTGACTGTTTCCTCTGAAATTTTCCAGTTAAATTGGTCAAGATTTTCTTTGATATAGCATGCTTTTGTTAAATAAAAATTTCTTGAATATAAGCTGTTATTTTGTTCATCTTTATAATATTCAGGACTAGAGGCTGGTGTAATGTTTTTGTAATCATCTGAAACATTTTCAATAGTTACACCATCTTTAGTAACTTTCTCTATATTTGGGTCTGTCAATGACTCAAGCTTTGTTTCTACAAACCAAGTTTTATTTTGAGAATTAACTAAATTATTATAGGTTTGAGATGGAACAGCAGAATTAAATTTAAATATATATATCCCTGTAAAAGTCTGAGCTCTTAGAATACAAGTCAGAAATATAAGTAATAAAACAAGCTTTCTATTTATCATTTGGTTAAAATATTAAAAAAACAAGTTGTTCATTGAAGTGTAAATAACTTGTTTGATTTTGATATAAATTAATTTAAAAGGTTAAATTATTTATTAAGCATTAGTATTCATTGCCATGTCTAAAACTTTGCTCATTAATTTTTTTGTACAATTGGTAGCAGCTGTTTCACAACTTGTAAAAATACTTCCAGCAGTAGATGTTATTGTTAGTGTGTTCATTCCAATTTGAACTTGTGTTGAACAAGATACAGTGCAAACTGTTTTAGTTTCAGCTTTTTTTGTCAAATTCTTTTTTACAGAAGGGTCTGTGCCTTTTGAACCATTTGCAGCACTTACCATTCCTGCTGCTAAAAACATTGTTGTTAAAATAATCTTTCTCATATCATGTTAAAATTAAAGTTCATATCCTGTTGGTTCCATACCTAAAGTAGCCTTCATTTTTGAACTACACTTTTGCTGAGCTGTTGCACAACTTGTAAAAATGTTTCCAGCAGTCATAGTATAAGTGATACTTGCTCCGGTACTTGGGTTGGTTACTGTTGCACTACAGCTAACGGTGCATGTACCTTTACTTTCTTTTTCTTTAAATTCTCATCTTTCTTGGATGGTTTGCTATTTCCTGCGAATACTAATCCTGTACCCAATATCATAAATAAGGAGGCAATAATTGTTTTTCTCATAAGTGAATTTTTTAAAATCTTCTTTCAAATATAAATAATAATTCATTGATGAAAGAAAAAAAATATTATGTTAATTCGTTGATTAAAAGCAGTTTGAGTGATTTTAATACATGTGAGTAAATTTTTTAATGATATTTCTAATAAAGATGAAATGTTTCAACAGTATCGGGTCGTCTGTAGAATTAAAATAATTTTTATTAGTCTACTCTACTATATTTTGAGAATGTTGGTTTTATCCAGAATGTGAAGACCCATTTTAACTGTTGAACCTGCTTTTTATATATGCTTCAAGCTACTATATAAATAACAACCCCGTCCCTTCGTTTTAATTTTGGTAATGCCGCCTCTCTTTAAAATCAGGCTTTTTTTATTTATTTAAAAAAGATAAATTATTTTTAGTTTCGATATTTTTCAGGAGATATAGCTTTAGTTTGCACCTCCAAATATTTGTAAAACATGGAACAGAAAGTAAAAATCATTATTTTTACTTGTTAAGAAATGTGGGTAAAATGTGGAACAAAAAAGTCTAATAAAAACAAAAACCTACTGGTTTTCAGTAGGTTGTGATTAGTATTCGCGGAGAGTGAGGGATTCGAACCCCCGGACCTGTTACAGTCAACAGTTTTCAAGACTGCCGCAATCGACCACTCTGCCAACTCTCCCTAAACTCCGGCTATACCGTTGTTTTCAGTGGTGCAAATATAGAACGATTTTTAATTTCTGCAAAACTTTTGCAACACAAATTTTAACAAAACTTAATAATGAACTAAAAATCAGGTTGATTATTTTTATCGGATTTAGCATCTCCCCCTATTTCCTCACTTCATCCAAAGGAATACAGTATATTTGCAGGGTTCATCCATTGATGAAACACAACTAAAAACCATAACTCTATTTTCAGATGTTTACTCAATCATTTATTAAAAAGTCGGTGCTTACCGCCTCAGTACTTCTATATTCTTCCATTACATTTGCACAGAAAGCACCCCTGAACATACTGCCGTCCGGCCACCTTATTGTACAGGCCGAAGTGGAAGGTAAAAAAGGAAATTTCATTTTTGACACGGGAGGCGGAATCAATCTGTTTTTAGGAAGCTTTTCCAAAAACCTAGGACAGAAAGAATCCTATAATTTCCTGACTGCTTTTCGTGCAACCGGTGAAAAAATGACCGTTCCGATATTCAGATCAAAAGAGATTATTTTTAATGGTAAAAAGTTTAAAAATACATGGTATGCCACCCATGATACAGAGATCAAGGGAATTGACGGATTAATTTCCCTGCCAATGCTTTATGATACCGAATTCATCATCGATTACGCCAACAGGGAAATTGTATTTCCAAAAGAAAAACTAAGTAGCAGTAAGGTGCTGGATATCCAGCTGTCTACCAATGCAGACCAGTCTATGGACATTACTACATACGTGTTGTTGAACAATACCTATAAGATCAATGTGCTTTTGGATTCCGGAGCCGGCAATGATTCTTTCTGGCTAAGCGAACGCCTTATAAATACATTAAATATCAAAAAAGAAGATCTTCAGCCTGTTGAAAAGAAAAGTGAATTTGATCCTGCAGTCATCACTAAGTTTTATAAAGGGAATATCACCTCTCTTTCTAATCCGTTTGCAAAAGTGGAGAAACCCAATGTCTTTTTTGTTGAGGGATTGATCTACGAAGGAAAGACAAGTATTAACTGGCTTGGTAAAAAACTGGGATTCAATCTTAAAGAAAAGAAAATATATATTTTAGATTAAAACTCCAACTGTAAAAATAAAAACAGCTTCCGTTCGGAAGCTGTTTTTATTTTATTATTGCTAAACCTTTTACCTACTTCCATAGCCCCTTGAACTACTTTCATAAGGGTCGGGAGCCTCAGCGGTTCAGGAACGGCCTACAGGGACCTTGGAAAGTACCCGCAGATTTCATAAGTATCTGGTGGTGGTTGCAGACTGGCTGGCGTGATAACCACCCCGTCAAAAATTCTTTGAATTTTCGCCACCCCTCCAAAGAAGGGGAATTCTCCCCTCTTCAATGGTGATATTCCGGGGAACCTAAAGATTTTCAAAAGCTTATATGTACTTTTATACCCAAAGCAGATCACTTCAAACAGGTAAAGCATTTTAAAAATTTTTGTGACTTTTGTGGTTGAAATCAGGCAGACTACTCTTCTGCCGGTTCAAACAATTCGATTTTATTTCCCTCCGGATCCAGAATGTGTACAAACTTTCCGTATTCATAGGTAGCTACCTCATCCAGCACCGTCACACCTTCTTTTTTCAGCTCTTCTACCAGTGTTTCAATATTCTCTACATGGTAATTGATCATAAATTCTTTTGTGGAAGGCTCAAAATATTGCGTAGACTCTTTAAAAGGGCTCCAAAGCGTGTATCCTTTCTTCCCGGAATCTGCTTCTTTCCAGTCGAATTTAGTACCGTATGGACTCGTTTCCAATCCCAGGTGGGTCTTATACCATTCGTTTACTTTTTCAGGTTCTTTACACTTAAAGAAAATTCCTCCGATAGCGGTTACTCTTTTCATTTTTATTCGTTTTTGTTTAGTTTATATACAATGGAATGCAAATCCGGATCGTTTTGCAGTTTCACAAATATATTAATGTTTTTATAGGATTATGATACTTTATACGAATTTAATTTAATCGTGGTTATGGATCGAATGCTTTGCGTTTTAAAAACTGAGAATCTTATTATGTTTTTAAAACGCAAAGGCGCGAAGGATATTAAAAACAAACGGCTTTAGGGCGCAAAGATTGTATCTCCGATAAAATTGATAACGTTTTATCCCTGCTGAAAATCTTTGATTTTCTTGCGCCTTAAAAATTATACATCAGGATAAAAAAACCTTGTGCCTTCGCGATTATCCAAAAATAAATCCATGAAAAAATGACAGCTTATTGGAAACGCAAAGGCGCGAAGGATATTAAAAACAAACTGCTTTAAGGTGCAAAGATTGTATCTCCGATAAAATTGATAACGTTTTATCCCTGCTGAAAATCTTTGATTTTCTTGCGCCTTAAAAATTATACATCAGGATAAAAAAACCTTGTGCCTTCGCGATTATCCAAAAATAAATCCATGAAAAAATGACAGCTTATTGGAAACGCAAAGGCGCGAAGGATATTAAAAACAAACTGCTTTAAGGTGCAAAGATTGTATCTCCGATAAAATTGATAACGTTTTATCCCTGCTGAAAATCTTTGATTTTCTTGCGCCTTAAAAATTATACATCAGGATTAAGAAAACGTTGCGTCTTTGCGCTTTACCAACAAAAAAATTGCTATAATAGCTGAAAAAGAAAAAGCGCACCCACCGGGCACGCTTCGTATTGTATAAACTGAATACTATCCGTGTAATTCAGCTAAATATTTTTCTGCATCCATAGCCGCCATACATCCGCTTCCGGCAGCAGTAATGGCCTGTCTGTAGATATGATCCTGAACATCACCGGCAGCAAATACTCCCGGAAGATTTGTTCTTGAAGACCCTTTTTCAGTAAGGATATATCCGTTTTCATCAAGATCTACCTGACCTACAAAGATATCCGTATTAGGCTTATGCCCGATCGCGATGAAGATTCCCTCAACGTCTATTGTAGAAGTCTCCTGAGTCTGGTTGTTGATCACCACAGCTCTTTCTACCAAGCTGTTCTCCCCTTCAATTCCAATTAACTCATGGTGGAATTTCACTTCGATATTCGGAGTGCTTTCTACTCTGTGTACCATTGCTTTTGAAGCTCTGAAAACGTCTTTTCTCACCAATAGTGTTACTTTTCTGCATAATTTGGCAAGGTAAGTAGCCTCTTCTGCTGCCGTATCTCCTGCTCCCACTACGACAACGTCTTTTCCTCTGTAGAAGAACCCATCGCATGTCGCACAGGCAGATACTCCGCCTCCTGCATATTTTTTCTCGTCTTCAAGACCTAAATATTTTGCTGTAGCTCCCGTAGAGATAATTACTGTTTTTGCCAGGATCTCTTTGTTTCCTGCATACAGTTTGTGAACACCGCCTGCTTCTTTGGAAAATTCAGCTTTAGTGATCATTTCATAATGAACCTTTGTCTCAAATCTTTCTGCCTGTTTCTGCAGATCCATCATCATTTCAGGACCTGTAATCCCGGCTGGATACCCTGGAAAGTTGTCAACTTCTGTAGTGGTTGTTAATTGTCCGCCCGGCTCCAAACCTGTATACAATTCAGGTTTTAAGTCTGCTCTTGCTGCATAGATAGCAGCTGTGAAACCAGAAGGTCCAGATCCAACGATCACACAATCTAAAATGTTTTGCTCCATAATTTACTTTGTTCGAAAAAGATTGAATTAAATTAAGACCGCTAATTTCGTAATTTTTACTGTCTTTTAAAGTTATTTTAATGATACTTGTCAATATCTAATATGTCAAATGTCGATTGTTGTTGCGGGGTGCAAGGTTCAAGATTCGGGACTCATGGGTTAAAACTTTCGGGGTATTATTTCTAACAGCTCATACCCAAACCTGTATCTATAACTCGCTACCTCATATCTCCACCTCACACTTTCATCTTAATCTTATCTACATTAATAATTTTGTAAACCAATTCTTTGATCAGTTCTGCCTCTCCCATATTCACCGCCCCAAGTCCTTTTCCTTTCATATCGAATTCTCTTAAGATGGAAATGACTCTGGTTGCATGTTTTAAGGGATACAGCCTGGCACTTTCTGCGTAATCTTTTACAAAATACGGATTGACTCCCATCTGTGAGGCAATGACCTGTGGCGGCTGACCTGCCATGGTCTGGTAGATAATAACATTTGAAAAATAGTTGTAAAGACTGGCCAACAACATCACGAAAGGGTTGTTTTTCGGATTCTTACCCATAAAATGGGCTATTTTGAAAGCTGCATTGGCATTTTTCGTTCCCAAAGCCTTTTGAAGTTCAAAAACATTGTACTCCTTACTGATTCCGATATGGTTTTCGATAATGGTTCCGTCCAATACCTCGCCTTCTTTAAGGATGATCTTTAATTTATTCAGTTCGTTGGCAATCCTTGAAAGATCGTTTCCAAGATATTCTGCCAAAAGATGGGAAATATTGGGGGCTGTTTTAATGGTAAGCTTTGTGCATTCATCAGCGATCCATTTCGGAAGGTTGCTTTCCTTTACCGATTCGCTCAGGAAAAGAGCTTTGGCCTTATCTAAGGCTTTGGCCGCTTTCTTTCTGCTGTCCAGTTTCTTATGTTTATGAGCAAAAACCAACACCGTAGAAGGCACCGGATTTTCTACATACATTTCCAGAATTCTGTTTTCCTCCTCACCGAATCTCAGATCCTGAGCTTCTTTAACGATGATCACCTGCTTGTCCCCCATCATCGGAAACTGTCTTGCCAGAGAAAGAACTTCCTGGTATGAAGTATCTTTTCCGTAGGTAACCGTTTGGTTGAAAGCTTTTTCATCTTCCTCCAAAAAGTTGTGTTCAAGGGCTTTTACAGCGACATCAATAAAGTAGGCTTCTTCTCCATGAAAAAAATAAATAGGTAAAACTTCTTTATTTTTAATATTTTTGAGGATTAAATCTAATTCTTTCATCTTATAAATGGAACTTCCAAAACTGAATTTTCAGGAAACTTTTGATTTTAAATTCAAGAAAGACAAAGATAAGTTTTTTATTTATGATTTGGTTCGTAAAACTTATCTTCTGCTCACTCCCGAGGAATGGGTCAGACAGCACTGGATACATTATTACCTTACTGTAAAATCCTATTCTGCATCGGCATTGATCACCGAGAAAAAGATCATTTTAAACGGCTTAACGAAAAGAATCGACCTTCTTATTACAGAAAAAACAGAACCTGTCATCCTGATTGAATGCAAGGCTCCCCAAATCAAATTAACAGAAAAAACATTTGAGCAAACGGCCCGCTACAATTCCATTATCGGAGCTAAAGAAATTATTCTGACGAATGGACTCCAGCATATCAATGCGTATTATGAAGACGGACAGTATCAGTTTTACAGACCATAGTAAAGATTCTTTAAAGCATTAGTGAGTACCATTCGGCTTCTTCTCATTTTTTACGGATGAGCTTCCCGGGGAATATCAAAAGCTATAACAATCACACTACAATTAACTTAATTCAAAATATAATAATTAATATGAAAATTAAGAATATCATATTCGATTTCGGAGGAGTGCTGATGGATTGGAATCCCAGATATTTTTTCAAAGAATATTTCAAAGACAATGAAAAAATGGAATACTTCCTGGAAAATATCGCTCAGTCTGAATGGAATGAAGAACAGGACAGAGGAAGAAGCCTTTCGGAAGGAACAGAGATTCAGATAAAGAAATTTCCTGAATGGGAAAAGGAGATCAGAGCTTACTATGACAACTGGACGGTGATGCTTAAAAGTGATATTCCTCAAAATGTGGAAGTACTGAGAAAATTGAGAAATACGGAATATCAAGTGTTTGGGCTAACCAACTGGTCTGCAGAAACCTTTCCCTATGCTCTTGAAAATTATGATTTCTTTCAAATCTTTGACGGTAAAATTGTCGTTTCCGGAATAGAAAAAATGATCAAACCTGATCCGAAAATATGGCATGTATTGCTGGAAAGATATCATATCCATGCTAATGAGTCGGTTTTCATTGATGACAATCCTAAGAATATTGAAATGGCACAATCTTTAGGCTTTCATACGATTCACGTCCTGCCGGATACAGATCTTGAACAGGAATTAGCGGGCTTAGGGGTAAAAATTTAATTTACGGCATAATCATATATCAAATCCTCAATTAAGTTATTTTCATTAATTTAGTTGAGGATTTTTATTAATAATCATTTTCTTAGATTTTAAAAATATATCACCTTAATCATTGCTAAATTATAAAATATGATACGTTCAATCTTATTAACTACATTGATCATGGCTTCAGGAACATTTTTCAGTCAAAAGCTTAAACCGGTTTCCTATCAGGACGGCTCACAAAAGCTGAACGGCCTGGTTACGTCTAATGCAGGAAAAAAACTTCCGGGAGTTCTGATTCTTCCGGCCTGGAAAGGAATTGACGAGGAAGCAAAAACAGCAGCTCTTGAGCTTGAAAAGCAAGGTTACATCGCGTTTATTGCTGATATTTACGGCGAAGGAAAAATTCCTGTTGACAATGAAGCTGCCGCAAAAACCTCAGGCTATTATAAGCAGAATTATAAAGAATATCAAAAACGGATTTCTTTAGCCCTGGAACAATTGAAAAAAAATGGGGCAATTTCTGATAAAACAGCTGTTATCGGCTATTGTTTTGGAGGTACCGGAGCTTTAGAATCAGCCAGAGGGAAATTACCTGTAGCAGGAGTAGTTTCCATTCACGGAAGTTTGGCCAAGGACCAGACCAGAAAAAATGAAAGTTTACCCGTGAAAATTCTGGTTGAAAACCCGGCGGATGATAAAAGTGTCAGCCAACAGGACTATGACAACCTCATCAAAGAGATGAATGAGGGAAATGCTGACTGGCAGATCATTACATATGCCCATTCAAAACATACGTTCACAGATCCCAAGTCCCCGGATTACAATGAAACAATGGCCAAAAGAGCGTGGAATCATACCTTACTATTTTTAAAAGAAATTTTAAAATAAAATTCAATCCGGCACTCCGAATGATAAGTTTAACAATGTATCTATCATGATCTGTACAGAGCCATTGAGCCATTGATACATTGTTAAACTATTATATTGTTAAATGGTTAACTACTGCTTAGCCTCTAATTCAACGTCATATTTCTTTGGAGAATATTTAGTCAGAGATCCTGTGGCAGCATCAATTCCGATACCTATTGCTCCCCCGAGAATAATGTTTAGCAATGATACCGGATTAAAAGTTTTTGTAAGCTTCACCTCTTTCTTATTAAAACCTTCTTTTTCAAACGTAACCGTTTGTTTGCCTAATGATCTTGTGATTTCAGCAGTACATGGAGTACTACATTTCTCAACTCCCTTATGGAATACCACAGCTCCCTCAGGATTTGAATTGAAAGCTATTTTATCTTTGGTCCCGGTAAAGATCGTTGCACATGAGGTGGCAGAAAGCGCGATGCCCAGTAATAATACAATAGATAGATTGTTTTTCATGTTTAAAAGTTATTTTTCAGCCCGCGAACTTACAAAATAAATTCAAACAATGAGTATTAATATATCCACAAAATCATTCCGCCTTAACATTTCCTCAACAATACATTACAAAAAAAGCAAATTTGCTGATTCGCGAATTTGCCTTTTTTTAATCTTTAATAAAAAATAATCTTAGTCTACTCCTTCCTCTTCCCTGTTGACCAGTTCCATAGAAAATGCGGGAATGCAAATGGCAAGATATTCACAAGCTTCTGAAAACGGATTGCTGTACCGTATTCTGGCTCCTTTTTCAATCAGGATGCTCTGTCCTTTTTCAAGAACGACGATTTCGCCGTCAATTTCAAATTGTTTTTTTCCTGAAATAATATAGGTAAACTCATCAAACTCCGGTGTCTGATGCGGTTCGCTCCAATCAGGAGGAGCTACCATATGAGCAATGGAAACATTGGAATTTCCGGTAGAGTTTCCCCAGTGTTCTTCGATCAGTTTTCCGTCTGTCGTAGGAACGATAAATGGAGACTGCTGGATTTTATATTTTTTCATACCAATCTTCTTTTTTGATTTCGTACACAAAATTAGTTCTTGCGGGTTCTGCAAAATAGGCCACTTCTTCTTCAGCAATCTTTTTACCGCCCAATCTTTCCAAAGCGGTCTGTGAACGGAAATTTTCTTTTCCGATATGGAAATGAACCTTATCTACAAACTGGAAGATATAATCCAACATCAGTTTTTTAATCTGTGGATTGATCCCTTTTCCCCAGGATCTCGTTCCGTAAAAAGTATAACCGATGAAAATATGGCTGTCATTTTCGTCAAAATTATAATAACGGCTGCTTCCCAATACATCTCCGGTCGCTTTCTCAATAATTTTAAAAGCTCCTCCACTTTCCATAGCTCCCAAAAAGAAGTTTTGGAATACCTCTTTCTGATAACGGTCTTTGTTGGGATGCTGTTCCCAGACCTTCGGATCTGAAGCTACTTCATATAAAGATTCAAAATCCCCTTGCTGTAAGGGGATTAATTGAAATTCTTCATTCTCTAAAACAGGCTGAACAGAAAAATTCATTATTTAGCTTTTTTAGAAGAATCTGATTCTATTTTCTTGATCTCTTTCAACTTATCAGAAATCTTGATCACGGTATCCAGTTTTGACGGCTTCAAAGGAACTTCCGCCTGCATATAATCCCACTTTAATACTAAATTGGCTGAGTTTTCATCTGTAGGATTCAAAGTGATTTCAAACCACTCCTGCTTATCTGCCAATTTATTGACCGGTACTGTAACGTCTACTACATCCTGTTTCGGATCATACGTATAAGCACCCCATTGCTGAAAATCCTTGTTCAGGATAACTTTCCATTCTTTTTCTGTAGGGATGATAAACAATCCGTACGTTCCTGCAGGAACAATTTTTCCTCCAAAGTTAATGGCCTGTCCGAAAGTAACTTTCGTGGATGAGTTAGCTCCCGCTCTCCAAACCTGACCGTAAGGAACCAGGTCTCCAAAGATCTTACGTCCTTTCACTCCCGGTCTTCCATAGTCGATGGAGATTTTAGACATTGAAAACTGCTGTTCCACCTTCTGACGCGGGCTCGCTGCCGGTACGGAATAATCCTGTGCAAAACTGAATGCTGAAACTGATAGGCAAACTGCTGCTAATAACTTTTTCACGTGTAAATTTTTGTTTAAAATTACAAAAATCAAAACAAAATAGCTTTCTCCAATTCCAATAATTTTTGTTTTTTCCGGATTTTTCTGCCATCACAAGGGCTTCCCATAACCGGCAACAGGGTATTATAAATGCATACTTCATTGATCAATCCTTCATGCTAGCTGTTAAAAATTTTGCTTTTTTTAATAGGCTTTCCCTGTCTGAGCATTATGGAATGGTAAACCGTTGGCACATCATGGGTCCAGTCTTTCAGGATCAACAGTAGAACCCTGACGTCTGAGTTTCTGAGTTGAAATATGAAGATGTCTTGCTATATTCCATCAAAAATATCAGTCAATAATCCTATGGATAAAAGAACGACAGCAATTGTCTGATAATTTTCTATTTTAATAAGACTTAAAGAAATGATGATAAGCCCAATAATAAGTCTCGAAAAAATTAAGATCAGCGGAATTTTTGATTTCATAAAAATGGGTAAACTTTCTTCAGAGGATAAAGATCATCTATAAAAATCATTTTTTGAAGAGATTTCTAAAAAAGAATGGCCTGCTCCAGTTCCAGCAGCTTTTGTTTTCTCCACATTCCGCCGCCATAGCCCGTCAGCTGGCCGCTGCTTCCAATAACCCGGTGACAGGGGATGATAATAGAGATCTTATTGAAGCCGTTGGCATTGGCCACCGCCCTTACTGATTTTGGATTCCCTAAAATATCAGCCTGTTCCTGATAGTTTCTTGTAGCTCCATAGGGAATTTCCTGCAGAATCTTCCAGACTTGTTTCTGAAAAGCCGTCCCTACAGGGGAAAGAGGAACTGTAAATATTTTTCTTTTCCCTTCAAAATATTCGGAAAGCTCATTTTCCAACGTTATAAAATGAGGGTTTTCTCCCTGGACAATATTGGCATTATAATGTTTTGATATCCCTTTCAGTTCTGTAGGAAGTGCTTTCCTGTCAGAAAATTCCAGGAGGCAGATTCCGTTTTCATCAGCACAGGCTATCATGGTTCCAAGCTTTGTTTCAATCCTTTTCAGGTCAATGATTTTCTCTATTTTACTATTCTTGGGGGATGCTCCAAAAATATTTTTAAAACTTTCATTGAACCCGCTAAGGCTTTCATATCCTGTATCCAGGGCTACATCGGTAACAGATTCCCCCTGCCGGAGCTTTTTAAAAGCTGTATTCAGCTTAAACATTCTCTGGAAAGCGTGAAAAGTGATGCCATGATGTTTCAAAAACCATCTGCGGACCGTTGCCGGTTCCAATCCCCTCTTTACAAGATCATCATCTTTGAGTTTCAGTGACGGATCTTCAGAGATCTCCTGCAATAATTCTTTAATAGACTGAGGAGTGACATTAAGGTTTTCCAGTGGTTTGCATACCTTACAAGGCCGGTATCCCTTCATCATAGCATCTTTTGTATTGGAAAAAAACTCTACGTTTTCAAATTTGGGTTTGCGTGCCGTACAGGTCGGTCTGCAGAATATTCCGGTGGTCTTTACACCCATCCAGAATATGCCTTCAAACGAAACATCTTTAGTATAAGAGGCTTCGTACATTATTTTTTCAGTAAGTTTCATGGGTACAAAAAAGGGTTGAAAAACTTCTGTTATTGATGATCTCTGTGCTTATTATTTCCAGCTCATTGTAAATATGCCGGTTTAAAAAGCCTCCTGAAGTAATTCTTTTCACTCCTAATGCAGTAAGCGTATCAAAATCAGGCAAATCTGGCAGCCCCATTACATTGACCGGAAGAGAAGTAGCATTCACAACTGTTTTGATATCATTGTCAACAGTCATTCCCGAAACAAAGATTCCGTCAGCATTAAGTTTTTCAAAAAGTTCAGCTCTTCTTAAAGTTTCCTCCAGTGCATTGTCAATACCCAGTAAAAAAGGATCTGTTCTTATATTGATAAAAATGTCACCCCGCCTTTCTTTCAATCCCAAAAATATCTTTTCAAGTTTCTCATAGAAAGCTTCTCTGTCCATGAGCTCTCTTTTACCCTCCACCACATAAGTATCTTCCAGATTGATCCCTGCAACACCTATGTCCAAAAGCTTTAGAATATTGGATACAATGATATCATCTGCAGGGCCATATCCTGCTTCTAAATCAACAGACAGAGGAATTGAAACTGATTCTTTAATTCTTTTAATCATATAAAAATACTCTTCGAAAGTCATCTGCTCTCCGTCCTCATATCCCAAACTCAGGGCTACTGCCGAACTTGAAGTTGCCAACGCTTTATATCCTGACTTTTCAAAGGCTCTTGCACTTTGTGCATTCCATACATTACCTAATAATAAAGGTTCTTTTCCCTGATGTAAACTTTTAAAACTGATCATTATTATTTTTTTCAAAAGTAGGAGTATTGTTGGGCACTGAGCAACCGAAAAATGAACAGGTATTTTTGAAGGATATGTAACAGCCTTTTTGCAGAGGAAACCCGCAAGATGGTGTAGAGAATTTCCGTTTAAAACAAAATAGCCTTTTCCAGTTCCAGTAACTTTTGCTTTCTCCAGATTCCGCCGGCATAGCCTACCAGCTCACCGTTTGAGCCAATAACCCGGTGACATGGGATTAAAATAGCAATCTTGTTGATTCCATTGGCTGTTCCCACCGCCCGAATCGCTTTCGGGTTCCCCAAAAATTCGGATTGTTGTTTGTACGTTCTTATTTCTCCCATTGGAATTTCGCGGAGAAGCTGCCACACCTTTTCCTGAAACTCAGTTCCTGTAATAAATAAAGGAACATCAAATTTCCGCCTTTTTCCTTCAAAATATTCTTCCAGCTCTTCTTCCAGCTGATTGAAAAGCATATGCTCTTTTTCTATTATCTCAGCATTCAGAGCTTTAGACAACGAGGTAAACTGCCTTGCCATATTTTTCCGGTCTGTAAATTCAAGCAGACAGATACCCTGATCTACAGCACAGGCTATCATTTCTCCAAGCGGAGTAGATATGGTTTTTTGATAGATGATTTCCATTAGATTAAAATTAATACTTTTTGGGAGTTCAGAGCTTCAATTCTCAGAAGTTTTTCAGAATCTGTTCGGTTTGTGCCATATGCCTCAGATTGTGATAAATCACAAAACGAAGGGTGTCCCCCAGTTTCAGGTTGATCCATTTTGAAATACTGATCCGGGTTTTCGTTTTTTCCAAATCGATATGTCCGGCTTTTTCCAATAGTTCAAGCAATTGCTGCTGCTGGCCCGCAAATTCATTTACCACCTCTTTATTGAGCCGGCTGTGAATCGGATTCATGGTTCTAAGGGTCTTCATCTTATTTAATTTTTCTTTAGGAAGCATGCTTTCAGCAAAATAATTCCCTAAAAAACCAGGGGTAAAAACAGGTCTTGGAGATGATTTGGATGAGGAAATTTTACGGCTGATCTCAGGAATATAAAAATTACCGTAACGGTTAAGATGTTCCAGGCATTCCAGTATACTCCAGCTGTCTGCTGAAACCCTGAAGTTCAATTCATGATCAGGTTTCTGTAAAAAAGTGTCTGCAGATTGTAAATGCTGTTCGGTAATACGCTTTAGCTCATCTAATAATTGTGAAGTTAAAATTTTCATGGAAGCTTTTTGTGCAAATGTCAGAATCATTTTATTCTTAAATATTGATTGCGCTCAAGATTTTTTAAGTCTCGATAAGGTTTCCGGTGACATCCGGAGATAATTGGCAATATATTTATTGGGAACTTCCTGGAAAAGCTGTGGGCTCCTTTTTAAAACTCTTTCAAAACGTTCTCTCGGGGAATGGATCAGAAGGTCTTTTTCTCTTTCCAGCTGCTGTAAAACCACATCTTCGAGAATATTTATCCAGAATTTCATATTTTCCTCACCGGAACAGATCAACTCATAAAAATCTTTTTTTGAGGCTATTTTTACAGAGGATCTCTTAATAGCCTGTATACAAAGATCTGACGGCTTTCCTGACAGAAATGAATCTAAAGAAACAATCATATTTCCGGTATAGCCAAACCGGATAATCCTTTCTTCCTTTTCATCCGTCATAAAGATCCTGAGACTTCCGTTTTCTATAAAATAAATATGAGTATCCGTACTTCCCGGAATCTTCAGAAACTCATTCCTCCTGAATTCTTTCTTTTCCCAATGAAGTCCGCTCTGAAGCAATTTATCTACCATTTCATTTTGTTATTTGTCATTCCAAAGATAATGGGTAAATTTAAAGTTTTAACACCATCACATCAATGCTCAAAAAAACAGGTCTTTCGCTGCTGCTTTTTGCCGCTGTTTTCAGTATAAAAGCCCAGCAAACCATTCCCTTCAGACTTACCAAATACAATAACATTATTGTAAAAACTCTTGTCAATAAAAAAGATTCACTGGATCTGATGTTCCAGATCGCCATGAAAGACGGATCTCTTTCTCCTGAACGACAACGGAAAGCAGATCATATCATTTTCAATAAAAACGAAATAAGCGATCATAATACAGTTGATATAGGAAAACTGACGTTGAAAAATGTCCGTTTTTTTGATAATGAGCTGTCCGGCTATGAAGCTGACGGAAAAATAGGCACCGGGCTTTTTGAAGGAAAGACGTTTAAAATTGATTATGATCACAACCAGTTTGTTATTTACGATCAGAAACCGGATCTCAAAGGATATCAGCCTGTTAAGATTATCTACGATCATGAGGCGTTTTATATTTCCGCCGATAATGTTATTGACGGTGAAAAACAACAGGAATCTTACTTTGCCCTTCAGTCCGGATATTCCGGCGGCGTGTTATACAGTAACGAATTCACTGAAAAACAGGACCTGAACCAGAAACTCAAAATAACCGGAGAAAAGATACTGAAAGATTCCGGAGGCGAAAGCCTGATTATCAAGCAGGGAGTTCTTCCTTTTTTGAAACTGGAACATTTTGTTTTTAAAGATATTTCGGTAGGATTTTTTACCGGAGAATTGAAAAATCAAAATGTCAGCTATTTTGGAGCAGATATGCTACGGAGATTTATCTGGATCTTTGATGCCGAGAGAAAAATGGCTTACATCAAACCCAGCAAATACTTTTCAGAGTCTTATTACAAAATGAATTAGAATATTATAAACACCTTAATGTTAAGAATGATAATAAAGATCAAAACTGCCGCAGCACTTTTATTTTTTCAACTGGTTATTTTGAGCTGTCAGAAAGAAGAGAAGAAAACGGTTGCCACAGAAACAAAAACCACGAAGGATACTATAAAAACAGTAAAAACTGAAGAGAAAATAGATGATACAAACTTTAATATTTTCAGCCTGTCTATCATTTCATCAGCAGAAAAAGAGGCTGATATGAATATTTTTATTTCTGTTTCAGATATCTATAAAGGAGTGCAGCCTATTCCTGCAGATATTATTAAAAATCATAAGCAGATGTCTTTTGAAGAACTGCAGCATTTTGAACTGGATGCTCCCAGCAGAAAAAAAATGCTTAAGGGCATTCATCTTACGGAAAATGACTCATTATATATTTATGAGTATGAATCTAACAAGCTTCAAAGAATGCCGCTCAGCCAATTAAAAGCTGTAGCTTATTTAAGTCCTTATTCAGATAGTGATGAAGTAGATCCGGAATCTTATATGATGGGATTTCAGGTAGCCACCCACCGAAAAACAACAGACTACGACCGATATAATAATGCCATCGCTTATTTTGGGAATAAAAATCCTTTCGTAGAAAATAAAATGAAAGCAGTGAAATGGCAAAAAGCCACTGCTGATATTTCAAAAAAATATTTTACCCATTCAAAATTTACCCAGGGAAAAACCTACCAGTCACAGTATGAAAATTTGACCTATTATCTGCAGGATTATCTTGAAGAAGGAAATACTGTAGAACGCAGACTGGTAGTCATTGATGATCATAAAGAAAAGATTACTGAGAAAACATTCAGCCTTGCAGGAAGTGATGGCGGAGAATTCTTGCCTCTTTATGGAATAGATGCTGATGAAGCCAATGTTTCCCAATGGACAGGTCTTCTTTTCAAAGGAAAACCTCCTGTTATTTTTGGATTTCTTGCACAATCTTTTGGCTGTCCCTCTATTAGTTTTTTAGATAAAAAGGAGAAGGATTTTCTGATAAATTGTGATAACAGGCATTAAGAAAAGCTCTTGAAAAGAATCTGCTGTGGATAGGCTTTTAAAATAAATCTGCTCAATCAGCAAAATCTGCGAGAGAACATTCAATAGGAACGGGCTTCCGCCCGTTTTTTTAATCAACAACCCATTTAGCCAAAACTTAATTTTAGCATTATAATGCAAAAAAAGCAAATCGGTTCATGAACCGATTTGCTTTTTTATTTCAATTATTATTTCTTAGAATAATATTTGTCTTTCAGATTCATAAAATAGGTTTCGGATTCTTTGAAACCATTACTCTTCATGAATTTGATGACCACATTCAGATAATCTTCCGAAGGAGTAAATTCCGCACCCATTCTATCCGATAATTTTTTATAATCTTCTTCTAGCAATTCCGGATTTTTGGCCAACTGCTTGATATCCGTTCTGAAGCCATTAAATATAAACTTCAGCGCTTCATAATTTCCCGGGTAAGAAACCGTACCGTGGACTTCTCCTTCAAAAAAACGATGTTTATAATTCAGAGATCCGTTTTTCTCTACAATTTCTTTAAATTCTTCAATCGCTTCCGTCATATCAGAGTTCCAGTTTTTTTGCCGTTCACCATTATCAGCCTGAGAAACATATAAAGATTTCTTTGCCGGGAATTTTTTATTCTTTTCTACATATGCTTTCGTTCTGGAAATTAAAACCTTGTTATCCCACCATAAGCTCGGATCATTCGCCACATAAGCATTGAAGTAATCAGGGTGATTAAGAAGTGTATTAATTGCAAACAGTCCTCCGAAAGAATGTCCTGCTAAAACAGAATACTCCTGTGTTCTATAATTTTTATTGATGAATGGCTTTACCTCTTCCTGCAGGAATTTTACAAAATTTTCGCTTCCGCCGCTGTCTGCAAAAAGACTAAGATTTGGGTTTACAGGGCTTTTTTTCTGAGATTTTGTTGGAGTAAGGTCTCTTGTTCTTTCCGTATTTTTGATCCCCACCACAATACATTCCGGGATATCAGCATACGGTGTCCGGGCCAGGAAATCGGTCATCCCAGCATAATATTCAAAGTTGATTTCTCCGTCCAAAAGATAAATCACAGGATATTTTGCAGGGCTAATGGTATGGTCTCCGTACGTTTTTGGAAGATGAACCCAGATTTCTCTGTTTTCATTTAAAACTTTTGAAAATAGCGTTTGCTTCTCTCCTATATTTATCTTTTCCTGGGCTTTTCCGGATAAAAAGAATAAAAATACGGGCAGATATAAAAATTTAAACCAGTTGTTCATGATGTGAATCTTTTCTGTGTTGATGAATATTTTTGATTTCTTTATTTTTTTTAGGAGCCTTATTTCTTCTTCCCCACCAGATCAGGAATCCTGTAACCGGAAGGCTTGTACAGATCATCCCGATAATGAACGTGAAGATCTTTCCAAACATTCCGCCCCAATACCCTACGTGAAGGTCAAAATTCATATGTTCAATCACCTCATGCATCTGAACTTCTCTGGGATAAACAATTTCATTTCCCGTGTATTTATTGGCTTCCATACTTTTTCCCTTTGACAAGGCTTTTAAGTCCTATAAATTTAGCGGCGACCACATTATAAACTGTAGATGAATCATTCCTGGGAATACTCATTCTGATCTGTTTTGCTTCAGGGAATGCTTTGAAATTTTTGTCTACAAAATCAGCATAGGATAAGGTTTTCTTCTCAGGATCAAATTCAGGCTTATACTTTTCTGCAATTGTATGAGCATCAGCAACCCCTCCAAAAGCTTCCTGGGTAAGATCTGTTAAAACCTTGTAAGCCATAATCAATCCTGTAATAGTAATAAATACCGCCGGCAGCAAGGAGTAAAAACCAAAAACATTATGAAAATCGTAGTTCTTTCGTCTCCATTTTGTCCCTGATTTTATTTTAAATGCTGCAGTTCTTGTCGTCCTGTTCCATTTTTTAGGCCACCAAAGAATCAGGCCGCTGATCAATTGTATGAAAAATATAATTGAAGCTACTCCCACGACTGTTTTCCCAAACTTTCCGGCCAATAACTGAGCATGGATGTGAGCCACTACATAGAAAAATTCGTAGCTTTTTGTAGAACCCATCACTTTTCCGGTATAAGGATCAAGATAATGGTAGGCAAATATTCCTCTCGGACCGCGGCCTTTGCCTTTAGGCTTTTTGGCGTTCCCAGCGTTCTTATCCTTAGGCGGTTTCGTTGCAGAAGCTACTCTGAAGGTTCTGTCCGCTTCTTTATAGGTATCAAAATAAAATGCTTTCCTGTCCGGAACCTGCTGATGGAACTGTGCAAGCAGCTCCTCAGGAGACCTCTTTTTTGCATGGGCCGGAGCCTGCACATATTTGGCACTCCCGCCACATAGATCTATAATTTCGTCACAAAAGACAAATACCGTTCCCGAAAGGGTCACCGTCAGTACAATAATCCCGGAAACAAGCCCGAGCCAGAGATGCAGCCATCCTGTGATTCTCTTCGTCAGGGATTTCCCTTGTTTTTTCTTTGGGTTAGTTTTTTTATTTTCCATATCTGTAAAAGGATGATCTCTTGAGATAGCGTGTTGGACAAACGCAAGGAAAGATTTTATCTTTAAAATTTGATACTTGTTTCTTAGCACGCAAATTCCAAGCAGACTTATAATCTCCCGCGAGATGATTGCTGAAAATCTTTGCTTTTCTTGCGCCTTAAAAACAGGATGCGTGATAACACTTTGTGCCTTTGCGTTTTCCAACAAACTTTAATCTAAGCTTGAGATCACTTGTTTTTTGTTTTTAGGTTTTAAAATTTAAATGCGAAACTGGCGAGGATCTCTCTTGGTTTTTGTGGCTGCCCATAGAAGTTCCAATACTTTTCATCCAGGGCATTATTCATTTTCAGACCGATCCTGTATTTTTTCTTATCATAGAACACAGTGGCTCCTACCGTTGTATAGGCTGGTGCAAGGAAATGATTAATAATATTGATGTAGGTTTGATCTACAAAATTAAATCCTGCCCCAAAGCCAAGTCCTTCACAAACTCCATCCATGATCTTATAACTTGTCCAAAGGTTGGCAACATGTTTAGGTGTCCATGCTATTCTTTTCCCGCTGTCTTTACTGCGGTCATCATATTTATTGTCATTATAACCATAACCGGCCACGATATTCCATCCTTTGAACGGGTTGGCAATAAGATCGATCTCCAATCCCTGGCTTTTAATATTTCCGTCCTGAATACTTCCTATTCCGCCAGGATCAGCAACAAGTCTGTTTTTAACATTGATGTTATAATAACTTACCGTTGTCAGTAATTTTTTATTAAAAAGATCCAGTTTGAAACCTCCCTCAATCTGGTTTCCCTGCTCGGGATCCCATTTCGTCAGAACTCCTGCTTCGTTGAGGGAGGGAGCGTAGTTTTTAAAGCCATTCACATAATTGGCAAAGAATGAAATTTGATCCTTCACTATTTCATACACCAGTCCAAACTTGGGAGAAAACTGGGTCTGTTGATACCCTGCCACTTTATTTTCAGGATAGCCGTTCTGCGTTGAAATTTCCACTCCATTAATAACGGTATCGTCATTTTTATAGCTGTCTACTCTCAAGCTCGCCATGATCAGGAGGTTATCTGTAATATTCAAAACATCAGAAACATACGCGCTCAATGTTCTGAATCTGGTAATATCGGATTCTGTAGATTTTCTCTCCGTAGTCATAAACTTATTTCTTGAAATCGGATCCCATGCTGAAGAACTGTCAAGGTTTACTTTATCATAAGGCATGAAAACATTGCTGTATCCATTGGCTGCATAATAAGGGAACTGGTATTTGGAAGTCTGCTGGAAGTAATCGAATCCTACAACCAGCCGGTTTCTTAAATTTCCTATTTTAAAATCTCCGATAAAGTTCTGCTGAATGTTATCAGTAGTAATTTTATAGCTGTCAAAAGGGCGGATCATTCTTTCCACCTGATTATTATTCAGGTACCTGAGTACCAGAAAGATGGATTCATTTTCATTAGCCTCTCCTCTCTGATAGGAAGTTCTGGAGGTCCACTGATCATTAAATTGGTGGGTCACTTCAGCCATTGTTACAAAATTGGTCCTTTTAGATCCGATATCATTACTCGTAAATGCCCTTTTATAAGCTACTTCCAGATCTTTCATCGAATGATAATTCAGCTTTTCCGAGTTTCTTACGTAAGCATTAAGGGTTTTATTTGGAGCATGGAATTCAGTATCCAGCGTTACGGTAGTTTTATCACTTACTTTATACAAAACGCTTCCTGAGAAAAATACCCCTTTACTGAAACCTGCATCCTGGAAGGAGTCCTGGGAATAGGCAGCGACATTGAATCTGGCCAAAGCTGTTTTTTCTTTATTCAATGGAGTGTTGATGTCTGCGGTGATTCTGTTCATCCCCCAGCTTCCTGTCGTATAGTTGATGATTCCCCCAAAGTTTTCCTGCGGTTTTTTGGTCACTACATTCACTACTCCGCCATAATTGGCCAGTGTTCCTCCAAATAAGGTTCCTGAGGGTCCTTTGATGATTTCTATTCTTTCAATATTGGCAATTTCCGACTGTACTCTCGGATTTTGAGTCAAACCATTCCTGAAGCTCGCATTGGAACTGAATCCTCTCAGGAAAATATCATTTCCGCTATCATTCACACTGTTGTTCACTACGACTCCCGGGGCAGAAGCCATTGCCGTATTGAAATCTATGGCATTCATTTCACTGATGATCTCTTTGGGAACCAGATTGTAAACGGTAGGATTTTCGAGGTTTTCCAAAGGAAGCCTTGCCACTGATTCTGATTTCTTGGTTCTGTAATTGTGTGTTCCCTGAAGGGATACCGCCTGGATTTCAGCCACTTTAAGGGTGTCTGCTTCCTGGGCACTCAACAGTGAAACCGTCAACAGTGCAGCAGAAATAATTGTTCTTTTCATTCTATAATTAAGTTTAGTGCTGCAAAATTATTTTATTTTTATTAATTCTAAATAAAAACATGATACAAATCATAAAATTCTTTGAACAAAAACAAGCATGAATAGAGGGTTTCCAGAAATCCGGAAACCCTCTATTTCATCAGAAGATGATATGTAATGATATTTAGCTATACTACTGCCGATGCCATCATCGACATATAGTAATTGGCACAATGCAAGGAATTGATCAGTAGTATTTCTTTATTAGAAAGCATTTCAAATTTTTCAGCAGTGGTAATATGATATTCGTAATTCATGGAGGTCCATTTCAGATGAGGCTTCATGACAAAGAGTTCATCTCCCTGCTGATCAGCAAGTACAAATGATTCTTTAAATATTCCCCGGTGTTTAAAAAGAAAACCCTCCTTTACACCCTCAAAATAAGTCTGTATCACAATTTCCCCGTTCCAGTTCATCCGGAACTTCAAAAGGACTCTTTCATTATCTTTCAGCTCAATAGTAGTTCCCCAGAAACCTTTCGGTTCAACCAGATAAAAACGGTTTCCAATCTCTATTTCAGCATTAAATTTAAACCAGCTTTTATAGATAAGCCTTCCTATGAATTGACTGTCTTTCGTTACCTCAAAAGATAAGGAATGGGTTGATTTTGCGTAATATTCTGCCATGGCTGTTTTTAGTTTTGAGGGATTTTATCAATTTTAAAATATCAATAATGCAGTTCATTTTTTGCCCCTCTAATTTATACAATCTCTTAAACAGAAAAAAATTTAACCTGATTTTTAATTGATTAAATAAAAAAAAACTTAATACTTATTGTTTAAGCACAAAAGATCCAAAGCATTCAAATCATAATAGCCAATAAAAAATTAATGATCTTGCCCAGCTCCATCCCGTATTGCAGCTTCAAGTATTTCAATATTGATATCTTTCAATGTTTTGAATCTAATACAATATCCGCTTACACTTGCCTTTCCTATTTTTTCACCATAGGTTTGGGCTAAGTAGGTTTTGTCTTTAATCCCCATGATATAGACTGAAATCCCTGTTGTATTGGCGCTCAGACCGATCCGGTAAAATGCTCTGGTTGTGCCGTCAGTATATTTCAGGGTGTATGATCCATATCCTATGTTTGGATTGGAAACCGTTTTATTTTCTTTGTTTTTACCCTCCAAAAACCAGAGCTTACCATTGGGCATGGTCTGTAATATGAGCAGGTGAAGCTCTTGCATATCATTACGTTTGGGTTCCGCTTGGCTGGTAATGTAATTTTCGATTTGTTCTTGTATGCTCATATAAATTATTTATTATCACTATAATCCTAGTTTAAATCAGACAAAATTAGGAGGCTTTTAATTTCAAAGATAAAAAACCCCGTAAGTTTTCTTACGGAGCCCGGCTTATTTTATTTCTGATTAGTCTTACTCACCAATAGGATCATAACAGGATCGCTTACAGTCAGGACAATGGAATATTTCCAGAACAATTTTCAGTCCTATATCGATTGATCGAGTCTTTTAAGGATTTAATCGAGTCCATATCATTTTCCATCATTTTAAGCTGACTAGAGCAGCCATTGACTTGGTTTTCCAAATTTTTCATAAGATTTTTGTAGTCATTAATAAAGGCTTTGACTTCGCCTTCATTTTTAATGGTATCTTGTATTAATTGATTCATATTGTCGGCAATGACATACAAGGGCTGATATTTTCCCAGCAGGTCAACGTATTGATCTTTTATATGGCTGGGAACCTCAAAATCATTCGGTTCCATATTCTTTGAACCAAAAACAGCATCTATTATATCATAAATATAATTTTGAATCGTACTCAATAATTTTGCTTCCGGTATTAATTCAAGGGTCATCTTGGAAAGGGTTTTTGAAATGGTCATAAGGTACAATAACGCTTCTCCATTGCTTGACGCAAAAAACTTCTTATTCTCTAATTCTTTTTTGATTTTCAATAAATCATTTTGGTAGTCTTTCTTTAATTTATATTGTTCCAGCACTTTACGATACCGAAACTGAAGTTCATTGTAGTCCAGACCTGCTAAGAACGCACAAAATTGTTCATTATTTAATGTTAAACTTGGATAAGTTAAATTCTTCTTATCGGGATAACTTAGTGGAGTTGGAAGCATCTTAGTGGAGATATTTAATGACCAGATTTTTACATACAATTTCAAGCTTTTGTTCCAGCTCCTGCAAGCATGGAACTTCGTTATCCCAGTGAATTATTACATAATATTTGTCTTTGCTCAGTTTAATATTACAGCTAACCAGGTGGTCGTCCACATACACTTTAAAGTGTTTTGAACAGTTACAGAATACAGGCAGAAAACATTTACACTTTAATTTTACTGAAAGATGAATAATGCTTCTATTCTTTTCTTTATCACTAGATATTTTGGTGATATAGGGCAACTCATTTTGCAGCAAAAGGTTTTTAATTTTTTGCTCATTATTTTTATCCTTAACCCTTTCTTTTTCCAGATTTCTCATATCGTCTGAATAAGGCTCAGTGGCAGGATTAATTCCAACTAATGAATCTATATAAAATGCTCCGGAATTTATTGTAAAGTAAGATTCCTGTTTCAGTTCTTCGAGTTCAAATAAGTTTTTATTTATTAAAGATTTTGTCTTCAGCGTATTGGAATATTCTTTTGTATTATTGTAAAATATTGATTTGCTTTCATCTAATATTGATTTATTTTCATCCAGCTTATCTTTCTCTTTTTTATATTTTTCCGGATTATAATATTTACTTTTTTTATTGTTATAAATTAGATTTGCCCGTTTTTCTTTAAATATGTCTTTTATTTTATCATCGTTATCTATTTTTTTTAATTGGGTATGATCAACAGGCTCAATACTTATCACGTTGCTTTCTTCAGCATATTCCTCATGAATAAGATCATTAATAATTTTAGCGAGCCGTTCCGAAATTTCCGCTTTTTCACAACAGCAAACCTCCTCAATAAGCAAAGGATTAATGCTCTCAATGATGTTTTCTATATACAGTTCCAAATTGTGAAAATTATAATACTTAGCCTCATATAATCCCGAATTAGGAATAAGCTCGGTTGTTTTTGTTATCGACATTTGGAGTTCATCCAGGAACAGTCCGCTTTTAAACCGATTATTTATTTGATAGATCATTAAATTCAAAGTGGAACCCTGGTTGATATTGGAAATATTTGATGTTCTGCTGGAAGATTGATTAACGGTTATAGATTGTGAAGATGATTCATTTACTTCTGAAACCAGCCTACGATTAATAGAAGCACTTGTTTTTCTGGCCAGCTTGCTCATATCCCGGGTAAATGTTTTCACCGTTGAAGTCGTACTACCGCTGGCACCTCCTGATACTACACCGCCATAACTTCCACTGACATTCGCACTGAACGAATCGGTTTTCGAGATTTCTTTGGTAGCTTCATTCTGTAACTCTGTTGACAAGTCAAAAGAATTTGACGTATTTAAGTCAGAGGTGTTCTTTAGAGAGCTAGACTTGGTGGTATTCTGTGTAAACGATGTGCTTAAAGATATTTGGCGGGATTCGCCGGGAGCCAAGTTAACAGAATTGACAAGCTGACCTAATTCAGCGCCTTCCCAAGCAATTCTGTAAGCCAAGGTTTCCCTTATGCTTAAATCGGGTAAATCCTGGGAAAACAGAACTGGAAGGGGGGCAAAGAAAATTTTAGCATCAACCGGATATTTTTTTTCCGTGAGAATGAAATCATATTCATAAGTAATGATGACACAATTAAGTCTAAAGCTTTCGTCTTCTTCACATTGTTTGAGTATTTGAGACATAAAAGTTCCATCATGTTCCGATACATAGCCCTCGAAGGTTTTGATGAATGTAAAAAAATGAATATCTTTTACATCACTTTGCAGCTGAATCTTGTAGCTTTCCAAAGGATCAAGCAAATCAACTTTTACCGGAACAGGTAAGATTTCAGTTTGATACCCTACTCCATAACGGGTTTCATTATGGCTTTTCACACAAACATTACCTCCAAACGGACTTAATGGAATTCTTAAATCACAAACAGATTCCTGATAAGGATAGGTATATGAATAAGTAAATGATTTTTCAATTAACCTGAATATATCTCCTTTTGCAATACTTGTTAGGTTGTATTTCTGTAATACATCCTGAGTTACATTCTTTCCGTTTGCCGTATATATTTCTTTTGTATTTTCTGTACAAATGAAATACCCTATATTTTTAAAATCCTGGTTAATATTCTCAATCCTATTCTTGATTTCAAAAAACCGATTACAAATTTCAAAATAGCTTTGCTTAGCTATATTTAATTGTTCCTGGTCAAGGGTATTTGAAAAATTGGCGGCAATATCGTCAAGTTTTGATGAATTGGGTATTTCATTTTTAGTAGTCGCATCTATTGTATTAGCTTCATAGACATTTTTTAGTTTTGTTAAAAATATCAATTCATTATCTAACCTAAAAAATTCTTCACGCAGGAAAATTAAGCTCCTGTCAATTGATGAATTTTTTGGAAAAAAATATTTTTCATTAAAAGTATTATCTGTTGATTTTTTAAAACAAATATTTACATTTAACTGAAGGTCATGTTGATCTAATTCACTCCAAAACTCCTGAATACTTAAAGTCTCTAAATCTGTTATTTCAAATATTTTCTCAAAATCAGTTTTTGTAAAATAATCGTATTTTTTGTTTGAAAAATAATATAATCTTTCAGATTCATGATGAATGATACAAAAAACATCCGGTGTTGAATACAGAACATTTTGTTTTTTATTGGATAAATATCCTATTTCCGCTAACATCCAATATTTATTTTTGATGTCAGTATCAGATAATTGGAGGGTTTCATTAAAATTGTTCTTTTCTGTATTTAATAAGGGATAATACTTTTTGTAGCTCCAATATTTAAAAAAGTATTCTTGAATTAATTGGATAGAAGTTTTAAAATTACTATTGATAATATCTACATTATTTTTATCAATATTCAATACATCAAGCCAATCGACATCCACTTTTTTAAATCTCTCAAAATCCAAAATGGAATTTGAGTTTAAAAACTTACTTGGCGCTAATATGCTAAGCTTACTTTCCAGCTCTTCTTTGTTCTTTATTGAACCTTGAATAATTTGACAGTCCATATGTGTTTTGTTTTTTTAAGTCTGAGTTTAATTGCTCTATCTGGCTGATATACAGCGGTGGGTACTACTGAAAATAGTAGTTTTCAGAACTACGTTCAATAGAAGTAGGTTTTCCGTGCCCTTGCAAGGACATTGCATTCCTTATTGTTTCCAATTTATAATTACATCATCTGTTACAGGATTCAATCTCAAATCGAAAAATTTATTTGGATATTCGGTGTTAAAATAAATTCTTTGTTGTCATATGTTTTTACTAAAGCATAGCTTATATTGGGTCTTTTATTATCAATCGGGTCCGCAAATCAAAGATGCTTACACTTAAGTTTATACAGCACATCAATTCCAACTAGAGTAACGGTAAACTGTCTGTCAGTATACCACTGAATAAGTATTTATTGCTTATCAAAAGTACTTTATATAAGAGTAAGTATCAATCACCCTTTTGTGGTATTTTGGAACAGTAAATAGTAAAAACCCCTCGTAAGATATCTTACGAGGGGTTTTAAATCATAGGGATTATCCGAAATTACATCGTTTCCATTTTGAAACTCATGCTTTCGATTACTTTTAAGATCGCTTCTACCGTATCCATTGACGTCAGACAAGGAACTCCGTTTTCCACACTCATCCTTCTGATCTGGAAACCGTCTCTTTCAGCCTGTTTACCTTTTGTAGTGGTATTCACAACATACTGAACTTTTCCTTTCTGGATCAGGTCAATAAGGTTTACACTTTCTTCTCCGATCTTGTATCCGATCTTACAAGGGATGCCTTTTTCTTCAAAGAATTTTGCAGTCCCTTCTGTAGCCCAGATTCTGAAACCTACTTCATGGAATCTTGAGGCTAATGCTGCAGCTTCTTCTTTATGCTTATCTGCTACTGTGAATAAGATTGAACCGTGCATAGGAACTTTTCTCCCTGCTGCAACAAGGCCCTTGTAAAGCGCTTTTTCCAGGGTGGTATCTTTCCCCATAACCTCTCCGGTAGACTTCATCTCAGGGCCTAGCGAGATATCCACTTTTGTTAATTTTGAGAAAGAGAACACAGGGACTTTTACAAATACCCCTTCTTTATTTGGAACTAAACCATCCTTGTAGCCTAGATCCGTTAATTTCTGTCCTAAGATTGCTTTTGTTGCAAGATTCGCCATCGGAACCTCTGTGATCTTGGACAAGAAAGGAACTGTTCTTGAAGAACGCGGGTTTACTTCGATCACATATACGTTTCCTTCGAAAAGGACGTACTGAATGTTCATCAATCCGATCACTTTCAGTCCTTTTGCCAGTCTCTTCGTATAGTCTACCAAGGTTTCGATTTCGCTCTGGGAAATATTTTGTGGCGGATACACTGCGATAGAGTCTCCGGAGTGAACTCCCGCTCTTTCGATATGTTCCATAATTCCAGGAATCACCACGGTTTCCCCGTCACAGATCGCATCTACTTCGATTTCTTTTCCTACCATATACTTGTCAACCAGGACAGGGTGTTCAGGACTTGCGTCTACCGCATTTTCCATATAGTGCGCCAGTTCTGCTTCTGCATATACAATTTCCATTGCTCTTCCTCCAAGCACGTAGCTCGGACGTACCAATACCGGATAGCCGATTTCGTTGGCAATTTTTATAGCTTCTTCTTTTGAAGTGGAAGTCCTTCCTTTTGGCTGAGGAATTCCAAGTTCCTGAAGTGCTTTTTCAAATTTATCTCTGTTTTCAGCTCTGTCAAGATCTTCCAGGGAAGTTCCTAAGATCTGTACTCCGTGGGATGCCAATTTATCGGCAAGGTTAATTGCTGTTTGTCCTCCGAACTGAACCACCACTCCTTTAGGTTTTTCAAGCTCGATGATGTTCATTACATCTTCTTCCGTAAGCGGCTCGAAGTATAGTTTGTCAGAGATGGAGAAGTCTGTGGAAACTGTTTCAGGGTTGTTGTTGATGATGATCGCTTCATAACCCATTTCTTTGATCGCCCAAACCGAGTGAACAGTCGCGTAGTCGAATTCAACTCCCTGGCCGATTCTGATAGGTCCTGAGCCTAGTACGATGATCTTTTCTTTGCCGGAAACAACACTTTCATTTTCTTCTTCATAGGTTCCATAGAAGTATGGAGTCTCACTTTCAAACTCGGCGGCACAGGTATCCACCATTTTGTATACCGGCATTAGTCCGTTTTCCTTTCTGAAATTGAAAATCTCACGCTCTGTCACATTCCAAAGAACAGCAATATTGATGTCTGCAAAACCTAGTTTTTTAGCCTCAATCAGTGTTTCTTTATCAAATTTATTTTCCGCAATAACTTTTTCGAAATCAACCAGTTTCTTAAGTTTCCAGATAAAGAATTTATCTATTTTACTCCATTCTACGATCTGTTCCCAGTCGTACCCTCTTCTTAAAGCATCTCCGATGATGAATAATCTTTCATCATCACATACTCTGATTCTTCTTTCGATTTCCTCTGCGGTAAGTGCCTGGGCCTGCTTTGTTTTTAATCCTAAGTGTTTGATTCCTGTTTCTAATGAACGGATCGCTTTCTGTAAAGACTCTTCGAAATTTCTTCCGATCGCCATTACTTCACCAGTCGCTTTCATCTGAGTAGAAAGTCTTCTGTCCGCTGTTTCGAATTTATCGAATGGGAATCTTGGGAATTTAGTAACCACATAGTCCAGTGCAGGTTCGAAACATGCGTATGTCTTTCCTGTGACAGGATTCATAATTTCATCCAGCGTCAGTCCTACAGCAATTTTCGCAGCGATCTTTGCAATCGGATATCCGGTTGCCTTACTCGCTAAAGCTGATGAACGGGATACTCTCGGGTTTACCTCAATGATATAGTAGTTGAAAGAATGCGGGTCTAATGCCAATTGTACGTTACATCCTCCTTCAATTCCTAAGGCTCTGATGATTTTTAAAGAAGCATTTCTCAATAACTGGTACTCTCTGTCTGAAAGCGTCTGAGATGGTGCTACTACAATTGAATCTCCTGTATGAACTCCCACAGGATCTATATTTTCCATGTTACAAACCACAATGGCATTGTCATTTGCATCACGCATTACTTCATATTCAATTTCTTTGAAACCGGCAATCGATTTCTCGATAAGACACTGGGTCACCGGGCTATATTTCAGTCCCAGCTCGGCAATTTCTTTCAATTCAGCCTCAGTGGAAGCAATACCTCCTCCGGTACCTCCCATTGTAAAAGCAGGACGAACAATTACAGGATATCCGATCTCATCAGCAAAGGCCAGTGCTCCTTCTACTGTGTTCACGATATCAGATTCAGGAACCGGCTCATTTAATTCTCTCATCAGCTCACGGAAAAGGTCTCTGTCTTCTGCTCTGTTGATCGCAGAAAGCTTTGTTCCCAATACTTCCACTTTGCATTCTTCAAGAATTCCTGATTTTTCCAGTTCTACCGCCATATTCAGACCTGTCTGCCCTCCAAGTGTTGGGAGCAATGCATCCGGACGTTCTTTTCTGATGATGTGGCTTACAAACTGTAATGAAATCGGTTCGATATATACTTTATCGGCGATTTCCACATCGGTCATGATCGTTGCAGGGTTTGAGTTGATCAAAATTACCTTGTAGCCTTCTTCTTTCAAAGACAGGCAAGCCTGCGTTCCTGCGTAATCAAATTCAGCTGCCTGACCAATGATGATAGGTCCTGAACCGATTACTAAAATTGTTTTTATATCTGTACGTTTTGCCATTTTTCTTTTTTTTAAGATACAAGATGTTAGATTTCAGATGTCAGATTTCCAACATTATGTTTACTTTTTTAAGTTAGATTTGAATGTATAAATCATTCTTTGAATTTCATTCAGATTTGATATTAAACTGTTGACAGTTTCTGTATTGACCAGCTCTAATTCTTTTATTAAAATCAATTGAGTTTGTAATTCAAAAGAGGATGCGTTTGCAATTCCAAGAAAGTGATAAAATTCACTATCATTATTTCTCCCTGCTCCTTCAGCAATGTTTGAAGGGATTGAGATTACAGACCTTTTAATTTGAGAAATTAAACCGAACTTTTCATCCTTTGGTAGATCTGCACAAATTATATAAACCTGTTTTGCAAGTTCTATAGATTTCTGCCAAAAAATCAGTTTTTCAAAATTGTGCATGATCAAAGTCTGTTATCTGATGTCTAATATCTAAAATCTTATTACTTCTTAAAGTCCTCCATCATTTGAATAAACTCATCAAACAGGTAGTTCGCGTCCTCCGGGCCTGGGCTCGCTTCAGGGTGATACTGAACAGAGAAGCAAGGGTGAATTTTGTGTCGCAACCCTTCATTGGTTCTATCGTTCAAAGCAATATGTGTTTCGATTAGATCTGTTCCCTTCAAGCTTTCCTGATCTACGGCATATCCATGGTTCTGAGAAGTGATGGCCACTCTGTTTTTCTCCAAATCCAGCACCGGGTGGTTTCCTCCTCGGTGTCCGAACTTTAATTTGAATGTTTTCGCTCCACAGGCCAAACCGATCAATTGGTGTCCCAAGCAGATCCCAAAGATCGGAACTTTTCCTAATAGTCCGCGGATCATATCTAATGCATGCGGTACATCTTCCGGATCTCCAGGGCCGTTTGAAAGCATGATTCCATCAGGATTCATTAATAAGATATCTTCTGCTGTGGTATCCTGAGAAACGACAATGATATCACAATTTCTCTGGGATAATTCTCTGATGATTCCCAGCTTGGCGCCAAAATCAACCAATACTACTTTGAAACCTCTGTTAGGATTTGCGTAAGGAGTTTTTGTAGAAACTATTTCTACCTGATTGATCGGGAAGTTCGTTGATTTTAATTCCGAAGCTGCTGCGCTTTCGTCAGCATCAGCATTTACGATTTTTCCTTTCACTACCCCGTGGTTACGAAGAATTCTCGTCAGTCTTCTGGTGTCGATTCCTGAAATTCCTGAAAGGTTTTTCTTTTTAAATAATTCATCTAAAGTGATCTGGGTACGGAAATTGGAAGGAAGATCGCAAAGTTCTTTTACGATAAGCCCTTTGATTGCCGGCTCGATACTTTCATAATCATCACGGTTAATACCATAATTCCCGATAAGCGGATAGGTCATACAAACTATCTGACCGCAGTATGATGGGTCAGAGATCAATTCCTGATACCCTGTCATTCCGGTATTGAAAACTACTTCCCCTGCAGTTTCCAACTCTGCTCCGAAACCTTCTCCATGAAACACTTCACCGGACTCCAGTATTAATTTTTTCTTCATTTTTAAAAATTAGATATTAGATTTTAGAAATTAGAAGTCAGACTTCCTCGTTCTATATTATTTTTTCTTTATTCTTTACTCTTTATTCTATCAGTTTACCTTAAAAGTAAACCCTTTTTCTTCCAACGTTTCTTTCAGGATCGCCATTCTGGCAAAAACACCATTCTGCATCTGTTTGAAAACTCTTGAACGTTCGCATTCTACCAGCTCAGAATCTATTTCCACTCCCCTGTTGATCGGTGCCGGGTGCATGATGATAGCTCCTTTCTTCATGGCCTGTTCCCTTTCTTTAGTCAAACCATATCTTTTATGGTATTCAGAAGCTGAGAAACTCATTGCTGCATCATGTCTTTCGTGCTGGATTCTTAATAGCATCAGAACATCCACTTCAGCGATCAGTTCATCTACCGAAAGATAAGTTCCGTTGATCAATGCCCCTTCGTCGAACCAATGCTCCGGTCCTGAGAAATATACTTTAGCTCCCAATCTTCTTAGGGCCTCAGCATTGGAGTTCGCCACACGGCTGTGTTTTACGTCTCCTACAATTCCAATTTTCAATCCTTCGAATTTTCCAAACTCCTGATAGATGGTCATCAGATCCAGCATACACTGTGAAGGATGATTTCCTGTTCCGTCTCCGCCGTTGATTACAGGAATTGCAATATTTTTTAATTCTTCGAAGTATCTGTCTTTCTTATCGCGGATCACCACTAAGTTTACTCCTAAACTTTCAATGGTCTTCACGGTATCATATAAACTCTCACCTTTGTTTACCGAACTGTGGGAAGCATCAAAAGGAACCACCTGCAATCCCAGTTTTCTTTCGGCAATATCAAAACTCGTCTTCGTTCTTGTACTGTCTTCAAAGAAAAGGTTTGAGCAAAAAACTTCTCCTTCAATTTTGGCAGTTTTTCCGTTTGCAAAAGCCAGTGCTTCTGTCAGTATACTGTTGATTTTCTCGGTGCTTAGTTCTGTAATCGTAAACATAATTCTTAATTTTTGAGCATAAAAAAAGCGAAGACAAGATCTTCGCTTAATAACAATAAATATCGTAAAGGGCGCTTTCGCCCGGTAAATCTAATGATATAAATACTTTTTTATTCATTAGGTGCAAAGATACAAAAAAATTACGAACCTACAAAAGCAAAGTTTTAAATAAATTAAAAACCCCGGTATTTCCTTATTCTCATTTAAAATTAATATTTTTGTTACAACTCAAATTAGTTCTATGGATTTAAAAGACAAAATGATTCTCAGCATTATTCAGGAAGACTCCACTTTATCTGTTAAGGAAATTTCAGAAAAGATAGGTCTTACCTTTACTCCTACGTATGAGCGAATCAAACAATTGGAGAAACAGGGGATCATTCAGAAGTATGTCGGGCTTTTAAACCGTGAAAAACTGGGTTTGAATATTGTCGTCTATTGTAATGTCCGTCTTAAAGAGCAATCCAAGAAAGTATTGGAGACTTTTGAGAAAAACATTGGAAAATATGATGAGGTCCAGGAAATCATCAGCCTTTCCGGCGAATATGACTATATGCTGAAGATTATTGCAAAAGACATCAACTCCTACAATGAATTTGCGGTCAACGTGATCTCCAACATTCCCAACATTGGGCAATATCACAGTTCTATCGTACTTCATGAAGTGAAAAAGTCTACCAAATTCAAAATTGACCTGGAATAGACCTTTTTACTTTTAAACCATTGAATTTTTAAATAATTAAAAGGTAAGGATTCGCATGCACTTTAAAAGGCAGTTCCTAAATTTTAACCTACCTCAAAACCTTCTTTAATTTTAATGGTTCACAATCAATCATCAAAATTTAAATACCGGAATAAAATCCAACCATTAAGATCACTTAAGCAAGTAAGATTTATTAAGATTAAGGATTCACAAACGAGTGTAAGGCAGTATACCGGAAGTAATTTTCAGATATTCTACTGATTCCGCTTAAGTGATGGCCTTAATGGTTTAGATTCTAACCCAATAATTTATTCTTCAGCTTGTTGAACTGATATTCTATTTTATCCAGACAAAGATTTCCTATACTCCCATGGTGGGTATGGTCAAGGTTCCCTGCTTTAAACTCAAATTCATTATTTTCAATCTCCTTTCCTATTTTCACATAGGCATCCCGGAATGAGCTTCCGTTTTTCACCTCTTCATTGATCTTTTCTACACTGAAAAGATATTTATATTTTTCATCCTCCAAAATCCCATCCTTTACCTGAATATTCGGTAACGTATAGCTTAAGATCTCCAGACATTCTTTCAGAGAATCAATAGCAGGGAAAAGGATTTCTTTGGTCAGCTGTACATCCCGGTGGTATCCTGACGGAAGATTATTGGTCAGCAGGATAAGCTCATTGGGCAAAGCCTGAATTCTGTTACATCTTGCGCGAACCAGCTCAAAGATATCCGGGTTCTTTTTGTGCGGCATAATACTGCTTCCCGTTGTAAACTCTTTTGGAAAACTGATAAAATCAAAGTTTTGATTCAGGTACAGACAGACATCATAAGCAAACTTCCCAAGTGTTCCGGCCAGAGTAGCCATCGACATTGCCAATAGCTTCTCAGACTTTCCACGGGTCATCTGGGCATACACCGAATTATAATTCATCGACAGAAAGCCTAAGTTATAGGTCGTACTTTCACGATTGATCGGAAAGGATGATCCATATCCTGCTGCTGAACCCAGCGGATTTTTATTGATGATATTTTTTACTGAAAAAAGCATTTCAACATCATCCAAAAGGGCTTCTGCATAAGCTCCGAACCACAGCCCGAAAGAAGAAGGCATAGCAATCTGCAAATGGGTATATCCCGGAAGCAGAACATTTTTGTGCTGGTCTGCCAGCTGAATCAGGATCTGGAAGAATTCATCTGTAAGGGCTGTTATTTCACGGATCTCATCTAATAAATATAGTTTTATATCCAGTAAAACCTGATCATTTCTGGATCTTGCCGTATGTATTTTCTTTCCTGTATCTCCTAATTCTTCAATTAGGATCGCTTCTACCTGAGAATGGATATCCTCAGCTTCTTTATCAATTTCAAAACTCCCATTCTCAACTTTTTCTAAAATAGTGTTCAAAACAAACAGCATCTGTTCTGATTCTTCGTGAGTAATAATTCCTGTTTCTGCCAGCATTTTACAATGGGCCATAGAACCTTTGACATCATATTTCGCGAGACGCTCATCGAAATCAAGGTCTTTCCCGACTGTAAAATTATTGACTAATATATTGGTGGCAAGGTCATCCTTCTGCCATATTTTTTTCATATGTAAATATTTTATTTTTTTCTACAACCCCTATGCAATCGCGTGCGATTTCATAATGATCTGATTTAAAAATCCGATTGGTTTTGACTTGCCCAGCATGGCAATCCTTATTACTATTAACTATAAAAAAACATCTCCTTAATTCAAAGCCTCCATTTTTAATTTTCTTTTTTGCATAAATCTTTATTAAAAACTTAAACTTTAAATGCCTGCTGAGCGGAGTCAAAACATATATTGAGCTGGAAGCCTAAAGCTGGAGGCTGGAAGCTAATAACGTATTATAATAACTTCCCTCTTCCTGCTTCGCTCTTCCATTCCTTATAACACTTTTTCTAAAATTTGGATATAGATTTCAATCCCTTCTTCTATTTCCTGAATATAGATGTATTCATCTGCAGTATGGGAGCGCCTACTGTCTCCGGGGCCTATTTTCACTGATGTACATGGAATAATGGCCTGATCTGAAGAGGTGGGTGAACCATAGGTCGTCCTCCCGATTTCCAATCCTGCTTTTACAAACGGATGTTCCATTTCAATTTTTGAGGAATTGAGCCTGAAAGACCTTGCCGTCAGTGTGGATTCCATCTGAGACTGAATGATCTCAAAAGCTTCTTTATTGGAATATTCATCCGTCACGCGTACATCCAATGTAAAATGACATGATTCAGGCACTACATTATGCTGTACTCCGGCATGAATTCCTGATAACGTAACTTTAACCTCACCCAAATATTCTGAAACTTTGGGAAAGGTAAAGCTGAGTATATTCTGAAGGTCCGCCATACATTTTATAATCGAATTATCATCATTGGGATGAGCGGCATGAGAAGGAGTCCCTTTCATTTCTCCATCAATCACCAGCAGTCCTTTTTCTGCAATCGCCAGGTTCATCTGCGTGGGTTCTCCTACAATGGCGAGCTCTATGTTAGGTAGCTGCGGAAATAAAGCTTCGATTCCATCAAATCCTGAGATCTCCTCCTCTGCCGTCAAAGCAATCACTAAATTATATTGTAAATCTTCTTTCTCATAAAAGTGTAAAAAAACCTGTGCCATAGAAACCAAAGAAGCGCCGGCATCATTACTTCCCAGCCCATACAATTTACCGTCTTTCTCAACAGGCACAAACGGGTCCAGCGTGTAAGCCTTGTTAGGCTTCACCGTATCATGATGGGTATTCAGCAAAACTGATGGTTTAAATACATCAAAGTTTTTATTAACCGCCCAGATGTTATTTTTAAAACGTTTGGTTGGAATTTGATGTTTCCTGAAGAAATTCTCAATCTCTACTGATGTGTTGAATTCATCTTTGCTGAATGAAGGAATTTCAATCAGATTTTTAAGTAACCCAACTGCATTACTCAATAATTCTTCCTTATTATAAACAGATTTCAGTTCCTGCATGATGATTCTCTATATGGTTTTTCAATTCGGTTTCTTTAATCAGAAACACTTTATTTACATTATTTTTTATCGCCCCGATAGCATTTTCCAGTTTGGGCAAAATCCCTTTGTGCAGCTTTCCTTTTTCCTTTAATTCGGAAAATTCTTTTTCGGAAACACTTTTGATAACAGATTCAGGATTATTTACATCTTCCAGCACACCCTCTTTATCAAAACAATACAATAACTCCACTTCAAATTTTGATGATAAAGCCTGTGCCATCACAGAAGCAATGGTATCCGCATTGGTATTGAAAAGATTTCCTTTTTTATCGTGTGTGATGGCCGAAAATACAGGAACAAGGTCAAGTTTAATTAATTTTGAAACCAACTTCTTATTCACACTTTTTTTATTCACATCTCCTACAAAGCCAAAATCAATTTCCGGATGTACCCTTTTCTTAGCCTTGATTAAATTTCCATCCGCACCGGAAAACCCTATTGCATTACAGTTTTTATGCTGCAATTTTTCAACAATATTTTTATTAATTCCCCCTGCATATACCATCGTGACAAGATCCAGTGTCTCCTTATCCGTAATCCTCCTTCCGTTGATCATCTTTTGCTCTATTCCTAGCTTGGCTGCCAATTCAGTAGCTAATTTACCTCCGCCATGAACAAGGATTTTCTTTTCTTTAATTTCGGAAAACTGATCTAAAAACTGATCCAGTAATCGTTCATCATCAATGAGCGCTCCGCCTATTTTTATGATGTATATTTTATTTTTCATGAAAAGATTAAAGGATTTAAGAATTAAAAAATTACATGCTTCTTATCTGATTATTGTATGCTGTCTATATGCATCGGATTTCAATCCCGGGTTACATCGTTCCTCCGGGATTTTGGATATTTATTTTATGTTGTCTAAAATTTCACTGAATACAGCTTGTGCTGAGAAAATACGGTTCTTAGCCTGCTGGTAAATGATAGAATTTTCTCCGTCCATTACTTCATCGCTTAATTCTACATTTCTACGTACCGGAAGACAGTGCATTACTTTCGCCTGATTCGTATTGGCCAATTTTTCATTCGTCAACATCCAATCTCCTTTCACTTCAGGCATTGCAGCATAATCATCGAAAGAAGACCAGTTTTTTACATAGACAAAGTCTGCATCTTTTAAAGCTTCATCCTGATCATGGATCACCTGTACATTTTTTGTAAAACTCTGATCCAGATTATACCCTTCCGGATTCGTGATCACAAAGTCAACATCCATTTCCTGCATCCATTCTGCGAAAGAATTTCCAACAGCCTGAGCGATCGGTTTGATGTGCGGAGCCCAGGTCAATACAACTTTAGGCTTATGATCCTTTTTCCAGTTCTCTGTAATGGTAATACAGTCGGCCAGGCTTTGCAGCGGATGACGTGTCGCTGATTCCAATGAAATAACAGGCACTTTTGCATGCTTCTCAAATTGACTTAGAATGCTTTCATTCACGTCGTCTTCTTTACTTTTCATTCCGGCAAAGCAACGTACTGCAATAATGTCGCAATATTGGTTCAAAACTTCAATCGCATCTTTAATATGCTCCACCGTATCTCCATTCATCACCGCACCGTCGGCAAATTCAAGATTCCATGCTTCCTGTGCCGCATTCAATATTAAAACATTTAAGCCCAGGTTTTGTGCTGCAATCTGGCTGCTCAAACGGGTTCTCAAACTTGAGTTTAAAAATACAAGTCCTATTGTTTTCCCTTTTCCTTTTTCTGTTTCTGAAAGTGGGTTTTCTTTTATCTGTAAAGCTTTTTTTATAATGTCCTGTAAGTTTTCAACGTCACTTACAGCGGTAAATTTTTTCATTTCGAACTAATTTTAAAGATTTTTGTTTACCTGTTCAATGTTTAAGTCTAGTGGTTTAACTATTTCCCAATACCGTTTTCAGGGCATTGATGAAAAGATCAGTTTCCTCTTTCCTGATGTTAAGTGCCGGAAGAATCCTTAAAACACTCTTATCATTCGAGTTTCCTGTAAAAATATGATGATCATACAGTAAGTTTTTTCTCACTTCCGAACAGTCTCTGTCAAGCTCTATTCCGATCATCAGCCCCTTCCTTCGGATCGATTTAATATGTGGTAAATCTTTAATTTCGTTTTCTATATACTCACCCATTTTCTGAGCGTTCTCAATAAGGTTTTCCTCTTTCATTACATCCAGTACAGCAATTGATGCAGCACAGGCAAGGTGGTTCCCCCCAAAAGTTGTTCCCAGCAATCCGCTGGTCGCCCGGAATTTAGGATGGATCAAAACTCCTCCAACCGGAAAACCATTTCCCATTCCTTTTGCCGTTGTAATGATATCCGGTTCTATTCCGAATTCCTGGTGGGCAAAGAAGTATCCGCTTCTTCCATACCCTGACTGTACCTCATCCAAAATCAGGACAGCATCATACTGATCACACAGCGCTTTGATTTTAGATAAAAATCCTTCAGCAGGAATCATAATTCCGCCCACTCCCTGGATTCCTTCAATGATCACAGAGGAAATTTCATTCCCATGCGCTTCAAAGGCTTCTTCAAGCTGCTCTATATTATTCCATTCGGATTTTACAAATCTTTCTGAAAAGTTAACAGGGGCAACAATCTTTGGATTATCTGTCACGGAAACAGCTGCAGAAGTTCTTCCGTGAAACGAACCTGAGAAGTAAAGCACCTTGGTTTTCCCGTTATGAAAAGAAGCCAGTTTTAATGCATTTTCATTCGCTTCAGCTCCTGAATTACACAAGAAAAGATTATAATCTTCATATCCTGAAAGCTGCCCCAGTTTTTCAGCCAATTCAGTTTGCAGTTCATTCTGTACAGAATTGGAATAGAAAGAAATTTTTTCCAGCTGCTCTTTCAGTTTATTCTGATAATGCGGATGATTGTGCCCGATAGATATCACAGCATGCCCTCCGTAAAAATCAAGATACTGCTCTCCTTGGTCATCCCAAAGAAAAGAACCTTGAGCTTTAACCGGATTTATATTAAATAATGGATATACGTTGAATAAATTCATTTTTTTATTTTTTATTTTTCTTTTGTCTTGAAACAAAAGAAACAAAAGTTCAAGACCTGGAAACTTCCGCTAAAAATGAGTTCTATTCTCTAAAAATTCTAAAACTTGCGCGAAATCCAAATTGGTTCTTCGAGTCTTTATTTTCCTCGCACTTCGAACAGCAGAATTTTTTTAACATTCATAGAATTAATTTTCTTAACGCTCCGTTTTCCTATGTCGGATTTACTTCTTGTTTAAAATTCTCAATTACTTATTGTCAATTTAAAATGCTATTGGTTTCAGGTTCAGTCCTGCATTTTCTTCCCAGCCCATCGCAATATTCATATTCTGCACTGCCTGTCCTGACGCTCCTTTCAACAAATTGTCAATCGCTGAGTGGATCACGACTACATTTCCACTTTTCTCGATTTGAATCACACAGCGATTGGTATTGACAACCTGTTTTAGATCAATTGCTTTCCTGCTTACCTTTACAAAAGGCTCATCTGCATAAAAATTCTCATACAATTGTTCTATATCTTCCAGATCAAGATCGGTTTTTACCGTAGAACTTGTAAAAATCCCTCTTGAAAAATCGCCTCTCCATGGGACAAAATTCAGAGCAACCTCTTGATTGTTTAAAGAAACCAGCTGTTGCAGGATCTCATCCACATGCTGATGCTTCAATGTCTTATAGGCTGATATATTATCATTTCTCCAGGTAAAATGCGTAGTAGCCTGCAAGGATTGTCCAGCTCCTGTAGAACCCGTAATCCCTGTTGTGAAAACCTCATCCAAAATTCCTTTTTCTGCCAGCGGCAATAAAGCCAGTTGAATAGCTGTCGCAAAACATCCGGGATTGGCAATGCTCTTTGTACCTGCCAGTTGTTTTTTATTGATTTCAGGCAATCCGTAGATAAATTCTCTGTTTCCAGAATTTCCTTCCAAACGGAAATCATTTCCCAGATCAATCACTAAAGTATCTTCCCGAACAGGATTTTGAGTTAACCAATTCTGACTTTCCTTATGCGGAAGGCACAGAAAAAGAATATCTACCTCTTCAGGCTGATCTGTTAAAACCTTGTCACAAACCGTCGTTAAATCCGGGTACAAATCCGATATTATTGTTCCCGAATTTGAACGACTATATAAAAAACTCAATGTCACATGGGGATGAAAAGCCAGTAAGCGTATCAGCTCACTTCCTGTATAACCGTTTGCACCAATTATTCCTACTGTTTTCTTCATTTTTAAATCAAGGACTGTATCCTAATCTTTTGTTAAATCGTTCCTTCGGAACTAGTTGATATTCTGGTTAATCTGGTGGTATATATTTAAAGAATTGCTCACAATTTTTGTATAGCCTTTCACATCCTCTCCTGTCCATGCTCTGTTAGCCTCTCCGTAGCTTCCGAATTTATCGGACATCAGGTCATGATCAGATTCTATTCCATTTAAAATAAACCTGTACGGATGAAGGGTTACAAATACTTTTCCACTCACTGTTTTTTGAGAATCCGTTAAGAAAGACTCTATATTTCTCATCACAGGATCCAGGAAAAGCGCTTCATGAAGCCAGTTGCCATACCAGTCGGACAACTGGGATTTCATCATCTGCTGGTATTTTGAAAGAGTATGCTTTTCCAATAAATGGTGGGCCTTGATAATCACTAAGGCCGCCGCAGCTTCAAACCCTACTCTTCCTTTAATCCCTACAATCGTATCTCCAACATGGATATCACGGCCGATTCCGTAAGCAGAAGCCAGTTCTTCTATTTTTTGAATCGCATACACAGAATGTTTAAAGCTTTCTCCATTTACGGAGATTACCTCCCCATTTTTAAATTCAATCTCCACCTCTGAAGGTTGAGTTTCTTTTACCTGTGAAGGAAAAGCTTCTTCCGGCAGATAATTTCTTGAAGTCAGCGTCTCTTTTCCTCCTACTGATGTTCCCCAAAGCCCTTTATTCACTGAATATTGCGCTTTTTGAAATTCCATTTCATATCCATGGCTTTTTAAAAACTCAATTTCCTCTTCACGGGATAAAGCCATATCACGGATAGGCGTAATGATCTCAATATTCGGACACATTACCTGAAAGATCAGATCAAAACGAACCTGATCATTTCCAGCTCCGGTACTTCCGTGGGCTATTGCATCAGCATTGACTTCCATAGCATATTTTGCAATTTCCTGAGCCTGGATCGTACGTTCAGCACTCACAGAAAGAGGATACGTATTATTCTTTAATACATTCCCAAAAATCAAATACTTCACACAAGAATTATAATAATCTTCCTGAGCATCTACGCACCTGTATTCTTTTACCCCAAGGTTTAAAGCTTTGCTTTCCAATTCCTTTTCCTCCTCTTTAGAAAAACCTCCGGTATTTACAGTGACTGCATACACATCATATCCCAGTGTTTCACTAAGATATTTGGCACAGTAGGAAGTATCCAAACCTCCACTAAATGCTAAGATGACTTTTTTTTTCATCTGGATTTTTTTATTTTTTTTTATGGTCAGATGGAATTCACCAACAGGATTTTGTGCAGAATGCCCAAAGTCTGTTTGGTTCATTTCAAAATATTTATTTTCAGGCTGGTTATCGGCAGCCTCATTTCCTTTTATTTGATCCGGAACAAACAGCATTGCCGTACACAGGCAGTTTTTACGTTCCTTTTTCATTAAAATTTCATAGTTGACACAGCTCTTGCATCCGTTCCAAAATTCCTCATCCTGAGTCAGTTCAGAATAGATCACCGGCTTATATCCCAGATCACTATTGATTTTCATTACCGCAAGCCCCGTCGTTAGCCCGAAGACTTTCGCTTCAGGATATTTTTCTCTAGATAACTGGAAAACTTTATGCTTTATCTGAGTCGCTACCCCTCCGTTCCTGAATTTCGGAGATACAATCAGCCCCGAATTAGCCACAAACTTCCCATGTGACCAGGTCTCTATATAACAGAAACCTACCCACTCTCCGTTTTCAGTGGCTACCACAGCATTGCCTTCTGAAATCTTCTTACTCAAATATTCTATAGAACGTTTTGCGATTCCCGTTCCTCTACGCTGTGCAGAATCATACATTTCCTGCTGTATTTCACTCACATACTTTAGATGTTCGCATGAGGAAATTTCTATTTCCATTTATTTATCTAAATTTTTTGGCAAATTTAAAATATAATTTCTTTTAAATCCAAATAAAAAAGATATTTTTTTTGTTTTAAAAATTTATACAGGTAAAATTATCTTTAATAAAAAATATATATTTGCTAATTTATTATATATTTGCTAAAATACTATAGTTATGGAAAATACATGTCCCAAATGCCACAGCGATAAAGTAGTAAAAAGCGGCATTATCAATGAAAAGCAGAGATTTCACTGCAAGAACTGCAATTATTATTTCACTGTTAAGAAACTGGGAAAACAGATTGACGACTATTATGTGACCAAAGCATTACAGCTCTACCTGGAAGGCTTAAGCTACCGTGAAATTGAAAGAATTATCGGGGTTTCCCATGTTACCATAAGCTCATGGATAAAAAAATACAATATCACCAGACCTCCCCATTCGGAGTTCCATCCTGTCTATAAAATCCTGAAACAAAATGAATTAATTGAATATATCGCCCATGAAGAAAACATTAAAAATTCCGGGATCATCATTACCCAGTTTGCTGATAAGTATATGCTGATCAAGTGGGAAAGATTTAAAAAATAGAGGTGGGAAGCAAGAATTAAGATGGCTGATGTCTGATGTAGGGCAAGAAATTCCGAGATAAGAGGTTATCGGCATAGAGAACTCCTGGCAAGGGATATCGCAGCAGATATAATTTATATGTAAAACTTTCAATTGTCAAAGATAGCTATATGACTACCACTAATATATATTAAATTTTTGTAAATAAATTATTAATTACAATTTGGCATTCACAAAAAACAACGCCAAAAATTGATAATTTATGAAGAAATTACTTACATTCATTGGAGTGGCATTAATCAGCAGTTCTCTTTATTCGCAAGGCTCTCCTGATTATGGCAGTGGATTAAAATTAAACCTGAACTCTGAAGGCGATAAATTCATCAGATTTATTTTATGGGACCAGCTGTGGCTAAGAAATACATCAATGAATCCGGGAAGCATGGTTGGAGGGGAACCTACAGACAACTCCTGGAGCATAGGAAACAGAAGGTTACGGGCATTAACCTATGCTCAGATCTCCAAAAGATACATGATCCTCCTCCATTTTGGAATCAATAACCAGACGTTCATCAACGGAGGAGCTACTGGAACTTCAGGAACAGGCGGTTATGGAAACGGAAAGAAAACCCAGCTGTTTTTCCATGATGCCTGGAACGAATATGCAGTTATTTTACCTGGAGAAGCCGGAAAATTCAGTTTATCTTTAGGGGCGGGACTTCATTACTACATGGGACTTTCGCGTATGACCATGGCTTCCACCTTAAATTTCCTTACCGTAGATTCTCCTGTTTTCTCATGGCCTCTCATTGATAACTCGGACCAGTTTGCAAGACAGCTGGGAATGTTTGCCAAAGGTAAATACGGAAAGCTGGAATACCGGCTCAGTTTAAACAAACCTTTTGCCACAGACTTAACACCGGTGAACGTAACAGATCCTTCAAAAGCCGTAGCGGTAGACAATAATGGGAACCCAAGTTTTTCTAAAGCTGGCTATCTGGAATATCAGTTCCTTGATGAGGAATCCAATGCCCTTCCTTTCAAAGTAGGCTCCTACCTGGGAACGAAAAAAGTATTCAATGTAGGTGCCGGTTTCTACCACCAGGCAGATGGAACAAGAACTTCCGTCAATTCAAATGTTGAGAAGCATGACATTACTCTTTTCGCTGTTGATGCCTTCGCAGATATTCCTCTGGGAGATGCAAAAAATAAAATGGCCGTTTCAGCTTATGCAGGGTATTACAATTATAATTTTGGTCCCAACTATGTAAGAAACCTGGGAACAATGAATATAGCCGCCAATGATCCCAATTTTATCGGCAATAAAGCCATTGCAGGGCCTGGAAATTTACAACCCACCATCGGAACAGGTAATATTATCTACGCACAGGCAGGCTTACTGTTACCAAGCCAGGCAGAAAAGCCTAAAATCAGAATACAGCCTTTCGCGGCCTATACCCACAAAAACTTTGAAGCCTTTGACAAGTCCTCTTCTCAATTTGACATCGGCGCCAACTGGTTTATAGACGGCCACCATGCAAAAATTACGACCCAGTATTCAACAAGACCCGTTTACACCAGTCCTACAGAAAACCCGTCTTCAAAAGGCGAATTTATTGTACAGTTTCAGATCTACCTATAAACCAAGGATGAACTTAATATTATTTTCTACTAACATCAAAACGAATCACTATGAGCGAAAATCATCACGAAAGCTACGAAAATATGACCGAAAGGCAGAAAAACCGCACCATCTGGAGCGTGATCACCGCCTCTTCACTCGGAACCCTTATAGAATGGTATGACTTCTATATCTTCGGAAGTTTAGCCATTGTTTTAGCCACAAAATTTTTTCCGGCAGATAATCCTACGGCAGCATTTTTATCTACACTGGCCACATTTGCAGCCGGATTTGTGGTAAGACCTTTCGGAGCTTTATTCTTCGGAAGGCTGGGAGATCTTATCGGAAGAAAATATACTTTCCTTGTCACTTTGCTGATCATGGGATTCTCTACTTTTCTTATCGGATGTATCCCAAGTTATGAAACCATCGGTTTTTTGGCTCCGGTTCTCGTTTTAATTTTAAGATTATTACAGGGATTAGCCCTTGGAGGAGAATATGGAGGTGCCGCCACCTATGTTGCAGAATACGCGCAGCCTCACCGAAGAGGATACTGGACTTCCTGGATCCAGACGACTGCGACTGCAGGACTTTTCATTTCATTGATTGTTATTTTAATTACAAAAACAACGCTTTCTGCAGAAGAGTTTGACAGCTGGGGATGGAGGGTCCCGTTCTGGATTTCCATCTTAATGGTAGCTGTCTCTTATATCATCAGGAAAAACATGAAAGAATCTCCACTTTTTGCAAAGGCCAAGAGTGAAGGAAAAACTTCAAAAAACCCTTTAAAAGAAAGTTTTGGCAATAAATACAATTTCAAATTTGTTCTGCTTGCCCTGTTTGGAGCCGCGATGGGACAAGGGGTAATCTGGTACACAGGACAGTTCTATGCCATGAGCTTCCTGCAAAAGGTAATGAATGTAGAATCCGCACAGGTGGATTCCCTGATGGCTACCGCTCTGTTTTTAGGAACCCCTTTCTTTGTATTTTTCGGATGGCTATCTGATAAAATAGGACGAAAAGCAGTGATGATGACCGGAATGCTGGTCGCCATTTTAGCGTACAGACCTATTTATGACAGTATGTTTAAGAGTGTAACCCTTGAGAATAAAACAGTGGCCTCCAATGGAATTACAGAAAAAAGAACAGCCAAAATTCACAATGACATCACGACAGACAGCCTTGTTACCTTTCATAAAGAAACACTTTTCACCGATGGAACACTGATTAAAAAAGACAGTATCGTCCACTGGTCTCCCACCGGCCCTGTGATGAAAGACGGCAAAGCTGAAGAACCCAAAGTTTCCCAGACGCTAAAATTAAGTGATGACACCAAATGGTACCTGATCTTCCTGGTATTTATCCAGGTCATATTCGTAACCATGGTATACGGACCTATCGCAGCTTTCCTTGTAGAAATGTTCCCTGTAAGAATACGATATACCTCAATGTCTTTACCGTATCACATTGGAAACGGGGTATTTGGCGGCCTTCTTCCGGCAGTTGCAACGTATCTGGTAACCACAGGAAAAGAAGCCGGCCATCCGACATGGTACCTGGAAGGGCTTTGGTATCCGATTGGAGTCGCCACAGTCTGTCTGATCATCGGATTATTCTATCTTAAAAATAAGAACAATAATCTTCATGATTAAGCATTGAATCAGTCAAATTTTTATTAATTTTAAAACTACTAAAATGAACGGACTAAAAAAAATATTAGGCATTGTATGGATTGCCATCGCTGTGATTGTAGGATATTTCGGAATTACAGTTCTGGGAATCCCTAAGATCACTTCCGGAAAACAGGAGGATCTGGTTTTCGGTATCATCATTCTGTTTGTACTGATGCCGATCATCTCAGGCGGATTGGGAGTTTTCGGTTACTATGCATTAACAGGAGAATATTCTGACGACAAAATATAATTTATAAGGATGAATGATAATTGATGAATGATCAATACTACAGCATCTATTCATCAATTATCTTTTATCAATCATCATTATGAAAAAAAGACACGAACAAAAACTGGTGATCTTAAGCATTGGGCTGATGATCGCATTCAGTATTCCAATTTCACTGCTTTTCAACAGTGAGAAGGAAGTTTTCGGCTATCCTATGATCCTGATCTATCTGTTTGCCGTCTGGATGGTTTCTATCGTGATTTCTTTTGTAATCGTAAAAAAGTATGATGAGTAGTTTTGCATTATTTTTTGTAGTCCTGTTTTACCTGGCTCTTCTTTTCTTGGTTGCCCACCTGGCAGAGAAGAAAAGAAGCAAACTATGGATCAACAACCCTTATATCTATGCATTATCCCTTGCTGTATACTGCACAGCATGGACTTATTATGGAAGTATTGGCGTTGCAGCTACAAGCGGGTTAAACTACTTACCCATCTATATTGGCCCCATTATGATCATTCCTGCGTGGATCTATATCAACACACGGATTGTAAGAATTTCAAGGGTCAATAAAATAAGCAGTATAGCAGATTTCATTTCATTGCGGTATGGAAACAGCAGAAGCTTCAGCGCGATCATTACTATCGTATGCCTGCTGGCTATTGTACCTTATATCGGGCTGCAGATTAAAGCGATCTCTGAAACCTTTCATCTGGTCACCGAAACTTCGATGTCTAAAGATATCCTGACTGACAATGCTACATTTGTAGTTGTTTTGATTGCTTTATTTTCTTCTTACTACGGAACACGGTATGTGGACGCTTCAGAAAAACGGCTGGGAATCATTTCGGCAATTGCCCTGGAAAGTTTTTTAAAACTGTTTTTCATTATTATTCTGGGACTCTTTGTGATCTATTATGCATTTGACGGATTTTCAGATATCTATCAGAAAGCAAGCCAGTTTGAAGATTTTAAAGAAAAAAACACGTTCAACGGGATTGAAGGCGCGATGAACTGGATGATCCTGTGCATGATTTCCGCAACAGCCATCTGTATCCTGCCAAGACAGTTTCATACGGCAATTGTTGAGAACAGGCAGGAAAAGCATATCAGAACGGCAATATGGTTTTTTCCTCTTTACTTATTGATTTTCACAATCTTCATCTTTCCGATTGCCTGGGGCGGCAGATTGATTTTTGACGGCCAGAAAGTCAATCCTGAATTTTATTCTATTTTAATTCCGCAACATTTTGACAACACCCTGATCACGGTTCTGGTTTTTCTGGGAGGGCTAAGTTCATGCATTTCAATGATCATTATCTCTGCCATTACCTTATCTATCATGCTTTCCAATAACCTTATCATTCCTTATGGCCTGCTTGGAAAGTTTAAATCTGAAAGGGAAGAGCAAAACACCAGAAACATTACCAACATCCGGAAATTCAGCATTTTCGCCCTGATCATCATGGCGTTCGTTTTCTACAAATATTTTATCCTGAAAACATCACTGGATTCTGTAGGACTGATTTCATTTGTAGTGATCGCACAGCTGGCCCCTTCATTTTTCGGAGCTTTATTCTGGAGAAGAGGAAGCTATAAAGGAGCCGTTGCCGGGCTTGCTGCCGGATTGGCGATCTGTTATTTCGGACTGATCATTCCTCAGTATTATTTCTCATACAACCAGGAACTCAAGGGAGTTCTGAGAGATCTATATAATTCTTTCGGATTTTTCACCATTCCCTATTTAGCAAGAATTCCGCAGATCTTTTTCTGGTCTCTTTTGGTGAACACAGGATTATTTACCGTTATTTCAGTAAGTACCAAAGGAAATTACCGTGAAAGAAATTTTGCTGAACTCTACGTTGATATTGATAAATACATTCAAAACCACGAAAACGCATTTATCTGGCGCGGAACAGCCTATATCTCAGACATTCAAAACATTCTTGAAAGATTTTTAGGTAAAAACAAAACCGAACAGGCATTAAGAATTTTCAATTTAAAATATAATATCGACTCCAAAACTGAAACTGCCGACTCCCGGTTTATCAAATTTTCCGAAAACCTGTTAGCAGGAAGAATAGGCACTGCTTCTGCAAAAATCCTGATTGAAGGAGTCACCAAAGAAGATAAAATATCTTTAAAAGAGGTTTTAAATATCCTTGAAGAATCTCAGGAAAACATCAACTTAAATAAAAAACTTACGGAACAGTCTGAAGAATTACAAAAACTTTCTGATGATCTTAGGACAGCCAATGCAAGCCTGATCGTCAAAGACCGCCAGAAAGACGACTTCCTCGATTCCGTTGCCCATGAGCTCCGAACTCCGATCACGGCTATCCGTTCTGCAGGAGAAATTTTAGCAGATGATGAGGATATTCCTCCCGAAATCAAACAGGAATTTTTAAATAATATCATCACAGAATCCGACAGGCTCAGTGAAATCATCAATGATATCCTTTACCTGGATAAGCTGCAGCACGGTGAGATCTCGTTACATATTCAGAAAAATAATATTATTGAAACCTATAAAAAGGCACTAAACCCACTCCTCCACCTGATACAGCAGAAAAACATCCATCTGAGTGAAGTTAATCTTTTAAATCAGTTTATATTTGAATATGATGAAGCAAGACTGATTCAGCTATTTCAGAATATCTGGGGGAATGCTTTAAAGTTCACAGATGAACAGGGAACAATACAAACCAAATTATTTGAAAAAGAGGGCCAGCTGGTCATTACTATTTTCAATACCGGAAAACATATTCCTGAAGAAGACCTGGAACTGATTTTTGACAAGTTTTATCAATCCAAAAACCAGAATATTTTAAAACCTACGGGAAGCGGACTGGGACTTGCCATTTCTAAAAAAATTGTGCAGGCTCACGGAGGAAGCATAAAGGCCGAAAACAGCGGACTCGGCGTAACTTTCACCATAAGCATTCCTGAGAATATTATAAAAGAGATCAAAAATGAAGTTGAACACCATTAAAAACCCTTTATGAAAAAGATAATAATTGCAGATGACGAGCACAAAATTTTAATGTCGCTGGAATACAGTTTTAAGAAAAACGGATATGACGTCTATATTGCCCGTGATGGAACCGAGGTGCTTGATTTTTTAAAAACAATGGTTCCGGATGTGATCCTTCTCGATATTATGATGCCCAATCTCGATGGGTACAGCACCCTTGAGATCATCAAACAGGATGAAAAACTAAAGAATACCAAGGTGATCTTTCTCAGTGCAAAAAATAACCCGAGAGATATTGAAAAAGGAATAGAAATGGGCGCTGATGCCTATCTAACAAAACCCTATTCGATAAAAAAACTGATGCAGCAGATTGAGGAAATGTTTGGTAGTTAGAATCAAGAGCCAAGAGGTCTGATATAAGATTTTAGATTTTAGATTTCAGATTTCAGATGGGATAGTAAAAACGACTGTCATTGGGCGGACAAAGCGAAACAATCTCAACGTAAGGCTCAGCCCAACCTATAAACACAAAAAATACACGATTATTGATATGAATGCAGATATGTTATTTAAACAAAGCATAGAAAATAAAGAAGACTTCTGGAAAGAACAAGCCCGGGAAATACAGTGGTTTGAATTTCCAGAACAGATCCTTTCAAAAGATACCAACGGCTATTCTCAATGGTTTCCCGACGGAAAACTCAATATATGCTACCTGTGTATTGATCAGCATATTGAAGAGGGCTTTGGAAACCAGACCGCTATTGTCTATGATTCCCCTGTAACAGGCCAAAAGAAAACATACACGTTCAGCCAGGCAAAAGAAGAAATTTCAAAATTCGCAGGTGGTTTACTTTCTCTGGGATTACAAAAAGGGAGACACAGCCGTCATTTACATGCCCATGATTCCGCAAACACTTTTTGCCATGCTGGCCTGTGCGAGAATCGGGGTGATTCATAATGTGGTTTTTGGAGGTTTTGCGCCTCATGAACTGGTCGTGAGAATTGATGACTGTAAGCCTAAAGTTTTAATCACAGCAACCGCAGGAATAGAGATCGCCAAAAGAATCCCTTATCTGCCACTGGTAGAAAAAGCTATTGAGCTGGCACAGGATAAAGTAGATAACATTATTGTGTATAACAGAAAGTTGGTTGATAATCAGCATGAAATGTTTGACGGCCTGATCGATTATGAAGACCTGGTACAGAAATCACTTCCTGCAGATTGCATTCCTGTTGAGTCTACCCATCCTCTTTATCTTCTTTATACTTCCGGAACGACAGGAAAACCCAAAGGAATCGTCCGTGATACCGGAGGTTATGCCACTGCATTAAAATTTTCAATGAAATACGTGTACGGAGTTGAGCCGGGAGAAACCTACTGGGCTGCGTCTGATTTCGGATGGGCAGTAGGACACAGCTATTCTGTCTACGGTCCTTTACTCAACAGAAATACAACTATTGTTTTTGAAGGAAAACCTATTATGACGCCTGACGCCGGCACATTCTGGAGAATTATTTCAGAATATAAAGTAGCCGTGATGTTTACTGCACCTACCGCAATCAGAGCCATTAAAAAAGAAGATCCGAACGGAGAACTGGTTAAAAAATACGATCTATCCCTTTTCAGAAAACAGTTTCTGGCGGGTGAGCGTTGTGATGTTGCCACACTGGACTGGTTTGCAGAACATATCGGAGTTCCGGCGATCGATCATTGGTGGCAGACAGAGTCAGGCTGGCCTATGCTTGGGCTCATGACCTTTGACGAAAATTACAGGATTAAAAGAGCTTCTGCAGGAAAACCGATTCCGGGATATGATATTACCATTTTTGATGAAAACGGATTGGAGCTCGATCCGCATCATGAAGGTTATCTGGTGATCAAACTTCCCCTTCCTCCTGGTGCCCTGCTTGGAATCTGGAAAGACCACGAACGTTTTGAAAAAAGTTATCTGTCTCAATACAACGGTTATTATTTTTCAGGAGACGGCGCAATACAGGATGAAGACGGTTATATTTTCATTACGGGAAGAGTGGATGATGTGATCAATGTTGCCGGACACAGGCTTTCTACTTCCGAAATGGAAGAAATTGTTTCTTCTCATCCACAGGTTGCAGAATGTGCCGTAGTGGGAATTGATGATGATTTAAAAGGACAGATCCCTTTTGCGGCAGTTGTTTTAAAAAACGGCTCGCAGATTTCCGAACAGGATGTGGAAAAAGACATCATTCAAATGGTTCGGGAAAAGATAGGTGCGGTCGCATTTTTAAAGAATGCAATGGTGGTGAGCCGCTTACCCAAAACAAGGTCCGGAAAAATCTTGAGAAAACTGATCCGTACTTTACTGGACGGAAAAGATTTTCAGGTTCCGTCAACGATTGATGATGAAAAAATCATTGAAGAAATTCAGAAAAAAATCAAGGAATATAGGGGCTAACCCATCAATTAAACATAAATTTAAAATATAAAAATTTCAAAAAACGAAAGGGATATGAGAAATTACTTAATAGAAGATTTACCACAATACTTTGAGGATTATAAAAAGTCTATCAAAAACCCAAAAAAATTCTGGGACAAGGTTGCGGATCAAAACTTTGTGTGGTACCAACGATGGAGCAAGGTTGTTAAGTACGATATGAATGAAGCCAAGATCACCTGGTTCAAAAATGCCAAACTCAATATCACAAAAAACTGTATTGACAGGCATCTAGCCATAAGAGGAGATAAAACAGCCATTATCTGGGAACCTAATGATCCTAAAGAAGAAGCGCAGCATATTTCTTACACCGAATTATATACCCGGGTCAACAAAACAGCCAATGTTTTACGTGATATGGGCATTGAAAAGGGAGACAGAGTCTGCATCTATCTTCCAATGATCCCCGAGTTAGCCGTTACCATGCTCGCATGTGCCAAACTGGGGGCGGTTCATTCCGTGATCTTCGCCGGATTCTCAGCATCTGCCGTTGCTTCAAGAGTCAATGACTGTGAAGCTAAAATGGTGATCACTTCAGATGGAAGCTACAGGGGAAGCAAAGTACTGGACCTGAAAAGTATTGTTGACGAAGCGTTGGAAAAAACACCAACCGTTGAACATGTTCTGGTGGTAAAAAGGACCCATAACGAAATTACAATGAAAGAAGGAAGGGATTACTGGATGGCCGATCTATATGAAAAAGCTTCTGCCGATTTCGTAACCGTGATCATGGATTCTGAAGATCCGCTTTTCATTTTATATACTTCAGGATCTACAGGAAAGCCCAAAGGCATGCTTCACACCTGTGCCGGCTATATGGTATACACCGCTTATACTTTTAAAAATGTTTTTAATTATAAAGAAAACGATATTTATTGGTGTACTGCTGATATTGGCTGGATCACGGGGCATTCTTATATCCTTTACGGACCTCTCTTAAACGGGGCCACAACCGTTATTTTTGAAGGTGTTCCCACCTACCCTGAACCGGACCGTTTCTGGGAAGTGATTGAAAAACATAAGATCACTCAGTTTTATACGGCTCCTACAGCTATCCGTTCCTTAGCCAAAGAAAGCACGGAGTGGGTAGACAAGCATGATTTAAGCTCACTGAAAGTGATAGGTTCCGTAGGAGAGCCTATCAACGATGAGGCATGGCACTGGTTCAACGATCATGTAGGGAAGAAGAAATGCCCGATTGTAGATACCTGGTGGCAGACTGAAACAGGAGGAATTATGATTTCACCCCTGCCCTTCGTTACCCCTACAAAACCAACCTATGCAACGCTGCCTCTACCAGGTGTACAGCCTGTATTGATGGATGATAAGCGTAACGAAATTACAGGAAACCAGGTGACCGGAAATCTTTGTATCCGTTTTCCATGGCCGGGAATTGCCAGGACCATCTGGGGTGATCATCAAAGATATAAAGAAACCTATTTTACAGCTTTCCCTGGTAAATATTTCACCGGAGACGGTGCACTGAGGGATGAAGTCGGCTACTATAGAATTACAGGACGTGTGGATGATGTCATTATCGTCTCAGGACATAATCTAGGAACCGCCCCTATTGAGGACAGTATCAACCAACACCCTGCTGTAGCGGAATCTGCTATTGTAGGATATCCTCATGACATCAAAGGAAATGCACTCTACGGATTTGTCATGCTGAAAGAATCGGGAGAAGGCCGTGATAAAGACAATCTGAAAAAAGAAATCAACCAATTGATCTCTGACCAGATAGGCCCTATTGCCAAACTGGATAAAATACAGTTTGTTTCAGGACTTCCAAAAACGCGTTCAGGAAAGATCATGCGTAGAATTTTAAGGAAAATTGCGGAAGGTGATTTCAGTAATTTTGGAGATATCAGCACCTTGCTGAATCCGGAAATTGTAGAGGAAATTAAAAATGAAAGAATCAGTTAATTTATATTCAAAACGGGCTAAAAACCCGTTTTTTTATTGACCTGATGTAAGCCGTAATCGGCAAACGGCATATTTCCATTATTATTCAATACTTAAAATTAAACACCCGTTCAATAGACATTCTCAAACAATTTAACATTATTGTATAGATGAAATATTAATAGATAAATTTTATTAACTTTAGTTCAACAAAATCAACAAATTATCACTAACTTTAATCAGAACTTAAAACCAATTAACTATGTCACATATATTAGCGGGGCTATTTGAGCACCATAGCGACTATAAGAAGCTTGAGAGCGATCTGGAAAATTCAGGATTTGAAAATTCGGATTATATCATATACCTTAATAGTGACACCCATAATTCTCAATATCTGGCAAGTGTATCCGTACAAGACAGCAGCCAGACTGAAAGTGCCCGTGCTGTTTTCACCCAAAACGGAGTGTTAAAAGCTTATTTATTTGAAAATATGGGTATCGCTGAGACCAATTATGATACTATTAAAAAATACATTGATGCCAGAAACAAGGCCGAGATCCATAACAGTCCTGACATTAAGATCAAAACGTCAAGTGACGGCATGAATTCAGAGGTAAAATTTTAAATAAATATAAATACTAATAACCAAAGATCCGTAGAACATTCTACGGATCTTTTATCTTTGAAAAAACTAAAAATTTTCGTATTTTCGTCTAAATATAGGCATCTGCACAAATGAGTTACGACTTAGAACAAGAAAATAAAGAAATCCTCGCTCGCTATAAAGACTTGATTTCTAACACCTACAGAACTTTGGATGAGGAAAACAATAAACTTATCCGGAAGGCATTCGACATTGCTTTGGATGCCCATAAAGATCAAAGAAGAAAATCCGGTGAACCCTATATCTACCATCCTATTGCCGTTGCTAAAATCGTAGCGACAGAGATCGGTTTGGGGGCTACTTCCATTGCCTGTGCCCTCCTTCATGATGTGATTGAGGATTCGGATTACACCTACGAAGATCTAAAGAAGATTTTTGGTGAAAAAATTGCCAATATAGTGAACGGGCTCACCAAGATATCCATCATGAATCATCAGAATATCTCCGTACAGTCTGAAAACTACAGGAAGCTGTTATTGACGCTATCAGAAGATTTCAGAGTGATTCTGATCAAGATTGCAGACCGTCTCCACAACATGCGGACACTGGAAAGCATGGCTCCGGATAAGCAGAAAAAGATTGCATCAGAAACGGTTTATATCTATGCGCCGATGGCCCACCGTCTGGGGCTTTACAATATCAAGTCTGAACTGGAAGATCTTTCCTTAAAATACAACAATCCCGAGATCTATAATGAAATCACGGAGAAATTGGAACTAGCCAAAGAAAGCCGTGAAAAATATATTGAAGAGTTTAAAAAAGAAGTTTCCGAAAGGCTGCATGAAGAAGGACTGAATTTTAAAATCAAAGGACGCGCAAAAGCGATCTCTTCCATCTATAGAAAGATGCTGAAACAGGGGGTTTCTTTTGAAGAAGTCTTTGACAACTATGCGATCAGAATTATTTACAAATCTGATGCAAAAAATGAAAAATTCCTGGCCTGGAAGATCTATTCTATCGTTACGGATGTATACCACAGTAATCCGTCAAGGATGAGAGACTGGATTACCCAGCCGCGTTCAACAGGTTATGAGAGTCTCCACCTAACCGTTCTGGGGCCTGATAAAAAATGGATCGAGGTACAGATCCGTTCTGAGCGAATGGATGAAATTGCAGAAAAAGGAGTGGCGGCCCATTATAAATATAAGGAAGGGTATAAGCAGAGCTCTGATGACCGAAATTTTGAAAAATGGGTTACCGAGATCCGTGAAGTTCTTGAGCAGCAGCAAAATCTTTCTACTTCCGAACTGTTAGATAATATTAAACTTAACTTATATTCTAAAGAGGTATTTGTATTTACTCCCAAAGGGGAAATCAAGATCTTACCTACCAATGCAACCGCTTTAGATTTCGCATTTTCAGTACACTCCGATCTGGGAATGAAATGTTTAGGAGCCAAGATCAATGGAAAACTGGTTCCCATCTCTTATATTCTCCAAAATGGAGATCAGGTTGATATTCTCTCCTCACAAAATCAGAAGCCAAAATCTGACTGGCTGGAATTTGTAGTAACCTCAAAAGCCAAATCAAAGATCAAAAGTTATCTGAATTCTCAGAAAAACCAACTGGTAGAAGAAGGAAAGGAAATTTTACAAAGAAAGCTGCGTCACGCCAAGATCAATTTCAACGACGACGAAGTCAACAAACTCCAGAAGTTCTTTAATTTAAAATCATCCCAGGAAGTATTTCTTAAATTTCAGAGTAATGAATTGGATGCCAGCAGCTTAAGAAAATATATTGAAAGTAAAAACGTATTCAACAATTTACTTTCAAGATTCAGAAAATCTCCGTCAAAAAATCAGCATTTCGAGGAACCCAAAGAGCAGAATCTCGATATGATTGTCTTCGGAAAGGATGAAGAAAAACTGAACTACAGCTATGCAAAATGCTGTACGGTAATTCCGGGAGATAAAATTTTCGGCTTCATTACGATTTCTGACGGAATCAAGGTACACAGCGATAACTGTCCGAATGCAATCAACCTTAGGGCGCAGTATGATTATCGTGTCATTCCTGCGAAATGGGTCAATGCAGAAAGCTTTAAAAACAGGGTTAAAATTGAAATTGAAGGACTGGACAGAATGGGTATGATCAATGATATTACCACTGTCATCAGCGGAAGTATGGGAATGGATATGAAAAGTATGTCTATAGAATCCAATAATGGAGTTTTCACCGGAAATATTAATCTTGAAGTCAAAAACAAGGGCCAGCTGGAGGAAACATTCAAAAAACTTAAAAATATCAATGGCGTTTCAAAAGTGAGACGGGTACAATCATAAATATGAATTTATCTCTTTATTTTAAAAAATTTTTCAATAACAGCCAGGCCTCAGGAATTATACTTATTTTCTGTGTCCTTATTTCCCTGCTTATTGCCAACTCGTCTGCTGCAGAAGGGTTTCAGCTCTTTTTAGACCAGGAAATAGGCACCTCCCTTTTCGAATTGGAATATCCTGTCAGCATCTGGATCAATGACGGATTGATGGCTATATTCTTTCTTCTGGTGGGGCTGGAAATAAAAAGAGAACTCGTAGAAGGTGAACTCTCCTCTTTTAAAAATGCTTCGTTACCCATCTTTGCTGCAGTGGGCGGCATGCTGGTTCCCGCAGTAATTTACACGGTATTCAATTCAGGAACTGAATACAGCAATGGCTGGGGAATTCCTATGGCAACGGATATCGCATTCTCACTGGCCATTATTTCCATGTTGGGAAAGAAAATTCCAAATTCAATTAAAATCTTCCTGGCTGCACTGGCCATTGTAGATGACCTGGGAGCCATTCTTGTGATTGCTGTTTTCTATACGGAGCAGATCCACTGGAGCTATCTTTTGTTGTCTTTTGGAGTGACTGCCCTGCTTTTTATCTTAAATTTTCTGAAAGTTACCCGTATTGTATTTTACATTATTCCGGGACTATTTTTATGGTATTTCCTGCATCATTCCGGAATTCATGCTACGATAGCAGGTGTTTTGCTGGCATTTTCAATACCTACCAATGCTTCGAACGTTGAAATTTCTCCATTGGAAAAACTGGAGCATCAGCTTCATATTCCTGTAAGTTTTCTGATCATGCCCATATTTGCCTTAGCGAATACAAATATTACATTTTCCGGTGCTATGGTGTCCGGTGTTACCAGTACGCTTGGATTAGGGATCATCTGCGGTCTGATCTTTGGAAAACTGGTCGGAATCAACGTATTTTCATTGATAGCCATTAAGCTTAAGCTTAGCTCCTTACCCCAAAACAGCAACTGGGTTCAGATGTTAGGTGTAGGATTATTGGCCGGAATAGGATTCACCATGTCTATTTTTATCGCCTTATTATCATTTAAAAACGAAATTCATATTCAGGACGAAGCCAAATTTGCTATTTTGATTGCTTCTTTCTTAGCCGCAACTTTAGGGTTTACGATCCTTAGTGTAAGCTCAAAAGAAACTGCCGAACTTGAAGAGGATTAATTAATTTTTAGCCGGATTTTCAAGTTTTCTATTGTGCTCTTCATCACTGTCAAACCCAGGTTCTGTAATCTGAGTATGATACGAGGCCGTTTCTTTTTTGATCTCATCAGACAGCAGCTTTTCTATTCTAAGCTTTCTGATCGCCATATTCAGTTCATTTCCGAACAGAAGCAGGTATACATTGACATTCACCCACACCATCAGCAGGATCATACTTCCGATGGAACCGTACAAAACGTTATAACGGGCAATGTCTTTTACATAAATCGCAAAAATATAAGTGGTCACCAGAAATAAAATTGTAGTCAGAATTGCCCCCGGAACCGCCTGTCTGAATCTTGCAATTTTCACTGTTCCCAACCAGTAAAATAAGGTCAGAAGAATAAAATAGAACAGTGGAAAAGACACGAATCCAATGATGCTGGACAGGTTGTCGACAAGCCAGGTAACATCATAGGCCGGCGTAAAGAGCTTAAGTACAACTTCCACATAATACACCCCGAAAAGCGTTAAAAAAACAATTGTAATAAAGCCTATGGTGATAAAAAATGAAAGGATAAATTCTTTGACATCACTCAGCTTTTCATCAGAATTTTCGTTGAAGCCATTGATCAGGGAAAATGTCCCGTTGGTAGCAAAGACAAGCGCCAATACAATGGTCAGGTTACTGATGCCTTTCATATTAGGGATAATATTGGTTTCTATATATCCTCTTACATCATTTTCCATATTGGATGGGAAAACATTATGCATCAGGACTTCAAAAATATAAAACTGCAGTTTATCGTAATGCGGCATATAAGGCAAGACAGAAAGGAGGAAGAGAATAAAAGGAAATAAACTGATGGTAAAGCTCCAAGAAATAGCAGCAGCTTTCCTTCCGATATTTCCTTTGAAAATCCCTGAAATGTAAATTTGAAACATCTGCCAGAGTGATATTCCTAGTACCGGAATATGGATATTATCAAAAAACTCTTGAATTTTCAAAATAAATTTAGGAAACTTTACACTCATCTATCTATGGGTCTTTATACAAATGTAGGGGAATTAAATTAAATAGGGAAAAGACAAAATATGATAGGAAACAGGAATCAGGTAACCGGTGGCCGATAGCAGGTTTTAAAGAGTAATAAATAGTGATTTTTTAAGAAACAAAAATTGAATATAACCGGTAAACGGACAACCGGCAACATTCAAACAAAACTTTGAACTTTATCCCCCGAAATCCTATCTTTGCCGTCTGAAACTTATTATAATGCGCATCAGCTTACTTTGTATCGGTAAAACAGACGATAAGGAAATCACTTCTTTGATCAGCTATTATCTCAGCCGGCTGCCTAAACACTGGAATTTTGAGATCACAGAAATTCCCGATGTTAAAAATGCCAGAAATCTTTCTCCCGATCTTCTTAAAAAAGAAGAAGCTAAGCTGTTTTCAAATCATATAGATAAAAACGACCTGGTCATCATCCTGGATGAAAAGGGAAAACAGTTTACCAGCCGTGAGTTTGCTCAAAAGATTGATGGCTGGATGAATTCTTCCGTTAAAAAAGTACATATCCTGATAGGGGGTGCTTATGGTTTTTCAGAAGAAATCTACAGCAGGGCCAATGAAAAAATGTCATTATCCAAAATGACATTTACCCACCAGATGATCAGATTGTTTATTGTTGAGCAGCTTTACCGTGCCGACCAGATTCTGCAGGGAAAGCCATATCATAATGATTAAACTTCTATTGTTTACTCAAAACAGTAGAGTTTACGGTTGCTTTATTTTAAGTAAATTTCCCGCAGATTACAGATAACCTGGATTTTTTCTGTGAAATTTGTACAGTCTTTGGGAAATCTAATCTGTAAGCTCAGTATTTTTTAAGATCTTTTGAAACGATCCGTCTCTGTATTTATTTCCTGATACATTTGGCATAATAGTCCGCCAAAATAGCTTTTTCGTACCCAAAACTAACTGCTTTATCCAGGTTTTCGCAGGCTTCTTTCGGTTTTGCAGTCTCGAATAATACCAGTGCCTTCGCTACATAAGACTGCGCAAATTTAGGATCAATAGAAATCCCTTTATTGGCATCTGCAAGGGATTCTTTATATTTTTTCATTTTAAAATAAACATCTGCCCTACCGTTATACAGTAAGGATTCGGGTTTTTCCGCGATCAGTTTATTGTAGTCTGCCAAAGCACCTTCAAGATCTCCGTTATTTTTTTTCAGACCGGCGAGTCCGGTTTTTGCAAAAATGTTATCCGGTGAGAAACTTAATATTTGATTGAGATCTTTAATGGCCAGCTCTTTTTTGCCCTGGCTGTAATAGATTTTAGAACGGGTCAGATATAAATCGGCATTCTCAGGTTCTATCTGAAGTCCTTTTTCAATATACTCAAGTGCTTTCGCTTTATTTCCTTTCTGGCTGTGTAAGGAGGCCAGATTAGCATATACGGAAACGGACATAGGATTGGCGATCAACGCTGATTCGTAAGATTTGAAAGCTAATGTAGCTTTTCCCAGTCTTCTCTGAGCCGTTCCCAGGTTATTGTAATATTCGGATTGAAATTTTTGGATCTGTTCCGCTGCTGCCAGTTTTGAATACTGCTCTTCGGCGCATTTATAATCGGCTTTTTTAAAACATTCTTCAGCCAGTTTTTTGTCCTGCGCGTAAAAATTAAGCGAAAAGCAAATAGAAACTAGGAGTAATAAAGGTTTTTTCATGGTGTTATCTTTTGTTTGTTGATTACTTTTTGGGCGAGCACACTAAATATCACTCCCAATAAAGAACCAGCAAACGCCCCCACCAAAACATCTATCGGGAAATGTACTCCTAAATAAATCCGGCTGTAGGAAACCACTATAGCCCATACAAATATAGCGTATGGAAACCATTTAATTTTCTTTTTTAATAAAATTCCCAGATAAGATGCTAAAAAGAAGGTGTTGGAAGCATGTGCAGAATAAAACCCATACTGTCCGCCACATTTCACGATCCTCATATAATGTTCTAAAGAAGGATCATGGCAAGGTCTCAGCCTTGCAACCCCATATTTAAAGACATTGGCCAGCTGATCGGATACCGTTGCACCAAGCGCCAAAAAAATAAGGATGAAAACTAAAGATCTTAGCTGATAATTTTTATATAAAAAATATAGAAATATAATATAAAGAGGTACCCAGATCCAGGTACTGGAAATCAACATCCAAAGCTGATCGAATGAAGGATCGCCCAAGTTATTAAGATATAAAAATACCTTCTTATCTTCCTGAATAATCTCGTCCATTCCTTATCTGCTTACAGGTCCTTCATGCGTTTCATCTTCTGAAGGGTTGGGTTTTGGAGGTTCATTGGATGCGGCAGGTTCTGTTAAAATATCCTTTTTGATATCGTTCATCGGGTTGAAATCTTTGGCAGCATCTTTTACCTTTTCAATTTCACGCTTGATCTCAGAAACCGGATTGTCCGTTTCTTTCATGATCTCCGTTTTGATATCTTCCACTGCTCCACGCATTTTTCTGACACCTGCCCCTAAGTCACGTGCTATCTGAGGAAGTTTATCCGGTCCGAATAATACAACGATTGCAATGGCAATGAGTGCCATTTCTCCAATGCTTAATTCCATGCTGTAAAATTACGAAAGATTATAACATCTATTTACTGCAAATTTAAATTTTAAATAAATTTTAAGATTTTAACTCCAATACGATCTCTGACAGGAACCTGTTTATATTGTAAAGCATAAGATAAGCCCCGCTTTACGTTTCATTTCTTTTCTTGAACTCATAAAACCAATTTTACGAATTAGCATCAATATTAATAAAACATCACTTATTAACAAATATTTAATTCAAAATATTGAGAATTAATTTACATTTTATTATATTTACTATATACAACTTAAAAATATTTATTATGAAAAAATTAGTAACCTCTTTTAAATGTCTTGCGGTATTATCTGTACTGGTTCTCGGAAGCTGCCAGAATGAAAGCAATGAAATTACACAACACGAAACCGTTCAATCTAAAGTTTCAGCGGCTGATCTAAAAAAAGAAACCACTCCCCTTCTTCAAAGCCTTCCTGAAACAGTACAGACCCAGCTTGGCGAATCCAAAAAAAATCTCGAAAAGTATTTGAAAAATGATCTGCAGATTGCAGGAGTCAATGTAGTAGGAAATATTTCAACACAGAAGGGAATTGAAATTTCTCAAAAGCTAGTATCTGACAGAGACCAGTTTATTGCATTGGGAAATATCATGGACCCGTCTTCAGTGAAAATCGGCAGGATCGGTGATCTGTATTCCGGAGATGATTTAGCCATCGCCCAGGAAGGGTTAAAAGAGACAGTGACTGAACAGATAAAATCTGGGACTCATGTTCTTGAAATAGCATGGGAAGGCAAAAACGGTAAGTTTACAACCCTGTGTTTTTATAATGATTCGGGAATTATCTGGGATAATATTTTGGGAGGACTGGTCATGATGGATACCAGAGGGAATTCTGAAGTTTCCAATAATTCTGCGGCGAAAGTGGTTTCTACATGGTATAAACAATGGTGGACTGCAAGCTGGCTCTGGGGCTCTAAAAGAGGAGAAATCGGGTACCAGATTACGATTTATTATTCAGGGTCTACTGTTTCAAATGCTGATGTGAGTGATTGGGGATACATCAGTTTAGGAAAAGCAAAAAGTGAAAGTAAAGTCATTAAGAAAACAGGTGCTTACGGAAAGTGTCAGTATGCTTTAGGGCTTTGCACTCCTACAGGATCCCTGAGCTTTAATGCCAGCAAATTCTCCGTATCATTTTCCGGATTAGGAAGTAATATTGTAAGTAACGGAACCAAATCTCTTTATCCGTAATTTTATAAAAATCAATTTTCAAATAGTAAGGGAAGCTCACTGGCTTCCCTTTACTATTACCTCCATGGATTATCAATTTTAACTTATAATCCACCTTCGCTTTTAAATTTCTGTTTCAGAGGTTCAATTGCATTTTCCTGCAGTCCAAAGGTATTGTTCATCATCCTGAACAATTCTTCATTATTTTCTATAGAGACAGTATCCTTTTCACCGCTGTTCCACCGTATATTCAATGTATGATCTGTAAAGGTGTAGCGTGCGTCTTCGTCTACTTTTGAAAGCACCAGGTTTTTCTTAAAATTAGACTCAGGGTGGGTTGATAAATACCAATTGACTATTTCCAGATCAACAGGCTCTACCTGCTCCAGGGCAAATCGGTAAACCGGCAACCACTGTTCTTTCCCTATCCAAAGTAAATATGTTCCTTCTTTCTGTGAAATTTTAAACAAACCATTAGGAGTCTCCTGTACCTTTTCTTCATTCAATACCAAAGGAGCGGTCAGCGTTGTAATTCCAAAACCACAGTCTGCAAGGTACTTTTCTCCTTGAAAATCAACAATAAGCAACAGGTGTGTTTTTGCCGTAATGCTATTTTCATCTTTCCTCCACAGTACTCTTGCCAATTGTAATTCAACATTAAATCCAAGATACTTTAAAACTTCTCTCAAAAGCAGATTCTGCTCATAACAATAGCCTCCCCTGGACTCCAGTACCAGTTTATTAAAAATAGCATCAGGATGCAGCAAAGGCACTGTACCTGTATATGAATCGATATTTTCAAAAGGAATATGCCTGGGATGTAAATGATGAATTTTTCCCAGCGTTTCCCTATTCATTCCCCAATCACCGGCATAATGAATCCGTTCTAAATATTTTTTAAATTGTGCTGCATCCATAATCCTGTTTTTTACGTTTTTAATGTACTCAACTTCTCCGTTTTGTAAAAGTATACAATACATTGGAAACAAGATGGGAACAATTGAAAAAAATAAGGCTAAAATGAAATTCACTTTAGCCTTATTTATTTTATTTCTTTTATTTCTTTCTAAAATACAGTTAATTCAGATCCTTTCTTTTCTTCTGAAAAGCAGAATAGGTAATCACAACACTTATAGCCATTAATATAAATGCTAAAAAGAACGGTGCTCCTGAAAACTTGAATGGTGCTTCATCATGGGTAAAAAAGTAAAACAGGTTGGTCATCATGGGAGGTCCCACAATTGAAGTGGCACTCATCAGACTCGTCAATGCTCCCTGCAGCTCTCCCTGTTCATTAGACGGAACAGTCTTCGTAATAACAGACTGTAAAGCCGGCCCGCAGATTCCTCCTAAACAATAGGGAATCAAAAATACAAACATCATCCAGCCTTCAGATGCAAAAGCAAATAATAACATTCCTACGGCATACAGCGCTAAACCATAATAAATACTTTTCTGCTCGCCCAGCCTTGGAGTGGTCCATCTGATCAAAACTCCTTGCACCAGACCAACTAACAAGCCTACGACCCCTAATGAGATTCCTACCATTCTTTCCGTCCAACTGAATTTATACATGGTAAAGAAACTCCAGTTGCTTTGCACGGCATGGCCTGCAATATAGATTAAAATCAATGCAAGTATCAATCCTGAGATTTCAGGGTGTTTTCCTAAAAACTTAAATGAACCCACAGGATTGGCACGTCTCCAGTCGAATGCTCTTCTTTTATCTTTATCTAAACTTTCAGGCAAAATAAAGTAACCATACAGGAAATTAAGCAGACACAGCCCTGCAGCCGCATAGAAAGGGACTCTGGCTCCGTAATGTCCCAGAACGCCCCCCAAAACAGGTCCTATGATAAATCCAAGACCAAAAGCAGCACCTATCAGTCCAAAGTTTTTTGCTCTGTCTTCATCCGTTGAAATATCTGCAATATATGCACTGGCGGTGGTCACACTCGCCCCTGTGATCCCTGCAATGATCCTTCCCAGAAATAACCACCAGATAGTAGGGGCCAGTGCCAGGAAAATGTAATCCACGGCAAATCCAAAAAGAGAGATCAGGATAATGGGCCTGCGCCCATACTTATCGCTCAGATTACCTACCAACGGAGAAAATATAAATTGGGTAAATGCATAGGCAAATCCCAGCCAGCCACCATATTTTGCGGCCTCGCTGATATCTGCATGAATCAATTCTTCAATCAGTTTAGGAACAACAGGAATAATGATCCCCCATCCCGTAATATCAATGAGTAAAGTAATAAATATAAAGCCTATCGCAGCCTTTTTCCTTGAATTTTCCATGATAAGTGCAAAATTAATCAAATCTGAAAAATAATGATTCTAAATTATGAATAGTTAATATGAATAATGTAATCTTAAACAAAAATATCTTTCCATTTCCCTTTGTTCTTTCATAGCGTAAAAAAAGACCGTCTCTTTCGAAACGGTCTTTACTTATTTATTGTAGTTTGTATTACTTTGAAGCAAGTTCTTCTTTAGCAGAAGTTGTCTTTCCGTGTACATCCTCTTCTTTTCCTGTTTTCAGGAAGTCATAAGCAATTGCAGACGCAATAAAGATTGATGAATAAGTACCGAATCCAATACCAATCAGCATGGCAAACATGAATCCTCTCAAGTTGTCACCCCCGAAAATAAAGATCGCCAGGATCACCAAAATCGTAGTAAATGACGTGTTGAATGTTCTACCCAACGTACTTGAAATAGAGTCATCAAATAATCCTGCCAATGTTAAAGATTTCTTCTCTCTCAGATATTCTCTAATTCTGTCGAAGATAATTACCGTATCATTGATTGAGTATCCTAATACTGTAAGGATCGCTGCAATGAAATCCTGGTTGATCTCCATGTTGAACGGCATGTATTTGTGAAGCAATGAATAGGTTCCTAAAATAATAACCGCATCGTGGAATAATGCTGCTACCGCTCCTAAAGAGAACTGCCATTTTCTAAATCTGAACAAGATATAGATAAAGATCCCTGCAAGAGCAGCTACTACTGCAAGAATACCATGAGTCTGAATATCATCAGCCACTGTAGGACCTACTTTTTCAGATGAAATAATACCTGCGTGGTCCTTATCAGCAGACTTAAAGTCTTTTAGCGTAAGCGTAGCAGGAAGATCTCCTTTTAATCCCTGGTATAGTTTTTCTTCAATAGTCTGGTCAGCCTTTAAAGACTCATCTTCGATAAGGTAATCAGTAGAGATTTTCAACTGGTTTGCGTTACCGAAAGTTTTAGCTTCTACAGAAGAGTTTTTACCATCTTCAGTCTTGAACAGCTTTACTAATTTTTCTTCAACATCATTAGCATTAACGTCTTTATCAAATCTTACGACATAGTTTCTACCTCCTGTAAAGTCGATACCATATTTGAATCCGTGAGTAACCATAGAACCAATACAGATCACTGTTAAAACAGCAGAAATGATATATGCATATTTTCTCTTTCCGATGAAATCGATCCATGTATTTCTGAATAGATTTTTTGTAGGCGGAGTCCATACAGAAAGGTGTTTTCCTTTATTTAGTCTGCTGAAGATCATGACTCTTGAAAGCAATACAGAAGTAAACAATGTCATGACGATACCGATCATTAATGTCAAAGCAAATCCTTTGATAGGTCCTGTACCGAAGAAGAACAATACGACTGCAGTCAATAACGTAGTAGAGTGACCGTCAATAATCGCACTTAACGCGTGTTTGAAACCGTCTTTATAAGCTTCCAAGATGCTCTTACCGGCAAATAATTCTTCTTTCGTTCTTTCATAGATAATTACGTTCGTATCTACCGCCATTGCCATCGTTAATACGATACCGGCGATACCAGGAAGCGTAAGGGTAAAGTCTCCGGAATCCATAATTCCGAAAATATAAAAAAGGTTGATTACCATTGCAATGACAGCGTATACACCAGCACCACCATAGTAGAAAATGATATAAACAATGATAATTAAGAAGGCAATAGCAAATGAAATCATACCTGCATTGATAGACTCCTGTCCTAAAGACGGACCTACCTGCGTAGCCTGAACCACTTTTGCACCGGCAGGTAATTTACCGGCTCCTAACACGTCAACCAATTCTTTAGCTTCTTCCTGAGAGAAGTTACCTGAGATCTGAGTTCTACCGTTTGGAATAGCGTTGACAACGTTCGGAGCAGTATACACTCTGTTATCAAGTGTTACAGCAACTGGTTTTCCAACGTTTTTCTCGGTTAATGTTTTCCATTCTTTTGCTCCTTTAGAATCCATCTGCATATCTACCACTACTCTTCCAAGTTCGTCATAGCTGATGTTTGCTGTTTCTACAGCACCGTCTACCGGAGCTTTTTGATTGATGTTACTTCTGATGGCATACAATACCAGGTCGTCCGGGCTTGTTGCTTCAGGTTTGTAACCCCACATGAACTGGGTATATTTAATGTTTGCCGGACGTAAAGCCTGCCCTACTTTGCTGTTTAAAATCTTGTTAACAACTGCAGTATCGGATAATTTTACGTTAGCAACCCCATTAGTTCTTAATTTGTCAAGCTGTAAAAGATTGATAAAATTCACATTCTTTGCCACTCCCATAGAATCTCCTTTTGCAGCAACCATGGCTGTCAAAGTCTGGAAATAAGGAGCCATTTCAGGAACCTGCTGTACTTCCCAGAATTGAAGTTTTGCAGAAGTCTGAAGCATTTTTTTCACTTTGTCGATATCTTTCATACCAGGCATTTCCACGGAAATTCTAGCTGTACCAGGGACTCTCTGAACGTTGGGCTGGATGGCTCCAAGCTTATCAATTCTCGTTCTGATTACCTCGAAAGCTGTACCTACAGAAAGATCAACTCTTCTTTTAACAATACTTTTTACCTGCTCATCCGTAGTGTTGTACTTGATCTCAGACAGGTTTGTATTTCCGAAAAGTTCCGGATCTGCAAGCTTAAGGTTTGTTCCTTTTGCTTTGTTTATCGCATCGAATTGCTCAAAGAAGTTGTCGATATACGATTTTGTAGAGTTTTTCTGAACTTCATCAGTCTTGTTTAAAGCATCAATAAGAACAGGATTGGTAGAATAATTCGTTAAATCATTCACCAGGTCTCTTTGGTTGATTTCCAAAAGAACGTTGATCCCTCCTTTTAAGTCAAGACCAAGTTTCATTTCCTTGTCTTTAGCTTTTGAATAATAAAGCTTAGTATACCCAAGATTAAGAGTATCTTCCTTGATTCGTTTGATCTCTTTCTCGTTTCCTTTCGCAGCTTCGATCTGCGATTCAATTTTGCTGGCGTACCAGGTTGGCAATAGCTCGTTTAAGCAGATCAACCCCAGGACAATAGCAACAATTGTAATAAGTCCTTTTCCTTGCATTTTGTTATAACTACGTTAAATTAAGTCGGCAAATATAATGATTTTCTTGTATTTTATGAATTTTTAACAACAGAAATGGTTTATTTTCAGATATATTGGTATTTTGATTTCTATTCAAGATTTAACAATTTTTTCATGGTATCTTAATGAAGTTTTCAAATTCCGATTGGTATAAAATTTTCATTCATTTTTCAACACACTAACTATCAAAATATTATGAAAAATTTACTTTTTATGACCAGTATCCTTTCTTCCTTATTCGTTAATTCTCAAAGTATTAATTTGGAAGAATTTGCTACCGGGCTTACCAGTCCGGTCGAGATCACAAACGCCAATGACAGCAGGCTTTTTGTTGTACAGCAGAACGGTATCATTAAAATTATCCAGCCCAACGGAACTATTAATTCAGTTGATTTTTTAAACATCAGTTCTAAAGTTCTTTACGGTGGAGAGCGCGGACTTTTAGGTCTGGCATTCCATCCTCAATACCCTAGCAACGGGTATTTTTTTGTGTATTACAATAATACGGCAGGAAATATCGTGGTAGCCAGGTATACCGTAAATTCTGCCAATCCCAATGCAGCGGATCCCACTTCTGAAAAAATCATGCTGAATATCCCAAAACCTTTCGATAATCATAATGGAGGAAGCATTCATTTTGCGCCGGATGGCAAGCTTTGGATCATCACCGGAGACGGCGGCAGCGGCGGAGATCCCAACAATAATGCACAGAACAAAAATTCACTTCTGGGAAAACTGTTAAGAATTGATGTAGATGCTACCGGAGCGTATACTATTCCGCCGGATAACCCTTTTGCCGGAACGGGTGTTGATGGCGCAGACGAAATTTGGGCTTATGGACTCAGAAACGGATGGAAATTTTCCTTTGATTTAACTACCGGGAATGTTTTGATTGCTGATGTTGGCCAGGGAGCTATTGAGGAGATCAACAGAATGCCGGTTACACAGGCAGGGATCAATTACGGATGGCGCTGCTATGAAGGAAATACCCCTTATAATACAACAGGATGCCAGCCTTCAGGCTCCATGACCTTTCCTATAGCCGTCTACGACCACTCCGGTGGAAAATGCTCCATTACGGGAGGATATGTCTACAGAGGGACTCAATATCCTGCTCTCCAGGGAAAATATTTCTTTGCCGACTACTGCTCTACTCAAATCGGGATCCTGGATACCAACAACGCCATCACATGGAGTTCTGCCTACAGCGGAAACAATTTTTCAACCTTCGGGCAGGATTCACAGAAAGAATTGTATGTGGCAGCCGTCAACAGCGGAAAGGTCTTTAAAATATCAACAGGAACGCTGGGTGTGCAGGAAAGCAATAGTTTAGAAAAAGTAAGCATTTATCCCAATCCGGCTACCAAAGAAGTCTTTATTGAGGGGGTTAAGGATAAAAAAGCTACAGCAGAAATCATCAGCGCGGAAGGAAGAAAAGTACTGAAAATGGATCAGATCATCAATGGTAAAGGCATAGATATTTCCGGAATACCTGCCGGAGTGTATTTTATCAATCTAAAATCCGGAGATTTGAAATCTTACAGCCAGAAATTAATTATTAAATAAATGAAAATAAGTTATTTAAACTAAAATTTTAATAAATAAAAAAGCGGTTCTTACTGAACCGCTTATGTTTTTATATCGTCATTGAGAAAATTCTCGTTTCCGGTTTATTTCTCATCATCCTCAGGTCAAATACCATGGCTACATTTCTTGTAAATGCTCTTCCCTCTTCTGTAATCTTTATTTCATGGCCGTTGATTTCCACCAGTCCGTCATTTTCCATTTCCTTAAGCATATCCAATGCATTTTCAAGTTCGGGGAATGAATTGGTATTGTTAAAAGTTGTCTCAAGCTGGCACATCAGGTTCAGAATATGTCTTCTTACCCTCAGATCTTCCTCATTCAGCACATGCCCTTTTACAACAGGAATCTCACCTTCTTCAACTGCTTTCTGATATTCTTCCACCGTTTTTACATTCTGGGCAAAAGCATACCAGGAATCTGAAATTGCAGACATTCCAAGCCCTACCATCAGCTGGGTATTGCTTGAAGTATAGCCCATAAAGTTCCTGTGAAGTTTTTTATGGGTCAAAGACTGATACAGGTCATCATGTTCAAGGGAGAAGTGGTCCATTCCTACTTCAATATATCCCAGGTCCTGAAGCAGTTTTTTACCGTCTTCATACAAACGGCGTTTTTCTTCTCCGCTTGGCAGGTCATTTTCATCAAAGCCTCTCTGACCTACACCTTTCACCCATGGGACGTGTGCGTAAGAATAAAAAGCCAGCCTGTCCGGCTTTAATTCCATGGTCTTTCTGATGGTATGTTCCATAGCTTCCCAATTCTGATGCGGAAGTCCGAAAACCAAATCATGGCTGATTCCTCGGTACCCGATTTCCTTCGCCCACTCCGTTACATTTTTGACATTCTCAAAAGGCTGAATTCTATTGATGGCTTTCTGCACTTTAGGATCATAATCCTGTACTCCAAAGCTCACTCTTCTGAAACCAAGATCATATAACGTCTGAAGATGTTCCCGAGTTGTATTATTCGGATGTCCTTCGAAAGAAAACTCCGGATGTTCCGCAATATCTACTGTAGAAAAGATTCCTTCCAGCAGTGTCCTTAAATTCTCCGGAGAGAAAAAGGTAGGAGTACCTCCGCCCAGGTGTAATTCTTTAAGCTTTGGCCTTTCGTTAAAAAGATCAAGGTAAAGTTTCCACTCTTTTAAAACACTTTCCAGATAAGGAACTTCAACACTGTGTTGTTTTGTAATTCGTTTATGGCAGGCACAAAACGTACATAACGCCTCACAGAAAGGCAGGTGAATATAAATAGAAATTCCCTCCTCTGCATTGCTTTCATGAAAAGACCTGATTACGCTTTTTTTCCATTTTTCCGGTGAGAATGTTGTTTCATCCCAATAAGGAACAGTAGGATAAGAGGTGTATCGTGGTCCGGGAATATTATACTTATCTATTAAAGAGTTCATTTGAAAAATTAAAATTTTAGGATGAAATTTTATACCCTTAAAATTTCATCCTACAAAATTAACCATTAGTTATGAATTTTAACCTATGAATTATATTAGGTTCTATTTTATAATGAATCTAAATATGATCCGAAAACTCTTCAGAAACGATCTGCTACGGCCATTCATCTCCTGTTCAGTATACTTCCTGTACGATATTGAATATATCTTTCCGGGAAAAAGTTATTTTCTATCATGAGCATTCAATATTTTCATTATCATTTTATTTTCATCAGGGCAATTCTGTCTTTTCCCGCCAATACTACCGTCTTATGGTCTACCCAGCGGCAAACAAAAAATCCTTTTTCGTCTGAAATCTTCTTCCATGTTTTTCCAAAATCCGATGAGTAACTGATATGCTGATCACCCACGGCAATGATCTCTTTTCCGTTGGACCCCGGTTTAATTTTCACGCAGGTCATATATCCGGCATTCTGTCCAGACGCCTGAATTTCCCAGGTTTCACCGCCGTCCCGGGTGGTCGCTATATTGTTGATATTAGCTTCCTGTTTTGTATAATCTCCCCCCACTGCAATTCCAAACCGGTCATCATTGAAATCTACAGAATACATTCCCTGTGAAGATTCACCCTGGACAAACGGGGTTTTAAAAATCTCCATGGTATCATTCTTTATATTCAGCCTCAGAATTCTTGAAGCCTTCCCACCTGTTGCTATCCATACATAGTTTTTAGTAGAAGCTATATTGGTATTACTGGCTGCAAAAGCAGCTTCTCCTTCAGTAAGGCTCGTATTGCTTTTCAGCATACTCCATTTTCCGTTTCTATAGACGGCCAGCTTCAACAGATGGTCTTTGTCTGCATCACTGAAGGTGTAGGCAAGGTCATCATTTACAAAATGCAGCGCATCATAGAAGGCTGTTGTTGCAGGGTCCGTAAAAACAATCTGCGATTTCAGATCTTTTTTATCAATTTTAAAGAAATAAGCGGGGCTTTCAATATTAACCGCATAAAATGAAGTTTTATCCTGAGCCAGAGTTCTGAACTGAAGCTTGTCTTCTGATAATCTGATCTGCTTCTGATTCTTGGAATCTTTTAAATCAACAAATCCAAACTTGGAATCTGTCCCGCTGTACCAGACCTTATTGTGGTACAACTCCAGTGCCCTGATACTTACTTTATCATTAAAAATCGTTTCGATGCTTTCCACCTGTTGGGAAAAAGCATTTATTCCTGCGGACAGGAATATGATAGCACATATTTTTTTCATATGATATCCAATAAAAAAAAACCGCCGAAGCGGTTTATATTAAAATTTAATCTATGTTTTTATACTTTTCAGGATTGTTCAGTTTACTGTTTGATTTTCCATAAATGAAATACACCAATCCTCCTAAGAACAACCATGCTGCAGAAAGCTCTAATGCGTGAGCGCTCAGGTTAAAAATCAAATAAATATTGATCACTACTCCTAATGCAACCACTATTTTATAAGCAGGAACTTTGAATGGTCTGATAAGATTCGGTTCTTTTTTTCTCATCACCCAAACTGCAATACAAACCAGGGTAAAAGCAAATAGGGTTCCGAAACTTGTCATATCTGCCAACGTTGAAATCGGTGTAAATGCGGCAATAAGAGCGACTACTATTCCCAGTAGAATAATTCCTTTGTAAGGAGTTCTTGTTTTTGGGTGAAGTTCACCAAAGAATTTAGGAATCAATCCGTCTTTCGCCATTCCGATGAAGATTCTTGACTGTCCCATCATCATCACCATTACTACAGAAATCAATCCTACAGTTGCAGCAATTGTTACGATATTACTGGCCCAGTGTTTTCCTGCAATTTCAAATGCATAAGCTACAGGTGCTTTAATCGCGTCAGGATATTTTCCTTCAGGGTTAAAGTCTGTATAATGCATCATCCCTGTCAATACAAGAGACACACAGATATATAAAGCTGTACAGATCAATAATGAAGCAATAATCGCGAAAGGAACATCTTTCTTAGGATTAATGGCTTCTCCTGCCTGAGTAGAAACAGCATCAAAACCGATATAGGCAAAAAAGATGGCCGCTGCTCCGGAAATAATCCCTTTAATACCATAGGCTGAGATGAGATCTCCTTCAGAGTTTTTAATTTTTACCTGATCGGGGATAAAGGGCTTCCAGTTTTTAACTCCATCCACAGCATTGTAAAGATCTGTATTAGAAAAGATAATATAAACTCCCGCTATAATTACGAAAATGACCGCTGCAGTCTTCAATAAAACAATAAGGTTATTGGCTCCTGCTGCTTCCTTTGTTCCTTTAACCAATAATGCTGTAATCAACAAAACAAGGATAAATGCGGGAAGATTCATCGAAAAACCGTCTCCTGTATAACTCGCAGGGTCAGAAGTAAGATATGCCGGTAAATGCACTCCGAAGATTTTCAAAAATTTGGTGAAATATCCGGACCAACTCACGGAAACCGCCATACTTGCCATGGCATACTCCAGGATGAGACACCAGCCCATAGCCCAGGCAAAAATTTCTCCTACCGTTCCATATGCATAGGCATACGCTGAACCTTCCACCGGAATAATGGAAGCGAATTCTGCATAACATAATGCAGCGAAAACACAGGCTATACCTGCTATAATAAAAGAGATTGCGAGTGCCGGTCCTGCGTGATAATAGGCTCCGGTTCCGGTAAGAACAAAGATTCCGCCACCAATGATAGCACCCACTCCAATTGCTGTTAAACTCCATTTTCCAAGGACTTTCTTCAGCTCACTTTTCTGCATATCTGCCTCATAGGCACTTAGCGGCTTCTTAACCCAAATTTTAGACATGTTTTTTTATTTATTAAGGATTTACGAAAATATAAAAATTTTAGAAACTCTCCCATTTATCGGCAAATTTTCGTCATATATTTTAAATAAAAATTCTGAAAACCTGACTATCACATTGTTTAAAGTATTTTATGAAGTCTTTATTTTTGTTTATTTTTGATCACATGAATTTATATGATCTTTTTGTGAAGCCGTATGAAAATTATACGACTGCACAGATTTTGCTGGAGACATCAGGAGCTCTTTTCGGAACCCTAAGTGTTTATTTTTCTATCAAAAAGAACATCTGGGTCTATCCTACCGGCATTATTTCCACTTTGATCTATGTTTATATTCTTTTTAATTTCGGGTTATTAGGAGACTGCCTGATCAATGTTTATTACACCATCATGAGTGTGTACGGATGGATTTTATGGTCAAAGAATTCTAAAGACCATATTCATGTGGATGTCAGCTGGGCCACCCGGAAAGAATGGATCTACGCCATCATTCTTTTTATCCTGAGCTTAGCGTTGGTCACCCTTATTTATTATTACAAACCGTATATTGACAACCAATTTTCTATGGAAGGAACCTATCTCGGATTATATCATCTCGATTGGGCAAACTGGCTGGATGTATTCACGACTTCTATATTTTTGGTGGGAATGTGGTTTATGGCCAAACAACGCATTGAGAACTGGGTTTTCTGGATCATCGGAGATTTTATTTGCATGCCCATGATGATTTTTAAGGGTCTTGGGATCACTTCGGTTCAATATTTGGTATTTACTATAATGGCTATCTTAGGATACCTCAGTTGGAAAAAAAGTTTTAAAGAAAAAAAAGTACAATAAAGTCATGAAAAATTTATTAAAAATAGCAATCAGTATTTTTGCTATCTCCAGTTTAACTTCTTGTCTGGCTTATTCAGACGGATACGCCAATGGTGGTTACGGGGATCCGTATTATAATAACGGATATTATTATGCACCATCCGGATATTACGGAAGTGGTGGATATTGGGGCAATGACGGCTATTATTACAGAAACAACGTTAATTATTACTATGATAATGGTGTTCCTTACTACTACTATAACTATAATAACTCACGAAGAAAAGTATATGTAGAAAGGAGATCAGATTCGTCTAGACCGAATAACGGCTTCAGAGGGGAACCTTATTACGAACGTAATAATAACAATGGCAGTGGATTCAGAAACCAAAACAGTGGTTCTCAAAACAACCAGGGAAACAGAAATCAAAACAACAGCGGTTTCAGAAATCAGAACAGCGGCAATCAGAACAATCAGGGAAACCAAAACAACAATAAAAGCGGTGGATTCAGAAACCAAAACAGCGGTTCTCAAAATCCTCAAAGAAATTCAAACAGTGGCGGTTTCAGAAACTCTGAAAGCAGCAGACCCGAATCTTCGAACAGCGGATTCAGAGGAAGCTCCAGCGGACAGAACAACAGCAGCTCCCAAAGACAGCAGAGCAGCGGAGGCGGCTTTAGATAAAACGATTATAAATAAGGAAACGAACAGCTAACACTGTTCGTTTTTCATTTTAAATATATTAATTTTGCTTCTTCATTTAAGACAAAAAAATATGGAATTTTATAAATATCAGGGAACTGGAAATGATTTTGTAATGGTGGATAACCGCGACCTGCAGTTTCCTAAAGATAAAAAAATTATTGAAAAACTGTGCGACAGACGTTTTGGAATTGGCGCAGACGGCCTTATTTTATTAGAAAACGATGACCGCTATGATTTCAAAATGGTATACTATAATTCTGACGGTGGTGAAAGTACCATGTGCGGCAACGGAGGAAGATGTCTGGTTGCTTTTGCTTTCTTCCTGGACATTTTTGAAGACAAATGTAAGTTTATCGCTATAGACGGTGAGCATGAAGCTGAAATTCATAACGGCATTGTTAAACTAAAAATGATTGATGTAAACAACATCTCCCAGGACGGAAATGATGCTGTTCTTAACACCGGATCCCCCCATTATGTAAAATATGTAGAAGATCTGGAAAATTTCAAGGTATTTGCCGAAGGAAACGGGATCAGAAATTCTGAAAATTATAAAGAAAAAGGCATCAACGTGAACTTTGTGGAAAAAATTTCTGATCATGAAATTTTTGTAAGAACCTATGAACGAGGTGTTGAGGATGAAACTTACAGCTGCGGAACAGGAGTTACAGCTTCCGCTTTAACTTTTCTACAAAAAGATAATCTAACTTCTGTAAAAGTTAAAACTTTAGGCGGCAATCTGAAGGTTTATGCTGAAAAAGAAGGGGATTCTTTCCGGAACATTTGGCTGGAAGGCCCTGCAAAGCAGGTTTTTAAAGGTAAAATAGATCTTCTTTAAAAACAAAAACTTTTAATCAATAGTATAAGAATGAAAAAAGCTATTCTCATTATCATTCTGCTGGTTTTTGTAGTGGCAGGATTTTTTGGATTGAGATTTTATAATACGTATTTCGGAAATAATGTAGAAAAAGAGGGATATATATTGATTCCCCATAAAGCGGATTTTAAACAGATCCTGGATTCTATCACTCCGTATATAAAAAACAAAGAATCTTTTGAGGCGGTGGCCAAAGATAAAGGACTTGATAAAAGTTTCAAAGCCGGACGCTATCATATTCAGGCAGGTACAGGAAATACCGATCTTGTCAATATGATTAAAGCAGGCAATCAGACGGCCAACTCTTTCAGAATCGGAGATTTTGGAGATATGTACCAAATGATCGGAAAAGTATCCAAAAAAACGGAGCTTGATTCTTTACACTTTATCAATGATCTGGATGGAGTTGCGCGTGAGAAAGGCTATAAAAATGTTGAAGATTTAAAGAAATATTTCTTCATCGATACCTATAATTTTTTCTGGACGGTAAGTCCAAGAGAGTTCTTCAAAAAATTTGAAGACCAATATGATGGTTTTTGGAACAGTGAAAGAAAAAATAAGGAACAACAATCCGGTCTCACAAGAGATCAGATCTACGCACTGGCTTCTATAGTGTATAAAGAATCCGGTGGAAAAAAAGATGAAATGAGAACCATTGCAGGCTTATACCTGAACCGTTATAAGAAAGGAATGAAACTTCAGTCCGATCCTACAGTGATCTATGCCATCAATAAACAGACTAATTTTAAAGAACCTATAAAAAGAGTATTTTATAAACATTTGTCTACTCCATCTCCATACAATACCTATGCAAATGCTGGCATTCCTCCGGGACCCATCTGTGTGGTAGATAAAAACTCAGTAGATGCTGTTTTAAATGCTGAAAACAACAAGTATATATTTATGTGTGCCGACCCTGCAAGATTTGGATATCATAAGTTTACGGCAAGTGCAGAAGAGCATGCTGTCAACGCGAAAGCCTATCAGGACTGGCTTAATTCAAAAAATATAAAATAGGCTTAGCAAGCTCTTAAAATTTACAGTTAAAATAATAAACAGATCATAATATTTTGAAAATCAGATCATTCTGGCATTTTAAAATATTAAGGTTATCCTTTCATGATTTTTATACAAAAAAGTAACCTATGAAGAAGACAGAAATTGTCAATATTTTCACAAAAAAAACACTGGGCCTTACATTAGTCCTTTCAGCTGCAGCAATGGCTTTTGCACAGGAAAAAGCTGAAGTTTCAGGAATCATTGTCAATAAGAAGAACCAGCCTGTACCCTACGCTTCCGTAACATTTAGCAATAAGGCGAATAAAACATTAAGCGACGCTGTACTGACTGATGAAAAAGGACAGTATCAACTGCAGCTTGTTCCCGGAGATTATGATATTACAGTAGAGGCTATTGATTACAAGAAAAGCATACTCCATAAAAATATTACCACAGGAAATATTGGCGCCTTATCTATAGAACCAGAGGCGACCACTACTTTAGATGGAAAAACTCAGGAATTACAAGGCGTTGTGATTACTGCTTCAGCTGCTAAGCCTTACAAAGTAGAGCTGGATAAAAAGACGTATGATCCTTCACAGGATATTGTCAGCAAAGGAGGAAGTCTTCAGGACGTTTTAACAAATGTTCCTTCGGTTTCTGTAGATACTGATGGTACTGTTTCCATGAGAGGAAGCAGCAATGTCAAGTTTTTGATCAACGGAAAGCCATCTTCGCTTCTTGGAATAGATGATGGAGCTAATGCTTTACAAAGTATTCCAGCTGATCAGATTGAAAGAATTGAAGTGATTACCAACCCATCTTCAAAATTTGAGGCAAGCGGAACTTCCGGGATATTAAATATCATTCTTAAAAAGAGCAAGAAAGTAGGGTTTAACGGGAGTGTAGTTGGAACTTTGGGATATTTTCCAAGAACAGCTCTGAATACCAATTTAAGCTGGAGAAAAAACAACTGGACATGGTTTCTGAATGGCGGCGGCGGCTACACTGAAAACAGAACAAAGAATAATTCAGAAACTACATATCATAATATTGCTTTTCCTACAATAGATCCCAAAACAGCAATAGAAGACGTTCCTAATGTACCTGTTCATCAGCTTCAAAATTCCACCAACAAGACTTATAATAAAAATTATAACGTAAGTGCAGGTTTTGTATATGAACTTTCTGAGAAGACTTCCATCAATTTAACAGGTCTTGTAAGAACATTTGAAGGAGATGGCAATGAGCTTTTGGATACCTATGACAGCTTTTACCGTTATACCGGTAACCCGGCAAACTTATGGGCATTAAACAACTCATTTGGGCAACGAGACTCTAAAAGCGTGTTCAACAACCTTGCCTTTCAGGGAGATGTGGGATTAGACCATAAATTTGATGACAAGGGCCAGAATCTATCGGTATCATTGAGTTTACAGAGAAACAGAAGCGACAATAACGCGAATATTCTGGAAACCCGTGATGATGTCCCATTACTGGAGGATATTACCCGAAGACATTCTGTGAGTAAAACGGTTATCGGAAAAGCGGATTACGAATTACCGCTAGGTGAAAAGTCTAAGCTTGAGGCAGGATACAGATTAGATGTCAATGACAATACCTATGATAATTTTGTAAGCAGTACTTCCAATAATCCTTATATAGCGGATTATAACAACAATACAGATTACAGGGAAATGTTCAACGCTTTTTATCTTCAATTTAGAAGTAAAATCGGAAATTTCGGTTATCAGCTAGGATTAAGGGACGAGCTTTCCAATGTTACAATCAACTATGCCAATCAAAACCCTGATAAAGCCCCGATAGATAAGACTAAGAATTACAACAATTTATTTCCAAGTGTGTTCTTAAGCTACGATGTATCAAAGAACAACCAGATTTTAGTTAACTATTCCCGAAGAATAGACAGACCGAGATCTTTCTTTATGGTTCCTTTTCCGAACTACAGCAATAGCCAGAATATTTTTGAAGGAAATATTGACCTGAACCCTTCATATGTAGATTCTTATGAAGTAGGTTACAACATTACCAGAAAGAAATTTACAATCAACCCAACTCTATATTACAGACATGCAAAGGATGACACCAAAATGTTGGTCTACAGGCCTGATGAAAGTTTGGGTGTTTTCTATACAAAACCGATTAACCTTGGTAATGACGACCGCTATGGTCTAGACCTTAATTTCACCTACGATCCTTTTGCATGGCTGAAAATAATGGGTAGCCTGGATATGTTTGGATATAAAACTACAGGAATTGCCTATTATGATGCAAAAGATGTAAACGGGGTTGCAAAAACAGGTTTTATGGACTTCACAGGGAATGGATTCTCTACGAGAGCACGTCTTAACACCACATTCAAACTTGATAAAACCTTAAGTGTACAATTACAGGGATTCTATAGAGGGGCACAAAAATCGGCCAACCAAAATACCCAGGACATGTATGCCCTGAACCTTGGAGCTTCAAAAACCATCTGGAAAGGAGACGGAACAATTTCATTTAATATTCAGGATATCTTCAATACAAGAAGCAGAGAGATTTTCAGCTTTAATGACGATTATACCCGAAGAAACTATATGCAGTGGCAGCCAAGACAGTTTTCTATTTCTTTAACCTATAGATTTAAACAAGGTGAAAAAATAGAACAACCTAAAAAGAAAAAAGATATTAATTCTAATGCAGCCGGCGACGACCAACAAGGCGGCCCAATGTAATAAAAACAAAATCCCGAAAATGCTTTCGGGATTTTTTATTTTTTATTTTACAGTTTCAGTTTTTGAAGCCTTTTCTTTTTCCGCTTCATAAATTCTTTTTCTTAAATCACTGGTAGAAAACCTGTGATCTCTTTTGTTATAAAAGATCTCTATTCCTTTTTCTTCGCAATACTGCTTACCTGTAAAATCCTTATCCATATAATCATCCCCGATGATTCTTACATCGATGACAAAAGATTTTAATATGTCCAGTAAATCTTCTTCTGTATAATAAGGTATAATCTCATCTACAGCATTTACTGCCTTCAACTGAATGTATCGCTCAACGATCGTTTGGCTGGGTTTGTTTTTGTTCGGACGGTCGTGTGACGGATCAATCTGCAGTCCAACGATTAAATAATCGCATACCGTTTTAGCTTCCTCAAGCATTTTAATATGCCCTGCGTGCAGCAGGTCAAATGAGGAAAAGGTAATACCTATTCTTTGTGTCTTCATATTAATAGTAAAAGTTAAAACTTCGCTGAAATAAATGTTCTTTTAAATGGATAAAAAACCGGTGATTCAGGGAAGATGTTTTGTAATTCTGTTTTATAATCGTTTTTAAATTGTTGTTTCATATCATCAGGAAGCCTTTCGATATAAGGAAGCATAGCTGTTCCCGAAGCCCACGTAAATACGGCTTCAGCATTTTCAAGGACATGCGGGAATACTTTTTCATAAACGGTAATTTCCCTCCCTTTATTGTCAAATAATATTCCTGCGTAGTCTTCTATTTTCAAGACAGTATAAGCCCTTTCCCAGGAGTTATATGCTGTTTTATACGGTTCTGTTCCTGCAATCTTCCTGAGCAGCTGATGTACTGTGTACTCGTGATTCGACGGAATCTGTACCGCTAGCTGTCCACCTGCTTTAATTTTGCTGATCATCCTTGGGAAAAGTTCTTTATGGTTCTCACACCATTGAACGGCCGCATTGGAAATCACCAGATCATAGGTATCCCCCAGATGAAGCTGTTCTTCGATACTTCTTTTCTCAAAGGTCAGCCTGCTCGTTTTAAAATGAGCCGCTTTTTCAAGCATCTCTCCGGATGAATCTATTCCTAAGACTTTAGAATCTTCAAGATAATCTAAAAGCTTAGAAGTAAGCTCGCCGGTTCCACACCCCAAATCTATAACGGACAGACCGGATTTTGATTCAACCAGTTTCAGCAAATCAAAAAAGGGAGCCGAACGCTCTTCTTTAAACTGGTCATATACTTCAGGATTCCAAGCCATATTATTTTGGTTTAAGAGTTTCTAGAATTCAGATATTTCTGCCATTCCCACGTCGTTCTTAAAGATTCTTCCAAAGAAGTTTCGGATTTCCAGCCGAGCTCTTTCTCAGCTTTACCGGGATCGGCGTAAGCAATCATAATATCACCTTCTCTACGGGCGCAAACCTGATAAGGAACTTCCACATTATTAGCTCTCTCAAAAGCCTTCACCACATCCAAAACTGATGATCCCTTTCCTGTTCCCAGATTATAAATATCTATCACGGCTTCTTCAGACTGATCTCCGATCAGTTTTTTCAACGCGGCAACATGGGCTTTTGCCAGGTCAACAACATAAATATAGTCACGAACCGCCGTTCCGTCTTCTGTGGGATAATCATCTCCCCAAATACTTAGTTTCTCACGAATTCCTGCGGCAGTCTGCATCACGTAAGGAACCAGATTATTGGGAACTCCAATCGGTAATTCTCCCATGATCGCAGAAGGATGGGCCCCAATCGGGTTAAAGTATCTCAATAGTGATATTTTTCGGCGGTATGCTTTGGCAAAATCAATCAGGATCTCCTCTCCCATTTGTTTTGTTTTGCCATATACACTTTCAGGCATTTTCAGCGGAGCAGTTTCATCAATCGGCATTACATCAGCCTGTCCGTACACGGTGCATGATGAGCTGAAAATAAAATTAGAAATCTCTCTCTTTTTAAATTCCTGAAGAATATTGATAAGGGTAAACAGATTATTTTCATAATAATCTACAGGCTTTACCTGGCTCTCTCCTACCGCTTTTGAAGCAGCAAAATTGATACATCCATCAATCTGATGGGCATCAAAAACCTGTGAAAGCAGCTCTTTACGCTTTAAATCAAAAGGATAAAAAACAGGCTTTTTGCCTGCAATTTCCTCAATATTATTTAAAATAAATCTTTCTGAATTGGATAAATCATCCACTATAACAACTTCAAAGCCGTTATTGAGAAGTTCTACTACGGTGTGAGAACCAATATATCCAAGTCCTCCTGTAACAAGTATTGCCATTTTTATTTTAATCTTTGTGTTTTCCTATGTCTTCTATTTCGTTGACTTCTTTGTGCCTTTTTACTTTATATACATTTATAATGATCAAAATTAATACAAATAAAACTAAAAATTTTAAACTAAAATGTCCTGAAACATTATACCCGTTTAAAATTCCAAATAATAAGGGATAACCTAAGATAACTATGGATAAAGATAAACTAAGGTTCAAAAATAAAACAGCTTTATCATATTTTTCAATCAAGTTAATAAATGCAAATGCATTAATAATAATTGAAGTACAAATAATTAACGTTTTAAATATGCTGAAATCGTTAAATAATCCCAGCACTGAAAAGGCTGATCATTACAGCTAAGTAATATGCCAGCCTATATTTAAATATCTTTTTTTTCATTATTTCATAAACTCAAGCACCGCATCCGTAATATACTTTAGCTGCTCTTCGTCTAATTCCGTATGCATCGGTAAAGAAATTACCTGATCCAAAAGCTTGTCTGTATTCACAAAATCCGCATCATTGCTGTCCTGGAAATAAGCTTTCTGCTTTCTTAAGGCAACCGGATAATAGATCATTGCCGGAATCTCTTTCCCGGTAAGGAATTTTTGAAGTTCATTACGTTTTCCGTTCAGAATTCTCAAAGTATACTGATGGAATACGTGGGTAGAGTTCTCAGCTCTTTTTGGCGTAAGAATATCCGGATGGCCTGCAAAAGCCTCATCGTAGAAATCTGCAGCCTTTCTTCTCGCTTCATTATAAGAATCCAGGTGAGGAAGCTTTTTTCTTAATACTGCCGCCTGGATACTGTCTAAACGGGAGTTTACCCCTACTTCATCATGATAGTATCTTTCGTACATTCCGTGGTTTACGATTCCTCTTAAACGGTGCGCCAGCTCATCATTATTGGTGAAAATAGCACCCCCATCCCCATAGCATCCCAGGTTTTTGGAAGGGAAGAAAGAGGTTGTACCAACAGTAGCCATTGTTCCGGCATATTTTACAGTGCCGTCAGAGAATGTATATTCTGCACCGATTGCCTGCGCATTATCTTCGATGACGTATAAATTGTGTTCCTCAGCAATCTTTAGGATTTCCTCCATATGGGCACACTGTCCGAATAAATGTACCGGAATAATGGCCTTCGTTCTTGGCGTAATCGCCTTTTTTAACTCTTCGGTTGAAATTGTAAATGTATCATAGTCAACATCTACCAAGACAGATTTTAATTTCAGGAGGTGGATTACTTCTACGGTAGCAGCGAAAGTAAAATCAGCTGTAATAACCTCATCTCCTTCCTTCAGATCTAACGCCATTAGCGCAATCTGCAGTGCATCTGTCCCATTGGCACATGGAATCACATGTTTTACCTCTAAATAAGACTCCAATTCATTCTGGAAAGACTTTACTTCAGGACCGTTGATAAAAGCTGCCGAATCCATTACATTTAAAACTGCATTGTCTACATCATTCTTTATTTTGTAATACTGACTTTGCAAGTCAACCATCTGAATTTTTTCATAAATAAATATTTCTGTAAAAATAAGGAATTTAAAATCCTATCAAAAATTTTATTGATTTTGTTTTTATCTTTATACAAAATAATGCTATGAAAAAAATTCTACTCTTTTCTCTGTTAATAGGTTACTGCAGTGTGTCAGCCCAGACACAGCTCGTTTTTGTTCATTTCACAGATAAACCTAATAAGGCGGCCTTCTTTGCCAATCCGCTTTCCGAACTCTCCCAAAAATCCCTGAACAGGCGTACTGCACTGGGAATTGCCCTTAATGACCAGGATGCTCCTATTGAACAGTCTTATCTCCAGAACCTTCAGAATATGGGATTTACTGTTACAGATTATTCCAAATGGCTTAACGGAGCCACCGTCAACGCTACCCCGGCACAAATTGCAGCGCTACAGGCACAACCTTTTGTACTTTCTGTAGAAAGTTTTGCCAGAAATGCATCAGGAGGAACCAAAATAACCCCTGCCGGTCAATGGAAAAACAACTCAAATGTCAATAAAACACTTACCAATTTTGACTACGGAGCAGGTGCAGTACAGATAGACCAGGTGAATATAAGACCTCTGCATCTGGCGGGATATACGGGGACAGGAGTTTCCATTGCGGTTATTGATGCAGGATTTCCATATGTAGATACCGGATCTGCATTTTCAAGATTACGGACCAATAATCACATAAAAGCCGGATATGATTTTGTTACAAAAACCAATGACATCTACAATGCTTCTTTAAGCGGACACGGCTCTGCTGTTTTGGGAGCTATTGGAGGATACTTGGAAAACACATTTGCAGGATCTGCCCCTGATGCTGATTTTTATCTTTACCGCAGTGAAAATGCTGCCGTAGAAATCCCTGAAGAGGAAATATACTGGATAGAAGCGGCTGAGGAAGCAGACAGAAAAGGAGTAGAAATCATCTCATCATCCTTAGGGTATAATGTTTTTGATGATTCCCGGTACAATTACAGCTACACCGATATGAACGGAACAACCTCCTTCATTGCCAGAGGAGCACAAATTGCCTCCGAAAAAGGGATTTTTGTTCTTGTAGCTGCAGGGAATTCCGGGGCGCTACCGTGGCATTACATTTTAACACCGGCAGATAACGCGAATGTATTCACTATCGGAGCTGTAGATGCTTCAGGAAATTCTTCAGGATTCTCTTCGTATGGCCCCAATTCTTCAGGAGCCATAAAACCCGATGGAAGCGCTCAGGGAACCGCTACAACAACAGTGGGTAACAATACAACTTTTACAGTCAATGGAACTTCCATTGCCACTCCTATTGCCTCGGGAGGGGTTGCATGTCTGATTCAGGCGTTTCCGGCCATGAGCAGGGAACAGATCAAACTAAAATTAAGACAATCTGCATCTCTTTATCCCAACCATACCGACCAGATGGGATACGGCATTCTCAATTTCGGAAGCGTATTGAATACTTTAAGGGTTTCTGAAACCGTAAAAAAAGTAATGGTAACCGTATATCCTAACCCTGTAAAAAATATTCTGAATGTAGCCTCTGATTCTGAAATAAAAACATTGGAAATCTATGATAACCTGGGAAGACTGATCAGAAAAAATATGAATCAGACTTCTATCAATGTAAAGGATTTTGCAAAAGGGACCTACTATCTAAAAATTCAGGCCAATGATAAGGTGTATTTTGAAAAGTTTATAAAAGATTAATCGTTTTAATTTCTCGCAGACCAGGCAGATTGAGCAGATCAAACATCTGCGGGATCTGTACAATCTGTGGGGAATATAAAAAACAAAACGGGCTAAGGCCCGTTTCTATTGATAACAGGTATTCCCTGTATTCCTAACAAACTATGCTGAATTTCTGCTGGCATTAATATTTCCGAATAATGAACGGGTCACCAGTTTTTCATAGGCTCCTTTATTCCCTTCCCCTTTCTGGATCTTCATCAATGCATATTGCTGGATACTCAACAGCGGAAGTACTATTTTTTCACGGATCTTTACTGATTTCCGCGATAGCGGATCTTCTTCCTGAAGCATTTTGAAGCCCGTCAGCTCCAGCATAATCTCTTTTGAAAGTTCGTATTCCTCAAAAAGGATGTTCCAGAATGCCCCGAATTTAGGATTGTTTTTGATGTAATAGGTCAATGGAAAATATGACTTATTCATGCTCATCATTGAGTTCAGCACTAAAGTTTTAAAGAAATCAGAACCTTTGTATAATTCTTTTACCTCTTCAAACCTTCCCTGTTCTTTCATCTGCTGCATGGCATATCCAAAACCGAAAAATCCGGGAACGTTTTGCTTTAACTGTGACCAGGAGCCCACAAACGGAATAGCTCTTAAATCTTCAAATTTCAGCTCACTGTCATTCCCTCTCTTGGACGGGCGGCTTCCGATATTGGTTTTACCGTAATATTCCAGGGTACTCATTTCCTGCAGATAAGGAACAAACATCGGATGGGCTTTCAGGTCAGAATATTTCTGATAACTGATATCAGCCAGTTCAATAATCAATGCTCTTTCTTTTTCTGTAAGATCTTTTTTAGCATTTTTAAATACATCATTTTCCACTCCGGCAGTCAGCAGCTGTTCGAAGTTATATTTTGCCTGTTCTTTGTTTCCGAAAATACTGGTAATGGTCTGCCCCTGAATAGTCAGTTCTATTTTATTGTTGGCAATTGTTTTTCCCTGTGAAGCATAGAAATCGTGGGTTTTGCCTCCTCCTCTTGCAGGCGGGCCTCCCCTGCCATCGAAAAAGACCACTTTAATATTATTTTCTTCAGAAAGCTTTGTCAGTACCTCTTTTGCCTTATAGATTTCCCAGTTGGCTTTCAGATATCCCCCATCTTTGGTTCCATCAGAGAATCCAAGCATAATGGTCTGCTGATTTCCTCTTCTTTCAAGATGCTTTTTATAAACCGGATTCTGATAGAGCTCATTCATGACATTTTCAGCATTGGCAAGACCTTCCATCGTTTCAAAAAGGGGAACGATATCCATATTGATCTCTTCGTCTTTATATCCGCATACTTTAAAGAAAGCATAGACATTCATCACATCTTTCACCGCGTCAGAATTGGAAATGATATAGCGGTTCATACCTCTTAATCCGTTTAACCGCTGGATTTCCGAAACCTGTGAAACGGTCAGTAAAGTATCTTTTACAATATCCTCAAAATCATTGGCATTTACTTTTTCTGAAAGCTGGACCAGCTGACTGAATTTCTGTTCAGCATCAGCATTCTCATTGCCGTATACCTTTGCAAAAACCTCATCAATTACCTTCTGATGAATTCTGCTGTCCTGACGGATATCTAACGTAGCAAAGTGGGTTCCGAAGATCTTCACCCGGTCTCTGAAATTGGCTAAAAGATCTAAAAATAAAGAATTATGTTCGGTGACCAGTATTTTCTCCGCTTCATCTGCTCTTTTTAAGATATCTTCTGCCGTAATGCTTTGTCCGTCAAAAATAGCGGCATACAGCTCTTCACTCAGCTGTGTTAAAACCTCTGCAACGCCTCTAAAGCTCAACCTTCTTCTGATATACTTCAAATGGCTGTAATAAGACTTCAGAATTGCCGAGCGGAGCTCTTCCGCTACTCTTTTCGTAACATCAGCAGTGACAAATGGATTTCCATCCCTGTCTCCTCCCGGCCAGAAACCAAGCTGGATAATATCTTCGTGAAGATGAAAATGCCCGTTTCCGAAAGTCTTTTTGATCTTCGTAAACAGCTCGCCAATCGTATCGTAATAAACATACCTGAGGTATGAAATAATGCTCAACGCCTCATCTATCGGGGTTGGTTTTTCTTTATTTACAAATGGGGTTTTTCCCAGCTGCTGCAGGAGCGTATCGATCTGTGTGACAGAATCATTGGTGATTGCCCCTCTCAAATCCTGAATAATTCTCTGTACTGAACTTGGATAAAACTGGGTCGGGTGAGCGGTAAACACCACCTTTACCGTAAAATCTTTTAACTTTTCGCGTACTTTTTCAATTTTATGATCCTGATAAGAACGTTCAAAGAGATTCGTCACCGTTCCGTTATCGCTTTCGGAATGAAGATTCGGAAAAGCAGCATCTTCAATACTGTCAAACAAAACGACCTGTCTTTCTATATACTGAATGATTTTAAAAAGCAGTTCGAGTTTCTGCTCCTCGGTCTGAAGATCGGTATGGTTTTTAAAAAACTCTTCCACAATTTCTTCGGGAGTTTTTCCGGCATCATAGCCCGTCCTGCTTTCTTCATAAAGAAACGGAAGGAGCATTCCGATATTCGTCATTTTATCATAGGGCAGGCTCATAAATAATGAATTGTAGATCTGGAATTTATTCTCCACGATCTGCCTGAATTTTTCTGCGCGTTGGTCGTGTATCATATAACAAATGTAAGTGATTTTGAAATTACATGAATTGACAAATGACAAAATTTGAAAGCGAAAACCAAAAAAAATATTAATTTTAATTTTTTAGGAAAAAAGATAACACACCTCATACTATTCTCACTTTGATATTTAATTCAAACTATCATCATTTGGTTGAAATCTACTATTTGCTGCGGTTCCGGATATCCTTGGAACAGAAGTATTTTTTTATGAATTTTCTGTAAATTGAGTCTAAAATGTATCTTCGCAAAAAATTTAACCAAAGATGAAATTCGGAATTATTTTTTACACGATTTTAGGAATTTAGCCTTATTCACAGGTATTTATCTACTGCAATATTTTATTCCTCTTTCTATTATTTTTTTCATTGGTGCATTTATCAATGTAGTTTTCATTCATAAAGAATATGCTCTTCATAAAAGTGATAAAATGGAATATAACGAAAATTCAATTCCTGATGAAATTATAGTCAAATATTCGCGTTCGGGTAAAATTATCGCTACTGCTACTTACAGCATGTTTATGATTCTGGAGCTATTTTTTCTTTTAGGTCTTAAGTTCAAATTCAATGGAACAGCAATATTTGTATTACTTATACTTCTTGGATTTACTGACTATTTTATTTTTAAAATAATTTCAGAAGTCAAAAAAATATCACAAATTATTATTTCCATCAATGGAAAAGGAATTCCGATAAAAAATAACACGAGGTATTTGTGGAATGAAATTCAACTTGAAAAGATTATTGTAAAACGTCTGGTAAGCCGTGAATCTAAACACGATTATTAACCTGAAGTAAATTATTTATATTGTTTTCATAACAACGAAAAAATAGAAATCAACATCGATGATTTTGATATCACAGATGATCAGCTTGCACAGGTTTTGAAAATATTTAGAGCTCGTTTTAATAATTCAGGTGTAATATAGTTTTGATTACAAAACATTAATAACTAATTTTACTCTTCACACTATCCATAATCCATGAAAAAAATATTCTTCTTATTATTAATAGCTTTTATTTTCACAGCTTGTGGAGATAGCTGTTATAATGCTCCTCAGCCGATAGTTTTTAAGTTTGTGGATTCTAATGGTGAGAATCTCATTGCCAACGGAACATTGACAACCTATTCAGTTCAAGATGAAAATAATGTTAATGTGCAATTAACCAAAACATCCGACAATATGGTTATTTTAGAAAATGTAGGTACCTATAACGGAACAAAAAATTATACATTTTATTCTAATATTAAAAACCTTGATTTTTCCATCCAATCATCGGAATTTAAAGGAGGTTGTGATGGCTATCAAATCAATAAATTAACATTTACAGGTATAGATATTGATGTAACTGATGACAAAGGGTATTATAAAATTATATTGAAATAATTCTCTTTTCTAAATTTGCACTGAAAACACTTTCTCTATGAAGATAATCATCCCATTTTCCCTGATCTTATCCAATCTGATTTTTGCACAGATCACGGTTCCCGATGATTATAAAAAAATTCCGGATATTCTGGATACCGTTGATTATCTCTATCCGTTCATTGTACCGGATAAAGAGTATGAATACTGGAGAGTGCTGAGTAATGATATTGATCCAGAAAAAGCGGTCATCTATGAAAGTCAGGCACCGGATTTTATGACGATCAATGAGCCTCTACCTGAAAAAGGATTCTTTCAAAAATGTATAGGCAACCATTGTTTTTCATATATTCTCGCCTGTAAAAAAGACAGGTCTGTATATTTTTCCAATGAACAGCAGCTAAGGGATTTTATCGGAACCGTTGACAATCTGCCGGAAGCTCTTTTAATAGCAAAAACTTACGGCTATTCGGTAGATACAAAAAATCTTTTTACAGGTGCTTATAAAATGAATGACCGTCATATTTCCCTATATGTTGTACAATCTAAAGGATGTCCTGTCACCAAAGAATCTTTTGTGATTAAAATCAATAGGAAAACCGGAAAACTTGAAGCCAAAAGCAACGGAGTTTATTCAAAAAGCGGGGAATGCCCTACTCTATAACAGCGTTTATAATTGATTTGAAAACGCTAAGACGCAAAATGGGTTGCCTGCCTGACGTTTTAAGAGGCAAGGATTTTATCTCCGAGAAATTGAATATCGTTATTAGGTAAGCTTTTAATCGCCACGAATGCACGAATTGTTTTATCCATACATTCGCGGCAAAATAAATTAACAGAAGAGTTCCTACTGAAAAATCTACAGGATAGATGATGAAACCTGATTCCCTTGCGTTTTTTCTCAGATATTGACAGCACCCTGTCCTGAGGCTATCAAATAGGCTTCTTTCAGAGTTTCGGAATAAGTGGGATGGGCATAAGAAATACGGAACATATCCTCTGCTGTCACCTCATATTCCTGTGCAATAACTCCCTGTGCGATCAGATCTGCAGCTCGCGCGCCTATGATATGAACTCCTAGAACTTCTCCATATTTCGGATCTACCAAAACTTTGGCAAATCCGTCTGTATCCATAGAAGCTCTTGCCCTTGCGCTGGCAGAAAATGGAAATTTTCCTACAGTATAGGCGATGTTATTTTTCTTAAGATATTCTTCAGTGTGACCTACAGAAGCCACTTCAGGCCAGGTATATACCACAGAAGGAATACGGTCATAATGAATGCGATGGTTTTGTCCATTAATCGTTTCCGCTACCAAAACACCTTCTTCTTCCGCCTTATGAGCTAACATCGCTCCACCAATCACATCACCGATCGCATAAATATGGGATACCGCTGTCTGATTGTTTTCATTCACCTTGATAAATCCCCATTCGTCCAGCAGTACATCTGTATTTCCCAGACCTAAGCCTTTTACATAAGGACTTCTTCCAACCGCTACCAAGACATATTCTGCATCCAGCGTATTCTCTGTACCATTTTTATCTTTAAAAAAGACTTTGGCTGATGAACCCAGGCTTTCAGTTTTATATACTGCCTGATTCAAACGGATATCAATTCCCTCTTTTTTCAGGATTTTCTGAAGATTTTTTCCTAATTCATGATCCATTGTCGCGATCAGGTTATCAGCATATTCAAGAATGGTCACCTGTGTCCCGATCCGGTTAAAAATGGAGGCCATTTCCACTCCTATTACTCCTCCTCCAATAATTACCATAGATTTTGGTTTTTCGTTCAAAGCCAATGCTTCGGTAGAGGTAATAATTCTTTGTTGATCTATTTCCACTCCCGGAACGGTTGAAGGCTTTGAACCCGTGGCAATGATATAGTTCTTGGCTGTAATCTCAACCGTCTCTGTTTCATTATCCACTTTAATGGCAGTATTGTTTATAAAACCTGCTGTTCCCTTCAGGCGGGTAATGTTGTTTTTATTCATCAGAAAATTCAGTCCGTCTGTATTTTTTGAAACCACTTCAGATTTCCTTTGGTACATCCGGGAGAAATCCAGTTCTATCTGATCCAGTATAATTCCATGTTTCCCAAACTGATGCCGGGCTTCAGCATAATGATGGGTACTGTCCAGCAAAGCTTTTGTCGGAATACAGCCTACATTGGTGCACGTACCGCCCAAGGTATCATACTTTTCTATAATTACGGTTTTATACCCCAGCTGTGCACTTCTTATCGCAGCTACATATCCGCCAGGTCCTGAACCGATTACGGCAATATCATAATTCTCCATTGTATTAATTCATTTTTTATGATTAAATTTACTTGCAAAATAAAAGCAAAATTAAAACAAACACTTTCGTTTTGCAAGTAATATGTAAAAAAATACGATCATGGCTAAAAAAAGATCAGACTGTCCGATCAGCTGCTCACTGGAGATGTGGGGCGACAAATGGTCATTATTGATTATAAGAGATCTGATGATCAGGAAAGAATGTACTTACGGGGACTTTTTGAAAGCGGATGAAAAAATTGCAACCAATATCCTCGCGTCCAGACTTCAGCATCTACTGGAAAACGGAATCATTGATAAAAAAGACCATCCGGACAACAAACTGAAAATTATATACTATCTCACAGAAAAAGGGATTGACCTTGTCCCTATAATCGTTGAAATTAATCTTTGGGGGGATAAGCATCTAACGATTCCCGAGGACAGAAAAAAACTGCTGGAAGATCTTAAAAAGGACAAGGAAAGTTTTATAAAAAAAGCCAAAATATATCTTTCCGGAAAGGCAGGTCAATAGCTTTCATGAAAATCAATCATAGTAATTTTAAAATTTCATTAACTCAATTTTCCTTTTTCATTCCGTAAATTTGGATTAAAATAAATTTAGAACAATGCTTAATTTCGAGTTTAAAAATCCGACTAAAATACTTTTTGGAAAAGGTGAAATTGCTAAAATTTCCAATGAAATTCCTAAAGACGCTAGAATATTAATGATCTATGGTGGAGGAAGTATCAAAAACAATGGTGTTTATGATCAGGTAAAGGAAGCTTTAAAAGGTCATGATCTCTATGAATTCGGCGGAGTTCCTGCGAATCCGGAATATGAAGTACTGATCAGTGCGCTCCGTTTTATTAAAGAAAAAAACATTACCTATCTTCTGGCTGTCGGAGGAGGTTCCGTGATTGACGGTACAAAATTCCTTTCTGCAGCAGCCAACTACAATGGTGAGCCATGGGAGATCCTGAGAAAACCGGTAAGAACTTTTGAAGGGGAAGGAATGCCTTTCGGAAGTATTTTAACGCTTCCTGCAACTGGTTCGGAAATGAATTCAGGGTATGTGATCTCAAGAAGGGAAACCAACGAGAAGCTGTCTTCAGGAGGTCCGGGACTTTTCCCGCAGTTTTCCGTATTGGATCCTGAAGTCATCAGGTCCATTCCGAAGAATCAGATTGTAAACGGGATCACAGATGCTTATACCCATGTTCTGGAGCAGTATATGACGGCTCCATCTTCTGCTGACCTTCAGGAAAGAATTGCAGAAAGCATCCTGATCAGCCTTCAGGAAACAGCTCCAAAAGTATTGGCAGATGACTTCAACTATGATGCTGCCGGAAATTTTATGTGGTGCTGTACCATGGCTCTGAACGGACTTATTCAGAAAGGAGTGATTACAGACTGGGCCGTACATGCTATGGGCCACGAGCTGACCGCTTATTATGGTATTGACCACGCAAGAACTTTAGCCATTATAGCCCCTTCCCATTACCGTTATAATTTTGATGATAAAAAAGGAAAACTGGCACAATATGCTGAAAGAGTCTGGGGAATCAAAGACGGGACGTTAGAGGAAAAAGCTGAACTGGGCATTAAAAAACTGGAAGAATTTTTCCACAGCCTTCATATCAAAACAAAACTCTCAGAATACACAGAAGATTATAAAGGAACTGCTGAAAAAGTAGAGAAAGCCTTCACAGACAGAAACTGGTCAGGTCTTGGAGAATATAAGAAACTGACCCCTCAGGATGCTTATAAGATTGTAGAGATGAGCTATTAAAGTTCAGAATTCTACCAAACCCACTTCAGGCAAACAGAATAGAGTAACTCATCATATAAGCGGGCATTAGTCCGCTTATATTTTTACGTATAATTTAACACGCCGTTGATTCTTCATCCGGCTTTATTTTCAGTATTTTGAGTTTCATGGGTTTAAAATTCCAAGCAATCTTTTTAAAACCATTATATTCATAAACATTTGTTTAGAAAATAGCGATTTCATTATAGATATTTCAAATTTATTTATATTTTAGCATATTCTTAAATTTGTGAAAATGAAAAAACAGCTACTTTTATTTGCCTTTTCTTCTTTGGCGCTTACTTCTTGTAAAGATGATGATGTACAAGCTTATGAAATGGATATGATGAAAGGAGATTGGAAGGAAGTCAAAAGAGAAGTAATTTCCGGAAAAGATAATAAAACGGTGCTTTCTTCCTCCACTCCACAAGGATGTGATGCAAAAAATCTACTTTTCTTCAGAACAGACTTTTATGTCAGTTATACGGCTTACTCAGGAACAGGAGGAGCAGACTGCCAGGTCAATGGAAAAAGTGAAGGAAATTTTACATATGATGCGGATGCTAAAATTTTAGGGATCAAGTTTGACAAAGATGATACGAGAAACTATAAAGTTGATATCTTGTCAAGTACTGAACTCAGAATCGCCCAGCAATTTGGCAATTATGATCAAAATGGAGATAAAATTACTGATGTCACCTATGTTACTTACAAAAGATAAATGATAAACTCCCTTTAATCGGGAGTTTTTTATTACTTTTATCTGAAATTAAAATTTGAAACTAATGAAGAAGATTCTTTCAGCATTCTTATTGCTGCTTTTTGTCATTTCCTTTTCTCAGGAAAAAAAACCAATGTTCTGGCAAGACATCCAAAATTTCAAAAAAGAAGATCAGCAGAACCCACCGCCTAAAAATGCGATCCTGTTTATAGGAAGCTCCTCTTTTACCAAATGGACGGATGTGGCGAGTTACTTCCCGGACAAAACGATCATTAACAGAGGTTTCGGAGGCTCAAGACTTACCGATCTAAATGATTTTGCAGATGATCTTTTAGCACCTTATCAGCCTAAGCAGATCATTATTTACTGTGGTGAAAATGATTTCGCAGACAACCATAACCTGAAGGCTAAAGCGGTAGTTAACCGATACAAATCCTTTTATAAAAAGATCCGTGAAAGATTCCCGAATATTGAAGTGGATTATATTTCAATCAAGTATTCTCCTAGCAGAGAACAGCTTTGGCCTCAAATGAAAGAAGCAAATAAAAAGATTGCCGCTTTCATGAAAAAACAGCCTAATGCAGCGTTTATTGATGTTACCAAAGCAATGGAAGATGCCAACGGGAAGGTAAGAAAAGATATTTTTGTAGAAGATATGCTTCATTTTAAACCGGAAGGTTATCAGATCTGGAAAAAAGTCCTGGATCCTTATATGAAATAAATGCTGCCCTCCCGGGGATCCTGAAGTCTATTATGGAATCGGCCAGATCTACTTTGCCAACTTAAAGGATAATGAAAAGGCACTTGACTATATCTGTAAAGCATACAGGATATATACGCAGCAGAAATCTCCTTAGAACTGATGCAGAAACGATGATAAGCTACATTTACAAGAATATGAAAGGGGAAGGCAAGACCGATACGTTTCATGAAATTCTGAAAAAGAATAACATTCAGTTTGAATAAAAATAAAAACCTCCCGAAATTCGGGAGGTTTTTGTCTATTTCTTTCTCTTGGATTTAGTTTTAGCTTTCTGCTGAGCTCTGTTGGCTCCAAACTTTTTAGGGGCCTTTCTTTTTGACGGGCCACCCCAGTTTTCTTTTGTATTTTTAGCTTTTTTCTCGTGAAATGCTCCTCCGCCGTCATTCAGTTTTACCTGGGCAGGATTTTTCATCACTACATCGTCTTTTTCGGAAGCGATTTTATTAGGATTGATCTTCACGCCTTCAGGGAAATCATTGTATTTTAGATCCTTGTCCATCAACAATTCGATGTCCAGCACCAATGGTTCCTCTTTCTTGGTGACAAAAGTGATTGCTTTACCGTCCTTATCCGCTCTACCGGTTCTACCAATCCTGTGGATATACTGCTCCGGAATATCCGGTGTTTCAAAATTGATAACATGGGTAATATTGGAGATATCAAGTCCTCTGGCCATTACATCAGTCGTGATCAGCCCCCTAATTTCTTCATTTTCAAATCTCTTCATGGCTTTAAGCCTGTAGTTTTGAGATTTATTTGAATGGATTACATCAAACTGCTCAGGGAATAATTCATCAATTTTAGTAAAAAGAAGGTCTGCATGTTTTTTATTATTATTGAATATCAAAACCTTAGACATATCCGTTTCATTCTTCAGCAAATATTCAAGCAGGTTGATTTTGGTATTGAAGTTTTCAACCTTATAACCGGTCTGTTCTATTTTTTCAAGCGGTGTCCCGGATTTTGCCAGCGAAATTTCAATCGGATTGGCAAAGTATTGATCCAGCATTTCATCTACCGCCTCTGTCATAGTTGCAGAGAAAAGAATATTTTGTCTCTTCTCTTTCATCATTTCAAAGATATGCGTCAACTGTGGTCTGAAACCTAAATTAAGCATCTCATCAAATTCATCAATGATCAGCCGTTGAATTTCTCTCAGGGAAATGGCATTATCAATGGAAAGGTCCATTACCCTTCCCGGTGTGCCCACCAAAATATCACACCCATCATTAAATAATAACTTTTGAGTATTGATATTCTTTCCACCATATACTCCAATAACTCTTGCAGTAATATTTTCTGTCAGTTTTTCAAGAATTTCAGTCACCTGAACTACCAATTCCCTTGTAGGAACAAGCACCAAAACAGTTGGATTCCCCGTTTTATTATATTTCCATGATTTCAGAACTGGCAAAAGATAAGCTAATGTTTTTCCGGTCCCGGTCTGTGCAATTCCCATCACATCTCTTCCGGAAAGAATAGGCTTTAAGCTTTTCTCCTGAATGGGAGTAGGCTCAAATAATTCCATATCCGCCAAAACATCAAGAATCTTAACCGGCAGCTCAAAATCTGCAAAAGTGAGTTTTTCCATTTTGCAAAGATAGGTATTAAAATGTATAATGTAAAATCAGGTTTTGGGTGGCAGGAATTAGGGGCCATGGATTAGGAAGGTCATTTCCTGTACTATGAAAGTATAGCTGGTGAACTTTTTAAAAGAGACAAGATACATAGAAATTTGACAGGACCTCAGGACTCTATAAACCAACAGGCACTTTGCTTAATCCTCAACTTTAAAGAAACCGGGAGCAAAAGATATAAAGCAGGAAACTGCAAAACCAGCAACCAGCAACTTTATACTATTTCCTTCAACTCTCTCAACTTTAATTTCAATCAATTTTAACCGTTTTACTCATGATCTGAATGTCATCATCTTCCCATTTGCTAGAGGTGATGATTACATTTCCTTTCTTTTTAGGATCTTTTTTGATAGGGAATTTATCTTCTTCCCACTGGTTACAGTGAGTGAGAATAGGATTGACTAAAGGTTTTATTCTTTCATCACGATACAAAGTGCAGATACTTAATATCCTGATGGCCAGCAGCTAATATCTGCCCTCAGCGGTCTATTCTATTTTCTTGTCAGCCTAAGCAAAAGGATGAAAACCAAAATGACAGAAAAAATAAATCCTAAAACAGCCACCAAAGACAGCTCTCCTATTCGCGGCCCGGATTCCGAAGCGAAAACAATAGCGGTAGCCACTATATTGGCCCCTAATATCACCGCCAGAATCAGATTGGTGATACTGGACTTTATCAGCTGGTTGGTCTTTTCTATATTTTTTATCTCACCGGAGACCGTAAATTTATTTTCATCCAGTTTCTGAAGGACAGAGCGAAGTTCTTTAGGAATCTCATCAACATTATCTGTGAAATTCATCATCCTGTCCATTCCTGTTTTTAAAAGGTTTTTAGGACTGATCTTTTTCGTAAATATCTTTCTCGTATAAGGATGAAGGCTTTTAACAATATCCAGATCCGGATTGATGTTTCTTCCCACCCCTTCTATCAGGCTTATGCCTTTAAACAAAAGATAAAAATAGTCCGGCATATACAACCTGTTGTCCTTTAAAATATCTTTCATTTTATTGATGATCACCTGAACATGGATATCCTGTAAAGAGGAGCTGTGCACAAAATTCAGAATATCCTCCACATCGCTTTCAAATCTTCTTTCATCCGGAATCTCATAGCTTATGGCCATTTTCTTGAGATAACGGACTATTTTATGAGGGTTTTTAGCGACAAAACTTACGATCAGGTTTTCGAGGATCTCTTTATCATTGGGCTGAATCTTTCCCACGGCACCAAAGTCGATGAAAACAATTTTTCCATCTTTTTTCACTAAAATATTTCCGGCATGCGGATCAGCATGAAAAAAACCGTAATCTAAAATCTGGGAGACAAACAGCCTCAGCCCTTCTTCCGAAACTTTAACCGGATCAATATTATGGGCTAAAAGAACAGATTTGTCCGTCACCTTTATACCGTCAATAAATTCCATACAAAGAACATTGTTGTTGGAAAATTCTTCGTATACTTTCGGAACGTAGGTTTCTTTATTATTTTTAAAATTGAGACGGAACTGCTGGATATTGTTTTTTTCGTTAATCAAAGAGACCTCTTCCAGTAATGATCTTTCAAAAGTAGAAATTGCCTGTTTTAGGTTAAGCTTTTCACCAATTTCAGAATAGGCCGATAAAAGGCGCTCCAAATCCTTGATCAAAAGCAGGTCATCTTCAATAACCGCCTGTACATCAGGTTTTTTAAGCTTTACAATCACCGGAACCCCATCCTTAAGAACAGCTTTATATACCTGTGCAATAGATGCCGTGGCCAAAGGTTCTTTTTGAATTTCCAGAAAATGATCTTTCACAGAGATATTGAACTCATTCTCGAGAATTTCCTCCACATCCATATCTACAGTTTCCACTTTATCCTGCAGTTTCTGTAATTCCTGAATCAATTCCGGCGGCAGAAGATCTTCCCTGCTGCTGAATGTCTGTCCAAGCTTTACAAAAGTAGGTCCCAGCTCTTCCAAAGCCAGTCTGATTCTTTCATAAACGGTCCCTTTTGAAATGATTTCATCAGAATTTCCGGAAGTTTCCTCCTGTTTATTTCCCCCATTCATTCTGGCCAGCATATCTTTAAAACCGTACTTACTTAATACGGAAATCAATCTGGCAGATCTTTTCAGTTTTCTTTGCTGCTTGTCAAACATAGTGTATAGATAGTGAGTGCAATTTACTCCAAAAACTATTCCTAATGCTATTTTTATGTTGAAATGGCAAGTTAAAATCTTTAACAAAATACTATTATAAAAAAGACTTATTCCAATAATGAAATAAGTCTTCGATATATTTTTAAAAAACTTCTTTTTGATTTATCCGACCGTTTCACAGGACCGGATGGCTCTTTAGGATTCAATAAGTTATTTAAAATTCAAGAGGTTCTGATACCATATTCCGGTTTATCCAACCACTCTGATGTTATAGGCTTCAGTTCCCTTTTTTCCTTCTCCAATTTCAAATTCAACGATTTGACCTGCTTCCAGAGATTTTTCTGAAGATAGTATTTTGGAAAAGTGGTAAAAAATTTCTTTTCCGCCATCCTCCGGTGTGATGAAGCCAAACCCTTTGGCTGAGTTAAACATTTTCACTGTTCCTTTTTTCATAGTTCTTTTTTTTAATTAAAGGATAAATATAATGATTTCAACAATTCAATTTGAAAATACAAACACAAAATCGCTATTTAATGGAGTAAAACTCAATCATAATAAGAAAAATACATCATTACTAACAGCATATGATATAATTTTTTATATTTACAGCGTACAAACATAAAACAAACCAATAAAAGTATTACAACATGAAAAATTTACGCAACAACAAACTTTCAAGAGAACAATTAAAAGGAATTAACGGAAACGGTATTATTATCGGATGTTCCAATGAATGTTGCCCTACTGACGGAAGACCGAGATGTCCAAGGTTAATCTGCCCTGCTGTGGTGTGTCCTCAGTATGTATAAACAGGGGCCATTATTTATGGACGTAAAAATAAAAACAGAATGCAGATGCATTCTGTTTTGTTATTTAAGATAGGTTTCGTAAAGGTCTTTTCTTCGGTCTTTCATGACCTGGACAGAGCCGTTATGATGAAGGTCTTTCAATAAATTCAAATCTACATCTACGATTAAAGTCATCTCTGTATTGGGTGTTGCTTCCCCTTTCACCGCATTGGATGGAAAAGCGAAATCTGAAGGGGTAAATACAGCAGCCTGTCCAAACTGAATATCCATATTGTTAACTTTCGGAAGGTTTCCCACACAGCCTGCAATAGCCACATAACATTCATTTTCTATCGCTCTTGCCGCCGCACAGTGGCGCACTCTCATATAAGCATTCTGAGTGTCTGTCAGGTAAGGGACAAATAGTATTTTCATGCCCTGATCTGCCAGAATTCTCGGTAATTCAGGGAATTCCACGTCATAGCAGATAACGAGTCCTATTTTCCCGCAATCGGTATCGAAAACCTTTATTTCGCTGCCTCCTTTCATTCCATAATACCGCTTTTCATTTGGGGTAATATGGATCTTTCTGTATTCATCGATGCGGCCGTCACGGTGAAGCAGGTAACTTACATTGTACAGGTCATTGTTTTCAAAAACAGGCATGCTTCCGGAAATAATATTCACGTTATAGCTGATAGCCAGTTCTGAAATTCTTTCTTTGATCTGCTCGGTAAGCTTAGCAAGCTCTATCATACTGTCTCTCTCTGAAAGGCTGTTGAAAGGTGCCAGCAAAGGAGTATTGAACAATTCCGGGAAAAGCACAAAATCTGATTTATAGTCTCCCATTACATTGACAAAAAATTCTACCTGCTCATAGAAGGCTTCTATATTCACGAATGTCCTCATCTGCCATTGTACCAGTCCCAGACGGATAATACTATCCTGCATGGTATTGGGGTTTTTGCTGTAATAAATATTATTCCACTGTAAAAGAACAGCATTTTCTCTTGATGCTTCATCTTCGGGGAGATATTTTTTCAGGACTCTGATCGGCAGAAAATTATTAGAAAGCTGAAAAGACAATACCGGGTCATAAATCTCTTTATCTCTTACTCTTCGTATATATTCTCTTGGAGAGAGCTCGTGGCTGTATTTATGATAATTCGGGATTCTGCCGCCTAGAATAATGGATTTTAAGTTTAATAATTCACATAATTCTTTCCTGGCATCATATAATCTTCTTCCCAAACGCAGTTCACGGAATTCGGGATCTACAAAAACTTCTATACCGTATAAAACGTTTCCTGTGGATGAGTGGGTATTGAATGTATAGTTCCCTGTAATATCAACGTAGGTATGGTCATCTCCAAACTCTTCATAATTTACAATAATAGAGAGGGCCACAGCAGCTAGTTTTCCGTCTACAGTAATACATATTTGTCCATTAGGGAATATTCTTGTCAGTTTTTCAATACTTTTTTTGGACCATATGGATTCCGACATTTGCGGATAGGCCCTTTTCATCGTTTGTGCCAGTTCATCATAATCCTGAACAGTCAGGGGTCTTGTTTCTATTTGCATTTGATGTAATTTTACTTAAATTTAGGAAAAAAAGATAGAACACTAAGGTTTACCCATGAAAATAGATATAAAAACTCCCTTATGAATCATTTCATAAAGGAGTTAATTGATAGACTGAATACTCTTATTTTTTCTACCTCTGAGGTTTATTTCTGAGGTGTAATTTCCCTGATAATTTCATATTGTCCGTTAAAATAATCTAATTTACATTCATACAGCTTCTTTTTGCCTTTTGCAATCAAAGCTCCTACTACTCCGCCCACTACACCGCCGATCATGCCTCCTGTAATTCCGAATACAAACTGTCTTTCACCTGTTGGAGAACCATTTATTCTTGAAATAAAATAAAAATCATCTGCCGTTTTTCTCATGGGATACAGCTCATCTTCACACATCACAAACGCTTTTCCCTGATAAACGACAGCATAGGAATCTGATTTGGCATTTTTTTTCTTCCCTTTATCATCAATATATGTTGCTTTCGTGATCATCCCCTGATTGACCTGTATTTCATCAATGGGTCTATCAGGGATCTGTTTACTGAAAGAGGTATAATTCCTATATACTCCGTCAACCAGTTTGGAATGGGTATACAAAGGCAATTGGGACTTTGCTATTTTATCATACTGATCGATATCTTCCAGTGTGTACATCCTATTTTCAGCAGGGTTTGCTGATGCTGCTTCAAATACCGTTTTACGAAGATAATCCAACGACTGTTTTTCCAGCTCTTTTGTAACATCCATTTTAAATAAAACCATGGTAGTATCAATCTTCTTTACAAGCTGATACTGGTTTTCCTTACCTCCGAAGATCAACGCTCTGAAGTTAAAATATCCATACTGCACCATATCAATGGTTACCTCCAGGTAATTCATATCCCGCAGTTGAATCAACATTTCCTGATCTTTGGCTGAAGAAGCCTCGATCCCTTTATGAAACATATCAGATAATTGTTTTTCAAGGCTCGGACTGAATTTGATTTTGGCTTTTCTGTCAGACAATCCTTTTTTAACGATTCCAAAGTCTTCCGGATCGTTTCTCACGTCCTGAAGCTTAATGTTGTTGTAATGGGAGCCCGATATTCTCTGCTCCGGATCCGGCAAACTTAATTCTTCAGAGAGATATTTTTTAGATTGAGCAAAAACAGAAGTTATTGTTAAAAACAATAATAAAATGAATGTATTTCTCATATATAATCGTATATAAATCATGTTGAAACTTCTCATTGATTAAAAAGAAGGAGTTCATTTTGATTTGTAGTTCAGTGGTTATTTTTCTGCTAAATAAGCATTTTTTTTATAAATAATAAAATATTCAAAAAAATCCCACCCGGAAGGGCAGGATTATATTTTAAATTCAAGTCAGGATTACTCCCACTCAATCGTTGCAGGCGGCTTGCTTGAAATATCGTAAGCTACTCTGTTGATTCCTCTTACCTCGTTGATAATTCTGCTGGAAACAGTATCTAAGAATTCGTAAGGCAATCTGCTCCACGTTGCCGTCATAAAGTCGATGGTGTTGGCAGAACGAACTACAGCAGTATACTCGTAAGTTCTTTCGTCTCCCATTACTCCTACTGATTTTACAGGAAGAAGGACTACGAATGCCTGAGACACTTTTTCGTAAAGATCATTTTTATATAATTCTTCGATGAAAATATCATCTGCTTCCTGAAGGATTCTCACTTTTTCAGCATCTACAGCGCCCAATACTCTGATCCCAAGTCCAGGACCCGGGAAAGGGTGTCTGTATACCAAATGGTGAGGAATACCCAGTTCTTCTCCTACTCTTCTTACCTCATCTTTGAAAAGTTCTCTTAAGGGCTCTAATAATTCGAATTCCATATCTTCAGGAAGTCCTCCCACATTGTGGTGAGACTTAATTACTGCAGATGGTCCGTTTACAGACTGGCTTTCGATAACATCAGGATAAATGGTACCCTGAGCTAAGAATTTAGCCCCTTCAATTTTATGAGATTCTTCGTCAAATACATGGATAAACTCGTTTCCGATGATCTTTCTCTTTGCTTCAGGATCATCAACACCAGCTAATTTTGTAAGGAATCTTTCTTGAGCATCCACCATTTTGATGTTCATATGGAAATGCTCTCCATATTGATCCATTACTTTCTTGCCTTCATCCTTTCTCAATAATCCCGTATCTACGAAGATACAAGTCAGCTGATCACCGATTGCTTTGTGGATCAAAACAGCCGCTACAGAAGAGTCAACTCCTCCGGAAAGTCCAAGGATTACTTTATGGTCTCCTACTTTCTCACGGATTTCTTCAACTGTTTTTTCGATATAGTTCGTCAGTTTCCAGTTTTTCTCTGCGTTACAGATGGCAAAAACGAAGTTTTCCAGCATTTTTCCGCCTTCTTCCGTATGGGAAACTTCAGGGTGAAACTGAACACAGTAGATTTTTCTGTCTTCATTGGAAATGGAAGCAACCACTCCTGATTTTGCATTTAATTCAAATCCTGCAGGAAGCTCCCCTACTTCATCAAAGTGGCTCATCCAAACGACAGAATTTTGAGTCACTCCTTTCAGTAAAGAGCTTTCTTTGATGATGTCAAGGTTGGCTTTACCATATTCTCCTTTCTCTCCTTTATTTACTTTTCCTCCTAAAAGGTGAGCAGTCATCTGCATTCCGTAGCAGATTCCCAAAACAGGAACTCTCTGCTCGTATAATTCTTTTTCAACCAGATGGGCATTTTCTGCGTTCACAGAGCTCGGTCCTCCGGAAAGGATGATTCCTTTGGGCTGTTTTGCTAAAATATCTTGTAAAGGTGTATTGTAAGGTAAGATCTCAGAATATACCCCCATCTCACGGATTCTTCTTCCGATAAGCTGGTTGTACTGGGATCCGAAATCTAAAATAATAATACCGTTGTTCATTTTTGATGATTGATAAATGATGATTATTTAACTGTTTTACAAAAAAAGACTTGGAATGTCTCCAAATCTTTTTTCGTGATTTTTATTAAAACTTTCCGATGTCTTCTCTGTAGAAGCCGTAATCGAAATGTACATGTCCGGCATCTTCATAAACTTTCTTGCGGGCATCTTCATAAGTAGCTCCTGTAGCCACCACATTCAGTACTCTGCCTCCGTTGGAAACTACTTTATCTCCTTTTCTGACAGCGCCTGCATATAATAATTTACTGTGCTTTAATTTCTCTTCTCCTACAATTTCAAAACCGGTTTCGAAATTTCTCGGATATCCTCCGGAACACATTACAAGACAAACTGCTTTTTCGTCTTTAAACTTAAGCTCAATGTCTTTTCCTTCCATACAATCCTGGATGACATCCAAAAGATTGTTTTCCATAAGCGCCATCAGCACCTGAGTTTCAGGATCTCCGAATCTCATATTGTATTCAAGAAGGTAAGCTCCGTTTTTCGTCACCATTAATCCGAAGAAAATGATTCCTTTAAATCCGAAACCTTCTGCTTTAAGGCCTTTCACTGTAGGTTCCAGGATATTTTTCTCGAAATCCGCATAATGTTCCTGAGTAAATTCAGGACTTGGTGCCACCGAACCCATACCTCCTGTATTGGGTCCTGCATCTCCATTTCCTGCTTTTTTATAATCTTTCGCTGCAATACATGGGAAAAGTTTTTCACCATTAGAGAAAGCAATGATAGAAGCTTCAAAACCTTGCAAATATTCTTCAATAACTAAACGGATACCTGCGTCTCCATAAATCCTTCTGATCATGAAGTCATGGATCGTAGCTTCTGCTTCTTCAAGGTTATCACAGATGACAACTCCTTTTCCGCCTGCTAAACCGCTAGCTTTGATTACTAAAGGATACTGTTGTTTCTGTACATATTCTTTAGCATCATTATATGAATCAAATACTACAGCTTTAGCTGTTTTGATATCATAGGTCTGCATAAATTTCTTAGAGAAAGCTTTACTTCCTTCCAAGCTTGCCACTTTTTGAGTAGGACCGAAAACTTTAAGATCATGCTGCTTAAACTCATCCTTGATACCTGCTACAAGCGGTGCCTCAGGACCTACAATCGTCAAGTCAACTTTTTCTTTAATAGCGAAATCTCTAAGTTCTTTGATTTCTGATAAATGAACATTTTTCCCTATTACATCGGTAGTCGCATTCCCGTTAGCAAAAAACATTTTAGAAATTCTAGGGTCATTCTGAAGTTTTGCCGCTAAAGCAGATTCTCTACCGCCTTCACCTATGATTAATATTCTCATACTTTATTTATTATCTAGTCTAATTTACAAATATATAATTTTGAATGCTATAAATACAATCCCTAATTATTTTTTAATTCTATTTTAATTAGTGTAAAAAGTGTCTCACCCCTGTAAACATCATAGGGATACCGTGCTCATTCGCAGCTTCTACACTGTCCTGATCTTTCACGCTTCCACCTGGCTGAATAATTGCTTTGATACCTTCCTGAGCGCAGAAATCTACAACATCACGGAAAGGGAAAAATGCATCGGAAGCCAATACTAAATCTCCTGAGAACTTTTCTTTTGCTCTTTCAATAGCCTGTTGTGTTGCCCAGATTCTGTTTACCTGTCCGCCTCCGATTCCGAAAGCCTGAATACCGTTTGAAACAACGACAGCGTTTGACTTCACGTATTTTACCACTCTCTGTGAGAAAAGCAATGCTTTTTTCTGCTCTTCTGTAGGTTGTACTTCTGTAACCACCTTGATATCATCTGAGAAATGCGTATCATTATCCTGAACCAGGATACCACCGTCAATCTTCACCCAAGTCTGTTGATCAGAAACAGGGTTTACAATCTTGATGATTCTTAAGTTTTTCTTTTTTCTTAAAATTTCCAGTGCTTCTTCATCAAAATCAGGAGCCATTACAATTTCAAGGAATGTTTTGTTCAGTTCTTCAGCAGTTGCAGCATCGATCTTGTAGTTCATAGCAACAATTCCGCCAAAGATGGAAACAGGATCACATTCAAAAGTTTTCTGGTAAGTTTCCAGCGCTGAAGTTCCGATAGCCACGCCGCAAGGTGTGGAGTGTTTTACTGCACAACATGCCATTTCTTCTTTGAACTCAGTAACCACTTTCCAGCACAGATCCATATCACGAAGGTTGTTGAAAGAAAGTTCTTTACCTCCAAGCTGTTCGAAATCTTTCATCGCACCGTTCTCAAAAGTAGAAACGTAGTAAGCAGCCGTCTGGTGAGGGTTTTCACCGTATCTTAAGTCAGAAACTTTTTTATAGGATGCATTTAGATAGGCTGGATATTCCTCCTCTAAAAGCATTCTTGAGATCGCAGCATCATATGCGGAAGTAAGGTTGAAGACTTTTCCTGCAAGTTTTTTACGCGTTTGGATGTAGGTATCACCATTTTGCTCCATTTCCAGTTTCACTGTGGTATAATCTTTTACATCAGTAATTACGGTAACCGAATCAAAGTTTTTCGCTGCAGAACGAAGCATTGAAGGCCCTCCGATATCGATAAATTCTACCTTTTCGTGTAAAGAAATGTTTTTGTTTACATTTTCAAAGAAAGGATAAAGATTTACGATTACCATGTCTATCAGGCCAATTCCATGTTCCTGAACCGTTTTCATATGCTCTTCATTTGTACGAACAGCTAACAATCCACCGTGAACTTTAGGGTGTAAAGTTTTCACTCTTCCGTCCAGCATTTCAGGGAAATCAGTAACCTCATCGATCTGAATGGGATTTAAACCAGCGTCTTTCAAATGTTTGAACGTTCCTCCTGTAGAGATCAACTCATAATTCTGAGCTTCCAAAAACTGCGCGAATTCAATTAATCCGCTTTTGTCAGAAACACTGATTAAAACTCTCTTTTTACTCATTTTACTTTCAATTTTTTACTTTTTACAGCTATTTCAAACTGTATCCGGTCTTTCACCTCCGGTCTTACTTTTATTTTACTTAGATTTCTTAACTATCCCGTCAAAAATTCTTAATTTTTGACACCCTTCCAAAGGAAGGGAATTAGTTTCCCAGGACCTTATTGATCGCTACCGGAAATATTTCATATTCAATTTGGTGAACTTTCTCTGCCAGTGTTTCAGGAGTATCATCGGCTGTAACTTCAAAAGACTTTTGAAGAATAGCTTCCCCTTCGTCAATTCCCGGAGTTACAAAATGTACTGTTGCTCCACTTTCCACTTCTTTAGCTTCGATAACGGCATTGTGAACATTCATCCCCCACATCCCTTTTCCTCCGAATTTCGGAAGCAGTGCAGGATGAATATTGATGATCTTACCATTCCAGTTCTCACAAAACTCAGATTTTAAAATGGATAAAAATCCTGCCAATACGATCAGATCTGTATTTTCAGGAATTACTTTAGCCAGTTCACTGCTGAAATTTTTCCCTCTCGGAATCAGGATGTTTTCTATATGGTGATTTTTTGCTCTTTCAAGTCCGAAGCATTCTCTGTCAGCAACTACCAAACTTACTTTTGCATTCTGAATTTCTCCAGCCTCAATGGTATCAATAATTCTCTGCAGATTGGTTCCGGAGCCTGATATCAGTACAACGATGTTTTTCATTATTTAGATGTTAGATATCAGAGGTCAGACAAAAGTCTGAGTCTGAGATCTGGAGTCTTTTAAAATTTCAGGTTGATTTTCTCTTCTCCTTCAGTGATTTCTCCGATTTCGTAAGCATCATCCAACAGATGTAATACTTTTTCAGCATGTTCAGCATCTACTACGATTACCATTCCCACTCCCATATTAAAGGTTCCGAACATTTCTTCACGTGCTACTCCGCCTCTTTTCTCCAATTCAAGCATAACGCCAGGAATTCTGATTTTTGAACTGTCTATGGAAGCACATAATCCTTGAGGAATGATCCTTGGAACGTTTTCGTAAAGTCCGCCTCCTGTAATATGAGCGATTCCGCTTACCTTTACTTCTTCGAGAACTTTATGAATATCTTTATAATATAATCTGGTAGGAACTAAAAGAGTTTCATATAAAGGTTTTCCTTCAAACTCTTCTTCGAAGTCCGGGAATACTTTTCTTACTAAAGAGAATCCGTTGGAGTGGAATCCTGAGCTTGGCAACGCGATGATTTTGTTACCAGCTTTAATGGTAGACCCGTCAATGATCTGGTCTTTTTCTACGATTCCCACACAGAATCCGGCAACATCATAATCTCCCGGCTGGTACATTCCCGGCATTTCAGCAGTTTCTCCGCCGATCAATGCACAGTTGTTATCCTTACAAGCTTCCACCATTCCTAAAACGATCTCAGCTGCAATTTCAGAATCCAGCTTTCCGCAAGCCAGATAGTCTAAAAAGAATAAAGGTTTTGCACCATGACAAAGGATATCGTTGGCACACATTGCGAAACAGTCGATACCGATAGAGTCATATTTTTTAGTATCCAAAGCTACTTTCAGCTTTGTTCCCACCCCATCCGTTCCTGAAACCAGGACAGGATTTTTATAACCTCCGATCTCATAAAAAGCACCAAAACTTCCCAGATGATTCAATACATTGGAATTGTGGGTTTCACCAACTGCCTTTTTGATCTTGTCAACGGTTTTGTATCCTTCTTCTTTGTCTACTCCTGCTGATTTGTAAGTGTTGCTCATGTCTGATTAGATTTTTAGATAGTAGATTTCAGATTTCAGATGATTAATTATCTTGCATCTGACGTCTTGTGTCTTCTTATCTTTTAATATTTCAATTACTTTTATACTCGATTTTAGAAAACAAAAAAGCCGACAATCTTTGCAGATTATCGGCCGTTATTTTATCTCAGAATTTCAGAGCCCACAATTTTCCCTTTCTTGGAAAAACATTGTTTATAGGAGGTCTGAATTTTCATCTCTTTTCTTTTTGCAAAAATAGTAATTTTAAATGAATATTCAAATTCTATTTTTCAAGGATGGTTTCAATGGCTGCAATCTTCTTGATTTTTTCCTTTAATTCGCTGTTTTTCTCTTCATTGGAAATTTTTTGATCCGCTTTATCAAAGTTGTCATTGAAGAAAGGAAGTGAGAAAGTTTCTACCACATTCCCTCCGTGGAAAGGGAAACGCTTCGATGCAGCTTCTAAAACGCCTGCTCCACCTCTACCTCCCGGAGATGTAGACATCAATAACATGGGCACTTCATTCCAAACTGTTCTGTCTTTGATTCTCGATACCCAGTCGAACACATTTTTAAATGCTGTAGAGTAAGTTCCGTTATGTTCCGGTAAAGAAACCAGCAATAAGTCTGCTCCATCAATTTTGGCTGCAAAATCATGTGCTTCCTGAGGAACACCTCCGGCCAGTTCTCTTTCATGCTTATAGATCGGCATTTCAAAAGGATTCAAATCCACCACTTCTACTTCTGCATTTTCGAATAATGTTGATGCGTAAGCTACCAACTGCTTGTTCATTGAAGATTCTGAGTTACTTCCTGCGATTGCTAAAATTTTCATATGTAGGTATTTTTTTAATGGATGTGACTGTCATTTCACCGCTGCTTTTTTGCAATGGAAGTTTTTATAAATGACAATTCCACCATATTTTTAATTTTTAAGGATACAAATTTAGTTTTTTATTTAAGATAAGAGGGTAATTCCATAGGGACTTCCATCAGTAATACTTCTGTGTCTTCTACGGCTTCAATAGAAAAGCTTTGAGTATCCCAGATTCCCAGTCCGTCCCTTTCATTTAAGATACGGTCACCAACTTTGGCAGTCCCTTTTAAAACAAAGGCATATACTCCGTTTCCTTTTTTGTTGAGCATATAGTTTTTACCGTTACCTTTTTTGAAGTTGGCCAAGTTGAACCAGGCATCCTGATGAATCCAAACCCCGTCATCATTTTTATCAGGGGATAAAATCTGCTGAAAGCCATTGATCTTTTCTCCTTCTTTGATACTTTTCTGATCATATCTGGGCTCCACATCCAGTTCTCTCGGAAAAACCCAGATCTGCAGGAATTTCACCTCTTCATCTTTATTTTTATTGTATTCACTGTGCATCACTCCGGTTCCGGCACTCATCACCTGGATCTCTCCTTTTCTGATCACCGCAGTAGTACCCATTGAATCTTTATGCTCCAGATCTCCTTCCAAAGGAATGGATATGATTTCCATACCTCTGTGGGGATGTGTTCCGAATCCCATTCCCTGAGAAACGGTATCATCGTTCAATACTCTCAATACTCCGAAGTTTGTTCTGTCTCTGTTTTGGTAGTTTGCAAAACTGAATGTATGATAACTGTTCAGCCAGCCGTGGTTGGCATGGCCCCTTGAATCTGCTTTATGATATACTGTTTTCATTTCTGTGATTATTTATGGTACAAATGTACGGGATATAGGCACAGAAAAAGTTGATGTAGGTTAAGAAAGGAAATGGATCAATACAAGGCGTAAAATCGTGAAAAGTAAATTACCGGGTTGGATATGGTCAAACGCAAAGGCGCAGGGAGGATTTTCATGCCTGCTGTTTTTAAGGCGCAACGATTTTATCTGTGATAAAATTTCATTCCGGATAGTTTTTCTCACAGATTGAGCTGAGTGAACACATATAAATGAGTGCAAGCGTCTGCGTTATCTGTGAAATCTGCGAGAGATTATTATAGCCATTAAGAGAAATATATAAAGTATAGATTTTAAGTGTTGGATATGATTAAACGCAAAGGCGCAGGGAGGATTTTCATGCCTGCTGTTTTTAAGGCGCAACGATTTTAGCTGTGATAAAATTTCATTCCGGATAGTTTTTCTCACAGATTGAGCTGAGTGAACACGTATAGATGAATGTCTTTCGCGCAGGAGCTTTATTTACAATGTTTTGTTGTCTACCATAGAAATTTGTTGTGCATGATTTAGAACGGTGACTAGAAGCAAAATTATTGTCTTATAGAATTTCATTGTCGTTGTTGTATTTCGTTCTATCAGCATGACTACTAACGTTTTGCGGCGTGGCGGCGTGGGTTTTAGCACTAAAGTTTATTAGAATTACAAATGTTTGTTTTAGTACAGATGTTTCATAGAAGCACTTCAGCCACCATATTGCCAAACCGATGTTAGCGGTAGTGGTTCTTTTGTCAAAGTGTTGCAGTTATGGTTTTTGAAATATTCTGTAACTCATTTAAAGATGTCATACTTGTTAGTTTATTTACTTTTAAACGTAATATCTTATTGTCTTTCCTTGATATAATCATAAGAAAATTTTCGTCGTCGGTATGCAAAAATGCCTGGTCTCCGATTTCATTTAGTTTTTTTAATCCGGGCATATTTTCGTTTTGTCCTAAAATGTCAGAATACGCTTTTTGTGAAGAATCCACATTTTCAAATTCTTCAAGCAGGTAGTATAAATTACCTGTCTTACTTGTTTTAGGGTCTATGGTATTTGCCGTATATGTACACCTGAATTTTGTAACGCCATTTTTATTTTCAGAGGAACTTTCCGTCAGTTTTGCAGTTTGTCCTAAAATCTTTTCAGCATCTGCCTGAGCAAGACAAAATCCTGATTTTGCTGTCTCTTTCTCTTGATTTGTCAAGTTAAGGGGTTGTTGAATGTTGATTTTATTGACAGGCTGATGACAAGCAAACAATGTCGCTGATACTGTCATAAAAAAATACATTATTGTTTTCATATCGTTTAAATTTTTATTGTCATTTTTTTAAACGGTCGTCCTACCATTACCGGTAAAGTTTTGCAGATTTGCGATGGGCGGGTTTTGAAACCGAAATGTTTTCTACCCGCACAATATTAATTAGTTGCCGAACGACTGTACTCTTTTTTGCTTACATGAAAATACAACTTTCTGCGTAGCAGGCAAAATTGTAAGCAAAAAACTTATACGTCCGCCCGCCTGACGCGAACCCCGTTTTAGCGGTATTTGTTCTTGTTTGTCTATTTGAAAAGTTTGTCCTCAATGAGTTTAAGATTCTTATTTACGAAAAACATATCAGGTTCGTGCTTAATTGCTCTTACACGTATTTCAAAATTCGGGTTCGGGTCTTCTGGTTTAAGATTGTCGAACAAGATGAATCCAATACCAAATTGTCTGCAAAGCGTGTCAAGACGTGTGACGTCCTCAATTTGTGAATCGTTTGGAACAACAATGTAAGATTTATGAGAAAAGATTTTGTAAGCACAAGCTTGTCCAAATGCAGTAATTAAACCGTTGGTGTCAATTTTTATTTCACCAACAATAATTTCGGTCGGAAATTGAATTATGTCGCTCCGTTTAGATTCTCTAACACCTACAACATCAGGAGTCCCCCATTTGTCACGAAAGATATTACCACCAAGTCCGATTGCACTTGTGCATTCTTCAAGTTCATTTACTAGACAGTCAGCAAATGGTTGGTAGAAATCCTCTTCTTTAATCGTTTTCTTTTTTATTGTCTTTGTCTCAATAGTTGACTGTTGGTCAGGTTGAGTTAAAATATCTTCTTTAAATTTTAAAAGGCGAAAAACTCCTCTGTCGGGCTTATAGATTTTATCAGGATAAGTTATGTCTAAGTCCCAGGTCGCACCACTTATTGTGTTCGGATTAAAACTTGCGTTGTGTTCTAAAATTTTTCGTTTAAGGTCTGAATACCTAATACCTTCAGGTCTGTCCGTAAGAACATCAAGTGCAATTTTTCGTATTTGTCCAGTTATGGTTATGATTGTTGCCATTGTCTATTTTTTGTCTGTTCGTTTATGTTGCGATGTCGTCCTACAATTGGTACTAACGTTTTGCGGCCTTGTGCCGACACACAGATACACCTTGCTCACTTGTCAACTTTTATATAACTAAATTTTTTTTGTCCGTCTTGAACCTCAATTTTTGTAATATTCTTGATAGGTATTGAAGTCCGTATGTTTATAAACCTTGATTGAACGCCATAAACCACATTGTCGTGAATTATTACTCTGTCAAAATAAAACACCACTCTTTTCTTATTGTTAATTGTTATTCGGGTTTCAATTGATGGTCCGTTATTTAATTCAGCGTCATTTCCTTTTTTGTCGACGCACTTTATTTTATTGATCGGATTTGCTTTATACGTCGCAGTACTGCCCATAGGTCCGCTTACAACTACAGTCCGCAGTTTTGTCGAGTCGATGTCTGAGAATTAATTTATAAAATTGATGAATGCTTAAAGGAAAAGCGGGCTAAAGCCCGCTCCTATTGATGTATCAGTTTAGTATTTTTTTAATTGGAGATATATTTCAACCCTCCAACTTCTAAAATTAAAAATGCACCTGCCGGATCTCTTCTTCAATTTCCTTAGGGGTTTCATTTTCTGATTTCACAAAAATCATCGTAACTAAAGCTCCGATCAGCATACAAACACCCCCTACCACAATGTAATCCATCGCCTGTTTACCAAAAACAGAACTTACAACAGGGCCTCCAAACAAACCATTGATGATCTGCGGAATCACAATAAAGAAGTTGAATATTCCCATATAAACGCCCATTTTTCTTTGCGGAATCACTTCAATCAGCATCGCATAAGGCATTGCCAGGATACTGGCCCAGGCAAATCCAAGCCCAATCATTGAAATCCATAAATGATCAACGTTTTTAATAAAGTACATAGAGATCAGTCCTAAACCTCCGCAAAACAGTGCTAGGGCATGGGTTTGTTTTTTACCGATCCATTTGGCAATGGGTGTCAGTAAAAATGCAAACGGAATCGCCCAAAGGTTATACATTCCAAAGAGCTTCCCCGTTAAATCTCCTGCATCATTAAATGCTTTGGAGTGGGTATCTTCCGGAGAAAGTCCCATATGATGGGTAGCCAGCGCACTGGTGGTAAATACCCACATCGTAAACAGGGCAAACCATGAAAAAAACTGAACGATTCCCAGTTTTTTCATTTGTATAGGAATCTTCGCAAAATCTTTAAAAATATCTGAAAATTTAGATTCGTCCTTTTCTATTTCTTTTCCATCCTCAAACTCAGCAAATTCCTGTGGAGAATATTCCCTGGTGGTTATGATGGTATACAGAATTGATAACAGCAGCAATACGGCGCCTATATAAAAAGAATAGATCACATTATCTGCGACAAAACCTTTAGGTGCTTCATTAGAAATTCCCAGCGTTGTAAGCCAATCCGGCAGATAAGAACCGAGTACCGCACCCATTCCGATCAGAATGGTCTGCACAGAAAACCCTACCGTTCCCTGGTGTTTCGGAAGCATATCTCCTACCAAAGCTCTGAAGGGCTCCATTGCAATATTAACAGAAGCATCCATCATAGCAAGAAAAATGACAGCCAGTAAAAGTGCATTGGCAGCAAATAACCGGGTTGCAGAAGCTGCATTCGGAAGCAATACCAGCCCTATGGCACATAAAACGGCTCCAATCAGGAAATAAGGCTTTCTTCTTCCCAGCGGGCTCCATGTATTATCTCCCATATGGCCTATGATAGGCTGAACAATCAATCCTGTAATCGGAGCGACCAGCCAGAACCAGGATAATTCATGGACATCAGCTCCTAAGTTGGCAAGTATACGGCTTGCATTGCCATTCTGCAGTCCGAAAGCCATCTGGATTCCTAAGAATCCCATGCTCATATTAATAATCTGCAGCATGGATAAGTCCGGCTTTTTTCTTCTTCCCAAAGAGCCGCTCCCATACTTCCCTTCCATTACTGCCATGAAGCTTTCAATTTTTGGATTAATACATCTTCGATCGGCGCTTTTTCGGCAACCACTTTATCCACTATCTCATTCGGAACTGTCATGGAAAGCACATACTGCTTTACCTTCCAGTTTCCGTTGATTTTTTCTACAACTCCTGAACCTCTGCATATTTTCATTTGGGTATCCAGCAATTCATCAAACCAGGCCAGCTTTCCGTCTTTACTGAAATATATATTTCTCTTAAGGGCAGTAAAATTCCAGGTTCTTTTCTTATCAAAATGGGGTTTTGCCCAAACCATGAATGCTTTTTTATCCCAAACCTCAGCAGCATCTGTTCCAATAAACGTAGATTCATCCGCAAAGTAACTGAAATAGGTATTATAATCAGCTTTAGCCGCTGCTGTATTGAATGCATCAAGCATGGTACTGATTTCGGCCTTTTCTTTTTCAAATCCTTTTTGTGACTGTGCTGAAAGTAACGAACATCCAAACAGGAAAAGGATCAGTGTATGGACCGTTATTAATTTTTTCATATAGGGTAATTATTTTTTAAGTTCGATAATAAGAGGAGTCTTGGCAGGGATCACCATATTATTCTGTAGGGGCAATTCTTTTCCAGAAATGACATCTTTTCCTTTTGAAAATCCGTTCAGTGCTTCTTCAAAACGCTTTAAATCTAATGTATAATCTTTTTCATTATTGTTAAGGACTACCATTACGCTTTCTTTTTCATTATATCTAAAGTAGGTAAAAATACCATCCTGAGGAACGAAATTTTTAGTTTTTCCGGAGTGGATCACCTCCTTTCCTTTTCGCCAGTTCAATAATTTTTGGGTAAACTGAAAGAATTCCTTTTGTTCCGGGGTCTGTGCTAAGGGATCAAACGCATTTTGTGGATCCGACTTCCATCCTCCCGGAAAGTCTCTTCGTATATCCGCATCTCCACCTTTGTTTTTATCGCCGCGCATTCCTATTTCTGAACCGTAGTAAATCTGTGGAATTCCACGGACTGTTGAGATCAGGGCAAGACCCATTTTGTAGGCTTTGGGATCTGCATTAAAGATTTCATTCCATCTTTCAGTATCGTGATTTTCGAAGAATACGAGTATATTATTGATATCCGGGTATAGAAAATCACTGGTAAAGGAATCATAGATTTTCACCAGGCCTGTATTCCAGCCTTCTTTTTCCTTAAACGCTTTAGGCATATCCCCGAACAACATAAAGTCCATTACAGACGGCAGATTGGAGTTGTATCCTGCCGCTTCTCCTGTTTTTGAATTTTTCTGCCAGGCCGAAATCTGCCCTGCTGTATACAGCCAGGTCTCTCCTACAATATTAAACTTCGGGTATTCATCGGTAATTGATTGGGCCCATTTTGCCATAGCTTCTTTATCATTATAGGGATAGGTGTCTACACGGAAGCCGCCTAACTGGGCATATTCAATCCACCAGATTGCATTTTGGGTCAAGTATTTTAAAACCAATGGATTTTTTTGGTTGATATCCGGCATCGTTTTATCAAACCATCCGTCTAAGGCATATTTTTTATCAATATCCGAAGCATTGGTATCGAACTGGGTAGTCGTTTTATAGTTAGACCGTTTAAAACCTTCATCCCCGTCATTAAACCAATGTATCCAGTCTTTGGCAGGAAGGTCTTTGATCATCCAGTGTGAAGTTCCCCAGTGATTCGTTACATAGTCCATTACCAGTTTCATATTTCTTTTATTGAGCTGCTGGGAGAGTATTTTATAGTCTTCATTGGTACCGTAGCGGCCATCGATTTTATACAGATCAGTCTGGGCATATCCGTGATAGGAATACACCTTTTCATTATCCTCATTTACCGGAGTCAGCCAAACGGCTGTAGCTCCAAGGTTTTGAATATAATCGAGATTATTGATGATGCCCTGAAGATCCCCGCCATGCCTCCCGTTGGGTAAATTGCGGTCGGCTTTTTCGGTAAGTTCCGGTTTGGAATCATTCTTCTCATTTCCATTGGCAAAACGATCCGGCATTATCAGATACATGACATCTTTTGAGGTAAAAGATTCGCGGTCTGCAGATCCCGGTTCCCGCTGTTTCAGTTCGTAAGTATAAGAACCCAGATTCTTACGTCCTTTTTTAATATGGATGGTGAACCTGGGAATGTTTATTTCATGGGTATTGACGGTGACGAAAACATAATTTGGGTTTTCTACTTTCTGAATATCCTTGATCTGTATTCCATCTGAAAGAGAGATCTCATTATTGGCAATTCCTTTTCCGTAGACCATGATCTGCAGCTCAGGATTTTTCATTCCTTTCCACCAGAAAGCAGGTTCTACTTTTTCCAGCATTTTTGATTGAGAAAAAGCCATTGAAGCTGCTGAAAGGGCAAAAAATAAGTATATTTTTTTCATAACTACTGTAAGCTTTCAATTAATAGCCCGGTGCGCATTATGAATTACAAGTAATAAAGCTGTTCATTATTCTGAAAACCAGCAAGTTACCATTTTAACACAACCGTTTAACTATGAACAACTTAGGAGCAAATTACGAAAAAAATTCAACAGTTATTACAAAATAATGGCCAGAATCTACATTTTCAGGCCTGTTTCTGCTATTAATACATTTCCTGTCACAGAAGCGGAGCATCTTATGTTTCATGAAAATTACGATGAGTCTGCAGTTCAAAAACGAATCTTCTATTGAAAATATAGCAGCCTTTAACTATTATCATTTCAATTTATTATAAAAAAATTGCATAAAAATAAAATTTAATGTAAAAAATAAACTTTCAACCCCTTTTATTTTTAGTTTTACAGAAAAAATGTTTGATTTTAATAAAATCTTCGTGACCGATGGTCCAGACATTGTTTATACATGGACCATCCCTTTATTTGCCGCTATTATTTTTATAGAAATGGCCTATAGTCATTTTAATAAAGAAAAACTTTATGAAACTAAGGATGTGGCGACCAATGTTCTTTTTGCTCTTCTTAACTATGGGCTGGACATTATCATGAAGGGTTTTTCTATGTTTGTCATGATGTTTTTTTATCATCACCGCCTTTTCGACTGGGAATTCGGAATCTGGTATTGGATCGCTGTATTTCTTGCCCAGGACCTTGCTTATTATGTTCACCACTATGTAGATCATCATTCCCGTATCTTCTGGGCAGTCCACATTACCCATCATAATTCTGATTACTTCAATATCAGTACAGGATTTAGAAGCCCCGTATTCCAGCCTCTGTACAGGTATCTGTTTTTTTCTCCTTTGGCGTTGATAGGATTCAACCCATGGCATATTATGGTGGCTTATTCCGCTATACAAATTTATGGAACGTTTGTGCATACCCAGTCTATTAAAAGCATGGGGTTTTTAGAATATATTTTGGTGACCCCTTCACATCATCGTGTGCACCATGCCTGTAATATCAAATATCTGGACCGTAATATGGGAATGGGTCTAATTATCTGGGATAAGATCTTCGGAACATTCCAGAAGGAGGATCCCGAAGTTCCTGTTAAATACGGAGTCTACCCGAAAATAAAATCTAAAGATCCCGCCACCATGCTTTTCTATGAATGGAGAAGAATAGGAAAAGATATCAGACAGCCGGGGATTTCTTTCAAAGACCGCACAAAATATCTTTTTTATCCTCCCGGATGGAAACATGACGGCACCGGAAAAACAGTAAGACAGTATCAAAAGGAATATCAGGAAAAAATAAAAAAGGAGCAACTGTCTGAGAATGTAGAAATTTCAACTCCTGAATATCATCCAAATTAGAATATCAATCTAACTCCATCATCCAGAAAAAAATACCCCGGTCATTGAAGATACAATGAGCCGGGGTATTTTATTATTGATTTTAAAAATTATTTTACCGGTTTAATAGAAACTGCAAATCCGCCGCTTCTTACCATTTTAAAATTAATTTTAGACTTGCTGGTAATCTCTTTTTTGTAGATGTTATAGCTTTGAGGATTGTCAATATAATCTGCATCTTTTCCATCTTCATAGATCGTTGCTTCATATTTTTTTCCTTTATCCAGGAATGAGAAATCTACGGTATACCCGCGTTTGTTTTCATCCGTAATCCCTCCTACAAACCAGTTTTCAGTACCTTTTGCTTTTCTGGCTGTGATGATATAATCTCCAGGTTCGGCTGATAAGATTTTAGTATCATCCCAATCTGCAGCCACATCTTTGATAAACTGGAAGGCATCCATATGCTTTTTGTAGTTTTCAGGCAGGTCAGCGGCCATCTGAAGCGGCATATACATCGTTACATACAATGCCAGCTGCTTAGCTAACGTAGTTTTTACAAAGCGGTTATCTCCAGGGAAATAATAGTCTAATTTCGTCTGGAAAATCCCCGGTGTATAATCCATTGAGCCTCCCATCCATCTTGTAAACGGAAGAACGGTCTGATGGTCAGGCTTGTTGCCTCCAAATGCCTCATATTCCGTACCACGGGCAGCTTCTGCAGAAATATAGTTTGGATAAGTACGGCTCTCTCCTGTAGGGCGTACAGATTCATGAGAGTTTACCATAATTTTATATTCATTTGCTTTTTCAGCAATTCTATAATAGTGGTTAATCGTCCACTGAGAATAATGGTGTTCTCCTCTAGGAATGATATCTCCTACATATCCTGTTTTTACCGCATCATACCCATATTTATTCATCGTTTGGAACGCTTTATCAGCCCATCTCTCATAATTCGTTGCAGAACCTGAGGTTTCATGGTGCATGATCAGCTTGATCCCTTTGGAATGCGCATATTCATTCAACATTTTGATATCAAAATCCGGGTAAGGGGTAATGAAATCGAAAACAAATTCTTTAGAGTGCCCGAACCAGTCTTCCCAGCCGATATTCCAGCCTTCGATCAATAATCCCTGGAAGCCATTTTCAGCAGCAAAGTCGATATATTCTTTAACTTTTGTATTATTGGCTGCATGCTTTCCATTCGGAGTCAGTTTTGTGAAATCTGTTTTATCTAAATGAACATTTTCCGCTGTAGAGTAAGCCCACTGTGATTTTCCGATAATCATCTCCCACCATACTCCCATGTATTTTGTAGGATGAATGTAAGAAGTATCGGTATATTTTGTAGGTTCGTTAAGGTTAAAGATCATTTTGGAATCCATCACCTGTTCTGCTTTCGGAGCGACAATAATAGTTCTCCAAGGCGTTACCGATGGGGTCTGGATATATCCTTTTGCACCCTGTCTGTCTGCTGTCAAATGTGTTTTGAACCTGAAATTCCGGGCATCCACTTCCAGATGGGAAGCAGGATAATCCAATACTGCAGCTTCAGCAACGTTGATGTATAAAGGCTCCTTTCCTTCTCTTTTAAGCATTAGCGGAGACTGCACTGCATTTTTCACCAAAGCCTGGGATGCATTGGCATCATAAGCCTTCTCCCATTGTGCAGGAATTTCAGAAACTTTTGTTTCCTGATACTGGTATTCCTGAGAGTCATAGTCTGCTACAATCCACCACGCTTTCATGTCGGTAGGAAAATCAATTTCAGAATCTTCTTCTCTGATAACGAAATAATTCAGGTTTTTCTGTTGAGGAAATTCGTATCTGAATCCAAGACCGTCATTGAACAGTCTGAATTTCACCACAATACTTCTATCGGTAGAGGCCTGGTTCAGGGTAAGAGCCAGTTCATTGTAGTGATTGATATAGTTTTTCTTTTCTCCAAGAACCGGCTGCCAGGTTTCATTTTTAGCATCTCTTTTCTCTTGTACCTTTGTGAAACCATTATTCAGATCGAATTTCGCATCTTCCGTTTTCGCGATTTCAGAAGCGAATTTTATGGATGCATCTTTAAATAATCTTAATCCTAATTTAGAGTCTTCAACGACTACCGCACCGTTATATGTAAGGTTATAATAAGGAACTCCTTCTTTAAGCTGGAAGTTCATTTCAAACTTACCATCCGGTGATTTTAAAGATTGTGCTTTTACTCCTACAAACATCATTGAAAGCAAAAGAGCTCCCACAGTAATTTTCTTCATAATGACTATTTATTAACTTAAAAAATAGATAAAGTGCTGGCTCTGGCGCAGCACTTTATCAACTTAATTGGTATGTTTTACAACTTTGTAATGGTTAATTTGTAATATGCTGAATTATGTAAATCCAGCTCTATCTTATAATTTCCTGCTACAGACACTTTATAGCCGGGGTCACCATCTACGGTACCTTCAGCATTTAAATAAGTTTGCACCGGCTTTCCTGAAACCAGGGTTTCATCATCTTTTTTAGGCTGAAATTTCAGTGTCCAGTCATCGTTTGCTCTGAATTTAAACAATCCTGTACTGTTCAGCATAATAGAGTTGATCACAAATGTTTTGGTAGCTGGATTATATACAAAATCTGTATCAGAGTTCCAGCCTGTAGGTGTTGCATCTCCTATGATACCAAAGTTTGCTAACGTTGAAGAATAGGTATTTGCAGCCCAGTCTACCTTGATATAATAGGTTCCGGCTGCCGGTGGTACTATATCAGCTCCATCAGCCTTTAATTTTCCGGTGTTCGTTCCATCATCTCCTTTATTTCCCGGCCAATCCTGATTGATAGCAAATTTGTATTTTCCGTTATCGCCTGAAGCATCTTTAATGAAAATAAATCCTCTGTATTTATCATTTTTTTCAGGAGAGAACAAATTGGGTGAATTTGACGGAGTCCAATTGGCATAACCAGCTGCTCCTGCGTATGCCCCCGGCACGTTGATCTTTGGATATACCAAATCCGGGTTGGGAGTATAAGGAGTTACTTTAAGTGCTATTACATTGGAATAAAAAACCGCTGATCCTACAGATGTTTTCAATCTCGCTTCAATTTCATTCACAACATCCGGCACTGCTCCAATATTGAACATTGCGGCATTCATTGCGGCATGGGTAACAGAACCAGCTGTTACATCATTAGAGAAATCAACAATAGTACTTTTTTTAAAACCATCTCCTTTAATTCCGAATTCTATTTCCTGACTGGGAACAACAGCAATACTAAATGTTGGTTTTGTCCAAGTAAAAGTGATTACGGCATCATTGGCATTGAGTTCATTAAGAATGACGGTACTTTTATCAGCAGATATTTTACCAGCGGATGTTTCATTAATAACCGCCTGTTCTTCATCTTTTTCACAGGAAACCATTAATAATCCGATAAAAGCTACCACTACTATTTTGAATAGATTTTTCATTTTTAAAATATTTAAAAGTTAGTAACCAGGATTCTGGATCAGATTAGGATTGGCGATAATATCTTTATTGGGAATAGGGAAAAGATCTCTATAGCTTTCTACAGCTTTTCCATCTTTAATATTTCCTTTCCAAGGCCACAAGTAATCTCCTGTAGTATATTTCTTAAAACGAATAAGGTCTGATCTTCTGGTTGTTTCCCAAGACAATTCTCTGGCTCTTTCATCCAAAATAAAATTAAGATTTATTGAAGCCACGTTACCGCTTGTGTTACCATATGCCCGTTGTCTCAATTGGTTAATATAACCTATTGCCGTAGCCTGATTACCACCGCTTCCACCTCTGAGAACAGCTTCAGCATACATCAGATAGATATCAGCCAAACGATATAAAGGAATATCAGCTTCTACCCAGTTGTCATGAGCACCGACAGAACCATTGCTTTTGATATTTTTAAACTTTATAAAAGCATAACCATCTGTAAATGATCCCAAGTCATTAATTTCTAAATTCTGTCCTGAAGTAAAGAACCTTCCTCTTTTGTCACTTCCATTAGCAGGAAATAAGCCTACAAATGATTTTGTAGTTCTTAAACCACTCCATCCTCCATTCACTCCAAAGTCAGCAGCCTTCATTTCTCCACCTATTGCAGCATGTACCAGATACGTGGTTCCACCATTGGTCTGCGTATTGATCCCGTCAAAATTTACACTTAGGATCTGCTCCGGATTATTGATATTATTATCTGCAAGGAACAGATCATCATACTTCGGTTTTAAAGAATAGCCTGCTGCGATTACTTTATTACAATAAGTAATACAATCTGTATTTCTCTGCGTTCCTGTATATACTTCAGCATTTAAATATAATCTTGCCAATAGCGACCAGGCCGCAGCTTTATCTGCTCTTCCATACTCATTGGTTTTAGGCTCCTTTAATTGATCTACCACAGCAATCAGTTCAGATTCTATAAAATTAAATAATGATTTCCTGTCTATTCTCTTTGGCGGATTTGCAGATCCGGGCAGATAGGATTCATCTACAAAAGGAACATTTCCAAACATATCTATGGCATGGTAATAAGACTGCGCTCTTAGAAAACGGGCTTCAGCTCTCATTAATTTTGCTTGATTAAGGTTTTCACCGGTGATATTATTGGCTGCTAATTTTTCGTCTGTGACATTTCTAAGAAACTCATTACAAAAAGCAATTTCTGTATACACTCTGTAATACATAGCTGCAATAAATTCATTGGATGAATCCCAAGTCATTTTATGGAGCGTGTGAAGGTTTCCGTCATTCCAGCCTATCACTGCTTCATCGGTAGTGATTACGTTCAGAGTGTATAGCAGCCTTGTATACTGTGAAAAACCTCCGTTAATCCCATTAATATCACTGTCAGGCTGGTCGCCGTCTCCACTTACCTGTCCTCCCATTGCAAGACCTCCATAAAGTTTTGCTAAAATATTTTTATAGTTAGAAAAATCTTTATAGATACTTGCTGAAGTAACGTCTGTTATAGGCTCTCTTTCAAGATCTTTCACACATGACGCTGTGGTCAGTAGAAATGCAGCAGAAAGAGGCAGTACTATATTTTTAAGTTTGATCTTATTTAGTTTCATCGTAATTATTATTTAAAATTGAAAATTAAAGCCTAAAGAATATATTCTAGGCATTTGATAATATCCGTTGTCTATTCCGCCAAAAACTTCAGGGTCTACGCCTGTATATTTAGTGATTACAAAAACATTTTGTGCCATACCGTATATTTTCAGATTACTTCCTTTAGAGAAAACTTCACCGAAATTATAGCCAATATTGATATTATCCAATCTTAAGAACGATGCATTTTCGATATAAACATCTGATTTATACTGCGGTACAGAAAATTTATATTCCGGTGCGGTAGAGAATACATTTTGCAGATATTCGTTTGTAGATGCAGACTGTAATGAGCTGTTGGAGGCCATATTGTTATATACGTAATTTCCTAATACAGCTCTGGCGCTGAGGGCAAAGTCCCAATTTTTATGAGATACTTTCGTTGAGAAACCTAAAATAGCATCCGGAGTGGTCGATTTGTAATAATACATATCTTTTGGAGTGATCACACCATCTCCGTTTCTGTCAACAAAAGCTCCGTCTACAGGTTTTCCGTTATTATCATATACCTGCTGGTACACCCAGAATGAGTTTGGAGCATATCCCACAACATGCGCCTGGATTTTATTTCCGGAACCTCCTTCAATACCACCAACTTCCATATTGAATGATTCATCGGCTCTGTCCTTTAATTTCGTCACAATGGGTTTGTAGTGGGTAGCATTAAAACTCAGCTCCCAGGTCGTTTTTTCATTTTTAATAGGAATCAAGGTGATACTTCCTTCAATACCTTCATTCTTCATATCACCCACATTCTGCCAACTGGCATTACTAAGCCCTCCAGCTGGTTCATCGGCATATACCAATAAATCTTTAGTATCTTTTCTGAAAAGATCGATGGACCCGGTAATCCTATTACTCATAAAACCAAAATCCAACCCTATATTTTTTGTTGTTGTGGTTTCCCAAGTAAGATTTGGATTATAATTAGCAGGTCTGAACATAAAATAATATTCGTTTCCAAACTGGTAGCTGGCTCCAGGGTAACTTGGATTATATGCGGCGAAAGCTGGGTAATTATTCGGCTTATTTCCATTGAGGGCCGGCAGCTCCTGCTGTCCTGTTTTTCCCCATCCTGCTCTCAATTTCAAAGTACTGATTGCCGAAATGTTTTTGATGAAGCTTTCCTCATTAAGCTTCCAAGCTAAAGAAACTCCAGGAAAGACTCCCCATACGTTATCTCTTGTGCTGTTAAAAAATCTTGAAGAACCGTCTTTACGTACTGATCCTGATATAATATACCTATTGGCTACCGTAAAAATAGCTCTTCCATAAAATGATATCAATGTATTTCGGGTTTCAAAATTCAAATCCGGGGGCAGCGTTGTTCCATTTCCTCTGTAGGTCACAGCTCCGGGAATGATGGTATGAAAATCCTGATAAGCATATCCGGCGGTGATGTCTACTCCCGTATTGATAGGAGCTATATTTTTAACATAATTAAAATAGGTTTCCAAAAGTTTGTTTTTCTTCTCCATCGAATAGAGGTTCGAACTTCCTTTATCACCGTAACCAGGTCTGTAAATGGCATCTTTAGTTTTGTGCCCTTCACTTTTTGTATAATCATATCCGGCATTCACATTGAAGTGAAGGTCAGGAAGAAAGTGAAATTTATAATCTAACTGAATATTTCCCAGTCCTCTTGTTACTGATGATATATCACGAATGCCGTCAATCATTCCAAGCGGATTTGAATTGGCATTTACATTATATCCGGTTGCAGACCCTGCATCCAGCCACTCATAATACCCTCCATACTTGGAATTTCCCGAATACACAGGCTGTGTAGGGTCAAAATAGGTAGCTGCCTTGATGACCCCTCCATCCACAAATCTATTATCTGTAAAAGTTCCTTTCGCATTTACATTCACTGACAAATGACTGTCAAAGAATTTAGGATTTAAGTTCAAACCTACTGAGGTTCTTCGGAACGAATTTGATCTTACAATACCGTTCTGCTCATTATAGCCTAACGATAAACGGTAAGGCAACCCTTTGATTCCTCCTGAAAGAGCCACATTATTGTCTGTTCCCCATGCAGTCTGGTAAATCAGATCCTGCCAGTTGGTATCGGCATTTCCAAGTTTTGTTTTGTAATTTGCAGGTGCATAATTATTAACAAAATCCCTGAACTCCTGTGCATTCAGTACGTCTACATTACCCATTTTGGTAGATAATGAAGTCACGGTAGAAAAATTCACCTTAAACTTTCCGGAACTTCCTTTCTTGGTAGTAATCAAAATAACCCCATTGGAGGCTCTGTTACCATAGATTGCTGTTGCCGAAGCATCTTTCAGGATATCGAATGTTTCAATGTCATTAGGATTTATTAATGATAAAGGATCTGAAACCCCATTTACTCCTACAAAATCCTGAGGAACTCCATCAATGACAATAAGCGGCGAGTTCTCTCCACTCAAAGATGATGTTCCCCTGATCCGGATCTTTGTTCCGGATCCCGGAGCTCCGCTGTTATTGGTAATCTGAACCCCCGGTGTTTTCCCCTGGATCAGCTGTCCGGCAGAAGTGGCTCCTCCGTTGAAGTCTTTTGCCGTTACAGAAGTGATAGAACCTGTAAGGTCAGACTTCTTCTGTTTTCCATACCCGATCAATACCACCTCTTCAATCTTCTTCTCCTTAGTGATAGAGTCCTTTGTCTGCGCATGCATTACTGTACTGGCCAATAAAAAGGCGGGCGCAATTTTTAATACCGTTGTAAAATTCTTCACAATCTTATTTTTATATAGTTTCGTTTTTGTTCATTTTGGCTTGCAGCCAGATATGCAATTTATAAAAAAATAGAATTATCATAAAATTAATATAATTTAAGATAAAATTATGTATATTACGATACTTATATGAATTAAATAACTGTATATTAGTGTTTTACATAATACTATGCTAAACATAATACAAGCATTACTTTAACATAAAGTTAAACGATGGTTTAACTTTAATTCATATTCATCCTCCTGAAAAGAGCCTGTTGATCATAATAACTCCACAAAGAGCGGTATTCAGCAGATAATCCTTATCTTTGCAGTCAAAACTTTACTATAAATGTCAAACAGAAAGATGATTACGGCAGCTTTGCCTTATGCAAACGGACCGGTTCATATAGGACATTTGGCAGGTGTTTATATTCCTGCGGATGTTTACGCAAGATTTCAGAGAAGATCAGGAAAAGATGTAGCGTTTATCTGTGGTTCGGATGAGCATGGAATTCCTATTACCATAAGAGCTAAAAAGGAAGGGGTTACCCCACAGGATATCGTTGACAAATATCACGAGATCATCAAGAAGTCCTTTTCTGATCTGGGAATCTCTTTTGATGAATATTCAAGAACAACTTCAAAGAAGCATTATGAAACCAGCCAGGATTTCTTCAAGGTTCTGTATGAAAAAGGGAAATTTACTGAAGAGGTTTCTGAGCAGTATTTTGATGAGCAGGCCGGAGAATTCCTTGCCGACCGTTATATTGTAGGAACCTGCCCAAACTGTGGCAACGAAAATGCTTACGGTGACCAGTGCGAGAAATGCGGCTCTACCCTGTCTCCTTCAGAGCTGATCAACCCAAAATCCATGCTGAGCGGAAATGTTCCTATCCTTAAAGAAACCAAAAACTGGTACCTTCCTCTTAATGAATACGAAGATTTCTTAAACGAATGGATTATTGAAGGTCATAAAGATGACTGGAAGCCTAATGTATACGGACAGGTTAAATCATGGTTGAATGATGGTCTGAAGCCACGCGCCATGACCAGGGACCTTAACTGGGGAGTTCCCGTTCCGCTGCCGGACGCGGAAGGAAAAGTTCTTTACGTATGGTTTGATGCTCCCATCGGGTATATTTCATTCACGAAAGAATGGGCCGAGAAGAATGGAAAAGACTGGAAGGATTACTGGCAAAGCGAAAACAGTGATCTGGTACACTTTATCGGAAAAGATAATATTGTATTCCACTGTATTATTTTCCCTTCGATGATGAAAGCTCACGGAGATTACATTATGCCAGCCAATGTTCCGGCCTTCGAATTCCTGAACCTTGAAAACGATAAGATCTCCACATCAAGAAACTGGGCCGTATGGGCACATGAATATGTAGAAGATTTCCCTGGTCAGCAGGATGTGTTAAGATATGCACTTCTTTCCTCAGCTCCGGAAACTAAGGACAATAATTTTACATGGAAAGATTTCCAGACAAAAAACAATTCTGAATTGGTCGGAATTTTCGGAAACTTCATCAACAGAGTAGCTGTTCTTATCCATAAATATTATGACGGGGTTGTTCCACAGGGCGACATCAACAGTCCAGAATTGCAGGAAATAAGCAAAGCTGCAAAAGAAATTTCAGGATTCCTTGAAAATTATGAATTCAGAAATGCTTTATCTGCATTGATGAACCTTGCCCGTTTTGGAAACCAGTATCTTCAGACAGAAGAACCTTGGAAAACAATTAAGGATAATCCGGAAAAAGCAGCCCAATCTTTATTCGTCGGTGCTCAGATTGCTGTTGCATTAGCTCAGCTGTGTGAACCATTTATGCCGTTCAGCTCTGACAAACTATTGAATATGTTCCATGTTGAAAAGAAAACATGGAATGATGTTGAAACCAAAACTGTTTTAATTGAAACAGGCCATAAAATCAATGAAGCCTCTCTTCTATTCTCAAAAATTGAAGACCAGGTAATTGAAGCTCAGATTGAAAAGCTGGAACAGACAAAACAAAACAATAAAAAAACAAACCTTAACGCAAAACCTATGAAAGACGAGATCACTTTTGATGATTTTACTAAGATAGACCTGAGAACAGCGACCATTTTAGAAGCTGAAAAAGTAGAAAAAGCAGACAAATTACTAAAACTTACCGTTGATACCGGTGTAGATGTAAGAACTGTAGTTTCAGGAATTGCAGAAAGCTTTAGTCCGGAAGAAGTAGTGGGCAAGCAGGTGATGATTTTATTGAATCTTGCTCCCAGAAAAATCAGAGGAATTGAATCTCAGGGAATGTTGTTATTAACGACTAAACCAGACGGAAAATTATCTTTCGTTACACCTGACGACAGCAATGTTGAGAACGGTATTGAGATCGGATAATTAAAATCCTCATAAAGATAATAGGCTGTTTCACAAGAAGCAGCCTTTCTTTTGGTCAATAGAAATATATTAAGGAAACTTGACAGCTTAGACCAGAGAACTGATTAGGAGCTGATTCCCGCTCTCCACTTTTACTCCTCGCGCCAGCCTTCTCCAATGCTTAAACCCTTTCACTCTCCAACTCATGCTGTGGGGTAACCGTTTCTATCGGGGCTAGGTAGAAGTACAAAAAAGTCATTATGGTGTACAGAATGACAATATAGGGTAATTGATAAGATTGCTTCGCTTTCAGCCCGCAATGACTGGTGTAAATTATTTCTTAGTCAGTTTGGCTAAATAAGAATCTTCATCCTTCAGCACCCTTTCTATTTTAAATCCATTATTTTCAGCAGCATTTTTAAGGGTATTGAAATCAAGATACAGCCATGTAATCGGCTTTTCGGATTCCCCTTTGTAATGAACAACATACTCCAGCTCTCCATAATACCCTCCGGCAGGAATATAAACTCCGCCGTCTTCATCACGGTCAAACATATAGAGAATATCCGTACTGTCGATCAGGATTTGTCCGCCTTCATTCAAAAGACTCTGTAATTTCTGAAGATAGGTATCTATTTTTGCCAGGCTTTCAAAGATTCCGGTCCCATTCATCAATAATAAGACAGTATCGAAAGTTTCTCCCGAAAAATCAAGGATATTTTCACAAACCGCCTTTTTGATTCCTCTCAGTTTGCAAACTTCGATAGATTTTGGTGAAATATCCAGAGCCATTACCTCAAGATTTCTTTCATTTTGGAGATACAGCGCATGGGAACCCGCTCCTGCTCCTATATCCAGAACTTTTCCGCCGGATAGCTTCAGTGCTTTCTGCTCAATGGCATTCATCTCTTCAAAATCTCTGAATAAATAATCTACAGGAAGTTCATCCAGTTCAGAAATCGACGTTTCAGTCTGCAGGTCTTCCGGGTTTTCATCATGAAAATAATCCCAGATCGCTCTGCCCATTAAATCTTTCATAACTGCAAAGATACGGCTTCAGGGTGCAAAGTTCAAAGCTTTGAGTTCAATGTTTAAAGTGAGGAGGGGAAGGTTGCTGGTTGTTGGTTTATATAGTCTTAATCTCCTGTGATTCATTTTCTGCCACTCCGGCTTTCCAGTAAGAATAAGCATAGAGTTCCTGTGCGGTCCAGTTTTTTTCTTTCCGAAGGTAGGTACGGATCTCTTTCACACTTGAAAACTCGCAGGCAACATATCCAAATCTACTTCCTTCGGGAATTTCAACACTTTTAACAGCTGCTGCCAGTTCACTGCCTATATGGGGCTGGGCATTATGAAGCCATTTAAACTCAATATCTGCTTGGGTAGCCAGGATCTGTTCATCTTCTTTTCCATGAACTTCAATAATACAAACTCCTTTTGCAGTCTCAGGAAGCGTCTCCAGAATAGCACTTAAAACAGGAATCGCGGTAGCATCCCCCACCAATAAATACCATTCCGCTGCAGGATACAGCTCTTTACCATCCAGGCGCATCATGACTCCCAATTTGGAACCTGCCTCCGCATTTCTCACCCAACTTGAAGCCGGGCCGCCATCTCCGTGGTCTACAAAATCAATGATCAGTTCATTCTTCTCCAGATCAATTCCCCGGTGTGTATAAGTCCTGATAGCCGGAGCCACATCTTTGGCCGGGTAGACCCACTGATGGTTTTCATCCAGGATCGGGAAATGAATTTCATTGAGGCCCGCCGGTGGAACGGCAATTTTGTTATTGTCTCCTACCACAGTATTTTGAAACTGGTGCACTTCAGGAGAATACAGATAAACCCTGATGAAATGATCTGTGATGTATTCTTTTCTCGTTACTTCGGCAACAATCTGCCCTGTTGGAATTTTCGCCATAACTGATTTTTTTTAAGTTAATATCCGGCCTCCCATCTGGATCGGAAGCCGGATTTGTAAAAGGTATGATTCAGATTAAGGCAGTACCTACCTTAACCTTATTTTTTTAAAACTCAAAAGTATAAGACAGATTGAATGTTCTTCCTCTTCCTTTGTAGTTAAATAATTCCGGAAGTCCGTAAGAAGAATATAAAACCTGGGAACGCTTGCTCCATAGGGTTTGATAGTCGGTATTAAACAGGTTCTGGATTCCTACATTGAATCTTCCCCAGTTGAACCGGTAGCCTATCATCAGATCTGAAGTATTATAGCCTTCAACCACATTGTTAAGCTCGTCCTTCAACTTGAAATTCTGTAAAGACTGGAATCTGAATGACCAGCTTTTGATAGTATACCCGATATACGTGACCAATTTTGAAGGGGAAGCATTATAGATTTCCTGTTTCTGCCAATCGCCTTTATGGTCTACCTCAGATTTGATCAAAAGCCCGCTGGCACCGAAATAAACGCCATTGTTTAGTGCATAGGAAACCTCTGCTTCAATACCCATATTCCTTAGCTTCAAATCGTTGACCAGGATCTGAAAAGTCTTTTTATCTACCGTAACACTTTTGTCTGAGTTACTTAAAAAACCGGCAATCTGCGCTCTTAACCCTCCTTTATTGACACGGTATCCCACTTCATACTGATTGGTCTTGATCGCCTGTAATGGCTGGTCTTTCACATTGATACTGGATATCACATCCCAGTTGGTTCCGTTGAGCTTATAAGTACCAATTCCGTAGAATTTCGCCGGGTCAGCCAAGCTTGCTCCCTGAGAAAAAGTTCCCCAAACCTGGTGCTGTTCATTGAATTTATATAACAATCCTGCATTAGCAAGGGTTACATTATAGGAACTCTGGCCTCCCGGAATGGCAGATGCAGATTTTCCATTGCCCATGGCCACCTGAGTTTGCTGTTCAGACCCTACAAAATCATCCATTTTAACGGTGATATTCTGGTAACGAACTCCTGCATTGATCTGAAGTTTCGGAAGAATATTGTATTTTGCCTGAACATATCCTGCATAGCTCTGTGAGTGATTCGTAGGATATCTCCCCAAGCTGTATTTTGTTTCACTGATTAAACCGCCGCTGGACATTGTTTTAGCAATATCATAAACAGACTGGTTTCCCTCAAACTTCTCAAAGTCAATATCTGCTCCATAGGTTACGTTCAGTCCTCGCCATGATTTTGACAACAGGGCTTTTATTCCTGAATAGTATGTATCCTGCTGTGAAGATGACATATACGCTGTTTTTCCGGTCTGCAACGTTATATTTCCAGGAAATGGATAAAATCCTAGCTTCTCCCCACGGGTTGCCAGCTGTACATACAGATCCTGGCCTCCCAAGATACCGTTTCCGGTATAGGTTACCGTTCCCATATAACGCTCTGTACCTACGTTTTTATCAGACGAAAAACCATCTCTCATTTCCAGCAGAGAAGCATTTTTCTGAGTGAAGGCACTTAAATTTTCACCTAAAAACAAGCTCCGGTCTCCATTAAATTTAGAATTATAATACTGAAGGGAAGCTGTAATTTTATGTTTGTTGTTAAACTGGTATCCTCCTGTTGCCAGGATATCAATAGACTGGTTATACTGAAGATCGGTTTGGGTAATATCTGTAAAGAGCTGCTTCTGATCTGCCCCATACACACCTCCATTCTGCTGGTAAGCAATGCCCAGTCTTCCAAAGAATTTCTCACCTTTTCCTGCAATAGACTGTGCCGCACGGAAATCATGATCATCTTTCCCCATAAAACCGGTGCGTACTCCCAATTCGGTTTCTCCACTGATGCCTTTTTTAGAAGGTATTTTCGTAATGATATTAATGATCCCCCCTGTTGCATTTCCCCCATAAATAGAGCTGGCTCCTGAAAGCACTTCAATTCTCTCAATATTGAACGGATCAATGGCATCTAACTGACGGCTGATCGCCCGGATACTGTTCAATGAAACCCCGTCAATCATGACCAGGGCAGAGCGCCCTCTCGTATTCTGCCCGTAGTTCGTTCTTCCCTGCGGGCCGATATCCATACTCGGAATTAAAATGGAAAGCATTTCTTTGATAGGAACTCCATTTTTGGCCTGTTCCTGAATTTTTTCTTTCTGTACTACCCAAACGGTTCCGGGAATTTCAGAGATTTTGGTAGGTTTTCTGGAGGCTACGATCACCACATCATCAATACCTTTAGAGGTTATAGAATCCTTAGCGGTCTGGGAAAATAGTAATCCCGAAGCTAACAGACCTATAAATGCATACTGCTTTTTCATTCTTTCTACTCAAAGTTTTATAATCCCGCAAATATAATTTTTATTGCTTCTAAATAAAAATAACTCAATGTGAAATTTTTCATGATTTTTTACAATTAAATACGTTTATTTATTGATCATATTCATAAAAGCGTAAAATCCCGGCCTATATAAGGTCCGGGATTTTACTAAATGAAAAACAAGGTATTTTTAGCCCGCAGGTCCGGCTGCGTCTTTGATCTCTTCTAATAATTGTTTACGTTCACGGAGTCTTCTTCTTGCAATCACAGATTTACCTCCAAGAACCCTCACAAATCTGAAATATTGGAAACGTTTTGCTCCGAAATGATGGGTGATGACATAGAATAATATTCCAAAACCAACCAGAATAATATATCCGAATATTTTTTTGCTGGCAATAATAATGGCATTCAGCTGAATAGCTTTCATAGTAGCGGCTGCATTTTGAGGAGTTACCGTCATTCCGTCCATATACACCGCAAGATCCCCCACCGCCACAATCTGAAACCGATACTGAAACCATGAGTACAGGGTTGAAAAGATACCGACTGCCAGAAAAGTTCTCCAAACCAATACCAGTCCTATTGCAGCCAGCATTTCATCCATTTCAAGTTTATCCAAAGTATAAAACCATACGGAAATAAATAAGGAACACATTCCGTAGCCCTTTAAAAACATAGGCAGATACCAGTTGTCATAACTGAACTCCAATACCATGGAAAAATACATAATGATCGCATATCCCACCATCCCTGCAAACCCTGAGAAAATGTACATTTTTAATGGTTTTTCCTTTTTAAACCAGAAGACGGCAATGACTCCGGCGACTAAAATTCCGGGAACCATCATCATACTGAGTCCGGCATTGGTCAGTTGATCATATCCCAACACTCCTACCGCAAAAGTATTCTGAATACTTGCCGTCCCCAGGAACATTCCCAGCCAGAACAACATAAACAGACCGTTCTGAACGTTATTTTTGGTAAATATATTAAATGAAAGATAAGGCCGTTTTAAAGTGAGCTGTCGGATACTAAGCAGGGCAAAGCTTACAAAAGCCGCGATACTTGCATTTATAATATTCTTCGAATTCAGCCAATCCTGCTGCTTGCCAAAAGAATACACATAGGCCGAAAACATAAAGGTAGATATGAACAGGAGAATACTCAGCCAGTCGATATAATGAAGCGGTACTTTCAGCGCAAAGTACTTATTGTGCATGAAAATCCAGTGAATAAGCGCCAGTATAAAGCACAGCACGGCTGTCAGTAGGTAAAACTGCTGCCAGTTATAAAGGAGGGCAAACTTTGCTGAATAATAAACCGCCACCTGGTTCATAATCAATACAAAGGTATAAAATACCCCATAGAACATTCCGCGGTTTCCGATCATTACCATAAGAGGCAGGAATAGTTCTATCGTTACCATCATTTTCATGAAACCGATAAGCAGAGAGGTAAATACAAAGATCATCGGCTGCAAGGTAGTGGCATTCACATAGCTCAGCAGCCCCAGAAGAACCAGGAGCATCACCATTTTATCCCTTACTTTGAACCTCATCTTCATTCTGAGAACGACCGGCATACATGCTCCCATTCCAATGGTGGTCGCATAGTTGGCCCACATAAAATATTCTGTCAACGCTCCGGTGCCACTCACCAAATAGCTGATATTTCCCGTATATACGCCACCCAGAGGCATGACTACGGCAAGCAGCAATACGATCAGCAGCAGCTGTACAGGTTTGGGTACCCAGTCGTTATATAGTCCTTTGTTGTACATTTTTTTAGATAATAGATTTCAGATATCAGATAACAGACTTTTTTAAACTCATCTTCAGTATTTCATTCAACATAGGGTCTGACATCTGACATCTCATATCTTTTAAGTCTTAATTAATATTCACATTCATATTCATTCCGGCACTCAGTTTATCCAAGTTTTCTTTTTTATTGGCAGCTGTAAACTCTATTCTTACAGGAATTCTCTGCTGTACTTTGATAAAATTTCCGGTAGAATTATCTGTCGGCACACTTGAATATCTTGATCCGGTAGCTGCAGAAACGGCTGTTACCACCCCTTCAAATTTCTGTCCGCCTAATGCATCTGCTGTCATTGTCATTTTCTCTCCTACCTTGATATGAGGCATCTGGCTTTCCAGGAAATTGGCTGTTACCCATTTCTGGCCGTTCAATACGATGGTAGCCACCTGCTGACCCGGTTGTATCAGCTGGCCTTCAGAGATTGTCCTTCTTCCCATCACCCCGTCATAAGGAGCAGTGATTACGGTATACGAAAGGTTGATCCTGGCCATATCCAATGCAGATTTTGTTCTTTTGATCTCCGCATCGTTGATTCCCAATTTGCTTTTCACTTCAGTGGTGGAAAGGTTTGCTGACTGCTTTTGGTTGACTAATGTTTCATAAGCTGCTTTTTGAGCATCATATTCTGTTTTTACCTGGTCATACTGCTGCCTTGTCACAGCTTCAGCTGACAAGAGGTTTTTATATCGGTTTAAATTCTGTTCAGCATTCCAAAGTCTTGCCTTCGCACCGGCAATATTGGATTCCATAACATTGATATTATTGGAAACCGTATTCACAGAAGAGCTTGTTGCCGTTTTCTGAGCCATTGCATTCTGATAAGCCGCCTCAGCCTGCCCCAGCTGGGTTAGAATCTCACGGTTATCAAGAACCACCAATGTATCTCCTTTTTTCACCTTTTGGTGTTCAATAAATTTGATCTCTTTAATATAAGCTGAAACCCTGGTATTGATCGGATTGATAAATTCTTCAACCTGTGCCGCTTCCGTATAGGTTTTATTCCCAATATGGAAATATTCCCGTATCAACCAGAACAAACCAAATCCGATCACCAGGAAAACGATGATATTGGAAATAATGGCTCTGATTTTATTTTTCTTATTCTGCTTTTTTTTCCCTTCTCCGCTTGTTCTTGCCGGAGATTGAGTTGTATTTTGAGTAGTTTGTTCCTTGTTTTCCATTGTCTTGATTTTCAGTTTTAAGATTAAAGCGTTCCGGTAGATTTCAACAGATTATAATATTGATACAGGACATTGATCTCTGCGTTGGCATAATCAAGCTCCGACTGCAGTTTCTGGTTCTGCGCATCAATCATTTCTGCCTGCACGGCCAATTGGTTCAGATATTTGGCTTCTGTGATCTTATAGTTTTCTTCAGCCAGTCTTTTGGAATCATTCAGGATGTCTGCCTGCTGGATAGCTTCCTGGTATTTGGTATACGCAGCATTCACTCCCATATCTACATTTTGCTGTACCAGAGTCATGGCATCACCTGCCTGGTTCTTTTGCAGTTCACCCAGTTTTACTTTTTCTTTTGTCTTATACAGCGTGTCTATATTATAACTGAGGGAAACGCCGGTCTGCCATCCTCCTGAATACATATCCAAAACAGGATTCCTTGTCGTAACCGGTCTTTGTAAGGTATATCCTCCAAATCCGGCCACCGTCGGCATATTATCCGTTTTTATAATTTCGATATTCTTATCAGCGATATCCCTGTTTTTCATTGCTGATCTCAACATGGGATTACTGTCATGAGCAAGGTTCATATAATAGTCCATTCCGATACCTGATTCTTTATTTTCCAAGCTTTCAGTAGGAACTATTTCAGTGTCAGAAGAGAGACCTAAAGCAATATTTAAATTATAATTAAGGATTTTTTTATTATTTGAAAGGGTCAGAATTCCCTGATCCAGGTTTTTAATAGCAAGTTCGCCACGAATCACCTCATTTCTGGTTACCATACCCTGCTGGTAGAACTTCTGGATATTTTTAAGACGCTCCTGAGCCAGTTTTCTGTTGTTTTGAAATACTTCCTCCTGGTTTATGATTTTGTATATATCCAGATAATTGGAGATGACCAGGAATTTCACATCCTGTTTGTTCTTTTCCAGATCAAGCTCCGAAAGCTGTTCACGAAGCCCAGCCATTTCAATCGACTTATTGACCAATCCTCCTTTGAAGATCAGCTGTGTTGCCTGCACGGCATAAGAGCTTCCATAATGAGGCATCGGAATTTTTGTAGAGTTTGAAAAGTCCTTATCAACAGCTACTGCATCACCCAGGTAGAACTGGCTTGTAGAAGCCGTAATGGCAGGCAGTTTCTGAAGTTTTACAACATTCGTATTCTGTTTAGCGATGTCAATATTCTGAGCAGAGACTTTTAACTGCTGATGATGTTGGACTGCCATTTCAGCAACCTCACCTGCGGTCATCTGTTTAATTTGTTGCGAAAAAAACAGCGCAGGAAAAGCTGCTATCAATAATGATAGTGCTGTTTTTATTTTCTTTGTCATTGTACCTTGTTTTACAGATGCAAAGTTAGGACAACAACAAAATCAATCAAATGTTTGATACTTGGAAAAAGATGTTCAAATGTAAGATTTTAGTTTTCAAACTGATGTCTATACTGGGTAGGACTTACTTCCAGATGCTTTTTAAAAAAGTGGGAAAATGAGTACTGATCACTGAATCCAAGGATAGAAGAAACCTCTGAAACCGGTTTATTAGAAGAGTTTAAAAGCACTTTTGCTTCATTGATTACAATGACCGCAATGATTTGACTGGCGGACTTTCCCGTGATAGACTTTACCACCGATGAAAGATGTCTGGTTGTAATCGATTGTCGTTCCGCATAAAACTCTACGGTTCTTTCCGTAAGATGATACTCTGCAAGATCGGTAAGAAAAACGAAAACAATCTCTTCCTGCCTGGACATGTGGTTCATAGAACTGTTATCTTCCTTGGAGATGATTCCCGCCATCTGATAGCAGAAAACAGAGAAAAGATGTTCCACCATTTCCTTTTTATACAGCATTTCCGTTTCAGAATCAAGAATATATTTCAAAAAATTAACACTTTTCCAGACCACTTCCATTTCACTCTCCGGAAAAGGAACTCCCTTATTCATCTGTTGCCTGAAATAACGGTAAGTAATCAAACGGTTAAATTTCAATGACAGGGCTGAAATAAATTCCCTTTTATAGGAAACCATCCTGGACTGGAAGTCGTCACTCACTGCCACCACTTCGTAAATGGTCTGAGGGTCAGTGACCATAAACATATTAGCGGTAAGCTCAAGGTCATTGAAATGCTGTCTAAGCTTTATGGTTCCTGATTTAATAAAAATAAATGCAGGATTATCGGGACGGAATGGTTTATCGACAGCAATTCTCTCGAAAATATTACGTTGCGTAAAAATTTCAACTCCGAACTTTTCTAAGGCAGACATAACACAAATGTAAGCAATCTTACCAGTGATTACAAAATTTTATTATTTTAGCATTTACCAAATTCACTATGACTATGAGAAAGGTTGATTTATTATTTGCGGAGTATAGCAAGAGCCATAGAAATGCAACCAACAAATTTATCCACTGGATCTGTGTACCGTTGATTTTCTGGACTATTCTGGGCTTTATAGCCCTGATTCCGGCGCCCCATTTCTGCAGTTCCTATTTTGGCTGCATCAGTATTGTCAGCCTGATCACTGTACTGCTTATCACCCTATTTTATCTGCGACTTTCCTTACTCATCAGCGGTATCATGATCTTTATGATGCTTATTATGGAGCATTTTATTTACCTCACCAATATTCATTTTGGAAAACAGTCATGGATGATTTACCTCGCTGTTTTTATCATTACATGGATTTTCCAGTTTATAGGGCATAAAATTGAGGGGAAAAGGCCTTCTTTTCTTAAGGACCTCCAGTTTTTACTGGTAGGCCCCATCTGGCTCTTAAGCTTTATTCTCAAAAAAACAGGGATCAGATATTAATCTTCCAGCGCATAGACCGCAAAACTTGCCAGCCAGTGATCGCCTCCATAATTTCCCTGAAATAACAAAGGCAGTCCATTCGTTAAGAATACATTGGCTGTTTTCCGGAAATCTTTTTTCAATGGGTGGTGATCCGGAAGTGCTTTCGCAATCCCTTTCATACACCATGCTTTTGAAAAAGACAATCCAACCAGGTGAACTGTCTGATAATCGCTAAGATCACTTACAACAGGTATTTTTTCTACATTTTCAAGACTTCTCTTTTCATAGAAACGGCTCAGCCACTGTACAAATTCTTTCTGAGGAAGTACCCTCCGCATCAGGTCTGCGATCTCAAGGCTTGGTGAGAAGAAGTCTGAACCGTCCGGTTCTAAATAAGCGGGTGTTTTCTGTTCTTTTAAGAAAAAGTACTGAGCCTTCTCTATCAGCTGATGTTCAAATTCTTTATCTTTATTGGCCCTTGCCCAGTCTATGGCAAAAGACATGGCAAAAGCAGTATTGGGATGCACTCCCGTTCTGTTCGGATAGGTCTGTTTAGGAAGATAAGTTTTCCAGGATCTCAGGATCTGATCGGTTAAAGGTTTCAGATTTTGGTGCCATATTCTGGCTTTTGGGTGATCCCAGGCGGTCAGTTCTTCATCCAGTTTTAATATCCATGCCCAGCCGTATGTTCTTTCAAAAGTTCCCGTCAGCTGATATTTTGTAAAATAGTCGGCTTCTGCCTGTAATTTATCTTTTTGAAAGGATTCATCGAGGATTTTTTCAATGTCTTTTGCATTGGATAAGTTGGGTTTTGTTTTCAGCAGCCGGGTAAGCATCCAATGTCCATGAACAGAGCTGTGCCAGTCAAAACATCCGTAAAAAGCAGGATGAAGGTCTTTCGGAGTCAAAGGAACTTCTCCGGCATTATTAATGATATGGGCTGTTTTATTAGGATATTCCTGATTGATACAATGAAGCGGCTTATCTGATAATTTCATCGCCATGTCGTCCGTAAGTTTCGGAACTTCCTGGGCATAGATGAGAAATGGCGAGAATGCAAATGCTAAAAGACTTTTTTTCATGTATTAAAAGTAAAAATAATTCAAACTCCGTACAACTTTTGTGGGAATTAAAGCATCATTTATAACATACACAGCGTTATTTTTTAAACCGTAAACAATTCAAGCATACTTTTTGATCATATTCACCAAAAACTATTCATGAAAAATCTATTATTACCATTATTCTGTATTATTCTGATAAACTGCAGCAAATCCGGTACAGATAAGCAGCCACTCAATGCCGATCTGATGGAAGTCCATGAGGATAAAGCCATTTCTAATACACTTCCTTCTCCTCCACCTGCTGAAGTTCAAAAAATATCAGCCAAGACCTCCCATGAGCCTAAAAAAACGGATACGATCTCAAGAAAAATTATCAAAAACGGAGAGATGAGAATCCAGGTAGGAGATATCAGAAAAGCACACAATCAGGTCAACGGTATTGTAAAGAAAAACAATGCCTATATCCAAAAGGAGCAATTTCAAAATACAGATACGGATGATAACCTGAATCTCACAATCCGTGTTCCTCATAAGAGTTTTGAAGCGCTTGTTAATTCATTTTCAGATGGTATCGGCTCTATTCTTTCCAAAAACATTTCATCCAATGACGTTACTGAAGAATATACGGATATTTCGATAAAACTAGCCAACAAGAAAATTTATCTGGAAAAGTATCGTGATATGCTTAAAAACGCTGCTACCACGAAAGATATATTGGAAATACAGGAGAATATCCGGGAATTAGAAGATGAAATTGATATAGCGGAAGGAAGGCTTCGTTTTATTGATGACCGGGTGAATTACAGCACGTTAGAATTGAGCTTATATAAAGAAAAAGTAAGAAGCTCAGCTACGTCTAAAATAGGTTTTGGAAGCCGGTTCATAGATTCTTTAACGGAAGGATGGAACAGTTTTGTAAGCTTTTTCCTTGGAGTAATTTCTCTATGGCCCTTCTTTTTGTTGGTTCCCTTTATTGTTTTCCTTTGGAGAAAATGGAAGACACGGGAAAAGAAGTAAACCCGGATAACCCAGTCTGTAATTAAATCATACTTGAAATCCTAAAAATCCGGACACTTTTGATGTCCGGATTTTTACTGCATTATCACAATTTAAACATTAAAATGATCTTTAACCGTTTCCAAAACCTGTTCATCAGGCATCTTCTGTGACGTTCCCAGCGTTATCTTCAGATCCCTGAACTGAGCCGTATCATGAAGAAAATGTTTCAGTTCTTCCTGGGCAACTCCCGGTCCGGTTATGTAGACTTCCTGGGTATTGGTCAATAAATGTTCAACTTCTTTAAAAAACTTATTCCTATTCGTAATTTCAGCATTATTAGCTGCGTTTTCACTGGAATTTCCATACTGTATTTCTGCCTTTACGGGCTTGCAGAGAAAAAATTCAGAAACGTTTTGAGCATCATGATTTTTCACGACAACCGCTTTTTCTGTATCAATCCATATTCCTGCTAATTTTTTATCAGACATGATTTATTTTTTTAAGGTTATGCCGGTTAAAAAACAAGAATGATGCAAAGGGAACGTTAAGGGCTGTTAAATATTTTGGTTAAAAATATAAATATTATTATCAGTTAAAGCTGAATATTAAATATTACAAATCCCTTAATACCTGAAATTTTCAAACAGTAAGGGATCTATAAATAGATAAGGGTATTTAAATTGAGATGGCTCCGCTTTGCTTGCAATGACAGTCTGCAAAACACTTATCATTTATCCAGTACCTATTGGCTCCCGGATGTCATATTATTTTCCAAGCACGAATACTGCAGGAATCTTATGGAGTTCCGGCTTTTGCTTTTGCCAGTCTTTTATTGTTTTTGTTTTAATAAATTCATGCTCAGGATCATTGATATTGGCAGCAATACACAGCTTTGTATTCGGAGCTAAGAATTTCGTTAAGTCTTCCAACAGCTGATTGTTACGATAAGGTGTTTCCATAAAAATCTGGGAATAGCCGGTTTTCTGTACTAGGCTTTCCAGCTGCTGGATCTGCTTTTTCTTTTCTCCCTTATCAATGGGAAGGTACCCGTGGAAGGTAAATTCCTGTCCATTAAAACCACTGGAAATCAAAGCCAGAATAATAGAGGAAGGTCCTGAAACCGGGATAACTCTGATATTCTTCTCATGACACCATTTTACAATCAGATTCCCCGGATCTGCTATACAAGGCAGCCCGGCTTCTGAAAGCAGTCCAAAATCCTGCCCTTTCAGCATCAGATCCTGTGCCTCTTTAACATCAGCATTCTCGGTATATTTATCCAACAGAAAAAGTTTCAGGTCCGCCTGTTTCTTCTCCGGAGCAAAAAACTTAACGACCTTTCTTGCCGTTTTTTCATTTTCCACAAAGAAATAATCCGTCTGCATGATATAATCCTTTACAACAGGTGAAAAATGAGTAACAGGTGTATTTTCTGATAAATAAGCTGGGAGTAAAAAAAGCATTGTATTATTTTTTAGTTCTTTCGTTTAATGTAGGTTGGGGAAAATATTGGGTAAGATCCATAGAAAAGCTGACAGAAGTTATTTTCCAGGCTCCGTTGACCTTCATCAGAGTCCAGATTTCTTTTCCCCAGTTTTCCATTTTACCGTCATACCAAAAACTGTAGTCAAAATTGGCAGAGGCAATGGACCCGTCTTCAATTATTTTGATATTGTCAAATTTTTCTTCAGATTTATCATCTTTGAAATTTCGGATAAAGTCTTTGTAATCATCTGTAAAATAAGAGTTCGCCGCAGGACTTTTTTCGAGCCGCTTTGCCTGGCTTCTTTCTGTATAAATTCCGGTCCAAAGGACAGGCTCCTGAAACAGCGATAAAAATTGAGCTTCATTCCTGGTTGTAATACATCTCATAAAATCGTCCATTACTTTACGGATCTCTATTTCATCCTTTGTTTGGGCAAAGGAAAAACTAAAACTAACTAATAGTAACAGCCACAGCTTTTTCATGATGACTGAAGTATTTGTTTTCTAATGGCATCACAGCCCTTATCCAGCAGTTGAAAAACCTCTTCAAAGTCTTTCATATCACCCCAATACGGATCCGGAACTTCTGCATTTTTATAATCTCCTGCCGGCTCTAAAAACAAGGATACTTTCCGGCGTTCAGCTTCATTTTTAGCTTGGGACACTACCTCTTCATAAACATCAATGTCCATACAGTAAATCTTATCAAAATTTTCAAAATCAGCTTTGGTGATAGGTCTTGACCGTTGTCTGGAAATGTCAATGCCATGGCCAGAGGCAGTTTTTACAGCTCTTTTGTCAGGATGCTCTCCTTCATGCATGGAAATGGTTCCTGCAGAGTCTACCAGAAAATTTTCAGGAACTTTTGATTTCATAATCCCTTCTGCTAAAGGGCTTCTGCATATATTCCCTAAACACACCATCAATATTTTCATATTCTTTTTTTGAAATATTAGAGATTTCTTTACCTTAACAAAACTAAATAAAAAATGAAGAATAAAAGCTATTCTTCATTTTCATTATGTCAACTAAACTATTATTTTTACTGTTTGATTCTTTCTGTAAGATCTTTTACGTACTTCTTTACTTCTTTATCAATTTTTGATACATCTTTAATGGTATCGCAAGCATACATTACCGTAGAGTGATCTTTACCTCCCATTTCTTCACCAATCTTGCTGAATGTGGAATTGGTAAATTCTTTTGAGAAATACATTGCCAGCTGTCTTGGAAGGGCGATTTCTCTTTTCCTTGTCTTTGATAGCAGCTGTTCTTTTTTGATTCCAAAATAGTCGCATACCACTTCCTGAATATAAGGAATATTGATAATCTTCTTTTGGTTGGCAGCAATTCTGTTAATGGTTTCTTTTAAAAGTTCTAAGCTTAGATCTGTTTTATAAATCGTAGAATAAGCAATTACAGAGTTGATAATACCGATAAGCTCTCTTACATTTGTTTTAGCTTCTGATGCAAGGAACTCAAGCATATCATCAGGAAGAACGATTCCGTCGCGGCTTAGTTTATTCTCAATAATTTTTTTACGGGTGTTTAGATCCGGAGATTTAATTTCTGCAGAAAGTCCCCATTTGAAGCGGGAAACAATCCTGTCCTGAATATCCATAATATCTGCCGGAGCTTTATCAGAGGTAAGGATGATCTGCTTACCGTTTTGATGCAGATGATCAAAAATATGGAAGAAGCTGTCCTGAGTAGCTGATTTTCCAGATAAGAACTGGATATCATCGATAATCAGTACGTCCACCATTTGGTAAAAGTTGGCAAATTCTGTCTGCTTGTGTGCTTTAGCCGCAGAAATAAACTGCTGGATAAATTTCTCAGAAGATAAATACAGCACCACCTTGTCCGGGAACTGGTTTTTTACTTCAAGACCTACTGCCTGCCCTAAATGGGTTTTCCCCACTCCATATCCTCCATATAAGAATAATGGGTTAAATGCTGTAGCTCCGGGTCTTTTTGCAATTGATCTTGCTACGGTAGCCGCAAATTTGTTGCTCTCTCCTTCTACATAATTATCAAACGAGAAATCCGCCTTCAGGTTGGAATCAATGTTCACCTTTTTAATTCCGGGAACTACAAAAGGGTTTACAATATTGGAAGAAAATCCTTGCGGCATTGTTTCCTGAACTTTTGGAGTAGGAACACTTTTGCCTTTCATATTCATAGTAACAGGTTTTTCCAGACCGCTTGGTCTGTTTTCCATTACAGAATACCATAATTTCACTCCTTTACCAATATTTTTTTCAGGGCTGCTGAAAGAAGTGACAAATAATTATCTTCTATATATTCTTTATAGAAATCACTGGGAACAATTAATGTAAGGTTGTTATCAACCAAGGAAAGTGGCTGTACTTTATCAAATAACAGGTCGAAAGATTTTTCAAGCTTTTTCAAATCAGAATCATCCTCAGCAGCGTTTAAATTATCACGCATGAACTGAAGACACCTCTGCCATATCATCATTAAATTTTCGTCCATATTTGGGCCCCTGATTAATTGTTTGTTAGTAATGTTTTTTAGAAGGAGGACAAAGGTCCAATTTTTTCTTTTTAAAAAAATATTGCGGGTATTGATTATTTAAAAATATATTTGTATGTATAATTTAGAGTTAAAAATGATACACACAACACACTCAATACGAGTACGTTACGGAGAAACAGATCCTATGAAATATGTATACTATGGCAACTATGCGGAGTACTTTGAAGTAGGAAGAGTGGAGCTCTTAAGAAGCATAGGAATTTCATACGATGAAATTGAAAACCAAGGAATTTGGCTCCCGGTTTCGGAATATAAAATTAAATATATCCGTCCTGCTTTATATGATCAAAAATTAGAGATTCATACATTTATAAAAAAAACTCCGGGCGTAAGAATTGAATTTGAATATGAAATTTACAATGAGGAGCATATTAAAATTACAGAAGCTTCCACTACTTTATTCTTTTTGGATGTAAAAACCGGTAAAATAATCAAATGTCCTGACTTTTTACTGGAGTGTATTGAAGCCAGCTGGGAATCAGAAGAAGGTGAAAGATAATAACTCGCAGGGATCAAGAATGAAACGATCAACTATTCCCTGCTTCCTGACATCTGCCCTTCTCTGTTTCTGAATTAATTTGCACCTTTGCAATTCAATTTAACCCCTATCTTACCTATCAATATGATGAAGATTGCATTTTTGGGCCCTCATGCCAGCTTTACTCAGCTTGCGGCGGCACAGCTTTTTCCGGAAGACCAACTTTTACCGCAGGCCAGTATTTTAGACTGTTTCAGTGCTGTGGAAAGCGGAGAAGTGGCACAAGCGGTCGTTCCTTTGGAAAACTCCATAGAAGGGACCGTTTCGATGACACTGGACTATTTATATAAGACCCCTTCTATCAAAATAGAAGCGGAAGCCGTAATGCCCATTGCGCATCACCTGATGATCCATCCCGAAAACAGGATTGAAGATATAGAAAAAATATACTCACATCCGCAAGCTTTAGCCCAGAGCTTTCACTTCTTGGATAACCATTATAAAGGAATCGCCAAACAGGACTTTTCCTCTACCGCCGCCGCTGCAAAATACGTTTCTGAAAATCAGGAACTTACCATTGCAGCCGTTGCCAACCAGTATGCCGCTAATTTATATGGTTTAAAAATCATCAGCCGTAACATCCAGGATTTTGAACAAAACCATACCCGGTTTATCATTATTTCCAAACAACAGAACCAATACCACAATGACCGCCTTGAGACTTTGGGTGAAAAATCAGGGATGCTGATCACACTTCCCGAAGATCATCCTGGGGGACTTCATCAAGTTTTGTCCGTTTTTGCATGGAGAAAGATGAATCTCAGCAAAATTGAATCCAGGACGTTAAAAACGGGATTGGGCAATTACTTTTTCTTTATCAACGTTGTAGGTGCATGGGAAGAGATCCTGCATGGAAATGCACTTAAAGAACTTGAATCTATTCACGCAGAAGTCGATTTTCTGGGCAATTATAAAGAATTTCTCCTGGAAAGCTAGAATTTTACAATATAAAGCTCCCTAATTTATTTACACTGTCATTACGGCAGTGTTTTTTTTTTAATTTAAATAACAATAACAGCCTATTTATCAATATTATAGCTATTTCATAATCCCAATTAATGATTTAAGTTAAAAAAATACAATTCAAAACAACGAGACATAATATATTTTTACTAAATTTGATTCATTGAAAATTAAAGAATAACAAACCGTAACCAAATTATGAAATGTATTAAAATGAAATATAAACATATGTTTAATAAATTACAATTTAATTAATATTAAATTTATGTAATTCACAAATCATAGCATATTTTTATTCTTCACGAAAATCCAGAAACTAATTAAAAAAATTCGATCATGAAAACTAAAATTTACAGCTTACTCTTAGCTTGTTCCACTTTATCCCTATTTGCCCAAGTTGGCATTAATACTGCTACACCGACTGCAACATTAGACATAAACGGAAACGCAAAGGTTCGTACCACTCCTGCAGCCCCTGCAATAGCAGGATACCAAATACTAGGTATCAATAGCGCAAACTCAGAGGTATCCAGTATTGACCCTCTGTTAATATATGCTGCCGCAAATACCAATTCCACCGTGTATGCTGCTAAAAAGACCACTGGAATCAGCCTTTTAAGCCTTGGGCTTTTCCCTTCAGGGTTTAGAGCTGTTAACTTCCTGGCCGCTGAAAGAACCATCGGATCTGCGAGTTTGTTCAGCGATACAGACAACACCTATACAATTCCGTCTGCGGGGGTCTATGCTGTAAGCTTTACTTTCCGTTACGGAACAGGATTACAGGCTTCCATATTAGCAAACAACCCGGGAGTTGGAATTGTGAGAACCAGAGCAGGGGTAGCAACTACTATTGACAACCGTCCGTTCAGTGGAGCCAACCTTATCTTATTAAGCTTAACCATCTCTGAAACAACAGTTAATTCATTATACTCATTCCAGGCTGGAGATAAAATTTCATTCGGACTTACAGGGTCAACAGCATTGGACGCAGGTCTGTTAGGAGCCAGTGTTGCTACATTCTATATCTACAAAATATCCAATTAGTAAAAACATATTGTTAGTTATTTATACAGTTGATCCATCACATGATTTGTGGTGGATTAATTTTTTAATATGTTTTCAAACATTTGTCTATATTTGATATAAAACTATGAAATGAATGAATATCTCATCATTGTATTAATCATTATTGTTGTTCTCATATTTAATAACCTGAGTACCAAAATCAGAAAACTGGAGAAAAAGGTTTCGGATCTTACCTCAGCAATTCATGAGACCTCACAACAATCAGGAGTAGCACAAGAAGAAGTTTCTGTTGAAAAAACGATTCCACAGACTCCTCCAGATGAGATCCTCTCTACAAAAAAAGCAGCTTATACCCTTCCCGAAGATATTCCCTTTCAAACACAAAAAGACTGGCTGGGCCCTGTTTTCGATTTTTTAAAACAGAATGCACTCACTATTATTGGTATTTTCACCCTTGTTCTCGGCATAGGATATTTTGTAAAGTATGCTATTGATAAAAACTGGATCGGTGAAACAGCCCGAACAGCCATCGGACTCTGCACAGGACTCGGAATCATTCTCACAGGACATTTTCTAAGAAAAAACTATGCAACATTTGCTTCAATCATTACCGGTGGAGGAATTGCCGTTTTATATTTTACCGCAACCATCGCCTTTAGAGAATACCATCTTTTCACACAGAATACGGCATTCCTCATTACAACACTCATTACCGCAGTGTCTATTGCTCTTTCTTACTACTATAAAAGTGAAGTATTGATTATTTTCTCATTATTAGGAGGCTTTTCAGCTCCTTTAATGATCAGTACCGGACAAAGCAATTATCTTTTCCTCTTTATTTACATCAGCCTTTTAAATATAGGAATGCTTGCCACCGCCTTCCTTCAACATTGGAGAAGTGTAGGATGGACAGCCTTTATTTTCACCAGCCTCTACCTATTCTCCTGGACTACAGAGAAACCGGAACTTCTGTGCATTGTATTTTATATGATCAGTTATATCATCTTTTATATTTTTGCACTGCAGGACTATTTCAAAAAGAATACATTACAGATTTCCGGCATTTTAATGCTCGCCTTAATCAACTTTTCCAGCATTACCGGGCTTGTTTATATTTTCAATGAACTGAAATATGAACCGGTCATTGTTTTCCCGGCCACTTTTGCCCTGATAAATGCCTTGTTTTTTTTCAGGGAATACGGAAAGAAAAATTTTGGAACTGCTTATTCTGTTTTTGCCGGGATAACGGTAAGCCTGATTACCATAGCAATAGCGCTTCAGTTTAAAGCACATCTCATGACCAGTGTATGGGCTGTAGAAGCGACTTTACTTCTTTTTATCTGGAAAAAAACCGGTCATACAATTTTTAAAAACTGTTTCTATGTTCTTTTTCCGTTGGTCATTATTGCCCAAATCATTACATGGACTGAATATATGAATGCCCAAAATCTGAGCATCATTTTTAATCCGGTATTTTTAACAAGCCTCGTCACTATTATTTCAATGGTTATCAATCTGTTCTTACTAAAAGGTACTCAGAATCACCAAAAACAAAGCAGCAGTTTACCTGAAGAACTCATTACCGTTACCAGCTACGGAATGATTTACATTGCTTTAGTCTCTGAAATGATCTATCATCTTTCGAGAATGCCTTGGGAAGCCGTTGTCAATGCCGGATTATTATTCAGTATTTATTATATTTTTATAGTATTGCTTTTCAGAAAAAAACTGGATATCAGCCCTACTCTTCAGACCGGACTTATTTATCTTTTTCTTCTTCTTCTGATCGTTAATTCATCCATCTCCACCTTATCAGTGGTCATGATTATTCTATCAAAGAAGCTTCAGGCTGGTTTTTATCTGCTTCATTTCCTTCAGTGGATTCCTTTTATTTATATCTATGTCAATGTGATTCTTTCTTCAGATTTTCATAAAACAAAGATTTCTTACTGGATCTTTGCCCTTACTCTGATCATTGCAGTCAGCTGTGGGCTTCATCATTCTTACGTACTGGTCGCTGCCCGTGATGTTCCTCATTCATATCCGATAAGAGAACATTTCAATATTCTTTATTTACCTATTATCTGGACTCTTTTAGCCAGCATTTTCATGTATGTGGGATTAAAAAAAGATATTCAGGAGTATAATAAAATTGGATTTGTCCTTATCGGGATCATGGTTCTCAAACTTTATGCTCATGACGTCTGGCAGATGGATAACATTTCTAGGGTGATTGCATTTATTCTGCTGGGAGTTATTTTATTAGTAAGCTCATTCACCTTCCAGCGTCTTAAAAATATCATTAGAAATATGGTAGACAAAAAAGATCCCCATAAGGAAGAGACAGATCTATCTTCCGACTAAACCCTTTATTTCTAAATAAAATGTAAAACATTCTGAAATTTCATTCACATTTTATAAAAAATAACTATATTTATCACGTTTTTAACAGTTATATATTCTGATTATGAAAAAAATACTCTACTCTTTTTTACTCCTGTCATCTGCAACTTTATTTGCACAAAAAAACACCGCAATAAAATTTGCTGTTGCTAATGATGTTATCGGGACAGTAGATATGTTTAATGCAAGAAAAAGCATTGTACAAAGCTCAAAAACATACCCCAGTTCAGCGAGTCTTCCCCAGAACCTGAAAAAATACAGCTCTATATTCTCAAACGGGATCACTGAATATAAGATCAAAAACGGTTATGGAGGATTAGACAGAATATCATTGGCCTCCCTGAATGAGCAACATGGTATCCCAAAAGATACTCCTGCATTCATCGAAGGATATGAATTCACAGATACCAATACCGTTATATACGGAGATATTCTGACAAGATCAGAAGTAAAAGATTATAACGGCAAGAAAAGTTTATTTATTTATACCACGAGGTAACTTGCCCGTAACATATTATAAAAGGATACCATGAGTATCCTTTTTTTATTTTAATATTTATTGTTCCATTTTTTCTTCAGTTCTTCATAAATTTTCTTTTCTGTGGAATTATTTCCGGGCTCATAAAGCTTTACATTTTTTATTTCCTCAGGAAGAAAATCCTGATCTATAAAGTTGCCTTCATAGGAATGGGCATATTTATATTCTTTACCGTAATCCAGATCCTTCATCAATTTGGTAGGAGCATTTCTCAAATGAAGAGGCACCGGTAAATTTCCGGTCCGTTTTACCAATGCCAGTGCTTCATTAATAGCCATGTATGCAGAATTGCTCTTAGGAGAGACGGCAAGATAAACAGCTGTTTCACTTAAGATGATCCTTGCCTCCGGATTTCCGATCACGTTGACCGCCTGGAAACAATTATTGGCGATTACCAAAGCATTAGGATTGGCCAATCCGATATCTTCCGCTGCCAGAATAAGCATCCTTCTGGCAATAAATTTGATGTCTTCACCTCCGGCAATCATTCTGGCAAGCCAATAAACGGCACCGTTAGGATCACTCCCGCGCATTGATTTGATAAAGGCCGAAATAATATCGTAATGCTGTTCTCCATTCTTATCGTAGAGCGCCATGGTCTCCTGAAGGACCTCAAGAACATCAGCATTTATGATTTCTTTGACTTTTGAATTCTTATATTGATTTAAAACCAATTCTACGGAATTGATCAGCTTCCTGGCATCTCCTCCTGAATACTGGATCAAAGCCTCTTTTTCAAGAATTTTAAAATCGGTTCCTTCATCTTTATTGTATCTTTCAGAAGCGGTATCAATCAGCTCTTCCAGCTTTTCATAGCTCAACGCCTTCAAAACATACACCTGGCTTCTTGAAAGCAAAGCAGAGACAACTTCAAAACTTGGGTTTTCCGTAGTCGCGCCTATCAATACAATCCATCCTTTTTCCACCGCATGCAGCAATGAATCCTGTTGGGACTTATTGAAACGGTGGATCTCATCTATAAATAAAATGGGAGATTTTCCTGAGAACAGATTCGCTTTTTTGGCATCATCAATCACATCCCTTACATCTTTTACCCCCGAAGAAACAGCTGACAGCTTATAAAACTTTCTCCCTGACTTTTCGGATATAATTTCCGCCAGGGTCGTCTTTCCTGTTCCCGGAGGTCCCCAAAAAATCAGAGAATTCAGGGTATTATTTTCAAGCATTTTCCGGATGGTCCCTTTTTCGCCGGTAAGATGTTCCTGCCCCAGCACCTCGTCCAGGGTTTTAGGTCTTAATTTTTCAGCTAATGGAATATTTTGATTCAAGGTAATTTTATTTTTTTTAAGATCAATACTTCAGGTTTCAGATCTCTGAAACTTCTAACAAAATTAAACTAATTTTAATTTTTTTAGCCTATTTTTGCATTGTTTTGAAACTTACATTCCATAAAATCATTACATTTCCTTTGGTAATTTTGATAAAATTTTACCAATGGTTCATCTCGCCCTTACTCCCTAAAAACTGCCGTTACGAACCTACTTGCTCCAATTATATGCTGGAAGCTCTGAAGGTTCATGGTATTTTTAAAGGATTCTGGCTGGGATTCAAAAGAATTTTAAGATGCCACCCCTGGGGAGGATGCGGATATGATCCCGTTCCACCCAAGTATAACAATCAATAAACAAACTATTAAACCAATAGAAATGAGTAATATCTTTTTCAGAATTTACCTTGTCATGTTTGCCTTCGTTGCACAATGTGTTTTTGCACAGGAATATCCCGGAGGTTTATCTGACGGTACATTAGAAGTAAACGGAAACAATGTTCCTGTAAAAATCTATTCCACAACAGAAGTTAGTGACCTCGGCGCTTTTCCGGACAGAGCGATCAACAACAATGTTTTGGTCATCTTTAATGAATCGAACTTTGAGCCGGCTTATTATAATTTCAGTGCGGCAACTTTGGCAAAATTTAAAAATTCAAAGTATCAGCTTTTTGATAAAGACTTTAAACTGATTGATACTCCTGTTACCCAGGATAATATTACTCATTTCAAATATGCTGTAAAATCGGCTAAGCCCATTAGTGCTTCTGATACCGTAGAACTTGAAACGCCATTTAAGATTTGGGATCCTTCCAAAGGAATTAAATTAGGTCCCGTTACCCTGCACTTTTACAGCCTGATGTTTGTATTTGCATTTGGGTTCGGATATATTTTAATGACCAGAATCTTTAAAATCGACAATGTTAATCAGAAATATCTGGAACCCCTTTTCACATGGACGTTGATTGGAACTATCCTTGGAGCAAGATTAGGGCATGTTATTTTTTATCAGCCTGAGCTTTTTAAAGAGGATTTCTGGAGTGTATTTTTACCTATCAGCACGAAAAACGGTTTTAAATTCACCGGCTTTTCAGGACTTGCCAGTCATGGAGCTACCATTGCTTTAATATTAACCACTCTGTACTATTCATTTAAAATCATTAAGAAAAATCCTTTTTGGGTATATGACCGGTTGGGTATTGTAGTCGCATTGGGAGGTGCATTTGTAAGAATGGGAAATTTCTTCAATTCTGAAATCGTAGGGAAACCTGCTGATCCAAACTCTCCGTTTGCCCTTCTTTTCCCTCAGCAAAGCAGCGAATACGGACTTACCGTTCCCCGTTTTCCAAGCCAGTTGTTTGAAGCGGCAGGCTATGTAGCCTTATTCGTTTTGTTATGGGTTTTATACAGAAAAACAGATAAAAAATACCAGCAGGGATGGTTATTCGGACTATTCTTTATCATCCTTTGGGCGATCAGATTCTTTGTTGAGTTCCTGAAAGAACCTCAGGGGGATGAGTTCATCCAAATCGGAGGACTGAATACCGGACAGGTACTTTCCATTCCGTTTATGATCGCAGGAGTTATTATTATGATTGTTTCCAAGAAATTTAAGATCACTCCCGAAGAGAACGGAAAACCTGAATAGATCCTAATAGCGAAAGCTTACAAAGGTAAAGACTGCAAAGCCAAACGCTTAGAAGTCCTTGCTTTTACAATATAAAAAGGCAAATAGGTAATGATCCCTATTTGCCTTTTTCACTTTCTGAATATATTGAGCCTCCTCACAGACTTTTAAAAGTCCTCCTGTTCAGCTCATTAAAAACACTTCCAAACGCATCAATGACGTCCGTAGGAAGCACGGATTCTCTGGAATGCTTTTCCGAAGCGTATTCTGCCGCTTTTCCGTGCAGCCAAACGCCTAAAATACACGCTTCTTCTTGTGAATATCCCTGTGCTAAAAGTGAAGTTACCGCTCCTGTAAGGATATCGCCGCTTCCTCCTTTTGCAAGACCTGAATTGCCTGTAATATTATAATATACTTTTCCTTCAGGAGTAATAACCTGGGTATGGTGATCTTTTAAGACAATATAAATGTGAAGTTCCGCTGCTTTTTTACAAGCAAGATCCAGTCTTTGGTAGGAGTTTTCGGTACTTCCGAAGAGCCTTTCAAATTCTTTAGGATGCGGCGTGATAATTGATTGCTGAGGAACGGATCTAATGTTTTTCTGATGCTTTGAAACGATGTTTAAAGCATCTGCATCCAAAACCAATGGATGAGAATGGTTTTTCAGAAATTGTAAAAATTTTCTTCAGTATCCGGATGAGTACCTAATCCGGGGCCTATCCCACAGGTCATATCCTGATCTATTTCAAAGTTTTCTACAAACGCATCACCTCCTTTTATAAACATAGCTTCCGGACATGAAGCCTGCAGCACCTCATAACCACATTCAGGAGCCAGGATAAAAGTTAATCCGACTCCGGTCTTTAACGCTGACTTTGCAGAAAGCACTGCAGCTCCTATTTTCCCATAGCTTCCGCCTATAATAACTGCTTTCCCGTAATTTCCTTTATGGGAAAATTCTTTTCTTGGTTTATAAACGGCATTGATCAACAGGTCATCAATAACGAAATACCCAGTTTCTGCCGTTTCATAATACTGTTTATCCAGATTGATATCCAGAATAATCACTTTACCGGTATACTGGCCGGATTCAGGATGCAGGAAGCTTCTTTTCCAGCCTTGAAGGCTAAGGGTGTAATCAGCCTTCAGAACCACAGCTTCAGGCCCTGCAATATGGTCGGTAAACATTCCTGAAGGAACATCAATCGAAATGATAATATTCTCTTTTATATTGAGCTGATCAATAATGAGTTTGTATTCACCCTCCAAAGACCTCGACAGGCCGGTCCCAAAAAGAGCATCAATGATGATTGTTTTATCATCAAAGTTATACTCATCAGCTTCATTAAATTTCTTTACAGAAATCCCTGAGAAATCCCGAAGTCTTTTAAGATTGACAGCCGCCTCAGTTGAAAATTTCCCTTTCGGATCGCGAACGAATACATCCACATCAAAGCCTTTTAAATAAAGCATTCTGGCAACAACAAATCCATCACCTCCATTATTCCCATGGCCGCAAAATACAGCCAGTTTCTTATGATTCTTACAATTCTCAGCAATCCAGCCTGTCACAGCCATAGCGGCTCTTTCCATTAACTGAACTGAAGAGACAGGCTCATGAGAAATGGTAAACTGATCCCAGTTTCGTATTTGTTCCGCAGTAAAAATCTTCATAAAATGTATTAAACTTTTAAGCAAATTACAAAAGATTTTTCATTACCTCGATATGCCTGATATAAAATTATAAATCGAAAAAAAAGAATAAAAAAAAGTTTTTTTCAAAAAACAAAAAAAAAGCTAAATTTATTAATAATTTCCATTTTTTTGAGATAAAAAGTCTAAAAAGTAGTGTTTTTTACATTTTTAAATTATATTTTTGTGTATATACTTAAAAATATAAATTATGGGATTTGTCAAAGAATTTAAAGCGTTTGCTTTTAAAGGCAACGTACTTGATCTGGCTGTCGGTGTTATCATCGGGGCAGCATTTGGTAAAATTGTTTCCTCTTTGGTTGAAGATGTCATTACCCCGCTCATCTTAAACCCTGCCTTAAAAGCTGCCGGTGCAGAAAACATTGCTAAACTTACCTGGAATGGGGTGGCTTATGGAAATTTTCTTTCAGCAGTGATCAGCTTCCTGTGTATCGCACTGGTTCTTTTCTGGATCATTAAAGGCGCCAACAAAATCAGCAGAAAAGAAGATCCGGCTCCTGCAGGACCTACAGAAGACCAAAAATTATTGGCCGAAATCAGAGATCTATTGAGAAGCAAGAATACTATGTAATCTTCCCCCTCAAGAGTTATACATAAAAAAGCATCTCAGATAGACTGAGATGCTTTTTTATTATTTGATTGTAACTACTAAATCTGTAAAATACTTGAAATCTGCTCTGCCAGGGAAAGTCCTATTCTATCCTGCGCTTCAAGGGTAGAAGCTCCGGTGTGAGGAGTCAGAGAGATCTTGGAATGAGCGAGAACCTCTTTAGAAGGAGTCGGCTCATTAATGAAAACATCAAGTCCTGCAAATCTCACTTTACCGGAATCCAATGCTTCAATCAAAGCAGTCTCATCAATCACTCCCCCTCTGGAACAGTTGACAATGGCAACACTCTCTTTCATGATATCAAACTCATTTTTACCAATCATGTACCCGTCTTTCTGAGCAGGAACGTGTAAAGTAATAAAATCTGAATGTTTTAAAACCTCCTGCAGCGGTTCAGTTTCTATATCCACATTGATAAACTGGTTATTGTAGAATTTCACTTTAATACTGGCTCTTCCTACATTATTATCAGCTGCAACAACTCTCATACCGAGTCCTAAAGCAATTCTTGCAACTTCCTGTCCTATTCTTCCCATCCCCACAATACCGATCGTTTTTCCTCTCAGTTCGATCCCGGCAGCATATGCTTTTTTAAGTCCAGCAAATTCTGTATCTCCCACTAAAGGCATTTTTCTGTTGGAATCCTGAAGAAATCTTGCCCCTGAAAACAAATGGGCAAAAACAAGCTCAGCCACCGATTCTGAGGAAGCTGAAGGAGTATTGATTACATGTATTCCTTTTTCTCTTGCATAATCTACATCGATATTATCCATACCAACACCTCCTCTACCGATAATTTCAATAGACGGGCAGCCATCAATGATATCTTTTCTTACCTGTGTTGCACTTCTCACCAATAAAGTACGGATCTTATGCTCATTAATGTAATCTACTAAAAATTCCTGGGGAACTTTTGTCGTAATGACTTCAAAGCCTTTTTCTGCTAATGCATCAATTCCAGATTGATCAAGGCCGTCGTTTGCTAAAACTTTCATAAATACAACTATATTAAAAAATGAAAGATTTAAAAATTAAAGCGATGAGTTCACATTTAATTTTTAAATCTTTTGGATTATATTTTTATTCTTCGTCTTCTTTGAACACTTCAATAGTCACTTGCTTTTCTACCAAATCTGTAAATCTGCCTTTATATCTAGTTGCTCTTACCAGGTGGTTATCAATCCAGTGATAATTTCCACCTCTTGGTTTTCCGCAGAGTACACTGTGGTATTTAAAACCGTGTTTATCCAGCCAGTCGATTGTGATTTGTTTCAGATTTTCAGTTCTTGAAGTGAAAAAACAGATTTGGTGACCTTCATCATACCATTTATTGATCGTTTCCAATGCATCAGGATATGGCTCACAGGTAACCATTCTTTCCGGTTCTTCATTAGGAACGTCATCGGTAATGGTTCCATCTATGTCTATTAAGTAATTTTTTATTCCGTCCTTAAGAATTGGACTCAAATGCTCTATGTATTCTAATTCCATCATTAAACATTAAGTAGCAAAGTTAGCGTTTTTACATCTATCAGACCCATTAATCTTAGTTTAAGTTAAAATTTTACTACAAAAAAATGTATTCAATAAATAATTTAAACATTTTATACATCAATTCACTGTTTTTAGTTAAAATTTTTCATTTCAAAATCTTGTTCTATTAAAATAAAATTAGTTTACTATCTTTATATTCATCGTATGATCCATGTTTATGAAAAGGACCCTATCTCTGCTCTTTTGTCTGGCCGGCTGGTTTGCTCTTATAACACAATATTTTTTAATGCTTGAAACAAGCGGGGTTTCTTTTTGGGAAACAACCATCAGATTCTTTAGTTTTTTCACGATCCTTACCAATTTAATTATTGCTCTATACTTCACCTTCAATATTATAGAAAATAATTCTTCGCAATTCGCCCGCTCAGGAACGTTAACCGCTATTACCGTCTACATTCTTATTGTGGGACTGGTGTACCAGATAGTTCTTCGGCAGACATGGAATCCTGTAGGCCTACAAAAAGTAACGGATGAGCTTCTTCACAGTATTATTCCCCTCTTCGTCATTATTTACTGGTATCTCTATGAAAATAAAAAAGGGCTGCACTATCGGATGATCTTATCATGGGCAGTATATCCGCTTCTGTATTTGATTTACATTTTAATAAGAGGAAGTTTTTCAGGGTTCTATCCCTATCCTTTTATGAATGTAGCAGAATTGGGGTGGGCAAAAGTACTGGCCAACGCTTTCCTTATTTTGATTTTCTTTATTGGATTATCTGCGCTGCTGATCCGTCTCAAAAAAGCTGTCAATAGATAATTGTAGTCTTCGGCAGACTCGTTGTTCATTATTAGACATGATGTTTATCTAAAAATTTCCAAAATACATTTATTACACTTACATTTGTAGAAATGGAAGAATTTGTAGTTTTAGTGAATCCTGAAGATGAAGTTCTGGGTCTGATGGAAAAACAGCAGGCTCACATCAATGGTCTGTTGCACCGTGCTTTTTCGGTATTTCTATTCAACAGTAAAGGAGAAATGCTTCTTCAGAAAAGAGCTTCGGGAAAATATCATTCTCCGAATCAGTGGACCAATGCGGTGTGCTCCCATCCCAGAGAAGGAGAAACTTATCTGAATGGAGCAAAGCGCAGGCTTAAAGAAGAACTTGGAATTGAAGCGGAGCTTTCAGAAAAATTCTATTTTATCTATAAAGCAGATGTTGGCGGAGGTCTTTGGGAACACGAACTGGATCACGTATTCGTAGGACACCATGAATCTGATTTTAACTTAAATAAAGATGAAGTGGAAGAAGTACGATTTATATCTCCGGAAGATCTGGATAAAGAAATTGCCGAAACTCCTGAAAATTTTACAGAATGGTTCAAGATTATTCTTGAAGAATACAAACACCATTTTTAGCTATGAAAAAAATACTGCTTGCTTTTGCTTTTGTTTCAGGGAGTTTATTTTTTGCCCAGAATACAAAAGTTTACGACAACCCCAATTATTCAATCAATATTCCGGAAGGCTGGAAATCTACTAATGATAATGAAATTGTCAATATTTTTCCTGCCAGCGAAATCGGCGCCATTACTATTTCAGAATACCATGATCTGGACCTTCCGAAAAAAGAGATGAAAAAATTCATCCTGGCCCTGTACAAATCAGAAGATCCGGAGAATAAGGTAAAGGACAATAAAAGTAAAAAGGGATATACGGAGTATTTCTACGAATATTTTGATGAAAAAGAAAAGCTTTTTTGGGTTACCAAAGCTTTTCAAAAAGATAAAGTTCTGTATCTGGTCAGCATCAACTGTGGCCAGAAATTCTGGAACGGAAATTATATGACCCTTTTCAATGAGACTTTCAATAGCTTTAAAATAAAGAAATAAATTAAATATGAAGAAAACAGCCTTGTACGACAAACATGTTTCCTTAGGAGCTAAAATCGTACCTTTTGCAGGTTTTGAAATGCCTGTACAATATTCAGGAGTAACTGAAGAGCATTTTGCAGTAAGAGAAAAAGCAGGATTATTTGATGTTTCCCACATGGGGCAATTTTTTGTAGAAGGTCCGGGTTCAAAAGATCTTTTGCAATTGGTAACGACCAACAATGTAGATGCTTTGGAAAACGGAAAAGCCCAGTACTCTTGTCTTCCCAACGAAAACGGCGGAATTGTAGATGACCTTATCGTTTACAAAATGGAAGATGATAAATATTTTGTGGTTGTAAACGCTTCAAACATTGATAAAGACTGGAACCATATTTCCAAATACAACAGCTTCGGAGCGACAATGACCAATGCTTCGGATGATATGTCATTATTGGCTATCCAGGGTCCTGAGGCGACTGAAATTCTTCAAAAGCTTACAGAGGTTAATCTTTCCGAAATCCCTTATTACCACTTTACAGTAGGAAGTGTGGCAGGAGTAAATGATATCATCATTTCCAATACCGGATACACGGGAAGCGGAGGTTTCGAAATCTATTTCAAAAACGAAAATGCGGAACAGCTTTGGGATGAAATCATGAAAGCAGGTGAAGAAGAGGGAATCATCCCTTGCGGATTGGCTTCCAGAGATACTTTAAGACTGGAAAAAGGGTTCTGCCTGTACGGAAATGATATTGATGATACGACTTCTCCAATTGAAGCCGGTTTAGGATGGATCACAAAATTTGATAAAGATTTTGTATCCAAGGACACTTTCGCAAAACAGAAAGAAGAAGGAGTTAGCAGAAAATTAGTAGGTTTCGAGCTTCAGGATAAAGGAGTTCCAAGACACGACTACCCGGTTGTAGATGCAGAAGGTAACGTTATCGGAAAAGTAACTTCCGGAACACAATCTCCAATGAAAAAGATCGGTCTAGGTCTTGCTTATGTAGACAAACCTCATTTCAAACTAGGTTCTGAGATCTTCATTCAGGTAAGAAACAAAAACATTCCTGCAAAAGTGGTAAAAGCTCCTTTTGTATAATTGTTTGTAAAGAAATATACTTAAAACGCAGGCTAGTTTAGCCCGCGTTTTTTTTTAATTGTTATTCCTGAGCGTTTAGTAGCAGATGCAACAAACTGATCTGTCTGAATTGCATGCATCCCCGATTCCCGGTCTGGTAGAGATCACTCCGCCGCCAGGTCCGCATAAAACACTGCATGGATTCAGGGAAACTATTCCTCCGTTAATCTCTTTTAATTCTGATCGGTTCAGATTTTTTGATTTTAAAAAGTTCGTTTTCATATTAAAATATTTTTAGTGAACTGTAAATTTAAAAATAACTATTTTAAAATCAAATATTTACATCAAACCAACTAGTTTATTCCAAAAAATTTCTGTAATTCTTCTACGTTTTTTTTATCATTTCCTACGAAGATCTCTTTTTCGGTAATGAAAACCGGTCTTTTCAAAAAGGTATAATGATCCAGCAGCAATTCTTTAAAGTCTTTTTCTGTCAGAGTCTTTACATCGAGTCCTCTCAGCTTAATCTGAGTGGATTTTTTACTGAACAATGCTTCGTATGATTTTGTTTTTTTATGCATTTCTTCCAGCTCTTCCCCGGTGATCGGTTCTTTTTTGATTTCTCTGAGTTCCCATCCCGTAAGGTCGAATTGAGCTAAAATTTTTCTGCAGGTATCACAGGTGTTAAGATAAAATACTTTCTTCATTATGGTTTATAAATCTGTTATTGATTAAAAAATCTTTTTCATTACCCTTTCGTCTTTCAAAAGTAGGATTTAATCTAAAACTTTGAAAATTATTAAATAACTTTATTCAAATTTTATAAAGATGGAGAACAAGCCTATTACTTTTCAGTTTATTTCAGAACCCTCAGATGTTAATTACGGAGGAAATGTACATGGCGGAAGTGTAATGAAATGGATTGATCAGGCAGGTTATGCATGTGCTACGACCTGGAGCGGAAATTATTCTGTAACAGTGTATGTAGGAGGAATCCGGTTTTATGAACCTATTAAGATCGGCGAAGTGGTAAAAGTAGATGCCCAGGTGATCTACACCGGTACTTCAAGTATGCATATTGCCATCAATGTCTATTCAAGAAACCTGAAGCAGCCGAATTTTGATAAAAAGACCCATTGTATCATTGTTTTTGTATCAGTGGATGAAAATGGGAAAAAACTGCCTGTTCCCAAATGGGTTCCTGAGACTGAAGAGGAAAAACAGCTGGAGCAATATGCCAAACGCCTGATGGAATTGAGGACTCAGATTGAAGATGAAATGAAACCTTTTTTGTAAAGAAACAATTGGGGTCCGGGGTTCACAATCCGGAAATGAAGTAAGAGGCCTGACCAGAAACATTCCAATAGTATAGAATATGAGACATATTTTCACCATCTCCGCTTTACTGATTATCAGTTTACTGCATTCCCAGACTCACAGATTCATGTATGAACTCCAGTATAAAATGGATTCTGCGGAAGCAGGTTACGAAAAGCTGAATATGATTCTGGATATCACTCCAAAAGAAGTTAAATTTTACGGGCAACATCTGGCCATTACAGATTCTTTAAATAAAAAATTCGGAATGAATTCCAGTCATACGGACATGTCCGGGCAGGTGGTCAAGCGAAAAACCAGCTCTTTTGATCATGAAAATTTCATCAATATTAAAAATGGATATTATTCATTTAAAACCACTGATAAAATCAACTGGAAAATTTCCGGCGAAACAAAAAAAGTTGATAACTATACCCTGCAGAAAGCAACGGCTGCATTTGGAGGCAGGAACTGGACAGCATGGTTTTGTAAAGATATTCCTTTTCATGAAGGGCCCTTTAAGTTTCGTGGACTGCCGGGTTTAATTTTTGAATTGTCAGATACTCAGAAAAATTTCATGTATCATCTTGTAAAAAGCAGGAAACTTCCCGGGATGTACTCTACAGAAGATTTTCTGGAATCCAACTTCGGAAATAAAGCGATTCCCATCAATGAAAAACAAAAATATAAGTTGATCATGGAGTTCTATAACGATCCGTTTGCTTTTGAAAGAAATAACTTCAGTAAAGCGAATAGTGATTTAAAAATCAATATCAATGGAAAAGAAATCCATAATGTTGATGAATTGAATACCCAAACCAAAAATATGCAGGAAGTGATAAGAAAATACAATAATCCGCTTGAGATTGATAAGGCGGTCCATTACCCGAAGTAACAATTTAAAAAATTTCAGTTATAAGCTTGCTGAAAGAAAGCAGATATATTATTTTTGTCAAACAGATTCTTATTTTTATATTTGCACGAACAAAAGGAAATGGTGTTCTTCCTTACCCAACCGCTCTACAAAAGCTGATGACGCCTGATTAAGAGATTATTAACCAATAACTTATCAGGAGTATTATGTCAAAAAGTCAGCGAACATTGAGTAAAAAAGCAGTTTTCCACACTCATTTTTTCTTCAGAAAATTTCCGGCTCTGCCTTATATTTTTAAATGGCTGGTCATCAGTATCATCATTGGTGCCTTAGCAGGAACGGCTTCTGCCGGATTTCTGCAATCGCTGGAATGGGCCACACATTTCAGAGAAAGTCATCTCTGGCTCATCGCATTGCTTCCCGTTGCAGGTTTTCTGATCGGACTTTTATATTATTACCAGGGAAAAGATGTTGAAGCTGGGAACAACCTTTTAATTGATACCATTCATAATCCAAGAGGAATCATTCCTTTCAAAATGGCGCCTTTTGTATATCTGGGAACGATTGCCACCCATCTCTTTGGGGGCTCAGCCGGACGCGAAGGAACTGCTCTTCAGATGGCCGGAGCAATTGCTGATCAGCTTAGCAATCCGTTCAAACTGGATAAGAACGAAAGAAAAACATTGATCATTGCTGCTATAGCAGCCGGTTTTGGTTCGGTTTTCGGAACTCCGCTGGCGGGTGCCGTTTTCGGTCTTGAGGTATTTCTGATAGGAAGAATACGTTATAACGCTATCTTTCCTGCTTTTGCTTCCGCTGTACTGGCAGATTGGGTCACGAATCTATGGAACGTAAAGCATACTCATTATCCTATTGATTTTATTCCTAAGCTGGCGTTTTTACCGATTCTGTACAGCATTTTAGCGGGAATAGCTTTTGGAATCTGTGCCGCTGCCTTCAGTAAAATGATTCATTGGATGGGCTCGGCTTTTAAATCAGGAATCACCTATCCTCCACTCCGTCCGGCAGCCGGCGGGATTATTATTGCTCTTGCGGTCCTTGCAATGGGAACAACGCGATATATAGGATTAGGGATTCCGGTCATTGTAGAATCTTTTGAAAAGCAGCTTCCGCTGTATGATTTTGTATTAAAGATGGTCTTTACCATAGTAACGCTTGCTGCAGGATTTAAAGGAGGTGAAGTAACTCCTTTGTTCTTTATAGGAGCCACATTGGGAAGCGCTTTATCGCTGTTTATCCCGCTTCCTTTCGGATTATTGGCAGGAATGGGATTTGTTGCCGTATTTGCCGGCGCTACCAATACGCCGCTGGCCTGTATGCTTATGGGTATTGAACTATTTGGGGCAGAATGCGGTGTTTATGTAGCGATTGCCTGTGTTGTTTCGTATCTTCTTTCAGGGCATAACAGCATTTATACCAGACAGCAAATCGGTGAAGCTAAGAATAAGAGATATGAAAACCAGCAGGATAAATCTATCTCGGACTTTTTGTAGAAAGGGGTTGGTTGATGGTTGGTAGTTGTGGTTAAGGGTAATGATGAAGGTTGAAAAAGATAATGAGCTAAGAAGTTTAGTTGATAGTTCAATATTAAAAGTTTGTATCCTGTCAACCATCAAACTGTCAGCTAGCAACTCTCAACCACCAACTCCATCACTGCATTACTCAACTTACAGCTATAATTCGTATTTTTACACCATGTTTGATTATAGGTTAAAAGTTTTCCATACCGTAGCTTCCAGGTTAAGTTTCACCAAAGCTTCGGAAGAGCTTCATATTTCCCAGCCGGCTGTTACCAAGCACATCAAGGAAATCGAGACTCAATTGGGCACAAAATTGTTTGACCGCAAAGGAACATCCATCCAGCTAACACAAAGCGGAAAGATCCTGTATGAATATGCCGAAAAAATCCGGGGCATTTACCGTGATCTTGAGTTTGAAATCAGCCAAATCAGCCAACAACATAAGGGAAAGCTGCTTATTGGAGCCAGTACAACTGTTGCGCAGTACATTTTACCGGAAATACTGGCTAAATTCAATACCTATTATAAAGATATCAAAGTTGAGCTTCTTACCGGAAACACCGAAACGATTTCAACCCTTTTAAAAGAGGAAAAAATAGACCTTGGAATCATTGAAGGGGAATCCCAGTCTTCCTATTTTGATTATCAACGTTTTAGGCCTGATGAAATTGTACTGGCAGCCAAAACGGATCACCCGCTAGCCAATAAGACTTTACAGCTAAAAGATCTGTATCACCTCAATCTTATCTTCCGCGAACATGGCTCCGGAACCCTGGAGTTTATTCAAAACCGGCTAAAGGAGAAAGAAATCAATATCAGTGAGCTCCATACGGTCATTCAGCTTGGGAGCAGTGAAAGTATTAAAAATTATCTTCTTCACTCAGACTGTATGGCTTTTCTTTCCATCAGTACTATTTTAAATGAGCTCAAGAATAATATTCTGACCGTTATTGATATTAAAAACTTCAGTATTGAAAGAGATTTTCACTTTATTCTTCCTAAAGGAGCGCAATCTGAATTGATTCAGCTTTTCCTGAGATTTGCAGAATGACAAGCAAGCAGTAAGCAGTAAGCAGTAAGCAGTAAGCAGTAAGCAGTAAGCAGTAAGCAGTAAGCAGTAAGCAAAGATATAACTTCTAGTTATTCAACATAACAAAATACAATTTACTTTGTAATAATAAATTGCGGAATTTTGATGCAGATTTTAAAAGTTCGCAGTATGAAAGATTTCATTCAAAATGAAACGACACGGAAAACAGTATTTATGATATTGGCGGGTTTATGCCTTACTCCATTTATATCTTCTCCCATAGCCCTTGCATCAGGCTTTATATTAGCTGTTTGCATCGGAAATCCATTTGAAAAGCATCTTCACCCATATATCCATCTCCTATTGCAGATCTCCATTGTCGGATTAGGATTCGGCTTAAAACTGGACGAAGCCCTCCATGCCGGAAAAACAGGATTGATACTAACTGTTGTCAGCATTGTAACCGTCATGGTTTTAGGCTATTTTTTAGGAAGGATATTCAAGCTCGAAAGACCATTAGCCTATCTGCTGTCTGCCGGAACAGCGATCTGCGGAGGGAGTGCCATTGCAGCTGTATCCCCTATTATTAAACCCGGCACCAGGCAGATTTCCCTGGCGCTGGCTATTGTTTTCACCTTAAATTCCATTGCTTTGTTTGTTTATCCGGCTATCGGGCACCTGCTGAATCTTTCACAGGAACAGTTCGGTCTATGGTGTGCTGTGGGAATACATGATACAAGTTCTGTAGTAGGTGCTGCGGGTAAGTATGGTAATGAAGCCCTGAAGGTAGCCACCACAGTGAAGCTGGCCCGTGCTTTATGGATCATTCCCGTTTCTGTGATCACCATGTTTATCTTTAAAAATAAAGAGTCTACAATAAAAATCCCATGGTTTATCGGGTATTTCATCCTTGCTATCCTCCTGAACACCTATTTCCCATTTTTTGACCGTTTTAGTACTGCAATAACTGCTTTGGCAAAATCCGGATTGAATCTGACCTTATTTTTCATAGGCTCTACCCTTTCTATCCAGACCCTGAAAACCATAGGCTTCAGGCCTTTGCTTACGGCTGTTCTCCTTTGGGTTACCATCAGTATTGGCAGCCTGCTCTATATTATTCATTAAAAAAAGCAGAACCCTCTTGATTTCAAGAGGGTTCTGCATATTAAATGTGGAAATGTTTATTTCATGTTGAAATAATTCTTTAGATCGCTGAGTCACCACAAGTATACACCTGAGGACAACCGATATACTGTACGCAGTACCATGGCCCAGGTTACAGAACCTGAACAGCTGCATCCGCAAAGAGATAAATCAGGGTTTCCACTTATTCCTCCTGCGATATTCTTTAGATCTTCTTTTCTTAATTTTTTAGCATTTTTAATAATGTTCATGTGATTTAGTTTTAATTAAACAATATAGTTTTAGTTACCTTCCAAAGTTAAACAAATATTAATTACACGCAACATAAATTAAAACAAATTTTATAATTTATTGATTATAAATCAATTAATATATTTAAAACAAGGATTAAAACATTATTATTTATTAAACAAAATTAATTATTCTATAAATTCAAGGTCTCTGTCATGGGTTTCTGAAATGGTCAATGAAGAATAAAATGCAAGACCGAACACCACCACCCCTACAATGGCTGCACTTTCCACCACTGAAAAATGATTTTTAAAGAAATCAAAAGCTAAAATCATCACCGGTACCAGCCCTCTTACCATATTGGGTACGGTGGTGGTAGCTGTATTCCGGATATTCGTTCCAAACTGCTCTGCAGCCAAGGTCACAAACATCGCCCAATATCCTGTTCCAAATCCTAACCATACACAGAACAGATAGTATTTGGTTTCTGTATTGGTATTTCCAAAAAGCATGACCGCTACTCCGACCAGAGTAAAGACCAGCATATAAAATATAGCCATTTTACGGGACTTTAAGGCATGTGAAATAAAACCACTCATCAGGTCACCGGCAGAAATCCCTATATAAGCCCACATAATAGCTTTTCCAGGGTTGAGGTCCTTTATTCCAAATTCAGGAGCAAATTGGTTAGCTAAAACCGCCAGAATCCCTATACAGTACCAGGTGGGCAATCCTACTGCAATGCATTTTACATACCTTATCAATCTGTCTTTATTCGTGAAAAAGGATAGAAAATTCCCTTTTGAAACACTTTTATGTTCAATATTCTTATAAATTCCGGATTCTGAAACGCTGATCCTTAACAGTAACAATAAGATTCCCATCACTCCTCCGATAATATACGAGATATTCCATCCACCAGCTAATTCTACGGTCAGCTGGGCTACTACAGCTCCCATTAGCCCGAAACCTGCCACTACCGAAGTTCCTATGGCTCTTAAGTTTTTAGGCAGGCTTTCTGAAACCAGCGTAATCCCGGCACCCAGTTCTCCTGCAAGGCCTATTCCTGCAATAAACCTTAAGCCTGCATATTGATACACCAAATGTTCTTTGGGAAAATAAGGAAGAAAACCACAGGCCATATTGGCCAGTGAGTAGACCAGAATAGATCCGAAAAGGACGGACAGCCTTCCTTTCTTATCTCCAAAGATTCCCCAGAAAACACCGCCGATAAGCAGTCCTACCATCTGGCAGTTTAGAATAAAGGTTCCATCAGCATCCGGATTAAGCCCCAACGCTTTCAGACTGGGGATTCTAACGATCCCGAATAAAAGAAGGTCATAAATATCAACAAAATAGCCTAAGGCGGAAATAATAACGGGAATAGAGAAAATGTACTTCAGTTTTGAAGACCGGGACAGTTCTTGCATTTTTAAGTTTTGATAAAAATAAAAAACCTTTCAATTTCTTGAAAGGTTTTTATTAAATATCTTAATCCGATTATTATCTGGCAATATTCACCGCTCTCGTTTCTCTGATTACTGTTACTTTTACCTGTCCCGGATAGGTAAGCTCATTCTGGATTTTTTCAGAGATATCGTATGATAACTGGGAAGCGACTTCGTCATTTACCTTTCCACTCTCTACCATTACCCTTAATTCTCTACCTGCCTGGATGGCATATGCACTTGATACTCCGTCAAAACTTAATGCGGCAGATTCAAGGTCTTTCAATCTCTGGATATATGATTCCAATACCTGTCTTCTTGCTCCCGGTCTTGCTCCTGAGATAGCATCCGCTACCTGAATGATCGGAGACAATAGGGATTTCATTTCAATTTCATCGTGGTGAGCTCCAATTGCATTAACCACTTCAGGATTTTCACCATATTTCTCAGCCCACTGCATTCCTAATAAAGCATGCGGTAATTCAGATTCCTGCTCAGGAACTTTACCGATATCGTGTAACAGACCTGCTCTTTTGGCCAGTTTTACGTTTAATCCTAATTCAGCAGCCATTGTTGCAGCGATGTTGGCTACTTCTCTTGAGTGCTGTAGTAAGTTTTGCCCGTAAGAAGAACGGTACTTCATTCTTCCTACGATTTTGATCAATTCAGGGTGTAATCCGTGGATTCCTAAATCAATGATTGTTCTTTTTCCTACTTCAATGATCTCCTCTTCTATTTGTTTTCTCGTTTTTTCCACCACTTCTTCGATTCTTGCCGGGTGAATTCTACCGTCTGTAACCAATCTGTGAAGGGATAATCTGGCGATTTCTCTTCTTACCGGATCGAAACATGAAAGAAGGATGGCCTCCGGCGTATCGTCAACGATAATTTCCACGCCTGTTACCGCTTCCAGAGCTCGGATATTTCTACCTTCTCTACCGATAATTCTACCTTTCACTTCATCAGATTCAATGTTGAAAACAGATACTGAATTTTCGATAGCCTGCTCGGTTCCGATTCTCTGAATGGTTTGGATAACGATTTTTCTCGCTTCATTTTTAGCATTCATCTGAGCTTCTTCCATAATGCTCTGAACGTGTGCCTGTGCTCTTGTTTTAGCTTCAGCCTTCATGGTTTCCACCAATTCTGCCTTAGCTTCATCAGCCGTGTAATTAGAGATTTTTTCAAGTATTTCAACTTTTTTTGCCGTAGCTGTATCTAATTCCTGCTGTTTTCTTTCTAAAATTTCATTCTTCTTAGCGTAATCTGCAATCTGCTTATCAAGATCCTTCTCCAGTTTTCCGGTTTTGCTAAGCTCATCATTCAGCTTATGCTCCTTGTCCTTGATTCTTTTTTCTACTTCCTGCATTTTCTTTTCACGGGACTGGATGTCAGCATCATGCTGAGATTTCAATTCCAGGAATTTTTCTTTAGCCTGAAGGTTCTTTTCTTTCTTTATGGATTCAGCTTGTACATTAGCTTTTTCTATAAGGTTTTCGGCATTTTTCTTTGCATCATCTATGATAAATTTTGCCTTAGTATTCAATGAGCTCCTGGAAAAAAACATCCCTATCACCGCCCCAATTACTAAACAAATAACGCCTACTATAATGGCTGTTGTCATAATATATATTGAGTTTTAATTGTCTTACTATTTAAATAAAAAAACCTACAACAATTCAGCGATTGAGAGTAAACTCCTAATCAACACGATTTGAACTGATTTCCACTGTCTGTAATCCGGGAATCCGGCACGCCATTCAATGGACATTTGCTCGGTAATTGTTTAGCGTTGAGTTTACCTTTAATGTGTTAGAATTATTGTAGGCAGTCTTTTTCAGGAAAAAAAATCTATTTCCCGATTTCATTCAACATTTGATTAATCTGAACTAATCTTTCGTTGGTTGAATTAATATTTTTTTCGTAGTTAAGAGAAAACACTTCCGCATTCGTCCCCAGTTTCAGGGCACACATTGCCAATGCATCCTGTTTATCTCTAACATCGAAGTTCTGTTCAAAATCTTTAATCATATTCTCGATCTGCTTCCCGACTTTACGCAAAGTTTCCTCCTCTGCTGCCGGTACGTTCAGCGGATATACCCTTCCTGCAATGTTTATGGTTATTCTCCTTACCTCCATTATAGTCCACTGTTTTGAAGCTGAGCAATACAGAAATCAATTTCTTTTACCAATCTGTTGATATGATTTTTCATTAACCTATTGTGTTCAGGATTTCCTGATATTGCTGAATAAAGTTTTATATTTTTTTGCTCTTCTGCTAATACCTGATTCTTTCTTCTCTCCTCGTCGTATTTCACCTTCAGTTCATCATGCTCAACACTTAATTCCGATAATCTTTCAGTAAGATTTTTATAATTCTTTTGCAGAGCCAAAATCTTTTTCTCTAATTCTGAAAAATTGTTTTCTAAATCTTGAAGCATTTCAGGTTTGTATATTCTAACTAGAAGCAAAAATAAAAAAATAATAACACTAACAAAAATAAAACGCTCTATATTTTGGTATCCCCATAAAAAAGGAGACGCAGATGCATCTCCTTTGTATTTTGAATATGATATTTCTTATTCGAATTTCAGCACAAACATTACGGCTCTCGTCTGCAATGTAGAGACTGCAGAAGCCCAATACGGAGGCGTAGTTGCATTATCTGCCACTTTTTCATTGTTCATGAAGAATGTTCCTCTGATGGCAGGAGTCAGTTTAAATTTGTTGAAATAAAACTGGATTCCCATTTCTGCAGACCATGCAAAATTATGGGTGGTAGATCTGAAGATCCCCTGCATATTGTCATCGGTAGAAGTTGCATTAGACTGCAGGTTTACTACATAATTGACTCCGGCTGCAACATAAGGTCTTGAATTGTACCATCTCTGCCCATGAAGCTCCAGCATAACAGGAATATCGATCAATGTAGATTTGATTTCTCTTACTTTATCTTTATCCTGCAGAGGGAAAGGCATGAAAGGAGGATTGGTTAAAGATCCGCCTGCATAGAGGTCATTAGATTGAGTATTAAAAGTCAACTGTCTTTGTGCAAACTGTAAACCCGGCTCTATTCTTACATCCAAATAGTCGTTCAGTCTCCATTTTGCAATAAGCCCGGCACCGAAACTGTAACTTTCCTTAGAGGTAACAAGATTTTGATTATCATTCATACCATACCTCGGGTGCAGTACAATGCGGTAGTCCAGTCTATTCCCGTTCAAATAAAAACCCCAACTGAATTTCTGCTCGTCGAAATCTTCCAACTTATCCATTCTGTTTCGGGTTCTAAATTGCGCGTTTGCAAAAACGGCAACATTTACTGAGGCTAAAACCAGTGCTCTTAATAAAAATTTATTCATAGGTTACTTTGTTGCTTTATAAATTGTGGCTATACCTAAACTTAGTTTTTTATATTCTACTTTCTTAAATCCCGTATCTAAAAGAATTTGCTTCATCTTTTCCCCGAAAGGAAAAGCATTTACAGAATCCGGAAGGTATGTATACGCCCTATTATCTTTGGAAACCAGTCTGCCTATGGCAGGTAATATATTTTGAAATAAAACATATAAAGCGGTCCCATCAAACCCTCAACCTTTGAAAACTCCAGTATATAAACACTCTTGTTATCTTTAACTACTCTTCTTAACTCTGCCAAACCTTTGGTAAGGTTCTCAAAATTCCTCACTCCAAATGCAACGGAAACAGCATCAAATCTATTGTCCTCGAAAGGCAGATTTTCTGCATCCCCCTTTTGCATTGAAATTTTGCCGTCTAATTTAAGTTTTTTTATTTTAATAACGCCAACATTAAGCATTTGTTGTGATAAATCTAATCCAACTACTTTTGAACCGGTTCCTTTTTCAATGGTAATTGCCAGATCTCCCGTTCCTGTAGCTACATCCAGCACTTCCTGCGGATTATCATTTTTCATCCATTTAACCAGTTTATTTCTCCATAAAATGTCAATTTTCATGGATAAAACACGGTTTAAAAGGTCATACTTCGGCGCAATATTGTCGAACATATCCTCTACCTGGCTTTTCTTGGTAGCCTCTGAATTGTAGGGAGTAACTTTGGTGATATCTTTTGTCAAAACTTAAAACTTGTAATATTCTTTATAATAATTTAGGTAATCCTGCTTTCTGAAGATCTTGGATCTCGATTCCACTTTCTGGATATTCTTGATGATTTTGTCATAATCTTCATCCACATTGTAGTAAAAATCTTCTGTGTAAAGCTTATTGAAACGCTTTGGGGCTCCGAAATAATCCTTTCCGTCAATTGTCGTCTTATCAAGGGCCAGCAATAACGAATCCTTTTTAAGGTTATATCCGTAATACTGATCATTCACATAATAATCCTGATGCGCAATATTAATCAAACCCCGAAGTTTGTTCACTTCAAATGCTGAATCATAAAGCATTTTTTTATTCTGATCAAAAACCTGAATAGAGTTTTTCCCTTTATTCAAATCCACATGCACATACTGCCCCGCTGAAATGATTCCTTCAGAACCATTATTGATTTTAAAATAATACGTGTTGGGGGTAGGATTATCTACAACATAATAATTCTTCTTGGCTAAAAAAAGGAAGTAGATCCCAAAGGCAACGATAAATGCCACAGCTGCAATAAGTAAGCCTTTTAAGGACGAGTTGTTTTTCATAGATTGTAAAGTACAATTTTTGCAAATTTAATAATATTTTTAATTCTCCGTTATTAATATTAATTATTAACTTTGCAACTTTAAAAAAATCATATAAACGAATGCCGAATACGATCATTATTGGCTCTGGATCTTACATCCCGAACAGAGTTATTGGTAGAGATTACTTCATGAATTCCGAGTTCTACACAGAAGACGGGGTAAAAATTGAAAAGCCTGTGGAAGAAACCATTGCGAAGTTTGTAGAAATTACAGAAATCGAAAACAGGCGATTCATTGAGGATGATCTTTCCAACTCACAGATCGGTTATGAAGCCGCAAAAATTGCCCTTGAGGATGCAAAAGTAGACGGCGAAGAACTGGATTATATTATTTATGCAAGTAATTTCGGGGAAGTTACCGAACACGGATACGCTGATTTCATGCCAACCATGGCTGCAAGAGTAAAGAATAAACTCGGAATCAAAAACAGAAAATGCGTAACGTATGATATGCTTTTCGGATGCCCGGGATGGGTAGAATCCATGATATTAGCGGACAATTTAATCAAGGCTAAAGTAGCCAAAACAATCCTGATAATCGGTGGGGAAACTTTAAGCCGTGTGACTGATCCGCATGACCGAAACAGAATGATTTTTGCTGACGGTGCAGGTGCGGTAGTTGTAAAAGCTACTGATGATGAAAATGTAGGGATTATTGCTCACAATACAATCTGTGACAACGGCCCGGAATTGAACTATCTTGAAAATGCTCCATCCATCAATAAAGAAGTTGACCAAAGACGTCTTTATGTGAGAATGCTGGGAAGAAAAATCTATGAATACGCTCTTAAGAACGTTCCGGTTGCCATCAAAGACACCATTACAGATGCAGGTCTTTCTATTGAAGATATCGATAAAATCCTGATCCACCAGGCCAATGCCAAAATGGATTATGCGATGATTGAAAGACTTCACAGGCTTTATGACGTCAAAGAATACGATCATGCAATCTCCCCTATGACCATTCAGGATCTTGGGAATACCTCTGTAGCAACCATTCCTACAATGTATGATTTAATAATTAAAGGAAAAATGGCAGGTCAATCGTTTAAAGATAATGGTAACATTGTGATGACTTCGGTAGGTGCCGGAATGAACATCAATGCTATCGTTTACAGATTTCCTTAAAAATATTTAAACAACAGAAAATATAAAAAGCACAGGAAATTATTCTTTGTGCTTTTTTTAAATCAGACTATGCAAAAGAATTTTTTAATCATTGCCGGGATCTTCCTGTTTTTAGAGATCTATATTTACCAGGCGATAAGAACGCTGACAGACAATTTTTGGTTGCGGACCGGCTATTGGGTGATATCTTTAATTATTTATGGCGTTTTTGCTTACGAGGTGACTCATTATCAGCGGTCAGAACGGAGCATGATGAGGGCTCAGATCATGATTTCCTTATTTTTAGTATTTATCCTTCCCAAAATTTTCGTGGTTCTGTTTTTATTAATTGATGACATCTTCAGAACGGGTGGTTATTTGGTAGGATTAACACGACCGACGGACCACTTTTTCCCGGAGAGAAGAAAATTTCTGAGTCTGGTAGGACTGGGAATGAGCGGCGTCCTTTCCGCACTCTTCATTGATGGTATTACCTTCGGAAAATACCGCCATAAAGTAAGAAGGGTAAAAGTAAAACTGACGAATCTCCCGAACAGCTTCAAAGGCTATAAGGTCATTCAGATTTCTGATGTCCACAGCGGAAGTTTCTCGGACCCGAGTAAGCTCCAGCACGCTGTAGACCTGATCAATGAACAAAATCCTGACCTGGTACTATTTACCGGAGATATGGTGAACAATGTAGCTGATGAGTTCAAACCATTCATACCTCTATTTTCAAAAATAAAAGCTAAAGACGGAAAATTTGCGGTACTTGGAAATCATGATTATGGTGATTATATAACCTGGGCTTCACCGGATGCCAAAAAGAAAAATCTTGATACCCTGATCGACTATGAAAGACAGGCAGGCTTTGACATGCTGAGAAATGAAAACAGGGTCATTGAAAAAAACGGAGAAAAATTATTCATCCTGGGAGTTGAAAACTGGGGACTGAAACCGTTCCCCCAATTTGGTAAAATTGATGACGCTTTAAAAAACATACCGGATTCCGCGACAAAAATTTTAATGAGCCATGATCCTACCCATTTTGATTATGTGGTAAAAAAACACCCGGGAAACATTCATTTAACCCTTTCAGGGCACACCCACGGAATGCAGTTTGGCCTGGATCTTAAAAATATCAAATGGTCACCGGTTCAGTACCGGTACCCGAAATGGGCAGACCTTTACGAAAGCGAAGGGAAGCTGCTGTATGTCAACAGAGGCTTTGGCGTATTGGGTTATCCGGGAAGAGTCGGGGTATTACCGGAGATTACTCTTTTTGAATTGAGCTAGCAAGGTGCGGGAAGCGGGGTGTGAGACAATCTACGTCTACCGTCTGCAACTTAAAAAATATAATCTTTCATACGGGAAACGGCTAGTTCTTTCTCGTTGATAAACGTAAGGAGGGCATCTAATTTGTCCTCCATTTTTTTGCCCGAAAACAGACTCCTGTAAAAAGGAATCTCAAAACGGTACTTTTTAAAGTCTGTAAACTGCCATGAATTGAGATAGATCAGTACAAATTCCTCATTCTGCAGTGTTTCCAGCATCATATTCTGGTAATATTTCATCGGCAGGATCTGAAACACAAAATCATTGTAGGGCAATTGACTGTAAGGAGAGATACTTTCCGGTACGATACTCAATCCGTCCTCCTCGGTAATTTCCGTATCCCGTTTCAGACGTTTGAACGGGAACAGAATATTGGCATTGTCGATATTGGAAACGTAATTAAACTCCAGCAGCTTCAAATTTTCCTGCGGCACTTTTACATCCTTCTGACGAATTCCTCGGATCTGTTTTTCCAAAAGATCCTGAATATTCCGCTTGGCATTTTCAAGTTCCGTAAGATTGGAACCTTTATTATAAAAAGCAATTTCATGCCCTTTGGATGAAATTGCTTTTATAAGATTCTGCAGTTTTTCAACGAGCGCAACCTCAACGAAAAAACTTGCTTTTATGTCATGAATATCTAAAATTCTCAGAATTGCTTTGGTATTATCTTCTGTCGTTTTCAGCCTTTCTTCACCGGTGATTGTGAAGCCGTTTTTTGCTTCCGCTTCGATATTTACAATATTGAAAGTCAATAATACCATTTAAATTAAATTCTATATAAAATTTATAATAAACTAAAAATCAGATGTTAAAATAAAAATTAATTAAAGCATTACTTTACATTATTAATCCTTAGCCAATTTTACTTTAAGATTCTTGATCATATCTTTTGTCATTTCAGAAATCCCGAAATCATACGTCAGACCCCAGTCCTTTTTAGCCACTGAATCATCAATTGAAGCCGGCCAGGAATCGGCAATAGCCTGTCTGAAATCCGGGTTGTAATCAATGGTGAAATCAGGAATTTCTTTCTTAATTTCTTCTGCCAGTTCTTTTGGGGTAAATGACATTCCTCCCAAATTATAAGAGGAACGAACCGATAGGTTTTTCTTTTGGAGCTTCCATTAATTTCAAGGTTGCATTGATGGCATCATCCATATATAGCATCGGCATTCCTGTATTCTCAGAAATGAAACTTGTATATTTCCCCTCCTCTATTGCTTTATAGAAAATCTCAACAGCATAATCGGTTGTTCCGCCTCCCGCAGGAGTCTTCCAGGAGATCAATCCCGGGTATCTGATACTTCTTACATCCACTCCGTATTTATCGAAATAGTATTCACACCATTTTTCACCCGCCATTTTAGAAATCCCGTAAACCGTTGTTGGGTTCAGTACCACCTCCTGGCCTACATTTTCCTTTGGAATTCCTTTTCCAAACACCGCGATTGAACTTGGCCAGAAGATCTTTTTAATAAGTCCTTCCTTCGCCATTTCGCAAAAATGAAGCAGAGGCTCCAGGTTGAGTTTCCAGGCGAAAACAGGCTGCTTTTCGGAAGTTCCGGATAAAAGCGAAGCTAAGTGATACACAGTAGTGATGTCATAATCCTGAATCACCTGCCTTACTAATTGTGTATTAGTAACATCCATTCTTTCATAATGCCCTGCAGAGGTAATTCCTTCCTGCCATCTGTCCAGTCCTGAAGCGACTACATTCTCCGCTCCGTGGATTTCAACAAGTCTATTGGTAAGTTCGGTGCCGATTTGTCCAAGAGCACCCGTAATCAGTATTCTTTCCGTATAGGATTCCATTTTTCAGATTTTTTTAGAATTGTACAAAAGTAAAAAAAACATGTCAACCATAATACAAAAGGTGTACTTAAAAAAAACATCATCCGGAACAGGCATCGAAAATCATCCACGGACATGCCCCTTTTGTGAATATCTGATTGTCCATAATAGCAGCATATGTTACCGGAACCGATCTGATCTACAGCACGGGCAATGGTCTGCTTTTTCAAGCCTGAAAGGGAGATTATGATTATTTTAAACAAAAAACTTTTTACATCATTATCGTTGACTATGATTTACACAAAAATCTATAATTTTGTTTCATAGAAAAACAATCGTATGAAGAAGATTTTAATTGTGTCGATCTTATTAGCCAGCCAATTAGGCTGGGCTCAATTTACAGATATCAGCATTGTAAAGGAAGTAAAAGTAAAAAATAAAGGAGTGGTCGTATCTGCGCACCCTTTGGCCAGTGAAGCCGGTGCCAGCATATTAAAAATGGGCGGAAATGCTTATGATGCAGTTACAGCCACCCAGTATGCTTTGGCTGTAGTATATCCTCAGGCAGGAAACATCGGCGGCGGCGGATTTTTGGTAGGCGTAAAAAATACCGGTGAAAGATTCACTTTAGACTATAGGGAAACCGCTCCCAAAAAAGCTTCCAGAGATATGTATCTGGATAAAAAAGGAAGAGCAGATACTGACCTTTCGCAGAACGGAAGACTTGCTGTAGGGATCCCCGGAAGTGTAGCCGGCTTTTTGCGACCTTAAAGTACTGTAAACTTCCGATGGAAAAGATCATCCAGCCTGCTATCGATCTTGCAGAACAGGGATTTGCCATTACAGAACAGGAAGCCGATATGTTGAATAATAACAGGGAGCACTTCAAGAAACACAACCAGTCTTCTACCGTTTTTGTAAAAGATACCCCCTGGAAAGCAGGTGATATATTAGTTCAGAAAGAATTGGCTGAAACGTTAAAATTGATTCAGAAACTAGGAGCTAAAGGTTTCTATGAAGGAAAAACAGCCCAGCTTCTGGTGGCAGAAATGAAGAGAGGCAATGGAATTATCACCCTGGAAGACCTTAAAAATTATAAAGTTGCTGAAAGAAAAGCCCTAGAATTCGATTATAAAGGAAACCGTGTCGTTTCTATGCCACTCCCTTCAAGCGGCGGACTGCTACTTGCCCAAATGCTTAGAATGGCAAGCTTTGAAAATCTTGAAAAATATCAGCAGAACTCCACAAAAGCAGTTCAGATTATGACCGAAGCTGAAAGAAGAGCCTTTGCAGACCGAGCGGAATACATGGGTGATCCTGACTTTATTGAGGACAAAACATCGTACCTTATCTCTGATGAATATCTGAAAAACAGATGGAAAAGTTTCAGTTTCAATAAGGCCACTCCAAGTGCAGAAGTGGGAAAAATCATCCCTCAGCCTAAAGAATCTACCCAAACCACTCATATTTCTGTCCTTGATAAGGATGGAAACGCTGCCTCTGTGACGACAACCCTTAACGGATATTACGGAAGTAAGGTCGTGGTTTCCGGAGCAGGATTCTTTTTAAATAATGAAATGGACGACTTTTCTATCAAACCCGGGGTACCGAATATGTTTGGTGCTGTAGGAGGTGAAGCCAACGCAATCCAGCCCAATAAAAGAATGCTGTCTTCCATGACCCCTACCATCCTGCTTAAGAACGGAAAGCCTTATATGGTGGTGGGAACGCCGGGGGGAACTACCATCCCTACTTCAGTGTATCAGTCTATTGTCAATGTAGTTGATTTTAAATTAAATGCCAACATTTCCGTGAATGCTCCCAAGTTCCACCATCAGTGGCTTCCGGAATCAATAAAGGTAGAGAACAACTTCCCGCAAAGTACCATTTCTGAGCTGGAAAGTAAAAATTATGTCATTGAAAAGGTAAAACAGATCGGAAAAACAGAAATGATTGTACTGGACGAAAATGGAAACATTCATGCCGTGGCAGATGGCCGTGGAGATGATTCCGTAGCCACTGAATAATTGAGTGACTCCCAAAAATATAGCCTATAAAAACAGGGTTGGAATTTTTATTCCAGCCCTTTCTTTATGCCTGATAATCAATGAATACTTTCAAATAAAAAAGCTGATAACTTGTAATATATTCTTCAAATTCTATGACTTCTATCATGTTTTTAGAAAAAATTCATAATTTCGCCCTTTAAAAACATTTCCTTTTGAAATCAAAAAAATTTTATCAGCAGCTTTATTTTCAGGTTATCATCGCAATTATTGCAGGTATTCTTTTAGGAAAATTCTATCCAGAAGTAGGAGAAAGCATGAAACCTCTGGGTGACGGTTTCATTAAATTAGTAAAAATGATTATTGCTCCTGTTATCTTTATTACCCTTACCCTGGGAATTGCCCATATGACGGATCTTAAAAAGGTGGGAAGAATTGCCGTAAAAGCAATGCTCTACTTTTTTACATTTTCAACATTAGCGCTGATTATCGGTTTAATTGTAGGCAATGTCCTGCAGCCTGGCCATGGTTTAAATATTGATCCTGTTACCCTTTCAGGAGACGTTTCACAATATAAGGCGAAAGCTCATGAGTCAACGCTTACGGGCTTCATCATGAATATTATCCCGGATACGCTTTTCAGTCCGCTAGTAGGAGACAATATTCTTCAGGTTCTCCTTGTAGCGATTTTAATGGGTGTTGCCCTGGTTTTAACCAAAGAAAAAAGCCAGAAGGTAACGGATTTTCTACAGAACTTATCTGCCCCCATATTCAAGATCGTTCATATATTAATGAAGCTGGCACCTATAGGTGCTTTTGGAGCAATGGCCTTTACCATAGGAAAATACGGGCTTCATTCTGTTCTGAACCTGATATTCCTGGTGGCAACCTTCTATATTACTTCTATCCTTTTTATTGTGGTGGTTTTGGGAGCTGTAGCATGGTATAACGGAGTGAATATATTCAAGCTCTTGTTTTACCTTAAAGAAGAACTTCTTTTGGTATTGGGAACCAGTTCATCAGAATCAGCTCTTCCCGGCCTGATGGAAAAACTGGAAAAAGCAGGCTGCTCAAAAGCTATTGTAGGTTTGGTAGTGCCCACCGGCTATTCTTTCAATCTGGATGGAACAAATATTTATATGACTCTGGCCTCTCTTTTTATAGCGCAGGCGCTCAATATTCATCTTCCCCTGGAAAAACAGCTGATCCTTCTTCTGGTGGCCATGCTTAGTTCGAAGGGAGCTGCAGGAGTTACAGGAGCAGGATTTGTTACCCTGGCTGCAACGCTGGCAGTTGTTCCTGAAGTTCCTCTTGCAGGAATGACATTGATACTGGGCATTGATAAATTCATGAGCGAATGCAGGGCATTGACCAATGTGATTGGAAATTCCGTAGCCACGATCGTAGTTGCCAACTGGGAAAAACAATTGGATAAAGAACAGCTTCAATACTGCCTGGATCATCCGGCTGAAGTTGAGAAAAAACTGGAAATGTGATGGCAGGTGGCAGAGATCAGGCAAGCAACCTTATACTTTCAACCTTGCTCTTCATGAATGAATTTTGCTTCACAGGTGAACAGTAAATTTGGAAACAAAGATCCAAACCAGGGATTGCATTACGGGAAACAATCAACTTTAAACTTTAAACCAGAATATTAAGACTAGACGGCTGTACTTTAACATGAACAGGCGATTTGATCTTATTGAATTCACCATCAAGGTGCCAGTTTTTGGTATTGACCTGAAAGGAAATTTCAGAAACCGGAAGATAGGTAACATATTCGTCATCCTTTAATTTCTTGGTAAACATCCTGAAAGCAAACAGCGCAGAATAGGTTAAAGGGAATTTCTTTACCAAAACCATGTCCACCAGCCCATCGCTCTTACTGGCTTTTGGCGCAATATAGGCATTGTTTCCAAACTGACGGGTATTGGCAATATTCAGCATAAGATACCTTCCGTTGTACTGCTTATATTCTTCTTCAAAAAACTTGACCTTGATCGGTTTATAATTGAAGAACGTTTTTAGGGATACTTTGATATAATTCTTGAAACCACGGCTTGTTTTTTCAAATTCTTTGACCACCTTGCCATCAAATCCTGTTCCCGAAACATTAATGGAAAGTCTGTCATTCACCGTAAAGGTATCAATCTTCCTGGATTTTTTCGCTTTTATTTTCTCCAAAAGCTCATCCAGGTTTTTACTGAAGCGGGTTTCATTGGAGAATCCGTTTCCTGAACCTGCCGGAAAAATGGCCAGAATTTTATCTGTGGAGATCAAATTTTTAGCTACTGTAGAAATCGTTCCGTCCCCTCCAATAGCAACAAAAATATCTACCTTATCAAAATGGGACTGAATAAAATCATCGGTCCCGGGAATAGATTCGGAAACGTAATACAGAGGATTGCCAACTTTGTTTTTAAGTTCGTTCAGAAATGGCTGATAATTTTTTTTAGCCGAAAAAGGATTGATGATAAAAGCTACTTTTTCCATTACCGCAAAAATAAACAATGCTTCCTGATCCGGAAGCATTAATTTATTTAATTTTCATTCTTTCTTTAAATTCGGTATTTAACGTTCCTATAAGTTCTTCCCAGGAAATAGGAATCGTAATATCTCCTGCTGCAAAAGCTGCAATTTCGTAGGGACTGTAATGGAAATACAGATTTTTATCATCAAAATAGAAATTATTGGTCGCCGGAATTTTCTCTACCAGTAACATTTCCGAGTTTTTTACTTCACCGTTTTCGTCCGTCGTCCCGCTATTCATCTTATTAATATTTTTCATCAGGATCGCCTCAATTTTAGCCTTGGGCATTGAAGTAATATCTTTCAGTTCCAGTTTTTTATTATTCCTAAGATCAAAAACTCTTTCTGAGAATCCATAATTATCATGCGCTCCTCCTTCATACCCGCTTCCAACATATTGAATATGCATATATCCATTAGCATTGGAAATCAGATTCATATAAGAGCTGGAATACCAATTCTGAGCATAGGTCATATCGCTAACCCAATCTTTATTATCATTTTTCACAGAAGAGAAATAGTCTTTTTTTCCGGTTTCCAGATAATTTTGAAGTCCGGTTTTCGAAAAATCTTTTATTCCTTTATCCTGAAAATAAATGCTGTCTAAAAGCGTTTTATTTTTTAATCCTGGAAAAACCAACAATTTTGAGGTATACGAAACTTTCAATGAGTCTGTAATTTTTGTAGAATCACTTACTTTCACAGAATCTACTATAAACCCTTCAGATTGTTTATTTTCTGTTTTTTCCTTTGCGGTTTCCGCTGTTTCATTTTTTTTACAGGCAGTAACAGCAAACAGGGAAGACAGGGCCAAAGCGGCAATCGTATTTTTCATAATTTCATTTTTTATATACAAGCAAAAACCATTCATCTTTTGAATGGTTTTTGAAAAATTTTATTTTTTTAATACACAAATCCTCAAATCTGTTCTTTATGATTTTTTAGTTAAACTGATCACCTGGTTTTCGTGTTTTGAAGCAACACCCCAAATCTGCTTGAATGCAGGGTAATATTCTTTTGGATAATCCGGGCTCGCAATTTTAGTGGTAGAAATTACTTCCAGTTTATTCCCTTTCTGTTCAACTATATAGCTGTATTCTATCTCTTTATCTTCTGTAACGATCTTTTTGTTTTTAGGCATCTCATCAATGGTATATCCTTCCGGAATTTCAAGAGTTACTTTTTTTACTTTCGTAGAGGAAGCTCCAAAATCAATAGGATACTTTCGGGCTTCCGTCTGATCAAACTCATTTGAATTTTTATTTAAAAACAACATGGGATTGATGATCAGTTTTTTTCCTACTTTATCAATCATTTCGTTTGATGAAAATTTCATAGTACTCTCAAATTCACCATTTTCCAGTACTTTTGAAGTAATGTCTGTAAAATCTACCGAAAAGTTTTCTTTATACTGCTTTTTATATTTGTCAGGATTTTCATCGTAATCATCTTTAACATACATGGCGAAAACACCGGTATCTCTATCGGAATAGGCACCGGAAACACTCCCGTCTTCATTAATTTTAGCCTCTACGGTAAGGAAAGTATTTCCCGGTTTGGTATTGGTCATCTGCAGCTGTAAAGTCTTGTCTTTACCCACTAAAATACCATATTCGTTCCAGTCCCTCAAAGGAAGTTCATTCATCGAAGACTGTTTCGATGTTGCATCAAACGTTTGAAGACCTCCGGCAGTTTCTACGGCAGCCAATACAAAATTCGTATTGGTAACATTAGGAGATACAATATTGATCAGGCCGTTATCCACAGTAGAAATAATAAGCGGATCAGCTTTAATGTTCGCCTCACGAAGAAGCATTACTAAAAAAAGATTGATTTCTGCCGCATTCCCCGTTTTTGTTTCTATCATTTTTTTTATACCGTCTTCGGTGTAAATTCCTCTATCTTTATTCCACGTAAACGTTTTCTGAACATATTTGAAAATAGCATTTGCCTTTTCAAGGTCGGTTTTCATCTCTGAAATACCTGCCGGCATATTTTCTTTCGCCAGTTTTGTTTTTTTCAGTTCCCCGCCGAAATCCTCATTTTCATAAAGTCTTTTTTTGATCTGCTCCCAAGAAGAGGAATACAGCTTCACTTCCTTAAAATTGGTAGAATGAAGTTCCGCACTTATTTTTGTACGATAATTTCTGTCATTTCTAACGAATTTCTCTGTTTTAAATCCTTTTACATTTTCGAAGCCGAACCTGTATGTTTTATATTGGGCTCCATACAGAGTTCTGTCCGAAATATCCCTATGTTTAGGCACCAAACTTCCGGTATAGTTGATATTATAAGATATACTAACGGGAGCGTCTAAAATATATTCTGTATAAAGGGAAGGCGTATCCAATTCTATCAGAGCCTCAGGAATAGTATATAAAAATGCAAACGGAGACAGTACCTCATATTGATATTCTAATACTGAGCCGTCTTTCACATTCGGAAAAGCAAATTTGGTAATTGTTGTATTTTTGCTCTCTTTACTTTTGTATTTAGAACTTTTTTCAACCTTTACCGGAACAGCCTTTCCATCTTCCAGATTGTAAGTAAATGCTTTAAACTTGTTCAATACTTCCTGATCATTACCACTTTTATAAAGCGGAACTTCAACATTCAGCCAGTCTTCAGCCTTATCTTTATTATAAATCTTTACTCTATAAACATATTCCCTGTGCAAATCACCTGTAGATACATCAATTCTATAATGTACAGATCTATATAAAACCTCAGCAGCTGCATTTTCATCCAATAATGATTTGGCTTTAGATAAATCGGCATCCGAAAATTTTGGGGGATCTAAAAACTCATGCTTTTGCGCTTTAATAAATGCTAAGTTTGCAGCGCAAACCAGTACCAGTACTATTTTTCTCATCGTTATATTTTTGTAATTAAAACTTTTGAATTGTCCATGTTTATTGTTTTCTTTCTGAAATTTACATATTCATTATATTTTTCTTTGGGGTAAGTTCCTTTATTGACCTGTATTTTTCTTTTTACCTTAAGTTCTTCTCCATTCTTGGCAAAGCTTAGGGTATAGTAGCCAAATTCAGATTTCACATGAGTATCTTCAGGGGTTTCATCGATCTTGTAGCCTTTAGGAAGGATAAAACTGATTTCATACTCATCTTCGAAAGATTGTCTGATTTCGAAAGGAAGTTCGCGGCTTTCATCTGTTTTGTAAATACTGTTGGAAAAAATCGGAATAGCTCTGAATATAAGGCTGTTTCCCGCTTTCTTCGCATAATTATTGGCTTTAAAATCTACATCATAGGTTATAAAAGCTTTATCCTTATCGTTGACAAAATTTTTCATTTCAACTTTTTCAAAATTCAGAACATTTAAAGAATTTTTCAAGGCATCATTTCTTTCTTTTGGATTAAGGCCTGTAAATCCTAAATTATAATCATACTGGCTTCCCGTATAGTGAAAATTTCCTTCTCCCGAAATACTGTTGTCTTCCCCTACTTTTATTTTCAGGATCTGTTTTTCTTTATTCTGATCAGCAGAATACACGGGAGTGCTGATCAATTCTATTCCATTTTTCTTTACAGAAAGCACATTTCGGTCTGTTGTACTGTACCCTAAGTGATTGAACCCGGTCTGCTGTGATGTATTTTCAAGCCAGATATTCCCGTTCTCCGTAGGTACCATTAGAATTGCGTGATTTCCTCCCATTCTTGGAAAATCCGGATCAAATGATACCTGGGAAGGTTCGGAATTGATAACGCAATAATAAGACGGTATTCCTGCTTCATTCAATAAAGTCTTCATATAATTGGTAAGACCTTTACAGTCCCCGTACCCTTTTTTATCCACCTCATCAGGCAGCATGGGAAGCCATCCCCCAATTCCCAACCCTACATAGATATATCGGGTTTTAGCCTGCATGTACTGATAAATCTTCTTTACTTTATCCTCTACGGAACCCTGCAGGTTTAAAGATGCTATTTCCGCTTTGATCGCCGGAGTAGAAACAGCAACCGGCTCCACAAGGTTATTGTAATACCAGGTTCCGAAGTCTGTCCAGTTATTTAAAGTTCCCTGTTTCCCTGCCAGGTTAAATTTCGTAAGGGAAAAACTTACTTTGGGTAAAATTTTAATAGGCTGTGGAATTAACAAAGCATCATCAATGGCCGGAACATTTTTGTAGGCGTATGTTTTTTTCCCCTGCGCTTCCGCTTTCAATAACAGATGTATAATTAAACTTTGACGGATAGGTCTTTGTCCTAAGTTCGATTCCGGAGGTATTGATAATTTTAAATTCCGCTTCTTCTAAAGATGTGTTGGTGGAAAAAAACGGCACAAAATCAGGAATGAAAACGGTATTTTTGTCAGAAATCTGATAAGAAAAATCCACCGTATACGGATAGTCTGTTGGGGTATAATTAAACACCAAAATCCTGTTATCCGAATAAAAGATCCCTTGACGGTTATTGGCAAAATCACCAAAATCCGATTTGGAAAAACTTTTTATTTTCTTACCGGCTCCGTCATAGATGGTCACCTTTACATCTGAAATGCTGTTTCCTTTATTATAAGGGATATAGGCTACGGCTTTATCATTACCGTCCTTATTTAAAACAGTTTTCACCGTATTGAACTGGTATTTTATTTCATCTACTTTATTAATACTAACGGTAGTAAAGTCTTTCCGAACCACTACGTTTGCATTTTTTTTTAAATTTTCAGGAATTGCAGAAACAGGATAGCTCTGTGCAAAGTAAGATGAAGCTACGGATAAAGCTCCAAGAAAGAATATTTTCATCATAGTTATTAAAAATTGTGCAAACATAATAAAATATTGGGAACTCTTAAATAGGTTTGCACAAAAAAATACTCCACCTAGTGAAATCTTTATTAATACTAAAGAAAGTATTATTCTAAAATCTACCTGCTTAAGCTGATGAATGGACAATTAAAACTCTTCATTAAAGAAAATTGTAACTTATTTCAGGATGATTTTAAGTATGTTTTTCAGACTTTCTCAGTATGCAAAATTATTGAATGGGAATATTAATTTTTATTAATATCTCCATTAATTTATAATGTTATCATTATTTCAAATGTAATACTAATTGACATTTTACATAATTCAAATACTGTAGAATTAATGTAAGACGGGTGTACAATAAATTCGACAATATTAATGAATCAGATATGTAACAAAAAAAGACTCCAGAATTGAAGTCTTTATTGTATTTATATTGTAATTTTTTAATCATTGGGAATTCTTTTGCTGTCGTAGGTATCACTTCCAAGCCCCAGCACAGGAATAAAAATAAATCCTAAGAAAAACAACAGAATGGTATATAAAGGAGTTTCCTTTCCAAACCCTTTGGCCAATCTGTCATTCACTACCCAGCTTGCAAATAGATTTACAAAAGGGAAACAGAATAATATAATCCACCATATCGGTTTTTTAACAATATCCAGCAGAACGATGATATTATAAATAGGGATAAAAGCTGCCCATGCATCTTCTCTTCCTGCTTTCTGGAAGATTTTGTACATGCAGTATCCATAAAATATATAGAAAAGTAAGCCAATGAATAAGGATCCGATCCCTAATCCGGCAGCGGCTGCACCTGAAACTGCATCTACCCCTTCATAAGGGTCTGTTTGTAAAAGAGTTAACATATTATTATTTTTTATTGGTTCCCTCAAATATAAAAAAAGCTTCTAAATAATCAGAAGCTTTTTTTATATATTTTACAAATGCTTATGCATCAATCTTTGCATATTTTGCATTTTTCTCGATAAATTCTCTTCGTGGCGGAACTTCATCTCCCATCAACATTGAGAAAACACTGTCTGCCTCCACAGCATTATCAATAGTTACCTGCTTTAAAATTCTGTGTTCAGGATTAAGGGTCGTTTCCCAAAGCTGCTCAGGGTTCATTTCTCCAAGACCTTTGTAACGTTGTACTTCTACTCCTTTCCCATCCGGAGACATTTCCAATGTAAACTCTTCACGTTCTTTTTCGTTATAAGCATACACTTTTTTGTTACCTCTCTTCAATAAATATAAAGGCGGCTGAGCAATATAGATATATCCGTTTTCAATAAGTTCCTTCATATATCTGAAGAAGAAGGTAAGAATCAAGGTAGATATGTGAGATCCATCGATATCAGCATCGGTCATAATCACAATTTTATGATATCTAAGCTTCACCATATTCAAAGCTTTGCTATCTTCTTCAGTACCTACAGATACTCCAAGAGCGGTATAGATGTTTCTGATTTCCTCGTTATCATATACTTTATGAAGCATAGATTTCTCTACATTCAGGATTTTACCTCTTAAAGGAAGAATAGCCTGGAAATGTCTGTCTCTTCCCTGTTTAGCAGTTCCACCTGCGGAATCTCCCTCTACAAGGAAAAGCTCAGATTCAGCCGGATCTTTAGATGAACAGTCAGATAATTTTCCAGGAAGACCGGAACCTCCCATCGGAGATTTTCTCTGAACCATTTCACGAGCCTTTTTCGCAGCTTGTCTAGCTTTGGCAGCTAAAACCACTTTTTGAACAATTACTTTAGCTTCATTAGGGTTCTCTTCCAAGAAGTTAGTAAGCATCTCCCCTACAATCTTATCAACAGCACCAGAAACTTCAGAGTTTCCTAATTTTGTTTTAGTCTGTCCTTCAAACTGAGGTTCCATTACTTTTACAGAAATTACAGCTGTTAATCCTTCACGGAAGTCATCACCAGTAATTTCTACTTTTTCTTTTGCCGGAAGCCCCAATTCGTCTGCATATTTCTTTAAAGTTCTTGTTAAAGCTCTTCTGAAACCTGCAAGGTGAGTACCTCCTTCGTGGGTATTAATATTATTAACATAAGAGTGAAGATTTTCGTTGAATGACGTATTATAACGCATCGCCACTTCAACAGGAATATCATCTCTTTCGCCTTCCATAAAAATAACGTGCTCCATGATAGATTCACGGCTGCCATCGATATAAGCAACGAACTCTTTTAATCCTCCTTCAGAATGGAAAATTTCTGTTTTGAAAGAGCCATCTTCTAATGTCTCTCTTTCATCAGTAAGTGTAATTGTAATTCCTTTATTAAGATAAGAAAGCTCTCTTAAACGGGTTGCTAATGTATCATAGTTGTAAACCAGTTCCGTAAAAATGGTATCATCCGGCTGGAAAAACTGTTTTGTCCCTCTTTTTTCACTATGTCCGATCTCTTCAACCTGAGTCTGGGCTTTTCCTTTAGAATATATCTGTTGGTAAACATTCCCATCTCTGTAAACTGTAGTTACCATTTCATTGGAAAGTGCATTCACACACGAAACCCCTACCCCGTGAAGACCTCCTGAAACCTTATAGGAATCTTTGTCGAACTTACCTCCGGCTCCGATTTTTGTCATTACAACCTCAAGAGCAGATTTCTGTTCTTTCTCATGGAAATCAACTGGAATACCTCTACCATTATCGCTTACCTCAATTCCGTTTCCTTCTTTAATGGCAACAAAGATCGTGTCGCAGTATCCTGCCAACGCTTCGTCAATAGAGTTATCTACTACTTCATAAACCAAATGGTGAAGACCTCTCGTTCCTACATCACCAATGTACATTGAAGGACGCATACGTACGTGCTCCATTCCTTCCAATGCCTGAATACTACTAGCTGTATATTGTTTTTGACTCATATTAAATATTAAAAATCTTGCTATATGCAAAGACTTACAAATATCGTGATTTTTTTCGAGGTATGAAAGTTAAAAAATGTCAAAAAAATGTAGAGTTTTCTTACTTAAAACATAAAGACTGATAGCATCATAAAAGATTTAAAATTAAGTTGTATTTCTGAAATACCAGCTGTTTTAAATCATACTCTACATCAATAATTTATACGTAAATTTATTTACTCAAAAGTTGATATTATGGATGATTTTATTGCTGCCCGTGCGCAGATGGCCTTATCCCTGGGCTTTCATATCATTTTTTCCTGTGTGGGAATGGTGATGCCTTTTTTAATGGCCTTTGCCCATTGGAAATACCTAAAAACCAATAATGAAATATATAAAGGACTCACAAAAGCCTGGAGTAAAGGAGTCGCTATTTTATTTGCTACCGGGGCTGTTTCCGGAACAATGCTGTCTTTTGAGCTGGGGCTTCTCTGGCCTGGATTCATGAAACACGCAGGTCCTATCTTTGGAATGCCGTTTTCTTTAGAGGGAACCGCATTTTTCATTGAAGCTATTGCTATTGGCTTCTTTTTGTATGGCTGGGAACGCTTCAACAAATGGTTTCATTGGTTTTGCGGTTTTTTGGTAGGAGTAAGCGGACTGGCATCAGGAATTCTTGTAGTAGCCGCCAATGCCTGGATGAATTCTCCTGCCGGCTTCGATTATATTAATGGGCAATATATGAATATTGACCCTATCAAAGCGATGTTCAACGATGCGTGGTTTCCCCAGGCGCTCCATATGACTGTGGCTGCATTTTGTGCTACCGGATTTGCTGTTGCCGGTGTTCACGCCTTATTAATTATTAAGAAAAGAAATATTGAATTCCATACCAAAGCTTTCAGAATTGCAGTTGGTTTTGCCCTTATCGGAGCTTTCGGAGCACCATTAAGTGGGGATATTGCCGCAAAATCTGTTGCGGAAAGGCAGCCCATTAAACTGGCAGCCATGGAAGCCCATTTTGAAACAGAGAAAGGAGCCGCTTTTGTTATCGGTGGAATTCCTGATGAAGAAAAAGGTGAAATTAAATATGCTGTTAAAATTCCAAAAGTATTAAGTTTTTTGGTAAGCAATGATTTCAACGCTGAAGTAAAGGGTCTGAAAGATTTCCCAAGAGATGAATGGCCTCCAATAGCTGTTACCCATTATGCATTTCAAATTATGATCTTCTTTGGAGTCATAATGATATGTATCGGGATCGTATACCTGTATGCCTTCTTCTTCAGGAAAGAATGGTTGAGTAAAAACTGGTTGTTAAAGACCTTTTTAATCGCCACTCCTTTCGGATATATTGCTTTAGAGGCGGGATGGACCGTTACTGAGGTAGGACGGCAGCCCTGGATTATCTATGGAGTCATGAGAACAATAGACGCTGTGACACCGATGCCCGGAATACAGTATTCATTTTATTTCTTTACAGCGATCTTCATCTCATTATCACTGATCCTTATTTTCCTTTTAAGAAGGCAGATACAGATGGTTCCCAAACTTTACGACCCTACAGACTCTCAGTTTAACGATAAAAACAAGAAATCATGATCTACATTGTTATAGGCTTTCTATGGCTGTCCATCTGTCTTTATATTATTCTGGGCGGGGCTGATTTCGGAGCGGGTATCGTGGAACTTTTCACGAATAAAAAAGCCCGTCATAAGACCAAAGAGATCATGTATGAATCTATTGCTCCTGTATGGGAGGCCAATCATATGTGGCTTATCATCGCTATTGTAATTCTTTTTGTAGGATTTCCTGAAATCTATACCACAATGTCTACTTACCTCCACATTCCTTTAGTATTGATGCTTTTGGGTATTATTGCGAGGGGAACAGCTTTTACCTTCAGACATTATGATGCCGTGAAAGATAACTGGCAGGTATTATATACGCAAATATTTTACTATGCAAGCCTGTTAACTCCATTTTTCCTGGGGTTAATAGCAGCAGCAACGGTTTCACATTCCATCAATCCTGATGCCACAGGTTTCCTCGATCTTTATATTTTCAGCTGGCTGAACTGGTTTGGCGTTTCTGTAGGCTTATTTACCGTAGCGCTTTGTGCTTATCTCGCTTCCATCTTTTCATTGAGAGAGACCAGAGATAAAGCCGATCTGGTACTGATGATCAGAAAATCCAAGCAGACTATGATTTTTGTAGTCATTACCGGAGTTCTTGTATTTTTTACAGCTTATATTTCGGATATTCCGCTTCTGATGTGGATATTCTCAAAACCATTGGGGATTATGGCAATTGCTTTTGCTACGATTGCGTTATTACTTATCCTTCGGGCAATGAACAGACAAAAACTGCTACCTGTACGGGCTCTGGCCGGTTTTCAGATGGTCATGATCCTTGTAGCAGCAACCTATCAGCATAATCCTGATATTATTTTACTCGGAAACGGACAGCACCTTTCGTTGCTCACCCATATGGCACCGCCAAAAACCATTGCCGCCTTGGGATGGGCCCTTATGCTGGGTTCATTATTTATCCTTCCGTTTTTGTTTTATCTGATGGCTTCATTCAGTAAACAGAGAAAATAAACCCTATCTCATGCAGCAGTACAGTAATAAAACCGAACTTATTGAAGCCTTACAGAAAAACTACCGGCTTTATGATCAGGAATTTGAGGGTATCAGAGAAGAGGAAAAAGACCTTGTAAAATCCGGGATTGACAAAACTCCTTCACAAAACATCTCTTATCAGATCGGCTGGACTCATTTGCTTTTGCAGTGGGAATCTGATGAAAAGAAAGGAATAGACGTGAAAACGCCTGCTCCGGAATATAAATGGAATAATTTAAGAGGTCTATATCAATCTTTTTATGATCAGTACGGTTTTTACAGCCTGCATGATCAAAGGGAGATCCTTCAAAAACAGGTCGATGAAATCATCCAATGGTTTGAAAGCCTTGACCCCGAAACTTTATTCGTACCCGGGCAGAGAAAATGGGCTACAACAGCAGCCAAATGGCCTGTCTGGAAATGGATACACATCAATACGGTAGCTCCGTTTAAAAACTTCAGAGCACCATTGCGAAAATGGAAAAAAGAAACCGGCACAGAGTAATCTGTACCGGTTTTTATATTATTTTGTTTAAAATTATACCAGTTTCATTAAAAGCTGATCATCAATCTTATCCACTTTCACAAGATTATTCTTTGTCAAAGTTTTAGAAGCTTTATCCCACTTCTTACCTGATAGCTGGCTTCTTTCTTTTACTTCAGCTAAAGCCATAGCTTCTTCCTGAGAATTAAGGATTTCAATGATTACTTTTTCATCTTCTCCTAATTCAATCTGCGGCACTGCTTTTTCAGGTCTCATCTGAGGGAAGAATAATACTTCCTGGATAGAGGCATTATTCGTTAAGAACATGATCAATCTGTCCATACCAATTCCTAATCCTGATGTTGGCGGCATACCATACTCAAGCGCTCTTAAGAAATCCTGGTCAATGAACATCGCTTCATCGTCACCTCTTTCTGATAAAGCCATCTGAGCTTCAAAACGCTCTCTCTGGTCGATTGGATCATTAAGCTCAGAATATGCATTTGCGATTTCTTTTCCGCAGACCATTAGTTCAAAACGCTCCGTTAAACCTTCTTTGCTTCTATGCTTTTTAGTCAATGGAGACATTTCCACCGGATAATCTGTAATGAAAGTCGGCTGAATGAAGTTTCCTTCACATTTTTCACCGAAGATCTCATCAATTAATTTTCCTTTGCCCATAGTTTCATTCACCTCAATTCCGATAGACTTCGCAAAATCATATAATTCCTGCTCAGTTTTTCCGGTGATATCAAAACCTGTGAATTTCAGGATGGCTTCCGTCATAGAAACTCTAGGATAAGGCGCTTTGAAATCAACATTATGCTCTCCAAATGTAGCCGTTGTAGTTCCATTCACCTGTATAGCACAGAATTCCAATAATTTCTCAGTGAAATCCATCATCCAGTTGTAGTCTTTATAAGCTACATAGATCTCCATGGCGGTAAACTCCGGGTTATGGGTTCTGTCCATCCCTTCATTTCTGAAGTTTTTAGAGAATTCATATACTCCGTCAAAACCACCTACGATCAGTCTTTTCAGATATAATTCGTTGGCAATTCTTAAATATAATGGAATATCCAATGCATTGTGATGCGTGATAAACGGTTTTGCTGCTGCCCCTCCTGGAATAGACTGCAAAATAGGGGTTTCCACTTCAAAATATCCGGCTTCATTGAAGAAAGTTCTCATCGCGTTGAACAATTTGGTTCTCTTCACGAAAATTTCCTTCACCTGAGGGTTTACCGTTAAATCCACATAACGTTGTCTGTATCTTAGCTCAGGGTCTGTAAATCCGTCATGTACTACTCCATTTTCGTCAGTTTTAGCCTGAGGAAGCGGACGTAAAGCTTTTGTAAGAAGGGTAAAGTTCTTTACTAAAACAGTTTTCTCTCCTACCTGGGTCGTAAACAGCTCTCCTTCGATACCGATAATATCTCCGATATCCAAAAGGTGCTTATATACTTCATTGTATAACTCTTTATCTTCCCCCGGACAGATCTCGTCTCTGTTGAAGTAAACCTGGATTTTTCCTTTAGAATCCTGCAATTCTGCAAAAGAAGCTTTTCCTTGAATTCTGCGGGACATTAATCTACCAGCGATCTTTACCTGTTTACTTTCAGAAAAGTCCTGTTTTATAGATTCTGTAGTATCTGTAATGGTATACTCATCCGCCGGGAACGCATTAATCCCCATTTCAGTAAGCTTATTCAGCTTTTCTCTTCTAATGATTTCTTGTTCTGATAATTGCATTTCTTATTTTTCTAAAAGCGTACAAATTTAGGCATTTTTGAGTTGACCATCAATGGCTTTTTTAAGAAATTTTAAAATGTGAATCGTGAATTGTGGAGAGAAGGGCAGAGAACCAAGAAGCAAGAGACAAGAGACAAGAGATGTGAGACTAATAACTAGCAACCAGCAATTAGCAACCAGCAACAAAACAAACAATCACGCGTTTACGAAAACCAATCGTTCCGGTCCTGTTGAGGAACAAATGTCCAGGCCAGTATTCTGCTTATTTTCTGTCCCTGAGCCATATCAATAATTTTAATATCCACAGCTTTTACTTTCTTTAAAAGTGTAGTCAGCTTATGCAGATTATCTTTTTTAGAAACCAAGCATGTAAACCACAGAACCTGTGATGAGTACAGCCTGCTTTCATGAATCATTTTTGAGATAAAAGCCAGCTCACCGCCCTCGCACCATAATTCCGTTTGCTGCCCGCCAAAATTAAGCAGCGGCTTTTGGTTTTTTGAACGGTTAAGATTCCTGGTTTTTCGCAGATTCCCTTTCATTGCAGATGCTCTGGAATCATGAAAAGGGGGATTACACATTGAAAATGTAAACCGGTCTCCGGTATCGATGATATTTTTGAAAAGGTGATCAGGGTTTTCCTGATGTTTTAACTGAATAGCCGGTGAAAGATCAGGATTTTGATCTACAATAACCCGGGCATTGTTTAAAGAATCCTGATTGATATCTGTTCCCAGCATTGTCCAGCCATAAGACCGATGGGCAATTAAAGGATATACCAGATTGGCTCCTACCCCTATATCCAAGCCTCTCACGCAATTTCCTGCTGGAATTTCGTTTCGCTCTTCAGCCAACACATCTGCAATATAGTGTACATAATCTGCCCGGCCGGGGATGGGAGGACAAAGATTGGCTGCCGGAATATCCCAGTTTTTAATATTATAAAAATGTAACAGTAATGCTTTATTAAGCAGCTTAACTGCTTGGGGAATGCTAAAGTTGATCGTTGATGATTGATAATCATTCACAAACACATACTGTTTCAGTTCTGGCACACAAGAAATAAGCTGATCAAAATCATAGGGATTACGATGCAGATTTCTTGTGTGCAGACTTGATTTTTCAGCAGACATATTTTATTTCTTCTGGCTTAAAATATATTCTACCATTTTTTTGGCATCTTTTTTTGACACCTGTGGATGAGCGGCCATAGGAACTCCTCCCCACACTCCACTTCCGCCTTCAATAATTTTGGAAGCCAGCAGATCAATATCTTTTTCAGAATATTTGCCTGCTATTTCCTGGTAAGAAGGTCCTATCATTCTCTCGCTGACAGAGTGACATCCTGAACAATCCAATGTTTCCATGATCTGGTCGCCGGAAAGATTGGAGGGAGCAGGTTCTGAAACCGAAGTTGTTTCAGAAGAGGTAGCCACCGCTGCTGTATTTTCTTTTTTAGAACAGGAAAAAATCAGAAGACCGATTGCTCCCGCCAAAAATATTTTTTTCATTATTTCTTCGCTGTAGAATCTGTTTTAGCAGCTTCAGGAGCTGGGGCAGCCGGAGTTGCAGCAGCTGGAGCAGCAGGTTTAGCTGTAGAATCTACTACCGTAGTGGTTTCAGGCTCTTCAAGCATGGTGTTGCTGTCCTGTAACGAGTGATCTGTTTTTTTTGAACAGTTAACAACTAATAAACCTCCGATAAATGCGATTGCTAATACTTTTTTCATTGTTTTCTAATTTGGTAGCAAAAATATAAAAAATAAACTTTGCAACTCATGACAAATGTTTTCTTTGAAAAATATTTTTAAAGATTGAATTTAAATTCAGCAAAAAAATAATTCAATAGTAAGGGATATTGAAATCCGGTTATTATTTTTGTACTATCGATGATCAACATCCAAAAACAATAATATTAATTTGAATTTATGACTCAGAAAAATTTATTAGGTACAGCTTTATTCACTGTACTTTCTGCCCTCCTTCTTTCATGTGACAACTCATCAAACGAACCGCAATCAGAGTATTCTGATAAAATTGAATCGGTTACACTTTTAAAAACGACAAAATCATGGGATGGAACTCCTTACCCTGCTTATCCAGCCAAACAACCTGAAATTTCTGTTCTTAAAATTGCCGTGCCGCCTAACAAAGCATTGGATTGGCATAAGCATCCGGTAATCAATGCGGCTTATGTAGAGAAAGGAGAAATCCAGATAGAAAGAAAAGAAGACGGTAAAACACAGTGGGTAAGGAAAGGACAAGTACTTCCGGAGATGGTAAATGTAGCACACAGAGGTAAAACGGGAGATAAAGGAGCCACTCTTATTGTTTTCTACAGCGGAACACCTGATATTCCTCTTTCGGAACCTGTCCATTAAATAAAATATTGTAGTATATTTATTGTAACATACTTAAAATATGGTTTTAATCTCAAAAATTTTGTTTTTCACCAGCCATCATGGTTTTTATACTGTGATTCTGTTGTTTGTATTCTTTGGACTTCTTTCTTATCTGACTAAAAAAGCCTGGTTTTTGATTCCAATCATTCCTCTGGCAATACTAAACGGGTTTGGAGGGCAGTTCTTAAACGCCTGGTTTCTGAATAAATACGGTGTTGAGAGTACTGCCATTATCACTTCCGATGTAGAAACCAACTCTACCCTGAACGATATGTATATCCATGATTACGAAGCCATTGTAAAGAAACAGGACGGAAAGTATATTTCAACTTTCTTCTCCACCACTACGGCATCGATCTACCCTATTGAAAATGCTATCAGAATCCCAAGAATGGAAGAATCTTTTCCGGTAAAGTACATTCCGGGCTATGAAAAAAACATTGTTATTCTTTATAACCAATCGGAAGAAGGGCAGCAAGCCCTCAGGTATTCAAAGCTTGCTCCTGTCAATTCTGCCAAGATCAAATATGAAGCAGACAGAACCAATAAAGAATTTATTAAAGAATATATATCAGCATTGGAAGACTACGTAAAATCCTATGATGATGAAAGTTACAAATCAAAAATCAGAGCGCTTAAACAAGAACTTGAGCAGCTGAAATAACAGATTTTCCCAGTACATTTTTTTATTTTTTTACATTTTTTATTTTTTGTATTAAAAAATTTTTTACATTTGTCCCATGTTTAACATGAGCAACAATATTTGGTGGTGGCTTTCAAACTCTTCGTCGGGTCTGGAAGTATTGTCATGTTGTTAACTGTACAGCAGAAATAATTAAAATAAACAATATATAGGCTTTGACGGATACCGTTGAAGCCTTTTTTTATTCCTTAATCTTAAAAAATAAAACTACAGATGTTTACTGATCTTATCAAAATAAAAACTGTTTCGAAAAAAACATTGGGAGACCTTCATACTCCAATGAATATCTATCTTAAAATCAGAGATAAATTCAGGGATACCATTCTTTTGGAAAGCTCTGATTCAAAAAGTATTGACAATAATTTTTCCTTTATCGCCATCAATGCCATTGCCGGAATTGAGGTAAAAAACCTTAATGAATTTGAAGTTAAGCTTCCCAACGCTGCGCCTGTAAAGCAATTCGTCATGGACCAGGCTATTACTGATATCTTTGAAAGTTTCCGCACGGTTTTCAAATGTGAAAAAACAGAAGATCCCATTGAACAGACTGCCCAAAGTCTTTTTGGCTACACCAGTTTTGAAGCGGTTCAGTTTTTCGAAAACGTCAAGCTAAAGGCTCAAAGTCCTGAAGTAGAGATCCCTATCCTCAGATACAGGCTGTATCAATATGTAATTGCCATCAATCATTTCAATGACGAGATGTACCTCATTGAAAATCAGATCGAAGGTATAAAATCTGAAATCCACCTGTTGGAAAACCTCATCAAAAATCAGAATACTCCGGTTTATCCTTTTGAAAAAAATGGCCAGGAAACTTCCAATATTACCAATGAAGATTATATTGAACTGGTAAAAACAGCTCAGAAACACTGCATGAGAGGTGATGTTTTCCAGTTGGTACTGAGCAGAAGATTTGAACAAAAGTTCAAAGGTGATGAATTCAATGTTTACCGTGCTCTGAGAAACATTAATCCTTCTCCTTATCTTTTCTATTTTGATTACGGAAATTACAAATTATTCGGATCCAGCCCGGAAAGCCAGCTGATCATAAAAAACCACAAAGCGATTATTCATCCAATTGCCGGAACTTCAAAAAGAACAGGCCATTTCGAGACCGATCTTCAGGCCATTGAAGTATTAAAAGAGGATCCAAAAGAAAATGCGGAACATACCATGCTGGTGGATCTCGCAAGAAATGACCTCGGAAAGCTTGGAAAAAATGTAACGGTTACAAAACTGAAAGAAATCCAGCTGTTCTCTCATGTGATTCATATGGTAAGCGAAGTGACCGCAGATCTTCCTGAGGATATCAATCCTCTTGAAATGGTGTCGGCAACCTTTCCGCAGGGAACATTAAGCGGAGCACCGAAACACAAAGCTTTACAACTGATCAATCAATATGAAAAAGATTCCCGTGGATATTATGGCGGCTGCATCGGTATGATTGGCTTGAATGGAACCTGCAACCAGGCTATCATGATCAGAACATTTTTAAGTAAGAACAATACGCTCTATTATCAGGCAGGTGCAGGACTTGTTGCCAAATCGGTGCCTGAGAACGAGCTGCAGGAAGTGAATAACAAGTTAAACGCTCTGAAAAAAGCAGTAGAAAAAGCAGAGAAAATAGTGGAGAGGTAATGGTTGACAATGGAGATCCTGCCACAGTAAATAATATGAATATAAAGAACCAGCAACCCGCAAAAAGTAAAAAAATGAACAACACTATAAACAACCAGCAGCCCGTATCCAAAGTTCTTGTTTTTGACAATTACGACAGCTTTACGTATAATCTTGTCCAGATCATTGAGAGAATACTGAATCAGAAAGTGGAGGTCGTAAGAAATGATCAGATCACTTTAGAAGAGATCAATAAATATGATAAAATAATTCTTTCCCCCGGCCCCGGTGTTCCGGAAGAAGCAGGAATTCTATTGGACCTGATCAGGGAGTATGCACCAACGAAAAGCATTTTGGGGGTATGTCTTGGACAGCAGGCGATAGCAGAAGCTTTTGGAGGAAGTCTTATTAACCTTTCTGAAATTTTTCACGGGGTAGCTACCACTACCGAAGTGGTAAAAGAAAATACAAAACTGTTCAGAGATATCACTTCAGGATTGGAAGTCGGTAGGTATCACAGCTGGGCAGTAGATCCGGAAAATTTTCCTGCTGCACTGGAAATTACTGCCGTAGATAAAGACGGAATGATCATGGCATTACAGCATAAATCGTATGATGTACATGGGGTACAGTTCCATCCTGAAAGCATTTTAACTCCTGATGGAGAAACAATCATTAAAAACTTCCTTTTACCGTGAAAACCACAGAAATCCCATCAACAATAAAAACTCCCCAAATGAAAGAAATACTGCAATACCTGTTCAATCATAATACATTGTCAAAATCTGAGGCTAAAGCGATGATGATTGAAATTTCTCAGAACAAGTTCAATTCGGCAGAAGTTACTGCATTCATCAGTGTTTTCCTGATGCGGAATATCACACTGAAGGAACTGGAAGGTTTCAGGGAAGCACTTCTACAGATGGCAGTCCCTGTTCAGATAGAGGCTCATGATGCCATAGATATTGTAGGAACGGGAGGTGACGGAAAAAACACAATCAATATATCAACATTGGCTAGCTTTGTAGTGGCCGGAGCCGGGCAGAAGGTAACAAAACATGGAAATTACGGAGCTTCTACCACTACAGGTTCATCCAATGTCCTGGAAGAACTTGGATATGGATTCAAAAACAGTTCGGATCAGCTGAATGAAGATCTTGAAAAAGCTAACATCTGTTTTTTACACGCTCCTTACTTCCATCCTGCCCTTCAATCAGTTGGATTATTGAGAAAATCTCTGGGATTAAGAACATTCTTCAATCTTCTGGGACCGTTGGTGAATCCTGCCAAACCTCAATATTCCATGATTGGAGTGTATAATCTTGAAATTGCAAGGATATACCAATATCTATTACAAAAAGAGGAACGTGATTTTATGCTGGTTCACGGATTGGACGGTTATGATGAAATCAGTCTAACCGACGACAGCAAGATTATTACTAAAAATGGAGAAAATATCTATTCTGCTGAAGATTTAGGCTTCAATCCGGTAACGCTGGAAAATATTAAAGCGGGAGATACAATGCAGGCAACGGCAAAGATTTTCAGAAATATTCTGGAAGGCAGGGGAACGGAGCAACAAAATTCCGTAGTGCTGGCCAATGCTTCCGTAGCCCTTCATCATACCGGTAAATTTGGAACTTATGAAGACTGCCTTCTGCTCGCAAAAGAGAGTCTTGAAAGCGGAAAAGCCTTACATAGCCTCACACTTTTAATTAATGAGTAAGGATTAATGGTTAACAGTTGATTACCTCAAACCTCTAAAATGAAAACATGACTATACTGGATACAATTATTGAAAGAAAAAAAGAAGAAATTGCTGCAGCGAAATCCAATATTTCCGTTAGCCGATTGAAAGACACCGATTTTTTTAAAAGAAAAACGTACTCTCTGAAAGAATCCGTTAAAAATAAATCCGGCATCATCGCTGAATTTAAAAGACAATCACCTTCAAAAGGAATGATCAACAGCAGCGTTTCACCGTTGGAGGTGGTTTGCTCTTATGAAAAATTTGGAGCCAGTGGAGTTTCCATTCTGACGGATAAAGATTTTTTCGGGGGTGATTTAAGTGATATTCTGAATGTAAGGAATCATATCAGCATTCCCATTTTGAGAAAAGATTTTATGATTGATGAATACCAGTTCTATGAAGCCAAAAGCATCGGAGCAGATGTCGTCTTACTGATTGCCTCATGCCTTTCCGCGGGCCAGGTCCAGGAGTTTACAGAACTGGCTCATACGCTTCACCTGGAAGTATTGCTGGAAATCCATACGGAAGAAGAATTAAAACATTTTAACCCTGATATAGATCTTGTGGGAATTAACAACCGTAATTTAAAAGACTTTAAAGTGGATTTGCAACATTCTGTACAGTTGAAAAACCTGCTTCCCAAAGAAGTTTTATCGGTTGCAGAAAGTGGTATTTATACCCTTGAGGATTTTAAATATGTAAAAGAAAAAGGGTTTGATGCTTTTCTGATGGGGGAATATTTCATGAAGAATACCGACCCTTCAAAAGCTTTTGAAGAGTTCACTTTACAAATTTGAAAATGAGATCATTTAAAACTAACTTTCAACGGATTAAAATCGCTATTAATGACCGCTATGAACCTGCACCCTAAATTAAAAGTCTGTGGTTTAACAAGATCAGAGCAGATCCTTGAGCTGATGGCTATGAAAGTGGACCTTCTTGGTTTTATATTTTACGAAAAATCACCAAGATATGTTCTGAATCATTTGAGCCTGGATGAAATTTACAATATTAACCACCCGGGGAAAGTAGGGGTATTTGTCAACGAAAAAGTTGATCAAATTGTAAAAACAGCCGATAAATCCGGGCTGAATTATATCCAGCTGCATGGTGATGAGGACGAAGATTTTATAGATGAATTAAGAAAAGAATTAAATCCGGAAATTAAAATCATCAAAGTCATCAGAATTGGAGAGAATACTGCTGAAAACAGAAATACAATGGCACTTACGCTCAGTTCTCCGCTCTCAGCCATCAACTATTTGTTATTTGATACCGACAGCAAAGCATTTGGGGGAACCGGAAAACAATTTGACTGGAAGCTATTGAATGAATGTAAAATTCCTCTGCCTTATTTTTTAAGCGGCGGTATTTCAGAAGACAATATTGATCATATGAAGTCATTACAGCTGATCCCCTTTGCAGTGGATATCAATTCAAAATTTGAAATTGAACCCGGCAATAAGGATGTTAACAAAATAAAAAAATTCAAATCTATTTTAGAGTCCCAACAGGACGTTTTGCCCTAGCGAGGTAAAAGCTAAGGGCTTCTCATCCTTTCTATTAATTATAATGTATTACTCATGAAGTACCAAATAAAACAGACTCAGGAATTAACAGAACGTGAAATAGAACATATTCTGAAGTTATGGGATATCTCTATGTGGAATACCATGAAGGCGGCCTACTTCCGCACTTTTTTTAAAGATTCTGAGTTTCACTTTCTGTTGGATACGGAAGAAAATATATTGGCGGTTATGCGTATGAATTTCGATTTTACCCTGGAAATCTCCGGAGAAGAACTCTCTTTTGCAGAAGCTGTAGGGTTGGTGGCAACCCATAAGAAAAAAGGGTATGGAGCTAAGCTTGTGGAGGCATTTAAAGATCATGTTACCCAGAGAAGTATAGATACAATAGGGTTCTGCCATCAGGAGCTGCGTCCATTTTACCAAAAGTGCAATATCTAAATCCTATATGACAAAGCTAAAGCCATCAAAGAAAGTGTAGGTTCAGAATGGATCAATTCAGAAGATGATGACATTTTAATTTTTAAGGTATCAAAAGACAGAAAAGAAAAACTCAATCAGCTGAGTCTACAAAATAATGCTTATTTAACCATTAAAGAATAAAGAAATGAATTATAAAAACCCCGATGAAAACGGATATTATGGAGCGTTTGGAGGTGCTTTCATCCCGGAGATGCTCTATCCTAATGTAGAAGAATTGCAAAGAAACTATCTTGAGATTATAGCATCTGAAGACTTTCAGAATGAGTACCAGGATCTGCTTAAGAATTATGTTGGGCGGGCTACTCCACTTTACTTTGCGAAAAACCTAAGTAAAAAATACAAGACCAAGATTTACTTAAAAAGAGAAGATCTGAATCATACCGGCGCTCATAAAATCAATAATGCTCTGGGACAGGTTCTTCTTGCCAAGCGTCTTGGGAAAACCAGGATCATTGCTGAAACCGGTGCCGGGCAACACGGCGTTGCCACTGCTACGGCCTGCGCGCTGCTGGGTCTTGAATGTATTGTGTATATGGGAGAAATTGATATTCAAAGACAGGCTCCCAATGTTGCGAGGATGAAAATGCTCGGAGCACAAGTCGTAGCTGCCACTTCAGGCTCAAAAACACTGAAAGACGCAGTCAATGAAGCTTTAAGAGACTGGATCAACCATCCGGTAACGACTCATTATGTGATCGGAAGTGTTGTGGGGCCCCACCCTTTCCCGGATCTTGTAGCCCGTTTTCAAAGCATTATTTCAAAGGAAATAAAGGAGCAGCTTAAAGAAAAGACAGGAAAAGAGAATCCTGATTATGTGATTGCCTGCGTGGGTGGCGGAAGTAATGCTGCCGGAACTTTTTATCATTTTGTAGAAGAAAAAGAAGTAAAAATCATTGCCGCAGAAGCCGGAGGTCTGGGAGTAAATTCCGGAAAGTCTGCCGCCACTACCTTTTTGGGAACCCTGGGTGTACTTCATGGAAGTAAAAGCCTTGTGATGCAAACTGCGGACGGGCAGGTAATCGAGCCGCATTCTATCTCGGCCGGACTTGATTATCCCGGAATCGGGCCCTTCCATGCGCATCTGTTTCAGGAAAAGCGGGCAGAATTTTTCAGCATCAATGATAATGAAGCTTTACAGTCTGCTTTTGAACTTACGAAACTGGAAGGAATTATACCTGCCTTAGAAAGCTCTCATGCCCTGGCTGTTTTGGGCAAAAAGAATTTTAATGAAAACGATATCGTGGTCATTTGCCTGAGCGGCCGTGGGGACAAGGATATGGAAACCTATTTGAGAAATCTGTAAAATGTCGGATGTAAAATGTACAATGTATTTCTAATCTAACCTTGATGCATTATACTTAAATACAATAGAAAAAATGAAAAAACTAAATATATACTTCACGGCCGGCATCCCAAAATTGGAAGATACTGCCGAAATTATACAATTGATTCAGGATTCCGGAGCGGACATGATTGAGATCGGAATGCCTTATTCTGATCCGGTGGCAGACGGACCCGTCATTCAGCAGGCCCATGAACTTGCTTTACAAAACGGAATGACCATTGAGACCCTTTTTTCTCAGTTAAAATCCATAAAAGACAACATCAGAATTCCGGTTATTTTAATGGGTTATATCAATCCTGTTTTAAGTTTTGGATTTGAAAAATTCTGTCAGGAGTGCTCAGAAAGCGGGGTTTCAGGATTGATCTTACCTGACCTTCCTCCTATTGAATTTGAAAAAAATTACCAGCAGATTTTGCAAAAGTATCACCTTAACTTCACATTCCTGGTGACTCCGGAAACTTCTGATGAGAGGATAGTATATCTTGATTCTTTAAGCTCAGGTTTTCTGTATGCGGTCAGTTCATCTTCAACAACCGGCGGTGAGAATGCAGTGCTAAAGAATGAGAATTACCTGTCCCGGTTGGCTTCACTTCCTCTTAAAAATCCTGTAATGATAGGTTTTGGAATAAAATCCAAAGAAAACTTTGAAAATGTAACGGAAAAAGCGGATGGCGGTATCATCGGAACAGCATTTGTGAATATCTTACTTCAGGATAAAGACTGGAAGAAGAGCGCTATAGATTTTATCCATTCCATAAAAGGCTAAAATTCACTAAATTTGTATGTCGAAAAAATGAAATGAATACAAATCAAAATAAAACAGTAGAGTTTGAAGATTTAGGAATCAGAGAATATCAGCCGACCTGGGATTACCAGGAACAACTGATGAAAAGCATCATTGATACCAAAATAAAAAACAGGGATCTTCCTGCAGAACAGCATATTACTACTCCGAACCACCTTCTTTTTGTAGAACATCCCCATGTATATACGCTGGGAAAAAGCGGCCATGAAGAAAATATGCTTGCCGGTATTGACAAACTGAAAGAAATTGATGCCACTTTTGTAAAGGTAAACCGCGGCGGAGATATTACTTATCATGGTTACGGACAGGTTGTAGGCTACCCGATTCTGGATCTTGAAAACTTTTTCACAGATATTCATTTGTATATGAGAAATCTGGAAGAAGTGATCATCCGAACCATTGGTGAATATGGTCTTAAAGGAGAACGTTCCCAGGGAGAAACAGGGGTATGGCTGGATGTAGGCAAACCTTATGCAAGAAAGATGTGTGCCATGGGAGTAAAAGCTTCCCGCTGGGTAACACTGCATGGTTTTGCCCTGAATGTCAATACGGATATGCGGTATTTTGAATACATCATTCCATGTGGCATCAAGGACAAGCAGGTCACTTCTTTAAAAAGAGAACTTGAAAGAGAGCTGGCCCCGGAAGAAGTGGAAGAGCTAAAAGCTAAGATCAGAAAACATTTTACAGACGTTTTCCAGGCCGAACTGATCTACAAATAATGATCAAATAAACATATATCAAAGCCAGTTTCAGCTATTGAAACTGGCTTTTGTTTTTCCAAATACCATTAAAACCTGAACATATCTCATTTTTATATTTTAAAGAATATGATTATTAATAAGCACCCATAAGACTCCTATAAATAGGCTTTACATTCCATACATCACATTTTTTTTAAAATTTTCACAAAAAAATAGTTGCTGGTATTTTAAATTTTTCTACATTTAATATCACTTTACAGTGAACTAAAATTACCGGTAAAGTAACATTTTTTAACCACCAAATCTATGAGAATTATGAAAAAATTTTTGTTATCCATGATGGTATTCGTAAGTGTACTGTCTTTCAATTCCTGTGCGGAATCAAGCGCCAACCAGGACAACTTAAGTTCAAAGGAGTCTAATGAAATTGCGTTAAAAGATTTCGGCAAAACTGTTCCGGTAGGGATAGAAAAGGAAAATGGAATGTATAAGGTCTCATTCATTGTTACGGCCCAATTTTATGAAATAAAAGCCAGCAAAGAAAATGAAGATTATATTTCCATGATCACACAGGCGGTAAAGGACGAATCCCCTATTCATGTTTTTATCAAACCTAACAGCAATGAAATCGCAAAAGTAGAGAAGCCTACCGATGAAGATATCCGCTATTTCAAATCTACTTTGACAAAAGAAGCCAAAGGGGAAGCCAGCAGATTAGCCAGTGTTATTCCTGATCTTGCGACTTTAAACAGTTTGTTTACCAAAATTAAAAATCAGTCTTGTGGAACTTCTACAGCATCTTCACCATGTATCACTTTCAGATATCCTGTAGACGGCTGCTATGCAAGAGCTCACAAAATGAGACAAATCTTGATGAACAACGGATATGACTGTGAAAAACAGTTTGTATACGGAAACTTAAAAGCTTCTACGGGCACCTGCTGTGTGGCATGGAGCTATCATGTTGCTGTCCTGGTAAGCTTTAAAAATGCTTCAGGAGTGGTTGAAAAAAGAATTATTGACCCGTCTTTATTTTCAAGCGGCCCTGTAACAGATACTGCATGGAGAGGTGCGTGTACTAATTCCACGTGTGGGTCTGTATCTGTTTCTTCCTATGCCAATACTGCAGGGAATGTTTATTACAGAAGCCCGGCAGGTTCTCTGTTATATGATGATAATCTGGTAAATACCAATTGTGTACTGACTACATTCTCTTCTCTTTCAGGATGCTCGCCATCCCCTGCTCCTAATGTAGGACATTGTGGATTCTAACTAACCTTTATAGGGCTCCTGCGTATATTATGTATATTGCAGGAGCTTTTTATTCAATAACTGCTCTCTTATGAAAGTCTGGAATTACATCTTATCACTATTATTTATGATCACATCCTGCTCTGGCAGCTCAGGTTCGCAAAACCTAACCTGGTACAACAGTGCCACCATTACCAACATTACGGAAGATCCTGAAAAACCGGAAGACTTTGTTCGCATATCTATTGGAATAAGCCCGCAGATCTTTTATGTTTCAAAAAAAGCATCTGACTACAAAGCCCTCATGGAAAAGGTAACCCAGAGCTACAAAAAAGGAAAAGCATTCAATATAGGGATTGAAAATAATACCAATGTTATTAAACAGGTTAATGAAATCAAGTGATTCCTGAACCTGTAACTTCATCGGGCATTATCTTATCACAGAAATTCCGGCATCCACTTTTATCTCTGCTCCATGAATGTAAGAAGCCTCTTCAGAAGCAAGAAACAGGACAACATTTGCAATTTCTGCCGGTTCTCCCTGTCTTTTAAACGGTATGGTAGGGATAATATCCTGAACCGCAGTGTCAATTTGTTCAGCTGTTAAACCTGTATTGTTAAAAATATTGGTCTTGATATGTCCCGGACTTACTCCATTGACCCGGATTCCACGTTCTGTAAGTTCGGCGGCAAATGTCTTAATAAAAGACCGCACTGCTGATTTTGCTGCAGAATACACCGAAAAATTAGGCATGGCAATATCCGTAGCCACGGAAGTATTAAAAATCACCGAACCTCCTCTTTTCATCAATGGCAGTATCTGCTGAACCGTAAAGAACGGGCCTTTTACCAGCATATTGAAAAGCTCGTTAAAATGATCTTCCTCCACATATTCAATAGGAGCGAATCGTCCATATCCTGCATTCGCAAAAACAATGTCAATCTGTTCTGTATATTGTCTCACCTCCTCCTGCAAATTCATCAGATCCCTGATATCACCGGTATTGGATACAATTCCAAAGGCTCCTTCTCCAAGGGTCTGTAAGGCATTATTTACAGTTTCCTCACTTCGCCCCGTTATTATGACTGTTCCTCCTTCATTCATAAATTTCTTTGCGGCGGCCAAGCCCATACCATTCGTTCCACCGGTAATTAAAGCGGTTTTGTTTTTAAATCTCTGCATTGTTTTTAGTTTATATTTCTATGGCAAAGATTGGAATAATAAGAGATCGAAAAAATCCAGTTCTTGCGGAATTGAAAAATGGTTAAAAAGCAAATTGCCGAATTTACTTTAACATATTAACGGTTTACCTTTTGTTTTTCTGTTTTATATTTTTATCAATAATTGCCATCAATAAAATCTCTCAAAATTAAATTGCACACAATTAAATTGACTCTATATTTGCACTGTTAATTCAGCTCAACATAAAAACTGAATTTAAACAATCGACCAGTAGTTTAATTTAAAACAAAAAGAAAAATGTCATTAATAGAAAATTTAAACTGGAGACATGCTGTAAAAGCTTACGATCCAACCAAAAAAGTTTCACAGGAAGATCTTAACACTATTTTAGAAGCAGCAAGACTGGCTCCTACTTCATCAGGACTTCAGCCTTTCCGAATCATTGTAGTGGAAAATCAGGAACTGAAAGAACAAATGGTAGCCGGAGCTTTGAACCCTGAAGTAATGAGAGATTCTTCTCACGTTCTGGTGTTTGCCGCATGGGATAGTTATTCCAATGAAAAAATTGACAAAGTTTACGATTATCATACTGACGTAAGGGATCTTCCAAGAGGACGTTTTGGAAGCTATACCGATCAAATCAAAGAAATATATGGTGCACAGACTCCTGAAGAGCATTTTGCGCACACTGCACGCCAGACTTATATCGCATTAGGAATTGCCCTTGCCCAGGCTGCAGAATTGAAAATCGACAGTACTCCGGCAGAAGGGTTTAGTAATGAAGTGGTAGATGAAGTATTGGGATTAAAAGAACTAGGATTAAAAAGTGTAAGCCTTTTATACCTTGGATACCGTGACGAAGCAAACGACTGGCTGTCTTCGATGAAAAAAGTCCGTGTTCCTATGGATGAATTTATCATAAAAAAGTAATACCTTCATCTCATCTTTCGTACCGAATTTATGGAAACTCCAAAAACACCCAGGTTAGAAAACCAAATCTGCTTTCCTTTATATGTAATCGCCAAAGAAATTACCGGTCTTTACCGCCCTTTTTTGGATGAGCTGGATATTACCTACCCACAGTATCTCGTAATGATGATCCTCTGGGAAAGTGACGGACTTACCGTAAGTCATATCGGAGAAAAACTGTTTTTGGACAGCGGTACATTGACTCCTCTTCTTAAAAGACTTGAAACCAAAGGATTTATTATAAGAAGACGAAAAAAAGAGGATGAAAGAGTGGTTGAAGTATTTTTAGCCGAGGCAGGAAAGCAACTGCAGAAAAAAGCATGTGAAATACCTGGTAAAATTCAGGAAAAAATTGGCATACAGCCAGAAGAGCTCCTGCATCTTAAAGATACAGTTCTCAGCATATTAAAAAAAATAGAAAATAAATGAAACCATTATATACAACAAAAGTTACCGCTAAAGGAGGAAGAAACGGCCAGGTAAAAAGTGAAAACGGAGTATTAGATCTTGAAGTAAGAATGCCGAAAGGCCTGGGAGGAGCCAATGATGATTTCACCAACCCTGAAATGCTTTTTGCAGCCGGATATTCAGCCTGCTTTGATAGTGCATTGAACAGAGTGATCAGCTTATCAAAAGTAAAGACCGGTGAAACAACCGTTGCTGCACAGGTAAGCATAGGACAAATTGAAAACGGAGGATTCGGGCTTGCCGTGGAACTGGATGTCAATATTCCGGGAGTTTCTATCGAAGAGGCACAGGTATTAACAGACAAAGCTCACCAGATCTGTCCTTATTCTAATGCTACCAGAAACAATATTGAGGTTAAGCTTGCGGTAACCAACAACGATTAATTATTTTTTTAAGCATAGGTTATAACGGAAGGAGCTGTTTCCATGGAAACAGCTCCTTTTATTTTTAGCCAAGAATTTACACAGATGATGCAAAAATCTGATATCTGATGTCTTTACTCACCCTCTCTATCTCCTATTCAGATCACTTTTCTGATATGCATCTACTTTTTTATAAGAATCGTTTTTCTCTTTTTCTTTTTTGTCGGAAATAAGAATTCCGAAGAGATGGTCGATCTCATGCTGGAAAATAACCGCTGTGAAACCTTCTACAATTTCTGAATATTTCTGGCCTTTCAAATCAACATATTCCAGCTGAATCACTTTGCTTCTGTAGAACTGGTCTCTGAAATCAGGAATAGAAAGATCTCCTTCAGGACCAAGATTCTGTAAATCCGAACGCCATACAATCACCGGATTGATAAAGTATTCCAGCGGAGTTCCTTCCTTATCAAAACGCTGTACCCAAATAATCTTTCTGTTGATTCCCACCTGTGGGGCTGCAATTCCTACTCCTCCGTCTGTTGACAGGAGAGATTCCTTCATTCTCTTTACCAGCACGGCAGTATGGGGATCTGTAGGATTGATCTCCGCAGAAAGATTCAGCAGTGTTTTGTGCTGATTTTCATCTGTAACCTGATAGATAGGCAGTGCAGTATGTAGGTCTCCCTGATTGATAATGGAAAGTTCATTGGATGTCAATTTTTGCGCATGAAGCAATCCTGCGAAAAGAATAAAAAAAACAGATAATTTTTTCATATGAAGTGAATGTTGTGCAAAGTTAGATATTGTCAGGTAAAGTTTAATGACTGCATCCTGTATTTTATAGTCTCTATTTAGGTTTTGGCTAAAGCCATTGGAATTTGGATAAAAAATAAACGGGCTGAAGCCCGTTTCTATTGATATTAATTCCTTACATAAGATGGTTTAGGATCCCTATTATAAAAAACAAAGGATCAGAAGGTCTTCGTCATATCGCTGGGAATAATCAGATTAAAATCTGTTGGAATATAATCTTTTGCCGGAACTTTCAACTCAGGGTCTTCAGATTCAAAAACGGAGATCACTGCCATTTTAAGATTTGGATTTTTCTGTTTGATATACCAATAAATACCTCCGAATTCTTTACTGTGATAGTTTCCGTTATAATGGATAAAGGTTTTCCCAGCCTGGAAATTTTTCAGGATAGATTCTGCCATGGTCGCATCTTTTGTCGCTTGTGCTGAAATAAAATTCATCACTTTTGTTCCTTCTGCATGATCCCCCATCATGGCTTTCATTTCGGGATAGCCTGGCGTATCTAATGTTACTTTAATCGGCAGCTGTGCAATATAGTTTTTTCTTTTCCGCTTAATCTATTGAGAGATTCAAGGCCTTCTTTAGCCGTCTGTGATGCATATCTTCTTGGAATATTGGTGGCGATAAAGTTTAGCTTCTTATTTTTAGCAAAATCAACCAGTGGTTTATAATCTGTAGCATAATTATTCCATAAACGGACAGAATCTTTCAGGGTTTTGGCATCCAATGTTCCGTTTAAATATTTGTTTAACTGAGATTGGTTATCTCTTTCAAACATTTCGGCTCCCAATATCAGCTGACCGTTTTTCTTCTCAAACAGAGCTTCCGTTATTTTAAGCTGGAGCCAGTGATTCACAGAACTGTTATGATTTTCTCCAAAAAAGACCACATCATAGTCTGCCAGTTCTCTGACCAGTTTATCAGTCTTTATTTCCTTTCCTTTTTTATCATAAAATTGATAGGCTTTAAAATTCTGAGCACTCAGCAAACAGAATCCTGAAAGCAAAATTGCTATAAAAATATTCTTCATTTTAAATATTTAACCACAAATTACACAAATATTTTGGCAAACATATCAGAAAGCAGCCACAATAGGCAAATTGGCAGATTCGCCTGTTTGCTGCAGCCCATTCCCGGGATTGCCAAAACTCAAAATGAACGGACCGCTTTGATTTTAACACAAAACGGCCCATTCAAATCATCTAATTATTATTTTTCTAATGCTGCAACAAGGTCTTTCCATTCCTGTAATTCAGGAATACCCGGTTTCCTTTTTCCGAAGAACTGAACGATAAAGTCTCCTTCTTGGTTGAACACCTCAATCGCGGTTACCTCCCCGTCTTCCGTTGGTTTTTTAACGATCCAGGCTTCAGCGATCTTCGTGACATCCAGGTGTAAATTGAAATCCGGATCCATTACATTGAACCATTGCTGGTGCCAAAGTGTTTTCTTCACATTTCCTGTATGGATCTGGATAATTCCCCTGTTTCCGACAAATACCATGATCGGTGTATTTTTTTCGGAAGCATCTTCAAGGATATTGACCACTTTAGCATTCTCGATTTTTCTGGCAAACCCTTCCGGAGCCAATCTTAATGCCTGAGTTCTGCTTACCCCGAATTTTCTGGTCATCATGAAGAAATCATGAGTATCTTTCAATTCTGTCCATGCCTTTTTGAATCCTTCGACATCAATTTCAGAATCCTGTTTTTCTGCCTGTTTAGGAGCTACAGGCTCAAAAACAAAAGTCTGGTTTTGATCTTCAGCTTTGAATTTCTCAACGATAGTATCAAAAGCCTCTTCATTACTGTCTTTAGTCAGATAGATCTTATGCAGTGCCAAGCCGTCTTTTCCAAAAAACTGCAGGCTTTTTTTATCGCCTTCCCTTACGGCAAAAGCAAATTTCCAGTGGGTAAGGAAAATTCTAAGGTCAATATCCTCTCCTACAAAGAGCTGTGCATGCGGGCTGCTGAAATCACCGTTCAGATACGTTCCTTTTCTTTCATGAACACATTCATCATTACGGGTAAGGGCCATTACTTTTCCCAGCTGCTCAGCATCGGTAAGGATCGCAGGAAATTCAGATTTTAAAACAGTTACCCCTTCTCCTATACCGGTTACTAATAATGCTGCTTCGCTCACTCCGAATTGTGCTGCTGCATTTCTGATTCTTACATGTGGATTTTCTGCTTTCAGAGCTTCCCATTTTTCCTTTAAATCATTAACTAATGTGCTCATTATTTATTTTTTTATGGTTAAAACTGTATAAATTCTTTGTATTGTTTCTTCTCCTGTTTTGCTTTTGATCTCTTCTTCTCTCTCGGAAATTTTCATTCTTTTAAAATGACTTCTGGACACCATCTGTTCCATTTCATCATTATTGTAAAGGGTAAAATCATATGCTGTAAATGGTAATTTCTCCATGAAATCCCGTTGTCCGAAAGTAAGAACGAAAGTGCCGTCATCTTTCAAAATTCTGTAGATCTCATTTAAAAATGCTACCGGATCTTCCCAGAAGTACACGGTATTGACCGTAAATATTTTATCAAATGTTTGATTTTCAAAAGGGAGCTTTCTCCCTTCGTACAGTATAAATTCTGCCTGATTCTCAAATTCCTTATTCAATCTCCTGGCTTCCTGGTGCATGGTCTCAGAAATATCGACTCCTGTATATTTTATATTTTGAGCCAGGCCTAGCATACTTTTCAGATGGCCAGCATTTCCATGTCCTATTTCAAGGATATGCTGATCGTCTTCTATCAGGAGTGTTTTAATACTTTCTAATGTCATCCCGATATTGGTGGCATTCATCATTTCACCGATTTCTATCCCTTTTTCTCCCTGAGGATTGGCAAGGTTCTGGGCGAGGATTTTTAATTCATCTTTTTCCATGGTTATCCAAAAATGATCATTGGGTTATTCGTAATAGGGTGTCCGCAGATGGTACAGGGAAAATTATAGGCATGGCTTATATTTTCGGCTGTAAAGACCTCCGGAGGGGTTCCATAGGCAGAAACTTTTCCCGATTTCATCAGTAATATCTTATCTGCAAACTGAGCAGCAAGATTAAGATCATGTAAAACAACAATAGCACTATTGGCTTTTTGGGTAAATTTTTTAATAATTTCCAATGCCTTATATTGATGTTTTATATCTAAATTATTCAAAGGTTCGTCCAGGAATACAAGCTTATGAGCAATTTCATTCTGCACCTGTGCCATTACCCGTGAAAGATGTACCCGCTGCTTCTCTCCACCCGAAAGGGTATTATATTCCCTGTCTTTAAGATGAAAAACGTCTGTTTCATACATCATGTTATTGATTGCTTCAAAATCTTCTTTTCCGGGTTGTGAGTCAAAATACGGATATCTTCCCATCATCACCACATCTTTTACTTCAAGCGGAATATCATTGCTGTTGTGCTGGGAGAATTTCGCTTTGTGTCTTGAAATCTCTTTCACATTCCATTCATGGATCAGCTTGTTTTTAAATAAGACCTTTTGTTTCCCTGACTTCACCTCATCCGCCAACACGCTTAACAGGCTGGATTTCCCTGCTCCATTCGGGCCCACAATGGCCAGAAATTCTCCATATTCCAGAGAGACATCCACTCCGTCCAGGATATGAAACTCTTTATGCTTATAATTAATCTGGTGTGCCTTGATCATTACAATGCTTTTTTAAATTTAACTAAAATAGCGATAAAGATAGGTCCTCCCATTAAAGCGGTAAGAATTCCTATCGGCAGCTCAGACGGTGCCACAATACTTCTGCTGAAGGTATCTGCCGTCAAGAGTAAGATACTCCCGCATACTGCAGACAATGGCAGGATAAAAGTATAATTGGATTTGAATAAAAGCCTTAAAATATAAGGGACAATAAGACCTACAAAGCCAATCGTTCCTGAAAATGAAACGCAAATTCCCACCATCAATGCCACAATAATAATGATCTGCTTCTTCAGCTTCTCCACATTGATTCCTAAATGCTGGGCATCTTTCTCTCCTAACATCATCGCATTGAGCGCTTTTCCCTGGGGCAACAAAATAGCATAGGAAATAATTAAAACTATGGTTAAAATGATATTCTTCGTCCACGTTGCCGCTGCTAAGCTTCCTAAATTCCAGAATGTCAGATCTCTCAGCTGCTCGTCTTTTGAAATATAAATCAGAAATCCGGTAATGGAGAATCCGATCGCTGTAATGGCAACTCCCGTCAGCAACATCATGACCACATTGGTCTTTCCTCCGCTTGTTGAAATCCTGTATACCAACATCATTGATAAAAAAGATCCTATAAAGGCTGAGATCCCTACGAGTGAAAATTGTACAGCTTCAGGAAGGTACTGCTTGAAATGCCCTCCTAAAACAATCGCAATTGCCGCCAATAGTGTAGCTCCCGATGTAAGTCCTATTAAATCTCCCGTCGCCAGAGGATTCCTGAACAGACCCTGCAGACTTGTTCCTGAAACCGACAGCATGCTTCCTATTAAAATCGCCATTATAATCCTGGCTGCCCGTACATCCCAAATAACATATTTATCACTTAAGGTTAAATGGGGGTCTCCTTTTATAAACTGCCACAGAGCCTTGAACGGAGATGTTCCTCCAAAATCATAGACTCCTGTATTAAGTGCCAGTACTGCTATAATAACCAGCAGTACCGCACTTGAAGTAAAATAAAAGTATAGTTTATTTTGTGTTCTCAATCAAAAGTTTATTTAATCCTACTGCTGCTTCTCCTAGTCTTGGTCCGAAACCTGAAACTAAACCTCCGTCCATTGCGATGATCTTCTTATTTTTACCGGCATTGGTTTGGGATACTCCCGGCATTTTAAGCGCGCCTTCGTTTCCACCGGCACCCTGTAATCCTGTTGTAAAAAAGAATAATACATCCGGATTGGCTTTTATAACGGCTTCCGGAGTCAATGGTTTGAAATCTTCAAAATCATTCACGGCATTTTCGCCACCGGCAAGACCGATCAGGGAAGCCATTGGTGTATTTTTACCTGCAACCATCAGCATATTTCCTCTGGCATAGATGAATAATACTTTAGGTTTTTTAGCGATTGGCTGTACCTGTTTCAGATCTGCATCAATCTTATCATTCAACTTTTGATAATCTGTGTTTCCAACTGCTTTTGCAACGTCTTCGATCAGTTTTTTAGTTCCGTCAACCGTGTATTCCTGTTTGAAAACTTCAGCTTTAATTCCTGAAGAGTTGATCTTTCCTAATAATTCCGGATTGATATCCTTATCGGAAGCCAGGATCAAAGTAGGGTTTACGGCCATGATCGGCTCTATTGTCATCGATCTTACATGTCCCAAATCTTTCGCTGTAGCTTTTACACTTTCAGGATATGTACTGGTCACATCGGTTCCTACGATTTCTTTTTCGTGTCCTAAGGCACTTACAATCTCTGTAATTCCTCCGCTCAGTGTTACGATCTTATTATTGCTCTTCGGAGCTTCGGAAGTGGCTTCCGTTGTATTTTCTTTTTGGGTTCCTTCTGTTTTTTTGCATGAATACACTGCTGCAAGAACAGAAGCTGCAAGAATGAATTTTTTCATAGGTAGATATTTATTTTTTTCAAAGGTCATACGCAATCGTCGTCTTTGTCTCCCGAATCATTTTACAGGGAATTTTATCCAAGACGATTTCACGACATACGATTATTATTTCTTATAGTGCTTTATACTGGAACATAGGATGTCCTCTTTCTCCTTTATCATCGGTAAGGTTTACAAATCTTAATTTATAATAGAAGCCCGAGGCATCTTTAACGATATAGAATACATCTCCTTTTACTTTAGAGCCGGAAGGCCCTACTTCTCTCCAGTTTCCTCCGATCACTCTTTGTTCGTTATACACTAATTTGGAATCATCTACATCTGCTTTTTTAAACTTATTAAAAGCATCCACCATAGAGCCGGATGTTATTTTGATTTCATACGCTCCTACATTCGCTACGTTGTTGATGGTAACAAAATCTGCATTGACATAGCTGCCGGCTCCGGGAATAATATTGGTAAATACGCTAAAGCAGATATCCCATTTGCTTTTTTCAGGCTGAACAGCAACCTCCTTACCGGTTTTTGAATTGAAGAAAGTATAGTTATAGGCAGTATTTTTCTTGATCACGACTTCTTTGATCTGATCTCCAACCGCATTAAGGTCTCCATATCTCACTTTATAACCATCTGCCTGTCTTGTGATCTGGATTTTCATCCAGCCTCTCTCATCACCTCCTGTGATGGCTGATCCGTGGGCAATACTTCCTTTATAAAGTTCTTTACCTAAATTGACAAGATAAACGGCATTATCAGCAGCATTGGCTTTGATCTCTTCTATCGCGGTATAGCCGGAAGGAAAATTTCCTTTTACATCATCAATATAATGGGTGTTGTCAGAGTCAAAGTTGGCTACCTGAACCTGTTCTTTTAAATTACTGACATCAGATTCTTTTACCGCCCCGATATCTGCAATATTCGGAATCTTGGCAGCAGCCATCATAATAGAAGTATTCAGGACCACTTTAAACTCAGCTCCTGCATAAAATGCAAGGTCCCAGTCTGTTCTGCTATTGACCGTCTGTTTCGGCTGTCCGTCCTGATCTACATCACTGAAGTCTATCCATACCTGATTAGGCTGTGCAGCTCCCCTTACATCAGGTTTCACAGATACGCCCTCTGAAGGGATAACCGGCACGGGATCTTCATTATCGTTGATACAGGATTGTGATACCAATGAAGTTCCTAGCAGAAGATAAAACAGTATTTTTTTCATTTTTAGAATTTTAAAAATTATAGCTTAATCTGGCAAAATAACTTCTGCCATAGAAAAGATTAATTTTAGGATCTGCTGCTTCGTGAGCATTTCCGGTAACGGTAGTATCTCTTACGGAGGATACATCAAAAATATTTTTAACCCCCAGACTTACTTCGAGATGTTGTTTGAAGAAAGGCTGGGTGACAATGAAATTCATCATATGGAAATCTCCCCTTTCTCCAATTTCATAGGTTGGATTCTGAAGATCCGAAGACAGCACGCACTGTTGAGTCTTTCCTGTATATTTATAGAACAGGGAAAGGGTGGTATTGATATTGGGAACCGTATAGTTCACTACAGCATTAGCCTCCAGTGTATAAAAGAAATCGTTAGGCGAAGTCACATTTCCATCTTTCAATTCTTTTGCAATTCCATAGTAAGCGACATTGGCAGCCAGTGCCAACTGATTTTTCTGAGCTTTAAAGTTAGCTTCAAATAAATAAGACTGGAATTTATCCAAATTGAGATATTGGTATTTCAAAGGCTGTCGGCTCACCGTCACCGATTCTATTCTGTCTTTCACGTTCAAATAGGTAGCACTCGCCCCTACGCCTAAATTCCAGCCTGAACCGGTGGTTATTTTTTTCTCCCCATTTAAAGAAACGGTCATTCCTTTTTCAGGAACCAGGTCTTCATTTCCTCTGATATCATGATTACTGTCTACCATATAGGTATATAGCTCGTCAAAATTCGGGAAACGGTTGGCACTTCCCACGACCAGCCTGAAATTATCGCTCTCGGTAGCTTTTACTCTGGCAGTCAAAGAGTAATTATGTTGTGTTTCAAACTTATCGCTTAAGGCAAGACGATATCCAGGACGCAATGATAACCAGTCTGTTGCATTCCATTCAACGGACATAAAGTTGGCATAATTAAAGATCTTTCTCTTGACATTATCCGTTCCTTTGAAGCTTCCTGCGATATTACCGGCAAATCCTGAAGTATGATCTAATTCATATCCTAGCTGGAAGTCAATTTTTTTGCTGTCCAAAAAGTTACTGAATACCCCTCTTGAATAGAACACATCTGCTTTGTTATAAGACTCAAAAGCGTCTTTGTCACCGATTACCTTTCTGTTAGGAATATCATATTTATAGTCCCGGTATTTTCTATCCTGTGTCTGGTAAGAAAAATCTCCGGTATAGTTCACAGCCCCCAGTTTGGTTTGTATAGTAAGCTGATGCAGATATCTGGTGGTATTATAATCTCTGTCGTTAGAGAAATAAGTCCTGTCATTTACACTATAGAAATGCTCGCCTACCGTGGGATTATAATAGTTTAGTTTTTCATTTACAAAGCCAAATTTATAAAATAAGGAAGTCCTATTTTTATTGTATCTTACAATTCCATCTACATTCAGCACATCTTTTGGCTGCCATAAATACCCTCTTTTTCCGTCCTGTTCAAAGTATTTGTATCCTTCCTGCGTTCCCTTGAATCCCTGGAAGTCATTATGATTGATATGGGCTCCTACAAACCAGTGCTCATTGATGTTATACCCTACATTCAGCGTCTGGATATGTCTTCCTTCTCCTTTTTTCTTAAAGTCATATTCTTTACCTACGGTTTCTTCCTGTACTGACGCATTAAGGGTGAGCTTTTTCTGACTGTTCTTTTTCGTAATAATGTTAATTACCCCAGCCACAGCATTGCTTCCATAGTCAACTCCCATTGATCCTCTTACCACTTCTATTCTTTCAACATTATTGATATTAAGCTTTGTAAGATCTATATTGTTCCCCAGGCCTATGTCTCCTACTACAGGAATATTGTCTATCAAAACCTTAGTATATTCACCTCCAAGACCCATCAAGTTTGCGGTAGAATTCCCCGAATTACGGTCAGAAATGATCAGAACATTCAAACTTTGATTCAAAACATCTGCCACATTGGTAGCAGCCATATTCTTGATCTGCTCTGCATTGATAACTTCAACTTTATATATGGATTTATTGATCGACTGCTGGGTATACTGTCCTGTAACAACAACTTCATCTATTCTTTTCTGTTTAAGAGAATCTTGCTGCTGTGCATTTACCAAAAAAATGGCGGACAGCAACAGTATGGAAAGCACTTTCTTCTTCATAAAGGCAAAAAATTTTCGACAAATATAATGCTTTATTTAGAATAGTTAAAAATAAATATTTACTTTTGTGGAATAATTCTAAATAAAAATAAATTATGAATTTAAAATTACTCCTAGGAACTTTAGTGCTTACGGCGGCCCCTGCCCATGCACAGTTAGCCTCTATCAATGAAAATTTTGAGACTTTTGTTACAGGTCCGGCGGGTCCGGCAGCAGCCTGGCCTCAAAAAAACTGGAATAGAGTTCAAAATGCAACAGATGGTCCATGGGTATATGCAGCGGGGACGACCAATAAATATGTACAGTATTACAGTTTCTCCGCACCCAATACGGCAGGATACCTGATCACGCCTCAGATCGTGGCTCCAGACGGTACGAAGACGATCTCTTTCACGGCGGCCATCACTTCCGGATCTGCAACCGGAGCTACCGGTACCATTGAAGTAGGTTTAGTGAGCGGAACTTCTGATATGGCTTCATTTACCCCGATCGCAAGTATTATCAATCTGAACCCGACGAATACACCGTATTCATTAACGGTACCTGCTTCTTCCAACCAGTACATTGCTTTCAAAATTATCGGAAGTGCAATGCATACCGCAATACAGATAGATGATGTGGTATACAATAATGCAACACTGTCAGTAACTGATCATATAAAGTCCAGTGACGAGATCAGGTTTGCGGTGAATTCAGGTAATACAGCACTGGAATTTGTTACGAGAAAAGATCCTAAAAACATTCAGATCTACTCTGCTTCAGGGCAAAAAGCTGCGGAAGGGAAACTGAACAGACAACAATTTGATATCAGCACCCTTCAGACAGGAGTTTATTACACGATTATTGAAACTGCTGAAGGAAAAACCATCAAATCGAAATTCATAAAGAAATAAGGTTTATCAGACTATTATTTGCCTTAGTAAAGCCGGCCGGGGAATCTCCAGCCGGCTTTTTCCTGGTTTGCATTCTACTGCTGGGAATTGTCACGGATGAAAACACGACAAAAATCATGCTTTTATTTAGACTGATTAAAAATAATATATATATTTTTGTAGAACAATTCTAAATAATAATTTAAAAATACATTATGAAAACAAAACTATTCTTGGCTTCACTGCTGGCTCTTACTGTGCAACAGACCGTTGCAGCACAAACAGATGCATTAGGATACACACAGGTGGATATGTCGATGGGAAGCGGTTATCAGAACCGTGTATTTGTGAACCTGGCGGACGGCAATATGGTTTCTCAGCCGGCGAATACCTGGGATATTGCTTTTTATAGAAATTCAAGTTTTCAATTTGGATCAAGGATTAATGACGCTCTTGATATCGAAGTATATACAGCCTCCACCAATCTGGCTGATTGGGATACCATCAATATCAGCAATTTAGCATCATGGGGAGCCCCTTTATACAATCCTGATCAAACAACAGACTTAAGCCAGGGCGCTTTTGAGCAGGGCCCTGTTACTTCAAGCAACCCGAATATTCCGGCAACAGGCTGGGGAGTATACAACCCGATTACCCATCATATTCAGGGAAAAGCAATTTTCGTTTTACGATATACCGCTACTGATTCTTATATCAAATTTGCCATTGAGGATTCATTTGCAGGATATACATTCAGATATTCCAAATGGAACGGCACCTCTTGGGAACCTACAGAAACAAGGACGATTGCCAACGGGACAGATGATGCTTATTTCAACTATTTCTCATTTACCACAGGGGCAAAAGTTCCGAATATGGAACCTTCCAAAAGTGCATGGGATCTGGTATTTACTAAGTATTACACTTTTTATAACAATATTCAGATGTATCCTCTTTCAGGAGCCATTCAAAGTCCAAACGTTAAAGTGGCTGTGGTTCAGCCTGAAGATCAGGCAACATCATCATATACTATTCCTGCCGACAACAGTTTCTCATCCAACATTACCACGGTGGGACATTCCTGGAAAGGTATTGGAACCGTTAAGAATAATGTAGTCTATTATATCAAAAAAGGAAGTGATTATTACAGAATGTACTTTACCACCAATGGCGGTGCCACCACAGGAAACATGTATTTCAAGTACAAAAAAGTCACCGCAACATTAGGGATCACAGAGGTAGGGAAAAAAGCCTCTTTTGGAATTTATCCTAACCCTGCTGCTGCGGATAAAAAAGTAACGGTTTTATTTGATGTTAAAGAAAAGGCAAATAATAAAGGGAATGTAGAAGTATATGACCTTACCGGGAAAAAGGTATATTCTGCGGAGCTGGCTAACCAGACGGGCTTATACCAGAAAGATATCAATTTATCTCACCTTACTTCCGGAAATTATCTTGTCAAAATAACGTATGGTGATCATTCGGAAACGAAAAAGCTCATTATAAAATAATTTTATTTAATACTTTCTATTTTTTCTAATAAAAAGGCGGCTTCAGAATGTTGAAGCCGCCTTTTATAGTATTAATAGATCTTGAATCCTTTATATACTTCCACGGAGCTTTCCATCATTTTGGAAGCCTCTTTACGGAAATCCAACAGGTGATCCTGCCCATTATGCCTGTTGTGATGGTCAACACTCTCCCAAAGCTCAATCAGGAAAAAAGTACCTTTATTGTCTTTATCTTCAATAAGGTCATACTGCAGGCAGCCTTCTTCTTTTCTTGTCTCTTTTACAAGGTTTTGAAAAAGCTCTACAGCCTCCATCAGGTAATTTTCATTAAACTTAAAAAGTGCAATGATATGTAAATTCATGTTCTAATATTTAGTGATGTAAAAGTAAAATATTTTCAAAACCAAATCTGTTTTTGAACCTTTTATTTTTCACACCCGGTCATAAATTTCAACTGAATACTGATTTATAAATAGTTATAGAACTCATGATAATCACCAGGAGCCCAATGACCACAAACATCTTCTTCACAGGAAGCTTTGCTGTGAGCATCGCAGAAAAAGGAGCGGTAATAATTCCCCCGATTAACAGTCCCAGAATAATATTCCAGTGCTGAATACCGAGTGTAAGGAAAAAGGTGGCCGCAGCCGTGATGGTCAGGATAAATTTAGCGACCGTAGAACTTCCGACTGCAAATCTGGGGGTAAAAGCATTCTTGATCAGCGTTCCTGTAACCAGCGGGCCCCATCCTCCCCCTGCAAAAGAATCGATAAAGCCTCCTATCAATCCAAGCCTTGTCAGGTTTGTTTTCTTTTTAAGGGCTTTGTTCTGTTTTTCTTAAATGCATTAGATAAGATCTGAAATCCGAGGTATAAAGTGTAAAAAGCAATAACGGTTTTTGTAATTTTAGCGTAATATTCACCCAGGTAGGTCAGACTTACAGCTCCTATAACGGCCCCGATAACCGCCGGAACCGCTAATTTCTTTACCAGGCTTTTGCTTACATTTTTCAGTTTGATATGGCTCAGACTTCCTGCTGCCGTTGTAAAACTTTCTGCGGAGTGAATACTTGCACTTACAATATGAGGCGGAATATTCAGAAACATAAGGGTTGTAGTACAGATCACTCCATACCCCATTCCCATAGATCCGGCGACAATTTCTGCAAAAACACCCACCAGCAGCATCCAGTAAAAGATATAATGATCCCTGGCCAAAACCGTGAGAAGTTCATCGAGATACCCCAGTTCGTACATGGAGAAAATGGTAATGAAAAGTACCGCAAGCATCACGATAAGTACATTGAGCCGGATCTGAATTTTTCTTGAAATCACCATATTATATCACTTTAACGCCTACATTTTCTCCTCTATGGGGCTCAGCATGACTGCTTATGACAGAGTGATCAAAAACCAGTGGTGTCAACTTTTTCAGTGAAATCATAGTATATTCATTTGAAGTTATGCAAATATCCAATAAAAATACTATCCTACCAAACGAGTAGACTAATAATTCAAAAAAAAGGACCGGGTCAGTCGACCAGATCCATTAAAGTTTTCTTCTCCAAAATATTCAGTGAGGCATCCCTAACCTCGATCAATACGTCATGGAGGCCACAGTGATCTTCGTTACAGTCTTCACATTTTTCATAAAAATTAAGACTTACACATGGAAGCATGGCGATAGGGCCATTGACCAGACGGATGATCTTGGCCAGTTTTACATTTTCAGGATTTTCTTTAAAAAAGTATCCTCCTCCTTTTCCTTTTTTACTGTCAAGGATTTCCGCTTTTTTCAGTTCAAGCAGAATATTTTCTAAAAACTTTAAAGGTATCTTTTTGTGTTCCGCTATTTCGGAAATAAGAATGGGGCCTTCATTTCTTTTTTCAACAAGATATGAAAGCGCCTTAAAAGCATATTGAGATTTTTTGGAAAGCATTAGAGCAAAAATACGAAAATTGTTTCATATGAATAAAATAGAAAAACAAAATTGAAAAACAGCGAATTTGCTTTTTAAGCCTTTTGCCTTTTTGCCATTAAATTATTATGTTTGTCTTTATGTTCAGTAAACAAGAGGCACAGCAGCTAAAAAAAGAATTTTGGACCGCTTTTGGAAAGTCTTTTCCCAGAAAATGGATTTTATATGACACCAAGATCAAGGATATGTCATTCAAATTTTCTGCAGATAATAAAAAAGCAGAGGTTTCCCTAGACATTGAAATGAAGGACGAAATCTTCCGTAATGCTTATTATGAAAAAATCTGGTCTTTGGAGGATATCCTTAAAGATTTCATAGGTGATTTTCAAAAGGAAGAATATTTTACACTTGAAAATGGGAAGACAATCAGCAGGGTTTGGGTTGATATTCAGGGAGTTTCAATTTTTAATAAAAATAAATGGCAGGAAATTTTTGAATTTTTTGTTGACAAAATGGATGGATTTGAAAGATTTTACTACGAATATGATGATTTTATAAAGGATATATAAAATAATTACGAAATAAATACTATTTTACCCTTAATAATAAAATAAAAAAGAAACTTATATTTGCCTACCACTACTTAAAACTAATATATGGAACAAATTAACATGCTTAAAAATGAAAAAAGTATACAAAAACATTTTTGGAGAAGTTGTCTCCAAAAGTAATGCTGTAAAGCTAGAGGAATACCATCTCTATTATTACGAGAAGGATACAGATGTATTGAAAGAAATTGAGTTTATAAGTGAAGACAATATTTATAATATCAATTATTTCATTAGTGAAAACGAGGATGAAAACAAAGCGTTTGATTACCTGAAAGAAAAATCGGATTTTTTTGATATTGAGGAAAGAGAAACGGAGGAAGAATTCATTATTTCTACAAACAAACTTTATTCACTGTCGGTGAATGAGGAGCCCCTGATCTCAAGAACGGTTTTTCACATTGATGACCCTGAAAACTTTATCTGTTCACAAGTTATAGATAATGAAACCCAGAAACCGCAACTTGAAAAGACCGTAAAATGCTGGTATACGACTGATGAAAACGGTGAAAAATATGCAGCCATAGAATGCAGCTATCAAGATGATGGAAAATTGGAACTGGCCGTTCATAAGACTTCAGATGATCATGAAGAAAACTGGGCTCATTATGATTATGATACTTTCCAGGATCTCCAGGATCAGGTAAGCACGGATATCAGCTATTACAGGACGGCGACATTTCTGCCTCAGAAAGAATTTCAAAAATAGCGGTGTACTGGAGTTGTCTCAGTGATTATGTTAACTGAAACCACAACAAAAGGAAATGAAAAACATCTCCATCAGAAATAACAATCTATTAAATTCAACTTATAAAAAAGAGAAACCTAAAAGTTTCTCTTTTTTATAAGAATCTTAATAATTTGATTGAATGATATTCTCAACCAGTTCATTTTCCACTGGATTTCCTCCACCATTATTATAAAAATCAAGAGGAATAATTCCCAACCGTCTTTTCCCTGCATATTGGGTATACTGTTTTAACCATGGATTCATGGCAGGATCTATCCCTGTTCCGCCCCATGCATACTGATAAGGGGTATGATGGAATGCTCCAAAAGCAATACTGTTAAAAGACACATACAAAACAGACTCATTGCCGGCATCCTTTTTCATGGCTCTTTCAAGGTTTTCCTGTACATATTTAACTTTTTTGTGGGTGTCATAGCTTTTATAATTATCTTCGATATAAAACTTCTGCCCATTTGAATTTTCAGTTTCAAAAGAAGCGTCATCCTGCCATGGACCAAACCTTACTCCCACCCTATTTTTATCAATTCCGGAATTTCCTGTATCCAGATCAAACCTGTATAAGAATACAACTTTACCTTTTGCCTGTTCTATTGTTGGAACTGTATTGTCTTTGTAGTACAGAGAATCATATTTTTTAAGGTAGGTCATAAAGTTTTCCGAGATTTTCTGACCGCTTTTCTCATGATCAACAGACATTAAAACAGTTTCCGAAGGATGATTTTTCAAAAATTCCCGGCAGGCATTCATGACCTCACCAAAGGTTACATCACAGGGGATAATCCCGTGATAAAGACTTAGAGGATCAGATGTATCGGACGAATTGACAAGACGAATATCTAAAAAACGGATTCCATTTTCCAACTGCTGGCTGATATCATAGTTCTGACAACGGGCGCCAAATGATGCCGGGGAAATTTTATACGTCCCCGTATCATGGGTTCCGGGAATACTCAGTCCCGGTAATGAAGCCTTCACATCTATTTTACCCATCCACTCTGAAGTATTTAATTTCATATAAAACTGATTCACTCCCGATACGGAAATATCACATTTAAAAGTGAGCTCCTGTCCCGTCTCCAGGATATAATTTCCGGATACTTTTTTAAGATTGCGGCTGCCGATCCACCAGTTATTTTCTGATCTTGAATTATGTCCCTGCCCAATCTGGATATCCCGCAGTTCACAATGCCTGTTGTGATAATCAAAAGAAAGAGTGCAGGTAAAAGCAAAATTCAGTTTGCCCGGCAAGGCGTCATAAGAGCTGCATCCCCTGGCATTTCCAACTGATATTTTATCTTTGAACCATCGTGCTACCGTATCTGTATCATGCCTTCCGGCCTGAACGTCAATTTCCCATGTATTTCCGGACTTCTGAATGATGCCCGGTATATTATCCCAGGGTTGTCCTGAGGAGATGCTGTGGTCTGTTATTGCGATTCGTAAATTGCTTACTCCCTCCATCATTTGGAGAAGAAATCTGTTGTGTTGTTTTGTTGGCATGACTTAGGTGATTTAGTGAGATTACGGAGAAAACAGATAAGTTTTCCATCCTTATCCCAAAATTAGACAGAAAAAATCCCTGATCATAGCGTATAAATACGTGTTTTAGAGGCAGGTGTTTTTACTTAAAAAAGAGACCGCCACAAAAGTCAAAAAATTAAACCTTGTCATTCTGAGCCTGTCAAATCATCTCTAAAAATCAGACACTTAAGATATCTTACAGTTCAAATGCAATGATAGACTAAAAAAATCACAGGATGATATAGGCTTGCCAAAGCCTCCGGAAAAGCAGAGAGAAAGAGCTGCGGAACTATCCTTTACTGCGCGCTCCACCATATATTTAGACGTGTATATAAGGTGGTAAGCGGAGATTCCAAAAGGAAGAAAAGGCTTTACAGGTATCAGGATCTTCAGGATGGTATAAAATGGCTGGAAATCAATATACAAAATGACTTCTGCTGACTTTAAAATAAAGTTCAGCTTCAAAAGAAAACAATACAGATCATAAAAAAGAGAAGCAATGTTGCTTCTCTTTTTTTATTTTATCCGAACTTCTTTTTCCTCAACCAGAAGAACAATCCTCCAATAAGGCCGATTATCACCAATGGAAGCAGTAAGTTCAGCCACTGCCAGTTGGTTTTCTCTTCGGTAATTCTGTGTCTGTCAAGAAGTCTTTCTTCAATATTCCTGTTTCTCAGCTCCATCAGGTTGCTGTCATCCAGCAGATAGTCCAGTGCATTTCTCAGGAACTGTTCGTTTCCGAACTGCTCGTTGGTCAGCAGGTCTACGCCTAAAGGAAGAGGTTTTCCTTTGATCACTTTATTTCTTCCTACATCTCCGTCTGCGATAACGATCATTTTGTTATCAGGACTTGCCGCTTTGAAGCCGGGATAAGATTTTCTTTCGATTCTTGAAGCGTAAGCAGAATTAAATTTCCCTTCCAACGCTACTGCAAAAATCTTTGGTGTACTCGGTTTCTCCATCTGTCCAAGGCTGTCTACACTTGCAATCTCTTTTAAGTCCACATAATTCGGAACCTGCTTTAACAGCGTTCTTTCACTGGATTCGAAAAGAACTTTTGTTTTGATGTTCTTTCTCCCACCCAATGTATCGATGGAAGTAGGGAATTCAAATTTTACAGGGTTGATATTCTTTGTAACCGGATTATTATTTTCGGCAATTCCCAGAGGATAATACGGCCAAGGTAAGCTTGTATACTGGGGGTTTCCGCTCACCTCCCCTGTTACCAGCCTTAATAAAGCAAATTTCTTCACGTCTTTTACCAATGCAGGATTGATTCTCACTCCGTAATTGAAAAAGAAATCCGTCATATTGATATCAACCGGGAAGGGCATTACTTTTTTAGATCGTGTTAAAGTATCCATTTCAGCGTTTACCGCATCGATCATCCAAAGTGTTTTCCCGCCATTCATGATGTATTGGTCAAGGATTACTTTTTCATTATCAGTAAAGGCTTTACGCGGTTTTGCAATCACAAGGGCACTCATCTGCTTCAGCAAAGGAACATCTTCTAATGAAAGCTCGGTCTGGTTTTTTGGAATGATGGGACCGGCGTCATAATTTTCCAAAGCCAGCTGTACAAATCCCTGGAATTCTTCCGGGCTCAGCTCATCGTGGTTGACCAAAATCCCTATTTTTTTTCTTTTGGCTGCTGCAATATTCTTAATATTGGAAACAAGACTGTATTCCAATCCTTCAATGGATCTTGTAAGCTGCTGATCTGCATCAATTCCTGCCTGCTGTACCACCAAAGGAATAGAAACGCCTTTGTTGTCATATTTTATTACGGCGTACGGGAAAAGAGTGATCTGTGAGATTTTTCCGTCTTTAACGTCGGGAAGAATCGAAGGCTGCATTCCCATCGCCATCAAAGTGTCCTGGGACATTTTGGTTTTAATAGGGTCGATAAATTTAAAATCAATCTTGGAATTCACTTTTCTGAACTCTTCCAGCATAAACTTCGTTTCTCCCTGCAGCTGTTTGAAGCTTGCGGGGAAATCACCTTCCAGGTATACCTCAACCGTTAAAGGTTTCTTTACAGATTCCAATACTTTAATGGTATTATCAGAAAGGGTATATCTTTTTTCTTTTGTTAAGTCTAATCTTATTCCCGAATACGCCAGGATAACAACTAAAGGAATAATAACGATTAGGAAAATTCCCAGTGGAGATTTAGCATTGATCTTCTTCATAATTCTACTTCTTTTTGTTAATAAAATGATTCGACAATACTAATGAAAGGCCGATGACCAATACAAAATAAGCAATATCCCTACCATCGATAAGGCCTCTGGTAAATCCTAAAAAATGCTGATAAAAACCTATATTCTGAAGGATAAAATCCGCTCCGCCCAATAGTTTATAGCTTGCCAGCTGTTCAATTCCAAAGTACATGATAAAGCACATGAAAACCCCTAGAAGATAAGCCATGATCTGGTTCTGTGACAGTGAAGAAGCTAAAATCCCCACTCCTGAAAATGCTGCAATTAAAATAATTAATCCAATATAACTTCCGAATGTCATCCCAAGGTCAATATTTCCTTCCGGAACTCCCAAAACATATACCGTATAAAGATAGATCAGGGATGGAATAAGGCATAAAATCCCGACAATCCATACGGAAAGGAACTTTCCTGCTACCAGTTCGGATACTTTTAACGGCTGTGAAAAAAGCCAGTTCAGCGTTCCCGTTTGCTGCTCTTCTGCAAAAGTTTTCATCGAAAGGGCCGGAATAATAAACATCAGCAGCCATGGAACCAATACGAAATAGCTCTGCAGAGAGGCCATTCCGATCTCAAAAATATTAGAATCGTTGTCGAAAAAGAACAGGAAAAGAGTGGCTATCAGACTGAATGCGGCAATAATCACCCATGCACTCCAGTTTCCAAAGTAACTCCAAAGTTCTTTCTTTAAAATTGCAATCATAGTTTTTTTGTAAAATGTAAAAAGTAGTATGGATCATTACATCCATCCTACTCCACAATTATTTGTTTTTTTTATTTTTATTAACCAGTTTCACTGTCATCATGATCAGAAATACAAGAACGAAAAATCCTCCGATTAATTGCCACCAGTATTCAATTGCCATTGATTTTAAAATAACGGTAAATACGACCAGAAACAGAATAAAGGTTGCAATTTCATTCGCCTGCCGCAGTTTGATGTTGGCAATTTCCAGCGTATTTCCATTCAGTTCCTTCAATTGAAGCACTTTTTTCCAACACCAGAAATGATACGCAGCAAGACCGATCAGGAAGGTCAGTTTTAAATGGAACCATGGCATTTTCATTAGTCCCGGGTTCATAAAAATCATGACCAGTCCGCACACCGCCATGATCACACCGGCAGGAACGGTAATGATATTCCACAGCCTTCTGGCCATAAACGTATACTGCTCTCTGAGAATTTTCTTTTTTTCTTCCGGAAATTCATCGGTATCCTTATAGTAAACGAAGATTCTCACGAGATAGAAAATTCCCGCAAAATAGCTTACCATAAAAATAATGTGCAGCGCTTTGATTATTGTGTAAAGCATTCAGAAAAAATTAACAGCAAAGATAAGCTTTTATCTAATTTTTAAAAATAAAATTCTTTTGATCCGGAAAATATAATTAATCGGTATGTATATAAAAAATACTTCGGCTCGGGGCAGCTTTGCTGCCCCGAGCCGAAGACTCTATTTTCACGGATTGAATCAAACTCAGGTATTAAGAGATTACCCCTAATTCCTTTCCTACTTTTTCAAAAGCAGCAATAGCTTTATCAAGGTGTTCTCTTGTATGAGCGGCAGACAGCTGAACTCTGATTCTCGCCTTTCCTTTCGGTACTACAGGATAGAAGAATCCGATAACATAAATCCCTTCATCCATCAGCTTTTCAGCCATTTTCTGAGAAAGCGGTGCATCATAAAGCATTACCGGAACAATTGCAGCATCCCCATCAGGAATATCAAAGCCTTTTGCTTTCATTTCTGTTCTGAAATACTCTGCATTTTCCATTACTTGATCACGAAGGGAAGTATCTTCAGAAATCATATCCAATACTTTTAAAGCAGCCCCTACGATTCCCGGAGCCAGTGAATTGGAGAATAAGTATGGACGGGAACGCTGTCTCAGCATATCGATGATTTCTTTTTTACCGGAAGTAAATCCTCCTAAAGCACCTCCAAGAGCTTTCCCTAAAGTAGAAGTAATAATATCCACTCTTCCCATAACTTCATTTGCCTCATGGGTTCCACGGCCGGTTTTCCCAATGAATCCTGTTGCATGAGAATCATCCACCATTACCAAGGCGTTATATTTATCAGCAAGGTCACATACTCCTTTTAAGTTGGCAACAATACCATCCATAGAGAAAACCCCGTCTGTAACAATAATTTTGAAACGGTGATTCTTTTCAGAAGCAGCGATCAGCTGGGCTTCAAGATCTGCCATATCATTGTTTTTGTAACGGTATCTGGCTGCCTTACAAAGACGAACTCCGTCAATGATGGAAGCGTGGTTCAGTTCATCTGAAATAATGGCATCCTCTTCTGTAAATAAAGGTTCAAAAACACCGCCGTTAGCATCAAAAGCAGCAGCATACAGTATGGTATCTTCAAGACCTAAGAAATCTGCAATTTCTTTCTCCAGTTGCTTGTGAATATCCTGTGTTCCGCAGATAAAACGTACCGATGACATTCCGTATCCATGAGATTCAATCATATCCTGAGAAGCTTTCATGACTTCAGGATGATTGGATAATCCCAAATAATTATTGGCACAGAAGTTCAAAAGCTTTTTACCGTTGGCTTCTATTTCCGCACTCTGCTGAGAAGTGATGATTCTTTCTCTTTTGTAAAGCCCGTCATTCTCAATATTTTGAAGTTCATTCTGCAAATGTTGAAGATATTTTTCAGAGATCATTTTAGTAAATTTTTAGATGTGCTAATTTAATAAAAAGGCAGTAAAATATAACCCTTTATACATTTAATTCTAAAAATTGATTTTCCATTGAGTTTTAACATTATTAGTCTACAAAATTAGTAGGACAATATTTATATTTGTTTAAAATTTGAGAATATGAAATTAGTACAGGTACACAAAGCAGAAAAAATAAATTCAGAAACCTTTATTAACAGCTATATGAAACCCCGTCTTCCTATTATTCTTAAAGATTTTGTACATCCGGAAAGTCCTGCCTTAAAAAAATGGGACTATGATTATTTCAAAAAAATAGCGGGTGATCAAAAGGTGAATATCTATGGGGCAGAGCTGGAATCCCTGGACAAAGTGGCAAGTAAGCCCATTGCACAGACCACTTTTTCAGAATATCTGGATCTGATAGATTCCACTCCTACTGAAAACCGGCTGTTTCTTTTCAATTTATTAAACCTTAAACCGGAGCTTAAAAGTGATATTCTATACAATGACGTCACGAATGGTAAAATCTTGAAGTGGCTCCCTTTTATGTTCTTTGGAGGCCAGGGTTCTGCCACCCGTAATCATATTGATATTGATATGTCGCATGTCTTTATCACTCAGTTTCGCGGTATTAAAAGAATCTGGCTCTTTCCCTGGGAACAGTCTGATCTAATGTATAAGCTGCCTTATAATTTTCACAGTCTGCCTAACATTAAGGAACCTGATTACAGAAGGTATCCGGCACTCCTTTATTTAGACGGCTACGAAGCAGTGCTGCATCCCGGCGAAACCCTTTATATTCCATCCGGATGGTGGCATTACATACAATATGAAACAGAAGGCTACTCTGTCTCTGTACGAGCGCTTCCTTTCAGTATTCTTGAAAAATGGAGGGATTCAAGAACATGATGATTACAAGAAATTTTGATAATATAATGCGTATTATTTTCAAGGAAAGATGGTTCAGGTACAAAATCAGAATCGCTGAAAGAAGAGGTGCAAGGAAATTCAGAAAACAAAGAAGCTTCCAAATCTGAAAGCTTCTTGTCTTGATAACAATTAAATTATTTATTATGGAATTATCAGATGCAACGGCGTCTGCTGAACGTCCTTATTACTTCTATTATCCCATTTTTTAAACATCAGATGATATTTTTAATGTTTAATGAATTTAATATTCTTTTCTTTTACGGTAAAGATATAAGCTCCCGGAACCAGTTCTGAAATTCCAACAGGCTTACCCGGCTCGTAGGTATCTTTTCGGATCAGCTTTCCATCGATAGCATGGATGGAGAATTCCGTAGCTTTATGAAGACCTTTTATGTAAAGCTCATTTTTGGCAGGATTCGGATATACACCAAAGTCTTCTTTCTCTGCAGAAGAAACACTTAACGTATTATCCTGGCTTACCGTAGAATTTTTTTCCAGGATCTGGTATTCATAATTAAACTGAACGCTTGCTACAGGAAACGATACCATTTCAGATAAATACTGATTGTTAACAGTATTGTTCAAAACCAGATAAGCCGTTTGCCCGCCTGTGCCATTCACTTTGATCGGTAGAGGCATTTCAAAAAAGCTGACAGAAGAATGGCTTTGAGCCTGATTTACATTCAATACCAGCTGATTTCCAAATTGTCTCCATTTGATAGTGTAAGTGGGATATCCCTGTCCATAGATCCAGTCGTTAAAAAATTCTGTAAAATCTTTTCCTGTAGACTGAAGCAGCGAGGCCTTAAAATCTGAAGTCAACACATAATTATACGCCAGGTTTGGCCTTGCATGATAATCTTTAAGGGCCTGGTAAAAGGCATCATCTCCCAAAATCCATTTCAACATTCTCAAAACATAGCCCCCTTTTGCATAGGAAAGCCTGCTGTCAAAAATCCTGTTGACACTGCCAAGACTACTATCCGGAACATAGGTACTTCCTCCTACACTGCTCGTGATATAATTGATCTGATTGGACAGATAATTCATAAATTCCGTATTGGTCAAAAGCAGTTTCTCATTAGTCACATGCTCTGCAAAAGTTGCAAAACCTTCATTTAACCAGATATCATTCCATGCTGCACAGGTTACTTTATCGCCAAACCACTGGTGTGCCAGCTCATGGGCAATAAGGGTTTTGCTCCAGCTGCTCACTGATGACATGGTCTGATGCTCCATTCCTCCGCCATTGAGGTATTCCATATGTCCGTATTTCTCATTACGGAAAGGATAAGGTCCGAAATACGTTTCAAAAGTATTCATGATCTGTTTGGTCCACTGAATATTGGCCATACTTGTTGAATTCGAATTGGTGGACGGATAGACATAGTTCACAAATGGAAAAGGTGGATTTCCAATCGTATCATTCAATTTGACATAGTTTGTAATGCCTAATGCAATCAGGTAAGCCGGTGTAGGATACATGGTTCTCCAGAAAGTAAGTTTCTTTCCGCCGGCAAGAGAGGTTTCAGACATCATTTTACCGTTTGCAGCAACACTGTATTGTGAAGGCGTGGTAATTTTAAAATCAAATCTTTCAATTTTATCATTCAGGCTTTGCTTCGTAGGAAACCAGTCCTGGGCTCCATAAGGTTCATTTAAAGTGGAAAGAACCGGTGTGCCTCCCTGGCTTCCTAGCATAACCGTATTATAAATAGGATCCGGAGTTCCTGAGTAGTGAATTGTTAGCGAATCTAATGTACTGGCAGGAATGGAAGCTGGAAAATCAATCTTCACTTCTTTGGTAGCAAGCTGCTGAAAAGCCACATTTACCCCATGATACTGTACCTGGGAAACCGTAAGATTGGTAGAAAGATCAAAATAAATACTTCCTATATTCTGGTTAGGCTTGAAATGTGAAGTCACAGATCCCGAAATAGTATTAACAGCAGGGTCCAAGCTTACATCCATCCGTTGATATTGGAGGTCGTAATTTAAGGTGTTAGGATTGATGTTATAGGCCGTCATTTTACTGGCAAAGGATTTCATTTCCTTTTTAATCAGGCCGTTCCTTTCGCCTTTCATGTCAATGTTTTGGTCTTGATCTTGTCCATAAAACGGCTGAGACACCAAGAATCCCAACATCAGAAGGTATATTTTTCTCATACTTAGAAATATTGTAGAATTCAAATATAAAAAAAACCTTTTAATCATTGATTAAAAGGTTTTTATATTCTTAAAATTATTTAAAGATCCAATGCTGGTTCCAGGATTTTCTCCATTCTTTTCTTTACCATATCTACTGATCCTGCATAGTTGTTGACCATTAAAGAAAAAACAAGGGTTTTTCCTGAATTGGTCTTTAGATAACCGGCTAAAGTCTTCACTTTATTTAAAGTTCCTGTTTTAGCAAAAACCTGCCCGTTGCCTTCTCCCAGGAACATTCTTTTCAGAGTCCCGGACTGTCCGCCTACCGGCAGAGAAGTCAGATAAGATTTATAATATTTTTCCTCCATTAAAGAAGTTAAAAATTTAACCTGAGAAATTGGAGTTACGTTATTACTTCTTGAAAGCCCGCTTCCATCCATATAATTCAGACCATTCATATCAAACCCTGCATTTTTCAAATGACCTGTTACCACGATTCTTCCTGATTCTGAAGTCTGATCTCCCATTTTCTGGAACCCGACCGTTCTCAGCAGGGCTTCCGCTAGTGAATTATCACTGTGCTGGTTGGTATAATAAATAATATCACCCAGTGTTGGAGATTTATAGGTGGAGAGCATTTTCCGGCTTTCCGGAGCGGCATCCGTCATTTTCGGGGATACTTTTCCGGTCACAGGAATTCCGCTTTTAATCAATGTTGTTCTGAAAGAATTGGCCAGATAAGCCGGGGCATCAGGAAGTTTTGTGGTCAGGACTCCTTCCCCGTCATATTTTTCAGCATATACCATCTGGCTGGCATATGGCGAAACATAGAAAAATTTTTTATCCGTAGAGAAGCCTGCTTTTTTTACGATCAGTTTTTCATTCGCCGGGTTGATTCCACGGGTGGTTCCTACTGGCAGATAGTAATTGTTGTTCTCTAGCCATACAACATTTTCCGGAAGCATTGAAATATTGCCTTTGAAAAGCGCTGTCTGAATAATAATATCACCATTTACCTTCTTAATCCCATCTCGTGAAAGTCCGCTTATGAAATCTGAAATAATGTCTCTGTAAGACCATGCTCCTGCTTTATTCGTTCCCAGAGAAGGATCTCCACTTCCTACGATATAAAGATTCCCGTTTAAAACTCCGTTTTCATCCACAGTCCCTGAATACTCAAGCTGAGTCATCCAGCGGTAGTTTTCTCCCAACAGATTCAAAGCTGTCTCTGTAGTCAGCAGTTTTGTGGTAGAAGCCGGAACTAAAGGAGTATTTTCATTGTACGAAGAAATGACCTTCTTCGTTTTCGGATCGTACACTACGAATCCCCAGCTTGCATTTTTCAGCACAGGATCCGTCATCATTGTGTTTACATTAATGTCTACTAATTCTTTGGCTGACAAAACTGTTCTCTCCACCACCGAGCTGACGGGTGAAGGAAGATTTAAACTGTTTTTCTGATTGTCATAAGCCTGAGAGTAAAGAACGGTAGAAACGGTAGATTGAGCCAGGAAAAAACCAGAAGCCAATACCGCTACGCTTGAAATATACTTTCTGAAATTTACCATTTATATTCTTTTTGTTCTGTTGTTTTGATCCTGTAAAAAATGACAGGTTAAATCATTCAATAAAAGAGTCAAACACTTAATCAACGTCCAAAAGTAGAAATTATTGTCATACAACAGATCATAGCGGTCTTATAAAAGAGTGTAAAGTTTGTTAAAAATTGTTAAAAATCAACAAAAACACCTTTTTTAACACTTTGATAAGCAGTGATTTCATCAAATTCTTTCAGACTTATCAAAACCATCTTCTTGTACTTCTCATAGTTTTTTCCACGGGGAAGTTTAAGTAAAATCTGGAATTGATATAAATTATTCAGCCTTGCAATCTGAGCTCTTTCCGGCCCTAAAACGCAATCTTCAGGAAGGTATTTTCTTAAAATAGATCCCAGGAACTGAGAAGCACGGTCTACTTTGTCCTCTTTTATATGCTTCAGCTCTATCATAATGAGCTTGGTAAACGGAGGATAATGGAACTTCTGGCGTTCAGTAAGGATATACTTATAGATTTTTGCAGGATTATTCATTTTGATCAGCTGAAATACGGAATGCTCGGGATTATAGGTCTGAATCAGGATCTTGCCTTTCCCGGAAACCCTTCCTGCTCTTCCTGAAACCTGTGTAATCAGTTGGTATGCTCTTTCTTCAGCTCTGAAATCCTGAACATATAATAAGGAATCTGCCTTAGGAATCGCTACCAGCTCTATATGGTCAAAATCAAGGCCTTTAGAGATCATCTGTGTTCCTACGACAATATCGGTTTCTCCTTCTTCGATCTTTTCATACAGTTTTTCATATGCGAATTTCTTGCGCATAGAGTCCACATCCATTCTGTCCACTTCATTTTCTGGAAATAATTTGGATACTTCCTCATGAATCTGTTCTACCCCGACTCCTCTTTCATTCAGCTTATCAGAATTACATTTCGGGCAGGTTCTAGGCTTTGAGGCCTGCTGTCCGCAGTAGTGGCATTTCATTTCGTTGGCTGCTTTATGATAGGTCATCACTACATCACAATTCGAGCAGTAATTCACGTAACCGCAGCTCTCACATTCTACAACATTGGCATAGCCACGGCGGTTGTGGAGGACAATAGCCTGATTTTTTTCGTCAACGGTCTTTTTGATCTCATCAATAAGTTTCAAAGAGAAGTTTCCTGAAACCTTTTTAGATTCCTGGGCTTCTTTGAAATTGATCAGCTCATATTCAGGCAAATTCACATTTCCGAACCTTTCGTTCAGGAAAATATATTTCATTTTATCTTTTCGTGCACGGTAATAGCTTTCCACGGAGGGTGTTGCAGAACCCAGTATGACTCCGGCTTCATAAAATCCTCCAAGAACCAGTGCTGCATCTTTAGCGTTGAAATAAGGGGAAACTTCTCTTGGTTTATAAGCAGCATCATGCTCTTCATCCACTACGATCAGTCCTAAATTCTGGTAAGGTAAAAACAAGGCGTTCCGGGTTCCGATAAGAATACGGATATTATTCTGCTTTATCCTTCTCCATACTTCCACTCTCTCAAAATCGGTCAGCTTCTGATGATAGAATCCCAGTTGCCTGCCGTATTTTTTTTCCAGCCGCCGGGTGATCTGTTTGGTAAGAGAAATTTCAGGAAGTAAAAACAAAACGTTTTTCCCTTCTTGTATACATTCTTCAATTTTCTCCAGGTAAATATGGGTTTTCCCTGAAGAAGTCACTCCGTGAAGCAAAACATTTTTCCCTTCCTCAAAAGCTTCATCTATCTCAGATTTTGCTGTTTTCTGCTGTTCAGAAAGCTCTTCAAGTTCTTCTATTTCTCCTTCATAGCTTTCAATCCTGTCTTTCTGCACATAATATTCCTCTGCAAGACCTTTATCAGCGAGGGCTTTGAAATGGGAACTTCCAAAATAGCCATCTTCAAATAAGGCTGCCTTTTTAATAGGAAGATCAGGGTTTTCCGTCTGCTTCTCCAAAATAAGAAGAAACAGATCTTTCTGTTTGGGCGCTTTATTCAGCTTTAAAAGAATTTCTGTAAGATTCTGATTGTTCAGAACATCACTGCTGATTCTTACATAGGCGACCTCTTTCGCTTTATATTTCTCAGCAATTTTCTCATCAATCTCGATATACTGCAGATCAATCAATGAATTGATCGTTTTAATGATTTCTTTTTTGGGAATAAATGCTTCAATGTCCGCCAGGTTAATCAGCTGGCGTACTTCCAGAGCCTGAACGAGATACATTTCGTTGACATCCAGGTTTTCAAAATCTATTACTGCGCCTGGTTTCAGCTTTAAATAGGTTTCACTTTCCAGTTTTAAAGAAGAAGGAAATGCGAATCTGTAAATTTCGCCCAGACTGCACAGATAATAATCCGAAAGCCAGTTCCAGAAGTCGATCTGCTCTTCCGGAAGGATAGGTTGATCATCCAGGATACTGATGACTTCTTTCGCTATAAAATTTTCCGGGGCCTGATCGTGAAGTTCAAAAACAATTCCCGTATAGATTTTTTTACCGCCAAAAGGTACCAAAACCCGCATTCCAGTCTGGATTTCGGGGATCAGTTCTTCCGGAACTTTATACGTAAAAGATCCTTTTAAATTCAGGGGCAAAACAATTTGAACGTACTGCAAGGGAAATATTTAAAGTGTAAAATTAGATTTTTCTTCAGAGAACTGCAAGTTTGTGGAGACTCTTTCGTTCTGCTCCGGATGATAATAATCCTCCATTATCATGTTACAAGTGCAGGAATTAATAAAGTAAATTTCCTCCGTTAAAACAGTAATTCGGTTACTTCATACCAGAATAGGGACGTAAAAAAGCCCACCATAATACTGACCCCGATGATCAGGTTTGTCAGTTTGGTATTCAGTCTGAACTGTTCTGCGATAATACTTGAAGTAACCAACGTTGGCATCGCAGCTTCAAATACTGTAATTTTAGCTACATCCCCTTTTATTCCCGATAATAAAGCTAATCCCAGCACAATGGCCGGTGCTAAAATCAATTTATAAAGCATGGAAGCAGACATCTGCGGGATCAGTTTTTTCCATCCGTTAAACTTCAGCTGCAGCCCTACTGAAAATAAGGCTAAAGGACTTACCGTAGCGGCCAGTTTATCAAAAAAAGGTTCTGCAACGGTAAAATCTATAAATTGTGAGAGCACTAAAGCTGAAATACAGCCAATGAGCGGCGGAAATGTAATAAGTCTTTTCAAAATAAACACGGCACTTACCTTTCCCGATTTGCTGCCTCCCTTTACCGCAGCAATAATTCCTAAGGTAGAAAGGGCAAAAAACATGGTCTGGTCACAGATAATGGCAATACTTAAAAGGCCTTCTCCATAAAAAGCACTGATCAAAGGAAATCCGATGAAAGAGGTATTGCTATACCCGCTTGACAGCTCCAGAGTACTCCTCGACCGCCTTGAATATCCCCTGCTTTTACTGTAAAACATCATGTAAAAGAAACAGAGAACAGAGATCATAAAAGTTCCTACAACCGGAAACAGCATTTCTGTAGTCCATTGTACTTTTGGCAGATATTTAAATGAAACTGCCGGCAGAGCAAGATAAAGAATCCAGGTATTGATACCCTTATGGGCATCCGGGTGGATAGATTTTGTTGCTTTGAATACCATTCCTGCAATAATGCACACTGCAATCAGAACAAAATTTACCATAACTGTAAAGAAATATGGTGCAAATTTACGGCTGATTTTTGAGTTGAAAGGGTAAAATTTATATTTTTTTGAGGATCATTCCTGTCTTTTTCAAACTTTGAAAACCTTATAGGCTTTGGGAACCTATAAGGCTGACTGTTTTTAATCGTACATAAAGAATTTCTATTGCTGTGCCTTACTTACGGAGTAAGCGATCAACGTATAGATTAAAAATAAGATTCCGCACACCATAATGTATAAGGCAGGATTCTTGAAGCTCACCAGTGAAAAAACAAGATTACTCATTACCCCCAATCCGAAGAATAGGGCGGAAACCGTTTTTATCACGGAGGTTGTTCGGGGCAGATTGAATCTGACCCCAATTGTTACAATTAAGGTAGGGATCAGAAAAATCAAACTTCCAATAGTCAATAATTCTTTGTGGTCATCCATATTTAACGTATAGAATCCATAAGCAATGAGACAGCTTACAGCAACCGCAATCATGGTTTTTACAATATCTAATTTCATTTTTTTTAAATTGTTGGGGGAGGAGGTGGTGTTACATTAAATAATCTGGAAGTTTCGGGTACATTTCCTGCTAATTCCCAGCCTGGCATTCCTTCTTTCCAGACGTGGTGATTCATTGAAAACTGCCCGGACTGTACAAGCTGCCTTAGAGATTCTGGGCTGTATGGCCCTGATTGCTGCCCGTTCAGGGCAATATGAAACATCGGATCAGGGTGAATGGGAGGCGGTGTATTCGTCATATTATCCATCAATCCTCCAAGCTGTGTTCTCATAGAAGCGCCAACTCCCATTCCGACCATAAGCCCTGCAGCATTTAATCCATCTCCATGGCCTATATCCACATGGCTCATTCCTCCAAGGCTGGCAGCCGCTGTTTTCAGGACATCAGCATGCTGATTCAGCTGATGAACAGCAAAGTGTTTTCCTTCTACTCCCAACTCCATCTCTTTTCGCTGGATTCTGGTTACTTCGGATAAGTTTTCAATTTCAATATCTGTTTTCGCCTCGGTAAATTTCGTCTGCTGGTCGGCAGTCACTCTTTTAAGCTGCCTGTAATGAGGGTGCTCCCTGTCCAGTTCTATCGTTCCTATATCCAGACGTTTCAGATTGACTCCAAAATATTCTTCCAATTCAGCTTTTAACCTGCCTTGTATACTATCACTTACCTCATCAATTTTTCTTTCGATCTGCATAACAGGAATATTATAATCCTGTGGTGCGCTAATCAGCACAGATTTAATTTTTCTTTGAAAAAAATCTTTGATCTGCGCTTTAAAATCATCCAGATTAAAATTGATCAAACGGTTTAGCTTAATGAAGTTTTTATAATCGGTCAAATTAAAGGTAAGTGTTCCACGTACCGCACAAGGAACCCCAAGATCCATAAACCTCGGATCATACATATCAAAATAAGGGATTCCAAACTTGATCTGTATATTTCCGGAAAGATTGATAAAATAGATCTCTGCCTGAAACGGTGAATTCCCCCCGAATGCAGCTCCCACGATATTGGTAAGAACCGGAAAGTTCGCTGAATGGATCGTCTGATCATGAGGTCCCTGTATAAAATCCTGAATGGTTCCGTCATTTTGCTTGTAAAAAAACACCGCAAGCTCTCCATCTTTTACCCGTAAGCTGCTTCCGTAACGGATACTGTTTTCTTTGCTGGTGGAATTGGCAGATCCGGAAGGCCTCCATTTCCAAACCAGGTACTCCTGCTCATCACAACGGATCACATCCATCAGCCCGCCCTCTTTTTTATTTCCAAATAGTCTCATTGATTTAAATTAAAATTTATAAATATCTGCTTTCAATTGTAGCTCTTTTTCTTTCCGGTAACTGATTGTTGACCGCTTCTTTCTTTTCTACAAAAATCCTGTACGAAATAGCCTCAATATCCTCTGTTTTATAATCTGATGTGTTACTTATTCTGGTCCATCTCAGTTTTTCTAATGCTAAACGGATCTTTGAATATTCTTTGTTTTGAATTAAAGGTTCCAAAGTTTCCAACTCTTCTGTAAGCTTGGCCAGCTGTATCTTGCTTCTGATTTCAACACTGTGTTTATCATCAATATTGACAGCAAGCTCTGCAGCTTCATCATATTTTTTATTTTCTATAAGCTTCTCAGCTGATTTAACTTTTGAAGCATAATTGGTATTTCTGTTTTCATCGAGCTTATTAGAAATACTGCTCCAGAAGCCTACTATAATGAGCAGTACTGCCACTGAACCTAATACTTTAAAAATTTTCCTGTTATTTTCTTTGGTAACATTCCTGGCATTTTCTACAATAGTAAGTACTTCGCTGTAGATTTCGGTATCACTTTTCATTGAAATGGACGCTTTGGAATTGATCTGTTCTATTTTCTTAAGCCATATCTTGTTCCATGTATTTTTATATTTTGTCTGCTCTGAAAACAGAGAGAAATAAGAAGCGGTATTGATTTTACTTGCCGACAATGTTAAAAACTCCAGAATCCCTTCTTTAGAAACCGGAACGGGATAATTAAGAACCAATTCTTCTTTGCGGGCATCGGTAGTAGACCACTTGGCAGGTTTTGATTTATTGATGATAAACTGTATCCCCTTGAAAAATATAAGAAGAGGCCACAAAAACAACCAAAGTACAATAGTAGTAAGGTTAATATTGCTTCCGGAATTCTGTGAATAGAAATTACCATCCCTGGTCGCTTCTATTTCATCTAATTTTTCAAAAAATCTGATGACACTGCTTGATACTTCTATGTTTCTGAATTCCGTTCCGCAATCTGAACATTTTGTGGCAAAACTTTCTGCAATTGCTCCACAGGCCGGGCATTTCTTGATATCTCCGAGTTTATCAGAGTAAGGGGCCGCCGATTCTGAACTTTTATCATTTGTTTTTTCAAAAAGCCGGGCTTCCAGGACAATTTCAAATTCATCCAGGTCTATTCCTTCGGCTTCTGCATTTTTAAAAAGCACCTGTTTTTCTTTCTCTGTTAATTCCCCGTCAGCCAGTGCCAGTTCAATGAGTTTTTCCAATTTTTCGTTATACATACGATAGATATTAGTAATTTTTTACAATGTTATAAAAAAGCCCGTGGGAATTTTTACGGGTTTCCGTAATCAGCGGTTTCCTCCTATCTGCTGTAATAAAAAAAGGACTGGCTAATGCCAATCCTTTGAACTGAAAACTCAGCTGGGTATATCTTTAATTTTCCATTGTTTCCCAAAGACTCATCACCTCCACTTTTTCCAAAGGTTTTGAAAGGGTAATTCTCTTTGAAGCCGCGGGCAAGAGATCGAAAAAGTTATCGCTAAAATGAGTATCTCCCATCAGGTAAACATCTTTTGCCAAAACATCTGTAGACACTTCAATTTCTGTCGGAGATATTTTCCTGATCGTCAGCCTAGGTTTTGAAAGCTTAAGGTTGTTGGGTCTGTTAAAGAAGAACAACTTCTCTTGTTTTAAAGAACCACCGGCAAAATAAACCCTTAAAACGGCTTTTGACAAATCAAATTTTGAAAGGGCTGTTTTCTTTATCCCAAAATATTTTTCACTTGAATTGGAGGGTACATGCTCTGCTGTATTCATAGACCAGAGAACTTTACCCTCAAAATCAATTAATTCAGCAACAGAGCTTACTTCAAAATCATTGAGCAGATCATTAATCAGATGAACATCGTAGGATTTTTCTGTTTCTTCAACGGATATTATCGCAGGCTCAAAACTCCTTTTAGCCTGATAGTGGAATGCTTTCCAATTTCCCAAATAGTCAATGGAAGACCATGAAACCACAGGCCAGCAATCATTAAGCTGCCAATATAAAGTCCCCATATTATATGGTTTTGCCCGGCGGTGGGCTTCAATAGCAATCTGCATTCCTCTGGCCTGCAATACTTGGGAAACGTAATTGTATTTCACAAAATCTGTCGGAATCGTGTAATCCCGTTTCATGTATTCATTGATAATATCCCAGCCTCTGGTGTGTTTCTCATGGGCCTTTACCGCAGGATGCTGCAGGCTCAGTTCCGGAGTTCCGGAAAACATTGATTTTATAGTTTCTAAAGCCGGCATTCCCTGAAAACCGTATTCAGACATGAAGCGCCCTACTTTTTCATTGTATATTTCAAACGGCTGCTCACCCCACCAAACTCCCCAATAATGCGAATCACCTTCCGTAAGGCTTTCTTTATGCCCCCAGCCTATAGATGGAGAACTCGGCCAATAAATATTCTTATCCGCGGTAAGATTTTCGTTTAATGCATTAGGAATAACTTCATGAAACAGTTTTTTATAATCTTTCCAAACCTGTATGGAATCATTTTCAGAATACTTAAACTGTTTCTGATATCCCCAGTTGACGATCGCTTCATCTATTTCATTATTGCCGCACCATAAAGCTATTGACGGATGGTTTTGAAGTCTGCTGACCTGATCTTTTACCTCTTCCTTTACATTGTTTAAAAATTCTTCATCTGCCGGATAAAAACTTCCGGCAAACATAAAGTCCTGCCATACCAAAATCCCGTTTTCATCACAGGCTTTATAAAATTCATCATCTTCATAGATTCCGCCACCCCAGATACGGATCATGTTCATATGGGCTTCTCTGGAGTCTCTGATCAGCTTCTGATATTTTTCTTTGGTAATCCTTGGGGAAAAACTGTCCCCAGGAATCCAATTGGTTCCTTTGATATACAGAGGATTTCCATTCACTCTAAAATAGAATGATTTTCCTTTACCGTCTTTTTCCTGCACCAGCTCTACTGTTCTTAATCCAATCTTCAGCGTTGTATCAGACCATATCTTTGTGTCATTCTGTAAGGAAAATTCCATGGAATAAAGATAAGGTTCTCCCCATCCATTGGGCTGCCACCGTTTTGGATTATGAATAGTAAAGGGAATATCGAGCAGGTTTCTCCCTTTTTCCAGGCGGATGGTGTTTTTCCGGCCATTAACGGTAAAAGTATACTTCCCGGCTGTATCGGCAAATAATGAAGTATGAATCATTAAATCAGCTTTTTTATCAGTGATGCTCTTCTGCTCAACCTTTATTGTTTCAATTTTGGCCGTATTCCAAAATTCGATCTTTACCTCTTTCCAGATTCCGGCTGTCACCAGTCTTGGTCCCCAATCCCATCCGAACTGATATTGTGCTTTTCTCACAAAACTTCTCGGCGATTCAGGCATGGTGAACGGAACTTTTTTAGCCAGTTCTTTTCCAACATTCACAGCAGATGTAAACCTGACCTGTAAAATATTATCCCCTGCTTTCAGGTTCTTTTTAACAGAAATTTCCCATTTTCTGAACATATTGTCTGTTTTCCTCAGCAATTTTCCATTAAGATAAATCTCCGAAAAGGTATCCAGTCCGTTAAAAATAAGATCAATATTATCGTATTCCAGTTCTTTTGCGGAAACGGTAAAATGAGTCTGGTAATCCCAGTCTTCATTCTCAATCCATTGTACCTTTTTTTCGTTTTCATCTTTAAAAGGATCCTGGATAATCTTGTTGTTCATCAGGTCCAGATGAACTGTTCCCGGAATTTTTGCCGGAAGCCAGTTTTTATCTTTTGAATTCTTGAACTGCCAGTTTTCTGAAGACAGATTTCTTTCGGAAAACTGTGCAAAAAGGATATTCTGCATACAAAGGAAAGCAAAAAGGAAAGTTTTATTCATCAATACATTTGTTTACAATTCTATGGATTCTATAAGTTTCATATGCATTTTCTAAGAGGCCAACTCCTAAGTTCTTACGTACTTCTATAGCTTCTCCTATTATTTTGCAGGATAATTCGTTTTCGGTCATTCATTTGTGTGTGCTTATTTTAATTATTTAGTGTAAACGCAAAGTATTTATTTCTGTTATACAATATTTTAAGGGAGCTAAGACAAAACCGATTTTCAATCAATTGGATGCAGCTTACTGTTTTTATTCTTAAGCTTACTCAGCGGCGTTGCCACAACCCTTTGCCTTCTCTTATATAATGTACATCCATTTTAAACTTTGCGTTTAAAATAGTACCTATATCACTTACTCTTCAATGCAGCCACCTCTTCCGGGTCGGCAAAAGCGCCACCGTCAGTGATGGCAGAAGAATGGAAATAGCCGGCTTTTGTCAACGACCTTATTTCTTCAATATTCGATGAACGGAGTCCTCCCCCAACAAGGATTTCTATTCTTCCCCTGGAAAGATCAACCAATTTTTTCAGATTTTCTTTCCCTTCGGATACATTCGGTTTCTGGCCTGAAGTAAGAATCGTTTTAAAGCCGCATTCAATTACTTTTTCCAAAGAATCTTCCAATCCTCTGGCACGGTCAAAGGCACGGTGAAAGGTACAGGGAAGAGGATCTGCAAGTTCTATCAAAGTTTTGTTCTGCTCTAGATTGACCTCATCATTTTCATTCAGAATACCCCATACAAAACCATCCACATTCAAAGACTTCAGATGCATCAAATCATTTTTCATCTGCTCAAATTCTGAATCTGAATAGGTAAAATCACCGCCTCTGGGACGGATCATTACAAATATCGGAATATTTATTTGTTCTCTGAGTTGCCGGGTCGCTTCAAAATCAGGAGTAGTACCGCCTTCACTCAATCCATCGCAAAATTCTATTCTGTCTGCTCCGTTTTCAAAAGCAATGACTGCTGATTCCGGATTAAAACATGCTATTTCTATTTTTGACATTTTCTTATTCTTATTCATTCAACTTATGCTCTTTCTGCCATACATCGGCAATCAAAAAAGAACCGTTTTCTTTTGTAACATTGACCGTAATAGGATATTCAGCCTTAAGCTTTCTATCGGACAGTACTACATCAAACAAAAAATCATGTTCACCCGATGCGAGTATTTTACAACTTGAAACTTTAATTTCTTCCCAGTCCTGCCCGGTGATCAAAAATCCAGTACCTATTCCTGCTTTCTGAACATCAAATTTCTTTCTCCATTTTTCATAAAATTCTTTCTTTGTAAGGCTTCCATCCACATCAAGATCAACATTCATTGCATCGTTTTTGTAATCGTAATATGCTTTGGTCGTCATTTTCTGCATATTCTTTTCTTCAGTCCCAAGGTCGGCTTTGAAGTAGTCTTCAATGCTTTCTTCCAACCATTTCTTAGCTTCTTCAGAGTCCTTGGGTTTATTTTCTGAAGCTATATTTTCCTTCACCTGAGGCCCGGTTTGTGGTACTGCTTCCTTCTTTTCTTCCTTACATGCGATAATCAGAAATAAGGAAGCGATAATCGTTCTTTTCATATGTTGTTCTACGTTTTGGCTAAATTCCTATTGAAATAAATAATCTGCGTCTTTGCGTTTTACTAATTTAGAACTATGGTTGTCCCGTTATGTTGTATTTTATGGTTAAACGCAAGGGCGCAAAACGTTTCACAAGAATACTGTTTTTAAGGCGCAAGGAATTTAACAAATCTAAATTTTACGTTTGTTTGATCTAAAACTTGCTTTACATATCACGTTAGAAGGTTATGGGCGCCAATTAACTTTAATGCAGCAAATTTCAATATATATTAAATTATTTTAAAGCAAACTCAGGCTTTTCAAGGTGGTTTCCTTTCTGATCATACACGGCAAAATTAAACCCATCCTGGATGCAGTAAGAGCCATATTCTCCTTTCTTATTCAATGCGATAAAGCCTACCTGAATATCTTTTAAGTTTTTATTTCTTCTCTGATTGATCTTTACAATTCTTTCCACGGCTTCTTTGCAGGCCTCCTGAGGATTTCTGCCCTGTCTCATCAGCTCAACCACAAGGTGTGTTCCTACTGTTCTGATGACTTCTTCCCCATGACCGGTCGCTGTAGCAGCTCCCACTTCATTATCTACAAATAGCCCGGCCCCAATGATGGGTGAATCTCCTACCCTGCCATGCATTTTGAATGCCATTCCGCTTGTCGTACATGCTCCCGAAAGGTTTCCCTGTGCGTCCAGTGCAATCATTCCTATGGTATCGTGATTTTCAATATTGGCTATTGGCTTATACCGGCTAGTTTTCAACCATTCTTTCCATTCTTTTTCTGATTCCGGAGTGAGAAGATTTTCTTTTTTAAAGCCTTGTGATAAGGCAAACTGCAGTGCACCATCTCCTACCAGCATCACATGCGGCGTTTTTTCCATCACGGCTCTGGCTACTGAAATCGGGTTTTTAATGTTTTCAAGACATGCTACTGAGCCGATATTATAATTTTCATCCATGATACAGGCATCCAGAGTTACCCTGCCATCCCTGTCCGGGCGTCCGCCATAGCCGACACTTCTTTCCTTGGGATCCAACTCTACAAGACGAACTCCTTTTTCAACTGCATCTAAAGCTTTTCCTCCTTTTCCGAGAATAGTCCATGCTTCTTCATTGGCTTTTAGTCCGAAATTCCAGGTAGAGAGAACAATTGGTTTGTTTACGGTGGCGGTATGTTCAGGTAATTCGGCAGCCATCAAATCCAACGGGTTTACGGCAAGTGCTGCTGTTGCAATTCCCAGTTTTTTAATAAAACTTCTTCGGTTATTGTTCATGGTATCTCAAATTATATAATACCTAACAAATCTAAAAAAAACTTCCATGAAATCCTCAAGACGGATAAAGAATATCTGTGCATTATTTTTAATTATCTTTACTGCTGCAATGGACGCATTTAAAACTTTCAGAAATATTCCATTCTTTCAGGAGCTTTCTGAGGAAGAAATTAATATTTTGATAAGGATCAGTACTCCGAAACTTCTCCGAAGGAAAGAAAAACTGGCAGAACCCGGGAAACCTTTTACCCATGTATTCATTCTTTCCAATGGATTATTAAGATTTTTCTTTGATGATGAAAACGGAATTGAAAGCAGCAAGACTTCCTTCACTGAGTATAAGCTCATCTCTGGGAACTGCCGAAAGCAATGTGGAATCTATTAATTCTTTATTCTCCAATCCTTTACTAAAAGTAGGCAGCGGACTGGTTTCCCCGTTATTCAACAGCGGAAAGTTAAAAAAGAATGTGGAAATAAAAACTTCCTAACAGAAGCAGGTTGTTGAAGAGTATTCAAAAGCAGTGCTGAATGCCCTGAATGAAGTAGAATCATCTTTAGCAAATCTCCATTCTATTGAAAAGCAGCTCACTTATAATCTTAGTGCTGTCAATGAACTGAAAAACAATATTGATCTGACTGCGAAACAAATAAAAGCAGGAACGAACAACAGCTTTATACTGATCCGGAAACAGCGGGATCTCCTTAAAAATGAAATGAACCTCATCAATCTGGAACTACAGTACAGAATAGAGCGCATCAATCTTTATATGGCCTTAGGAGCAGAAAACTTCATCGGTTCATAATTTTATACAAGAAAGACTGCAGAAAAGATCTGCAGTCTTTCTTGTAAGGTATTAATGGGGCAGTTGATCTCTGAAATACCCATACACCCAGGTTCCGGCAATGGCACTCAAAAGAGTAACGGATACTGCTAAAGCTCCTGTTCCGATCTGGGCGAAGAGAGGCCCGGGACAGGCTCCTGTAATGGCCCAGCCAAAACCAAATATCAATCCACCGTAAATCTGACCTTTATTAAATTTTTTAGGCGTCAGTGTAATAGGTTCACCATATATTGTTTTTATATTAAACTTTTTAATCAGCCCAACTGAAATCATTCCCACCAATACTGCACTTCCGATGATCCCGTACATATGGAAAGACTGTAAACGGAACATTTCCTGTATTCTGAACCAGCTGACCACCTCGGCCTTCACAAAAATAATTCCGAATATTATGCCTGCAGCAAGATATTTCAGGTTATAATACCATGGATGAGTAAGCTTGCTTTCATTCACACAAACAGCATCCTGATGACGTATGTCCGGTTTTTTTTCTTTTATCATTATTTCAAATTATATTTATAAGGAAAGGATTACAGGCAGAATAAGATTGGCCATTAAAAATCCTCCCGCCATGAAACAGATGGTTGCGACTAAAGAAGGCCACTGCAAATTGGAAAGTCCCATGATCGCATGTCCACTGGTACATCCACCCGCATACCTTGTTCCAAAACCCACTAAAAATCCGCCGGCTACCATCATGATAAACCCTCTCAGCGTCAATATACTTTCAAAGTTCATCAGCTGTACCGGAACCAGATTGCTGTAATCTGTAATTCCATAGCCTGCCAATTCGGTTTTCAGATCGGGATCAACTGCTATTTCAGCAGGATTAAGCATAAAATTGGCGGCCATCATTCCTCCGAAGAAAATTCCCAATACAAAAAATAAATTCCAGGCTTCTTTTTTCCAGTCGTATTTGAAAAAATGCACATCTGCCGGTACACAGGCGGCACAGATATGCCTTAGTGAGGAACTTATTCCAAAGGATTTATTTCCCATCATCAGTAAAGCGGGAACGGTAAGCCCAATCAACGGGCCTGCGATATACCACGGCCACGGTTCTTTTATCATCTCCAACATCTCTTTTTTTTAATCTAATTTATTTAAAACTTTAGTCTGACACACAAAATCGCTTGTAGGAATACCTGTAGAAGCTATGGCCTTAAAACCGCCTTCAATTTCCGTGAAGTTTCTGTAGCCTCTTGCCTGAAGAATACTCGCTGCCATCGTGCTTCTGTAACCGCTCCCGCAATGCATATAAAAATGTTCTTCCTCCCCTATCTTATGAATCCATTCATTGATATAGGCTAAGGGTTTGCTGTATGCTTCATGTACATGTTCTGCATGGTATTCGCTTTCTCTTCGTATGTCTATGATCTTTGCTTTTTTTTCTTTTATTTCTTTTTCAAACTGCTCCGCAGAGATACGGTTTACCCGGTCTGTTTCTTTTCCGCTCTTTTTCCAGGCTTCAAAACTGCCTTCCAGATATCCTACGATATAATCGAAGCCTACCCTGCTTAGCCGGGTTACGGCTTCTACTTCATCTCCTTTTTCCGTTACCAGCAAAATAGGCTGATTTACATCGCCAATTAAAGCGCCTACCCACGGGGCAAAATCGCCATCCAGTCCAATGTTCACAGATTGCGGGATAAAATCTTTCACAAATTCACGGTTCGTTCTTACATCTAAAATTAGAGCTCCTGAAGCTTCTGCGGTTTCCTCAAACTGTTCCGGCACCATTGCATGTAATCCTTGTGAAAGCACTTTATCAAAACTGTTATATCCTTTTTTATTCATCATTACGTTCATCCCGAAATAGGCAGGTGGAGGCAGAAGTCCGTCTGTAACCTTTTCTACAAAACTCTGTTTGTCCTTCTGGTTCAGCGCATAGTTGGTTCTCTTCTGATTACCCAATGTATCTACAGTTTCTTTCTGCATATTTTTGCCACAGGCAGAACCGGCACCATGGGCAGGATATACGGTGATATCATCATGTAAAGGTAAAATTTTATTGTATATGCTGTCATACAGCAACCCCGCCAGTTCCTCCTGGGTCATATGTGCCGATTTCTGTGCAAGATCCGGACGACCTACATCTCCCAGGAATAAGGTATCACCACTGAAAAGCACTTTTTCAACTCCATTTTCATCAATCAGCAGATAGCACGAGCTTTCGAGTGTGTGTCCCGGTGTATGAAGGACTTTAATTTTAATAGTACCTATTTCAAAAATCTGATGATCTTCTGCAATGAGCGCATCAAATTCAGGATTTGCTGTCTGACCGTAAACAATCGGAGCGCCTGTTTTGCTGCTTAGATCGAGATGTCCACTGACAAAATCAGCGTGAAAGTGGGTTTCAAAGATGTATTTTAATTGTACTCCATCTCTCATCAATCTGTCGATATAAGGCTGTGTTTCCCTTAAAGGATCAATGATTACGGCTTCTCCGGCTGAAGTAATATAATAAGCTCCCTGTGCCAGACATCCTGTATAAATCTGTTCTATTTTCATTTTACTTATTTTTTGATTCTGTTATCTGATACAAATCTCCTGCTTTCTTTTTTCCACCACAGTTACTTTTGTTACATAAGAAAAAATTAGAGGAATATTTCTTTGGTAATGATATAAATACCCATGATCAGGATAAACCATCCGAATGCAGGCTTCAGTTTTTTACCGTCAATTTTTCTTGATAATTGTGAGCCTATCATAATTCCTACGACGGCAATAGCAGTAATAGAAATCAGCAGGCTCCATTCTATATTCATAGTGCTGACAGAAGAGAAGAACCCTATTAAAGAGTTGAGGGAGATAATAACTAAAGATGTTCCTATCGCCATCTTCATTGGAATTTTCAAAAGACTGACCAATGCCGGAATGATCATGAAACCTCCTCCGGCTCCCACCAGTCCGGTTAAAACACCTACTATTGAACCTTGCCCTGCAGCCAGCAAAGCATTATTTTTATCCGTCGTATCCTCTAAAGACTCTGCAGAAGCATTATTTATTATCATTTTATAAGAAGACAGAATCATTAAACCCGCAAAAATCAACAATAAAAAAATGTTTCTGTTTACTGTAAAATCTTTTATTCTGGCTACTTGCTCAGGAATTAAAGGGAGCAGATATATTCTGGTGAGAAAAATTGAAACAACGGAAGGAAGCCCGAACACCAACGCTGTTTTAAAATTGACCAATCCTTTTTTAAAATACGAAAAAGAGCCTGCCAAGCTACTTATTCCCACTACAAAAAGAGAATATTCCGTAGCCAGAAAGGCATCTATTCCAAAAAGATAAACTAAGACAGGGACAGTCAGAATACTGCCGCCACCACCGATGAGCCCAAGAGAAATCCCTATTAAAACTGCTGCTGCATACCCTATAATTTCCATTTCACTATTCAAATAATTCTGATACAAAAATGGGAATGCGTAAGAAAAGCTACAGCTACTTTTGTTACATAAGGGAAATTTTTAACAGAATAACATTATAGTCATTACAGGGAGCAACATAAGAAAGCAATCTTTTATGACTGATCTGGAATCGCATGCTGTGGTAATCCACCCCGTCAAATCTTTGATTTGCCATCCTTCAAGAGGAGAGGAATTGAGTGGCTTATTACATTGGTGAGGGGTTATGAGTTGAGGGTTTTCAGAAGGGTAATTTTGTTTCTTCCCAGTTTTAGCCGGCCTTCTTCTTCAAGCTGTTTAAGGAGCCTGGACACTACAACTCTGGCGGTTCCCAACTCGTTAGCCAGTTGTTCGTGGGTGGTATTAATCGTTTCGGAACCTGTAAGTTCATATTTTTTATGGAGAAGATTCAGGAGCCTTTCGTCTACTTTTTTGAAAGCGATAGCATTAATGATATCCAGCAGTTCTTCAAACCGTTTATGATAAAGCCTGAAAATATAATCCAGCCATTCAGGATGTTCTTTAATGAATAAAGAAACTTTATCTACAGGTAAGAAAAGAATTTCTGCATCTTCTTCTACCTCAGCTTTTACAATACTTTTTTCATTATGCATCCCGCCCAGGAAAGACATAATACAGCTTTCACCAGCCTTGATATAATACAGCAGGATCTCCCTTCCGTCCTCTTCTGTCCTGATTACTTTGATCATTCCTTTCATCACAATAGGAATGGAACGGATAGAAGCATTCTCATCTAAAATTAGAGCTCCTTCACTGTAATTTTTTGTTATGCCGTATTGGTATAACTTCTCCACCAGCTCAGGGGAAGAGGAAAATTCTGAAGAAAGGATGTTTTCCTGCATGGTGTAAAATTCTAGGGGACTAATTTACACCAATTTCGTCAACGAACAGCCACGCTTTTGAATCTGCACCAGGGTTTCCTGCCGGAATAATCCCTGCATTTTCTATGCTAACCTTCAGGTATCTTGCATTTTGCATTCCTACATTCAATTTGATTTTTCCTTTCGCATTCCGGATTTCTTCATTTGCAATTTCCCTGATCATTGTAAAGGTCTTATTATCATCGGACACAAAAATCTTTGCAGATTTTGCCAGGTGGATCCAGCTTCCTTTATTTTCAAGGATATTAAAATACACTTCTGAAAAATTGGTTTTCTGTCCGAAATCTATGGTTGCTACCACATCTTTTCCCTGAAAGCCCAGCCATGTTTTACCCAGCTGTTTTACATTCCCTACAATTCCGTCTACAAGGGTGAAAGCACCGCCGAAAGAATAATTCTCACTGGGCTGCTGCTCAAGGGTAATACTTTTCCCTGTGGTTTTTGAAACTGTAAACTGCTGGGAAGAGACTGCACTTTTCAATTGGCCGCCTTCAAAATAAGCAGATTTGACCGTTAAAGAACCTGGAATGGCAACAGGTTTCTGATAAGTATTGGAATGTAGGGTAGGAACAGTTCCGTCTAACGTATATCTGATGCCGTCTGCATTCTGTGAAGTTGATAATTCGTAAGCAATACCATTATTCACCGGAATTACTTTTCCCAAAATATTGTAAATACTTTTGGCATAGTTTACCTTCATATTATCCAGGACTTTGAACTGGCTGATCACTCTTTTTTCAAACTCTTTATAATTTTTAGGATCCGATGTTCCCCATCCTACCTCAGAAAGGGCCATTAGTCTTGGAAAAATCATATACTGAACCTGCTTAAAGTCAAGAATATATTCGGTCCAGAGGTTAGCCTGGACACCCAGGATATATTTTGCCTGTTCAGAATTCAATTCAGCAGGAATAGGGTCATAGGAATACACTTTATCCAACGGGGTAAATCCTCCGAAAGCATTCGGTTCAGATTGTGGATCCCCCTGATAATGGTCAAAATAGCAATAGGCGCCTGGCGTCATCACTGCAAAATGTTTTGATTTGGCAGCCTCGATCCCTCCATTCACTCCCGTCCAGCTCATTACCGCGGCATTAGGAGCGAGTCCTCCTTCCAGAATCTCATCCCACCCGATGATTTTACGGCCTTTGCTGTTCACATATTTTTCAATCCTATGAATAAAGTAGCTTTGTAAGCCATGTTCATCTTTTAAATTATTTTTCTTAATCAATTCCTGGCAGTGTGCACATTCTTTCCACCTTGTCTTCGGGCACTCATCACCGCCGATGTGGATGTATTTGGATGGAAACAGCTTAATAACCTCATCCAGAACATTTTCCAGAAATTTAAATGTTTCCTCTTTAGGACAGAAAACATCATCGAAAACGCCCCATGTTGTAGCTACTTCAAAAGGACCTTTGGTACAAGCCAGTTCAGGATACGCAGACAACGCGGCCAAAGCATGTCCCGGCATTTCTATTTCCGGAACAATATTGATATGTCTTTCCTGAGCATATTTCACCACCTCTTTGATCTGTTCCTGGGTATAAAAATAAGGCCCGTAAGGTTTCCCGTCAAAAGTATTGTCAGCATACGCCCCGATCATCGATTGTTTACGTTTTGAGCCGATCTGTGTGAGTTTTGGATACTTCTTGATTTCAATTCTCCATCCCTGATCATCCGTTAAGTGCCAGTGGAAAGTATTCAGCTTATACATCGCCAGATAATCAATATATTGTTTTACCTCATCCACTGTAAAAAAGTGGCGGCAAACATCCAAATGCATTCCACGCCAGGCAAATTTAGGCTGGTCTTCGATCTTCATGGCCGGAATTTTCTTACCGTCTTTATATTGATCGATGATCTGAATTAATGTTTGAAGCGCCAGAAAATAGCCTTGTTTTGTGTAAGAGTGAATACGGATACCTCCTGGCGAAATTTCAATTGTATATTTTTCCTGTTCTCCATGTAAAGGGGTTAATGACGGCGGGAACAATGAGTTGATTAAATGAGTTCCTTCATCTTCTTTACCATATTTAAATGTGTAACGTTTCGCAAAATGTTTTTTGAAATATTCTGTTTCCTCTTTCGGAAGGTTTTCATCTAATTTAAAATTTTCAGGGATTATAAATTCTCCCTGTGAAAATTCCACTTTTTGAGGATATGGGATTAAATTCAATTTATTCTGAGCAAAAATTACATTTGAAAGTAACATAAGGAATAGTAAAAAAGTCCGTATCATGGGAGGTGGTTAAGATTTTAGCTAATATAATGATTTTCCAAAACTTACCAACCCTTTTTAGATAATTTGAACTTATTTCTATTAAAAATTACAAATTACACTATAAAACATTAAAAATAAGTAAAAATTTCAAAAAATAAGTTGAATTTCTCTTCATTTATTCAATTATAAAATACTGATAGGTGAAGGATAGACGTATGGATGAGAAATAGGCCTAAGTTTTTGAAAATCTTTGGTCTTTCCCTATTACAGTATTTTTTAAACTTACTAAAATGCCTGAAAAAATTTGTGGTTTATTTTTTGCTAAGTGTAAGCGACTACAACAAATAAACATTTAAATTTGTAAAAAAAATACGATGAAAAAAAGCATTTCTCTGGCAGCCGGGTTATTATTTTCAATTTCTACACAGGCTCAAATTTTAGATATGATCAAATCTACCGTTAAAGATAAAACAGGAGTGGATCTGAATGCTCCGGTAAAGACAAAAGGAACGGCAGCAGGTACTCCCGCAACATCTGCCCATACTTCTATCAGCTCTTCCACCAATCTGGGAAATCTTACTTCCACACAGATTTCATCAGGACTAAAAGAAGCATTGAATCTCGGCGTTACGGATGGAGTAAAGAAGCTCGCTATAACGGATGGTTTTTTCAAAAATGAAGCGGTAAAGATTTTAATGCCTGAAAAGTTAAGAAAGATTGATACCACCTTGCGTTCTCTAGGAATGGGAAGTCTTGCTGACGAAGGGGTAAAATTATTAAACAGGGCTGCTGAAGATGCAGTGACGGAAGCTGCTCCTATTTTTACCAGTGCTATTACCTCGATGACGATTACAGACGCCAAAAATATTCTGTTAGGCAGTGATAATGCCGCAACAAATTACCTTCAGGGCAAGACACAGAGCCAGCTGTTCACGGCTTTTCAGCCCAAGGTAAAAGCTTCATTAGGTAAAGTGGGTGCCGATACCGTCTGGAAAAACCTGATCTCAAAATACAATACTTTTACAGGACAGTCCGTTACTACGGACCTCAACGAATATGTGACGACCGAAACCATCAATGGAGTATTCAAAATGGTCGCTCAGAAAGAAAGCGGAATCAGAAATACACCGGCAATGAGAACGACGAGTATCTTGCAGAAGGTGTTTGGAGCACAGGATGGAAAATAAATCAAAAGTTGGATTGATAAACCAACCCTTAAAATATAAGGCTGTTTCATCATGAGACTGCTTTTTTATATACTTTACTTTTGTCTTGAAACAGAAGATTACAGATTTACAAAGCTTAAGTACACTTCTTATGCATAAAGTTTATGACTTAAATACCTTATGTGTTTAAACTGCTTTTGTGACTTTTGTGGTTTATAATAATCAGTTTAAACTGCATAAAAAAACCTTGCCGCTGGCAAGGTTTTTATTTTATTAGAATTGCATTTCAGGAATTTCACCTTCAATGATCAGGTCAGCTTCTGTGGACTTGACAATATGTTCTACCGAAACTCCCGGTGCTCTTTCCACCAGTTTAAACCCTGCCGGAGTAATATCCAGGACGGCTAATTCAGTAACAACTCTTTTTACACAGTTTACGCCTGTTAAAGGAAGTGTGCATTTTTTAAGGATTTTACTTTCTCCTGCTTTGTTGACGTGCATCATAGCCACGATAATATTTTCAGCAGAAGCCACCAGGTCCATCGCTCCTCCCATTCCTTTCACCATTTTCCCGGAATTTTCCAGTTGGCTATATCTCCGTTTTCTGAAACTTCCATCGCTCCAAGAATGGTAAGGTCTACTTTCTGACCGCGGATCATTCCAAAGCTGAAGGCAGAGTCAAAGAATGAACCTCCGGGCAAAATGGTTATCGTTTGTTTTCCGGCATTGATGATGTCTGCATCTTCTTCACCTTCAAAAGGGAATGGTCCCATCCCCAACACTCCGTTTTCACTCTGGAATTCTACGGAAATCCCTTCCGGAACATAGTTGGCAACCAAAGTAGGAATTCCTATTCCCAGGTTTACATAATAGCGATCTTTCAGTTCTTTTGAAATTCTTTTGGCAATTTGTTCTTTTGTAAGCATAATAAAAACTTAGACTGCAATTTAAATATTTTCAATCGAATACAAAAGGGCTTTGTCATGCTTAATAATTAACAGTGTTAGTCAAAATAATATCTTTAATTTTGTATCATTATTTAATAGAATGAAAATACTTTTAAGATACCTTAAGCCTTACCAATGGTTAATTGCCACTTCTTTGCTGCTGGCAACCATTAATCAGGTTTTTTCTTTATTTGCTCCGGCGATTACTGGGAATATCCTGGATCAGCTGGTTACCCATCCTAATTTTTTTGATAAGGAAAAACTGGTACCCAGAAACCTGAGCGAATATTTGTACGGAAATAAAATGTACCATGGTGCTTTTTATTTTTTAGGATTACTGATTGGAACAGCCATGGTAAGCAGGATTGCCAAAGCTTTTCAGGATTATGTGGTAAGTGTTATCACCCAGAAGTTTGGGGCAAAAATATTTACAGACGGACTGCAACATTCAATGGCATTGCCTTTTCAGGAATTTGAAGATCAGAGAAGTGGTGAAACCTTATCCATTTTGACGAAAGTAAGGGAAGATTCTGTAAAGTTTATCACCAATTTCATTAATATTTTCTTTGGAATTTTAGTAAGTATTATTTTCGTTTCCGTGTATGCTATCCGCTTACATTGGTCGATTATGCCGGTGTATATCTGCGGTATTTTCCTGATTGCATTCATTACCAATTTATTAAGCAAGAGGATAAAAATCATTCAGAAAAATATTGTTTCAGAAACAACATCTTTAGCCGGAAGCACTACAGAAAGTTTAAGGAATATAGAAATTGTTAAAAGTTTAGGACTGACCAACCAGGAAATCAACCGTTTGAATAATAATACTTACAAGATTCTTGGGCTTGAACTCAGAAAGGTAAAGAGTATCCGTTCTCTAAGCTTTATTCAGGGAACTATGGTCAATTTTCTTCAACAGATGATCACACTGACCTTATTGTTCTTAATTTTTAAAAATATTGTCACTCCGGGACAATATCTTTCTCTTATGTTTTATGGCTTTTTCATTTTCGGGCCTATGCAGGAAATAGGGAATATCATCATTTCGTACCGGGAGGCCGAAGCTTCTCTTCATAACTTTGACCGTTTAATGAAAAAAGAAGTGGAAGAAAAACCACTTCATCCAAAGCAAATTGGGGCTATCGAAGAATTGGAATTTAAAAATGTTTCTTTCAAACATCAGTCGGCTCAATATAAAGCCTTAAACAATATTTCTTTTGAGGTTAAAAATGGGGAAACCATTGCTTTCGTGGGGCCAAGCGGTTCAGGAAAAAGCACATTGGTAAAATTACTGGTTGGGCTTTACAGACCTCAGGAAGGAAGCATTTTTTACAATACCATCAATGGAAAGGAATTTGATTTTGATGAACTGAGAAATCAGATTGGTTTTGTCACCCAGGATACGCAGCTTTTTGCAGGAACAATCAAGGAAAATCTTCTTTTTGTCAATCCAAAAGCTACAGAACGGGAACTGGAAACTGCTTTACAGAAATCGAGCTGTACCACATTGCTGGAAAGGGCTGAAAAAGGTATCGAAACCGTTATCGGTGAAGGCGGACTAAAGCTGAGCGGTGGGGAAAAACAGAGAATTGCCATCGCGCGGGCTCTTTTAAGAAAGCCTCATTTATTGATTTTTGATGAAGCTACTTCCGCATTGGACAGTATTACTGAAGAAGAAATAACATCTACCATCAAAGACATTTCAAAAGAAAAGGAACAAATTACGGTTCTCATTGCCCATCGTTTAAGTACGATCATGCATGCAGATAAAATTTATGTCCTCGAACGCGGACAAGTGATAGAAACGGGTTCGCATGATCAATTAATTGACGAAAAAGGATTGTATTATGCGATGTGGCGGCAACAAATCGGGGAAAGAAAAATGCTCACCCCGCAAGCATAAACAACAAAGCGCTGAATAAGAACTTCAGCGCTTTGTTATTATAGTAACATTATTTTTCCTCAGAAAATTATTCTTTAGTCCTAACCGTTCGCTGCTCGATCCTTTTTTCAAATTTTTCTCCCTGAAAAATTCTCTGGATCATGATTCCCGGAATATGAATTTGGTTGGGATCCAATGCTCCGGGTTCCACCAATTCTTCTACTTCAGCAATGGTTATTTTAGCGGCACCGGCCATAGGATGGTTAAAATTTCTTGCAGATCCTTTGAAAATAAGATTTCCTGCGTAATCTCCTTTCCATGCTTTTACGATAGAAAAATCAGCATCATAAGCATGTTCCAAAATATGGGGCTTACCATTGAATTCTTTTACTTCTTTTCCTTCTGCAATCTCGGTACCATAGCCTGCCGGAGTATAAAAAGCAGGAATTCCGGCCTGGGCAGCCCTGCATTTTTCTGCTAAAGTCCCTTGCGGAGTAAGCTCTACATCAAGTTCTCCCGAAAGCATCTGTCTTTCAAATTCAGCATTTTCTCCTACATAAGAAGAGATCATTTTTTTAATCTGCCTTTTGTGAAGCAATAATCCCAATCCGAAATCATCTACCCCCGCATTGTTTGAAATACAGGTAAGATCTTTCACATCGCTTTCTACCAAAGCATTAATTGAATTTTCAGGAATACCGCAAAGCCCAAATCCGCCCAGCATCAGTGTCATTCCATCTTTAATTCCGTCGATGGCCTCCTTTGCATTTTTTACTCTTTTATCTATCATGAAATATTAGATTTTTCTGTTGGCTAAATTTAATAAATTTTCTCATATATCCTATGTTTACGATTCATCTGAATTATTGGAAGACGATCTCTGCTGATCTTTATTGAGAAAATAAAAAATACAGGTCATCCCCAAAATGCAGACGATAGAATTTAAAAATTCTGCAATTCCCTTAAAAATGATATATATTTAACTTTTAAAACTCATAATAACGGGATATTTTATTATTTTTGTCGCCCACCATTAAAAAATATTAATAACACCATTTCAATATAACCAATTATTCTGCGGCAGTCTTCATCTGCCTCTCCTGCTCTTTCGACTTTCTATACGGTCTAAAAGCAGATCATTCATTTCATAAAAAATAAAACGTAATCAAAAAAACATGAAAAAATTATTTACATCAGCCCTGCTTGCATTCGTACTCAGCATCAATATATATGCGCAGGAAAGGACTTATTTCGATGAAAACTGGGAAAAGGCCACCCAGGACAAGATGGAGTACTACCGGGAAACTTCAGCTAAAGGCCAACTTACTTTAATCAAGGATTTCTATAAAAACGGAACGCTTCAAATGGAAGGGATGGCATCCGATACCACTCCGGGCAATGAAGTTTTTGAGGGTAAGGTTACCTGGTATACTCCCGAAGGAAAAGTAATGAGCATGGTAACCTATTCTAAAGGCAAACAGGTTGGGATCTCTCAATCTTACGATGTTTCAGGTAAATTGTCTGAAGATATGATCTATAAAGCAGACGGTACCTTCAGTGGAAAAACCTTTAGCTACAAAGATCCTGAAAACGAATACTTTTATAACAGCGTGACCACCTACGAGAATTCTTTACCTCTCAAAACTATCGTATATGATGAAGATATCAAGGGAATTCGATACGAAACCATTACCGATAAAGAGGGAAAATACGAGATTAAATATTATGGTGAAAAAGGAAAATATCTGGGCAGCAGTTCTGCAGACGGTGAGACTATGCTGGTAGAATATTATCATGATCCGATGAGACTTTCTAAAATTGAAAAGTATAAAAGTGACGGCAGTATAAAGGAAGGTGTTATCTATGCTAAGAATGGAAAGATCCTGCAGGAACAGAAAAGAAATAAAAAAGAGGGGTACAAAACCACTTATGATGAATCCGGCAAAAAAATAGGACATCTCGTTTATCAGTATGACAAAGACAATGATGTTTATACACCGATGGACGGTGAAGATTATCAGCTTAACTATGATTATACTCAAATGTCAAGTATTGACAGCTATAAAAACGGATCTGTCATCCTGAGCAAATATTTTGATGAAAGCGGAAAATTAGTCTCCGAGAAGAGCGTAAAAGATGATATTACACAGGAGATCAAGTATTACAGTCCGGATGGAAAATTGAAATCTACCTTGACGTATAAAGATGATATGCCTTATAACGGTACTGCTTATGAAGGTCTGAATGAAATAGTATATAAAGACGGTATCATTGTGAATACAAAAAACTTTTCTGAAGATCAGAAGCTGAATTATGAAAAAAAGCTGAACGCTAAGCAAACAAGCTATGAAGCAACAGTTTATGATAATAAAGGAGCTGTTTTGTATACCTTTACACAACCCCTTAGTGAAGATGGAGAGGATTACTATTTCACAGCACAAATTGTACAGTATGCAAAAGGTAAACCTGCCAACAAATCTTCTGTAAAGGCAGGTGTTCTTCAAACCGGAAAAATAAAACTAAAAACGCCAAACGGAACCAAAGAACTTGAACGTAATGGAAAATGGATCTTGTTAAAAGTTTATAATACGGACGGAAAGCTTATCCAGGAAACCAAGACTCTTGCCGATGCACAGGATGAGTATGTATCTGCTGAAAACCAGACGATACTCAGTGAGGATGATTTATATTATTTTGACTAAATCACCAATTATAAATACAAAGGCAGTTTCAATTTTTTGGAACTGCTTTTTTTATAATTAAATACATAATTTTTGCAAAAAAGAGACCGTCATTTCTGGCGGTCTCTAAATTATACTTGTGTTTAGTTTACTGTTTACTGAATGATCAGTTTTAAAGTAAATAATTTTCTTGCGTGTACTTTGACAAAATATACTCCTTTCGGAAGGTTTTCATTGACTAAAGAAAAACGCTGGTTATTGATATTTTTGGAAACATACAATAGCTCTCCTGCTGCCGATACCAATTCAATCTTCTCTATTGGGTAGTCACTTTTAATAAAGGTCGGCTCACCAGGCTTTGTAGGATTTGGATATAAAACTACATTTTTCTCAGTACTTTTTGCTTCATCCACGCCTAAGGTTCCCGTCACCTGAAACTGTACCCTGTTTGAAACTTCCGTATAGGAATCATTGGTAAACATTACCATATAATAATTTCCCGGTGCAGCAGGCACTGCCGTTCCCTGTATTGTTTTAGTTCCCTGTGTCACTCCATCAAAATAAGTATAAGAGACAAAGTTATCATCAGGAATCTGAATATTCTGCGGGTAAATTCCAAGCCAGTCTTTGATGATCCCCGGAGAATCCGTCCATGAAGCGGTAATATTCTCACCCAAGGTATATACCGGTTTGTTGGTCCACAATTCTGTTACAATATCACCCACTTTAAAGAATACCTTTTCCCCTATGCCGGTGTATCCGTCTTCAAGTAAATACTGAGCATAGTAGTATCCTTTCGGAAGACCAGTAAAATTAAGGGTTCCGGATGCCGTTGTCACATAGCTCCATTTGATGGAATTGGTTGTTCCGGGAGTCTGCCCCATTTTATAAATCCCGACCCAGTCTTTTACTAGGTTCGGACCATTGCTGAAATTAATCGTAACTGTTCCTCCTACAGGATAGGCATCGGCAGTCGCCTGCAGCTGAACCTTCGGACCTACATAAAAATTCTTTCTTGGCGTAATTTCCGTATATCCGCCGTTGGCAAAAAAGCCTGCAAAATATTGTCCTTTATTTGCCAACCCATTATTAAAAGTAACCGTTCCGGCAGTCTGCCCATTCGTATAAATATAGCCCTGGGAAGTCGTCGTTGCAGGGGTTTGTCCTTTTTTGTAGATCCCAACCCAATCCTGCTGATTTCCCGGGCCTCCTGTGAAAGTGGCTGTTATCGATTCATTTTGTGTATATTCCGTTTTATCTAACGCAAAGGCAGGGTTTGACACCACACTTCCTGTGATTTCAAACTGTTTTACATCACTCCATTCACTCCACTCCAGGTTTCTGTCTCTGTAACGGGTTTTTACATAATAGATACCGTTCGGGATAGAATTGGCGGCCAGCGTTACTTTGGTAATATCTACCCCGTCATTCAGGTTTTTGGTTTTATCCGGATTTCCGCTTCCGTCTTTTCCAAACCAGTTTTCAAAATCACGGTAAACCTCTTTTTCAATAACAGAAAAGTCTGCTGCTTTACTGATCAGAAACTGGGTTGTATTCAACAGTTCTCCGTTGGGAGATGAAAATGCGCTTCCGTTCAATGTCAAAGGCAATGTAACCGGCCCACTGAACGTATTGGTAACAGAAGGTTTTACCGGTTTCGGCTGGTTTTTATACCGGTGGAAAGAATCTACCAATTCATTGTTTTTCTTAGTATATATTCCTCCGATAGAGTAACATTCTATATCTACTTTTCCGCTTTGTACGTCTACTTCCACGATCTGGTACGTCCAGTCAGTCAATGTTTTCTGAACATCATCAAAGTCCTGTTCATTAGACATTCCCCAATACTGGTCCCATGCGGTTCCTCCTGAAATAATCTGATAATTCGGGGTGTTTTTCAACTGTCCTCTGTGGTAAAGATGATGGTGAGCTCCTACGTGCATCAGATATTTATCCGAGGTAACTAAAAGAGGTACTGCATTATTTCTTACCCAGGCAGAAATATCTCCTACATACTGTTCTGCCTGATACGGCCTGTGGCTTAAAGAAATAATCCAGTCTACTGTAGGATCATTGTTGGCTTCATTTAAGACCTGCTGCAGCCATGTCTGCTGGGCTGCTCCCGTATGTTCGGAACTCAGGCTTATAAACAATACATTGCCTGCCTGCTGGGCATAATAGTTCTCATTTCCGGAACTGATGTTCTTATATTTAATTTCATCAATATAAAAATGAGCATAATAAGAATTCATTCCCAAACTTCCATACGTTTCATGATTTCCTACTGTCGTCTGGATAGGCAGATAAGGAGATAGTTTGATATTCTTTCTGAAATGAACATTCTCATAATGATCCAAAGTTCCGACATCTACCTGATCTCCTACCATAAAGGTAAGGGCAATATGATCTGACGGGTCGGCATTAGGCCCGAATTTTTGTTTTAATTTCTTAAAGGCATTTAAAGTAAGACTGTCATATCTCGGCTCCGCTTTAATCTGGTTATCACCCATGATCAAAAAACGGATCTTTCCATCGGCCGTGACCGGCTGCCCCGGTAAAGGAAGTGTTCTGAAATTATACACCGCAGATTCGCTGGTTCCGGTTTTTATTTTATAATAATACTTGGTATTAGGCTGCAGATTATTAATTTTCGCAGTGTGATAGTAATAGTTATTATTGTATCCTGTATCTGAAAAAATATTGGTAGTACCGGTAACGGTTACATTCAGATTCGTTGGAGAATTCCCGTAGATCACAGTAGTTTCGTTATTGGAAGCCGTTTTCCAATTAACGATCATAGAATTCGGAGTCGGATTTTGTAAATAGGGAAACAAAACCTGTCCGAATGCCATCTGAACCGCGAAACAAAAAAAGAAGAAATAATGTTTCATAATTAATTAGTTTTAAAATAACACATATAGTTTTAAATTGTAAATCAGTGTATTAAAAATCATTATTCAGATTTTTATTTCGGGCAAAAGTAGATTTCCTGTATAAACTCTACCTGATGGAATCTTAAAGGATCTGTTAATTTTTTACCAAAACTGGAATGAAAAAATTATAGTTTTTAGCACATTAATTATTTGGTATATTAAGAAACTATTTTGTACATTTGCAACCTGTTATTCAACCTCTGACGAAAAACGTGTAAGTTGCTTAGCTTTAACATTTTATTTTATTAATAATGGATTTATTAAAGTACGTACAAGACAAGTACATTACGAAAAAAGAATTCCCTGAATTCAAAGCTGGTGATACAATTACTGTGTATTACGAAATTAAAGAAGGACAAAAGACAAGAACTCAGTTCTTCAAAGGAACAGTAATCCAATTAAGAGGTGCTGGAACTACAAAAACTTTTACCATCAGAAAAATGAGTGGTGATGTAGGTGTAGAAAGAGTATTCCCTATCAACATGCCTGCACTTCAAAAAATCGAAGTTGACAGAAGAGGTAGAGTTAGAAGAGCTAGAATTTATTACTTCAGAGATCTTAGAGGTAAAAAAGCTAGAATTAAAGACGCTGCTTACAAGAAGAAATAATTCAGACAACAATAAATGCAAAAAGAAGCTGTTTACGTGTAAACAGCTTCTTTTTTTTGTCCATACAACAACAATTATTTCCTGAGGAGCCCGGTCCTGTTATCCGCTCATCACCCTATCATAAACGATGGATAAATTTCACAATTTATTTTCTGATCGCCCATCACAATGTGATGCTACTTGGTATACGGATTTCCTTTTCCTGTTTCCAAGAACAGTTTCAGGCTGTTGGTAAACTGCAGCCACCCCTCGGAACATATGTCATAGCATTCAGTAGACGGTCGTAAGCCGATATGGGTAACTTGCAACCGAGTACTGTTTTCCTTCTGCTTTATTTCCCAAACTATATAGGTTCCGATCCACTCTGTCTGATTCTTTAATACCGGAAGGGCGATCAGCGAGTCTTCAACATACCAGATCACTTTTGAATTGAGTATTGATTCTTTCACTCTCATTGTTTTGTGAATCTTATCTCCAAATCTTATAGTGAATGCATCACCGGCTTTTACAGATGAACCTTCAAACATTTCGGACCACCAAAGAGGAATTTCGTGAGTTAGAGCGTTATATACTTTATCCGAGGGAGTTTCTACTTCAATGGTATGCGTGTAATGGTCCACATTGCTTTTATTCATTGTTTTCATAACTATTGTATTGGTAATACAATTTTATGTCATTTATTTTTCAATAAACTTTGCATAAGGCAAGAAATATCTGGCCCAAGCTAATATGCTGCTTACACCATCCGCCAAATCTTCGATTGCTGTGTTTGATATTAATACATAAGCTTATGTACGGTGATGGGATCCATGTTCACTCATTTTTCGTCAGATACTGCAAAGGAGTGGATCCTGTATGTTTTTTAAAAAACTCAATAAAAGCACTGTCTGAGGAAAAATCCAGAATATGTGCCGCCTCGCCGATTGAATTCCCGTCTACCAAAAGCTCAATTGACCGCTGAAGACGCCATTGCTGCCTCCACTCCTGATAGCTCAATCCTGTTTCTTTTTTAAAGACCCGGCTGATTGTTTTTTCAACAGCTCCGGTTTCTTCTGCCAGGATTTTCAACATCGGCGGCAGCGTAAGCCTCTTGGCCCACTCTTCTGTTATCTTTTTAAAACGCCTGTCCTGAGGCATCCTAAGCCCTAATTTCTCTTCAGCCGCCTCATTCATTTCATTCCAGAATACCTTTACCATATGGTTCTGGCTGTCATCAAGAGCGGCCCATTCCCAAAAACAAATTCTTTCGATAATTTCTTTTAACAGAGGATTCACATGCAAGACTCTAAGACCGGAATTCATATGGATTGCAGCATAATCATCAAAGTAAATAGATCTATATGCTACAATATTCCGGAAATTCACCCGGTGAACTTCATGAGCCGGAATCCAAAGCATCCTGAATGGAGGCAGAACAAACTGCCTGTCGGCGGTAGTAACCGTCATGCAGCCTGAGGGAGCATACAGCAGCTGCGCTTTTGTGGCATGAAAATGAAAACCTGAATCATGCATTACCATATCGGAAGCAATTCCTATTACGTTACCCTCAATAGAATCTGCATCAAATTCCTGATCTTGTTTCAGTACAGCCATGTCCTATTTTTGATATTTTTTGTTTTTATATCATTATAAATATACATTGATTTTTTTAAACCTTTGCAGAAAAAAATGAAAAAGACAAATCCGCTCTGGCTGCTGACCCTTCTTGTAATGCTTCCACAGTTCGTAGAAACCATTTACAGCCCGGTCCTGCCCATAGTTCAGGAGCTATTTAAAGTGAAAGAAGAATCTGTGACGCTTACCATAAGTTTATACTTTATAGCATTTGCTTGGGGAGTTGCATTTTGGGGAGTTCAGTGTGACAGAATAGGAAGGAAGAAATCATTGGAATATGGGCTTATTACTTATGGAATTGGAACTTTAGCTGCTGTTTTCGCCCCTAATTTCACCATTCTTCTGATCGCCAGAATTACTGCTGCGTTCGGAATTTCGGTGGGTTCTATTGTGACACAGACTATTTTACGCGATTCATATGATAAAGACCACATCAGCAAAGTATTTTCCTGGATCGGAATAGGTTTATCCATCAGCCCTATTATCGGGATGATCACAGGATCCCTACTTGTTTCTACCGCGGGATATCAAGGGGTATTTATCACTTTATATCTGCTAGCGGTCTTATTTTTCTTCATCTCCAGAAGAAACGTTTCCGAAACCCTGCATTCCAAAAAAGAAGTTAATTTCAGTACTTTGATCAACCTGTTGAAGAGAATGCTTAAAGACCATGAGATCATCAGATCCTGTTTACTGGTTATGAGTTTTAACGTTCTGCTGTTTTCCTATTATTCACTGGCACCTTTTATTTTCAAAGCGCAGCATTATTCATCATATGCTTTTGGATACAGCAGTATTGTACTGGCAGTGGGAACTTTTGCAGGGGCGCAGCTTAACAGATTTTTGCTTTTAAAGAGCCATTCGCCAAAAACTTTAGTAATTTCAAGCACCCTGGGATCATTTATTGCTTCTTTTTTGGTCTGGATTTTATCAGATCACGGCCTGTACTTTTTAATTCCTTATTTTTTTATCGTCATGGCATTCAGTATTGCCATTCCGAATGTCCTAAGCACAGCACTCATAAAGTACAGGAATGAAACAGGAAGTGCCGGCGCTTTGCTGGGGCTCATTTATTATATATTGATAGGGTCAGGATTGGTCAGTATAGGCTGGATTCAAAATCTGGGAATTTCATGTCTGCTTTTTTCTGGAACCGGAGTGATTTCTCTTCTGCTGTTTCATCAAAAAAATAAACGACTACCCGGGAATTGAGACCGCCTTTATAGCCATGAACCTTTATTTTATAAAATCATATAAAGCTTTAAAAAATTTGGGATAAACCTCGATATGGGGAAGATGGCCTACATTTTCAAGTTCCACCAGTTGTGAACCGGCAATTTCATGTTGTGTTTTCTTCCCCAGCTCCTGGTACTGTCCCATTTTCGGCTGAAGTTCTTTAGGGGCCCGATCTTTTCCTATAGCTGTCCTGTCTCTTGTACCAATGATTAGTAAAGTCGGAGTCTTTATATTTTTAAATTCGTAGCAGACCGGCTGATTATAAATCATATCCGAAGTCAAGGCTGCATCCCATGCTACCTGGGGATAATCTTTATGAAGAGTCCATCCCGCAATTAAGTCGAGCCAGGGCTGGTATTCATCTTTCCATTGGTTATCATAATAAAACTTTAATTGGTAGTTTTTATAGGTTTCCGCCGTATTTTTCAGCTCTGCCTGATAAGCCTGGTCTATGGTTTGATACGCTGCAAAGGTTTTATAATCTTCGAGCCCGATTGGATTTTCCAGGATCAGTTTCTGAACTTTTTCAGGATAAAGCAGCGTCAATCTGGTAGCCACCATCCCGCCCATAGAATGTCCCAGCACAATGGTTTTATCGATCTTCAGCTCATCCAGGACAGCTTTGGTATTTTCTGCCAGCTGTGAAAAGGAAAACTGGTAAGCCTGGGGTTTAGAAGATTTTCCAAATCCGATCTGATCCGGAATGATCACTCTAAAGCCTTTAGCTGACAAATCCTCAGCCGTTTTCTTCCAATACGCTCCATTAAAATTTTTCCCATGGAGGAGCATGATTGTTTTCCCGTTTGATTTCTGAGGATGTACATCCATATATGCCATCTTCAGATCGTTATGCTGAGATGGCAAGCTGATAAAATGAACTGCATAAGGATATTGGTATTCTGAAAGCACAGCATCTAAAGGTTTCACCTGAGAAAACAGTACGGCTGGAGCAGCCATTAGTACCATCCCGGCAACTCTATTTCTGAAATATTTCATGAAACTACATTTTTAAAGCATTAAAATTAAAAAAACCACTCCAAAAGAAGCGGTTTTTAACTGTTTTTTTATTTCAATATTATATTTTTAAGACCATTCTGCTACGGGAACTTTCTTTTCCTTTTTAGACGGTAAGTTCATCAGGACAATCGCAAACAGGATCAGAATAATTCCGCCCCATTGGATCAAAAGCACTTTTTCACCCAATAAAACAAAAGCCATCGTTACGGAAACCGGAAGTTCCAGTGATGAAACAATACTTCCCAGTCCCAGCCCTGCATTCGGAAAGCCAATATTAAATAAGACAGGCGGAATGATGGTTCCAAACAGGGCCAGCACAAATCCGTATGTCCAGAATATTGAGTAATTAAATGGATGAATATGTTCCGTATTTTCTGTAAAGTTTAAGTATAATGATTTTAAGCCATCAAAATACATCGGTCCTATCTGGGCAAAGAATAGGAATGCAAAAACCACAATGGAACCACCCGCCAGCATGATGATACTCTTTCTGAAAACCGGCAGATGTGTAGCCAGGGTATTTGACGTAAACATGGTCAGTGTATACGAAGCTGCCGCCATCAGTCCCCAGAAGACTCCATGCCAGTCCAGTTCTATGTCCATATTAATAAGATTCGTCGCCAGCACTGTTCCCAGCAATACAATAACCACAGAAATTACTTTTCTTGCGTTGGGCAGTTTTTTGGTAAGAATACTTTCCACCACCACACTGAACCATACAGACTGCATCAGCAATACGATTGCAATGGAAACGTTGATATACTGTACCGCGATATAATAGAATAAACTTGTTCCTCCCAACGAAGTTCCTGCAAGGATCAGCATTCTGACTTCCTTAGAACTTGGCAGTGATAATTTCTGCTTTGAGGTTAGGGTCTGAATAAAATTAAGGATCAAAAGTCCCGTCAACCCTAATACGAATTGGGAGGTAGTCACCTCAGAGGTTGTAAAACCATCATGATAAGCCATTTTCACAAAAGTGGCCAACATACCATATATACTAGCTCCAATTCCTACAAATAAAACACCTTTTAGTATATTTTTCTTCTTCATAATTTTTTTAACAGCCTGCAAAGTTACGATATATAAATTAAAACCTGCAGGGGCATTGCCTTAATAGATAAATAAAATCGCCGCAAGCTCTGCTTGCGGCGATTTCTGAAATTGATTATATAAGTTCGTTATTTTTTAACAATTACTTTTGAAGAAGCTTCCATACCAAGTCCTTTCACTTTTACCATATACGTTCCATTGACCAGGTTGCTTGTAGAAATCGCTTTTTTATTCTCCGGTGAGATCTTATCTTCAGAAGAAACCAGTTTACCTGACATATCATAAAGCTCTACACTCACTTTTCCAAGGGTATTGCTTGGGAAATTAATATAAAACTCATCTTTAGCAGGGTTGGGATAGATAGAAATCTTGTTTTCTTTAACAGATTTCACTTCATTGGTAGCCAACATACATTCTGCCGGTACGGTGAAGTCCTGTACCTGATCGTTGATATTGGTTTTTGATCCTGCTGAAGCATTCAAGCCTAATCCTCTTTTTGCAAAAACATTCCAGATCATACATTTATCCTGCCCCTGAGTGGTTGCTGCATCTGCAGTTAGCAATGCATTTCTTCCATCAATAAATGTAGGGTTACAACCCTGAAGTTTTAAGGCATCGGTAACCAATTGCAGTACTCTTGTACTTCCATTAGTCGCATTAGCCAATACATCGGATGAGTACCCATATTTTTCTACGTATTTCCAGTGAAGATCCCATAACATGGTAGCCCAAACAAATCCGATAGAGTGAACGTCAGGCACTATGGCAGTTCCATTGTTATACTCCATTCCGTTGGTATTTCCGTACGTGAAACTATTGATCGTAAAATCAGGCGAATATTTAGCAGGTCTGATTCCTACTCCAGTGATCTGCTGACCCATTACATACGTTCCCACTCCTCTAGGTACCGAAGCATTATCACCAGGCTTATTCGTCAACATTAAAGCAAAGAAATCCGACCATCCTTCACCCATTTGTTCTTTATCAGCCCCTGAGTTCAAACAGTTATATCCTGTACCGGTCAGTCTGTTGGATATTCCGTGCCCGTACTCATGAGTTACAATTCCATTATCAAAACTTCCGTCCGGAGTGATACTTGTTGCCGGATCATTTTTCAATGTAACATTTACTGTGGTACTAGCAGCCAGCTGGCTTTTGATATATTCTCCTTCAGCATTGGTGATCAATACGGTAGAAATTGTAATAGTAGGATCTGTTCCGGTCATGTTAGCCAATGTAGAACCATTCACAGCATTGTTATAAACAATTGCAGCTGTAGCTCCGGCATCCTGGAGATTTTTTGTTTTAATAACAAAAGCACACGTTCCTCTTTCAACCAGACCTATTTTTCCTGTAAGAGCGCCTGCAGGTAAAGCTGTGCAGCCGTCTAAAACAGGAGATAGCTGTACATTTCCGGTAACACCTGCCGCATTAAGTGCATTACCAAAATCAGCAGTTCCTATACCCGGTTGACGGGTTACAGCCGCACTTGGAGCATTGTAAAAGAATTTTCTATTGACAGGAGACCACAGATACATCTGCATTCTCGGGTTATAATTATCCGGTGGAGAAGCGAAGTTAGCATTATTCGTTCCACCGCCGTCTTGCGCTTCTGCGTATACTGAATCATCATCTAACCCTCCTTTTCCAAAGTTATTCTGCTGAAAGTTCTTGGCAGACTCTGTAAATCCAAACTGATAGAAGACATCATGAATCCTATTGTTTAGGTAAAACAGATTGGTAATGGCTGCATTTTGATTTGATGCAGGCGTTCCGTTGATACTAAAAGGGAAATTAAAGTTTCTGGATGCTCCTCCATCTGCTGTATTGCCTATGGCATTCGTTCCGGCGGTATCTTCGTAAGTATATACGTTATTTCCTCTTGTGTATGTATAATGATTGGTTCCGTCAGAATGCCATCCTTCCGGTGAAGCGGCAAGAATCCAAGGATTTGTAATAACAGATCTTGACCCAAATGTTGCCGATTCAATAGGCATTGGGAAAACATTATACGAAGCATTATCTGGTGCAAAGAATAAGAAACTGCTTTGTCCAGACTGATTTACCGGTCCAATAGCCAAATTTCCTAATTGTTCAGAATGGTCATGCCCAACCTCTGATCCATAAGCATCAGGGTGGAAATTACATGAAAGTGTTAAGTTATTTTTCTCAAGAATCTTTCCGTTGTTTGCATCTACTAAAATATTCCAGTAATTTGAAGTTTTTGGCTCCATCAGGATATATTCATAGGCTAACCGTAAATTCCCTTGTCCATCATTTGCATACACCAATCTTTGGTTTGCTGATGCCGCTTTATTTTCACTTTTCTCTAAGAATTCCTGAATAGTAAAATGAGCAATCTCAGGATTCTTTAAGTCATCTGCAATCTTTTGCAACGCTGCTGCTTTATTGATGACGGCAGTACTTGAGGTAGGTGCAGAATAATCTTTTATAAAATTATCCGTATAATAAACAATTCTATTATCCTTAATAAGGGCAGTTCCTACAGAACTATGCACAGGCAGACCATTATAGGTTTGTAGGAACTTCACGACATTCCCTCCCAATGATTTTGACTGATCTACATTATCTACAATAAAATTGTTAAGGTCAGACTTTTTATATTCCCTTGTTTTATTTTGAGAAATATAATCTTTAATCAGCCTTTCATTATCTTGTCCAAACAAAAAAGCCGGAAATGCCGAAAATACAGCAAATAAAATAGGTAGAGTTTTATTTTTCATATCCATTATTAAAGTCGCTAATCTACAAATAATTAATATATTAAAATAACTTTTATTCATTATTTCAATAAAATAAAATAATAAAAATAAATTTTCAAACCGGCACATCCATTGTATATTTTTCAATAAAGAGAAGCGTCAGCAGGCAGGATTGCTCCAAGCTTCTTTTGACAGGCATTTTTCAATACTTTATCAGGATTATAATTTTTACAGAATAAGAGCTACAATAGAAAAAACCATCTTACCGGCAGTTGTATTTTTTATAATTTTCCGCCCGTATTGGCTGTAAAAAATATCATTTTGCAGATCTATTGTCCACAAGGCTATAAAAAAAGCCGCTCAAAGAGCGGCTCAATATTGATAAAAATGGTGTTAAGGATTATTTACCTTCTTCCATTTTTCTTTTTAATTCTGCTAATGCATCGATATCTCCAAGAGTAGATCTTTCTTCGTTGTTTGAAGAAGAAGATACGTTTCTAGAAGAAGATTCTTTTACGTTTTTCTTCTCTTCATCTCTGAAGATACCTGTGTGAGATACTACTACTCTCTTGAATTCTTTGTTGAATTCGATTACTTTGAATTCAGCATCTTCACCTTTTTTGATTTTAGATCCATCTTCTTTCTCTAATAATCTTGAAGGGCAGAAAGCTTCTACTTCAGCATCTTCGAATTGTACAGAAGCTCCTTTATCGTGAACTTCTACCGCTTTACCAGCGTGGATAGTTCCTTCAGCATATTTAGTTTCGAATTTATCCCATGGGTTTTCAGTCAATTGCTTGTGACCTAGAGATAATCTTCTAGCCTGAATATCTAATTCAAGAACTACAACGTCTAATTTATCACCTACTGCACAGAACTCAGACGGGTGCTTGATTTTCTTAGTCCAAGAAAGATCAGAGATGTAGATTAATCCGTCGATACCTTCTTCTAACTCTACGAATACACCAAAGTTAGTGAAGTTTCTTACTGTTCCTACATGCTGAGATCCTACCGGATACTTCGCTTCGATATTTTCCCAAGGATCTTTAGATAATTGCTTGATACCAAGAGAAATTTTTCTTTCTTCTCTGTCTAAAGTTAATACTTCAGCTTCTACTTCATCACCTACTTTTACAAAGTCACCAGCAGATCTTAAGTGAGTAGACCAAGACATTTCAGAAACGTGGATTAATCCTTCTACCCCTGGAGCGATTTCTACGAATGCACCATAGTCAGCAAGAACTACTACTTTTCCTTTTACTTTGTCACCTACTTTTAAGTCAGCAGAAAGAGCATCCCAAGGATGAGCTTCTAACTGCTTCATACCTAACTGGATTCTTGTTTTCTCATCATCAAAGTCAAGGATTACAACTTTAACAGTTTGTCCGTCCTCAAGGATTTCAGATGGGTGGTTCACTCTAGACCAAGAAAGGTCTGTAATGTGGATCAATCCATCAACACCTCCTAAGTCAATGAATACACCGTAAGAAGTAATATTCTTAACAGTACCTTCAAGAACCTGGCCTTTTTCAAGCTGAGCGATGATTTCTTTTTTCTGACCTTCGATATCTGCTTCGATCAATGCTTTGTGAGATACTACTACGTTTTTGAACTCAGGGTTGATTTTCACAACTTTGAACTCCATAGTTTTTCCTACGAACTGATCGTAATCTTTAATTGGCTTAACGTCAATTTGAGAACCAGGTAAGAATGCTTCGATTCCGTGAACGTCAACGATCATACCTCCTTTAGTTCTGGATTTAACAAAACCGTTAACGATTTCACCAGTTTCGTGAAGTTCGTTTACTTTATCCCAAGCTTTAAGCGTTCTTGCTTTTCTGTGAGATAACTGTAACTGACCAGTTTTGTCTTCTCTCTTGTCCACCATTACTTCTACCTCATCACCTACTTTCAGGCCTTGGTTGTAACGGAATTCATTTAGAGAGATAACACCTTCAGATTTGAAGTTGATGTCTACGATAGCTTCTTTGTCAGTTAATCTTACTACTTTACCAATTAGAACGTCGTTATCGTCTAAGTTGTTTAAAGATCCGTTGTAGATTTCTTCTAAATCGCTTTTTTCTTTTCTCGCATCTGCATCAAGACCTGATTCGAATGAATCCCAATCAAATTGTTCCGGTGCTACGTTTTGGTTTAATAAAACCTCTGCTGAATTTGTCTCTTTTGACATTTTCTAATAAAATTTGTATTCCTTCTTTTTTAGCGGTCTGAATAAATGTGAATCTAAAAAATACGGAAGTAATTAATTTTTAATAATTTACCTTTCAAACCTTTCACACAAAAAGTGGGTGCAAAGATATGAATTTTATTTAAGATAAGCAATAGTTTTTTATTTCCGGGAGATCTTATTAAGTAATTGAATATCAGTATTTATGGAAGAACCAAGAGCCAAGACACAAGACATGAGATTAGAAATAGAAACTAAAACTTTAAACCGCTCAACCAGCACAACCAACTTCCTCATACCCTCACTCTCAACCCCGCCTAAATTCACTACCTTTGCACCATGGAACTACAATCAATCTATCAGAAACTGCAGATTCAGGATATGAATCAAATGCAGAAATCTACCTATAAAGCTACAGAAAACAAACAAGATGTTGTTTTGCTCTCACCTACAGGCTCAGGGAAAACACTTGCTTTTTTATTTCCGGTTCTTAGAAACCTGAAAAAAGATACTACAGGAATTCAGACATTGATTTTAGTTCCGGCAAGAGAATTAGCTTTACAGATTGAACAGGTTTTCAAAGCAATGGGAACAGATTTTAAGGTTTCTGTCTGCTACGGAGGTCATGACAAAAAAATTGAGGTCAACAATTTAATTGAAGCTCCTGCAGTTTTAATAGGAACTCCGGGAAGGGTTGTTTACCACTTAAGAAATAATAATTTTGATCCGAAAACAATTCAGACTTTAGTTTTAGATGAGTTTGACAAGGCTTTAGAACTAGGCTTCCATGAAGATATGGAATTCATCTCGAATTCTTTGAAAGGCCTGTCACAACGCATCCTGACTTCTGCAACAGCAATGGATGAAATTCCAAAATTTACAGGATTAAAAAATGAAAAGCTCGTTGATTTTCTAAAATTAAGCGAAGTAAAACCGGATATTCAATTGCGAAAAGTAATGACCATTTCTGAAGAAAAGCTGGATACGCTTTTTAATCTGATCTGTAAAATTGGAAACAAAAGAACACTGATTTTCTGCAATCACCGTGAAGCAGTTGACAGAATCTCTGAACTCTTACGCGAAAAAGGAATCGACAGAGAAACTTTTCATGGCGGAATGGAACAAGATGAAAGAGAACGTGCTTTATTGAAGTTCCGAAATGATTCCGCAAGAATTTTAATTACGACAGATCTGGCATCAAGAGGTTTAGATGTTCCCGAAGTTGAATCCATCGTTCATTATCAATTGCCTCCCAAAGAAGATGCTTTTATTCACAGAAACGGCCGTACTGCCAGGATGAACGCAAAAGGTTTTGCTTACCTGATCATGACTGCGGAAGAAAATTTTCCATTCATCAAAAACAACACCCCGGAAGAAAGTGTTACAGGATTCAATAAAATTCCTGAGAAGACCCCTTTCCAAACCATTTATATCAGTGCCGGAAAAAAGGATAAAGTAAATAAGGTTGACATTGTTGGCTACTTGCTTAAAAAAGGAGAATTACAAAAAGAAGATGTGGGGGCTATCGAAGTGAAAGATACCACATCATACGTTGCAGTGGCCAGAAATAAAGTGAATGCTGTTTTAAGAAAGCTTCAGCATGAAAAGCTGAAAGGCAAAAAGGTAAAAATGGAGGTTGCTTATTAAAAACTCAGGACTCAATTTATAAACCACAAAAGTCACAAAAGCAGTTAAACACTTTAGTGATTTTAAGAGCCAAGATCGACGCGTAAAAGTTCACGTAAGTTTCTTGAAAATCTTTGATTTTCTTCTTTATATTAACTTTGTGCATGATGCTTTTAAACGTATTTAATTGTATCAGAATGAAAAGCAAAATGGAGGTTGCTTATTAAAAAACTCAGGACTCAATTTATAAACCACAAAAGTCACAAAAGCAGTTAAACACTTTAGTGATTTTAAGAGCCAAGATCGACGCGTAAAAGTTCACGTAAGTTTCTTGAAAATCTTTGATTTTCTTCTTTATATTAACTTTGTGCATGATGCTTTTAAACGTATTTAATTGTATCAGAATGAAAAGCAAAATGGAGGTTGCTTATTAAAAAACTCAGGAATCAATTTATAAACCACAAAAGTCACAAAAGTTAAACACTTTAGTGATTTTAAGAGCCAAGATTTGCGCATAAAAGTTCACATAAGTTTCTTGAAAATCTTTGATTTTCTTCTTAATATATACTTTGTGCATGATGCTTTTAAACGTATTTAATTGTACCAGAATGAAAAGCAAAATGGAGGTTGCTTATTAAAAACTCAGGAATCAATTTATAAACCACAAAAGTCACAAAAGTTAAACACTTTAGTGATTTTAAGAGCCAAGATCGACGCGTAAAAGTTCACATAAGTTTCTTGAAAATCTTTGATTTTCTTCTTAATATATACTTTGTGCATGATGCTTTTAAACGTATTTAATTGTACCAAAATGAAAAGCAAAATGGAGGTTGCTTATTAAAAACTCAGGACTCAATTTATAAACCACAAAAGTCACAAAAGTTAAACACTTTAGTGATTTTAAGAGCCAAGATTTCCACGTAAAAGTTCACTTAAGTTTCTTGAAAATCTTTGATTTTCTTCTTTATATTAGCCTTGTACATGATGCTTTTAAACGTACTTAATTGTATCAGAATGAAAAGCAAAAAAGCAAAATGGAGGTTGCTTATTAAAAACTCAGGACTCAATTTATTAACCACAAAAGTCACAAAAGTTAAATACTTTAGTGATTTTAAGAGCCAAGATTTGCGCATAAAAGGTCACATAAGTTTCTTGAAAATCTTTGATTTTCTTCTTAATATATACTTTGTGCAGGATGATTTTAAATGTACTTAAGTGTTTCGATATAAAAAACTTTGTGACTGTTGGGGTAAAAAATAGTTATAGCTGCAACTACTTTATCCCTCTCACTTTTGTCGGAAAAGTATAAACAGACCTTGAAGCTGTAATGAATAAAACATCATTATTTTTTCCGCCAAAGGTTACATTGGAGGTCCATTTTTCAGGAATCTGAATATGATAGATCTTCTTACCGTCACGGTTAAAAATATGAACTCCGTTTCCTGTCAGATAAAGGTTACCGTGTTTATCCAAAACCATCCCATCTGATCCCATTTCACAAAACAGTTTTTTCTCGGATAATTTTCCATCACCCAGGATATCATAAACATATGTTTTTCCGGCATCAATATCGGAAAGGTATAATTTTTTCAATTTCTCACTGCCCACAATTCCATTGGGCTGTGTAAAAGTTTCCAGCTTCATGGTTTTCCCATCTTTGCTTCTGTAATAAAGACTTTTGTGCAGTAATTCCTGTTTAAAATCTATCCAGTAGTCTCTTTCGTACAAAGGATCTGTAAAGTACATCCCTCCCACTGCATCATTCCAGACATCATTAGGGCCATTCAATCTCTTTCCTTCAAATCCTTTTACAATCACCTCTACTTTTTTATCTTTCGATATTTTCCAGATCTCTCCCTGATCATCTGAACAGGTAATCAAATAGCCGTCTTTATCAAAGTGGGTCCCGTTTGCCCTTCCCGTTTTATTTAAAAATTCAATGATCTGGTTGGTCTTCCAGTCCCAATAATAGATCTTATCATTAGGCTGGTCTGTAAAATATACGTTTCCTTCCTCATCTGCTGACGGGCCTTCTGTAAAACTAAACTTATCCGAAACTTTTTCCGGCTGTACACCTTCATAAAACATTTTACTATAATTTGCTGATTGGCAGTTTACCAATGCGAAAACCAAACCAATCAGTCCTATTTTACAGATATTCTTCATATTCCATTTTTAAGCCTGCAATTTACAACATGAGCAATAGGTTTCAAAGTTATTTTATCAATTTGATCCATTAAACTTTTACAAACACAATGTCCTAATTGTCCTATTTTTGAAGTGGATCATATTAGGAGTAAAAGCATATAATCCGGAGCTTTGCAGAAGCAGGATCAGTCATTTTTTTTCATCTGAAAAAACAGCCCGAAAAATAATCCTGACCTTGCATTAATATCATTATAATACTTTTATAGCATACAGCATGAGTGCAGATTCCAACCATATCAAATCTTTAGAAATTGAAAATGAAGATTTTAGAAATTCAGTAGGAACAATGGATGAAACCGGAAAAAGGAAATGGATATTCCCCCGGAAACCCAAAGGAAAATATACCAATTACAGGGATTATACCAGCTATTTTCTGCTTGCCTTATTTTTCGGACTCCCTTTTGTGAAGATCAATAACAATCCTTTTCTGCTAATCAATGTTATTGACAGAAGGTTTTTCATTTTGGGACAGCCATTTTACCTTCAGGATTTCTTTATCCTTGCGCTGGGAGCAGTAACTTCAGTAATCTTTGTCATGCTGTTTACAGTGGTTTTCGGGAGAATATTCTGCGGATGGCTGTGTCCTCAAACGCTTTTTATGGAAATGGTCTTCCGCAAAATCGAATATTGGATCGAAGGGGACCGGAACAAACAAATGAAACTTGACCGACAGGAATGGGATGCTGAAAAAATCAGAAAAAGACTCACCAAATGGTCCGTATTTCTTTTTATTTCCCTGGTCATCTCCCATTTTATGTTCATGTATATTGTGGGCTATGAAGAGCTTTTCCGCATTATGAGTGAAGGCCCGGCAGAACACTCACTGAAGTTTATCTCCATGATATTTTTTACAATGACCTTCTATTTTGTCTTTGCATGGCTTCGTGAGCAGGTATGTACTTTAGTTTGCCCTTACGGAAGACTTCAGGGTGTACTGATAGACAAACAGACCATCAATGTTTACTATGATTTTAAAAGAGGAGAAAACCGTTCAAAATGGAGAAATAATGAAGACAGAAAATCTACCGGAAAAGGAGACTGTATCGACTGCAACCAATGTGTGGTAGTCTGCCCCACCGGAATTGACATCAGAAACGGCCAGCAGCTGGAATGCGTAAACTGTACGGCCTGTATTGATGCCTGTGACGAGGTCATGGACAAAGTGGGGCTTCCTAAAGGGCTGATTCGTTATGCTACGGAAGCCGAAATTGAAAATCAGGAAAAATTCAAATTCACATCCAGAATGAAGGCTACTACTGTCTTCCTCGCCTTACTGATCGGGTTCCTTGGATTTTTAATGTATGACAGAGGGTCTATGGAAGCCAAATTCATCAAACCTGCCGGCTCTACATTTTTTATTAAAAACGGAAAAATCACCAACTCTTTTATTTATACGCTTCTTAACAAATCCAATGAGAAAAAGACCTTAACCATTAAGGTGATCAGTCCTTCCAATGCAGAGATTACCTATTTCGGATCTGAAAAAATCATTTTAAAAGGAGATGAAATCCTGAAAGGAAATATCAATATCACTTTCCCTGAAGAAGATATTAAGTTTTCAAAACAAAACATGGTGATCGGTGTTTTTGATGAGAAAGGGAAATTGATAGACTCTTTTGAAACTACTTTTGAGGGGCCATTTAAGCTGGCATTGTAGAAGGATGGCAGCAGGTGACAGGAAATGGATTGCATGTAACAGGGATTAGAAAAAACCACTTCTCACTTAACACCAAAGCTTTGAGTAAATAAGTGACAACCGGCAACTTTAATCCCTGAACTTTGAACCTTAAACTTCCAGCTCAATGTCAAGCCTTGTATTTTTTTATAAACTGCGTAGGGGTCATTCCGGAGTTTTTCCGGAAGACTCTTGCAAAGTAGGAATATTCTTCGTAGCCTAATCTAAAAGCGACTTCAACAAGGCTTTCGCCGAGGTACATCAGCATTCTCTTTGCTTCCAAAACAACTCTTTCTGTAATCACATCGGTTGCCGTTTTCTGAACCACAGTCTGCGTTATCCTGTTCAAATGCTTAGGAGAAATTCCTAATGAGGAAGCATAATAAGAAATCGATTTATGCTCCGTAAAATGCTGTTCCACCAGACTTTCAAACTCCTGATAATGTTTAAAATAGGAAAGTCCTGCTGAAGAAGCCATCGTGTCAAAATCCTTTGAAAACAATCTTGTTGCATTGATAAAGACCTGAGACATCAAGGAAAGCATAAACCCTTCTTTCATAATATTTTTAGACCGGTACTCTTTTCCCAGTTCCTGAAATAAAGTAATATTTTTCTGCAGCTCCGAGGCATCAAGCTGAAGTTTCCTCGGAAATGATACGGAACCGAAAAATGGAAAGTTCCTCAGTTTTTGATTCACATAATGCATCTCATAAAACTCCTGTGAACAAAAGAAAATATATCCTTCAATATCCACCGAAAGTTCCCAGCTATGAACCTGTCCCGGGGATAAAAAGAAAAAACTTCCTGTAGAGACCTCATGCTTTTGAAAATCGATCTCATGCACACCTGTTCCTCCGGTAAAAAGCACAGCTGCATAAAAATCATGCCGGTGCGGTTTTTCTATATGCCGGTGTCCCACAACCAGGTGATCTTTCATGGTATTGAAATAAAAGTCTGAAGCAGTCCTTCCAGCCTGGAAAAGATCAATATGAAGAACGGAAATAGAATTCATCACCTATTATTTAGAGAAAACGGATTGATTATTGATAAAAGTACTATAAATAAGGACAAGCTGCAAGTCTCCAATAAAAAAGGACCGGAAAAACCCAGTCCTTATCGTAAAAAATTTAACGATTGATTATTTGATAACCAATTTGCTGTTATATATTCCTTCTGAAGTGTCTGATCACCTACACTCTTTAGGTATATTTCATTGGATTCTTTCATATTACCGCCTGCACTTTGATCCCCCAAGCCGCCGCCTGAACGGCTCATCCCTGAATTCCGGGCTTCCTATATGCAGGTTTTCAGAAAACGTTCTGTCATACCCTCTACGGCTCCGGAATGGTGATTTCACTATGCCGTACCGATTTGTTTTTCACCAAATTACACAAAAAAAAGCAAACACAAGTATTTTTTTCACAATATCATGAATAAAATATTTATTTTATCATAAAGTATAAACCTGCAGACACTTTGAAAGATATATTTGGATGAAACTTTAAAAAATATTTATCTTTGAAGCTTAGGAGCTGTAAAATGAAAATAAATTTACCTGACAAACTGTATTATTCCATAGGAGAAGTTGCTAAAGCATTCGATGTAAACACTTCATTAATACGGTATTGGGAGCAGGAATTTCCTATTATCAAACCTAAAAAGAACAGAAAAGGCAACCGGTACTTTACTCCTGAAGACATTAAGAATTTACAGATGATCTATCATCTGGTCAAAGAAAAAGGCTACACCTTAGATGGAGCGCGTGTTGCTTTAACCACCAACAGCAAAATTTCCGAAACCATTACTATTATCGACCGGCTTGAGTTTGTGAAAGCAGAGCTCATCAAGCTAAAAGAGTCTTTGGGAGAAAGAGATTCTGAGTAATTTCACCGCTAAACAAATCTATGACCGGAGGCAGATAAAGTTTGCTCCCTGAAATATTGATTCTGTACTATCATTAGCCCATTTTTTATTCAGATGATTGACCGAGGTATAAGTCCCGGAGCTCTACAGCATTCATAAAATTCAAACTCCTTTTTATACTTGTTCATTAGTTCCTTTTGCTTTGCGTGCGGAATTATGATTATCAAGATTCTTTTATACAAAATCTTTTGAAGTGGTCATCATTCCTGGGTATAGCCCCGCTGTTTTTGTAAAGTCTTTAGCTTTTCCATCATGATTTTTTATTCATTACCACAACTCTAAAAATTCAGCCCTTTTATTCTATCCCTGAACATAATCCGAAGATTTATTTATTGTTGTTCTGTTTTCTAATAAAAAAACAGAACAATTTTTACAACACAAAACCCTCGCAAAAGCAAGGGTTTTCTTTTATTTTGGTACATATTCATTTTCAGAATTTTTCAATTTTTCTTCTTCAAAATCCTTTTGTATCTTCCTGTTATTTTCTATTTTCTGCCAGTCCTTACTATAATTCCAATATCTAATATCATCAATATTATACTTAGCATCACTGTTATTAGCGCTTGAAGATCTCTGTTTAAGATAATAATTTCTTATTCTTTTTGATATATCTTTCATATCATATGAATTAGTATAGTTTGGGCCGATCCAACTTAACAAAAAAGAGTCTTGTTCTTTTATTCCAAGATAACAAGTTGCATTATAATACCAATTGTAATTTTTGTCCGGCATTCTTTGCTTGTTAATAGGATTTTTTGCAATTATGAAAACTGCAATTTTTTTATAATCCGGACTGTACAGAATGGTGTCTACTATTATTTGAGTAGATGCATCATATTCTTCAGATAGTATGTATATTGTTCTTCAAATGCAAGGCTTTGTAAAAAATTTCTTGATGATTTTTTACAAAGCCTTGCATTTGAAGAACAATATACATACTATCTGAAGAATATTTTTCTTTATTTACTATATTACTGCTCACAAATTCTTTAGGAGTTTCCTTGTAAACTTAAACTTATACCATCCGTAAATATATTGTAAATAAAAGAATAGTAATACTAAGATTACAAGAATTACAACAATAATTATTTTCTTTTTCATTCTTCTGATATTTAATGTTGACAGGTTATGCAAATCCACGAAGAACCATTCCATTGATATGTACCTTCTTGCAATTTACTAATATCGTTTAAAAAAGTAAGAATTGAGTGATCCGTACTTGATCCTGTATTTGTATATGTGTCCTTATCACTCATTCCTTGCTCTTGCTCATTTGCAAGCCCACCCCATTCCTTTAATATTACTATCATCTTCGTGGATAAATTGTTGGGTTTTGATATTTGGATCAACTTTTAAGCTGCCTCCCTGGAATGGATCAAAATCTGCAACTAAAGTTATTTTTATTTGTTTTTGTTGTTCTTTTGGAAGAGTAGAAATATATTCTTTAAGAGCTTCCACATATCCTTTTCCATATGCACCACCCATACTATGGGTAATGATTTTTATAGTTTCTACAATTGCCCCAGTAGTTTCATCTCGTGCTAAATTTTTAATGATTTCTGCAGCATCTTTTTGGCCTTGTGCAAAACCTGAATTGATTCTATTTGTAGCTGAAGTGTTTGCGTTCTTTGCAGCAAAAAGAGTATTTGCCCATCCTCCCATTGCTCCATCAACATATTTACGATTATAATCACCTAGTTGTTTACTTACAGCTACATCAAATCTATCATACATTGGCATCGGCTGACCTCCTGCAACTGTCATATATCCTCTAAATCTGCCCTGCCAATATTCAGGTGATCCGTCTGAACCTCCATGTTGACCATTAATAAAAATTACGAGATTTCCATCTGGATCAATATAGCAGTTTTCTTAAGCCAATATAATGAAACCCACCGCATTGCGATGGGTTCTTTTATTATCTGCTCACGGAAGGTTATAAAGCTAGTATTACTGCTTTTTGAATATAAAACCAACACTTCTATTTTCAACTTTTTTATAATAATACAAATCGTTGTCTTGGGTTATCTTTAAAGTATCAATATTTGGTATATGATACAAAGATTCATCAGGATAAAATGTCCTTCCATCATAAAGCTTTCTTATGTTTGTTCTATATTTTTCACTCAGAAAATCGCAATCACTATTATTAAAATAAGGTAAGTTAAACTCTTCTTTTTGAGGATTCAAAATTATTATCTTATTCTTAGAAATACGGTATCTCTTTTTAAATACTATATTTTTGAACTGATCTGCCATATTCGTACAATTAAAAACATTTTTAATAATGAGATTATTCTCATCCAATATTTGAATAGACAATTTTCTATTACTATGTTCATAAATATATTCATTGCCGATTATCATTAAAGATTGGCTTTTGCAGGAAATGAACAAAGTAAATATAATTAAGGTTATTTTATTGTGCATAATAGCTTGTATTAGTTGCTGGAGGATAAATTAAAGATTGATTCAACCCAGGATTATCAACTAAACTTTGAAGAAAACTATTGTTAATATCATTAAGCTCAGTGACGGTTTGTACTTGATTTATTTTCAACAAATTACTAGGATTTGAAAAATCTAAATAAGGTTTATATAATATTTGACCAACTGCTGATAATTGTGCTTTGTAAGCATCCACTTCTTTACTTGCTCCAAAACTTCCAGATGTTAAATTTCCTGAAGTATCAGTATCATACTCTCCTCTGGCAATTTGTCCTCCATGTCTACCTTCATGCACTTTCTTATCATAATCATCAAAATAAATAGTTACTTCTGCACTGCCTGTTCTCATCGTTTGTGGTAGTCCACCGTTCAATGAAGCATCTTTGAATACATAATCATTATTTTTATCATTGATCATATCGGTTATATCATTCACAGACTTGTTAACTTCATTAATCATCGAATTAATAGTACCTATTTCTTTTTTCTGAGCTTTACTTAAGGTGTATGTCTTCTATATATTTCCGCCAATGGATCGATCACACCCCATCTTTCAATATCGGACATATAAAATCTCGCACCATAATCGTACATTCCTGTCTCCTGCACTCCTTACCGTTGTACTTATACTGATACGCATTCTGAGTTGTATCAGTGTTTCTAATTATAAAGGTGGAGGCTGAGGAAGCTTTTCATTCAATAATTCTTTTGAAAAATCATACTCTGATATCTCTTTATAATTTTTCAACTTATATAAATTAATTATTTTAAAAAATATCTGGTTTTGAGTGCTTGTCAAATCACTTTCAATAAACTTAGATTTATACACTTTTGAGGAAACCTTGTAAAACAATTGGTAATATGTGGCATCATTAACTTTAATATAAGTGGGCTCTATATTATTTTTAAAAGTGCTAATAATCTCTTTTTTAAATTTTTCGAAGTTAACAGGTTTAGTGTTTTTATAATACTTGTACTTTTCTGTTTTTCTTCCGTCGATTATTATTTCTTTACATAAGTACAAGTCATTATTAGAAGTGATTTTTATTCCAATCCTAGGCTCAGATGGATTCATACTACGTCCTTCAGTTATTTCAATAAATTCTATTTCTTTTTTACATCCACACAGTATTGTGCAGATAAATAAAAAAATTAAACTATTTTTTAGTATCATATTCCTCCTTTCCATCTCTTTTTACTTTTATTAATGATCCTTCAAATTCCCACATCTGTGTTTTTATTTGAGTATTCCCAAGTTTAAGCTTTAATTGCTCATTTACTTGTTTTAAAATATTATAAACCTTGTTAACATTTGTGCTTTCTGGGTTTTTAATGTATTCTCTAGAAATATAATAATGATCAGCATTTTGCGAACCTAAAACCCTATCGTACTGTCTATATTCTTTGGGTAAAGTTGAGTTGTTAGAATATCCATCATCTAAAAAGTCTTCAGCATCATCTTCAGCATAAAAAAAAGATTCGTGAGCAATATGTCCAACTGTATTAAACATATTACTTCCTGATGAACCAAATGGTTTTCTAGATAAACTAACAACAATATTTCTTTCCCCTCTTCTGTCTGTTGTTCTTTGCATTAAAGTATGACTCCCTGTTTCTGAGTTATTCCTCACATTGTATACTAAATTGACACCCTCTTTATGGTATTCTCCATCGTTTTTGGCTTCAAATTATTTGGTCATAGTGGAGCTTTGGGTTATTTTATCAGGTAAATTTAAATAATTATAGTCAATGGAAGAAATATCTTTATCTATTATTCATGAGCATATAGGTGCGTATTTTTAGATAAAACCTTTTGTAAACCTGTTTAAATAATTTATACATATAACAGTATCTTTCCACAGGTGTTCATTATCTTTGGTTAAGGTTTTCCAGGATACTTTAGCAATATTTCCGAAATCATTATTCGTATCGACAGGCCTGAGCTCGGGAAAGCAGAATTCATCAGGCAAAAAGAGTTTTTGTTTTAAGATTCTGTAAATTTTGTCTAAACTTTTGAGGACAGTCTAATTACGAAGGTTTTTTTATCTGCCACACGATGCAATTATGCGGGAGTGTTGGGATCACATCACCACTTTTTCTGCAAGAATGACACTTGTAAAAGTTCCTTTCCAAATTGACCTGTAAGCTTGCTGTCTTGTCTTCGTGATAAAAACAATGTAGAAGATAAAACTTTAATTGAACAGGTAAGGCTAATAAACAGCTTGGAAGAAAAAGACAAAAATGTAATCTTCGCTATGCTCAAAACGATGATTACCAAACAAAAATTTAAAGACTTCTTTAATAAAAATGTTGCTGCACTATAAAACAAACCCCACCGCAATGCGGTGGGGTTTGTGTTTTTATACAGATAGAAAATTTGTACTAACGTGTAGAAGTTTTTTTATACAATATATTTTCATCTGAATTCACTTCTATAATCGTTTCACTATTTTGTTTATAAACAGGAAAAGAAGTGATCATCAAAAATTTCTCAGCATCCTTATTTGATAAAGGTTCTTCTAACTCATTATCTTCATTGTTATAAAATCTTAACAAGGTAATTCTATCACCTTCCATAGTCCACTGATCTTCTCCTTGATACATTAGCTTAAGATCTTTATTGTAAATTTTATGTATATAAATATCATTTTTGAGGATGAGTGTATCAATTATATTTTCTCCTTTAAAAGAATAACTTCCTAATAAACTTTTTTTTGCTGCACAGCTCATCATAATTATTGAGCCTAATATAGAAAACATTATTATTTTTCTCATTTCATTTTATTTTTATCTACCCAAAATAAATACGTTTGTCTAGTAGTACTTTGGGGAGCACCGACACCATTTGTTCTAGGAATATTTCTTGATTCAGCCTTATTAAATGGATTAAGAGAGTAAGATGATACAGACTTAGAGTCAAAAGCCATTACAACGACCTTATTTCCAACAGGATAAAAGCTAAAATTGGTTTTGCCCATAAATTGACCTTGCATATTGCTACCTTCTGCAGCAAAGCCAATAAGTCCAAACATACCAGAAAAAGAAGTCTTTTCATTCATAGATGTATCTCTAAAATAATCTACTGCAGTTTCATACATATCAGTTTCCATAAGTTGTTTTACAGCAGTATTTTCTTTTCCCACAAGCAAACTGTTTTCAGGACCACCACCACTTAAAAATTCATCATATAAATTTGCCCAATTAGTACTGTTCATTCTTCGAGTATAACCTTTCAAGTTCTTTGATGAAGCCATCCATTGATCATCACCAGTTGCTCTATCAACAATTCTTGTTTTTCCATTAAATTGCGCCCCACCTCCTACATAGTGATAAAAATCAATCTCATTGCCACCTAAATCACTAATTTGTCTAGTTTTTCCTGTTTTCAAATCTACTTCATATTCATTTGGAGGTTTTTGAGAGCTCATAAGGCTTTGTAGTGATCTAAATGCAGATTGAGCATCAGCTCCGGTATAAGTCGTTCCTGAGGATGTTTCTTCAATACCTCTTCCATCCGGATCGATAAATCTTATAGGATTGTTCACAGCATAATTATAAGTAGAATGTCTTCTATATTGTTCCGCCAGCGGATCTACCACACCCCATCTTCCCAGATCCGGCATATACATCCTCGCACCATAGTCATACATCCCCGTCTCCTGCAGTTCCTTGCCATTGTACTTATACAGATAAATAACCTCGCAAATTGCGAGGTTATTTTGTTATATCTTTTTTAATCTCTTTTGATTATTCTTTTATAAACTATTCTCATCAGCAACATAACTTCTATGATAGTTAATAATAAAAAGGACATAAACCAAACATTTTGTATCATTGCTGACAATGAATTATTTTGGATTTTAGCCAGACTAAAAATGTAATTTAATCTATAAAAGTAACTATCCATCTCATCATTGTAGTTTACAGTAAGAATAGTATATAAAAACTGTAAAACAGCAGTGTAAATCAATAATTTATTTCCAGAAGTAAAAAAAGATAGGATAAAATTTAATATTATAATTGTAATTACAATTATATCTAATAATTTGGTTCCATCATCGTGGAAAATATTATCAGTTAACAGTATTAAGATTAATGAGATAAAACTTAATACATAGAAAAGAAGATTTTTTTAGTTTTCATTTTTTGGAGATAACATATGTAATTTATTTCTTAAATAGTCGACTATTTTCATCCCTCCATCTTCGGGACAATTTCTTGGATCAGTAGCTTTCTCTTTATGACCTCCTAAATATTGGATACCATATTTACCATTTAAATAAGAAACAAGATCCGTTACAGATTGTCTCATTTCTGTGCTTGCACCTCCATTGCCTCCAAATCCTTCTATTATACTACTAACAAGTCCTAAACCTTTATTTTCTGTATCAAGATCAGACATCAAAACAATACCGATATTCCCAGTATTTCCACCTTTTACGTGCGAACCTTTTATGTTTATAGGTCTACCTTCGTAAATATTACCCTTACTATCTATAGCAAAATGATATGGAATATCTGCATAACCAGCATCTTGTTCTTTCTCTTGCAATTCTTTTATAATCATATAGTTATCTCCATTTCCAGAATGATGCAATGTTATAGTGTTATAATATTTTGACAAGTCAGTAGGTATCGATACTGATTGGTCATATGTTGTGCCAAAAAAAGTCTTTGCTTTAATCGTAGCAGTAATATATTCATATGAGCGTCCACCTCCTAAAATAGGAGATTTTGCTCCCCATTCTTTTCTAGAAATAATTTTGGGACCAGGACCGCCTCCTAATTGATTTCGCAATGCTAAAAATGCTGATTGTGCATCTGCTCCAGTATACATTGTACCTGAAGCCGATTCTACGACATCCATTCCATCAGGATCGGTAAAATAAATCGGATTATTCAGAGCGTAAGTGTAAGTTGAAAATCTTCTAGATTTCTCCGCAAGCGGATCCACAGCCCCCCCATCTACCAATATCCGCCATATACATTCTTGCCCCATAATCATACATCCCAGTCTCCTGCAACTCCTTGCCATTGTACTTATACTGATACGCATTTTGTGTAGTCCTTGTATAATTATGCAGTAAGCCAAAAGGATAATAATTATTAACATCTACTATTTCTCCCGGTCTCCAATCATCTATGCAAAACAAGCCTGTACAGTTGGATGCATTATATCTTCGGGGCTGGATGATTCCGTCTCCATTGGTATCGGTATAGCTTAATCTTATATTTCCCAAATGATCTGTATAATTATAGACATACCTGTTCAACAGGGCATCGTAATATCCTTCAGAGGTCGGAATAATTCTCAGCTTTAAAACGGGGATTTCATTAGGATTCGGAAAGGTTCCTTCTCCGTTCCAGGATTCCATCGAAAATGTAGACTTGTACTGGAATCCATCCAGATAATCCGCTTCAATCTTATCTCCAAAGAACTTCTTTACTTTTATACCGTCTGCCCGATATATATATTTGGTCATAGTGGAACTTTGGGTTATTTTATCAGGTAAATTTAAATAATTATAGTCAATGGAAGAAATATCTTTATCCATTATTCATGAGCATATAGGTGCGTATTTTTAGATAAAACCTTTTGTAAACCTGTTTAAAGAATTTATACATATAACAGTATCTTTCCACAGGTGTTCATTATCTTTGGTTAATGTTTTCCAGGATACTTTAGCAATATTTCCGAAATCATTATTCGTATCGACAGGCCTGAGCTCGGGAAAGCAGAATTCATCAGGCAAAAAGAGTTTTTGTTTTAAGATTCTGTAAATTTTGTCTAAACTTTTGAGGACAGTCTAATTACGAAGGTTTTTTTATCTGCCACACGATGCAATTATGCGGGAGTGTTGGGATCACATCACCACTTTTTCTGCAAGAATGACACTTGTAAAAGTTCCTTTCCGAATTGACCTGTAAGCTTGCTGTATTGTCTTCGTGATAAAAACAATGTAGAAGATAAAACTTTAATTGAACAGGTAAGGCTAATAAACAGCTTGGAAGAAAAAGACAAAAATGTAATCTTCGCTATGCTCAAAACGATGATTACCAAACAAAAATTTAAAGACTTCTTTAATAAAAATGTGGCTGTGCTATAAAACAATAAACCCTCGCTTTGCGAGGGTTTTATTTTACTTTACTATTTCTCCATTGAGTTTAAATTTTATAGAAAAAGTATTTTCTCGAATACTAATAACTTTTTTTATATCCTCCTCTGTTCCTAATTTCTTTAATACATTTTCTCCCTTTTCTGCAAATGAAAAATATTCGTCAGTATAAAAATAAAGAGGAACTAAATTTTTCTCTACAAAAACAGATCTATTACTATTCTCTACCCAAAAATTCTCTGGAGAATTAGAAAGATTATTTAAATATAAAACATAAGTATCTGCATTTTCTTTATCCAAGACTACATAAACTTTATTATTTGAGCCTCTTTTTTGAACTTCTTTGCTAAGAATTTCAACAACAGAGGTAGGCAGAAAATATATTATATCCGAAGTTTTCTTTTGTGAATAACAACTACACAAACAAAAATTTAACAATAAGATTAATAAGCTTTTTTCATTACGGAGTTTTTTGTTTATCAACAAAGTTATTTAGTGATTCTTGACCAATATTATTAGTCTGTGTACCATTTGGCATAACTCTATGTATAGAATTTCCACTTGGCTGAACACCAGTATAAGAGTCTACCGCGTACACTGGAATATTAAATCCTGTAGAAGAACTTGAAGTGCTTACGTCTAATGACGATGTTCCAGGTATATTTGTGAGAGTAGGATTTTGTGAAGTATTATGTGTATGTACCTGAGCTGTTGGAAGTAATTTAGTTCCTCCAAATGTTTGTTTCACAATATTTCCCGATGCATCTCCTCGCTGATCCATTGTTATTGTCGTTTTTCCATCAATCCCATCTGGACCTCTCGAAGAAGTCACTTGCGCTGTCGGAACATCTCCTCTGGTAACTTCAATACCAACATACACCTGTCTTTCTTTGGTTTGATCGGCAATAGTTTCATTATTGGCATTGTTAATATCAGAATTTATCTGAGTATTATTGACTGTAACAACCGAACTACTTGCTTGTAAAGCCGTTGTTGCCGTTATGGATAAAGAACCTCCGTTCTCAGACGTTATATTATTCCAGTCACTTTTGTATATAACTCGGACGTTTTTAGTTGCAGCACTATCACTTCCCAAATATTTACCTGTTGAAGCATCAATATAATCATCTGGTGGCGTAGCAAACATTCCATCATAATCAACAAACATAATTGGGTTATCCCAAGCATAGTTATAAGGGCTGAATCTTCTCATCTTTTCGGTAAGAGGATCAATAGACAACCACCTTGCAACATCCGGCATATAAAACCTTGCGCCATAATCATACATTCCCGTCTCTTGCAACTCTTTACCATTATACTTATAATTCTACAAGCATTCCATTGTAGGAAAATATTCTGAAAATGTGACACTCCATTTATTATCAAATCCTCCGTTAATAATAATATAATCAATTCCTTTTTTTAAATCAAACTCCATGCTTTCTTTTTCTTAGATGTAATTTTTATCTTTCCCTCACTTTTAATAATTCTAATTTGTCTATATCCGCAGGTATAGTTTTCAAAATTATAGCTTTTACCATTTATAGTAATAACATCGTCAATAAAAGCAGCGTTATTAAAAAATAATAAGACTTCGTAATCTTTTTTAAGAAATTCTTTTGGAATATTCTCCAAATAAGATTTATATGCAGCGCTATCTGTTGCTGTTGCTTTCGTTTTATCCTGATAATAAAAATCAATATTATTTTGTGCGGAGCAACTATTGTTGGTCAGTAAAACCATTATTAAAAAAAATACTATTTTCATTATTTTTTATTTTGAGGTAGTCTAAATGAGTTAGCTTTAACAGTTTCTTCCATTTTCTGTATCTGATTTTTATTAAATTCTGTACCTAACCCTTTCATTGAAGAAGTTGGGTTTTCATATGAATTCATCCTATTATTAATATTAGCAGGTGTATTTTCAACTCCTGAGTTTGGCTCCCAGATGTGTTCTGCACCAAAGGTATGACCAATCTCGTGTGTAATTGTATCCGTATTTCCATTCTTTGCATTCACAGTTGCAGTAATAGGATTTCCAAGTGGGGCGTCTCCGAGAACCGTTCCTGAAGTAGTAGTACCGTCATCATTTACTACTGTTACAGATCGTCCTGAAAAAGTCATATCAATGTTATAAGTAGCATTACTATCTTGAATAATTGTAAGATCGAATCCTTCTTTTTTAAAGTTATTTTCTACGGTTGAAAGTTTTTGTTGAACTTGTTCATTGGTAAAAGAGCCTTGTACAACATTTGTTCTTAATTCAACTTTTGCCGGGGTATTCAAATTAAATCCAGATATATCATTAGATACAGGGGTATTCCTTGTAGATTTATTAATTAGCTCAGCTTCTAGCCCTTCTAATTCTCTCGCATCAATAACTCTATTTTCAGAAAATGCATAAGTACTGTTATGAGTGTATTTTTCAGCTAAAGGATCAATATTAAAGAACCTTCCCACATCCGGCATGTAATTTCTCCACTTAAACGAATAAAAACCAGTCTCTTGGAGCTCTTGCCCTTGGTATTTATACTGATAAGCAGGGTTCCCCGCCAACACATTCACCCCCTCATGTTTTAACCCAAAAGGATAATAATTGTTTTCTTCAATGATCTCAACTCCTGACCCTTTATTCATGTAACTTAATCGTACATTTCCTAAATGATCAGTATCGTTGTAAATATACTTATTTTCAAATAACGAAGTGGACAAACTGGTGGACGTTCACGGTGCTGTCATCGCTAAATATGAGCGTGAGGAAGTAAAACCGTCTATTGAGATGGCGACACAACTGGCGGAAGTTTTGGAGATTTCTTTAGATTATCTTGTAGGTTCTACAGATGTTCTTTTGGAAAAAAATATCGTCTCCAAAATCCTTGACATCCAAAAACTAAAAGAGAACGACAAATAGACAACACGTTTTCGCTCTCCTTGATGCTTTTCTCAAACAAACTAAACTGCAAAGCATTATGTAAAACAAAAGCCAACTCAATTGAGTTGGCTTTTGTTTACTTATTTGTTTGTTTTCTTTCTTTGTCCTTATAGCGTGTAAGGATTAAAACTCCCTCATAATTACTTCGCTTTGTCCCCTGCAAAATAATAGTATCCTTACTATAATAAAGTATTTTACTGGTGTTCTTATGATAAGAACCACTTACCGGATTTCTCTCAGAATCTATACTAACAACCGAATCGTTTATAATAAACCATTTTTCAGGATTGTACATATCACTCCTTGGGATTGTATCTAAATTCTTAGTAGTGTAATTATTGATATATTGGATTTGTCGTCCATCTTTGAAAAACTCTTTTACTCTATAAGGGTAAAATGAATGATCTTCGTCAATACTATAACAATACCATTTTTTACTGTTATCACCCGCAAAAGCTGACTGTATTTTATCTTGTTTACTTTCTTTACATGAAAAAACAATAAAAACTAAAAAAAGTAAACTAATCTTGGGGTTGTTTAATATCTTCATAGGGTACTGGTTTATAATATGTGTCTCCTACCTGAGGTGTTATTGTAGGTAAAGTACTTCCACCTGAATATAAGTTTATATGTACACCTCCTGTATTTTTTTCATTGTATGTATCAATCATGTTCATAAGATTAGTTCCATACTTGGATTCTTTATCTACCGCATTAAGAACACGTAATCCAAAAGCTGTGGATTGCCCTGCCCGATAACTTTCTGTTGTCTTTCCAAAATCTGGATTCATAGCTTCATTTAAGTAAACTTTTGCATGTAATTCAAAAGTATAATCTCCCTTGAAATTTTCATTTTTATGCCCAGACTTTCCTCCTTCATGGTTTAATGTAGACCGGATGTTATAGGCATTATCATAATCGCCTCCTTTTAAAGCTGTAGTATTAAAGAAAATATTTCCTCGTCCATTTGTGTGAGCATCTCCCTTAGAGTATGTTCCTACACCTACATAGCCTCCAATTCCTTTTTCTCCTGCATAATGTGCTAAAACTTTTGAAACTGCCGTTATAGTTCCTTTTTTATTGTAATCCAATTGAGATAAACTTGCAGCTCCTGTATTACCATTTAATTGAGATAATTTTGTAGCAGAACTATTAGTATGTACAACGACATTATTGGTTTTCTTATTATCAGTTCCAATATAACGTCCAAATTTATTAAAATGATCATCAACAGGAGCTCTACCATCGGGATCAATAAATCTGATAGGATTATTAAAAGCATAATTATAAGGACTATGACGACGCATTTTTTCTGCTAAAGGATCAGTTACTCCCCATCTTCCAATATCCGGCATATACATTCTCGCTCCATAATCATACATTCCATTCTCCTGAAGCTCCTTCCCATTGTACTTATACTGATAAGCAGGGTTCCCCGCCAACACATTCACCCCCTCATGTTTCAACCCAAAAGGATAATAATTGTTTTCTTCAATGATCTCAACTCCTGATCCGTTATTCATGTAACTTAATCGTACATTTCCTAAATGATCAGTATCGTTGTAAATATACTTATTTTCAAATAACGAAGTGGGACAAACTGGTGGACGTTCACGGTACTGCCATTGCTAGATATGAGCGTGAGAAAGTAAAAACCATCTATGGAGGAGGCTACACAACTGGCATTGAAAGTGTCTTTGGATTATCTTGTAGGGTCTACGATATTCTATTGGAAAAAGTATTGTTTTTAATATTGGATATACAAAAACTAAAAGAGAATGATAGATGGCATGTCTTCGCTCTCCTTGATGCTTTTCTAAAAACAAACGAAGTTGCAAAGCATTTTATAAATACAAAAGCCACTCGTTTTAGAGTGGCTTTTGCTTTTTTTATCCATAAAATTATTATTTCTTTTCTAAATAATATAACATTACTCCTACTATAATAGCTATAGGTATCAAAAGAAGTCCTGCTAAATTATTCTTTATTCCTTCTTGTGTCGTGTCAGAATTATAAGATTCTGCCATTTTTTTTGAATTACATTTATATATAAAAATCCATCTAATAAATGTTCCAACTAAACCAAACAATAAATCTATCATTTTTTATCTTTTTTAGGACCTAATTGATATATTCCTTTTTTTACAGCAGTTTTAGCAGCTGTATTTACTCCCAATTGCCAACCGCATTTCCTACAGCACCAAACTTAGTAAATGGATTAAAACCAAAGGCTACACCTGCAGTCATCGCCTCGACACCCGGTTTAGCAAATGCTTCGAATTGCTCTGCTTCAGTCATCGGATCACCATCTTTGTAGGTTACATGTTGAAGATTGCCATTCTTAAATTTAAGAACATTTACATCCATTTCTACATGTAGACCATAAATCTTTTCCTTTTCAATAGCCTGTTGTGGAAAAGCAACAAAACTACCATAAAGAATATGTCCGATAACTGAAACACCTTCCATTGGTGGGGAAATTAAATTATCCGCAACAAAATTCCAACCTTTTCTAGCTGTAGATGGCTCATGTGTCATTACAACTTCTTCAATCTCATGCATTTTCCCATCTTCAACAACTTTTCCTCCTCCTTCTTTAGAGTCATCATATATGTACCCATCTGCAGCATAATTCATATTCCCCATCGTGTTATTTGCAAAAGCATATTTGGCTCCTTCAATATTATTGTCCTTGAAAAATTGAGAGGCATTGTCCCTGTTTAAATCCTTATTATAAAGATATTGTCCATCACCAGTATAATACCAATCTCTTCCGTCCGGATCAATTCTCATAATCGGGTTATTTCCAACATAATTGTATGGTGAATGATCTAAATACGATTCCTGGTGAGGATCTTGTACACCCCATCTTGCTACATCCGGCATATAAAATCTTGCGCCATAATCATACATCCCCCGTCTCTTGAAGCTCCTTTCCATTGTACTTATAACTATAATACCCTCCAAAATTAGAAGTACTAAGCATTCCTTCAATATGGTTTAATCCAAATGGATAGTAGTTGTTTGCATCGGTTATTTCAAGAGCGCCTTCGCTGTTTTTTGCAAAGCTTACTCTGGCATTGCCAAGGTGATCTCTGTACTGGTAAATATAGTGGTTTTTATAAGAGAAAATAATAAAACCACCGCAAGAGCAGTGGTTTTGTTTTATTTGTGGACACGAGCGAGACGCTCGCGCCAGCGGGGGCAACTTTAAACATAATATTGCATCATTAAAACTCATTTGTTTTAATAATATGAGCATGCATATAATTATCAGATAATAAAAAATCCGTATACCAAATATTTGTCATTCCATCAATTAAAGAAGGCATTTCTTTTACTGCTAATTCTTGCAATAATTTTTTATTATTGTCATTAAGCTCTTCAATTATAGATATATCTAATTCACGAGTCCACACAATTAGAGCATCTTTAATTCCTTTAGCCATTACTTGGCTTATATATGTTCCTCCTTGGTAATACATGATTACAGTATATAGGTTTTTATCTAGTCCCTTTTGCATTTCTACTATGATTTTCTCCTGTTTCGTCTGCTTTTCTTTTCCAGTGTTCTGCTTGCTTCTTTAATTTTTCAACCATTTTTGATTCTTCTTTTGATTTATTAGGTTTTGTTCTTAATTTTTCATATTCAGCTTTCGCTTCTTGATATTTTTCCCCAGCACTCTGCTTAGCTTTAAGATTTTTATGTTGTCCATTCTTTCCACCACCTTTTCTGTTCTCATTCCCAGAAATAGAATCATTAGGAACATCAACCCCATTTACATCTTTATCTTCATCACTACTTTCGGCATTCATACTTCCGTAACCTATACCAGGATCTGCAATTGTTGTATGCCATTGCAAAGGAGGTTTTGTAGCCTGATCTACAATATAAGCAAGCCCTACGGCTGCAAGGATAAACAACCCGACACCACTTTCTGAGGTGCTCAATCCAAGGGCGGCAGCGGCAGCATACCCGCTATTATTGCTGTCTTTGGATTTCCCCAGTAAATTAACCTGAGTGATTATGGAACTCCCATTGTTAAAGTCTTTCCAGACGCTGTTTTTGCATCCCAGTAAAACTCTCCATCTGAATCTTTCCAAAATTCTCCATCTTTCCTACCATCCCGATCAGGATAAGCCAATTCTCCCTGCATTCCTGTAGGATCCCAAAAACTTATCGGATTATTCCAAACGTAGCTGTAAGCTTCATGAGTGTATTGGCTTCTTGGATCTACCACACCCCATCTTCCCAGATCCGGCATATAAAATCGTGCGCCAAAATCATACATTCCTGTCTCCTGCAACTCCTTACCGTTGTACTTATACTGATACGCATTTTGTGTAGTCCTTGTATAATTATGCAGTAAGCCAAAGGGATAATAATTATTTTCTTCAATAATCTCCACTCTTGATCCGTTATTCATGTAACTCAGTAATACATTTCCTAGATAATCAGTATAATTGTAAATATAATTATTTTCACATAATCAAAGATGGCGCAGGACGAAGTGGGCAAACTCGTAGGTGTCCACGGTGCTGTCATCGGTAGATATGAGCGTGAGGAAGTAAAGCCATCTATTGAGATGGCCACACAGTTAGCAGAAGCCTTGGAAGTATCTCTGGATTACCTCGTAGGGTCTACGGATATTCTACTTGATAAAAATATTGTTTCTAAAATATTATATATACAAAAACTAAAAGAGAATGATAGACAGCATATCTTCGCTCTTCTGGATGCGTTTCTTAAACAAACTAAATTGCAAAGCATTATGTAAAATAAAAGCCAACTCAATTGAGTTGGCTTTCTTGTTATTTTTGCTTTATCCATTCTTCCCCCTTCCACATTAAAGTATTTCTATCTTTTACATAGATATAACTGTGATAATAGGGTTCAAAATCGTAAAAACATTGATTAAAGTTAGGAAGACTAATTGTAAAATAGTTGTATTTATCTGTATCTAAATTATAGTCTTGTAAAATATTATACCTTAATCTATTCTTGAAAAAGACATCTCCTTTAGCACTAAACACTAAGTCAAGGATTATTTGATTTTTTACTCCAATCAAAGAATAATCCTTTTTTGACAATTTTATTCTATTACTTGCACTCCTGATTCTTTTAGAAGTCTTATAGTTAAATAAAAGGTCAAATTCTGGAGTTGCAACTTCTTCAAAATCTTTCGGAAGTATTACATCAATATATATACTATCCTGAGAAAGTTTTGACTCCTGTTTTAAATCGTATTTAAACCCTTCTTGTTTTGAATAGTAATTTTCACTTGTTAAATCTATAACATCAGAGCTTACTTTATTCCACTGTCCTTTGGATGCGTATTCACAAAAATCTGTAGCAAGATGCCCAAAAGAATCGGGATTATACAAAATATACAACCCTTTTGAATCTAATTCTAATTTTTGTCCAGAACCTTTTATTTTATAAACGCCTGAATAATCATTTATAGCCTGACTATGAAAATAACCACAAAAACAGAATTGGAATAATATTATTATATAGTTCTTCATATTATTTATCTTTAACATCTAGAGCCTTATAGACTTGAGTTCCATCACTTGTCTTAATATCCATCAAGTTCTCCTCATTAATATCATTTACAGACTTTACAGGAACAGGATAACTATTCGTGTCATAAGAATATCCTGTTTTATAGGCTTCTACTTCTACGGCTCTTCCTTCGCTAAAACTTTTTGCACTTGTTTTTAATTGCCCTTTACTATTAAATTTCATTCCTCCCGCTTCATAACTTTGGCCGACGTGCCTTATTTCGTGTAAGTGTAATGCGCTTCCAGTTCCTTCTATGTTTATTCTTTCTTTACCATCCTTTCCTGTTGTCTTCACAACACCGTGGGTTCCATTATCTTGGCTAGGACCTGTTAGGTAAAAAGTTTCTTTAGCATCTGCAATCGTTTTGATGTCTGTCAGCGATTGATTCATACTACCAAGCATAGTATTATTATCAGCAAGTTGAGTATTAAGCTTAGTTAATTGTTTATCACTTAAACCTCCTTTATCAATCTTCGCCTGAATTTTAGCATTGCTTTTATTTAAATCAGCAATTCTATTATTAACATTCTTAGTTAACCTTTGTTCATCTTTCGGGTCTCCCCAGGTTCTTCCATCCGGGTCGATAAATCTCATAGGATTATCTCCGGCATAAACATATGGTGTCCATCTTCTCGTTTTCTCCGCTAGTGGGTCAACAACACCCCAACGTCCAATATCCGGCATATAAAATCTTGCCCCATAATCATACATTCCTGTCTCCTGCAACTCCTTACCATTGTACTTATACTGATACGCATTTTGTGTAGTCCTTGTATAATTATGCAGTAAGCCAAACGGATAATGATTATTAACATCTACTATTTCTCCCGGTCTCCAATCATCTATGCAAAACAAGCCTGTACAGTTGGATGCATTATATCTTCGGGGCTGGATGATTCCGTCTCCATTGGTATCGGTATAGCTTAATCTTATATTTCCCAAATGATCTGTATAATTATAGACATACCTGTTCAACAGGGCATCGTAATATCCTTCAGAGGTCGGAATAATTCTCAGCTTTAAAACGGGGATTTCATTAGGATTCGGATGAAAGGTTCCTTCTCCGTTCCAGGATTCCATCGAAAATGTAGACTTGTACTGGAATCCATCCAGATAATCCGCTTCAATCTTGTCTCCAAAGAACTTCTTTACTTTTATACCATCTGCCCGACATATATATTTGGTCATAGTGGAACTTTGGGTTATTTTATTAGGTAAATTTAAATAATTATATTCAATGGAAGAAATATCTTTGCTTCAGAATCTTCTTAACCTAAAGGAATTCACCAAAAAAATATCTGGATGCCTCCCATGGCTTTACCGTTGCGGTATGGCCACCATTTCAATTCAGAAATCATTAGAGATAGAAAATCGTACCGGCTGGGGTAGCTTTGAAACAGAACCCGGATAAGTTGAAATAGTTACACAACTAGCAGAAGCTTTGGAAATTTCGTTGGATTATCCTGTAGGGTTTATAGATGTTCTTTTTGGAAAAAAATATTGTTTCTAAAATTCTGGATATCCAAAAAATTGAAAAAGAGCGACAGATAGCATGTCTTCGCTCTCCTTGATGCATTCCTCAAACAAACTAAGCTGCAAAGCATTTTAGAAATAACAAAGCCACTCGAACGAGTGGCTTGATTGTTTTATTTGTCTTTTTCTTTATATCGTGTAAGGATTAAAACACCTCCATAATTATTGCGCTTTGTACCTTGTAATATAATGGTGTCTTTGTTGTAATAAAGTATCTTTCGATTATCTTTGTGATAATATCCACTTTTAGGATTTCTTACAGAGCCAATACTAACAACGGAATCATTGATAATAAACCATTTTTCAGGATTATACATATCATCCTTGGGTATAGTATCTAAATTTTTAGTAGTAGAGTTATTGATATATTGGATTTGTCGTCCATCTTTGAAAAACTCCTTTACCCGAAAAGGATAAAATCCTTGAGAACAATGTATACTGTCTATACTATAGGCATACCATTTTTTGCTTGTTTCTCCCGAAAAAACAGACTGTATTTTATCTTGTTTATTTTCTTTACATGAAAATAAAAAAGAAAGTTAAAAGAAAATAACTAATCTTTGGGATACTTAATGTCTTCATATGATTTTGTTGGATAAGTATTATTTCCTACTTGAACAGTAAGTGTTGTACTGGCTGGTAAATTGTTTCCTCCGCTATATGGTGTAATGGTTACACTTCCTGTATTTCCGCTATTATATTCATTGATCATGTTCATATGATTAGTACCATAGCTGGATTCTTTTTGGACTGCATTAAGAACATGCCGCCCAAAGCTTCCAGCCTGTCCGGCTCTATACTTCTCTGTAGTCTTACCAAAATCAGGATTTCTAGCTTCGTTTAAATAAACTTTAGAATGATCTACAAAAGTATAATCATCAGGGTTAATATTTTCATTTTTATGTCCTAATGAACCTCCTTCATGGTTCAGAGTAGATCTAATATTATAAGCATTATCATAAGTGCCTTTGCTTAAAAATTTGATATTAAAGAAAATGTTACCACTAGGATTGGTATGAGCAGCTCCTCTTGATCCCGAATATATTCCTATATATCCTGATATCCCTTTTTCACTTCCATAGTGGGCAAGGACATTTGATACAGCTCTAGTTGTTCCTTTACTGCTATAATCTAATTGAGATAAACTCGCTGCACCTGTATTGCCTTTTAATTGAGATAATTTTGTTGCAGAACTATTAGTGTGCACAATAACATTATTTGTTTTTTTATTATCTGTGCCAATATAACGACCAAACTTATTAAAGTGATCATCAACAGGAGCCATTCCATCCGGATCAATAAATCTTATCGGATTATTAAATGCATAATTATATGGACTCCATCTTCTCATCTTCTCTGCCAGCGGATCGATCACACCCCATCTACCAATATCTGGCATATAGAATCTTGCCCCATAGTCATACATCCCCGTCTCCTGCAGTTCCTTGCCGTTGTACTTATACAGATAAATAACCTCGCAAATTGCGAGGTTATTTTGTTATATCTTTTTTAATCTCTTTTGATTATTCTTTTATAAACTATTCTCATCAGCAACATAACTTCTATGATAGTTAATAATAAAAAGGACATAAACCAAACATTTTGTATCATTGCTGACAATGAATTATTTTGGATTTTAGCCAGACTAAAAATGTAATTTAATCTATAAAAGTAACTATCCATCTCATCATTGTAGTTTACAGTAAGAATAGTATATAAAAACTGTAAAACAGCAGTGTAAATCAATAATTTATTTCCAGAAGTAAAAAAAGATAGGATAAAATTTAATATTATAATTGTAATTACAATTATATCTAATAATTTGGTTCCATCATCGTGGAAAATATTATCAGTTAACAGTATTAAGATTAATGAGATAAAACTTAATACATAGAAAAGAAGATTTTTTTTAGTTTTCATTTTTTTTTGGAGATAACATATGTAATTTATTTCTTAAATAGTCGACTATTTTCATCCCTCCATCTCCGGGACAATTTCTTGGATCAGTAGCTTTCTCTTTATGACCTCCTAAATATTGGATACCATATTTACCATTTAAATAAGAAACAAGATCCGTTACAGATTGTCTCATTTCTGTGCTTGCACCTCCATTGCCTCCAAATCCTTCTATTATACTACTAACAAGTCCTAAACCTTTATTTTCTGTATCAAGATCAGACATCAAAACAATACCGATATTCCCAGTATTTCCACCTTTTACGTGCGAACCTTTTATGTTTATAGGTCTACCTTCGTAAATATTACCCTTACTATCTATAGCAAAATGATATGGAATATCTGCATAACCAGCATCTTGTTCTTTCTCTTGCAATTCTTTTATAATCATATAGTTATCTCCATTTCCAGAATGATGCAATGTTATAGTGTTATAATATTTTGACAAGTCAGTAGGTATCGATACTGATTGGTCATATGTTGTGCCAAAAAAAGTCTTTGCTTTAATCGTAGCAGTAATATATTCATATGAGCGTCCACCTCCTAAAATAGGAGATTTTGCTCCCCATTCTTTTCTAGAAATAATTTTGGGACCAGGACCGCCTCCTAATTGATTTCGCAATGCTAAAAATGCTGATTGTGCATCTGCTCCAGTATACATTGTACCTGAAGCCGATTCTACGACATCCATTCCATCAGGATCGGTAAAATAAATCGGATTATTCAGAGCGTAAGTGTAAGTTGAAAATCTTCTAGATTTCTCCGCAAGCGGATCCACAGCCCCCCATCTACCAATATCCGCCATATACATTCTGGCTCCATAATCATACATCCCTGTCTCCTGCAACTCCTTGCCGTTGTACTTGTACTGATACGCATTTTGTGTAGTCCTTGTATAATTATGCAGTAAGCCAAACGGATAATAATTATTTACATCTACTATTTCTCCCGGTCTCCAATCATCTATGCAAAACAAGCCTGTACAGTTGGATGCATTATATCTTCGGGGCTGGATGATTCCGTCTCCATTGGTATCGGTATAGCTTAATCTTATATTTCCCAAATGATCTGTATAATTATAGACATACCTGTTAAACAGGGCATCGTAATATCCTTCAGAGGTCGGAATAATTCTCAGCTTTAAAACGGGGATTTCATTAGGATTCGGATGAAAGGTTCCTTCTCCGTTCCAGGATTCCATCGAAAATGTAGACTTGTACTGGAATCCATCCAGATAATCCGCTTCAATCTTGTCTCCAAAGAACTTCTTTACTTTTATACCATCTGCCCGATATATATATTTGGTCATAGTGGAACTTTGGGTTATTTTATTAGGTAAATTTAAATAATTATAGTCAATGGAAGAAATATCTTTGCTTCAGAATCTTCTTAACCTAAAGGAATTCCAAAAAAAATATCCATTGGTTAACACATATCCATAACAATTGGTGACGTCTTTAGAATGTTCATTCGCAAAGTTAGTTCGGTTTACAGGCATAAATCCATATTCTTGATCCCACTGTCCAATAGTTTGCTTAACATTTAACGTAGCATTACCTTTAACAGATTTTAAAGTTCCTACTCTTGCTCTTACATCCGTTCTATAATGCTCAACACTATCTTCATAATTCCAATCATTTATAAATCTACCCCATTTAACACCTCCCCAAGAACCCTTTGGACCTGGCCCACTGCTCATTTGATTTATTAAAGCAAGAAATGCTGATTGAGCTTCTGCCTCTGTATAAGTAGTACCTGAAGCCGTTTCAATCACTTTTCTTCCATCAGGATCTATAAATTTAATCGGATTATTCAAAACATAAGTATAGGGTGACCATCTTCTTGATACTTCAGCCAGCGGATCTATAATGCTCCATCTTCCTAAATCCGGCATATAAAATCTTGCACCGTAGTCGTACATTCCCGTCTCCTGCAGCTCCTTACCGTTGTACTTATATTGATACGCATTTTGTGTCGTCCTAGTATAATTATGCAGTAAGCCAAAGGGATAATAATTATTTTCTTCAATAATCTCCACTCTTGATCCGTTATTCATGTAACTCAGTAATACATTTCCTAGATAATCAGTATAATTGTAAATATAATTATTTTCACATAATCAAAGATGGCGCAGGACGAAGTGGGCAAACTCGTAGGTGTCCACGGTGCTGTCATCGGTAGATATGAGCGTGAGGAAGTAAAACCATCTATTGAGATGGCCACGCAGCTGGCACAAGCCCTGGAAGTATCTCTGGATTATCTTGTAGGGTCTACGGATATTCTACTGGATAAAAATATTGTCGCTAAAATTTTAGATATACAAAAACTAAAAGAGAACGACAGACAACATGTCTTCGCTCTCCTGGATGCGTTCCTTAAACAAACTAAATTGCAAAGCATTTTATAAAACAACAAAGCCACTCGTTTGAGTGGCTTTGGTTTTATTTAAGAAATTTTCAAATCTTGTAACATTTTCTAATTGTTCGATATTTCTAATATTTTTATTTCTCCTAAACAATTTGAGCCTTCATAAAAATAAATTTTTTCTCCAATTTTCAACTTGTCTTTTACAAATTCCTCAAACATAAAACTAATTTCTACTTCTCCAATTTCACCAGGATAAAACAATTGTTTTTTATTATCCAATAGCATAATTCTTCCAGATGTTAAACTTTCTGTTCCAAAATCAAACGCAGGTCTATATCCATTAGAAAAAGGCGTTTTTCTAATATCATCATACATATGCAGTGTTGCTTTAATTGTTATCATTATAATAGTTTTATTTATGGTAAAGGGCTATAATTAAGAGCTTTCACATTTTTAATATTTTGTAGCTGATTAGCAGGTATAGATATTACATTCTTTCCATCCATAATATAAGAACCTGATGTTTTCATTACACTATTCGGAACTTTAGCTTTTATTATAGTGTTTGCCGTTTTATCCCAAGGATAAAATGCTTTTGAAAAGAATGAAGCATCACTTGCTGTTGTAGTAAATAACTTTTCTGTTGCATAACCACTTTCTCCGACACGTAGACCATTAGTACCAATATCGGCTAACTCCGCTGGTGAAACAGATCTATAAACCGTTGTTGATTTAGACAATAAGCCTCCAATTTTTACAATCGCAAGTTCGGAAGCAATAGCTAACGGTGCTTGTTGCATAGCTGTAAGTGTTGTAGATGCTAATTGAGCCGATGGATTAGCAAAAGCTCCCTCTGCAGTATTTAATGATGGTGTTTCTCTTATATAAGAACCATCGTTAGGAGTTCCAAAAGCTGCAACACTCATTGCTGATGCAGAATCACCTGCTTGAATTAAAGGATCTAAATTATTCATTACTCCCATTCCTCCTAACAAAGAATTATTAGTATAAGAGCGATCAGAATTTAATGCAGTTGTAGAACCGTCCTGAGTTGTATATGTCCCAGATTTTCCAAGATAGGTCTCATTAGCTCCAGCTGTAGCTTGACTTGTGGCATTATTATTCCAATAAATCTGGTTAGTTTCTCTGTTATGAACCCAATCCGTTCCTTGTCTTCCATCAGGATCAATGAAACGTATTGGATTATTGAACGCATAATTATAAGGACTATGTCTAGTCATTTTCTCCGCTAATGGATCCACAACCCCCCATCTTCCCACATCCGGCATATACATTCTCGCTCCATAATCATACATACCCGTCTCCTGCAACTCCTTGCCATTATACTTGTACTGATAAGCAGGGTTCCCCGCCAACACATTCACCCCCTCATGTTTTAATCCAAAAGGATAATAATTGTTTTCTTCAATGATCTCAACTCCTGACCCGTTATTCATGTAACTTAATCGTACATTTCCTAAATGATCAGTATAGTTGTAAATATACTTATTTTTTACAAAATCAAAATAGCCTTCCGAGGTAGGTACAAATTGTAATGCAGGGGAAGCCGGGGGCAATCCAAACATGATATCCCTGAATTTTCCAACACGTACTGAAAGCCATCCAGATAATCCGTAACGGTATAAGCTAGGCTGGTATTTCCCTGCCAGTCTCTCTTATAATAAGAATATCCTTTTTTAAGTTTTGTCCCGTCAGCCCTGTACAAATAAGAACTAAGGCTCCCGAAAGGACTGGTATTGTTGTTGTTCTTCACTGAGGAAGGAAGATTCAGAAAGTTGTATGTAATCTCATTAATTCCTTTATCTAAATGATTTGTCATATTGCCATTCGAGTCATACCCTATGGTATTTCCTCCACCGCTATATCCTGAATAATTCTGAGCAGCATCTGTTACTTTCAAAAGTCTGTTTCCGGAGTAGGTATAGCTCAGGTTGTCAATCTGCATGGCTAGCCCATTGGTGGTATTTTTAGTATTCCGGTACAATCGGGTAATATTTCCGTTCAGGTCATATTCTGTAGTTTCCCCGAAATGATCTTCTTGAGGTACGGTACTGTCAGGTTCGGAATAATGTCCGTAGTTTAGCCTGTTTAAGCTGTCATAACTATATGAATACCTTTTTAAAACATGATCATTAGATGTTTTCCAATCCACCTCTGCAATGTTTCCATTGTATCTTCCGATAGCGAAAAGAGTATTGGCAGGGGTATGGTATTTAAGTTCATATCCAAATAGTTTTCCGCTCAGGTTGGAAGGGTTATTAATTCTGGTCATCCAGCCACGGATGTTATATTGATAATCAATCTGCTGAAGGGAGCAGCAGCCACTACTCCCGCCTACTTTCTTACTTTCTAGCTGGGAAAGTTCATTGTATTTGTTCTGGGCTAATATTTCAACAGGATTACCATTGACCTGATGGGTAAGTTTAACCAACCGGTTCTGGGGGTCATATGTAAATATTTCTCTGGTAACTATTTCTGCATTGTTGATAATCCTAATCTTCTATGATAAGTATTTGTTTGAAGGATGGTTCCTGTAAAGTCTAGTTTATGGTTTAATACGGTATATCCTCCAAGGTGGTTATTGCTTCTCGACCCTATTATTCTGCCTTGGGTATCATACCAGGTAAAGGTTTTGGTCCAGTTGTCATCTTCTATATTCTTCACATAAGTGGCTACAGGAAGTCCTTTGGTCGTGCGGTCCTGTGTCGGATTATCCGTAAGAAGAGGCTGGGCAAATGCATTGGTAACAGCGGGTGATCCTGCAGGATAGGTATCATAATAGTTGACACTTAAAACCGTTTCGATATCAAAAAAATATCCATTGCTGTACTGAACCGGCATTCCGTTTTTGGTAAATCCTGTACTGCTCCTGTTCTCCACTATTATGAGATGCCCTGCCTGGGACTGCATGCTGCTTCTGCTTCCTCCGGCAATGATCCCTGTATAAGCCACTCTCCCGAATGGATCATATTTAGTAATCAGCCATTTGCTTTTCTCCCGCATATTGGCATCCTGGGTCATGATAAGCCTCTCCGCCTGATCATACACCATATATTCCCAGCCTTTTCCGGGTAGTTTTTTCTCGACCAAACGGTTTCTGCCGTCATAACGGTATTCATAAGCTAAAGCCTGCTGATCTTCCCATTGCCAGTGTACCTTTTTTGATAATAAGGGGGGAATCACCCAGGCCAACTGGTCATATTCATTGTATACGTAATAAGTATCTGCATTTTCTGTAGCACTCAGGACTTTTCTCACTAACAAAAGCTGTCCTCTGCCGTTTTTGAATTCTATGGTTTTGTTGCCGTCTTCATCGGTTATTGTGTTCTTATATAGTTGTCCGCCATCATAAGTCCCTCCGTAATCAATGGTAGACTTAGTGGCACCATTTTCCCAGGTGGTCGTTGTGGTACATTTAATAACTTCTCCTGTAATGTTCACATCATAGTCAAATTTCACAGGCTTATTCTGCCAGGCATTTCCTACCTGGATCTGCTGCTGGATCCTGTCCAATGGTGAGTTTTCCAGTAATTTCTCTGCATAGATCTTTTCTGATCCGTAAAGATCCGGACTGGGAAGCATTGGTTAATGGAGAGGTGTAAATTGCTCCGTTTTGAGTTCCTTGCTGGGGAACGGGTAAAAATTCTTTTACCTGTCTTCCAAAATCATCATATTCAAAATGGCTCACCACATCCCTGCCCAATGGAGAGGATTTGACATTCACGACCTGCTTGGGTCTTCCCAGGCCGTCAAAATACTGAACCGTTTCTGAGGTTTTGGGATTGGCAAGTGTAGGGTCTGATAAATAGGTTTTACTGTAAATATAATTTTCTGCGGGACTCGGTGTTGTTTGCGCAGAGGAAAACCCCACCACAAATAATGCACTGAGAGGTGTAATTATCTTTTTCATCGTTTGTTAGTTTTTATAATGGTATTTCATTTCCTTCAATACTTTTCCGTTTACATCCACTACTTTTTCAAGACGGTTGGCCGAGTCATAGAGGTAATATTCTGTAATTCCTGAGGGCGGGGTGATGCTTCTTACGCCAATCAATGGATCATAGCTGTAGGTGGTGATCTGATAACCCGATAAGCTATTTTTAAAATTTTTAAAGGCATTCAGTAAAGCAGTCTCATCATTATTGGGTACAGCAGCGGCGTCTGTATCAGAAGCACTAATCAGTGCCGTAATCAGGGATTGCTGAATATCCGTTAATTTGGCATTTTCGATCTTGGCAATAGGCTGGGTATTGTTATAGCCCCAGATAATTACGGTGGAAATCCCATCTTTGGTGGTATACTGCTGAAGGTTTCCTTTTGAATCGTATTTATCATAAGTGACTTCTGTGGCAGTTCCTCCCTGAAGTCCGGTAGAAATGATTGAAGTCGGAAATAAGGTGACAGGATCATCATACCTGGTTTCTACCCTGGAAATGGTTTTCCCTGCATCATTACTATTCATTTTCTTCGTCATCACAGTTTCCAGCGGTATTCCGGTCATATTGGCATTAATCAGCTTTTGGCTGCCTTTTTCGTGGGCATAGCTGTAAGTGGTTTCATGTACCGTCTGATCAGAATAGGTCATTTTTTCAGAGGTCGGCTGATGATGGCTTACACTTGCATTGGTCGTCTCTATATTGATTGTCATAGAAGGTAAGCCATTCGTATATTCCTGTTTGATTTTCTTATAATTCCGGATCATTCCTCCATAGAAGAAAGCTGTTCTGTAAGTATCATGATCAAATACCGGGTCAGAATTATTTGCATCAAGATATTTACCCCATTTATAGATAGGGATACTTTTTATTTCATGAGATAAAATATAACTTGCCGGAGCTACATCAGGAGGCATAGGCATCAATCCATTTCTCGGAGTATTGGTAGCTACTGTACCATCATACTTTCTATAAAAGCGATAAGGGAGGTCATCACCTGAAAAACTATATAAATTGGTTAATGTTTCTACAATTTTCCCGTTAGAATCATAACTTACAGTTTTTAAATTCAATCCTCTCGCCCAATCCATATCATCAGCAAGATTGTATGGATATTTATAGTACTCCCCTCCATCCAGGTAATTGGTGAAATTGTATTTTTTAGACCACAACACCGAATCATCAGCAGATGAAAAAGTTTCTGTGACCTGGGAATATCCTACCTGGCCTGCATTATTAAAGCTTGACATCGGCTGCATTGAATCCGATCTGTTACCAGCCAGCAAAGGATAATTTCCAAATCTCTTAATAATATACATATAATCGGGAGTTCCCAATAATATCCCGGAACTAGTTCCATTATCTTGGGTGTAGGTGAATTTTCTTTTGGCAATTTTACCGTTTTCATTGGTCTCAATTCGTGCAATTCTCCTTCCGGCCCCCACAAAACTGTTGATAGGAAGTGTCGGTTTCCGTTCTTTCCACTGCAGACTCACTGAAAACGGATTGGTTTCATAGTTTTGAGAGTCACTCAGGGTAAAGGACCCGTTGGTGACTTCAATACGGTAATTACCATTTTCAAGAGGTGGATTAACTAGGGTTTGCTGTCCCTGTGTAATGATATAAGTGGCCCCTGTCTGAGTATTGTATAGCCTTACTTTGGTTTTACAATCGGTTGTTTCAACTGAAGTACAGTTTTGTCCCAACGATGCAATATAAACAAGCTCCTTATTATAGCTTGACTGGATGGTAAATTCTTTGACATACTTTCCAAGACTGGTAGTGTTGTTATTTAAAACAAAATATTCCGGTCCCTTGGCTATAGCTGTAGCTTTTTTATCATACATGATCATAGACGGGCTGGACAGCATAAAATCTGAAAAATATTTAGGCACAATCACATTATTATTCTCGTAATAGAAGTTCTCACTTCCACCGGTAGGATAAGTTATCTTAGTCAATATTCCTGCTTCTGCGAAGTTGGCATACACATCCCGGTCTGAAACATCGGTGAAAATATTCTCTTTATTAGGCTTACCATTAAAATATCCCCAATAGTCAATAGCGTTCGAAAAACGGTTGGGAAGTTCCTGAGGATTGTATTCTAATTGATAGGAGGAAACAATATTGTCATTCCTGTCCAATTCATTAACCCGATTAAGGAATAAGCGCTTATCTGACTTCGTATCTTTACTGAGTACGTTAGGATGAATATTATTATGATTTCCATCTCCCTGACGGTAGCCTTGCATAAAAGCTATCTTTTTAATCTGAGTCTCCCTCTTATTTTTTAATATGATACTTTGTAAAGCTTTTCCTCCTTTAAGATCTTCGCGTTCAGTTGTGCCGTATATAAACTCCAGACTTCCTTCAGGAAAAGAAATATTCTGAAGAACCTGTTGCCTGGTTATGGTTGTACTCAGTGAAATATCACCTATATTATCTCCTTTCTTGATATCTGTTTTCGAATATGTGGTTACTTCTTCTGAGTTATAATTAAACAAATAGCTGTTCTTTAAAGTCTTTACTTCTTTTAAATGCCAGGCTGTCCTGTATCCGTTTTCCTGCTGTTTAGGCGCCTCTATAACAAGTCCGGAACTTACAGCAGTGACAGTATCATAGGTTGAGTTTGCTGCTGAAGAGTCTTTTCCAAAATAGTATTTGTTCCCAAGCTCATCGGTAATGATTATCCGGCTAATCCTATAATTTCCTCCATTGGGATCTTCATAATCTATATCGATCTTCCAGTCATCGAAACTTTGAGCCACGGCTTTTTTAGTGACATTATCAATGATAAACTTTGCAGACTTTCCTAGAAAATTAATAAAAAACAAATCCGGATCTTCATCTACCGGTGTATCAGAACTTCCATATCCAGCATTTTCATTCCCCAACTGATGGCGTAAAGCAGTATTGGTTTCAAAATCTGAATTGTATGAATACGTTAAATAACCTCTGGTATATTCATCCGGACGATGTCTTACCTGGCGGGTAATTAAACCTCCTGCGCTTAAGCTCCAACCAGCTCCGAGGGAAGAGGCTACTTCCGCCACTCTCACCCCTTTGGTATCATACTGTATGGATACATTCAACGGAATATCTCCGGTATTGATGCTAAATAATGGAATACCTACATTGGCCGAACCCCTGTAGTAGGAAACCGGACTTTCCACAAACTTTGCTATGGAAGCAGCATTAGGGGATGGCGGTACAATTTTAGGTATATATTGTGCATAAGCAACTGAATTTAAAAATACTATTGCTCCTAGTGTTATAATTGCTCTTTTCATCGGTTATTTCTTAATCATTTTAGCATTCGCCGTTTTATTCGTATCCGTTTTTATCGTTACCAGGTAAGCCCCCTGGATCAAAGGCTGGGTGTTGATCTTGGTTACCGTGTTTTTGGTCTTCAGATGCTGAACCTGTCTTCCGCTCATGTCATAGACTACAATCTCCGCTTCCTTAAACTCAAAGCCGATTTCCACATAGGCATAGTCGGATACAGGATTCGGATAGATTTTGATGTCGTATTTCTGGATCAGATCTTTCACCTGCTTATCACCCAGCTTCACGATCTTCCAGTTCTCTTTGCCCAGTTCTTCGGCGCTCGTTCCTGCTAATATAATAGAACCGTCCCTGTTCAGCCTGATATCTGAAAGTCTCTCTTCTCTTCGTCTTGAGTCTCCATTCACATGTTTTCTCCACTGTTCATTACCGTTTCCATCCAGATACAGCATCCAGAAGGTCTCATCGTCCTTCTCTATTCTTCCTTCCGCCTGAGTATAACCGCCCAACAATATTCCTTTGGTGATGTCTTGATTCTTGATTCCTGGATCTTGACTCTGTATTACATTCATGCCCATCAGGATATCCCGGTTCTTAAAATTGTAGGATTTCTGCCACTGCTCGTCGCCTCTTTCATTCAAAGCGATCAGCCAAAGGTCTGTACCTTCTTCTATCCCTACGGTTTTATTGCCGGATCTTTCGGAACGGGACTCTCCACCGATAATGAAACCCTTTGAGGTTAAAGCGAGGGTTCTGATATGGTCATCGCCTTTGCCGCCGAAGTTCTTTTCCCATTCTACTTTCCCGGTCTTATCCAGTTTTACGATCCAGTAATCGCCTTCTCCGAAATTGCTGCTGGCTTTTGGCATTGGGCTAAGGGCGGCTGAGGAAGCAGGCTTTTCAGCCGAAACAGGATTAGTCGTTGCTGATTGAGAATTACTCATGTAAGCGCCACTTCTGGAATAGATGCCCAGCAATGCGCCGCCGTCTTTCGTGGGAATCATCTTTTCAACTTCATCCAGCCCTCTTCCGCCTAAGATCAGCTGGGAAAGTTCTTTGCCATCTTTGTCAAGCCGGATGATCCATACATCTTTGGAACCGTAGCCTTTGGAGGAGCTTTGCACATTCCCTGCTACAAAGAATCCTAAGTCTGTGGTTTGGATCACCGCTCTGGCTTCTTCGTCCGATGAAGTTCCCAGCGTTTTCTGCCACAGCTCATCCCCGAATTCATTCATTCTTATCAGCCAGATATCTGATCCGCCTCTGGATTCTTCTTTTTTATCGAGCCCTTTCCCCGAATAGGAAGTTCCCGCAACAAGAAATCCTCCTTCCCGGGTGGTAACGGCAGCGGATAAGTAATCATGGTTCTGGCCGGAGAAGTATTTTTCCCAGACTTCTTCACCCTGTTGGTTCAGTTTTACAAGATGGTAGTCGTAACCGTTGTTTTGCTTACTTCCAGCCTCAGGCTTCCCGCTTCCTGACTGTATACAGCTTCCGGTAATTAAATACTGCTGGTCTATGGTGGTGGTCACCTGGCTTAGGAAATCCTGTGTGGAAGACCTGATATCTTTCTGCCAGATCACTTCCTGGGCAGACAGGCCGAAAAATGCATATAAGGTACATACACAGAGATACATTTTTTTCATCCCCTGTTATTTTGAGTTAATGTTAGTTATTGTCAGTTTAAATCGGGTGCAAAATTATTATTTTTAGTTCACTCTAAAAAGAATAATTATTTTGATTGAGTATAAATTAGCCCTCTCGTTTTCAGTTTTGATTTCACAAAAACAAAAGTATTCAAAGAAGGCGACAGAACATGTCGCATTATATACCTCCCTCATTATAAAAAATTATATTGGGAGGATTGTATTTCAATGTACTTTTTTAGGCAATTGAAACCAATCTATATCTTAAACTTAATTACTTTAGCGTTAGCTATTGCCATGCTTTGTTTTTATTGATATGTTTACCTTATGATGAGAAAAAGCTATTACGAAAAACTGGCATGCATGGTTATATTACTGACTGTTTTACTGGTCTATCAGAAATATACCAGCAGAGAAAAAGAACCTTTTCCTGAGGTAGAGTTCATAGTAAGCTCTTCTATTCCTGCCAGGATCCCGGATTTTGATCCTAATGTTCTGGATGAAGGACAATGGCAGAAGCTTGGCTTTTCCGAAAAACAAGCCTCAGTAATTCTTAAGTATAAAAAACTGATTGGAGGGAATTTCAGTTCAAAGGAACAACTGAAAAAATGCTATGCGATTTCCACAGAAAAATTCACTGAACTGGAATCTTTCATTCTCCTCCCTGAAACGGCTAAAGAAACAGAATCCGGGACTTTTAAAAATTTTGAAAAGAAAGGGATCATTATTACCAGAAAGTTCAATCCGGACCAGTTTTCTGCCGGAGAGTGGATAAAAATGGGCTTCAGTGAAAAGCAGGCCGGCGCTATTTTAAAATATAAGAATTATCTGGGAGGAAGCTTTATCAGTAAAGAGAAGTTTAAAGAATGTTTTATTATTTCACCGGAAAATTACAGGCAGCTTGAGCCTTATCTTCTTCTCCCGGAAAAAGCCCGGGAAAACAGCAGAACTTTCGCGGAAAATAATACAAAAGCTCAAAAACCGCATCATTCATTTAATCCTAATACACTGAATACAGCAGAATGGCAAGCTCTAGGCTTTTCTGAAAAACAGGCGAATGCCATTGTGAATTACCGTGACAGAAATCTGAGGGGAAGCTTTAAAAATCTTGAAGAATTACAGAAATGCTTTGTGATTTCCGCGGAAAAATTTCAAGAATTAAAGCCTTATATTCAACTAAAAGAGCAAGTTAAACAGGAACAAACTGATTTTTCAAAAACTGATCTCAACAGCATCACTTTCAAACAGCTGTTGGAGTTCGGACTCGATGAAAGAAGTGCAGCTTCCATGATTGGCTTCCGGAATAAACTGGGTGGTTTTATGAATAAACAGCAAATTCTGGATACATATAATATTGATAAAGATAAGGTGCAGAAGCTGATTTCCACAGCCCAGCTGGATACTTCCGGCGTTCCCAGATATAGTTTGGCAGAAGCTCCTGAAGAATGGCTGAAAAATCATCCGTATTTTAAATATTCTGCGGATAAGATCATCTTTTACCGGATCACGTATCCTGATGATAAAAAAATATGGAAGTTTTTAAAACTGAAACCTGAGTATGAAGAAAGAATGAGGTTATACGTAAAATAACATAAACCCAGATAAAAAGTTGAATTTGAAAAAAACAATGCATAAAGCATGAATTTCAAATACTTAACATTTTTCTATTCAGGATTTTAAAGGATCAATTTATCTTCGATAAAACTATTCCAAAAAATAATATCTTGGAATAGTTTTATCATCTGAAACACTATTCTAACTTTTAATGATGCATATAATTGCTGGGGCCATTGGTTCCTTCAATAGATTCCGGCAGTATTCCATACCGGGTACGTAAATTCACCGTACCTAATGTTTTTCCCGTATTGATATCAATTATACTAATGGTTCCGGAATTTAAGTTAGGGATATTCAATAAATTATTTTGTACCGCTACAACCTCTTTTCCTGATTTAGTTTTAAAGAAAGCCATATGGTGTGCCCCTTTATCCGCGTCAAAAGTCTTCAAAAGCTTTAGTTGAGGAAGATTGTTTATATCAAAGACAAGCACTTTTCCAGGGTCTGCAAAACTCACATACAGTTTATTGGAATCGTCAATATACATTTCGAGTGTCCATCCTAATCCTTGTGTACTTCCGTCAAAAAACTTAGTAAAAGCATCATATTTTTTGGTTGTGGTATTGTATGGAGCCATCCAGATATCACCTCCAAGCATTGTTGTAGCAAGTGCATATTGCGGAAATTTTCCATGTAGTAATAAAACCTCAACAGGAGCGGACATATCTGTCGGCGAGTCTGCTACCTGATAGGTCTCCTTTATTTCATAGGTATTCAGATCTAATAAAGTACAGGTATTCCCCATTCCAGTAGTAAGGTCCGGGTGAATGGTGGAGGTTACCATCATTAATCCTTTTTCCTCATTAACTGAAATGCCATGCGGATACATTATAAATTGATTGGGATTATCCTGAATTGGTGCTTTAATAGTTTTGATAAGCTGATTATTACTAGCGTTAAAAACACCTATGCTTCCATCTTTTGGACCTCCTGCCCCACCCATAAAGGTCAGAAATTATCTTCCGTCATTAGTGAAAAATAAATTTTCTCCTACCGTATTCTCACCAGTGTCAATAGGAGTTGCACTCATTAATTTGGACTGTCCATTTTGGTCCTCTTCCGTTTTTATCTCATAGAGATAGCTGCCTCCCAAAGCAGTTGTGAACATTTTTTTTGCATTTTGATTGTAATAGATATGATGCGGCAATACGCCAATACCCAATTCAAGCCTGCTGCTGATATGTCCAAAATTTGGAGCTTCAGGATCGAGCTCTATAACAGCAATTCCGTCTGGTAATCCTTTTAAACTTCTGTAATCAATATAAAACGAAGAATCATGGGAATGCTCCGAATTGTGGTTATCATTGTGACAATTAGTAAATAGTATCAAAATGATAAACAAGAGAACTGTATTAAATTTTAATTTCATGATTTTCAGGTTATAGTTGTTACTATTATAAATATAATACATTTTCAGTGAGAAATAAAATATATTACACTATTATGTGAAAAATCATCAAATAACAATAAGTACATACATTTCCAGCTGTTTATACCAGAAAATATGAAAGCGGAACGACTAAGGTACCGTATATGTATTAGTCAATTGTTTTGCTAGAATCCACCAGCAAAGAGTTTAGAGCATTAAGTTCTTCCTCTGTCAAATCCCGCCATTTTCCGGTGGGAAGATCAAGTTTGATATTCATAATACGGATTCTCTTCAGTTTTTTCACTTCATACCCAAGATATTCGCACATTCTCCGGATCTGTCTGTTGAGTCCTTGTGTAAGGATAATCCTGAAGTTCATTTCATCAATTTTCTCTACTTCGCATTTTCTGGTCACCGTATCCAGAATAGGAACTCCGTTTCTCATTTTTTCCAAAAATCTTGGAGTAATGGGTTTATCCACCCGAACCAGATACTCTTTCTCGTGGTTATTTCTGGCTCTCAATATTTTATTGACGATATCTCCGTCACTGGTTAAAAGAATCAGTCCTTCACTTGGTTTATCTAACCTTCCAATCGGAAAAATTCTCTTAGGGTGGTTGATATAATCAACGATATTATTTTTCTCACGCTTCGTATCTGTGGTACATACAATGCCTACAGGTTTGTTAAAGACAATATATACGGGTTTATCCTGCGGTTCTTTCACAGGTTTCCCATCTACTTCCACCAGATCTTCATCCGAAACCTTTGTTCCCAGTTCAGGAACTTTTCCGTTAATGGTGATCCTTCCTTCTTCCAGAAGTTTATCTGCTGCTCTTCTTGAGCAGAATCCCACTTCTGATAAATATTTATTGATACGTGTCTTTTCCATTATTCTTTTCCGTAAGCGGTATAATTTGTATTGCTGAAAAGGGTAATCCCATAGCTGACTCCAATAAAAGCAGCCCTGGAATTTTCAAATGTATGGGATTCCAGAACAAGCCCTCCTTCCTGACTTAACCTTTTTGAAAAAGAAACCTGCATTCCCAGTTTAATTCCCCAAAACTCAGAATTGGAGCTCACTGAATGGTTAATCTGCTTTCCGTAATTAATATCAATAAAGAAAGGTTCTTCTCCGGGACTAAAAATAAATTTAGGCTGAATCACCCAGTACAGCAAATGATAATTGCTGTCTACAAAACTATATTTCAGTCCGGTCCCAAGTGCAAAATTAGGTAAAAAATTATATCCACCTACTGCCGTAAGCCCGTAGGTAATTTTGTTGGGTAAATAAGGTGCTATATTCTGCTGGTAATAAGGAGAATCTTTATTCTGGCTGTCTTTAATACTGTTTCCCAGGTTATATCCTGCATTTAAAGTTGGATTGATATAAAAATCCATTTTAGGTTTTCCGGTTTCTGTCTTTTGTGAAAATAGCTGAGCAAATGTCAGGAAAGCCAAAAAAAAGGATACATTTATTTTCATAGACTTTCAAATCTAAAGTCGTTGTTCAGAAACTGATCTGTCGCATCCTCAATTTTATAGTCTCCGATCCTGGTACGTCTAAGCTGGGTAAGATAGGCTCCCACTCCCAGCTCCTGCCCTATATCATGAGCAAGACTTCTGATATAGGTTCCTTTTGAACAGCCTACCATGAAGCTTATCAGAGGAAAATCAATGGTAATATCTTTGATATAGTGGATGGTTGTTTTTCTGGACTTCATTTCTACTTCTTCTCCTGCCCTTGCCAGGTTATAAGCTCTTTCCCCGTCAATTTTTATTGCGGAATATACCGGAGGCTTCTGCTCGATTTCACCAACAAACTTTTCCAGCACTTCTTTTACCTGTTCTTCCGTGATAGTTGAGATATCCTGATGAAGAATCTCGGGTTTTTCAGTATCATAGGATTCTGTCTGTACCCCGATTTTAATTTCCGTCCAGTATTCTTTAGGTGCATCCTGGATTTCAGGAATATTCTTTGTGAATTTTCCGCAGCATACAATAAGAAGCCCTGTCGCTCTGGGATCTAAGGTCCCTGCATGGCCTATCTTAAATTTCTTGGGAAGGTCAAATTCTCTTTTAAGCTTATATTTCATTTTATTGACTGCCTGGAAAGAAGTCCAGTCCAAAGGCTTGTCCAATAAAAAAGTATATCCTGATTTCAGTTCTTCAGCTGTCATGAAATGTTTTCCTATTTAAAGAAATAAAAATAAATCAACAAAGCAATTCCCACAAAAATACGGTACCATCCCCAAGGTTTGAAACCATACTTATTTAGTACGCCAATAAATGCTTTGATGGCAATAAGTGCCACAATAAATGCCACTACATTTCCTATCACAAAGATCATAATATGGTCCTGTGAAGCCATGATCATTTCGTATCCTTTCTGCGGATTGGCTGTTTCTTTTCCCCATGTCTTCACAAAAACCGAATATACGGTTACTGCAAGCATAGTAGGAACAGCAAGAAAGAAAGAAAACTCTGCGGCAGCTTTTCTGGTAAGTCCCTGTGCCATTCCTCCGATAATAGAAGCAGCACTGCGGCTTGTTCCCGGCATCATAGCCAGACACTGCCAGAATCCAATGGTTACAGCATTTCTTATGGTAATCCCTTTCTCATCATCAATTTTAGGATTCTTAAACCATTGATCAGCAAACAATAAAACAACACCTCCTATGACCAATACTGAAGAAATCGCAATCTGATTTCCAAGCACCGCTTCGATCTTATCATCAAACAAATATCCCAAAACCAATGCAGGGACTACTGCAAAAGCCAGTTTAAAATAAAACTGAAGGTTATTCAGATCAAAAAACTTTTTCCAGTAGGCTACCACTACAGATAAAATCGCTCCAAACTGAATAGATACCTGAAACATTTTTAAAAATTCAGTTTCTTCCAGTCCCATCAGATTTGCGGTAAATCCCATGTGGGCTGTAGAAGAAATCGGAAGGTATTCTGTAAGTCCTTCCACGATGGCAATAATGATTGCTTTGATTAAATCCATATCTTTCAAAAATTAAAAGATTAAGAAACCGGGAAATTCAGAATGTCTGATTCTAAATTTCCTGATCTCTTAATCTCTAAATATAAAATTTATTTACTTTCTTTTTAAAATAGCGTATACTTCTATTGCAAATCCTATGACTACAAACAGCGGGGCTATTCTGATCCTTCTGATAGAAAAAATACCGTCATTCCAGGAGTTGGGATCAAATTGACCATCTACGGTATTGGCATCCGGACCCATCATCAGTAGAAAACCTCCTACAATGAACGCCAGACCGATCAGCATCCATTTGAAATTCTGCTGTCCGAAATAAAATGTGTTTTCCTGTGGTGCTTCTGCTTCTCTTCCAAATTCAGAAGCGGAAAATTTATTTGTTTTTTTGCTCATTGTTAAGAGTAGTATAAATCGTCAACGTTTGATTTTAAGAATCTCCATGTTGCAATAATGGTACTGAGAACGGTAATAAAAATTCCAACCCCTATTACCAGTAATACAAGCCAGAAATACTGCTGATTGTCCTGTACAAATGCTGATCCGATCTGATTGGTAAAGTAATACCAAACCCCAAATAAAGCTAAAAGACCTATAAATGCTCCAATAGCACCCAAAACAATCGCTTCAATGATGAACGGCTTCAGGATAAACCTTCTTTTAGCCCCCACCAGCTGCATGGTTTTAATGATAAATCTTTTAGAAAATATTTTCAGACGGATCGAGTTGTTAATCAATACAACCGCCAATACCAGGAATAAAATTGAAAATCCTAAGATCCATTTTAAGATTCTGCTCAGGTTATTGTAAACATCCACCATCAAAGTACTGTCATTTTTAACATCAATGATGCCAGGTACTGACCTGATCACCTTGATCGCTTCGTCAATTTTTGCAGGATCTACGTATTCCGGTTTTAAAGCAACTTCGATAGATGAAGGGAAAATGTTTTCTTCAAACAAGGCATCACTATCAATTCCCATACTTTTCTTGGCCTCCTTTGCAGCCATGCTTCTTGAAATATAGGTTGCCTTTTTTACAGGAGCTAACGTCTGTACTTTTTTAAAAGTTTCTTCCTCTAGTTTTGCAATTTTTACAGAATCTTTAGCATCATAGTTTTCATCAAAGTAGGCATTCACTACCAACTGTTCTTTGATATAGTCAGAATACTTCTGGGCATTGATTAAAATAAGCCCCATTAATCCCAACAAAAATAACACTAAGGCAATACTTATCACTACTGTAATATTGCTAGACCGAAGCCTTTTCTTATTAAACTCTTCTACAGATTTAGCCATTAATATTAAAATTTTTGGCTAAAATAGAAAAAAACTTCCGAAATTTGGGACGAAATAAAGAAAATCATTGTTAATAAAATCATAAAAAACTTTGAGTGTAAAAGCAAAAAAACATCTTGGACAGCACTTCCTGACAGATGAAAATATCGCCAGAAAAATCGTAGAAGGTCTTAGTTTTGAGAACTATAATAACATTATGGAAGTAGGCCCCGGAACGGGAGTTCTTACCAAATATCTTATTGAAAAAGATCAGAACCTTTATCTGGCAGAAATAGATAATGAATCTATTGAATACCTGAAAAACAACTATTCTAAAATTACGGAAAATACTTTTGTAGGTGATTTCCTTAAACAGGATTTTAATTTTATCAAGGATGATCAGATTGCCATTATTGGTAATTTCCCGTATAATATTTCTTCGCAGATATTATTCCAGATCGTTGATCACTATGAACTGATTCCTGAAATGGTAGGAATGTTCCAGAAAGAAGTAGCGGAAAGAACAGCCGCAGTACCAAGGACCAAAGATTATGGTATCCTTTCCGTTCTGATCCAGGCATATTATGATGTGTCCTATATGTTCACGGTTCATGAAAATGTCTTCAACCCGCCTCCAAAAGTAAAATCAGGGGTGATCAGGCTGACCAGGAATCCGAAAGAAGGCCTGGCCGGGAACGAAGTTCTATTTAAGCAGATTGTGAAAGCAGGTTTTAACCAGAGAAGGAAAAAACTGTCAAATGCCTTAAAAGTACTAAACATTCCAGAAGCTTTAAAAACCCATCCGTTTTTAGACAAAAGAGCCGAGGAACTCAGTGTAGCAGACTTTATCGGCTTCACCAGCCTTTGGAAAGAAAATCAATAATCGGTTAATAACAGGAGCTCCTTTTCAGGAGCTTTTTTTATTGCTTGTATTCAGATAAAAAGAGCCTTTCAAATCAATTGAAAGGCTCTTTCTTTAAATCATGTATTATTTTAATCCCTGTTTTTAAGCATAATCCATCCGGACCAGTTCATCTGAGCTTTTGATTTAGGGTATTCAAAATTAAATTTATACCAATAGGTGGCTGTAGGAAGTCTCTTTCCGCCTACTGTTCCGTCCCATATCGGGTTTTCTTTTGAGAATCTGAACATTTCAACTCCATACCTGTCATAGATAGAGCCTGTAAAGTTTTTAAATTCTCCAAGTGCTTTAAGATCCAGCACATCATTAATTCCATCCTGGTTCGGAGTAATGATATTGTTGATCTTCAAGGTAAAGAAGTCTAAAGAACCCACGCAGTGAGTACCTGCTCTTCTTACCAAAATGGTATAGTGGGTATTATCGATAAGATTGGTGAAGATATTTGACTCCTGCCATGTAATTCCATTATCAATGGAATATTCAAGACTGCTCGGCATATTGTTCATCGGAGGATTTTCCGCTGTAACGGTCAATGTTTTCTTAGCTCCGTCATAATTCATTGCAGTTATGAAAGGAGTAGCTGCCCCCATCACTTTAACCGGGAAGACTTTTTTACAAATTCCGTTATCAATTTCTACAGTGTATACTCCCCATTGGTTTACTTCAATTGTCTGTGTGGTAGCCCCCGTACTCCAAAGATATTTATAGCCAGTTCCTGCTCCTGCATCCAGGGTAACACGGTCTCCCAAACACATTTCAACATCAGTTAAAGGAGTTGTGATTTCCGGAGTCACTTCTATTCTGATGGTGGCAGGATTCAAAGATCTGCATCCTTTTGGCCCGATAGCATATACGGTAAATACTCCGGACTGGTATAAAGTAACGGTCTGTGTGCTTCCTGTACCTGAGAAATTGTCCCAGAAGTAGGTGCTTCCTCCCTCTGCAGAAAGTGTGACAGATTCTCCCGGACAGATTTTTATTTTGGATGACTTCAGTTTAGCCGTAGGGGTTACTTCTTTTAATAATGTAAGTTCAATGGTCTTGCTACAGAAGCCGCCATTTGATACCACTACATACAAAATCTGACCATCGTTACCATTATAGTTCAGGATATTCTGGATGTAATTATTATTTTGTGCTGCAGCATCAGCCTGGTTTTCATAAAACCTGAACACGGCTCCTGGAGTCGGACTGATGGACGGCATAGCCGTACTCAAATCAAAGGTGGTGATATCCGGAGTGGTACAGAGAAGCAATGTTGCATCCTGAGCCTGCGGAGTAATTCCACCATGAATCTGTATGGATGCTTTACCCGGGCATGGATTTCCCGGAAGACTTACTTCAATGGTGTAAGTTCCTGCCTGGATAGCTGTAATAGTGTTGGTAGTAGCATTAGGAATTGCGGTTCCGTTAAAATACCACTGATATACTAAATTAGGATCACTTACAGAAGCTGTGATCACCTGTGGAACATTGTCACAAACGTTGATATCGGAAGGTAATGTAGCTCCACTTGGATCTAAAAGCTCTACCCCGATATTGAAAGATCCGCCTTCCAAAAATACGGCAGAATCAAAAGTATTGTCCCTGTAATCAGCAATTACCATTTTAAAATGATATTCCTGCCCTGCAGTTACTGTAGCAGTGGCAGTAAGCGGAATCGTTCTTCCATTAAAGTTAGTTACTGTATTGGTTGTGTTGTATCCTGCAAAATATTGTTCGTTAACAGCGGCACAGTTTGTAAACCCCGTATTGATCGCAGGCCGAATATTGGTAACACTTACCGGTCCTGCACCATTAGGAAGAACCGCCATATTAACGTAAGGGCCTCCTGAGGTAGGGCGCAGTAAGATTGCAAAAGCATCTGCATACTCACATGGATATCCCTCATAATATTCTTCGGAAGCCAGCATATAATTAAACTTAATCTGAGTCGTAGTAGGAACGAAATCAAATTCTAAGAGTACGGCATCATTTAAACTTCCTGTTGCTCCTGTAGCCTGGGCCAGATCAGAATCGGTTCCCCCACCATTTATCTGACCAAGATTTCCAGCTACTAAAAAATTACCTGCTTCACTTGCATATCCTGTAGAAAGGACAATCCCATCTTTGAAAGGGAAATTGGTTGTTCCCTTGTTAAAATATCCCCAGGCTCTGTTGGCGTCTCCTACCGCATGGTTAGGGGTAATCTTTACGTTGGTCACATTGGGAGTAACACAGGTATTAGTCCCTGATGAGATTAAAACATCTTTTACCAGCTTTTCAATAGAAAAAGTACTTTCCGTATATCCCGGAGCATTTACATCAATGAAAGCTCCAGCTCTTCTGGATAATTCAGTACTTTTTTCTTTTACAGTTTTTCTGGGTTGTTGATTTTGTGAATATAGAAATGTCGAGATGACTAAAAAAAATAGATAAAACGGTAAAAATCTTCTTCGCATAATACTTTTGTTTCAACAAATTTAATTTTTTTTTAAATATCTATTATACATATTTAGTTTTTTTATAAAAAAATAAGAAAAATATTCACTAAAATTTATTGCGAAAATTATCACTAATCATTCCTACTTCAAAACAAAAACAGGGGATTAACTGTCTATTCCGATAAAAAACATATTTTTTATCCATGAATAGTGAAATAATACCGGTTATTCTCTCATTGACTGTTTCTTCTTAAATATTTTTTTTCTGTGATAAAAACGATTAGCCATCACAGCCTCTACAGACTTTCTTTAATAAACTGTCCAAACACTGACTATTTTAAAAACAACAAAATCTCCCGTTTCCGGAAGATTCTGTTACTTTTATTTTACACTGATTTAGTTTCTGTTTTTTAATAATATCCAGCCTGAGCGCTGCTCTAGTTTTCGGCTGGCCGGATTCTCCCACTGTACCCTGTACCAGTAAGTACCGGTAGGAAGATTTGAGCCTTTTAAGGATCCTCTCCATATGGTCTCATTTTTTGTTGCTTTAAATACTTCAGCACCATACCTGTCAAAAATGGAAGCAGCAAAGTCTTTATAGCCGCTGATTCCCGTAAAATCTATGGCATCATTGAAACCATCCATATTAGGAGTTATGGCATTACTGATCACCAGAGTAAAATAATCCAGTGATGTACCACACTTCGAACCTACTACACGCACCATCAGATGATAGGTAGTATTATTTAAAGTGCCATAAAAAATATTAGAAGACTGCCATGTACTTCCTCCATCTATGGAATACTCTAAAATTCCTCCTGTCGGATTGCTTGCAGTAAGCGTAAGAACATGATTGTCATATATTATATTGGTAAACTGAGGTAAATCCGGATTGATCAATTGAGCTGAAAATACTTTAGAACACACCCCGTTGCTTATTGTTACACTATAAGTACCCGGGATATTGGTCGTAATGGTCTGCGTAGTCGCTCCCGTACTCCAAACGTAAGTATAATTGGGTCCGGCTCCTGCATCCAGAGTTCCGTTATCTCCGGCACATACGTAGACATCTTTCAAGGTAGATTCTATAGCAGGAACAACCTCAATGGTAATTTTAGCAGCTTCTACCGAACTACATCCGTTACCTCCCAATGCAAATACAGAATAGGTAGTAGTCACTGTGGGGGTAACTACCTGAGTATTTCCGTTTCCGGGAAGTCCCGGCCAGTTATAGGTAACTCCTCCGGTAGCCGTCAGCGTTACAGATTCTCCGGCACAAATTTTTGTTTTGGAAGCGGCAATTCCGGCAATAGGAGGTCCTACCTGAACCGTCACTGTAGCCGGTGTTGCAGAAACACATCCATTGGCTCCTACTGCATACACCGTGTATACGGTAGTCGTTGCAGGGGAAACCACCTGAGTACTTCCGTTTCCGGGAAGTCCCGGCCAGTTATAGGTAACTCCTCCGGTAGCCGTCAGCGTTACAGATTCTCCCACACATATACGCGGTTGTGATGAAGTAAGCCCTGCAAAAGGCAGTGCCGTATCCTGAGTTACTGTTACATTTGAAGTATAGGTACAGCTTAGGTTTCCTGGCTGAGAGACATTGGTAACCGTTAATGTATAAGTACCTCCTGCACTTACGACAGGGGTAAGGGTATTCCCTCCCGATACTATGGTTCCGCCTGTAGTCGTCCAGGTAATGGTAGATCCTGGTGGTATTACCGAAGCAGAAGCATCCAGGGTAACCTGAGGAGTGGTACAGGTAACCGTCTGCGGCGCTGCTATGGTTAATGTCGTTTCAGCTGATCTCAGCAACTGTAAGGAAACCACATAGCTACACCCTCCGTTGCTCACCAATACATATATGGTTTGATTCCCTGGTGGAGTATAAGCTGTAGGAGTTGTAATAAAGTTGGCATTCGCAGCAATGGCATCTGCCTGATTGACATAATAGGTAAAAGTGATCCCCGCAGCTCCCGTGATCTGAGGCTGCGCCTCTGTAAGATCATAGGTTAATCCTGGCTGATAACACTTGTGTAATGTTGCATTTTGAGCTGTGAATGGTTGTGATACTTCAATGGTTATTGTTGCAGGATTGGCAGATACACATCCATTGGCTCCTACAGCAGTTACCGTATAAGTTGTGGTCACTGTAGGGGATACTGTCTGGGTATTGCCGGTTCCAGGAAGCCCCGTCCAGTTATAGGTAGCCCCTCCTGTAGCTGTCAAGACTACAGAATCACCATTACATATTTTGATTTTACTGGCTGTAAGTCCTGTTGCCGGCGGCGCACTGTCTCCTGTAACGGTAACACTGGCTGTGGCTGTACAGTTGACATTTCCGGGCTGATAAGTATTTGATATGGTTAAAGTATAGGTTCCGGCAGCGTTGACAACAGGAGTCAAAGTGTTGCCTCCCGAAACAATATTTCCTCCGGTAGTCGTCCAGTTATAGGTAGCACCAGCCGGATACACAGATGTGGAAGCGTTTAAAGTTATTTGTGAATTGGTACAGGTTAATACCGCCGGAGGTGCAATAGTGGCAGTCATCTGTGGCGCTTTTACCAGCTGCAGCTGAGCTACTTTGGAACAGAAGCCGTTTTTAACTAAAACATAAATGGTTTGTCCCCCGGCACTTTGATAGGCGGTAGGATTCGGGATTGTATTAGCATTTCCGGCATTTGCGTCTGCTAACGTGGTATAGTATGAAAATGCAGCTCCCGGAGTGGTACTGATGGCAGCCTGTGCTGAGGTCAGGTTAAATGTAGCATTCCCTGCAGAATAACATGCTGTTAAAGTTGCATTCTGTACCGTGGGAGACGTTCCTCCTACTACGGTGATGGTGGCTTCTCCCGGACATGTATTGCCCTGGATATAGACTTTAACGGAATAGACTCCAGGCTGCGTAGCGGTATAGCTCGCTCCTGTAGCTCCCGGAATTGGATTAGAACCTAAAAACCATTGATAGGTAATATTAGCGCCCTGAACAGAAGCTGTAAATGTCTGTGGTGTGTTATCACACATATTCACTGTTGCAGGCAGCTGTACTCCTGCAGGATCAAGGATCTTTACTCCGATATCAAACGATCCTGCTTCCAAAAAGACAGCTGAATCAAAATTACGATCCTGGTAATCTGCCAATACCATTTTAAAATGATAAGTCTGCCCCGGGATAACAGTTGCTTTTGCTGTTAAAGGTATTGTACGCCCATCAAAATTGGTTTCGATTTGAGCGGTATTTGTTCCCCCATAGTAAGATTCATTGATCGGACCGCAATTAGGATAGGCAGGGTGAATATTTTTCACACTTACAGGCCCTGCTCCTCCAGGAAGTATAGCTAGATTAGTATAGGTAGGGTCACCCACCTTTTTCAATAATAAAGCAAAACCGTCCGTAATGGTACATGGAAAATTTTGTTGATATTCTTTAGAGGCAAATAAATACCTGAATGAAATTTCAGTGGAGGAAGCTACGAAATCAAATTCGATAGAAGTAGCATCAAACAATTGAGAATTAGGAATTCCCAATACGGTAGCCAGGTCAGCATCTCCGCCGGAAGGGAGCCCATCACTAAGGGTTCCCTGGAAATTATTCCCGGCTTTGTTGGCAAATCCTGTCGTTAATATAATTCCTTTGTTAAACGGAAAATTGGTCGTTGCCTTGTTAAAATATCCCCAGCTTCGCTCCTGGTTACCGGGAGATAAATTGGGAGATACCGTTACATTACTTACCGCTGCGGTACTACATCCTCCTCCTGAGATCAAAACATCTTTCACCAGTTGTGTGATGTTATAACCTGATTCAGGATAGCCCGGTGCATTTACATCAATAAAAACTCCAGCTCTCATAGAGGCAGCACCGGCTTTTCTGGCAACATCTACCCTTCCCTGGTTTTGAGAAGAGAAAAAGTTCCCTATCAGTGTAAAAAATAACGCAAAAAATAAACTTCCTGTCCTCCTATTTAACATTTTATATTATTTTAAACAAAAATACTATTTTTTTTGATTAAAATTCAGTTTAACGTAATTTACATTATTACTAACGCAACTTTATTTATTATAGAATATCAACTTTATTTATTCCATTCTGATAAAAAAAAGACTGACAAAACAGTCAGTCTTTCAATTATAATTCAAAAGTTACTCTATGTTCTTAAGCAATATCCAGCCCGTTTTTACAGTAAGCTGCTTACTTGCAGGATCTTCATAGGATACCTGGTACCAGTAAGTATTTGTCGGCAGGCGTTTGCCCTGGAAATACCCATCCCAGTACGGTCTTATTTTCTCAGCTTTAAATACTTCTCTTCCGTAACGGTCAAAAACAAATCCAGTGAAGCCATTATAATTACTCACTCCCCTAAAGTCGATGATATCATTGATATTATCCCCATTCGGAGTAATTACGTTTTTCATTACGAATGTAAAATATTCAAGGAATCCTATACAACTGGTATACTTAACCCTGACACGAATAGAAATTACCTTATTTCTGGGTACATTCGAGAATATGTTGGAAGACTGCCAGCTAATTCCGTTATCTATGGAGTATTCCAGTATCCCGTTACTAGGGTTACTTGCTGTAATGATCAGGGTTCCGTTATCATTGTAGTCCGCTTTTGTAACTTCAGGAATTACAGCACGGATTACCTGTGTTTTAAACACTTTTGAACAAACGGCATTGCTGATTGTTACGGTATATTCTCCCGGGGTACCTACCGTAATGGTTTGGGTGGTCTCACCTGTACTCCATTCATAGGTATAACCAGGTCCTGCCCCTGCATCCAAAACGATTTTATCTCCTTCACAGATATGTCCTCCTTTCAAAGAGGAAACAATGGCAGGCACTACCTCAACGGTAACAGAAGCCGGCTGTAAAGATACGCATCCCTGTGCTCCGATTGCATATACGGTATAGGTCGTCGTTTGGGTCGGGCTCACTGTTCGTATCGCTCCTGCTCCTGAGTTATCATTCCATTGGTAAGTAGCCCCTCCGGATGCGGTCAGCACTAAAGACTCTCCGGCACAGATTTTTAATCTGGAAGCGGCGAGCTGGGCGACAGGAGTTTCTTCTTTTCTTAATGTTAAAGTAGCGATTTTACTGCAAAACGCTCCGTTGGAAACAAGCACATATAAAATCTGCCCGTCCGTTCCCGTATAATTGGTCAGATTGGTAATATAGCTGTTATTTTGAGTCTGAGCATCAGCCTGGTTGGTATAAAAACGGAATACAGCGCCCTGTGTCGTGCTGATCAGAGGCTTGGCATCTTCCAAATTAAAAGTACTCAGAGAAGGTGTTGAACAGAGTTTTAGTTCTGCATTCTTTACTGTGGGGCTTGTTCCGCCTACAATCGTGATGCTTGCTTCTCCGGGACACTGATTTCCCGGGGTCATTACTTTGACAACATATACTCCTGGCTGATTCGCTATATACACAGCATTGGTCGCTCCGGGAATTAAAACACCATCCTTATACCACTGAAAAGTCATTCCCGGGATGGCAGCTACCTGAGCCTTCAGCTGCTGTGGGGTATTGTCACACATATTAATAGAACCGGGTAAAGCGGCTCCATTTCCGTCTACAATTTTAATTCCGATATCGAAGGATCCTCCTTCCAGGAACACCGCAGAATCATGTGTTGAGTCTTTTGCATCTGCAAGTACCATTTTAAAGTGATAGGTCTGCCCGGGAATTACATCAGCAACAGCTGTCAGCGGAGTGGTTCTTCCATAATAATTGATACCAACATGCGGATTAGTCAATCCTCCAAAATACGCTTCATTAATAGGACCACAGGAAAACCCGTTTCCTGTAGGCACAATATTCGTGGCACTTACAGGTCCTGCACCTCCGGGAAGTATCGCAAGATTGGTATATGTGGGATCTCCTACTTTCTTTAGCAGAAGGGCAAAAGCATCAGAATACCCCAAGCACGGGAAATTGGATATATATTCATCCGAAGCAAAAATATAATTGAATTTCACCTGAGTAGAATTGGGAACGAAGTCAAATTCCAGGGCTACTGCATCCACCAGACTCACGGTAGCGCCGGTAGCAGTAACAAGATCCGCGTCACTTCCCGAACCCACTGAAGCACCGACAGCCCCCAGGAAGGTATTTCCAGATTCAGAGGCGCGCCCTGTCGTTAATACAATCCCATCTTTAAAAGGAAAGTTGGCTGTCCCTTTATTAAAATACCCCCAAAATCTGTTCGCATTATCTAACGCATGGTTAGGGGAAACTGTAACATTGGTAACATTGGCCGTTGTACAGTTGGTTCCTCCATTAATCAAAATATTTTTCACCAGCAGATCAGGAGTATAGGTAGAACCTACATAAGGAGGAACATTTACATCGATAAATGCTCCGGCTTTCAAACTTTCTGCTGACGGGTATACTTTTTCCGGCTTTCTGGCTGGTACTGTTTGAGAAAAAACAGACACAGAAGCCATTAAAAAAGAAAAAAGGAAAAAATAGTTTTTTAATCTATAATTTAACATTTTAATTTCATTTGTCCAAATGTAGGAAAAATATTGAAATTAAATTAACCAATTTAAGGCTTAAACATTAATTTAATCCATTTATTTACAACAAATGCTTTTTATTTTTAAATTTTTATTAAACATGAAGAGTAATTTTTAAACTTAAAAATATTCGGAAACAAAAAGCAGATCAACACCTGCTAATCTGCTTCTATCCGGTAATTATCTTTGATGTATCCGCATTTGTAAACAATACAATTACATCATTCTTTTTTCAACTGATCAATCTCGTTCTGAAGCTGGGCAATGATGTCCTTTAAAGCTTTTATTTCATTTTTGTTGGAGCTTACATTGCTTTTGAGGATTACATTTTTGGCTCTTTCGTTATGATCTTCTTCCTCCTCTTCTTCATTGATGTCTTCACTGATTTCTTCGATATCTTCCTGGATATCTTCGATGTCTTCATTGATCTCCTCAATATCTTCACTGATCTCTTCAATATCTTCGCTGATCTCTTCGATATCTTCCTGGATATCTTCAATATCTTCACTGATTTCCTCGATATCTTCCTGGATATCTTCAATTTTTTCGTGGCTTTTGTTGACAGACATCTGAATAAAGATCGCCAGGTATATCGCTTCCAAAGAAAGAACCGTAGTAAGAATCAGAAGCATTTTATCAAATTCAACCAGGCCGACCATCGGAAGCAGAAATGAAGTAATAAAAAGCACGGTATGTACAATAAGTGACGGAATAGAACCGATCCACGAGGTAATACTATTGGCTATTTTTTCAAGAACTTCTGTTTTTTCATTATATTTTTTCATCTTTTTATTTTTTACAAGAGTTCTTTGGTCACTCCAAGCCCAAATAAAGCAAAATCATATTTGGCCGGATCATTTTCATCAAACTGCCTGATAGCAGTATCCAGTTCTTCCACGGTTTTCCAGTCATTCTGTGTTCTTGAAATAAGCCCCAGTTTCCTTGAAATATTTCCGGTATGTACATCCAAAGGGATAGAAAGATATTTCTGATCAATGTTTTCCCAGATTCCAAAATCCACGCCGCGTTTATCTTTACGCACCATCCATCTCAGATACATCATGATCCTTTTTGCAGAAGAGTTTTTACCGGGAGAACTGATATGTTTATGGCTCCTATGTTTTTCAAGCTCCAGAAAAGCATTTCTGAACCGTTCAATAGGCTGCAGAAAATTTGTTTCGGTTTCTTTTACTTCAAACAGGCTTTCCAGGCTTTCATTTTCTTTATAAATCCTGTTGAACTGCCTGATGAAATAAGCAAAATCCTGTCCGTTAAAAGTCCTGTGAATACTTTTATCCTGAATACCTTCAAGATCTTTCTCAGTATAGTTCATCACAAAATCATAGGGAGAATGGCCCATGATATCAAGCATTTTTTCAGCTGACCTGATAATGGACTTTCTGTTTCCCCAGGAAATTGTTGCCGATAAAAATCCTGCAATCTCAATATCCTGTCGTAAGGAGAACCGGTGCGGAATCTGTACCGGGTCATTTTCAATAAAGTCGGGAGTATTATACCGGTCAGCTTTTTCGTCCAGAAAACTTTTTAATTCTTCAAACTTCAGCATATTCATTTTAAATTTTCACACTTTCCAGCGCTTTTGGTAAAAACGTATTGGGAAAGACATTTCTTGCTTCATCTGTGAACACTGTCAAATCCCCGTATCTGTTGGAAAAATGGCCAAGGATCAGTTTCCCGACCTGAGCTTTCTGAGCAATAGTAGCAGCTTCCAGGGCGGTGGAATGCCCGGTATAATCTGCCATTTCCTTTAAATCATGCAGGAATGTGGATTCATGATACAGAACGGTTACATTTTTAATGATCGGCAATACACTTTCAAGATAACGCGTATCACTACAGAAAGCATAGGAAACGGACGGTGCCGGCTCCAGTGTCAGTATCTCATTTTTAAGGGCATAACCATCACTCAACACAAAATCTTTTCCTGCTTTGATATGATGATAATCACAGGTTTCAATTTCGCTGTATTTGGCAATCTCTTTCATATTGAGATGCCTGTCTTTGGGTTTTTCCTTAAAAAGATAGCCATTGCAGTAAATCCTGTGATCCAACGGGATCGTATACACTTCTACCCTGTTGTCTTCATAAATTTTTTCTGAATAGTCTTTATCCAATTCATGATACACCACCTCAAAACCGCGGTGGGTTTCTGTAATGGTAAAAATGGTTTCCAACATTTTTTTAATCCCCTTCGGGCCGTATACATGCAGGGGATTCTCTCTTCCCAACAGGCGGAAAGAAGCAATAAGCCCCGGAAGGCCAAAGCAATGATCGCCATGAAGATGGGAAATAAAAATATGGTTGATTTTTGAAAATCTTGCTTTTGCTTTTCTCAGCTGTACCTGTGTTCCTTCTCCGCAATCAATCAGAAAATGTCTTTCCTCCATTTCCAGCAGCTGTGCTGTAGGTGAAGAATTGATAGTCGGGATAGCTGAATTAAAACCTAATATCGTTAAATAAGTACTCAAATCAATAGTTTATTATAACAAATGTACGACAGAAAATCTAAAACGGGTATTTCCCATTTAAATTTAACGGTGAAGAATATCCTTAAATAGCCGTGGCTTAAACCCTGTGAAAAACAAAAGAGCTTTCGCCACAGACCAACCGGCAGTTCTGTTATGTCAATTTAATCGGTTACCTTCAAAAAATCCATAAACAAATCTAATGCCTGCTTACGGTGGCTGATTTTATTTTTATCTTCAGGATTCATTTCCGCAAAGGTTCTGTCATATCCTTCAGGAACAAAAATAGGATCATATCCGAACCCTTTGAATCCTTTATTCTCTGTCAATAAATTTCCATGAACCCTTCCTTCAAAATACTGGGCTCCGTTTTCATCGTAATAGCATAAAACAGTGACAAAATAAGCTTTTCTATTTTCGATCCCCGTCATTTCTTCCAATACTTTTTCAATGTTTTTAGCAAAATCATGATCTCCTGCATAACGGGCAGAAAATATCCCCGGTCTTCCGTCTAAGGATGCGACCACCAAACCGCTATCATCTCCCAAACTTGGAATACCGGTTTTTTCAAAACAGTATTTTGCTTTGATCAAAGCATTGGCATGAAAAGAATCTCCATCTTCTACAATTTCTTCGTGAATATGATAATCTGTAAGACTTTTCACGCTACAGTCGTTTCCTAAGATCTGTTGAATCTCTTCTTTTTTATGCTCGTTGTGGGTCGCTACCAATAATTCCATGTCTCTATTCATTTTCAATTTTTACTTTTAAGCTTTGCTTCATTAGATTTCAGAGTAATGTACTTTGTACTTTTTCATAAACAGATAGTAGAATAAGGAAAAAAGAACTATTCCAACTGCCAGTATAAGCCATTCTGAAACTTTAAAAACCTTTCCAAAGCTTTCCTCTTTACCGTAAAGTACCAATAAGGAAAGGCTCAGGTTATTAAACCCATGCAACAGCATAGGTATCAGTAAAGATTTTGTTTTATAATATACCAGTCCCAATACACACCCAAGCATGACAGCACTGATAAACTGCCAGGGATTACCGTGGACCAAACCAAAAATAATGGAAGCATACAGAATCGCTTTCCATGGTTCAACGCCTTTATTCATCAACCCTTTCTGGATGATTCCCCTGAATATAATTTCCTCAAAAACCGGGGCCATAATCACGGTCATGATGATCATCATTACCGGATCATCAGTCAGCTGATTCATCAGCTGTGTAAAATATTCGTAAAAATCTCCGAAAAAAGGGCCTGTGGTTGGGATTAAGGAGGTAATGAATTCTGTAATAAACATCATTCCTGCCATCATCGGGAAAATCAGAAGATAGGTATAAAAATTAACCGATGAGAGATTAAAGTTCAGTTTCCTTTGAGTGGTACGCCGTACAATAAAAAAGTCAAAAAAGGCAATAGCTGTCAGAAATCCTACAGAATTAGCCACCATAAAAAACCAGTCCTTAAGCTCGAGGTTTTCTCTGAAAGCAACTTTCCAAAAAGTACCCAATAAAGAAACAGCCATCGTTCCCACAAACAGTCCAGCTACCAAAGTAAGACCTCCCAACCATGTGAACGTAAACTTTGGATATTTGCTATTTTCCATTATTTTCTCTGTAAAATTTTATCGAAACAAAGATAATTTTTTTGAATGCTACGGGCAACTAAAAAAGGAAATACTTAGGTCCGAGATCTGTGATATCATATAGCAGATGCCAGACCATTCCTGTACCCTGTAACCTCAACCTCATCGCCCTTATCCAAAAACAATCACCCATTTATTCCCGGAATTATTTGAAACCTCGTAAAAAATCACGATTTTTGCAACTTCAAAATACAATATGTCAGACTTAATCAAAGAAATACAAAAAAGAAAGACTTTTGGGATTATCTCTCACCCGGATGCCGGAAAAACCACTCTTACAGAGAAATTACTTCTTTTCGGAGGGGCAATCCAGGAAGCAGGTGCTGTAAAATCCAACAAGATAAAAAAAGGAGCGACCTCCGACTTTATGGAAATTGAAAGACAGAGAGGGATCTCTGTAGCGACTTCCGTATTGGCTTTTGAATATAAAGATCATAAAATCAATATCCTCGATACTCCGGGTCACAAAGATTTTGCTGAAGACACCTACAGAACATTAACAGCTGTAGATTCTGTAATTGTTGTTATTGACGTGGCAAAAGGGGTTGAGGAACAGACTGAAAAACTGGTTCAGGTCTGCAGAATGAGAAACATTCCAATGCTGGTATTCATCAACAAACTTGACCGTGAGGGTAAAGATGCTTTTGACCTGCTGGACGAAGTAGAGCAAAAATTAGGATTAAGAGTTGTCCCTCTTTCCCTTCCAATCGGTATGGGAAGTGATTTCCAGGGAATTTATAACATCTGGGAAAACAATATCCAGTTATTCCTTGAAGAGAAAAAACAAAAGGTAGGAGAATCCATTACTTTTGATAATATCAATGATCCTTCTATTGATGAAGCGATAGGGGCAAAAGCTGCTCAGACATTGAGGGATGAACTGGAACTGATACAATCCGTATATCCTGAATTCAGCCGTGAAGATTATATGAAAGGTGATCTGCAGCCGGTTTTCTTCGGATCTGCTTTAAATAATTTCGGAGTACGCGAGCTGCTGAATGCATTCATCGAAATTGCACCGATGCCGCAGCCTAAGGAGAGTGATCTTCGTATGGTAAAGCCGGAAGAAAATACGTTCACAGGTTTTGTTTTCAAAATCCACGCGAATATGGATCCTAAACACAGGGACCGGCTTGCTTTCGTAAAAATTGTTTCAGGAACTTTTAAGAGAAACGAAAATTATTTATTGGTAAGAGAAGGTAAAAAGATGAAGTTTTCTTCTCCTAACGCATTCTTTGCTGATAAAAAAGAAGTGGTGGAAGAAAGTTTCCCCGGCGATATCGTAGGTCTTCATGATACAGGAAGTTTCAGAATCGGTGACACCCTTACAGGAGGTGAGAAGCTCAGCTTCAAAGGAGTTCCGAGCTTCTCTCCTGAACATTTCCGTTATATCAACAACAATGATCCTTTAAAAGCAAAACAATTGGCAAAAGGTATTGACCAGCTGATGGATGAAGGGGTTGCACAGCTGTTTACCCTGGAAATGAACGGCAGAAAGATCATCGGAACAGTGGGTGCCCTTCAGTATGAAGTGATCCAATATCGTTTGGAGCATGAATACGGAGCTAAATGTACCTACGAGCCTTTATCCATGCATAAGGCATGTTGGGTAGAAGCGGATGAAAAATCCGAAGAGTTTAAAGAATTTGCCAGATTAAAGCAAAGATTCCTTGCCAGGGATAAATACAATCAATTGGTATTTTTGGCAGACTCCTCGTTCACCATTCACATGACGCAGGAAAAATTCCCGAATGTGAAGCTGCATTTCATCAGTGAATTCAGAGATCATTAACCGATAAAATTACAAAAGGCAAGATTGCTGAAAGTATAAATCCGTAGAAAAATTCTACGGATTTTTTATGCTCTATACGGGTAAAGCCACGCGTCAAATCTTTGGCTTGCCCCTCCGGTGGGATGTATAGATTCCCAATGGGTTTCATAAAAAAATGGAAATAAAAAAACGGAAGTGTTTAAAAACTTTTGCAGCTCACGGTATACATTGTAAAAATCTGCCTCCAACCCTATTTGAAGTGTAAAAAATATTTTGTAAACCTCTTGTAAAACAAATACAAAATAATAAAAACCAAACAGTTATAATTTTACCAGGATAATACATTCCATTTACAAGCTTTTCCATCACCTTCCGGCTAATTTTACTTCATCAAAAAATTAACGTTATGAAAAAGCTCATATTACTGGTTGCTGTATCAGGCACCTTCATCATGTGTAAAAAGGGAGAAACGGCACAATCCGGCCTTGAAAGAACAATACAGTCTGCAGACAGCACTGCTACCGCAGCTACAGAAACTATCGACCATGCTCATAAGACCATTGATAAGGCCCTGGATTCAGCCAATATTAAAATAAAGGACTTTGAAAATACCAAAAACGATATTCAGCAGAAAATAGAAAATACCTCAAAGATCGTGGATTCTCTATCTGATAAAATCGCTTCCACCAGGCTGGAATCAAGAGTTGAGAAAAAGGATTCAGCCACGAAAAAGTCTAAAAAAATCGTTGTGAACGTTCCTGCGCCCAAAGTTATTAAAGAAACCAAAGTTATTTACAAAGAAAAGCCTAAGAATGACAGCGAACTGAGTCTATCAGAAAACAGAATGGTGAAATCCGGACAGCTCTCTCTCAAAGCTGAAAACGCAGAAACGGTCAAAGAAATCATTAAGGAGGAAGTCCTCAAAAATAAGGGCTTTATCAAAAGTGAAGACCTTTCCTATATAGAATCCGCAGACCGCAGAAAGGAGGATCAAAAAGTCTATACGATGGAAATCAAAGTCCCTATGCGGAATTTTGACGACTTAATGGATGCCTTAAGCCATAATATTGGGGATATTGAGAGTAAAAACGTTCAGGTTTCCGGAAATAACTATACTGATCATGCGATCTGCAGTATTTCACTACATCTTACAGATCAGGTAGAGACGGCAAAAGAACCTGAAACCTTTGCAGAAAAATCCCTGGCTGCAGTTTCATCCGGCTGGGAGGTTATCACTTCCATATTCCTTTTTCTGCTTCCGCTGTGGCCTTTATTTCTGATGGGAGGAATTGGATATTATTTTTATAAAAAGAAAAGCAAGAACACGCCTAATACAGATTCAAATTAGAATACAAAACTCCATCCTTGTGGTGGATTTTTAATATTTTTTTAATGATATTTAGAATTTCAGATCGATTCTTATGCTTAAATTTATAAATAGAAACGAATTCGTCATGAAACGAAATTCGAAGTCAACCTGGAAATTTTTATTTCATATATTAATATTTTGTGATTTGGTGAAAAATAAGGCTCTCATCTGAGAGCCTTATTTATATTATTTCATGTTCACTACTTTATCAACCACAAACTTTGTGTTTCCTCTCCACGGAAGAGCTCCGTTATATTCTTTGTAATGGAGGTCAAAAGTCTTACCGCTGTTGGTTTCCAGTTGTTTGAAAACTTCAGGGTCATCTACAGAAAATTCAAACTCATAGCTTGTAATGGTTCCTGTTTTTCCTTTTCCAAATCCTTCCTGAATCAGTTTACCTTCATACGTTTTGAAGATATAGCCTTTTTTCATGGCATAATTCAGGTATCCGGATTTTACTCCTTCTCCGAAAACGAAGAAGTACTTATACCATACCAATACTCCTAATAACAGCAGTACGACACCGAGGGTGATCCACAAAGATTTTTTCATAGGGAGTGTGTTTTATTGATGTTTATTTTGCGATACTTCTTGAGATCACGATTTTCTGGATTTCAGAAGTTCCTTCATAGATCTGGGTGATCTTCGCATCTCTCATTAATCTTTCTACGTGGTACTCTTTCACATATCCGTATCCACCGTGGATCTGTACTGCTTCAATAGTAGTATCCATCGCTACCTGAGAAGAGTATAACTTAGCCATTGCTCCACTTTCGGAAATATCTTTTCCGGCATCCTTTTCACAGGCTGCTTTGAAACATAACATTCTAGCTGCAGTGATCTGAGTAGCCATATCAGCTAATTTGAAAGCAATTGCCTGGTGGTTGATGATTTCAGTTTTGAAAGCTTTTCTAGTTTTAGCATATTTCAAAGCCATTTCATAAGCCCCGGAAGCAATCCCTAAAGCCTGAGAAGCAATCCCGATTCTTCCCCCGTTCAACACAGCCATAGCAAAGTTGAATCCGAAACCGTCAGCACCGATTCTGTTTTCTTTTGGTACTTTCACATTATTAAAGATCAAAGAGTGGGTATCACTTCCTCTGATTCCCAGTTTATCTTCTTTTGGTCCGATTTCAAAACCTTCCCATCCTCTTTCTACGATGAAAGCATTGATTCCTTTGTGCTTTTTCTCAGGATCCGTCTGTGCAATCACGATATAATAAGAAGCTGTTCCGCCGTTGGTGATCCAGTTTTTAATCCCGTTGAGAAGGTAGTAATCTCCTTTATCTTCTGCGGTTGTCTTCTGAGAAGTTGCATCAGAACCGGCTTCAGGCTCAGATAAAGCGAATGCTCCGATTACCTGTCCGCTTGCAAGAGGCGTAAGATATTTTACTTTTTGTTCTTCAGAAGCAAACTTTTCAAGACCCGCACAAACCAATGAATTGTTTACAGACATTACAACAGCTGCAGAAGCATCTATCTTTGCAATCTCCTCCATTGCCAAAACGTAAGAAACGCTGTCCATACCTGCACCTCCGTATTTTGGATCAACCATCATTCCTAAAAGGCCCATCTCTCCCATTTTCTTCACCTGCTCTGCTGGGAATTTCTGGTCACGGTCTCTTTCAATAACTCCAGGTAATAGTTCGTTTTGTGCAAAATCTCTTGCTGCCTGCTGAATCATCAGCTGTTCTTCCGATAAATTAAAGTCCATAAAAAAAATAATTAGATAGCCGTAAATTTACACTTTTTAGGCAAATCTGGAAAAATAAATTAGAAGTTGGGAAAAGGCCGGAGGAAAGGCAGCCGGAAGGAGGAAAAATAAAAGTTTATAAATGATGTGTTTTCTTATCCGTCATCTTATAAATGATCATAAAAATTACATTTTACATAAACATAATATCCGGTTAATGATCGCACTGCAACACAAAATATGTTATGGTAAACATTCAAATAATTTTCGATCACCACCTCCAAAGTTCTGAAATTAAAAAAAATGCTTATATTTAGATTTCTTTATAAATTACGTAAAAAATCATGACGATCAAGAGATTATTCGATATTCCTCACTACGCATTAGAAAAATATCCTAAAACGGATATGTTTGTCACTAAATATCATGGTGAATGGAAAAAAACTTCTACACAAGAGTTTATTAATGAAGGAAATAAGATATCCAGAGGATTGCTGAAGCTAGGTATAAAACCGGGGGATAAAATTGCATTGATAACTACCAATTCCCGTACGGAGTGGGCTATCATGGATTTTGGGCTTTCTCAGATCGGTGTAGTTTCTGTACCGGTATATCCAAGTATTTCACCGGAAGATTATGAATTTATTTTCAATAACGCGGAAATTCAGTACTGTTTTGTTTCTGATAAAGACCTTCTCAACAAAGTAATGAAAGTGAAGCATAATATCCCAAGCCTGCAGGGGATCTTTACTTTCGATCCGATAAGCGGTGCAGCCAACTGGAGAGAAATTCTGGATCTTGGCGAGGATGAATCTACCCAAATTGAAGTGGATGACCTTTCCAATGCCATCAATACCGAAGACCTTGCCACCATTATCTACACTTCCGGAACTACCGGAAGGCCTAAAGGGGTAATGCTTACCCATAATAATATTGTTTCCAATGTACTGGGATCTATCCCAAGGATTCCGAAGAAAAAAGGTTTTGACTACAAGGAAACAAGAGCACTAAGCTTCCTGCCTATTTGCCACATTTTTGAAAGAATGCTGTTTTATCTTTACCAGTATAATGGATTTTCGCTCTATTTCGCTGAAAGTATTGAGAAAATGGGAGAAAACGTAAAAGAGGTGAAACCTCATTATATGACCGTAGTACCACGGTTAGTGGAAAAAGTATACGACAAAATTTATAATACCGGTTCTTCTGCCGGCGGGCTAAAGTCTAAAATATTCTTCTGGGCTTTAAATTTAATCAGTAAAAAGAAGGAAATTTCTAAACCATCAGGAATACAGGAACTCATTGCGGACAAACTGGTATTCTCCAAATGGAGAGAAGGCCTGGGCGGTGAAATCGTGACATTGGTTTCCGGATCTGCAGCTTTATCTACAAGACTGAATTTAATGTTCCAAAATGCAGGAATCCCTATCCTTGAGGGATATGGTTTAACGGAAACATCCCCGGTAATTTCGGTAAACAGTTTTGAAAAAATGAAAGTGGGAACAGTAGGGATACCTTTGGATAATTTAAAAGTAAAGATCCAGGAAGACGGTGAAATTACAGTAAAAGGACCGTCTGTTTTCAAGGCCTATTTCAAAAATGAAGAAATGACCAAAGAGGTTTTCACAGAAGATGGCTTTTTCAAAACAGGAGATATCGGGCATATCGACAGTGACGGTTTCTTACAAATCACTGACCGTAAAAAAGAAATGTTTAAAACTTCCGGCGGGAAATACATCGCTCCTCAAATGATTGAGAACCTGGCCAAAGCCTCTAAGTTTATTGAGCAGATCATGGTAGTGGGTGATGGTGAAAAAATGCCGTGTGCCCTGATACAGCCTGATTTTGACTTTGCAAAAAGCTGGGCGATGAGAAACAACTTAACCGTTGGTTCCACGCCAGAAGAAATCGCCAAAAGCCCTGAACTGAAACAAAGGATAGAAAAAGAAATTGAAGGCATCAATGAACATCTTGGTAACTGGGAAAAGATCAAAAAAATTGAACTGACCCCTGAAATATGGAGCATTGAAAGCGGATTGCTTACTCCTACCTTGAAACTGAAAAGAAAAGCAGTAAAAGAGAAGTTTATTGCATTGTATAACAAGATGTATGATCATCAGGATTAAATAATATCAACCGCTTCATTTTGAAGCGGTTTTTTATGCTTTTTGGAAGATATTACCGGGATTCAGGCTAAAGACCTATTAACGGGTAAACAGGCTAAAACCAGGGCTTTTGAATGCTGCTCATATAATATCCCTAGTTAAGATAACAAAAAAGCTGTCTCATTTCTGAAACAGCTTTTGTATGATTGACAATCAATAATTAGAATTTAATTACAGATTTCATTTTTTCATTTTCTTCCATTACCAACTCATCATCTACAAGGATTTTCCCGGAATGTTCGTCAATAATAATTTTCTTTCTCTGAGCAATTTCCATTTGCTTTTGAGGAGGAATCGTGAAGAAAGATCCTTTGGGGGCTCCTCTTTCCAATCCTACTACTGCTAAACCATTGATAGAATTTGTTCTGATTCTGTTGTAAGAAGCTAATAATCTTTCATCAATTTTACCTGCGAATTCTTTAGACTGCTCTAACAGATATTCTTCTTCTTTTTGAGTTTCAGAGATAAGACCTTCTAATTCTTCTTTCTTGAATTTCAAGTGGTTTTTCAAATCGTTGATCTTAGCGTTCAGCTCGCTTAAAGTTTCATTTTTATGAGCGATTTTAGCTCCGAATTCTTTAATTCTTTTTTCAGCAAGCTGAATTTCCAGATCCTGGAATTCGATTTCTTTTCCTAATGCTTCAAACTCTTTATTGTTTCTTACATTATCCTGCTGAGATTTGTATTTCTCAATTAAAGTTTTAGCATGGTTAATCACTTCATGCTTTGTTTTGATCTGGTCATCCTGATCTTTAATGTCTGCATGAAATTTTTCAGCTCTCTTTTCAAGACCTTCGATCTCAATTTCAAGATCTTCAACTTCAATTGGCAATTCTCCTCTAGTATTTCGGATTTCATCCAATCTTGAATCAATGATCTGTAAATCGTATAAAGCTCTTAATTTTTCTTCAACTGAAATATCGTTGGTTTTTGCCATATTTAAATGAAATAATTTACTGGGTTTGTTTTTTCAATAGATTTTGAAATTGCAAATGTACTAAATTTTTGTGATAAAATTTCAAATAATTGTTGAGTCACAAATTGTTCTGATTCATAATGGCCTATATCACAGATCAGCATTTTGGACTCCGCTAAAAAATAATCATGGTATTTGAGATCTCCCGTAAGATAGGCATCACATTTCTTGGAAACGGCAGATCTGATTCCACTGGCTCCGGAGCCGCCCAGAACCCCTATCCTCTTAATTTTTTTATTGTTAAAAGAAGAATGTTTGATGACTTCAAGACCAAACTTTTCTTTAACCAATGTCAGAAAATCCTTTTCATCCATTTCCTCTTCCAGATCTCCATACATTCCCAATCCTGCATGATGGTTTTTGTTATCCAGGCTGTATACCTGGTAGGCTACTTCCTCGTAGGGATGTGCAGTCTTCATAGCCCCTACGATCTGCCCTTCTTTATATGTTTCAAAAATAACGGAGATCATGTCCTCATCCGCATTTTCACGGATATTCTGCTGGCCTGAGAACGGATTTGAGCCTTCTGTTGGTCTGAATGTTCCTTTTCCATTAACCGTAAAGCTACATTCATCATAACATCCTATACTCCCTGCTCCCGCACTAAACATGGCTTCTTTTACCTTTTCCGAATACTCGCCCGGGACGAAGACGGTCAGCTGCTTCAGGTTATTTTCTTTAGGCTGAAGAATTTTCATGTTTTTTAGCCCCAACTGGGTGCATATACCATGGTTTACACCAAAGAAATCATTATCAAAAGCCGTATGAATCGCATAAATGGCAATTTTATTTTCAATCGCTTTTAAAACGGCTCTTTCCACATAATTTTTTCCTGTTAAAGACTTTAACCCGGAAAATATAATAGGATGAAAACACACGATCAGATTGCAGTTTTTCAGGATAGCTTCTTCTACTACATTTTCCAATGCATCATGACATACCAGGATTCCGCTTACATCGCGATCAGGAACACCACACAGCAATCCCACATTATCAAAATCTTCTGCCTGTCTGACACTTATTTCTTCTTCAATCTTTGAAATGACAGTTCTTAGCTTCATGAATCTATTTTTACAGTTACGGCGAAGATATTAATTTTACCATGATCCCGGAAAAATTACACCATAAAAAACCGGCAAATTCAGCCGAGCCGGATCAAAAAAGCAACACAAACTTGTCTTTAAATAGGTATTAATTCAATCATGATAGTACTACTATTGAATATTTGGAATTTTCTTTTAACAATCTTATATTTACCTTATACTTGATTGAAATTATTAACTTCGCCGTGAAATAAACAGATTTTAAATGGAAAGAGAACATAATCTTGTTCCTGAAGATATTCTATGGAAAAGATTCCTTTATCGGATCATTTACCGTTCCGATACCAAGCTCGGAAAACTCTTCGACATCATCTTATTGTCCTTAATTCTCATCAGTACTGCCATCATTATGATGGAAAGTGTACCCAAACTCGACAAAAAGTTCCATTATACATTCCTGATCCTTGAGTGGGTCATTTCTATTTTTTTTACGCTTGAGTACTCTATGCGGATTGCTGTGGTGAAGAATAAAAAGAATTATATTTTCAGCTTTTTCGGGATCATCGATTTTCTTGCACTGGTTCCTTTTTTCCTTAGCTTTTTCTTTCCCATCACCAAATATTTCCTGATCTTCAGAATGCTGAGAATGTTGAGAATTTTTAGAATTTTCAATTTACTGGACTTTATGAATGATGGCTACCTCATCGTAAGGGCTTTAAAAAACAGCTCAAGAAAAATTTACATTTTCCTCCTGTTTCTGATTATTTTTTCAGTGATCGTAGGCTCATTAATGTTTATGGTGGAAGGCGGCAGGCAAGGTTTTGAAACCATTCCGCAGGCTATTTACTGGGCTGTGGTAACAGTTACTACCGTAGGCTACGGGGATGTGTCTCCTATCACTCCTTTAGGGAAGTTTTTTGCAGTAATCCTCATGCTGGCAGGTTATTCCATTATTGCAGTTCCTACGGGTATTGTAACCGCTGAAATGCGAAATAAAAGACAGAACCTGGAAAAGATATGTGACCGCTGCGGAAACGATGATATTGACGACAATGCAAGATACTGTAAACAATGTGGCAAGAAATTAGCTTAATATTTGGTATTCATTTAATCTATTAACAAATACCCGAAAAATCATGGAACCGAAAAAGAAAAACAAACCGAATAGTTTAGTGATCATTCTTTTCTCATTAATTGTATTGATGATCATCATTTACTTTATCCTTGCTATGTTCTTCCCTACTGTTTTTGATCTTATGAATACGGGAGACATACAGCCCGTACCTGATAAATAATGAGTAGTGAGCAAGATCATGAGATAGCATTAAAAATAAAAAGATGAGTGAAATATTTCACTCATCTTTTTTAGCAGTAAACAAAGCAGGTTTGTTTTATTTCTTAATCGCTTTCACAGTCTGCTTAGATCCGTCCTTCATATGAAGTGTTACCATATACATTCCTGATTTCAGATCTCCCAGATAAAGCGTTGAAACCGGCTGGTCTATAGTCTTCACGAGTCTTCCTGAAACCTCAGAAACCGAAATTGATTTTACCTGGTCAATTTTAGCGATATTCAATACGTCTGTGAACGGATTCGGATAGGCTCTGATCTCATTTTTAGCTTTAGAAGTTTCTGCAGTAGCAAGATTTTCTTTCGTAATATTAATGGTAAAAGTTCCTTCCAAGTTGTCATCCCATGTACTGTAATCGCCCACATTCACATAATATACCGTTCCGGCAGCCGTAGGGATAGCAATTGTTTCCGTCTCTCCTGCTCCGTTCTGATCTACAGTATCTACACAGGTTAAATTATTACAGCTACCGCTGTACACTCCGATCTGAGAGTCAAAATAACTGCCGGCAGGTGTTGATACGGTCATATTAAACGTAGTACCATCGCCGGTGAAAGTAAACCATGTACCATCATTCATCCCATTAGAGCAAACTTCAATATAGCCATTATTATTAGTAGCTCCTGCAGCATCAGTCTGTGTAAAGCTATATGGGAATACAGTTGCTGCTAATGCTCCAGAACATTCATCATTTACCGGCGGCGGAGGGATTGTCCCCACACAGATATCAAAGCTTTGAGCTTCGCCTGCCCCTCCATAACTGTATGCCCTGATATAATAAGTCTGGCCTACCGTCAGCCCGGTAAGAACTTCCATTCCTCCGTAGGAACACACCATACTTGCCAAACTATTGCAGTCACCGCTGAATACCTGATAATAAAGCTCATCGCTAAAGTCCGCTCCAATGGAAACCACGTTACTAAGCGTTACCGTATGACTGGTAGCAGTAGCTGTAAACTTAAACCACACATCATCATCCGGGTCACCATAGCATGGATCCGGGACCAAACCAGAATCACTTGCTCCCAAGGTATACCCTGAAGCCATGCTGGCACAGTTCATATCCGGATTCACCGTAAGATTTACCGCACTTGTACAGTCATCATTGGCAGGTGCAGGCGGCGCTGTTTTAAACTGGATGATGGAACAACCTGTAGATTCTCCTCCCGCTCCCACAGCTGTTACTTTTGCATAATAGATGGTATTGGCATTAAGCGGGGATGACGGCGTGAAATTGTTGGAAGTTACCGTTTGCTGATTGACAATATCTGTTCCTCCCGGAGTTGTTCCTATTGATACCTTATAACTCGTAGCCCCCTGCGTGGTATTCCATGTGATAGCAGGTGACACAGGAATAAACGATGAATTATTTAAAGGGTATTCCATGACAGGACAAGCCGGTATAGGATTGATTGTAAGCCCCATAAGACTCACTACAGATCTATATTCCAGGATTTCGCCAGATGGAGGATTGGCAGGGTCAGGGTCAGTACCGTCACTGCTGTAGGAAAGGGTACGATCATTGACAGCGCTGTATTTATAGACCGTAAATATATTACTGTCATCATAATCCGGAGAATTTTCTTCCGCCGCAATGACTAAGTTTTGTGTATTATTATACGGAAACGGGGTGGTAAAAGTGATTTCTATAACTCCGTTATTGTTAGTAACAGCACCCGCATAGACCTGTGTCAGCTGTGTTGAAGGAATCCAGTCACTGCCGGAAGTAAAATTGGATTTTGCAGTATGTCCCACATAAACAACCCAGTCTGATGAGTTGGTTAAAGATGCTGAAGCATCCAGATAAAATTTCAATCCTGTAATAGTACCTGCCGCATTGGCATTAATCTCTTGTTTGGTAAAAATCTGCTGGATATAGGAATATCCATAATAAGTATCAATCGGGGCATTCCCGGTTTCAGTACTCCCTTCTCCTAAGTTGATTTGAGCACTCAATGTCATGCCTATCATCAATAAGCACAAAAGTAAGATTTTCTTCATATTATATTATTTTATTGGGTATTAATTATATTACCAAATTAATAATAATTTTAACACAAGATTAAAAAAACATTAAAAAATTATTAAAAAAGCAGTGACTAAATAGCCACTGCTTTCATAATTATGAATAAATAATGATTTTTATTTTTTTAGAATCTTGATCGTCTGTTTAGATCCGTCTTTCATATTCAATACCGCTAAATACATTCCTTGTTTTAATTCTCCTAATTGAAGTACAGAAGAAGGTGCTGCAATAGTCTTCACTACTCTTCCTGTAAGATCAACAATTGAAATAGACTGTACTTTAGAGATGTCTGAAATATTCACAACATCAGTAAATGGATTAGGATAAGCCTGAATCGTATTTACTTTAACGGCAGATGCTTCTGAAGTCGCTAACATACTTGAGGTAATACTCATCGTAAAGTTTCCTTCTGCTGAATCGGTAGTGGCACTATAGTAGGCTACATTTACATAATAGTCTGTACCTGCTACAGAAGAGAATGTATAAGTTTCCGAAGATCCGGAAGTACTAAGGCTGTCATCTACGGTACCCACGCAAGTAAGAGCACCGCAGTTACCGGAATATACCGATACCTTATGATCCCAAGTAGTGGTTGTAGTTGCCTTTACCGTAATCGTTCCTCCGTCACCTGTAAACTTAAACCACATTCCGTCATTAGATCCTGAAGAACAGGCAGTAATAAATCCGGATCCGTTTGTATTACCTGCTCCGTCTGTCTGGTTGTAAGTATAAGGGAATGATGATGCTACCAATGCTCCGGAACAGTTATCATTAGCCGGTGCAGGATTAGCATTCACGGTAAATGTTCTTTCCGTACATGCTGATGAGGTATTGGTATTGACCTTGTAATAGTATTTAGTTCCTAATGTTAAAGGAGCAGTAAATGTATAGGATGTAACATTCCCCACGTTCACATTACTCAGGATATCAGTTCCGCCAGCTGTTGTTCCCACAGATAAACTATAAGAAGTTGCCGTAGAAATCGGATTCCATTTAATAGTAGGCATTATTGGCTGAAGAGTTGCCGCATCAGCAGGATAAGTCACGATAGGACAAGGTCCCTGTGTCGTAAAGTTTCTTTCCGTACAAGCTGTACCTGCCAAGCCTCCCGCGTATCCGGTTACTGTATAATAGTATTTTGTACTGAATGATAATGGCGTAGAAACGGTATAGGACGTCATATTTCCAACATCCACACTATTCATAATATCTGTACCTCCGGCAGTGGTTCCCATAGAAATTCTATATCCGGTAGCCCCCGTGATCGCTCCCCATGTAATGGTAGGAGTGATGGAAACATTGGTGGCAGAGGATGAAGGCGCGGAAACAGCAGGACATAAAGTTGACGTTGTGAAGTTTCTTTCCGTACAAGATGTCCCCATGATACTTCCTGAATATCCCGTTACCGTATAATAATATTTTGTATTATATGATAAAGGGGTAGAAAGGGTATAAGTCGTTACATTTCCTACATCCACGCTGTTCATAATATCTGTACCTCCGGCAGTGGTTCCCATAGAAATCTTATATCCGGTAGCTCCTCCCACCGCAGACCATGTAATGGTAGGAAGGATGGAAACCCCGTTGCAGAAGATGAAGGTGCTGACACACTTGGACATAACGTTGAAGTGGTAAAGTTTCTTTCCGTACAGGAAGACCCTGTTGTACTTCCGGAATACCCGGTTACGGTATAGTAATGTTTTGTATTATATGCTAATTGCGTAGTAAGGGTATAGGTACTTACATTTCCAACATCCACGCTGTTCATGATATCTGTACCTCCGGCTGTAGTTCCCATGGAAATTCTATATCCGGTAGCCCCTGCAATAGCCCCCCATGTGATGGTAGGAAGCACAGATACCCCTGTTGCTGCCGATGAAGGTGCCGAAACACTCGGACATAAAGTTACCGTTGTAAAAGTTCTTTCCGTACAACCTGAGCTGGCAGAAGTCCCGCTATAACTGGAAACCGTATAATAATATTTAGTATTGAATGATAAAGGGGTAGTAAGGGTATAAGTCGTTACATTCCCTACGTCCGCATTATTTATAATATCCGTACCTCCGGCAGTAGTTCCCATAGAAATTTTATATCCGGTAGCCCCCGCTAAAGAACTCCAGCTGATAGCAGGCATTACAGCAACTCCGGTGGCTGCAGAAGAAGGTGACGAAACGCTAGGACAGCCAATATTTAAAGTTGTAAAAGAACTTTCCGTACAACCTGTATTACTTCCAAAATTATTGGTAGGAGTAACTTTCACGTAGTAAAGCACCGAGTAGTCCAGTGCATTGGCAGCAGGAATTGTGTAAGAAGTAGCACTCCCCACATTCACATTATTTAATACATCTGTTCCTCCAGGTGTAGTCCCCACACTTAATAAGTATGAAGTAGCCCCTGCAGCCGCAGCCCAGGTAAGCGCAGGAGTTCTGGAAATCCCCGTAGCTCCGGCAGCCGGTGTAGCTAATGTAGTACACCCAGGTCCGGTTGAAATAGTCTGAGTCAGCTTAACATCATCAAAACCTAAATAAAAGTCACCGGGACTTGTATAATTCCCCGTAAGTCTGAATTTAAAATTAGCTCCTGCCGGAATGGTTCCCGCCGGAATAGTCCCTGAAACGGTAGTACAGGAAACAGGAGTAGCATTTGGACTGTCAAGAACCACAGGAGTGATCAGCGGAACCCAGGTAGTTCCTCCATCCACTGAATAATCTGCCGCTACATTCCCCTTGATCGCTCCGGAAGTAGAATATCCTTTTGCTGCATACTGAAATGAATAGTCCATTGCAGTGCCATTCGAATTAGCAGAACTATACACAAGGCTAAAAGATGTCGCACTTGAATATAAATTCTTATAAGCCATTTTTGCATCCGCACAGGCAGTACCCCCTGACCATATGGAATACGAAGGAGAACCTGTGGACGTCCATCCTACAGGTAATGAATTCTCAAACCCTTCATTGACTATAATCTGTGCCGAGGCTCCTATTCCCAGAGCGGTCATACACAATAGTAGAAGTTTTTTCATATATAGTAAAATAAAATTAGGGCGTAAAAGTAATTAAATATTTAATTAAAAATCAATAATTAATTAAAACAAACACATACAAATCAATGAAATAGAATTATTTTTAACTAAAATCAAACAATTATTTAATTTTAACATTTTTTTAACAATTGATGATAAATTGTAATATTCTGAATATCAGCAAATTAAGAATAATCATAAAATTAAGCCCCAGCTTACAGACTGCTATTTAACATAAAATAATTTTTGAAAAAAAAATCATCATAATAATAAAAGTTCAATAAAAAAAGCGGCAAAAAAGCCGCTTTTATAGATATTTATTTTTTATTTAATTTAATTCAAGTAAAATTCATATTTATTCAGTAACTGAATCTCTTTAATCAGATCCCCATTCAGATCCACGGAATGCTTCATCGATTGAACTTCAATATGAGAGTTGTCCTCAATATTTTTAATAAAGAATTTTAACTTCTGATTTCCTTTGTTCCTATCGAGAACCGTTCTGAAAAAGTCAAGGTCCTCAGGCCGTACATCCATGACATCCATGACCAGAGAAATGCTTTTCGCAAACCTTTCAAACGCTTCCTGAAGCTCAATGACATCATTTACATTTACGAAAACCCTTCCATCCTTAACCTGTGCGAATTTTATCTTAAAGATCACAAACCGCTGGACTTCAAGTTTTTCTTTCAACCTCATATAATCCCGGTCTCCCAGCCTGAAAGAATATGACCCCGAATAATCCTCCAGCGTTACAAATGCCACTTTCTCACCACTCCTGAAACCATCCTGCACCCTGTACTCGGTAATCAGACCGGCTACCGTGTATTCTTTTCCGCCTCCGCCATTTTCCCTTTCTTTCTGAATCGTTTTCCAGTCTTTCTTTTTCTCCTCAAACAATTCTTCCTGCTTATTGGAAAAGGCTTGTTCTTTATAAGCATCCACCTCATCAAGGTTTAAAAATAAAAAATTACCTTTCGGCTCAGCTTTTTTGGTCACCTCTTCCACGATCTCTTCTTCAATCGATATTTCGTCTGAAACAATTTCTGTAAGATAAACTGTTTCGTCCTGCGCTTCCTGCTCTACAACAGGTATATCATCAGAAGCGGTTTTTTCTTCTTCCTCTTTTTCCAAAACTGCTTTTTTTGAAAGCTGGCCCTGCATAAACTGAAACTGGTATTTAAACTCATCCAATGGGTGGGCAGAAAGATAGAAACCAATGATTTCTTTTTCTTTATTAAGCTTATGCATATTCGGCCATTCCGGACAAGGTGCCAGTTTGGGCTGTTCGATCTGAACTTCTTCCGCAAAATCAGCAAACAGGGAGTGTTCCATTTCATTTTTACTTTCCTGGAAGCTCTGCCCATATCTGATCAATCGTTCCAGATTCGTTTTTCCAGCCATATCTATATCAAAATACTGACCTCTGTGGAAAGTATCCAATTCATCAAAAGCTCCTGCCAGCACTAAACTTTCCGCCACTCTTTTATTCATCTGCGAAGGCATTATTCTCTCGAAGAAATCATAGATATTTTTAAACCTGCCGTTTTCCCGCTCTCTCGTGATCGCTTCACTAGGACCTTCTCCAATACCCTTGATCGCTCCCAGTCCAAAACGAACCTGCCCTTTCTCGTTTACTGAGAACTTATATTGAGATTCATTAACATCCGGCCCTAAAACATCAACGCCCATACTCTTACAGTCTTCCATAAACATGGTAATAGAATCCGTGTTGTTAATGTTATTACTCATTACGCTCGCCATGTACTCCGCCGGGTAATTTGCTTTTAAAAATGCGGTTTGATAGGCAATAAAAGCATAACACGTAGAGTGAGATTTATTGAAGGCATATTCGGCAAAGGCTTTCCAGTCATTCCAGATTTTTTCTAACCGCTCTTCATTCAGGTTATTCTTTCGGCCTCCTTCAATGAATTTAGGGTACATTTTATTCAGAACATCAATCTGCTTTTTACCCATCGCTTTTCTCAGTGTATCAGCCTCACCTTTTGTAAAATTGGCCAATTTCTGGGATAAAAGCATTACCTGCTCCTGGTAAACGGTAATTCCGTAGGTTTCCTTTAAATATTCTTCTGTTTCCGGTAAATCATAAACAATCTCTTCAATCCCGTGCTTTCTGTTAATAAAGTTTGGAATATACTTGATCGGACCCGGACGGTACAATGCGTTCATGGCAATAAGGTCAGCAAAAACCGTCGGTTTCAGTTCCCGCATATATTTTTGCATCCCGGGACTTTCATACTGGAAAATCCCTACCGTTCTTCCTTCCTTAAACAGCTGATAGGTCTTGGCATCATCCAGCGGGATAAGATCCGGATCAATATCCAACCCATATCTCGCTTTCACAAGTTTCAGGGCATCCTTGATGATCGTCAGTGTTCTAAGACCAAGGAAGTCCATCTTTAAAAGACCGGCACTTTCCGCCACGGAGTTGTCAAACTGTGACACCAAAATATCGGCATCTTTGGCTGCAATCGTTACCGGAACCAGATTACTCACATCTTCCGGGGTAATGATTACCCCACAGGCATGAATTCCGGTATTCCTGATACACCCTTCCATCTTTTTCGCACTTGCAAGCACATCATGACGGGAATCCTCAGGGCTGTCCAGAACATACCTCATCTCATCGACAAGCATTTGCTCCTCCGGCTTCAGTTTATCATATTTCGCCAATGCTTTTGCAATATTCATCCCCGGTGTGGACGGAATAAGCTTAGCGATATTATTCGTATCCGGGATAGGGACATCCAGAACCCTTCCTGCATCTTTAATTGCAGACTTTCCTCCAAGCACAGAATAGGTAATAATCTGCGCTACCTGGCTCTGCCCGTATTTATCGATTACCCATTTGATAATCCTGTCCCTTCCTTCGTCATCAAAGTCAATATCAATATCCGGCATCGAAACCCTTTCCGGGTTCAGGAACCGCTCAAAAAGGAGATCATATTTAATCGGATCCACATTCGTAATTCCTATACAGTATGCCACTGCGGATCCTGCTGCAGATCCTCTTCCGGGACCTACCCAAACTCCCATTTTTCGGGCTTCGTTACAGAAATCCTGTACAATAAGGAAGTATCCTGGATAACCGGTATTGGCAATTACCTCCAGTTCAAAGTCAAGACGCTCTTTGATCTCATCAGTAATACCTGTTTCCGCATATCTCTTTTTAGCTCCTTCATAGGTTAAGTGCGTAAGATAAGCCATCTCCCCTCTTTTCCCTCCGTCTACCTCATCTTCTGCATGGATAAATTCTTCAGGAATGTCAAATTTAGGAAGAAGAACATCTCTTTTTAAAGTATAAGGTTTGAACTTCGCAAAGAATTCTTCGTACGCGTCAAAAGCATCCGGATAAGCAAGGAAAGCTTCTTTTATTTCATCCGAGTTTTTGATGTAATACTCTCCTGTAGCCAGTCCTCTCCTTTTACCAAATCCTTTTCCAATAGGTGTTGTAAGCTTCTCTCCATCTTTGATACAGCTTACAATATCCTGAATATTAGCATCATCCTTATTGGTATAGAAGGTTTCGTTCTGAGCTAAAATCTTAACATTATATTTATCTGAAAGATATAACAGGACCTCATTTAAGTGTTCTTCCTCAGGCAGCTTATGGTTTTGAAGCTGAACATAAAAATCATCTCCAAAAGTTTGTTTCCACCATTTAAAAAGCTCCTCTCCTTTTTGTTCCCCGGTATTTAAAATCGCATCCGGAATATCACCCATGATCCCTGAGGTAAGAGCGATCAGTCCTTCTTTATACTGAGCGATCAGCTCACGGCTCACCCTGGGAACACCAAAATAGAACCCTTTTAAAAATCCGATACTGGAAAGCTTGGCAAGGTTTTTATATCCGTTAAAATCCTTTGCCAGCAGAACAACCTGCGTTCTTCTGTCCGGATCATCCTTCGTAAACTGCTTCTGTTCGTAACGGTCTGAAATATAAAACTCACATCCGACAACTGGAATTAAGGGTTCTGAAACAGGCTCCTCTTCATTAAACTCTTCTCCGTTCTCTTCCGCTTCCTGTTTTTTGGCAAGATATTCTTTATGCTTTTTCGCTCTGTCCCCATTGGCTCCTTCCACCGCAGAAACAAACTTAAAAGCTCCCATCATATTTCCCAGATCCACCATTCCGACAGCCGGGAAATTTTCATCAGAGGCTCTTTTAATCAGATCACTGATACTTGAAGTAGCCGTGAGTGTTGAAAATACACTATGATTATCAAAATTGAAATATTTACCTAAATCAATATCATCGATACTTCCAAAATCCTGCTGTTTCTTCTTGTTATGAAAATCAGCAACCTGTCTCCGGATAACAATTCCGAAAGGTTTGATCGGGTCCGGGTAAAGACTTTTAAAATAAGCAAGCTGATCCTCTGAAATCTTTAAGGTTTCAGCCGGAACAACCCCAATTCTCATCATTTCAAAGAAAACCTGAGCGGTGGCATTTACGTCCGCAGCAGCATTGTGGGCTTCATCAAACTTATTTCCGTACAGCTTTTCATAGAGTTCTTCAAGTTTCGGAGGTTTAAACCGGCCTCCCCTTCCTCCGCCAAGCTTGCAGAAGTCGGTTCCCAGAATCATTGTATCTGCTCTGGGTTTTCCCTGTAAATTATCATTAAGATTTTTTCTGTAAAATTCTGCCCCTACAATATTGTAGTCAAACTCCACATTATGTCCGGATACCACTCTTACCCTTTCCAGTACTTTTGAAAACTCTTCCAAGATTTCCTGGAGGTCACGGCCTTCTTCATGGGCAATCTTTGTGGTAATTCCGTGAATCCTGGCTGCATTAAAAGGAATGTCATAGCCTTCCGGTTTAATAATATAATCCTGGTTTTCAATCAGGTTCCCGTCATCATCATGCAATTGCCATGCAATCTGGACCATTCTTGGCCAGTTGTCCGAATCCGAGAGCGGTGCGTTGAAATTCTTTGGTAAACCGGTTGTTTCTGTGTCAAAAATTAAATACATATAATGTTCTAACTTTTTTATAAAAAAGAGAATGTAAAGTTACTTCATTTTTTCTAAATACTGTCTTAAAGTCATGAGATAAACGATCAATAATTATTAAAACAAAAACATCCGAATAAGAGTCCTACATTTTTACGGCAGGCAAAGAAATACGGATTATGCAATTGAATTTACTCATTTCAATTCATTGTACTACAAAAAAACAGGTCAAAGACATTTTCTTCTGAGTATCTGGAAAAAAACGATAAAAAAATGACAATATTTTGAAAATCAGCCCCTGTCTTTTATTCATTTTCACAAAATAAAAAACATTCATAAATATAAATTATATAAAAATATCAACTAAAAATTAAATATTTATTTATAAATACAGTCAAAATGCTTTTTGTTTTCACGAAATAAAGCCTGAATTGAAATTATTCATACATTTGAAAAAACACTAAACTTCTTTAAAACCTTAACAAAATGAATAAGATCTTTATTTCGATCAGCACTTTAATTATTTCATTTATAAGTGCTCAAAACAACAATGATGCTCTCAAAAGAGAATTTGAAAGACAAAGAATAGAAAACAACGAAAAGTTTGACGCCTATGTTTCAAAACATTATGGCGCCAGCAGAAGTCCTGAAACCTTAAAAAAAATTGAGGAAGAGAGAGCAAGCATTGCTGCTTTTGCCCCTAACGGCCAGCCTCTTTTCAACAAAGCCCAGGACCTGGACCAGATCAAAAATTCTAATTCCGACTTTCTGCAGGGAGGAAATATCAGCGGACTCACAGGCTCCTTTAACGGTGAAAATATCAAATTTACCATTTTTGACGGAAGTACAGCAAACGCCCCCTCCAGAGTTTTTGCAGACCATGTATTTTTTAATAACGCTACCGGAAGGATAACCAATAAAGAAAGCAGCACTCTTAATTATGGTGATCATGCCACTTCTATTGCAGGCTTCATTGGAGCTAAAGATTATCCATATACTGTAACCTTTACTAATGGAACTACAAGAGCCGTTAATTTCAGGGGGATTGCTCCCAATTCTACCATAGATGCCTATGCTTTTATGGATAGCACCCTGCCTGGAAACACCACCGCAAGTACTGTGTTTCAAAAAATATTAATTGCGCAGCCTGCTATATCCAACCATTCTTACGGAACCAATCCCGGATGGACTCAAGCATTGGTCAATGGTGCAGCAGCCTGGGTATGGGCGGGAGATTTTACTTCACCCAATACAGCATATGATATGCAGGGAACGTATTTTGAGACGGACCGGGATTATGACCGCATTGTATATAATAACCCGTCCTATATCATTGTTAAATCCGCCGGAAATTCTTACGGAATGGGACCCGGCACCTCGGCAGGGACTAAATACTATTCCAAGGGCACTGTTGCATTTACCGCATCAGATACCCTTCCTCCCAACAACTGCTCACAGGGATACGACTGTATCGGCTTTGGTTCTCTGGGAAAAAACATTATTGTCGTAGGAGCTACCGACAGAATCACCACTAACGACGGGAGATACACCGCTTCTTCGGATGTCATCCATTCCGGCTACAGCAGCGCGGGACCAAGAGATGACGGAGGTATTAAACCTGATATTACTGCTGTTGGAACATCAGTAGCCAGCGCGAGTACTAATAATGATGCAACCGGAAGCCAAGGTATTACAGTAGGCGATGGGACTTCGTATTCAGCTCCTGTTGTTACAGGTATCATGGGGCTATGGACCCAGATCAGCAAGCAATTATTTTCCGGAAACCCACTCAGTGCCGCATCTGCTAAAACCCTGATGATCCACTCCGCTTTAGAAGCCGGCAATATCGGACCTGACCCGCATTTCGGATGGGGATTCATCAATGCAAAAAAAGGAGCAGAACTTCTTGTGGCAAAATCAAATAACAGCATTATTTTTAACGATGAGACCTTAACAAGCGGAACACCAAATGCCAAAATCGTTACAGCTTCCGGAAGTGAACCATTAAAAGTGACCATTTCATGGATCGATCCTGAATACACCACAATGCCAGCCACTTACGCAGATGCTTATAACGATAGAACATCTAAGCTTATTAATGATTTGGACGTGAGAATTATTGATACCTCTAACAATACTATTTATTACCCTTGGAAATTGAATGCTTTAAGCCCAATGTCCCCTGCTACAAAAGCCGACAATACGGTAGACAATGTAGAGCAGGTAGTTATCGACAATCCGGTAGCAGGTAGAAATTACAGGATTGAGATCACCAACAAAGGGACCTTAAAAAACAATGCAGGCGCTAATGCTCCACAGAATTATTCAATTCTTGTGACAGGCTACACCGCTCTTTTAGGAACTAAAGAAACCGGAAGCCTAAGCGGAATTGCCATAGCACCCACTATTACAAAGAATATGATCAATATACTGAAAGCACCTAAAAAATCAACTTTCACCATTTATGATCTATCCGGTAAAAAATTACAGAACGGAACCATCAACAGTGATAAAGAAGCAGTTGATTTATCTGCCTATACAAAAGGAATTTATATTATTGAAATAAAAACTGACAAAGAAGTAATTTCTAAAAAAGTAATTAAGGAATAACCATAAAATTCATTAAATTATTGCAAAATACTAACACTTGTTAGTATTTTGTTTTTTTATGTATATTTGCTTGCTATGGAAAATACACTTCACGAAAAAGTTTCTCAGGATATATTACTCAAGGCGTATAATCATATGATGCTGGCCAAGGCAATGGCTGATATTTACGAAGAAAACAGGAATATATGCAAATACGTTCACAGCACTTCAAGAGGCCACGAAGCTATCCAGCTGGCAACAGCTTATCAATTAAAAAAAGAGGACTGGGTTTCTCCTTATTACAGAGATGAAAGCATTCTTTTGGGGATTGGTTTTGAACCTTACCAATTAATGCTTCAACTATTGGCTAAAGCTGACGATCCTTTTTCGGGAGGAAGGTCTTATTATTCACATCCTTCAAGCAGAGATGAAAATAAACCTAAGATCATTCACCAAAGTTCCGCTACCGGAATGCAGACGATCCCTACAACCGGTGTTGCACAGGGGATAAAATACATCCAGGATTTCAATCTGCAGCATTTTGAAAATAATCCCGTAGTCGTTTGCAGCCTTGGAGATAACTCTGTAACAGAAGGTGAAGTAAGTGAGGCCTTACAGTTTGCTTCTTTACATCAGCTTCCGATCATATTCCTCGTTCAGGACAATGAATGGGGAATCTCCGTGACTAAAGAGGAAGCAAGAACCTGTGATGCTTACGATTTTGTAGCAGGTTTTACAGGATTAAGCAGAATGAGGGTGGATGGAACAGATTTCATAGAAAGTTTTGAAGCCATGAAAAAGGCTGTTGATTTCGTAAGAACTGAAAGAAAACCTTTAGTAGTTTGTGCAAAAACCGTACTGATCGGACACCACACCTCCGGAGTAAGAAGAGAATTCTATAGAGACGAAGAAGATTTAGCCAAGCATAGAGCAAAAGATCCGGGAGAAATCCTTAGAAAACAATTACTGGAAACCGGAGCAGACGAAGATCTTTTAAAACAAATTACCAAAAAAGCGCGTCTTGAAGCTGAGGAAGCTTTTGAAAGAGCCAAAAATGCAGATGATCCTAACCCTGAAACAGTCATGCAGCATGTTTTCGCTCCTACTCCAATTACCGAAGAGGCTGGAACGCGTGAGCCTGCCAATGGTGAAAAGATTGTGATGGTAGATGCGGCCATCCATGCTATACAGGAATTGATGTGGAAACACCCTGAAGCACTCCTTTACGGACAGGACGTAGGAGAAAGAATCGGTGGAGTTTTCCGTGAAACGGTAACATTAGGAAAGAAATTCGGAAGTAAAAGAGTCTTCAATACAGCCATTCAGGAGGCATATATCATTGGTTCCACAGCCGGAATGAGTGCCGTTGGATTAAAACCTATCGTTGAAGTTCAGTTTGCCGATTATATTTATCCCGGAATCAACCAGCTTATCACAGAAATTTCAAAATCCAGTTATTTAAGTGGCGGAAAATTTCCGGTCAGCAATATCATCAGAGTCCCAATTGGAGCGTACGGCGGCGGCGGCCCCTACCACAGTGGAAGTGTTGAAAGTATTTTAGCCAATATCAAAGGAATCAAAATAGCGTACCCAAGTAACGCTGCAGACTTTAAAGGATTATTAAAAGCGGCTTATTACGACCCTAACCCGGTGGTCATGCTGGAGCATAAAGGATTGTACTGGAGTAAAGTTCCGGGAACCGAAGATGCAAAAACAATTGAACCGGCAGAGGATTATATCCTTCCATTTGGAAAAGGAAAAGTAATCATTGAAGCAGATAAAGCGGAAACCGAAAAAGGAAGAACAGTATTGGTCGTGACTTACGGAATGGGCGTTTACTGGGCTAAAGAAGCTGCCAAAAACCATAACGGAAGAGTGGAAGTTATCGATTTGAGAACTTTAATCCCGTTAGATGAGGAGCTTGTATTTGAAAGAGTAAAAGCACATGGAAAATGTATTGTCCTGACAGAAGAACAGCTTAACAATTCGTTTGCAGAAGCTTTTGCCCACCGTATTTCGAAAAACTGCTTCAGATATCTGGATGCTCCGGTAGAAACAATGGGATCTTTAGATGTTCCTGCCGTTCCTATCAACCTGGTCCTTGAAAAAGAAATGCTTCCGAATGCGGAGAAGCTCTCCAACAAGATCGAAGAGATGCTTACATATTAAGTTATTATAAAATAAAAACCTCTAAATTTTTTTAGAGGTTTTTTTATTACTTTTATTCAATGATTAAATTCTCACCCTTAAGCCATTATCTCCGGATAAACGTGAATAAACAAGATTTCAAGGATATGATAAAACCGGTTTTATAATAGTTTGGTATTTATTTTGTCTCCACACCAAAAACACATTCTTCTTTATGATCACTACAAAATACGTTAATTATAAACAGGTTCTTAATCTCTCCGGGACCCACCTTATCTTAATTTCTATCTGGTGTACACTGATTGCAGTTCTGTTTTATTTTTTCAACTGGCAATGGATGACGATCCCATGGGTTCCTGTTGCACTGATTGGTACAGCAGAAGCTTTTTTAGTGGGTTTTAAAAATAACCAGGCGTATGACAGACTTTGGGAAGCCCGAAAGATCTGGGGCGGAATTGTGAACTCAAGCCGTTCATTTGCTTCAATGGTACAGGCCTTTGATACGAAAAATGAAGAAATAGGTGTTTTTGAACTGGAGGACCGAAAAAAAAGAATCATTTACCGCCATATTGCATGGCTATATACTTTCCGCGAACAGCTTTTAGTGCCTACGGAATGGGAACATATCAGCACTGAAAATAAATTCGGAAATATCAATCTGAGACGGAACAGACTGATCAAGGCGGGGTTTCCTGATTACGGAAGAGCGCCTATTTTTCTGCATAAATATCTTTCAGAAGAAGAATATGATCTTAAGAACGACTATAAAAACTTTGCCACTTACCTGATCTCCCAACAGGCCAAGGATATCAACGAACTGAAGAACATAGGTGCCATCTCAGACTTCAATCAAATGCAGCTGCAGACCTGTTTGAATGAATTTTACGGCTTTCAGGGACAAGCGGAAAGAATCAAGAAATTCCCATCGCCAAGGCAGTTTGCCAGTACGGCATTTGTCTTTAACATTCTGTTTATCACATTGCTTCCGCTGGGATTGGTGAATGAGTTTGCCAAACTGGGAGACTGGGGAATCTGGACATCTATTCCTTTCTGTATCATCATTGGATGGATATATATCATTATGGAACTTGTAGGAGATTATTCAGAAAATCCTTTTGCAGGGCTGATGTTTGATGTTCCGATGCTTTCCATCTGCAGAACTATAGAAATTGACCTGCTCCAAATGACCGGTGAAACAGATCTGCCTGACCCGATCGCTTCAAAAAATGGCGTTATCGTTTAGGAAATGTAAACTTTCTGAAAGAGAGAAGTTAGCTGCCCTTCAGCATTAAAAACCGGCTCTCTTTCAGCAATTGTTTTCCCTTTACACGCGGCTATTATAAAACAATTGCTGTTGTATTCTTCACTTCGGAAATCATAAACGAACTATGGGTACTTGCAATGTGCTGAAGTGTTGTAAGCTTTGTCAGCATAAAACTGCGGTAATCCTCTATATCTCTCACTCCTATTTTAAGAATATAATCATAATCCCCGCTCACATGGAAGCATTCTGTTACTTCCTCAAGATTCATCACCTCCTTTTCAAACTGCATGACAAATTCTTTCTTATGCTGCGTCAGTTTCACATGGCACAGCACAATAAAATTTCTATGAACCTTGCTTTTGTCTAAAAGTGCTACATATTTAGAAATCACCCCTGTATTTTCCATTTTTTTTACACGCTCATAAACAGCTGTAACAGATAATCCAAGCTTGCCGGACAGCTCTTTGGTCGTTTGTTTGCAGTCTTCCTGTAAAAACAGGAGCAGTTTTTTATCAGTTTCATCAAGTTCCATAGATAAATTTTTGGTAAAAATTTAATATTCCCGAAGATACTAAATATATTTTCTAAATAAACAATGATTTACAGTTTTATATTCTGTAAATTCAGATTTATATTGTAATAATTATGAAAATAATGCAATTTGGCTCAGTAAAATAAAGACAACGCCTATGGAAAATTTTAATGCAGCCAATGAAATCCAGGATCTTCAGTATTTTGGTGAATTCGGGGGAGTCAATCCTTCTATTTCAGACAGCTCTACCTATACTTTTCTTTCTGCAAAAACAATGTTTGATACTTTTGAAGGAAATGCAGAAGGATGTTACCTGTACTCCAGGCATTCATCTCCTATGAACCTTTATCTGGCGCAGGCCCTTGCCAAATTGGAAAATACGGAATCAGCCAATGTAACCGCTTCCGGAATGGGTGCGATCACCTCTGTTTTGATGCAGCTATGCAAAAGCGGCGATCATATTATTTCCAGCAGAACGATCTACGGCGGAACGTATGCTTTTCTTAAAAACTTCCTGCCTTCTTTTACTATTGAATCCACTTTTGTGGATATCAGCAACTTTGAATCTATTGAAAGCTCCATAAAGCCCAATACCAAGGTAATCTACTGTGAAAGCGTAAGCAACCCGCTCCTTGAAGTAGCCGATCTGAGAAGACTTTCAGAAATCTGTAAAAAATATGGTTTGAAACTGATTGTTGACAATACCTTTTCACCTCTTTCCATTTCTCCCACACTGCTGGGCGCTGATATTGTCATCCACAGTTTAACCAAATTCATCAATGGAAGCAGTGATACTGTAGGAGGCGTATATTGCGGAACTCAGGAATTCATTAATGATACTAAAAATGTCAATTCCGGAGCATGCATGCTTCTGGGCCCAACGATGGACAGTTTCAGATCTGCGAGTATCTTAAAAAACCTGAGAACACTTCATATCAGAATAAAGAAACACAGCGAAAACGCCATGTATCTTGCTGAAAGATTTGAAAAAGACGGCTTGAAAATATCCTATCCGGGTTTGCCGTCCCATAAGAATCATGAATTGATGAAAAGCATGCTTCACGAGGAATACGGATTTGGAGGATTACTAACCCTGGATGCCGGAACTACGGAAAAAGCAAATGAACTGATGGAACTGATGCAGGAAGAAAACCTGGGATATCTGGCAGTAAGCTTAGGATTCTATAAAACCCTGTTCTCCTGCTCAGGAAAATCCACCTCATCTGAAATCCCGGAAGAAGAACGTGCTTCAATCGGTATCTCCGATGGCCTGATCAGATTCTCAATCGGTCTGGATCATGATATAAAAAGAACTTACCACAAAATGAAAGAATGCATGCTGAAAGTAGGTATTCTTACCCATGAAAACATTTCTATACTCTAAATTTATTGTAAAAAAGAGGGCTGTTCCAAATGAAACAGCCTTCTTTGTATTTTTGTTATATTTAAAAGTTAAATCTCTTTCCAATACCTGCACAATCGGCAGGAACTAAAAATTCAGTAGAAACGGACTTTCACCCGATTAAAAAGATAATCTCAAAATTAGCTGTAGCCAACATCTATAAAATAAGAGAAATACTTTAAACCATATATACGGCGAACGTCAGGGATTTATTCTGATATCATCCATAAAAACAGGCAATCTACCAGGCTTATTTTTTATAATAATGATGGGGAAAAGCCTCCTCCGGTTTCATTTTAAAAACGTTCAGAAGGATCCATGATTTTAAAAAACCATATCCATATGAAAACATTTGAATATAAGTGGAAATCACCGCCATACCGGCAATACTTATATTTTTAGTCAGAAGCAGCGCATGGAAAAAGACCAAAAAGGTATATAATCCATAAAAAGCAAGAATAACGCCCCTTCCCAAAATAAAATATTCGAAAAATCCCATAATGTACCCCAACATGAATAAGGTCGGAAATGCAAAAGAAATCTTCACATAGTTAGGATGCCGCTGATTAAGAATCGGTCTTGCACATCCAAACTGATATACCTGTTTGGAGAATTTCCCAAAATCCACTCTGCGCTTGTGATACACAGCAATATCATCAAAGAAGGCAGTAGTGAATCCATTTTCCCAAAGGGTCATCGATAAGTCAGGATCCTCTCCTATTCTCATTTCAGAAAATCCACCCACTTTCTTAAAGACCTCTTTTTTTACTCCCATATTAAAGCTTCTGGGCTGAAATTTTGACACCGCTTTCTTGCTTCCCCTTATTCCTCCGGTAGTAAAAACGGAAGTCATAGAATAGGAAATTGCTTTCTGCATCAGATTAAACCCTTTATGGGCTTTATCTGCCCCACCAAACGCGTCACAAGGTATCGTCAGAATATCATTTTTAATATGTTCAATATAATCTTTCTCTACAATGACATCACTGTCCACAAAAACCAGCCACTCATTGGCAGCCCTTGCCGCTCCGTAATTTCTTGTCAGCCCCGGCCCTGAATTATCTTTTCTGAAATATTTGATATCCAGGATTTCCTCAAAATTCCTGATCGTAGGTTTAAGATCAATCATCGATCCGTCATCCACAATAATGATTTCAAACCCTTTATCAGTTTGTTGGGTAAGCGAGGTCAGCAACTCGAAAAGTTCATCCTTTCGGTTGTAAATAGCGACAATAATGGAAATACTAGGCTTCAAATTGAAAATTTTTCAAAATTACTTATTCAGAGAAGAAGCTGCAAATAGTTTAACAGCTTATTCGGAGAAATTAACTTTTATAGGATCTTTAAATAAATAGTCCTGTTTTAAAATAGATATACAACACTGCTGAAACAGAAAACAAAATAACGGAACTGCTGAAAAGCAGCAGTTTAAAAAAGTTCTTAAAATAATAATGCCCCAGTACATACAGAACAAAAAACAGCACAAACGAAATGGCAGTTCCGATCAAAGAAGCCACCATTAGGGTCTGAATATAATGTTCCGGAGGCAAAGGATCTTTAAAAACAATTATGAAAAGAACGGTCGCTGCTGCAATACATACGGCACTTACTTTTTCCGTATACTTCCCTTTTCCTTGCTCTTTCTTCGGTGAATGACCATGCCTTCGCTTTGGTGTATCCGAATTTGAGCCTAAAAGACTTAGTCCGTCTAAAAGCATTTCCACTCCATCAAAAAAATTCCAGGACATAAAGATTCAGTATTTCTATATTTATTTACCTTCTAATTTATGTATTTTCTTCGTTCCTTCATACATTTCATACTGCAAAAATCTTGTTTCCAGCTTTCCGTTGAAAAGCTTGATCTTTCTTGAAGGGCGCAGCCCAATTTTTTTAACGGCTTCCAGATCAGACGAAATCAGCCATGCCAATGTATTCGGATAATGGGTTTTGAAGGTATCTCCTACTTTTTTATAGAAATCATCATCATTAATAGAAATCCGCTCATCATATGGAGGGTTGAATACCATCAATAATGGGAAAAGCTCTTTCTTGGAATCAAAGAAATTCTGTTTTTTAATTTCGATAACATCTTCCATTTCTGCAGCTTCAACATTTATTCTGGCAGCATTCAGCATTCTTGCATCTATATCATATCCTACAATCTTTCCGTCAAACTGCTTGACTCTGTTGATTCTGAACTCTTTAATTTTTGCAAACAGATCAGCATCATAATTTTTCCAGTTCTGGAAGGCAAATCCTCTTCTGAAGATCTGAGCCGGAAGATCCATCGCAATCATAGCCGCCTCAATCAGCAATGTACCTGAACCACACATCGGATCAAGGAAGTTTCCTTTTCCGTCCCAGCCGGCAAGCTGAAGCATTCCGCTGGCAAGCACCTCATTAATAGGAGCTTCTCCCTGTTCTCTTCTATATCCCCTCTTAAATAAAGGATCACCGGACGAATCCAGAGAAATCATAATCAGTTCTCTGTCAATATGAAGATGAAACTTAATATCCGGATTTCTGGTCTCCACATTCGGACGTCTTTTGAATTTCTCCTGAAAATAATCCACGATAGCATCCTTCATTTTCAAAGTAACGAACTGTGAATGCTTAAATGTTTCAGAATTCACCGTGGCATCTATTGCAAAAGACTGATCAACATCCATGAAGTCTTCCCAGGCAAACTGAAATAGCCTGTCGTAAAACTGGTGCTGGTTGAAAGCTTTAAACTGGTGAATCGGTACCAGGACCTTCAATGCTGTTCTCGCAGAATAGTTGATCTTATAAAGAAATCCAAGATCTCCCTCACAATTTACCGCTCTGTTTTTAATTTCAACGTTTCTTCCGCCTAATTTTCTTATTTCTTCTGCCAGAATCTGTTCCAGTCCGAAGAATGTTTTTATCTGTATTTGTAAATTTTCTGTATCCATAAGTCGTTATTAAAAGTTTTAAAGGATTAAGAATTAAAAGATTAGCTATCCAATCTGTGAGCCAATTGAATTTTTCAATCTTTGAATGTTGCAAAATACTTTGCTTTTAACCGCACAAATTTAGTTATTTTTGCATTATGGAATGGTTTGAATCTTGGTTTGATACCCCTTATTATCATCTTCTTTATAGCAACAGAGACTATACCGAAGCCGAAAACTTCATTACAAAATTAACTGCGGACCTCCAGCTTCCGCCTAATTCCAAAATCATAGATCTTGCCTGTGGTAAGGGAAGACACTCTGTTTTCCTAAACAAATTAGGGTATGATGTTTTGGGACTGGACCTTTCAAGACAGAGTATTGAATCTGACAAGCAGTTTGAAAATCAGACTTTGATTTTTGAAGTGCATGATATGAGAAACCCGATTGATGCAGATCCTATGGATGCTGTTTTCAATTTATTTACAAGTTTTGGATATTTTGATAATGAAAATGATGATAAAAAGGTTTTTCAGTCGGTTTATCATGCATTAAAGCCGGGAGGATATTTTGTTCTTGATTATTTAAACGAAGAATACGTAAGAAAAAATATGGTTCCTGAAACCGTTATTACCCGTGGCAACATTGATTTTAAAATTCTGAAAAAAATAGAAGGAAGACATGTGATCAAGGACATTCGTTTTGAAACAGAGGGTAAAGCATTTCATTTCTTTGAAAAAGTAAAACTTCATACCCTGGAAGCCATTAATGCATACGCTTCCGAATGTGGCTTTGAAAGAATAAAAATATGGGGAGATTACCAGCTGAATGAATTTGATAGAGAAAGCTCGCCACGTTGTATCAATTTATTTAAGAAAAAATAATGATTACAGTACTTTTACTGATTTTAAGTGTAATCGCAGGCGTATTTCTGGGAAAATACTTCGGTAAAAAAGAAAAGCTGGCTAAAAACCTGCTGATCTTAAGTGCCGGATTCCTGATTACCATATGCCTCAATGAAGTATTTCCACAGGTATATACCTCCACAGCAGGCAGCAATATCGGAATATTCGTTATTGCAGGAGTTCTTCTGCAGATGATTCTTGAAGCACTCACTAAAGGTTTTGAGCATGGGCATTTTCATCATCATAATGAACATAATATCCTTCCTGTTGCTTTAATGGTAGGACTGTTTATTCATGCATTTATTGAAGGGATTCCTCTTGCCAATGAAAAACATGAGCTGTCCCCTTACCTTTTAGGAATTGTATTTCACAATCTCCCAATCTCTTTTATTCTGGGAGCCTTTTTATTCAACCGGAAAGAAGAGTCTAAAAGCAAGTCCTCATATCCTTCTTTATTGATCGTTGCCCTTTTTGCACTAGCCTCTCCAATGGGAATGCTGCTGGGAAATTATTTCAATCCGGATCTACAGCCTTATTTCCTGGCTATTGTTGGAGGAATATTCCTTCATATCTCCTCAGTGATCATTTTTGAAAGCAACAAGAACCACAATATAGACTGGGTAAAAATAGGATTGGTAGTCTTAGGGGTTTCCCTGGCACTTTTTATGCACCTGTTTCATCATCACCCTCATTAAAATAATGATTTATAAATATAAAAGGCTCCGGAAAATCCGGAGCTTTTTTATTGTATCGATCTATCAGCTGAAATTAGAATTTCCACCCCAATGTAAGGAAGAAATTATTTCTGGTATTTTTCACACTGGAAACAGCATAAGCGTTACTGCTTACAATATTCGTTGGTGAGTAATAGGCAGAATCTACCTGATCTGAAAGCACACCTCTCAAGAAAGGATTATTGTACGTTGAGGTTATATTTTGGTAAGAAGCATCAATATAGAACGATTTGAAATCATATCCTATACCAAATGAAAGAAGGTTTCTGTCACTTAACATAAGATTGCTGTACGACTGATTTTCCTGTACAATACCGGCATCGTTATAGCTGCTGATGGCAATAGCATCCATAGGACTGGAAATATAAGAATAACCACCTCTCAGTCTAAACTGCTGCACTCTATATTCGGCACCCAATCTAAGCTCTGATAAGTTCTTGTAATTATCCTTAAAGAAGCTGTTCAATTCTCTTTCCGCGGACCCGTATACTTTATAGTCCGGTTTTGTAAGTCCCAGTGTATAGTCTACGTTCAATGAGAAATTCTTACTGGCTACAAACGCAGCACTTACCGTTGCCTTAAGTGGTGTCGTTAGTTTTCTGTTTTCATATCCTACTCCATCTCCTGAACTGGCATCATTATAATAATTATAATCTCTGTCTATGGTCCAGAAAGTAGGTGTTTCAAGGGCTGCTCCCAGTCTGAAGTTAGGACTTAGTTTCCCAATAACCCCTAATGAAGCAGAAAAACCTGAAGACCTTTCAAAAAACGGAGTATTTTGCTTACTGAAATATTCCATGGTATTATTCTGAACCGATCGGAAAGCTGCTGTATCATATTGGTCTATTGAAGTACTCAAAAAGTTAAGACCTGCTCCAACATAGAAATTATGATTGTAGTTGGCTCCTACACCAAAACTCATTTTTGACAAATGACCGTATCTGTTGTAAGCATGTCCCGCAAATGCTGAACTTTTGTTAGTATCAAAATCATAAATCATATTATTATTCCCGGCCGATTCTACATAATTATCAATAGACTGATTGGAATAATTAATCCCTATGTTGATAAACTTCCATGCAGTTTCAGTCATCAGCGGAAAAGCAATAATTCCACCTACATTTCCTAGATCCGTCTTCGTTTTGTTATAATCAATCGTAGAACCCGCCCAAGAGCTGCTGTTTTTGTTACCAGCAACGGATAAAGTTCCTGAAATCTCTCCGGAGATAGCAACTCCTAAACCTGCCGGGTTGGTAAGCAGCGAGTTGGCATCTCCTCCCAATGCTCCGTTAGCACCTGCCATCGCATTAAACTTAGCCGATCCCACCATAGGAGTACTGGAATAAACATCTACAGTATTTCTTATCACGGAAACATCCTGTGCCTGCGCAAAGAAAGCCGCTGAAATACTCATTAATACTAAAGATTTTTTTAACATTATTTTATTAATAGTTTATTTAATTTGAAAATTACCTGAAGCCTCCGCTACCGCCGGATCTCATTCCGCCACCGCTGCCGGATCCACCTCTGAAGCCTCCGCCTCCTGAGTTGAAGCCGCCACTTGATCTGAAGCCTCCCGAATCATTCGATCTGAAACCTCCGTTGTTATTATATCTAGGCTGTTGATAATTGTAATCTGGTCTTGACTGAGGAGCAGCATTACGGAATCCTCCGGATGATGAATTTCTAAATCCGCCTGAGTTTCCTTGTCTGAAGCCTCCATTAGAGCCTCCTTGTCTGAAACCACCTGAATTCCCCTGTCTGAAACCTCCATTGGTATTGCTGTTGGCATCTCTGAATCCGCTTGTTCCACTGTTTCGGAATCCGCCGGTTGTACTCGGTCTGTAAACATTATTAGTTAACCCAGAATTTCCAACAAATCCTCTTCCGTCAGCACCGCTTCTTCTGTAGGCAGGTCTGTAGTAACTATTACCCCAGTATCCTCCGTATCCCCAATAAGGGTTGCCATAATATCCACCCCAGAACGGGTCATAGTATCCACCCCAGTAAGGAGAATATCCCAAGTATGGGCTTCCCCATCCGATAGAACCTCCCCAGCCCCAGCCGAAAGATCCGCCCCAGCCCCAGGATAGTCCCATATTCCAGCCTCGGTTCCAGCCCCAATATGGGCTATAACCACCGTACCAGCCCCAGGGAGATCCCCAGCCCCATGAATTGTCATAATAATTAGTCTGAGAACCGGCAAAAGCCCCCCAGTCAGAATCTGTGGCGCTGGTATTCCAGTTGGTTCCGTTCCAGTCGTTATATTTATTTTGTTGGTCTCTTGAATTCTCCTGTGCATTTTGGATCACATTAGAATCCTGATAGTAGTCATAATATTCGCCTACTCTGTTTCCGCTACCATTAATGATTACTCCTTCTGGCAGCGTATCCTTATTAGGGTCATAATAAACCCCGTCTGTCTCGCTATACCCTCCCATCTGAGCACCACAAGACATAAGCAATAATCCGCCTGAAACTGCCAATATCCCTTTAGATCTTAGCAGACCAAGCAAATTTTTATGTATATTTCTTTTCATGATAACGTAAAGATTTTTAATTTAAATTATATTTGCAATCTGTACCAAAAATGTACCAAAAGACTGGTAAAAAAATCTATCAAAAATAGATTTTTATTTTTAGATAACAATAATGTACAAAAGTTAAAAAAATTTTAAAAGATAATGGCAAAATTAACCTCAAGAAGCGAAGATTACAGCAAATGGTATAATGAGCTGGTTGTAAAAGCTGACTTAGCTGAAAATTCAGGAGTACGTGGGTGTATGGTCATCAAACCATACGGCTATGCAATCTGGGAAAAAATGCGTGATGAAATGGATAAAAAATTCAAGGAGACAGGTCACGTTAATGCATACTTCCCGCTTTTTGTGCCCAAAAGCTTGTTTGAGGCCGAGGAAAAAAATGCAGAGGGTTTTGCTAAAGAATGTGCCGTAGTAACACACTACAGATTAAAAACAGATCCAAATAATCCTCATAAGCTGATTGTAGATCCGGATGCCAAGCTTGAAGAAGAGCTTATTGTACGTCCTACTTCTGAAGCGATCATCTGGAATACGTATAAAAACTGGATTCAATCTTACAGAGATTTACCGATTCTTATTAACCAGTGGGCAAATGTTGTGCGTTGGGAGATGAGAACCCGTCTGTTCCTTAGAACAGCAGAATTCTTGTGGCAGGAAGGACATACCGCCCACGCTACAAAAGACGAAGCGGTTGAAGAAGCTGAAAAGATGAATAATGTATATGCTGACTTCGCAGAAAAGTTCATGGCAATGCCCGTTATTAAAGGTTTAAAAACTCCGTCTGAGAGATTTGCAGGAGCAGATGAAACCTATTGTATTGAAGCATTAATGCAGGATGGAAAAGCTCTTCAGGCAGGAACATCTCACTTCCTGGGGCAGAATTTCGCCAAAGCATTTGACGTAAAATTCACCAATAAAGAAGGAAAAATAGAACATGCATGGGCTACATCCTGGGGAACATCTACCCGTCTGATGGGAGCTTTGATTATGACACACTCTGATGATTTCGGATTGGTACTGCCTCCAACATTGGCTCCGATTCAGGTAGTGATCGTTCCAATTTTCAAGGGAGACGAACAGCTTAACCAGATCAGTGAGGTTGCCTTAGATATTCAGGCTAAACTGAAAGCTAAGGGAATTTCCGTGAAATTTGATAATGATACACAGAACAAACCAGGCTGGAAATTTGCAGAATATGAATTGAAAGGAGTTCCTGTAAGAATTGCTATCGGACCAAAAGATTTGGAGAATAAGTCTGTTGAAATCGCAAGAAGAGACAATCTTACTAAAGAAGTGCGCTCTATCGAAGGCTTAGATGCATATATCGAAGAATTATTGAAAACCATTCAGGAAGACATTTACAATAAAGCTTTAAACTTCAGAGAAAACAATATCACAAAAGTGGATACTTATGAAGAGTTTAAAAAAGTTTTAGAAGAAAAAGGAGGTTTTATTTATGCACACTGGGACGGTACAGCCGAAGAAGAAGAGCAGATCAAAGAAGAAACCAAGGCTACCATCAGATGTATTCCTTTGAATGATGACCTAGAAGAGGGTATTTCACTTATCTCCGGAAAACCTTCTAAGAGACGTGTATTATTCGCAAAAGCGTATTAATAATTTTAACGATTTTAAAAAACGTCACTGATTTTTAAAGAAATATTCAAAAAAAAGTGACATTTGGACAGATTTTTGTTTAAATTTATACAACATTAATCCAAAAATTTATTATTATGTCTTTAAATGTCATTGATTTAATTAAAGGACAATTAGGTCCCGCTTTGGTTTCCCAGGCTGCATCACAGCTTGGAGAAAGTGAATCCGGTATTTCTAAAGCCATTGGCGGTCTATTACCTGCAGTAGTAGGCGGACTTGCCAATAATGCAAACAACCCTGGTGTGGTGGATGCCATAACGAAAGCCTCTTCAAGTGGAATTTTAGGAAATTTAATAGGCGGATCGTCTAGCAATCCTATTATTACCAACTTACTCTCTTCTCTTTTTGGAGATAAAGTAAGCGGACTGATCAATTCCATTGCCAGTTTTTCTGGAATCAGCAACAATTCTGCAGGTTCTTTATTAAATCTGGTTACCGGAGCTACAGTAGGTACTGTCGGAAAATATGCGGCAGATAATAACCTGGGAGCTTCAGGAATTTCCAGCTTGCTGAACGATCAGAAAGGTATTGTTTCCACTTTATTGCCTGCAGGGCTTTCCCTGGCTTCGCTGAACATTGGTGATTGGGCTAAAGGATATAAGTTTGATAATGACAATGATGCCATAAATACACCTTCCAGCGAAGGGCCAAAAGTAGAAGTTACAAGAAGTACAACCCCTACAGGAACATTTCCTGACAGAAATAACAATAATGAAGGCGGAGGGTCAATCTGGAAATGGTTACTTCCGCTTTTATTGTTGATTGCAGCAGGATATTTCTTGTGGAAGCAGTGTGAGAAAAAAGAAACGACAACTACTACTACAACTGCTCCGGATTCAACGGCAACCAGTTCTACGGTAGATACAGCTGCAACTTCAGGTACAGCAACTCCGGTTCCGGCTACCGCTAAAACGGATGAAAACATTGATCTTAATGGAGTAATGTTAAAAGGATATAAAGGAGGTATGGAAGATCAGATGATCTCTTTCCTTAAATCCGGTGGTTATAAAGATGCAGCTGATGATGCAGCATTGAAAGAAAAATGGTATGATTTTGACCATGTTAATTTCAAAATGGGAAGTTCTACTGAGTTAGAAGCTGGTTCCCAGGGACAACTGGATAATCTTGTTGCTATTTTAAAAGCTTTCCCTGATTCTAAAATTAAAATCGGAGGATATACTGATAAAACAGGAAATGAAGCTTCTAATGTAAAATTATCCCAGGCAAGAGCAGATCATATCAAGGCTGCTTTAGCAAAAGCTGGAGTTGGAGGCCAGGTGCTTGGAGCTGAAGGTTACGGAAGTAAATTCGCAAAAGTAGATGCCAAAGCTTCTGATGCAGAAAGAGCTGCTGACAGAAAAATGTCTGTAAGATTTGCTAAATAAATCTTTAGAACAAATAAAAATTGAATCCCGGGAAGTCATTTTCGGGATTTTTTTTGCTCTATAAATTTTATATTTACATTTATTTAATTAAATTTGTTAGTCATTTCTAACATTTATGAATTTCAACTTAAAAAACGCTTGGCGAAAAGATAAAACTTCACCCTCATTACCAGAGGTTTATTCATCCATTAAGGTTCCTAAAAATGCAACATTCTGGAGAAAATATCTTGCATTTGCAGGGCCCGGTCTTATGATTGCCGTAGGGTATATGGACCCCGGAAACTGGGCTACGGATATTGCCGGAGGAGCTCAGTTCGGATATACATTGCTGTCCGTAATTCTTATTTCCAATATTTTTGCGATGGTTCTTCAGCACCTGTCAGTGAAACTGGGAGTGGTAGCAGAAAGGGATCTTGCGCAAGCCTGCAGAGACCACTTCAACCCTACCACCAACTTTATGCTCTGGATTTTTTGTGAAATAGCCATTGCTGCCTGTGACCTTGCTGAAGTAATAGGCTCTGCCATTGCTTTGAACCTGTTATTCCACATTCCTCTCACCTGGGGGATAGTCATTACAACAGTGGATGTCCTGATCATTCTTTTGCTTCAGGCAAAGGGATTCCGCTGGATCGAAAGTATTGTAGGAGGGCTTATTTTCATTATTCTGGCCTGTTTTGTGTATGAAATTGTAATTTCAAAACCTGCTTTCAATGAAATCCTTGGCGGGCTGATACCTCAAAAGGAAATTATCCAGAATCCGGCCATGCTCTATATTGCGATCGGAATTCTGGGGGCTACTGTTATGCCACACAACCTGTACCTTCACAGCAGCATTGTTCAGACCAGAGATTACACCCGTGACAGAGAAGGCAAAAAAGAAGCTATTAAGTTTGCTACATTAGACAGCACTATATCATTGATGCTTGCCTTCTTCATCAATGCGGCGATCCTTATTCTTGCTGCAGCTACTTTCCACACGACAGGAAATGAACATGTTGCCGATATTCATGATGCCTACAAAATGCTGACCCCTATATTAGGTGCTTCTATGGCAAGTATTGCATTTGCGGTCGCTTTGCTGGCATCAGGACAAAACTCTACTCTTACAGGGACTCTTGCAGGGCAAATTGTAATGGAAGGGTTTCTAAATATCAGGTTAAAACCTTGGCTGAGAAGGCTTATTACAAGACTTATTGCTGTTATTCCTGCCTTAATTGTTGCTATTCTTTACGGAGAAGAGGGAACCACTAATTTATTGGTTTTAAGCCAGGTGATCCTATCCATGCAGCTCAGCTTTGCAGTGGTCCCATTAGTAATGTTTACGAACGATAAAGCCAAAATGGGAGAATTTGCCAATAAACCCTTCCTGAAGGTATGTGTCTGGATTATATCGGTTATCATTATTGTTTTAAATCTGTACTTGCTGTATCAGACATTTGTGGGAGAATAGTCAAGTATCAGTAGCCAATTTTTACGCCGCAAAGTCAATAATGACTGGCTGTATAAAAACTCACAAGCACCGCGTATTGACTTTTTAATATTCACTCCATCAACTCCTTTCCTTTTTCTGCCTTAATGTCCTGATTTTTTGATTTGGCAGAATCTTTGTCAAACAATTCAGTAAATAAATATTGAATTATGGAAAACCAGGATATTAACGAAGAAAGCATCAATAATCAGGAAGAAAACAACATTCAGAACGAAGCCGTATCTGAGGACAATGTGACAGCTGCTCCTTCTGCAGAGGAACTTTTGGCAGAAGAAAAAGACCGTTACATCAGATTGTATGCCGAGTTTGAAAACTATAAAAAGAGAACTTCTAAAGAGAAAATGGAGTTCTTCCAATATGCCAACCAAGATATGATGGTTTCTATGCTTGGCGTTTTAGATGATTTTGAAAGAGCTTTAAAAGAAATCGCTAAAAACGGAAACCCTGCTGATCTGCAAGGAGTGGAACTGATCTATCAGAAATTCAAAAATAAACTTACCGAAAAAGGATTAAAAGCAATGGAAGTAAAGGCCGGTGACAGCTTCAACGTAGACTTCCATGAAGCAATTACCCAGATTCCTGCTCCATCGGAAGATTTAAAAGGAAAAATCGTAGACGTTATTGAAATCGGTTATACTTTAGGTGATAAAGTAATCCGTTTTGCAAAAGTAGTAACAGGAAACTAATCATATTTAATAAATGATAAATGGTGAATGGTAATTGATGAAGCTTCATCAACAAAAATTCAGCTATCAATTATCATCTATCCACCATCAATTATAGAAAGTCATGTCAAAAAGAGATTATTACGAGGTTCTGGAGATCAGCAAATCTGCATCAGCCGACGAAATAAAAAAAGCATACCGAAAAATGGCCATTAAATATCACCCTGATAAAAATCCGGGTGATAAAGAGGCTGAAGATAAATTTAAAGAAGCAGCTGAGGCTTATGAAGTATTAAGCGATGATCAGAAACGTGCCAGATACGACCAGTTCGGTCATGCCGGAATGGGTGGAAATGGCGGTTTCGGAGGCGGAGGCTTCGGAGGCGGAATGAATATGGAAGATATTTTCAGCCAGTTTGGAGATATTTTCGGTAGTGGTTTCGGAGGTTTCAGCGGTGGTGGCGGTGGCCGCCAGCAGGTGAAAGGTTCTAATTTAAGAATCAGAATCAAGCTGAACCTTGAAGAAATGGTGAACGGTACCCAAAAAACCATTAAAGTTAAAAAAATGAAAGTAGCTGAAGGAGCTACTTCAAAAACATGTCCTACCTGTAACGGTTCCGGTGTTCAGCTTAAAGTAATGAACACGATGTTCGGTCAAATGCAGACCCAGACGACCTGCAGTACTTGCCAGGGAATCGGAAAAGTGGCAGATAAGATCCCTGCAGGAGCGAATGCCCAGGGACTTGTAAAAGATGAAGAGGAGATCACCATTAATATCCCTGCAGGAGCAAGAGACGGTATCCAGCTTAACGTAAGAGGAAAAGGGAATGACGCTCCATTCGGAGGTATTCCTGGAGACTTATTGGTTATTGTAGAGGAAGAAGTGGATGCAACAATCAAGAGAGAGGGTGACAACCTTCACCAGGAATTGTATGTGTCATTTGCAGAAGCTGCCCTGGGAACGAAAAGAGAAATTCCTACCGTTGGCGGAAAAGTGAAAATTACGATTGACCCGGGAACCCAGTCCGGAAAGATCTTAAGACTGGCAGGAAAAGGTCTCCCAAGCATCGACAGCTATGGAAAAGGAGATATGTTTATTCACATCAATGTATGGACTCCCCAGAAGCTTACAAAAGAACAGAAAGATTTCTTTGAAAAGCAGATGTCCAGCGGAGAAATGGTTGCAGAACCATCCGGAAAGGAAAAAACCTTCTTTGATAAAGTAAAAGATCTGTTCAATTAATATAAAGAGGCCTCAGGGTCTCTTTTTTTAACTATAACTGTAAGGGAATTGATCACATCAATATATAAAAGTAAAATCCTGTACTATTTCAGTACAGGATTTTTTATAATATCTTAATTGATTCTTATTTTTTAGCAGCTAAAGAATATATTCCTTTACCTATGGTGAATAGGGCTACAGCAGCTAATCCTCCTACAATTCCGAAAGTAAATTCTTTAAGCATAGCCGGCCATGTGGGTAACAGTTCATGCAAATAATGAATATTGTGAGCGAAAATTCCTCCTGAAACCAGAATCAAAGCAATTGTTCCTACAACTCCCAAAACTTTAATAATAACAGGCAGCGCCTTTACCAATAAGTGTCCTAGCTTGGAAAAAAATCCTTTATCATGGCTTTTTTTGATCAGCTTAAACCCTGCATCATCCATTCTTACAATTAAGGCAACAATTCCATACACTCCTACAGTGGCTATAAATGACACAAAAGTTACCGTTAAGATCTGAGTAATCAATGGGTGATTTTCCTGAATAACGGTGCCTAATGCGATAATTACAATCTCAATAGAAAGAATAAAATCTGTTCGGATTGCTGAATTTATTTTTGCTTTTTCAGATACTTCCGAGTTCTCCTCTGCATTACTTTCTTCTACTACCTCATGTCCTTTTTTAGAACGGTGGAAAAGAAATTCAATAATTTTTTCTACTCCTTCAAATGCCAGGTATAGGCCTCCCAGGATAAGAATCATCTCAATCGCAGGCTTATACAGCCAGTTGAGCAGGAAAGCAATAGGAAGAATAATCAGTTTGTTTATAAATGAGCCTTTTGTAATCGCCCATAAAACAGGCAATTCCCTGGAAGAAAGAAAGCCTGTGGCTTTTTCTGCATTCACAGCCAGGTCATCTCCTAAAATACCTGCTGTCTTTTGGGTAGCTATTTTACTGGTAACCGCTACATCATCCATCAACGCTGCAATATCATCTAAAATTGCAAAAAAGCCTGATGCCATATTTTAATTTTTTTTTAATATCTGTTAACTTCAGCAAAAATAATTAATAAATTCTATTTTCAAGCGTTTTATCAAAACAATAATTGTAAGAATGAAGAACTAACAAATCTCTTATTTTTATACATTTGATGAATGAAAAAGTGGATTCTTACATACCATTTCTTTATTTTAGGATGTATGAGCTTTATATTCAATTCATGTAATACAAAATTCAGAGTTTGGGTAGGACCCGGTGGTCAGCAAAAAATCTATAATTTAAAATACGGAGAACATCAAAGACAGAAAATGGATGTCTTTCTTCCTAAAGACTACCCGCAGGACGTTCCGGTGGTTCTTATAGTACATGGCGGCGCCTGGACCTTAGGCAGAAAAGAACATATGATCCAGATCCAGAAGATGCTTTTTGAAAACAGGATTCCAAGTATCAATATGAATTACAGGCTGGTTTCGAAACGAAAAAAAATCACTTACAGGCAGCAGCTTGAAGATATTGCTTTGGCAGTCGACAAGTTTAATTCTCTAACAGAGAAGGCAGAGCTTCTTCCTGACAACTATATTATCCTCGGAGAAAGTGCGGGAGGACATCTTGCCCTCCTTTACGGATACCAGCATCCTGATCAGATCAGAAAAATCATTTCTTTGAGCGGTCCTACGGATTTTTACAGCCGGGAATATCTTAATTCATTTTATTCCAAGTATACTTCTCCGACAATTCAGAAAGTGGTGGGAACCAAATTTGACAGGAAGAATATGTCCCAAGCATTTAAAGAAGCCAGTCCAATTGCCAATATCAGCCATGTTCCTACTCTGCTATTCCAGGGAACCCATGATTTTTTAGTCAATCGGCACCAGGGAATTGCTATGGACTCTGCTCTTACCCGGCTTAATATTCCGCACAAGTTTATTTTTATGGAAAAAACCGGCCATGCTCCCAGATTTTTCAGCAAAAGAAAGAGAGACAGCATTATCTACCCGAATATCTTGGAATGGATAAAAAAATAACCTGCTTGGCAGCAGGTTATCTATTATAATTTTATGTATTGATTATTCAATCATTGTTTTCATATTTAGAAAGGTCATCTTTTTTCCCGAAAACAAATTTGATAATTACCGGAAGTGTGGTAACCAGTACAATCACAATGATGATATATTCCAGTTTTTCTTTCAAATTGATTCCAAACTGCTCCATGAATAGTTTATCAAGATAATGCCCGGCAAAGATCAGAATAAAGGACCATAAAACCGCTCCGATGATGTTATCCCGTAAAAATTCTTTTTTATCCATTTTTACAATCCCTGCAACAATTGGAGTAAACGTTCTTACTACAGGAAGGAATCTCGCCATAATGATAGCCAGAGCTCCGTGTTTTTCAAAGAAGTCATGGGCCTGATAGAGATATTTTTTCTTAAAAAGCATTGAATCGGGTCTTTTATATAAAGCGGGACCTGCCTTTCTTCCAAAATAATACCCTACCTCATTTCCTATTATCGCCGCCAATGCTACACCGGAAGCCAAAAGAGTGGTATCTAAGAAATCGCTCCCTGTGGAGCCGAATGTCTCTTTGATAATCTCAACAGCATAAATCCCTGAAACGAACAGTAAAGAGTCTCCGGGAAGAAAAAATCCTACAAATAGGCCTGTTTCAGCAAAAACAATAAATAAAATAAGCCAAAACCCTCCCATTTTAATGTAAAACTCCGGGTTCAATAAATCCTTCCAGCTATTAAAATCTTCCATATTTCTTGATGAACAACAAAAATAAGTCTAAAATGTCTGAAACAAAAATTAATTATAAGATTTTAACTAAAATTCATATGATCTTTTACAATTCCATGTCATCGTCGGAAACAGCCGTCCCATCGGCCATCAGGAATGCTTTTAAGAATGGAGTTATATTTCCGTTCATGACAGCATCCACATCTGAGGTTTCATGGCCTGAGCGTACATCTTTTACCAATTTGTACGGATGCATCACATAGTTTCTGATCTGGCTTCCCCACTCGATCTTCATTTTATTGGCTTCAATTTCGTTTCTTGCCTTCATACGTTCTTCCAGTTCCATTTCATAGAGCCTGGAACGAAGGAGCTGCATTGCCTTTTCTTTATTCTGAAGCTGTGATCTGGATTCTGAGTTTTCAATAATGATCCCCGTTGGTGCGTGACGAAGACGAACCGCAGTTTCCACTTTGTTGACGTTCTGTCCTCCAGCTCCGGAAGCCCTCATGGTTTCAAAGCTAATATCCGCAGGGTTAATATTGATTTCTATGGTATCATCCACCAAAGGATAAACATATACGGAAACAAAGCTCGTGTGGCGTTTTGCATTACTGTCGAAAGGTGAAATTCTAACCAAACGGTGTACTCCATTCTCTCCTTTCAGATATCCGAAGGCATATTCTCCCTCAATTTCAAGTGTAACAGTTTTTACGCCTGCTACGTCGCCTTCCTGGAAGTTGAGCTCACGAATCTTATAGCCTTGTTTTTCTGCCCACATCGTATACATTCTCATCAGCATGGAAGCCCAGTCACAGCTTTCTGTCCCTCCCGCTCCGGCAGTAATCTGAAGCACGGCAGAAAGTTCATCCCCTTCATTGGAAAGCATATTTTTAAACTCAAGGTCTTCAATTTTCTCCACCAATTGAGGAAAAGTCTCATCCAGCTCTTTTTCTGAATCAGGATCTTCTTTAGCAAAATCTGCCAGCACCTGTATGTCTTCAAACTGCGTCTGGATTTCATCATAGCCTTCCACCCATTTTTTCTTGGAACGAAGCTGCTTCAGAAAAGCCTCTGCTGTTTTAGGATTATCCCAAAATTCAGGAGCTGCCGTTTTTTCATCATCATTGGCAATTTCTATCTTCTTTTTTTCGATCTGAAGATATCTGTGTAAGTCTTCAATTCTGGATTGAACTTCTTTTATCTGGTCGTTGTTGATCACGAATTTTTCTTTTTTGCAAAAATACGGATTTCTTTTAGAGTGGAAAGTTAGGAATTGAAAGTTGAGAGGTAAGAATGAAGAGTTTTCTTAGGGTTGCGAAATTCAGGATGCAGGTTCAAAGGAAGACTCATCATTTTTCGTTTGTATTTGCCTAGACCAAACTTAAATGGATGCAGATAATATTAACATTTTGATGAATGGGCACTATGGAAATTTTGCCAAGCTAAAGAAACTTATTGCTTCAATGAATGTACTAAAAGGGCTTTCTAAAAGCAGCCTTGATCATTTAACTGAAAAAATACTTTACCATCTGGAAAAAAGGAACTGATCAGCAAAAGTTAAAAATCATGATAGAAACTGAGCTGTGTGTAACTTACGGTTTTTATATCTTTGAGTTTGATGCTGAACAACTGACTCTTGATCTATTTGACCGGTGGGAAATAATTAAAATCAGTAATTATTCATTAGTTATTTCAGCTTCAAAACTTTTTCTCAGGTATTCTTTTGATTTTTTGCTTTCCATTTTGAACCCCAGCATTGTTAAAGCATAAACAAATAACAGCATGAAGAGGGGAAGAAAAAAATCTACGGATATTTCTTTGTCTCTTATATCCCTCACACACAGGCATATGAAAAAAAACAGGGCCAATGAGCACCAAACGATTAAAAAAAAGAATACGAAAGCATGTAATTTCATCGTCACCTCTATTTGTGTTCCGTCATTATTTTTTTGAATCGTACCGCTTATTTGAGGAAGAAAGGAATTTCTGTTTTTGATAATTCTATTGATCTCAAACCTGTTATTATCCACAGACCCCTCATATTCCTTGATGGGATTTCTTCCAAAACCAAATTTTTTGGGTTCAACAAATCCGGAAAGTTTTGTTATTATTTCCTGCTCTGACAAATTGGTCCTATAGGTGATCCTTTCAAAGGGTAAATATTTCATTTATACAAAACTTTATTTTATATCATATCTGCCATTATTTCACCAATCTTCGGCGCCAGGGCCACTCCCATTCCGGAAAGTCTTACCGCACAGAACTGTCTTTCTGAAAGCTGTTTTACAACAGGCGTTTTTTCTGATCCCATGGCCATAATTCCTGACCAGCGGAGCGCAATTTTAAATTCATAACCGGGCAGAATGACTTCCTTTAAAAAGTTTTCCAAATGATTCTGCAGAAATTCCGTCGTTTCAAAGGCGGTAGTTTCTTCTGTTGTAAAATCCTGATTTCTTCCTCCTCCCAGCAGCACCCTGTTTCCTAAATTTCTGAAATAATAAAATCCTTCATCGTAATGAAAAGTTCCTCTAAGCCGCAAGCCTTCCACAGGTTCGGTGAGAAGAATCTGTCCACGGGCGGGAATAATTTCTTCATTCTCCAGAAATTTTGAGCTGAAAGCATTAGTACAATAAATCATTGTGTCAGATCGTATACAGGAATCTTCTGACAAATGAATTTCAACTTCATCCGATCTTTCATCAATATTTTTCACCTCGGTTCCAAACAGGAACTCCACCTTCATTGCCTGACATTTTTCTATAAGCTTTTGAAGCAATTTTCCGGAATGGAGACTTCCTTCACAGCTGTTTTCGATCAGAAACTTTGATTTTCCAAGCCCAAAGTCTTTTATTTTATCCTGTTTCAGCTCATATGTTTTGTGCAATCCGGTGATTGGTTGAAGTTTTTCATTAACGGCATCGAGATGTTTCAGAGGTTCTTCATTATTCAAAATTTCATATCCGCCGTTACGCTCAAAATCTATTTCGTCACTTTTAAAATATTTACTGATTTTCTGAAGTCCGTCAAACCTCATTCTCACCAACTCCAATGTTTTTTCCCAACCCATGTTCTCCGCATCAGCAATCAGTTCTGTGAGACTTCCAAAACATGCAAAACCGGCATTCCTTGTTGATGCACCCAACGGAACCGTATTCCGTTCAATGATTAAGACCGATTTTTCAGGATATTTTTCCTTAATGGATATTGCCGTCCAAAGCCCTGAAAATCCGGCTCCGATAATGATAATATCTCTTTTCCGGTAAAAGGTTTCGAGTTCCCAGATGCTGTTCATGAGCGATTTTTTGTACAAATATATGATGGTAGTAATGGAGTTGTTAGAAAGGGCTGAGAGTCAAGAGGTTAGATATCAGATTTCAGATAACAGACTTCAGACAGACTTAAACGTTCTTATTTCTCAATTTTTTCAACTCTAAAATTCTTCACTTTCAAACGCTCCACAAAATCACCCTTCATCCTTTTCTTCGCTATGGTGGAAACCAATAGCCCTTCTGGGCTCTTCAACCGCTTTGTAGGTTTCCAGTTCGTTTCTGAGTGCTTTGATCCTAAACTGGAAATCATCAAAATTATTGATAATGGCATCGGCAAGAAACCTCGCCACCTGATCCAGGTATTCTTCGGTAAGTTTTCCTGCAGCATCTCTTAAAGCACCATTTAAAAGATTCTGATCTATTTTAAGTTTTTCATTCTTTGTTCTCTGGTAAAGATTTTTAATCCTTTTTTTCAGGCTTTGGGTGAAATCGATCAACATTGTATTGCTGAAGGCTTTCATTTTGGATGAGATATCATGCCAGAAAGGAACTTTATCAGCCTTATTATTTTTAAGTATTTTGTAGAGCAGAGAATCTTCCTCAAGACCTCTTGTCATTGCATACAAAATAATTTCTGAACGTTCCGAAGCGTTGGGAGGAAATATAGGGATCATTACGTCAAACCTTCCCGGAGCAAGAATTTCTTCATCAATTTCTGAGACCGAATTAGCCGATCCCACCATCAATACTCCTTCTTTCTCAAATTTTCCGATATAATGCAGAATCAGTTCCTGCGCTTCAAGGTTACAGGAAGCAATATCTGTTTCAGCCTTTCGCTGCATCATAATCTCATCAAAATCATCCAGGAAGAGCAGCATTTTATTTTCTTTCATCATAGACAACAGAAAATCACTGAAATTAATTTCATTTCCGTCAATCAGTGAGGTCCCCAGATAATGTTTTTTCACTTCCTTAAACTGGTAGCCGATAATCTCCGCTATTTTAGTGGCCCAGAAAATCTTCCCGCTTCCCGGAGGCCCATACAAAATAATGCCGGCAGGTTTATTGATTCCCCAGTCTTTGATCTGCTGCGGGTTCAAGAAGGGCTCAAGAATAGCTGACGTATAAAAAAACAGATCCCGGTAGCCTATGAAATCTCTTTGCTGTAAACTGGTCTTATGACCAAAATAATCATAGACAAACTGATAATTTCCCCCTAATTTATTGTCAATCCCATAACTCGAAATGGAAGACTTGAAAAAACCGTTATCAAAAATATTGGGACTGCCGTCTTTGATTACTTTTTCGATTTTATCCTTAGGCTGATTAATCACTTCAGCAATCTGTTCTACCGTTTTACTTTTATCCAGATCTTTCTCATATAACCTTAAAAAATCTACATTTTCACGGGCAAATTTTTCAAAATCCTCTTTCACTTCAAAATTAGTACTGATACAGTCTACCAATTCCAGGTCAAAATCCTGTATAAATTGTTTTATGGCTTCTGCTGAAACATTCAGTTCTTCCGCAAGTTCAATTAATTTCATATCTGTTGATTAATTCTATCAAATTTAATGTATTTCATATTAAATGTAAATTGATTTATGATAATTCTGTAACATTCTCTAATTTATATAGACTACTACTATGTAAAACAAATTGCATGGAAAAGATTTTATCCGTAAAGAACCTGACGAAAAAATTCAAAAGAGTGGTAGTCAACAATATCTCTTTTGATGTTGAAAAAGGAAATGTCTATGGGCTTCTGGGGCCCAATGGAAGTGGAAAATCCACTACTTTCGGAATGCTGCTTTCAACGATCAATCCTACAAGCGGCGATTGGTTTTGGTTCGGTAAAAAAGGGACCGATCCTGAAACGTTAAAGAAAATCGGTGCGATTATCGAGCAGCCCAACTTTTATCCTTATTTAAGTGCGGAAACCAACCTTAAAATAGTCGCAGAAATTAAAGAAACTCCTTATTCAAGGATTGAAGAAGTTTTGAAAACCGTTAATTTATATGAAAGAAGAAAAGACCCCTTCAAAACCTATTCTCTGGGAATGAAACAGCGTCTTGCCATTGCTTCTGCCATGCTGAATAATCCTGAAGTGCTGATTTTAGATGAGCCTACCAACGGACTCGATCCGGAAGGAATTATCCAAATCAGGGAAATTATCAGCAATATTGCGGGACAAGGTATTACGATTATTATTGCAAGCCATCTTTTGGATGAAATTGAAAAAATCTGCAGCCATGTCATTGTGCTAAAAGAAGGAAATTCCATCTATTGCGGAAGAGTGGATGAAATGACTTCCAACAATGGTTATTTTGAGTTAAAAGCAGACAATAACACCTTACTTTTAAACGTATTGAATGAACTTCAATGGTTTACGTCCATCAACCAGGAAGGTGATCTTATTAAAGCCCAGATCCGTGATGATGCCTCGATTTCTGCCTCTGCTCTGAATCAGAAACTGGCTGAAAAAGGGATTTTCCTCGCCCATTTAACCAAGAAAAAACTGTCTCTTGAATCCCAATTCCTTGAACTTGTAAAAAACACAAATTAATCATGATCAAATTACTAAAGCTAGAATATTACAAAAATCTGAACTACAAACCGTTCAAGGTTTTTACTGCTCTTTATTTTGCCATTCTTATTGCACTGCTTTTCATTGGATTGGTAGATTTTGACCTTTTCGGAGCAACCATTAATCTAAAAGAACAAGGCATTTATAATTTCCCTGAAATCTGGAATTTCACTACATGGATTGTTGCTTTGTTGAAAATTTTCTTAGGATTGATCATTGTTTTCTCTATTTCACAGGAATTCAGCAACCGGATGTTTAAACAAAATACAATCGATGGGTTGAGCCGTAAAGAATTCATCACCTCAAAGCTGCTAACGATCAGTATTTTTACGATTATTTCGACTGTCCTTGTATTCGTTATCACTATGTTTTTGGGATATCAATATTCAAATACAACAGAATCTGCAAAGGTTTTTGGAGAGATTTTCTTCATCGGGAACTATTTTGTTAAATTATTTACGTTCTTCTGTTTCTTAATGTTCCTTTCCATTTTGCTAAGAAAATCAGTGTTTGTATTTCTGGCTCTTTTCGTTTTCTGGATCGGTGAAGGAATTTTAACCGCTCTGGAAGTTTTCACAAAAGTAAAAGGAATGCAGGGCCCCCAACGAAATGAAATTCTGCAAAATGACTTTTTTATAACGCACCTTTTGCCATTGGAAAGTATGTCCAGCCTTATTCCTAATCCGATGATGAGACTCAATATGGCCAAAATGATGGGGGTAAAATACGAATTCCATTATCCTACAGAAAGCCTTGTTGCATGTTTGGTATGGTGCGCTATTTTTATATTCGGATCGTATTGGATTTTGAGAAAAAGGGATTGGTAAGCGGGAGAAATTAAAATAGGTAAAGATTATTTTTAAAGTGGTTCGTTCCGGATCACTTTTTTTGGCTTAAAATTTTCATTCGGTTGTCAAAACTAACCATGAAAAAAATATACTACATACCTGGATTCATCAGTGCTCTGCTGATCCCTATTCTGTTTTGGTATTATGGAAATCAGAGGGTTCAGCCATCATATACAGTAATGGATCTTGGCCTTCCGGCGAAAGTTAGACCCAATAGAACTTTCGACAATACTTTTGAGCCCTACAGAAACTGGAATTACAGGAAAATTATAGTTAAGCCCAATACTGCACTTCAAAACCAAAATTTTTATGTTTCTGAACTTAAAGAACTGCAGACAAGAAATGAGAAAGAATCTGGAATTGAATTTATCATTGACGATAACAATAACTATCAGGATTTTATTGCTCTAATGGATGCTATGACAATTTCCAAACAGGATGCATTTTGTGTTGATATGGAGAAAACAGGACATTTTTTTGCGGTTCATTTTTATAAAGACCCGAATAAAATTGAAAGAGATTATGATACTATTTGCGGAACTGAAGCTACTACTATTTATTATAAAGAAGAAAACAATTATAAAGGCTTTGATACATTAAAATATTTACCAGAGCTTCCCAAACAGTCATTCTATGTAATTTTCGGATTTCTTATATTTTTGAATATCTCTATGCTAAGCATCAAAGAACGATTTCAATTACACCATTAATTCAAAATAAAAAGGCCGCCATTCGGCAGCCTTCCCTTCACATTACTTTTTATCTAACAACGGAAGATATTTTCCGTATCCTTTACTCTCCATTTCTGCTTTTGGAATAAACTTCAGAGAAGCACTGTTGATACAGTAACGAAGTCCTCCTTTATCTTCCGGTCCGTCTGTAAAAACGTGTCCTAAATGGGCATCTCCGGTTTTACTCCTTACCTCTACTCTTGTCATTCCATGGGTACGGTCCATTTTTTCATCAATCAAAGTCTTTGTAATCGGTTTTGAGAAACTTGGCCATCCACATCCGGATTCAAATTTATCGGTAGAAACAAACAACGGTTCTCCTGTGGTAATGTCTACATAAATCCCTTCACGGGTTTCATTCCAGTATTCATTCTGGAAAGGTCTTTCCGTACCGTTTTCCTGAGTCACATTATACTGTTCAGCAGTTAGCTTTTCTTTTAAAACTTTTTTATCCTGTTTTTGATAAGCCGGTTTTGGAAGCGGATTGGCTTTTTTGGCCATTTCAAAAAGTCCCGGTTCAATGTGGCAGTACCCGCCCGGATTTTTATCCAGATAATCCTGATGATAATCTTCAGCTCTGTAGAAATTTTTTAATGGAATCGTTTCTACCAATAATGGTTTGCTATAATTTTTTGCCAGCTTCTGAACTTCATCTTTTACAACGGCTTCATCTTCTTTGCTGGTGAAATAGATCCCGGTTCTGTACTGGTTTCCTCTGTCATTTCCCTGCTGGTCCTTGCTGGTAGGATCAATGGTTTTAAAATACAGATCAATCAGCAGTTTCAGATCCACCTGTTCAGGATCATATTTTACCTTTACGGTTTCTGCAAAACCTGTGGTATGGCTTACCACCTCTTCATAAGTAGGATTCTGGGTATTTCCATTGGCATAGCCCACTTCTGTTCCTACAACTCCGCGGATTTGCTGAAAAAAATGTTCTGTTCCCCAGAAACATCCACCTGCAAAATAAATTTCTCTAACGTTTTTATTATCCATAATTTCCTCATTTTCTTTTTTTACTTCTTCTTTTCCGGATTTTGTATTGTTAAACAGTCCGGAACCTGCAGCAAAGACTGCTATACCCAGAACAATTCCGAGTACGATCAATATATTTTTCATTTTTTTCTTTTTATTCATTATTTATTATTTTGAACGATCATTAATCCAAATCCTAAAAGCATAAGGTCTTTTATAATAAAAAAGTCCGTAACAGGGATACCATCCACTGTTTTCCACATTCCCGGAGTGGTAAACAAATAACTTAATGTGACAAGAAAAATCACGATCATTCCTGTTCCGGCATACTTTTTCAGTACTGCAAATTTCGCACTAAATACCAGCAGTAAACCAATGATAATTTCTATCGTTCCGATAATGTCTGACACTGCCTGTACACTCATTATCTTATATACGAAAAAAGGTTAGGAAATGGTTTTCAACCAAAGGTTTTATAGAAGCCGCTTCTGTGGGGGTAAATTTGAAAATACCGATCCAAAGTAAAATAAGGGCTGCTCCGAAAAGGGAAATGTAGTATCCTAATCTGAATGCGGATTGATTTTTATTGGATTGTGCTGTTCCGACCATGTTTTAAAATTTTAATTATACTTTTTTATTTTCAAAAGTATAGTCGGCACTTTTTCAATATCCTGACAAAATTTTCTTAAAAATCTAATTTTTTAATCATCTTATCTTTAAAATCCTGAATATCAGAATTATTTATTTCAGATTCTTTTGCAGCAAGGGCCTTTTTAAGAGCCTTATCCAGCAATGCCAGTTTTTTACTGTACATTTTGCACCATTTGCAGATCATCAAATGGGCGGTGAGCTTCCCATTCTCTTTCGAAGAAATGGATCCTGCATTTCGTTTTTCCATCAGCAGCGTCGCTTCACTGCAGGGTAAAAATAATATATGGAGAATTCTCTTTATCATCTTTAATTCTTATAATCCTGAAAACCAGTTAACTTCCAGACATTCCCTCAACTGCATCCGGCTTCTCTGTAAGATCTTCCAAAGGTTAGTCGTTGAAACTTCAAATTCCTGACTCACTTCCGGTGCTTTTTTTTCTTCGATATAATACATTTTTAACAGGATCTTCCACCGGGGAGGCAATTCTTCCATACATTCCTCCAGTGTTTTATTAAAATCCTGGTCATCCAACAGTTCGGATTCTTTGCCTGCCGCATTCCAGTCATTCAGCACGTCATTGTTTTTCCACGAACCGGTTTCATCAAAAAAATGATCGAGTCTTATTTTCGGTTCAGATCTGTATTTTTTCCTGTAAAAATCAGCAACTTTTCTATTTAAAATGGCCATCAGCCAAGTCAAAGGCTGGCTTTTTCCTTCAAAAGAATCATAGGATGAAAATGCTGCCAGAAAAACCTCCTGAACAATATCCTGAGCTTCTTCCTGATCCGAAAGCATATAAAAGGCTTTCTTCAAAAGCGGTTCGGAATACTGCTCTATCCAGCTTTTCAGGACTTCATTTTTCATCATTTTAGGGTTATTTTATCATATTCAGATCATAACGAAGATAATAAGTTAAATGGAAAATTGCAACACTATATTGAATCAGGTTTCAAGCAAAGAGGAATTTTAAACGCAAAGTTTAGCCTTCCTGAACCTCTTTCCCTACAATGTCTTATTATATTTTTGAATGGACAAATCCTTTTATCAGTACATCCATGGCTCAAAACAAAAGCAATACTTCATTATTATGCCGGACATTTGATAAAACATCTTTGAAAATAGTTAATCGTAGATATTAAATCACCTAAAAACATTAAATTTGCATCTTATCAAAATTTGATACGTTAAAAAGCAAAAGCAATACTATGACATCACAAGAGATCCGTCAAAAATTTTTAGATTATTTTAAAAGTAAAGGTCACATGATCGTTCCTTCAGCTCCTATTGTGCTGAAAGACGACCCTACCCTTATGTTTTCCAACTCAGGGATGACGCAGTTCAAAGATTTTTTCTTAGGCTACAAAACGCCTACCGCCCCAAGAATTGCCGATACACAAAAGTGCCTGAGAGTGTCTGGAAAGCATAATGACCTGGATGATGTAGGTAGAGATACTTATCACCATACCATGTTTGAAATGTTAGGAAACTGGTCCTTCGGGGATTACTTCAAAAAAGAGGCTATTGCTTTTGCCTGGGAATTACTGACTGAAGTATACGGAATTCCAAAAGAAAATTTATATGTAACGATTTTTGAAGGGGATGCTTCTGAAAATCTTGACAGAGACCAGGATGCTTATGATTGCTGGAAATCTCATATTTCAGAAGACCGAATCATCAATGGAAATAAAAAAGACAATTTCTGGGAAATGGGGGAAAGCGGGCCTTGCGGACCTTGCTCAGAGATTCATATCGATCTGAGAACTCCTGAAGAAAAAGCTGCTGTTCCGGGAATTACATTAGTGAACCAGGATCACCCGCAGGTAGTGGAAGTATGGAACCTGGTTTTCATGGAATTCAACAGGAAAGCTGACAAATCTTTAGAGAAACTTCCTGCTCAGCATGTAGATACGGGAATGGGCTTTGAACGTCTGTGTATGGCACTTCAGGGGAAATCGTCCAACTATGATACAGATGTTTTCACTCCGCTTATTTCTAAAGTTGAGGAACTTTCAGGTAAAAAATACACCGGAATTTTAGAAGATGAAAAAGATATTGCCATCCGTGTTGTGGTAGACCACATCAGAGCGGTTTCTTTCGCTATTGCTGATGGACAATTGCCATCCAACGGAGGCGCAGGATATGTGATCAGAAGAATTTTAAGAAGAGGAATTTCTTATGCATACAGATTCTTAGGAATGAAAGAACCTTTCCTTTTTGAATTGGTTGCTGTGCTCCAGGATCAAATGGGCAAATTCTTCCCTGAATTGGAAAAACAAGGAAAACTGGTTTCAGAAGTGATCAAAAGTGAAGAGGAATCATTCTTAAAAACTATTGAAAATGGACTGATCAGGGTAGAAAAACTGATTCAGCAGACCATCGCTGACCACTTAAAAGTATTGCCTAGCGAAGAAGTTTTTGAACTCTATGATACGTACGGTTTCCCTGATGACTTAACAAGAATTATTGCTGAGGAAAAAGGATTAACGATTGATGAAGCCGGATTTAAGGCTGAAATGGAAAAACAAAAACAACGTTCCAAGTCTGATTCAGCTCAAAAAGTTTACGATTGGGTGGTTTTGGAAGAAAAACCGGAAACGTTTGTAGGGTATGACCAAATCGAGTCTGAGACGTATATTACAAGATACAGAAAGGTAGAAAATAAAGACGGAGAATTTTATCAGGTTGTGCTGAGCAGCTCTCCTTTCTACCCTGAAGGCGGAGGACAGGTTGGAGATAAAGGAGTTCTTGAAAATGCTTCCGAAAGCTTTGAGGTATTGGAAACAAAAAAAGAGAACGGATTGATTATTTCATTGATCAGCGGTCTTCCAAAAGATGCCGGAGCTCTTTTCTATGCTAAAGTAAATGCTTCTGAAAGAAAAAATTCCCAGGCTAACCACTCTGTGACCCACCTTTTACATGAGGCATTAAGAGATGTTCTAGGAACTCATGTAGAACAGAAAGGTTCTTATGTAGGGCCAGATTATCTGCGTTTCGACTTCTCTCATTTTAATAAAATGACCGAAGAGGAACTGGCATCCATTGAAGAAAAAGTAAACCAAAAGATCAAAGACAGCATTGCTTTACAGGAGTTCAGAAATATTCCTATTCAGGAGGCTTTGGATAAGGGTGCAATGGCTTTGTTTGGTGAAAAATATGGTGACAGTGTGAGAATGATCCAGTTTGGAAGTTCAAAAGAACTTTGTGGAGGAACTCACGTTAAAAACACCAGTAAAATCGGTCACTTCAAGATCGTTTCTGAAGGTTCTGCTGCTGCAGGAATCAGAAGGATAGAAGCGATTTCAGGAGATCAATCAGAAGAGTATTTCAAAAATCTGGAAAAGCAGATCATTGAGCTTTCTCACCTGCTGAAGTCTAAAGATGTGGTAAGGTCTATCGAGAAATTACTTGAGGAAAACGCATCATTAAAAGCTGAGGTAGATGCTCTTAAAAAAGAAAAAGCAAAAGGAGAAATCGGCGACTGGAAAAATGCTTATGAGCAGAAAGGCAATAAACAGCTTTTAGTAAAGAAAACCTCTCTGGATGCAGGTTCTGTTAAAGACATTGTATTCCAGCTGAAAAGAGAGATTCCGGCTTCCGTGACAGTTATTCTTTCTGATGCAGATGGAAAACCGATGATCACCGTAGGAGTATCTGATGACCTGGCAGCAGATTATCAGGCCGGAGCTATCGTAAAAGATCTGGCCAAAGAGATCCAAGGCGGAGGTGGTGGAAACCCTGGCTTTGCAACTGCCGGAGGTAAAAACCTTGAAGGGCTTGAAAATGCTTACCAAAAAGCATTAACTCTCTAAGAATAGTAATATCTATCATACATATTAAAATCGGCTGTCTCAACTTTGAGACAGCCGATTTTGTTTTACCCATACATGCACAAATCCTTTATTAATGATGTTGAAATAAAGCATGGCATAAAAGAAAGGACCCAAGATTGTAAAGCAGCCTTTTACGCTCTTTTTATTTATAACGGTTCTAATTATTGACCTTAGCTTAACAAAGCATCATTCAATCTTAAACTATTTGTTTTGTCTTGTTAAAACACAATTCATACTGGATCTTTAGTTTTGTCTCAATCGAAATTCAAAAAAACAATTATGAAAATTAACAAAACTATTGGAGCTTTATTCTTTGCCTCCCTTATTTTCCAGGGATGTAATGATGACAATAACGGAGACGGGAATCCTCCTGTCAACAGCAATGTTAAGCTTGAAAATTTTTCTAAGGAACCAGCCTTCGTTTTTGGAATGCCTGGTTTTGAAAATTTAAATATCACCACCCTTATTTCAAGTTCAGATGTTCTTCCAGGTTCTCCTAACTTTGTTTTTGGAGGACAGCCGGACGGAATGGGAATTATGAAAGATCCTAATTCCGACGGATACCTGATGATTACCAACCATGAGATCAAACAGTCTGTATCAAGAGTATATTTAGACAAAACTTTCAAACCTGTAAAAGGAGAATATATTTTAAATGGAACCGGCGGGGTGACAAGATTGTGTTCTGCTACCCTGGCAACTCCTGAAATTCATGGTTTCAGTGCATTCCTTACTGCGGGAGAATCCGGTGAGGAGAGTATGGTTCACGCTTTGAATCCATCATTGGCACAGGTTTCTCAGGCATCAGACAAAAACAGAGTAAAACCGGCTTTAGGAAAAGCGTCTATGGAAAATGCGGTTCCTCTTCCTAAAGATGTATCCAACGGAAAATCTTATATCATCATTGGTGAAGACCAGTCTTATTCTTCTTCGCATCAGTCTGCCGGGCAATTGATCATGTACGTATCAGATGTACAGGGAGATTTAGACATCGGAAAATTGTATTCTTTAAAGAGAACGAACAACAACTACACGGAAACCGATATGGTAAAAGGAAGCAGCTATGATGTGGAATTTGTTGAAATCCCCGGAGCTAAAAACCTTACCGGAGCCCAGATCAATCAGAAAAATATTGATAATAATGCCATCCGTTTTTCAAGAGTGGAAGATGTAGATTACAGAAAAGGAGCCGGAAAAGGAAGAGAGATTTATTTTACAGCCACCGGAGAATCTTCTGACGGAGTGACGCCAAAACCGGGATTAACCATGTGGGGAAGAGTGTACAAGCTTGTTCTTAACGCCAATAATATGTTGACAGGAAAACTGGAAGTTGTTGCAGAGGGAGACTCTAATCCGGGACATAACCTTATTAATCCTGATAATTTATGTGTGACTGAAAACTATGTCTACATTCAGGAAGACGGAGATTCTTATTACAAGGCTGCTGCTCATGATTCTTACATCTGGCAGTTTAATATTGCCTCTAAGCAATATAAACCATGGCTGAATATGAAGCACAACAGGAATGATTCTGCATGGCAGACGGCTTACAATCAGTCCGGGAATCTTCAGAAGTTCGGTTCATGGGAGTTTGGAGCGATGGTGGATATTTCCGATATCATCGGAGTTCCTAACACATTCTCAGTGAACATCCATTCTCATACATGGCAGTTGGATAAATTCAAGAACCCTGACGGTTCGGGAATCAACACCAATAAAGAAGGTGGACAGATTGTCATTATCAGAAACGTAGAAAAATAGTTTTAATTAATCCATACCACTAAAAGTATCAGCAGACAAGCTTCTGTTGATACTTTTTCATACCTATGAAAAGACTTTCAAAATACCCGCTACTTCTGTTCTTCTATTCTGCAGCAGCCCTTTTCATTCTTTCTTACTGTAAAAATGACAAACATCTGCCGGTTTATGAAGACCTGGGTTCTGTAAAAAATCAAATCATCCAAAATAATTCTGATTTTGAAAAACAGATCAATGAACTGATAGGACTTGTTTCCAACAACCCAGATGAAAGAATACTCCAGGAAAAGTTTGAGGAGCTTAGAAAAACCTACAAAAAAATGGAATGGGCCGTGGAATACTTCCTTCCCCATTCCGCCAGGCTGATCAATGGCCCTGCCCTCCCTGAAATAGAAATGGATGAGCATACGGAAATAGAAGCTGAAGGGTTACAGGTACTGGAAGAAATGCTTTACCCTTATGATCCAGATAATAAAGATGAGGTCATCAGGTTTTTAAAGAAGCTAATTAATAAAAGCAACACCATTGACACCAATTTCCAGGTCATTACCATCAGTAAAGATCAGGTTTTTGATGCTTTGAGACAGGAGGTTTTCAGAATTTCAAGCCTGGGAATTTCAGGCTTTGACACTCCTATTTCCGGAACCTTCTTAAAGGAAATGCCTTATGCTCTTGAGGGAGTCCAACAAACTTTGCAGCAAATTTCAACAGATCAATCAAAAAATAAGGCCTTAAAAAGCATTATGGCTGAAATCCATGCAGCCATTGAGGTGGTGAAGAACAATACGGATAAAAATACGTTTGATTATGTCAGTTTTATTCCTGATCATCTCAATAAAATCACGTCTTTATTACTTGAATGTAAGAAGCAGGAAAAGATCCCGGAAATTGAGGTCACCACTGCCCTCACTAAAAATGCAGCTACATTTTTTGCAAAAAATGCATTCAATCCTAATGCATTTACTCCCGGAAAAGAATTTGCATTTTCTGATGAGAAAGCGGCTCTCGGCCATCAGCTTTTTAATGATAAAATGCTATCCAACAATAACAGCAGAAGCTGTGCGACCTGTCATATTCCGGAGAAAGCATTTACTGACGGACTGGCCAAGTCAATGTCTCTGGATAATTCGGAGCTGGCAAGAAATACCCCGTCTCTCAATTATGCAGGATTTCAGCATGGCCAGTTCTGGGATATGCGTAAAGATGATTTGGAAGGCCAAAGTTCCGATGTCATTTCAAATAAAGAAGAGATGCATGGCGACCTTAATGTGATCCTGGCTAAAATCAATCAGGATAAAGCATATCAGACTGCCTTTAAAAAGATGTATCATTCTCAGAAGGCAGAGGTATGGCAGCTTCAAAATGTACTGGCGAGTTATATCCGTTCCCTGGCAACATTCAATTCTGATTTTGATGCCTATATGCGGGGAAATAAGTCTGCAATGACCGAAGACCAGAAACGGGGATTTAATCTTTTCGTTGGAAAAGCACAGTGTGCGATATGCCATTTCATTCCTTTATTCAACGGTACCGTTCCCCCTGATTTCAAGAAAACGGAACAGGAAGTTCTGGGCGTGGCCGTCAATGGGGATAACAAGACTTTTGACCGTGATTTAGGAAGAGGAAAATTTCATGAAACAGTGCCTGCCTTACAGTATTCTTTTAAAACACCTACGCTTAGAAACATCAGCAAAACAGCTCCTTATATGCACAACGGAGGCTATAAAACGCTGAAAGAAGTCATGAACTTCTATAATAAAGGCGGAGGAAAAGGCTTCGGGTTTACCATTGAAAACCAGACTCTTTCTGACACTCCGTTACAGCTTACGGATCAGGAGATCGATGATATTATCGAATTTTTAAAAGCACTGGATGACCGGTAGGGATAATGAGCCCGTCAGATCTGCAATTTGCCAACCCTCCGGAGAAGTAGAATTATTCCCCGCCGAAAAGTAGTTTTTGACGAATATTCTTATCACAATAAATACTATTGCCAGTAACTGAAACTTCTGCCTTATACTGCGAATTTCATATCCTGAAATTTAATACAAAAGCCTGAAATAAATTCAATTTTCCTCGTTTACCAGCCTACTCTTCATTCTTGTTTTTCCATCAGAAGATTAGATTAAATCAATGTTATACTCCGTTAAAAACTTTCTTAAAACAATAAATATTATTACTTTTGACATAGTTTTTTCACATGAAAAAGGGTTTACTATTATTATTTTTTTTGATATACTGGTTGGGGTATTCACAATCGAAAGTTAAGGTTGTTGATGATGCCGATCAAAAGCCTGTTCCTAACGCTAAAATTTCCTGTGGCGATAAAATTCTTGGCTATACCGATGTTCAGGGGATTCTTGAATTTAAAACACCATGCAGGTCAATCGAAATTGAAGCCGCGTCTTATCAAAAAGAAACTTCAACGGTAGAAAGCAGCATGGAGGTTTCCCTGCTCAGAAAAACATTAAAAACAACAGCTATAGAAGCCGTAGTCATTGAAGATAAAAGCGATCCAAGAGCACTGGAAATTCTGAAAAAGGTAAATAAACTTTTTAACGAAAACTCGCCGAAAAGTTTGGGATCCTATTCTTATAAATCCTACGAAAAAATATCCCTGGATATTGATGAAGACAGTCTTTCCCAGTTTAATCAATATTTCGATGACTTGAATATTTTCAAGAAAAAAAGGGAGAAAGATTCATTAAATAACATCAACGCAAGAAAAATATTTTCAAACAGCAAGCTGTTCCTTTGGGAAAGGGCACAGGAGTTTTTGTACTCAAAAAAGTACGGTGAAAAAATCAATATCCTTGACAACAGAATTTCAGGGCTGAAGCAGCCTATCTATGAAATGATCGCTCTTCAGCAAAGTAACAGGGATGTTGTTCCTGAACAGGTAAAGCCTGAAAACAGAGGGCTCTACAGATTTTTTCTCTCTGATACCATTGAGCTTGACGGAAGAAAAAACTTTGTGATCCGTTTCCGTGAAGTCAATTATAAAAATCCCGACAGAAAAAGAAAATACAATGGGGCAATCTATGTAGATACTGAAACATACGGAATTAAAAAAATTGAAAATTTCAGTAAAAATAAAAACGACGGAATTATTACCAGTACATGGGTATTTTACAATAATAAGTGGTTCCTTGCCCATGAAAAGGCAAAGCTTAAAATGGGTAAAATGGCGATGGACGACAAAGACCATGTCCATAAAAAAGACAAAAAAAGTTTTGGAACCTACGCTTTTCTCACTTCCAAATACTTTGACTTTGAATCTCCTATTGAAGAAAATGCCAGGGATTTCAAAGGATACACTTTCTCTGTAAAAAGTATTGACGGTCATTCTTTGGACAAATACAGGACTGATCCGCTTAGTGCAAGGGAACAAAATACCTATAAAACCATTGACAGTTTAGGAAAACAATATAAAATAGACAGCAAGGCTCAGATATTATCCGGTCTACTCAACGGCCAGATCAGAGTGGGTTCTGTGGATTTTGCAGTGGATGAAATTGTCAATTATAATTCCTATGAAGGATTCAGACTGGGTTTAAAAGCCAAAATCAATGAAAACTTCAATCCTTATATCTCTCCGGATTATTATTTTGCCTATGGGGTAAAGGACAGAAGATGGAAATACGGGATGGGGCTGGATGTGAAAACTACCCTAGAGAAAAACTCATTCTTCAGATTTGAATTCTATGATGATGTAACCGCTTCAGGAGAATTTTACAGAAGACTCTGGAATTTCAAAATGAGGATGATGAACTTTGGAAACAACCTCAACAATGACCGTTATTTCCACTTTAAAGGAGCATCCCTCTCTTATTTGAATGATGTCACCAACGGCCTTACACTTGCCCTTGCCGTGAGAAGAAATATTGAAGAAGCGGAATTTGATTACCAGTTCAGGGACGGAGGTTCTTCATTTAAGAATTTTAATACCTTATTTACTTTAAAATATTCTCCAAACTCTACCAATATCATGACTCCTCAGGGAAAATCTCTGATCGACCAGAAATATCCTGAGCTTTATTTCAATTATGAGCAAAGTTATAAACTGGCGGGCGGAAATTTTAATTATTCCCGTTTCGATGCCCTTTTTGTCCATAATTTTAAAACATCTCTCGGAACAACAGGTTTCAGGCTTTACGGAGGAATGGTTTTCGGAGATGCTCCGATCTGGAAGAATTTCACTATGAACGGACTGGCATCCCCTGGTAAGGATTTTAATTTCAACCTTACTTCATTCCTGGGATTTGCCACACTGGAAGGCGGAAAATACTATAACGATAAGTTTGTCGCCTATTATTTTACCCATAAACTTCCGTGGTATTTCAAAAGCTTCGGACACAATGTTTCCAGTTTTGATTTTGTATTAAGGGGAACCATTGGAGACATGAAACATCCCGAGTACCACCAGTTCCGGTTCAAACCGCTGAATCATCTGTATCAGGAAGTAGGTCTGGAATGGAATAATTTCCTTTCAAGTTATTTTAATCTCGGACTATTCTACCGAGTGGGATATTATACCACTCCGAATTTCAAGCAGAATTTTGCAATACAGTTTAAACTGAAATTTCTGGAATTTTAAATCGCATCAGCCCGGTTATTTAATCTGAAACTATTTTTCAAAAACAATTCAACGATACTATATAAAAAGAAATATGCAGACAATCGAAATAAAAGCCGAACAGTTTTTTGAGCTATTAAAGTTAAAAGACACTTCCATGTGGGAAATTTTCTCACAGATGATCGATGGGAATGAAAAGGAAATTATCTTTTTAAACAATGACAATAAGATTCTTTTCAACTATGTTCTACCTTCAACCCCTGAAAAACTGGAAGAAGACAGAAAGGAATTTTCAAAACAGTTCTCAGAAAAACTGGCTAACTTTAATTAAAAATCCGATGAATAAAAGCTACATTTTTTCCCTGTTAAGTTTACTTTTCTTCAGTATTGGGAACGCGCAAAATTACAAGAAACCATTAGTCTCCGCCATTAAGGAATCTGACCTTAGGAAAGATATGTATGAGCTGGCTGCAGATCAGTTCTGGGGACGCGAAGCAGGAACTTTAGATGAGTTAAAAGTGTCTATGTGGCTTGCTGACAAAGCTAAAGAAGCGGGAATGAAACCCGCAGGAGATCATGGAACTTTTTTTCAGTTTTTTGATATGTACAGACATCAGGTTATTCCTCAGAGCAGCCTTACCCTTGGAGACCGTAATCTGAAATTGTGGAAAGACTTCCTCGTGGCAGAACCTGTCAATGCTTCCATAGATTCTGATATTATATATGCAGGAAATACGGAACCTGAAGAGCTGTCCCAATTGAATATTAAAGGAAAAGTTCTTGCTGTCAATGCTTCTGATAAAAATATAGAAAAGGAAATGACTCTTTTTGTAAGAAGATATCCGGGATTTGTACGCACAAAATATTACAACAAGGCTTATGAGCAGGGAGCAAAAGCTATTATTTTCATTACGGATGATATTGCTGAACAAAGCTGGCCGGAAATACTTCCTCAAATGACCAGGGGCAGCTATGGTGTGGAAGGGTTAAGGGAAAAAATAACCCATAATATTCCCGTCCTATGGATCAAAAGAGAAAATGCAGGCTGGGTAAAAAACAATCCTAAAGTATCTCTGAATCTGATCACTGAAACCTATAAATATCCTTCGGTCAATATCATTGGAAAAATAGAGGGTACAGATCCTGTTCTTAAGGATGAATATGTTCTGCTAAGCGGACATCAGGATCATGACGGCATCAGGCATCCGGTAAAAAATGATACGATTTATAACGGTGCTGATGATAACGCCAGCACATGTGTCGCTATGCTAGCTATGGCAAGAGCTTATAAAAAGCAGCCGGGAAAAAGAAGCATCCTATTTGTTTTTCATGGTGCCGAGGAAAGAGGGCTGCTAGGCTCCAGATGGCATGCAGCACACCCTGTCGTTCCAAAAGAGAAAATTGCAGCCGTTCTGAACGGTGACATGATTGGCAGAAACAGTACCGAAGAAGCCGCTTTATTGGGAGGCAATGCTCCGCATAAAAACTCTGAAGAACTTGTAAAAATGGCGGAAGATGCCAATAAAGAGAGCACAAAATTCAAATATCTGAAAGACTGGGATTCTCCGAATCATGCAGAATACTTCTACTTCAGAAGCGATCATCTTCCTTATGCAAAAATCGGAATTCCTGCGATATTCTTTACCAGTGTACTGCATGACCAGTATCACACTCCACAGGATGAATCTGAAAACATCAACTATAAAAAGCTTTATAAAATGACTGAATGGATGTACAGAACATCGTGGAAAGTAGCTAATGAAGCTGAACGGCCAAAAGTAATTCCAAATTTTTCCCTTGAAAGATAAATAACAAAAAGCTTCACAAATTGTGAAGCTTTTTTTCATCATGACAGATAATAATGAAATACAAAATGGAAGCTTGTTTTAAATAAGGAGATTCATTAAAGACGGGTCATGGTTCAGATAATTGACAAAAAAATCATAGTGTTTCATTTTATTGATCAACGGAGTGAAATCCTTATTCTGTTTCAACGCAATCCCTACAACAGCAATTCCTTTTTCCTTTGAATTTTTCTGAGTATACTCAAAAAAGGTAATATCATCATCAGGACCCAAGACATCGATTACAAAAGTTTTCAATGCCCCGGGACGCTGTGGAAACCTGACCAGAAAATAATGCTTTAATCCCGCATACAGCAGAGCTTTTTCTTTGATTTCTTCCATACGCGTGATATCATTGTTGCTTCCGCTGATGATGCATACTACATTTTTGCCTTGTATTTCATCCCTGTATTTTTCCAGGGCAGCCACCGAAAGGGCTCCGGCAGGTTCTACGACAATGGCATCTTTATTATAAAGAGACAGTATGGTCTCACAAACCCATCCTTCGTCTACCGTCGCCATATCATGGAGTACCTCTTTACAAAGCTTGAATGTAAGGTTTCCCACCTGCTGTACTGCGGCGCCGTCTACAAACCGGCTTATCTTTTCAAGAAGTACGGGTCTGCCCTTTTCCATTGCCTTTTTCATACTTGCTGCTGCTGAAGGCTCTACCCCGATAATCTTCGTTTGTGGAGACCGCTCCTGAAATACTGAACAAATTCCTGCAGCCAATCCTCCTCCTCCTATCGGTACAAAAAGATAATCCACAGGTTTTGCTGACTGCTCCAGAATTTCCAATCCTACGGTAGCCTGTCCCTCAATAATCGCGGGATCGTCAAAAGGATGAATGAATATTCCGTTGTTCTCATGGCAGAACCTCATCGCAGCATCTTTTGCTTCGTCAAAAGTGTCCCCGAATAAAACAACATCTATATAACTGCCTCCGAACATTTTCACCTGTTCAAGCTTTTGGCCGGGAGTGGGTAACGGCATAAAAATAGTCCCTTTCACTTTCATGGTATGACACGCAAAAGCAACTCCCTGGGCATGATTCCCTGCACTGGCACAAACCACTCCCCTGGTAAGGTCTCCCTGGGACATGGTTGCCATTTTATTGTAAGCCCCCCTGATTTTATAGGACCTTACCCTCTGAAGATCTTCCCTCTTAAAGCTGATATTCGCGTCATAGACCGCTGACAGGTTATTGTTGACTGCCAAAGGGGTCTTTATGACAACATTTTTCAGTCTTTCCTCCGCTTGATAAACCTTCTCCAAAACGGGGGAGCATGTTTCCTCTCTCATCATGATTCAGTTTAGTTATTTTCAGGCCTCAGACTTCGTACGGTCTTTCCTGCTTTCCACATTTCACTTTCTCTCAGTTCAGTGAGTTCCGCTTCTAATTTTTCCCTGTAATCCGGTTTACTGTTACTATCTATGGATCTTTGTGCTTCGTTTCCTTTGGCCACGCTGTCATAGAGTTCTTCAAATAAAGGAGAGGTAGCATCCCGAAAACGCTTCCACCAGTCTAATGCTCCTCTTTGAGCTGTAGTACTGCAGTTGGCGTACATCCAGTCCATTCCGTTTTCTGCTACCAATGGCATTAAGGACTGCGTGAGTTCTTCCACGGTTTCATTAAATGCTTCGGAAGGGCTGTGTCCGTTTTTTCTTAATACATCATATTGGGCAGCAAATATTCCCTGTACAGCTCCCATCAATGTACCCCGTTCGCCGGCAAGATCACTGTAAACTTCCTTTTTAAAATCGGTTTCAAATAAATAACCGCTTCCAATCGCTATACCAAGAGCTGTTACCCGTTCTCTTGCTTTTCCCGTAGCATCCTGATAGACTGCAAAACTGCTGTTCAGACCTCTATCCTGCAGGAACATTCTCCTTAATGAAGTTCCGGAACCTTTAGGAGCCACCAGGAATACATCCACGTCTGCAGGTGGAACAATCCCGGTACGTTCGTTAAAGGTAATTCCAAAACCATGAGAGAAATACAGTGCTTTTCCGGCAGTAAGATGCTGTTTTACTTTAGGCCAGTATTCGATCTGTGCGGCATCACTCAGGAGATAGCAGATGATTGTCCCTCTTTGCAGCGCCTCTTCAATCTCAAACAATGTTTCACCGGGAACAAATCCATCGGCAACCGCTTTATCCCAGGATTTAGAATTTTTTCTCTGCCCTACAATAACATTGATGCCATTATCTTTTTGATTAAGAGCCTGTCCCGGTCCCTGTACTCCGTACCCGATAACAGCTACCACTTCGTCTTTTAAAACTTCCTGAGCCTTTTCCAGGGGAAACTCATTTCTTGTCACTACATTTTCTTCTACTCCGCCAAAATTCAATTTTGCCATTTTTTTGATTTTATTAATTATTGATTATGTTGATTGATTCTATGCTTAGCTTGCATATTCTATTACCGTTAAATGTGGATTCCTGTGGTAATGAACTTCCAGTACATCTACCTGTTTTTCCATTTGCTGGCTGATCTTCTGAACTGATTCTTCCGTTTCCCTGATAACAATGACAAACTTTTTGATGTTTTCAATTTCAGAAGGTCCTACATTGAAGTTGACTATGGAAATCCTTCTCCTTGAAAAAATCGCATTGATCCGGCCTATCAGCCCTAAATAGTCTTCTGTGTAGGCGATTATGGTATATTCTTTATATTCTGGTTTCATCTTTTTATTTTTTTAAAACTTATTATTCAATACAATTTCAGAAACACTTTTTCCCTGTGGAATCATCGGAAATACATTGTGTTCCTTTCCTGTCATGACCTCAAGAAGAAAAGCTCCTTTATGATCAAGCATTTCATGGAGTGCATTTTCCAGGTCTTCTCTATGAGCCACTTTATTTCCCGGAATACCATATCCTTTTGCCACCTGTACAAAATCGGGACTCTGAATATCTACGGAAGAATACCGTTCCTCGTGAAACAGCTCCTGCCATTGCCTTACCATCCCCAGGTAACAGTTATTAAGGATCAGGATTTTAACATGAGGCCGGTACTGCATAATGGTTCCCAGCTCCTGAATATTCATCTGAGCGCCTCCATCTCCCATGATGGCAATGATTGGACGTTTACGTTCTGCATACGAAGCCCCTACAGCAGCAGGAAGACAGAATCCCATGGTTCCCAATCCGCCACTTGTGATATTGGTACGGGAATTCTTAAAATGTGAATACCGGCATGCAGCCATCTGATGCTGCCCCACATCTGTTACAATCACGGCCTCTCCTCCTGTTATCTCATTGAGACGGCGAATGACCTCTCCCATTGTAATTTCGCCTTCTTCAGGATACAATTCATGATTGATCAGTTGGGTACTTTCAATTTTAAAACAATCTTTAAACCTTGTATGCCATTCCGGATGTTCATTGTTTCCAATCCTTTCTGTAAGGAGTGGCAGCGTCTGCTTACAGTTTCCAAGAACCGGTACATCCACTTTTACATTTTTATTGATTTCTGCTTTATCAATATCCAGATGGATGATTTTTGCCTGTTTTGCATACTGGTCCAATCTTCCTGTAACACGGTCGTCAAAGCGCATCCCGACAGCAATAAGGACATCACATTCGTTGGAGAGTATGTTTGGGCCGTAGTTTCCGTGCATGCCCACCATCCCTACGGCCTGAGGGTGATCTGTGGGGATCGCACTCATTCCCAATACAGTCCAGGCAACCGGAATTCCGGATTTTTCGGCAAACTGCAGAAATTCTTTTTCTGCTTTCCCCAGCATAATCCCCTGTCCTGCAATTATAAGCGGCTTCTTTGCTTCATTAATGAGCGCTGCCGCTTTTTCTATATTTTCCATGGAGGGAACAGGGTCCGGTTTATAGCTTCTCAATGAATAACATGATGAATAGCCTTTATAGAGGGCAGTCTGCAGTTGGGCATTTTTTGTAACGTCAATCAGTACCGGTCCCGGGCGTCCTGATCTTGCAATATAAAATGCCTTAGCCAGTACTTCCGGGAGTTCGTTGGCATCGGTTACCTGATAATTCCATTTGGTAACAGCGCTTGTGATGTTCATCACATCAATTTCCTGAAAAGCATCAGTTCCCAGAAGATGCTCAAAGACCTGTCCTGTAATGCAGACAACAGGCGTATTATCCAATAAAGCATCTGCTAATCCTGTGACAAGATTGGTCGCTCCCGGTCCGCTGGTAGCCAATACGACCCCTACATCTCCTGAGACTCTTGCAAGGCCCTGCGCCGCATGCACTGCTGCCTGCTCATGGCGTACCAGAATATGTTCCAGTTTTCCCTGATAATCATAAAGGGCATCATAAATAGGGATGATGGCACCTCCCGGATATCCGAAAACCGTTTTTACTCCTTCCTGAAGAAACGCTTCAAGTATGATCCGACTTCCGCTAAGTTCTGTTCCTTTCGATAAATTAAAATCCTTCATGATGTAATTATTGTGAGATTTCGTCCGTTACGCAGCCTTCAGCAGCTGATGATACGGTTAGTGCATATTTGTAAAGCAATCCTTTCTGTACTGCAAGGGGTGGTTTTTTCCATCCTTGTTTTCTTCTTTCAATCTCTTCGTCTGAAACCTTAAGCTGTATGGTATTATTCACGGCATCTATTTCGATAAGATCATTATCTTTTACAAAAGCAATCAGGCCTCCTTCATAGGCTTCGGGGGTAATATGTCCCACTACAAAACCATGTGTTCCCCCACTAAACCGACCATCTGTAATCAAAGCCACACTGTTTCCCAGGCCGGCTCCAATCAAGGCACTTGTAGGTTTCAGCATTTCCGGCATTCCCGGAGCTCCTTTAGGCCCTTCATTACGAATGACAATAACATCGCCGTGTTGTACCGTTCCGTCTTTAATTCCTTTGATGAGGTTTTTCTCGCCATCAAATACCCTTGCTTTTCCTATAAAACGTTCTCCTTCTTTGCCGGTGATCTTTGCAACACTTCCCTTTTCAGCAAGGTTGCCATACAGTATTCTCAAATGGCCTGTAGCTTTTACCGGTTCCGATAAAGGCTTTATAATTTTCTGTCTGCTAAAATCCAATCCCTGAACATTTTCCAGATTTTCAGCCAGTGTTTTTCCCGTAACCGTAAGGCAGTCACCATGCAGCAGCCCCTGTTCCAACAAATATTTCATTACTGCAGGTATGCCTCCATGATCATGCAAATCCTGCATCAGGTATTTCCCACTGGGCTTAAGGTCTGCGAGCACCGGCGTACAGTCACTCATCTTTTGAAAGTCATCCTGAGTAAGAGCTACCCCTACACTTTTGGCCATCGCTATAAAATGCAGTACAGCATTTGTACTTCCTCCAAGGATAACAATAAGACGGAGTGCATTTTCAAAAGCTTTACGGGTCATAATATCCGAAGGCTTAATATCCTTTTCCAGCAATATCTTCAGATACTTTCCTGCTTCATGGCACTCCTTCTTTTTCTCATCACTCAAAGCGGGATTGGAGGAAGAATACGGAAGGCTCATTCCTAATGCCTCTATGGCAGAGGCCATAGTATTGGCTGTATACATTCCGCCACAGGCTCCTGCTCCGGGACAAGAGTTTTTAACGACTCCATCAAAGTCTTCTTCGGAGATCTCTCCGGCAATTTTTTTACCCAGGGCCTCAAATGCAGAAACAATATTAAGCGGTTCCCCTTTATAACATCCGGGAGCTATAGTACCGCCATACACCATAATCGACGGCCTGTTCAGCCTTCCCATCGCCATAATGGTTCCCGGCATATTTTTGTCACAGCCCGGCAGTGCAATCAGTCCGTCATAATACTGTGCTCCGCAGATCGCTTCAATACTGTCGGCAATGACATCACGGCTTACCAGTGAATAACGCATTCCATCTGTACCGTTACTCATCCCGTCACTTACTCCTATCGTGTTAAATATCAGTCCTGCCAACCCGTGATCCCAGGTTCCTTTCTTTACCATTCTCGCGAGGTCGTTGAGGTGCATATTACAGGTATTTCCGTCATAGCCCATACTGGCAATTCCGACCTGGGCCTTGTGCATATCTTCTTCTGTAAAGCCTATCCCGTACAACATTGCTTTTGCGGCGGGCTGTTCACTGTTTTGTGTGAATGTTTTTGAATATTTATTTAACATATTATCCTGCATTTGCTGTTCTTTTCATCTCTTTAAAATGAAGTTTTTTATTTAATTTTGATCCAAAACTACAGCTTGTAATATTCTTTTCATTTTCAACTTTTCTGAAAACTACAATATTCAACCGTTTGGAAAATAGACATATATATATGATAATCAGATATTTAAATCATAAAAATTTACAATAACAGAACTCTTACAAGTTTCAAATAGGCCTGCTGTACTTTTTCACTTGCGGTATCTTCCCAGTTTCTGGTAAAAGGAACACCATCCAGTGAATCCAGAGCGACGATTTCTGCAGCTGTACCACAGAAAAAAGCGGCATCCGCGCCACGCATTTCTTCTGGTTTAAAAAATGTTTCTTTTACAGGAATATCAAGTTCATTACAGATCTCCATAACCGTTTGTCTTGTGATTCCCGGAAGAATACTTCCTTTGGCCGGGGTGAACAGCACTCCGTCTTTTTCGTAGAAAACATTGGCTCCCGAGCTCTCGGCAACATTTCCGTTTTCATCCAATACCAGCGCTTCGTCATAGCCTTTATCCTTGGCATCCTGGCAAGCCAGTATAGAGTTCACATAATGCCCTCCTACTTTGGCTTCAACTTTAAAAGCCTTAGGATTAGGCCGTTGAAAAGGGGAAGTCATAATTTTCATTTTGTCTGCCAGATACCCGTTATTCCATTCCCAGGCCAGCAGGGACAGATAAGATTTTTGCCCTTTTGAAAGAGACATATTGGGGGAACAGGTAACCAGCGGACGGATATAAGCATCCGAAAATCCATTGCGGTCTAAAAGTTCATAAGTAAGCTCTGTAAGCTGCTCCACTGAATAATCAAAAGGAATATGCATCAGCTCTGCCGATCTTCTTAGCCTTTCGTAGTGTTCCTGAGCTTTAAAAATTCTGGTTCCATGGCCGGTACTGTAAGATTTGATCCCTTCAAAAACAGAATAGCCATAGTGAAGCGATTGTCCGTAAAGATCCGTTCCCGCTTCCTTTGCCTTCATGAAATTTCCATCAAAATAGATGACCGTGTCGTCGTTGTAATACATGTTATAGTGGTTAAAAAATTAACAAAATGGAATAAAAAAAGCCCTCTCAGCATGTGAGAGGGCCCAATATATGTACAGTCATACACTTTCCTTCTCACAGACGCAAGGGAATAATAATGACGATGATAATTACTGCTAATAACTGATACATATTCTGTACAAATAAAAAATTAAAACAAAAAAGCCGTTTCATATATGAAACGGCTTATATATAATTTAAATTAAAATCTATTCTAAAATGCCGCTTCCTTACTGTTGCTAATGACAACAGCAGTAATAGAAATGACCATAATATTTTTCTGATTCGTAAAATTCATACTGCAAATGTATAAACTTTTTAATTCCTCGCAAATTTTTTTACACTTTTTATTTTTTTCGTAAAAACTGCATAAGAGTTTCCTTTGCTTCAGCTACCTCATGAACCCTTAGAATCTTTGCTCCCTGTTCCAAAACTTTCAGGTGAAGTTTTTGAGTTTCCTCATTGATGTCCAAAGGAGATTTCCCAAGAGGCTTATAGATAAATGATTTTCTGGAAATGCCTATTAACAGGGGAAATCTTCCCCATCCAAGGTATTCAACCTCATTGATCATTTTCATCTGGTCATCCACCGTTTTTCCAAAACCAAAACCAGGGTCAAGAATCACATCATTCACCCCTTTTTCTAAGAGCTTACTGACCTTTTCAGAAAAATATCGGTTGACTTCCAGTGTAATGTCTTCAAACCTGATTTTATCATGCATGGTTTTGTATGACGGATTGACATGCATTAAGATGTAAGGAAGCCTTGTTTCAGCGGCTGTATCAAACATTTTATCATCATACTGACCTCCCGAAATATCATTGATCATATCAATTCCTTCATTAAAACCAAACTTTACGGTTTCAGCATAAAAAGTATCCAGGGAAATCAATGCTTCAGGAAATTCTTTTTTGATCTGAGAAATTATATTTCCTATCCTTCCGATCTCTTCTTCACTCGTTAGAAACTCAGCATTCGGGCGTGTTGACTGCGGACCAATATCAATGATTTCTGCCCCTTCCGCCAACAATTTTCCGGCATGTACCAATGCTTGCTTCTCATTATTGAACTTTCCTCCGTCAGAAAAAGAATCGGGAGTTAGGTTTAGGATTCCCATGATTTTTGGAGTATCCAATTGTACTAAACGGCCATTGCAATTCACTGAGTACGTTGGAGTGCTGGAGTGTTTGAGAGTCTGAGTGTTTGAGAGCATAAGAATCTATAAATGATGAATGATTTTGTATCCTGCAAAATTAGGAACTATTTGGGAATTGAGAGTAAGGAATAAAGAGAAAAAGAGATTGGGGGTTAGGATATTAGATATCAGATGTCAGATGTCAGATGTCAGATGTCAGACTACTGAGGTTGAGGTATAGCTTTAGATGTTATAGAGTCAAGAGTCAAGAGCCAAGGGCCAAGAGTCAAGATTCAAGATTTAAGATTTAAGAAAAACAAAGACAGAAACATGCCGTATGGAGACTAGAGACGGAATATCTACCTTGAGCTTTCCCCAACATTCATCCTTAAAACTCTCTCACCAAAAATTCTGCTACCTAAAAGCTAATTCGTATATTTGGAAGATTAAGAAAATTTATGCTAAAAACATCAGTACAATTCGAGAAAATTATCAGTCAGTGCCGTGATCTTTTCAGTAAAAAATTACAGGATTATGGTGCAGCATGGAGGGTTTTGAGACCGAGTTCCATTACGGATCAGATTTATATCAAAGTCAACAGAATCCGTACGCTTCAGATGACTGATAAAAAAATGGTAGATGAAAGTGAGGAAGAGGAATTTATCGCAATTGTCAACTATTCTATTATAGGCCTTATCCAGCTTGAGAAAGGTCTTTCCAATGATTTTAATGAAAATAAAGAAGAAATTCTGGGTCTGTATGATCAATATGCCAATGAAGCCAAAGCGCTGATGGAAAGAAAAAACCATGACTATGGCGAGGCCTGGAGAGATATGAGAATCTCTTCAATCACAGATCTTATCTACCAGAAAGTACTGAGAACCAAGCAAATTGAAGACAACCAAGGGAAAACAATTGTTTCTGAAGGGCTTGATGCCAACTACTTCGACATGCTGAACTATGCTGTTTTCTGTCTTATCAAATTCTCTGAAAAAGAAAATCAATTCGAACCCAAAACTATTTAATATGATCAAAGGTTTATTACGCTTTATTATTGCTGTCATTTTTATCCTTTCAGGATTTGTAAAAGCTGTGGATCTGGTAGGATTCTCTTTCAAAATGGAAGAATATTTTTCTCCCGCTGTTTTCAACATGCCGTTTTTTGAAAAATTCGCCCTGCTGTTTTCTATTATAGTCGTTGTACTGGAACTTTTCCTTGGATTTATGCTTCTGCTGAAATTAAAGCTTAAATTTACCTTGTCCGCATTAATAGCACTTTGTGTGTTCTTTGGATTCCTTACATTTTATTCCGCTTATTTCAATGTCGTGACAGACTGTGGCTGCTTTGGAGATGCGATCAAATTTACCCCTTGGCAAAGTTTCTTTAAAGATGTTGCCCTTTTGCTGGGACTGATCATTTTATTTTTGCTTTACAGAAAAGAATTCAGAAAAAAAGAGGCTTACAGCAGTACCCCAAAAGAATCTTCGGGTAAATTTAAATATTACCTGTTAGGGGCTTTTGCTCTGGTAATGATCTACATTATGGCACAGGGAATTATGCATGAACCGATCATTGATTTCCGGGATTATAAAATCGGAACGGATATTAAAGGAGAAAAAGAAAAAATCAACAAAAACCCTTCTGAATACAAGACTTTTTATTCTCTTAAAAATCAGAAAACCGGAGAAGTTTTAAAGGTCAACCAAGATGATTATATCAAAGAAACCAAGTACTGGGCAGAAGGTTCTTCATGGAAAATAGAGGAAGGAAAAAATGAATCTGTCCTGGTAAAGGAAGGATATAAATCTGAGATCGTTAAATTCAAAATCGAGGATCCTACGGGAATGGAGCTTACTGAAGAGATCATTAAGGCTCCCAAAGCCATTTTGGTATTCTCTTACCATCCAAAAGAGGTCCCAGCTGATCTGCTTCAAAAAGTGGAAGCTAAAGTAAATGCTCAAAAAGGGGCTCTGATCTATGGCGTTTCTACTGATCAGAATACATTTAAAACCATTAAAAATACGATGATGGACGGAACTGCCATCAAAACCATTGCAAGAAGCAATCCTTTTGTATTGATTCTTGAAAACGGAAAAATTGTAGATAAACAGCCTGCCAAAGATTATATTAACTAACAATCTCAAGACAATGGACCAGAATTTCAATTATATTAATGATCATTATATTACAGAAGAGGAATTGTGTAGTCTAACAGATATTACGAAAGACGAACTGGCAGCCCTTATTCAAAATCAACTGGTACCCCAGCCTTCTTATGTTATTACCCGAAGTATTAAAATTACATCACCTCTTAATGATAAATTTCAAAGTGAAATTACAGAAAAGTACTTCAGTAAAAATTGTATTTCCCTGATTAAAAAGAATAAAGACCTGCAGGATACGCATCAGTATAAAGAAGAATTCAAAGAAAAATTCATTCAAAATCTGACGGAACATCCTGATAAAAATTTTGCTTATGGTAATATTTTCAAAGACAGCATTCCTGATCCTGAAAAATTAAACGAAGCATTTGAAAGTGAATGGTCTGCCTATTGTGATGGAATATATGGGATTTGTACCCTGAACTCCACTGAAGAGGAAATTGTAAAAAAAGAAATCGCAGTTAAAAAATTAATACAGTTCAACACTCTGTTTTCTAAACAAATGCTCGCGCCAGTTGAACTGGCCGAATTGATGAAGTTGAATGAGGAATTCAATGAAGTGGCACAGAAATTTGCCCCTTATCAAAGGAGCTCCAGCAGCAGGGGTAAATACCTTGATCAAATTTTAGAAAATAATAATTTAAATTATTTAGTAAAAAAATATTAAACATGCAAAAATCAAATAAATCTATCGCCGGTTATCATTTATTAATGATCCTTTCTTCTATAGACGGAGAATTTGCTCCTGAGGAAGGAATGCTGGTACAGCAATATTTAGCGGATGAGTTTCCATTCAGAATGAACCTTGACAATGAGCTTGAAACCCTGGCTCTTTTACAGCCTGAAGAATGGAAAGATCACTTTGAGTTTCATGCACGATGTTTCCTAGATGATTCTACAGAAGATGAGCGTGTCAAATTTGTTCAATTCGCAAAATCATTGATCAAAGCAGACAATAAGGTAACCGAAGAAGAACATACGTTTTATATTCTTCTGAAAAAACTTTGGGGATTAGCATAACCACCGATCCAACATCAAAAAACGGCCATGAAAAAAATTTATTTAGGATTATTAGTAATGAGTGCATCTACATTTCAGTCTCAGCAATTTCCGGATATGAAAGCTCCTGTAGCAGAAAAACAGGAACATATCAGAGAAATCCATGGTGATAAGGTTAATGACCCTTATTACTGGATGATTGATTATTTTAAAAAAGGAAAAGATTCTACCAAAGTTGTTGACTATCTGAAGGCCGAAAACAGCTACTGGGAAGGCATGATGAAAGATACTGAACCTTTCAGGGAAAAGCTGTTCCAGGAAATGAAAGCCAGAATCAAGGAAAAGGATGAATCTGTACCTGTTTTTAAAGACGGATATTACTATTACAGCCGTACAGAGACCGGAAAGCAATATTTTAAATACTGCAGAAAAAAAGGCAGCCTTACCGCTCCTGAAGAAATTCTACTGGATATAGACCAGCTTGCTGAGGGACATCCCTATTATGCTGCTTCAGGCTTCAGCATCAGTCCGGACAACAATAAGATGATCTATGGTGTGGATGATGTTTCCAGAAGACAGTATAAATTATTTTTAAAGGATTTATCCACCGGAAAAACAACGGAACTCGGAATTAAAAATACAACGGGTTCAGCCGCATGGGCCAATGATAATAAAACCATCTTCTATACTTCAAAAAATCCTGAAACTCTTTTAACGGAAAAAATTTTCAGACATACCTTGGGAACAGATTCTTCCAAAGATGTTCTGGTATATGAAGAGAAAGATAAAACCAACTATATTGGAGTCAGCAAATCTAAGAATCAAAAATTCATTATGATTGATTCCCAGGCTACAACTTCTTCCGAGACCAGATATCTGGATGCAAATGATCCTAACGGCACTTTTAAAGTCTTTCAGCCCAGAATCAAGGATGTTCTGTATGATGTGACTCCTTTGGAAGACAAGTTTCTGATCACGACGAATAAAGATGCGCTAAACTTTAAAGTGGTAGAAACCCCTTTAAACAAAACCGGTATTGAAAACTGGAAAGACTTTGTACCGCACAGAAAAGATGTTCTGATGCAGGGAATTACTGAGTTTAAAAACTATCTTGTTTTCAACGAAAGACAGAACGGGCTTTCCCAGCTCGTCATCTACGACAGAAAAACCGGAAAAAAAGAATCTCTGAAGTTTGATGAACCGGCATATACTGTGTATTCATCGGGTAATCCTGAATACAATACGGATAATTTCCGTTTCGGTTATACTTCGATGATCACACCGAACTCTCAGTATGAACAAGACTTAAAAACCGGAAAAAGAACTTTATTAAAGCAGCAGGAAGTTCTGGGCGGCTACAATAAAGATAACTATACTACCGAAAGACTTTTTGCGACAGCAAAGGACGCTACTCAAATCCCGATCTCTGTTGTTTATAAAAAAGGATTCAGGAGAGACGGAAGCAGTCCGCTGCTGCTGTATGCTTACGGTTCTTACGGAAGCTCAATGGATGCTACTTTCAACAGCAACAGGCTCAGTCTTTTAGACAGAGGTTTTGCCTATGCCATTGCCCACATCCGCGGAGGCCAGGAAATGGGAAGACAGTGGTATGAAGACGGGAAAATGATGAAAAAGAAAAATACATTTACCGATTTCATTGATGCCGGAGAATATTTAGTGAAAGAAAAATATACCTCACCAAAACATTTGTATGCACAAGGCGGAAGCGCCGGAGGACTTTTAATGGGAGCTATCGCCAATATGAGCCCTAACTTATGGAACGGAGTCATCTCGCAGGTTCCGTTTGTAGATGTTGTCAATACAATGCTTGATACCAGTATTCCGCTAACAACCAATGAGTATGACGAATGGGGCAATCCTAACCATAAGGAGGCTTATTTCTATATGAAATCTTACTCTCCGTATGAAAATATAGAAAAGAAAAACTATCCTAATTTATTGGTAACAACAGGTCTTCATGATTCTCAGGTACAATATTTTGAGCCGGCTAAATGGGTGGCTAAGCTGAGAGATATGAAAACAGATAAGAATGTATTATTATTAAAAACAGATATGGATTACGGCCATGGCGGTGCTTCGGGAAGATTTGATTATCTGAAGGATATTGCTTTGGTGTATGCCTTTATGTTTAAACTGGAAGGAATTAACAAGTAATAATAAAGCTCGCAGATTCCGCAGATTTATCATAAAACCTACAAAACGGATTTGATTAAAAATCAGCGAGAGATAAAAGAATAGAAAATAAATCAATATATAAATCTTATGAGAAGAAAAATAGTTGCAGGCAACTGGAAAATGAACAAAAATGTAATTGATGCACAACAATTAATGATTCAGTTACTAAGCTATAAAAACAATGCTAACACAAACTGCGAAGTTTGGATCGCTCCACCGGCTTTATATTTAATGATGGCAAAAGACATCTTTGAAAAAGATGAAATCGGGGTATTTTCTCAGGATATGAGCGAGCATGAGAGTGGAGCTTATACAGGTGAAATTTCTGCAGACATGTTAGAGTCTATCGATGCCAACGGGTCATTGATCGGTCACTCCGAAAGAAGACAGTATCATGGTGAAACTGATTCTCACTGCAACAGAAAAATCAAATTAGCACTTGATAAGGGTCTTATTCCTGTCTATTGCAATGGGGAAACTCTTGAGCAGAGAAAAGCTGGTCAGCACTTTGAGGTGGTAAAAAACCAGACTGAAGTAGCATTATTCACGCTTTCTGCTGAAGAAATCAAGAAAGTGGTGATTGCTTATGAGCCGGTTTGGGCTATTGGTACAGGGGAAACAGCTACTCCAGAGCAGGCTCAGGAAATCCATGCCCATATCAGAAGTATCATTGCTGCAAAATACGGTCAGGAAGTCGCTGATGAGGTTTCTATCCTTTACGGAGGGTCTGTAAAACCAGACAATGCCAAGGAAATTTTCTCACAGCCTGATATAGACGGAGGTTTGATCGGCGGAGCTGCTTTGAAATTAGAGGATTTCTCTAAAATTATTGAAGCTTTTAATTAATAAAGAGATGTGATGTTTTGGCTAAAGCCAATGGAATATATTATTTTTGGAAACGGGCTAAAGCCCGCTTCTATTGATGTAAATGAGATACATAAAATAAAAACGGCGGAAATAAATTCCGCCGTTTTCTTTAAAAAAAAATCTAATTATTGAATATCGACTACATACATAGTTCCTTTGTCTACCTTCCCTGTTTTAGGAAGAATTTTAGCTTTGGGGTTTCCGTTTCCGTCATCCACCACTCCAAAATCATCATCATTGAAAACAGCCAGTTTATTATTTCCCAAATAAACAATTCCCTCGAACTTATCATGTTCATACCCCAGTTTTGAAACCAGATCCACTGCCAATTTTTTAGAAACAGATTTTATCCCTGCATTGGTAATTTCATCCCAGCTGCTCTGTTCTAAAGCTTTATTATTGATTTTCATTCCGTCTGCTGCTGCAATATCTGTTCCGTTAACATCAGTAGCTCCGGCCAGGTTGATTCTGTATACTTTTTTAATACCGCCCTGTGATCCGAAATTACCGTCTCTTTCAATCACCAAGAATTCATTATTCCCAATCGCTGTAATATCGCAGACTGAGTCGGAAGCACCGCCGTCCTGCCTGTATAAAAACTGTTTGGTCTGCCCGGTAATAATATCGAATGTTACAATTCTTGTCAACGTGGTATTGGTGGCTAATGCTTTAGTCGGAACATACATCATTGACTGTATTGTTCCTACCAATGTTCTGCCGTCAGGTGTAATGCAAAGTCCTTCCATTCCTCTGTTGGCTCTTCTTTTAGCCAACACAGCAGGCAGTTTTCTGGTCCCCGTATTCACTCCGACCGGGCTTATTCTTTCCAATTCCACCCCTTCTGCACTGTAATGAACGATATGGGGACCATATTCATCCGAAACCCAGAAGGTACCATCTGCCGCTGCTACAAGACTCTCACTGTCCAGACCATATTGATCTGTTCCCAAGACATTTCCTGATGCATCATAGGCTACCTCCCCGGTACTTCCCATTCCTACAGGATTTGGAAGTCCTGTGATAGGCTGGCCGGATGGATTTTTAAGTTTAATATATTTAATCACCTCAATATTTCCTTCTGCATTGATTTTAAAATGCATGATGGTGGGCGTAAAATTAGGGGCTAGGAATTTTTTACCGCTCAGATAATCTGTATTCGGACCACGGTCTGTAATGACATAAAATTCACCTTTTCTTTGAGGATGAGCTGCTGCTCCGGAACCGAATCCGCCATTGATCACGTCTACTCCATTTACTGTTGCCAATGTGGAAAAAGGAAATTCCTGTGGAAGTTTAGAATAATTGATATCCTGGGTATTGATATTGTCGTCATCTTTACACGATGCCAACGCCGTTAATACCAACACAGATAATAGCAGTTTTTTCATATTCTCTTTTATGGCTGCGAAAGTATAAATTGATTATAAACTAATCTTGAATACAATGATAATTCTATTTTAACAATAAAAACAATTGTATTAACTTAATATAAACAAAAAATAATCAGGATTAAATTAAAAAACACAATACTATAACCCAATTATTGATCAGATTAAAAATTAAGCATATAATTCACAAAATACAACACTAAAATTTATATGATATATTTGCAGCGTTTTAAGGCTGAACACTGTTCATTAATAGGGAATCAAGTGAGGAAATCATTCAATTCTTGGGCTGTACCCGCAACTGTAAGCTGTTTCACTTATAGCAAAATAACACCACTGGACCCATCATCCGGGAAGGTCTGCTATAAGATGCGAGCCAGGAGACCTGCCTTACATCCATTTTAACGTCAGGAATACAGATCATCGATTTTTTTCCTGCAGATAAGTTTCGGGAATAAAACTTTAATTTAATTATATCATGAGAAAAATCTATTTTTTTTTCTTACTGCTTTTTATGCAGTTTTTATCTGCCCAATTCACAGAAAACGACATTAGGTTTTGGGTAGGAACAGGATCAAAGAAGGCCTATTTCATTGCAGATTTCAACGATGGCAAGACGCCTGCTTCTTATGTCTGGGGATACCGTTTTGATTCGGATGGACTAACCATGGAAGATATGATCAATGCCATTGCAGCAGCAGAACCCAAAATAGAAGTGGAAATCCCTTCCGGCTTCTTTTACAGCTTTAATTACAACCACCATATTCCCGATATGAATAATGATTATTGGTTTACCTGGTCAGGACCAAGCCAGGGAAATATGGCATGGAATAACGGAGTAAGTGATCCTCTCATCGATGGAAAATGGTACGGAGCATCTTATGGCTACGATAATGCGGATGATCCTCCTTCCCTTCCTGTTACTGCCTATGGCTCCAACTGGTTTGCTGCCTCCCAGATCACCCACTGGATCGGAACCGGCAGTAACAAAAGTCTTGTGGTGATTGATTTTGGAACAGATAATACAAACGGTGCCGCCGATTCTTTTGTTTTTGGAATTCAATACAACGGAAGTATTACTGCTGAACAGGCGCTGCAGCTCATTCAGACCCAAACCTCTTATTTTAATTTTACGTCAGCAAATAACCAGATTTCTACGCTATCACTGAATACCTTTAGCGGCAGTACTTCGGGATCGGATACCTGGAAATTATATCAGGGAAAAGACCTTTCAAGCTGGCAAAAAAAGACAGGCCTTTCTCAGCTTCAGCTCAGCAACAATGACTGGCTGGGTTTAAGTTTTGGACAAAGAAGGCCATTTATTCCTGTAGAAGCAGCTTCAACACTGGGTATTTCTTCTGCTTATAAAAAAACATTTAAAATTTATCCTAATCCGGCAAGTGATTTTATCAGGATTGAAACGTCTGAAAAAGTTCAGGATGTAATTATTTATTCTTCTTTAAGACAGAAAGTGATGACTTCTCAAGCAACTACAATTGATATTCACTCTTTGAATCCAGGGCTTTATTTTGTTGAGGTCAAAACTGCAGGCGGATCAACATTATATAAAATATTAAAGAAGTAGATCATAAACCACCACCCCCAATCTGCGATTTGGCACCTCTACGGAGGAGGAGAATTCTCGCTCTATTCCAGTATCATAGAAAACCGGAATACATCAGGCCGGATTCCTGCAGAAATCGAAGTTTCGTCAGAGTTAACAGCACACCATACCTAAAGAAAAATATCAGATCTTAGGTACTTAAGAGTTAAAAAACGGTTGTGGTTCTCGTGGTTATCAACAAAAAAACGCACCGGACCGGTGCGTTTTTTATCGATGGTTTACATCAATTATTTTTTCTCTGTTGATCTCTGTAAAACCTCATCTACCATTCCGTAGCCTTTAGCTTCTTCAGAAGTCATCCAATAGTCTCTATCAGAAGATTTCTCAACCCACTCATACGTCTGCCCTGAGTGGTGTCCAATGATTTCATAAAGCTCCTGCTTTAATTTCAACATCTCTCTCAGGTTGATCTCCATATCAGAAGCAACTCCCTGAGCACCTCCGGACGGCTGGTGGATCATCACTCTTGAATGCTTAAGAGCAGAACGCTTTCCTTTTTCTCCGGCCACTAATAATACAGCTCCCATGGAAGCAGCCATACCTGTACAGATGGTTGCCACATCCGGCTTGATAATCTGCATCGTGTCATAAATTCCCAAACCGGCATACACACTGCCACCAGGAGAGTTGATATAGATCTGGATATCTTTGGATGGATCTGCACTTTCCAGGAACAAAAGCTGTGCTGTAACGATATTGGCTACCTGATCATCAATTCCTGTTCCCAGGAAGATGATTCTGTCCATCATCAAACGTGAGAAAACGTCCATTTGAGCAACGTTTAGTCTTCTTTCCTCCATGATGTACGGTGTAAGATTCGTTGGGCCATACATTCCCATATACTGATCGGTAACCAGACCGTTGTTTCCTAAATGTTTTACAGAGAAATCTCTGAATTCTTTTTTAATGTCCATATTTCTATTATGTATTATTTAAACAAATATTTTCAAAGTTTAAATTACAATATTTATTCCTAAAATTTTATAAGACTTTTTGTCACAGAATAGGAAAATTTTTGTCCATAAACTATCTTTTTCTATTGATATAGATCCCCTTAATCGGTGAATATTCAATGATATTGCTCAGCCGTATGGAAGCCTGTTTCAGCAAAGTGATTTTTTTGATCAGCTCGTAATATTTTACTTCATCACTGTTGCTGTATTGGTCTAGTTCTTTGGCGGTTTCTTTGATCAAATAATCGATATACCTGTATTTGTGCAGTAAAACATCACCTTTCACCTGGTCCGCCACCTTATCTCCGTAATTGGGAGGATAAATATTTCGGGAAGCCCAGTTTTCAAGCTCATCCAGAGGGATCAACGCATCTACAACCTTCGATGTAATTTCCTCGTCCATAAAAGATACAAAAAAGTTTCCGCTTCTGAGTTCTTCTTTTTGAATCCCTTCCCGAACCTGATTGATAATGATTTCATTTTCTTTAACCAAAAATACATACTGCTCTTCTTCAAAATGATGAAGAATCTCTTCAATCACAGTGATCTGATACTCCTCATTATTCTCATTTTTACGTTTCAGAACAATATCTCCAAACATCAGCATATGATCTACCAACTTATTCTCCATAAATAAGACATCATACAGAAATGGATCTTCCTTTTCCTGATCCAAAGGCACAATCTCCATTTTTGGAAGAGCCTTTTCTTTCTGGTGCTGGACATGTTGGGTCTGATTCTGAGTGATCTGCTTCTGAACATCCAATTCATTGAAAAGGCTCTGCTCTGAAAGCCCGAATTTATTGGAAACTTCTTTAAGGTATACTTCCCTTTTCAGGGCATTTTGCACAAAAGAAACAGATTTTACAATATCCCGTATGGCTTCTGCCTTCTTAATAGGATCATTTTCAACATCTCTTAACAGGATCTCGGCCTTAAAGTCGATAAAATCCATCGCTTCATTTTCGATGTATTTTTCTACATATTCCTGTGGATGTTTCCGGGCAAAAGAATCCGGGTCGTCTCCATCCGGAAAAAGCAGTACCCGGATATTCATTCCTTCCGTCAACAGCATATCAATGCTTCGGAAACTGGCTTTGATTCCTGCATTATCTCCATCGAAAAGAATGGTTACGTTTTCCGTAAGCCTTTTGATCAGCTTGATCTGTTCCGTGGTCAGGGAAGTTCCGGAACTTGCCACTACGTTTTCAATCCCGGACATATGCAGGGAAATCACATCCATATATCCTTCCACCAAAAGACAGGCGTTCTTTCTTGAGATAGCCTGTTTGCTCTGGTTTAATCCGTAAAGAACATTTGATTTATGATAAATCTCAGTCTCCGGAGAGTTGAGATACTTTGCTGTTTTAACATTGTTCTTAAGGATCCTTGCGCCAAAGCCCAGTACTCTTCCTGAAAAACTGTGGATGGGAAAAATAACCCTTTCCCGGAACCGGTCTACTCCTGCCGGGGCATTTTCCGGGAAAATAGAAAGTCCCGATTTTTCCAGAATTTCTTTTGAATATCCTTTTTCCAGGGCATATGCCGTAAAGGCATTTTTCTTTTCCGGAGAATATCCGAGCTGAAATTTCTTGATGATATCGTCCTTAAGCTCTCTTTCTTTAAAGTAAGAAAGCCCGATGCTTCTTCCGTCTTCAGCACTCCAAAGAATCTCCTGAAAATAATTATTGGCAACCTCATGGATTTTATACAGCAGATCTTTTTCCGTCTGTGCATTTTTAGCCTCTTCAGAGATCTCCCGCTGATCTTCTTCTATTTCAATTCCATACTTCTTAGCGGCATGGCGAAGGGCCTCAGGATAGGTGAAATTTTCAATCTCCATCAGGAAAGAAATGGCAGTTCCTCCTTTTCCCGTTGAGAAATCCTTCCAGATCTGCTTACTGGCAGAAACTACAAAACTCGGCGTCTTCTCATCATGGAACGGACTGAGCCCCTTGTAATTAGACCCCGCTCTTTTCAACTGCACATATTCCCCCACAATCTCTTCTACCCTGATTGTGGAGAATATTTTATCTATGGTCTGCTTAGAAATCATAGGGTAAAATTAAGTATTTAGTTTGAAGAAAAAAATTCACAAAAAAAGAATAGCTGTAAATCAATTCTTTAAAAATGTTGAATGAATTAAAGAAATGATCAGTTAGCATGCGATACTTATTTACAGGCCGTACAATATTTCAGGATCTTTGATAAAAAAACCGACTGAAAGAGATCAGTCGGCTTTTTTTGAGAGAAAAAATGAACTTGTGATAAGATTATTGATACAATAGTAGTTCTATAAAATTGTTATTGGTTTTAATTTCTTGTTCTGCCTGTTTCTCTAAATTTCTAATGATATCACTCTGCTTTATTTCTTCGCCGTTCCAATTTAAACTCGCCTGAACGCCTGAATTTAAAAATATATTTTTCACATTCGCAGAAGGATCTTTCCTGTACTCTTTCCAAATCTTATTAAATTTTTGTTCCGTAATAAGAGCTTTCTTATCATTATTCAATGCATTCCCCGAGGAAATATTTTTCTTAATTCCTATCAATTTGAAAATATGATCACCTTTAGTATCTTGAATTTCTAAAATTAACCCTGGCAAACCATAAAAACAATAAGGCCCATCCGGGAATGGAATTTCAGTGGAGAACCAGGCAATCCAATTTCTTCCCCCAAAAGAAGCCGTAGCTTTTTGAACGGTATAATTTTTTATTATTTTCTGATTGGGAAGGATACTCCAGTTTATTTGAGTATTTCTCCCTATCGTACATCTTTTTTCTCCTATTTTATTCTGTAAATAGGTTTTATATTCGGGGTATTCCTTTTCAACGGAAAATTTAACTTTAGACTTATTCTGAAAATTCGAAAAGTTATATTCTTTACGATGTAAAGAGGATACTTTTTGGATTTGGACACTTTTTAAAGAGTCATACACATACTTTGGATAGCTGTAAAAATGAGATCCCTTTTTCCATATATCCAAAAACATCACTTCCTTTTCCTGTTTTTCTCTATCTAAAGAATCAATCTTATAGGTATACTCGTAAGCAATTCTTGTATTCTGCCCAAAATACAAGGAACAGAATAAAAAGCATATTAGGATTTTCATATTATTCCCATTCATATTTTTTTTCAATACCATTTCTTTTTGGTGAATCAATACTTATTACAACTCCATTATTGAGATTGGATGTCAGTCTTTTTACTTCTTCCCAATCTTTCTCATCTTGTAAACGGATAAATTCTCTATAGGAAATTGTTTTTTTATCAGGAAATGCTAACACCATATCCTCAGGAATATTAAGTTCAATACTCTCAGCCTTCCATGAATTAACATGATTATTATCTTCTCCAATCTCTAAAATCACTCCTGATAAGCCATAAAATTTATATGGTCCGACAGCAAATGGCAAGTCAGGGGCATAAAAGGCTGTTATCTTGCTTCCTCTAAACTTTGCCGTTGCTTTTTTACAAATATATGCTCCGATTTTCTTCGTGTCAGTATAATTTGTATTCCAGACAATTTTTGGAAGTTCATCTGTGATCCAGTAAGAATGATCATCAATATATTCATTAATAACAACTGTTTGAGTTAAAGAAGATTTATAATATTTTGCTTTTTGCTTATTTATCTTCCCTAATATTTCAATATTGTTATCATCTACCTTCAATTTACCTGTACCAGCCTTAGACATCATCGAATCTCTTATACTCAATGCATTATTTCCTGATAGGTATAACTTCAGCTATTAACAAATTTACAGGATTTACATAAGTATATTTAATATGTACATTTTGGGACTGTACAAAAAATACAACTAATAAACTTAGAAATAAAAAAAGTTTATTCTTCATTTGAACTTGCTTATAAAAAATTATTAAAAACTGAGGATTAGCTCATCCTGATAAGACTAAAATACAAACTAGATACATAGAAAGTAGAATATTCAACCCATACACTAAAAAAAAATCAGTTCAATGAAAAACATGAATATATTTCCTATTTTAAACCAAAAACAGTATTAATAATCGAAAAAACCACGAAAAATAAATTACCTGATATTTTTAAAAAACAGTAATTTTGACTCAAATTTGACACATGGAAATACACTCCTTAAACGAATGGCAGAATATGGTGGATGAAATTCTTCCTAAACTAAAGTATAACATCCTTTTACTCAAAGGAAATTTGGGAGCCGGTAAAACTACTTTTACCCAGTTTCTGCTTAAAAATCTGGGAAGTACAGATGAGGTCAGCTCCCCTACTTATTCTATTGTCAACGAATACAGCACCTCCAAAGGAAAAGTATATCATTTTGACCTTTACCGCTTAAAAAGCATTGAAGAAGTCTATGATATCGGTATTGAAGAATACCTGGACAATTCTTTTTTATGCATCATTGAATGGCCGGAAGTCTATGAAGAGGAGCTTTACGGGCTCAACTACCACACAATGAGTATCATGAACAACGGTGAGAGCAGAGAAGTTTCATTCGATTAAATATTATGTATCTTTGCTTCTTAATTCAGTATTAAAATAACAATCTGTAAGACATAATTTAATTTAAGGATGAGTACAAATATTTTTACTCCTTTCACAGAAGAAGAATTGATGCCGAAAGAAGAAAAATTGGAGGTTATAAAAAAAGGAAAACAATTCAGTATTGGAATTCCTAAAGAAACCTGTTTAAACGAAAGGAGGACCTGCATTACTCCAGACGCTGTACAGGTGCTGGTAGAGCATGGTCATGAGATCATTATAGAATCAGGGGCCGGACAGGGTTCATTTTTTACAGATTTACAGTATTCCGAGTCCGGAGCAAAGATTACCAACGATCCTAAAGAAGCTTTCGGACAGGACCTCATCTTAAAGATCAATCCTCCTACAGAAGAGGAAATTGAATATATGAAACCTAATACTTACCTGGTTTCTGCCCTTCAGATCAACCTCAGAGATAAGGAATATTTCTTAAAACTTGCAGAAAGAAAAATAAATGCGATTGCTTTTGAATTTATTGCGGATGAATACAAGCAGCTCGCACTGGTAAGATTAATCGGTGAAATTGCAGGAACAGTTTCTGTTTTATATGCTTCGGAGCTGTTGGCATTATCAAACGGCTTAATGCTGGGAGGAATTACAGGGGTAAGACCTGCTGAAGTTGTGATTTTGGGGGCTGGAATTGTAGGTGAGTTTGCTACAAAAGCAGCTATTGGATTAGGCGCCAGTATCAAGGTTTTTGACAATTCATTATCTAAATTGAGAAGACTTCACACGATGGTTGACAGCCGGGTTCCGACGTCTATCATTGATCCTAAAGAACTCAGCAAAAGCTTAAGACGTGCTGATGTAGTGATTGGAGCTCTTCCAAGGCTCAATATGATGCCTATCGTTACGGAAGATATGGTGATGAAAATGAAAAAAGGCAGCGTCATTATTGATATTACCATCGATAATGGTAAGGTAATTGAAACTTCCGAGCTGACTACAATGGAAGATCCTTATGTCATTAAGCATGGCGTGATCCACTGCGGTCTTCCAAACCTGACCTCAAGAATGCCGAGAACCACCACTAAGGCCATTTCCAATTTCTTCCTTTCGTATATCCTGAATTATGATGAAGAAGGCGGTTTTGAAAATATGCTGATCCGCAAAAATGAAATGAAGCAGAGTTTATATATGTATAAAGGCAGACATACCAAAAAGATCATCTGCGACCGTTTCGGACTTACCTACCACGATATCAATCTTTTAATTTTCTAATGAAAAAACTGAAATTTTATATAATAGGCTTCATCCCGGGGCTGCTTCTCGTATTTTTTATTTTAAACAAAAAAGGAGCCAGCTGCAGCGGTTATTTACCTAACAGCCGTGTCATTGCCGAAATTCTTTCCAAAGAATTCAAATATTCTGAAGGTTTTAAAAATGAGATGAATACTTACAAGATTGATGAAAAATTTGTAAAGGACAGTATCATTACTGCCGGAAAAGTAGATTTTGACAGAAGCCACGCGCAGAAAAAACCGTGTCCGGATTATCTTATTACTTATCCTGAAAAGAACCCAAGATACGAGATCACTTTTGAAAAGTGTGAAGAAAGCGTAACACTGAACAGTCTGAAAAAACTGAAATAGTTTTAATTATAACAACACTATGGTATGGGAGGCAATTACTATATGATTGATGATTATCTGATATTCATTGGAGTTTTTGCCGTTTTCTTTTTTCTGGCCACCAGTATTTACCTGTTCAGCCAAAACCAAAAACTTAAACAGAAAAATACCCAACTATCAGAAACCAATAAAATTATTGAGCAGCGGTTGAATGAAGTCCGTCTGGAGCATATCGGCACCAAGCTGAACCCTCATTTATTTAAGAATATTCTTAATTCGGTACAGTCTCATGCCTATCAAACCTATATGTCTCTGGATAAACTGGCCAATGTGCTGGATTATATTTTATACGAAAGCAATAATAAGTTTGTAAGTCCTAAAGAGGAACTGAATTTTGCTTTAAGCCTTATTGAAATCAACAAGATCAAAATAAACCCTCTTTTTGATTTCAGGATCAAATCTAAGGTTAATAAGACGGATTCAGTATATGAAGAGAAGGTATTTGCCCCGCTCATTTCGGTAGACCTGATTGAAAATGCTTTCAAACATACTGATTTTCTGGCCCAGGATTCTTTTATTTCCATCTACCTGGAACTTGAAAATCGAATCTTTACCATGAAAGTCAGCAATAAAGCCTCTTTGAAAAACATCCTTGAAAAGGAAAAAAGCGGTTTCGGAAGCCAGTCCTTAGATCAAAGGCTTAAAATGATCTACAGTACATATTACCAGCTTGAAAAAGTTCGAAAAACGGTATATTCACGGCAGAATTAAAAATCAATTTAGGAGAATTCTATGATAAAGTGCGTTATACTGGATGATGAATTATTAGCCATCAGCTATTTAAAACTTCTATGCGAGCAGATTGATCATGTAGAAGTGGTAAAAGCATTCAATGATCCTAAAATATTTCTGAACGAAATTGATCATATTGATTGTAATCTCTGCATACTGGATATAGAAATGCCGGGAATGACAGGACTTCAGGTAGCAGAACTGATTTCAGATTCAAAAAAAATCATCTTCACCACAGCGTACAAAGAATATGCGGCAGAAGCTTTTGATCTTAATGTGGTGGATTATGTAAGAAAACCCATCAAAAAAGAAAGACTGATCCAGGCCTTTGAAAAAGCTAAGGAACTGGTAGACCCTGCTCCTAAAAAAGCCTTCATCGAATGGAATACCAATATAGGGAAAACCGTCATATTCACCGAACAGATCGCTTATATCAAAACTTCCGAAATAGACAGCAGAGATAAAGATATTATCCTGAATGACGGAACCGCTATTGTTTTAAAAAACCTTAATTTTAAAAATCTTCTGGAAATGCTTCCTGCTAAAGACTTTGCCCAGGTCAACAAAAAGGAGATCATAGCATTAGCATCCATTAAAGTATTTTCAACCAACGAGATCATTACGACGATCTCTGCAGAGGACCATACTTTCCTTAAACTTCAGATCGGAGATGCCTATAAAAGCTCATTAATGGAATTATTCGGAAAATAGAACTTTCAGATCTTTCCGGTTTCATTACAGAATACAAGCGCTTCGTTACAAGTCCTCTTTTTCAGCCCGTAATCCCTGTACTTTTGCTGTGAATTAATTGATTTTATAATGAAAAATTTCATCTATGCTGCAGGAATCTTCATATCCGGGTTGTGTTTTTCTCAGGAAGCGCCTTCAAAAATTAAGGCCTCATTTTTTGACGGAACAGCAGTAGCCGGATATGTGGATCATGGTGCTTTTATCAACTTCACAGGACCTAACATAAGCCTTACACACCAAAACGTAAAATTGATCCTGGGTATGCTTCCCTCGCTGAGAATAAAAGAGGACAGGTCTCCCGGAACAAAAAACAGTCTTATGACCCCTAATCTGGGGGCCGGGCTCACCGTGGTTTATAAAAAAATAGCCTTCCAGGTTCCCGCTTATTATAATTCCAAAACTTCAGATCAGAATGGACATTGGAAAGCAGGCATCGGAATCGGCTATTCCTTCAGATAGTTTTTATTACATTTTTTAGAACATTCATTACATTTTAAAAAGAAGCGTATTTTAATCTAATATATTCTTATCAACTTTGCATTAAAATATTGGAATCATGAATTTGGGAAAATACAGAAATATCATTTTCTACATCACTACGATAGCCGTCTTTTCTTGTCTAATGTACTTTTTTATTATTGAAGGGCAGACATTGGAGATAAAAGAAAATATTGTGGCTAAAACCAGCAGCGGCTCTACCTGGGAGAACTTCCAGGAATCTTTTAAAACCAATCTCCATCATCCTTTAGCACTGTTATTGGCACAGATCATTACCATCATTATAACCGCCAGGCTTTTCGGGTGGATCTGTATGAAAATAAAGCAACCTTCTGTAATTGGGGAAATGATTGCAGGTATCGTATTGGGGCCCTCCCTTTTAGGAATGTATTTTCCTGAATTTTCAGCTTTTCTTTTCCCTAAAGAATCTTTAGGTAACTTACAGTTTTTAAGCCAGATAGGACTTATTCTCTTCATGTATATTGTCGGAATGGAGCTGGACTTAAGTGTTTTAAGAAAGAAAGCTCATGATGCCGTAGTGATCAGCCACGCCAGTATTATTATCCCTTTTGCATTGGGAATTGGCCTTTCCTATTTTATATACCGGGAATTTTCACCTGATGGGATCCAGTTTACATCATTTGCCTTATTTATCGCTATTTCTATGAGTATTACAGCCTTTCCGGTATTGGCAAGGATTGTACAGGAAAGAAATCTCCAGAAAACAAAACTGGGAACTATCGTTATTACCTGTGCGGCAGCCGATGATATTACGGCATGGTGCATTCTTGCCGCTGTAATTGCCATTGTAAAGGCAGGCTCTTTTACAAGTTCCATTTATGTGATTATTATGGCGATTGCTTATGTGTTTTTAATGATCAAAATTGTAAGACCGTTCCTGAAAAGGATCGGGGATCTTCAGGCCGGGAAAAATACGATCAACAAACCTATGGTTGCTATTTTCTTTCTGACATTAATCCTTTCTTCTTATGCCACTGAGGTAATTGGTATCCACGCATTATTCGGAGCTTTCATGGCCGGGGCAATTATGCCGGAGAATACAAAATTCCGAACCTTATTCATCGATAAAGTGGAAGATGTGGCCCTCGTACTTCTTCTTCCGCTGTTCTTTGTTTTCACAGGGCTCCGTACGCAAATTGGCCTGTTGAATGACAGCCATCTGTGGATGACAGCAGGTTTTATTATTTTAACCGCAGTACTAGGAAAATTTGCAGGAAGTGCACTGACCGCCAGATTCGTCGGAATAAACTGGAAGGAAAGCCTAACGATTGGGGCATTGATGAATACCAGAGGTTTAATGGAGCTCATTGTACTGAATATCGGTTATGATTTGGGGGTTTTAGGCCCTGAGATCTTTGCCATGCTTGTTATTATGGCTTTATTTACGACATTTATGACCGGCCCTGCTTTAGACTTTATCAACTTTATATTTAAATCTAAAAAAGAGGAGGAGGAAAAAGTCCATGATGAAAATGGCTCTAAATACCGGGTATTGCTGTCATTTGACCAACCCGAATCCGGGAGCAAACTTTTAAAACTGGCTCATGACTTTACCAATAAAATGAACGGCAATAAAAGTATCACAGCCATGAATATTGCTCCTGTGGAAGAAATGCATGCTTATGATATTAATGAATACGAAAATTCCCAGTTTCAGAACGTAATTGAAACCTCTCACGAGCTTAATGTGGAAGTCACCACTTTGTTCAAAGCTTCTACAGATATTGAAAATGATCTTACCAGTATTACCAATAAAGGACATTACGATCTGTTATTGATCATGCTGGGGAAATCGATGTATGAAGGAAGTTTGTTAGGAAGGTTATTAGGATTTACCACCAAAATCATCAACCCGGAAAAGCTTCTGAATACAGTAAAAGGAAAAGGAAATATATTCAACAATTCGCCTTTTGACGATTTTACCCTGCAAATTTTAGATAAAACCAATATTCCTGTCGGGGTTCTGGTAGAAAAAGGATTCAAAGCAGCCGATAAGGTATTTGTTCCCATCTTCAATCTCAGTGATTTTTACCTGCTTGAATATGCTAAAAGACTGATCAACAATAACAATTCCCAGGTTATCATTCTTGATGCAGCAGGACAGATCCGTAATAATATTGAAGTAAAAGAACTGATCAGAAGTATTGAACAGGTAGCCCCCAATCACATCACCCTGTACAATGAAAAGAAGATTGAAAAGGAATTCCTGAACGCCCAGGATCTGATGCTTATCAGCAGCAAAAGCTGGAAAAACCTGATCGATACAAAGAGTCTTTGGCTGTCTGATATCCCTTCCACATTGATTATTTCAAACCCATAAACACCGATATTTCTATTTCTGTTGAAGCTGTAAATATTATTCGTTGTCTGTAAAGAAAAAACGGGTATATTTATAGCTTCAATTTTTTGGGAAATGCTGATTCATAGTGAAAATGGAGTTATAGAGCTGAAAGCCTTTGGCACCAGGCTGTATAAGGGAATGTCATATGATCAGCTGAAACAGACTGATTTCTATCAAGAAAAATACCATACGATGCGGGATATAAAAACCGGATATCTTTGGTATTCATTTGACCCCATAGAAATACAGGGATATCAACTGTATTTCAATCTGTGTTTTCTTGGAGATCAGCTGCACAGTATTCATATGAATACGTGGGAAAAAAGTGATGCTCAAGACTGGAATGAATGGACAGAAGAAAAAGAAGTGAAGGTTTTTTACCGCAATAATAAATTTTTGTCCTCTGTACTGCCAACACCTCCTCCCCAAAAAAAGAAAACACCATATCCCAGAGTCTCCTACCTATTTCCCTGGGGCAGCATATGGTCCGTATATGATCCCCGCAGTGCCAGCAGCCTGATGGGAATTCATTATAATGAAGAGGAAAAAGTTTATAAATAGCAAATAACCACAAGAACAAAAATTGTAATATGTGCCGATATGCCATGATGGTTTACAAAGGTCATTATGCCTGTTTTAACTGCCAGAAAACATTTAAGCGCCGCGTTTTAAAAGATGTGGACAGGGATGCTGTGGCTTCAGTGGAAGCCAAATGCCCGGAATGCGGAAATCTGATGGCCAATATGGGACCCGACTTTGAATCACCGGCAAAAAATGACCACAAACAATGGGCTCATATCCGAAATCTATATACGGTAGGCATCACGTTCCACTCCTGCGGATGTTCCGGTCCCGGATATATTCCCCAAGACCGGAAAGCGATTATCTCCTATCTCGAAAAGATACGGTCTGAATATATGCATGCCCTGGTATTCTGGAGATACAGAATTGAACCGGAGAATAAAAGAGAACGTGAGCTGGAGTATCAGAAAAACGGCTCCCAGCTATGGACCGTCAGCCGGAATGCCTTCAAGCAGACCGTTACCAACCAGGAAGGAATAAACTACTGGATCAGTAAGATCAAAGATGTGGAAGAACGTCTTACCTTAATCCGAAATTCAAAAAGCTGATGGAACTGAGATCAGACATAAAACCCGATTTAAAAACTGCAGAAGGCCGTTATTCCAACATTCTAAAATTAATTTTAGATTACACCGCCCACGTAGACCTTTCAGGCGATGAAGACCTCTCGGCCTATCGCCAGCTCGAATCCGAATTACACCAGATCACCCAAAAAGACATTTCCCAATTCAGTATGGAATGGTGGGAAGAGGAAGGCGCTGAAGTATTGGCATTCCGGATTTCCTTACCGGATCCTGAAAAAGTGGAAAATCTGACTCCTGATGAATTGGAGGAAATTACATTCCGGATAGAAAATCCGGTCATCATTAATAAAGACTGGGAAGAACAGACCTTTGAGGAGCAGTTTTCATTGTATCTGGATGATTATTACCGGAAATTTCTGAAACTAAACTCCCAATAGCCTGTACAGCTTCTTAAATCATTTTAAAAACTAAAATATTGTACAGCCTTTGTAACTTTACAGTTTACAATTCACAACATCTGTTTTAGCCACCCTTAAATGTTTTAAATCTTTTGTGACTTTATGGTTTACAATTTTCACCCAGACAGATTATTTTGTCCTTCAATTGTACACTAAATAAAAATCTTTGATTTTTTTAAACTTACGTGTACTTTATTACTCAACAACCTTACGATACCTTAAAAAAACTCAAGCGTTTAAAACTTTTGTGAATTTCATTTCCGGTTTAACGGATTGCACATATATTTGTGTATGTAGACAGATTAATCAGATCATACACAATAGTACACTAAATAAAAATCTATGATTTTTTTAAACTTAGGTGTTCCTCTCAACAGTCTGTATGAGAACTTAAAAAACTTAAGTGTTTTAAAACTTTTGTGACTTTGTGGTTTATAGTCTCCCACGGATCGCACAGATTACACAGATACGGATGCAATTTTGAGATAGTTACAGCTTCATTCTATTCGTAATAAAATCTTTGATTTTAAAAACTTATGTGTGCTTCTTCTGCGCAAACGCTGGAACTTAAAATAACTCAAGTGTTTAAAAACTTTTGTGACTTTATGGTTTACAATTTTCACCCTCGCAGATTAATCAGATCATAGACAATGGTACACTAAATAAAAATCTCTGATTTTTAAACTTAGGTGCTCTTCTCAACAGTCTTACGATACCTTAAAAAACTTTTGTGTTTTAAAACTTTTGTGACTTTTGTGGTTTATAGTCTCCCACTGATCACACAGATTACACAGATACGGATGCAATTTTGAGATAGTTACAGCTTCATTCTATTCGTAATAAAATCTTTGATTTTAAAAACTTATGGGTGCTTCTTCTGCGCAAACGCTGGAACTTAAAATAACTCAAGTGTTTAAAAACTTTTGTGACTTTATGGTTTACAATTTTCACCCAGACAGATTGACCAGATCAGACAGATTTAAATTCCTGTTTGCAAGAGGGATAACCACTGTAGAAATCGAACAGCAGGGGAAAACGTAAAAAAAATTATTACCCACAGCGCCGATTAATGTTCTCTCAGATTATATCAATCTATAATTTAAGATAAGAAATTTCTTACATTTCAAAAATATTTTATACCTTCGCTTTGTGAATTTCAACAACGGAACATATTATTATAGAATTTTTAACTCAGATCTGGGATAGGGATTCTTATGAACATAACTTAAAACCTCGTCCTAGACGAGGTTTTTTTATTGTAAAAAATTAAAAGATGAAAATAAGTATTATAGGAGTAGGATTAATCGGAGGTTCGATGGCTTTGAAATTAAGAGAAAAAGGCATTGCTGACTTCATTTATGGGATTGATTATGACCAGCAGCATATCAAACAGGCATTAGAGCTGAAAATAATTGATGCAGAAGCAGATCTGAAGCAGGGCATTCAAAACGCTGACCTGATCATCATAGCCATTCCGGTAGATGCTGCCAGGAAACTATTGCCCAGTGTCCTGGATCTCGTTTCAGACCATCAGACCGTCATGGATGCAGGTTCTACCAAAGCTGGAATTGTTAATGCTGTAAAAGACCATCCGAAGAGATCAAGGTTTGTAGCCTTTCACCCGATGTGGGGTACGGAGAACAGCGGTCCCCAATCTGCTGTTGCAGAAAGTTTTTCAGGAAAAGCCGGAGTGATCTGCAATACAGAAGAATCCGCTGAAGATGCTCTCAATACCGTTGAGCAAGTAGTAAATGCCCTTGATATGCATATGATTTATATGAATGCTGAGGATCATGACATCCATACCGCTTATATTTCTCATATTTCCCACATTACATCCTATGCGCTGGCCAATACGGTGCTGGAAAAAGAACGTGAAGAAGAAACCATCTTTCAACTTGCCAGTTCAGGTTTCTCGAGTACGGTACGTCTGGCCAAATCCCATCCGGAGATGTGGGTTCCGATCTTTAAACAAAATAAAGAAAATGTACTGGATGTACTGAACGAACATATTACCCAGCTTAGAAAATTCAAGTCTGCACTGGAGAAAGAAAATTATGAATACCTTGAAGAGCTGATCACCAACGCCAACAGGATCAGAGGAATCTTGAGATAATCTGTGATTAAGGCTGGAGACTGAGTTAATCAAAATAACTATTTTAACAGCCTCTTCTTCCAGCCTTCAATTTTATTTGTTAAAACTGCATCATCAGTCCTACCTCATTTCTGTCATTAAGCACATAATAGCCCGGAGTGAATTTTCTCCTGTCAGCATTTTTATAATTTTCGACAGCATCATTCATCTGTGAGTGTCCCACCTATTTAAGGACAACACCTCCTGCCGCTCCCAGCAGGCTGATAAGAGGTACAGGAGACCCTTTTGTTTCCCCATTTTTTACTTCTGCGGCATTTGCCTTTGAGAGATTGGATATCCCGCCTATCAGGAAGCATGCGCCACCTCCTATCACAAAGCAGTTTCAATATTATTCATCGTTCATCCTTTCATATATAAGGGATCTTTTTCCTTTTAAGGGGTAAAAAAATCCTTAGATGCTTTGTCTAAGGATTTATATGGCCGGGTTTTATAATCTGTTAACACTCCGGAACGTTTACCGCAATCGCCAGACCGCCTTCAGAGGTTTCTTTAAAACGGTCGCTCATGGCCTGTGCTGTTTCCCACATTGTCTGGATCACCTCATCCAATGTTACTTTAGCCTTGGCTGGATCACTTTCCAGCGCAATATTTGCTGCGGTAATGGCTTTCATGGCACCCATTGTATTTCTTTCAATGCACGGAATCTGTACAAGACCTTTAATGGGATCACAAGTTAAACCAAGATGATGTTCCATTGCAATTTCTGCTGCCATCAATACCTGTCCTACGCTTCCGCCCAAAATTTCTGTAAGTCCCGCTGCTGCCATCGCTGATGACACTCCGATCTCTGCCTGGCATCCTCCCATGGCCGCAGAGATGGTTGCATTTTTCTTAAATAAGGTTCCTATTTCTCCTGCTACCAAAAGAAATCTTACAATATCGTCTTCGCTTGTAAAAGAGGTAAACGCCTGCGCATACATTAAAACAGCCGGAATCACTCCACTCGCTCCGTTTGTAGGTGCTGTAATGATTCTTCCGAAGCTGGCATTCTCTTCATTAACGGCCAACGCAAAACAGGCTATCCATTTATTGATATTGGTGAAATTTTCTTCGGCATCAACAACCTGCTGAAACCATTCATTTTTATTTTTATAGATTTTATCTCCCAAAAGCTTTCTGTTCAGTCCAGCAGCTCTTCTTGAAACATTCAGACCTCCCGGAAGGATACCTTCCTTATTGACTCCTTTGTAAATACATTCTTTGATCTGATCCCAGATATACAATGCTTCCTGTCTGGTTTCTTCCTGTGGCCTCCAGCTTTCTTCATTGATTAAAATTAAATCTGAAATCCTGCTAAAGCCCAGCTGCCGGCAATATTTTACAATATCCGAAGATTTATGACAAGGATACAATGTACGCACACAATGTTTTTGGATAGAGTTTTTTTCCTGGCTGGCAATAAAGCCGCCTCCTACGGAATAAAAATCCTGGATAAGCTCGGTTCCATCTTCAAAAACGGCTCTAAAAATCATTCCGTTAGGATGAAAATCAAGAGATTTCTGCATATTTAAGATCAAATGATGCCCATAGATGAAAGGAATTTCTTTTTCTCCGCCAAGGTTAATGGCCTGGTCTTTTTTTATCCTTTCTATTTTTTCATCAATTTTTGATGTATCGATTGTCTTAAAATCTTCACCGTTCAGGCCCAGCATTCCGGCGATATCCGTTCCGTGCCCTATTCCGGTTTTGGCTAAAGACCCGAAAAATTCAAGGAAAACTTCCTTTACCTCTGCGATTGATCTTTCCCTTTTTATAATTCTGATAAATGCAGATGCTGCATTCCAAGGCCCCATCGTATGCGAACTCGACGGGCCTATTCCTACTTTAATAATCTCAAAAACCGATATTGATTCCATAAATGATTCGTCATTATTCCTCGAGAAACAAAGATACATGATAAATTTTAATAAAAGGATGCCCAGATCTTAGAATTAACAACACTTCACAGAGGAAGAAATGAGTTTATAATGAGTATTTTTGTAGATCAGCTGATCCAGTGCTGTCTCCTTATGAAACTATCATTTATGCGTCTCTTCTTTTAATTATTTTGAATGGAAACATTACTTAAGAACATTTTACAGCATATCAGGTTAAGTCCCGAAGAGGTTGTCATTTTTAAAAGCTTCTGGACAGAAAAAACTTTGAAAAAAGGCGAGTTTCTTTTAAGAAACGGAGAAATCTGCCGTTATGACAGCTATATTATTTCAGGGGTTTTAAAAGCCTTTTGCATCAATTCTGAAAACGGAAATGAAGAGATCCTTTTTTTAGCTATTGACCATTGGTGGGCAACTGATATCTCCAGTTTTTCCAAACAAAAAGCTTCAATTTACAATATACAGGCCGTAGAGAAAACAAACCTTTTACAGATCAGTCATCAGTCTTTTCAAAAAATGTTACAGGAAATTCCTTCCCTGGAAAGATACTTCAGGATTATTTTAGAGGGTTACCTGGGAACACTTGAGAAGAGGATTGTATGTAATAACATGCATAAAGCTGAACAGAAATATTATGATTTTCTTGAGACCTACCCGGATATCGTATCCAGAGTTCCTCAATATTTAATTGCGTCCTATTTGGGAGTATCAGCAGAATTTATAAGCAGAATCCGGAAAAAAAACAAATCCTCTTGAACTAGATCAATTGTTAAGGAATGAATAATCAGGAATTTTGCTGTAATAAAATCATCATAAATGAAAGTACTGATTATTAATGCAAGTGTAAGAGATGAAAGATCTTACAGCCGGAAATTAACCCAGATTTTTGTTGAAAACTGGAAAACGAAATATCCTTTAGATATCTTTACCTATAGAGAAACGGGTATTGACTGTATCCCCAATATTAACGAATCCTGGATTGCAGGAGCGTTCACAAAGCCGTCAGACAGAACAGAAGAAAGCCAAAAGGCATTACAACTAAGTAATGAGCTGGTAAAAGAGCTCAAGGACCATGATATTTACGTCATTGGAACTCCAATGTATAACTGGTCTATCCCCAGTGGATTAAAAGCCTATATAGACCAGGTCATGCGGATCAATGAAACCTGGAAGTTCAGGTCAGGAGTTCCGGATGGCGACTATGTAGGCCTGCTTGACAACAAAAAGGTATTTATACTATCTACTCGGGGCGATACAGGATACGGGGAAAATGAAAAAAACGGACATATTAATTTTCAAACAACCTATTTGAAGCACATTTTAGGAATTATGGGGATCAAAGACATTACCTTTTTTTCATTAGATAATGAAGAGTTTGGGGGTGAAGTGTTTGAAAAGTCAAAAAACAGCATTTTCAATGCCATCCACTCCATTGAATAACACCGGTAGACATCCTTTTAATTTGGATATTTTTTACCAGGGCATTCCGGCAATACTGCCTGTGCCCTATTTTTTCTTTTAATGATCATTACTTGAAGCTCTCCTGGTGTTGGGAAAGATCGAGTCCCATATCTTCAGACTCTTCTGAAACCCGCAGTGTAATTATAGCGTCTGTAATTTTATACAAAATCAATGATCCAAAAAATGTAAAGACAGAGACAAGAAGCAATGCAGCCATATGATGGAGAAAAACTTCGATGCCACCGTGAAGAAGACTAGCATTGTCACCATGTGCAAAAACAGCCGTAAGGACCATTCCCATTATACCTCCTACCCCATGACACGCAAAAACGTCTAATGTATCATCTACTTTCTTTAAAGCCTTCCAATTGACCAGTACATTAGAAACAATCGCTGAAATAAACCCGATGAAAAGACTTTCCCGAATGCTGACAAAGCCACATCCCGGTGTAATGGCAACCAATCCCACAACAGCCCCTATGCACGCTCCCAGTGCCGATATGCTCCTTCCGTTGATCCTGTCAAAAAAAATCCAGGTCATCATCGCAGAAGCAGAAGCAATTGTCGTAGTACCGAATGCGGAAGCTGCCGAAGCAGAGGCGCTCAAGGCAGATCCTGCATTAAACCCAAACCAGCCAAACCATAACATTCCTGTCCCCAAAAGCACATAAGGAATATTTGACGGTTCATGATGAGGATTCTTTCTCCTCCCTAAAACCAAAGCTCCTGCAAGCGCTGCAAACCCTGCACTCATATGCACTACCGTACCTCCTGCAAAATCTTTCACCCCAAAATATTTATTAAGAAGACCGTCAGGATGCCACACCATATGACAGAGCGGTGTATAGATAAAAATACAGAAAAGGACTATGAATAAGAGGTAAGAAATAAAGCGAACCCTTTCAGCAAAGGATCCTGTAATGATAGCCGGAGTAATGACAGCAAATTTCATCTGAAACAGGGCAAAGAGTATAAAAGGAATCGTGGAAGCCATCATTTTATGAGGTAGAACGCCCACTCCGTTAAAAAACGGATAGCTCAAAGGATTTCCAATAATGCCATAATGCTGTCCATTCATGGTAAACCCTAAAGATTCTCCGAAAGACAAAGAAAATCCTACCACAACCCATAAAATAGAGATAACCCCTAATGCAATAAAGCTTTGTAACATGGTGGAAATTGCATTTTTCTTTCCCACCATTCCCCCATAAAAGAAAGAGAGGCCGGGAGTCATCAGCAGAACAAGTCCGGCAGCAGCAAGGATCCAGGCTACATCAGCGCCTACAATTTTATCTTCGCTTAGAAATTCTCCGGTATTGGCAGCCTCTGTAGCAGGGCCCCAGAACAATCCGCCGATGGCCACCAGTGCAATGACGGAAAATGAAACGATCCATTTAAGTCCAACTTTCATAGAATTTTATATTTAACCCTATCAAATTTAAATATAAATTCTATAAAAATGATATTTTTTTTCAAATACCCCCAATAAAATACCAGTATTAAAAAACAACAAGCAATTTTACTCTTCAGAAAACACTTCATTCAATATTTTGGAAACCTCTTTATATCTGGTAGCAGGAAAGAGGTGCGAGCCTCCCCTGATCACATAATCCGGCTTTGAATTTTTGATAGGAAAAACAATATCTTTATCACCCAGCACCTGGATCACCTTAGGATTTTCTTCAAATTTCCATTCGGATACCTTCTCTACAGACCACTTTAAATAATAAGGGTCACGAACTTTGAAATACTGTAAAATTCTTGGGTTTCTGGGATCAAAAAGCTTCCTGACCACAGAATAAACCTGAGTAGCCCTATCATTGAAAAGCCCAACGGGAAGAATTTTCGGAATTTTAGTAACCTCTCCTGTCCTTATCAATTTGGACTTTTCTTTATCTGATTTTATACTTCCCAGGATGACTACTTTTTCAGCAGGCTTCAGCCTGTTAATTTCCTGGACGATGATTCCTCCAAAAGAATATCCCAAAAGATAAAAAGGCTCCGAATCATCTACTTTCTCTGCCATTCTTTCCACATAATCATGAAAAGCTTCATTATTTTCAGGGATAAGCCAATCTATAAACACCGGTTCGCAGTTCTTCGGAAATTCCAATCTTTCAAGTACCTTAAAGTCTGCTCCAAGACCGCTTACAATATAAATTTTCATAGGACTAATTTATAAAAAATACGGTAAAGCAGAATAATCGTTTATGGAGAAAAAGAAAGATACCATGATCAGATTTAAATTATAAAAGTTTTAAATACATCAGCCATTTTAAGTCCAAGACTTTACCCATATACGGTACAGCTAAGCTCCGGGTTTTCTTATTGATAGTAAAAGTCTTCAAAATTCACTGCTATTTGAACGGAAGGCCAAGGTTATTCTCCTTTGAAGGACCCGGCAAATCTTCGATTTGCCGGGGTGGTATCAACAGTGATTCTATTGCTGTATTCTTTCCATAAAAAATGAGCAGCCCATCAGAACTGCTCATTTTTATATCAATATTAATTTAACTCTTATTTCTTTTTCTTTGCCGGAACTCTGTTCTCGTTATCCAATTGTTCAGTAGAAACGCTGAACTGGATATCCATTTCGTTTTTAATGAAATAATCTTTCAGTGAAGACTGATAGAATACTTTAAAGTCTCTTCTGTTTAAAGAGAATTTAGCAGAATGAATCACTACGGTAAACTGAGTAACGTATACATTGGCAGGGAAAGAGATTGTTTTTCTCACGCCTTTAAGGGTAAGGTCTCCATACACTGTAGAATTGTATTCACTGTTTGCTAAAGGAATAATTTTAGTCAAATGGAATTTGGCAATCGGGAATTTTTTTACTTCGAAGAAATTTGTGCTCTTCAGGTCATCCGTAAGTTTGATCTGATCTTCATCGGAAACATCTCCCGCCATCATACTTCTCATATCTATTACAAACTCTCCGTCTACCAAAACAGTTTTGTCAAAGTTGAATTTTCCACTCTTCAGCTTTACAGTTCCTGAATGGGAAGAAGCCTCCGTTTTTACAACTTTATATCCCCACCACCTGATCTCTGATGAGGTCACTTTTGACACTTTATCAAATTTCTTTTGGGCAGAAACAAATGATATGCTTGCGCACACCATAGCAAACAATAGTAATCTTTTCATTCTTTTTTATTTACAATTCAACAAAAATAAAAAAAAGTGTAGAACTTCTACACTTTTAACAATCTTTTTTTGATTAATTTATTGAGCAGTAACCTTTACGACCATATCAATATCATCTTTCACAAAAACATCCTGCATAGTAGACTTGTAAGCCACATCAAATTTCTGTCTGTCGAAAGCAAATTTGTTGGATACCAAGCTTACTACTCCTTTGCTGTAAGAAATCTTTGCAGGGAAAGTAACCGGATTCGTTTTACCTTTTACAGTAAGATTTCCTGTCACTAAAGAACTGTAGATCTTATCGTTGTTTTTCTTAACAGAAGTGATTTTAAAAGTAGCGGTCGGGAATTTTTCAACTTCAAAGAAGTCACCGTTTTTAAGGTGCCCGTTTAATTTTTGCTGATATTCTCCTGAAAGGTCAGTGGCGTTGATTGAAGTCATATCCAATACAAAGCTTCCTCCTACCAATTGGTTTCCTTTCATTACCATATCTCCTGACTTTACTTTTACAGTACCGTCGTGAGAGCTCGCCTCAGATTTTGCCACTTTATATCCCCACCAGTGAATATCAGACGCTACTACTTTTTTTGACTGTCCGAAAGCTAAGCCACCAGCTAAAACTGCTAATAAAAATATTTTTTTCATTGAATAAAATTATTTACTTATTTGATATCACAAAGGTAGCTATCTTAGCTGATAGATTTCATTGATATATATCAAGAAAAACAATTATTTTTATGAATAATATCATCCATAAAAAAACTCCGAAAGAATTCGGAGTTTTGTATTTTAATCTTGGTAGTAAGCTGTATATAATGCCATCCCTTTTAATGCTGTATGATTTTGCTTGACCAGGTAAATCGGAATGTTTTTCAGCATTCCTTCCATTTTATCACTGATCTTGAATTTCTCATAGAACTTGGCCTTGTCAATGTATTCTCTGACCATCTGAGGAATATCTCCTGCGATCAGCAGCCCTCCGGTAGCCTTAAGCTTAAGGGTTAAGTTGTTTGCTTCTCTTGCTAAAAACTCAAGGAAAGTATCCAGAGCAATTCTGCAAACCAGCACATTGTCTTCTACGGCAGCTTTGTAAAGTTCTTCTACAAAATTTCCACCGGCAAGACGCTCGCTCAACCATTCCGGCTCCGGATGTCTTTTGACATCTCTTAAGAATCTGTAGATATTAAATAAACCTGATTTAGACAGCACGTTTTCCCAGCTTACAATTCCGTAGATATTATTCAAGAACTGGTAAAACTCTACCTCTACGTTTGTTCTTGGGGAAAATTCTGAATGTCCTCCTTCTGTTGCAAAAGGTCTCAGATATTTTCCGTCAAAAAAATATCCTGCTTCCCCCAGCCCGTTCCCCGGTGCAAGGATAGCCACATTTCCTTTTTCAAGATGGCCACTGGTATAAATGGCATCAAGGTCATCGTCCTCAAGCAGAGCCATTCCATAGGCAGAAGCTTCAAGGTCATTCAGCATATCTACTTTTTCGAAGCCGAAATCTCTTAAATATTCTTCAACGTCTAAGTCCCAGCCCAGTCTTGCAGGACTACTCTTTCCATAAAGTACCGGACCCGGTACAGCCATTCCCAAACGTTTTACATTTTCCAACCGGTTATCCTGAATAAACTTCTTTAAAATATCGGTAAAAGAAGCATATTCCTGTGTTGAATATGTATTTTGGATTTTTATCTCAAGACCTCCGTTACTGGAAACAAAATAGCCTAAGATTGTTATGTCTTCACGGAGACTTGCTCCAATGATTGAAACATTATCATTATTACTGTTCTCTACTCCTGGTAAATAAAGCGGAAATTTTGGATTCAGAATCATAACCTCAAATTTTATCAAATATAATAATTGTTTTTGTAAATCCTGCAGAGAAGAAAAAAACCTTTTCACAAAAATGAAAAGGTTTGGTTAATAATTGTTTATATTTAAATCTAACTACTTTCCTAATGGAATATTGTAACCGAAGCCTACTCCGATGTTCCCCACATTATAGTCCTGACCAGGCAAATCTCCCTTAGTTCCTACAAAAACCTTCTGGTATTGTACGAAGAAGTTCCAGTCTCTGTTGTGGTACCCAATCTCAGGCTTCAGGTAGAAACCTCCGCTTGCTCTCTCCACATTGGTGTTTGAAGCTACGGTCTTATCCCCTACCAAGAAACCATATCCTAAGTCTGTTCCAAAATAGAAACCGGTTTGTTTCGGATAAATTCTTATCAAGGCTGCTACAGGCACTACCCCTACATCATTGTTTTTATAACCGTTGTTATCTTTTCCGAAATAGTGAGTATATCCTGATGCGATACCTAATCCAAATCCAGGTGTGATCAGGTTTTGGTAAGATACGTCTACGCCAACGGCAGCGGAAAGGTTATCTGCAGGAACTGCTAAACCAACATTTGCGCCTACTTTGATCATATTGTTCATTTGTGCACTTTGGGCGCTCACTATTCCAGCTGTTAAAATTCCAGCCAGCAATATTGCTTGTTTAAACATTTTCATAACTCTAATTTTTAAATTTTACTAAGCAAGTAAGATGTAAAAATCGTGCCAAGCAAAGCTTTTTCTTTTATTTTAACACTCATGAAAATCATAAAACAATGAATATCAATGCTTTATTTTTAACAAAATTTAAATGTTTGTTTAACAAAATTTATCAAAAAATTGATCCCAAAAAGTGAATTAAGGAGAGTGAATGGAAGTTAGGAGCTGGAGGCTGGAAATAATTTACTATTTTTAAAATATGGGGTATGTATTAAGGCAAAAGACAAGTGAATGCAATAAGTCTCAATCCTATCTCCCAGCCTGCACTACAATATTAATAAATCCTTAACCGTTATAATTTTAACCTTTTCCCCTGAAAAACATCAAAAAATAAATTCTCTATAATGGCTGATTCATTATTAAAAAACAAGCATCTTCTTTGGCGTGCAGGTTTCGGAGTTGGAATTAATCAGATTGATGATGTAAAAACTAAAAATGCAAAAATGCTCCTTAGTGAATTATGTAAAGAGGACCGCTTTACTGAAATCACGTATGACACTCCTGATATCGATCCCGCAGCAGATGATATGAACAGTACCGCTCCGGCCGAAAAGAAAAAAGAGATGCAGCGGATCAGCAGAGCGCAGAATAGTGAGCTCAATCTGAATTTTCTGGATAAAATGGTCAACAGCAAAGAACAGATGAGAGAAAAAATGGCATTTTTCTGGCATGGACATTTTGCTTCCAGAGTAATCAATCCCAGATTCAACAGACAGCTTCTGAACACGATCCGGAAAAATGCACTGGGAAATTTCAAAGACCTCCTTTTCGAAGTAAGCCAGTCACCGGCGATGCTGAACTTCCTGAACAATCAGCAAAATAAAAAGGATCATCCCAATGAAAATTTTGCCCGTGAAGTCATGGAACTGTTTACCATGGGGAGAGGCTACTATACTGAAAAAGACGTAAGAGAGGCGGCCAGAGCTTTTACCGGATGGAGCTATGATAAAGAGGGAAATTTTAAGGAAAGGAAAAACCTGCATGATGAAGGCAGTAAGACTTTTTTAGGAAAAACAGGTAATTTCAGCGGAACCGATGTTCTGAATATTATTTTGGAACAGAAAGCAACCTCAACATTTATTACGACCAAACTCTATCAATTTTTCGTCAATGAGAAGGTAGACTATGATATGGTTACCAAATTAAGTGCAAATTTCTACAATTCCGGATATGATATCCGGAAACTGATGAATGAGATCTTCTCAAGTTCTTGGTTTTATGATCAGAAAAATATAGGAAACAGAATAAAATCTCCAGTAGAGCTAATGGCCGGAATCATGAGAATGCTTCCTATGCATATTCAGAACCCGGAAAACCTCATCGTCTATCAAAAATTACTGGGACAGATGCTGCTTTATCCGCCCAATGTGGCCGGATGGCCCAATGGAAAGGCCTGGATCGACAGTTCTACCCTGATGCTGAGACTTCAGGTGCCACAGATATGGTCCGGTCTGAGACCTTTGGAATACAGCCCCCGTCAGGATGATGATATTGATATGGGAATGAAATCCCGCGAAACCGCTTTAAACAAAACATTTAAAAATCCCAATATCACGATAGACTGGGAACGCGTAGAAAAGATCTTCGCTCATCAACACTGTGAAGATTATCTGATACAGAATGCCCGGAGTCTGGATATGAATTCGGTAAAGAACTTCTCAGATAACAGTATTAAAATGAATATAATCAATCTGATGTCTACCCCGGAATATCAGTTAATGTAATTTTTAACGCAGCAGGCACACCTACGCTACCTATTATCTTCACCCTAAACGCAAAAGTTATGCTGATCAAAAGAAGAGAATTCTTTAAAATAAGTTCACTGGCTACGGCTTCTCTGATGATGCCCAATTTTCTAAAGGCCATGACATGGGAGGAGGCACTGATCCCTAATCAAAACATCCTGATCGTTCTCCAGCTTACAGGTGGCAATGATGGCTTGAACACCATTATTCCTGCTAAAAATGACATCTATTTCAGAGAAAGGAAGACCCTGGCTGTTCAAAATTCTCTGGCTTTGACGGATGAAGCGGGAATCAATCCTTCTCTCTCCTACTTTAAAGAACTCTTTGACACCGGTGCGCTTTCTATTATGAATAATGTAGGCTATCCCAATCCTGATAAATCGCATTTCCGGAGCATGGATATCTGGCAATCGGCAAGCAAAAGCAATGAATTTCTGGACACAGGCTGGCTTGGCCGTTTTCTGGATGAAGAATGCTACCGTTGTGAGCATCCCACCCAGGCTCTGGAGGTAGATGATATGCTGAGTCTGGCCCTTAAAGGAGAGAATAATAAGGCATTTGCCTTTAAAGATCCTAAGAGGCTTTATCAAACCAGCCAGGAGAAGTACTTCAAATCTCTGTATGATCATCATCATGATGATGAAACGGTCTCTTATCTCTATCAGACCTTGGGATCTACCATCAATAATGCTGATTATATTTTTGAAAAAAGCAAAGCAAAAAAAACAGAACAGGCGTATCCAAATTCTCAGTTGGGAAAAGATTTCAGGACAGTAGCTTCCCTGATCAAATCAGATATCAATACCCAGGTATATTATCTCTCAATCGGCAGCTTTGACACCCACGTCAATCAAAATGAGAGGCAAAATAAACTATTCAATGATATCAATGATGCGGTAAAGTCTTTCGTTGCTGATATGAAAGCCAACGGCCTTTTCAACAATGTCCTGCTCATGACATTTTCGGAATTTGGACGCCGTGTTGCCCAAAATGCCAGCAATGGAACAGATCACGGAACAGCCAACCCAATGTTTTTCATCAGCGGAAATCTGAAGAAGAAAGGTCTTTTGAATACATTGCCGGACTTAGAAAACCTTAATGAAGGAGATCTGATCTACACGGAGGACTTCAGAAAAGTATATGCTACCATTCTGAAAAACTGGCTTCATGCGGATTCCACCAAAGTATTGGGCTGGAAAAACGGGGTTTATGATTTTATATAGCTGGAGCTTAGCTGGAGTAGAATGTTTACTATTCATATTATCCCATTACAGCGCTTTAGGATCAATAATACTTTCAAAACAACAGATAAAAAAGAGACTGATCGTACTACGACAGTCTCTTTTCAATAATTTTAAATTCTAACTCCTCTTCGTTTAAGCAGTAATCTGCTTTTTTTCCTTCTCTTCTTCTTTTTCTCTATCTTCTCAGATATTTTTTTAACAATATATTCTATTGCGAGTGGGGCTATAATTGCAATTAATGCTTTAAATATTCTTGATTTCATAAAAGTGATTTTGTATAGGTAATTAATGCAATTTCCAAGCCAAGATAAAAATGAATGCTCAGTTTCCGGCTCAATCTGTACTTAAGATTCTCCTTTTAAGGTAAGAAATCAAGCCGTTAATTCTCATCGGGAACCATGAGATTTTCATAGTTTTTACTCCCCGCCCTGAACTTTTCTTCCATTCTTACCCTCAGTTTTCTTGGTTTATAAACGATCAGGGAATCTCCGAACCCTAGCAGCAGCCTTTCAAGCTCAAAATTAATCTGAACACAAATTTTAAAGACTGTTCCCTCATGGTCTTCACTGATGATCTCCTGACTTTTATGGAGAGGTTTTGTTTTTACATAGGGTGCATTTCCGGAATCGACCCGGAAGATTACATTTTTGGGTACTATTGATTCTGAAACGGTAACTCCCACAATATCTTTAAAATATTCATCTCCATCCAGCTCCTTGTCAATATACTGGGTATTTGAGTCGATCTCGATATGCTCCATCCTGTCCAATGCCAGATTATACATCTTATTTTTATACAGGCAAATAAGAAACCAACGGTTGTTAAACTCTTTCAGCAGCTGCGGATGAACTGTATACACATTGGATTCTCTTGCTGTAAAGCTTTTATAGAGTATTTTCAAAACTTTTTTATTCGCCACGCTTTCATACAGAATGTCAATATGTTCAAGTCCTTTCAACTGTTCATTTTTGTCCAGATGGATAATCGACTTCTGGCTGGTTGCATGGATAGAATCCTCCAGTTTCTGAATGACCCCGTTCATTTCTTTAAACATAGAAAAATCTTTGAACTGTTTTAAGATCTGAACTGCATTATTCATCGCTTTCAGGTCACTTTCATTCACTGAAATATGATGGATGCTGTAATCGGGGTCGCTGTAACGGTAGTATTTTCTTTCATAAACCTCAATAGGGGCTTCATACCCGAATTTTTCACTGCGCATATTCTGCAGATCAAGCTGAACGGTCCGTTTACTGACATACGATTCTTTGCCCTCAAATTCAAACAAGGCTTCAGAACATTCATCAATAAGATCTTCCAAGGTATATTTTCTGTATTTGTTTTTGAGGCATTTATCCAGTGTTTTATAACGGATCAGAGCATTTTTATTGGATGACATAATTATAATGTTTAGTTGGACTGAAGGGGTTTATTCACTGATGTATCCATTTATTTTTCATTAAAAATTATTTTTCTATCAAAGGATCTCCTTCAAAAGAAATGCCCTCCCATCCAAATTCCATGAAATTTCTGATATTCTGATGGTCTGTTCCGTTTGGGTGTTTCAATACATCCTCTCTGTAAAATTCGCCAAAAAGGGGAAGTGTCTGTTCTTTCGTCAGTCCATTATATAAGGCAAATCCGAAGATTTTACATGAACCGTTGTTCTGCCCTTCTTCATTTTTTATATTTCCGTTTCTAAATGCGGCAGGCGTAAAATTGTAATTTTCGTCGATATAGGCAATGACCTCACTGAATTGAATGGTTTCAGGGAAATGCTTTAATTGTTCCAGTAGTATCATAGATTTTCGTTTTTATGTATTTGTATTAACCAGGCAATTTGCTGATTTGCTTTTGTAAAAATAATTAAAAAAAATCAATGTACGCAAAACTATTGCGCAATTATATAATTACTTTGCATCATCAAAATGAAAAACATATGGAATTTAATGGAAATCACTTAATCGGATTAGGATATAGACCAGCGCAATGGTTTAAAGATGCCATTACCTATATCAATGAAAATAATCTGGACGAAGTTCAGATCAAAGAATATCTGGAACAGTTCAAACAGCCTGACCTTATTCCGCTTCATGAAAACGCCAAGGATTTTGTCATCAACATCCGAGCCGAACATGAAAGTGAAAATGATAACGTAGAGAAAGTGATCAGAACGATGAATGTTTTGATGAAAACGCCTACGCTGACAGGTGGAGCATTGATGCCTGATGCCTGCCCTACAGGCCCTGAAGGCCAGATCCCTGTAGGAGGTGTGGTAGTTGCTAAAAATGCCATTCACCCCGGATTCCATAGTGCTGATATCTGCTGTTCTGTAATGCTGACAGATTTTGGAAAAACAAATCCTAAAGATATTCTGGATGCAGCCCATTCGGTGACCCACTTCGGATATGGAGGAAGGGCAAGAGGTGAGCAGATGCCTATGTCTCAGGAACTGATGGATGCTTTCAGGGAAAATGCGTTCTTACAGGATGAAAAACTGATCAGCATTGCCCGCTCCCATATGGGAACCCAGGGAGACGGAAACCATTTCCTTTTTGTAGGTATTTCTAAAAATACAGGAAACACCATGATGGTTACCCATCACGGTTCCAGAGCTCCGGGGGCGGCATTGTATGATAAAGGAATGAAAGTGGCCAACCGTTTCAGACAGGAGATCTCCCCTGAAACCCTGAAAGAAAATGCCTGGATCCCTTTTGATACGGAAGAAGGAAAATCATATTGGGAAGCGCTGCAACTGATCAGAAAATGGACTAAAGAAAACCATACTTCCCTTCACGATGCTGTCCTGAACAAACTTCAGGTAGAAAAAGAAGACCGATACTGGAATGAGCATAACTTTGTTTTCAAAGACGGTGATTTATTCTATCACGCTAAAGGAGCGACACCTTTAGATGATAAATTCATGCCTGATATCACAGGGCCAAGACTGATCCCGTTGAATATGGCAGAACCGGTACTGATCGTTCAGGGAAAAACAACGGAAAGAAACTTAGGTTTTGCACCGCATGGAGCCGGAAGAAACTTTCAGCAGAAGCCAGCATAAAAAATCGCTGGCCCATAAAACAACCGAGGACATTTTCAATGAGGAAACCGAAGGGCTTGATATCCGCTTCTATTCTAATGAAATTGATATCTCCGAACTGCCAAGCGCCTATAAAAGTGCTAAAAACGTGAGAGCACAGATTGAAGAATACGGCCTTTGTGAAGTCCTGGACGAAGTAATGCCTTACGGATGTATCATGGCAGGTGATGTCGGTAAAAATGCGCCGTGGAAGAAAAAAAAGAAATTCAGAAAAGCATAATTTTTAATATTTAAACTTTATAGGTTTTTAAAACTCATAAGGTTGATGAAAACTAATACTCTAACCTTACAGGTATAAAAGTCTGTAAGGTGAATGAAAACTTTTTTATAACGGCAGGGGCAGTAGCTCAGATGGTAGAGCAACAAAATTACTTTTCGCTGCAGGCAACTAAAGTTCCTATAAATCACCAAGATTGTGTGTCGCAGGTTCGAGTCCTGTCTGCTCCTCAAAACAAAGAAAATACTTATATTCAAATAGTAGTTATTTTCATATTAAAAAAAATAGAAGGTAAAGAAAGTTCCTATAATTCAGATTCACTTTCCACCTTTTTACAAATTATAAGGCAAAGGGGTTCCTATATTTTTTGGATAAATTACTCCCCGCTTTTATAAACTATAGGTAAAAGGAGTTCCTATACCCTTCACTTTTAATGAATCTACTCCTCACTTATTTTTTAAAACTTACAACAATGAAAACACTACAATTATTCGATGCTGTACTGGCCAGAAAATCTGATGATAAACCATTTATTTCTGATGATGGTTTCATCATTGAACCTAATGCAGTTTGGGCAAAAAATGAAATCATCTCTTATTTTGCAAAGGAAAAGCTGAATGGAAATGATTTGAATAAAACCTTTCATAAATCCTGGGAGAAAATAAAAAATACCTCCAGAATTGATTTATTTTTTGAACAGATCAGACATTATATTTCAACATATGGAAGTAATTTCCAAAGTGAAGTTTATATTCCTGCTGAAATATTGAATGTTCCTGATATGAAGCTGGTTTTTAAAGTCATCAAAGCGTATACAGTGGAAGAAATGCAGGAAAAGTGTCTTTCTCTTTTGAGATCGGGAATTGCTTTAAAGGAAGAAACCGTTGATGACCTGTTGTATATTTTACATACTGAGCTGGAATACGATTTTACAGGAAAAGAAAATATCAGAAATAAAGAAGCAATAATAAAAATAGCTGACCTGTACGATATCTATCCAGAAACCCCGGTTGAGTTTTTCCGTTATGTCATTTATAAAACAACCAACACGACGCTTTTGATCAAAAATGACGATCTGATTAATTTAATCAAGCAGAGTAACTTCAATCCGACATATCTGTTTGAAAGCTTCGGACTGGAAAAACTGGCAGAAATTTTTAACAGATTTAAACCGTTATTCCTTGCTTATAAAAACAGAGCTCCGAAAGCGATCAATAAAATATCGAAGCTGTCTAAAGTACATCATAAACCGCTGATTTCAAATCCTTTGAATGATGCCACCAATACATTGCTGGAAAACAGTGATTGGCACTGGCTGGAAAATGCGACACCGTTTGCGTTATTCAAAGCATTGTCAGCATGTTACTCAAGAATGTACGGTCAGGATACGTTTGTCTACAGAGTGAGAAATGGAAAATCATGGACTAAAAAAGGTAAGGAAACGTACGTGAATCAGTTCAACTATGATTTTATCATGGATTATCTGAAACTGAAATATGAAAACCTTTCCGGAAAGAAATTCTATTTCCCTGAAAATGTGGAATTCGCATTACCGACATCTGAAAAAATGTTTGTTGGAAATATCCCTACCGGAACCCGTTTTTATGCTGACAGACTGGCTGTAGGTATTTATTGGGAAGATCGATGGGGCGCCCGTGATCTTGACCTTTCAGGATTGAATATCGCTGGAAAAACAGGTTGGAATGCCGCTTATAACCATGGTGACGGACAACTGATGTATTCAGGAGATATGACTTCTGCTCCTAACGGTGCTGTTGAATATCTTTACGCCAATAAAGGGCTGTGCGCACCAACACTTGTTATGAATAACGTTTTCAGCGGAGATGCAAATTGTGGATATAAAATTGTGATCGGAAAAGGAGATGATATTTCCTACGAGTATATGATGAATCCTAACCATCTCTTTGCCGAGGCCAGATGTAATTCTGTTCAGAAGCAGATGATTCTGGGAATGCTGGTGACTAAAAACGAAAAGCAATGTTTCGTACTGTTGAATTTTGGAGCCGGACATTCTCATGTTTCAGGAAATACGGAAGTATCTGCGATGGCAACAAGTGCATTGTATCAGCAATGGTACAAAGCGATGTCCTTCAATGATCTTATAAAAGAGCTTGGAGCTGAGATTACAACAGAAAAAGCAGAAGCTGATTTTGATTTCTCGCTGGAAGGCCTGGAAAAAGATAGTTTTATCAGGATCTTCAAATAATAATTCGCCATTCAATCTAATTGAATGGTGTTTTTTTACCTTCATTTGAGTCACCCAACAAATTCAGTTACAAGCATATCAATTATTTATAAAAGTGATCATCTTTTTCTTTATATTTGCCGACCTTAATTTTATAAAACTAATTGCCTTCAAAAACTTTTAATCATGAAGAAAATATTATTTGTATTTTTATCTCTTTTCATGCTCGCTTCATGCGGATCAGACAGCAACAGGGATAATGACAATGGTACTCCCAATAACGTCACCGCAGCTCCGAAAGTGGTAACAGGTACCCCTATTATCGCCAACGCACAATTCAAATTCGCCGGAACAGTAACCTCTGCGGGATCAGGATATTCCAGACGTGGATTTTGTTGGAGCAAAAGTATCAATCCTACCATCAGCAATTCCAAATATATTGAGGAGTATACCAATACTACAGGCGATTACCTTCTTATGGCAACTTATAGTACAGATTTTGAAAAATCAACGACTTATTATGTAAGAGCTTATGTTGCTGCCTATAATGGGGATATCATTTATGGAGACAATATATCCTTCATCACTCCTGCAAAAATGGACATTACCTTCAAGATGGCTAAAAACGTGTACACCACATCTGCCACTTTAGTTACTGAAAATATTGCAGTAAATTATCTTGAAGCTTTTTATCCTGATGAAAAGGGATTCTGCTACAGGACCAGTACAGGAGTAGACATCTCAAACGGTCAGGTTATCAAGATATCAAATCCCGGCAACTATTCAGCGTATGAACTGGAAGCTACAGCATTACTTCCCAACACTACCTATTACGTCAAATCTTATGTAAAAGAGGGTGCAAAAGTATATTATTCCGCCGAAAAAACATTTAAAACAGCCGGAGCGATAGGCGCTTCCGGAGGATATATCTTTTATGATAAAGGAGAATTCACAGATGGCTGGAGATATTTGGAAGCAGCTCCCAATAACCTGCTCTACAGCGGATCTGATAAAATCAGATGGGGATGTCCTTTTGATATTGTCAATCAGACCCAGGCAGTAATGGGGTCAGGACCTGCCAATACGGCAAGGATCATTTCTCAATGTGGAGATGCCAACTGTGCTGCAAGGCTGTGCAAAAACTATTCTGTTAACGGTTTAGCAGATTGGTTCCTACCCTCGGAAGAAGAGCTAATGGCATTCTATAAGAGTTCCAAAAATGTTTACAATATTGCATCAAACCCTTGGAATGATGTATCACAAAAATACTACTGGAGCTCCACAGAAGTACCCGGTTCCAACAGGGCAAGAATCCTGGACGGATATGCAGGATACATGTGGGATTATACCAAAGATTATAATATGGTTAGGGTAAGACCATTCAGAAGATTCTAAAGACAAGCCATGATAAAAACAAAACCGCTACCCTGTGATTAGCGGTTTTTCATTTCTTATCTCTATTCAGATATATCATATATTTATACCTTTAATGGAAATCAGGTTTTTATCAACATGTATAATGGTCTTCCTGCCGTAGCCCATCTGAATGGTAAACATATTTTCCAGAGGAAACTGCAAAACGGACTGAAGGATTAACCGGATCACTCCTGCATGGGTCACCAGTAAAACCTTATGACCCTCTTTTTTAGTGATCAGTTCATCCCAAAATCGGGATACCCGTCTCTGCATCTCAAGAAGATTTTCCCCGTTTGTTGCTTTTACATTGATAAAATCCTCATACCAAGGGGTAATTTCTGCTTCCGGAATATCGGACCATTTTTTCATTTCCCAACTTCCGAAATTCATTTCCCGGATCCTTTCATCCGTTGAATAATCAAAGTTAAAATAATCAGCCAACAGACGGCAGCGCTGAGACGGACTTGAAATGATAAGATCAAAATCCGTATCCGGCTTTACATCGTTAAGATCATCTTTATAATTTTTACGCAGGGGCATTTCGGCAAAACCATAGCACAGATTTTCCGGGTTTTCTACAGCAGTATGCCGGATCAGATGAATTTCCATACGATCATTGTTCCCAAGTAAAATAAAACTTCACTGACCTGCTGTACGGAACCCAGGCAGTCTCCTGTATAGCCGCCAATATGTTTTTTAAAATACCATCCCATACAGATCTTCCCTAAATAGGCCAGGGCAAAAGCAAAAATCAAACGCCAGTCCGGGATCAGCGCAAAGGAGATCAAAACACCGGTTAGCCCTACCAGCAAAGCAGCTCCATCCAGTGGTTTATTTGCCAAAGGTTTTGATTTGCTGACATCAATGTCAGTGACATACTGGTGGGTATAGATCATTGTTCCTGAAATAAAACGACTCGATGAATGGGCCAGAATGACAATTCCTAAAGTTGTAACCGGATTCATATTCCCCAATGCCTGAATGCTGAAAAATTTTAATGCAAACAGCAGAATAATTCCGATCGTACCATAGGCTCCTACCCGGCTGTCTTTCATGATCGTCAGGATCTTCTCCTTTCCATAGCCGCCCCCGAAGCTGTCACAGACATCCGTAAAGCCGTCTTCATGAAATGCTCCTGTCAGTAAAACACTGGTGATCATCATCAGTATGATTCCTATCTCCAGATTAAAAATCTGCGAAGAAAAGTAAAGAACCACAGCGTTGACCAGCCCTACCAACAGTCCAATCCAGGCGAAATATTTCTGGGATTTATTCATGATCTCACCGGAGTATGGAATCGCAACCGGAACCGGTATTCTTGTAAAAAACATCAGGGCCGTTGCAAAATAGATCAATTCATTTTTTATTGCCTTCATCTATTCTTTATTTGAAACATGAGCATCTTCAAAGCTTGACATATCATTCAGAAAATTAACGGCACTCTGAATAACCGGATAGGCCAATGCGCAGCCTGTTCCTTCTCCCAAACGCAGACTAAAATTCAGCAGTGCCTTCTGTCCCAAGAGTTCAAGAAGCTGCTGATGGGCATTTTCATCACTAACATGACAAAAAATACAGTTTTTCAGGATGTCCGGATTTTTTTTCCATACCGTAGCTATTGCTGCTGTAGCAATAAATCCGTCTACCATGATGAGCATATTCCGGCGGAAAGCTTCTTCCATCGCTCCCATCATCTGGGCGATTTCCAATCCACCAAAAGTCTGTGCAATTTCGTCAGCACCCGTAATGTCCGGATATTGATCTAGAGCTGCTGATAGAATATTGATCTTATTTTGAAGCTGCTCATCATTCAACCCTGTTCCACGGCCTGCACAGCTTGCCATCGGCCAATCAAACAGTTTGCTCATCATCAGTGAGGATGCTGAAGTATTTCCGATCCCCATTTCACCAAAACCAATGATATTGCAGCCAGTTTTTACAATTTCAGCCACTACAGAGCGTCCGTTTTCCAGAGCCTGCTGATATTCTTCAACGGTCATTGCGGGTTCCTCCAGGATATTACGGCTGGATTTTCTGACTTTTTTATCTATCAGGTCTAACCCTTCAGGAAAATCAAAATTAACGCCTGCATCTACAATCTTAATTTCAATATCATTTTGTCTGCAAAATACATTAATAGCTGCGCCACCTCCCAGAAAATTCATCACCATCTGATAAGTTACCTCCTGTGGATAAGCACTTACGCCCGCAGCAGCAATCCCATGATCGGCAGCAAATACTACCATATGCGGGTTCAATAACTTCGGGAAAGCGGTCTGCTGGACCATCCCTATTTTATGAGCCAGTGGCTCCAATACTCCTAATGCGCCTAAGGGCTTTGTCTTAAAATCTATTTTGTGCTGTAATTCGTTTGCTAACATGGATATCAATGTAAACGTAGTTATGTTAAATTGAGAAAGTGCAATATTAGTGAAATAGGGATTATTTTGTGTAATGTTTGTGTAATGTATTTATGATTAATAAGGAGAAAAGAATTAAGAATAAAGAATAAAGACAGGAGAGACAGGAGACATAAAATAGGAGATCTGAGAGAGACAATTCAAATCTTAAGCTTTGAATTTTATGTCTCAGATCGCGAACGTTGTAACTCGAAGCTCCGCAATGCATACTCTAAGCCTTTCCAGCTTAAAAATTACAAAACTCAAAAATACTGCGCAATAACATTACGCACTTACTGATTTACTTTGCATGATAAATCAAAATAATGACACCCAAAATATTAGAAAAAATAAAAGAAGTTGAAAACGAGAAAGGCGTAAAAGTCCTTCTTGCCGTTGAATCCGGAAGCAGGGCCTGGGGCTTTGCCTCTCCTGATAGTGATTATGACATACGATTCATATACCGACATGAAAAAGACTGGTATCTCTCACCGTGGGATAAGGATGAAACGATAGAATTTATGACAGAAGACGACCTGGATGGTTCCGGATGGGATCTCCGGAAGACTTTTCACCTGCTGTTAAAATCGAATGCCGCTTTACTGAGCTGGTTCTACTCTCCTATCGTCTACAAAGAAAATGCAAAGTTTACAGAACTGTTCAGACCGTTGGCGGATGCCTGTTTTTCTCCGATTGCCGTTTCTTATCATTATTTAAGTATGAGTAAAAAATATCTTGAGGCCTGCAGAAATGATGAGGTCAAATTAAAAAGTTATTTTTATTGCCTGAGAACTACATTAACCGGAAAATGGATCATAGAAAAAGGAACAGTTCCGCCGGTGTTATTCAGTGACCTGCTTGTTTTGGTGGATGATAGAACCAGGCGGAAAATAGAGGATCTTGCTGCATTGAAAATAACTAAGGGAGAAGCTTATCTTCATCCGAATGACTGGGAACTGTTTGGCTTTCTGGAAAAAACAGTGATGGAAAACGAAGAAAGAGCCAGGAGCCTCCCTAGAGGAAACGCAGATAAAAGGGAGATGGAGAGGGTTTTTAGAAAGATCTTAGATTAAATATATGATTTAGGAAACAATAAAAAAAGAGATCAGCAGCACCTGAAAGTTTCATTTTCCTAAAATTAAAAGCCAGGAAACTATTTATTGCAAATTCACGTTATAAAATAGAGCAAATCAACAATTTATTGAATAACTTTAACTTTCTTAAAAAGCACAAACAATGGAACACAAAAAGAACTTTACCCCGGTAGAGCAATCGTTTTTAAATGATCTTTCAAGAAACAGCAAAACCAATGTACCGTATGTAACGGTTGACAATTTCCCCAATTTAGGAATGCTTACCGCCCTGCGGTTTTTGGAATGGGTGTCTGAAAATCCTACCGGGGTGATCAGTCTTCCTACCGGAAAAACTCCAGAATATTTTATCTTCTGGACCCAACACATTCTTGCGAACTGGGAAAAGGAGAATATTATTGAACTTAGAAAAAAGCATCATTTATTATCAAACGACAAGCCATCACTGGCAGAACTTCATTTTGTTCAGATTGATGAGTTTTATCCTATAAAATCATCACAGGCAAACAGTTTTTATCACTATGTCAACAAGTATTATATTGAAGGCCTGGGACTGAAAAGAGAAAATGCCCTCCTGATCAATTGTGATGAAATTCCTTTAGCCGACGGCAGAAGCTTTGAAGAGGTTTTTCCCAATCATAAAGTAAACCTTGACCTGAGATACCGTGAGCCCCAAACCTCTTTAGAAAAACTGCAAAAAGAATCCATTTTTCTTATTGACAACTGGTGTTCGGAATATGAACACAATATTCGTAAGCTAGGCGGTATTGGCTTCTTCCTGGGCGGAATAGGCCCTGATGGGCATATTGCCTTTAACATTAAAGGTTCCGATCCTTATTCCACTACACGGCTGACCTCAACCAATTTTGAAACACAGGCTGTGGCAGCAGGAGAACTTGGTGGAATTGAAATTTCCAGGGAACGGCTTGTCATCACCATCGGCCTCGAAACCATTACTTATAACAAAGATGCTGTCGCCATTATTTTTGCTGCGGGAGAAGCAAAAGCTCCTATGATCAAAAATGCACTGGAACTTGCTCCTTCAAATTTATATCCCGCATCTGTGCTTTCCAAACTTCCGAATGGAAGATTTTATCTCACTTTAGGCGCGGCAAGTATGCTGAATGATTATATTGACGATTATTACCAGTCCGGAAACTGGTCTCAGGAAAAAACGGATAAAGCAGTAATGTCACTGACCCAAAAACTCAACAAATATGCTGAACATCTTACTTTGGAAGACCTTCAGTCAGATCAGTATACCCGGTTAATTCCAGATCTTAGTGAAAATACAGTGGAGTCTGTGATTGCTTCCATTAAAAATAAAATAAAAAAAGGAACAGAATTTCTTAACAATGAAATTTTTTATCATACAGGTCCGCATCATGATGATATCTCTTTAGGCCTTTTACCCTATATTCATTACCAATCCCATAATGAGACCAATGAATCTCATTACTCGGTGCTTACTTCAGGATTCACTGCTGTAACCAATACATTCTTAAAAGATATTCTCTATGAGATGCTTTCTTTCGTTCAAAAGGGAGAGATTGAAATGCTTCATTATCCGGACTTTTTTGAGACCGGATATAAAAATAAGAAAGATAAAGATGTCTATCATTACCTTATTAACATCGCCTCCGAAAATGCCGTTGAAAGATCAAGGGCCTTATCCCACAGGATGGTAAGAAACATTGTTGAACTTTGGAATTTAAAGACCCAACAAGGTCTGGAAGAAAAAATTAATGAAATTCTATCGATCATCAATTCGAGCTATGACGGGCAGAATCCGGAACCCAAGATCCAGACTTTGAAAGGGATGATCCGGGAATATGAAGAGGAATTAGTATGGGCACACTTTGGGGTAAGAACAAAAAATGTTTATCATCTAAGGCTTGGTTTTTATACAGGAGCAATTTTTACAGAAAAGCCCAGCAGGGAAAGAGATGTATATCCTATATTACAACAGCTGAGGACCATCAACCCTACCATCATAAGTTTAGCGTTCGATCCTGAAGGAAGCGGCCCCGATACCCACTATAAAGTTCTGCAGGCCATTGCTGCTGCCGTGAGAGAATGGAGTAAAGAAAAAGATCTTTCCCAACTCAAAATATGGGGTTATCGAAATGTTTGGTATCAGTTCAATATGGCTGATGTAACTCATATTTTCCCGGTATCACTTCCTGCAATGAGTACCATGGATGAGAGCTTTACCAACAGTTATCTGAGCCAGGTGAATGCTTCTTTCCCAAGCTATCGGTACAACGGGAAATTCAGCCATCTCTCAATACAGACGTGGGTAGAGCAGCTTCATGCCGCCCAATTGATACTGGGAAAACCTTATTTCTATGATAACGACAGTCCCTCCCTCCGGGCAACGCATGGATTGCTTTTCTTTAAAGAAATGAATATAGAGGAATTCCTGCAGTCTGCCCGTGAGCTGGAGCAATCAACAGAAGGGGTATTTTGACGTGAGCCGGATCTTCGCCAGCTGTAAGTAAAAAATAAAATTAGCATTATAAAATTTAATACTGTAAAAACCGGTTAACTCACCTGCTTAACTGTGTTTCAAAGATAACAAATGACTATCCAAGACCTAAAATCCAACAACCTTATTCTTTTTGAAGCCATTTCCGGAAGCCGTGCTTTCGGACTGGCTACAGAAAACTCAGATACGGATATCCGGGGAGTATATTACCTGCCGAAAAAAGATTTCTTTGGGCTGAACTATATTCCGCAGATCTCCAATGAGACCAATGATATTACTTATTATGAAGTGGGAAGGTTTGTGGAACTGCTGCAGAAAAACAATCCGAATATCCTTGAAATGCTGGCCAGTCCGGAAGATTGTATCCTGCATAAAGATCCGCTGATAGACCTGTTGAAAACGGAGGATTTTCTGTCAAAATTATGTAAAGATACCTTTGCGGGATATGCCATTTCACAGATCAAAAAGGCAAAAGGACTCAACAAAAAGATTCTAAATCCTATAGATAAAGAAAGAAAATCTATTCTGGATTTCTGTTGTATCCTTGAAGGACAAGGCTCTGTTCCTTTGAAGAAATGGCTATTAAAGCATGAATTACTTCAGGACAAATGCGGATTGGCAGGCATTGCTCATACCAAGGGAATGTTTGCTTTGTATTATGATGAATCAGGAACTTTAGGATATAAAGGAATTATCCGGCATGATGACACGAACCAGGTTGCTGTATCGTCTGTTCCTAAGGATGAAAAACCGGACGCCTATCTCTTCTGCAATCTGGACGCCTACTCTACTTACTGTAAAGACTACAGGGAATATTGGAAATGGGTTTCTGAACGCAATGAGGACCGTTATAATGTCAACACAGCACATGGGCAAAATTATGACAGTAAAAATATGATGCACACCATCCGGCTTTTACAGTCGTGTGAACATATTTTCAGGACCGGCTCGCTTCAGATCAGGGTGGAAAACCGGGAAGAACTATTAGACATTAAGTCCGGAAACCAGCCCTATGAAGCTGTGATTCAAAAAGCGGAAGACCTCGTACGGTCTATCGAGGAATATCATTCAACAGCAAATCTACCGGACCATCCTGATTCAGAAAAAACAACAGGGATCTTAGTCAGCATCAGAGAAAAGTTATATCGGTAAAAAGCATACATACTGAGGATGAGCTGTGGGATAGGCCTTTACATACATGGTCTCCCGCACTCATGCTCTCAAACTTCCGCACGCCCAAACCCTGAAACCCGGATATGGGCTATCCAAAACTATTTTTTCTTCGAAGGCTTTGCAATTTTATTGTAATCCAGGCAGATCTTTATCCAGTATTCAAAGTCCTCAGGTTTTTGAAAGCCAATGGATTCAACATAGCAGTATGCTTTGAGCTGCTTTCCTTTCATTATCATTGGGAGAAAGCCTGTCTTTTCCGAAACCTCCTCTTCCAGTTCCGGGTTATACCGGCACATCAAAAGATCATGACTGATATTGATACACATCTTTCCATTGACAAGAAATGCTAATCCACTGAACATTTTCTTTTCTTCCGCTTCAATATCAGGTTCTTTTAATAGCCGTTCACGAACTCTGTCTGCCAGTTCAATATTGTAACCCATGATTTTTTATTTTTTACTGTTTAAAATTAAATAAAAACAGCATTCAACAGCGCATTTTTTATTTGTATTTCATTGCAGAGGCCTTAAAAAATAAAATTTTATTTAAATTAATTATTGTTTTACGATAATTAATTATATATTTGTAATACTAATTAATGATCGTGTCATGAACCAGACCAAAATTATTTCAAGAATTTTATTTTATATCTGCGCTCTGCTTTCTGCCGGATATTTAATCACTTTTGTGTACTCCGTTTTATGCCTGGTAACAGGATTCTCTGTTACTCCATATAAAAACGGGCAATATCTTCATATCAATTATCTGTTCACCGAAAAACCATTTCTGAATATTGAAAACAACTATCCGTATATCATCTTTTCTTTTCTAACTGTTTTAATTTCTTACGGAATCTTTTTCTGGCTTTCCGCGAAAGTTTTCAAAGTTTTTTTCCAGCCAAAACTGTTTACAAAAGATCATATACAACAGCTTAAGAGATTTTACCTGTATAATATTTTCATCCCGCTCCCACTGGTTATTGCTGCCAGTTTCTTTGTGGAAGTAGAAAGTATAATCTGGGGACTGGTGTTTATTCACTTTATGCTAGGAATTTTCTGCCTGTTTCTTGCGAATATCTTTAAGCAAGGACTACATTTGCAAAACGAACAAGACCTATTTATTTAACATGCCAATTATAGTCAACTTAGATGTCATGCTAGCCAAACGAAAAATGCAGAGTAAAGAATTGGCAGAAAAACTGGGAATCACTCCCGTAAACCTTTCTATCCTAAAAACAGGGAAGGCCAAAGGCGTGCGTTTCGATACCCTGGAAGCCATCTGTAAAATCCTGGAATGCCAGCCGGGTGATATTCTGGAATATAAGGACTAGGTTTTGAGTGAGAGTGTTTGAGTGTGGGAGGTCCTATTATTGAGCTGCTGGCCCAAAGTATAAGATAATCTCTACGTCTCCTGTCTCCTGTCTCCTGTCTCAAAATCTATCATTACTCTTAGCCACAGTCTATAAATCATCATTATTTACCATTATTAAAAGCAGCCTGAAAAAGGACTGCCTGTCATTCTATTACCCAAACACAACACTATGAACACTTTATCTATCAACAACCTTAGCCTCACCTACAAGAATGGTTTCCAGGCTATTAAGGACATCTCATTGGAAATCGGAAACGGGATGTTCGGTTTGCTGGGTCCAAACGGAGCCGGAAAATCGTCCTTAATGAAAACCATTGTAGGATTGCAGAAACCCAGTTCCGGAACCCTGTTTTTTAATAAAATGAATATTGCTGAAAATCCCGGTTATATAAAACAGAACCTGGGATTCCTTCCACAGGATTTTGGAGTATATCCTAAAGTCTCCGCTTATGATCTCTTGGAGCATATCGCAGTACTCAAGGGTATTACAGACAAAACGAAATGTAAAACCCAAATTCTAAATCTGCTGGAAAAAGTAAATCTTTCGGATTTCCGGAACAAAGAGGTTCATACCTTTTCCGGTGGAATGAAGCAGCGTTTTGGGGTTGCCCAGGCTTTGTTGGGTGATCCTAAAATTATTATTGTAGACGAACCCACTGCCGGTTTAGATCCCGAAGAACGTAACCGTTTCAATGCTTTACTAAACGACATCAGCCAGGAGGTTATCGTTATTCTGTCGACCCACCTGGTAGAAGATGTCAGAAATCTCTGCCCGGAAATGGCCGTGATGAACCATGGACAGATCCTTCGAAAAGGAAATCCCGGAAAATTAATGGCAGAGCTCGAAAACAGAATCTGGTCAAAGCCTATTGATAAAAATGATCTTGAAACTTATGATTCCAGCTATGAGATCATCAGCAGGCAGCTGATAGAAAGGGAGCTTCATATCACTGTTTTTTCTGAAGAATCCCCCAAAGGTTTCAGCCCTGTAACTCCTTTACTTGAGCATGTTTACTTCCATACGCTAACCCAAAAACCTTAGTCATGAACAGCCTTTTTTTATTTGAAGCCAAGCGCAATATCAAGCACTGGCTTACCTACCTTATTACCTTACTTCTGGTTTTTATAGGTATTTTCTGTGGTCATCAGTTTAATCTTTCGGTAGGAGAAGGTATTTATCTCAATTCACCTTATACGATTGGGTTCATGTCCGGAATGCTGAGTCTTTCTATCATTTTCTTTGCCACCGTTTATGCATTACAGCTGCTTTTTAGAGATTGGGATACAAAATTCGACCTTGTGCTCTTCTCTTTTCCTATATTAAAATCCACCTATCTTAAGGGTAAATTTCTGACTTACTTTTTACAGACTTTTTTAAGTTTCTGCTTCTTAATGACCGGTTTCCTGACAGGCCAGATGTTGCGTACGGGAAGTGAAATGCAGAATGAATTCAATATAGGGTATTATCTCTACCCATTATTTATCTTCGGATTTATCAACAGCCTTCTGGTCTGCAGTTTTCTGTTTTTGATATCTCTTAGTCTCCGGAAAAAACTGATTGTTGTGATTGGAGGACTTTTTCTGTACGTATTTTATATGATTGTTTTATTGTTTTCCAATTCACCCTTTATGGCAGGAAGTATTCCCCAGTCTTTGGAAGCACAGCAGATTTCTTCATGGCTGGATCCGTTTGGCCTTTCCTCATACTTTCTGGAAGCCCGGACCTTTACTGTCCATCAGAAAAACACACAGCTGGTATCCTGTACGGGATATTTACTTCTCAACAGGCTTTCATTTCTTATCATCTCCATAGGTTTTCTATTTCTTAGCCTCAGGTTATTTTCTTTCTCAAAAATTTCTAGGCAAAAGACAAAAAAGACGGTCAAAGAGCCGGATTCTCCCCATAAGACATTAGCCTTACCATATTCCTCTGTTCTGCCCAATTTCGGGAAAACAGCTTCTGTTAAGGCAGCTATGTCCTTTGCCCGGATTGATATAATTTATCTGTTTAAAAGCATAACCGTTCCGGCTGTATCCATCCTTTTACTATTTTTTGTCGGGATGGAAATGTATGCCGAAATAGAGAAAGGAATACGCCTTCCCCAAAAATATGCCGGTTCCGGGCTTATGGCCACTACCATTTCAGAAAACTTTCCGCTGTTCGGACTGCTTATTTCTTCCTATTTTATTAATGATCTTTATTGGAGAAGCCGTTCCTCATGGTTCTTTTTGATTGAAAACACTACTTTTTACTCGAAAAATAAGCTGCTGGGACATTTTCTTTCCATCAGTTTTCTGTTAGTTTTCTTTACAGGAATTTTGATCATTCAGGGAATCATTTTCCAGGCAGCCTATCAGTATTTCCATATCGACTGGAATGCTTATCTACCGGTCTTTCTTTTCAATACAGTTCCCTTAATTCTTTTTTCCGGGCTTATTCTGCTTATTAATGGCAACATCACGAATAAATTTATAGCGCTGGGAGTATCTGTTCTTGCGGTTTTTATATTGGCAGGTCCTGTTTCCGGAAAAATACTGTCCTACCCTCTTTTCAACATATTTTCAGACTTTAAAGGTACTTACAGTGATTTCAATGGCTATGGAATTTATGAATTAGCTTTTGCACAAAGGCTTTTATTCGGAATAGGTGTGATGTTTACGGTATGGATGCTACATCAGTGGATTACATTAAAAAAAATAGTACCTGGCCAAGCAATTTTCACTTCTATCGTTCTTTTCTCAGGAATATATGCAGGGACCTCTTTTATGAAGGGCTATCTTCCCCAAGAGGATGAGAAAGAAATTTCAAACTCGGTACAGTATGAAAAAAGTTTCAAAAAGTATGAACATATTCCGCAGCCTGACATCATGGATATCACTACGGAAATCCAACTGTATCCCTCAAAAAACTCATATCAAATCATTGGAAAATACGCTCTAAAAAACCAAACAGACCAACCTATCCGCAAAGTACTGATTAATTTTAATCATGATCTAAAACTGGAACATGCAGTTTTACAATCAGGTTCTGAAACTATGAAGATCACTGAAAATACTACTGAAATCGTCCTAAGACAGCCAATGCAGCCTAATGAAACAGCAGTTCTTGATTTTACATTATCTTATCAATGGGTTGCCGTCAATGGTCATCATTCTTTCAATGCGATTATAGAAAATGGTTCATTCATCAGGATCAGCAGATATTTCCCGTCGGTGGGCTATCAGAAAGATAAAGAAATTGAAGATCTGAAAATACGACAAGACAACCAGCTTGGAAAACCGGCTGCATTGAAAAATCCGGAAGCACCAGGCGTCTCCAAAAAAGATTTTATCAATCTGGACATGACTGTTTCTACGGAGAAGGATCAAACCGCTATAGGAACCGGAGATTTGGTAAAGAAATGGACAAAAACAGGCCGTAATTATTTTCAGTATAAAGCAGAAAATATACCTTTCAGATTGGCTGTTTCTTCTGCAGAATATCAGATAAAAAGTGTCCATTACAAAGGAATTACAATCAATATTTTTTATCATCCGAAACATTTTGAAAATGTAGATCACCTGCTGGAAAACAGTATAATTACTTTGGATTACTGTCAGCAGAATTTTGGAAAGTATCCTTTTAAAACCATCAATTTTGCAGAAGTTTCTTCTTTTACCAGGGGTTTTGCTGCTACAGCCTATCCATCTGCTGTTTTTATGCCTGAGGATATGGTTTTCCACGCCAATATCCATGCTGACCAGCATCAGGATGTTATCAACGAACTTGCAGGACACGAACTTTCCCATCTGTGGTGGGGAAACAGCCAGATCAATCCTGATGACAGAGAAGGTGCTGTCATGCTTACTGAAACTCTTGCCATGTACACCGAAATGATGCTCTACAAAAAAATGCATGGCAAAGCAGAGATGATGAAAAGAATCCATGTTCATCAGCAGATCTATGATAATGAAAAAGGACTGTCTGAAAATATCCCCATCTATAAAGCCACCGGAGATGCAGCTCATATATCTTATTCTAAAGGTGCAGTTTCCATGGTAAAGCTAAGTGACCTGATCGGTGAAAAAAAGGTGAATACAGCCCTACACAACTTTTTAAAAAATAACAGCTATCCTAAAAAACCTACTTCCCTGGATCTTATCAATGAGTTTTATAAAGTAGCCCCTAATGAACGTTCTAAAAAACAGATTGATCTATTATTTAAATCTATATAACAACAGTACGTTGAAATACTCATTCAATAATGTATTTCAATTCCTCTAAAAATGGACAGCCAGGGGTGCAGATGATCTGAAACAGAGAAAAGGAACCTAAATTTTGAAGAGTTGCCGGATGACCAGTTGGAATTACGCCAAGATGTGAAGATTTCTGACAAGCTTCCTGTTGTAAGGCGCAAGGATTTTATCTACGATGCAATTGAATACCGTTACAAATTATTTATTCGTGCATTCGTGGCAAAAAAATACAGCCTATTTGCTGTAAATCTTCGATTTTCTTGCTCCTTAAAAATTTGCAGCATACATTATCACTATTTGCGTATAACAATGCCTATACAAAACAAAAGATCCCTCAAAATTGAGGGATCTTTTTATATCTAAGAAATATCTTAAGCTTCTGTTGAAGGAGTCTGGTTTTCCACAGGTGCCTCACCTTGCGGTCTGCCTTGTCCTTCTGGTCTTGGTCTTCCTTCCGGTCGTCCTTGGCCCTCAGGTCTTCCTTGTCCTTCCGGTCTTGGTTTCCCTTCCGGTCTTGGAGGTCTTGGTAAAAGAACTTTACGGGAAAGCTTCATTTTCTTACGGTCATCATAACCCATAAATTTAACTTCTACCTCATCCCCTTCAGCATAAGGAACTTTGTCTAAACGAGCCCATTCAATTTCAGAAATGTGAAGAAGGCCTTCAGTTCCCTTAGCAATAGCTACGAAAGCTCCGAAATCCATTACTTTTACTACTTTACCTTTGTAAACTTCACCTACAACCGGTACGAAAGTAATTTCATTGATCTTAGCAATAGCCGCATTGATCTTTTCTCGGTCTGTTCCTGCAATCTCGATACGTCCGATTTCCCCGATTTCTTCGATCGCGATAACCGTGTCTGTATCTTTCTGTAATTGTTGGATAATTTTTCCACCAGGTCCGATTACAGCACCAATGAAGTCTTTAGAGATCTCCATTACCACCATCTTCGGAGCGTGAGGTTTCACGTCTGCTCTTGGCTGAGCAATCGTTTCAGTGATTTTGTTAAGGATGTGTAATCTTCCGTCTTTAGCCTGCATCAAAGCTTTTTCCATGATGTCCATAGAAAGTCCCTGGATTTTAATATCCATCTGACATGCTGTAATACCGTCTTCAGTACCTGTTACTTTGAAGTCCATATCTCCAAGGTGATCTTCATCTCCCAAGATATCGGAAAGTACCGTAAATTTACCTGATTTTGCGTCAGTGATCAATCCCATAGCGATACCGGAAACAGGTTTTGTAATCTGTACCCCGGCATCCATTAACGCCAATGTTCCTGCGCAAACTGTTGCCATTGAAGAAGAACCGTTTGATTCTAAGATATCGGAAACTATTCTGATGGTATATGGATTTTCCGCTGGAATTACCGCTGTTAAAGCTCTTTGAGCCAGGTTTCCGTGTCCTACTTCTCTTCTTGAAGTTCCTCTTAAAGGTCTTGCTTCACCCGTTGAGAATGGAGGGAAATTATAATGTAAGAAGAATCTTTCGTCGTGCTGCGTAATTACGCTGTCGATCATATTCGCATCTTTCACAGAACCTAAAGTTACTGCTGTCAAAGACTGGGTTTCCCCTCTTGTAAAGACTGCTGAACCGTGTGCTCCGGGAAGATAATCAACTTCTGACCAGATCGGACGGATCGTCTGAGGATCACGGCCATCAAGACGGATATTATCTTCAAGGATCATCTGACGCATTGCTTCTTTCTCTACGTCATGGTAATATACTTTTACGAAAGGAGTTACTCTTGCCAGCTCTTCTTCGTTTTCAGCATACTGAGCTAAAAATTCTTCAAGAACGGCTTTGAATTTCTCGCCTCTTTCTTCTTTATTGGATGGAGTTTTTGCTACTTCATATACTTTATCATAGCACTCTTTCCATACTTTTTCACGAATCTCTTCGTCATGCTCTTCGTGGCTGTATTCTCTCTTAGGGAAAGCTTTACCTACTTTCGCAGCCAATCTTTCCTGAGCTTCGATCTGTTTTTTGATCTCTACGTGAGCGAAATTGATCGCTTCTAACATTTCCTGCTCAGAGATCTCTTTCATTTCTCCTTCTACCATTACGATGGAGTCTTTCGTAGCTCCAACCATAATGTCAATATCTGATTTTAATAAGTTTTCGTGGCTTGGATTCACGGATAATTGTCCGTCAATTCTTACGACTCTTGCTTCAGACATTGGTCCGTTGAAAGGAATATCTGTAATCGCAATCGCTGCAGAAGCTGCCAAACCGGCTAATGCTTCAGGCATTACTTCTTTATCATAAGAAATCAATGAGATCATCACCTGCACTTCCGCATGGAAATCTTCAGGGAAAAGCGGACGCAATACTCTGTCTACCAATCTCATTGTAAGCACTTCATCATCAGATGGCTTTGCTTCTCTACGGAAGAAATTTCCAGGAATTCTTCCACCTGCATAAAACTTTTCTCTGTAATCTACCGTTAATGGTAAAAAGTCTACTCCAGGATTTGCTTCTCTATTGGCTACAACAGTTGCTAAAAGCATTGTTCCGCCGCTTTTAACCACTACAGATCCGTCAGCCTGCTTAGCCAGCTTCCCCGTTTCAATAGTGATTTCCCTGCCGTCTGCAAGGGTAATCGTTTCTATAAACGCTTGAGGTATACTCATAAATTTTCTTCTTTATACTCCGTATTGAGTATGATTAATATTTAAACTCTTTAAATTTTCGTTTGCAAAGGTACTATATAATAATGATATATTAAATTTTCACTTGTATAAATAAGGTATCAAATTACAAAATTTCACCCAGCAGTTTGAAGAAAGATTCAAAAATTCTTATCATAATATGAAACTTATTCACTATTTGTGAAAATAAAAAAATGTTTTTATAAAAAAATACATTAAAAAATGAAGGTGTTTTTGTATTATTGTCCCAAAAAAAGAAAATAATATTTTTAAGAAATAAAAAGTATCCCTATTATGATAAAAATCTACAAAAACATTGCAAAACCATAGGGGGATACCTATATTTGCCGTGCTTCACAACATGTAATGCGGCAGACAAAAAATTAGGAAAATCTGATACCGAGACAGAGGTACTGCAAGCTCTTTCTCTATTAAATAAATGATTATGAACACTAAAGAAGTAAAGCTACAAAGCAGGAATTACACGGTTCCGTTGATTACCATCACCCTGCTTTTTTTTATGTGGGGATTCATTACCTGTATGAATGACATCCTGATCCCCTATCTGAAACAACTTTTCAATCTCACTTTTTTTGAATCCATGCTGGTACAGTTCTGTTTTTTCGGAGCTTATTTTATTGGATCACTGATTTATTTTCTGATCTCTATTTCCAAAGGAGATCCCATCAATAAAGCGGGGTATAAAAAAGGGATTCTGTTTGGAATTTTTCTGGCCGCTTTCGGCTGCATCTTATTTTATCCGGCAGCCACTTTTTCTTATTATCCTTTATTTTTAGGGGCTCTATTTATTTTGGGGTTAGGTTTTACGGTATTACAGATCACCGCCAACGCTTACGTTTCCTTATTGGGAAGTGAAGAGTCCGCTTCCAGCCGTTTAAATATGACCCAGGCATTCAACGCATTCGGAACAACGATTGCTCCGGTATTGGGAGGACACCTGATCTTTGAGTTTTTCTCAGCTCCGGACGGATCATTCAGTGCGGTAGCCACCCGGATTCCCTATTTGATTTTTGCAGGAATTCTTTTGCTGGTTGCTTTACTGATTTCAAGAGTAAAACTTCCATCATTTCAAATGGAGGAAGAAGAAATAGTGAAAGGCTGGGGAGCTTTGCAATTCAGCCATCTAAAATTTGGTGTTTTCGCTATGTTCTGTTATGTAGGCGGAGAAGTTGCGGTGGGAAGTTTTATCATCAGCTTTTTAGAACAGCCTCAAATTATGGGCTTCAATGAAATCATCAGTAAGAATTACCTGTCACTGTATTGGGGCGGGGCGATGATCGGACGTTTTCTGGGAGCAATTTCTTTAAACCAGTCGTTAAGCCAGGGTAAAAAGGCCGTATATATGCTGGGAGCAGCTGCAGCTGTTTTTCTTGTTATTTTCAGTATTGTCAATCTTAGCTTTGCACAGATCAGCTTTTTCCTGGTATTCATCGTCCTCAATTTTATAGCTTTCTTTATTGGTAAAGCAGCTCCGGCGAGAACATTATCAATTTTCGCCGCGATCAATGTTGCCTTACTTATTTCTGCTATGGTCAACCATGGTGAACTGGCCATGTACAGTATTCTGGGAATCGGGATTTTCAATTCCATTATGTTCTCCAATATTTACACACTGGCAATTTCAGGATTAGGAAAATATACCAGCCAGGGATCTTCACTGGTGGTAATGGCTATTTTGGGAGGGGCTATCGTTCCCATTTTTCAGGGGTATCTTGCAGACCAGTTTGGAGTACAGCATTCCTTTATTATTCCGGTATTCTGCTATCTGGTGATCCTTATTTTCGGGGCCTATTGCACCAAATACCTGGGACATGTAGAAAGTACTGAAGCCAAATCAGGACATTAAACAAATCAATTGATCATATAAAGCGGAATACTTTAAAGTGTTTCGCTTTTATTTTTTTTACCCTTTAAGGGTGTAACTTTTGTCGTGAAAAAATGACCTATCTTATCATATAATCACAACTGTTTATTTCGATGAAAATACAATTACAACTTGAGTATGCAGCATTTTTAGCACTGGGTATATTTGCTTTTGCACAGACAGGATATTCCTGGTGGTGGTTCGTTGGGCTTTTCCTTGCTCCTGATATTTCCATGCTGGGATATACGGTGAATAATAAATTGGGAGCATTTTTCTACAATCTGTTCCATCATCTTGGAGCAGCCGTCATCGTTTATCTTGCCGGAACGGCACTAGCCCTTCCTTATCTTCAGATGGCCGGGGCCATTTTATTTGCGCATTCTGCCTTTGACAGGATATTGGGCTATGGATTGAAGTATCCTGACAGCTTTCAGAATACTCATTTGGGTAAAATCGGAAAAGAAAAATGATTGAAACCAGCAAGATTATAATAGCAAACTGTTTACAGGCCCTTCCTTCAAATCTTCGGTTTCACCCTGAATTTTTCCTCAAAGAAAGCAGGATATTTTCTGGAATTTATCGTATTGAAAATTTCCAATTTTCAAAAATGACTTAAGTGTTTTTTTAAATATGACCTTCTGTTTTGAGATAGTACACTAAGGGGTAAAAAAAAGCAACCTCTTTCGAAGTTGCTTTATGTTGAGAATCTTATAGATTATTTTCTTAAACCTAGTTCAGCGATGATCGCTCTATATCTTTCGATATTTTTATTTTTAAGGTAATCTAGTAATCTTTTTCTTTTACCTACCAATTTAACCAAAGATTTTTCAGTGTTGAAATCTTTATGATTGCTCTTTAAGTGAGCTGAAAGGTGGTTGATTCTGAAAGTGAAAAGAGCAATTTGTCCTTCAGCACTTCCTGTGTCTTGTGCAGATTTTCCGTGTTTTGCGAAAATTTCCTGCTTTTTTTCTGTTGTTAAGTACATTCCAATATTGTTTAATGATTATTATGTAACGGGTGCAAAATTACGACTATTTTTTGATTCTGCAAACATTATTGATTTCATAAATCAAATTTGATAGAAAAAAATGTTAAAAAATTCTTAATAAATTTGATGCAATCCAAGGAAAAGGCAGTAATTTTGCATTCGGATTACAAATGAGAAAAATTATATTTTTTACAGCAGTTGCTTCTTTTTTATTGATCGGCATTACTTCGGTAAAAGCACAGAAAAATGCTGATGACAGAATAAAAAAAGTTCTCTACTTCAATCCTGAGGTAGAGCCCGATATTGATGAAATCAAAGAGCCGACCAACAATGCATTCTTTGATGCCGTATCTGATAATTTCAGCGGAAGGAGAAATAAAATGCTCAGAGCGGAGCTTCAGGTTCCTTTTGACAGCATAGACAAGCAGACCATTGTGGATTACTGCGTAAATAATGATGCTGATTTTGCCATTGTTTCCAAAGTAAGATATTTCAAGGTAGGCTTCGGAAAATATGTTTTCTCCAACCAGGTTGTCATAAGCATGAAGCTGTTTGGAGCTGATGGAAATCTGCTTACAGAAACAGACCATGACACCTACCGAAAAAATATGCGCCTGCTGGGCTCTACAGTAAATTCTGTGAAAATAGGTACGGAAGGCGCCATAAAAGGGATTATTAAAAAACTGAGAAAGCTGAAACCTACGGAAGCAGAATTATAAGGAAAATACCTGTTCAGGATTCCGCCTTTCATCACTGCCAGAACTATTGTGAATCCCCAACGGATCCATGCTTTGCCGGCTCATTATTCCAATAAGACTCAACGTGAAAATATATTCTGACATCTGTTCTTCACAGATGTCTTTTTTTATTCAAAAAGAATAATATTAACATTAATACCTTGATTTACAGTAAAATATTTTCACTAATAGATGAATAATTGAAAATTATTTATTATTTTAGTGAAACATTAAAATCTAAATCATATGAAAAATCTAAAGAAACTCAGCAGAGAAGCATCAAAGCAGATCAACGGCGGAGCTATTGAAAGATGCAGCGAGCAAAGGCCGTGTACTGTAGGATGGTGCTGTAATGGTATCTGTTCACCATTCATCTGTATGGAATTTTAAAAAATCTATCTTATTAACAATTGAATACTATGAAAAATTTAAAGAAACTCAGCAGAGAAGAGCAAAAAGAAATCAAAGGAAGCGGAATCATTAAAAGATGTAATTATTCCTTTGAATGTCCAGGTGGCGCATGCTGCCAAAATGTATGCGTATTAAACCCTTGTATGTTGGATTAATTCCAATAACAATAGACTCAGGCACTTGTTTTTCAGCAGGTGCTTTTTTATGGCTATTAAGAAAATAATTAATGCAAATATTGATTTTCAATAAAATATTTTCACCATATAAGGAATAATTGAAAAAATATTATTATTTTAGTTACACATTAAAATCTAAATTATATGAAAAATCTAAAGAAACTCAGCAGAGAGTCAGCAAAACAAATCAAGGGTGCCGGCGGTCCGATCAAATCTTGTAGTGAAACCAGCCCATGCACTTTCGGATCATGCTGTAAAGGTGTTTGTATGGAATATATCTGTATGGAAGAATAAACCAAGCATTACTATTTAAAACGCGTCACCATGAAAACTCAATATTTAAAAAAGCTGAGCAGACAAGAACAAAGAGAGATCAAAGGCAGCGGAATCATCAAAAAGTGCAGTGAAAGCTCACAATGTGATCCGTTTCAATGCTGTACAGGCGGAATGTGCATGTTCTCTCCTACTCCGGAATGTGAACCACTTTCCTAATAATAAGGATATTGGAATTTAAAATTTAATTTTTTGAACATCCGTTTCGGCGGATGTTTTTCGTTCTTATACTGAGACACCAAACTTTAATTAATCCTTAATTTTGCCAGTTTGTTGCATAGTCTTAAAAATTTGAATTATTTTTGCATATCCAAAAATTTCACGTTTTGAACTCTAGAGACGAACTTATCTTCAATCCTGCCGATATTGCCGAAACTCTCAGCGAACTTCCTGCTGACGAGAGGCTGCTCGCGTTTTTGAAAGTTCCGAAAGAGTATAAAGCAGAAGTTTTTTCCCACCTTGACCCTGATTTCCAGGAAGATACCATCAGAAGTATCGGAAGCGACGAAGTTTCTGAGATTCTGAATGCCATGACTCCGGATGACAGAACAGCTCTTTTCGAGGACTTCCCGGACGAACTTATCAAGTATTCGATCAATCACCTTAATCCACAGGAAAGAAGGATTGCACTGAAGCTGTTAGGCTACAATTCAGACTCTATTGCCCGTCTGATGACTCCCTATTATATTCAGATCCGTAAAGAATGGACCGTAAAAAGATGTCTTCAGCAAATCAAAAAAGTAGGAAGAAAGGTGGAAACCATGAACTACCTGTATGTAGTGGATGAAAGAAACCGTCTCATTGATGACCTTGCGATCGGAACTTTGCTGCTGGAAGAAGAAGACACTTTGGTTTCGGATATCACCGACAATCATTTTGTGGCGATTACCACTACAACCTCAAAAGAGGATGCGGTAACCTATTTTGAAAAGTATGACCGCGGTGCCCTTCCCATCATTACGGAAGCCGGTGTCCTGGTAGGAATTGTAACAATTGATGATATTCTTGATCAAATTGAACAGCAGAATACAGAAGATATCCAGAAGTTCGGGGGATTGGAAGCTTTGGATCTTCCCTACACCCAGACCTCATGGACAGAAATGATCAAAAAAAGGGCAACCTGGTTAATTATTCTTTTCGTTTCAGAAATGCTTACCGCTTCAGCAATGGGGTATTTTGATAAAGAAATTGAAAAAGCAGTAGTCCTTGCCTTATTCGTTCCTTTGATTATATCCAGTGGGGGAAATTCCGGATCCCAGGCAGCCACCCTTATTATTCGTGCGATGGCCCTTCAGGAAATCGGATTGAAAGACTGGTGGTATGTCATGCGGAAAGAAATTATTTCCGGAATATGTCTGGGAGCGATATTGGGAGCGATCGGGTTTATCAGGATTATGCTGTGGCAACAGATCGGGCTTTTCGATTATGGACAATACTGGGTATACGTAGGATTAAGCGTTTCCATATCCCTGATTGCCATTGTATTATGGGGAACCTTATCAGGTTCTATGATCCCTTTTGTCTTAAAGAAATTAAACCTGGATCCCGCTACTTCTTCTGCTCCTTTTGTAGCAACATTAGTAGACGTTACGGGACTTATTATTTATTTTACGGTAGCCGGACTTTTCTTAACCGGAAAACTTTTGTAATTTTAGGCATCATCTAACATGCCAATATGAAAATCGTTTCTCTCGTACCCTCTATCACTGAGGCTTTATTTGACCTTGGACTTACTGAAAATGAAATTGTGGGCAGAACAAAATTCTGTATTCACCCACAGGATAAAATAAAGAACGTAGCGGTGATTGGCGGCACAAAAAACATCAATATTGATAAAATCAAAGCTTTACAACCCGATCTTATCCTGGCCAATAAAGAAGAAAATAATAAAGAACAGGTAGAAGCCCTGATGGATGATTTCAAAGTGATCGTGACTCATGTAGAAACCATTGAAGACAATTATTATCTTCTTAAAACCCTCGGAATATTGCTGGGTAAAGAAGATAGAGCACAGTTTTTCAATCTGAAGATCTATGATATCCTCAATCAGGCAAAGCTTGAAACTCCTGTAAAGGCAGCCTACCTTATCTGGAAAAATCCCTATATGACTATTGGCAATGACACTTTTATTCACCGGATTCTATCGGAAATAGGTTTTGAGAATATCTTCAAAAACCAAACCCGTTATCCTGAAATTCAAACTGAAGATCTGGCAGATGCTGAGGTGGTTATGCTTTCTTCGGAACCTTTTCCATTTAGAGAAAAACATATTGAAGAATTAAGAGAATTTTATCCAGATAAAAAGATGATCATCGTGGATGGTGAAGCATTTTCCTGGTACGGTACCCACATTGCAAAATGTGAAAATTACTTTAAAGAATTACTGGCTGAGATCCACTTGATGAAGCTCTGATTTTGATTACACCAATTGAAAAGGGGATTAATCCGACTGGGGAATAATTCTAAACCACAAAAGTCACAAAAGTTTTTAAACACTTAAGTTTTTTAAGTTTTCATACAGACTGTTGAGAAGAAAACCTAAGTTTTAAAAAAATCAAAGATTTTTATTTAGTATATTATTTAAATCTGTCTGATCTGAGTAATCCGACTGGGGAATAATTCTAAACCACAAAGTCACAAAAGTTTTTAAACACTTAAGTTTTTTAAGTTTTCATACAGACTGTTGAGAAGAACACATTAGTTTTAAAAATCAAAGATTTTTATTTAGTATATTATTTAAATCTGTATGATCTGAGTAATCTGACTGGGTAAAAGTTCTAACCACAAAAGTCACAAAAGTTTTTAAACACTTAAGTTTTTTAAGTTTTTATACAGACTGTTGAGAAGAACACTTAAGTTTTAAAAATCAAAGATTTTTATTTAGTATATTATTTAAATCTGTATGATCTGTTTAATCCGACTGGGGAATAATTCTAAACCACAAAGTCACAAAAGTTTTTAAACACTTAAGTTTTTTAAGTTTTCATACAGACTGTTGAGAAGAATACCTAAGTTTTAAAAATCAAAGATTTTTATTTAGTATATTATTTAAATCTGTCTGATCTGAGTAATCCGACTGGGTAAAAAGTTCTAACCACAAAAGTCACAAAAGGTTTAAAACACTTGAGTTTTTTAAGGTATCATACAAAATGTTGAGAAGAACACTTAAGTTTTAAAAATCAAAGATTTTTATTTAGTAAAGCTCTAAGCGCATCAGATCAATCCATAAAAAAACTCCGGCAAAATACCGGAGCTTATGTTTATGATCACAAGATTTTAATTACAAAATCTTAGAAACTTCGTTACAAAGCCATTCCAACAGCTCTCTGTCTTCGGCTGTGAAAGGATCTATCGTATGAGAGTCAATATCAATCTGCCCGATGTTTTTTCCGTCTTTGAAGATCGGAACCACAATTTCTGCTTTTGTATCGATGGAGCAGCTTAAGTAATTGCTTTCTTCATGTACATCCGGAACAACGAAAGTCTCGTTGGAAACGGCAACCTGCCCGCAAATCCCTTTTCCATAAGGAATGATGGTATGATCGGTAGGAGCTCCTACGTAGGGGCCCAGGATCAGCTCTTCCTTATCTCCATTTTTAAAATAGAATCCTGTCCAGTTGAAATAAGAGATCTCCTGGTCCAAAAGGTGGCAAACTTTCTGAAGTTTTTCTTCTGTATTATGTTTAGGACTTTCAAGAATTGAGGAAAGCCTTTTCTTTAATTCTGACATTTTATTTATTTTTAAGAGAATTGTTTTAGGGAAAGTTCTTCTTTATAGCCAAACATTCCACGCTCTTTGATCATTTCTGCAACGCCTTCCTGAACCTGAGTTTCCCAGCCTTTCACACAACATGCTATTTTCCTTAATATTTCTCTTGAATAGATTTCCAAAAACTCAGGGTTATAATTGGTAATATCTACAATACGGTTGTTGTGTTTGAAATATTTATATAACTCTTTCAGATTTTCCTCCACTTTAAGGTTCGAAGAATCCAATAGCATATGGGTTTCAGGATCTTTATAAGGGTATAGATAGACTCTCATCCCGTTTCGGAAAAATTTACCGAAAGCTTCCAGGATTCCCCCTGATAAGTTTTTATAGTATTTCTCATCGAATACCATTAACAGGTTGTTTACACCCATTGCCACTCCGATATTTCCACCGGTATAAGATGCAAAATAATCGATCAGCCTGTAATATTCTGAGAAGTTTGAAATAATAACGGTATATCCCAGTTTTCCCAAAATATCCACCCTATCCAGAAAATCCCTTTCATCTATATCCCCGTCTGCTCTAAGATTGGAAATCGTAATTTCTATAAGAACCTCAGTTTCTTCATGGGTACAGATCGCATCTTTGAAAAACATATCCATACCGTTCTTAAGCATATCAATATTCACTTTCGTAACCGGTCTGAAACTTCCTCTTACCGCAAAAATATTTTTTTTGTACAATACATCTGCAGGAAGCATATTGTTCCCCTGAGAGTTGAAGATCACCGCATCGGTCATTCCGTGTTTCACAAGTTGCAATGACATCAGCCTATTGTCAACATAGGAAAAAGCAGGTCCGCTGAAATCAATCATATCAATTTCCAGGTTGTCTTTTGCTACATCATCGTATAAGGATTCTACCAGTGTTCTCGGGTTATCATAGTAATTAAAAGCTCCGAAAATAAGGTTTACCCCCAGGTTTCCTAAAGTTTCCTGTTGTAAGGTAGCATCATTTTCTTTAAACTTTACGTGAATAACAATTTCATTGTAATCTTCATTTTCTTTGGTCTGAAAACGGATTCCTACCCAGCCATGGCCCTTTACTGTCTTGTCAAAGTTAATAGTGGTTACTGTATTGGCATACGAAAAGAATTTTCTATCCGGATTATTATCCCTTGAAATTCTTTCTTCAATCAATGCCACTTCATAACGGAGCATTTTACGAAGTCTGTTTTGGGTAACATACCTGTTTTTTACCTCTTTTCCGTAGATAGCATCACTAAAATCTTTGTCGTAAGCAGACATGGCTTTAGCAATCGTACCGGAAGCTCCCCCTGCTCTAAAAAAGTGACGAACAGTCTCCTGCCCTGCTCCAATTTCTGCGAAAGTACCATAAATAGTAGGATCTAGATTAATTGTTAATGCTTTTTGTTTAGGAGTTAGTTTCTGATACATTAGGACGTGAAATTTTTTGTAAATTTACCAAAATTAAACCAACCTCAAAACAAAATGAAGTTGAAATTTTTAGGAACCGGTACTTCCCAAGGTGTGCCCGTTATAGGCTGTACATGTGAAGTGTGTACTTCCGAAAATCCCAAAGACAAACGTTTTCGCTCTTCCGTAATGATTACTACGGAGGAAAATAAAAAAATACTGGTAGACTGCGGTCCGGATTTCAGACAGCAGATGCTTCTCAATCACGAACACAACGTAGATATTGCCTTGATTACCCATGAACATAACGATCATGTGATCGGGCTTGATGATATGCGTCCGTTAATTTTTAAAAGCGGAAAAGATGTTCCACTCTACTGTTATTCAAGAGTGGCCCATGAAATCAAGAAACGTTTTCCTTATGCATTTGCAGATGTAAGATATCCGGGAGCTCCTGCTTTCGATCTTCATGAGATTGAAAATAAACCGTTCACTGTTTTGGACACGGAAATCACCCCTGTTGAAGTCATTCATTATAAAATTACTGTGTTTGGATATAAGTTCAACAACCTGGCCTATATTACGGATGCCGGTTTTATTTCGGATAAGGAAAAGGAAAAACTCAAGAATTTGGATGTCCTGATTTTAAACTGTATCAGGAAATTTGATCCACATCCTGCCCATTTTATCCTCCCGGATGTAATCAAGCTGTTTGAAGAGCTTACCCCTAAAAAATTATTTTTAACTCATATCAGCCATCATTTGGGGCTGCATGACGTTGAAGATAAGCTGCTTCCAGCCGGAATTCACCTTGCCTACGATGGTTTGGAAATAAATTTTTAATTTTTTTTCTTCAAAAAGCTTTTGAACATTGAAAAAAGTTTCTATATTTGCACACCAATTTGAAACAAACATCAAGCCCAGGTGGCGGAATTGGTAGACGCGCTGGTCTCAAACACCAGTTCTTAGGAGTACCGGTTCGATCCCGGTCCTGGGTACAAAAAACCTCTGAAATCTTTTGATTTTCAGAGGTTTTTATTTTGAATAGCAGTAAACAAATAATTCATTTTTATTTCAGATCAGAAAATAATGGAGTTTATCTGCGTATACAGGTCAATTATTTTGCCAGGTGTTTATTTTAAGTTCCCGCTCCACTTCATCAATATCCGGCAAAGCAAGGTCATAGCTTTCACTGATATAGTTCAGGATACTTTCATCTGTTTTATGATTTACTTTTCTGATAAAAAGATGATTGCTGGATTTAAGAAATTCAATTAAGGTATTGACGTATTGTTTTCTGTTAAAAAAAGTTTTCCCGATAATGGCTCTTTTATCATCATTCACAATAATGTCATTAAAAGATGTATTCATAAGAACTGTCTGAAAAAATGATTCAGCCGGTAAAAAGGTGTGAAGATAATAGTCTTCAAAATCCATCACTTTTTTGTTATTGGTCATAAACAGACAGGTTTCTCTGGTAAGAATGAACCACTTTTCACCAATATAAGGGGTTACTCCTTTCATGAATTCTCTTTTATAAATAAATGAGGAGATCTTGTAAGATAATTCGGTAAAATGATTTTGTATTCTTTGAAGGGTGTCAGGCCTGTAAAACTTCTGGTCATAGTAGAAAAGATAGTTTCTCCCGTTATTGACCGTAAGAAACTTCCGGATGATATTTTGTGATTTGAGAGGGTAATCTTCACCGCTTAAATTAATGAAATAATCCCATTCAAGGCTTACATTAAGCATGAATTCCATGGCATCAAGTTCTGCCTGGATCATACTGAATCCCCCTGAGACAATATTCATGCTTTCCAGAAGATACACATTGGGAAATTGCACTGCATACAATTGGATTTCTTCCGTTATTTCTATGCTGGCTTTCCGGTCAATATGGATCAGATAGAACTGATCTCTTGTATAAATTTTCTGAAACATGGCTTTGAATACCTCAAATTTATGGTGTACCATAATAAAATAGGCAATTCTTACATGGGGTGCAGAATGGGATTCCAGGGTCTTGGAATGCGGATCAGTAATAGGGAAGGGAGTTTGCATAAGGTTGGAGCTAAAAATCATCCGCGCCAAGCAAACAATTCAGTTATGTGCGAAAGCTACGAATATATTTTTGATAATCAATCAATTAAACAAGCCAGTATTCCATTATTTTATTGTACATTTGCAGAGCATTAATAAAATAGGTTTCTGCCTTTGCTATTCTGTAATAGTTTAAAATCACAATTTTCTTTTCCAGTTTTGCTTTTTCAGCTGCCCAATTTTTAACCTTAGAATCATTTTTTAAAAATGTAGGGTTTTAAAAGTCCTATTTTACAGTAGGAGCGATACGTCATTGCAGGCTCATCAATCATATTTCAGTGTAAATATGTTATTGCGATAGTTAAAGCAAATAAAATGATGAATAGAAAAGAGCATTCTTCCTTTATTTATCCTTTATAAATATACCAAAATACAGGGAACCCGGGAAATTTTACAATGAGTTTTAAAAATTTAAATTTAATCAATCCAATCATACGTGCTGTTACAGAAGCAGGATATTCTAAACCTACGGAAATACAGTATACTGCCATTCCCCATATTTTAGCAGGAAAAGACATTATAGGATGCGCACAGACGGGAACAGGAAAAACAGCTGCATTCGCTATGCCTATTCTGCAATTACTGAAAAAACATACCCCTGATCATAACGAAATACGGACGTTAATACTCACTCCAACACGGGAATTGGCAATACAAATTGAAGAGAGCTTTAAAGTCTACAGTAAGTATCTGCCATTATCACAACTTTCGATTTTTGGTGGAGTTTCAGCAGGAAGCCAGCTTGCTGCTCTAAGAAAAAGAGTGGATATTCTGGTGGCAACTCCCGGAAGGCTGCTGGATTTAGTCGCCGAAAGACATATTGATCTTTCTAAAATTGAAATATTTGTACTGGATGAAGCAGACAGAATGCTTGACCTTGGATTTATCAATGATGTAAAAAATGTGCTGAAAAGGATTCCTCAAAAGAGACAGACATTATTCTTCTCCGCAACCATGCCGGCAGTGATAAGGAAATTTGCAGACACCATATTAAACAATCCTGAAGAGATTACTATTACTCCGGTATCATCAACGGCACAAACCATTCAGCAATCAGTATATTTTGTTGAAAAAAGAGATAAAGTGGACTTGCTGATCAGTGTACTCCAGGATGAATCCATTTTACGTTCGCTGGTTTTTACCCGCACGAAGCATGGTGCAAATGAACTTGCCAGACAATTGGAAAGTACAGGAATTGATGCAGCCGCTATCCACGGAAACAAATCTCAGGCAGCAAGACAAAAAGCATTGGATGATTTTAAAAATAATAAAATCCGAGTTTTAGTGGCTACTGATCTTGCCGCAAGGGGAATTGATATAGATGAACTGCCGCATGTGGTCAATTATGAACTGCCTAATATTCCTGAAACTTACGTCCATCGGATCGGAAGAACCGGAAGAGCCGGTGCACAGGGAACTGCTATTTCATTTTGTGATGATGATGAACTTTCTGATTTGAAGAATATTCAAAAGCTGATAGGACGTATGATTCCCGTAGTGAAACCTATCAAACATTCATGAAAGATTACATTCAGAATGCTGTAAGTTTAAGAAACAAGAAATAATTTTTTCAAAATATCCAGTATCCAAATTCATAAAACGGAATACGGTGTCTTTTGAAAAAAACCAGGGAGAGGTTTTCAGTAACCAGTACCTATTAATATAATAATAACAATTTTTAATAATAATTACAATGCAACAAGGCACAGTAAAATTTTTCAATGAAGCAAAAGGCTTCGGATTCATTTCTCCTGCAGATGGGAGTAAAGATATATTTGTACATTCTTCAGGATTAGCTTCAAGATCTATCCGTGAAAATGATAAAGTAACTTTTGATGTACAAAAAGGTGAAAAGGGTTTAAACGCTATTAATGTAAAATTAGCATAATGTAAATAGTATTTGCAGATAGATTGGTTTCGAAAAAGAAAGCAATTCTATTGGCAACCCAATTCTAAGAAATTATATTTTTTTACAATTTTTAAAATCCATACATCTCTTTGCAGATCTGGATATATTGTTTGAACGAATATTGATATAAATACACTATTTATATGATGTTCATGAACCTCTTGCATCAAGCAAGAGGTTTTTTTATCATATATTGCAGCTTCTGTCCATATTACGGCATGCAAAAAGCAGGACAGCTTCTTATTACCCAGACGCTGTCCTGCTTTATATGATGGTAGTATTCTTATGGGGTAGGCCAGCCTCCGTCGTAAGAAGAGTTACCTAATTCTATCTGCTCTGCACTGATAATAAAGCTGATATACATACTATTCTCATCTACTGCATCAAAATCTACTTCATGCTGGATGACATAGCCGTTAGTCCATTTTAATGTTGTTAATGTTCCTTCTTCGTGAGATTTATTAAAGGTCACCTCACCTACAGTCGGTTTGTACTTCCCGTTAAGAAGACTTTCCAGAATATCAGATTTTTCTGTAGCTTCCACTGTAATTTTAATAAGCGCATTGGAAGGATCGGATGCCACTCTTCCTGATACGTCTGTAGCACGGGACACACTGTAATTTAATTTTAATAGCTTTTGTCCTTCACCGTTGTTGAATTTTAGAATTCCTCTTGAATTTCTTTCTGCCATGATGGTAAATTTTAATCGTTAATATTTTGTGACTTGTTGTTGGTTATATCACCAAATTTAGAAGTATTTAAAGGATTAAAATAATATTTAAGAGTAAATATTGAAAAGTGTCGTACTTCTACGACTAACAGTTGTTAGGCAAAATACCTGCTGTAAATCAAAAACTTACCCTTGATAAAAAAGCAGGCTACGCTACATTCACTCCAAAAAACCGCCCTACCAATGCGGTAATTCCCATCGCTACCGTTCCCCAAAAACAAATCCTGAGTACAGCAATTTTAATACTGGAGCCTCCTATTTTCGCCGAAACAGCCCCTAAAAGCATCAGGAATATGATAGAAAATCCATACTGAAAGTAAATCATCTGTTTAATAGGAGCCAATAAAGAAACAATAAAGGGCAGTAATGCACCTACCGCGAATGAACCAAATGATGCTACAGCAGCATGTAATGGTTTTGCCTGTGTGATTTCATTGATCCCCAACTCGTCACGGGCATGGGCACCCAGGGCATCATATTCCGTAAGTTCAATAGCCACCTGCATAGCGGTTTCTTTGGTACACCCTCTTTTTTCGTAGACTTTAGCCAGTTCTCTGAGTTCTACTTCCGGCATTTCTTCCAGCTCACGCTTTTCACGCATTAAGTCCGCCTTTTCTGTATCTTCCTGTGAACTTACAGACACATATTCACCGGCAGCCATAGACATTGCTCCTGCAATCATCCCAGCCAATGCAGCGAGGATAATAATATGCCGTTCGGGTTCTGCAGCCGCTACCCCGATGACAATACTTGTGGTGGATAATAATCCGTCATTAGCTCCTAAAACAGCTGCCCGGAGCCAGCCTACCCTGTTTACATAATGTTTTTCCAACTGATGATGCATAGTAAATATTTCTGTGTTGATATTGTAATGAAAGGTATAAAATGTTTATTTGAGAATCATTTTAAATTATACAGATTTTATTGCGGATAAAACCTCATCTGCTCAAAAATATAATTGGGGTTTGCTCTTAGCAGATCAATCAGCTGTTTCAGTTCGGATTCCTCCCAGCTTTTTTGAAACATTTCATCATGGATCAGCATCACCACATTATTTTTTGTAAAGGTTTTGTCTGAGGTACAAAGTTTCTGAACACTTGCATACATCTCGCTGACTGTTTGTATCGGGGTTCCGTCAGCAGGACGGTGCTGCCATTCAATATCCCACCCTACAATTTTATAGCCGAGAGCTGCCAGCTGATCTGCAGTCTGTATGCCATTGGCCACGTCATTTTTTGACCGGTCTCCCAAACGCCAGATATTACGTCCAGGAAGCCGCACAATCTTATAGGGCAATTTCAGCAAAGTCTGATTATATTCAACATCCTTGACCGATTTTTCAACATTATTATAAAATGCTTCATAGTGGTCATTGGCATGAGAAAAACTGTGATTATATTCATCAATGTAGGGATTCTGGTCATAATACTTCGCGTAGGTATCCATCTGTTTGTCTTTCATGACATGCTCTCCCACCATGAAAACGCTGATCTTGATTTTTTCTTCCAAAATTATATCATTGATATTCTCACTTCCGTTGAGCGGACCGTCATCAAAAGTAAGGTAAATATAACATTGATCAGATACGGATACCGCTGTCTTCTGCGAATAGAAAGAATTACCCAGTACTAAAAGAGTTCCTGCAAAAGCCTTAAAAAGTGCATTCATAATGATCAGTTTATCACAAAGATAGCAAGGATCATCTTATTTATGGGTAGCTAAGATCGATTATTGAGTATCATGGTGATCTTTCAGTAATTTTTTTTGAGATGCTATCCCTCCATTCTTTATGAATCTGCCGGAAATAAAAAGAAGAATCAGACGGCATAAACCCCCTGCCTGCATTTCTGATTCCCCTTATTCTGTCCATAATAACATTTCCCTTATCTTTGCTCCCTATGAATCAATTATACATCGACTGGAATGTCAATCCTGAGATCTTCAATATTTCCGGATTCCCTGTGAAATATTACGGCCTGTTATTTCTTACAGGACTTATTTTATGCCTCAATATTTTAAAAAGCATTTATAAAAAAGAAAATTTAAGTGCACAGGCGCATGAGGCTTTATTTTCATATGCTTTTATAGGAATTTTGTTGGGAGCCCGGCTGGGACACTGTATTTTTTATGACTTTGATTATTATTCCCAGCATCCTGTTGAAATATTCCTACCTATCCAGAAAGGAGTAGATGGATCTTATCACTTTTCAGGCTATGCAGGACTTGCGAGCCATGGCGGCGGTATTGGTCTCGTGATCATGCTTCTGTTGTATGCCCGAAAGTTTTCCATACCGTTTATGACTGTTCTGGATGCTATCGCCATTGTGCTTCCTTTAGGCGGAACTTTTATCAGATGGGGCAATCTTATGAATTCTGAAATCATAGGAACACCCACCAGCCTTCCATGGGCCTTTATCTTCCGGCAGGTAGACGATGTTCCAAGACATCCTGCGCAGCTTTATGAAGCCATCTCCTATTTCATCATTTTCCTTCTTGTTTATTTTATCTACAAGCAAAATATATTCAAAATAGGAAAAGGATTTTATTTTGGAATCAGTATCCTGTTAATTTTCATGATGAGAATTCTTATTGAATTTATCAAGGAAGATCAGGTGGGCTTCGAGCATGGGATGAGCTTTAATATGGGACAGATCTTAAGTATTCCTTTTGTATTGCTTGGGTTGTTTTTCATTGCCAAAAGCATATTGGAAAAAGGAAAAGTGAAAACGTCATAGATTTTATTATTCTTTAATGATATCATCAACCCCCGCTGAAAAAATATTCAGCGGGGGTTTCTATTCAAATGATGATCTTCATTTATCGGGTGGTATATCCTCCGTTGGCAAATATTGTCTGCCCGGTAATCCACCATCCGTCCGTAACCAGGAATTCAACCAGGGGAGCTATATCTTTGATATCTGTAAGCCCTCCCAATGCAGAGGCTGACTTGTGGTAGGCCACTGCATCCTCAGTTTCCTGCCCATAAAAGAAGGGAGTATCCATTGGGCCGGGAGCCACAGCAGTGACAGAAATTCCTCTTCCTCCAAATTCTTTGGAAGCTGCTCTGGTAAAATGTTCTACAGGTGCTTTTGCTCCTGCGTAGGTAGAATACAATCCGGTATAAGCGGCAAGCAGAGAAGTAACAATGGTACAGATTTTCCCATTATTATTCAGTTTCTTTCCGGCTTCCTGCAAAAAGAAATATGCCGATTTTGAATTAACGTTAAACATTGTATCGTATTCCTCTTCTGTTGTTTCTGAAAATGGTTTTTTCAGTACCATTCCTACCGTATTGATCGCAATATCAATTCCTCCGAATCGGGAAATGGTTTCATCAAAAAACTGCGTGATATGATCTATTTTAGTCAAATCTCCCTGGAACAAAAATGCTTCCGCTCCTAAGGCCTGTACTTCCGCCAATGTTTTTTCACTTTCTGCTTTTGAGCTTTCACTGTTGTAATGAATGGCCAATTTTGCTCCTTTCGCTGCAAAATCCCGGCTTAATAAGCCTCCAAGGTTTTTACCTCCGCCGGCAATTAAAACAACTTTTCCCTTTACATCTTGTGCTGACATAATTTTTATTTTTAGTAGGTTAATGAAGCAAAGATGAACCATTAAAACCGTCTCAACATGGTGAACTTTTCGGAAATTATATCCCCAATATCGGTTTTAGCTCCAATATCTATGGCCCGGAATTTAAATAAAGTTGAAAATATTTGAGTTTTTGAAAAAAATATTTGGACAAATATCCCATTATTTACCAGACAGATACAGCAAATCATTTTATTCCCGTAAAAATGTATCCGTTCAAATTTCTTTAAACAGTGAGTTTTAGGCATAGCATTTGATACTTAACACCCCATATTATATACACCACTTCATTTTTATAATATATTTTTCACAATCCCCAATTTATTGGGGATTTTTTATTATTAATTCCCAAAAGGAACTAAAATTATAATCCTTCTTATCCATACAGTATAATCTATTTCTGATAATCAATTAATTAAAACTGTATTATTCATTTTATTGTTGTATCTTTGCAGTATTATTAATCAAGTCACTACTTTGTTTTCTGCCCTGACCGAATATTTTAACATTCAGTCTTTGCTTTGTAACAACCCTACTTTTAACTTTAATTCTTCTACTAAGAACACTACTTGTCGGAATTTTAAAGCTTTGTATGATTGGGAGAATCCAAGACAGGAAGCATAGGTAGGCTTTATCAGATATAAAGCTGAACAGACTGACCAATACACAATATAGCAACTAAATACTAAAAATAATTTATGGCAGATTCTTTTTCTAAAAAGGAAAATTTCAAGAAAAAAATTCAAAAGCAAAAAGAAAAAGCGTTGAGACGCGAAGAACGTAAAACGAACAACAACAAAGGGAAGGACATGGAGGATGTATTCATGTATGTGGATGAATTCGGAAGATTAACATCTACCCCTCCTGAGCAAAGACAGGAAGTAAACCTTGATGAAATTCAGCTAGGAGCTGCTCCTATTATTGAAGAAGACATCAGAAAAACAGGAATCATTACTTTCCACAGTGAAAAAGGATACGGTTTCATTACTGAAGATAATAGCAAAGAAAATATTTTCTTCCACAACAACAACTGTACGGAACTTGTAAAAAAAGGAAACAAAGTATCTTTCGAAAAAGAAAAGTCTCCCAAAGGTTTTTCTGCGGTTAATATCCAGATCATCAAATAATTCAAAGATTCTTATCAAAATAAAAGCCACCTTTCCGGGTGGCTTTCTTTATACATCGTAAAAAATAAAATGGGCCAGTTTCAGCAACTGGTAAATTGTTCTTGTTTTATCTCCTCACCATTACTCCAGTTTTCCTCCCAGTGCTTTAAACAGCAGGACGTTATTTCTGGTGTTCTGATGCTGAAACTGTAAAAGATCAAGTTCAGCAGTCAATTTGCTTTTCTGGGAATTGATTAATTCAAAATAATTGGCATAACCTGTAAGATAAAGATCATTAGAAACCTCTACCCCACGGTCAAGAAAAGCCACTTCTTCCGATTTCAACTTTAAAACCCGTTCATAGATCTTGGTCTGCTTTAAAATGGATTGAAGCTCATTAAAGGCAGTGGTAATACTCTTCTGGTAGTTTAGAAAAGCAATTTCCTGCTCCTTGCTCGCCACTTTAAATTCATATTTTAACTGTCCCTTATTAAAAACAGGAACCATCAATCCTCCTAACAGCTGTCCGGCTAATGAACTGGGTTTGAACAAAGTCTCTACGGAAAAGGAGTTCAGACCAAAGCCTGCTCCGAGATCGATTTTAGGATAAAAAGCAGCTCTCGCCGCTTTAGCATCAGCCTGAGAAGCTTCCAATACATAATAATTGGCAGCAACATCCGGTCTGGAATGAATGACTCCTTCTACATTAATGGTTTTATTCAAAATTTCCATATTGGTAGGCATCAGAGTTTTCCCCCGCTTTACACTTCCTCCATAACTTCCTGTCAGGGTAGTAATGGCCTGTTCAACGGTGACAATCTCCACCCTGATATGTTCTATCTCTGCAAGCCAGTTGTTGTTCTGGGCTTTAAACTGCTGTACAGCAAGCTCTGTAGCTTTACCAACTTCACGTTGTGCCAAAACAATTTCAAAAGCCCTTTGCTGAAGCTTATAATTCTTCTGATAAATAGCCAGGCGGTTATCCAGGGCCACCAGCTGATAATACAGATTGGCTATATCCGTGAAAAGCTCTACCTGTAAAAGACGGAGACCTTCTGTGGATGCCAGGTATTTCTTTTGGGCAGCAATTTTTTTGTTTTTAAGCTTTCCCCAGGCGTCAATTTCCCAGCTGCTTCTCCCTCCCAACCAGTAGTTCGGAGTAAAATTCCGGTTAATTTTCTGCTCTTCGGTAATATTAGGGGAAAGATTGGTATCATAATTTCCAACACCCTCCATGGTATATTTTCCATAGCGGTTTCCGGAAGCTTCAACTCCAATATCAAGAGATGGCAAAAGATCCATTTTTGAACGCTGTAAAAAACTGTTGGCAATTTCTACTCTTTGCTGGGCAATCTGGAAATCCGGATTGGCCTGTATCACCTTATTAAAAAGCTCCTGGAGATCCGGATCTGTAAAGTAAGCTCTCAGATTGACCTGCTGGAATTCATCTGCATTTGTTTTCTTTTCAGTTTTCAGGACTTCATCAGGCAACGTCTGGGCTTTTTTCAATTCTGCCACTTTTGGAGCAGCACATGAAACTAAGCTTAGCGCAGTAATCCCGTACAATATATTTCTATGATTTAATCTTTTCATCTTTCTTCTTATTTTCAAGTTTTGCAAAGAATATATACAGCCCGGGAATGACCACCAGCCCGAAAATAGTTCCGATCAACATTCCTCCCGCTGCAGCGGTACCGATAGAGCGGTTTCCTATGGCTCCTGCTCCGGAGGCAATACACAATGGAATCAGCCCGGCCACAAACGCAAAGGAAGTCATCAGGATCGGCCGCAGACGCTGCCTTGCCCCTTCGATTGCCGCAGGAATAATATCAAAGCCCTGTTTGTTTCTGGCAACGGCAAATTCTACAATCAGAATTGCATTTTTAGCCAAAAGCCCGATCAGCATGACCAGCGCTACCTGTGCATAAATATTATTATCCAGACCAGCCATGACCAGGGCAATATAAGACCCGAAAATTCCTGTCGGCAGGCTTAATAGTACCGGAAGCGGAAGAAGGAAACTTTCATATTGTGCTGCCAGCAAAAGGTATACGAACAACAGACAGATCAGGAAAATGTAAACGGTTTGGTTTCCTGACAGAATTTCCTCCCTGGTCATCCCTGACCATTCAATATCAAATCCCCGCGGAAGGGTCTCCTTGGCTACTCTTTCTACTGCTGCAATGGCATCTCCCGAGCTATAGCCATCTGCCGGCTCTCCGTTGATCATGGCAGACATATACATATTATACCTTGTCAGGACCTCAGGACCATATACTTTTTCAATCGTGATAAATGTTGAAAAGGGCACCATTTCACCTTTGTCATTCTTCAAGTATAAATTCAGAATACTCTCCGGAGTATCTCTGTGTTCCGGGCTTGCCTGAACCATTACTTTATACATCTGGCTGAAACGGATGAAATTTGTTGCATAATAAGAACCCAGCATGGTCTGCAAAGTTGACATTGCATTGTCTACGGAAACTCCTTTCTTCGCCGCCATATCATAATCCACATTGATCATGTATTGCGGAAAGGTAGCATCAAAACTGGTAAAACTGTTCTGCAGCTCAGGAGTTTCATTGAGTTTTTTGACAAAATCTTTGGTGATTTTATCTGTATTCTCAATCGTACCTCCGGTCCTGTCTAACAAACGCAATTCAAAGCCACTGGTATTTCCGAATCCAGGAACCGTAGGCGGTGCAAAAATTTCAATCTGGGCATCTGCAATACCCTTTGTTTTTTCAGAAAGCTCTGCGATCAGATCGTTCACTGAAATACTTCTTTCTTTCCAGTCTTTAAGGTTGATCATTGCCATTCCGTAAGACGAACCCGCTATTTCTGTTACAATACTGTATCCGGCAAGTGTCGTTACGTTTTCCACTCCTTCTATCTTTTTGGCGATCACCGTCACCTCATCCAGTACTTTTTCTGTTCTTTCTACGGTTGCCCCCTGCGGAGTGGTAACACTTACGTACACCATTCCCTGGTCTTCCATAGGGATAAAGCCTGTGGGAAGAAACTTACCGGTCACAAAAGTGAGTGCTATGAATAAAAATAGCAGACCAAAAGTAACGGTAGTTCTTGTGGCAAATTTTGATAAAATTCCTACATAAGTATTGGTCATCCGGTCAAAACCTGTATTAAAACTCTGGAAAAACCGGTCAACGATCGTTTTCTTCCTGTTATGATCATGAGGTTTTAAAATAATAGCACAAAGCGCCGGGGTAAGAGTCAGTGCATTGACCCCTGAAATAACAATACTGATGGCCAGCGTTAATGAAAACTGGCGGTAAAACACTCCTACCGGACCATCCAGAAACGCTACAGGAATAAACACAGCAGACATCACGATGGTAATTGCCACTACCGCTCCTGCAATTTCTTTTGTAGCACTGATGGTGGCATCCATCGCATTCATTCCTTCCTCCATTTTAACGTGAACCGCTTCCACGACGACAATTGCATTATCCACCACAATTCCGATCGCCAGAACCAAAGCAAATAGAGTCAGCAGGTTGACAGAAAAATCCAGCATATTCATGAAAGCAAAGGTTCCTACAAGCGCTACCGGAACAGCCAGCACCGGAATTAATGTGGAACGCCAGTCCTGAAGGAAAATAAATACTACGATTCCAACTAAAATAAAGGCTTCAATAAGTGTCGTCAATACGGCACTGATGGAAGCATCCAGGAACCTGGAAACATCATAAGCCATATTATATTCCATTCCCGGAGGGAAAGAGGAAACTTTGAGTTCTTCCATTTTTGTTTTTACACTTTCGATCACTTCAGAAGCATTGGAACCGGGACGCTGTTTCATCATAATAGAAGCAGAAGGTCTTCCGTCTGTTTTGGAAACCATTCCGTAATTCATGGCCCCGAATTCTACTTTGGCAATATCTTTAAGCTTTAAAATCGTTCCGTCTACGTCAGACCGGATGGGAACTTCTTCATACTGCTTAGGTTCAAAAAATTTTCCTTTGTATTTGATTACATACTGAAGCTGGCTAGACGTTTTCCCGGAGGTTTCCCCCACTTTTCCAGGAGCTGCCGAAATATTCTGCTTCTGCAATGAGCTGATCACTTCATCTGCTGAAATATTGTACGCTGCCATTTTCTGGGGATCCAGCCATACCCGCATCGAGTATTCTTTCTGCCCCATAATCTCAGCACGTCCTACTCCGTCAATACGTTTCAGTTCCTGGAGAACATTAATATCTGTAAAGTTGTAAATGAACTGTTCATCCTGGCTTGGATCTGTACTCGTAATGTTAAGGTACATCAGCATACTGTTCACCTCTTTTTCAGTGGTTACACCGGCCCTGATCACTTCTTCAGGAAGCTCATCAAGAATGGTTGTCACCCTGTTCTGAACGTTTACAGCCGCTACATCGGGATCTGTCCCTACTTCAAAGAAAACCTGGATCAGGGTAAGCCCATCGTTCGAGGTAACTGTTGACATATATGTCATTCCTGGAACTCCATTGATGGCCCGTTCCAGAGGAAGCGCTACTGCATTGGCTGATACTTCCGCATTTGCTCCGGTGTATTTTGCTGTTACGGTAACGGACGGCGGTACAATATCAGGGAATTGTGTGATCGGCATTTTCAGTAATGCCATGATTCCCAGGAGCACAAATAATATAGAGATAACCAACGAAAGCACCTTTCGTCTTATAAACATTTCTACCATTCTCAATTGATTTTAAGATTATGAAAGGTTAATACCTCTTTTTGATTTTAATAACATCACCGTCTTTTAAAGACTGAGTCCCTTCATAAATAATCAAATCTCCTTTTTTAAGACCGCTTTCTATCAGATAGGAATCTCTTAGGGTAGCCCCGATCTTAATATTGGTCATTTTTACTTTATTCTGCTTATCCACAACAAAAACATAGGTCTTATCCTGAATAGAGAAGGTTGATTTTTGCGGAATAAGAATCGCATTAGCCTGGTGCTCGGAAATAATCAGTTTTCCTGAGGTACCGTGCTTGATGAGATGATCCGGATTCGGGAACAGTACTTTATACCGGATAGAACCTGTAGTTCTGTCGATTTCCCCTTCAGCGGTTTTCAAAGCTCCGTTAAACTGATAGTTTACTCCATTAGGCAGCATCAGTTCGATTTTCTGATGGCTTCCGATCTTATCATTGGCCAAGAGTTCGAAATACAGGTTTTCCGGAATTGAAAAATAGGCATATACCTCGCTAAGCTGAGATAATGTGGTCAATAGGGTCCCATTTTCCACTAAACTTCCGTCTTTATGAGGAATCACATCAATCACCCCGTCAAAAGGTGCGGTAATCCTGGTAAAGCTTATCTTTTGCAATACCGCTTTCTTTTCTGCATCGGCAAAGGCATGCCTTGCTTTGGCAGAAGAAAGTTTAGCCTTTACCATCTCCAGCTCGTTGCTGGCTACGAATTTTTTATCGTGAAGGCTCTGGATCTGCTTCAATTCCACTTCTGCAATACGGACATCAGCTTCGGTCTGTTTCAGCGCAGCATTGGCCTTTAAAAGTTCCATCTGTAATTCGGCATCATTGATTTTAAACAAAGCTTGTCCCTGATGTACAAATTGTCCTTCGTTCACATAGATATGCTGTATAATCCCACCAATCCTGGAACGCAGTTCTACATTTTTCTTAGCCTGGATATCCGTAACAAACTGATTGCTGACCAATGTATCTTTTTCTTTGATTTCCAGTATGGGAACTTCTTTTTCTTTCTGATTGTCTTTTTTCTTGTCTTTACTGCATGACACAGCGAATAATATTGCAAGAATGCAAATTATTACGTTTTTAGAATACATTATTAAATGTTTAAGTTATAAAATTTTCGTTAAAATAAATTGAAATTCAATAACTTAAACTAATACAGCTGGAGGAGATGGAGAAAGGATTTCACGCCGCAGATCATAGAAACGGCAATATCCGGAAGTGTAATTTTCGGACTGACTTTTAAGACCGCTGAAAAATCACTTATTGCATGATCATCTTTACGGACAGAATGTTTTACAATTTTTGAGGCTGCAGGCAATGCATGCGTGTTCATATCTGCCTCTTCGTAGACATCGAGTAGATGGATGTTGTTTACATGGGGTACATGGGGAATATTACGAAGCGATTTTTCCGCCCAGTTCGAATTGAAAAGGGAAAAAACCAATATAATATAAAAAATGATAAATGACTTCAGACCTGCCATGTCAACTAGAACAACTTTGTTTTTTAGTAAAAACGATAGTGGTGCAAAAATAAGAATTTTAGACGGAGTTCCCGTCCTTAAAATGTTAAAAAAACTTAAACAATGATAAATAACCGGTATTTTTCAACCGCACAGTCACATAAGTTTTTTGAACACTTTAGTTATTTTAAGTTCCAGCATTTGCGCAGAAGAAGAGCACATAAGCTTTTAAAATCAAAGATTTTATTACGAACAGAATGAAGCTGTAACTATCTTAAAATTGTACCGGATCTGTGTAATCTGTGCGATCCGCGGGAGACTATAAACCACAAAAGTCACAAAAGTTTTTTGAACACTTTAGCATTTTAAGTTACAGCGTTTGCGCAGAAGAAGAGCACATAAGTTTTTAAAATCGAAGATTTTTATTACAAACAGAATGAAGCTGTAACTATCTTAAAATTGGATCCGGATCTGTGTAATCTGTGCGATCCGCGGGAGACCATAAACCACAAAAGTCACAAAAGTTTTTTGAACACTTTAGCATTTTAAGTTCCAGCGTGTGTGCAGAAGAAGAGCACATAAGTTTTTAAAATCAAAGATTTTTATTACTTAAAAGTGGATCTGTGTAATCTGTGCGATCCGTGGGAGACCATAAGTCACAAAAGTCACATAAGTTTTTTGAACACTTTAGTTATTTTAAGTTCCAGAGTGTGTGCAGAAGAAGAGCACATAAGTTTTAAAAATCGAAGATGTTTACTTGTAATAAGAATTAAAATCCTGCTCAGTGTGTTCAATCTGCAAGCGTAAAAGCAAGCTAAAAAAATTTGCTATTAAAACAACTTACGCAATACCCGGAAACGGTAATCGAAAATATATTCCAGTTTCTTTCTGACAAAAAGACGGTGCGCTATTTCTCCCAGGAATCCCATAGGAAGTTCATAATCTATGGTATCCCTCATTAAAACGCCCTCTTCATTAGGGATAAATTCATGGTGGTGATTCCATACTCTATAAGGTCCTTTTTTCTGAAAATCGATGAAGCTTTTTTGAAAATCCACGTGCGTGATTTCCGTCTGCCATTTCATTTTAATTCCCAATAAAGGCGAAACATAATAATCAATAAGCATTCCTTCATAGATCTCATCATCTTCCATTTCTGTCAGAACAATGAATCCCATATCGTTGGGAGTAATTTCGGAAAGATTATTGGCCGAAGAAAAAAATTTCCAGGCAGTTTCTATATCACATTTCAACTGCTGTTCGCGGAAAAGCGTATGTTTCATCTTACTTTTTTTAATTATAAATCTACATCAGAACCTGTTTTTTGCGCTCTGAAGCAGAGGATCAACTTTTCTTATCGCCTGCCCTAAGACCGCTCACTGTTTTTTCTTTACCGGTAAAAAATACATACGCGACAAAAAAGAGGCAGATGATTCTGATTCCTATTTATAATGTTGAAAAATTCCAAAATCGGAAGGCGTCCAAAGAGCAGCTTTCTGCCCGGCAGCTTTCAATGCATTATTGGCCCATGTATTACAGGTGTAAAGAAAACTATAGGTTCCTTTGGCATCATAAAAGGCGTCATGATCTCCGTAAACGGCATTGGTAGGAATCAATATAAAGTTTCCATTCTGATCCCGGTCAAATTTATTTTCCACAAATGCTACCAGGCTCTCATACTGGCTTCTGCTGATCATCATCATTTTACAGTCATCGCCTTCTTGCATGGAGGTATAATAAGTACAGTGCATCGCTGAATCACTCAGCCAGAATGCCGCTTTTACGGCGGTTGAGAACTTCAGGTCAGCCCAGGTAGGGGTATCCAGATAAAACCCTTTATCTCCCCATCCTATTCCTATATAGTTATAATCCGTTCTCTTAGATTTTGTATTGGCAAAAGGAATTTTAAGACTCCAGTCCTGCAGGTCATTCTTTACAGGCATTACAATATCGGTATGTACTCCATTGGTGTAAATATAAATAGGGATTTCCTTCTTCTGTCCGTCATTATTTGCTGAAACAGGAATATAGGGGATCAGCAGACCCAGAATCACATAGAGGATCACGATTCCTAAAATAATTCCCAGCCCCTTTAAGATATACCATAATACAATTTTCACAGTCATGTTTTTTAATAAAATTTAATCTACAATTTTTCGTAAAAGTATTTGTTTTAATCGAAAAAATGGCTATATTTAGTTACGAAATATTCATAAATATGCGTAAAAATACTAAATCCCAGAAAAGATTTAAAATAAGAGTAAAAACTGCTCCAAAAAGAGTACAAAAAAAACGTTGATTTTCGGTGAGATTTAATCTCCTGAAAGTCAATTTTTCTTTTTAGGAAAGGCTTTTTAAGAAAATTATTTAACTCAATCTTAACCTCCTTAAAGTAGAATTTTTAAGGAATGGTCGATTATCAGCTTCAGTTTGGAACTTTAAAAAATTCCAAAGAAGGGACTGTCACCAAAAGTTTAGGTTAAAATGGGTCTGAAGACTTCTTCAAAAATTCAATATTTCTTTTCAGGCCGGCAAATTTTGTTCTTTTCACTGGTGATTTTCTGAAAATTTCAGAGAAAATTTCCTGAGTCAGCTCTTTCCATTCTCCTTTTTTAAAATTTTTCAGGGCTTCATTGGGTTTAAACCGGCTTTGCTTGTTCGGAGCGGAAAATCTGTTCCAGGGGCATACATCCTGGCAGATATCACACCCAAACATCCAGTCTTCCATCTTACCTTTAAAATGATCGGGAATTTCATTTTTCAGCTCTATTGTAGCATAAGAAATACAACGGCTTCCGTCAATGATCTTTTCAGAAACTATAGCATCTGTAGGGCATGCATCAATACATTTCCGGCAGGTTCCGCAATGATCTGTGGTTTCATGATCAGGAATCAATTCCAGGTCGCAGATAATTTCTGCCAGGAAATAAAAGGAGCCGTTTTGTTTGGTGATCAGGTTGGCATTTTTCCCTACCCATCCAATTCCGGATTTTCTGGCCCAGCTTCTTTCTAAAACCGGTGCAGAGTCTACAAAAACCCGGAACCCGAATTCTCCTATTTCTTCCTGCAGTTCGGCTACCATTTCACGAAGGATCTCTTTAATAACTTCATGATAATCCTCTGCATAGGCATATTTTGAGATCTTGTAGTTTTCCAGGATTGAAATTTTCTCCTCGGGGAAATAATTGTATGAAAGTGAAATCACAGATTTAGAGCCTTCTACCAGCAGTCTTGGATCAAGTCTTTTGTCAAAATGATTTTCCATATATTTCATTTCGCCATTGAAATTATTCTTCAGCCATTCCTCAAGGCGTCCTGCATCTTCCTCCAAAAAATCAGCTTTCGAAATGCCACAGCTTTGAAACCCAAAACTTTTGGCCTTGGATTTTATCAGTTGGGAATATTTTTCGGCACCTGCATTCATAATTTTCACGTTGCAAAATTAAGATTATTTTATCAATCTTCCGATTTTCAACAAATCTCATATACAGGTCTCATGGGATCACTTTTCAAAAAAATTATGTTTTAATTAAGATTTTTTTCAAAAAAAAATTACGTACTTTCGTTCATAATTTAATGTTTAAAACAAACAACTATGTCTTTAATAGAAGTAATACAATCCGGAAACTATGAATTGGTCGACGTTCGTGAGCCTATGGAGCTTGAGATGGACGGAAATATCGATGGTGCCAAGAATATTCCTCTAGGTGAAGTAGAAGATAGACAGGATGAGATTTTATCTATCGAAAAGCCGGTGATCCTATTCTGCAGAAGCGGAAACAGAAGCGGAAAAGCATTGGAATTTCTTAACAGTCAAGGATTAAAGGACGGTTATAACGGCGGCGGCTGGGCTGATCTGAAAGCTGTTCTTGAATCAAATCAGGGAACTTTTTAAAAGTTCCTTTTTTTATACCTGATTATTGGCCATGCATCTGAAAGACCGGTTTGAAGAGCTTTGCTTTCCTTTTAGTGAAGACCATACTTTAGTCCACTCATTATGGAAAGAAATTGAAACGAAATATTCTCAGAAAGGAAGGTATTATCACAACCTTTCCCATCTCGAACATATGTTCCGGGAACTTGAGCCGGCAGAAAACAGCATTTCAGATTGTACAGCGGTTTCTTTTTCTGTATTTTATCATGATATCATCTATAATGCTACTTCCAAGTCCAACGAGGAAAACAGTGCCGTTACTGCTGAAAAAAGACTTAAGGAAATAGGTTTAGGCAGTGCTGAAATCAGGTTGATTTCAGCTCAGATTCTGACCACAAAATCCCATCAGGAATCAGAAAACAGCGATACCAATTATCTGCTGGATGCAGACCTTTCCATTTTAGGGAAAGATTTTGAAACTTATATTGATTATACCCAAAAGATCCGAAGGGAATACGCTATTTATCCTGATTTTCTTTATCAACCCGGCAGAAAAAAGGTACTTCAGCATTTCCTGAAGCTGAAAAGCATCTTTAAAACAGATTATTTTAAAGAGCAGTACGAAATACAGGCAAGGGAGAATATCAAAGCTGAAATTCAATTATTGTAATCAAAAAAAGAGATGCAAATTTGCATCTCCCACACATTACATTCATATAAAGCATAGATTCATTGATCGTACAATCAAAAATCATTATTTCTGTTTTCTTCTCAAAAATAAAAATCATGATGGTAAAACAGAGGTATTTTTATTGTATTTTTTATGTATTTTCAGGGATGCATTTTGCACATAAAATCAAATTTTCAAGTCTAAAACAAATATGAAAAATTTTAAAACCCTTTTGAAGTCTACGAAATATATTCCATAAAAAAACATCAACCGAAATTTTTATTTCTCACTTTAAAACTATTAAAAAAATACCTCAGTCTATAGAAAATAGGTATCTTTCAAACAGACAATATAATCCTTATACATAATGTACAAATTATGAGACTTGGGTTATAAAGATATTAAAATAAGTTATTAATAAACTCTGCAGATTTTTTTACAACGAGTTCCGGAGCTTCCTTATGCGGCGTGTGCCCAATACCGGGAATAATGTATTTCTCAGTACTTCCGCTTACCTGGGAAACCGTTTTTTCAACCTGATCCAGAGAGCCGTATTCATCTGCCTCTCCCTGAATGAATAATAGCGGACATACGATATCCTTTAAAAGATATTCGATATTCCAGTTTCTGTAATCATCACGCGTCCAGGTTTCTGTCCATGCTCTGAAAAGGATCTCTACTTTATCTCCGTGATATTTCTGTAAACGTTCTGCCAGATTTGTTGTTTTATAAGCTTCCCAGGCATCATAGATTCCTTTTAAAGTTACTTCTTCAACAAAGATATGTCCTGCTTCACAAATTACAGCTTCTACTCTTTCGGGATATTTTGCAGCGGTAATCAAAGCGATTGTTCCGCCGTCACTATGGCCAAAAAGAATAGCTTTATCAATATGAAGTTCTGCCAGCAGGTCATTGAGCAGATCGGCTTCGAGTTCCATATAATTGACTGTTCTTTCATGGGTGGGCATCGAATGTGATTTTCCATAGCCCAAACGGTCATAAACAAGAACATTGGATTGTGTAGCTTCGGCTAATTTACCCGGCAAGTCTCTCCAAAGCTGTACCGAGCCCAGAGAATCGTGAAGGAAAACAATTGCAGGCCTGTCTTCAAATGAGGTATTGTATTCTATATAAAGATTTTTTTCATCAACATTTATTACCGTATTCTGTATCATATTCTTTCACCAATTCTTTCAACAGCATCAAATTTTAATCTGTAAAAAGCTTTTATTATTTCTTACAAAATTATCAAATAACAGGATAATATGACTTAAAAGCCCGGGATATTTGAAATAAAATGATTTCCGCACCTGATATCAAATTTCAAACACGCTTTTATTCAAACACTTACCGATTTATCAAAAAATTAATATACCACCTGAAAATGATAACAAACATAATAAGACACTATTCAGTGTGCTAAAAATTTTATCATGATCAAAATAAGATGAAATAACTCTATTAATAAATTGAAAAGTATGAATATATCTCAAAAACGGGATAATTATACTTATTATATATTTGCCGCTGTAAAAAATCAACAACAATAAACATGAAAAACGCATTAAAAATTTCTTCTTTAGCTCTATTAGCATTGGTAACATTTTCTTGTTCTACAGAAAATGACTTACCTACAGAAGTACAACAAACAGTGCAGGCAAAATCTTCTATTGGCATTGCTAATTCTACAGAGAAATTGTCAGTTACCCAAACAACAGTTTTAGCCGAAAGTACCCGATTTAATGCTATGGGAGCAGGAGCTTCTTTGGTTCTGAATTACGGAAATGTAAACCTTCATCTTGATCTTCAACACGACTGCAACTTAGTATTATATGCAAGTCCGATTCACTGGGTAGGATCTCACCCAAATCCTGCAAGATGGGCTTCCAATACGGTACAATCAGGGAGCAATAATCCTTACTTAAGTGCTCAGGGAGACGGCAATCTGGTTTTATATAAAAATACACCTTATATTTCTTCAAATTCTTTATGGGCTACCAATTCTGATGGTGGAAATGTGTCTAATCCACAATTTAAAATACAGATTATCAAGAAGAAGAATCAAATAACCGGTAATTTAAGATACTATGCTACTTTTATTCTGGAAGGCAATAATTCTGAAAGACATGAAATAGCAGTGGTAGAAATCACAGATATTTACGAAATTAACAATTAATGATACATAAAAGAGATTGCCTTCAATGAAGACAATCTCTTTTATTATGTAAAATAACTACTGAAATTTAATACCGTTATCTATTCTATAAAGTAGGCATTTTTGCTTTTTCAAATTCGTTCAAAAGATGATTAAACACAGTTTCTACCGGTAGTATATCATCTATTAATGCAGAAACCTGTCCTATTTCCAATTCTCCATCTTCCATATCTCCTTCAAACATTCCTTTTTTTGCTCTGGCTCTTCCTAATGAAGCAATTAAAGCATCTTTATCTCGTCCGGTCTGATAAATATCTTCCAATTCTCCGAAGAACTTATTCTTAACCATCCTTACAGGGGCCAGTTCCTTTAATGTGAGATGGGTATCTCCTTCCTGCAGCTCGGTAATTTTCTTTTTCCAGTTTTCGTGCGCACTGGCTTCATTGGTAGCTGCAAATCGTGACCCGATCTGCACGCCGTCTGCTCCTAAAATCATGGCGGCTTTCATTTGGGATCCCAAAGCAATTCCTCCGGCAGCAATTAATGGTTTGGAAATATGTTTCCTAACATTAGGAATCAGACAAAAGGTTGTTGTTTCATCTCTTCCGTTGTGCCCACCTGCTTCGAAACCTTCTGCAACAATGGCATCTACTCCGGCCTCTTCACATTTCACTGCAAATTTGGTAGAGGAAACCACGTGAGCCACCTTTACTCCTTCTTTCTGGAGTGTTTCAGTATATGTTTTCGGATTTCCTGCTGATGTAAAGACGATTTTTACGCCTTCTTCCAGGATAATCCGGATGATTTCTTCAATATTGGGATACAGCATGGGAACATTCACCCCAAAAGGTTTATCCGTCGCCTGCTTACATTTCTGAATATTTTCTCTCAGGATATCAGGATACATGCTTCCTGCCCCTATTAGACCCAGTCCTCCGCAATTGGAAACAGCAGAAGCTAATTTCCATCCGGAATGCCAGATCATACCGGCCTGGATGATTGGATATTTTATATTAAAAAGCTCAGTAATTCTATTCTGACTGTTCTGCATAGTATGAAATTTTTTTGCCGCGTTGAAATCTATAAAATTGCTCATGCGTAAAAATACTAAAAACAAAGGTTCTACAGGAAATATCCACTGACATTTTCAGCATAAAAAAAGACCTTCAGAAATTCTGAAGGTCTTCGTTTTATTTTTTAGTGGAATCTTTTTTCCAGTTGGATTTAAAATTGCAGCTGTCGTAACGTCCGTTGATGGAGATGAAGATCGTTGGCAGTTTTGTATTCACAAACTTTTCAACCATTTCGTTCTTTTTCTTATTAAGTGCCATTTGTTTGATTCTGCTAAAGTCTGTCTCCAGAGTAATCTGGTGTGCAGGAATAACGTCTTCCAATTTAATGATCTTAATAACTTTTCTTCGGTTTTCATCATCTTCAAAAGCAGTTGTGATATCCCCTTTATTCAATCCTGCCAATTCATAGCTGATGGTTCCAGGGATACTTTCTCTTTCAATTTTATCAGAACCGTCTGCTCCAGGAATTACCCCTGCATTAAATTTGGTTCTTTTATCATCTGAAAACTTAAAGGCCGCATCTTTGAATGTCATCTTCCCTTCCATTACCAGGCCTCTGATGCTGTCTAATTTTGCTTTTGCCGTTTTGATTTCCTCGTCTGTAGGCGTCGCTTTCAGAAGGATGTGTCTCGCATCATATACTTTACCGGATTTCTTCAGCAACTGGATGATATGGTATCCAAATTCAGATTCAACAGGATCAGAGATCTCATTATCCTGCAGGTTTAATGCTGCAGCTTCAAATGGTTTCACCATCTGTCCTTTACTGATATTCTTATACAGTCCTCCGTTCGCAGCGGAACCTTCATCTTCAGAATAAATTCTGGCCTGGCTTTCAAAGCTTTCACCACCCAGGATATCCTGCTTAATCTTTTTTAATCTATTGATCAGATCCTGCTTATGAGCCTCCGTCAAGGTAGGATAAATCATGATCTGAGCCAGAGTTACTTCATCTTTTACCTGTGGCAACTGCATTTTATATAGGTTATAAAAGTCAGTCACCTCATTGGGAGTGACGTCAGCTTTTTCTGTAACTCTCTGGTATTTTGCCTGCCCGTAGTATTGGTCTGTATCTATCTTTTCGATAGCGTTTTTCATTTCATAAGCATTTCTGAACTTATAAGAGGCAAGCATTGTTTTTTCATCCGGAAATTGAGAAAGCAACTGACGGTATTTTGCATTAGCCTGTTCTTTAATGGCAGCAGAACGGTTTTCGATCAGGGTATCTTTTTTTGCCTCGTATACAAGAAGCTTATTGCTGATCAGGTTTTCAAGGAACTCACATTTATCAGTATTAGAAGCTCCCTGCTGCTTTCCATAATTCATCTGTTCAGTTACATCAGATTCCAACACAATCTCATCCCCGATAACAGCAGCAATACCATCCACTAAATCTCCTTGTTTTAACTGGGCATTCATCATATTTGAAGAGAATATCATCATGAAAATCCCAAGGAGAAAAGTGATTTTTAGTTTATTTGTCATTTTACTATTTTAAACAAGTTGCAAATTTAGAATTCTTAACGAATTTTACTCAATTTTTTATTATAAATATTTCTTAAAAAGACTTATTTACTGCAGTTCAATATCAAATGTCGTTAATTCTTTGAATTGTCTCAATCTGCTGAACATATCACTTTCTTCTACTTCCTGAATTCTTTCAGTTCCGAATTTTTCTACTGTAAATGAAGCCATTGCAGAACCTACAATCAGGGCAGACTTCATCGTTTCAAAATCCAATTTTCCTTTTTTCGCAAGGTAAGCGGCAAAACCTCCTGCAAAAGTGTCTCCAGCCCCGGTTGGATCGAAAACGTCTTCCAACGGAAGTGCCGGGATAGCGAATACTTTGTTATCGTGGAAAAGTAATGCACCATGCTCTCCTTTTTTGATGATCACGTACTCCGGACCCATGGTGTGGATCTTTTTAGCAGCCTTTACCAAAGAATACTCTCCGGAAAGCTGTCTGGCCTCTTCATCATTGATGGTGATGACGTCTGTTTTAGCAATCATATCCATCAGAATATCCCATGCGCTGTCCATCCAGAAATTCATCGTATCAAGGATGACAAGCTTAGGGCGCTTGTTCATCTTTTCAAGTACTGAAAGCTGAACACCCGGGTGTAGGTTTCCAAGTAATAAAATTTCTGCATCCTGCATTGAATCAGGAATTTTCGGGTCAAAATTCTCAAGCACATTCACTTCTGTAGCTAAAGTATCTCTGGTATTTAAGTCGTTATGGTATTTTCCTGACCAGAAGAATGTTTTTCCTTCTTTTACGATCTCAATTCCTTCGATGTTTACTTCTCTGTCTGTGAACATATCAAGATGCTCCTGTGGAAAATCTCCTCCTACAACGGAAACGATACCCGATTTAACGCCTAAAATAGATGAAGTGATCCCAATAACATTTTAATAAAAGAAGCCAAATCTTAAAAGCAATACAAAGGATTAATAAGCCACTAATAAGTGAATCGGAGAATAGGGGAGTAGCTACATAAGTGGCTGCACCACCTAAAATTTTATCCGTTTTACCAAATGGTGTTTCGATTGCATCAAATGCAACACTTCCTACAACTAAAAGTTTCATATATTTTTCAATGTATATTAAAAGTAATTTATTTTTTCCATTCAAAAGAATCCAGCAGGTGTTTCATATCATTTTTGATATAGTTCACCGCAGGAGCCAAAGAGTCCGGTTTCGGTCTTGAATTAAAGTATAGATAAGCAGTCACGAAATGTTTCGTACTGTCTGTAATGTAAAATTGAAGATTGGAAGCGCTCTGCCCTTTCAGTTCATAGAAGTTTCCGTATACTTTTTTCTCCGGATACTCAAAAGACTTGGTATCTATTGCACTGGCTTTGATGGTATGCTCATAAACCATTTTTTCAGCTTCCTTGATATGCTCGGCAAAGTCATTCTGTATCGGGTAATAGGTGATAAAAACCTTGGCTTTCATCTTGGGGTAGTTCAGATAATACCAGCATGGTTTCTTGGCCGGCGCCATAGAAGCGAAATCCGAATACTCAAAAGTATAGGCACAATTGTTTTCAAACTTTTGATATTTCGGGGTTGGGTATTCCAGACGCAATTCTCCGTAAGGTTTCGGAGCCGGGTCTTTTCCACATGAAATTAAAAGCAGTGATACAAAAATAAAAATGACTTTTTTAATCATTTTGCAAAAGTACAAATTAGATTTCAGATTTCAGAAGACAAATTTCAGTCTTTCAGTGCGTTTTGAATGTAATTTTCCAAAGGTTTGGGAAAGGATTTTTCATGAGAACCCTCAACATCCGTGATGAGGTATTGATTTTCAGTGATCAATGCATTCCATATTTTCTCAGAACTCACCTGCACGTTAAATATTTCAATACTTAAATTCTTGTGGGTCAGCTTATGGGCAATGGTTTTTGAACCGGTAATCAATGATTCCATTGCTGCAGGAATAGAAGAAGGAAACTCAAATAATTTTTTCCAGATAAAATCATCTTTTCTCTGACGGATCAGAAACTGGCCGTTTCTGTGAACAAAATAATAGGTCAAAGCAAGGTCTTCAGCCTTTACTTTCTTGGTTTTTACAGGGAAATCAGCTGTTTTCTGCAGAGAAAATGCCAGGCAGTCCTCATTTACAGGACATTCTCCACATAGAGGATTTTTCGGTTTACAGATCTCAGAACCAAGATCCATCATCGCCTGGTTAAAATCACCTACATTTTCCGGCATGATCAAAGCAGCCAGCTCAGAGAAATAAGTAAAAGCTTTTGAACCGGAAATATCAAAATCATCCGCAAAAAAGCGGCTTAATACACGATAAAAGTTTCCATCGACAGCAGGTATTTTCCCTCCAAAACAGATACTTGAAACAGCAGCTGCAGTATATTTCCCTACTCCTTTCAATTGTAAGATCTCTTCATACTCAGCGGGAAATACTCCTCCGTAATCGCTCATAATCTGCCTGGCCGCTTTATGAATATTGATCGCTCTGGAATAATAACCCAATCCCTTCCAGTATAGCAATACTTCATTCTCTTCAGCTTCAGCCAAAGTTTTCACATCGGGAAATCTTTTGATAAATTTATTGTAGTGATCCAATCCCTGATTGATCCGGGTCTGCTGAAATACAATTTCACAGATCCAGATTTTATAAGGGTCCTTTGTCTGTCTGAAAGGCAGATCTCTTGCATTATTTTTATACCACACCAAAAGCCTGTTTCCTACATGAAGAAAATCTGACGCTGCATTATTTTTTTCCAAAAACCTTAATTTATTTAAATCACTGAAGAGCTATATCCTTCATCTATGAGCATTATTCCGAAGCTGCAAAGATAGGTTTATTTATTTTTTCTTTACAGAGTATACCGGTGCTGCTTTTAGCCATTGGTATTTAAGTTTCCTGTCCTTGGCAATAAAGCGGTATCCCTGAAGGTTCTTCAGGTAAACATACATGGAATCGTTTTTCAGCTTCAACCTTTGCTGCGATAAAAACTGCATTGGATATTCTATCGTAGAATCCCTCACGGTTTTCAGCACTTTTCCTGATCGCACTTTATAGATAAAGAACGGTTTACCCCGTCCTTTTGAGCTGTCCACAAGCTTAACGTTTGAGCTGGCGATCACGAGTTCACTGCCATCGAAACATTCATCCTCGTTCATAATATAAGCTTTTCCTTCCTGACGCTCATCTGCAAAAAGATCGTTCTCATAATGCCCCGGACTCTGGTATTTTTTTCACAGCTTACCAGAAATGTTATCAGCAGGACCGGCAGGCCAATGATCATTTTTTTATTCATCTTGCTATTCATAGGTGTGGTAGAAAAAAACCGATGTAAAAAAATTGCATCGGTTTTATTGTATAAAAATAAGTTTTTATTATTCCTGAGTGTATTCTGCATCCCATTCGTTACCATCATCTCCTTTGTGTCCGTCTAATTTAATAACGAAACTTTTTGTAGGAAAATATGGAGTCATACGGATATCAAGCCATACTCTGTCTTTATTCACTCTGTCCTGTTCAAAACGAACGATCTTGAATTTTTCGATCAGCTTATCCGGTCCTTTGATATTGTCTAAGAACGTTACGATCTGTCTTCTCAAATCATCCTCATTCTTAGCATTCCAGTTTTCAAAAGCTCTTCTGTTCAGGAAGTCTAACAATACTTTCGTTACATAGTCGAATACCCGAACTACCGAATAGGTCTGAAGACCGATATTGTCTCCTGTAAACAATGTTTTCGCAGAGAATGCCATGATTTTTCCATATTCATTCACCATCGGGACAAGACCCATTTTTTCCAACTGAGAAATTTCACTTTTCTTCAATTCGAATTTTACGGCATCTACCTCGTTGATATTACCATGTTTTTTACCTGCAGCGACCTGAGACATCAGCGTTTTATGGATTTTTCCAGCTAATGAAGTGGAAGGTGGAAGTTCTACATTTTCCTCTTCTCCTACTTCTTCTGCTTTCCCACGTCCTACCAGCCAGTTACAGGTCATGATCACATTACTTCTGTGAAGTTCACCTCCTGTAAGGTTTGCCGAGTGGAATAAGTCTACCACATCATCCGGCTTGTCAAGGTTGGCAAAGTCTGTAACCATCATTACTTTATTCTCGTTACATATTTTTGCCCATTTCTCAATGACCTTGTTTGAGCCTAAATATCCTGGTATGGCAAGGATAGAATAGTTGTCTCTAAGGTCTAAACGGTCATAGTAATTCTTAAATTCTTCAGAAATTGCATCGATGAATAAAGGATTATCCAGGTCAGAAACCTGTTCGATGCTTGCATTAACGATACTTACGTTATCCACTTTGTCCAGTTCCGTATTTTTATAGAATTGAGCTACAGTTCTATAGTTGGTTTCCAACATACGTACTGCATCAAGTGTATTTTTTAAGTTGGTTTTTAAATTCTGATCGGCCTGCTGTGCTTTACTTTTGCACGTTTCCGCCATTTTATCGGCAGATTCATTTCCTTCTAAAAGGCTTACCCAAAGGTTGATCTTCTGAAGGAGTTCTTTTCTTTCGTCTGCTTTATTGCTATCATTAAGGAAAATTTCCTTTCTTGCCTTTCTTGTAGGGTTCATATTGGCGATACCGTCTACAACGGATTCAACAAAGCCAAAACCTCCCATTTTATTGAGCTCAGCAAGCGGGTTCCCTTTCGGCTGTCCCGAGTGCTGCTGTTGTCCCTGTTGTTGGCTTTCCTGCGCCTGTAATTTGCTATCCATGATTTAATGTAAAGTCTTTAATTATTTTTCAAGTTCTTGTGCCACATCTTTCAATACCTCTATGAACGCCGCTCTTGTCTGATCGTTCTCCAGCATATTGCGTAGAATTTTATTTGTTTTCAGCTGGCGTACAATTTTGTTGTACTGCTCCTGTTCCATGCTCAGCTGCTGCAGATAGTCTGATTTCTGAGTAAGGTTTTTGGGAGTAAAATCTGCAAGATTTTGAAAGCGGAATTCTTCTTCCACTACACTGCCGTCTTCTGTTTCATGCTGTACAGATACAGAAGGTTGGAAATGTTTGAAGACGTCTTCCACTGTTTTTAATCCTGTTACAATTTCAGGGGTATAAGCTTCATCTGTTGTAAGCTGGCTTACTATCAGTGATTTATTTTCCTGTATTTCCTGAATAGCTTCATTAGCGTCTACTTTTACCTCGTTTCCGCCAACACCATAATTAAACATTGCCATATTATTATTATTTTGAGATTTACTATTTTGATTTGGACCTGTTTTTGAGTAATTTACAGACGAATCAAATAAATTACCAATCCAATGTTTAAATTTAAAAAAAAACTGTAACATACAAAATTTTGTCAAGATTTTTCTTGAATTATTTAAAATTATCAAGAATTATTTAACATATAATCACTGCCTTACGATATCACTAAGCTATGAAAAATAAAACAAAAACGCATCAAAAAATGATGCGTTTTTATTTTCTAACAATTATTGGTTATTGTTACCAAATTTTTATTCTGTCCTCAGGAGCTTTATACATTTTATCCCCTGGTTTGATGTCAAATGCTTTAATGAAAGAATCCTGATTCACCAACGGGCCAAATGCCCTGTATATTCCCGGAGAATGCGGATCTGTTTTTACCTGATTGATCATGTACTGGTCTGTAGCTTTTGTTCTCCAAACGGTTGCCCAGCTCATAAAGAATCTCTGATCCTGAGTAAATCCGCTGATTTTCCCTGGATTTCCTTTATCTTTCAGATACATCTGAAGCGCATCATAGGCAACGGCTACCCCGCCCAGGTCCCCGATATTTTCTCCACTTGTAAATTTACCGTTTACAAAACTTCCTTTTACCGGTTCATAAGCACTGTATTGAGCGGCTAACTGTCCCACTTTTGCATCAAAGTTTTTACGGTCTGTATCTGTCCACCAGTTATTAAGGTTTCCATCGCCATCAAAACGGGAACCGCTGTCATCAAATCCGTGAGAGATCTCATGCCCGATCACCGCTCCGATACCTCCGAAGTTCACGGCTGCATCTGCCTTAGGGTTATAGAAAGGAGGCTGAAGGATCGCTGCCGGGAAAACAATTTCGTTATTTGAACCGCTGTAGTACGCATTCACGGTTTGCGGAGACATTCCCCACTCTGTTTTATCAACAGGTTTTCCTACTTTATCCAAACTTTTCTGATACTGCCAAGCGGATACATTCTTTAAATTGGAATATAAGGTAGCGCCCTGTGTTGGAGAGTCCACTTTTAATTTAGAATAATCTTTCCATTGGTCGGGATAAGCAATCTTTACGGTAAACTTAGATAATTTTTCCTGGGCTTTTACTTTTGTTTCAGGAGACATCCAGTCTATATTCGCAATATGTGATTTGAATGATTTTAAAAGGTAGTCAATATAAGTTTCCATCTGCTGTTTTGCTTCCGGAGTAAAATATTTTTCAACATACAGTTTTCCAAAAGCTTCCCCCAGCACACCGTTGACAAGAGTCAGACCTCTTTTGTTCATCGGACGCTGTTCTTTCTGTCCCTGCAAATATTTTGAATAGAAATCAAATCTGATCTGCTCCAGATTATCATCCAGGTTGCTTGCATTACCGTTAATCAGGTGATACTTCAGGTAATCTTTTAATAGCGGAAGGTTTTTCTGAGTCAGGAACTGATCCATATTCTGGTAATATTTCAGTTCACCCACAATCACTCTGTCTGTATTGACGCCAGCGTCTTTCAAATACTTGGCAAGATCAATATTTTTAACAAGGCCGGACAGTTCAGATACATTTTTAGGATTATACCTAAGGTTCGCATCTCTGTTCTGCTCAAGGGTTAATAAATAATTAGCAAGCTGTTTCTCAAAATCAACAACATTTTTCCCTGCCTGATCAGCATTTTTATATCCTAAAACACCAAATAGTTTTCCAACATATCCCTGGTATTCCGCCAGCGTTTTGGTATTGGCTTCATTGACCTTCTGGTAATAATCCCTTCCCAAACCAAGATCAGGACCGCCAAGATATACCGCATTCATTTTGGAATTCTTCATATCTGCGCTCACTCTCCAGCCATAGAAAGAGTTATCTCCTAATTTTGTTGCTTCCAAAAGGTATTTCTGAAGGTCATTCAGGCTTTTAATAGCATCAATTTTTGCCAGATCTCCTTTGATAGGAGCCAAACCTTCTGCATTTCTTTTATTGGTATCCATAAAAGAAGCATACAGGTTCTGAATTTTTTGTCCTTCAGATCCTTCGGCATATTTTTCAGATAAAATCTTGTTTAATATATCGAGCGAAGCATCATCCACATTTTCTCTCAAAGCATTGAAAGATCCCCAATTCGCTTTATCGGAAGGAATTTGAGTATTCTTTACCCAATTCCCGTTCACATAGCTAAAAAAGTCATCCTGCGGACGGACACCCGTATCCATATAAGATAAATTGATCCCTTCCTCTTTCACTTCTTTCACCGGCTTTTCAACAGCTGCAGCAGCTTCTGTTTTTGTCTCTGTCTCTGCAGTTTTTGCCGTACCACACGAGTTTAGAAATACAATACCCGAAAGGGCAAGTATTCCAATATTCAGCTTTTTCATTAAAGATAATTTTTGATTTTACACAAACGTATCAAATATACAAACTTTAATGATAATTGATAAAGGATAATTGGTAAATGATGAGAATAGTGATGAAATGAGGATTTACAGCTCATAGTTTAATGTTTTGGGGTACTGACCAGGATTTGGATTTCTGTTTGAGTAAGAAATGTTTTGAGGATATAAACCACCCGTCAAATCTTCGGTTTGCCATCTCTCCGGTGGAGGGAATGATGGAAGCCGTTTCTTATAGATTGTTACCTGATTCCTACTACAGATCTCTTAAAAAACAAAAACCGCCCATTTCTGAGCGGTTTGTATATGTTGTATATTACCAGATTTTGATTCTGTCTTCCGGAGCTTTAAATAATTTATCTCCTTTTTTCACGTCGAATGCTTTGTAGAATGAATCAACGTTGATCAGCGGGGCGAAGCTTCTGAAGTAACCCGGAGAATGCGGATCTGTCTTCACCTGGTTGATCATGTATTTCTCACTGGATAAAGTTCTCCAAACTGTTGCCCAGCTTAGGAAGAATCTCTGATCCTGGGTAAATCCGCTGATTTTTCCTGGATTTCCTTTATCTTTTAAATACATCTGAAGGGCATCGTAAGCGATGTTTACTCCTCCAAGGTCAGCGATATTCTCACCGTTTGTAAAAGTTCCGTTTACAAAAGTTCCTTTTACGGGCTCATATTTGTCATATTGAGAAGCAAGAGCTTTGGTCGCCTTTTCAAAATTTGCTTTATCTTCAGGTGTCCACCAGTCTACCAGGTTACCGTCTGCATCAAACTGTGCTCCTGAATCATCGAATCCGTGGCTCATTTCGTGGCCGATCACAGCACCGATTCCTCCGAAGTTCACCGCTGCATCAGCTTTAGGGTTGAAGAATGGCGGCTGAAGGATTGCGGCAGGGAATACGATTTCGTTGTTTACCGGGTTATAGTAAGCATTCACAGTTTGTGGAGTCATTCCCCATTCTGTTTTATCCACGGGTTTACCGATTTTAGCCAGATCTTTATTGTACTGCCATTCTGCAATATTCTGAAGGTTTTTATATAATGTTCCTCCTTTCGCTTCAGGAATGATTTCTAATTTTGAATAATCTTTCCATTTATCGGGATAAGCAACTTTTACAGTGAATTTATTCAGTTTCTGCATTGCTTTTTCCTTGGTAGTAGCAGACATCCAGGCCAGATTATTGATATGAACAGCAAAACTTTTCTTTAAATAATCGATCAGTTCCACCATTTGGGCCTTAGCTTCTGCAGGGAAATATTTTTCAACATATAATTTTCCGAAAGCTTCTCCCAGATTTCTGTTGATCACTTCAAATCCTCTCTTATTCAGTGCTCTCTGCTCCTGCTGACCTCTTAAATATTTTCCAAAGAAATCAAATTTCATGTCTCCTAACTTTTCGCTTAAGTAAGAAGCACTTCCATTGATCATGTGAAATTTAAGATAATCCTTAATCACAGGAAGATTCTGAGCATTCACTAATTTATCGAATTCTTTGTAATATCCCAGTTCCCCAATAATAACTCTGTCCGTATTCACCCCTACTTTTTTAAGGTATGCAGGAATATCAACTCCTTTTACCAAAGCTGAAAGCTGGGCCATCGTCTGAGGATTGTACTGAAGGGTATTATCACGGCTCTGCTCATTTGTCAAATAGGTCTTCGCAATACTTTTTTCGTAATTAACGATCCCTTTTGCCGCTTCATCAGCATTTTTGTAACCTAATTCCTTTAACATGGAAGCTACATATTTCTGATATTCAGCAATAGCTTCAGTATTTTTTTCATTTACTTTCTGGTAATAATCTCTTCCTAAACCAAGAGAGGCTTCCCCTAAGTAAACAGCATTCATTTTAGAATCTTTTAAATCTGCATATACCCCCCATCCGTAGAAATTATTTTCTCCTTCTTTGGTTACAGCAATCATATAATTCTGAAGATCAGCTAAATTTTTGATCGCATCAATTTTATTCAGATTCTCCTGGATAGGCTTGATCCCATCAGCATTTCTCTTCTGCATGTTCATATAAGACGCATACAGGTCCTGGATTTTTTTACCTTCACTTCCATCGGCGAATTTATCCTTCAAAAGCGAGTTCAGGATCGTCATAGAGTTGTTATCCGTATCTTCAGCAAGTTTATTGAAGCTTCCCCAAGTTGGCTTATCAGACGGAATTTTGGCAGTTTTCATCCAAGTTCCACTCACATAGTTATAAAAATCATCCTGTGGACGCACAGAAGTATCCATAAGGCTAAGATCCAAGCCTTTATCTGCGTTGTTTACTGCTGTAGTGATTTTAGCCTGAGCGTTCAGTGTATTTTGTGAACATATCCCCGCTAATAAAAACAAAGAAAGCGTTAGTTTTTTCATTATGATAACAATTTATACAATATGTATGATTTATTTACTATTTGTTACTTTTTATAAAAAACAAATTTAAATAAATATTAAGAAGTGGCGATCTCTTTTACATTTCCTGTTCTTTTCAGGAATCCCCAGGACTGCATTTCCCCTTTCAGAGCCTTTCTTAAGCTTTTAAACAATACAATATACATCAGCCATCTATACCCGAATCTTTGTGGAATAATATACATCAGACTGGTTAATCTTTCACGCTGCATGATGAATGCTACTAAAGATAAGGAAGCATCTACCAAAAGGAAGATCAGATAATACGTAAATATTTTGCTTCCGTTTCCTGATAAAATCCCAAAAAACATGATCAGGTCTGCCAGTGGTGAAAAGAATGGGATAATGTACTGGAACAGCAGAATATTCGGCATCGCCCAAAGTCCCAAGCCTTTATATTTAGGATTAAGGAAGGTTTGCTTCTGTTTCCAGAACATCTGCATAATTCCATACGTCCAGCGGAAGCGCTGTTTTAAAAACTGTTTCACCGTTTCAGGGGCTTCCGTCACAGCAACCGCTCTGTTTTCATTGGCCACCGTATAGCCTGCTCTTAAAATCTTCACTGTAATATCGCAGTCTTCAGCCAAAGTATCCGATGAATATCCTCCCGCCTCTATGATCGCTGATTTTCTGAACGCCCCGATAGCACCGGGAATTACCGTAATGGCATTGATATGAGCGTAAGCAAGTCTGTCAAAATTCTGACTGGTCGCATATTCTATAGACTGCCATTTGGTAAGCCAGTTCACCGTATTTCCTACTTTCACATTTCCTGCCACTGCTGCTATTTTTTCTTCAGGATCTGAATTTAAAAATCTCGCGATCATATATTTAACAGCATCCTGCTGCAGCTTGGTATCAGCATCAATACAAACCACATATTCAGCATCGGTCTGTGAGATTCCAAAGTTCAGGGCTGTAGCTTTTCCACCATTCGCTTTGGTGAAAATTTTCAGCTTCGGATGATCAGGAAATGCTTCTTTCGCCTTTTCATAAGTGGAATCTTTACTTCCGTCATCTACCATAATGATATTAAAATTCGGATAAGTCTGTTTCAAAAGGTTATGTAAGGAAGAAACAATATTTACTTCTTCATTATAAGCCGGAACAATAACAGACACGTTCGGATATGATTCCAGGATAGGAAATTCCCCCAGTTGTTTTTCTTTTCTTTTTTCTTTAAAGGCCCAATAAGCCATCAGTATAAGTCTGATCAAACCCAACACAATAAAGATGGTAAACAATGCAACCAAAAAATGACTTATTCCGTAGATAACGGTAGCCAGCACCAGATTGAGCTGCATCACATAATATGATCTTGTTTTAGGGATTTCCGGCATCAGCTCACTTCTGCTTTTATGCAGCAGGTTGGTAAGGTTGGTAAAATGATACCCTTGCTTTTGCAGTGTCGGGATTAAGATTTTCAATGCTTTCACCGTTTCTTCTCTTGTCTCTCCGCCTGCATCATGAAGCAGGATAATATTGCCTCTCTGCTGTTTGATCCCGGCCAATACACGTTTTACAATTTCATCAGCTTTTATTCCTGGCTGCCAGTCTTCAGGATCTATATTTTCTCCGATGTCCAGATAATTCTGCTGTCTTGCCAAGGCTACAGGGATGATCTCCTCTGGGGTGGTAGGCTCGGAGTCTGCATTGTAAGGTGCTCTGAACAGGATGGTACTGTGTCCCGTCACACATTCTATCAGTAATCTTGTTAGTTTCAGCTCCAATAAAGCTCTTTCAGGACTTACTTTAGCTATATTTTCATGCGTAAAGGTATGGTTGCCGATTTCATGTCCTTCCCGATAAATTCTTTTAACCAGGGGAAGATTCTTCTCAGCATTTAATCCTACCAAAAAGAAAGCAGCCGGAACATGATACTTGGAAAGAATATCCAGTACCTGCGGAGTATAGGTTTCATCAGGTCCGTCATCAAAGGTCAGCACCAGTTCTTTCTGAGGAGCGCTTCCATATTTTTTCACTTCATAAGAACTTGGATAGGTAACATAATTTTCATCGGTAATGATTTTCTCTTTCGGATCAATTTCCAATGCTATTTTACCATCATGCGGGGTATTCAGTACATCCAGTACCTCTCCGTCTCCGATATAGTCGACCATGGTCTGCCCTTTTACATTTTCAAGACTTTTTAAATGAAGCTTGGAAAGTCCGGCAAACGTAAGATCTTTATCATAAAAATTCCAGATCCTGCTGTCTTCACTTCCCAATCTCCAAAGTGCAGTGCCTGCCAATGGATATTCGGATGAAAAGCGCATGGTGTTGAAAACAGAGGCAGCATCATTGAAGAATACGGTATGGGTATTATTTTTAGAATCGGTATAGGAATAGTTCAGATTGAAGGTATTGTCATTAAAATCAATCACCGCTTTACTGGCGCTGGCTTTTGTAATGGCCTGCATATAGGTAATGGAAGTATTGTCATCCGGATTGGAACTCCAGTCATATCCATAAGCTCCCAAGCCCAAAATAATTTTTTGGGGAGAAGTCTTTTTCATGATTTTTCCTGTCTGCTCCTCGATCCATTTCTGTGAAGAAACAGGACCTGCATCACCGCCTGCTGAATATTCATCGTAAGCCATCAGCACAAAATAATCTACAAAAGGATCTAATTTCCGGATATTATAGTCATCATTATCTGTCATGATATCCATGGTTACCAGCAACCTGTTCTGCTTGAACGTTTCTGAAAGCTCTTTCATAAACGCAATCAGGTTTTCATCAGAATTAAGGTTCATATCTTCAAAGTCAATATTGATTCCTTTGAAATGATATTTTAAGCACTGCTGGGTAATTCTTTGGATAAGATGTGTTCTTTTCTGCGGATCATTAAGGACTTTTCCCAATCCCTCAGAACGGAATTCCCGGTCAAAATTATTACTCAGAATAGGCATGGCAGCCACTCCTGTTCTTCTGATCATTTTGTATCCTTCCGGGTCAATATTGGTTTTCAGATCCCCGGTATTGGGATCAAGGAAGAACCATTCCGGAAAAACAAGGTTGACGTGTCTGATATTTCGTTTTAAAGACATCAAAGACTGCGGATCCCAGGCAACATAAAAAGCTGAGCGGATCCCTCCCGGAAACTGGGCCCAGTTTCTGTTCTGATTTTTGAATCTCTCTGCTCGTGCCTTTTCAATTTTGGCAAGATTGGTATGGATTGTTTTTTCAGAAATAAAGCTTCTGAACCCTTTATATTCTTTAGAAATTTTATTTTCCTGAAGATAAGGCCTATTCGCAGTGATAACAGCCTTATAATCTTCTTTAAAAGGTATTTTAGGACTTCTGTCCAGGGTCATCATCAGACCTAAAGCAAGAAGAAGGAGTGCCGCAATAAAAATAAAAACACGGCTTCCCCATTGTACGCTTTTCCAGCGTTTCTTGCTGCTGGTCTGAAAAATCTGTTTGGAATTTTCCACAATTTTGAAATTTATTGAATGGCGCTCAAAAAGTGTGAAAAACTATACTAAAATTAATTAAAAAAAAATTAAAAAACAGATATGTATCTAACTGCTTATAAGAAGGCTTACAAGATCCTGGATCACCTTTTGTGAAACGAAATTCATAAAGTCTGCTCTTTCCAGATGCGGCATGTATAATTTGGAGGTTACTTCTTGATCATTAATCCTGATCGTATAGTAAACGGTTCCTATATCTTTACCGTCTTCTCCTTTTCCCGGACCGGCAACCCCTGTTGTAGAAAGGGAAATATGGGTTTCAAACAGTTTTTGACAACCTTCCGCCATTTCCCGGGCTACCTCTTCGCTTACCACAGTGAATTGATCAATGGTTTCCTGGGAAACATTAAGAATCTTCACTTTTTCTCTGAAGCATAGGCTACCATACCTCCAAGAAAATATTTTGAACTTCCTGAAACCGAAGTGATCATTTTTGCCAGTTCACCTCCGGTACAGCTTTCTGCAGTAGAAATAGTCAAGTTTCTTTCGGTAAGCATTTCTGCCAGGATATTTTCGATCTTATCTTCAGACGTTGCAATCACATGATCTCCTACCAGCGGAAGCAGTTTTTGGATTTCGCTTTCTGTCTGTTGTTGCAAGGCACCTTCGTTATCTCCGGAAGCCGTCAGTCTCAGCTTTACCCGTGTTCCAACCGGAAGGTATGATAACGTTATATTTTCAGGAAGGGCAAGCTCCCAGTCTTCAATAGTATCTGCGAGAATACTTTCAGGAATCCCGACTACGGAAACAATCCGGGTATGGATATACTTAAGACTGAATTTTTCCTGTAAATAAGGAATAATCTGGTCTTTGATAAGCGGTTTTACCTCATAAGGAACTCCCGGAAGGCTGTAGCACAGTTTTCCATCCAGCTCCATCATCATGCATGGTGCTGTTCCGTAATGATTTTGAAAAACAAGGGATTTGGTAGGAACAAAAGCCTGTTCTCTATTTCTTTCAAGAATATCCAGGCGTCCCCTTCTTTCCATATATCCTTTCAGGTGATTGAATGTCACCTCATCCAAAGCAATTTCATCATTGAAAAATTCTGCCAGTGCTTTTTTGGTTTTATCATCGCGGGTAGGTCCCAGGCCGCCTGTAGTAATAATTAAGTCTCCTTCTTGAAAGGCAGTACTCAATGTATTTTTAATGGTTTCTATTTCGTCTGAAATCGTAAATATCTGAGAGACTTTTATGCCTATATTTTTAAGTTCGGACGCAATAAAATTAGAATTGGTGTCTATTGTATTTCCAGAAAGGATTTCGTCACCGATCGTAATCAAAACAGCTTTTTCCATAGATCAATTGGTTGAAAAAATTCTCCTGCAAATGACGGAAAAATCTGTGGTTGCAGCAACATAAAATGATTTTTTCTATTTTTGACGGCAATTATTTAAAAAGATCATTACAATGACGTCTACATATGATGACGCCTCTTGGCATTGTGGCGGAGATTTCCCCGAAGGACTTCCTGAAAAAAACGGAGCAACGCATACAGGAATGTTCCTGAACTGGTGTGTTCACCATGATTTAATTTCTGATGAACTGAAGGAAGAGAGTGAAGAAGAAATTGACAAGTTAAAACGAAGAGAAATTACCGGAGCGGAATTTATCATGGAATCTTGTGACGGAAAATTTTCCGAATATGACCTTAATGATCTGGGAAACAGATTTGCAAAAGATTATTATGCAGATGATACCGACTTTGGGAATATATTCAGCTCATTTGCGGATGACTATGTCAATCTTTTTGATGCCAAGGCTGAAGAAAATGATTATGAATATGAAACATTCTATCACATTGAAGATACTTATGAAAACTATGATTTGATGAAACAGGTCATTGACCATCGCTTTGAGGAATGGAAAGAGTATTCCGGAGGCTAAAAGTAAAAGGACAAAAAAGGTGAAGAAGGCTGAGGAGTGACTTGTAAAATTCACTTATCAGCCTTCTCTGTTTATCTTACTGATTATGCTTCACCCAGATCAGCTCGTCTGTCTGATAGCCTATTTTCTTTGCTTTTTCAATAAATCGCTGTCGGATACTTTCAGGAATAGTGGTCGTCCGGGATAAGATCCAAAGATATTTTAAACTGCTTCCGGCCACCAATGCATACTGGTAGTCTTTATCAATATCAATCACATTATAGCTTGCCCAGAAGGGTTTGAAAAATGCCACTTTCAGCCTGGCCTCTGTTTTATCTTTCACAAACCTGGCTTCTCCTACCGATTCTTTCCATTCTTTTTTCACGTAATGATACCCTTTGTTGTCTACTTTGATGGTTCCATCCGGGTTTTCTGAATATTCGGCAGTCACATTATCCATATTTTTCTCAAACCGATAATCAAAACGGGCGATTTCATACCATCTTCCGAGGTACTTTTTAACATCAAAATTATTCACTGCCGTAGCTCCTTTAGGGATTCCTACCGAACATGAATTAAAAATAAGAAGTCCCAGTGCTCCCAGCGAGACGGGAAGTATAATTTTATGAAGTGTTTTCATAGCAGAATTATTTTGTGTGGTTCTGATGAAAGCTTCAAAAATAGTGCCTTTGGGCTATTAAAGAAGGACAATTCTACGAAAAAACTTTCAGAAAGTTATCTTTAAAACTGCCGGAAACCTCTATTTCCGTATCATCAGAAAGCATTACGGTTCCGCTTTTATGATAAGATTTTACGAAGGCTGAATTGATAATATGGGAACGGTGAACCCTTACAAAAGGATTTTCCAGCAAATCGTCAAAATGTTTTAAAAACCGGCAGACCATTTTCTTTGAACCATCGGTAAGGTAAACCTGGGTAAAGTTGCCATCGGCCTGAAGCCTGAGGATATCTTCTGTCTTCACTACATCGAACCCCTGCAAAGTGGGAAGGATAAGCTGCTGCTTTTCAGGTTTTAATTTTAAATTTTCCAGCAGGATTTTATTTCTGTTGAGTTCTTCCTTTTTCTCCAGACTTTCAGCGACTTTATTTACAGCAAGGATCAATTCCTGGATATCAATCGGTTTTAAAATATAATAACTTGCCGATTTATTTAAAGCCTGTAAAGAATATTGTGAAAATGCCGTAATGAAGATGGTCTCATAGGGAAACTCCTTGGTAGCTTCCAATACATCAAAGGCATTACCGAAAGGCATTTCCACATCCAGAAATACCAGCTGGGGCTGGTTTTCCGTAATCAGAGGCACTGCTTCCTTTATATTTTCTGCCTCTCCCAGAATTTCCACCTGAGGGCAGTATTTGGTGAGATAGTTTCTCAGTACTTCTCTTGCGATGACTTCATCGTCTACGATTACGGCTTTTATTTTCATTGGCAGATATTAATTGTGGGTTACAAATTAGCAATATTTATGCTAATCTTCCAATAAATACAGTAATGACCCAATTCTTTATATTTTCTTCCATTTTCAGGCATACCATACAATCAATATCGTTATGATACATTCTACAGCTGCCAGAAAAACATAAAACGAATACCAATCTGAATAGGAGATTATTCCAATAAGCAGCATTACCACAGTAAAAAAAACTCCAAAAATAATATTCAAAATCCTGTTGACCGCAGGCTTTACAATAAGGGAAAGGAATACCATTGCTGCAGGAATTGCCAGAATTATAGAAGCAATACATAATTTTAAAGGAGAATTTAGCAGGCTGCTTCCTTCCACGAGACCGCGTGTTTTCCCCGAAGTATAGAGTTCAAAGTAATCTCCATACAAATAACATAGTGTAACTGAAGTCCAAAGCCCTGCAAGGATGACCTTTATGTTTACCGGAATATCCTCAAATTTTGTGGAATTGTTCATCGGCAATCTGATATTAATGGTTAGTATTTCTATTTTTCACTCCCAGAACCAACATCCACAAACAGATACCCATCTCCCCTATTGAAGCGGGCAGTGTTATATAGCCTGATAATGCATAATCTGAAAAATGAGGGATTAGAGTTTTTCCAAAAACATTGAGTATATACCCAAAACACCCCAGCATTAAGAAAACTCCCAGAATTTTGGGCAAAAAGCTAGATTTATATACCAAATAGCCAAAAGGGTAAAGCCAAAGCCCCCAAAAGATCTGAACCATTAAAATTCCTTTATTATAATGACTCAATAAAAGCATCATCTGGGCCTGAAGCTCTTCTATCTTATATATTTTTAAGTAATCAGCAGTCTCAATAATGGTCAGTACAGAAAGCTTATTTTGAAGATTGACAAAGGAAATAGGAACGCTTATAAGAGCAAGAATAACCATCAGTTTGGCATAAGAGGCATTGACGCCTTTCAGTAATTTATATAATACCAGAGGAAGCAGTGTAAAGGAAATATAACACAGCATACTGCCTGCAATACTCAGACTGAAAAGATACTTAGAAGAAGAGATATTTTGAAAGGTCAATGCAGGATTCTTCAAGTCTATCAATTGGGACGGAACATACATTAAACTAAAAAATCCCGTTATTATGACGATCAGATAAATAAATCCTGCCCATCTTGCTGTCTTATTTTCAAAGGTCATCTGTTTAGCTTTTAACCTAATAAGACGATTTCATTTTCAGTTTGTTACAATTACATATAAAAAATATTGGCCTGCCTATTAAATCAGGTTCATCTTTATCATAACGATTACTCCGCCATTATTTTCTTTGTCTTTCACAGTACAGGTAATGTCTTTTTTATACAGGTCATTCAGCAGCTGGATTCTTTCCAGTGTATTTTTCATTCCCCGCCCTTCTCTTGCCTTCTGGTGCTGGGTTTTCTGTTTTTTACTTTCTTCAATTCCGATTCCGTTATCTTCAATGGTGATCTTTAAATACTGGACATCCTTTTCAAAACTCAGTTTTAAGAATCCTTTTTCATCTCTATACCGCAATCCGTGCCAGATTGCATTTTCCAGAAACGGCTGTATAAGCATTCCCGGAACCTGCTGGCTTTGCAAGTTCAGGCTTTCATCTACCTCGACTTCGTAATCAAATTTATTTGCAAAACGCGTTTTTTCGAGCGCAAGATAATTCTGAAGAAGATCGAGCTCTTGTTGAAACGGGATAAAGTCTTCTGCAGAATTTTCCATCACACCGCGCATCAGTTTGGAGAATCTGGTAAGATACTGATTGGCTTCCAGCTCATTGCTGGTGGCTATAAAGTGATTGACACTGTTCAAACTGTTGAAAATAAAGTGAGGGTTCATCTCCCGTCTCAGGGATTGAAGGGCAATTCTTTTATTCTTGATCTGAACTCTTTTTAAGGTTCTGAAGATAAAAATAACAAGACCGCTTAATAGAATTAAAACCCCGATCAATCCATAATTGAAAACATTTTTCTTCCGGATCAGCTCATCTTTCAGTTCTTTTTCCTTTTCCAGCTGGGAAATTCTCTGTTCCGTATCTTCAAGGATCTTATTGTCTACCAAGCTTCTGTCCTTAGAAACAAGGTCGGGTAATTTTCCTAAAAAATCACGGTACAGCTGAACGGAGGCATCTCTATTTCCTGATATAGTATAAAGACTGTCCAACTTTTTGACACTTTTCTGAGCTTCCAGCGTATGTCCTTTATCCAATGCAATCCCATAAGCATTTTTCAACAGGGTTACCGCTTCATCCGGATCATTTTTCTTAATATAAATATCGGCAAGCTCCTGAATCTGATTGACTTTCTCCTGTGAATTTTCTTTTACAAAATCTTCTCTGAGGACTTTCTTTTTGGCTTCAATAGCTTTTTCAAAGTTTTTGTTCTCAACATAGAGGTTCGCTAACTTCTGATTAATTTCCAACGCCTGCTGTGGCGCTTCTTTTTTCGATATTTTATAAGCATTATTCAGATTTTCTTCAGCTTTAAATACATCATTCTGCTGTATATTGACATCTGCCAGCTGGCTGTAGCCCTCTGCAACACCGGCCTGTTCGTTTTCCTTTTTGCTTATGTTGATATTGTTCTGAATGGCTTCCACCTTTTGTTCCGGTGTAGGGGAAGAAAGCCTTGCCACATCATTGGAATTGACGGTTCTGCTTTTTTCGCTGTATCCCAGCTGCGCCGCCATACTGTAATTGCTGATGGCAGGAGTTATTTTATTCTGTTTTTCCTGCGACTGGGCTAATCTCCGGGTAGTTTTCTCAATATTCGGCTTGTCATTAAGCTTTTCGTAGATCTTTTTGGCTTTTGTGTAGTACTCTTCACTTTTCGGAAAGTTTCCGTCATTGAAGAATGTTTCCCCGATATTGTAATAGGAGTCAGCCTGTGCAGATTCATTTTTGGTATCTATAGCTTTTTTCAGTTTCCTAGTGGCTACCTGAACTTCCTCCACAGCTTTAGTATTGACCTGAGAATACATTCCACTCCCAAAGGTCATGAATAAAAAGAGGATAAAAAGCCTAAGTGTTTTCATAAAACAAAGATATACATATATAAAGTCTGTTCAAAAACTATTCACCAAGTGAAAGTTCCGCTTCACCAAGTCTCCCCGTTTTCATTTTCAGATCTGACTAATTTTACTTCAGAATTTAAAATTATAATTAAAATTAAAAACAGGAAATTATGAAATTGAAACATTTTTTATTAATCGGAATTTTATCTCTTGGAAGTTTTATCAATGCTCAGGAAATAAAGAAAAATGCCATTGAAGTAACGGGAGTTGCCGAAATGGAAGTAGTACCGGATGAAATCATTTTCAGTATCGGAATAAAGGCAGATCATAAAAACGAATTAGCAGACAATGAAAAGAAACTGTTTGAAACCTTAAAAAATGCAGGAGTAAAAAATGAGGACATTAAATTCAAATCGATGTATCAGAATATATACTCTAAAACCACCAAGTTTACTAAAAGTTATCAGTTTAAGGCTTCTACAACATCAAATATCAGCAAGATTTTTGAAGACCTGAATCAAAAATGGGTCAGCAGCCTGAATATTGCAGAAGTAAAGAATACAAAGATCGCAGATTTCAGAAAAACAGTCAAGATCAATGCTTTAAAAGCCGCTAAGGAAAAAGCAGATTACCTATTGGAAAGTATGGGTAAAAAGACCGGAAATGCTATTGAAATTGTAGAAATAGAAGATTATACCAGTGATACGGTACTTCCCGTGGCCTATAAAAGCAGGATGAATAGTGTACAAATGGAAATGGCCGATGCTTCAGCAGATTATTCTTTTGATAATATAGAAAACATCAAACTAAGATACAGCATCAAAACGAGATACGAAATCCTTTAAAAATGACAGATGTAAAAAAGACAGTCCTCCCAAGGGACTGTTTTTTATTGATACCCGGCTGAGGTTTACCAAGCCAGACTGCTCCTTCACCAAGTCTTCCGGTTTTCAGTCTTAAATAGGGATAATTTTACTCTATAAATTCAAAATAATAAACGATGAAACGTTATTTTTTACTATTAGCCACATTTTGTGCTGCTTTTATAAAAGCACAGGAAATCAAAAAAGAAATTGAGGTAAAGCAGGCTACTGTATTTCTTCAGGGGGCAAAAGTCTTTGGAAATACGAATGTAAATCTCCAGAAAGGAAGAAATAGGGTGAGAATCATCAACCTTCCGGACAACCTGGATGAAAATACATACAAAATCAATCTTGAGAAAAACACAACACTTCTTTCGATCACTCCTGAAAGTAATTTTTTGAAGAACGACGTATTATCTGACGGTGAAAAGAAACTCGAGGACGAAAGAAAAAAGCTTCAGAGGCAGGTTAATCTTCTGAATATCCAGATCAAGAACCTCACCGGCGAACAGAATATCATCAATGGTAATTTAAAAATATCCACCAATGATAAGTCAACGCCTCAGGAACAGCTCATCAGACTCACGGAATTTTACCGAAAAAGAATGCTGGAAATTGACAATCAGATCTTTTTGCTGGATGAGCAAAAAAATATCCTGGACGAAAGCATGGTCAGGCTGAACAAGCAGGCTGCGGAAGAGCAAACCCATAAAAACACCAACAGGAAAGAACTTGTGCTTGAAATTCTTGCGGATAATGATACCAGTCTGAACCTTGGAATCAGTTATATTGTTTCTGATGCCGGCTGGGTCCCTTCCTATGATGTAAGGGCAGAATCTGTAAAGAAACCTCTTGAAATGGTGTATAAAGGAAAAATCTATCAGAAAACCGGTCAGGACTGGAAAAATGTAAAACTTTTTGTTTCCACTTACCGACCTTCCTACAACCAGGACAGGCCTATACTGTCTCCTCTTTATATTGCTGAATATAGCGCTTACAACCCACAGATAGAAACTTCAGGTTTTCAATTGAAAAAAGAAACGGCAGCAGTAAATGCTTATCAGATGCGGGAAGTAGCGGAATCAAAACCATATCAGGTTCCGGTGGCTTCTGTTTCCGGCCGCCAGATGAATGTCATCTATGAACTCAATTACAATCAAACCATCCTAAGCCAGGAAAAAGAACAGTATGTCATTCTTGATAAAAAACAAATTGAGGCGGCTTACAAATACCATACGGTTCCAAAGCTTAACAACCAGGTTTTCCTGATGGCTTTTGTAAAAAACTGGCAGAACCTTAACCTCATTACAGGAGAAGCCAATATTTATTTTGAAGATAACTACATTGGAAAAACAACCATTACCAGCCATTATGTGAAAGATGAGTTCCCGATTTCCCTTGGTGTGGATGAAAGAATTACCGTAAAGAGAATCAAACTGGAAGATAAAACCTCCCAAAAAGCAATGAATACCAATAAATGGGAAACTGAATCTTATCAGATCAGCATCCGAAACAATACAAAAGAAAGCATTGAACTGGAAGTTCTTGACCAGCTTCCGATCAGTGAGAATTCAAAAATTTCAGTGAAGGCAGCGGAAACAGGCGGCGGAATCCTCGATGAAAAAACAGGAAGTATCCTTTGGAACAAGAACATCAGTTCCGGAGGTTCTGAAAAGATCAGTTTCTCCTATGAAGTGAAATATCCGAAAGATATGCAGGTCCAATATTACAGCAGATAATTTTTATAACCGGTAGCCGGGGTTATCAATGCCATCATTTTAAAAAAAACAAACCCTAAAAGCCACAAAAGTCTTTACATGAATAATTTTAAGTTTTTGAAAATCTTTAATGCTCTCCTTATATGAATTATTCAACAGCATTACCTCAATCTTACTGAGGTGTTTAATAACAATTTTTGTGGCTTTGCGGTTTAAAAAAAAGTTATCTGCCAAATTTAAAATACCTGGACAGCGGATGTTTTTTATTTTTCATATACAGAGAAGCCATTTCCATCCCTGTTACCGAAAAGGTAATCCCGTTCCCTCCAAATCCCAATACAAAATAGGAGTTTTTGAATTTCGGATGTTCTCCGATATAGGGAAGCCCGTCTTTTGTTTCTCCAAAGGTTCCTGCCCAGACAAAGTCCGGATAGAAATGATAACCGGGTTTTATTTTCTGTAAAGTTTTTAAGATTTCCTCTTCTTTTTTGCCGAGGAGTGCATCCCGCTTTTCAGCATCATAGAAATCTTCATCTCCGCCTCCTATCAGAAGCCTTCCGTCATCGGTAGTCCTCATATACATATAAGGATCATTGGTATTCCAGACCAGGGTATGGCTGATATTCTTAAATTTATCCGTATTGATTTCTGACACCACAGCATATGTACTTTTCAAATCAACGAAATTTTCGTTCAACAGGCTTTTGCTTTCGTACCCAATGCAGTAGATTATTTTTTTAGCCTTGATGGTATATCCGTTCTCAACGGTGGCCAGATTAAATCCTTTATGGTAATCTACCTTTACCATCTCGGTTTTATCAAAAATTTTTAATCCTTTTTTTACATTATGCTTACACAGCTCATGAGCAAAGCGAAAGGCATCTATACTGGCACCCTGTCCTGATAATATTCCCCCATGCGTATTTTCAAACCCAAATTGTTCCAGCACCTGATCTGCAGATAACCATTTTACTTCAAAACCTGCATTTTTTCTGGCGTCATACTCTTTTTTCAGCCACTCAACATCTTTCTTTTTGGAAGCAAAATACAATGATTCTTTTCTTTTGAATCCGGCATCAGACCGGATCAGTTTTGAAAGGCTGCCGATGGTGTCAATAGCATCAGAGCATGCTCTATAGCTTAATACTGCTCCTTTTTCTCCTATTTTTTCTATTAATTCAAAAAGAGGAACATCTATTTCATACTGCAGCATGGAAGTGGTCGCTGAGGTACTTCCGTTACAGAGTTCCCGTTTATCCATGAGAATGGTACTATAGCCTTCATCTACCATCTGATGGGCAATAAGGCTTCCGGTAATTCCTCCCCCGATAATCAGGACCTCACATTCTTCATCTGATTTCAGAGAAGGATAAGAGGCTATTAATCCGTTTTTTAAAAGCCAGAAAGGTTCATTTGATTTTAAATCCATATTAATATTTTACATTAAAATAACAATATCTAAACCAATTTTAACAACTCATTAATAACTTATGGTTTAATTATTGTAGTTCCACTTAAAATCAAACCACCAAAAATATTTACTATGATAACAATTATTCCAGAAGCTCCGGAGAATGTTGCGGCGTTCAATGCAACGGGAGAAGTGACGAAAGAAGATTTTGAAAGACTGGTAATTCCTCGTGTAAAAGAAAAAGTAGACCAATTTGGCGAGCTGAATTACTTACTGTATTTGGATACTGATCTGGATAAGTTTACCATAGGTGCATGGCTAGAAGATGCGCTTTTAGGATTAAAGAATCTTACCCACTGGAACCGTACAGCCATTGTCACAGACAAAGAAGGGGTACAGAATTTCACAGACATTTTCAGTGTCCTGATGCCGGGAGAGTTTAAATCTTTCCCTAAAGAAAACTTATACAATGCTCTCTACTGGTGTAAAAACGGTAATGAAGTAGAGGCATAATTCCATTTTATACAAATATATGAGGCTGCTTCTATCCTGAAGCAGCCTCATTTAATATTCCCGCAGATCGATGAAATTTGCAGATTTTATGCTGACAAAGCCATGATCTCCATTGTTTTACTGATCACATGAAACACATTCTGTAACGGATTCCTCGGGTGTCCTTTTTCCTGCACTATACAGGTACATATACCTGATGCTTACCGCAAATCCTATAAAAGTCATTCCCACTCCTACCAGTGAAGGATAATTGTAAGGAAGTCCGTATTCTAAAGGAATTCCTCCTAAAAAAGCCCCCATGGCATTGGCAATATTAAATCCGGCCTGCATAAAAGCGGCAGCCATCATTTCGCTTTTGGGAGCAGCTTTCATCATCATGATGTTAATAGGTGCTGCAATCGACATCGACAGTGCTCCGCACATAAAGGTAAGGATAAAGGCTGTATTCTGATGCTCGGAAAGGAAAAATACTCCCGTCAAAGAAATCATCATCAGAAAAATCAGGAGGGCACATGTTTTCTCCGGTCCCAACTTGTCTGAAACAACTCCACCAACCAGGTTCCCTACCACCATTCCAGCTCCGGCAAGAACCATCACATAAGCCATCTGACTGCTTTGTACTCCTGAGACCACCGTCATTAAAGGGGTTATATAGCTAAGCCAGGTAAAAAGTCCTCCAAATCCGATCGCTGTAATCGCAAGAACCAGCCACGACTGCTTATTCTTCAAGAATTTCAATTCTTCCAGGAAATGAGTGTTCTGGTTAGACTCCATCGCGGGAAGCCATAGTTTTAAAAATAATATTGCAAACAGTCCTATCAGTGCTACAATCGCAAAGTACAGCCTCCAATGAAAGGTATGCCCTATATAGGTCACCAAAGGAACCATTGCCAGGTTAGCCACTGTGAGCCCTGTAAACATCATTGATATATAAAATGCCTCTTTTCCTTTTCCTGCCATTTTGGAAGCCACTACAGTTCCTACTCCAAAAAATGCCCCATGCGGAAGCCCAGACATAAACCTGATGATCAGCATCGTGGTATAGTTGGGAGCAATAGCAGAAAGCCCGTTAAACAAAGTAAACAGGATCATAAAAGCGATCAGTACTTTTTTAGGCGGAAACTTTACGGAATATCCGATAAGAAGCGGTGCCCCGATAACTACTCCCATCGCATAAGCAGAGATCAAATGTCCGGTCTGAGGGATTGTAATCTGTAAGGTTTTTGCAATATCCGGAAGAAGCCCCATCACGGTAAACTCCGTGGTTCCAATTCCCAATCCACCGATTGCCAGTGGTATTATTCGTTTATCAATCTTCATTGTATATTCTTTTGTCTGAATTGTTATTTAGAATTAAAAATGGATTCTGCCATATTCATTTTGAAAGTGCAAAAATCGAAAGAAAGATTGAATTTCACTTCTTTTAAAATGATAAAAATTTGCTCCGTATTGACCTTTTTGACTAATTTTAAATCCACAAACAATCAAATGAGGACAAAATGAAAATTCAGAAAGAAATTATAGAGTTTGATAAAGGGAAATCTTTCAAGCTTTTTTCACCTTCTTTAAAAAACTGTTTTTTCTGGCATTATCATCCTGAAATAGAGCTTGTCTATGTAGAGGCTCTTAACGGGATACGACATGTTGGAAAGGATATTTCAGGATTTACAGAAAGTGAGCTGCTGCTGATCGGCTCCAATGTTCCTCATCTCAATTTTGATTATGGCATTCAAACAGAATGCCAGCAGCTGGTTCTTCAAATGCGGGAAAATTTTCTTCAGGATATCATACAGCCCGTTCCGGAATTTGGAAATATAAAAAGGCTTTTAGAAAGATCCTACCTCGGATTATCTTTCTCGGGGGAAACAAAAAACAGTGTGGTTGAAAAACTTCATCAAATGAAGGAAAAAAACTCTTTTACTTCCTTAATAGAGCTTATTCAAATTTTACAAATTCTTGCAGATTCTACAGAGGTAAAAGAACTCAACAAAGAGGATACAAGAATCAAATGGTTCCTGAATGATAAGATCAGGATGGGTACCATTTACGACTATATCCATGAAAATTATGACAAGCAACCCAATGTCAATGAAATTGCAAAAATTGTGAGTTTGAGTACTCCTGCATTCTGCCGGTATTTTAAGAAACAAACCAATATGACCTTTACCGATTTTGTCAATAACTACAGGATCAACCAGGCCAAAATATTTCTGCTGAAAGACTATTCTGTGACCGAAGTCTGTTTTCAGGTGGGTTTTGAAAGTCTATCCTATTTTAATAAGCTGTTCAAGCAGCATACGGGAGAAACGCCATCGGAATTCAGGAAAAAATATTTCAAACCTATTGAAATCAATGGAAGGATTGGGGTGATCACCAAAGATTCTGCCTGTCATAAATAAAAGGTCCGTTTAAAATTTATCTACTCTCCAAAAAAAACCGCTCATTACTGAACGGTTTATATTGTTAGTGAATATGTTTTTCTGCGTGGTAAGAACTTCTTACAAGAGGTGAGCTTTCAACGTGTCTGAAGCCTAAACTTCTTGCGAAATCTCCAAATTCATCAAACTCTTCGGGAGTAATGAATTTCTTTACAGGAAGATGTTTTTTAGTCGGCTGCAGATACTGTCCCAGTGTAATAACGTCTACATTGGCATTTCGGATGTCTTCAATGGTTTGGAAAACCTCATCTTTAGTCTCTCCCAACCCAAGCATTACACCGGTTTTGGTTCTTCTTTGCCCTGCTTCTTTTAAATATCTTAATACATCAAGGCTTCTTTCATATTTTGCCTGAATTCTCACTTCTCTGGTTAAACGTTTTACAGTTTCCATATTATGAGAGATTACTTCAGGAGCAACGTCTACCAGCCTGTCAAGATGTTTGGTAATTCCCTGGAAGTCCGGAATCAATGTTTCCATAGTGGTTCCCGGAGAAATCCTTCTTACGGCATTCACCGTTTCGCCCCAAAGAATAGATCCCATATCTTTTAAATCATCACGGTCTACAGAAGTAAGAACAGCATGTTTGATCTTCATTAATTTAATGGAACGGGCTACTTTTTCAGGTTCATCCCAATTGACATCCAGCGGTTTTCCTGTTTTTACTCCACAAAATCCGCAGCTTCTCGTACAGATATTTCCCAAAATCATGAAAGTTGCTGTACCTTCTCCCCAGCATTCTCCCATATTCGGGCAGCTTCCGCTTTGGCAAATGGTGTTTAATTTATATTTATCAACCAAAGTTCTAAGTTCCCGGTAGTTCTTTCCGGTAGGAAGTTTTACGCGGATCCATTTTGGTTTTTGAACGGTAGTGTCTTGAACTGAATTTTCCATTTCTAAAATTGAAGTTCAAAGTTAAGGATTTTTTAATGGAAACCATCTACCAGAAAAATTGATGGAACTGATAATTCAACAATTAAGATCTGATTTTCAGATCCGTTGAACTGCAAAATAGTGAACATATTTTTCAAATACTGTCACTTTCATACCACAAAATAGTATTTATTGTCAATAATACAACCTTTTGGAAAGATTATTGCTACATTCTACAGTATGAAAAAACAGAACTACTATAACCACAGGAAATTTTATCCGCCCCATCATTTTATTTATCTTCCATTATTAATTCTTCTGGAAATCTTCGGCCTGTATAAAATAGGGAATGATGACAGCAACCAGTTGGCGTGGATATTGTTCTCCATTGTAATCTTTCTGCTTTTCTACCTTGCATTGATGACCAGACAGCATTATGCCCTGGGGCTTCAAAACCGTATGGTTATCCTTGAATTTAAGCAGCGGTACTTTGAAATTTTCAATAAAAGATCTGATGAAACGGCTGAAAAGCTAAAATTTGATCAGATTGCGGCACTGAGATTTGCGTATGATGATGAATTTAAAGAGCTTTTATACAGGGCTCTTCATGAAAACATTTCAGGGGATGAAATTAAAAGGTCTATTAAAAACTGGAAGGCTGACCACCTTAGAATTTAACACATTTAACAAAATATATTACTTATGAAAAAATGGAGCTTTTACAGTATAACGATATTATGTTTGCTAACATTAACAAGTTGTGAGGCAGTAGAAACAATTTTTAAGGCAGGAATGTGGTGGGGAATTATCTTGGTCTGTGCAATAGTAGTGATTCTTTTACTGATTTTTTCGAAGGGTAAAAACTCTTAACCATGTTTTATGGAGAAGAATACAGATTTAGAGATGATTTCTCACCTGAAGCCTTCTAAAATTGTTAAAATAATGAAGGATCCGGAAGCTTCTGCAAAGGCGGTACATCTTGTATATACCACCGATGCAGAAACGGCCGGAATTACCCGTAAAAAGACAGGGAAAAAGTATTCTTATTATAAAGACGGGGAAAGAATCACGGATAAAGAGGAGATTACAAGGATCAACAGCCTGGTCATTCCTCCTGCTTGGGAAAATGTATGGATCTGCGCGCTCGAAAACGGCCATCTCCAGGCCACCGGTTTTGATATCAAAAACAGAAAACAGTACCGCTATCATCCGCTGTGGAGTGCTTTGAGAAATCATACAAAATTTTACAGAATGCTTCAGTTTGGATATGCACTGCCGGATATACGGCTTCAGGTAGAGCAGGATCTGGCTTTGAGAAATTTTGAAAAACGGAAAATACTGGCATTGATCGTAAGCCTTATGCAGCGCACCAATATCCGTATCGGCAATAATGTATATGAGAAATTGTACGGTTCTTTTGGGCTGACCACGTTAAAGGGTAAGCATGTACAAGTAAAAGGACAAAAGATCTCCTTTTCATTTAAAGGGAAGAAAGGCATCATGCATCAGATTGATCTCAGAAGCAGAAGGCTGGCAAGGCTGGTGCAAAAATGCAAAGATATCCCCGGAAAAGAGCTTTTCCAGTATTTTGATGATGAGGGAAACCGGCATTCCATAGATTCAGGAATGGTCAATGAATATATCAAAGAAATAAGTGGTGAAGATTTTACCGCTAAGGATTTCAGGACCTGGTCCGGAACGGTGAGCGCATTGATCGCTTTTAAAGAAATAGGGTATGCAGAAAACGATACTCAGTATAAAAAGAAGGTGAAAGAAGCGCTGGACATCGTTGCTGAGCATCTTGGAAACACGAACACGGTCTGTAGAAAATACTATGTACATCCTCTGGTCATCAATCTTTATGAAAACAACACCCTCAAAAAGTACCTTGATGAGCTGGAAATCATAGAAGAAAATGACGGTAAAGCCAGTCTGACGCAGGAAGAAAAACTGGTTCTTAAAATTCTTGAAAATGAAAAAATGTAGAGTTTTTGAGGATGGAAGCTCTTGAAGCCTGAAAAATAATCGTTTGTTCTTTTAACCTGACCAGATTTAAATCATTATATTAATGTCAGCGCAACATCGTCCGAAAGTACGTTCAGCCTATTGCTCCCAGCTTCCAGCATTATTAAACCGGCACTCTGTTCTTTAAAAACATTGTCCGGTATTCTTTAGGGGTGATCCCTGCAATTTTTTTGAAAAGCTGGGTAAAATGGGATGCGGTATGAAAATTCAGTTCATAAGCGATCTCTGCAATATCTTTACTTGAATGGAGTAATGCTTTACTGTAATTGATGTCAATCTCATTGATCCATTGTTTCGGAGATTTCTGGGTAACACTTTTCACGCATTTATTTAAGTAACTTTCAGTCACCGACAGTTTATCAGCATAGAAAGCCACCCGTTTTTCCCCAACATGATATTTAAACAAAAGATCCCGGAACTGCAGTGATAATTCCATCGGACGGGTGGCTGATTTGTGGTGGCTGTCAGAATCCGTACTCAGCATTTTAATCAGAATAAGATGAAGCATCGTCACTACCACATCATTCACATTGAGGTTATTCAGCCACAATTCCTGTTCCATAATCGGAAGAAGCTGGGTGATCGTTCCATATGTTAAACTGTCCAGGTTCAGAAAAGGTGTCATGAAAAAAATACTGCTCTTATGCTTGGGCAGCTCCTGTTCAGACAGGATATTGTTTTCATAGGCAAGAAAAAAGCCTTCAATATCATCTGACAATTCAACGGTTGCCGTGATTGTACCCTGCTTAATGAAGATGACACCTCCTTTTTCAGAATGATATTCTTTATTTTCAAGGTATTGCTTGATATGTCCGTTCGTAATGAAGATAATGAAATTAAAAGTCGTACGGTACGGAATCACCGGCATCAGTATCCCTTTAAGATAATTCTCTATCCGATAAAGCTGTATATCAGCATTATTAGCTAATATTTTCTCCGTTATATTGGGAAGAAAAAGCTTTTTATATTGAAAATTGGATAATACTTCCATGATGATTGATTATTACAAATTTAATGCTGAAATTGAGTATTTGGATATTTTTATACAATGTGGGATGTGAGGTATAAAGTAGAATGAAGGACCCTCTTTGAAATAACGGTATTATAAATAACAATAGAACATCCCACATTATACATTAGAACTTATAGTACACTCCTACTCTTACTCCCAAAGGACTTCCCGGAGTATAGGTAAGATCTGTAATGGGTTCTGCTTCTCCTTTCAATTGTGTTTCTGTCGCAAATTGGGCTTCGTTCCATTTTACATTGAAAAGGTTATTTACCTGAAGATTGGCGCCCCATTTCTGACGGTTGTAAGAAAGCATCAGATCATTTACAAAATAGGCTTTTGTTTTGATACTGTTGTCCTCCACCGCCGGTCTTTCGCCAAGATAACGATATTGGAGCCCTAGAGAGAAACCATTCAGGAAATCCCAGTTTACGGATCCTGTACTGGTTACTACAGGGGCTAATGGAATGTAATCCTGACCTTTTTCCTCTTCAATAAATCTGGCATGAGAGTAATTGATATCTGCATTCAGATAAAAATTTTCCAGAGGCTGAAAACGGATGCCAAGATCTGCTCCAAAGCGTCTCGATTTTCCGGAAGGCTCTACTACGGCATCGTCTCCCACATAGACAAATTCCTGCTGCAGATCCATATACCATAAAGCAGGGGTAATGATCAACGATTTGAAAGGGTGCAATCTCACTCCGAAATCTGCACCGATAGAATACGGAAGGGTATTTTCGTTTTTATTGGGAACTACAACCCTTAAGTCATTAGAGTGAAAGCCCATTCCTGTTTTCAGGAACCACATCACGTTGTCATTCTGAGCGTAAGAAAAATTCAGTTTGGGGCTCAATCTTGTTGCCTCTTTTGACTGTCCGGAAGGCAATTGTTCTGCATCCAGCAGATTGTGCATAGTAAAGATAAAGTGATCTACTCTCAAAGCGGGGTTGATGGTCCACTTCCCTGTTTTCCAGATCAATCCGGAATAGGCGTGCAGATTGGTTTCCGTACCGGTAACATCGGATAATCTGTCAAGCAGTAAATCCCTGTGATACACATGATTCAACTGTAAGGTATTAATATCATCATTTCTTATACCGATTCCTGAAATCCAATTCAGCGCGCTGTTGGGTAAAGCGAAGCTTTTGGTGTATTTTACTTCGGCTCCGTAAATATTCCTTCCATCGGTCTGCTGGATTTCATCTCCATGGTCTTTATCTTTTAAATAGAAGGTAAAATCAGAATACAGGTTGAAGTTATATTTTGAATAAAAAGCCATTGCATCAATCTGCTCAGAAGGCGAAATGATATGCTTAAAATTCATCTGAAGGTTGGTTCTGGAGGTTTTTCCTCCTTCTGTAGGATCTATACTTCCCCATCTGCTGATGATTCCTTCATCTACCGCACGCTCAGGGATCTGTCCCGAAGCATTCCATGATGAATTGAAGGTTGAAAACTGAATATTGAAATAGTCATTATCGGTAAGCCATTGATTGTACTTTCCAAAAATATTGACTTTATTAAAATTCTGTTTTACATCAAAAGGACCGTCCGTATAGTTGTATTCTGCTGCCACATACGCATTCTTTCTTCCTAAATCATCATGCAGAATATTGAACATTCCCAACACTCTTTTTGAATTGAACGAACCGCCTTCCAATTTGATCATACTGTTTTTCAACCCGTTATACGTCTGAAAATCAACATAACCTGCTGTATTGAAATCTCCACGGTCCATATAATATGCTCCTTTTCCAAAGTCAATATTATTGACCGTTTCAGGAATCACAAAGTGCAGGTCAGAATATCCCTGTCCATGGGCATGAGACACAATATTCACCGGCATTCCATCTACATTGACACTTACGTCTGTACCGTGATCGGCATCAAATCCTCTTAAAAAAAGCTGTTCGGCTTTTCCTCCGCCGGCATGCTGTGCAATAAACAGTCCCGGAACTTTTCTCAACAGATCCTGCGCCGAATTTACCGGAAATTTATTCAGGTCTACTTTTGTAATGGCCGACAAAAATGAACTGTGATTGATGGCCACTTCAGAAATCTGAAAAGGCTTATGCTGTAAAAAAATAACTTTATTTTTATCTTCATCATTGGTCACCACCCATTTTACCTCATCGTATCCCTGACGGATGATCACAAGGGTATCAGGAAGAGATTTTACAGGAATGGCAAATGTACCGTCTGTTCCTGTGTGGGTATGGCTGTTTCCGTGGTCATATTTTACCAGCGCATCAGCGATGGGGAATTTGTCATCAGCATCTTTGATTAGCAGTTGCTTTTCTGCTTCCTGTGCCATCATCTTTCCACTGAATGCCATGACCAGAAATACGGCTGCTATTTTTGTTATTTTCATTTTTTGTTTTGATTAATGATTGTATTGATGTAAAATGTATTAATGATTTTAGAAGTCAGATGAGAGACATTTAATCTGAAATATCAATGGTGAATTTTGCTTTGCAAGTGAATCGTCAATTATCCGTAAAAGCATGACAACCATGAACTTTAAACTTTAAACCTTGAATTTTAAACTTTGAACTGCCTCACCTTCTCAATCTCAAACTCTCTGACTCTCCGACTATCAAACCCTATCCTTTCGCTTTAAAAAATACCTTCTGTATTAAAAGAGTAATCCAGGTTCCTGCTACAAATGGAAAAGTAAATACGCCACCAACAGCGTCCAGGCAATGATTATCTATCAGGAAATCATCGATAGCAATAGTTAAAAGAACGGCAATAAGCACCCACAATCCATCTGTTTTTTTAACACCAGAGAATACAATAGCTGAAAGCACGGCATTAAAACCAAATAATCCCATATGGATTTCTTTAATAGGTTCTCCGTTCAGCTGTGATAATCCGGCACCCAGAATAGAGGCTGTAAGCCCGTACAAAGCAGCTACCGGTGAACTGATGAAAACAGCAATGAAAAAAATCATTCCTGAAACCACTCCACCCTGAAATATCACTTCACCAAAGCCATTCGTACAGGTAAGAAAATCATCATATTTCGTAGGTACCACTTCACTGCTCAGCATGGCCGACGGCGGAATATGGGTAAAATGGTGTAGTGTAAATACCAATACCCATGTAATAATGATGAAAGGAAAAGTAAATACCTGAATTTTCTTTTGGATAAAGAAATGCTGAATAATAGCAGCCAATGCTCCCCCTAAAACGATCAGAACCCAGATCAATACTGTTGTTTGGAATAAGAAAGACAATGCTACTCCTACAAGTGCTGCACTGAAGCCGTACAATCCTGCATTGATCTCAGATTTATCATAGCTAAGTTTCATAGCTGTAAACGTTCCGGCAGCTGTCGAAAGAATCACGGCAACCCCGCATTGCCAGCTTCCCATAAAGATTCCTATAAGAAACAGAAGTCCTGTCCATCTGTTTTCCTGGAGCATGATCTGCCCGATCCCTTTTAAAACATTGTCTAAAAAGGGGATTTTTTTTAAAATTTCGTCCATAGTTTTTTTAATTGTATTAACGTAGAATGTAAAATGTATTAGTGATGTAGGATGAGATGTTAGAGGTTAGATTTTCAGATATCAGATTTGAGATAAAAAGATTAGATATTTGAAATTCATCATTTCCACTTCAATATCCTTCAATTTTCCAACTCTCAAACCTTCAAACCCTCAAACCCTCAAACTCTCAAACCCTCAAACTCGAAACCCGCATCACCTTACCATCCCAGAAAGACCATTCCGATTCCGCATACGGTTACTACCGCTCCGCTTACCACTCCCATATATCTTTCAAGTTTATCTGTATTGAATAATGTTGAGTATCCATAACGCCCTAAAAGAACCATTCCCAGCATAGTCAAAACTGTAGTCGCGGTAAATGAAGTCACAAGGACTGCAATTTCAGACATCGAATGCTTTACTCCTGAATAGAATAATAGAGGAATCAAAGGTTCACTCGGTCCCATTACGAAAATCATAAAAAGGACAAGCGGGGTCACTTTTATTCTTTTTTGAGGCATCACGATTTCACTGTGGTTGTGTTCATAAACGTAAACATCATCACCCATCACATCAAAGTGCTTATGAGGTTTATTTCTGATAGCCTGAACCAGGCCGTATACTAAGTAGACTCCACCAAAGATCAGCAGAGCCCATCCTGAGAAATTGCCTCTGATATCCTGAAACCATGAGATCTTATTCAGCTGCCAGCCGAGAAATACTCCGATAAATCCTAAAATTAAAGAGCTTAATACATGTCCCAATCCGCAGACTACAGTGAGCACTGCTGTTTTCATCCCACTCCATTTTTTAGATTTTGAGAGGACAATGAAAGGCAGATAATGATCCGGCCCTGAAGCCGTATGTATAAAACTTATTGAAACGGCACTTAAAAGAAGCGCCCATACTGTACTGTCCATTTTTGTTTACTGTTGTTCATTTTTTTATTAAGTTTTGGCTAAAGCCGATTGTATAAATTATTTTATTATCACGGGCTAAAGCCCGTTTCTATTGATAAAATCAGCCTACCTAACTTCAACAAGAATCATGTTATTTTTTATTCCAGTGACCAAAGAATTTCCTGGAGATGAAGGAAAAAATGATACATCAGTTCTCCGCCATGTCCCAGAGATCTCACGACGAAACCATGATCTTCCATAGCAGAAACCCCTACTTCCATTTCACCACGATATTGTTCTGCTGCTTCGATGATCTCTTCAATCAAACCGTTTTTATCCACATTCTCCTTCGTGCTGTAGAAGATCAGAGTTCCCTGATGAGTATACTGCTCCAGGTTTCCGATACTGCTGACCGGAATCATATCAGGCTGAATCACCACATTGTCTTTTACCACCAATTTATTATTGTGGTAGATCTCCATAAGATTCTGAAAGCGTTTCAATTTGAAAACCTCCCCATAATGCTTTCTCCCACAGGTAATGATCTCGCTGATGATAATCTGGCTGTTTTTCCCGATATGGATATTGACTTTACTTTTAAAGTTGGAATCTTCATGCGGAACTATGGGATGTGGCACGTAAGCAAAAGAAGTTTCATCTTCCATGGTAACGTTAAGCTCCTGCACAGCCTTATCTTTCATATTGAAAAGTCTCTGATACGACTGTGACTGCAGCTGAAGTGCAGCTCCCTTCTCAAGGGCTACATCCAGATGATAATGGTCTCCATCCAGAATCCCCGGAGAGGAGCTCATCACCATCTGATAGAGCTTTTTGTCACTTTTTCGCTGTCCTACAGAAACCACTCTGAAAGGAAGTGAGACATAAAGATCTTTCACATAGGATTCTCCTCCCTTGAATCCTGCGATAATATTTAAACGACTCTCCATTTATCTCACTAAGTTCGGTTCTTCAATTTCCTCTAAAAGGGCATATTTTTTAATCCAGCCGATTACTTTGTCAAGTCCTTCATCAGTTTTAAGATTCGTGAATACAAATGGATTTCCTTTTCTCATTCTTCTGGCATCATTCTCCATCACTTCAAGGCTGGCCCCTACGTAAGGTGCAAGGTCAATCTTATTGATGATTAATAAGTCAGATCTTGTAATACCAGGACCTCCTTTTCTAGGAATTTTTTCTCCTTCTGCTACGTCAATGATGAAAATCGTAACATCTGCAAGATCCGGACTGAAAGTCGCTGAAAGGTTATCCCCTCCACTTTCGATAAGAACCAGCTCGATATCCGGGAAACGGGACGCCAGTTCATCTACTGCTTCAAGATTCATACTTGCATCTTCACGGATTGCAGTGTGAGGACAGCCTCCTGTTTCCACTCCAATGATTCTGTCATGAGGAAGAAGACTGTTCTTTGCCATAAACTCAGCATCTTCCTTGGTATAAATATCATTTGTGATTACGCCAAGATCATAAGTCCCGAATAATTTTCTGCTTAGACGTTCCAATAATGCAGTTTTTCCTGAACCTACTGGTCCTGCCACCCCTACTTTTATATATTTTCTATTTTCCATTTCTTCTAAAATTTTAATTGTTTTTTTAACGCTATGGGCGCTAAGTTTTTCTTTAGCGTGATGAACACTATTTTTTATGAATTGAGAATATGTAAGGGATGCAAAGGCATTTCATTCGGCTAAGAAACACTCCTGTTCATTTAATCCTAAGTTTCTTCATTTTCTTAGATTTCCTGTCTTCCTTTATCATTTTGCCTTTTCTCCCCTTTGTCTTTTATTTTTACTTTTTACGACATATAAAGTCTTGAATAAAGCCTCTCATGCTGCATACACCTGATATCAAAAGCGGTATTACAAAGTCCTACCATATCCCTGTCCAGTTCCATGGTTTCCCAGACTGTTTTTTCCATTACAGGATAAAGGGAAAACAGGATGTCCTGGCCGTCCAGCTGTCCAAGAGGAACAAGTTTCACAGCATTGGTGATCATTCCCGCGACTGAGGTATAATAGAATCCTAAAAGGGCTTCGTATAATGGAATTTTCATTAAATAAGCATACACTCCAAACACAATACAGTAGTGGGAATTGGCTTCTTTATTCTGAACTGCCTTTTCAAAAGCCTCCATAAAAGGGAAACTTTCCCTTCTTTTGAAGATCTTGATCAGTCTGATCCCCAATTTCTGACTGGCCTGGCGGATTTCTTTCGGACATTTTATGGCATTGCACTCATTATCAAGAAGTAACAATGATTGCAAATCTCCTTTTTCTGCTGCTTTATAAGCCAGTTTTACAAAAGCGCCGTCATTGAACTTAAGATTATACTGAAGCATGTTTTGTACAAACTCTTTCGCTGTTTCCAGGTTATGTACGATTCTTTCCTGCACATACGTTTCAAGTCCGTTGGAATGGGTATAGCCACCGATAGGCAGTGTAGGATCTGCCAGATGCAGCAGTCCTGACAGGAAATTTATGTTGGTATTATTCATCTTTTGGAGCGGCCATTTTTAAGATTTTAGTAAAAATTGTTGAGCCCAGGCTTCCGTGGCCGTGAGGTTCCACATTAGATTTCAGGAGGTTCAGCAGTTTAACGGATTGTTTTTCCGGTTTGAAACCGCTTGCTTGCAGCCATCTGAACATGGGCATCTCAAAAGGAAGCAATACTTTATCTTCCTGGATAAAAAGCGGAATATGTTTATTTCCGATTTCGTAGCATACGGTACCCATTTCCAACAAAGAAGCCGGTGCCATTACAATCGCTTCCGTTTCAGGACGTTTACCGCAATTATTTTTTCTGTATCCTCAAAAAGAATATCACCTTCACGCAGCCGCTGTCCTTCTCTGAGGAATTTAATGGCAACATCAGTTCCCTCTCTGGTTTTTTTGCGTTGAATTCTTTTCGTGGTTTCAAACCATTCCAGATCCAGATAGTCTATGTTTTTTTCCGTAGGTTTTTCGGTTAGATTGCCTATGATTTGATTAATTATCATTTTTGGATTTTTTTCTGAAGTCAAAATTTTTGGAAATGCCTACCCCGAATGTTGAACCACTGATTCCCGCCACATAGCTTTTAGTCCAACCTTCCTCTTTTGTTTTGGTCTGAAGCATTGAAAGTTCAGCGAATTTGAATTTCAAAGCCCAGCCTCCGCCTAATAATATCCCAATCAAAGGATAAGCACGAAGACGGAATCCATTAAAGTTTTGCATCGCATCTGCTGCACCCGACAATTGTTGTCCCCAAACATAATGAGCATCTACCTGCCCAATCAATACAAAATATTTTCCAAGCATTAATGACGGGCTATACCAGATTCCGGCTTCATTTTGCTTATATACAACATGATGATCGACAGCATTTTGTGAATAAGCATAGTTTACTCCAATAAGATCATTATTATTGATAAAATATCCCACTCCCAGTGGTGCGCTGGAAACCGTACTGCTGCTGGTTGACGGTGTGGTGACTTTAGAGTAATCTAATGAACCATACACCATAAACTGCCCTTTGGGTCCGTCTTCATCACTTTTAAGCCGGTGCCCTCCTAAGAACTGTGCCCTTAGATTCGCTGAAAACACAGACATCCCTGCCACAGCAAGAGAAAAAACTGTTTTATTTAAATATTTCATTCTAAACTTAATTCTATAATGAGTTAAAATTTGTTTGGATAAACCTTCTAAAGTGTTAGTTAAACCTTCTAGGTTTTGAAAACCTAGAAGGTTTGGCTGATACTTTAGAAGGTTTATTTTAAAACAAGTAATACAACTGTGTTAAAGGAAGTGTTTCCGCCGGTTCACAGGTGATGTACTCACCATCTACCGTTACTTTATAGTTTTCAGGATTCACTTCAATCAAAGGAGTTTTGTCATTATGGATAAGATCTGCCTTGGAAATATTTCTACAGTTTTTCACAGGAAGGATCATTTTTTCCAATTTATAGGAATCGATTGTTCCGTTGTCAATAGAAATCTGAGAAACGAAATTGGCACAAGTCCCGAACTTAGCTTTTCCGTGAGCACCGAACATATTTCTGTAGATAATGGGCTGAGGAGTTGGAATAGAAGCATTAGGATCTCCCATTTTAGCAGCAATTACAAATCCACCTTTTACAATCATTTCCGGTTTTACTCCGAATAATGCAGGCTTCCAGATGACCAAATCCGCCAATTTTCCTTCTTCAATAGATCCTACATATTCTGAAATACCGTGTGCAATCGCAGGATTGATCGTATATTTTGCTACATATCTTTTGGTACGGTAGTTGTCATTTCCGCTATCTTTATCTTCAGCCAGATCACCTCTCTGCTCCTTCATTTTACTTGCCGTCTGCCAGGTTCTAGTGATCACCTCACCCGGTCTTCCCATAGCCTGAGAGTCAGAACTCATGATACTGAAAACTCCCATGTCATGAAGAATATCTTCTGCTGCAATCGTTTCAGGACGGATCCGTGAATCTGCGAACGCCACATCCTCAGGGATATTCTTGCTTAAGTGGTGGCATACCATCAGCATATCTAAGTGCTCGTCGATTGTATTGATCGTGTAAGGACGTGTTGGGTTGGTAGAAGCAGGGAGTACGTTCGGGTACATGGCTGCTTTGATGATATCCGGAGCGTGTCCTCCACCTGCACCTTCCGTGTGGAATGTATGGATTACTCTTCCGTTGATCGCTCTCATGGTATCTTCTAAGAAACCTCCTTCATTCAAAGTATCCGTGTGGATAGCTACCTGAACGTCATATTTATCTGCCACTTTTAAGGCGGCATCAATTGTCGCAGGCGTTGCTCCCCAGTCTTCGTGGATTTTTACGCCTAAAGCTCCGGCTTCCACCTGCTCTTCGATAGGTTCTTCTGCCGAACAGTTTCCTTTTCCGAAGAATCCAAGGTTCATTGGATACTCTTCTGCTGCTTCAAGCATTTTCTGCATGTTGAATCTTCCCGGAGTCACTGTAGTAGCGTTTGTTCCGTCATTTGGGCCTGTACCGCCTCCGATCATTGTGGTAATACCGCTGTATAGGGATGTTTCGATCTGCTGAGGGCAGATATAGTGGATGTGGGTATCAATTCCTCCGGCTGTTACAATATATCCTTTTCCACCGTGAACTTCCGTAGAAGCACCGATGATCATATTAGGAGATACACCGTCCATCGTATCAGGGTTACCGGCTTTTCCGATTCCTACGATCTTACCGTCTTTAATCCCGATGTCTCCTTTTACAATTCCCCAGTGATCGATGATTACGGCTCCTGTGATACAAAGGTCCAAAACCCCTTCATCTCTTTTTGCAGTAACATTCTGCCCCATCCCGTCACGTACGGTTTTTCCTCCTCCGAAAACGGCTTCGTCTCCGTAATGGGTGAAATCTTTTTCGATTTCAATAATAATTTCAGTGTCTCCCAGTCTGATTTTGTCTCCGGCTGTGGGACCTAATATATTGGCGTATTGCTTTCTATCTATGGGTAAGCTCATCTTAGTGATTTTTAAAGTTTAATTCTTCAACTTTTGCAAGGCTTGTTTTTTTCTGTTCTTCAGAATCTACCTGTCCGTCAACAAGATTATTGAAGCCCATTGCTTTTTTAGTTCCTCCTATTTCTACCAATTCCACTTCTTTCTCTTCTCCCGGTTCGAAACGTACGGCAGTGCTTGCTACAATATTCAGTCTCTTTCCGAAGGCTTTTTCACGGTCAAAGCTCATTGCTTTGTTTACTTCGAAAAAATGGAAGTGTGACCCTACCTGAATAGGACGGTCTCCCGTATTGGTTACTTTTATTTTGACCGTTTCTCTGCCTTCATTGCAGATAATAGTGCCTTCTCTTACAAAAATTTCTCCTGGTATCATGATCAATAAGTATTAGCGGATTGGGTTATGTACGGTTACCAGCTTAGTTCCATCAGGAAAAGTAGCTTCGATCTGAACATCGTGGATCATATCTGCCACGCCAGGCATCACATCCTCTTTAGTAAGGAGATTCGCGCCTTCCTGCATCAGTTCGGCTACTTTTTTTCCGTCTCTTGCGCCTTCAAGCAAAAAGTGGCTGATCAATGCTATCGATTCTGGATAGTTTAATTTTAGGCCTCTGGCCTTTCTTTTTAGAGCGAGCTCGCCTGCCAGAAATAGCATAAGCTTCTCCGTTTCTCTCGGTGTTAAGTGCATAGTATTTTATTTAAAATGTGGACAAACAGTATCCTGTTCGCCTTTTTGTAAAGGCAAATAGAAACGTTTAAAAATGTAAAATGAGGAATGATTCTAATGGATCTGTACAGTAAGTATACAAACCATTATGGATCATTAGATTTTAAAAAGGGATTAGCAGCGTGCTATCTGCAGAGAATGATACAGGATGTATCGGGGTGCCGTAATATAGATACAGCTTTGAACAGCTGCAACTCTTGTATTATAAGAATAACTTGCAAAAAAGCAGTACAGCCATTGCTGTGCAAGTATTGAATAATCAAATTTTACTTTCTCCCAATCATTGGAATCCTGAACATCCTGAGCATCTGTGAAACTATAGATTTCAGGCTGAGTCTGCTGATCAGATTTTTGTTGAAGAAGATGAATTTTCGATAAGATATCAGAGTATGGCTGAGTTTTCCCTTTATGTGCAAAAAGACCTGCACACAATGCTGAGAAAAATAATACAAAAGAGAAAAATAGGACTCTTTTTTTCATACCTGATAATAATGATGTAAAATTAAAACAATCTCAAAAGCCCGGCTATCAAAAAATTTATTTAAAATGTTCAAAATCGCAACAAACACAATTTTATACAATTTTAACATTTGGCTGTAAATCTCTTATTTACAACACTTAAGACCAATTCATGAGCTATGACAAATACTTGATTGTCCCCATTCCTATAATTCTGGCAAGCCGAACCCTTTTTTCATTCTATCTAAAGTATTGAATAATACATTAATTATTTTCAATATTTCATATTATAAAAAACATTATATCATAATGATTAATGAATAATAAAGTTCATTTCACAAAAACAGACCGTATTTTTTCTTTACTTATAATTATTGTAAATTTGTATATCATACTTTTTTAAATTAAAAAAAATAATACAACGTAATATGTCAAAAGCAATTTCGCAAGTACCATTAGCGGTAAATGAGCCGGTAAATTCATATGAACCGGGATCTCCAGAAGTTAAAAGCCTTATCGCCATGTATAAAAAAATGTGGGCTGAAAAGGTAGAAATTCCAATGATCATCAACGGAAAAGAAGTAAAAACTGACAAAAAAGTACAGCTTCAGTCTCCACAGGATCATGCTCATGACTTCGGATTTTACTATCAGGGTGGTATGCAGCATGTGGATGACGCTATCAACGCGGCATTGGCAGCTAAAAAAGAATGGAATGAACTGGGCTGGGAACAGCGTGCAGCAATTTTCTTAAAGGCAGCCGATCTTTTGGCTGGGCCTTACAGGGATGTTATCAATGCAGCAACCATGATCGGACAGTCTAAAAATGTACACCAGGCTGAAATTGACTCTGCCTGTGAGTTCATCGATTTCTTAAGATTCAACGTAGAATTCATGACTGAAATGTATGCTGAGCAGCCGGTTTCTGATAATGGAATCTGGAACCGTGTAGAATACAGACCATTGGAAGGATTCTGCTTTGCAGTAACACCGTTCAACTTCACCGCAATTTCAGGAAACCTTCCTACTTGTATGGCAATGCTTGGAAACGTAGTGGTATGGAAGCCTTCGGATAAGCAGGTTTATTCTGCAAAAGTAATTATGGATGTATTGACAGAAGCAGGTCTTCCTGCAGGGGTCATCAACATGATCTTTACAGACGGAAAAGAAACGGCTGAAAAAGTATTGGCACACCCTGACTTTGCAGGATTACACTTCACTGGTTCTACAAAAGTATTCCAGGGAATGTGGAAAATGATCGGTGACAATATCCACAACTACAGAACTTATCCAAGAATCGTTGGAGAAACTGGTGGTAAAGACTTTGTAATTGCCCACCCGTCTGCCAACGTAGAGGCTGTAGCAACTGCTTTGGTAAGAGGTGCTTTTGAATATCAGGGTCAAAAATGTTCTGCAGCTTCAAGAGCTTATGTTCCTAAATCCCTTTGGGCAGATGTGAAAAAAGTAATGGAAGCTCAGATGAGTACAATCAAAATCGGTTCTCCTGAAGATACCTCTAATTTTGTAAATGCTGTAATCGATAAAAATTCTTTCGAAAAATGTAAAGGATATATTGACAGAGCGAATGCTTCCGGTGAAGCTACTGTAGCAATCGGTGGGAAATGTGACGATTCTAAAGGATGGTTTGTACATCCAACGGTAATCGAAACGACCAATCCTCAATACGAAAGTATGGTTGAAGAAATCTTCGGACCTATCTTATCAGTATATGTTTATGAAGATCAGGATTGGAAAGAGACTCTTAAAGTAGTAGATTCTTCATCTCCTTATTCATTGACAGGTTCTGTATTCTCACAAGACCGTTATGCAATCAATGAAGCTTTCAAAGCGTTGGAAAATGCTTCAGGTAACTTCTACATCAACGACAAACCAACTGGTGCCGTAGTAGGGCAACAGCCTTTCGGCGGAGGTAGAGCTTCAGGAACTAATGATAAAGCAGGTTCTAAAATGAATCTTCTGAGATGGACATCTGTAAGAAGCGTAAAAGAAACTTTTGTTTCTCCAAAAGATTACAAATATCCATATTTAGGATAATCATGAGTAATAGGTAATACGTAATTGCTGCCTATTCCTAATATACAGCCCCGGGACTTCGGTTTCGGGGCTTTTTTATGAAAGTACAGGTGTGAGATTCGAGGGTAAAGGTTAACGTTTAAAGTTTAGATTTTAAAGTGGGTTGTAGCCGGAAAGTACTTTGTTCCCCCAACGCTATAATACTCTCCTATCCTAAAATTTTTCCACTCCTAATCCCTACAGGCTGCTACCTGCTATCTAACACCTTTTAACAAAATTTATCTATATTTTACAATTCATTCTCCCTGTTTGGGAATAATTGTTGATTTTTTTCCATTACACCAAAATAAAATAAATATGAAAAAGTTTTTGTTAACAGCCATCGGAATTGGAATACTTGCGGTGAGCTGTGGGACCAAAGAATCAACAATGTCAACGAGTAACAGTGATTCAGCAGCTGTAGACCGTGTGCAAAAAAACATACCGCCTACAGCTACTGATACTATGACTACCAAAATGACAAATCCTGATAGTATCAAGATGAAAAAAGATTCTTTATCTCCCGTAAAATAATCCAATATTATGTTTAATTTAAAATGGAAAATCTGCAGATGAAAGCCCTGCAGATTTTTTTATTACGATTTGGAAGTTAGAAGGAACAAGGTTTATAAGTAAGCACAATTATTTTTTTGATTTTAAGCTTTGGCTGAAGCCAATGAATCTATTTATATTGTAAAGGCGGGCTGAAGCCCACCTCTGTTGAATATTAATAAACAAATCTTTTAATCTTTTTAATTAAATCATTATATTTGAGTAATACCAACATTAAAAAATAGTACAATGAAAAAATTATGGATAGGAGCCATTCTGGGACTTCTTTTTCTTGGAAGCTGCGCTCAAAACAAAGAAAAGAGAGAAGAATTCAAAGATGCTCATGATAAAGATTCTTTAAGAAACAGGATGGGCGATTCTGCTGTAGCTAATTCCGAACCTGCACCAGCCACTCCGGATACCTCAAAACCAAAAACCGACAGTACCAAGACTAAATAAATCACAAATCCGCAGAAACCTGCGGATTTGCACTTAAAAAAACTTGACTGAAAAAAAACCGGGCAATCAACCCCGATTATATTGTATATCCTAATTTTTCATTAGGCCTTTCCCTGAGATAAAAGAAGGAACCGTGGCTATCTCATGATAAAGAAATATACACGCGTTCCATATTAAAAGTTCCATGGTCCGGCTAAAATGTACTAACTTATTTCGAAAAGAATATTTTTCAAGAAATAAAAGAGATTAACTTTAGTGTAATGTGGTGATCATTCCCGTAAAACTGGCGCAAATATAGTCCAGCAATGCTTTTGTAAAAAACAATAGGTTGTTCATTTTCGTGAAAATAACAATACAAAATAGAACAAATGATCTTATTTTAATCATTTTCGGGAAAACGGACATCTTTATCTGATTGATTTTCAGCGTCGAGATGCTTAATATAAGCAGAGGGTGAAAAGTCGGTGACTGCTTTAAAGACAGCTGCAAATTTACTGTGTGATGAAAAGCCGCATTCGTCAGCAAGGATACTGATTTTATATTGTCTGTACTTTTCATCATTGATCAGTTTGTCTACAATATAGCTAATTCTTAACCGGTTGATATAGGTTTTAAAATCAGCACTTTTATGCTGGTTGATCACATAGGAAAGATACTTTGTATTGGTATTCAGCTCTCCTGCCAGGAAAGATAAAGACATACTTTTGCTGTTATAAAGATCTCCTTTTTCAAAATCTTCAAGCAATTCAAGCAGTTTTGATTCTGTTTCGGAAGTCATCAGAGAATCATTTCTTCTCCTGTCTGCTTCGCTGTCTTTTTCATCAATCTCTTCAACAGAAATATTAGAAAATTCAGTTTCTTTTTTGGTATGTAGAGCTTCGCGGCTCAGGCTGTTGACAGGATGCAGTCTTGTTCTTATAATATTCCTGAATTTTGAAAGCTGCTTTTTCTGTTTTGTCCTAAAAAATATAATTATGCCGATTACAGAAATAAATAACACAACAATAGCTGTGTTTTTAGCAACATTCATCTGCCCGTTCTTACCAGATTTGCCAGCCGCATTTTCAGGGTTCTTCAATGCAAACTGATGAATACGGACTGCAATGCTGTCATAGGCTCTTACATATTTCACAGCATACAATGAGGCTTTAAAATTGTCTCCAATCCCCTCATAATAATCGTTAATATTAGAATATACGGCTTTCTTCAGCTTCAGGCTGCGGGAAGTATCTGCTATTTTTTCAGCTTTTTTCAGATAAAATTCGGCATCTTTCCAGTTTTTCTGCTTTAGCCGAATGCCTGCCAGACCATTATAAATAAGCCCCAGAGTACAGCTTTCCTTCTTCAGCAGTGTTTCGGCTTTTCTATAGTACTTTTCAGAAGTGTTATAATCGTTCTGCTTAAAACAGACATCTCCCAATACCTGATACGAAGTGGCCATTGTTTTGCCTATATCCGGATTGCCTGTTTTCTCCAGAAATTTCAGCGAAAGCTCAATATATTTGATTGCATTTGAATAATTCCCCAGCTCCATCTCATAAAAAGCCATTTCCTGATGGAGTAATCCTTCAGCTTCATTGCTTTTTTGAAAATCTGTAATCTGTTCCGAAGCCTGCATCCCTTTTACAATATACTTCCTGGACCTTTCATAAAGGCCAACCTGACGGTACTGTTTCGCTAAAAGTCTGCAGATATAAATCATCTTTTCAGGATCCCCTGTCCGGCTGATCAGGGCATGGGCATTCTCACTATAACAAATAGCCTTCTTGAATTCCCCGGAATAGTGATAAAGCTCTGAAGAAAGAATCAGACTTTTGATTTTTTCCTGCGGAGTTTGCGCAGCCATGTAAAGAGAGTCTGCCGTTTTAATGGCAGCCGATAAATTTTTATGAGCAGTAATAACGGTAGTCCTTTCACAGAGCTGATCGAAATTATTTTTCTTCTGTGCGGATATGGGAATAGCGGTCGTATATAGAAACAAAAACAGCAGTAAACATCTGGACATAAAAAAACAAATTATTATTTTAATTTTATAATAACTCATCATTTTTCAGTAGGTGTCTTTTTGTTTTTTACAAAACTACTAATATTTTATTTTTTATTAAAATATTCTCCTGTAATTTAATCATTTAAACCAAAATAGACATTTACATTAATTTTAATAATAAAAACAAAAAAGTATATGATCATCTTTCATTTCAACCTATACCTGTAGTAAAGTCAAGAGATGGGTATAATTATTTTCGATATGAACGTCTTAATTGTCATCATATTTATTACATTTGTAATGAACAAAAAGTTTTTTATGAAAAAATTATCTCTAGTTTCTTCTTTATTTATAGGAATTTTGGCCTTTGCACAGGGAATTAAATTTGAAGACGGCAACTTTGCGTCTATCCTGGCTAAGGCAAAAAAAGAAAACAAACTGATTTTCATTGATGCCTATGCTTCCTGGTGCGGACCATGTAAACTGATGGCTAAAAATATTTTCCCACTGAAGACGGTAGGCGACTATTACAATTCCCACTTCATCAATGCTAAAATTGATATGGAAAAAGGTGAAGGGATCGAGCTTGCGAAAAAATATAATGTAAAAGCATTTCCTACTTACTTATTCATTGATCCCAATGGGGAGACCGTACATAGAACACTGGGGTATGTAGAGGAAAATGACTTTATCCAGTTTGCAAAAGACGCCGGAGACCCAAATAAAAGGCTCACTTCATTAAAGCAAAAATTTGAAAATGGAGAAAAGGACCCTGAATTTCTAAAAAACCTGGCAGGGCTTACTATTTACAATGATCCTGAGTTTGCCGGTAAAGTATTGAACCGTTATTTCGGCCAAAAAACAACGCTGGATCAGGAAGATATCCAGATACTTCTTGCCGGGACACAGAGTACGGAAAGTCCTTTATATAAAATATTTCAGGACAAGAAAGCGGATATTCTAAAGTTCTTGCCGGAAGATAAATACGAAAAACTGGACAAAAATATACAACTGAACACGATTGCTAAAAAAGCTTATAATGCCGATACAAAAAGCTGGAATGAAACTTATTTCATGGCGGAAACCCAGAAATTCCTCAAGAAAGATGAAGCTGAAAAGGTATTTAAAAGAATGAAAGCAAACAGGGCTTTAAAAAACAAAGATATTCCTGTTTACGAAAAATTAATTCTTGAGCTGTACCAGGACTATTCTGCTGCAAGCTCTGAGGAACTGAATTCCCTGGCGTGGAACTTCTTTGAAAATGTAAGCAACAAAACGTCTCTTGAAAAAGCAATTGGCTGGGCACAGGAATCTGTGAAAAAAGACCAGAACTTTGCCAATACCGATACTTTAGCAAATCTTTACAATAAGATTGGTGACAAGAAAAATGCAAAAATGTGGGCTGAAAAGTCTATTGAGCTTGCAAAAAGTACCGGACAGGATTCTTCTGACACAGAAAAATTATTGAAAAGCCTTTAAGTAGGATTACATAAAGCAAAAAATCCGCAGAATATCTTTGGACTGCGGATTTTTTTTTGTGGAACCACCCCGTCAAAAATTCTTTGAATTTTCGCCACCCCTCCGGAAGAGGGAATTCTCACGTCTTCAGTTGTGATATAAGTGAAAATAGGGGTTTTCAATATTTTTATAAGATATCAATAAGCTATTTTGTTCTTTTGTTATCTTAGTATTCAAACAGTACACTTCCCCAGGTAAATCCGCTTCCAAAAGCTGAAAGAAGGACCAGGTCTCCTCTTTTAATTTTCCCCTGCTCAATCGCTTCACTTAAAGCGATCGGAATAGAAGCAGCTGTTGTATTTCCGTATTTCTGAATATTATTAAAGATCTTTTCATCCGGCAGCCCGAATTTTTCCTGCACAAACTGAGCAATTCTCAGGTTGGCCTGATGGGGAATGAACATATCCAGATCCTCAACCGTTTTTCCTGCTTTATTCAGGGCTTCCATCATTGTTTCCGGAAATCTTGTTACAGCATGCTTAAACACAAAGTTTCCGTTCATGATCGGATATACTTCTTTATTCGTTACATGTTCAGGATCTTTTCTCATCCTGTCGCTCCAGCCGAACTTCGAACCCGGGAACTGAGTACACAGATCGTCAGCATATTTTCCTTCAGAATGCATATTGACCGCCAAAACATCGCCGGTATTTTCCCCTTCTGTAGCAGAAAGAACAATAGCTCCTGCCCCATCTCCAAAAATTACGGAAACGCCTCTCCCTTCATCTGAAAAATCCAGGCCGAAAGAATGAACTTCCGCTCCTACGACTAAAATATTTTTATAGGTTCCGGATTTGATAAACGCATTGGCAACACTCATAGCGTATACAAACCCTGAACACTGGTTTCTTACATCCAATGCCCCAATGGTATCACACCCCAGCATATCCTGAAGCAATACCCCACATCCCGGGAAATAATAATCCGGAGAAAGGGTGGCAAAAACGATGTAATCAATATCTTTAGAAGTGAGACCTGCATTCTGAATCGCTTTTTCTGCTGCTTTAAAAGCTAAATAAGCAGTGGTCTCCTGGGAATCATTTCTGTTTTTTCTGTGTCTTCTCTCCCTGATGCCTGTCCTTTCTGTGATCCATTCATCATTCGTCGCCATTAGTTTCGCTAAATCATCATTTGTAACAACGTTATCTGGAACATAAAATCCCACACCTTTTATTGTACTTTTAATCATATAGTTTTATAATTTTGGCAAAGATAAACTTATTTAACACATAGTATTTCAAAATATTAGTATTTTTACTTTATGCCAATTGATACGATATACAGAAGCTCCCAGTGCGAATGGGTAGATGTAGAGGCTCCTACAGCAGAAGACCTGAAATTTCTTCATGAACGTTATGAAATCAATAATCTTCTTCTGGAAGATACCATGGATCCTAACCACCTTCCCAAATATGAAGAAGACGGGAATGTAAAATTCTTTCTCCTCCGTGAAAGTACAGAGCTGGAAAGAAAAAACCTCAATACCATCAGTGACATCAGTACTAAGATTGGAATTTTCTTACTGGATAATACCATTATCACTATCCACAGGATGAAAACCAGAAGTATTTCTGAGACCAAGAAAAAGGTCTCAATGATACAGGAAGACGCTACCCCCGAAAAGATTGTTTTAATGATCGCTATATTGATTATGAAAAGTTTTGATGATGAATCTCTAAGCTTATTTGAGACTATGGACAATATAGAAAATGAGATATTCCTTAAAAACACCAATCATACCAGCCAGATCCGGCGGCTTTATAAGCTGAAACGAAAATCAGGATTAAATTCACGGGTCCTGGTCATTTCCACGGATGCGGTTGACAAATTTAAGCTATTGAACCTGCAGGACTCTGAAATTGTCGATTTAAAAGACAAACATAAAGATGTAGTGGCCGATTTTGACCATCTAAACATCCAAATCACCAACCTTATCTCTATGTTCCTGGCGCTTTCGGATCAAAAAGCTAACCAGGTGATGAAGGTTCTGGCGATCTATTCAGTTTATTTTTTACCGATCACTTTTATTGCCGGGGTTTACGGGATGAACTTTGACAATATGCCTGAGCTTCATCATAAATATGGTTATTTTATAACATTGGGAGCTATGGCCACCGTAGTGATCAGTACGTTTATTTATGTAAGACGCAGACAGTGGTAATTTGCAGAAAATGTTTTTTAAGATCATGCAAAGACGCAAAAGGTTTTATTGAATTTTAAAAAGAAAGGATTTTATCTTCGACAAAATTTATTTAAAGAAACGGACAGGAAAATGACCCTGTGTTTCCCATACATCAAAAAACAAAGACCATGAACACTGAAGATCTTAATAAAATGCTGGATGATCCTTCTCTTTCAGAAGAGTCTAAAAAAAAGCTTATTGCCCTGCATGAAAGCATTTCGTCTAAAGAATTTTCAGATCTTTTGGATGAGTATGGGCATCAGTACGTGGAATTTGTGCAGGAAGGCGGTGGTGTATGGGGAAGCGCATTGGTAGGTTATCTCTATGGTCTTGAAAGCTTCGGGATCCGTTTTCTAAAAGTAGCGGGAACCAGTGCCGGCGCTATTAACACAATGCTCATTGCGGCCTGCAGAACAAAAGAAGAGGCTAAAAGTGATGTGATTAAGGATATCCTGTTCAGCTGGGACTTTGCTGATTTTATGGATGGAAAGACCTATGTGAAAACAACGCTCCATGCTATGCTGAACAATAAGGATTTTTTTAAAATCAATGCCATTATTACTGCAGCCCTGTTCATTATTCTCATCAGTATTCCTTTTACGGCTCCATCAGAAACCATAACACGTGCCAAACTTATGTTTCTCATTCCATTGGTACCCGCCATTATTCTCTTTTTCGGAATTAAGAAATTATACCATAACTTCAGAAAAGAAAACAGTGGCCTCAATCCCGGAAATGTTTTTATGGACACCATGAAAAATGCTCTTGATGGTTTTGGAATAGAGACCGTAGCCCATCTCAATAAAAAATATATCCGGAAAGAACATGACCTTAACCTCAGCTACCGGTCCGGAAACAGGCAGGAATACTACACCATAGCTTTGCAAAGCATTGAAAAGATAAAAGCTAAGAATCTGGAACATATTGATGAGACCAGATACAAAATTTTCTATGAGAGTTCTGTCAATAATGACTATTATAAAAACAATCCTTTTTATCAGCTTAAATCTGAATATGTAGTCATTACAACAGATATCAATGCTAAAATTAAAGTAGAGCTTCCCACCATGGCTAATTTGTACTGGTCTGAAGAGGAACTGAAACACACCAGCCCGGCAGAATTTGTGAGAGCCTCCATGGCTGTCCCTTTCTTTTTTGAGCCTTTTCAGAAAAAAATCAATAAGGAAGAAGATTCTGTGAAATATGCCTGGAAATTCTGGATGAGTACCCAGCAGCAGGATATTAACCCTGTAGGTATATTTATTGATGGGGGCAGCATATCCAATTTTCCTATTGACCTTTTCCACGCGGACGAGGTTTTTTATCCAAGGATGCCTCTTTTTGGCGTACAGCTCACCAACGATTCCGCTATTCTTTCTGAAAAAGGAAAAACAAGTGAAGAAATCCTTAAAACCCCATTCAGCTATGCCGGAAATATCATCAGTACCTTAAAGGGTTTTAATGATAAAATGTTTCTTACCAAACATAGTTTTTACCGCCAGTACAGCATACAAACCGTGAACTGCGGATCCAGCAGCTGGCTGAATTTCTTTATGAAAAGAGAAGAGAAAGAAGAGCTCTTCAACAGGGGCTTTCAGGCAGCTTTAGATTTTCTTCATCAATTTGACTGGGAAAAATACAAATATGAAAGAATGATGCTTTCCATGAAGGAGAAAAAGATACTCAAAGAAGAGGATACTCCTACGGTAGGATAAGGATTTTTAAATATTTTAGCAAAAAAATCACCGATATGAAATACATCTGCCAATGCTGCGGAGAAGAAAAAGAGGATTGGCCGGCGTTAGCTTATGACGCTCCTTATTTTTATTCCTGTTTATCTGATGAAGAATTAAAGAATGCTGAACTCTCTTCAGATTTATGCGTCGTTCAAGATTCTGAATACACTCATAGATTTATCCGTACAGTTCTTGTACAGGAAGTCACCGATGACTGCAGAGACCTGGATTACGGAATCTGGGTTTCACTGAGTGAAAAGAACTTTAATGAATATGTTGAAAATTATGATAATAAAGAATTTGAAGCGGAATATTTCGGATGGCTTTCTACTTATCTTCCGGATTATGATTTTCAGGAAACCATTCCTACAACAGTTGTGGTAAACAATTCTATAGGCCGTCCGTTTGTTTTTCCTCATCAAAGTTATGATCATCCCTTTGTGCATGACTTTTATAATGGAATTACAAAAGAGGAGGCAGAGAAAAGGATCGGCAGGGTTTTAAATACGAAATAAATGAACTGGATTATCAGAAGTACCAAAAAAGTAAAATTCCATACGAATCTCCGGGAAGTTCTAAAACCTATATGGAATGATCTGGCTGCTTACCGCTGGATTTTGACGGATCTAGATTTTATACCTAATGGCCAGCCGGTCCCTATTCATTTTGATGAAGATTTCTTTGTTTTAAATCATCAACAATTTCAACAGCTTTATGAAAGCAGTCCTCAGATCATTTGGGGAATCATAACTGCTGTACCAAGTAATATTGAGCCTGATAGTACACTAATCTCTACTTTATGTGCTGAAGATTCCCAGGTATGGGAAAGCGATCATTTTTTTATTCAGGAAAGTCTTTTGGAAATTATTGCTTTTGACAGTGGATATACTATTGTTAAATTCAGAGATAAAACCTTATCTGATCAATTCAAAGATTATTTTCAGGAGCAAGCTCTGGATCTTCATACGTTTAATGAAAAATATATGAACTAAAATATGAAGTCAATTCATCACGATCCATTCTTCACAGGCATCTCTGCAGGTCTTCTCTCTATTATAATGTTTTTACTATCCATGGGAATGTTTACGGCAAGAGGAAATTATTGATCATGTATTATACAATTGGGTGAGCCGTTTCTTATTCTATGGTTTCCATTTTAATTACCGGAATACTTTTAACCTTGGAAGGAATAGGAATCTATTTCACAAAAAAAAACAAATAGATTCCTGTTTATTTTCATTATAAGCTATCCAGAAAGTCAAGGTACATCGGCACGCTTCTTTCGATCCATTCATCGGAAGAATCTCTTTCGATTCCGTAGTACACGAAAGGTTCTTTATATTCTGCTTTAATATAATCAAAAGTCAGTTCATAAGGTCTGAAAAGCTCATTCATAGTATATTTATACTCTCCGGATGCACTATACCCATCCTCATCAATTCCTGCCGTAACAGCCAATGACATTTTCTTGCCTTCCAGCTTATATCCGCTGTTACTTCCATAAGCCCAACCATATAAAACCACCTTCATCTAACCATTGTTTTAAAAGCGGCGGACTGCTGAACCAGTAAAAAGGAAACTGAAATATAATTTTATCATAGGATTCCATTATTTCCTGCTCTCTGGCGACATTGATATTTCCATCAGGATACATTTCATACAGCTGATGAACCGTATATTTTTCAGGAGATTTTTTCAGTTCTTCGATCCATCTTCTGTTGATAACAGATTTTTCAATATCCGGATGAATTACAATAATTAAGGTCTTCATAAAGTTAAATTTCTATAGCAAAAATACTATACACAGGTTACATTTCGTACATTAGCAACCTATTGTATGGTACTATAAAAAATGTAAGTAATGACTAAAATTAAGGAAACATCCACCAATTTTGCGAATAAAAAAGCCCTTGCAGATGAATGTCCGGAAATCTATACCTCCAATATGATCGGAGGACAATGGGCCCTGGCTATCTGTTGTTATCTGATCAACGGGAAAATGAGGTTTGGAGAGCTTAAAAAACGTCTTCATACGATCACAGAACGAATGCTTACCCTTCAGCTTCGCAGACTGGAAAAAGATAAAATCATCACCAGAACGGTCTTTGCTGAAGTCCCTCCCCGTGTAGAATATGAGCTTACGGAAATCGGTTACAAACTGAAACCCATTATTCTGGAGTTTGAAAAATGGGGAAAAGAGCATAAACAAATTATGGAAAACGAATAAGATTCTTATTCCGGATTAAAAAATTCTGGATCGTATTATTTTATGTAAATTTAATCCTCACAAAACCCTCAAATAATACTATGAAAAACCTGACTTTTTTCATTTCCCTCACCACAGCTGTTTTTCTCGGAACATTTGTAAACGCACAAAAAATTTCTGACGGCCAAACCCTTGAAATCAACGGAATGAGTGTTACTTTCAATATCCTCAATAAAGAGAGTATTGAATCCGGCGGAAAATCTTATGACCGTTACAAAGTTTCGGCCTCTGTGAAAAATACTTCTGATAAGCCGTATAACATCCGGCTGTCTTCTTTTCCTCAGATTGTAAGCAATATCGGGCTTGTAGAATTAGACTGTGTGAATGCGACCGGTGCCAGGCTGACCTCCAAAAAGGTCGAACTGAAAATGAAAGCCCAGATCATCAACGTTACTTATTCCGCTTATGATAAATCAGGAAAATTTACGACCAGTACTATCCCTGTAACGGGAAGTTATTATTTTGATCCCGGAGATACAATTAATGACAATGCCATCTTTATCGTTCCGCAAGGCGAAAAACCTGATGTTTCAGTAAGAAGTCTTAAGTAAAAAATAAGCCGGAAGATGATCTTCCGGCCCAATATTTTATATTCCCGCTTCTTTCCACAATGGCTTCTGTTCCAAAACTTTTGAATGAATGGGGCAGCTTTCGGCATGGGCTCCTCTCAGATATCCGGTACTCATCAGAAATTCATTCACGATCTCTCCTCCCGTAAATTTGAATGTCTTTTTGAACAGCTTCATCCATTCCTGCAGAGGTTTAGGGTGATGATGTTCCAGCCATTTTTCAAAAGAACCAAATTCTTTCTGCAGTTCAACAATAGTTCTGGCATTTTCAATGGCAGCATTTACTTTTAATTTATTTCTGATAATTCCGCTGTCATTAAGAAGTCTTTCGCGGTCTTCGTCTGTGTAAGCAGCTATTGTCTGAATATCAAAATCACTGTATGCTTTTCTGAAGCGGTCTTCCTTTTTCAGAACGGTTTCCCAGCTCAGTCCAGCCTGATTAATTTCCAAAATCAGTCTTCCGAACAATTCATTATCATCATGAATCGGAAATCCGTAATGATTATCGTGGTAATTTTTATGCAGTTCTTTCCTGCTTTCAGGCTGCATTCCGTCTATGGCTAAGCAATAACTCATTGAAGTACTATGTTTTTAATTAAAAATATTGGATAAAGATAATACACGATTGTGACAACTGTCAGTCAGGAGAGATTTTAATTTTCAAAATTTATGACCTGAATCACCTTACTGGCCGTGTATGAAAAAAATGACGGAATATTTTCTGAGAAACAGCTTAATGACCTTCAAAATATAGTCGGAAAAGATCATTGTAAACATATTGACAACTGCTCTCATTATTTATTTGTGGATCAGCAGGATGAATTTTTACAATTTAGTAAGCTAAAACTAAAATAAAGTGTAGTTTTGTGTAAATGTCAAACACAGGAATCCATATGAAGACCTATAAAGCCATCATAACGATGCTGGTATTGGCGTTTTCATTATCGCCATGCTCTGTAAAGAGAAATGTTCTTGATATTTTTGACATTCAGTACATCAGTGGTTTAAATAAGATCAAAACCACATCCGGTTATTCCAATAACTGCGATATTGCTTCCACCTCTTCCAGACTTTCCGTTTCAAAAGCTGATATCAGGTTAATAGATAAAGGTTTTTCTGATGCTGGTTCTTCAGCAAAAAATACCGGAAAAGAAAAGGTTCTTAATGAGTATTCTGGGTACGCTACCGGAAACAGCCCTCCGAAGTATATTTTATTTAAAAGACTCAAATTAAGCCTGCCCCAGGTTTAAAATACCAATCAATAGTCTTTTACAATACAATATAAAATTCAATGAAACATACTTTAAACAGCCAGTCTTCTGATTTGGCCGGCTTATATACTTTATCCCTCCGAATGGTTATCGGGTGGACTTATTTTTCTGCCTTTTGGCGCAGACTCATTCTTGAGAACAAACTCATTCCCGATGAAAAGGGGTATATCGGAGAGAAATTCAATCACTTTCTGCCTAATGCTTTAGGAATAAAACCTGTTATAGAATATCTGGTTACCCATCCTGATGCTTTGCAACGATCTATGATGATCTTTACCATTATTGAAGCCATCGTAGGATTATTTATTATTTTGGGATTATTTACCAGATTCATGAGTCTCGGGATCTTCGGACTTGCATTGGGAATCCTTCTGGGCTCAGGCTGGCTGGGGACAACCTGTGTGGATGAATGGCAGATCGGTGTCCTGGGGATAGCAGGCGGATTCGTGCTGTTCCTCACCGGAAGCGGTCCGTATTCCTTGGATCATTATTTGATCAAAAAAAATGTAAGTTTTACACATAAAAAGTGGTTTCAATGGCTGGGCTCCGGTGTTTTGCCATTCTCAAAACCAAAAGGTATTGTACTTACAGGTTCTTTATTCATTTTGGGGATTACCCTGTATACCAATCAGTATTTTCATGGAGGGGTCTGGGGCACATTGCACAATAAATCCGTACAACCTAAGATTGAAATTTCCAATATCTCTTACAATGATTCAGATTTAAAATTTGAAGTGTACAGAACTGAAGGAGCGGATGTTTATGGCTCATTTCTCATAGGCATTCATATTCTGGATCAGGACGGGAAAATTTTAAAAGAACTGAATCATCATGAACTTTCAAAATTCTCTGCAAAAGATATCCAAAACCATTATGTAGCCAGGGTGAAGCCCGGAAAACACAGTCTTGTTATTCCGCTTGGAGCAAAGGCTGATATAACAGTAGGCATCCATGATATTCTTCAAAAAAGTGAAATTTACACATTAAAGCTGATTGACATCAGTGGTATTGAATGGACAGAGAGGATCAGGTAGCATCCTTTTATATTTATAATTCAAGGTTTAAAGTGTAAGGCTCTGAGTATGATCTTTAGAAGTTGCAGCAAAGATTATTAAAGTTGGAAGATCTCATGCTTAGGTAAAGCCTGATGCTTGTTTTTATTCATAACAGAAGCGGACTAAAGTTCGCTTCTGTTGATATTTATCTATGCTTTTTCATTCTTATTTTTCAGATATCACTACATGGTAGCTGCATGAACTGTCAGGATCAAGCTTCAGGACTTTTATTTCAAATAAAACATCCAGCCCCATGGTATCGCAAACTCCCTGTATAAAAGGTTTTATGACCGGCCATTTCAACAGGTCTGCGATCTGCAGGCTCTGTGTGACTTTATGGTAACGGTCTGCTCCCTTGATCAGCAGCTCGCATTTGTGATCATTTAATTCTTTACATTCAAAATTATATTCGGGACTGGATGTAAAAATTGCTCCTATAAGTATTTTGGCTACAGCTGGAATACCCGGCTGCAGATTAGGTTTTGTTTCAAGATTTTTCATTGTCATTCTTGATCCGAGATCATACATAAAAGCACTGGAAAGCTGTTCAATAGCTTCTGCTCCGTAAAGTCTGCCAATCTGCTTGAGCATGCCTCCGTAAAAAGCTCCTGTAATATCTGACAAGCGCTGGGTGAGTTCTGTAAAAGTTCCGGGGAAAAAATCTGAAATAATCTGAGCCTGATTCATTTCAGGAAGATAGACATCCTGTTTTCTGAAATCTGATAATGCCAGATAAGTTTCCGGCAGTTGTATTTGATTCATATTTAATATTTTGTAAGTATGTTGAGATCATGGTTAAGTTAAATAAGGAAACGAAAGGCAGTATTTATAAAGCTTTCGGAAATAAGAACATTGCCTTTATTGGATATAAAAACAAAGTAAAAGGTAGCGCTTGATCAGTTGATATTAAAAACTGAATTCAGTAAAAATCCGGTACTATATTGGGAAAATCCCTTTTAAAAAAGGGTTTTGAGGGATGAGGGAATCTATTTATATTTTTTCATTTGTTCGTGTAAAGCTAGAAAAAATAATTAAACTCTCCAATAAGTGATATTATTTTTTATTTAACAAAATTAAAACTGAAAGTTATTATCTGTCATTACTTTACGGTAGAAATGACAATGAAAAAACCTTCGAAAATATCGAAGGTTTTTAATTTAAATTTAGTGCATGGCTTCACTCAAATCTATTTTTTCTTTGCTCTTTCTTTCTTTTACGAGTAAGATAAACGGAATACATATCAGGAATACGATGCCGAGGTAAAGAAATACATCCATGTAAGACAATACCGTTGCCTGCTTGGTTACTGACATATCGAGCATTTTATAGGCGGCATTCATTGCAGCATCGGGTGTCATTCCTTTAGCTACGAAACTTGCTTTCAGTGCACTCAGCCTTTGCTGAACCTCAAAACTGTTTTCATCCAGATGGGAAATTAAATTATTCCTGTATTTCTGACCTGCATTGGCAATAAAAGTTGTGATGGCTGCAATCCCGAAAGATCCCCCAAGCTGTCTCATCATTCCGGTAAAAGCTGCTCCCTGACCAATCTCCTGCCCTTTCAATGTACTTAATGACAGAGATGTGATGGGAATAAACAGTAATCCTAAACCAGCTCCCCTTACAATCAGCATCCAGAAGAATGCGTCTTTACTGGTATCCGGTGTCAGAATTTTATATCCCCAGAAACTATAGACAAAGAAGATGAACAATCCTAAAGAAACAAGGATCTGCTGTTTTGCTCCTTTTGCCAGTAATCTACCAATAATAGGCATCATGAAGGCTGTCGTTAAAGCTGCCGGAATCATCAAAGCTCCCGACTGAAGGGCCGTCCATCCTAAAATACTCTGGGTATACAATGGAACGATGAATGTGGAACCATAAAGCCCAAATCCAAGCACGAATGACATCATTGTTCCGATTCTTAAATTACTATTTTTAAGTACCCTGAGCTCAACAATCGGATATTTAAAGGTAAGCTCTCTCCAGAGGAACAATATAAATCCTAAAACTGCCGCTATTGTAAACGTGACAATCATTCCACTGGCAAACCAGTCTTCCTCATGACCTCTCTCCAGAATAAACTGTAATGAACCTACCGTTACTGCCAGCAATCCAATCCCAATCCAGTCAACATCCGAGACTTTACGTTTTTCTGCATATTTCGGACTTCTTACAAACTGAAGCGTCATCAAGGTTGCTGCAATTCCAATCGGAATATTAATATAGAAAATATAGGGCCAGCTGAAGTTATCCACGATATATCCTCCAAGCGGCGGACCCAAAGTAGGGCCGATAATTACTCCCAGACCATAGATAGCCTGAGCCATACTTCTTTTCTCAATCGGATAAGATTCCGTAATGATGGTCTGTGAAGTTACCAGTAAGGCTCCTCCCCCGATCCCCTGCATCAATCTGAAGAATACCAATTCCCAGATGTTGGTCGCATTTCCACATAAAAATGAAAATACGGTAAATATAATGATGGAAGCCGCAAAGTAATTTCTACGTCCAAACTGCTGTGAAAGCCAGCTTGTCATAGGTACGATAATTACGTTACCTATCGCATAAGCCGTAATTACCCAACCTACTTCAGAAAGCGTGGCTCCAAGATTACCCTTCATCTCATTCAAGGCAACATTGACAATCGTGGAGTCCACAATTTCAAGCAGGGCACAAAGAATCGCTGTAATCGTAATGATTACTCTCCGGGCTCCATATTCTACTAATGAATCTTGCATACGTTTTTTACGATGTAAAAAAGCCAATGGTAAATTTTGCTGCGTAGTGAACGGTGAGTTTTTTAACCCTCAGTTTTAAATTGACAGTAAAACCTCTTCCCTGTAAACAAACGAAGTTTATTGACTTTTTACAATTTTAAATGTTATTTAAGCGAAACCTCTGCTTTCACGTTCATTCCTGTTCTCAGTCTTTTTGCAATATTCTTATCAAGATTTACAAAATCTATTTTTACAGGAAGTCTCTGAACTACTTTTACGAAGTTCCCGCTGGCGTTATCCGGAGGCAGAATTGAAAAAGTGGCACCTGTAGCAGGTGAGAAAGAGCTTACAACCCCTTCAAATTCCTGGTCAGGGAAAGCATCGATCTCAATTTTCACTTTTTGCCCTTCTACCATTTTATCTACCTGTGTTTCTTTGAAATTCGCCACTACCCACTTCTGGTCATTTTTTACCAATGCAAACAACTGGGCTCCGGCCTGCAGATATTGTCCGGCCTGAGTAGGTACTTTTCCTACATAGCCATCTTCAGAAGCAAGAATTACCGTATAGGACAGGTTTAATTTTGCATTTTCAACATCTACTTCTCTTTGTTTCGCCACAGAACCGGCCACGCTTATCTGCTGAGAGCTTGCTGCTGTCTGAGATGACGCGATTGTGGTTTGCTGAGCGATTTGATTTCTCTGATCGATTAAAACCTGTAATTGCTTATCTGCAGATTGTTTTGCTGCTAAAGCCTGCTCATATTGCTGCTCTGTAATAGAATGGTCTTTTACAAGGTTGGCATACCTCTTCAAATCCTGAGAAGTTTTCCAAACATTTACTTTCGCGGCCTCTATTTGTGCATTCGCTGTGACTACAGCGGCTTGAGAAGAACTGATATTTTTTGAGGTGGCTGTGGTAGACGCTTCTGCATTTGAAATATTGCTTTTAGCAGTAGATAAAGCTGCCTGAGCCTGCTCAAGGGCCATTTTTTGGTCCCTGTTATCTAAAATAACTAAAGTATCTCCTTTTTTTACGAACTGGTTATCTTTTACTTTTACTTCAGCTACATAGCCCGATATTTTAGAAATAACGGGTGCCATATTTGAAGTAATCTGGGCATCATCAGTTTCTTCGTGGTACTGTCCGTAAGTATATGCTCTGTAACCGTAGATTCCCCCTCCGATTACGACAGCTGCTAAAATGATAGGAAAGACTAGGCTTTTTTTCTTTTTAGGTTCAACTGCTGGTGTAGTATTGTTTTCCATTTTGGTTTCGATCTGATTATTTTATTGTTAAAGTTCCTGTTGTCTGTAATAGTTTTCTATAGGCTAATGCTGCATCAGCCTTTGCATTGATCACTCCCACGTTGGCTGCAATCTGAGCTGCATCTGCATCCAGCAATTCAGTCATGGTAGCCAATCCGTTATCATATTTATTTTTTGTGATTCTGTAGTTTTCATTAGCCTGTTCAGCTGACTTTTCAAAAACAGCAATTCTCTTTTTGGAATAGTCTGTATTCTGATATTCTCTGTTGACCTCAAGCTTAATGTTGTCATTCAATAATTCATCGGTAGCTGCCAGTTGCTTTTCTCTCGCCTGGGACTGCTTCATCGATGAATTTTCTTTCCAGATATTCGATAGATTATAAGAAATCCCCACTCCTACATTCACAGCATTGTATACGGTAAGAAATTTAGGAATATCTGCCGCTACATACCCTCCGGTAAATGCTATTGAAGGAAGATTTTCTGCTTTTGCCGCTTTTGTCCCCAATTCTGCTGCTTTTCTCTGCTGAGCTAAAGCCTGTAAATCCTTACGGTTTTCTCTGGCTTCATTCACATAATAATCAACAAGTTTCACATCAGAACCTTCATCAATATAATTTTGATCCACTTCAATCTCGGTATTTTCAGGAAGTCCTAATAATAAGTCCATATTGATATTGGCAATATTGTAGTTATTTTTGGCTTCCAGTAACTGTAGTTCGATGTTTGAGGTCTGAAGGTTGGCCTTTAACCTGTCATTTCTGGCAATCAATCCGTTGTTTTCCATTTTAAGGAAAGTCTCGTCTCTCTTTTGAGAAGCGGCAAGGTTTTCTTCAAAAACCTTGATGGATTGGTTCGCCTTAAACAAGTTATTATAAGCCTGAGCCACGTTGTATGCAATCGCTATCTTGTCATTTTCAGTGCTCAGTTTGGAAGCTTCCACGAGGTATTTTGCAGACTGGATCCCATATTTGATTCTTCCTCCGCTGTAAATAGGAACACTAAGGTTGGCAGAACCATAAAGGACCTGATGAACTTCAGGGCCTCCGGCACCTGAAACGCCGGGAAGCTTAATATCAATATTGGGTTTTATGGGAAGGTACATATAGCTTCCGGAAACTTTCAATTCAGGAAGCTGTCTGTTTTTAGCTTCCAAAAGATCAGCGGTAGCCTCTTCGATCTTGGCTGCGTCGATCTTGAGATTCTTGCTGTTCTGGATTCCCAGCTGCACCGCTTCGTCAAGAGAAAGTGTTTTTTTCTCCTGAGCATTTGCATTTGCTATTCCAATGAATAATGATAATGCAATCACTGAGTTATTTATTCTCTTCATAACCTAAAAGGTCTTTTAGTAAATATTTTATATGTTTATTAAGTTCTGTGTAGTACTTTTCATCAAAAACTTCATCATCTTCCGTATCATTCAGGAATTCCTTATACATCTCTTTCGCATTGGATGCATAGAACAAGGTTCCGCTTATGGTAGCATGAAGCAGATAAATCGGTGGATTTTTAGTAAAAATACCTTTCTTCAGGCCACTTTCGAGAACCTGTGAATACATCGAGATAAAGCCCATTTTTGTCTGTTTCAGAAATTCTACAATCTGTGGATTCTCTGTATGAAGCTGTTCCCGCTGCATGATCCTGTAAAAACATTTGTGATGTCTTACCCTTCCGGAAAATTGGTCTACTATTTTTTCTATTTTCTGCCATTCATTGATGTCCGTTCTTTCTAAAATATCTTTTGAAAAAAACTGGCCCTCATTCATCCTGTATTCAACTAATTTCTCATAAAGCTTTTCCTTGGAACCAAAATAGTAAGAGATCATAGAAATGTTTACATTCGCCGCCTTGGATATTTCTCTGGTAGAAGTCCCGTCAAAACCTTTTTCTGCAAAAAGTTTTTCAGCAGCAAATAGTATATTTTCTTCTTTTGAAATCATATCACTTCCATTTTTCAGGGCGCAAATTTACATCAATTTCCAATAAAATCAAACGATTGATTGATTTTTTAATATAGATTTAATTTATTAATAACAGAAGGTATTCTCTATGAAAGACATACACCTGCAAAAAAGGAAACCATTAATATATTATTTTAAGCCTTTAAAATGTATTTCAGAGATTAGAGTTTTATTTTAAAATTGAAAAATGAAACAAAAAAAGCATTACATTTATTCACTTTAAAAATTTAGATCATGAAAAAATTAATATCAATTTTAGCGATTGGCCTGTTTACGGTAAGTTATGCTCAGGAAAAACCTAAAGAAGGTGGATGCTGTGCGGGAAAAGACAAAAAGGAATGTTCGGTGAAAGATAAAAAAGCCAGTTCCGATGCTCATCATAAAAACTGTGATGCCAAAACAAAAACAGCTGAAAGCACCCTTAAAAAAGATAAAAAAGCAGCGAAAGTAACAAAATCTGCCTGATTCTAAAATAAAGGCACCAGCCATTGCCGGTGCTTTTTTATGAGTTCTTATGGATATATCTCGACAATTTGATCCCAAGATCCGTCCATACAATTTTAGGGTTTCCGTTTCTTGTTAAATGCAGATCGGCAGTATTAATCTCTTCCAGAATACTTTCAATATTGGCGCCACTGATAAATTTTGAAAATCCGCCCCAGTTGAACCCGTCAGCATTGATCTTTTTATATACCAGATCTTCAGACTGATAATTTTGAAGTAATGCCAGGCGGAAAATCTCAGAACAATAATTTAAAAAGTTCTTCTGTTTTTCCCGGTTCCATCCAGCAATTTCTCTGGCCCAAAAAATAATACTTTTAAGATATGCCGGTTTCTTCTTGACCATAAACGCATCACGAACCCACTGCACAAAAAGTTTTTCAAATTCATTGATTTTATCTCCTGAATTCAATAGTTTCACAGCATCATTAAGGTCTCCCTGGGATTCATGAACCATTTCTCTGACCTTTTCTTCGGAAAGCGAATACTTCTGCTTAAGATATTTCCCAAGATCATCATCATTAATCCTAGGAACTTCCACAATCTGCGTCCGGGAAAGAATCGTAGGAAGAATATCATTGGTATTTTCTGCGGTAAGAAGTATAATTGTTCTTGCCGGCGGTTCTTCCAGAAATTTCAAAAATTTATTGGAGGCAGCAACATTCATTTTATCCGCCCTCCAAACAATGAGAATTTTGGTTCCTCCTTCAAAGCTTTTCAATGAAAATTTCTGATTCTGGTCATCCACTTCATCGGCAGAAATAAAAAGCTGCTTGTTTTCAGATTCTAAAAAAGCCGTCCAGTCGTCATAGCTCGAATAAGGGGAACTCAGGATCATTTCTCTGAACTCTTCAAACTTATTCTTACTTAAAGAATTTTTATTATCTGTAAAAACAGGAAAACTAAAGTGCAGATCCAGGTGGTTAAGATGTTCAACCTTAGAAGCGGCATGCGCATTTTCCTGATTAAAAATCTCCTTGGCGTATGCCAATACCACAGGCAGTGTACCATATCCTTCTTTTCCTACAAAAAGTTGGGCATGGCTCACTCTATTTTCAGCGATGCTTTCTCTCAGAAGTTTTTTCAGATTTTCCTGTCCGGCTATGTTCTCCCAATTCATGTCCCAAAGATAAAAAATCTTATTTCAATTTATAAAATTAACTCTGTTTAATATCATATAAAAACTACGGTTTTGATTTTTACTGGGTGCAGATCCCTATTATAGGTGACATCAATAATGTAATTAGAATAAATTTTAAATTAAATTGTGTACAATGTAATTTTCAGCAATACATTTGCATGGTTGTTTGTTATCTAATTTACTTAGCTACTCAACTCACCGTCATCATCATTTAAATAAATAAAAATGGATAAACAATCTGAACAGAAAATAAGGGAGGTATTCCAACAACAAAAGGCTTTCTTTAAAACCAATCAAACGAAAGACATTGAATTCAGAAAATCACAGGTAAGAAAGTTCCGTGATGTATTTTCAAGCCATACCGATGCGCTCTGTGATGCTTTGCAAACTGATTTGGGAAAAAGCAGAAAGGAAGCGGAATATGTTGAAATACAAATTGTACTTAGCGAGCTTGATTATCTTCTGGAAAATATAGAGGAATGGTCTAAACCGACTCCCGCAGCATCTAAACCACATCCTTCAGGTGCTAAAGTGGAAAGTAAGATAATAGATGAACCTTATGGGGTTACCTATATTATCGGCCCTTTCAACTACCCGGTACAATTAACATTCAGTCCGCTTATAGGAGCATTGATTGCCGGAAACACAGCGGTTATAAAGCCTTCAGAAAATACGCCTCACGTTGCTGAAGTTCTTGAAGATATCGTGAAAGCATCTTTTGATGAATCTTACGTTGCAGTGGTTCAGGGAGCTGTTGAGGAAAATACCCTGTTATTAAGTCTTCCTTTCGATTATATTTTCTTTACGGGAAGCCCGCATGTTGGAAAGATCGTAATGAAAGCTGCTGCAGAACAGTTAATTCCTTTAACGTTGGAACTTGGAGGGAAGTCTCCCACCATTGTTCATTCTGATGCAGACTTAGATAAGGCTGTAGAAAGAATATCTTACGGAAAATGGATTAATTGCGGGCAAACCTGCGTTGCTCCTGACTACATCTACATTCATGAGTCTGTGAAGGACGCCTTTATTGAGAAGTTTAAAAGCTATTTACAGGCTCATTATCCTGACGGATCTTTAGGCAAAATAGGTAAGATCGTCAGTCAGAATCAGATTAAAAATCTTGCAAAATATCTTGAAGCGGCTCAGGAAAAAGTAATCTATGGCGGAGGCTATGATCTCGACACCCGTCATTTTGAAGCGACGCTCATGGATGCTGTCAGTTGGAATGATCTCGTTATGCAGCAGGAAATTTTCGGGCCTATCCTTCCTGTTATGACCTATCATGATATTGACGAAGCGCTGGAAGAAATCAATAACCGTCCCAAGCCGTTGGCCTTGTACATCTTCACAGAAAACCAGGCATTTGCAGATAGTGTTTTAAGCCGTACAACTAGTGGGGATGCAGAAATCAACAGTACCATTATTCATGTAGGTTCTCATTATCTTCCCTTTGGAGGAGTAGGAACTTCGGGAATGGGAAAATACCATGGAAAGTTCAGTTTTAAAACCTTCAGCCACAGCCGGTCAGTACTTCAGGTGAAATAATTTTCATCGCTTCTGTCCAGCAAAAAAAGACCATTCTTATCCGCTGAATGGTTCTTTTTTACATAATAGAATAGCCAGATGTATTCATAAAAATTTGCATTTTCCGTGTAAAGAACGGCCCTTAACAAACTTTAACCACATATAATTTTTACAATTCATTAATATTTAAGATATTTGCGCATTGTTTTAAAAATAAAGAATGAAAAAAATCTTTGTAGTATCATTCATATCAGTTGGATACTTCCTAAATGCACAGAGTTTAAGCAACTCTCCTTATGCAGCATATGGAATTGGAGATGTAAAATATGATAATACGATCGAAACTACTTCAATGGGAGGTATATCAACCGCTTTTATAAGTGATTTTACAAGTAGTTTCAATTTTGCTAACCCGGCCAATAATGCCAATTTCGAACTTACAAGTATCAGATTGGAAGCTACCAACGAAAACAATTATTTCAAATCGAATTATAACGATAAGAAATCTACAAAACATTCTACGTATCTTTCTAATATTGCTTTGGCATTTCCTTTATCACCAAAAGTGAAAATGGGACTTTCTTATCAGCCTTACAGTTCTAAAAGTTATGATGTAGTGAATCCTGAAACACTTTCAGACAAGGATATCTACCAGAACCGTTTTAAAGGAGGAGGTACATTAAATACCGCACAGGTTGCAGTATCTTACAAAATTAATCAGGAATTATCGGTAGGGGCAAGAGCCAATCTTTATTTTGGAGATCTATATGACCTTAATGAATTAGTTACATCAAATGCGGAGTACGTTAATGGCTATGAAACTAAAAACAGGGTCAGAAACTTTAACTTTACACTGGGTACCAGTTATCAGAAATTAAATACCCGTACGGATAAGAAACTGACTATCGGGGCTACAGCTACTTTTGGAAATACCAGCAATATGACAACTGAGTATATCAACAGTACATATCGATTTGCTGATGCTGCAGGAACAAAAACGGATGAAACCATCCTGGAACAGAAAACAACAAGTTCAAAAAACCTTCTTCCATTACAGGCTTCTTTCGGGGTAGGATACGGAAGTGAAAATCACTGGTTCCTTTCCGGACAGGTTGATTATAAAAAGGGAGAAGACATCTCTTATTTTGGCAAGACCTTTGATTTCCAGGATACCTACAGGGTTTCTGCCGGAGGATGGTATCTTCCCAACTACAATAACTTCAGAAATTATTTCTCAAGAGTGATCTACCGATATGGAGCATTCTATGAAAGAGGTAATCTTAAAATAGACGGTAACAGCATCAATAAGTTTGGTATTTCAGCCGGTGTAATGCTTCCGTTCAAAACCAGCAGTATCACAAGAATGAGCGGTCTTGAAATTGGAGTAGAACTTGGAAAGAGAGGTACACTTAAAGATAACCTGATCAATCAGAATTTCATCAACCTGAGAATCGGCTTTAATTTTGCTGATAAATGGTTCAGAAAGACTCTTTATAACTAGAATGAATTTTTCAAAAAAAATATCATATAAAAATATAGCATGCCTTTTTAGTTGTGCTATATTTTTTATATTGACATCCTGTGAAGAAGATCTTACCAAAAATAAAGGTAACCAAAGCAAGAACTTTCCCTCACAGATCATTAACAACGCTGATATTATCCAGCGTGATTCCGGCTTTGTGACCTTAAAGGCCAAAGCTCCCATCATTGAAAAATATGAGCTTATTGACAGCCCGTATGTCGTAGCCAGAAAAGGAATTAATATTGAATTTTTTGACAAAAAGAAACCCAAAATTCCCGGAAAAATTACCGCCAAATACGCCCGTATTTTTGAATATAAAAAATTCTATGAGGCAAAGGGCGATGTGAGGATTACCACCAATGAAGGACAAAGATTTGCCATGCAGAGCATTTACTGGGACCAGAGAAAAAACAGGATCTATACCAAAGATACCGTGTATGTTACCATGGAAGACGGATCTACTTTAGTGGGAGCCAATGGAATGACTGCTAAAGACGACTTTTCTGAATATACTTTTTATAACAATTCAGGAGACTTTAGTTCAAAACGGATTTCAGAAAATAAAAAATAGCTCCTATACTAATGAAAACTCTTGCTATTGGACTGATGTCCGGGACAAGTTTGGACGGCTTGGATATCTGTCTTGCTGAATTTGAAAAACAAAACAGCTGGACCTTTCAGATCCTGAAAGCAGAGACCCTTCCCTACTCTAAAGACTGGGAAAACAGACTTAGGACCTCTGTTCATCTTTCTGCAGAAGAATTGCTGGAACTGCACTCGGAATACGGTTTTTATCTTGGCCGGCAGGTCAAAGATTTCATCGGAAAATATCAGCTTGAAAATATCCACCTGATCGCTTCACATGGCCATACCGTTTTTCATCAGCCTCAAAGAAAATTTACGCTTCAGATAGGCGACGGCAGAGCTATTAAGCTGGAAACCGGATTGCCTGTGATCTATGATTTCAGAAGTCAGGATGTCCTGATGAAAGGAAACGGCGCTCCTTTGGTTCCTGTAGGTGATGAACTTCTTTTTTCAGAATATGATGCCTGTCTTAATCTGGGTGGATTTTCCAATATTTCCTTAAGGCTGAACGATCAAAGAATTGCCTTTGATATTGCACCGGTCAATATTATCCTGAACAGATTGGCAGAAAGGCTGAACCAGAGTTTCGACAACAACGGAAACCTGGCAAAAGAAGGGAAGATAGATGAAGAACTGCTGAAGAAGCTCAATTCTTTAGATTTCTATACCCAATCCCATCCCAAATCTTTAGGAATAGAATGGTGCAGTCAGTTTATATTTCCGCTGCTTGAAAACAGAGAGCCGGTAGATTCACTAGCGACAATGACTGAACATATTGCCCAGCAGATTTCAAAGGCGATCAATGAGCATCATAGTAAGAATATCCTTTTCACCGGCGGCGGCACTTATAACACTTTTCTGATTGACAAAATAAAATCGAAAACAGCCTCTGAAATCATCATTCCCAAAAAAGAAATTATTGATTATAAGGAAGCATTAATTTTTGCCTTTATGGGAGTCTTAAAAATGAATAGCGAAATCAATGTCCTCTCCTCGGCTACAGGAAGTACATCCGACCATTGTTCGGGAGTTATGGCGTAGAAAAAGGAACATTCCAACATAAAAAAAACCTTCATTGCTGAAGGTTTTTCTTTATTTATTTGTAAGCTTCAATCTTATCTGTCAATGTATTAATAAAGTTTTGTAATGGTTTTTCTACCATCATTTTGATGAATGGGTTAAATTTCCCTTCAAAAATCATCTGTACCTCTGTCTGGTTTTCGCTGATAGGGTTCAATGTTGCTGTTAATGAAAAATCTAAACTTGAACTTGCAGATCTCAAAACCGCTTTATGATCGTCTACTTCATCTATTTTTAACGCAATTTCCGGCATTCCCTGTAATCCGAATTTAAACCCGTTGTCTCTTGTTTCAAATTTCTGAAGGCCATCCGGCATGAAATCTTTATAGTTTTCCGGGGACTTCAGTAATTCTGTTAGCTCTTTAGATGATTTATTGACAATAATCTTTCGTCCTTCTAAATTCATTTTTTATTTTTGTATTTAAATTCTTAATTCTTACAAATGTATAAAGTTTTTGTGAACGAAAAAAAATTATTACTATCTAAGCATCCTGAGGAACTTGAAAAAAACCTTGGGTATGAAGGTTTCACAACTTTAGAGATAGCATTAGATCTTTTAGAGAACACTTCTGTAAATGAACTCAATGTTTTTGGTGAGAATATTGATGAGATCTGGCTGGAATTTCAGAAGCTGTTCAGAATCATAGAAGCAGCCGGAGGAATTGTGAGTAACCCCGAAGGTGATGTCCTCTTCATCAAAAGACTCGGAAAATGGGATCTTCCAAAGGGTAAAATGGAAAAAGGGGAATCTCAGGAAGAATCTGCTGTAAGGGAAATCGAAGAAGAAACCGGATTGAAGGAGGTAGAGCTTGTAAAATTCATCAACACCACCTATCATATTTATGTGGAAAGGAATGGCGATAAAATATTAAAATGCACCCATTGGTTTGAAATGAATTTCAATGGCGAAGACACTTCCAAGCCACAGATCGAAGAAGGAATTACTGAAGTAGCCTGGAAAAACACCTCCCAAATAGAGGAAGAAGTTTTCCCAAGTACATTTAAAAATATCAAACTGATTGTAAAAGAATTCTGGAAATCAAAGAAATAGATGTTTGGGCGAAGTTCAAAAAAATGAAGCTGGAAGTTACTCCTCAATAGTCGACTTCTGGCGGTCATTTAACAAGACCGTTATTAAAATTAAAAAAAAGGATAACGATTCGTTTTCAAGAACTTCTCTCCCCCAGCCTCGGCTTTTCCCGATTAAAAGTACAAGACTAGAGAAAATCAATCACCTTTTCTAAAGCGATTCCCCTGGAACCTTTCAACAGGATATTTTCAGATTGAACGGATCTTTGTTTTAAATAGTCTATCAATGCTGAAGTATCTTCAAAAGAAAGATTTGAAGGGTTAACTGCTTTAAAATGCTTTCCTACAGTAATAATTTCATCAAAATTTAAATCCTGAGCCAGTTTTAAAATATTTTGATGTTCTATTTCACTTTCGATACCCAATTCCAGCATATCACCGATAATGATCGTTTTCGTTCCTTCAAAGCTGATGAAATTATTCAATGAAGCGACCATAGAGCTTGGATTGGCATTATACGTATCCAGCACCAATGTCCTGTTTTCTTTTTTTACAACCTGTGAACGCATATTCGTAGGAATGTAATGTTCGACAGCATGTTTTATTTTTTCAAAGCTGATTCCGAAATGAAGACCAAGGCTCGCCGCTGCACAAAGATTGGTAAAATTATAGTTTCCTGTCAGTTTTGAAAGAGCTTTTTCCCCCTGATAGGTCAGTCCTACAAAATAATCTTCCGAAAATGATTCAAAGTGGTAATCCGACTCTTTTTTTCCAAAACTAATGACCGGTGAATAGCCTTGGGTTTTTTCTACCTGAACAGGATCATTTTCATTCACGACGATCGTCTGATGATGGCTTTTCAGATAATCATACAATTCTGATTTACCTTTGATCACCCCTTCAAAACCACCAAAGCCTTCCAAATGAGCTTTCCCGAAGTTGGTAATATATCCGAAATCAGGCTGGGAAATCGTACACAAAAACTCTATTTCCTTCTGATGGTTGGCTCCCATTTCTATAACAGCAATCTCATGTTCAGGACGAACAGAAAGAATAGTCAATGGAACTCCAATGTGATTATTTAAATTACCAAACGTATACTGAACACTGAACTTTTCTGAAAGCACGGCATGGATCAGTTCTTTGGTTGTCGTTTTCCCATTACTGCCGGTAAGGCCTATAAAAGGAATGCTTAGCTTATTTCTATGGTATATTGCCAGCTGTTGTAAAAACTCAAGCGTAGAAGGAACATAGAAAATATTTTTATCTTTATTTTCAAACTCCTGAAGCTCTACAATGACTGCCAAAGCCCCCTCATTAATCGCTTTTTCTGCTAACGTTGCGGCGTTGAAGTTTTCACCGGAAAAGGCAAAGAAAATATCATTCTGTGCTATTTTTCTACTGTCGATCGTTACTTTACCTGCTTGTAAAAACAAAGGATAAAACTGTTCTATATTCATGATTCAAAAATAAAAAACCTTCCGAAAATCCGGAAGGTTTTTTATAAGTATTTTTTGATAAATATTATCTTCTTGTTCTGCTCTTGTCGTTTGTTCTTGCATCCTGTGCTACACGGAATCCAATCCAACCGTAAGATTTATTCTGATTTTTATATCTTCTCTGCCCTGGATCTAACCAATAAGCAGTATCCTGCCAAGAACCTCCTTTTATAACTCTCACATCATTAGAGATGGAAGAAGTTCTGTCTCTGGTATCTTTCTGCATCTTCACTCTACCATTGGCATCTACAACGAAGCTCTTACGAGGAGCATTGTACATATCGAATGAAGCCGAATCACCTTCTTTTCTATATTCTAAAGAAGATTGTCTGTCACCGTCTCTATAGTTTCTGTAATCAGCAATCGTTTGTCTTTCAAATTGTCCCGGAAGTCCTCTGTAAACTAATCTTCCGTCAGCCAGAGTATCATATTTGATCGTTCCTTCATCAATCATCTTATAAGTTCCGTCGCCGTTTCTTACAATAGCCTGAGGCATATTCCCTCTGTAGTAGTTGAAGTCATTGTAATCTTCATCGATAATAGGTCTGTAAACATCCGCTGTCCATTCGGCAACGTTTCCATACATACCATATACACCTAAGTCGTTGGATGGATATTGTCTTACATCTGAAGTCTGTGCAGATCCGTCATTTTTCCATCCTGCAATCCCTGAATAGTCACCTTTACCCATTTTAAAGTTTTCAAGGAACATTCCTCTCTCCTTTCCTTTGGTACCTCTTAATTTTTCAATTTCAGGTTTCTTACCTAAGTATTGGTTATATTCTCTGTTTTTAGCCATACCCAGTGCTGCGTATTCCCATTCAACTTCAGTAGGAAGTCTGAATTTCTGTACCATTGCGGCATTAGGAGCTCTGTTTGCAGCAAGAAGCCTCTGATTAGTGGTTTTAAGACCTGTTTTCTGCTGCATTCTTTGTTCGTTAATGTATCCTTGCATTTCAGGATCATTGGCCTTGAATTTATCCATGTTGAATGCTGTTCCTCCCTGGTTATTGGATTCGTTGATGTACAAATCTTTAGCAATAATACCAGCGTTCATCAAAGCTTTTTCATTTGCTCTGTCTGTCAGCCATTCACAATATCTGTTTGCTTGAGTCCAAGATACTCCTACTACCGGATAGTAATCGAATTCCGGAGAACGCAGATAAGTTTCGTTATAATCGTTTCTAGCTAATTTGTTGTCCCATAATAAGGTATCCGGCAAAGCACCGTTGTAGATTTCCTTAAAGCTGGGATCACTTGGTGGGAATACGTACTTCAACCATGTAAGGTATTCGCGGTATTCATAGTTTGTAATCTCAGTTTCTCCGATAAAGAATGAACTTACCTGCATTCTGCGAGGCGTATTATTCCAATCGTGCATAACATCATCTTTCACTAATCCCATTGTAAAAGTTCCACCTTCTACATATACCATTCCCGGCCAACCTTTCTGCTTCTGTTGCTTTCCTGCAAAAAACCAACCCTGTTTTTCGTTTGGTTTCCAACCTGTTTTACTGACAAATTTTTTGGTACCGCCACCTTTGCTGGTTCCTGATCCGCCACAGCTGGTTAATGCAAGTGTAGAACTTAATGCTATTAATGAAAACAACTTTAGTTTTTTCATAGTCGATATAAATATTTTCAAGAGTACAAAGAAAAAATAAATTATTCAATAAATCAAATAAAGATTTGATTTTTTTGAAAAACGTTAACAAATTAATTTTATTGTATCGCAATTTAATTATAAAATTTTCATTTATTTTGTAATTTAGAAATTTCAACAATAAACATGAAACAAAAAATCGCGATTTTATTTCTATTCTCTTCTGTATCAATGCTTTGGGCCCAAAGAAACACCATAGAATGGGATGGTTCAAAAATCCAGGACTTTGGCGACACAAAATTAAATCTTCCCAATTTTAAAAATGAAGGTTTTTCATATAGCCAAAATAACGTTTTTATAGTAACTAAACAAAAAATAGGAGAAAAGCAGTTAAAAGTTTCTGACCTTACGTGGGAAAATGTTTCCAACAAAGATTTATATGAATTGGATAAGGGCAGTCTTCCTAATTATGAAGTTGCAGATGTTTCATATTATACATTAGAAGGGGAAAGCTATGCGAGCATTAGTGTGTCATTATTCAGAAATGTAAAAGGGCGCGTTCAAAGATTATCTTCCTATACTATTTCTGAAGCTGCATCATTAAATACGACCGCCGGTACAGGTACAGGCAGATTGGGAACTACAAATAATCCCCTGTCAAGCGGTAGCTTCTATAAAATAAAAGTAGACAAATCCGGTATATTTAAAATTACAGCCCAGTTTTTAAGAGATAACGGGATCAATCCTTCTTCTGTAAATCCTAAGAATTTCAGAATATACGGAAACGGAGGTCTTATGCTTCCTGAATTTAATCAGGACCCGAGATTTAATACCTTGCAGGAAAATGCAATCCAGGTAGTGGGTGAAGACGATGGTACATGGAATGACAATGACTATGCTCTTTTCTATGCCCAGGGTCCGAACGGATATAATCTTTATAATAAAGATAACGGTAACGGTATTAAAAGAACCGACACCCGCTATGACAGAAGTAATAATGTCAAAAATATATATGAAGACTTTTCCTATTATTATATTAATTTTGATAAAGGACCTGGAAAAAGGGTTCAAACGATAGACGGAAATTTACCTCCTCAGCTGATCACAAGATATGATGAATACCAGGTCATCAATAATGATCAGAAAAACCTGATGAAAGTAGGAAGAGTATGGGTGGAAGACACTCCTTTCACTACAGAAAAAAGCATCACGTTTACGACTAAGTCTGCCATACAGCCTGCGGATGTCATCCGGTTCGGAACGAGAGCTGCAGGATACAGGGCACAGAAAAATACATTGGAATTCAAAATTAATGACCAGAATCCAATGCCGACAACAGTTCCTACGGATACCTCGACCTACCAATACAATTATTATTTCCTGCCAACCTATTCAGGAACTATAAGTAATCTGAGCGGAACTCAAATTACGTTCAAATACAATCCGGATATTTCTTTAAATCCTAACGGGACCTTCTATATAGATTATGCTGAAGTACAATATAAAGAAAATCTGGCGTTCAATGGTTCACAAATGAATTTCAGGGATTTTTCCCTGGTAAGCGGAAGCAATACCAATTACGGCTTCAGTATTTCCAATGCAGGGAATATAGAACAGGTATGGGACGTTACCGATATTACAAATGCCAACCGAAAAGTAAATAAGGCCGGCGCCGGCAGCTTCAATTTTGCCTATACTGCTGCCGATCAGAACTTCAACAATGAATTTGTAGCTTTCAGGGCTGATGCCGCCTATTCACCACAGTTTGTAGAAAGGATAGGAAATCAGAATCTTTCGGCTATACAAAACGCCGATTATCTGATCATTACCGTCCCTGAAATGATGGGACAGGCTCAGAGAATTGCAAGCTATCATCAGACAAAGAACAATTATAAGGTAGAGGTTGTAGATGTGAATAAGATCTACCAGGAATTTGGAAGCGGAAGCAAAGATCTTACTGCCATCAGAGATTTTGTTACCAAGCTGAATACGCCACAGGGAAGACTTAAGTATGTATTCATCCTTGGTGATGCTTCATACGATTTTAAAAATAAGGTTTCAAACAATTCAAATATTATTTCGGGGTACCAAAGTGAGCAGTCTTCAGATTTTGTAAGCTCATTTATTACGGATGATTATATCGTAATGACTTCCCCGCAAACCGCAACCTATATCGAAAATAATCTGCCGGACCTGCCTGTTGGAAGAATTCCAGCTGCCAATGCTTCCGAAGCTGGAGACATGATTAACAAAACACTGGCATATTACAATTCTCTCCCGGGACAATCCAGCCCCTTTGGAGAATGGCGTATGAGGCTTGACTTTGTCGTAGATGATGATTCTGATGACGGGCCTCCTTTCCATAATGTGATGAACAATACCCTGGTGAATGTTTTTGAACAGCCGGCGCAACAGGAACTGAAAGAATATAATGTAAAAAAATTGTATTTGGATTCTTTCCCTGCTCAAAGTACTGCAGCGGGACAAAGATATCCACAGGTCAATCAGGCCATTTCCAATGCGATCGGAAACAGTATGTATCTGTTCTACTTTGGGCATGGAGGAATCAACGGCTGGGCACAGGAACGTGTTTTGACCAGTACCGAGATTCAAAACTCCAACAATTTTTCCAATGTATACAGCAGATTTCCATTTGTATCTACCATAACATGTGAATTTACCTTATGGGATGAACCGTCCACGAATTCTGCCGGTGAACAGTTCATTAAGCTAAAGCAAGGAGGTGCCGCTGCAATGATTACTTCCAGCCGTGCGATCGGGGTGATCTATGGCCGCCAGTTTACAGATCTTTATACCAAAAATATCTTTAAACTGACCAATGATGATTTTGAAACGTTAGGGAATGCTCATCTCACCGCAAAAAAACAAAGAGGTGCAGATCTTAACCATCTAAAGGTAAACCTGCTGGGAGATCCTGCCATGAAGCTCAGCAGACCCCAAAGACTTTTAACAATTGACAATATTGAAACTCCTGTTCCTGGTTTAATCAGAGGACTGGATTTTGTTAAGATCAAAGGTCATATCAACAACCCTAACGGAACACTAAACAATACATTCAACGGAAGGGTTTCCATCAATATTTTTGATAAGAGAATCAATAAGAAAACGTTAAATAATGACGGACACCTCAGCCCTGTTTTAGAATATACCGAGGAAGGAAGTCCTATTGTAAAAGCATCCGGGACAGCCGTAAATGGCGTCTTTACTGCTGAATTCTATGTCCCTAAAGATATTAACTATACCGTAGGACAGGGAAGAATCCTGGGCTATGCGGATAATAAAATAATGGACGTGTTCAATAACCAGGCCGTACAGGTAGGAGATATCAATCCTAACGGGATCAATGATAACCAGCCGCCGAAAGTAAAACTGTATATGAACAACACCAACTTTGCGGATGGCGGGATTACGAATCAAAACCCTACCCTTCTGGCTTGTCTTACGGATGACACCGGAATCAATTCTACGGGTTCAGGAGTAGGCCATGATATTACTGTATACCTGGACGGACAAATTATTAACACGGTCATCTTAAATGATTTCTACGCTGCAGGAGAAGGAAACGGATGTCTAAGTCCAAGTCTTGCCGAATATCAGAAAGGAAATGTAACCTATCCTTTCAGAAATTTGGCCATCGGACAGCATCAATTGACATTTAAAGTTTGGGATATAAACAATAATTCGACTACTGCAACGTTAAATTTTGAGGTTAAGGATGAATCTGACCAGCATTTAGTGATCAACCGCCCGTTGAACTGGCCTAATCCATTCACCAATAAGACCTATGTACAGTTTGAGCATAACTGTGACGATATCCTTGATGTGAATGTTCAGATTTACACAATCACCGGAAGATTGGTAAGAACTTTATCCCAGGCAGTAGTTGCAGAACCGTTCCTACAGGGCTTTAGAACCCCTCGCCAGGCTATAGAATGGGACGGAAGAGATGATTTTGGGGCTACAGTTGCAAAAGGTACGTATATTTTTAAGATATTTGCAAAAAGTCAAAATCAGGAAAAATGCAAAGGAAGTGCTACAGCTGTAGAAAAAATGGTACTTTTGAAATAATTAAATAATACATAGACAATAATATTAATAAAAAACTGATAATATATAAAAGACAACATATGAATTTAACTACTAAACTGCTTGTAGGATTTGGGTTAAGTGCTGGTTTTCTAGGCTATTCGCAAGATTTAAGTAAAATCAACCCTGTACTGACCGGAGCTCCTTTCCTAAGAATTGCGCCAGATGCAAGATCAGGAGGTATGGGAGACCAAGGGGTAGTAACCTCTCCGGATGCATTTTCACAATTCTGGAATGCGGCAAAATATCCTTTTAGCAGCACAAGTTCTTCCATAGGTCTCAACTACACGCCTTATATGGGAAAACTTACCAACGATGTATTTCTACTCTATGGAGCATTCCATAAGTTTTTGGGGCAGGATGAAAGATCTACTATTTCCGCAAGTATCTATTATTTCAATATGGGGCAGGTAGACCTGACTCAATTGGTAGGTACGGAAATTGCTTCAATGGGTACATCAAAACCTAATGAATTCTCTATTGACGTTGCTTATGCTTTGAAATTATCTGATTCTTACTCAATGGCTGTAACAGGTAGATTTATCCGTTCAGACTTAGCCGGTGGATTCAACACAGATACAACCCTTAAGGCAGCTAACTCTTTTGCTGTAGATGTTTCAGGATACTACAGCTCCCCAAGATTTACTGGCCTGGGAGGAAATGACGGTAAAGTAAATGCTGGTTTTGCCATCCAAAATCTGGGGCCGAAACTGGATTATACAGGAAACGAAGAATCAAGATCTTATCTTCCTACGATGGCAAGATTAGGGGTGGGCTATGATATGTACCTGGATGATATGAACAGAATCGGAATCAGTGTAGAAGGTTCAAAACTGTTGGTTCCCGGTTCTGAATATGCAGGGATCAATCCGAATACAAGAGAGCCCATATATGAAGTTCCCAATGTAGGGGTAATGGCAGGTATCGGAAAGTCATTCAAAAACAAAAACAGTATCATGTACAGCGGTGCGTTGGAATATTCCTATGACAATGCATTTTCAGTAAGAGGAGGTTACTTCCATGAAAGTGAAGAGCAGGGAGCAAGACAGTTTGCGACAGCAGGTATCGGTTTAAAATACCGTTCTTTCGGGCTGGATCTTTCTTATCTGATCAACATGTCTAAAATTAACAGTGCTTTGGATAACACCCTGCGTTTCGGTCTTACCTGGAACATCGGTGATGAAACATCGAATAACGAACGTTAATCAGCAACATCTAGTATACAAAAGCCTCATCAGGATGTATGGGGCTTTTTTATTGGAATACCCCGCCAGTGAATTGTGAATTGTCATTCATGAATCGTCAATCCTCTCCAATCGCCAATTTTCTATTAAAAAAATATAATATTTAAGTTGATAAAAGTCTCTTATTTATGGCTATTTTTTTAATTCCAATACCTATTTTTGTAGTATGAACTATTCGGCGGAACTCAAAAAATTTGTAACCAGTCAATATGTATATTCTGCAATCAGGATTACATTAGCTACTGTTCTGCCTTGTTTGGTCCTTGCCCACTTTGGAATTTTAAAAGAATACTTCCTCTTTCCTTTAGGGACCAGCTTTGTGGCCCTTACCGATCAGCCGGGCCCTTTTATCCGGAGAAGAAATGCCCTTGCTTTTGCGATCTGCTGTTTTGTTTTCGTAGCACTTATTGCAAGTATGGTCATGAATTTCAGAATACTGGTCCTCTCAGAAATCATCCTGTTTGGGATGTTCTTTTCCCTTATTGGAGTATACGGGCAAAGGCTGGCCGCTGTAGGCTCACTTTCCCTGGTGGTTCTTGCCATCTTTATCGACGGGCACCTTACAGGAAGTAATATTCTAAAAAGCCTGCTGATCTTTGCCAGTGGCTGTATCTGGTTTTTGCTGATCTTCCTTGTTGTAACCACCATCCGCCCTTATAAGCTGGCAGGTCAGATGATCGGAGAAAATTATCTCCAGCTGGCAGAGTTTTTAAAGATCAAGGCTAATTATTATCAGAAGAATCCGGACTTTGACAAACTTACCACACAGGTTATTGCCAAACAGATTGAAATAAAAAACCTTCAGGAAGATACCCGGGAAACGGTTTTTAAAACAAGAACCATCGTCAATGAATCTACCACTACCAGCCGTTTATTGATGCTGATGTTTTTGAATTCTATGGACCTTCATGAGAAACTGATGACCTCTGAAAGCGATTATCAAAAATTGCAGCAGAGTTTTGAAGACAGCATGATCCTGGTCAATATTCATGATTATCTTAACCTTTTGGCTGAAGAAATCACCAATATCGGGATTGCCCTTCAAAGCGGAACAAGAGCAAGGCCGATGTCTAATCTTGAACTTGAATTAAAAAATCTTAATTATAATTATTTCGAACTCAGAAATAAGCAGCTCTCTCCGGACAACCTGGAAAATTTCATGATCCTGCGCCAGATCCTGATGCGTATTAATGAGATTACCAAAGAAATCAATGAGATTTATAAAGTCTTTTCCCAAAACGTAAAACTGGCAAAGAGTTTATCCACCGGATTAGACCTGAAAAAATTTATGCCGAATGAGCCTAAACTTAATGCCAAGGTTCTCAGGAATAATATTTCATTATCATCCTCCCATTTCCGCCATGCCATAAGAATTACCACAGCCTTGCTGGTAGGATATATTTTCTCCATGTTTGATTTTCTGGGGCTGGGACACACCTACTGGATATTAATTACCATTACGGCAATCTTAAAGCCGGCCTACTCCATTACCAAACAACGGAACCTTCTTCGTCTCTACGGAACAGTCACCGGAGCAACTATCGCTTATATTATTTTACATTTTGTGCATATCAACGGAGTCTTATTTGCGATACTGCTCATCAGTATGATCATGTGCTTCAGCTTTTTGAAAGGAAGGTATTTTTGGGCCGTTTTATTTATGACCATCTATGTTTTCCTCAGCTTTAATTTCCTGAACCCGGGAAAGGTAGATATTATATTTAAAGACAGGGTTGTGGATACTGCTATTGCAGGGATCATAGCTTTTGCGGTCTCTTATATCGTACTGCCCGTTTGGGAACATACCCAGAATCTGGACCTGATGAAGAAATCTGCTGCCGATAACCTCATCTACTTCCAGAGTGTGATCTCCAAATTCCTGCAGGGAGATTTTGATCTTGAAGATTATAAAGTAAAGCGGAAAAATGCCATTATTTCTCTGGCCAACCTATCCGACAATTTCCAGAGAATGATCTCTGACCCTAAAAACCAGCAGAAAAAACTGGAGGTGGTTCATCAGTTTGTAGCAACATCGCATCTTATCACAGCCTATACCGCTTCCCTTTCTCAATATTCCAAAAGCAATGAACAGTATCCCGAAATAGATGCTGAAAGCTGGAGCAGAAAAATCGAAGCCGAAATGCAGCAAACCTCAACATTGTTAAACGGAGAAGATATCAATGAAACGCTTAAAATGGAAAGCCGCCTGGAACCGGAAGACTCATCCATTGAAGATATGCTTCTGAAAAGAAAAACCGAGATTGAGGAAAATGAAATTGTCGACCGGAGAGATCCTGATAAGATTTCACATTTAACGGAGCTCAAGAATATCCATGACATCCTGGAACTGATCTATGATGTTGCCAAAGAACAGAGAAAGGTCATCGAAAAATACAGAAGTGAAAAACATGCTACTCCTCCACAATCGTAAAACAGTAGTCATCAAAGAACTCTACTCTGGCTTTAAACTCATCTGAAAACCGGTCGTCATATACCCGGCAGCTTATTTTATGAAGATGCTTCAGCTCAAAAGGCTTCACTTCATAGTTTTTCTTTAAAGACCAGTACTTTGAATGATGGATCTTGTACATACTTTCTTTTACACTCCAGATGATCGTATAAAAAGTATCCGCTTTATCCTCCGGAATAAAGCCCCGCTCATGCTCATACGTGAATTTATCAATCACCCTTAAGATCTTAGGATTGAATTTTTCAACATCAATCCCTATTTTATTTTTAGAAATGGCAATCGCTGCAAAAGGAAAGGAATGCGTGATCGAAATTTCAGCATCCTTAGGAGAAAGAAAAGGTTCTCTCTCATTGTATAATATTTTGGAATTGGGTTTTAATCCTTTCAACAGTTTACGGACCATCAGTACCTCCAGCAGTTTTTTAGGATGATAATCTTTTACTTTCTCGGCATTTTCCGGCTCCAGAAGCTCGTTGATCTCAAGTTCTTCGCTCTCGTCATACTTCCAGACCAGGATGGTGGCATTGTCATCTGAAAAATCTCGGTAAAGGGGCATTATCTTTTTATTGGATAAAAGTAGTAAAAAGATGTGGAAGTTGAAAGAGGACGGATGGCGGGAGCTGAAGATAGTGGTTACCAAAAGTCCCGGTAAATATGGAAATAAAGGAAAGAATGGAGAGAGAAGACGGAAGTTACCGTTCGTTTATACAATGCCTTTTAAAAGGTTTGTTTGAAAGAATCTTTAAAAAATAATTTCTTCTTTGCTTAACCTTTATCAGCTTCCATCTTCACGCTCCCAGCTTCCTTTCTTATTGAGATTGATGATTCACATCATTTCTGTGTTCAATAACCTCTAAATTCTCATTTACAAAATAAGCGCTTCCAAATCCGTTTACATAAGACCCTTTTACCGGCTGGAGAGCAATTAAAATAAAATCTCCCATTTCAGAAATGACATCCACTACTTTTCCATGGTTTTCTTTAAGCTTTGCCACCACAGCATTCCATTTCTCCGAATCTCTCTCTACCCGGGAAGCAGAAGCTTCGATTGTTAAACGTTCACGGGCATAGATCTGTTTGGCAGCAGATTCATCTTCTATAAACATCACGGATGCCTTTCTTCCTTCTGCAAGATTCTTGGTATGTCTGGCCATAAAAGAAACCAGGATATAAAAAGCCTGATCTACCTGTACAAAAGGAGCATAGCTGGAATTGGGATTTCCTTCTGCATCAGCAGTAGCTAAAATGACGCTTTTGGTACGGTCAATCAGTTCTTTCACCTTTGGAGCAACAGGTTTTGCTTTTCTCTCTGTATTGGTATGATTCATAAAGTATTATTATCAGATAAAAATAGTTATTTTTATTAAGACTAAATAATCTGACTTCCTGTTTAATCTCATGAAACAGATCCTGATCTGTTGTTTTTTTATCTTAATTATTAATTGTAATTTTGCATTTCGTTATCAATTGAATTTAAAAAACTATTCATTCATATGAGTACTACAACACAATACATTCCTTATAAAGTAAAGGATATCTCCCTAGCAGAATGGGGAAGAAAAGAAATTACTCTTGCAGAAGCAGAAATGCCAGGTTTGATGGCTATCCGTGAAGAATACGGACCTTCTCAGCCGCTTAAAGGAGCAAGAATCGCAGGATGTCTTCACATGACGATCCAGACGGCCGTGCTTATCGAGACATTGGTAGCTTTAGGAGCTGAAGTTACCTGGTCATCTTGTAATATTTTCTCTACTCAGGATCACGCTGCGGCGGCTATCGCTGCTGCCGGAATTCCGGTATATGCTTGGAAAGGTTTAAATGAAGAGGAATTTGACTGGTGTATTGAGCAGACTCTGTTCTTTGGTGAAGACAGAAAGCCATTAAACATGATCTTGGATGATGGTGGAGATTTAACCAATATGGTTTTTGACAAATATCCTGAATTCACAAAAGATATCAAAGGGCTTTCTGAAGAAACCACTACAGGAGTACACAGACTGTACGAGAGAATGAAAAACGGAACATTAGTAATGCCTGCTATCAACGTAAACGATTCAGTAACTAAATCTAAATTCGACAACAAATACGGATGTAAGGAATCTGCAGTAGATGCAGTAAGAAGAGCTACTGACGTAATGCTGGCCGGGAAAAGAGTGGTCGTTTGCGGATATGGAGACGTAGGTAAAGGGACTGCTGCATCATTCAGAGGAGCTGGTTCTATCGTGACCGTTACAGAAATTGACCCTATCTGTGCACTTCAGGCTGCCATGGACGGTTATGAAGTAAAAAGACTGGATACTGTAGTAGATAACGCAGATATCATCATTACGACAACGGGTAACTTTAACATTGTAAGAGGAGAACACTTCCTTAAAATGAAAGACAAGGCGATCGTTTGTAACATCGGCCACTTCGATAACGAAATCGATATGGCGTGGTTAAACAAAAACTATGGTGAGACTAAATCTGAAGTGAAACCTCAGGTTGATATCTACACAATCGAAGGGAAAGAAGTGATCATCCTTGCAGAAGGAAGATTGGTAAACTTAGGATGTGCAACAGGACACCCTAGTTTCGTAATGTCCAACTCTTTCTCTAACCAGACATTGGCTCAGATCGAATTATGGAATAACTCTGCAGCTTACAAAAACGAAGTATACATGCTTCCTAAGCACTTGGATGAAAAAGTAGCGGCTTTACACCTTAAGAAATTAAGCGTAGAACTGGAAACTCTTTCTCCTGAGCAGGCTGAGTATATCGGTGTAGACGTAAAAGGACCATTCAAGCCTGAGTACTACAGATACTAAGACTTAAAAATCTATGATATTATCCCACTATTTGGAAATAGTGGGATTTTTTTATTTAAAACTGCTCTGCCATTCCCTATTTTTGCAAAAAAATAACATGAAAAACTACTTATTTCTGGGATTAATGGGCTCTGCTGTATTCTTTAACAGCTGCAGCAGCAGTAATGATGATACGGTAAATGAACCTACAGAGAAAAAATTATTATTGAGCAAAATCACAACAGTTTACTACGACAATCCGTCCCAGCCTCAAACCAGCATAGAAAACCTTGAATACAATAGTCAGGGAGAACTTATCAAAACCCTTTCCGCATCAGGAACCTCCACATTGGAATACAGTAACGGAAAACCTGTCAAGATAAAGTATTACAATAACAATCAGACGCTGGAATATTATTCAGTTTTTAATTATAATGGGGATCAGCTGGTAAATGTTAAAGCAATTTATCCAAACCCCGATTACAACAGAACCGTTACCTACAACTATAATTCTAATGGACAGGTTATTTCTTCCACGCTTTGTCAATCTGCAGACTGCTCCCATCCGGGAATCGATACGTTTGTTTATAATGGAAACAATATTTCTTCAGAAACTTCAGAAACCGGAGGATCCAGCTTTGGTACTAAAATTGTTTTCTCTTATGATGATAAACTGAACCCATACACGAACATCAACAAATATCTTAGAATTGCGATGGGCAGAGCTCATGTTGTAAGCAAAAATAATTATCTGACAGAAAAGATAAGTTACAAAAGTAACGGTGCCTGGGTACAAAATCAAACCAGAACTTCCACCATACAATACAACAGCTCCGGTTTACCGGTTCAGGTTATCTCAAAAGAAGCCAACGGAAACCTTGCTGCTCAGTATAATTACGAATATAGTACTCAATAACAGTAGACTCTCCAATTCCGGGGAGTTTTTTTATGAGCTGATCCCGCTATCCGCTTCTACTCCTCGCCCCAAAGCCAGAACCGCTGCCTGCTGCGGGGTAACCGCTCCTATCGGGGCTAAGGAGTTTTACATTTTTATTACTCCGTATTTTGCCCATATTTTTTTGTTATTCCCGCTGAGTTTATAAAAAATGAATATATTTAGCCTCTTAAACAAAACATTTAATTCATGAAGAAACAAAGAGTCTCGAATGCATTCATCGCAGCGTCCTGGGTAGCATTGGGAGCAGGAATGATTGGCTATATGGTAGGGCTTGCAAGAGCCGAAATGCAGCTGAATGAGAAAGGCTATTATTTTACCATCCTGCTGTATGGTTTATTTGCTGTGGTATCACTGCAGAAGGCAGTCCGTGACAAATTAGAAAATATTCAGGTGACAGATATTTATTATGGCATCTGCTGGTTTGCCACATTGTCATCTATTGTATTACTGGCAGTCGGACTCTGGAATGCAACCCTACTTCCGAGCGAAAAAGGATTTTATGCTTTTGCATTTCTGCTGGCTCTCTTTGGAGCCATTTCCGTCCAGAAAAACACAAGGGACAATATGGTTCAGGAATAATATAAAAACTCTCCAAACTTGGAGAGTTTTTTAGGTATAAAATTCTATATCTGACACTATTTAACTACTGATCAAAATGGTTCGGATGTTGAGCTTTAATATCATCAACGGTTCCCAGGACTTTATCTTTTAAAGAATCCTGATATTTTTGAAGATTTTCAGCCACTTTTTCGTCAGCACTTCCTATAATTTTCGCAGCTAAAATACCGGCATTCAAAGCGCCGTTCAATGCTACCGTTGCGACAGGAATTCCGCCCGGCATTTGAAGGATAGACAATACAGAATCCCATCCGTCAATAGAATTGCTGGATAAGATCGGAACCCCGATCACCGGAAGTGTAGTACAGCTCGCTACCATTCCCGGAAGATGGGCTGCTCCTCCTGCTCCTGCAATGATCACTTTAAGGCCTCTTTCCTTTGCTGTTTTAGCGTAATCGAACATTCTTTCCGGTGTTCTGTGTGCAGAAACCACGGTCAATTCGTATGGAATATCAAGACTTTTCAAAAAACTTGCAGCCTGTTCCATGATCGGTAGATCGCTCTGACTGCCCATAATAATTCCTATCATCTTCAATTTTTATTAGATCATCAAAGATAAAAAAATATAACCTTTTTTAATCATCAATTCTTAGCAACATTTTATAGAACAGAATCAGATAAAGAAGTTAAACTCTGTTAATTTTAATCCGTAATTATCATTTTTTTACAATATTTGTTTCACCAACAACATAAAAATTTAAAGAAATGAAAAATTTAAAGAAATTAAAAAAAGAAGAACTAAAAAAAGTTTTAGGAGGTATCGACGCCTGCTCATTCCAGCTTTGCTATAGAAACGGCAAATGGATATGTGTCCCCTTTGACACCTGCGGAGGATTCCAACCTTAAAAATTAAAGGAGTACATTAAAAATTGTACTCTTTTTTATTATTATACTTATGCAGTTCTTCTGTATCTTTAAAAATTACAACAACTGTACCCATCCGTTTTATTCCATAATAGATACATTTGTCTGGTATACCTGATTCACATTGAAAGACTATAAACTTTTTTTTGCCGTTCTTACCGTTGCTGTTGTCTGGGGAACTACATTTTTATCGATCCGTATTGCAGTGGAAACTATTCCCGCATGGTTTGTGGCAGGAATCCGTCAATTTCTGGCTTCTGTTATTATGTTTTCTATTCTTATGTACAGGAAAGAATTTAAATGGATTGGCTGGAAAAATCTCAGGTATCAAATCATTTTCTCTTTACTAATGCTGGTTATAGCTAATGGCATGACAACAGTAGCGGAAGAAGAAGTGACCAGCAGCCTCACCTCACTGATCAGTGCCTGCTCTCCCATTCTTGTATTTTTCGGAAGTCTGGCATTAGGGCTTCAAAAATTCAGCTGGCGGGCATTTGCAGGAGTATTGTTATGTTTCAGTGGAATTATTTTCATATTCTGGGATGGGATCAACGATCTTAAAAACCCGGACTATGCTTTGGGAATTCTCTTTTTATTTATTGCTATCGCAGGCTGGGCTTCAGGAACAATTTTTACAAAAAAACTAAACCTGCACAGCGGAAATATTTCTCTGAATCTATTTTATCAGTTTGCATTTGCAGGGATTGTTCAGATTATATTTGCTTTTTTATTCTCTGAAAATTATAATTTTGGTAACTGGACGCTACGCAGCATTTCTGCTATGCTTTATTTATCTGTTTTTGGTTCTGTAGCAGCTTTCTTTGCATTTCATTATGCACTCACCAAAGTCTCCCCAGTCCAGGTATCCATATTAGCTTACATCAATACTGTAATATCCATATTTTTAAGCTGGCTGATCCTCGGTGAGCAAATTAGTGTTAAATTTATCATTGCCGCCGTCCTTATCATCTGCGGAGTCTTTATTATTAATTACAACCCGGAAATGTTTAAAAAACAGCGGATTGAGCCTTAAATATCATTTGCGGATCAGCGGATCACTAATACCGTAAGCCTTTTCCACCATTTGTGATGTTTCCATTTTTTCCTTATATTGTATACTCAACCTACACAATATGTTAAAAAATACATTTTTTATCCTGCTGGCGGTTTCTTTTTTTCTGGTAAGCTGTGATTATAAAGAAAAGGAAAAGAACCTCACGGACAGAGAAAAACTATTACTGGAAAAAGAAAAACTATTTGCAACGAAAGAATCCGAATATCAGTCTCTCTTGAAAATGAGGGACAGTATTTTTGCGAAAAAAGATTCAGGGACGATAGTCGCAGTCTGGCCGGCAGAAATCTCAGGAGCGTGGAATGGTAAGGTGATCTGTACAGAATCCAGCTGCAGTGATTATGCTGTCGGCGACCAGCGTACAGATATCTGGGAATTTGATAATGACTCTACCCAGCCGATCACTAAAATCATCAATAACAACAACCTGGTAAGGCTGTATTCCGGCAAATTCGAAAATAATGAAATCAAACTCACATTCAAAACAGATTCTACATCGAAAAAAAATGTAGAGATGAATGTCCTTCTTAATGATATTTCCGATAACAAAATCAAGGGAACCAGAACCATTACTTCTGATGGCTGTACAGCCAAGTTCTCCGTTGAATTAGTACGTTCCACCAAATAAACACCTATGATCTTACTGAGTATACACAATCTGAGTCTTCCCATAGAAGATCCGGTACTGAAATTCCTATTGGTACTGGTCATTATTCTTGCGGCTCCGCTACTGCTGAATAAAATTAAGGTTCCCCATTTGCTGGGGCTTATCATTGCAGGGGCCATCATAGGACCTAACGGCTTCAATGTATTGTCCAGAGACAGCAGCATTGTGGTGACCGGGACCACCGGTCTTCTCTATATTATGTTTCTGGCAGGACTGGAAATCGATATGGGTGATTTTAAAAAAAATAAGTGGAAAAGTCTCACCTTTGGTATCTATACCTTTACCGTTCCTTTTGTTTTGGGATACCTCGGAGGGTATTATATTTTGCATTTTTCCATGCTTACTTCCATACTCTTTGCCAGTCTTTTCTCTTCTCATACGCTTATCGCTTATCCGCTGGTCAGCAAATTGGGAATTGCCAAAAATAAAGCAGTCAATATTACCGTGGGCGGTACCATGATCACCGATATTCTGGCTTTATTGGTCCTTGCTGTGATTGTGGGAATGTCCCAGGGAGATGTAGGAACAGAATTTTGGGTTACATTATCCGTTTCTTTCGTTCTTTTTGCACTGATTGTTTTAATTGTGTTCCCTATGATAGGACGCTGGTTTTTCAAAAAGGTAGATGATAAAATCTCCCAATATATTTTTGTATTGGTAATGATTTACCTTGCAGCCATGCTTGCTGAGCTTGCCGGTGTAGAAGCCATTATCGGGGCATTCTTTGCAGGATTGGCTTTAAACAGGCTGATCCCGCATACTTCTTCTCTGATGAACAGGGTAGAATTTGTAGGAAACGCTATTTTTATTCCTTTTTTCCTGATCAGTGTAGGAATGCTGATCGACTTTAAAGTTTTCTTTAAAAGCTGGGAAACACTTGAAGTAGCCGGAATTATGCTTGTTGCATCCATCGGAGGAAAATATCTTTCTGCCGTGGCAACACAAAAGACCTTCAGGCTCACAAAAGAAGAAGGAAAACTGATTTTCGGATTAAGTTCCGCTTCCGCAGCGGCAACGCTGGCTTCTGTCATGGTAGGATATAACATTATCCTTTCCGAAACCGAAACCGGAGAACCCGTAAGGCTGTTGAATGAACATGTACTGAACGGCAGTATTTTACTGATCCTGATCTCATGTACCATTTCATCCTTCATTTCCATGGCCAGTGCCCAGAAAATTGCAGAAAGTGATAATGAAGATACGGTTTCCGGAAACAGTCATGAGGAAGAAAGTATCCTATTAGCCATTAACCATGAAGAAACCGTCGAAAGAATGGTTAATCTTGGTATCCTGATCAAAGCTCATTCCAATACGGAAGACCTGTTTGCCCTGAATGTTATCAATGAAGACAAGAATGAATCCTCTGTAAAAAATGCAGAGAAACTTCTTCACCAGGCTGCAGATACCGCTGCGGCCGCCGATGTCCAATTACAAGCCCTTAAAAGGTATGATAATGATGTCATCAATGGCGTGAACAATGTCATTAAAGAGCAGAAAATTACGGATCTTATCATCGGACTGGAAGATGAGAAAGGCTTTTCTCCGTCTTTTGTCTATAACCTTTACAATGGGTATCTGCAGAATGATGATGTGAATGTATTGGTATACCATGCCGCCCAACCCCTTTCCACCATCAAAAGATACGCGGTGATGGTTCCCGAAAATGCCCATAAAGAGGCCGGGTTCTTCCATGCCCTTTTAAGAGTATGGAATATCGCCAGAAATTCCGGGGCCACCATGGTTTTTTATGCTCCTGAAAATATTCTGGACATCCTTCAGAAGATCATCAAAAAAGCCAATATTGAAGCGGAATTCATCATTATGAATACCTGGCAGGACGGTGAAAAAACAGCTGCCCAGCTGAAAGAAGATGAAGCATTGATCATATTGATGGCAAAACGCGGAATGCAGTCCTATATTCCCCGAATGAGGCTTATTCCTGAAATGCTGAACAGATATCTGAATGATAACAATTACCTTCTGATCTTCCCTTTCTCTGAATATGATAAAAACAGTCCGGAAATCCGTTCCGTAGGAAATCATGGTGATTTTATGGAAATCGGGAATGTGATTCAGAATATCTTTAAATAATACGGTTATTTTTGCAACGGTTTAAAATGATAATGATCGCATTGACAACAAAGAAAATATTCCTTTTCACAGCAGTTTTAAGTATCCAGTTATCTTTCGCACAGTTTGCTAAAGTGGCAGATCCGGACGGTGATGTGAATGTGAGGGAAAGTGCGGATGCCAACAGTACAATTGCCGGAAAAATCAATTCCGGGGAGATCGTCTATACATTTCCTGACGAAAGGAACAAAACCTGGCTGAATGTTGATTACAATAATAAAAAAGGGGAAAATACTGCCGGGTATATCCACCGTTCCAGGCTGAAACTTATTGAGTCTTATGAAGCGGTCCCTTCCGTAAGTAAGGATAAAAATAAAGCGATTTTCCAATCCGGACCTATCCAAGTGGAGATCACTGCCGGAAAGTTCAATTATAAAGAGAATAAAAAGTTCTTTTCCTCATCCGATTACAGTGGACAAAAAATTGAGGATCAATATAAAGGTCAACAGGTCTGGGGCACGGATGGTACCATCCCCGAAACCCATTACAAATCGATAACGGTACACATTGGACATAGAATCATTCAGGTGCCCCGGAAAGAGATTGAAAGTCTGTTCAATATCAATAATGAATCTGCACAATGTTATTATGACCTCAACAACGACATTCTATATATTACTATGACCAACTCCGACGGGGCCGGCAGCTATGTTGTATTATTTGAAATTGAGAAAGGAGGATACAAAGGCAGAAAGGTCATGATCCCTTTTTAAATTTCAAGGTAAAGAATTTGTTCTTTTTACTTTCAAGCAGATAAAAAATAAAGAGCCGTAGAAAACTACAGCTCTTTTGTATTTTTAAAAATAAAATTATTCAGAAATTACTCTCACCATTCCCTTCACCATCACAAGCCTTTCCATAAGCTCTTCTCTGGAATCTGCCAGCACATTGATGTGCCCCATTTTTCTTCCCGGCTTGGTTTCCGTTTTTCCGTACAGGTGGATGTATGTTTCAGGGAGTTTAAGAACCTCTTCCATCCCTTCATACATTACTTTTCCCGAGTATCCTTCTGCTCCTACCAAATTCAGCATGCCACTGTAGGTAATGGCATCGGTATCTGCCAAAGGTAAATTTTTCACCACACGATACATTTGTTCAAACTGTGAGTTGGTATTTCCTTCCTGGCTCTGATGCCCTGAATTGTGCAGTCTCGGAGCTGTTTCATTCACCCATACTTTTCCTTCCTTGTCAAGGAATAGCTCAATGGCAAAAAGCCCCGGAGAATTGACAGCATTTAAAAATTTCCCGGTAATAACATCGATCTGCTGCTGAACATCTTCAGTCAGAAGAACCGGGCACACATTGAAGTCCAATAGGTTCAGCTTCGGATCTGCCACCATTTCCGTAACAGGGAAAGTATTGGTTTCTCCCTTTTCATTTCTGGCAACAATAACAGAAAGTTCTTTATCAATGTCTACCAGGCTTTCTATTACGGAAGCTTCAGTCCAAAGATGTTGATAATCCTCTTCATTTTTAATCACCTGCACTCCTTTTCCGTCATATCCGCCTGTATTCATTTTCTGAACAAACGGAAGCGGCATCATGATTTTCTCATCATTGTTCCAGACTACCTGAAACTCCGGGCTTGGAATATCATGAGCCTTATAAAACTCTTTCTGAAGGATTTTCTGCTGAATGGTTTTGATAATAGCAGCATTGGGAACCACTCGTATTCCCTGCTTTTCAAGTTCAGCCAGTGCATCAGCATTTACATGTTCTATTTCTATCGTGACAACGTCCTTATCCTTCCCGAAGTTCAGAACGGTTTCATAATCATTGAAATTTCCCTGTGTAAAATACGAGATATTGTGACATGGTGCATCAGAAGCCGGATCCAGTGTATAAAACTCATCATCATATTTCAGTGCACTTTGTATCAGCATTCTCCCAAGCTGTCCGCCTCCCAGAATTCCTATTTTCATTTTTATTGTATTAGATTTATTTCTTATTGAACTTTATCAATTTTCAAATATCCAAGTCCCATTGTATTTTCCTGATTTTCCGCATCAGACTTTACGAGAACAATGGAATACTTTTCTTTCATTTTTTCAGGAAGAATATCACTTACATTGAAGATGTCATCGATATCTACTCCATGTTTATCATCAATATGGCTTACAGCGCCTTCAAATCCCATTGTATGATAGAATTCCGTAGCTTTTGCTCTCTTCACGATCTCTCCCATAGACTGTCCCACCATTAAATGCTGCTCATGAAACTCTTCAAAAAAGCCTCTCTTATATCCTCCCAGATTAAGGAAGTAAAGCTGCTCTTCCGTTGTTTTTTCCCCTTTGTCTACAATCTTCAGTTCATATCCGTCTGCAAATTTCACCTCCTGATAGCAGTCGATATGGATCTTACCCTCAGCTTCCTTCCAGAAGTCTTTCATATCCGGAACAAGATCTTTAAGATTTTCAGCAATTCCAAAGAATACGTCATGCTGCTCAATGTTTCTCCCTTTAGGGGTAGCACCAAGAATCACATAAAATAATTTCATTTCATTTTTCATGCATACAAAAATACGTTAAATTTATCTTTTTCAAATGTTTGGCAGACTACTACAATAATTTTATATTTGTAGCATTAATTGTAGTATGTCAGAAATCATCATACTCTTCCTTGGCGCAATTTCCGCTGGTCTTTTAGGTTCACTTACGGGTTTAGGAGGAGGAGTTATCATCATTCCTTTATTAACGCTGGGTTTCGGCGTTCCAATGCATTATGCCATCGGGGCTTCACTCATCTCTGTCATCGGGACTTCTTCCGGGGCAGCGGTAGCTTTTGTCAAAGAAGGCTTTACGAATATGAGGATCGGGATGTTTCTCGAAATTGCCACCACAGCCGGAGCTATTATGGGAGCTTTGGTTTCGGGAATGCTTAATCCCAATACAATCGGAATTATTTTCGCGAGTATCCTTCTTCTGACTGTTATTTTAAATCTTAAAGGAAAACCTGATCATCAGGAACCGTTGATAAAAGGAAGTCTTGAGGATAAGCTGAAACTTCACGGAACTTTTCCTGATAAGGGAGTTTTAAAAGGCTACTCTGCAAGAAATACTGTTCCGGGATTTATGATGATGATGTTTGCCGGTGCCATGTCCGGACTTTTAGGAATAGGTTCCGGAGCATTAAAGGTATTGGCAATGGACAATATGATGAAACTGCCTTTTAAAGTTTCTACCACGACCAGTAACTTTATGATCGGGGTGACGGCAGTAGCGAGTGCACTGATCTATTTTCAGAGAGGGGAAATTATTCCTGTTATCGTAGCACCTGTATTAATCGGGGTGGTAGTGGGAAGCTTCATTGGTTCGAAAACGCTGATGGTATCAAAAACAAAGAAATTAAAAGTATTTTTTGCTATTGTTATCACGATCCTTTCCATTTATATGATGTATAACGGTATCACAAAAAGCTTCAGATAATGAAAAAGAATTTTACAGATGTAGATCTGAACCGCTCCGTAGGAAACCTCCTCAGATTAGGTGTTATTTTATCTGTCGCAACTTCACTGATCGGATTTATCAAGTTGTTCACGGAAGGTTTTGAGATGCCCAAAAAATATACTTCCCTGGATATCGGCAATTCTTCAGAAAAGGTATGGTCACACTTCTGGAACTCTCTATGCAAAGGAGAAGGGATGGCAATTATCCAACTGGGAATACTTTTACTGATCTTCACTCCGCTGATGAGGATTGTCTTCGCTTTAATAGGCTACTTAAAAGAAAAAGACTACGTGTATGTAGTCATTTCTTCTATCGTTTTAACCATTATGGCGGTAAGCTTTTTTGCGGGTTACGCTCACTAATCCTTACATTTCATAGAACTCCAGTGGCAGCTGGTCCGGATCCTGGGTAAAGAAAAATTCTTTCCCTGTAAATTCGTCTATCCGGATTTCTTCACAGCTTAGCCCTTTTCCGATCAGCTCTGCACGTTGGTCAGCTACATTCTCTACTGAAAAAGCAAGATGTCTTAATCCACATGCTTCCGGACGGGAAGGTCTGTCGGGAGGATCCGGAAATGAAAATAATTCAATCACATAATGGTCTCCAATGGCCAGATCCAGTTTGTAAGACTGCCGCTCTTCACGGTAGACTTCGCGGATAATATGTAAGTTTAAAACCTCTGTATAAAACTTCTTTGAAACAGCATAATCTGAACAGATAATGGCAATATGGTGAATCTTCATTTTCATTTACATTGTTAATATGATTGTATCTCTCTGCAGTTGTCTTTTCTTCTTGTATCAATGATATACTGGATTTTCCAGTCAGTATTCTGTTTCACCAATTGGAAACTGTTTGCTCCACAATGGGAAAGCTTACCTTTCAGATAAAAAGAATAAGGCGTAAATACACTGGCCAGGTTTCCATCTGTATGAATGGCTTCTACTACAATTCTTTCATCGAGATCTCCTTTCGGAAATGTAGAAACAGAAGTTATAAAATCCTGGATGCTGTCACTTTTTACGGTTCCGTCTTTCGTTATCGTCTGGAGAACTGCACTTTCTGCAAAAACAGATTTCAATAAATCAGGATCCGCATTTTTCATCGCTAAAAATAAGTTGCGGATCGGTTTCTCAATATCCCGGTTCTGCTGTCCGAAACAAAAGATACCTGCCAGCAGGCAAATTAGGGCTATTTTATTCTTCATAATAATTGGATAAGATAGAACCAACACATAAAAATATGGAAAAAAAATCAATTTTATTAGCAAAGTTTAAATATATACTTTTGTATTCTTCCAAAAATAAATTAATTTTATCCGCAGACTTTTATTATGTGGATTGTTTATTTAATTATGGCCATGCTTTTGCTGGTCTTAACCATACTCCCAAAGATCCAGAATTCTCATTGGGTATTTCGGGTTCCTGAATTTGCTAAAATACAGATCACCTATCTTATATTTTTCACATTTATACTGGGTTTTCTGGTTGATTCTTCAGGATATTTCTGGTATTATCAGGGGCTTCTGGCTGTTTTATTTATTCATCACGGCCATACACTGGTTAAATATACACCTCTTTATCCTGTAAAAAAGCACCAACAGCATCACCAATCTTCCGGAAAGCTGCATTTTGTATCAGCCAATGTATATCAGTTCAATAAGAACTACAACCAATTTATCAGCCTTATTGAAAAATACAGCCCGGATTTTTTCATGACAATGGAAAGTAATGGGGATTGGGAAAAAAGTTTGAGAGTTCTTGAAGAAGATTATCCATACCAACATAAAGTGACGCTTGAAAATACATATGGAATGCATTTCTACTCGAAGGTTGCCATCAAAGAAGCAAAAACACATTATTTCGTGGCAGATGACATTCCGAGCATTGAAATTCACATGAAGACTGATGATGGTTTTTCCTTTGTTTTTTTCGGTGTTCATCCACCGCCGCCAAGTCCTACGGAAGAGGAAACCTCAAAGGAAAGAGATGGTGATCTTCTTAGCACGGCCCAATGTGTAAAGGATCTCCGAAAGCCTGTCATTGTAGTGGGCGACTTTAATAATGTGGCATGGTCAAAATCATCTATCCTTTTTAGAAAAACAAGCCACCTGATTGATCCGAGGATTGGCCATGCTTTTGTTTCTACTTTTCATGCAAAATATCGCCTGCTGAGGTTTCCTATAGACCTGATGTTTCATAGTGAAGATATCTTTATCAAAGAGCTTAAGACACTGGAAAATTTTGGATCAGACCATCTTCCGGTATACTGTGAATTTTTAATAGATCACCACAATGATGAACAGGAAGAGCTTATACAGACCGCCAGTACAGAAGAGCAGGCCGAAGCTGAAAAAATGATACAGGAAGGAATACAAGAAAGCGGAGATCGTGATGCAGTAGTAACTGAGGATTAAGTTTTACAAAAAATTGCCTCAAAAGCAGTATCAACAAAATTATGTTCTGCCAACACCTGCTTTTGAGGCCGTCTTTTATATAGTATACTTACTTTTTAAAACCTCATTATATCCTTCACTACTCCATTCTTCTGGGTATGCTGAAGCAACTCTTCTTCAATAAATGCTGTGATTTTTTCTTCTGAGCCGCCGTTCGGGAATAAAAGATGTACATTGGCGCCCGCATCTAAGGTAAAGAATAGAGACAATCCTGTATCCCTCCTAAAATCCCAGATCTTATTGATCACTTCCAGCGTTCCCGTTTTCATCAGAATAAAGGCGGGATCACTCATCATCATCATCGCATGAAGCGTCAATGCCTCATGTTCAACCAATGTAATGAACTGTTCCATATTCCCGCTTTTCAGGATCTCTTTCATCGGAACAAAATTCTCCCTGGCTTCCTGGAATCTTCTTTCCGCGTAAGGATTGGTCTTCATCAGTCCGTGTCCCACTGTTGAAGAAACACTTTTCTGCCCTTCATGGATCAGTAAAACCCAGTCGTTAAAATTTTTAAAAATATCATGGATTTCAGCATCGGGATACGGTACAGCAAATAAGTCTGAGCTATTTTCCACCTCATCCGTCTCTCCCCACACCACAAGCCCGTTGTATAAACTTCTGCATGCGCTTCCACTTCCCAATCTTGCTAAAAATGAAGCTTTTCTCAAGGATTCTTCCTCCGAAGATTTTCCTGTAAATACTTCATCCAGACTCATCAGGCACTTTGCGATTGCTCCAAATCCTGAAGCAGAACTGGCAATACCGGAACTATGCGGAAAGGTATTCTCAGTTCGGATCATATATTTTCCCTTTAAAATCCATGGAAGGTAACGTTCGATAGTTCTGAAGTATTTTTCTATTTTTTCAGCAAACTTCACTTCTTCATTTCCAGCCAGGAACGTCTGAACAGAGAAAGCCTCATCTGCGATAAATTCCATGGAGGTATTCGTTTTACAATGATTTAAGGTATAACTGATACTTGGATTTGCAGGAATCTGGTTGTCATATTTCCCCCAGTATTTAATAAGGGCAATATTGGACGGGCAGCTCTCTGAAACGGTTTGGGTATGGATGGTAAAGTCTTGTTTTCCTATAAATTCTTGTGTTGTCATAGTTTAATTTAAATGATAGAACCTGATTGTAACCGCAAAAGTCTTTATTTTTAAACACTTTAGCGTACTTGAGCAGTTAAATTTGCCTTGTAAAAGTTCGAAGAAAATCAATGATTTCCATAAAACTGAAGTGGACTTTATCAGTACAAAGCTTGTCACTTAAGTGTTTATTATCTTCGCTCTATTATTAATACATCTTTTCAATAATATCGGCATATTTTTTTATCACCACATTTCTTTTGACCTTCAAAGTAGGAGTAATTTCTCCTGTATTGATATCAAATTCTGCCGGCATCAGGGTGAATTTTTTCACTTTCTCATAATCGGCAAGGTGACTTTGTAATTCTTTAACTTTGTCTTTATAAAAGCTGATCACATTATCATTTTTCACCGCTTCTTCCCAGCTGGTAAAAGGAATATTATTTTTTTTGATAAAGTCCTGCAGGAACTCAAAGTTAGGGACGATCAGCGCGGAAACAAATTGTCTTCCTTCTGCAATCAGCATGATCTGCTGGATAAAATTATTATTCGTCAGCAGGTTTTCAATCTGCTGCGGAGCCACATATTTCCCATTGGAGGTTTTCATCAGATCTTTGATACGGTCTGTAATGATCAGGTTTCCTTTATCATCAAACTTCCCTGCATCTCCTGTTTTAAACCAGCCATCCTCAGTAAAAACTTTCCCGGTCTCTTCAGGCCTGTTGTAATATCCCTTCATAATCCCGTTTCCTTTTGCCTGGATCTCATCGCTTTCTCCGATACGGAGTTCTACTCCCGGAAGCGGCTTCCCACTGGTTCCATGCTCAAAATGCGTTAAAGGGAAAAGCGTTAAGGTAGCTGTCGTTTCTGTTAAACCATACCCTACTGTTACGTGAATGCCCACCGATTCAAAGAATTTGGTAACCTCCGGCGATAAAGAGGCTCCACCACAAGGTAAAAACCATAATCTTCCGCCCATTTTTGCTTTGATCTTACTGAACACCAACATATCTGCAATAGATTCCCTGATTTTCAAACCAAAAGGAATTGCCGTTTCATTTCTTCTCAGCTCAGCCGTTTGCCAGCCTGTCTTCAGAGCCCAGTTAAATATTTTTTTCTTGAATGCGGAACCTTCCTCTGCTTTTTCCAATACTCCGGCATAGACTTTCTGGAAAAACCTGGGTACGGCACACATGGTGGTAGGCTTTACTTCCTCCAGCGCCTTTGCTACATTTTTAGGATCTTCAAGGAAATAAACCCTTGCTCCTCCGTAAAGGCAAAGCAGGCTCCAGCTTCTTTCAAAAACATGGCTTAATGGTAAAAATGCCAGTGACAGTTCTTCCTCAAAGTTTTTAAATGTAAAAAATTCAAAGTGGGAGTCAAAGGCTTTGATAAAATTGCCATGAGTAAGCATAACTCCTTTCGGTATACCGGTAGTTCCGGATGTATAAATCAGCGTTGCCGTATCGTTATCTTCTTTTTTACAGATTTCTGATTTTGGAGAAGATTTCGCAATGAAATCCTCAAGATAAAAACTGTTGAATTCTTTCTTTATCCATACAGATTTCTTAGAAACAACAATGGTTTCCAGACTATTATTTTCTTTTGCTAAAAGATCCAGGCAGGCATCATACTGAACCTGGTTTCCTACCAAAACAACTTTAGCTCCCGAATCATTAATGATATATTCAGCCTGCTCGGCATTATTGGTTGAATAGATCGGAACGGTGACCGCTCCGATGGCCATAGAAGCCAGATCAAAGATCATCCACTCAGAAGAGTTATCTGAATAAATGGCGACTCTGTCATCTTCCTGAACTCCGGCATCTTTCAAAGCATTGGCCGTTTTAAAAATAATTTCACTGAATTTTTTCCAGCTCAGCTCTTTCCAGGCTTCATCTTTCTTTTTAAAGCCAATGGCAGCTTTTACAGGATGTTTTTCTACATTTTTAAGGATAATTGCCTCTGCCAGATTCATTTCTTCAGCTTTTTGTCGTTAATATAATTGTTCAGGTGAAAGTCGATGCTTTCTTTTATAGGAATAAACTGATAATTCAGTTTCTCTTTGATTTTGTGATTGGAAATGGTATTGAATGAAGAAATGGCTTCAATATTTGATTTGGTGACCATTCTCAGTTTGGGAATCAGCCATCCGAAAAGGGTATTGGCCAGTCTTCCGATATTGAGCTGCGCTTCTGTCAGTATTTTGGCCTCTTTAAGTCCTAACCGGGTTCTGATCTGCTTTCCAAGTTCTGCATATCTTTTATTTTCAGAAACAATGATAAAGCGTTCTCCAAAAATATTATGTTCCAGCAGTTCTACCGCAATTTGGGCAACGTCCCTTACATCTACGTAGGCGGAACCTCCGGCAAATGTAAAACTGTTATTTTCAAAAGTCGAAAAAAGCTCACCACTGCTTTGGCTCCAGTTGCCGCTTCCTACGATCATTCCGGGATTGATGACCGATACGTTCAGCCCTTCTGCAGAAGCTCTCCAGACTTCCATTTCAGACAGATGCTTAGAAATGGCATATGCTGAATGCTCAAGCTTTGGATTGAAGTCAGAATCTTCATCCAACTCGCCTTTTTCATTAAAATTATCCAGCACAGCAACGGAACTTACATGCAGAAACTTTTTTACACCTGATCCTTCACAGGCATACAGTAAGTTTTCTGTACCTTTGATGTTGGTATGGTACATTTCTTTTTCATCTTTAGGATGAAAACTTACCTTGCCCGCACAGTGATATACTTCCTCCACTCCTTCCAAAGCGGCCTGCAGCGTATTAAGATCATCAAAATCTACATCTATCCATTCGATCTTATTAAAAAAATCATCAGGATTCTCAGTATAAAAGCTGTATGAATGCCTTACTTCGTTTAAATTGCTGCCCGGTCTTTTGGAAGCACGCACCTTTTTACCTCTTTTAAGAAGTTCCAGTACAATTATTCTTCCCAGAATTCCGGTTGCACCTGTTACAAAAACCATTAATTATGTTGCTTGATTGCTGACTAAAATATGACAATATTTTTTACCCGGCAATTCTTCATTCTTATGTAAAAGCTGATTGAAAAACTGCTTCTGCAAATTTGCGATTTTTAAAGCAAAACTCAGCTTAATTTAACCAATATTATCGTTCTGAAGATGATAAAATGATCAGATACTGCTTAATCATTCTTCATTTTAGCAGGATCTTAAACCTCCATCAACAAATTGTCATTCTGCAGAATCGGGTAAACGACCATAAATTTTGATCGTTTAGATTCCACAGAATGACAATATGAATTAACCACAAAAGCCAAAAGTTTTTAAACACGTAGGCTTTCTGAAAATATCCGGTTTTCCGGCATATCACCATTGAAGCAGTAAAGATTCCTCGTCCCCTGGCGGCAAATCACGTGCAGGATCGGTTTATCAAGGGTATCATAAAAACATTGTTGCTTTTGCGAGTAAAAACAAGCTATTTTTTAAGCCATGACCATATTATTTCTTCTCGGTGCTTTATCGCAAAGAACATCTGCAATACTTTTGGAGATCTGGTTTCCTTCGGTAAGATTATCCAGCCAGAAAAACTCTCCTGCCGCATTGATCTCTATGAAGTAATACTCATCTTCAGGAGAAACAATAATATCAATGGCTCCGTAATCTACATGGTACACATCCAGCAGCTCCAGCAGTTTTTCTTCAATATCTGCAGGAAGTTCTATTCTGGACCATTTATCGAGAAGATTGATCCCGTCTTTTCTCCAGTCTACTTTGGCATCCTCAAACTGTTGGGAATCGATTTCGAAGGCATATACTTCTCTTCCTACAATGGTAACACGAAGCTCTCTTTTCTTTTCAATCATTCTCTGAAACTGCATCGGGCAATACAACAGAGAATCCAGTTCCTCAAGCTTATCTTCACTGACTACATTGGTAAAGACTACATTCTCTACCCCATCTTCATAAATTGCAAAACCGGTCTGCATTTTTGCAACCACATTCTTATGTTTCAGAATAAATTGTCTGGCTTCTTCAGCATTATTTGTAATGCAGGTTTCAGGAACATTCAATCCTATTTTAGTGGCAATTTTCAATTGTTCTTCCTTGCTGTCCAACCTTCTGTAGATACTTGGTTTCCCTAATGAATAGGCATCCACCGATTCAAAAAAACCGAAAAGAGTATTCCGGATCTCTCCCATCGCAGCTCCGTAAAACTTGGAATCCAGCTCTTCTTTTAATCCTTTTCCAATATTGTAAGCCCTCCTGTACCAAATTGATGAAATATCCTCAAGGCGGTATTGGGCATCAGCGGTCTCCAGAACACTTACCCATTCTCCATCCTGGAAAATCGTAGACAATTTATTCTGTAAAGGATAGAGATCTACATCAAAACGGATGACCTCAGCATTGTTTTTCTCAATATATTCTGTTACCTTTTCGATTGAAAAGTTATCTGCAGTATGTGTTATAATTAATATTTTGTCCATGAAAACTGATTCTTTTTATTAAATTATCGGCAATTCTCTGTGCTATCGGATAGCCAAGCTCCTTTTGCAGCATCCCCCATTCTCCCTGTGGATTCACTTCCAGGAAATAATACTTTCCGTCCTTCCCTTTTATCACATCAATAGCTCCCAAATAAAGGCCCATCTCCCTCATCATAGAGGTCAGATTCACTTTGAGGTCTTCCGGTAAGTCATAGGCAGACCAGAAATAACCTTCGCGGGCTACCCTCCAATCTGCATTTTCACTGTTATTGATCCTGCCTGTAAAAAACTCACCGTCCACATAAACTATTCTCAGTTCATATTCTTTATCAATATAAGGCTGAAATATCATCGGGCAGTAAGCAATATCTGAAATATAGTCCAGCGTATCTTCTTCAATCACCGTAGTAGCCAGCTGGTTTTCACCGTTCATTGTTTTTCCGAGGACGCTATGAAGTTTGGCAACAGCTTTTCCGTGACAGTATTGGTGAAAGAAGGCTGTTATGGCCTTTTCATCATTGGAAAAAATGGTTTGGGGAATGATCAGGTTGTTCTTTTGGGCAATTTTCAGCTGAAACATTTTATTTCCATCGACCTTCCTCTCATTTTCATAGGGATTGATCCACGGAATATCTTGTAAAACAGTCATGAGGTTGTATCGGAGGCACCCGTATTCATTCAGGAAAATTTTTTCATAGTCTTCATCAAGCTCAGACGGAATACTTATTTTCCATGCTTTCCTGTGCCATACCCCTTTAATGTTATCAGAATGGATTGTATTTCCTGACTCATCGGTCAGTTCAAATGAGCTTTCATTGATACTGATTTTCTGAAGATGATTCAAACGGTCAGAATTCAATCTGAAATAAGAAATATTTTGGGAAGTAAGGTATTCAAAAAAGATATCGATATTATAAAAATCCTGTGAATGGGTAATGCAGAGAATCATTTGCCGGTTTTTATTAAAAGGGAAACTTACTATTTAAGTTTCCCTACTATTTAATTTTATGAATATACTATTGATTTTATAATGGAACAGTCAAAGTATCATCATCTCCGTCAGAAGGATATTTCATCGTGTGCATCATATCATCTTTCGGAGAGGTTACAATATCTAAACTAGGTTTTGTAATCACATCTCTTTCAGGAATTGTGATATCTCCTCCTCCTTTTACTGTTTCCGGATCTTTCAATTGTTTTTCCAGGAATGATGCGAAAAATGGCTTCTTTTTTGAATTTTTGTTGTTCATAATGATTTCGTTTTTTGATTTGATATAATTTAGTTTACATTATAATACATCCCCGGCTTCATCCCCGTCAGATGGATACTTCATCGTTACGTTGTCATTGGACTGTGTCGTAACACTGTCTTCAAGTGCTGAAGTTGTAATATTATCCTTGATCACTGATGTAACATTGTCTACCAGTACTGAAGTGATAGCACCTCCTTTTACGGTTTCAGGGTCTTTAAGCTGTTTTTCAAGGAATGTAGCAAAAAACGGTTTCTTTTTTGAATTCTTGTTTTCCATAAGTTAATAATTTTATTTTTTTGACAATCCAAAGTACAAAAAAATTCAACTCATGGAGAAATAATAGTGGACTTTAATAAAATTTTAACATTATGCCATTATAATGTGAATAATTTTAATCTAAATCAAGAAATTCTTTAACAACATTTGCAAAATCAACAGGGTTCTCCGCCTGTACCCAATGTCCTGCATTTTTCACGGTAACCACCTTTGCCTTGGGGAACTGCTGTTTAATGCCATATTCATCCTGCGGCAGAATATAGTTGGATTTAGCCCCTGCAATAAATAATGCATCGCCATTAAAAACACCAAATTTTACAGCATTTGAAACAAATTCATTATATTTTTCGGATAAGGTCTTCAGGTTAAACCTCCAGTTTAGCTTTTTATGATCATCCCAATACAGGTTTTTCGTTAAAAACTGAATTGTAGATTTTTCCGGAATATACTGATTAAGAACAGCTTCTACCTCATTCCTGGAAGCCACCGTATTGAAATCCACACTTTCCAGCGCTTTGATAACGCCTTGATGGTGCGGAGGATAAGCTTTTGGAGAAATATCCACCACAATCAGCTTCCCGATTCTTTCAGGATACCTGATCGCAAACTGCATCACTGCTTTCCCTCCTAAGGAATGTCCTAAAACATGAGCTTTTTGAATACCGTAATGATCCATATACCGGGCAATATCATCTGCCAGGTCATCATGCGACATACTGTCCGAATGAAAGCTTCGCCCGTGATTTCTCAAATCGATCAGATGTACCGGAAGATATTCTCCCAGATCTTTTCCAAAACTTCCCCAGTTATCAAGCATTCCAAACAATCCGTGGAATACCAAAAGCGGCGTAGATGTAAGATTTTCGCCGAATATTTTTGAGTTTAAGATTTCCATAATTTTTTGATAATAGATTTCAGATATCAGATTCCAGATGATCAACCCAGCCATACTAATTGGACCTGAACCTCCAGCCTCCGACCTCTATTTTACCATTGTGCCAGTCTCTTCAAATAAGCCTGAACCGTATTTTCCAATCCCATATAAAGCGCTTCAGAAATCAAAGCATGTCCGATGGAAACTTCCAATAAATTGGGAATATTATCTGCAAAATATTTTAAATTATCCAAGCTTAAATCATGCCCGGCATTGATCCCCAATCCGAATTCTGTAGCTACCACAGCAGTATCGTAATAAGGTTGTATAGCCTGTTCTTTATTCGCTACATAATTTTTTGCGTAAGCTTCGGTATACAGCTCAATTCTGTCCGCTCCGGTTTTTGCTGCATATTCTACCAGCTCCGGTAAAGGATCAAGAAAAATAGAAGTACGAATCCCTTCGTTTTTAAATGCAGTGATGATCTCTGTAAGATAATCCAGGTGTTTTTTTGTATCCCAGCCTGCATTGGAAGTAATGGCATCATCAGCGTCAGGAACCAGGGTTACCTGTTCCGGTTTTACATCCAATACCATATCAATAAACTGCTGATGCGGGTTTCCTTCAATATTAAATTCAGTCGTCACAAGCGGCTTCAGATCATACACATCCTTTCTTGTAATATGCCTTTCGTCAGGCCTTGGGTGGATCGTAATTCCCTGCCCTCCGAATTCCTGGATCTTTACAGCAGCTTCAGTAACACTTGGCGTCTCACCTCCTCTCGCATTTCTTAATGTCGCAATTTTATTAATGTTTACACTTAATTTTGTCATTTTTATTTAAGATGTTAGACGTTAGATTTCAGATGTCAGACTTACATTATTATGGTAAGATCACCTTCCGATTCTAACTCTTTATTATATTTTTTAAAGTAAGATTTTAAAAACCAGTTTCCAGTCCCTAATTTCTAACTTCTTCTTATTATACTTTAATACTTACCTGCATTACCTGAAGATCAAATTCTTTTGAAGCCACCAGCAGGTGATCAAAAATATCTGCCTGAATCTGTTCGAAACGTTCCCATTTGGAATCATTCGCAAAGCAATAGACTTCAAGAGGGAGCCCCTGGGGTGTGATGTCCAGCTGGCGGACCATTCGGGTTCCCTGTTTATCAACATCCGGATCATTTTCTATATACTTCTGTGCATAATATCTGAACACCCCGATATTGGTAAGCTGTCTTCCGTTAACGACCTTATCCCGATGTTCCAGGCTCGCATTTTCCTTTTTAATCTCAAGACTTTTTTCTTCAAGATAATCTGAAATCAGGTTGACTTCTTTCAGCCTTTCAATATCTTCATCCGTTAAAAATTTAAAAGAATTGATATTGAAATAAATAGATTTTTTGATCCTTCTGGTATTGGATTCAGACATTACCTGAAGGTTTTTGATTTCCGTGGTCAGCAAATCATAAGTCGGAATAGTGGATACCGTTTTATCAAAATTGGTGATCTTCGTTGTTAAAAGACTTATATCAGTAATATTTCCTTCAATGCTGTATTTGGGAATACTTACCCAATCTCCTACTTTTAAATTTTTAGAAGTTGCCACGTGTAATCCCGTTACAAATCCCAGGATAGTATCTCTGAAAACGAGTACCAGGACCGCGGTGATCGCCCCTAAACTTCCTACAATAGTAGTTCCTTTAATTCCAAAAACCACACAAATCCCTACTACAGTGAATATAAAGATTCCCAGGATCTTTACAGTTTCCGAAATAGCGTTCAGGGCCATAATCTTATAAAAATCCTGCTTGATCGCAAAATAATTCCTGAATGCTGCCAGTGATCGATAAAGCATTCCGGCAAGGATCAGCACCAATCCCAAATTAACACTTCGTATAATAAAAATTGTGGTTTTGGGAAGTGCTCCCTCAGGAAATATGGATCCCTGTAAGGCTCCCACAATAATCAATGCAAAAAAATGAGCTACAGAATTGGTAATCTTAGACTGGTAGATAGATTTGAGGATCGGAAATTTTTCTTCACTGTGAAATAAGCGAAAAACAGAATTGATAACGAACTTTAAAACAAAATCAACAACCAAAAATACCGCACAAAGCAAAGCAAGTTTTACAATAATATGAACAATCCAGTCCAGCCCTGAAGGTGATATCTGGGTGATATAAATGTATAACTGTTCGCTTATTTCCTGCAAATAGTTTTTGGTTTCCTGTAGGTTATCTTTCATTGACAGCAAATTTATAAAATTAGAATGACGATTTTTACTATTCACTATCAATTTTCAGCCCAAAAAAATATCAGCGGGCCAATATCTGGTAAAAAATCCTGCACAATAATAAAATCCTAAATTCTATCATAAACACTGAAAAATAAACTATAAAAAACTAAAAATAAATTAATTAAATTAAAAAAATAACACATTCAATGTTTTTATATTAATTATTTTTTTAATTTGATAGAAACTAAACCCATCAAAATCAATTCAATATGAAACAAAAACTACCTATTAATGATGCTCTGTGTATTAGTATTTTTAGCCAACTGCAAAGGAGATCATTCCATTGCTTCTGAAGAGTTCACTCCCAGTGTTCCTCAAAACGGAAAAGTAGAGGGCACAATATTCGCCAAAAACGGAACAAAGCCCATCGGCGGGACTCTTGTATTTACCATTGACCAGGAAAACAGGGTTTACCATACCTATTCTGATTCCGATGGTAAGTTTAGCTTAACCGCTCCGGAAGGCAATACAACGCTTCACATTCAGACCGGTGACGGCCAGAACTTCAGGACTGAAATTCCCGTTACCATTAAAAAAAATGAAACCTTTACCGTGGCTGCGGCAGATTCCAAACTGAATCAGGTGGCAAAAATGGCCTATGTAAAAGGCAGTTATGATGAAATAGAATCCATCATTACCAGGCTGGGATATACGGTTACAGAAATCACTTATCAGGATTTAAAAAACCTGAATACCATTGCACAGTATGATATTATTTTCCTGAATTGCGGCTCCCGTAATTATACACAGACCGGAACTCCCACTCCCGGTAATGACTACAATGTGTACAGTAATCTGTCCACTTTTGTAAGCAACGGAGGAAGCATTTACAGTTCAGACTGGGCTTCCGCTTATCTGGTAGGAGGAAATACCAATACCGAACACTGTACTGCACCCGGAGGGTTCATCAATGACAATCTTCTTTGTTTAAAAGACACCGGCACGGCAGGTACTTATTCCAATTGCAGTGTTTCCAATGCCTCTTTGGCAACCGCCATAGGGTTTAATGCTCTGGATATTGAATATGATATGGGGGCCTGGGAGAAAATTCAAAACTATGATCCCGCATTCTGGGAAGTCCTGGTACAAAAAGGAAATGAACCTTTAATGATCAGAACGGGTCATTATACGAATCCATCCGCACCTCAGACCCCGGTAGGAACTTCGTTAAACAACAATCATATTACGATCTGCCATCATATTCCAAATGATAATAACATTACGATTACAATTAATCAGAATGCCTGGAATGCCCATCAGACACATGGAGATACTTTAGGCCCGTGTACGGGAAATTCCAACAACGGGAATATTTATTATACCACCTTCCATAATCATGCAACCGGAAATATTGGTGAGACCGCCCCTATTTTGGAATATGTTATCTTAAATCTGTAATAATTTTTTTTAATTAAAATATAAAGGTGGCTTTTTATAGGGCCACTTTTTTTATATTGCATCTATATTATATTTTTTAGGAATGGATCATACAATTATTAATATTCTCTGTCTTATTTTATTATTTATCGGAATACTGGGAACCTTTCTGCCGGTACTGCCCGGGCTGTTGTTAAGTATCTGCGGGCTCCTAATCTATAAATTCGGAACTGATGCAGACCTTTCTATGCTCTATATCTGGGCATTCGGAATTCTTACTGCTGCTTCTGTAGTGCTGAGCTATGTGATTCCTGCCAGAACCAACAGAAAATATGGCGGCACGCGCTGGGGAAGTATTGGATCAGTGATCGGAACGATTGTCGGAATATTTATTCCTATTCCATTAGGCTTTCTGATCGGAATGTTTGCAGGAGTATTCATTGGAGAATTACTTCATGACAGTAAGGATATGAACAAAGCCCTTCAATCCACCAAAGGAGCCCTTATCGGATTTATTTATGGGACGGGATTCAGTTTTGTAGTGGGAGTGGCAATGTTTTTGGTAGTATTACTCAATATGTTTAATATTATTTAAATTTAAAAAAAGAACTATGTTCCATAAAGCCCTTATACTCAGTCTTGGAATACTCGCATTAACAGGATGTGATGCCCAAAAGAAAACAAAGACAGAAACAAAAGCTTCTGAAATGAGTTCTAATACAAAAAGTACCAATGCTTCTGATCAAAAAGGAGATATCATCTACTTCAGTGAAGGTGAAAACAAATTCCTGAAAGAATACGAAATGAATGTCACCTTCAAAGGTATTTCGGAAGACAGCCGCTGTCCTGAAGGGGTGAACTGTATCTGGGCCGGGGTGGCTGTGGCTCAGGTTGAAGTCATGGGAACCACTACAAGACCTATGATTTTAAATCTTGCCAGCATGGACCACCAGGCTAAAAACTATCACCAGTCCGCAGATTTCAACGGCTACACAATTACGCTACAGGATGTAGCTCCCTACCCGCAGGCTGCAGAAGGAACCAAAGCTCTTGGTGGAAAATATAAGATCGGGATTACGATAAAAAAAACTGAGCGTTCTTCAACGCCTACCACGAAATAGGTTTTTTCCCTCTGGAAACAAGATATTCATTAATTTTTGAGAAAGGCCTGCTTCCAAAAAAACCTCTGTGAACAGAAAACGGTGACGGATGCGCCGACTTCAGAATAAAATGCTTAGTCGGATCTATGAGTTCGGCTTTTTTCTGTGCAAAAGCTCCCCAAAGGATAAACACCACATTTTCCTTTTTATCCGAAATTTCCTTAATGATAAAATCAGTGAATTTTTCCCAGCCGAGATCTTTATGAGAATTCGGTGAATGGGCACGAACCGTCAAGGTAGCGTTCAATAGCAATACGCCCTGTTTGCCCCAATCATCCAGTTCTTTAGATGTTCTTACCACTCCCAGATCATCTTTTAACTCAATAAAAATATTTTTAAGCGAAGGAGGTGCCGCTACCTGCTCAGAAACAGAAAAACACAATCCGTTTGCCTGATAGTCGTTATGATAAGGATCCTGCCCGATGATCACCACTTCCACATCTTCAAAAGGCGTGAGTTCCAGGGCTCTGAAAATCTGATTTCTCGGTGGAAAAACCTGAGTGGTGGCATATTCATTCTTTACTTTTCCCCATAAGGTCTTAAAGTATTCCGTACTCTTTATCGGGGCTAAAATTTCTGTCCAGGTCATAATTGAATTTAAAAATGAATTAATTTGATCATTGTTTTCTGCTTTTTAATCACGCAAATATTGTAAACTAAAGATCATGTTTTCAAGGTTCTTCTCATCTGTTGTATGTTCATCCAAAACAAAACCATGTTTCAAAAGCAATGCCTGAGAATCTCTGTTCATCTGATGGGTAAAAGCGAAAATCTTGTGTAAATTTAAGCTATTAAATCCATACTCTAAAACCGATGACAGCGCTTCGCTCATGATTCCTTTTTTATGGTAATCCGGCAACAGTTCATACCCTACCTCAGCCGTTTTCCGGTCTTCTGAAAAATTCCACAGGCAAATTGTTCCTATAAGGTTTCTTTGATCTTTGTAAGAAATCCCCCAGAACATCATTTCTCCGGTCTGCATTCTTTTTCTGACACTTACAATAAATTCCAGCGCATCATAATTTGTCTTTGGTGAATTTCTTCTGACATATTTATTGATCAACTCATTGCTCCGGATGCGTAAAATATCTTCTACGTGGCTTTCATTGATTCCATTTAAAATTAATCGTTCAGTTTCCAGTTTCATACTTCAAATGTATAAAACCCAGTTGATCCAAAAATGATCTTACCGTCAAATTTCATTATTTCTTCATTTTCAAATGCTCAAATTAACTCATTTTCAAATCTCCCCATCCCTAACATTCACATTTTCTCACTAAATTTGCACTGTGTATATAGATAAAGAAGATTTAGACGAATTAGAGTTTCCGCAATTGCTCGCGGAAATCTCCCCATTTGCGTATTCTCCGAAAACAAGAGAAAAAATTCTTCAACTTCGTCCGATGGAAATAGACGAGGCAGAGCTTTCATTGAAAAAAACGTCAGAATACCTGTCGAGTTTTGAGAGTTCAAATGCAATTCCGTTTGATGAATATGAAGATATTGAAAGTGAGCTGAAATTGATGCTGATTGAGAACTACCGTCTGGAAAACAGTGCTTTCATTAAAATAAAGACCATCACGGAACAGATCGGAAAGCTTCAGAAGTTCTTCCCTACCATGCCGGAAACCTTCCCTACTTTGATGGAAGATGTTTCTGTACTGGAGTTTAGAAAAGAGATCATTGAGAAAGTAGATCAAGTTTTCAACCGTTTCGGTGAAGTAAAAAATGAAGCTTCTCCAGCGTTAAAAGGACTAAGAACCGAGATTCAGCTTGCTAAGAAAGCCATCCAGGAAAATTTCAACCGGGCCCTCACCACTTATGGGCAGAGTGACTTTTTGGATGACATACGAGAGACCATTATTGACGACCAAAGAGTACTGGCTGTAAAATCAGGATTCAAAAAAAGAGTTCCTGGCAGAACCCTAGGAATCTCTAAAACAGGTTCTATCACTTATATTCAGCCGGATAGTGTAGTAAAACATTACTTCAAACTCCGGGAGAATGAAGAGGAAGAGAAAAAAGAGATCGACAAGGTCCTTCGGAAACTGACTGCTGAACTGGCAGAGTTTCAGCCTCAGCTCTGGAGATATCAGATCTATATTTTTGATCTGGACCTTACCAGGGCCAAAGCGAAGTTTGCAGATCTGGTTAACGGCGTACTGCCGAAAATAAACCGTCATAAAACGCTGAGGCTGAGAGATGCCTTCCATCCGTTATTATGGTTGAGAAATAAAGTAGAAAACAAAACGATTTTCCCACAGACTCTGTCTTTAACGGAACACAACAGGATTATCTGTATTTCCGGCCCTAATGCAGGCGGAAAATCAATTACGCTGAAAACAGTCGGATTATTACAGCTGATGATCCAAAGCGGTATTCTGGTTCCCGTACATCCTAAGTCTGAAATGTTTTTCTTTGAGAAGATGATGACCGATATCGGGGATAACCAATCGATTGAAAATCATCTGTCGACGTATTCCTCAAGGCTGAAGAAAATGTCAGGAATCATTCGTGAAGCTGATGCAAACACTCTTTTACTGATTGATGAGTTTGGTACCGGTTCTGATCCTGAACTGGGCGGAGCGTTGGCCGAGAGTTTTATGGAATACTTTTATGACAAAAAAGTTTCGCGATCATTACGACTCACTACACCAATATTAAACTGGTGGTAGAACAGCTCCCCAATGCTCAGAATGCAGCCATGCTGTTTAATGAAGAGACTCTTGAGCCTATGTATAAACTGGAGGTGGGACAAGCCGGAAGTTCATTTACTTTTGAGGTCGCGGAGAAGAATAAAATTCCACGATTCATCATTCATTCTGCCAAGAAAAAGGTAGAACATGATATCGTGAATCTTGACAAAACGATTGTTAAACTGCAACAGGAAAAATTTGAAGTCGAAAAGCTGAAATCTGATCTTGCGGAAAGAAAAGAATCTGTGGAAGATAAGCGGGATAACCTTCAGAAACTGAATGAGCAGCTTCAGCAGAAGCTCTTCAATTTCCAGAAGCTCTACGAGGAAGAGCACCGCAAACTTCAGTTCGGGAACAAAATTGAAACGTTTATCGACAGCTATACAAAAGGCAAATCAAGAAAAGATGTTGTAAAAGACTTTGTTAAGCTGCTGGAACAGGAAAAGTTCAGAAAATTGGGGGCAGATAAAGATGAATCGAAGCGTCTGCAAGTGGTGAAGAGAAAGATTACGCAACAGCTGAAAAAGGAAGAAGTGATTGAAAAAATTGCGGAAACGAACGAAAAGCTGGAAGAAAAACGCAAAAGCGACCGTGCCGTCTGGATGAAAATAGGCCAGCGTGTCCGTATCTCAGGAAGTACAAGCGTGGGAACAATTGAAAAGATCTCCAGGAACAAGGTGATTGTCAACTATGGAACTTTCAAGACGACCATTGATGCGGATGAACTTGAGAGAATTTAATTAATTTTTAAATTATATAGAATAAGAAAGCGCTGGGCTGCCAGCGCTTTCTTTATTTTTTGATCAACAGCGACGCCGAACTGCAATAATTAACAATTGTTGAAAAAGCTACAGAATTAGACCAGATTCCTGTAACTGCACAAATTTTGACAACCTGCACTTCATAAGCTGTACAAGGGGTGAGATTAGTAAAAGTAAAAGAATTTTGTCCGGAAGGCAAACTGTTGAAAACAAACCATGGAGCTCCTCCTACAGGTCGTATTCTTACTATATCCGGTGTAGTAGGATCTGCAGCCCAGCTTACTGTAGAAGGCGTAAAGCTGATATTGGATATCACCACATTGGTTGGAGCATCGGTATTACAGAAAATACCGGCTTGGATGTTTCTGCAATCTTAGTTTTGTTTTGAAAAAATGTAATTCCCATTGTAATGTAAAAATTGTTATTGTTTTACATTTCACTAATGGATTGGAAGCTATTTCATCCCCGATCAGACTTTAATCCGTTCTCTATTCTTCATTATTCAAAACAAATACAAGATTTAAAAGAACTGCGGCTGTATAATTATCTTTCGAAAAGCATTTAATTTATATATTTGAAGGATCAAAAAAAAGACATCATGATTTCCGTAAACAGAGCATTCTACTTATCCGTTTTCAGCGTTTTTTCTTTAGCCTTTGTGAAGGGACAGAATAAAGTTCCTTTCGGTGTTGTAAAAGCAGAAGAAGGTTATGCCAACGTACGTGTACATAAAGATAATTACAGAAAGATTGTGGATAAGATCCGTATGCGTAAAGGAGATGTTTTTATGTATGTAAAACCGGCTCCGGGAGAAACAGAATGGATCTGGATCAAATACCCGGAAAAACAGGATGAAGAAAAGCCCTTTGTAAGGTATGAAACCCTGGATAAAGAAGGGATGGTAAATAAGGAACGTATTGCCTATATTGACCAGCTTCCCCAGTATACCCCTTCTAAATCTAAAAACGGAAGATCACTCATATTCACAGACAATTCTGATCCTAAAATACCTACGGCACAGCGAAGCAAAGTGGTGATTGATATCTACCCTTCCAATGCCGGCTACCGTAAAAAAGAAAAAGATGCCGACGGAAAAATCCTTACCATTGATAAGGTAAAACCCTGGGGAATCAGCAATGAGCTGCCTGAAGGGATGACAGAAATCAAATCCATCAGGGTTCAGCAGCCCGGAAGAGGTTCTGTTTTTGTAAGGGAGGCCATCAAAAATATGTTCCAGCCTACCATGGATTTCAACAACGTTGGGGTAACCTCTCTGGACAATGACAATATTTTTCTTTATATGATCAATGGTTCAGGAGAAAACAGATACACCACCCTTTGGACGATCAAAAAGGGAAGAGTGATCAGCCAGATTATTTATCATAATCCGGAATAAATTCATTATTTTTGCACCGAAAAGTTGTAACGCTTATTCATCATAGAAATTGGTTCTGCCTAACCGCAGATTAAAAGGGAACCGTGTGAAAATCACGGACTGTCGCGCAACTGTAAGTAACTGAAATCTTTTATCAAAAGATCCACTGTGCGAGGCATGGGAAGGAGATTAAAGATGTTACGAGTCAGGAGACCTGCCTTTTTCTTACACAAGAAACTTTCGCGATTTGAAGTTTATTGATCTGATGGATTGTTTCAGGGATTTCTTAGGTTCCTGAGATTATTCTGTTGTTTTGATATTCCTTCTTGTCGCTTTAATTAATAATGAAATATGACTACAGACGAAAGAATTGAAGCATCCGAAACCAGAATCTTTAAAGCGGTTTTCCCTAACACCACCAACCATTATGATACCCTTTTTGGAGGTACAGCCATGCAGCTGATGGACGAAGTAGCTTTCATCACCGCAACACGGTTTGCGAGAAAAAGAGTAGTGACTGTAAGCAGTGATAAAATAGATTTTAAAAAACCTATTCCTGCCGGAACCATCGTTGAACTGATCGGGAAAGTGGCCCATGTCGGAAAAACAAGTATGAAAGTAAACGTTGAGATCTATACTGAGCAGATGTATTCTTACGAAAGAGAAAAAGCAATCGTAGGAGATTTCACCTTTGTGGCCATTGATGAATTCAAGAAGCCAATTCAAATACTATAATAACAGAAATTCGGGCGGCCTTTGGCCGCCCGAATTATATATATTCTCTCCGGATCAACGGTTATTGTACAACTTTCCGGGTTTCTAAACTTCGGTTCAATAAGAGTTCAAACGCTTCTCCCATTTCATCGGAAGCCCTGCAGATCGCATTTTCAAGCATGTTTCTGATTTGTCTCTCGGTAACCCCCGCTTCTGTCCAGCTTTTTCCTGAGGTATGAGAATTAAGAATAAAAGGCATAATCCGGTCTATCGCACAGGCAAAAATAGCATCGGGAGTCTTTTCCTCTTCAAATTCAAGCCACAAATTAAAGAATTCAGAACGGAGCGGCTCATCCAAAATGCCAAAGATTTTTTGAGCAGACACCTTCTCCCTTTCAAACTTCCCTACCATCGCTTTTTCATCAAACAGAAAAGTATCTCCGGCTTCAATTTCCACCAGGTCATGGATAGAGAGCATCCTGATCACCCTCAGTAAATCTATATCCGCACGGTTTTTGGCATAAGGATAAAGGATCTGGGCCAGGATAACGATCTGCCATGAATGTTCCGCTGTATTTTCTCTTCTGGAATCATCCGCATTATAATTTCTTCTCTGTACGTTTTTCAAAGCATCCACTGCCAGGATGAAATCGATCTCTTTCTGTATCTTCATGGTACAAAAATAGTGAATTGTAAGTAAATTTTAAATGACTATTGGCTGCTATTCTAAATAAAAAAATCAAATTAAGCACAGCAAATCAACTGATTATTAGAAAAAATATCATCCATAACAGTAATCTCACATCATTTATTATGCAATTGATATGAAAAAAATACTTAGAAAGTTAATTGTATTTTAAAAAAGTCTTCCGCATCAGGATGAAAATATATTATCTTTAACAAAATAATGATTTTAATGTATTTTTAATAAAAAACAATCGATCACACCACTGAATTTAATTATTATTATATTGAGAATTAGATACTTTATGGAAATATTCTAAGAAAATACAATGTAATTAAACACAAAAATGAAAAAATCGATTCTGTTTTTTGGAATTGCCACCCTGGCATTTTCAGCGAAAATAAATGCTCAGATAGGGGTTAATACTCAAGATCCTGCTTCCACCTTAGATATTACAGCAAAAAGGACAACAGGTACCTCCACCAATGTAGACGGGCTTTTAATTCCACGCATAGACAGGCAAAGAGCTCAAAGTATGGCATCAGTACCGGTCTCCACATTGATCTATGTAAACAGTATCACTACAGGCACTCAAACCGGTACAGCTGTCAATATAGACGCAGTGGGATATTATTATTTTGACGGAACAAACTGGGCAAAGCTTACTCCCAATATTTATAATTCTGATGGTAGTCTTAAAGAAAACAGAACAGTGACACAAGGAAACAATACCCTGGCTTTCAAAGCCAGCTCAGTGAATGCTTTTTCAGTTAATAATACTTTTTCTGTAGATGCCGCCAATAACAGAGTGGGTATTGGCACCATTTCCCCATCTGCCACTCTTGAAATCAACCCGAACATTGCCAACAATTCCGGGTTAAAATTCTCAAAACTTAATTCTTCTACACCGGTAGGAATTGGACAAGCTATAGGAGTAGACAATAATGGCAATGTAATCACTTTACCCAATCCTACCGCAGCAAATGTTACTGCTGTATTAAACACCTCTATCAATGACACCGGAGGGCCTGCCAGTAATGCGAATAATTTTACAGTAAATGATAATGGCTGGACCATTGTTCCGAGTACTTCTCAAACAATGACAATTCCTGCTGGAGGAAAAGCAATTTTCGTCAACTTTATGCTGGGTATTGATTATTTAAATAATCCTCCGGGATCAGGGTATTCATACTATACTTCCAAACTTTTTATAGACGGAGTGGAAACCAAAGTTTTTCTGACAACCCAGGAACCTGGGCCGGGAGGATTGCAGGCACAATTTACTTTAAGTTCGGTAAGCTTTTTTTCACCTGGAACCCATACTATTGATATCAGAATGAAAAGAACCTTTAATAACGGAACCAGCCCAGGATCCAATATGTCATGCGGCGTCATGTCTATGAGCATCAATGCTTCATATATCAATTAATGCTTACAGTTAATCCCTGTACCGGCCTGGCCTTACAACCTTACAGAGGGAGTCAGCACAAAAATTCAGACCATAAAAAGAGCAATGAGTCCTGCAGTACAGAACTCATTTGTTTTAATTCAGGAACATCATAATGGAAAGATCATCTTCATTGTCCTTTTTATTGATATTGTTCCGCCGGATATACCCTGGTTTTGGTAGCTTTTCCTTTATGACCACTTTTACCTGATCTTCCTGGGTCATATCTTCTTCCATCTCCAGTACCATTTCCAAACCTTTGTCAGGAATTACTTTATATTCTGTCGTAAAAACCCTGCAGCAGCCTGATTTTGCAGAGGCAATCAGACGCTTACGCTTAGGGTCGGTTTCAAACAGTCCCAGATAATTGGACGCAATTTCCGTAAGCTCTTCACTTTTTACAAACCCCATTTTAGTCTGGCTGAATACATAGATATCATAGGAAGCACCGCCGTAATTTCCGTTATTCCCGTTTCTGGCCGCTGCATCCTCTGTTCCGTCAAAATTAAAATCATCTATAATGACAGGACTCTGCTCTTTCGTTAACAGAAGCATTTTTCCCGGTCTCAATTTCTGATCTCTTCCCACATCTATGACCAGATCATCAGAAACAAAAGTCTGAATTATGCTGTTTTTATTATCAAATAATTCTACAGTTCCTTTATCATTGCATTGGCCATCAAAACAATTTTCAACATTAATGACGGCATTGTAGTTTTTGGATGCATTGTTAACTTCAAACTGATACTGTCCAAAAGATAAAAGGACCCAACAAAATAAAGGCATATAAGCCTTTGTAATTTTTCAATATATTCATGATCATCGTAAGATGGTTATCGTTCAGTAAAACTCTATAACAAAAATACAAATCTGCTCCCGGTCTCAAAATATGTTTCTTCTATCAATCAGAATTGGCAGCTATTCCCGCTATCCGCTCATACTCCTCGCGCCACGGCTGTTAAAACCTGCGCCTGCTGTGGGGTAACCGCTCCTATCGGGGCTAAGAATAGAACGTTTCACAGCTGTTTTCATGCTCAACAGGAACATAATTACTATGCTCTCTACCGTCACAATCTGTCAACTTCCTATGAAATCCACATGATCAAACAGATGCGGCTGAAATTGTTTAAAAATGACCGCTCTATACCATCCTATTTTTAAATCTTCTGCCTTTTTTATTTAAAACTTCCTGTTGGACAAAATATTAAATGAAATTTATTTTATTGATTATCAAATATTTATATATTTTATTTTAAAAATTTCACTACTTTGTATTGCATAATACCATTTTATTTACATATCTTTGTAATGTAAAATTAGAATAGGCTCAGCTAGCTAGGAGTAGTATTCTAAAAATATAACTAATTAATAAAACTTATCAAAGATGAATACTGAAAATACCAAAGCGCAAATGCGAAAAGGAATTCTGGAATTCTGTATTTTAAGTCTCATCAATCATCGCGAAATGTATGTTTCCGACCTTATCGATGAACTAAAAAAAGGAAAACTGGATGTAGTGGAAGGTACCCTCTATCCTCTTCTTACAAGACTTAAAAACGGAGAATTTCTCTCTTACCGATGGGAAGAATCAACAGGAGGACCTCCCAGAAAATATTATCAGATCACGGAAAAAGGAAAACTTTTCCTGGATGAACTTCAAAATACCTGGAATGAACTGACCGCGTCAGTAAACCAAATCACTCAACAATATTAAAAAACAAAGCTATGAACAAGACACTCTCAATAGGACTCGCAGGTTTTTCTTTTACAATAGAAGAACACGCATATATAAAGCTCAGCGATTACCTGAACGCCTTGAGAAGCTCTCTGGATGCTTCGGAAGCGGATGAAGTAATGCATGACATAGAAATAAGAATGGTGGAGATCTTCAGGGATTCTCTGGGAAAACGCGAAGTGATCAACGATACTGATGTAGAAAAAGTAATCGCACAAATCGGTACCCCGGAAAAAATCGAAGAGCAGGAAGAAGCTTATTTTTCTGAAAAAACAACGACAAAAAATACGAATTCAGGAACCCATTATTCAGATAAGAAACAATTGTTCCGTGACCCTGAGAAACAAAAGATAGCTGGAGTATGCGCAGGTTTAGCCCAATATGTAGGAATGGATATTACCACCATGAGAGCCATCTGGTTAGGAATCTTCGTTTTGGGAATCTTTACAGCAGCCATCTCCTCTTCATTGGTAGCGTTACTCTATATCATCCTTTGGATCGTACTTCCTAAAGCTGAAACGGCAGCCGATTTCCTGAAAATGCAGGGAAAGCCTATGAACTTCGACAATCTTAAAAATGAATCCAACAAAATCGTTCAGTTTGCCAATGAATCTACCCAGAGAGTCGGAGAAATATACAACGAAAACAAACCTTATATCAATAATGCAGGAAACGGGGTATGGAATATACTCAAATATCTTATAGGAGGTTTATTTGTACTGATGGCTGTAGGAAGTATCATCGGAGTATTTGTAGTCTTCGGTCTTTTCGGAATGGATGCGAATTTCCCTGGTGCCAATCAGATCAAATTTTATATGGATGACAATGGTCTTGATAAAGTGTTAGCAGCCATGATGGTCATCGTAAGCTTGATTCCTGCTATCATCTTTAGTTTATTAAGTATTAAGATATTTTCTCCAAAAACTAAATTGAGAAATATCGGATGGGTAATAGGCGGATTATTTCTTCTGCTGATAGGATTAGGAACGTATTTCGGACTAAGTATGGCTAAGAAAAACCTGATCTACAGAGGAAGCAAAGAAGACACAGAAAATGTTGCCATCAATACAACTTCCGATACCATCTATGTAGATGTAAAACAGGTAAGTATTCCACAGAATTTCGAAGCTTATGATGACGATATTTATTCTGATAAAAAATTCGTTTACGAAGAAGATTATATCTCTGTAGAGGTGACCAGAAAACCGGATATTCAAACTCCTTATCTGATCATTAAAAAAGAAGGTAACGGTTATAACTTCCCGATTCAGCTTACAGTACCTGTAGAGGTGGTAAACAACAAAGTAATACTTCCCAACTACGTCAAATATCCTTATGAACACAGATTCAGAGATTACAGAGTAGAATATGAGCTTGTAGTTCCTCAAAAATCAATCGTGATTCCATTGAAAAAGGACAGAATTGACTTTGACGGAGACCTGGATGGAGACGGAATCAATGACGATGATCAGAACGGAGATGAAAATCACCAGACAGTCAGAATTGAAAAAAACAAAATCTCTGTCAACGGATCTACTATTGAATACAACTCTGATGATAAAGACAGTGTTATCATCAACGGAAAAAAAGTTCCGAATAACCAGGCAAAGCAGGTAATTGATTCAGTGGCGTCAGGCATCAAGAAAATGAATAAAGATGTAGACATCAAAATCAAAGACGGAAAAAACGAAATTTCCATACAAACTAAATAATTAACTTTAGAGAGTGCAAGCAGGTGTGAATGGATAGCAACCGTTTGAAATTCACACCCTTCTTCTCTCAGAATCGTTAAAAAATCATATTATTTTAGTTCTCTATGTGAAAAAAAAGCTTTATTTTCGTACTATTGAAAATATAATAACCAAACAACAAAAGCACACACCTATCATGATACAATTAGCCCTAGAATTTGTAATGAAAATCGTAGATTTAATCAACGGTTTGTTTTAAGAGCGATAATATTTCAATATATTTGTAAAGTATAACCAACTTTGGTTATACTTTTTTGTTTTTAATCTAAGATCTATGAAAAAACTGATAGGTAAACTAATGTTAAAATTATTAGGATGGAAAGTCGTTCTGCAGGGCGATGTCAACAGCCTTAACAGGTGTATCCTCGTAGTTGCACCCCACACCCATAATATGGAATACATTTTAGGAAACCTTGCCTACTGGTCATTGGAAAAGCCATTAAAAATAATTATCAAAGATGCTCATACCAAAGCATGGTATGGAAATGTTGTCAAAGGACTTGGTGGTATTGGGATCGACAGAAGCCAAAAAAATGATCTTGTGAATTTTGTAGCCAAACAATTTGCAAAAGAAGACTTCAGTCTGGTCATCACACCGGAAGGGACAAGAAGCTGGGTTCCAAAATGGAGAAAAGGCTTCTACCACATGGCTTTGGCAGCAAAAGTTCCCATTGTACTGGCAGCCGGAGATTTTAAAAGAAAAATCGTTTATTTAGGCTATACGATTCCCTATGAAAGGCTTGCTTCTGCTCCTTTCTCTGAAATCATGCAGGAAATCCAGGACTATTATATCAAAAATGACATCGTACCTAAAGTCCCTGAAAACTGGAATCCCCAGATCATGGGAACAGGAAATGAATAAAAGTATCTGAAAAAATCACTTATCAACGATCATTATCAATCATCATTTACAACTATAAAATGAAAGATCAGACAAAAGAGGAAATATTAGAATTTTTGAATAACTGGGGAAATGAAACCTTAGCAAAAACTCTGGAAATAAAATTCATTGACATAGATCTCGAAAATGAAACCCTTACCGCAACAATGCCCGTACTTCCAAGAACCCACCAGCCTTTTGGAATCATGCACGGAGGCGCCAGCTGTGTGTTGGCTGAAACCTTAGGGTCAAGCCTGTCTAATATTTTTATCGACGGAAACAAGTATTATGGGGTGGGAACCAATATCAACTCCAACCACCTGAGAAGTAAAAAAGATGGTATTGTAACAGCTACAGCACGTTTTATCAGAAAAGGAAAGACCATGCACGTCTCTGAAATCGAAATCAGGGATGAAAAGGGCATTCTCATCAATCATACAACGATGACCAACAATATTATCCTCCGATAATTTAATCGGCCAATAAATGTAAAGACTCAAAAAATTGAGTCTTTTTTTCAAAAAAGTACCTGGGAAAAAGATTTTCCCGGAAACAGGTCACAATTAGGGATCAATGCGGGAATCTGGGCTTCCAGAAAGCTTTTCAACAGGTTTTCACTTATGCTGTCTGCCCTGGTTTACCACTGGAACTCTACTTTCGATCTCAATGCCAACATAGAATATACGCACTCAATGGATCTTATTGTACGGAAGATCATCATCATTTACTTTTTCAGCGTTTCAACAACAAGCATTTCGAATATGCAGTACAGCTAAAGTTATTATATGAATGGAAAAATCTGCGCCCTTTCGTAGGTTTTCCGGCCCATAAAAACACTTATAAAATGCAGTTTTTAGTTCCTGATAATAATGTACTCAATACACTGGATGATTTTACGTCCGGTCAGATCAATTTCGGATTCTCGTTAGGGCTTCAGTATCAGTTGCTGAGAAAGGTTTCACTGTATTTGGAGTATCAGGAGTACAAAATGAATAATATTCCGTTAAAAAACAGCTCGTATAATTTTGACATTTTTAAGACTAATAATACCTTTGCGGAAAGGAAAATCAACTTGGGAATTTCCTATACTATTTCCGGGCAGTGATTTTCAAAATCTATCCACAGCTAATGATTTATTTCAAACTTCCTTTTGACGAACAGTTATATTCCACCGATAAAGACCAGCATTTAAATTCCGTAAGTTTTTATTCTTTTGACAGGCAAAACCAGATCGGTTTTGAAGGCACTATTATCCAGGCCGGTGAACAGAATGCATCCCAAGATCTTACCGACACCCTCCTGCTTAAAGACCAAAATCATTGTGAAGGAGAAACTAAAGATGAATATATCAGCACGCTGGAGAATGTGATTGAAGTGATCAAAGAGAACCGACTTCCTAAACTGGTTTATTCAAGAAGAAAAATTTTCAGAGATTTTATTCAAATTAATCTAAGTGAAAGTTTTAAAAATTTGTGTGCTTCGTATCCTAATGCCTTCAGATATATATTTAATGACGGGCAAAATGCATGGATGGGAGCCTTTTCCGAAGTATTGGGAAGATTCAGCAAGGAAACCCATCAGTTTGAAACCATGGCTCTTGCAGGCACTTTACCGGTCTCAGAAGAATGGTCTGAAAAAGAAATTGAAGAGCAAAAGCCTGTGGCATCTTACATCCAGAATATTCTTAACCATTATTCTGATGAGGTGCAGCAATCGGAAACATATGATCACATTTCAGGGAATATCAAACACCTCCGCACAGACTTTACAACTCATATCCAGCCTGAAGATCTCGATCAGCTGATCCGGGAACTGCATCCTACTCCGGCAGTTTGTGGAATTCCAAAGGATTTCTGCATTGAAAATATTGAGAAATATGAAAAGTTTCCCCGTGAGCTGTATGCCGGTTATATTAAAATTGAAACCGAAAAAAGCATTCAGTATTTTGTCAATCTGAGATGTGCAAGACTCTATCAGGATGCTGTACATATCTTTGTAGGAGGAGGAATCACCGCTCAAAGTAATCCCGAAAAAGAATGGACAGAAACAGAACTTAAATCTGAGGCGATCCTGAAAAACTTAGCTGTTTCTTAAACATTCGATAAAAACTTAAAAACGTTTCAAACATCATAAAAAAACCTCTTTCAAAAGGAAAGAGGTTTTTATTATTTTGAAATATAAATATCTGATTTATTTCTTTACTCCGATTCTGCTCCATGTATCCATAACGAAAAGTAAGATAAGACCGATAAAAGCTGCAGCTGCAGAAAATACAAACTTCAGGTTATCACTCTCTTCAGACAGGATATCCGCCTGCTGCCAGTCTATAGCGTAAAGATTAATGGCGATGAATACAATAAACAGTACTAAAAATACTTTATAAAACTTCTTCATGACTCTTAAAAATTAATATAATTCTGCACCAATTGAGCAAAATTTGCGGTGAATAATTTAATTGAAATTGCCAAAAGGATAATACCGAAAACTTTCTGAAGAATCATCAATGTAGCATCTCCTATTTTTCGTTCCAGCCATTTCGCTGATTTCAGCACCAAATATACGAAAATTGTATTAAGAATAATTCCGCAAATAATATTAATGTCATGGAATTCAGCTCTGAGAGATAAAGCAGTAGTTAATGTTCCGGCACCGGCAACCAACGGAAACGCAATAGGCACAATGGATGCAGCCTTTGCTTCAGTCGTTTTGTTGATTTCAATTCCTAAAATCATTTCCAGCGCTATGACAAAAATCACAAAAGCTCCGGCAATCGCAAAGGAGTTAACATCTACCCCGATCAGCTTAAGAATTTTATTTCCTACAAACAGAAACACAATCATAATGGCACCGGCAGTAATGGCAGCTTTCCCGGCTTCAATCTGTCCAAACTTTTGCTGAAGACTTACGATAATAGGAACTGAACCGATAATATCAATTACGGCAAAAAGAACCATAAAGCTGGTAATAATCTCTTTAATAGAGAACCCATCAAAAATTTCCATCTCTTTGTAATTTTAAATTTCGCAAAAATATGAAAATAAACTGATTATTTGCTAATTTGTGAATACAAATTAACAATTGCTTTCAAAAGTTCTTCAAGACTTTCAAGAGATTTCACAGGGGAATATTTTTCCATCTGAATTTTCTGCCGGAGCTTTCCGTACTCTTCCGCAACAGAAGAACCTTTGTAATTTTCAAGAAAAGTCTTAAACTCCGCAGCAGAGCCCTGAAAATACTGGCTTCTCACTTCCTGATCCAATTCATCCAACGTTTCAAAAAACTTTTCATATTCACTATGATCTTTCAGATTTTCAAGATAACTGAAATAGTCGTTGATATCCGTTTTCAGCAATTCTTTGATCTCCTTTTCTGTTTCAGCCACAGATCCTAAAGATTTTGACGGTACGGTTTCCCTAACTAATGCGCGTTTTTTTTGCCAAGTCTTAAATAACAGATAAACAATAAATAAACCTGCAAGAATGACAATATTGGCAAGGAGAATATTCCAATGGAATTTACTTTTTTCTTTTACTTTAAATGACGTGGTTTTTAAAACCGGCGTATTCACGGTTTCCAGTAAATTATTGGTATATTCATTTACTTTTTCCACTGTAGACCGGGCTTCCAGTACCTGTTCATGAGAGAACGCATTCAATGCCAATGTTTTTTGTCCCAGATCTACATATTCCCGGTTTTCCGGATCAAAGAAAGCAAACTGTTCTGTTTTGATCGACAGAGATCCCGCTTTTTTAGGGATCACTATATAATTCGCCAGAATTTCACCTTTCATTCCTGTCGTTCCCGGAGCAACTCTGGAAGTTATTTTAGGGGCAAAAATCTCATAATCCGGAGATGATGCAATCTTCGGAAGCTCCATGTCCGGTAAGTTACCCTCGCCTGAAACTTTCACGATCACATTCATCGGTTTTTTAACCTCCGGCTTCTCTTTTGAAGCATTAAAAACACTTACTTTAAAATTTCCAACTGCATTTTTAAAGCACTCAGGTGCTCCTTCCGGAAGTTTTCTTACGGTAAGCTTTACTTTATTGGAAACAATTTTATTCTTATTTGAATAGGAACTTACAGAAGCCGAAACAGGCGGCACTTCTACATAGCCTGCTTCATTTGGAAATACCATAAACATTGCCAGGATCTGCGATGCCATATTTCCGGAACCGGCCGGATCAATCTCAGATTTATTGAAATTGATAGGATGTACATTGATATTATCCTGCTGTGGAAGATGAATGTTCTTTACTTTCCTAAGATTATCTACATTCCTGGAATACACTTTCAGCACAGCAATAGTCGGCTGATCCTGATAGACATCCCGATCTTCAATTTCCATATTCAGATATACCTCGTTGGAGGTATTGGCAGCCAGAGATTTCTTCTCAACGATCTCCTTAACCGTTACGTCAAAAGGCTCTGTCTTATAGATTTTATTATTGACTGTAACCAGTACGGAACCAATTTTAATTTTCCCTTTTTTCTTAGGTTCAAGGGCTATTCTCGATACTTTCTGAGTAATCAGCGTATTGGTGGCAGGATCAATCACCGTATTGGTTACAGATCCGCTTCCAATGATATTGAATTTTGAAAGATCCGGAAGCTGCAGCCCGGTTTGCTGTACCAGATCACTTCCGTTAAGTTCTAAAACAATGGTAAGGTTGACAATATCTTTACCTCCATATTCGGATTTATCTGCGTCCAGGGAAAGATTTACCTGTCCGTAAGTAATTACGGATGCTAGTGTAAGCAATATGTAAATCAATTTGTGCTGCATCACCAATCTTTCTCGTTGCTTTCAGGCATCGAATAAGAATTTTTGTTTAAAATTCTTCTGGCGGTTTCTTTTTCTTTTTCGTTTATTTTATCTAGGATTGCATTTTCAAGGTCTTTCGGCATTTTCCCCTCATTATTCTGATTCTGCTGAGGAGTATTGCCCTGGTCGCTTTTACCTTCGTTCTGCTGGCCATTTCCCTGATCCTGCTTTTGGTCTTTTTTATCACCTTTCTGATCATCCCCTTTGTTCTGATCATTACCGCCGCCTCCTTTTCCTGAGTTATTCTGTTGGTTTTTCTGTTGTTGTTCTTTTTCTTTAAGTTTGGCAATTTCATAGTTCTTACGGGTTGCCTCGCTGTATGGATTCTGCTTCAGAGCTTTTTTATAATAATCTGCCGCTTTTTCCGGCTGGTTCATCTGCATATAGGCATTCCCCAGATTATGAAGTACCGCAGATTTATCAGGAAGGGTCTGCGACAGCTTTTCTGCTTTTTCAAACTCTGCTTTTGCCTCTTCATACTTTTTACTTTTATACAGGGCATTTCCCAGATTGTAATGCGCCGTAAAATCTTTATCATTGGCCTTTGCCGCTTCCATGTATTTTGAAGATGCTCCATCATAATCTTTACCATCAAACTTCTGATTGCCTTCATGAACTAAAGTCCTGTAATTTTCCTGCCCAAGCAAAAAACCTGAGAACGAAAAAGCAATAATAAACGATAAAAAAATGATTTTAGTATTCATCACTTGCAAAATTATCCCTTTAAATGTTAATAAACAGGGTTTTATTTGTTAAAATTGGGTTAAAGTAGCCATTAAAATGATGCCTCAGAACAAAACGACCTAGACATTGAAATCTTTTTTAGGATTAAAGAGGAAAATCAACAGGAAAAATAAAAGGGAAACTCCGAGAAAATACTGATAATAATGGTTGGCATTCTGTGACTTTACAAGGGTTTCAGAACCTGAAGATTTCTTATTAACAGCGTCAATAATTCTGTCCGGAGCTTCATTAATATTGTTTCCGTCAATATAAGCTCCGCCTGTAGATTCTGCCATTTTCTTTAAAGCCTCTGTCTGTCTTTTCGAGATCACCGTTCCTCCGTCTACATCTGTTTTATATCCCATGAGCTGGCCAAAAACATATTCAGGCACCGGAGCCCCTTCATCAGATCCTACTCCCACGGAAGTAATGCTTATTCCTTCTTTATTGGCAAGCCTTATCGCAGCATTATCATTCCCTTCATTATCTTCACCGTCACTTAGTAAGATCACTTTCCGGGATCCTTTGCTCACATTTTTAAATTTTTCAACTGCCGCCTGCATTCCTTTAAGAAAATCAGTTCCCTGAATCTGCATCGAATTGGTTTCAATTCCGCTGATATAGGTTTCTGCTGAATTATAATCCGTTGTTAACGGCATAATAGACATCGCCTGTCCTGCAAAAATTACAATTCCCACTTTGTCATTCTTCATCTTCTGCATGGCAGCCAGCATCAGGTTTTTAGCCTCTGCAAGACGGCTTGGGTCTATATCTTCGGCATTCATTGAATTCGAAACATCAAGCATAAAGATCACATTATTCAGCTTTTGGCTGCTCTTTACTTCTTCAGATCCATTCAACAGGTCAATCATTGAAAATATCAGAAAGAGGATCCCCAGCAAGTATAAAGCAGGAAAAAACCTTGTAAATCCTGATCTCTTTTCAAATAGCTGTTCATGAAACTGGCTGTCTGCAAAAACTTCTCTCTTTCTGCTGGTCCATTTAAAAAAACGGAGTAAGAAAGAGGCTAACAGCGGCAGAAGCAGCAGTAAAAATAAATACCAGTAATTTCCTAAAGACCAACTCATCAGCTTAAAATTTTATAAAACACCCATCTCAACAATGCATCTAACACCAGCATTCCTAAAGCAATCCATAGGAAGATCTTAAAATACTCTTCATAATTATACAGTTTTGAAATCTTCACATCAGATTTTTCCAACTGGTTGATCTCATTATATACTTCTTCAAGACTACTGTTTGAAGTAGCCCTGAAATATTTTCCTCCGGTAGTCTGTGCTACTTCTTTCAAGGTATTCTCATCAATGGTCACTTCCGTTTCGGTAAAGACAAGATCTCCGAAAATATCCTGTGAAGTAGGCATCAATGCATATCCATTGGTTCCGATCCCTATCGCGTATACCTTTATATTATTATTTTTGGCCAATTCTGCAGCAATCTGAGGCGGAATCGCATTCTGAATATTGCTCACTCCATCCGTCATCAGGATCACCACTTTACTTTTTGCCTTGCTTTTGATCAGGTGGTTAACCGCTACAGAAAGTCCTTCTCCAATAGCCGTCCCCGGTTCCAGCCCCTCTGAATTCAGGTTTTTAATTTCATCAATGACAACCTGATGATCTGAGGTAACAGGTACCTTTGTAAAGGCCTCCGCAGCATAGGCTACAACTCCAATCCGGTCATTGGGACGTTTCTGCACAAACTTCACGGCAATATCTTTCAATGCTGTAATCCGGTCCGGATTCAAATCCTTCGCCAGCATACTGAGAGAAACATCTATCGATAACATAATATCAACTCCTTTGGTATCATCTCTATCCTGGGAAACCGTAAAAGTTCTTGGTCTCGCCATAGCAATGATCAAGGCTGAAAGAATAATATATTTTGATATTCTCAGTAAAAAAAGGACGGCCTGAATCCCGCCGCTGTTATCCATATTTTTAACGGTAGGAACTTTTATCCCTTTTCTTTTCCGTTTTCCCGCATCTTTAACAAAAAGAGGAATAAACAGCAAAAAGAGGAATAAAAACCACGGACTGTAAAACTCAAAATTAAACATCCTTTCTCAAGTTTTCAAATTCTAAATCTTTGGACGATCTTTTTACAAAGTCCCTGATATTGGCAAAATCGTTTTCCATTGTTTCCTGATCAGGAAAAGTCTTGGCAAACTTCACCAGGTCTCCCCTTAAGAAAACATCTTCCACTATTTTCTCATTTTCCTGAGAAATGGTGTTATTCTTCTTCATCACATCAATAAGATCATCGGTAAGGAGTACATCTGCCGGAAGATGATACTGTTTTGTAATAAAGTTTCTGGAAATATCGATCAGCTCTACATAGAATGATCGGAAATTGCCCCCTTCAATATATTTTTTCTTTTTAAGAGAATCCAGTTCTTTTAAAGTCTGATTGGTAGCCACAACCGGTGAGCTTTTGGATTTCCTGCCCCATTTTACGATCATGATAATGGCAACAACCAATGCAATAAGTGCCAGCGCAGCAAGGATATAGAATTTATACAGTTCCCAATAATCCTTGGCAGCCAGTTTGACCTCTTTGTTCTTCATGATATCATTGATCTGGTCAGCTTTTTGAGCCGTATTAATGACATCTATTTCATAAGGTATCGTCTTAAGGATCTTATCCCCCACTTTAAATTCCAGCTCCGGAATGGTAAATTTTCCTTCTTCAAAAACAGCAAATTCAATTTTTCTTTCGTAGGAATTGGCTCCCTGCCCTATGCTGTCTTTTATTTCTTCAAAATGAAAGGGAAGCAGTTCGTTTTTAGGGGCAGCAACCACCTGCTGATCATGAATATTGTCAATTTTTATTACAAAATGATTGACTTCCCCCAAAGCAATGGTCTTCTTCTCTACATTGGAAGATAATATCTGTGCAAATGTATTGGCACAGATTAAAAAAGATAATATTAAAAGTATTTTTTTCAATTTTCAAATAATAAATTCCGGCTGATGCCTGTTTTATTTTTAATTCTAAACGAGCTTATTCATCACTGCTATTTCTTCTGGAAATAATTATACAGCAATCTTGAATAGTCCGAACCTGTATTGATGTTCATAAAGCCGGCCGAGCTGTTGGAAAAATCTTCTTCCAAATCTCTTAATTTCTGCTTTTGAGCTTCAGCAAAAGTATATCTCCACCTTGCGCTTGAAGTATTGGCCCAAACCTGCTTTCCTGTTTCCGCGTCATATAAAAGAGTATATCCCACATCCGGAATTTCGTTATCTTTTTCATCATAAATACGCATTCCAAGCAGCTGATGCTTCTTTGAAGCGACTCTCAGCATTTTGGAGTCATATTCGTCTTCAAAGTCTGAAAACAGAAATACCAATGATTTTCTTTTAAAAATCCCCATCATATATTCTAGTGCATTGTCTATTTTGGATTCTGCCGAAACATAATCCGCAGTTAGAATATTACTGATGATCGAAAGAATATGTTTCCTTCCCTTTTGAGGAGGAATCACTTTATAGACTTTATCAGCAAAAAGAATCAATCCCACTTTATCATTATTTCCTGCCGCTGAAAACCCCAGACTGGCAGCAATTTCAGCGACATATTCCCTTTTCAGCTGGGTTTTGGTCCCATAATCCATGGATGCGGAAATATCTACGAGGATCATCATCGTCAGCTCTCTTTCTTCCTCCATCACTTTTACAAACGGCTCACGGAAGCGTGCCGTTTTATTCCAGTCGATTCTCCTGATCTCATCGCCGAACTGATAGGGGCGTACCTCAGAAAAAGTCATCCCCTGCCCTTTAAAGGCACTGTGATATTGCCCCATCAAAGCAGCCTCCGTCTTTTTTCGGGTACGGATTTCTATCTGCTTTACTTTTTTTACAATATCTTTTATCTGCATAAATATGTTTTAAAACCAGTCAATTCCGGCTTTCTAACTTATAAACTCAATGGAAACATTCAGCCATTCATTATCAAATTTTGGACTGTATTTTTTATAGAAATTGATCGCAGGCTCATTCCAATTCAATACCTGGAACACCAATCCGTTGTACGCATTTGATTTTCCATGTTCTAATGTTGCCTCAAATAGTTTTTTACCGATCTGCATTCCTCTCATTTTTTCGGTCACTACCAGATCTTCGAGATACAGCCTTCTCCCTTTCCAGGTTGAATATCTGTCATAATACAGTGAAATTCCTACAATATTACCATTTATTTCAGCGACAAAAGCTCCCCAAACCGGATTCTTTCCGAAACCGTCTTCTATAAACTGATCCAGGGTTACCGTAACTTCATGTAACGCTTTTTCATATTCTGCCAATTCCTTAATCAGTTCCAGCATTGAGTAGCAGTCCTCCTGAACTGCTTTTCTGATCACTACTTCATTCATTAGGGTGCCTGGATTTTTGCTAAAATTCTGTTGATAATTTCTTCTGTTGAAATTTCTTCCGCTTCCGCTTCAAAAGTTAAGCCCATTCTGTGTCTCAATACATCTTTCGCCAAAGCCTTCACATCTTCCGGGATAACAAAAGCTCTTCCTCTTAAGAATGCATAGGCTCTTGAGGCAATAGCAAGGTTTATAGAGGCTCTTGGAGAAGCTCCAAAACTGATATAGTTTTTAAGCTCAGAAAGTCCGTAATTTTCCGGATAACGGGTTGCAAATACCATATCCAGAATATATTTTTCAATTTTCTCGTCCAGGTAAATCTGGTTAATCAGTTCTTTAGCGTCTACGATATCCTGCAGGGAGATCACAGGTTTCACTGTCGGCTGATGCGAAGTGGAAACCATTCTCATGACCTTTCTCTCATCTTCAAAAGCAGGGTAATCTATAGTGCACTTGAGCATAAAACGGTCGCTTTGTGCTTCAGGCAGCAAATAAGTTCCTTCCTGATCGATAGGGTTTTGCGTTGCCAATACCAGGAACGGTTTGGGAAGCTTCATAGTCTCATCCCCAATCGTCACCTGTTTTTCCTGCATGACTTCCAAAAGAGCGGATTGTACTTTTGCAGGAGCACGGTTGATCTCATCAGCCAACACAAAATTGGCAAATACAGGACCTTTTTTTATAGAAAAATCATTGTCTTTGATATTAAAGATCATTGTTCCCACTACATCTGCAGGAAGAAGATCCGGAGTAAACTGAATCCTTGAGAATTCACCATGAACAGCATCTGCCAAAGTTTTTATCGCTAAAGTCTTGGCTAATCCCGGTACTCCTTCCAGAAGAACGTGACCATTCCCCAAAAGGCCTACCAAAAGGCGGTCTATCATGTATTCCTGTCCAATAATAACTTTGTTGATTTCCTGTCTCAGAAGAGAAAATAAATAGTTTTTTTCCTTTACTTTTTCCGTCAACTGACGGATATCTTCTGCTTGATATGTATCTGACATAGCTTGATTTAAAATAAGTGGTAAATTTCTGATAAATACTTGCATTAATCAACACAATCAATGCCATTATTGAGTTAAAGTTTGTTAAATATTCCAGAGCTGATAAGCTATATTTAAACATACGGTCTGAGTTTCTTACGGATCAACAGAGTCTATCGACCGAATAACGCTTTATAATCTTCTTTATATCCCTGTATGAAATGGCTGTTTTTTGACCAATCAATACAAAAACCCGCCTATTTTAAATAGAAAATGCTGTGAAATTTCACAACATTTTCTATTACCGAAATGGATCACACCCGGATATTGATATCGTTTTAAAGCTTCGTAATCGTAATTGTAAAGGTATTTTCAGGAACATCTACAGTTTCCTCATACGAGCCCACATTCACATAATATTCTATTCCGGCAGTTGTGGTAATTGTACTGGTTTCCGCACCGCCACCGCCTGCATTATCTACGGTATCCACACAAGCCAGATTATTGCAGCTTCCACTGTAAACCCCTAACTGAGGATCAAAAGTGCTGCTGCTTGCCGGCATCGTAATTTTTATGGTAAACTGACCGCCGTCTCCAGTAAATTTAAACCATGTTCCATCATTCATTGCATCAGAGCATGCGGTAATAAATCCGCCATTATTGGTAGCAGATACAGCATCATTCTGTGTATATGTGTAAGGAAAAGAGGCTGCCGCAAAAGCCCCTGAACAGGCATCATTTGCCGGTACAGGAGGAATTGTTTTAAAAACAATATCTGCACAGCCGGAAGACGCAGTATTTGCTGAAATAGCCATTACTTTTAAATAGTATGTTGTATTTGGATTAAGAGGCGCAGATGGAGAAAAACCGGCGGAGGTTACTACCTGCTGATTGATCACATCTGTACCTCCAGGAGTTGTTCCCAATGAAATTTTATATGAATCTGCTCCGGAAACCGGAAGCCAGGTTATATTAGGGGACAGTGATATAAGTTCAGCATTATTAACGGGATAAACAACAAAAGGACATGCAGGAGCAGTACTTGCTGTCAGTCCTGAAATCGTTATTGCCGATTTATAATCCGCTCTTATCCCACCGGGAGGAGCTGCAGGGTCCACTACTGCGCGGTCTCCTTTGTAATAAAGGGTAGAATATGGAATATGCGGATAAACATAAAAGGCTTCATCAAAATTATTAATATCGATACTCGGTGCGTTTTCCTTTGCAGCCACCACCAGATTATCACTATTATTATAAGCAAAAGGAGTCGTAAAAGTAATGACCACCTTGTTGCTGTTTCTGGTCACTGCGCCTGTGAATACCTGAGTCAGCTGGGCAGCCGGAATCCAGTCTGTACCGGAAGTGAAAGCTGTTTTTGTTGTATGTCCCAGGTAAACGGTCCAGTTAGAAGAGTCGGTAATTGTCGCCGATGGATCCAGATAAAAGGTAAGACCCGTTATGTTTCCTGCTGCATTTGCATTGAGTTCCTGTTTAGGATAAATCTGCTGAACATAGGAGTAGGAAAAAAAGCTACTGACAGGAGCAGTTCCTACATTTGTACTTCCAATGTTTAAATGTATTTGAGCTTTAAACATCAGCACTGTCAATAATCAAAACAAAATAGCAGAAATTCACAAGACAAATTAGAAGAAGATGCCAGCAGCCTAAGTCACCCCAAAATTGATGAATTTCCATTACCCCAGAACAACGACATATCGAAACCTTTCTTCATTATTATAAAATTATTGGTGAATTGGATGCTAATTTAATAATAAAATTTCAAATTTTATGATAAAAAATTTACCACTAATAGAATTTTAGTTATTATTTTTAAATAAAGACTTATTATTGTGTGCAATTTTATTTAATCATCAACAAAACATAATATATTTTAAAAATATACATAATAAAGTTAATTTTTAAACAATTATTTTAATATATTTATACAAAATACCAATAATATGTATAAAAAGCTATTTTTTTTAAGTCTCTTTTTAGCAGGTCTTTTTCCATCACAGACTACTGCGCTGAATCTGATTTCAGATGCAGTATATTATGATGGTTATGCGAGTCCGGTATCCGATCCGGTTCCGTCCGGGCTGATCAGATTGGCCAATACAAGATATGCAAGGAAACTTACAGATACTGAATTAAATTCATTTAAAGCAAAAATTGCAATGAGGGTAACCATAGGGGCATTATGTGATAATTATGACCGTTTGGGAAGTGTTTATCTGGCCATGGTTCCAAAAAACCAGCCGACCTATGCTTTAAGCGATACCAATGTAAAAAGAATTGAAGTCGGCAGATATATCACGCCTTTCATGAATAAAAACCGGTCTCCTGTAGAAGTTCCTTATACATATGATTTGAGTAATTTATATAATGTATTTCATGATGCCACATTGCGCAGTGCTTATGATCTGTATATGGAACTGGATGTTTTTGGTGTTCCTTATGCTGCACAGACTCAGGTTTCGGGATGCACGGGAAGGATTGATGTTTTCTCAGGAACGCTGACATTTTTCTCAACAGATGCCGGAGCAGCGCCAACAGGCTACAATACAATGGTCCCTATGCTGAATTACAGCAAGCTTAATAATTACAACAGTACTGATGTTACCGGAGAAACGGTTAGAATTGTTACCTTCAATCTCCCTAATCCCATTACCGATGCCCGATTTTTTGTAATATCCACCCCACACGGAGCCAATGCCGGTGGTGAAGAATATATAAGAAGACAAAACTATACCTATATAGATGATGTACAGGTACTCACTTATACTCCCGGAGGGATTTCATGCGAGCCATACAGGGTGTATAATACTCAGGGGAACGGAATCTATGGTGCCACCCCCAAAACATTTGCCGAATGGACTTCGTGGAATAACTGGTGTCCGGGCAACGCTGTTCCTATCAGAGGGTTTACATTACCTGCTATGACCGCCGGGAATCATACGCTGAAACACACCATACCCACAGCTGTTTTCAATCAGCAGCAGGGAGAGGTATATTTATCGGTTTATATGCAGAGTAAAAGCAATACGGCTTTAGACGTCAAAGATATTAAGACAGTGGATGTGAACATTTATCCCAACCCCACTTCTGATTTTGTGAATATAAGATCCAAAGCAGAGGTTGCTTCGATTGCCCTTTTCAGTATTGAAGGAAGAAAATTAATTGAAACCTACAGGGAAAACAGGATAGATTTGTCAGGATACACTGCAGGTGTTTACTTCCTGAATATTGTATTGAAAGACGGAACCTCCTTCAAACATAAAATAATCAAAAAATAACCCGCAAATACATTACTGAATAAGAATCATTTTAAGATCCTTTTTAAATCATACAGATTTGGAAAACAGCAAAACCCTTCTTGAATATTTTTCACAGGAGGGTTTTGCTGTTTCAAAAAATAGTTCAATTCACTTATATGTATTAAAAAGAAGGGTTTAAACTGTAAAAAAAATCGGTGTTTCAACAAAAAAACCAAGAAATAAGACAATAATTAGATCTTTTTTTGAATAGTTAAATAATTTTAACTTTAATCCTCCGCTCAAAAAATTGTCATTTCCAGTTTATTAAACTATTTTTGGAGATTAAAAAATCTGCAAAATGAATTATCATTTTCAAGCACACAGACAGGTTAGAAGAAATCTTTTAGATATCCTGCAGAAAACCTCTCATGAAGATCTTCTGCTGATCCCGGACGGTTTCAATAATAATATATATTGGAATATTGCACACACAGTTGCTACACAGCAGCTCCTGCATTATTACCTGAGCGGAAATCCCTTCCGTATTGATAAATACTGGATTGAAACATACAAAAAAGGAACCCTGCCTAATCTTAACGTTCAAAAATCCGAAGTGGAAGATTTAGAATTTCTGCTTACTGAAACGTCTAAGATTTTAATGAAAGATTATGACAGCGATTTCTTTTCAGACTATACTCCCTATACCACAAGTTTCGGTATGGATCTGAAGAGCATACAGGATGCCATTATCTTTAACAATATGCATGAAAGCCTTCACTACGGATATGTGATGGCACAAAGAAGAGCCATTTTAGGAGAAAAAGGAAGATAGTAAAATTTTGCTGCGCAGGTCCATGGTCAGATGTGAATCTATCTACCGCAAAAAATGACTTGCATAACAGAATTTGCTATTCCCATTCACTATATAACTACTATATATAATATATATACAAATTTCAATGAAAGACGATTTTATTTTCGGGCTGCGTCCCGTTATTGAAGCAATTGAAGCAGGAAAAACGATTGACAAGATCTTTGTGCAAAACGCACTTCAGGGTCCTATTTATGCTGAACTGAAAGCCATTTTAGCGAAAAATAAAATCCGTCCCAATTATGTTCCGATTGAAAAACTGAACCGCTTTACCAGAAAAAACCACCAGGGTGTGGTTGCTTTTATTTCAGATGTTCCGTTTTATAAGGTAGAAGATATTGTTCCGCAGCTGTTTGAGGAAGGAAAAACACCTTTTCTTCTGATTCTTGACAGACTTACTGATGTAAGGAATTTCGGGGCGATCTGCAGAACAGCGGAGTGTGTGGGAATTGATGCGGTGATCATTCCTGAAAAAGGAGCTGCGCCTATCAATTCTGACGCCATAAAAACATCTGCGGGAGCGATTTATAATATCAAAATCTGTAAGGAAAATAATCTTGCCCATGCGGTAGACTTTTTACAGCAAAGCGGAATTACGGTATTCTCTGCCAGTGAAAAAGGACAGAAGTTGATTTATGATGTTAACTTCACAGAACCATGTGCTATCGTTATGGGAAATGAAGAGACCGGGATCTCTAAAGAAGTATTGCATCATTCGGATGAAAAAATAAAACTTCCTATTGAAGGAAAAACTCAATCTCTCAATGTTTCTGTCGCTTGTGGAGCCATTCTGTATGAAGCAGTAAGACAGAAGATTCTGAAATAAATTATTCGATAACACAACCTTAAAAAAATTAGAAAATGAAAAACATAGCAGCATTAGCGCTAATATCATCTATAGCCCTTGTATCGTGTAAAAAAGAGACCGCTACGGTCACGAAAGTAGATCCTAAAACAGGGAAAACCGTTACCGTAGAAGTTCCTGTCGATTCTGTAGCAAAAGTGGCAGAAAATCCTGCGATCAGAGACTCTGCGGGAATCATTACACAAACGTTCAAACTTGAAAAAGGAAAAACATATCCTCTTACCACCTACCAGAGAGATGTAAAGACGATGACGGATCCTCAGGGTAAATCGATCAACGCGACCAGTGAATCTACGGATGAAATGAATTTCACGGTAAATGATATCAAAGGAAACGTATATGATATGACCCTTAATCTTGTGGCTAAGAGAAGTTCACAATCTGCACAGGGAAAAACGATTGTTGTAGATACCAAACTTCCTATTCCTAAGGAGGATGATCTTAAGATGATCTGGAATATCAACAGAGCCCTTACCGGAAACAAGCTTGATATGAAAATGGATACTAAGGGGAACGTAATTTCCATCACAGGTTTTGATGCAGTATATACTAAAGTCACCAATGCGGTGGGAACTCTTATCAAAGATGCTAACCAAAAGGCAAGTGTGGTAGCAAGCCTTAAAGAAACGTTCAATGAAAAAGTGCTGAAAGATCAGTTCAATAAAAATTTAACGATTATCCCTAGAAAAGGAGCTAAGATCGGTGAAAAATGGACGACTTCTGAAAATGCAGACGCAAGCGGAGCAATTAAGGTAACCTCCAACTATGTTTTAAAAAGCTTAGGAAACGGAACTGCCGAAATTACGGTAACCGGAGGGATCCCTAAGAAAACTGAAAAGAAAGCGCAGGGACCTATCACGCACAGTCTGAGCAGTGAACTTGTTCAGAATGGTACGATCAAGTTTGACCAAAGTACAGGATGGATTACGAATCAGAATATCAACGTAGTTACTACCCAAATAGAAACTATTTCGGACGGAAAACAATCACAGTCCATGAAAAGTGTTTCGAAATCTTCTGTAATGGTAAACCCTTCTGCAAAATAATTAAAAGAGAGTTTGAGAGTTGAAGAGTCTGAGAATTTGAGAGTTTTATTTTGATCCATGAAATAATTCTCAACAAACAACCTTGAACTTTAAAATCTTAAATAAATTCTATTATGAAGTACATTCTTGAGCTAGTACTTTCTGCTATTATTATTTTCTTTGTCTGGAATATTCTGAAAAGGATATTCTTTAAGACGTTTTACGGGTATCGGTTCAACAATAACAGTAATCAAAATAACGGGCAGCAGGATATTCACGGCTCGAATAAGAATAACCAACAGAACCTCAACTGGGATGCGGAAACCGTAGACTATGAAGAGGTAAAAGAGAGTAATGACAAAAGGTAAACATTCCAAGAAATAAAAGATAATAACCAGCATGGCAAAAAATAAAAACTTAATTTATATTGCTATTTCATTAGTTGTATTTATAGTTTTAGCATTTTTATATTCCACTCCTGTATTTACAGGAAAACAGCTTTTCCAGCATGATATCGTACAGTACAGAGGAGGGGCCAAAGAACTGCTCGACTATAGAGCCAATACCGGAAATGAAACGTATTGGAGTGACTCCATGTTTGGCGGAATGCCGACTTACCAGATGGGTAGCCAGTTCAAAGGCGACATCATCAAAAAGATCGACAGCAATCTGAATTTTCTGCCAAGGCCGGTTAATTATCTGTTTCTGCTTTTTGCAGGCTTTTTCCTTTTGGGAATGGTAGTGGTCAGAAACTGGAAATATGCCTTATTGGGAGCTACTTTCTTCGGTTTGTCCACCTATTTTTATATTATTATTGCAGCAGGACATAACGGTAAAGTAAATACGATTGAGTATTTTGCGCCCCTGTTAGCCGGAATTCTGCTGGTTTATATCCGAAAACAATATATCTGGGGATTCATTGTGACGACCCTTTTCATGGGGCTTCAGATTGCAGCGAACCATCCACAGATGACTTATTACCTGTTTTTAGCTTTAGGCTTTTTATTCCTGTCAGAACTGATCAGGGCTCTTCAGAAAAAGGCTCCCATGAAGCATTTTCTGATTTCTTCGGGAATCATTGCAGCTTCTTGTATAATCGGGGTGGGAATGAATTCACAAAGAATCATGGCCAATTCCGAATATATAAAAGAAACGGTACGTGGAAAGCAGATTTTAACGAATGACAGCCATACTTCAGGAAAATCCGGAATGGACAAGGAAAGTATGCTGATGTGGAGCTATGGAAGGCTGGAAACATTAAATCTCTTTATCCCAAGATTAATGGGCGGCGGAAGCCAGGAACCTGAAGCCAAAGAAATGATGAACAGGGTTCAGGAACTTGTTCAGGAAAATGTAGGGTCACAGGCTGAGATGGACAGGATTTCAAAAGGGTTCAACGGGATGACCTACTGGGGAGACCAGCCGGGAACATCAGGCCCTGCTTATCAGGGAGCCATTGTATGTTTCCTTGCTGCATTAGGTTTCTTTTTTGCCTGGAAAAAATACCGATATTGGATCCTGGGAGCTTCAATCCTGACTGTTTTACTGGCCTGGGGAAGCAACTTTATGCCTTTATCTGATTTCTTTATTGATTATGTTCCATTTTATAATAAATTCAGAGCCCCATCTTCCATTCTTGTGGTGGTGGAATTATTATTCCCTCTGATTGCGATTATAGGATTATACAGATTCTTTACAGATGAAAAACTGACGGAAGAATACAAACAGAAGATCCTTCTTTACGTAAGTGGAGTAACATTAGGGCTGGTATTGATCCTTTTAATCTTCGGAAAATCACTGTTAGGATTTGCTACTGAAGGTGAAAAGACGTATTTCCCTCCTTTCCTGTTGGATTATCTGGTGGATGAAAGATATAAATTGTTTAGAATAGACGCCATCAAGGCCTTTATCTATGTAGCCATTGCTGCAGCGGTTCTATTCTTAAGCCTAAAGAAAAAACTGAATCAGAATATGGCTCTGGTTATCATTGGAATCGTAAGTTTATTTGACTTGTGGACAGTCAACAAGCGGTATCTGAATGATGAAAATTATGTAGACAAAGTTTTCGCGGAAAACCCTTTCCAGACAGAGAGTTCAGATCTACTCGCTGAAAAAGTTCAGGCGAATCCGGCTCTTTCATCAATTTTAGCCAATGTGAATGTCAACAAAACATTAGAGACCATTGCTGAAAAAGACAAAGGACATTATAGAATTTTCAACAATATTCTGGGAACATTCAGTGAAACCAATACTTCTTATTTCAAGTCTTCTATCGGCGGTTACCATGCTGTAAAACTGAGAAGATATGACGATGTGATCAATGAATATTTCCAGGTGATGGATTCTGTAAAAGTTCCTAATGTACTGAACCTTTTAAATGCAAAATACTGGGTAGTAGGCGGACCTGAACAACCTCAGGCAATGCCGAATCCAAATGCCAACGGAAATGCATGGTTTGTAAGTGACCTTAAGTTTGTGAATACACCTAATGAAGAAATCAAATCCATTGGTGTTATCAATAACAAGACAACGGCTGTCATCGCTTCATCAGACAAATCTTATTTTGACAATAAGCCTGTTCAGGCAGATCCTGCAGCATTCATTCATCTTACAAAATACCAGCCTAATGAACTTGAGTTTAAATCCCAGTCTAAAACGCCGCAATTGGCTGTATTTTCTGAAATTTATTATCCTCACGGCTGGAAAGTACTGATTGATGAGAAAGAAGTCCCTTACATTAAAGCAGATTATCTGCTTCGTGCCGTACATGTGCCTGCAGGAAGCCACCATATCAGAATGGTTTTTGAACCTGAAGTGATTGAGAAAGGAAAATGGATTTCCCTTCTTGCCTTCGGATTATTTATTGCCCTGTCAGCTTTTGGGATCTTCTGGATGAATAAGAACAAAAAGAATCAATTAAACACGGTAAACTAATACCTCAAAATAAGGAATGAAAAAAGCAGCATTACTCTTTTTAGCAGTCAATTTTTTCTATTGTCAGAAAAAGGAAGTAGAATATTCTTCTCCTCCGCCCCCAATGGAAACTGTTACGTTGAATAATACAATTACATCAAAGTATGTGAATATTCCGAATACGAAAATATACGTAGCCCCCTTTGAGCATAATTATAAAATGAGTAATGGAGCTATCGTATCTAATGATAACAATTACACCCTTACCGTGATGGAATCGGGTGACGGCACCATAAAAAATACCATTAATGACTTTTCAAAAGAAGGTTTTGAAGCCAAAGGAATCAAAGTTTTTGATGAGAAGTTCATTACGGTGAATGGCGTAGAATCAAAAATTATTTTTTTGCAGGGTAAGCCTGAAATAAAAGGAATTCTTCTTTTCATCGATAACAAAGCTGAAAAGATAATGGTCACAGCCATGTATGAGGCCAATAATGTATTACTTGAAAACAAAGTAAAAGATATGCTGTACAGCATTGTTTACAATAAGGAGGAGAAAGTTGATTATGTAAAAAATGCATCATTTGCATTAGATCTTACGGGAACAAAATTTAAATTTCACAAATATACCTCCAATTCATATAATTTTACAGAGGAAGGTAAAGATACAGAATTAAATGACCCTGCTATTTTAGTAACTCAAATTCCTAAAATTGCCCATCCGGACTTAAAAAGTTTCCTGGGTGAGGTAAAAGCTTCAATGGGGAAATATGGGTTAGAAAACATTGAAGAAAAAAATATCATTGAAACTAAAGATTCTATCCAGTTTGAACTGTATGGAAAAATGAAAGGAAATCCTTCGGTAATTCTTTATAAAATCATAAAAGACCCTGCTAAAGATTTTATTTTACTTTTCATGGCTTCATCAAAACAAAATATAGATCAAGATTTAGTTCAGTTTAAAAAAATCGCCAAAACATTTTCATTTAAATAAATTGGAACAAAAGAAAATATTGATTATCACCTATTACTGGCCTCCTGCGGGAGGTCCTGGTGTTCAAAGGTGGCTTAAGTTTGCGAAATACCTGCCTGATTTCGGCTGGAAGCCTGTAATCTATACTCCGGAAAACCCGAGTTATCCGTTGTTGGATGAAAGCCTGATGAAGGATGTTCCGGAAGGCATTGAAATGGTGAGAACAAAGATCTGGGAGCCTTACCAGCTGGCTGAGAAACTTAATAAAAGTAATAAGAAGTTTAAGGCCGGACAGTTTGATGTAGGCAAAAACCAAAGCTGGAAATCCAGGCTTTCCATTTGGGTAAGAGGAAATTTTTTCATTCCTGATGCCCGGGTTTTCTGGGTAAAACCTTCCGTTAAATTTCTGGAAAAGTACTTGAAAGAAAATAAAATTGAGACTGTAGTTACTTCCGGTCCTCCCCACTCCCTGCATTTGATAGGTTTAGGGCTTAAAGAGAAGTTCCCCCACCTGAAATGGATTGCAGACTTTCGTGATCCCTGGACGGAAATCTCTTACTATAAGCATTTAAAATTAACAAAAACTTCTGACAAGAAGCACCGCCAGCTGGAAAATGCTGTATTTAAAAATGCGGATATTACCCTGGCAACAAGCTATACCGATGCTGAAAATTTCCGCAAAGCGGGAGCTAATGCTGTATGCATCACGAACGGGTTTGATGAGAGCGATGCCGGCAAAACGGTAAGACAAAATAGCGAAAATTTCACATTAAGCTATATTGGGGTATTGGAACAGCTTCGCAATCCTGAAAATCTTTGGAAAGTCCTTGATGCTTTAGTAAATGAAAATACCGATTTCGCTGAAAATTTCACATTAAAATTTGTGGGAAGAATCGATGATAAAATCTTAAATTCCATTGAAAATTCAAGCCTGAAGAACCATATTCTGAATATGGGATATCTTTCCCATGGTAATGCGGTTAAAGAAATGCAGAATGCTGATATGCTGCTGATCACCAACTTTCCGAATGAATCTTCAAAAGGAATTATTCCCGGAAAAATATTTGAGTACCTGGCTTCCGGCAAACAGATTCTGTCATTCGGCCCTGATAAAGCTGATGTAACCAAAATTTTAGAAGAAACCAATGCCGGGAAACACTTCAGCTATAGTGATTCTGAAGCAGTGAAACAGTTTATACTTGAAAAATTTGAACTTTGGAAATCAGGAAACCTTATTGAAAACACACAATATATTGAACAGTTTTCAAGAAGAAATCTCACCAAAAAACTGGCTGAAATTTTGTAATAGAAAAATTTTGTAATAGAAAAAAGAAGCTGGATGCCGGAAGTCATCTGCCAAGAGTTGAAAATTATAATTCGCTCATTTTAGTTTGATGTAGTGAATTTATTCCTGCATCTCACCATAACTTCCCGCTTCAGGCATCCGGCTTCCCAACTTAATTATATCGTCCACTGATCGTTGACCACAGCAATCAGATAATATTTTCCCTGGAAATCTTCAAATACGAAACGAACGGTTTTCCAATCCATTTCCCCATTTTTCTCAGATCCTTTTATATAATTTTCTGTAAAATCATCTTTAGGATAGATCTCTTTCAGGTTATTTAGAGAATTCCCTCCTCCTATGAATTTATTCAACGAATATTGGGAGGCTGTAAAATCTTTAGAGAAAACCCATTTGCCAAGATATTCATTGATGGTTGCTTTATAAGGATCCCCGGAACCATCGTGTGCTCCCCATGTAAATAATGTTTTTGTAGGCTGGTATTTTTCAAATTCCTCTTTTGAAAAATGTTTATCTGCTTTGGGATCCACAAAGGCATACATTGAAAAACGGATTCCTTTCTCAGGATGTATTAAGGAAGTAAATGCGGTATAATCTTTATTTTTTAAAGCCTGTAAAACCTCATCATTTGCTTTTTTCAAAGAGGCTTCTTTTTCTGCTTTACTGGGAAGCTTTGCGATGCTGTCTTCTTTTGCCTGGGCAACAGAATCAACAACATTCGGAACCGGTTTTCCTGCTTCTTTCTTACAGGCGATTACTACAGCCAATACAAAGAGAGAAATGAGTAGCTTTTTCATATTTTTAATTTTAGTGATGGTAAAAAACACCAAAATTAATGCCATACCCGAGCTGGAGGTGTTGTGGGATCCGCGGTGCAGGATCAGTAGCACCAAGTTTACTGGTAAATATCCTGTCTCTTATCTTAATGTTCCCAATCTAATAATATAATGTCTGATATCTGATGTCTGGCATCTTGGCTCTTGCTTCTTGCTTCTTGCTTCTTGGCTCTTGATTCAATACTTTGTTCTAAAAACATCCATATAATCTGCCAATTACATCGTACCTTTGCTCTATGGAAATTTTGGACATTCTCATTATAGGCGCAGGACCTATTGGCCTAAACTGTGCTATTGAAGCTCAAAAGAAAGGCCTCAGCTATCTGATTATTGAAAAAGGGACCATTGTCAACTCTCTTTACCACTATCCTTTATATATGCGTTTTTTTTCCACTGCTGAAAAACTTGAAATTGACGGAATTCCCTTTATCTCTACAGCCCCCAAACCGGGAAGACAGGAAGCATTGGAATACTACCAGGGAATTGCAAGACAAAAAAGGATGAATATTCACCTTTACGAAAAGGTTCTGAAGGTTGTGAAGAAGGGGAATCTATTTGAAGTTGAAACGACAAAAGGCAAATACTCCGCAAACAATGTAGTCATTGCCACCGGATTCTATGATATTCCGAATATGATGAATATTCCCGGGGAAGATCTTCCAAAAGTCAGACATTATTACACGGAACCTTATCCTTATGCAAGACAAAAGGTAGTGGTGATAGGATCCAGTAATTCTGCTGTAGATGCTGCTCTTGAAACGTATAGAAAAGGAGCGGAAGTGACCATGATCATCCGTCATTCTGAAATTTCAAAAAGTGTCAAATATTGGGTAAAACCGGATATTGAAAATAGAATTTCAGAAGGAAGCATCAAGGCTTATTTCAATGCTGAGATCCTTGAAGTGAAGGAGCATACAGTCGTTTTCAAGGATGAAAACAATCAAACCCATGAGATTGACAATGATTTCGTTCTGGCCATGACAGGCTATCTTCCTGATTTTGATTTTCTGAAAAATTCAGGCATCGAGCTGAATGGTGACTGCCTGAATCCTTATTACAATATGGAAACCATGGAAACCAATATTCCTGATTTATATCTTGCAGGAGTAGTTTGCGGGGGAAAAGATACCCATCTCTGGTTTATTGAGAATTCAAGAGTACATGCTGAAATGATTATAAGCAGTATTCTTACCAAAGAAAATAACTAATACTCAGAAAAACGAACTGTTTATTAAAGCAGATCAAATAAAGACCCCAGCTGAACATCAGCTGGGGTTACTTATTTACGGATAAGGATTGGTCTTAAGCAATCTCTTCTCCCGTCTTATTTTTATCTTTAAGCATCCATGGAACAATAAAGTAGAAAGCAACAGCAATAGCTGCCGCTAAAATTCCTGTTCCGATCCATAATGTATTAAAACCTAATTTATCGGCAATCAATGTCCCTATATAGGGTGTAATGATAAATGCTAAGGAGAAAGATATTCCGTTCAGACCCATATAAGCTCCTTTATTGTTTTCGCCTGAGCGCAGTGCTGTAATGGTTGACATAAAAGGCAGTGTCCATATTTCACCGATACAAAGCAGTGTCATGGAAAGCATTAGAGCGACCATGCTATAATCAAAAGCCAGCATCGCATATGAAAGCCCACATAAGAATGTTCCTATCAGCATGGTAAAGGCCAGCGTGAAATACTTTTCCGCCAGCTGTACAAATCCCATCTCAAGCAGTACAATCAGAAAGCCGCTGTATCCCAGCATAAATCCGATATTCTGCTGGCTCAGATGTGCCGTATCTTTGTAAAAGATAGTCAGGGTACTGAATAACTGGAAAAAGCAGATCGAAAAAAGCATACAGAACAGGCAGTACATCAAAAATTTGCCATCCCTGTAAGGGGAATTTTCTTTTTTAACCGCAACGGCCTCTTTTACGTTCCGGGCTTTCTTTCTGGCTAATCTGGTACGTTTTCTAAAAAACCAGATATACATCAATCCAGCCAGGAAAGCCGCCAAAGCATTACTGAAAAATAAAAATTCATAAGAAATGGCAGACAGGATTCCTCCCAATGCAGGGCCTATGGAAAATCCCAAATTAACCGCCATTCTGTTTAATGAAAAGGCCCGGGTAATATTCTCAGGTCTGGCATATTTGGTAATAGCTACCGAGTTGGCCGGACGGAAGGTCTCACTTACAATACTCTGCAGCAAAATAATACCAGCCAATCCAGCTTCTGTTTTAAAAAGGGGAATCAGGCAGAATAAAGGAACACTCAGCAGCAAGCTTAAGCTTTGTACCCTGTATTCACCTATCTTATCGGTGATCAATCCGCCCAGCCATGATCCAATCACTGAACCTATTCCAAAAAAGCTCAGAACAATTCCGGAATTTTCAATGCTAAAATGTAAATGATCAGTCATGTATACCCCTAAAAAAGGGAGTACCATAGAACCAGCCCTGTTGATTAGCATTACCAACGCCAGCATCCAACTCTCCTGCGAGAGTCCTTTGAAAGAACTCGTGTATATGTTTATAAGTTTCACAATAATATTTGGGGAAATTAAAAATACAAAGTTAGACAAAATAGCCCTTATCCCTTCGTTGTGACTCGAATAAATTTCGTCTTTCCCTCTGTTTTTAAAGGCTTTAAGAGATGTAACAAAATGCTGTCAAAATAAAAAAGCCGGAAGAAAAAACTTCCGACCTCAGCAAGTAAAACCTGTATTTATTCTGAATTCAATAATAAAAAATGGGGTTCAGGAGTTTATCCCATTTTAAATCTTGAATTTAACGCTTTACATTTTATCCCTGTTATGGATTTGTAGAGAAAATAGAACCATTGGCAATCAGCGCTCTTCTGTTCATTTTAAGAATATCTCTTACCCATTCAGCAAAGTCTTCAGGCTGTAAAACAGTATCCGGATTTCCATCGGTCAGTCCTCCCTGGATGCTCATATCTGAAGCAATGGTACTTGGAGTCAGGGTAATCACACGGATATTCTGCTTTCTCCATTCTGCCATCATCGATTGGGATAAAGAAACTACCGCTGCCTTTGAAGCTGCATAGGCCGACATATTGGGACCTCCTTTTAAACCTGCTGTAGAAGCTACGTTTACAATATCACCTTCTCCTTTGGCTTTCATAAAGGGATGTACTGCTTTAGCTGCGTAATATACGCCAAACAAATTGGTTTTGATCACCTGTTCCCAGGTTTCAGACGGCATGTCCTCAAGGGTTCCAAAATCTCCGATTCCAGCATTGTTAACCAGGATATCCACTCCACCCAGCGTTTCAGCCAATGTATTGATTCCTTCTTTCACAGCAGTTTCATCATCAATACTGAAGACAGCATATGCTGCTTTCACTCCCAGTTTTTGAATCTCATCCACTGTATTTTTTAAATTTTCTTCGTTTCTTCCTGTAATGGCAACGTTTACCCCTTCATTGGCTAAAGCTAGAGCGACAGCTTTTCCCAGCCCTCTTCCGCCACCTGTTACGATGGCATTTTTTCCGTTTATATTCATACTGATATACTTTTCGTTCTGCAAAGTTACGAAAGAACATTTTTATGGAATGGAAATACTATGGATTTAATGATTTTTTAACGGCTTCCTTTATTCCTAACCCGTAAAACACAAAGCCGGCTCACTACAAACCGGCTTTACAATCTAAAAAAAGTAAAATGAAAAGTTTAAGGAATCTGGATCGCGTTCTGTACTTCAAATTCTTCTGAAGCGGAGAACTGGTTTCCATACATATCAACTGCTCTAACCTCAACTTTATGTTTTCCCAATGCCAGTTTTTTAGGGAAATCGGCCTCCCAGATATGTTTTGACATTTCAGGATTGGAAGGTCTTCTTCCCGGTAAGATTTTCTCCGTAGCATCCCATTTGAAAACGGAAAGAGCAAAATTAGGATCAATGGTTTCATCATACTCCATCTCTTCCCATACCCCGTTGTCTATTCTGTACTCAACTTTATCTTTTTTGCTTCCCATAAAGAAATTCGCCATTACCTTGGCAGATGTTTTTGACGGATAAGGAATAACTTTCGGAACGTATAGCTGTATTTGATAATCATCCGGTTTTCCGGCTGTTTTGTATTTCACTTTATATTGGTTATCTGCAAAGCTGATAAAAGAGTATCCTTTGGCTGTTCCGTCTCTCATCGTTGACGTAGGAAGTCCCGAATCATCCGGTGTTCCTGAATACCAGTCACCACAAGTAGTTCCCACATTATATTCATGCAGGTCTTTCACTCCGTTCCAACCTGCTTTTTTACCATAGAAAATCTGCTGCTGGATATGGGTATGGGCCGATAAAAGCAATACATTGTCAAAAGGGTGCAGGAAATCGAATAACTTCTGACGGTCTGCATTTCTGAAACTGTCTTCGTTCTTATGTTCCAGCGGAATATGGAATGACACCACAACCAATTTATTTTTATCCACCCGTTTCAGATCATTTTCAATGAACTGAAGCTGGTCTTCACGAAATCCACCCCAATATCCTTTTCCATCTCTAGGGTCCGGATAAAGAATATCATCCAGAATAATGAAATGTACATTACCGTAGTTAAAGGAATAGTTGGCAGGTCCAAAGTTGGATTCAAATGTTTCATCAGACAGGCGGTCTTCTTTAGCATCATAATTCATATCATGATTTCCCATTACATTATACCATGGCAGCCCGACCTCTTTCATCACCTCAGCATACGGTTTTTGCAGACTTAGGTTATCTCCCACCAAATCTCCTAAACTGATTCCCAATACTGCATTTTTCCTGGTATTTTTAACCTCGTTAACGATTCCTCTTTTGAAATAATCAAGTTCTTTTTCTGTATAAGGCTGGGGATCTCCGAAAACCAGAATATCGAAGTTTTTATTTTCGTTTTGCTTATATAGCGGAAAGTTCAATTCTTTGGGAAGATCTCCTGTAGGGGCAACTCCTTTATATTTGAAATCAGCCGGTGAACCTTTTGGTTTATAATGGTAATAAAACTGCGGCAGGTTATTATTGTTTAAAGCAGTTTGATAGCCTGAGGGCTTTATGACAAAAACAGTCTGATCTTCCTGAACCGGCAGGCTGTATCTTCCATTTTTATCTGTCAGAACGACCTGAACTCCATTGGAAACAGCAACTCCTTCTATGCCTTTTTCACGGCTTTCTTTCTTTTGGTTTTTATTGCTGTCTTCATACACATAACCAGAGACCGAGGTCTGAGAAAATGCCATTGCCGAAACCAATACACAAGGCATCAAAAATTTTATGCTCATACTCATTTCTTTATTCTTTATTCTTTATTCTTTATTCTTTATTCTTTAATAAACATTTTATTTATTCCACCACATTTTTATATTGATATTATCTCCTCCCATCTGCTGAACGGCTGCCAGATAATTGGCCGTGTTCAATACTTTTGGATTCGGCGGATACATCAGTCTTTGAGGAAAATTCCCGTTATTCAGCAGGCCTCCGTTATTGGGAAGTACCGGGAACCCTGTTCTTCTTTTTTCAAACCACTGCTGCTGATCTACGAAGAAAAGAGCAATATATTTCTGAAGCATAATCTTTTTCATATCTGCTTCATAGGCTATATTTTGATTGTCAAAATAATTGGCGGGTACCACTGCTCCCCACTGTTCTATAGAGGACTTCACTCCGTTTTCATAAAAAGTTTTTGCGCTTCCCTGGATCACTCCTTTCAGTGCCAGTTCTGCCAGAGTAAACTGCAGCTCGGCGTAAGGATAAACGAAGATCTTTAAAGGGGCCTTTGCTAAATTTTGGTTAAGATTGGATGGCTGGTAAGTAAATACGGTTCCAAAAGGATAACCTGAAGGAGCTCCTACATAGCCAATATTTACATTATTCAGATCTTTTGCCTGGGAGAAGAACATAGAAATACGGGGATCGTTATTGGCTTTTAATGCCTGCACAAAGAAATCTGAAGCAGCCCTTCCCGTCGTAAAATCCTGTGGCCTTGCAATAGGCGGCATTAAGGGAGAGATTCCTGAAATATCCAGTTTGGCACCGTCAGCATTATTCTGAAAAACAGGATAAAGGGTCGGGTTATTGATAATTTCCCGGATTCTTTCTTTCACATTGATTTCTCCGTCTTTATTCAAAATTCTGGTCAGCAGTCTTAACGAAAGAGAATTACAGAATTTTTTCCAGTTGGCCATTCCATTGGTGTCCGTATCTGCCTTATAAAACAAATCTCCACCTGTAAGGGTTTTATTGGTTATAAAAAGAGCATTGGCCGCTTTCAGATCATCGAGAAGACGAACATAAATATCTTTTTGTTTATCAAATTTCGGCTGAGAAATATGATCATCCAATTGTGAAGCCTGAGAAAACGGGATATCCCCATAGGTATCCGTAAGATTGGAATAGATCCACGCATTGAGAACCATCGAGATCGCCAGATAATTCTTATCATCCGCAGAAATTGCTGCTTTTTTCAAATCATCTACTTGCTTCAGCCACCGGTATGAATTGTTCCAGAATCCGGCACCGGTATTTTCAGTAATATAATACCGGCTCAATGAATTTCCTTCATTAGGAAAATCCAGGGAAACCTGCATCAGGTCAAAAGTAAAATCATTAGCTCTGTTGTATCCTACAGCAGCCATGTTGTACTGTATCGGTACCAGTAAAGAACTGGCTACAGGTTCATTAATTCTACTTGTATCTTTATTGATTTCATCGAGGCTCCGGCTACATGAGACAGTACTTCCTGCCAGCGCAAGAAATGAGCATATATATATTATTTTTTTCATTTTTAAAATTTTAGAATTTAACATTTAACTGAATTCCGACCGTTCTGGCTGTAGGCAATTGTCCCATTTCAACACCCGGTGTAATGGTAGAGTCGTCAAGTGTCGCAGCTTCCGGGTCAAACAGTGGAAATTTTGTCCACATCCAAAGGTTTCTTCCAAATAAAGCAAGGGTAAGGTCTGTTACTTTTAAAGGAGTGATCACTGATTTTGGAAATGAGTAAGAAATTCTGGCATCTCTCAGCTTAATGAATGAGGTATCAAATGAATTGGTTTCCACATTCGCCCTTCTGTAATAATCTCCATAATAGGCAGAAACAGGAACTCCTTTGGTATTCGGAGAGAAGCTGCCGTCAGGATTCTGAACCACTCCGTCCCCTACAATCAAACCTCCCGGGTTGTCTCTTCCTGCAAGGGTATGGGCCAGTTTGCCCTGTTCAGACATTTTATGATGGGACTGTGAGTAAGCCATGCCTTTATACTGTCCGTCGAATGAAAAGCTTACGGTAATATTTTTGTATCTGAATTCATTCTGAAGCCCTGCTCTCCATTTCGGGTAGGCATTTCCTATTTTTCTTACCTCTGTTGGTTTAGCGGTAAGCCCATCTGTGCCATAGATCACTTTTCCATCCGGTGAATACATCAGGCCGTATCCGTAGATATCCCCAAGTGAACCTCCCACTACAGCGTTATAATACACTACGCCTCCCACACTTGCCATGGTATATGGAAGCCCTTTAAATTCTTCCGGAAGAGAAAGGATTTTATTCCTGTTCATCGACCAGTTGGCATTCACATTCCATGAGAAATCTTTGTTTTTAACGGGATAAGCGCTTAAAGACATTTCGATCCCCCTGTTTCTCAGCTCCCCGGAATTAATAATTCTTTTATTGTAACCGGTTTCATACAATACAGGAATGATGATCGTCTGATCCTTAGAATTATTTTGATAGGCCGTAAAGTTAAAGGTCAGCCTGTTTTTCAGCATGGTAAAATCCATACCGCCTTCTATATTGGTAATCATCTCCGGTCTCAGATCGGGGTTGGGATACAGCAGCGGAGACTCTACAGATCCTGTAAACACACTATTTTCATAGTATTTCTCAAGCATGTAATTGTAGGTGTCATTTCCTACTTTCGACCATGATAATCTAAGTTTCCAGAAATTGAACTGATCTGATTTTACCTTAAAAATATCCGATAATACAAAGGAAGAAGATACCGATGGGTAGAAATAAGACCTGTTGTGGCTGGGAAGGGTACTGCTCCAATCGTTTCTGGCCGTCACATCAAGGAAAACCATATCTTTATAACTGAAATTGGCCAGGGCATACATACTGTTTACCTGATTATCATTAGGCTTTGGAAGCCTGTTTTCTAATGATGTGGCATTGGACAGCTGGTAAAGCCCTGCTTTATTGAGCCCATTGGCTCTGTAATCATTCATGGTATATTCATGATACCTGATATTACCTCCGGCAGAGGCTGTGAAACCAATATTTCCAAATTTGTTTTTATAGGTAAGGAGGATATCATTGTTCAGGTCCAGATATCTGATGTACTGTTCCCTGTAATAGCCTTTCAGATAATTGGCAGAGCTCCAGGGCCTTCTTTGGGTACGGAGTTCATTGTTCCATTCCAAGCCTGATTTATAGGCAATATCAAAATTCTTTGCCAGCTGGTAACTGATATTGATATTTCCTGTCAGAGTCTTTTTATTGGTACTGTTCAGGTTTTCATAGGCAATCAGATACGGGTTATCGATGTATGAACTGAAAGGGTGAATCTGATCTACCTGTTCCTGTCCCTTCTTCCAGATCGGTCTGTACCATTCAAGATCTACATTGGGATTTTGGAAAATCATGAAATAAGAGATCGACTGATTATTATATCCTGTAGCCGGAAGGTTATCACTTTTGGTCTGGCTGAAATTGATCTTAGTTCCTATCTTTAATCTGCTGCTCAGCTTGTGATCTAAAGACAATGCGGCATTCAATCTGTCGAAACCTGTATTAGGCATCATCCACTCATTCTTCAGATAAGAAAGTGATGTTCTGAAAGCGGTAGACTCATTAGACTGTTCCAAAGACAAGCTGTTTGAATAGGTAGATCCTACCTGCCAGAAGCCTTTGATATTATCCTTATAGGGTCTCCAAAGCTGTCTTTCCTTACTCTGCCCTTCTACAGCAGGATCATACTGGAAGTAATATTGTCCGTCAAACTTCGGCCCGAAGGCACTGCTTGTGGAACCTGTATTCACGCCATCCGGGGAAGCCCCGTAAGAATAGTAATAATTCCCGTTTTTGTCTTTTTGCTGGGTTCCCTGGCCGTATTCATACTGGTAATCCGGCCATTTAAGCACCGTATCATAGCTTGTATATGAGTTTAGGGTAACCTGTATTTTCCCTTTTTTGGTTTTACCGGATTTTGTGGTAATCATAATCGCTCCCCTGGAACCTCTGGAACCATACAATGCTGATGCGGTTGGGCCTTTCAGAATTGAGATGGATTCAATATCATCAGGATTGATACTGTTGAAGCTATCTCCGTAATCAATAGGTAGATCGCCTCCTGAACCCGCTCCGTAGGCTGCAGTTCCGGTTCCGGTTCTTTTTTCACTTAAAGGAACGCCGTCGACAACAATCAGGGCTCCGTTATTCCCCATGTTCATAGAGATGTCTCCACGAAGGGTAATGCGGCTTGTTCCAAGAGGCCCGGCACCTGCAGTCTGCACTTTTAGTCCTGCTACTTTACCTTCCAGAGCCTGTGCCCAGTTGTTATTCTGGGTCTTCAAAATCTCATCGGATTTGACTGTCTGGGTAGAATACCCCAAAGACTTATCATGCCTTTTGATTCCCAGAGCAGTCACTACTACTTCGTCAAGTCCTTTAATCGTATCTTTCTTGGTTTTCTGCTGAGCCGTCAGATTGATGCTGATTAATCCTAACAGCGAAAAAACCAATAGCTTTTGTGTCTCTTTACGCATATCCTTTTTGTTTGCGCAAAATTAAAACGACATTATGATTACGGTTTTAACAATATTTTAACATTTATTAAAAAATTATTGAATATAATATTAATTTACTATTAACACATTACCTAAACCTCTGATTAGAACTCATTTAAGAAATTAAGGATTTTTAATGCCATTTCCCGGTTCTATTTACATATCTTTATTGTCTTTCCTTGAGAAAATAAAATAAATCAATCACTGATTGCAGCGGGTTACATTCAACACCGGTATTTTAAAATCTTATTGTTTCAGATCCCACCCGTCACTTATTTTCAGGATGACTCCCAGCTTTTACCTCTTACATGTCTTCTAAAACTGGTACTTATATCAAAAACAACAGCCTGCCCCTTTGTAAGAGGCAGGCTGTAAAAATTATATTTATTTTTTAATCTGAAGCCGTATTAATTAACGATTTCCAATTTAAAAATTATTATTTGTTTTTCAACTGTTCCGGAATATTAGTCGTTACAAATCCGATTCCCTGGTTTTTCAGCTCTGCATATACTGCTGCATCATTTACTGTCCAAGAATTGGTAATAAGGCCTAAAGCCTTGGCATCGGCAATCCATGTAGGATTTTTCTGGAAAACACTGTAGTGATAGTCCATACCGTCGAGGCCTTCTTTTTTGATCTGCTCAGGAGACAGTTCTCCGTTCAGATACTGCACTTTAAACGCCGGGGCTGTTTTTTTAATTTCTTTACAGATATTTAAACTGAAAGAAATGAATTCACTTTGTGATTCCAGCTTCATATCCCTGATCATTTTGATCGTCTTTTGAGTGATCTCATTTTCTATTTCCGGAGTCTTTGCAGGTTTGATCTCAACGATCAATTTTACCGATGGATCTTTTTTCCCCTGTTTAAGATAATCTTTTAACGTTGGAAATTTTTCTCCGTTTGATAATTTAAGTTTTTCCAGTTCCTTGAAAAGCGTTTCAGAGATTTCCATTTTACCATGGTGTTCATCGTGATTGATCACCAATACACCGTCACTTGTCATTCTCACATCAAACTCGGAGCCGTATACTTTAAGCTTTTGAGCATTCTCTAAAGATTGAATTGAATTTTCCGTTGTAGGAGGCTGAGCCTGGAAATATCCTCTATGAGCTATAATCTGAGTTTGTGCTTTCATTAAAACTGTACTTAAAACTGCTAACCCTAAGATAAAATTTTTCATAATATTAATTGATAATTAAAACCAAGTCTTTAGACTTTTGGATAAAGGTAATTATTTTAAAATTTTTCAACCACAAAAAACCCGGAAGTTTTCATTTTTCTTCGACCGATAAAGCATTCTAAGTTTTTTGTGGTGTCCATTGGCTTCCTGTTAGAAAGTATACTTTGCTCCGATTTGGATCTGATACGGATTTCCTGATAAAGGAGCTAAACCGCTGGTATTTTTAACATACTCAAACTGTTTGGTAACCTGGTTGAATCCGGTAATCCTGTACAGAGACATGTTTACGTAGGATTTGTTAACGCCCCATTCTTTATTAAGAAGATTGGCTACGTTGAAAATGTCTACAGAAAGTTCGAACGCCCCTATTTTGTCAAATTTTATTTTCTTGGCAACGCGTACATCCCAAACTCCGTAGAATCCGTTTTTACCGCCATTACGTTCCGCAATCTTATTATTGTAGTCTGTGATATAATCTTTTAATGCTTTTCCTACTTCAGGATCGCTTACAAGCGGCTGGGTAAGGTTCGGGAAGATATAAGCCAGGTCATTCGAATCTACGAAGTCCCCGTTGATGTTTCCTCCTGCCGTAAGAGAGAAACGGGTTCCTCCTATTCCTGAATACCTGATCCCTAATGTAAATCCTGCAATCGTCGGCGAATTCCCGTAAATAACTACTTTATTTCTGAACTGGTTATCGGAATACGTCATTCTCAGATCTCTCGGATCACTTTGGATCATCGTTGACAAGGTTGCAGAGTTGGCTACATTTCCGTTATAAGATGTGTTATCTTTGATATCAGACCATGTATAACTTGCCGTAATCTCTCCGTCTTTCCAGTAACGGTAGCTTGTATCCACCACGAACGAGTATTGATTTACTTTACCATCGCTCACCAATTCCAGTACTCTTCCGAAGTTAGGATTGATTCTGCCGGCTTTCCAGTCGACCTTTGCACCATCAATTGCTGAAGCAGGAACAAACACGCCTCTTCCTCCTTCATTGGCCAGTGTAAAGAACGGGTTGGCCACCATATTCCTGTCATAGTAATAGTAATTATTTCTACCCAATGCCATATAAGCAGCAATTCCTGCTCTGAATCTCTCATTAAAGAAGTGCGTATAGGAGATATTGGCTTTATAGACGATTGGAATTTTCGCATCTTTTCCGGTATAGTTGATCGTTGGAATCTGATACTGGGCCAGTGAAGGTACGGTACTGTAATCCCTTCTGTAGCTGTAGAAATCAGGGGTAAGGCCAATTGCCGAAGGATTCACATCTACCGTTGCCAAGTGCTTACCGTCAAACACAAGGTTGTTGATGATCATATAGTTGTTGATATCTGAAGAGAAGATTCCTGCCCCAAATTTTAAGAAGTCTTTATTCTGCTCATTGATATTCCAGTCAAACTGGAATCTGGGCTGGATAACAAATGATTTGATTTTATTATCCGTTCTGATTCCCATTTCATCAAACAGCTTTTGGTTGAATTCTGCTTTAGGGTAGCCTCCGTAATCTAATCTTAACCCGGCCATTAAATCAAGGCCTTTGGCTATTTTGGTCTGCAACTGCCCGTAAACCCCGATATTCCAGATATTGGATCTCACGGACGGATCATCCATCAAAGGAACTTCTCTGTAGAATCTGTACACTGTAAGGTTTTCAAAATTGTAGAGGTTACTCGGATTTTTCGTATTGTCTTCTCTAAAGTGGAATCTTCCGTTCACTTCACTTCCGTATACTGATTTTGAAGTGGTATACATCAGATCTGCCCCGAAGGTATATTTTACTTTATCCGTGTTATAGTATAAGTTGTCTACAATCTGGAATACATTATTCCTGAAGCTTTCCTGAGCGAAACGGTGGCCTCCGATCTGAATGTTGGTCGCACCGATCCCTGGAGAGACAATATTTTCAACAATGGCCCTCGGAACAGGCTTACCCAATTCACTGTTCTGGTAACTGTCCTGAAAGGTATAAAGGTACTGGGCCTTTAATTCATTTGTTAAATTAGGTTTCAGGTTTGATCTCAGGGTCAGTAACAAACTGTTATCAAGGTTTTTGTCATTTCCGTAGGATTCGAAGAAATTGATATTGGTATTGTCACCAAGACCGTTTTTATTAAGGTCGTAAGTAAAGTTATTTCTAAGCGTTAGTAAATGTTTTTCATTGATCTGCCAGTCTAACCGTAAAAATGCTGCATCTGAATTTCTTACTTTATCAAAGCTTCCGAATTGAGGGGTATTTCCTACTCCGTACTTTGATCTCGCAATGTCAAGAAACTTAGTCAGGGTTTCCGTAGTGGTATTGAATCTTTTCTCATCTTCCTGAGATCTGATATCTGCGATAATCAGCGGTCTTGAATCCAGCTGGTGATCCCAGGCAACGAAGAAGTGTAATTTATTCTTAATGATCGGTCCTCCCAATGAGAATCCGAACTGAGAAGTAGAGAAATCGTTCTGTCTTTTGTTTCCCCTGATATCATACGGGCTGGAAAGCCAGTTGGTTCTCAGGTATTCCCAGGCACTTCCTGAAAACTTGTTGGTTCCGGACTTCGTAACGGCACTTACCGTTCCTCCTCCACTTCTTCCCAGCGTCACATCGTATTGGTTGGTTGTAATTTTGAATTCGCGTACCGCTTCAATAGAAATAGAGAAAGGGGCACCACTGCGGCTGGTTGTAGATCCTGCAGAGGTTGGGTTTTTCGCGGTCATCCCATCAATGGTAAAGTTCGTGGAAGAACCAAGCTGTCCGGACAGATTCCCTCCTTTTCCACTTAAAGGAGACAGCTCCGTAAGGTTGGTAAAATTTCTGCCGTTTACCGGAAGCATGCTGATATTCTTCGCCGAAACAGCCGTAGCCGCTCCAAGGTTTCCGATCTTATTTTTAAGGTTTCCGGTAATCTTTACTTCTTCGATATGCTTTTCTCCTCCCAAATCCATATTTACAGTAACCTGATCTCCGAAGTTGACGTTATAGCCTTCTTTTTTATCATCGTTCACAATCACCGTATAAGGGCCGCCCAGAGGAATTTCTTTAAAAATATATTCTCCTTTTGAATTGGTTTCCGTCTCGGTTCTGAATCCTGTAGACTCATTCACGATGGTTACTTTCACTTTTCCCTGAGCCGTACTTCCCGGCCCGGTAACTTTCCCCACAATAGAAGCCTGCGTGGTCTGTGCATACGCCAGGGTTCCAAGCCCTAAAAACAATAATCCCAGTACAATCTTTACTTTTTTCATTTCTTCCGAAATATTTTTAATTTATTTTTTAATGACTGTCAGGAACCTCCATGATTTTCACGGTATTAGATCAGTTTTGAATCATGAAGGCTACTTTCAATTAGATGTGCAAAGGTATTTTGACTTTAAGGCTAGGCCGTTTACGGGAATTTTAACATTTTTTTAATTAAATTGAAACCTGATGTTAAATTATTCTAAACATCTATTTTATTATGTACAAAATCAATTGATTGAGGCATATTACTTATTATTAATTTTCCCGGAATATTTAATTCTGTTATTTTTTAAATGAAATTAGTTTAGTTATTTTTGCTCAAAAGATAGAACCGCAATGTCTGAAAACATTCAACAAAAGATAGAACAGCTTCGTAAAGAGCTTCATCAACATAACGAAAACTATTACCTTCTGGATACGCCTACCATTTCAGATTATGAATTTGATATACTGCTGCAGGAGCTTCAGGATCTGGAAGCCAAATATCCTGAGTTTTATGATGAAAATTCCCCTTCCGTACGGGTAGGCGGCGGAATTACTAAAGTTTTCCCAACCATTCAGCATAAGTTCCGAATGTATTCCCTGGATAATTCTTATGATTTTGACGATCTTGAAGACTGGGAAAAAAGGATCATTAAAACCATTGATGATCCTGTAGAATTTGTCGCTGAGCTAAAATATGACGGAGCCTCAATCTCTATTCTTTATGAAAACGGAAAACTGACGCAGGCGGTAACGCGAGGTGATGGTTTCCAGGGCGATGAGATCACTCCGAATGTCCGCACGATTTCGGATATTCCTTTGAAACTGAAAGGCCATTTTCCGCCTCATTTTTTTATGAGGGGAGAAATTTATTTGACGAGAAAGAATTTTGACAAACTCAACAGCCTTCGTGAAGAAGAAGGACTGGATCCTTTCATGAATCCAAGAAATACAGCAAGTGGAAGTCTGAAAATGCAGGACAGTTCGGAAGTAAGAAAACGCGGACTGTCTTCGGTATTATACCAATTTATTGCTGAAGATGTTCCTGCAGAAACCCACTGGGAACTGCTTCAAAAGGCCCAAAGCTGGGGCTTTAAAACGTCTCAGCAGGCGAAATTATGTAAAACCATGGATGAAGTAAAGGAATTTATCACGTTCTGGGATACGGAACGCCATCACCTTCCTTTTGAGATCGACGGGATTGTATTAAAGGTCAATTCTCTGCAACAGCAAAGACAGCTTGGATATACTGCCAAGTCACCCCGTTGGGCCATGGCATATAAATTTAAAGCTGAAAAGGTAGAAACTGAGCTTCAAAGTGTTTCTTATCAGGTAGGAAGAACGGGGGCCATCACTCCGGTAGCCAACCTTAAGCCTGTCCTTTTGGCAGGGACTATTGTAAAAAGGGCCTCTCTTCACAATGAAGATATCATCAAAAAACTTGACCTTCATGAACATGATTTCGTGTATGTAGAAAAAGGAGGAGAAATCATTCCAAAAATTGTAGGAGTACATACTGAAAAAAGGGCTGAGGACAGTAAAGAAATAGAATATATCAAACACTGTCCTGAATGTGGAACTGAGCTGGTAAAAATTGAAGATCAGGCCATCCATTTCTGCCCGAATGAACTTCACTGTCCGCCACAGGTGGTAGGAAGAATGATTCATTACGTTTCACGGAAGGCCTTGAATATTGACAACCTGGGAAGTGAAACTATTGAACAGCTTTACAGGGAAAAATTAATTGAAAATCCTGCAGATTTTTATGTTTTAACGAAAGAGCAGCTTCTTCCACTGGAAAGGATGGCAGAAAAATCTGCCCAGAATATCATCACAGGAATTGAAAAATCAAAAGAAATTCCGTTTGAAAAAGTATTGTACGGAATCGGGATCAAACATGTAGGAGAAACCGTTGCCAAGAAGCTGGTAAAGAATTTCCCAACGATCGATGAATTGAAAAATGCTTCTGTAGAGGAGCTTTGCCAGGTAGAAGATATTGGAGTTAAAATCGCTGTAAGTATTGCAGAGTTTTTCAGAAATTCTGAAAATATTCTGATGATTGAGCGTTTAAAATCTTACGGAGTACAGCTTGAAAAAGGAGAAAGTACGAATGAAGTTCTCTCCAATGTTCTGGAAGGGAAATCCTTCCTTTTCACAGGGAAATTATCTTTATTCACCAGAGAACAGGCAGAAGAGATGGTGGAAAAGCATGGTGGAAAAAATATCTCTGCGGTTTCCAAGAATCTGAACTTCCTTGTAGTAGGTGAAAAAGCCGGAAGCAAACTGAAAAAAGCCCAGGATATCGGAACGATTACCATTCTGGATGAACAGCAGTTTTTAGATTTGATCGAAAAACAATAATATTAATTTACAATAAAAAATATACCAACCATTGAGAAAGAATCTTGATGGTTTGTTTTTGTAATTCTTTTCGCAGAAAACCTAAAATTAAAGCAGAGCTGTGACAGATTTCACAGCCTTTTTTTCATAGCCTCCGATACTAAATCTTCTAAATTATGATCACATAAACTGTTAAAATACAACCTTAAAACTTTACTTTTTCTTTTTATTTACAGAATCATATAAAAAAGACAAAACTTAATAAACTAAACCATGAAAAAAATCTACCTGGTCATTGTAATGGCTATGTTTTCTGTACTGCAGTCACAGGTCATCCATATTCCTGATGCCAATTTCAAAGCACAGCTTCTGGCAGCAGACGTCACGAACAGTATTGCTGCAACAGTATTTAACAACAGTATAAAAATCGATACCAACGGCAATGGTGAAATTGAGGTTTCGGAAATCCAGCAAGTCGGAATATTGAGACTTTATGGGACATCCATCGCAGATTTTACAGGGATTTCAGCCTTTACGAATTTGGAAAGTTTAGAAACCGCTGGAAATACAGCCCCATCACTGGATCTTAGTTCCAATGTTAACCTGGGGAGTTTAACGATTTCTGCAAGCCCGCAGCTGGCCTCTTTAAATATCAACAACTGTAATCTGCTTCGACGGGTTAACCTCAGCGGCATCTCTATTACAGCATTAGATTTACACAACCGTTCTGTTCTTCAATATCTTTATATTTTTAATACGCCTCTTACCAGTTTAAATATTACCGGATGCCCGGCATTGTATGAAATTGATGTGGAGAATACACAGCTGGCCTCTTTAGATGCCTCCAATCTTCCGAATATTTTTATTTTTTATGTAAGGAGTAATGCTCTTTTATCCAATATCAATTTTACCAATTCCAATATGCAGGTAATTGATATCAGCAGCAATAACCTTTTCAATGTCAATATTCAGAACCAGAGCAGTCTCCGGAATATCAACTGCAGCAATAACAAACTGAGTTCTCTAAATCTTCCGGGATGTCCTGACATGATGGAAATCAATTGTGACAAGAACCTGATTACCAGTTTGGATCTTTCAGCGTATCCGCATTTGATCAGGTTAAAATGCAATAACAATTCCATCGGAGCTCTGGACCTTTCTCATAATCCGGAATTCCACAGCATCACATGTAGCGGGAATAACATGACGTTTTTGAACATCAAAAATGGAAAAGTACAGTCGAACTACTTTTTCAGTGTTCAGGGAAATCCTAATCTTGTGATCTGCTGTGATGAAAACGAAGCCGCCCTGATTCAGAGCTGGATCAGTAACGGTACGCTGTATCCTAATTACTCGGTAACGACTTATTGTTCTTTTACGCCCGGTGGAACTTTTTACACCATTAATGGGAATACAAAGTATGATTTTAACAATAACGGATGTGATCCGAATGATCCCAATAAAGCATTTCAAAGGTTCAATATTACCAATGGAACCACTCCGGGAAGCATTATTGCCAACAGTACCGGTGATTATTCCATTCCTGTACAATCCGGGACCTATACGGTAACTCCGGTTTTTGAAAATCCGGCTTATTTTACGGTTTCTCCGCCAAGTTTAACGGCAGATTTTCCGACTCAGGCAAGTCCATTACCTCAGAATTTCTGTGTTTCAGCCAATGGAATCCACCACGATCTGGAAACGGTTATCATCCCTGTAACAGCGGCCAGTCCCGGTTTTAATGCCCAATATAAAATCATTTATAAAAATAAAGGAACCGCTGCACAATCAGGAACTTTAGTATATAACTACAATGATAATATAATGGATTATCAGACTTCAACACTTACCCCCAACTCACAGTCAACAGGAGTTTTAAACTGGTCTTTTACCAATCTCCAGCCCTTTGAAACAAGAGAGATCACCCTAACTTTAAAATTAAATACTCCTACGCAAACCCCGCCTGTCAGCGGAGGTGACGTTTTGCATTACACAGCACAGATCAATGGGGCAACAGATGAAACACCGCCAGATAATAATGCCGTATTGAACCAGACTGTAGTCAATTCTTTTGATCCTAATGATAAGACCTGCCTTGAAGGCACTTCAATCAGCCAAACCCAGGCAGGTGATTATGTCCATTATCTGATCCGATTTGAAAATACAGGAACTGCCAATGCAAAAAATATCGTTGTAAAAGATGAAATCGATATGTCAAAATTTGATATGGCTACTCTAATACCGCTTCATGGAAGCCATAATTTTGTGACAAGAATAACCAATCCGAATGTCGTAGAGTTTATTTTTGAAAATATCCAGCTTCCTTTTACCAATGCTGACAATGACGGATATGTTTCCTTTAAGATCAAAACAAAATCTACCCTGACAACCGGTAACAGTTTCAGCAATACCGCCAAAATCTATTTTGATTATAACGCACCGATTGTTACCAATACCTTTACAACCGCAGTTCAGAATATACTGGCCGTTTCCGAGACTATCCATACTCCAGACAGGATCAGAATCTACCCAAATCCTGTACAGAAGATCCTGTTTATAGAATCTAAAGATGAGCTGTTGAAAACAGAAATTTATGATGCAACCGGAAGAATCATAACTTCTATGGGATGGAAAGGAAACTCTGTGAACGTTTCTGATCTGCCTAAAGGAAATTACATCATTAAAATGTTTATTAAGGACAAAACGATGGTACAGAAGTTTATTAAAGAATAGGCTTACAAAGGTTTTTATAATATAAAGGCTGCAAACAATTTGCAGCCTTTCTTAATCAAATAAGACATATTCTATTTGAAAACAAGGATTGTGTAAGGAGCCTTCTCCCCTGCTTTCGGTAAGATCAATCTGATGTGTTCTTTATTTTTATAATAGTCTGTATAAGGTTCTTTGGTAATGATTTTTCCTTTTTCAGCTACTTTATAGCCTGCATTCAGTATCAGTTTAAGATATTGGTCATACTCTTTTTTACTTTTAAACCCAAACTCGATTCTGTCTTCTGATTTCTCTGTAGTGAATTCAAATTTTCCGATTTTGGATTTATAATCAGGGCCGTCATATTCGTCTAAAGTGAAGTCTGTACTTTTTGTTGTGTCATAAAACCGGTAATTAAGCTTTTTCATTTCTTTTTTAAACTCAGCCATTCCAAGTTTATTGAAACCTTTCAGCGCTTCCAATGTGAAGGTCTGAGCAAAAATAGGTGTACTTAATAAGACAGCGAAGAATACAGTGAGTTGGTAAAAAATATTCTTTTGCATTTTAAATTTATAGAATAGGTAATTTGGTGATGGCATATCTCAATACCAATGATCCTATGAAATCGGCAGTCTGAAATAAAACGTACTTCCACTGTTCAGGGAACTTTTCACTCCGATTTCACCATTTTGTTTTTCAATGAAATTTTTTGAAATTGCTAACCCTAACCCGGTACCATTCTGATGTTCCCCGGGAACCTGAAAATAGCGGTCAAAGATCTGACGGTGGTATTTTTCATCAATTCCGCTTCCGGTATCTGTAATACTGAACTGAATAAATGCATCTTTCTTTTCTACCACAATCCGGATCGTTTCATCCTGGAATGAATGTTTTACAGCATTCGTAAGGAAATTATTCATTACCCAGACTGTTTTATCAAAGTCTGCGGTGACAAAATCATTCTCTTCCAAAATATATGCTGTACTTATTGAAATATTTTTCTGTTCGGCCAGTTTTTCAACATTTTTTACTGCAGCCTGTACAATTTCTTTAGGAGAACATGTTGCAACGGTCAACCGGATGTTCCCGGATTCCACCTGGGAAAGATTGAGCAGTTCTCCGGTGATATCCAGCAGGCGCTGCCCATCTTCATTGATGCTTTTCAACAGTTCTTTCTGCTGGTCATTCAATTCTCCGAATTTTTGATTTCCAAGCAGCTGTACTCCCATTTTGATAGCGGAGATCGGCGTTTTAAGCTCGTGCGAAATGGTCGCAATAAAATTGGTCTTTGCAAAATCCAGCTCTTTAAACGGAGTGATATTTCGCAACAGAATTACCTTTCCGATATATTTTTTTTCTTTTTCTCCCGTTTTTACAATGTTGATAGGAACAATATCCTGCTCAAAATAATTCTCTTTATTATCACGGACAATCTTGATAGGGTCTTTCACAGGATGATCGATATTTTTTAACAGTTCTCGCATCAGATCATTATTTACAGCTACTTCATGGGCGGTTTTTCCTATAATCTCTTCCTTGTGAAGGTTGGTGATCTTAAGGGCTTCATCATTGATCATGTAAATAAAATGATGTTCATCCAGCCCGATTACGGCATCATGCATATTATTGACCAGCGTTTCAATCCTTTTTTTCTCCATCAGCTGTTTGGAAAGACTGCTGCTTTCATACTCCTGAAGCTTTTCTGCCATCACATTAAAAGATTCTGCAAGGCTGTTAAACTCTTCGCTTCCTTTAAAATGTACTCTTTCGTTATAGTTTTTATCAGCAATCTGCCGGATACTGAACGTTAGCTGATTAATAGGCTCAGCAATAGTTTGCGGGAGGTTAAAAAGCAAAATAAAGGCAATCAGAAAGCATACGGTCCCTAAACTTACAATCCAGAAAGTGGCATTTTCTGCGGTAATGATCGCAATATCACTTTTACGTTCTATCCCTTTCATATTCAGAGACATGATCTTGGCCAGATCTTCCCGGATCAGCTTTTCCTTTTCACGGGTAGCCCCTTTTAAATAGCTGCTGAAATGCAGATTGAGATTTTGGGTGGCTTCCCGCTCTCCAAATTCGGTAAGGTTTTTTTCCTGTAGTTTATTATTTTTCTGAAAATCTTTTACGGCAACAGCGCTATCCGTATCAATATTATCCAGTGCCAGGAGCATATTTTTAGAAAACTCCAGACTGTTGTAATTAGCGGTAAGGATCTTTTCTGTATCAGATTTCAGTTTATTGATATATACAGAACCAATCACTGAAAGTAAAACAATCAGTAGAAATAAAAGCCCTACGCCTAATGTAAGTTTTGTTTTAAGTTTCATTACTTTTAAGATAATATAATAATATCTATCTGCCGCTCATTCAGTCTGTTCATCAGGGTATAAATCCAACTATATCCTAACAGACGGTGCCAGAATTTTGCATGAGGTTTACCCATACAAACCGTAGTGATATTATGGGCAATGACATACTCCAGGATTCCTTTATGAACACTGCTTTCTTTGATCCTGATCACTTTTGCGCCCAATTCCTGCGCTAAATTAAAATTATTAATCAAATACCGCTGTTTGTCCAGTGCTATTTTTTCAGGATTTTCTGAGGGTCTCTGAATGTATAAAACAGTCCATGGACTGTTATAATAGCTGGCCAGCCTGGCTGTTTTCCGTATAATGGTCTTAGCAATCTTTTCATTACTGCTGATACAGGCCAGGAATTTTATAGGTTTAAAATTTTCTGTTTTGATTTCAGTTTCCACCTTTCTTTCAACATGGGTCGCCACTTCTTTTAAGGCCAGCTCGCGAAGCTGCAGGATATGTCCGCTCTGAAAGAAGTTATTCAATGCGGTCTGAATTTTTTCCCTCTTATAAATCTTTCCTTCCTTCAGCCGTGTCAGCAGCTCATCTGCTGTAAGGTCGATGTTTACCACTTCATCGGCAAGAGCAAGGATCTTATCCGGGACCCGTTCAGCCACTTCAACGCCGGTAATTTTCTTTACCTCTTCGTTCAGACTTTCGATATGCTGAATATTCATCGCACTGATCACGTTGATCCCGTTATCCAGAATCTCAAGAACATCCTGCCATCTTTTTTTATTTTTGGATCCTTCCACATTGGTATGGGCCAGCTCATCCACCAATACAACTTCAGGGTGTTCATTAATAATTGCCTGAACATCCATTTCTTCAAGGTTTTTACCTTTATAAAACACCGATTTCCTTACGATTTCAGGAAGACCTTCCACCAGAGCCTGGGTCTCTTCCCTGCCATGCGTTTCTATATAGCCGATCTTTACATCAATGCCGTTTCTTAAAAGGGAATGAGCTTCCTGAAGCATACGGAAAGTCTTTCCTACGCCTGCACTCATCCCAATATAGATCTTGAATTTTCCTTTCCGGGATTTCTGGATCAGTTCTAAAAAATGTTTTGCTGATGACATTGATGATTACTTTTTCAGTATTAAGTTATTATAATTTTTACTGAACCACAAAAACCCCAGAAGCTTTTATTACAAATACTTGGTTACAATGGTACACTATTGAAGCCACCCCGCCAAATCTTCGATTTGCCCCCCTTGCGATGGAGGAGAATGAGCACGTCTTCAACGGTAACATTCGTGGAAACAAAAATTTTCATAAAACTTAAGTGTCCTTATTATCCGTAAAACTTGTCACGTACAGTACACTAAGGTATTTAAAAACTTTCGTGACTTTTGTGGTTATTTCATGGTATGGGAACTCCAGCCCAATTTTTATCGTCTAACGTGCAGCCCTTAAAACCAGACTGCCAGACTCGTGATAATAAAAAAGTTTCCTTTTTTCATTTCGCCGTTCTTTACAAAAATGGCATCTTTGGAAGTAAACCCTCTTGCTTCTGTCCGGAAGACCAAATTTTTTAAAATGGCATAGTCTATATTCAGAGAATATCCAAAAGTCTGAAACCCACCGGGAGTCCCGGTATTGATGATCACTCCCTTTTTATCGTTATAATATTCCAGTCTTCCTGCAAGAGCCCATTGGTCATCCAACTGATATTTCATCTGTAGATTCGGGCTGTACCAGATACTGTACTGTTCACTTCCTTTTGATTGCTGCTCTGCCCCTATATCAAAACCCAATAGCGCTGAAAACTGGCTGGTCAGCTGAAAACTCCCGTACAGATCATGGAAATAGCGCATTCTCTTATCTGCTTTTGCTTTATCATTTCCGATGAATGAGCTGCTGTTCAGAGTAATCTTATCATTCGGTTTATAGGTAACCTGGTGTCCAAAAGATAGGCTCTGGTTCCCTTCAGCCTTTGCAATACGCTGCCATCCGTTCAGAACCAGTCCGCTCAAAAACCATTTTCCATTATCCGAAGTATATGAAATTTTAGCACCGGTCTCAAAATAAGGAGAGTTTTCTGCTGCAAAACTTCGGGTCAAGTTGATATTATCTTTTCCTATAGCACTTTCCCAACCGATATGGGAAGGCATGATCCCCGCATCGATCCATAAATTTTTATTCTTTGAGATTTTGACCCCCATATTGGCTTCATTTACATAACGTAATGCATTCTGCTCGGCAGCCATATTATCCTGGGCATAAGTTCCTGCCATTAAGGCAACATTAGCTCTTAGGTTCTCGCTCTGATAATTTGCTTTAATAAGTCCCAGATTAAGATTTACTTCATTATGTCTGTTGTATGAATATAAAAAATTTTGACGGAGATGATTAGCAGGTTCATTAAAATCGTAGGTATAAAATAGTTCTGCATAAGCAGAAAATGTCACTTTATTCCCTATTTTTAATGAATCTGTGGATTGTGCTTTTGGAAAAAAAATGCCCAATAAAGCTCCTATGACTAGATATTTTTTCACGTTACTTTTAAATTATTTTAATTGGTCTAAAGCGATATTCAGCTTTAATACATTTATTTTTGAAGGTCCGAAAAGTCCTAAAAACGGCTTTTCAGTCTGAGTTTTAATTAAGTTGTTAATCTGTTCTTCCGGAAGGTGTCTGGCCTTGGCAATTCTTTTAGCCTGATATAAGGCTCCTTCCACAGAAATATCAGGATCCAGCCCACTTCCGCTCGCAGTCGCCAGCTCTACAGGAACTTTAGTATTTCCCATATCCGGATTCTGTCGTTGTAAAGTATCAATCCTTTTCTGCACTGTTTCCAGATATTCCTCATTGCTGGGGCCTTTATTGCTGCCTCCGCTTCCTGCGGCATTATAATTTACAGAAGAAGGACGACCATGGAAATATTTCTCAGACTTAAATTCCTGGCCGATATTGGCGTAAAATTTTTGTCCTTTATCCTTGATCATTTCTCCATTTCCCTGAGTAGGTAATATTTTTGAACCTCCATATACAATGGCTAAATAGATCCCTACAACAACCAGCATTACAAGAGTCAGCCTGAATGCTGAAACAATATGATTTTTCATTTTTAAATTTTTAATAGAATAAACTAATCAGTACATCAATGATCTTAATTCCAATGAACGGTACAATTACACCACCCAAGCCATAAATCAAAAGGTTTCTTCTCAATAAGGCACTTGCCCCGATCGGTTTGTAAGCAACCCCTTTTAAAGCTAATGGAATAAGAAAAGGAATAATCACCGCATTGAAAATAACAGCAGATAAAATAGCCGTTTCCGGACTGTGAAGGTTCATAATATTCAGCTTCTGAAGCGAAGGAATAAAGGTAATGAACAGAGCAGGAATAATGGCAAAATACTTGGCCACATCATTGGCAATACTAAAAGTAGTCAATGTTCCTCTGGTCATCAGCAGCTGTTTTCCAATTTCCACGATTTCGATCAGTTTTGTAGGGTCATTATCCAGGTCTACCATATTTCCGGCCTCTTTAGCCGCCTGTGTTCCACTGTTCATCGCGACCCCTACATCTGCCTGGGCTAATGCCGGTGCATCATTCGTTCCGTCTCCCATCATGGCAACCAGCTTACCTTCCTGCTGCTCTTTTTTGATATAGTTCATCTTGTCTTCAGGTTTAGCCTCGGCAATAAAATCATCTACCCCAGCTTTTTCTGCAATAAACTTTGCTGTTAAAGGATTATCTCCGGTAACCATTACCGTTTTCACCCCCATTTTTCTCAGTCTTTGGAAACGCTCCTGGATTCCTGTTTTAATGATATCCTGAAGTTCAATTACGCCCCATACTTTTTCATTCACAGCGACCACTAAAGGGGTTCCTCCTTTTTCAGAAATTCTGGTGACAGCATCCTGTGTTTCCTGCGGGAAGATATTCCCGGCTTTTTCAGTCAGTTTTTTTATCGTGTCGTAAGCTCCTTTTCTGATCCTTGTATCTTCAAAATCAATTCCTGAAGTTCTGGTTTCTGCCGTAAAGTCAATATAAGTAGGATTGGAAACCAACAAATCCTCTGATTTCAGCTGGCTGAGTTCTATAATCGACTTTCCTTCCGGAGTTTCATCTGCTACAGAGCTCAAGGCAGATGCTTTAATAAAATCTTCAAGTTTAATCCTATCAGCAGGGTGAAACTGTGTCGCTTTACGGTTTCCAATGGTAATGGTACCTGTTTTATCCAACAGTAAAACATCAATATCTCCTGCTGTTTCAACCGCCTTTCCACTTTTGGTGATGACATTGGCTCTCAGCGCTCTATCCATTCCGGCAATTCCTATGGCAGAAAGCAGCCCTCCGATTGTCGTTGGAATGAGACAGACAAAAAGTGAAATAAATGCTGCAATCGTAATCGGAGTCTGCGCATAATCTGCAAATGGTTTTAAAGTGAGGGTAACAATAATGAAGGTAAGGGTAAACCCTGCCAAAAGTATGGTTAATGCGATTTCGTTAGGTGTTTTCTGTCTTGATGCCCCTTCTACAAGAGCAATCATTTTATCCAGAAAGGATTCTCCCGGTTTTGTGGTCACTTTTACTTTGATCCTGTCTGACAGTACTTTTGTTCCCCCTGTCACGGAGCTTTTATCTCCGCCTGCTTCGCGGATCACCGGGGCACTTTCTCCGGTAATGGCAGATTCATCAATGGTCGCTAATCCTTCAATAATCTCCCCATCCATCGGGATCTGATCTCCGGCTTCACAAAGGAAAATATCCCCCAGCTTCATTTCAGCTGACATTTTCAACGTTGTTTTCACCTGAAATCCAGGTTTATTTTCAATCACGAGCTTAGCCGGGGTTTCTTCACGGGTTTTTCTAAGAGTGTCCGCCTGGGCTTTTCCTCTGGCTTCGGCAATAGCTTCTGCAAAATTGGCAAATAGAACCGTAAAAAATAAGATGATGAAAACTAAAAAGTTATAAGAGAAACTTCCCTGTGTTGTATCGCCTGTCAAGCTGAACATGCTTACGATAAACATAACAACGGTTCCGATCTCCACCAGAAACATAACTGGATTTTTAAACATGATTTTCGGATTCAGTTTTACGAAAGACTGCTTAATAGCCTCGTTTACCAAATCTCTTTGAAACAATGTTTGTGATTGATTTTTCATTTTTTTGAAAGAGTTTATATCATTGTCAATCAATATTAACCATTAAGGTCAGCTAAAGTAGTAAGGAATGGAATGGATAATAATAAAGTGAACGTTTCAGTAAGTTTTCAGATTAGATTCCTCAGACACTCCGGCTTCCTCAATGGTTTATTATTGATTTTAATTTTAATGTTCACATTTTATTTTGAGAAATATTGAATCTGCTCTGCTATAGGGCCTAAGGTCAATGCAGGGAAGAAAGATAAGGCTGCAATAAGTAGAATGACTGCCAGCGTCATGAAACCGAAAGTAGCGGTATCTGTTTTCAATGTTCCTGAGCTTTCAGGGATAAATTTTTTCTGTGCCAGCAAACCTGCTATGGCTACAGGCCCTATTATCGGGATGAATCTTGATAACAGCAGTACAATTCCTGTTGAAATATTCCACCAGGGAGTATTGTCTCCTAACCCTTCAAATCCAGATCCGTTATTGGCTGAAGAAGAAGTAAATTCGTACAGCATTTCACTGAAACCATGAAAACCGGGATTATTCAATGTTTTGGTTCCAAACTCCGGCAGATAAGCTGTTAAAGCGGTTCCTACAAGAATTAGAAAGGGATGGAACAAGGCTACGATCATTGCGATCTTCATTTCCTTAGCTTCAATCTTTTTGCCCATAAACTCCGGAGTCCTTCCTACCATCAGCCCACTGATAAATACAGCAAGAATGATAAAGATAAAGTAATTCAGGATTCCTACTCCACAACCACCGTAGAAACAGTTGATCATCATCGCAAGCAGCTCGTTCATCCCGGAAAGAGGCATTGTACTGTCATGCATAGAATTGACGGATCCTGTTGAAATTACAGTAGTTGCAATACTCCAATATCCTGATGCAGCACTTCCAAAACGGATTTCCTTACCTTCCATTGCTCCCAGGCTGCTGTCTGCTCCCATTTTTGTAATTAATGGGTTTCCAGCGGTTTCATTGACTATATTAGGGACGGCAAGAGCCAAAAAACCAACCGTCATAACCGTAAAGATGACCCATGAAAGTTTTCTTTTATTCAAATAAAAACCTAAAGCAAAAACTAATGCAAACGGAATGATCATTTGGGCGACCATTTCTGTCATATTTGTTATATAATTAGGGTTTTCAAGAGGATGCGCTGAGTTGGCTCCGAAAAATCCACCTCCATTGGTACCTAAGTGTTTGATAGAAACAAAAGCTGCTACAGGACCTCTGGAAACCTCAATCTTCTGCCCTTCTAACGTCGTTATATGATCTTTCCCTTGAAAAGTCATCGGACTTCCGTTCATAGAAAGAATTAAAGCTACTATTACACCGATGGGAACCAGGATTCTGATCATTGATTTTGTAAAATAATCATAGAAATTCCCCAGTTCCGTAGCCGTTTTTTCTTTAAAGGCTTTAAAAAGAACTGCCATAGCTGCCATTCCTGTCGCTGCTGTGACAAACTGTAAAAACATCAGATAAAGCTGGCTTAAATAACTCACTCCCGTCTCTCCTGAATAATGCTGAAGGTTACAATTGACTAAAAATGAAATGGCGGTATTAAATGCAAGATCAGGGGTCATATTGGGATTACCGTCAGGATTTAAAGGAAGCCGGGCCTGATTTAACAGGATTAGAAATCCAATGATAAACCAGACCCAATTAATGGTCAGCATGGCGAACATATTCTGTTTCCAGTTCATCTGACGGGCCGGATTGATTCCTGATATTTTATAAATTAACTTTTCTACCGGCTGAAAAACCGGATCTAAAAAAGTTTTCTTGTATCCGTAGACATTAGCAATATATTTACCTAAAAATATTCCGATAACTAATGTAATAGCAAACATGGCTATGATGCCTAAAATTTCTGTATTCATGACCGCTTAAAATTTTTCAGGTTTCATTAAAACATAACAGATATACACAAAGGCAAGAATTGAAAGGAAAAATAAACTCCACATAATTTTATATTCTATCAAAAAATTCAACTGATTTATATAAAAGCCAAAACAGGACTGCACATAGCAGAACCAAACTTATGAGCATCATATCTTTATTATTAGGGTTAATATGGTCAGCAATACGTACGATACAATCAGCAGACTAAAAGTCGAGTGCTCACGTTTTTTAAACGTTTTTCTTGAAATTGTCATTTTTAAATATTTTATTCAAATACTATATGCCAAAAGAAGTTCCATTGTAGAATAAAATAAAACAAAATACTGATTAACAACAACTTACACACATTAAGCAACCCATATAAAAACAGAAAAGCCTATCAAAATGATAGGCTCATTATTAAAATGATAAAACGTTTATTTTAATCCATATTCTTCCAGCTTCCGGTAGAGAGTGGCTATGCCAATCTCAAGTAGCCGTGCTGCTTCGGCCTTATTACCTTTGGTATACTGCAGTACTTTTTGAATATGTATTTTCTCTAATGATCTGATGCTTAAAGAATCACTTTCAGGAAGCGCTTTTTCCGAATAATGAGGAAGACTTTCTGCATCCAGAATGTTATTCTCCATTAAGATCAGACTTCTCTCCACAGCATTTCTTAATTCACGAATATTTCCTTTCCAGTCGTTTTTCTCCAAAACTTTATAATAATCCGGACTTATTTGAACGGAAGATAAATGTAATTTATGAGAAAATAAATCAATAAAATTCTTAGCCAGTGTTTTTAAATCTTCTTTTCGTTCCCGAAGCGGAGGAAGAGTAATTTCGAACACATTGAGTCTGAAGTACAAATCCTCTCTGAAATTTCCCTGCTTTATTTCCTCTTCCAAATCCCTGTTTGTGGCTGCCACTAATCTGAAATCTGACTTTGACACTTTGGTATCGCCCATTTTGATAAATTCCCGGGTTTCTAAAACCCTAAGTAATTTAGCCTGGAGTTCTATAGGCATTTCACCGATCTCATCCAAAAATAAAGTACCACCATTGGCTTCTTCAATAAGCCCTTTTTTATCTTTAATAGCTCCTGTAAAAGCACCTTGTCTATGTCCAAATAATTCGCTCTCCAAAATCTCTTTACTGAACGCAGAGCAGTTAATGGCAACAAAACTGTTTTTATTTCTCTCACTTCCCTCATGAATAGCGTTCGCAAAGACCTCTTTGCCTGTTCCTGTTTCTCCTGTTAAAAGGACAGCAGCATCCGTTAAGGCTACCTTTTCCGCTAATCTTTTAGCCTGTAAGATGGAAGGTGACTTGCCGATAATCTGTTCAAATCCTTTATTAACACAGGTTTGATGAACAATACTTGATTTATTGTCTTTTACCTTTTCCAATGCTTTATATACCAATGGAAGAATTTTTTCATTATCATCACCTTTTACCAGATAATCATAAGCCCCATTCTTCATAGCCTGAACAGCATCCGTAATATTACCAAACGCAGTCATCAGGATGATTTCAAGATGAGGATACTTTGTTTTAATAGATCGTACTAATTCTACCCCAAAGGCATCAGGAAGCCGGACATCGCTTAATACCACATCAAAATCATACTGCTCCAGCATCGTCATTGCCGAACGGGCGGTAGAAGCTTCTTTTACATTAAAATTTTCTTGGGAAAGGATCATTCCTAATAACTTAAGGAGCTTGATCTCATCATCGATGATCAGAATGTTTCCTGACATTATAATTATTTTTGGAAAACTAACTACAAACTTATTGATTTTATTTGACTAAAATGTATTTATAGAAGGAAATAGTTCACATAGAGATGAACAGTTTTATAAGGCTGGCCGCCTTTACTTGTAATGGTATTATTTTACCTGTCACATTAGCGTTAAATTCCAGATTATAAATGCTAATGATGTTGATGAAACATTGATCAATAGGCACGGGCTTTAGCCCGTGCTAAAGGATATTCGATCCTACGGCTTTAGCCGAAACATAAATACAGCAAAGTTAATCCTAATTACAAATAGGTTGGGCTAAAGCCTATTTCTATTGATTATAAAAAAGCATGGACAGATATAAAAAGATAAAATTAAAAAAATTAGATCTTTTCATTCGGGGGATATAAAAGACTTTTAGAGAGAGTATAGATTCCAGATCTCAGATCTCAGATTCTGGATTATAAATGATCAATAATGGGGAATAAAGGATAAGTAATGCGTGATGGATGGACTGCATATTTCAATAGGGACGGGCTTTAGCCCGTTCTAAAGGTTATGCAATCCTACGGCTTTAGCCGAAACATAAATACAGCAAAGTTAATTATTAATTACAAATAGGTTGGGCTAAAGCCCATTTCTATTGATTATAAAAAAGCAGGGATAGATATAATAAAGAGATAAAATTAAGAAAATAGATCTTTTCATTCGGGGGATATAAACGACTTTTAGGGAGAGTATAGATTCCAGATCTCAGATCTCAGATTTCAGATTCTGGATTCTGGATTATAAATGATCAATAATGGGGAATAAAGGATAAGTGGTGATGGATTAAATGCAGGCTTGCATGTTTCAATAGGGACGGGCTTTAGCCCGTTCTCAAAGAGAGCGCTGCCCTATGGCTTTAGCCTAAACGTATCTCAATCGGGTAACGGGAACCGGATCTTCCGGGATAGATGAAGATAGAGATGAATAGAGAGAGTGGAGATCTACGTATAGGTATAGGTACAGGTACAGGTATAGATATAAGTATAGATACGTAAGGTATATAATGTATATAACAAAAAAAACCTTTATCGTTATGATAAAGGTTTTTTAAAAATAAAATAAAAACTGGCGGCGGCCTACTCTCCCGCGTTAGCAGTACCATCGGCGCTGGTGGGCTTAACTTCTGTGTTCGGAATGGGAACAGGTGAGCCCCACCGCTAAAACCACCCTAAAGAAGGTATATAAGATATCAGAGCATAGATTTCAGATATCAGACTTAATGTCTGTCATCTGATGTCTTTTATCTGACATCTGGTTTAATCGATAAAAACTTTCACAAAGACAAAACCTTCATTGCGCATAAAGCACCTGGTTTATAAAAGTAACCATAGACTATAAATCTACGGGTAATTAGTACTACTCGGCTATGACATTACTGTCTTTACACCTGTAGCCTATCAACGTCGTCATCTACAACGACCCTTAAAAGATGTCTCATCTTGAGGCGAGTTTCGCACTTATATGCTTTCAGTGCTTATCTCTTCCAAACGTAGCTACTCAGCGGTGCACCTGGCGGTACAACTGATACACCAGAGGTTTGTTCAATTCGGTCCTCTCGTACTAGAATCAAGCCCTCTCAAACATCTAACGCCCGCAATAGATAGAGACCGAACTGTCTCACGACGTTCTGAACCCAGCTCGCGTGCCACTTTAATGGGCGAACAGCCCAACCCTTGGGACCTTCTCCAGCCCCAGGATGTGACGAGCCGACATCGAGGTGCCGAACCTCCCCGTCGATGTGAGCTCTTGGGGGAGACTAGCCTGTTATCCCCGGAGTACCTTTTATCCTATGAGCGATGGCCCTTCCATACGGAACCACCGGATCACTATGTCCTGCTTTCGCACCTGATCGACTTGTTGGTCTCACAGTCAAGCACCCTTATGCCATTACACTCTACGCACGGTTACCAAGCGTGCTGAGGGTACCTTTGAAAGCCTCCGTTACTCTTTTGGAGGCGACCACCCCAGTCAAACTACCCACCACGCAATGTCCTTCTAAAAGAAGTTAGGCTCCAAGTAAGTAAAGGGTGGTATTTCAACGTCGGCTCCACAAACACTAGCGTGCATGCTTCTAAGCCTCCCACCTATCCTACACATTACTTACTCAAAGTCAATACGAAGTTATAGTAAAGGTTCACAGGGTCTTTTCGTCCCATTGCGGGTAATCGGCATCTTCACCGATACTACAATTTCACCGAGCTCGTGGCTGAGACAGTGCCCAGATCGTTACACCATTCGTGCAGGTCGGAACTTACCCGACAAGGAATTTCGCTACCTTAGGACCGTTATAGTTACGGCCGCCGTTTACTGGGGCTTCAGTTAATGCCTTCGGTTTAACCCTAAGCACCTTCCTTAACCTTCCAGCACCGGGCAGGTGTCAGACCCTATACAGCATCTTTCGATTTAGCAGAGTCCTGTGTTTTTGATAAACAGTCGCCTGGGCCTCTTCACTGCGGCCACCATTGCTGATGGCGTCTCTTCTTCCGAAGTTACGAGACTATTTTGCCTAGTTCCTTAGCCACGACTCACTCGAGCACCTTAGGATTCTCTCCTCGACCACCTGTGTCGGTTTTGGTACGGGTTGCTTCACTTCGGCTTTTCTTGGAAGCACTTTCCCTACAGCAGCTTCGCCCGAAGGCTAGGCCTTGACTATTCCGTCAGTCTCCAGTAAGTACGGCACTCCGTCCCCTTTTTAGTGTGAGCAAGTATGGGAATATTAACCCATTGTCCATCCACTACCCCTTTCGGGTTCGCGTTAGGTCCCGACTAACCCTCAGCTGATTAGCATGGCTGAGGAAGCCTTGGTCTTTCGGTGAGCAGGTTTCTCGCCTGCTTTATCGTTACTTATGCCTACATTTTCTTTTCTATCCGCTCCACAATACCTCACAGTAATGCTTCTGCGCAAATAGAATGCTCTCCTACCAGATATATCTAAAATATAAATCCATAGCTTCGGTAATATGTTTATGCCCGATTATTATCCATGCCGGACCGCTCGACTAGTGAGCTGTTACGCACTCTTTAAATGAATGGCTGCTTCCAAGCCAACATCCTAGCTGTCAATGCAGTCCAACCGCGTTGTTTCAACTTAACATATATTTGGGGACCTTAGCTGTTGGTCTGGGTTCTTTCCCTCTCGGACATGGACCTTAGCACCCATGCCCTCACTGCCGCAGAACATTTATTAGCATTCGGAGTTTGTCAGGAATTGGTAGGCGATGAAACCCCCGCATCCAATCAGTAGCTCTACCTCTAATAAACTTATATACGACGCTGCACCTAAATGCATTTCGGAGAGTACGAGCTATCTCCCAGTTTGATTGGCCTTTCACCCCTACCCACAGGTCATCCGAAGACTTTTCAACGTCAACCGGTTCGGTCCTCCACTCTGTGTTACCAGAGCTTCAACCTGCCCATGGGTAGATCACAAGGTTTCGCGTCTAATCCTACTAACTATACGCCCTATTCAGACTCGCTTTCGCTCCGGCTCCGGTACTTAATACCTTAACCTCGCTAGTAAAATTAACTCGTAGGCTCATTATGCAAAAGGCACGCCGTCACAGCTTTACGCTGCTCCGACCGCTTGTAGGCGTACGGTTTCAGGTTCTATTTCACCCTTCTATTCGAAGTGCTTTTCACCTTTCCTTCACAGTACTTGTTCACTATCGGTCTTTCAGGAGTATTTAGCCTTGGAGGATGGTCCCCCCATATTCAGACAGGATTTCACGTGTCCCGCCCTACTCATTTATCACTTAAATATGCCTTTCATATAAGGGGCTATCACCCGCTACGGCTGTTCTTTCCAGAACATTCTATTAAACATATAAAAGCTTTTGGGCTAATCCGCTTTCGCTCGCCACTACTTACGGAATCTCTTCGATTTCTTTTCCTCCGGGTACTTAGATGTTTCAGTTCTCCGGGTTTGCTCCTCTTGCGAGGTGACATGTCTTCAACATGCCGGGTTGCCCCATTCGGATATCTGCGGATCAATTCGTGTGTGCCAATCCCCGCAGCTTTTCGCAGCTTACCACGTCCTTCGTCGCCTCTGAAAGCCTAGGCATCCGCCATACGCCCTTAACGATTTCTTTCCTATTGGTTACTCAAGCGCTTTATGCGCTCGGTTTTCTCTTTGTGATGTCTTTACCGTTAATGTCAATGATCTTAATTCTATTTCTGATTTAATTCGCAAATATTGTTTTTGGCTCTATTTGCTTTTTTAAAACTAAACCATCTATGATGGTGGAGAATAAGGGAGTCGAACCCTTGACCTCCTGCGTGCAAGGCAGGCGCTCTAGCCAGCTGAGCTAATTCCCCCTCTAGTAGACTTCAGATGTCAGATCTTAGATTTCAGTCTTTTAAATTCTGATCTCTAGCATCTTATATCTTCCCGTCTTATAATTAGTAGTCTCGGGCAGGCTCGAACTGCCGACCTCTACATTATCAGTGTAGCGCTCTAACCAGCTGAGCTACGAGACTGTCTGTTAGACTAACAGATTTCAGATATTAGATATCAGACTGATCTTCTTCTTTTATCTTGCCTCTCGTCTCAATCCCTTTTACTAATTTCTAGTGGGTGTTGTATTGTTAATATAACCAACCAAACAAAAAACTAAAGCTTCTCTTTAAGCAAGTACTTGTATCTTGCGATACTAATTTTGTTTATCGTCTAATGACGCTCTAAAATGAGATGTTCCAGCCGCACCTTCCGGTACGGCTACCTTGTTACGACTTAGCCCTAGTTACCTGTTTTACCCTAGGCAGCTCCTGTTACGGTCACCGACTTCAGGTACCCCAGACTTCCATGGCTTGACGGGCGGTGTGTACAAGGCCCGGGAACGTATTCACCGCGCCATGGCTGATGCGCGATTACTAGCGATTCCAGCTTCATAGAGTCGAGTTGCAGACTCCAATCCGAACTGAGACCAGCTTTCGAGATTTGCATCACATCACTGTGTAGCGGCCCTCTGTACTGGCCATTGTATTACGTGTGTGGCCCAAGGCGTAAGGGCCGTGATGATTTGACGTCATCCCCACCTTCCTCTCTACTTGCGTAGGCAGTCTCACTAGAGTCCCCAACTTAATGATGGCAACTAGTGACAGGGGTTGCGCTCGTTGCAGGACTTAACCTAACACCTCACGGCACGAGCTGACGACAACCATGCAGCACCTTGAAAATTGTCCGAAGAAAAGCCTATTTCTAAGCCTGTCAATTCCCATTTAAGCCTTGGTAAGGTTCCTCGCGTATCATCGAATTAAACCACATAATCCACCGCTTGTGCGGGCCCCCGTCAATTCCTTTGAGTTTCAAACTTGCGTTCGTACTCCCCAGGTGGCTAACTTATCACTTTCGCTTAGTCTCTGAACCCGAAAGCCCAAAAACGAGTTAGCATCGTTTACGGCGTGGACTACCAGGGTATCTAATCCTGTTCGCTCCCCACGCTTTCGTCCATCAGCGTCAGTTGTTGCTTAGTAACCTGCCTTCGCAATTGGTGTTCTAAGTAATATCTATGCATTTCACCGCTACACTACTTATTCCAGCTACTTCAACAACACTCAAGACATGCAGTATCAATGGCAGTTTCACAGTTAAGCTGTGAGATTTCACCACTGACTTACACATCAGCCTACGGACCCTTTAAACCCAATAAATCCGGATAACGCTTGCACCCTCCGTATTACCGCGGCTGCTGGCACGGAGTTAGCCGGTGCTTATTCGTATAGTACCTTCAGCTAGATACTCGTATCTAGGTTTATCCCTATACAAAAGAAGTTTACAACCCATAGGGCCGTCGTCCTTCACGCGGGATGGCTGGATCAGGCTCTCACCCATTGTCCAATATTCCTCACTGCTGCCTCCCGTAGGAGTCTGGTCCGTGTCTCAGTACCAGTGTGGGGGATCACCCTCTCAGGCCCCCTAAAGATCGCAGACTTGGTGAGCCGTTACCTCACCAACTATCTAATCTTGCGCGTGCCCATCTCTATCCACCGGAGTTTTCAATATCAATTGATGCCAATTAATATATTATGGGGTATTAATCTTCCTTTCGAAAGGCTATCCCCCTGATAAAGGCAGGTTGCACACGTGTTCCGCACCCGTACGCCGCTCTCAAGATCCCGAAGAATCTCTACCGCTCGGCTTGCATGTGTTAGGCCTCCCGCTAGCGTTCATCCTGAGCCAGGATCAAACTCTCCATTGTATGTTTGTCTGACTCACTCAAAGTTTTGACGCTTTAGTTTTTCCTTACTTGGTTGTTATATTGTATGTCAATGATCTTTATATCTTTCGCTTTTTAACGAAGCAATCTTTCTGTCTGTGTTGCTCCGTATTTGCGAGTGCAAAAGTAAAACTTTATTTCGATTTGACCAAATCTTTTTGAAGAAAATTTTAAAGTTTTTTTGTAACCTTAATCCTTCGCCAATCCTCAGCCCTACTCCTCCTGCGCTCCCTTTATTTGGGATTGCAAAGATACAAATCTTTTTCACTTTCGCAACTTTTATTTTTAAAAAGTTTTAAACGCGTTTTGTAGATTTATTATCTTAAAGTATTTCGTTTCTGCTTATCTAAAAGCCCTTCTGCGCTTACTGATCTTCTCTCGTTTTCAGTGGGGCAAAGATAGACCCTTTACCACATACCAAACAAGTTTATTTAACTTAAATTTTACATTCCCGTAACATTTTTTGCTAAAACCCTGAATGGCAGAGTGAAAAATTTTAAACAAATGTTTGAGGGGTTGGGTTTGAAAGGCAAACGATGCGGATATGGAGGGAAATAGTTCAGTTTATAAGCTTCTTCTTTATATATTATATAGTACCGGTTATGATTATATCTTATGTATAGGTACTAATAAAATTGCTGCTTCCCCCTCTCCCATTCACAGATCTCCTTTATATATGCACACTCAATTCAACTTCTCAACTATAATAATAGATGTAATAGTCATAAAACCGGAGCGCATTTTTTTTTGATTCATTACATTTGTACTGCATTCTGCATTTAAAAGAATGAAATGAATTCATATATGATAGACAGAAAATATAAAGAAACGGTTCATACAGATAAAAACCACTATGAATATATCACGGTAACCCATGATGAAAATAAAGTAAGAATCTACTTATTGAAAAACGGCCTAAAGGTTTTCCTTGCTCAAAATATTGATGCTCCAAGAATACAAACCTTTATACCGGTAAGAACCGGAAGCAATAATGACCCGGCAGATAATACCGGTCTTGCCCATTATCTGGAGCATATGATGTTTAAAGGCACCTCTAAAATAGGAACTCAAAACTGGGAAAAAGAAAAAGCACTCCTTGATCAAATCTCTGAACTTTATGAGTTGCATAAAGCAGAGCAGGATGCTGAAAAGAAAAAGGAAATTTATAAAAAGATAGACCAGATCTCCCAGGAGGCAAGCCAATATGCTATTGCCAACGAATATGACAAAGCGATTTCTTCATTGGGAGCCAGCGGAACCAATGCACACACCTGGTTTGATGAAACGGTTTATAAAAACAACATCCCCAACAATGAGCTGGAAAAATGGCTGAGAATAGAAAAGGAAAGATTTTCAGAAATCGCATTGCGGCTTTTCCACACAGAATTGGAATCGGTGTATGAAGAATTCAACAGGGCACAGGACAATGACACCAGGCTTGTCAACTATGAACTGATGGATGCCTTATTTCCGACACATCCCAATGGACAGCAAACGACACTCGGCAGGCCGGAACATTTGAAAAATCCTTCTATGAAAGCTATTCATAAATATTTTGATGAATATTATGTTCCTAATAATTATGCAATGGTATTGGTCGGAGATCTGGACTTTGAAGAAACTATTCAATTAATTGATCGATATTTTGGGACTCTTCCCTATAAGGAACTTCCGAAAAAAACACCTGTTACTGAACAACCCATCACCGACATTATCAAAAGAACGGTAAAGAGTCCTACCACTCCGAGAATTCAACTGGCCTGGAGAACAGAAAGCTATGGTACAAGAGAAGCAATGCTTGCTGATATTGTTGCCAATATATTGAGCAACCGTGGTGAAGCCGGCTTATTAGACCTCCATATTAACCAAACTCAGAAAATGCTTTGGGCACAGGCTTTCTCTGTAGGGTTGAAACAGTATGGATATTTTTCTATTGTCGCTGTTCCGAAGGAGACTCAAACATTGGATGAAGCGAAGGATATGGTTTTGGAAGAAATTGAACTCATCAAAAAAGGAGATTTCCCTGACTGGATGCTTCCTGCCATTATTAATGATTTTAAAATTCAGAGACTGAAAGGCCTTGAAACCGCTGAAGGTTTAGCCACAAATCTTTATGATACCTATATAAAAGGAAGAACCTGGGAGCAGGAGCTGAATGAAATGGATGAATATGCCCGTTTTACGAAAGAGGATGTTATGAGTTTTGCCCGTGAGTTTTTCAAAGACAATTATGTGATTGTTTATAAAGAAAAAGGGACTAATGATAAATTGGTACGGGTTGAAAACCCCGGCATCACCCCTGTTAAAATCAACCGCGAGGCGCAGTCTGAATTTTTAAAAGGAATTTTATCCGATATCACCGAAGATATCAAACCTGAATTCATCGACTATCAAAAAGAAATTGCCACGGACCATATTAAAGGTAAAAAGCTGAACTTCGTCAGAAATAAATACAATGACCTTGCACAGGTGCATTTCATTTTCCCTTTTGGAAGTGATCATGACAGGGAACTTGGAATTTCAACTCAGTTACTTCAGTATTTGGGAACCCATGAACTTTCTCCTGAAGATTTGAAGAAGGAATTTTTTAAGATCGGAATTAATAATGATTTTAAAACAACCAATAATCAGTTGTTGATCTCATTAAGCGGATTGGAAGAAAATATTGAAAAAGGAATCGCGCTTCTTCAGCACTGGATGTATCATGTAAAACCGGACCAGGATATTTATAATCAGTTCGTCAATACAGTATTGGAAAATCGGCAGGCAATAAAGAAAGATAAAAACCGTATTATGACAGCCCTGACAAATTATACGAAATTGGGCAGTACGTCCCGTTTTACGGATGTCATTTCAAAAGAAGAGCTTGAAAGCAGCAAGGCTGAAATATTTACGGACCGGATGAAAAAACTTTTCAAGTATCCCTACCAGATATTTTTCTATGGAAAGGATTTTGAAAATTTTAAAGGATACATCGGAGCCTATACCGAGACGGAAAGTCTCCAGATTTCTGAACCCAGGCTTTATCTGGAACCTGAAACCGGAGGTCATGTGTATTTTATTGATTATGATATGGTACAGATGGAAATGAGCAAAGCCGGAAAAGGGAATCTTGTAGATCCGTCCAACTTTGGAAAAGTGAATGTTTTCAATGAATATTTTGGAAGAGGATTATCTTCCATCGTTTTCCAGGAAATCCGGGAAAGTAAGAGTCTCGCCTATTCTGCGTATGTTTCATATGCTGCCAATCTTGAACTGAATCATCCTGATTATATTACCACGTATATTGGAACTCAACCGGACAAACTGATGATTGCTGTAGATACGATGGATGAGCTGATGAATGAGCTTCCGGAGGTTCCGATTCAGTTTGAAAATGCCAAGAATGCTGCTCTGAAACAGATCGCTTCCACCAGAATAACAAGAAACAATATATTTTTCAATACTTTACGATTGAAAAAGCTGGGTATTTACCACGATTTCAGAAAGGATATCTATGAACAGATCCAAAATCTGAGATTTGAAGATATTAAACAGTTTTATCAAACAGAGGTCAAGCCTGTCCATTTTAATACTGCGATTATTGGTAAAAAAGAAAATCTGGATATGGATGCAGTACGTAAAATGGGTGCATTTACCGAGGTAAGCCTGAAAGATATTTTTGGCTATTAAACCGAATAATGAATGAACAGCATTCTTCTTACGAAACCCATACAAATAATAAATCCCGGAATCATCCGGGATTTATTACTATAGATTGGTAATGATTACATTATTTAATCACCTTCATTTCATCAATCAGCCATTTTGAATCAGCGAATTTTTCAATGATGAACAGGATATATTTGGTATCCACCATGATATTTCTGCTGAAACGGGGGTCATAATTGATGTCACTCATCGTTCCCTCCCACTGTCTGTCAAAGTTTAACCCAACAAGGTTACCATTGGCATCCAGAGCCGGGCTTCCGGAATTTCCTCCTGTCGTATGGTTGGTGGCTGTAAATCCTACCGGAACATCACCCGTTTTATCTTTGTAAGCTCCAAAATCTTTCTTGTTATAAAGATCGATCAGTTTTTTAGGAACGTCAAATTCATAATCTCCAGGCACGTACTTTTCCATTACTCCCGCCAGGTGGGTCTGGTATCCGTAAGAAACAGCATCTCTTGGAGCGGAGCCTTTTACCTTTCCGTAAGTTACACGAAGGGTTGAGTTGGCATCCGGGAAGAATTTTCTGTCTTTATCAGTTTCCATTTGCTGTGCCATAAACTTCTTCTGCAACGCATCAATTTTTGACTGAAGAGAAGTAAACTGTGGATCAGCCGTTTTCATATAAATTTCTCTTATCGAAACATAGAGCTGATAAACAGGGTCTTTCTTTAAAGTTTTAATCAGTTTGTCCTGATTAGAAAATCCTTTATCAATATCAGCCGTTAATGCCGCTCCGTTTACAGCTGTTCTTCCGGTAATGATAGAGTTCTTGGACATTTCTTCCACCACGGGAATATTTGCGTTTTCATCTTTATATTTGCTGAATCCTGCCGGCAAAAACTGTGGTGCGGTTTTATTAACATACAGAGCCAATAATTTTGCAGTTACTTTGGCATCAAGTTCTGCACTGTAGTCTTTGTAGAATGAGGTTAATTTTGATTTTAATTTGGTAAGCTCTTTTTCATCCATCCTTCCTGCTTCCACAGAAGCAATAAAGTCGTAGTAGTCGCCAGCCAGCTTCAATGTTTCAGCATTTCTTATTACTTCCGTATAATAGGCATTGTTTAATGCGTAAGGAGCCTGATCATTGTAAAGTTTATTTAATTGGTCTAATGTTGATTTGATCTCCGGATTTTTAGACACAAGAGAACCTTCATACATTACTTTTTTCTCTACAGCATTGGATTTTTTTAATCCCTCCACTTCTCCGATCCATTTTTTCCAATAGTTGGCAACGGATGCATATTTTGAGGCATATTTGATACGTGTTTCATTATCCACACGCATTTTTTCATCCAAAGTTTTCAATGCTACATCACGTACAGCAATTCTGGCAGGATCAATATCTTTCATGATCTTTTCTACCGCTACTGCAGGAAGATATTCTGTAGTTTTTCCCGGGAATCCGAAAACAAAAGTAAAATCATTTTCATTTTTATCTTTTATAGAAACCGGCAAATAGTGTTTTGGAACGTAAGGAACGTTATCTTTTGAATATTCTGCAGGTTTATTGTTTTTGTCTGCATAGATTCTGAACATCGAGAAATCTCCGGTATGCCTGGGCCAAACCCAGTTGTCTGTATCGCTGCCGAATTTTCCTATACTTTGAGGCGGAGCTCCTACAAGACGAATATCTTTATAGGTCTCTATGGTGTATGCATAATACTTGTTTCCATAGTACATAGGCTTCACCAGGATCGATTGATAGGATTCAATTTTCTGAGAGTTTTTGTAAACCTCAATATTGTTGTTGATCTTTTTGCTCAGTTCAGGTTCTGTAAGGTTATCGGTGCCTTCTAAGACCTGATTGGTTACTTCTTTTATATCGACAATAAAATCTACTTTCACTCCCGGATTAGGAAGTTCTCCTGTGGTGTTCTTAGCCCAGAAGCCATTCGAAAGAAGGTCATTCTGAACCGTAGAATGCGCTTGGATCTGTCCGTAACCGCAGTGATGATTGGTTAATAACAGTCCTTTAGGCGAAATGATCTCTGCGGTGCACCCGCCATTAAACTGTACTACTGCATCTTTTATGCTCGGCTTCTGAGGGTTGAAAATGTCTTTGGCAGAAATCTTCATCCCCAAATCCTTCATTTCCTTTTCATTCAGTTCCGTAGGAATCCACATTCCTCCATATTGTTGTGCAAATGCCATTGCAGCCGGCAAAAGAAATACAGATAAAAGTATCTTTTTTGTCATAATCAAAATTTTGCCCGAATTTACGAAGAAAAATATGAACAGGCTCAATAAAAAGGCTGTAAAAGTTGTTATGTCCATTTTATATGAGGCAAAATACAAAAAGCACCAGAACCAGAAGAAAAGAATTATCTTAAGTATTGAATATGAATGATAAATGGTGGCCCTTGATTTCAATGCTTCAAATTATTTCTATCAATAGTGAATTTCTATCTTCTCTGGCTCAGTTTTTGTTTACTGGTATTCCACTTTAATATTAAAAAATTATTTAAATTGATTACTATGATGAAAGACAAAATGCTTATCCTGGGAATTGGGGCAGCACTATTCATGATTTCTTGTTCTCAAAAAGAAAAGACAGCTGAAGCAACGGGTTCTGCTACAGATTCCGCGGCTGTTCAACCGGCCTCTGACAGTACCTCGCATTCTGTAACAAATATTATGGCTGACACTTCTGAAAATGCCTTGGATTGGAACGGCACGTATGAAGCTATAGTTCCATGTGCCGACTGTCCCGGAATCAGGACTTTACTCACATTGAACAATGACAAAACCTTCAGCATTACGGAAGAATACATTGACAGAAATTCAAAAAACCAGGATAAAGGATCTTTTGAATGGGATACTACAGGAAGTATCATTACATTAAAAGGTAAAACAGCCAATTATAAATATAAGGTAGGCGAAAATATGCTCGTACAATTAGATATGGACGGGAAAGAAATTAGCGGTCCTAACAAGGATTTATATATATTCAAGAAAAAATAAAGGCTCAGGCCTTTATTTTTTGTCTTATTCTAAAATTGGTACGCTATAATTTTAGCATCCTCCATAAGGCATTTAATGACTTCTTCATGATGCTCATTTTTTCCTGTCAGCCTCCATGTAACGGCTAGATTCCCCTGCGTATACTGCTGTTTGATCATCTGATATTTTACATGATGCCCTTTAAAGATAGCCTCACAGTGCTTTACATCCTCTGAACCCGCTACCGCAATTTTGTATTCCCTGATTTTATGATAGTTGTCTATAAAGTTTTGGAGATACGTAAGAGAGCTTAGGATCAAAAGTACCAGAATGGTTCCCAGTAGTGACAGGTAGACATAGCCGGAACCTACAGCCATTCCTATGGAAGCTGTTGCCCAGATTGTAGTCGCTGTAGTAATTCCTTCTATTTTATTATCTCCCTTGAAAATCACTCCTGCTCCCAAAAAACCAATTCCGGTAATGATATTCGCAGCAAGACGGTCCGGATTGGCAACTCCTATTTTAATGGAAAGGATGGTAAAGAGACAGGCCCCGAAACAAACTAAAATAAAAGTACGAAGACCCGCAGATTTATTGCGGTACTCCCGTTCAGCACCAATCATCAGTCCCAGCAGGACGGAAATAAGAATCAGTAAGAGTTCATTTTTAACGGTATAATGATCCTGAAGAAAATCCATTTTTAAAAAATTTAACCTTAGAATAAATTTACAATAAAAAAATGTACGGAACTATTTTTGATGTCCAGACTTTGTCACGATGCTCAAAAAGCCTGATATAACAGAAAACTTTTGTAATATTACACTCTCAAATATCTGTTTAGGACGTTGAAAAAACAGCCTGCAAAGAGATTACCATAATAAACGCTATATGAAAAACCTTGTGTTCACATTGATTACGGTTTTATCCGGAATTTCATTTTTTAATGCACAAAAAGTATTTAATGAAAATTATTCTTTTAAAGGCGAAACCTCAATAGTTGCTTTTGTTCCTATCAACAACAATTTTGAAGAAAATGATGAGATTACAAAAGATATTTTAAAGGATACCCTGCTGTTAAAATTCATTGATGTTTCTGTACTGCGCACTCAGCTGGATACAAAAGTGACCGATATTTTAAAGAAAGTCGCTGAAAAAGACTATAAATCTAAAGAGATCAAAGCATTTCCCAACCTGAAAACCATCCTGAATACGGAGGAAATAGGCTATATCAAAGAAAAATTCAGTAATGCAGACCTGCTGTTGCTGCCAGTTGTCTTTACCATTAATCAAATGGGAGGGATGACATTCGGAAATTCAATATTCAGGCTGTATGATCTGAATAACGGAGAACTTATTCAACAGTTTTCAGAAAAGATCAATGTCAACATAAATGGCAAAGGAGGGTTTGCAATGATGACGGGAATGCTTCTCATTGATGAAAAGGCCCACCTGGTAAAGAATATCAAAAAATAACATTATATAAAATTTCACTTATGGATAAAGAAACTTCTCACTTCTGGCTGGGATATTTTAAAAATGAAGAAGACTTTTATGACTTTGTAGAAGAGGATGAAAGTTACTATATGGAAGAGGAAACGGAAGACCAGTATATTTCAAAATTTGCCGAATCACAAAATATAAAGTGGTTTGATGATGATTTCATGGAATATGGGTTTGAAGATGAAAACTTAGGCATCTATGAAAAATTTTCAGAATACTCCTATGCAGATCAATGGCTTCCGGCACTTGAAAAAAAGCTTAATGAGCTTGGTCTCAATACACCGGTTAACGCTATTATTTTTGCCAGCAGGTTTGTAATTCCTAATCCTGTTTCTGTAGACGGGGAAGAAAATAAACTGTATTATATTGGTGAGATAGAATTTGAGGTATAAAATACACACAGGCTCAATTCTATGGATTGACCGCAGTCTTTATTATGGAATAGTATATTGGAAATTATCCCATGATGTTGAATCCCCTGTATGCTATGAAAGAATGTAGATCAGAATACCTGGCTGTACTCGTCGCAGTTACAGCTTTGGTTTCTTATCTTCAGCAGTCTCAGAATCAAGAATTTGAACTTTAAAACCAAATTTTTGAGAGTTTTCCCCAATATTAATTTCCTGATTCTTTTATTGCTCTCCTAAAGCAATGGAAAGGATGGGAAGCCAGAATACAGAGGAAGATTGACGATCTCAATACAGTTCCTTAAAAATAAATCTATCAACCTATAATCTCACAATTTTTTTAGCAATTTAATGAATGTATACTCTGCCCTGCAAATCGGGGACTATCACACCAACCATTGTGAAGACTATCTCCTGATCAAAAAAATCAGCTCCCATAAAATTGTGTGTGCGGTCATGGATGGCTGCTCTACGGCATGGACAGTCATTTTGCTTCGGCATTGATCGGAAAGATCTTGCGTAAAGTAATTATTGAAACAGGATATCGTGAGTTATACGAAAAAAATGTTCAATATCCTTTAGAGGAAGAGCTTAAAGATATTATAAGAAATCTGTTCCGTGAAATTTCATCTGTCAAGAAGAACCTGATGCTGGACGAAAAAGAATTACTCTCCACTCTGACTGTTCTGCTGTATCATATTCGTGATAACAGGGGAATTGTTTTAACCATTGGTGATGGGGTAGTTTGTATTGACGGAAAAATCACAGCGTTCGATCACGACAATAAACCGGATTACCTGGCATTTCACCTCAGTGAAAACTTTGAGGAATGGTATGATCAGCTGCCTCAGAAAATACTTTTTGACAATATAAAAGATATTTCAATTGCTACGGATGGTATTTTAACTTTTTCAAAAATTAAAAAAACAGATGCTGAAGAATCTATTCATTCCGTTGACTATTTAATGAAGGACCGTTCTTACAATGATACTGAAGAAATGCTTAACAGAAAGCTTAAAACCCTTGAAAATCATTATCAGCTCAGACCGACGGATGATCTTGCCATCATTAGAATAATAAAAGAATAACACAGAGCCATCTATCAGTAAGAAATTATTTTTATTTCAAAGAAGTTTTCTATCCGTACAATACTTATTTCCACTGCTGCATTTTTACAAATATACTGGGCCCGTCAATAGTTATAAGCGGGCGCTTCTATACCATCTACCAGCTACGGATTCCCATAAAAAAAATCAGAAAAATACATCATAGATTTGAAAAATATAAAATAACAAAATCATGAAACGTATTTTAAACTTACTTCTTTTTTTGACAGTTTGTTTAGCAACAATAGCTTGCTCTACAAATTATTATACTGTTTTGCTGACTGACGACACGAAGCTTTACAGCTCTACAGATTCCATTCATACAGTAACTATAATTCCCAAAAACACACACGTTTTCTTATCTTCTAATCCTCATAAAAACAATTATAGAGAGATGAAATGGGAAAATTATTCAGGCTGGGCATATAAACCTGCTTTTACTTCATATAGCAGTTATGGGCCAGCTCAAACCTCATCAAGCCTATCAACTTATAGACCAGGAAGTACAGATAAATCATCCGGCGGCACAGCAAGTGTAAAAAGTTACTACAGAAAAGACGGAACTTATGTCAGATCCCACACCAGAAGTACATCATCAAGAAGGAGATAAACATAAAAAACTCCCGCTTCAGGCGGGAGTTTTTATATGATGATGATAAGAGCGTTTATTAATGGGCTTCCAGCCAGTTCTCTCCTACCCCAATTTCAACCAACAGCGGAACCTGCGTTTCTAAAGCGCTTTCCATTTCTTTTCTGATGAGTTTTGAAGCGGCTTCAATTTCCTCAGCCGGAGATTCAAATACCAGTTCGTCATGGACCTGCAGTAACATTTTGGTCTTTAGCTGCTGTTCGTCCAGCTGTCTGTCTATTTTGATCATTGCCATTTTAACAATGTCTGCAGCACTTCCCTGAACAGGCGCATTCACCGCATTTCTTTCTGCATGGCCTCTTACCACAAAGTTATTGGAATTGATATCCTTTAAATGACGTTTTCTTCCTAAAATAGTTTCCACATATCCTAACTGGCGGGCTTTATTTACCTGTTCTGCCATATATTCCTTCAGCTTTGGATAGGTTTCAAAATATGCTTCGATCATTTGTTTGGCTTCTGTACGTGACAATCCCGTCTGTTCTGCCAATGCAAAAGCGCCCTGGCCGTAGATGATTCCAAAGTTTACCGTTTTAGCCTGGCTTCTCTGTGTTTTGGAAACTTCTTCCAAAGGAATTTTGAACAGTTTTGCTGCGGTAGAAGCGTGAATATCCTCTCCGTTCTGGAAAGCTTTAATCATATTCTCCTCTCCTGAGATTTCGGCGATAAGGCGAAGTTCAATTTGGGAATAATCGGCAGAGATAATTTTCTTTCCTTCTCCCGAAACAAATGCTCCACGGATCTGCTGGCCTCTCAGCGTTCTGATCGGAATATTCTGCAGGTTTGGGTTTACACTTGCCAGACGGCCTGTCGCTGCGGTAGTCTGTGAGAAATTGGTGTGTACCCTTTTATCCTGTTTGTCAATCTGTGAAGGCAGAGCATCCACATATGTTGATTTTAATTTCTGATAGGTTCTGTATTCCAGGATATGCTTGATGATCTCATGTTTTGAAGCCAGCTTTTGAAGCACATCTTCTGAAGTAGCATACTGCCCTGTTTTTGTTTTTTTAGCTTTCGGATCCAGCTGCATTTTTTCAAACAGGATCTCTCCCAGCTGCTTCGGCGAGTTCATATTAAACTCTTCTCCTGAAAGTTCAAAAATCTTAGATTCCAACTGTCTAAGGTCATTTTCCAGGTCTATACTTTCCTGTGCCAGCCACTTTTCATCCAGAGAAATTCCGGCCAATTCCATTTTGGCAAGAACTTCCATTAAAGGCATTTCAATAGTGTAGAAAAGTTCTTCCAGGTTTTCTTTATTCAGCTGTGGGGCAAACAATTCATACAATTGGAAAGTTACGTCCGCATCTTCCGCTGCATAATCGGTCTGCGTTCTAAGATCTGCATCTCTGAAATTGCCCTGTTTTTTTCCTTTTTTACCAATGATGGTCTCAATGGAAACCGGTTTGTAGTTAAGATACACTTCCGAAAGGTAATCCATACCGTGTCTTCCATCGGGATTCAGCAGGTAATGGGCAATCATGGTATCAAACATAGCCCCTTTAACAGTGATATCATACTGTTTTAAAATTTTATAATCGAATTTCAGGTTGTGAGCTATTTTCAGCAAATCTTCTTTTTCAAAAAACGGTCTGAAAATTTCGAGCGTCTGCAGTACTTCTCCTTTATCTTCAGACAAAGGAATATAGTATGCAAGACCTTTTTTATAAGAGAAACTCATGCCTACCAGCTCAGCTTCCAACTCATTCAATGAAGTGGTCTCCGTATCAAAACAAACCGCCTTTTGCTTTAGCATGTTGTCTACTAATTTCTTCTGCGCCTTTGGATTATCGATGAACTGATAAAGATGGTCATTATGTTCAATGGTAGATTTTGTGGAAGTAGCCTGGTCCAGTTCTTCAAAATTAGCAAAGAGATCAAGCTGCATTACCTGCCCTTTTACTTCTGTTCCTGAAGGGGTCTGCTTTACTTCAACCTCACTTACCACTATTGTTTCTGTAGGTGCCGGAGCAAAAGCCCTGTAAAGGTTTTCATACAGTCTTCTGAATTCTATTTCGTCAAAAACTTCTTTTACTTTTTCAAAATCAGGAGTTTCAAGATCATATTGTTCCTGATGGAATTCTACAGGAGCATCACAGATAATGGTCGCCAATTTCTTTGACAGAATTCCGCGTTCTGCAGAAGCTTCCACCTTTTCTTTCAGTTTTCCTTTCAGTTTATCGGTATTCGCCAGTAAGGTTTCAATATTTCCGAATTCTTTAAGGAATTTCATTGCCGTTTTCTCTCCTACCCCTTCCAGTCCCGGGATATTATCTACAGCATCTCCCATCATCGCAAGGAAATCAATAACCTGCTTCGGATCTTCAATTTCATATTTTGCTTTTACCTCTTCTACTCCCAGAATTTCGATATCACCACCTTTTAAACCTGGCTTATATATTTTGATTTTATCAGTAACCAGCTGGGCAAAATCTTTATCCGGTGTTACCATAAAAGTGGTATATCCTTCTTTTTCTGCTTTACAGGCAATGGTTCCTATCACATCATCAGCTTCATAACCTTCTACTCCCAGGATCGGAATATGCATGGCTTCCAAAATCCGGTGAATATATGGAACGGCAATTTTGATAGCTTCAGGAGTTTCGCTTCTATTGGCTTTATAATCTGAAAAATCTTCTGTTCTTACGCTTGCCTGTCCTACATCAAAAACTACTGCCAGATGAGTTGGTTTCTCTCTTCTGATCAATTCGATTAAAGAATTTGTAAAACCAAAGATGGCAGAAGTATCCAATCCTTTGCTTGTGAGTCTCGGATTTCTGATCAGTGCGTAGTATCCTCTGAAAATCATCGCATAAGCATCGATGAGAAACAGCCTTTTATCTTGTGTTGCGTCCATATTGTCTATAATGAACAAATATAAGAAAATAGGTAGATAAGTTGCTAGCTGATGACTTAGAGTTGAGAGGCAATAGCTGAAAAAAGGATGGTCAATCTGCTGACCCGTCTATTCCTTTAAGTTTCCAAAATCATGATCCCGTATATCATAAAAAAAATAACAGCATACCCGTGAGTATACTGTTACTTTATTATAAGAGATCTGTGATTTATTTACCTGATGAAGGCCATAATCCTGCGTACTGGGAAGTACCGTAATCGATAGTTTCAGCGCTTACTATAAAGCTGATCAGCATATTGTTGCTGTCGATAGCATCGAAGTCTACTTCGTGCTGGATAACGTATCCATTTTCCCAGTTCAATGTGATCAATGTTCCTTCTTCGTGAGATTTGTTAAACGTAATCTCACCTTTAGTAGGCTTATATTTTCCGTTCAGTAAGCTTTCTAAGATATCAGACTTTTCAGTAGCTTCTACTGTCAGTTTGATCAATGCATTGGAAGGATCTGATGCTACCCGTCCTGAAACGTCTGTAGATCTTGATACGCTGTAGTTAAGCTTTAATAGTTTTTGTCCTTCTCCACCGTTGAATTTTAAGATTCCTCTTGAATTTGCTGCCATGATTTGTAAATTTTAATCGTTAGTAATACATTGTTATTCGATAATTATAGAACAAAGATAAAACCGTTGTTTTTGAAAAAAAAGCTTTTAAAGATAAATCTGAAATTTTGTCGTAATTCTACGATTTCATGTCGTAATTCTACGACTATAGATTTAAAACCTCTTTTTAATCTGTTATTTTTAAAATACTTACAGCTGATCTCGAATAGAATAATCCATATTAAATTACACACTATAAAGAGATATAAACTACGAAAATAAGCTGGATTTGCCTGCATTGTAAGAGTAATGCATAGGTAGAAAAAGATTATATTTAAATCTTAATTCAATGGTTTATCAATTTCGGCAAAGCTGTACTTTTTGGCTTCGTTTTATTTACCTTTAACCATATTCAAATCTTTCTGATACAGGTTTTCACCATAATTTTTATTAAAATTCACTGATATTTTATCTTTAGGCCCTAGATTTTCATACAGTTTTATTCTAAGCTTTGCTTCTTCTAAAGGATCTTTTTTATACGGAAACGTTACCTTATATTTTTCAACCAGCTGTTTTTTAATACTAAATAATTTTTGATAATAAGGGGAATCCGGTAAATTCCGCTCATTTTTCTGCTTTTCCTTATATTGAATATAATCAGCCATTGGACAAATATTTGTATCCTTTATGGTAGGCTGGCCGCCTTTGCTGAGAAAATATTCAGTCATATCCAGATCATCCCTCACCACAGCATCCATTATATTATTTCCATTATAAGATATATTATTGATATCAGCTCCATTCTGAAGCAGATAATCTATCATTTTCCTTTCGGTATTCTCGTCTCCTCCCACCGTCAAGGCATCGGTTAATGGGGAATCTCCCAGGGCAGGATTAGGGTTGGCTTTATATTTAAAAAGCAATTGAAGCATCTCATAGTTGTTGAGGGCTACGGCATGATTCAAAGGTGATTCCAATCCTTCATTAGGCACTATGATATTAGGGTCGGCACCTAGTTCCAGAAGTTTATCCATTGCTTTAAGATCTTCAATAATAGAAGCGTACATGAGTAAAGTATACCCTGTATCTTCCTCTAGCTTATTAATATCCATATTTTTTTCTTTAATAAGCTGCTCCATGCCCTTAAGATCGCCATCAAACATTTTTTGGGCTGCTAATAATCCATCCCCTTTGAACATTCTAGAGGGAGGATATTGATTTCTATTTTCTTTTTTGCGCGATCTAAGGCTAAAATCTGAACAGGAAAAAAGTGTCATGATGGAAAATATTATTAAAATAATTGGTTTCATATTATATATTATTAGCTACAACATTTGTATTTATAGTCGCCAGCATAGCCTGAAATGCATCATTATACGCGCTATGTCCGCTTCCTATAGTTTTAAGGCCAAGTCCTTCATTGTCTTCAATATACCCGAAGATCTCATGCTGCTCTCCCAAAGCACGCGGAACGGCACCTGTAAGGCTGCCGAAAATTGCAAGCTTATTAAGGCCGGGTATTCTTGAAAAAGCTAATGTGGAAAGAAGGCCTTCCCTGTTATTTTGTAATCCGTTAAGAATATCATTACTTGTGCTATAATTCACAATATTGGAAGTTGACTTTACGGCTCCTTTCTTATCAAGATAATCCAGAGTATTACCATGTACTCCTCTAGTATTAAAGGTATAGCCAGGAAGTCCTGTATAATAAGAGGCCATTGCACTGTTTCCCCCGCCTAATGAATGCCCGGTAAATTTCACGTTGCCTCCTGTAGCATAATCCATTTTTTCAGCAAGCTTTCTCGTCTTTTCTATTTGAGGGGTATCAAAACCAAAAGCCTGCCCTCCATCTTCTATGAACCAGTCATGATAGAATTGCATACCTTTAGGCTCTGAGCCTCTAAATGCCACAAAATAATCTCCTGTTTCTTTGTTATAATATAAGGAAGAAAAGAAACCGTTATCTTTATTCGTATTAAAATCTTTACTAGTCAATGCCCCGGGTCCAAACAGCTTGTCTAATTCATTCTGATCATCAGTATTGATTCTCATATACCCATCTATATTGGTATTCTGTCCATTATTATCTTCATAAGAATCCTGTGCCATTCTGCTGGCAATAGAAGCTTCCTGTAATTGAACAACCGGTAAATGAAAAGTAATTTCCCCTCCTATAAAGCAATGTAAACTGGAGTTCTGTAGTAAAGGTTTTTTGTTTTCAATTTTTACTTTGGGATGTGTATTTTTCCAATCACTCCCTTTACACAAAAAGGAACATATATTCAGACAATCATCGATCAGCGCACTTCCAGCCCAGGCTGCAGCGGCCAAAACAAAAAGTCCGCCGGAAAAAGCAGCGGCAACAGCCACTCCGGCTAAGGCTCCGGCCATCATCATTTCAGGGCAGATAAAATTGTCTTTGAATCGGTCTTCTTCTGTGGCCATCATCTTAGATCCTTTCTTCAATTTTACCGAAGACTGGGAGCTGACTCCAATTCCTATAAGTCTTCTACCCTTACTGCAAATAAGCGGAGTATCCTGTGCTATATATAATTGGCTCATAATGATTATAGTTATTTATTATTTAATTTTATATGATACCTGCAGACATAAAACATCTTTTCATTCAATTCTTCCTTCACATGGAAGATGATTTCTGACAATACAGAATCCTGATTATACTTATATTCCCCTTCCGATGAATATTTATATTTCAAAGAACTCCCGAGAGTCCGCTGATACTTATCTTTATATATCGTTTCAAACTTCGGCTGATTATCTTCACCCTTACCTTCTAACTTTACGATATATCCTCCTTCTTCATCCTTAGAAATGTTGTATTGAGAACTGTATCTTAATTTTTCTCCGGGAAAAAGGGTAGACAAGGCAGTTCTTTCAGGAATTTCATCTACAAATCCACCGCCTCTGAAGGCAGGCAACGGATAAAACATAATCTGGTATAATAAATTCTGTTTAATATTGTGGTCTATACCGTTAAACTCTTTATCATAGATCTGTATAAAAGTTTCATAGCTCTCTTTGATCAGTTCATAAAAGTGCAAATCCTTTTTTATCTTACTCCATTTATTTAAAATATCATCTTTATTCGTGACTTCATTAACGCTTTTATCAGCATGTAAAGAGATCTCCAGTACATCTGTGGCCTTATTTATTTTTTCAAGAATTTCATAAAAAGGCTTCATTTGTGCATCTGCCTCAATATATTTCTGGGTAGAGGAATTGATTGTAATCTGATTGTATTCTCCCGGTAAGAGGGTCCAATCTTCTTCTATTTCGGTCTGATTGGCTTTCCCGTTTCCTAAAGTAAGATAAGATTTTATATTAATTTTATATTGTGCCTTTTTATACCAGGCGTATTTAAATCCTGATAAATCACCGTTATGCTCTTCACTGTTCATTTCAGCTGTCATGTCTAATCAATTTAAGAAGCAGTTACACCCTATTATTAATTAATATCTACATTACTTCCGGTAATAAATATATCTCCTGTCGCATTGATTGAGGTTACCGATTTACTGTGGATACTCAGATTATCCTGGGTTACCAGTAAAGCATTTTGTAATGCATTCATATCCAGCATTCCTTCTTTGGCAGAAATCGTAATCCCTTCTTTGGTTATGGTAATGGTGTTTTCGCCTACTTTTAGTTCAATTTTTGTTTTTCCTTCCAATGATATATTTCCTGAGGCATCCATTTTTAAAACGGAATTGGCTGCTTCCCCTTCTTTTCCTCCCACATTAATGGCACTGGTGCTGCCCGCATTTACCGTGTTATTGTTTCCTACATTTACCGTTTTATTATTATTAGCATTGGTGTGGGCATTTCCTGCCCCGTCAAATTTCATATTGGCACCCCCTTGATCCGTAAGGAAAACAGAACCTTCGCCATCATTTAATTCTAATTTATTTCCACTTCTGCTGCTTAAACTTTTTATAATATTATCAGCGCCTCCTCCCGATCCGATTCCACCATGGAACATTCCTCCCATCACAAATGGACGGTCCGGATGCTGATGAACAAAATTAACAATGACCTGATCGCCTACCTCCGGGATAGCCATAAATCCTCTGTTTTTACTCACTTTATCACTGCTCCCTGCATCCGGTGTCATCACCCGGATAAATTCTGATGTATCCGGTCCATTCTGCCAGTCGAACTGTATCCGAACCCTTCCCTGGTTCAGGGGATCCGTATTGGAAATTACTTTTGCAAACTGAGCTTCAGCTCTCGGAACTTCAAATTCAGGACGCGGGATAAAACCCGTATCTGCTGCAATTGCTTCAAATTTACCATCATAATACCCTCTGGCATCTACTTCATGAGTCACTTCAATGATCATTAGTTTTGTAAAATAAGAGGTTTCATTGGTTTCTGACTTACGCATTTCAATATCTGCGGTACATCCCGGATATAAAAAAGGAACGGTTGTAGTTCCTGAAGTAATAAAAACTTCCGAAGCTTTACTTCCGGCAGCCCCTTTCTGGGAGGCATCTATATCCATAAAAGACGACGCCTTGATTGGAGCAATCCTCAGAGAAGGAGTGGTAAAGGTCTTTTCTGATATTTCATAAGCTCGTCTTGCGATATCTGAGGTATGATTTATTTTTGAACTTCCGGCAATCAGTTTTTCATTTTTACTGCTGTTATAGCCGTAAAAGCTCGGGTTGACATGCTGTGCCTTCATTTTAATGGCAATATCACTTACACTGCTTCCATAGGTAAGTTTAACAGGTTTTTCCTGAGGCGGAAGTTTTCCGAAATGCAGTACTTCCCCGTCATAATAAAACTGTTCACCATAGGCTTCAGCCATTCTGGCAAGGTAATTATAATGGGTTTCTTCATATTGCGAACTGTAAGGAATATTTCCGTGCTGGGCATCTACCCTGAAATCAAATTTGCTTTGTCCAAGGCCTTCCCTGATAACCTGGTCAGCAATACTGTTAAGGCTGACCGGCTGGCTTCCTCCAAAACTTTGAATATGAGGGGCCGCATCTAAGAGTATTGTGGGGCTGTGTCCTTTAAGAACAATATTACCGAGACTCCCTTTTTCCTGGCTGAAACCTACTTCCGTAACAACTCCCACAAAATTACGCTCGGCTCCTTTTTCAACATCTTTATATTTGAAAACAACGGTAATTCTTTTACCCAGAAAATTCTGGGCTGTTGCCAAATTATGGTTTTCCGGGCTTCCTAAGGTATCATGAGCCAGTATCAGGCTGAATTCATGATGCTTACCCGCATTCTGTACCAGTTTGAAATGTTTGAAATGTTGAATGATCTGTCCTTCAATAATGACATCAAGTTTTACAACCCGGTTAATTCCCGCAATATAACTTTGAGGAATAGCTTCTGCATTATGTATTTTTGAAGTGGGCTGTTTTGCCCATACTTTTTGCTCTACAACAGAGGCATTATTGGAAACCAAAGCCTGGTTCATAAATGTATCTGCTCCCTGTATAGCGCTTGCACCCTGCTGCGCGGTTTTTGCTCCTTTTTTTATTTTCCCGTTTCCCTCATTCACTTTCTCTTCTGCCTTTTTAACGGTATTTTCTTTGACAGCATTTTGGGCTTGCTCTGTATCGTGGCTGATGTTCTTTTTAGAGCTTTCTATTTTAATTGTTTTATCATCTTGAAACATAATCTTTTGTGTTTAAGTTAAACCAATGTGGAATGAGCTGCTGAAAACTGAATCAGAAAATATCCAGACCTGTACTGTTATCCGGCTATGTTCTTTGAGATCTTTATTTGAAAAATGGAAAAACAGAACAGCATACCCTTACGAGTGCGCTGTCCTGTACCAATTTTATTTTACTAAGATGATGAGCTTATTGGCCCGATGAAGGCCATAATCCTGCGTACTGGGAAGTACCGTAATCGATAGTTTCAGCGCTTACTATAAAGCTGATCAGCATACTGTTGCTGTCGATAGCATCGAAGTCTACTTCATGTTGAATTACGTATCCGTTCTGCCAGTTTAAAGTGATTAATGTTCCTTCTTCGTGAGACTTGTTAAAAGTAACTTCCCCTGATGTAGGTTTATATTTTCCGTTTAGCAAGCTTTCTAAGATATCAGACTTTTCAGTAGCTTCTACTGTAAGTTTGATCAATGCATTGGAAGGATCTGATGCTACCCGTCCTGAAACGTCTGTAGATCTTGATACGCTGTAGTTAAGTTTTAACAGCTTTTGTCCTTCTCCTCCGTTGAATTTTAAGATTCCTCTTGAATTTCTTTCTGCCATGATGAGTAAATTTTAATCGTTAATAATATTTTGTGATTCAGTGATTGTACAGCAAATATAAAGGGTCTATTTTTCTAAAAAAAACTTTTGAAGATAAATCTGAAATTTTGTAGTAGTTCTACGATTTTATGTCGTAATTCTACGACAAAGGATTTAAAAATACAACACAATAATCTGAAAACAAAATACTTAGAACCAGTAAAAAATTACGGTTTAATTGTACATTTTACACACAAATGAGAAATATTAAGATTTTTTTATCAAAAATTAAGATGCTTTAACAAACGCAAAAATCCTGTATCCTGTAACAGAATATAGCATACAGGTTATTCTGAATAGCCCTTATTTTACACCAATATAGTCCATTTTAATTTTCTTCGGATTACCCCGGTTTATTTGAATCAGGATTTTTTGAAGAAAAACAAGGAGGCCACAGTGATTTTATATTCTTGGATTTTTTATCTTTCCAAGACCTATAAGATAAAAGCCCGTCCAAATACAATAGGCGGGCTTGCTAAATCAGTAGCTGTACTTTATGAATTCTAGGGATGGGAATTCCCTCCTTCTTTTATAGACCGTACCAATATTTTATTTTTTCTTAAAAGAAAATCAGGCATCAGATCTGTCGGAAGGTAAAAAGAACTTTCTCCTTTTTTCTGCAGCTCTTCTACGATTCCGGGGTTCCATGCAAGGATCCGGTCTACATCCACATTCAGTTCATCAGCAACAACCTTCAGATTAAATCCTGCGTTGATCTCTGTTTCTGAAAGGGCTGCATCTGTCACTTTCCTGTTTCCGGCTTCAAAGAAAACCTTATTGATTCTTGAAGAGTTATAGTTGTTTAAAACACTTTCCAGCTCTCCTGTTGCATAACATGCATTGAGATATTTTCTAACATGATTAACCGTTTCACCCGGAAGATATTTCGAAAATTCGTGGTACTGGGAAGACCCGGCAGCCTGCATCGCTTTTGCAATATTTCCTTCACCACAGTTGTAAGCGGCTACTACTGTTACCCAGTTATTGTATTTCCTGTAAAGATTTCCCAGCGAAATGACAGCTGTTTTTGTACTCTTATAAATATCAGTCCGGTTCTGCTCTGTAAGCCCATACTGATTGGCATGTGCTGTCATAAACTGCCATATTCCTACTGCCCCGGCTCCCGAAGTAATATTCTTGTTGAAATGAGACTCAATAAGCGCCAGGTTTCTCAAATGTTTTGGAAGTCCCTTCTGAAGAAGAAGCTGTTCTATAAATTCTACGAGATCTTTGTTCGCATTAATGATTCCCCTGTATTTTCTCACACTGCTTTCCGAAGTATCGGAAGCAGCCAGAAACTGACCGTTTACAAAAATGCCAGCTCCCAAAAGCAGTAAACCTGTAAAGATATTTCTGACAATAATTTTCATTTTACATCTATTTATAAGCAAAAAGCTAATTTGCAATTAGCTTTTTGCTCTTTTACTTTATCACTAATCTACTTTCCAGCTTAATTTTTCCTCTTCCTTATTCCAGTCCACATGAAGGGTCTGTCCGGATTTCACTTCTTCTCTTACAATCATTTTAGAGATCGGTCTTGCGAGCTGGGCACGGATCACTCCGGAAATCTGTCTCGCTCCGTATTTACTGCTGAATCCTCCTAAAGCAAGGTTTTTCACCGCCTCCCCGCTGATCTTTAAGGTCATACCCAATCTTGTCAGCGAAGTATGAAGAGATTTCAACTGGATATTGAAGATCCTTTCCGCAATAGATTCCGTAATCGGGGCAAAAGGAATAATTTCGGTGATCCTTGCTAAAAATTCAGGTCTGAATCTTCCTGAGTTCGACATGATCTGCATCAGCGAAGAGGATTCAGGTACTTTCCCTTCTTCAAACTGTTTTACAATTTCCTCACTTCCGATATTGGATGTAAATAAGATCAGTGCATTGCTGAAATCTCCTTCTTTACCAAGTTTGTCATGAACTTTTCCTTCATCCATAATCTGGAGGAACACGTCAAATACAGAATGGTGAGCTTTTTCAATCTCATCAAACAGGACCACCGTATACGGCTGCTGTCTTATTTTGTTAACCAGCATTCCTCCTTCCTCATATCCTACATATCCGGGAGGCGCTCCGTATAATAAGGCTGCTGAATGTTCTTCCTTAAATTCTGACATATCAAAACGTACCATTGCTTTTTCATCGTTGAACAGCAGTTCCGCCATTGATTTTGCCAGCTCTGTTTTACCGGTTCCCGTAGGCCCTAAAAGGAAGAATGATCCTATCGGCTGTCCCGGTTTATTCAATCCGCTTCGGTTTTCAACAATAGCATCGGAAAGGATTTTTAAAGCATGATCCTGGCCTACTACCCTGTTCATCAGAAGGGATTCCATATTCAGGAGTTTTTCTTTTTCCTGAGCCTGTATTTTCCCGATCGGGATATTGGTTTTAGCTGCCATTACAGCGGCGAGCTCAAGCCGGTCTACTTTTTCTCTTTTCTTGGCTGCATGCTGTAAAAGCTCTGCATAAGTATCTTCGATGATCTTCTGGATCTGGTCTACAGGCATTGAATTATCAATAGCCGGCTGCTCACTTAGCGAGCCCCATAAAATAGGACTTATTTTGTCTCTCAACAGGTTGTAGGTCCAGATCAGTTCATCTGCTTTATCTTTGCTGTCTGCATATTCTTCTTTTAAAATAGCCTCATAACTTGCTTTCCAGCTTTCCAGCTCTTTCTCTGAAAGTTCATCAAGCATTTTGATCGCTGCCATTGTCCTGTCCAGCAAATCAATGGCAGCATCAGGCAATTTTTTACCTTTTGCATATCTTTTGGCCAAACGTACACATTCCGGAAGGGCTGTTTTTTCCACTTCAATTCCATGGTGTTTTTTATAGCCTTCAAGAAGCACATCGATCATTTTTACACAGGTTTTTTCATCCGGCTCATTAACAGTCAGTACCTCAAAACGACGGTTAAAAGCCTGCTCCGGTTCAATAATCTTTCGGTATTCTTCCTGGGTAGTAGCACCGATCACGGTGATCTCGCCTCTTGCCAGTTCCGGCTTCAGAAGGTTCGCTACATTTCCAATACTTCCTTTCGGATCTAAGAGCGTGTGAATTTCATCAATAAAAAGAATAGCCTTTTCAATTTTCTTACACTCATTGATGACTTTTTTAAGGCGGTCTTCTATTTCCCCTTTGTAGGAGGTTCCTGCAAGTAGTGCTCCTGTATCCAGTTCTAAAAGAGTTCCGTTTTTAAGCATTTCAGGAACATTTCCTTTTGTAATTTCAATGGCAAAGCCTTCTACCAAAGCTGTTTTTCCTACGCCGGGTTCTCCGATTATAATTACATTCGGCTTGCTTCTCCGGCAAAGGATCTCCACCAGCATTCTAAGTTCTTTATCTCTTCCAATGATATTTTCAAGGTTGCCATTTCTTGCCTGTGCCGTTCTGTCTACACAATAGCTTTTAATAGATGGAAACGACGAATCTGTGAAGTCTGAACCGTTTGAAAACAGGGAAGCAAAATCTCCATTTTCAGAAACAGTGAAAGGAGTATCTTTTCTGTACAGATTAAAGATCTCATGTTCTCTCAATGGAAGTGATTTCAGCTGCTGAAGTGAAAAAACGACCTGAGGTTTAACCACAGCTGTCAGAATACAAATTGGTGTAATCTCATCCAGTCCTAATTTTAAACGGATATCATCTGCCTCCTCAATAAGAGCGTCTACGGCATCATCCTGGGCAACTTCATCCGGAAGATGGCTGGTTTTTGGATATTCTTCAATGCGGACATCTGCCCATTCATAAAAATAGCCTGGATCCTTATCTATACTTTTCAAAAATTCATTGAGCCCGATATCTTTATGCATTAAAGCCTGAAGAATATGAGGACCACCATAAGTAGCATTATAATTTTCCTTCGCTATCGACTGAGCAATATGAAATAGCTGTTTTACTGTTTCGTTGGTTACTAGTACTCCCATTTATAATTTTTCTTATATTAATATTGTGCATTTCGTTTTAAGACTGAAGTTCTCTTGGCGGAGAATCTGAAGTCACGATTTTTTATCTCCCTAAAATTAAATATTTTATTCTAAACGGGATAAAGATAATTAATTCTTCAATGAGAGAAGTAGCGATGTCGTTTTTTTAATTTTTAACCCGGTTTCTTACTGTCATATTCTTACCTTTTTTATAAGCGAAGATGATTTTTTTATACAATCTGAAAATATACCAGAACCGAACTTACCCGTTTCAATCCAATATAGACCTAAAACGATATGGCTGAAGGCTCTGTCAATTCACTATAGTTTTGTTTTTATAGCGTAGAACGGGTTAATTCGTTTTAATTTCAAAGGTAATATCCAAATATCATCAAATTCCTATCCTCATTCTAAAATAGGGTTACAGGCAAAAAAGACCGCCTTTTATTAGGACAGTCTTTTTTGTATGAATGTGTGATAATGTGTCAATTTTAGCTGCTTGGCCAAAGTCCTGCATACTGAGAAGTACCGTAGTCGATTGTTTCAGCGCTTATCACGAAACTGATCAGCATACTGTTGCTGTCGATAGCATCGAAGTCTACCTGGTGTTGGATAACATATCCGTTTTGCCAGTTCAAAGTAATCAATGTTCCTTCTTCGTGAGATTTGTTGAATGTAATTTCACCTACAGTAGGTTTGTACTTACCATTCAGTAAACTTTCAAGAATATCAGACTTTTCAGTAGCTTCTACTGTAACTTTGATTAACGCGTTAGAAGGATCTGATGCCACACGTCCGGATACATCGGTAGATCTGGATACGCTGTATTTCATTTTTAATAGCTTTTGCCCTTCTCCTCCATTGAATTTTAAGATTCCTCTCGAATTTCTTTCTGCCATGATTTGTAAATTTTAATCGTTAATAATATTTTGTGATTCGGTGATTGTTCAGCAAATATAGAGGGTCTTTTTCTCTAAAAAAAACTTTTGAATGCAAATCTGAAATTTTGTAGTAGTTCTACGATTTCATGTCGTAATTCTACGACATTAGATTTATCAGCATATCACTAACACCCTAAAATAAAGAAGTTTAGCTTATTTTCAGTTTTTAGGCCAAACGGTCATTTTACACTTAAATGAGAAATAAAATGGTTTTGAAAGCTCAAAATATAAAGTTTATGGTTCAAGATCCGGAGCATATTTTTTTCAGACCAATAAGGAATGTCCATTCTCTTGCTTGTCAATTTTTATTATGGGATATAGATTCAAAATTCGTAATCTGCGGTTTACCATTTAAAGTCATATAACCTGCTCCTCTCGTTCCCCATTCATTGGCAAAGAAAAAATCCAATAAAAAAAGCAGAAGGAGTACTTCTGCTTTATGATGATAAAAAATGAACGATTAATGTTTAGTATATTCCGGTTGTTCAGTCGGAAGCCTTGTCGGCGTAAAATACTCGTTAAGCCAGTAGAATGTCTGTCCGTTCTGCTGAATTTTCACGGCAGGATCATTTCTGTGGGCAAGCATTCTATCCGCTAAATCTTTATAGTGGCGGAAATAGTTTCTTACGGTTTCGTTAGGAACAATTTTAGACTTTTTCCAACCTTTTAATTTATATTTAGCCATCAGCTCTTCTTCTGAAAGATCAAATCCTGTGCTCATTCCAATGGCATAAGACATCGGCATTTCGTACAGCGCTCCTTTGTCCAGGAACTTTATAGTCGGATTGTATTTCTTCAGCAGTTTCACATATTCTTTAACGGCTCTTGCCTGATTAAAGTCTGCTCTTTCGGCTTCAGTATTTCTATATACCTCTGTGTAGAAAGCTTTTAAGTTGTCATATTCTGCTTCAGAGATCAGGATTCCCTTTTCTATTCCGGGGGTAAATTCTTTCAGATCTTTTGGAATATAACCTTTTACAAGGAACGGGCTTCCATAGTTGATCAGCTGTGCTGCAATTCCTGCAGAAACCGGGTTCGTAAGCCCCGGATACAGATATTTGTATTTTAAATCCACATCTGTTCTTCCGGCTCCTACTGAAGAGTGGAAGTAATCGTTAAGCGACTTATCAACAGTCTGGTTGTCTAAGGTAACCTGTGCAATCAGGCTGTCCACAGATCTTTTAAGGAATCCCGGAGTGGCTACATCTCCTTTTTTAGGGAAAATAACATAGCCCTGGGACATACTCTGTTTAGGATAATCCAGCGAAAAGAACCCGGCATCACTTTCTATTAAGCTGAAATTATTCTTCGTAAGAACATCATTCTGATTGATGATCTTTTGTTTTTTAAGCTCAGCAATATTTTTGGCCGTATTTGTCACTACATTTTCAGCCATCAATACAAAATCATTATAAGTATCTGAAGACCTGGCGCTTGTCTGGAACATGATCAGTCTTGCCTGAGCCTGGGTAAGAGAACTGATTACACTGTACATATTTCCGCTCTGGTTAGCAGAAGTTCCTACTGTTACGACAACATTTGTTTCATCCGGAACGTTTGAAAGGAGGTTTCCTGCTGCAGAAAGCGCCTCTCCTACCGGTTGATACCCACTATTACTGTTACAGTTCATTTCATTGGTCTTCTGATCAATAAATGAAGTGATTTTGCTGTAGTCCGTACTTAAATTTGAAATGGAAAGATTGTTTCCACAAGGATTATTCTTATATAAAACCACTCCATACTTCACCGTACTGAAATAAGATGGTTTCTCAAACCTAAGCTGTAAATCCTGTAATAATGATTTTACAATAGGTGCATACGGTGCATTTGGAGCACTTACATCCAGTGCGAAAACGATATTGATATTTTTATTTTTTTCTGTGATCTCTCTGTAACGGTCAAAATAAATAGGTTCTCCCAGAACATTGAAGACATAGTTTTTGCTGTAATCTAAAATGTTGGTAAAATATTTTGTTTTGACATCGGGAGTTGGAGCTTCCTCCAAAGCAAGATTTACCGGATAAATATTTTCCAGCGGTGTTCTTTTGTTTACATCCGTAAGAAGAATTGCTGTTTTATTTTCAGCATCCGATGCTGATCCTCCCGGATATCCTTCGTGAATTCCTAAAGCAGTATCATTAATTCCCGTTGTATTTTTCAGTTTGATCGCTGAACGTTCTCCCCATGCAGAAACCACATTGGAGCTTACCCATCCGTAAAGGCCTGTACTGATACTGTCTATATCTATGGAAGGCTTTTTACCAACCAGGAATCTTTTGTTATTTTCTGCCTGTTTGTAAACGTATACCATCTGGCCGTTAGGAATCTTCACATTGGCTGTTTCAATCAGACTTGGCGAATTAAACACCATAATAGAGTCGTTCTTGTAGTATCTTTCAGCACTTCGGATCACTTCACTGTTGTTAGGAACTACCGCTACTCTTACAGGATACCCTGTTTTCTCGCTTTTTAAGGAATTATTCCATAGCAGAAGGTCAGATTCTGGAATCCAGCCATATGTTTTGATTGACTTTGATGAAACTTTTTTCATTAAAGCATCCGGAACGTATTCTGCTACTTTTACCATTCCGTCTCTATGTTTTAGAACCATTAAAGGTTCGAGAAATTTAACTTCCTTATATGACTTTTCGTCATTTTTATCTAAATAGGCCGTATTTTTAGATCGGTCTGAAATCACGATCCATGGAACGGATTTTTTTGGATACCCGTTGACTACAGTTGAGTTATCTACCTTCCCGTACTGTGACGGTTCCGGCGTTTTCTTTGACGGAAGCTTTACCTGGCAACCCGTCAACAATACTGACAGTCCTATATAATATGCTGCTAGAGGAAATTTATTTTTCATCCTATTTTATCTTTTTATGATTGGCACATCCGGTGAGACCGGAAATATTATTTGCTTTGGTTTATATCTACTTTAGTTACACAGTTTTGTGTATCATCCAAATTCACCTTTACGGTTTGGATCACCGTATTTTTATCAAACTGAAGACCTGCACAATACATGTAAAAATTGTTTACTTTACTGTCATTTACTTTCACTACTGTATTTTCATTGTTACACAGGTAAGTTCTCAACAGGTAATTATAGTGCATATTAAAGCTGTTTCCATTGGCGATCTGCTGTAAGTGGTATTTGAAATCATTATCCACTTTTGCGTAGGAGTCTTCCACGGAAACTTCATCTTCCGCCAGAGAGTTGTATGCAGGAAGAATTTTGATACGGTGGTAGATGGGCTCCTGAGTTTCTTCTGTATATAAAGTCACTAAATAATCGCCCGGCTTTTTATAAGAATAAATGGCAAGCTTTTCTTTAGCATCTGTATTTCCGGTTTCTCCAAATTTCCAGGCAAATTGTTTGGCTTCAGAAACAGCACGGAATTGTACATTTTCGTTCTGCATAGCCTGTACAGGAGCTTCGATTGTTGATTTAATCCTGGCCGTGTCTTTGGGTTTCTGAATACTTCTTGCAGCAACCATCACCGGGAAAGATTTTGTGTATTTATTGTCTACAATCAAACTTACCTGATAATATCCCGGTCTGTTATAAAAGTGAATTCCGCTGTTTTTGTCTGAAGTTGTCCCGTCTCCAAAATTCCATCTCTTGGTCTTTGCAAATTGGGTTTTATCTTCAAATAAAAGCGTATCTCCCACCGCCAGTGAAGACGGATAAACTACCCCCACAATATCATCAGCAGAATGGATCACTTTTTTCTGCAGCCATAATGCAACGAGCGCTGCAATGAGCAGGGTTGCGATAACACCGATGATAATGTTCTTTTTGTTCTTTTGAAAATAATTCATAGTTAATAATTGTGATGTGTTTTATTTAAAGTTCCTACTATTTTATTGTTTGGCTTATTGTGTACGTGCTTTCAATGCACTTTCCCTTTCATAAAGCTTATTCTGTTTATCTTTAAAGCCAATTCGGCAGTCTTCCACCTGCTTCTCAAATTTTTTGATATCTTCTGAAGTGGTTGAAATGACTTTTTTGTCTTCAAAATACATTTTATAAAATTTTGCAATCTGCGGATAAGCATCTTTTCGGATATCAGCAACGTCATAATTGCCGAAATAGTTTGCGAGATCATTGGTCCCTACGATAATGTTGTTTTCAACAAATGGCTGCGGTGCTTCGTCCGTAAGTTTGGAGATCATGGTATAGGTACTGTCCATGATCGGAAGAACAATTTTCTGATGCTGTTCGAATTCTGCCTTTTGTTCCAGATTCTGAATTCCCCTTACATCTTCATCTGAAAACGGAGATTCAAAACCTTTTAAAAAAATAATTCCGAGAAATATCATAGCAGCCACCAGCATCAGTATCAAATAAAAAAACTGATAATGCCTTTCCTTTTTAGATAATGTAATATTTCCTTGCATGCTCTTTCTTTATTTTCTTCTTTTACTTCCAGTGAAATTCCTTGTAGGATCTTTTCTAAGCTCATTATTGGCTCTGCCTACCTTATTCATACATTCTTCAAGATCTCGGAGAACCACTTTCTTTTTATATTCCACCTCGATGATCTTATTTTTCAAATCCAGTATAGGCCCTATCTGCTTCATCAGGACAGCATAATGCTTAAAGTTTCCGGTACTGTCTTTTCCCATAATATTTTTGGCATCCCTTACATTATCCATAATACTGGTTCTCAGGAACACATCATTCTCCACCTTATTGATATTAAGCTGGGTCATTTGGTCATAAATATTATCGACATGGGTTTTCAGAACGTCGCTCCGCTGCATCAATTCCTTATAGGCATCGGCCTCTTTGCTGATCCCTTCCCTTTGTCTATCATAGCTTTTAAAGAAGAGGAAGAGACATATAAAGGATACCGCCGACAAAACGGCAAAAGACAGGATAAACTTCCAAATGCCCATTCTGACGTCAGATCTGTTCAATTTTTTTTCCCTATTTGAAGACATAATTTGCGATTTGTTTGGCCTGTGAAAATATAAAAAAAAAATCTTATGCACAATACGTAATTTCCCCAATCCATTTTCGGGAAAACCCTGATTAACTTAATATTAATTTTCTCTTTCATAAGTTTTTCCTAAATTAGGCCTCTGAATTTTAAATATCATTCGCCAAATCGATATTAAGAATGAGTAAAATATTATCCAATACTGTGCGTTTTTCCATTGCTGACAGTGATTTTTATTTTAAGAAAATAATGATCAAAACGCTTATGGAAAATCCTTTCTATATGCTTCTGAATGACTGTAACAATGGCCACGAGCTTGTCAACAGAATCTACAGAAGGCAGGAGGACGTGTTCATTATTGAACTGTTTATGCCGGTATTAAGCGGTATTGAAGCCATCAAATACATTAGAAAAAGCAATACAGAAACTCCTATTATCACTTATTCCGGAACCTACCAGGAAGATATGGCGGAAATCCTTTCTAAAATTCCGAATATATTCTACTGTCAGAAGAAGAGCAATACCATAAAAGATATTATCAAAGGAAGTATAGCTTCTGATGATTTTGATTATCAGACGTATTCCAAAGAATGGGAGCAGCAGCCGTTAGCTGTACAGGAATATATGGAGCGTCAGAAAAAAAGCCAGGAAGAGCTCTCTTCTTCAGAGATCCAGCTGATGAGATTCTGTTATGAAGGATTCAGTAATAAGGAAATTGCTGAAAAGCTTAATTTGAGTACAAGAACCATTGATACTTATATCAACAGGCTTACGGAAAAACTGGGACTGAAGACGAAACTTCATTTGATCCGTTTCTGTGTGGAAAATGGATACTACAATTCCAGTATGTAAAAAAATTGTCAATTTTAGAGGCAAAAGATAATCAAAGGGATACTGTGATTTACAGGTTATGGTATCATTGCAGAACATTGTTATTTTATTCAATTTTATCCTTTTTTTTATTATTTCAGCCGTTATTTTGGTATGTTATACCGCTATATTATTAAATTATTAAATAATCTTAACCCCGCCTTAATATAGTGTATACATTAAAAACTCAACGATCTGAATAAAAATATTTTGCCACTAATTTGCTAGTATTCAATTTTTTTAACTAAATTTGCACACCTAAAATTTAAAATTAAAATAAGGAAATGACAAAGGCAGAATTGGTAAACACCATCTCAAATAAGTTGGGAACAGAAAAGAATGAAACACAGAAAGTTGTAGAAGCTTTTATGCAGGAGATCAGAACTTCTATGTATAATGGGGATAACGTTTATCTAAGAGGTTTTGGATCTTTCATCATTAAAACAAGAGCTGCTAAAACAGGAAGAAATATTTCTAAAAACACTGCAATTGAGATTCCTGCTCATAACATTCCTGCTTTCAAACCTTCAAAATCTTTTGTAGAGAAAGTAAAAACTAAAGTTGCAGTAAAATAAGAACATTAACTGAATATTAACTAGTTACTAAAAAATTAAAATTATGCCAAGCGGAAAGAAAAGAAAAAGACACAAGGTTGCGACTCACAAAAGAAAGAAAAGAAGAAGAGCAAACAGACATAAGAAAAAATAATCTCTTCTTCTCGAGATTTACAATATAATAATATAGTTGGTGATTTTAAATTTCTAAGGTTCACCGACTATATTTTTATTTACAACTATAAGATTCCGCGGAAAACAGCCGGTTTCAAATATTATTTTAATAAAAATATAATGATTTTCATTCTAAATTCTTATATTTATATAGATAAATCAACTGAGAAACATGCCAATTTCCTATAATCTTAACAATTTTATCTTATAACAAAATGAAGAAAGAACTAATAGTTTCGCATGAAGATGATCTTACAAAGATTGCACTGCTGGAAGACGGAAGACTATGTGAACTTCATGAGCAAGAGGACAAAAGCGATTTTATAGTTGGAGATCTGTTTATAGGAAAAGTAAAAAAACTGGCGCCCAATCTGAACGCCGCATTCGTTAATATCGGATATGATAAAGATGCATTTCTGCATTATCAGGATCTGGGGCCGCAATATCTTACGTACAGAAAGTTTTTAAAAGACACTATTTCTAAAAAACAAAGCACTTCAAGCTTAAAAAATTTCGAGATTCAACCCGAAATAGACAAAAACGGAACGGTAGATAAAGTGATTGCAAAGGACGATCTGGTTCTGCTGCAGATCACTAAAGAGCCTATCTCCACAAAGGGACCCAGGATTTCTACCCAGGTTTCTTTAACAGGACGTTTTCTGGTTCTTATTCCCTTCGACAATAAAGTTTCTATTTCCAAAAAGATCAGAAGCTCTGAGGAAAAGGAAAGACTGAGAACCCTTATCGACAGCATCAAACCTGAAGGTTTTGGGGTGATCATCAGAACGGTAGCCGAAGGAAAAAAAGTAGCCGACCTCCATAACGATATGAATCAGCTGATTCAGAAATGGGAAACCACTTTTAAAAATATCCAGAGAAACAAAGTTCCATCCAAAGTTTTAAGCGAAGAAGATAAAGCTTCAGCTATTTTAAGAGACAATTTTAATCAGGATTTCGTTAATATTATCTGTGATGACGAGCAGATGGTCCACGAAATGAAGAATTATGTGGAGGTAATTGCTCCGGAAAGAAAAAATATTGTCCAGTTTTACGATTCCCATATTCCTCTTCTGGAATATTACAATGTTGAAAAACAACTCAAACAGAGCTTCGGAAAACACGTCAACATCCCAAGTTCAAAGGGAGCCTATCTTGTTATTGAACACACAGAAGCACTTCACGTCGTCGACGTTAACTCCGGAAACAATATCACTACCGGAACCGCTGTCAACAAAGAACACGCACTAAAAGTGAACAAAATGGCAGCTACTGAGATTGCAAGGCAACTCCGCCTCCGTGATATGGGAGGGATCATTGTAATCGACTTCATCGATATGACCAACTCTGAGCACAGAAGAGAACTCTTTGAACATCTGAAAGAGGAAATGAAGCGCGACAAAGCACGCCATAAAATCCTTCCTCCGAGCAAGTTTGGACTGATCCAGATCACCAGACAAAGAAACCGCCCGGAAAAACAGATTGAAACCAAAGAAGAAAACCCGAACAAAGACGGAGAAATTGTAGCTCCGATCGTGATCGTGGAAAGAATGGGTGAAACCTTAAGAAACATCCTGCAGAAAGAAAAAGGAAAAGTTTATCTGCACGTACACCCATTTGTGGAAGCCTACCTCACCAAAGGCATCAAAAGTATCCAAATGAAATGGTTTATGAAATACAAAAAATGGGTAACCATTGTTCCAAGGGATTCTTTTAAATATTTAGAATACAAAATTTACAATTCAAAAAAAGAAGAATTGATCGAATTTTCTAATTAAGACAAAATTTAAACCTTCAGTTGTACTGGAGGTTTTTTCATTACCTTTGGCAGGGATGCTGGATGTCAGATGTCAGATGTCAGATATTAGATTTCAGATGTCAGATGTTTGAAATTTAAGGTTTACCCGTATAATTTTTTAAGTTTTGGCTAAGGCCGATGGATTGATGATACATTGGAAGGTGGGCTAAAACCTACCCTATTGATTTTTAATGGCAGCATCTTTTAATCTTTTAAATATGAAAAAACACTACTACAAAACCAAAATTCATTGGACGGGAAACAAAGGAACCGGCACCAGCGGATACAGAGATTATGAAAGAAGCCATACCGTTTCAGTAGAAAATAAAACAACTATTGAAGCTTCATCTGATCCCTCTTTCCGTGGAGACAGCACCAAATATAATCCGGAAGAAATGCTCCTGTCATCCCTTTCTTCGTGTCATATGCTCTGGTACCTTCATTTTTGTTCTGAAGCCGGGATTATTGTCACAGAATATACGGACGAAGCCACAGGAATTATGAATGAAACGGCTAACGGAAGCGGCCATTTTACAGAGGTAACCCTTCATCCCGCGGTCACTGTAGCAGAAGAATCAATGATTGAAAAAGCAGCGCTGCTTCATCATAAAGCCAATGAGTACTGTTTTATTGCCAATTCAGTCAATTTTCCGGTCAACCATATCCCTCTCATATCAGTTAAATAATTTGATAGATACAATTAACAGCTATAAGTAAAAAATCACCGGACCATCCGCTTTTCCCATTAATGCTCTTGTGAATTCACTACTTCCGGGATACAAATAGACCATTGACATTGGAAGTTCAAGATTCAGGGTGTAAAGCTGTTTTTATTATCATTGACCATTCATAATTCACTTATCAAGCAAATTCACCATTGACCATTATTTAACCGGAAGACTTACATGGTTAATTATTGTTAAGCCTCCTTATTTCTTCAAGATATATTGCTAAATTTGGATTATGGAAAATTTTGGAAAAGATTTATTGAGAAAAATTAAAAGTATAGAATTGCCCGGCGAACATGCGCATGGGATATTCTCCCCTCCCTACCGGCCGGTTTTCACCTATGATGAAGTGTTGGCAAAAAATCCCAAATTTGCTGCTGTCAACATTATATTATATTTAAAAGACAACGAATGGTATTTTCCATTGATCCAGCGAACAATTAATGAGCATGACCGGCATAGCGGCCAGATTTCATTACCCGGTGGAAAGCGTGAAGAAATGGACCAGGATTTTGCTGAAACCGCTGTCCGGGAAACATCTGAAGAAATCGGGATAGACAAACATTATGTAAGAATCATCCGGGAAATGTCTCCTATCTACATTCCACCCAGCAATTTTTATGTATATCCTTATATTTCATATACTAAAAAGAACCCTGTCTTCGTTCTTCAGCAGAGCGAAGCTGTGGAGACCATTGAATTTCCCATCACTTCTTTTTTAAATCTGTCTGACACTCCGGAAATCATGGCTCTTCCGAGCGCCGGAGGTCATGAAGTTCCCGTGATTAATTTCAACGGATATATTATCTGGGGCGCTACAGCCATGATATTAAGTGAATTCAGCCAGTTGCTGAAAAAAATGTAACTTTGCACTACCGTGTTTAATTGAGAGATGGCGAAGAAAAATATTTTCACCGATGCATTCGGAACACCTTATTTTTTAAAAAGGTTTATCATTTTTATTTTAGGAATTGTATCCTACAGACGATTCAATGGCTTTAATAAATTGAAGATAACTGGTACAGAGCACCTTGTGGATCTTCCGGATTCCAATGTTCTTTTTGTATCGAACCATCAGACTTATTTTGCAGATGTAGCAGCCATGTATCATGCATTCTGTGCTGTAAACAATGGGTACCTGAATACCATCAAAAATCCCATTTACCTGCTGAATCCAAAGATTGATTTTTATTATGTAGCTGCTGAAGAAACCATGAATAAAGGGATCCTTCCTAAAATTTTTAAAATTGCAGGAGCCGTAACGGTAAAAAGAACCTGGAGAGCAGAAGGAAAAAATGTCAACAGGATGGTAGACATGAGTGAAGTGGATAACATCATGAAGGCATTGGACAATGGCTGGGTAGCCACTTTTCCACAAGGAACAACCTCAGCTTTTGCACAGGGACGAAGGGGAACTGCCAAATTGGTAAAAAACCAGCGCCCTATCGTTATCCCCATTAAAATAAACGGATTCAGAAGAGCCTTTGATAAAAAAGGACTCCGTGTAAAGGTGACCGGTGTAAAACCTACCATGGAATTCAAAGCTCCTTTGGATATCGACTACGATAATGAAAAAGCACCGGAAATTTTATTGAAAATCATGACTGCCATTGAGCAGACAGAAGATTTCAATCTATTACACAATTATGATGAAGAACTTAAAGCTAAAAAATTAGAACAAAAGGACTCAAATAATTAAAGTAAATAAAAAAATTATGAATAGAATAATAGGAATCTTATTCGCAATCATAGTATTAGTTTCGTGCAACAGTCAAAAAGTATACTCCGATTTTGATATCAGCTATTCAAAAAGCGGAGGTTTTGCCCCTGTATATGAAAATCTGCTGATCAAAGGAAATAATGCACACTACTCTTTTGAGGGCCAGGGAAAAAAATACAAGCACGACTTTAAAATTTCCAATGAAGATTTAAAGAAACTGGACCAAACCCTTTCTCAGAATAACTTCAGAAGAATACAGGAAGACCGTAAAAAGCTTTACGATAATATTACGATTTCCATCAATGTTAAAAGAGGACCCAATGAGGGAAGCAAAACAGATGCTAGTCTGATCATTCCTAATTTTCAGAGCAATTGGAACAATATCATTCAGGCTTTCCAGGAGGTTATTAATAACAATGTTAAAAAACAGTAAATACAATTGAAAACCCACTTCATTGCAATCGGCGGGAGTGCTATGCACAATCTTGCCATTGCGCTAAAAGATAAAGGATATCAGGTGACAGGTTCAGATGATGCTATTTTTGAACCTTCCAAATCCAGACTGGAAAAAAAAGGAATATTGCCCCAGGAAACGGGTTGGTTTCCTGAAAAATCACCTCAGATATCGATGCTGTCATTCTTGGAATGCATGCGCACCAGGACAACCCTGAATTGGCCAGAGCAAGAGCGTTGGGTTTAAAGATTTATTCCTATCCCGAATTCCTGTACGAACAGTCTAAAAATAAAACCAGAGTAGTCATTGCCGGTTCTCACGGTAAAACAACCATTACTTCTATGATCCTTCATGTCTTGAATTTCCATCAGAAAGAGGTGGATTTTATGGTAGGAGCACAGCTGGAAGGTTTCGACTGTATGGTAAAACTGACCCAGGACAATGATTTTATGGTACTGGAAGGGGATGAATATCTTTCTTCTCCTATCGATCTGCGTTCAAAGTTCTTATTATACCAGCCGAATATTGCACTCATGAGCGGGATTGCCTGGGATCATATCAATGTGTTCAAAACGTTTGATGATTATATAGAACAGTTCAGAAAGTTTGTGGCAAGCATTACTGCCGGTGGAGTCTTGGTATACAATGAAGAGGATCCGGAAGTGGTAAAGGTAGTTGAAAATGCTGAAAACTATTTCAGAAAAATTCCTTATAAAACTCCTGAATATGAGATCAACAATGGAAAGGTATACTTAAAAACGGAAATGGGCGATGTTCCGCTTTCTGTTTTTGGTGCCCACAACCTACTGAACCTTGAAGGAGCAAGACACATCTGCCAGCAGCTTGGTATCATGGATGAAGATTTCTATGAAGCCATTATGAGTTTCAAAGGAGCTTCCAAACGTCTTGAAAAAGTAGAAAGAGAGGATCAGGGAACGCTTTACAAAGATTTTGCCCATGCACCAAGTAAAGTGAAAGCAGCTGTAAAGGCATTCACAGAACAATTTAAAAATGATAAGAAATACGGATTTCTGGAACTTCATACATACTCCAGTTTAAATCCGGCTTTCCTTGAGCAGTACGACCATGCCATGGACGGTCTGGACGAAGCTGTGGTTTTCTATTCCGAAGATGCTCTTAAGATCAAAAGGATGGAGCCTATCTCTCCTTCGCTAATTAAAGAAAAATTCAAGAATGAAAATCTAAAGGTATTGACCAATGCTGAAGATCTTCACGCCTATTGGGAAACGTTAGATAAGACCAAGGGCGTTTATTTAATGATGAGCTCCGGAAATTTTGGCGGACTGGATTTGACAAAGTAAAATAAATTACAAAGCTTCAGAAATATGATCTGAAGCTTTTTTGTTAAATACTGTTTTATCGAGAGCCAGCACAGAGTCTTTTACTGATCACTCATTGCTTAATTTTCTGTTATTGGTCAGTTCAACACTTTTTATTGATCCTACCGGTGCAATCTTTATCGTTTTATTTCCTTTGGCCAGATAAATGTAATACATACTGTTTGATCCTATCAGATGAACTTGTTCAAAATTATCATCACCATAGTTTAATTTATAGTCATATTTAAGTCTGTTTTCCTTTATTTTTTTGTCAGTCCCATTCCCTCACCCCAACGTATTCCTACAAAGAAAGACAATAACATCATGGCCATAAATCTTACAAACATATTGGTAAAATGGTTCTCCATATCCTCCTTACTCATGTTTTCATGCTCTTTAAGGGCAGCCATTTTTAGTGCCCATCTTTTATTTTTACTACTTTGCTTTGATAAATAGGACGGAAAGGCAAATGAAAATATGACTATAGCAGTGAGCGCAATCAATACTATCGGATGAGCTGTTAAGGTAGCAATCGGACTTATCAAGATGTCCATTATCGTAGAGTATTTTAGAATATTAATGCCTATCTGGTAGTAGAAGACACTTTCCTTTAATATTCCCATCACGACAAGAAATAGATATCCGAATGGAAGTGATCTCTGTATTCCTGCTGAAAATTTCATTTGTTTTCGCTGGTTTTAGTTTTTATAACTGATCAAATCGAGGTCCTGAAAAATTTCGACAAACGAACTTTCCGGTCCATAGAAATGATACTTGATCCACGAAAATATAAAATTATTGTCAAACTGAAAGCATACTGATCTATCTTTCACATTCCTTGATAAGTTTTTTTAAAATTTCTTCAGTGGAAAGTTCACTGTAAGGGTGAATCGACTGTCCGGTCCAAATGCTCACAAATTCAGCATTATGCAGTAATTTTGAAACTTTGCGCAATTGGCCAGTCAGTTTGTTCTGATAAGGATAGGGTAAAATATACGGTGAATCTTCAACAGCTTCAATATATTTATTTTTAATTCCCCGGGCATATCTGCCCGAAAAGCTTTTTGTGAGCATAATATCTTTTTCATCCACCTTTTTCAGTCTTTCTTTTTCAAAAGGCTGAAGAGCACTTTCTTCAGAGGCCAGCAACATACTTCCAACCTGAAAACCCTCAGCTCCCAAATCTCTTGCAGCGTGTAATGTTTTTGCATTATAAAGTCCACCGGCGTAAACCAAGGGTACATTGACCTGGTCATCAACCTGTGACAATAAAGACAAGCCGCCAATCTGCGGAATATATTCTGTATTGAAAGTCCCTCTGTGGCCCCCGGCCTCTATTCCCTGTACACAGATGATATCGATCCCGGATTTTTCCAGGAGCAAAGCTTCTTCCACCGACGTACACGTCCCGATAAGGGTAACTCCGTTTTCTTTTAATTTCTGAATACTTTTATCATCCAGATTCCCGAATGTAAAACTCAGAATATTGCATTTTTCAGCGATGATCGCATTTACCTGCTCGTGGTAACTGTTGGTTTTGATCTCTTCAAGTTCAGGAAGACTGACTTCAATATTGTGTTCTGCAGCCACCAGCTGTATAAACTGCCTGGCTTTGACAAATTTTTCTTGTAAATCATCTGTTATCTCAGGAATCGTATGTACAAAAATATTCGCAGCAAAGGGCTGATCGGTCAGCTTCCTTGTTTCCCGGATCAGTTCAATACATTCATCTGCTGAGAGATCTGCCAGCGCCAAAGACCCCAGACAATTTGCTTTGGCTGCTGCTGCAGCCATCGGCGGTGTACTTACTCCAAACATCGGAGCCTGAATTACAGGATATTGTATTCCTAATTTTTTACTGATTGTATCTGTCCAAAACATAAGAATTATTTTAATTAAAAGGTACAAATAAGCGGACAATGCTCTTTATTACAATGATATGATATTGCTCACAAAGATAATTTTAAATGAAAATCCCACAGATCCCACACAGTACACAGATTTTAATCCGTGAAATTTATGGGACCTGCGGGAATATTTTTAATCGCTATTTTTTATTAAATATCCGCTACGGAATTTAACATTTTCTGTTCCCATTCAGGATCTTTAGGATCGAAGAATAATCTTTTCCCTGTATCTAAAGAACGGACAATATTCATTTCATCTTCTGTCAGTTCAAAATCAAAGACATTAAAGTTTTCTTCGATTCTTGATGGGGTAACAGACTTTGGAATTACTACAAATCCTTCCTGCAGATGCCATCTCAAAATTACTTGGGCTACAGTTTTTCCATATTTTTCTGCGATCGCTTTAAGATCAGGATTGCTTAAAAGGTTGGCATTACCGTTTCCTAGCGGACTCCACGGCTGTGTTATGATGTTATTTTCTCTATCATATACCTGTAATTCTTTTTGCTGGAACACAGGATGCAGTTCAATCTGATTGATTACCGGTAAGACCGTTGAATGAGCCTTTAATTCTTCCAGCTTCTCGATAGTAAAATTACAGACTCCTATTGCTTTGATCTTTCCTTCCCGGTACAGGTCTTCCAAAGCTTTCCATGTGCCTAAAAAGTCTCCATAAGGCCAGTGGATAAGATACATATCAAGGTAATCCATCTGCAGCCTGTCCAGTGTTCTTTGGAAAGCGCTCTTCGCCTTTTCATAGCCGTGGTCCTGAACCCATACTTTTGAAGTGATAAACAGTTGATCCCTGTCTGCCCCGCTATTTTTCACCGCCGTTCCAACGGCTGTTTCATTCTGATATATTGCAGCAGTATCAATCATTCTGTATCCGGTCTGAATCGCTTTAATTACCGCATTTTCACATTCTTTCAGATCTTCCATCTGCCAAACTCCAAATCCCAAAGCCGGAATATCCACTCCGTTATTTAAGGTTACCACAGGCTGTCCTGTATAGGTTTTCTTTTGCATACTCTCTTAATTTTTGATTTTAATATAAAGTGATTACACAAATTTGCGATAAAAAATCGGAAACTCTGCCTACCAATTTTACTGTTTTCTGCAATGAAAGGCATTTGATGAGTTTCTAGATATGTTGGAAACGCAAAGGAGCAAAGCATTATGTACCATATTTTTAACTACCCCGTCTTTTTGCTTTGCAAAAATCCACCCCTTCAGAGAAGGGGAATGCGTAGTCAATAAAAACCTAACATTTCAGCTTCTAACTTTTACCTTCTAACTTCCATCTCCCAGCTTCAAATTTGCGCTCCTGCTGGCATCTCACCACTATTTTTTCTACTTTTGTATAAATTTCAAATCATGTCACAAAATATCAGATTGGTTACAGCAGAGGATTATCCAAAAGTTATGGAAATTTGGGAATCTGCGGTAAAAGCTACCCACGATTTCCTAGCTGAAGACGATTTTAACTATTTCAAAGAGGTTATCCCAAGAGATTATCTCCCCAATCTGGACGTTTATTTAATTACAGAAAATGATGATGCTAAAGGCTTTGCATCTGTATCGGAAGGCAGTCTGGAAATGCTTTTCATACACAATGACGCCCGTGGAAAAGGCTATGGGAAAAAGCTGTATCAATTTATGAAAGAGAAAACAGGTCTTACCAAAGTAGACGTAAACGAACAAAATCCGCAGGCTATTGGATTCTATGAAAATATGGGATTCAGAAAGGTTGGCAGGTCAGAGAAAGACGGTTCGGGAAAAGATTATCCCCTTATTCATATGAGCCTGTAAATGGAAAATTTCACTTTCAACCTCCACAGTCCGGGTTTACCCATCCCGTATGAACTGCTATTACTGGCAGATGAAACTACCGAAGCCATTGATGGGTACATTTTCAATTCCGATATTTATCTTTTACGTGACGGAGTACAGGATATTGCTGTTATGGCCTTATATAAAAACAGTGATACAGAACTGGAAATTAAAAATATTGCCGTTATTGAAAGCTACAGGAGTAAAGGAATCGGAAGCATCCTGATCAATAAGGCCAAGGAAATTGCCAGAGAAAATCATTATAAAACCCTGACTGTTGGAACTTCAGATACAGGGTTCCAACAGATCAGATTTTATGAGAAAAACAGTTTTATCAGAAAGGGAATCCGTAAAAACTTTTTTATAGAAAATTATCCTGATCCTATTTATGAAAACGGCTTACAGATGCGTGATATGGTTCTGCTTGCCCATAACCTTACGGAATAGTTCTTTGATATGCTCTATCTCCGTTTGGTAGTTCGTCTTTTTTCGGCACCCGAAATAAAGGGTATTTTCCAGTTTTTTCTTTCCCTCCCAGATCAGTTTCACTTCCCCGTTCTCTATTTCATTTTTGCATAGAAAATCAGGAATAACGGCCAGTCCGGTTCCTCCTTTCAAACAACGGATGATGGAGTTTAAATTGGGAACGATGTAATTGGGGCGGAAATTGGGTTTATGCCCAAAATTTAAGGTCCAAAACTGGAAAAGATGTTCCATATCTCCGGTAGTTCCGTACCATTTCTCTTTCTTCAGCCATTCTTCTATCGGTTCAATATCTTTTGTTTTTAAAACCTTATTGAAGCTATCTTTATCCACCTCTTTGCCTCCTACCAGAATGATCTGCTCGGAAGAAAAAGCCTCATGCTCTATATTCGGTGACGCTCCTTTTTTAGGGGTAATGATAAGATCCAGGATGCCTTTATCCAGCTGATCCAGCATTTCCGGATATTCTCCAAAGCTAATGATCAGATTAAAAGGCAATGTGGAAACATATTGTTCCAGGGTAGTCTGAAAGGTTTCAAAACACATCCCCACACTGATTGTAGGGGTATGCTTTTCTGTAGATTTCTGAAAATTCTTCTCTACATCCTCCAGCTTGCCAATAGGTTCGGCAACCGCGTTAAATAATACTTTTCCCCGCTCCGTCGGAATCATCTTTCTGCCGGTTCTGTCAAATAATTTATATCCGACATAAGCTTCCAGAGAACTTAGATGCAAACTCACTCCGGGCTGTGAGATAAACAATGCGTCAGCCGCTCCCGTTAATGTCCCCGTTTTATATATGGCTTTAAAAGTACGATACCATTCTAAATTAACCATAACATAATTATTAATATTATAATACAAAAATACAAAATAATTATAATACTGATATCACTTCTACAATAGATCAATCCGTATCGTTTTTACCTACCGAAAAATAAACGGGACATTCTACTTTCTTTACAGTCTTTGAAAGATCAATATTCATGACTTCATTCTACGCGGGTGGCCAGGTTTTGACCATTGAAAAAGCTTTTTTAAAATCATCACTTGCTACCTGCTGTTTTCAAGCTTTGTAAAAAAGTGATTTTCTTAAATAAAACAGGTCTTCATCAACTCTAAAAGGAATATTTACGCCTGACAATTCTTTACTGGCAGCAGGATCTGCCTTAAAGTACCGGTAAACAGTAATTTTCAATTGATATTATTTTACCCTGCTCCATTGAAACCAATTTTATTATTAAAGAAAAAACTTACCCATGCGGCACCTTTTCATTTCTTAAAAAGTCTGCATAATAATCCGGGATCTCACTTTCTTCAATCTTCCGGACTGTTTCTTCCAGCGGATAGCCCAACTGTACAATCTGCGGCGTGATCTTTTCTTCATCTAACGTTAAAATCACATAGGAAGCCAGCCGGTTCTGCTCTTTGGAACGCCCTACCGAGCCGCAATTGACGGCCCATTTATGATTTTCAAGCTGTTTTTTAAATGATAAATGGGTATGCCCCATCACAATGATATCAGATTGTGATTCTCTCAGCATGAGATCAAAAACCTCATCATCTTCCGATTCATACAGATAAGTATCATTACTCGATAAACTTGAATGTACAAGCTGGATATTCCAGTGCTTCCCGCCAACTTTATACTGTACCTTCATATGAAAAGGAAGGGCTGATAAAAATATTTTGTTCTCTTCTGTAATATTTCTTTTGGAATGATCAATAGCAATGAACCTGGCATTGGTTTCTTCTTCTGAATGTTTAGACAAAGGAACAACAGGAATATCAAAGGCGATTCTTTCATCATGATTTCCCATCAGGCAAGGAATATTCAACATTTTGATCTTTTCTGTGACTTCATTGCCCCAAGGCGCAAAATCTACAAGGTCTCCCAGACAAAATTTCTGACTGATCCCTCTTTCCTCTATATCCTTCAGCACTGAATCCAGGGCAGGAAGATTTCCATGTACATCACTAAAAACGGCAATCTGTATCATATTCACTCTATTTGTCATCACAAATTTACAAGAGAGAAAAGGAATTCAATTCACGAGGAATATGATATTTACCCATAAAAGAGTGAATCATCCGTAATTGGGAAACAACATAAACTTCAAATGTCAGGAGCTGCAGTACCGGAAAATTGACAAGCGAAACAAATTGTCCATTCACCATACCATAAAATAAATGTATAATTATTCTGATACTTCTTTATCATTTATATTATTTTTATTATACAATCATCCATCCTAACTTTGCAGGGTAAAATTTAAACAATCATCAAAAAATGAAAAAAGTATTAATCATCAATGGAGGACAAAACTTTGGACATTCCGGAGGAAAATATAATCAGACCATTGCAGAAAACACGATAGAAGTTCTTAAAGAATTCGATACTGTAGAAGTAAAGATAACCCATGTAAGTGACAATTATGACAAAGATGAAGAAGTACAGAAATTTGTCTGGGCAGATTACATTATTTACCACACTCCGATCTGGTGGTTCCAGCTTCCGAATGGTTTAAAAAAATATATCGACGAAGTGTTTACAGCCGGCCACGCGAAAGGAATTTATATGAGTGACGGAAGAAATGCTGAAAACCCTGAAATCAACTACGGTACAGGAGGAATGCTTGGCGGTAGAAAATATATGCTGACCACAAGCTGGAATGCTCCTAAAACAGCCTTTACTCTTCCCGGAGAATTCTTCAGCGAAAGAAGTGTAGATGACGGCCCCCTATTTGGTTTTCATAGGATGAATGCGTTTGTTTCTTTAGAAAAACTGGAAAGCTTCCACTTTCATGATGTAGAAAAAAATGCAAATATCGAACGCGATATGAAGCTTTACAGGGAACATATAAAAAACGTATTTGAAAAAGAATTAAAACCGGAATTAGTATCATGAAAATTCACCTTACAGCAGTTATAAAATCCAAAGAAGAGCACAGGACAGAAGTACTGGAAGTTCTGCAGAATATGGTAAAGGAAACAAGAAAAGAAGACGCCTGCGAACTCTACAATCTTCACCAGGGAATTGAAGACAAAAACCAGTTCGTATTCTACGAAATATGGAAAAGCGAAGATGGATTGGCCCTGCACAACGAGCAGCCTTATATCCAGGCTTTCGGAGCTTTGGTTGAAGAAAAACTTCAGGAAAAACCACAGATTTATACCACCCATATCATTTAAACATGAAAAAAACAGCAATTTTAATATTAGCCATCCTTACAATAGGATTCGTTCAGGCACAAACCAAAACATCAAAAAATATGAAAAAGAAAATTTTATTTGTCGTAACCAGCCATGATAAAAAAGGCAGTACCGGTGAAGATACAGGATATTATTTAGGAGAAGTTTCTCACCCATGGGAAGTCCTTCATCGAGCAGGCTATGAAATCGATTTCGTAAGTCCGAAAGGCGGGACTCCTCCGGTAGATGGATTCGATTTAAAAGACCCTGTCAATAAAGAGTTCTGGGAAAACAAAGAATACAAAAACAAAATTGATCATTCTTTACAGCCTTCCCAGGTAAATCCAAATGATTATTCAACCATCTTTTATGCAGGAGGACACGGCGCCATGTGGGATTTTGCAGACAATAAGGAGCTGGCAGATATCGCCTCAAAAATCTATGAAAACGGCGGCATCGTTTCAGGAGTCTGCCATGGGCCTGCCGGTTTGGTCAATATCAAACTGAATAACGGAAAATACCTGGTTGACGGGAAAAAGATCAATGCTTTTACCAATGAAGAGGAATCGGAAGTGAAGCTGACAAACGTTGTTCCTTTCCTGCTGGAAGACAAATTAAAAGAAAGAGGGGCAAGATTTGAAAAATCCGGACTTTGGGAAAATCATGTGGTAACGGATCAGAGAGTGATTACAGGACAGAATCCACAGTCTGCAAAAAGCGTTGGAGAAGCTATCCTAAAAGAATTAAAGAAATAACAGACAATGTTTAACCACAAAAGTCACAAAAGTTTTCAAACACTTAATTAAAAATAAGCTGCTATCCAAAATGCAGAGAAGAACACTTAAGTTCTTAAAAGTGTCACCATTGAAATGGCGAGAGTTCCCCTCCTCCGGAGGGGTGGCAAATTGAAAATTTGACGGGGTGGTTTAATAAAACAATCAATTTTAAAACAGACAAAATGGAATACAGAAAATTAGGAAACACCGATTTAGAATTATCAGCCATCACCCACGGAGCTTTTGCAATTGGCGGAAATATGTGGGGAGGTAATGAAAAAAAGGATTCCATTAGCTCTATCCACGCCTCACTGGATCATGGGGTAACTTCTATTGACACAGCCCCTTTCTATGGTTTCGGATTGAGCGAAGAAATGATCGGGGAAGCCATCAAGGGAAAAGACCGTTCAAAAATCCAGCTTTTAACAAAATTCGGATTGGTATGGGACGGAAGCAATAACGGTAAAGGAGAATTTTTCTTTGACGCAGAAGACGAAGGGAAAACAATTCCGGTTTATAAACTGGCTTCCAAAGAAAACATTATTAAAGAAGTTGAGGAAAGCTTAAAAAGATTAGGTACAGACTACATCGACCTTTTACAGCTTCACTGGCCGGACAGCACAACCCCGATCTGCGAAACAATGGAAGCAATGGAACTATTGATCCAACAGGGAAAAATCTGCGCTGCTGGGGTAAGTAACTACAGTGTTGCCCAAATGGAAGAAGCCAACAGAACTTTAAAGCTTGCCGGCAACCAGGTTTCTTACAGCATGCTGAACCGTGGCATTGAAAACGATCTTGTACCTTATTCTTTGGAGAACAATTCAGGAATTATCGTGTACAGCCCAATGGAAAGAGGTCTTTTAACCGGTAAATATTTCAAAGAAACCCAATTGAAAGATAACGATCACAGAAACGGCTATTTTTCACAGTTTGATTTGAATAAAGTAAAAACTTTCTTAGAAAAAATAGAACCTATCGCTCAGGAAAAAGGAGCAAGCCTTTCCCAGCTGGTATTAAGATGGACTACTTTACAGCCAGCCATTACAGTAGTATTGGCAGGAGCAAGAAACGCACAGCAAGCCATTGAAAACGCAAAAGCAATGTCTATTGATCTTTCACAGGTAGAATTGAACTTCATCAACTCAGCGTTGAGCGAAATTTAATGTAAACGCTGGAAGAAGGAGGCTGGAAGTTAGAAGGACTATCAGAGTAAAAAAATAATAACATATCTAAAGAACAGAGAGACAATGCAATTCCGGTTTAAAAAATAAAACTAACCTTTGAATTTATTTTTAGAATTAATACCCAAACTGTGTTACACTGTCACTTTGCATCTTGCATCAAAACGGCCTTTCAAATTTGAAAGGCCGTTTTTAAAATAAAGTAAACATCCGTAGATGATGCAGTCTTCATTAACTTCCATCCTCCATCTCCCCGCTTCCTGACTTCACTATTTTGCAATCGGAAGATGTGTACTTACTGCAATTCTGTTCCATGCATTGATCGTTACAATCGCCATGATGATCTGAGCAATCTGGTTATCATCAAAAATGGACTTCGCTTTTTGGTAAGTTTCTTCGGTTAATCCTTCATGGCTGATCAAAGTGATCTCTTCTGTCATGGCCAAAAGAACCTGTTCATCTTCTGTAAAAAGTTCTTTGGCTTCTGTCCATCCATCCAGAATGAAAATTCTTTGAGGAGTTTCACCATATTTCAGAGCATCTTTGGTGTGCATATCAAGGCAGAAAGCACATTTGTTAATCTGTGAAGCCCTGATTTTAATTAATTCCTTCTGAATATGGTTTAAAGAAATGGTCTGAAGATACCCTTCCAATCCTAACATCGCTTTGTAAGCTGCTGAATCTACTGCTGCAATATTTAATCTTGCACTCATAATATTATTTTTTGATTATTTGATCAATACTTAAAGAATAATGGTGTTGTACCGCCAGTAAAAGTGCCGCTGCACTTCCCACCCATACAGAATAATTCAGTGGAGCTTTTGGTCCTGATGCAATGGTCATGGATATGGCAAAAATCAACAGTAAGATACTGCTTCCATAGGCTGCAATTTTTGTTTTAAACCCTGCGATCAGCATCAAAGGAAAAATGATTTCGAAGAAAGTAGCAGCATACGCCGATATCGTACTCAAAGTTTCCGGGAGGAAAAAGGTCAGCTGTCTTGTATATTCTTTAAAACTCTCCATGTTTCCCCATGATGAATTTCCTTTGCTCCACCACCCGAACCGGTCTGCCACTGCAGAAAGCATGGTAACGGCAAGAGCCAGTCTTAAAGAGAGTTGCGGAAATTGATTTTTTATATCTGTCATTGCATTAGCTTTTAATCACATGACAAATTTCCGGTTTCTGATCCGTAAAAAACTTAAACTGGTTTAAGAACGTAATTTTGCTTTAATTTCACTCAAATATTCCGGTGTAAATCCAAGAAAAGAAGCGACAAGATATTGAGGAATTCTTTGAATAAACCATGGGTATAACGTACTGAAATGTACGTATAATTCTTCCCGTGAAAACTCAGACAGATAGCGGAGTTTTCTTTCAGAAGCAGCATAAGCCCTTTGATAAATAATTCTGAAATAACGTTCCATCACAGGGTGCTTTTCAAACAATAATTCCTGTTTTTTAAAATCAATTACTAAAATAGTAGAATGCTCCACTGACTGAATATTAAAATCTGTCTGCAGCTGTCTTTCATAAGCAAAAGTATCCGTGATCCACCAGTTTTCAATAGCAAACTGAGTAGTGTTCTCTACTCCTTTTTCGTTGATAAAGAACTTTCTCAGACAGCCTTTCACTACAAAATACATATTCCGGCAGATTTCCCCCTCAAGCATCAGATTCTGCTTCTTCTTTACCTCCAAAACCTGGAAAAATGATACAATAGAATGATATTCCTCATCGGTTACGGTAATGAATTTATTTAAATGTGCTTTGAATGGGTCCATCTTACAAATTAATACTCAAACTTAACTTTATTTTTTTAGTTTTACAATGACAAAATATGAAATCATGGAACTCGTTGCTAAAATTCTGATCGCCATTGTTGCACTCGAACATCTTTATATTCTCTGGATGGAAATGTTTGCCTGGGAAACCAAAGGAAAGGAAGTTTTTAAAGCAGCTCTGCCTGCAGAAATGTTTAAACCTACCAAAGGACTGGCTGCCAATCAGGGACTTTACAACGGTTTTCTGGCTGCCGGACTGATCTGGTCGTTTCTGATCAAAGATCCGCAATGGCAGACCAATGTAGCTTTATTCTTTTTAGGATGTGTGGCTGTAGCTGGAATTTATGGAGCAATCTCAGCAACTAAAAAAATATTTTTCGTTCAGGCCTTGCCTGCTATTCTAGCCATTATTGCTGTTTTATTGAAGTAATTACATGGGTCATATGATAAAGATCTTCTTAAAAATATTTACACGGTCAATACTCTCTTATGTTTCATGATAAGGGAAAAAACTGCTGTGAATATTTCATTCCGTAATCAGGCTTACAACCAGCTTCTTACGTCTCAAAAAATCCATTTAATATAAAAGTTGTAAATTTGCACCGTCATAAAAAATTGATACACAGGTTTTTTATACTGGTCTGCATTTTGATGAAATGTAGCAATTCAAGTTGTTCAGTACACATATCTGTAATTACCTCATCCGTAATTTAATTGTAGAATCTATGTAAAAGATTAACTTCTTTTTACATGATACACTCTTTTTCTAGAGTATAATCTATTGAAATATTTAAAATAAACATAAGACCTCAGGGTCATTATGGTATTATTTTTTTGTAAAAAGCTTCTATCATTATAAGCTCTACAGATTATTTTGCGCTATGGTCATCAGCAGGGCAACAAAGGCTAAACATAGTATAATTAATGGGTGTACAATTTTTTATATCATTTATAAATTGAAAAAAATCTGAATATGGAAAAAAATGAAAACACTAGAAAAGTAAAACTTAAAGTGGAAGACCTGACTATTATTTTTGGTAAAAACAAAGAAAAAGCACAGGAACTTCTGGACAAAGGTTTTTCCAAAAAGGAAATTCTGGAAAAAACAGGCTGCACCATAGGAATCAACAAAGCAAGTTTTGAAATCTATGAAGGTGAATTCTTTGTCATCATGGGATTGTCAGGAAGCGGAAAATCTACTTTACTGCGCTGCCTTAACAGACTGAATGAACCTACTTCAGGAAAAGTATATATCAATGACGATGATATTACCGGTAAAAATAATAAAGAGCTTCTGGAAGTTAGAAGAACGGAAATGAGTATGGTATTTCAGAAATTCGGATTGCTGCCCCATCATACTATTTTAGATAATGCAGGTTTCGGACTGGAAATCCGAGGAGAAGACAAAGCTTCCCGTGATAAAAAAGCTCAGAAAGCACTTGACATTGTAGGGTTAAACGGTTTTGAAAACCAGTATCCTTCCCAGCTTTCAGGAGGAATGCAGCAGAGAGTAGGATTAGCAAGAGCTCTGGCGAACGATCCTGAAGTACTGCTTATGGATGAAGCCTTCTCCGCACTGGATCCTTTGATAAAATCTGAAATGCAGGATCAGATGCTTGAACTGCAGAATACACTGCAAAAAACCATTGTCTTCATTACTCACGACCTGGACGAAGCGATTAAAATCGGAGACCGTATCGTTATTATGAAAGATGGGGTCATAGAACAAATAGGAACAGCCGAAGATATTTTAACCAACCCTGCAAGTGACTATGTAAAAGCATTTGTAGAGAAGGTGGACCGTAAAACAATCATCACCGCGAGATCTTTAATGTTCGACAAAGCTACGGTAGTACGTTTCAGAAAAGACGGTCCTGAAGGAGCTTTAAGAAAAATGAGAGCCACAGGTCTGGAAAACTTACCTGTCGTAGATTTTCAGAATAAATTCCTGGGTTTTGTAACGCTTAACGATGTCGTCCGCATTGCCAGAAAGAAAGAGCCTACGGTGGAATCAATTATCAACAGCAATGTTCCTTCAGTCTATCCGGAAGTTACTGTAGAAGAAATGCTGCCGCTGATTTCCGGAAGTAAATCAGCCATCGCTGTAATCGATGAAGACAATAAATTTTTAGGTCTTGTCACCCAGTTATCTCTTGTGATAGAAGCTACCAAGTTCAACGAAGAAGAGATCATTGAATTAAAAGAAATCGCAAACAATCAATAAGATGAATAAAACTATAGATATAGGCCAATATGTAGAAACTGCAATCAATTGGCTCACAGAAAATGGAAAACCTGTATTTGATGTCATAAAACATATAGGAAACTCCTCTATTATGGGGATTGAATGGGTTTTGGTAAACACTCCCTTTTATGTTATCATCCTCTTTTTTACGCTGCTTGCATTATGGAAAGCCGGAAAAGGCATTGCTGTGGTCACTGCAGCCGGACTGAGTTTAATATTTTTAATGGGATTATGGAAAGAAACCATGGAAACCCTGGCACTTATTTTTGTATCCACCCTTACTGCCCTTATCATTTCTATCCCTTTGGGAATTTTAGCTGCAAAAAGTACAATAGCAGATAAAATCATCCGTCCCTTACTGGATTTGATGCAGACCATGCCGGCATTTGTCTACCTGATTCCTGCTGTATTGTTTTTCAGTATCGGTAAAGTACCCGGTGCTTTTGCAACGATCATTTTTGCGATGCCGCCTGCAGTACGGTTAACGACATTGGGAATTGAAGCGGTTCCGAAAGATATTGTGGAAGCCGCCAGGGCTTTTGGAGCCACCAACCGTCAGATCCTGTTCAAAGTAGAGCTTCCTTTAGCCATGAAAACGATTTTAACAGGGATCAATCAAACCATCCTTTTATCCTTATCCATGGTTGTTATTGCAGGAATGATTGCAGCAGGCGGTTTAGGGGAAAAAGTACTGGAAGGAATTAATAATCTGGATATCGGATTAGGATTTGAAAGCGGTTTATCCGTTGTGATTTTAGCTATTATCCTTGACCGGATTACCCAGGGATTTGTAAAGAAAAAACAATAAGATGAAGCAGTTAAAATATCTATTTTTTTCCATTTTAATAGTGGCATTTGCTACATTAAATTCGTGTGGAAATATAAAAAACTCTAAATACATCACCATAGGAATGGTAGACGGCTGGGCGGAAGATGTTGCGATGACCCATGTTGCTAAAGCTATTCTGGACCAGCAGGGATATCATGTCATTATTCAAAAAGCTTCTACGGATATGATTCTGGCTTCAATGAACAATGAAGATACAGACCTTTTCATGGGAGTCTGGCTCCCTTACACCCATGCTAAAAAACTGGCTAAATTTCCGGGATTAGCTCATATTGGCACCAATTACGACAACGGCCGTATAGGATTGGTAGTTCCGGAATACGTTCCTGTTAACTCTATTGAAGAACTTAACCAACATAAGGATCAATTCAATCAAAGGATCATTGGAATTGAGAAAGGTGCAGGACTGACGTACGAAACAGATCAAGCGATTATTGATTATAAACTGGATTACAAACAGATCAACTCCTCTACCATTGCCATGATCACCGAATTACAGAATGCCATACAACGTAAACAATGGATTGTGGTAACAGGATGGCAGCCCCACTGGATGTTTAGTAAAATGAAGCTTAAGTTTCTCAACGATCCCAAAAAGATATTTGGTGAAGCTGAACAGATTAAAACGTATGCCCGAAAAAGCTTTGGCAAAGACCATCCGGAATTGGCAAAATTCTTTTCTAAACTCCATTTTGATGATGAAAATATGGCTGATCTTTTAATGAAAATGGAACAGAGTAAAAATAAAGAAGCCACCGCTAAAGAATGGGTGGAAGAACATTCTGAACTGATACAATTATGGTTAGATAAAAATTAATAAACAATACAATTTGGTATTAAAAAAATCCTCAACTCTATACGAGTCTGAGGATTTTTTTATCTATATATCAAAAGTATTCATTGATTCTTTGATTTTCTCCCGATGAAGGATACCCCAATTAACCAAAGTTTCTGTCACAGGAAATACAGATTTCCCATATTCCGTCACGGCATACGTTACAGTAATCGGCTTTGTATCCTGAATAGTCCTTGTAATCAGGAGATTGGTTTCCAGCTCTTTCAATTCTTTGCTCAGCATTTTAGCAGAAATTCCTTCAATACTTCGTTCCAGCTTTTTAAAATGAATCTTTTGATCAGGTCTGTTCGTCAGATAACGTAAGATCATCAGTTTCCATTTTCCACCCAGTACATCCAGGCTGTCGCGCATAGCGAACAATTCTTCTGTACAGCTCGCTTCTCTTTCTATGCCGTTTTCAATGATTTTTGCCATAATAGTTTCATGAAGGTAACTAGTTACCATTAGTTAACCAGTAGCAAATATAAACTATTCCCTCTTTACATTTGTGTATCAAATTAACAGTATGAAATCGCCGTGATTTATCAAATACCGATGAAAATAGTGCGATTGTATATGACTTTTGAAAAAATAAATATCAACATATGAAAGCAGTTATTTTAAATAAAAACGGAGAGCTGGAAAATGGGATTACCGAACAGCCTGAACCCAAAGGCAATGAAGTTTTAATCCGGATTAAAGCAAGCGGTTTCAATCCCATCGATTACCAGATGCTGGAAAACGAGCTTGAACGAAAACTGATCAGTTCCCCGATATTAGGAAGAGAATTGTCAGGAATTGTAGTTGATAAAGGTTCAGAAGTTACAGAATTCAACATCGGAGATGAAGTTTATTGTGGCAGCGGTTCCATGGGAAGCAACGGCACTTACGCTGAATACATTGCGGTTCCTGAAGCTATTGTTTCCTTTAAACCAAAGAATATTTCTTTTGAACAGGCAGCTTCCATTCCATCGGTTGGCTTAACTTCTTTACAAATCTTTAAACGTTTGAAATTACAACCGGAGCAGACGATCCTTATAACCGGGGCAACCGGAGGTGTCGGTTCATTTCTGATCAAACTGTTGCTGGCAGACAATATCCGGCAGATCACAGCAACTGTCGGTAGTGAAGAAAACAGGCAGATACTGCTGAATATGGGATTGAAAAGTGATCAGATCGTCCATTACAAAGAAGAAAATCTCATCGAAAACATTTTAAAAGCCAATCATGACCGCCCCTTTGATATCGGAATTGACCTCGTAGGAAATGGTATGGCTGAAGTCACTGCTGAAGTTTTAAACATCAATGGAACGTATGTGGATGTGACCGCCTTACTCACTAAAAATGCTCATGAACTCCTTTTCAACAAAGGAAGCCTGATCATGAATATTTCCAATTATACCTACAGCATGATTAAAAAATATGATTACTACAAAAACAGCTTAGAAGAAATCTCAGAACGTATTGAAACCGGAACCATTGCTCCACCTCAATATAAAGTCGTAGGAGATCTTTCGCTGGAAACTGTTTTGCAGGCACATTCCATTCTCAAAAACAACCAGACCCAAGGTCACAAACTTATCATGAACCATTAATCTATGAACAAAATACCAAGACGTATCGTAACAGGGATCAAAGACGGAAAATCCATCATTATTGAAGACCAGCAGGCAGAAAATGCCGTGGAACATTTCCCGGGACTCATTATTTCAGATATCTGGAATACACAAAAAACACCCGCCAGTTTAGATTCTGAAACCCCAATTCCCAATACCGGGTTTCCGCAAACTCCTAAAAACGGAACTTGTTTCCGGTATGTAGTTATTCCGCCGGATAAAGATCTCGGAGTAGATCGTAAACCTGGAAAGCCTCATCCGATGATGCATCAGACCCCGACATTAGACTACATCATCATTCTTTCCGGTGAACTTCACCTGATTATGGAAGAAGGAGAAACCCTTCTAAAACCTGGAGACATCGTCATTCAGAGAGGAACGAATCATGCATGGAGCAACCGTTCTGATGAACCGTGCATTCAGCTGGCTGTGTTGATAGATGCGGGGATATAAAAAATTTCTCAGGGATCGCACAAATGTCACAGATGAAGATAAAGACTAACGCAGATCTAGCGATTATGCAGATTTTATACAACCATTTATGAAATCTGGGGAATCTGCGCGAAATAAATATACATCATACAATTTTATCGCAGATAAAATCCTTGCGCCTTAAAAATAGCTCCAAAAAAATAACCTCGCGCCTTTGCGTTTCCCGATAGATGCAGAAATATAAGATTAAAAATTTCCCACGGATCACACAAATGTCACAGATGAAGATAAAGACTACGCAGATCTAGCGATTATGCAGATTTTATACAACCATTTATGAAATCTGGGTAATCTGCGCGAAATAAATATACATCATACAATTTTATCGCAGATAAAATCCTTGCGCCTTAAAAATAGCTCCAAAAAAATAACCTCGCGCCTTTGCGTTTCCCGATAGATGCAGAAATATAAGATTAAAAAATTTCCCACGGATCACACAAATGTCACAGATGAAGATAAAGACTAACGCAGATCTAGCGATTATGCAGATTTTATACAACCATTTATGAAATCTGGGGAATCTGCGCGAAATAAATATACATCATACAATTTTATCGCAGATAAAATCCTTGCGCCTTAAAAATAGCTCCAAAAAAAATAACCTCGCGCCTTTGCGTTTCCCAATAGATGCAGAAATATAAGATTAAAAAATTTCTCAGGGATCGCACAAATGTCACAGATGAAGATAAAGACTAACGCAGGTCTCGCGATTATGCAGATTTTATACAACCATTTATGAAATCTGGGGAATCTGCGCGAAATAAATATACATCATACAATTTTATCGCAGATAAAATCCTTGCGCCTTAAAAATAGCTCCAAAAAAATAACCTCGCGCCTTTGCGTTTCCCAATAGATGCAGAAATCTAAGATTAAAAAAATTTCTCAGGGATCACACAAATGTCACAGATGAAGATAAAGACTAACGCAGATCTAGCGATTATGCAGATTTTATACAACCATTTATGAAATCTGGGTAATCTGCGCGAAATAAAATATATAAGCAGTATTCAATTTTATCAAAGATAAAATCCTTGTGACTTAAAAAGCATTTAAAGAAAAACAACTTTGCGTTTACCAACAAAATTCATTTATCATAAGCAGAAATCTCCATCAGCTTCTGCTTCATTTTTTCAGGAGTAATTTTCCCTTCGTGATAGTATACCAGATTTTGGTTCTTATCCAGGAAAATCCATAAAGGATAAACAGGCTGGTTTTTATTCTTTGATAAAGCCAGTGCCAGTTCATGAATCCCGGAATTTCCATTCGGCAGATATTCAAATTCCTGATTCTGAAAACGGATTTTTTCTCTTGTTTTCTCCGCTTCAAAATTAATCAGATAAAAATGCTCGTTCATCATACTCACTAGTTTTTCATCCTTATTCAAAAGAAAAGATTCAATCTTACAGACAGCACACCAATCTGTGTAAAGGTGGATGACGACAGGTCTAGGATCTTTATGTTGCAAAGCCTCCAGTTCAGAAAAAGTGCCCGTCTTCATCTGAGACAGATAAAAACAGGGCACTACCATTAAAAATAAAGCTATTTTTTTCATTTCAAAATATATTTCACTCCCAGGAATCCCCTGATACGCTGCATCGGAGCATAGCCGTATGCTGTATCGAAAGTATAGTGGTTAGGATTGCTGACAGGATCGTCAGCATGTTTATCAAACGGGTCAAATGGCCTCATCAGAGGATCTTTAGGAGTAAAGTTGAATAAATTTTTAATGCCGCAATACACTTCAAATCCTGATTTAAAACCTTTTGAAACCTGGATATTAGCCAAAGAATAGAAGGGCGAATATTCGGGACGGTAGTCATTCACCAAAACAGGAAGCCTCATCGGTCCATAAAACTGTCCGGTAAAATCTACGGTCAGATTGTTTGGAAATTTATAGGTCAGATTATAGGTTCCACTCCATTTTGGAGCATGTAGCTGCTGTGTCTTTTGACTTTCATTATCATATTTCTGGTAAACATCAAGATACGTGACTCCCAGATTTACGCTTAAAGGAAACTGAAACGTGAAATCCACATTCAGTGAAGCTCCTCTTGAGATTCCATAGCCGTGAAGGTTATCGTAAATAATTTTATTGGGATCGGAATCAAAATCACCAACGATTTTATTACTGAAATAAGTATAGAAGGCAGACGCATCAAGATTCAGCAAACGGCTTCCTACAGGAATTTTCCAGATATAATTTAAATTCCCATTGACCGATCTTTCCGGCTTGAGGTCTGATTTTACCACCACTTCCCTCGAACCTGTCAGGGCTGCGTGATCTTCCGTAAATAAATTGACAACTCTGAATCCTGTTCCGAAATTGAAACGTAACGTATGGTAAGGATTCGGTGAGAACTTCCATGCGAATCTTGGTGAATGAACGGAATGATGCACTTTATCATAATCATACCGATATCCAAGCAACAACGTATTTTTATCATTGATCTCCCACTGATCCTGAATAAATGCTCCCCAGATCGGAGATTTCATCGGGGCATTGGTTATCCCGTCTGAAGCCAATGTTCCCGGTGTATTGTCATCGTAAAAAGTTCTTTTGAAAGTAAGCCCTGCCGTGAGATCATGCTTTCCGAAACTTCGGTCCCAATAGGTCTGTATAAAAGCTACCTTTTGAGCCGCATTAAACGGATTCGATCCGTAAAATGAGTTCTGATCATGATAGTTGTAAGAAAACTGTGTAACGATATGCTCTTTCACAGGCCATTCATACAATCCGAAAATTTCAGCCCGATTGGTATAAATACTTTCTCCGTATACCTCATCACTGCCCCGGAAAGATTTATCCCACTGCATTTCTCCTCCGAAACGGTCTTCATAGAGATACCTCATCGCAAAACTGGCCTGCCGGTTGTCCTTTCTCTTAAAGTTCCATTTGTTAAAAACTGAAATCCTGCTCTGTAAAGTGGTATCGGTGAAGTTATCTTTATTTTGATCTATTTTTTCCTGAAAGCTGAAATAATTTAAGCTTAATAATGAGGCGGCCTTTTTTCCCACATTGAACTTCGTGGAAAGATCAAGATTATTTTCACTCCATGTGCTGGTCATCATATCTACGCTTAATTGGGGCGCTGTCAGGGCATTCTTGGTAATGATATTGATAACGCCTCCCATCGCTTCAGAACCATAAATGGAAGAAGCGGGGCCTTTCACCACTTCAATTCTGTCTACCAGGCTATTTGGGATCCCGCTCAGGCCGTACACCGTGGAAAGAGAACTTACAATGGGCATGCCGTCAATCAAAATCATGGTATAAGGACCTTCCAGCCCGTTGATATGAATATCTCCGGTATTGCAGACAGAACAGTTCAGCTGAGGCTTTACACCGTTTACCATGGCGATCGCCTCAAAAATACTCGGTGTTGGATTTTTCTGGAAAAATTTCTGGCTGTAGATCTCTACGGCTACCGGGCTTTTTGATCTGCTCATCGGTTTTATAGTTCCTGTAACCACAACATCTTCAATATGGCTTGTCTTGATTTCTTTTTTGGAAACTCTGGCTGAATCGATGTTTTTGCTTTGATAAAGGCTCAGGCTGTCCGTCTCCTGTGAAAAACAATAGGATGATAATAAAGTAATAGAGAATAATATTCGCTTCATGAAATTAAAATTGTTAGACAAAACTAACAATTATTTTTGAAACACGAAACACGATAGCAAATATTGATACAGATCAATTCGTGAAAAATGATTAAATTTGAGAAACTACATATGAAAGTAAAATGAGATATCATCTAGCGGGAAATATCCCACCAAAAAGGCATACCATCTTTAAGTCTCCGGAAGATAAATTTTATTATGAACAGCTTTTCGGTACAGAAGGCTTTCATGGGATTTCGTCTTTGTTATACCACATTCACCGTCCTACACAGATAAAATCAATCGGAGAACCGAAAGATGTGACCCCTAAAATTGCGGTTGAAAAAAATGTGACCCCAAGAATGTTTAAAGGAATGAACGTTGCTCCGGAAGACGATTTTATGGACAGCCGGAAGATTCTTTTGATGAATAACGATTTGAAAATGGGATTGGCAAAGCCAAGAAAATCAATGGATTATTTTTACAAAAATGCTGAATGTGATGAGCTTTTATACGTTCATGAAGGAACAGGAACCTTAAAGACATTTGTAGGAAATCTTGAGTTTGTGACCGGTGACTATCTTATTATTCCGAGAGGAACAATTTACCAGGTAGAGCTGAAGTCGGAAAACCCTGTATTTTTCGTACTGGAAAGCCACTCTCCTATTTACACTCCCAAAAGATACAGAAACGAATTCGGACAGCTTTTAGAGCATTCCCCATTCTGCGAAAGGGATATTATCACTCCTTCTTTCGTGGAGCCCAAAGATGAAAAAGGAGAATTTTTAATCAAAGTAAAAAAAGAAAACCAGATCACAGACTTCATCTATGCAACGCATCCGTTTGATGTGGTAGGCTGGGACGGCTATTTTTATCCTTATAAATTCAATATTAAAAACTTCGAACCGATCACCGGAAGAATTCACCAACCGCCACCGGTTCACCAGAACTTTGAAGGACACAATTTCGTAGTCTGCTCATTCTGTGCAAGAATGTATGATTACCATCCACAGGCTATTCCGGCACCTTACAACCACTCGAATATCGATTCTGATGAGGTATTGTTCTATACGGAAGGTGACTTTATGAGCCGTAACCACATCGACCTGATGGACTTTACCCTTCACCCTGGAGGAATCGTACATGGACCTCATCCTGGTGCTATGGAAAGAAGTATCGGTAAAAAATTCACGGAAGAATATGCGGTCATGGTAGATCCTTTCCGTCCTTTAAAAATTACGGAAGAAGCTTTAAAAGTGGAAGATCCATCCTATAAAACCTCATGGCTGGAATAGTTTATTCTTAGAATTAAAACAGTTTTAACCGTTTACTATCAATCACAAAAGATTTAAACACTTAAGTCTTATAAGGTGAATGTTATTTGACAAAAAAGAGCACTTAAGTTTTTGAAAATGGAAGATTTTCTTTTAAGAACTTTATACAGCATTATTGTTGACTTCCTTAAGTGAACTATAGTGTTTAAACATATATCTTTATGATTTTTATGGTTAAAAATTCTCATAGATCTATTTAATAGTAAAGAGCCTAAACAGGTGCAAATAAAAAGTATTACTGAATACATACAAAAGACGCTTTAAATCCTTTATTTAAAGCGTCTTTTTTCGTAAATTTGTGAGGTATGGTTACCATATTTAACCATCATTATTTTTCATAACGCATCCTAAGTAATGGTGGTTTAAAACAAAATCAATATTACATGTTAGAAAGAATCAGATTAGAAAGTCTACACCAAAAAGTAACCACAGCAGAAAACGCTGTAAAAATCATTAAAGACGGTATGATCGTAGGATCAAGCGGCTTTACGAAAGCAGGTGACAGCAAAGCTATTTTGCCTGCACTTGCAGAAAGAGGAAAAACCGAAGACCTCAAAGTCACTTTGATGACCGGTGCTTCACTGGGGCACGGCACCGACGGAAAACTGGCAGAAGCCAATGTATTAAGGAAAAGGATGCCATTTCAGGTAGATCCGATTTTAAGGAATAAGATCAATAAAGGTGAAATTCTCTTCATCGACCAGCATTTAAGCGAAAGTGCGGAGCTTCTTCATACTAAAAACCTGCAGAGTATTGACGTCGCTGTTATTGAAGCAGCCTATATTGAAAGAGACGGAAGTATTGTACCCACCACTTCTGTAGGTAATTCTGTAACTTTTGCAGCTCTGGCTAAAAAAATCATTATCGAAATCAATACGGAAGTTCCTGAGGAAGTCTATGGGATTCATGATATTTACCAGGCAGAGGATTACCCATACAGAAATGTTATTCCAATCGTGGCTCCGTGGAACAAAATCGGCAGAAAAAGTATTCCGGTCGATCCCAATAAAATTGAAGCCATTGTTTTTACCCATCTTAAGGACAGCCCTGCAGATATTGCAGAGCCGGACGAAAAGACAACAGCTATTGCCCAACATCTTCTCGGTTTCTTTGAAAATGAGGTTCTTTTAGGACGTCTTACAGACCGGTTACTTCCCCTTCAGGCGGGTATCGGTAAAGTTGCCAATGCCGTTCTTACAGGATTCAAGGATAGTAACTTTTATGACCTGACCATGTTTTCTGAAGTGCTTCAGGACAGCACATTCGATCTGATTGATTCCGGTAAATTAAGTTTTGCTTCTGCATCCTCAATCACCGTTTCTAAGGAATGCTATGAAAGAGTTTTGGGAAACCTCTCAAAATATAGAGAGAAATTTGTTTTAAGACCTCAGAATATTTCCAATACTCCCGGACTGATCAGAAGGTTAGGAGTAATAGCGATCAATACCGCTATCGAATTTGATATTTACGGAAATGTAAACTCCACTCATATCGGAGGAACAAAAATCATGAACGGAATCGGAGGTTCCGGAGACTTTGCAAGAAACGCCTATTTAAGTATTTTTGTGACACAGGCAGCTTCAAAAGGCAACAACATTTCCCATGTCCTTCCCATGGTGTCTCACACGGATCATACAGAGCATGATGTTGATATCTTGGTAACGGATATCGGATTGGCTGATTTAAGAGGATTGGCACCAAGAGAAAGAGCACAGAAAATCATTGACAACTGCGTTCATCCTGATTACAAGGAAGAACTGCAATCCTATTTCGACAGAGCATGTGAAAGAGGAGGGCATACTCCCCATTTACTCGAAGAAGCATTCAGCTGGCATCTGCGGTTCTCTGAAACAGGAAGCATGAAACAGAAAACAGAAATCGAAGTTTCCATTTAAAAATTTTCATTACCATAATAAAAGGACCGCATGCAATGCATTGGGTCCTTTATTTTTAAAGAGTCCCGGGTTCATTCAATATGATAAATGTCTCTTAATATCCCTGCAATATTTAGAATAAGTAAAGGCTATAAATATTATCTTTGAAAGAAGATAGGTATTTTTATGTAAAAAAATAATATCGGCACCGGTCATAAACTATTATTAAAAAAGAAGGTATGCAAAATTACATAAGCGCAGAAGAAGCGATATATACAATAAAAAGCGGAAACCGTGTATTTTTCCATGGAAGTGCATGCACTCCAAATTACCTGATTGATGAACTGGCAAGACAGTCTCACCGGCTGGAAAATGTAGAAATGGTTTCCATTACGCAACAGGGGAATGTTGAAATAGCAAAACCTCAGTACAAGGACAGTTTTTTTGTCAACTCTTTATTTGTATCCACTCCTGTACGAGATGCTGTAAACTCTGAGAGAGGAGATTTTGTTCCGGTATTTTTAAGTGAAATCCCTATTTTATTCAGGAAAAATATCCTTCCGTTGGATGTGGCCCTGATCACGGTGTCTCCTCCCGACAGACATGGTTTCTGTACATTGGGAACTTCTGTAGACATCGCAAGATCGGCTGTAGATACCGCTAAGATCATCGTTGCGATTGTCAATCCGAGAATGCCCAGAACCCATGGAGACGGAATGATCCACATCACCAGAATTCATAAACTGGTTTGGCACGAAGAAGAACTTCCTACCGTAGATTATGGCTCAAAGGTAGGCCCTGAAGAAATGCTGGTAGGAAAAAATGTAGCAGAGCTTATTGAAGACAGGTCTACCCTTCAGATGGGTATCGGAACGATTCCTGATGCTGTTTTAAAATGCCTTACCAACCACAAAGATCTGGGAATTCACACAGAAATGCTGAGTGACGGGGTCATTGATCTGATTCAAAATGATGTGATCAACAATAAATACAAAGGGTATAACGACAATAAAACCATTACAAGTTTCTGCTTCGGAACCAGAAAACTGTATGATTATGTAGATGACAACACGGTGTTTGCCTTCAGAGATGTAAGTGAGGTCAACTTCCCGATCAATATTATGAAAAACAAAAAAATGGTGGCTATCAATTCAGCCATTGAAATTGACCTTACCGGCCAGGTATGTGCAGATTCTATCGGAACTTTACAATACAGCGGTATCGGAGGACAGATGGATTTCATGAGGGGCGCTGCATTAGGTGAGGATGGAAAACCAATCATTGCCATTACATCAAGAACAAAAAAAGGGATCTCAAGAATTGTTCCTTACCTTAAACAAGGCGCAGGAGTAGTGACTACAAGAGGCCATATCCACTATGTTGTTACAGAATACGGAACAGCTTATCTGTATGGTAAAAATCTTCGTCAGAGAGCCCAGGAGCTCATCAGCATTGCCCATCCTGATGACAGAGAAATGCTGGAAAGAGCAGCTTTCGAAAGGTTTAAACATTAATAATCAAAGCTTTTATAGAACTGCTTTGGCAGTATTTTTGATAAAATTCTTTCTAAAACAAGGAAATTGAAAACTATATATAATTCGATAAGAGAAGAAGTTGTAAAGCATTCAAAAGTAAGGAATTCTGTTTTGGGGAATGTGAATGAATGGAAGAGAAGCCATTATATTATTCTTTCCGAAATTATTAAAGAAGAATTATCTGAAGCAGAAGAATTGAAGGGCGGAAGAAAATTTGAAATAGGAAATACGATTTCACATGTTACCTTACAGCGTTTTTTTGAAAATGATTATCAGGATAAAACGCATAGCGATCTGAGATTTTTAAAAACCCTGGATAAGATCTGTATCTTTCTGGGATATAAGGACCTTAATGATTATATTCTATTTATAAGAAGTAAAAAACAGGAAGATCAGGAGTCGGATGACCGTTCGTTTCTGACCCAGATCGTGTATGATTACTGTGCTGCGGCTTTTGAATTTTACAAACAGTTTCCCAGCCATAATACCCAGCTTTTTAAAGGTCTGGTATTTGACGATTCCCCTTTTTTAGAAAGAGCTTCCTTATTCAGTAAAGAGCTCTGCGACAAAGATTTTCAATTGGTAACCAAAAACAACCGTTCCAATTATGAAGTATTTGATATTACTATTGTGACAGACGAGCCTGATAAAAAGGTACTGGAATCCCAGGAATTCTGGAACCTCTTGTTCAAGGTCGGGGAAACCGGTGAGGAACATTTTGTCAACCAGCTGAATACTCAGATCTACTTTATCCGAAAGATCGATGATACCTGGAAAATATGGGACAATTATAATCCCGATGCCGGAAGGCTAAACAGAAAAATTGAGAGAATGTAAAATAAGAAAACCGCAGATATTTCTGCGGTTTTCATGTTCGAAATATTTTTTTTTCACTTGTCTTTTGTAGTACAAAAGTAGCGGATCCTGGGTAAGCCTAAAAAACTTAAATGGACTTAAGTGAACTCTTCTTTAATTTTATGTTAAATAAATCCCAGGATTTCTACTGAATGTTTTTCCTATATCCAGGATTTTTGTAATTTGCATTCCTATAAAATAAAAGTAAAAGAGAAAATATGTCAACACTTACATTTGCCGAAAAAATTGCTCAAGCAGAGAATTTTTTACCGATCAACGGTACAGATTATATTGAGTTTTATGTAGGAAATGCAAAACAGGCTGCCCATTATTACAAAACCGCTTTCGGTTTTCAGTCTGTTGCCTATGCGGGTCCTGAAACAGGAGTAAGAGACCGCGCATCTTATGTGCTTCAACAAGGGAAAATAAGACTGGTATTAACAACCGGACTTACGTCTGACTCTTCTATCAGCGAGCACGTTAAAAAACATGGTGACGGAGTGAAAATTTTGGCACTTTGGGTAGATGATGCTTATGCAGCTTTCGAAGAAACTACGAAAAGAGGAGGAAAACCATATTTGGAGCCTGTAACTTTAACTGATGAGCATGGTGAAGTAAGAATGTCCGGAATTTATACTTACGGAGAAACCGTTCACATGTTTGTGGAAAGAAAAAATTATAACGGAGCTTTCATGCCCGGATATGAAAAATGGGAAAGCGACTACAATCCTGAAGAAACAGGGTTGCTGTATGTAGACCACTGTGTAGGAAATGTAGACTGGAACAGAATGATTCCTACCGTAGAATGGTATGAAAAAGTAATGGGATTTGTTAATATCCTTTCCTTTGATGACAAACAGATCAATACAGAATATTCTGCTTTGATGTCTAAGGTAATGTCAAATGGAAACGGATATGCAAAATTCCCGATCAATGAACCTGCAGAAGGTAAAAAGAAATCTCAGGTCGAAGAGTACCTTGATTTCTACGAAGGTGAAGGGGTGCAGCATATTGCTGTGGCTACAAAAGACATCATCTACACCGTAAGCGAATTAAAAAAACGTGGGGTAGAATTCCTTTCTGCTCCTCCTGAAGCCTATTATGATATGGTTCCTGAAAGAGTAGGCCATATTGATGAAGATCTTAAGAAACTTCAGGATTTAGGTATACTTATTGATCATGATGAAGAAGGGTATCTGTTACAGATCTTTACTAAGCCTGTAGAAGACCGTCCTACTCTATTCTTCGAAATCATTGAAAGACACGGTGCACAGAGTTTCGGTGCCGGTAATTTCAAAGCATTGTTCGAAGCATTGGAAAGAGAGCAGGAAAGAAGAGGAAATCTTTAATTTTACATTACATATAAGTTTTGTCAGGATGCAGCGTCTTGGCAAAACTTTTTTATAAAACACAGCATATGAGAAAATTTTTAATTGGAATTTTATTTTTTGGAACATTAGGCTTAAAAGCACAATATGGAACATTGAATGAAATTCTTAACAGACTTGAAGAAAGAAAAGGAATCAATCAGAATCTTGAAAACGTAAATATTGACAATAAAAAATTTGTTTTCATTAAAGATGAGGCAGATCATACGGAAAGAGATTTTATCATCTTCAAAGGAACGAATGCTACCTACGTAGAAGTCTTCGATGATAAAGCCACAGGCGAAAGCAGTTCCAATGTTTTCAGCGGTGATATTATCAGGAAAAAGAATATTATTTCTTTAAGGGCAGACAGGCTTGAAGATAAAAAAATTCCGCTGCCGGTCACCAAAACCTTGTTGCTTACCAAACAAAAGGATATTCTCTATCTCATTGATGTCAATACCAGAGACCGATGGATTGATGAAGAATCTTACTCAAAGAAGGCAAAATAAATATCTTGAGGAAGAGTTTCTCAGGTTGATATTTTAATCTAACTTAAATCTAAACTTATGAAATCATTTGTAGACTATTCCTCACATTCGGATTTTTCTATACACAATATCCCTTTCGGAGTCGCCGTTTTTAATAAAGAATATATAGGATGCTGTACAAGAATCGGAGATCAGGTAATTGATCTTGCAACCTTGTACGATCTGGGATATTTCGATGATATTGAAGGATTGGACGACAATGTTTTTGAAGCGTATACCCTCAACGAATTTATCGAGTTGGGGAAACCGGTTACCAACGCTGTGCGTACAAAGATACAGACGCTGTTACAGGAAGGCTCGGCTTTATCAAAAGACCAGAAAACCATTGAAGAAGCATTCTATGATCTGGATAAAGTAAAAATGATGATGCCTGTACACATCCCGAACTATACAGACTTTTACAGCAGTATTGAACACGCTACCAATGTTGGAAAAATGTTCCGTGATCCTGCTAACGCATTATTACCAAACTGGAAACACTTACCCGTAGGGTATCATGGAAGAGCATCTTCTATCGTAGTTTCAGGTACGGAGATCAACCGCCCGAAAGGTCAGATGAAACCTGCTGATGCAGACCAACCGGTTTTCGGACCTTGTAAACAGCTGGATTTTGAACTCGAAATGGCTTTTATCATCAACAAAAATACAGAGATGGGAGAAAGTATTTCTACAAAAGAAGCTGAAGACGCTATTTTCGGAATGGTCGTTTTCAACGACTGGTCTGCAAGAGATATCCAATCTTGGGAATATGTTCCGCTAGGGCCATTCCTTGCCAAAAACTTCGGTTCATCTATTTCTCCGTGGGTCGTTACCCTGGAAGCCCTGGAACCTTTCAGAACGGCTTCACCGACACAGGATCCTGAAGTCTTAGACTATTTGAAATTTGAAGGGGATAAAAATTACGATATCAATCTTGAAGTCTATATCCAGCCTGAAAACGGCGAACAAAACCTGATCTGCCAAAGCAACTACAAACACATGTACTGGAATATGACTCAGCAATTGGCCCATCACACGGTAAACGGATGTAACGTTGAGGTTGGCGACATGTATGCAAGCGGAACTATTTCAGGAAGCGATCCAAAATCTTTCGGTTCTATGCTGGAATTGACATGGAGAGGTCAAAACCCTCTATCCCTAAGCGATGGCCAGGAAAGAAAATTCATCGAAGACAACGATACGGTTACCATGAAAGCGTGGGCTGAAAAAGACGGGGTAAGAGTAGGTTTCGGTGAAGTTTCCGGTAAAATTATCCCGACAGTTTAATAAATATTAACCACAAAAGTCACAAAAGGATTTATGGTTACACAGTCTTATTTAACCGATTTGACCTATAAGATAAACGGTGCCTGCATAGAAGTTCACAAAATTCTGGGCGCCGGTTTATTGGAAAGCGTGTACCATAAATGTTTAGAGGAAGAACTTAGGTTAAGAAACATTCATTTTAAATCCGAGCTGAAGGTTCCGGTATGCTATAAAGGAAAAGAAATTGATTGTGATTTCTTTTGTGACTTTTTAGTTGAGGATTTAATCGTTATTGAGCTTAAATCAGTTGTTCAATTAAATGACATCCATCGGGCTCAAATTCTAAATTATATAAACTTAATGAGAAAACCTAAAGGTATTTTAATCAATTTTAACGTAAAAAATCTATATCACGAAGGACAGGAAACTTTTGTAAACAAATATTACGACATGCTTTTTTGAACTTTAAAAAGATAGATTTTAAACTTAAAAAACTTTTGTGCCTTTTGTGGTTAAATCAAAAATATGAAAACAGTAATCCCCTCCGAAATAACCTCCGTACAGCTGCAGACGATCATGCAGACAGCGGTTTCGCCACGGCCGATTGCCTTAGCTTCTACGGTAGATAAAAACGGGACGATCAATTTATCCCCATTCAGTTTTTTTAATATGTTCAGTACGGTTCCGCCGATTTTGATTTTTTCACCATCGAGAAGAGTCCGTGATAATACGACGAAACATACCCTTGAAAATGTTCTGGAAGTTCCGGAAGTTGTTATTGGAACGGTAAACTATCCCATTGTACAGCAGATTTCTTTAGCTTCTACAGAATATGAAACCGGAGTCAATGAGTTTATAAAATCCGGCCTGACGATGAAAGATGCTGATCTGGTACAGCCTAAACTGATTGAAGAATGCCCTGTCAATTTTGAATGCAGGGTTTTGGAAGTAAAACCGTTGGGAGATCAGGGAGGTGCCGGAAATCTGGTTATCTGTGAGGTTCAGAAAATCCATATCAGAGAAGATTACCTCAATGAATCCGGAAATCTGGATCAGAAAAAACTGGACATGGTAGCCCGTTTAGGCAGCAACTGGTATTCCAGAAGCAATGAAAACAGTCTTTTTGAAGTTCCGAAACCTTTGGTAACCAAAGGAATCGGGTTTGACTTATTACCTGATGCTGTTAAATACAGTAATATCTTTACAGGAAACGACCTTGGAATGCTTGCCAATATAGAAGTATTACCTGCCGGAGATTTCCATTCGGATGAAAGCATTCATTTGAATGCCCAGAAATTACTTTTAGAAAGCAGAATTGAAGAAGCCTGGAGAGTTTTGACAATACAGTAAAAATAAAATAAGCCTGAAGTTTCAGGCTTATTTTATATAGATGAGAGACTGGAAGAAAGAAATTAGAAATTATCTGAAAATAAATTTCTGATAGTCATTTGACATAATTGAACCTTAAAAATTACTAGAATCAGCCTAGTCATTCTCCGATTTCAATAACTTCCCTTTTCAGGTCCCTTTCCTTATTTAGCCTTCAAAGCCTCTGATATTTTAATTTTTCCTTTCTCTGCAAAGTCCGTAACCTTACCGTTTTTATCGATAGAGATATTCAAATTATCATTTTTAGCATCATAATAAATGGAGGTAGAATATCCCGGACAGTCATGCTGCTTACATCCATTGAGTTTATAGATGCCGTTTTCTGTCACAATAGGACTTTCTACATTGAAATATTTTACCATTTCATCATACTGGGCTCCGGCAAGTTTTTTCAGTCTGTCTGTGATGCTCTTATCTTCAAACAACTTAATATCATGCGGATATTTTCCGACATTTTTAGTGATGATATTATCTGAAGCTGCTGCAGGAGAGGCAGTGGATGCAGAATCCGTTTTAGGAGCAGCTGCCGAATCTTTAGACATTGTTGTACTTAGAGAATCGGTACCTGAAGAAGTTTCTGTCTTCACTTCCTTTTTACAAGAAATAACTGTTGCCAGCAATGATAGCGCCAATGCGCTTGTCATAAGTTTTTTCATAATTAATTTTATATGGCGTTTAATATATTATAGCGTAATTTATACTGTATTATTTCAGATATTTTCTTTTATAATACTTTCTCTTTTATAAATTCAATACATTTTTCAGTCGCTGTATTCAGATCTTTGGGCAGATTTTTTTCCTCCCATGGTTCTTTAGCTCCAAAAGTATGATTGGCATTTTCAATCAGAAACAGTTCAGAATCCGGATGAAGGAGATGGAGATGTTCTGCCTGCTTTTCCTCTACACTTTCATCAGTTGTTCCGTGAATGATCAGCATATGTGCTTTGGCCATTTCTGTAGCTCGTTCCACATCAAAACGGTGGATATGCTGTTCATAATTCTCATAAAACTGGTAATAGTGAGGCATTTCCTGGTTTGTACGCCCGTTTAGTACGTGGTAAACCCCTTCCTTTTTCCAGTTTTCAAGAGCTTCCCCTGTTGGAAAGCGCTCTAAGGTATCCACACTGGCCAGGGTAATCAATCCGTTGATTCTTTCATCTTCAAAAGTCTTAATAATAGAGATTCCTCCTCCTCTGCTGTGCCCGATCAATACTATTTTCTGATCGTCAACATGAGAATCTTTTATAAAGTGATCAATAACAATACCAAGATCTGAAAGTTCTTTAGAATAATTATTATTCCCAAAAGCTTTCAAATCTGCAAAATGATGAGGATTATTTAAAGTTGTTCCGTTATGGGAAAAGTTAAATTTCACAAAGAAAAAACCTGCCCCGGCAAACTTTTCCGCCATGAGATCCCAAGCTCCCCAATCTTTATAGCCTTTATAGCCATGAACGAAAATCACCAATGGTAGTTTTTCTCCAGTTTCCCCATAATAAACATCAGCAAGAAAACCTTTCGTTTCAGGGTTTTCCAGGAGTATATCTTTCTTAATAATCAAATCCATAAAACAAATACAATTAATTTAAATCGAAATTTATGAAAAAAACTATCAAAAAATAACCTTAATTTTGCTTAATGCAGAATTTAAGAACGGTAACCGTGATGCGTTACATTCTGCCCCTGAGAGAAGGAGGTTCTCTCCCCGCTCTGGCAGAAGCTGATGATGATTTCAAATATGTATTAAAGTTCCGTGGTGCAGGCCATGGAGTGAAAATGCTGATCTCCGAACTCCTGGGAGGAAAAATTGCAGAAGCGCTGGGGTTGAAGCTCCCGGAACTTGTCTTTATAAACCTCGATGCCGATTTCGGCAGAACGGAAGCTGATGAAGAGATACAGGATCTGCTGAAATTTTCTGAAGGCTTAAATCTGGGTTTGCATTATCTTTCAGGTTCTATTACCTATGATCCGGGAGTTGCTGTCGATCCTCTTATGGCGTCAAAAATATTGTGGCTGGATGCATTTATTACCAATATTGACCGTACTTATAAGAATACGAATATGCTGATGTGGCATAAAGAGCTTTGGATCATTGACAACGGAGCATCATTCTATTTCCATCATTCATGGCAGAATTTTGATGCAGCAGCCAAAACTCCTTTCAAATATGTGAAAGACCATGTTTTACTTCCCAAAGCCAAAAAACTGGACGAAGCCGATCAGTTTGCTCATGAAAAATTAAATGACACCCTTTTCAGAGATATGGTCAACTTAATCCCTGACGACTGGTTACAATGGAATGATGCTGATGAAACCCCTGATGAGATCCGTGAGATCTATTTTCAGTTTATGAAAACCCGGTTAGAAAATTCTCAAATCTTTGTAAACGAAGCCAAAAATGCAAGAGGATAAAATATATGAATATGCGGTAATACGCCTGGTTCCGAAAGTTGAGAGAGAAGAATTTTTCAACATTGGGCTCGTTATGTTTTCAAAAAAGGAAAAGTTCATACGAGTAGAGTTTTATCTGTGTCCCGATAAATTTAAGTTGATGCACAGCAAACTGGATTATGACGATATTATTCATAATCTGGAAAGTTTCCAAAAAATAGCAGAAGGCAATAAAGATGGCGGCCCTATCGCACAACTGGATATCCCTGAACGTTTCCGATGGCTTACAGCGGTAAGAAGCTCCGTTGTTCAGACTTCAAGACCTCACCCCGGAAAATCAAGTGATCTGAATAGCACTTTTGGTAGGCTTTTTGAGGAGTTAGTAAAATAACATTCCGTCAAAAAAATCATTATGAAATTATCAACAAACATATCAATCTACAGGTTTTTTACAAACCTGTTTTTTGTTTTATTTTTAAGTTCTTCCCATTTAATTTTTTCACAAAATTTTTCACAAATTCCAAAACAGACTCCACGCGTAAAAAGCACTCTTCTTCCTGAAATAACAACAGTTGCCGAGAATGTAGTATATAAAATAAATAAAAAAGGGAATCCTCTCGAATTGGATCTTTACACTCCCAAAACTCTTTCTTCTGAAAAATATCCGGTTCTAATCTATGTACATGGTGGCGGATGGATAGAAGGCAGTAAAATGATCTCAGCGGATGATTATGTTGAAAGTACCATAAAAAAACTGACGGCAAAACAGTATGCAGTAATCAGTATCAATTATACCCTTTTGAATGACAGCACTCACTTTCCCCTGCCTTTAGAAGATACCAAGGATGTGGTAAGATGGGTCAGAAAAAATGCGGAAAAATATAATTTTGATACCCATAATATCGGATTGTTCGGGGCTTCAGCCGGAGCGCACCTGTCTCTTCTTGCTGCCTATACTCCGGATGATACCTTTAAAGGGAGTTCTGAGCTTTCCCCCTACTCTGCCAAGGTAAATTATGTCATAGATCATTATGGTCCCACTGATCTGAATAAGCTTTTTCATACTAAATTGGGGACAATTCCGGTGGCTATGATCGGATTGATTTCAAAAAAGATTGTTAGTTTACAACAAGGCCTGGTAAAGGGACTTTCCGGATTTGACATCCAAAAGGACCAGGAAAATGCCATACAATATTTAAAAACCATATCTCCGGTCAGTTATATTTCCAATGCAGTACCTACTTTAATTATCCAGGGAGATCAAGACAAAATAGTTCCTTTAAGCCAGTCTAAAAAACTTCACAGAAAGTTAAACAGGGCTACGATACAGAATTCTTTGATCGTAGTCAAAGACGGTATCCACGGCTTTGGAACTACTGACAAAGCTTATCTTGATCAGATGACCGATCAGATGGTGGACTTCATTGTTTCACAGAAAAAATAAGATAACTATACCCAATTAAAATCTAAAAATCTATATTTCAATATATTAAAATACACATGAAACCAAATATGCTAGATTAATATACATATTAGTCTTTTTTAAACATAAAATAATTAACTTGGCTTTTAATTAAATTATTCGCATTAAAAAGCCTGCATTTTAATTATTCACTTAAAAAAACAAGACATATGGATTTCATGAACAATCTCAATGCCCTTACCCTGATATTTGTTTCGGTACTTATTTTTGCTATTGCTTACCGTGTTTATGGTATTTTTATGGCTGACAAGGTACTCCGGCTGAATGATCAGCACACCACTCCTGCGGTAGAGTTTGCAGATGGTAAAGATTATGTAGCCACCAATAAAAATGTCCTTTTCGGACATCATTTTGCAGCTATCGCGGCAGCCGGTCCTTTAGTAGGTCCAGTGCTAGCCGCACAGTTTGGTTATCTTCCCGGAGCATTATGGATTTTAATAGGCTGTGTATTGGGAGGAGGCGTTCATGATATGGTTGTTCTGTTTGCTTCAGTGAGGCATAAAGGCCAAAGCCTTGCTACTATTGCATCAAAAGAAATTGGCAAGACAACAGGAACAGTGGCTGGTTTTGCCATTTTATTCATATTGATTCTTACGCTGGCAGGGCTGTCCCTGGCCTGCATCAATGCTATGCATGAGGCTTCCTGGTCACTTTTTACAGTGGTGATTACCATGCCTATTGCTGTTATTATGGGACTGATTATGCGCTATAAGAAGAACTCTGTTCTGTTCGCCAGTATCTTGGGAGGCATCCTATTAATCGCAGGAATAATTGGCGGACATAGCCTGATGCAGAATCCAACAATGAATCATTTATTTTCATGGGATATTAAGACCATTTCCATTGCTATTCCCCTGTACGGCTTTCTGGCTTCCGTATTACCGGTTTGGCTGCTGTTGGTTCCGCGTGATTATCTTTCTACCTATCTGAAAATAGGAACAATCATCATGCTTGCCATCGGAGTTATTGTCATTCATCCTACGATACAGATGCCTGCCCTTACAGCCTTTGTCAACGGAGGTGGACCTGTCATTGGAGGCCCTGTACTGCCTTTTATCTTTATAGTGATTGCCTGTGGAGCGATTTCAGGGTTCCATGCTGTAATTGCTACGGGAACCACTCCAAAAATGCTCAATAAAGAAAGGGAAATCCTTTTTGTAGGATATGGTGCAATGCTCGTAGAGGGATTTGTTGCCTTAATGGCATTGATTGCCGCCTGTACCTTAATGCCAGGTGATTATTTTGCAATCAATACTCCGAAAGAATCATACGATGCCTTTCTTGCAGCACATCCTTCCCTACATGGAGTTGATATTGATTATTATTCCCAAAAGATAGGTATTGACCTTCACGGCAGAACAGGCGGTGCTGTATCTTTAGCGGTAGGAATGGCTCATATATTCAATAAAATCCCGTATATGGATCAATTGACGGCCTATTGGTATAACTTCGCCATTATGTTTGAAGCGGTATTTATCCTTACCGCGATTGATGCAGGAACCAGAGTGGGACGCTTTTTTCTACAGGAAATGCTGGGCTCCGTTGTCCCGAAATTCAATGATAAAAACTGGGTTCCCGGAATTATAATCAGCAGCCTTCTTTTCACTTTTGCCTGGGGCTATCTGGTGTATACCGGAAATGTGAGCAGTATCTGGCCGTTATTTGGGATCAGCAACCAGTTGCTTGCAGCCTGCGGACTTATTGTCTGTACCACGATGCTTATCAGGATGAACAGAGGAAAATATGCATTATGCTCAGCAGTGCCGGGAGTTTTTATGGCTGGAATCACTTTCTGGGCAGGCTATATCCAGGTGACCTCCATTTATATCCCTAAAGAGCAGTATTTACTGGCCGCTTTAGCAGTAACGGCTATGGTTTTGATGCTTATTGTATTTATTGGAGCTTTCAGAAAATGGTATGAACTTTTAAAAATCACTACCACAAAAACCGATTTTTACGGTGAGCAGGTAAAGGAGCTTGTGGAAAGGTAAAAGATACTTTTAATGCGCCCTGCTTTTTGCCCGGTCTGATTATTTTTATACATTTGTTTTGCTTTAGGGGTATTCTGAAAAGAATTGAGAGAGTCCCTTTGAACCTGATACGGCTGACACCGGCGTAGGGAAAAGCAAAATTACATTACCAATAATGTACCTTTTGTTTTGGATTTTTTCCTAAAGCTATTTTTATTTTAATAGATAACAATGGAAAAAATTCTTTGGGAACAGGTACAGCTTGTCAAACAAAAATCACCTCTTGTTCATAATATCACCAATTATGTCGTGATGAACAATACAGCCAATGCTCTTTTGGCTGCCGGAGCTTCTCCGATCATGTCTCATGCAAAATCTGAAATCAGGGAAATGATTGGCATTGCCCATTCAGTGGTCATTAACATTGGAACCCTTGATGAATATTGGTCAGAATCTATGCTTTTAGCCGCTGAGACTGCACATTCAACGAATAAACCCTGGATTTTAGATCCTGTGGGGGCAGGTGCTACTTCTTTTCGGGATCAGGTTTTGCACCGGCTTTTACAATTTCATCCTGCTGTAATCAGAGGAAACGCTTCTGAAATTATTGCCCTCGCTAAGGCCAATACCACAGTGACCAAAGGGGTGGACAGTACCGCACGGAGTAATGAAGCGGTGCATGCTGCACAAACGCTGGTCAATCAATACCATTCAATTGTCTGTATTTCCGGTGAAACCGATATTATTGTAAGCTCAAAACAGGAAATTTTTATTAAAAACGGACATCCTCTTATGACTAAAGTAACAGGGCTTGGATGTTCCGCTACAGCATTAATAGGCGCATTTATAGGAATTGCAGAGGATAAGGTACTTGCTGTAGCAGCGGCAATGGGATTACTGGGCGTAGCCGGGGAACTGGCTTTCCAGGAAAGTAAAGGTCCCGGAAGTCTCCAGGTCCATCTGATTGATAAACTGTACAATATTACGGAAGAGGAATTTGTAACGGTCTTAAAAATAGAGAAAAAATGAGCACTCTTTCCTTTCCCTATCAGCTATACCTGGTGATCTCAGAGGCCGATTGTATTGGAAAAAACTTCCTTACAGTAGCGGAACAGGCTATTCTGGGAGGAGTAGATATTATCCAGCTGAGGGAAAAAAATACCAGAACCGATATATTCTTTCAAAAAGCACTGCAGCTTATAGAAATTACCGATAAATACAATGTTCCCCTTATTATTAATGACAATATCGAAGTGGCGGAACACGTCAATGCCGCGGGAATTCATGTAGGAAACAGTGATGCTTCACCGGTCTATCTTAGACAGCAGCCTCTTATCCGAAATAAGATCATTGGATATTCCGTGGAATTTCTGTCTCAACTTGAAAATGAACAGACCATGGCATCAGATTATCTAGGAATAAGCCCGGTATTTAGAACAGATACCAAAAAAGACACTGTAACAGAATGGGGTCTTGAAGGAATTGCAACCATCAGACAGCTTACGGAAAAACCGCTGGTGGCCATAGGGAATATTCATCTTAACAATGCAAAAGAAGTGATCAGCGCAGGAGCAGACTGTCTTGCTGTAGTTTCTGCCATATGCAGTGCTGCAGATCCTCAAAAAGCAGCCTTTGAATTAAAAAATGAAATTTTAAAATGAAAAAACATAAATATCCATCAGTATTAACTATTGCCGGCTTTGACGGAAGCGGCGGTGCAGGTATCCAAGCTGATATCAAAACAGCTTCTGCCTTAGGATGTTTTTCTACTTCGGTATTAACGGCTTTGCCCGTGCAGAATACACAAGGTGTACAAAAAATCTATCCTATCCCCGTAGAAGCGGTAGCTGATCAGATCAAAGCCATTTTGGATGATATCTTTCCGGATGCCATTAAAATCGGAATGGTTCATACTCCTTTACTGGTAGAGACTATTGTTTCCACATTAGCTCAATATAAAAAAATACCGGTTGTATTTGATCCCGTTATGGTGGCCACCAGCGGACACCGGCTGATTGAGGAGGAAACCATCAAAGCCCTCACGGAAAAACTTTTCCCTATCGCTGATGTCATTACTCCCAACATGGATGAAGCGGCAATTTTAGCCGGTATGAAAGTAGAAACTCTTGAAGATTTATATGCTGCCGGAAAAAAAATAAAACAGCTGGGCTCTAAAAGTATACTTCTGAAAGGCGGCCATCAGGAAACCTCAACAATTACTTCTTTATTGTATGATGAGCATGACCATTTCCATGCATTTGAAACTCAAAAACTGAATACCCGCAATACGCACGGTTCAGGTTGCACCCTTTCCTCTGCGATCGCAGCCTATCTGGCACAGGGAAAAAGCTTATATGATGCAGTTTCCCTGGCCCAACACTATACTTATCGGGCTATAGAAAGCGGAATGGATGTACAGACGGGATTCGGAAACGGTCCGCTTAATCACTTTTTTAACCCTCAAAAATTAATTAAAAATGAAATGGTCTGAACAAACCTGGCAAACCATAGAAGGATATTATCAATCTATTCTGGAAATGCCTTTTATAAAAGAACTTTCAGATGGTAGTTTACCCCAGGAAAAATTCCGGTTTTATATGGCTCAGGATTCTTTATATCTTGAACACTTCGGCAGAACCCTCTCGCTGATTGCTGCAAAAATTCAGGATCTCCAGGATGTACTTGCCTATATGCGCTTTGCTGAAAATGCTATTGTGGTGGAAAATGCATTGCATGAATCTTATTTTAAAGATTTCGGTGTTGCAGACAAAGGTGTTTTACAGCCCGCCTGCCATCATTATATTCATTTCCTGAGAAGCACTGCTGCCCTGGAACCGGTAGAAATTGCCGTTGCAGCAGTACTGCCTTGCTTTTGGATTTACAGGGAAGTCGGAGACTATATTTACCGTACTCAGAATACAGATAACAATCCGTATGAAAAATGGATCGACACCTATTCCGGGGATGAATTTTCCGCTGCAGTGGATGAGGCTATTGCAGTTTGTGATAAAATAGCGCAGCAAAGTACAGAAGAGACCAGAAAAAAAATGACTGAAGCCTTTATCATGGCCACCAGAATGGAATATCACTTCTGGGAAGCTGCCTATGAACTGAAAATCTGGAAATAGCTTAGAAAAAGATAGTCAGGATTGATGAGGGAAGTCATTGATTTCTAGAAAACAACTATAAACCCATTTATTAAGCGCAAATAAATGATTCATATATTTTAACATCAATATAAAGCAAAAAGAGTAAACCCTTAAGTTAATTAAGAAACAAAATTGGGCAGAGTAAGTACACTTACGTTTTTGAAAATCTTTGATTTTCTTCTCAGGTGCACGTATTCTATCCAGTTTTTATGCGTTCTTAAGTAGACTAAAGTGTTTTAAAATAAAGATTTCCTATTTTAATAAAAAGTCAGAATACCCTTTATATCAAGCCTTAATTGATTTTGCAGCTGACCTTTCAAATTGTGATACTACCGGAAATAGAAAGCGGAAATAAAATATTAGTTCCGCTTTTTAAAGTATAAGTATTGATTAAAAATTGAAATTCAGTCTTGTGAAAACATATCTTCCGTTCTGCCCAAACTGAGAAGTGGAACGGGAGTAGACAAACTGATCGTTATTGGTTGACGCCGGAAGGTTTTTAGTAGGATAAATATCAAATAAATTGTTCACCCCTGCGGTTAGCCCTATATTTTTAGTAAACTGGTAAGCCAGGGAAAGATCCGTGATGATTTTATCTCCGATCTGCTGATGCTCATTGAATCCAATAATTCCGTCTCCGTTGACATCAAGAACATCAGCTCCTGTTACCTTTCCAAAATAGGTATTTCTAAGATAAAAACTGGCTCCCTTCCACGTTAGCGTATGCGAAAGACTTGCTTTTACTCTGGGCACTGCTTCTTCCAGGTATACTCTGGATTTTTCAGAGAAATATACCTTTTCCAGTTTTGGATCCTGTAAAAGTCCTGAGGAATGGATATCCCCTACCTGTTTGGTCTGGCTAAGATTAATAGCAAAATTATGATCTAACTTAAAGTCTGAAAATCTCGCATTATGGGCAATAACCACATCTATCCCTTTGGTTTCCGTGTCAATAGCATTGGTAAAAAACTGTGCGCCATTGATTCCCAACTCATCATATACTTTCTGTGCAGCAACCGGTACATCAGCTCTTAAAAATTGATCTGTCAGAATAATTCTGTTGTCAATTTTTGTAAAATATCCGTCGGCTGTGAAACTTAAACCAACAGAAGGAATTTTATAGGTAAATCCTACACTTGCTGATTTGGAAGTTTCCTGTTTCAGTTTTGGCATCTGGAGCAGCCCTGCCACCTCAGAATCATTGCTGAAAGTTCCTACTTCCAATAGCTGGTTGTTGGTAAATAAAGTAGAAGTCACATTATAATAAATCTGATGTATGGAAGGTGCTCTGAATCCTGTAGAGCCTGCCAGTCTTACATTGAAGTTAGGGGCAACTTTAATCCTTGAAGCCAGTTTATAGTTGAATGTAGATCCAAAATCCGAATAATTCTCATACCTCGCAGCAGCATCTACCAGTAACCAGTTGGTAAAATTGAATTCTACATCTGCATAGGCTGCCACAGACTGTCTGTTTTTATTTACAGCATTTACAGGCTTAAACCCGCCGAATACCTGTGAACCTCCGGGAAGAAAAGCTTTGAAAAAATCTGTAGGTCTTTTTAAGGGATCACCATCCCATACATTTCCGAAAACATCATAAATCTCGTAAGAAGCAGGTTCGCCTGCTGTTATTTTAAAATTTTCATAACGATGTTCTGCTCCAAATGCCACATTGATCCCTTCCCAGACGTCATATTTTTTAGAAAAATCCAAATTGATGGTATTTTGGGAGAATCGTAAGCCCCCTGCATCAAATTCATTCGGGGAAGCAAACCGTAATGAAGTATTTCCTGTATTTTGAATCGTGTAAGTAAACGAGTTTTGCCCGAACGTATTACTGAAGTCAATGTTCCAGCCATCCCATTTCCCCTTGATTCCCGCAGCCAGCGAGATATCCTGAATATCAGTTCCGATCTGAGGCAGGTATCCGTTAGGATATAATCCTGTAAACGTTCTGCTCTGGTTAGGCTTTCTGTAAAAACCTCCGGAAGTACCATGTCTTAAACTGTATCCCCCGAAAGAATATACTTTCCAGTCATCACTGATTGGAACTTCCATATTGATGAAAAGCTGGTGGTTGTTCAGTTTAGACTGACCTACCTGCATATTGAAATCTTTTCTAGTCAATCCTCTATACGCCAGTTCCTGATCCGTCACATCTCTTCCTAAAATCCCCTGTAATGCACCGATGGTATTCGCCGCCTGAATCTGGTTTTGAAAATCGGAGCTAAAGTAGTTTACTCCCTGGGCATATTGATGGATATAATTGACAATCTGCTGTGAATTCTGGGTGGTATTGATGTTGGTATAAAGTGAGGAAAGATTCACTCCGGCATTCAGCGCACGTTGCTCAATGGCATTATAAGCATTATAAATGGCTCCGCTTTCTGCACCGGCTCTGGAAGTAGGATCCCTGAACTGTGAAGACCAGGTAATATTAAAGAAACCGCCTTTGGTTCCGATTTTATTCCCGTAATTCAGGTCCACCTGAATATTTTGACCGTCAAAATTTCCGGTGTGATCATCGGCTGCCGGAGTTAAATTCCCACCATAACTCACCTGCCCGGCCAGCTTTCCGGTGTCTCTTTTAAGCTCAAGGTTGATTACCCCGGCAATAGCATCGGATCCGTATTGGGCAGAAGCACCATCTCTCAGAACTTCAATCCTGTTCAGTGCAAAAGCCGGAACAGCGTTCAAATCCGTTCCCACAGTTCCTCTTCCCGGGGTTCCGTTCACATTCACCAAAGCTGAAGTATGTCTTCTTTTTCCATTCACCAATACCAATACCTGATCCGGCCCCAAACCTCTCAGCTGGGCAGGATCCAAATGGTCTGTTCCATCAGAATTGGTTTGAATAGTAGAAGTAAAAGAAGGAGCCACTGTATTGAGTATCTGTCCTATTCCGGATTGCGGAAGAATGACAGAAGATTCTTTGATATTGAATACATCTACAGGAACCGGGCTGTCTGTTTTTGATCGTGCCCCTGCTCTTGATCCAAGTACAACAACTTCTTCTACATTGTTCGTCTTTATACTGTCCTTATTTACTTTTGTACTGTCTTTTTCCTGGCCATATGCATAGGTTCCCAGAAAAAATAAGACAGAAACAGAAAAGATAGTTTTTTTATTTCTCATGTTTTTTTATTTGAAGTTAATGAAAAACATTCACGTTTTTTAAGGGGCAAATGTAAAATTTATTTAATAGTCTACAAAATTAATAGACTTTATTTTGTGAAAATTATGATTGTTTTTTTCTATATTCCGTAAGAATCATTCAGACAAAGGGAATATTAAAAAAAACAGATTCAAAAATTGAATCTGTTTTTTATATCTAAATATGTTTTACTTTTAAATTTTAGTCAGTTTAGCGTATTTCAGAATAAGATTTTTCTCACCTTCATGCATAAAAATAACCTTGGCCTTGATATTTTGAGGATCTGTTCCGTCCAGGAATGTTACCTCTCCAATTCCAAAGCGGTCATGTCTTACCTTATCTCCCACCTCAATATCCTGCGAAGAAGCTCCGCTAGGGTTGATAATTTTTGCAGTACTTACCGGTTTCAGTTTTCGTACTTCCGGTGCCGGCTTTGAATTGTCTGCTCTTTCAATCGTCTTTTTCTCAACTTTTTTATAATATCTCTGCTCCGAAGGATGCTCATCAAAAATATTGGATTTAACCCCTGAATTATTGATAAACCTTTTCTCCATCGCAGGATTGATGAATTCAATGAACTCATCATCTATTTCACTTAAGAATCTTGAAGGTTCAGCATCTGTAATTTTTCCCCATTGAAAACGGGATATTGCATAGGAAAAAATGCCTGTTTTTCTGCTCTTGTCAATGCAACATAGAATAAACGTCTCTCTTCTTCCAGATCTTCCCGGGTTGCCGAACTCATAAAACTTGGAAAAAGGTTTTCCTCAAGCCCTACCAGGTGAACCACTGGGAATTCAAGTCCTTTTGACAGGTGAATGGTCATTAATGAAACCATATCATCATCAAGCTCTTTATCCTGGGTATCTGCAGAAAGGGCAATATTCTCAAGGAAATTGGAAAGGCTGGGATCTCCGTCCTCCAGCTGCATTTGCTCTTCAATAAATCCCTGCATCGAGTTCATTAATTCCTGCACGTTTTCCACTCTTGAAATTCCCTCAGGAGTTTGGTCATCTTTCAGGAATTTGATCAAACCGCTTCGTTTTGCTACTTCCATCGCAACACTGTAAGCCGTCTCCGTTTTCAGCAATACCTGAAAGGCCTTTATCATAGACCAGAAATCATTCAGTTTATTTAAGACCCCATTATTTAAACCCAGCTGAGGAGCATACATCGGAATATTATCCAATACTTTGGACACAGAAATGTTGTGTGCATCCGCAAAAACAATCAGTTTATTCTGAGTCGTTTCCCCGATACCCCTTGCAGGATAATTGATAATTCTCATCAATGCTTCAGAATCATTTTCATTGATCAAAAGCCGAAGATACCCGATAAGGTCCTTCACTTCTTTTCTCTGGTAAAAGGAAAGTCCTCCGTATACTTTATAGGGAATATTTTTACGTCTCAAAGCATCTTCAAATGCTCTGGTCTGAGAGTTTGTTCTGTATAAAATAGCAAAATCGCTATATTTTCTCTGGTCACGGTTACGAAGTTCCCAAATATTTCCGGCCACAAAATTCGCTTCATCAGCATCAGAAAGTGAACGGTATATTTTGATCTTATCCCCTTCTTCATTATCACTGAAAACATTTTTTTTGAATTGCTGCAAGTTTTTGGCAATAACAACGTTCGCAGCATTTACAATGTTCTGGGTCGAACGGTAATTCTGTTCCAAAGAAACGGTCTTCGCATCCGGATAATCTTTCTTAAAGTTTAAGATGTTATAAATATTGGCACCCCGGAACGAGTAAATAGACTGGGCATCGTCCCCTACAACACAGATATTCTCAAATTTTGAAGCCAGGGCTTTTACAATAAGATACTGAGAGTGGTTTGTATCCTGATACTCATCCACCATGATATATCTGAATCTGTCCTGATATTTGGCCAGTATTTCCGGAAAACGGGTCAATAATTCATTGGTTTTTAACAGCAAATCATCAAAATCCATAGCCCCGTTTCTGAAGCATGCATCAACATATCTCTGATAAATCTGACCGATAAATTTCATATTTGCCTTTTCATCAGCTTCCATCAGCTCAGGATTATTGAAATATGCTTTTACCGTAATCAGGTTATTTTTATAGGTTGAAATTCTTGCCTGAACTTTTTTAGGTTTGTAAAGATCAGCATCGATATTCATATCCTTCAACACCTTTTTGATCACATTCAGGGCATCCTGCTGATCATAAATGGTAAAATTGGAAGGATATCCCAGATAATGGGCTTCAATTCGTAAAATTCTTGCAAAAACCGAGTGGAAAGTTCCCATCCAGAGACTTCTTGCATTACTGTCTCCTACCACTTTTGCGATACGGTCTTTCATTTCACGGGCAGCTTTATTGGTAAAGGTAAGAGCCAGAATATTGAAAGGATCTATCCCATTGTGGATCAGGTGTGCTATACGCATTGTAAGTACACGTGTTTTTCCGGAACCTGCTCCTGCAAGTACCATCAAAGGTCCCTGTAAAGAGGTAACGGCTTCATATTGTGATTCATTGAGTCCTTTCAAATAGTCCATACTGCAAAAAAGATTTTGGGAACACAAAATTAATGTATTCAGAGGAGAATTCAAATTCTGATTAAAGAAGTTAGAATTTAAAGGCTAGAAAATAGAGCCAGGAACAAAGATAAGAGACTTAGAGATGGGAGACTTGAGACAAGGATTACACAACCGGCAACCGACAACCAGCAACCAGCAACCAGCAACCAGCAACTAGCAACTAGCAACTAGCAACTAGCAACTAGCAAACATAAACTTTAACCCGTGAATTTCAAAATTGACAAGCAAAGCAAATAGACTGTTCTTTATTGTATCCCTACTTCTCACTTTCAATTTTCAATTTTCAACTTTCAATTTTCAGCTTCTACTTCTGTAACATTTAATTCACTTTTTCTACTAATTAATAAAACAATTTGTACTTTATGAAAAAGCGACTTCTTTCTGCTGCTGCAGTAGCCTTCTTCGGGATGATACTGAATGCACAGCAAATCAAATTCGAAGAATATGACCTGCCAAACGGACTTCATGTTATTCTTCATCAGGATAATTCTGCTCCGGTAGTTACCACAGGAGTAATGTACCATGTAGGGGCAAAAGATGAAGTAAAAGGAAGAACAGGATTTGCTCATTTCTTTGAACATCTTTTATTTGAGGGGACACCGAATATTAAAAGAGGAGATTGGTTTAAGATCGTTTCTTCAAACGGAGGACAGAATAATGCCAATACAACTAACGACAGAACATATTACTATGAAACTTTCCCATCCAATAATGAGCAGCTTGGCCTTTGGATGGAAGCAGAAAGAATGCGCCATGCCTTGATCAACCAGGTTGGTGTAGATACTCAGAGAGAAGTAGTAAAAGAAGAAAAAAGATTGAGAATGGATAACCAGCCTTATGGTAACCTTTTCTCAACCATTCAGAAAAACCTGTTTACCAACCATCCTTATAACTGGCCTACAATCGGCTCTATGGAAGACCTTAACGCTGCCAAGCTTCAAGAATTCCAGGCGTTTTACAAGAAATATTATGTTCCCAACAACGCAACATTAGTGGTGGCAGGAGATATAAAACCTGAACAGACTAAAAAATGGATTGAGGAATATTACGGAGGAATCCCCAAAGGAACTGTTTATCCAAAAGATTTCCCGAAAGACGCTCCGATCACTCAGGAAAAAGAAGTAACCGCTACAGATCCGAACATTCAGCTTCCGGCTTATGTTTTCGCTTATAGAACACCTGCTAACAAAGAGAAAGATGCCTATGTTTTGGATATGCTTTCCTCCTATTTAAGCAATGGGAAATCTTCTGTTTTATACAAAAAATTAGTAGATCAGGAGAAAAAAGCACTTCAGGTAGCTGCTTTCAATCAGGGACTTGAAGATTACAGTATTTTTGCATTCTTCGCTATTCCTATGGGAAAAACAACGAAAGAAACATTGCAGACTGATATTGATGCAGAGATTAAAAAGCTTCAGACAGGTCTAATTTCTGAAGAAGATTATCAGAAACTTCAGAACCAGTTTGAAAATCAGTTTGTCAACCAAAATTCAAGCATTCAGGGAATTGCCGCATCGTTGGCTACCAACCATGTATTGATGGGAAATACCAATCTGATCAACAAAGAAATTGATATTTACAGATCAATCACCAGACAGGATCTGCAAAATGCAGCCAAAAAGTATCTGAACCCTAACCAAAGAGTGATCATCAACTACGTTCCTGAGAAAAAATAATTTTACCCCATGAAAAAGCAATTCACCTATATAGCAGCAGCATTTTTATTTTCAGGAATGCTTTCTGCACAGAAAATAGACCTTAACGCAATGCCAAAACCAGGACCTACCCCTGCGATCAATATTGCCAAACCAAAAACTTTTCAACTCAATAACGGCCTTACGGTAATGGTGGTTGAAAACAATAAACTTCCAAGAGTAAATACGACTCTTTCCATGGACAGGCCTCCTTATTATGAAGGAAAGGTAGCTGGAGTAAGCCAAATCATGGCAGAGCAGCTTGAAAACGGGACCACCAATCTAAGCAAAGACGATTTTAATAAAAAAGTGGATTTCTTAGGGGCCAGCTTACACTTCAGTTCCAGTGGAGCCTCTGCCAATTCACTTTCAAAATATTTTCCTGAAATCCTTGAATTAATGGCTGATGCCATCGTGCACCCTAAATTCTCTGCGGAAGAAATTCAAAACACAAAAGAAAGAGCCCTTGAAGGGCTGAAAGCGGATGAAAAGAATGCGGCTTCTATTGCTTCAAGAGTTTCCAATGCATTGATGTACGGAAAAAACACGTCAAGAGGTGAGTTTGAGACGGTACAGTCGATCAGCAATATCCAATTGGCAGATGTGCAAAATGCCTATAACAAATATTATACTCCTGATCATTCCTATTTAGTAATTGTGGGAGATGTACAGTTTGATAAGGTAAAACCTCTGATTGAAAAGGCTTTTGGAAACTGGAAGAAATCAAATACTAAATTTGCCGCTTTAGAGCCGGCTTCCAATGTTTCTAAAACTGAAATCAATGTAGTGGATGTGCCTACCGCCGTACAGTCTGTATTGTCAGTGAGCAATCTGAACACTCTTAAAATGAAAGATCCCAATTACTTCCCGGCTACGATTGCCAATTATATTTTAGGCGGCGGCGGCGAGGCAAGACTTTTCATGAACCTCCGAGAAAAAAACGGTTTTACATATGGAGCGTATTCCAGTATGAATCCAAGCAAATATTCTCCTGAATTCTCGGCTGAAACCAGCGTAAGGAATGAGGTTACGGACAAGGCAGTTAAAGAAATAATGAATGAGCTTAACGCAATTTCTACGGTGAAACCTGAAGAACTGGACAATGCCAAGGCCAAATTAAAAGGTGCTTTTATCATGTCCCTGGAAAAGCCAGAAAACATTGCCAATTTTGCCCTGAACCAAAAAATTAAGAATCTTCCTGCTGATTTTTACACCAATTATTTAAAATCCATCGATAAAGTAACAGCTGCTGACGTATCCAATGCTGTGAAAACCAACATTCTTCCTACCCAAAGCAGAATTTTCATTGCCGGAAAAGCATCAGATATTTCCGAAGGACTTGAAAAATTAGGATACCCGGTAAAATACTTTGACAAAGAAGCTAATCCTGTAGCAAAACCTGCCGTACAGAAAGTGGATACCAATGTGACCATTGCTTCTGTTGCAGATAAATACATCAATGCCATCGGAGGATGGTCAGCCGTTCAGAAAATAACTTCCATTACTGCTGACGCGACGACTAAAGTTCAGGGAATGGATATGAGCATGAAGCTGATCCAGGCCAAAGGTGGAAAAATGATGATGGATATGAAAATGATGGGCAATACCATTCAGAAAATCGTGTTTGACGGCAAAGATGGTTATGTAGAAGCACAGGGTCAGAAAATGCCTTTAAATGATAAACAGAAAGCCTCAATGGCGGAGCCGGAACTGTTCCCGGAACTTGGTTTTGCCAAATCTTCTGACTTTAAATTAGCAGGAATCGAAAAGTACAACAACGAGGATTCTTATGTTATCAAAGGAGCCAAGCAAACGTATTACTATAGTGTAAGCACGGGCTTAAAAACAGGAGAAATAAAAGCAGGAGAAGGAGGTTCTATTCCTACCAGCTTTGCCAATTACAAAGATGTTTCAGGAGTAAAGTTCCCGTTTACGATCATTCAGAATATGGGCGGAATGGAAATCAATATGAATGTACAGTCTTATCAGCTCAATCAGGCAAAGGATTCTGATTTCAAATAAATATCCTTTTTTGATATTAAAACGGCAGCTTTCAGCTGTCGTTTTTATTGTACACGTAAACATTAAGGAAAGATGGGATAGTAAAGATAAAAGATAAAGATTTTCTAAGCTCATTTAAAAAAAATTAATATTTCACTGTGATTTATAGCTTTAAAACCGAAAACGAAATTCTGTTTCAACCTTATTTTTAACCTAAAATCATTAGCTGATTACCAAACTTTTGCACTTAATTTATATTTACCAGCATCTTTTTTTGTTGTTCAGTAAAAAAAGGTTAAATTTGCCCATTCAAAAAGATATCAGAATTAATGGATACTATATTTACACTATTGATGGTTCTTGTTATGATTGCCAGTATTTTATTGGTGATCGTTGTTATGGCTCAAAATCCAAAAGGAGGAGGTCTTTCCAGTACTTTCGGAGGGGCATCACCTGCTCAGTTTGGAGTACAGAGAACCAATGATTTCATGGAAAAAGCTACATGGACTCTGGGCGGGACAATTATTGTTCTTATCCTTTTAAGTGTTGTTATTACAGGTAAACCCTCACAAGTGGCACCTGCTCAGCAACCCGCTAAGAAAGAAGCTCCGGCAAAACAATCGGCTCCTGCTTCTTCTACAACCACTACTCCGGCACCGGCTAAATAAGAAGACTATTATTTTACATACAATAAAAGCAACTCGATTTGAGTTGCTTTTTTATTTTAACTTGATCTTTTCAATTTGATGGCGAAGTTTTAAGCCTGCTTTTAAGAATGAATACTGCAAAGGCTTTTCTTCTTTATAGTATTTATCAATGAAAATCTGCATGGCACCATAAAACCTTTTGAGGTATACCCCATCTTTGATTGTACTTTCTCCTTTGTGATGAAGAAGCAGGGCCTTACCGTAATAATAGTTTTTATATCCTTTTCTCAATAATGTATAGCAGAGATCAATATCTTCCCCATACATAAAATAAGCTTCATCCAATCCTCCTATTGATTCGTAGACATTCTTTCTAATCAATAAAAAGGCTCCTGTAACCACTTCTACTTCTGCAATTTCATCCTTCTCTATATCATTCCTGTAATAGGACTTTGAATTATTTTTTTTTAAATTGGTAAAAAGCTTCTCAAAGGAATTGAACATATCCGGTACCGAACGTTTGCTTTCAGGAAGAAAATGGCCTTTCGCATCATGCATTTGTATTCCAAGACATCCGAAATCCGGGTCAGAATCCGCAAAATCCAACAGATCCTGCATATATCTGCCTTCAAACTCAGTATCAGGATTAAGAAGAAGCACATATTCTCCTTCCGCCTTTTTGATCGCCTGATTATTAGCTTTTGAAAAACCTCCGTTCGTTTCCGAAGACATAAAACGTACTGCAGGAAATTCGGGAATAAGATCTTTCCATGAAGGATCTGTAGAAGCATTATCCATTACAATCACCTCATATTCTATGTCTTTAACATATTCCTGAATAGATAAAAGACATTTTCTGAGCAATTGGGCAACATTATAGTTAACAATAATAATTGACAGCTTCATATTACTCTTTTTCGTTGTATGGCAGCCTGTTGATAATGGACCTCCCCAAAGATATTTCATCGGCGTATTCCAGTTCATCTCCCACAGCAATTCCTCTTGCAATACTTGAAAAATTCACTTTAAAATTTTTAAATTTCTTGTAAATATAGTAAGCAGTCGTATCGCCTTCCATTGTAGCGCTTAAAGCAAAAATAAATTCCTTGACCTGTCCTTCATTCAGTTTCTTTTCAATGCTGGATATATTCAGCTGTCCTGGTCCTACTCCTTCCATAGGAGAAATTTTCCCGCCAAGAATCAGATATTTCCCTGTATATTTCCCTGTATTTTCAATAGCAATGACATCCCTTACGTCTTCAACGATACAAATTAACTCACTGTTTCTCTTCTCATTACTGCATATCTCACAGATGTCAAAATCAGAAAAATTATGACACTCTTTACAGTATTTGATTTCATTGACAAGATTAATCAGTGAATTTCCGAGGCTTACAGCTCTGGAGTTGGGTTGTTTCAATAAATGTAATGCCAGCCTCAAAGCCGTTTTTCTGCCGATCCCCGGCAATCCCGAGATTTCATCAACCGCCTTTGCCAACACTTTACTTGGATAATCCATAAGTACAAAAATAAGAATTATAGTTGAGAGTTTGGATTTTGAGGCAGGAGAGAATTTGGGAAGATGGGATAGGAAATACTATTGTAAATTCAAATGGGCCTATTGATATTGTAAATTCAAAATTCACAATGTACAAGCTATCTGTAGTCCTCCCTCTAAAGTCTTGCTCTCTGCTCTTTATTCTTTAATTCCATTAATGAATAACATAACTCACCACCTATACTGTATAACTCTAAAAAAACGTTTATATTTGCGGCCTAATATGAAAAAAATAAACTAACATGGTACTTAAAAACCTAAATTATCCGCTGGATTTCAAATTCAAAATCACTACATTAGCAAGTGATTTTAATATTACTGACAAAAATGGGAACTATGTAGCCTATGTACGTCAGAAAATGTTTAAGCTGAAGGAAGATGTGATTGTTTTCAATGATGAGAGCAAGTCTAGGGAACTATTCAGAATCCGGGCAAACAAATGGATTGATTTCAATGCTTCTTATTCCCTGAATGACCTTATTGACAACAAAAACTTTGGAAGATTGGCAAGAAAGGGAATGCGTTCTATATGGAAAGCAAGTTATGATATTCTTGATGCTGCCGATCAACCTAAATTTAAAGTTCAGGAAGACAGTGCATGGGTACGATTTTGGGATAGTTTCGTAGGTGAGCTTCCTATCATTGGAATGTTTACAGGTTATTTCCTTAATCCATCATACACTGTAACAGGTATTGACGGAAAAGCTTACTTTAAATTGAAAAAAATGCCTTCCTTCTTCGGAAGAAGATTTCAGCTGGACCGATTAATTGACATTGATGATGAGGAAGAAAGCTTAGTAATCCTGTCATTATTAATGATGACTCTTCTTGAAAGAGCAAGAGGTTAAAAAATAAAACCACCAACATAATGAAATACCTAATCATTTTCTTTTCTGCGTTTCTCCTGACAGCCTGTAAAAAAGACAAAGAAACAGTGGCCGGCCCTGCCCCTGCCGATTCTTTAAACATTGTTCAAGACACAGCCGCCCGCAGATCTTCAGGAAACATTCTGGTAGGAACCATTCCTTTTCCAAAAGAAATCAAAGAATGCTCATGCTATTTTGCCCAAAGCAAAGCTGATTTTGAAACTGAAAAATACATCTATGCTGATGATGCCGGAAAAACAGCCTATATGATGCTGGATGGTAAAAGACAGGCTATGAATCTGATCTCCTCCAGTGATATGGAAGTGGATGAAGAATTGACCAAAGAAATAGAAAACGATGATTACAAAATCTCCGTGAAAGGTAAGAAGATAAAAGGCGAAGAAGCTTTATTGTTTGAAGGTACGCTGACTATTGAAAAACCCGATGGAACCATTTTCACAACTCCTATCTACGGAGAGTGCGGATGTTAATACATTAAAATAGCAAAAGGCTATCCATAAATCTGCGATTTTGCCTTTTCATTATTCATAAAAAATGCTTCTGTATTCCACGGAAGCATTTATTATTTCGTAAATTTGAGAAAAATAAATTTCAATGGAATTATCTAATATAGAACCGCAGATCATCTGGAAAAACTTCTCCAGATTAAACGCTGTTCCAAGACCGTCAAAAAAAGAAGAAAAGGTAATAGCCTTCATCAAAGGATTTGGTGAAGATCTTGGATTGGAAACTACGGTAGATGCAGTAGGAAACGTCATTATCAAAAAACCGGCAACAGCAGGAATGGAAAACCGTAAATCTATTGTGCTACAGTCACACCTAGATATGGTTTGCCAGAAAAACAATGATGTCAATTTCGATTTTGAAACAGAAGGCATCAAAATGGAAGTGGACGGCGACTGGGTAAAAGCAAAAGGAACTACTTTAGGAGCTGATAACGGTCTCGGAGTGGCTACCATCATGTCTATCCTTGAAAGTTCAGATATTCCACACCCTGCTTTAGAAGCATTATTTACCATCGACGAGGAAACGGGCATGACCGGTGCTATAGGTTTAAAGCCGGGACAGTTGACAGGAGAAATCTTACTCAACCTGGACACAGAAGAAGATGACGAGATCGATATCGGCTGTGCAGGAGGTGTAGATGTTACCATCACTCAAAATTATGCAGCAGAGGCTCCAAAAGGACAAATTGTAAGAATTGAAGTAAAAGGTTTACAGGGAGGGCACTCCGGAATGGACATCCATAAAGGATTTGGAAATTCAAATATCATTACAGGAAGACTTCTTTACAAGGCTTTAGAAAAACAAAATATTCAATTGATTTCTATCGACGGAGGCGGATTGAGAAATGCTATTCCTAGAGAAGCGGCAGCGGTTGTGTCTGTGAGAAATGCTCAGGAGTTCATAGAAGAGGTAACTGGTCTTAAAAAAGAAATTTTAGAAGAATTTGCTTCTGTAGAACCGGGAATTCAAATCAATATTGAAAGCTCTACCTCATCTGACCAGGCGATTTCTGAAGAGGATTCAAAAAAAATAATCCTTACATTGAAATCTCTTCATAACGGAGTGTACAGAATGAGCCCTGATGTAGCTGATCTTGTGGAAGCATCCAACAACGTTGCAAGAGTAGAATTGAAAGGAGGCGAACTTAAAATCCTAAACCTTACGAGATCATCCGTAGAATCTTCTAAGGATTCAGTGGCTGAACAGCTAAAATCTGTAGCAGAATTAGCAGGAATGAACGTAGAATTCAGCGGTTCTTATCCGGGATGGAAACCAAAGCCAGGTTCCGAGATCGTACAGCTGATGGAGAAGATCTATACTGAAAAATTCAGTGAGAAACCTCATGTAGTGGCTTGCCACGCAGGGCTAGAATGCGGGATCATCGGTGCCAACTATCCTGAAATGGAAATGGTAAGTTTCGGGCCTACCATCAGAGGGGCCCATTCTCCGGATGAAAAAGCCAATATTCCTTCTGCTCAGAAATTCTGGAGCTTCCTGAAGGATATTTTAGCCAACATTCCCCAGAAATAGAACATTAAAATTACTATATTGAATATCCAAAATCATAAGATTTTGGATATTTTTAATTTAAACCATTAAGAATTATTTAAAATATGAAAAGCATAACCGTATTCTGCGGCTCAAGTTTCGGGTCCGCTGATATATATAGAGAACAGGCTGTTTTGCTTGGGCAGACGTTAGCAAAACAAGAGATACAGTTAGTTTATGGCGGGGCAGATGTAGGCCTTATGGGAGCCGTTGCAGACGGGGCAATGAACGAAGGCGGAAAAGTGGTTGGAGTTCTTCCCCACTTTCTACAGTCCAAAGAAATTGCTCACAAAAACCTGACAGAACTGATTCTGGTAGAAACCATGCACGAAAGAAAAACCCGAATGAATGAACTTTGTGACGGTGTGATTGTTCTTCCCGGCGGTTACGGAACTCTGGAAGAATTTTTTGAAATGATCACCTGGGCGCAGCTTGGACTTCACCAAAAGCCTATTGGTGTTCTGAATATTGACGGCTTTTATGATGATCTGATCAAGCTGGTTCAGACGATGGTGGATAAGGGATTTTTAAAACAGGTCAACAAAGATATGCTCCTGATCAGTGATACGATTGATAATCTGTTGGAAAAGATGCGAAATTATCAGGCACCTACTGTAGGAAAATGGATTTCTAAAGAGGAAATCTGACTTTAGAAAGAAAGAGATATCCAAAACGGTATCTCTTTTATTTTATCAGTACCTCTCATTTCCAACGCTTAAGTTTAGTACATTTGCAATTATTAATTTATCACCGTTAAAAGAAATAAACTAATGAAAAATATATTTTTATCAGCCTCCTTATTTTTCAGCTCAATAACGTTCGCTCAGTACAGTTATCCAAAAACTCCGGAGAAGCCCGTAACCAACGATTATTTTGGAACAAAGATCACGGATAATTACCAATGGCTGGAAGATCTTAAAAGCCCTGACGTGAAAACATGGTTCAAAGCGCAGTCCGACTACAGCCACCGTGTTATTGACAATATTCCACACCGCGATGACCTCTACAAACGGATGAAGGAAGTCCAGGAAATGGTGGGAGACACTTACAGCAGCGTGTTGCAAAGAGGAAATCTTTACTTTTACACCAAGACCAAAAAAAATGAAAAGCTTTCCAAGCTTTATACGAGAGAATGCTCTACAGGAAAGGAAACATTGATTTTTGATCCTGAAACCTATAAGAAAGACGCACAGATCACTAATTTTACTATCGATCTGAAAGGAGAAAAGATTGCATTACTATTTTCAAAATCAGGAGGTGAAATCTGTGAACTGAGGATTTTGGATCTTAAAACGAAAAAAATGCTTGATGATGTACTGGGGCCTGTTTGGAGTGAGTTCAACTTTGAATTTACCCCGGACAGCCGATACATTACCTATACTAAAATGAGCACCGGAGATCCGAACAGCAATATGCTCCTGAAAGAGATGAAAGCAATGCTGCATCAGATTGGAACAAGTATGGATCAAGACATCATACTAGGTTCAAGGGCTGAATATCCGGAGCTTGCTATCTTAACAGAACAGTTTCCGAATGTTTCTTTTTCCGACGACTATCAGTCTGTCTTTCTGAGAATAGGATCCACAAAATCTGAAAACCCGATATTCTACGCTCCATTTTCTTCAATCAAAGATCAAAAGATCAAATGGAGACCCATTGTAAAACCTTCAGATGATATTACCCAGATCCTGGCATATGGAGATCAGTTATTTTTCCTTAGCCATAAGGATTCACCCAATTATAAAATAGGCCTTACAAGCTTATCCAATCCTGATTTTAATAAGGCCAAAATTATCGTCCCTGAAACAAATTCTGTCATTAAGTCTATTCAGAATTCCAAAAATTTTCTATACTATTCATTAAATAACGGAATCACTCAGGATAAATATCAAATGGACCTTAAAACATTAAGTACGGAAAAAGTTCCGTTACCCAACGGAGTCAATTCCTCCTATCCTGTTAATCCCCGCGAAAATGACGACCTGCAATGTTTCAACAGCAACTGGCTTACTCCTACCACAACCTACGACTACAATCCTCAAAATGGCAAAGTCGTAAAAAGTAAATATTTCAACGGAGACACCAGTTATCCCGACTACCACAAATTGTATGAAATAAAAGAAGTGGAAGTGAAAAGCCACGATGGAACAATGGTTCCACTTTCCATTATTTATCCTAAAAACATGAAAATGGATGGAAGTACGCCTGCTTACATCACCGGTTACGGCGGATACGGGATATCTTCCATTCCCCGTTTTTCCAACAGGCTATCGGTCTTACTCGAACAAGGTGTTGTACTTGCTATTGCCCATGTCAGAGGGGGTGGTGAAAAAGGAGAAAACTGGCATAAAGACGGAATGAAAGCCAACAAACCCAATACCTGGAAAGATTTTATTGCGTGTTCAGAATATTTAATCAACCAACACTATACCTCTCCTTCAAAACTGATCGGAAACGGGGTCAGTATGGGAGGTATCCTTATTGGAAGAGCCATTACGGAAAGACCAGATTTATATGCTGTGGCCGTTGCTGAAGTAGGAATGACCAATGTTCTCCGCTCACAAAATTCTGCCAACGGAGCCAACCAGATTCCGGAAGTGGGATCATTACAAAATACCGAAGATGTCCCTTACCTGATTGAAATGGATGCCCAAAGTAAGGTGAAAAAAGGAGTAAAATACCCTGCCGTTATCATCCGTACCGGAATGAATGACTCCAGGATCACCCCCTGGGAACCTGCAAAATTTGCGGCTGCATTACAGAACAGTACAGCTTCCGGAAAACCAGTTTTATTATATGTTAATTACGAAAACGGCCACTTCACCAGTGATTTAGATGTGGTTTTCCGTGAGTATTCCGATATTTTTGCCTTTGCACTATGGCAGGCGGGACATCCGAAGTTTCAGCCGGTAAAAAAATAAAACATTCCATAAAAAACAAAACCCGTCCGAATGATCCGGGCGGGTTTTTATTAAGATTAAAAAATATTTTCTAAGGATAAGGAGCAATCGCCACTTCAAGTCCTTCCATTTCATCTGCCATATGCAGCTGACAGCCTAATCTGCTGTTATCTTTCACGTGGAAAGCTTCAGCCAGCATCGCATCTTCCTCATCTCCCATCGGTTCCAATCCAGGGTCATTGATTACATAAACCTGGCATGAAGCACACATCGCCATTCCTCCGCACACCCCAATAGTACCTTCTTCAGCCAATTCATAGGAACGGATGATTTCCATTAAATTCATGGACATATCCGTTGGAGCAACAACATCATGGATTACACCTTCTCTGTCGGTGATTTTAATATTAATATCTGACATAATTCTGCAAAATTAGTCAATTTTTTTCACAACAGCCTTCTCTGCTTCTTTACGGCTTCCGTCAAATCCGTCTACACCACTTACTGTCGTGTATTTCAATACGAATTTTTTACCCGGATTTAATCTGTTGTAAACACTTTGACACATTAAGGTCGCTTCGTGGAAACCACAAAGAATTAACTTTAATTTTCCAGGATATGTGTTGATATCACCAATAGCATAAATCCCGTCAATATTGGTTTGGTAATCAAGAGCATTATTTACCACGATCGCATTTTTTTCAATATTCAATCCCCAGTTTCCGATATCTCCCAATTTTGGAGTCAATCCGAATAGAGGAATGAAATAATCCGTTTCGATATCAAATGCTTCTTCACCGTCTTTTTCTACCGTGATCGCTTCTACTTTTCCTTCACCTTTGATCGCAGTCACTTCAGCAGGAGTGATTAATTTGATTTTTCCCTGATTTTTAAGATCCTGAACTTTTTCTACAGAATCTAAAGCTCCCCTGAATTCATTTCTTCTGTGAATAAGCGTCACTTCACTTGCCACATTAGCAAGGAAGATGCTCCAGTCCAGGGCAGAATCTCCTCCACCGGCAATTACTACTTTTTTGTTTCTGAAATGCTCAGGCTCTTTTACGAAATACTCAAGACCTTTTTCCTCGTAGTCAGCGATGTTTTCAATCGTTGGCTTTCTCGGTTCAAAAGTACCCAGCCCTCCCGCAATGGCCACAGCTTTTGCTCTGTGTACGGTTCCTTTGTTCGTAATGACTTCAAACCATTCATCATCTACTTTATTTAAAGTAACCGCCGTTTCACCTAAAGTGAATCCCGGCTGGAATTGTTTGATCTGCTCCATCAAATTATCCACTAACTCTCCAGCGTTTATTGAAGGATACCCTGGAATATCGAAAATAGGTTTTTTAGGATAAAGTTCTGCCAATTGCCCTCCAGGTTGTGGAAGTGCATCAATAATATGGCACTTCATTTTTAATAGACCAGCTTCAAAAACTGCAAAAAGTCCTGTAGGTCCCGCGCCTATGATCAATATATCAGTGGTTATCATAATGTTTAGATAATTTAATTATACTTGTAACTGCAAATTTACTAATTTTAATGCGAAGCATATTTAATTGATTCTAAATAAAAACCTGAGATTTGTCAAATATCTATCTTTTAAGGGATTAAATTTGGCAATGTTTTTGTAAATGTCATATCATGAAGAAAATTTTAAATCTTTTAGCAGTATTTATATTCTTTTTAGGTTCTGCTCAGATTGATAACATCGCAGACGGCGAATCCATTACTCTTAGAATTCATTATGGGTTCCTGAATGCCGGTACCGCTAATCTTACCACAAAAAAAACAACATATAAAGGCGTTCCACATTTATATGTAAAAGGTACCGGACAAACGACGGGAGCGGTAAAGGCGTTCTTCAAAGTAGAAGATCTCTATGAAAGCTTTATCAATACACAAACCGGATTACCCAGTTTCTATGTAAGAAATGTGCGTGAAGGAAGTTACCGACAGCATTTTGAAACCGTGTTTAATCATGATAATAATACTTTGATCCTAACGGATAAAAAAGAACCGGCCAACGGTTCTAAAGTACTCAAATCGGTAAAAGGAGTTCAGGATATGCTTTCATGTTTTTACTATCTGCGCAGTAAAAGTCCTGATGAGCTGAAAATAGGAACCATAATCAATATGAATGTATGGATTGATGATGAAATGTTTCCTTTTCAGCTAAAAGTAATCGGAACAGAAAATTTAAAAACAAAATTCGGAACGATCAACTGTCTTAAAATCATTCCATCTGTAAAAAGCGGAAGAGTGTTTAAAGAAAAAGAAGGGGTGACCATGTGGGTTTCCAATGATGCCAATCACATTCCGATGCTTTTGAAGGCAGAGTTGGCTGTAGGCTCTCTGAAAGCGAGTATTGATGATTTTAAAAATGTAAAATATCCATTAAAGTTTACCAAGTAAACATATATTGTTAGTTTTTTTATCTATAGATGTCTGTAAAGTTTTTTACAGACATTTTTTATTTCCTATGTAATACTTCCCGGAATAGGATTGTCTTTATTATAACAGCGGGAATGGCAGCATTTCCGGTTAAGAGTAAATAGAATGTTGATTCGCTCTAGGTAAGAAACAGAACACATGTACATTTTCAATACAATCAGTTTTTAATTACGTTTTGTTTCTTAGGTCAGTAATTAAAAACAAAAACCTCCGGAATATCGGAGGTTTGTTTTTTATAAAGATTTAAACTGTTCTAATGTTCTGATATCATTTTCAAAGAACATTCTGATATCACTCATTTGATAAAGAAGCATGGTAATTCTTTCAATACCCATTCCGAATGCATATCCTGAATATTTCTCAGCATCGATATTGACATTTTTAAGTACGGCAGGATCTACCATTCCACATCCCATGATTTCCAGCCAGCCTGTCCCTTTTGTAATCCTGTAATCGGTCTCAGAGTTTAATCCCCAATACACATCAATCTCAGCACTCGGCTCTGTAAACGGGAAATAAGAAGGTCTCATTCTGATCTTGGATTTTCCGAAAAGCTCTGTTGTAAAGAACTGGATGGTTTGTTTTAAATCGGCAAAGCTTACATTCTCATCGATATATAAACCTTCAATTTGGTGGAAAATACAGTGAGAACGTGAAGAGATTGCTTCGTTTCTGAATACTCTTCCGGGAGATAAAATTCTGATGGGCGGCTGATTTTCTTCCATATAGCGGGTCTGTACGGAAGAGGTATGCGTTCTCAAAAGAATATCCGGATTCTGCTCAATGAAGAAAGTATCCTGCATATCTCTTGCCGGATGATACTCCGGAAGATTAAGCGCCGTAAAGTTATGCCAGTCATCTTCAATCTCAGGACCATCCGCTACTGCGAATCCAATTGATTTGAAGATTTCAATGATTCTGTTTTTTACCAGGTTGATTGGGTGTCTTGACCCCAATTCCAGTGGAAATGCCGGTTTGGTAAGATCTTCTTTTTCTAAGACAATAGAAGATTCAGAAGCATTTTTCAAATCTTCTAATTTCACAGCTACAGCCTGCTTCAAAGAATTGATCTTCTGCCCGAATTCTTTCTTCTGGTCGTTAGGAACTTCTTTAAATTTTTCAAAAAAATCATTCAGAACTCCTTTCTTACCGCTGTACTTAATTCGGAAGTTTTCTATTTCTTCTTTAGATGTAGTATTGAAGCTGTTTACCTCGATCAGTAGTTCTTCTATCTTTTCTATCATTATTTTACCCTTTCAAAATGTTTTGCAAAAATACGATTTTTAAGTGTAATAATTAATTGACTCATAAAAAAATCTGCCTCTTTTTCGGGAGGCAGACTTCAATCACTTATTTCACTTAAATAAAAAAATTATTTCTTTTCTAAAGCTTTAACGCTGATCTGAAGAGTTACCTCATCTTTAATCACCCCGTTTTCAGCAGGAGCCTGGAACTTTACGCCAAACTCTTCTCTCTTGATATCTTTCGGCTCAGTCGCTACGCTTACCTCTCCTTCTTTTACAGAAACATTTGCTTTAAACTGAACTGGTTTTGTAATTCCTTTGATGGTTAAATTACCATCTAAAAGCGTGTTATAATCACCTTCTGTAGCGGGTGTTACTTTTGTTATTTCATAGGAAGCTGTCGGGAACTTTTCTACTTCAAAGAAATCACCGCTCTTAAGGTGCCCGTTTAATTTTCCTAAATCTTCAGGGCTGTCTTTTAAGTCTACGGAAGTTAAAGAATTCATATCGGCAACAAATTTACCGCTTTCCAGTTTTCCATCTTTTACTGTAACATCACCACTTTCAAACTTAATCGTTCCAAAATGGCTGGTATTTTCAGATTTAAATATCTTATATCCTTTCCATTCCACCTTACTGTTTAATGTATCCAAAGTATACTGGCTACCCTCTTTGGTAGTGGTCACTTCATTACTTTCGCTGCTAAGAGGTTTGTCTTTTTTACAAGAAATGACAACGGCTGCAAGAAATAAAGCAGGAATAGCCAACGAAAACAGTTTTTTTCTCATTTTTGATATATTTTTATTAGTTCCGCTAATATAATAAAAAAAATCATGTTTTCATAAAAACCTTACATTTGTAATATGCTATTAGAAATAAACAACTTATTTTTTTCTCATACCAAGGACAAACCGTTGTTTCAGAACCTTAATTTAAGGTTTAAAGCCGGCAGAATCATTGCCCTGGCAGGAGAAAGCGGATGCGGAAAATCCACACTTCTCAGTTTGATTTATGGACTTCTTGACTGGGAAAGCGGCGAAATCATCTTTAATGGGACTCATCTTCTGGGACCTAAAGGAAATCTTGTGCCCGGAGAAACTGAAATGAAATTTGTAGCGCAGAATTTTGATCTGATGCCTTATGCTACCGTTGCTGAAAATGTAGGGAAATTTATTTCCAATATTAATTTAAAAGAAAAGAAAGAAACCGTAATGGAGCTCCTGGAAGTTGTAGGCCTTCAGGAATTCGCTCATATCCTTCCCAAATATTTAAGCGGGGGCCAGCAGCAGAGAGTAGCCATTGCCAGAGCGCTTTCTGTACTGCCTAAACTTCTTATCCTGGACGAACCGTTCAGCAACCTGGACTTTCCCAGAAAAATTGAACTTCGTGAAAGACTTTTCAGGTATGTGAAACAACATGGAGTTTCTTTGATCATTTCCACTCATGAACTTCAGGATATCATGCCTTGGCTCGATCAGATCGTTATTCTTCAGGATGGAAGGCTTATTCAAAATGACAGCCCGGAAGAGACCTACCGCCACCCTTATAATTCTTATGTTGCCAAATTATTTGGTGAAGTCAATCTTTTTGATGAAAATGAAGCTGCAGAACTTCAGCTTTCTAAATTATCCTATTATCCCAAAGAAATAAAAGTTTCCGAAAATGGCCTCAATGCCGAAGTCCTGGAAAGCCGGTTTGCAGGAAATTACTATTGGAATAAAATTAAAGTAAAGGGCAGGGAAATAGTAATGTATACTGATGAAAAACTTGACAGCTCTGTTGCTATTTCATTTGTTTAAGACCCAAAAGCCGATAAACAGTAAAGGGTGAATTTGTAAATTTGCTTATTTACCTTTTTCTTTCTCCACCTTCCAAATTCCTTAATTACACCATCCAGCTGACACTACTTAACTCAAAGAAAATCTTACACTTATCCACAATTTGTGGATAAAAAAATACAAACATAAGAATCTGTCGTAAAAAACTTTTTCTTACATTTGTATTTCCACAGCATAAGGAAATTTTTGGTTAATTCTCTTTCTGCCTTCTAGACGGACATTAGCAATCTTGCAATTAAGTCTTTTGAAAGATTACACTGTCCAATTTTTCCTTTTTTTATGGGCTTGCAGCCAATCGCTTTAAGCCGTTGGCTTTTAAAAGCCAGCTGCAATTATGCCTTCTTTACGAATTCTGATTTCAAAGCCATGGCTCCAAATCCGTCTATCTTACAGTCGATGTTATGATCACTGCCTGGTCTTAAACGGATATTTTTCACCTTAGTACCTGCTTTTACCGGTTTTGGTGCTCCTTTTACCGGAAGATCTTTAACAACAACTACAGAATCTCCATCCTGAAGTTCGTTTCCGTTTGAATCTAAGATCTTTCCTTCATTGGCAGCCTCGGAAGCTGCTTCTTCAGGGTTCCATTCGTAGAAACATTGGGAACATACCATCATATTATCGCTTGGATAGGTAAACTCCGAGCTACACTTTGGGCAAAGTACTGTATCACTCATATTTTTTATTTTTTGCAAAGGTAGAGCTTTTTAGATGATAGAGTCAAGAGCGGGAATTAAGATATTAGATTTCGGATTTTAGAATCAGACATCAGACTATACAATTGTCAAATTTGAATTTTAAAATTTAAAATGTCAATTAATCCTTTACCCGTATTAAGAGACCATCTCCTTTTGCCTTGTCTTTGAATAGTAAAATCAGCTGCATTTTACGCTCCCACTCTATACCCTCAAACTCTCCGGACTCAAATTCCAAACTCTCAACTATAATTCGTATTTTTGCAGATTCAAACAGCAGAAGCAATTATGGAACTTATTCACAGAAACTTGGCGATCGGAATTCACGATGCTTTACAAGAAACATTTTTCGAGAAAAATAAATACGCTGATAAAGTAATCGAAAGACTTTTAAAAGCTAATAAAAAATGGGGAAGCCAGGACAGAGCAGTTGTTTCTGAGATTTTCTACAATATCATCCGTTGGAAAAAACGCCTTGAGTACTATATGGGAGAGGGTGTGAAACCCAACAATATTTATAAACTTATCATTGCTTACCTTCTTTGGAGCAAAACCAATTATAAAAAATTTGAAGAGTTTGACGGAATCAAAATTGCTGACATCCTTACCAAACTTAAAAAGAATACAGTTCCTACAAAAGCGATTGAATACTCTATTCCTGACTGGCTGGCTGAAACACTTGAAAAAGAACTGGGTGCCAACTGGGAAAGAGAAATGTCCGCACTGAACGAACAGGCCCCAACCGTCTTAAGAACAAATTCTTTAAAAACAACGACGAAAGAACTGATCTCCGATCTTTCCGATGAAGGAGTCTCTTCTTTTCCTATTAAAAACTACCCTGATGCGGTACAGCTTGAGGAAAAAAAGAATGTTTTCCTTACCACTGCCTTTAAAGAAGGTTTATTTGAAGTTCAGGATGCATCTTCACAGAAAATAGGATACTTCCTTGATGTAAAAGAGGGCCAGAGAGTGGTGGATGCATGTGCCGGTGCCGGTGGAAAGACCCTTCACTTAGCGGCATTAATGAAAAACAAAGGCCAGATTGTAGCACTGGATATTTTTGAATGGAAACTGGCAGAACTGAAACGTCGTGCTAAAAGAGCCGGAGCCCACAATATCGAAACCAGAATGATTTCTGACAACAAAGTGATCAAGCGCCTTCATGAGAAAGCAGACAGATTGCTGATCGATGCTCCATGTTCAGGTCTTGGAGTTTTAAAAAGAAATCCGGACAGCAAATGGAAAATTGACCAGGATTTTATTGACAGAATCAAAAAAGAACAGCAGCAGATCCTTCAGGACTATTCCAAAATGCTTAAAAAAGGCGGAAAAATGGTATATGCAACATGCTCTATCCTTCCTTCTGAAAATAACGGGCAAGTAGAAGAATTTCTTAAAACCAATCCCGGATTCAAAATGATCAAGGACGAAAAAGTAATGCCTAGTGAAGGCTACGACGGATTCTATATGGCTTTGATTGAAAGAGTATCTTAATCTTTCTCTGAAATAAAATATAAAAAAACTACTCTGGAGCAGAGTAGTTTTTTTGTTGCTAAAATCTAGTTTTTTTTAGATTTCTCTGTAACAATTCTCCTGTATTGTCTACTAACTAAGCATAGATTACAACCGTTTTAATGTCATAAAAAGTTAAAATAACTTTGTGGCAAACCCATCTAGTTATGCATACAAGAATTGTTTTCAATTTTCTGGCTGTTTTCATATACTGTCTGTTTTCTGCACAGACGTATGAAATTCAGTACATCAGCTCTTATAACGGAAAAACATTAGCTGATCAGCCCTCTACACTGGTTTGGGTCAATGAGAAAGAAAATTTCATCCTCAACAGCGTTATCAAAGAACAAAAAAGCAGCTACCCCTATGAAATCACTAAGGTAGAAAAACCATCCAACACTATTGTTTCTTATGCTTTTTTAAAACCCGGTTCAATTATTTCCACATCAGATGCCGAGTCTGTGGGAAAACAGGATTTTGAACTCACCAATGAAACTAAAAAAATCTTAGGATACAACTGTAAAAAAGCGGTTACAAAAGTCAATTCAAACACCATTGAAGTCTGGTATACCAATGATCTTAAGCTGAAAGGTGGTCCTTCTGTTCTGGGACAGAATTTGGGACTTGTTCTGGAAGTGGAAAGAAATAAAAATTCCCTACTTACGGCCGGTTCAATCAAAAAAATCAAAAATACCGGCATTGAAAATATTCTAACAGGAAACGTACAAACAGCAGATCAGTTAGGATACAAGGACCTTCTTTGGAAAAGCAGATTCACCACCCTGAATGTTTTTGAAAATGAAACGATCAATTTCTCTGATGCCTCAAAATCAGATGGCCAGATAAAAAGATATGCCAACGGAACTATCATTCTTAAAAAGATAAAATTCCCTGCCATGACAGAAGGTGAAAATATTTTTGTAGAACTGAAGCAGCAGTCGAACGGAGATGCCTATGACAGAACCGGGACTGTATTTTTCATTCCGCAGGATAAGGAAAAATCTTTTTTCGATGGATTGGAAAAAGGGGCAAAAACGCTTCCTGTTTACGAAAATGGAAACGGGAAACAATATTACGGAGTAACAACTACTGACAACTACAGTCCTGCTACGGAAATGATGAGATTCTTTACTGCCTTCGGAATCCAGAAATTCAATCATATCCAGCTTAAAGGAAAAAACTGGCAGACCATCAGCCCTTACCGGCAGGATATTACAGAATTAAAACCTTCTTTATCAGGAAAAGAACTTTGGGTAGGTACATTTATCGGCAATTATGATAAGGGCGGCCACAAAGTAAGTCTTGAAATTACCATTCACAGAAGCGATCAGACGGTTTATAAAAACAATGTCGCCATTCCTTTATTCAACACTTTGAATATCATGGAAATGGCCGGACAGGACTATTCCACCATGTTCAATCAGGATAAAGGGCTTTGGGTAGATTTTACCCTGAAAAAAGACATAAAAAACGCTCAGCTGAGATATACGGCTACAGGACATGGCGGCTGGGAAAACGGGGATGAATTTGTTCCTAAAACCAATTCTATTTCCCTGGATGGGAAACCTGTATTTTCTTTTATCCCATGGAGAACCGATTGTGGCTCTTACCGCCTGTATAATCCTGCTTCGGGAAATTTTCAGGACGGACTTTCATCATCTGACCTCAGCCGATCGAACTGGTGCCCGGGAACAGTGACTAACCCCAACTTTATTCCTCTCGGAGACCTGAAAGCAGGAAAACATACGATTCAGATCAAAATCCCGCAAGGCCCTTCAGAAGGGACAAGTTTCAGTTCATGGAATGTCGCAGGGGTGCTACTGGGAGTACAATAAAAACAAAACCTTCTTGCATGAGAATTGCAAGAAGGTAAAAACACAAATGATGAAAAAAAATTATTTCGAGCCACAAAGTAAGGGGTAAAATTTGTATAATAAATTATCATACATTAATAAATATGTCATTTTTATTTCGTATAGAGATAGAGCTCACTTATCCTGAACGAAAAAAATTAATCAAAAACATATTAATCAGCTTAAATAGTTAATATTTTTCTTTAAAATAAATTATTTAATTAAAAATTTTAACTATTAGACATTTTTCATTGTTATTTTTAAACAGCACATTTACTTTTGTTTCATAATAATAAAAATATGTGTGGAATTGTATGTCTATTTGACGCTAAACAAAAAACCGAAATATTAAGACCTCAGGTTCTAGAAATGTCAAAAAAAATCCGTCATAGAGGACCGGATTGGAGCGGAGTTTTCCAGGATGAAAAAGTAGTATTCTCCCACGAAAGACTTGCTATTGTTGATCCTACATCAGGAAAACAACCTCTATTTACTAAGGATGGAAAAGTAGTATTAGCCGTCAATGGTGAAATCTATAACCATAGAGAATTAAAAGAAGAATTTCCGGACTATGAGTTTCAGACGCAGTCCGACTGTGAGGTAATCTTGGCACTTTACAGAAAATACGGAAAAGATTTCGTTGAAAAACTGAACGGGATTTTCGCATTTGCATTATACGATACTGAAAATGAGATTTATCTGATCGCCCGTGATCATATGGGGATCTGCCCTCTTTATCAGGGATGGGACAAAAACGGGAACTATTATGTTGCTTCCGAATTAAAAGCCCTGGAAGGAGTATGTAAAACAATAGAACCGTTTTTACCGGGACATTTGGTGTACAGCCAGGATGGCAGCGCATTGCAGCAATGGTATACAAGAGAATGGGAAAGTTTTGATCATGTAAAAGACAATGAAACCGATATTGCAAAGGTAAGAAAAGGACTTGAAGATGCTGTTCACAGACAATTGATGAGTGATGTTCCTTATGGTGTACTTCTTTCCGGAGGTCTTGATTCTTCAGTGATTTCAGCTATTACAGCAAAATTTGCGAGACAAAGAATAGAAAGCGGCGATACCCAGGAAGCATGGTATCCGAGGCTTCACAGTTTTGCTGTAGGGCTTGTAGGATCACCTGATCTGGCGGCTGCAAAAAAAGCGGCAGAACATATCGGCTCTGTTCATCATGAAGTTAACTTTACCGTACAGGAAGGTCTTGATGCTGTGCGTGATGTCATTTATCATTTAGAAACTTATGATGTAACAACAATCAGAGCTTCCACACCAATGTATCTTCTGGCAAGAGTTATCAAATCCATGGGAATCAAAATGGTTCTTTCCGGAGAAGGCTCTGATGAACTGTTCGGTGGGTACTTATATTTCCATAAAGCTCCTAACGCTAAGGAATTTCACGATGAAACAGTAAGAAAACTTGGAAAGCTTCACCTTTATGACTGCTTAAGAGCCAACAAAGCATTAATGAGCTGGGGAATAGAAGGCAGAGTTCCTTTTCTGGATAAAGAATTCATGGATATCGCAATGACCCTTAACCCAAAAGACAAAATGATCGATACCGCCGAAGGAAAGATTGAAAAGTGGGTATTAAGAAAAGCTTTTGAGGATATTCTCCCGGCATCTATTGCCTGGAGACAGAAAGAACAGTTTTCTGATGGCGTAGGATATTCCTGGATTGACAACTTAAAAGAAGTTGCGGAAAAAGAAGTTTCCGATGATATGATGGCTAACACAAGATTCAGATTTCCACTGAACACTCCTCAAAACAAAGAAGAATACAGATACAGAACTATTTTTGAAGAACACTTCCCAAGTGAAACTTCAGCAGCCACTGTTCCTTCTGTTCCTTCTGTAGCCTGCTCCACTCCCATCGCGCTGGAATGGGATGAGGCTTTCAAAAAAATGAATGACCCAAGTGGAAGAGCGGTGAAGGTACATGAGACCTCATATTAGAATGGAATCAATGGTGAATCATCAATCCGCTTCGCTTGTCAATTTCTACAGGGAAGCAATTCACAACTGGGCAATTGACGATTAAGGTTCAAAGTTTCAGGTTTAAAGCTAAGGTCTTTATTCTTTGTTCTTTACTCCAGATCTGCTTTTTATAGAGTATAAAAAAAATTTGCTTTCTGCTTCTACTATCCAACTTCCGGCACCATAATTTATCAATCCTGTAGCAATACAGGATTTTCTTTTGAATTAACGGCAATAATATCAACAGATTTTCACCGACAATCAAAAATAATATCTAATAAATAATTATATTTGGAAAACGAAAATATCAATTATAAAAAAATGAGAAGAAACCTTACTGTTTTGTTTGCCTTATTATCTATAAGTTTTGCTTTTGGACAGGGAAAATTTGGCAAATACCTGAATTCAAAAAAGCTTGCTTTAGCTTACAAAAGTGTGAAAGATGCAGATAAAGATGACTACTATCAACAATTTTACTGGCTGGTAAAAGCAGAGCAGCTTAAAACGTATCCTCACCTTAAAGATGTAAAACCTGCGGTATTATATGAGTTCGTAAAGAAAGTAAATCCTCAGAACCCAACCAAAAAACTGGATGACAGAGGTAAAGAATTGAGAGCTACTGCAGAATTATCATTAAATCAGTATTTTAAAAATAAAAAATTCGAAAACAATTCTGTTTTAATGTACAATCTTGAAACGTATGTAGACCCTTCTAAAGGCCAATATTATACAAAGGTTGATCCTGAAAAAATCAAGGAACTGGTTCCGAAAGAATTGTTTGCCTTTAATTCCTACAACAGGAATATGGGCGAAGAGAAGACCTATTATCTTTGGATTGATAAGAAAAAAGATGATTTCAATATTGTAGACATCATTCCAAACGAAAAAGAAGATAAGGCTTTCTATACAAGATTAAGACAATATCTTCCGAACTACAAATTCACCAAATATGTTCCTTCTGTAAAAAAAGGAAATAAATCTGACAAAACGGATATAGACTATTATTATATCATGCCGTTTGAACAGAATACCGATAATATCGAATATAAAACAAAGGACTTCAAAACTTATATGCTAAGCCAGTACAGAAAAGCCGGCGAGGAATGGAAAGGAGTAGAAAAACCTAGAAAATAAATCAAAAAGTCCTGTGATATTTCGCAGGACTTTTTTAATTTTATACAGATTTCTTTATCTAAAGATTGAAACTGCTTAAAGCAAGCATTTTCTTGAAATAAAATAAGTCTGGAAGTTTGTAAACATTCCAGCCTGTATACAATGACAGAAACATCCCATCCACAACAGACTTCAATAAAGAAAATTCTTCCCCTGATTCTGGCTACCGCTATTTTCATGCAAATGCTGGATTCAACCATCCTGAACACTTCCCTGCCCTCCATTGCAAAGGATCTTCATGAGTCGCCGCTGAATATGCAGAACGCCATCATAAGTTATGTTCTGACACTGGCTGTTTTCATGCCTGCCAGCGGATTTTTAGCAGATAGGTTCGGAACAAAAAAGGTATTTATTTTCTCATTGGTACTCTTCAGTCTGGGCTCGTTATTCTGTTCATTATCTCAGAATCTTACGCAGCTTGTTATTTCAAGGGTGATCCAGGGAGTTGGAGGAAGTTTAATGACTCCGGTGGGTAAACTAGCCCTGATTAAAACCTTCGATAAAAACGAATTGCTTAAGGCCATGAATTTTGCCATTATTCCAGCACTTATTGGCCCCGTACTCGGTCCATTGGTGGGTGGATATATGGTGGATTATCTTTCCTGGCACTGGATCTTCCTGATCAATATTCCAATTGGAGTGTTGGGAATATTTTTAGGTTTAAAATTTATGCCTAATTATAAATCTGACAATGTAGACTTTGATTTAAAGGGCTTTTTAATTTTTGCCGCCGCTTCTCTCCTGCTTTCCGTTTCACTGGAACTTTTCGGGGATATCCAAAATATTACGCCGGTGCTTCTTGTATTTATTATGGGCTTTTTATTTCTTTATTATTATTACAAACATGCAAGAAGAGAGGGAAATCCAATTTTTCCTTTGAATTTGTTTCAGGTACGAACGTTCCGTGTAGGAATTGTAGGAAACCTGGCCACACGATTAGGAATCAGCTCTGTTCCGCTTCTTCTTCCACTGATGATTCAGATTGCTTATAAACAGTCTGCAGTGACTTCCGGATGGATTATTGCTCCAATGGCTTTAACAGCTATATTCGGGAAATCATCCGTTATCAAAATTTTAGATAAATACGGCTACCGGCAGACTTTAATGGTGAACACATTTATTATCGGAACCCTGATCTGCCTGCTTGCTATTCCCAATATCCATACTTCCCTCTATTGGTTTATTCCTATTATCGCGGTGCTGGGATTCTTCAATTCGATCCAGTTTACCTCAATGAATACCATTTCCATTGCAGACCTCCGGAATTTCCAGACGAGCAGCGGCAACTCGTTGATATCTGTCAATCAGCAACTCGCTATCGGTTTCGGAATTGCTTTCGGATTAATTGTTTTAAAATTATTTGAAAATACAGATCTGATCAAAGGTGAGATTCACAATGCGTTCCGTTATACCTTTCTCACCGTAGGAATACTAACCATTTTGTCAGGTTTTGTCTTCAGAAGGCTTCATATTTCAGACGGGAAGAATATGAGATCGAAGGAAGATTAATTGTAATGGAAAATATCAACAGTTGACTTGCGAATTTGCCTATTTACACTCCCTGTCTTTTAGCGATTTTACTTTTTCGCCTTTGCCGATATAATTTTCTCTTCCTTACCCTACGAACTTAACACAGATCAATGTATTTTCCTCTTCGCTGTGATATTTTTGTGTATATAAAAAATCAATATGATGGCGACTAAAAAAGTAGAAATCGTAGTAGCTCCAAAACCTGCGCATTTTGTAGGCGATGGATTCAGGGTTCATAATTTTATCCCGGGCGTACACGGATTGGATATGAAAAGAATGGACCCGTTCATTATGCTGGATTACAATTCAAAGTTTCATTTCAATGGTTCAGACAGACCAAGAGGAGTAGGAGTTCATCCGCACAGAGGTTTTGAAACGGTAACAATAGCTTATAATGGCAAAGTGGAACATCACGACAGTGCCGGCGGAGGCGGTATTATCGGAGAGGGTGACGTACAGTGGATGACGGCTGCAAAAGGGGTTCTTCATAAAGAATATCATGAAACGGAATGGTCAAAAAAAGGAGGAATCTTTCAAATGGTTCAGCTATGGATCAATCTTCCGGCTAAAGATAAGATGAGCAATCCCAAATACCAGGCTATTGAAAACAGCACCATGGAAAGAGTGGATTTAGGTGAAAATGGATCTGTGGAAGTTATTGCCGGCGAGTATGACGGCCATAAAGGGCCAGCCGATACGTTCACTCCGGTGCATATGATGAATGCAAAGCTTAAAGCCAATGGAAAGGCAGAGTTTAATTTTCCGGCTCATTTTAATACCGCAGCTTTGGTGATTGAAGGACATATCATTATTAACGGGGAAGAAAAAGTAAAGGCAGACCATCTCGCCCTATTTAAAAATGAAGGCGAAACTTTCACGGTTGAAGCCGGTGAAGATTCAATTATTCTGATCATCAGCGGAGAACCTATTAATGAGCCGATCTATCCCCACGGGCCTTTTGTCATGAATTCCAGAGAGGAAATCATGCAGGCATTTGAAGATTTTAATACCGGGAAATTTGGTTACCTGGAGGATTAACAGAATTAAACTTATTTTAATCTTCGATTATTCCTTTTTTATTAACTTTATATAATGATGTGGGATTAAATATACAAAGGCAGATTTATCAACTGATGTTTTTTGATCTGCAATTAAATTCATTATACACCTGCGTCTTATTGTCATTCCGTAGGGATCCGGATCAGATTCTCATATTAAATTATTGAGATTTCTACGAAATGATCATCATGCAATTACATTAAAGTTGATTCTTTAGTTGATAACCCATCATCTTTTAATACAAAAATTATGAAACCAGAATTTGAAAATATACCTCTTGTAAAAACCGATAAAAGATTTGAAATACAAGTTAACGGACATTATGCATTCATTGACTATCGGGAGACTACCCACCAGATTGTCCTGATCCATACCGAAGCCGGGCCGGAACTGGCCGGAACAGGGGCAGCTGCAGCAATTGTGGAAAAAACACTGAACTATATTGAGGAAAGCGGTAAAAAACTTTTACCATTCTGTCCTTATGTTTTCGCTTTTATCAAGAAACATCCGGAATGGAAACGTATCGTGGATGAAAAATTTGAAGGATATCAGCAACTTTAAATCCGCTACGAAAGCATCTCAATTTATCTAAACAACTAAAAAAACAACTATTTATCATGTCAAATATTGGACTTATCATTGAAGAAAAAGCAGCAGATATAGGAAACTTTCTGGTAGGAAGGCTCCTTCCCTTCCGTGAGAAAAGAGCTGTGGGGCCTTTTGTTTTCATCGATCACATGGGGCCTTCTGAACTGAAAGATTATCAAAACCTTGATGTTCCGCCTCATCCTCATATCGGATTATCAACATTAACCTACCTTCTTGAAGGATCTATCTTCCACCGAGACAGCATAGGAAGTGCTGTTGAAATAAAACCGGGAGCTGTCAACTGGATGACTGCCGGGAAAGGAGTGGTACATTCTGAAAGGACTCCTGAATATTTGAGACACAGTGATAAAAGACTTCACGGATTCCAGATCTGGGTAGGTCTTCCGAAACACCTGGAACAGTCTGAGCCTACTTTTCATCATATTGAAGCGGATGATATTCCGGTTTGGGAAGAAGATGGAATTCAGTATAAATTAATTGCCGGTGAAGCATTTGGAAGAACATCGCCGGTTCCCGTACACAGCCAACTGTTTTTTCTTGAGATCAAAACGAAAGATGCAAAGAAAATAAGCATAGGAAAAGACCTGTATGGTGAAGCAGCCATGTATGTTCTGGATGGTACTGTAACCACTGATGGAAATTCCTACGGCTCCAAACAGCTGATGATCGCAAAAGACACAAAGCTTTGCGAGTTTGAGATGAGTGAAAATGGAACTGTTTATCTTTTCGGGGGTGAGCCCTTTGATGAGGAACGCTTTATATTCTGGAATTTTGTGAATTCAGACAAAGAGCTGATTGATCAGGCTAAAGTAAACTGGAGTGATCAGAATCATGATGCTTTTCCTTTGGTTCCAGGGGATGATCAGGAATACGTACCTCTTCCGAAAGCTATTTTAAACAGAAAATAATCTTGTCCCCATCCTACAGCCATGAAAATATTAGCATTTGCAGGAAGTACTTCTTCCACCTCCATCAATAGAGAGCTGGTAAAGTTTGTTTTAAAGGATTTTCAGAATGAAGACATCAATTTAATTGACCTCAATGATTTCACAATGCCTGTTTTTTCAGTAGATCTGGAGAAGAAAGGTTTTCCTGATGAAGCCCACCAATTTTTAAAAATGATTGAGGAATGCGATATCATTATCTGTTCTCTTGCGGAACATAACAGATCTTACAGTGCTGCATTTAAAAATATTTTCGATTGGGCTTCAAGGATCAATGTTAAAGTATTTCAGAATAAGCCTATGCTTCTGATGAGTACTTCTCCCGGCGGCTATGGCGGAGGAAATGTTATGAATACGGCCAAAACATTTTTCCCGCAATTTGCGGCAGACATCAGGGATACTTTTTCACTGCCTAAATTCTATGAAAATTTTGATCTTGAAAACGGTATTGTCAATCCTGATATGCTGAACGATCTGAAAGGTAAGATAGAAAACTTTAAAAATCAAGTCAAAACCAATGACTAAAGGCAGACTAGAGGCTTTCAGCGATGGTGTTCTGGCCATTATTATTACCATTATGGTACTTGAACTGAAAGTACCGGAAGGCAGCAGCTGGGCCAGTCTGAAACCGCTGCTTCCAAGATTTTTAGCTTATATTTTCAGTTTTATCTATGTGGGCATTTACTGGAACAACCATCATCATTTGTTTCAGACCGTAAAAAAAGTAAACGGCAGCATTTTGTGGGCCAATCTGCATCTCTTGTTTTGGCTCTCCCTGATGCCGATTGCAACAGAATGGATAGGGACCACTCATTTTGCAAAAAATCCGGTGGCGACTTATGGTATTGGACTCATCATGTCGGCTATTGCCTATACTATACTCGAAAACGTGATCATCCGGTATGAGGGAGAAAGTTCAAAGCTGAAAGAAGCTATACATTCAAAATATAAAGAATACATCTCTATTATATTTTACGTCCTTGGAATCGCTACTTCGTTTTTTTATCCTTATATTGCCATAGGTTTTTATTATATCGTGGCTCTCATATGGCTGATTCCGGACAAAAGAATCGAAAAATCATTAAAAGAAAATTAATATGGAAACACACGAATATCCCAACGGCGACATTACTGTCATCTGGCAGCCTCAAAAGTGTATCCACTCGGCTGTATGTGTAAAAATGCTTCCCCAGGTTTACAATCCCAAGGAGAGACCCTGGATCAAAGCACAGAATGCAACCCCTGAAGAACTTAAAAAACAGATAGATCAATGCCCGTCAGGCGCATTAAGTTATAAATTCAATACAGACAAATAATGGCGGTAACGGTAAAAGCAAGTTTAGGAAAAACAAAATATTATACAGAAGTAACAGCGGGTGAAAATACGATCATTACTGATGAGCCGATAGATAAAGGCGGACAAAACAAAGGGTTTAATCCTTTAGAAATCCTGGCCACTTCCCTGGCAAGCTGCACTGCGGCTACTTTGAGAATGTATATTGAAAGAAAGGAATGGGAGGTAGAAAACATCAATGTAGAAGTAGAACTTGAAAATTTTCCATTGACCAAAAGAGCCGTTTTCAAAAGAGATATCAGTTTTGAAGGCGTATTGGATGATGAGCAGATGAAAAGGCTGCATACCATTGCTGACGCCTGCCCGGTTCACAAAATATTAACTAACGACATAGAAATACTAACTAAATTCTCGTAATATGATCGAAGTAAAACAAAACAACGACGAAAAACACGGAAGTTTTGAAGCTTTCATAGATGGAAAGCGCGCAGGAATGATGACCTATACCTGGGCAGGAGAAGAAAGATTTATTATTGACCACACTGAGGTGGAAGAAGCCTATAACGGAAAAGGTGTAGGTAAAGAAATGCTTTTGGCAGCTGTAGATTTTGCAAGGAAGAATGGCAAAAAGATCATTCCCCTCTGCCCTTTCGCTAAGGCAAGCTTCCAAAAGAGCGCGGAACTGCAGGATGTTCTAGTGAATTAATACCTGTTTTCCACCCTTATCATACAAACCTTTCAGATCAAGACTCTGAAAGGTTTTTCTTTTTCTTCCGGTTTTGTTACTTGTTTTTTAGGATGGTCAGGAACCTTTGTCATACGATGTCATTGGATTTTTGAATCATGGAGGTTTCAGCAGAACAGAAAAAAACTATATTTGCTAAAATTTAAAATTGAAGCATGAATTCAGGAACTATCCTTTTGCTATTTGTTTTTATCTATTTTATCGGGCTTTTGGTGATCTCTTATTTTACAAGCCGGAATTCTGATAACCAGTCATTCTTTATTGGTAACAAAAAAAGTAAATGGTGGCTTGTCGCATTCGGGATGATAGGAACCAGCTTAAGTGGTGTTACCTTTATTTCAGTTCCGGGAACCGTTGGAAAAATGACGGGTACGGAATATATCTATGGAGGGTTTGAATATTACATGATGGTCATTGGTTTCTTCATTGGATATTTCATTGTTGCAGCTATATTACTTCCGTTGTATTACAAGATGAACCTGACTTCCATTTACACCTATCTCGGAAAGAGATTTAATGTAGAAGCTCATAAAATCGGGTCTATATTTTTTATCATTTCCAGGGCTATTGGTGCTACGGCAAGATTATACCTGGTAGTCAATGTTTTACAGATATTCTTACTTGAAGGATTGGGGGTTCCGTTTTGGGTGACGTCTCTTGTACTTTTAGTAATGGTCCTCCTATATACTTTTGAAGGAGGGGTAAAAACCATTGTGATCACAGATACCCTGCAAACCTCTTTTATGATCATCAGCTTAGTAGCCTGCATCGTGTATATTTTATCCAATTTAAATTTATCTTTTGGTGAGGCATACACTATTTTAGAACAGAAAAACTATACCCATTTCATCAATTTTGATCCTAATTCCAAAACATTTTTCCTTAAAACCATATTAGGAGGAATTTTTATTACAATTGCCATGACAGGCCTGGATCAGGAAATGATGCAGAAAAATATTTCGGTTGACAATCTCAAGAATTCAAAGAAAAACATGCTGACTTTCGCAGGAACGCTTCTTCTTGTCAATCTTGCCTTCTTATTTTTAGGAGGCTTACTATATCTTTTTGCTTTACAGCATGGAGCAGAATACGGAGCAATCAAATCAGAAACCGTTAGCCATATTTTCGGGTTTAAGGACGCATCAGGAAATATCAAGAATATTATGGGTGATGACCTCTTCCCTGCATTATCACTTCAGGGATACTTTCCGATGGCGATTTCTATTATTTTCATTATCGGGTTGATTTCGGCATTATTCCCTTCAGCGGATGGTGCTTTAACTGCTGTAACGAGCTCATACTGTGTAGATTTATTAAACCTTAATGAAGACAAGACCAAAACTGAAAAAGAGAAGAAACGTCTCCGTATGAAAGTCCATTTGACGTTCACTGTCGTTTTCTTCATCCTGATTATGGTTTTCAAAGCCATGAATGATAAATCTATTGTTTATCTTATCATGGAAATTGCCGGTTATACATACGGACCGCTTTTAGGCCTTTTTGCTTTCGGAATTTTTACCAAATTCCAGATTTCAAAAAAATATGCCATTCTTGCGGTGACCATTATCGCTCCAATTCTCACCTATTTAATCAACCTATCGGTGACCACTTATACTGATTACCGAATTGGTGTGGAATTGATTGTTCTCAACGGACTGCTTACCTTTATCGGTCTGTGGCTGGTCAAGAACAAACAGTATTTAAGGGTCGTTTAATTAAAAAATTAAGTTTCAGCTCAATAAAAGAGGAGTAATTTTATACTGCTCTTTTTTTATGCCTGTCATTTCTTTTCAGAGGTATACTGACTATTTTATAAATCAACTGTACAATTTACAGGTCGGGGTTCTTGATTTCTTTGATCTTATGGTAAGGTTCCGTAATAGCATCGGTACCAATATAAAAAGGCTGTTTTATGGTTAAAACAGCCTTTTTTTGTCCTTTACCCTTATATCGGATTTCGGATTAGTCAAAAGTATTTAGGCATTGCCTATTCTTTAATCCATTTTATGGTTTTATCCATATTTTTAGTTTTCACCTTAATTAAATAATTTCCTTTCACTAAATGAGTTAAGTTAAAAGTCCCTGATTTATCATGGTTTAATTGATTATTCAATTTACTAAACACTAATTTCCCGCTTACATCGTATACCATGATATCATACCTATCATTTTGACTGGTAAATTTAATAGTAAGAAGCCCTTTGCTTGGGTTAGGATATACTGCAAATACCTCTTTATTTCCAGTTGTTTCAGTGACACCCAATACCTGATTAATTGTAAAATTAACAGGGTTGATATTATAAAAGACATTATCTATTCCTGCAACCATAATTCTGGCTTGCGCAGTATTTACATTAGGAACTGTTATAACTTCTGAACCATCGTTTGGAGTAGAGGCTAAAATGGTCGTTGGATACGTAAGGCCTCCATCCGTTGAAAGTAAAATGCTTACATTGGCACAGCTTACAGGAGCAGCAGTTGTATTGGCTACATTCCAAGTTATTGTTTGTGAAGTGTTGCCCGTCCAGCTTACCGCTGTACCAGGCTCCGTTACAGTGAACGGCCCTGAATTTCCATCCACTGTAATTATTGTGTCATCATTGGCAACGCCGCCGCATCCTGCGTTATTATCTCTCACCGACAATCTGAATTCCATGGATCTTGCATAGGATGGTAAAATCTCTCCTATCGTTGTCGTGTTATTGAGAACATCTGTAATTTTCGGAAAATACCTGTAAGGAACAGTAGTCGGTATAAAAGATCTGAATAAAGGCGCATTTCCGGACGGCGCATTCCAGTTTCCTGCCGGTCCCGTATCGTTTTGTTCCCAGCAATAGGTAAGGCCGTTGTTTTGAGCATCTGTTGCTGAGCCTGTTAACTTAAACGGGGTACTCTTAGGAATGGTATAGTCATTTCCTGCATTGACAACAGGAGCTGTATTGGAAACAGGAGTTGTCACCTGGCAGGTTGTTGATTGCACAGTCGTTGTGATGGACTGAAATGAGCGGCTATGAAAAATAGGAATACTATTGGGGGCTAAATTATTGGTAGCACCGCAAATACCGGCATAAGCCATAATTGTAATTCCACTTCCAGGTTCTACTGCATTGGAAGCGCTGCGATTGCCATTACAACTTCCTGTTATTGCATTAAATGTGTGGGGACCACCAAACTGATGTCCTACTTCATGGGCAACATAATCAATATCATAAGGATCACCAACCGGATTAGATGAACCGGTAATTCCACTCGCTTTGGAGGAATTGTTACATATCACTCCCACTCCGGCCAATCCGCCGCCGCCTGTACTGAAAGTATGTCCTATATCGTAATTGGCAGTTCCTATTCTTGTATCAATCTGGGCCTGGCTCTCGTCAATTAACGTGTATGCATCATTATTTCCATTAAAAGGGTCTGTAGCCGGATCTGTAAAGATAATGCTGGTTTCATCAGGTATTAATATCAGCCTTACTGCCACTTCCTGTTCATAGACTCCATTCACCCTGTTTACAGATGTTACAATAGCCGACAGGGTTTGTGCAACTGTGGGTGAAGATAATCCCGTTGCAGCTTGTGCATATTCACCTGTGCAGGCTACTGCGAACCGAAAAATTCTAATTTGGCTGCCTACGCCTGGGGTAACGGTTTTTTGTTCGTTTTTTTTTTCTAATGGAAAGCTCTCATCTTTCGTTCCGCATATTCTCGGGTTTTTGTCAAGTAAATCACTTTTTTTGTAAATGATATAATGTTGAATATCACTTTTTGCATAAGGATCAATATAAAGATCACCTGTGACCACCGATTTTATTTGAGCGTGAAATCCCAACTCTGTAAAATCCAGTTTTATAGTAGCATATGGATCATCGATCCCCTGGCCGGTGAAAGTCACCAGCTGAGGAAACTTCAGAGCCAGTTCCGGAGCCATCACTGAAGACTTCCAGATTTTGAATTTAGCTTTAGTTCCATCAGGCATCGGAAGGACTATAAGGGTTGCATGGTCCTTAAGATCATTATCTTTCAGTTCCGGAACAGAATTAAAATAGCTTTTTATACCAGCCACATCCAGTTTATAGGTAAGAAACTTTTCGGGCTGTACGGTTCTGCTTTTAGATTCTGCTTTAAGGGATTTCGCATTGATCTCTGTAAAAAAATCCTGTGCTTTCACTAAGGAAACGGATATCATGAATATCCCTAAATAAAATAATTGTTTAATTTTCATATTTATGATGGTTGGTTTACAAAATGCAATAAAAAATAAAAGATTTGAAAAAAATCCAGATCTGAAAATTTAATAATTTCAATTACAAATGATTATAAAATTAATCAAATCTGTACAATTATTACAGTAAAAACGACAAAATTGAGCATCACTTTATAAAAACAATTAATATCACATTAAAACAAAATAAAACTATTAATAACAACTAATATCATGTAAAATATTAACTGTAAATGAATCAAGTTTCTGTTTTTTGTTATTAAATTTTCAAAATTATCTTGCTGAGGAAGAGCTGTTTTATTCACTCACATCTGAATAATCGATGAGGAGGCCTCACAGGATTGCCTATTTTGAGTATCTTTGAAACCGATAACCGGACTTGAATATTACTTTATTAAAATAAAAAAACAGGAATTACAGACTATGAAAAAAATACTTCTATTTTTCACTTTCGTATTGGCATTTGGCTGTATGAATGCCCAGGAAAACTTTGAGGTCTCTACCTTAAGAATTGGGCCTTACAAAGTTTTTATGCCAAAGGCTGAAGCTGAAAAAATTGCAGGTACAAAGCTGAATATTGCAGACGGAGAGAAAAAAAACATGGTAAAATATAATGGAGAGACCATCCAGATCGAGCTTTTTAATCATTACGTGAATGAAGCCAATCCCAGTGTTCCTTCCATTACCTATATGACTACCACCAGCAAAAAGTTTAAAACCAAAAGCGGAATAGGGGTTGGAAGCACCAGAGATGACCTGGTCAATGCGTACAGAAATTATTCCAGCTTCAGTGTACGCCCGGATTGGGATGATAAAAATGAGAAACCTATTAAGGACGCCGGTTATTTTACGTTGGAAGATAGCCAGGCAGGAACTCAATTAACGTTTAAGTTTGTTAATAATATCGTGACTGAGATTTCAGTTTACCTTAATGAAGGCTGTTAAAAGCAGGAAAATATTTAAATAATTCAAAATCCGGATTTTAGATCCGGATTTTTGCATTTCCATAAGCCGGCAAAAAATTGTAAATTCGCGTGCAAATAAATCAGAGATATAATGAGTAAAAGTATTGAAGAGTTAAAATCTCTTACTACACAGATCAGAAGAGACATTTTAAGAATGGTTCATGCTGTTAATTCAGGACACCCGGGTGGAAGTTTAGGTTGCACAGAATACTTCACCGCACTTTACGGAAAGGTGATGAACTATCATCTTCCTTTTACGATGGAAGGAAAAAATGAAGATCATTTTTATTTGTCAAACGGGCACATTTCACCGGTTTTCTACTCTACTTTGGCAAGATTTGATTTCTTCCCGGCAGAAGAGCTGAACACCTTCAGAAAACTGGATTCAAGATTACAGGGTCACCCAACCACTCATGAGGGGCTTCCAGGTATCAGAATCGCTTCAGGTTCTCTTGGACAGGGACTTTCTGTAGCTCTTGGAGTTGCTGAAGGCAAAAAATTAGACGGAGACCAGTCTCTTGTTTACTCTCTTCACGGAGATGGTGAACTTCAGGAAGGTCAGATCTGGGAAGCTTTGATGTATGCTGCTGCTAAAAAAGTAGACAACATCATCTCTACGATTGATTACAACGGACGTCAGATTGATGGAGATACAGATGATGTATTAAGCCTGGGAAATCTTCATGCCAAACTTGAAGCATTCGGATGGATTGTTTTAGAAGAAAAGAACGGTAACGATCTTGAAGCTGTCATCGCAATCCTTGAGAAAGCAAAAACTGAAACAGGAAAAGGAAAACCTGTAGCTATTATTCTTCATACAGAAATGGGATACGGAGTTGACTATATGATGGGTTCTCACGCTTGGCACGGAAAAGCTCCTAATGACGAACAGTTGAATACGGCATTCAAACAATTGTATTTAGAAGCTCCGACGGATTACTAATTTCTTAACCCTCTCGATTAAAAAAATAAAAATGAAATATACATATACAGAAAAAAAGGATACTCGTTCAGGATTTGGAGCCGGATTGGCAGAACTAGCTGACAAAAATCCTAATGTTGTAGCACTTTGTGCAGACCTTATCGGTTCTCTGAAAATGGAGAAATTCATTGAGAAAGCACCGGATAGATTCTTTCAGGTAGGTATTGCAGAAGCAAATATGATGGGTCTGGCAGCAGGTCTTAGTATTACAGGAAAAATTCCTTTTACAGGAACTTTCGCGAACTTCTCTACTTCAAGGGTATACGATCAGATCCGTCAGTCTATTGCTTATTCCGGGAAAAATGTAAAAATCTGTGCATCTCACGCGGGTCTTACCTTAGGAGAGGATGGGGCTACCCACCAGGTTTTGGAAGATATCGGGATGATGAAAATGCTTCCTGGAATGACGGTAATCAATCCTTGCGACTACAACCAGACGAAAGCTGCCACTATTGCTATTGCAGAGCATGAAGGTCCTGTATATTTAAGATTCGGCAGACCTACTGTTCCTGTATTCATTCCTGAAGATATGCCTTTCGAAATCGGAAAGGGAATCATGTTACAGGAAGGTACTGATGTAACCATCGTTGCAACAGGACATCTTGTATGGGAATCTCTTGTAGCTGCTGATGAACTTGAAAAGGAAGGAATTTCCTGTGAAGTGATCAACATCCACACGATTAAACCTTTGGATGAAGAGATCATTTTAAAATCTGTTGAAAAAACCGGTAAAATTGTAACGGCTGAGGAGCACAACTACCTTGGCGGTTTAGGGGAATCTGTTGCGGGAATGCTTGCAAGAAGAAGACCTACAAGACAGGAATTTGTAGCGGTAAACGATACTTTCGGGGAATCTGCAACCCCTGCTGAGCTTATGAAGAAGTATAAAATAGATGCTGCAGCCGTGAAAGAAGCTGTAAAAAGAATTTTAGCCAACTAAGATTTAGCAATACTAATAAACCCCGGCTGGTTCTTCGAACCAGCCGGGGTTTTTGTTGGTTGATTTGTAAAAAACGGTTGCTGTTGCCCATATTACCACTCCGCAACATCTTCGATTTGCCCCCGGCGAATCAGTTTTTACCCAGCTTATTATTGTTCCGGCGGATTCAGGGAATTCCTACAGCGATCAGAACAGGACGTAAGATTTCTCTGATGTATTCATCTTCTCTTCTGGTGGACGCTTTTGAACCTGAAAAGTAATTGCTGATCCTATAGCTTTTTACAAACTGATTTCTCTTTTTTCCAATTGAATAATAATATCCTCCTCTTTCATCATTGATAAAATAGGTCATTTCATCAAAATTCATGAGCTTTTTGGAAACTAAGAGTTTTCTGTAGATACACTTCTCTGATTTATCAAAAATATATTTCACAGGAATTCTGAAAAGCAGGTCAAACAGAAAGTAAAGCATGTAAATTATCCATAATCCCATTACGATTTTAAACTGGTCTCCGGATATTTTATCCATAAAGCAGTAAATAATTACAGGAAAGGCGATCACGCCCAGTGCCAGCCACCCTGTCAAAGTATGCAGGCAGCTGTAATTGGGCATAAAGCTTATTTCACTTCCGTTTTCTTCAAACTTATAGCGGTCTGTGATGTCCATTCTCCGGATTATTAATGTTCATAATATCCTCTGTTTCATTGACCATTTTCTGTATTCCTTTTTGAGTAAGGGCCTGCCCAATGGTAAGCTGCTTTTCTTTACCATCAACTTCAAAATAAATGGACAGCACTACATTCGTGGTAATAAAGCTGAATGGAATTAATGATTAAAATTGTATAGAAAGAAAAACAGCATCAAAATGATGCTGTTTTTGTTTTCTGTTATTTTTTAATTTGTATAATTTAATAATAATTATCAAATTTTAATTCAATAATATCATCAGAAACAAAAAATTTAATGACTGAAAATTGTTTAATAATTTTGGTATATCATTATGGTAAAAATATCTCTTAAATTAAGCTACTAATTTTCTAATATTATCATTACTATTCTTTTCAGACCATAAAATAAAATCTGCATTTTTTGATTTTAATGCATCTATATATTCGTCTTTGACTGTTTTATCAGAATCATTAATAATTGCAATAGCTTTAAACTCTTTCTTGGTTGTTTTTTCCCTTGTTTCTTTAATATCTTCCCAAGAAAACAAAAAGTTGGAAAGGTTTGATTTATTTACTGAATTAAATGATTTAAGCACAATTTCTTCTGATTTTTTAGCAATTTGAAAATCAAAATTAAATTCTAATCCTGTATGACCTTTAGCTATAAAATCAGGGGTGTAAACAATATCGATTGCATCTAAATACGTTTGTACATCTTCTTTAAATATAGAAGCCACGTTGGGTTTAGATAATAAATGTAAATCGTTTATTTCTAAGATTGCAGATATTAGTTTATGTTTTAAAATCGGAAATTTATCTACTGTTCCTTGTACTATAATATCTTCACCTGACAATTTAAGACCATAATTCAATAATATGCTATCTAATAAATCTCTTCTGTTTTTCGAAGAATTTATATTTATACCTACTAAACTAAGATTGTTTAGCGTTTCACCATCATCTGATAATATAACATTCACACCTTCATTCTTAACATATATATCAATCCCATCATTAAACGCTCCAAAATAGGGAGTATTAATTAAAAACCAGTCACTATTCTCATCTTTATGAGAATATGTCCTATCTTTTAACCATTGATAGTATTGTTCAATTTTGTTATCTATCCAATTCAAAATAATGAGGTATTTATGTTTAAAGGTGAAACTACGTTTATTTTTTCTCCAAATTTAAGTAATAAGTCAACAATATCTTGTTTATCATTTAAACTTTGAATTTTAAAATCATAGTCGCCTAATGGTATCGCCCAAGCAAGGGGTCTATATCCTTCAATATACAAGTGTACATGAGGTTCGTCAGGAGAAAAATGTTTACCTGTAAAAGGCTTTAAATAACTAGGTAAACTATTTAATTCGTAATCAGGATTCATATGAGATCCTTTGAAATCAATACGCAACAATCCAATGTATGTGTTATTTTCTTGGTGATGTATTGAGGTTTTTAAAAGAATTTTTTCATTACTTGTCAGTTCAATTAAAAATTTTTGGTCTTCATCATCAGGAGAAATAAATTCCAATCTGTTTCTTTTTTGAGATAGGTCTACTACTGTTTTACTGTCTTTTAAAGTTTTTGGTAGTGAGATTAGATATTCAGCATGTTGCGTTGAAAACATAATTTTAGTTTTTACTAATATATAGAAAAACTTTTAGATAGCTGCTACTTTCCATAACACCAAATAATTTCTGTAGTGATATGAATTAAAGGGACAATTAACTTGAAAGTGTTTTTTTATCACCCTGAAATTCTACTATAATACTTTTACAAGTTTAACAAGGACAATCACTAAAAAATTTATCAAATCCTTACATCAAGTTAAATCAAATATAGAGATAGGAAATTATGACTTTTTGGAAGAACAAATAAGTACAGATAAAATAAGTGTTAACTTTTTAGAATCAATAGTTGAATTAGGAGAATATGGTGAAAAAGATAAAATTGATATTAGTGTAAGTTGGTCAAATCATATTGAAAAAATAAGCGATTTACCAAATGAAGTTAGCTTTACAAGAGACTATATACAACCCTTAGAATATATTATAGCCAAATATACTCCAAAAGATGAAGGAACAATAGGTACTTTTGTTGGTAAGATATCAGAAGCCAAAACGAACCCCGATCTTGAAAAAAAGAAATGTTGGTGAAATTACATTCAACTTTATTAATGAAGAAAATAAAGCTATTAAGGCAAAACTAAATTTAAACCCTGAACAATTTAGTGATGCTTTAAAAGCCTTTGACGGTGGATATCATGTAAAAATTGAAGGAAAGTTAATTTCACAAGGTAGAAGTAATTTTATAAACAATCCAACATTTAGAATTATAGATTAAAAATTACTTTTGAGATTTTAGTTTTTCATTTTCTTCTTTTAATAATACAATTTGTTCTTTCAAAAGTTCAATGTAATCTTGGGTATTCTTCATCATAACTTCAGGCACATTGTAATAGTTTACATTATTTCCAGAATTATCATGAAAATTAAAATTTTCATTATGGATGCTTGCTCCTTTATCTTCTCTTATTTCATCAGTCGAAACATCTAAAACTTCTGATATTTTTTTCCATTCATCCTCATGTATTTTCACTTCCCCTCTTTCTTTTCGAGAATAATTTGATGTGTCCATAAATAACATTTTTGCCATAGATTCTTGGGATATTCCCTTTTCCTTTCTTAGTTTTCTCAATTTTTCTTGAATCATCACTTATATGTTTTGTAACAAATGTATGCAAAATTTGTACAAAATTTGCAAAGGAATTACCAAAAAATTACAAAAATTATCACTTCAATGTGATATGATTTTTTATAGCTTTGGAAATGTCAACGTTGATGAAACACATTCTGCATTTTTACACTGTATGTGTACAGTACGGGATAAACGTGGGAATTGTTCAGCCCAATGCCAGGGTTCATATGGCACAAATGATTTTATTCAACTTAAAAAAACAATCAAAATGAAAAAGTTAATCGGAATGAAGAGAGGCTTCTCTTCCTTGGAAAACAAAAAAATGAAAAATCTACAGGCCATTAATGGAGGTGGCGATACTGCCATAAACTATGTTGAAACCAACAAAGGAGAATGTTATGATAAGGAAACATGGAGGGATCATAAACTTGAATCAACTTTAGAGATCTGCTAGGAAATTGATTTACATCATATCATTGTAAAGGGAGGAGCAACTCCTCCTTTTACAGATGATAGTATTAAAACTGACACTTCTTAATAATACAATAAAACGGATAGCACAGATGAAACGAAAATCAATTTTAAAACAAAACCTTGCCTTGTATATCCTACTTCTATTTATTATCAATTTTATATTCTTTTCCTGCAAAAGTAAAAGCATAAACTATATTACGTATTACAATACAGTAAACGAAATTGACAGCCTTTACCGTATAGCGAATCAACCTGAAAAAGCTGTAAAACATTTCCGAAAATTATTCAAAAAATATAATCCTAAAAATCAGGATCGCATTGAAGAATATGAAACTTACATCAAACTTGCTGACCAGTATCACAAAAATTTTGGAGGAAAAAAAAGTCTTTACAAACTTATTCCACTTATTGCTCCCTATGAGGGTTCTTATAAAAAGTATTTTGCATTGTATCAAAAATATGGGATAGACAGTATTGAAGTGAAACAGAAAATTGCAGACTGGAAAAAGGGATTGAATAAACAGCTCGTGGATTCTTTTACCATTGCTTTTATCCGAGATCAGGCCGAAGGACGCAGAAACCCTGAAATTATGGAAAAGAATGACAGAATAAATGCACAGCTATTGAAATGGACCTTTGAAAACTATGGTTATCCTTCAATACAAAAAATCGGACTCATAGGAAATGATGGAGTGTTTATGCCTATGCATCCACTATTCAGCCATATGATAGATTCGAAAGAATATCCTTATTTCAAAGCAAAAATGCTGGAATACATAAAATCCGGAGATTGTGTACCCAAAGACTACGCCAATATGGTAGACAGACATAATCTACAGGTTGCTAAAAAAGAAATGTTATATGGAGTATATCCAAGTTATACTGCTGTAATTGATACTTTAAAAACAAATCGTAATAGAAAAAGTATAGGTATACCAAGTTTCAAACATTCTGCTAAAATCACAAAAGATTATTTAAAAAAATGATCCTTATTATTTCTATCAACAACGAAAGAACTACTACTCTAATTATAAAATCGCTACTGAAACTGGGAAAGAAATTCATTCGTGTACATGAAGACGAAGTTTTTGCCATTAAAGTTGAGAACAAAAAAATCTTTTTAGAAAGCGAAAGAAATTCCTTTTTTCTGGAAGAAATCACTTGTGTATGGTACAGAAGGGGTAGACTGAAAATCAAACGTCTAAAATATGAAAATCCTTCTGTTAATGCCCATATGAATGAAGTACAACATTGGCTTGAAGATTATATAAGAAAAACACTTGAATCCAAAAAACACATCAATAAAGAAAGTAACAGTGATGTTAATAAATTATTGATATTGGAACAAGCTAAGAAAATAGGTTTGGAAGTTCCGGAATATTTTTTAGCAGATAATACTGACCATGTTTCCTTAAACAAAACCATTATAAAAACAATCGGCGGAAACCCGATACTGGATGATATTAGTACAAATTTAAATGGTATCATGTATACATCAAGTGTAAAAAGGAAGAAAAAAAAGAAGTTCTTTATTACTTTCTTTCAGGATAAGATTGATAAAGAGTTTGAAATCAGGACATTCTATCTGAATGGAAAATGCTATTCAATGGCCATTTTTTCTCAAAATGATGAGCAAACCAAAACAGATTTCAGAAAATACAATTTAGAAAAACCTAATAGAAATGTTCCATATAATCTGCCTTTTGACATTGAAGAAAAATCCAGCTTCTGATGCAGGCATTAGACCTTAATTGTGGCTCACTGGATTTTATTAAAGGAAAAGATGAAAGATTTTATTTCTTAGAAGTTAATACGATTGGGCAATTTCTGGGTTTATCCTACACATGCAATTATTTACTGGACAAAGAAATAGCTGATTATTTATGAAAATTAAAGTTAAAGAAAAAAATAAGCTTCCCTTACTTTCAAATATATTGAAACATTCAATAATCAGAAGCTAAAAAAAACAAGTGATATTATCTACGTTTTAGATTGTGAAAAATATCAGACCAATTTTTATATAAGAGAAAAACCCATAAAATCACTGAACCGGTTATTATGAAACATTTTAATCTATTCTCAACTATACTGGTCACTAAAGGAGCCGGCAGAATTCTTATCTCAGATCTTCAAAGGAACATATCAGAACTTTATCCCATAGAACTATATGAGATACTAGAAGAACTAAAAAATCATTCTATAGAAGATATTATAAAAATTTATAATGAAGAATCTAAAGAAATTTTTCAGGAATATCTCAATATTTTGTTGGAAAAAGAATATGGTTTTATCACTGACAATGATTGGGACAGGAATTTTCCGTCCCTATCCTATGAATATTATGAACCCAGTACCATAGCAGATCTTTTTATAGAAATGGAAGACACCGGTTTACTGAAAAAAATAAAACCGTCTATAGAAAACCTCGGAATCAGGCATCTGGTTATTTACAGTTTGAAATCCTTAACCGCAAAGGATTTTATAGAAATTGACAAAACTTTTAGAACCTCAGTCTTATCAGGAATAGAAATTTTTTCCCCATTTTCATCAGGAAATAAACCCATATTTTATACAGGCTCTCCATAAAAACACAGTCAGAATATACAGTCTCATTTTCTACCATTGTTCGAAACCTCCTTTCAAAGCTAAAGAAGAATACAGATTTAAGCTGCATTTCCTGGAAGATGATCTGAAAATATCTGCCTGCGGAAAAGTGGAATTGAAATATTTTAACACGAATCTTCCTAAAGTTCTGGAAGCAATTAACCATAATTCCTGCCTGCATAAAAAGATAGGTATTGATAAAAACGGAAATATTAAAAACTGTCCCCTGATGCCGGAGAGCTTTGGAAATATTCAGCACCACAGCCTTGAAGATGCAATAACCCAGCCCGGTTTCCAAAAATACTGGAATATCACCAAAGACCATATAGAGGTCTGCAAAGACTGTGAATTCCGCTATGTCTGTACCGATTGCAGAGCTTATACGGAAAGAAATCATTGCAATAACAATGGACTTAATCTTTCAAAACCATTGAAATGCGGATATGATCCCTATACCGGAGAATGGAAAGACTGGGCAGAGAATCCTTTAAAGAGAGAAGTTATCCATTATTATGATGCAGAGGAATTCAAATAATTTAATTCTTTCAACCCTCTTCAATTGAACTTAAAAAAACAATCAAAATGAAAAAATTAAGTTTTATTTTTATAGTAATGACCTCATTTTGCTTTGGGCAAAAAATGAGCTTTATTTATGAGATGAAATATCGGTTAAACAACCAAATCCCCGATCAATACATTACAAATACGACGATTTTAGATTATGCGGATAATCATTCGATCTTCAGGGAAAGGATGGACCGAAAAGCAGATTCTACGAGAATGAATAATGGTTTTCCTATGCTTTCTTCCGGCTTTGAAAATCATTTCTATGTAAAGAAAGACCTGTCAAATAGTAAAATATCAAAAATAATTACTAATGGCCAATTTAGCTATCGTCTCCCTATAAAAGAAACTTTAAAATGGAAAATATCGTCAGAAAAGAAAAAAATCGGAATGTATAATTCTCAAAAAGCTATGGTCACTTATGGAGGTCGAGAATGGACGGCATGGTTTACTGGTGATATACCTATTAATGATGGGCCTTATATTTTCAATGGTTTACCCGGATTGATTATTTCTGTCACAGACAGCAGAGGAGATTATAATTTCGAATTAGTACAAACTAAAAAATTTGCAAATTTATTTGATGCCAGACTAAAATCAATAGTTATTGATTGGAATAAATATGATCAATTAGCAAAATCCTATTATCAAAATCCCAATGCTGAAATCGAACAAAAAATCAGAAATGCGAAAAAGGTTGTTATGCAAGATGCACACGGAAATGTTATTGATTTTGATATCAGGCAAATGAATAAAGACCAGCAAGAAGATATTAGAAAAAATAATAACCCAATAGAACTTAATCATAAAATTGAATATCAGTGAGAATGAATCATGAAACAGCGACAGTATTATACAAATTAAAATCAGTAGCTATTTTTCGCAATTCCTGCCTATATTCCATATTAAAATAGCTTTTAAAGGGCATTTAAAAGCTATGGGGTTATCCTACTATAGTCAGTGATTATTTTCTATTTAAAAAATTTCCATTTCGGGATAATGGCCAGCATTCCAAATCCTGTGAAAAGGAAAAGATTGGTCACATCGGTGTACAGGAAGGTAGACAGGTAGTAGTTGTGCATAAAGAAATGCAGGACCAATAATGCCGGGAACATAAAAATCCCTACTTTCTTATAAAAAAACATCAGGACCAGCCCTACCATCATCAGGACATCAATAGAAAAGATGATAAAAAAATACCATCTTGGGATCTGAAGATACTCATGCTGCAGATATTCATCCACATCTATTCCCAGCCCCATTATCGTAAACAACATTAAGGCAGCAAATGCCAGTACAAATCCCCACCCTTTCTTCGGATCTTCGTCAAAATAGCTGTATTCTTCCATAGGTACAAAAATAAAGAACTTATGAGAGATTTCATAAGTTCTTTTATAATTATTCGTTTAAAATTTGAATTATATAGAGATAGCGTTGATCAGTCTGTTCTTGTCACTTAAGTACTCTTCCATAGAAATCATACTCTCTGTTCTCATGACATCCTGAATGTCGTCTATCTGGTAGATAATTCTTTTAGCATCATCCGTATTCTTAGCTCTTACTTTACAGAAAATGTTATATTTTCCTGAAATAACGCTTGCTTCGATTACGTTAGGGATTGTTGACAATTCTTTCAATACTTCCTGAGTACGGTTAGATTTTGTCAGAAGGATCCCGATGAAAGCTGTAAAATGATAATCCAGCTTACCATAATCAATGTTAAGAGATGATCCCAAAATAATACCAGCATCTTCCATCTTTTTCACTCTTACGTGAATTGTTCCAGCAGAAACATCCATCTGCTTTGCAATTTCGGTAAAAGGCATTCTTGTGTTCTCTACTAAGAAATCAAGAATCTTCTTGTCTATTTCGTCCAGTTGATAGTTCATATTAGTTAAATTACAATTTCTTTAAAAAATCTATGTATTTTTTGCAAATTTATAAAAAATAATTTAACTAAAAAAATTATATCAAATATTAACAATAATTAACACAGATGATAAAAATCATTAAAATATTCTAATTATTTACTATTCGATTTTATAGAATCTGTTTTTATTTCACGTTTCACTTCAGTGGTTTTTTTATCTTTTTTCTTCTTTTTAAACAAAGAATTAAAGCTTTTACTCCACATAACTCCCATTCCATAGGCCTGATTAGCAGAACCGTTTGTACTTACCATACCGATATTGGTTGGCTTGGAATATCCTCTTAAGACTAAACTTCCGTCATTCTTTTTAGAAAGATCATATTCAACAGATCCCTCTCCGGAGAGATAATTGCTCTGTGTATTCTCTGTTTTTGACAGCGGAATCCCCAAACCGGTTTTGATATTTACTCTTGGTGAAAGCGCCACACTTACCCCTGCATTTGCCCGGTCTCCGATATTGCCATTCTGATCTCCTTTTACATAATTCAAATCGATCTGGAATTCATTACTCATGGTATTAAGTACAGATCCCAGCTGCTTGAGAAGCATATTATATCCTGAAGATTCAGCTACATTTCCTACGTTTACATCCACCCCTCCGGTATTGGATACATTAAATGTACTCAACAGCAATACAGAACCAAACTGAAGGACTTTCTCCCCTTCCTGACTCATTTTTGCCGCCAGCGTCTCTCTCACCTGGCTGGAAACATCCATAGCCGTTACATTAAGATCTACCTTAGGATCGATCAGTGAGCGGGTAATATGGGCCTGCAGCAGTATACTGATTGGCTGCAGTTTTCCCATGCTTAAATATTCCCCTGCATTTGATACCATTCTCACATAGTTTGCGGTAATATCCAGTGTCGGTTTCATGGCATCCCCGTCCCATCGTATGCTGCTGTTCTTTTCAATCTGGAAGGTTTTATTAAGAATGGCTTTCGAAACAAAAGTTCCGTTATCCACTTTATACGTTCCGTTCATGGCAATATTTCCCTGTCTGTTCATCTGGAACTTCAGCGGATCTGCAGTTCCTTTTACGGTAATATTTCCAACATCATCTCCAATAAGAACATTCACAGTGGTGCCTTTATCAACGGCAAGGTTGAAATCGATATTCATATTGGCACCTGTCTTTTTCTTATCTTCCAGGGTGATCAGACCATCCTTTCCTTCTTTCAGGAACCTCAGCATTTTAAATTCTTCAACATTAGAGGTAGAACTGGAATTGAAAGTAAAGGTGCTTCCGTTCAGCGACTTCATATTGGGAGTGGTAATACTCAATCCTGAAACCGGCCCATCCACATACAGGTCACCCTGTCCGTACACTCTTCCCCAGAAAAGATCAGAATCCTTTTGTGTCGTATTTAAAACCAAAAGATTGTCTGCTCTCATCACCAGGTTGACCCCCATGGAAGAAAGCGTTTCAAACTGAATGGCTCCTGAGATATTCCCTTTGGAATTCGTTCTTCCGTCATGCACCTCAATATTGTTGAGAATAGCAAGTCCACGGGACAGCTGAATCACGGTATCATCAAATGAGTAATCTACCCCTGTAAACAGAAGTTTTAAGCCAAAGTCTTTTAAGGCAATATCACCGCTGTAGTCAAGATCATTAAGCTTACCATTGATTTTAAGATCTCCGGTAGCTTTACCTCTCAGGTTCCCGAAAATCGTCTGTACAAACTGCTGCGTAAAGGAAAGATCAAAATCACGCATTTCTGCCGTAAGATCAATAACCGGTGAAGCGGTATTGTTATTAACCGTTCCCGTAAGGTTCAGGCTGTTATTTCCAAGTACACCTGCTGAATTTACCTTTACATCAATATCATACACGTTCAATGAGAACCCGTTGGTGGCAGAAATGGTAATATCTCCCATATCATTGCCATTCATCTTAATATCGTCGACGGTAAGATCTACCAAAGGCTGCAAAGTGCTTTTATCCATTTTGATCTTCACACTTCCGTTGGCCAGCCCCTTGATATCCATGCCGTTTCCTCCGGACTGCATGTCCAGAAGTTTTTCTATGGCAAAATCATTAATGTCAGCGTCTACATAGAAATCTTTGGCAGACTTAAACTGGGCTTCTTTGATAAACAGGGCACTCTTATCAGAATATACCCTCAGGTTCCTGATATCAAAATCCCCGGTTTTCTTTCTGTACGTAATAGAATGATTAAGTTCCGGGCTTGTATCTATCGCCCAGGTCACTTCATTGAACTTTACCTCTGTAGGTTCAAACCTGAAAACATAATCCCCTGCAGCATCTGTAGACTGATCTACATTGATCGCATATTCCTTAAGCTTATCGTCGGTCTCATCTTCAGGACTTCCATGCTTAAATACAGTGGATAAATGCAGTGTATTATTGTTTTCATTATGCCCTTTAAGTTCAAAGTCCTTAATGACATTTTTATTGTACTGTAGTCTTGTTATTTTTGCATACAGCTGCTGGTTAAGGTCAGCCGTATTAATTCTCACCTTGACACTGTCCACCAAGGCACTGTCTCTGCTCATACTCTTCCTGTCATTAATCTTATAGTCAGGATTGGAAGCTGCCAAAGCTTTATCAGCATCTGTGATTTGCTCTTCCTTGGTCATGATATATTTTAAAGAAGCAGCATCCACATTGAGAATCAGGTTATTAGAATTTCCATCATATTCACCTTCCACTTTTGCTCCATTGGGAAGCTTCAGATCCGGTAAAAAATAATTGACCAGCCCTTGCTGTACATCAAAATTCAATGTAAAATTCTGACCTCTGTACAGTTTTCTTGGCGGCGGGCCTACCAGTATCTTACCGACTCCGTTCTCTACCATCCCGGCAAGATCTGCAAGACTGTATCTTCCCGAAATCTTACCGGTAGCAGCTCCCGGCGCATCTACATCAATCATACGGCCGCTGGCATCGACAAAAGTTTTTAATCTGGCATTAGGAACTGTATATTTTTGAGTCGCGGTAGCAAACTGAAGATTATTGGCATTCACATCTAAGGTCAGGTCATTGATTGAAGACATAGACATTTTACCTTCAACCTGCCCGCTCACTATCTGGCTTCCGGGCTTATTGGTAAAATAATTCATGTTCAGGTAGCGTACATCTGCATTTACATCCATGGCTACTTTAGAGGTACTGAAATCAATAAGTCCCTTTACCGTTGCTTTTGCCTGCTCGTCATCAACCGTAATAAGGCCGTTATATTTTTTATGATCCAACATTCCGTCAAGGTACAGGTTATTGATCACTTTATCCATAATTTCAATGCTGGCAATCTGAGATTTGGTCGTCAGACGCATCGTATTGACATCAAAACTTTGGCCGTTAAGATCAAATTTTCCGGAAATTAAACCTACCGTTTTATTTTTTGTGATCACGGAAGTATTAAGATCCTTTACATCCACATAACCGGAATATTTAGGCATTGCCGTACTGTAGGCTGTGAGTGACAGTTTTGATATTTTGGCCTGCCCGATTCCCGTCAGTAAATGACCGCTCTCCACATACACCTGGTCCGGGGTAACTTTGGCTGTCCCGTTGTATTTCAGCTTTCCAAAATCATCCGCAAAGTTCTTCATCTTTTTGGAAATAAATGAAGGCATCATTGCTTTTAAATCTTTATAGGTAAAATCAGCAGAAAGTTCTTTTGTTTCGATGGAAAAATTCCCTTTCAGCAGACGATCTACTTTCATGGTCTTTGTAGCAATATTCACATCAGGGTTCCTGATCAGGAAATTTTCCAGGTGGAATTTATTCAATGGACCGGTCATTTTTCCGGAAAGATTGAACGGCTTATTGTTATCCCAGTTCGTCACAAAGTAACTGATATCATATCCGCTTACCTGGCTTCCCTGCTCAATATTCATATCCCAGCGCACTCTATCGGCAAAATCGGCCCATGAACCATCATGAAGATTGAATTTGATATCTCCCTGAAGTAAGGTATGATCCGTATTTAAGGTCAGGTCTTTTAATGATAAAAACTGCTTGGTTAAAGACAGTTCGGTTGAAAAAGTATCCACAAAATGGGATTTCCCCCATCTTGAAGTCACAAATGACATGTTGTTGATAAGGGCAGAGATATTGGGGCCGTTAACTTTAACGTTAGGTGCTTTTAAATTAAATTTCGTTGCGGTAAGCCATTTTCCAGGTTCTCCCGGAGAATTCTGATTGACGATGGAAACTTTAGAATCAATAATCTGCACCCTGGAGTTCAGCTCAAAAGGAGGTTTCTTTGGATCTCTCTTTTTTCCGTTATCAAAAAGTTCTGTAAATCGGACGAAGTTAGAAATACTGTCCCCTTTATAGGTAATTACTTTTATATCAGCATTCACTAAAGTCAGGGCATTAAAACTTAAAGAATTGCTTTTTCCTGAAATAGCATTTACGGCAAGAGAAATCCAGTCTGAATCTGCACGAAATTCACGGGCTTTAATAAATTCAAGCCCTTTATAATCTTTAACTTTCAATCCTTTTATGGTGACATCTCCGAAATAGTTCACATCTACACTTTCTGTAGAAAAACCGGCTTTAAAGTCTTTATTGACAATCTGTAATGCCTGATCTGCCGCCCATTGCTTGGTTACCGGAAGATTAATCGTGATCAGTATTCCTCCTACAAGAACAACCGCCAACCAGAAAAGAATAAGAAGGAGCTTTGCCCACCAGGTATAGCTGGTGACATCTTTCATAGCCTGTTTACCGAATTCTTCAGCGGTTTCTACAGGATGATGAATAGCATCTGAAGCCAGCTCAGACGCTTCCTTTACAGTCTCCCGAACTTTTCCCTCCACATTTTCAACAGTCTTCTGTACCTGATCCCCTAGGTTTTCAGCTACTGATTTTTTATTCTCATTCTCGTTATTATTCTCTAACTTTGCCATTATTATGAGCGACTCTATAATTTTAGGTATTGAATCGTCTTGCGACGACACCTCAGCAGCTATCATCAAGGGGAATTCTATTCTTTCAAACATTGCCGCGAATCAGGCCATCCATAAAGAATATGGTGGTGTAGTTCCTGAATTGGCTTCACGAGCTCATCAGCAAAATATTATTCCCGTTGTTGAAAAATCTCTTACTAAAGCAAATATACAACAAAATGCAATTTCAGCTATAGGATTTACACGCGGACCCGGACTTTTGGGTTCACTTCTTGTAGGAACATCATTTGCTAAGTCTTTGGCAATGAGCCTTAATGTCCCACTGATTGAAGTAAACCACCTCCAAGCCCACATTTTAGCCCATTTCATTGAGGATGCAAATCCTGTGCCGCCTACCTTTCCTTTCCTATGTCTTACCGTAAGCGGAGGGCATACCATGATTGTATTGGTAAAAGATTATTTTGACATGGAGATCATCGGAAAAACCATCGATGACGCCGCAGGAGAAGCTTTTGATAAGATCGGAAAGCTCTTTGACCTCGATTATCCTGCCGGCCCTATTATCGACAGGCTTGCCAAAGAAGGAAATCCGGATGCGTTTACATTCAATAAGCCAAAGATGGAAAACTACGATTATTCTTTCAGCGGCATCAAAACTTCGGTTTTATACTTTATCCAGAAAGAAGTTAGAAAAAACCCTGATTTCATCAAGGAAAACCTTAATGACCTCTGTGCTTCCGTACAAAGGTCCATTATTGAAATTCTAATGAATAAGCTTGAAAAGGCTGCCAGAGAGCTTAACATCCATGAAGTGGCCATTGCGGGTGGAGTGTCTGCCAATTCAGCACTAAGGAAAGCAATGGAGGATAATAAAGAAAAACTGGGCTGGAATATCTACATTCCGAAGTTCGAATACACCACGGACAATGCAGCCATGATTGCTATGGTAGCACAGCTAAAGTTTGAAAGAGGTGAATTTACCGACCTTAGGACTACGGCTACAGCGAAGTATGATTTGTAGGAAAAGGGATCAAGAAGTACGGAAAAAAAATCAAGATTTATAACTATTTCTCTTAGCAGCTGTATTACTAATTTCAAATGATCTGTTTTTAGATGATGAAAATTATGAATTAAGTATAGAGGCTGAAAATATTATTTATCAATTGAATTCATTACATAAAACTTTAAAAATAACAGAGGACAAGGCGGCATGTAAGTATTTGCATTCTTTGCCTTTTCCCTTTCTTTGCCATTATGAAACTATTCTACGGACAAATAGAAAATAATCTAGTCACCATCAATGATGATGAACAGCAGCATATTGTAAAAGTTCTCCGCATGAAGGCAGGAGAGGAAATCCATGTGACCGACGGAAAAGGGAGCCTGGCTTCCGGAAAACTAGTGATAGAAGGGAAAAAAGCGGGTATTGAAATTTCTGAGATTAAAGAAAATTTAGCAGATTTCAACCCTAAACTTCATATTGCTATTGCCCCGACAAAGAATATTGACAGAATAGAATTTTTTGTGGAAAAGGCTGTAGAAATGGGAATCGCTGAGATCAGCATTATCTTAACGGAAAAGACTGAACGTAAAAATATCAATATTGACAAAATCAGGAAACAAAGCATTGCCGCTTCCAAGCAGAGTTTAAGGTTTCACTTCCCTCTGATCAATGATGCGGTAAAATTATCTGATTTTCTAAAAAATACGGATCCGGAAAATACTTTTGTGGCCCACTGTCATGAGAATCTTGAAAGAATTGACCTCAACAGGATACCACCATCCGGCAATTACACATTCCTGATCGGCCCTGAAGGTGATTTCTCCGAAAAAGAGATCGGATACCTGTCAGACCATAAAATAAAAGCGGTTTCTCTTGGCCGCCAGAGACTCAGAACAGAAACGGCAGGAGTATTCGTTGCTGCATGGAACTACAATAAAATGATTTAATTTTTTACTTTTACAGCTTCCTTACGTTTAAAAAGTGGAAGCAGGATATGGTAGGGAAAGAAAAGCACAATCAGAAGATAGTTCGTGTTCTCAAAATCTGCCAGTACAAATTTCGCGGTATAAGTATGGAATATATAGAGAAACACCATGAAAAAGGTAAGTAATTTTCTATTAAAAGCGCCTAAAAAACAGGAAAACTGCAGGAAAATTCCCACAACGGTAAGGAGTACCCAGAAATTTTCATGAATATAAATTTCTTTCATCCATTCGGGGATTATCATATCTGCAGTCCAGTAACTGTCGTAGGTATTCAGCTTGGCAGCATTTTTATCCAGCCAGGTAAGTTTAGCCGTATGTTTAATGATATTTTTAGCCGTTCCTAAAAACTTACCCAGCCCGGCCAACGTGTAGGTTGCTAAAATCCCCAGGTAAAAGTACTGAACGAGTTTATAATCTTTATCTTCCATATCTTTAGGCAGTAAAAAGATACTTAAGAAATAAGCCAATATAATAAGATGATTATCATGGTGAACTCCAAAATTGGCTGACAAGGGCAGGTTAATCAGCGCCGTCAATAGAAAAATCAGGATATTCATGATGTAAGATGGCCTGAAAGCGGAAGCAATAACCAATATTCCGCAAGACACAATAAGCCCTGCAGACAAGAATGCTCCCGGGAATTCGGGGAATATTACTTTTTCCAGCCAGAAAACAGGCTCATAGATTTCCTTTGGTCTTTTTCCGAGTTCAGTAAACTTCAAATACTGAACGACCAGCCAGTATATGGTGAATATTCTTAAAGCGTAATAAGCAATTTTATAGTTGAATACGGTAAGCTGAGGGTACTTCATTACAGTTTAGTAATTAGTTTTTTATTGATTTCCATCTTTTTTTCACCTATCTGCTGAGGCTTGTAAATTTCTTTATACAGCAAATATTCTTTAAATTCCGGTCTGATATCCTTTGCAAAAACCAAAAGCTTGTTCACATTGGCTGTTTTATTTTCATTTTTTTCAATCATGCCGCCATAGGTATTGACAATCGACTCTTCATCATTGGCTTCATACCTTTCAACAGAAGTATTCAGGATCCTTACAGTATCCTGATTTTTAATTCCGTAAAGTTTATATCTTTCAGCAAAAGCCTCGCCTCCGCTGGGAACTGTAAACAGCTTCCAGCTGGCAAAAGGATATATTTCCTTATAGCCTTGCTCTTTAATTGCAAGACTGACCAAAGACATAATGATAGAAAAAAAGAATAAATAGATGGTATATTTCTTCATCTGTTCTATTATTACAAATGGTGATCTTTCAGGTATTTTGCATAAATCTCCTTTCCGCTTCTGATCGAATTTACAGCCCATCGTATCTTCATTTCCATAAGCTTCCGGTTATCCAGTTTATAATCAATACCTGACTTCATCAATTTCTGTTTCAGCTCATACATACAGATTCCAGCGGCTACAGAAACGTTGAAACTTTTTGTAAAACCATACATGGGGATAGCCAGCGTTTCATCTGCAAAATCGATTACTTCCTCAGAAACCCCCTCCAGTTCCGTTCCGAAAACAAGAGCAATCGGTTCTGTCACATCATATTCGGGAAGCATCTTTGCATTTTTCTCCAGAGAAACGGCCAGGATTTTATAGCCTCTGTCTTTAATCTGCTGTAAGGATGAGATATTCTTGGGCATTTTTTCAACCTCTACCCATGTTTCTGCACCTTTTGTTACGGTAAGATTAGGATTAAAGACATTTTCTTCTTCCATTGCAATCACCTTATGAAAACCGCAGGCTTCCACTGATCTTATAATGGCTGCGGCATTTCTGAACTGATACACATCATCCATCACAGGAAGCACAAAATCAGAACTTTCCTGGGAGAAATGTTCAATTTTCGCCAGCCTTTCTTCTGTTAAAAATTGCTTTAAATACTCAAAAGTTTGTGCTAAATCTTTCATTCATTTTCAAATCTTTGCAAATTAACGTAATTTTGGGCTATGAACCTTAGTCAGGCTCAAATTCTTAATTAAAAATAGTACATGAAACGAAAAGTCCTGCTTATCTATACCGGAGGAACCATCGGTATGGAAAAAGATTATGAAACCGGTAGTCTCCGCGCCTTTGATTTTGGCAATATATTTGAAAAGATGCCTGAAATGAAGCTCATGGAATGTGAAGTTTTTGTACATCCTTTTGCCAAACCCCTGGATTCTTCGGACATGGGGCCTGAGGAATGGAGAATTATAGCCAATTATATCTACAAGAATTATGAAGACTATGATGGATTCCTTATTCTTCACGGAACAGATACGATGTCATATACCGCTTCAGCGTTAAGCTTTATGCTGAAAGGGCTGAGAAAACCGGTGATTATGACCGGCTCTCAACTTCCTATCGGAGATCTGAGGACTGATGCCAAGGAAAATCTTCTGACAAGTCTCTACTACGCCAGTCTTTACGAAAATGACGAAGCCGTTATCCAGGAGGTAGCCATCTACTTTGAATATAAATTATTAAGAGGAAACAGAACATTGAAATATTCTGCAGAGTATTTTGATGCCTATGCCAGTCCGAACTACCCTATTCTGGGACAATCCGGAGTACATTTAAATATTCTAAAAGATAATCTTTTCCGGTGTGGCCAGGAGGTGGAATTCCATGTTGACGAGCATATTTCTGAAGATATTTTGTTCTGGAGAATATTTCCGGGAATGCATCTGAGCCACTTCAGGGAAATTCCCAAAATGAAAGTTCTTATCCTGCAGGTTTTTGGCTCGGGAACTATTTTCAGCAGTGAAAAGACCCAGGAGACACTTCAGGAAATCAGAAATAACGGAACAGAAATCGTGGTGGTAAGCCAGTGTATCTCAGGAGGTATCTCCTTTGGAAAATATGAGAACAGTAATATTTTCTCAAGAATAGGAGCCATCAGCGGAAGGGATATGACCGCTGAAACGGCGATTACTAAAGCGATGCATCTTATAGACAATCCCACCTATTCAGGAAGCTTTGCAGACAACTTCACCAGAAGTCTTTGTGGAGAAATTACAGATTAATTGCAATAATAATTTGGATATTCAAGAAAATACTCTATTTTTGCAATCTCAAAAAGAAAGGTGTCCGAGTGGTTGAAGGAGCTACCCTGGAAAGGTAGTATACGGGTAACTGTATCGAGGGTTCGAATCCCTTCCTTTCTGCAACCCAACTAGAGCCCGTGCTAATGAGCACGGGCTTATTTTTTTCTAAATTCTCAGTATTTATACCCAAGCTGTTAATTGGTTATTTATACTATACAATATACGCGTTGTTCTTTGTTACTTTGAAATACAAAATAACCATCTAAAATCAGTTTAATATGACGACAGCAACAAACGTAAATGCAAATTCATCCGGCCAGGTTCAACTGGGAGGAGGAGCACAATTCTGGGTTTATCTTTCCCCACAAAATGATACTTCCAGAATGATCACTACATGGCGTGTAACTTTCTCACAGGGAAATTGGAGCGATACCATTTCAAGCGAGAATCCTACAAAACAAATCCAGACCCCTAACCTTTCGGGTATTTTTGACATTAAAGTAGAATTGTTAAGCGGCTCAACGGGTACCTGGCGCCAGATTCCGCCTCAGTCAGGAAGCCATAATGAAATAGGCTGTAACTCCAACTGCGCTTCAATGGTAGGGATTGTTGCCGACAGTACCAACCCGCCTATCGGTGCTATTAATGCTCATTTTTGGACTACATGGGACGCCATGTGCAAGATGACAGGAGCCTAAACAAAAATCTGAACAAAACAAGTCCATAACATCCAATTGCCGCAGTATTTTTGCAGGGACGACAGCGAATAACGCATTCACATGTTTAATCCCACAAAAAATACTGTGGTATTTTCTATATCAGCTAAACCGTGTTAAGTGATCTTATCCACAAATAACTAATATTTTTTCCACAAGTTTTCCACAAGCGGTTTATTTTATGAGAAAAAAATTGCCGCGTCTGTTTCAGCGATAATGATTCTGATATCCAGAGGTAAACTTGTTATTTTGAAAGTCTACACCTGAAAAATTTACCTGACTATAGAAAATGAAAGCGGGAAAATTCCGGTACAATGGTTAGGAAAAGGTCAGTATATCTTAGTGTTGCCGGTTTGGATATTTAATCCTGAAAACTGGAAAAAAACATTTTGGTCAACGAAAATCATCAGGAGATTTTTAGACCTACCATGCCCGGACTCTATGTTATCAGGCAGGATTGGCAGGATGATAGTCCCGGAACTTTCTAAGGCCAATCTTATGGAAAAATACGGTATCGTAATAATTACTGTCTTTGGCCAACTGAAGATCTCATTATAAAATAAAAGCCCGGATTCATAAACCCGGGCTTTTTTCTTTACCAATCCTATCTTAAAATTTCATGGAAACACTTCCAAGAAAACGGGCTGGAGCCTGCGGCGTTAAACGTACTGACCAGGCTTTTTCATTGGTGATATTATCAAATTTCAATCCCACTCTATACTTCGGCTGATCATAGAAAATCCCCAGATCAAACATGGTATAGGAAGGTATGATGACTTTTGCGGTCTGTGTATTGGTTTGGTAAGAAGAAGATCCCATATTTCCTCCGCCGCCTATTCCCAGCCCTTTCAGTTTACCCTGCGGAATACGGTAGCTGATCCAGAAGTTAAACATATTGGCAGGGCCTGATAATGCAGGTCGTAAGCCATTAACGGAAGGATTAGCGTTAGTATATTTACTGTCATTATAGGCATAGCCTGCCACCATGTTTAATCCATCAACCGGATTGGCTGTCAGTTCCGCTTCTATTCCTTTACTAAGCTGTGTCCCATCCTGGATGGAATAGTTGATATCCTCCGGATTGGTTCTCAAAATATGATCTACCCGGATATTGTAATAGCTTAACGTTCCTACAAGTCTGTGATTGAATACATCTGCCTTTACTCCAAACTCAAGCTGGTTGGCATATTCAGGTTTGAAAGTATTACCATTGATATCTACTCCGCTGACGTTGTTAAAGCCATTCATATAATTTCCAAATAAAGAAAGTTTATTTCTGAATACCTCATACACCACACCGAGCTTAGGCGAAAGGGCAGTCTGCCCATAGGGCCCCGACTGTACTCCACTGTTACTTAATCCGCCTTTTATTTCACCTGTAGTGATGTCATAGACTCCTTTAAACTGAAATCGGTCTACCCTTAAACTGGCCATTATCATAAGCTGATCGGTGATATTAAAAACATCCGACACATAGGCCGCATAGGTATTGTCACCATTATTTTCTTTTCTGAAAGCAGAAGTTGCCGTAAGGGCGTCAATCGTATTTCGGTTCACTCTAAAATCTGCTGAAGGATGAACAAAATTAAAGACTTTAGTATTGGTATGATAACGGTCAAAATGATTGGAATTGTTATAATAATCCAATCCCACGACCATTCTGTTTCTAAAGCGTCCGATCCGGAAGTCTCCAATAAAATTCTGCTGGATATTGGTCGCAATAAAAGAAGTGGTTCCTACCATTACCTGGGCACTTGCCGTAGAGTCTGTTTTTCCGTTGATTGCTGAGATGTATCCGTTGATGGTTGACCTTGCCCTGGACAAGATAGTCTGGGAGGTCCAGTTTTCTGAAATCTTGTAATTCAGCTGGGCAAAAATATTCATCATCTGCGTTTCATACGCCAGATCATCGCTTAAAAAGTTTTTATAATAAGGAAACTTCATATCAGCAATAGACTGTGTTTTATTTCCTCCTGTATAAGGATTAAAACGGACCACTGAGGTACCTTTTGCCTGGTTGAATTCCACATCCAGGAGAAGCGACATCCGGTCGGTAATCTGGTAAGAAAAACTAGGAGCAATGGCTAAAGAATTGGTAAATCCCAGATCCTGGAAGCTTTTTTCAAAAGTCCCGGCAGCATTGAGGCGGAAAAGAGCTGTTCTGTTTTTATTGATCGGTGTATTGAGGTCTAAGGTCAGGCGGTTATAATCCCAACTTCCTCCTACATACCCAACTTCTCCTCCAAAATCATTGTAGGGCTTTTTGGTTACCCGGTTATACACTCCACCATAACTGCTCGCCACACTTTTCCCAAATAAAGTGGCAGAAGGTCCTTTAATGGCTTCTATGCGTTCAAGGTTTACAGGATCAATCACTGAAAATGCAGCTCCTGCTACGCCGTTTCTTGCATTCGGTTCTGTTTCAAATCCCCTTGAGCGGAATGTGACCCTTCCCTGATTGGCTATCATAGGAACTCCTGCTCCGGGTACATTTTTAGAAATACTTCCTAAATCTACCGCTACCTGCTCCTGAAACAGTTCTTTGGTCACGGTATTATATACCTGAGGATTTTCAAGATTTTTCAATGGCATTCTTGCTACATAGCCGCTTTCTTTTTTTGAAAACCGGTTGGTATTCTTCATAATAACGACCTCCTGGATCGCAAGAATATTTTCTTTTGTCAGCTGATAATCAAGCGTATCGGTTTCTCCGGGCTTCACTTCAATAGGAAGACGTATTTCTTTACTTCCCAATATCTGTAGTTTTACGGTATAGTTTCCTGCATTCAGATTTTCAAAATGGTAATATCCGTCATCATCTGTCAGGGTCTGCCGGTCCGTTTCCAATAATGAAACCGATATTGATCTCAGAGGCTGCCCGTCAATCATATTCACTTTTCCGGTGATTCCTCCCTGCAGATCCTGTGCATACATTTTTGTCAGGCTTATCAGAGAAAATACCAAGATTAAAAAGGGCTTGGTCCATTGGGTTATTTTGCGGTTAAACAGTTCATCGGTTTGTTTTCCAGGATTGATTATTTCCCTTGTCAGAAGTACATTTTCACTACATTGTATCATTTTTTCAGCCTTATTTAAAGTGATTATAAATAAAAGTGCAAAATAACGGAATAGTAAAGTCACGCACAATATTAATTTAAATTATTCTAAATAAAATATAAAATAACTCTAATAAAACAGATCAAAAAAAACAGAGGATCTGCTAGTGCTCTCTTATCATACATTCCTAAATTCTTTCTAAATCATCTTGTTATTTTGTCTTGTTTTTAAACAGTATTAAACGAATTTGAATAATCTCAGAATGAGTAAAGTATCTAATTTTGTTATGTCAAAATATATCTTCTGCACTTCATCATGGGCTGTAACGGGCTTTATGATCCCGCAGTCATTAAAATTAATTTTGAAGCAATTATCTATGATGTTCAGTTTAAAAAAAATATTCATTGTCTTATTTTTAACCGGTCTTACAGGAAGTTCTATTCAGGCACAGATCAGTCCGCCAGGGCTGGGGGATGCCAATTCAGCGTTCTGGTCTGCCGTTGGAGTCAGACGCAAGCTCGATTCCTTAGGGGAAAAACAGGCTCTAAGTTATATTGCCATTGGACGTAAGAGCAGTCCGGACCATCATAATATGTTCTCAAAACAGGCTATTTTTGTTGTAAACCATGAGGTATACCACTCTTTTGCCCTTCATCAGCAATACAGCTATGCCATCAGCTACCGCCGGCAGCCTCAATACGAAAGCACTGCGCCTTACGAAAAAGAAAACACGGAACAGGAATTCAGGATATACGGGAGATATGCCTATACTTTTGATCTTGGAGAAAAATGGAAACTTAAAAATACAGTCCGGCAGGAATTCAGAAAATTTTTTGATGCTGATTTCAGGAAAGTGGAAGAAGATTTCCAATTAAGAACCCGTGTCAAAAGTCAGTTAACATACAATCTATCTCCCAAAAACAATCAAAAGCTGGCCTTAAGCGCAGAAGCATTATTTTCCATTAGCCATCTGAATGAACCCGATTCACAATGGACTTCTTTCGGATATCGGGAAATGCGTATTGCAGCCTATTATATGTTTACTATTCCCCATTCTCCTTTTACAGTAGATATAGGCTATATGGATGATCTGATCAGAGACAGCAGAAGTATTCATCACGGCGGTGTTCATTACCTTGCGGCAGACCTGATCTGGAATATCCCTTATCATAAGAAATAATCATTTGAATAAAAAAATCCCAATCATCTCTGACTGGGATTTTTGTTTGGAAAACATAAAGTCTTCCTGCAATATAATTAGTATGAATGTTTGGTGTAAAATTTTAATTGCATAATGTCAGAAACTGGCGGCTCATGTGTACCCTGAATTTTGCTTCAGCTCTTGACCTGGCATAAATAGTATGTTCAAAAGCCCGGATCGTTTTAAGCTTCCTGTCAATAAATTCAGCGATATCTACAATGGAAAAAATAAAATCCTTATACAATGCCATATTTACCGTCTGTCCATAATAAGGAAGATAGGCTTTTAAAAAAGGAAGCACCTTCTGATGACGGTTATAGCTGATACAATATCCTACTCCTTCTACAGAAGTGATTATATCATAATTATTGAGGTAATCCAGGATATTTTTACTGCCATTCAAGGCATCGTTATTTTTTGAGCAGTACTTGTTGATTTTATCCAGAATATGCTGTGCATACTCCATCATCGAAATATTTTTAAATTCAAAGACTTGGTTAGGATTCTTTTTAGATGAAATTCCCTTTTCACAATGGGTACAGAAAGAAATCCCGATCTTTTCATGATAAGGAAAAAAGCAGTCTTTAATTTCAATAGAAGCATCCGCCTGTACGCTGTCATCTCCAAAATTGTAATACACGTAGGGGCTGTACAAATTGGCAAGAGCTTTCAGATAATCTATTTCGCTTGTATTGTTATATTCTTCAAACCATTTTTCAAGGTTGTCGTAATAGTGGCTTTCAAAGTCTTTAAAGTGTAAGTAAAATGGTAATTCCATAGCTCTGTAATTTTGATAAAACAAAGCTATTGCAGTAATGCGACAAAACTTGACGTAATATATTTTTTTGTATCATGCAGTTTGATAAGACAGCCAAGATCCAAGATCCGAGAGGCAAGACAGGGGCTGAAGATGGGAGACCGGAGACAAAAATTACAAAACCAACAACTTTAAACCCAGAGCCAGCAATGAAGACGCTAGATGTCAGACTATAGAGACTGAGCCCGGAATTTTTTGATGGATGACCTTTGCTTTGAAAAGTTAACAGGGTGAAAAAACCGACAGATAAAGCAAAGCCGATCATTCAGCTCAACTTCCCAGAATTGTCATTCGTAAATTTCACTTCACAAATGAATAATCAATGATTTTACCCTAAAAAAACTGACAGGCAAAACAACCTGATCATTCAACTCACATTTTCAACTTTCAACTTTCAATTTCTCATTCATTACTTATCATAGTTCTTCATCACATATTCAAAGTAATGGATCATTTTCAGATAGTTTTCTATACTGAGATATTCGTTGGTACTGTGGATACTCTGCTGTTCGGAACTGTTGATTTTAATAGGCATAAACCGGTACACGTTTTTGCTTACAATTTCATATTTGGCAGCATCTGTCCCGGCCATAGTAAGATATGGCGTGACAATGGCGCCGGGATAAATTTCTTTGATTCCTGCCTGTATCATTTTGAATGCCTTGGTATTGGTAGGAGATATTGCTGAAGCTTCTCTTGTATTGTCTATTTCTTCTACTTCCACATCAAAACCTTTGGTTGCTTTTGCAATATGGTCTTTGACCTCTTTCACCGTGTTTCCAGGAAGAAGCCTGAAATTGACCACAAATTCAACTTCAGGAGAAAGCACATTGGTACCGTCACTTCCTTTCATCATAGTTAAAGCCGTGGTAGTTCGTACCAATGCATTGGTCGTATTATTTTTAGTAAGCTGTGATAATAATACGGGCTTTAAGAGCCACTGATTGGCAATTGCCAGTCTGTTGGCAAACGGCATTGCCCCACCGATATTATCAAAAAATGCTTTAATCAGCGGAGTGATGGTGGGTTTCATCTGATCATCTTCCAGGCGCTGCATAATGACAGCTGCTTTCCCGATAGCACTTTCCATAGGAGGCATCGAAGAATGGCCGCCAAGCCCTTTTACTTTTATTTTTGCTGAAAGAAACCCTTTTTCTGCACACCCCACTACAGCAACATCAGAATCAATTCCTGATACGCTTCCTTTCCTCATGATCAGTCCGCCTTCATCATAAACGGCATCAAACCTCAGCCCTCTTTTTTTAAAATAATCCGCAATCTGCACCGCTCCTTTTTGTCCGCCTACCTCTTCATCAAAACCGAAGGCAAGATACACGTCACGCTGTGGAATCTGTTTGTTTTTAATCAAACTGTTCATTGATTCCATCAGGGAAAAAAGCATTCCCTTCATATCGATAGCCCCTCTTCCATAGATCCTTCCATTGGCAACGACTCCCGAAAAAGGGGCAAAATCCCAGTCTTCTGCAATTTTTGCAACGGGAGGCAACGGTTTATCATCCGGACGGAATATATTTTCTTCTTTACTTTTCACATCTGCATCTCCCGGAGGAACCACATCCATATGAGAAAGAAAAAGGATAGGTTCCAATGACGGATTACTTCCTTTTAACCGGAATACCAATCCATGTTGATTGACTTCAACGTATTCCGTATTCTGATATACCAGTGGATAAGATGCTTTCAGATATTCTTTAAACTGATCAAACGGAGCATAATTAAATTCCCCCAAACTGCCGGTAGAAACGGTAGGAATCTTTATTCCTCCGGAAAACCGCATCACTGCAGAATCATTTTTCACCGGTTTCCATCCTTCGTCTGCTACAGCGGTGTTTTTCTTAAAAGGGTATGTATAGGTCTTAATAAGAAGTACTGCCGCCAGAATAACGAGAATACCCAAAATAATTAAAAGGATTTTTTTCATGGTAGAAAATTTTTGTGAAATAGTTTGATCCTATAAATATAGCAAAGTATTTTTTCTTTAACAATTGTACAATCAAGCTTTTCTGCTGATCTACCTGAAAATTCACTTCATTTCAAAGTGCCCCAAAAATATCATGGTGATGTCTACAGTCGTTGTCCCCAGTGTAGAACCATCATGAATACAGTTATCTGTAGGCGCTATATAAAATTCGTATGGTTTTTGCTTTATTCTCAATACCGGATAATCCGGAAAATAGGTAAGGAAAAAACGAACGATATTGGTATTGTTGACATTTTCTTTTTTCACATCCATTTTCTTCTTCAGCATATTATAAATCTGGAGAATACTCAAATTGATAAATAAGAAATACCTTGATTCCTGCCCTAAGTTAATGGATAAGCGATTACCATGTTTGTGGGATGATCCCACAGTCATCTGCCTGTTGGATGAATCTTTATGAAGTCCGATAAACCGTACTTTATCCGGGGCGAATTCTTCCGGCATTCCTCTTCTGTCGAATGAAGTCGTTTCACAATTAGGATAGCCGGCTCCCACACAGAGAAAAGAATAGCCGCTTTGAGAAAGGCCGTTTAAGAAAGTATGCAGGTTTTCGTTCAGCTGCTCTACAATTTCTTTATTGTTGTAAAAACAGGCAAGCGTTTCTTTCTCATTGGTTGCCGTATGAAGATGAAGCTGCTGGAATAAGCCTTTCATCTCTTCGGAAATTTTTCCGACTACAATTGTATTATAATCCTTTCTAAAATGGTCTGTTTTTATTTTTGACAGGGCTGAACCACTGACTTTTTTCCAATCTTTTTTAGGAAGATAGGACTGCGGTTCATATTGTGGCTCACACTCTACATGATCCCATACAAATTTTGCTGATGGATGATCTTTGCTGGAATGGCTTCCGGTATTGATCGTTACAGCCTCTTCAAATTCTACGTCGGTGCAAAAAATTTTAATTCCGCTTTTTAATTCCATAATTAATAATTGTCAAAGATTCCTACATAAACAATAGTGATATCAAAGCCTTTATTTCCTAATGTGCTGCCGTCATGGATGAAGTTATCAGTAGGTGCAATATAGTATTCATAAGGCTTTACCTCCAGTCTGATCACCGGATAATCCGGAAAATCTCTCATAAAATTTTCAACAATATTCTCTGTGGTCACTTTTTTCCCTTTATACAGATGATAAATCTGTCTTAGCGTCAGATTGATATAATACAGATAGCGGGATTCTTCACTGACATTGATTGATATCCGGTTATTTGACTTGTAAGCCGTATAAGGAGTAAACCTCCGGCTTTCGTCAATATGTAAACCTGTATACCTCACATGCTCCCTGTTGATCAGGTGGAATGTAGTGGTCTCCCTGTTAGGCTGAGCTTTGGCAATTCTATGAAACTTAAAATCCTGAACGGAAGACTTTTCCTTTAGAAATGTATCCAATTCCTCATTGATTTGAGTTATCAGCTCTTCATTTTCTTTAAACTTTGGATCTACATCAAAAAGACTTTCACATTCAGATAACTTCAGCTGCTTGATCAGGTGGGTTATCTTTTCCGGTATTTTTCCAACAGAAACCGACTTTGAAAACGGAGTACCGCTGGTATCCGTCATGACTATCCGGTATTCCTTGTCTGTAAGCTGCCGCCAGCTGTTTTTCGGAAGAAAAGCATTGCTTAGATACTCTACCTCTGTAATATCCTTTACGGGTTCGGTTCCGGTATTGATAAGGATTTGCTGTTCGATATTATCAATTCCGTTATTATATAATTGAAGTCCTTTTTTTAACATACTAGACTAAATGATTTTAATTTGTTCCTGATTTCACCATCCGTTTTTACCACCACTTCTTCATTGATCTCATCTACAATTTCTTCATAATTGGCCTCGCTGGCGTCCAATGATGCATACACTTCTTCCGGAAGGCTGTTGATAATGTCATTCTGAATATGGGAAACCAGTTTGATCATATCATGGCAGTAAATTGTAGGATTATCGAAGCCTTTATCATTGGAATAGCGGTTGCCGAGGAATCCGCCTCCACATATATCATAGATGGAACAGTTCAGACATTTATCATTCACCATATTATGGCTGTTGAAGAAAACATCAAATAATCTGTCCTCATGCAATGCCTCAATAGCATGCGTATGAATATTGATATCATTTCTCGTAATTCCTTCATAGCATGCGCGGATAGAATCTGAGACTTCTAAATTTCCGTTGGTTTCAAGAACTGCAACCCCATTCTTAAGCCTTCCCAGCATTTGGTCTCCTGTCTGTTCGCCCATGATCAGTTCTATGATGGTCTGGAAAAAACGGATGACGGGTCTGTCACTGTCATTTTTCCAAAGTTCGAACATTTCAATTAACCAGTCAGCATAGGGAGTATAATGCAGGGTATTGATTCTCTGCTTTTCAACATTTTCCGGTAAGTTGTCATAATGACCATCGGGTAGCAGAATGTTAAACCCCGGTATGCCTGTATTTTTAACTTCCTGATAAAATTCTGCAGGTGAAATATCCAGATTAACGACGGATAGTATATTATTCATTCCATATTGTTTACCCCGATCAATCGCTTTGATGACCTGCTCATAAGAGCCTTTACCATTGTGAAAGACACGGTATCTGTCGTGATGTTTCTTTGGTCCATCCATACTGATTCCCACCCTGATATTCAGTTCCTGAAACAACGTATACCATTCATCATCAAGGCTTACTCCATTGGATTGCAGGGCAAAGTCAAATTTTACATTTTTAATGGTAGAGGTAAAGATCTGAATAGCCTGTCTGTAGTGATCTTTACTCCACAATAACGGCTCTCCGCCATGAAATACAATCTGAACAAATTTTGAGTTATTTTTCTGGCAGTAATCATTAAGTTTCTCTGCGAAAACTATAATGGTTTCAATGGACATGAATTTAGGCTGAGAGAGGTAGGTTTTATCTCCCAGGTTATACATATAACAATAAGAACAGTTGAGGTTACAACGGCTCGCAACCTTTAAAACAAATGAGATAATATTTTCCATAAATTTTGTTTAAGAAAGTTCCCCATTAGTTTGAAAAACCAATGGAGAACACATGAAAGTAGCTTATGCTCTTAAAAATGTACCTGTCCTGTTGTAGGCTGCAGAAGCACCCGTATCTGCTATAGCAATATCGCAATCACCAGGCTCAAGTCCCGTTCCCGGACCTGTCTGTCCACCAAAAACAGATTTATACAAATCCATTCTTTCTGAAGATTTGATGGTTTCTTTTAGTAAACTTTTGTTCTCTAAGTTGGAAACCAATTTTACTTTTTTCTTTTGCATGTTTAAAAATTGTAAGGTTAATAGTTTTGCCGTCAGTAAGGACACGGCAATGGCCCTGATTATAAAAATAATTAACCTATCTAGCTGAATTACCTAGAAGGCGGAAGGATTATACTCTTAAAAATGGTCCTGTCCTGTTGTACGCTGCAGAAGCACCGCCACCTTCAATTGCGATATCACAATCACCAGGCTCAAGTCCGGTTCCCGGATCTGTCTGCCCACCAAAAACAGATTTATACAAATCCATTCTTTCTGAAGATTTAATGGTTTCTTTCAGTAAACTTTTGTTCTCTAAGTTGGAAACCAATTTTACTTTTTTCTTTTGCATGTTTAAAAATTGTAAGGTTAATAGTTTTGCCGTCAGTAAGGACACGGCAATGGCCCTGATTATAAAAATAATTAACCTATCTAGCTGAATTACCTAGAAGGCGGAAGGATTATACTCTTAAAAATGGTCCTGTCCTGTTGTACGCTGCAGAAGCACCGCCACCTTCAATTGCGATATCACAATCACCAGGCTCAAGTCCGGTTCCCGGATCTGTCTGCCCACCAAAAACAGATTTATACAAATCCATTCTTTCTGAAGATTTAATGGTTTCTTTCAGTAAACTTTTGTTCTCTAAGTTGGAAACCAATTTTACTTTTTCTTTTGCATGTTTAAAAATTTTAAGGTTAATAGTTTTGCCATCAGTAAGGACATGGCAATGGCCCTTGTTATAAGAATAATGAATCCGTTCCAGCTGAATCGCTTAGAAGGTGGAAGGTAATTATACTCTTAAAAATGTACCTGTTCTGTTGTAGGCTGCAGAAGCACCTGTATCTGCTATAGCAATATCGCAATCACCAGGCTCAAGTCCGGTTCCCGGACCTGTTTGTCCACCAAAAACAGATTTATACAAATCCATTCTTTCTGAAGATTTAATGGTTTCTTTTAGTAAACTTTTGTTCTCTAAGTTGGAAACCAATTTTACTTTTTTCTTTTGCATGTTTAAAAATTTTTAAGGTTAATAGTTTTGCCGTCAGTAAAGATCCGGCAATGAATAAATTGTTGATTTTGCCATTAGTAAGGACATGGCAACCGTCCTCATTTGTAATCAGTGAACGATCATAAAGAGTACATTATACTCTTAAAAATGGTCCTGTTTTATTGTAAGCCGCAGATTCACCGCCGCCTTCAATTGCGATATTACAATTATCAGTTCCAAGTTCAATTCCTGACTTACCACCGAAAACTGCTTTATACAGATCCATTTTTTCTGAAGATTTGATCGCTTCTTTTACAAGACTTTTGCTTTCTAAATTGGAAACCAATTTTACTTTTTTCTTCATATAAAAAATTGTAAGGTTAATACTAACGCCATCAGTAAGGACATGGCAACCGCCCTCATTTATAATAAAAATGAACTTTTTTATTTTATTCGCTGTTTGACTTCATCAAATTCAGTATCCCGGTCTCTTTTTTCCTTCACTGTTTTTTTCCCGAAAGCGTAGCTTACTGCCAATGCAACACTCCTGGTATCGTAATAGTAGTTATCATACACTCTTAAATCCCCAACATCCACCTTATAGCGGTCTTTATTACTTCTGAAAAAATCCTGACCGGAAAGGGTGATATTCCAATCTCCTATTGCTTTCCTGATTCTTATCTCTGTTTCCAGCCTGTTTCCTATACGGGTGTTGACAATGGTTGCGGGAAATGAATTGGCAGCAATCACCGTACAGGTAAGCCCTGCAGCTTTGGAGATGGTGAAGGTCTGGTTGGCGGAAATATTCAGTAAAAATGTTTTATTATGAATGGGCAGCCCTTCATATTCGCCTTTTGATACCACGTATCCTGTTAAGACCGATGTTGTGATCTTCCACCATGGAAGAATCTGTCCGTAGTATACAATGCTTCCGGTATAACCATATTTATCCCCATAATTCACTCTTTTATTCACGATAACATTGCCGGAAGGATTATAGGGTAAGGCATAAAACTCATCTATAGTCTGGCTTGCTGCAAGCTGAAAAACATAGGTAGATTTCTTCTTTTTTACCGTATGGCTCATCTCCTGTCTGTAATAACGAGAAGGCTGTAGAAAAGGATTTCCTTCAAAATAGGTCTGATCTGTTAAATATGTCCTGAATGGGTTTACATCCCAGAAACTCGGACGCGTAATCCGGCTTGAAAGTGCAAGATTAAAGCTGTTGCCTTTATCATTTACATACCGTAGAAATGCTGTTGGAAATAAACTGATATAATTCCTGTTCACCGCTTTTATATTTTCAAGCCAGCCATTGGCCAACGTGTTCTCAAGGCGTGCCCCAACCTGATAAGACCATTTTTTATTAACCGTATGGTTTAATGTCGCGTATAATGCATAAATATTTTCTTCATACCTGAAATCATTACTTCTTGTGCCATCTTTTACCCAGCTGCCATCAGCCGTATTATTTTCAAAAAGCAATTCGTTATTGATCTTTGAAAAACTCATTTTTCCGCCAAAATCCATCGATACCTCTTTATTAAAAGGCCATTCGAAGTCAACTTTCAAAGATTGATTCCGAACATTCTGAGGAGAGGAACTTCTGAATGTATTTCCTGCTCCCACAGGAGCTAAAAGTATTGTTTCTACCAGTGAATTATTGGATGAATCATAAAAAAGCGCATCATAGTCTACGCTGAACCTTTTCCCTATGGAGTCCAGTTTGGCCACATAGTTGGCATTCAGCGAATAGGTATTCGATCTTAATTTATTGCTGTTGCTGGTAAGGGAAAGAGAATCTCTGCCGGCATAGAAATCATGACTACGGGCTTCCCTGCTTTCCTCATCCCATGCGCCTGAATAATCGAACAGAATTCCTACTGTATTTTTAGCATTAATCTCGTAATCTATTCCCAGATTGACCCCTCCAAATTGATTCTCGTTATTATCGTTAGAATTAATTTCTCTTTTTTGCAGTGAATATCCTTCCGGATATATAATTTCTTTTCTTGCATCGGGCTTACGGTTTCTTGCTCCATAATACATGGAAGAATAAGCACTCCATTTCCCTTTCCGGTAATTAAAATTGGCGCTTGAAGACTGGGAGTTCACTCTGGTTTGTCTTGTACTGAGCACCCAACTTCCGGTCATTCCGTCATTCTTACTTTTTTTCAGGACAATATTAATGATCCCGGCTCCTCCTTCGGCTTCATATTTACTGGATGGAGTCGTCATCACCTCTACCGCTTCCAGGTTTTCTGAAGGAAGGCCGCTCAAATAACTTTTTAATGCAGTACCGGATAACTGTTTTCTCTTTTCATTAATGTAAACAATAGCATTGGATGTTCCTGCGATCTGAATATTTCCGTCAGTGGAAGCTGTCACCAACGGTGTTTTTTCAAGCACTTCCCATACATTATTTCCTTTCGTGAGATCTGAATTGCCCACATTAAAGCGCAGCCGGTCTGCCTTAGATTCTATGAGGGATCGGTTGCCCTCAATTTTAACTTCAGATATATTTTTTGTGATATTCAGACGAAGATTGACCACAGCATCTTTTGCAAGAGCCACTGAAATTGCTGTATCTTTTTCATAGACCGGATAATTGAACGTAAGTCGGTAATTCCCTTTTTCTAAATTTTGGAATTGATACTGCCCCGACGTATTGGATACCGCCACCCATGACTTTTGGGAAGAATTCACAAGACTGATCCTTACAAACTCTAAAGGTTTGTTTTCCTGATCGGTTATATTCCCGGCTATTGAAAATTGTGCGTAGGATAATTGAAAAAAGATTATTAAAAAAAAAGCAATGCTCCCCCTCATCATTATTCTTTTTTAAACTGAAAACTTATTTCCCAGTGTTCCATAAATTCCCTATCAGATGGAACCTGACAAAAGAGTAAGGAGAAATAAGTGATTCGTCATGTTAGTTATAGTTTTTGTTAGTTTTTGGTTACCGTGTTTTTAAATCTTTACCGGAAGGATTTAAGATTTTTAGAATTCCCTGGTACCGGAATACAAACAACGGCATTCTTCTGTCTGCATAAGCCTGTTAAAAATACAAGAGCAGGTCTGTACAGAATCTGTATTAGAAGACTCCTTTTGATCATTAGTTTTTTTTTACCAATGTATGTATTGATGGCAGTTGAAACTACAAATTAAAGAATTGGCAAGCGTTACTTCTTAAAAAAAAAGATATCAAATCATAAAAAAATAAATCATCAATTTAATACAAATATATGATTATCAATATTTTAACCTTTTTCATTTTTTAGGGATTTATTACTACTTTTGTTACAGTTATTTTTTATGATTTTTGCAATTTTCCGATATGAAAAAAATATATTTTCTACTGCTTTTCCAATTATGTTTAATAACACCCATTTTTTTTATTCAGGTAAAAGGAGTACAAAAATTGGAAAATTCAAAAAATTCCGTTAGTAATGATGAAAAGTGGAAAAAAAAATTAATTTATTTAGATAGTGCAAAAAAAGAAAAAAGTCCGGAAAAATCTGATATTATGTTAAAAAAAAACATTATTCCGGAAGGAGAAAGTCAAAACAATAACAGACTCCGGTCTTCAATTTTATCAACAGAGCCTGATCAAAAAAAACGGCTGAAACAAATACTGCATTAAAAAACACGATAAAAAAAGGACAAGCTGTCTATACCGTAAGTATATCTATTGGAGCGCTACTCATTCTTGGTCTGATATTCTTTCTCGATAAAGAAATAAAGAAAAGAAAACATTATCAGAAGCTGTATTATGAGTCTATAAACATCAAAAGGAATGATTTCCCCTTAAGTCAGCAGGGCATTGCTGACAATGACCGCGATATGATCAATACTAACATTGACAAAACTGATATTGAAATTGCCTCAGATAGTGACACGCACGATATTCCGGCTTTTGCGGAGGCTGACGATATTGACCTGAATCCCAAACTTGTGGACAATGTCCTTAAAGAACTTGAGCTGTTTGAAAAAAACAAAGATTTTTTAAAGAAAAGAGTAAGCCTGGAAAGCCTTTCACTGCAATGCGGAACCAATACCGCCTACCTGTCCAAGATCATCAACCATTATAAAAAGCAAAATTTCAAAGCCTATGTTAATGATTTAAGACTTCATTATGTGATGAACCTCTGGACCAACCATAAAAAAAGCCGGAAGTACTCTATACAGGATATCGCGGGGAAATCAGGCTTCAGCAATGCCCAAAGCTTTTCAAAAAAGTTCCAGGAAAAATTCGGGGTTTCGCCTTCCTCTTTCCTGAAACAGTTCAACTCCAATATGGAGCTTGAGAATGAGGTAAGAAACGAAAGCTAAGCGTTTAATTTCACTTAAATATGGAATATTATATTGAACTGACACTTATAGAATATTACATTTATGTTATATTATAAAAATAAAAATCTAATACAGAAAAATTATTTAAATCATCCATATAATTAAAATATTTTTCATACAATGCTTTATCCACGGATAAATATTCATGATTAAAAAAGTCTACAGTAACGTATTGTATATACTCATCTTTATGTAAGATTGCCTTTATTTTAGATAAGTATGTATCCTCTATGAAAAATATAGGATAGTCCGCATATATATATCCAACGATATTATTTTCAATCTCAACTATAGCAATTTTTTCTACTTCAGGTTCGTAATTGACATTAAAAAATTTACTCAGTTCACTAACAATACTATGGAAGTGATCATACTTCCAGTTTACATCTAAATTTACTGCCTTTTTAATAAAATATGTTATATCCATAAGTTAGCCATAGTTCTACTTTCCTCCTTAAGCCTGAATTTTATCGCTTTGAATGCTGTTTCAGGTAATTTCCGTCAATCGTAGCGGTCACCTCGCTTAGAAAATCCTGAGCAAAGGATTTAACGTACCACATCGCTTCCTATGCAGACAGGCCGTAACATGTGTATAAAGTACATACACAGAGACACATTTTTTTCATCCCCTGTTATTTTGAGTTGCTGTAGTTATTTTCAGTCTGGATCCGGTGCAAAATTATTCTTTTTAGTTCATTCTAAAAAGAATAATTATTTTGATTGAGTATAAATTAATTCCATATTTTCCGATTTGATTTTCACAAAAACAAAGGTATCCCAGGAAGACAACAGAATTGGCATACAACAGCAAAAAGGGCCAATCCAAAAGAATTGACCCCAAACATTAACTGTTTATTGACTGAATTATGATGTTTCTTTATTTCCAGCCGCCTCCCAGGCTTTTGTAGATATCGACTACCGTACTTAATTGTTTCTGTTTTGCTTCAATCAGTTCCATCTTAGCATCCAGCGCATCTCTCTGGTTCAAAAGAACTTCAAGATAATCTGCTCTGGAGTTTCTGAACAATTGATTTGCAATGTCAATAGATTGGTCCAGGGCTTTGGTTTCCTGGGATTTCAGTTGATAGTACTGATCTATATTTTTAATTTTCGACATCATGTTGGCAACATCCAGATACGCATTTAAAATCGTCTTGTCATATTCATACAAGGCCTGGATCTGTCTGGCATCAGCCGTCTGGAAGTTAGCCTTGATAGCACTTTTATTAATCAGCGGTCCTGCCAGCTCACCGGCAAGGTTGTATGCTATAGATTCCGGCATTTTAACCAAATAAGAAGGTTTGAATGCTTCCAGTCCCAGTGTTGCAGAAATCTCCAGTGAAGGATAGAATTCTTTTCTTGCTGCTTCCACATCCAGTTTTGAAGCTTTTAATTCTAATTCTGCCTGTTTGATATCCGGACGGTTCGACAGTAATTGTGACGGAATTCCGGTATAAACAGTTTGAGGGATGGTAGACATAAAGCTTTCCTTCGTTCTCACAATAGGCTGCGGATATCTTCCCAGCAAAGCATTGATCTCATTCTCCTTTTCAGTAATCTGCTGACGGATTGTATATTCCGAAGCTTTGGATTTAGCTAATTCTGCTTCAAATTTCTTTACCGCTAATTCCGTAGCCGCGGCAGCTTCCTTCTGGATCTTAGAAATTTCCAGTGCCCTTTGCTGAAGCTTGATATACTGCTGCATAATGTCCAGCTGATTGTCAAGAGCCAGTAACTCGTAATAATTATCCGCGACTTCTTCAATAAGATTAGACAGCACAAAGTTTTTTCCTTCAACCGTGGAAAGATAATGAGCTACTGCTGACTCTTTCTCAGTTCTGAGTTTTTTCCAGATATCAACCTCCCAATTGGCCATTATTCCGCCTTCAAAATTCCCTAATGGGTCCGGCATTTCTCTTCCGGGCTCTATTTCTGTAGTGGCATCCCCAGCTCCTTCACTGGTATAACGGCCGGACTTTCTCAGACCGGCTCCTACTCCTGCAGAAACTGTTGGGCTTAGCCTGCCTTTTTTAGCCAATACTCCACTTTTGGCAATTTCAATTTCCTGAAGCGTGATCAGAAGTTCCTGATTATTCTTTAATGCAGTTTCAATCAGGCTTACAAGATTGGGATCAGTGAAAAATTGTCTCCAGGGAGTTGTTCCACTGTTGTTGTTTGCATCCTGTTGCTCTTCCTGGTTGAAATTTTGAGGTATATTTTCTTTTACCTCATCTTTTATGACTGTCGCCATCGGAGCTTTACAACTTGCAAGAAGAAGTGGTAAAGCAATGGCGGCGAATATATTTTTAATCTTCAAATTTTCCATCATGTTCGTACGGTTCAGTTTGTTCTGTTAAAGGATTTTCTTCTTCATATCTCGCCAGTCTGGACTTTTCAGCAATCGTTCCGAAGATATAATACAACCCTGGAATAACCATCAGTCCGAAAATGGTACCTATCAGCATCCCTCCGGCTGCCGCTGTACCAATCGTTCTGTTCCCCACTGCCCCGGGACCTGTTGCTATCACTAAAGGGATCAGCCCGGCAATAAATGCAAATGAAGTCATCAGGATCGGACGGAAACGGATTGCAGCCCCCTCAATAGCTGCCTGTGCTACAGGAATTCCTTCTTCTGCCTTCTTCTGTACGGCAAACTCTACAATCAGCACCGCGTTTTTACCTAAAAGCCCGATAAGCATTACCATGGCCACCTGTGCATAGATATTATTCTCTAATCCTAAAAGTTTTAAACATAAAAAGGCTCCGAAAATCCCCACCGGAAGTGATAGAATAACAGGAAGCGGAAGAATAAAACTCTCATACTGCGCAGAAAGGATCAGGTAGACAAACCCCAGACAGACCAGGAAAATAAACACAGCTTCATTACCACGGCTTACTTCATCTTTGGAAATCCCTGCCCAGTCGATCCCAAAACCTCTCGGAAGAGTTTTATCAGCGACCTCCTGAATCGCCTGAATCGCCTGTCCGCTACTGTATCCCGGTGCCGGCGTTCCGCTCACTTCTGCAGAATTATACATATTATGTCTTGTAATTTCAGATAATCCATATACTTTTTCAAGTCTCATGAAATCTGAATACGGAACCATCTGATCTTTATCATTTTTCACATACAATTTCAACAAATCTGTTGGCAGTGCACGATATTGTGGTCCTGCCTGAACAATAACCTTGTAAGGTCTGTCGAAACGGATAAAACTCGTTTCATAGTTGGAACCGATAAGTGTAGATAAATTATCCATTGCTTTTTCAATAGTAACGCCTTTCTGCTCTGCAAGATCATTATCTATTCTCAGCATATACTGAGGGAAACTCGCCGAATAAAATGTAAATGCAGATCCCAGTTCCGGACGCTTCTTCAGTTCCTTCACAAAATCATTGCTTACCTGTTCCATTTTATGATAATCACCACTTCCTGCCTTATCCAGCAAACGGAGTTCAAAACCTCCTGCAGCTCCATAGCCGGGAACGGAAGGTGGCTGGAAGAATTCAATATTGGCTCCGGGAATATTCTTGGCCTTTTCTTCCAGCTTTTCAATAATTTCAGAGGCAGACTCTTTACGTTCTTCCCAGCTTTTAAGGTTGATCAGACAGGTTCCGGAGTTGGATCCTGTCCCTTCCGTCAGAATTTCATATCCTGCCAGGGAAGAAACAGACTGTACCCCGTCAATATCTTCAGATTCCTTTAAAAGCTCCCTTGCAATCTGATTGGTTCTTTCCAGTGTAGATCCCGGAGGAGTCTGAATAATGGCATAGATCATCCCCTGGTCTTCAGCCGGAATAAATCCTGAAGGCAGCGAGTTGCTCAATAAATAAGTACAGACACAGAAAGCCAGTAATAACGGCAGCGTGATCATTTTTTTGGTCACGGTCTTATTCAACATCTTCTCATATCTTCCGGCTCCTTTTGTAAAAACATTATTGAATTTATCAAGGAAGATTGTAACCGGTGTTTTCTTTTTAGCCTTTCCGTGGTTATTTTTCAGGATCAAGGCACATAATGCCGGTGTCAAAGTAAGGGCTACAACTCCCGACAAAATAATGGAGGATGCCATTGTAATAGAGAACTGGCGGTAGAATACCCCAACCGGCCCGGACATGAATGCAATAGGAATAAATACCGATGCCATTACTAATGTGATCGCAATAATTGCCCCGCTGATCTCATGCATCGCTTCTTCAGTAGCTTTTAAAGGCGAAAGATTTTTCTCCTCCATCTTGGCGTGAACGGCTTCAATCACTACAATTGCATCATCGACGACTACCCCGATTGCCATTACCAGAGCAAAAAGCGAAATCATATTTAAAGTGATCCCAAATGCAGACATGACTGCAAAGGTCCCTACCAATGAAACAGGAACCGCCAGTGCGGGGATTAAGGTGGAACGCCAGTCTCCCAGGAAAAGAAATACAACAATTGCCACCAATACAAAGGCCTCGAAAAGGGTATGGATCACCTTCTCCATGGAAGCATCCAGGAACCTGGAAACATCATAGCTGATATCATAATGCATTCCTTTCGGGAAATTATTTTTCTCAAGATCCGCCATCAAAGCCTTTACATTTTTGATAACATCACTTGCATTGGATCCATACGACTGTTTTACAGTGATTGCCGCTGAAGGCTTACCATTCAGGGTCGAATAGATATCGTACATCGAACTTCCGAATTCGATATCTGCCACATCTTTCAGCCTTACAGATTCGCCATCTGTTTTTGCCTTTAAGATAATATTGCCATATTCCTTTTCACTGTTAAAACGTCCAGGATATTTTAACACATATTCAAAAGACTGGGAACGCTTCCCGGAACTCTCCCCGGTTTTCCCCGGAGAGGCTTCCAAACTCTGCTCGTTCAGAGCCTCCATTACTTCATCAGCTGAAATATTGTAAGCGGTTAATCTATCCGGTTTAAGCCAGATACGCATTGCATATTCCCTGGTTCCGAGAATATCGGCAAAACCTACCCCGCTTACCCTTCTCAATTCAGACATTACATTGATATCTGCATAGTTGAAAAGAAACTTCTGATCCGCTTTGGGATCATCACTGTAAAGGTTGATATACATCAGCATATTCGGTTCTTCACGGGTAATCTTCACCCCTTCCCTTACCACAAGAGGAGGAAGTTTATTCACCACTGAAGATACACGGTTTTGCACGTTGACTGCTGCAACATTAGGATCTGTACCCAGGTCAAAGACAATCTGAATAGAGGCTTCTCCGTCATTTCCGGCATCCGAGGTCATATATTTCATACCCGGAACCCCATTCAACCCTCTTTCCAACGGAATAACCACGGATTTGATCAACAGTTCATTGTTGGCTCCGGGATATTCTGCCGTAATATTTACTTTCGGCGGAGAAATGGACGGGAACTGAGTCACCGGAAGCTTGACCAATGACAAAATCCCTAAAAATACTATAATCAATGAGATTACAATAGACAGAACAGGTCTGCGAATGAATTTCTTAAACATATTTCTTCACTTTAGAGTACACTACTCTGCTTTTAATTTCAATGATTGAAGAACCTTTTTAGGATCTTGGAATTTTGTTTTTATCTTTTGATCATCTTTCACTTTCTGAACGCCCTCCAAAAGGATCTGATCCCCTTTTGAAAGTCCTGATCCTATAACATACAGATCCGGAAGCTCATATGCGATTTTAATGTTTCTGGATCTTGCGGTTCCGTTTTTGTCAATAACAAATACATATTTCTGATCCTGAATTTCATAGGTTGCTTTCTGTGGGATGATCAGTGCATTGTGGACAGGCATTGCCATCTGCACTTTTCCGGTTTCTCCATTTCTAAGAAGTTTATCAGGATTAGGAAACTTGGCACGGAACGCAATATTTCCGGTCTCGTTGTCAAATTCTCCTTCAATCGTCTGAATTTCTCCTGGTTGAGAGTAGGTTTCTCCATTAGCGGTAATCAATGAAACCTGCTTGCTTCCACGATCTGCAACATGCGTCTGATAACTTAAATATTCAGGTTCAGAAACATTAAAGTAAGTGTAGATACTGGTATTATCAGACAGTGAGGTAAGCAGATCACCTTCATCAACCAAACTTCCCAGTTTTAAAGGAATTCTGTTGATCACCCCGGAAAACGGAGCTTTAATATCAGTAAATGACAGATGGATCTGGGCCAGTTTCATTTCAGCATTGGCAGCATCCAGCTTGGCTTTTGCCATTGCTCTTTCATTTTTAGAAACAATATTGTTCCCGGCCAATGTACTTGCATTTTTCAATTCGATAGAAGCCTGTTCTACTTCAGCTTTTGCCTTTAAAAGCTCTGCCTGATACAGTTTCGGCATAATACGGAATAAAGTTTGTCCGGCCTGCACGTACTGGCCTTCATCTACAAAGATCTTTTCAAGGAACCCTTTTTCCTGAGCCCGGACTTCAATATTTTTCACCGACTGGATCTGGGCTACGTATTCTTTGTGAATAACGGTATCCATGACCACCGGAGAAGTTACCGGATATACTGAGGCTTCTTCTTTTTCCTCTTTTTTCTTGTTACAGCCAACAGCCAATAGCAGAATGCTCAATGCAATGCCCGAGGCAACTCTTTTCATCATAATTCTAGAGTTTATATAAATCGTTAATGTTTGTATAGAAATAAAAAAACGGTAATTGAGAATAGCGTGAAGCGATGATTATCAGCATCCTCAACACATAGATATATCCCGCCTGAAATCAGGCAGAAATCAACGGAAAAATGAAATTTTAAATTCTAATGGAACGGATTAAAATAAATCTTTTGGTGGCTAGACCAAAAACAGAACCGTGAATATGCGGTCTGAATTGTTTATCGCTTTTTAATCCAAAAATATAGATCAGACTGAATACCCCTGCGAAAACAACAATTGCCTGAAAGACATCAGACAGTTGAAATTCATTCTCAGCAACTTCTAAAGTAGAATTGTCTATAGTATCTGCCATCTGCTGCACCGACAATTTTTCATAGGTCTGATTCAGTCGGTTCGCTCTTTTAGGCATGTGATGAGAAACATGGCCGGAATAGTCATTCCGAAGCGTTTTAACATTAAGCTTACTTTCCACTATGAAGAGCAGAAAAAGGCTGGTTAAAAAATATACTATAAAGTTTCTCATTTTGAAGTCGCAAATGTACATCTAGATTATGATATTCTCATAACAGATTAACAAAATTTAACGCTTCTTTAAATAAACTCAAAAGAAAAAATTATATAGTCAAGCGTCCGTTTTCCAAACATTAGAATAAAATAAGTTGTTTACATTTCAATTAAAACAGTATTGAAGCACTTTTAAGCCATTTTTCATTAAATTTATTCACTCAATATTGAATTTATTTTTAAATAAGAATAATTGATGAAGTTATTTTTATATCGCTCCACCAAAAGTAACACAAAACAAAGTGAACATTTTATTAAAAGCAAAATTATTATCAATTTTATTATAATAATTTGTATATTTATAGAAATTCAACAATGCATAATGAATAATTTAGTCGATTTCCTAAATTATATCAAAAAAATCCCTTGCTGTAATTTTTCTCAATATTACAGTAGAACTGTATGTCATTCAGCAAAAAAACTACCTGTTTCACTTTTATATGATTTTAACAGCTATAGAAATCTTAGGAAAGTCTATTATTTTCAGGCTGGTATCATCATCCATTTTTCTGCCGATAATCTCATTTTTCACCTTCAGGATATAACCTTTAAGAAATATATTACTATGAAAAAAAAATTATTATTAGCAGGATTAGGATTCGCTTCAATCTTTTCATATGCTCAGGTAGGCATAGGAGTTTCCAGCCCAGACCCTTCCGCCATGCTGGAAGTAAACTCTCCTAACAAAGGTATTTTGCCGCCGAGAGTGGTACTGACTGCTGCCAATATGCAATTAGGAGCAAGCCCTAATGCTACAGGATTACTGGTTTATAATACAGCGTCAGCTGCCTTAAAAGTGGGTTATTATTTCTGGGATGGTATCCAATGGCAAAAACTGGATTCTACGACGGATAACAGTGGAATAAATGCGACTGTGGAAACCAAAGCTGTCATGGGTCCTCTGAGCGCAACGACTGACAACGGAAGAGCCGGATATGCTATTGTAATTACCACTCCCGACGGCAGATTTTCTGTACGGTGCTTTATTCCTTCCGGAAGTTTATTTGCAGATGTCAACTTACAGATCAGAAATAATGATGTTTCCAATATTGATATTATTTCTAACGGCCACTATCTTTGGTCGGGAGCGGGAGGTTATCAGCAGAATCAGCTCAGGTTACCGCCCGGAGCATGGGCCGGAGACAATGCAACGACTTCACAGTCACTTATTGATGCAACCACCGGTGCCAGAATACAAAATGCATCTACCAACCCATATTGGGGAGATCCCGGAGTCTATGCCAGTGGTGTCCCTGAACAAAGGTTATATTCCTGGACCACAACTGATGGTAATGACAAGGTTTTCTATAAAATGTATTTTATGATGGGATCTTCTACTCCTGCAAGTGCAGGAACAGCCACTACCTGTCCGGGAGGTACCTGCAGTACCACAAAAGCCTTCTTCACTATTGATCAGGTGAAAGCGCCTTAAATGATAAAAATGGCAACAGTCAGGAAGAGTTGATAGGTGATTCTTCCTGACATTTATGCATTAATTTTTTCAACAGCTGCTATTTTTATATTAAACATCACTGATCACAGGCAAGGCTAATTTTTATCATGATTTTCAATTATTTACAAAACCATATTGCTATTCTCCATGATTTGAATTATTTTTGCCGAAAATTAAAACAACAAATGGAAAATGAAAAATTTACAATCTATCTCACTTACATTGAGCTTAATACCCTCCCTTTTAAAGGAGGAGCGTTCTGATTACGATTTCTTACCACTTTATCACTACTATTTTGTTTCAGAGAAGGTGTTTTTACAATGCCCTTTGAATTGTTAATCAAAACATATTATTAGTTTATGAAAAATTAACATATATTTAGTAAAAATATTCGTATTTTTATATCGTATTAACATCATAATTCATGAAACACTTTAAAATCACTTATCACTATGAAAAAATTATTAACATCAGTCCTTTTGGGATTGACCATTCTTTCCTCAACAACGTGTAAACATCCGGGAAAAGAAGCTGAAACGGTTATTACAAGTACTCCTGAAAACACAGACCATATTTCCAAAAATATTTATGTGGACAGCTATGGAGAAAAAATAGAAGTAACTATAAACAGTACTAAAAACACGGCAACCATTCATTTGGACGGTAAAACTTATGACCTTAAAAAAAGTGATGCCCTCCCAGAATACACCGCTTCCAATGAAGAGTACCAATATTCGGAGATCAAAGGTAATATAACTTTTCTGAAGAAAAATGTAGATATGGTTCTCTTCCATCTTAAAAAAGACAAAAAAGAATCAGGTCCGGCAAAAATGGCATCATATTAGCTAAATAATTAAACAGTTATTTAATTTTTTTTTAAAACAGAGTTATGAAAAACCTATTTTATTATCTATCCGCTCTTTTTCTAGTTGTATTCCTTGTTGCCTGTAAAGCTCCTGCAGCGCAGAAAACTACAGATATTACAGGAAAGACATGGAAACTTACTGAACTTAACGGACAACCTATCCAGTTGAAAAATCCTAAAAACAATCCTTATTTCAAGCTTACTATGGATGGTATGAGATATGAGGGCCACGCAGGATGTAACGGACTAGGCGGTACATTTGAAATCAAGCAGGATATCATGAGAATTAAGTTCAATCAGGGAATGTCTACCATGATGGCTTGTGAAGACCTTGACATTGAAAATCAGTTTACCAAAGCTTTACTTTCTGCAGACAATTATTCTGTTAACGGAAACACTCTAACTTTAAATAAAGCAAGAATGGCTCCTTTAGCTAAATTTGTTCTTCAGTAAGAATCAGATATACAAGTACAAAAAACACTCTCAATTGAGAGTGTTTTTTTATGGTTTATTGTTTTTATTATAGAGCATATAGCAAAATAGAAGGCTCAGATTGACCACAACAGCAAATGCATTGGATAAAATAATGGGCAGCTCATCTTTTTTAAAACCATACCATACCCAAAGTGAAAGTCCGGAAATAAGCACCAAAAGCATAAGCAGAGAAATATCCTCTACGTTTTTTTCCCTGATCACCTTGATAAGCTGTGGAATCATGGAGACAGAAGTCAATACACCGGCAATAATACCCAACAGGTTTTCATTCATAATTTTCTATTTTTTATCGTACTTTAATAAAAAGGCAATATAGGATTATTTAAATCGGGTAAGGGAAATCTCTTCATGCAAAGGAATTTCATCTTCAATGAAATCGTAAAGGCTTTTGGAGAAATAACATCCATTGAGAATTCCCCTTGCGCCCAGGCCATTAAAAACATAGAGATGATCAAAAGTTTCGTGTCTTCCAATAATTGGCCTTCTATCTTTTACGGTAGGTCTGAAACCGAAATGCACTTCCTCCACGTCAAAATCATAAGGATAGAATTCTGACAGCCCCTTCACCAGCTGGTCAACAGCCGATTGATCCACATGATGATGAAGCTGCTCCCGGTCATAAGTACCTCCGTAAAAATGAAGCCCGTTCCCGGCAGGAAATAAAAAATGCTTCTTTTTAATCGTTACATCAGGAACATCCTGAGAAAGTCTGACTTTGACATGATGCCCCTTATTGGGATTTACCTGTATTCCAGAAAAGTAAGGATTTTCTTTAACTCCCATTCCTTCACAGAAGATTACCTGTTTAAAAATAAAATCTTTGTAAGATGACCCGGCAGGGTCGAGTTTGCCGTAATCGAACTTTTCCCTGACTAAAAAGTCATTTTTTTCAAAATAATCAAATAGACCTCCAAAAAATCCATTAACATCCAGCCTGGCAGACTGATTTACCTTTCCGCTGAGAAAATCGTTTTTTACTATGTCTAAAAGCTCAAATTTTTCACTGAGAAAAGCAGATAATTCTTCATTTCCTGATTTCTTCAGCCAGAGTTTCTGTTCATTTTCATCATGAAAAATCCTGTGGATTGATTTTCTGATCAGGAAATTTTCACCTGTATAAGATTCTATCTCTTCGAGGGTACGGGTAAGGAAATCGATCTGTTCCTGAGCTTTCCAGAAGGTTGTAAATTTCTTAAGGACCACAGGATTAATGATCCCCGCCGAAACCTGGGATGCACTCTTTTTTCCTTCAGAAAACAGAACAAAGGACTTATTATTCTTAATTAACTGGTGAGCGAAGAAAAGTCCTGCATATCCGTCTCCCACAATAATATAATCTACATTTCTCATAATAAAAAAACCTGAGTAAAAATACTCAGGTTTTCTATAAATATCAAATGAAATTTAGTAATTCCACATATCATTTTCCATTTCAAGGATCTGCGTCTTGATTCTGTCACTCTCTTCTAACTGATCATCAGCATCTCTAGGAATATAGTCCTTAATAGTACCATCTCCTAACCCGGCTGAAGATTTGTAGATTACAGAAGAGAACCTTCTTGCATTGATGATATCATCGAAAGATAAATCAGCGGAAGAGTTTTTTCTGTTGAAAACATAATTGTTTGCTAAGATATCTCTTGCATTCGGATAGAAGATCCAGAATAAGTCGATAAGTTCGTCATTGCTTGCCAGTGGCTTACCATCAGGACCTATTACTCCCTGTACTGCCGGGTCAGGACCCATAGCTGCAATACCAAGAGGTCTGTATTTCATCTGTCCGTCTCTCTTATCGATGAACCACATCCCCATAATTTTAAGAACTTTTACTTTATCAGTAGTCGTTTCAATAATATCGGTATATTCTTTTTTCTCCTGTTCCGTTAATTGTCTTCCAGAGTTCAGGATATCAATTGCTGCATCACTGATTTTAACGTTCACCAATCTTTTCTTAATGGCTTCAGGAGTCAGTTTATCTACAAAATTTTCGTCGTTGTAAACCTGCTCAATTTTACCGCTTAAAGCAGCATCCAACAATAATTTATATAAAGATCTTGTAGGAGTAGAAAGTAAACCATCCGGATTATCATAATAGAACGGCTGGTTGATCTTATCATTCATATCAATGATTTCCCAAACAAACATACTCTTAAGGATATCTTTATCTTCTACAAAACCATATTCAAGAGGCTTTACTGTTTTATCAATAATAGTATCACCAACTTTTTGTTTATTCTCCTCTCTCATCTTTCTAAACTCTTCTGGAGAAGAAGCGTTCAGAATAGTCTGGGACAAAGCAAATCCCGAAACTAATACTAAAAGGGTGCTAATATATTTTTTCATAATAAGTTACAATTTTAGTCCTATTGAACATTAATTAATATAGGAGTAATGTTTTTAATCTGTTGCCCTTCCAAACCTTGAGCTGTTGCTTTAATATCAAATATTGAAAATACGTCTCCTGATCTTAAATTTCTTACCAATCCTGCTGCTTCACCTAAAGAATTTCCGTGGATCAGCAATGCTGCTTTTCCAGGTACTCTTACCATAAACTGGGTTACAGTGAATGAAACCGGGAAGTCAAAGTCAGGAATAGTCGCCTGTACAGTCTGGTTCGGAATAGAAGTTGCCGGCATAGACAATATATTCTGTCCTCTCATTTGCCCCTGTGGTGGCGGTACATTTTTGATTCTATATTCAAATACCTGAGATACGGATTTACCATAAGGATCAAGACCTGATAATGTCAACTTCACTGTAGTACCAGCACCAGGTTTTACATTCCATTTACCAGGACCTGTGCTTCTTACAGAGGCTCCCGGAGCTGATAATGAAAGTTTAGCATTGTCTGCCCCTAAGATTGATCCTGAAACAGGGTTCTCAAGTCCTCTATACATTACATTCATTTTATCAGCAGAAAGTAATAGACCTTTTTCAAGTTTTACTTCTCTTGGCCCTGCAATGACATTGTAAGTATGCGTCCAAGGGAAACTTTGTGGCTTACCTGAAGCATCTGTCAATGTAATTGTACCTCCTAATTTATGTTCACCAATTCCAGAACCTGAAATAGATGTGATACCTTTTCCGTTCTCTACTTTACCTACACCTGAGATACTGATCTTGTTACTTGTAGAATAAGTACCTAACATTACTTTTACTTCAGCTTGCTTTCCTGCCTGGATATCTACCGGACCTGAAACAATAGGCTCATAGCTTGAAAATTTGATACTTGCATCTACTTTCTCCTGTAACAACATTGCCAATGCATCAGACTGTACGTTTCTGGCATCATTTTGGATAATCTCTAAATTGGAGATTGCACCAATCAAAGGCTGATGATAGAATTTATTCTGAAACCAGGTCTTATTATTTGGCGATTTTCCTTTTGGATATTCAGCTATAAGAGATGCATTAGCTCTATTCACCAAATCTTGCAATTGATGATTTTGTCCGAAAGTAATGTTGATATAATTTCTTATAGCATCAATCTTAGCCTTTAACTCATTTGCTCCTTTGGAAGGAGTATTTTCATCTCCATCCTTGAAGAAATATTGTGTTGCCCCTTCATTATTATTAAGTGAAGAAAAATTCTCACTAACATCAATCGGCTTACCAGTTGCTGGATCGTTTTCCATAAATTCAGCCTCTTTCTTCAATTTTTCTTTGATTTGTTCTGCATGAGAAACCAAATCATCGATTTTTGTCTTCAACACCTTATATTGCTCCCAAGGCTGCGCATAAGTATCCGGTACCTGTTGTGCTTTAGCCTCTAATGTTTTTTCAAATATATCAGTATTTTTAGCTTCCGTAAGCATACGTGTTGCTTTTAAAGAAACTGTAGAGTCATAGTATGATCTGATGATTTCTGCATCAATATTGAGGGCCATCATCGCGATGAACACCAAATACATCAGGTTGATCATCTTCTGACGAGGGGTCTGTTTTCCTTGTGCCATTCTCTTTTCTTTTTTTAGATTAAATAGTTATTTAGAAATGGTTTAGGAATTAAGACTTCATAGCGGTTAGCATACCACCATAAACTCTATTTAAGTTGTTCAGATTAGTTGTTAAACCTTGTAGCTCTTGATTGAATTTTTCAGATTGCTCAGCAGATTTCTGCATATCTGCAACATATTTATTGGCAAATTCGGATTGCTTCTTACCGTTTTCAAGCTGCATTGCATATAAAGCGTTCATGCTTTCCATATGTTGAGCAGCTTTGTTGAGCTGATCATTATACTTATGAGTAGAAGCAGATACATCTACTGTTTGATTGATCTGATCTACAGAGTTTGAAAATTTATCAATTCCTGTTCTCAATCTGTCAAATAACTGAACGTCAAGTTTAGCATCCTGAAGCATTTTGTCTAATTTGTTGGAAAGAGAATTTTCTAACTCAGCAAATTGAGCGCTTGTATTTTTAGTGGTTACATTAGAGTGTAAAGGGTTTGGGTTCGCATGTTTATCCAATAATTCAGGGTAAACATTTTCCCAGGCATAAGACTCTTCAGTTTTTGGAGGGTCAAATGCGAAAATAATAAAGATAATAGCCTCTGTAATAAGCCCTACTGTAAGAGCGATATTACCGTTAATTGGTCCCAGGGTAATGTGAGTAATTTTAAGCCAAGCTCCAAGAATTACAATTGCAGCACCGAATGAATAGAAGAAATTCATCCAAGCATCTTTAGTCTTAAACATATTGAGTTAGTTTTTTTAATGTTAAATAAAATTGTTATTGAAAAATAATTGTCTGGTTAATTATCTGTTCACTCTTCTTGGCTTAACAGCTGCTTCAGGAATATCCTGTACAGTTCTAAACCCGATATAGCTTCTTGCCGAATCCTTTCTTTCCCAATCTCTTGCACCCGTCATCAACGCATATCCTATATCTTTCCAAGATCCACCTCTTACCGATTTTTTAGTATCCTTTTTATCTTTTGTAGAAGGATTGAGTGTAGAAGAGAATCCATATGAAGAATTGTTGTACGCAGATTCTGTCCATTCAGAAACGTTTCCAGCCATATCAAACAACCCAAATCCATTTTTCTTAAATTTCTTAACTGGAGCTGTATATGTATAAGTCCCTTTTTTCTCGTCTTCCATGTAGTTACCTCTCTTAGGCTTAAAGTTTGCCAGGTAGCAACCTCTGTCATCCATTAAATATGGACCTCCCCAAGGGTAAGTAGCATTTTGCATACCTCCTCTTGCAGCATATTCCCATTCGATTTCTGTAGGAAGACGGAACTGCAATGGTCTTTGTTTTTTTCTTTTTAAACTTTCGTTATAATCCGTTTTCAATTTAGATCTGAAGTTACAATAAGCTCTCGCCTGATCCCAGGTTACTCCCACTACCGGGTAGTTTTTGTAAGCTTTGTGCCAGAAGTATTGTTCAAATAATGGCTCATTGTAAGCAAAGTGGAAATCTTTTACCCAAACGGTAGTATCAGGATAGATGGCGATACTTTCGCTTTTCAGGTAATTAACTCCTCTTTCGTTATCTGCAAGTGCTGCGTCCATATCTCCCCAACGGTAAGTATATTTAAGCTTGCTCACATCTAAAATTCTTTCGTTTCCTATTCTGGAAGATGCTGGTAAATACATAGATTCCAAAACCTCTGCATATTCAACATCGGGGTATTTTGATGTACTCCAATGTAAAGGAATTTTCCAATCTAATCTTTTACTCGCGTCATAGGTTCCATCCTCTCGGCCTCCCTGGCCTTCCATATATTCTTGATAAGGTGTTAAATTTTCTTCTTTTTTAGCAAGGTATGCATAATCTCCTATGCTTGCCCCTTTACGTCCGCCTTCATCACCGCCTTCTCCGGCAGCTTCAGCAAGTAAAGTTCTTGCGATAGAATCTCTTACGTAATTGATAAATACCCTGTATTCTGAATTGGTAGTTTCTGCCTCATCCATGAAGAAAGAGGAAACAGTAACGGTTTTCAATGCTGTTTTTTCAGGTGTATGTGTTGGATCCTGATCTGCGAGACCAGCAACAAATGAACCTGCAGGAATTGCAACCATTCCGTATGGTCTTTCCGCAACAAATGATTTCGTTTTTTCTCTTGGTATCAATTCTCCTTTTGTTCCTGGCTTCCCTACAGAAGAGTTGCCACCACCTGAACAAGATACCGATGCTACCGACGCAGACAATAATAAAAGAAATATCCTTTTCATGTTAATTTTTATAATTAAGCCGTAAATATATAATTTTTTTAAGAAACTTTTAAGATTTTTTTTGAAATAACGGAAGAAATCTAAATTTATTTTATTTACAACTACTTTTTATTCCACGGTAACAGATTTTGCTAAGTTTCTCGGTTGATCTACGTTCGCACCTCTATATACTGCAATGTAGTAAGCAAGCAGTTGTAAAGGTACTGAAGCCACAATTGGAGAGAAACATTCCGAGGTTTCAGGGATTTCAATAACATAATCTGCCATTTCACTTACCTGACGGTCACCTTTATTAACAACAGCGATAATTTTTCCTTTTCTTGCTTTAATTTCCTGAACATTGCTTACAATTTTATCATAATGACCTTTTTTAGGTGCGATAATAACAATTGGCATATTTTCGTCAATCAGAGCAATAGGACCATGCTTCATTTCTGCTGCCGGGTATCCTTCCGCGTGGATATAAGAAATTTCTTTTAATTTTAAGGCTCCCTCTAATGCTGCAGGATAGTTATATCCTCTTCCCAGGTAAAGGAAATTAGAAGTACTCACAAAGTCTTTTGAAATCTGCTGAATCAATTCATGGGTAGTGCTCAGAACTTCTTCAATTTTCTTAGGCATCGCATTCAACTCAGCAATTAAGCTCATAAATTCAGCATTTCCTAAGTTTCCGTTATGTTTCCCTAATTTAAATGCAATTAAAGTAAGGATTGTAAGCTGAGCGGTAAATGCTTTTGTAGAAGCAACCCCGATCTCCGGACCGGCATGAGTATATGAACCTGCATCTGTAATTCTTGCGATAGAAGAATCCACCACATTACATATTCCATAAATAAAGGCCCCTTTTTCTTTTGCCAGCTTTAAAGCAGCCATGGTATCCGCAGTTTCTCCGGATTGAGAAATGGCAATCACAACATCTTTATCTGTAATGATAGGATTTCTATATCTGAATTCCGAAGCATATTCCACTTCAACAGGGATTCTTGCATATTCCTCAATAAGGTACTCTCCGATAAGACCCGCGTGCCAAGAAGTTCCACAGGCGATAATAATGATCCTGTTGGCATTTTTGAATCTTTCTACATGATCCCAGATCCCGGCCATTTTGATCACGCCTTCCTCTACAAGAAGTCGGCCTCTCATTGTATCATGGATAGATTTAGGCTGTTCAAAGATTTCTTTAAGCATGAAATGCTCATATCCTCCTTTTTCAATCTGCTCAAGGCTTAGCTTAAGCTTTTGAATTTCAGGTTCTATTTTAGAGTTTTCATTGATTGTCCGTATGTCTACTCCGTTTTCTAAAGAGATCGTTGCCATATGCCCTTCTTCCAAATAGATGGCTTCTTTTGTAAACTCTACAAAAGGAGAGGCATCAGAAGCAATAAAGTACTCTTTATTTCCAATTCCAATAGCCAGAGGAGAACCTAATCTTCCCACTACCAATACTCCAGGATAATCTTCATGAAGTACAGTAATGGCATACGCTCCGTATACCTCATTTAAGGCATATCTTACTGCTGTTGGGAAATCTATTTCAGGATTAAGATCCATAAAATATTGAATAAGATTTACCAATACCTCAGTATCTGTTTCTGATTTGAAGGTAAATCCTTTTTCAGTAAGCATTGTTTTAATCGTATCATAATTTTCAATGATCCCATTATGTACAATTGCAATTTTCCCATTATTTGATAAATGCGGGTGGGAGTTTCTGTCACTTGGAACACCATGGGTGGCCCAACGTGTATGTCCCATTCCAATTTTGGCTTTCCCTTTCAGTTTTTCCGAAATATTCACCAAATCATCAACCTTGCCCTTTGTTTTTTCTACTTCAAATTTTTTGTCTGCATTTTCTAAAACAATTCCGGCACTGTCATATCCTCTGTATTCTAATCTTCTAAGACCATTGATTACAATGTCATAAGCGTCCTGAAAACCTGTATATCCTACTATTCCGCACATATTTATTTTGTCTAGTGTTGTTTATTTATTGTGTTTATTTTTTTGTACCGTAAGTCACTTTCAACTGAACCCTGTTAGCGTTCATTTTATCCGTTCCTATCAATACAGCTCTGTTCATATCAGTTGCCCTTGTCGTATATTTGGCACCAAAGTACCCTCCTGTAGCAGATTTCACAAATGAACCAAGATTAATAATCAACGGTTTATTTTCTTTAGCGCTTTCAACGATATTTTTAATCGTTTTTGTTACGATGAAATCATAGTACACAGGTTCTTTATTGACATTATACATCGGGAACCCCGCTAAGAAGTCTGCCGTAAAATCTAACGAAGTAAGTTCATTTTCCTTTCCTTTGCCATCATTAGGAAGAATAGTAAACCTGCGGTCTCCTAGCAATGAGTGTTTGTTATCCCAGCTTGCTGCGTCTACATACATTCTGATTTTTGCAGTTACAATTCCTGCTTTATCTTTCTGATATAAATTTTTAAGTGCATTGATCGCATCTTCCGGAATCTTCACTTCTATTGAAGGACCTCCCATTCCCTGAACAAAAAGTTTAGGATCTCCGTTCACCTCACTGCTTGATGCCAATGCCGATTCAAGGGAAGAACCTGCTCTGCTATAAGTATATTGTCCAATATGAACATTACCTGCTCCTACATTGAAATTAAGAGTAGTCTGTGTTTTCGTTACAGTACTATTATCTGTTTTATCATATTTATAGTACATGATAATCTGCATATCATTAGGCGAAAACTGGAAAAGGTAACGGTCTGTCTCATTGACAGAAACTCTTATTCCGTTAAAGTATCTGATAAAGTTAGCCGCATTCTGAAGCTCAGGCTTTCCTTTCATATCTACGATCTTAGTCTGGAAATAATCTTTATCAAGCTTTATTCTAAAGTCATTGCTTGAAGTAAATAAATTCGTATTATCAGACTTCTTGGTAACGGTTACAGAACTTACATTTCCGTCAAATACAGCGGATCCCAATAATCTGCCTGTACTCACCTCTACATTGGAGCGGGTAAAAGGCTTGGCATTGGCATCCAGGAAGGTGGTCACTTCATGTACATTTACTGTCATAGAGTTATACTGACCTCCTATTCTTCCGTATTTAAAAACAGGATATGTTTTTTTATCTATTGAAACCGGTACGGTTTCGTTTCCTACCGGAAAATCATTTCTATCATATGCTGCCTGTGTCTTTACTGAGTCTGTAAGATAAGCCGGTGTTTTTAGGACCAGCACCACAGAATCCACTTTAGCATTAGGCCCGTTAAAATCAAAGTTATCAATAGGCATTCTCATCTGTGTAATATAAGATGCCTTCTGCCCACCAAACTGGTTTTCGGTGAAAGCTCCTAAAATACCTACCGCAGGAAATACTCCCTGGGAGTTTTGATCACTGATAAGTTTGGCGGCATCGCTTCTGATAGAATCATGATTATTAATATTGTAAGCAATAAGGTCATATGAAGTTTCATTACCTTGTACCGCATCTTTTACAAAAAGCTGTTCGCCAAGAGAATCTGCATCCGGTTCACAGTTATAAAGCATGGTGCTTCCGAAAATCGCCAATAAAAGCATGGCGAAAGTCTTTTTAAGAGTATGAGTCATTAAAAATGTGTTTTTAATAAAGTTGGTTTATAGAATCTACGTCAAGATACTCCGACTTTTGGGTAGCGCTCTCATTGAACGCCTGATCAAGATCTTCATCCAGAAATTCATCCCCTTTAACAACGGCATCTACGTAGTTCATGCTTTCGATAACAAATGTTTTAATTGTTGGGTTATCTAACGCCTTTAATCCTGAAATATTATCAAACTTCAACTTCTCATCGATCTTTTTATCCAAGGCGGCATCTTTCTCATTGTATAGAGAAAGTACAATTTTAGCGTCTTTGAAATACGTATCGGATTCGTAATAAGTTTTAAGATAAATAGGGACAAAAGAAGACATCCATCCGTTCAAATGAATAACATCCGGTACCCAATTCAGCTTCTTGATGGTTTCAATCACTCCTCTTGCAAAGAAAATAGCTCTTTCGTCGTTATCGTCAAAAGGATTTCCTTCGTCATCAAAATAGTATTGTTTTCTTTTGAAGTATTCTTCATTGTCAATAAAGTAAACCTGAAGTCTTTCCCCCGGAAGAGACGCTACTTTAATGATTAAGGGCTGGTCCAAGTCGTTGATGATAATATTCATCCCTGACAGACGGATCACCTCATGAAGTTGGAATTTTCGCTCACTTATTTGTCCAAATCTTGGCATAAAAACTCTTACATCATTGCCTTCATTGTGCATCTTAAGTGCCATTTTGTTTACCACTGCAGCCATATTTGTATCTTCCTGATATGGATACATCTCTGTAGTAATGTACAGTATTTTTTGATTCGGCATAAATTTTCTATCTAATTTTTGTAAAAATGCTTTAATGTGCAAAATTACAAAAAAACATCCAACATTATTTTAATTAACATTTTTTTACGAAAATTCCCTTTTTCAAATTATTAAAAACACACTTTATTATACGATATTTTTACTATTTTTGAATTAGTATTAAAATAAACTATGGAAGTTATAAAAAACAGGAAAGTCCTTCAGGATTTCATTGAAAGACAGAAAGAAATGGGAAAAAGAATTGGCTTTGCCCCCACCATGGGAGCCCTTCATAAAGGCCATCTTTCTCTATATGAAGAGGCAAGAAAGGAGAATGATCTTGTTATTTCTTCAATTTTTGTAAATCCAACTCAATTCAACAACCCGGAGGACCTTGCCAAGTATCCAAGAGATGTGAACAGGGATATTTTAATCCTGGAAAACTCCGGCCTTGTAGATGCCGTTTACATCCCTGAAATAACTGATATCTATCCTGAAAAAGCAGAAAGCAAACATTATGATTTTGATGGACTGGAAAATGAAATGGAAGGAAAATCAAGACCCGGACATTTTGACGGTGTAGGAACCGTTGTAGAAGAGCTTTTCAGACAAGTTCAGCCGGACAATGCCTATTTCGGTGAAAAAGACTTTCAACAACTGGCCATAATCAAAAAAATGGTTGAAAAGAAGCACCTTCCGGTAAAGATCACAGGAGTTTCTATTTACAGGGCAGAAAACGGGCTCGCATTAAGTTCCAGAAATCAAAGGCTTCATGACAGCCGAAAAGAAGCCTCTACAGTCATTTATCAAACCCTTAAAAAAGTAAACGACTGGTTCAGAACGGTTACCGTCCCTGAAATTAAGGAAAGGGTAACCGATATTTTTGACGACCAGCAGGGAATGAAACTGGAGTACTTCCTGATCGCTGATGAAGAAACGTTAAAAGAGACCGATTTTTTCTACAAAGACAGAAATTTCAGAGCCTTCATCGTAGTTGAAGTCGATGGGGTAAGATTGATAGACAATATGCATCTGGATTAGTTACAATGCATTTTAAAGTAAAAGACAAACTCTGGTTATAGTAATCAGAGTTTTTTTTAGAATCAGCTGCAAAGTTGAGACCACGGATTGAAAGTATTAAAATGAACACCACTGTATTTTATCGCAAAGCTTTTACTTCCGTCATCAGCTAAGAAGAGAATATAAAAAATCAAAGGCCTCCTGAAGGAAGCCTTTGAAACACCAAATCACAAAATATTAATATGAAAAAAATTTACTTTTCAGTAAACTTGTGACCCGGCTGGGATTCGAACCCAGGACCCATACATTAAAAGTGTATTGCTCTACCAGCTGAGCTACCGAGTCGGCCACAATTAAAAATGAATTAGATATCCATTAGTAATTATTAATTTTTCTTTGCAGTGCCTGCGACTGGACTCGAACCAGCACATCCTTAGGAAACCACCCCCTCAAGATGGCGTGTCTACCAATTTCACCACGCAGGCAATAAAATTACAACATTCAAGTAATTTTCTTGCTAGTGACCCGGCTGGGATTCGAACCCAGGACCCATACATTAAAAGTGTATTGCTCTACCAGCTGAGCTACCGAGTCGGTCACTTACTCATCAAGTTTTCATTTAAGTAATGTCCCTTGTTTTAAGTGGTGCAAAGATATGACTTTTTTCTTTATCTCAAAACTTTTTCGCAAATTTGTTTAAAAAAAATTCATGGTAATTTCACTCATCGGATACATGGGGAGCGGCAAATCTCACATTTCCAAAATATTAAGCGAAAAAATAAATTTTAAACTGATTGACCTCGATAAAGAGATTTCCAGAAGAAATAAATTAACCATTCCCGAGATCTTCGAGAAAAAAGGGGAAATTCATTTTAGAAAGTTAGAACGGGAGGCTTTGGAAGAAATACTGGCTTCTGAAGAAAACGTAGTTGTAAGCCTTGGCGGAGGAACTCCCGTTTATTATAACAATATGGAGATCATCAATCACAACTCTAAAAGTGTATTTTTAAGAACCTCTGTGGGAACACTCGCAGAAAGGCTTTCCAAACAAAAAGAAAAAAGACCCTTAATTGCTAATATAAAGGATGAAGACCTTCCTGAGTTTATTGCCAAGCACCTTTTTGAAAGAAATCAATTCTACAGTAAGGCACAGTTCAGTGTAGGTACTGATGCCAGAGAACCGGAAGATATTGTCAACGAAATAATAGAAAAGCTCTATCTCTAGAGCTTTTTTATATTAATCTTCTTCTGTCTCATCACCGGTTTCCCCGAAAAAGTCATCCCAATCGGTAAAATCTGAAGCGATATCGTTACCTACATATTCATCCATTTCTCTCCGGTCCTTTTTCGTAGGTCTTCCCTCCCCCTTATTTCGGTAATAATCCTGGGACAGTTTACGAAGCTTCAGTAATTCATACTGTTCCTTATCCGTTACATCCTGTATATGAAGGGGCACAAGCTTTGCTCCTATCCTGCTTTTAGGGATTTGGATCACCTTTATTTTATAATCAATCTGATTCTTTCTGATCTTAATGACATCCCCTTCTTTTACCTCCTTTGATGATTTTACGGCAGACGTCCCGATCGAAACTCTGTTCTTTTTAATCTCCTCTGCTGCAATACTTCTGGTTTTATAAAAACGAATGCTCCATAAAAATTTATCTATTCTCATATTTTTTTATACTTTTGCCGTTATATTATTTGTAAAGTAATTAAAGTTTTTTGAAATGAAAAAAATATTTTTATATATCCTTGCGGGATCTCTGTGTTTTACGGCCTGTAAAAAAGATGATGTAGTAGACACTATTAATGAGCCCGAAGATATTAATGTCCAGAACAGCTATGATGATCAGGCTATTAAAAAATTCATGAATGAAAATTATCTGGATACACAGGGAAATATAAAAGCCTTCAGCAGTACAGATACCAGCGATGATAATGAAAAAAAATTATCTGAACTTCCTCATGAGACCCTGCCTTCAGGTACTGTTTTTATTACAAGACCTAATGCACAGCCTTCTCCTGGAAAACCGATCGCAGCAACAGACAGTATCCGTATTATGATGAACGTTCAAACTTATGTAGCCAATGACAACGCGGGAACGGTAACATTTGGTTCCGCTTCTGCAATGACCAATTACAACAGCATCAACGAAACAGGGAATCCCATTATAGATCCTAAATTCTTTTACATTAGAAAAGATGATAAGCTGATTACAAACGCCACTACAGATGCGGCAAAGCAGCAAAATTATTATATGATTGAAGGTTTTAATGAAGCTTTGCAGAAGTTCAACGCTTTTGATAAGGCTGATTCTGAAGGATACAATCTGCAGGGTGTGATCATTGTACCATCCAGAGCTGCTTTTGCAAGGGATGCCCACTATAATTACAGTGGTTATTCTTTCAGAAATAGAAGTTTTGTTTTCAATTTCCAGGTATACAAAACAACGACAAGGCCCAATTTAAAATTGTAAAAAAAAAAAAAAAAACCGCAATATTCGTATTGCGGTTTTTTTTACTTTTTAAAACGGAATTTTAAAATCTAGCTTTCTGTTTTACATTTCCTAAAATATCCGGGAAGTAAAGATCCGCCAGGTGATCAAATTCATCTCCTCTCATAAACATTGTAGCATCTACTTCTTGGTAAGAACTTCTTCCTGCAGCAGCAATCAGCTCATTACAAGTGTGAAGTGTATTTTTATGGAAGTGGTATACTCTTTCGCTTTTATCCGTTACATCAAGTCCTTTGATCAGCATTTTATCCTGGGTTGCAACTCCTGTAGGGCAGTTGTTGGAATTACATCTTAACGCCTGAATACAACCTAAAGAGAACATAAATCCTCTTGCATTGTTACACATATCCGCTCCCATCGCAATAGCTCTTAAAATATCCAAGCTGGTAAGGACTTTACCACTTGCAATTACTCTTAATTTCGTTCTTAAGTTATAATTGTTAAGGGTTCTGTTGACAAATATCAAAGCAGGTTCCAAAGGCATTCCCACCCCATCTGAAAATTCCGGCGGCGCAGCTCCTGTTCCTCCTTCTGCTCCGTCAATGGTAATAAAGTCCGGATAGATCTTCAGGACATTCATCTGCACGCAGATATCTTCAAATTCTTTGGTATCTCCGATACAAAGCTTAAACCCAACAGGTTTTCCTCCAGAAAGCTCTCTCAGTTCCTGTACAAACCTCAACAATCCGGCGGCGTCAGAAAAAGAAGTATGTGATGGTGGAGAGATCACTGTCATTCCAGGAGTGACGTGACGGATTGCTGCAATTTCCGGAGTATTTTTCACTCCCGGAAGTACACCTCCATGACCTGGCTTTGCTCCTTGTGATAATTTGATCTCAATCATTTTCACATTAGGCAGCGTGGAATATTTTGTGAATAGCTCAGGATTAAATTTTCCTTCCTCATCCCTGCAGCCAAAATAACCGGTACCAATCTGCCAGCATAAATCTCCTCCTTCCAAATGATAAGGTGAAATTCCTCCTTCACCTGTATTGTGGTAAAAATTCCCCTTTTTGGCCCCTCTGTTTAAAGAAATCTGAGCTCTGTCACTTAATGCACCGAAACTCATGGCTGAAATATTGAATAATGAAGCATGGTAAGGCTGTGTACACTGCTCTCCTCCTACCCAGACTCTCGGGAGCTCTTCCGAAGGTGACTTTGCATAAATAGAATGCTTGATACCTTCATATTTTCTATGATTAACTTCCAGCTGCGTACCAAAAGCAACCGTGTCACTTAAGTTCTTGGCACGTCTGTATACTGCAGAACGCTGATTTCTTGGAAATGGTTTGCCGTCTGTCTCCCGCTCAATAAAATACTGCTGCATTTCCGGGGAAATACTTTCAAAAAAGTACCTGAAATATCCCAAAACAGGAAAGTTCCTCAGAATAGCATGTTTAGACTGGTATGCATTGTAAACACCCAATGCATAGATCGCGGACAGCAGGATGGGTATCCAATAGTGCGCTCTGATTAGTAACGCTACAATCCACGTAGCAGCTACTAATACAATTCCCCAAGATAAAAACTTATCTCTCATGAATGTAGTATTTAAAGTTAAAAATAAATTTAGTAGAAATTTTGCAAAGAGCCTATGCTTTTGCTAAAAAATTTTGGTAGGAAGATTGCACAGAAACTGTGCCATCTGACAGGATTTTTTCTAAATTTAGAAATTCTATTTGATTGACAGAAGCAGGATCAAAGTCTTTCTGGACTCTCACATAGTTTTCTGTGAAGCCAAACATTTTTCCGTCTTTATTTTCATGCTCCCAAAGTACAGGAAGTGTTTTTCCTAACTGAGTCTGATAAAAAGCCATTTTTTTCTTTTCAGAAAGGATTCTGAGCATTTTATTACGCTTTTTTCTTTCAGCCACCGGAACAACTCCCTCCATGGCAGCGGCTTCCGTATTCTCTCTTTCCGAATAAGTAAATACATGAAGGTAAGTGATGGGAAGCTCATTAAGGAAATGATAGGTTTCCATAAATCGTTCTTCTGTTTCACCCGGGAATCCTACAATAACATCCACACCAATAGCCGCATCAGGCATGACCTCGCGGATCTTGTTTACTCTGTCATTATAGAGTTTAGTCAAATAACGACGCTTCATTTTTTTCAATAAATCATCGCTTCCCGACTGTAAAGGAATATGGAAATGCGGAACAAAGCTTCTGCTTTTAGAAACCAGTTCTATGCTTTCATCTTTTAAAAGGTTGGGTTCAATAGACGAAATACGGATTCTTTCTATTCCTTCCACTTTATCAAGTTCAGAAATCAGATCTAAGAAGGTGTGTTCATGTCTTTTATTTCCGAACTCTCCTTTTCCGTAGTCTCCGATATTTACCCCTGTAAGAACGATTTCCTTGATATCTTTTGCTGCGATTTCAGTCGCATTTCTAAGAACATTCTCGATGGTGTCTGAACGTGAAATTCCTCTTGCTAAAGGAATGGTACAGTAAGTACATTTATAATCACAGCCATCCTGTACCTTAAGGAAAGCTCTGGTTCTGTCACCTATTGAATAGCTTCCGATAAAAAAGTCAGTTTCTTCGATTTCACATGAATGAACAATACCTTCATTCTCTGTTTTCTCAAGATCGTCAAGGTAACTAAGAATATTGAATTTTTCTTTCGCTCCCAATACAAGATCTACTCCGTCAATCTGTGAAATCTCTTCCGGCTTCAACTGTGCGTAACATCCTACAATAACCACCAGTCCTTCAGGATTGGCTTTCATCGCTCTCTTTACGTGAAGTTTGCATTCACGGTCAGCGTTTTCTGTTACAGAACAGGTATTGATGACATATACATCTGCTTTATCATCAAAACTTACCTTATCATACCCTGCATCTGTTAATTGACGGGCAATAGTAGACGTTTCTGCAAAGTTTAATTTGCAGCCCAGTGTATGGTACGCGGCAGTTCTGTGAAAAGTAGACATTTGTTACTTCTGAATTTTATGGGTGCAAAGATAGTAATTTTAATAAGAACTCAAGATTGATTCAATCTATTGCTTGTATTCATCCCGCACTTCAGTACTATTCTGGAAACAGACAGGTGACGAATTGGGGGCTTGTTCTTCCCCTGAAAATTTCTTTTTCATCTCATTATTAAAGTCCTGAGATTTATTTCTGGCAATGGAAAGTGTTTTCCAATCTTCATTTTTTATCATTTTAGCGATATAAACAATCTGTCCGATATGATATGGATAATGTGCCAATTGTCTTAAAACAGCATCAATAAAAGCATGACTTTCTCCTCTTATATAGATGGTGGTATAAAGATTATCATCATTGATCTGGTTCAAAGCCTCAAAGAAACATTTCCAGCCTTTTTCCCAATAGTCCAATACTTCTTCTTTTGTCTTAAAATCATTGTTGAACTCTCCATCACGGTGACGCCAGGATTTTTCACCGTCTTCCGTTAAAAAATTAGTCCATCTCGAAAGCATATTTCCGGCAATATGCTTGGCTACTACCGCAATAGAGTTACTTTCCCCGTTGTACTGCCAAAACATCTGTTCCTCGGACAGCTGGCCAAATGATTGATCGCCGAGAGATTTATAATACTCAAACCGTTTAATAAAAAGCTCTTTCATGTTTTCTCATTTTGATAACGAATGTAAAACTTTTAAATAACAAAACCACCTCCTATGAAGTGGTTTTGTCTATGTAGGCTATTTATTATTTTTACTCTCTGTTTTTAACCAAAACCCACCCGGAAAATTTGACCGGCGTGTTTTTTTTATCATTTTCACTCCAGGTTACAGAATACCAGTACGTCCCTGTCGGCGCCCGTTTTCCTCCTTCTGTTCCATCCCATTTATAACCATTGGTTCTATCTGCCCTGAAAATTCTATTTCCGTATCTGTCAAAGACATCCATGACCAGGTTCTGTTTGCCTGCCAGCGCAGAATAATCTATCATATCATTGATACCGTCTCCATTGGGGGTTATGACATTCACTAAATTAGGAACAATCACTCCGATCTCAATAGGATCACAGTCATAAGCATCTTTCACAAACACTTTGTGATCTCCTCTTGAAACACTATTGAAAATATTGGAATCCTGCCAGCTGACATTATCCATGGAATATTGATACGGAGGATTTCCACCCGTTACAGATATGGTGACCGTATTATTGGTAATTTCTATATTTGAAACAACAGGCTGATCTGACGGATATACCTTTACAGTCTGCAAAGTCGTACAGTCTCCGGTTTTAAGTTTCACCCAATACGTTCCTATGCCAGCATTACTGATCGTCTGAGTAGTCGCTCCTGTACTCCATTCATAACTTTTGAAACCGGGACCGGCATCTAAAGTAGTGGTATCTTCAGCACAGATGATTTTATCTTTAAGAATCTCGGAAGAGACCGGCGGAATCACCACCAATGTAATCTTAGCGATCATGTAGCATCCTTGGGCATTGTAGACCCTTACGTATACTACCCCATTCGGTGCAATATAGGGGTTGGAAGTAGGAATTTCATTCGTTTGATTGATGGCATCAGTGAGCGACGGATAATATTTCTTTCCGGTTCCTGCTTGTGTGGTTACACTCGCTTCTGTCAGGTTAAAGGATGCCGTAGCAGGATTAGTTTCAATAAAGCATGACCTGATGATAGCATCATTCACTACAATTGCCGGATAAAATTTCAAAGTGATCTGCGCTATTGTGCTGCACCCGAACTCAGATGTTATTTTCACATAAATGATTCCCTCAGCAGATACAAATGCCATCGGCGTAGTAATCTCATTGATTCCGGCATTGAGATCAGCCATAGAATGATAATATTTCTTAGTAGCATTAAGATTTCCAATTACATCCGCAGAGGTAAGATCAAACAATGCTGTACCTGCATTATTATTGTTACATGCCAGTAATGTAACATTTTTAGCTTTAATAGACCCATCTTTAAATTTAAACTTCCCGATTTGCTTACATTTATTAAGCGGATTATTAGGATTTGCTGCGTCGGTATAACTAATGCTATAGTAAAAGACAGTGGTTGTATTGACTACTCTTGGTACAGTAATAGGATTAGCCCCGGTCAGCGCATCATTCTGACTTATATGGTAGCTCACACTAAAATTCTGATTTCCATTAAGTATTCCGGCCGACAAAATAGAAAAATCAAACAATTCGGTACCCGAACATATAACAACTTCTCTTGGGTCAGCAGGGTTTGCAGGGGCAATACCAGGAGGGATAAATGGATAAGTTTGAATAGTAGGGTCAGTAAATGGAGACGCCAGTGTTGCTGTTCCTCCCCAGGTCAAAGAAAATGGAGCTGTTGTAGAACTGGTACTGCCCACCCAGTTGTCAATAAATAAATAATACGTTTGTCCTGGTAAAACATCCAGATATTTACAATAGGGTGTTGAAGAACCTCCCACAGCATTTATAACGGTACTTGTCATATTTAATCCTGTAGAGGGTCCTACCCCAATTACTGTTGCCGCGTTGCAACGGATTGGGGCTCCTAAACTTCCGCAGGTAACATTCGGTCCAAAGATGGCCCAGTCGTAATCTGCATCCGGATTATTCGGAACCAGGTCAAAAGTAAGCGTTCCTCCTGTGGCAATCGTAATTTTATACCAAATCGAATTATGCTCACCTGTCGGATCTAAACAAGTTCCTGAATTGACCAGTTCCTTAATGTTACCATATCCTGTCGGGCTGTAGGTGATATCTGAATTTCCACAAACTGCCAATGCCGTGGCACAATCCGCCTGCGAATAAAAAGTTTGGGATATGCCAAAAAGAATAAAAAGTAAAAGTTTCCTCATAGATATATGTTTTTAGTTAAACCAGTGGCTAATCGGATTGAAAACAAACCTTATCAAATATACCTATAATTTAATAACAAACAACAGAATTCAAAATATTTTGAATTATATTAATTTAAAACACATAATCTTTAAATATACCGTATTTTATTTTATACTTGTGATATTCCCGCAAAGATTTTCCAGATGGAAGATTTTATGGAAAGGGCTTTTCACTTCTTTCAAATGCTCTTTATCCTGGATAAAAGTATATCTTGAAGCAATAGAATTCATATCAGAAACAATAATCAGCCAGCATTCATCTACAGAAGTGTCATAATAAGGGAATTTTTCATTTTTCTTTTCAATGAGTTCCAGGATTTTTTCCGAACAGAGTTCATCAAAAAGATTCATGCTGTATTCATGCGTGATAAAGACATTTCTCCGGTGAAAAGATTTTCTGATCCTTTTGACACATCCTATTGCTTTGCTTTTCTTAATGCTTTTGTAAATATTGATAATATTTTCCTCCTGTTGTTCCAGACTATCAAACCTCACATCAGGATGGAATTCTAAAAAATAAACACCACGATATTTCGTAGTGTCTTCATGTTCCAGTAATATTTCTGCCTGACGGAACATCTTGTTCAAAGTACTTTCCAGCTTTTTCATTTCCAAATGATTGATCACTTCCGTGAGTTCTATGCCAATTTTTTTGCCGTTTAATTTTGCAATAAAGTCAGGACTTTCACAAGTGAAATTTTCAAATTTCACTTCAGGGAAGTGGTGCATAAAAGAGTTCAGAAGCAATATCTCGGACTTCTTTCTGTATTTTTCACGGTCATGGAGCGGAGATTCATCTATGGTACGGTGGTACTTTTCTATGGGCTTTTTTTCAAATGCCTGTTCAGGTAATATAAACTTAGATTCTTAATTAGATCTTCATCAGAAAACGTCTTTTTCATGTGTGATTTTTTATTTAATTAAAGAACACATGCAGCAATGGGCTTTCATCATTAAAAGTTTTTGATAATCAAAAATTTACACTCTTAAAGATAAGTAAAAAAACAATTCAATATTTACTTTTATATTTAATTTATCAAATAATTAATGTAAAGTTTATTTCTATAATTAATACCTTTGCTCCTTCTAACACAAACCAGTATTTATGGATTTTAGGAATTTCAAGACCCCTTACAGCATCAATCCCCAATATTCAAAAAAAACCGCCTATTTTTCAATGGAGTTTGCCCTTGAACAGGTGTTAAAAATATACTCAGGAGGACTTGGCTTTTTAGCAGGCTCCCATATGAGAAGTGCCTATAATCTGAAACAGGACCTGATCGGAATTGGTATTCTTTGGAAATTCGGATATTATGACCAGGCAAGAAATCATGATCAAACATTACAACCCGTATGGACAAGAAAAATGTACAGTTTTCTTGAAGACACAGGCATTAAATTTCAGATTGAAATCCACAGTGCTCCGGTATGGGTAAAAGTATGGTATCTGGATCCTGAAATTTTCAATACGGCACCCATGTTTTTCCTTTCTACAGATGTTCCGGAAAATGATCACGTCTCCAAAACGATCTGCCATAAGTTATACGATGCCAATGAATCTACGAAACTTGCCCAATACATCCTTCTGGGAAAAGGTGGGGCAAAATTACTGGATGAAATGAATATCGAGAGGGACGTTTACCATCTGAATGAAGCGCATGGACTTCCCGCAGCCTTTTATCTATTGAATAAATATAACGGAGATCTGAATAAAGTCAGGGAAAAACTGGTTTTTACCACCCACACTCCCGAAGAAGCAGGAAATGAAAAGCACAATCTCAAACTATGTTATGATATGTCCTATTTTTCCGGCTACAGCATGGAAGAGATAAAAAGCATTGAAGGTACTGATGAAGACCGTTTCAACCATTCTCTCTGTGCCTTAAAAATGGCAAGGAGAGCCAATGGAGTCTCCAGGCTTCATGGCGTTGTTTCCAGAGCAATGTGGAATAAATATCCGGGAATCTGCGAAATTACGTCCATCACCAATGCCCAGGAATTCAAATATTGGGCAGACAAACCTCTTTACAATGCCAAAGATGAAAATGATGCAACGGTTTTCGATTACCGTAAAAAACATTTAAAGAAAAAACTGTTCAGCATTGTGGCTGATCAAACGGGAAATCTATTTAATCCCAATATTTTCACCATTGTCTGGGCAAGAAGATTTGCCGGTTATAAACGCGCTGAACTTCTGTTACATGATAAAGAAAGATTCTACAGGCTCCTTAACAATCCGAAATACCCTGTACAAATCATCTGGGCAGGTAAACCCTATCCTATGGATTACTCAGCAATCTCTACTTTCAATTCTTTAGTGGAGGAAAGTAAAAATCATAAAAACATGGCTGTACTGACAGGATATGAGCTCGCTTTAAGCAAATCTTTAAAACAGGGTTCAGATCTGTGGCTGAATAACCCAAGAGTTCCAAGGGAAGCTTCAGGAACTTCAGGAATGACCGCAGCGATGAACGGCTCTGTAAATTTATCTACAGACGACGGCTGGATCCCGGAATTTGCAAAACATGGAGAAAACTCTTTTGTAGTACCCAAAGTAGATTACCTCAATATGAGTATCTACGAACAGGACAATTATGATTTAAACACAATGTATGAAATCCTTGAAAATGAAATTCTGCCAACATATTATGATCATCCGGACCGATGGAGAAAAATCCAGCACAACGCAATGAATGATGTAAAAGACCAATTCAACAGTGACAGGATGGCGGATGAATATTACAGAATCCTTTATAACGGGTCGGAATAACGGAAAGGCAAAAAGGTAAAAGGCAACCCCCGAAGAGTAGTATACCTGGCTTGTATTAGAACGCTACAACCTTTGCCATTTGCTGTCTCGCCATTTTGTTTCACCATAAAAGATGCCCGGAAAAATTTCCGGGCATCTTTTATGGTGAATTATTTACTTTTCTTTTTCTCCGGCACTTTCAGGCCTTTTTCCTTCGCTTCAGAAATACCGATGGCTACGGCTTGTTTTCTGCTTGTCACTTTTTTTCCGGAAGAAGATTTCAGTTTTCCTTCCTTAAATTCGTGCATTACCTTTCCTACTTTGTCCTGAGCTTTTTCTGAATATTTCGTTTTGCTCATCATACTATTTTTTAAGATTTTGGCAGGGCTACCCCCAGTTCATAAACACATGCATGCTTCAAATATTTTGAGCGCTCTCTTGAAGTTACCGATTCAAAATGGTCATTCTTAATCACAATGATCGGATCTTCCGTATTTTCAATTTCAAAATTAGCCAGATACCGTTCATCGGGACTGGTTTTATCATTTTTCGCTTTTATTTTCTGCAGTTCATCTGCATATTTTCTGAATCCTGGATCAGATGAATGGATAAATTTATACTCATCGCCTGCATACACATAGTAATGAAGTTTTTTTTCTATCAGACCTGCTTCATCTGTAATTTCGGGATTATCGTTTCCATCTTTGAACCCCACTTCCACTAAAGTTCCACCTTTTTTACCAGCACATTCTTCAGCGTCTTTAAAGCTTGAAAAGCCTGTATAAACAATCTGGTCGTTCAACACATAACGATTAAGTTTCTGGTTGTATGCATTCGTTTCCATAATTATTACTTGATTTGATTATTTAAAGATATTCAATTTTGTTGCCAAAAGTCTTATTTGGAAAGCTTTTTTTACACATTTTAATAAAATTATTATCTTTGAAATCCATTAAAGCTAGAAATGAAAAAACTTCTTTTAACACTTACTATTGCTGCTGCATTCCAGAATGTATCAGCACAGGAAATTACTTTAGATAAAATATATTCAGGATATTACCGTGGCAAAGGCATCGCCGGGATCACTTCCATGAAAAACGGTGAAAATTACCTGGTAATAGAGCCTACAGGAATTGCCAAATATTCCTACAAAACCTCTCAAAAAGAGGGAAATGTTGTTGACGGAAAATTTGAAAGCTATATCTTCTCTGACGACGAGTCAAAAATCCTCTTACAGGTAGGAAGCCAGCCTATTTACAGACATTCTTTCCTTGGAAAGTTTGATGTAAAGGATTTAAAATCAGGAAAGGTAACCAGTCTGAATAATGGAAAAACCGTTCAGGAACCTGCCTTTTCACCTGATGCTACGAAAGTGGCTTTTATCTCTGATAACAATTTATTCTATCAGGATCTTGCCTCAGGAAAAATTACACAGATTACTACGGACGGCAAAAAAAACTCAATCCTTAATGGTTTGGCAGACTGGGTATATGAAGAGGAATTCGGACATGCAAAACAATACGAGTGGACCAAAAATTCGGATGCTATTGTATTTGTAAAATCCGATGAAAGCCAGGTTCCGGAAATTTATATTCCAATCTATGGAAAGAACCTTTATCCTGCTGAAATGCGTTACAAATATCCAAAGGCAGGTGAGAAAAACGCGGTGGTTTCTGCACAGTTATATCGTCTTGATAGCGGAAAAACGATACCGCTGAATCTTGGATCATTTAAAAACTATTATATCCCGAACGTTCTCCAGACTGCAAAAGCCGACGAGATTGTTTTGATCACCTCTGAAAGAATTCAGAATGCTTCAGACATCTTAAAAGTGAATACTAAAAACGGAGCTGTCCAGAAATTATTTACGGAAACTGATGATAAATGGATTGACACAGACAGTCCTACTATAGAATTTTTGGATGACGATTCTTTCCTTTGGTCTTCTGAAAGAGATGGAAACCGCCATTTATATTGGTATGACAAAGATGGGAAACTTAAAAAGCAAGTGACTAAGGGAAACTGGGAAGTAACTGATTATTATGGTTTCAATCCAAAATCAAAAGAAATTTATGTTCAGACTACTGAAAAAGGAAGTATCAATAAAGTGGTTTCTAAAGTAAATATTGAAACAGGAAAATCTCAATTGATCTCCAATGCGGAAGGAAACAATTCTGCCAATTTTAGCAAAAACTATAATTATTTCATTGAAACCTCTTCTACGGCAGCAAAACCCAGCACCTATGTTTTAAAAGACGGAAATGGAAAAACAGTAAAAGAACTTCAGAACAATAATGACCAGCTACAGAAATTAAAAGCTGACAATTTTGTTGAAAAAGAGTTCATTACGATTCCTAATGCGGCAGGTGATCAGATGAATGCATGGGTCATGAAACCTAAAAACTTTGATCCTCATAAAAAATATCCATTATTCATGTTCCAATATTCCGGTCCCGGATCTCAACAGGTTGCCAATTCATGGGATAACGGCAATGCAATCTGGTTCAATCACCTTGTACAAAAAGGATACATTGTTGCTTGTGTAGACGGACGTGGAACCGGCTATAAAGGGGCCAAATACAAAAAGGTAACGTATATGAACTTAGGAAAATATGAGATTGAAGATCAGATCACCGCAGCAAAGTGGTTTGGAAACCAGTCTTATATTGATAAAAGCAGAATCGGAATGTTCGGATGGAGCTTTGGTGGCTATATGACAAGTTTAGCAATGACCAAAGGGGCAGATGTGTTCAAAATGGGAATTGCTGTTGCACCGGTAACCAACTGGAGATATTATGATTCTGTATATACGGAACGATTTATGAGAACACCTCAGGAAAATGCCGATGGATATGATAAAAATTCACCCACAGAATATGCGAATCTATTAAAAGGTAAATTCCTGTTAATCCACGGAACAGCTGATGACAATGTTCATTTCCAAAATTCTATGGAATTCTCTGAAGCTTTGATTCAACAGAAAAAACAGTTTGATTTCATGGCTTACCCGGATAAAAATCACGGAATCTATGGTGGGCAGACAAGACCACAGCTTTATCAGAAAATGACAGATTTTATTTTGCAGAATTTGTAAAAATATAAGCCAATGAAGATCCCTTTCAAAAATTTTTGAAAGGGATCTTTCGTCAATACATTCAGTAAGGATATTTTATCGCTTCATCCGGCTAGCTCTATAGGATTAATTTTTTTATGGGCATTGGCCTCAGCGGGTTTCCACTATGCCCTGTCACCGAGCCTCAGTTTTTTCCTTCAGGAATAGTCAATAAAGTTATTTTAAGAGATCCCAAAGTATTCTAAAAATTCAATTTTTAATTACCTATCAATAGATCAAGCTCAATGATATTATTCTCTTTTTTAACCTTTTCTTTTCTAAGGTTTTCAATTAATCTCATATGTTCTTGCCTTTTTGATTCCGATTCATAATATACATCTCCACTCAAAACCCATTTGTCTAAATTCTTTAGCAGGATTACTTTACGATATTCTTTATATTTAAACTTAACGAAATCGTTGAAAGTAAAATTTCTGATTTTATTTTTTTCATCAATTATATTTGGAATATAGCTGTCTTTTATTTTTTTCGTTCCTTGAAGTTGAAAACTATGAGAATTTGATGCATCTTTGATTTGTACAATTAAACCTGGTAAGCCCCTGAATTATATGGTCCATCATTAAACAGAATTTGATTGTAAACCAAGCTATCCATTTTCTTCCAGCAAAATCTAATTCCGCTTTCTGACATTCATAGCTTCCTATAATTTTTTATCAGGCTGAAAAGTACCAGTCAACTTAATGATCTATCGATAAAATAATAAATTGATAGGTAGTTGAAAATTCATCTGTTAGTATGCTCGTTTTAAAATCCGATACTTTTTATAATAATAGATCTGGTATTAATATTCTCATCCGGCATTGTCATAATTCCTTTTTTAACCACCTATACAATGGTTGAATCCGAAATCATTTTTTTCTGACTGATAAACACAGATCTATCCTTATCAATTTCTAAAACCATATTTTCATTTATGATGTTATTTTTATTAAGGGTATCAGGTATAGATGCATAGTTATAGACAAAACGATATTTCTGAGCAGAAACAAGTGAAACAAGTACAGAAAACAAAAAATAAGATATATTTGAAACTATACATATAATTAAATTTTAGAAGTAAACCCCCTAAGATGTACTTAGAGGGTTTGTTTTTAACAAGATACGGGATAAGAACCAGTAGAACATACAGGATTAGTCTTTATATAAACACAGTTACTACATGCGTCACTGTTATTAGAACAGCATTTATAGTAGCCTCCACCATTTCCACCCTCTCCATCTGTAATATTATTATCAGCCGCTTGCTCGGTACCTCCGGCAATAATTTTCAAATTCTCTCTCGAAAGTTTTTTTAAATTTCTCATAATGTTTTTTTTAATGATTCTTTATCACTATTGACCTCATCGAAACTAAAAAATGAATATCACATCAAAGAGAAATAGTTATGTATATTTTGTGCAGTTTTATTTTTGCAAATGTGTACAATGACCTCTACCTATTATACAAATTCACCGACGAATTAGCTAAGAAAAGGCTAAGTTGGAATGCAAGTTTTATATTTATTTCATTAATCGTTTGTCTAAGTATTATTTATTTTATCAATTGAAATTAAAAACCTATTTTTGGGAAATTTGAAAATTGAATATATGAAGACTAAACATCCTAAAGGGCTGCCCTATCTCTTTTTCACTGAAATGTGGGAGCGTTTCGGGTACTATCTGATTCTTGGAATCTTTGTTCTCTATGTGATTGAACCTAACGGTATAAAAGGAGGTCTTGGATTACCTGACAAAACGGCTGATGATATTTTCGGAACCTATATCGCATTGACCTATCTTACCCCTTTCATTGGTGGTTTTTTGGCAGACAGGGTGTTAGGATATATCAAGTCCATTTATCTTGGAGGTTTTTTAATGGCTGCAGGATATATAGGAATGGGGGTTTTCAAAGATTTACCTTTGTTTTACTCTTCTTTAGCTTTAATCATTATTGGAAACGGTTTCTTTAAACCAACCATTTCAACCCTATTGGGAAATCTTTATTCTGAAGAACCTTATAAAGCCAATAAGGATTCGGGCTATAATATTTTCTATATGGGAATCAATATCGGGGCATTTATCTGTAACATTATTGCTGCTTTCATGCGTAATAAATTCGGCTGGGGAGAAGCATTCATCACTGCGGGAGTCGGGATGTTGATCGGTATGGTTATTTTCACCATCGGAAGAAAACACTATATCCATGCGGCACAGATGAAGCCTGTACAGGAAGGAGATACTAAACTTTCTGAAATTTTAATCAAAGTATTCGTTCCAGCAATCGTTGCAGGGGCCATCGGTTGGTTTATTCCCAATAATATTTTCGGAAGTGACAGCACAGATGCCTTTATTTTCGCATGTATTCCTGTTATTTACTTTTATGCTTCTCTTTATTTTAAAGCTAAGCCAGAAGAGAAAGCTTCCATCGGGGCATTGCTATCAGTATTTCTGATCAGTATGTTCTTCTGGGCTGTTTTCAAACAAAATGGTACAGCATTGACAAGATGGGCGAATTATTATACGGACAGAAGCGTTCCTGCTTCGTTGGAAAAGCCTTTGGAAGGGATTTTTATGGTTGACGGGAAGAGCTATGAGGATAAAGAAACCCCTGTATATGATACGCAGTTCAGATCTCAGAAGGATGAAAATGGGGACACCAGAAAAGAAATGGGAAAAGATGTTTATTTTAAAAATATTTCTCCTGAACAACGGGCTGCTCTGGAAAAGAATCCTGAAAATAAAGTATATCTATATAATACGGAATTATTCCAGTCTATCAATCCATTTTGGGTAATCGCTCTCACACCGGTTATTGTAGGTTTTTGGGCATTGCTAAGAAGGAAAGGAAAAGAACCTTTAACGCCTACTAAAATCGTTCTGGGACTATTTATTTCAGGACTGTCCTGCCTTGTCATGGTATTAGCCGTAATGGCAGGAGACAATGGTGCTGTAAAAGTTTCTCCTTTATGGCTGGTGGCAAGTTACGGAGTTATTACTATTGGAGAATTATGTCTTTCTCCGATGGGTCTTTCCTTCGTTTCGAAATTATCTCCTGCAAGAATTACAGCGTTAATGATGGGAGGATTCTTCCTGGCTAACTCTGTAGGAAATAAGCTTTCAGGTATCCTGGCAAGTACATGGTACAATTACGAAAACAAGACCAATTATTTCCTGGTTAACTTTGGTTTGTTAATATTTGCTACACTTTTAGGCCTTTCCATGTTAAAAAGATTAAACAAAATTATGAGGGAAAAAGGACACTAATCCTTAGTATTATAAAGAATATCAAGCTGCGGAACGGTTCCGCAGCTTTTTTATTTAAAAATAAAATTAAAACCTTGCCAAAAACCTAAAATAAACTATATTTGTCAGTCTTAACAAAAATTAACAATAGAAATGGATAATATTGAAGCATTAAGTCCGAAACCGGATGAATTTGTAGAGAATAAGGGTTCCAGACATCCAAAAGGATTATGGGTTCTTTTCGGAACTGAAATGTGGGAGCGTTTCAACTTTTATGGCATGAGAGCATTGCTTACCTTGTTTATGGTAAACTCGCTCTTAATGAAGGAGGCAGATGCGTCAATTATTTATGGTGGTTTCTTAGCACTTTGTTATCTAACCCCGATGTTGGGAGGTTTTATTGCCGACAGATTCTTAGGAAACAGATACTGTATCCTTGTTGGCGGTACTTTAATGGCTATCGGTCAGTTTTTACTGTTCATCAGTGCCAGTACTTTTGGTTCCAGCTTAGGAAGTGCAACCATGATCATGTGGGTTGCCTTGGGAATCATTATTTTCGGTAATGGTTTCTTCAAACCCAACATTTCTTCAATGGTGGGAAGCCTTTATCCAAAACAGGAAAAATCAAAACTGGATTCAGCATTTACGATTTTCTATATGGGGATCAATCTTGGAGCATTCCTGGGCCAGTTGATCTGTCCATTGATCGGAGATGTAAAATCAACGGAAGGAATCAGAGATATCCATGCTTTCAAATGGGGATTCCTTGCAGCTTCTATTGCTATGATGGTAGGTACTCTTACGTTCCTGGTTCTTAAAAACAAATATGTTGTCACTCCAACGGGTAGACCTATCGGAGGACTTCCAAAAAACAATACTGCTGAAGACTTTGAAGAGGGAGAAGCTCAATCTGCTAAATTCTCTGGAAAATCAATTGGTATTGCTGTTGTTTTATTTGCCATACTGGGATCTTTTTTCCACTTTGCTGTTGGGCAGAACATCATCTATTCCCTTGTGTATGCAAGTGGTATTTCATTAGCGTTTTTAATCATGTCTGATTCCTCTCTTACTAAAATTGAAAGAGACAGAATCTGGGTAATCTATATTGTTTCATTCTTCGTTATCTTCTTTTGGGCAGCATTTGAACAGGCGGGTTCGTCTCTTACATTTATTGCTGATAACCAGACTGACAGACATTTCTTCGGATGGAATATGCCTCCTTCAATGGTTCAGATCTTCAACGGGATCTTCGTTGTAGCGTTAGCTGTACCATTCAGTATCCTTTGGGATAAATTGAGAAACAAAGGAAAAGAGCCGGTATCTCCATTCAAACAGGCAATGGGATTGGCTTTGATCGCTCTTTCTTATTTCATCATCGCGCACAACGTAAAGGACCTTGGAAGCCACGGGCTTTTAGCAGTTAAATGGTTAATCTTATTATATTTCATCCAGACTTGTGGTGAGCTTTGTTTATCTCCAATCGGGCTTTCATTGGTAGGAAAACTGGCACCGAAAAGATTTGCTTCTTTACTGTACGGGGTATTCTTTATTGCGAATGCTGCAGGATACGCTTTAGCAGGAACATTGGGTTCTATCTTACCTGCAACAGGGGATAAATTTGAAGCAGCTCAAAAAATTGGTGTAAGCCTTCAGGATGTTTTGGATAAAAAAGTAACACTGACAGCTGATCAGGTTGCTGCTTTTGAAAAAGCCCAGTTACCATTACACAATCCTACTTTTGCAGGATTTGAAATCCACAACTTATTTGAATTCTTTATGGTATTCGTAGTACTTTGTGGTATTGCTTCTGTAATTTTAGCTTTAATCTCTCCTATCTTAAAGAAAATGATGCATGGTGTCAACTAATGCATGAACAAAATATGAATAAAACCTCTGCTAAGTCAGAGGTTTTTTTTATTTTCGTATGATGGAAATTTCCGATGATTCTTTATTCCAGTCCGTAAAGGAAATTATTAGGCAATCGCGCGAAAATGTCTTAAAGGATCCTTATATCTTTGAGTTCCCGGGTTTAAAAGCCGATAAACAATTCTCTGAAAAAGAAATGGAAATATCTGCTTTACCTGCCAAAAGAAGAAGAATGAAAACAAATCATCGACCGGGACAGAATCTGTTTTGAACTGGATCAGGAAGATAAAAACCCTAATTAAACTAATCATATCATTATGAGCTTAACTTTAGATGAAATACAAAATTTCAAAGGAAAATACCCTAGGCAAATCTGGAGTCTGTTTTTCTCTGAAATGTGGGAACGCTTCTGTTTCTACGGAATGCGCGGAATGCTGGTTTTCTTTATGATCTCACAGCTCAACTTCCATGAAAAAGAAGCGAACCTTCAATATGGAGCTACCCAGGCTTTCGTTTATGCCTTTACTTTCGTAGGCGGCCTTTTTGCAGATAAAATTTTAGGATTCAGGAAATCACTGTTTTGGGGTGGACTTCTGATGATTGTCGGAAGTTTGATCCTCGCCACCGATCCCCATCAATACTTTTTCTTAGGAATTGCATTTACTGTAGTGGGAACAGGGTTCTTCAAACCTAATATTTCATCAATGGTCGGACAGCTCTATAAACCTAATGATTCGAGAGCTGATGCAGGATTCTCACTTTTCTATGCAGGAATTAATCTTGGAGCATTATTGGGGGGTTACTTATGTATCGCCATCGGCAAAGGAGAATTTCTAAGTCACCTTATTCCAGAAGAAATGAGATGGCATATCGCTTTTGGACTGGCATCAGTAGTAATGGTCATCAGTTTGATCAATTTTATATTTACTCAAAGAAGGCTGGGAACAATCGGGCTTCAGCCCGGACACCCTTTAGCAGAAACAAAATCAGCTCCTATTCCGAAATGGAAAGAATATGGAGTTTATATTTTGTCTCTGATCTTTGTCCCGATTATTATGACCATGGTGGCCAAAACAGAATATACAGATTATTTCATGTGGACCATTGGACCATTGACATTAATTTACTTATTCTACGAAATGACTAAAGTAACCCCCTCCGAACGTAAAAAACTTTGGGCCGCTTTAGTATTCATCATATTTTCAATATTGTTCTGGGGAATTTATGAACAAAGCGGAGGCTCTCTGAGTATTTTCGCAGCTAAAAACCTGAATAAAGACCTGTTTGGTTTAGATCCTAACGGTGTCAACAATTCAGGAGGTGCCTTTTTTATTATTTTCCTGGCCCCTCTTATCGGGCTTCTCTGGATTTGGCTCAACAAAAGAAAAATTGAACCAAATACCCTGATTAAATTTGGTCTGGGATTTATCTTCTTAGGATTAGGATATTATGTTCTATTTGCAACACGTCTATTTGCTGACCTTCAAGGGATAACTTCTCTTAACTTCTTCACACTGGCCCTGTTGATTATCACTCTCGGAGAATTGTGTTTATCTCCAATCGGGTTATCGATCATGACCAAACTTTCTACAAAGAACCTTCAGGGAATGATGATGGGAATGTGGTTTCTGGCTTCAGCCTATGGCCAGTATGTAGCTGGAATTATAGGAGCTGGCCTTGCAACAGCAAAAGAAGGCTCTACCAACTATGATGCTTTGATCACTTATACTGATGGATATAAACAATTGGGTTTGTATGCAGTAATTGCCGGAGTGGTATTAATTTTGATATCTCCGTATGTGAAAAAATTAATGCAGGATGTAAAATAAAAAATAGGTAATTATGCTTATTTTTACACAAATATCACATTATGAAGAAAATTTTAAGCATAATACTCTTATTTTTATTAAATTTTAGTTTTGCACAGATAAAATGGATGACCATTGAAGAAGCTTTAAAAGCTCAAAAAGAACAGCCCAAAAAAATTCTTATTGATTTTTATGCAGACTGGTGCGGGCCGTGTAAGATTATGGATAAGAAGACTTATGGACACACTATAATTTCTCAAATTTTAAATGAGAACTATTATCCTGTAAAGTTTAATGCTGAAGAAAAAAACAATATTGAAATCTTTGGAAGAACATTTTCAAATCCTAATACAACCCATAAAAAAGGAAAAAATTCCTTGCACGAGTTTACTCAATATATGAATGTAGGCGCTGTCCCAAGCACTGTTTTCCTTGATGAACACGGTGATCCGATCACCATTTTACAGGGAGAATTATCCGCAAAGGAACTGGAGCCTTATCTGGAGCTGATCTCGAAAGATGTATTTAAAAAGATCCGGACCAGAGAACAATGGGAAGACTACCAAAAAAAATTCAAATCTAAAATCAAAGAATAATATCAATGAAAGGCTTTCAGGATCTGAAAGCCTTTTTTACATAAAAATTCTAATATTTATGGGAGAAAAATTTTAAATTTCAGCTATTTTACCGAAATTAGGGCTCGTTTTTTAAATGACTTTAGATACCTCCATAGAATACGTAAAAGGAATAGGTCCGGAAAGAGCCAAACTCATCAAAAATGTGTTGGGACTTTCTACCGTAGAAGATCTTCTTAACTTCTACCCTATCCGCTATTTGGATAAAAGCAAGATTTACACCGTATCTCAGCTTGAGGAAAGTAATCTTGACGTACAGCTCAAGGGAAAGATCACCCAGATACAGGAAATTCAAACAGGAAAGACCAAAAGACTTTCTGCCAAGTTCAATGATCACACCGGCAGTATGGACCTGGTATGGTTTCAGTATTCAAAATGGCTGAAAGAACAACTTCCGATCGATCGTGAAGTGTATATTTTTGGGAAAATCAATGTTTTCAACCGGCAGTTCTCGATGCCCCATCCGGAAATAGAAGCTGAAGAAAATAAAGAAAATGACACCCGCCTGAAACCCATTTATCCAAGCTCAGAAAAACTCACGAAGAGAGGGCTGGGCCAAAAATTTTTTCAAAATGTTTTAAGAAATATCTGTAAAGAAATTCCGAATCTTATTGTAGAAAATTTTCCGGAATACCTGATGAAAACTTTCAGGTTGATCTCCAGGCAACATGCTTTTCTGAATATTCACTTTCCAAAGGATATGGAACATTTTGACAAAGCTGATTACAGGCTCAAATTTGAAGAATCATTCTTTTTTCAATTAGGCTATGGCCTAAAGAAACTTCATCACAAAACACAGTCATTTGGAAACCCGTTTCCTATCATAGGAGACCACTTCAATGATTTTTATCAAAACCATCTTCCTTTTGATCTCACCAATGCCCAAAAAAGAGTGTTAAAAGAAATCCGGATGGATATGAAAAGACCTATCCAGATGAACAGGCTTTTACAGGGCGATGTAGGTTCAGGAAAAACCATGGTAGGATTGTTGACCATGCTTATTGCTATGGATAATGGTTTTCAAAGCTGTATGATGGCCCCTACTGAAATCCTCGCTCAGCAGCATTATAACGGGATTAAGGAACTGCTGCAGGAAACCGATATCAATGTCAGACTTCTGACCGGTTCTACCAAAACTTCCGAAAGAAAAATTATCCATCAGGAGCTTGAAGAGGGCACCCTTTCTATTTTGGTAGGTACCCATGCTGTTTTAGAGGATAAGGTCAGGTTTAAGAATCTTGGGCTTGCGATCATTGATGAGCAGCATCGATTTGGTGTTGCACAGCGTGCCAAGCTCTGGGCAAAGAATACAATTCCGCCTCATATCCTTATTATGACCGCTACTCCTATTCCGAGGACCCTGGCGATGAGCTTCTACTCTGATCTTGATGTTTCCGTAATTGATGAAATGCCCGTTGGAAGGAAACCCATTATTACTGCCCACCGACGTGAAAAGGACAGACTGTATGTCTACAACTTCTGCAAAGACGAAATTAAAAAAGGCAGACAGGCTTATTTTGTCTATCCGCTCATTGAAGAGTCTGAAACCTTGGATTATAAAAATCTGATGGAAGGACTTGAGCATGTCATGGAGTATTTTTCAGACTACAACGTAACGATGCTGCATGGAAAAATGAAACCGGATGAAAAAGATGCAGCGATGTCTTATTTTGCTTCAGGAAAGGCTGAAATTATGGTAGCTACCACGGTTATTGAAGTAGGGGTAAATGTCCCTAACGCTTCTGTAATGGTTATTGAAAGCGCCGAAAGATTCGGGCTTTCACAGCTTCATCAGCTTAGAGGACGTGTGGGAAGAGGAGCTGAACAAAGCTACTGTATCCTGATGACATCCGATAAGTTATCCAAAGAAAGCAGAACCCGTGTCCGAACAATGACGGAGACCAATGACGGATTTAAAATTTCTGAAGTCGATATGCAGCTTCGCGGACCCGGAGATATTTTAGGGACCCAGCAAAGTGGTGTGGTAGATTTTAAAAGACTGGACCTCATTCATGATTCTGCCATTATCAAAACGACAAAAAATACGGTGGATAAGATTTTGGAAGCAGATCCTATGCTTACCAGACCGGACAATATGGCCATCAAAAATTATTACCTCAAATATTACAGAGGAAAGAATAAATGGAGTAAAATTTCATAAAAAAACCGCAGAAAGATATTTTCCTGCGGTCCCCTTATAAAACTGTTATTTAGAAGAAATTACTTTTGGTCTGCTTAAAAAATTTATTTTAATAGCCTAGGCTTAATATTTTGTGATGTGGTATGAAAATATTTATATAATTTGAAAAAAGCCCTAACTATTAAAATAAATTATAAAAAACAAAATGAATTATTTTTCCAACTTGCTTATTATAAAAACTAACTGAATTGAGATGGAGATGAGGGAATGAAACGAATAAAAATATCTCCAACTACTATTGAGTTTTCATGATTGTACCGTTTTGTTTAAAGATCTTCTATGCTTTATAATTGGAAATGAACATAATTCATTTTGTTAACTAACATTGTGATTTATATAATTTTGTTTTTGAAACAATTACTTTTCATTCATCTACGTCTTTCTATTTATATCAAATTTGTGTCACTGATTTTATACTTACAAAAGTCAGGATATTAATTGAGAATCTTTTTATATTATTTCATTTATTAGTTATAAAATTTTCACCTCTTTGTGAATATTATGCATTAAACATGATCCAACTCCCTGTAAAAAAGTTGGCATAAATCTAATGTTAATCATACTTTAAGGATAAAGTTTTCTTTATTCAATCCTGAAGTATGGTATTGCCAATTGATCGTGATAACTTCCGTGAGTACTTTTTTAAGACTCTCAAAAGTATCCGGTTTTTTCATATAAATATTTCCTCCTTTTACAAAAAGCTCCTCAATTTCATTTTCAGAAATCTGGTCAGAATAAACGGCAACCACCATATTATTGAATTTCAGGTTTGCTCTGATCTCTTCAATACATTCTATACTGCTTTTGCCAGGAATTTTATATTTTATAAATACGATCTCAGGAACGAGAGCTTCTGCATTATTCAAATACTTCATGAGTTCATTTCCATGATGAAGGCATTGAACCTTTATAGAGATTTTCAGCTCTTTGAATATGTTTTTAAAAAAAATTAAAGTGTTTTCATCGTCGTCTGTAACTATTACGTTCAGAAATTCTTTATTCATACTGCATTTTAGGGTTTATGGCCGTACTCTGGGCTCTTCTTCTTTTGCCTACTATCTTTTGAAACTGGGACGGAGTAATACCTGTCGTATTTTTAAACTGGGTACTCAAATGGGCGACACTGGAATAATTTAATTTGTGAGCGATTTCTGTAAGGCTCTGCTTATTTCTTATAATCAAAACCTTTGCGTGTTCGATTTTCTGTAAAATGATAAAGTTCTCGATTGAAGTAAAGGCAACTTCTGAAAAAAGGTTGGAAAGATATCCATAACTGTGATTCAGTTTTTCAGAAATATAAATAGATGCCTTTACAGGGATAATCTCATCAGAAAAAACAAGTTCTACAATAGCATCTTTTATTTTCTGTACTAAAGCCGTTTTCTGGCTTTCAATAATTTCAATTCCATAATCTCCAAGATTCTTCTTGAAAAGATTATGCTGCTCCTGAGTGAAAGGTTCGTAAAACTCTACCTCCCCAAAGTTCAGCAGCCTGTACTTCAGTCCGTGCTCTTTAAGCTTCTCATCCAATACTTTCTTACAGAGAGTATTGAAATCAAATTTTACATACATTTTCATCCTAGTATAAGTAAGTCAAATTTTTAGTAAATATAATAATTTATTTCAATTAAAAGTGAAATAGAAAGGATTTTTTTAACATAATATAGATAAAAAAAATTCCTGTATCCGAGAATACAGGAATTTAAACACTAAGGATGAAAAAAATATACTGATAAAAAGCTATATAAGCTCAAAACCAAGCATATGAATGTATTATTTATAAGTGATCTGGTTCTGAAGCAAAGATGATCCAAAAAAAGAACTCACATGTTATAGAATTACAGGATAAAGTTACAAAATTTTAAGTCAACTACTTGTGAATTAGAAATTCCATTAAATAATCATCCATTACAAAGCCGTTTCCAATGTCAAAGACTCCTTCATCATACACTTTGTAACCTTGGGATTCATAGAAATTTCTGGCTGAGTTGTATTTATTAACATTTAAAATAATCCTTTCATTTCCGTTTTCAGCCACTTTTTGATTTAAAAAAAGGAGTGCTTCTTTCCCAAATCCTTTTCCTTTACTTTCCGGAACCAAATAAATACGGTGCAGTTTGGTTGTCTTATCTTCATAGTTATGCTCATACCCAATAAATCCTTCATAAGAGCCGTTGATCTCATCCTGAATCAAATAATAATGATAATCGGAATTTTGCAGATGGCTTTCAATTTCAGTTTCAGAATACATTTCTGAAAGCATATACTCCATCTGCTCTGCTGAAAGTATTTCTGCATATGCATTTTCCCAGGATCTTTTTGCCAGCTCCTGAATAAGAGGAATGTCTTTTTCTGTTGCTTTTACTAATTTCATACTTTTTTATCTTATGATTAAAAAAAGTGAAAAGCCGGAACTTTTCACTTCTTGTACTATTTATTGTCATTATAAATGGTCAACCTTATTTTGTGATAGCTTTTTGTATCACGATTGGCTGTTCATTTATTAAATGTTTGCCATTTCAGCTTTAATTTTAGCGTAAAGCCCTTCTGAAGCCTGGACTAGAGGAAGTCTCAAATAGTTTTTGATAATCCCTTTTTCCGCCAACACTACTTTGATACCGCAAGGATTTCCCTCAGCAAAGATCAAACGTGTAATTTCAACCAGCTTATTATGAATTTCATAAGCTTCTTTTACTTTACCCTCAAAGGCAAGCTGTACCATAGTTGAAAATTCTTTAGGATATCCCTGCCCGATTACAGAAATCACACCGTTTCCTCCTGCTAATGTCACAGGAAGCGTAAATTCATCATCTCCGGAAACCAATGAAAATCCTTCAGGTTTCTTTCTTAAAATATCGAAGTACTGAAGAATGTTCGGTGCCGCTTCTTTGATCATGATTAAATTTGGGAACTCTTTAGCAATACGAATCGTCGTATCTGCATCAATATTTTGCCCTGTTCTTGAAGGAACATTGTAGATAATAATATTTTTCCCTGTGGAAGCTAAAGCTTTGTAGTGCTGATAAAGCCCTTCCTGATTAGGTTTATTATAATAAGGAGATACAGAAAGTACAGCTTCGAATGCAGAAAGGTCTGCTTCTTCTATCTGTTTCTTGACTTCAAGAGTATTGTTACCGCCAATTCCCAATACCAAAGGAAGACGTTTATTATTTACCTTAATGATATGCTCAATTACCTGTTTCTTTTCCTCATCAGAAAGCGTAGCGGCTTCAGCCGTAGTTCCCAATACTACCAAATAATTGGTTCCGTTTTCAATATTGTATTCAACAAGTTGAGTTAAACTGTCGAAATCAACGGATAAATCTTCATTAAAGGGTGTTACCAATGCAACACCTACTCCTTTTAAAATGCTCATCTGTTCGAATTATTTTTTTCAAATTTAATAATTTACAATGAGAATTTGTAATTTATTAAGTTATATGCTTTTTTCTTTCAAAAAAACGATCTGCTCTTTCAGTATTGCGATTTGCTCATCTTTACTTTGAATGAGCCTGTCATAGGTTTCTTTGATGTCTTTGATTAAATCTTTACAATCATTATTGCTAATTTCTACATATCCATTTCCTTCGTTGGATTGATTGTCAAATACATTTTTAGTATTGATATTTAAAAGATTCGAAACAGGGCTTTTGATTTGGGATACAAACTTTAATGATGAAAAAGAGGTTCTTGGCTATAAGTCTTATAAAGCAACAACAATTTTTAATAAGAAACTGTACGTTGCTTGGTATACAAAAGAAATTCCTATTTCAGAAGGTCCATACAGATTTAAGGGCTTGCCGGGATTGATTTTAGAATTGGAAGATGAAAAAGGATATAGTACTTTTAAAGCAGTCGGAATTGAAAAAAAGAAAGTTGAAATAAAACAGCTTCAAAAAGGAATTCCAATTTCAAGAGAACTATATTTACAAAAAAAGAGAAGAGTTTAGAAATAATCCTTATCCCGGAAAATCTTTTGATAAAGCAAAACAAAATCAAATAATTGGGTCAAATAAAAAGAATAATAATCTTATTGAAAGATAATTTCAAAAAAATAACAACCTTCGATTGAGGGTTGTTTTTATTTAAATCAAATCTTTTCCCATGTAAAAATAATAAACTGTATTAATTAACAATTCTTTCTAAAATTTAATTTTTTATTTTTAATAATTATACCAAGAATTTCCAATAAATAATAATGTTTTATTATACATATAGTTATATTTGCATATACTAAAAGATATTATGAAAAATAAATTCTTGTTACTAGGAATTGCTCTGGCATCTCTTACTGCATGCAAAACAGCTTCTACGCTGCAAATTGCAAATGTACAGACCCAGAAAAACATTTCTATTAATAACGAGCTAAAAAATGATGAGGAGTTTGTAAAAGTAATTGAACCCTATAAGCAAAAACTGGACAGGGAAATGAACCAGAAGATCTCACATACGAGCGCAGATCTGACGAAGCAGGGAGACAACAGCAATCTGGGTAATCTTTTAGCTGATTATACACTTGAAGGAGGAGATCAATGGACGAAAACTCATCTGAAACAAAATGTAGATGCTGCTTTGATCAATATAGGAGGAATCCGTACTACTATTGGAAAAGGCGACATTATGCTGAAAAATGTTTTTGAAGTGATGCCTTTCGAAAATGAACTGATCATCGTAAAAATGAAGGGCACAGATTTACCCGGACTTTTTGAATATTATGCAAAAACGCAGGTGAACAATCCTGTTTCTCACTTATATATTGAAACAAAAAACGGACAGTTAACCCAGTCTTTAATTAACGGAAAAAAAATAGATCCGAACAAAGACTATTATATTGCTACCTCAGACTATCTTGCTCTGGGAGGAGACAATATGAAGTTCTTTGCCAAAGGAGAATCAATCCCAACGGGCATTAAGCTTAGGGATTTATATGTAGAATGCTTCAAAAAAAATCCTGAAGTGGTTCCCAATACAGATGTTCGTTTAAATTTTATCGGTAAAAAGTAATGGATAGAAAAAGTTTTTTAAAAGCAATAGGCGGTGGATCTTTAGCAATGGCTTTAGCTCCCCATATGATGAAGGCAGAGGGATTGGCAATTTCAGGCTTAAAATCCGCAAGCAAACTGACTATTCTTCATACAAATGACCAACATAGCAGAATCGAGCCTTTTGATGCAAGTTATACCAAAAATCCTAATCAGGGTGGTTTTGCAAGAAGGGCGAGTTTAATTCAGCAGATCAGAAATCAGGAAAGCAATGTATTACTTCTTGATTCAGGAGATATTTTCCAGGGAACTCCCTATTTCAATTTCTTCGGAGGAGAACTGGAATTTAAATTAATGTCCATGATGAAGTATGATGCTTCTACCATGGGGAATCATGATTTTGATAATGGCTTAGATGGATTTTTAAAGGTTCTTCCCAACGCCAAGTTCCCTTTCATATGTTCCAATTATGATTTTAAAAATACAGTTCTGGACGGAAAAACTTCACCCTACAAAATCTTTGACAAAAACGGGATCAAAGTAGGCCTTTTTGGAGTCGGAATCCAGCTGGATGGCCTCGTGGGCAAAAAGCAATATGGAGAAACCATCTATTCCAATCCTATTGATGTAGCACAGCATTATTCAAATTTTCTGAAAAAAGAGCAAAAGTGTGATCTTGTGATCTGCCTTTCCCATGTTGGTTACGATTACAAAGATGAACCCAATAAAGTAAGTGATACAATCTTAGCCGCCAGTACAGAAAATATCGATATTATTCTGGGCGGGCACACCCACACATTTTTACCTGAGCCACAAACTTTTACCAACAGACAGGGTAAAAATGTCCTTGTGAACCAGGTAGGATGGGCAGGTCTTCTTTTGGGTAGAATAGATTTTCATTTTGATACAAATAAAAACATACAGCACATCTCCTGGAACAATCAGGTAATAGACAGCAGCATAATAGCATAATATGAAAAAACTCTCTTTACTTTCTCTTGGTATTTTAGCATCTCTGCAGCTTACAAAAGCGCAGGTCATTTCATCAAAAAAATGGGCAGATCTTTTTTCCTACAACAATGTCTTGGCAATGAAAGAAGACAATGGAAAAATAATAGCCGCAACTGAAAACGGAATATTCTATTATACCATGGCAAGTGGAGAGATCACAAAATTGTCTAAAGCCAACGGGCTGCACAATATCGGGATCACAGCTTTTGATTACAATCCACAAACCAAAACAGGACTTATCGGCTATTCGGATGGCTCGATGGATGTGATCACCCCTCAGGAAATTAAATACGTTGTAGATATTCCTATTGCTACAGGATACAATGGCAGCAAAAAAATCAACCATATTTCTATTACAGGAGATCAGGCAGTGATTTCTGTGGGGTATGGTGTTTCGGTATTTAATCTGAAAAAGAAAGAGTTTGGCGATTCTGCATTTTTTATCAATGCAGGAGTATATGAAGCAAGTAACGAGGCGACGATATTTGGAAATAAAATATATTCCGTAACCAATGCCGGCTTGAAAAGCCATGAGATGAATAATACCTTCCCGGTATATTCTACCTGGGCCACAGAAGTTCCCGGAACATTCAAAAATATAGATGCTGAGTCTGAATTGGTATTTTCATCTGCAACCTCCGCATTCCTGTATAATAACGGAACGCCTGCACCACTTCCTGCCACCTTTGGAAATATCCGGGATATTGTAGTGACTTCCAATAATATAGTGGTCACTGACAGCAGAATATATACTTTCGGTATTAATGGAGTTTCTACAGGAGCCGTAAGTGTAGGAGAAGAATGCAATACCGCTATAGTGGCTGGTGGAAAAGTACTTGGCGGGACCCAATTATCTGGGATAAAAGACGAAGGTAACAACACCTATAAACCGTCAGGCCCCTATTTCAACTTTGCTTATAAAATCAACCTGTATGACAACAACCAGATGCTTGTTTCTACGGGTGCCAGGTCAGGAAATTATAACTTCCCAGCAGGTGACGCTAAAAAACCGGGATTCTATTATTTCACGGGTACTGAATGGATCTATTCTTCTTTTTTTAATAACAACGCAAGGCAAATCAATGTGTTAGATGCCATATTAAATCCTGCCAACAGCAACGAAGTCTTTTTTTCTAACTATACCATGTTTGACAATGGCGTTTACAAAATGAAGTATAACGCCAACAATAAAGATTTTGAACTTGTCAAATATTATAATCTGGGGGCAGAACCTTATTACCGACGCCCGGCAGGTCTTGCTACAGATGGTCAAAATAATGTTTTTGTATCTATCGGATATACCGATAACGGAATCCCTTCTATCGGTATTTACGACAAGGCCTCTGATGATTTTATTATAAAAAAATATACCTTCTCAAGTGCTGGAGTACAAAAGCCGATTGTTTACGAAAATATGCTGTGGACCCCTTTGCCAAGAACAAATAATTTCTGGGTATATGATTATAAAAATGCAACTAACCTTTCTGACGACACCGATTACCTCCTAAAAGAATCTAACGGTCTTGGGGGCACAGGAACATTATCCGTAGCCTTCGACAAGTCTGGTGATGCATGGATAGGTACAGACAATGGAATAAGAGTCCTTCCTAATGCTGCTGCAGAGATAAAGTCTCCCAATGCTAAAGCAGAGCCTATTGTGATAGAACAAAACGGTCTTGCAGAGGAACTCTTCAGGGATGCCTCAGTGATTCAGATTGAACCGGATGCCGGAGATTACAAATGGGTGTCTATAGAAGGAGGTGGTGTATACTATCTTTCAGCTGATGGACAGAAGACGATCAAACATTTTACAAAAGAAAATTCACCGCTTCCAACCAATACGGTAACCGATATAAAAGTAGACAAAAAAACAGGTAAAGTATATTTTGCAACTTATAATGGTATAGTAAGCTACCAGGGAGATGTAGCAGATGTCACCTCAAATTTCGGGGATGTGGTTGTTTATCCGAATCCGGTAGTATATTCTAATTTTAAGGGAAAAGTGACCATTAAAGGGCTTGCAGAAAAAACAAATATAAGAATTGTAGATGCGGCAGGAAATGTAGTGCATTCGGCAGTTGCAAGAGGAGGCTATTATGAATGGGACCTTAATAATCAGAAAGGAACCAGAGTCGCTTCAGGTATTTACTTTGTATTGATGACGAATGAAGACGGTTCTGACAAAGCTACAGCCAAAATAGGGGTAGTCAATTAATGAATTCACAAAATGGTTTTTTACTTTCACTGATAAAGTATGGGGAAAATGATGCAGTCTTGCATTGTTTTACAGAAGAGGAGGGTTTTCAAACTTATTTCCTGAAAGGAATTTATTCTAAGAGGAATAAAAAGAAGGCCCTGCTGCAGCCTTTGAGTAAACTTAATTTTTCCGTAAATCCGGTAAGAGGCAGCGGTATACCGTCTGTTTCAAACTTTGAACTGGTCCAAAACAATGATATCTATACTGATATAAAGATCAATACGATTATTTTCTTCATCTCAGATTTCCTGAACCAGATTCTTAAATTTGAAAATAAAAACGCCAATATATTCGTAAGTATTGATCAATTTGTAGGGGAGCTGGTTAACAAAAACTATCAGTCGCACCTTCTTTTTTAGTGGCTGTCTTAAAGATCCAGGGGGTGGCTCCGCTCATCAGTGAAGGCCTATTTTTAGATCCTGAGACCGGAACTTTCTCAGCTGTATCCACCCACCAGCTTTTCAATGAAGAAATTTCAGCAGTATGGCGGGCGTCTCTTATGACAGAAAACTTTTACGCTACAAAAATTCATTCTTCGCTGAGAAAAGATTTCCTGGACAGTCTTTTGGTTTATTATCATTACCATATCACAGATTTTAAGGTTCCGGCATCGCTGGAAATTATACAGCAAATATTTGAGTAGTTGAGGTGGTAAAAGCTGATAATACAAATCAAATTTCAGACATTAGCCTTTCATTCTTCTTTGCCTTTAGTATCAGGATCTTCCGGCATTTCAGTTTCAGATTCTGCAATGGCTTTTTTGGAGAACCTAGGCTGCAGAATTTTTGCAATCAGCCCCGTCCAGCCGGTCTGATGTGAAGCTCCTACCCCACGGCCGTTATCGCCATGAAAATATTCGTAAAACAGGATATAATCCTTAAAATCAGGATCAGTCTGAAATCTTTCATACTGACCATGTACAGGACGTTTTCCATTTTCATCTTTTAAGAAAATTTTAGAAAGTCTTTTACTTAAAGAATCTGCAATCTGATCAAGATCAGCATAATTTCCGCTGCCTGTTGGATATTCAACCAAAAAGTCAGGACTGTAATAAAAGAAAAAACGTTGCAGACTTTCAATGATCAGGAAGTTTATGGGAAACCAAACAGGCCCACGCCAATTGCTATTCCCTCCAAAAAGTCCACTGTCACTTTCTGCAGGGGTATATTTTACACAATAATCTGCTCCATTAAGGTTTAAAGTATAGGGATTCTGTTCGTATTCTTTTGACAGCGCCCTTATTCCGTAGTCGCTTAAAAATTCAGCCGGATTGAGCATTCTTTCCAGCAGCTTTTTTAAACGATGTCCCCGAAGCAAAGACAACAGGTGCTTGGAGTCCTGCCCTTTAACGGCCCATCTGGAAACCAAAGACGCCAGCTCCGGTTTATTATCAAGCACCCACTCCATTCTTTTCTTAAAATTAGGTAGGTTTTCAATCATTTCATCATCGATGACCTCAACGGCAAACATAGGAATAAGGCCTACAATTGTTCTTAATCTTAAATACATATGAGGACCGTCATTGGAAGCAATGGCATCGTAGAAAAACTCATCCTCTTCATCCCAAAGACTGAAATTCTCGTCTCCCATATTATCTAATGAATTGGCAATAGACAGGAAGTGCTCAAAAAATTTCATTGCCATCTCTTCGTAAACAGTATTATACAAAGCCAACTCAAGAGCTATCCTCATCATATTCAGGGCAAACATCGCCATCCAGCTTGTTCCGTCTGATTGCTCCAGCTGCTCCCCATTCGGTAAGACAGAATTCCGGTCAAACACCCCGATATTATCCAATCCTAAAAAGCCTCCCTCAAAAATATTGTTGCCATTGCTGTCTTTTTTATTGACCCACCATGTAAAATTCATCAGGAGTTTTTGAAAGGCACTCTCCAGGAATTCAAGATCTGGCTTTTCGTTCAAATATTCATCAATTTTGAATACCCTAAAAACAGCCCAGGCATGCACCGGAGGATTTACATCGCTAAAGTTCCATTCGTATGCAGGGAGCTGTCCGTTGGGATGCATATACCATTCAAATAGAAAAAGCTTAAGCTGGTGTTTGGCAAAATCAGGATCAATCAATGAAAAACTAATCGTATGAAAAGCCAGATCCCAGGTAGCGTACCAAGGATATTCCCATTTGTCAGGCATAGAAATAATATGGGCATTATTGAGATGCTTCCAGTCATAATTCCTTATTTTATCCCGGGATTTTGAAGGCGGCATCTCTGCTGGGTCTCCTTTCAGCCATTTTTCAACATTGTAATGGTAGAACATTTTATTCCAGAGCATTCCTGCAAAGGCCTGTCTCTGCACCAGCCTTTCATCCTCAGATGGAATGCCCTTCTGAATTTCAGCATAAAACTCGTCTGCCTCCTGGTGTCTCAGATCAAAAACAGTATCGAAATCCTCAAACGGTTCTTTTAATTCTTTATTTGAAATCCTGAATTCAAAGGTTCTGGATTCTTTACCCTTAAAATTTTCTTCAATCAAAAATGAAGCTTTGGTTCCTGTATTTTGGGGATTGACCGATTGCGTATTTCCATTCAGTACAAAGTCATTAATGCCATCCTTACAGTATCTTGATGGGTTAGCAGATTGATAAAGCCTTTCATTATTCGTTTCATTATTGCAAAACAGGGTTTTTAAAGATTGTTTTGCATAAATATTCCTGATTTCAAGATCCTTATGCTGTACTTTGATCCGGTTTGCTTCTTCACCAGACAGCTTTGGTTTATAATCATCATAGCCCCAGTTCCAGGTATTCCGGAACCATACTGTGGGCAGTAATACAAGGGGAGCTTCCTTTTCCGATTTGTTGATAATGGTAAGCCTGATTAAAATATCATGCTGGCTTTCCTTAGCATATTCAATAAAAATATCAAAATACTCATTGGCATCAAAGATACCGGTATCAATGAGTTCGTATTCAGGTTCTGTTTTAGTCCTTTCTGCATTCTTTGCGATCAGATCTTCATAGGGAAATGCATGCTGAGGATACTTATACAGCATTTTCATATAAGAGTGGGTAGGAGTAGAATCCAGGTAATAAAAATACTCCTTTACATCTTCACCATGATTTCCCTGTCCGTTGGTAAGGCCAAAAAACCGTTCTTTGACCATGCTATCATTTTTGTTCCAAAAACCGACAGAAAAGACCAATCTTTGAAGGTCATCACAGATCCCGCAAATCCCTTCTTCACCCCACCGGTATGTTTTGGCTTCAGCTGTATGATGACCGGTATAATTCCATGCATCTCCATTTTCGCTGTAATCCTCACGCACAAGTCCCCATTCCCGGTTACTTACATAAGGACCCCATTTTTTCCATGATATATCTGAGATTCTTTCTTTTTCTGACATAAGCACGCCTATTTGCACAATTATAAAATGTATTCATCTAAGGGTGATGATACGCTAAGTTTTAACTTTCCGCCCAACAATCAATCAGCAACTTGTAACTAGAGACTTTTAACTAGAAACTTTTAACTAGCAACATGCAACCAGCAAACAACAGCCAACTATCCTCCTGTAGAAAAGCTCTCAAAGGTGGTCATTCCGCCGTCGACGAAAATACTGGTTCCCGTAATATAATCTGCCAGATCACTGGCCAGAAACGCGGCCAGATTTCCGATATCCTGGGGCTGTCCGATCCTGTTGTAAGGAATCAGTGTGAGAAGTGAATTGAGTGCTTCCGGGGTATCCCATGCATTTTTATTGATAGGAGTCTGAATGGCTCCTGGACAAATAGAATTGACACGGATCTTGTCTGCACCATATTCCTGAGCCAACGTTTGCATCAGCATTCTGACAGCTCCTTTACTAGAGGCATAATTAGCGTGTCCTGCCCAGGGAATAATTTCATGAACAGAGCTGATATGAATAATCTTACCACAGGCAACAGACCGTGAAGCATCTATTCCCCTTCGTAAAAATTCTTTGATGGCTTCCCTTGCGCAAAGAAACTGTCCGGTAAGATTTACTCCTATGACCGCATTCCACTGATCAAGGGTCATCTCTGTAAACTTAGCATCCTTTTGAATCCCTGCATTATTGATGAGAATATCCACCGTCCCGAACTGGGAAATGGCCTCCTGAAACATTGCAATGACCTGATCTTCCTTGGAAACGTCACATTGACAGGTAATTCCCTTCCCTCCGGCATCGGTAATCTCTTTTAAAACGGCTTTTGCTTCTTCTGAAGACCTTTCCGAGGAATGATTGACAATGACTGCAGCTCCTGCTGCTGCTAAAGATTTTGCGATTCCTGAACCAATTCCACTGGAGGCTCCTGTAACTACAGCCACCTGATTATGAAGTGAGATTTCCATATTTTATAATTTGATGTTACTCAAAGTTATGGAAAGAAAATCTGCTGGACGGACATTTTGAATTTAAAATTTTCTTAAAATTTTTTGTACATTAAGTATTGAGGTCCGCTTCTCCCGATCCTGGTCTTTCCTTCATAAGAATATCCTGCTGTACGGTAAATATGATAGGCAGACTCATTTTTCTGGTTCACCGCCAGGACAATTTCATGACAATCTTTGAAATGCTTTCTTACAAAATCATCTACCTGAATCATGGCTTCTTTTCCAATTCCTTTTCCCTGCATTTGAGGATTCACAGATAAAGATCTTATCAAAACGGAATTTTGAGTATCAGTCAGTTCAAATTTATCATCTCCAAAATCAAGGATAAAAAAACCTACAGGCTGTCCATCATTGAAAATAGTAACCGGAAATGCATCTTCTGTATTTCTTTCCCGGATCATGCTCATTGCCTTTTCTACCGTTGCGGTAAATCGTGACTGACTTTCGTCCAAAGCATAGCTGATGGCAGGAAGATCTTTCGGATCTAAAAATTGTAAACTTACCTTATTATTCATGATAGATATCTTCATACATCACACCGGCCCGTATTTCCACCGGAAGTTTATTTTCTTCAGGAACAATGGGGCAATTGTAATCGTAGGCATTATAGGCACAAAACGGCTGATAGGATCGGTTAAAATCCAACACTATGGTATTTCCTTTCGGAATTTTCAGATCCATATATTTTCCCCCGCCATACGTTTCTTTTTCATTCGTTGCATCTCTGAAAGGAAGAAAGAGATACTCTTTATACTGAGCCTTTTTGATCAAATCCAGACTTTGGTATAAAGTGACTGTATAAGGTTTTCCGTCAAGGGTAAAAGTTGCTTTTCCATATTCCTGGTAAGTCTTGGTTTTTCCTGCAGAAGTCGGAAGTTCAAAAGGTTTTGTTTTTTTTGATTTAACAAATTTTGCCGTTACTCTGTATTTGATATCAAACGGAAAGAAAGGATGGCCTTTAAAATTTTTAAGATGATCTCCTCTTAAAGGGGTTTCTTTTGGATTAAGATATTCGGCATTGAGTTCCTCCTGAAATTTCTTAACCTCCATTATTTCTTTAGAGACCATTTTTTGAGAAAAGATCCACATGGGCAGGATCAAAAAGAACACAATATATTTTTTCATAAATGCTTTAAATTATAAGTAAAACTATGAATTTTTCATGGGATAAAGAGTTAAAATTATAATAAAAAGTATAATCTGTTTTAAATAAAAATGGGCCGAAGCCGCTCTAGCATACTTTTTGAAAATCAAAGCTCATGGACAGAAAAAAATTCATTAAGACAAGCGCTTTGGCGATCCCGGCTTTTTACTTTCTTCAATCCCATTTCTTTCAGGGTGCAGAAAGGAAAATCCAACGATCCCAAGAGACCATTGAAGCACCTATTGTGATCATTGGCAGTGGATATGGGGGTTCTGTAGCAGCCTTACGTCTTTGTGAAGCCGGGAAAAAAGTGATTATGCTGGAAATGGGTCTTAACTGGGGAAAAGCGGGAATTCCGTTTTCCAATCTGTTGAAGCCGGGAAAAAGCTCAGCCTGGCTGAAAAAGAAAAGCATTGCTCCTTTCATGAATATTTTTTCGCTGACTCCCTTTACCGGAACACTGGACCGCCTGTCTTTTGACCATATTAACATTTGGGTAGGAAGAGGAGTGGGCGGAGGTTCATTGGTTAACGGCGGAATGGCCGTAACTCCGAAGGAAAGTTACTTCAAAGAGGTTTTCCCCCATCTTGATGCCGAAAAGTTTTTTACTTATTACTTTCCTTTGGTACAGAAAGAGCTTAAAGTCAACGTGATTGATGAACAGTTTTTAAAAGACTGTCCTTATTACCAATTTACAAGGGTAGGAGAAAAGGAAGCTCACCGGGCAGGTTTTAAAACCATAAGAGTTCCGAATGTCTATGATTTCAAATATATGGAAAAAGAATACCGGAATGAGGTTCCGCGGTCTGCTCTCAATACGGAAGTGATCTACGGAAACAATTATGGCAAAAACAGCTTAGATAAAACATATCTTAAAAAAGCCCTTGAAACCGGCAACCTTGAAATATTTGATCTCCATCGTGTAGATCATATCAGGCTTAATGATGACAAAAGCTATACTGTAACTGCACAGCAAACGGATACATCAGGAAATATAATCGCTGATAAAACATTTCATTGTGGAAAGCTTATCCTTTCAGCAGGTACCATGGGAACCTTACAACTGCTGTTACATTCAAATGCAGTCAATGGGCTGCCTCTTGATGAACATATTGGAAAAAACTGGGGTAACAACGGAAATTTTATGACAGGAAGAAATTGGGTCAAACCGCTGTCCGGCGGAACAGGATCGAAACAATCGACTATTCCGGTAGGCGGAATTGATAACTGGGATGATAAAGAGCATCCTTTCTTCACAGAAATTGCGCCTTTACCTATGGGAATGGATGTGGCTACCGCCTTGTATCTGCTGATCAACAGGGTAGATAAAAAAGGAGACGTCAGGTACGATAAAGCCCGTCAGTCACTGGTTTTGAACTGGGATGAAACGAATACTGCCAAGATGAGAGAAAATGCCAGATATTTTATCAGAAAAATGAATAAGGCCAATGGCGGAACCCGAAGCCATCTTCTGTTTAATAACGGTTTTGGGGCAGATATCTGCTACCATCCCCTTGGAGGCTGTGTATTAAATGAAGCAACGGATCAATATGGTAAACTGAAAGATCATAAAAACCTGTTCGTCTTAGATGGTTCCCTGATTCCCGGAACCGTGGGAGTCAATCCTTTCGTTACCATTACTGCTATTGCTGAGTATTGTATTGAAAATCTGATCAGAAAAAACGAATTTGCTTAAATTAGGGCATTGATTTTACTTCAGTAAGGTAATTCCGGATATCATTTTCATGCTTTGCCGGATAGGTGAAATTAAGTTTTTCGGCCAAAGCAGTTCCCAGTTCATGTACGATATCAGCAAATTTGAATAAGGCAGTCCAGTTTTCTTCAGGATGACTCCCGGAAAAGGTAGCCTCTATCCTGTTCCAAAGTTCTTCAGGCAGGTATTTTTTGAACAGTCTTCCGTGTTTATTGGTTGTTATATTATCCCAATTATGATTGCCGGCAATATTCCATTCTATCAAAGGAACCAGATAATCTGTTCGGAGAATATTTTCAGACATGAATTTGGCATAGAAAATATCACCCCTTTTAAGACATTTGGCCACATAGGTGGTATCCCACCAGAAATCATTGATCAATTGTTGAAACTGCTGCTCTGTAGGTTTCTGGATCATGACGGATTGGTAGCCTGGCAGTTTCATATCTTTTGTCAGCCCGTCTTTATCTACCAAAACTTTATAGCCTACATCCCAATCACCGGGAAGGGTTTCTTGTTTTATTTCTTCCACAAATTCAGATACCTGATACAGCTTAAAGTCAACTTTGACATGATCTTTGTACAAGACCATCTTCATCGCGTGCTTGCCTTCAAAAACAGAATCCTTTTCTTCAATCATCGAAATGGGATCTCCAAAAAGACTGATCCATTCATTGCCGGTTTCATAAGCACTCCTACTTTCAAAGACTAATTCAACGTCAAGATCACTGAAATCATCTACCGGAGCATAAGGGTTTACTAACGAGCTGGTAAGGAGAACAGCCCGAATGTCCGGATTGTTTTCAGCCCAATGAATAATCTGTTCCAGTTTTTCCGTTCTTCCCGTCATGTTAACTAGGATTCTGATATTTTCACCCGGTAAACATCCGAGGAATTTCTTTTGATAGATTCCACGAAGAAACCTCCTTCTTCAGGAATCACTTCTTTCAGATCAAAACTTTTACAGTCTTTCGGTAATCCGGAAAATATCAGGGTAAACCAAAAATCCTGCATAAAAGGAACGGGAGTCCAATAAGGAGAAATTGAAATATTTTCTGTGTGAATCAGTTTGCTTCTATGGTCAGACTGATTATCAAAAAGATATGTGGAGTGCCAGATCCTGATCAGATTTCCCAAAAATGGGGAGGCCGGAAAACAGCAGTGCACAATGACCTGCCTTTCCTCTTCTATTTTGGTTTGAAGAGATTCCAAGAGTTCTTTTGCAATGACTGGTTTTACAACTACTTCTTCCACGTATTTTTATAAATAATAAATGACGGGCAATGAATAAGTTGAAAATTACTCATTGCCCGTCATGGATGTTAATATTCTAGTTCTAATTTTTCTTTCGTATAATGTCTCACTTCTTCAGTAAGCGCAGGATGTTCTGCTAGTTTTTTGCCATAAGAAGGAACCATTTCAAGCAGTTTTTCTTTCCATTCTCCCTGAAGCTTTTCCGGGAAACATTTTTCAAGGACATTCAGCATGGCGTATACCGCTGTGGAAGCTCCGGGCGAAGCACCCAGCAATGAAGCTATGGTGCCGTCTTTATTGACGACCACTTCAGTTCCAAATTCCAGTTTACCGCCTTCTTTTTCATCCTTTTTAATGATTTGAACCCTCTGCCCTGCAACCTTCAATTCCCAGTCTTCCTCTTTGGCATCTTTTATAAACTCTCTTAAATGCTGCATTCTCTGGGATTTTGTCATAGCTACCTGCTGAATAAGATACTTCGTCAACGGAATATTATGCCACCATGCACCAAATAAAGATTTCAAATTTTTTGTATTCACGCTTTCAGGCAAATCAAGATAGCTTCCTTCTTTCAGGAATTTTGTTGAAAATCCTGCAAAAGGACCGAAAAGAAGCGCTTTTTCTCCATCAATAATTCTAAGATCAAGGTGCGGAACCGACATCGGCGGAGCATCTACCGTGGCCTGTGTGTACACTTTAGCCTGATGTTTTTTCACCAATTCCTGATTATGGCTTACCAACCACTGCCCGGAAACCGGAAAGCCTCCGTACCCTTCACTTTCTTTAATATCTGAACTATCCAGCAACGGAAGTGCGTATCCGCCGGCCCCGATAAATACAAAGTCAGCAACAACTTCCTGCTTGTGATTATGAATTCTGTCTTTTACCTTCATCTCCCACTTCCTGTCTTCTCTTGGATCAATATCTTTTACCTCATGGTATAAGAACACTTCAACATTAGAGTCTTCAAGCAAATGTCTTCCCATTTTTCTTGTCAGTGTTCCAAAGTTTACATCCGTTCCCATATCCATTTTGGTGGCTGCCATTACTTCAGATTTATTTCTTTTGCTCATGACCAAAGGAATCCATTCTCTCAGTTTCTCATGATCTGTAGAAAATTCCATTCCTGAGAAAAGAACAGATTCCTCCATTTTATCATGGCGTTTTTTAAGGTATTCTGCATCTTTTTCACCAAATACCAAGCTCATGTGCGGGCAGGAATTGATAAAATCCTTAGGATCTTTTATATATCCCTTTGTCACCAGGTAAGCCCAAAACTGTTTTGAAATTTCAAATTGTTCAGCAATGCTTTCTGCCTTGGTAATATCAATGGTTCCGTCTGGTTTTTCAGGCGTATAGTTGAGCTCACAAAAAGCGGAGTGACCTGTTCCGGCATTGTTCCATGCTGCTGTACTTTCTTTGGCAAATCTCCCGAGTCTTTCGAAGATGGCAATTTCAAGAGTTGGATCAAATTCATGAAGCAGTGTTGCTAAAGTGACACTCATGATTCCGCCTCCTATCAGTACAACGTCGTATTTAGGTTTCGGTGTTCTGCTTGTAAGCGATTGTGGCATAATTTTAAAATTTTACTTCAAATTTCGGGAAAAGTTTTAAAAAGAGAAACGCGTTTAATGATTTTAACACGTTAATTTTTCATCAAAAAACAGATATGAAATATGCAAGATCATATGATGGAAAGTATCAATTTATATTGATGATTTCATGTATTAAACCAAACAGCCTAAAGATTGCAAGGGCTCTGTTTTTGAATTTCTGTGTTCATTGAAAATATGGATTCATTTACCTCTGATCCGTATAATTTAAAATATAAGCTCCGTCCTATATGGATATGGGACGGAGCTTATGTATCATGTAGAATTACTCTTAATTCAATTTCGCAGTCAGTTTCTTAAACTGTTTTTCAGCATTTTTGCCCTCATAAAGAATAGCATACACCGTTTCTATGATCGGCAGCTTAAGGTTTTTCTGTTTTGCTGTTTTATAAATAGAATCTGCCGCATAATATCCTTCTGCTACCATGTTCATGGACTGGATCGCAGATTTTACGGTATAGCCTTTTCCGATAAGATTTCCTAAGTTTCTGTTTCTTGAGAAAAGTGAATAGGCTGTTACCAAAAGGTCTCCCAAATAAGCACTTTCATTCACATCCCTAGGCGCTTCATAGATCGCTTCAAGGAAAGTTTCCATTTCACGAATGGCGTTGGATACAAAAACAGCTGTAAAATTGTCTCCATATCCCAATCCGCTTGCTATTCCTGCTCCGATGGCAAAAATATTTTTAAGAATCGCACTGTATTCATTTCCTAAAATATCTTTACTGGAATGTACTTTAATAAAATCTGAGTTAAAAATTCCTTCCAGCTTTTCAGATGTTTCATCTTCTGCTGCTGCAATGGTAAGGTAAGAAAGTCTTTCCATTGCCACTTCTTCTGCATGACAAGGGCCAGCAATAACAGCCTGATTCCTGAAACCGATTTTAAATTCATCACGAAGATAATGGGCCACCACATCATTCACTTTAGGAATAATCCCCTTAATAGCAGAGATAAAGATTTTATCTGAATAGTCACAGGTCATTTTTTCCAGGGTATCGGAAAGGTAAATGGACGGTGTTGCCAAGACAATCACATCACAGGCTGAAACCAGTTCATTGATATCGGTTGTCAGTTTTAAACTCTTCAGATTAAAATGAGCCGCTGTAAGATAAGTCGGATTATGGCCACGAAGTTCAATTGCTCCTTTTACAAATTCACTTCTTACACACCAGTGTACCACTTTACAGTTTTCAACAAGCATTTTGACGATAGCGGTTGCAAAACTTCCGCTTCCTACTACCCCTACAGAAATATCCTTTTTATTCTTTTTTGGATGAGAAGATTCTGACATTGTTTTCTTTTTAGCCATAATTGGAATGTGAACTGCAAAGATATTAAAACAAAGACGTAACCTGGGCCTCAAAACCATGATAAAAGCCATTTTCTGAAAAAATTAACACTTCAACACAATTAAACAGCTAATTGAACGTTAAATACAGAAAAAACTGAGTTTTAAATAAAAATAACGCATAAAGGTTATTTTTATTTAAATTTGCAGCTTCAAAAAACCGTTTTAAACTTACTAAGAGAAGAAATATGAAGAAATTTCTAAACAGCAAGAAGAATGTAAACATTCTCCTCGGAGGACTTTTACTGGTAGTTTTTGCACAAGGGGTATTTATTGCCAAGCTATTCTCCGAAAGGGATGATAAAACCTACGAAGTAAATCTAGTAAAAATAAACACTGAAAGAGACAGTGTAGATTACCTAAAAATGAAAACAGATCTTAATCTTGTAGATCAGACTGTTGCTCAACTTAATTCTTTCCTGAAATCCAAAGACATTCCCAATGAAAAACTAATGGTTCTGAGCCAGGACAGCATTTCAAATTCTATTTATCTCGCGAAACAAGCCAACCGTTACAGTCAATATTTAATGGATCTACAGAAAAAACTAATGCAGGTTCCTTTGGGAATGCCTACAGACGGCTATATTTCTTCCAATTTCGGGATCAGAAAAAATCCTATTCCATTTAAGACGGTTTTTGCTTCTGTAAAATCAAGTGCGGCATCAGAATCCAAGCCTGTGGCTGCAGCAGCTCCAAAGCCTGAGGTTAAAGCTGAGCCTGTTGAAAAAATCATTGAGGTTACAGACAGCTATGGAATAAAGAGAGAGATTAAAGTAATGGTAACCCCTAAGGCGGCTCCGGCTCCGGCTGCTGCGGCTTCTACAAAATCTATTGCCGGCAATACAGCTTCTAAAGCAGCACCCGCTGAGAAAAACAACCCGCCTGCTGAAGCTGATCAGATGCAGTTCCACAAAGGACTGGATATCGCTGTAGCTTATGGCTCTGATGTAAGAGCTGCTGCTGCCGGAACAGTTATTTTCTCGGGACAGAAAGGAGGCTACGGAAATTGTGTTATCGTTTCTCATGGAAATGGATTGGCTACTCTTTACGGACATTTATCACAGCTTATTTCCAAAATAAATGATAAAGTAAAAGTAGGTCAGGTAATTGCTAAATCAGGAAACTCCGGACGCTCTACAGGGCCTCACCTTCATTATGAAGTGCACAAAAACAACACTCCGGTCAACCCGAAGCTGTTTATGAACTTATAAAAAGAAAGGCTGCCTCTTATGAGACAGTCTTTTTTCTTAAGAATGGAATCGGCAAGCTGATTCGATGAAGCGATCATTTTCTTTCTTATTTTAAAATCTTAAGACTTCCTTTCGGATGGGTGAATGTACCATCAGGCCCTGCAATATTTGAATACACAATATTTTTATTATAATCCTGAATATGGGTGACATTAAAACCCAGATTAGGCTCATGCCAGTATACCATAAAAATATTTTTAGCGATTTCTACTGCGGTATACTGTACCGTATCCGTACTGTTTTTTGAACTTCCGGCTGTTCCAACGAATGTCATCGTCTTGTTATCTTTAAAATCAAGAAGGAATTTTACCGTTCCAAAATCCACCTCTACTTTCTTTCCGATTGCCGGGAAAGGTGACTTTAAATCCCAGTCCATTGCTCCCAAAAATACCTTAACTCCCATCTCCAATTCCTCTTTGCCTGGAAGATCAGGATATTTTTTCACCATGAAATCTACAATCGCCGGAGAAGTTTTATTTTCTGCTACGGCCTTTTTATAATCTTCAAGATAATTTTTTACAAAATCAAGGGACTGAGGGGAAAGAGACTGTTCTGCAAAATGGGACGGAATGACCTGTGCCGGCTGTAAAGCTTTCATAGCATCAATCTGTCCGATCCAATGATCGATTGCTTTTGCATTTTGAGTATCCGCCATCCAAAGGTGTGAACCTGTAGATACTGAAATTCCTCCGGCCACTGTTTTCAGAGACGGAATCCAAAGAAAGCTGTGAGCCGGATCTTCAGGGTTTTGTCTGATCTCAATTGGATGTCCTTCAAGATCGGGAATGGCCGTTACAGCTTCAGGAACAATAATTTCTGAAGGGGCATCTGCTTTTAACTGCGGTTTCCAAACTGCCATTTTATCGTCTTTCGAAGCAGAGATCAGATAAGCGGTTTGAGCGGTTGAAATGATCTTTACATGAGGAAACGCTTTTTTGATTACGTCCAGCCCAAAATAAAAATCGGGATCACTGTGGGAAATAAAAACTGTTGTCAGGTTTTTACCTGTAGCCTTAATCTCTCTGACCAGCTGTTCGGCATATTGCTTCTGAAACTGGGCATCTACAAGCATAGCATCCTTATCTCCGTAAATAATTGTGGAAGTCACTGCAAAAATGGCTTTCGATCCCGGGTTATAAACTTTTAGTTTTAAGTTTCCTGCCCATACAATACTCATGAAACCAAGGATTGCAGCCAATGATAATAATTTCTTTTTTAACATTTTGTTCTTTTTTAGTTAGTAAGCCGCTGTAAAACGTTCACGGATGTGGTTGTTCTGCTCTAGTTCATCCACTAAGGCTACTGCTACATCTTCTACAGAAAGACGGCTTCTTCCGTTTTCATCGAACACCGGAGTTTCTAATGATGTTCTGTATTTTCCCGTTCTAGATCCTACATTGGCCTGATTCATTTCTATAGCAGGGCTGAAGAAAGTCCAGTCTAGGGTATTGTTATTTTTGATCTTATTTAAATAATCCCTCGCTGCTGTTGCTCCAGGTTTGTAAGCTTCCGGGAAATCAGGAGTATCCACAATCTGAATATGATCAGGAGTATATAAGCTTCCTGCTCCTCCCACTACGATAAGTCTTTTCACACCTGCCTGCTCTACTGCTTTTTCAATATTTTCAGAACCGTTCAGAAAATCGTTGTACAAATTTGGATTAGTCCATCCCGCATTAAAAGCACTGATAACTGCATCGCTTCCTTGTAAAGCGTTTGCCAATTCTTCCACATTGTTTACATCTACGCTTTTAGCGGTTACATTCTCTTGTGTTTTTACCTTCGAAGCATCTCTCACCAAAGCTTCCACAGCGTATCCTCTGTCAGCTAATTCTGTTACGATATGCGCTCCTACAAATCCGGTTGCACCGATTACTGCTACTTTTTTCATAATGTTTTATTTTTAAAATTAAATTGTAATAAGTTTTGTTACATTTATAGTTAAAAAATTTTATTCGAACTGATCTGCAAATTTCTGCAATGATTTATCGCCTAAAAAGCTAACTACCAATTGATCTGTTTCTTCAAATAACGTATTTAAATGAATATTGATTTCTTTTCCTACACTGCAAGCCGGGTTGGGATTTTGGTTTTTCTTTCCTAATACCTCCGTATTCTTTACGGCCCGGTAGATCTCAGAAATCGTGATTATTTCAGCATTTTTTGCAAGCTGGCTTCCTCCTTCCTTTCCTTGTCTGCTGGTGATCAGACCTGCCTCTCTCAGCACGCTGATCTCCTTTCGGACAATCACCGGGTTTACATTGATACTACCGGCAATCCAATCAGAAGTGAGCCACTCCTGAGGACTTTTTGCCAATAATGTCATTATATGTACTGCCGTAGCAAATCTTGTATTATTCATTGTAATTACATGGCAAAGGTACACAATTTTTTAAATGTAACAAATTTTATTACAGTTAATTTTTTCTTAAAGGATCAATTTATCCAGATCCAGCAGCAAATAATTGATATTCTGATTAATGGTTCTTGTAGCCGATTGCATCTGATTGAGCATTGCAGCCCTGTTGTGAAGATCATCTGCCCTGTAGAAGCCTCCATCACTGAAAATGACGGATTGGTCTGCATCTGCTTTATTATCATCAAACTGGTAATGCAGCCATCTTTCTTTCATATTGCCGATAATGGAACGCTCTTCTCTGTTTGAAAACTTTTTCTCTGTATACATATACCAGATAAATGGTGGGAAATTAGGGGATTCCAGTTTTTCTCTCCAGATATCTCTCAGCAGATTTCTCTGATGGATAAACTCTACTTTTTTGCCTTTCGGATTCAGGGTTGCCAAACCAAATCCTGCTCCCAAAACCCCTCCGCTGATGTCAATTGCATTACTCCAGCCCTGATCTTTTACAATTCCCCCGGCAATAGATGCAGCTGCTCCTGCTACGATTGAATATAAGATGAGCTTATTATTTCTGGATGCATTAAGATTATCTACATAATTTCCGATCTGTGCTACCCGCTCTCCTTCACAGTCGAATTCTGCCGCTACAGCATCCAATTCTGTCAGTGCTATGGTGATCTTGCTGTTGATCTTTGTTTTCAGCTGCAATACTTTGACCTGGGAGGCAATGGATGAATCTTTTTTAAGCTCCATGATGTCGTGTACCTCATCCAGATTGTCCAGAGCATTAAGGATCAGGATACTCTGATCAGAAAATATTTCCTTCAATTCTTTATTCGCTGCCAGTATGGAATCTGAATTATAAGACGGGAGTTTGTTCGTGTAATTATACTTGAAAGGTGCCTTGCAATAACTGTCCTTCAGCGTAAGGATATTTTGTTGAATAACCTGATTTTTCCTGGAAATACAGGAAGCAAGCAAACCCAGAACAATAAAAAGGTAAACTATTTTTTTCATTCCAACTTATTTTGTGCAGTAGCAGTCATGGCAAAATGATTGATATACAAACAATCAAGCTTTTCCATGAATATTCATCTATACGAATATAAAACAAATAAAAAAATTTACCTGAATTCAGGTAAATTTTTAATCTATTTTTAAGTTGGATTATTTAATATCCAGTAATTCAACTTCAAAAACAAGCGTAGAGTTCGGGCCGATTTCTTTGCTGATCTCCTGATCTCCATAGGCCAGATGCGGTGGAATGATCAGTCTCCATTTGCTTCCTACAGGCATCAGCTGAAGTGCTTCTGTCCATCCTGAAATCACTCTGTTTAAAGGAAAAGACGCTGGTGTACCTCTTTTCACAGAGCTATCGAAAACTTTACCGGAAATGGTCGTTCCATGGTAATGGCATTTTACAGTAGACTTCGGACCCGGTTTTTGACCGTCTCCCTCTGTAATGATCTCATACTGTAAGCCGCTTGGCAATTGCACTACACTTTCTCTCTTACCATACTCTTCCATGTATTCCTTACCATCTTTAAGGTTTTTTTCCGCCAGTTCCTTTTTACGTTTAAATAACATGTCTGCTACTCCCATAACTTAATTTTTTTGCAAAGATAGGATTTTTAGAGTGGGAAAATGGAAGATAAAAGCAGGAAGCCCTTATTAAACCGCTTAAATATATAGGCATAGACAATAAAACAAGAACTGATAGATCTTGATTATCAAATATTTAAAAAACACAGACGTTGAACCACGCTCCTTTACCAGCTTCAGTCTTCCCGCATCCGGCTTCCCTCCTATTAAAATTCAAACATATATAATACTCCGTTAACACAGATTTAAAAACTTGGCGTTATAATTGAATTTAAAAACTAAATGCCAAATCCATTAAAATATAATAAGAAATTCGACGAACTTAACGAAGAGGAGAAAAAACTTCTTGAAATCAATAAAAAAACCATTGCAGATTTTGTTGAACAGTCTCCTGCCATAAGTGACGTCAATTATGCTACCCGAAATGCTCATGCTAAAACCTATGGCATAGCAAAAGGTACATTCTGGGTAGATCCGGATATTCCTGAAGCGCTTCAGCCTTTTTTTGACAAAGAAAAATTTGATCTGACCATCAGGTTTTCCAATGCACAGCTTAAAATTAAAAACTCCAAAAGAGATATTCCCGCTTATGGATTTGCTGTTCAGATTAAAGATGAAAACGGCGGATTGCTGGCAAATTATCCATTGGTGAATTTTCCTTTATTTCCTATCAACTCTGTTTCCACCTTTTTGAAATTGTTTACCGCCATAAACCAGTCGTATAACAAAAAATGGAGCAGTTTCTTTTCTTTAGCCGCTCAGCTGATTAAAACAATTCCTTCCATTCTGACAGGATCTTTTATAAAGAATACCCTCAAACTGATCGGTAAGAAAAATGATTTCATTTTATCCTTTAATTATCATTCAGTAGGAGCATACCGCCTTGGAGATCACATGATCAAAATAAAAATAAGTCCCAAGTCAATAGATAAAACGACCGGTAGGAAACAAAAAATAAAAGAAGCCTTAAAAAATTACTTTCAGAACCATGATTTTACAGCTGATGTTTTAATCCAAATCTGTTACGATTTAAAAGACCAGCCCATCAACAAACTGAATGTTGAATGGAAAAACTCTCCTTTTATTAAGATAGGCGAGATCAAAATAAATAAGGGATCCCTGCTTGATTCACAAACCTGTACCAATGAACTGCTTTCATTCAATCCTTTTGAAAGCAAACTTATTTTTCAGCCTGTCGGAAAAATACAAAAGCTTCGTGATGAGGCTTACAAAGTGTCTGTACAGACGAGACGGAAAATCAATAAGCTTTTACATGGAAAATGAGCTTAAAAATGATGAATTATAAATTAGCGTAATCCCTGTTTTTTTTAAAAATGTTGATTCCTATTAAATATACAAAAGACTGTTGTTATAACAGCAGAACTATATTTATCCTCTTTGCCCTTTCCAACAAAACAAAAAAAGCCTCCAGAATTATAATCCAGAGGCTTTTGATATATTTAAAATATTTTATTTTTCTTCTAATTCTTCTTTCTTCTCTTCTTCTTTTTCAGGGAAGATGATAGATAAAAGAACAGAGATCACCAATACTCCTCCTACGATTCCCAGCGAAACCGGAGACGAAATATGATACCATGGTGCTATAAGCATTTTAACTCCGATAAATGAAAGGATAATTGCCAATCCATAGGGAAGTTTGCTGAACATATGAATAAAGTTCGCCAGCAGGAAATACAATGATCTTAGACCTAAAATAGCAAAGATATTCGATGTATAAAGGATAAAAGGATCATCTGAGATGGCAAAGATTGCGGGAATAGAATCTACTGCGAAAAGAACGTCGGTAAATTCGATAACACCCACCACTACCAAAAGAGGTGTTGCCATTTTAATTCCATTCTGAATAGTGAAGAATTTATCTCCGTCATAGTTATCAGAGACTTTCCAGAAACTCTTGATCAATTTGGCTCCGGCTGTATTGCTATAGTCTTCATCGTCATCATCATCACCATCTCCCCAGGACTTAATTCCTGCATATACAAGGAACAGTCCGAAAAGAGTCATTACAATATTGATATTCACTGCTTTTCCAAAAATATTCATTTCAGGAAGGTAAGTAAGATTGATCAGCCCGACTCCGGCAAAAATAAATATCGCCCTGAAGATCAATGCTCCAATGATTCCCCAGAAAAGAACTTTATGATGAAGGAATTTCGGAACTTTAAAAAATCCGAAAACAAGGATAAACACGAACAAGTTATCTACAGAAAGTGCTTTTTCGATCCAATAGGCCGCCTGGTACTGGGTAAATTTTTCTACTGCCAGTGCATGACTTTCAGGGGATCCATCTGTATTGAATGCCCAATATACCACTCCTGAAAAAACCATGGACAGTGAAATCCAAACGACGGTCCAGATCGTAGCTTCTTTGGATGAAACTTCGTGACTTTTTTTGTTGAATACTCCTAAATCCAGAAGCAGCATGATAACAACCGTTATCGCAAATCCCCACACCAAGCCTGGGTGCATATCTAAAATACTATGTTTTTCCACTTGATTTATATGTTATTATATGATAAAAGCAATAAGTGTACAAGGTACAAATATTGCTATTTTATTCATTAGTTGATTGATAATTGGTTATAAGTAATTCATCTGCACGGTCTGAATCGTCTGCTCCAGCTTTTTGTCTGCGGTAGGATCCCCGATAGCATTGAATTTCCATTCTCCGTTTCTCTTATAAAAAACTCCCATTACCATGGCCACATGACCACTGAAAGAGGCATCATTGGCGATATCATATTTGGCGAAAACCTCTCTTACATTGGTAGGGCTTCCTTCGTAGATACGGATAGAAGCAAAAGGAATCGTTCCGAAATCCTGGCCTCTATAGCTGTTCAAAACCATGGCCACATGCTCCACGTTAGGTTCCAACTGGCTGAAATCTACTGTAATCACTTCATTATCCAACCCGTCATCCCCGTCTACATCCCCTGTAAGGTCATCTCCGCTGTGTCTTACAGATCCGTTTTTTGATTTCAGGTTTCCGAAGTAGATCACTTCAGTAACGTTTTTATTCGAGTCGTATAAAATACAGCTTCCGTCTAAGTCTACTGCTTCTTTTTTAGTTCCGAAAAATCCTTTCTTTTCAATTGCTCCCCAGTTGATTCCAACACAAGCTTGGGAAAGCTCAGCTCCGTTTTCTTTTTTAAGGTTGATTCTTTGACCTTTTTGTAAGTTGATAGCCATCTTGTTATGTTTAGTTGTTATTTGTAAAAAGGCTAAACTGCAAAAGAGCGAAAAGGCATATTTGCGATTTTACTGTTTTGCGATTTGCTTTCTCATTGATTGTTTAAATTCAAATTAAGCATTGCGCGCAGAATATTCGTTTCTTCATCAAAATCAAATATTTTGCTCATAATATCTATATTTTCCAGGTTTTTAATATAATCCTTCAGAACGCTTTCCACCTCTGCAGGCAACGTACGTTTTCTCTCATTCATACTGTTTTCAAGTTGTTCATTTTTCCTTTTCAGCTGCTCAATAATACTACTCTGGTTCGACTGATTTTCGGAAATATCAAGTGTACCCAGCTCATGATCAAAAAGATACAGTTTCCTTTCATCTATACTGAAAATAAAGTAATCATCAGACTGAAAGATCTTGAAAAGTTCATATTCATGAGTTCCGATGAGGTACCCACAGACAAAACGGACTTTAAATCCCTGTATATTAAGCCTTCCCAATAATTTCCTTTCAATGGAATAATCCCGATACTGATATGCAGGAAAGGAACCGGATTTCAACAGAGATTCATCTGCTTCTGTTCTATAAAATTCCTGAGCATATTTTTTATGAAAATACAGTACATTATCCCAGTTGGCCGTAAAAATGTCTCCTGTGAGGTCCTTATACAGAGTTTTCAGATGTTGGGAAAATATACCGCTGTACATTTTCCGGTCGGTCTGAAAGCTGTCTCCCTGTCTTTCTTCAAAACCTGAAATATATTTTTTGTTAATATCAATTTCGTTAATGACAGCCAGCATATCATTTTCTTTCTGACGTTTTATTTTGGTCAGCAATTCTATGAGGCTGTCGGTATACTGCAGGTGAAAAAGCTCCAGTTTATTGTAATCTAAAGCCGTATTTTCCTGGAACAGATTGTGAATAATATCCGTTTTAATGTAAATAGATATAATATCAATATGTTCATAAAAATTAGCAAGAAGCTTAAGTTTTGTTATTCTTCTTTTGCTTTGTGACAATATGGTTGCTGCATCCTCCCCCACCTTGATACCTATAAATTAACCTCTGACATTAGCTTTTAATTCATGCTCCAGTGTCTGTAGATCCTGATCCAGTTTTCTTCTGTTATCAGCTCCCTGTTTTTGGATTTGTTTCACTTCATTCAGGGTGTTGATCAGCATTGAAGTTGTTTCTCTCAATGTTTCTACCGATACGATAGTCTGTTCATTGGCTCTGGCCACATTCACTGAATTCTGGCCCAGGCGCTCTGCATTCTTTCTTAAAATCTCTTCTGTCGTGGAAGAAACTTTCTGCTGGATTTCAATATTCTGCTGCTGTCTGTACATTGCCACAGCAAGTGAAAGCTGGTTTTTCCACACCGGAAGCGTCGTGGTCAGAATCGTCTGTGCTTTTTCAGCAATGGAGACGTTGTTATTCTGTACCAGTCTGATCTGTGGAAGAGACTGCATCATAATGATACGCACGACTTTAAGATCAGCCATTCTTCTGTCTAATCTTGCGATAAAATCTCTCTTATCTGCAATCTGGTAGTCCTGGAAATTCTGAGGATTTGCTTCCATCTGGGCAAGCTCAACGGCTGCTCTTTCCATTCTTATATTTCCGGCAATCACAAGCTCTTCGATTTGCTTAATGGAATTCACATTACTCTCAAAAATAGTCTGCAAAACCGCATTATCTTTGGTAGAAGTAATGATTCCTGCATTTACTTTATAAGAGATCTGCTCAATATTGTTGATGATCTTATCATATTTTGCAAATAAGTTTTCCACCTGAGTCATTACCTTCTTCATAAATGGTAATTTGCTCAGGAAGCTTTTTACTTTATTTCCATTGAGCTCTTCTACGTCTACATAGTTAAGCTCTACCAAAAGATCATTGATAAGCCCTCCTACTTCTCCGGAGTTTGATCTTCTCACATTTCCTAAGAAGCTGTCACTCTGATTCGTTAATGTTTTCTGAAGTTCCGCACCAAAATTTACAATTGATCCCGGGTTGGCTTCATCAATAGAATTCGCGAGAACCTCATATTTCTGGCGTTCTTCCGACGGTAGCTGAGTCAGATTTACATTTCCATCTCTATCCACAAGAACCGCCGGCGCTGTATTTTGAACAGGCTGACCCGGAGGAGCCATCGGAGTAGGTTCAAATGTTTTAAGGGGTTCAATTGACCCAAGTGGATCTATTGGCTGATTTTCTTGATTATCCATGATTATTTCTGATAAATTGATACAAATTTCTCAAGGCCTTCTCTTTGTCCTGCTCCTACAGCCTCAAATTTCCATTCTCCGTTCCTGTTATAGATTCTTCCGAATTCTACTGCCGTTTCGATTGAGAAGTCTTCGTCTAATTCATATTTTAAGATCTCCTCATTCGTATCGGTGTTAAAAATTCTGATGAAAGAATTTCTTACCTGCCCGAAGTTCTGCTTTCTTGCATCTGCTTCGTGAATGGTTACCACTACTGTAATTTCTTTTATAGCAGAATCAATTTTCGTAAGATCGATCTTGATCTGCTCATCGTCACCGGCCCCTTCTCCTGTAAGGTTATCTCCTGTATGAATCACTGATTTATCCGGAGATTCCAGGTTGTTATAGAAAATAAAGTGGTTATCTGAAACTAATTTTTTGTCGTCACCCAATAAAAATAAAGAAGCATCCAGATCGAATGCCGTTCCTGTAGAAGTATTATTGATATCCCATCCTAAACCTACAGTAAATTTAGGTGCGTTAATGTTTTCTCTTTGTCCTTTTTGTAAGTTAATAGCCATAATATAATTCCGTTTGTGTTAAAGTATTGATGTTATTTTTATATTCTTTTATTAAATGATAATTGTTACTGATGGCAAGTTCCAACAGGAGATCCATCTGTTCTCTTTTTACTTTAGACGTAAGATAATCAAAATTACTTGAATCCAGGCCTAAAATATACTTCACGATCCGGGTATTGAACTCAAAACTCTGTTTCTCCATTACTTCTGCGACATGTTTTACATTCTTTACAGCGTAATAATTGAAAAAGTTTTCAATCTTCGGATCAAGATCAAAATTCATCAGTTCCGCATAATACAGGAACGTAAAATCTGCCTCCACATCATATTCATCCAGGATTCTGTTGACGGTATACTCATGGCTTCCCGTTATTTTTATATCGTCTATAAAAATACAAAGTTTTCCTTTTAAAAAATCTTTATCAATATAATAAGTGTCATTGGCAATCAGATTCTTACGATCTTCAAAATTAAGATTCCCATAATCTGTAATATAGGTATGGTTTCTATTGATTTTGGATAGGATGCTTGATTTTTTTCCTTTTTGAAACAGATAAAAATCCAGATGCTTTTTAAAGAAAAAACACAGGAAATTGGAAGCTGTAGGAATAGCCATGTAAGGGCTTGGAAGAACTACAATTTCTTTATCCATATTGAAAAGTTCTTCATTTTCGGAAATAAATCCTTCAAATAATTCTTTTGCGAATTTTTCAGCATACGACTTATCGCCATACTTGAAATAACTGTATTCTGTAGGTGAGAAGGTAAACTCATCCGCTGAATGAATGTGGTGTAAGCTGTATCTTCTTTTCATGTTTATTTAGTATTTAAGTAAATGTGCACTGAAACCGAAGTCTTTTGCTCCCTGATAATCTGCCACCGGGTTGTCTCCGATATGTAAAATCTGATGTAAAGACAAATCCTGATCTTTGATATTATTCTTCACTTCCTGGAAAATAAGAGGATTGGGTTTGGAACAATTCATTTCATCGGAATAGACATGAAAATCTATATACTGATCCAGATTTTCATGGATCAGAAATTTTCTCATCGTTGTTCCTTTGATAAATCCTGTGTTGCTTAGAATATTGATTGTTTTCCCCTGGTTTTTGATATGATCAAAAAAATCATGGATATTTTTAAAAATAATCACCGGCTTATATTCTAAAAACAGCTCTTCGCTTTTTACATAAAACTCCTTTAACTTTTCATTATGTAAAAGCTTTATATCTACACCCAGCGAACCTAAGATCATCAGATAGATCTCAAAAGTATCTATATTTCCGCCCGTCACTTCATTGATGGTATTGCAGAGGTCATCATAATATTTTACTCTTCCTGCAACTTCTTCAATCGGTTTATCCACATTAAAAAATGAGGAGAACAGCTCAACTCTTTTTGTTTTAAATTCAGGATGAGATTTGATTAAGGTGAGCCACAGGTCAAAGGAAAAATGACAGTGGTTATGAATGTCGATATCTGTTTTCAAGATGTTATAAGTTAAAAGTTTTATTTAGCTTTAATTTGAAAAAGATTTAAATTCTCTTGATCATCAACAAGTGTTTAGTTTGTATTCCTCCCAAAGATAGAATTTTTATCAGAAATGCATACCTTTAGTTCCCTGTTTTAAGATATTTTATGATTTAAAGTAAGAAAACAGAAACAAGGACTGTATCTTTTTACGGTCCTTGTCTCAAATCTCTGTATCTCTTGTCTTTATTCCTATTTTTCCGGCATCACTTTATATGTAGGGTCTTCCTGAATATTAATTTCCACTACCGCTTCCGCATTTTTCAGCATTTTCCGGCAGTCTTCGCTGAGATGGCGAAGATATAGTGTTTTGCTGTGCTGCTTATACCGTTTTGACAGTTTATCCAACGCATCAATGGCACTCATATCCACGATCCGGCTTTCTTTGAAATCTACAACCACCTCTTCCGGATCGTCCATAGGATCAAATTTATCTGTAAATGCCGTTACCGAACCGAAAAATAGCGGACCATAGATTTCATAGTGTTTAATGCCATGTTCATCGGTATGTTTTCTTGCCCGTATCCTTTTGGCATTATCCCAGGCAAAAACCAGCGCAGAGATGATCACTCCTACCAATACCGCCAAGGCAAGATTATGTAAAACCACCGTTATCAGGGCGACCATAATTCCCACAAAAATATCAGACCTCGGCATTTTGTTCACAATTCTGATAGAAACCCACTGAAAGGTACTTATGGCAACCATCATCATGACTCCTACCAATGCCGCCATCGGAATCTTTTCAATAATAGGAGCGCCAAACAGGATGATCATCAGAATCATCAGGGAAGCTATCATTCCCGATAGGCGGGCTCTTGAACCGGCATTAAGATTTACCAGGGTCTGTGCTACCATGGCACACCCTCCCATTCCGCCAAAAAATCCATTGGCAATATTGGCCAATCCTTGCGCCACCGATTCTTTATTGGCATTTCCTTTTGAATTGGTGATCTCATCCACCATAGACAGCGTTAAAAGCGACTCGATCAACCCTACACCCGCCATTACCAAAGCATACGGGAAAATGATCTGCAGGGTTTCCATGGAAAAAGGAAGCTCCGGGATATGAAAACTTGGAAGATTTCCGCTGATATGAGCAATATCTGCTACTGTTTTCGTCTGAATATTGAAACCCAAAACGACAGCAAATACTACTATAATAGCTATTAAAGAAGCGGGAACTGCTTTGGTGATCTTTGGAAAAAAGTATACTACCGCAATGGTTAAGGCAGTTAATCCTCCCATACTATATAAAGGAAGCCCCTGGAGCCAGTGTACGGCTCCATTGCGATCTGTCACTTTAAACTGTTCTATCTGTGCCATAAAAATAATAATAGCCAAACCATTCAGGAACCCATACATAACCGGCTGAGGAATGAGCCGAACAAATTTGCCCAGCTTACATATTCCCACAAGCATCTGAAAAATTCCGGCAAGGACTACGGTAGCAAAAAGATATTCTATTCCGTGAAATTTGATCAAAGCTATCAGAACAACAATTGTGGCTCCGGCTCCTCCCGAGACCATTCCCGGACGCCCACCCAACACAGCGGTTACAAATCCCATTATACAGGCTGCATAAAGCCCTGTAAGAGGCGAAAGCCCTGCCAGAATAGCAAATGAAAGCGATTCAGGAATCATGGTCATGGCTACGGTAAAACCTGCCAACAGTTCATTTTTATAATTTATTTTCTTCGAAAAGTCGAATAAGCTTATAGTATTTTTCATTGATCTGCAAAGGTATGTACTTGATCTCTGAGATACAATTTTTTATTTTTAACCTTGATTATATATATTTAAAATAATTCACACATCTGCTTAAATAATGTGTTAATTTTAATTAAAAATGAGCATATAAATAATTTTTTTATATTTCTTAACACCCTTACTTCTATTTTTTGTTTAAATTTGAAACTCATTAAGCGGATTATTTGTTATTATTTAAAAATTTTAACACCTAACCTACTGGTTATGATCATTGATACGGAAATGAAATAAGTAAGAGCTTAGAATAAAAAATAGAATTGTATGAAGGGATTTTAAAAGGTTATATATTATTTACACATAATGGTAGAAAAAGAAGATTGACATCAATGGAGCGTTCATAAACCAAATGAAAATAAGGAATATATCCCTGAGGCCGATAAAACAGCCGTGAATACATTCTTTTAGCATATTCAAATACCCCCTGTATATACTGATAAGCTCTTTTTATTAGCATTTTACTATTCCTGAATAGTCATTCCAACTTCCGTCAACCTTCTTATTCACATGCATTATATTTTATAAGGCATGTATCATATATTACCCGTTTATTTTTTCTGTAATGCATGAGTTTAATTAAAAAGATAATATTCAATAAAAATGTTATATAAAGAAATCCATATTGGAAAGTTTATTAAGGAGAGGGTTGATGAAAGTGAGATAACAATGGAAAGAATATGCAAATTCCTAGGCAAGGATGAAGAATCCGTTGAGAGGATGTATGACAGCAGATCAATGGATACCGATATCCTTCTAAGATGGAGCAAATTATTAGAATATGACTTTTTCAGACTTTACAGTTCCCATTTAATCTTATATGCTCCACCTGCGGCTGCCAGCAAAAACCAGCAGAAATCTGACAAGATCCCTTATTTCAGAAAAAATATCTATACACAAGAAATTAAAGAATTCATTATGAAAAGGATTCTTTCCGGGGAAATGACACAAAGTGATGTCATTAAAGAATATTCGATTCCTAAAAGCACCCTCCACAGATGGCTTCAAAAGAGTGATAATACTAACGGATAACAGAGACGAAATGCGGCCCAATTACAAAAAAATTTATCAGGATATGCTTAAGCTTGAACATCCGGAAAAGCTGAAGGATCCAAAGATCAGAGAACTTCTTGAAAAGCTTCATACTACTGAAGATGTGCTTAAGTTTAATGATAAGCTTTTCAAACAATCCAGAGAAAATCAGAAACTCAAAACATATGATAAGGCGACCATGCTTAAACTTCTCCGATATCAAAAGAAGCATGGCCACTCTACCAGTTATATGTCAAAAAAATATAAAATAAGCAGAACAACTCTTTCCAAGTGGAAGAATATGTTTGAACAGGAACTCGAAGATACAATGAAAAATGCCGGCACATAATGTACCGGCATTTTTTGCAAAGGTGATACTAAGGAAAAAGCGGGGCTCACGTCTGCCGGAGTCGAACCGGATAGCCTTGCCGGAGTGACCGGCTTCGCTATTCCTCCCCTAATTGCGTCGCGATGAAGTTTTTCCTAACGACACTTGTATGATTATCAGTAAAAAGGAAGCTGGAGGCGGGAAGAAAGGAAGTTATTAAAGCCTGAAAGAATAATCTGTCTGACTTTGTAGAAAATTACGATACAAAGATTATTTCCAATTCCCCGCTTCCCGCTTCGAATGATTATAAAACAAGGCAAAAAGCGAAAGTGTGATGCCGTGCTCTAACCAGCTGAGCTACTCTTCCTGTCTGGATTGTGTTTTTTTGTGGAAGAGACGGGATTCGAACCCGTGACCCCGTCGTAATGAGCGAAGTAACACTATTCTACGGCACCTGTTTAATTTTTTTATATAAAGAGGCAAAAGCTTGAAAAGACTTTCCAGATCACTTTTGTGATCTGTTTGGAGTTGAACCAATATCATAAGATTTACCGAAGTAAGCCTTTTCTACGGCACTCTTTTATTATATCAAGGTAAAAATGGCGGAATCTTTCTTTTCCATCTGCTCTACCTGCTGAGCTACATCCCGTTTACAACAAGAATGACAGGAATCGAACCTGTGACCTGATGACGTGTAATCGAATTATGATTCCAAAACGACACTTGATACAAGCAAGGCAACCAATCAAACAGAGACTTACCGGCGGAGTGTTGTCATTTTCACTACCGAAAGGACAGGACTTGAACCTGTATTGCCGCCCCGAAAACGAAGAAACTCTGTTTTACGACACTTGCTTTTTTATTTTTTCCATGGGGTGTTTCTGTATTTTTTCCAGTTTCGCTGAAACTTTTTGTTCTTTGCGTTGCTCACTTCAAAGCCATGTGGAAAACAATAGGAACATCCCAATTCATTTCCGTATAAGATTCTGGAAATCTTGATTCCGGACATTTTCACCGGGAAATCAATACCTCCGTATTCATTGAGTCCGAAAGTTTGTCTTAATGTTTTATATTTTTTCATATGTATTGAGTATTCCCTCAATACACTGCTTCTTTAAGATCTGGTTTATAATAATCCATCGTTATTCGTTGTATTGGTCAAATGATATGTTTTGAACGTATTCTACGCAATTTTGTTATATAAAAAACCAAGCCATTCATGATAAGAGTATCTGGTGTCCTATTGGAAGTTGACGATGAAACGCTTACCCACGGCATTGACTGTTGAAACCGGGCGACCTGGCGAAAAGACTCTGTTTCAATAGGAAGTCGAAGGATTTCTTTTCTTACGGCACCGATTTTATTAACACTGCAAAATTACATGATAAGTACGCACTCTTTTTACGCAGTTCATTTTTAATTAGAAAAATAGTGAGGTTACAAGCTCAAACATCTTAAAAACACCTAAAATAGGAAGTAAAATAAGGATCCCGATTAACAAATAAATTCTGTAAAATAAATCTCCCACAGTTGTATTTTTCATTAAAAACCAAGTAACCATTCATAAGAGTTTTTTGATTCTGTTCAAATTACAAGTTTGACGATGGACTCTTACCCTACGACATTGGTTATATTTTATTCGTTTGCTATGAAGCAGAAGATCTAAAAGTTCAAGAATTGGAAACTCCGGCTAAAAAGAATCTACACTCTTTAAAAATCCTGAACTCGTACCTTATCGATTCATTGATAGAGTTAATAAAACTTTCATTCATCATTCATAATTCATAATTCAAAATTCAAAATTCAAAATTTAAAATTATTCTTTCCCAGCCCCGATTGCAACGGCATCCTTTTTCTGAAGAGGCGAAAGCAGCGGCGAAAAAGATACAGTGGAAAGCGGGAATAAGCTCCTAACAGATTAAAAGGTTATTTGTTTTTATTGTAAAAGCAGTGCCTGTTACAGCACTACTTTTTTGATCATTTCAACTGCGGATTTCTGATCTTCCAACGCATTCAGTACATCGAAAATTTTGTCGGACCAACCTGCAATAAGGTATACATCATTTCTTCTGACATCAAGCGGCTGTCTGCCGTAACCTGCCAGATCAAAAATATAGAGTTTGGCATCCGGAGCTATAGCTTTATACCTGTTCCAAGAATCTTCAAAAGAATTTCTGTTTCCGGTACTATCCCACATCTGGGTATCGGTGAACAACATGACTTTATTCACTTTTTCATTTCTCCTGATCAGATCTTCAATCACCAGATAGCCGTTCGTAGAATATCCTACTTCACCTTCACGTTTGTAAAAGGCATCCACATTTCTCAGAATCCCGTTTTTAGGCATTGGAACGGGAAGCCAACGGTCACCGAACATCCCTGTTATTACATTTTTACACTGCGACTGCAGGATCATGGACATCAGCAAACCAATATCGTACAGCAGGATTTTGCTTTTAGCAGAAACCGGTTGCTGCATTGAGCCTGAGACATCAGCTGCGATCACCACAGAAGTATCAAACCCGAAACCTTTGATATTTTGAGCACTTACCATGGCAGCATCTTCCAGTGCTTCCAAAACAGAGCACAGATAAGGTGATTCATTAGATTTCAATTCCCTGTAAGCTGCCAGAAACCGGAATGGCAGCTGTTTTGAGCTTTTTACCGCTCTTTCATCAGACAGATAGATGCACACTTTTTTCATAGCTGCAGATGATACTCCAGCTTCCAGAATGTTCCGCAGGTTTCTCAGGGTAGCCATGTACCCCAGTTTATTGCTGAAGATCAGTTCTTCCCATTTATCTTTGAAGGCTGATTTTCTTTCTGCTTCGGTAACAAATTTCGTCTGTCCTAAAACAGAAAGCTCAACTTCCCAGGTATAAGGAGTTTCCAAAGTATCGTTTACGATCTTGTTGAAAACAGCCTGCTGGTTTTCATCTTTTGCTTTCGGGTGAACCAGGAATAGGGCATCTTTCAAAGTAACGTCTGCCTTTCTGTTGTATTTTGCAAACTGATATTCATCGAATTTATTGAATGATTTCACCAAACCTTTCTGAATTTGTTTTGACAATTTATTCAGTTTTTTGGTTTCCGTTCTTTCGTTGGCAAGCTGGTAGTAAGCCAGTAATTCTGTGATTTCATCTGCTCTCTGAACAACACCATCTACTGTCCGGCTTACCAAATCCGTACCTGAAACCTGCTTTGCCAATTCAGTTGTCAAAACCAATGGAACGGAACGCAGGTACATCTCTTTTCTGGCGTACACCGCCAGTTTTGCCACAAACTCGGGATCATTTTTCTTGATCAGAGACCGGATTCTCTCCAACCTGCCATTTCCTTTTTCATAGGCAGTATCTGACAGTCCTGTTGTAACAACAGCACTATATAATTCTTCTGCCGGCGTCATCACATATGATGTTGCACCTTCGTAGTTCACAACTACTTTATTCTCATTTCTTAAAAAATTAAATTTCATGGTTACTGTTTTTTTGTTAAACATAGGAGGATCATCTTATCCTTTCTGATTTCTGATGCAAAGTAAGCTCTGTATTACGCAATCTTTTTGCGCAGATGTTTTTTTTATAAAAATTTTGATTTTTTATTTTGAAGAAGCCTAAAAAATATAATTCATAATTCATAATTCATAATTCATAATTCATAATCCATAATCCATATTATAAAAACCTTCTATCATTCATTTCCGATAAAGAAATCACTATTCCCTGATTTTTAGGTATCCGTTGTCTAGCTTTGTTTCTATTAAAATCGGAACTATGATTAAAGGATTATATGAAACTCACGTTCAGGTAAGTAATTTGGAAAATGCGATACAGTTTTATACAGAAGTATTGGGATTAAAGCTAGCCCATAGAGATGAAACAAGGCCTATAGCATTTTTGTGGATCGGAGAAGGAAAGGATTTCATGTTAGGATTATGGGAACAGAAGGAAAATCTTCAGCCCAGGCATTTTGCATTTACAAGCACCCGGGAAGATATTTTGAATTACTCGGTGGAGTTTTTGGAAAACAGGGATCTAAGGCCTTATAACTTTCTGAAAAATGGAACTGTTCAGCCTATGGTATTTGCATGGATGCCGGCTTTGGCTATTTATTTTAATGATCCGGATGGCAATCAGCTTGAATTCATTTCTGTTCTGGAAGGCAAAGGAAGACCAGAATTGGGTGTTCTCACCTATGAGGAGTGGATGAAACAGGTATAATCATTAATAAAAAAAGGACAGCCTTCCGGAGGATCTGTCCTTTACTTTTATGTGCTTATTATTTTCTTAACGGCCAAAACATGTTTACAGGGGCCTCTTTCCCCCTGATATTTACTGAACCATTCACAGGTACAACGTTCTTTATCGCCTTCAATAATTACGGTATGGTGCACGCCGGTTCCTTCCACTCTGGCTTCTGTTCTTTCGTTATTGCTGTTTAAAACTTCAACTTTTCCTTCTTCGATCAGCCTTTCAGCATTTTTCATACGGGGATTTAAACCTAAAATACGGCTTAATTTAAACGGCAATCGGCGGTAGAAAAATCCGTTGTCATCCAGATCATATCCCAGCATTCCCATTGCCGCCAATCTTCCGGTAAGATCTGAAACTTTCTTAAGGCTGATATTTTCTTCCATAGCCAGCGCTGCTGCATTAAAAGACTGATTGGCATAGGCATATTTATCTAAAGCATCGATCCATTCATCAGAAACATCGGTAATTAAGCTATCCAGTACAGCCCCTTCTCCTGAAAATCCTCTCCAGCTTTCTCTCGATAAAGAAAAACTGAATCTGATATTCCCCATATACAGTTGCCATGTTGCAGACTTCATATGGGGATGGGCAAAAACCTGCATATAATCAATGTACGGAAGAAGAGGCTCAAGAAGGCGAAGCCTGTGAATCCCTCCTACACAAACAGCATCGGCCGATTTTACAGGTGAAAACATCGGCTTATTTCCACGAACAATCAGATAGTAGTCTGATTTCACCACTCCTTTCGGCATTCCCCTGAATAGCTGCTGTGTCTGAATCTTATTGAAACAATGCCGTTTTTCTGATTCCGATAAATAGACCTGAACGGTCCCCAGGCCTTTGATCCATTTTACAGGCAGCGGAACTTTTCTTTCCACTAATTTTTGCTCTTCCTTATACAGCCCCACTTCTTTTTCACCAACGGAAAGCATTATATTCTCATTGGGACGGATGCTTCCTAAAGCCATAATCATGGGCTGGTTAAAGTCTACGTTCGTTGTTCCGTTTTCCAAAAATTCTCCGTCTAATCCTTCCGGCAGGACATCTACCCTTGCATACACGCCTGCACAATGCGAAAATCCTTCAAATCTCAGCCGTTCATTTCCGGCCGTTACAATCGGATCTTTAAGCAATGCCATTTGAAATGGCGAGAGATTAAAGCTGGACTTTACAATATTGGAAAGCGTGATCAGGCATCTTGCCACAATAAAGGGCTGCCCTACATTTCCCCAGAAAAAGCAGGGAACATCGGTATTTTTTTGTATCTCACTATATTGGGCAAGAAACAGTTCTTCCAAGGCCCCCTTCTTTACCAAAGATGATGACCCGGAATAGTTGTAAATAAGCGTATCTTCCATAATTTATTTTTTTAGAAGAAGATTGCAGATTTTTTTCAGGCTTGAGTTTTCTTTCCAGTCGCTTAATTTTTCTTTTACTTTATTATTGGCTTCCGACTGATTTAAAGCCAAAACTTCATGATAAACCTCCAGGAGTTTTTTCAGGTTTGTAACGGGTTTATCCATCTGAAGCAATGCACCGGAGATTAATTCTTCTAATGCTTGATTATGATTTTTGCTGACATTAAGCATTTGATGCTGCATAAGATCAGTCAATCTTTTAACAGGTGCCCATTCCAGCTTTTCATGCAAACCCATCACTTTTCCCAATCGGGAATTGTCGATCATCTGATGAGCAACATGTTCCAGCCATATTTCAGCGGCTATTCCTCTTATTGTTTTATCTCCATCCATAAAAATGGTTCCCAAAAACAGGTATCCCATTTCATCCAGCGGTTTCTTAATTTGGTAAAGGGACTGAGCGGTATTCAGCACGAGATTTCGTTCATACACTTCAGCCATTCCTGAATAGAAAAGGCAGGTTTTAATAACCTTTGCCAGGATATTGCCAGGAACATTAGGAAAACTCCACATAAAAGCGGGCGCTTCAGAGAAGTCCTTTTGTTCTGCAATGAAATATTCCAAAAGAAGAGAATCTTTTCTTTTTTCAAGATGATATTTTGGAATTGTAATCGTGAGTTCTGCAGGATAATACGAGTTCTTTTTGCTGTCAATTGTTTTCCAGTCATAGATCCCTGAAAAAAACTCCCGGGGAATATTTCCGTACCCCAAATTTTTAAATTCTTCAAAAACCATTCCGGGAGACCGGGTAATTCCTGCAGTCATCCACCATGATGGATGCTCAAACTTTCCTTTTGGGGTCCCATTTTTTCCGAAGAAGAACAGCAAAAGCTCTTTATACTCGCCTTTTAATTTTTTCTCAACCAGCGTGAGTGCCTCAGAGGTATTGTCCAAAGCACATCGCTGTAATGCAAGCTGAACATCCAGCGGGTCAGGTTCAATATTTTGATTCTGATAGATTTCAAATCTTTCCACCAGTTGTACAGGATCAATCCAACAGGGTAAATGAGTTATTGTCGACAGCAAAGGTGTCTGATCTCCTGACCGCATTTTATGGTAGGCAGCCATCGCAATTTCTTTATACACCTTCATAGCCGTAGCTCCTATCCCGATTCCCTGTAGCGGACCCAATTTCTTATCATAACTGGAATAGGATTCTCTTACGGTCTCTTCATCACTGATCTTTTGATAGATTTTTTCCAGGTTTTTCAATTGGACAGGAAATTTTGCCAATACATCCAACCCGTAATTAATAATCAGATTGCAAAGTATTACGTTAAAATAAGGAACTTCCCATCTGGCAATCGTTTTACAGGCTTTCTGAAATACGGGTTCAATTAATTTCACAGATTCTGCATCTGCATCACCGGCAAAACGAATCAGCCCGGCCAAAGCAAGATCATAATAATATGTCCCCGGATTTTCTATAGCCAGCGGAAGTAAAAACATCAGATCTTCAAAGTTTTCAGGTTCCCGGATCTTATTTTCGTTCCCTGCCAATACTAATTTTTCTGTGGCCAGATCTTCCAGCTCATGCTGCTGGGCATCAATATATTTCTCTAAAATAGGCCTTACGTTCGTCAGGATATTATCTGAATAATGAGAAAGAGCATCCCGGATATTTTCTGAAACAGGAATATATTTCAGAATAATTTTTGCCGCTTTAGACTGTATCCCATCATCTTTACTGACAAACGCTGTGCTTAAAGCAATCCCTAACATTTCAGGATTGATGCTTCTTTTCTGAAAAATCTTTTCTGTTACACTGAGGCTTGCCATCACTACCGTTTTAACCTCAGAACTCAGCAGGTTGGGAAGGTAATGGGAAAATTCATCAGTCTTGAATAAAGGAGATGAAACAATTTTTTTCAAATGGGCCAGGATGGTATTGACCGCTTTTGACTGTACAGAAGCTAACCCTGCCAGCAATTCGTCCTGGAGATCCGCCAGCTCGTCATCCGTTGGTTTTAATACGGTAAAAGTATCCATAAACCAACCTGTTACATTTTTATTAAAATTCCTATTGGAAGCTAAAAGACATTCCTTTAAAAATCTTTTTCTGTCAATTTTTTTTCTGCCGACAACTTTTGAATGATAGGAAACCATTCTTTACGGAACGGCAATGACTTTGATGGATATTCACACAAATACCAAAAATGGGTTTTGAGTGTTTCAGGATGCAGCTCAAGATCGGCCGGATAATTACTCAGGTGATGACCCAGCAGCTCAGGTTTAGGCTGTACATATCCTTTTTCAGCCCATCTTAAAATATCATGGTAGTTAAAAGCTGTAAATTCGGCATCTATAGAATCATTGATAAAATCCGAAAACCAATCCGGGCATCCCCATTCCAGTATTTGCTCTGCCTTTTCCCTGTTCCGGAAAAGACTCCAGTAGTTTTTACCGAAATTTTTCTGGTCCATACAGGCGAGTGAGGCAATATCAATAATGGAATGCTGGTTTACAGAACCTGCCGTATGATAGGAGTTCTTAGTCATTATGATCTTACTGATCTCCCTGTCCATTTTTTTAATCGCAGGGACAAGTGCTTTTCTTTCTTCAGTGGTCAGTTCCTTTAAAAAAGGAATAATCTCATGTACTTTGCCCTCATTAAGGATCTCATAAAGTCTTTCTTTCATGTGTTTTAATTTGATGAATAATTTTTTTCAGGTTATTTTCTTTTTCCCATTCTTTAAGCTGACCGGCAATAGCTTCATCTGCATAAGAATGGTTCAGGTTTACTAGTTCATAATAAAGTTCCAGTATTTTTTTAAGGTTAAAGACCGGGCTCTTAATCGCCGAAAGAATAGATATCAGCAGCTTCTCAAAAACTTGATTATGAAGAGCGCTTATGTTGATAAAACTGGAAATTCCATCTGTCAGTCTTTTCACCGGTGCCAATTCAAAACTGATCATCTGACCGGTGAGCCTACCCAGTTCCGGAATATTAAAATCATCCGAAACAGCCTTGTTTACCAGCACTTCAAAAGCCATACCATAGAATGTTTTGTCTTTATTAAGTAAGCCTGCTGATAGAAACAAATAATGGATGGGCTGAAAAGGCAGATTAAGTTTCAGCCAGGCATCCAGAAATTCTATATTTCCTTTACTATCATACTGATAAACGGCATTCGACAGGGTTTCATTGTATCTTTTGGCAAATACAGAGCCTGAAAAACGGGGCGCTGTATACAGAATACGAATCATATCATCATGATAGACACCAGGATATGAGTTAAACAAGGAATCTAAAAGAGAAGAATTCTCCGGAAGTTCTTTTTTATTGTTAATATTTACCCACAATTGAGGAATCTCTTCTGTTGTATTCCACTTATACACTTTCCGTTTTCCCGGTGTCCATTCAAAACGGCCATCAAGATACACTTTCTCATACCGCTCTGTAAAATAATGGCAGTCAAAAACAGGTGTCAGCATAGTATAATACTCTTTATTAAGAAGTCTTTTGGCATACTGCTCAGCTTCTTCCAGGTTCTCTTTTTTCACCCGGAGTACCGCCATTTGCAAATCAAAAGGAATAGGCTGCTCATTCTGATCCTGATATATTTTCAGTTTATCGGTAAGTGTATTGATAGAAATCCAGCAAGGGGTATAATCCGGCGCTGAAAGTACAGGTAACTTTTTATCTTCCTTCAACCGTTCAAAAATTCCTAAAAGAAGTTGCTGATAGGCTTTGAAAATGAAAGGACTCCGTTTTTCACCCCAGTTTTCGAGTCTTGGGAACTCTAACCGTGCATCAAGCAAAACAGATGATTTTTTCTGCTGTCTTAATAAGCCGTAATTGATAAAAAATGTTGCCAATAAATGGTTTAATCCTAATGTTCCCTTGAGCTTAAAAGCCGCTTTAAAAGCAGGTTCAAGCTGATTAAAATGGTCTTCTTCCAGTTGATGGTTCAATCTCAGCAACGCATCCAGAAAAAGATCAAAGTGAAACGTTTCGTTATTATTGAATACCTGGGAAGCCAGGAATATAAAATCCTCTACAGTTTCTACAGGTGAAATAGGTTCTGACCGGTGCCATAAAGCGGCTTCATAATGTTGTTCTTCTTTGTTTCCAGCTTCATCTTCCGTCAGAAAATTCTTTAATAATGTATGGGTATCAGCAAGAAGAGTCCCGTTATAAGACTTTAGTTCTTCCTTTATTCTATAGGATTCCGGATCGCCATATTTAGCAATAATCTTAGCGCCTTTTGTTTGAATTGCTTTATCTTTATTCAAAAATACAGGCATCAAAAGAATGCTGATCTCTTCGTGAAGCCCCGGATTGTTCCTGGCAATTTTTTCCAGGGCAGGAAGTAACCCGTTTAAAATATTTTTAGCCGAAAGACTTACCAAAGAAGTGATGGAATGTAAAAACAATTCGGTTTTAAAGCCAGTTTCTGTAATGACAGGATTCAGAATCTTTAAAATTCCTGGAAATAAAGACTGCTGTGTAGAATGAAAAATCAGAAACAGTTCTTCCTGCAGTTCAAGAATTTCCTTATCAGCAGGCTCAAGATAAGCAAAAAGCTCCAGAAACCAGGTATTATGTTCTTTTGAGAAATTGAAATTAACAGCGCTAAGGCTTGATTTCAAAATGCTGAAACGTTCAATTTTATTTTCCTGAACCAAAGTTTTTAACAGATCCTTCCAGTTTCGGTCACCATAACGTGCCGTTATACTGCTCTCATATTCGAATAAAAGCCAGATATGTGACTCCAGCGTAACCGGATATACAGATACAACATCTTGTGAAATAGATGAGGAAAGCAGCGATGCACAAATTTCATCATTCAGGGTAAGGTACCCTTTCTGTTCCCATTCCAGCATTTTTAAATATCCCATCTCCCGTAAAAATGAATGGCTCTCTCCAATCCATTCCGGAACGTAGGATTCAAACAATTCATCAATGAGATCTACCGGCATAGAATAATATCCCGGACTTATTTTTTCGTATTCATTTTTGGTTTTGCAGCATGCCAAAGCAGCTAACACGGAAATACTATTGTGCCCCCATTCTTTATTGATCATTTTTTTTAAAAGAGCCGCAATTTCTTTTTTATCTTTCGGTGTAAGCTTCGTCAGAAAAGGAACAATTTCCTTGATCTTATAGTTTAAATAGAGTGCTTTAAACCCCTCTTCAATAAGCATAAATTCATTCTTACCGGCTAAAATAACAAAAAATGACTGACAGACTATAAATTATCCCACAAAAGTGATTTTTTTAACAAAATATTAAGTTAATTAAAGCACCTGCATTAATCATTTTAACCAACTACATTAAATCTCTATATTTAGAAATATGAATAGATAGTAAAGAAAAAAATGTTTTTTTTAATAATCCATTATTTTTCCTTTCCCATGGTTCTGTTTTGATATTATAAAATATCTTAAAAAATGAGCCGGATACCTTATTTTCTATCCGGACTGTGCAAAAGATATGACGGTCTCCATTCTATTCCCGCAGAACTGTTTACTATTATTTGTGACCGCATGGCTGTTCTCACTCAGTAAAAAAAAGCCGTACAGAGTACAGCCTTTTCCATGAATGGTCCTTTCGGAGAATTAATGGTTCTTCATACACCAATGGAGAATCTTTGCAATATTCCTGGCATCATCTACCCCTCTGTGGTGGGTGCCTTCCAGGGTAAGCCCTAATTCACCCAAAGCCCGGTTCATTCCCACACTTTTCCTTATGGTAGGATGAATTTCACCGAATAAGGTTTTCACATTGATATGGTCATCGCTCATCGGATAATCCAGATAAAATCTTCGTGCCTGATTCTGAAGCATATTCAGGTCATAGTTTCCATAGCTTGCCCACGTCAGCTCTTCCGAATCATACTCCGCTCTCAGGATATCAAAAGCATCTTCGAGCAATACTCCCTCGCTATCCAGCATATTTTGCGTCAGCGTCGTAAGTTCTGTACAGAATGGACTTACCTTTGAATATTGAGGTTTTACTAAAATTCCCTCATTTTGAGAGATCTTACCCGTCTTTGCGTTCATGATGCAAACACCGATTTCGATGATCTCACTTTCCTGGCCTCTTGGCGGCCGGTTATCCCAACATGTTGCTTCAAGGTCTATGATTACTATATTTTCTGTTGTTTTCACTTGTTTCAATTTTTGTTTCCCCCATAAAGACAAAAGGTGATCATTTTACTCTTAAGATCTTTTGTGGTCAAATTGTTAATAAATATATTGTTCCTAACCAAAAATTCTACTTAAAATTCCGGCTGTATTGTAAGCATCATCTGCCCACCCTTCTACTCAATAGTTCTCGGTTCAAACGGAGCTGTTCATTTTTTCTTCTTCATCATTTCTTTGACCTCTCTGTAAGAAACCGGATAAAAGTTATCTATTTTCACCTTCTCCTGCTTGAAATTCCAATGGAATGACAAACCGAATGATTAATGAAAACCAGAGATTCCCAACAAACTTTTATGGCTTAGGTTGTACATAAAAAGTTCCGGTAAAAAAATTACCGAAACTACATTGTAAGCGTCATCAACTCTTCTTTTATAAAATCAATGACTAGAGAATTCAACTTTTTGTTGATCCTTTTCTGCTCTTCTTTTTCAATAGTGGTGAAAATTCCCGGGAAATCTTTCTCAAAATCTTCTAAAATATCCTGTGCAAAAAGGCCGATCAATTTCCCCATGATCTTGGGTTCGAATGCTCCAATTTTACTCATGACATTATTCAAGCGGTTCTCCGTCGCATATTTTTGGATTTCGCCCCAAATATGTTGGGCGTTTTCACTGAAATGAACAGGTTTATGAACCGTTTTGTCCTGCTTTTTAACCATTTTAGATTTTTCGATCCATTTTTCATTCTTATTTTTTAGAATGACTCTTGCACCGTTGCCAAAATAGTTGGTTTTCAAAGTTTTAATAACGGTTCCTTCACACATATTGTTCAATTCAGGTAATCCCAGCCAACCCGGAATTTTAGAATTGAAGACATTCGGAAACCTCAAAGCTTCTTCTAAAGTTCCCTGAAACAATGTTTTCGCATAGAAAAATCCTGTGTCTTCAAAAATAAGATTGATGACATCGGTATCCAGATAAGTAATTCCGTTCAGCTTAATGTCAAAAGCATAAAATTCGTTGTAAGGTGCATATTCAATCCCTTTTTGTACTCTTACAGCATCTTTTACCGGTTCTACATCTTTATGCTGGTACCCGCCACCGAACAATTCTCCGTAGATGGCTACAGTTTTCATATCCGGATATATTGTTTTCACTTTTCGGAACACTTCGAATACATTTTCTCTGTACCGTTCCAACATCTGATGAGCGTTGAAAAATTTATCATCTTTTTCGATGAAAGCCGTTCTCTTCGCGATCTTAATTTCCTTTCCGTCGGTAAAGAAAGAGAAATTAGCCCCGTGAACCTTCTCCTGTACGATGAAAATCTCATCCCCAAAACCCTGTATCCTGATCTGCTCGATCACGCGGGCCTGGTAAGCATTTTCTATAGAGTTATATGTTTTGAAAATCATTTCTTTTAATTTTTAATCGTTTCTCATTCGTTATTCTTCATCGGAATAAGATGTCTATGAGCAGTTCAATATTTTCTTATCTGAATCAAACCACTTGTCAGCCTCTTCAAAAGTCAGTACCAAATATGACTTTATCTCCTGAATTATCCATCGTTTTTTTGAAATTTTCTAATATGTTCAAAATATTTCCCTTTCCTACAGGATTCATCGAGTGGCAGTAGCATTGAGGTAAGTCTAAATACTTATCCATACAATATTCTATCAGCCATTTTGCACAGTCGTAACCTGTTTTTTCAACAAATTCCTGAGAATCCTGTTTCAGATAATGCTCGTCTGCCAGGTCGTGGTCAAAAGAAATCATTTCCGGAAGTCCTTTATCCAGAATCCAGTTGACAAACTGTTCGTAGTTCCGAACGATATGCCAGTCTTTTCTTAGGAAAACCTCCTGTTTTGTATAATGATATACCTCAACCGGGTATCTTATATCATCCAGAAACAATAATCTTTTTGTTTTTTCCATGACTTATTTTTTTAAACTTATTAAGCTTCCATCTTCCTACATTCCTCTTCCAGCTTTATTAAACCATCATATCAGCACAGTTGGAGCTTGCAAAAGCAAAAGGTTTTGCTTTAAACACATATCCCATTCCCAGAATGTATCCCATGGCATCTTTTAATGCTACGTTGGATTTAAAATCAGGGTCTGTATTAATGTCTGCGTGTACCTCCATTTCCACACCATAAGTATCCAATACAGAGCAGATCGCGTATGCAATTTCTACAGATTTGTTAACCTCGTTCAGCATTCGCTCTTTGATACTGATATTCTGTATTTCTCTTTCTTTTCTGATAAAGGTAAACGCTCCTTTTCCCTCACGAATAAACACTACTGCCGTAGCATAATTAATGGCCTCTCCGTATACGTGAGAGTCTGATCCCACACATACTTTCAGACGGTGTCCGTGGGCCTGTTCGCGGATGATGGCTTCTTCTACCAGCTGTGTGATAGAGTGCTGGAAAATTTTTCCATTCATATTCTGCCATATTTGTTGTTGCGTTTCCATTTTTTCTACATGTTTTTAATTATTCTATGTTTGTTTATAAATCATAAATGCTAATTGATTGATTAGGAGTGAATGGTCAGTAGTGAATTTTAAAATAAACCGCAAATCGGATTGGCTATTCACTATCCACCATTCATTTTCTGCACTCTGAACCGCGCCCGAACCAGTACTATCAGTTTTGGAGACTGAGATGCTGCCATTACAATATCAGAGTAAATGTTGTTAATTCATTAGGACTCGAACCTAAACTACAAGAGCCAAAGTCTTGTGTGCTTGCCTATTACACTATGAATCAAATTATAATTGATAAAGGACAGTTGATAAACATCATAAAGCCATCATCAATTCCTTCATCTATATTTTGCGGAACAGACAGGAATTGAACCTGTACCTTTAGTTTTTCAGACTAATGTGCACACCTCGTACACCACTCTTCCGGCTTTTTATGAGTAATAACCGATAATTTGCATATACAGCAAGTACACATTGCTCATATTTTATACTTCTCCCCAGATTGTTCATGAATTATTTCTCTGCCACCTTAGAGAGGTCATTGTTGTATTGGAAGAGAGACTCGAACCCCCAGTAGCCTGATCCTAAATCAAGAGTGTCTACCATTCCACCATTCCCGCGTTTTTTATGGTTAAGGTTTGAGAAAGCTTTGTCTGTTACTAAATTATGCCTGTTAGGGTCTGTAAGATCTTCTGCGCTTGACAAACCTTTCTCTTTTCCTGTTTTTGTGTGAATGGTAACCGGCCAATACACTTTTTCATTTGAACTTTCATGGTATTGTAATCAATTCAAGATTGGCCAGTTCATTCACATCCTGTACTCTATAAGGGAATCGAACCCTTATCTACTGTTCGAAAGACAGCCGTCCTGACCTTTAGACGAATAGAGCAATCAATCAACTGACCAGGAATCGAACCTAAACAACAAGAGTACATTTCCTGCATGCTGCCATTACATTATCAGCTGTTGGGTGGAAGTAGTAGGATTCGAACCTACTCAGCAATGAAGCAACAGATTTTAACACTGTCATTTTCATTTTTTCAAGGAAACGTTCAATTCGTTCCTCATGTCAGTCTGCCCCGACTCTCCAACTTCGGCATACTTCCGGTTTTCATGAGTAATGGATGATTGTTTCCACTTCCCATTTCCCTGTTTAAAAAAGAAAAGGCCTGTCTGAATTTGTTTAACTAAAGATCTTCTGCGCTTAACAGACTTTTTCTTTTCTTATAAAGGATAATTTTCATAAGAGTAATAGTATTTCTAACTTCTAATATCTAACCTCTTCTTTGAGATGGCTATGGGATTCAAACCCACTCAGCTTACGCAACGGTTTTGCAGACCGCCCCGACTCTTCCACTTCGGCGAACCATCAGATTTTGTTATCCATGATCATTACCGTTCATTTCTAACTTATATTATGTTTAAAAGAAAGAGTTTGTCTTTATTTTTGTTTGATATAAGAACTTCTGCGCTCAACAAACTCTTTTCTTTATAAAGGATAATTCATTACAATGATGTCATTTTTTATACATCTCATCCCAAGCATCGGTCTATTGTTTTTGGATAAAGAAAAAGCCTGTCTGTGTTTTTCGTGTTTGGCGTAAAGATCTTCTGCTCTCGACAAACTTTTACTTTTCTCCTGAAACAATTAACTTTTAGTTCGCTGCGATTCCGGAAAGGCTCGAACTTTCAACTTCTGGTTTAACAGACCAGCGCTCTACCATTGAGCTACAGAATCATTTTGTAATTTCGGAAGGACTCGAACCTTCAACCTCCGGTGTATCAGACCGGCACTCTAACCTCTTGAGCTGCGAAATCTTTTGTATTCCATAAGGGAATCGAACCCTTATCCTCCGGTAGAAAGCCGAATACACTCCCCATCATGCTAATGGAACCCATAGTCTGGAAAATAGGATTTGAACCTATGACCTCCCGCGTCCAAGGCGGGTAAACAACCACCGTTATCTTTCCAGTTTTGGGTTCACTTCGAGTTCTTTTCCGGGAGACAGCCGGATCGGAAACTTTCCGTGAACCTTTTATGATTCCTGAAGGAACCATTTTTGTAATCTCAGAAGGACTTGAACCTTCAACCTCCGGTGTATCAGACCGGTACTCTAACCAGTTGAGCTATGAAATCAATTGGGGTGTCTCCGGGGATCGAACCCTGTTCTCCGGTTCCACAGACCGGCGCTTTACCAAATAAGCTAGAGAAACCATAAAAAAAGCACCTCTTTTCGGGAGGCGCTTCATATATTGTAACGTAAGAGATCATTAGCTGACCCTCATATATAAGCACCTTTTATCCACAATTCCACTTTCAAGAATACACAGTCTTCCTGTCGGCTCCTGTCCGAACAGCTCTGAATATAGATTGAATATGGTATGTAATTGTTTCATTTTATTTTATTTGTTTTTAAATTATTTTTTGAAATCCTGAAAACGAGCTGCTTTCAATTTTCGGTTGCAAAGTAAGTATGAATTTTTGAAACCTGCAAATAAATTTCTAAATCAACTATTTGAAAATCAATGATTTATATCTATAATTTTGAATAAGAAAATCCTGTCCGCAATATTTTGCAGATCTCTCAATTACCTAAATGACTGTCTCTCACCGGGTTACTTATCACTCTATATTATCGTATTAAAGTTTCATTGTTTATTAAAAATTTTTCATGTTGATGGTTATTTTTTTTCATTCTAAATAATTTCTGACCTAAAAAACAAAAAACGCCTCGAAAAACCGAGGCGTTTATGCAGTATTTTGATTAAATTTTTACGGGTTTATAGTAAATAATTTCCAAAGTCAGCACATTTTACCTCATTCCATATCGTCCATTCATATCCGAATAATCCTTTTATTGAAGGACTATCGCATAGGTTTACATTGATATGTGCTCTTTGTATTGTCATAATTTTCTGGTGCAAAGATAAATCTTTTTTGTAATTATTTTATAATTTTCACAAGACAGGGTAATACAACAAGCTGCTTTGAAAGCCTTACTGCTGCTTATCTTATCTAAAAAAATTACTGTGGTTCCGGGAACCTCAGCCACAAGTTTTACATCATAATCTTTGAGTCTTCTAACTCCTAAACATCTTATTCCTGCCCGTTTTAAATCGGGAAATATCTTTGAGGATCACAGCATCATCAGGATTAAAGTGTTTCAGTTCATTCACAATCTCTGAACGGGTACTTACTTTTTCGGCTATAATCTCGTAAGCTATATTTCTGGTTACGGTTTGCAGTTTAGGATCTTTCTTAAACTCATGTTTCAGGGCCTCCAAATACATAATTTTCTTGTAAGCCGGGGTTTTCTCATACACATCCTGAATCTCCGCTTCCAGTTTTTTAACATCAAAAATATTGGCAAAGTAGTTATTGAGGCAGTTGAAAGCATCTTTATCATCTTCCCATCCTTTCATCAAAACCTTTTGGGCCTCCTCTGTGTTTTCCATTTTTTTCCGGTACACCAAAGAGGCTTTCACCATCTGATTATTGGACACGTAATCCTCTGCGACCATTTGATAATAGGCATGAGCATTTTTAAGATCATTGATTTCCCGGTAAAGATCTCCCACCTTTTCTTTCTGTTCCATTTCTTTATAGAGATCGATTGCTTTTCTGTATTGTTTTGCCTTTTCGTAGCAGACTGCCGCGTCGGATTTATTTTTTAATTTTTTAAGATATACGGCAGCGGCTTCGTTATAAAACCCGCCATCTTCCAGAGCCTTGGCCCCTCTGTAATTATCCTGAAGCAGATTCATATACACCTTCGCGGCCTTTTTATACTCTTTTTCAGCAATATACTTTTCGGCGAGTTCTTCATATTTGTTGCGGATACGGTCAAAAAGAGAGGTTTCCAGATAGAAATTTCCTCCGCCGGCACTCCTTTTTTTTGAGTTTCGCTGATTCTGTTCTTTATCTTTTAAGGCAGTAATAACCATCAGAAGGATAAAAGCTACGATTAAAAAAATAACCAATGTTCCGATTACGCTCCAGAAGCTTTCATGGAACAGCTGGGCTACGATTCCGATGATCTTAAACATGGCTAATAGCACAAAGGCCGCCATAAATTTGTCTATAAATTTCTGTTTATTCATCATCTTCGCTGTTTAAAATAGTTTTATCTTCCCTGAACAGGCGATACAGCAGCAGCATGACACAGATTACAAGTGCCCACACGAACCAGTTGTACCCAAACATTTTTACCAGCGGATAAAAAAGGTATACCAACATGGCAACAAGTATTGCTGTCAAAAGAAATTTGATCCAGGCCGGCACATGATCGCCTCCCAAATGTAAAGATCTGCGCTTAAAGATAAACGAAAAAAGTCCCACCGCTCCAATCATCAACAAAACAAGATACAGAATATCCAAAACAGGAGTCTTTTCCTTCGGCTGATTTCCACCGGATTCCATTCCTTTTACTTTGGATTTATTAAGGGCTGCCGAAGATGGATCAGCAAGATCTACTGTTCCGTAAAGCCTGCCCAGAGAATCTGCCATCAAAACCTGTCTTTTCTTTAAAAGATATTTGACAACATCTCCGTTCACAGGTTTTCCTTTGGTGTATTGTTTCAGAGAATCCGAAATTTTACGTTGCAGTTTTTCCGTTTTTCCATCAATATGCTTTTTGATTTTTTGGGTATAAATTATTTTAAGAGAATCTCTGCTTTGCTGTTCTTTCCGTCCCAATTTTTCAATATCATGTCCTATTTCATTAACGTTTCTGCCTCCCGACTTCTTATAGTTTTCCTTTTCTTTTTCGCTTTTAGCTTCTATCATTCCGGCGGTAAGAAGTTCATTGGAGAGTTCTTTTCTTTTGTGAAAGTACATTGAATCAATCTTCTGATCAATTTCGGAAATCCCGGACTGGAAGGCAATCATATCTGAAGGAGCTTTCACAGCATCCGTTACAATCGTTCCTGAAGAAGCGCCCGTTTCTTCCTGCTCAGATTTATTTTTTTCTGACGGCAATGCAAACCTTAAAATTACAGCAACCACCAAAACGGCCCAAAAGATTCTACGGGAATTTCTGGCCCCTTTACTTTCTGGCTTTCCGTTAGAATTTCCACCAAACAGCCCTTCCCACCATGTAAATTTTCCAAAACCATCTCCCCTGGAAGTGCCCATAATATCTAAAGGAACGCCCAGCTCTATTGCTCTTTCAGGATATTTTTCAATATAGGCTAAATATTTTTCAATTTCTTTTTTATTTCCGGCCATTACCTTTTTCAGATCAAAAGGCAGATGATTCATCCATTCTTCTTCTGTCTGTTTGGGGCGTAATGCTTCCAGCACTTTTTCATCGTCCATTTCAACGGTATAATGCTCTATTTTCTGAGGAATTTTAACTCCATTGAGCGGCTTTCTGATGGGTTCATCTATTTTTCCTGGATCCTGGATTAATGATATCCAGTCGATTTCTTCGGATAGTTTTACTACTCCAAATTCAGGGTGCATAATCAGGAAACGCGCATCCAGTTTTTCCCAATCTTCCGGATTGATTTTAGGATAAAAAGTAGTGTTTTCCGGAATAAAAAGCCGGTCATCCACTCCCTGAAAGTAGGCATTCCTGCCTATTTCCTGCGGAGCATAATCATGAAAGATAAGAAAGCATCCATACAATACATCCGGTGTATCTCCCGGAATTGCATAGGGCCTTACTTTATGCAGAGGTATGCCAAGCATCTCCATTTCCTGAAGCCATAGTACAGGGGAAGCACCTTTAATCAAAAGTCCTTTTTTAGGATAATTATTTTTCGGGAAAGGTTTAATTCTAAGCTCCATAATCCAAAATCTGTTCTATAAATGCTCTTAAAAACCGGGAACACATGTCTTCCATTGTTTTCACTTTCAGCAGGGCATGTTCCGGAAGATAATATTCTGAACCTCCAAATTCAGTATAGGTAGCCAGGGATAAAAATCCATACGCTGTGGAAGGGATAAAAAATTCCTCAATGCTTTTATTGCTGCTTCTGAAAGTCAGCATTCCGCGTGCATCTGTAATAATTTCGCTTCCATCGGGAAAAGTAAATTTATTTTTGTTCTGCTCTGCAGATACTTTAAGGTCAGCTTTGTTTTTGTATAAATTCAGTGAGTTTTCATACAAGCTGCTTAGTTCATGGCCGGAAATAACCAGGTTGTGATGGTCATTAATTCCAATTGTATGAAAATTACTGATGATCTTCAAACCACTCCTATTCAGCTTGGCCACCTCTGCTTCTGCTTTTGTATTGTTTTTCTCTATTTCTTTATCCTCATTAAAGATGGATTCAACAGAAATATTTCCGTCTATATTTATCTTGTAAAGAGATGGATTGGTCTGCTGATAAAGGTAAAAACTTTTGCCAAAATAGATCAATTCATAGGAACCGGGAATATGAAGGCCGGTTATATTCTGCTCAGAGTATTCTTTTGTATTGATATTAAGCTTGGATATCAATTTTTTATCAGGCTGATACTGACATAAAATAAAATGCTGCTGCCTGTTTTTTGCCAATGCGAACCAGCCTCTTGGTTTTATCGAAATATTTTCAAACAGTACTTCACACCCATGATATGTTTTATAGTAATCATAAGAATGCCGGTCATAATAATTATCGGAAAGATAAGTTTTCAGCAGCTGCTTTTTTGAGCTTAGGATAAAAAATTCACCTTCGTATAAAAACCGGGCTATCGTATTCACCGGTGCCGGGAATAAAATAGGATAATTTTGCGGAAGATCGGTTTTCTTTCCGTTGATATTTTCTACCCTGTGTTTCTGTCTTGGCGGATGGGACCACAACTCCTGAAGGGGCAGTTTTATTTTCTGAATATGTTTTCTTGCCCCCTGATGATGTTTATAAAAATTAATTTCTCCATCTGAGCTGGTAGTCACCAAAAACTTAAGCCTGTCTCTATTCTCATGAATAACTTTCTGCACTTTTTCATCAGCTACATTTTCCTGATGGGTAATGAAAAAAACTTCAATATCTTTTTCGGTATGTTCTTCGTTAAAAAATTTCTCCAAAGCTTCTGAAACTTCCAGCACAGGGCTCACCTGGTTAAGATTTTCAATCACTTCTTCCACCTTATCCAGAGCAATGGGAATTCCTGACTGCCCTAAAACAAAAACGCGGCATTCCGAATGAGCTTTCGGATGTTTAATGACCGCAATTGCTGATGCAAAGGCCAATACTTTCGGGGTCCCCCAATTTCTAAGAGAAGTATCAATAAGGATAACTCTTTCGAAAATATTTTCCTCGGGTGGGATCTCTCTTTGAATATAAAGCGCTTCATTATTGGCAACACGGTTCATCAATACCTCATCCTCATTGGCAAATTCTGATAAAAGCATTCTGTGAAAATCTCCTTTGTTGGTCATATCAGAAATTCCTCCAATAGGTTGTTCACCGGGAGAAAGATGTCGCATTGGAATTTTCAGTCCGCTCCAGATCCTTTTGATGAGGCTTCCTACCTGGAATGTTTTAGGCTCATCAATCAATTCTCTGATAAAGTCTTTATCCGTATCTGCAGTCGTTGCTTCCTGTACAATCTCCTCATCCAGGTCAGGTTCTTCTATAAGACCTTTCATCGCATCAATAATCGATTGAGCAGTAGGAAATTTCTCATTAAGATCCAATGCATTGAAGTCTCTGTTTAAGGCTGAGGGTCCGGCATTCTGTTTTTCTGCACTTGCAGCAAGTTCGTAGGGTCTTTTGTAATAGGTATTCAGATTAAGTTCTGCATTCACAGAAGATATTCGGTTATGCACATCTTTGAACAGGGTCTGCAAAAGTACTATTCTGTTCTGCCCCTGTTTATATACTTTAGGCAGTGATTTTATCTTTTCCAGAAATTCTATTTCTCTTTCTGCCGTAAAATCGAAATTGCCCATGCTGTAAAAATCAGCTGTACGTCTCAAAGGTCCCGCAAAATCAATATAACCTTCCTGCATCGCATATAAAACCATAAGCAATGCCCCAAACGGAGGCCATCCCTGCGGCTGAAGCTCCTTCAGGATCTCCATGATGTAGGGTCTGTACGCAATTGCGCCTACTCCCGGCACCGAGAGAAGGTTATGGTCATGGTATCCGGAATCCCCGGGAACATCTTCATCGGTTTTCCATTCCCAGAAATAATTTTCATAGGACTGGAAGTATACCTTTAATTCCATTCTTTTGATTTTTCAGTAAGGCGGAATGAGCTTACGGACAGCTGTCGGAAATCAGTATTCTTTACAGAAAGATAATTTCCGTTTTCATCCCACAAAAGCCATCCGTCTGACTCTTTATTATATTTCTGCTGCAGCAGTGTGCTTATATTTTTAAACTCAAAATCTAACCCGGCAGGCAGAAGATGCCCCTCTTTTGCCCAATAGGTTTTTCCGGGGAGACTTAATAAAGGAGTTCCGAATAACAGGGCCTGATCTCCTATCACCACCCATTTTATTTTTTCAAGTTTAAATTTCGGCAGTACTTCAATACTTTCTCTGATATCAGATATCCTGTTCAGTAAAGCAATTACGGGTTGTTCTTCAGTACTTTCTTTTAAGCGGACCGGAACTTTTTCGCGGATTCCGGAATAATTTTGATTGGAAACCGGAAAACTAAGCCTTAAAGCTTTATCTATAGGGGTCCAAAGCAAGGCTGTCCGCATTTTTTTGCTGGGAACCAGGGCCTCTTTTCTGAATAAAAGACCGTCACGCAGTTCATACAGTAAAAGATCCGGCAACTGATGGATTTCTGAAGAAACCGCTTGTTCTTCAGTAAAACCTTTCAGCCAAATCGTTTCTTCATCTACCGCCAGCTGAACATTTTTCCAGTCTCTTACCGAGCCCAGAAAATCTTCATCAGTACGGGGAAGTTCAGCCCAAAATTCTTTTATATGCTTTGAAGAATCTTCTGCCATAAGTTTTCAATTTCTTGCTGGATATACTGTTTTTGTTCAGGATTTCTGATCCAGTCGCAACGGGTCTGCAGGTATCTCAGTTTATCCTTTATTACATTCTGCTCTTCGAAACTGAGCATTCCCTCATTCCATTTATCCACAAGGATCTTCACATCCTTCATAACTTCTTCAGGATTTGGAGTTTTATTTTGCATGGCCTGTGGGTGGGAGTGGGGATGATCATCTTTTTCAATAGTTCTGTTGATGATTCCTTCCAGAATTTCAATTTGTTCTTCAGTGTCCCAGATGTGTTTCAATACCCAAAGGTCTGAAAGAACAGCTTCATTTCTGCCGCAGATCAACGCACTTGCAGCAATAAGGTTCTGAAGTTTCACGGCTCTACGGTCTGAAATGGCAATTCCTGTATTCCGGAGACTCATAATGGTATTCAGATATACTTCATAAATTGGTTTAAGATCTACTGTTCTGCACAAATTCTGAAGTTCTCTGATCTCATCTGCATGGATTTCCGGGATCTCCGTTTCTTCTTCATTTTCAAGTTTTCTTCCGGCTAAAAGAACCTGCTGCAATAATTCAGGATTTACGTAATCGACATTGATTCTAACCAAAAAACGGTCAAATAATGCATTCAGTGCTTCATCTTCAGGCAGGATATTGCTTGCTCCCACAAACATCAATGCCGGTAAGTGTTTGGTTTCTTTTCCTCTTTTGAAGATTTTTTCGTTAAGGGCCATCAGAAGGGAGTTCAAAATAGCAGAATTGGCATTGAAAATCTCATCAAGGAAAACCATAGAAGCTTCCGGCATCATTCCTTCTGTATTCGTCAGAAGTTCCCCTTCTTTTAATTTTCTGATATCAAAAGGGCCGAAGATCTCATTCGGTTCTGTAAAACGGGTTAATAAATATTCAAAATTTTTCCCATCTTTTACGGTTTTTGACAAGGTCCTTATAATGGCTGATTTTGCGGTTCCCGGAGGACCGTACAAAAAAGCATTTTCTCTTGCCAGCAGGCAGATTCCCAAAAGATCCACCACATCATTTTTGCCTACGAAAGTATCTTTTACATAGGTGAGGACGGTATTGAGTTTATTGATATTCTGAGTCATTGATTTTCTTCAGTTATTATTTTTAATTCTCTCCAAAATGCATCTTTATGCATTCCGAATTCTGCTATAAGCCATTTATTAATGAACGGGATTTCTGCCAGTCTGTAATCCCTTTTTTCCACAATTCTTTCCAGATATAGTTTCCGGTAGGTAGCATCTTTTAATTCTTCCACCCAATTTACATTCTTCAAATCGAGATCATACCCGATTCCGGAATAATGAAATTCTGTCAAAATATCTTCAAGCATGGTAACCAGAATATCTTCCGGATCCATGGTATGCAGCGCCATGATAATCTGAGGTAAGAACCTTAGAGATAAGTCTGCGGATAATATAGAGGAAGTATCTCTTTTACCTTTACATCTCGACACCAGGTTCCCCAGTTTTTTTTCTGTATTTTCTCTGATCAGGTAAAGCTGGGCACTATAATAAAGGATTTTTGCGCCCCAAACCGCTGCCTGTTTATTGCAAGTCAACTGGCTGGACAGAAATTCGAGTCTTTCTTTTTCGAATTCTGCTTCAAAATAATCCTCTGCCTCCCGTTCTTCTTTCGAGGAAATTTCCTGTACGTTTGAGAAAAGGGTAATGCATTCATTTTTCCTGAGCAGAAAAATGGTATCTAAAAATGGTGATCCGGCTTCCGTCATCTAACAAAAATAAAACTATTTCGTTGAGAATAAAATTTTTCAATAAAGGATTGATGTTAAAAGCTATTTTATCCTTTAAATGGTAATACATGATAAATTAAACTCATAAGCCGGAATGTAAGAAGGCTGCTTTTATCTGATAAGAGTGAAGCTGATCACGCAAAGGCTCAAAGATTTATTACCGGTCATATAGTTTTTAAGGCGCAAGAAAATCAAAGATTTCCGGTAAATATCCGTAGAATTGTTTTTACATATTAATATTCAGCTCTTTGCAATAACCCTATCAGGCTACTATTTCCACTATATTATTTTCAGGATCGAGAATGACACTTTCGTAGTAACCGTCACCTGTAGTACGGGGCTCTCCGGCAACGTGGTATCCGTCTTTTCTTAAAATCTCCGTGAGCTCATCTACTTTTTCCCTGCTTCCTGCTGAAAAAGCAAGATGTATGATTCCGAACTGCTGGGCTTCGTAAGAGTTTGTGTTTTCTTTAAGATCCGGCCTGGTCATAATTTCAATGCGGCAGCCGTTATCAAAACTCAGAAAATAGGATTCAAAATTTTTGACCGGATTGTGGTACTTTTCATTGGACAAAGCATTAAAATATTTCTGATAGAATTCTCTGGACCTTTCCAGGTCTTTTACCCAAATGGCAATATGCTCAATTTTCATTTTTAAAATTTTAATTGTTATGAAACAGGACAAAAGTAACGGGCTTACCGTTGGCACATTTGCTCCCCATTATTCTATCCTTGCTCTGTATTGGCATTGTTCTATTTTATACAGGTAAATATGACATTTTCAAAAGACTTACTCAAAAATCGTATTTAAAGCATTTATTCCGAAGATTTTATATAGTGTATTTTCATAAGGATGCTTCGTTATTCCACTCCTCGCAATGATCCTAGCAATCTAAAAGTTATTATCTTTGTGCCTGTCAAAATAAAATTATGAGTATTCACATCAGTGCCAACAAAGGAGAAATTGCTAAAGTAGTATTGCAGCCGGGGGATCCGCTTCGTGCACAGTATATTGCTGAAAATTATTTAGAAAACGCAAAACTGGTAAGCAAAACCCGGGGGATCTTTTATTATACAGGTCTTTATAAAGGAAAAGAAATTACGGTAGGTGCCAGTGGAATGGGCTTTCCGAGCATCGGGATCTATTCTTTTGAGTTATTTACGGAATATGAAGTAGATACGATCATCAGAATCGGAACCTGCGGAGCTTATCATACAGATCTTAAGCTTTTTGATATTTTAAATATTGAAAATGCAGCCAGCGAAAGTACCTATGCTAAATATGCATGGGGAATTGAAGACGAAATCATTTCCCACCAGGGAAACATTTTTGATACCATTAATGAAACGGCTAAAGAATTATCATTACATGCTAAAGCGATCAATGTACACAGTAGTGACATTTTTTACAGAAAAGATCCTGACACTCCTGCTATTGCTACAAAATATAACTGTCCGGCAGTAGAAATGGAAGCCTTCGGATTATTTGCGAATGCCCAACATTTAGGAAAAAACGCAGCGACTATTCTTACCGTGACTGACATTATTCCAACTCACGAAAAAATTTCAGCTGATGAAAGAGAAAAAGCTTTGAATCCGATGATGGAACTGGCTTTGGAATCAGCATTGAAAAGTTTATAAAGAAGGGCGAAAAGGCAAAACAGGAAAACTGCTGGGTATCTATTCCTTTTTGCAACAATATCAGCCTTTTTGCAATTTGCTAAAAAAAGAGCTTTACTGTATCAGTAGAGCTCTTTTTTATAATCTGAAAAAATTTCTGGAGGTTTCCGTGGTTTCCTCTGCCACTTCGGACAGGCTTATTCTCTTGAAAAGAGCAATCGTTTGTGCTACATAAGGCAGAAAAGAAGGTTCATTACGCCTGTTCCGTATCCTCGGCATATTTTTCGGAAGCATGAAAGGGGCATCTGTTTCAATCATCATTCTGTCCAGTGGAGTATATTTGATAACATCTTCCAGCTGCTTAAATCTCTTCTCATCACTGATGGCTCCCGTAAATCCCAGATAGAATCCTTTATCCAGATACACTTTCGCTTCATCCAACGTTCCGGTAAAACAGTGTACTACCGCTTCAGGCAGTCGGGAAAGATAATCATCTGTTATTTCGTTAAACCTTTTAAAAGCTGATCTTTCATGAAGGAAAAGCGGTTTATCGACTTCTATGGCCAGTTCCAGCTGAGCCTGATAACATTTTTCCTGTATGGGTCTTGGGGAGAAATCACGATCAAAATCCAGTCCGCATTCTCCTACTGAAACTACATGATCTTTTTTCAGGAGTGTCCGAAGTTCACGGATATTTTCAGGGGCAAAAGATGTGGCATCGTGGGGATGAATTCCTGCTGTTGAAAATAAAATCTCAGGATATTCTTCTGCTATTTCAGCAGATGTCCTGCTTCCCCGCACACTTGTTCCTGTAAGGATGATATGTTCCACTCCGCTGTCCAGAGCCCGGTTGATAATTTCGTCATGTTCATTATAGAACTGTTTATTGGTCAGGTTGATGCCAATATCAATGTATGTATTCATTTTTTTAATAATTTTCCATTCATTTCAATAATCCATAGACTCAGTTTTTATAGCGGCGAAGTTATGAACCTGCTGCGCAATCTTTTTACACAGATAAAAATAATGTGTTTTTATTCGTTGATAAATTTTTCGAGGAAACCTATTAATCTGGTTCCTCCATGGCTCCACCTGATCCCGTGGCCTTCTTTTTCCCTGACTTCAAAGACAGGCCCGTGTTGATAATGAAAGAAAACATTCCACCAGGTTTTATGTTCAAGGATATAATGGATCTTATGCATTACTTTCTCCTGTTTCTGACGATTATTTCCCTTGACTTCGCCCCAGAAATGATCATCCATTCTTCCGGTATGTTTTTCCCAGGCTCTTTGGGCAATGGTAATTTCATGGTTGAAAGGTTGCCGGCAGGCTTCAATAAGGACTTCAGCAAGAGGAGGAACTGCATTTTCATCACGAATGCTGGCAGAGGTAAGCCTTTGTCCTAAAGCAATAAGCCAGTCTTCAAACGGTATTTCCTCCAGGAGCTTTGCTTTAGCCTCATCAGAAACATTGTCATTGAGAATATGGATGAATCTGGTGAAAATCTTTTGGTGGTCAATCTTTATTTCTTCATTAAAGTATGGCAGATCCCATGCTAAGCTATGGTCTTTAGATTTCTGAATGTTTTTTTCAAGACATTCCAGATGCTCTTCTGCTAAAACAGCCTGATACTGCTTCTTCCAGGAAGCTGAAATAAAAGGGATATAGTGTTCAAAAAAGCTCATCCTTTACCTTATTTTTACCAGATTGACGGGAAGTTTTTCTTCCTGTATCAAATAACCAATCAGATTAAACCATTCTTTACAGTGATCCAGAATCCAGGCATCCGAGGACACGATGATTTCTGAACTTTCAGCTAAGAATTTATCGGGATTGAACTGCATTGCTGCTTCCCAGTTCAATTGATTTTCTACCGCAAAGTCAAGGATAGTCTGTTTAATTCTTCCGCTGTTGGAAACCGGCTGATCAAAAATCCATACCAGTTTCTGAATTTGATTTTTCTTAAAAAATAAGGCGACAAGCTCAACAGCCCTTAATGTCTGACTGACTCTTTTATACGTCCCGTGAACTCCTGAAAGATCACGATAGCAACCGTCGAGCCCTTCAAAAATATAAGCTTCAGAAAGCAGGCTTTCCAGCAGGATCAGAATATTAAAACCGTCAAGATAAACTGTTTTATTTTTTAAGTATGCCGCTTTTACGTGTTTTAATTGCCTGCCCAGAATCTGGTCTTCAGAAGCTGATGCTCCCCGTAATGCCTGTATCTGTCTCGTTTTTAATCTATACCTGTTTCCGACAAGTTCTGAAGATGCCTTTTCTGCATACCCTCTCGTCAGGAGATACTGCATGTCCTCCACAGCCCACTTCAGTGTACTGACCTGTTTTTCTGAACCGAACAGGGGATCATCACCTGTATTCTTTCCGCGGTTTCTGTTATTCATATTCAAAAATAGTTTTTTAAGGGGAAATAATAATTAAGTGTAAAAGGAGTTTTTATCCGGGATCTCCATCAACCTGACTTTATCAATTCTACAGCATTCAAAATCAGCAGTTATATTTTCTACAACAAAAGAGATACTTTATACAAAGTTTTGATTGTAATTAGAAATATGTTTGCAGAGATTTAATACTATCCTTATGAATACACTGAAAAAATTATGTTATCTGTTGGCAGCAATGCTTTCATCAGCACCTTTGGTATCATGCTCTGATCATGATGACGAAATCGTTATCGAACAGCAGACTCCTTCACAGGTGCTGGCGTCTACTCCATGGGAAACCACAGGGGCCAAAGACAAAAATGGGAATACTGTAGCATTAACGGATGCCAGTGTAGCTGGCTATGTAGGTTTTGCTTACTTCAAAGGAGACGGAAAATTCGCTATTTATGGATTGGATGATGTATTGCGATCAAGAGGAACCTGGTCTGTAGATGCCCAGGGTAAAAAAAGAACGATCACCGCTCTTAACCCTGATGGTTCTACCATCTTCACCCGTGATGTTGATATTCTTGTTTTAAATAAAAATGAATTCACGTACAGAATCTACCCTAGCGCTACTGATCTATCTCTATACTACGACATCATTCATACAAGAACTTCTCATGCTGAACCGGACAATGGACAACTCACCCTGGCGTCTACTCCATGGGAAACCACAGGAGTGAAGGATAAAGACGGAAATAATGTAGCGTTAACAGAGGCCAGCGTTGCCGGATATGTAGGCTTCTCTTATTTCAAGGCGAACGGAACATTTAAAATTGTGGGGCTGGACGATGTTTTCAGATCTCAGGGAAAATGGTCTATTTCTGCTGACGGAAAGAAAAGAACTCTGATCGGGATCAATCCCACGACAGGAGCTGTCATCTTCACCAGAATTGTAGATATCCTTACCCTGAACGAAACGACATTCACTTACAGAATTATTCCTGATACGGCTAATCCAAGTGTATTTTACGATATTATTCACACTAAGGTAAACCATAATGAACCTCAGTAGTGATTGTTTTTTATAATAAGGGAGAACCTGCCGGATACAGGCAGGTTTTTTTTAATATATCAATCTTAAGATCAGATGTATTCTTCCCACCATTTTTTCCAGGGTGCAGTATAAAGCTTATGTAAGTTCACTTTTTCCCCTATAACAGGCAATGTAATAGGCTGATGATTTTCCTCCGCGTATTTTGAAACCAACTCCAGAGGTTCGTACCAGGTGTGCTGAGACAATTTAAATTTTGAATGGTGCACGGGAATAAAGTTTTTAGCTTTCAGTTCCTTCACCTCAGTAATGATCTGTTCCGGCAGAGAATGGATGTAGGGCCATTTTTCATTGTATTGTCCACATTCCATGACTGCCAGATCAAACGGACCATACTGCTCTCCTATTTCGGTAAAGTGATTACCATAGCCGCTGTCTCCTCCTAAAAATAAATTCATGCTTGGAGTTTTCAATACAAAGGAAGTCCAGAGTGATATATTTCTGTTCAATAATCTTCCGGAAAAATGTCTTGCCGGTGTCAGCGTAATCTTAAAACCGTCTGCAATATCAACACTTTCCCACCAGTTCTTCTCTACAATTTTTTCTGAAGGCCATCCCCAATATTCAAAGTGCTGCCCTGTTCCTAAACCACAGATAACCGTTCCCACTTTATTTTTCAAAGCCTGAACGGTCTTATAATCCAGGTGATCCCAATGATCATGGGAGATCAGTAAAAAGTCGATATCCGGCATGTGCTCAGGTTTATAATAGTCTGCTCCCTGAAATGCTTTTACGGACCCGGGCATGGGAGAAGCATTCCCGCTGAAAACAGGATCTATCAAAAAGCGTTTACCATCGATCTGGATGAAATACGAACTGTGTCCAAACCATACCAGAACATTTTCTTGAGGCTGAAGATTTTTCAAGTCTGTGATCACAAACGGGAGCGTTGTGCGGGGGGAGGTATTTTCTATTTTACGTAAGGTTCCCAGAAGAGCCTTTGTCATACTCTCACCTTCCAATAAAGCCGGTGTAATGAGGATATTCTGAAACTTTCCGTTATTGTAATTGGAAAGTGTACTGAAATATTCTTTTCTTTTTTCATCAGGGAATTGCCCGAGCTGTTTTACTAAATTCATTCTTTTATTTTTTACATCCTAAGTCTCTCTTCTTCCAGATCCAGTCTTGTTAAATAATGTCTGATATACTCTTCGTCGATATTCGGATTGCGCCTGTTTTCTTCCCGAAGCCAGATCCGCTGCTGTTCGAGGGTCTCAAAATAAATTTCTTTGGCTTCATCAGACAGCTTATGAACCGAATCTTCCTGATCTTCCTGTTCCCAGCGGTCCATCAGACGGTTAAAATATTCGTTCTCATTTCTCCGTTCTTTATAATTTTCATCAAGATAGTTGAACGCGACGCGACGCATCTCTTTTCGTAAAAAATGTTCTGATTCTTCCTCAGATAGATATCCGCCGTTAGAATCGGATAATTTGAGTTTCTTGATCAATGCCGGTAATGTGAGCCCCTGAAGAATCAAAGTAACCAGGATTACGACAAAAGTAATGAAGAGAATAAGATCACGATGCGGAAAAGGCTGTCCGTTTTCCATAATGACCGGAATGGATAAGGCCGCTGCCAGAGAAACCACCCCGCGCATTCCTGTCCAGCCCATCAGTATGGGAGCTTTCATGCCCGGATCTCTGTCGGCTACGTTAATAAAATTCCGCATGATCAAGGTGATGAATACCGCTCCAAAAGAAGCAATAAAACGCACAATAATCAATACTGCTGTAATCAATAATCCATAGGAGACTGCTTCAGAAAGACTTATTCCCTCTTTATTCAAACCTACCATAATTTCCGGAAGATCCAACCCGATCAGCAAAAATACGATTCCGTTGATAAGAAATACGAAACTCCCCCATACATTAGAGCCTCTCAGCCTGGATTCTGAAGTCCGGAAAATTTCATGTCTCCTCACAGAAAGAAATAACCCGCCGCTTACAACCGCCAGTACACCGGAGGCATGAACTTCCTCAGCAGCGATATACATCACATAGGGAGCTACAAGACTGAGTATGGCATCCATATTGACATCGGTAGGAAATATTTTTTCAATCTTAAGGAAGACAAATGCCAGTATAATCCCTATTCCAAGGCCTCCAAAGACCATCCATCCAAAACTTAAAGCTGCATCCTGCCAGATAAACTGCCCGGTAGCCACAGCCACCATTGCAAACCGGAATATGATAAGAGAAGAAGCGTCATTGAACAGGCTTTCCCCTTCTAAAACAGTGGCTGCATTTTTGGGAACCTTTACAAATTTTAAAATAGCTCCGGCACTCACCGCATCCGGCGGAGATACAATTCCTCCCAATACAAAACCTAATGCCAGTGAAAATCCGGGGATATACAAATTCGCTACAAAAGCCACCGATATGGCCGTAAGGAAAACAACCACAAAGGCAAAACTGGTAATGATGCGCCTCAGTTTCCATATTTCCTTCCACGATACCGCAAAGGCCGCTTCATACAGCAGCGGAGGCAGAAAGATAATAAATATAAGTTCCGGATCAATTTTTATCACCGGCAGCCCGGGAATAAAACTGATCAGCAGCCCTGCCACAACCAATATAATGGGGTATGCCACTTTCAAACGATTAGCCAGCATAATAGACCCAATAATGGCCAGGACGAGTCCTAAATAATAAATAAAATTCTCCACCATTTGTTTTATCAATTAATAATTTTAAACCAAATTAAATAATTTTTGATAAATATTATCTCTATACTTTGATTTTACTTTAACAGAAAAAATAAAGACTATCGCTGCGAAACCTGCCCAATACTTGGGGTAATCAACCGCCTGGCTGCAGGAATCTGTGAAAGAAACCGCGATATCAATTCCGGTACATTATTTTAAAAGATCATTTTTCCAAGTTTATACAGTAAAAAGCCCGATACTGAAGTGATAAGCAGCATGAAGGCAATCATTTTCAAAGTAGTCATCCAATACTTTCTTCTATCAAATCTACCATGGACAGGATTGATATGGTATACCTCATAGATTAACGGATCTATACGCAAATCCGGTCTAAAACAGGTAATCCCCTGAATAAATTTTATCCTCAGTGCTTTCAAATTTCCGATATAATAAGTGAAACCGGCATCCACTCCGTTAAAATCAACCTCAGTTACAGCGCCTCTGTCATTTACTTTCAATGCATATATTTTGTTTCTGGGGCTGATACTCACATCATATTCATCAAAAGACCATTTTTCCAGATAAATATAAAGAATCTCATCCACACTTCCGTCCTCTCTTTCATAATGAATTCCTTTATCATCTACGATAATCCTTTTAACAGCTCTATTCATTGTTTTTTTAAGGTGACGTACAAAACGATAGAGACCTATCGCTAAAACAGGATAATAAAGTATTGAAACGACAGCAAGCACTTCCCACCGTTTACAAATTAGAACAGGAAATACTAAAAGGAAAAGAAACATTCCCAACAATAAAAGGGATCCGAAAATCCTGGCCAGCCAGGTGATCCCCCACCATGGTCTGGAAACTAATGGCAAAAATTCTTTTCTTATATCCTTTTGCATAGGTTCAATATACGAAAAAAGTTAAAAATAAGCATATAGAAAAGAGCTGCAGTGGCATGCTGCAGCTCTTTTAATACAAAATTGAAAATAAGATAAGTCTACTAAAACTATGAATAAAAATAAAATTATATGATTGTATATGTTTTCTCTGTAACCGTATGATAAGTGTCGGAAATTACATTGTCTACAAACCTCCATTCTGCCTGGGAACTTCCTGAGGTAAATGTTACATGCAGGTATCCCCTTTTATACAGATTGGCATATTCCAGATCATCAATCAGTACTGAAAATGCCTGGGCCAACTCTATTGCTTTTGCAGGATCTGCGGTTATTCCCAGGTAACCTTCAAGTCCAGGAGATGAAACTGAACTGCAGGCCAGTTCCGTCCCTACAGAATTCCCTTGGGCATCGGTAAGTTTTCCCAGCCATGCATTGTGGGTATCACCAGCCAGGACAATTACTTTTTTTCCGGCAAGAACAGAATACAGCTGCTCTCTTTCCATAAAATATCCATCCCAGGCATCCAGATTATATGGCAATGTAGCTGTAAGTCTTGCTATTTCCTGCGGAGTAAGGGTGGGATCCTGTTGTTTTTGTCTCATTTTAAGGACGACCAATTGAGAAATGGTATTCTGCAAAGTCAGCATGGTAGCCGGTTGTGCACTTCCATATATCTTTATTTCTGCCAGAATCTGATTCAGGACCATCAGCAATTCGGCAGGGACCATCATTTTGGTCATTAAGATCTGCTGTCCCAATACTTTCCACTTTGCGGTATCGGCATTGATCCGGGAGCTCAGCCATGACATCTGCTCGCTTCCGATCAGCTTTCTGCTGGGGCTTAAAAAGTCTGTTTTAAACTGAGCCTGGTTAAAGTTTCCTGCATTATCCAGATAGTCTGAGTACTCCATCTGCTTATCTCTTGCGATCACCCGGGTATCCATCATGTAAAGGGAAACAATATTTCCGAAGTTGAAACTTCTGTAAATTCTCAGGTCTTTCCCTGTTTTAAGTGGGATATATTCACTGTAAGCCTGGAATGCGGCCATTTTTCTTGCCTGGAAGTCTCCTTCGTCAGGCTGATGATTTTCAGCTCCGGATTTATAGGTATCATTGGCAAATTCGTGATCATCCCATACACAGATAAATGGTTTTTTCTGATGAAGAAGCTGAAGATTTTTATCTCCTCTGTATTGTCTGTATCTTTCCCGGTAGTCATTCAGCGTCAGGATTTCCTTAGCTGGTTGATGTGCCCGCCCAAGCTGGTTGGTATAGGGATTGGTTCCGTATTGTCCGGGGGCATATTCGTAGATATAATCTCCAAGATGTACTACAACATCGGCTTCAGAGCCGGCAATTGCTCCATATACATTAAAAAGTCCGGCAGGAAAATTAGAACAGGATACTACAGCCATTTTCACTTCATTTACAGTATCTGTTTTTGAAGGCAATGTGCGCGTTTCACCAACGACACTGGTTTCTTTGGTCTTTATGTTATAAAATCTGTAATAGTATTTTGTATGGGACGGGATATCCTGCACATCTACTGCAATGGTAAAATCGTTGACCTGTGTTGCGCTGGCCTTTCCTCTCCTTACCACTTCTGAAAAATTACTGTTTCTGCTTATTTCCCAGGTAATCTCAGCATCCATACCTACAGAATATCTTGTCCAGATGATGACTCCGGTTGCGGTAGGATCGAAACTCGCTACTCCGGATTCAAATCCGGCATTTTTAAGACCGCCCGGTGCATTTTCATCACTATGGGTAAAATCATCCTTACAGCTTTCAATTAAAGGAGCAATAAAAATACCTCCTGCTGCCATTAATGAATTTTTAAGAAACCTCCTTCTGTTCAGTTGGCTGTTGTTTTCCATCATTCCTTTTTTTGCAAAGCAACGTTATCTTCGGAAGAAGGCTGTTAACTTAATTTTAATTATTCTTTATGGTTTTTTTAAACATATGTTTAACATAATATCTTAAACAATTCTTAAGATCTGAAACCGTTTCTCATTTAAAAAGCGGCTATCGTAACATAGCAGTCACTCATTCAAATCTTATCAGACCGTTAATAAAAAAAATTCTAAAAAAATATTCAATTATATCCTTTTTTTAATATTTAATTATAAATTAGCAATGAAAATGAAAGAAAGATAAGCGATATGAAGTTTTCTAAAGGATTTATTACCTTTCTGACAGTAGCGGCGGTCTCTTGTGGAAGCAACAGAATGATGAATCTTCCGCAGGAACTCCCGGGTAAAGAGGCTCATCGTATTCACTTTTCTAAAAATGAAAACGGTTATATTCACTTTTCCAAGGAAGTCAACTATATCCCTTACTATCTGGAGGTATATCAGGCTGACAGCTTAAGCATCATAGGCAAAAACCAGGAAGCTTTTGAAAAGTTAGACAAGCTGTTTAAAGTGTATGAACCTTTGAATCAGATCAATTATGAGGAGTATAAAAATTATCTTACGCTCTCTTATCTGACTGATCATAAATCGAGTCTTAAAGAAAATACTCTTTTCTTTATTAAAAGATTTGGCTATCCTTATAATCGTTCAAGAAATGACAGTATTATGGGGCTGATTTTTAAGGAAAACGAGATCGATGAGAACCTTGTGGCCCTAGAAAACAATAAGCTTTTAAAGAAAATAAATACGGGATTAAGAGATACGCTGGCAGATATTTATAAAAAGGATCAATATTACCGGATGAATATAAGCGATCCTGTAAAAATGGACTCCATAGATCAGGTGAATGAAAAAATACTGGTCAGAATTTTTAAAAAATATGGGGTTCCTGATGAGAAACTGATCGGAACTTTTTATATGAATAGTGGAGACAGCAGCTATGCCAATAGTTTTTATATTCCATTATTGCACACTAAGGATTCTATACGGCTTCACTACTTCATTCCCATACTGAAAAAGGCTGTGGCAGAAGGAAAGTTCAGTCCAACCTCTTATGCCAATATGATAGACCAGTATTATCTGTACGGCAATAAGAAACAAATGTACGGAAGCTATTTAAACCGTGATTACACCATAGCTCCCGTACAGAATGAAAAGCAACTTGATTCTTTACGTAAATCAATAGGCTTACCGAGTGTAAGCAATTATTTATGGAAGAATAAAGCATATTTTAAATAAAAACATAATAACCTAAAAACTTTTTTCTATGAAAAAATTACAATCAATCTCTAAGTTTGAGAGCAACATTATTTCAAAAAACACCCAATCATTAATCAATGGCGGCAGCCAAACTCTTCAGCCGCAGGAGAACATCACTTGTGTAAGTTCTCAGGGTTCTGATACACAAACGGTAACTTATGATGATAACCGTACTGTGGTTTCTACCGGACCTATTATTGTCTGGAAAGGCATGTCAAATGACCTGGGATAATTAAGAAACAGATATTAATTGTATCTACACTATGTAATTGAAGAGCATTCTGGAATGCTCTTCTCTTTTTATTGATCACTATGATATTAATTTTTTCTGAGGAAACAGATACCTCTACAAACGATGTCGTCAACTGGTTCAGACATTTAAACACAGATTTTGTAATTATCAACAATCTTTTCCCTGCAAATATCAACTGGATAAAGGATGATATGACTATCGAACAGGATAATCGGATCATCAGATTATCAGAAGTAAAAGCCGTACTTTACAGAAGAGGAAATATGAACTTTGTTCCTGAAAAAGTGGATTTTGCGCCCCTACAATCCCTAATACAGAAGGAATTCGTTAATCTTTCGGAAATATTTAATTATGAGATTTCCTTAAAAAGAAATATCAACAGTTTTAATAATTCAACGGTCAACAAATATATTGTAAGCGATATCGCGGGCAAAGTAAAATTGCGGGTTCCAAAGGATTATATTATTACCTCGGCTGAAGAGCTGCAAAAGATCATGGCTACCACGCCCAGGCTTATTACAAAGACACTTTCAGGGTCTTCCATTGTGGGGCTGGATGACACCAAATTCGGTGTGGTCTATACAAAACTCATCACCCGGAAGATGTTGAAAAATATTGAAATCTTTCAGCCCACCTATTTCCAGGAATATATTGAAAAAAGATATGAACTCAGGATTTTTTATCTGGGAGGAAAATTCTGGACAATGGCTATATTTTCTCAAAATGACAAGAAAACAGCCGTGGATTTCAGAAACTATAATTTTGAAAAGCCTAACAGAACAGTTCCTTTTACCCTACCAAAAGATATTGAAGAAAAACTGACCACCTTAATGAAAACCCTGCAGCTCAATTGCGGCTCTATCGATATGATCGTTTCTAAAGAGATGCAATATTACTTTTTAGAAGTCAACCCGATCGGCCAGTTCGGGATGGTATCCCAGCCCTGCAATTATAATTTAGAAAAGGAAATAGCCCATTACCTCAACCATGAAGAATAAAGATTTTTTTAAAATTATTGATGAAAATAAAGAAAAACTGCCATTGAGCATTAACCATATTGTTCTAAAGGACAGGCGAAAAGAAAAGATCATATCCAAAAAGATAAGTTCCAGCAGGATGCATAAAACCAATACATACGATGTAGTACCCTTTTATAAATCTATTATTTTATTATGAATTATTTTAAAATGTTCTCCAACTGTATCCTGGCCAAAGGGCATAACCGATCGGTTATTTCCGATTTGCAGAGACAGGTATCCGAGACCATTCCCAACGACTTATACGAAATCATTGAATCACTGAATGCTAAAAAAAGCATCAGTGAAATCTATGAGGAATATGGGATAGAAAATCAGGAGATCATCGCTGAATATCTGGAATTCCTTACGGAAAAAGAATTTGGATTTCCCTGTACTGAAGAAGAATATGATTGGTTTCCCGCGCTCAATAAAACATTTAATTATCCCTCGGAAATAAGCAATACCATTATAGAACTAAAGCCGGAGAATATCAATACCTTAGATTTTCTGATTCGGCAGTTATCGGATTTACAATGTGAAAATATAGTCCTGGTATTCTATGAAAGGATTAGTGAACAGGAATTCAGTACCATTGCAGCCTCTTTGCAGACCTATCCTATCAGATCGTTAGAGGTGGTTTGCCCTTATTCCGTTATGGTAGATCAGCTCTTCCTTAAAAATCTTAATACCGTCATACCATTGACGAGAATTACATTTTTTGGAGCGGATCATGATATGGTTAATTACTGGGATGAAGAGGTCTTCTTTGACCGGGTGTATACGACAAAAAAAATCACTTCTTTTAAATATTGTGGAGTCGTTGATTCCAGGTATTTCAACACCAATCTTCCCAAAGTACTGGAGGCCGTTAATCATAATTCCTGCCTCCATAAAAAAATAGCCATTGATGCAGAAGGTCATATTAAAAACTGCCCTGCCATGCCCCAAAGCTTTGGTAATATAAAAGATACAAGCCTGAAAGATGCATTGCAGCGTAAAGATTTTAAGCAGTACTGGGATCTTACTAAAGATCATATGGATACCTGTAAAGATTGTGAATTTCGGTATATCTGCACCGATTGCAGAGCGTATACAGAGCGTACACAAACCAATCACCGGGGGCTTGATATTTCCAAGCCATTGAAATGCGGGTATAACCCTTACACGGGCGAATGGGAAGAATGGAGTACAAATCCGCTAAAACAAGAGGCAATACGGTTCTACCAAATGCAAAATCTTGTATAAAAACTCATATTTGAGTACTTATTTAACAATAACAGGGGTAAAAACCATTTTACCCCTTAATTTTTCAATGTAAATTTTTCGTAACATAACCGTTTCTTAGAAAAAAATAAATCAAATAAAGTGAAAATCAGAACGAACTTACAATCTATTGAAAGCAAGAAATTTAGACCTGCCTATTGCATTGTATCTCAAATTTTTCTAATCCTGAACAGGTACGAATCAATAAAAAAAATTATGTTAAATTGAAAATAAAAACTTATAAAATCAAAACAAAACACAATACAATTAAAAAATATTTAATACATTCGCATCAGAACTAAAAAACTTTTAATCAAAATCAAATTACTCATGAAAAAAACCATGTTATTGCTTGGGTGGCTTTCCCTGGCGTTATTACCTAATCTTGCATGTTCAAATTTAGATTCCAATGACAATGTTGTAGAAAACAGTAATTTTACAGCACAACATACCGGCAACACCGCGGTTACCAACAAAATAGACCTTGACCCGGCTATTATAGTCAAAGCCTCCAATACCATCAGAGATGAGGTAAAAAGCGATCCCAAATTGATAGAAAGGCTGAGAAATCCTCCTATCGTGAACGGACAGGCTCAATATGTGAATCAGACTATTTTGGATCGTTTCCTTGATGTTGCGAATCTTAACCAGTACAGTTCTCAGATCACAGTGGATTTCGTCAATAAAATGATCGCCGAAAGTGTGGAGATGTATAAAGTAGGCGCTGATAACTATATTCAGAATTCAAAACTTCTTTCCGCGGGCTATAAGGATTATTATCAAAGGTTAATTAATGAAGATGTAACGGTAGATGATTTCAAAAACGAGGCTCAGTTTATGAGCTTATCAGCACTTGAGCAGGATAATCTTGTCTATGCCGACAGCCTTATCACTTATCTTAACACTTCAAGACTTGTCAAGTACTGGGAAGTGGGTGTTATTGCAGGAATGAGTATAGGAACAATGATTGGAGGCTACCCGATCGGAACTCTTGTTGGAGGAATTGTAGGCGGGCTTATCGGATCTTGTTTTGACAAATAACAACTTTGGTCTTAGTACTATTCATTATCTGAAGCATCCTGTCTCAAACAGATGCTCAATGCCAATGAAATAACAGCTTAAAATCTAATTCACCATTGAATTTTATAAAAAAACAGAGGGTAACAGGACTCTTTTTAATAGTATTGATCTTCCTTTTTTCTTGTAAAAAGGGAGGTCAGTCCTATTACAGCGGTATTCATTTTCAAAAGGATAAGGTGTATATATTTTACAGGGAAACCAAATCCAAGGCCGGAGAAATTGCAAGATCCTATAATAAAAGTAATTGCAGCTATTCTCATGTGGCCGTTGGAGGATTCCTTAATGGTAAAATGACCTTATTTCATATCCTGTATGATGAGAAGAAACAGAAAAATAAAAAAACAGAGCTTATAGTTCAGGATATTGATGATTTTTATAATCCTGAAGATGAGGATGTAAAATCAGGAGCCATCCTCCAGGTGAACGAAATCACGGCAAAAGATTTTGCTCACTTCAAAAATATAGTAACGAAGCTGTCTGCCCAAAAACTGAAATTTGACACTCATTTTGATCTGAACAATGACAACCAATATTATTGTTCTGAACTGGTCACCCATGTACTGGAATCTGTAAACGGGAAATACACTATAAAACCTTCTGCAAAAAAGATCACCGGTTTGGATGCTGCTATTTTAGGTAAAGATACATTGGTCTATTATCCGGTAGACCAATTCCTGAACGACCACCGTTTTACGCCTCTAAAAAGATGGCAAAGCATTAAGAACTAAAATGAGAGCTTTTATCTTTTAACAATCAAAATATCCTTATAAAAAAACTAACCTTAATTTAAATTAACAACTAACCATGAAAAAAACAATTTATATGCTTGGATGCCTATCCATAGTATTAATGCCTAACATCGCATGCTCTAATCTGGATTCCAATGATAATGCAGTGGAAACCACAAGCATGGCCACGCAAAGCGGAAGTTCAAATTTTTCAACCGGCAAAGACATCGTGGATCCGGCTGTAATGGTTAAAGCCAGCAGCATTATCAGAGATGAAGTAAAGAGTGATCTTCAATTGGTAGAAAGGTTCAGAAATCCTCCTATCGTAAACGGAAAGGCTCAGTATGTGGATAAAGCGATTTTAGACCACATGATCACAGCCGCTAATCTTACACAATACAGCTCTCAGATCACAGTAGATATGGTGAATAGAATGGTAGCCGAAAGTATCGAGATGCAAAAAGTGGGATTTGACAAATATATGAGCAATTCTAAACTCCTTTCACCGGTAATGAAGGACTATGTAAACAGATTGGCCTATGATGATGTGACTATACAGGACTTTCAGGCGGAAAGCAATTTCATCAACTTATCGGATAACGAGCAGAATATCCTGGCGAATATGGACAATTTCAACACTTATTATAACAGCTCAAGACTGATCTTCACAGGTTTCGGCGCAGGATTCGGGATGATCATCGGAGGAATGCTTTTCGGAATGCCGGGAATGATCATCGGAGGAATTGTAGGAGGAATTGTAGGATCCATTTTTGACAAATAATACTTTAAATATACCTTCATTTAAAACAAATAATTTAAATAACTAACCATGAAAAAAACAATCTATATGCTTGGATGTTTATCCATAGTATTGTTACCTAACATTGCATGTTCAAATTTAGACTCTAATGAAAGCACGCCTGCCCAGGTGGAGACTGCCAGTCTTCTGCAGCCTGGCAGCGGTAATGTCTCAACGGGTAAATTCACTGTAGATCCGGCGTTAATTACCAAGGCAGGAAGCATTATGAGGGATGAAATAAAAAACAATGCCCAACTCGCTGCGAGATTAAGAAAACCACCTATCGTCAATGGCCAGGCGCAATATGTTGACCAGGCGATTTTAGATCACCTGATCTCAATTACCAACCTAAGCCAGTACAGCTCCCAGATCACAGTGGATATGGTGAATAGAATGATTGCCGAAAGCGTTGAGATGGAAAAAGTAGGGTATGAAAGCTATATTAAAAACACGAAATATATTTCTACCAATATGAAAGACTATTTTAACAGATTGGCATACGATGATGTAACAGCTGCTGATTTCCAGACGGAAGCCAACTTTATTAATCTATCGGACAATGAACAATCTGTTCTTTACAATATGGATAGTTTAGTTACTTACTCAAATACTTCTAAACTTATAGGAGGCGGCTTCGGAATGCTGTTCGGTGCAGGAATAGGAGGTATGATATTTGGTCCGGCAGGCTTCATAGTAGGTGCTGTCATCGGATTTGCTTTTGGATCGCTTATCGATAAATAAAGAATATAATTATTTTTTTATCAGCATTGAACCTTGCTCAGGCAGGCGGCAACAATGATTATAAAAGTAATTATTTTTAAATGTGTGATATGAATGGTGGCCTTTCCTTTGTGGGAAGGCCGTTTTATATAGAATCAATGATATAGTAAAAGGTGTATAAAATGATTAAAAAAACTGTTTTGGTGATATTCCTTTAATGATTGGATATTATTTTTACCATCCCATGGTTATCCAACTAAAAGAAACGGAAAGTCTGCCATCTATTGATTTTAAACCGGTTTTTGAAAGTGAAATTTCTTTAGAAACCCATAATTTAGGCCTTCAAAACAGCAATCCCGGCTGGATCTCTCCTATTAAAACAATATGTTCGTAAACCTTGTAACCCGATTTGACCGCTATAATCTACCTATTTTAATCATCAGATAACTCTATTTTGAAAAAGAACAGTTTTGATTATAAAAAATGGCAGCAGATTAAGTGAAACAATCATTAAAATAGCAATACAAATTAATTCAAAATTTCAATTTCCATTAAAATCAAAAAAAATAAAATAGTATTTCAATGTAAAGTATTCATCATTATAGATTATTTTTAGTAAACATATATTCACATGACTGTGAATAAAAAAATATTTGTATCCTTGTAAAGACTGCAATCACAAACAGTTATAAATATTGAAACATTCCCAATCATGAAAAAAGTGATTTTAATAGCAGCTTTCGGAGCTGCCGGATTTGTTGGTGCAAAACCCACTGACGTAAAAATTGTAAAAAAAGCTCAAGTAGTATTCCAATTATGTGGAGTAATGGTAACTTATTTTGACTCACAGGGAAGACCATATGATCAAAAATGGTTTACATCTGATCAATCTTCTCTAAGCGCCTGTCAATCATATCAAGATGGAGTTATAGCAAATTTAAAGAGTCAAGGATTTAGAGTTGAAAAGGCTGCAACCGGAGCCAGTACAGATTTAAACTAATTCGTATGAAAAATTACTTTCTTTTTATCGTTTTATTAACAGGAAACGTATTAGCACAAAAACAAATACATATACAATATCTAAATGTCAGATCTGCAATAGCAAATGTTCACGAAGACCTGTATACTGATGGTACAAATGTAATTTCTAAACAGGATGGAAATATTATATATACCAATCCCGAATATAATACAAAAAAGAAAGGAAAAGACTATTTCTTTATTTCAAATATTGACAGCAATACAAAAGTCTTCAAAGATTTTCTATTTACGGAAAGTATTGGATATTCTTCGGAAAATAATTATTTCGTTCATGATAAAGTTCCAAAAATAGACTGGGTAATAGATGAAAATTCTACTAGAACTATCCTAGGATATAATTGTACAAAAGCCACAGCAAAATTTAGAGGGTCAGATATTACAGCTTATTTCACAAAAAAAATTCCATATCCTATAGGTCCTTTTAAATTTTATGGCTTACCTGGAGCAATACTTGATGTAAGAGTTGATAGGCAGGATTATGATTTGTGGAAAGCCATTAAAGTTGAAACTGACTATAAAGCTAAGGTTGATTATCAACCACAATTTCCTGATCTTGAAAAATTACAAATGAAAAGACTTATTGAATTGAAGGATAAAGATCGTGAAAGATTTTCAAGCAAAGTATCAGTCCCTGGAAGTACCGGTAAAAGCGCAGCTAAAAGATTTGGAGTCGAAAAAATATTTGAATGGGAAAACGAGCCCGAAAAATAAAATAACTCATCATTACCCTTTACTACCTTTATTCTTTACTAAAAAGAATGATTTTGGAAAGAAATCCCCAGAATCTTTTCTTAAACCTGACAACCCCGATTTAATCACTGAAAAACAATTTAGTATACACAATCTTTTTTATTCTCAATTTTCTTTTATTTTCTGCGCAAAAAAATAAAGCTGCTATGGAAATAATTATGAAACAAAATTAATTTCTGATAGCTTGGACCGAGATATTTAGCTCAACAATTCCCTAGTCAACCCTAAAAATGAAAATTATGATTCTCACCTTTTTTGGAATTACTTGATTGATAATGTTCATCGATATCTAATTTTTGCTTAAGAAACCGGCTCTTTAACTTTACAACATTTTGATATGCAGCATAGTTGCAGTCAAAAAATAAAAAAAGCACCTACATTTCTGTAAGTGCTTGATTTGAAATGTGGTCCCACCTGGGCTCGAACCAGGGACATATTTCATCTTGATATTTAATAACTTAAAATACTTATCTTAATCAAGGTATGCCTAAAAGTATGCCTTTGGTGCTATATATAAATAATCTACAACAATCCTTCATCATTAAAACTTGTATAATTCTCTTTAGTAATGATGATGCTATCAAGAAGAGCTATATCAAGTAGCTTACAAGCTGTATTAAGCTTCTTTACTATAGCTAAATCTGCATTACTTGGATTAAGATTGCCACCTGGGTGGTTATGTACTAATATTAATCCAGTTGCTAAACATTTCAAGGCTACTGATAAAATCAGTCTAATATCTACTAAGCTACTTGTAATACCTCCTTTAGATAGGCTATAGAAGCCAATGACAGTATTTGAAGAGTTTACGAAGAGTATTTTTACCTCTTCTTGCATTTCTATTATCCTTTTATCCCAGATTGTTCTAATAACTTCTATTACATTAGTACTCATGGTGAGCTTAGTTTGAGATATTTTGAAGGGGTGGTATGTTACCTGTATCTCTGATACTATTGTTTCTGTATTCATTTTTTTTGGAGTATGTGAGGAAGCTTATTTCACATTTTTTGTTACCCCAAAATCATAAAAATTGATTAGATTTCACTATTGATTTCAGAAATAACAGGAAGTCTGTCTAGTGCAATTTTATCATTTAAATTCAATGGAAAATTTTTAATAAAAATAAATTCTATGTTTATATAAACAGCAGATAATAGGTTATTTAATAATAGTAAAAGTTCTTTCTTCAGCTGATCAGTTTTATTCTGGTTTACCAAATAACTGTCATCGTCAGGAACAATGTAAGTAGTGAGTAAATGGGTATCATCTGTCTTTTTTTGAATAGTCGTAAATGATGAAAGGATGCTATCATGAGTGCCAATAATATTTTCTATGTCGGTCAATAAAACGGTAAACTCTCCTACTACAAGCTTCCTTTCCAAACGTCCCAGGCATTCCAGTTCTCCCCGGCTATTCCAACGTCCTAAATCTCCGGATTTATACATTTGTTTTCCTTCAAAAAATGGATCAGGGATAAATCTTTCTACATTCATCTTGGGATTATCCATATATTCTTTTGCAAGACCACTTCCTGCGATATAGATTTCTCCGACCTCATCTCCATCAACTGGCATTAACAAATTATTTAGCAAATATATACGCGAATTACTAATGGGGTTACCAACAGGGATCAACCCTGTCGTATTATTATTTTTATCAAATTCATAGATCATACAGCCTACAGTAGCTTCGGTAGGACCATATTCATTATATATTTTAATTTTTTCACCAAATAGCCGGGTAATTTTATGACATAATTTTGCACTTAAATCTTCTCCTCCTAAGATAAAAGCTTTTACCCTGCTATGAATATATTGCTGTTGAGAAGCTGCAGAAGCTGCAACTGAAAGTAATTGTGAGGGAGTTAATTTGATGATATCTACTTTATTTTCTTTAATAGCCTGTAAAACGGGCGTTTCTTCTTCATCGCCTGTATATACAACAATGGATCCTCCACTGATTAAAGGAACAAAAAGAGAGGTAATGGTTAAATCAAAAGAAACAGAGGTTATCAGGGGAAAATTACAGGTAACCCCGTTGCAATATTTATGCATTGCCCAAAAGCAATAATTGACCAATGATCTGTGAGAGATGGCAACCCGTTTCGGTCTGCCTGAAGTTCCTGAAGTGTACATAACGTATGCCGTACTTTCTATATTGATAGGAGCTTTGCTTTCAACACTTTTATTGATTTTATTTACCGATAATGAGGCATCAACAAGACAAACAAGTGCTCTGCGATTAAAAGAATAATTTAAAGATATTGTATTGTTGGTAAGAATCAAACCGGGATTTGTATCTGAAACCATATAATGAACGTGGGAAACTGATGATCTTATGTCAATGGGTACATAATAGTGTCCTGATCTTTGTACAGCCAGCATCGCTGCCAGTAGTTGAAATCCCGGCTCCAATAAAATAATAACAGCACTACCATCCTCAAGTTGGTAATCTTGCAATATCTGTGTGAGCCGACCGACCTCTGTTTCTAATTCTAGATAGGTATATTGTTTATCTTTTTCTACAATTGCAATATTGTGTGGAACAGATTCTACCTGCTCAAAAAACAGATCTGATAAAGTACATTGGTCAGGAAAAGAACTATATGTATTATTGTAATCTTTGAGATCTTTTTTTACAGATGTCAAATTAAGATCTTGGACTTTTTCTTGTTGCTTCATATATTAAAATCATTATTATTTGGCAAAACCTAAAAACAGACAAAGCATAAAGGATCTTTTAGTATTTTCAGGTAAATGTATTAACCTTTCTTTTGTTGTAAACATATATCATAAAACCTATGGCAACTATAGTTCCCAATACGGAAGGTAAAAACTGACTGAAGGGGTGATATTGTGGAAGAACTGTCCCCGTAAATGCTGACAATATCCCACTAAAAGCACTTATCATTTTTAGTATGTGCTCGTATATCCATAAATTTCCGTATGTGTTTGCCGGAATCAGATAACGAATAAAATCATAGGCAACCATTAATAATAAGTAGCCCACGGTACTATAAATTATGACCGGAGACCAGATAAAACCAATTGATTTTAAATAATACATAAAATAGCACATAGTTATTAATGTAGCCAAAGCAACCACAATATCAATAAGATGTAACTTATTTGATTTAGATTTTAATACCCGATAACCGGAAAATCCCAGATATGCACTTAGCATTGTAATAACCAAAAGAAATATATTTCTTCCAAACACAAAAACCCCCACCAGTCCGGTAAGGACAACTACGGCAAGAAAAGAAAGAAAGATAAGTCCGGCCTTACGATGATTCTTTCCTCCTTTTTTTGTTAAAATTGAGACTAATCCTGCTATAAGAGCTATCGATCCGGCAAAAACATGTATAATAACATTCGCTTGATGTAAAAGTGAGTAATCTTTCATTGTCAAAATACTAATTAAATAATAAAAGCTATAGTGGTTACTAAAAATAATCAAATGATTTTAATGCTTCTGTAATATACCGTGGATCAGTAAAATTTTCAAGAGATTTGATACCCTGAAATAGTTCATCTATACTGTTATAGCTCATAATAATACTACTTCTGATAGGTAGAATGGGCATCCAGGTAATTGGTTTAATATAGCTTATATGCGGATTTTGCTGCAGTTTTTCCAAAAGATCTCCTTCCGGAAGAATGTTCAGTGGAAATTGAATCGCATATTTATGTTCCTTTGTAACTAAATCTTTCCGAGTAGCATTATTGATGCAGATATGAGTAAGTTCTTTATATACATCCGCTCCTCCTGCGGCATTACATAATCTTGTAACTCCTGATATTCTCGGATTGATCTCCATAATAATCGGCTCTCCATTAATAATCAGAAATTCAAATTCAGCGGCTCCTTTTAGCTGAAGATGTTTTACTGCCTCAGACACAATAGTAATGATTTTACTTTCAATGGCTGATCCCGATTTGTAAGGTGAAATTCTAGGTCTATATGCAGGGTGTTCAATGATATTGAGTCTTGTTTCTCCTTTGTAAACCAAAGGTTGAAAAAACACTTCATTGTTCCAGGCAATTACTTCCATGCTAATTTCTGACCCGGAAAGAAAAGGTTCGGCAAATAATCCTTTTTTTATATTTTTAGTGACATATCTAACCAGTTCCTCTTTGCCATTTATTATTCTAACGCCCATACCCGTATAGCTTTTGCGTTCTTTAATAATTATCGGAAAGCTATATTCTTTTACAATGTCATGAATATCTTCAAGATTATTAATTGGTTTACCTGGTGTAACAGGAATGTTAAAATGACTGAGAATAAATTTCATCAACCATTTGTCAAATGTGCTTTCCATTGTAGCAGGTGAATTAGCTACAATATTGACAGGAATTTTGTGATTGACAATATAATCTTTTACTAAACTATCTCTAACACCTTCCGGTTCCAAAAGAGATATAGGTAAGATTCCACTGACATTTTCTTCTAACGCAATCTTAATGATCTCAAAATAAGATAAATTGCCTACTGATCGGATATCAAATTCCTCATTTAGATTTTCAAGAGGGAGCCAGTCTGTATAATTGTGTGTCTTCACAAAAATAGGATGCCACCCCAATAGCTCACACTCTTTTTTTATTTCAGAAATCCCGTCAGTTTCAATTACAAGTAATTTTTTCATGTCTAATTAATTTTTAAGATTGAGCCTCCCATTTAAAAGTTTTTATAGAAATAACACTGAAAACAATCATTAATATGAAAATGATAATATAATTTGTGCTATTACCACTAAATGCAGAGTTGTAATTAACGGCATTATGCATGGCACTTGTAAAATAAGTAAGCGGATGGAAAACTGATATATACTGTAATATTTTAGGTAATGTTTCAATCGGAATGAATACCCCACATAAAAAAGAGGCCGGAAAATTTAAAAACCTGATAATATTATTTCCGGAGTCTATACTAGGGACAATATTGGCAATTGTAATCCCAAGCAATATAAACAAAAGTCCGCAACTAACTATTAATAAACTAATTTGCAAGTAATTACCTGTGAATACATAGCCAAAAACCAACCAGGCAATAAAAATATATAAAATGGCCTGCAGCAATAACAGTATAAAATAACTGGTGATAAAGCCAATCAGAAATTCATATTTTTTAAGGGGGGTAATCTTCAGACGTTTTAAAACATCAGACTTTCGGAAATACAGTAAAGACATTGCTCCTGTAAATGATAAGCCCATAACAGAAAAAACAAGCACCCCTGGAAAAATAGATTTAAAATAGTTTATATTCCTGGATTGTACGGTTTGTGTTTTCAGATTGATTTGTGAAATAATTTTTTTGGAAGTATTATTTGTATTAAGTATAGCGATCTTAATACCCGGTTCCAGCATTTTTACCCACATCATGTTTTCTGAACTCCCATATATTTGTAATTGTTTATGTTTAGATATGGGATCAGCTACAGAATCATCTTTCAAAGCTTCAAAAGGCTTGTCAATTTTTATTCCTGCAACGATTCCACCTTTTTCAATAGCCTTAAAAAGAGCAGCTGTATCATTAAACTTTTTAACTTTTATAGCAGGATCATTGCCAAGAGTTTTTATAAACTGATTTGAAAAGTCAGACTTTAAGTCATCATAAATACCAATTGTACCAACATCAAAGCGGTTACTCACATAAAAACCAAGCATAACCATTAAAAAGGCATTAAAGAAAAAGCTGAAGAAAAGGTTGAGTTTATCCCTGAGAAAAATAACAATAAATATTCTGGATACTACAATAATATTTCTCATGCTATTTCATTTTTTTTATTCATCACCGCTGCTGTATACATCATAAAAACATCTTCGAGATTTGAAGATCTCACACTGACATCACTTATGATCCTCTGATTATGTTTAGTCCACTCAAAAAATTCATTTAAGGTCTTTCCTATATCATAGGTATAAATAAATATTTTTTCTTCTGTATATTTTATTTTAAATCTGTTATTCAGTTCTTCCAAATCTGTTTGGCTAAGCATTTCAATTCCGCTCATTATGATTGTTTTCTCATTTTCGAGCTTTTTGATCAGATTGTGTGGAGTATCATAAACTACAATTTTCTTGTTGCCAAGAATTAATATCTTATCACAGATTTCCTGTGCTTCATCCAAATAATGAGTAGTAACCAAAATCGTAACTCCCAGCTTCTTCAGATCGTTAATTATTGTCCATAATTCTCTTCTCGCAATTGGATCCAATCCTGTAGTAGGTTCATCCAAAAAAAGAATCTTGGGATCATTGAGAATGGCCAGACACAAATTAAATCTCTGATATTGTCCTCCTGATAAATGTTTTACTTTTTTGTGTGCTGCATCAGCCAGACTCACTCTTTCCAACAGTACGGAATTATTAGTTTTCACATTATAAAGTGTTTTAAAAAGAGTCAGAGTTTCATCTAACGTTATATTTCCTATGAGGCTTGTTCTTTGTAATTGAACTCCGATTTCCTGCTGAACGCTTTTATAATGTTTATCTATTGATTTGCCCAGTACAGTAATTGAGCCACTTTCTATTTTTCTCAACCCTTCAATACTTTCAATTAAGGTACTTTTACCCGCTCCATTAATCCCAGCAAGGCCGACTACTTCACCTTTGTAGATGTTAAATGAAATGTCGTCCAGAATCTGGATACCATTGTAACTCTTACTTAGGTTGGTAACTTGTATAACAATAGGTTTTTCCATTTAATTACTTATTAGTTCTTTTTCTAAAACATTAATCGCTAATTTTTCTTTCTCATTGATCTCATCGAGCAACTGGTAAAAAGAAGATTTATCTTTCCATATTTCATGGGTTCCCGGATCTTTAATCAGTATGTTCAGACACTTTTGAAATTCTATCCATAATTTACCCAGATCATAATAGATTTGTGATGATTGATAAAAACCATTGCTATCAATTCTTTCAGACGCTTCACTTAGAAAAATAGAATACTGTGTTCTGAATGCTCCTTTGGTAGCATGGCCATTGGTTACTCCCATCATAAATAATCTTGCATTATCTATTATTTCGGCATCAGTGAATATCTCTCTCCAGTTCTTTACATTACCTGTAAATCGGTCAATTGCCTGAAATCCGGATTTGTGAGCAAGATGTTTTTCTGAATATTTATACACACTGATGACTTTACGGATCGCAAGCTTCACTGACATATGGTATGGAAAGATGGTCTCCGGAAAATAAAACTCCATATGCTTGTTTGTCGGCAAAGTAGGCCCAGAACATCTGGCTTTTACAAAATCATTTATTTTCATACTTATGGGGTTAAACTGCGGGCTATCATAAAGGAATATCTGACCACTTGACAAATCATAACCATATACCACCATCATATGTGATGGAATATACTTAATAAACTCTTTTGAGGTCCGTTTCATCAAACCCTCACAATACAAAGGATCCATCATTACCGGAACAGGCATATTGCTGTCAATTAATTCGAATACTCTGGTCAGTGATTTCTCCTGATCCGAAAATTCAAATTCTTCACCATATGTACCTGTATTTGATAATAGAGAATAGAACAGCTGTGAAGAAATAAATTCAATTCTGTAGTTCTTTTCAAAGGGGTTGTAGCCATAGGCAAACTGAAGGCCCGATCCAAGACCAATAATCTGTTCAGGACCAAAATCCAATCCATTATGTCTATACATCCCGCTTAATGCAGTTACTATACAAGACCCGCCCGGCTTATGCTGATAATCGTTTATTATTACTGGAGTATGTTCCATTTATACCATTGTAAAATTGTCATTACATTCATTCTCCACTTCAATAAGTGCTTCATAATATTGTAAAAGCGTCTCCTCAGAAAGAGAATCATCATTTATGATTTCAAAAAATAATTTCCAAACCTCTATTCCTTTTAATAAACTTTCTATTATCGATCGGATATCATTCCATTCATCCATAAAATCTAATTTTTCAAGGGCTTTGGCATAATCCTGCTTAAGTTTAATTATCCCTTCTTTATTTCGCCATAAATACTGATGTTGCACAGGTAATTCATATCCTTCGACCTTTTTTTCTATACCATTTTTTAAAAATTCCAATACGGCATTCCCGGTAAGTAATGATTTGTTATTTGACCTTAAGTTCAGATTTTGTTTATCAAGGGCTGATTTGATCTTTATTTTGATAAGCTCTTCTGAAAAGGTATTTTTTGAGGGAATGATCCTAAACAAATCCGTATTCATATTACCGGTTTCACTGTACCAATGATCCATAAATTGTCTTCGCGGGATCGTCATTTGATTTTCTTCTGAAAAAACCAGAGATACCTTTATACCATCGGTCACATTATCATCATCTGAAATTTTATCAATTATGGCTAGTACAGGCCGATGAACCACTTCATAATGATCATTAACCATGTTGTTATCTGTATTTGATACAATACTCTCGGCGACTTTAACCAAGGTTTTTTTTCGATTGCCATGCCTGTACTTAAGATAGTCGAAGCTATCTTTAGAATTGGCTCTGCTTGGTATAAATAAACAATTGGCATTAACAGAGAAGTTCTCTAGAAACAAAGGGTTCAAATACGAAATCTCATTCTTTTTAATGGGAAAATAATTCTGTTTTGCCGAAATATTCAAGCCTAACCACAAAGGGCTGCAAAGTATTAGACAAATATCTGCATCCATCTCAACAGAATAATCCTTTAAAACTGTTGATATACAATATCCTATATCATTTTGACTGTTGTACATGATCAGATTTTATAAAATATTGGGGATATACTTTTTCTGCCTGTTTAATTTTGGAAAGATAAAAATCAGGCATCAATAGCTTTAATTTCAGTTCTTTGTTTGCAATCAGAAGGGAAATCTTTGCTGTAGCAAAAATTTTGGATGGGTTTTTCCTGCAACTAATCGTATTGTGCATTGTGAACAAAGCAAATTGATTGTATTCCATTACTGTGCTTACTATAAGCTCATCGTCCCATTTCACATTGTTTTTGTACATAAACTCCAACTTATGGATAGGATTATACAGATCAATTTCAAATAATTGCTTGCGAGAAATATTCAATACCTGTTCTACAAAATTAAAATTAGCCTCTTCAACCCAGGGTATAAATCTGGAATGATGAACAATTAAAAGGGAATCTATTTCACAAAATCTAGGTTTAATTAAAATTTCGTTCAATTCAAGTGTTTTAGAGATAATCATAACTAATTTTTTAATTTTATCCAGTTATTTAAATGAGTAAATTGATTGGTTTCTGCAGTAATGATGGCCGTTGAATGAGCCTCTGCCAATGACTCGAACAAATCAAGTTGACCCGACATAAGGCTGTTGATTGTTTCCGGAGATGAAATAGCGTTAATAAAGCTTGTCCATAATTTGGAAGTTTCTTTGAACTCTCTTGCGATAGACTTCAATGTATTATCATCTATAATCTCTGCAACTTCTGCCAGAAATGAGCTATATAACCTTCGTCCAAATCCACCGCCACTTAAATTCATTTCCAGAATTTTAATATAGAAGATGCTATTTATAGCGCAATTTTTATCAGCACTGTGTCTCCATGTTGTAATATCTTCAAAAAAGTCATGCAATGCCTGTACACCATTATGGTAATATTTTCCTTCAGTAAAAAAGTTGTTGGTTACCTTTTCAATTAGGAACAGTAACGCATTTTTATTTTTATGAGGGTCAAATTTTGGAGGATGAATTGTATAATACTTCCCGTTACAAGCTTGACTGGAATCATATGATGCTCTATTGTGTATCGTATCATAAAACCACAAATTAATAAATGTATCTACGTCATATTCTAATGGTTTTGAATAATCAGTTTCAAAAAATGTAATCTTATCATCTTTTAAACCTGTTATCGTTACAAAGTGAAATCCTGTGTAACTGGAATTGAAAACAAAATATTTCAAATCATTTCCCTTTCTTATATGATTGAGCAAAGGACGATTGATTGCAGCATTAATTACTATATTTTTCTCAAGATTTGTTTTTAACAAAGTCAACACATCTGATCTATCAAAAGAGCAGTTTCCATAAATAAGATAGCTGTCAAAAACAGATGATAGTCCTTCCAGAGTCTGGTCTGTGATTCCTAAAATCGTATAATAGGGAATTCTGTTTCCTTCAGGTTTTGAATAAATAAAAGATAAACACCCTGAAAGTCCGAGCATCATACCATTTGAAAAATTATAACCATAGTAAGCCAGGTTATTCCTAAACGTTGCCATTCTGCAATCAAACCCAGGCAAATAGTTTCGTTTATATAATTCTGTTACCATCATGATTGGTGTTTTAAAAATTGCTCTCTACCTGAATAATCTTTCATACTCATTGAAAACGAAGGAATATTTACTTTTTTCATTCCATACAAATCACAGCACATATCATTAAAATCACACAAAGAGAGTTTGCCATTAGTGAAATTTAGATAGCTGTATAACTCTTTAGGCTTTTGATATTTTTTTATAAAATAGACCGCATTTTTTGTCATCGTATCATAGATGGCTTTTAAATCTCGTGGATGATCCAAATGATACAATAGACACCGACTGTTATAAGCAGCTTTTGCCCCTTTCAGAAAGAGCCGGTAACAAAGATCAGCATCTTCAGGACCCCAACCTTTTATATTACTATCGAACTTGCCGCATGTCTCAAAATAATGCTTAGGGATGCATAAATTTCCTCCTGTCACTACTGCCCACCATATAGCGGTAGTAAAATCATCTTGCTCATTCTGGTAAAAGAAAAGTTGTTTCACAGCCTCAAAAAAGACATGATAGTTTTGCTTTTCTTCTAGTTTATCATAATCAATGTCTTCGTTCTGTAAAAGCTTATCAACAATTTCAGGTGAGTATTCTTTACCAATGTTTGTAAGGTTTCCGATATGAACATGTTCAGGATACTGTTGAACTGCAGTTGTAAGATTGCTGAAGTAATTAGGATGGAATATAACATCATCATCACAAAAAAGTACATAACTGCCAAGGCTCTTCTCTATCCCAAAATTTCTGGCGTTGGACAAACCGGAATTTTCAATATGAAATACCCGAATCGGATATTGTATAGAAAGTGCCTTGATCGCTTCTAATGTATCATCTGTTGAGCCATCAACTACAACAACAACTTCGAATGAGCTGTCATTGTTTTCTTTAACCAACCTATTCATATTGGTTAACACGGCAGCTAATGAGCGTGATTTATTATAGCTGCATATCACGACACTAAACATGATTTCCGACATTTAATTTTCTTTATAATTACAAAGTCTGTAGCCTTCTACTATTTTAAATTTACGGTCTGGTTCATGAGACCATGCATTCACAAGATCTTTACCTCTGGATATCCCGATACATTCGATAATCTTTTCGTAATCCACTGATGCCAGTTGAGATTGATAACATTGAATCCCTGTTATTTTTTTCGCATACGCAGTATCAGTAATTTCAAGAAAAGAATTCATCATAACCGGACCCCAGATTTCATAAACAACTGTTGCCTCAAGTTGCTGAAAACTCTTATTGTTTAATCCTTTCAATATAACCTCCTCCGCAAGTTTCCCAATAATCTGATGATCCGGATGCATTTCATCCCTATTTGGAATAAAAATAGAATCGGGCTGATATGTTAATATCAATTTATCCAACTCCAGACAAAACCGCTTCTGCAAATGGTTATCACTTTTAAGCATAAGTTCCGGAAAATCGAAATAAATCAATTCATCATACCCCAAAACAGACTGAGCCTCATAACTTTCCTCTATTCTCTGTTGAGGTACATAATCATAAGATTTAGCGATGGATCGGTTGCTTTCTTGAGTCACAATCAGGACTATTATATAGGCTCCTTTTTGAGCAAAATATTCAATTGCAGCACCACATCCAATAACTTCATCATCAGCATGGGGTGCTATTATCAGTATTTTTTGATATTCTGCTGATGTAATATCAATCAAACTCTGAGAAAAGTTATCCGGATATATTTTAGACAGCTTTTCAATTAACAGCTTTGTCCTAAATGCTTTTGTATCCATACAATTGAGCGAATTATTTTTTAAAATAAATGACGCCCCGTTTCCTCCGAAGCCAAATGAATTGTTCATAACAACATTAAGTTCCTGACTCTTTGTTGCAGTCACCACCTGATAATCAAACTCAGCAATAGGTGTTTCAAAATTTAAGCTTGGGGGAAGAAAATTATGATGTAAAGAAAGGATACAGATTACTGCTTCAATACAGCCTGCCGCACCTAAGGTATGTCCAATCATTGATTTTGATGAGCTTATTGGTATATGTTTTAACCTTTCTCCGAAAACACGTTCAACTGCTTTTAATTCAGCCTGATCATTATGTTTGGTTCCTGTTCCATGCATGTTGATGTACTGAATTTCGTCGGAGCTAAGGTCTGCTTCATTCAAGGCAATCTTCATCGCCAATACTCCTCCCTCTCCTTCAGGGTGAGGTTGGGTAGCATGATAGGCATCATTGCTTAATCCATAACCGGCTATTTCTGCATATATTTTTGCACCACGTGCCTTAGCGTGTGACTCACTTTCAATAATGATACATCCGGACCCTTCACCAATCAACAGCCCTTCTCTGTTTTTATCCAACGGTTTTGGCTGACCCGGAGACATTGCTCTTAATGTATGGAATCCCATATAAGTTAATTCAGATAGAGGATCAACAGCTCCTACGATAACAACATCAGCTAATCCGTTTCTGATGGTATCCACTGCTATTGCCATAGCATTTCCACTCGCACTGCATGCGGTTATAGAAGATGACAATATTCCGGATATATCATACTCCATGGCGATTTCTGTCGCCAGCAGTGTTCCGGGGATATTATTGATTGATTCCAGGTAATCAATCTTCATATGTTCATTTAATGAAGATTGATACTTTTCATTTTTTTCCTGATAATGGCGTTCAAATAAGCATGTTACAAAACCTCCGTATCCTGTGAGGGAAGTTCCTACAGAAATGGATATTCGGGAGCGATCGACTTCTATATCAAATATATGGGAATCTTCAATTGCCTGATATATAGAAGGCTTCAGGATAAGCGAAGAACGAAGACCAGTGAGAGAATTAATATTCTCAATATCTTTGATTACTCCAGCGTTCGTATTTCTATATCCCTCGGTATGAAATTCATCGACATAATCAAACCCAAGTTTTGATTCTGCCAGTGATTCAACCAATTCATCAACACTTTTTCCGATTGAGCAGTAAACGCCTAAACCGGATATTACAATTTTCTCTTTCATTTCAAATGTATTTTATTCACTTTTTTTTAAATAAATAGTATTCAGAGTTTTACCCCAATTGGGATTTAAAGAATTTAAATTTTGAGATTTATTGTAGATAGATTCTGCTTTCTGAAAAAAAGGTTTTGCCTTAGCAGCTCCTCCTCCAAGGAATCCCGGTTTATTAAACAACTGTATACCCTGAAGTAAATTGATGCGGGGATTGTTGGGATAGGATTTTAATAATCCTTCAATTTCAGTGCTATTTGTCCCAAAGTCACTCAGCCTTGTCATAGGTGATACAAAAAATGTGGACTGGTGGATATAAGCTTGCAGAATGGCAAGTTCTTCCTTGTTTCCAGATTGGGCTTTAGATTTATTAAAATAATTTTGAGCTATTTCAAGGGATTTATCTTTATTATCAGTTTCCTTCTCAAAATGAGCTAATACTGTATAGATATAACTTACATAGTACTTAGGAAGCCAATTATCTTTTTCCACTCTGGAAATAGCCTCAAATTTATTGGCAAGTGCCTTATAAGTTGAAAGATCATTGGCCTTATATAATGCATCCAATGCAGTTGTCATTTCTTTTTCATATCTGGTTTGAGCTTTAAAGCTTAACGAGACGAAGAGAAATGCTAATACAAATAAAAAAGTTCTTTTTTTCATGGGATAAAAATTTATAAATTTATGAATAGAGCTAATAGATAGAACATGTTTGCCTGCGACACCATTGGAATTAAATCATACTTTTTTGTTGCCGAATTAAATGCATTATTATACCCGAAAACATTGTGGCTCCCAAAAATATTACTTACCGAAGCATACAGTGTAACGGGAATTTTTGTAATACCCGATAGATCATATGAATAGTTGAGGCTTAAATTATGATAAGGTTTTGTTTTATCAGACAGAAAAAGATCCGCGGGTTTATTAGGGTCATAATAAGGTCTCCCACTTGCATAGGTATATGACATTCCTATAAAACTTTTTATAGACGAAATCCACTGTTTATAAACAAAACTAAAATTGTGTTTTGAAAAATATATAGGTGTAGAATACAGTAAATAATCACGATATAGTTTTTTGGTATCTAAATAGGAGTAGCTGATCCAGAAATCTCCATTTTTGATAGATTCGTTGTCGCGATAAAAAAAGTCAAATCCTTTTGCATAGCCATATCCATTATTATCATAGTTAGCAGGGTCAGGAAAATTTTCAACCTTATAAGTAATCAGATTTTTATATTCTTTATAGAAAGCCTCCAGTCTTAGAAGCCTGCCTTTATTCTTGTATTGATAATTTAAGATAAAATGTGAAGCTTTTTCAGGAGTAAGTTTATCAGTAAATTTAAGATATTGAAATTGAGGATTTTGATAAAACATTCCGTAAGCCGCAGAAAGTTGGTTTTTTTCTGATAAACGATAAGCAACAGAAGCTCTGGGCATTAGCATGAAATCTTCTCCAAGTGTAGTATTTTCTGCCCTTAGTCCTAATTTAAAAGCCATTTTTGGAGAAACATTATATTCTGTTTCAGTAAAAAAGGCAGTTTGCAAATCATTAAATTTTAAATTTTGTTGCGATTCATCAATTTTAATGCGTTCGGTAAAGTTTTTTATAAAAAGATCTCCACCATAGCTGAGTTTCACTTTTTCTGAAATAGTATGAGCCAGTGTAACTTTAATCTGTCCTGAGAAAAGCTCGTCTTTAATAGCCAGACTATCTAGTCGCAGATCATTTTTATCCATCCCAAATCCTATTCCCGTATTCAGTATCGTCTTTTCGTTCAAACGGGTTCGGAATGAATTTTTAATAAAAAGATTTTTATTAGTAAGGGATAATAATACGTTGGGTTTATTATACCCATAATACGGATAATATAAAGATGAACGGTCATCGTTATAGGAGATCAGTGTTTTACTCACCCCGCCGTTACCTGTATTATTAATTATATTCAATGAGCCTGAAATTGTTTTTGGAGCTTTTTCCCAATTCGTAGTTTGTGGAACCAGCTTAAAGTAAGGCCCCAGATCAGTATAATCAAAGGCTGCTATATACGCCGACTTTTCCATCTTTTTTGTTCCTGCTACTCCAAGACCAATGGAATAGAGATTGATATTTAGTTTATCGTTTGCCGGTGCAGCATCCGTCTTTAATAAAACCACTGATGAAAGTGCCTGTCCGTATTCAGCCGAGTATCCTCCTGTACTGAAAAGCGTTCCAGAAAATAATAAAGGAGAAAACCTGCCTTTTGTGGGGATTCCTCCTGGTCTTTGCTGATAAGGAGATTCTACCTGAAGTCCGTCAATAAATGTTCTTGCTTCATAATCATCCCCTCCACGAACAAATAATTTACCTGTTTCACCGACAGTTTGTGTTCCCGGTAAAGTAGACAATGCTCCATAAATATCCCCTCCAGCACTTGGAGTTGTAACAATATCCATAGGCTTTAAAGCAATAGATTTTTTTGCATCACTGGCATCAAAAGAACCGGCTACAATTGAAACAGCTTCTATGGTTTTTATTTTTTCCTCTTTAGATAAAACATATTTCAGATTCAAGACATCTGTGGTCAGCTCTATCGGTTCTTCTATTGATTTAAAATCATTTAATTCTATAGTAATAACCTGCTTTCCTTCCAAGCTGGTTTTAAAACTAAATGTTCCGTCAGCTAATGAGCTTGTCCCATCATAACTGTCTTTGATATATATACCAGCCGAAGAGATCGGATTACCTTCCTTATCAACTACTTTCCCTGCCACGGTTAACTGTGCGTGCAGAGACGCAGATACAGATATAAAAAGTAAGAATATGTATGAAAATATCCTCATTCTATACTTTATTTTTTATTTTGTCTAAGGACACTTTCTGAATAACCTTTAAAAAGAACTGTTTATCTTTAAAGGCAGCAGATGCGGTCAATGCACCACTTAAAATTGCACCATAAACGCCAGACGTAGTAATATCCGAACCGGTAACATAGACGTTTTCCAAAGGAGTAAAACAATTAAAATCCAGATTCATATATCGCTCGGGGGTATCAGGTATTCCGAAAATATTGCCTTTATAATGTTTCGTATCACGCGTTGCAGACATTGGAGTATATAGATCCCAATTATCTACCAGTTCTGTTAACCCTGGATAAAGTTTTTCAGCTGCGTTCAACAGAGATTCACCTATTTCTTGCTTTATTCTTTTATAATTCTCTCCAAGCTCATCATTACCCAGCCATTCCATGAATGTATCATAATCAACTAAAGTATTGATCTTCATACTATGCTTAGTCGTTCTGTCTTTTTTCAGAGAAGGAAATGATATTGAAAATTGAGAAATAAGTTCTTTGGAAAGAGCTTTTCTTCCTTTAAAATTCTGGTTATGATCATATCCGGGATATACCCAGGAAAGAGATTGATCAGCACCTACAGATTGAGGATCAGACTTTAATGTTGCAAATAATTTGATAAAGCTCACCCCTTGCCTTTTAAATCCATTAAGAGCATTAAGTTTCTCCGGGGCTAAATTTTTATCTAATAACTTTCCATACGTATTGTACAGCCCTATTCCCGAAATAATAATGTTGGCTCCTAAAACAGTTTTTTCGTTGGTTATTTCGTTTAGAATCGTAACAGAATGAGCTGTTTTACCTTCATATATAATTTCTTCTACCCGAGAATTAAAAACGAATTCTCCTCCATTATTTATTATTGTATCTGAAATTGAATCAATAAGTTGAGTTGATCCAAAATTCGGGTAGTAAACTCCATTTTTATGATTATTCACTAATATTGCATGCTTTAAAAATGCGCTCATTTGAGGTGGTAACCCATAGTCTGTCCAATGACTGGCAATTAAACTTTTTAATTTTTCATTGGTAAAGCGATGATTCAAATATGCCTCGGTAGTCATCATTGCCATTTTTCCGGGTTTCAGATCAAGCAACTTCAACATTCTGGACTTATCATTATTCAATGATTCTGTTGTAAAATTTCTGTACCATTTTGTAATCTGCTCTATATCTCTATAATACTGGTGAATATTCACTTCCTCTGAAGGGAATAATCGAGAAAGTTTATAGATTTGATCAGCCTCTCCGGCAGTCACTTCATACACGAAATCCGGAAAATGGAATTTTATAAATGTATCAGGTAGCCTTCTCCAGCTACTTTTACCATCACTTATGTAGGACATCAGCTTTGAAAATATGGAGTCTGCTTCCAACTCGCCGACCTGATGAATACCAATTTCAAGTTCAACATCCTGATCGGTCACAATTGCCTGAGACAATCCGCCTGCCTGCTTATTCTGCTCAACAACAAGTACTTTGAGATTATACATCTGGGCAATAAAGCTCGCACAGGCAATGGAACCCAATCCAGAACCAATAATAATTACATCATATACATTTAATTTGGTGCTCATTTTAAAAACATTGTTTGTTTCCTAATAAAAGCTGTTTAAATTTTTTGCACTGAAAAATCTATATCATGCAATTAAAATTTAAACAACTTTATTAACAGTGGATTTTCTTTCACAGACAGACGACAAATGCCACACAGTAATCTCCATCATGAGATATGCTCAGTTCGATATTCCGGATTTCTTTATTTTCCTGGATTTCCTTTACTATTCCAGAGGTAATAATAAAAGGTTTACCATATGGATCATGTTTCACTTCAATTTCCAGCAGACGGCCAAGCCCCCTGGAAAAACCTACTCCAAATGCCTTGAGAAGAGCTTCTTTTGCGGCAAAGATTCCTGCTATAGAATGAGAACTCTTTTTCATTGCTCTTTCATGGGGAGTGAGAATAAAATCCAATGCATTTCCATTCTCCCTGTCGATGAGTGTTTTAATTCTGGAAATTTTAATGATGTCTGTACCAATTACCATTTTCTGACTGATAGGAAATATGGATAATAACTATAGTTCAACCTGTAATTGTTTTTCAACAAAATCATTTATTGAATTGACAGAATTAAAAATAGACATATCATCATCACTAATGGTAACGTCGAAGGTATTGTTGATTGACACTGCAAGCTCTAAGGCATCCACTGAATCCAGCCCGATCCCATTTTCTTCTTCAGGTACAAATAACATGGCATCATCCTTAATTTCTGATGCTGTAATTTTTAGGTTTAATCTACTTACGATTAAATCCTTAATAACTTTCTTTCTTTCTTGTGAGTTCATTTTTATTGATATTTAAATGTTTGTTTTTTTATGATATTAGCAGGCCGCCATCTATAACCAAAACCTGACCAGTCATATAACTGGCTGCATCAGATAATAGAAATAAAACAACTGAAGAAACTTCTGATGCTTCCCCAAACCTTTTAAGAGGGATTATCTCCTTATATTTTTCATCTTGTTTTGTAGCTTTTTCCAACATTCCGGTGGCAATAAATCCGGGAGCAACAGCATTTACTCTGACATTGAAGTCAGACATTTCTTTTGCCATCACAACAGTCAGAGAATTTAAAGCTCCTTTTGTGGAACTGTATACCCCTTGCCCTTTTAGTCCTCCCATGCCGGCAGCAGAACTGACGTTAACGATTGAACCATATTTCTGGCTGATCATTATTTGTGTAACATATTTGCTCACTAAAAAATTTCCGAGCAAATTGATATCAACAGCATCTTTATATTTTTCAAGAGACTGCATCGCAAGGAACCCTCTCAAAAGAATACCAGCATTATTCACCAGACAATCTATTCGTCCAAATTTTTCTACGATCGTTTTGGTCAACATTTTGACTTCACTTTCAATACGTATATCAGCTTTAATACTTAATGTATTAATACCAAGGGCTTTTATTTTTTCAACCAGATTATCAGCTTCCTGCGAATTGGAATTATAATGCACAACAGGTATTGCTCCGCATTGAGCAAGACTAAGACATATATTCTGACCCAAGCCTCCGGTAGCTCCTGTTACCAACACGACCTTATTTTTTAAATCAATAATATTTTTCATCTTTTTATAATAAGAATAAAAGAGGGTCAAAGAGCGATGATCACACTAATGCAGTTACCACCTATATGATAGCTGTTTATCATTACCCATTTTTTTGAATCCGAGAAGTCTTTGAGATCAAGTCCGATCAGATAACCGATTATTGCGGCAAAACTGCCTGAAGAACCAAAAGTTTCTCCCAAAGTTTGTTTAATATAATGAATGTGAGGTACATCTTCATTCCAAATACTCTTTATTGCAGTTTCTTCAGAAAACACCTGATCACTGTCATTACGAGAAAGAGAGATAATCAATGATATCTGATCCAAACTGACTCCGCTTCTTTTTAAAGCAGATGACATTGTCTTGGCAATTATATCAGGAGCCAGGTATCCGAAATTATCAAGAGAAACCTCGTTTTTCTGCAAATTTGAAGTAACACCATAACCACATACCTCAAAAAGAATATCAGCATTTCTGGACTTGGCAAAAGCCTCAGATTCTATAAACAGCATAGCACTTCCTTCTGAAAGCATGCTAATTGGCGCTGATTTTTTAAGCCCTTCCTTCAAAATAGTCCTTTTTGCATAAGACTCTTCTATCTCAGGAACGAGCTCTTCAAAACCTCCTGCCAGAATAGCTTTAGCCTTACCACTTGATATGACATCATAAGTATAAGCTACAGGATTATGTCCCGAAAGTGTGGTATTGAATCCTCTGGCTCCCATCAGTATCGTTATTGCTCCAGGTGCAGCATTACCTACGGTATAAGGAAATAATAAAGGACTGGCAGAATTGAGTCCCAGTTCAAAACCAGAATTAACAAAATCACGTGCGCTCGCAATAGGCCCGTATTCTGTTGAGAAAATGCCTCCGACATCATTCACAATTGATTCATTAATTTCTAAACGGGAATCTCTTAAACATGAAGCAGCAGCCAACATCGCTATCCTCGTTACCCGATCCATTCTTCTCTGATTTACTTTTTTGAAAGTTGACAATTCTTCTTCTAAAAGAGTATTGTCAATCTTTGATGAAATTTCCAGAGGAGTCGTTTTATAGTGTTCTATAAAGCTTTCTACAGAGTGCCCCAAAGGAGAACATACTCCCAAAGCAGTAACAACTACTTTATGATCTTTTCCGTTCATGATTCTTATTTTTTGAAATTATAAGTAATCATTCCTTTACCGACGATTCTATTATCAACTCTGGCTTCAACAGAGCTTTTCACGAATTTTCCAAAAAGACTGATTAAATTACAGGTTATAAACACAGTATCACCGGGTACGATAAAATCTATAAATTTGAATTTATCAAGCATCGCAATGTACCCTCTTTGGCTATACTCTTCATGTTCGGCAATCATGATACCTCCAACCTGCGCACAGGCTTCAATCAATAATACTCCCGGAAAAATGGGTTCATCAGGAAAATGTCCCACAAAGTACGGATCAGTAAGACTTATATTTTTTATACATACAGCCTTGTCTTTGCTCACCTCAATAATTCTGTCAACAAAAAGAAAAGGATATCGCTGTGGTATCCGCGCAGCAATATTTTTATACTCATTTTCTATAATATTTGATTCATTATTCATGTTAAAAGTTTTTAAAGAATAAATCACTATTCAGTTATTTTTTTCAGAGGGAAATTTATACATATTCGGAAGTAGTGCCATTAATTCAGTATTAATTTTTTGTTAAAAAATCATAAATCAGAAATAATTTTGTATTTCAGTGGGTAAATCAATTTTATACAGTATCAGCACATTCATTTTACAAGCTATTTTGAAAGTGATGAAAATTGTAAGAAGTGTTTCAAAGATTAACAATAATGTAAATAAAAACTACCCCATAATTAATTAAATGGGGCAGTCTATCTAGCTCAGAAACCAACAGTAATCAGAATTACCATTGAGCGTTTTCTGAATACCTTTGCTAAATTCAAAAGCGTTCAGATTCCTATCTAGGAAAGTATCTATATATGAGGACTTATTAGCCTGCGTGAAGAGGTTATAGAGATCCCATAAATTTATCCTCCCATCCTCCTGCCTGCAAAAGTTCTTATCCTCGTAATAATCCTTTGCCATAGTATTGATATGGCTATCATTAAAATTGAGCAATGGAATATTCTGTTTCTCCAGTTTTGGTAAATGCTGATACAACCTGCTTCTGCCTATAAGCTGTGCAAACTGATGTTCAGAAAGAGAATCATGAGGAAGCTCCTTCATCTCCTTTAAATGAAGCTCTGCATCATAATTCTGCATTACATCCAATGTTTTGGAATATAAATCCTGAGTACCAGATACTCTCATATCTTCCTTGAATCCATCTGTTGATACACATAAATTACAGCATACCTGGTTCTGGAAACCAATGAAGAACTTCATTCGCTCCAATGTTTTCTTATTGTAAAGGTTTTCCAGATTATAACTTCTGACACCACCTATTGTAAGTGATAATTCATTTCCATTCACTATATCTGTAATACCAGGAATTCTGATGATGAAGGCCATTCTTTCATAATAAATGGTTTTTTGGTGGCTCAATAGGTCTTTTACATTTAGGTGTATAGCATCTGGTGTCCTGCCTTTAATCTGATGTGATACCCTAATTTCAGGTTCTGTAATATTTTGCATAGGAAATGCCTTTTGTGCAGCATTCATTACCACATCAATTAGCTCTTGGTGAGCAATTGTTTTTTCATTATCTTTACTGAAAACAGGTATTATACAGTCATTCTTTAAATGGTAAAGATTGACCGATTGTGTATTGGCTTCAATGAAGTGTGCTATAACAATAGATTCGCTACAAATTAAGAGAGGGTTTTCTTAGCCATAGAATATACCTGAAATAAAAAGAGGAGACCTTTTGGGTCTCCTTTCCGTATATCTAAAAGCCTATTGCTGGTTGGTTGCTCCCCAGCAGAGCCTACTTCCTCTTGGGCTTTGAAACTAAATTAATATTTTTTTGTTTTATATAACTTAAGTAAGTATAATTTCTGGGCAATATTACTTCATTCGAGTCCCAAAATTTTGCAGTAACATCAGGCTGAATTAGGAATGAGATGTTCCAATGACTGTAATTTTTCCCAAGGTGTTTTTCCATTCAAAGAAGAGTGTGGTCTTTTCTTATTGTAAAACTCCTGCCATTCAATAGCTAAAGCATTTAAATCAAGATCTGTATCAGATAAATCCACTAGCGACCAGAATTCGGATTTGTCAGTCTGTTGGGTTCTTTCTACTTTACCATTTAAATGAGGAGATCTGGGCTTGATGGGTCGGTACTTGATAAAATGCTCATGCAATTCGTATTGAAAGGAATAATTAAAAAATTCCGTTCCCCAGTCGGTTTGAATATGCTGTATAGGAAGATAGAATGTATCCAAAATTTCACCTAAAAAATGTATAGTACTTTCTGCCTTTTTATTAGAATAGATCCTAATAACTTTCATTCTTGTACAGTCATCAATAGCTGTAAATTGATAAGCTTTATTCCTGATTTTAGTAACATCCAGTTGAACTCTATCACCTGGAACTTCTTTGCTGTATCTTTTGTAATCAGATTTTTTACGCCTTTTTACTACAGGATTAACTTTGTGTTTAAAGAGTACCCGCCAAACAGTCATTGCAGAAAGCATAATTCCTTTTCGAAGTAGATGAATTGAGATTCTTGCAGCTCCCCATCTTTTTTTCTCTCTTAAATCAAGGATAATAGATTCAGTTTCTTTTGTAACCTTAGTATTGGTGAGGGTTTTAGGACGTCTTGACTTATCTGACAGTCCTTGTTCTCCTTCTTCTTTATACCTTTTTATCCAACGGTGAAGTGTTGATCTTGCAATTCCACAACGTAAAGCCGTCTTTGTTACAGACCCTGATTCTAAATAGATTTTAAGCCAATCTTTGCGAGCCTTGACTTGCTGTTGTTGTTTATTCATGGATAAAGGTTCTAAACTTTACACCATAAATTTAAGTCATTTTTGTAGCGGATCTATTGATACTTTACAGGTTATGACAGGTCGGTCAAATTAAAGAACCAAATTATTGTTCGAATTAAATTTTAAAAATATAATCTACACATTACATGAATAATGCTTGTGTAATAAAAAATTCATTAACAATATTCATTAAACATATAATATTACCTCTTGCGATATTCTTTTGCTAACTTGACTAAATCAATTAACTGACCTTCTTTTGAGTTTAGTACAGCATAGGTTGAATTAACTAAATTATTGAATTCTTACCAACTATAATTTTTGCAGTGATTTACAACAAAATCTATAACTTCTTTAGTCTGATCAGACAAATTCTCTACACCTTTTTTATCAAGAAATTTTATAATCAACTGCTCTTTATTATTTTCATCAAATCTGACAGAAACATCAAAATTTGAAGATTCATTAAATATGCTTCTTAGGTTTTTATAAAATGGTCCATATTGTGACAGATTCCATTCAATATCTGTAAGTTTTTCGAACTTATTTATTGCAAACCTCCGTTCTATTAAATACAAAAGTTTCATAACTCTTGAAATAGAAAGCTGTCCAGAATTTGGGTATATAGTATATAGATAATCTAAGATATTTATAACTCTTTCCATTTTAAAATCCATTTTGTTCCGCATTCTCAATGTTTGGAAAATTCCAATCTATTTTTTCCACAAATGCAACTAGTTTTTTCTCTTCTTCAATACTCAATTTATCATCAATATCTGCTTCTTGGAATGCGTTATCATTTTTACTTTCAATAACAATAATAGATGTACGGGCTAACTCATTTAGGTCATCAAATGCTCTTAAATAAAAACTTCTACTTTTCATTTTCATTTTCCAAACAGTTTCTTCTTCTATAGGTGCGATATCATTAAGAATTTTATAATATCCTCTCCTAAATTTAGTTCTGTTTGTATCTGGTGAAGGAATACCGTTATTTTTAAAATATTTTTTAAGTTCCCAAGCTTTATTAATTAGACCCTCTTTTTTGTAATTACGTCTCGATTTAATTTTTAGTTCCAGGTTTGAGGAATACCTTCCTAGAACGTAAAATTGATCGTTAATAAATTTATAAATACTTATTCTCTCATTATCACCTAATCCTAACTTAACAAATAAGTATGCCAGATGAATTTCAACAATATCAATAGAGTTTTGATTAATTTTCTGAATTTGGTTTTCTAATTTTTGGATATTTTCTGATTGAATATTATTAATTTTTTCCAAATTTAATATTGACTTATCTTTTTTGTTCTGCTTAAAGAATTGGATTAAACTCAGAATTAATGCCATACATAATAAAACCCATCCTAATGTGTAAGAATGAATTTTCTTTCCAAATATTTCCTTATTGATTCCAAAAAGAATACCTATCAAAGCATACAAAATACCAATGATAATACTAAATAATCCTAATCCATAGTTATATATGTAACGGGTCGATTTACTCCACCAATGATCTTCATCACTCATAAAACAAATCTATATCAAATTAATTACGCAACAATATTTAAAAACAATTAACGAATATATAATCTAGCGATTAATGAAATATTACTTTAATTTATCTCACAATTCTTGCAATAGTCTTGCAATAAAATAAAATCAGACACTCACATTCTTGTAAGTGTCTGATTTTTAGTGGTCCCACCTGGGCTCGAACCAGGGACCACCTGATTATGAGTCAGTCTAGTATATTTATCAATTACGTTCATTTCTTTTCATTTAATTGATTTTCAATAATTTAATCAAATTCTAATTTTTATTCAATTTCAATCATTTTCATCCTTTCATACCAAATGTTGCAGTATTGTTGCAGCAGAAATTAAGTCTATAATTTGGTATGTAAGTATGTAAAAGTTGCAGTTTATGCAAATTGGATTTGGATCACTCTCTATAAAACAAACTTTACAAAAATCAGTTATTCAAATATTCGGTTAATATATGCAAACCTATTAGCAAAGTATATCAACTTTATTTCCCTCGATGGAACATAATAGATATTCCAGTAGGCTATCTTTTCAGTTGTAAACTTGTATATAACAGTACTGTCTGGAAGAGTTTCAGAAGTAAATTCCAGGAATCTTTCTGATAAAGCTTTATTCATCCTGTTGTAATAGTATTCTGATTTATTGTCAAACTCCAATATTACTGCTTCCAAACTATCCCAATAAAATATAAGTTCTGTTCTATGGGGAATAAAGCCCAGAAATTGCTTTACCTTACTTCCAACCCAGAGGTAACTTATATATAAATCATTCTCCGGGATTCTGTCCGGCAGTCTTATTAAGTTCAGTTCCCAATTATCATACTGATAACCTATCCTGAATGGTATTCGTGGTTTCATGATTTGATTTTAATAGTAAAAAACCACCTGCTTTGAGGTGGTTAATGATTGATATTGAGCTATTTTCAGACTCTCTGCTTCACTTACTCTGCTGATAAGTACTGTACCACAATTAATAAAGTAAAGAAGACGAAAAAGCCTGTTAAAAGAGTTTTCCAGAATTCCCCGTCTTTGAGAGCTATGGGCATTGGTCTATGATCATTTAAAGGGCTTTTAAAACGGTCTCCTTCATTAATAAAACGAATAAGGCTACCTAATACCAGACTTATGAATACAGAAACTATAATCAATACCGGTATTATGAGTACCAAGAGTAAATATTTCATATTTGATATTGCTTAATTGGTTTTATGACAAACTGCTTCAAGTAGCCCTTCACTTACTGAACCTGGCACAATTTTTCTTGTAATATTCGAGAATCTTTCATCTCGATTAATAAGTTTTCCAGTAGAGTTATACTGTAATATTTCTCCTCCTGTGTAGGTTCTTCCACTGCAATCAAAGTTCATATATTCTAAATAATGCCCGGTATCGATTTTCTTTGATTTTCCATTCTTACCCTTTGTTTTAGAGGTATAGTTATACTTTACCCAAACATCTACAGACATGATGGTTTTATCAAATAGCTTCTTGGTCTTGTCCATCTTTACATAATACCTTTTACCATCTAAAGATGTGGTTGCATATTGAAAACCTTGGTCATCAAACGATTTATCGTATTGAGGAATATATATTGAATCAACTCCCTGTTGACTGGGTATTGGAATTGATAATAATAAAACCGTAATAAATAGTAGTTTTTTCATAAGTGTATTTAAATGTTAAATTAAAACTTGCCATATATGACATTTATCTAGGCAAATATATCCAGTTTCTTTGACTTGTCAAATAAGTCAAGTTGGAAAAATCTGAGATTCAAATAATCGTAGGAAAAAAATTAAGGAATTGAGAATACGAAAAGGTATTACTCAGGTTGAACTGGTGGGCAGAATGAGAGGTGAAATCGACCCTACTAATATTTCCAGAATGGAGTCTGGCAAAACTAATATTACAATTTATCAGTTGTATAGACTTAGTGAAGGGTTAGAAATTCCAATGAAAGATTTCTTAGATTTTGAGCTACCTGAAAAACAAATTTAGGCTATTAATACTAATCCAAACAACTTTTAAAATCAATAAATACTGGCAAAATATGCCATATTTATGTAGTATATACACTAATTTGAACTATAAAAAATTATCTTCTTTGTTAAGGCTATAATAATCATTTCTTGTAATAATCAAATGATCTAAAAGTGTCAAATTCAGTAAATCACAAGCCTTGCTTAACTTCTCAGTTATGTTTTTGTCTGAATTGCTTGGTGTGAGGCTTCCGCTAGGATGATTATGCACCAGTATCAGTTGAGTAGCGTTACATTTAAGAGCTACCGCCAGAATGATTCTTATGTCTACCACTGAGCTGTCTATACCTCCTTTTGAAACATTGTAAATCCCTAATACGAAGTTTCCTTTATTCATAAGTATTACTTTGCATTCTTCCTGAAATTCAATAGTACCTAGGTTCCAGTTTTCAATAACGAGATTGTAGGCTTGCTTATGGCTGCTTATCCTTATTTTTTCAAAATTACCTGTATTATACGTAACAGATATTTCCATTAACTTATTCATTTAAAATATATTTGTTGATTAAGAATAAAAAAGTGCCAAAGTGCCAGAATATCTGAAAACTTTTATTCATATTTCCACTCATTCCACTTTGTTTGAAGTAAGCAGATTTTGGGTATGAAATTATAAAGTTTTACAAAAATTCGACACTTTGGCACTTTGTATATTGAATGAAGCTGTTATGCTTCTGTTAGTACATGTTTTCCATTTCTTGAAAAGGATTCCATATCAGTAGCGAAGCTACCGCTTATCTGCCTAATAGTAGTATTTTCTTTTCCTGGTTCCTGTGGTGAATAGACAAATGTATGATGTAACATAATTACTTCTCCTGTATCCTTAACTGTATATTCGTAGGGTTCACATTCCTGCTTAATTATACTTCCCTGCATTTGTGTACCAATAAGAGCCTGACAAGTAAGTTCATCAAATGTTGATGAAATGGAAGCCTTTTTGGATGTGGCATAGAACTGATTTGTAGTTTGGCTCATAACCATTTCAATACCTCCCTGAACTTCCAGTACGTAGAATGTAGAACCGTCTTCTTTTTGTCTTTGTTTGTAGTTGATAATTGTTACCATTGTTTTTGATTTTTGAGTTAGAGAAAGCACCAGGAACAAAAGAATTGTGAGCAATAGAACATCAGCTATCGTCTTGATTGTATTATTGTCTGCGAAAATTTTCTTTCTATTATTACTGGTGGGGGGATGTTTTCCATTCCTAAAGATGCGTGGGGGTTTTTACAAGGGGATTTAAGCTTGAATAAATTTTATAGTTATAAAAATTTTTCAAAAAAAAAATCCTAATGTTTTTAATTAAATCTATAAGGTTTATATTTACATAAAAACTAATAATTATGGATTGGACAAAACTATTGTCATCAGAAAGAATAAGGAGATCAACACCAACAGACAGGAGAAATGCGTTTGAAAGTGATTATGGAAGAATAATTTATAGCCCTGCATTAAGAAGAATGCATGATAAAACACAAGTTTTCCCTTTAACAACCGATGATAATATTCATTCTAGATTAACACATTCCAATGAAGTTATGTCTTTAGGTTATACTTTTGGAATAAAATTATCAGAATCTGAAAAGTTTCAAAGAATAACAGGCAAAACAGAATCAGAATTATTTAGAATAATTCCTATATTGTTACAAAATATATGTTTAGTTCACGACATAGGAAATTCACCTTTTGGACATTTTGGAGAAACAATTATTTGCAATTATTTTAAAGAGTTGTTTGAAAAAGAAAAGGAATATTTTAGTGCTCTAACTCCACATCAAAAAAGTGATTTTGTTCATTATGATGGCAATGCACAAGGCTTAAGAGTTCTAACTAAATTACAAATATTAAATGATCCTTTTGGATTAAACTTAACATATGCAACACTTGCTTCATCAATAAAGTATCCTAATTTCAAAAAAATAAATAAGTTAAAGAAAAAAGAAAAAGAAACTATTGGTGAAATTTTTAATGATAATTTTATTGAAAACAATAAACATGGCATTTTTTACTCTGAATTAGAATATTTTGATCTTATTGTTAATGAAACAGGTTTAAAATTAGGAGATAGAGAACTGAGACATCCCCTTTGCTATTTAATGGAAGCAGCAGATACAATAGCATATTTATGTATGGATATGGAAGATGGCTTTAACAAGGGTATTTATTCTTTAGATCATATTGCAAAAAAATTTAGACAGCATAAAGAAATAGAGGTTTGTAAAGAGGTTTATGATATACTAACCGATAAATTTCAAGATGAAACTTACAAAATTGTTAGTGCTAGAATAAAACTAATTGCATATTTTGTCAAAATTAGCTTTGACAATTTTATAAATAATCTTGATAGAATTGAGAATGGGACTTATAATGAGGAATTAATTGAAGATGATAACAACAATGTTTATGAAATTGTTAAAAGCTTTAGTACTGAAATTTTCAAATCTAGAGAAATTAATAATTTAGAATCAACGGGATATTCGGTTATAGTAGGACTATTAGAATTCTACATAGATTTCATATTCTTAAAAAAAGATGATAGTTTTGCAAACAGAACCACAGCTTTAATTTCAAAATCAATAATTGATGCTGCAATAGAAGAAAACTTAATTAAAACATGTGAGAGAAAAATTGAAAATATTATTACAGATTTACAATCAAGACAAAAAATATTTCAAGAAAAAGACAATATTGATAACAAGCTAAATAAGAATATTAATAAAGCTTTAGCTATACAAAATTATTTTTCGAAACTTTCCCCAATATATTTGGAATTATTTGAAAAACAAAAAAAACAAAAACTCACTGCTGAAGAATATAAAAGATTGTCAAAAGTAAGATTTAAAATTATTAAAAATATAAATCCATGTTTTAATGATTTGGATCTCTATTATAAGCTTAGAGTTGTTGTTGATTTCATTAGCGGAATGACTGATCAATATGCATTAAAGCACTACCAAAAAATAAGTGGACAAAGAATTAATTAGTACAGAAACACATATTAAAAATGAAGCTAAATATTTTTTACAATATTTAGAAAAAATTACTGTGGCAGAAATAATAGATTTCATAGAAAGTCTGTCACAGTTTTCTGATATATATATATTTAGTGGGGTAATTAGAAATTTTTTCATACAGTATAATGAAAAAGCAAGAGATATAGATATCGTTTATCAGGGAGATGATTTAGCATTAAATAATTTTTTAAAAAATTATGATTTCCGAATTAATAGTTTTAATGGATATAAGATCAATTTAGCAGGGTTTACTATTGATTTATGGAAAGTTGAATCTACTTGGGCAATCAAGAATGAAAAAATAAGATGGGAATTATTTGATGCTTATGTTTTGCCAAAATCAACATTTTTTAATTTTTCATCAATAATATTTGATTACAAGGCTCAAAGCTTTTTATTTACTAATGATTTTACTAATTTCCTAGATACTAATATTTTAGATTTAGTTTTAGAGGAAAACCCTTTACCTCAATTATGCATTTTAAATACAATTTATTATAAAGAAAAATTTAATTTAAAAATCTCTGAAAGATTAAAACAATTTTGTGTTGATAATTTTAATCATTACTCGAATGAAGACTTTAATAAAATTCAGATTAAACATTTCTCTGAAATTAAATATTCATACAGCGATTTAGAAGAATTTATAAATATTTTTAAAAAGACAAATTCTCTATTAGAACAGCTTAATTTATTTCAAAAAGAAGAATTATTTTATTTTGATGATTTATTTAAAGAAAGTACTGATTTTCTAAATAGTAGAGCCAAACAATCATTGATTGATCTTTCTCCAACTGCCTTTTTCTGTATTAAAGGAGAACCATTAATATTATTTTTTGAAAATTATAGAGATTCTGATAAGCAAGAAGAGATAGAGATACAAATTTGGAATTTTAACCAATCCCCCATAATTTTCATTAATGATGGAAAACAATGGATAATAAAAAATGGATTTAAACTATTAAATAGTAGAACAGGTCTTGATGTAATAAAAAATAGTAATCTTAAGGATTTTGATTATTTTGAAATTATAACAGGAAAAACTTGGGATAAGTTTCAAAAGCAATTTAAACAAGAAAATAGAGTTGATTATTTTCTATTAAATAATATAAGTGAATTTAGAAAAAAGTTAATATTAGATTATAATTTAAATTCTAAAATTGCCAACTCATTAATTGGAAGATCCATCTTTATACGCTATTTAATAGATAGAGAAATAAATCTAGATAAATATAAAATCAAGAATCAGAATGATTTTCATAATATACTCGCAGAAAAAGAAGATTGCTATAAATTATTCACTGAAATTTTAGAAGATTTTGGAGACAATCTTTTTCCGTTAAAGTATAAAATTGATGAGGAAATAATTTCAGAGAATGAATTTGTTACTAATGAACATTTATCAATTTTAATAGCTTTATTAAAAGGTGGAAAATTACTAAAAGATTCAACAATATTATCATTATTTAACTTATATGATTTTTCTATAATTCCAATTGAATTCATTAGTAATATTTATGAGAGATTTATTGGAGCCGAAAATCAAGCAATAAAGGGAGCATACTATACACCTTTATTCCTAGTTGACTATATTGAAAAAGAGACAGTTAAACTTTTTTTCAACAATAATAATGAAACTTTTAACTGTAAAGTTTTAGATCCAGCATGTGGGTCTGGAGTTTTCTTAGTTGAGACTTTAAGATTAATAATCAATCAGTATAAGAAAATAAATCCTTCATATAAAGATAGTGAAGACAATTATAAAAAATATAAGATTGACTTAATAAATTTATTAACTGCAAATATTTTTGGAATTGATAAAGACGAAAATGCTGTTAGTGTTGCTATCTTTTCCCTATACATAACTTTATTAGATAATCTTGTTCCTAAAAGCATTAAAGACTTTAAACTACCAACATTAGTTAACAAAAATTTTTTTGTTGCCGACTTCTTTGATTTAAATCATGATTTCAATATTAAATTGAAAAAGCATTCTTTTGAATTTATTTTAGGAAACCCTCCCTGGAAAACTAAACATGCTAAGGAAAAACAGTTGTTTGAAAAATATGTTGAAAATAGAAAAAGAAAAGAAGGATCTAATCTTGAGATTGATAATAGAGAAATTGCAGAAGCATTTTTAGTCAGAGTTTCAGATTTTAATTTTAATGAAGCTGCTTTAATAGTTGTAAGTAAAATTCTATATAAAATAAGTAGAAAAAATAAAAAAGGAATTTTTAGAAATTATCTATTAAATAATTTCTCTCTTAGAAAGATTATTGAACTCTCATCTGTCAGACACCAAATATTTAACCAATCAAGTGATAGTGCAATTGCACCTGCAACTATAATATTTTATAAAAAACAGAGTGATGAAAACCTATTAAGAGAAAATATAATAAAACATATCTCACTTAAGCCAAACATATTTTTTGAAGTATTCAAGTTAATGATTATTGAAAAATATGATATAAAAGAAATCACACAAGGTTTTCTTATAGATGAAGATTGGATATGGAAAGTATTAGTTTATGGAAATATATTAGACTACCAATTTATAAAAAGATTTAAGTCAACAAAATCTATTTATGACTATATAAATAATGAAAAAAACTTTTTGTTTGGCAAAGGTATAATTGTGAATGGTGGTGATGAAAATAAAATTTTAGATCATAAGAAGATAGATCATTCTATTATTTCAAAACAGAAAGGGTTAACACCTTTTAATATTGAATATTCAGCAAATTTTCTTAAAAATCTACAATATGTCCATAGACCAAGAAAATTGTCTCTATTCAAAGCACCTGTATTACTTGTAGGTAAGGGTATAACTAGTGAATTTAGAGCTAAAGCAGCTATTTCATCAATAGATGTTATTTATACTGATGCAATAACAGGCATAAAACCATTGAATGATTATGCTAAAAATATTATATATACTCTTGAGAGCTTATTTAATTCTGATTTTTTTAGTTACTTCTTATTACAAACTAATTCTTCCATAGGAATTGAGAGGGAGCAATCACATGATAAAGATGACAAATTTTCAATTCCGCTCATAATTGATGAGAATGGTGTCTTAAAAACATACTCTGAGGAATTGAAACTTTTATTTAGTCAGAGAAATGCTAGAGATTTTTCAGATTATGAAAGTCAAGACTTAGAAAAACAAATATTAAAAGTAGAGAAACAAATCAATAATTTTCTAAATAAGCTATACAACATTTCACCAAGTGAAAAGGCTTTAATAAGTTATGCAAATGATGTCACAATTCCCTTATTAAAAGGAAGTATTGAAAGTAAAAGAAAGCTTATAGGTAAAATTAAATATAAAGAGAACTTTCTGGAAAATTATGCTGACATATTTAATGATCACTTTAGTAAAAGATTTAAATCTGATGGCAACTATTTTGAAACAGAGATCCTATGGTCTGAATTTACCATTTTAATGAAATTCAAAATAATACCAACCCCTTCAACAAGTATTAATGCTATTCAATGGAGTAAAAATGATAATAATGAATTACTAACCTTCCTAATTAAATTAGGTTTTGAAAAATTAAGTGAAAATTTATATTTACAAAAAGATATTAAAGGCTTTGAAGATGATTTCTTTTATATTGCAAAACCAAATCAATACAAATCTTGGCACACAGCATTAGCATACCTAGATCTAGCTGAATTTATTGAGGCTTTTTTCAAACTTGATAATGGAGAATATATAAAAAATGAAAATTAATAAGCCTAAATATATAAGACAATATATTAACGAGAATTTTGAGTATATCTTATCTCAAATATATCTATGTTATATAAAAATGCTAGAAGATTTTGATTGTATTGAAAATAATGAGAATAAAATTAAGAATAGACTTTACAAAGATTATTTAAACAATCAAATTATAAGAGATCAACTAGGATTAAATAATTTTATTTTTAAAACAGAGACAGCTTTTATAGATGATAATTATAATGAGAGAGGTTATTCTGATATTGAAGTGATTGATTTAAAAAAAAGCTTCTACTCTACTGAATCATCTTACATCATTGAATGTAAGAGATTGAATGGTAAATCACCACTTAATAAAAGTAGCTTATATAATGCATATGTAAAAGAGGGTATAGATAGATTTGTTGATGAAAAATATCCAACATATTATGGTGTTAATGGGATGTTAGGTTTTTTTGTAGAGAAAACAGATATTGAGAAGCAATGTAAATTTTTCACTAAATTCTCTGAATATAAATTCATAAGCAACTTTGAATTTTCTTATAAATCAAAACATATAACTAAATCTGGTAAAAATTTAACATTATATCATATAATGTTAGACTTTTCAAATAAAATAAAATAAAATAAATGGAAGATAAAATAATTTGTAGCATTAATTCCATGAAAAAAGGAATGCTTGATAATGATTATACATTTTATGAGAGTGGCAAAATAAAACATTTATATGATAAGAGTCAATGGAATCTTAATCATGAAGAATGGCTAACTGAAAATGAAATAAGTGAAAATGAAAAAGAAAGGTTAATAATAGACTGCCCAGAAGAATTTAAAGATAGAATAAAAAAAATATTATATCCTTAGTGTAAAAACCTCTTCCATAATGGAAGAGGTTACAAGAATTAACTCAAAAACCAATGATAATCAGAATCATCATTGAGTGCTTGTTGAATACCTTTTGAAAACTCAAAGGCATTCAAATTTCTATCTAAAAATGTATCTATATAACTACTCTTATTAGCTTGCGTAAAGAGATTATATACATTCCATAGGTTAATATCTCCATTATCAGCCTTACAGAAACTTTCATCATCATAATAATCTTTAGCAATGGTATTGAGCTGGCTGTCATTAAAAGTAAGTTGTGGAATATTCAACCTTTGCTTTTCAGGTTTAGAAATATGCTGATACAGTCTTGTTTTACCTAATAATTGAGCAAACTGATGCTCAGTTAAGTAATGATCTGAGAATTCTTTCATTTCCAATAGATGCTTTTGTGCATTGTATTCTGTTAAAATGTTCATAATTTTATTCTGCAACTCTTGGTATGAACTTACTCTCATGTCATCTACAAAGCCATCACTCCAAACACACAAGTTGCAACATACTTTGTTTTGGAAGCCAATGAAGAACTTAAACTTTTCAAAAGTCTTTTTATTATATAAGTTCTCTTGATTATAGGCTCTAACTCCCCCTACTGTTAATGATAGATCATTACCATTAATAGTGTCAGTTATACCAGGAATTCTGATAATAAATGCCATCCTCTCAAAATACTGTGTTCTTTCATGGTCTAATAAATCTTTTGCATTCTTGTAAATGGCATCAGGAGTTCTGCCTTTAATTTGGTGTGAAACTCTTATTTCAGGCTGCATAAAAAATTGATGAGAAAACACCTTACTAATACAGTCCTGTGTAATGTCAATAAATTCCTGATGAGCAATGGTTTTTCATTATCCTTGGAGAATACAGGAATGATACAATCATTCTTTAGCTGGTAGAGATTGACTTCTTGTGTATTTGCTTCAATGAAAGGTTTGTACTCATATGTTTTCTCTTCCATTGGTTTATTTTCCTGGTGAACTTCAATTCTTTGAAGAGAACTATCAAACTCTTGCCAGACTTTATCTTGTTCTAATTCAGTTGAAACAGCACCAGGAATAAAATAATCCTGATTTGAATGATGAGCTGTGCCATTGTTCATCTTGCTTTCATACAGAGAAATTTCTTTGAGATTCTGTGCTGGTTTAAGCTCAAATGCTTCTTCTAATGTAGCTGGTCTGATTTTATTAATGGTGTCCATTGGTTGAAAAGTTTTGAGGGTTGGATAATTTGATTAAGAATGATTTTCTGGCTTCATATTGAGGTCTTAGTTCTTCCTGGTATTCAGGATATTGTTTATAGATAGCTAAAAGCTCTGCAATCGTATTACTGGTTTTAATCTTAGTTAGAATATCATCTTTAGATAAGTAATTTATACCAGGATCAAAAGTAATAGGTTTGATAGAGCTTTGAGGACTGGCAGGGGAATCAATACTATTTGAAGCAGTTGCAGTTTCTGCAATTCCAGAATTACACCAGTTCAATATTAATTTACCTGTTTCAGAGGTAATAATAAATTCAGGTTTATTCATAAACAGTCCTGTTCTGTCTTTACTTGCTTTAGCCAGATGGTTTTCATTGACTAGCTCAAAGTTGATGGTTAATTCATATTCAAAACCATCTCTGGTAATCTCTTTTGTTCCATGCTTTACTACTTGGGTTTTACCATTGCTCCCAACATCTAAAGAATAGTCTATTTTTCTCCTGGTGGTAGTAATGATATGGCAACTTGACTGTAATATCTTATTGATAAAAGCTTGGTGGCGCGGTGTGACATTGGCCCAATCTTGAAACCTCCCACCTAGTTTCTCGTGAATATCAAGACATCCACCTGTACCATTCCATTCATGGCTAACTGAATCTATGATAATTAAGTCAATTCCTGATTTCTCACACAATTCAATAGCCTGAATATACCTTTCAGGGGAGTAAGGTGCTTGTAGATCGAGAACGTTGTAATTCCCCAAATCTGAATATAAAGAAGCAGAGGAATTTTCTGTATCTATAACAGCTATTTTATTCCAATCTTGTGTCATTCCATAAGCTAATAATAAGGCTGATTTAGTCTTTCCAAACCCTGATGCACCAGATAATCCTAATCTGAGCTTTACTTGTTGTCTTTGTGACTGTTTTAATTGCATACGTTTTAAAATTTAATTGTTAATATTTTCTGTTTAATGATTCATCTTTTAAATGAAAAAAGGTTAATCTCATATTGAAATTAACCTTAATAAATTTTTAATATATTAGCCTTCAAGCCAATTATCTGGACTTCTACACCATCTATCCTTTACATATTTTAATCCTTTTGGAGTAATCAAAGTTGTATAATCTCCCGGATTATTTTTTTTACTTATCAAGTATCCCTCTTTCATTAATTCTTTATGTGGAAAACCATTTTTATAGATCATTCCTTTAACTCTCATAAAATGATATAAAGTCATGTCATCAAGATTTCTCGGATCTATTTTCTCAGCTGCCTGTTTTATTGTATAAATATAGTTTATGCAATCCTCTTCATTAACTAAGAAAAAGTTTTTCTGTTTTTTATTATTCATATTTATAATTCTATTAATTTTGTCATTTCCTTATCTAAATCTTCATTTTCAAAATCTTTAAGATATGTCATGGTAATCTGAACATCACTATGCCCCATCATTTCTGAAATTTTTGACACACTTGTTCCTGAATATTTAAGTATCGTTGCAAAACTATGCCTAGCAACATAAGAAGAAAGTGGTTTATCAATCTCTGCCAATTTTCCGACTTCTTTTAGTTTGGAGTTATAGCGGCTTAATACTTTATGCTTCCTATTAGCAATCTGAATAGGGGTTAAATCATCTTGCAAGAGAATAGGAAATACATACTGGGAATTCCTTTTCTGGGCTTTGTAAAAATCAATAATATCTTGCATAGGCTGGATAATCTCGATATTAAAACTGGCTTTCGTTTTAGACCTTACGTAATAAATCCTACCGTCCTGAATATCTGACCATTTAAGCTTCATCATATCAATAAAGTTCATTCCCCTTGCATAGATGGAAAACATAAAATAGTTGTATGCTTCACGCAGATGTGGCGACTTGGATAAATCAACATCTTTCAGCTTTTTAAATTCATCTATACTAAGCGCCTTCTTATTGTTTACTGATTTAAGCTTTGAAACTTTATAAGTCTCAAATGGATAATGTTCTTTCGTGATAAGCTTACGTTTTATAGCTTTATTAACCAATGCTCTCAAATGCCTCATCTTAAAGCTTATTCCACCGTTACCATTTCCTCTTTCCCTTAAACTGACTTCGTACTTTTCCAGCAAAACAGGAGTTATATCATTAATTCTTAACTTCTTACCTCCAAAACCAACAAAAGAATCTTTAGTATCTTTATATGCTCTTGCATTTCCAATTCTTCCTGAACGAGTTAATTCATCAATAATTTCATCAAAGAACCCAGCTACAAAGACATTCTGTTCCGTTGTTTTATTTTTGAACTTATATTCAAACTCTTCAAGACTGAAGTTTTTACCTTCATTCTGAAAGTCTCTTATAATCTTATTGGCTCTTGCCTTGAAGCTGATAAGCAGGTCATTTTCGACTTTATAGTCTGGATGCCCTTTCAGGAACTGTTCATTTTCAAAGTATTCTTTCCTACATTTTAAGCCTAAAGCAATATTTTTTCTTTTTCTGTCTTTGATGATTCGAAGGTAAACAGTGTACAAATTATTAGACATAGGTCTACTGTCAAGTACGATTTTAATACTTGTATTCATTATTTTATCTTTTAAATATTTTAGAGAAATAACTGCCCAATAGAATGTTCGATAAATTGGGCAGTTGATTTAAGTATAATTTTTTGAAATTGCAGAAATTGCAACTTTTACATCCTTTACATGAAGTTTCTGCTTCGTCTATAAAGCCCTTGCCTTATGGGAGTAATGATGTTTTTTTTCTTCCATTGTTTGAGCTTATCATCCATCGTTCTTTTAGGTATATTATGCATTTCTGCTAACTTAACAGCTTCGGCTCTGGTAAATTGAAAAGGCAGTCCAAATAATAATTTTTCATCATTTTCTGACAATATACCATCATCGAATGTATTATAAGTAATCAATGAGTGTTTTAGAAAAACCTTTGTTATCTCTAATGCCAATATAAAATCCACATTGGAACACACTAATTTTTTACCAGCAACAGAAATATTATTAATATTACGTAAAGCTGTTAATATCATTGCTACTCTGAATAAAATAAGTCCATGCCTATTGAGATTGGATATAAAAGATTGGGGATGAAAGTCCATTATTACCCCATGCATAACAGTAAGTTCTTTTAGAAATTTTCTTACCTGATTTTCAGTGAGCTTAAATTCTATCTCTCCCTTTTTTAAACCTACTAGTGTTTCATAAAGATTAAATACTTTTTTCGCTTCTTCTTCAAATACAGCATTATTGTTCCTGGTGCTGATCGAAAATACATTCTTAAACTGACTGATTTCATCAAAGGTATATACAATAAACCTTGAATACAAACCGTTTTCTTTGGATTTAATCAATGTTTTTAATTGTTCCGGCGTTCCACTCATCACCAGAGACAGTTTCGGCTCTTTAATATCTTCAAATATTTTCTCCATTTTTCGACTTATAGATATAGGCTCGTGGTGGAAACACTTCCTCAATATATCAGAATAATTACTCCAGTCATTATTGAGCATATTACTCATAGTATCTGCCTCCGATTCCATAATCAACAATCCATAATTAGAGGCTCCCATATACGTATACATTTCTGCTGTGGAAATATTTGCAGGCATTATTTTGATCTCTATTGATGGGCATGGAGCATCATCTTTTTCTTTGGATTCTTTCTTTTTTTCTTTACATTCTTTTTCTGCTTTAATACTGTTTTTCAAAGTCTGATCGTGAATTTTATCAATTAAAATCCTTGATTTATTCATCACTCCTTTACCTGATGCTGCCGGAGCAATAATCATTACATACAGATTGGAATAAATTTTATCTCCATCATAAATCCCATACAGATTGGGTAAACAAGCACTTAATACTCCAATAGATGATGTTAATATTATATCTCTTTCACGTCCTGTAAATGGATTAGTAATATTTTGCAATATTTTAGGAAGCCTACGATATACTCCTTCTTTAATCAGTTCGTTGATCACTCCGCCGTTTATTTTAAGCTGTTCCATTTTCTTGATATTTTTGAATTAATTCACCTGAATTAAGGGTAGGTTGCTTAATAACAGAATAACAATAATTATCATGCTCTAGTGCATTATCATAAGGCAAATCTATCTTCTTTTCAAATGTCTGATTTTCAATACACCCATTTGAATAGAAAGCTAAGTAACCTAATAATAAATCTGCCAACTTATAATCAAACTCATTACTAAATACAGGGATTGTAATTTCAAATATGTCATCATAAAAATGAACACAAATTCCGCGATATGTTTTACCCTCTAATTCATAATTAAATAGATTATCACCAAAACGAGTGATGATAAGCCCCTTAATCATCTTTGAAATTCTAGCATTAAAACCTTCTCCATCCGTTTTACCTATATCATATCTATCATCTTGTTCATAATGAACCAAATATTGCAACGTCCAACTATTCATGTTTTTTACTTTTAATTTTTGTTAATAATTCTTCTTCTAAAAGCTCCTTGCTTTTATTTTCATTTTGAAGCATCCAATAGTCTAAATCTGCTTTCTTGAAATAGATTTTACCGCCATTGGGTTTAAAATACGTGATTGTTCGCTGGGATGTTAATTTGTAAAGTAAACTTGGTGATACATCTAAGTACGCTAATGCTTCTTTAAAGCTTAAAATCTTTTTTTCGGATTTTATTTCCATTTTAATTTTATTTTATGATGCTGCTTGTGCGCACAATTTGCATCGATTTCTGATGTAAAATTAGTTTACTTCAAAAATGGAACACCGAAAGTGTGAGTGAGTTTGTGAGGGGAAATGTGAGTACTATAGTATTTCTTCAAAAATATCTTGGATATCCTCTGATAAATTATTTACCTCAGATAAAGGATTCCCATTTATGAGTCTTTGTTTTGAAGAATCGTAATTAGTAATAGTGAGAAATTTGCCTTGTTTCGTGAGAAATCGGTGTGATTGTTCAATTGAAGTAGGCTTAAAATTAGTGAATGCCTCTCTAATTTCTTCAAGAAAAGTAATCATGAGAGAATTGGAACATATAAACTTAATAGTTTTAGATGTTTCTACTTCTGTAAATACATCAATAAAATCTTCTTTTGAAAAATCAGAATCTATAATAAAGTGCCTTTGTGAAATATCATATAATTTATAGAAAAAAGAACGTTTGATATTTTCTTTTATTTTAAATGGAGATTCTTTAAAAATAGTGTTATCTTCGGAAATACTTTCTGAATTCCTATAAAATTTAAATTCAGAGGCAATGATCTTCAGATGTTGATTCAAAAATGTAAATTCTTGAATACTTTTATTGTTTAGAAGTAATTTAGAAGATTCTTCTATCTTATCCAAATAATTCGATATAGATTTATTGTTTATAAAACATATATTTATTCCCTCCTGAATCATATTTATAGACTCATATATTAAGTTGTCAAGAGTACGTTTAATATGATTTTCAAAAGAAAATTCAGCAAAGTCATTTGCACCAACAGAATATGAATCTTTATAAATTTGAAATATATGAGTATCCTTATTTTTTGATTTAATTCTATGACCAATTACTTTATTTTCAAAAGAAGCATAAAAACTCTTTAAGTCTTTATAAATACCAATATCTAAATAGGTATGTAATTCTCTAAAAGGATATAATATGCTACTTTTAATTTCCATTACTCAAAAATAATAAAATGTTGCAGTATTGTCGCAGTCAAAAAATAAAAAAGCACCTACATTTCTGTAAGTGCTTGATTTAAAAAGTGGTCCCACCTGGGCTCGAACCAGGGACCACCTGATTATGAGTCAGGTGCTCTAACCAACTGAGCTATAGGACCTCAAAACTTGGTTAAATTTTGTGTTTGCAAAAATAGTAAAATTTATTTCACTACAAAATTTTTTATTGCTTTTCTTGACAAAGTTCTACCAGCACGCCGTTTGTGGACTTTGGATGAAGGAATACAACTAATTTGTTATCAGCACCTTCTTTCGGTTCCTCGGAGATAAACTGAAATCCTTCATTTTTTAATCTTTTTACTTCTTCAAGGATATTTTCAACCCCAAAGGCCAGATGATGGATCCCTTCCGCCTTCTTTTCGATAAATTTTGAGATCGGGCTTTCAGGATTGCTGGCTTCCAACAGCTCAATTTTACTTTCTCCGGTCTCATAAAAAGAAGTCACTACCCCTTCCCTTTCTACCGTTTCTTTTTTGTAAGATTCTTTTCCTAATAACTTGGCAAAAAGCTCATCAGAGACTCCTAAAGACTTTACGGCAATACCGATATGTTCTAGTTTCATAAATACTAATAAATATAATTAAATCGTAAATTTGATACTGTAGCTTAATTTGAAAGTATCAATTCAAACAAAAGTACTAAATTTGCATAAATTATGGAAAGTAACAGACAAAGAAAAGTAGCACAGATCATTCAGGAAGACTTCGCAGAGCTTTTCCGAAAACAGGCTGCAGATAGCAAGCAGAGCATATTGGTATCCGTTTCAGACGTAAAAGTGACCGCAGATTTGGGTATTGCTAAAATTTATTTAAGCATTTTCCCACAGGAGTTCCGTTCTGCCGTAATGAAAGAAATCGAGGAAAATAAACCTCAATACAGAAATTTCATTGGCCAGAAAATGGCAAAACAGGTGCGTATCATTCCACAGCTTAACTTTTATTTAGATACGGCTCTTGATGATGTTGAAAAACTGGAAAGAGAATTAAGAGGCGAAGGCGACAATCCTGTTCTATAGATCTTGAAGAATATTGCATTTTACATAGCATCCAGATACCTTTTGGCTAAAAAAGGCAGTACTGCCGTTACGTTTATTACGTGGCTGGCGGTAGGCGCTATGACGGTTGCTGTGACTGCAATGTTCGTTATTATTTCAGTTTTTTCAGGACTGGAAGACCTGAATAAAGACCTTATTTCCAACCTTCATGCTGATTTAACGTTAAAAAGTACTTCGGGAAAAACCATTAAGAACCTGGACAAGGTCAATAGAATTTTACTCAGCAATAAAGAGATCAGCAGCTTTTCCCGCGTTATTGAAGAAAAAGTATACGTCAGCTTCAACGGGAAAGGAGACATTGCCTATTTAAGAGGAGTAGATTCCGCTTATATCAAAGTAAACCCTATCAATAAGGACGTTTTTTACGGAACCTTTCCCAGTTTCAAATATTCCAATGAGGTATTAATGGAAAACAGTCTGGACAACAGGCTTTCCATTCCTGTGGATTCTTCCAACCATTACGCCACCATCTTTATGCCTAAGCCGGGAACCGGTATTATTAATAAAGAAGAGGATATTTATAATAAAAGAGATATTCTCGTGACCGGTGTTTTCCCGGGAAAAGATCAATTGGACAATTACATTATTTCCCCTATTGAACTTACCGAAGAACTGCTTAGTTTACCAAAAAAGTCAGCTTACCAGATTGTTATTAAACTTAAAAATCCGGAAAATGCAGATGCTGTGAAACAAAGCTTACTTTCTGCTCTTGGCAAAAATATTGATATAAAAACCAAAGAAGAAGAAAATGCAGCCTTCTGGAAGATGATCAATACGGAAAAACTATTTATCTATTTAATATTTGCCTTGGTTATTTTTATTACGACCTTTAATCTTGCGGGAGCTATTATTATCCTTCAGCTGGATAAGAAAGAACAGGCAAAATCTCTTATCTCATTAGGTTTCCCTTTAAGCCATTTAAGGAGAACGTATTTCTATACCGGAATTCTCATTGTCATTTCGGGAGTGATCTCAGGATTAATTCTGGGTACAGCACTATGTTACTTCCAGCTTTACACAGAATTCTTCAGAGCCAATGAAGTACTTCCCTTCCCTGTAAAGATTGTTGGAAAAAATTATTTCATCGTCGCATGTACCGCTTCTCTATTTGGTATTGCAATCTCCTGGTTCTTCTCAAAAATCAGCAAAGAGTATATTACTAAAAATTAATATATTAAGTTTATATATTTAATACAACCTATCTTTTTCACTTTCGTTTTTTCGTACCTTTACGCCCCAATTTTAAAAAATGAAACGAATTTTATCCTTTTTTCTACTGAGTGTGATTTTTATCAACACTTTGGCACAGGCTCCGGCAGGATATTATGGCCCTGCAGCAGGTCTAACAGGGGCCGCTCTTAAAACAGCCCTTAAAACCATTATTACTAATGGGCATATAGATCATGGTTATAATGGCTTGTGGAACGGCTATGCTACTACTGACCGCGATTACTTTTATGAAAATGACGGAACGATTCTGGATATCTATTCTGAAAATCCAAATGGAGCGGATCAATACAGCTACACTTTAGGAGTCAACCAGTGTGGGACATATTCAGTTGAAGGGCAGTGCTACAACAGAGAGCACGTTATTCCTCAGAGTTTATTCAGCAGTGCTTCTCCAATGGTAGCAGACATTAATTTTATCCGCCCTACCGATGGGAAAGTAAACGGTATGAGATCCAACTATCCTTACGGTGTTGTGGGAAGCGCTTCTTTCACTTCTAAAAACGGATCAAAATTAGGATCATCCGTATCTCAGGGGTATTCAGGTACTGTATTTGAACCTATCGATGCTTTTAAAGGAGATATTGCCCGAATGATTCTTTATTTCGTTACAAGATATGAAGATAAGCTTGCTAATTTCACTTCCGGTGGAATGCTTGCCAATACTACATTTCCCGGTCTGCAGCCTTGGGCCCTTAATCAATATATAGCGTGGCACATCATGGATCCTGTATCCCAGGAAGAAATTGCAAGAAACAACGCTTCTTATAGCTATCAGGGAAACAGAAACCCTTTCATTGACCACCCTGAATATGTGGCTCAGATCTGGGGAACTCCGGTTCTCGATACACAGGCACCTACTGCAGCGACCAATCTGGCTGCCAGCAACCCTACTTCAAACTCTGTCGCATTAAGCTGGACAGCAGCTACCGATAACGTAGGAGTAGCTTCTTATCAGATTTATGCCAACGGTACTTTAAGAGCGACTGTTTCAGGTACTGCAACATCTACAACCGTAACCGGATTATCTCCGCTTACCCAATATACATTCTATATCATCGCAAAAGATGCAGCCGGAAACTCTTCACCACAAAGTACAACAGCCACAGCAACTACTCTGGATGGCCCGGTTGGCGGAAGTTGCGGAACAGAAGATTTTGAAATGATTACCGGTGCTGCAAACACTTATCTGACAGCCACCTGGACGAATAACGGAATTTCATGGACTGCAACAGACGCTAGAGTTGACCAGACCATCAACAATAAGGCTATAACAATCAGAAATGGTAATTTAACAAGCTCAACACTTTCAGGTGGAATTCAGAGCTTAACTTTAACAACACAGCTAAAATTTACAGGAATTGCTGGTAATATCAATGTTTTGATAAATAATGTTAATGTAGGAACCATCCCTTACAGTGATGTTGCAACCACTACCACCATTAACAACATAAACGTAAGCGGAAATATTGTGATTAAGCTGACAAATTCGTCTACTTCAAACAGAGTAGCCCTGGATGATCTTAGCTGGACATGCTACAGTACATTAGCCACTTCTGAAACTCAAAAGAACAAGTCAGACTTCACCATCTACCCTAACCCGGTAAGAAATAATGAGCTGTTTGTGAAAGGAGAAAACCTGGGCAAAATTTCAAAAGCTGAGATCTATGATCTTGCAGGAAAATTAATTCAAACGATTGCCCATCCTTTTAAAAATTCAAATAAAATCAACCTTCGGGAGTAATAAAAGGAACATATATCTTAAAAACAGATAATACAGCTACGAAATTTATCGTCGATTAATTATTAAAAAATATTTCAAACCAAAGGCCGGATTTATCCGGTCTTTTTTTTATTTTTGATCAATGGATTCCAATAAAAAATTAGGGTTGATAGGACGAAATATTTCCTATTCCTTTTCTAAAAAATTCTTCGAAAATAAGTTCCAAAAGCTTATGCTTAAAGATTTCTCCTACGATATTTTCGACCTGAACGAGATCAATGAAGTAGAAGATCTTCTTGCTTCCCCGGAACTTGTAGGTTTCAATGTAACCATTCCCTATAAAGAGAAAATTATGGATTATCTGGATGAATTAAGTGATGAAGCAGAAAAAATAGGCGCCGTCAATTGTGTTCTTATCCGGAATGGTAAAAAAACTGGATATAATACCGATGCCTTCGGTTTCGAAAAAACACTTCTCCTTCACAGAAAACCATCCCATGACAAAGCATTGATCTTAGGAAACGGAGGTGCTGCAAAGGCTGTAAAATATGTTTTAGACAAGCTGGGTATTCCATCCCAAACCATCTCCAGAAGTACAGAAATTAATTTTGAAAACCTGGACAAAGAAACCGTTCAGGAGCACAAAATAATCATTCAGTGTACTCCGGTGGGAACATTCCCCAACGTTGAGGATTGCTTGAATTTTCCTTTTGACGCCCTTTCTTCAGATCATCTGGTGATCGATTTAATCTACAATCCCAATTATACCCAGTTTATCATCAATGCTTCGGAAAAAGGAGCAAAAACAGTCAACGGTTATTATATGCTTGAACAACAAGCAGAAAAAGCCTGGGAAATTTGGAATGTTTGAAAAAAATAACATAAATTAGTACTTTAATTGGCTTTAGAGCTATATTCAAAGGATATTATTAACGCCACTCACATAAAAGATTTGCTATGATTACAGAAAACAATCTTTCTGACAACGAAGAAAAGAAAAATGCTAACGAAGTATCCCAGGAAACATCGGAAAATAAAGATTCCCATGATGTAGCTCCTCATGAAGATGATGCTGAGCATGCGGAAGAACATGAAGATGTTGACATTTCCCTGGCTGATGCTTTGAAAGAAATGGAAAAAATCATCAACACTCCCAACGCCGGTGAAAGCTTTAAAAAATTCAACCAGCTGAAGGAAAAAGCAAGTCATTACATCCACGATGAAGTGGAAGATAAAAAACATGAATATGTAGAAGCCGGAAACGCACCTGAAAACTTCAGTTACGAGCACTCTTTACAGTCCAGACTTTCTGCTTTGATCAATATTTTCAGAGAAAAGCATGATGACTTTCAAAAAGGACAGGAAGAGGAACAGAAAAAGAACCTTGAACACCGTCAGAACATCATTGAGAGACTTAAAAACCTGTACACCAGTTCTGAACCGGGAATCAACCTCTTTAAATCCATTCGCGAAATCAAAGAAGAATGGTCAAAAGCAGGACAGGTTGCAAAATCTGAATTTAAAATACTCAACAACAATTACTTCCACCATTTAAACCAGTTTTATCAGATGCTGGATTTAAATAAAGAATTTTTGGAACAGGAATACAGCCATAATTTAGAAAAAAGACAACATATCATTGCCCGCGCCCAGGAATTGGAAAACGAGCCGGTGATTCAGAAAGCTTTGAATGAGCTTCAGTATCTGCACAAACTTTGGAAAGAAGAAGCTGAGCCTGTGGCAGAAGAGTTCCGTGAAAAAACATGGGAAGAATTCAAAGAAATCTCCAATAAAATCCACGAAAGAAAATCTGAACTGTCTGCTGTTATCGAAAAAGAACAGACTGCCAATCTTGAAAAGAAAAATCAGATCATTGCTGAGATCAAAAAACTTTCCGAGCCTTCAGAAACACCCAACCACAGCTACTGGCAGAATGCCATTAAAAGAGTGGAAGATCTTCGTTCCGATTTCCTGAAAACAGGAAGTGTTCCAAGAAAACTTTCCAACCAGAACTGGAATGATTTCAAAACAACCCTGAGAGGCTTTAATACAACAAAAAACAATTATTACAAGTCTTTAAAAGGCTCCCAACAAGCCAATCTGGAAGAGAAATTAAAACTGATTCAAACGGCCAAAGACAATATGAACAATGAAGAATGGGATATTGTCGTTCCCCTGTTTAAAAAACTCCAGGAAGACTGGAAAAAAATTGGGCACGTTCCTAAGAGCATGACCAATAAAATCTGGGATGAATTCCGTGATGCATGTAATGCTTTCTTTAACAACTACAGAGAAAAAAGCAATACTTCTACCGATAACTGGAAAGAAAATTATAAAAATAAAAAAGCTCTTCTTGACGAACTGAAAATGGTTTCCAACGAAGAAGGGAGCATCGAAAAGATAGAACAGATTAAAACATCATGGAACAATATCGGAAAAGTTCCGCGTGATAAAATTTCAATCAATACAGAATTCAATAAGACTTTAAGAGAGAAACTGAAGATCAATAAGATCAATGAACTTGAACTGAAAGAAGAAGGTTTATCTGAAAACCAGCTTACCGATAAAGCAAGAAAGATCAAAAACCAAATCTCTGATCTTGAAGCTGAAATCGTAAAACTGGAAAACAACCTTTCTTTCTTCAACAAACCGTCAAGAGAAAATCCTCTTTTAAAAGATACATACAACACCATTGATGAGAAAAAAGCTCATCTGGAAACATTAAAACAGAATCTCCACAGCATTATCAGCGGAGATTAATTGATAACAAAATAAATAAAGGCGGAGCAAAGCAATTTGTCTTCGCTTTTTCTTTTTAACGAATATGACTAACGACGAATTCTACATTAAAAGATGCATTGAACTGGCCCGAAAAGCATTGGGCAAGACCTATCCGAATCCTTTGGTGGGAAGTGTAATTGTCCACAACGGAGAAATCATTGGCGAAGGTTACCATCATAAAGCCGGAGAAAATCATGCTGAGATCAATGCCATCAATTCCGTTAAAAATAAAGAGCTAATTCCAGAATCCACGATCTATGTTTCCCTGGAGCCCTGTGCCCATTATGGGAAAACGCCACCATGTGCATTAAAAATTAAAGAATTAGGCTTTAAAAAAGTGGTTATCGGCGCGATGGATTCCCATGATAAAGTCAACGGAAAAGGGAAAAAAATCATTCAGGATGCCGGGATTGAAGCCGTTTCAGGTATTCTGGAAGGGGAATGCCTTGAGCTGAATAAACGATTCTTCACGTATCATGAAAAGAAGAGACCTTATATTATTCTAAAATGGGCAGAATCCGCTGATGGCTTTTTAGATAAAGATTTCAAACCTACTGCGGTTTCAAATGTTTTGGTAAACCAGTTTGTCCATCAGTTAAGAGCTGATGAGCATGCCATTTTAGTAGGAACTCAAACCGCACTCAATGACAACCCGGCTTTAACCGTCAGAAATACTGAAGGAATCAATCCTGTAAGAGTATTAATTGATTTTGACCTCAAAGTCCCGGTTGATTTCAGGATTTACAACAATGAAGCGGGAACATTGGTTTTAAATTCCATTAAAGAGGGGACTGAAGGATCTATTCAGTTTATCAGGATAAAAAAAGAAAATTTTCTGCCGGAATTAATGGAAGCCCTGTATAAACAACAGATCCAATCTATCATTATTGAAGGCGGCCGCTTTACCCTGCAGCAGTTTATTGATGCGAAACTTTGGGATGAAGCTATTGTGATTAAAAATAATACTCTGAAACTGGAAAACGGCACAAAAGCTCCGCAATTTAATTATCCAGCTGGCAAAACGGAACAGTTCAGGGATAACCTAATTTCTTTTTTTAAATTAAAATAGGATTTTACCCTCAAAAAATAGAATACCGTCAAAATGACGGTATTTTTCATGGAATCCATACTTAGTTTATAAAGCATTTAATACTTTTGCAGATACAAAGCCGGTATCAGGATGACGTTCGAGTACAAAACCATAGAAAAACCTATAGAAAACACTTTAATAAAGGAGAAAGGAAGCAAATTCATCGGATTTGCTTATCCTGTGAATAATGAAAGTGAACTGAAAAATGCATTGGAAAAGATCAGAGAGGAGCATCCAAAAGCAACTCACCACTGCTATGCCTTCAGAATGGGACTGAACGGGGAAAACTACCGTGCCAATGACGATGGAGAGCCCTCAGGAAGTGCGGGCCTGCCGATCTATAATCAGCTGCTCGCCCATGAAATTACCAATGTACTGGTTATTGTAGTCCGTTATTATGGGGGAACCAAACTCGGGGTTTCAGGGCTGGTAAAAACGTACAAAGAATCTGCAAAGATCACTTTAGAAGAAGCCAGCATCATTACTAAAGAACTGGAAACAGAAGTTGAGATCCGGTTCAACTTTAACCAGCAGAATACTATTTTCACGCTGCTTTCAAAATTTGATGCTAAAGTTTTAAATTTTGATGCCAACGAAAACTGTATCCTTACCGCCTCATTAAAATTGGTCCAAAAAGAAAACATCTCGGAAAAATTATCCGAGATGCAATATGTTTCATTTGAATTTAAAGATTAATCCCTTCTTCCGCCAAGAAGCAGAGAACCCCAGTATAAAAGCTGGGCCAAAGATCCTATTGCGGCGACCACATATGTTCTTGCCGCCCATTTCAGACTATCCTGTACTCCGACAAATTCTTCGGCAGTTACAGCTCCTGTATCTTTAAGCCATTTCATCGCCCTGTTGCTGGCATCATATTCTACCGGTAAGGTTACAAAAGCAAAGAGTGTGGTCATCGCAAACATAGCCACTCCAACAGCCAGTACCGTAGTATTGCCATTGGGGTTTTCAATGGTCCGTGATGCTGCCATGATGGCGATCCCCGCTATAAGAACAAACTGCATCAGATTGGAACTTATGTTGACAATCGGAACCAGTTTTGAGCGTAAATTCAGCATTGAATATCCTACCGCATGTTGTACAGCGTGCCCGCATTCGTGAGCCGCCACTGCAGCTGCCGCTGCATTTCTCTGCATGTAAACTCCTTCGGAAAGGTTTACAGTCTTATCTGCCGGATTATAGTGGTCCGTCAACTGCCCGGGAACTGATATTACCTGAACATCATTAATCCCGTTATCTCTCAACATCTTTTCCGCTACTTCTTTCCCCGAAAGGCCATTTCGGAGATGGACATTGGAATAATATTCAAATTTCGATTTCAACCTGGACGAAACCCACCAGCTCACCAGCATTGAAATACCAATAATGATATAATAACCCGTCATTTTATATAGATTTTGTGTTTAATTTTTATCCATAATCATATAAAAACTGTGCCAAAGTATACAATATTATTATTTATATTTGTCCTTAAATTACCATCAAAAGTTATGTCTAAGGTTTCAATTATTGAAGTAAAAACAGCCGGTCAGCTCAAACAATTCGTAAAATTCCCGATGGATCTGTACAAAAACAATCCGTACTATGTTCCATCTTTTATTAAAGACGAAATGAAAATATGGGATGCAAAAGAAAATCCGGCATTCCATTATTCCGAATCCAAGCAGTTTCTGGCCATAAAAGACAGTAAGGTAGTGGGAAGAATTGCAGTAATTATAAATCATAAGGAGGAAAAAGAGCTAGATATCAAAAAAGTACGCTTTGGCTGGATAGATTTCACCGATGACACTGAAGTTTCTAAAGCGTTGATCCAGACAGCCATTGATTATGCCAAAGAACAAAACATCAATAAGATTGAAGGGCCAATGGGATTCACCAATCTTGACAAAGCAGGCATGCTGACAATGGGATTTGATAAACTGGCAACAATGATTGGAATTTACAATCATGCCTATTATCCTAAACATCTTGAAAATCTTGGATTAACCAAAGAAAAAGAATGGGTAGAATATGAGATGAATTTCCCGAAAGTACTTCCTGAAAAAGTAGAAAAATTTAGTGGGCTAATCGCGCAAAAATACAAATTAAGCGTTCTTAAATTCAAATCAAAAGAAGAAATTCTGCCTTATGTAGAACCTATGTTTAAGCTATTGGACGAAACCTATAAGCACCTTTCTACCTATACTCCAATTTCTGATGAACAGATCAAAACATACAAAGAAAAATATTTCCCATTCATTGATAAAAATTATGTGATCTGTGTAGTGGATGAAAACAAACAACTGGTTTCTTTTGCAATTACGATGCCTTCTTATTCTAAAGCTTTACAAAAATCAAAAGGAAAACTATTTCCTTTCGGATGGTGGCATTTCTTACAAGCCGGCAAAAAAAATGACAGAGCCAATTTTTACCTTATTGGGATTCATCCTGAATATCAAAGACGTGGTGTAACGGCTATTATCTTCAAAGAAATTTTCGTTCGATTTACCAGTATGGGAATTAATTTCGCAGAAACCAACCCAGAATTGGAAGAAAATAAAAGTGTTCAGCTTCTTTGGCAGGATTACAATCCGGTGAATCATAAGAGAAGAAGGACCTATTCACTGATGATTGATGATCAATACTACATGATCAATCGGTAAGCAAAAAATCCTGTTACTCATCAATAACTCAAACTATCCCCACTTTAAAACTCCTGATTACAGAACGAAAACCAGCTCTTAACTCACAACTAATTTTCCTACCTTTACTGTATGAAACCACAGCTTATTATTTTTGCTATTTTAATCGCAGGATTTATCGCCTATAACTTATTTTTCCGGTCTTTAGATGACAGGACCAATACGGCAATCAACATTGTATTTGCCAGCGTTCTTTTTGGATATATTTCATTTATGGCATACTCTCTCCTTAAAAAAATGAAGAAATAAGCCGTTATTTTTATTGATTCTAAATTGTAAAATTTCTCTATTTTCATCCTACTTTTAAGCTGATAAATTTCATGCTTTCTTGTTTATTCGCTAAATTTGCAAATTGAGATAATAATGCAAAAATGAATTTACCTGAAAGTTATATTCCAATCCTTATCCAGGCTGGTGTAGCAGTAGGATTTGTAGCTGTTTCTTTGCTTGGGGCACATTTCTTAGGGCCACAACAGAAAAAAGGAAACTCTGTAAAAAACCAAAGCTGGGAATGTGGAGTTCCTGCAGAAGGAAATGCAAGAACACCGTTTTCTATCAAGTACTTCCTGACTGCGGTATTGTTCGTACTATTCGATATTGAAATCGTATTTTTTTATCCCTATGCGGTAAACTTCAGAGAATTCGGCATGGAAGGATTTCTTGCTGTACTTACGTTCGTTGCGATCTTCTTCGTAGCATTTTTCTACGTTTGGAAACGCGGCGCGCTGGATTGGGATAAATAAAAGTAAAATTATGAATTGTGAATAATGGATTTTGAATCGCAATTCTTCAAAAGAGGATTTCACAGAAAATCATCCCCTATTTATAATTCAAAATCTAAAATTTAAAATCATCTACAAGATGTCAGATAAAAAACCAGTAATAAGAACAGATGCACCTGCTCCCGAAGGATATGAAGGAGAAGGGTTTTTCGCAACAAAACTGAGCAGTGTAATCGGGATGGCAAGAAAGTTTTCACTTTGGCCATTGCCATTTGCTACCTCTTGTTGTGGTATCGAGTTTATGGCTACCCTGAACCCAACGTATGATGCTTCAAGATTTGGTATGGAAAGAAACTCTTTCTCTCCAAGACAAGCAGATATGCTGATGGTTTGCGGAACTATATCAAAGAAATTAGGACCAGTCCTGAAAGAAGTTTACACTCAGATGGCAGAGCCGAAATGGGTAGTAGCAGTGGGAGCTTGTGCTTCCAGCGGTGGTATTTTCGATTCATATTCTGTACTTCAGGGAATTGATAAAATTATTCCGGTAGACGTTTATGTTCCTGGATGTCCTCCAAGACCTGAGCAGATCATTGAAGGAGTAATGCAGGTACAGGCTCTTGCAGAAAGCGAAAGCATCAGAAGAAGAGACATGCCTGAATATCAGAAATTATTAGATTCTTACAACATAAGCAACTAAACGGAAATGACGAACGAATTTGTATTAGAAGCAATCACCAGAGAATTTCCGGAATCTGTCATTTCAAGCTCAGAACCTTATGGAATGCTCACGATTGAAGTGAAGAAAGAAGATATCAAAAAGATCATTCACTATCTTAAAGATTCATCATTGGAATTTAACTTCCTTACGGATATCTGTGGTATTCACTACCCTGAATTTCCTGAAAAGGAAATAGGCGTTGTATACCATTTGCATAATATGATGGCCAATTTCAGATTGCGTCTGAAAATATTCATGTCCAGAGAAAATATCGAAGTAGATTCTCTTACAGATCTATATGCCGGTGCCAACTGGATGGAAAGAGAAACCTATGATTTCTATGGGATTAAGTTCAAAGGACACCCGGATCTGAGACCTATCCTGAATATGGAAGATCTCGGATACCACCCTATGTTGAAGGAATATCGCCTTGAAGACGGTACAAGAACCGACAAGAACGATAGCATGTTCGGAAGATAAAAAATAATGCAATAAGCAATAAGCAGTAAGCAATAAGCTTAAAGCCTATAGCCTATAGCCTAAAGCATTTAAATTATGAAAGATAACTCATTATCTAATATACTAAACCAGTACGAAAGTAAGGAACAGATTGACGGACAATTGTACACCCTCAATTTAGGACCTACCCACCCTGCCACTCACGGGATTTTCCAGAATATCTTAACGATGGACGGAGAAAGAATCCTTCACGCTGAGCAGACTGTGGGATACATTCACAGAGCATTTGAGAAAATTTCTGAAAGAAGAAACTATTCTCAGATCACGACCCTTACTGACCGTATGAATTACTGTTCTGCACCGATCAATAACTTAGGCTGGCATATGACAGTGGAGAAGCTGATCGGCATTGAAGTTCCTAAGCGTGTAGATTACATGCGTGTTATCCTGATGGAATTAGCCAGAATCGGTGACCACCTGATCTGTAACGGGGTAACCGGAATGGACTCGGGAGCGATTACAGGGCTTACCTATATGTTCATCGAAAGAGAACGTATTTATGATATGTATGAGCAGATCTGCGGGGCAAGGATGACGACCAATATGGGAAGAATCGGAGGTTTTGAAAGAGATTTCACACCTAAGTTTCATGAGTTATTACAGGATTTCTTAAAGACTTTCCCGGCAAGATTCAAAGAATTCGGTACTTTATTAGAAAGAAACAGAATTTTTATGGATAGAACCATCGGTACAGGAGCTATTTCTGCCGAAAGAGCATTAAGCTATGGTTTCACAGGTCCAAATTTACGTGCAGCAGGAGTAGATTATGATGTAAGAGTTGCACAGCCTTACTCTTCCTATGAAGATTTCGACTTCATTATTCCTGTAGGAACTTCAGGAGATACTTACGACCGTTTCATGGTTCGTCAACAGGAAATCTGGGAATCAATCAAAATCATCAAACAAGCATACGAAAATCTTCCGGAAGGTCCATTCCATGCGGATGTTCCTGACTTCTATCTTCCTGAAAAGGCAGATGTGTATCAGAAAATGGAAGCATTGATCTACCATTTCAAAATTGTCATGGGAGAAACTGATGTACCGAAAGGAGAAGTTTACCACGCTGTAGAAGGTGGAAACGGAGAATTAGGATTCTATCTTGTGAGTGACGGAGGAAGAAGCCCTTATAGACTTCACTTCAGAAGACCATGCTTCATCTACTATCAGGCATACCCTGAAATGATTACTGGTTCTGTCATTTCAGATGCCATTGTAACGATGTGTAGTATGAATATTATTGCGGGAGAATTAGACGCATAACAATAATTATAAATGTTGGATTATGAATTTTGAATTAATCCAAACTACTATAAAAATTGAAATTATTTAGATTCAAAATCTAAAATTCAAAATTTAAAATTTAAAAAAGTGAGCGAAACAATAGCTTTTAAACCGGAAAGTTTAGCACAGGTACATAAAATTATCGCAAGATATCCTGAAGGAAGACAGAAATCTGCTCTTCTTCCTGTACTTCACTTAGCACAGAAAGAATTCGGAGGATGGTTAGACGTGCCTGTGATGGATTATGTTGCCGGACTATTAAGTATCCAACCCATTGAGGTATATGAAGTGGCTACTTTCTATACGATGTTTAATATGAAGCCGGTGGGTAAATATGTTTTGGAAGTTTGCAGAACAGGACCTTGTATGGTTTGTGGAAGCGAAAAGATCCTTAAGCATATCAGAACCAAACTGAACATTAAAGACGGAGAAACTACTGAAGACGGTATGTTCACATTAAAACCTGCTGAATGTCTTGGCGCATGCGGATATGCACCTATGATGCAGCTGGGGAAATTCTTTCATGAAAATTTAACAATAGAAAAAGTAGATGAAATCCTTGATCTTTGCAGACAGGGACAAGTTGCTTTGGACTAAATAAATTTTAACAAATTAAAATAGCCATAAGCTAAAAGCCATAGGCCAATAGCTGACCGCTAAAAGCATAATAAACAATGAGTAAAAAACTTTTACTTAAAGACGCACATATAGAAGGTATTCGCTACTTTGAAACCTACCGTAAACAAGGAGGTTACACTGCAGCAGAAAAAGCCTTGAAGATGACTCCTGACGAAATTCTTGAAGAAGTAAAAGCTTCAGGACTAAGAGGACGTGGTGGAGCTGGATTCCCAACAGGAATGAAATGGAGCTTTTTGGCAAAACCTGAAGGTGTTCCAAGACACCTTGTTGTCAATGCGGATGAATCTGAGCCTGGAACATTCAAGGACAGATATCTGATGGAGTTCCTTCCTCATGTATTGATTGAGGGAATGTTAATTTCATCTTACTGTTTAGGTTCCAATGTTTCTTATATCTACATCCGTGGAGAGTATTCATGGATTCCTGATATTTTAGAAGAAGCTATTGAAGAAGCCAAAGCAGCAGGATTTTTAGGTAAAAATATCCTGGGAACAGGTTTCGATTGTGAAATTTATGTTCAGAGAGGGGGTGGAGCATACATCTGTGGTGAAGAAACGGCATTGCTTGAATCTCTTGAAGGAAAAAGAGGTAACCCAAGATTAAAACCGCCATTCCCTGCTGTAAAAGGTCTGTGGGAAAGACCAACGGTAGTAAATAACGTTGAATCTATTGCTGCAATTGTTCCAATCATTGACATAACAGGTGCTGAATACGCTAAAATAGGTGTGGGAAGATCTACAGGTACGAAATTGATTTCTGCTTGTGGAAATATCAACAAACCGGGAGTATACGAAATCGATATGACGATCACCGTAGAAGAATTCATCTACTCTGATGAATATTGCGGAGGTATTAAAGACGGAAAAAAATTAAAGGCTTGTATTCCTGGAGGAAGTTCTGTTCCTATTGTTCCAGCTAATCTATTGCTGAGAACAGTAAACGGAGAGCCAAGATATATGAACTACGAATCCTTGGCAGACGGTGGTTTCGCTACCGGAACCATGATGGGTTCAGGAGGTTTCATCGTTTTAGATGAAGACCAGTGTATCGTAGAACACACCATGACGTTAGCAAGATTCTACAACCACGAAAGCTGTGGTCAGTGTACTCCTTGCCGTGAAGGGACAGGATGGATGTACAAGATCTTAAAGAAAATAGAAAACGGACAAGGTAAAATGGAAGATATCGATCTGCTTTGGGATATCCAGAGAAAAATCGAAGGAAACACGATTTGTCCGTTGGGTGATGCAGCAGCTTGGCCGGTTGCAGCAGCGATCCGTCACTTCAGAGATGAATTTGAGTGGCACGTGAAAAACCCTGAGCTGTCTCAAACTCAAAACTATGGATTGGCACATTATGCAGATCCTATTCCGGCTGTTGAAAAGAATGCATAGATGAAAAAAAATTATTGGTTGTCGGCTTAATGATGTCGAGTTTTGCTTTCGGGCAAAAGAAAGAAAAGGATACTTTGATAGACAGAAGTATGATGGATTGGTTTACAGCGGTTTCTGACAAAAAGCCAGAACCGTTAAGCAAAAAAGGCCAGATGTTCGTTTTCTTTGGATGGAACAGAGCAGCCTTCAGCAATTCTGATATCCATTTTAAAGGAAATGGCTATGATTTTCAGCTGAATAATGTAACGGCTCAGGACAGACCAACAAAATTTGGGATCGTGTATATTAATCCGGGTTGGTTTACGGTAGTACAGTACAATTTCAGAGCGGGTTATTTTATTAAAGATAATTTAGCGCTTGTTTTGGGGATCGACCACATGAAATATGTGATGGATCAGAACCAGACCGTTGGCTTTAAAGGTCATATATCAGATCCTGAATATGCAGGAATGGTCCAGAACGGACAGGTAAACCTTGCAGACGAGAAGTTCCTTACTTTCGAGCATACAGACGGACTTAATTATGAAAACCTGGGTCTTGAGCGATACCAAAATCTTATTAATAAGAAAAATGTTGATTTAGTTTGGTCTTACGGTGCAGGAATCGGGGTTATGTTTCCGAAAAGTAATGTCAAACTTTTTGGAAATGAAAGAAGTGACCGTTTTCACGTAGCAGGTCTTGGAACTGACCTAAGAGCCAGTCTTAACCTGGTTTTATGGGATCATGTGATGGTAAGGTTAGAAGGAAAAGCGGGTTATATCAATATGTGGGACATTAAAACTACATTAAATAACAAGCCGGACAAAGCCCAACAGGATTTTGTTTTCGGACAGATCCTTGCAGGAATTGGATATACATTTAATACGAAAAAATATAAATAACAAAGCCTATTGCTTAATGCATAAAGCTTAAAGCATACAATATGAGCGAAGAAGTTAAAAAATTCAAAATAACTATAGACGGACAGACTACTGAAGTTTTGCCGGGTACTTCTATTTTGGAAGCCGCAAGACAAATCGGTGGAAAATCTGTACCTCCTGCTATGTGCTACTACAGCAAGTTAGAGACCAGCGGAGGGAGATGTAGAACATGTCTGGTAGAAGTTTCCAAAGGATCTGAAGCCGATCCTCGTCCTATGCCGAAATTGGTAGCAAGCTGCAGAACGAATGTAATGGATGGGATGGAAGTAAAAAACCTTACTTCTGAGAAAGCTCAGGAAGGAAGAAAAGCCGTTACCGAGTTTTTATTGGTCAATCACCCGCTGGACTGCCCTATCTGTGACCAGGCAGGAGAATGTCATCTTCAGGACTTAGGATATGAGCATGGTGTAGACAGTACAAGAACAGAATTTGAAAGAAATACTTACGAAGCAGATGATCTTGGACCGAACATCAAATTGAACATGAACCGTTGTATTCTTTGTGCAAGATGTGTGTTGACAGCAAACCAGCTTACAGAAACAAGAGAGCACGGTATTCTTTTCAGAGGAGATCATGCTGAAATTTCAACCTATTTAAATAAAGCTTTAGACAATGACTTCATTGGAAACATTATCGACGTTTGTCCGGTAGGAGCATTAACAGACAGAACAGCCCGTTTTGCAAGCAGAGTATGGTTTACAAAACCCATGAACGCTTCTTGTAAATGTGATAAGTGTTCCGGAAAAGCAGTAGTATGGATGAAAGGTGACGAAATTGTAAGAGTAACTGCAAGAAAAGACCAGTGGGGTGAAGTGGAAGAATTCATCTGCGATACATGCCGTTTCGAAAGAAAAGCATTATCAGACTGGAACATCGAAGGTCCTAGACATATCGACAGACACTCTGTCATTTCATTGAACCACTACGAAAAACCTAAGGACGAGCTAAGAGTTTTAGACAATCCAATGGCTAAAGAAATCAGTGAAAAAGACGAAAAATAATTTTAATAAAGACAATTAGATTTCAGACACAAGACATCAGACTTAATCTCATATCTAGTATCTGACATCTCACATCTAAAAATCTTTGCAATAAAAAATGGATTTACTTACATTTAAACTTATACTTGTACTAGCACTTTTCCTGCTATCGCTGACGATTGCAGCCTACTCTACCTGGGCAGAAAGAAAGGTTGCCTCTATCATGCAGGATAGAATTGGTCCTAACAGAGCTGGACCTTTCGGACTATTGCAGCCTCTTGCTGACGGTGGAAAGTTTTTCTTTAAAGAAGACTTTACCCCGGCTAATGCTGAAAAATTCCTTTTCGTATTAGGGCCTGCTTTGGTCATGTTTATTTCATTGATCACAGGAGCTGTTATTCCTTGGGGTAAAAGTTTAAATATTGCAGGTACTTCTTTTGATCTTCAGGTAGCTAACATCGATGTTGGTGTACTTTTCATCATCGGAATGGCTTCAATCGGGGTTTACGGAATTATGATCGGAGGTTGGGCTTCGAACAACAAATATTCATTATTAGGTGCTATCCGTGCTTCTTCTCAGATGATTTCTTATGAATTGGCAATGGGATTAGCACTTCTTTCTATCATTATGATGTCTGGAAGTTTAGACTTAAAAGTGATTACTGAAAGCCAGACTACCGGGAAATTATGGGGAGTCATTCCTTGGGTTTCGGGTATGAACTGGAATGTTTTCTACCAGCCAATTGCTTTCCTTGTTTTCTTTGTTGCAGCATTAGCAGAAACCAACAGACACCCGTTCGATTTACCTGAGTGTGAATCTGAATTGGTAACAGGATACTCTACAGAATACTCTTCCATGAAATTAGGGCTGTATATGTTCGGGGAATACGTGAACATGTTTATCTCTAATGCTTTCATGGTCGTTCTTTTCTTCGGGGGGTACAACTATCCTGGTATTGAATGGGTAACTCAGAACTGGGGTGAGAACACAGCAGGAATCTTGAGTATCGTAGCATTCTTAACGAAGACTGTAATCGGAATTCTGATCTTCATGTGGATCAGATGGACGCTTCCAAGATTCAGATACGACCAGTTAATGCACTTAGGATGGAAAACATTAATCCCAATGGCATTGGTAAACCTATTGATTACAGGAGCTGTAATTTTAGCATTCCAGTAAATTTGAGATTTGATGTTTGAAATTTGAGATTCAACGAATTGACTTTAAATTAGTAATTTTAAGAGTAATAATTTCAAATATCAAAAATGGCAACGATAAATAATTTTGAAGATTTAGAAATATGGCAGCAGTCGAGAAGTCTTTGCCGGTTGATTCAGAAAGAATGTTTGTTGAATCCAAAATTTCTAAACCACGATAAAAACCAAATTGACAGATCATCTGCATCAATTATGGATAATATAGCCGAAGGGTTTGAAAGAGAGGGAAATAAAGAATTTATAAACTTTCTTACCATGTCTAAAGGCTCTGCAGGAGAAGTTCGCTCCCAATTAATCAGAGCTTTTGACCGAGATTATTTAGATGAAGATATTTTTAATTTTTTAAAAAGCCAAACAATATCTTTGTCTAAAAAACTGTCAGGATTTATAAATTATTTAAAAATGACAGAACATAACGGAAATAAATTTAAAAGAAATAATAATTAATAATTATAAGGGTTTGGGAGATAAAATTTTACAATAAATTTCAAATCTCAAACTTCAAATTTCAAATTATATAATGAAATTAACTAACAGATCAAAAGTTGTTTCCAATAAAGAAATGACCCTTGCTGAAAAAATCTACCTTCCTGCGATCTTTACAGGGATGGGGATTACATTTAAGCATGCTGTAAGAACCGTGATAAAGGGTGCTCCCGCAGTATATTCGTATCCGGAAGTACAGAAGCCAAGAACCACCATCTGGAGAGGCCAGCACGTTTTGAAAAGAGACGAGGAAGGCAGAGAAAGATGTACAGCTTGCGGACTTTGTGCGGTAGCTTGTCCTGCAGAAGCCATTACGATGACTGCTGCTGAAAGAACTAAAGAGGAAAAAGGCCTTTACAGAGAAGAAAAATACGCCTCAGTATATGAAATCAATATGCTAAGATGTATTTTCTGCGGAATGTGTGAAGAGGCTTGTCCTAAATCTGCGATCTATCTTACAGACAGGTTGGTAGATGTGGAGACCAACAGAGGTTCTTTCATCTATGGAAAAGATAAATTAGTTGAAAAAATAAATGAAAGGATTGATATCACGACAAGACAATCCGAGAAACAAAAAAATGCGGTAAAATAATGGATCAGTTTTTATTTTTCTTGGTGGCGTTTTTAGCAGTAGCAAGTGCAGTTTACTTTGTATTTGCAAGAAATCCTCTCTATGCTATTTTGTCATTGATTGTTACGATGTTTTCAATTGCGAGTATGTACATTCTTTTAAATGCACAGTTCCTGGCAATTATCCAGATTATAGTGTACGCAGGTGCCATCATGGTACTTTTCCTTTACATCCTGATGATGCTTAACCTTAATAAAGGAGACGAAAGTAAAAAGAACAATACGTTGAAGTTTGTTGGAGTTTTTACAGCAGGGCTTCTTTTAGTAGGTGTACTGGGAGTTTTCAGAGGAGTACAAGACAACCACATTGTTGTTGAAAATGTAGACAGAGGTATAGGTCTTACGAAAAATCTGGGTAGACTTTTGTTTAATGAATATGTTTTACCGTTTGAGCTTGCTTCCATCCTAATTTTGGCAGGTATTGTAGGCGCGGTATTAATCGGTAAAAAAGATTTATAAAATTATGGGAGAAGTAAATACATTTATACAAAGCATCCCTTTGGACTACTTCATCATTCTTTCATCAGTATTGTTCTGTTTGGGAGTAATGGGAGTATTGCTTAGAAAAAATGCTATTGTGATTCTGGGCTGTGTAGAGCTTATGCTGAATTCTGTAAACCTTTTATTGGCAGCTTTTTCAGCGTATAAAGGCAACGGCGACGGACAACTTTTAGTTTTCTTCATTATGGTGGTGGCTGCTGCTGAAGTAGCGGTAGGTTTGGCAATTATTGCTATGCTGTATAGAAATACCCGTTCTGTAGATGTAAGTATATTTAATAAATTAAGAGGATAAGAATGGAAAATTTAGTATATGCAATAGTACTTTTACCACTTTTAGGGTTTCTTATTAACGGTTTATTCGGGAAAAATCTTCCAAAAATATTGGTTGGATCTTTGGCAACAGCAATGGTTTTCGGATCTTTCTGTATTGCTGTAAGTCTTTTCATGAATTTCAATTCTGAAAGCCAGCCTGTAATCGTAAAAGCTTTTGAATGGTTTAGAGTCAATGGGGTTCAAATCAATTTTGGATTTCAGATTGATCAGCTTTCTTTAATGATGGTGATGATCATCACGGGTATCGGTTCTTTGATCCACTTATACTCTATCGGATATATGAGTCATGACAAAGGATTCTATAAGTTCTTTACTTATTTGAATCTTTTCATCTTCTCTATGTTACTTTTGGTAATGGGAAGCAACTACCTTATCCTATTCATCGGATGGGAAGGTGTAGGTCTTTGTTCTTATCTGTTGATCGGATTCTGGTATACCAACGAAGAATATGGTAAAGCGGCAAGAAAAGCTTTCATCATGAACAGAATTGGTGACCTTGCGTTATTAATCGGTATCTTCATGATCGCTTCTCAGACCAATGCTGTAGATTATCTTTCTGTAGCAGAAAACGCTTCAAAATTTGAATTGGACGGAACAGTGATTATCTTTATCACAGCGAGTTTATTCATCGGTGCTACTGGTAAATCTGCTCAGGTTCCATTATATACATGGCTACCGGATGCGATGGCCGGCCCAACTCCTGTATCAGCGTTGATCCACGCGGCAACGATGGTAACTGCAGGGATCTATTTGGTAGTAAGATCCAACTTCTTATTTACTTTGGCACCTACAGTACAGGGAGGAATTTTATTCATCGGATTCTTGACAGCTGCTTTGGCAGGATTCTATGCACTACGTCAGAACGACATCAAAAAAGTATTGGCTTACTCTACCGTTTCACAGCTTGGATTTATGTTCATTGCTTTAGGTCTTGGAGCGTATACAACAGCGATGTTCCACGTAATGACGCATGCATTCTTCAAGGCTTTATTATTCTTGGGTGCAGGTTCTGTAATCCACGCGATGAGCAACGAGCAGGATATGCGTTTCATGGGAGGTCTTAAAAAATATATTCCTCTTACCCACGCTACATTCCTTATCGGAACATTAGCCATCTCAGGTTTCCCTTTACTATCAGGGATGATCTCTAAAGACGAAATTTTAGTAGCAGCTTTCGCTAAAAATCCGGTTTACTGGGTAATCTTATTTGCTTTAGCGGCAATGACTGCAACCTATATGTTCAGATTGTATTACCTGACATTCCACGGAGAGTTCAGAGGTACTGAAGAACAGAAACACCACTTACATGAAAGCCCGTCCAATATGACATTACCATTGATCGTATTGGCAATCCTTTCTGTAATCGGAGGTTTCATCAACCTGCCACATTTCATCGGTCACGGTCATTATGCCAAACTGATGGAATGGTTAAAGCCTGTTCTTACAGAACAAAGCTACAGCCAGATGGAAGCTACTCTTTCAGGAGTACCTTTCAATACTGAAATGATCTTATTAGCAGCTACAGTGATTATGTTCTTCTCTGTATGGTTCATCGTTAGAAATACTTATCTAGGTAAGAAAAAGATGGCTGTTGCAGAAGAAAACTATACCGGATGGGAAAAGCTTTCTGCTAAAAAATTATACGTTGACGAACTTTACAACGCATTGATTGTAAAAACTGTTGAAGGATTAGGACGCGGAGGAAAGATGTTTGATAAAGGTATCTTAGACCGTTTTGTAAACTTTGTAGGTGATGGTGCTGAAGACAGCGGAAAAGCTATGAAGCGTGTTCAAAACGGAAATGTAGAGACGTATATTCTTATCATGTCTTTAGCTGTGGGAATTATATTAATTGTTAACTTTTTATTACAATAATAATGTCTTGTTTATTATTAACATTATTACTATTACCTCTAGTAGGTTCGGGATTAGTTTTTGCGTGGAAGAGTAATTCCAGCAAATATTTGGCACTGGGAATTGCATTGGTCCAAATGCTTCTTACATTTTATATACTTTCGGATTTCGATTTTACGCCGACAGTAGATAGTGTACTGCAGCATGAGATCAATTATCCTTGGTCACAATTTATGAAGAGCTCTCTTCACTTCGGTATCGATGGGATGAGCATGCTCCTATTATTGCTGACCAACATTCTGGCTCCAATTATTATTTTATCATCTTTCAACGAAAACGTAAACTACAGAAATACATTCTATGGTTTGATCCTGCTGATGCAGTTCGGACTTGTAGGAGTGTTCACTTCTTTAGATGGATTGTTATTCTACATTTTCTGGGAAGTAACTTTGATTCCAATTTGGTTCATTGCCGGACTTTGGGGACAAGAGAATAAAAGGTTCGAATTCACTACGAAATTCTTCGTATATACATTCGTTGGATCTTTGTTTATGTTAGCCGGATTGATCTATGTGTACAACCACTCTGCATCATTCGCTTTAACGGATCTATACAATGCACAATTGAACGAAACACAGCAGACTGTGGTATTCTGGTTTATTTTCTTTGCATTTGCAGTGAAATTACCGGTATTCCCTTTCCATACCTGGCAGCCTGATACCTATACCTATTCTCCTACTCAAGGATCAATGTTGTTATCAGGGATCATGCTTAAAATGGCAGTATATGGGGTAATGCGTTACTTACTTCCAATCACTCCGCTTCCGATAGCAGGAATTTCAGGGCAGATTGTGATCATCCTTGCGATTGTAGGAATTGTTCACGGTGCGCTGATCGCTATTATCCAGACGGATATGAAGAGAATCATTGCGTATTCATCTTTCTCTCACGTAGGATTGATGGTAGCTGGTATCTTTGCTTCAGCAGTAGTTACTCTAAGAGGAACGTTCAATGTTGAAGGTGCTGAAGGAGCATTGGTACAGACTTTTGCTCACGGTATCAACGTAGTAGGATTATTCTACTGTTGTGATATTTTATACAAGAGATTTAAATCAAGAGACATCAGACAAATGGGTGGTTTAGCTAAAGTAGCGCCTAAGTTTGCCGTATTGTTCCTGATCATTATATTAGGTTCAATGGGAGTTCCATTAACTAATGGATTCATTGGGGAATTTATTTTGTTGAAATCTGTTTATGATTTTAACGGAACAGCAGCAGTAATTGCGGGTCTTACGGTAATTCTTTGTGCGGTGTATTTATTGAGATTCTACGGAAAAGCTATGTTTGGAGAAGGAGATGCAGCGGTTCTAAGCACAGCAAAAGATCTATCTGGTGTAGAATTTTCTGTATTGGCAAGTTTAGCGGTTTTTGTGATCTTATTAGGTATTTTCCCACAACCGGTAATCGACATGGTGAGCAGTTCTGTGAAGTTTATCTACATGGCGATGGCTAACTAAAAAAATTAAAAGATTTAAAAATTAAAAAATTAAGAGATTAGAAGAGAGCAAAAGAAAGAGACAAAGAAATGAAAGCAGGAAATCTTTAAACCTGAAATTCTAAACTTTGAACCTGAAACTTTAAACTTCAAATCTCACATCTCAAATCTATATTATGAGTGTTTTAATTATTGTTTTCCTAACGGCAGTTATTGCGTTATTTTCAGGAGTTTTTGAACAAGGAAAATTCGCAAGATACATTGGGATTTTGGGATTAATCATCGCATTGTACGTAAGTTTTATGCCGGAATGTTCGTTCTTCGACCATTACAAGCATATGTATGAGTACAGTGGCAATACCGCATTATTCACTAAAATATCCATCGTAACAACTTTATTATTATTCTTCCTGGGAGGTTTTGCATTCAGCAACCATAGAAGCCACCAGTCGGAATTATATGCATTGATGCTATTTGCATTATGTGGAGGGATCATCCTTTTCGGATATCAGAACCTGGTGACGATGTTCTTGGGAATTGAAATCCTTTCCATTCCATTATATGTAATGGCTGGAGCTAACAAAACTGATCTGAGATCAAACGAAGCTTCTATCAAATATTTCCTTATGGGTGCATTTGCGACAGGTTTCTTACTGTTCGGGATTGCGTTCATCTATGGAAGTGCCGGAAGTTTTGATCTGTACAAGATTCATGATTTTGGAGTAGCTAATTCAGGGAATGTAATGTTCATCTTAGGAGTATTACTGATTCTTTGTGCATTAGCATTCAAAGTAGCTTTAGCACCTTTCCACATGTGGAGCCCTGATGTATATGCAGGTTCTCCCTCATTAATCACAGCTTTCATGGCGAGTGTGGTAAAAATCTCAGGATTCTTTGCACTATTCAGATTGATGACTCTAGGTTTCACTGGAGTTACCCAAGAATGGATCAACGTTTTAGGGGTATTCTTAATCATTACTTTACTTTTGGCAAACGTTATGGGTCTTGCTCAGACAAATGCAAAAAGAATGCTGGCTTACTCTTCAGTGTCTCATGCAGGATATATCGGATTGGTATTCTTCGGAATGACCAGCCTTTCTACGTATAACCTTGCCTTTTATTTATTTGCTTATTCTTTATCTACAGTAGGCGTTTTCATGTGTCTGATCTGGGTAGAGAAATTAAAGAGAGAAACGTCTTTCGGAGCATTCAAAGGATTGGCAAAAACAGAACCTTTATTAGCAACAGCAGCAGCGATCTCTATGCTTTCAATGGCTGGAGTTCCGTTAACAGCCGGTTTCATGGGGAAATTTGCTTTATTCTCCCAGGCTATGAACGGCGCCGCTTTCTTAGTATTGGTAGCAGTATTAGGTTCTGCCCTATCTATCGCTTACTATTTACGATTGATCATCGCCATGTTCTTCTTTAAAGAATCAACATTCAAATCTTCAGAAAAAGTAACCCTTACTTACAATATCATTGCAGTAATTATCATTGCTTTGATTATCATCCTTGGGGTTTTCCCGGATCTGTTTGCAAGAATATTCGGATTATAAAACTTATCCACATTATATCAAAACCTTCCAGAAATCTGGAAGGTTTTTTTGTATTTCTTGCCAGGTAAAAATGTTGTGCAGCAAATACACCATTATTTATTTATTGCATATTATCCGTATTTATTATCATTTCAACATAAAACATTACATTTAAATAATAAACCACTCATTTGTTAAAACATTAAAAAATAAGCAATTAAATATATTATTAGTTAAAATATTTTTAAATATCAATCAAATTAATGATTTTTATACATTTAAATAAAAATAAATCTTATATTTGTGAGCTAACCAAAACTAATAATTACTATGAAAAAATTAATTCTTGCTATTGCAGTATTGACATTATTTTCTTGTGAAACAGAATCCAGAACAGATTCAAATGATCTCAATTCAAACTTAACTAAAACAGAGAAGGTTAAAACAAATTCTACAGCAAAGCTATCTATATTCCAGGCGAGCTGGGATGAATGGGGAAGAGCTTCAAAAAGCTGTGCTGGATGGGGATTATGTAACTTCCAGTCCTGCTGGTTCTGTAAGCTGGGAAAATATACCGGAAAAGTGGAAGTGGATGAGTTTACGATGGAAGGCTTCCTTTATGTAGCGCTGGACCCAACAGATGCAACTCAGGCGCAGGCTATAAAAACCCAGGAAACCTTTTTTGTAGACCAGGACATCAATAATTCAAATGCTGTGGTATACAAAGGAGAATATAAATTTGATGCTTCAATTGGAAACTACGGAGGATATCAAATCCCGGTTACAGTGAAGGATGCAACAAAATAAAATCAGATGGTGGAGAGTAATCTCCACCATTTTTATCATATGAAAAAGTTATTTACAATACTTCTATCAGCAATTTTTTTATGCTCGCTGAATTCCTGTAAAATCAATGGTAATTTTAAAGGGCTCTACAGTTATTATGAGACCACTAAAAAAGAAAACCCAGGCTTATTTATCAAAAATGATAATAAAATCTGCAGTTTAAAGTATTCCAAAAATATTTTTATCATCAATGGGAAAAGCCTGAAAGATTGCTTACAAGAAGATGACAAAAGCCTGGTCTACATCTGGGGGCCTAAATGTTCAAGCAAAGTCTGCATCCCGTTAAGTTCCGTTCAGGAATACTGTACCCGTAAAAATATCAGATTATACATTGTTGCAGAATACTTTGATTCAGAAATGATGAATAAAGAATATGCCATCGAAAGACCCATATTGGGTATTGACACAGAATATTACAAGACTAATCTCACTAAGAAATACCTTACCGCCTTCATTAACGATATTGCGCAGACCAATTATTCAGAAAAAAGATATCTGTACTTTGAAAAAGGAGAATTAAAAGATGTGCAGGAAGAAATCCTCCTTTACCATAACTGACCGCTCACAAAAAATTCTGCTTTAGAGCAGAATTTTTATTATTGCTAAAATCAATATATTTCCTAAATCCATAGTGATTTTATAAAAAAAAGAATCTCTGACAAATAATGGTGCAGACATTTTAAAAATTCGTTCAAAAAAAGAATAAATTTGAATTAAAGAAAGGCATATCTTCCCAATAAGACAGCCATTGAAAATGGTGTTTTTTTCATAACTTTACTCTAAATTTCAGCGTTGGCTAATCTTTACAAAAAAGACTCACCTTTTCAGGTTTATATTTCATTCAAAAAATATTTGGATGTACTGGAACATATCCGGTATAATGACCGTCTGGAATATAGGGTCAACTATGCTGAATCCCTGATCGACAGCACTAAGAATTTCAAAGAAATAAGAGACGGCTTCCAGGATATAACACTCCTTGAAAAACATGAGGACCTCATCAGGCTGCTTCTTGCAGACCTGTTCCCCACCGGCCTTACCCATAATGAGATAAAAGCGGCAAGTATTCCCCTTTCCAACATTACTTTTAATTATACCGAAAGGTTTAAAAATATCCTGAAGGACGCAGGAAAAGATTTTGAAATAGAGCTTAGAAATATTAGTGACAACGACTTTTATGTATTCTGCTGCTGCCTGATTCTTCAAAGCTATTTCAAAAAAGACATTAAAAGTACAATCCCATTCTATTATGATATCCCGAACCAACAGGGAATCATGAAGCATTATAAGATTACTGTAAACTCAGACTTTACCGAAGTTTACCCCACAGAAGATGCTAAAATTCCTTCTGACGAAGTACTGGATATGCTTCTCGAAAATCTGGATGATTTTAAACTTTGGAAGAAGTATTTCCCTTCCCAGTCATGGATACTGAAAGGATTTACCATTATTTCCCTGGTAGACTGTACTTCGGAAGTTGCACTTTCTGATCTTAAATCAAGCATGATAGAGATTGATCCTGAAGATTTAAATCCCAATGAGAATCTGACTGAAATTTTCAAATCTTATTTCGATGTTCCGGACCTCAGCTTCGGACTCATGACCTTTAATAAGAAAGAACAGAAACTTGATAAGCTCCCGATCTACGAAAGTCTCCTGACCAATCATATTCTTGATTTCTGGATCAATAATTTTGATGAAGAAACCCGTAAGAATACCTTCAACAATTTAAATCACAATTCAAAACCCATTGTGGTCTCCAATGTCAATAATCTGGATGAAAACGTCAGACAGCTTCCTTCTTTCAATATTTTAAGAGATAATAATGTCAACAGCTTCATGGTAATCCCTATCATGAAAGATAACGACCTCCTTGCCATCATGGAATTCACCTCTCCTATAGCAGGCAGCTTTAACGGTTTAAAACTCAAAAAAATGGAGTTTTTTACCGATATGATCCTTTTCTCTCTCAGCAGGTTTTACTTTGAGAAAAACTATCAGATAGAAGCCATTATCCAGCGTGAATACACCAGCATTCATGATAGTGTGGTATGGAAATTCAGAAATGAAGCGGAAAAGTATTTCACAGCCTCTCTCGGAAAGAAAATATATACATTAAAGGAAATATCCTTTAAAAATCTCACGCCACTGTTTGGAGTTTCAGATATCCGTTCTTCTTCAGAAAAACGTTTTAACCTGATGCTGGAAGATCTCACCCAACAGATTGAATGTCTCAAGGAGATTTTGGCTGCCACCAATTCTGATTCGGAAAAATTCATACTGGCATTGGATATTTTTGAAAATGAACTCAGCCACGAAATCAAAGCGGATACCGAACAGCGTTTTCAAAGATTACTGAGAGAAGAAATCCATCCTTTTTTACAGGGAAAACTGGAAGTAAGGTCATCCAGAGAATTAAAAGTAAAGATTAAAGATTACTTCTTAGGAGTACGGTCACAAACAGATCTGTTTTATACCCACAGAAAAAAACTGGACGATTCCATTACCCTTGTCAACAGGAAGCTGGCCGATATGCTGGATGAAAACCAGATCAAAGCCCAGCAGGTCTTTCCCCATTACTATGAAAGATTCAAATCTGATGGTGTAGAACATAATCTTTACATTGGAACTACCATTGCTCCGGAATTGCATTATACCTCAAAAGTAGTCCATAAACTAAGGTACTGGCAGCTGAAGACCATTTGTAAAATGGAACTTGAATTCCAGTCTTTTAAAAAAAACCTTCCTATTCCGTTAGATATTGCTTCCCTGATCTTTGTATACAATGAGAAGATCGATATCCGATTCAGAATGGATGAAAAGCGTTTTGATGTAGACGGCGCCTACAATTCCTATTATGAGATCATTAAAAAACGACTGGATAAAGCCCACATCAAAGACTCTTCTGAACGAATTACCGCTCCTGGAAAGATCACTATTGTGTATTTCGGGATGGAAAATCAAAAGGAGTACCTGGAATATATAGCCAAGCTCCAAAAGAAGCACATTCTTCAGCATGATGTAGAATTTCTAAAGGTGGAAGACCTCCAGGGAATTACGGGACTTCTGGCTTTAAGGGTTTCAATATACCAGAACGATTAATAAAAAAACCGAACAGTATTGCACTGTCCGGTTATTATGATATTTATTTTTTATTAAAGGCTCAAAAAAGCGAATCCAAAAGACAATACGGAAATGATAATCCCGGCCATAAAGATCTTATAGGTGATCGATAAAAGTTTATACTTCCTGTCGAGAACTTTCCCCAGGTAATATAAATCTTTCACCATAGAATCATAAATATAGTCTCTGTCTTTGATCAGATCCTTCATTGCATTGTGGTAATCTTCAAACAGCATTTGCTGGAAGTTTCCGAAAAACAGAAGATTTACTTTACGGTTGGCAATATCCTGATTTGTAAAAGTTGTCTTGGTCACATTCGGTTTGGTAGAAAGGATGGCAAAGATGATCGTCAGCACACTGGACAGCAGCAGTATAAAACTGGGAAGGATCAGATGGGAGTTTTTAGGGGCATCCAGCTTCGGAACCAATACAGAAAGACAAACAGAAATAATAATGGCATTTACAGATAACAGAATATTTGCTTTGCTGTCTGCAATATCACTCAGCCTTGTATGGTTATTGAGTGTTACTCTGAATAAAGTATCTACGCTTCTATCAGATTTTTCTTTCTCTTTTTTACCTTCAGAATTATCTTTTTTAACTTCTTTCTTATCCTCTTCTTTTTCCAGCTTCTTTTCAATTTTTTTGATATTCTTCTTTTTTAAAGGTTCCCAGTTTTCCTTGGCATAGTCTGTATAAAAAGTATGTTTATTTTTCAACATATCCAGATTGCCGGCATTCCATTCTTCATTAGAAAAGCATCTTACATTGGTAAGCTCCCATTCTTTTCTTAACGCATCAGAAATATCGTTGTAATCATGACCTGCAAAATGACTGAAGTCTGCATCTTTTACTATTTTTTCCAATACATTCTGAGGCTCGTAAGTAATTTTTGTCGCCAGGATCAGCTTTTCAATATCTTGGATATACTCTTCAGGATAATTTTCCTGATGCAGGAAGCCCTTCATAATTTCCACACTCCTCTCCTCATGATTCTGTGCGCATTCTATATACCCGGTATCGTGAAACCAGAGAGCAACCAGCACCTTCTCCTGATCCTGTTCGGAAACCGGAGTATTTTTCATGATTTCTTCTGCCTTGTTTACAGTGTAGGCAGTATGAATAAAATTATGATAAAAATATACTGAAGATAACTTATCTTTGAATAAGATTTCAACATAATTTTTAGCTTTGTCTAGAATGCTCATTCCTGAATTTTTGTTAATGTAAATTTATGAATTTATCCTTTAAAACTCATCTAAAAAATACTTCTATTGTTCTGAGAACAGTATTGTCCGCAGGAGCCCTTTATTCCTGTGCAACATATAACGTACAAAAGGGCAAAAACTTATTTGAAGTAAAAAATTCCGAGGTAAAATCTGAAAATGATTTTAAGATTTTTCTGATCGGAGATGCAGGAAATGCAGATGAGGCCCAGTCGAAAAAGACATTAAACTTACTGAAGAGCAAACTCGATTCTGCAGACAGCAATTCTATGCTGATCTTTTTAGGGGATAATATTTATCCCCGCGGAATGCCTAAAAAAACAGATAAAGATTATGCGCTGGCCGAACAAAAACTGAATAATCAGCTTACCATTACCAAAAATTTCAAGGGAAAAACACTGGTCATCCCCGGAAATCATGATTGGTATAACGGATTGGAGGGACTGGGAGCTCAGGAAGATTTTGTGAAACAGTATTTTAATGATAAAAAATCCTTCCTCCCAAAAAACGGCTGCCCTATTGATGACATCAGTATCTCTAAAGATATTAAATTAATCGTTGTTGATACAGAATGGGCAATTACCAACTGGGATCAGTCTCCGGGAATCAATAAGAACTGTACGATCAAAACCAGGGAAGACTTTTTCACAGAGTTCAAAGATCTGATCATTAAAAACCAGGGGAAAAGGATCATCGTGGCATTGCACCACCCTATTATCAGCAGCGGAACCCACGCTGGGTTCAGTTCTGCAAAATCGCATCTCTTCCCTCTTAACAGTAAAGTTCCTGTTCCTATTGTGGGCAGTATGCTTAATGTACTGAGAAGTTCTTCCGGGGCCAGTCCTGCAGACCTCAACAATCAGCATTATGCAGATTTAGCCAACAGACTCAAAAGTATCGTTCAGGATAAAGAAAACATCATTTTCGTCTCCGGGCATGATCATAACTTACAGTATCACGAAGACAGAAATATAAGACAGATCATCAGTGGTGCAGGTTCTAAAACAGATCCTTCCACCATTGTAGAACAGACCGACTTCTCTTACGGAAACAGCGGTTTTGCCGTTTTGAATATCAGAAAGGACCAAAGTACAGATGTTGAGTTTTTCTCCACAAAAGATGCTCAGCTTCAAAAACTGACCCATATATCAGTCATTTCAAAGCCGGATGTATTTATTAACAACTTTCCCAATACTTTCCCGGCTACGGCCACTTCAAGCATTTACCCGGTTCAGCTTACCCAAAAACGGAAATTTTACCGGTGGCTCTGGGGTGATCACTACAGGAGGTATTACGGAATTCCCATTGAAGCACCCACTGTTAATCTTTCAGAACTTAATGGAGGCTATATCCCGTTCCGGGAAGGTGGAGGAAACCAATCCAACAGCTTAAGATTAAAGTCAAAAGACGGACAGGAATTTGTTATGCGCGGAGTAAAGAAAAGTGCAATCCGGTTCCTCAACAATATGGCTTTCAATAAGAGTACTTTAGGAGATGAACTTACGGATACCTTCCCTGAAAAGTTTTTATTAGATTTTTATACGACCAATCATCCTTTCACGCCGTTTACCATAGGAAATATGGCAGATAAACTGAATATTTTCCATAGTAATCCCAAATTATATTATATCCCGAAGCAGCAGGCATTAGGCAGGTATAACGAAAATTACGGGGATGAAATGTATATGATAGAAGAGCGTTTTTCTTCCGACCCTAAAACACTGGCCTCTCTCGATAATGCCAAAGATATCGTCTCTACGGATGATGTATTAAAGAATCTGAATAAAAATTATAAATATTCCGTTGATAAAGAGTCTTATATGAGAGCAAGACTCTTTGATATGCTGATCGGTGACTGGGACAGACATTCAGATCAATGGAAATGGGCAGAATATGAAGACGGAGACAAAGTTATTTATAAACCTATCCCAAAAGACAGAGACCAGGCTTTCAGTAAATATGACGGTGCTGCATTTAAAATCATTATGAATGTTCCGGCGATCCGTCATATGAAGACTTTTACCGAAGACATAAGCAGCGTCAAATGGGTAAATATGGAGCCCTATCCTATGGATCTGATCTTCTTGAAAGGGGCTACCCAGGAAGAATGGATAGAACAGGCAAAATATATTCAGGAACATTTGACAGATACGGATATCGATGAAAGTTTCCATAATCTTCCGAAAGAAGTAAAGGATGAAACCATCGCCGATATCCAGAAAAAGTTAAAAATAAGAAAGACGAAGTTACAGAATTATGCCACTCAATATTACGATGTACTTCAGAAAAAAGTTCCATTGGCAGGAACAGTACATCCTGATAGATTTGTCATTACAAAAAACGGAAATTCTGTACTGGTACAACAGTATGAATTAGGTAAAAATAAAGATAAAAACAACCTGGTCTTTGAAAAAACATATGACGATTCAAAAACCAAGGAACTCTGGATCTATGGACTGGAAGATGATGATGTCTACGAGGTTACCGGAAACGGGAGGCCAAAAATGACGATCAGACTGATCGGTGGCTATAATCATGATGTATATAATGTAGCGGATGGTAAAAAAGTAAAAATCTATGACTTTAAATCCCAAAAGAATACCTACAACACAAAGAATACAACGAAAAACATTACGGACGATTATGACATCAATACTTACAATTACAAACATCCGAAGTACAATTCATGGGCTGGCTATCCTAACGCTGACTACAACCCTGATGACGGTGTGATTCTTGGGGTGCTGGCCAATTATACGGTAAACAATTTTATCCGTGATCCTTTTACGCAGAAACACAGTTTAAAAGCTAATTTCTACACGGCGACAGCCGGTTTTAGCCTCGTCTACAAAGGAATTTTCAAAAAAGCAATCTCAGGATGGGACATCAATCTCGATGCCGGATACACCACTCCCAGGTTCTCTCAAAACTTCTTTGGCCTGTCCAACGAAAGTGAATATGATAAAGAAAATACGGAAAGAGAATACAACAGAGCCCGGATTTCCAAATTTAATTTGGCTCCGTCTATTTCCAAAAAAAGCTGGATGAACCTTAGCCACCAGTTTCAGCTTACTTTTGAAGATAATAAAGTACAGATAAAAAATGGACGTTTCATCAACCAGTCTCCGGACGTAAGACCTGAAGTTTTCAATAGCCAGCAGTTTGTAGGAGCCAACTACACATTCGGCTATAAAAATGCAGACAACACTGCTTTTCCTACCCTGGGAATGGAATTTATGCTGAATGCCGACTGGAAAGCGATTCTTACCGATTTTAACCGCAACTTCCTGACCTTAAGAGGCAGGCTTGCCATTGATCACAGAATTGATAAAAAAGGAAATTTTGTATTCGCTAATTCCAGCAATGTGATGTGGATCAATAATAATCATTTTGAATTTTATCAGGCCGCTTCTATCGGGGGAAGTAATGGAATGAGGGCTTTCAGAAATGACAGGTTCTCCGGAAGATCTTACTTTACTAACAATTCAGAAATCCGCTGGGACTTTGGAAGAATAAGAAATAATATTGTTCCCGCCAATATGGGAATCCTTATAGGCTATGATATCGGAAGGGTATGGAACGATACAGAAAATTCCAGAAAATGGCACCAGTCTGCCGGAGCCGGTGTCTGGCTGAGTATTGTGGAAATGATCTCTGCCCGACTGAATTATTTCTACGGATCAGACGGCGGAAGGGTTTCCGCCGGAATTGGAATGAAATTCTAAATACAGCCATAAAAAAACAGCCGGAAATAAGCAAAATTGCGATTATTTCCGGCTTTTATATTTCATAGGTATCTTCAAGCATCAAAAAGCAAACTGATATACATTTCCGCCCTCATTTTTTTCTTTTTCGTCTGCAATCAGCAAAGTCTTATCATTGATAAAAACCACCGCTTCTTTCTGTGAATTGTGATCCAGGGGTACTTTCTGAATTTTAGCAGTATTAAAATCACTGGCTGTAAATCCTGTAAGGATATGAATATTCTTGTGGGTCAGCAATACGATCTTGTCTTTTGCCGCATTGATTGTTGCAGATGTGATCGCGGCATCATTATAGCCTCCCTGCAGCTTAAGTTTACCGATAAGCTTTGCTTCAAAATCGCCCTCTTTGTTGGGCACTTTGAACACCAGGAAAGTTCCGTCAAATCCTTTACTTCTGTTTTTTGTAAAAAGATAAAAATTACCATCCATCTCTACAAAAGCCTCACAGTCATATAATAAATTTGATTTTTGGGAGGAAATTCAGTCTGTCCTTCATAATGAAATTTCGTGGTCTGAATGACCTTTGTTGAAGCCTGGCCTGCATCTTTTAAATCTGTTTTTAAAATAGCAAGATCCTGTCTGTTGTTATCATTGTTACCAAAATCCCCGATATAGATATTTCCTGCAGCATCTGATATAATATCTTCCCAGTCTGTATTTTCAGCATTATCAACCGGAATTTTACCTATCATTTCCCCTTTATCATTAAGAGCATAGACTGCATTTTTATTGCCTTTATCCTCTATCACCCAGATCGTTTTTTTATCTTTCGATACGGTGATACCGGAAACTTCTTTCAGTTTTTTAGGTAAAGAAAACTGTGTTTTTAAGAGATTTTCGTTAGACGGTTGATTCTGAGCCTTAGGGTTGCAGCTCAGTAAAAAGATAAAAGGTAAAATAAGAAATCGCAACATGTTGTTTGTTTTAAAATTAACCGAAAATAAAAAGGAACCATTCTCCTTTATAAAGTTTATGATAATTGCTTGGCTTTTTCCCAAAGGACATCCATTTCTTCCAAAGACATATCGGCAAGCTTCAGGCTCTGCTCCTCAGCAAGACCTTCCATTTTTTGAAATCTGGAAATAAATTTAAGATTGGTCCTTTCCAGGGCAGAATCCGGATTAATCCCGGAAATTCTGGCGTAATTAATCAATGAAAAGAACACGTCTCCCAATTCCTGTTCTTTTTTGTCGGGATCGATTTCTGCATGAAACTCCTGAATCTCTTCATCCACTTTTTTCCAGGCATCTTCAGCATCGTGAAACTCAAAACCTATTCCCTTAACTTTATCCTGGATTCTATAGGCTTTCACCAAGCTCGGTAAGCTTTTTGGAACCCCGCCTAAAATAGATTTGTTCCCTTCCTTCAATTTTAATTTTTCCCAGTTCTGTTTTACTTCTTCTTCATCTTTCACCTCCGTATCACCATAAATATGGGGATGGCGGAAAATCAGTTTTTCATTCAGGGAATTGATGACATCTGCAATGTCAAAACTTTCTTTTTCGGAACCTATTTTTGAATAGAAAACCAGATGAAGTAATACATCCCCCAGCTCTTTTTTTATTTCCTGTAAATCTTCCTGAAGAATAGCATCCGAGAGTTCATAAGCCTCTTCAAGAGTCAGATGACGGAGTGATTGTAAAGTCTGTTTCTGGTCCCACGGGCATTTTTCACGCAAATCATCCATGATATCCAGTAATCTTCCGAAGGCTTCTAGCTTTTCCTGTTTCGTGTTCATAAGTAATTGGAAATTCAATCTTATACAAATGTAAGGGTTATTTTGACTCTACCGCAACCCTTGGAGTTGAAAGTTGAGAGTTAAGGACTGAAAGCATCAGTAGGAGCAATCAATTGTGAGGAATCAATTTGCCTTGCTTGTCAATTTTGATCGATTCACTATTCCCTTGCACCCCAAATTCACTATACCCTTTCCACTTGAAACTGTATCCCAATCTCAAATATCTGAAATCTGATGTCTGAAATCTAATATCTTGGCTCTTGATTCTTCCCGGCTCCCGGCTCTCAATTCTTACAGCAATAAAAAACCTTGTCAAGAAAACTCTCAACAAGGCTTATTTCTAAAATCCGCTAAGTGGATTATCCTTTTTTAGTGTGCGTGCTTTTCGGAGCCGATTTAGCAGCTGAAGTCGCCTTTACTTTTGGAGCAGCAGCCTTTTCTGCTTTAGGTGCTTTTTTAGGCGCTTCCTGTTCGATGCTTACTTCTTCCTGAGCCGGGTCTAATGTTTCAGGCTCTGCTTTAACAAAGCTATCAGGAGTAATATATCCTGCCTTGTGAAGAATATTGTACCACTGAGCCAATTTCTTGATATCTGAAGAATATACTCTTTCAGTATCATAATTAGGAAGGGAAGTTAACATAAACTCCTTCAATTCTGCATCAGAAGATTTGTGAGAAATCGTTTCCTTATAATCGTTGTTTTTAGCAATATTTTCAAAAACTTCGAACAAAGGAACTTCTTTATCAAATGTAAACATGGCAATATTATCCAATAAGCTTACCTGGCTAGAGTTGCCGATGCTTACTTTTTTCTTGTTGGTAACATCTTCAATAATGAAACCATTTCTTAATTGAGAAACGAGTTTGTAAAGTCCTGGTTTTCCAGAAATTGAAATTATTTTTTCTAACAGCATAATTTTATTTTTTGTAAATTTTGCAACCAGCTTTCGCTTTTTGCTCTTTATTATTTCTTTTTATCCTTGATTAAATTATTTTGGAAATCTCATTTTGTAGCCAATGCTTACATCGCCCTGAGAGATCTTCGTCAGCTTTCCTTTTACCAATTTCTTTTTCAAAGCACTTAGATGATCCGTAAATAAGATTCCTTCAATGTGGTCATATTCATGTTGAATTACGCGGGCTCTAATATCGGAAAAAGTTTCTGTATGTTTCACAAAATTTTCGTCATAATATTCGATAACGATTGTCCCTTTTCTTTTTACATCTTCTCTTACATCCGGAATCGATAAACAGCCTTCATTAAACTTCCATTCTTCACCGGATTCTTCAAGAATTCTGGCATTGATGAACACTTTTTTGAAATCAGCCAATTCATCTTTAATATCTTCATAATCCTCATCTTCCGCAAGAGGAGTCACATCTATTACAAACAGACGGATATCCAGCCCGATCTGAGGTGCTGCAAGACCAATGCCATTTGCACTGTACATCGTTTCGAACATATTATCTACCAGTTCCTGTAAACCGGGATAATCTTTCTCTATATCTTTTCCCACTTTTCTCAAAACAGGATCTCCAAAAGCTCTTATCGGTAAAATCATCTTAATCTTTGTTCTAAAAAATTCTGCAATATAATCGTTGCACTTACTTTATCTATTAATCCTTTTTCCTGTCTCTTTTTCTTACTTTTTCCACTCTGAGAAATAAAAAAAGAGGCCATTTTGGAAGTAAACCTTTCATCAAAACGATGAACCGCAATATCCGAAAATTCTTTCTTAAATTCTTCAATGAATTTTAAAATATCCGTTTCCACTTCTGAAATGTTTCCCTTCAAATCTATGGGAAGCCCAATCACTACTTCATCCACCTTATTCGCATGGAAATATTTTTTTAAAAATTCCATTAAAGAAGGCGTATTAACAGTCTCCAGACCACTGGCAATAATCTGCATATCATCTGTTGCAGCAAGGCCACAACGCGCTTTTCCATAGTCTATTGCAAGGATTTGTCCCATAAGTCTGCAAATTTAGTAAAATTTAATGATTTTATTCATAACGCAGTTTTTTTATGTAAATCATGTTTTATTCCATATTTTTTTTTATAATTTTAATCTTCCAAAAAAACAAATATATGAAGAGACTCATCCTCGTACGACATGCGAAAAGCGACTGGCCGGAAGAAACGGAGGACTTTGACAGACCTTTGGCAGACAAGGGTTTGGAGGATGCTATGAACATGTCCAGATTCCTGAAAAACAATCATATTTCCATTGATCATTTCATTTCAAGCCCGGCAGTCCGTGCACTGAATACCTGTAAGATTTTCAACCAAACCTATCAGCTTGATTTTTCAACTGATGAAAAACTGTATAATCCTTCGGAAAGAAATTTTGAATCTGTAATTTATGACCTGGATGACAAGCTTAGCTCAGTAGCCTTTTTCTCCCATAACAACGGAATTTCCAATTTCGCCAATTCCATTTCTGAAGATATTTTTCATTTTCCAACCTGTGGTGTAGCAGGCTTTGAAGTAGACTGTGATTCATGGTCCGAATTTGACGGTGCCAAAAAGAAACTTCTGTTCTTCTATGAGCCGGGGAAAATATAATTTTGCTTTAGCCTTCTTTTATTCCGCAGTATGGACACTCTTTTTTTCATGTCAAAAAAGAGAGAAAACCTATTTTGAAGCAATTGCAGTAAATGATGTAAAACTTTCTGAGCCCAAATCCGGAAACTGGAGATACAGCCATAAGGAAAACGTTCAGCAGTTTGAAGATTTCCAAAAATCAAAAAGGATAAAACCGGTACCCGGAAAAAATATAATATATCTTCAGCCTATCGGAAGCTTCAATGAAATTCAGCAAAAAGAGATAGAGCTCACCAGAGAATATATAAGAATTTATTTTCAGCTGGAAACAAAAGTACTGCCCGCTTTATCCAATACTCTTTTCCCTAAAACGGTCAGAAGAATTTCCAGAGAGGGACAGGAGCAAGTGCTAGCCAGCTACGTCCTGGACAGTATTTTGATGAAAAGAAAACCTAAAGAGGCTGCCATCGTAATGGGAATCACTGAAAAAGATCTTTTCCCGAGACCCGACTGGAACTATGTTTTCGGATTTGCTTCTTATGAGAAGGGTGTGGGAGTCACTTCCATCTATCGGCTGGCTGAAGGCCACCTGACAGCATCTAATTTTAATGAAAGTCTTGTAAGATTAATGAAAATCGGTTCTCACGAAATTGGACATATGTTTGGAATCAGCCACTGTCTGAACGCCAACTGTGTCATGAACGGGACCAATTCACTTACGGAAACAGACGATCATGTAGCCAGAGCCTGCTCTCTTTGCCAGATGAAATTAAATTCAAGCATACACTATGATAATAAAAAAAGATTACTTGAATTAAAAAACTTCTTTGAAAAGCTACATCTCAATACAGAATCGTCCTTAGCGCAACAGGACCTGAACCTTCTACAGTAAAGCGCTATACCTTTTACAAACCGTATATCCCCTGCTCCGGAAGGCTGGTAATTTTTTTGACCGGATGGCTAAATAAAAAGAACGGACCAAAGCCCGTTCCTCGTATATATTTTCAGCAATTTTGCCTTTCCTCCTTTTTGTGATTTTGCTTTCACCCCCTTATTTCTTCTTCAAATCCAGGTCATCAAAATCAAAACTGAAATCCGTAACATCGGAAATGGCTTTCAATTTCGCCGATTGTGCTTTGCCGTTCTCATCATAGCTGAAAATAATGTAAGCATCGGCATCATAGCTTCTGTCATCCCATTTTATAATGAATGAATTATTGGAATAAGGAAGCAGCTCCCCTTTTAATCTTGGAGCGTTTTTACATGCAATTCTATAGCTATTTCCCTGCTGGGTAATCTCCACATCACCAAACCAGGTATCATGATAGTTCCCTGTAAACTGCTCTGCTTTAGGCTGAAGGCCTTTCTCTTTTTTAAAGGCCTCAGACTTTGCAAATGCCTCTTTCTTCTGCTTTTCAAATTCTCCATTCGCTTTGGCCATTCGCTCCTCATATGTTTTCAGCCAGTTTCTGTCGGCCACTCCCAGATATGAGTCTTTTACCGTATTGGTAATGGTATTGAATGCAGCCCCTGACTGCTGGTTCGTCAATACCACAATTCCCAGTTTCAGGTCCGGTATCAAAGTGAACTGAGTAACGGTTCCGATCAATCCTCCTGTATGCTGTACCTGTTTGTGCCCTTTAACATCGCTTAAAAACCATCCCAGGCCATATCCGTAAAAGCTTGTATCATATGGATTTTTAGCAGCTACTTTATCTGGAATCTGCATGCTCCAAAGCTGCTGAACGTTTTTATCGGATACTAATTTTTTACCGTCTTTTGTTGTGAAATTATTCAACAGGCATTCTGCCCAGGTAGTCATGTCTTTAATGTTACTCATAATTCCTCCGGCGGCATTGGCTGTTTCATTCCAGTCATGCGGGACGGCAACAGCTTTTCCCTCTACAGGAGCGTGAGCATCAATTTTGTTAGAACTGGCCTTAGCCCTGTTATAACTTCCAAAACTGGATGTCATTCCCACAGGTTTCATAATCCGCTGTTCTATAAATTCTGCCCAGCTCAATCCGGAAACTCTGTGAATCACTTCTCCCGCCACAATAAACATGATATTATTATAGTCCAGCGTTGTTCTGAATGGATTTTCCGGCTTCAGATATCTTACATTATGCACGATATCATTTACGGTTAAACTTCCTCCTTCCGGAAAAAACATCAAATCCCCCTGTCCCAGTCCCAGTCCGGCTCTGTGGGTAATCAGGTCTTTTATGGTTACATTCTGGGAAACATAAGGATCATACATCTGAAATTCCGGAATGTATTTTGAAACTTTATCCTCCCAGTTCAACTTTCCTTCATCTGCTAACATAGCCAATGCTACACAGGTAAAACCTTTGGAGTTGGAAGCAATTCCTACCAGTGTATTGTCATCCATCGGCTGCTTTGTGGTAAGGGAACGTACTCCAAAGCCTTTGGAATAGGTCACTTTTCCATCCTTTACAATTCCTACAGACATTCCGGGAACATCAAAGGTTTTCAAAGTATTCTGAATTAATTCATCCAGTTTTTTTTCTTCCACCTGAGCATTTGCCAGCCCTACGGTTAAAAGAAAAACAAAAAAAGAAAGTTTCTGCTTCATTGCTTTTTTAATTTTTCCAAATGTAGTAAATAACCTTAAAGCTTCTTTATATTTGCAGTCTAAAAAGCATTAAAAATGGCAATAAGCAGGTTATTCGCTTTATTCTTGCTGATCATAAGCTGTAATTTATATTTCTCCCAGGAGATAGTCATCAAAGATGATAAGGTGCTGCTGGATGGTAAGCAGATTCTCAAAGCAGAAAAAATCAATGCAGCCCAATATTCATTTTTTTCTATGAAAGATGATGAAGAGGTTCTGCTATACAGGTACATGGATCATGAAACCCCAAGATATGTAAATGATGATGATTTTATTTTAAATTTTCTGACTGAAAAGACTCAAGTAGAATCGACAGCTATGGCTAAAACAGCCCATTTTATGAATTCCAGAAAAGGAATGGAAAAATTGGTAAGAGGGTTGCTTAAAGAAAGAATGATCAACCATGATGGCGAATTGAATCCTGAGCGCGTTGCCGTTTTCAAAGACAAATACCACGAAAACATCACTGAAATACCCCTTAGATCATGACAAAAATACTTCTCCTTTCCGACTCCCACTCTTATATTGATAACAGGATCTTAGAATATGCGGCCCAGGCGGATGAAGTCTGGCACTGCGGGGATTTTGGGAGTATGGAGGTGATTGAGCAGCTGGAAAAGATAAAACCATTACAGGGAGTTTACGGAAATATTGACAATGCTAAGATCCGTTCTGAGTTTCCGGAAGTCAGCCGTTTTTTCTGTGAAGACCTTGAAGTGTTGATGATCCATATCGGGGGATATCCTGGAAAATATACTCCGCTAACCAAGAAGGAAATTGCTGATAAGGCTCCCAAGCTATTCATTTCAGGACATTCTCATATTTTAAAGGCTATGTATGATGAGAAGAACCAGCTTTTGCATCTTAATCCGGGGGCCTGTGGAAAGCAGGGCTGGCATAAGATGAGAACGATGATGCGGTTTGTCGTTGAGGGTTCAGAAATCAAGGATCTGGAAATTATTGAACTGGGTCCGAAAGTTTAACCGGGAAAAGGCGGGGAAAACCAAGATGGTAAAGGAATGCTGACCGTTCAAGTCCTGTGATTTTCCTAGCCCCGATAGTAGCGGTTACCCCGCAACAGGAGCAGGCCAAAGGATGGAGTGAGGAGTAAGAGCGGATAGCGGGAAAAAGCTCCTTAAAAACAAGATGGATCCGGACTGATAATTGCAGCAGTAATGTGGAAGTCTGGAGGCAAAATAGGTTAAAAAACTATGAAAATTGGTAATAAAGTTTCTGTAGTAGATGAAGATTTAAGCGGAGTGGTCACTTCCGTGAACGGAAATATTGTTGTTTTCAAAGATGAATACGGATTCACTTATCAATATCCAAAAGAAAAGCTCGTTCCCAAAGATGAAGAGCTTTACGAAAACATCAGGGTGAAAAAAAGCAGAGCCCCGAAAAGTTATTTCTAAAAAGCATCAGAAAAATCATTTGGTTTTAGACCTTCATTTTCATAATTTAGTGAAGAATCCGAATGATTATGACAGCTTTGAAAGATTGTTTATTCAAAAGGAAAAACTAATAGAAGTATTGGAATTCTGCAGAAAAAACAATTTAAAAAGACTGGAAATCGTTCATGGCATCGGAGACGGGATCTTACAGAGAATGGTTCGGGATGTTTTGGAAAGCCAGGTCAATATTGATTTTTATAATAAGGAAATACTTCATCACCAATCAGGTGCGGTAATGGTAGAATTTCACTAAATTTGCAGGAATTGAATTATGAACGTACTTAATTTACTTTTTACCAAAGACGGATTAATCTACCAGATTGTCAAAAACAAAAACATTCTGGAAGAAAAATCTTATTTCGTCACAGAAGAAACCCCGGCTAACCTTATTGAAGATAAACTGGATGAGATCCTTATCAGACAGCGGTTTGATGAGATTCAGATCATCTCTGCGCTGAATCATTTTACCCTGATGCCGGAAGGATTTTCAGAGCATGAGGCAGGATTTGACCTGATCGCCTTCAATGCACCTGCTGACAGAGAGAAAGAGGAGCTGATGCTTTCTATTAACAAAAAATTCAATATCCAGTTTTATTATACTTTTCCTAAATACTATTATAAAAAAATAAAGGAGCTTGCTGTTCCTGTTCATTTTAATTTTTCGGGGGAAAAGTTTTTAAGTTCTCTTAACAATAAAGGCAATAAGGAGATTCATATTAATCTTTATCATAATCAATGTGAGTTTTTTGCGATTGATCAGAAAAAAATCATCCTTTACAACAACCTGGATGTCAACTCGGAGGTTGACTTTCTTTACTTTATCATGTTTACCCTCAGCAAAATAGGTTTCGGAATCAATGAAACCAGCTTTTTTGCCTATGGCGAAACGACAGAGAACGAAACCTTTATTTCAGAGCTTCAGAAATTTGTTAAAAACCTGAAGATTGTTTTTGACAATATTCCCAATAAGAATTTTATACTTAACTAGGTTACTGGCCGCAGGTAATAGGGATTAGAACCCAAACATAATCACCTGCCTCCTATAATCTACTCCCTAAACCCTAAGAAAAATATGTTCAGAATAATATCAGGCAAATGGAAAGCCAAAAAAATAGCAGCCCCTAAAAACTTCGACGTAAGACCCACCACAGATTTTGCCAAAGAAGCTTTATTCAGCATTCTGGAAAACAAATATGATATGCAGTCGGTTTCCGTTCTTGACTTATTTGCGGGAATAGGTTCCATTTCATTAGAATTTGCTTCCAGAGGATGTCAGGACGTAACCTCAGTAGAAATGAATCCAAAACACACCGCTTTCATCAATTCTACCGCTTCTGAATTGCATATGGGACTTCAGATCAATGTACAGAGAGGGGATGTATTTGACTGGCTTAAAAAGTTCAGAAATAAAAAATCTTTTGAAATCGTTTTTTCTGATGCACCGTTTGAAATGGAAGAGAAAAAATATCGCGAATTGATTTCCCTGGTGCTCAACAATAAATATGTAAAAGAAAACGGAGTTCTTATCGTAGAGCATCAAAGCCGTATGAAGCTCGAGCATCCTAATCTGACAGATACCCGAAAATACGGAAACGTAAGTTTCAGTTTTTTTGAGCCCAATAAAGAAAATGATAATCAGGAAATTTAGTTCCTGATTATTTTTTTTGAGTTCCCGGGAGCCTCTTCGCCCCACTTAGTAATGGCCTGCAAAACAGGCAGCAACGTTTTTCCAAAGTCTGTTAGTTCATATTCAACAACCAAAGGAGGTTTTTCAGTAAAAACAGTTCGGTTGATAATCCCGTCTTCCTCCAGCTGCTTAAGCTGCAGACTTAAGGTTCTTTCTGTAATCGTAGGAATAGATTTCCTTAATTCATTGTATCTTTTTGCGCCACCCATTAAATGATGCAGCATTACCGCTTTCCATTTACCGCCTATAAACCTCATGGTTACACTGGTGCAGCAAGGGTAAGACTTATTATCTACTGTATACATTGATACTATCATTTTTTACCGTTATTGCAAATTTAATAAACTTAAATTAATTTTGTAACTATAAAAATGATAGTATAAAATTATGAACTTTTTAGACAAAATGAAAAACAGGTATACTGTAAAAAAGTATAACCCGCAGGGAAAAATCAGCGAAGAGCAAATTGCAGTATTGAAAGAGATTTTGAACCTCAGTCCTTCTTCCATCAACAGCCAGCCATGGAATTTTATTTTTGTTAATGATAATTCTAACGTAAAGGACCGATTGGCAGAAGCTTCTTACTGGAATAAAGAAAAAATTGTAGACAGCAGCCATCTGATTGTTTTCCAGGTTCTTAAAAATCCCGAGGATTTTGAAAAACAGATTGAAGAAAATCTTCCTGAAGGATCTGTGAATTATTATAAAAATTTTGTAAAGCCCAAAGGAGAGGCCGGGATAAAATCGTGGCTCAGGCATCAGGTTTATTTATCATTAGGAGTCTTCCTTTCGGCTTGTGCTGATCTGGGAATAGATTCTACTCCTATGGAAGGAATTGAGCCTGAAAGATACGATGCTGTTCTGAACAATGAAAAATACGAAACCCTTTTTGCAGTAGCTATCGGAGAAAGAGACGAAACAGATGCCAACCAGCCAAAGTTCAATCCCAAGAAAAGGCTTACCGCTGAAAAAGTAATCGTAGAAGCGTAAATAATTTTACGTCGATTGAGCAGGCTTTTGAGAATAATTCTGCGTTATCATACAATCCGCGGGAGAAAAAATAAAAAAGCGGCTTCGGATGAAGCCGCTTTTTGTATTATAATACTTTCAATTCCAAATCAATTGTTTTACCGAAAAACTTCTTGGAAATCTTTTCAAAATTCTTCGTAAGATCTGAAAGATAAAAGTGGTAATTCGGTTTAGGATTAGCTTCATTCAAAAGGCTGTACTTATCCAAAATAATTTTCAGGTGATTGGCAACAATATTCGGAGAGTCAATCACACGAACCCTGTTTCCGTAATATTGTTTGATTTCATCGATTAAAAGAGGATAATGCGTACATCCAAGAATCAGTGTTTCAATATTCTTCAGTTTATTATTACTGAGATAATTGTAAATGATAGCATGTGTAATCGGATGGTTTTTAAATCCTTCCTCTATGGCCGGAACCAGCAAAGGAGTGGCTAGCTCATCCACCTTAATCCATTTATTATGCTTACGGATACTCTTTTTGTACAATCCTGAATTCACTGTGGCTTTGGTTGCAATAACGCCTACATTATTATGAATTTCATAGGCCACTTTTTCAGCAACAGGATTAATAACATCAATCACCGGAACCTTACCCGCAACAGACTGCATTACTTCATTCAAAGCATTGGCAGTAGCCGTATTACAGGCAATTACTATAGCCTTACAGTTTTGTTCGAGTAAGAAATTCGTAATCTTTGTAGAATACTCAATAATCGCTTCCCTGGATTTCTCTCCGTAAGGAAGGTGTTTGGTATCTCCAAAGTAGATTAGATCTTCATTGGGAAGCAGTCTTTTGATCTCTTTAGCCACGGTAAGTCCTCCTACTCCACTGTCAAAAATACCAATAGGCTGGCTGGAAGAAAGATGCGAATAATCTTGTTTTTTAGTTTTCAAATTGTGAACTGAAATTTTATACAAAAATACGAAGATTTTAGATTCAAAATTTCAGTTTTGAGACTTTATTTACGGTAATGTCAACCTATTCTACGATGAACAAATCAGAAGCAATTCCGTCTGCCATAAACCAGTGTCTTTCAGGGATCTTTAAATGATCGTTTTCAATGATTAAAATACCTTCTTCAAGTTTTGGTTTCATTTCATCTTGAAAATGCTCAAGAATATGATCATTGAATTTACTTCTGAGATTTTCAAGGTCTACTCCCCAGATCGTTCGTAAGCCAATCATAATCATTTCATTGAACTGGTCTTTCTGAGAAAGAATCTCTTCTTCTTTAGCCCAGTTTCTGGCAAGCAGCTTTTTTATATACTGCTGGTTATTAGCAACATTCCAGCTTCGGACATCAAATCCGTTATAGGAATGCGCAGATGGTCCAATTCCTAAGTATTCCTGGTACTTCCAGTACGCAGAATTGTGCCGGGAGTAGAATCCGGGTTTTGCAAAGTTGGAAACTTCATAATGTTCAAAACCATGATCTTTCAGAAAATCTGACAGATAGTAAAACTCCCTGTTTTGCTCTTCTTCTTTCGGGCTGATCACTTTTCCCTTTGAGATCCAGTTTTCCAGAGCTGTTTTGGGTTCAACAGTTAATGCATAGGATGAAATATGAGGCACATCCAGGCTTATTGTTTTATTCAGGTTTTCTTTCCAGATCTCAAGATTGGAGGTCGGCGAACCGTAGATTAAATCAATACTTAGGTTTTCAAATCCAAAATCCTGAGCCCTTTTAATAGAGCTTTCCGCTTCCGAAGCAGTATGGGCACGATTCATCAGCTTTAAATCCTCTTCAAAGAAACTCTGGGTCCCTATTGACAAACGATTAACCGGAGTTCCAGATAAGTCTTTTAAGAACTTCTTATCCAGGTCATCCGGGTTCGCTTCTAAGGTAATCTCAATATCATTTTCAAAACTAAAGTATTTTAAAGCTTCATCCATTAAGGAATTGATCTCATCCACTGAAAGAATAGACGGCGTCCCTCCTCCAAAGTACAAAGATTTTAAAGCTTTATTTCTAAGCTCATCTTTCCGAAGCATCATTTCAGTTTTCATCGCATGGAGCATTTCATCCTTAAAATTCAGGGATGTTGAAAAATGAAAATTGCAGTAGCTGCATTTTTGTTTACAGAAAGGAATGTGAATATAGATCATAAAAAAGCTCTGAAAAAATTCAGAGCTCAAATTTATTTAAATTATATTGATTAATATCTAAATCCTCTAACATTAATAAAGTTATCGAAGTTATAACCGAGACCGATCATGAAGCTGTTTCCTCCATAGCTCTGAATGTCAGACATTCCCAAGTTATACGTTGCTCCAATCATAAATTTGTTGAATCTTACTTTAACGATCGGAGAGATACTCAGGTTCTGGTTATCAAATCTGTTTTGAACAGTTCTGTAACTTAATCCAAAAGAGAATGCATTGATATCATTAGAGAATGTCGCCATTAAATTCCAGTCGATCATTCTTGTTGAGTTGGTATTTAAGTTGATCAATGCTGATGGAGCTAAAGTAATATTATCAGCAATATTCCAGTTATATCCTAAGTTTAAGAAGAATTTGATGGGTGAAGGCTCATAGTTGTTCACGATAGAGGCATCGTTGCTCAATGCGATATCATTCACGGAAACACCCCCGAAAAGCCCTCTGTACGTAGCCGCCAAACCGAAATTCGCATATACCATAAAGATATTGCTTTCCTCCCCTCTTAATAATGGGTCACCACCTTCTTCAGTATTAATTTTTGAATAATCAAAGTTCATGTTATAGAAGTTAACACTGGTACCGAAAGAAAACTGATCCTTTCTGTCCCCTTCACTGCTTAATGGAATAAAATAAGAAGCACCAGCTGTAATACCTCCGGCAGAAATAGGCCCGTTACTGTCTCTGAATACAGAGATACCGGCACCTACCCTATCAAATATGTTCGCATTGATCCCGATTGACTGTACATTCGGAGAATTGTTGAACTTTGAAAATTGTTGTTGATAATTGGCGTTGAGCTGTACGTAATCTGTCTTTCCGTATTGAGCTGGGTTGAACAGGAACTCACCATCCAAAAGATATTGCTGATAGTATGGTAGTGATTCTTGTGCTTTGTATGCATTTGACAAAAGAGCTAAACATACGATAGCATATAGTTTTCTCATAACAAATCTTGATTTCAATTCAACAAATATAAAAAAATTCTCAATATATTTTTAGTTTTCTAAATAATTTCTCCATTTTTTTACGGCATCCACCATATCTTTGGGCATTGGGCTCTCAAAATATAATTCCTTTTTAGTTGTTGGGTGTACAAATCCCAGGGTATGGGCATGAAGGGCGTGTCTTGGCAGAATTTCAAAAACATTTTTTATAAACTGCTTATACTTAGGAAGGTTGACTCCTCTTAAAGGAGTATGTCCCTCGTATCTTTCATCATTAAACAAGGTATGCCCAATATGTTTGAAATGTGCCCTGATCTGATGCGTTCTTCCGGTCTCCAGTTTACACTCTACCCAAGTCATATATCTGAATCTCTCCAGTACTTTATAATGCGTCACCGCATGTTTACCCTGGCTTCCATCTTCATAAACGGACATCTGCATTCTGTTTTTAGGATGCCTTCCGATATGCCCTTTGATAGTTCCTTCATCTTCCTGCAAATTTCCCCATACAAAAGCCCAATACAGTCTCTTAGTCGTCCTGTTAAAGAACTGCTTGGCCAGAAAACTTAATGCATATTCATTCTTGGCGATCACTAATAATCCGGAAGTATCTTTATCAATCCTGTGTACAAGCCCTACCCTGTCAAGGTCAGACTTTTCTCCGTTCTGTTCAAAATGATAGGCCAGTGCATTGACCAGTGTCCGATCCCAGTTTCCAAATCCCGGATGCACCACCATTCCCGGCTCTTTATCCACCACGATTAAATCATCATCTTCATATACTATATTAATAGGAATATCCTGTGGAATAATAACATTCTCTCTCGGAGGATGGGTAAGCAATACCGAAATCTGGTCCCCCGGTTTGACCCGGTAATTTTGTTTTACGGCACTTCCGTTCACTACAACATTTCCGGCTCTGCAGGTTTGTGAAATTTTATTTCTTGAAGAATTCTGTCTGTATATCAACAGGAATTTATCGATTCTTAAAGGTTCCTGTTTAGCGTCAACAGTGATATTAAGATGTTCATACAATCCTTTATTTTCTTCATCAATATCGATATTCTCAATACTGTTGGATTCTAATAATTCTTCATCTAAAAAATCTTCGTTATCTTCTGACATTGTTTTATATTTTTTACACAAAAGGCTTCAACATTTTGCAGTTGAAGCCCGTATTTTTTAATACTATTTTTGATATTATTCTACCACTACTTTTTTAGCCTTTGGCTTTTGAGCGGGCTGTTGTCCCGTATTGGCAGGAGCAGCAGGCTTGGCTGTACTTCCTGTAGCCTGATTGTTAGTGGAAGTTTTAGGTTTTTCGGTTCCTGATGCAGCTGGCTTGGGAGCTGTGGTCTGCACTTTTGGAGTCTCGGTTTTTACTGGTTCAGCTTTAGGGACTTCTTTCTTAGGAGCAGGCGCTGGTATCACAGGAGGTTCATAAGCAGGTTCATTATGAACTTCTTCATATCGTACCGGTGGCAGAGAAGTATCTACTTTCATACGGTAAATAGAATTCAGCTGTTCCACTTTAGCTCTTAGCTCAGCCGGAGTTCGCTTACTTGCCCATAAGTCGATCTGCATCCCCTGGTCACGTACATCTCCGGCAGCCGGATCCTGATAGTAAATGATATCAGATTCATCCTTTCCGCCATCTTCATACTCTACCAATCCTACTTCAAACATACTTTTTGTAATAACGGCTCTGGCTTCTTTTACCGAAAGCCCTACAACGTTAGGAATTGAAATATTTCTCATAGGACCCGTTCCTACCACTACATCAATGACAGAGAACCTAGGTAAACGTGTTCCGGGATTCACTGCATTTCCTTTATATAAGATTCTCAAAAGAGCATCTTTCTGAATACTTGGTTCATAGATGGTATCCCCGATCTTAAGACCTACCTGGTCCAATCTCTGGAAAGCCAGTCCCGAATATTTATTGATAACATCAGGAACAGCGATCTGAGCCCATGTTCTAGGATTAACCTTCAACCGTACTGTCCTTCCGTCTTTTACACGGGAACCTGGTGAAGGATAAATCTGAAGTACCTGAAATGGTCTGTATTTGGGATCATAATTTGCACTGTCTACTTCATATTCCAACCCGGTATCATCCAGTATCTTGATGGCATCATGTACAGATTTATTAACAACATTGGGAACAGGTATTTCCTGGCCATGATTTGTATGATATTCCAACCAACGAAACGTGAGCCATACCAATCCCACGAAAACGCCGATGGCTATTACTAAATTCAGTAAAACTTTCCAATTGAAAAGTGATTTAAGCATATTTAAAAATACTTTAATTACAACGGCAAATATAACTAATAATTTTAGAATGTGCTTTTTATTTAACAATTCATTTTTGATTTTAAAATTTACGGATTTCCCATATTGCATTGCATAAAATGATTAAATTTGCCTTAATTGATACTATATGGTTATGAACAAAAAAAGTGTTGCCGTAGTAATGGGAGGCTATTCTGATGAATATGTTGTTTCTTTAAAAAGCGGGCAGTTGATTTATGATTCTTTAGACAGAAATCTTTATGATGTATATAAAGTAGTAATCCTGAAAGATGAATGGTATTTTTTAGGGGAAAATGATAAAAAATATGACCTCAATAAAGGTGATTTTTCTGTAATTTTAGATAATGGCGGAATATTGAAATTTGATGTCTGCTTCAATATCATTCATGGAACACCGGGTGAGAATGGTATTTTACAAGCTTACTGGGATGCAATAGGCCAAAAATATACAGGGTGTGACTTTTACCAGAGTGCTCTGACTTTCAACAAAAAAGATACCCTGGCCGTATTATCAAAATATGGAATCCCTTCTGCTAAAAGTGTTTATTTAAGAAAAGGAGAAAACATCAATGCAGAGGAGATCATAGAAGAATTAGGGTTACCGGTTTTCGTAAAACCTAACCAGTCCGGATCATCTTTAGGTATTTCAAAAGTAAAAGAAAAATCAGAGTTGATCGCTGCTACAGAGATTGCTTTCAAAGAAGATGACGAGATCCTTATTGAAAGTTTTCTAAATGGGATGGAAGTTTCTGTAGGAGTTATCGATTTCAAAGGCGAAACCATTGTATTGGGAATCACTGAGATCGTTCCTAAAAATGAGTTCTTCGATTATCAGGCAAAATACGAAGGCGCTTCAGAAGAAATTACCCCTGCAAGAATTGACGATGAAACCACAAAAAGAGTGGAAGACATTGCCAAAAGGGCTTACAATTCCCTTGGAATGAGCGGCTTTTCACGAAGCGAGTACATTTTAATGGACGGAATTCCTTATATGCTTGAAATGAATACCAATCCGGGATTCTCTCCTGCCAGTATTCTTCCTCAGCAGGCTAGGCATTACGGAATTTCCATTATGGATCTTTGCGGAAATGAAGTTGAAAAAGCGCTTAATAAACAAAAGTAATGATCAGGCTTCTTACCATTTCATTATGTATTTCTTCTTTAGCATGGGCTCAAAACAATAAGACCCTTGAGCTGCACCTGCCAAAGAATCAACTTGAGCCAAAGCACATCAATTTTACCGGTGATGCCATCTATCTGGATGATCAAAAGTGCTTCAATTATGTCAAAAAAAATGATGTTATCATTGACAATGAAAAAGTTCCCAATTATTTTGAAATCATATCACTGGACAATAAAGTATTGTTTTCAGGAATAATAAAGAAAAACGAAATTGGAAATTTTGAAAGCAGGATTAAATTTCATCCGATGGATAAGTTTTATAAAAATTCAAAAATTATAGGGAGAAATGATTTGATTTTAAATCTTTCTTCCAATCAGGTTCTAAATAACAACTGCAGCCTAAATATTGAAAATCTAAGGCTGTTCTACGAAAAATCAAACGAAAACAACTAGGATATGAAAATTGCTGTTTTCCCAGGATCCTTTGATCCTATTACCTTGGGACATTATGACATTATAGAAAGAGCGGCCCCGCTATTTGATAAATTAATTATTGCTATTGGGCAGAATTCTCAAAAGAAATACATGTTTCCTCTTGAAAAAAGAATGGAATTTATTCAAAATTCTGTTGCAGAATTCCCTAATGTAGAAGTAGACTCATTTGAAGGTCTGACCGTAGACTACTGTTTTGAAAAAAATGCACAGTACATTATCAGAGGGCTGAGAAATCCTGCTGATTTTGAATTCGAAAAAGCAATCGCCCATACCAACAGAACTTTAGCCCACAAAAAACTGGAAACCGTATTTTTATTGACCTCTTCCGGAAAATCCTTTATCAGCAGCAGCATTGTAAGGGAGATTATCACTCATGGCGGAGAATATGAACTGATGGTTCCGGATTCGGTGAGGGTGGAGAGATAAATATAAGTAATGAGCAATAAGTAATGAGTAATTTTGATAGGATAGATTTTAACCAAATTTTCCGGGAAAGAACCAAAAGTTTTTCTATTGCTATCATTAGAACTCTTTCTTTATTACCTTATTCGGATGATTTTTCAATAATAAGGAAACAAATTGTCAGATCCGCAACTTCTGTGGCTGCTAATTACAGAGCGGTATCCAGAGCAAGATCGGAGAAAGAAAAATGTGCTAAAATGTGCATAGTAGTTGAAGAAATTGATGAAACTCAACTTTGGCTTGAAATTATTGAAGAATTAGAATATTTAAATCCGGAAAAAATTCTACATTTAAAGACAGAATGCGAAGAACTTGTAAAGGTTATGACTACTTATAAGTTTAAATTATCTCAAATTTAAATGGCATAATTTTTATTACTCATTGCTCATTATTGATGACTCACATTATATGCACGAACAGTTCAACTTTGCCATAGAAGTACTTGGAACCATCTCCTTTTCCATGTCAGGAAGTTTCGCAGCCATGCAGAAACGGCTTGATCCGTTTGGGGTGCTTATCATTGCCTTTGTGACTTCTGTAGGAGGAGGAACTGTAAGGGATCTTCTCCTGGATATTCCTGTATTCTGGATGCATGACCTGCTGATGTGTTCATTAATCCTGATTACCAGCATATTTTCAATGGTATTCAAATCTCTGGAAAAGAATTTTAAGGTAACCCTGTTTATCTTCGACAGTTTCGGACTGGGACTGTTTACCATCATTGGTGTTCAGAAAGGATTGAATGCCGGTATTCATCCTATGATCTGCATTGCCTTAGGTACTATTACAGGCTGCTTCGGAGGGATTATCCGGGACATTCTACTTAACAGGATTCCTTTGATTTTCAGAAAAGAAATCTATGCTACAGCATGTATTGTGGGAGGAGCAGCATTTTTATTGATGACCCAATACACCCCGCTATCATTTACTTTTATACAGATCTTTACCATTTTGCTGATTGTTGCCATTAGGACTTTCGCAGTGAAATACCACTGGCAGATGCCTAAGTTTTACGGCTATGATCAAAATTCGGAAATGTAAATTCTTTGAAATAAAAAAAAACACCTATTGGATTAGATGTTTTTATTTTTATGGTTTTCTTCATTAAAAGAATTTTCCTCTCTGTCTCATATTCGGATTGTGCATATGCTTCTGCATGGATGGCATTTTCAACTGATCTTTCATCATTTTGATCTGGTCCGTCATCATTCCTGCGCTGTCTAAACGCTTAGCTTCTTCCAACAGCTTCTGCCCTTCCTGTTTTCTTCCTTTAGAAATAGCCGCAGCGGCAAGATTTAAAGTAGCCATTGCTCTGTCATGCTTCATATTCAAGCCGTACTCCAATGCTTTTTTCATCAGAGGCTCTACTTTCGCTGGATGGTCCTGGGCTTGTGTCAATCCTAATAAATAGTGGAAGTATCCGTATTGAGATCGATGAAGCTGAGTCTGATAATTGGTGATCTTAGTCAGCCATTCTGCAGCCTTTTCCATATTCTGTTTTCTCAATTGCCAGAAAGCCAGAAGAATATATTCATTTTTAAAGAAAAGCAAAATAGGGAATGCAGCAAGAAGGAATATGACAACCCCCAACCGATATTTCTTGTAAAAAACATCATATAAGCTCCTGTAAGGATAAGAAGCGCTGCTATTACAATTTTGATGTATTTATTCATTATTAAATTTTAGAAGTGCAAAGATAAATAAATTAGAGATTAGAAGCTAGAAGTTAGCCGTTAGAATTCCTACAACTCTTCGCCCTTTATCTTTTCATAGGTCTGAAAGCAGAAATCATATGAGTTTTTCTCATCTTTTTCGTGGCAGGTCTCATTTGTTTTTTTCCAGATTTTCCCATCTATTGTAGGGAAGAACGTATCTGCTTCAAGATCCGCCTTTACTAAAGTAACTTCTAACTTATCCACAAAATCCATTGTTTGCTGATAAATATTACCACCCCCGATAATAAAAACTTCTTCATCGATTTTTTTGGCAAACTTCACGGCTTCTTTAAGGCTTCCTACGATAAGAATTCCTTCCTCAAACCAGTCTTTCTTTCTTGAAACAACAATATTGGTCCTGTTAGGAAGAGGTTTTCCAATACTTTCGTATGTTTTTCTTCCCATAATCACCGGATGTCCTGAGGTAATCTCTTTAAAATGTTTTAAATCTTTCGGAAGATGCCAAAGCAACCGGTTTTCAAAACCAATTTCATTCTTCTCTCCCATCGCTACCACTATTGTTATCATTCAAATATAATTTTTTACAAAATTAGCACATAATTTGTATATTTGATTAGCACAAAAAATTAAAAAAAATAAACTATGAAAAATAAAGGATGTCTGGGCGCTGGAACAATCGGTATTGCCCTCCTTATTATTGTTGCTGTTTTATTCTTCTGGGGAAAAAGCGGATATAACAGCTTTGTAACCAAAGAACAGAATGTCAACACAAAATGGTCTAATATTGAGACGGTGTATCAAAAAAGAGCGAATCTTATTCCGAATCTGGAAAGAACGGTAAAATCTTATTCGAAATTTGAACAGGAAACTTTGACTCAGGTAGTTGAAGCCCGTTCTAAAGCGACTTCTATCAATATTGATCCTACCAATATGACCGATGCTGATATCGCTAAATTCCAGGCTGCACAAGGTGAGTTATCAGGTGCTTTAAGCAGATTGATGGCTGTGGTGGAGTCTTATCCGAACTTAAAAGCAGACCAGCAGTATATCAACTTCCAGAGAGAGTATACCGCTATTGAAAACAGCATCAGAACCGAAACGGTTTACTACAACGAAGCAGCACAGGATTACAATACCTCTATCAAAACTTTCCCGAATAATATTTTGGCGAATTTTACCAACTTTAAAGAAAAACCTTATTTCAAAGCTGAGGCTGGAGCCCAAAAGGCCCCTGAAGTATTCAAATAATGAGTAATTTCCTTACAAATCAGCAGATCGCTTCCCTTGTGGAAGCGATTCAGTCAGCAGAAGACCATTCTACGGGCGAGATCAGGGTGCACATTGATTCCAATACGGAAGAGCGCACTGCAAAAACCGCATTTGAAGTTTTCAAAGAGCTTCGCATGGATAAAACAACTGATCGAAATGCGGTGCTTTTTCATATTAATTTTGAACAAAAATACCTGACCATCATTGGAGATATCGGGATCCATGAAAAAGTAAACCAATCGTATTGGGATCATCTGCATGACTATATTACGGCTGAATTTGCCAAAGGAAATTATTATAAAGCATTGAAAAGTGCAATCCTCGAAACCGGCCTTGAACTCAAAAAACATTTTCCTGTAGAAGGAGAAAACCCAAATCAACTCCCAAATGAAATTACGTTCTCTTAAAATAGTATTTTCATTTTTACTGATCTGCTTTTACACCTTTGTATCAGCACAATATACCATTCCTGAAAAACCGGCAGTGCTGTATCCGGTATTTGATGAAGCCGGTCTTCTTTCCCAGCAGGAAAAAGATGAGCTGAACAACAAGCTGATCAAATTTGCAGACACCACCTCAACGGAAATTGAAGTGGTCATCATCAAGTCTACCAAAGGAGAAGATGTCAACTTTTTGGCAACCATGTTTGGTCAGAAATGGAAGATCGGAAAAAAAGGGGTGGACAACGGAGTGGTTTTCCTTATTGCTACCGAAGACAGAACCATGTCTATCCAGCAGGGAAGAGCTGTAGAACAATACCTGACGGCATCAGTTGCAGGGCAGATCTTAGATTACATTGTTACGCCTAATTTCAGGAAAGGGCTCTGGTATGAAGGGATAAACCGGGGTACCTCAGCAATTATGGAGGCTGTTCAGGGAAAATTTAAACCTGTAGAAACCACCGCTCCTTCCGGTAACGGAAGTGCATTTAAAGTACTGGTGATCGCTTTTATTATCTTTATCATTATTGCCATTCTCTTTGGTAACAGTGGCGGCGGACGTGGCGGCGGAAATAATGACGACGACGATGTGATCATCAGCAGAAGGGGACGCAGAAACTATCCTGGCGGCTTTTTCCCATTCCCCGGCAGCTTCGGAGGCGGCGGCTTTGGTGGTGGAAGTTCCGGCGGCGGTGGCGGATTCGGAGGCTTCGGCGGCGGTGGAAGCTTCGGCGGAGGCGGTGCATCCGGAGGATGGTAGTCTTCCATACAGTAGTACTATACCATAAAAAATACAGATCAGGTCTTTACGGCCTGATTTTTTGTTTAAAACATAAAAAAATCCCATTTTTTTGACTTTTATTAACGTTAATTTGACTTTAACATGTTAAAAAATTAATAAATCAACACAAAAACCTTCTTTCTTTCAATATTTTTTTACTATATTTACTGAAAACAGGATTATGAAGAAGACGTTGGTAGTATTTGCACACCCCTATCTGGAGCACTCCAATTCGAATGTAGAGCTCATCAATTTCTACGTTCGCCATCAGCATTATACCTTAAGAGATCTATACGAAGAATATCCTGACTTTCATATTGCCGCTTTCAGAGAAAGAAAACGCCTGGCAAATTATGACCGCTTTATCTTTCAGTTTCCATTGATATGGTTTGGAATGCCTCCCTTATTAAGATTGTGGATCGATGAAGTCTTTGACCGGGACTGGCTACAGCCCGGAAAACACAATCCCCTGGAGAATAAAGAGGTTTATATCCTTGTAACCACCGGAGGAAAAGAAAGGTCTTTCAGCAAAACAGGAACCTATGAATACACCATTGAAGAACTGATCAGCGGGCTTCTTGTTTCTTTAAAGGTTTTCAAGGCTGACATCAAACACATCAAGATCGTTTACGAAGCTAATAAGTTATCTAAAAAAGAAATTATTTTACATAAAAAAGAATTTACAGAACTTCTCAATCAATAGTCTATGGAATCGAGCTTAGCGATGAGTATATTAATTTTCCTCGGGGTGGCCATTATTATGGTTCCACTGGCCAGAAAATTGGGTTTAAGCTCTGTGATCGGTTATATTTTAGGAGGAATTATTATAGGTCCGTACGTGCTCAGACTGACCGGAAATAATGTCAATGATATTATGCATGCCAGTGAATTTGGGGTTATTATGCTCTTATTTATCGTTGGCCTGGAGCTGGAGCCCCGGAAATTTTGGGAAATGCGTAAGAAAATAATGGGACTGGGTCTCACCCAGATGCTCCTTACGATTTCATTACTGTTTCTGGTGTTCATCAGTGTAGGCTGGAGAATAGATAAAGCAATTGCTGTGGCCATGTGTTTTGCCTTATCTTCCACGGCTATTGTCCTGCAGACGTTACAGGAAAAAAACAACCTTAAAACAACGGCAGGAGAAGCTTCATTTTCCACCCTGCTGTTTCAGGATATTTCAGTCATTCCTATTCTGGCGATACTTCCGATCATTGCCAATTACAAAGCAAAGCATCATGATAACGAAATTCAGATCCTGATTCAGAAACTGCCGGAATGGCTGCAAGCCGGAACTGTAATTATCGGAGTAGCCATACTGATCTTACTGGGAAGATATATATTTGTTCCTTTTTTACGGTATGTTTCAAAAGCAGGAATGACAGAGCTGCTGACCGCCTCGTCCCTATTTCTGGTGATTGGAGTTTCTGAACTGATGGTCGTTATTGGGCTTTCGCCTGCATTAGGAGCTTTCCTTGCCGGAGTTATGCTTGCCAACAGTGAATTCCGCCACGAACTGGAAGCACAGATCAATCCCTTTAAAGGATTGCTGCTGGCGGTCTTTTTCGTCAGTGTAGGTTCTACGATCAACTTTAACATTATCCAACAGGATCCTTTGTTCATTTTCAGTACGGTCTTTGCCGTATTGACCGTTAAGTTCATCGTTTTATATACCATCGGAAAATTTTTCAGGATCGATACCCCGCAGAGTCTTTTCTATGCATTTGCTCTTTCTCAGGTAGGAGAATTTGCTTTTGTACTGATCAATTATGCTTCTGATCTTTATCTTTTAAGCCCGGAACTGAATGCACAGCTTATGGCTGTTACGGCTATTACCATGTGTATAACCCCTGTGCTCCTGATTATAAATGATAAATTGATTACTCCGAAATTCATCAAAGAAATTCCTGAAGAAGATCATGATTTCAATATTCTTGATAGTGATGTGGCCCAAAAGAAAATTATCATTGTAGGGTTTGGCCACTTTGGAAGCACGGTTGGCCGTCTCTTAAAGGCTAACAAAATACCAGCTACTGTGTTGGACAGAGATTCAGATCGTGTAAAACTTCTTCGGAGCTATGGTTTTAAAGTATATTATGGAGATGCCACCAGAATTCCTATTTTAAGAGCTGCAGGAATTGAGGAGGCAGAAATTTTGGTTTTATGCCTGGATGATCCGGATGATAACAAATTCATTGCAGATCTGGTCCGCGAACATTATCCGAATGTGAAAATTTTTGTAAGAGCCAAAAACAGGATTGATGCCTATGATTATCTCAATAATGGAATTAACCACATCTACCGTGAGACTTTAGGAACTGCTGTGGATATGGCTGTTGATGTACTTCATGAGACAGGAATGAGAAAATACGCAGCAAGGCGTCTCGGGCAGAGATTTATGGCAATAGATAAAGCATCTATCAGAAGATTGGCCAAAGCCCAGGATAATGAGGATGAAATCCTGCTGTTTACCACAAAAGAAATCCTCCAACGAGAGGAGGAATTATTAGCTTATGACAATCTTAATTTTGACAATAAAAATTGGGAAGGTTCCTCATCTGCAGATGAAGAAGAGGAGGACGAACCCTAGGGTTAATTTATTGGATCGTTACACTTCCGCCGCTGCTTTCTTCTTTACTTACCGTTTTAAGTTCGCCTTTTTTAGATATATCTACATTTCCACCGGAAGATGCTTCTGCTTTAACGGTAGAAACGGCGCTTATCTCAACACTTCCCCCACTGGAGGCATCTGCTTTTACATGATCTGCAATAACTTCTTTGGCCGAAATACTGCTGCCTGAAGAAGAGCTGACATCAGCGTTTTTGGTCTTTCCTGAAATATCAATGCTCGCTCCTGATGAAGCTTCAATATCAAGATTCACAGCCCAGATTTTTCCGCTGAAGCTGCTGCTGCTGTTAACATTAATTTCCAGGTCGTTGGCTTCCAGATTCCCGGAAATACTTCCTGCACTCGATATATCAACATCTGTTTTTTCCTGTGTAAATTTATCTTTCACTCGGATACTTGCTGCCGATCCGGCGATAAGTTTTGTAAAATCTTTAGCATAAATCTTTGCTGTTACTTTATTGGTATTCATCACTCGGATACCTGGCTTATAGTGAATATGCAGTTTTCCGCCATCATTATCGACAAGAATTTCACCGATGATGCTTTGAGGAGCAGAAATCACAACTTTTTCGGTTTCTGATTTTATCACTTCAGCTTCTATCGCCTGAGAAACCTGAATTTCATCAAAGTCGCCATTGAATTCTTTTTGCTGTACGGGGCCGCTTTCCTTGCTGATTACTTTTTCCACCCAGTCACTTTTATCCCTGTTTTTTTTCTCATGTCTTTCATTACATGAGGCTAATACCACTAAGGCTGAAAAAATAAAAAGAGTCCTTGTTTTCATGATTATTTATTTTATAGATTATTATTCTGCTATTATTATTTATAACAACTAATTTATGAAAAATATTACATCATGTTTGAAAAATACTATGCCTGCCTGTAGCATCAGTCTTTTGAAATACACCCTCAGACGGCAGCCTTCACTCTTATTCATTTGAAATACGCCAATCTGTTCCGCTAAATACATTCGCCCAAATACCTTCTATGATGCAAGTTTTTAATATCTTTATGCTTTAATAACAACTATTTTATGAAGAATATTTCATCGGTATTATTAATTTCTGCTTTGGCGTTCAATCAATCTTGTACTACAATGAAACAAACCGATACTCAACAGGAACTTCCTGCACCCGACCCTTCTTTATCTTCAAATCCTTTTATGAAGAAAAGCAGGCTTCAGTACGAAGCCCCGGAATTTGACAAAATTAAAAATGAGCATTTCAAACCTGCTTTTGACTTCGGTTTAAAACAACATGAAGCTGAAATTATAAAAATTGCCAATAATCCGTCGGCCCCTACTTTCGAAAATACTATCGTTGCGCTTGAAAAAAGCGGCGAAGTATTGAGAAGAGCACAAATTGTCTTCTCCAATTTGACAAGTGCCAATACCAACCCGACCTTACAGGCTTTAGATGAAGAATATGCGCCTATTTTTGCCGCTCATTCCGATAAAATGTATCTGAATGAAAATCTTTATAAAAGAATACAGTCAATCCAAGAAAACGGACTTGATTCTGAAAGCAAAAGGCTGGTACAATATTATAAACAGAATTTTGAAATTGCAGGAGCGAACCTTTCTACTGCAGATAAGGAAAAATTAAAGCAGATCAACCAGGAACTGGCTTCCCTTTCCACTCAGTATTCCAATAAATTACTGGAGGCAAGAAAGCAGGGCGGCATATTCTTTTCTGATGCCAAAGAACTGGACGGACTTTCTGCTGACGAGATTGCAGCGGCAGCAGCGGATGCCAAAACGGCAGGACAGCCAGGAAAATACCTTTTGGCTTTACAAAATACAACCCAGCAGCCTCTTTTACAAAATTTAAAAAACAGAGCTACCAGAGAAAAGTTATTCAAAGCTTCATGGTCCAGAGCTGAAAAAGGAGATGCTAATGACACCCGAGAAACGATTGAAAAGCTGGCTAAGCTCAGACTTAAAAAAGCTCAGGTTTTAGGAAAGAAAAACTTTGCCGCGTGGAAACTTCAGGATCAGATGGCCAAAACTCCGGAAGCCGCTACCCAACTGATGAACCAGATTGCCACTCCGGCAGTGGAAACCGCAAAACGGGAAGCAAAAGATATTCAGGATCTGATCGACCAGCAAAAAGGAGGTTTCAAAGTAGAACCATGGGACTGGAATTTCTATGCTGAACAAGTAAGAAAGGCGAAATTTGATCTGGACGAGAGTGAGATAAAGCCATATTTTGAAATCACCACTGTTCTGGAAAAAGGGGTTTTCTTTGCTGCTGAAAAATTCTATGGTCTTACTTTCAAAAAGAGAACAGATCTTCCTGTCTATCATCCTGATGTAGTGACGTATGAAGTTTTCGATCACGATGGAAAATCCATTGCGATCTATTATCTGGATTTCTACACAAGAGATTCTAAAAACGGCGGTGCCTGGATGAGTAACTTTGTTGAGCAGTCTTATTTATTGGGAACAAAACCGGTAATCGTCAACTGTTACAATTATCAGAAACCAGCTCCGGGAAAACCTTCATTAATCAGCTATGATGATGTGTCAACGATATTCCATGAATTTGGTCACTCCATTCACGGAATGTTTGCCAGCCAGAAATATCCTTCTCTGTCAGGAACCAACGTACCGAGAGACTTTGTAGAGTTCCCGTCACAGATCAATGAGCACTGGGCTTTAGATCCGGTTGTTCTGAAAAATTATGCGGTTCATTACGAAACAAAACAGCCAATTCCACAGACGTTGGTTGATAAAATCAAAAAAGCAGCGACTTTCAACCAGGGGTATATGACCACTGAATTGGTTTCTGCTGCTGAACTGGATATGGATTGGCATACGGTCACTAACGAAAGCCAGTTTATCCCTGTTTTAGATTTTGAAAAACAATCTTTGGCAAATCACGGATTTACTTTAGCAACAGTTCCTCCTAGATATCACACTCCTTATTTTGCACACATCTGGGGCGGAGGCTATTCAGCGGGATATTATGCCTATCTATGGTCTGAGACATTGGATAATGATGCATGGGAATGGATCAAAAACAATGGAGGGTTAACCCGAGAAAATGGTGACCGTTTCAGAAAATATATCCTTTCCGTAGGTAATTCTGTAGATCTGAACCAGGCATTCAGAGATTTCACAGGACATGATCCGGATATCAAACCTTTATTAAGAAACAGAGGGTTTATTAAATAAATTAATAAGAAGCATTCTTTTAGAGTGCTTCTTTTTTATACAGACCTAAACACATCTCGAGAGATAAGATTTTCTATGTTTCGGCTAAAGCCGGTGGATTTTTGTTTGTCTATTTTTAACGGGCTAAAGCCCATTCCTATTGAATTTGAAATTCTTCACTTCAGCATATTGGTTGCATTATAAATCATAAAATTCAAATATGCGGAAGCCGTTTCTATTGATATTTATTATTTTTGTGCTTCAAAATTTAAAATCAACGATATGGACTGTCCCTGCTGTTCAGGAAAATCCTACGAAGAATGCTGCAAACCTTATCATACCGGAGAGAAACATGCTCCGACTGCGGAGGCATTGATGCGTTCCCGATTTTCGGCTTTTGCTATTCCCAACGGTGAATATTTAATGGAAACCACTCTGCCCGGAAAACGAAAATATCACCATAAACAGGATCTTCAGGAATGGGGAGAAATTAACCAGTGGACAAAACTGGAAATTATCCGGACACCGGCTTTACACCATGTAGAGTTTAAAGCTTATTATACGGACCAGGATGGGAATCCACAAGTTCATCACGAATTTTCTGTTTTTCAAAAAATGCATGAACGTTGGTATTATGTTTCAGGGGAATTTTTAAGTTAATCATATGAAGAAGAATATTATATACACCATGCTATTTCTGCTTTGCAGTTTTAGTTTTTTCAATGCACAGACCACTGAGGATAAAAAGCAGATTTCAGCTGCTGTCACTGATATTTTAAAAGGATTCCAGACTAAAAACGGTAATCTTATGAATAAGTATGTAGACAAAACTTACGGAGTGGGTGTGCTTTTTAGAAGTGGCGGCGATCTGGGGTTTGTTTTAAATGAAGATGTTGATTTCAGTATGCCGTTAGGGTATATATCAAAAGCATGGAATATCAGCAATCAATCTCCGATTCAGTTTGCAGCAGCACCCGAATATGATTCAGCAACTAAAAAATGGATAAAAGAGGGATTATTTGTTCAGTTTAACTCCAATGCCGTCAATGATTATGCTAACAATTTTTTGGACCGGTATCCTGTAAAGGACCAGGATATTTTTAAGATCAATTCCGATCCTCAACATGTGGTCTTTGTAACTCTTGCTGAGAACAGTAAGGAAAAGGCCCCTGTCAACGGATTCAGATTTGTCATGACCAAGATTGGGGCAAAGTGGTTTCTGACGTTTATTGACGTTACTGAATATGATGCAGCGTAAAGGTGCAGACTAACCCACCCCGGCAAATCGAAGATTTGCCACCTCTCCAGCGGAGAGGAATGCCAAGCATAATAGAACTTATAAGAAATAAACCACAGACTAACTGTGGTTTATTTTTTGCAAAAAAATGTCCGACTTTGCCGGACATTTATATTATTTTTTAGTGAGCATCTGTTCCGTCAATTCCATGAGCATGACCATGTGCCAATTCTTCTTCCGTTGCCGGACGTGTGTTTAAAATTTCCACCTGGAAATCTAAAACTTTTCCTGCCATGGGATGGTTAAGGTCTGCCACTACAACTTCCGGTGTTACTTCTACTACAAATGCCTGAAAATTATTCCCCTGATTATCAGATAAAGGCAAAATAGCTCCAACAGGCGGAGTTCCAGATTCTTTAAACATTTCAATCGGCAGTTGCGCAATGGCATCCGGCTGTTTTTCACCATAAGCTTCTTCAGGCTGAATCGTAAAAGCAGCTTTATCACCAGCTTTCAAACCAAGGATATTTTGTTCAAACTTTGGAATCATCATTCCTACCCCGTACAAAAATGTAAGTGGATTTTCTGCTGTTGTTTCTTCTACAAGAATCTTACTTCCATCCTCTTCGATTGTGTGAAGTATGTAACTTACAGCTACAACATGGTTGTTTTCAATTGTCATATTTTCTTTTTTTTTCGTGAGTTTTTCCACGATTAACAGCACAAATATACTGTTTTTCACATGATTGTTTAGAGGAAAAGTGTTAAAAGAAGAATCTTAAAGCCATATATTGGGTTCTAATTCCCCATCTTTTCATCCCGTTTTCTCTGTCTGAGCATAAAGAGATATAAGCTCTCCACTTTTGTTCTTGCCCAGGGTGTTTTTCTTAAAAACTTCAGCGAAGAACTAATGCTCGGGTTATCTGTAAAACATTTTATATTGATCTGCTCACCTAGTTTCCCGAATCCTTCGTAGTATTCTACCAATTCTTCAAGAATCGCATCAAGTCTTTTTCCGTGTAAGGGATCTTTGGACTGTAACATTATCTTTATTTTTTTATTTTTTCTCTTTAGCTGTCATTTTCTCATAATCTTCGGATTTTATAATCGTCAAATCATTCGACTTACAGTCCCAAAAACTTATATAATCTTTTGAAACCACGGTATACTGATCCCAATTGGTAAACCTCTGATAAAGCATTAATGTGCAGATATCTGTAGGGGTTATTTCCTGCCAATTTTCCAATACATGACTATGGGCACCTCCAACCGCCGGGCCATCTTCATCAATAATCTTTTGTACGATCATCCCTTTATGGAGCTTTTCTACATTTTTAACTTCATTTTTATCATTAAAAGTGAGGAGATAATCATTCCCAAAAATGACAATATTATCAATAGAGGGTCCGCTTAACACATAAACCTTTTTCATAGTATTTCTGATAATGGGAACAAAATTGAGGTTGGCATCTTTATAATTTTTAAAAATGGTATCATTTTGTACCCTTTTCAGTGCATTCTGTCTTATGCTAAAGTAATCTTTCTCTAAGGGTGTAAAATCTCTTTCAGTAAAATCCTTTTTGGCATCTTTTGGATTATAATTTGCGGGAAAGGATATCGTTGCGATCACTTTATTCTTTTTGGAAAAAAAAATACATGTAGGAACTCTTTCGTTAATATAAGAAAAATAACCCCCTACATTTTCTGATTGAGTATAATTTTCTTTAAAAACATCAGTACCATACCAGCTTGCCATTTCACTCCGGTACAATTCGATACCCTCTTGTCTTATTTCTGCATTTTTTTCAAGATTTTGGGCATTTATAAACACGCCCAACGAAATAAATAAAAAAGTTAGAAAATCTCTCATGAAAATTAATTTTAACCAAAAGTAGGAATAAATACATCTACTTGACTAAAGTTTTCACTCAATTCAATAACCTGTCTTCAAAATCCATATTTCATCTCATAAAATTTTACATTGCCTTTTTGTTTCTTATTTTTGATCTATGAAAATTCTGCATACCGCCGACTGGCATTTAGGCAAACGATTGGATCGCTTTTCCCGCCTGGAAGAGCAAATTCTGGTGATGGAAGAGATTATCGGTATTGCTGATGAGGAAGATATCGACCTTGTTCTTGTTGCCGGTGACCTTTTTGACAATTTTAATCCGGGCGTAGAAGCGGTTGAGCTGTTTTACAAAACACTGAAACGTTTATCTCAAAACGGTAAACGTCCTGTGATTGCTATTTCCGGGAATCATGACTCACCCAACCTGATCAATGCTCCGGACCCGTTGGCAAGGGAGTGCGGAATTATTTTAATAGGACATCCCAACGCTGAAATTATGCCTTTGGGTACAGAATATTTCAAAATTTCAAATTCAAAAGAAGGTTTTATAGAACTGAACATTGAAAGTATAGATTTCCCGGTAAGAATTCTTCACACTCCTTTTGCGAATGAGATCCGTTTAAAAGAATATTTCGGAGAGAATAAAGAAGAGGAAATCAATAAAGTTCTTTCCGAAACCTGGAAACATCTTGCCAATCAGTTTTGTGATGATTCAGGGGTTAATCTCCTGGCTGCCCATCTGTATATGAACAAAAGGGGATCCGAAATTTTAGAAGAGCCGGAAGGAGAAAAACCTATTAAAATCGGAAATGCAGATCTTATCTACTCGGATAGTATTCCTGATCAGATCCAGTATACGGCCTTAGGCCATCTGCATGGTTTTCAAAATATCGGAACTGCAGAAAAGCCTGTGATTTATTCTTCCTCTCCTTTATGCTACAGTTTTAGCGAAGCCGGGCAGAAAAAATATGTTTCCATCATTGAAGCGGTTCCCGGAAAGGCCGTTATATGGAAAAAAAAGGTTTTGAAAAATGGCAGAGCGCTGGTAAGAAAAACTTTTACCTCCGTTGAAGATACTGTTCAGTGGCTGCATGAAAATCCCAATACATTTATTGAACTGACATTGGAAAGCGAAACATTTTTAACCGCTGATGAAAGAAAGCGGATCTACCAGTCACACAACGGAATTGTTCATCTTATTCCCAGAGTCAAAATCCGGGAAACTGTTGAAATCGAGGAACAGCAGATTAATTTAAATCAAGATATCGGAGCATTATTCAAGGATTATTTTAAATCTAAAAACGGCGGCCAGGAAGCCAATGAGGAACTGATGAATTTGTTTAACGAAATTTTAAATGCCTAACCAATGATCCCAATCCAATTAACTATTGAAGGTTTATATTCCTATCAGGAACGCCAGACCATTGATTTCAAAAATCTTACTAATGCAGGATTATTCGGTATTTTCGGGGCTGTAGGTTCAGGAAAGTCATCCATACTGGAGGCCATTTCGTTTGCGTTGTATGGTGAAACAGAGCGCCTTAATATGCGTGATAAAAGGGCTTACAACATGATGAATTTAAAATCAGACAGTTCTTATATAGCGTTTGATTTTTTGAATTACGAGAATAAACTCTTCCGTGCTGCGAGGGATTTTAAACGAAATTCAAAAAAATTCGAGGAAGTAAAACCTAATACCGTTACTTTTTATGAGAATATTAATGGTAAATGGGTTCCTTTAAACCATTCAAATGCAGAAACAATCATAGGTTTAAGCTATCCCAATTTTAAACGAACGATCATTATCCCGCAGGGGCAGTTTAAAGAATTTCTGGAGCTGGGTGCTGCAGAAAGAACCAATATGATGAAGGAGATTTTCAATCTCCAAAAATTTGATCTTCAAAACAATGTTTCTATACTCAATGTTACAAACAAATCTGAACTCGATCAGCTTGAAGGACAATTAAAAGGTTTTGAAGAAATCAATGAGGAAAAGATCCAGGTTCAAAAAGAGCAACTAGCTGAGGAACAGAGAAAGCTCTCCGAATCGAATGAAAAGCTGGAAAAGATTTCCAATACCTATCAACAGCTGAAAAACCTAAAAAGTGATTTTGAAAGTTTACAGCAGAATAAGGAAAAATTCAGCAGACTTTCTGAAGAGAAGCCCCAAATGGATGCTCTGGAAGCACAGGCTGAATTATACGACGTTACTTTCAGGCTCTTCGATCCTTTGATTAAGGAGAAAAATAAGCTTTCAAAAGAAATTGCAGATAAGCGGGATCAGAGAGAACAACAGATTAAAACCTGGCAGGAGACTGAAAAAGCGTTTAATATGATAAAGGAACAGCTTACTGTTCTTGAACCTCAGTTTAAGGCTTTGGAACAATCCAGAACACAGGAAAATGATTTAAACCTCATCATACAAATCCTCAAGTTTTCCGAAGAAATCAAAGTCCTGAATGAAAGAACTCAGAAAGGTTCTCAAAAGGTAAAAGAGGTAGACCTTACTAAAGAGAAGATTCAAAAAAAGATTGATGCGCTTTCTTCAAATAGTAAAGCATTCAAAGAACAAAAACTAGATTCCGCTTTGCTTTCTGAAGTGGGAAATTGGTTTATTCAACAAAAAAATTTAAAAAAATCACAGCAGGAACAGGTTGAAAAGATTGAGAAATATCAAAAGCAGATCGGGGAAATTGCAGAGGAATTAAAACCTTTTGCCTATCATCAACATTATAAGGAAGATTTCAAAACCAGGAAAGAAGTCTTAGAGACGAAGAAAAAGGAGCTTTCCCAGAAGCTGGATCATTTAAAAGTCCAAAAGGAACTCTCCCGTTTTGCCAGTGAACTTCATGATGGTGAAAACTGTCCTCTCTGTGGTTCTAAAGAACATCCTCATGTTGTAGAATTTCATGATGTCAATACTGAACTGCAGGAAATTCAGGATAAAATGACATCCGTTGAGCAGGAAATGACCGGCATTCAAAAACAGGAAACTGAAATTGATAAAATTCTGGACCGCAAAAAAATATTTGAAGAACAGCTTCATTCGGAACAGAAAGTAGTGCTTCAGATCCTGAAAGATATTGAAAATCACATCATGAATTTTACATGGAAACAATTTTCTCCTGCTCACGAAGAGGAGTTTGAGAAAAAACGTTCCGGCTCATTTACTTTAGAAAAAAAGATTGAAGAAACTGAGCGAAACATAGCCCTGGAGCGCGAAACGCTGGAAAAAGAGACCAGACTTCTGGAAAAGTATAAGAGTGCACTGGAAGCTTTCCGGATGGAAGAAGTTTCGAAGCAGGAACAGATCAATATCAGCCGTTCCGGGCTTAAGATTCTGGATTGGGATCTGTATGCCCAAAAGGCAATGGAAGAAGTTGAAGAAACTTACCAAAAGCTAGTGTTCTCCAACAAGGAAACAGAAGACAATTATCAGAAGGCGCTACAACAGGAAAAACTGCTCTCCCCAAAACTGGCAGAACAAAAAGCCATTGTCAGCCAATCTGAAAAACAGATTACAGAATTTGAGAAGGAAATTTCGGAAAATAAAGAAGCTATTGCCCAAGCTTTAGCAGGTCAAAATTTCACAGATTTTAAAGAGGTTGAGGATATTTTAGTTCAGGAAATCGACATTCAACTTGTAAGGGCTAAGATCCAGCATTTCAAGGTTGATTTTGAAGCTTTAAAAAAGTTCATCGGAGAGCTGGAAGTAAAACTGAAAGGACTTTCATTCGATAACGAACAGTTTTCTTTGACTGAGAAGTTTTTCAATGAAGCGCAAATTGAACAGAAACAAATAAGCGATTCTGTGGTAACGAAAACCGCGGAAATAGACCGGCTGGAAAAGGAATTTGTGAAAAAAGAGAACCTTTTAAAAGAATTGGCAAAGCTTCAGAAACGCTCTGAAAATTTAAAAATAATGATGAACCTGTTTAAAGGAGCAGGCTTCGTACAGTACGTTTCCTCTATTTATCTGAGGCAGCTGTGTGATCATGCGAATATACGCTTCCACAGAATGACAAAGAACCAGCTGAGCCTGCAGCTCAATGAAAACAATGATTTTGAAATTATTGATTACCTCAACGAAGGAAGAAGCAGAAGTGTAAAAACACTTTCCGGAGGCCAGGCTTTTCAGGTATCATTGAGCCTAGCACTAGCGCTGGCTGAAAGTGTTCAGGCCAATGCAAAGGCAGACAAGAATTTCTTTTTTATTGATGAAGGCTTCGGAACTCAGGATGCAGAGTCTGTCAGTATCGTATTTGAAACGCTGACCAACCTGATAAAGGAAAACAGGATTGTAGGCATCATCTCCCATGTGGAAGAGCTGAAAGAAAAGATTCCTACAGCCCTCAATATTATCAAGGATGAGAAAAGAGGAAGCCTGATTGAGATCGTCTAATTAATCCTTAAACCGCAAAAGTCACAAATTAATCCAAAACAAAGGGTTTAAAATCTTCTGTGGGTTATAACAATGGATTCATCTGTTTGGAATTTCTATACAAGCTCAGCTGTTTTTAAGACAACCAGCATCACAAATGGCTTTAACCGGAATATCTTTATATTGTTCATGATTGCTGAAGGTTTCGGTCCATTCTTTCAGAGCCGGTCTTTTACTCACGTAATAATCTTCAATAAAATGGGTACGTACAGTTGTTGATGTCTTCTGTAGAATGTATGGCATTCAGTACCGTTATATTTTTGCAAGGGACAGAGCGTATACCTGGGCATTGCCTGCGCTGTTGGAAAAGTCTGAGGCAACTACTATTTGTTTCATTTTTTCAGTTTTAATAATGATCACTGAATTAAAGATCTGTCACTAATATTTTAAAAAAAAATAAAAAAGGAGACCTTTTCTGGTCTCCTTTCCGTATATCTAAAAGCCTGTTTCCGGTGTGAGCTTCACTCGCAATCTTCGCCAGGAATTCCTCTCTCTTTTCTAGCATCTGTTATAATTTCGAGATAAAATATCTTCATCGGGTCTCAAACTTTGTGGCAGTCCGGGCTGAACAGGAATAAGACAATCCGGGATTTATGCCCTGCATTTGATATAAACTTGCCTGTTACAGTCCTTTTACAGCGGGTTTTACTTCTTTCCCGAATAATTCAATAGATTTCATCATCACTTCATGAGCCGGATCTCCTACATCCATATGTCCGATAAATCTTGTAATTCCGAAAATCTCTTTCATATAAGCGATTTTATCAGCTACTTCTGCCGGGCTGCCGATAAATAATGCTCCGTCTTTGCTTCTTCCTCCGTCATACTGCATTTTGGTATAGGGAGCCCAGCCTCTGGAGGCGCCTATCCTATCCATCTGGGATTTGTAATTGTGAAAATATCCGTCTACAACGTTCTGATCTTCACTCACAAAAGTATGGGAATGAATGGCGATCTGCATCTTCGAAACATCATGCCCTGCTTTTTGGTATTCCTGTTTATAGAATTCGATCAGGTTTCTAAACTGAATAGGCATTCCTCCAATAATGGCTACTACCAAAGGCATTCCCAGCTGGGCGGCACTTAAGACAGACTGCGGAGTTCCTCCCACAGCTCTCCAGATTGAAAGCTTCCCGTCATTTTTTGCTCTTGGATACACCGTTTGATTCTGCATCGGAGCCCGAAGTTTTCCAGACCAGCTTACGTTTTCTTCAGAATTAATTTTCAGTAATAATTCTAATTTTTCGTCAAATAACTGTTCGTAATCATTCAATGAATACCCATACAAAGGAAATGACTCAATGAAACTTCCACGTCCCACGAATATTTCTGCTCTTCCATCTGAGATCAGATCCAGTGTTGAAAAATCTTCATATACCTTTACCGGCTCCGAAGAACTTAGAACAGTCACTCCACTTGCCAGTTTTATATTTTTAGTAATACTTGCCGCTGCTGCCAATACTATTTCCGGTGATGAAACGGCATAATCAGGACGGTGGTGCTCTCCCATCGCAAAAACATCAATTCCCACCTCATCCATTAATTTGATCTGATCCAGTATTTCACGGATCTTAGTTCCTGCATCTCTATATTTTCCGGTAGCCTGGTCAAAAGCCAGATCGCCGAACATTCCTATTCCTAATTCCATATTGTTGATTTTAGATACACAAAATTACGATTACAAAAAATTAAAAACATTGATGTTTGTTAAGATCTGAAGTCTTGACATTATCAAGCCATGATTTGTTGGAAAACGCAAAGACGCAAGGAATATCATACATTATGCATAAGTCTAAGGGCGCAAGAAAATCAAAGATTTTCAGAATTCAAATTAAATTTATCCAGATCAAACAGATTACGCAGATGCTATGAAAATCAGGGTAATCTGCAAAATCAGGGTGATATAAAATAAATTATACAGTATAAAATTTTATCGCAGATAAAATCCTTGCGTCTTATTACATGAGATATTCAATAATCTTGCGTCTTTGCGTTTTCCAATAGCTTTTAGCAGAAACAAAAAATCCAGTCTAGAACTTAGACTGGATTGTAATTAATTGTATTATTATTTTTTAAGATACTGATCAAAATAATCTGTGATCTTCTGCATCAGGTGAACCCTGTCTTTCCCGATCACATTGTGCGGATGTCCAGGATATGTAAAGTAATCTAACTGAACTCCGTTGTCCACAGCAGATTTGATGAATTTTATGGAATGCTGCCATACCACTACATCATCCTGTGCTCCGTGAATCATCAATAGTTTTCCTTTGAGGTTTTGGACCTTATCCAAAAGATTAGCCGCAGCATATCCTTGTGGATTTTCCTGTGGAGTATCCATATATCTTTCTCCATACATGATTTCATACATGCTCCAGTCGATAACAGGTCCTCCGGCAACTCCTACTTTAAAGACATCGGGCTTACGAAGCATAAAGCTTGTGGTCATAAATCCTCCGAAGCTCCATCCGTGAATTCCCATTTTATCACCATTTACATAAGGAAGAGATTTCAGGTACTCCACTCCTTTCATCTGGTCGTTCATTTCTGTAGTTCCCAGGTTTCTGAATACGGCTTGCTCAAATTTCATTCCCCGGTTGGAAGAGCCTCTTCCATCCATAGTGAAGATAATGTATCCGTTCTGAGCCATATATTCATACCAAAGGTTTCCTGAAGCAGGGAAACTGTTTGTTACCAGCTGCAGGTGTGGCCCGTTGTATAAGTAAACGATTGCCGGATATTTTTTATTAGGATCAAAATTTGTTGGAAGGATGATCTTTCCATATAAAGGAGTTCCGTCATCGGCTTTTAATTCTACATTTTTGATTTCTGGTCTCTGATAATTCTTTAACGGATTTTCTGAGGTAAGAATATTCGTAGACTTTAAATTATTCGTATTGATAATATTCCCTACTCTTGGTGAATTGGCATTGCTGTAAGCATCATACAGATAGTTTCCGTCACTGCTCAGTACTCCGGTATGCATTCCTTCTGCAGTATCCAGTTTCTGCATTTTAAAATTCGTCCAGTTGATCTTATATAGATGTCGTTCTAATGGAGTGTCTTTGGTGGAAATGAAATAGATTTCCTTTTTCTTTTCGTTGAATCCTAAAATATCAGTTACCAGCCAGTCTCCTTTTGTGATCTGTGCCACCAATCCTTTTTCCAAGCTGTAATGGAATAAATGATTGTATCCTGTTCTCTGACTCTGCCAGATAAAGTCTGTATTGGAATTCGGGAAGAAAGTAAGCGGATGCTGCGGCTCTACATATTTACTGTCTGTTTCTTCAAATAAAGTTTTCACTAATTCTCCGGTAACAGCATCATATTGGTTCATTTTCATATGATTCTGTCCTCTGTTCAGAACCGCTACAAAAATGTATTTGGAATCCGGGCTCCAGGTAACCGCTGTCAGGTACTGATCTTTTTCACCTTCAATTTTCAGGAAAGTCGTTGACTGGTTTTTAATATTGAAAACTCCCAGCGTTACCTGATGAGAAATCTGACCAGCCATTGGATATTTGATATTGTGATTCACAGCAGGCGTTACAGACCAGTCAATGATCGGATAATCCGCTACCATAGACTGATCCATTCTATAAAAAGCTACACTTTCAGAATTAGGGGCAGGGAAAATTCCTGTATCGATTCCAAATTCATTCCTGTGTACGGCTTGCCCGCTGATGATATTTTCATTGGCTTCATGGGTCACGGCAATGGTTTTCCCATTTTTGTTGACAAACAAATTATTCTTTGCTGTAAAAGCGAAAGTCTGGCCGTCACCAAACATTTTTACATTAGAGGCATCCTTATCTACGGCAGCCTGATTTTTCACTTTCCAGTCGTTTCCTGATTTTTCAATCCAGAACATTTTATCTCCTGTATTGAAATACCCTGATGTACCGGAAAATTTAATCTGTGGAACCGCTTTCAGTTTATCATTGGAAAACTGTCTGTTGAGCTGTGTTAAAGATACCAGCGTGTCCTGTTTGTTCGTTTTTAAATCTGTAATCAGATACCCGCCTTTCACAGCCTGGATATAAGATTTTCCATCCGCAGACCATGAAAATTGTGAAATATTTTTCACGGCAAGGTTGGTTCTCATCCCGTTTACAGCCTCCGCCATCGTGAATTTCTGTGTCTGGGCGAATGCAGCATTGCCCACAACCAGCATCAATAAAGAAAATTTATATAATTTCATTGTGTAAAATTGAATTCATCAAAAATAAGAAATAAAAATCATCCGTTAAGAAATGTTAAATTAAAACATTCAGAAAATGGAAATAATGAAATGATGAAAATTATTTCTTAACTTAATGTTAGAATTCTGCGAGGTTTGTTGGCCGGCACAAAGGCCCGGCTTATTTTATAAAAATACTGTTGTAAGGCGTAAGGATTTTACCTGCGATACAATTGAGGGTGCTTCATCTCTTTGCGCTTCGCAATGACAGATGTAGTAAAGATGCAGAGAACCCTAGCCCCGATAGTAGCGGTTACCCCGCAACAAGAGAGGGAAATCCGGAGGATTCAGTATTGCAAAGCTATGGCGTGAGGAGTAAGAGTGGATAGCGGGAAAAGCTCCTGAAATCTAAAATATAAAGCTTATCCTGCATTTCTTAACCTATATCAATGATTTGTACCTGTTCGCTGTCCTACATTTGCATCATTAATAACAAACAAAAAATAAAAATACAATGGCAACAAAATGGAACCTAGACCCAACACATAGTGAAATTACTTTTAAAGTAAAACACATGATGATCTCTAACGTAAAAGGGAGTTTCAGAACTTTCACCGCAGAAATTGAAGCGGAAGATGATACTTTTACCAACGCAAAAACCACTGCTACGATCCAGACAGATTCTGTTTTCACCAATAATGCAGACAGAGACAATCACTTAAAGTCTGCTGAATTCTTCAATGCATCTGAGCATCCAACCATTACTTTTGAATCTCAGGCTTTGAATGATAAGGTAGTGGGAAATCTTACCATCAACGGTATCACAAAATCTGTGACATTGGATGTAGATTTCGGAGGAATCAATGTTGACCCATGGGGAAATACAAAAGCAGGTTTTTCTTTTGAAGGAAAAATCAGCAGAAAAGATTTCGGATTAAACTGGAATGCTGCGCTCGAGGCAGGAGGTGTAATGGTAAGTGATGATGTAAAAGTAGCCGGTGAATTACAGTTTGTAAAACAAGCATAATTTTTAACATACTTCATAAAAGGTTCAGGGATTTTTCTAAAAGCCTTGAACCTTTTATTTTTTTAATATTCAATATTTATGAACCTCAACGATCTGCAAAACATAAGTGATGGCTTTAAAAGCACTCAGAGAATGCCTGTTTTATTTTTAGGACACGGCTCACCGATGAATGCTATTGAAGAAAATCAGTTTGTACAGGGATTCCGAAGAGCAGCGACAGAAATTCCCACGCCTAATACTATCCTGTGTATTTCTGCCCATTGGTATACTCCCGGAACTTTTGTAACCGCAATGGAGATGCCTAAAACGATCCATGATTTTTATGGTTTTCCCAAAGAATTATTTGATGTACAGTATCCCGCTCACGGAAGTCCGGAACTTGCCCATGAAACGGCAGAACTTTTATTACCGGCAGAGGTTGAAGAAGATCACAGCTGGGGACTTGACCACGGCGCCTGGTCTGTGATCAAACATATGTATCCTGAAGCCAATATTCCGGTAATACAGCTTAGCATTGATTATACAAAGCCGCCGCAATACCACTATGACCTGGCTAAAAGACTTCATAAGCTTCGTGAAAAAGGTATTCTGATCATCGGAAGCGGAAATATTGTTCATAACCTCCGGCTGATCGACTGGAAAAATATCAATACGGTAGGAGCCGGCTGGGACTGGGCTGTAGAAGCCCGCGAAAAGACCAACAACTGGCTTCTGGATGGAAATTTTCAGCAGATCATTGATTACCAAAAACAGGGAACTTCTCTGCAATATGCTGTTCCCACTCCAGATCATTATCTTCCCCTGCTTTATACAGTAGGGCTGAAAGACCGGACGGAAGACCTCGCATTATTTAATGACGAGCTTATTGGAGGATCATTAAGCATGACCAGTGTAAGGATTGGATAAAAAGAAAAGGACGAATGCCGGAAGATAAGAGTTGGTACCATGAGTTTTATGGCTTTCAGCTTTTTGATGGAAATGTAATCCATTAATAAATTGAAAGTTTTTTTTACACTCCGGTAGCTCCTTCTTCCGGCATCGGGCTTCCTTTTCTAATTTATCGGGGTTATTGTACGGCCTTTAAAACATTAATATTTCCATAGCCATAGCTGGAATTAACAGTAGGGTAATAAGTCGCAGACTGTCTCATTTTATTAAGTACCTGATCTCTTGTCCAGGAAGGATTTTTAGCCCAAACCAAAGCAGCGATTCCCGCTGTAGCTGCTGTAGCCACAGAAGAACCTCCTACATAATCGGCCTGTCCGTTATAATAGCTTAACACCGGAACTGTATTTCCTGAAGCTCTTTCCATCTGGAAGGTAAAATCGATCTCGCTTCCGGAGTGGCAGACATCACACTTCTGATTTGATGTTCCCTCCTTTACTCCTGTTATCGCCTGTGTTTCCGGCATCCATGCCGGGAAAATAACTCCCACAAAAGTCGTAAAACTGGTAGAAGTTCCGCCTGCACAGAAAATCAATTTTCCTTTAGAGTAGGCATATTTCACTCCATCTTCAATTTTTCCTACTGAAAAGATGTGTCCCATAGACATGGAAATAATCTTTACACTGGCATTATTCGCCAGTTCGGTAAATGCTGTTTTTACTCCCGTCTGTTCGCTTGAAGTATCCAAAACGACGTTTGTAGCGGCACGATAAGCAATTAAATTAGCATTATAAGCAACGCCCACCGGTAATCCTGCATTATTTCTAGGAGCGGTCATTACGGAAGCCATTTTTGTTCCGTGTCCACACTGGTCAGCGGAACCATCTGAATTATATACGCCAAATTTAGTGATGGTTCTTCCTGAAGAAGCTCCGGTATTGAAGCTGTTTCCCAACAGCGTTTGCTCCGGTGAAACTCCTGTATCCACTAAGCCTATTGTTACTCCTGCACCGGTACTGTAGCTCCAGGCGTCGGGAATATTATGTTTGGTAAAAGCCCACGGTATTTTTGCACTTGGCGTGGTGGAAGTATAATCTGCGGTACTCAGGGTAGTGGATGAAAAGCCGCATCCGGAAGAGCCGCTGCTCGAAGATCTTGCGGCTGTATTCAGCTTATTTTCATTTTCGAAATAATGATAATCCCCGGGTTCCAGGTATCGGATGGTCTTCATCTGTCGAAGTGCCGTAATGGTTTCTTCTTTTTCAATGATCACATCCATCTGATTGAGATATTTGTCTGTTGCCAGGAGAAAGCCTCTTTCATCTTTACCTTCGTATTTTTTTATAATTGACAAAATCTCGCTTTCCATAGCCCGGTTATTTGACGATTTACTTCTGTCAAAATCATTCTTGGATTCTCCAAATCCAATGGATGCCATCCTGTTTCCCTGGAAAACAGCACTCCATAGGAAGTGATCAGACTGTTTGCTCCAGTTGAAAGAACCTGTGGTTTTGATGGATTGATTAATTCCTTCATTGATTTGTTTTGCCGTCAACGGATCTTTCTGACTCATCTCCATTTTTGAACTTTCGTTCTGAAGATCTTCCGTATTACACGAGCTTAAAGCAAAAAATATTGCCAAGAAGAATACTCTTTTTTTCATATGTTATAATTTTGGTAGGGACCAATATAACACTTTATTGAGAATTATTCAATCTTTCAAAATTAATTTTGCATTATCTGAACATTAATAGCGTTTTATGAATCAATTCTATAAAATATTATGGATATCATAGTATTTTCTCATAACATACACTGGTTTCGACTCCCACGTATTGCCCATAATTCGGAATCCGGCAGAACCCCCTTTTTTCATAAACAGAAATCGCGTTCTTCAGTTCCGCGGAAGTTTCCAAAACCGCTTTTTCAAAACCAGATTCTTTAGCCCAGTCCTCCAGTTCTTTTACAACTGCAGAAGCAAGCCCTCTTCTTCTGAATTTTGGATCGGTGTACATTCTTTTGATTTCAGCAGTATCTTGCGACAGTTCTTTGAATGCCCCACAAGCAGCCGGAACTTCATCAATATAAGCGACAATGCAGTTTTTGATATGATCAATTTTATTAAACTGTTCAAAAAAGGCATTTTGCTCCCCATTATGTACAGCAAGATCAATGTCGAGAAGCTTTACTAAATTCTGAAAGTCCGCATGGGCAGAGTTTACTCGGTGTATAATCATTTTTTATTTATTTTTATCTTCCGCAGACTGATACGCGACATAATAATCTGCGGGATCTGCTGATCTGCAAGAATACAATTAGTTTTTTTAAGTAAAAAAGCCTCCTTTCGGAAGCTTTCAAGTATTTAAATTAATTTACCACAAATTTTCTTTCATTGATCAATGCTGCTATGGCCAGCATATCCTGTCCGATCAGCCTGTCATCTTCAAGTTTAGAAACTTTAGAACGAAGAACGGCAACGTTTTCTTCAATGATTTTAGAACATTTGGAAGGTCTTCTGAACTCCAGTCCCTGAGCGGCAAACATCAGCTCAACAGCTAAGATATTCACAAGATTTCCAAGAACCTGATTGAATTTTCTGCCAGAAATACTTCCCATGGAAACATGATCTTCCTGTCCTAAGCTGGTAGGAATAGAATCTGCTGATGCCGGGAAACATAATGTTTTATTTTCTGTAACCAAAGCTGCGGAAGTGTACTGAGGAATCATAAATCCTGAATTCAGCCCTGAGCTTTCCGTCAGCAATCTTGGAAGTCCGTATTTACCTTCCAGCAGTAAGTAGCTTCTTCTATCAGAGATATTTCCTAATTCTGCAGCAGCTAATGTGGCATAATCTAAAGGTAAAGCCATCAATTGTCCGTGGAAATTTCCTCCGGAGATAGACTCTTCAGCACTTAATACGATTGGATTATCCGTAACGGAGTTCAATTCTGTTTCTGCCATCCCTCTAAGGTGTTCAAAAGCATTTCTGCTCGCACCGTGAACCTGCGGCACACATCTCATAGAATAAGGATCCTGTACCCTTTCGCAGTCTTCATGGGCTTTCATATTTTCTGACCCTTTTAGAAATTTAAGCATCCTTGCGGCCACTTTTTTACTTCCTTCAAAAGGTCTGATCTCATGAAGTTCCTTTTTGAAAGGACTTTCAGAGCCTCTGTAAGCTTCAATACTCATTGCAGCAGTCATATCTGCAAGGTCTAGGAGGTACTCAAACTTTTCCAGTCCTTTGATGGCATGAGCCAGGATAAACTGTGTTCCATTGATCAGTCCCAATCCTTCCTTGGGTCCTAAAACCAATGGTTCAAGGTTATGCTTTTCCAAAACATCCATGGTATCGGATACCTGATCTCCTTCCCAAACCTGTCCAAGACCCAGCAAAGGCAGTACCAGATGCGCCAGAGGAGCAAGATCTCCTGAAGCACCTACGGATCCCTGCTCAGGAACTACCGGAATGATATCTTTTTCAAGCATAAGGATCATTCTTTCGATCACATCAAGGGAAACTCCTGAGAATCCTTTTGACAAAGCATGTACTTTCGCAATCATCATGATTTTTGAAAGTTCCTTATCAATGGGTTTTCCAACCCCTACTGCATGGGATATAATTAAGTTATACTGTAACTGAGCGGTTTCATCAGCTGATATTTTAGTATCGCACAATGGTCCGAAGCCTGTATTGATGCCATATACACATCTATCGGATTCTACTATTTGCTGTACATTTTTCTGAGATTTTAAGATCTGTTCTTTAGCGGCTTTATTCAGCTTGGCTTTATTCGGTTTTTTACAGATTTCCAGCACATCATGGAAAGTGAAAACATCTACTCCGTATATCATTTCTAAAAAATTTTCTTAAAATTACACATTTAACAATAATTGGAGAAACTAAATTTCATCGTTCTCTCTTTTTATCAAAACAAGTACTATAATTTACTATTTTTACCGCCGAATAAAAAACTTTAATACATGAGACTTAAAACTTTACTGCTTGTATTGTGCCTGGCAGGTACAGCATCTTTCGCCCAGAAGGTAAAATATTCTAAAGAAGAAATCAAAAAAATGGAGACTTACCTGTTCAATGAAGGCTTTAATACTCCCTCTCCACAGAAAACCTCGACTGTTATCTTAAAGGACGGGACATCCTATAAAGGTTTCTGCAATAAGATCGAAACTAAAAAAGGCCAAATTTATGAAGTTGCCATCAAAGACAGCACGACAAAAAAGAATACTGTTTTCAACGCTGATCAGATCAGTGAAATGTATGTATATCCAAGCAACGCCGAAAAAATTGCAAAAGTTGCTAAATATATGGGCAATATCAGAAATTTCAGCACAAAGAAACTGACCAAGAATACGAATAATGACAGGATTCATTTTGTAAATCAGACCGTTTCTTTAAAAAACAAAAAGGATGATAAAGAATTCCTGATGCAGCTGATCAACCCTGAGTTTAGTGAGATTATTTCTGTTTACCATGATCCCAGAGCTAAAGAAACTGCAGGTTTTTCTATGATGGGATCTCCACAGCTGGGAGGCGGTGTTATCAAATCCTATTATATAAAAAAGGGCAACAAAATTATGTGGCTTCATAAGGATGATTTTGAAGACAATTATGATTTTCTTTTTGGTGACCATGCAGAATTCATGAAAAAATATCCTAAAAATTCTGTAGAATGGGATTATTTCAGTTTTCTTATAAGTGAATATACTTCCATGGCAAACGGCTCAACAATTTAAACATACCATTAAACCTGCAAGTGATCTGCAGGTTTAATTTTTTTAAATAGGGAAAGTTTCCTTAATTTTGTTACATGAATCCTTCTTTAGAATTACAGCTCAAAACTTTACCATCCGAACCCGGTGTTTATCGTTATTATGATAAAAACGAACAGCTGCTGTACGTAGGTAAAGCTAAAAATCTTAAGAAAAGGGTTCTCTCCTATTTCAATAAAAATCTTTCAGGGTACAGGATCAAAATAATGGTCAGTAAGATCCAGCGTCTGGAAACAACTATTGTCAACAACGAATATGATGCTCTCTTACTGGAAAATAACCTGATCAAAGAACATCAGCCGTTCTATAATGTCATGCTGAAGGATGACAAGACTTATCCATGGATCTGCATTAAAAATGAAGATTTTCCCAGGATCTTTCTGACCAGAAATGTTATTAAGGACGGTTCCGAATACTATGGCCCCTACGCGAAGGTACGCCCTGCCAAGATTTTACTGGATACCATAAAGCACATTTATAAATTAAGAACCTGTAATCTAAATCTTTCTCCGAACAAAATAGCAGAAGGAAAATACAAGGTTTGCCTTGAATATCACATTAAAAATTGCGAAGGCCCCTGCGAGGACCTTGAAAGTAAAGAAGAATATGATGAAAAAGTAGATGCCATCCGTGGAATGGTCAAAGGAGATTTCCGTAAGGCAAAGGAATACCTGGTCAACCAAATGATGAAACTGGCCTCCAATCTTCAGTTTGAGGCCGCTCAAATCATTAAAGAAAGGCTGGATATCCTGGAAGATTATCAGGCTAAAAACACCGTGGTCAATCCTAATATTGACGATGTGGATGTTTTCGGAATGATCAGTGATGAAACGGCTGCTTATGTCAATTTTTTCAAGATAAGAAATGGAAATATTATCCAGAGTTTTACCACTGAAATCAAAAAGATACTTGAGGAAACGGATGAAGATATTATGGAAGAGGCTCTGATTGAAATCCGTCAGAAATTCAGTTCTGATTCTAAAGAAGTACTGCTTCCCTTCCACTTGTCGGTTGAGATTCCCAATGTAAAACTGATTGTTCCTAAAGTTGGGGATAAAAAGAGAATTGTGGAGCTTTCCGAAAAGAATGCCAGAGAATACCGTCTTGAAAAGCTAAAACAGGTTCAGATCGTTGATCCTGAAAGGCACACCAACAGAATTATGGCTGAAATGCAGAAGCTGCTCAGAATGCCTGTAGAGCCAAGACATATAGAAGGCTTTGACAACTCAAATATCCAGGGTACCAACCCGGTTTCGGCCTGTGTAGTTTTTAAAGACGGAAAACCCAGTAAGGCTGATTACAGAATCTTCCACCCTAAAACGGTAGAGGGTCCCAATGACTTTGCCACCATGGAAGAAGTCATCTACCGTCGTTATAAAAGAATGCTGGATGAAGGAGAAAACCTTCCGCAACTGATCCTGATCGATGGAGGAAAAGGGCAGCTGTCTTCTGCTGTAAAGAGCTTAAGACTCTTGGGGCTTTACGGAAAGATTACTATTGTAGGTATCGCCAAAAGACTTGAAGAGATCTTCTTTCCGGAGGATCCTATTCCTTTATATCTCGACAAGAAATCTGAAACGCTAAAAATTTTGCAGCGGGTAAGGGATGAAGCACACCGGTTTGGGGTAAAACATCATAGAACCAGAAGAAAAAACTCAACGATAAAATCTGAGCTGGAAGAAATTCCGGGCGTTGGAGAAAAAACCATTGAACTTCTCCTGTCTAAATTGAAATCTGTTAAAAGGATCAAGGAAGCTAACCAGGAAACCTTGGCAGAGATTTTAGGAAAGACTAAAGCCAAAGTCATTTGGGAATTTTTCAATGCAAATTAACAGATATTTGATTACAGCAGACCTATATGGGGTGTTTTTATGACTTATAAGATGCTATTTTCAATATAAAAAAACAATGCAATCCTCGGCATGACAGAAAGCTGTAATTAAAAATTCATTTCTATTTTTAAAACAATCACAGAAAACATTATTTGGAAGTATTATATTCCATTATTGAGTATTAGAGAATATTTTAATTAGATTAGGATATTGATTTAAAAACAAATATCGTTGTATAAGTGATACTGTTTATGCTGTCTTCAAAAAGGAGATCCGGGATGGAAAACATCCCGGATTTTTTAATAGACAAAGAACAACTATTGAAAAGTCCTTTTAATTTCAATTGGCAGGTACTGAGAAAAGGCAAAGTTAATGTTATGATGTTCTGAATTCTTGTATAAAAATCATTCCACCTCTCATTGTCTCAAAAAAAGACAATTTTCATAGAATACTCTATATCCTAATAAAAATAATAATTATAATAAACAAACACTAAAATATATTCTAAAAACATATATAATTAATATTTTTTTCGTAAATTAGTACATGTAAGTGAATCGTTAGGGATATGAAAAATGAATTTTTTAGCATTTATTTTCATGATCACCCTATATTGACTGAGACTTTGTCTCATTTAAAATTGAGCAATAAAAGTAAATGTTTGAACCCTGAAAAATAAAAGATAGTCTCTTTATAACAAGTAAAAACACATCATCATATAAAATGAATAAGCTCTTTTTCAAGAGCTTATTTTATTTTTACAGTAAAGATAACAAGGGTTACTTTCCTACAAATACTTCTTTAGTATATCTTCCATCCGCCTGCGGAATATCGATCACTACATTTCCATTTTCAAAATAACCAATAGTGGTACTACCATTATCAAGTTTTACGATGAAAACCTCTTTCTTTGATGTAGGTTTAAATATAGCAAAAGGCACAGAATTTCCCGATTTAGCTAAAATGAACTGACTGCCATCAATTTGGATCTTCTGCAAATCCAGCTTTCCATTTGAAAAGGTATTCGATGAAGAAGCTGTTGTTGCAACCGTAGTGGTTGGCGTAGTAGAAACAGAGGTCTGAGGGTCTGCCACAACAGAGGTCTGTGCCGGTAATATATTAACCGGATTAGAAACGGTTACTTTTACCAAAGCCTGTCTCAGTGCATCTGTAAAACCTTCCTCGAATTCTTTGATCCCTGATCTTCCTTTGGATTCAAGAACCACCTTTTTGTTACAATCTGTAAATTGTAAAATTACTTTATTGGACAAAAGACTGGAATCATCCAGCACATTTGCATTCAACACATTACAAGAATTATCTTTAGCTTCAGAAGGCCACTGATCTCTGTTTTCCGGCAGGACTACATATTTCTTTCCTTTTAACGCCTTTGTTAAATAAGTATCCAAGCCATAGCTGTCCTTTTTAAATGCTTCAAACTTTTCCGGAACAGATACATATTTATAATCTGAAACATTCTGGCTGAAAGCGAGTGTTGAACAAATGCCCAACATAAGCATTGATATCTTTTTCATTTTATTATTTTTTTAATCATTTCGGAATGCTCCCATATCCAGTTTAAGCGAGAAGAAATTAGAATAGAAATTAGAACCTCCTATCCCTGAATTGGTTATAGCGTAATCCAGGGTAAGTCCTCTGTATCGTATTCCAATCCCTGCGCTTGGCTGGAATGAAACTTTCCTTTTAAGGTCCTCTATATCTGTAATGGATTGGAATCTGTTAATCCCTAATCTCACAAAAATCATTTTCTGATATCCCAATTCAGCTCCTGCATACGGACTGATACTGGCAAAATCTGTAGAAATCAGTGAAGCCGTTTTAGCAAAATCTACATTGATCCCTGCTTCAGGCAATACATAAACACTACTGTTGATTTCAAACAGCTTACTGGCCCCCACATTCAGTTTAGGCATCGTAAGTTCCATTTTATCCTTTGGAGCAGGGTTAAATTCTTCTCCGTTCACCACTGCTGACAACTCTTTCTGATTAATACTCCAGAAGTTGACTGTTGTGGTGATATCACGGATCATTCCCCCAAACTTCCATCCGTTTTCTCCTTTATAGATGGCTCCCACATCGAAACCGAAACCATATCCGCTGGCAAATTTCCCTACATTTCTATAGACAATCTTCGCATTCACTCCTACATCCAGGTTGGGGTTTCCTCCGGGGCGGAATGCATAAGAAAGTATCGCAGCATAATCGGATTGAGAGAATTTTGTGATTTTATCATAATCGATATTTCCCTCCGAGTCGATCATTTGAGTGGTATTCAAAATATTATCTACACCCAGTCTCACTACTGAAACTCCGAAAACACCTTCTTCCATTACTTTGGCATAAGCCAGGTAATCATATTTGGCAATAGATTCAAAATATTCTGCGTGCATTGCCGCTCCTTGCCAGTCTCTGTCGATAGACATTAACCCTGCAGGGTTCCACATCGGTGAATAAACATCATCCTGATTGGATATTACTGCTCCTCCCATGGCAAGGCCTCTTGCTCCTGCTCCGATATTTAAAAATTCATTGGAATATTTTCTTATAATCTGAGATTGGGAAAGCCCAAACAGCAGTAAAAATGCAAGTAAAAAATATTTTTTCATCATATAAATTTGATGCTAGTTAAAGTTTTTTTGTTTTTCTGGCTTTAATTAATCCATTAGCAATGATTGCCAGTATCATAACGCCTGAAGCAATATAAAAAATAGGGCTCATATGTTCTGATTCTCCAAAGATAAAAAAAGCTAGTATAATTCCGTAAACCGGTTCCAAATTAACTGTTAAAATTAAAGTAAAAGGCGAAATATACTTCATCAGTTTAACTGATTCCAGCATTGGAAAAGCTGTGAAAACACTGGCTAACAAGCATATTAACGCCAGATCTCTATAGTTTATTTCATTCATCTGAAAGATTTGCCCTGTCAGCAGATAAAAGACCATTAAAATAAACCATCCGGAGAAAATTTCATAGAATATAATGTTCCCGGAGCTTGTTTTTCCAAACATCTTTCCGTTAAAAACAGAGAAGATCGTTCCGAATACAGCGCAGAGAATGCCATAAAGAATACCTTCTTTATAATGAAATTCTGTTTTAAAAATCAGCAGAATACAAGCTACAATCACCACTCCCATAACCACCTCCGATACATCCACTTTCCTTTTAAAAATAACAGGCTCCAATATGGATGCAAAAAGTGTAGATAATGAAAGGCAGCTTAAAGCAATAGAAACATTGGAGACTTTAATAGAATAAAAAAAGCAGTACCAATGCAGGGCCATAGCCAAACCAATAGCAGCCAGCTGAAAGAATATTTTTTTTGAAACCTTGATACTGTCCTTTTTATAAATCCTGATAAATACAAAAAGAAAGACCGCTGCAAAAAGCATTCTGTAAAACACCAGGATCTGGGCATTCGCATGAATCAGTTTTCCTAAAATTGCAGTGAACCCCCATAAAAATACAATTAAATGCAATCTGAAAAGTGCTAATTTATGCATATCCTATCTTCTATTAATTTCTAACGTGCAAATTTACAAATAGGCTTTTACAAATCTGATAAAAAAACAAATAATAGTTTAATTAAAAAATACTTAATACGTCTTCCCCTTATTTTTCTAAAAATTCTATGTCAAACAAAAGAAACTGTTATTTCATAGTACATTTATAAGGCCCTTCTCCTCTTAAAATAAAAAATTCATAAATTGGGGCTAATGATACTCAATAAAGATATTAGAATTAAAACAGATCGGCTGGTATTACAGCCTGTAGAAGAATTGTATATTGATGATATCAATACATACTTTACTGCAGAAGTTACAAGATATATGCCTTTTAATCCGGATGGAGATAGAAATAACATTTTCGTTTTCGTGAAAGAATCAAAAAAGTCGCTATTAAAAAATACTGACCTGGTCATGGTTGCACTTGATCATCATAATAATTTTACGGGCTGCTGCGGCATCCATAATATAACGGAAGAATCGGCAGAGCTCGGCTTATGGTTAAAAAAGGGCAAACAAGGTATTGGGTTGGGTACAGAAATAATAGTGGCCCTTATTGAATTTTTAGAAAGCAATTTTACTTTCAAATATATAGTCTATCCAGTTGATCAGGAAAATATAGCCAGTAGGAAAATACCTGAAAAATTAGGCTTTACCCCTTTTAAAAAATATCAAAAAAATAAAAGCCCATCATCATTTCTCAATATCATAGAATATAGAAAATATTATTCAGTTTAATTTTTTCAGCATAACCTTCCAGCCTTCATATACAAGTACAAAAAACCCTGAAAATTTGTTAAACTTTCAGGGCCTTCAAATAATAAACTATTAAAAAAATAAACTAGGAACTGAGTATTTTGCAGAGAATATGATCTCTGTTACTCTGATGTAAAGTTAGAAAAAATATAGATTATTTAAAAATATTTTTCTGTTAAAAATTTCACAATTTTCTGAGTACCAATATATTAAACAACTGTTTTACTTCGATTCATATTCCTTATAAAAATAGTATCTTTAAGCGTAAAAAATTGAAATTTATGGATATCGAATTCAACAAACGGGAAGATCAGAACAGGTTAAAACTATCAGAGATAAATCGCTTGCTCACTGAAATTAAAAAAGGGGGTGGTGAAAAGAGGCTTCAGAAGCTTCGTGAAGAAGGAAAAATGACTGCAAGAGAAAGGATTGATTATCTTCTCGATAAGAATTCGGAATCCATAGAAGTAGGAGCTTTTGCAGGCTACGAAATGTATAAAGAACATGGGGGATGCCCTAGCGGAGGGGTTGTTGTTGTCATCGGCTATGTTTCCGGAAGGCAATGTATTGTTGTCGCGAATGATGCTTCTGTAAAAGCCGGCGCATGGTTTCCTATTACCGGAAAGAAAAACTTAAGGGCCCAGGAAATCGCCATGGAAAACAAGCTTCCGATTATTTATCTGGTGGACTCTGCAGGTGTTTATCTTCCCATGCAGGACGAAATTTTTCCTGATAAGGAACATTTCGGAAGGATATTCAGAAACAATGCTAAAATGAGCTCAATGGGAATCATCCAGATCTCTGCTGTTATGGGCAGTTGTGTGGCTGGAGGAGCTTATCTCCCTATTATGAGTGACGAAGCGATGATTGTTGATAAAACAGGTTCTATTTTCCTTGCAGGAAGCTATCTGGTAAAAGCAGCCATTGGAGAAACCATAGATAATGAAACTCTTGGTGGCGCGACTACCCACTGTTCTATTTCAGGAGTTACAGATTATAAAGCTAAGAATGACAAAGACGCGCTGGATAGAATCAAAAATATTATGAAGTCTACCGGAAGTACTGAGAAAGCTGGTTTTGATAGAATTGAAAGTTTTCCTCCAAAGCAAAATCCGGAAGATATATTTGGAATTATGCCGGTTTCAAGAGCTGAGCAATACGATACTTATGACATTATTAAATGTATTGTGGATAACTCCGAATATGAAGAATATAAGCCAGACTACGGAAAAAGTATCATCTGTGCGACGGCAAGAGTTGACGGCTGGTCTGTAGGGATTGTAGCCAACCAGAGAAAGATGGTCAAGAACGGTAAGGGAGAAGTACAGTTTGGCGGAGTCATTTACTCCGATTCTGCGGATAAGGCCACAAGATTTATAGCCAACTGCAACCAAAGAAAGATTCCTTTGATCTTCTTACAGGATGTTACCGGTTTTATGGTAGGATCTAAATCAGAACATGGAGGGATCATTAAAGATGGGGCAAAAATGGTAAATGCCGTATCTAATTCTATAGTTCCCAAATTCACTATCATTACAGGTAATTCTTACGGAGCGGGTAATTACGCAATGTGTGGAAAAGCATATGACCCCAGACTGATTGTAGCTTGGCCTTGGGCTGATCTGGCTGTAATGGGAGGAGCACAGGCTGCAAAAGTTTTAGCCCAGATCCAGGAATCAACACTGAAGAAACAAGGGAAAGAAATAACCGAAGAAGAGCACAATGAAATTCTGGATACCATCTCCAAAAGATACCAAAAACAGACAGAATCCACGTACGCAGCAGCGAGATTGTGGACAGATGCGATCATCAATCCTGCCGATACCAGAAAATGGATCTCTATGGGGATAGAAGCAGCTAATCATGCTCCTATCACGGAGAAATTCAACTTAGGAGTTATCCAAGTTTGATCAATAAATTATTTAAATTAAATACTAAGCCTTACGTTTTCGTAAGGCTTTTTTATGGAAAATAAAATACCGGATTTCAAACTTTTATACCCATTTCCAAAATATATAGTTCGATTAAGATATTTTATAAAATTAATCTTTTAAAAATTTCCCGTGTATAATCCCGCTATTTGTTTGAATTTGTAAGTAATAAACTCCCTTTTTCAAATGGGAAATATCTATGTCTGATTGGTCAGTTTTAAAAAGAAATTGTCCAGCTGATGTCAAAACTTTTATTTCTAAAACTTGTGCTGGAGAAATAATGGCAATATGATCTTTAGCGGGATTAGGATATATTCTTATTGCAGCATTGCCTAAATCTTTATCGCGGGTACTCAGATAGGTCTCCAAATTCAGCTTGACAGTCCAAGAATCTTCATTTGCTGTAGTCTTCCCCGAGCCTGCTAAATCTCCATCAACAGAATTCGTTCCTCCTACAAAAACAATATTCCCGTTGGAATCTTCAATAAAACCTCCCGAAGTATCATAACTGCCTCCTCCATAGCATTTTTTCCATAGCATATTTCCGGATTGATCAAACTTTAAAAACCATATGTCGGAAGCGCCATGATATCCGCTTTCATAAACTGTTTTGTTACCATTCGATACAGTACCAACAACTAACAGGTTATTGTCACTTGTTTTCCTTATTCCTCCAAAGCTATAATTTTCATAGTAATTGCTGCCTATCTTCTTCTGCCAAATTATATTTCCGTTAAAATCTGTTTTAAAAATCCAAAAGTCAGCATCATTATCTACTGCCGTTCCTGCCAGATCTCCATCCATAGAAGAAGTAGTTCCCCAAAATACATATCCGTCATCCAGCCTCAAAGAATCAATAGCATATTCAAAGCCTGAACCGCCCATTGTTTTATTCCATAATAGGTTTCCTGCAGCATCCAGTTTAATGATCCAGCCATCCAATTGCCCATGATTTCCACTAATAATCCCATTATTGGAATAGGTTTGGCCGTACACCATATATCCGTTATCAGGTGTTGGAACTATGCTGACTCCTTCATCATCTCCTGATCCCCCGTAAGATTTTGTCCAAATCAAGGTTCCATCAAAGGATATTTTAAAAACCCTTACATCAGAGGAATTCGAGACTGTTGCAATTCCCACAAGTACATAGCCATCAGATACCAGTAAAGCTTTTGTAGCATACTTCCCATTATAATTTTTAGTCCAGAGAAGGTTTCCGGCACCATCAATTTTATACACCCAAATTAAGTTTGTATCGGGGTGTGGCCCTACCGTACCGTTAGTGGAAGTTGAGGATCCCATAATCAAATAGTTTCCATCATTTGTTTTGATAATCTTGCCGCAAAACTCTCTTCCGGTCCCGCCAAATGTTTTATCCCAAACGATATTTCCGTTGCTATCAAAACGTGTTACCCTGCAATCAGGAAGAGCTCCAGGTGAAGTATCAGTAGAACCAATTACAATATAACCGCTATCTGATGTTTCAACAATATCGACAACCCGGTCATTGTTTCCGGTAAGCATTACCTTTTGCCATAATAATGTCGGTGGAACAATTTGCTGACAAATAAAAAAATGAGTAAATAAAAAGAATAAAGCAAGAGAATAAATTTTCTTCATTATGAATATTTTTAAAATAATATTAATTTAAAACAAACATAATACATAAATAATTAACTAACTATAATAAAAATAAACAAACCGAATATTTCTGCTTGATTTTATTTGCTATTCTCGAAGGATCTCTATTGATGCGGCTAAGGATAGTAAGGATAGTAAGGACAGAAGCTAAGATATATGAGTATAGATTTCAGATCTCAGATCTCAGATTTCAGATTTCAGATTCTGGGTTATAAATAATCAATAATGAGTAATTGATGTTGGTAACAGTATGAATGATGTTTGGTTATAGTATGAATAATAGTCAGGATGATCAGCAGCAATGATAGATTATTGATCATTCGTGCTATTCGTAGCTGATATATGGGGAATGATGAATGAAGAATAAAGGATAAGTGATGATGGATTGAACTGCAGACTTGCATGTTTCAATAGGGACGGGCTTTAGCCCGTTCTAAAGGTAATCCTACGGCTTTAGCGAAACATAAATACAGCAAAGTTAATCCTAATTACAAGTAGGTTGGCTAAAGCCTATTTCTATTGATTATAAAAAGCATGGATAGATATAAAAAGATAAAATTAAAAAAATTTAGATCTTTTCATTCGAATATAAACGACTTTTAAGGATAAGATTCCAGGTGATTCTGGATTATAAATGATCAATAATGGGGAATAAAGGATAAGTGGTGATAGATTGAACTACAGGCTTGCATGTTTCAATAGGGACGGGCTTTAGCCCGTTCTCAAAGAGAGCGCTGCCCTATGGCTTTAGCCTAAACGTATCGCAATCGGGTAACGGGAACCGGATCTTCCGGGATAGATGAAGATAGAGATGAATAGAGAGAGGTGGAGATCTACGTATAGGTATAGGTACAGGTATAGGTATAGATATAAGTATAGATACGTAAGGTATATAATGTATATAACAAAAAAAACCTTTATCGTTATGATAAAGGTTTTTTAAAAATAAAATAAAAACTGGCGGCGGCCTACTCTCCCGCGTTAGCAGTACCATCGGCGCTGGTGGGCTTAACTTCTGTGTTCGGAATGGGAACAGGTGAGCCCCACCGCTAAAACCACCCTAAAGAAGGTATATAAGATATCAGAGCATAGATTTCAGATATCAGACTTAATGTCTGTCATCTGATGTCTTTTATCTGACATCTGGTTTAATCGATAAAAACTTTCACAAAGACAAAACCTTCATTGCGCATAAAGCACCTGGTTTATAAAAGCAACCATAGACTATAAATCTACGGGTAATTAGTACTACTCGGCTATGACATTACTGTCTTTACACCTGTAGCCTATCAACGTCGTCATCTACAACGACCCTTAAAAGATGTCTCATCTTGAGGCGAGTTTCGCACTTATATGCTTTCAGTGCTTATCTCTTCCAAACGTAGCTACTCAGCGGTGCACCTGGCGGTACAACTGATACACCAGAGGTTTGTTCAATTCGGTCCTCTCGTACTAGAATCAAGCCCTCTCAAACATCTAACGCCCGCAATAGATAGAGACCGAACTGTCTCACGACGTTCTGAACCCAGCTCGCGTGCCACTTTAATGGGCGAACAGCCCAACCCTTGGGACCTTCTCCAGCCCCAGGATGTGACGAGCCGACATCGAGGTGCCGAACCTCCCCGTCGATGTGAGCTCTTGGGGGAGACTAGCCTGTTATCCCCGGAGTACCTTTTATCCTATGAGCGATGGCCCTTCCATACGGAACCACCGGATCACTATGTCCTGCTTTCGCACCTGATCGACTTGTTGGTCTCACAGTCAAGCACCCTTATGCCATTACACTCTACGCACGGTTACCAAGCGTGCTGAGGGTACCTTTGAAAGCCTCCGTTACTCTTTTGGAGGCGACCACCCCAGTCAAACTACCCACCACGCAATGTCCTTCTAAAAGAAGTTAGGCTCCAAGTAAGTAAAGGGTGGTATTTCAACGTCGGCTCCACAAACACTAGCGTGCATGCTTCTAAGCCTCCCACCTATCCTACACATTACTTACTCAAAGTCAATACGAAGTTATAGTAAAGGTTCACAGGGTCTTTTCGTCCCATTGCGGGTAATCGGCATCTTCACCGATACTACAATTTCACCGAGCTCGTGGCTGAGACAGTGCCCAGATCGTTACACCATTCGTGCAGGTCGGAACTTACCCGACAAGGAATTTCGCTACCTTAGGACCGTTATAGTTACGGCCGCCGTTTACTGGGGCTTCAGTTAATGCCTTCGGTTTAACCCTAAGCACCTTCCTTAACCTTCCAGCACCGGGCAGGTGTCAGACCCTATACAGCATCTTTCGATTTAGCAGAGTCCTGTGTTTTTGATAAACAGTCGCCTGGGCCTCTTCACTGCGGCCACCATTGCTGATGGCGTCTCTTCTTCCGAAGTTACGAGACTATTTTGCCTAGTTCCTTAGCCACGACTCACTCGAGCACCTTAGGATTCTCTCCTCGACCACCTGTGTCGGTTTTGGTACGGGTTGCTTCACTTCGGCTTTTCTTGGAAGCACTTTCCCTACAGCAGCTTCGCCCGAAGGCTAGGCCTTGACTATTCCGTCAGTCTCCAGTAAGTACGGCACTCCGTCCCCTTTTTAGTGTGAGCAAGTATGGGAATATTAACCCATTGTCCATCCACTACCCCTTTCGGGTTCGCGTTAGGTCCCGACTAACCCTCAGCTGATTAGCATGGCTGAGGAAGCCTTGGTCTTTCGGTGAGCAGGTTTCTCGCCTGCTTTATCGTTACTTATGCCTACATTTTCTTTTCTATCCGCTCCACAATACCTCACAGTAATGCTTCTGCGCAAATAGAATGCTCTCCTACCAGATATATCTAAAATATAAATCCATAGCTTCGGTAATATGTTTATGCCCGATTATTATCCATGCCGGACCGCTCGACTAGTGAGCTGTTACGCACTCTTTAAATGAATGGCTGCTTCCAAGCCAACATCCTAGCTGTCAATGCAGTCCAACCGCGTTGTTTCAACTTAACATATATTTGGGGACCTTAGCTGTTGGTCTGGGTTCTTTCCCTCTCGGACATGGACCTTAGCACCCATGCCCTCACTGCCGTAGAACATTTATTAGCATTCGGAGTTTGTCAGGAATTGGTAGGCGATGAAACCCCCGCATCCAATCAGTAGCTCTACCTCTAATAAACTTATATACGACGCTGCACCTAAATGCATTTCGGAGAGTACGAGCTATCTCCCAGTTTGATTGGCCTTTCACCCCTACCCACAGGTCATCCGAAGACTTTTCAACGTCAACCGGTTCGGTCCTCCACTCTGTGTTACCAGAGCTTCAACCTGCCCATGGGTAGATCACAAGGTTTCGCGTCTAATCCTACTAACTATACGCCCTATTCAGACTCGCTTTCGCTCCGGCTCCGGTACTTAATACCTTAACCTCGCTAGTAAAATTAACTCGTAGGCTCATTATGCAAAAGGCACGCCGTCACAGCATTACGCTGCTCCGACCGCTTGTAGGCGTACGGTTTCAGGTTCTATTTCACCCTTCTATTCGAAGTGCTTTTCACCTTTCCTTCACAGTACTTGTTCACTATCGGTCTTTCAGGAGTATTTAGCCTTGGAGGATGGTCCCCCCATATTCAGACAGGATTTCACGTGTCCCGCCCTACTCATTTATCACTTAAATATGCCTTTCATATAAGGGGCTATCACCCGCTACGGCTGTTCTTTCCAGAACATTCTATTAAACATATAAAAGCTTTTGGGCTAATCCGCTTTCGCTCGCCACTACTTACGGAATCTCTTCGATTTCTTTTCCTCCGGGTACTTAGATGTTTCAGTTCTCCGGGTTTGCTCCTCTTGCGAGGTGACATGTCTTCAACATGCCGGGTTGCCCCATTCGGATATCTGCGGATCAATTCGTGTGTGCCAATCCCCGCAGCTTTTCGCAGCTTACCACGTCCTTCGTCGCCTCTGAAAGCCTAGGCATCCGCCATACGCCCTTAACGATTTCTTTCCTATTGGTTACTCAAGCGCTTTATGCGCTCGGTTTTCTCTTTGTGATGTCTTTACCGTTAATGTCAATGATCTTAATTCTATTTCTGATTTAATTCGCAAATATTGTTTTTGGCTCTATTTGCTTTTTTAAAAATAAACCATCTATGATGGTGGAGAATAAGGGAGTCGAACCCTTGACCTCCTGCGTGCAAGGCAGGCGCTCTAGCCAGCTGAGCTAATTCCCCCTCTAGTAGACTTCAGATGTCAGATCTTAGATTTCAGACTTTTAAAATCTGAGCTCTAGCATCTTATATCTTCCCGTCTTATAATTAGTAGTCTCGGGCAGGCTCGAACTGCCGACCTCTACATTATCAGTGTAGCGCTCTAACCAGCTGAGCTACGAGACTGTCTGTTAGACTAACAGATTTCAGATATTAGATATCAGACTGATCTTCTTCTTTTATCTTGCCTCTCGTCTCAATCCCTTTTACTAATTTCTAGTGGGTGTTGTATTGTTAATATAACCAACCAAACAAAAAACTAAAGCTTCTCTTTAAGCAAGTACTTGTATCTTGCGATACTAATTTTGTTTATCGTCTAATGACGCTCTAAAATGAGATGTTCCAGCCGCACCTTCCGGTACGGCTACCTTGTTACGACTTAGCCCTAGTTACCTGTTTTACCCTAGGCAGCTCCTGTTACGGTCACCGACTTCAGGTACCCCAGACTTCCATGGCTTGACGGGCGGTGTGTACAAGGCCCGGGAACGTATTCACCGCGCCATGGCTGATGCGCGATTACTAGCGATTCCAGCTTCATAGAGTCGAGTTGCAGACTCCAATCCGAACTGAGACCAGCTTTCGAGATTTGCATCACATCACTGTGTAGCGGCCCTCTGTACTGGCCATTGTATTACGTGTGTGGCCCAAGGCGTAAGGGCCGTGATGATTTGACGTCATCCCCACCTTCCTCTCTACTTGCGTAGGCAGTCTCACTAGAGTCCCCAACTTAATGATGGCAACTAGTGACAGGGGTTGCGCTCGTTGCAGGACTTAACCTAACACCTCACGGCACGAGCTGACGACAACCATGCAGCACCTTGAAAATTGTCCGAAGAAAAGCCTATTTCTAAGCCTGTCAATTCCCATTTAAGCCTTGGTAAGGTTCCTCGCGTATCATCGAATTAAACCACATAATCCACCGCTTGTGCGGGCCCCCGTCAATTCCTTTGAGTTTCAAACTTGCGTTCGTACTCCCCAGGTGGCTAACTTATCACTTTCGCTTAGTCTCTGAACCCGAAAGCCCAAAAACGAGTTAGCATCGTTTACGGCGTGGACTACCAGGGTATCTAATCCTGTTCGCTCCCCACGCTTTCGTCCATCAGCGTCAGTTGTTGCTTAGTAACCTGCCTTCGCAATTGGTGTTCTAAGTAATATCTATGCATTTCACCGCTACACTACTTATTCCAGCTACTTCAACAACACTCAAGACATGCAGTATCAATGGCAGTTTCACAGTTAAGCTGTGAGATTTCACCACTGACTTACACATCAGCCTACGGACCCTTTAAACCCAATAAATCCGGATAACGCTTGCACCCTCCGTATTACCGCGGCTGCTGGCACGGAGTTAGCCGGTGCTTATTCGTATAGTACCTTCAGCTAGATACTCGTATCTAGGTTTATCCCTATACAAAAGAAGTTTACAACCCATAGGGCCGTCGTCCTTCACGCGGGATGGCTGGATCAGGCTCTCACCCATTGTCCAATATTCCTCACTGCTGCCTCCCGTAGGAGTCTGGTCCGTGTCTCAGTACCAGTGTGGGGGATCACCCTCTCAGGCCCCCTAAAGATCGCAGACTTGGTGAGCCGTTACCTCACCAACTATCTAATCTTGCGCGTGCCCATCTCTATCCACCGGAGTTTTCAATATCAATTGATGCCAATTAATATATTATGGGGTATTAATCTTCCTTTCGAAAGGCTATCCCCCTGATAAAGGCAGGTTGCACACGTGTTCCGCACCCGTACGCCGCTCTCAAGATCCCGAAGAATCTCTACCGCTCGGCTTGCATGTGTTAGGCCTCCCGCTAGCGTTCATCCTGAGCCAGGATCAAACTCTCCATTGTATGTTTGTCTGACTCACTCAAAGTTTTGACGCTTTAGTTTTTCCTTACTTGGTTGTTATATTGTATGTCAATGATCTTTATATCTTTCGCTTTTTAACGAAGCAATCTTTCTGTCTGTGTTGCTCCGTATTTGCGAGTGCAAAAGTAAAACTTTATTTCGATTTGACCAAATCTTTTTGAAGAAAATTTTAAAGTTTTTTTGTAACCTTAATCCTTCGCCAATCCTCAGCCCTACTCCTCCTGCGCTCCCTTTATTTGGGAATGCAAAGATACAAATCTTTTTCACTTTCGCAACTTTTATTTTTAAAAAGTTTTAAACGCGTTTTGTAGATTTATTATCTTAAAGTATTTCGTTTCTGCTTATCTAAAAGCCCTTCTGCGCTTACTGATCTTCTCTCGTTTTCAGTGGGGCAAAGGTAAGCCAACTTAACCATACCAAACAAATTTATTTAACTTAAAAATACCTATCGTGGAAAAGAAAGATTGTAAATAGCTGAATTATAAAATATTATACACCTATTATAGTTATCCACAACAGTCGAAATTGTATTTTAACTGCTTTATATTGCTGTTTCCTTATATATACTCTAAGGATATTCCTTTTTGCAGTTTATATCAACGAACCTCATCGCATTTGAAGTGGAACTGTTTATCAACAGGATATTGCTGGGTTTAGAGACTTCTGTTTATATTGCATATCCTAGCCCCGATAGTAACGGTTACCCCGCAACAAGAGACAGCGTGGGAAGGTTCAGATGTGGGAAGCCACGGCGTGAGGAGTATGAGTGGATAGCGGGAAAAAGCTCCTTATAAAAGAATCAAGCTGAAAAAAGATGTCAGACGAATATTCTGCACGCTCCAACTGAGGTTCTGTTCAGAAAAAACGGTTGATCAATACTTTATATAGATAGTACCCCAGCAGACATCCCATAGCATCGGCTACAATATCCAGGGTTTCCATAGATCTTCCCAGTCCCATTTCCTCCTGTAGAATTTCAGTAAGGAAAGCATATATAAGGATGATCTGAAAAAAGTATGAGAATTTAATTTTAGGAAATGCAGCCACGAAAGAGAATCCTAAGGCTGCAAATATGCTCAGGTGCAACACCTTGTCGATCCCGGAGAACATAAACCAATATTCATGATTCTCTTCTCCCGGCCTGAGAAGCATATAAGTAAGAAATGCCCAATAAATGGGCAAGATCTTACTAAATATTTTTGAAATTTTATCCAATGATAGCCTGGTAATCTTCTGCAGAAAGCAATTCAGACTGATCTGCCCCATCAGCAACTTCCAATTTAATAATCCATCCGTTTCCATAAGGGTCTGTATTCAACAGTTCCGGCTGGTCTTCTAATTCTGAATTAAATTCAATAACCTTCCCTGAAAGAGGTAAGAATAAATCTGAAACAGTTTTTACCGCTTCTACACTTCCGAAAACATCTCCGCCATTAAGATCATCATCTACTGTATCTACATCTACATATACGATGTCTCCAAGTTCTCCCTGAGCAAAGTCTGTAATCCCGATTGTAGCCACATTACCTTCGATCTTGATCCATTCGTGATCTTTAGTGTACTTTAATTCTGATGGTGTGTTCATTTTTTAATTTTTATTTTGTACAAATGTATTCAAAATAATACTAGCTTCAAATATTGAATATAAAAAATGTCCTTCAAAATTGAAGGACATGTAAGTTTGTCACTATTTTCTAGAAACCACCACCATTTTCGCCGAATGTAAACGTTGCAGAAATACCTGCTCTGATCGTTGACAATGGGAACGCCGTAGAGATTTTATATTTGGAGGTCATCTGTTCGTAGAATACCCTCAGGTTTAGATTCTCAGAAACATTATAGTCTGCTGACAGTTTAATGTTTAAAAGCTTCTGCCCTCCTGTTACCTGGGAATCGTTTAACAGGATATTCATGATAGAGGTCTTGCTGTCTCTCAATGAAATATCTCCTCTGATATTAAGATCGCTTCCTTTTCCTCTTGCCCCTCTGACATTCGCCATTCCAAGCCTAAAGTTTCGAACAATGTATCCTAACCTTACCACATATTCAGTATTCGAATCTTCAGTCAAAGTATGGTTTACCAACCCCAGTACCAACATTCTGTTTTTATTGTACTGTAACCCGAACTGCATATTGTTTCTCATTGTAACATCTATCCCGATAAGCGGTGCATAAGATTCTACATATCCCACCTGAGCAAATGTAAATGGATTGATATAATCATTATTAACATCAAATACAGCATCCGGATTGCTAAGACTGTTAAAATAATCAATACTGGACTGAACTCCCGTAGCTGTGTACGTTGCAGTATATCCATGCAGGATATCAAACTTTGTAAATTGTCCGTTGATCATTGGAATATTTCTTAATCCCGAGTAGGTAACTCTCCAGTTTGGTAACGGGAAGCCAGCCTTTTTAGGATTACTCATTTCTTTTACTGATTTACCTTCGACAGCAGCCCTGAATGCTGGAATTAAAACATATGCATTAGAAATACTGTAATGCTCTGCAAATCCATCATTGGTAATGACTGCATTGGGTCCGCCGAGTTGTCTGGACAATACCTGCGCATTCGCTCTGATCGCCTGGTAAACCGCCTGTCCGTCTTTAAATGACGTGCTCAGAAGCATTGTGGAATTAGAGTAAGTAATCAGATCATTTGCAAATGTGTAATCCGGATTGGCAACTCCACCATTTGTGTAGTTAAATCCAGTATGAGTAAAATTCCTGTTATAATTATGCAATATGTTAAGGTCAATCCTGAAATCGTTCATAGGAACAATCTGAAGGTTAGCCCTTAATTCTTTTGTGGACATCCTTACGTACGGATCTGTCATATAAGTAGAATTACTTACCCATCCATTTTCCATAACAGTTCTTCTGATATCTGCCTGAGATCCTACTAAGAATCCGATGGTGGGACCTCCCAATGTTTGTCCGTAACCATACCAGTTCGGTGCAGATAACAGCCCTGGAAGTACCGTCCCGTTGTTCTCTGAATAATTAACATCCAATTGTTTAAAAGAGGTCAGGAAGAATGCAGCACTTTGAAGTACCGTCAGCCTATTTTTAAACTTATAATTTTTATACCGGTATCTGTTCTTTGACCACTGCTGAGTATAAACATTATTCAGGGAATCGATCTCCTGTTTACGCTTCTGCAGTTTTGCTGAAATATTTTTAAAATATTTAAACTGTCCGAAGAACTTCGGAATGTCTGCTGTAGCTGTAGCCTGGATAACATTTGTATTCTGCCCTATAGATCCCAAACTTTCCTCTCTTTGTGTATCAGGATTAATGAAGCTGTATTGAGCGGTACTTCTTGCATTCCAATTGTAAGTAAATCCATATCCCAGTTCAGCATCAATAAAGTCTAAATAAGGAAGATACTGGAATGGTAATTTGTAATTTAACTGCACTCTGTGATTGTACAACACCGGCCTTCCGGCTCTGAAAACATTACCGAAGATAGACTTATTGTCCATTGTATTCACATCCACATTATCATTCAGGGTTCTGGTGGCGGAATTAATTTCCAATTTCAATGACTTTGTAAAATTGAATCCTAATCCATACTGCCAGCCAAAGTAAAAGTTCCTGTTCCTAAGAGTTTCAAAATCACCACCGGCATTTCCTCCTAAAATAGCTTCAATGTTTCTAAACTCAAGCTCATTATAGTTTCTGTCGATCTCAGTTCGGAATGCCAATCTTGTCGGAATCGGATTAAAGTTGAACTCCTTAACCCATCTCAGGTATTTGGCTGATTTTGCCGTATCGCTGATCATTTTATTAAAAGGCTTGATGACCCATGGCTTAAAGGTATAATTATAATCAATATACCCTCTCAGATATTGTCTATAATTCTTCTTCGTATAGATATCCCTGAAATAATCATCATTATAAACCGCAGTTACTGAAACGTTTTCAATGTCATAGAATTTTGGTCTCTTATTCTGATTTACCCTTTCTTTACGCATATTAACGACCCCGATACTTCTCTGTTGCGTATAAGTTCTTGCCACTTTCTTCAACTGTTCTTTATTCGGCGCTTTACTAAACTCAACATCAGTATCCAGAGGATTATATTTCGGATCTTCGATCGTCTGGGAATATGAATAGTTCAATGGAATTTTCATTCCGCTTTTTTCAGGTAATAATTTATCTACATTGATCGCTGTATTGATACTGAACGCGGATTGAGTAGACTGGTTTCTTTCAGCAGGTTTCGAGTCAATATTTCCAAAACCTACAGAGGTATAGGAAGCACTGGTATTAATCGTTGCGAAATCCCCTAAATTGAAATTTAAGCTTGCATTTCCTGCATATCCCCCGTCATTTTCAATCTCAGATAAACGGATCTCGTTGACCCAAAGAATCCTATCAATGCTAGTTGGAGGTCCTATTCTTTCGACACCATTTCTAACACCTATCATAATTGTTGTAATATTTCCTAAGCTTGGACGCCCTTTAATATAGATTCTTTTAGCATATTCTCCTCCTTCAAAAACATTATCCAAAACCCTTTCCGCAATCTTTCCAGAATTATTTTTATCCCTTCTTATTTTTGCATCAACAAAATTCTGAACATCAAACTCAACCTCATTTTCCATTGGCCATATTTCCATTGGAGCCGTTGCTGTAGTTGGAGTCATTTTCAGAGACGTTTCATATTCATAATAGTTGTCTGTAGCATCGGTTCCAAAACGGATAAAGAATTTGGTTTTCTCATCCAATCCTATAGTTCTGTTCAACGGATCGTGAGCATGTACAAAAAGTTTAAGCTTTTTATATCTTCTCATATCCAATGTTGTATTTTTAAATACCCCTCTTGACTGACCATTTGAAAGCTTATCTGTTTTCATATACAAAGAAGCTTCATTCTGTCTCTGTGCACCAGCATTTCCACTCAATACTTGTCTGTCTATACCCGGAGGCAATACATAAGGAGGCTGATTAAATGCATTTTCTTCAATATTTACACTTCCCACTTCAAGGTCATCTGTATTTACTTCCATGCTTCCTTCATCTTTAGCAGGATCCACACCAGGAGTTGTATTTGTTCCAACATACGTGGCAAGATTCTTGGAATATTTTCTCCAGTCTGATCTTACAAGATCCAACGTACCGAATCTTAAAGTAGAAGTTTGCTCAAATCCCGTCAGCATTAATCTTGCAAATCTTACATTATTTAGTACAGATCCTTCAGCTGTTCCTTCATTTTTATCAAATTTGGAAACCGGTATTCTGAACAGGAACCATTTTACATCTGAAGACTGCCCATTCTGGAAAGTAGCTTTTACTGTTTTTACATCTACAATATTGTTATCTGCTCCTAATGTTAAACTTGCCTGATCAAGATTTACAACATACTGGTTGTAATTTTCTGTCTGATCAAGGTTATAATCTCTGTTGATATCTTCTGCATCGGGAGTTTGGGAAGACACATTCAGTGAATTTGCTTCTGAGTTTCCTTCCGGATTTCTAAAGTATTTGTACCGTTCGACAAGGGAAGCTGCCTGGCTACCTGTAAATTTATCAGAAAGATAGAATACAAAATCATCTACTGCAGGGTCTACAATATTGGTCACCGGATTTACAAATGTATTTCCGAATCTCATGGATTCCTGATCCGAGCTTAATCCATCATATCCCACATCCTGTATTCTTCTATCATCCCCTTCACTGGAGAAAGCATACAGAATAGGAGGCTGTTTTGGCTGTGTACCCCAATTGGAGCTGGTAGTAGTTGATGGTGTACCCGGAGTTGGAAGACCATTCTCATACTGCATTTTCCCATCTTTCAGAATGTCTTCAGAAACGTTTCCTAAATGTAATAAAAGTTTTGGGTTAGCCCCCAGCTGCTTGCCATCTGCATAGGGATCCATCATCCAGAATTCAACATACTCGATATTTGAGCTTATAAAGTTGGATACACTGATCGGCCTCATAATCCCTGCCCATCTGCTCTGTGCCATTTCTGTTGCTGTATTTACATTATATGGCCCCTTTTCTTTGGGGAAATAAGATATATCAAAGGTATTGGTATAGATCTGTTCTCCTGCTACAAAATCTCTGTTGTTATAAATCTCTGATAGCTGGACTCTTCTTGAGGCATGATTGGATACAGACTGCGGCGTAATTCCACCAGGCGCTTTACCTCCAATGCCCCAGAATCTTGGATCAATATTATACCATGTTAAGAGTCCTCTTCCATAGCCACTCGTTAAATCATCATTAGGAGGAGTCCCATTGAAAGGTGCCGACTTATTTTTCTCCGGTCTTGATGCCAGACTCCATGCAGCAGGTTCTTTTAAGGATATTTTAGAAGTAGTCTGTTCAAAATCATCAATATATGACTGATCATTTGTGCCCTTATTCAAGCCCGGAAGTAAATAAGCCGCCTCCATTTTGAAATTCAGATTGGAAGGTGCTTCAGTTTTCACCAACGGTAGTTTATCAGTAAGTCTTGTCAGAAAAGGAAGCTGATTATTATACATCAGGTTAATTCCTGCCATTGTATTATTAACTGCTTCCTGTCCGTAATTTACTTTCTGGGTAAGCGGGGATTCAGAATAGTTAACCACAGTTCCTCCTAAAATAAAGTTTTCGTTAAACCTTCTTTCCAGATTCAATCCCAGGAATCTTTTTCGCTGTGTATTAAAGGTTAATTGGTTTTCCAATGAAATATTAATGGCTTGCCCTGATTGCTTTACATTTTCATTGATGATTGTTACTGTTCCCAACATATAATCGACCGTATAGTCGACCCCTTCATTAAGCTGTACCCCATTGGCGGAAACCTTTACAGATCCCTGCGGAACATTTACAGCCCCTAAAGAGATACCCTGCCCTTGGGTTCCTTTATACCGACCTTCTATGGTATACCATTGAGGTAAAGGTGATTGTGGGAGTTTCTGCTTATCATACAAGTCGTGAAGAACATATTTGGGATCATTCCCCACTAAGCTCTGCATATAATTTCCAAAAGGCTGCACCTTAGTAAAGATAATTCTTCCTGTTTCCGGTCTGATTGTAATCCCATTAACAAAATCAAAAATTCCGTCTCCCTTGGAACCATCCTTATTATTCTGAATATCGCCGTTCATATTAAGCCGGTCCCAATTGAATAATTTCAATAGATTCTGATCTTTTACAGGAGTGTCCGGAAGATAGTTTACCTTACCTCCTGTTTTCTGATCCCTGTAATATACATTAAGGATGAAACCATCCTGAGCCACCTGTCCGGCATCTAATGAATAGACATTCTTCATCATCAGGTCCCACATTGGAGATTCTGTATTTACCTTGTTGTTTACTCTCAGGACTTTAGTAATCAATACAGGACTTTCTTCAGAGAACTCTCCGACTTTGTATACTTTATTGCTTCCGTTAACTGTATAAGAATATGAAACTGCCAAAAGCTGGGTAGGATTAAGCTTTTGATTTAACGAGATGTATCCTAGCTGTGGCTGGAACACAAACTCATTGGAGTTCAGCCTCCTTGCTTTTGTATTATAGATATATTGTTCACCATTATCATAAGGTTGTGCACTTCCCGGGAAAGTCTTCCCCTGGAAAAGTTCAGTATAATTCTTACCTGCTTCTCTTGTTCCTGCTGCCGTAGATACGGCATCATACAATCCGTTCAGAGAGTTATCCGGGAGTACTCCTGTAGCCTCTCCCAGATCCCTGATCCCGATAATACTTTTTTGGTAAGCCAGATTGCTGTTTCCCTGATCCAAGACCCATACTTCCAGCCTTGTGATATTGATTTTAGAGTTAATCTGCGGATAATTGAGTAATGAGGTATCATATTTATCAAGGAAGTAATGCCCTAAAAAGTAATGCTGATCTTCTTCATAATCAATGGCGTTGACCTTAAAATTATTCACTACGCCACCACCCTGTACAACAATATTCCGGGCTTCTCCCTGTTGTTGGGAAAGGACAACTGTTCCATAGGTTTTTCCCAACTGGAATTCTGTTTTCACCCCAAATAAGGACTGTGACCCGCGGATCAAACTTGTTGATAACGGCATATTTACATTACCGAATTCAACTCTTTTGATGATTTTATCTTCCCCTCCGGCATTCGGTTTATCCACATTTCCAAGACCTTTGCTCTGAAGATCTTTCCAGCTACCTTTTGCCTGCCATACAAGATTCATCCTGTTTTCAAAGGCAAAACCACTCTGCGTATCATAATTGGCTTTTAACTGAAGGTTCTCGCCCACTTTCCCCAATAATCCCAGCTGAATCCTCTGGTTAATATCAAAGGTAAAGCTGGTCCTGTTTTGCGGCAAGATCATCGGGTTATCTATTTTCTGATAAAGTCCGGCAAAATCCAGGGAAGCGTATCCCGAAGGAATGATTTCAATTTTATTCCCTCCGAATATGGTTTCGAAAAGTTTGTTGTTAATCTGTAAAGATGGAATCAGCCCCTTTTTACGGGCATCGGTTCTGTCTCTTCTGAAAAGAAGGCTGTATTTGTCAGATTTTTCTTTGTAATATGCTTTCGTCTGGGTAGCCAGCATATATTCTTTATACTCTTCCGGAGACATGGCTGTAGGAGGACCGGTAATGGTGTTCCCAATTTTAGGATAGACATAGTACATCCCGGTTTTTATGTCGTAGTAGGCCTCATACCTCGTAGGGTCAGCCACTTCATATTCCTTTCTGATGATCAGTGTATCTGTTTTCTGCTGCTGTGCAAAAGCACTTACAGACATACAGAGGAACGACAGGAACAAAAATATGTTAAAATGCTTGTTATTCGCCACCAAATGTTAAATGTTTTTTAAAATTTGTTTAACCAATTCCTCCACCGTGATGTTGGGATTCTGTTTCAATATTCTGTCAGCAATCTTCTCGCTCATTCGCTTAGGAATCCCTAAAACTTCTAATGCAGATAACGATTCTTCCTTAATTTTATTATCCGTAAAGGCAGAAATATTCTCTGCCGGACCGCTGAATTTCTGGACTTTATCTTTAAGATCCACAATAATTCTTTCGGCAGTTTTTGCACCTATCCCTTTTGCTTTTTGAATCAATGCACTGTTCTTTGAAAGGACTGCTGAAGCGATCTCGTCAAGGCTCAATGTTGACAGTAAAATAAGAGCTGAAACGGCTCCTACTCCATTAACGCTTATTAACAGATTGAACATTTCTTTTTCTGAACGAGTGTTAAATCCAAAAAGAAGATGAGCATCTTCCCGGATAATCTGCTGGATAAATAAAAAGGTCTGCTGATTCAAAACCAGCGTCTGTGAGGTCATTAGACTGATACCCACATAGTAACCAACTCCTTGTACATTGATTACTGCGTAGGTAGGCGTAAGTTCCTGAACGGTGCCTTGTAAAGAAAATATCATTATTAATTTTTAAAACTCCCAAATATAGCAATTTAAACTAATTAATATTTTCATTTCACGTACGAATGATTTTTAACTTAAATTTTAAATTAAAGTTTAAGAAATTAACACAAAAATAAAAGACTCCAAAAATCTGGAGTCTTTTACATATTTACAATCGATTTATAATCGATTTTCATTTATTTTTTCTCTCTTCTCTGAGCGTCAAGAACAGCAATGGTTGCAAGATTTACAATCTCATCTACGCTTGAACGCATCTGAAGTACGTGTACCGGCTGCTTTAGCCCCATTAAGATCGGGCCTATAACCTGTGCTACTTTCATTCCTCTGATTATTTTATAGGAAAGGTTTGCACTTTCCAGATTCGGGAAGATAAAGGTATTGGCAGGAGTCGTCCCTAATTTGGAGAAAGGATAATCACTCAAATGATCTGCATTCATTGCAAAATCCGGTTGAATTTCGCCATCTACAATCATTTTAGGATATTTTTCATGAAGGATGCTTACTGCTTTAGCTACTTTTTTAGAAGTATCCGAAATGGCAGCAAAGTTTTCAAATCCAAGCATTGCAATTCTCGGTTCAATAGCAAAAGACCTTACGGTAAATTCTGCCATTTTAGCAATATTCACAAGATCTTCAGCAGTAGGATTCTGGTTGATTGATGTATCTGCAAAGAAAATAGGTTTCTTTTCAGAAAGAATCATCATCATTGCCGCAACTTTGTCTACTCCTTTATCTTTTTCAATGATTTCCAAGACAGGGCGTAATACCGAAGTATAATTTTTAGAAAATCCTACGATAAGACCATCTGTATCACCATGTTTCAGCATTAGAGGTCCGAAATAATCTCTCTGGCGTACAAATCTCTTCGCTTTGTATTCGTTCATTCCTTTTCTCTGACGAAGTTTCCAAAGCGTTTCTCTGTATTTTTTTCTGTTTTCTTTCTGATCATCATCACTTGGGTCAATGATTGGAATATCCAGGTTGATCCCGTAACGTTCCATCTGCTCCTTGATGTATTTTTTATCTCCCAAAAGGCTTGGATAAGCAATTCCTTCTTCATAAAGAATCTGAGCTGCCTTTAATACGTTATATTCTTCAGCATTTCCAAGAGTGATTCGTTTCGGGTTAGACTTTGCGCGGCTCTGCATCATTCTTACCAGCCTTTCATCTCTTCCCATTCTGTCCAGCAGCTGGTGCTCGTACTCTTCAAAATCAGCAATTGTTTTTCCTGCTACTCCGCTTTCCATCGCCGCTTTTGCAACAGCACTGGACACTTTGGTAATCAACCTGTTGTCAAATGGTTTTGGAATAAAATATTCTCTTCCGAATTGCAGATTCTGAACATTGTATGCCAAAATCACAGCTTCAGGTACAGGTTCTTTTGCCAAATCAGCAATGGCATGTACCGCTGCCAGCTTCATCTCTTCATTAATTCCTGTAGCCTGAACATCCAGCGCTCCACGGAAGATATAAGGGAAACCTAATACATTGTTAACCTGGTTAGGATAGTCGCTTCTTCCCGTTGCCATGATGACATCTTTGCGGGTTTCGATAGCCAGATCATAAGCAATCTCAGGATCCGGATTTGCTAAAGCGAATACAATAGGATTGTCGTTCATGCTCAACAGCATTTCCGGAGTCATCACGTTTCCTTTAGACAGTCCTACGAAAACATCAGATCCTTTTACGGCATCTTCTAATGTTTCACTATCCGTTTGAGCAATAAAATCTAATTTTTCAGGAGTAAGGTTTTCTCTTTTGTGATTAATTACTCCTTTACTGTCACACATCAGGACGTTTTCTCTTTTCAGTCCCAATGAAATATAAAGCTTGGTACAGGCAATGGCAGCTGCTCCGGCTCCATTGACCACCATTTTCACCTCGTCAATATTCTTATTGGCAATCTGCAGGGAATTGATCAATGCAGCTGCAGAAATGATGGCTGTTCCGTGCTGGTCATCATGCATCAAAGGAATATTCAATTCCTCTTTCAGTTTTTGTTCTATATAAAATGCTTCAGGAGCCTTAATATCTTCAAGATTGATCCCTCCGAAAGTTGGGGCAATCCCTTTTACGATTTCAATAAATTTATCCGGGTCCTTTTCATTGATCTCAATATCAAAAACATTGATATCGGCAAAGATCTTGAATAAAAGACCTTTTCCTTCCATTACCGGCTTTGAAGCTTCTGCCCCGATGTCTCCCAACCCCAGTACCGCGGTACCGTTAGAGATTACCGCTACCAGGTTTCCTTTTCCTGTATAATCATACACCGTTTCGGGTTTATCGTGGATTTCCATACAAGGAACAGCTACCCCCGGAGAATATGCCAATGACAAATCTCTTTGTGAAGAGTGTGGCTTTGACGGGATAACTTCGATTTTTCCTTTGGGCTCTGCTTTATGATAATCTAACGCGGCCTGGCTAAAGTTCTTTTCGTCGCGATTGTTGTTACTTGACATAAGATTTTGTTTTTTGTTAGAGTATATATTTAATGTGGTAATCAACTAAGCTTTCAATTGGTTTCTGAACAACATGTCCCACATTTAAATGAAGTTCTGCCGCAACAGAACGTAGTATATTTTCGTAATAATAAGCAATAGAGCCGATGAAATTAATCTCTGCTTCTTTTGCTTCATCATAAGGCAGGACCTGGTATTCGAAGAAACTTTTCATCTCTTCAAAAACCATCTCCTTCAAATAAGGATGATCTTTCCTTTCGATAACAAATTTATTGAAATTGGCCAGATAAGCATTGGGCCTTGGCGCGTGATACATATTTTTCAATGCATCATCTATAGTAAGGTGATAATCCGATTCAAATTCCTCATGAAGGTCTGCAGGCAGTTTCTTCATAAAATATCTTCGGACCAGTTGTTTTCCGATCGCACTGCCACTTCCTTCATCTCCAATAAGGAAACCGAGAGAAGGCAATTCGATCTTAAGATCTTTACCGTCAAAAAAACAAGAATTTGATCCTGTCCCCAGGATACATACGATAGCAGGCTTTCCGCTGTATGCAGCATAAGCAGCCGCCATAAGATCCTCTTTTACGACAATCTCCGCTTTACCAAATACTTTCTTAAGTTCATTTTCTATGGTTTCGCAGTTTTTTTGTACTCCGCACCCGGAACCGTAGAAAAAGATCTTGGTAATTGAGTTTCTGACCAATATTAGATTGCTGTTTTTCTCTATTTCAGGAGCGATGAGTTCCTTGTTGATAAAATTCGGATTGAAACCGATCGTTTCTGTCTTCAGAAAAACTTTTTTAAAGTCATCGAGTATCACCCAATCCGATTTAGTAGAACCACTATCTACAATAGCAACCATATGTTAGAATTTAATTTAAGGGTGCTAAATTATGAATTTATCTTCAATTAGCATTTAAAAACAAACAGGAAGCTGTCTAAAATCACTAATGTTTTATATCAGTTTTGTTTTCGTTGAATTGCAAAAGCCAATCTTCAATCTCATCTTCCAGATAGGAAGCCTGTAATACCATTGCATTGATAAAATCATCCGGTACGGGTTCACCGCTGGAGCTTTCAAGATTCCAAAGTTCGTTAGACATATTTTCATATTCAGAATACACTCTTTTGAAGCGGGAATTTTCTTTCTCAAGAGCCTCAATATTTTTTTGTTGAAGCTGAAATTTTCTGTATTGATTTTGGCGTTTCATACAAATATTATTATAAAGTGAATCATAAAATGCTGGAGTCGTATGCCTTAAGCACGCATTACAAGATAGAAAAAACCATCAACACAAGAAGTTGAAAATGAATTTATTATCAGGTTATTATGGCATCGTTTAGATTATTAAATTTAGAAATAATTTTTATTTAAAAAAATATTTTAACAACTTTTTTCAGTGTTTAACATATAGTTATAAATTTGCAGTTCATATGATGAGACTTCATTATGATCAACAGGAAAAACAGGCTCCTGTTAATCGATATTACAGTAATTTATACTTACAATATTCGAATAGTCAGCATAATATGTAAAGTTTTTAATTAATTAAATGAAAGAAATACTCACACGCCAGAAACAGGTTTTGTTCTTCATTATAGCTGGAGGACTTAGTGCTATTGTAGAGATAGGCAGCTTTAAAATATTCAGCACTTATCTGCCCCAGCTTCTTACCAGAGAAACCAATTTCCATGGTATCCATTATCCTTTAAGTAACATCTTTTCTACCAGCTGCGGGATCATTACCAATTATTTTCTGAGCATCTGGTTTGTTTTTGAAAGAGGAAAGCATTCCAAAAGAAAAGAGTTTGTTTATTTCATGGGAGTCTCTTTCATTTCAACTTTATTCAGTTTAGGTTTCTTCCAGGTATTTTACAGTTTTATATTCAAGGATAATATCAATTTAATTTTTTATACCTTGAGTCCGGAAATGATCAGCAAAATTGCTGCAATTCTGCTGGTTTCCATCCTCAATTATTCTGTAAAAAAGAAAGTAATTTTTAACGGTTAAGCTGTGACAAAAATTTTAAATTATCTCTGGAGGTTCTGGCTGCTGTTACTGGCATTTGTCTTAACAGTTATCATGGGAATCCCGACCTTCATTTTATCCTTTAACAAAAAGCATTACAGGTACGCTTATAAGTTTATCCGTTTCTGGTGTTTCGGAATGTTCTACGGAATGGGGTTCAGATATGATCTGATCAGACTCTCTGAGCAAAGGCCGGATAAAAACCAGCAGTATGTTTTCATCTCAAATCATACTTCTATTATGGATATCATGCTTACCTGCATACTCTTTCCGCACCACCCGATATGTTTTGTAGGAAAAAAAGAGCTTGTAAAGATCCCTATTTTCGGAATGATCTATAAAAGAATATGTGTGATGGTAGACAGGACCAGTGCCAGAAGCCGTGCAGACGTATACAGAAGATGTGCAGAGAAAATGGAGGAAGGGAACAGTATTGCCATTTTCCCTGAAGGCGGAGTACCGGATGATACCTCTGTCATTCTGGAGGAATTTAAAGACGGACCGTTTATCCTCTCTTCTAAACATCACTCTCCTATTGCCATGTTTACTTTCATCGGGCTCAAAGAAATGTTTCCATTTGACAACGCTAAGGGATATCCAGGAAGGGTAAAGGTGTACTTCAATGGAATCATAGAACCTTCTGATTTTCCAAGAGACTTAAAATCAACCGCTTATAAGGAAATAAAAAAAACCTTATTAAAGTATTCCGTTTAAAGGAAATAGTTATATTTGTTTGTGAAATCTATAATAAATATGTCAAATTATTCTAAACAAACCAATTGGGCTCAATTCATTCCGTTGGTTACTGTATTCTTCTTTTGGGGATTTGTAGCAGCCAGTAATGATATTCTGATTCCAGTTTTTCAAAAAGCATTTAATTTATCTCAAACCGAGAGTATGCTGGTCCAGATATGCTTTTACGTAGCTTATACTGTAGGCTCCTTAATTTATATGATTGTATCAAAAGGTCTGAAACAGGATCTGATCAATAAAATTGGGTATAAGAATGGCCTTATTATAGGGCTTCTTATTTCCGCCATGGGAACGCTATTGTTTTATCCGGCCGCCAATCTAAGGTCTTTTCCTTTAATGATCTCCGGATTATTTATTGTAGGTTTAGGATTCTCTCTCCAGCAGATTGTTGCCAATCCTCTTGCCATTGAGGTAGGTCCTACTGAAACCGGATCTCAGAGGTTAACAATGGCCGGTGGAGTCAATAACTTAGGAACTACAATAGGACCGCTTATTGTTGCATTTGCTATTTTTGGTTCTGCAAGCACAGCCAATATGGAAGCCAGCATAGAAAGTGTAAAAATACCCTATCTTATCCTGGGAGCAGCTTTTGTCCTTGTTGCTTTAATGCTTAAGTTTTCTTCCCTTCCTGCCGTGACGCCAACCAATATAGCGGATACGGATGATGCCATTCCGGGAGAACATAGAAGCTCAGCCTTCCAGTATCCACAATTAATAATGGGAATGATTGCTATCTTTGTATATGTAGGGGTGGAAGTTTCCACCGCAAGTAACCTTCCTGCCTATATGGAAAAAAGTCTGGGCTTTGAAACCAAAGAGGTGGCACCTTATATTTCATTATACTGGGCCTCAATGATGATTGGCCGTTGGACCGGTGCGGTAGAAGCATTTGACTTTAGCGCCGGATTCAAAAAGATCCTGAGATTTTTAGCTCCTTACCTTGCATTCGGTATATTTTTATTGGTAAATGCTATTGCTATGCATGATCTTACTCCATTCTACATCTATGGTTTCATTATTATTGCCATGATTATCTGTGATATTATGAGTAAAGGGAACCCTGCAAGAATGCTTTTGATATTTTCTGCAGCCGGAATCGCCGCTTTAATTATAGGAATGTTTACGACAGGAATGGTTTCTGTTTATGCCTTTACCAGCGTAGGTCTTTTCTGTTCTACATTGTGGCCGTGTATCTTTGCCCTGGCTATCAACGGGCTTGGAAAACATACCAATCAGGGATCAGGATATCTTATCATGATGATTATGGGAGGAGGTATTGTAAGCTTTATACAAGGTTATATAGCAGATCTTACCAATATTCATTTCAGTTATATCGTGGGAGTCATATGTTTTGCTTATCTTGCATTCTATGCAATTCGTGTAAGCGGAATTCTAAAAGCTCAAGGAATTGATCTGGATAAAATATCTAAAGGAAGTGGTCATTAAGATAAAAACAATATATAAGAAGAAGAGATTTTGGGCAGGTGTATTACTTGCCCAATTTCTTTTGTTTTATATGTTCTCAAAATCAAAGCTGATGATTTCCCTTTTTGAAGCTTTCTTTGAACTTCAGAAAGCCCCACATCAGACCCTGTTCAGCCGTATCCCTTTTTCTATGGGTGATCTGATCTACATCATTTCAGGTATTTTCCTTTTGTATTATCTCATCAGATTACTGAATAAGAGAAGCAGAAACGGCGCTATGATAAGACTACTGGTCCTTATCAACATCTTTTATTTTACCTATCAGATATTCTGGGGAATGCTGTACTTCCAGACCCCAATCATCAAAAAGCTATCCCGCCAGGAAGCTCCTGAACTGAACAGAGCCAAAATAGCAGCGCTGCATTATCTTGAGAAATGTAAAATAACGCGTCAGCTGGTCAAAGAAAACCAGCACGGTGTATTTGTCATTACTGATCTGAAGTCTATACGGCAGGAAATCCTTCATCAGCAGACCAGGTTACCCACCTATATTTCAGATAAAAAAGTGCCGCAGATTTCTGCAATTAAACCCAGTTTATTTAAAAGTGTAATGAGTTTTACCGGAATATTAGGGTACTATAATCCTTTTACGGCAGAAGCCCAATATAACGCTGAATTACCATCTACTTTCATTCCCTTCACCACAGCACATGAAAGCTCCCATCAGCTTGGTTTTGCCAGAGAGCAGGAAGCTAATTTTGTAGGATATTTAACCGGTATTGATTCCGGTAATATGGATTTGAGATACAGTACAGAGTATTTTACCTTAAAGAGTCTTCTGAGGTTCATTTCTGTGCATGATCCTGACTTTGTAAAATCAGCCCTTGATCATTATTCTCCTGCCATGAAAAGAGACCGGGCTTATGAAAAAGCTTTTATTCTCAGTCATCAGGGATGGCTGGATGATTTCTTTGGGTTCACCAACAATCTATTCCTAAAAAGCAATCAGCAGGAAGGTTCGGTTACCTATTCTTACTTTATAGATCTCCTTTTAAATTACGAAAAGTAAAACAAAAAAAGAATCGTATCAGGCGATACGATTCTAAAAACACAAATGATGAAAAAAAATTTATTACCTTGACTTGTTCCCTCATTCAAGGCGTTGTAAAAGTACAACATATTTTAGAAATACAAAAACATTTTTCCTCTTTTTTAAAACTTTAAGAAAACTTTATGCTTTTTTAAGTTTTTTTGAGTTTAGCACCAGAAAATATAAATTTTAATATATAAAAATGACCAAAATAATCAATCCCTGTTAAAATTCAAAATAATATCAAAAACACACAAAACCAAACAATTGTTTAATAATAAAATATTGAGAATTTATTTGTTGTTGGTTTTAAAAAAATTAGAGTTATTTTCAAAATAAGATTAAAATTTATACTGTTACAAATTCCTTTTGCAAATCTTAAATGATTTCTCCAGTTTTGAATTTAGCTAAGTAAAAATTGTATTAATAATTTAAAACAAAAAAATCTGTTTCATAAATTGTGAAACAGATTTTTTTGTTTTTCTCAAACTCTTTTTAAGAAGATTTTTACTTACTTTATTTAGTTGTGATCAAATCTTTTTACAAAAGAAAATATTATTTGATTTTAGATTTTAGCTCTTCTATCTCCCTTTTTGCAATTCGTTCTGTTCCTTTAATATTTTTATATAATCCTGCAAGCTGTCTATTATGGAATTGGGAATATTATAATAATTTACATTTCCACTTGCATGATCGTTAAAAGTGGAGCTATCAAAATTAGAAGAAAATTTATTATCATCTTCTTTTATTTCTTCAACAGGAACCTCCAGCGCGTCCGCCAGTTTTTTCCATTCGTCCTCATGTATCCTAGTCTCTCCACGCTCTTTACGGGAATAGTTAGAGGTATCTGTAGCTAATATTTTTGCCATCTTTTCTTGGGACATACCCTTATGTTTTCTTAGATTTTTTAATTTTTCCTGAATCATATCATTTGTGGTTTAAGCAAATATACACAAAATATGCTCAAATTTTGCAGAAAAAAAAACCAAAAAATTGCAAAATTTTTCTCTTATCAATGATATAATTATTAATAGTTTTGAAAGACAACATTGCAATATATGCTCTTTGTAGATGTACACTGCAAAGGTAGATATAAGCTGATCAGCAAATGACCCATGCCGGGGTTTATACGGCAAAACAAATTATTAAATTTTAAATTTTAACAAGATGAAAAAGTTAACAGGAATGAAGAATTTCTCTTCATTGGAAAACAAGAAATTAAATGATTTAGCAAAAATCAGCGGTGGGTTATCCGGAGAAACAAGTAAACAATGGACGTATGAAACGGGCAGTGGCTCTGATACAGGAGTATATGTAGACAATAAATTAGTAGCAGTTATTACAGAACCTAACTAAACAGATCATTTAAACTACGGGAAGCTAAAGAGAGAATTTCTCTTTAGCCTCTTTAGTTTTAATATATTCAAGAGTATCAATAAAAAAATCTTTCTTAATGAATAATTATAAAAAAATATATTTTCAGCTAAGCGGAGTTTTTCTATTAATTAGCTTTTCTATTTTAACATCCTGTCGAAATAATAAGCTTGACTATATAGCATATTACAATAGGGTAAATTCTATTGATAGTACATATAGACTAAAGAATGATACTCTTACCGCTATAAAACAATTTAAAAAACTGTTCCGACAATATCAGCCGAGAAATGATGAGCGAATGGAAGAATATGAAAACTATATTAAGTTTTCTGATAAATACAATAAAAATTTTGGAAATAAAAAAAGTCTATATAAACTGATCCCTTTAGTTGCTCCATATTGGAAGTTTAAACGAGAAGATTCAGATTTTTTCAAACTATATAAAAAATATGGGATTGATAGTATAACTATAGAACAAAAAGTAGTAGAGTGGAAAAAATCATTAAATAAGCAACTTATTGATTCCTTTAGGATTGCTTTTATCAGAGATCAGGCAAAAGATTCAATTACTGGACAACAATCATTTTATAATTTTAGAAAAAATGCTAAATTATTGAAATGGACACTTAATAATTTTGGTTATCCATCAATGCAAAAAATAGGTCTTGAGACTGATGATGGTGTCTTTATGCCAATGCTAGTTTACTTAAACCACATGGGACAAATAGAAGATTATGAGTATTTCAAGACAAAATTACTGGAATACATAAAGTCTGGTGATCTTCCGCCAAGAGATTATGCAGAAATGGTAGAAAGACATATCCAGATTAATCATTTAAAGCCTGTTTATGGAGTAAAAAGTACTGATGAAGAAATCTTCAAAGATCCAATTAACATCAACCGTAATAGAAGACTTATTGGCTTACAAAGCATAAAAGTTCGGAGAAAAATAACAAAAGAATTTTTAAAGAATAACTTAAATAAAAAATGATATTAATAATTTCTGATAATAACGATATTTCTACTACAGATGTTATCAAATGGCTTTTAGTATTAGAGAAAAAATTTATTCGAATACATGAGGATGAAATATTTGAAATTAAAATCATTCAAAAAAGGATCTTTTTAGAAAGTTCCTCTACCCGTTTTTTTTTAGATGAAATATGCAGTGTGTGGTATAGAAGAGGAGGATTGAATTTTAAACGTCTTCGATATAAGAATACTTCTATAAATATTAATATGAATGAAGCACAGCACTGGCTGGAAGATTATGTCAAGAAAAAACTTGAATCTATAAAACATATCAATAAAGAAAGCAATAGTCTAGTAAATAAACTTTTAGTATTGGAAGAAGCGGAGAAAGTAGGATTAGATGTTCCACCTTATTATATGGCTGAAAATACTGATGATGTTATTTTGGGGAAAACGATAGTAAAAACAATAGCAGGAAATCCAATGCTTGAATCTTTTTATAAAAATTCAAATGGAATGATGTTTACAACGGTAGTTGAAGAATACGAAACTGAAAATTTCTTTCCTACATTTTTTCAGGAAAAAATTGAAAAGGACTTTGAGATAAGGACATTTTATTTAAATGGCAAATGTTGGTCAATAGCTATTTTTTCTCAAAATGACGAGCAGACAAAAGTTGATTTTAGAAATTATAATTATGAAAAACGTAATAAAAATGTAAGATATAATCTTCCGAAAGTGATCGAAGAAAAAGTCCATAACCTGATGCAGATTCTTGATCTTAACTGCGGTTCATTGGATTTTATGAAAAGTGGAGATAAGTATTATTTTTTGGAGGTAAATCCGATAGGACAATTTGGATATTTATCTAAAATATGCAATTATTCATTGGAAAAAGAAATAGCAGAATATTTATGAAAAATACATTCGGGGAAAAGCATAAACTCCCTTTAACATTTAAATATATAACAAAATTTGGAAATGTAAATAATGTAAAACGTAACAGTAATACAGCATATTTTTTGGAATCTAAAAAATACCGATCGGATTTTTATATCCGTGAAAAACCGTTTAAAGCTCTTACAAGATTACTATGAAGCATTTTAATTTATTCAGTAATACTTTAGTTACAAAAGGTGCAAGCAGAGTTCTAATTTCTGATCTCCAAAGAAATTTATCCGAGGTATACCCTTTAGAACTAAATGATGTCATAGAGGAATTGAAAATTAGTTCCATAGAGGATATTTTATCTCAGTATGATAATGAATCTAAAGAAATATTTCAGAAATATTTGGATATATTAATAGAAAAAGAATATGGTTTTATTACAGAGAATGGCTGGGATAAAAGCTTTCCTTTTCTTCCTTATGAGTATCACAATTCTTCTTTAATCTCAGACTTATTTATAGAACTCAATGAGATTTCTATTTTGGAAAAAGTAAAATTATCCCTTGAAAATCTTGGAGTAAAATATTTGGTGATACACACTAAAAAGCATTTTACGATTGAAGATTTTCTACAAATAGACCAAATCTTTGCAGATTCAGTTTTATCCGGGATTGAAATTTTCTCTCCTTATCACGATATAATTGACAAAGATTTCATTCAAGAACTTAATAAAAAAACATTCAGAATTTTTAATCTGGTTTTTTATAATTGTAAGGTTTCTCCTTTTAAGGTTAAAGATGAATTCCGGTTTATTGTAAATTTCATAAAAGAAAATATAAGTATAACTTCATGTGGAAAGGTAGATTTAAAATATTTTAATACTGATCTCACAAAAGTTCTTGAAGCTATCAATCATAACTCTTGTTTACATAAAAAAATTGGAATTGATGTAGACGGTAATATAAAAAACTGTCCTTTAATGCCCGAAACTTTTGGAAATATTCATAACACCAGCCTAGAAAGTGTATTAAAAAAACCGGGGTTTAAAAAATATTGGAATATTACGAAAGAAAATATAGAAACTTGTCGGGATTGTGAGTTTCGCTATATCTGTACCGATTGCAGGGCTTATACTGAAAAAACTCATAATAATAAAGAAGGACTTGACATTTCGAAACCTTTAAAATGTGGCTATGATCCTTATACTGGGAAATGGGAAGAATGGAGCAAAAATCCTTTAAAACAAAAAGCAATACAATATTATGGAATGCAAAATTTTTCTTAAAGTAGTTCTTATATTTTTAGCAATTAGTAGTAATAATAAACTACATGCACAAAAATACAGGATCATATACTCTATGCGATTCAAGGCTGATTCCACAGCAAAAGATCTTACTACAAAAAATATGCTTCTTGACATAGATGGAGGAATTTCCAGATTCTATTCTTATAAACTGTTCAAAAGCGATTCAACTTTCATTTCAAATGAAAAATTAGGCCGTGAAGCAATTCATAAATCTATGGATTATGAGTTTATGACCATCAAGAATAAGACACAGGGACAGATTTCAAAGTTCTATAGAATATTAATAGATGTATATGAACTGAAAGAAGCCATGCCTCTTTTACAATGGAAAATAACCAGTGATATTAAGGTGGTCAATAACAACAAATGCCAGAAAGCTTTACTGGATTATAAAGGAAGAAAGTGGGAAGCTTGGTTTGCTGTTGATATTCCCATCAGTGAAGGTCCATCGGTTTTCAATGGCTTACCTGGATTAATCGTCTCTATATCAGACTCTAAAGGAAACTATAGTTTTGACCTGCTTGAACTAAAGAAAAAAGAAGAAAATATTTATACATCCAATAATCTTTCTGTAAAAACAATCCCTGTTAACCTACAGCAGTTACATAAGTTATATTTGGATCATTATAATGACCCCTACAGAGAAATTAAATCAGGATACGTTAAAGCAAAGTTTGTAGATCAAAGTGGCAAAGAAATTACACCTAATTTTAATGAACAAACAAAAAATAAACAAGTCATTTTAAAGCAAACCAATAATCCTATTGAACTTTCTGAGGCTGTACAATATCCTTAAGTTAGATTATGAAATCAGCTTCATTCTACACTAAACAAAAGAAATAATATAACAATAATTACACAAAATCAAGTATTTAATAATGGTATATCACTAGCAAAAGAAAAAAAACTTGTTTTTTTAAAACATCTCCGTATTTTAGTTTAAAAATATTACTATGATTTTCGACAAACTAATACACTATTTAAAACTTGATAAACAGGAGTTTATTTTTCAATTCAATTCTCACCCCAATTACCCTTCAGCACTGGCTTTCAGTGATACTTTAAATTTTATGGGGGTAAAAAATGATGCCTATGAACTTGACAAAGAATACTGGGATGAATTACCGGAAGAGTTTATTGCAATCGTCGAAAATTCTTTTTCCCTTGTAAAAAAATCGGGATCCCATTATTCCGTTTACTCAGAAAAAGCCAAGACACTGAATAAGGAAGAACTGTATAATAAATCTACAGACTTTGTCCTGTTGTTTGAAAAAACGGAAAATGCAGAAAGTAAACCGGCATTCAGCCTTAAACCCATATTGTACTTTATTTTTGCTATCATTCTTATTTATTCTTTTGTAAGCCAGAGTATTGATGAGGCTCTTTTCAATCTTCTGTCGCTGGCAGGGGTATACATTTCAATGGAGATCTTTAATCAGAAGTTCGGAAACAGCTCTGCTGTTATTGGAAGCATCTGTGGTGCTCCTTCTGCAGTTCAGACCGCAAATTCATGTGATAAAATCATTAAACAGGATAAAACGAGTATTTTAGGGTTAAAGTTCTCTGACTTTTCACTGATTTATTTTGCAGGACTTGCTGTATTAGGGCTTTTCCTTCCTGCTACGTCTTATATTATCAAAGGTTTCACGATCGTTTCCATCATTGCTGTTGGCTATTCATTATACATTCAGGCTTTTGTAGAAAAAACGTTCTGCCGTATATGTCTTTTAATTATTTCAATACTGATAGGACAGCTGGTCATCAGTACCCTGTTCTTTGAAAACCTTTCATTCAGTATTGGAACACTTTTACTTACTTTAGTATTATGGGCACTTATTTTCTCTGCCGTTTTATATTCAAATAATCTTCTTGAACAAAGGGAAACCCTGCAAAAATCCAATGCTAAAAATCTCAGATTTAAAAGGAATTATGAATTATTCAAAAGCCAGTTGCTGGAAAGGGATAAAATAGAATTCCAGGATACACAGACTTTTTCAGTTGGACAGAAAGAGGCAAAACTTCGGATTTCTATGGTTTCCAATCCATATTGCGGGTTCTGTAAAGATGCCCATAAAATCATGGAAGATATTCTGGAAAAATATCCTACTGAGGTTTCTGTACAGATGAGATTCAATTATTTTCCCGACAGAGCCAATGAAAAATACACTCAGCTGATATCAGATTTTACCCATATTTACCACCACAAACAGGAAAAGGAATTCCTGAAAGCTGTAGAAATGTGGTTTGAAACAAAAGATGAGAGTAAAATAGCAGCCTTATCAGGAGGAACAGCTGCTTCAGAAAACCTGACTCCTTTGATTGCCATGTCTCAGGAGAACAGTAATGCAGGATTAAGCTTTACTCCAATCTTTGTCATTAACGGATATCAGTTTCCTGAAAAATATGACCGCGAAGATATTTGGTTCTTCATTGATGAATTAATAGAAGACGAAGACTTTAGTTAAAAAAAATGCGACCCCGATTAAAAAATTCTCTATCTTAGGAAAAATAAAACAGATTTCATAAAGTCCAGGAAAGCAGCAATAAAAAAACAATTACCATGAAAAACTTAAAAAAATATACCCGTAACAGACATCAGAATCTTAAAAGGTGATATCATTTGGAATAGATACTGGCATCCTGCCAGAACCATAAAGAAGACATTATAGATACGTACAACAAATGGCAGTATTTTACAGCCATTGTATTGAGTTAACATATTGAACAAATTAAAAATGTCGTCATGGTTGACGACATTTTATAATGAATATTAGTTTTGAAAAAATTTCCATTTTATAAGCAACCAGATGCCAAAGACTGCGGACCTACATGTCTGAGAATTGTGAGCAAGCATTATGGCAGAAATATATCACTACAGCAGATCCGTGCTCTTTCTGAAACCACCCGCGAAGGAAGCAGCCTGCTGGGGCTCAGTGATGCAGCAGAAAGCCTCGGATTCCGCTCACTAGGCGTTCAAATCGATTTCAACACTCTTGTTGAAGAAGTTCCTTTACCGTGCATTGTACACTGGAATAAAAATCACTTTGTTGTTGTTTACAAAATCGACAAGAATAACAAAGTATATGTTTCGGATCCAAGTTATGGATTGATCACCTATACCCGGGAAGAGTTTATTAAATTCTGGATCGGGGAAAATGCTAATGAAACCACGGAAGAAGGTATTGCGCTTATTGTGGAAACAACGCCTTCATTTTTCCAGACTGAATTTGATGCGGATGAAAGCAAAGCCAGCTTTTCTTTCTTATCCAAATACCTGCTTAAATACAAATCACTGGTCATCCAGCTTGCGGTAGGTCTTTTAGCGGGAAGTTTACTTTCGTTGATTTTCCCGTTCCTTACCCAGAGTATTGTCGATGTGGGGATACAGAATCAGGATATTAATTTTATTTACCTGGTTCTTCTTGCACAGATCATGCTTTTCATTGGAAGAATGGGGATAGAAATGATCCGAAGCTGGATCCTGCTCCACCTTTCTTCCAGAATCAATATCTCGATCATTTCTGATTTCTTTATCAAGCTGATGAAGCTTCCCATAAGTTTTTTGATACGAGAATGACCGGAGATATCATGCAGAGAATTAATGACCACCACAGAATAGAACAGCTTCTTACCAGTTCTTCATTGAATACATTATTCTCTTTGGTCAACCTCATTATCTTCAGCATTGTTCTTCTCCTGTATGATTACAGGCTGTTTATCGTTTACCTCGTGGGTGCCATATTATACATAGGCTGGATCAGTTTTTTCCTTAAAAAACGAAAGGAACTTGATTATAAAAGATTTTCCCAGGTATCTCAGGAACAAAGTAAAGTGATTGAACTGATTAATGGGATGCAGGAAATCAAAATGCATAATGCTGAAAAACAAAAAAGGTGGGATTGGGAATTCCTCCAGGTAAAATTATTTAAAATCAGAATCAAATCCCTTAGTTTAGAACAATGGCAGTCCGTAGGAGGAAACTTTATCAACCAGATGAAAGATATTCTGGTAAGCTTTCTGTCTGCAAAACTGGTTTTGAGCGGAAACCTTACTTTGGGGATGATGCTTTCTGTTCAGTATATTATCGGCCAGCTTAACAGTCCTTTACTTCAATTGATCGACTTTATCAAACAAACCCAGGATGCCAAAATTTCCCTGGAAAGACTGGGAGAAATTCATGATAAGGATGACGAAGAAGATAAAAACGAACAGTATGCTACAGATATTCCGCAGAGAGACATTGAAGTCAGCAATATTTCTTTCAGATACATTGGTTCGGATGTTCCTGTTTTTGAAAATTTAACCCTTACCATTCCCTATCAAAAAACCACGGCAATTGTAGGAGCCAGCGGAAGCGGTAAAACAACCCTGCTTAAACTGCTGATGAAGTTTTATGATCCCGGTCAGGGAGATATCAAAATCGGAAATACCAGTTTGAAAAATATTTCGCCAAGATACTGGCGGGACCATTGTGGAGTTGTCATGCAGGAAGGATATGTATTCAATGATACGATTGCCAACAATATTGCGGTGGGTGAAGATTATATTGACAAACAGAAGCTGAGGCGTGCTGTAGAGATTGCAAATATCAAAGATTTTATAGAAAGCCTTCCCCTCAGCTACAATACCAAAATCGGAAATGAAGGAGTTGGGATAAGCGGCGGACAAAAGCAGAGACTTTTTATTGCCAGAGCAGTGTATAAAGCTCCGGAATATATTTTATTCGATGAAGCGACATCGGCACTGGATGCCAACAATGAGAAGGTCATTATGGAAAACCTCGAACAGTTCTTCAAAGGGAAAACGGCCGTGGTGATCGCCCACAGACTTTCAACCGTAAAACATGCTGATAAAATCATTGTGCTGGACAGAGGAAAAGTTGTAGAAGAAGGCAGCCATGCAGAGCTGGTAGCCATAAAAGGGGAATACTACAGGCTTGTTAAAAATCAGCTGGAATTAGGAAATTAAACTCAGCAAATTATTTTCTCCGGAATATTTGGACCCATTTATTTTAAAACATGAAAGAAGACATTTTAGATCATATAGAACTCCGTTCAGAAAGCGTACAGGATATTCTGACCCAGCCTCCTCATTGGATGATACGCTGGGGGAATACCATTATATTTATTATTCTCCTGCTCATTCTCATCATGAGTTATATTATTAAATATCCGGAATTCGTTCCTGCCCCCATTATTGTAACTTCACAAAATCCTCCGGAAAAAATTGAAGCAAGAACAAGTTCCAAAATTGAAAAGATTTTCATTAAAGACCATCAGGAAGTAAAAAAAGGAGATGTGCTGATGGTAATGCAGTCCGCAGCAAACTATAAAGATGTTTTGGAGCTGAAGAAGATGGTGGATTCCATTACGCCTAACAAGCTTTATTCTTTTCCTCTTTCTATCGCTTCCAGATTCAAGCTTGGTGAACTGCAGGGCGATTATAACAATTTTGCGAAGGCCTTTCAGGATGAGCAGCTTTTTACAAGGCTTCAGCCTTATGCTCCCGAGAATCTTGCGGCTAATCAGAGTATTTCTGAATACAGAATAAGAATTACCACTCTAAAGCAGCAGAAAAGCCTTGAACTGGCAAAATATGATCTGACAAAGAAAAATTTCCACAGATCCCAGGAATTATTCAATCAGGGAGTTATCTCTTCCATGGAGCTTGAAAATGAAAAAATAAAGTACCTTCAGGCCCAGCAAAACATTGAAAATTTAAACATTTCCATTTCTCAGATGGAAGAAGGGATTTCCAACCTTAATAAAACAAAAAGCGGAAGTGCTATCAATTCAGAAAAAGACAAAATCACCTATTCTTCCCAAACCTTACAGCTGTTTGAACAGCTTCGTAAATCTTTAAAACAGTGGGAGCAGACTTATCTTGTGATCTCATCTACCCATGGTGTTGCGAGCTTTCAACAGTTCTTCGGAGAAAACCAGTTCGTCAAGATGGGAGAAGCGGTGCTCTCTATCCTACCGAAAGATAAAGAGAAATTAGTAGGAAGAATGTCTGTTCCTACCGCGAATTCCGGGAAGATCATCCCCGGTGAAAAAGTGTTGATCAAACTTGACAATTACCGTTTTCAGGAATATGGTATTGTAGAAGGTAAAGTACAGAATATTTCTCTTATTCCCGATGAAAAAGGTAATTATTATGTAGATGTGATATTACCGAAAGGATTAAAAACAAGCTATAATCAAACGCTTACCTTTGATAAAGAACTTAGGGGCAATGCTGAAATTGTAACGCAGGACCTAAGGCTTATTGAACGGTTCTTCTACCAGATCAGAAAATTGCTTGGTTACCAAAGCTAAGCGCAATCATAAAACACTAAACCCGCTTTCTGCGGGTTTATTGTTTTATAGAGTCCGTTAATCTAAATTTTACCTGGAATGAATATCCGATCATGTTTGGGGTTTCTGAGCCTTTCTTACAAATGGGCCCTATTTGGCCGGTTTTAGAATCATTAAACCCAAAAGTATTATTCATACTGGTCAGAACTTAAAAATAATACTTCTGTAGGCGAATTAACCTATCACAGATAGCCGTATTATCTCTCTGCTCAAAAACGAAGCTAGAAAAGCTTTCAATTCTGATCTGAGCCTTTCAACATCATCCACAACCTGAAGTCTCACCTTATTGAGGTGCTGAGAATGGTATTTTAAAAATCCGGTTTAATTTCTCGAGAATAAATTGAGGGAAGTATATAAAAGAAAAAAGGAAAAGCATATGATGCTTTTCCTTATCGCTGTAGCGAAGACGGGAATTGAACCCGTGACCTCAGGGTTATGAATCCTGCGCTCTAACCGACTGAGCTACCTCGCCTTTTTGGTGGTGCAAATATAGAAAATATTTCTTTACCTCCAAAATTATTTTACCTTAAAATATTCCAAAACATCTCCAACATGATCTGGTTTGCTGATTATCTTATTGTTAGCATCTAAAATAAAATACGTCGGAGTTGCATGAATATTGTAGGTATCCACATAAGAACTGTTCCATCCTCTCAATTCTGAATCATTGACCCAAGGAAAAGCAGCGATCTTGGTGGTATATGAATTCTTGTCAACATCCATAGACAGCCCTACAATCTGTATATTTTTTGCTTTTAAGTCATTGTATTTTTCAAGGAGTTTCGGCAGTTCACTTTCGCAGTGAGAACATGTAGATGACCAGAACACAATAACCTTTTTATCAGCCTTCACATCATACAGTGATTTTGCCGTAGTATTAGCCGGTGCCTGGAACTTATAATTAGGGAAAGAAGCCCCCATTTCCACATTGGCATTAGACTTTAAGGTAGAAGCCAGCCTGTCATTGATGGTACATTTAAGATTCTTAGCCATGCTCAGATATTTATTCTTAAACTCATCCATCTGGTACACATCAAAGATATCGATCAATTCTGACAATACGGTCTGTCCTCTTGGAGTTTCCACCTTTAAACGGTCTAAAAGCTTGTCTACAGAGCTTCCTACATTCGCATTCCCTCCTGAATTAAGGTAAGCCACCAATACAGGTCTCAGCAATGATGAGCTTTCAAGCATGTCGTTGGATTTATCCAGAAAGTTGATAATCTCCTCCTGATCCACTTTTTTAGCAGGATCCTGCGTATTGGACAGGAACTTATTATAATTGGTATTATAATATGAAATAAACGGGTGATTGGATGCATCGATTGGGGATGAAGTACCGTTAAGCCTTCCGATCTCAGCATTTAGAGCTTTCCCAAAATCAGTATTATCTTTGTAGTATTCTTTGATTTGAGTCAGGGCCGGAAGAATAAGTTCTTTTTTTTGTGAGCCTTCCTGCTGCTTGCTCATTAATTCATTGGCCTGATCAAGATAAAAAACATCCTTGATCTTATCCTTCTGAACATCCAGCTTTATATCGACGTTTTTATTTTCTGAAATAAAGTTCATGGTATTATTAGTCCCCGGAAAATAAACTTTCATCATTCCCATATAATGATTGGGATTCTTGAAAGTCCATGTATTATTCTTACGCTGTTCTTTGGTAACAATAATATCCTTTGAACCATTTAATGTATATAGAATAGCTTCCTGCTCTTTAAAATCTGCAGGAGCCTGAATAGTGACAGTAAATTGAGCCTGCAAAGAAAATGCGGCCAGAACCGCAGATAGTATATAAACCTTTTTCATATAGTAAAAATAAAAAAACTCTCTGACTAATCAGAGAGTTTACTATTATTTTAATAAAATTTTATGCTTTTTGACTTTTGTACTTTTTTGTAAAGATTACAATAAATGTAATTGCAACTGCAGAAAGTACATATACATACATATCAATCGGGGAAGCGGCTGAACCAGGACCTACCCCTCCGGTTCCACCACCTGGCGGAGGTGGTATATCATCTGCTTTCACCAGTAAGACTGCAAATAGGAATAAAGCAGCGGATATTAGTTTACTAATAGTTTTCATAAGTATTATTTTAAGATTTTAGTGTTGACAATTTCTCCTTTATCCGAAACAATTTTTACAATGTAAGAGTTTTTAATAGCACTGTCTAGTTCAATTACAAAATCTCTTGATGCATCAACTGCTTTTTTGGAGATAACCAGTTTACCACTCATATCATAAACTTCAATATCTGCTTTCTTCCAGTTTGGATCAAATCTAACAATGTAGTTTGTAATCTGAGGATTATATACTACCATTGTTCTGGAAGGTGTTTTTTCTGTATCTTTAGCTGCTAGTGTAGAATTAATTGGCTCGCCATAATAAAGATCATAAGATGAAGTTGCTACAGAAATAACATCTCCTTGTTTTGCCTGCTGTGCAGTACCATTGGATGCTTTATAATAGAATCCGATTCCTGCAGACAATTGGTGTACTCCCGCAGGAATCAATTCACCATTTTCTCTGATCTCAAATTTATATGACTTAACCTTATCTGTTTTATAGTTTACTAACTTAACATTCTTGCCAAGGAAGTTTGTTTCGTTAGCTTCGTTAATATACAACCAGTATTGTGATGTATAGTTTGGATCATACCCCCCATTTAAAGCTTCTTCAAATGTTCCGATCATATCAGCGTTAGATAACGTAGCCTGAACTGAAGTTGCCACAGAATTCTGGTGTCCGGTAGTTGCAGTAGGAGAAACCACATAATATGTTCTTGCGATCTCTTTTCCACTAGAATCTAAACCAATTACACCAAGCTGTTTAACAGTCCCAGTTGCTGTTTTTACGTTTCCGTTTTGTGCTACTCTTGCAGCATTTACGCTATAATCAGTACCTGCAGCTCTCACTGTTCCGCTAAATCTTCTTAGCGTATTAAAGTTTAAAGTCTGAGGTGTATTATCTCTCAGTTTCAGTACGAAAGTCTGCATAGGTTTGATGATCAATCCTACATCCCCTACAGGAGCTCCTGTAGTAGGATCAAAAGTCTGGATCAATGCTCCAGTACTGTACGCGTTTCCTCCAGATCCCACAGTAACCACTCCCGGATCGTATCTTACTCCCCAGATATTGCTAATGCTGTTTCCATCAGTTACCCCAAGATTCTCCGAATACCCTATTCTGGATAAATCCAGATTAGTAAAGAAAGGATTTCCATACTGATAAATATTTTTACCAAAGGTATTATTCCATGGAGAGACAGAAGATTCAAACTGGTCCTGAAGGTAAGAGTTATATTTTTCGTTATACCCGTTGATGTTATTACCTCCTGTACCAAAGTTAGGGGTTCCTGCTCCCTGAAGATTCACTGCGCTGGCAAATGAAGCATTAGGACGACCGTTAAGATTGTAAACAGTCCCAACAGGTGGGGTACTTGTATCCAGGTTATTGTTAAGGGATCCGAACATGTAATACCCTGCAGCGTCTGCAGTGGTAACATTCAGATTTGCAAAATCATCCGCTACAGCGTTAGTATTATTCCATTTCAGAATTTCATTTCCGCTTCTTCTTACGGTATTAAATGTTTTTCCGAATTCTGTAGAGAAGGTTGCCAGTACCTTATTGTAGAAAGGTACAGCTAACTGCTGGTAAAACTTACTTACAGTATTATCACCATGCTTCTTACTTCTGAATTCTTTCGTTACGACACCTGTAATATTAGACTGGGATAATCCGTTGATATACAGCTGACCATACGTAGAAGTGTCATAAGTGGCTGGGGTATTCAACCTTAAAATAATATTGCCCCCATCGGTTTTATCCGCGCCGGAAGCATCTATTGTTTTTAAAGCGTCTCCGGCACCTCCTTCGACCATTATGTTTCCGTGTACATCCAAAAGGCCGTTGCCTTTCGTTTGAACACCACCACCACTATAAACTAGGGTGCCTTCGCTCACATACATATTAGCATTAGTGTCAACATGACATAGTATCTGCGCCTGAACAGAGTAACTAATTGCTAAAAGACCTATAGCAAATAAACTTTTTCTCATTGTATAAATTATTTGTGTGTTAATACAATCTTCACCCGCAAAGGTATTATTTTTTTCTTTAAAAAAAAAACATTTTATCTAATAATCAAAATATTATCTTCTGTCAGGACAATCTTTTTCTCTTCTCCAATGTCAAACATATAGTCTTCCAAAACTTTCTCAGTGGTTCCTCTGAGGCCTCTTGCGCCGAGTCCTTTTTCGATGGTTTCTTCCACAATTTTTTCAATGGCTCCATCCGTAAAGACTAAATCTGTTCCATCCATTTTGAACAGTTCAACAAATTGGTTCACGATTGAATTTTTAGGCTCTTTCATAATCCTTACCAGGGTTTCTTTGGTAAGCTTATCAAGGTAAGTAATGATTGGAAATCTTCCTAAAAGTTCAGGTATTAGCCCGAAAGAACGAAGATCGATGGCATTAATATTAGTTAATACATATTCATCTTCATCTACTTTATTGATTTTTTCAGAGCTAAATCCTATAGCCTGCTTATTCATCCTTCTCTCAATGATTTCTTTGATCCCGTCAAAAGCTCCTCCGGCAATAAAAAGGATATTCTGAGTATTCACCTGAATATATTTCTGGTCGGGATGCTTTCTTCCTCCCTGAGGCGGAACGTTTACAATACTTCCTTCCAGCAGTTTCAGCAGCCCCTGCTGTACGCCTTCACCGGAAACATCCCTTGTAATACTTGGATTATCTGATTTTCTTGCAATCTTATCAATCTCATCGATAAATACAATTCCTTTTTCTGCTTTTTCCACATCATAATCCGCCACCATCAGCAGCCTCGACAGGATACTTTCAACATCTTCCCCTACATAACCTGCCTCAGTAAGAATCGTTGCATCTACGATACAGAACGGAACATTAAGTTCGCGGGCAATGGTTTTGGCCAGGAGCGTTTTCCCGGTACCGGTCTCCCCTATCATAATGATATTGGATTTTTCAAGCTCTACTTCTCTGTTTTCGTCCTGAGCATGAAGCAATCTTTTATAATGATTGTATACTGCAATAGAAAGCTGCTTTTTAGCCTGATCCTGCCCGATCACATACTGATCAAGAAATCCTTTGATCTCTTTTGGCTTTTTAAGCTCCTCCATATTATCTGCAGGCGAATATCCTGTTTTGGAAACACTGTCTTTTACAATACTGTGTGCCTGTTCTATACAATTTTCACAAATAAAACCGTTCTGCCCGGAAATAAGCATCTGCACTTCATTTCTTTTCCTGCCGCAGAAAGAACATTGGTTTGAATTCATAATATATATAATGTATATGTTAAAGAAAATCGTAAAAAATTACTTTTTTACGATTTCCGGTTTTTTAAGAATTAATAATTGAGTTTTGAATCTCGGTATATTCTTCGTTCGTTAATTTTAATCTTTCATTTCTGAAGTTCATATCCTCCATCTTATTTAAAGGGATCAGATGGATGTGGGCATGAGGAACTTCAAGTCCTACTACCGCTACTCCTACTCTTACACATGGAATTGCAGTTTTGATCTTCCTGGCTACCTGCTGGGCAAATCCCCAAAGGTTTTTGTATTCTTCACTTTCAAGATCAAAAATCAAATCCACTTCTTTTTTAGGGACTACCAAAGTATGTCCTTTCACCAAAGGCATTGCGTCTAAAAATGCAATAAAGTTTTCATCTTCCGCAATTTTATAAGAGGGAATTTCGCCATTGATGATTTTTGTGAATATAGTGCTCATTTCGTTGAGAAGTTAATGGTTTAGATAGATTAGAAGTCAGAAATGGAAGGGTATCAGACTATAGAGAAATGTCTAATACTTCAAAAGACAGTTTGTTTCCGTTAGGTAAAGTAATTTCTGCAGTTTCTCCTACAGCTTTTCCCAGCAGACCTTTTGCAATCGGTGTATTGACAGAAATCTTTCCTGTTTTTAGATCGCTTTCATTATCAGGGACCAATGTAAATACCTGCTCCTGTTTTGTCGCGTTGTTTTTAAGCTTCACCGTTGTTAAGATAGAAACTTTTGAAGTATCTAGTTGACTTTCGTCTATGATTTTGGAAGTTGCAATCACATCTTTCAGCTTGGAAATTCTCATTTCAAGCATTCCCTGAGCCTCTTTAGCAGCATCATATTCTGCATTTTCAGACAAATCTCCTTTGTCTCTTGCTTCTGCGATCTGCTGAGTGATTTTTGGTCTTTCCACAGTTTCCAATTGTTCCAGCTCAGCTTTCATTTTCCCTAGTCCCTCCTTGGTTACATAGCTTGCCATAATTTTCAAAATTTAGTTTTAGTATAAAAAAATAATCCGACATTTGCCGGACAATGTTTTCGTGTTGTAATCGTTTAATTTTTACAAATATATAAAAATTTAAATTGAAATGAAAAAAACTTTTTCAATATTATCTATTTTTACCCTATTGATTTTCAGTGGATTATATATCAACTCTTGCGGAAGCAGAGAAGACACCGTAAACTGCTTTCCCAATAACCCGATCAATGTTTCCCTGAATTTGAACCTGCCGGGTTATAATGCTCTGAACTATGATAACGGCTGGATTTACGTTAATGAACAACAGTCAGGATCAAGAGGCCTGATCGTTGTCCGGGTTGGAGATTCATTTAAGGTATATGACCGCAATGCCCCGCATATCTGCCCGGATACCAACACTACGCTTGAAGTGAAAGATAATATCGCAATTTTATGCCCAAAGGACAATACCAAATGGATCCTGAGAACGGGACAGCCGGAATCAGGCTCCAAAACCTCCCTTCCTCCTAAGACCTACCCTTACAATTATGATCCCATGACCAAAGTGTTAAATATTTATTATTAGAAATTTTAACCCTAACAAAACCACTCTGAAATTCCAGCGTGGTTTCTTTTTTTTCAATTCTGTACTTTACCTTTCTATAAGATTATTATTCTTTTTGTTTACTTCTATGAATCGCTCTTTTTTTATTCTATCCATACTTCTTTCCGGATAAGGATTATTTCTAAATTCTTCCCGCGTCTGAATATTGTTCCCTGGTAAAAGGTATTCTTTTTTGAAGCGGCTTTATTTCCAGATGCTTTTTTATGGCTACTGCCTTAAAAATATCATAGCCTTTTTCATCACTAAGCTCTAAAATGAGACCTGGTATCCCTTTCAATCTATAAGGAACCTTCTGAAATGGGAATTTCTTTGGTATACCAAGCTATATATGCTCTACCATTGAATAGTACAGAGGCTTTATTGCACTTATATCCTAACATATTTTTTGTACCTATAAGATTAGTATTCCAATAAAGAGCATCAGTTTTAAAAGTAAATAAATCTCTTCCTATTTGACTGGAAACCAAGACATCATTATTGTTATGAAAAACAGAATGTTTAATCTTAGGCAAAGAAAAATCTTTCCCATTTATTTCAACCATAGTATTTGAATGCAGAGCCATATCCATTTTTTTTCACGATGTCTAAGGCTTGTTGGTATTTATCACTATAATAAATAGAAGAATTTTTATTTATAGCTAAAATCATTAATTCACTGCTTTTTTTATCTCCTTGCGTTGTATCTCTGGCAGACTCATAATTATATCCAGTATATCAGATACGTTTTTTTGCGCTGCCTGCTGACAAAAAGTTATAATCGGAATAAGTAGGAAAAAGAATTTGATAAATTTCACAGTTCAAATTTCAAAAGTTTTAAACCTGCCACTCTCCATCAACTGATGCATTACAAAAGTCTTCCATATTAGCTAACTCTACTAAAAGACAAGAAGGATCATCTTGGGCAGTTAAAGTAATATCCGGAACATATCCACAAGACGATTCAAGTCTTATCGGATTATAGTATTTCACAGCTTGTTTTTTACCAGACTTCTCAACAGTAGAAATACTTTTTGCTGTTTCTAATTTTGTTTCTTTTACTCCAGGATTTTTAGCACTTACTAAACCTGCAACTCCTACAACTGCAACAAAGATAATTTTTTTATGACATTGTACTTTATTGTGTTATAGAGTTCAAAACTAATTACAGATTTCTCAAAGCATCATGAAATATTGAATAAAAACAGTACTTTTACGCATAAAAATATCTATAATATAAATAGAGTTGGTTCTAAAATTAGAAAATTAGGTGAAGAGAAAAGCATTAAACAGGAATATATTGCTAACGAACCAGAAATTTTCCAAAGTAACTATGGCAGGTTGGAAAAGATGACAGCAGGCTTACGGTACCGAAATTACAAAAGACCGCCGAAGTATTGAATGTTTCCATCTCTATTCTGTTTGGGGAAAAGGCTGCTAACATTATCCATGAAAATCATGGACATAATGCACAAAATGGAACAATGATCATACATAACGAAAAAGACCATATCGAAAGCGTAAAGGAAGAAATTATTTTTCTAAGAGAAATGCTAGAAGAAAAAAACAAATAAAATGAAGATTGTTATACAGAGAGTTTCTGAAGCCAGTGTAAAAGTAGACGGAAAAACCGTTGGTGAAATAGGAAAAGGAGTAATGATCCTGGCAGGCATTGATGAAAATGATGAAAAGACAGATGCCGACTGGCTGGTACAAAAGATTTTAAATCTCAGAATCTTTGGTGATGAGGAAGGAAAACTTAATCTTTCAGTAAAGGATATTTCAGGAGAAATTCTTTGTATCAGCCAGTTTACATTGATTGCTGATTATAAAAAAGGTAACCGTCCGTCTTTTATAAAAGCAGCCAAACCGGATAAAGCAGTTCCTTTATTTGATTATTTCAAAGAACAGCTGGTCCGGTCAGGGCTAAAAACCGAAAGCGGAATTTTCGGGGCCGATATGAAAGTGTCCCTGACCAATGACGGCCCGGTTACCATCGTCATGGATTCGGTCACAAAAGGCTGATGCAGAAGAAAAGGTAAAACCAGCTTATTCTCTGGTTGATATTTTCAGGCCTATCAGAAGAATATTACTGCAATTGAAATATATGGACTAATAAAAACGTCTATCAACAAGATTGATAGACGTTTTTTCAATAAATATCTGTAAAGACCTATTGTGCAGGAACACTGCTGAAATTAAGTGCTACCTTAATATTCATATCTGAAGTGGTCTGGTTTTTCAACTCATACACCGTTCTTACGGTAAGTCCTGAACTTTTTACGACATCATCCAAAAATCCGGTATCATTCAGATCTAAATTTAAGCTGGATGAATTGGAAGATATATTGGAACGTGATGCAATAAGCCTTTCATTGCTTCCACTGGATGAAACATATATTTTAATAGATTTAAAAGCGCTTAAAGTACCTCCGGAAGGAGATGCCACAGATATTTTTGCATCAGAAATTCTTACATCTTTAATCTTAGCATTATTATTTCCTCCAAACCAGGTTTGTACGTTGGTAGCCGTTGACGTAGAAGAAACTTCCTTATCAGCAGGCACTCCTGTAGAAACCAGGACATTCGCAGTGTATGGAAAGGTATTCTGAACCAGTGACTGTACGGTACCGCAGCTTACAAGCACAGCTGAAGCCGCCATTGCTGTTATAACTATATTTTTCATAATATTAAATTTAAACTTTACAATCTATGTTGCAGAAACTATACCAAATTGGAGGTTCCCTATTCTACGCTCACCGTAAAGCTTCCTTTTGTATTTCCGGACGCCATATTGCTTTTCCCAATGATCAGCCATACTTCCCCTTTTCCCGGAGTTTCATAGGTAATTTCTCTTCCGAAAGGCCCGTCATAATCCCCGTTGGGAAGTTTTATCTGATTAAAACGGATGTTAAAATCTTTCTCTTTTGTAGAGATTTTTGCTTTGATATTCGACTGGTCATAATGGGTCAGCTTTAACACCAATTCCTGACCGTCTTTTGTAAATTCTTCCCCTAAAGTGAAAGGAAGCTGGGAGGCATCAGCTGTTCTTACGATCTGTCCGTCTTTTTCATTTCTCATGACCCCTTTGCGGAGAACTTCTTTGGTAGCCGGAGCATTGTTAATGATTGAATCTCTTTTTTTCAATGCCGCAGAATCCGGCTTCGTTACAGAATCCGGCATCTCTGTTACGACGGTAGAATCTTTATCTTGTACAGCGGTCACGGCAGGGTCTTTTTTACAGGAAATGATAATCAATGGAATTAACAATACGCTTTTTTTCATAACAATTAATTTTAAGAATGTGATCCATTTTGAATACCGGAGATCAGATACTTCATCCATAGATAAAGAGCTTTTCCTCCCTCTCCAAAATTCCGTTATTCACAACTCTGGTTAATAAAAACTTTTAAATGCTAAAATTGTTCCACTCTTTTAATGATGTATTTTTTCCGGCAGCACCAGCTTTTCATTATTGCCTTTCACCCATTTAAATGTGAAATACATAAAATTAAGCATCACTCCCATTAAAACCGTGACACCCCATGTTTTGGTGTACTCCATAGGATAGATAAACCGTACCACAATATCATTGAATAACCCAAAGGGATTATTGAGCACATCCCAGCTGTTCCACCTTAGAAACCTTCCGAGATACACCCCAAAGCTGCTCGTAAAAAGAAAAAGAATAACCATCCCGTTGATGATCCGTCCCCTGCAATAAAAAAAAGCCGGGTTTCAATATCATGAAGACTTATAAAACCACAGATCAAACCGGCCCAGGCATAGGACAGTATGACAATCAGGTCATACCAGATGGGAATTGAATTTCTTACCTTTAAATGAAAAAGATCAGTAAGAATATAAGGCGAATTGGGGAAAAATAAAATCCAGACCACAATGATCAGTGATAACAAAATTTTGCTTTTGATATTGAAAGTAATCATAAAAGTAGTCAGCCCTAAAGGGATCCAGGCCAGAAACAAATTCCAGTTGAGAAAGAAAAATACTTTCGTTTCCGTAATATAGTATCTGAAAAGGGACAGGCTGAGACAAAATAAAGTCATGAATAGTAACAGCGATGTTATTTTAACCCTCGAAGATTCAATATGCTTTTTCATGCCTGATGCTATTGTATCGTTTGATAATAAATGATCTTTGAAAAGAAAGTTTTGGATCTTTCATATTTAATTTTCTTTTCCAGATTCTTTTTAAGCTGCAGATTATTTTTCTCCCTGGCGTATTTCAACAGTTCTTTTTCACTGAAGTTGACTGATTCCAAATGATAATCAACAGTAAAATCTTTACGCTTCATATTTTGGGATGTGATAAAGCCTCCCCAGTTGACCACGCTGCACACCACAATAGTTCCATAGAAATACCACGCCATTGTATTGAACAGGAAGGCGTTTCTTTTTTGTCTTTTAATTTTAATATAGGTTAAAATCAGCCCGATCAGGGATAAAATCAGAAAAGCAAAAACCCCGAGTCTTTTATAGGTGAATGCATAATTAACGATATATTCATAGTTTTTTGCGGCAGCTGAAAGAACAAGAACAGCATTCAGGAAGATCCAGATTTTGGCAAGGATTTTCATCAGACCGGCCTTAGGATCAAAATTAAACCCGGATTTAAAATAAAAGAGGATCACCAGGATCGCCATGATGATAGACATGATCACAGCATTTACCCTTTGATGGGTTTCTTCTGAAAGCTGAACGGGCGTTTTGGGCAGTTCATAGAACTGTTCATAGTTATAGGTGATGATAAAAAAGACCAGCAAAATATTAAGTGAAAAGAAAGAAATCACTCCGCTCATCCTTTCAGAGCTAAGGTCGAGGAAAGAATAGGTGGCTTTTGGAGCTTGAGCATCTTTTTGAAAATCATTGTTCAGGACATGGTGTTTTTTATAGATCAGCTTTTCAACGGTGAAGTTCCAATAATTAAAGGCAATAAAAAATCCCATAACAGAGAGACAGAAGACCTGCCACAGATTGATGTCCAGTTCATAACCGGTAAAAAGAGCGGCAAAATGATCACTTCCCGCTGAATATATTCCGAAAAAAACAGATACCAGCAAAAGCGGGATCAGGATAAAAGCCAATGTCTTCTGCCATAATCCGGAGACATTTCTTTGAGGCAGCCATTTATCAAAGTCGAAAAACCTGCAGAATGAGGTAAAACCGTTCAGGATAAAAACCGGAATCAGAAAAAGTATTTTCATTTTGCTGTTCTTTGATTTGTAGGAAAGTAAGAGAAGTGAACTTACAACTGCCAGAAAGGATGAAAAGTCTCCATACCATGCGAAAGCCATACTCGATAGAATACTGGTTCCGAAAAGAGTGTACAGGGTTCCGGTTTTATTTTTTCCGGCAGTTTTGTACAGAGTCAGCACCGCATAGATCATTCCCAGAATTCCAAGATTCAGCCCCATATCCTGGTCATAAAATACGATAACAAATAAGGCAGCTGTAAGAAATATATAATGATGTGTTTTCATGTGATTAAAAAATTTAAAAATTAAAAATTGAAAGATTACAGGGTGACCGCAGCCTGCTGCCAGGTAAATCTGGGCATAATAAAGAGGGATAACAGCGTAATGTTGACCAGCAAAAAGGATATGGTGAATGACCTTTTACCCAGCGGGCTGAATTTTATTTTTCCCATATTATAAGCTTTAATAAAGTACAACGGCATCCTTCTGTTGAATAAAGTCTTTCAGATGTTCAAAATTCTGCCACAGGAGCTCTTCAAAATCCCAGTGATGGAATGTTCTCATATTCTGTCCCTTTTTGTATGCTTTGGTATAAATTGCAGCATATTCAGGCAGGATAACCGTTCCCAACACGATAGCAGCCAAAAGATGTGCATTGAGTTTTCCGTTTCCCAGCAGAAGGTACTGCATGGCGACTTCATCTTCAAAGTTGGTTCCGCAGCCGGTAATCAGATGGTGAACATCGTGATTTTCCATTTTAGGGATCATAGAAAAGCCATGCTTTCTGTAAAATTCACCCAGTTTTCTTCCCAGGGAATCTTCCTGAAAACTCAGCAGCTGCTTTTCATTGAACTGCCATTGTCTTTTTTTCTTTTTAAAATATGTTCTGTATAATTTTTGAGTTTTATCATACACAAAAAGCAGAAAGCGAACGCGTATTTTTTTCATAATGTATTATTTAAAAAAGATAAATTTTATAGTTGTAAAGAACTGCAATGAGATATCAGAGGTAAGCTGATGGATTGCAGAAAAGCCATGCTCTTTGAACGGTCAGTAATTCCATACGCCGTCAATCCGGCTGCCGTCATTCATCAGTCAGCATTTTCCATGATTTTGTCATTGAATTAAAATATCCGGAATCGTTTTTATGTATAGAGGCTGATTCCTATTACAGCGTACAGAACAGCAATGGGGATATTGATGAGCAGAATACCAACCGCTTTGAGGCAGGCCTTAGATTTAGCTTTATTGATCATGCCATAGATCAATAATCCCAGTACAAAGAATAGGTTTAGTATGCTTCCAAAGATGATCAAGAGATATCCTCCTGCAGCAAATGCTTCCAGCTTTGTGAGCAGTCCGCCTAAAAGACAGATGCTCCCCATCACAAAAAATAACCCGAATACATATTTACCTGAGTCTACAATTTCCTGGTCTTTCATAGTGTATAGTTGTTATAAGTTAATATATATTTAAATACAAAGAACTTTGAATTACAAAGTATAATTTCAAAAAAATATAAGACTACCGTCCCAATAATTTTTCAAGTGCATCCAGATGTTCTGTAAATGCCTGTCTGCCACTCTGGGTCACGCGGTACGATGTCTTAGGCTTCTTTCCTACAAATTCTTTCTTTACCTCGATGTACCCAACTTTTTCCAATGCATTGCTGTGGCTCGCCAGATTACCGTCCGTGATCTCAAGCAATCCTTTCATTTCTGAGAAATCAACCCAGTCATTCACCATAAGAACAGACATAATGCCCAGTCTTACACGACTTTCAAATTCTTTATTGAGTTGATTTATTTTTATCATAATAAGGTAATAGGAGCAGATCGTAAGCGGCAGATTGCTGAAACCGCACCGGAAGAACTGCAAATTTAGGTTTTATTTATATTTTCTGTGCATAATAAGTCCGTAAACAATATGCAAAATCCCAAAGCCTACCGACCAGAAAAGAAGTCCCCACCCTAAAATAAATGAGGCGACCAATCCTAAAACGATCTCGCAATATCCCAAATATTTTACATCCGGTAAAGTATATCTTTCAGCACTCACTAAGGCTAATCCGTAGAAGATCAACGTCACAGGGGCAATCCAAACAAATAATTCATGAGCGATAAGGGCCGAGCAAAAAATTCCTCCTGCAGCTAAAGGAACTGCAAAATTGACTAAAAGTCTTTTTGTTGTCGCATCCCATATTTTCAGCCCCTTCTTCTTACTTTTATTCGCTGTAAAAACATATCCGCTGAAAACGGCTACAACTAACACAATAAGTCCTGTCAGTATTAATTCCTGAACCAGGGCAGGTGTATAGCTGACTTTTCCTCCATGAATATAACTTACTTTCTCCCTTTCCATAGCGTAGTACACATAACCGGCACCCACAAGTGCTGTCACGCCGGCGACAACTCCGGATAATCCGCTCAAAGAAATAAATCTGGAAGACCGCTCCATCATGGAACGGATATGGGATAAATCTTCGTGATAATTTTTTGTCTCCATAGAAAGAACTTTGAATTACAAAGTTATAATTTTTTCTGAACCCTCAAAATATTTTTTAAAGTTTGTGATCATTATTTTGCTAAACAACACGTATATAAAGTGTTTACAGCTTTCTCAAAATATCAGCATTCAAAGCATGATAGACAAACTCCCGGTAACGATCACCAATAGGAAGCTCGATTTTCCCGATCTCAACATCATTTTTGGTGAAAGCGACAACTTTTTTCAGGTTTACCAGAAAGGAACGATGAATCCTCAAAAAACCCTTTCCTGAAAGTTCTTTTTCCAGATCACTGATCTTATATTTTGAAATTACAGTTCCTTCTGTTGTAAATATTTTGACATAGTCTCTGGCGCTTTCTATATATAAGACCTCTTCAACATGCAATCGTAGATATCTATGTCCTGATTTCACATAGAAACACAAATCTGCTTCAGGTAAAATTGCAGAAGTTTTTTCTTCAATGGAAGCGTTTCTCAGATATCTTTCAACCGCTTTAAAAAACCGTTCAAAAGTTATGGGTTTCAGCAGGTAATCCACAATATCCAGATCATATCCTTCTAGTGCATATTCCCGGTACGCGGTGGTAATAATAGTGCTGGGAGGATTGTTCAATGTCTTCAATAGCCCTAATCCGGTAATCTTCGGCATCTGAATATCTAAAAACATCAGATCAAAATGTGTTTGTTTCAACATTTCTAAAGCTTTAACTGCATTAGAACATGTTGCCGTTACTTCCATAAAATCGAGTTGTCTAATATGGCTCTCCAATAATGCGATTGATAAAGGCTCATCATCTACCAGTAAACATTTAATTTTCTTCATGGATTTATTTATTTTCAAAATTGGCACATTCAGAATTTACTTACGTATATATAACATTCTGATCTAAGGGAGATCTCAGAATTAAAGTTACTTTAAATTTTTCTTTCTGATCCTCAATAATGAGCTGATAATTTTCCCCATAGATAAGTTCCAATCGCTGTTTAAGGTTTACCAAGCCTATTCCTTTATTTTTTTTATCAATTTTTTGGTCAATACTCAAGGGTACGGAATTTTCTACTTCGAATTCAAAAACAGAATTGTTTTGTATGGCTTTAATGTGGATATATGAGGAATTCAGATCATTGGAGACTCCATGTTTGAAAGCATTTTCAACAATTGAAAGCAGCACCAGCGGTGCAATTTCTATTTCATCAGGAGTATCGGTTTCAAAATTTAACTCCAAGTGATCACCATACCGCAATCTTTCCAGTTCAATATAATTTTGTAGCAATTCGATTTCCGAAGACAGGGGGACAAAAGGCTGATCACAGCGGTATAATATATAATCTAATAGATGGCTGAGCCGGGCAATAGCTGGGGATGCCGACTGAGACGAAGATAAGGACAAAGAATAAATATTGTTGAGTGTATTGAACAAAAAATGTGGATTGAGCTGTGTTTTCAAATGCTTTAATTCTGTTTCGGCTTTATCCTTTGCCAAAGTAAGAGTCAATTTTTGCATCTCAAATTGATCAATAAGTAATTTTACGAAAAGGAAAACCAATGCCACAGAAATATTACGGATGAAATAAATAAAAAATAATTTTTTAATATTGGTAAATATTTCAGTCAGGTTTTCATAGGGCTTTGGAGAAATTCCAACCAATGGCTCATGAATATAGATATTGATCATTCGGGAAACTACACAAATAATATACATTCCAACTATGAAATACAGCACCACTACCCCATATTTTTCGGTATTAAAAAGCATTGGAATGATGAAGTAAGCCAGAAAATAAGCTGTTATAATTTGAGTAATAAGGGTCAGCCCTAAAAAAACGGCTCTGGAAAATGACAAAAGGTTTTCATGCTCTGTATAGTTTTCACTTACGATGGAAAACATATAGATCCCTACCCAAAAAAGGATATGGCTAGCTATATGATGACGTTGGTGCAGGGATATAATCCCATCTAATAGTTTCATAGATTACAAGTTTACAATTTTTATAGCTTCAAAATACAAGTACATGACAAACAAGCAAAAACACTTGACGAACCCCTATTTTCTATCCACAAAAAGACTTCAACATACAGTAGTGGATATATAGCCCATTAAATACCCGGCTGATCGACTTTTTCAAAAAGGACCGTATACCTCTACCATCTTTGTGAAAAAATTAAATATATGAAACCTATTTTCGCTCTTATCATCACCCTGTTCTGTATAAAGTTATCCTTTTCACAAAAACAAGATACCCTAAAAGATAAGCAATCCCTTAACCAGATAGAAGCAATTGTTTTAAAAAGTCAAAAACCTATTATTGAACGGCAACTGGAAAAAACGGTATTTCAAGTGGAAAAGAGCATCACCAATACCGGAATCACGGTATTGGAAGTCATTCGTAAAATTCCAGGGATACAAATCAGCCAGGAGGGGCAACTATCACTAAACGGTAAAAATGGTGTGACGGTATTAATTGATGGTAAATCAACCTATTTATCAGCTGATGATCTTTCCATCCTATTAAACAGCATGCAGGCCTCAACATTACAAACAATAGAGGTCATGAGCAATCCTACATCGAAATATGATGCAGGAGGAAATTCTATCATTAATATTATAAAAAAGAAGAATTATACGGAAGGTTTCAGTGGAAGCATCAATGGAACTCTACGAAACGGGTATTATGGAGATTTTAATATAGGAACGGTTTTAAATTATCAGAATAAATATATTAATCTATCTTTCAATAATACTTATACTTTAACTAAGAGCTTTTTCAACCGTGACGTTACCAGCAATATCTTTAGCCATCAGTCTTTGCTGAAAAAACAGATCTCTGATAATGATAATATCAGTACCAACAGATCTTACCTTCCTTCTTTAAATGCAGATTTCTATCTTTCCAAAAAATCAACACTTTCTCTGAATTCCAGTTTGGCCGTACTATCCGGAAAGAGTCTCACCAGTTCGGATATGAACACATTCAATGGTCAGGATGATCTGATTGAAAAACAAGTTTTCAATGGTATTGGCAATTCTCATCCTTTAAATTTTTCTGCAGGATTACATTTTAATCATAAAATGGATACATTGAGTAAACAGATTTCTTTTGACATTAACTATTCCAGTTATGAGAACAGACCACAGCAGTTCAACAATACAATGATTAACTATTCAATACATGAGCAACCTTCTGAAAAAAATATTCTTCTAAATCAATATCGGAAACTCAATATTTATGCAATTAATGCAGATTATATTTATCCCTTGGCTAATAAAGGTAAATTAGAAACAGGTGTAAAGTTCAGTTATGTAAAAGTAAATAATGAAAACAGCTTTTATAATGTCATCGGAGGACAAAACAAAATTGATTCTCTTCAAAGCAGCTATTCCATCAATACGGAAAATATCAATGCCGCTTATATCAATTACAGCCAAACCTGGAAAAAAATTTCTATGCAGGCAGGTATTCGTTCGGAACAAACTGTTATGAGAGGGGAACGGTTTCCAGAACACCGGGTAGCTCAAAATTATCTTCAGATATTTCCGACTTTATTTCTGAGCTATACGTTAAATTCTGACAATAGTTTTATTTTACGAATGGGCAGGAGAGTTGAACGGGCTTCCTACTCTCAAATGGTACCTTTCAAAAGGCCGTTAACCCCTACTTTATATTTCCAGGGGAATCCGTTATTGCAACCGCAGACCTCTATTCATTCAGAAATCGGATGGACCTGGAAAAACTCTATTTTCCTGACCATGAGCTATGATGCTTACCGCAATTATATCCAGACTCTCCCTTATGCAGACAGTAACCAAACCACGATCACACGTATTCCTACCAATATTCGGGGAGTACAGGCCTGGAATATGGAGATTTCCTATTCAAAAAAAATATTGAACTGGTGGTCAGCGAATTACAGTATATCTTTATATCGTAACTATTTTAAAGGATCAGTTGAGCAATTCAGCCTGAATAATAACGGAATTACCTCTTTATCTTTAAATGCAAATAACAGCTTTACAATAAACAATAAATTTTCAATAGCGATAGATTTTGAACATAATTCCAGACGACAATTGGCAACCTCATCATTTGGTCCTTACTCAATCTTAAATATTGGTATTAAATACCAGATGCTGCATAATAAAGCAACACTCTCACTTGTTGGAAGTAACTTACTTCAAAGTGAGAGTCATGATGCTATTGATCATTATGAAAATCTGAATCAAAGCTCTTATTGGAATTATTATACGCGTTCCGTCAGATTAAGTTTCAATTATCGGTTTGGTTTGGGAAAATCAAGTTCTCAGAACAAAAGCAATTCCGAGGAACAGCAAAGAGCTGGTAATTAGCTTCTTTATTTCTGGCGAAGCCTTTCTTTGATCTTTTCGATATTTTTCTTTGCTGAATCCTCCAGGATCAGGCTTGCACTCATATGAATTCTTGCAGGCATTAATTCATTGAAGTGGTCTGTTCCTTCCCATGAAACCTTTTTAATTAAGGCTAAGGCATCACTGCTTCTTGACGCTAATGTCTGTAAAAATTTTTCCAGCTTTTCATCCATTTCCTGGATAGTATCTGAAACGGAGTGATAGATATTGTGCTGTTCAGCCCAGTCAGCAGATCTGAAATCCGCATCAATCGCCATAGCAGAAAATTGTGATTTTCCAATTTTTCTTTCTACATAAGGACCGATTACGAACGGACCAATTCCCAAGTTAATTTCTGTAAGGGCCAATGCAGAATCTTTAGTGGCAAAACAGTAATCAGCGCCGCAGGCAATTCCTACTCCTCCTCCTGTTGTTTTTCCCTGAACTCTTACCACCACGATCTTTCCACAGTTTCTCATTGCATTTAAAACGTTGGCAAAACCTCCGAAAAATGTTGTAGAAGCTTCCAGTTCTTCAATGGCTAAAAGCTCATCAAAGCTGGCTCCTGCACAGAATGCCTTTTCACCTTCACTTTTTACTACAATAGCCTTTACCTCATCTTTAGCCCCTTCTTCTAAAATAGTCTGAGCCAGTTTTTCTAAAATGGCTCCGGGAAGAGAATTACTTTTAGGCGTTCCGAATGTAATTTCGGCGATATTGTTTTTAATTTCTGATGCTACGAATTCGTTCATTTTTATTTTAATTGGATTCTTACAAAAATACTAAATACAGTGCTTTCAGAGAGAATTAAAGACTATAAATTATTGATTAAATAGTCACATTTAATAGAACAGGGATTCGTGTTTGAAATCAGACGGCAGCGTAGAGAGATCAGCAAATTAAGTATAAATACGTACGGTGATATTTGGTATTTTCTACTCTAGTAATCCCCTTCGATATGTTGTTCCTTTGACCTAACCATTTTAAACGAACGGCCGGATCCGAAAAGCCAAAGAAAAGAGTAGGAAAATTAAAAACTGAAAAACTATTTACCATGGAAGAATACATTGGAATTGTCAAATTATTTGCTGGAAACTTTGCTCCTAGAGGATGGATGTTTTGTGACGGAAGTTTATTAAGAATCTCTACGGATTCTGCGTTATTTTCAATCTTAGGAACTACGTATGGCGGAGACGGTATAAATACTTTTGCACTGCCTAACCTTAAAGGAAGAATGGCTCTAGGGGCAGGAAATGCGAATACTAACGAAAATTATCCTTTGGGAGTAACAGCAGGAACGACTCAAAATACTATTTTATCCTCTAACCTTCCGAGTGTCGGCAGCGGTTTCCAACTCAAAGTAGCCAATAAGAATGCCAATTCATCCACTCCTACAGCAGCCTCATCCATCGCTATCTCCGGAACACAGGTGGGAAGAGATTTCAACGTGGTACCCAGCTTCGTTAATGATGCCAATCCTGACACTGCCATTAATGGCCAGAGCATTTCTTTTGTCGGACAAAATTTACCCGTAAATAATATGCCTCCTTATCTGGGCTTAAATTATATCATCTGTGTTGAAGGTATTTATCCTCCACGCAGTTAATTTTTAATACAATAACCTAATTTAAAACAAGAAATCATGAAAAGCACTACTTTTTTAATCATCTGTAGTCTGCTCATTTCTACATTATCATTTGCGCAGACCAGTACAGAAATATTTGAAACTGAATCCAATGGAAGTTCTTCTTTCACAGACAATGGAGTAATATTTAATATCATTTCCCACGTAAGTGTTTTTGATATTCAGGCCAACTTTCCCGGAACAGGATGGAGCGGCACAGCAAATGACAATCGATATATTGATAATTCTAACAACACTGCATTTCCTCCATCTTTCAGTATTAAAACGACTTCTAATTTATTCAAGGTAAACAGGTTCTGGATGTATCTTTCCGCATTGAATCTGGACCTCAGTGTAGCAGGAAGTCTTACGGTAACAGGAAAGTTAAGTGGAATCACCAAGTTTACCTCAACAAAATCTACCGGATTTGCAACAAGCCTAGGCAGTACAAACGGATACACCCTGATTGACCTGACTAACCTAAATGGCCAAAATTACTCAAACATCGTTATTGATGAATTGCAGATTACGGCCAACGGAGGATACAGATATGCAGGTTTTGATGCTTTTACCTGGGTAAAAGACAGCAATATCGTATTGAGTACCGCAGAAACGAAAAGTATTCATAAAGAGATGAGCATTTACCCTAACCCTACCAAAGGACCGCTGTCAATCAAAGCAGAGAAAGCTGCTGATGCACAGGTATACAGTCCGGACGGAAAAATGGTAAAAACCATTCCTGTAAAAAAAGGAATGAATGAAACGAATATTTCAGATCTTCCGAACGGGGTTTATTTTATCAAAACTGCTCGTGAATCCACAAAAATCATCAAAAAATAAGATTGACATAAGTTATCACATCCGATAAAGATTCTAATACATGAATGAGAAAATCCCTGACCAGTAGTGATCAGGGATTTTATTTTTTCAGCGCCAGGATATATTTATCGATGTAGAGCTGTTTCTCTTTTGATTTATACTGTTGGATATATCTGGGATGTTCCAAAACGGTCATTGTATCAAACAGTTGGGCTTCTTTGTTTAATTTTGAAATAAAACCGGCATTTTTTTTCCCAAGGATAAAAACTTCCGAAGTATCCAGATTCAAACTGATGTGTTTCTTTAATGAATCAATCATAAAATCCTTTACTGCTTCAAACAGCTTTTTATCATCATAATAATTGGCATTAAGCCATCCATTTTTAGTTTTTCTTACGATAGCCAGAGGAAATGGAGAATTAATATAGATTTCCTTATAGAACATTTCCGGTCCGCCATATTCCGCAATCATATCATACATAAAAACAGAAGAAACTTCATGAGTATGGGCCGATTTCATTTTTATCCCGCAGATGCTTTCGAGTCTTTTGGTATCGGTAAACGGAACGCCGGTAACACCCGCTCCGTGACGGCTGGGATTAATCCCAATAATAAATTTTCTTTTGTTTGAATCATTATAATACTTGTGATAAAACTTTTTCATCACGTCCATGGTTTCAGGATTATCCAGATACGGATTTAGGACATCGAAACCTTCAGGAAGCGCTCCTGTATACTGAAGGTTCTTATTGAAAGTTATGACCTGATCTGCAAAAGTGGAATTCATAAAAGAAAATTTACTTCAAAAAAACAAAATTATCAGGCGGCCCCGGATATTCATTATCCTCTTCGTCTTCATCTTCTTCAGATAATGCCAATTCAATATCAATAAATTGGATATAAAGACCACAGATTTTCCCCTGTGCATCATAAGCAAAGTAAACAGGATACGTTCCATCTCCCAGTCCGCTTGCGAATATCGGAATCTGATAGTCTGTATTGGGTACCGTCCAGTTGATCCAATCCCCCAGATCTCTCTGGTTTTTTGGATTTTCTTTATAGCTTTTTGCAAACAGCTCAGCGAAATAATCATCATAGATATTCTCCACATTACGTTCTGCAATAAATTGATCCACATAAGGTACAACTTCCGGATCGGTAATACATCCCAATCCTGCATCTACTGCAAATCCGAAATAATCTCCTTCATTAAGGTCTTCAAGATTTTCAATGCCCATTAATGCTTCTCTATACACAACAGGTTTTTCTTTGGTAAATTCTACTTTTACGGCAGCGTAACGATCTCCCCATGCTTCTGATTGTACGACGGCAATCTTTACAGGGAAATTTCCTTTAGGTACTTCGGCGAAATAGGGTTGCTCCCGCGCATTGAGGAATACCAAAGGATCTCTTACGATTATTTTTCCGGATGGCAGAGATACATCTCCTATTTCCATCACTTCCATCTTCTGATCCATAATTTCATCTGAAGTAAAATACGTTTCAATATCCACGGGAGATACAAGAACATCCTTTACCTCTTCCCATTTTTGCATCCAGCTTTCGTTCATTATTTTATATTTTATGATTGAAGTTTAAATATACCTTATCATTTATACATCATCAAAATCTTCCTCTTCTTTTAATCCTTTAATGAATGTTTCAAAATCTTTGGCCAGAAAAGTTTTTTTATAATCATTTTCCTGGTCAACGTGTACCACTTCAGGCTCCCCCTCTTTTCCACATTTTGAATAATCAAGTAAAACCATATCATGACCTGCAGAAGGGCAGTCACAGATATAAACCCCATCATTCGGGTAGCCCCATTCTTCCATCATAAACCTGCTTCCGAGTTCTCCGCCAATAGAATACGTTTTCTCTCTTCCGATTCCCATAATTCCTTCAATTGCTATATGATCTTCTGCCCATGAAGTGCTTTCTGCTGTCGGAAAAAAGCCTCTGTTGACCAGACCTCCGTTATGCAGTCTCATCAGTTCGATATAAGAAGCAGGCAGTTTGTATCCCAGTTCTTCTTCAATAGAAGCAATCATTTCATCGTCGGGATAGGGTTCTTCATAATCTCTAATGGAGTATGTATTCTCACTCCAGAAATCCGTAAAGTCAAAGTCTTTGAAAAATTTTAATTCCATAGTATTTTGTTGATTAAAAAAAGGGAGCTGTGATTAGCTCCCTTAAAAGTATACTATTTATCTTGAATTATATCAGTCCAAATTGTTCAAAATGATGGGTAAAATGTTTTTTATGCATCAGTTCCCACATTTCCTTATTCAGTTTTCCGAATACAAAATTCATATGTTCTGCCTGAGGATTTTCTTTGTAATAGATGACAAATTTCTTCAGAGCGTCAATAAATGACTGTTTTGCAGCTTCCAGATTCTTATGGGCAGGTTCAGGCAGTGAACCGTCCTGAGATAAGAACGGAGCCATGAAGTCTTTCGGCATTTTTCTGTGGTTATACAATGAATCCTGCCATTTTTCAAGCTGTTCTTCCGGAGTGAAGCATTGGTCTGCCTCCGGCTCTCCCAAACTTACCAACACTCCGTGTTCCAGATGTTCGATCATCTGCTGTGGAGTCATTTTACCCCATTGTGCCGGTGTATTCTCAGTTAAGCCGTTCAATATTTTCTGAACATTTTTTACCGTAAGGTCAATGAAAGGAGACTGCTTTGCGACCAATGTTAAAATGGTAGCAACACAAACGACCTCATCCCTTTGATTCACGACTTCAACCAGCCATTTTACAACCCCTGAAGGAATGTTTCTTCCTTTTACGCCTCTGTTGATTTTTTCTTTGGCTGTCAGATATACCGTAATGGTATCTCCGGCATATACAGGTTTGAAGAAACTGCATTCTTCTAATCCGTAGTTGGCAATAACCGGTCCTTTTTTTCCGGAAACAAATAATCCTGCTGCTGCAGAAAGGATAAAATATCCGTGAGCTACAGTTTTGTCAAAGATTGTTCCTGTTAAACTTGTAGCATCAGTATGGGCATAGAAGTGATCCCATGAAACATTGGAGAAGTTGACGATATCAGCATCGGTAACGGTTCTTCCTGCTGTTTCCAAAGAATCTCCAACTTCAACTTCCTCAAAGTATTTCTGGAAAGGGTGTTTATCTGAGAATTTTTTCTCTGCCCCCTGCTGGTAAATTTTGGTAATCGCCTTCAATACATCCGGAGATCCCTGAATGGCTGTTTTCTGTAAGAAGAAATGAAGACCGCTTAAGCCACCCATTTCTTCACCACCGCCTGCCCTGCCGGGTCCTCCGTGCATCAATGTCGGAAGCGGAGAGCCATGTCCTGTGCTTTCCTTCGCATTATCTCTGTTCAGCACAAAAATTCTTCCGTGCTGGGAAGCCATTTTCCATGAAGTTTCGGCAATAAAGTTTTCATCATGAGAAACAATAGATCCCACCAAACTTCCTTTGCCTCTCTTTGCCAGTGCTGCTGCCTCTTCAGCATCTTTATAGGGCATTAATGTAGATACAGGTCCGAAAGCTTCCACATCATGAGAGATATTTTTTTCGAAAGGTTTATCATTCAGGAACAGCTTCGGACTCATGAAGGCTCCTTTTTCATAGTCAGCATCCACAAGCTCATGCTTTCCGTCATAAACAAGTTCCGTTTCTGTTTTTAATATATTTACTTTTCTCAGCACTTCTTCGTACTGCTGTCTTCCTACCAAAGAGCCCATTCTTGTTTCTCTGCTCAAAGGGTTTCCGATTTTCGTCTGGTCCAGCGCTTTAGATAAAGCATTCTGAACATCGCCGATTAAATGTTCGGGAACAATAATCCTTCTGATCGCCGTACATTTCTGACCTGCTTTCGTAGTCATTTCATTACGGACTTCTTTAATGAATAAATCAAATTCAGGAGTTCCGGGTTTTGCTTCCAGTCCTAAGATAGAACAGTTCAATGAATCGGCTTCCATGTTGAAACGAACAGCATTTCCGGCAACGGAAGGAAGTGATTTTAATTTTCTTCCGGTATGAGCAGAACCTGTAAATAATACAGAATCTCCATCCTGTACATAATCTAAAATATTCCCAGGCTCTCCGCAGACCAACTGAACGGCACCTTCAGGCAGTACTCCGCTTTCAACCATATCCTGGAAAACAACATTGGTTAAATAAGAACCAAACGGAGACGGCTTCACAATTGAAGGAACTCCTGCCAATAATGAAGTGGAAAGTTTTTCCAGCATTCCCCATACCGGAAAGTTGTAGGCGTTGATCTGTACGGAAACACCTTCGCTGGGCGTCAGGATATGAGTCCCCAGATGCGTTCCGTTTGCTGAGATTTTCTGAGTATCTCCATCTACCCAAAACGGAGTATTGGGAAGCATTCTCTTTGCTAATCCGGAGTAGGTAAAGAACGTTCCGAAACCTCCTTCAATATCCACCCAGGAATCAACATGTGTAGCTCCTGTTTTGTATGATAATTCGTAGTATTTTTTCTTTCTCTCCAGCAGGTAAAGTGCCACTTTTTTCAGCATTTCCCCACGGTCGTAGAAAGTCATTGAAGAAAGGTTTTTATATCCTACCGTTCTTCCGTAATCAAGAGCCTGTTCAAAATTAAGCCCTTCGGTATCAGAAACAGCTACCTGCTCACCTGTAACGGCATTGTACAAAGGAATTCCGTTTCCGGTACCTTCTACCCATTCTCCGTAGATATAGTTTTTTAATTTTTCCATATTTATTTTTACTTTATTTACTTCGCTTCCTGATATGGGAACAGTTTCACCAGCCCTTCATACAAACTTCTGTGAAGAATGGTTGCATGGTTGTCCGTTTCCATCATTTTATACTCAAGGGTCCAGTTTTTCTTATTTGCCTTTTTAAGAATATCATAGAACGTTTCAGCATCTTTAATCATAACAGGATGCTCTCCTTTTCCCACAGAAACGTAGACATATTTTTTGGTATCGGGAGACTTTGCAAGCAGTTGACCAGCCTGTTTTAAAAGACTTTCATCATCCCACCACAAACTTGGGCTAATGATAAAATAATTGTTAAACATTTCCGGTTTTTTCAAAAGGATTTCTGTTGCTAAAAGCCCACCTAATGACTGTCCGAACAGATATTTGTCCGTCGTTTTAAACTGGCTTTCAACATAAGGTTTTAATTCTTTTTCAAGGAACGTTATAAACTTGTCAGAATGTCCTGTTGTAGGATAGTCTTTTTGCAAGTCTTTTAAATCCGTATGAAAGGTAAAATCCCTTTTTCTGTCTACATTAGCGATTCCCACCACAATCGTTTCCGGCATGGAATACATTTGATTAAAGAACTGTACTAATCCCGTCACGTGAATAAAGTCTTCATTCATGCTTCCATCCAGCAGATAGATCACCGGATAGGATTTAGTGTTATCATATCCCTGTGGAAGATAAATATTCAACGTTCTGTCTTCATTTAAGGTTTTGGATTTAATCGTCCTCACTTCTCCTATTGTAAGCGGTTTTGTAGTAACAGTCTGCGCTGTCAGTGTACAACCTACCGCAAACATTATGCTGCATACTAGTGCAATTTTTTTAATCATATTTAATTCTATCTCAGGTTCATAATAGTTATTATTCTAAATCCATAAAATCATATTCTACATTAGAAATATGATATTTTATAAAATCTTCTGTTGTATCAAAAAATTCCATCAATTGCCCCCTCTTCAATTTACTAGGTTTAGATAAATTGTTATGGAACTATATGATGTATATTTCCATTGGTTAATATCATTTACATAGCCATGATTTACCGGATTGTTATGAATATAATGAACAAGCTTAGTCAAATACTTTTCATGATTAACTTTTTACGTTTCAAAAAATCAAGAAAAAGTGCACCTTTCCTATTGTATCTTTTATTATAAGCTTTAGCATAAGCATTCAATAAATTACTAAATGGCTTCATTAGATACTTATGTTCATTTTCATTCACGTCTTTAAATCTCAGCAGTAAATGGAAATGGTTAGGTAATAAACAGTAAGCGTAAATATCAGCAACAGGAATAATATATTTTAATAATTTATTCAAAAAATACTGATAGTTTTCATCTTCACGGAAAATTAAATCTTTTCCAACAGCATGAGAATATATGTGATAGACATATCCGCACTCAAATCTTTCTGTATTATTAACCATTTATTTTTCATTTTGTATGTTTTTATTTTTGTAAGTTCAAACCTTATAGGTTTAGACTGTTATTTTATATCATCCCAGATGCTGTAATCCACAATTTTGGTTGGGATCTGCTGAACATATTCGGTAAACGGCTCACAAGGCAGAATAGCTTCCTTGCCTTCTCTTGCCAGTTCCTGATACAATTTTGTTCCTTCTGTTTTCCAATGAATCATTTCGTCAGAAACGTCACGGATAATTTTTGCAGGGCTTCCTACAACCAGTTTTCTTGGTTCACATCTGAAATTGGCTGGCACAAAAGCCAATGCTCCGACGATACTTTCATCACCGATATAGGCTTTGTCCATCACAACGGAATTCATTCCGATCAGACAGTTTTTCCCGATGTGTCCTGAATGAATGATCGCACCATGCCCAATGTGTGCAGATTCTTCCAAAATGGTTTGTATATTCGGGAAAACGTGAAGGGTACAGTTTTCCTGTACATTCGCTCCGTCTTTAATGATAATTTTTCCCCAGTCACCACGGATAACCGCATTCGGACCAATATACACTTCTTCACCGATTTCCACATTCCCTATAATTACCGCCTGAGGATGAATGTAGGCAGAGGGCTTTATAATGGGACGGATACCATGGTATGAGTAGATGTTCATATGGATTAGATTTCAGATGTCAGGCATCAGATTCCAGACATTTTTCTAATCTAATATCCGGCATCTGATGTCTTTTAATCTTTTTAAAATTGATTATATTTTTTCAATTACCATTGCATATCCCTGACCGACGCCGATACAAAGGGTACACAAGGCATATTTTTTATCCTGCTTGTGAAGTTCCAATGCAGCAGAACCAATAATTCTAGCTCCTGAAACTCCCAGTGGGTGGCCGATCGCAATAGCGCCTCCGTTCGGGTTTATTCTTGCGTCATCATCTTTTAAACCTAAGCTTCTGGTTACTGCAAGCGCCTGCGCTGCAAATGCTTCGTTCAACTCAATGATGTCCATATCTTCTAAAGAAAGGTTTAATCTTTTCAACAGCTTCTGAGTAGCTTCCACTGGACCAATTCCCATGATTCTTGGCTCAACACCCGCTACAGCAGATCCTAAAATTCTGGCTTTAGGTTGTAAACCATATTTCTTCACAGCTTCTTCACTTGCCAAGATAAGTGCTGCTGCTCCGTCATTCATTCCTGAAGCATTCCCGGCAGTTACCGTTCCTTCTTTTCTGAAAGCAGGACGAAGTTTTCCTAGTCCTTCCATGGAAGTGGTAGGTTTAATGAATTCATCTTTTGCAAAAACAACAGGATCTCCTTTTCTCTGTGGAATTTCAACTTTTACAATTTCTTCAGCCAATCTGCCGCTTTCCTGAGCTTTGGTCGCTTTCTGCTGAGACCAAAGGGCAAATTTATCCTGATCTTCTCTGCTGATCTGGTGGATATCTGCTAAGTTTTCCGCGGTTTCCCCCATTCCGTCAACACCATACATTTCTTTCATTTTAGGGTTGATGAAACGCCATCCGAAAGTAGTATCAAACATCTGGCTGTCTCTTCCGAAAGCTGCACCCGGCTTAGACATTACATACGGAGAGCGTGTCATGTGCTCTACTCCTCCTGCAATATAAATTTCTCCTTCTCCGGCAGCAATGGAACGGAATGCATTGGCAACCGCAGACATTCCTGAAGCACAAAGCCTGTTCACCGTTTCCCCTCCTATTTTGTAAGGAAGTCCAGCCAACAACAGAGCCATTCTTGCTACATTTCTGTTATCTTCACCTGCCTGATTGGCACATCCGAAAATCACGTCTTCAATTTCCTCAACAGGAACTTCAGGATTTCTTGCTACGACTTCTTTGATAACAATAGCAGCAAGATCATCTGCTCTTACTTCTGATAATCCTCCCTGCAATTTTGAGATGGGAGTTCTGACATAATCTATGATGTATACGTTGTTCATTGTAATATTAGATTTTTAGATACCGGATATCAGATTCCAGACAATCATCAATCTGATATCTGACCTCAGTCTTCTATCTTTTTATAGTTCTGTTACTTTTTTTCCGATTTTATATACTGTCCCCACAAATTTGGCAATCAGTTCATTGTTCTGATTGGTAATTTTAATGTCATAAACAGCTGTTTTTCTGGTATCATTCACCAACATACTTTCTGCTCTGAAAATATCACCTTCTTTTCCTGCTTTGGTAAAATTAATGATACAGTTTAAGGCTACAGCGGCATCTCCCGTGTTATTAGAAGAAAATGCCAGCGCTGAATCTGCAAAGGCAAACGTTACTCCTCCGTGAACAGTTTTAAGCCCATTTATCATATCCTTTTTAATGGGCATTTCTATTAAACAATAATTTTCTCTCACCTCAATCATGCTGATATTCATCCACTGGGAAAAATAATCCTGATTGAACATATAATCTGCTACCTGTCTTGGATTCATTTCTACTCTACTTTTGTTATTTTTTCATATAATTCGTCAACTAACCTATCATAGATGCTCATTGTTTTACCAAGAATTATTTGCTCATATGAAAGGAAAGAATCTGAATTTACAGAACTGTTTTCAGCGTTGTAAGGAGCATTTAAATCAATACCGTTTTCCTTCGCCAATCTTTTGATCAGCGTTCTGTATTTTTCATTAAATTCCCCTAATATTCCAAGCCTTTCCTGATCATCATCAATCGAAGGAAGCTTCTCCGTTAAATAGTTTTTCTCAATTAAAAGTCTCCCTTCCAATTCAGCTCTGAATTCATCTATATTCATCAATTTTAATGTAATAATTTAACAATGAGGCGCTTCATTAAATTTGTCCGTAGACTTTCAGCCTGTGCTCAGCATGAGCATTCCATTGTCAGACCAGTATATGGGTATATTTTTATAATTTACGAAGTAACGGGCTCTGTCTGTATCTTTCTTCCTGATATTCTCCGTAAAGGTTTTGCAGGGTTTCTGAAATTTTGGAATATCCTATTTCCTGCCCCCAGCTTAATAAGCCTTTTGGGTAGTTTACTCCTTTCTGCATAGCCAGTTCAATATCCTCATCATTGGCAATGCCTAGTCTTTTTGCTTCAACAGCTTCATTGATCAGCATTGAAATAATTCTTAAAAAGATCTGCTGATACAATGCATCGTCCTTCTGAGCAACTGGTTTTTCCGCCCCGTCATTGTAATCATAGAATCCTTTGCCGGTTTTTTTCCGTGAAGCTTAGCTTCTGACATTCTCTGCTGCAATAATGATGGCTTATATTTCGGATCGTAGAAATAATCTTTATAAACCGTTGTTGTGACTGCAAAATTTACGTCAACACCAATAAGATCCATCAATTCGAAGGGCCCCATTTTAAAATTTCCTAGGGTTTTCATTGCTTCATCTACCTGCTCCGGTGTTGCAATATTTTCTTCCACGATCCTCATCCCCTCACCATAATAAGGTCTTGCGATTCTGTTGACAATGAATCCCGGAATATCTTTGGCAATAACAGGCGTTTTACCCCAATCTTTCATAAGGGTATATATTTTTTCTGCTAATGTTTTTTCTGTTAACAGGGAAGGAATAACTTCCACTAAAGGCATTAACGGAGCCGGATTGAAAAAATGGATTCCGATGAAACGCTCCGGTTTCTTTAGTTCTGCACCCAGAGAGGTGATGGAAATAGAGGAGGTATTGGAACTGATGATACAGTTTTCTGAAACATAATTTTCAAGTTCTGTAAATACTGTCGTTTTGATGTCTTTGTTTTCTATGATGGCTTCAATGATGAGTTCACAATCTTTGAAATCCTTCAATTCTGTAGCAATGGAAATATTAGCTAAAATTTCAGTCATTTTCTCTGCCGAAATTTTTTGTTTATCAACCAACTTGGTTAGTGTTTTTTCCAAACCTACAGTTGCCGTTTCTACTTGTTTTGCATTGGCGTCATACACCCAAACTTTGCATCCGTTCGTTGCGGCTACTTGTGCAATGCCGATTCCCATCGTTCCGGCACCAATAATTCCAATATTTTTCATTTTGTACAATGTAAAATGTACAATGTAAAAAGCATTTAATTGTGTACGTTGTACATTTTACTTTCTACATTGTACAATCTTTTTATTTTCCTTTATAATTAGGTTTTCTTTTCTGTAAAAAGGCATTTACTCCTTCTAAGAAGTCTTCTGTTTCTGCTGCTTCCTGCTGTAGGTCACCTTCCAGTTCAAGCTGTTCTTTCAATGTATTGGTATAGGAATGAGCAAAAGCTTTTTTTGTCAGCTTAAGGGCAGCTGTAGGCATATTGGCCATTTTTTCAAGAATTTCCATTGATTTCGGGGCAAAGTCTTCTTCACTGAAAACCTCTGCTACAAGACCGTACGATTTAGATTCTTCAGCAGATAATTTTTTACCTGTAAAAGCTAAATAATTCGCTAATTGTCTACCTAAAAGTTTCGGTAAGAAATATGTTCCCCCTGTATCAGGAATCAAACCGATATTTGAAAATGCCTGCGAGAAATAAGCTTTATTATTAGCCAATACAAAGTCGCAGATCAACGCCAGCATAGCACCGGCACCTACTGCAGGGCCATTTACCAAAGCAATCACCGGTTTTTTGCAACGGGTAACTTCTGTCACTAAAGGGTTGTAATAATCTACTACAATCTTTCTGATGATGTCATGATCATGATGTTCTTTTCCTGTTACGAAAGCTTCATCCAGATTCTGACCGGAGCAAAACGCTCTTCCTCTTCCGGAAATAGCAACACATCTTACCGTTTCGTCTTCACTGCATTCTTTAACAAAGTCTTTCAAATCTGATAAAGCAGGCTTTGTAAGCGCATTCATCGTTTCGGGTTGATTAAGATAAGCGATTTTGAGCTTTCCGTCGAAATGTGTTTCAATATCGAGTTGTGTATACATAGTTTTGAATTTATATTTAACAATGCACTAATTTAACAATATAAATTAATGTAACAGTCTAACAATTTAACAATCTAGCAATAGCATCGTTATGTTTTGCATAGCCCCTATTTTTATAGGTAATCTGATACATTGATTCATTGTTACATGACCTGATCAATGGCATTTAAAATAATCAAAAGGCTCTAAGCAGTCTAAACATTGGTAAGATGCCTTACACAAAGTAGACCCGAACCTGCTGATCTGTTTGGTATGTTCAGAACCGCAGCGAGGACATTTTTTTGGTTTTCCGATGTGATGTTCATCCGCCCCTTTTTCAGGCGGTGTGATTCCGTAGGCACGAAGTTTCTCTCTCGCTTCATCCGTCAGCCAGTCCGTTGTCCAGATCGGAAACATCTTGGTGACTACTTTTGCTTCCCAGCCGTTTTCTTTCATGATCTTTACGATGTCTTCCTCAATGGTGAACATGGCAGGACAGGCAGAATAAGTAGGCGTAATCGTTATTTCGCAAGAATTTTCACTGGTAACTTTTGCCTCTCTCACAATACCCAGCTCCACGATGTTGATCACCGGAATTTCCGGATCGGGAACTAATTCTAATATTTCTAAAGGATCTTTCAATCTCTTGTAATTTTTCTTCTAAATAGTAATAAAGCGATGATTATAACAACGTCTACAGCAATCCATGTTTTCATCTGTTTTATATCCTGACATCAGTTGCTGTGGGTAACCTGTGAAATACAATCGCCGGGATTGTTTGTTTCATAGGTCAAACTGACTTCTGCATTTACAATTCCGAAGTAAAAAATTGGAATTAAAATCAATAAAGCAATCACCAGCCTCCTAAAATATTTCTTCTTCAAACTTGAGAATTCTTACCAGGTACATCCCGGATAAGCTCTCTGCATATACTGAAGTTCACAAAGGATATATCCGAAGTATTCCGTGTGATATCCTGTTCTTGATTTTGGCTGCATGAATGGATGGGTTGGATATTCTAATCCAAAATCCTGAAAATCCTTCTCTGTGATGGCAACAAATTCTTTATATAATTCATCAACATTGGGAGCAATATTTAAAACCACCAAATCATCTTCCCCTTCTACTTTGGCAAATAAACCTTTTGTATATTCCCAGATATTTTCGATGGCATTTACCAGGCGCTCACGGCTTTCTTCTGTTCCCTGAGCAAAAATTTTCATCCACGATGCAGCATGAGTATAGTGATATCTTACTTCTTTCAAAGATTTTTGGGCAATCGCTGAAAGCTCTTCATTAGCAGAATTTGATAATGCTTCATACATCAGTTTCTGATACACAGACAATACATATACTTTAAGAATAGTCTGTGCATAATCTTCATTGGGAAGTTCTGCCCAGTGTGCATTGAGGTATTCGTGTTCGTATCTTAAAAATGCGATATCATCTTCACTTTTCCCGTTGTCAATAACTCTTGAAGCGTAAACATAAAAGTTATTGGCCTGACCTAGTTCATCCAACGCAATATTGGTCAATGCAATATCCTCTTCTAAGTAAGGACCTTCACCGCACCACGCAGACAAACGCTGTCCCATAATGAAACTGTCGTCTGCTAGTTTTAATAAATAATTATATAATGGATTCATTATTTTAGCTTTTGGCTTTTGGCATATAGCTTTTGGCAAATTGCAAGCAGCTAATAGCCATTAGCTATTTTACATATTTTTTACGTCGTTAGGGATTTCGTAGAAAGTTGGGTGACGGTAGAGTTTGTCATCAGCCGGATCGAAAAACGCTTCTTTATCCACCCCTTCTGAAGTCACAATATATTTACTTGGAACTACCCAAACAGAAGTTCCTTCTTTTCTTCTTGTATAAACGTCTCTTGCGTTCTGCAAAGCCATTTCTGCTGTAGGTGCCTGTACAATTCCAACGTGTTTGTGGGATAATCCCGGTTTAGTTTGAATAAACACTTCCCACATATCTAATTGACTCATTATCTATCTTTATTTTTTATTTTAATTTAAATGTGTAAACTATAGTCTTGTAATACTAATTCTTCATTTACTTTTAATGATTCTATTTTTAATGAATCACTAGTAAAAACAACTTCAAACTTTAAATTCCTTGATGTGCTTCCTAGGCTATCTATAATTTCCTCAGGTGAAAAATTTATATTAAAAAAAGTGTTTTCATTATTGATTGAATATACAAGACTATATATTCTTTCTTTTAAATTTTGAATTAAATCTCTTTTAGAAAAATTTGAATCTATAATTTCTCTATAAAGCTGTACTTGGATATTTACAGAAGTTTTTGAATCTATTTCCTCATCTTCTCTATAACTTTTTTCTAATACAAATAGATAATAAAGAAATTTCTTAAGCTTTGATATATTATCCATACTTTCCATTAAATTACTTTTTCTTGCTTCTCTGCAAAAGCTGCTGCTGCCTCTTTTACCCATGAATTTTCTCTTTGCGCTTTTCTCTTTGTTTCGATACGCTTCTTGTTGCAAGGTCCGTTTCCTTTTAAGATTTCCATGAATTCATCCCAGGGAAGCTCTCCGAAATCGTAATGCTGTCTTTCCTCATTCCATTTCAAATCTTTGTCTGGGATCGTTAATCCTAAGAATTCAGCCTGAGAAACGGTAACGTCGATAAATCTCTGACGAAGACTGTCGTTACTTTCTCTCTTTACTCTATAGTTCATAGAGATTTTAGAGTTGGGTGAGCTGTCATCGTTTGGTCCGAACATCATTAGAGCCGGCCACCAGAAGCGGTTTAATGACGCCTGAGCCATTTCTTTCTGCTGTTTGGTACCGCGGCAAAGGGCCATTAAAATCTCATATCCCTGTCTTTGGTGAAAAGATTCTTCTTTACAGATCTTTACCATCGCTCTTGAGTAAGGACCGTAAGAATTTCCCATCAGCATTACCTGATTCATAATAGCTGCTCCATCTACCAGCCAACCGATGGCTCCTATATCTGCCCAGCTTAAGGTAGGATAGTTGAAAATACTCGAATATTTTGCTTTTCCTTCCAGCATATCATCATAAGTAGCATCTCTGTCTGCTCTGATGCTTCCATCTCCTAAAGTTTCTGTCGCAGAGTAAAGGTATAAACCATGTCCTGCTTCATCCTGAACTTTAGCCAGAAGTGCCATTTTTCTTCTCAATGAAGGGGCTCTGGAAATCCAGTTGGCTTCCGGGAGCATTCCTACAATTTCAGAATGAGCATGCTGTGAAATCTGACGAACCAATAATTTTCTGTAATCATCCGGCATTACATCTTTTGGTTCTACTTTATTTTCTTCGTGAACGTATTGAACAAATTTTTCTAAGTCCATTTCTTTTGTTTTTTGTACTAAAGTAATATGTAGGTTGTACAATGTATTTCCGATGTACTTTTTACATTATACATTTTACATTTTACAAAAAATTAAACATCATAATTAAGCATCACCACATTGGTTGTCGGGTGACATTGACAGGTAAGAACGTAACCTCTGGCTACTTCTTCTTCGGTAAGTGCGTAGTTTTTCTCCATGAAAACTTCTCCTTCCAGAACTTCCGCTTTACACGTACAACAAACCCCTCCTTTACATGCAAAAGGCACAGGAAGATTGTCTTTCAATGCTTTATCTAAGATACTCTCTTTTTTTGAATTAAGGTGGAACGAATATTCATCATCATCGATGATTACCGTTACCATACTTTCAATATTGGCAATGGCCTTGAATTCATCACTCATTTCCTCCGTATTTTCTTCATCCGGAGCCGTGAAGTATTCAAACAAGACCTGAATAGCAGGTACCTTCTTATCTTTCTTCAGATAATCAGCAATGCCTTTGATCATTTCTGCAGGTCCGCAGATGAAATAAGTAGACTCTTTTACATCAATATCCGTGTATCTTTCAAATAACTGCTCCAGTTTTTCAGCAGAAATTCTTCCTTCAAAAATCGGATCTTCGTGTTTTTCACGGCTTACTAAATAAACAACTTTCAATCTTCCGTTAAAAGTTTCCACCAACTTATCGATTTCAGCTTTCTTCATCACGTGATTCATACTTCTGTTGCTGTAGAACAAATAAGCATTTGAATTCGGTTCCTGATAAAGGCTTTCTTTAATATTGGATAAAACAGGAGAAATTCCGCTTCCTGCAGCCAAACCAACGTAAGTTTTCACGTTGGTCGGGTGATAAGAAGTGTTGAAACCACCCATCGGAGGCATTACTTCCAGCAATTCATCCATGTGAAGATGTTCATTGAAATACCCTGAAACTTTTCCGTTTTCCAATAATTTAACCAGTACTTCCAGCGTATTGCTTTTTTCGCTTGGAGCATTGCAGATAGAATAAGAACGTCTCTCCTCATTCCCATTGATCATCATTCGGAAATTAAGGTACTGTCCCTGCTTGAACCTGAACTTGTCCTTCAGTTCTTCAGGAATTTCCACCGCCACATTGACTGCTTCCGGAGTATCTTTCTGAACCTTAACCGTTTTAAGTTTATAAAATGAATTCATTATTTTTTTAGTATTCTATTAATTTTTCCACCTTCGCACTTCGGCAAACTATCCTGGGCATGAACTTTCACTTTTGTAGTGACTCCTACCCGTTTCTTTATTTCGTTTTCTATATTTTTTCCAAAGATGCCGACAAAATTAAAATAATCGTCGGTATCTGCCTCTATCTTTTGATTCTTTACAAAGTCATCATCAATTTCTACATCAATATCCAATGCTACACACATATGCTCCTTTTCCACCGGAGTCAGGTAGTAATTCGGAACAACCCCTTTTACATGAGAAAATGCATCTTCAATCTGGCTGGGATAGACATTTACTCCTCTCACGATCAGCATGTCATCAGCTCTTCCGATGATCGGTTTCATCTTCACCATTGTTCTTTTGGCATTCTCATCATAGTAAAGGCTTGTGATATCATTCGTCCAGTAACGTAAAAGCGGCATTGCTTTTTTCGTTAAAGTCGTAATCACCAAAACTCCTTCTTCTCCGAAGGGAACCGGCTGTTTGGTAACCGGATCCAAAATTTCAGGATAGAAATGATCTTCCCAGATATAAGCCCCTCCTTTCTCTTCAAAATCCTCCATGGAAACGCCGGGACCGATAATTTCACTTAACCCGTAAATATTGGTGGCATGAACTCCTAACCTTTCTTCAATGTGGCCTCTGATAATTTCCGTCCATGGTTCTGAGCCTAACACCGCGTACTTAAGGCTGATTTCATCGGCTGAAATTCCCCTGTAGGCAAATTCGTCAGCAATAGTCAACGCGTATGAGGGTGAACAGCAGATCACTTCCGGTTTAAAATCCGTGATCAGATCGACCTGTCTGGCGGTCATTCCCCCGGAAATAGGAAGAACGCTCATCCCCAATTTCTCCGCTCCGTAATGAAGGCCAAGCCCGCCCGTAAAAATACCATATCCGTACGCATTGTGCAGCTGCATTCCGGATCTGGCACCTGCTGCCTGCAAAGATCTGGCGACTACTTCACTGAAAAGATCCACATCTTCTTTCGTATATCCTACTACGGTAGGCTTTCCTGTAGTTCCGCTTGAGCAGTGGATTCTCTGCAGTTCGTTTTTCGGAACCGTAAACAACCCAAACGGATAGTTATCTCTTAAATCCTGTTTGTAAGTAATCGGAAGTTTTGTAATATCTTCTATCGACCTTATATCCTGTGGAGATATTTCCAATTCTTCAAATTTTCTTTTATAAAAATCCGACTTGTCTCCTAGATAACCGATCAAATTGATCAACCGGTCAGATTGAAGCTGCCTCAATTGACCCAGCTCCAGATATTCAACTGAAAAATCCATAAAACTAACTAACATTTGTTAGGTGTAAATTTAAAAAGATTTTGGTAGCTGACAAAATTTTTATGATTTTTATCATATTTTGAATGATTCTAAATAACAGAATATTTAATTGATCTGCTGTTGAACCACAAAGCCGCAAAAAATGTGAACACTTGAGTTTTATTAAAGTTTAAATAAGGCTGTTGAATAGTATACTTAAGTTGATTTTACCTCTTTCTCATTCCATATTTAAAGAAATCTGAGCATTTTCGATAAGCATTATTGAGACTCGGAATAACAAAGATCCGGTTGACAAAGTAAATAAAATAATAAAAGTTACGATTTCTGATTTCCCAATAAACCGAAAAGTATCTTCTCCCTGATCTCATCGGTAATTTCATCAGTGGAATCACTGCTTCTTTTGAACCAGAAATAAGAATTGTTAAGGGTATGAAGAATAAACCTTGTCGTAAACGAAGGGGCTTTCAATTCCCATTTTTCAGCCTGATAGATCTCGGAAATCAGTTCTTCAACTTCCTGCTGATAATTTTTTCTCAATGCAACAAACTCAGGAAGTTTTTCTTCAAGGTGTTTCCATTCATTAGAGTAGATGTGGGTTACATCACGGTTCTTAAGAACCACTGATAAATGCTTATCCAAAAATAAATTCAGTTTTTCTTTTGGAGCAATATCCGTATTTTTCACTTCCTGAAGCTCATCGAAAAACTCCTGAGCGATACCAAAACAGATCCATTCCAAAATTTCTTCTTTCGAACGGATATGGGCATACAATGATGCGGCCTTGATATTGAGTTTTGTAGCCAGGTCTCTTACCGAGCTGCCCATATAGCCTTTTTCTTTGAAAAGTTCTACTGCTACATCTAATATTTTTCGTTGTTTTTCTTTAAGCTCCATCTGGTAAAATGCAAAAGTAACTATTCTCGAAATAATAAGTTCAAATTTAACACAGACTTAAGCAAATTTGCCTCAAAGGGTATATTGACCATGATATGACGTATTGTTCATTAATGTAAGGAAATTATTCACAAACCGGAAATTTTGTCTAGTTAATTTTACGTTAAAAATACTGAATTCGGAAATTTTGTCCTTATTTTTTGTAAATTTAATAATTGAACAGTTTTTGCGATACAGTCACCGAATAAATGATTAAATAATTGATGGCATTAAGAAACTGAGCCTGAAAATTTAGTTTCTTGATGTTTTTAACCTAACTTAAACCATTACCAAAAATATATACAATATGAACTTAAACCAATATACTGTAAAATCACAAGAAGCCATCCAGGCGGCTCAGCAGGTTGCTATGGAATTTGGCAATCAGAGTATCGAACCTCAACATCTGCTGGAAGGAATTTTTCAGGTAGATGAAAATATATCACCTTTCCTATTAAAAAAATCTGAAGCAGATGCCAATTTAGTAAGAGAGCGCAACCGTGAAAATTTAGAAAGACTTCCTAAAGTACAGGGAGGAAATATTTACCTTTCACAATCAGCCAATAAAGTCTTGCTGGATGCTCCCAACATTGCTAAAAAAATGGGTGATGAATATGTAACGATTGAACATGTATGGCTCTCCCTTTTGGAAACCAGCTCTGAAGTATCTAAAATGCTGAAAGATATGGGCGTTACCAAAAATCTTCTGGAAGGTGCCATTAAAGAATTAAGAAAAGGCAGCAAGGCTACTTCTGCAAGTTCGGAAGAAACCTATCAGTCCTTAAATAAATATGCTAAGAACTTCAATGAATTAGCAGCTGAAGGAAAGCTGGACCCTGTCATCGGACGTGATGAAGAAATCAGAAGGGTATTACAGATCCTTTCGAGGAGAACAAAAAACAACCCTATCCTGATCGGAGAGCCGGGGGTAGGTAAAACAGCAATTGCTGAGGGAATTGCCCACCGAATTATCAGCGGTGACATTCCTGAGAATCTAATCGATAAAACATTATATTCATTAGATATGGGAGCTCTGATCGCAGGGGCAAAATACAAAGGTGAATTTGAAGAGCGTCTGAAATCCGTAGTGAATGAAGTGATCAAGTCTGACGGACAGATTATTCTTTTCATTGATGAGATTCACACCCTGGTAGGCGCCGGAGGTGGTGAAGGAGCAATGGATGCCGCCAACATTTTGAAACCGGCCCTGGCAAGAGGTGAGTTAAGAGCTATCGGAGCCACTACTTTAAATGAGTACCAGAAATATTTTGAAAAGGATAAAGCCTTAGAAAGACGTTTCCAGAAAGTAATGGTGGAAGAACCGGATACAGAATCTGCAATCTCCATTCTGCGCGGGATTAAAGACAAATACGAAGCCCACCACAAAGTAAGAATCAAAGATGAAGCAATCATTGCTGCAGTAGAAATGTCTCAAAGATATATTTCAGACAGATTTTTACCGGATAAGGCTATTGACCTTATCGACGAGGCTTCTGCTAAGCTGAGAATGGAAATCAATTCAAAACCGGAAGAACTGGATGTACTGGACAGAAGATTGATGCAGCTGGAAATTGAATTGGCCGCTATTTCGAGAGAGGGCAATGAAACCAAAATCAACCATTTGAAAGAAGATATTTCAAAAATTTCTGAACAAAGAAATGAAATCAACGCAAAATGGCTGAAAGAAAAACAGAAAAGTGAAGATCTGACTCAGATCAAAAAAGATATTGAGTCCCTGAAACTGGAGGCAGAAAGAGCTTCAAGAGCAGGAGACTATGCAAAAGTTGCGGAAATACAATATGGCAAACTCCGTGAAAAAGAAGAGGAGCTGGCCAAGGTTGAGCTTGAAATGCAAAACCATAAAAATGAGCTGATTAAGGAAGAAGTTACTGCTGAAAACATTTCCGAGGTAATCGCGAAATGGACAGGAATTCCAGTCACTAAGCTGTTACAATCCGAAAGAGATAAATTACTGAATCTGGAATCTGAGCTTCACCACAGAGTGGTAGGACAGAATGAAGCGATCGAGGCGGTAGCTGATGCGATCAGAAGAAACAGGGCAGGATTGAGCGATGACAAAAAGCCAATCGGATCATTCCTGTTTTTAGGAACAACGGGGGTTGGTAAAACTGAGCTTGCAAAAGCGTTAGCTGAATTCCTGTTTGATGATGAAAACAATATGACCAGAATTGATATGAGTGAATATCAGGAGCGTCACAGTGTTTCAAGATTAGTGGGAGCGCCTCCCGGATATGTAGGATATGATGAAGGCGGACAATTGACAGAAGCCGTAAGGAGAAGGCCGTATTCCGTAGTCCTTTTAGATGAGATTGAAAAAGCGCATCCGGATGTTTTCAACACCTTATTACAGGTTTTGGATGACGGACGTCTTACAGACAACAAAGGCCGTGTAGTCAATTTCAAAAACTCTATCATCATTATGACATCGAACTTAGGTTCGCATTTGATTCAGGAAAATTTTGAAAATATTACGGAGGAAAACCAGGATGAAGTTGTGGATAAAACAAAAGTAGAAGTTTTCGATTTGCTGAAACAGACTTTACGTCCGGAGTTCCTGAACAGGATTGATGAAATTGTATTGTTCCAGCCTTTAAGAAAAAAAGAGATCGGAAAAATCGTTCAGTACCAGCTGAGAGGGTTTAATGATATGTTAGCTAAGCGGAATATCATTATGACTTTTACTCAGGATGCTGTAGATTACCTGATGGATAAGGGCTATGACCCTGCTTTTGGGGCAAGACCATTAAAAAGAGTCATCCAGCAGGAAGTACTGAATAAACTGTCTAAAGAAATCCTTGCCGGAAATGTAAACGACGGAGACAGAATCACTTTAGATTATTTCGAAGAAACCGGTCTGGTTTTCAGACCTACTGATCAATAAAGTAGTTTTTTTCATATACATTATTTTTGTAAGTAAGTGCTGTAGATAATTCTGCAGCACTTACTTTTTATTAATACTTTTGGGGGAAAATTATATTATTTTTTTACAATTATTCCATATTTAACAAAATTAATTAATGACTATTCCACAAATACTTTATGAGACCATTCTTTGGGTAGAAGGATTTACAGCAATCACCGCCATTATTTATTTTAACCGTGAAAAGCATCATTATTGGAAATATTTCTGCCTGTACCTGGTCCTTATTTTCCTGTGTGAAGTGTTTGGGAAATACAGTCCCCGATTCATAGAATATGACAGTTCAAAATTTTATAATTATTTTGTCATTCCCCTTGAGTTTATATTTTTTTATTGGCTGTATGCGGCAAAATCTTTTGGAAAGCCGAAATTGTTTTATATTCTGTCCCTGACCTATCTGTTATCATTTATCCCTAATGAGCTCTTTTTCAATACCCGGAAAGAAATCTTCTCATTAAACTATACCTTAGGCTGCCTTATTCTAATGGGATTGGTAATTATGGAATACTATAAGCAGGTTAATTCTTCTGAGATATTAAACTTCAGCCGCAACAGAATGTTCTATATCAATCTGGGAGTTACATTATTTTATATTGGAACAATGCCGTTCTGGACCTTTTTCATTCAGATAAAACAATACAAAGAAATCCGTGACATCTATTATTCTTATTTTCAGATGTCTTTAATTGTTATGTATATTTTATTCTCCGTTTCCCTGATATGGGGAAAGCATAAGGATAAATACCCTGAATCTTTTTTACGATCATCATGAGATAAGGCAAATTAGAGCGAATTTTTAATTTTTTTCTATAGTAAGTGAAATATCATTATATTTATACACTAATCTAACTAAAACAAAATCACTATGAAAAGATTAAAAAGAGAGAAGCATTGAAAAAAATTTCAGGCGGAATTGCTGAAATTATAAGTTGTGATATCGACATGAACTGTCCCACAGGGCTGTGCTGTTCCACAGGGTACATCTGCAGGGATCCTAAAAGATACCCTTGTATTTAATAAAAACGGAGATTTTTTCTCCGTTTTTTTTTCAAACTATGCCTTATCCCATACTGTCTTCACACACAATCCGTAAAATCACGGTAAATTAACAGTAAAATCCCCCAGTATTTATTATTCTCTCTACCATATTTTTTTGCGAAATTTGCAGATACACTAATTTTTTATAAACCTAAGTTATGGAAACAGAATCTACTAATGGGCATGGTCCGAAATCCGGAAGAATGTCCAATGAACTGATTAAGGCTTTGATAGATAATTATCGCCAAAATCATTTGAATGCTATCAATGAGACCTTAGGCATCAATGACGCCCATTCCATATGGTTTGATCTTCCGAAATTAAAAAAATTTATTGCCATGATAGAGGAAGAAGCCGGCAAAAATAATCCTGACCTTTCTGAAGAAGACCTGGGAATCAGATTTTATTATGCAGCCTACCCGAAAGAAGAGAATTGGCATATAATGAGCTCTCATCCCATCGCCAAGGAATATGCTGAAAGGCACACACTGGTAATGATTCCTACTGTAAAAAGAACAGATGAGAAAGGAGAAACCCATCATTATGATTTTAATTATTCAGAAAGCAATTCATCTATAAACTTAGCATTAAGTGCCAGAAGGGCTCCTGAAGACGACGGCGTTATGGGAGAAAATAACGGACAGCTTATTCCACCGTCAAACTCTAAAGTTGAGTTTTTTTAACCATTAATTTATTACTTTAAACAGGACATGACTGATTTCCAGGAATTTGTAAGCAAAAGCATGCTTTGGGCCGAAGGACTCGCTGCGGTTGTAGCGCTTTTTTATTATCATCGTCTAAAAAAGCAATATTGGATTTTTTTCGTGTTTTATTTAGTTTTTATCTTTATTGGGGAAGCCTATGGGAGATGGGGAAAATTCACTTATTTTTCTAAATCACAATATTACAATTACTTTTTGATGCCCATCCAGTTTATATTCTTTTACTGGTTGTATGCTGCAAAATCTTTAAGAAGACCCAAATTATTTTTCATCTTATCCTTTTTATACCTACTTTCATTTATTCCCAATGAATTGTATTTTTCAGGAAGCAAAATTGTATTTGCATTTAATTATACATTTGGGTGTCTTATCCTAATGCTTCTGGTAGTGATGGAATATTATAAGCAAATTAACTCACAGGATATCCTCCATTTTAATAAGAACAGAATGTTTTACATTAACCTGGGAGTTACCCTGTCGTATATCGGAACATTACCATTCATGGCCCTTTTCCCGGTTTTGATCAATTACATGGAAATCTGGAATATTTATTTTAGTTATTTTCTAATCTCAGGCGTAGTCATGTATATTTTATTTGCAAGTTCATTCATATGGGGAAAACAGAACTCTTAATCGTTATTATTTTATTTAATATATTTTTTGTGATGTTCGTCGTTGCAGTGGCGATCTATATTAGAAACTACAGACAGCGGAAGAAGGAATACCTGAATGAAATTGAGATTAAAAATGAGATCCACCAAAAGGAACTTCTAGCTACCCAGCTGGAAATTCAGCAAGCGACCATGCAGCAGATCGGCAGGGAGCTACATGACAATATTGGCCAAAAGCTGACTTTGGTAAGCCTTTACACCCAACAAATGCTTTATGAAAATAAAGTTCCGGAAGCCAGCGAAAGAATCGAGCAGGTCTCTCAGATTATCAATCAATCCCTGCAGGATCTCCGAAATCTTTCAAAAACATTGACCGATGATAATATCAATCAAAAGGATATTAAAACTTTAATTCAGGACGAAGTAGACATTACCAATTCTTTTAAAAAATGCCATGTAAAATTTGAATATAATTTCGATCAGCTTGATCTGGGTTTTGTTCATAAAAATGTCCTTCTGAGGATTATTCAGGAATTTATTCAAAACAGCATTAAACATTCCAACTGTGAAAATATTTTTATTAACTTAAGTACGGCTGAAAATATCCTCTGGGAGCTTACCATTAATGATGATGGTATCGGATTTGACACCAGCCGGATAACTTCTAACGGGATTGGTCTTACCAATATGAAAAACAGAGCTGAAATCATCGGGGCAGACTTCCACCTTAACAGTAAGGAAAACTCAGGAACCCGGCTTCACATTATCTTAAAAAAACAATCATGAAAAAAACAATTGTAATCGTTGATGACCACATCCTTATCGCTAAAGCACTGGAAGGGATTATTGGAAATTTCAGTGACTTTGAAGTAATCTATGTATGTGAAAACGGAAAAGATCTGATACAGAAATTTGAAGACGGCATGCAGATCCCGGATATCATTTTGCTGGATATCAGTATGCCTATTATGGATGGCTTTGAAACAGCCTCCTGGCTTTCAGCTCATCACCCGGGCATTAAAATCATGGCCCTGAGTATGCAGGGTGATGACAACAGCGTCATTAAAATGATCAGAAACGGAGCAAAGGGATATTTATTAAAAAATACCCATCCAAAAGATTTGGAAACAGCCCTTACAAGATTAAATTCCGATGGTTTCTTCTATCCTGAGTGGGCATCAAAAATTATATTTTCTAATCTTAATAAGGATAAGGAAGCCGAAGTTTCCATAAGGATTTCTGATAGAGAAAAAGAATTCCTGAAATACACGGTAACGGAGCTCAGCTATAAAGAGATTGCAGACAGAATGTGCTGCAGCCCCAGGACGGTTGAAAGCTATCGTGACCAGCTCTGTGAAAAACTGGAACTGAAAACCCGTGTAGGGCTTGCAGTGTTTGCGATCAAAAATGGCTTCGCTAATTAATTCAAATTAAAAAAATCATAAAAAATATAAATAATATTAATTATTTACATTAAATCAATTTTAAAAATAAAATATTTTGCCTCATTAATGCAAAATGATTAAAAATCAACATAAATTCAATTTCTTTATAAAATATTCATTTATTTAAACTAAAAACAATATAAATATCAACTAAAAAGAAAAATAGTTTGCATATTAATTTTAAATGCTATAATTTCATATTCTTAAACAAAAAGAAATTGTAATATGAAAAAACTATTATTTGGAGCACTTATGCTCGGTCTGATGTCTGCCTGTAACAGCGACAACATTACCAATCAAAATGAAATTTCACCTGATCAACCCGCAACATCGGCTGATCTGGCTAAAAGAGGTTGTGCTTCTGAAGAAATACGACAGGAAGCTCTGAAAAGCAGTCCAGAGCTCAGACAAAGATATACAGCTTTAGAAAGCAATACTGAGAAATTTACCAATGATATGAAATTAGGAAAAGTTCTTGCTGATGGAAGCGTAGAGATCCCGGTCATCGTGAATGTTATCTATAAAACGTCTTCAGAAAATGTTTCTGACACAAGAATTGCTGAACAAATAAGTGTATTGAATGCTGACTATTCCGGTACAAATAGTGATGTCAGCAAAATCCCTTCGGAATTTCTGCCCGTAAGTTCAGGTGATGTTAAAGTAAAGTTCAGACTGGTAAATACGGTTAGAAAATCTACCTCAAAAACAGTCTGGTCTACCAATAATGATATGAAAAAAGCATCCAAGGGAGGTATTGACGCCACTAATCCTACCAACTATCTGAACATATGGATAGTAGGTAAAATGACGAGCCAGGGGCAGACCATTCTCGGATATGCTACATTCCCTGAATCAGCGGGCTTATGGAATGACGGTGTTGTAATCGCAGCTCCCTATTTTGGTAAAACCGGCGCTTCTTCTCCTTTCAACTTAGGAAGAACGGCAACACATGAGGTAGGACATTACCTGAATCTAAGACATATCTGGGGTGATGCCAATTGCGGAAATGACCTGGTTAGCGATACTCCTACACAGACAACCGCCAATTACGGAAAACCTACCTATCCTCTAAACAATACCTGCGGTGGTGTGCAGAGATCTGTGATGTTTATGAATTATATGGATTATGTAGATGATGCCGCAATGTTTATGTTCTCTGCTGGTCAGAAAACAAGAATGCAGTCTGTAGTAGCTTCTTCAGGCGCGAGATCGGGACTAAGAACACTCTAATCATCAGAAACTTAAACCCAATAAGATAGTAAAACCGTTCCATTATTTGGGACGGTTTTTTATTAAATGAGAAATTTATAAAAAAATTAAATCAATAGTATTTTTTTCATAAAAAACACACAATAAAGTGAAATAAAATAATATTTTTAATTAAATTAACTAAAATTCAAAACAAAGCCTCTTTTATTAACACAATCGTAACATTTGAAAGTAAAAAATATTAATAATCAAATAATTTGAAGAATAATTTGCATATTAAATTTAATTGATATAAATTCACAAACTCAAATCCAAAATAATATAATATGAAAAAAATTCTTTTGGGAGCTGGAATTCTATTTTTAGCTTCCTGTAACAACGATGTCAATTCTGTAGCAGAACAGCCTGAAACACAACCTCAACAACTATCCGGCAAAAGGGTTTGTCCTTCCGATTTGATGAGGGATAAAATTTTAAGCATGGATCCTGCTGCCAGGGCCAGAGTTAACGCTATAGAAGAATTTACACAACAACGCCTCAGCGACATCAAAGTAGGCAAAGTACTGGATGACGGCACCGTAGAAATCCCTGTAGTATTCAATGTTGTTTATAATACAGACAATGAAAATGTATCTGATGCCAGATTACAGTCGCAGATTGATGTCCTGAACCGGGATTATGGTGCTACAAACTCAGACATCAGCAATACCCCTTCAGAATTTGTTCCCGTAAAAGCAGGAGACACTAAGATCAGATTCAGACTGGAAAAAACAGTAAGAAAACAGAGCAGCACCACGGTTTGGACCCCTGACGAAAACAAAATGAAATCAGCTTCCACAGGTATTGTCGCTACTTCCCCTGACAATTATCTAAACATCTGGATTGTGAATAAAATGACCAACGGCACCCTTGGGTATGCCTATTATCCGGGAACGATCGATGCTTCTTTAGACGGTGTTGTGATTGGTGCTCCTTATATCGGAACAGGTTCTGGTACATCAGCTCCTTTCAATTTGGGAAGAACAGCTACTCATGAAGTAGGTCATTATTTAAATCTGCCGCACCTTTGGGGATCATATGATGTAGGATGCCAGACCGATTATTCTAATGACACTCCTGCTTCTCCAGGCCCTAATTACGGCGTTCCTTCTTATCCTCTAAACCGTGTCTGCAGTGGGGTGAGCCGTTCTCAAATCTTCATGAACTATATGGATTATGTAGATGATAGGGCTATGATCATGTTTACCACCAATCAAAGACAAAGAATGCAGGCTGTAGTTTCTATTTCCGGACCAAGATCAGGACTTAGGCTGTATTAACGATAAGTATTTATTTATCAGTAAAATAAATTCTATAATAATAAATTCATCTCTTCTTAGAGATGGATTTTTTTTATATTTTTATGCGACTTTACATTAAGGATGAAAAAAATAGTATTAGCAGCCTGTATATTTTTACATATATGCTGTTATAAAGCACAAGATACCATTCAGTCTCGAAATCTTCAGAAAGATATTACCTCCATCAGCACCGGCTTGCCCCTTGAAAACAAAACGACCTTCTTTCAGAGGGAATGGGTAAAAAAATCAATGGCTCCGGCACTACTTTTTACCGCTGCAGCTGCTACCTGGGGAGAAAAAGAGAGCATCCGTGAGATCAGAAACCGTTACCTTCCTACTTTTAAAGCCAAATATGATGATTATCTCCAGTATGCGCCTGCAGCTGCAGTTTATGGGCTAAAGCTTTCCGGAGTAAAAGGAAGAAACAATATAGGAAGGGCCAGCCTTTCTTATGTTACAAGTTTAGCTATCATGGGAATTCTGGTCAATTCTATCAAGTATACGTCAAAGGTTGAGCGCCCTGACGGCTCTAAAAACAATTCCTTCCCGTCAGGCCATACCGCAATGGCTTTCACCAACGCGAGCTTTCTGCATAAGGAGTATGGTATGGTAAACCCGGCATATAGCATTGCAGGATATGGTACGGCAGCTCTTACCGGACTTGGAAGAAATTTAAACAACAGACACTGGATTCCCGATGTTCTGGCAGGCGCAGGGATTGGGATCATATCTACCGAACTGGGCTATTTCTTTATCGACAAAATGTATAGAAATAAAGGAGACAATCTAAGTCTTTTATCCGGAATACAGGGGAATGACTACCCGTCTTTTATTGCGATAAAGCTCGGCTCTGCACTGGGTACTACTAACTTTTTAAAAGAATCCGACCTCGACAACAAAAAACAGGTAGGATTTGAGGGTGGATTGGAAGGCGCGTATTTCTTTTCAAAAAAATGGGGTATCGGAGGAGACCTCAGTTTCAGCAGCTTCCCTATTAAACCGCTGAAAATTCCTTTAGAGGAAGGAGAGAATTTTGGAAACTACAGTATCATCACTCAATCTTTAGGTTTTCTCGGTTCCGGAGCAGGTCCCTATTTTTCTCACGAGTTTTCCGACAAATGGCAGCTCACCCTGAAGGCAACTGCCGGATACTCAGCAACAGCAAGTGGAAAAGTATTTATAAAAAGCGACAGTATAGACACCCCTACTCACGAACTCCAGATTGCCCGATACAAGCCTAAGCCTGCCTTCCGCTGGAATGCAGGAACTTCTCTCACCTATAAATTCAACCCCGGATTAGGGCTTACTTTATATGCAGACTATAATCAGATCAAATCCAGCATCCGCTATCATTTTAGTGATGAAGTCAAAGAAAGTGATGAATTGGATCAAGAGCTTAACCGTCTGATCGCTAAAGAGAGAATCAACTACATCACCTTGGGCCTAAGGTTAACTGCCTATTTTTAACATTAAAAAAGCCTTCAGATTGTGAAGGCTTTTACTTTTATAAAGTTTTACTGTTATCTCCCGGTGTATAATCCATAAAAAGATCTCCATCCAACTGTACTGATTTTACTTTTTTCTTGATCGGAATCACAAGATCTGTCAGCTTTTGATCTTTCTCCCAGACGGAAGGTGAAAAATGAAGCTTTTCCATTGTCCCATCCTCATATGACAGTATCGCATCAAAAGGAATAGCAAATCCTCCCACATTTACAACATTTACCGTAAGCAAATCATTCTTCTGCGAAGCACCAGCTACCTTTAAATCGATATAATTATTGGTGTAAAACCAGTTATGGAAGAACCAATTCAGATTTTTACCCGCTCCCGCATTCATAGAGTTAAAATAATCCCAGGGCACCGGATGTTTCCCATTCCAGTTATTCATATAATGATGTAAAGCTTTTTTAAACAATTCATCTCCCAGGTAGTCTTTTAAAGCCAGGTAAGATAAGGACGCTTTTACATAGGAATTATTTCCGTATCCCGGGCCGCTTACCTGTGTACTCATCGTAATAACCGGCTGATCCTGTTCTGCAGACGGATCATTGATCCATTTTTTAACCCTGAAATTCTTATAAAACTCTTTCGCGGCAGCCTCCCCGTTTTCATCAATTCCGATGAGATATTCCAATGTTGTTGCCCATCCCTCATCCATAAAAGCATATCTTGTTTCATTGATTCCCATATAAAACGGGAAATAAGTATGGGCAATTTCATGATCGGCAGTCAGTCTTGCATCCTTCAGGTCATCGGGAATACTGGTATCATTGATCATCATTGGATACTCCATATCTGCATACCCCTGGATTGCGGTCATTACATTATATGGGTATTCTACGCCTGGCCAGTTTTTAGAAAACCAGTCCAGATTATAACGCATCCAGCCCACATAATGTTCAAAATCTTTTGCTCCGGCTTTATATCCTGCCTGCACACTGGCTCTTTTGGTTTTCAGCTGAACACTCGCGGCATCCCATACATAATGATTACTCATTGCAAAACAGAAATCCGTAATATGATTGGCTTTAAACTTCCAAACATTCCATTTGCTCTGTTTGGTTACTTTTCCTGACTTCATTTCCTGCTCCGTAGCGATACTCATCACTTTGTCACTTTTTAATGAAGCTTTATATCTTTTTAAATATTCCGGCTGAAGCACAGCATCCGGATTCAGAAAATCCCCGGTTGCCCAAACTACATAATTCTTTGGTGCTGTAATCGCAAAACTATAATCATTGAAGTCATTATAAAATTCTTGCCGGTCTGAATGAGGAAGCATATCCCAGCCATTATAATCATCATACACAGAAATTCTAGGGAAAGAATAGGCTACATAAAACGTTTCCGGATCTATCTGGCCTTCTCTTCCGCTCTGTACCGACAGCGGATACTCCCATTCAATTTTTACTTCAGCTTTTGATTTAGATTTTAAAGCTGTTTTTAACTTTACTTTTTCAACGGTACTCCAATCATCACTGTTGATATCATATTTTTCACCGTTTACAATGAAAGATCTGATCTTCAATCCTGAGGACAGAAAATCTTCAGATACAAATCCTGATCTTGGCGACTGCGGCTTGTGAAGATTATTCACAAATCGTATAGCCAGCTCATTCAAATTATCCGGACTGTTATTCGTATAGACAATTGTTTCTTTTCCGGAAACCACCTTGGTATTGGCATCTACTTTTACTTCTACCTTATAAATCCCTTTATTCTGCCAATAATTTTTACCAGGAGCTCCGGAAATATCGCGGGTTCCTTTTTCATAGGCTTTTTTAATGTTTCTAGGCATATATAATTCCTGGGCAGAAAGCTGTAACAATGAAACCACCATCATCATTCCGGAAAAAATTCTCTTCATAAATATCCTTTTTAAGATTGGCCTCAAAAATAACGAAAATGTCGCATAGAACAGCATTTCTTTTATCATAATATTTTTCAAAATAACCTTTGCACCCATTATTTCACAGCTCATTTTTCTCCACAATTACATAAAAAATCCAATCCCTAAAAAGAATTGGATTTACTATCGGTTTACAACCAGATAATATTATAATGAAAGTTCTGCAAGAACCGGAAAATGGTCTGACGGATACAGCAGATTTTCTCTTCTGTCATTAATATGTCGGTGAGATTTTATGGTGAAACCTTTGGTAAAAATATAATCAATCCTCTCCTTCGGAACTTCATTGATATTGAACGCGGTAAATGTTCCTGCCGGACCATAATGTTTTGTTTCCGAATGATAGAAAGTATCCTTCATATTCTGAGAAAGAATTCTAATAGGTTCTGAATCTTCGGTCAGATTGAAATCGCCGCTTAATGTTACAGGCAGATTTTTAGGATTAAGTTCTTTGATCTTTTTCAGGATCAGCTCAGAAGATTTCACCCTGGCCACATTTCCGATGTGATCAAAATGAAGATTCATTGCCAGGAATTCTTTTTTTGATTTTTTATCTTTAAATACTGCGTAAGTACAGATCCTGTTCAATGCAGCATCCCATCCCCTTGAAGGTTTTTCAGGGGTTTCAGACAGCCAGAATGTCCCGGACGTCACCACATCAAGCCTGTTTGTATCATAAAAAATCGCAGAGAACTCTCCCTTTTCTTTACCATCATCTCTTCCTACTCCGATGTAATCATAATTTTTCAGTCCGTTTTTAATATCCTTCATCTGCTCAGGAAGAGCCTCCTGCACTCCGAAATAATCCGGATGATAATAAGTAAGCAAATCGGCAACATCCTGTTTTCTCTGGGGCCATGAATTTTCTTTATCCGATTCAACATTAAGCCGGACATTAAAACTCATTACTTTAAAGTCCTGTGAAAATCCCAATACAAAAAGCATCAGGAATACAATTGAAAATCTGAAATTCATAATCTATTTTATCAATAAGAGACAAAAATAAAACTTCTCCGTGACAGAAAAGCTTTATTGATATGATTATATTGTTAAATTATCTTTTTCTTCTTCTATAGATATAAAATACTCATGAAATTCGTTCTCTGAAACAGGTACGCTACTTTCAAGTTTTACAACCCCAATGGTTTTATAGTGAGCTGCCAGCTTTATCTCTTTACTTTTGAGAAGAGCTTCAAGCTTTTTAATATTTATATCTTTCTTTACAACTGCGAGATAAGTGATCATAGGTATACCTGTATTAAACCATTTCCTATATCTCTGTATTTTATGCCTTCAATAGGCCTGGCCCTGTTTTCAATAAGTTCCCAGATTTCTTTTGCCGGTTTATTGGGAAATTGTTCCATATACAAGGCAGCAAGTCCGGAAACATGCGGTGCAGCCATACTTGTACCACTCATGCTGTAATAAAAATTATTTTTGTTCTTTGCATTTTTAGGATAAGCACTTATAATATCTACTCCGGGAGCACACACATTGATATTCCCTCCTGTAGACGGATTGATACCCGCATTTGAAAATCTGGCGATCTTCATTTGGCTGTCAATAGCTCCCACAGCCATTATAGATTTTGAATTGGCAGGCATTGAAACGGGTTGCGGAATCTGCGGTCTGTTGCTGTCATTCCCTGCAGCCGCTATAATAAGGCAATTATTTTCCAATGCTCTTTCTCCTATGGTTTCGAAAAGCAGGGAAGGCTGATCATCAAGTTTCACCGGAGATGCCAGCGAAAGGGACAGTATTCTGAATTTTTTCGTAATCGCCCAGTCTATGGCATCAATCACGCTGCTGGTAGTCCCTCTCCCATTGTCTGCGAGCACTTTTGCAATCTTCAGATTGCAGTCTCTGGCAATTCCGTAATATCTTCCCGTATCGCTTCTGGTATTTCCTGTGGCAACTCCCGCACAGTGTGTACCATGCCCGTTGGGATCTCTGTTCCAATCTTGTCCGTCGATGAAAGATTTACCTTCAATTTCTTCAGAGGAAAAATCAGGATGGGAAGTTTCAAGTCCTGTATCCAGAATGCAGACATCAATCCCTTTTCCTGTATAGTTGGCATTTTCCAGCCCAATAGCTTTCAGTCCCCATTCCATCTCAACCAATGATTGTTGGGGTAAAGGCTTGCTGGTGATGTATTTTTCAAGTTCTGAAATTTTTTCTGCGAGTCCGGCAGACTGTTTTTTAAGCTCGTTGACCAACTGCAATTCATCTGCAGGAAAAAATTCCCGTTCTTTTTCGTAATAAACGATAGAATTCGATTCGTTTTTCACAGCACTTTTCAATTGATCTTCATCCCTATTTTCCACCACGAGAATCCCCAGATTTTTGTAAAGCACACCGTTATCCTGATCAATAATTTCATAAGAACGGTTTTCTTTGGAGAGAAGCTCTGAGGAAGTAATACTCATTTCCAATTCTTTCTCTATTTTTTTGAGTGCGTTTTTCTGCTGATCTTTCAGCAGAACGATATATCTTCCGGTTTCCATAATGATCTTTTTTTAAATTAACTTCAGAAATACTTTTTCCAGAATAAGGAAAATATCTTCCGGGATAATAGTCAGTCTTAGTTTCTTATTAATTCCTGATATGGCTGTATTCTGCTCGGCCAGTGAATTCCAGAAGCTTTCAATTTTGGGAACAGAATTCATTTCTTTCACCTTTTCATCATCCAAAATTCCATTCTGGTATAATGAAACAATGATCCCTGAAATAAGTTCTTCTGCATCGTCCAGTTTTTTGTTTTCCTTCGCATATATTTCCATCAGGATATCATAAATACCTTCTAACCCGTTGAAAGAAAACCCTCCGAGAAGCTCTCGCCTTCCCGTTATAATCTTCTCCATTTTTATGGGATTAAAACCTCTTTTCACGGTTGCAATCCTATTCATGATCTTCAAAACTTCGGATTCGTGGCTGGTGTTTCCTTTTGTACGGAAATATTCCAGGACCTCGCTGAGAAATACATCAAACCGGGCATCAAAGTCAAATGATTTTGACAGGTATAAAGCCTGAACTTCATTGAAATGTTCCAGAAGTTCTTTGATTTTCTGTACTGTGTAGTGAATAAGTTCCTGCATTACTCAAAAGTTATCTGTTCTATTTCATTACCGTCTTTATCTTTGTAAGACACAATTCTGATTCCTTCTTCCTCCATTTCCACATGAAGGTTGATGAACAGCTTATCTTTATCTTCCGCTGCGCTGGTATTGGGATCTATATAAATATTGTTCAGTTTTGCATTCACCAGTGTATATTTATTCAGTAAAACCTTTGAAAAAATCTCTTTCAACTCATCAGTTTCTTCTTCTGTTGTCCCGTCCTGAGGCCGGAAGATTCCGGAATTAAGAAGCTGTACTTTGTTTCTGAGATCCAGTTTAAGAACTTCATTGGCAGGGAGTTTTCCGAATTTCTGATCATTCTTTTCCAGTTTACTGAACAAGGCCTTAAACTCTTCAGTCTGAATCTGTTTTCTTGTAATTTCAGGAATATTCATCTTTTTCTCTCTGTTTACCAGACGGATTCTCTCATTCATTTCTATCACGAACTGATCCTGATTCAGTTTAAAATTATATTTGGGTGCAGAATCTATATCCGTGATTTTGATGGGGATATCCATCTTTACACTGGGCAGGGCATATCTCGGAACCTTAAAATATTTAAGGTATTCATGACGGGCATATTCTTTGGCAATAAGAACAGCATTCTCGTCTGCTTTTTTACGAGCCTGAATTATCTCGTTGTTGAGATAATCCAGGTAATCTGATAATTTTATCATATTTCGTAAAACGTATTATTGAGAAAGAAGTCCAAGAACCTTCTCAAGTCCGGCAGGCATTTCATCATTGGTTGCTCTCACTTTTACCCCAAGAGAATATTCTTTTTCCACTTTGATTCCTGTACTGGAAGTTCTTTTGTAAGAAACATCCACTTTGAATTTTACAGGCCCCCATCCACCGGATACTCCGGCATTGATTCCGAATTCGTCACTTACGTCTTTGGTGTATGTTGAATTAAGTTTAACATTAAAGTCTACTTCACAGGTTTCAATTCTGAAGCTTGGAACGTTTAACAATGCTATAAAAGGAACCGTAAGTTCTACCGGATCAGGAATCGTTTTAGGATTAGTGCTGCTTACCGGCTGGTCCGGATCAAAATCCGGGTTGGGAATATTTTTGGTGTATTTGAATTCTGCCATTCTTAATTTTTTCGCGCTATTCGGGTTGTTGGGATCCGTAAGCTCGAAACCTACTTCATTGATGAAATTAACGGTGGCAATAGAGGCATTAGACTGTGCTTTTACACACGCATCCAAAGGTCCGCCAATAATGGTGGCAAAGTCAATACTTCCCAATTCTGCAGCGAAATCTGCATTAGCAGCGTCTGAAGTTTTGAAGATCTCTTCATCAGCGGCCATTTTACCGGCAATAAGTTTCATAATTTCTGAAGATGCGCCGGAAAAAGATTTTTCCCACTTTTCATCATAGTTTTTTTTGAAGTCTTCTACGATACTTAGCAGTTCTTTATTGGTAAGGGCACTTAATTCTGAAGTCTCGATTCCTGATACCTTTTCATAGACTGCAGGGCTAAGTACTTTTTCTACTCCCGACAAGAGGTCGATTAACTCATTTTTTGTTTTTTTGGCGTGGCTTGCTTCAAGCACTGATTTTAATGTTTCCATGTTGTTTTGTTTTTGTATTAATATGGTAGAGCAAAACTACATCACTGACAATCCAAACACCGTAGGGAAACACCTCTACTTACCCCGGAAAAACACCCTAAAAATAAAAGCCTGACTTACAATTGCAAGTTCAGGCTTTATAATAAGTATATTTTGCTAATATCTATGCCGGTTTACGGCTGTTATTTTCCAGATTGATATCTGGGACTACCGAATTCGGATCAAGCTTTACCTCATCTATTTCTTTATTTGAATCAACTTTAAAAGTCCATTCTGTATTTCTTTTCCAAACTTCAACAGGAATTTTCACCGTTTGCGCCGTCCCATCTTTGAATTTCAGCTGTACGGTTGTAGGCATTGGTAGCTGGCCAAGGTTTTCAATGGTAATCTGAACTCCGTTTTTAAAGTCTCCGTTGATATAGCGTACGTCTTTAACAGCCTGATCAATTTTCCACTTACTGAAAAACCAGCCTCTCCAAAACCAGTTCAATTCCTCCCCGGAAACATTCTCCATGGTATGAAAGAAGTCCCAAGGAGTAGGATGTTTGAACGCCCAACGGTCAATATAGGTTTTAAAAGCTTTGTCAAACTTCTCAGGTCCGAGAATGGTTTCCCTTAAAATTGACAACCCCGCTCCAGGTTTATAATAAGCCAGCGCTCCAATACTCCTTTCTTTCATATTATCCGGACCTACCATAACAGGTTCCAAATTATCGCTCAGCAGAAAACTTCCTGACTGAGCCATATTCGGTTTTCTATTATATTCGCCTTTATTAAAAGCCTCTGTTGAAAGCCCATTGATGAATGTATTAAACCCCTCATCCATCCAGGCAAATAATCTTTCGTTAGACCCTACGATCATTGGAAACCAATTGTGTCCAAATTCATGATCCGTTACTCCCCAAAGATCCTCACCCTTAGAATCCATATGACAGAAAACAATTCCCGGATATTCCATTCCACCTTCATTTCCTGCAACATTGGTCGCTGCAGGGTAAGTATAACCATACCATTTATTTGAATAATGCTCTATGGCGGCCTTCGTATATTCTGTAGATCTTCCCCATGCTTTATCACCGGCGCTTTCAACAGGATAGGCAGAGATAGCCAATGATTTTTTACCGTTCGGAAGATTGATTTTCGCTGCATCTAAAATAAATCCGGCAGAAGATGCCCAGGCAAAATCTCTGGCCTGTACAATTCTAAACTTCCAGGTTTTTGTTCCGGCCGCCTTGTTTTTATTTATTTCAGATTCAGGGCGGATTATCACGGTTTTATCACTGTCTCTGGCCTGCTTCCATCTGTTAATTTCCTCTTTAGTATACACTTCCTTCTCATTAAGCAGTTCTCCGGATGCAACCACATAATGATTGGCAGGTACAGTAATATTAGCTGTAATATTTCCGTATTCCAGATAAAACTCCGAAGCCCCAAGGTAAGGCAGGGTATTCCAACCCATTACATCATCATACACACACATTCTCGGATACCATTGTGCCATCGTAAAGATCTTGCCGTTTTTAGTATCCTGTACCCCCATTCTGTCTGAGCCATATTCCGGAGAAATAAAAGAGTAGTCAATGACAATATTCGCCACACCTCCTCTTCCTTTCAATTCTTTAGGCAGATCGATCTGCATTCTTGTATCGGTAATGGTATATTTCACCGCTTTCCCATCAAGTTTCACAGACTTAATAGAATATCCTCCCTGAAGCTCTTCACCATGGGCCCCGTTTCTGCTGCCCGCTAAAGGAACAACAGCGTTTCCACGAGAATCTTTTGCAAATAAATTCTGGTCCAGCTGCAACCAAAGAAAATTCAGCTGATCAGGGCTGTTATTTGTATATTTAATCTCTGCCGTACCGGCAATCTCTTTCTTATCTTCATTCAGGCTGACATTCAGATGATAGTCTGCTGAATTCTGCCAATAGGCATGGCCTGGCTGACCGCTTGCGGAGCGGGTTTCCGTACCTGTCTGAGGATAGAAGAACGGCTTAAATGCCTCTACATAATCATATTTTGGGGTTTCCTGAGCATACACAGACCCTGAAAAAAGGAAAAGCGCAACTGCAGAAACAAGTGCTGGAATTTTATAATTCATTTGAAACAATTTACAGATAAGTAAAAAAGGTGCCCGGAATTGTTACAAATCCGGGCACCTTTTCATTATTTTTTTTAATTAGTTTGATTTCTTTGCTTTAATCATAGCTTCCAAAGCATCCCACATTTCCTGAGGGATATCTTCCAGCATGTTAAATTCACCAGCTCCCTGAAGCCATTCACCACCGTCAATAGTCACTACTTCACCATTCATATATGCAGAATAATCAGACACCAGATAGGCTGCCAGGTTGGCCAGTTCCTGATGTTCTCCTACTCTTCTCAAAGGGACTTTCTTTCTCATATCAAATTTTTCCTGCAGATCACCAGGCAGCAATCTGTCCCATGCTCCTTTTGTAGGGAAAGGTCCGGGAGCAATAGCATTAAAGCGGATTCCATATTTTGCCCATTCCACAGCCAATGATCTTGTCATCGCTAAAACTCCGGCTTTAGCACATGCTGAAGGCACTACATAAGCAGATCCTGTCCACGAATAAGTTGTTACAATATTTAAAACGGTTCCCGGACTTTTAGAACCTATCCAGTGCTTTCCTATTGAAAGGGTACAGTTTTTTGTTCCTTTCAAAACAATATCTACAATAGAGTCAAAAGCAGAATGCGTTAACCTTTCTGTTGGAGAGATAAAATTTCCGGCCGCATTATTCAGTAGAATATCAATTTTGCCAAATTCTTTTAAAGCGGCCTCTTTCATGGCTTCCACTTCCTCCCAGTTTCTTACGTCACAAGCTACACAAAGCACCTTACCTCCTGTTTGCTCTTCAAGTTCTTTAGCTGTACCCTGAAGCTTTTCAAGATTTCTGGAAGTGATCACCACATGGGCTCCCAATTCAAGAAAGTATTTGGTCATGGCTTTTCCAAGACCACTTCCCCCTCCAGTTACAATCGCTACTTTATCTTTCAGTGCGCCTTCGCGCAACATTGGTTGTGTATATAAATTCATATGAAATATTTTTCTAAAAATAATAAATATTGAACGGATGGCCCTCAATTTAAATTTATAAATAATGCCATAAATAATTATTCTTTGTTTTTTAATTAATTTTATCCCTTAATAATATACTTACTCATGAAAAATCCGGGAACTGTTATTTTTCTATTATCAATGTTTTTCACCTCAAATTTGAAAGCTCAAAAATTTGAAAAGCTTTATCAATACGTAAACCCGTTGATCGGAACTGAAAAAATGGGACATACTTATCCCGGAGCTACAGTCCCTTTTGGAGCGGTACAGCTAAGTCCTGAAACAGATTCCATTTCTTATGAGCTCAACGGAAAGTATAATGGTGAAGTATATAAGTATTGTGCCGGCTACCGATACGAAGACAAAACAATTACAGGTTTCAGTGCAACCCATTTCAGCGGAACAGGCCATTCCGATCTGGGAGATTTCCTTATCATGCCCACTGTCGGAAAACTGCAGTTGAACCCCGGAACAGCTTCTCATCCTGAACAGGGCTATAGAAGCAGATTTTCCCATCAAAATGAAAAGGCAGAGGCAGGATACTACAACGTAAAACTCGATGATTATAATATTCTGGCAGAGCTGACAGCCACCCAAAGAGTTGGCGTTCACCGCTATACATTTCCTAAATCCGATCAATCTCATATCATTCTGGATTTAATGGCAGGGATCTATAATTATGACGGAAAAAATGTCTGGACCTATGTAAGAGTAGAAAACGGCAACACCGTAACAGGGTACCGCCAGACGAACGGATGGGCAAGAACCCGGACGGTATATTTCGCAATGAAGTTTTCGAAACCTTTTAAATCATACGGCCAGAAAAACGATGACGGTACCCAGGTATATAAAGGATTTTGGAGAAAATTCAACCAGACTGAAAACTTTCCGGAAATCGCCGGAAAAAATCTGAAAATGTATTTTGATTTTGACACCCATGAAAATGAGGCGATTGAAGTCCAGCTTGCCATCTCTCCTGTAAGCCAGTCCAACGCACTTGAAAATCTGGAGAAGGAAACAGGAAACTTAAATTTTAATCAGATAAAAGCCAAGGCCCAGGAAGACTGGAATAAAGAATTAAATAAAATTGTCATCCAGGGATCTGAGACCGAAAAGGTTAATTTCTATACTGCCATGTACCATACTTTTATTAACCCAACAGTTTATATGGACGCCAACGGAGAATATAAGGGGCTGGATCAAAACAACCATAAAGCAGAAGGATTCACAAATTATACAACATTCTCATTATGGGACACTTACCGGGCTCTCCATCCATTTTTCAATATTATTCAGCCTAAACGGAATAATGATATGGTAAAATCCATGATGGCGCATTACAATCAGTTTTCAATGAAAATGCTTCCTATCTGGTCACATTATGCCAATGATAACTGGTGTATGAGCGGCTATCACAGCGTAAGCGTAGTAGCTGATGCCATTATCAAAGGAAATTATAACGGTGATCCAAAAGAAGCTTTGAAAGCCTGTGTAGAAACAGCCAGTAAGAGAAATTATGAAGGGATAGGACAATATATTGATTTGGGCTATATTCCTGCCGAGAAAAACGGAACTTCAGTTTCCAATACACTAGAATATGCCTACGATGACTGGGCGATTGCCCAGCTGGCAAAATATTTGGGTGAAACTGAAATATACAATCAATTTATTAAACGCTCTGAAAACTGGAAAAATAATTTTGATAAAGCAATCGGATTCATGCGCCCGCGGCTGGCAGATGGAAGTTTCAAAAAAGATTTTGATGTATTAAGTACCCATGGACAGGGCTTCATTGAAGGAAATTCATGGAATTACAGTTTCTTTGTTCCGCAAAACCCGGATGAACTGATCAAAATGATGGGCGGCCGGAAAAAATTCGCTGCAAAACTGGACGGATTGTTTTCCATGCATTTACCTGATGAGTTTTTTGCAGATACTGAAGATATTACAAGAGAAGGAATCATCGGTGGATATGTACACGGAAACGAGCCGGCCCATCATGTCGCTTATCTATATAACTGGGCAGGGCAGCCGTGGAAAACGCAGGCACAGATCCGCCATATTTTAGAAATGCAGTATAAAGCCACTCCGGATGGATTGGGAGGAAATGATGATGCCGGGCAAATGAGTGCGTGGTATATTTTAAGCTCACTTGGGTTTTACCCTGTGGCACCGGGTTCTGAAGACTATTCCATTGGAAGCCCTGCTGTTGAACGGGCCGTTTTGAATCTGGAAAACGGAAAGACCTTTGAAATTGATACCGTCAATCAGGAGCCGAAGAACGTCTATGTTCAGAAAATTCTTTTAAACGGAAAAGAGATTCAAAATTTCACTTTGAAACACACTGAAATAATGAATGGCGGAAAACTGATGTTTTATATGGGGGATAAGGCGAAAAAATAATGATTTGAGGTAAAATTGAAAATCACGTGGAATCAAACGAATTCATGTGATATGCTTATCTGCAAGAAAATAAGACTGCGCTTTGCCGATTCTTCTATTCTAAAGTAAGTTTGGGCTGAAGCCATATGCATATGTTATAATAAAAAGCGGGCTAAAGCCCGCTTCTATTGATATCATCGTCATTAAAATTATATCTGATACGAATTACAAAAGGGATTTTGCAATTTTTTTACCCAATTACGCCTGAACTTCAAAAAGCAAGCGCTCTCCAAATTTTTCTTCTGCAATTTTACCGTTGTCATATACTAAATGTCCATTGACAAAAGTATGGGTTACCTTAGAATGGAAGTTCATGCCTTCCAATGGGCTCCATCCGCATTTATACAATAAATTGTCTTTAGCAACCGTCCAGTCTTCATTAAGGTTTACCAAAACCAGATCTGCTTTATATCCTTCTTTTACAAAACCTCTTTTCTCAACTCTGAAAAGAATAGCCGGATTGTGGCACATTTTTTCAACAATTCTTTCAAGAGATATTTTTCCGTTTCTGTAATTCTCAAGCATCACGATCAATGAATGCTGTACCAAAGGAGCTCCTGAAGGGCATTTTGTATACACATTCTGTTTTTCTTCAGCAGTATGCGGGGCATGATCAGTGGCAATTACATCAATTCTGTCATCCAGCAATGCTTCCCAAAGACCGTCTTTATCTTTTTGAGTCTTTACCGCAGGATTCCATTTGATCAAGCCTCCTTTTGTTTCATAGTCTTCATTTGTAAAGGTTAAATGATGAACACAAACTTCAGCGGTAATTTTCTTATCTTTTAAAGGGATGTCATTTCTGAAAAGGTTTGTTTCTTTTGCTGTTGAAAGATGGAAGACATGCAGCCTTGCCCCTGTTTTCTCTGCCAGTTCAATGGCTTTGGAAGAGGATTTATAACAAGCTTCTTCACTTCTTATCAAATGATGAAATTTTACCGGAATATCTTCTCCGTACTCATCCAGATACTTTTGGGTATTCGCTCTGATCGTAGCTTCATCCTCACAGTGAACAGCGATAAGCATTTTGGTATTACTGAAGATATTCTCCAGGGTTTCAGGGTTATCAACCAGCATATTTCCGGTAGATGATCCTAAGAACAATTTAATTCCCGGAACATTTCTGGGATTTGTTTTTAGGACTTCTTCAAGATTGTCATTGGTTCCCCCCATCATGAAACCATAGTTGGCATAAGCTTTCTGAGAAGCAATTTCATATTTATCCGCCAATAATTCCTGGGTAACGGCATTCGGAACCGTATTCGGCTGATCAATAAAACTGGTTACCCCGCCAGCAATGGCAGATCTGGATTCACTTTCAATATCTCCTTTATGGGTCAGGCCCGGTTCACGAAAATGTACCTGATCATCAATAACACCCGGAAGAAGGTATTTCCCGGAACCGTCAATGATCTGATCTGCATCTTCTGCAATAGCAGTTTCTATTTTAGAAATTAAATCATTTTCTATTAAGATATCGCTTTCAAAGACTTTTCCTTCGTTGACGATGTTTACATTTTTGATAAGGATCTTCATTTTTTACGTAGAAATTAGAGGTTAGGTGAGAGGTTAGAAAAAATTTGGGGTTATAAATTATCATTGGCCAATAAAAATATGGTCATTAATTTCTAACTTCTTGCTTCTAACTTCTGTACACCGCAAAATTAAGGTTTATGAATGAATTTTAATATCACTGATCATAAATCAATTTCTAAATATTTACATTTGCATAAAATTTCACATTTTGAAAAAACTTCTCAACGAGACGATCATATATGGGATTGGGGCGATTATGCCGAGAGTTATTTTATTTATTCTCAACCCTTTATATATCAACCAGATTGAAAACAAAGATTTTGCCATATTCTCCAATCTTTATGCATTAATTTCTTTTGTAAATATTATGCTGTCTTTTGGTTTTGAAACGGCTTTCTTCCGTTTTTCTGCAGAAAAGGAAAATGAAAAGAAAACATTCAACACCTCTTTTTGGTTCCTTTTTGGGTTGTCTACCCTTTTCCTGCTGGGATGTCTGATTTTCAGCCAGTCAATTGCTGATACTCTGGAGTATTCCTCTAATCCGGAATACATCCGTTGGTTTGCCTGGATTGCGTTTTTCGACAATCTCTGTGTGATCCCTTTCGCGTGGCTGAGGTATAATAACAAACCGATTAAATATTCTTTGGTAAGAGTTCTGCAGTCTCTTTTTCAGACCGTTGTCACAGTTGCCTTATTCCTGTATATTCCTTTAAGTGTTTCCCAGGGCTTCGGTTTAAAGGAAAAAGTATCTTTCCCTTTTTACAGTAACCTTGCTGCCAGTTTTTTAGGCTTTCTTTTGCTGCTTCCGGTTGTTTTCAAAATACGGTTCCAGTTTTCTGTTGACCTCTTTAAAAGGATGATTACCTATTCCTGGCCGGTCATGATTGCCGGTCTGGCGTTTATGTTCAACGAAAATTTTGACAAAGCTGTTCAGATTTATTACATTCCGAATGAAGATGCCGGTGCTTATGGCGGATGTTATAAGTTGGCAGTTCTGATGACATTGTTTGTCACTGCTTACAGAATGGGTATCGAACCATTCTTTTTCAAACAGATGAATAATGATAATGCCAAAAACACCTATGCTAAAGTTACAGAATACTTCACATTTTTTGCCTCCACAGTAGCAATGGGAATCATAGCGAATATTTCATGGCTAAAACAGATCTTAATTCCCAACAGTACTTATTGGACTGCTGTTGACATTATCCCGATTATCGTGATTGCCAATCTGTGCTTCGGTATCTATTATAATTTTTCTACCTGGTACAAAGTAACCGACAGAACCAAAATAGGAACTGTGATTTCCTGGTTGGGAGCCGGGCTTACGATTGTGCTGAACCTTCTGTTCCTTACCAAATATGGATTTATGGTCTCAGCATGGGTAACTTTCATCGCCTATTTCGTTATGATGATTACGTCCTATTTATTGGGACAGAAATATTATCCTATTCCATACAGGATTAAAAAAATGACCTTCTTTTTAGGATTGCTGATGCTTTTCAGCTTTTTAATGGTCTATTTCTTTGATTATAATTTCTGGATAGGAAACCTTTTATTCTTACTCTACGCAGGAATTTTGATTTATACGGAAAAAGATATGCTTTTATCAAAAGTGAAAAAAATTAACTTTGGTCTCTATTTTGCTATTTAGCAATCCTGTCTTACAGATTACAACAAAACCCGGTAAAGATGATAAATTTTACGTTTTAACAAGCGTTTTAATTAGTATCTTTAACAAAAAAATAAACTATAATTAAACAAAAACATAGTTATATTATTTATGAAAATTATTGTTCCTATGGCTGGACGTGGTTCCAGATTACGTCCTCATACGCTGACTGTTCCAAAACCTCTTATTCCTATTGCAGGAAAGCCCATCGTACAGAGATTGGTGGAAGATATTGCTAAAGTTGCCGGAGAAAAGATTGAAGAAGTAGCGTTTATCATTGGAGATTTTGGTTCTGAGATCGAAAGATCCCTTATTCAGATTGCTGAAAAGCTGGGAGCAAAAGGAAGTATATACTACCAGAATGATCCTTTGGGAACTGCCCACGCCATCAAATGTGCAGAACAATCTATGCAGGGAGATGTCGTAATTGCATTTGCAGATACCCTTTTCCGTGCAGATTTCCAACTGGATAAAAATTCAGATGGAGTGATTTGGGTAAAAAGCGTAGAGGATCCATCTGCTTTTGGAGTGGTAAAATTAGACAACTATGGTTTCATCACTGACTTTGTTGAAAAGCCTCAGACTTTCGTTTCAGACCTTGCCATTATTGGTATTTATTATTTCAACAGTGCTGAGAAATTAATGGACGAAATCAATTATATCATGGATAATGATATTAAAAACGGTGGCGAATATCAGTTAACGACCGCTTTGGAAAACCTCAGAGCAAAAGGGGCTAAATTTACTTTAGGGAAAGTAAATGACTGGATGGACTGTGGAAATAAAAATGCTACGGTAGAAACCAACAGCAAAATTCTTGCTTATGAAAAGGCAGAAATGGCACAACATCCTGCTTCTGCTGTGATTGAAAATTCACTGATCATCCCTCCTTGCTTTATCGGAGAGAACGTAAAAATCTCCAATTCAAAAGTGGGACCTGGTGTTTCATTGGGAAATAACACGGTGATTGTAAATTCTAATATTGAAAACTCGCTGATTCAGGAGAATACCAGGATCAACCACGGAAACCTTTCCAATTCTATGATCGGTAATTCTGCACAGTATTTCGGGGTAGCAAGAGAGATTTCTTTAGGTGACTACTCGGTATTAGATTTTCTATCCAAATAAATAAGATCGAAAATTATTTAATTTAAATACAATATAATCAGGCCACACAAAATGTTTTTGTGTGGTTTGGCGTTAATATTGCAACGTATTTTTTTAATTGAAAAGATAAATACATGAAAAATTGGATCCCATTCCTTTTATTACTTCTTGCCTTATCATCCTGTAAAACCAAAAATGTCATTAATACTGATACGGGTACACAGGACAGTATTTCAACTGCGGAAAATAACAGAAATCCAAAAGATGTCAATGAACCCGTGAGGGATAAACTTACCTTTTATGAACATGTAGTGATCCCTCCCAAATTCGAACAGATTAAAATTGACAGTAAGGTACGCGTGGAAACGGGAAGCTTTGTACCTACCCTGGATGCCACCACTTATATTGAGAATGATAAAAAGGTCTGGATGAATCTAAGAGCCGTGTTCCTTAATGTAGCCAGAGGAATTGCAACTCCGGAAGGTATAAAAGGACAGGACAAAGTAAATAAAGCTTATATTGACTCTGATTTTGATTACCTTAATAATTTATTGAACGTCAATTTTATCGATTATAAATCGCTGGAAAAAATATTGATGGGACGCACCTTTGTCAAAATCAATGATTCTCAGTTTACGCTGACCCAGAATGCACAGGGATATAAAATGACATCCAATGTAAATCAGAAGATTGTCACTGACGAAAAAAGCAGGGAGTATAAAATTGTGTTACAATATGATACCAATTATGATTTATTAAATGTGAATCTAAGAGATGTATTATCTACAGACGAGCTGGATATTTCTTACAGCGACTGGAATGAATACAATGGAATCCGTCTACCCAAAAATGTTAAAATAATTATAAAAGGCTCAAAATCCAGCCAAATCTTAATGGAAAATACGAAATTTGACTTTTCGAGGATGGAAACACCTTATTCTGTACCATCGAGTTATAAGAAAATTGAGATTAAATGATTAAAAAATTTAGCTTTTTAATAGGTATTCTGATGTTCGTATTACATCAGGGACAGCAGAAAAAAGACCAGCTGCAAAAGCAGAATGCCGAACTTAAAAAACAAATTGCACAAATAAATACGGATCTAGCCAAAACCAGAAGTGAATCTAAACTTTCTATAGCCTATCTCACCAACGTTAATCAAAAACTAGTTTTAAGAGAAAAGGTATACAGTAATACTCAGAAAGAAAAAAGATTCATTGAGGATGATATCTATTTACGACAGTTAGAAATCAACCGTCAGAATAAAGAATTAGCAGTTCTTAGAAAAAACTATGCTGAAGTTCTCGTTAACGCCTATAAAAATAAAGGCGTACAGAATAAAGTAACATTCATCCTTTCTTCCAAAAATCTGGGAGAAGCGATCCGAAGAGTACAATATCTGAAACAGTACTCTGATTACCAGGATAAGAAAGCTGCCGAAATCACCGATGCAGCCAATCAGATCAAAAAAACAATTGCACAAAGACAAAGCTCTGTAAAAGAGAAAGAAAATCTGTTGGTCAACCAACAGAAGGATTTGGCTACAATCAATGCAGAAAGAGCTCAGAAAGAGCAGCTTGTAGCCGAATTTAAAAAGAACGAATCCAAGCTTACGGCTGAACTCAGACAGAAACAAACCCAGTCTAAGGCTCTTGAAGGACAGATCAGAGCGATCATTGCTGAAGAGATCAGAATAGCAAAGGCTGAGGAAGAAGCCCGAAGGAAAGCAGAAGCAGAAAAAATACGTTTAGCTAAAATTGCTGCTGAAAGAGAAAAAGCAAGAATCGAGGCGGAAGCTAAAGCAAGAGCTGAAGCATTGGAAAGAGAAAGAAAGCTCGCGGAAGCGGAAGCTAAAAAAACAGCAGAACTGGCTGCAAGAAGAGCTGAAGAAGAAAGAAAACGCAGTGAAGAGGCGGCCAGAGCAGAAGCCAGTGCAAAAGATGAAGCAAAAAGACTTGCTGCTAAAAAAGCATCAGACGAAGCAGCCGTAAAAGCTAGAGAAGCTGCTGATAAATTAGTTGCAGCAAGAGCCGCAGAAACAGCCCTTGCCAAGAGAAAAGAAGAAGAGAAAAAGGCAGCAGAAACTAAAGCCATGACAAGCTACGGGGTTTCTACTTCTACCGGAAGCAGTTTTGCAGACAACAGGGGAAGACTCGGTTATCCAGCAGATAGAGCCGGGCAGATTACTCACCGATTTGGAAGACAGCCACACCCGGTTTTCAAAAACATTACTGAAGAAAACAATGGTATTAAAATTTCTGTCCCTGCAGGAACACGTGCAAAATCAGTGTATCCGGGATCGGTATCTTCAGTATTGGCCAACAATGACGGAACAAAAACAGTTATCGTAAAACACGGAAGCTATTTCACCATTTATTCCAACTTAGGAAATGTAAGTGTTTCTAAAGGACAACAGGTTTCTTCAGGCACACCGGTAGGTACGGTAGCACAGGATTTTGACGGTTCCTATACCCTTGATTTCCAAGTATGGAACGGTAGTACACCAGTTGATCCATTAGGTTGGATTTCATATTAAAATAAAGCTTAACTTTTTAAAATAAAGCTTAACTTTGCAAAAATTTTAAGAGATGAATACACTAACAATACTTGCCTTATCTTGGCAGCACATCCTTATCGTAGCCATACTTTTGGTATTACTATTCGGAGGAAAGAAAATTCCGGAATTAATGAGAGGAGTAGGTTCAGGGATCAAAGAATTTAAAGATGCGGTAAAAGAAGAAGACAAACCAGGATCTGAAAATAAAACTTCTTCTACAAATAATAATAATTCTCCCAGTAACTAAAATTCCTCAGAATTAATGAATTTCACTGAGACTGCATGGAAAGTCTTCAATCAATGTATTGAAGACTATCACGTGTCTGATGACGTTAACTCTCTAATTAATAACCCGTTCGAAAAAGATAGTTTGGAACGGATTTTGTATGCAAAGAACTGGATTGATACCGTTCAATGGCATCTGGAAGATATAATTAGAGACGAAAATATTGACCCGGCTGAAGCTCTTCAACTGAAGAGAACGATAGACGCCTCCAATCAGAAAAGAACTGATCTGGTAGAATATATCGACAGCTGGTTTCTTACAAAGTTTGAAAATATAACTCCAAAACCTGAAGCAAGATTAAATACAGAAACTCCCGCTTGGGCAGTAGACAGATTATCCATCCTCGCTTTAAAGGTCTATCACATGTCATTAGAAGCCAATAGAGAAACTGCTTCTGAAGAGCACAGAAAAAACTGCCAGGCAAAACTGGATGTACTGCTTACTCAGAAAGAGGACCTGTCAACTTCTATAGATCAGTTGCTTGCTGATATTGAAAACGGTAATGTTAAGATGAAAGTTTACAAACAAATGAAAATGTATAACGATGAAAGTCTTAACCCAATCCTTTATCAAAAAGGGCAACAGAAATGAAAAAACGATTTTTTTTTGGAGTACTACTTATAATAATAACTTCTTCCTGCGCAACGGAAAAGCTTAATCTTTCCCCGCTGTCGAATAATTTTTATAGTGAAACAAAAGGTTCTGATTCTGACAGAGGTTCAAAGAAGAGTTTTAATATCAATATCAAGGAAAATGTAAATGCTTCTGAGATTTCAAATATGATTTCAACCTTTCCTAAATTTAAGAGCAACGGTTTGAATGACGAAATAACAAGCTTGAAATACAGCCTTCAGAATTATTTATACGCTATTGATGCCAACAACTCTACAGGAAAAAGCAGATCCCTTAAAAGCTTCGAAAAATCGTATAAGAAAATTCAAAAACTAAGACAGAATCTTGACAGAGATGATGACGAGGTACTCAACCGATATCTCGTTCGCCTTAAAACGAATATTTCTGTTATTGAAGACAATTTACCAGGAAGTTAAAAACTAATAGAACTATTAATGATTAAAATTCAGGCGGAAGCTAATGTTCCTACAGAGCATGGCAATTTCCGAATGATAGCTTTCTCTGAAAACGAAAACGACTGGATGCCTCACATGGCTATTGTCGCAGAAAATACAGATTTTACAAAACCTGTCAATGTGCGTTTCCATTCAGAATGTATTACCGGAGAAGTTTTCCATTCAAAAAAATGTGAATGCGGCCAACAGCTGGATGCCGCAATGAAATATATCCATGAAAATGGAGGAATTATTATCTACCTTCGTCAGGAAGGCAGAAATATAGGCATCATCAATAAGCTGAAAGCTTATTCTTTACAGGAAAAAGGCCTTGATACGGTACAGGCTAATCTTGAACTGGGACTTCCTGCTGACGACAGAAACTTTGGCGTCGCTATTGAAATCCTGAATTTATTAGAGGTAAAAGATGTTAACCTGCTTACTAATAATCCTGAAAAGGTAAAATATGTGGTAGACAGTAATATCCACCTTAATTCAAGAGTCCCGTTACAGATACCGGCTAATGAAATAAGTAAAGGCTATCTTCAAACAAAAAAAGATTTCTTTGGGCATCTTCTGGATGACAATGACAATTAAATACAACAAAAGCTTCAGCGTTTTTCTGAAGCTTTTTTTATTGACTGTATTTTATTGTTCTTTATAAAAGGATATCCATTTATCAATCAAAAGCCCCGAGATTTCTCCCGGGGCTTTCTTTAATTATAAAAAACTGAAAAGATATTTCTTAATTTACTCTTGTTGATGAAACATTAGAATCATTAAGATTGTAATATTTCACAACAGCATTATAATCACTATAATCTACCGGCGGAGTTGCTGTTTTCAGATTGTTTCCTGGGTTGGCAGGAAGAAGTACTATTCTAAATCTTTGGTTGTTCAGATACTGGCCTGCTTCCGTTGAGGTCATTCCTGTAGCAAGGTTAAAGTTAGCATCATCTATTCTGATCTGTACGTTTTGAGAATCGAAAACGAAATTATAGTCAAATACTCTGTTGGTCGGCATGTTGGGAACATCAGCCAGATAAACAGATTTTGGAATCTGCTGCCAAGCACCTCCAGCATCTCTATATACTAAAACTACATCTGTACTGTTAATTTTAATTCCCTGTTTGAAAGCATAGGTGTTACCGCTGTTAAACGTTCCTGTAACATCTTTCATTTGAGAATCTACCGTATTCTGAACAACAACATCATCTTTATTGTCACAGCTATACGCTAAAAAACCAATACCGGAGAGTAATATAAATGGAAGAATTTTTTTCATTTTTACAAAAGTTTAGTTATTATTTATAAACCGTATTCAAATCATATACCAAAAATTTCAAAAACTTTGTTTTCGTCATTTTTTTAATTGTATTTTTGTTCTTATTCAAAAGTCATGAAGAAAATAGTATATACTTCACTCTTTATTATGGCCCTGGTAAGCCCAAAAGCAAAAGCCCAATATCAGCCTAAAAATACTTCCAAAGAAGAGGTAAAAAAAGCACGGCAATGGGTGGATAAAACGTATAAAAATCTTTCTCAGGATGAAAAACTGGGACAGCTGTTTATTGTTGCATTGTATACGAATAAAGGGGAAGAGTATATAAACCAGGTAAGAAACATTGTTGTAGGAGATAAAATAGGCGGCCTGATTCTCATGCAGGATGATGCCGCAAGAGAAATCAATCTGGTGAATGAGTTCCAGCAAAAATCCAAAGTTCCGTTAATGATCGGGATGGATGCGGAATGGGGAATTTTCCAGAGAATTGCTGCCGCTCACAAATTTCCTTGGGCGATGACATTGGGCGCGATACAGGATAAGAATTTAATCTATCAGATGTCAGCGAAAATAGCAGAAGACTGTCACAGAATGGGAATCAACTGGGATTTTGCGCCTGTAGTGGATGTCAATACCAACCCTAATAACCCAATTATTGGTAACAGAAGTTTCGGTTCAGAGGTTGATAATGTAATTCATTCTGCTTTATCTTACTCCAATGGTCTTCAGGACAATAATATATTAGCTGCCATCAAACATTTTCCCGGCCATGGTGATACCAGTACAGATTCACACCTCGATCTTCCGGTTGTTTCTCATAACCTGGAAAGATTGAATACTATAGAGCTGGCCCCTTTCAAAGCATTGATGGATAAAGGTATCGGCGGAGTGATGGTGGCCCACTTATATGTTCCAAGTTTAGAATCAGGGAAAGGAATTCCAGCTTCTGTTTCAAAAAATATTATCACAGGATTACTGAAGGATAAACTGGGTTATAAAGGCCTGATCATCACTGATGCCTTAAACATGGGAGCAGTAGCCAACAAATATAAGCCGGGAGAACTGGATGCCATGGCATTTAAAGCCGGAAACGATATTATGCTTTTCTCGCAGGGGGTTTCTGAAGGAAAAAAACTGATTCAAAAGGCTATTGACAGGGGAGAAATTCCTCAGTCAAGAGTGGAAGAAAGCGTAAAGAAGATCTTACTGACAAAATATTTCCTGGGACTTACACAGTATAGTCCAAAAAATCCTGAGAACATCAATACTGACCTGAATAATGATTCTCATAGAACATTGGTTCAGAATTTATATTCCAATGCATTAACCTTATTAAAGGACAGTAAAAAACTATTGCCTCTTACCGGAAAGCAGGTGTATTATGTTCCTTTGGAAGAAGCACCTTACCAAACGTTTGCTGACAGGCTGGGATCCACTGCCATTATAAAAAAAGCGAATGAGATCCATACTATTCCAGCAGGCTCTACCGTAATTGTAGGTTTCCATAAAGATAATTCAACAGCTTATAAGCCTTATAAAATATCGGCAGAATCCAAAAAGGTTCTTGCTGACCTGACCCAAAGTCAAAATGTTATCCTCAATGTATTCGGAAGCGCTTACGCTTTAAAAGATATTGATCTTTCAAAGGTTTCTACGGTTTTGGTTTCTTATGAGAATAATGATGACTCAATGAATGCAGCAGCCGATGCTTTGAACGGAAAAACAAAAATATGGGGAAAACTTCCTGTACTGGTCAATGATCAGTTGCAGGCAGGAATGGGAATGGATTTAAACCCAGCTTCCTCTACAAATATCAACTCAACAACATCAAAACAACAATAATCTAATGAAAATAGGCATACTTTGCTACCCGACATACGGTGGTAGCGGAATTGTAGCAACGGAACTGGGAATGTCCCTTGCCAATAAAGGATATGAGGTACACTTTATCAGTTCTGCACTTCCGGCAAGATTAGATATTACCAACCCCAATATTTTCTTTCACAGGGTAAATGTTCAAACCTACCCTCTTTTTCAGTACCAGCCTTATGATATTGCATTAAGTTCTATGATTTACAGGGTCGTGAACCTTTATAAACTGGATCTGCTACATGCCCATTATGCGATTCCTTATGCCTATGCGGCATTTACCGCTAAGCAAATGCTTCAGGAGGACAATAATGACATTCCACTGGTAACCACTCTTCACGGAACGGATATTACTCTTGTAGGACAGCACCCGAGTTATAAACACGCCGTAGAATTTTCAATCAACCAGTCAGACGCCATTACTTCTGTTTCTGAAAGCCTGAAGAAAGATACGCTTCAGTTTTTCAATATCAAAAAGGAGATACAGGTGATTACCAACTTTATTGACAACTCTGAATTTGATGACTGCTCTGAATGCCAGAGAACACAGTTTGCCAATCCTGACGAGAAAATATTGATCCATGTATCTAACCTGCGTCCTGTAAAACGGGTTGACGAAGTACTGCAGATCTTTAAGAATGTGGAGAAAAAGGTAAAATCAAAACTGATCATTATCGGTGAAGGTCCTGATATGGAAAAGGTCAATCAGTTCCTGGAAGAAAATCCGGATCTTATTTCAAAAATCCGTCTTTTAGGAAAGGTGAATGATCTTTATAAGATTTTACAGCTTTCGGATGTATTCTTACTGCCTTCGGAGCAGGAAAGTTTTGGTTTGGCTGCTCTTGAGGCGATGGCCGCTTATACTCCGGTAATCAGCTCCAATGCGGGCGGAATTCCTGAAGTAAATATTCAGGGTGAAACAGGATACCTGGCAGAAATCGGAAATGTAGAAGCGATGAGTAACTATACCATCAAATTACTCAGCAACGACGAACTTTTAGCCAAAATGAAGAAAAATGCGAAAGAACAGGCAATAAAATTCGATTTGAAAAACATTCTTCCTATATATGAAAAAATGTATAGAACAACGATAGAAAATTTTAAGAAGGAGCTGACGAAAGTATAATATTTCTATTATATTTATCGTCACACTTATGACGGAAAAACTACTTCAATATCTTTGGAACTATAAGATTTTCAAACATTTTGACTTCAAGGATATTGAAGGAAATTCCGTTGAAATCATCCATTTTGGAAAATGGAATAAAGATGCCGGTCCTGATTTTCTGGAGGCTAAAATCAAAATCAGCGGCCTGGTTCTGGCCGGAAATATAGAACTTCATGTCCGCTCATCAGACTGGATTTTCCACAATCATTCTCAGGACCCCAATTATCAGAATGTTATTCTCCATGTTATTTTCCAACATGATATTGAGGTCAGTGATCTTACCGGCAAAAATGTCCCTACGCTGGAACTCAAAGACTATATTGATGAAAATATATTATGGAAATATGAAAGGCTTCTCAACGGAAGCGAGTTTATTGCCTGTGAAAAGATTTTCAACCAGAGCAAAATTCCTGTACACTTTCATGAAGGGAATATCCTAAAAAAGCTGGCAGAAAAATCTCAGGAACTTGAACAAAGTTTAGCACAATACAAAAATAATTTTGAAGCCGTTTTATTTCACAGCCTTGCCTACTCTTTTGGATTAAAGGTCAATGCCCATATTTTCAGGCAGATTGCTGAAAGCATCGATTTCAGTATCATTAATAAAATCCGTCAAAATCCGCTGCAGCTGGAAGCCTTATTTTTTGGCATTTCCGGATGGCTTGGCCATCCGGAAGACAGACAAATGGAAATCTGGAAAAGGGAATTTGAATTCGTAAGCATAAAGTTTAATATTTCAGGCTTACAATTCCATCCCAAATTTTTAAGATTAAGACCTCCCAATTTCCCTACCATCCGTTTATCTCAACTGGCAGATCTCTACTCCCGGCAGCAGCATCTTTTTTCAAAAATAATCGAAGCTAAGAATGCCGATCAGCTTTATGAGCTCTTCAATGCAGTAAAAGCTTCGGAATATTGGGATTTCCATTTTAATTTTGGAACTCTTTCAAAATTTAATCCTAAAATCCTAAGCAAAAATTTTATTGATCTTCTTATCCTCAATACTGTTCTTCCTTTAAAATATACCTACCATACATATCACAATGAAGAAACAGCAGATGAGATCATAGCATTTTACAGCAGTATTGCCGCTGAAGAAAATTCAGTGGTTACAGGATGGAAAAATCTGGGCGTGCCTATACAGAATGCGATGGAAAGCCAGAGCCTCATTTATCATTACAAAACCTCGTGTGAAGAAAAAAATTGCTTAACTTGCAGTATTGGATTTAAACTATTAAAAGAATCTTGAAATGCTAAGTAATATCCGTCATAAAATGGAGCGAGAATGGTTCGGCGTTCTTACAAGAACCGGAGCTAAGTTAGGAATTCCCGTATCTAAATTAAGGATTTTCTTTATCTACTCTACTTTTGCCACAGCCGGCTTTTTCTTCCTTATTTATTTGGGTCTGGCATTTACTTTGTGGATTAAAGATATTTTTATTACAAGAAGACCAAGCGTTTTTGATTTATAATTATGGAATTTTTACCGATTAATCATGCTGAGGATCATAGAGTTCAGGAGATCTATAATTCATACATCAGCACCTTTCCTGTAGACGAACAGAGAGATAAAGAGCAGTTTGTGGGGCTTTTTTCAAATCCACGTGCCAAAATAATGTCTGTAGAGCATGATGCTCAAGCCATCGGGTACCTTATCTTATGGAAATTGAGTTCTTTTGTTTTTGTTGAGCATTTTGAGGTATTTGAAGCTTTCAGAAGTAAAAAACTGGGTTCGCATATTGTAGGACATTTACTGGAAAACTATCCGAAAGTTATCTTAGAAATTGAACCTGAAGAACTCAGTGAAGATGCTAAAAGACGTTATGCCTTTTATCAGAGAAACAATTTCCATCTTATTGATACTGCCCATGTGCAGCCAAGCTACGGGGAAGGCAAACAGTCATTAAATCTATGGCTGCTTGCCAACTATACTCCGGAAGGCGTAGAGGAAGTAAAGAAAGAAATTTGTGATACTGTGTATCTTTAAAATATAAAACGCCGGAAACATTCCGGCGTTTATTTTTATTCTGTTTATTCCTTTTTTAACTCAGGTTTTAATTCACCTCATATTCTAATTTTATAGTGATACTGGCCTCTTTTTCTTTAGATGAGGTATTGAAAGTTCCGCCATAAGAATAATCTTCATTTGAATTCGGAGCTGTAATCTGAATTACCCCCATAGTTGCTTTCTTCAGGTTTCCTAAGCTGCTTCCGGAATTTTCTGCAATTTTTTCGGCACGTTCCTTGGCATCCTTTGTCGCGCTGGCGATCATTTCCTGCTTTACGGTAGCCAGCTTGGTATAAAAGTAAGAAGGAGAGGAAGAGGTGAACTCAATCCCCCGGTTGATTATTTCCGTAATATTTCTGGAAAGATTTTCAATTTCAGCCACATCTTTGCTTTCAATAGAAACCTTTTGGGTCAGGTTGTACCCCGAAAATTCTCCCTGTACATAGTTGCCATTGGCGTCATTATAGCTTCTGAACTGTTTCTGAATATCAACGGATGAAAATACAATTTCTTTCTGTTTTATTCCTTTTGAAATCAGATAATCATTGATCACTTTTCTGTCTAAAGCCAGCTCATCATAAGCCGATTTCAAATCAATATTGTTTTTCGAAAAGCTCCCGGACCAGGTAATCAGATCGGAAGTGAACTGTTTGGTTCCCAACCCTGTTACAGCAATGGTATTTTCAGATTTGTTCCTGTTCTTAACAGCATTGCCTAAAAAGCCCAGTCCAACGACAAAGCCCAATGCTCCTACTGCTACTGCAATAATGTTTTTGTTCATAAAATTTGTGAATTTGGGTTGTTTTTACAACACTACTGTATCAATTTTCATTCCAATATTTTAAGATTTTTTTAACACAAGAATTGAAAAACAGGATCAGATTCCTCCTGATTATTTCTGGTTTTGTTTTAATCTTTCTGCATATAAAGGTAGAGTTTCTTCCAATCTCAAAAGTACGCCTGATAAATTTTTGGCTTTTACGTAGGTGCGTACCTGCGGCTTCACCAGGAATGAGAATTCTATAAATTCTGAAATTCTGTCGGAAGGAATTCCTGCTTTCGTAAAGTATTCGTCCTCTACTCTATTGCGGATCCAGGCAATATGTTCCTGCAGGTCGTCATATTTATACTGTCTTTTCTGTCTTCTCGCTTTCCCACTGATCAGATCATACACTCCCTGAACATTTAAATTTCCTAAAAGTATCGGCAACAGCACTTGCTTTACTTCCGCCGGTTTTTCCCTCATTTTTCCAACAGGCTGCGGTAAACCGACCGCATCCCGTACGATTTCTCCTTTATCTGCTTTGGCAACGGTTCTGGAATCCTGTTCAAGGTCACCGCTGAGTTTTTTTACAATCTTTACTTCTTCTATTTCTTTCGGGATCTGGAAAAGAATGATCAGCAATTGTGAATTAATCCCATCGGTAAGAACCCTTTTAGACACCCTCCGGAAATCTTCTTTCACAAATCTCAGTTCATCATTCGAAGAGGCTTCAATAGAAAACATTCCCATAGAATTGGAATACACTTTGTGGTCAGTAGACATATTGATCACCGTTACTGCACTTAAGTTTTCACCATTATCATCTATAATTCTTCCGGTCACCGTTTGCTGTGAAAATAAAGTTCCGGATATCAGAAACAGCATAAGGTACAGGCTGTGGTTTATCTCAGTTCTCACCTTTGGTTATTTTTGAGTTTGCGGAGCACGGTAGGATGCTATTCTGGTCAGAACAAAACGTTGAAATCTATTCAGGTCCGCATCGTCGCAGAACCCGTATTTTAAGATTTTTCTTCTTTCAAAACCGCCCGCAAAAACATAATAAATAAAATGTTCGATCTGGGATTTCTCTATTGTAAGGCTGGCAAAATAATCCTCTCCAAGGCTCGTCTTCAGATAATTCATTAAATCAATATCATCCCACCGGTCTTTTACTTTTCCAATGGAGAAGCCTTCTCCTCTTGGCTGTACAAATTCTCCGGGTCTTGCAGCCAGTATTCTGGGATCCGATTTCTGAGCAATATACTGATCTATTTCTTTAGCCAGTTTCACCACCTTTTTGGGCCTGTTATAATTTTTCGAGTCTATTTTCAGGTTTCCTGTAAGACCTTGCTTTACTTCCACTTCGGGAATCTGTATCGCAGATCTTATAAGGACTATGTTCATCGGAGCCCGGATATTTTCCTGAGATACTATTTTTGTCAGCCGCTCATAACCCGCTTTTACAAAACGGAGCTCATCTCCCACCCTTCCGGAAATCATAAAATGACCGTCCGTATTTGAAACCGCCATTTCATCCGTCCGGATATTGATCACGGTTACATCCTGCATCTCAATACCTCCTTCAGCAGTTATTTTACCGAAGATATAGCTTTGAGCATGGGTATGAATAAAAAAAATAAAGGTTAAAAAAAGAAAAGTTTAAGTTTCACGGGCTGTTTTTATAAAGCAAAGCTAAAATTATTTTTAAATTATACCATAAGTTTAACCTCAGTTAACGCCTTTTAGTATTTATTTTTGAATTTTGCCTTTGAAACTGTTAAATAGCACAACTGAATTGTTAAAATTTCTTTGAAATTTTAGTTAACTTGCAGTCTCAATTCTACCTTTAACAATGCAAAATTCTTATACAGTCATCAATGCATCCGCAGGATCAGGGAAAACATATGCTCTGGTCCAGAGACTTCTGATGATCTGTCTCCGCTATCCTAATCAGCAGCATTCGATCAGGAATATTCTTGCACTGACTTTTACCAATAAAGCAGCCAACGAGATGAAGGAGAGAATTTTATCATGGCTTGGGAATTTCTCTGCCGGGAATTTTGCCAAAAATACCGATCTTAAAAATATTCAGAAGGCATTTGAAGAACAGGGATTAAAAATTACCATTGACGAGCTTCACCTTCGTTCCAAAAAGCTGCTGGATCATATTCTTCATAATTATTCGACGCTGAATATTGGGACCATTGACCGTTTTAACTCAAGACTGGTCAGAAGTTTTTCTTATGAATTGGGATTGGCTAAAAATTTTAATCTTGAAATTGAGGCCGAACCCTTTCTGATTGAAGCGGTGGATAAAATGCTTGATCAGATCGGCGAAAATGAAAACATCTCCAATTCTTTCATGGATTATGTGGATTACAGTCTTGAAAATAATGAAAGGATCAACCTCAACAAAAACCTTTATGATTCTGCCAAAGAATTCGTTAAAGATATTCACTATGAACATCTGAAAAACAATAAAAGTTTTGATGACGTCAATTATGAAAATATAAAGAATACACTCCGTCAAGAGATTATATTTAATAAAAAACAGGCAGCGGAACTTGCAGCAAAATCTATTGAGCTTTTTAAGTCCAGAAATATTGAGATTGAAGATTTTGCCCAGGGAAAAAACGGAATCGGAGGATTCTTTCCCAAGGTCATAGATTTTTATCAGCAGAAAAGAGCAGGCTTTCCTTTCCCTACTACTCAGGAAGAATCGGTGATCAATAACTACAGAAAAGGAGCTTCTTCAAAGTCCAAACATAAAGAAACTGAAATTTTTGAAATCCTGGATCAGCTTCTTGAAAACAGGATGCAGCTGATTCTTTTGTATATAGAAACTCAAAAGAAAGAAAAAGTCTTATCTGCGCTCCTTCCTTTAAAAGTAAACAAAGATATCCAGGATGAGCTTAGAAAGATTGAAGAGGAGAATGATCTTGTGCTCCTTTCAAAATTTAACATCCTCATCAACGAGAATCTTAAGAACGAACCTTCGGCATTTATTTATGAAAAGGTAGGTTCCCAGTTTATGCACTATTTCTTTGATGAATTTCAGGATACTTCGGAATTACAGTGGCAGAATTTTGTTCCGTTGAGGGATCACAGTGTGTCTTCAGAAAACACTTCATTCACCTTGGTAGGTGATCCAAAACAAAGTATTTACAGATTCCGTGGCGGAGAAAGTAAACTGATGCTGGATATTATCAATAAAAAAGAGTTCTCCCCTAAAGAAGCTGATCTTCTTGTGCTAAAAGACAACTGGAGGAGCGCCAGAAATATCGTACAGTTTAATAATGAGCTCTACCGGTTCCATTCCGAAGGTCTTGAGGAAGAACATAAAAATATATTCGGAACCGATGCTGAGCAAAGCCCCAGGTCAAAGATGGACGGACGGGTAAAGATCAACCTCATCGAAAACCTTACCAATGAGGAGTTTTATGATGATACTTCAGCCCGAATGCAGAAAGATATTCAGGAGTGCCTGGATCATGGATTTAAATTCTCAGACATTACCATTCTCTGCCGTGGAAATTTTGACATTTTCAGCTATTCTCAAAAGCTGGGAAATTTAAAAGTCAGCTACCGCGGTGAAGAGACCAATATAAAAACGATTTCTGATAAAGGGCTTACACTGGAACTTTCCAACACCCTGAAAGCCGTCATTGAATTTCTGAGATGGGAAATAAATCCTAAGAACAAACCTTGTCTGATCATGATGATGTACCATCTGAATACCTTGGGACGAATTCATATGGCAGACTTTACCCTGGAAATGAAAGAGATTCTGGATATTACAGCTCATGAAGAAATTCTTCAGTTTATTCAGCAGAAATATTCGGTACAGCTTAGGCAGGATAACTTTCCGAGATTTAATCTCTACAACTTTATAGAGTATTATATCAACGAATTCTCCGTGGAGAACCGGGAAACCGATTTCCTCTTAAACTTCATGGAAATGCTTTTCAACTTTACCCAAAATGCGGGAGCCGGTACAAAAGAGTTTCTGAAATACTGGGATGAGGAAGCTTCTTCTTACACCATCCAGGCTTCGGAAAATATTGATGCCATTCAGATCATGACCATCCACAAATCGAAAGGGCTGGAATTCCCGATTGTTTTTATCCCGATGATCAATAAAAACCGGGATAATGAATTCACCAACTGGTTTGATACTCATGATAATGATGCGTTGAAATCTGTCAATATCAATCAGTTCAACAAAAATCTAGAAGTATATGATGAAGAAATTCAGTTCTTTAACAAAAAAAATTCTTATAAAAACCTGATTGACAGGCTGTGTCTGCAATATGTAGCCACTACAAGACCTGTTGAACAGTTATTTTTCTATCTTCAAAAACCTAACAAGACTTCCAATAATCTTGAGCTGTTAGAATTTCTGAAAACAAAAAATACGGAAGACTTAGATGAGTTTGATCTGTATGAGGTACAGCCGGAGATGCTTAAGAAATATTCCAAAGAGAAGACTTCTCTCTTTAAAACCCGGAATATCCGGAATCTTAAAAATAGTAATGAAAAAAGCACTTCCATAAAGATTGCTACGCCATCCAAGAATTATCAGGTCAGAAATGAGAAAGTAAGAATCGGACTTTTCGTTCACGAACTTTTATCTAAAATCAATACGAAAAATGATATTTCCAAAGTATTGGAAGGTTATGCACTGGAAGGCCAGATTACTCTGGATGAGAAAAGTGAAATCCAGGTTACCTTAGAGGAAATTGTCAAAACTTATGCAGAATTCTTTGATGAAAAGTGGGAAGTGATCAATGAAAAAGACATTATGATCTCCGAAAATGGAGAAAGTCATATTTTCAGACCTGACCGCATTTTAAAAAGTGATGAAGGATATATTATTGTAGATTTCAAAACCGGGGAACAAAAGACCAAAGATGAAGCACAGGTGGAAGGCTATAAAAACATTCTGGAAAACCTGGGAAAAAAGGTCCTCAAAACCCAGATTATCTACCTTTAATTTTTCAAATACTGCAGGAACTGAACGATCGTAGAATTACGACACAAAATCGTAGAACTACTACAAAAAGTGAAAGTTAGGTTCAAAAAATTTTATGATTAAGCTAAGAAATATACATTTGCGATACAATCACTGAATCATATATTATTAATTAATCAAAAAAATTTACTCAGCATGGCAGAAATTACTTTTAACAAATCCCACGAAGAAGGAACATTAATTACTTTAAACTGGCAAAACGGATATGTGATCCAGCACGAAGTAGACTTTGACGCGATCGACACCAACAGCATGCTGATCACGTTTGTAGTAAGTGCCGAAACGATCAATTACGGGAGCTCTGAGTATGCCGGATTGTGGCCTTCCGCTTAATTCTTACTTACTAAACTGATAAAAATCATCCTAGTTCTTAAGGATGGTCTTTTTGCGTCTCTTCATAAAATATTTTCATTTTTAAAAGAAAGGAATGTTTTATCTGCTTTTTACAAACAGCTGATCCCATTTGAGGACCTATAGTCATCAAAAAATCACCATCAAAATCGTACTTCTACTACAATTTTTAAAATTTAACAGTTTATATACCAAAGTAATACAAAACATTTCTAATTTTAGTGATATAACCACAAAAAAATAACCGATGAAAAATAAGGTAACCAATGCAGATAAAATTGCTGAAAATCATATTGCGGGAGTCCAGCGTGTGGTAAAACTGGATGTTGTCATTGAAGGTAAGATCATCAGACACTTCAAACATTTCCGCCTTCAGCAAAGCATACGGAAACACCATAATTTCGAATTAACCCTTGCCCATGACACCTTGGGTGATGATCAGGATCATAATCTGGAGAATGCCCAGCAGTTTCTGGGAAAGCGTCTCACGGTGGTCTTTAAATATAAGGATGCCGAAAACGAAAGCCCGGAAAGAACTTTTGTCGGCTTTATCACCCAGGTCGCCTTCAGCCAGGAAAAAGCCAGCCTGGGAAGTATTGTTCTGAAAGGAAAAAGCCCTACTATCCTGATGGATTCAGCACCGCATACTCAAAGTTTTGGTGGTGATCAGCCTGTTAATACATCCATCATTGCAGACAGAGTGATCAAGGAGGCTCTTGGTTCCGGCAAGTATGACTTTAAAGTGGATACCAAAAATAAAAGCTACATCAACTACAGCGCACAATATAAGGAAACCCATTACAATTATCTTGCAAGACTCGCTGAAACCTATGGAGAACAGTTTTACTATGACGGGGAGGTTCTTCATTTTGGAAAGCTTCCACCTGGTGAAAAGCCTATAAAACTCACCTACGGGAGTAATGTAAGTGATATTTGTATAGAATTGAAGGCTGTTCATACCAAACCTGAGTTTTTCGGTTACAACAGCAGCAAGCATGAAAAACTATTAAGTTCAACAGCCAGCATTAAACATTGGGGGCAGCTTGCCTCAAAAGCTTATGATCTGAATGACAACATTTATAAAACCAGATCATTAAATCCGTCTCCTGTCAATGCAAACATGTCTTTAAATGTAGATGACGCTCAGAAAAGTGCTGCCGGAAGCGCTGCTGTAGAGGTCTTCACAGTTTCCGGAAATACGACAGTACCTTTCCTGCATCCGGGGTGTATTGCAGATATTGAGATGAGAAAACCCAACACGAATCAAACATCGTATTTTACAAAACTGATGATCACGGAAGTGACTCATGAAGTCAATACGCGGGGATATTACAACGGAACATTTGAAGCTATAGCTGAAGGAACAGGATATATTCCTGCCCCTGAATTTGACAATCCCCAGGCTGAGCCACAGATTGCCACAGTTATTTCCAACACGGATCCTCTGAACCAGGGACGTATACAGGTACAATTCGACTGGCAGCTGCATGATACCACTCATTTCATCAGAATGATGAGCCCTGATGCCGGCGGTACCGATGCTGTCACTCAGAACCGAGGATTTGTAGCCATTCCGGAAGTAGGGGATCAGGTTATGGTAGGCTTTGAATACCATCATCCCGATTTTCCGTTTGCCATGGGAGGAATGTTCCATGGAGCAGTAGCATTAGGCGGCAGTGTCAATAATCATATCAAATCTATACAGACCCGAAGCGGTAATAAAGTAATTTTCAATGATGAAGAAGGGAGTATCTATATTGAAGATCCTAGTGGAAACACCTACTTTATGGATGGCAAAGGAAACATTGCAGTCAATGCTCCGAAAGACATGACCTTTACTGCGGGTAACAATATTAAAATGACAGCAGGCCGTGATATCACCTCGATAGCAGGAAACAGTATGTTTTCCACAGCAAATGTCAATATCGTATCGAATGCCGGTGTTAATATGATTGATACCGCAGGAAAAGACCTTATGCAGACTGCAACCGGAAATATTCATGAGTCTTCCGATATGAGAACTGAAATTTCTGAAAATGAAAGAAATATTCAGGCTAAGAAAAGCGACTCCTATGCGGAGAAAGTAACGGTAGTAAGCACGAAAGAAAACATGATTCTTCAGAGTGAGAAAACCGTAAAATCCCAAAGCGGCGAACAAGGGAACTCCCATTAATTTACTACAACTGAATAAACCAATCAACTATGGGAGCAGGTGTAATATTTGACAAAAAAAAGGACATCTCCAGAAAAGGAATAGAACCTACACAGGTAAAAAGTATAAAACTGATTTCCTCTTTGGATGACGGAGCCGCTAATGACGGTACCGGAGCTATCAAAGAGAAATCAGGACTTATATTTGGTGGGACTTATACATTTAAGGTAGAATCTTATACCAATGAAGAGCCTAAAGACAGCGATCTTATTCAGTGGGCGGTAAGCTATACGGATACTGAAACGGGAAAGTATTATAAAAATGTATTGGAAAGCACGAGTCGAGGTGATGAGGTAAGTATTACATTTAATGACAAAAACGGATGTGGCAATAATTTAGAAATAAAAGCTTACATTAATGATATGGAGCAGGAAGGAAAACTGGTGATTTTCAAGCACCACCGGTTTAGGTTTTTTGACAGAAAGCAATTGCTCAATGAATTGCAGTCCAGGAAACAGGATCCGTGGCGCATCAATCAGGATCAGACCAATACCTGCGGGCCCAGTGCAATTATGTATTCTTTTGCCAAAAAAGATAAAGAAAGCTATGCACAATTTATTACGGATCTCCATAGAAAAGGATTCTGCCAACATAACAATTATAAAATTGACATCAGTAGTGACGGGGATCTAAAGGATATCGCTGATACTAATCCTAAGACACAACAGAATTTTCCTGCCACAATGGCATCATGTGACTGGATTCCCAATACCTGTATTACGGATGATGAAAATATCTTTTTTGACTACGAAGGGAATACCAAAGAAGATTTTTCTGCAATAACGGTACCTTCACGAATGAAAATGTTGAGTGAAAAACTTTTAGGATTTACCGATGTAACAGATAACACCAATTTATATTTTAGAAAAAGTGGCTGGGCCTGGGGATCTACAGTAGAAGATATCGCTGAACTGATGAACATTAAAGAGGAAGGATATGAAGTCTTCCTGCTGGTGAATATGGGTCTATTCAGTGATAAAATTTCCGGGGATTTTGCTTTTCCTGAACATTGGATTGTATTGGAGAACATTTCACATTCCCAGACAGATACAGGTTATGTGGATATAACCATTTATACATGGGGAAGAGATCCTAAAACAAAATACAGTTATAACAAAATAAGATATGAAGTATTCAGAAGTAATTATTTCGGGTATGTCAAGGCAAAATAAAAATATTGTGATGAGTATACTTGCATTACTGCTAATAAGCTGTAGTGAGAAAAAACATGAAAATTGTAATCCCAATACTCCGATGTCTTTCATCAATATTCATTCTGAAAAGCCAGTCGGGACGGTCAAAGTTTACCAGTACAGAAATGATATTCTGAAGGATAGTATGATGTTTTTTGCAGATAAAAAAAATAAGTCTGACTATGTTCTTACGAAAGATGGTGACCAAAACTATTCCATTGAATTAAAAAAAACATATACTTATCTCGATCGCTTCAAAGTCTTAATTGACCGGAATGAATATATCCTGAAAGATTTTAAGGTTGGACCAACAAAAGTAGGTACTAATTTCCAGCAGAAAGATTTGTGTGAGGTTCAGGAATATAATATTAATGGTCAGTTAGTAAAAAATAATTCGGTACTAATTGATTTAGGTAAAAAATAAAGCTTACTGCGCTTATGAAAATAAAATTGAAGAGATCCCTGTGGAATCTAAATCAAAATGAGCCAGCCCTTTTATATTACAATATAACCAGAATGGAAAACAAACACAGAGGATGAGCAAGCTGTAATAACGAAAACCCCTTAAACGCAACTGTTATGGCGATTATAAAGAATGCAAAAAATATCAATATACAGGTAAATAACAATTATACCTCACTCAGCAAGGTTTCCCATGAGGAATCTCAACAGGTGATTATTGAGGCTACCAAGCAGAATTTACAATTGTCCAGTCAAAAGAAAACACTATTACAGGGATTTGGTAAAGGAGGAACGATAGATGATGAAGAAACTGTAGACAAAGTAAATGGCTATTACTATAATTATAACGGAGCCTATGAAGGACGTGTAGCCGGTGAGAAAAAAGGCAATGAAAATGATGTGTATGCCTGTAATGGAAAAGGAACAGAAAAAGGTATATTTTTAGATATCAATAAATTAGACATCTCTCACGATGATTTTTGTTGGTCAGCTGGAATCATAAAATTGGAATCGGGGGCCAATGATTATAATGAATTAAACTGTATCGCTAATACAGCCTCAAATAGAGCAAAACATAAAAAAACAACGCTAAGGATTTTACTTGAAAAGGGTGAACCTGCAGGAACGAATAAATATATCCCTTATTCAACGGTTCCCAAGCAAAACAAAAAGAAACTAGAGGATTCAGATAAGACATCGTATGCTAATAACACACGTTAGGCTTTAATAAATGTATTGAATGGAGGTGATGACAATTCTTATTCTGCCGAATTATGGGATGGAGATGATTTTTTGGTGTGGGGAGCAGGAGAAATTAATCCTTATGGCAAAATATCTCATGCTAAATTTAGAGAATATGGCTTTATAAAGATTGACAAAGATATCTATGAGAAATATAAAAATGTAATAGTAGATAAATATTTCATATTTCATACGGGGATAGTGGCAGCCATACAAAATTACCAGAGAACAATCAAAAACATGCTCACTATACAACCAGCAGTGGAGCAAAAAAAATAAAATATCCAATTCCACAAACTGTCTTTACAGATAAAACAAACTGGCAAACTGGACATTTTTATTATGATACAAAACAAAATAAGACCGAGGGATTGGTTGCAACAACCACCTACGGAAGAACAATTTTTTGGAAACTTCAGAAAAAATGAAAAATAATTTAATTTTTATAGTAACTATACTATTCTTCAGTTTATCAGATGCTCAAAACAGAGTATACTCACTTTATGATGGTAAAGAATTAAATAAATTATTCATTAATAAAGAGCAGGTGAAATATAGTAATGAAGGTACTACTATAGTCTATACTTTAGAGAAACAGAACTCAGAGTCTTTAAAAATAAATAATGATCATTTTTCTTTTTCTATTTTGTTTGATAAAGAGAATACAATTAAGATATTGCCTTTTAATCTTCAGATTAAAACCAACTCAGAGCTATATAAATATTTAAAAAACAGCGTATTAAATAAAAGTGAAATTCAAAAAATAGGATTATTATTTTATCCAATCAATAGATTTTATGATGATTGCTGCTTATATTTTAATCAGGACATTTTCATTAAAGACTGGGACCAAGATATGTATTCTTCAAAATTTAAAATATTTTCCATTGAACAGCTAGATGGTAAAAAAATATTATTGAAAGGAACCTACCATTATAAAGGAGATACAGTAGATAAAATTAACTATTACAGGGATGAAGATGGAAATTTATTTGAATTCTACAGTGAGCATCTTACAAATAAAAGCAATAAGTATAAACAGTATAGCTTTAAATATTACGCTCCAAATGAGAAATATATATTAGATGGTTTTCACTACAGAGATAAAAATAATCGCGTGATGAAAGCTGTCTATAAAAATGAGAATATGTCTGATACCAGTAAAACAAAGACTCAGACATTTAATTATCCTTATTTAAAGGTCCAAATTAAAGATAATTAATGAAAAATTTATCCTATATATTATTTTTATCTGTATTAATTACATTTAATTCTTTTGTTTCTCAAAAAACCGAGATAATAAGAATAAAAGAACTGTATATTCCCCTGAAAACATATGAAAATGATAAGATTGTAAAAAATGACAGCAAAAAAGAAGCTTTTTCTTATGTTTATAAGCTAAGTACTGGAAAAGATACTATCAAATATTATAATGATTCTTATACCTCAATTGACAAAACGGTTCCGGTCATTTATATTTTAAAAAATAATTCACAGTTAAATAATAGTTTGACCTTACATATTCATGAAGAAGGTAAGGATATGGACAGTATGATTATAAAATTTACAGATCAACATCAAACGGTTACTATTAATCAGAATGATGTTTACACCTTAAACCAGGCTTATTATACTGAACTTAAAAATAGTATCTATACCCAAAACAATATTCTGGACCTCGTAGATTTATTGGATGATAATTTAGGAGATTATCCGTACCAATTTAAATATTTGAGCAGGATCTCTTCTTACAAAAAATATAAAGATCATAATGTAACCATTATAAAAGCTTCATTAAAGACAAATAGGACACAATCAGATGAAAAAGATACATGGAATGTCATGTATACATATGATAAAAATAATATACTTCAATCCATTATAAAAAAGTCAACGGATGGAGAGGCAGCCTTTGAAAAAAAGATGGTAAGTAAAAGTGGAACTGAATATAAGTACAAAGTCCGTAATAATGTGGAAAGCAGATATGAAGACAAAGATGAAATCACCTTCGATATCAATAAACATACATATTCTCTCATACAAAGTCACTTTCAATTTGGATTAGTGAAAGAAGAAACCTCACAGGTAAAAAGTATATCATTCAAAAAAGAATAATTGATTTAAATAAAAGGTAATACTAATGGCCATAGTAAAAAAAGCTAACAATATCAATATACAGGTTGCTAACAATTATACCTCACTCAGCAAAGTTTCCCATGAGGAATCCGGAGAAGTAATTATTGAAGCCACCCAACAGAATCTGGAATTGTCTAGTCAGAAAAGAGCAATATTGCAGGGCTTTGGAAAAGAGAGTAAAAAAGAAGAACAAAATATATTCAGCAGTAGTAAAAAAAACGGCGGGCCGATAATAACTATTACAGATCAAATAGTTGGAAGTGGGCAACAAAAAATAGTCGGGAATTATACAAGAGGGAACCTAGACTATATCTACATCAATGTTCCACTATACCAAGTAACTGTGATTGACGATGAAGATTCCAATTTTAAAATGGAGTTTATGGTTACAAGAGACTCTTGGGTAGTGAATAAAGATAATGGTAAAACAATGTCTCTTGATAATATTGCTTTTGAACCCGCAAAAGGAGGATCTAATGAATATGACGCTCAATATATTGACGTTTATCCACATTATAACAATACTTCTGCCTTTGAATTGAGACAAAATGGGGATAAAATATTGAGATCTCAACCTAGAAAAAATGATAATGGACAAGATGTTACAACGGCATCAAGCGTTATGATTCATGTAGGAGGAATATATATCAATGATGAAGAGCGTAAAACAAGGCATTCAGGATCGTTAGCATGTTTTGGGATTGTCAACAAGGATAATTCTTTTAAAAATCCATCCGATAAGGAAGCCATCCGTGTGATAGAAGGAATATGGAAACAAGCTGATAAGGATTCATATTTTGGCCATGCCAATATAAAAATAATTGTAATACCAAGAAAAAATGTTGAAAAAACGAGAGAGGTTACTAAACCAGCTAGCGCATTATAGTATAGTCTTTCTTTTACTATCATGCAGTAAATACCAGGGAAACTTAACCGTTATAAAAGCTTATGCTCCTGAAAACGGATATGCGCCCTGCCCATTAAGTAACAAAGGGATTCAGCTTAATATAAAAAATATATGGAAATATAAAAAAGGAAAATTAATTCAGTCACAAGGATGTTTATCCGAAGGACTTTATACCGAAGACTTTGAGAAAAATAACCAGTATTCCAATGAAGAAGAAAAAATCAAAAATCTTTCCATAAGTAAATCAGAAAATAGTATCAATTTCTTTAACCAGAAATATACTATTGTAAGGAATAGTAAGGACAGTATTTTTGTTAAATCCGGTGAAGATGAATATTTAATTTTTGTAGGGGATATTAAGTAAGAACCATTGTAATACAAACAGACGAAATTAAAATATGGAACTAAAATAATGCACTTAAGGTATTCACTGATATCAGTAGTGTTCCTTTCAATAAGGTTATCAGCCCAGTATGCAATAAGTGACATCAAGAAATATGCATTTAACAGATGATTTATTACTATTTTGAAGCATTTTAAAAATTAAACACCAACACCAGAAAACATCAGTAATCATGACTTCCATAGTTTCCGACATATTCCCCACCTCCACTTACTTTGTACAGGATCAGTGTACCCTGAAGATTGGTAAAGAGCAGCATGATGCACAGCTCTCCTATACTCTTTACGTAGAACCCGGGAAAAAGGACCATGAAGAAATTTTAATAAGCAGGACCAATGTAAAAGTTAATCACCAGAAAATAGATACCAAATTCCTAGAAGTATCCAACAGCTATATGGAAGCCCTTTTCCCAATAGCCTGTAAAATAAACAAATATAGTTTTTCAGTAGAAAATATTGCTGATATCAGAAAACGGATCCAAAAAGCAGATGCCGACATTCATGATATCTATAGCGGCGAAGGTATAGATCATATTCAGACTCATTTTTTTAGGGCAACAGAAACCGATGAAAAGCTGGCTCATTTTATCAAGCAGCTTCACTTTATAAAAGTACTGGAATACGGCTTACAGAAGTTCAATCCCAAAAAGCAATATGAAACTTTGTGGAAGGTTCTTCCCATTGGAACTACAGAATGGAAAGGAGAAACCCAATATAAAAAAGAGAAAAACTCATTGTCATATGAACCTAAAATTGACAATGCCCAGGATATTATGAATGATATCATCAGATACATTCATCGGTATGATTACTCCGTTAATTTTGACGAAGAGACGCTCCCACTCTATGCAGACTTTCAGAATAACATAAGCTACACCGGGAAAACCGGACGCATTAAAAAAGCAGAAACCAACGTTTGTATAGAAGCAGAAGATAAATTTTATTACCAGCACACCATCACCATAGAAACAAAATAAGAATATGTCAGCACCTATCCCATATACCGTTCAGAGCGGAGAGACGCTGCAGGATATCGCCAAAAAACTGGGTATCAAAGACTGGACAAAACTTCAGCAGTATCATAATCAGCAGGCCGGTTCCGATCAGCAGACCTCTGCCACTCCTTATGCAGGATTCAAGCTTTTGACGCCTCCGCAGGATGAGGTCTACACCATGAATGGGGAAACTCCGCCGCCTGACGCTGCAGAAGAACAAAAGAATGCAGAACAGAAACAAGGAGAAGAAAAAAAGAAAGAAGAGGACGAGAAAAAAAGTGAACAGGCTTCCAAAAGTGATCATGACGGAAAATATTTTGTGGTCCATAATGCCAAATGCGTCTGCGATAAAGCTGAAAACCCCAAACAGACCGGAAACCTCCTGGTCACTTCACATGCTATTATTGTTTTAAATGATGAACAGGGTAAATTAGCAGCCACGGAAGCAGATACTACTTTCAACCCTGCTCCTGCAACCTTTGGAAAATGCACACTAAAACCTTCTTCAGGAGGATATCTTCCCTGTGCCCTGGCTCCTGCTCCAAAGTGGACGAAAACCTATGAAAGTACCCAGGTGATGGGTAAAAATACACTGACTGAAATATCTGAGCTTCAATGTATGGTAGGTGGAAAAATCACGATCTTCAATCATGGGCAGACCGATTCTGTAAGTAATGCCCACGCAGACAATACCAATCCGGCAGAACTTGCCATGGTGAATCCGGCAATAGAACAGCCTAAGAAAAAAGAAGAATACCCTTCCGTAACATCTATTATTTTAACCAAAATTGAAAACAGAGCCACTTTTAAAGAAATAGATTCCAAAAATAAAAACGGAATCGTATATCTCCGTAAAGATGAAGAAGCTTCTTTTAAGGCTAATCTGAAAAGCGGCAACAAACAGCTGACCTCCTGGATGGTGTACAGTGATCATCAGGGTAAAAAAGAAAACAGAGTCTTTCTAAAAGAACAGGTGGGGACAGAATTTTCACAAAGCTTTGAAGGCGTGGGAAAATTCAGAATAGAAGGCTACGGAAAACCTAAAAGCCAGGAATTTGAAAAAGGAAAATATGACAAATGTGATCCTACCTGTTCTATTGATGTTGAGGTCGTAGAAAACAGCCTGCTCGATCTCGAGTGTACCTCAGCGGACTTTACAACCCGTATCGATCCTTCTAAAAACAGAAAATTCAGAAAAGGAGTTCCCTCTGTTTTTAAAGCCAAGTTTTTCATTCCTGATTTGACAGAAGAAGAAAAATCAAAACTTACATTATCTGTACAGGATGCAACGGAAAATACAATTACTGAGGGAGTTCAGGTAAATGGTGATACGCTTACCTTTACTCCCAAAAATTCAAAGGCAAAATACACCATAGTCGCCCGTTATATTAACGATAAAGGTGAAACCATAGAAAAAAAGATTTCCGGAGAAACAGAAGGGAATGCCGTCTTAGGCATCAGCCATGGTGCTGAGATCGTAAGACCCGGAACCGCAATGTCCTTCAGTGTTTCAAAAATGAAATATAAGTTCGGAGATGAAAATTCACCGTATGGTCTTACTTCAGATGAATCTTCAGAAATCAAATGGAATCTGAACGGTGTGCTCCAGGGAACAGGAAAAAACATTACCATCCCCGGTTCTCAGCTTATGAAACCCGGGAAATATATTGTAGAGGCGTATAGTATAGCAGCCAATGCCGGTACTAAAAAAGAAGATGATGACTGGCATTTTGAAGTCAAGGAAAATATTGTTACTGAAATCAAAGCGGGTAAAAAGGCCAGAACAGGCTCTCAAGTTCCTTTTGAAATCAGTAAAACATTACTCAGCGGTTATGACGCTGCAAAAGACGGCCCTATTGTCTGGAAGGTAACCGGTCCGGCATCCGCTTCCGGATCCGGATCCGAAAAAATTTACGTATACATTTGCTCTTCCCGGTGAATATACCATCGACTGCCTGATGGGCGGAAGATCTTCACAAAATCCATTAAAACTCAAGGTTATCCAACCGAAAATCCTAGTTGAAACATCCAAATGGATTGATAATGACGGAAGCAGCGGTAATGTAATCAAAGAAGCAGGATATGAACAGGAAGTCTGTGCTTTTGTAAAATATGAAGGACTGCAGGGCGAAGAAGTCACTTTGCAGATCTATGACAATGACAGTAACGGAGTCAATCTGGTCCATAATATAGCCGGAACACTGCCTGAAAATAATAGCGGAGTCTATTGGCCTTTTACCCTTAACAATAGCATAAAACTTAAAATAGAAGCCCGGGGATTAACTAAGGACGGCCAGCTCCATTTTAAACTGGCTCCCAAAGATCCTTCATTGAAGATACTCAACGGAGAAAAAGCATTGGGTGAATATTTAAAGGTCTCCAATATTCCTAAAATTGTAGACGGTTACTTCTGCGATGCCACAGATACCGAAAAATACTACAATTCACCCATCGATAAAGCTTTATATTTTAAAGTGTATGCCATTAATATGGTGGATAAAAAAGTGGAAGTCCATTTCATGACCCAATCCGATCCTTATTTTGATATTGCGTGGAGTGCCAAACAATGGAAAGACTGGAAAGACGTTAAAGAAAAGTTTTCCAAAGAAACCTTCTTCCATAAAGCTGAAGGTACCATCAATAAAAAAGGTGAACTGATCGTAAAAGTAGACCCTTCCAAACTTGGAAAACCTAAAAACTATTTTAAAATAGCTGCCATTGTAAAAATTACAGAAGGCGAAGGTAAAGACGCCAAAGAAAAAGCTGCCTATATGGAAAAGACTGATCTGGCCATTTTATATGCTACCGCAAAACTTCCGGATATGGTGGAGAATAAAGGGGCTGTGAAAGTGGGAAGAGAGACGTTAAGCAACAATACCAACTGTGGGGGCAAATTCTGTATTAAAAAAGGCAGCCCAAAGAGTGAGCTCATCAGGGAAATTAATATCCGTCTGGCTGGATTTGGAGGAAACGTCCCAACAGATGAATTTACGGACAGAACAGAAAAAATGATAAAGCAATTCCAACGGGATTATATGAAAGTTCCGGAAACCGGAAAGGTTTGTGGTAATGTATTGAAGGCGATAGATGAGTTCCAACAGAAATATCCAATAAATTTTGATGAAATTAAATGTAAATGCGGATCTTGTACGGGCTTTGGAAAAGAAAGAAATAGTGATGAATACCAAAAAACAACAATTCAGGAAAAGCATAGAAAATATGAATATCCTGGAATTCATAGAAGTTTGATTTGCGCTTATAGAGCATCTATGTTTTATATTGATAAGGATAAGCAACTTAATTTTAAAACAAAATGGATTGAGTCTGGTTATAGATGCCATGACCATCCAATTTATATAAGAGACAGAACTACTAATCACTGCGGAAAAGCGATAGATATTCATTACAATCTATTAAGCACAGGACAACGGACTAGGAGTAATGATGACATGAATAAAATCAGAAAAGATATTTTCATGAAGTATACGGGGGCTAAACAGGATTGGAACGCGGGTAAAGATATTTTTTATTTAGAGTCTTTTGCTACGACTTGGGTTCACTTTGATGTAAGAGAATTTTCTCAGGAGTATTTAACTAAAAATTATTTTGTGAAAAATTCTGAAGAGCTCAATGGCAAAAGTATTGTACAACTAGCTAATGAATTAGGGTTTAAGGATATGTGTAGCTGTAGTGGTAAATTTTCTACCCCTAACTCTACATCTGGGAATTCTACAGGGAATACAGAACGAGTAGACCCTAAAACGCTTAAAGCAAGTGACCAGCTGATAGCTTTTATTAAAGATTGGGAAAAATTAATGAAAGATCCATACAACGACAAAAAAGGCTATTGTACTATTGGTTATGGGCATTTGATTAAGAAGAAAAGATGTGAAGAAATTACAATACCTGATGAATTTAAAAACGGAATAAACGAAGAAAAAGCAACAGAATTATTTAAAGAAGATTTAAAAGAGTTTGAGCAAGCTGTCCAAAGAGATGTAACAGTTAAACTATATCAAAGAGAATTTGATGCATTGGTTGATTTATTATTCAATTGTGGTGCTTATTTTTTAAGCGCCAATAAAGCACCTAATTTGTACAAAAAATTATTAGATGAAAAATATGAAGAGGCAGCCAAAGAATTTCTAGATATAGAAAACCAAACAAGAAGAAAGCAAAATTATGAAATGTTTATAAATGGAAATTATGATTCGACACATTAAAGTATTTTTACCCATATTGGCTGTTATTTTTATAAGCCTGAACTGCAAGAAAAAAGAAACTGCAGTCTCTAATCTTTCAAGCACTGAAAAAAATATTGCAATAAAAAGTAATGTAACCGGTAACGACTCTCCCTATACAATCTGGAAATTTGCGTCTAATAATTTAAATCAAAGTTATAAAGACTACGCTCTTTATATCAGTGAGGATTCTATTAAAATCGTGAACTCAGGGCAGATAGTTTGTACAGGTGAGATTGTTAAAGAAAAAGAAACCTTTTCAAGCTATTTTAAAAGCTCCAAAACAGGAAATGAAATCAGAGAGCAACTAAAAAACGAGTTTGCGATTAAAGCGACAGACGATCTATTGGTAATCATGAATGCTGATGGAGACATTTCAAAAAAAGGCTGTCAGTTTCCATTTAATGAAATGTTTATTGTAGGCGGATATTTATTCTTTTATAAAGACGGATATCATTCCTTTGTAGCAGATAATACTTCTACAAGTCATGAAAACAAAGGTCGATTTAAATTTTCCAATGTAAAACTACCCTATCAAAAGAAAATTGATATTAAAAATGTAAAATACAACAAGCTTTCTGTTAAGGACATACCAGGATTATCAGAATTTGCCTGCGGGGAAGAGGAAATAAGATATATTCCACTAGAAGAAATGGGAAAAATGAATTTAATTCTTATTCCCATGGACTGTGGTGATGCTCCGTACAGATATTATTTATTATCAATTTTAAATAATAAGGTTATTTCTAATTTATATGTAGAGGGTGAATTGTATGAGCCCGAAAATAATAAGAGTCCTGAAACAACTAGCTTTAGCATTAATAGTGAATCTGTATTAACTGTAAAAACTATAAATAAAGACTTTCAAGGAAAAAATGTAGAAAAGAGATACACAATAACTGATCAGGGAAAAATTATTGAAAATAAGTAAAAAGACTTGAATGAAGAATCTGTCTTTAGCCCGTAGATATAATATTATCAATGTAAACATCACTCTTTTTTCATCTCAATAATATCAAGTGTATTATTAATAGGTACACTAATATCGATGGTACGCTGCTTATAAGAATTCTGGTAATTTTTATATTTAGTCTGAATTGATAGATTCTGATATTATTATAAAATCTGAAAAAGGGATTTAAAATTTTAAAAGAAAGTATTTAAACATAATCCTGGTCATCAAAAGACTAACAGGCTGCTCTAAGAATAACACACAAATAATGAAATTGAGTATTTTTATAACCTTAGTATTCCTCTATTTCTACAGTGATAACGTACTAACATCCATGCCTGATTGTAAAATACAAGTACAGGAAAAGAATATCGTGTTGCTTTGTCATGACAAAAAAATAGTCTATAAAGATTTAGTTATCAATGAAATGTCGGTTTCAACAGATTTTATAAAAGGTAAAAACAATGAGTTTTCTTTGCTTTATGAATTAAATGCTTCTACAACTAAGATTAAAGAGAAATATAATTTTATCTATTCAGATCATGGAATTTTTTTAATTTATAAGGAAGTTTTAAAATTTGGAAAAGATGGTATCATGAGCAACAGAATATATTTTGATGCTTTTGATATGAGAGACAGGAATTATGAAAGCCTTGAATCACTTGGAGATCAATTAGAAGAGACATTTGCTCACAATAATGCTGCGGTTAGTTATTTTGACTTAAAAAACAAAAAATTTGCAACAAGAATTTTTAAAGCTTCTAATGAAGATATTTTTATTAACTATCCTGAACCTGCTCAACGTAATATAATTATAACTGATGTAGAAGCAGCAAATAATTTAGCATTTTCTTTAGAACAAAAAGGAGCATATAGTGACGCTAAACTCCTATTAAATAATATTATTTCTCAGTATCCTGAACGAGTTGTTGCATATTTAAATTTAGCAGATGCAGAGTGGTCGTTGGATAATAAAGAGGAAGCTAAGAAAAATTATAATCTTTATCTTTCTCTTATGAAAAAACAAAATAAGAATTTAAGTAAAATTCCTAAAAGGGTTTATGATAGAATTAATTAATTTCCGAATTACACTAGATCATAAAATATTAAAAAGGAAATATTTTTAATATGGTATTTGTTTTTGATTCGTAGATTATACACTTAATATTGAAGAATAGTATAATGAATATAAAAATAAGATTTTTTTCCACTTCAATCATATTGAGTGTATCATTATTAGCTTGTAAAAAGGATCTAAAAAGTCAAACCATAGTTACAAAGGAAATAAGCACACACGAAAAAGTTATTGACTCCTTAATTGTTGATATCGATAAAGATGGTAAACCTGATAAAGTAATTGTTTTTGAAAAAAAACCGCTAGGCAATAGAACTATTGCAGTACAGCTTAACACTCAAAAAATCTATAAAACAGAAAGTTTCAATGATCAAATTATCGCTTGCTCTAAATGTGGTTATCAGTCTGGCGATCCATATATCAATTTAGAAGCCAGCAATAATGGATTTAATCTCATCTTAGAAGATAGAGTTTATTCATTTATATTCAAATCGGACGAAGCTTTTTTAGAGAAAATAGATATTCTAAAAACTAAGCAAACATCGGAAGGAATTGAAGAAGAACATGAGATTTACACTCCTAAAGATTTTGGTTCTCTTAGTTTAAATAATTTTGATGATGATATTATTCTTAAACTTAGAAATCATTCCAAACAAGTATCTCTTCCCCTACAACAAGAAGATCTGGATAAATTTGAATGGGAAACCGATAATTCTTTGGGTAATTATAAATGGTACGGTACTTATAAGAATTCTGGTAATTTTTATAGTCTGAATTGATAGATTCTGATATTATTATAAAATCTGAAAAAAGGGATTTAAAAATTTAAAAGAAAGTATTTAAACATAACCTTGGCCATCAAAAGACTAACAGGCTTGTAAGCTACCCATCAAAATCAGTGGTGATTGGCTTATGGTTGAAGATGATAACAAAGATTTTTTTTTGGATAAAACGGCGAGATAAAGAAGATAAACTAATTTCAGAATTATATTATGATGCACAGTAAGTATATAAAAAACTTGATATTCATATTATTCCATTTATTTTCAATCAGTTGTAAAACTCATGATGAAAATAAAAAGTATATTAAAGAATCAACTACCGAAAATGTCAAATTATTCGATTCTAAATTTCAGGGCGAATTTTCATCCACAGTAGAAACCGAAGAAACAACTTCCGGAACAGCAAGCATTACTTATCATTTCAGCATAAAAAATGATGTTGCAATTTTAACGACTACTACTTACCATGAACCTATCAGATGTAATGGGAATTATAAAGCTCTTGAAAATAATGGCATTTTGGAGTTGTATTATTCAGGAGATGAGGAAAGCTGTAAATCAAAAAATGCTAAATTCAAAATCAAGCGGGAAAACAATAAGTTTTACATACAAGGCTTGGGTGGAGAAGCTACCTTTAACGAATGGATCGAACTTTCTAAAACAAAAAGTGAGAAAAAATAGCACGAGTATACTAATATCGATAAAAAATGGTACACTATCTATAAGACGCGTTTTGATGATGGTAAAATTGGTGGAATTAATCCTATTCCACCCAAAAAATTGAATAGAATGACAAAATTAATTATTTTGACTGCGATATTATCGTTGTTTTTAGGGTGTAAAAAAACCAGTCCGGTAATACCTGTAAGCAAAAATAATGTAAAAGATACAATACAGCATAGCCCAAGATGTACCCTTAAAGAAGCTGAAAATAAAATCCTGAAACTGGATGAAGTGATTGCAAGCAGCCATTTCATTGATTCTCTTTCGAACCATAAACAGGGTATTGCTTTGATATCAGACAGTACAAGCATAGATAAAATACCCTATTACTCAATTCAGGCCGGCTATAATTCTGAGCTTCGCTTTGAAAACTACTACCTGTTTTACGTGGAGAAAGGAAATTGTGATCATATAAAAATTTTGGAGCCGGCATCCGGGAACATCATAAATATTGAGGATTGGCGGAAGGCCCAAAACGGAAACTTATCATATGATTTTTAAAAGAATAATCCCGGAAATAAAATCAATAAAAAACCGCTGTCCTGTTGAATAGCGGTTTTATATTCTGAAAACATTTTTAGTTTTAAGCTGTGGTATCAGGAGTAAACACTCTCTGTGCCAGTTCCTGGTCAAAAAGATATAATGCAGACGGGTTATCACAAACCATTTTGATCTTTGTCACATACTGCGAAGCACTGGCTTCCTCTTCTACCTGTTCGTTGATAAACCACTGTAAGAAAGATGTCGTTGCAAAGTCACCTTCCTCATTAGCATTTTTTACAATATTGAAAATACTTTTAGTTACTTTCTTTTCATGTTCCAATGCCTTCTCGAAAATATCCGTTGCATTTTCGAACTCATGCGGAGGTTTTGCAATTTCCCCGATGATAATTTCCCCACCTACATCATTCAAATAATCAAACATTTTATCTGCATGCATCAATTCTTCTTTGCTCTGAACTCTGAAGTAATTGGCAATACCATCTAAATCTTTTCCTGAAAACCATGCAGACATTGAAAGATAATATTGAGCAGCGTATTGTTCGTGGGCAATTTGTTCGTTAATTAATTTTGCAATTTTTTCGCTAACCATAAGTATTAAATTTATAGTCAAAAGTAGGGAATAAAAGCCCGAAATCAAAAGTTTTACAGAAAATTAATACAAAAAGGATGGGAATAAACCCATCCTTTACACATTAAAAAATCAAAATTATAAACTATTATTTCGCTTCAGAAGCTCCTGTATTCATCGGCTTTTTCATCATTCTTCTTTCTTTCATTGCCATTTTTCTCTGCTCCATTTTAGCGTCTCTGTCAGCCTGCCATTTATCATATTGTTGTGGAGTAAGAATTTTCTTCATATCTGCATCCATTTGTGTTCTTTTGGCCTTCATTTCTTCCATTTTAGCTTGTCTGTCCACTTTATTCTTTTCAAACTCAGCTTTCATTTCAGCTTTTCTCTTTTCATGAAGTGACTTTATCTGCGCCACTTGCGACGGATTAAGATTAAGATCTTTTTGCATCTGTGCCATATGATCCTGTTCTTTTTGCTGCATCTTCTGTTGCATTTCTGCTCTTCTTGCTTCTTTGTCCTGAGGAGTAGTATGCTGTGCCATTGCAAAACTTCCCATTCCGATAAATGCTATTGCTAAAACTAATTTTTTCATCTTTTAAAAATTTAATTAATTGTTGTTATATCTTTTTGATTAGCAAATAAAATAGAAGTTAAATTAACAAATTCATAAATAATGTTAAATTTTAACAAAAATAAATCAATTAAACATATAAAAAAGAGCAGATTATAAAAACCTGCCCTTCACACCACTTAAATATAATATATGAAAATTAATTCCTTACTAAACTTCCTCTAAAGCCTCCGCCTCCATTACCTCGGTTGTGCTGGCTTGGCGCTGGTCCTTCAGATCTTTGTCTGAATCCGCCGCCATTTCCTCTGAATCCGTTGTTTTCTTCTCTTTTGGGAGTACTTTCCCTTTTGATTTCACCATTTCCTCTAAATCCACCATTATTGTTTCTGAATCCGCCATTATTTTCTGAGCTTCCTCTGAAACCTCCGTTGCTGTTTCCTACTCCATTGTTATCATGATTACGAAAACCGGAATTGTCATTTTTTCGCCAGTTATCATTCTGACCACGGAATCCTCCGGAATGAGTACCATCATCTACAGATCCTCTGAATCCATTATTGGCTCTGCTGTCTCTTCTGATAATATCAAAACTGGGATTATCCATTCTGCGGAACCTTGTTCTGTCAACTCTGTAAATATTGATATTTACACTTCTGTATCTTGGCATTACCGTATACCTCGGTACATAATACGTTCTTCTGTAGTTTTGGAAATAAACGACCGGGCTGAAGCCACGATAGTAATTATTCTGGAATACGACAAAAACTCTTGGTCCCAAAATTCTTTCCAATGCATAGAACCTGTCATAGTACCATCGGTCCGGGTTATATCTGTAGAAATTATTCCAAGCTGAAAAACTGACGTACAGGTTATTCAGTCTCATGATCTGATCTACCTGCCAGCGGTTTAATCTGTTCTGTACAAAAAAACCGTTCCAGTCAATGTTAATAATACTATTTCTGTAATCGTTATAATAACTTTGATAGTAATCACTTGGATAATAATCCTGAGGATAATTGTAATAATAATCATCAGGGAAATAATTTCGGTCATCTTCATCGCTGTAATAGCCTCCTCCGTTCTGATAATAACCATCATCCTGCCAACCGTTATTCGGGTACTGCTGAGCAGACGCCAAAACGCCCAGGCCCAAAGCTAATCCCAAAAATATTTTTTTCATCTCTATAGTTGTTAATTGGTTAGTATATAGCAGAATATCTTATTCTATCTTTTGGATACAAATAAAAAAAAGAAGTTAAATCATAAGATTAAACTTCTTTTAAATTATTTTTAACTACCTGATAATCAATGGTAAAATTTACATCCTGCCGCTATCTTTTATCCAATAGGCTATTTTTACATTAAAAACCTCCTTTTGCTTCAGATCTTCAAGTTTTATATGCATTCTGTACCGCCAATAATGTGGGAAAACTGCAGGATTATTGATCCTTTCATCCTCTATATTTTTATTGGAAAGGTCAAGATCTGTTGCCAAAAACTCCTGAATCGGGAAAATGGCCAGCATCGCGTCATTATACAAATGCTGCTTCATGATAATCTCAGCAAGATGCGGGTCCAGGTTCTCCGGGGCCCTTCCATATTGAACCAGCTGTTGATTAAAATATTTTTGTGTCAGTGCAGGATCTTCCTTCCACCACTGCCTCAATGTTGAGCTGTCATGGGAAGAAGCCGTCACCACATTCATATAATGAGCATTCTTAGGATTATAGAACGGAATATTTTCTGCCGGCATACGCTGAACTTTAAGAGCGATGATAGCCAGCTCATCCATTACCACCGGCACACATGCAGGAACCATTCCCAGGTCTTCCCCGCAAATCAGCATTTTGGTAGCATTCAGAATCACAGGAAGCTTTTCCATGGCTTTTTCGTACCATAAATGATCCTGTCTTCTGAAGAAATAATCGTGGTACAGCTCATAGATTCCTTTTTTCTCCGGTTCTGAAAGGTAAGTATAGGACTCTGTGTTATATACATTGAATCTTGGATGATACACTGTTTCCCCGTTCCTTTCCTCTGTTAAAAAAAGAACATTGGCACAAAGTGAAATCAGCTGTTCTTCAAGCGGTCCGTGAGGGTTCTTTTTGAAAAAATCCACCAATTTTCTCTGGGTATCAAATTCTTCTTTAAATGAATAGGTTCCATCCTGATTGTTATTGATAAACTCCAGCACTTTTCCACTGTTTTCACCAAAATAATCCCACAGGATCTGGTTATTGATAAACGGTTTGCAGTATCTTTCATAATCAAACGGAATCTGCCATGCTTTAAATTCCTCCAACACAATAGGAACGGCAGGATAAAAATATCCCAGAATTCCCTGTACAGCAGAAACCGGCATTCTCCAGATTCTAAAGAAACCTAAAATATGATCAATTCTCATGGCATCAAAATACTGCTCCAATGCCCTGAAACGATTTTTCCACCATCTATAATCATCCTCTTTCATAGCTTCCCAGTTATAAGTCGGAAATTCCCAGTTTTGTCCAAGCGCTGTAAACTGATCCGGTGGTGCTCCAGCCTGGAAGTCCATGCCAAATAACTCAGGCTCTGTCCATGCTTCAACGGAATACCTGTAAATACCAATCGGCAAATCTCCTTTCAGAGAAACACCAAGACTATGGGTATAATCCACAGCATCTTTTAACTGCTTATGAAGCTGGTATTGTACCCAAGCATGAAGCATTGAAGTATCATAGTCCTTACTTTTTGTGGTAAAGAACTGTGAGATCTTTCCTGCAATATATTTTTTGTGGGTCTTCCACTCATTAAAATTAGGGGTTTTGTACTTGTCCCTTAGCACACAAAATGCAGCGTATGGAACCAGCCAGTATTCATTATCCTTGATGAATTTTTTGAAGCTGCGGTCTTTGTAGATATTTTCCTTTTCTGCATTAAAAACAGCCTTTATGTATTTCCATTTTCCTGCAATCACTTTTTCGTAATCAATCAGATCAAGCGAATTTAACATCTCTTTTTCAGCAAGATATCCTTCAACTAATTCTTTCGGTAAACCGAAGTCCAGTCTTTCTAAAGAAATATATTGGGGGTGCAATGCATACACCGATACGGCAGCATACGGATATGAATCTGTCCAGGAATAGTTCGCAGTAGTATCATTGATCGGAAGAATCTGAATAATACCAAGGTTCGTTTCCTTTGTCCAGTCTGCCAATTTTTTAAGATCGGCAAACTCTCCTACCCCAAATCCATCCTCACTTCTTAAAGAAAACACAGGAACAGCAACCCCTGCATCATGATACATCTGATAAGCCTTGAATTTAAAATAATGATTGGAAACAATCTGCAATACATCCGCAAAAGGATTGGCAACCGCAAATCTGTTTTCACCGGTTTCAACATCAATCACCTTGTTCTCTTTCGTATCGTAAAGACAATATTTGAATTGAATAAATTCATTTTCCGGAATTTCAACACAAGCTTCCCAAACCCCGAAATCAGTCTGGCTCAGATGAATGATTTCATTATAATTCCAGCTGCCTAATGATGCAGTACTTCCAAACAGTACAATCTTCCAGTCCGGATTATAAACAGGAGCCTCAATTCTGAATAAATGAGTATGTTTTTTTAAGACAGTGATTTTCTCCGGAACAAATCCATGTAATTTATTATAAAGGATTTTATTGTTTAAATAATGCTCCGGAAAGTTTTTATTATTCCATTCATCGAAAATAATAAACTCCTTATAATTGTGTGGAAAATTAAGATGATGCAGAACAAACTCCTCCCTTAAAACATAACCTTTTTCATCTACAAGTCGATATTTATACGAAACAGATTTAGAAAAATAATCTACCTCACACTTCCATTGGCCGTTATCTGCATAAAACATAGCGTGAACATGATCGGAAGTTCCTTCTTCACCTATAACAAGTTGCAGACTTTCTCCGGCTTTTGTAATATAACCTACATTAAAGTATAGCTTCATCTATATTTTTTTATAAAATTACATTTTAATATCGAAAAACAAAACTTCTTGAATATCAAATAATCATTAAAAAACCTTCTCAGATTAATCTGAAAAGGTTCTGTTTTTATGATGCTGTAAAGACTTCCTATCCCTATTTTATAAACAACAGGTTTACTTAGTCACCAGAATTTTCTTATTTAACACCGCTTTTCCTGATTCATCCGTAAGACTCACGATATACGCACCATTTATCAGGTTTTTAAAATAAGCTTTTTGATCCAGAGAACCATCCTTTACAGATAAAGTCTCATTCATCACATTTTTGCCTGACATATCAAAAACACTCAGTTTAATGTTCCCCTTAACCTTTTTATTATTGACATGAATGTTGATAAAATGTTCATCCACTCTGGTAGGGTAAATATCCAGATCAGTAAATGTTCCGGAAGAAGCATGTCTGTTATTCACAAAATATGGGCTGGCAAGGTCATAAATGGGCAAGTTTTCACCTCCGGGAAGTTGCTTTGCCTGTAATGTCACCAAGTCCACTTCATATAGAGACCCTCCTTTTGCACTTCCAATTACCACATTTCCTGTAGCATTGACTGCAGAACCATTTACCGAATAATGATCAGGAATTCCTGCAATTTTCCCTATATATTTTGCCTTTAAATCTTTTAAAGACACTTTAAAAACATTCCCTGAAGCCGCAAATATATAGAAGTTATTCTCTGCATCTGCCACCATATCTCCTCCAAAACCAGTTTCCATCGCAGTAAATGAATGCTTTCCGTTTGAAGGATCATCCTTTATGATTCCCAGATCATTCACGGCATATTGACCTCCCTTTTTATTGATCTGTAAAAGCTGTGTCCCGGAATTATTGATTGCATAGATATTGCCGTCAAACCCGGTTGTCATTCTGGTGATATGGGAATTAATATCACAGGAAGAAATCTTAGCCACATAGTTCTCTACCAGGGTAATTTCTTTAGTTCTGGTATTTAAAACATAAACATTGGAGGAAAACATAGGCATATAGACCAGATCATTATGAGAAGGGTCATATGCCAGAGCAGCCATTGTTACAGCCTGGGAGCGGCCGTAAGAGTTTCTGTCTTCGGTTACAATTCCTTTTCCAGTCTGTGAAAATACTTTTGCTGAAGAATCAGCTGTGAAAATGGCCTCTCCGGAAGTGCCGTTTATGCCGTCCATGGCCCGAAAATCACTGAAATCGATACGATGGGTATCCTTTCCGGTAATCGCAAAAAAATCCTGTTGTGCATGGGTATTTATACCTAATAACAACAAAAATAGAGGGAATAAATGTTTTTTCATAATATGCAGAATTTAGATTCGTAATCATTTGATAAAACTAAGTTACATAATTTTCAAATTAAAAAACAAAATATCTGTGCTAGTAGAATAATATTTACAATTAATTCATAAAAATGATATGATATTGATAATAAAAACTTTGCTATTTTTAGAGCTTAATCCCGCTATCCACTTCTACTCCTCGCGCCCCATCAACACTTTGCCTGCTGCGGGGTAACCGTTTCTATCGGGGCTAGGGTGGGCGTAGATATCCGAAATAATAAGTGGTGATAGAAGAGAAAATAATTGAAGTATAGATCTTAGATCTTAGATCTCAGATTTCAGATTCTGGATTATAAATAATCAATAATTAATGATTAATTGATGTTGGTAACAGTATGAATGATGTTTGGTTATAGTATGAATAATAGTCATGATGATCAGCAGCAATAATAGATTATTGATCATTCGTGCTATTCGTAGCTGATATATGGGAATGATGAATGAAGAATAAAGGATAAGTGGTGATGGATTGAAATGCAAATTTGCAATGTTTCTTTAGCCCGTTCTAAAGGTTATGCAATCCTACGGCTTTAGCCGAAACATAAATACAGCAAAGTTAATCCTAATTACAAATAGGTTGGGCTAAAGCCCATCATCCCAGATATCATATAAGTAAATGGGCTAAACCCATTTCTATTGATTATAAAAAAGCAGGGATAGATATAATAAAGAGATAAAATTAAAAAAATAGATCTTTTCATTCGGGGGATATAAACGACTTTTAAGGAGAGTATAGATTCCAGATCTCAGATTTAAGATTCTGGATTATAAATAATCAATAATGAGTAATTGATGTTGGTAACAGTATGAATGATGTTTGGTTATAGTATGAATAATAGTCAGGATGATCAGCAGCAATAATAGATTATTGATCATTCGTGCTATTCGTAGCTGATATATGGGAATGATGAATGAAGAATAAAGGATAAGTGGTGATGGATTGAACTGCAGACTTGCATGTTTCAATAGGGACGGGCTTTAGCCCGTTCTAAAGGTTATGCAATCCTACGGCTTTAGCCGAAACATAAATACAGCAAAGTTAATCCTAATTACAAGTAGGTTGGCTAAAGCCTATTTCTATTGATTATAAAAAGCATGGATAGATATAAAAAGATAAAATTAAAAAAATTAGATCTTTTCATTCGGGGGATCTAAACGACTTTTAAGGAGAGTATAGATTCCAGATCTCAGATTCTGGATTATAAATGATCAATAATGGGAATAAAGGATAAGAGAGAGAACTGCAGATTTGCATATTTCAATAGGGACGTATTAGCCCGTTCTCAAAGAGAGCGCTATATAGCCTAAACGTATCGCAATCGGGTAACGGATACGTAAGGTATATAACGTATATAACAAAAAAACCTTTATCGTTATGATAAAGGTTTTTTAAAATAAAATAAAAACTGGCGGCGGCCTACTCTCCCGCGTTAGCAGTACCATCGGCGCTGGTGGGCTTAACTTCTGTGTTCGGAATGGGAACAGGTGAGCCCCACCGCTAAAACCACCCTAAAGAAGGTATATAAGATATCAGAGCATAGATTTCAGATATCAGACTTAATGTCTGTCATCTGATGTCTTTTATCTGACATCTGGTTTAATCGATAAAAACTTTCACAAAGACAAAACCTTCGTTGCGCATAAAGCACTTGGTTTATAAAAGCAACCATAGACTATAAATCTACGGGTAATTAGTACTACTCGGCTATGACATTACTGTCTTTACACCTGTAGCCTATCAACGTCGTCATCTACAACGACCCTTAAAAGATGTCTCATCTTGAGGCGAGTTTCGCACTTATATGCTTTCAGTGCTTATCTCTTCCAAACGTAGCTACTCAGCGGTGCACCTGGCGGTACAACTGATACACCAGAGGTTTGTTCAATTCGGTCCTCTCGTACTAGAATCAAGCCCTCTCAAACATCTAACGCCCGCAATAGATAGAGACCGAACTGTCTCACGACGTTCTGAACCCAGCTCGCGTGCCACTTTAATGGGCGAACAGCCCAACCCTTGGGACCTTCTCCAGCCCCAGGATGTGACGAGCCGACATCGAGGTGCCGAACCTCCCCGTCGATGTGAGCTCTTGGGGGAGACTAGCCTGTTATCCCCGGAGTACCTTTTATCCTATGAGCGATGGCCCTTCCATACGGAACCACCGGATCACTATGTCCTGCTTTCGCACCTGATCGACTTGTTGGTCTCACAGTCAAGCACCCTTATGCCATTACACTCTACGCACGGTTACCAAGCGTGCTGAGGGTACCTTTGAAAGCCTCCGTTACTCTTTTGGAGGCGACCACCCCAGTCAAACTACCCACCACGCAATGTCCTTCTAAAAGAAGTTAGGCTCCAAGTAAGTAAAGGGTGGTATTTCAACGTCGGCTCCACAAACACTAGCGTGCATGCTTCTAAGCCTCCCACCTATCCTACACATTACTTACTCAAAGTCAATACGAAGTTATAGTAAAGGTTCACAGGGTCTTTTCGTCCCATTGCGGGTAATCGGCATCTTCACCGATACTACAATTTCACCGAGCTCGTGGCTGAGACAGTGCCCAGATCGTTACACCATTCGTGCAGGTCGGAACTTACCCGACAAGGAATTTCGCTACCTTAGGACCGTTATAGTTACGGCCGCCGTTTACTGGGGCTTCAGTTAATGCCTTCGGTTTAACCCTAAGCACCTTCCTTAACCTTCCAGCACCGGGCAGGTGTCAGACCCTATACAGCATCTTTCGATTTAGCAGAGTCCTGTGTTTTTGATAAACAGTCGCCTGGGCCTCTTCACTGCGGCCACCATTGCTGATGGCGTCTCTTCTTCCGAAGTTACGAGACTATTTTGCCTAGTTCCTTAGCCACGACTCACTCGAGCACCTTAGGATTCTCTCCTCGACCACCTGTGTCGGTTTTGGTACGGGTTGCTTCACTTCGGCTTTTCTTGGAAGCACTTTCCCTACAGCAGCTTCGCCCGAAGGCTAGGCCTTGACTATTCCGTCAGTCTCCAGTAAGTACGGCACTCCGTCCCCTTTTTAGTGTGAGCAAGTATGGGAATATTAACCCATTGTCCATCCACTACCCCTTTCGGGTTCGCGTTAGGTCCCGACTAACCCTCAGCTGATTAGCATGGCTGAGGAAGCCTTGGTCTTTCGGTGAGCAGGTTTCTCGCCTGCTTTATCGTTACTTATGCCTACATTTTCTTTTCTATCCGCTCCACAATACCTCACAGTAATGCTTCTGCGCAAATAGAATGCTCTCCTACCAGATATATCTAAAATATAAATCCATAGCTTCGGTAATATGTTTATGCCCGATTATTATCCATGCCGGACCGCTCGACTAGTGAGCTGTTACGCACTCTTTAAATGAATGGCTGCTTCCAAGCCAACATCCTAGCTGTCAATGCAGTCCAACCGCGTTGTTTCAACTTAACATATATTTGGGGACCTTAGCTGTTGGTCTGGGTTCTTTCCCTCTCGGACATGGACCTTAGCACCCATGCCCTCACTGCCGCAGAACATTTATTAGCATTCGGAGTTTGTCAGGAATTGGTAGGCGATGAAACCCCCGCATCCAATCAGTAGCTCTACCTCTAATAAACTTATATACGACGCTGCACCTAAATGCATTTCGGAGAGTACGAGCTATCTCCCAGTTTGATTGGCCTTTCACCCCTACCCACAGGTCATCCGAAGACTTTTCAACGTCAACCGGTTCGGTCCTCCACTCTGTGTTACCAGAGCTTCAACCTGCCCATGGGTAGATCACAAGGTTTCGCGTCTAATCCTACTAACTATACGCCCTATTCAGACTCGCTTTCGCTCCGGCTCCGGTACTTAATACCTTAACCTCGCTAGTAAAATTAACTCGTAGGCTCATTATGCAAAAGGCACGCCGTCACAGCTTTACGCTGCTCCGACCGCTTGTAGGCGTACGGTTTCAGGTTCTATTTCACCCTTCTATTCGAAGTGCTTTTCACCTTTCCTTCACAGTACTTGTTCACTATCGGTCTTTCAGGAGTATTTAGCCTTGGAGGATGGTCCCCCCATATTCAGACAGGATTTCACGTGTCCCGCCCTACTCATTTATCACTTAAATATGCCTTTCATATAAGGGGCTATCACCCGCTACGGCTGTTCTTTCCAGAACATTCTATTAAACATATAAAAGCTTTTGGGCTAATCCGCTTTCGCTCGCCACTACTTACGGAATCTCTTCGATTTCTTTTCCTCCGGGTACTTAGATGTTTCAGTTCTCCGGGTTTGCTCCTCTTGCGAGGTGACATGTCTTCAACATGCCGGGTTGCCCCATTCGGATATCTGCGGATCAATTCGTGTGTGCCAATCCCCGCAGCTTTTCGCAGCTTACCACGTCCTTCGTCGCCTCTGAAAGCCTAGGCATCCGCCATACGCCCTTAACGATTTCTTTCCTATTGGTTACTCAAGCGCTTTATGCGCTCGGTTTTCTTTTGTGATGTCTTTACCGTTAATGTCAATGATCTTAATTCTATTTCTGATTTAATTCGCAAATATTGTTTTTGGCTCTATTTGCTTTTTTAAAACTAAACCATCTATGATGGTGGAGAATAAGGGAGTCGAACCCTTGACCTCCTGCGTGCAAGGCAGGCGCTCTAGCCAGCTGAGCTAATTCCCCCTCTAGTAGACTTCAGATGTCAGATCTTAGATTTCAGACTTTTAAAATCTGAGCTCTAGCATCTTATATCTTCCCGTCTTATAATTAGTAGTCTCGGGCAGGCTCGAACTGCCGACCTCTACATTATCAGTGTAGCGCTCTAACCAGCTGAGCTACGAGACTGTCTGTTAGACTAACAGATTTCAGATATTAGATATCAGACTGATCTTCTTCTTTTATCTTGCCTCTCGTCTCAATCCCTTTTACTAATTTCTAGTGGGTGTTGTATTGTTAATATAACCAACCAAACAAAAAACTAAAGCTTCTCTTTAAGTAAGTTCCTGTATCTTGCGATACTAATTTTGTTTATCGTCTAATGACGCTCTAAAATGAGATGTTCCAGCCGCACCTTCCGGTACGGCTACCTTGTTACGACTTAGCCCTAGTTACCTGTTTTACCCTAGGCAGCTCCTGTTACGGTCACCGACTTCAGGTACCCCAGACTTCCATGGCTTGACGGGCGGTGTGTACAAGGCCCGGGAACGTATTCACCGCGCCATGGCTGATGCGCGATTACTAGCGATTCCAGCTTCATAGAGTCGAGTTGCAGACTCCAATCCGAACTGAGACCAGCTTTCGAGATTTGCATCACATCACTGTGTAGCGGCCCTCTGTACTGGCCATTGTATTACGTGTGTGGCCCAAGGCGTAAGGGCCGTGATGATTTGACGTCATCCCCACCTTCCTCTCTACTTGCGTAGGCAGTCTCACTAGAGTCCCCAACTTAATGATGGCAACTAGTGACAGGGGTTGCGCTCGTTGCAGGACTTAACCTAACACCTCACGGCACGAGCTGACGACAACCATGCAGCACCTTGAAAATTGTCCGAAGAAAAGCCTATTTCTAAGCCTGTCAATTCCCATTTAAGCCTTGGTAAGGTTCCTCGCGTATCATCGAATTAAACCACATAATCCACCGCTTGTGCGGGCCCCCGTCAATTCCTTTGAGTTTCAAACTTGCGTTCGTACTCCCCAGGTGGCTAACTTATCACTTTCGCTTAGTCTCTGAACTCGAAAGCCCAAAAACGAGTTAGCATCGTTTACGGCGTGGACTACCAGGGTATCTAATCCTGTTCGCTCCCCACGCTTTCGTCCATCAGCGTCAGTTGTTGCTTAGTAACCTGCCTTCGCAATGGGTGTTCTAAGTAATATCTATGCATTTCACCGCTACACTACTTATTCCAGCTACTTCAACAACACTCAAGACATGCAGTATCAATGGCAGTTTCACAGTTAAGCTGTGAGATTTCACCACTGACTTACACATCAGCCTACGGACCCTTTAAACCCAATAAATCCGGATAACGCTTGCACCCTCCGTATTACCGCGGCTGCTGGCACGGAGTTAGCCGGTGCTTATTCGTATAGTACCTTCAGCTAGATACTCGTATCTAGGTTTATCCCTATACAAAAGAAGTTTACAACCCATAGGGCCGTCGTCCTTCACGCGGGATGGCTGGATCAGGCTCTCACCCATTGTCCAATATTCCTCACTGCTGCCTCCCGTAGGAGTCTGGTCCGTGTCTCAGTACCAGTGTGGGGGATCACCCTCTCAGGCCCCCTAAAGATCGCAGACTTGGTGAGCCGTTACCTCACCAACTATCTAATCTTGCGCGTGCCCATCTCTATCCACCGGAGTTTTCAATATCAAATGATGCCATTTAATATATTATGGGGTATTAATCTTCCTTTCGAAAGGCTATCCCCCTGATAAAGGCAGGTTGCACACGTGTTCCGCACCCGTACGCCGCTCTCAAGATCCCGAAGAATCTCTACCGCTCGGCTTGCATGTGTTAGGCCTCCCGCTAGCGTTCATCCTGAGCCAGGATCAAACTCTCCATTGTATGTTTGTCTGACTCACTCAAAGTTTTGACGCTTTAGTTTTTCCTTACTTGGTTGTTATATTGTATGTCAATGATCTTTATATCTTTCGCTTTTTAACGAAGCAATCTTTCTGTCTGTGTTGCTCCGTATTTGCGAGTGCAAAAGTAAAACTTTATTTCGATTTGACCAAATCTTTTTGAAGAAAATTTTAAAGTTTTTTTTGTAACCTTAATCCTTCGCCAATCCTCAGCCCTACTCCTTCTGCGCTCCCTTTATTTGGGATTGCAAAGATACAAACTCTTTTTTAAACCGCAACTTTTTATCTAAAAAATTTAAAGTTTTTTTCGCTTGTCTCTCCCGTACTCGATATCGTTCCTGCTTTTCTGAAAAGCCCTTCTGCGCTTACTGATCTTCTCTCGTTTTCAGTGGGGCAAAGGTAAGCCAACTTAAACATACCAAACAAGTTTATTTAACTTAAAAATACCTATCGTGGAAAAGAAAGATTGTAAATAGCTGAATTATAAAATATTATACACCTATTATAGTTATCCACAATGTATGTTTATTATGGTATGGTATGAAAATTATGCCCTGAGATTGAATATTTGAAGTTTTATGGTATAGGTAAAGAAACGATAATAAGGGATTATTTGCTTCACTTTTCCATCGTGGGGATCTGGATCTAAACAGGGACTGGAGTATAGAGTGTAGATTTTAGATTCCAGATCTCAGATCTCAGATTTCAGATTCTGGGTTATAAATAATCAATAATGAATGATTGATGTTGGTGACAGTATGAATGATGAATGATAGTATGAATAATAATCATGATCAGCAGCGTCAATGATGGATTTGATCATTCGTGCTATTCGTAGCTAATATATGGGAATGATGAATGAAGAATAAAGGATAAGTGGTGATGGATTGAACTGCATATTTCAATAGGGACGGGCTTTAGCCCGTTCTAAAGGTTATGCAATCCTACGGCTTTAGCCGAAACATAAATACAGCAAAGTTAATCCTAATTACAAATAGGTTGGGCTAAAGCCCATCATCCCAGATATCATATAAGTAAATGGGCTAAACCCATTTCTATTGATTATAAAAAAGCAGGGATAGATATAATAAAGAGATAAAATTAAGAAAATAGATCTTTTCATTCGGGGGATATAAACGACTTTTAGGGAGAGTATAGATTCCAGATCTCAGATCTCAGATTTCAGATTCTGGATTCTGGATTATAAATGATCAATAATGGGGAATAAAGGATAAGTGGTGATGGATTAAATGCAGGCTTGCATGTTTCAATAGGGACGGGCTTTAGCCCGTTCTCAAAGAGAGCGCTGCCCTATGGCTTTAGCCTAAACGTATCGCAATCGGTAAAGGTAACCGGATCTTCCGGGATAGATGCAGATAGAGATAGAGATAGAGATAGAGATGAATAGAGAGAGTGGAGATCTACGTATATATATAGAGGTACAATAGAGGTACAGGTATAGATATAAGTATAGATACGTAAGGTATATAATGTATATAAAAAAAAAACCTTTATCGTTATGATAAAGGTTTTTTAAAAATAAAATAAAAACTGGCGGCGGCCTACTCTCCCGCGTTAGCAGTACCATCGGCGCTGGTGGGCTTAACTTCTGTGTTCGGAATGGGAACAGGTGAGCCCCACCGCTAAAACCACCCTAAAGAAGGTATATAAGATATCAGAGCATAGATTTCAGATATCAGACTTAATGTCTGTCATCTGATGTCTTTTATCTGACATCTGGTTTAATCGATAAAAACTTTCACAAAGACAAAACCTTCATTGCGCATAAAGCACTTGGTTTATAAAAGCAACCATAGACTATAAATCTACGGGTAATTAGTACTACTCGGCTATGACATTACTGTCTTTACACCTGTAGCCTATCAACGTCGTCATCTACAACGACCCTTAAAAGATGTCTCATCTTGAGGCGAGTTTCGCACTTATATGCTTTCAGTGCTTATCTCTTCCAAACGTAGCTACTCAGCGGTGCACCTGGCGGTACAACTGATACACCAGAGGTTTGTTCAATTCGGTCCTCTCGTACTAGAATCAAGCCCTCTCAAACATCTAACGCCCGCAATAGATAGAGACCGAACTGTCTCACGACGTTCTGAACCCAGCTCGCGTGCCACTTTAATGGGCGAACAGCCCAACCCTTGGGACCTTCTCCAGCCCCAGGATGTGACGAGCCGACATCGAGGTGCCGAACCTCCCCGTCGATGTGAGCTCTTGGGGGAGACTAGCCTGTTATCCCCGGAGTACCTTTTATCCTATGAGCGATGGCCCTTCCATACGGAACCACCGGATCACTATGTCCTGCTTTCGCACCTGATCGACTTGTTGGTCTCACAGTCAAGCACCCTTATGCCATTACACTCTACGCACGGTTACCAAGCGTGCTGAGGGTACCTTTGAAAGCCTCCGTTACTCTTTTGGAGGCGACCACCCCAGTCAAACTACCCACCACGCAATGTCCTTCTAAAAGAAGTTAGGCTCCAAGTAAGTAAAGGGTGGTATTTCAACGTCGGCTCCACAAACACTAGCGTGCATGCTTCTAAGCCTCCCACCTATCCTACACATTACTTACTCAAAGTCAATACGAAGTTATAGTAAAGGTTCACAGGGTCTTTTCGTCCCATTGCGGGTAATCGGCATCTTCACCGATACTACAATTTCACCGAGCTCGTGGCTGAGACAGTGCCCAGATCGTTACACCATTCGTGCAGGTCGGAACTTACCCGACAAGGAATTTCGCTACCTTAGGACCGTTATAGTTACGGCCGCCGTTTACTGGGGCTTCAGTTAATGCCTTCGGTTTAACCCTAAGCACCTTCCTTAACCTTCCAGCACCGGGCAGGTGTCAGACCCTATACAGCATCTTTCGATTTAGCAGAGTCCTGTGTTTTTGATAAACAGTCGCCTGGGCCTCTTCACTGCGGCCACCATTGCTGATGGCGTCTCTTCTTCCGAAGTTACGAGACTATTTTGCCTAGTTCCTTAGCCACGACTCACTCGAGCACCTTAGGATTCTCTCCTCGACCACCTGTGTCGGTTTTGGTACGGGTTGCTTCACTTCGGCTTTTCTTGGAAGCACTTTCCCTACAGCAGCTTCGCCCGAAGGCTAGGCCTTGACTATTCCGTCAGTCTCCAGTAAGTACGGCACTCCGTCCCCTTTTTAGTGTGAGCAAGTATGGGAATATTAACCCATTGTCCATCCACTACCCCTTTCGGGTTCGCGTTAGGTCCCGACTAACCCTCAGCTGATTAGCATGGCTGAGGAAGCCTTGGTCTTTCGGTGAGCAGGTTTCTCGCCTGCTTTATCGTTACTTATGCCTACATTTTCTTTTCTATCCGCTCCACAATACCTCACAGTAATGCTTCTGCGCAAATAGAATGCTCTCCTACCAGATATATCTAAAATATAAATCCATAGCTTCGGTAATATGTTTATGCCCGATTATTATCCATGCCGGACCGCTCGACTAGTGAGCTGTTACGCACTCTTTAAATGAATGGCTGCTTCCAAGCCAACATCCTAGCTGTCAATGCAGTCCAACCGCGTTGTTTCAACTTAACATATATTTGGGGACCTTAGCTGTTGGTCTGGGTTCTTTCCCTCTCGGACATGGACCTTAGCACCCATGCCCTCACTGCCGTAGAACATTTATTAGCATTCGGAGTTTGTCAGGAATTGGTAGGCGATGAAACCCCCGCATCCAATCAGTAGCTCTACCTCTAATAAACTTATATACGACGCTGCACCTAAATGCATTTCGGAGAGTACGAGCTATCTCCCAGTTTGATTGGCCTTTCACCCCTACCCACAGGTCATCCGAAGACTTTTCAACGTCAACCGGTTCGGTCCTCCACTCTGTGTTACCAGAGCTTCAACCTGCCCATGGGTAGATCACAAGGTTTCGCGTCTAATCCTACTAACTATACGCCCTATTCAGACTCGCTTTCGCTCCGGCTCCGGTACTTAATACCTTAACCTCGCTAGTAAAATTAACTCGTAGGCTCATTATGCAAAAGGCACGCCGTCACAGCATTACGCTGCTCCGACCGCTTGTAGGCGTACGGTTTCAGGTTCTATTTCACCCTTCTATTCGAAGTGCTTTTCACCTTTCCTTCACAGTACTTGTTCACTATCGGTCTTTCAGGAGTATTTAGCCTTGGAGGATGGTCCCCCCATATTCAGACAGGATTTCACGTGTCCCGCCCTACTCATTTATCACTTAAATATGCCTTTCATATAAGGGGCTATCACCCGCTACGGCTGTTCTTTCCAGAACATTCTATTAAACATATAAAAGCTTTTGGGCTAATCCGCTTTCGCTCGCCACTACTTACGGAATCTCTTCGATTTCTTTTCCTCCGGGTACTTAGATGTTTCAGTTCTCCGGGTTTGCTCCTCTTGCGAGGTGACATGTCTTCAACATGCCGGGTTGCCCCATTCGGATATCTGCGGATCAATTCGTGTGTGCCAATCCCCGCAGCTTTTCGCAGCTTACCACGTCCTTCGTCGCCTCTGAAAGCCTAGGCATCCGCCATACGCCCTTAACGATTTCTTTCCTATTGGTTACTCAAGCGCTTTATGCGCTCGGTTTTCTCTTTGTGATGTCTTTACCGTTAATGTCAATGATCTTAATTCTATTTCTGATTTAATTCGCAAATATTGTTTTTGGCTCTATTTGCTTTTTTAAAAATAAACCATCTATGATGGTGGAGAATAAGGGAGTCGAACCCTTGACCTCCTGCGTGCAAGGCAGGCGCTCTAGCCAGCTGAGCTAATTCCCCCTCTAGTAGACTTCAGATGTCAGATCTTAGATTTCAGACTTTTAAAATCTGAGCTCTAGCATCTTATATCTTCCCGTCTTATAATTAGTAGTCTCGGGCAGGCTCGAACTGCCGACCTCTACATTATCAGTGTAGCGCTCTAACCAGCTGAGCTACGAGACTGTCTGTTAGACTAACAGATTTCAGATATTAGATATCAGACTGATCTTCTTCTTTTATCTTGCCTCTCGTCTCAATCCCTTTTACTAATTTCTAGTGGGTGTTGTATTGTTAATATAACCAACCAAACAAAAAACTAAAGCTTCTCTTTAAGTAAGTACTTGTATCTTGCGATACTAATTTTGTTTATCGTCTAATGACGCTCTAAAATGAGATGTTCCAGCCGCACCTTCCGGTACGGCTACCTTGTTACGACTTAGCCCTAGTTACCTGTTTTACCCTAGGCAGCTCCTGTTACGGTCACCGACTTCAGGTACCCCAGACTTCCATGGCTTGACGGGCGGTGTGTACAAGGCCCGGGAACGTATTCACCGCGCCATGGCTGATGCGCGATTACTAGCGATTCCAGCTTCATAGAGTCGAGTTGCAGACTCCAATCCGAACTGAGACCAGCTTTCGAGATTTGCATCACATCACTGTGTAGCGGCCCTCTGTACTGGCCATTGTATTACGTGTGTGGCCCAAGGCGTAAGGGCCGTGATGATTTGACGTCATCCCCACCTTCCTCTCTACTTGCGTAGGCAGTCTCACTAGAGTCCCCAACTTAATGATGGCAACTAGTGACAGGGGTTGCGCTCGTTGCAGGACTTAACCTAACACCTCACGGCACGAGCTGACGACAACCATGCAGCACCTTGAAAATTGTCCGAAGAAAAGCCTATTTCTAAGCCTGTCAATTCCCATTTAAGCCTTGGTAAGGTTCCTCGCGTATCATCGAATTAAACCACATAATCCACCGCTTGTGCGGGCCCCCGTCAATTCCTTTGAGTTTCAAACTTGCGTTCGTACTCCCCAGGTGGCTAACTTATCACTTTCGCTTAGTCTCTGAACTCGAAAGCCCAAAAACGAGTTAGCATCGTTTACGGCGTGGACTACCAGGGTATCTAATCCTGTTCGCTCCCCACGCTTTCGTCCATCAGCGTCAGTTGTTGCTTAGTAACCTGCCTTCGCAATTGGTGTTCTAAGTAATATCTATGCATTTCACCGCTACACTACTTATTCCAGCTACTTCAACAACACTCAAGACATGCAGTATCAATGGCAGTTTCACAGTTAAGCTGTGAGATTTCACCACTGACTTACACATCAGCCTACGGACCCTTTAAACCCAATAAATCCGGATAACGCTTGCACCCTCCGTATTACCGCGGCTGCTGGCACGGAGTTAGCCGGTGCTTATTCGTATAGTACCTTCAGCTAGATACTCGTATCTAGGTTTATCCCTATACAAAAGAAGTTTACAACCCATAGGGCCGTCGTCCTTCACGCGGGATGGCTGGATCAGGCTCTCACCCATTGTCCAATATTCCTCACTGCTGCCTCCCGTAGGAGTCTGGTCCGTGTCTCAGTACCAGTGTGGGGGATCACCCTCTCAGGCCCCCTAAAGATCGCAGACTTGGTGAGCCGTTACCTCACCAACTATCTAATCTTGCGCGTGCCCATCTCTATCCACCGGAGTTTTCAATATCAATTGATGCCAATTAATATATTATGGGGTATTAATCTTCCTTTCGAAAGGCTATCCCCCTGATAAAGGCAGGTTGCACACGTGTTCCGCACCCGTACGCCGCTCTCAAGATCCCGAAGAATCTCTACCGCTCGGCTTGCATGTGTTAGGCCTCCCGCTAGCGTTCATCCTGAGCCAGGATCAAACTCTCCATTGTATGTTTGTCTGACTCACTCAAAGTTTTGACGCTTTAGTTTTTCCTTACTTGGTTGTTATATTGTATGTCAATGATCTTTATATCTTTCGCTTTTTAACGAAGCAATCTTTCTGTCTGTGTTGCTCCGTATTTGCGAGTGCAAAAGTAAAACTTTATTTCGATTTGACCAAATCTTTTTGAAGAAAATTTTAAAGTTTTTTTGTAACCTTAATCCTTCGCCAATCCTCAGCCCTACTCCTTCTGCGCTCCCTTTATTTGGGAATGCAAAGATACAAATCTTTTTCACTTTCGCAACTTTTATTTTAAAAAAGTTTTAAACGTTTTTTGTAGATTTCTTATCTTAAAGTATTTCGTTTCTGCTTATCTAAAAGCCCTTCTGCGCTTACTGATCTTCTCTCGTTTTCAGTGGGGCAAAGGTAAGCCAACTTAACCATACCAAACAAGTTTATTTAACTTAAATTTTACATTCCCGTAACATTTTTTGCTAAAACCCTGAATGGCAGAGTGAAAAATTTTAAACATTTGTTTGAGGGGAGGGCTGTGGGCGTTCGAGAGTTGGAGAGTTGGAGGGTAAAGGGGTGTTTTTGGGAGAGAGGATGGGTAAATGAATAATAGGGAATGTATAATGTATAATGGAAGGTATACATATATAATAGCAGAAGCTTTTTTAAAAACAAACATTCTTTATTTAAGTTTGGGCTAAAGCCAGGGAAGGAAGATTTGTTTTTATTAAACGGGATAAAGCCCTTTTCTATTGAATTTTAAATTATCGACAGGAATCCTAGCCCTGATAGGAATGGTTACCCCGCAGCTTGCGTGGGAGGGTTGGTGGGCGTGAGTGTCGGAAGAGCGTTGGCGTGAGGAGTAGAAATGGAGAGCAGGAAATAGCTCATAAGAAACATTCGTGTTATATACTATATATAATGTACGAAGATATATTTTCCCAGGCGGGCAAAAAAAAACATTCCGTAAGAATCCTAAGTATGGGACTCCTACGGAATGGTTATAAAACGAAGTTATATTTTTAGTTCAGAACATAGGATGTTCCGTCTCTTCCATCTTTCAACTCGATTCCTTCAGCAAGCAGTTTGTCTCTGATCTGGTCTGAAAGGTCAAAGTTTTTGGATTTTCTTGCCTGGTTTCTCAATTCAATCAAAACCTTTAATGTCTGATCTAGCTTTTCATTGTTGTTTTCTTCAACGGTCTGTAATCCTAACACATCAAAGATAAAGGCATTCAGTGTTGTTTTCAACTCTTCAAGATCTGCTGTTGAAATGGTTTCCTTGCCATCATTTACAGCAAAGATATATTTCACGGCTTCAAATACGTGGGCAATCAGAATGGGAGAATTAAAATCATCCGTTAAAGCATCATAACATTTCTTCTTCCACTCTTCAAGGCTGAAACCTGACTGTTTCTCATCGTCTGGAGTAACTGAGTTCAATACTTTTACAGCTTCCATCAGCCTGATAAAGCCTTTTTCACTGGCGATCATGGCATCATTGGAAATATCCAGCACACTTCTGTAATGTGCCTGCAGGAAGCAGAAACGTACAATTGACGGGTGGAAAGGTTTTTCAAAGAAGTCATTATCTCCGGTCACCAGCTGCATCGGAAGGATATAGTTCCCTGTAGACTTACTCATACGCTGCGAGTTCATTGTCAACATATTGGCATGCATCCAGTAATTTACAGGAGCTGCATCATTGCAAGCTTTTCCTTGTGCTATTTCACATTCATGGTGTGGGAATTTCAGGTCCATTCCTCCTCCATGGATATCGAAGGTTTCTCCTAGATACTTTGTACTCATTGCCGTACATTCAAGATGCCATCCCGGAAAACCTTCTCCCCAGGGAGAGTTCCATCTCATAATGTGGGCGGGAGAAGCTTTTTTCCACAATGCAAAGTCCTGAGGATTCTTCTTTTCGCCCTGGCCGTCAAGATCACGGGTATTGGCAAAAAGCTCTTCTATATTCCGTTTTGAAAGTTCTCCATAGTTCAGGCCTCTTTTGTTATATTCCAATACATCAAAATATACTGATCCATTGCTTTCGTAAGCAAAGCCTCTTTCAATTAATTTTTGGGTCAGCTCTATCTGTTCTACGATATGACCGGTTGCTGTGGGCTCAATATTCGGAGGAAGCAGATTGAACATATCTAAAACTTTATGGAAGTCTACCGTATATTTTTGTACGATCTCCATAGGTTCCAGTTTTTCAAGTCTGGTTTGTTTTACGAATCTGTCATTGTCTACATTTCCATCATCGGTAAGGTGCCCGGCATCCGTAATATTTCTAACGTATCTCACCTTATACCCTAAATGCATTAAGGTCCGGTAGATAAAATCGAAGGAAAGAAAGGTCCTTACATTTCCCAAGTGTACATTGCTGTATACCGTAGGTCCGCAGACATACATTCCTACGTTTCCTTCTAAAATAGGTTTGAATATTTCTTTTTCCGCTGTAAGCGAGTTATATATTTTTAATTGCATTTATTGTAAGTTAAAAGATTTAATGATTAAAAGATTCAAAAATTAGTTAAAAAAATATTCTGTCACAACAAATAATCGTTGTGATGAAAATTTTATCTGAAACTTTTTTAAATTTTATCATAATTAAATTGCTTTTAAATGATGGTGCAGATGATCCACATAATCCCTGATCAAAAACTCCAGGGTAAAAACCTGAGGTTCTGTTTTGGTTGTATCGCAGGTTCTCTGTAAGGCATCACCAGGAATATTTTCAACGATATAAACAATCTGATAGTTCAGCGACTTCCACAGATCAATAAGATCTGCAGTGGGAACATTCTGATAGTTCTGGGCTTTTACCCAGATGTTCTGATCATATACAATATTCTCATTCTCCTTATATTGAGTCACTACAAATCTACGGATATTCGTAAAAGCACTGTCACAAAGATGGCCTATAATTTCTTTTTTAGACCATTTTTCCGGTGAAGTTTTGAGTGACCACTCTTCTTCAGATATATTTTGGAATCTCTGAAGTTCAGCATCAATAGTATTTTTAAGGATCTGGTAGTTCATTTACTAATAATCGAGTTTAGCATGGCTACCTACATAATGTAAGAATTCCTGTCTTGTGATAGGGTTCGTTCTGAATATACCACTTAATTCTGCCGTAATGGTAGAGCTCGCCGTATCTTTTATCCCTCTGCAGTTGACACAAAGGTGTTTTGCATCAATAATACAGGCTACATCTTTTGTTCCCAATGCTTCCTTCAAAGCATTTACGATCTGCATGGTAAGCCTTTCCTGTACCTGTGGTCTTTTCGCATAATAATCAACAATCCTGTTGATTTTAGAAAGACCGATTACCTCTCCGTTTGAGATATAGGCAACGTGTGCCCTCCCGATGATGGGTAAAAAGTGGTGTTCACAAAAAGAATATACGGTGATATCTTTTTCCACCAGCATCTGACGGTATTTATATTTATTTGAAAAAGTAGAGATCCCCGGTTTGTTTTCCGGAAGAAGTCCTCCGAAAATCTCGTTCACATACATTTTGGCAACACGCTTTGGAGAATCCTTTAAAGAATCATCGGTCATATCCAGTCCCAATGTTTCCATAATCTCCCCAAAAAGCTCAGTAATTTTTTCTATTTTTTCCTGTGGCGATTTATCAAAAGCATCTTCCCTTATAGGCGTATGTTCTTTTCCTGTGAAAATATCATCGTCGTTATCAGTAAAATCAACCATTTTTATTTAATTTGCAGCAAAAATACGGATAATATCTGTTCATCTATTTCAATTGAGGTGAAAAACATTATCTTTTATAACCTGCTCTGATTAAAAAGTCTATGATTATTGTCGAAGAAGTACAAAACAAAGAACACAAAAGGGAATTTCTGGAATTCCCTGCTCAGCTTTATCAACACGACAAAAATTATATCCGGCCTTTAGATCAACATATTGAGGAGATCTTTGATCCTGAAAAGAACAAATTCTTTAAGAATGGTGAATGTAAAAGGTTTCTGTTTAAAAACAACAATAAGACGGTTGGTAAAGTAGCTGTGTTTGTGAACAACTGCTATCAGCAGAAGCAGCCTACCGGTGGGATTGGTTTTTTCGACTGTATCCATGACCAGCAGACCGCTGATTTTATTTTTGACCATTGTAAAAACTGGCTCCGGGAAAAAGGAATGGAAGCCATGGACGGGCCTATTAATTTTGGAGAACGGGATAAATTCTGGGGCCTTTTGATTGAAGGTTTTATAGAGCCTTTATTTGCAATGAATTACAATTTCCCTTACTACAGGGAACTTTTTGAAAATTATGGTTTTCAGATTTATTTTGAACAACTTTGTTTTACGAGACCTGTTTTCGCAGAAGTTTCAAGGATTTTTACCATTGCTCATGAAAAAAACAGAAGAAATCCTGCTATTTCTGCCCAGCCTATGAAAAAAAACAATCTGAAGAAGTTTGCCAAAGACTTTACTGAGGTTTATAACAAAGCATGGGCTTCTCATGGGGAAGGGAAACAGCTGGAGGAAGCCAAGGTCCTGAAAATGTTCAATACCATGAAACCTATCATCAATGAGCATATCTCGTGGTTTGTATATGAAAATGAAAAACCAATCGCGATGTGGATCAATCTTCCGGACCTGAACCAATGGTTTAAATATTTAAATGGGAAGTTTGGAATTTTTGAAAAGCTGAAGTTTTTGCTGCTCAAGCGATTTAAAAAGAATGAAAAAATGGTCGGCCTTGTGTTTGGAGTGGTTCCCGAATGGCAAAAAAAAGGAATTGACGGATACATGATCTGGGAAGGCACCCAGCACCTGAGAAAGCATACGGATTTTACAACGACTGAGCTTCAGTGGATTGGGGATTTCAATCCTAAGATGATCAAAATTGCGGAAACGCTTGATACAACGGTAACCAGAAAACTGGCAACTTACCGCTACTTATTCGATCGGGATCAGGAATTTGAAAGACATCCTGTTCTATAAAATAAAAGCCCTGCCTTTGAACGGCAGGGTTTCTTCATTTTTGGTACTTTTATTAGAATAGCTCACCGGCTACTTTTTTAATATTATCGCTTTTCCCCATTGAGTAGAAGTGCAAAACGGGAACTCCAAAATCCAGAAGTTCTCTGCACTGGGCAATAGACCACTCTATTCCGATTTGCTTTACAGCTTCATTATTTTTTGCATTTTCCACTTCACTGATCAGTTCTTCCGGAAGATCTATTTTGAATACCTGCGGCAGAATTTTCAGATGCTTTTTCGTTGCAATGGGTTTAATTCCGGGAATGATAGGAACGGTAATTCCCATCTCTCTTGCTTTCTGAACGAATTCAATATACTTTTTATTGTCAAAAAACATTTGGGTAACGATATAATCTGCTCCGGCATCCACTTTCTGTTTCAGCCATTTCAAATCATAGTTCATGGAAGGCGCTTCCATATGTTTCTCGGGATATCCGGCCACACCGATACAGAATTTATTGAGATCGTCACAGACCATATCCTCATTATGGAGATATTTTCCTCTACCCAGGTCATTGATCTGATGTACGAGGTCCATTGCGCTGGCATGTCCCCCCTGTGTAGGTTCAAAATACTGATGTCCTTTCATGGCATCACCCCTCAAAGCCATAATATTCTCTATTCCCAGATACATACAGTCTACCAAAAGATATTCTGTTTCTTCTTTTGTAAAGCCACCACAAAGTAAATGAGGAACTGTATCCACATTATATTTATGCTGGATGGCGGCACAAATCCCCAAAGTTCCCGGACGCATTCTCGTGATGCGCCGCTCCATCAGCCCATTTCCTTTGTCGATATAGATATATTCTTCCCTTGAAGTCGTAACATCAATGAATGGCGGTTTGAATTCCATCAGCGGATCTATATTCGTATAAAGGTCTTCAATACCGATTCCTTTCTGTGGCGGAACAACTTCTAAGGAGAATAAAGTTTTTCCATTTGCATTTTTAATGTGTTCTGTTATCTTCATATCAATTTTAATCTGCTAAATTTGGTGACAACCATTTTCTCGCTTCCTGGAGGCTACACCCTCTTCTGGCAGCATAATCCTTAAGCTGGTCTTCTGTAATTTTTCCCAAGCCGAAATATTTGGCGTGCGGACTTCCGAAATAATACCCGGAAACGGAAGCTGTAGGAAACATCGCCAGACTTTCCGTCAGGTAAACTCCGATGTTTTCCTCTACTTTTAAAAGATCCCAAATGGTTTTCTTTTCCAGATGGTCAGGACAAGCCGGATAGCCCGGAGCAGGGCGGACTCCTTTGTACTTTTCAGCAATTAATTCTTCATTGCTTAAACTTTCCTGATTGGCATATCCCCAGTATTCCGTTCTCACTTTTTTATGTAAAAATTCGGCATAGGCCTCAGCAAAACGGTCTGCCAATGCTTTTACCATGATGGAGTTGTAATCATCATGGGCTTTTTCATATTCACCGGACAATTCATCTGTTCCAAAGCCTGTGGTCACACAAAATGCTCCCATATAATCGGTTTTCCCTGAGTTTTGAGGGGCAATAAAATCACTTAAGGCCAGATATTCTTTTCCTTTTGATCTTTGGGCCTGCTGTCTTAAGGTTAAAAATTTAGCCTGCTCATTATTATTCTCATCCAAGATCAGAATATCATCTGATTCATTGGAATTGGCTTTAAAAATCCCAAAAATAGCTTTGGCTGTTAATAGCTTTTCATCCAAAATCCTCTTCAGAATAACCTGGGCATCTTTGAATAATTCTTTAGCCTGAACGCCTACTACCTCATCTTCCAAGATATTAGGATATTTTCCGTGTAAATCCCAGCTTCTGAAAAATGGTGACCAGTCGATAAACGGAACAAGTTCATTCAGATCCTGATCTTCGATCACTTTAATCCCCACATTATTCGGAGTAAAGATCTCTTCATTTTCCCAATCTATTGTAAAATGATTTTCTCGGGCTTCTTGAATGGATACATAATCTTTATCCACCTGTCTGTTCAGGAACTTTTCTCTGAAATCCGAATAGTCATTTTTTAAATCTGACACATATTCTTTGTTTCGGTCTCCCAGCAATGAACTTACCACATTTACAGCTCTGGAAGCATCATTGACGTGAACGACTGCATTTTTATATTTTAAATCGATTTTCACTGCAGTATGGGCTTTTGAAGTCGTTGCACCACCAATCAATAAAGGAAAATCTAAATTTTGTCTTTCCAACTCCGAAGCGATATAGACCATTTCATCCAGACTCGGGGTAATCAACCCGCTTAATCCAATCACATCTACTTTTTCTTCAATCGCAGTCTGAATAATCTTTTCTGCAGGAACCATTACGCCAAGGTCTACGATCTCATAATTGTTACAGCCAAGAACCACGCTCACAATATTTTTACCGATATCATGAACATCGCCTTTTACGGTAGCCATTAAGATCTTCCCGTTGGCTGGCTTGGAACCGTCTTTTTCTGCTTCAATATAAGGCTGTAAATAAGCAACTGCCTTTTTCATTACCCTTGCCGATTTTACAACCTGCGGCAGGAACATTTTTCCACTTCCGAACAAGTCTCCTACCACGCCCATTCCGGTCATCAGATTAACTTCAATGACATGAAGCGGTTTTGCAGCCAATTGCCTTGCTTCTTCCACATCTTCTTCAATAAAACGGTCAATCCCTTTTACCAATGCATAAGTAATCCGTTCCTGCAATGGATTATTTCTCCATTCTAAGTCTTCGGTTTTTTCTTTCTTTACCGATTTATGTTTTTCTGAATAATCAAGCAGCCTTTCCGTAGCATCTTCTCTTCTATCCAGGATAACATCCTCTACCCGTTCCAGCAGTTCCTTATTGATTTCATCATACACCTCCAGCATTGCCGGGTTTACAATACCAATATTCATCCCTGCCTGAATAGCATGATAAAGAAATACAGAGTGCATAGCTTCTCTTACCGTATCATTTCCACGGAATGAAAAGGAAACATTGCTTACTCCCCCACTTACAGAGGCATAGGGAAGATTTTGTCTTACCCATCGTGTCGCCTCGATAAAGTCGATGGCATTTTTTCTGTGCTCATCCATCCCCGTAGCAACCGGGAAAATATTTAAGTCGAAAATGATATCTTCTGCCGGGAATCCGATCTGGTTGACCAGAATATCATAAGACCGTTTTGAAATTTCGATTCTTCGTTCAAGACTGTCAGCCTGCCCTACCTCATCAAATGCCATGACGATCACTGCTGCTCCATATCTCTTGATCGCTTTTGCATGTTTGATAAACTCCTGTTCTCCTTCTTTTAGGCTGATAGAATTCACCACACATTTCCCTTGTGCTACCTGAAGACCCGCTTCAAGGATCTCCCATTTGGAAGAATCGACCATAATGGGAATTCTTGCGATATCGGGTTCGGAAGCAATTAAGTTCAGAAATTTGATCATGGACGCTTTTCCGTCAATCAGTCCGTCGTCGAAGTTGACATCCAGAATCTGAGCACCTCCTTCTACCTGATGGCGGGCAATATCTAATGCTTCAGAGAATTTTTCCTCTTTAATTAGTCTTAAAAATTTTTTGGAGCCGGCAACATTGGTTCTTTCACCAACGTTGATGAAATTACTCTCCGGTGTTATGATAAGAGGCTCAAGGCCTGATAATCTTAAATATTTCATCAATTTTATTCTTCTAAAATATAATAGGCATTATTGGCATTCTGCCTCAATAAATCTCTGTGCTTGCCTAGAGCAGTTACCAATGGAAATCTTTTATAAGCCAAGCCATGTTCTTTAGCAAATTCTTCGATTTCCTCTGTGATCTCATTATAATACATGTAGCTATAGTTTGGAAACAGATGATGGGCAACATGGAAATTGAAATTTCCCAACACGTTTCTTACCACCCAATTATTTTCTTTTAAATCATTGGTCACCTCCAACTGGTGACGAAGCCAGCTGAACGGAAGCCCGTTTTTCTCATTTAATCTTGGAAAAGCATTATCAGGGAGCGGATGCAGAGGCAATAAAACAAACAATGCAAAAATACTCGCTGAAATTACCTGTAAAAACCACGCTCCCAAAGCCAACCCAATGGATACTTTAAAGAACCAGACAGGAACCACAATCTGATAAAAGAAATAGAACAGTTTATAACTCACCATTTTTACTTTTTCTATAACAGGTATTCTTCCCTGGGTTTTTAAAATCACTCTTTCCTTATCAAAGAAGTCTCTAAAATCTCTTATAAACATCCAGTTGAATAAATACAACGGATATACTAAAAAGAAAAATCTGTGCTGATACTTCTGAACTCCCTTTGCTTTGATCCATGGTACGATCAGCAACAAACCACTCTGCTCAATATCCGTATCCCATCCATCCACATTGGGATAAGCATGATGACTGGCAATATGTCTTTTCTTCCAGATATAGGAATTAGCACCTACAAAATCAAAAATGTTCAACACGATCCCGTTCAGTCTCTTACTTTTGTAGATATTGTTATGGGCTGCTTCATGAATCAGGTTTAAATAAATCAAAACCAGAAAAATTCCCATTGATACAAAACTCAGCACATAAACCCAGGACCTTTCTGCATTGAAAACAGCAACAAGGTATAAGCTCAAATAGATTAACGGCAGCATAACCGCCTTGATCTGAATATAAATATCCCTGTTTTCAGGAATTGCTTCTATCCGTTGGTTCACTTTCTTTCTTAGTTCATTAAACAGCTTAGCATCATCTGAATCTTTTAAGTAACTCGGCTTTTCCATTATATTAAATTTTGTGGTTTACTTAAAGATAATATTTATAACCTAGTCCTCATTATTGCTTTTAATTAAAAAAATCTATCAAATCACACAAATTTCTTCAATTTTCTTGGCTCATACCTTTCTACAAGATCAGCAATTGCTTTGATATGTTCCGGAGTGGTCCCACAGCATCCCCCGATAATATTGATCAATCCTTTTTCCACATATTCTCTGATCTGTCTGGCCATATCTTCGGGAGTTTCATCATACTTTCCGAAAGCATTCGGTAAACCTGCATTCGGATAGGCTGAAACATAGAATTCTGAATTATGGGCCAATGTTTCCAAATAAGGTGTCAGCTGATCGGCTCCCAATGCACAGTTGAATCCGACACTTAACAAATTCAGATGGGAAACGGAGATCAAAAAAGCCTCAGCGGTCTGTCCACTTAATGTTCTTCCTGAAGCATCTGTGATGGTCCCTGAAACCATAATAGGGATTTCAATTCCTCTTTCATCCTGAATTTCATCAATGGCAAACAGCGCTGCTTTGGCATTCAGCGTATCAAAAATGGTCTCTACCAAAAGGATATCTGAACCTCCTTCCAGCAAAGCTTCACACTGCTGCTTGTAAGCGAAACGCAATTCTTCAAAAGTGATCGCTCTGTATCCGGGGTCGTTTACATCAGGGCTTAAACTTGCCGTTCTGTTGGTAGGGCCGATAGATCCTGCTACAAACCTTGGTTTATCCGGATTTTTTGCGGTGTATTCGTCGCAGGCTTTTCGGGCAATCTTTGCAGACTCATAGTTCAGCTCATAGACGAGTTCTTCCATATGATAATCCGCCATGGCGATTGTCGTTCCTGAAAATGTATTGGTCTCAATGATATCGGCTCCTGCTTCCAGATATTTCTTGTGTACTTCTTCAATGGCGTGAGGTTGTGTTAAAGAAAGCAGGTCATTATTTCCCTTTACCGGATGTTCCCAATCTTTGAACCGTTCCCCACGGTAATCTTCTTCCTCAAATTTATATCTCTGAAGCATTGTTCCCATGGCACCATCAAGAATTAAGATTCTTTCTGATAAAGCTTTATATAATTGTTCTGAATTTTTCATTTTTATCTATTTTGGCTAAAGCCGTTGAATATTTTGATCATCAAAACGGGTTAAAGCCCGTTCCTGTTGAATTTAATCTAAAGCCTGTTTCAGATCTGCAATAATGTCATCCACATTTTCTAAACCTACTGAACAACGAACCAATCCTGCTGTAATGCCTACTTCGTTTCTTTCTTCATCTGACAGTTTGGAGTGTGTTGTAGATGCCGGATGGGTAACGATCGTTCTTGTATCCCCTAAATTGGCAGACAGCGAACACATTTGTATCTTATCTAAGAAACTTCTTCCGCCTTCTATTCCGCCTTTAATTTCAAAAGCAACGATATTTCCTCCAAGCTTCATCTGTTTTTTAGCAACATCATAACTCGGGTGGGATTTCAGGAATGGGTATTTTACCAGCTCTACATTCGGATGGTTTTCCAAAAATTCTGCTACTTTCAATGCATTTTCACAGTGTTTTTCCACACGAATTGCCAGTGTTTCCAGGCTTTTTGATAATACCCAGGCATTGAAAGGAGATAAAGCAGGTCCTGTATTCCTTGCGAAAAGATAAATTTCTCTGATCAGGTCTTCTTTTCCTACTGCAATTCCTCCTAAAACACGTCCCTGTCCGTCAATCAATTTCGTTGCTGAATGTACAACAATATCTGCACCATATTTGATCGGCTGCTGAAGATAAGGTGTTGCAAAACAATTATCTACAATAAAGATCAGATGATGTTTTTTCGCAATCTGTCCGAAAAATTCCAGATCCAGGATTTCAATGGCAGGATTGGTAGGAGTTTCCAGGTATAAAACCTTTGTATTGGGTTTAATATATTTTTCAACATTCTCTGCATCTTCAGCTTTGAAGTAAGTTGTTTCAATATTCCATTTTGGGAAATACTTGGTAAACAAAGTGTGGGTTGATCCGAAAACCGACTGACAGCTTACAATATGATCTCCCGCACTCAATAATGCAGCAAAGGTGGAATAAATAGCGGCCATTCCTGTTGCAAACGCATATCCAGCTTCCGCACCTTCCATTTTTGCAATCTTCTCTGTAAACTCTGTGACATTCGGATTAGAGAAACGGCTGTACAGGTTTTTAGGCTTTTCTTCTGCAAAGCTTGCCCTCATATCTTCAGCATCCTGAAAAATAAAACTGGAGGTAAGATATAAAGGTGTGGAATGCTCGTCAAACTGAGTTCTTTCAGTTTGCGTTCTTATTGCTGATGTTTCAAAATTTTCCATATCGTTTTAATTAGTCTAACAATGTATCGATCTCCCAAAGTAATCATCGATACATTATGCATTTTAGTTTGTACAATTATTTGGTTTCACTTACTCTTAAAATATCACCGAAAACCCCTCTCGCCGTTACCTGAGCTCCGGCTCCGGCACCCATAATAACAATTGGATTTTCACCATAGCTCTCTGTATAGATCTCAAAGATTGAATCTGAACCTTTCAATTGTCCCAGTGCTGAACTTCCCGGTACGGAAACCAGCTTCACATCAAGCTGCCCTTTTTCTTCCTGAAGATTTCCATGTAAATCTCCCACATAACGAAGGACATGTCCCGGCTCCTGATTTTCTTTGATCTTCTGATATTCTTCATCAAGTTCTGCCAATCTTGAAATAAATTCATTTTTATCCACGGAAAGAAGGTTTTCAGGGATCAGGTTCTGAATATTGATATCCTGGAACTCATTGATCAGATCCAGCTCTCTTGCCAAAATCAAAAGTTTTCTTGCTACATCATTTCCTGAAAGGTCTTCGCGAGGGTCCGGCTCTGTATATCCTTTATCCATTGCTTCTCCTATAACTGTAGAAAATTGGTCATTTCTTACAGAGAAATTATTGAAGATATAGCTTAAGGAACCTGAAAAAACGCCTTTAATTCTTGTAATATTTTCTCCTGAAAGGTGTAATAATTTGATGGTGTCAATCAATGGAAGGCCGGCTCCTACATTAGTTTCATAAAGATAGCGTCTGTTATTTTTACTCAACGTATACCTTAGTTTGCGGTATTCTTCAATAGGAAGGGTGTTAAAGATCTTGTTGGAAGAAACCAGATCAAATCCGTTTTCTGCTAAGGCATGATAGTTTTTAACAAAGTCTTTACTTGCCGTGTTATCCACAACAATCAGGTTTTCCAATTGATTTTCATTAGAGAACCTGATCAGTTCCTGTACATTTGAAGGGTGCTCTGCTGCCACAACCTCATCGGTCCAGTTAGCATCAAACCCTTTTTTATTGAAGGCTATTTTCTTTGAATTAGCAACAGCCACTACTTTAAGATCGATTTTTTTACGTCTCTTAATTTCTTCAGAAGATTCCAAAACCTGTTCGATTAATGTTTTTCCAACGTTCCCATGACCGATAATTGCCAAATGAACTGTTTTTGGTTTTTTGAAAATCTCAGACTCCAAAATATTTCTGGTTTTCTCATCCTGTGAAGATGTGACTACAATATTCACTCTGTTTTCTCCTGCCACCTGGTTCAAAAGCAATGGGAATACATTGTTCCGGCCCAGCTCGGCAAGCACTTTATTGAAATCTTCCGCTACGAATCCTAATACGGAAACGTTATTGATGCTGTAAATCTGGGAAACCTTTCCTGACTTTCTTTCTGGTTCAAACTCATCAATAAGACAAGCTACAGCTTTTTCTGCATCATTCTCATGAACCAATATGGAAATGCCGTTCTCTATGGCTTGTTGAGAAATAACCCCTACACTGATACGCGCTAAAGTAAGTGCTTTAAAAATCCGTCCGTCAATTCCGATTTCTCCAAGGAAATCTTCTCCTTCAAATTTGATGATTGATCTGTTCTTCAAAAATTTTATTTCGTTAGCGTTTTTCATTACTCTATAAGATATTTTTTATGATATTATTTAATTGTTTGTACTCCATTAGGAAGGCATCATGCCCGTGTATAGACTGGATCTCGTGGTATGAAACATTCTTATTTTTCTCTTTTAAATTTTCAAAACACATCCGGATTTCAGAAGCCGGAAAGAATAAGTCTGTATCTACGGAGATCATGTGCATTCGTGCCTGTAGGTTCTCCAGTGTCGTTTTATCAGCATTTATATTCATCAGGAGATGATTCATCAGCTTGTAAGCTTTTAAACTAAACCTTTCGTTTAGTGCATTACCGTGATAAATTAACCAGTCTTCTGATTCCAGGCGCTGTTTCTCCTGATTATATTGGTTTTGAAATCTGTCATTGAGTGACTGTGGAGTTCTATAACACAGCATGGCATGGATTCTGGCTTTCTGTAATGGTTCATCTTTATCATTCAATAAAAATTTCTGAACCAGACATTGGGCATGAAGCCAGTCGTGTGTTCTGTAATCACAGGCTATGGGAATAAATATTTCTGCGAGATCCGGCTGCTTGGCAAGCATTTCCCAGGCGATCCCTCCTCCTAAAGAGCCTCCGATAACAGCATACAGCTTTTTGATATGCAAAGCTTCAAGTCCCTGCAGAAATATATTGGCAATATCTGAAGGCGTGAAGTCTTCATAGTCTTCAATTAAAAAATGATCATATCCATTCCCCGGAATATTGAAACAAAGAACAGTGTACTTTTTTGTATCAATCACCTGATCTTCCCCAATGAGATGTTTCCACCAGCCTTTCTCTCCGGATACCTTTGAGTTGCCGGTTAAAGCATGATTAATCAGGATAATGGGTGCTGTAAACAGGGCTTTCCCGAAAAGCTCATAGCTTAACGGGATATGATATTCCTTTTGGGAATAAGTCTGATACGAAAGATTAATATAGTTTAGTTCTGTTTTCAATTCTATTATTTTAATACAATTGAAAATGCCACAGGAAATGGCTGAAAAGAACTTCAGTAAGTTATCTGTCCAAAATAATTTTGGTAGAACGTAGCACCTTCTTTACTTCCGTAAAGGGTTGCTAAGGTTTCGCAGGGTCTAATCCCTCAACCTTTCTTGATAACATTTTCAATATTTGAATGAACGAATGCTGCAAAGGTAGTTCTTTTCTTTTAATTTTAAAAAAAAATTATTTTAATATTTAAAAAATCCCATAGCACAAGCATTTCAAAGCTATATTAAGGATTCTTCAGATGGAAAGAATTGGAATTTTTTTCCAAAAAAACTAACTTCGTATGGAAAAATGATGACATATGACCGCCGAAAAAGAAAGATTACAAGATTCCAAATGGAAAAACTGGGGACCTTATGTAAGCAACCGGCAGTGGGGAAATGTGCGTGAAGATTACAGTCCGAACGGAAATGCATGGAACTACACCAATCATAATAACGCAGAAAGTTACGCCTACCGCTGGGGCGAAGAAGGTATTGCCGGAATTTCTGATGTAAAACAGCTTTTCTGCTTCGCTTTTTCATTTTGGAATAAGAAAGATAAAATGGTAAAGGAGCGTTTCTTTGGTCTCAGCAACCCGCAGGGAAATCACGGTGAAGATATCAAAGAAATTTTTTATTATCTGGATAATACCCCTACTCATAGTTATATGAAAATGGTGTACAAGTATCCGATCAATGAGTTTCCTTATGATGAGCTTGTTACTGAAAACGGAAGACGCAGCAAAAAGGATACTGAGTATGAAATTTTTGATACCGGAATTTTCGATCATAATGAGTATTTCGATATTTTCATGGAATACTGCAAAGCAGACCATAATGATATCCTGATCAGGGTTACCGTCTGTAACAGGAGCCAACAGGATGCTCCCATTGTAGTGGCGCCTACCGCATGGTTCAGAAACAACTGGAAATGGGGTTACAATACCTATAAAGCGGAAATGCATGCATCCCATGACGGAAGTATTCATATTGACCATGACAGCATTTCGGTCAAGAAGCTGTATTCAAGAAACCCAAATACACAAAGTGTATTCTGTGAAAATGAAACAAATACCCCGAAGCTTTATGGGGCCCCAAAAACTGAAAACTCTTATTTCAAAGATGGAATTAATGATTTCATTATCTATAGAGGGAACACTGTAAACCCGGAAAAAAGAGGGACCAAGGCATGTTTCCTTATTGATGAGCTTATTGGGAGCGGACAATCCAGAACTTTTGATTTCCGATTATGTCCTGATGATGCAGATGAGCCTTTTGAAAGGTTTGATGAAATATTCAGTATCAGAAAAAATGAAGCAGAAGAGTTCTATAATGAAATTCAGAGCGATACGACCAATGAAGATGAAAGAAACGTTCAAAGGCAAGCCTTTGCCGGACTTCTATGGAATAAACAGTTCTATCATTATAATATCGGAAAATGGCTGAAAGGAGATCCGAATTTTGAAGCGCCGAGAAATTTTAATGAGTATGTAAGAAATACGGAGTGGAACCATCTCCACAATAAGGACATTATTTCTATGCCTGACAAATGGGAATATCCCTGGTATGCAACCTGGGATCTTGCATTTCATTGTGTTCCCTTCTCTATCATTGATGCGGAATTTGCCAAAGGACAACTGCTGCTGCTGACCAAAGAGTGGTATATGCACCCTAATGGGCAGCTTCCTGCCTATGAATGGAATATGAGTGATGTAAATCCGCCTGTACATGCATGGTCCTGCTTCAGGGTTTTTAAAATTGATGAAAAAAATAACGGAAAACCGGACCTGCTATTCCTGGAGAAAGTTTTTCAGAAACTTCTCCTCAATTTCACCTGGTGGGTTAACCGAAAGGATAAAAATGGTAAAAATATTTTCGGAGGAGGTTTTCTCGGTCTTGATAATATTGGTGCTTTTGACCGGAATATGGTTTTAAAAGACGGACAGCATCTGGAACAGGCAGACGGAACAAGCTGGATGGCAATGTATGCATTGAATATGATGCGGATTGCGATGGAACTTGCCCAATATTACCAGGTGTATGAAGATATGGCGATCAAGTTTTTTGAACATTATCTCTATATCGCTGAAGCTATGGAAAATCTGGGAGAAGGAACCAAAGGTTTATGGAATGAGGAAGACGGATTTTTCTATGATGTTCTTCAACTTGGAAACGGGGACAGCGTCTCTCTGCGGTTAAGAAGTATCGTAGGCCTTATCCCTATGTTTGCTGTTGAAATCGTTGATCACAGATTACTGGAAAAAATGCCCAATTTCCGGGAAAGAATGGAATGGATATTAAAAAACAAGCCGGAACTGACCAAGCTGGTTTCTCATTGGGATGAAGAGGGACAAGGGAGAAAGCATTTAATGAGTATCCTCCGTAAAAACAGGCTTACCAAGGTATTGACCAGAATGCTTGATGAAAAAGAGTTTTTAAGCACATATGGAATTCGTGCCATGTCTAAGGTATATGAAGAAAACCCGTTCGTATTCTCCACTCACGGAAAGGAAAATGTAGTGTATTATACTCCTGCGGAAAGTGACAGCAGAATGTTTGGGGGAAACAGCAACTGGCGTGGTCCGATCTGGTTTCCCATTAATTTCCTGATCGTGGAAAGTTTACAGCGTTTTCATTACTATTATGGAAACAGTCTGAAAGTAGAATATCCAACCGGAAGCGGCGACAAAAGAAACCTTGATGAAGTGGCGCAGAATATCAGTAAAAGGCTCTGCTCTATCTTCTTAAAAGATGAAAACGGACAGCGGGCTTTCAACGGAGGAAACCCAACATTCAATTATGATGAACATTTCAAAGATTATATCACCTTCTTTGAATATTTCCATGGTGATAACGGCCGGGGTGTAGGGGCATCCCATCAGACCGGATGGACCGCCACTGTGGCAAAACTGATAAAACCAAGACTGACATTCTAAATAAGTAATGAATAATCAGCAATGAGTAATAAAAAAGCCGGATGAATCATCCGGCTTTTTCTATTTTTAAATAAGAGATTAAATTTTTTCTCCGTTTACATATACTTCATATCCGATTTCTACGTTCGGTTCTAACGTTTTTGATACGGAACAGTATTTTTCAAAAGAAAGTTCCGCTGCCTTTAGTGCTTTTTTAGGATCAATTTCTCCTTCCAAAAGAAATTTGACATTGATAGACTTAAAAGGTTTGGCATCATCTACAGGAATTCTTTCTCCTTCTACTTCTGCCTGAAAACCTGTAATTTCCTGACGCTGTTTCTTTAAAATAGAAATGACATCAATTCCGCTGCAACCGGCGACTGCCATCAATACACTTTCCATTGGTGAAACACCTTTAGCTCCCGGTTGGGAAGTATTGTCCAAAAGGATAGAATTTCCCTGAGCATTTGTACATTCAAATAAAAAGTCGTCGTTTATTCTGTTAAGTGTAATTTTCATTGCTTATTGCTTATTGCTTATTGCTTATTGCTTATTGCTTATTGCTTATTGCTTATTGCTTATTGCTTATTGCTTATTGCTTATTGCTTATACAAAGTTATAAAATTCCTCTCGCTTTTATCTCCAAATATTTATTGATAACATCAATATTCAAATTCTCAGGGAGAGTATATACAGTATAAATTCCGTATTTGCGAAGTTCCTGAATAATCAGCTTCTTCTCAAATTCAAATTTTTCAGCGACGATTTCATCATATATTTCCTGCATATTCTCCGGATTTTTATTCACGAGGCTCTGCAGCTCTGCGTTTTTAAAAAATACAACGACCAGTAGATGGTTTTTGGCAATACCACGCAGATATTTCAGCTGGCGGTTTAAGCCATCCAGGGTTTCAAAATTGGTAAAAAGCAGAATCAAACTTCTTTGGTTAAGAGAGTATTTTACATCCTGATATAACCTATTGAAATCACTTTCAAAGAAATCTGTTTTACTATTGTATAGAGCTTCAGAGATTTTTTTCAGCTGTCCTGATTTGTTATCCGCCGCAATTTTGTTTTCTGCTTTTTTTGAAAAGGTCATCATTCCGGCCCGGTCTCCTTTCCTTAAAATAATATGGGACAATGCCATGGCCGCATTGATGGAATAATCCAACAGGCTTAATCCGTTGAAAGGCATCTTCATGGTTCTGCCTTTATCGATCAGGATGAAAATACGCTGTGATCTTTCATCCTGGAATTGATTGACCATTAAGCGATTGGCCTTGGAAGTCGCTTTCCAGTTGATTGTTCTGATATCATCTCCGGGAACATAATCTTTGATCTGTTCAAATTCCATTGTATGTCCCAGTTTTCTGATTTTCCTGATTCCTCCCAGCAGAAATTCACTCTGCAGCGCCATCAGTTCATATTTTCTAAGATGAACAAAAGATGGATAGGAAGGAAGCATAGCATCTTTCTGGAAGGTGAATCTTTTGGCAGCAAATCCCAAAGGCGAAGAAACATAGACATTCAGATTCCCGAAATGATACTCCCCTCTTTCTTTAGGTTCCAACGTGTACTGAAAGAAAGAATTTCCGCCGGCAATGATCTGTTTTTCAATTAAAAAATCTCTTTTCTGAAACTGAAACGGGATTTCATCTATAATTTTCGCTGTAATTTTAAAGCTGTAATTGTTCTTAATATCAATCTTGACAAAGTTTTCGTCTCCATTGGAAAGTTTTTCCGGCAGGATCCTCTGAGCCTGTAATGCATTTTTTTGATTAAAAATAAGTAAGTAATCCACCATTACTGCAAGAAAACATATCAACAGCACAATATGGGCTTCCCACATCAGAGCCGGAAAGAAAAATGCAAGAACATACAGGATTCCCACTCCAATGAGTGTAAAAAAGAAACGTGTATTGATGTATAAGTTTTTCATGGGTTAGGTTGCAGCTCGCAGATTATAGGTTTTAGGTGAACGTTTATTAGCTTTATCTCAATCATAATCACTGTAGAGAGTTAATTAAGCCGTTGAGCATTTTTGATATTTCTATAATTTCGTTGCTTGGTTTTGAATAATTTGATTCGTTTAAAAAATTAAGATTCTTAGAAATAATCAATTGGGGTTCCACTAAGGTCTTTAAAATTTGCCATATATAGTGTGCTGTAATTAAAATTCATTTCTATGACCATCTATTACCTGCCATCTGCTATCTATCTAGGAATTTCTATTCCTTCTAAAATTTGACGGATAATTTCATCTGCTGTAAGGCCTTCCATTTCTCTTTCCGGAGAAACGATGACTCTATGCCTTAAAACAGCATAACTTGCTTCCTTGATGTCTTCCGGAGTGACAAAATCTCTCCCTCTCAATGCTGCAAATGCTTTTGAAGCAGTAAGAAGTGCCAGTGAGGCTCTTGGTGAAGCTCCCAGGTATAAAAACTGGTTTTCTCTGGTATTGATGATAATTTTGGCAATATATTCCATCAGCTGGGATTCCACAATGATCTCTTTTACCAAATGCTGGTATTTTTTCAGCTGTTCGGCTGTGATCACCGGATTTACCCCTTCTGTTTTGTCTTCTTTTTTACTTTCGTGCTGATTTCTGATGATGGCTATTTCCTGTTCAAGATTAGGATATCCTACATTGATCTTAAATAGAAAACGGTCTAACTGAGCTTCCGGAAGCCTATAAGTTCCTTCATGCTCTATCGGGTTTTGCGTAGCGACTACAAGAAATGGCTCTTCCATAATATAGCGGCTGCCATCCATGGTAATCTGTCTTTCTTCCATGACTTCAAACAAAGCGGACTGTGTTTTAGCCGGAGATCTGTTGATCTCATCAATTAAAATGAAATTGGAAAAAACAGGTCCTTTCTTAAATTCAAATTCAGAATTTTTCACACTGAAAACAGACGTTCCCAAAATATCGGAAGGCATAAGATCAGGGGTAAACTGAATTCTGCTGAAACCTACATCAATTGTTTTGGCCAGGAGTTTGGCTGTAATCGTTTTGGCCACTCCCGGAACCCCTTCAATCAATACATGCCCGTTTGACAATAATGCTGCAAGAAGGTGCTCAATCATATTCTCCTGCCCAACAATAACCTTGGCGATTTCAGTTTTTACTTTGTCTAAACCTGCGCGGAGTTCAATCATATCTATTCTTGACTGAAACTGTTCTTCACTTTTATCAAGCTGTATAGAGCTTTGATTTTCTATATTTGGGTTATCAAGGTTTTCCATAATTTTTATCTTTGGGTTTTTCGATAGGACTTCGTTCTATCTTTTTATTAAATCGTCCCGTTGGGACTCTCTTATTGCTTTATTTGAAAATCCCGTCAAGCACTTTATTCATCTTGGCCAGATCTTCTTTCATTACGCTTGCATACGGGTCCTGTGCTTTTTTAATAAGCTCTATGGCCTCGTCGATCATTTCTATTGTTTTTCCTGTCTTGAGATGCAGTTTTTTTGCAAACTCAGAATCCAGATTCTGGGTATCGATAAGCAGGTCCAATCTCACTTTATTCAGGAAATATTGAGCTTTCTTTGCCATCATATCATGAAAATCCCCCTCCTGAAGATATAAATTCCCAATACTCTTTACAAAATCTAGAGAGGTATTCCTCAAAGGCTCTATAACCGGTACTACTCTCTGTTTCCTTTTGGCATTAAAGAATATAAAAAGAATAAGCCCGCCGAGGAACACCCACCATGCATATTTCAACGCAGGATTTGACAATACAAATCTCATAAAGAAACGGGAAGCTTTGCTATTGCTTGGCACAAACCAGACAGTCTCCCTGTCCTGAAGATAAGAGAAAACATCCTGTGTATATTTGACATTTCCTGGCTTCAAAAGATAATAATTGGTCAGAAAAAGAGGTTCACAGTGAACATACACTGTTCCTTTTCCATACTTCACTTTAATAAAGTTGGCCTGGTCCGTATTTTTTCTCTCTACTGTTTTTCCCAGTATTTCAACGCCGGGTTTTATCAATGAAAATCCTCTTCCGGATGGGAATTTATCTAATTTAATAAAATCATTCTGATATTTTTTATCGGTAAATTTCAGTACATTTTCTTCTTCAAAAGAAATATCAGAATCATAGTATCCGATATTGTCTGAAATTTCTTTAGGCATACTTCGCCCTACGATCAGCATTGCATCAGAGCCTGCTGATACCTGGTCAAGAATTTTTTTCCATGATTCCCCGTCGATCTTATTTTCTATAACGACAATATTGTGAGCTCCCTTTTTATGCTGATTGTAGTATTCGTAAGGAGTCTGCTCAATTTTTTTCAGATTGTTTTTAAAAAGAGCCTTGGCCTCATTATTAAAAACAAACAGACCGAAAGGAGACTTTTCATCAAGATCAAAGTTTTTACGCCAGTCTGTGGTTTCTTTTTTGTTAACTTCAAGCAACGCCAGAATAACCATCACAACGATGAAAATTACAGCATATATTTTGAAAGTTTTGTTCATGGTTCGTTTTTAATTATGGTTTAAATTCCTGATACTGCTTTTTGAATTTCTGATAGCTTTGTTCTTCAATACTGAACTCTCCGTACCAGACATAATCAAAGATGTAGGCAAGACCTGAAAATTCTTTTTTCAAATGGGGCGTTTTAAGCTCTGTGGTGTAATCTTTATTGGTTTTTTCAGGGTTCCAGCTGATCAGCTTTTTATCACTTAATTTTTTAAGAACAAATAAGAACTGATAGCGGACAGCCGACCGGTAATCGCCTTCATGCTCAAATTTGGCAATACTTTCAGGAAAATTAATCTCATGGATATTTTCGTGAAGTTCCTCCACATTAAGATCAACCTTCTTGTTCTTTTTCCCAAAGATGAAATTCCCATCCTTTCCAAGGAAATATTTAATGATAAAATAAAGTAAAAATCCAACTAAGATAATGGCAAACAAGCGGATAGGACAGTCGTCAATTCAGCAGATTGGGAAAAGACTTTTTCACCAAAAATACGCTGTAAAATCTTATCTATTTTCCGCAGCAACTTTTCCCAGAAAGATTCTCTCGGCTTTGACACGGTATAATCAAATTCATTTCCTTTATACCTTGACGGGATATTCTCTTTAAATTCTTTGGCATACACCGGATTTTCCGATACGGGATTTTTCACCAATACGGAGTCAGCGCGAAGCATATTATGATAATGCCCTGTATTCAGAGAGTCCCCCAGATAGTCATCCACAGGGATATTATCCTGAGCATAAACAGCACCAAGACCTACAAAAAACAGGATGAAAAGAAAAAATTTATTCATTGATACCAATCGTTTCTATTTCTTCAAGCTCTACTTTCTGATGAAGGTCTGTTCTGCTGTCATAGTACATCAGCCCTGCATTCACAGACAGTAAATTTGAAAGGAAGAATGAAAGAAGCATTGAAATCCCGTAAAATACAAAAAATATAATTCCTGCTATTCCGGTAAAAGGATTCTGCTCAAAGTTCGCATCCGGGGTAGAAGTAAGAATCGACCCGTAAAAAAATATCATCGGAACGTATGTAAAAATCGAGCTGACCATCGATACAATAATAAACATAATAATTGATGCGCCCCAGTATTTCCAGTAGGGTGATTTTTCACTTCCATTAGGATAGGAAAACTGTGACCGTATGGAATAGCTTAAGCTTTCAAAAAATCTTCTGTCCGAATTAAAATAATCATACATCAGAAATGTAACAACATTAAATATTGTAGGATAAATAAGCATTACCAGGAAAAGGCCGATGATAATAAATATCAGAATGTAAGAGAAAAAGATCACGAACAAACTCAACGGAGCCACAATAAAAATCATTCCCAGGCACAGTTTGGCTATTTTTCCTGCATTATGCTTAAAGTCTCCTAAAATCTCATCCGTTTTTATTGTACTGGCGCCCTGAGCGGTTCTTTTAAGATAAAAGACAGGATACAGATAATTGACAATCGCAAGGATCATAAAAAGGAGAAATGTTAACAATCCTACAGCGATCAGCATTCCCATGTTATCTGAAAAATACTGCTCAAAATAATAAGTTTCACCACCCAAATTGGATCCGAAAACCTGAGAAAAAAGCTCTTTGTAACCAAAAATAACCACAGTGACCATTAGAATAAGCAACAGCCCGTTGATCAAGAGATAATTCTTGAAATAATTTTTCCCGAACAATTTGAAAAAATTGAAACTGTCGCTGATAAAAGTTCCGAAATCTCTTTTTTTATAAAACTGTATCATTGATTTGGGTATTTATTTTTTTATTGACTACTGACGGATATACAAAATAGTAAAAGCCGATAATGGCAAGTGAGGAGATAATAATTGCTAAGTTCAATGTCAAAGGCATTTTCAGAGCATGTCTTGTCACATATCCTTCAATAATTCCGGCACAAATTGTAAATGGAACTGTGCTTAAAAATATTTTGAAAGAATCTTTAAAACCTCTTTTAAAGGAATTAAATCTTGAAAAAGTTCCCGGAAACAGAATAGAAGCGCCTAAAATTAATCCACACATCGCCTCTACAACCATCGCAAATATTTCAAAAACTCCATGAAGCCATATTCCTCTGGCACTATCCTTAAGTGCCCCGTAATCGTAGAAAAAATATTGAAACGATCCCAGCATTACACTGTTGGACAAAAGCGCAAATACGGTTCCTACGCCTCCTGCAATTCCATATATATACAATTTAGCGCCTACCTGGATATTATTGAAAATAATTCCAATGGTACTTCCCCAGGTAGATCCGCTTTGGTAAACCCCTACGGCATTATTATTTTTAATATTTTCAATGGTCTCATTCACATAGCTTTCTCCAAGAATAATGTTGGCAAAATCTTTATCATAGATTGCAGAAAGCACCCCTATTGAAGTAAACAGGATAAAGAAAGCAAAGGCGTACACCAGATATCTTCTATACTGATACACCAGTAATGGAACCTCAGTCCGGAAAAAATAAACCAGCCTGTTTTCTTCCATCCTTTTCGTCTTATAGATCTTTTGAAAGATCTGGGAAGACAGATGGTTTAAATAAACCGTGGTATTACTTTTGGGATAATAGGTTTGGGCAAAAGAAAGATCATTGATCAGGTTTATATACAATGAGGACAGGTCATCCGGATTTTTTTTTATTTTCCCTTGAATAACCTGTTCAATTCCCAACCATTTTTCTTTATTTTGTTTAATAAAATAAACTTCTCTCATAATTGTAAAGGCTAAAATAATAAAAATTATGTCTCAAATTGCGATAAATACTTCACAAAATGTAAATATTAACTTCAATATCGCCAGTGTAGGAGAAAGAATGCTCGCATTCATCATCGACCTTTTAATACGGGTCGCTTATGTTGTCATTATATTATATCTCTTTTTTAATATTTTCGATTTGGGATATCTGCTGAGCGGTCTTGATCAATGGTCTACAATGGCCGTGTATATTGTTCTTACATTTCCCACGTACATCTACCCTGTTGTTTTGGAAAGCTTGATGGAAGGCCAGACTCCCGGAAAAAAACTGATGAAAATCAAAGTGGTAAAAATTGATGGTTATCAGGCCAGTTTTGGAGATTATATGATCCGATGGATTTTCCGGTTGGTTGATGTTTCTTTTGCAGGGATAGTAGGCCTAATTTCAATGATTGTCTCCAAAAACAACCAGCGTCTGGGAGATATTGCTTCCGGAACAGCCGTGATTTCTTTAAAGAACAACATTACTATTTCCCATACGATCTTAGAGAACATTCATGAAAATTATGTCCCTTCTTTCCCTCAGGTGATCGCCTTGAGTGATAACGATATGAGAATTATTAAAGACAATTATACAAAAGCACTGAAAATAGATGACCGCCAGATTATCAGTAGGCTTTCTGATAAGATCAAAAGCATCTTAAAGCTTGAAATAGATACGACCCAAATGACTGAAAGGCAGTTTATCAATGTCATTATTAAAGATTATAATTACTATACGGGAAAAGATAATTAATCTGGTCAATGGACAATTTTGCTTCGCAAGTGAATTAAATCTAAAAAAATTAACAGGAAGTGGCCAAAAATGATTATCATTCAGTTACTATAATACTGTAAGGCTTTTTGTTTTAATGGATTTTTACTCCATTCTTCCCATTCTCCTGTATAAGGATCATAACCACACTTTAAAGGTCTGGAAATATCTAAGTCTTCATTATTAGTATGAGTACGTTCTGTAAATGCCCGGCAGTCTGTACAAACATAACGGAACTCACAATCTTTACATATTTCTACACTATCTTTGGTCAGATTCCAATATTTTCTAAATTCAGTTTGCTTTAAAGCTTCTTCAAGAGTGGTGCTATTAATATTTCCAAAAACATCTTCCATTAAAGGACAGTTTTTTATATGACCGTCTCTATCTATTCCAATTTTTTTGTGCAGGCAAGAGTTATGATTGATGGCCTCCAAAACTTTAGGAAGGTTAGTATTGAAATATTTTAAGTCTACCTTTCCACAGGAACTTATACTTATATTCTCTTTTATAAAATTTACAATAAACCGGAATTCATCTTTAATCTTAAAAGGATTAATTTTACAGTTATAAAAAACCAAATTACTTATTCTGCAAGCTTTTGCGTTCAGTACCTCTAAATTATCCAGATTAATATTAATATGATACGGAGAATATATTTCAATATTTTCTAATGGAGTATTCTTAAATAGCTCATCTATTTCTAAAAACTCATTAAGAGAAATATTTCTTTTGGAATAAACTACTAAATGTTTTATCTGTAAATTTTCAACAGAACATTTTATTTTATAAATAACATGTATATCTTCAAACTCCAAAAATAAGTCTGAAATAATATTAGAATCATGGTATTTCAATGACAATTGGGAAAAACCATGATCCCAATCATTTTTTGTGATAAAGCCATATTCATTTTCCAAAAGAAAATCTATATATTCCGATATGATTTCCTGAGATTGGGCATCATAATTTTGAAGAATATTATCAATAGATTCTATTTTCAGCTCTTCTATCAGTTCATACAATTCCAGAGAAAACAACTCCGAAACATTTCTCTGCAGATCTGAGATTAACACTCTACTCACACCTTTTGTTATTAATATGCTGGAAAATAAATTGAAATATTTCATAACATCCGAACCAAAGATTTTACAGGCTTTTCTTTCATATAAAAATCTGTTCCATATTTCTCACATTCTACATAATAAGAAATATTGGATTTTATAAGCAATCTTCTCTTTTTTACTATTTCTATATATTGGAATGTAAGGGGAAGTTTATTTTTTTCATTAACAATATTCTTCATTAAGCACAAAATAAATCATTAAACATTATAAATATTCAGCTATTTCTTTATCTAAAAAATAGTTGCATGTTTTAGACACATTTAAGAATTGTCCAACCGGGTTTACTTCAAGAAAATAAAATTGATTTTCACTTTTTATAAAATCAATGGATCCACAGTTCAGATCTAAAGACAGCATTAATTGATGTATTTTTTCTTCAATAGTACTGGGGAGATCATAGGGTACATTTCTATTAGGATTTTCGTCATTATATTTTCTATAATCTATTTCCGTCTGCCCATCATTTTGTGAAAAAACGGCCATAGACCAACACCTTCCATTGAGATAAAAAGTTCGATTTCGAAATCTTTTTCTATTTTTTCCTGAAAAAAGGAAATGAAAAAATTATCTTTTGTGTATTTGTCTATCACTGAGGTATACATCACCCCGTAGGAATTTTCCTGAATGCTTTCTAGTGTAGGATTTCCTGCAATAGGTTTTACAATCGTTTTTTCAAGGTGTACATCATCTGTATTCTCAGCAAGATAATAGGCTGGAACATCTAATCCGGTAATTTCAGCCTTTTTAAGAACAAGCAATTTATTGACATGGCAATTGCTCTGTTTATTAATATGTCTTTTCGATTCCAACATTTTAATAACGTAATCTTCCAGCCAATGTTGATGCTCACTCATATGAATATCTACCGAGAGATTTTCATAATAATGTCTTTTAAACTTCAGCCCTCCTCTTCTATACCAAACGCTGCTGATATCGTCAATAAAAAAACTATTCTTTGTGCTTTCAATATAGACTCTTTTTTCTTTTGTTTTGATTTCAAAAACTTCATCTTCATTTACCCGTATAAATTTCTTACCTAAGATGAAGAGCCATTTAATGACCTCGTCAGTGGTAGCTTCTTTATTTTTAGATATAATGAGTATCATTTTTTTTATTTTTTTATAGCAATATTTGAGGAAGAATTTTACATTTTTCAATCTTATTGGCTTTGAAGAATCTTTCATAATCAGGTTTTTGTGCTTTAAACTTGGAATCCTATACTTTTTCTATGATGGTTTATTTTTGCAGAATCAGTTGACACATTTGGATTAAACCTATATATTCCTTCTTTATCTGCAAGAAAAGCCTGGACATCAACCATCAAAGCATAATCACGAGGAACACAATCTCCTGACTTTACATATTCATATAATTTAGATTTTATATAAGGATATTCCTTTGACTCATTCATATGGGTAAGAAAGGTTGTCATCGCAAAAAATGTATCATTAGGGCCCATTGTCCCCATTTTTCGTGCAGTAGGATAGCCATATTTATTAAATACCCAAATAAGAAGTTTGGCATTCTTTTCTACATTTTTCTTTGCCAATGCTGTATCCAAAGGTCTTCTTCCTTGCTGATCTCTTCTCATAGCTACCGTAAAAGAGTCAACCAGCCTTTGGTTCAGATTTTCTTTCCAATCCAAAATCTGCTCTTTCACATCTGCACTATCAATTCCATATTTTTTAAAAAGAGAATAATACTCTTTGCAATTACCACCACGTTCTGCTTTTAAAAGGATCAGCTTCTTCAAACTTTTTTTACCTCCAAAATCAATATTAAAATGATCTGTCAAAATAATATATGTTTCATATTCACTTATCCTTTCCTGATTTTGGGGCTCATATTCGTCAAAAAGTTCTTTATATTTTTCTACTGCCAGCTTGGGGTTACCTGCCATTCTATATATGCTGTCAATTTCATTAGCTTTCTGATAGTATACGATATAGTTCTTTTTTTTACAAGCTGTAAAAAAAATAGAAATTGTGATTATAAGACAGAATAGCCTAAAAATGAAAAAATATCTATTTTTCATATTGTGATGATTTATTAGAAAAACAAGGAGGATTAAAATCCTCCTATGCTTTTTTGTTAATAGGGTTCTATTACTTGAACTTGACCTACTATCACCGAAGTTCTAGATTTATACGTCCACACTCCTGCAGTTTCATCTGTATAAAAGTCTGTATCATTTACTTGCCCATCAGGAGTATTATACAGTGAAGGTGAACTTCTATTACTCGCATATCCACCTGTAATAGCTTGTAAGTTTTTCAGTTTTTTGTTTTCTAAAGAAGAGAAATCTCTCTACATACCATTTAATTTTTTCATAATAATTTTTTTTATTGTTTGTGTCAACGTTAACATTTCAAATATATCTAACAAGTTTGAAATAAAACCAAAATTTTTATGTGATTTTTATGTGATTTTCAGCCCATAACTAACATTTATATTATAAGATAAGTATTCTTTATTCATAAAGATTTCCAAAGAATCAAAACCTAACAGGTTGTAAAAATAGGTGATGTCTAATCACTTTTATATCCATATAAACCCATAAAATCTTATATTTGTATTAATACAAAAACACCAAAATGATCAAAAACAAACTCATCAAAGTCCGAAAGGAGAAAGAATATACTCAGGAAAGCATGGCCAAAATACTGCATATGACACAATCACAATACCAAAGAAGAGAAAAGGGAGAAATTAAGATTTCAGACGAAGAATGGGAACGTATGGCAAAAGCATTGGATACTTCTATTGATTCCATAAAAGAAGAAGATTCCTCAAGCCAGGTTATTAATAACTTTGACAATAATGAAGGAAGTTATTTTGGAAGTAATAATTACTTTTATAACATTCCAGATTTTCTTCTTCAAAACCAGCAGGAATATATTAACCTTCTGAAAAAGGAAATTCATGAACTTACAGAGCGTATAAAAATATTGGAGCAACGTTGATAACACATTTTTAATTTTATCCTAATGAAATTTGAAAACAATAAATCCGGAAACGGCGGAGTTCTTACTTTAAATAATGAAACAAAAGAAGTAGGAAGACTTACCTATACTATTTTCCCTGAGGATCACAAATTTATCATTTCTTTTGTATTGGTACATCCTGAATTTGAAGGCAGAGGAATGGGAAAATTTTTAGTGGAAGAAGCCATCAAATTTGCAAGAGAAAACAATTGGAAAGTATATCCGCACTGTTCCTATGCAAGATCTGTGATGATGAGAATGAGTGATGTGGAAGATATATTTTTAAAGAGTTAAAACTTCGTTGAGCAGGATATCTTCAATATCATCCGGATAATCTACTTTTAGATGATGATCAGAAGCTACCCACTCCATAATTTCCTGTATATTTAAAACTTTAGAATTGGGTATCCCCATTTTGTCAAGAGCACAGGCGTTGCATTCCTGTTCATATTGATGGTGGATAGGAATCACAAATAGTTTTTTATCCATAAACAGTGCTTCTGCAGGACTTTCAAAACCTGCATTGCACAAAACTCCTTCACAGCCTTCAAAATATTTCAGATACTGGATTTCATCAATAGGAAATACCTCCACATTTTTTACCTTCACCTGGACTTTACTGTATTTTGAAAACACTTTCCATTCTACAGGAATCTTTCTTAAAACTTTGATGATATTTTCATCAGCAAAACTGGGAAGATACACAAGATAATATCCCTTTTTGTAAGGATTCAGACTTCTGATTTTTTTCTGATCACCGGTTTTTTGATCTGAGGATGATAATTCTCAAAATGAAACCCGATTTTCCTTTCGCTGGGAACATAGTATTTTAAAATCATTTCTCCCAGAAAATCTTTTTTCTTAGGCTTTGGTGTTTCCGGGAAACTCATGGAAGCCTGATGGCTGAGTTCTATCATCGGAAGCTTTTTCAGCTTGGAAGCCCAGCCTGTCAAAGGTTCATAATCATTGATGATTAAATCATATTGTGACAGCTCCAGTTCTCTGATTGTTTTAGCAGCTTCAAAGAATTTATTTTCTGTAAACGTTTTTCGGTACGATAAACCGCCTGTTTTGTTATAAAGAAGAGAAATACCCCTGTATTGGAAATTAACGTCGAAATCGGCCTTTAATTGCGACTGATGTCCACTGATCAATGTATCCACCTTAGCATGCTTTTTCAGAATAGGAATAATTTCCTGCGCTCTGGCAACATGGCCGTTTCCGGTACCTTGAAATGCATATAGAATCTTCATTTAGGAAAAATTGGTTACGATTTTTAAGAGGGCAGAATTATCCATTTCCTGAATATCTTCCACTTCATCATCTTTGAGTAGATGCTTATGATCATCATAATAAAAGATTTTCCATTCCTTATCATGATATTCCAGGGCAGACAAATTTTCAATCCAGTCTCCGGAATTCAGATACGTACAGGATCCTTTTTTATTGACAACCTCACGAATCTGCGGCTGATGGATATGCCCGCAAATGACATAATCATAATGATTGTCTATAGCCAGTTCGGAAGCTGTAAGCTCAAAGTCTCCGATATATTTTACGGCCTTTTTCACATTGTTCTTAATTTTTTTTGAAAATGAGTATTTTTCTTTACCCATTTTTTCTAAGAACCAATTGACCATATTATTGATGATAATTAAAAGGTCGTATCCTTTTCCGCCGAGCTTGGCGATCCATTTGGAATGTTGGACAGAGGCATCGAAAACATCCCCGTGAAAGATCCATGTTTTCTTTTGGTCAATAGTCAGACAGATTTTATTACAGACTTTAAGTTTTCCCAATTCAAAATCCGTAAACTTACGGAACATTTCATCGTGGTTGCCTGTAATATAAAAGACCTCGGTATTTTTTGTAGCGAATGAAAGAATCTTTCTGATTACTTTCAAATGAGGTTTAGGGAAGTAAGACTTTTTAAACTGCCAGATATCAATGATATCACCATTCAAAACCAAGGTCCTGGGCTGGATAGAATTCAGGTATCTCAGCAATTCTTTAGCCTTACATCCATAAGTTCCCAAATGAACATCCGAAATAACAACTAATTCAACGTTTCTTTTCATAGTTTTATACAAAGAAACTAATTGAAAGTTAACTGTATATGAATGCTATATTATTTTTTATAGAGAGTTCATCAGTTCTTCAGAGATCTCCATATTATGGTAGACATTCTGAACGTCATCATCCTCTTCGAAGCGCTCAAGCATTTTCATATTAGCTTTAAATTGTTCTTCGTTGACTTCTTTTGTATTATTCGGAATTCTCTGAAGCTCCGCACTTTTCGCTTCTATTCCAAGTTCGTCCAGTTTATGAGATAAAGAACCGAAATCTTCAAAAGCAGTGGTGATCATTACTTCTTCATCGTCTTTTTCTACATCTTCTGCTCCTCCGTCAATCATTTCCATTTCAAAGTCATCCCAATCCATTTTAATCTGGGCTAAATCGATGGTGAAAATTCCTTTTCTGTCAAAGATAAAGGCTAGCTCTCCATTTTTACCAAGGTTACCGTCAAACTTATTGAAAACGGCTCTTACATTGGCGACAGTTCTTGTGGTATTGTTTGTGGTACATTCTACAAAGAATGCAACTCCACCCTGCCCATATCCTTCATAAGTGATCTCTTCATAGTTTTCAGCATCAGCGCCACTTGCCTTTTTAATGGCTCTTTCTACGTTGTCCTTTGGCATGTTCGCCCCTTTGGCATTCTGGATACATCTTCTTAACGCTGGGTTAGATTCAGGATCCGGTCCGCCGGCTTTTACAGCCAGTGCAATGTCTTTACCTATTTTAGAGAATGTTTTGGCCATTTTATCCCATCTGGCCATTTTAGAAGCTTTTCTATATTCAAATGCTCTTCCCATTTTATTTTTTAAATTTTCAACAAAATTAATTAAAAGTCAACAAAAAAAAAATACCTCCAAAGAATTGGAGGTATTCATTATTTAGAAAAATTAATTATTTTTTCTTTTTAACTACTTTTTTAGCAGGAGCTTTCTTACCTCCTTTTTTTGTAGCTTTTTTTGTAGCAACAACATCAGATTTTTGATATTTGTTCCATTCACTGTCATCACCAATGTATCTAACAGTTACTTTTCTATCAGATTGTCTTTCAGCATCAGATGCAGATTCTGCAACTTTAGCATTTTGCTCTCCAATACCGATTGATTTTAATACGTTAATATCTACACCTCTCGCATCTAAAGCAGCAACTACAGAAGCAGCTCTTTCTTTAGATAATTTCAAGTTGTAAGCATCACTTCCTTTTTTGTCAGTTTCTCCAACTAATAGGAATCTTCCTCCATCTTTCTTAATGATTTCAGAAGCAGTATCTAAAGCTCCTTTAGATTCAGGTCTGATTGTAGCTTTGTTGAAATCAAAGTATACACTCTTAAGATTCTTTTCAACATCAGTAGCTGTTACTTCTTTTGGCTTAGGACATCCGTTGTATTCTGGAAGACCTGGAACAGTAGGACAAGCATCATCTTTATCTAAGATACCGTCACCGTCTGTATCTGGCCAAGGACAACCGTTGTTTTCAGCAGGACCTGCTACTGTAGGACAAGCGTCATCTTTGTCGATTACACCGTCACCGTCAGTATCTGGCCAAGGACAACCGTTGTTTTCAACTGGACCAGCTACATCTGGACATTGATCGTCTTTATCTGGAACTCCGTCACCGTCTGTATCAGGACATCCTTGGAATTCAGGTAAACCTGGAGTATCTGGACAAAGGTCATCTTTATCTAGGATACCATCTTTATCTCTATCTCTGTTTCCGAATCTAAATAAGATAGATGCGGAAGCTTGCCAGAAGTTAGCAACAGTAGATTTATCACCTGGAGTTGATACATAGTCTCCTTGGATCCCAAGACCGAAGTTCTTAGTTACCCAGAAGTTAGCACCTGCACCAGTAGATACTGTAAAGTGGTTAGCTTTACCATTCTCATTACCATTCTCTCCGTTTGATACAACTTCGATTGGGTTACCGTTAGCATCTACACTTGTTCTTGGGAAAGTAAGTGCAGTATAGTCATGTCTTAAGTAGTTAGCACCAACTCTTAAATATGGATCAAACCAAGATTCTTCGTTCCATAAAAGACCTGCAGCTTTAGCCTGGAAACCAATACCTGTCATTAGGAAAAATTCTTTCCCCATGTTGAATCTTTTGTTTTCAACATTTCCAACAGAAGTTTGCCAGTCAATTACTAAACCTTTTCCAATGTTTCTAGCAACTGTTAACTTAGATAATGGAGGTGTAATAGAGAAGTTGTTCACATTGAACATTCTCTTTGTTAAATTTTGAGCAGAGAACGTATTACTGAAAGTACCTCTTGCTGCTACATGGTTTTCTGCATGAGCACCAACTCCGATTAACCACGGATTGTTGGTAGTCTGTGCGAAAACAGTAGAGGCAACAGTAAGCGCCAATGCTGAAATTCCTAATTTTAGATTTTTCATAGAATTAAATGATTAAATAATTGATAATGCAAAATAAATATAATTTTTCTTTATACACAAAGTTTTTCAAATGATTTTTAACTTTTCTTTAATATTCTGTCCAGGTTTCGCTTATTTTCTCTATCTTTAATAGCGTCCCTTTTATCGAAGAGTTTTTTCCCTCTACCAAGCGCTATCAGTACCTTTGCTTTACCCTTATCAGTGATATATAATTTAAGTGGGATAATTGTATTCCCAGCATCCTTTAACTTTTTTTCAAGTTTTTGCAATTCTTTTTTGTGCAAGAGCAATTTCCGTTCCCTTTTTGTTTTGTGATTGTAAAAAGTTCCCAGTTTGTACTCATCAATCATCATATTAATAATGTATAACTCCCCATCAATAAACTGACAGAACGATTCTGCAATAGAAGCTTTCGAAGAGCGTAAAGATTTTATTTCCGTACCTGTCAAAACCATTCCGGCTTCATATTCTTCAAGAATTTCATATTCAAAACGGGCTCTCCTGTTTACTATATTAACTGTTTTTTCAATCTTCATCATTTTAGATTTCGTTAATGAAATATACAAAAAATACGATACATTTAAAAACTTGACTATTATAATATTACAAAATACCCAAATTCTTTTCGTATTTTTGCGCCAAATTTACAAAACTATATGTTAACAGTATCTAACTTATCTTTACAATTCGGGAAAAGAGTTCTTTTTGACGAGGTAAATATTATGTTTACCAAAGGAAACTGCTACGGAATCATCGGAGCAAACGGTGCGGGAAAGTCTACATTCCTTAAAATACTAACAGGAAAGCAGGATCCAACGACAGGAAATGTATCTCTGGAACCAGGAAAAAGAATGTCAGTTTTGGAGCAGGATCACTTTGCTTATGATCAGTATACTGTTCTTGAAGCTGTTTTGAGAGGTAACAAAAAATTATTTGAGATAAAAGAGGAAATGGATGCGTTGTACGCAAAAGAAGATTTCTCTGACGAAGACGGAATTAAAGCCGGTGAACTAGGTGTAATCTATGATGAAATGGGAGGGTGGACTGCAGAATCTGACGCACAGACTATGCTTTCTAACGTAGGAATCTCTGATGATATGCACTGGCAATTAATGAGTGAACTTGAGAACAAAGACAAAGTAAAAGTTCTTTTGGCTCAGGCGCTTTTCGGAAACCCTGATGTACTGATCCTGGATGAGCCTACCAACGACCTTGACATTGATACCATCTCTTGGCTGGAAGATTTCCTTGCAGATTATGAGAATACGGTAATTGTGGTTTCCCACGACCGTCACTTCCTGGATACAGTGTGTACGCACATCGGTGACCTTGATTACTCTAAGCTTAATCTTTATACAGGGAACTACTCTTTCTGGTATCAGGCATCTCAATTAGCAACAAGACAAAGAGCTCAGGCTAACAAAAAAGCTGAAGAAAAGAAAAAGGAACTTCAGGATTTCATCGCAAGATTCAGCTCCAACGTTGCAAAGGCCAAGCAGGCCACTGCAAGAAAGAAAATGATCGACAAATTAAACATTGACGATATTAAACCGTCTTCAAGAAGATATCCGGCCATCATTTTCGAAATGGAAAGAGAAGCGGGAGATCAGATCTTAGATGTAAAAGGTCTTGAAAAAACGAAAGACGGGGAATTACTATTCTCTAATATTGACCTGAATCTTAAAAAAGGAGATAAAGTAGCCGTACTTTCTAAAAACTCTTTAGCCATAACAGAATTTTTCGAGATTCTGGCTGGAAATATTGAAGCAGATAAAGGAACAGTTGCCTGGGGGGTGACCACAACCCAGTCTCACATGCCTTTGGATAACACCAACTTCTTCCAGGAAGACCTAAACTTGGTTGACTGGCTGAGACAGTTCACAAAAAATGATGAAGAACGTCACGAGGAATTCGTAAGAGGATTCTTAGGCAGAATGCTGTTCTCCGGAGATGAGGCTTTGAAATCGTGTAAAGTGCTTTCAGGAGGTGAGAAAATGAGATGTATGTTCAGCAGAATGATGCTTCAGAAAGCAAATATTCTTTTACTGGATGAACCTACCAACCACTTAGACCTTGAAAGTATCACGACATTGAACAACTCTTTATCTAACTTTAAAGGGAACATTCTATTGTCTTCTCATGACCACGAAATGCTTTCAACGGTCTGTAACAGAATCATTGAACTGACTCCTCAGGGAATCATCGACAGGGAAATGACTTATGACGAGTACCTTGCTGATAAAAAGGTAAAAGAATTAAGAGAAAAGATGTATTCTTAGTCTTATATCCTATTCAAATTGATATAAAAATACCTCAAAGTGCTACTTTGAGGTATTTTCGTTTAAACAATAAATAAAATAATTATTTCGTAAGTTTTGAAGCGGGCAGAGCAACAGTTCCCGGATCTTTCCATAAACCATCTTTCTCCGCTCTTTTCTTAATCGCCTGGGCTCTTTTTTCACTATCCGGGTGAGAGTTGAACATTTTCTCAAAACCTGTCTGGGTGCTTCCCTGTGAAAGTAATGCCAGCTTTTTGAAAGCAGTATAAGCTCCCACTACATCATACTGATTAGATTTCATAAAGTCATAAGAGTAAGTATCTGCTTCAGATTCCTGTTTTTTGCTGTGTGATGCATCTAAAAATGCATTAGCCATTTTCCCGACCTGACTCTCATTAAGGGTGGCTACGGCAGAAGAAGCTGAGGATGCAGCATCTAATGCTGCGGCTTTCAGATAAGCAGATTTCATCGCATCTTTTGTATCCTGATTTTTAACATGACCAATCTCGTGCCCAATTACTGCCAGCAGCTCATTGTCTGTCATCAAATCCATCAGCGAGGAAAATACACGAACACTTCCGTCTGCGCAGGCAAAAGCATTGATGTCCTTCACCTTATAAACTTTGTAATTCAAATTCAGGCCGTCCTGGGATTTATGTTTTCCGAACAGTTTGTTCAGTCTCACTGTATACGGATCTTTTGGTCCGGCAACAGCATTATTTTTATCCATCCAGTCTACTGATTCTTTGGATAATTTAATTGCGTCTTCGTTGGTAAATGTTAAAGCTTTTGCACCGTTTGAAACCATTCCTGCGGCTTTGCCCAGATTAATTTTTTGTGCGCTGATCGAATGCATTGCCCCTAATACCATAAGGCATACTGTAATTTTTTTCATAGTCATTTAAAATTTGGAACGCGAAGATAGCTTTTTTTTAATAATTATTAAGGCAAAACTTCGTTCCCGATCTTTTCAGAAAGCTATTTTCCCTGTTTTTATGAAACGGGTCAGAAATGGATTTACAAACCCGAGCCGGATGAGGAAGTTATAGCAAACTACGTTCGTCACTTTGTTTTGGTACTTTTGAATCTAAACTTCTGAGGAATTGACCATTATCAAAAAGACCGGAGAAACAGGATCTTAACGATATACATAATCAGATACGCAGAAAGCTGAAGAGCAATTTGCACTGCCTTATATTATTTCCGGAAATCATATCCCTGAATGGACCAGCGATAAAAATAAACACAAATTATTCTTTTTGGTGACAGATGATACATCTTACCGTATCAGGATTTTGATTTCGTTTTCCGGATCAGATAGACTTATCGAACTCTGGTAATCCCAAAAAATGTACCGAGGCCACTACCGGTAAGGCCAGAAGTTTGATATAAAACGGTTACCGTTTTTCCGGTGGGTGCTGCGAGTGCAAAGTTATAGGTACTCCCTGCGGTTGCCTGAAAAATCCCCTTAACAGTATAGGTTCTTGGGTCCACAGAAGCCTCAACATGAAAACGGCCTACCCAAAGTCCATTGGAAACGATCCCAATAACGGTCCTGTCTATGTCCGTTCCATATTCAGTAGACACTGCAGTAGGACTGCTTATAGTAAGTGTTAGTTCAAAAGTGTAAACGCCGCTACTGGACGGGACAAACCCTGTACCACTTGCATATTCATTATTTGCATCTAGTAATTCATTAGTCACCGATATAATCTGAATCACAGAACCACTAGGATTTGTTGCCGTTGTATCAGCAGAAATATAACCTGCAAAATTACTTGAAGAGATTAAAGATGTCTTCACTACTCCATTCGGATCTATCGTTAAAACCTTATCACCACTAGATGTACTTACCTGGGTTCCTTCAATTCTCAAAGGATCACTCGGCGCAACCAAATGAAGCTTATTAGCAGGGTTATTAGTTCCTAATCCAACTTTTCCATCATTTTTAATACGAATACTTTCTATATTATTGGTTTTTATTACCAGATCCTGATTATCTGTTGTCCCTAAAAAATGAGTAGCAGGATTGGTAGATGAATTTCCTAAGAGGGACCAAAAATTCCCATTAGCTGGACCTACAGGAAGTATTTTAAGCCATTTATTCTGGGCATTATTAAAATAATAGTAACCTACGGCATCTACATTGATAGTCTGCCCTGTCGTTATACCATTTTCGGCTGTTACGTAAACCAGTGCCCCATCTTGTAATGCCCCATAGGATTTTGCATTTAGTTGTGTTTCTGTAAGTTTTGGAGCCCTGATCCCATCCATGGCACTGATATCCGTGGGTTTCCCCTGTACATCTAAAGTTACGGAAGGAGATGGTGTATTAATACCTAATTGTCCAAACAATGAAGTAGATAATACTGACAACATCAATAAATAAGTTTCTTTTCTCATGATCTGTGTTTGTATGATATTAAATTAGGAGGCGGTATACTTAAAGGGACCAATAGATTTTCTGGATCTGTTACATCCTCATAATTTTGTTGGGTGCATTTAGGTATTACCAAACTAAATGTAATTTTTATTCATACGTAATTTTTATATCTGACAAATATAATTTTATTTTGATAAATAATAACGTTTTAACCGCATTTAACACATTAATAACAAACATTAAAAATAAATGTTATATTATTAATAATTTAAAATTTAGAATAAATAATAAAAACGATTCATTTTTTAAGAATAAAATTTCGCCGTTTAATCATTTTATTTCATAATTTTAAAAACCTACTTAAGAACACACCTGCTTTACCTTCCCAATGGTAAAATATTTCAAAAATCAGCCGGTCATAGTAAGAAATAACAGGTGTACATCCCCATTTTCGATGACAGACACTCTATAAGACTCTTCCTTGTTTTAAAATTCCGCAGAATACCAGATCGTATTACCAACGAGGCAATTGTGGATGGATTACATTCTCCCACCCGGTTTTGGAAAACTACTCGTTATTAGAAATATCGACAATTACCAAAATCCATTACACCGCCATAGAAACAAAGCGGAACAAAATAATCGAACTGACCCCCAGGAATCATCGACAGCGCCATGACCTATGGAACATCGATAAAAAAAGTAAAAGAATTAAGAGAAAAATGTATTCTCAGCTGTAAGACTTTACAAAAAGACAAAAACAAATAGCTGCCCGGCTGAGCAGCTATTTGCATTAAAGCTAAATAATATTTTAAATTATTTCTTAATGAAATTATGGGTTGATGAAGTACCGTCAGCACCTTTCACTACCATCATATAAGTTCCGCTTGCTAATTGTGAAACATCGATCTTCCGATCTGGTTTATCTTGTGATTTAACCAGCTTCCCTGAAGCATCATGTATTTTTACATTGGCAATTTTCCGGTCAGTTTTCAGGTATAGGTAGTCACTTGCCGGGTTAGGATACAATTTCACCCCATTACCTGACAATTGATTCTCTGAAACAGCAAGAGTTACATCTTCTGTAACGGATATATTATCAAAAAACAAGTAGCTAAAACCATTTGTATACTGGTTAAATCCAATATAATAAACGCCACTTACCGTCGGTGTAATGGTAAGATTGACAGATGTCGGCGTATTGTCTTTGGTCACGCCAGGATAATTCTGAATAAGATTGGTCATTGAAGTATTTACCGCAGAAGTCCCATAAGCTACCTTAAAACTCTGAGCCCCTAACCAGGTGCTATAATCAAAGCTAAGCTTATAAGTTTTCCCAGCCTCCAGATTTAATGCTTTTGTATAAAACCACAAATCCGTTCCACTGCCATTGGCAGACCCGGCTAATGTGCGGGACGTAAACCCACCCAACACTGTATAAAAGGACCAGGTACCCTGATTCACTTTTTGCCACGAAGTACACGGCGGAAAGGAAGCAGAAGCATTAAAATCTTCCAGATACGGAACATTTACAGGCACACATTGCGCCTGAACGTTCATCTTAGCAAACAATAAGCCCACTAAACTCAAAAAAACTAAATGTAATTTTTTATTCATAACGTATTTTTTATATCTAACAAATATAATTTTATTTTGATAAACAATAATAAATTAACCATATTTAACACATTAACACCAAACATCAAAGCTAAACATTATATTATATATAATTTAAAGTTTAGAATAAATAATAGAAACCGATCATTTTTTAAGAATAAAATTTCGTTGTTTAAGCATTTAATTTTATTTTCATAATTTTAAAAACCTACTTAAAAACACAGCTGTTTTATCTTCCCAATGGTAAAACATTTCAAAAATTAGCCGGTCATAGTAAGAAATCACAGGTATACATCCCCATTTTCGATGACAGACCCCTTATAAAATTCTTATTTATATCAAAATTCCGCAGAATACCAGCTCCTATTTAACCGATGAGAAAATTGTAAATGAATCAAGTTCTTTCACCTGGTTCTGAGAAACCATTCGTTTTTAGAGAGATCGACAATCATCAAAAGCCCACGGAGTTTTTCAACCAAACCTCCGCCATAGAAACAAAGCGGAACAAAATAATCGAACTGACCCCCAGGAATCATCGACAGTGCCATGACCTATAGAACATCTGATAAAAAAAGTAAAAGAATTAAGATAAAAATGTATTCTCAGCTGTGAGACTTTACAAAAAGACAAAAACAAATAGCTGCCCGGCTGAGCAGCTATTTGCATTAAAGCTAAATAAATATTTTAAATTATTTCTTAATGAAATTATGGGTTGATGAAGTACCGTCAGCACCTTTCACTACCATCATATAAGTTCCGCTTGCTAATTGTGAAACATCGATCTTCTGATCCGGTTTATCTTGTGATTTAACCAACTTCCCTGAAGCATCATGTATTTTTACATTGGCAATTTTCCGGTCAGTTTTCAGATATAAGTAGTCACTTGTAGGGTTAGGATACAATTTCACCCCATTATCTGACAATTGATTCTCTGAAACAGCAAGAGTCACATCTTCCGTAACGGATATATTATCTATAAACAAGTAGCTAAAACCATTTGTATACTGGTTAAACCCAATATAATAAACGCCACTTACCGTCGGTGTAATGGTAAGATTGACAGATGTTGGCGTATTGTCTTTGGTCACGCCAGGATAATCCTGAATAAGATTGGTCATTGAAGTATTTACCGCAGAAGTCCCGTAAGCCACCTTAAAACTCTGAGCCCCTAACCAGGTGCTATAATCAAAGCTAAGCTTATAAGTTTTCCCAGCCTCCAGATTTAATGCTTTTGTATAAAACCATAAATCCGTTGCACTGCCACTTGCAGCCCCGCTTAATGTACGGGATGTAAACCCACCAAAGTTTGAAAAAAAGTACCAGGTACCCTGATTCACTTTTTGCCACGAAGTACACGGCGGAAAGGAAGCAGAAGCATTAAAATCTTCCAGATACGGAACATTTACAGGCGCACATAATGTTGTAAAAGAAGCAGAAGCAGAACTCCAATCTCCGGTACTTCCGCTGCAATTTGATCTTACCCATACATAGTATTGAGTGGAAGGAGTCAGCCCCGTAAGATTTGTTGTCGCACCAGTGATCCCCGTAACTGTTGGCGTGGAAGCAGCAGCAGGAGCAACATTTGAGGTACTCTGATACAGCTCATATGAAGATACGCCAGGAACCGCATCCCAGGAAACAGTAGCAGAATTAGACGCTACATTTGACGCAGACAAATTAACCGGCTCAGCACAACTGCTTGGAATCTTATAAGAAAAACCAAACACACACAATATCCCCGTACCCGAAGTTTTCTTTACAGAAACACTGGAAATATCTTTCGTCTGGCTAACATAAGGAATAACCAAGCCGATCTCATATAATCTTGGATCAACTGAATTATTCTCTATATCATCATTAGCCCTGTTCACCCTTCCTATCCCCTGTATCGCATAAGAAGACCCTCCGTACCAGTCACTTACCGAAGTTCCTGAAAAAGTCTGGGTCGTATTGTCTGCAAAAGTAACAACAACCTCAGCTACACAACTTCCCCCCCCCGATGTAGCAAGCATATAAAGCTTGGAAGCTTTAGGATTTGCGGAAAAGCTTACACTTCCCGCATCATTCGTATTCGCTAATCTCAAAGCATTATTCCCGCTATAAGACGCCAGCTGAAAAGGCAACCCGGAAGTGGCCACAGAATTGATCAACCCATTAGCAGGCAATCCTGACAGAGGAGCAACACCCGAACCATTGACAAAATCAGTAGACATAAATGCATATCCGCCTGTCGCAGCATCCACACTTTCTGTAGTACTTGTTGAAACAGCACCCGATCCATTGGCAATAAGATCCGAATTGTAACCACTGCTTACACTCAACGACTGATAAGTCTGAGCATTCATCTTAGCAAACAATAAGCTCACTAAACTCAAAAAAACTAAATGTAATTTTTTATTCATAACGTATTTTTTATGTCTAACAAATATAATTTTATTTTGATAAATAATAATAAATTAACCATATTTAACACATTAAAAATAAACTTTAAAGCTAAACATTATATTATATATAATTTAAAGTTTAGAATAAATAATAGAAACTGATCATTTTTTAAGAATAAAATTTCGTTGTTTAAGCATTTAATTTTATTTTCATAATTTTAAAAATCTACTTAAAAACAGACCTGTTTTATCGTTCCAGGGTAAAATATTTCAAAAATCAGCCGGTCATAGTAAGAAATAACAGGTCAAAAAATCCCGTTTTCGATAACTGACCCCTTATAAAATTCTTATATATGTCAAAATTCCGCAGAATATAGGATCCTGTTTTACAGACTTACTATTTTCAGATTAACATCTCCATGAACTCATTTTTCAAATCTAACCACCTCGTTCTTAGAAGCATTGATAATTATCAAAAGCCCGGAGAATTTTCAAACCAAGCCTTACAGAAATCCGACCCCTTTCTGACAGTGTATAAAGAAAGCAGCAGAACGCATTGCACCGCCATAAAACAGAGAACCCGAAAGCATTACCATCCTGAACAACTCTTTGTCAAACTTTAAAGAAAACTTCCGACGGGATATCATAAAATCATTGAAATATATTCCCTGTTGTAAAACGTTACAAAAAAAATAAAAACAAACAGCCGCCCGGTTGAGCAGCTATTTGCATTACAGCCAAATACATATTTTAAATTATTTCTTAATGAAATTATGGGCTGATGAAGTACCGTCAGCACTTTCCACCACCATCATATAAGTTCCGCTTGTTAATTGCGAAACATCTATCTTCTGATCTGCTTTCTCTAGTGATTTAACCAATTTACCTGAAGCATCAAGTATTTTTACATTGGCGATTTTCCGGTCAGACTTTACATACAAGTAGCCAGCTGTCGGATTGGGATACAATTTCAACCCATTACCTGGCAATTGATTCTCTGAAACAGCAAGTGCCGCATCTTCTGTAACAGATATATTATCCAGGTATAAATATCCCCATCGGCCGCTTGCAGCCGTATAAAGATTAAATCCAAAATAATAAACACCACTCACAGCAGGTGTAAAGGTAAAACCAGCAGGCGTTTTTGTCCCCACTGTCACATTAGGATAATCCTGAATAAGATTGGTCATTGAAGTATCTACTGCAGAAGTTCCATAAGCCACTTTAAAACTCTGGATTCCAAGATGGTTAGCATATTCAAAAGCAAGCTTATAAGTTTTGCCTGCCTGCAGATTTACTGCTTTTGTATAAAACCATAAATTCATATTTGCTGATGTACTTGAATACCCTGCTAATACACGAGTAGAAAACCCTGCCACATTTGAAGAAGACATCCAGAATCCTGAATTCACAGCCTGAGAAGAAGTACAATCCGGAAGAGCAGATGACGCTTCGAAATTTTCCAGATACGGAACATTTACAGGCGCACATTGCGCCTGAACATTTATCCCAGCAAACAATAAACCTACTAAACTCCAAAAAACCAAATGTAATTTTTTATTCATAACATATTTTTATATCTAACAAATATAATTTTATTTTGATAAATTATATTAATTTAACATTATTTAACACATTAAATACAAATAATAATACCAAAAATTATGTTATATACAATTAAAAATTTAGAATAAATAATAGAAACCATCTATTTTTTAAGAATAAAATTTCGTTGTTTACTCATTTAATCTTATTTCATCATTTTAAAGGTCTGCTTAGAAGCGTACGTATTTTATCTTTCCGTGATCAAATATTTCAAAAACCAGCCGGTCATAGTAAGAAATAACAGGTCAAAAAATCCCCGTTTTCGATAACAGACCCTTTATAAAATTCTTATTTATATCAAAATTCTGCAGAATACAGGATCCTATTTTACAGACTTACTATTTTCAGATTAACATCTCCATGGACTCATTTTTAAAATATAATTCCCTATTTTTGTGAAATGAGTCAAACATGGATTTATAAGCCCGAACCTGATGAGGAAATTGTGGATGGATTAAGTTCGTCACTTGGTTTTGGAACTTTCGAATCTAAACTCCTCGTTCTTAGAGGCATTGACAATTATCAAAAGGCCAGGGAGTTTTTCAAACCAAACCTTACAGACATCCACAATCCCTTTCTGATGGCGGATATGCAGAAAGCAGTAGAACGTATTGCGACTGCCATAGAAAACGGAGAAAAGATACTGGTGTACGGAGATTATGATGTAGACGGGACCACTGCCGTTGCCTTGATGTATCTGTACCTCAGCAAAATCGTTCAGAAAAAATATTTAGATTATTATATCCCCGACAGAAATTCTGAAGGGTACGGAATTTCCACGGAAGGAATTGATTTCGCAAAAGAAAACGGTTTTTCATTAATCATCGCCTTAGACTGCGGAATCAAAGCTTTGGACATGATTAATTATGCCCAGGATTTAGGGATTGATTTTATCATTTGCGATCACCATTTACCCGGCGAAGAAATTCCGAATGCGGTAGCTGTCTTAGACCCGAAAAGAAGCGATTGCCGCTATCCGTTCAAGGAGCTTTCCGGATGTGGAGTCGGCTTTAAGCTCTGCCAGGGGTTAAATACCATTTATAAACTTCCGGAAGCAGAATTATTTGAACTCACGGATCTTCTGGCCATTTCCATTGCCGCGGACATCGTTTCCATGACGGGAGAAAACCGGGTTCTGGCTAAAATGGGATTAAAGACGCTCCGAAAAACAAGAAATCTTGGACTAAGGCTGCTGATTCCTGAGGATAAACTTTCTCATTTTGAAATTTCAAATATTGTTTTTGAAATTGCTCCGAAAATTAATGCTGCCGGCAGAATCTCACATGGTAAAGCAGCTGTGGAACTTATGGTTTCCGATAACCTGAAGCATGCGAACCAGATCGTTAATGATATTATGAATCTTAACGATGAAAGGCGTGAGCTGGATATGAACTCTACCCTTTCCGCTCTGAACCAAATTATAGAATCCCAGCAGGAAACAAAATATACCACCATTGTTTATCATCCTGAATGGAATAAAGGGGTGATCGGCATTGTGGCCTCCAGGCTTATTGAAACGTATTACAAACCGACTTTAGTATTTACGGACGGCAACAACGGAGAAATGGTAGCTTCTGCAAGATCGGTTTCTGATTTTGACGTGCACGAAGCTCTTGATATGTGTTCTGAATATTTCCTGAAATTCGGGGGGCATCACGCCGCTGCCGGACTTTCCATGGAAAAAGATAAGTTTGATGCCTTTAAAGAAAAATTTGAAAGAATCGTTTCTGAAAAAATCCAGGAGCATCAGAAAGAACCTTCTATCACGATTGACTGCGAAATCAATATCGATGAAATCAACAGGGAATTTATCAACTTCCATAGAAAACTAGCTCCTTTTGGGCCTCACAATATGAAGCCTATTTTTACATTGACTGACCAGAAGCTTTCCGGCTATGTTAAAACGATGGGCAAGGATAACAACCATATTAAGTTTTATATCAAGCAGGAATCTACAGGACGCAATATTGAGTGTGTGGGCTTCAAGCTCGGTCCGTTTGCTGAAGATTTTAAAAATAAAAATTTTGACCTTGCATTTACTTTGGAGGAAAACCACTGGAAAGGCAATATCACGCACTACCTCAACATAAAGGATGTGAAGTTTAGGGATTAGATGACAGGTTGCAGGACTCAGGCTGAAGATAATGGAAATCAAAACGGATATGGCATATTATAATGAATGCCTTGCTGTAAAGATATTTAACAGGATGTATTCATGGATTAATCCTATTGTGCTCTCCTTATTGATCCCTGTAAAGTTCAATGATGTAAAACCTAAAAACAATTCTACTTCCTATTATTTAAAATTCATATGAAAAAAATCGGTTTATTCTTCGGATCTTTCAATCCCATCCATATCGGGCATCTTATTCTGGCCAATTATATTTTGGAGAATTCTGATATGGATGAATTGTGGTTTGTGGTGAGTCCTCAAAATCCCTTTAAGGATAAGAAGTCTTTACTGAATGATCACAACCGGCTTGATATGGTACAGCTCGCAGTAAAGAATTATCCGAATATGAGGGCTTCCAACGTTGAATTCTCTCTTCCGAAGCCCAGCTATACAATCGATACCCTGACTTATCTTCATGAAAAATACCCGGATTATTCATTCAGCCTTATTATGGGAGAAGACAACCTCAACAGTCTTCATAAATGGAAAAATTCTGATATCCTGATTAAAAACCATCATATCATTGTTTATCCAAGAGTATTTGAAGGTGAGAAAAAAGATTCAAAATATCCGGAGCATGAAAATATTTCTTTAATAAAAGCTCCAGTAATAGAGCTTTCCGCCACAGAAATCCGCAGTATGCTCAAAGAAGGCAAGAATGTAAGGCCTATGCTTCCCCCCGAAGTTTTTGAATATTTGGATGGAAGCAGTTTTTATAAGTAATTTTGCCCCCAGGAAATGAGAAGCTGAAAGCAAGAGAAGGACTCTTCACTTTTAACTCTTCACTTATCAGTAAAGACATGAACTTCATCGAAAAATTTTTCACGAAATATCCCCAGGACAAAGTCATTAAATGGTTTAAGCAGATCTGTGTAGCGGAAGCAATCACCTGTTTTCTATTGTATGGGGTTGCAATGATCTGGAAAAGATATGATGATGAAGGTCTGCTTCCCACCATTTTTATCATCATCATTGGTAACATCCATGGTTTGTTTTTTACCCTGTATCTTTTATTCTGCCTCCCGGTAAGAAAAATTTTCAAATGGGATGATGAAGATTTTGTTTTCGCCTTATTGGCTGCATTTTTCCCTTTTGCTACGATCTGGGTCGATAAATCATTAGCCAAAAAAGACCGTGAATAAAAAAAGAGGGACATTGGCTGTCCCCCTTTTCGATATTTATTACGGTTGTTTTATACCGGGTATGCTTTGGTAAGGTAATTTAGGCCCTAAATTAACACAACCAAATTTTTTCGAATATTTATAGACCGGGACACTGTTTACTGTAGATGATCCTACAGGCAGGTTCGCATTATTAACTATTGAGATCTCAACAGGCATCGTATAGCATCCTGTAAAACCATTTTGTACAAAATTTTCATAAGCAACACTTCCTCCCGCAGATTTTATTTTCAATTTAGCATTCACCACTGTTCCCGCCATTTTAAATTTAACCTGCCCTGTAAGCACTTCTTTATGGGGGTTACCTGGGGCAACAATAAATCTCGTACAGCAGACCGGTGTTGCGGTGATAGTTCCTGAAGACTGAGCCGGAGGTCCTTCCACAATAACAGTGAAACATCCTATTGAGCAAGTACTGCCTGATGATGGACATTTTACATTGATGCATATCGTATTGGTGCCCACAATCAGACTGGAAAAGGGAATTAACCGTGCTGAAGGATTTTGGCCACTGGCATGAGTATATGGATTTCCTCCTGTACTTACAATGCTTGGGCTTCCGTTTGTAAGGATCGTTATATGAGATTGCCAAGTACCGGTATTCAATGAATTGTATGGGTGGGGTGAAGCTTCAACTCTTAGAAATTTACCGGAGTTTGTGGTATTGTAAGGAATTGTCAAAGTACCACCTGGATTAATTGAAGGTCCGCTGGTATTCGGAAACTGTACAGAAGCCGTTGGTGAGCTTAAACAAACGCAGCTATTACTGGGTTTAGATTCCGGGGTTTCTAAATTTCCGGCATTTTTAATTCCTTTTTCATTTCTTCCTGAAGGGATGCTAAAGACCACTCCTATATTCAATCCAAAAGCATTAAAGTTATTTTCAGTTTCCCTGGATTCATATTTTCCGGCCTTCATCTGATCTATGCTGTAAAAGCCTTCACTATTCGGAGCCCCGGCAGGTTTGAAAGCTACCGATGTATTTTTTACACCGGGCCCGGCAATATAGCTTCCTTCAATAAAAAAGCCGACTTTCCCAGGGAAATAAGACAATCTAAGCTTAGGAACGATTCCCAATCCATCTGCTTTGGAACTTTCCTGCCGTGAAATTTCAAAACTCTGGCTCTGCCCGTTGATATTGGTGGTCTGTACTGTAGAAAACCGGGTTTCTTTTAAGCTGATATAAGCCAGATTCACAATGGGTGACAGGGTAAATTTATTAAAAGAAAAATTAGCCTGCGCTCCTGCTTCTCCGATAAAGCCATTTTGCCGGTTTCCATTTCCTGTTTCATTTCTAAGAACAGGCTGTGCAGTCTGCCCCGAAACATTATAAGCAAAGCTGCCAGGTTGATAGTCTTTTTTCATTCCGAAAAAACCAACCCCTCCGTTCACTCCCAGTGAGGCGTAATTTGTTTCCGTACTGTTCAATGTAAAAATGGGAACATACAGATTAATAGTTCCGTTGAATGCATTTCCTACATGGTTTTCATTCTTAAAATTATTCCCCGGAACTATGCCACCTCCACCCACAGAAATAAGGAGATTTCCACCGGGATTTTTTCCGCCTTTTACTATGATTCCACCGATCGGATTTCCCGGTCTTGCTTCTTGTGCACCTGCTGCTGCAAAAAATAATATTCCTAAAACAGCAGCCGCTTTTCTCATAAAAGTAAAATTCTTTTTCATATCAATTAGTTTAGAATTGTTTATCAAAATTCACTGAAAACAAAACATAAAAAAATCCCTAATTGTAGGGACGTTCAAAAAGTATAAATACAGGATATTCCAGGGTTTTACTCTTTCATATTTTTAAAATACCATGAGACGGCTTCTCCCAGTGAAGAAACATGAAGTTTGTTGTAAATATGCTTAATATGGGTATTTACGGTAGAATAACTGATCTCTAATTTATCAGCGATCATCTTATAGCTCAGTCCGCCGGATAGCAGTTTAAGAACCTCCTGTTCTTTTTGTGTCAGAAGCTTTTGTCCTGCTGTAGGCTGAAAATATTCCAACACACGTTTGGCAATTGCCGGATTCATAGATGCTCCGCCTTCATAGACTTCTTCGATCGCCTGAAGAATTCTTCTTGGATTGTCACTTTTCAGAATGTATCCGCTTGCTCCGCCTGAAATAGATCTGAAAATCTTCTCACTATCATCAAAAGCAGTCTGTACCAGCACTTTTATTTGTGGAAATCTGGATTTAATTATTTTCAAACCTTCAATACCGTCTACCCCAGGCATATTGATATCCATTAGTACAATATCGGGCTGATACTGCTGCATTTCTTCTTCCACCGACTCACAATTGGGAGCCTCACCGATGTATTCCATATTCTCGGAAAGTTCAATCAAAATCCGCAGGCTGTGTAAGCGTTCCGGGTTGTCATCATACGCAAATATTCTGATCATAATAAAGTTTGCTAAATCTGTTCAAAGTTATACTGTCAAATGATCTTCTTCAATCCCTAGATCTAGGGATAAGAATTCTGATCACTGTTCCGGCACTGGACCTCAGATCAAAAATACCATTCATTTCCGAGGTTCTTTTTTTCATGTTTCCTATTCCGTTGCCTTTTGTAACGGATTCATCAAAGCCTGTCCCGTTATCTTTTATTTCAAGAATGTGACTGCTTTCATCTTTCTTACATTCAATGGAAATCTCATCTGCCTTACTGTATTTCACGGCATTATTTAAGGCTTCTTTTACAATGAGGATAATATTTTTCTTACTGCTGAAATTTGTAATCTCATCATCAATGGTTTCATCAATGGTTATGGTATAATCAATATCTGTACTCCCTAAAATTTCGCTTGCTATATTTCTGATCCTTGTGGAAAGCGTCATCAGGGAGTCTTTATTTGGCTTTAAACTCCAGACAATATCACTCATGTTTTCGGAGAGTTTCCGGGACTGGTCTTCAATACTTTTAAGGACTTTTCGGGCATCATTTATTTTTTGTTTTCCGATCAGTTCTCCGGCAACGACAGAGTTGATCTGCAAGCTGCTTAATGTAGACCCGATATCGTCATGAAGGTCTGCTGTAATCTTATTTCTTTGGGATTCGAGGGCCATTTTTTCTTTAAATTCATTCTGCTGTCTGATAAATTTCCACCGGCTTATGGCTATGATCAGGCTTCCAAAAAATAAACCTCCGATAATGACCCAGAATAAAAATGTCTGATAAAAAACTTTGGCTACAGTTATTGTGATAGGCTTATTATAAAAAACCTCTCCGGTAAATTTATCTGCAATCCCGAATTCAATTTCATATTTTCCCGGGGCAAGGCTATTAAGATTAAGCGCAGCCTTTTTTGACAGTTTTTTCCAAACTTTATCCATATTTTTAATCCGGTACATCAGTTTTCTCTGCGAGCCATACTCCAGATCTTTTATAAGAGCCTTTATGGAAATATTATTTTCATTGTATCTGAGGTGAAGCTCTTTCAAAAAATTGATTCCTTTCCGTGAAACATACCGGTTGTTATTGATCAGAATTTCATCGAAATAAATTTCGGGATGGTAAAATGAATTCAGCTTTAAAGGCGGCTTGAAATAATTGAGCCCCTTCACTCCTCCAAAATACAGTGTTCCGTCTGAAGCTTTCAAAAACGTCCGGTTATTAAAATCCCAATATTGAATCCCGTCTTCTTTATCATAATTGGAGATCATGTGAGTTTTGGTATCAATGCTGGACAGCCCTCTTTGATGACTGCACCAGATTCTTCCAAAGTCATCCAACAGAAGCCCGTATATATACGTCCCGGCGAGATTGTTATTGCTGTCAAATATTTTTAAAATTTTAAAATTTTGATCCAAAAGATAGACTCCCTGATTGGTTCCTACCCAATACTGTTTATTTTTCACATCTTCCTGGAGATAGAAGCTCTGTATGTTCGGGAGAATTTTTCCGATGATCTTATATTTATTTTTTCCTTCAATTCTGGCTAATATCATGTCGCGGTTCAGATAGCTTACCGCTATTCTATTCTTACTCAGAATATTAATAAAAAAAGAGTTCTGACTTGGGAATACTCTTCAGTTTTTCAAATTTTTCGGCGGCTTTATTGAAAAAGTACAGCCCTGTAGAAAAAGAAAATAGAGAGGTAGAATCAGGGAAGCTCACCATACTCTGGTGTTTTCCCATCTGGATATTATCAAAATCATAGCTTTTTTTAAACTTCAGATGCTCATCAAAAACAGCAATTTTGGAGTGATTTCCACTCAGATTGTTTTCAACCATCCAGAGTTCTTTGGTATATGGATTTTTATAACTTTTGCTCCTGGAATTGGAATAATAGCTGGTTCTGTCTGAAGCAAATTTCTTTGTGGAAAAATCTTTCGGATTAAAGATCGTTACAGAGTTCACTAAAATCGTATGATCCGGCAGTTCTACTAGATCAGAAACGCCCCTCTGTTTGAAAGACATGATCAGCGAATCTCTTCCATCCAGTGTATTTTTGAGCATGGCTCCCCGAAAATCTAAAATAACTTCCCCCTGCCCGTCATCACAAAACCAAAGCCTCCCTATTTTGTCAAACTGCAGATTGTAAGCTCTCTCAAAATCTCTGGGAAAAACACTTCCGTTTTTAAATTGCATATCAAAGATGAAGAGGGAATTTCCACTCATTAAAACAATTTTATTATTCTTAACGGTAATGGATTCAATTCTTTTAAGGGAAGGCTGATGGTAATTTATTTTTTGGTAATCATCATTCAATACCAATATCCCGTTACCGACAGTTCCGAGGTAAAGAGCATCATTTTTTTGATCATAAGCACCAGACTGGATAACTACAGAAGGATTTATCTGAAGTTTTCTGAAAGGGAAAGCTGTTTTTTGAGACTCCAGATTATAGGTTATGATTTCTTTTGTTCCGATAAAGCATATATTCCGGTGCTTATCGAAAAATGGCATTCTAAAATAAAAGACATTTCCGTCGAGATCATATATATGTACTGACTTTAGGGATTCAACGGGAATCTGGGCTTCCTGCTTACTCTGTTTTGTCTTGACATCAAAGCTTGCCAATTGATAGGCTTCATTAAAGATCCATATTTTACCATCGGAAAAACCAATAGGGATTGCTGTTTTACTTTTGGAATATTTTTGATAAATATCTACTAAGGTAAATTCGTCCAACTGATAATCATAGATGTACAAACCTCTTGTACTCCCGATATACAAATGGTCTTTATCTTCTGCAAAACCGTATGCCTGCTGGAGGGTGGGACAGTTTTTAAAATAATATTTGAGATTATAAACTTTTACAGATGAACCGTCATATCTGTTGAGCGCATCATTACAGGTAAGCCACACAAACCCTCTGCGGTCTTCAAACCAAAAATAATTAGAGCCCTGCGAAAGCCCTTCATCCGGTGTTATTCTCGTAACAGAATAATTTCCAATATTTTGAGACCTCATCTTTACCCCACAACATAGAGTGATTGCAATGCAGATCTTTATCAGAAATTTCATGATCTGTGGTTTTAACTAAAGTTAGTCTTTTTTTAAAATAAATTCAGAAAGTTGTGTTTAAAATGTAACATTTAACTTCTTTTAATTGTCTTATCGTATAGAAAGCTTAAGTTGCTAAAATTTTAATTTAATTTTTATTAACTGTAAATCAATGCATTATAATTTATTACAATTATTTTTAAGTACTTTGTATTGCATGATACTAAATTTATTACATATCTTTGTAATGTTAAATAACAAACCATACAAGCTATTAATTAAAAAATAATAATCATGAAAACTCAAATTCTCATTGCAGCCCTATTTTTCAGCGGACTCATTAGTGCCCAGCAGAAAAAAGACAGTTTGAAGGTTAATACGATTGAGGCAGTCAATATCAAGAAACAAGTTTTCAAAAAACAAGGCGACCGGCTTGTTTACGATGTAGCGTCTTCTCCTATTGCCAAAGGAACCAATACGTTTAATCTTTTGAAACAAACCCCAATGGTTTCCAGTATAGATGGAAAAACGCTGAAGATCTTAGGAAAGTCTGATGCCGTCATCTATATCAATAACAAAAAAACAAATATGGATTCTGAGGCATTGATTGAAATGCTGAAGTCTACTCCATCCGAGGATATTCAAAAAATTGAGGTCATTACCGTTCCGGGAAGTGAATTCCAGGTTGAATCCAAAGAAGGTGTGATCAATATTGTAATGAAAAAAAGCAAAAACAACGGCTACAACGGTACGATGAAAATGCAGAATGAGCAGGCTTATTACAACAATCCTAATGCAGGAGCTTCTTTTAACTTCAGACAGGGCAAGTGGTCCGGAAATTCCAATTTCAGAATGGGAAGCTGGACAGAGAGACAAAAATATACGCTGTCTAACGGAGATCCTACTTTCAGAAATGATTCTTACGGATACAATGATGACCCCAACAAAAATTTCGGGGGAGGCTTCAATATCGATTATGAGATTAATAAAAAACACAGTCTTGGATTCTCATACAACATGAGATACAATAAAAGTTTTAATTCTGTACTGGATATTACCAACTGGCAAAACGGAGTATTAAATAACAGAACCGTCAATAACGAGGATGCACAGACCAGAAATCATTCTTTCAATTTGAATTATGAGATGAAAACAGATTCTCTGGGAAGTAAGCTTACGTCAAACGTTTCTTACCTATGGTTCAACAGGGATAAAGTAAGTTTTAATGAAAGTTTTCCTTTAACAAATGATACAATTAACAAATATTCTGCATTGCATCAGGCTGTACCACAAATTATTAACAATTACGCAGCCAATATCGATTATCTGAAAAAGACAGCTAAAGGAGCCACATGGTTAATGGGAATAAGCTATAACCACACCAATACGGATAACGATACCAGACAGGATAAGTTGAAAAACGGAGAATTTATCATAGATCCAAACCAGACCAATCACTTCATCTATAAAGAAAATATTCTTGGAATTTACTTGAATTATGAAAGAAAACTGACTGAGAAAATATCCGGGAAAATAGGCGCCCGCTACGAAATGACCAGGAGCAACGGAGATATCGTAGATAAAACAGGATTTGAAAGAAATTACAACAACCTCTTGCCTTATCTGAATTTAAATTATGCAATCAACTCAGATCATAATGTAAGCTATACTTTTTCCAGCAGAATCAGAAGACCAAGATTCTGGGAGCTGAATCCTTCAAGAACCTACTTCACCCCAACCAATTATACACAGAACAATCCGTTTATATTGGCTTCCAAATATTATAACCAGGAGCTCAACTATATGTACAAAAATGCATTCTATGCCAATCTTAGTTTTAATATGGTGGAAGATGCAGCAGCTTCAGATCTGATTCCTTTACAAGGAACTGTAACGGCGCCTAAAAAAGATTCTAAAGGAAACATCATCTATGACATCAAGGGAAATAAAATCATGGAAACAACAAGATTTCTCAGATATATCAGAACCAATTACGGTAAAAACAGAGAGATTGCTCTAACGCTGGGAATGAACAAATCATGGTTTAAAGATATATGGACTACCAATTATTCTGTGAACTTAGGATATGTCACTTATTCGGGCGGAGTATGGGAAGACCCTACTTCTATGCCGGCTCCGGGAGAAACGGAAGTTGTAGATCCTTATATCATTGATGTTAAAAACTACAATATGTCTGCAACCATCAATAACGTCATCAGACTATCTTCTAAAAAAGACTGGTTCCTGGGAGTTAATTACTTCTTTGCCAGCCAGACTGCAATGGAAGGAGGTATGATAGGAGCAAGACAGAGTTTTGATTTCAGTCTGAAAAAAATTATAGGGGACTGGACGGTTGTAGCGGAAGTAAGCGATCTGTTTAATCAAAGCTTTTACAGCATTAAAGGGGTACAGCCTAACGGGAAATATAATAATATAACCAATTTCAATTATCCAAGACTGATCAGCATAGGAGTTACCTATAATTTTGGAAATCAGAAACTGAAAAAAGCAAGGGAAATGAAATCAGCCAATGATGCTGTAAAATCAAGAACATAGCTTTTAAAAAAATTAATATCATTCATTCACACACCTACTAAAACATGAAACGCACTCTTTTATCAATTGCAATCCTGTTCGGAGCCTATGCTTTCGCCCAGGAAAAGAAACCCGATACGACAAAGACAAAAAATATTGAAGGCATAACCCTAACAAAACAGGTTTTCAAAAAACAGAGCGACCGTTTTGTATATGATGTTGCGGCTTCTCCTGTTGCTAAAGGAAATACGACTTTTGATCTTTTGAAACAGACCCCATTGCTGTCATCAACGGATGACAAAACGTTGAAAATTGCAGGAAAAAACAATGCTTTAATCTATATCAACGGACGAAAAACCAATATGGATGCTGAGTCTCTGGTTCAGTTCCTGAAAAACACTCCTGCTGAGAACATTCAGAAAATTGAAGTGATTACCGTTCCCGGAAGTGAATATCAGGTGGAATCTTCGGACGGGATCATCAATATCGTTTTAAAGAAAAAGATGAGTGACGGTCTCAACGGAAATATGAGATTCTCGAACACCCAAAATAAATATAATGCAAGCCAGACCAGTTTTTCTGCCAATTACAGAAAGGACAAGCTGGGAATCAGTGCCAATCTCAACGGTGGAGAGAACATCCAGGCCCAAACTTATACTTTAAGAAACGGAACTATTGATACCTCCAACGAATCTACAGGAGATATTGATGATCCCAACAAAAATATTGGCGGTTACCTGAATATTGACTATCAGCTGACTGAAAAAAGCAACCTCGCCCTTTCCTGGAACACCTGGGCCAATAAGAGCTATGACTCCAGAGTAAGCCTTTTTAATACCATCACAAGCGGAGGGAAAACAAAGTATACATGGTCAAAAAATAAAGAAGATGCAAGGTCATACAACAATTCTTTAAATTTAAACTATGAGTTAAAAACAGATTCTCTGGGCAGTAAGTTAAATGTAAACGCTGCTTATCTGAATTATAAAAGATTTCAGTTTACCGACAACCAAACCTATGCATCAAGCATCAATAGAGAATTAGGAAAGATGACCACCCAGGTATTTCAGGATCTCCCTCAACGTATTAATAATTTCTCCGGAATGGTGGATTATATCCAAAAATTCAAAAATGACCTGACTGTTTCTGTAGGAGGAAATTATAACAAAACCAAGACCGATAACGATTCTAAAAACGACACTTTTCTTTTTGATCCCGCAAGTTCAAAATCTGCTCCCAACCACTTTATCTATGATGAAAACATATATGGCTTTTATATCACCGCAGAAAAAAAGCTATCGGATAAGTTCTCAGGAAAAATAGGGGCCAGATATGAGATCACCAACAGCTTAGGAACTTCTGACAATGCCCCTACGGAAGATCTTAAAAGGATTAAAAGAAATTACAGCAACTTCCTTCCTTATGTAAGTTTTAACTATGCTATAAATGATAAAAATAATCTTTCGTATTCCTTTTCAAGCAGAATGAGAAGACCCAGCTTTTGGGAAATCAATCCGGTAAGAAATATTCTGACGGATGATAATTATACTCAAAACAATCCTTTTGTAAAGGCCTCTTCCACTTATAACCAGGAACTGACCTATATGTATAAAAATTCTTATTTCCTGATTCTGAGCCATTCCTATTTTAAGGATGCCATTACCCAGGTTCCTCTGCAGGGATACCCTGAATCTCCTGGAGGGAACCTTGGAAAAAATCCTGTATTGAGATACATCAGGACCAATTTTGGGGATAAGCAGGAAATGTCTGCCATGGTAGGAATCCAGAAATCATTCTTCAAACAATACTGGACCACTAACTTCAATATTGGGGTTCAGCATAACATCAACAACGGAAGCCTGGATACCGATCCTACAACCGGAGACCGTTTCAAAAATAAGAAGGGTGAATATATAGTATATACCAATACGACAAACTCTACCAGTTTATTGATCCAGACCAACAACACCATCCGCCTTGATAAAAAGAAAACCTGGTTCCTGGGCGTCAATTATTTCTTCGTAGACAAACAGCAGATTGAGCTGGGTACTTTGAAAAGTTTAATGAGCTTAGATCTCAGCATCAAGAAAACCTGGAATGAATGGACTTTTGCAGTCAACCTCAACGATGTCTTAAGAACTAATATCGTAAAGATTGAAGATTATCAGGACAATGGAAATTACAACTATATCCATCAGAATCAATATCCAAGAAGTTTGACGGTAAGTCTTACATATAACTTCGGAAACCAAAAAGTGAAAAAGGTAAGAGATATTGAAGGGGCTTCAGACTCTATTAAAAGCAGAACAAGATAAAAACTATCTTTCTTCATATTCAATTCAATTATTTTGTACAACAACCCGTTGGTTTATCAGCGGGTTTTTTATCTTTAACCGGTATGAGAAAAAGTTTAGTATTCATTTTTATAGCCCTTCCTTTATTCCTTCTGCCGGCGGGCTGCAAAGAGAAAAGAATCAATCTTGGCAACGGGATCAGTTTTGATAAGGAAGAAAACATTTCTTATGGAAATGATGCGGCGCAGATCATGGATCTTTATATTCCGCATGATCAACCCTCGGAAAAAAGAGATGTTTTTATGATCATACATGGCGGAGGCTGGCGCAGTGGCAACAAATCCCAGCTTACCTTCTTTACACTTTCGATGATGCAGAGATTTCCTGACCATATTTTCGCCAATATCAATTACAGATTAGCTTCTCAAACGCAGTTTGGGATCCCGAATCAGATGGATGATATTAAAAGCGCCGCCGCATTTCTGAAAAAGAAATTAAATTATACTCCCCAGCTTATTCTTTTGGGAAACAGTGCCGGCGGACATTTATCTATGCTTTATGCATACCACTTTGACTCTCTGAGAAGCGTAAAATCCGTCATTAATATTGTAGGCCCGGCAGATCTTACGGATCCGGGGTTTAAAACCTATGCGGATTACTAATTTGTAGAAAAATACCTGGCTGATCCAAAGATTCTGCCCTCCGGAACATCTGCAGATCATTTTGCAAGCCCGGTACACTGGATTAATACAAATACTCCTCCTACCCTGTCTTATTACGGGAAAACAGACCGTGTTATTCCTGTAACGCAAGGAAAAATATTAGATTCTATATTAAGTAAAAACAAGGTTATCCACGAATCTTATCCATTCAATGGCGGACATCTGAACTGGGATAAGCAGCCGCATAATGAATTTCTTATAGATAAAATTGAAGCTTTTCTTAAAAAACAGTCAAAAAACAGCACGTTCTGAGGATTCAAAACGTGCTATTTTTTGTGAAGGAAGTTTCACTGGAAAAAGAAAGCTATTAAGTTCCAAAAAACAAGCACTCCTCCCATTGTATTGGTTTTTTAAGTTATTTCATTACATTTATCATAACCGTCAGAAATTATAGGCCGATAGCAATTCCAGCCTCTTGATCTTACTTATTTATTCAGATTTTGCAACTACGGTTCTTTCTGAAACTCCATTGGCATTGAAAGCTTCAATCTGGAAATAATAGGCGTCTGCCCGGTCTGCCCCTGTAAAGAAATATTCATTCTTTCCATAGACCATAATGCTTCCGTACATTTTATCAGGGGATTTTCCCCAATAGATTACATAGCCGTCTGCTTCAGGATTCTGCTGCCACTTCATCCAGATGCTTCTTCTCTCCCCATATTTCTTAGGATCGGCCCTCAGAGGAACAAATCCTTCTACCTTTTTAGGTTTTTCTCCCGCTCCTCTTCCGAACACCCTGAAGCCGCTCAATGCAAACTTCCCCGTAGGCATTTTCAGATTTTCCATTTTAAGGAATCTTGCTGTTGCAGGTTTTTCGAGTTCAACATAATCATGGGGAACGTCTTTGGTATTTTTGCTTTTATCAACAATTACCTTCCACTTTTTCCCGTCATCGGATCCATAAATCTTATACTGATGCATTTTTCCTAAAGTCTTTCCCATGAACTCGGCATCCTGATCTGCATAATTGATCTGAATGGCATTGATGGTAGAAACCTCACCCAAATCCGTTTGAAACCACTCTCCGGAATTTCCGGTCTTGGCACTCCAGTAAGTCTTGATATCTTCATCTACAGCATTGTTGGGTTGATAACCTCCTAGAGTAGATGAGACCTGAACCGGTTTATTATAATTCAACAGCATCCATCCGGCAAAAAGACCTTTAGTAAAATCTTTCCCTTGTGCATACTGTGGAAGGTATGTCGGATAATCACCATAAGCCGTATTACAGTACATTACATCGTCTTTATCAAAACCTGCCGGCCAGATTCCAAGTCTTCTTTCAAAGTTATTTTTAGTGGAAATAAAGATGGTAGAAATGTGCCACCAGTTTTTATAATTGTCTTCAAAAGTGGCTCCATGGCCTGCTCCTCTTGCAAAACCTCCCGGTTTATAAGAAAATGGATTATGCTGCTGATATTCGAAGCCTTCCAAAGGATTTTTGCTCACGTATACTCCGTCCGAATATCCGCTGAATTCTGTAGCCGGAGCACCGTATTGCATATAATACTTTCCGTTGTGTTTTGTCATCCATGCCCCTTCAATAAAAGGCTGAAGAAAAACATTGTCATTATATTCCCCGAAGCGTTCCCATCCGTGGTCTTCCGGCTTTAATTTAACAATCGGTTTTACAAAACCTTCGGACTGAAGATTTTTAACTTTCACCTCTGTTCCCAGCAACGGCCATTCGTTACTTGAACCCCAGTACAGGTACAATTTATTTTTATCTTCGTCATAGTGGAATGCGGGATCCCATGCTCCTACTTTTAATGTATCCACCGCAATCTTCCAGTCGTCTTTGGTTGGATTTGTACTTTTCCAGATCGGAAAATCCTGTTCCCAGGTAGAGCCATAGACATACAAAGTGTCTTTCATGGCCCAGACTGCCGGAGCATTAAGGTCATGGGTGTATTTATTGTCTCTGAGAAATTTTCTCTTTACAAACTTCCAGTCCAGCATATCATCACTGTACCAATATCCTTCCTGGTTTGTAGAAAAAAGAAACAGTTTATTCTTAAAATTAACAATCACCGGATCTGCTGTAGCACGGTGTTTTCCCTGTTTTGAAAAAACTTCAAAAGGAGTATAGCCATAATCAATGTTAATAGGATTACAGAAAGTCTTCTGCTGTGCTCCTACAATAATTCCGAGAAAAATGGCTAATGACAGAAAGTATTGTCTCATTTTTAGATTTTAAAGATTACAGCAAAGTTAGCTAACTTTTTTGGGTTTTCTCCAAATAAAGCCATCCAGAAGATAATGAGTAAGCTGTGGCACAACCAATAAAGGAACCAGAAACTGAAACCATTTTTCTGAAAGAATCACATTCAGGGAAAAATGCTCATTCCAGACCAACGTTTCCCACAAAAATTCTTCCAAAAAGGCGAACCCTAAAATAACACCTATAAACAAAAATATTCCGGAAACCGATTTAAAAATTTGCATCCCATTCAACGTATTATTTTCCTTTTGCTGTATTTCCCGGATATAAATCAATGCGATATAGGGAATTCCATGAGAAACTACATTCAGAAACGTAAAAAGAAGGTCGTTATTAAAGTAGACAATCCCGAAATACCATGAAAGAAAAGTCCCGCCAATGAGCGCTGTCTTTGGAATATTGATTCCCTTTCTTTTAAAAGCATCTGAGAAGGTTTTTACGATCCAAGCAACCAATATCACAATATACACTGCCGTTATAAAACCTACATAATCAGGAAGCTTTTCAAACCAGCTAAATTCATTATTCACAAACCAGGTAAAGGCACGAGGTGTCTTAAACCAGTACAACATGGGATAGATGGTCGCAGAATAAACAGCTACCTCATCTATTTTCTTGCTCCAGTTATTCGGTTCAAACCGGGCATAAATTCTCATAAAGCCGTACTGCTGGCGTATAAAATGAAAAACAGCAACCAATGCCAATACCGACCAAAATGTCAGACTCCCGAATTGAAACAAGATAATACCCAAAATCCAGCTTACAGCAGGAATCCCAAGGTATAGCAGTTTATTTTTCTGTATTTCTCCTTTTACAAAATACGTCTTGAACAGGGTAGAATAGACGTGGGCTACATCTACAAATACAATCAGGAAAAGCCATGTGTAAAAAGAATAATGATTTTCCAGCCCCTGAATCTGTTGCTGAAAAAGAAAAATAATCAGCAGTACCAGGAAAGGCGGTGATAGAATAAACCACCAGTCTGTTTTTGCGTTATGTATCCAGGGCTGTTTCATAGATCAATTTTATATCATTTGTCCTGCAGTTCGTATTCCCTGATAAAAGCTTCTTCAAAAATAGATATCCCCGAAAGATCGGAATGGGCAAAGAAAATTTTTCCTTCTACAGATTCTTTCGCTGCTTGGGTTTCTTCCCCAAAGATTTGATTGGGAACCGGCGCTATCATCGCATGCCCTATTTTATGAAACTGCATTTCTAGGATGAAATCTTCTATCAAAGGATGCGCTTTCTTCAGATCCTCCAACACTAAAGTTTTAAGTTCAGAGTCTTTCATGGCGTACAACTTTTTCCTTGCTTTTCTACAGTCTGATGTTGAAAAACTCTTATAGTGGGTAATCACTTTTTCACCTATAATCTGGTTAAGATTCTGATGCTGATCAAAGATATAACCCAACCCTGAAGATCCATAGATCACATTATCCCAGGCCAGCTCTTCATCTCCCCCGAATTCATTCTTCAGGGTAATGGTTGTTAAAAGCCAGGGAACATAGTTAAATGATGATGCTTTTTCATCATTAAAAATCCTTTCATTCACAAACTGTGGCGATGCAAACAATACTTTATCGGCAATAATTTTTTTAGTTTTCTTTTGGGTATGATCAAAGCTCAGTACCTCAACTTTATCCTTGAGCTTTACATCAAAGACCAGATTTCCGGACATATGCTTTCCAGCAGTATATTTTGAGAAGTGTTGTGCCAGCCTGGCATTTCCTTCCGGCCATGTGAAGACCTGATCTTTATATTTTGTGCTCCAGTTATTCTTTCTTCCGGCAAAATAATGAATTCCCGCCCATGCCGAGACATAGTCTATTCCCAATCCAAAATCATCTCTGCATGAATAATCAAGAAGCCAGAGAAGCTCTTCCGAGCTGTAGTTATTTTCTTTGAGCCAGTCTTTGAAAATGAGTTTTTCAAGCTGTAAAACCTCATCTTCTCTGCTTGAATCATGTACCGGAATGGCAAACCAATATTTTCCGTGTGCATCTTTCTTCAGACGAAGCTCATCCATCACCTTAAAAAAGCGGTTGAGCTCCTGCTGTGTTTCTGCTGAAATACCTCTTTGAGGCACAATATCATTTTGCCAGGAGTTTTTATAAAATAGTCTTTCCTGCTGTGGAAAGGTCATTTGGTATTCATCCAAAATAGGTTCTCCGCTTTCTTCAGTTCCAAGGCAGATTCCACATTCTTTCAAAAAGTCTATAATTTCTACGTTCTCTTTATTCGGTAAAGGTAAATAATGAGCTCCCAATGGAAACTTTGAAAATGAATTCTGTCCGTTTGAAGAATTTCCCCCAGATGGTTTTCCATTTCCAGGAGAAGATAATCATGTTCATTATTCAAATTAAAAAACCGGCATGCAGAAAGTCCGGAAATTCCACCACCCACAATAAGATATTGGGTGTGGATAACTTCTGAAAACGGAGGAAAATCTTTTGCCCATAATCTATGCCCGAGCACATGGTTGGTCCCGGTGATCTTCAACAGCAGCGATTTTGCTTTCTTTCCGCAATACTGCAAAAAGGGAAGCATAAGGCTACCTAAAAATATAGTTTTAAGAAAATCTTTTCTACTGAACTTTTCCCCACTCTTCATCGAAATAACGGACTAATATCTGGTTATCCAGACGGTTAACTTCTACGTCTTTCACTTTCATATCTTTATTGAAATAAGACATTTGTGAAAAGTTGTAATCATAGTATTTTAAATTGGGAAGCATTCTGTAGATCCTGTTGTTGACGGGTTCAAATGAAGCCATAGAAAATCCCCATTCTCCAAAAGACGGAACATAGGTATGATATGCTACTGTAAAAGGAAAAATCTGATTGATCGTTTTTTCGATACACCAGAAAGATTTCGGAGCAAAGTATGGGGAGGTGGTCTGCACCACAATCTTGGTATCAAGAGTCGTCAGCTTCTCCAGTTCTTTATAAAACTGCAGGGAATATAGTTTTCCTAAGCTGTAGTTAGATGGATCCGGGAAATCTATGATAATGACATCAAACTTTTTTTTGTTCTCTTTTACCCAAATATAGGCGTCTTTATTGATAACCTCCACTTTTGGATTGGAAAAAGAACTTTGATTCAGCCTGCGCATCGTTTCATTGGTCTTAAAAAACTGAGTCATTTCCCCATCAAGATCCACAAGCGTAATTTTTTTAACATCATTGTATTTTAATACTTCTCTGGCTGCAAAACCGTCTCCACCTCCGAGAATCAGAACCTTATCAATATTTTTTGCCATAGACATCGCAGGATGTACCAAAGCTTCATGATAGCGGTATTCATCGGTGGATGAAAACTGTAAGTTGTTATTTAAATACAGGCGGAATTCGTGGGTATTTCTGGTCAGAACAATCCTTTGGTAAGGTGAACTTTTGGTATAGACTACATTTTCACCATATAATTTTTCTTCAGAATAAGACAAAATAGTATCAGAAAAAATAAAAAGTCCCACCAATACAATAAATGCTGAAATTGATTTTACTTTTAATGATAATGGTTTTGACAATTCCTTTTTAAGGTAATAGCATAGAAATATTGCAATAGAGATATTAATAAGCCCAAAAAACAAAGGTGTTTTTACAATTCCCAGCTGTGGAATTAAAACCAGCGGAAAAAGAATTGATGCCAGTAAAGCCCCAATATAATCGAATGCAAAGACATTGGAAACTAAATCTTTAAACTGCACTCTGTCTTTCAGAATGTTCATCAAAAGCGGAATTTCCACCCCAACGAGACACCCGGTGAAAAAGACAAAAAGGTAGAGAACGCTTTCAAAATGTGCCAGTGTATTAAACAAAGTAAAGAGTACAACAGAGCTGATTCCGCCTACGATTCCTACCAGGATCTCAATCTCAATGAATTTATCGATCAGATTTCCTTTGATGAATTTCGCAAAATAGGAACCTACTCCCATGGAAAACAGATACACCCCAATGATGAATGAAAACTGCTTTACAGAGTCTCCTAAAAGATAGCTCGCCAGGGCTCCGGCCACCAATTCATAAATCAATCCGCAGGTAGCAATGACGAATACTGAAAACAATAAAAGCAGCTCAAGAGGAATCCTCTTCTTATCCATGAATCGCGGCGCTTATAATCATTGAAATTCCGATGATAAATGCTCCGAAAACAATAGCCAGTGCTATGTTTTTGTTCTGAGCGATCTCATGCCATGTTTTTTCCGGAGTCAGCTTTTCAATAACGAAATAGCATACCAGCAGAATCGCGATTCCTAAAAATGAGTAAAGAACCGAGTTTAATATGGGTAATAGATTGATGTTGTCCATAGTTTTTATATTTTTATTTGTGATAGTATCTGTAGAATCCTACTCTGGAATGGCTTCTTGTGGTCCCGTCGCGGTATGTTTCCGTTTTGGCACAATCGCAGACCTGATTTCCCTGGTAAGTAAGGTATACAAACCACGCCAGGAAAAATCCTCCAATCAAACAGAGTATCCAGTTTTGTCTTATGTAATGTAAAGTATTGGTCATCATGAGGTGGAATAAGGGGTGTTTGAACTGTTCTTCCATTTACTGACATTAAAGAAATGTCTTCCTATCCACATAGCCACAAACAGAACAATCATTATGAATAACATAAATCCGAAATTCCAGAATGAAACGGGAAGCCAGATTGCTTTGATCTTAACATCGCTGTTTGCTGTGACAGCATCTGTTGTAAGTCTTAGTCCTTCAGCATTGATCAGGGAATCTATTTTTGATGTTCCAAAGGATGCCTTCACGAGTTTACCAAGTTCTGATGAATCTTTTTCCAGTGTTTTTCCGTCTATAAAAGTTGTAGATTGTGCTTTATAGATATCGGTAACGTCCAGAATCCCGGATTTATCCCTAGAGATCAGTACTTTTGAATCCGGTGACTGTAGACCGGAAAATGCAGGTAAAGTCCCTTCTTTTTCTGCCGAAATAAGAAAATGATATTTCCCGGAACTTACTCCGCAAAGATTAAATTCTTCGGACTGGTTTCCTTCCGACCAGCTTTCGCCGTCTTCATAACCGTGATATTGTTCGATATCTTTTGAGGTATAGACAACTTCGTTCGTATTCTCATTAACAAGACTCAGCTGAACATTGGCCCATGAATTATCAACTGCTGAAAAAGCATTGACTTTTAATGGTGCTGAACCTCCTGAGAGGGTAAAGCTTTTACTCACCAGTTCTTTATCTTTGACATCGGCAAAGTTGATCGACTGTTCAAAAACGGTTTCATTGGTTCTTGAGGTATAGACGTACAGCTGAAACAGGCATATCATCAATGCAGCCATACAAAAAATGTTTACAGCCTGTCTGATATCAAAATAATACGGCTGAACGATCCCTATTCCCGTGTAATGTGGCATATGAGCTATTTTAAAAGCTCTTTTTACATCATATCTTGAAATGTGAACGCCATAGAAATACTGGATTTTTTTACCCACTGTTTCCTGTGAGATCATATGGGTTCCGTTAACGTATTCTTTGTAGGTGGCAAGGCTAAAGTCCAAACGCTCATCAAAAAAACCGGCAGCGGCATAGATACTGCATGGAGAATTTTCGTACCAGCGGTAGTTTCGTCCGGCATAAGTCCTTACTGTTGAACTTTTACCTTTAAAATCATCGGGATGAATAGGAACCAGGAAAACCCAATGTCCGTCACTTTCACTCAGGAAAACATCATCTCCTTTGCTGTCTTTTAAATAGTACTCACGCCAGAAAATATTGGAGCCATATCTTTTGACAATAATTGCAACAACAGTATATTCCACACCTGCAATTTTTCCTTTTTGCCCGACATCTAAAACAACGTTTTCCGTCGGTACTTTCAAATGTTTGATTTGTTTGTTTCCGGCAACATCAATGAGATGAGAACAGGTTTGACAAACATATTCTTCAACAGGAAAAGTAAGGTCTAATTTATTTTCTGATTCGCATGCTGGGCAGACATAATGCATTTTTATCTGTAAATTTTGTGTTTTTGAATGGTATTAGCTTTAAAATACTGAACCACTTCATCTGCAATCTGCTCTACTTTTGTGGTATTGTCCTGGGTATAATTACAAAGAAAAACATCAAAAGTAAGCTGTTTAAATTCCGGCCACGTATGGATACAAAGGTGAGACTCCTTAAGGATCACTGCGGAAGTAAAACTTTCGTTTTCAAAAATATGATTCGTTACTCCTACAATTTCTACCTCTTTCGTTTTCAGAATTTCTTCTGTAAATGTCAGAAAACCTTTGCTGTCTAATAACAAATCTTCTGACTCTGTTTCCAAAGTCAGAAGAATATGTAAACCTTTACTTGATAATGGGTTCAATTAATTTTTTCGTAAATATATTATTTTTTTGGAAGAAAAACTTCAGCAAGCATACATCTTGCGCTTCCGCCTCCGTTTACTTCAATGGTATTGAGGTCTGAATAGATAATTTCGCAGTATTTTTCAATAGCCGCCACCTGTTCTGCCGCTAAAGACTGGTAAGCGGTTTGGCTCATGACCAAAAACTTTTCGCCGTCTTTATTCTGAACCTGAAGCATATTTCCTGCAAACTGCTGCATCTGTTCTTCGGAGATCTCAATAATTTCTTTACCTGAATTTTTAATAACCTCTATCACTTTCTCTCTTTCCAGCTCATCATCGATACAATCAAGGCAGATTACCACAAACTGATCTGCCACACACATCATCACATTGGTATGATAAATGGGAAGTCTTTCTGTACCTACCGTTTGGAATGAATGGAAAACCACCGGAGTGAAGCCATATTTTGCACAGAATTCCCTGAATAAGTTTTCATCCAGTCTTAAGGAAACTGAACCATAGGCAATCTTATGATCATGATCGAAAATCATACTTCCTGTTCCTTCCAGGAAATGCCCCTGAGTTTCAGGAAAAGACCAGTCATCAATTTCAGCAACTTCAAACCCTTGGTCTTTGATGCTTTCAATAATATCTTCTCTTCTTTCTACTCTTCTGTTGGAGGCGAACATCGGATATAAAACCACCTTCCCGTCTTTATGGAAACTCACCCAGTTATTCGGGAAAATAGAATCCGGAGTATGCGGTTCCAAGGTATCTTTTATCGCGATGACATTGATTCCTTTGCTTCTCAGTTTTCCGACAAAGGTATTGAACTCAGCCAAGGCTTTTGACTGGATATCAGAACCCGTCTGTTCTACCTGAAAGTAATTGTTTTTCGCTGTCTCAGCGTTGTAACCGAATGCAATCGGTTCTATCATTAGTACTGTATCTGTTGTTTGCATTTTTTATAAGTTTGAGGGTGTTAGTGTATAAGAGTTTGAGAGTCTGAACAGCGGTTTACAGATTATTCTCTTCTTTATTAACCGGAGAGAATGAGCACCACTTTTCAGACTGGCTCATCATATTAACTAACATCCCTATTATTTGGTTATATTGTTTGTGCAAATTTCATATTGCTCTTCATTCATATAATGGCAGGCAAAAGCAAACTGAAGCCATGTTTGGGTTTCTCTTGCTTCTCCCTCCGAATCTGTAAGCTTAGCGATGAAGGATTTTTCATATTTTCTTTTCCCCCAGGCCTCACTAATATTTGCCGTTACAGATCTTGATGATCTTCTTATTTGGTCTGTAAGAGAATAAAGTTCTTCTTTTGGAAAAAATTTTGAGAGTTCATAAATCAGCTGTGCTGTTTCAAATAATTTTTGAAAAACTTTTAAGTCCTGATGAAATTTAATCGTTGACATACACTATATATTTATTTAAAATTAAAAAAACATTCAACCGTACCAACACTGTAACTCTCAGACCCTAAAACTCCTCCACTCTCAAACCCTAAAACTCTCCCACTCCGTTATTCTCTCACAAGCGGCATTGTAGAGCATCTCAACAGTCCGCCCATTTTAGAGATTTCACGGTAAGGGATTTCTTCAACAGTCATTCCCCATTCATTTCTTAAATGGTTGTTCATTCTGGTGAATGCTTTATCTGAAACTACTACATCTGGAGAAATAGAGAAGATATTGGGGAACATTTCAAACATTTCCTCATCATTGATATGGAAACAGTTTTCTTCTCCGAAAATATCGATGATTAAACGGTAGTCGCTTTCATCTACAAAACCGTTTTTATAGATGATGCATTTGTCTTCTCCTACCGGGTTAAACGTACAGTCTAAATGGAGGATTCCCTCAAAGGGAACTTTATCATTTTTTTTCAGTTCGAGATCAATGATTCTTTTCTTCGGAAAATATTCTTTTAAAATCTCAATGGCATATTCATTGGTTCTCGCCGTTTTATAGTTTCTGTAATCTTCACTGAAGCAGGTTCCAATAAAAAGGAAATCGTTCCATACGATGACGTCTCCGCCCTCAATATGTGCTGTTTCCGGAAGATTAATAATTTTTCTCCAGGCGACTTTCTCAAAAACGCTTTTATATGCTTCCTGCTCATCTGCTCTGTCGGCGATGACATTGGAAATGATCATTTTATCATCAATTACAAAGGCTACATCTCTGGAAAATACCTGATTGTAATCTTTGATAATGCTCGGGCGCAGTACTTCAACATCGTACTTTTTTAAAACCGCTTCAAAAGCATTCATTTCATTGATGATATCCTCTTCTTTAGGATAAATATTGTGTTCGATTGAGTAATATGACTTGGCGTCATAACTTTCTTCTAATGTGGGAACTGGCCCCAGAGAATTAGGTTGGCCTAGAACTACTGACTTCAGCCTTCCCGTTTCATTTTTAATGTTTAGTCTCATAAAGATTTATGCAATACTACAAATATAAGTAAAGGACTCTATCTGTAAAACTTTTGGAATATTTTATGCATTAAATTTGGCTGTTCACCTATAGTATCTTTTATATAAATCTCATTTTACATTTTTATTTTTCCGTGTAGTGATAAGGAAAAGTTGTTTTTATTCAGAACAAACAATCTACAAACACCTATATTTCATCTACCTACGTACAAAAAAAACAACAATCATATAAAAATATTTTCATACATTAGTGATATAATTTTCGCGAAATTATAATTAAAACTTAACTATTAACATCAAAACAACGAAATCATGAACAAGAACAATCCAATGCTAAAAAATGCAAAAAAATTAGGAAGAGATCAACAGAAAACTGTATTAGGAGGAATAGGAATCTCAACCGGCAGAAGATGCTGTGAGTGGGACGAAGCAGGAGTATGCTATATCTGGACATGCGACAGATGCCAATGTCCATAATAAAAACGAAAGCCTGCTTTTTCAAGCAGGTTTTCTTATCTCGCTCTGTTTTCTTCTTCTGTTTTCTGGGTTTCTTTTACCTGATATTTTGAGCTTCCTAGCGTATAACTGAGTGAGAAAACCAACCGGCTGCTATCCCACCAATGGGTAAGACGATTATCCATAATCTGTTTGTGCCGGAATTCCAATTGTTGTTCGTATGAATCCAGGAGATTATTAAACCCGATTTTAGTGTTCAGTTTATTATCAAGCCATGACTTCTGAACTGATACATCTATGGTATATCTTGGCTTGATGATGTAAAGGCTGTTCCCCGTTTTTGACTCGTAATTGGCAAATAGATTCACCGTAAATCCTTTTGGAAGGGAAAATACCTGGTTCAGCCTCACTTCATAATTGTAGATATTCAAAGCAAAGACCTCATCCAGATAGGGTCTGAATTCATCATTATAGTATCCCGTGAACTGACTAGTGATATTCCACCATTTTGTAATTCTGATTGGAAAACTGGTTTCCAAAACAGCAAAATTCCGATACGGAAGATTCGTTCCCAGATATTCTAATACATTCGTTTCCGGGTTGTAAAGGGGATAGCGTGTCATAACGTCTTTTTCTTTTCCGACTGTAAAGCTTGTGATCCAGTTTTTATAGCGATAGGTTGCTTTGATCTGGCTCGTGAAGGAAGGAAGCAGATAAGGATTCCCAATCCAGTAATTTAACGGACTGAAATAAAACCGGAACGGATTAAGCTGTGAGAAAACAGGTCTCGTTATTTTCCTGCTGTAGGAAAGAGAAAGCTCACTGGACTTATTAAAAGTATAATTTACACTTAAAGACGGCAACCATTCCAGATCGTTTCTGGAAACAACGGAATCCATGGTAATTGCATTGGAAATACTGTTTGTATTTTCAAATCTTAATCCCGCATTGATCTGTAAGTTCCCCATTTTTTGCCTGTACGCCAGATAACCTGCCCAAATTTTTTCTTTATATGAAAATACATTACTTCTCGCAGGATCAAAGACAAACTGATTTCCGGCAGACAATGTATCATATCTGATATTATTATGGGTGTCTGAACTGCTGTATTTAATTCCTGCTTCAATATCTACCTCATTGATTTTCTGCGAAACATCTACCTGAGCAGTATAGATATTAATTGTATTCATCAAATCAGATTTCCAGTAAGACAGAAGAATAGCTGTAGCTTGATCTCTGTTGATAAAATCATCATTCTGTTTATTTTTAACTGAGAGATAGTTTCCTAAAAAACTGAGTTTAAATCCTTTGTTTTGAAAAGAATAATCGGTAGTGATTCCATAATTATCCTGCAAATAGTCTGTAGGGTTTTCATTGGCTGTGTTCAATACCGTTTGTGTTTCCCTTTTATCGGTCGTAAAAAGTGATCCGTTTCGTGTACGGTCATGGCTCCGGAAATTACCTCTCAGATTGATTACCAGTCTGTTTTTATCATTCAGTCTGAAATCAGCTCCCACCTGAATATTATACATCTTCCCGAAATCTTCCTGATCCGTATGGGTCCGCATGATATTAGTATTTGCCAACCGCTGCAGAGCCTGATAACGATAGGTTGAGATACCTTCATTATAACCTGTCTGAAGGTTGTATGTCACTTTTCCCGTATGGTAAGATATATTGAATGCATTTTCCCGGTAGTTGAATTTATTAATATACACATTACCATTATAGCTTGCCTTCCAGCCAAGACCGGTATTCTTTTTCAGCTTAATATCAATAATCCCTTTAAATTCTGCATCATATTTTGAAGACGGATTGGTATTCACTTCTAGAGACTCCACCATATCCGGGGATAAAGACCGCAAATAGGCCTGCAGTTCCTGATTACTCATGACAACAGGTTTTCCATCAATAAGAACAGCCGGAGCAATTCTTCCTCCAATAAAAATTCCGTCTTCCTGATCTACCGTAACGCCGGGTGTTTTTCTTAAAACATCAAGAAGATGCGTAGAGGTTTTAAAGTCTTTGTTTCCGGCAACAGACATTACCAGGTTTCCATCATTCAGTTTCATCTTGCGAGGTGCTGATTGAATAATGACTTCTGAAATATTCGTGGTGGAAGATTTTGCCTGAGTCAGAGAATCCGAAACTTTTCTTTTTACAATTTCCTGCCCTTTTCCTAAAAATGAGAGAAATAATAGGAATAGCAAAAGCCACAATTTGATTGTCATAGATTTTAAATTTTATGAAATCAAAAGTATCGGCTTGTCGTAAAAATACGGTTTTGAAATTGAAATTCCGCAGTACTGAATTATAAATTTGAACTCTGAAACCTAGGTTCAGTAAGGGTTTGAGACTGTTTATACAAAAGAGGGGTTGTATTTTTAATTTTCTTAAATGTTGAGAAGAAAGTTGATTTGGAATTAAATCCTACTTCATACCCAATCTCCTCAATTTTTAAATAAGACCCATTTTCTATTTTTTCACAGGCTTCATTGATCCTGTATTCATTGATGCAGGTAGCAAAACTTTTCCCCAAATTATCGTTCAGCAGCTGGGAGAGCTGGTGGGCTGACATATTCATTCTTGAAGACAGGTCACTCAATTTCAAATTCGGATTTTTATAGAGCTCTTCTGTATCCATCAATTTTTCTAATCTGGATACAAAATTGTCCGCCTGTTCTCCGGAAATTTTTTTATTGGAATATCTTCCAGTTTCTTTTACCGGAAGCTGTTGGTATTTTTTATTGAATAAAATCAAAAAGTTAGCATACAGCACGAACGAAAACACAAGGCTTCCTCCTGCGCAGTATATTTGTACCCAACCCGTCGAAATCAGCTGATAAGTCAGAAAGATAATCACATTGCTGATCAGAACCGGAAGCACAAATTTGTTTGGACTTTTATGCTCCTGTTTAATCAAAGTATAATACTGATAAACCGTAAGAAATATAAATACAGACCAAACCGTATAAATAAATGTTCCGAAATAATGATCCCAGGTGATAGGGAACACCAGATACAATAAACCAACAACCCCTAAAATAAGCGTTACTATCCCAAACCATTTCTGACAGTTCTTCCAATCAAACTGGTCCTGCTGGAAGGAAGATTTTACATAGTAATATAAAGCAGGTCCTGTGAAAAATAAGGCTGACAGCCCCAAATGCGGGATAATTCTTGGCAAGTCGGGGTAAAAGTAAATACATACCGAAATTCCTACTCTTGAGCTTAGCATCAGAAGAAGAAGCCCAAGGAAAAAATCAGGCAGGTATTTCAATTTTTTAACAAACAAAAGATAAATCCCAAGCAGAAGCCCGTTAAAAGCTCCCACTGCACTGAAGAAAAATAGTATCTGTTGTCCAAAAGTCATGATCCGTTATTTATTCCATCATCGATGATGTTCCGAAAAGTAAATTTAATGAATTATTGCATTCAATTTCAGGTACATCCCTACTTTTTCATATAAAATCACAAACCGATATTTCTTTTCCCTCAGCATATGTTTTTCCCCATTCACATAAGCTCTTTAAAATAGGAACTACCTCTTTTCCTTTATTGGTAAGAAGGTATTCTATTCCTGCGGGAACAGTACCGGGTATTTCTTTTTTAACAATAAGCCGGTGGGTTTCGAGTTCTTTCAGCTGTCTTCCCAATACCTGTTCAGAAATATTGGGCAATTCTTTTTTTAGCAGATGGAATCTGTTATTCCCTTCAGATATGGAATAAATAATCTGTGACTTCCATCGTCCGCTTATGATGCTCACTGCAGAATTCAGTTCACAGATTCCAAACAAAAACTGTTCGTTTACGGCATTGGTTGAATTTTCTTTTCTCATACTTGATGACTCACAATTTTGTTAGCTATTGTAATCTACAGACGGCTTGCAGAAATTTGCACTAAAATACAAAAATATGTACACAAAGAATATTTTACTGATGATGAGCATGATGATGGGTCTGTCGTTCTTCAATGCCCAGGAAAAATGGATCATGAAATCTGAATTTCTTGCCAAACCAGACACCGTTTTAGTATTTAAACCAAAAGTTTATAACGAAAAGGAGCAGTATCCATTGGTGTACCTATTCCATGGATATAGTGAAAATTATCGTCAATGGTCGCAGACAACAGATCTTCAGAAGCTGTCTGACCAATATAAGATGATCATTGTATGTCCGGACGGATTTGTGACCTGGTATATCAACAGCCCATATGATAAAGGTTCAAGAGCTGAGGACTTTTTTTTAAAGAACTTGTCCCCAAGGTCCATACCCGATTTAGCATTGATAAAAATAATATATTCATCAGTGGTTTAAGTATGGGAGGATACGGAGCAATAAGGTATTTCCTCCTTCATCAGGATTATTTCAATACAGCAGGCAGTACAAGCGGTGCGTTTTCTTTAGATTTTGATACCCTTAGCAAAGCTAGTGCAGCATTTTTCAAAAGCACTAGGATTATTGATGATTTATCCCAATCACTCGGCTCATCAAAAGAATGGAACCGGTATACTATTTCCTATCTTTTAAAAACGTATAATAAAGGAAGGCCTTTTCTAATAGATTGCGGTACTGAAGATATTCTCTTTCCGGCAACCCTTGCGATCAAAAATCAGGCTGACAGTTTAAAGATTCCTGTGACTTTTATTTCCCAACCGGGAAATCATAATACAGAGTATTGGAAAAGGTCTATTGAACATCACTTTATCTTTTTCAGAGACCATTTGAAATAAGTTAATTACCAGCTATTGAAAAGCTTTTTCTACATTTTGGCTAACGCTTAAACAAAGAAAAAGCAAGATCAATTCCATCTCTGTTGAATACAAAAAAATCCCAAAGCATGCTTTGGGATTTTAATATGATAAAAACAAAGATTATCTGTTTGAAATATCGATATAATTTCTTTGTTGAGCACCTTGGTAAACCTGTCTTGGTCTTCCGATCGGGTCTCCTTTCAATCTCATTTCTTTCCATTGAGAAATCCATCCCGGAAGTCTTCCCAATGCAAACATTACGGTAAACATTTCTGTAGGAATTCCTAACGCTCTGTAGATGATTCCTGAATAGAAGTCTACGTTTGGATATAGTTTTCTTTCTACGAAGTACTCGTCTTCAAGAGCTACTCTTTCTAACTGCATTGCAATGTCAAGAGCTTTATCCTGGATCCCTAATGCTTTAAGGATATCATCAGCAGCTTTCTTGATAATTTTCGCTCTTGGGTCGAAGTTTTTGTACACTCTGTGTCCGAATCCCATAAGACGGAAGTTATCAGCTTTATCTTTAGCTTTGGCAACATATTTAGATACATCACCCCCATCTTTTTCGATAAGCTCAAGCATTTCGATTACTGCCTGGTTAGCTCCACCGTGAAGCGGTCCCCAAAGTGCAGATACCCCGGCAGAGATAGAAGCGAAAAGACCTGTGTGTGCAGAACCTACCATTCTTACTGTAGAAGTAGAACAGTTTTGTTCGTGGTCAGCGTGAAGGATTAATAATTTATCTAAAGCATTTACAACTACCGGATCGATTTCGAAATCAGCATTGGGTAATCTGAATGCCATTTTGTAGAAGTTTTCTACGTAGTTTAGGTTGTTATCACCGTGGTTTAATGGTAAACCTTGGGTTTTTCTGTAAGTCCAAGCACAAAGGTGAGAGAACTTAGCGATCATCAGCTCAGCAGCGTGATCCATTTCTTCTTTAGAGTTTACGTTAACGGCTTTAGGGTTAAAAGCTGTCAATGCAGAAGTCATAGAAGAAAGAACTCCCATAGGGTGAGCAGAACGAGGAAAAACATCAATGATCTTTTTCATTTCGTCTGCGATGAAGTTATATTTTTTAATGTTGTTGTCGAATGAAGTAAACTGATCCTGAGTAGGTAATTCTCCATGTAATAAAAGATACATTACTTCAGTGAAGTTAGATTTTTCAGCAATCTGCTCGATTGGATAACCTCTGTAAAATAATTCTCCTTTATCTCCGTCTAAGTAAGTGATGTCGCTAATGGTAGCTCCTGTATTTTTGTAACCTAAATCCAGAGTGATCAAACCTGTCTGGTCTCTTAATTTTGAAATATCAATCCCTCTGTCTCCGATAGTACTATCCACGATTGGATATTCATATGAATTACCTGCGTAATTCAATATTACTTTGTTGTCTGACATTATTTATTTTTTTTTAAATATACTACTTTCCATAAAATACGGCAAACAAAAATTATCGCTTGCCGTTATTTATAAATTCAATTATCTTTTTATTTTAAATGCTTCTAATCCAGGGAAAATTGCGGTTTCACCAAGAGCTTCTTCTATTCTTAACAGCTGGTTGTATTTTGCCATTCTGTCTGATCTTGAAGCTGAACCTGTTTTGATCTGTCCGCAGTTCATCGCTACTGCTAGATCTGCGATGGTAGCATCTTCAGTTTCTCCTGATCTGTGAGACATTACTGAAGTGAATTTGTTATTCTGAGCCATTTGTACTGCTGCCATTGTTTCAGAAAGGGAACCGATCTGGTTTACTTTTACAAGGATGGAGTTGGCAATTCCTTCTTTTACTCCTCTTGATAATCTTTCTACGTTGGTTACAAATAAATCGTCACCTACCAGCTGTACTCTGTCACCGATTTTATCTGTTAACATTTTCCAACCTTCCCAGTCATTTTCCTGCATACCGTCTTCGATAGAGATGATTGGGTATTTAGCGGCCAATTCTGCCAGGTAAGAAACCTGCTCACTGCTTGAGAATTGAGCGGCATCCGGAGTTTGGAATTTTCTGTAATCATATACTCCATCCTTATAGAATTCTGAAGCAGCACAGTCTAATGCCAACATTACATCATCACCAGGCTTGTACCCTGCTTTTTCGATAGCCTGAAGTAAAGTATCCAACGCATCTTCAGTTCCTTTGAAAGTTGGAGCAAAACCTCCTTCATCACCTACTGCAGTAGATAAACCTCTTGAATGAAGAATAGATTTAAGGTTATGGAAAATTTCAGTTCCTTTTCTCAATGCGTGGGAGAAAGAATCTGCCTTTACCGGCATTACCATAAATTCCTGGAACGCAATAGGAGCATCAGAGTGAGATCCACCGTTGATTACATTCATCATAGGAACAGGAAGTGTATTGGCATTCACCCCACCTACATATTTATACAAAGGCATACCCAATTCAGCTGCAGCTGCTTTTGCTACGGCTAAAGAAACCCCAAGAATTGCATTAGCCCCAAGATTTCCTTTGTTGGCCGTTCCATCAAGATCAATCATGATCTGATCGATATAGTTTTGTTCGAAAACCGGCTGTCCAACTAAATTCTCTGCAATTACTTCTTTTACATTTTCAACAGCTTTCAGAACTCCTTTACCTAAATATTCTGAACCTCCGTCACGCAGTTCCACCGCTTCATGTTCTCCTGTAGATGCTCCTGAAGGAACAGCTGCACGGCCCATTGCACCGCTTTCTGTAAATACATCTACTTCAATGGTAGGATTACCTCTGGAATCTAAAATCTGTCTTGCTTCTATGTAAGAAATTGCACTCATTTTTTATTTTTTTAGTTTAGACAAATTTAATCAAAATTTAACTTTTAAGGGTATTTCAGGGTGATCTTTTTGAAATAATTCCACGTTAAATTTTAGTTAATTCAAAGAATGATAATATGGAAAATAAAAAAGAAGAAGGAGATCTTTCGTTTTATTTCGGATGGCATGAAATCTTATTAAAAATCTTCTTTGAATGATTTCAAAAAATGCTTTCTTCACTAAGATTAATTTCATAAAATAGTACAGTCAAAACCTATTGAAGGGTTTGTCTTCTACAAAATACTTTTCTTTCAAAATGCAGCTGAATTATTAAGCTTTTTAAATTTTAAATTTTGTTATCAATACTATCAAAATAAAAAATAACGAAAAAGGGTAATTGATTTGAAATTCCAAATGTTTCAATTTTGTTGTGTTATGATTTTTGTGTAATCATAATCAGGGAAGCCGAAAACTGCAGTTTGAAAGAGTAGGTAAAAAAAAACTAAAATTATGTCAAACATTTCTAGGAAGTACATTGATGACCATAAAAAGTCTGTACACACAGCTGATTCATTTGGAAGGGCCTTAATTGAACAAATCCTCAGTGAGTCTATTCAAAAAATCGGTACTGAAGAGGCCCAATCTGTTAACGTTGATGTAAAGTTTAAAATTGAAGCATTTGAACCTGCAACCTGCCTTAGAGTATGTGCTAACATTAACGGTGTTGAAGTTTGTTATCACGTAAATATGTAATAACAAACTAATAGAGCTGAATTGCCTTTAATTCAGCTCTATCTTATATTTTGATTGTTGAGACAAACAATTTCAGATAACCAAAGTTAAGTTGTAAACAAAAAACAGCATTATGATAAGTACATGCTGTTTTTTAAAGTGTTATTTTAAAGACCAGGTAAGTTCCTGAATTTTCAGATAAGATACTGCACTCACCTGCAAACTCGTTCATTCGTCTTTTCATATTTCGGAGCCCATTTCCTTCCGGTTTTCCTTCGGGAATCCCGGTCCCATTATCTGAAATCTTCATAATGAAAACATTTTTATGTTGAGAGAATGAAAGTTTTAGGAGATCTGCGTTGCTGTGTTTGTAAGCATTATTGACTGCTTCTTTTAAGCATAGAAACAGGTTTCTTCTCTGTTCTGTAGAAATAGAGGTGTCTGCTATGCTATCAATATTTTCAGACCATAAGCTTATTCTGGTTTTCTTCAAAAAATTATCGGTATACCGTATGGCATACTCTATAAAACTTCCCAATGTATCATTGCCTGAGTTCAGGCTCCAAAGCATTTCCCGCATGGAAATATTCATTTCTTCTGACGTTTTCAGCAGTTCATCGATATCGCTCTGCAGGTCATCATTTCCGGCTTTCTGTTTTAGGAATTCTGCCTGAAGTTTCAACGCGGAAATTCCCGCTCCAAGATCATCATGCATATCGTGAGAAATACGTTCCCTTTCCTGCTCTAGTGATTTTTGTTTTTCGAGTTCTTTCTGGAGAAGCTGGTTTTGATATTCTGCATCTTTGAGCTGCTGTTGCTGAATAAAGAAAAGCTGTTTTTTATTATACAAAATGACAATTAAAACAATAAATACAACAAATGTTATTAACAGAATTACAGCAATAATATAGGTTAATCTAATTGTATCCGGTAATTGTTTCATAACGTTTTTTTAAGTTGCACTTTTTCAAATTTCATTAAGGCGATATAAAACATTCCATACATGACAATATTTACACCATACTGCATCATCTTTAAAATGTATAGAAAAGCAGGATCATTATCTTGAAGAAAAAACATGGGAATAGATCTGAAAAGAAAAAAAATACTCCAAAAAAGCAGCCCACAGGACACCCAGAAATGGGGATCATCAATAATTTTTAAATCATCAAAATTTTTAAGTCTCATGTAGAACCAGACAAGGGCATTGATAATAAAATAGAAACAAACTAAGATCCCAAGCTCATTTTCATAGTTTTCTCCGTAAAATTTTATAAACAATACAATATATGCAAGTATAGCAATAACTACATATAAAGAAACTGTTTTTAATTTCCCTGGTAAGATTTTAGCGTAATACCTGTAGAAAAATAGAATTATGAAAATACTGTAATAATTAAACAGGGAAGCAAAATTATATTCTCCTATATAAATCTTATAATGTCCATAAAGCTCCAGGCAGAGAGAAACCAATAAGAACACTGCAAAAAAGTTTTGGCTGGAAAGACCTTTCTTTCCAGCTAAAACTATAGACTTTACCGTATCGATAAAGAGTACTGCAATATATAATATCTGAATAAACATTTTTATGGATATAGTGACCCCATATCAAAATATTTATCTGAACTCATTGCTTGTTTAATTCCATTGACATTTTTTGTCAGATAAAACTCTCCCACTATGGTTAACTGTTTTTCTCTGCTACTATAGGCAAGCTTATATTTATCCTCATCTAATTCAAGTTCGGGATGCTTATCTATATAATACTTAATAGAGTTTATTCCTATAATTTCCGCTAACTTAAATTTAATACTATCATATTTATTGTTATGACAAAACTTGTTGATATTGTCCCGTACATCACCCCAGGAATAAAAGATAGAACTTGTATTTCCTTTACCTTTCCGTGAATAGTAACTTTTTAAAGAACTATAAATTTCACTGTTGTTACCACTAAAATACTTTATTAACCTTTCATATTCATCATCTTTTATTGTGGAGGTATTGATATCAAAATCCTTAGATAGATTAAAGACTACATATTTATTGTTGCTCCCTACGGGATCTCCATCCGTATCTACAGGAACGGCTATCATATAGAGAAAATTCCTATAATGAGGCGGAACGTTTATTAATCCATAGTTTTTATCAAGTTCTACAAAATATAACTTTAATCCAACACTTTCATCAGGCTTATGATCATACAGAATTTGAAAAGTCGACACAGGTATATCATATGTATCCAAATATTTCTTTTCGCCTGTAGATTTCCCTAATTTCATTAAAGTTCCTCTTTCTGCGTGATAGATAAATTCTCCTGCTAGATAATTATCCAATTGATCTGCAGTAAAAATTTTTGGCCCAGCTTTCTTGTGGAGCTTTATAATACCTGTCAGTTTATTTCCTTTAGCTTCCGCAGAATACTTTATTGTATCTGCTACTTTTGCTGAAAAAGTAGTATTCCCGTCATCTGTTGTTTTATCTTTTTCCTTTTTACATCCTGTTATAAAAATGATAATTGATAAAAAAATTAAAAAATTAAATCCTTTCATATCTTAGTTTTTAAATTGGTTAAGTTTATTGATGGCTTCAACTTTGTTGTTGACATGTAATTTTCGGTAGATATTACCCACGTGTTTTTTGACTGTATCAATACTTATAAATTTTTGATCGGCAATTTCTTTGTATAAAAGTCCTTGTGAAAGAAGTTCGAGAATTTCTTTTTCACGCTCTGTAAGTTCATCAAACCCTTTAATTTCAGGAAGTTTTTTCTCAAAGTGCTGTAAGACCCTTCGTGCGATGGAAAAACTCATGGGAGCGCCACCGTTGTATACATCCCGGATGGAAGAAAGAATTTTATCCATACTTTCTCCTTTCACAAGATATCCCATGGCTCCGGCTTTTAAAGAGTTGAAGATCTTTTCATCATCCTCAAAACTGGTGCACATGATAAACTGTGTATCGGGCATATTTTTCCGTAATTTTTCTATGATTTCAATGCCAAGCATATCCGGAAGCTGGATATCCATCATCACAACGTCCGGAGAAATATCAACAAGGTTATTCATAGCCTCATTTCCGTCAAAGAACTGTGCCACTACCTTCATATCATTCTGGTAATTGATCACTTTCTTCAACGCATTGTTGTAGTTCTTCTCATCTTCTACTATGGCTATGGAAATGCTCATGTTCTTTTTTGTTTGAAACAAATTTCAGCAGAAAATAAACCAGAATCAATTACACTTTTGTGTAAATTTTAAAATCTGAGTTCACAAATGGTTTAGTCTTTATCTGTATTAAATTTAATCAATTTTTCATTCCAAAACCTTAAAAAACAAAAACAATTCACAATAAAATCTAATTAATATTCAATTAACATCAATTCTATTATCAGAAAGGATAGGATCACTTGATAAGCTCATCCAGAATCGGGTGATCAATACTGTTTACAGAGGTAGTCTTCTCAAAAAGCTGTTCGAAAATCTGAATCCTGTTTTTTCCTTTCTTCAGCCAGACACCCGGTACATATAAGGTTTGTTGGGGACCAACTTTACTCCAATACCTTCCCAGATTTTTTCCATTAATAAAAACGATTCCTTTTCCAAATTTTCGCATATCCAGAAAAGTATCTCCCGTTTCACTAAGACTAAACTCAGCTTCCAGAATCACCGGAGAATGATCGGTTATATTTTTCGATTGATAGACAGATTTTGGAAAGACATCAAAAGGCAGTGGAAGCATCTCCCAGTTCCCGGAAATATCAGCTCCGTTGATGGTTACGGGACTGATAATGCCTTTTAAATTATGAACAATATTGGCTCCGTAATTGATCCTCCCCATATTTTCCACCAAAACCTCCAATCGGTCTCCTCTTTTGAGGCTAAGATTAAGATCATATTTCTTGTTCATTCTATTCAGCTCTCCCTTCCATATGCCATTGATATAAACATTGGCATAATCTCTCAGTCCTTTTATTTCGAGTTTCCCTTTCAGATCTTGATCAAATTTTCTTCGGTATACTACATATCCGTGTCCGATATTCAGATCTTCAAAGGAAAGAGGCTGATCATTAATTATCGGTTTCTGATGATCCGTTATATCAAACAGACTCCTTATTTTTGAAAATTTAATTTCAGGAATTATGATCACTTTAGCAGGTTTTGGAACTTCAGCAAGAGGCTCTTTGCTGATCTTTTGAAAGACTTCTCTTAAAGCATTATATTTTGGAGTCGCCCATCCAGCTTCATTAATCGGAGCATCATAATCATAACTCGTGAGATCAGGTTGAATGTCATGGTCTTTATCATAGTTGGCCCCGCTGGTAAATCCAAAGTTGGTTCCCCCATGAATCATATAATAATTAAAGGAGATGCCATTCTTTATATATACTTCGGTCTGCTTTACAACGTCTTCTGTAGAAACTCTCACAAATGGTTCTGCCCAATGATCCAGCCATCCCGGATAATATTCCGCCACCATATAGGGGCCTAGCCCGTTATGATATTCATTGACACTTTTCTTTAATACATCAATATCTCCTTCACCATTAGCCGTCGGTAAAGCTCCATCAATAGCTCCTCCTTTAAAAAGAGAACTTCCGTCTGAAGTAAACAGCGGAACAGAAATTCCGGCTTTCAAAAGCATATCCTTTATTTTATGGCTGTATTTTCGGTGTTCTTCCAGGGGAATTTCATTTCTTTGAGCAACATAAGAGCCAAATTCGTTTTCTGCCTGAACCAAAATGACAGGGCCTCCATTGGTGATCTGTAAGGGAACAATTTGTTTAGCCAGTTGGTTGATATATTTTTCACATGCATCCAAAAAAGCTTTATTATTTCTCCTTATTTCTAAATTTTTATTCTTCTGCAGCCACCATGGATATCCTCCAAATTCCCATTCAGCACAAACATAAGGCCCGGGGCGAATAATGACATATAATCCTACTTCCTGTGCTGTTTTTATAAACTTCCGTAAATCTTTCTCTCCTGAAAAGTTCCATTGACTTGGGGATTCTTCATGGTAATTCCAAAAAACATAGGTAGTGACCGTATTCAGTCCCATTGCTTTCATCATTTGCAGCCGGTGTTTCCAATAGGCAGGTGGAACTCTTGGATAATGCATCTCTCCGGAATGGATCGTAAAAGGTTTTCCATCCAATAAAAAGTGACCCTCTTTAATTTCAAAATTTGCTTTTTGCGAAAATGCCCAATTAGCTGAAAACATAAAAAGGATTAACAATAAATATCTACTCATTTTTTTCATATTGCAAGGCATGATTTTTGTAAATGTAAGGATAAAAATCATGTTTAATACTAAACTTAAACAATCATGAAAAAAAGTCTCATAGTACTAAATACTGTACTCCTATTAACAGCAATGAGTTGTAAAAAATCAACTGAAAGTGGAAATAAAAGTATTATCAAAACAGATAGTTCAGAAACTTTAGTTACAGATACCAACGGAAAAATTGATTCTGTAACCCAAAATTCGTCAACAGTAGATGTCAACGGCAAGAAAATTGAAAAGACGGATTTTGTTTATAAAGCGACAGACGGAACATTGGTAAAAGTAATTTTTAAGAATGATCCTAAGGAAAGTACTGTAGCGATTACCAGCAATAAAAAAACCTTTACTCTTCCAAAATCTGAGACTAAAGGTGATGAAACGATCTATAAGAAAGATGATATGACAGCAAGGGTAAAAGGAGACAGCCTTCATCTTGAACAGGGAAACAATATTATTGAACTGAAAAGAACAAAGATCTAAATACACAGTAATGTCCTTCAATATTGAGGGACATTTTATTTGAGGGACATTAAGTCTTTTTCAGCAGATCATTTTTGTCTGCTTTAATTATTTTCAAACCTGTAAGCACAATAAAAAAACCATCCGGAATCCGGATGGTTTTTTATCTGTATCTGAATGAATATTATTCTTCAGTTTTTTCTTCAGTAGTATCAGCTTTAGCTTCTTCTACTTTCTCTTCTACTGCAGGCGCTTCAGCAACTACCGCTTCAGCTTTTTTTGCAGTTGTAGATCTTCTGCTTCTTCTTGTAGCTTTTTTCTCTTCAGCATTAGGGTTGTAAAGCTCGTTGAAATCTACTAATTCGATAAGAGCAGTATCAGCAGCATCACCTGGTCTGAATCCTGTCTTGATGATTCTTGTATAACCACCGTTTCTTTCAGCGATTTTAGGAGCTACAGTTCTGAATAATTCAGCAACCGCAAATTTATTTTGAAGGTAAGAGAATACTACTCTTCTGTTGTGTGTAGTATCTTCTTTTGCTTTTGTTAATAGAGGCTCAACATATACTCTTAAAGCTTTAGCTTTAGCTACAGTAGTGTTGATTCTTTTATGCTCAATTAGAGAACAAGCCATATTAGAAAGTAAAGCACTTCTGTGAGAAGCTGTTCTTCCTAAGTGATTGAATTTTTTACCGTGTCTCATTATTAATTATTTATCAGCGTCTAACTTATATTTTGCAACGTCGAAACCGAAGTTAAGACCTTTTGAATGCACTAATTCTTCTAGTTCTGTCAAAGATTTTTTACCAAAATTTCTGAATTTCATCAAATCAGACTTACTGTAAGAAACCAGCTCTCCAAGAGTTTCTACTTCAGCTGCTTTTAGACAGTTTAGGGCTCTTACAGAAAGATCCATATCTGCTAATTTAGACTTAAGAAGTTGTCTTGTATGAAGAGTTTCTTCATCGTATTGGATAGATGCTTTTACAGCTTCAGTCTCCAAAGTGATTCTCTCATCAGAGAATAGCATGAAGTGATAAATTAATATCTTCGAAGCTTCAGTTAAAGCATTCTGAGGGCTGATAGACCCGTCAGTTTCTATATCTAATACAAGTTTTTCGTAGTCTGTTTTTTGCTCTACACGATAATTTTCAATGCTGTATTGTACTTTCTTGATTGGCGTAAAAATAGAATCAATAGCAATAGTACCTACCGGTGCATTGTTTGACTTATTTTGTTCTGAAGGAACATAGCCTCTACCTTTTTCAATATTGAAAGTAATTTCGAAAGTTACATCACTGTTTAGGTTGCAGATCACTAAATCTGGGTTTAGAACCTCAAATCCATTGATAGACTTTCCTAAATCACCAGCAGTAATAACCGTTTGACCTGAAACTTTAGCAACTACCTGCTCGTTAGACTGGTTTTCTGCTACAGCTTTTAATCTCACCTGCTTAAGGTTAAGAATAATTTCGGTAACGTCTTCGATTACTCCTGGAATAGTTGAAAATTCGTGCTCTACACCTTCTATTTTGATAGATGAAATAGCGTATCCTTCCAGAGAAGAAAGCAACACTCTTCTCAAAGCATTACCGATTGTAAGCCCGAAACCTGGTTCTAAAGGTCTGAATTCAAATTGACCTTTAAATTCATCAGAGTTAAGTAAAATTACTTTATCGGGTTTTATGAATTGTAAAATTGCCATATTATTGGGTTGAGCAAAAATTTGATTAAAAAATTATTTAGAGTAAAGTTCGACGATAAGCTGTTCCTTAATGTCCTCCGGAATCTGGATTCTTTCAGGAGCAGAAACGAAAGTACCTTCTTTCTTCTCATCGTTGAATTGTAACCACTCATAGTTTGACTTAGAAGCCAATGCATTGGTAACAACTTCAAGAGACTTAGACTTTTCTCTTACAGCGATTACATCACCAGCTTTAACCAAGTAAGAAGGGATATTAAGAATTTCTCCGTTCACAGTGATGTGTCTGTGAGAAACCAATTGTCTAGCACCAGATCTGGTTTTAGCAAAACCTAGTCTGTATACTACGTTATCCAATCTTGATTCACAAAGTTGTAATAGAACTTCACCTGTTACACCTTTACTTCTGTGTGCTTTATCAAATAAGTTAGCAAACTGTCTTTCTAAGATACCGTAAGTATATTTAGCTTTTTGTTTTTCTGCCAACTGAACTGCGTATTCTGATTTTTTAGCACCTCTTCTTTTGTTAGGACCGTGTTGTCCTGGCGGTTGGTTCTTTCTTTTTTCGAAGTTTTTATCATCTCCGTAGATTGCAGCACCAAACTTTCTAGCAATCTTAGTTTTAGGTCCAATATATCTTGCCATAATGGGTAAATTCTAAAAATTAAACTCTTCTTCTTTTTGGTGGTCTACATCCATTGTGTGGCATTGGAGTCACATCAATGATTTCGCTAACTTCAATTCCTGAATTGTGGATTGATCTGATGGCAGATTCTCTACCTGCACCAGGACCTTTCACAAACACCTTCACTCTTCTTAATCCAGCTTCGTGAGCTACAGCAGAGCAATTTTCAGCTGCCATTTGAGCAGCGAAAGGAGTGTTCTTTTTAGAACCTCTGAATCCCATTTTACCGGCAGATGCCCAAGAAATTACTTCTCCGTTTTTATTTGTTAAAGAAATAATAATATTATTGAAAGACGCTTGGATGTGAGCTTCACCAATTGCCTCTACTTTTACTTTTCTTTTTTTAACTACTTTAGTTTGTTTTGCCATAATTCCTAACGATTATTTACTAGCTTTTTTCTTGTTAGCAACAGTTTTTCTCTTTCCTTTACGTGTTCTAGAGTTGTTTTTCGTTCTCTGGCCTCTTAAAGGTAATCCTAGTCTGTGACGTATTCCTCGTTGGCATCCTATGTCCATCAATCTCTTGATGTTCAATTGCACTTCAGATCTCAATTCTCCTTCTACTTTTACGTTTTCAGAGATATATGTTCTGATTGCAGCCAATTCATCGTCATTCCATTCGTTGACTTTCTTGTCTTCGCTGATACCGGCAGCTTTAAGGATTTCAGAAGAAGTACTTCTTCCTACTCCATAGATGTAAGTTAAACCGATAACACCTCTTTTGTTTTTTGGTAAATCAATACCTGCAATTCTCGCCATAATTTAATGTTAACCTTGTCTTTGTTTAAATTTTGGGTTCTTCTTGTTGATTACGAAAAGCACGCCCTTTCTGCGTACAATCTTGCAATCAGCACTTCTTTTTTTAATTGATGCTCTTACTTTCATTTTGATAGTATTTATTTTTTAACAAATGCCAAATGGAATGCGTGTTCCATTTGGCTATTGTTTAATATCTAAATGTGATTCTCCCTTTTGTCAAATCATAGGGAGACATTTCTAGTTTTACCTTATCACCAGGTAAAAGTTTAATATAATGCATTCTCATTTTGCCGGAGATATGAGCAATAAGGATATGCCCATTTTCCAGCTCTACACGGAACATGGCGTTCGAAAGTGCTTCCACGATCACGCCATCTTGTTCAATATGTTTTTGTTTTGCCATAAATTAATATCCAGTCGTTCTTGATAATTTAGACTGCATTAAGCCATCATAGTGATGGTTCAGCAGATACGTATTAATCTGTTGAACAGTATCTAAAATTACTCCCACCATAATTAATAGTGATGTTCCCCCGAAAAACAGGGCAAATGCATCTGTCTGAACAAAGCTTCCATGCACAATTGCTGGAAGGACTGCAAAGATAGATAAAAAAATTGCACCTGGCAAGGTAATTTTTGATAAAATATCATCTAAATAATCAGCGGTCTCTTTCCCGGGTCTTACTTTTGGTACTAAACCTCCATTTCTCTTCAAATCATCAGCCATCTGGTTCACCGGAATTGTAATCGCAGTATAGAAAAATGAGAAGATAATAATCAATAGCGCGAACAATACATTGTACTGCCAGCTAAAAACATTCTTGAAACCTGCAAGAAAAGTGTTAGACTCATCGAATTTTGTTAATAATCCTGGTACGAACATCAATGCCTGAGCAAAGATAATCGGCATTACACCAGCAGCATTCACTTTCAATGGAATCCATTGTCTTGCTCCCTGCATAAGATTTCTGTTTACACCTCCTCTTGCTTGAGCTCTGCTTACATACTGAATTGGAATTTTTCTAACAGCTACAGATAGTATCACTGCTAAAAGAACAACCAACATCCAGAACAATACTTCAATAAGGATCATGATAGATCCCATTCCTCCTTTTCCATTCTGCACGGCCATTTCCTGTACGAATGCTTCAGGTAATCTTGAAAGAATCCCCACCATAATAAGGATGGAAATACCATTTCCGATTCCTTTGTCGGTAATTTTTTCACCTAACCACATTGCGAATACTGAACCGGCAACCAGGATAACAATACTTGGTAACCAGAACATGATAGAATTGGGCTCTACATAGTATGCAGACTGGAACTGAGCATACGGTAAGAATAATTGAGTAATAGAAGTTAAGTAAGAAGGTGCCTGTACCAGACAAACTCCGATCGTTAACCATCTTGTAATTTGGTTCAATGTATTTCTACCTGACTCTCCATCTTTCTGAAGCTTCTGAAGATAAGGAATAGCCATTCCCATCAACTGAACAATAATAGAAGCAGAAATATAAGGCATAATTCCCAACGCCATTACGGAAGCGTGGCTGAAAGCTCCCCCCGTAAACGACGAAAGCAAGCCAAGGAGACCTGCTCCTTGCTTGTTACCGCCTTGATTTTTATAATGCTCTAAGAGATCTCCCACTTCTGCAAGGTTAATTGCGGGAAGTGAAATATAAGATGCGAATCTATACACAAGGATAATACCTAACGTAAAGAGAATTTTATCTCTTAATTCCTTTAGGCTCCATATATTTTTAAGTGTTTGTATAAATTCTTTCATTAGTAAGTATTATAAGGTAATTGCTTTTCCACCTGCCTTAGCAATAAGCTCTTCAGCAGATTTAGTGAATTTGTCAGCAGAGATTGAAACCGCAGATTTCAATTCTCCTCTACCCATAATTTTCACTAATTCGTTTTTAGAAACTATCCCGTTTGCTACTAAAACTTCTTTCGTGATCTCTCCAGTGATGGATTTGTTCTCGATTAAAGTTTGGATCGTATCAAGGTTAACTCCTCTAAACTCTTTTCTGTTTACGTTTTTGAATCCGAATTTAGGTAATCTTCTTTGTAAAGGCATCTGTCCACCTTCGAAACCGATTTTCTGAGAATAACCAGCTCTCGCTTTCTGACCTTTGTGTCCTTTTGTTGAAGTACCTCCTTTTCCACTACCCTGACCTCTACCAATTCTTTTTGAATTGAAAGTAGATCCTGCAGCAGGCTTTATGTTATTTAAATTCATTTTAATTTCTCTTTTTAAAAATTATTTTTGAACTTCAAGTAAATGACTAACTGCCGCTATCATTCCTAAGATAGAAGGAGTAGCTTCATGTTCTACAACTTGGTGAAGTTTTTTTAATCCTAATGCTTCAAGCGTTCTCTTTTGGGTTTTTGTTCTACCAATAGCGCTTCTTACTTGCTTTACTTTAATTGTTGCCATTGTTTTAATATTAACCGTTAAACACTTTACTTAGAGAAACTCCTCTCATTCTAGCGATCTCTTCAGGTCTTCTGATATCCAATAACGCTTTGAAAGTAGCTTTCACCACGTTGTGAGGGTTAGAAGATCCTTTAGATTTTGAAAGGATATCGTGAATACCAGCAGATTCCAATACCGCTCTTACCGCACCACCGGCGATCAGTCCTGTACCGTGAGAAGCAGGTCTTAAGAAGATATCTGCACCACCGTATCTAGCAGTCGTTTGGTGAGGAATAGTATGGTTCATTACTGGAACTTTAACAAGGTTTTTCTTAGCGTCTTCAACTGCCTTAGCAATTGCAGAAGCAACCTCTTTAGATTTTCCTAAACCAAAACCGATAACACCTTCTTCATTACCTACTACAACAATAGCAGAAAATCCGAAAGCTCTACCTCCTTTAGTTACTTTTGTTACTCTGTTAACAGCTACGAGACGATCTTTTAATTCTAATCCTCCCGGTTTTACTCTTTCTATATTATCTAGTCCTAACATATTTTCCGAAATTTAATGATTAGAATTTAAGTCCACCTTCTCTCGCTCCATCAGCTAGAGCTTTTACTCTACCGTGGTATACGAAACCGTTTCTGTCAAATACAATACTTTCGATTCCTGCAGCAACCGCTTTAGCAGCGATAGCTTTACCAACAGCAGCAGAAATTTCAGTCTTAGTACCTTTAGCGTCTACCCCTTTCTCTCTAGAAGAAGCTGATGCTAAAGTTTTACCATTTTTATCGTCGATTAACTGAGCGTAAATTTCCTTATTACTTTTATATACAGATAATCTTGGCAATTCAGAAGAACCAGAGATTTTCCCTCTTACTCTTCTTTTGATTCTTATTCTTTTTTCTAATTTACTTAATGCCATAATACTTATAATTTATTAAGCAGATTTACCAGCTTTACGTCTAACAATTTCTCCTACGAATCTTACACCTTTTCCTTTGTATGGCTCAGGCTTTCTGAAAGAACGGATCTTTGCAGTAACCATTCCTAGAAGTTGCTTGTCATGAGACGCTAAAGTAATAATTGGGTTTTTACCTTTTTCAGTCAATGTATCAACTTTTACTTCACTTGGAAGTTCTAATACGATACCGTGAGAGAATCCTAAAGCCAACTCAAGTTTTTGACCTGTGTGAGAAGCTCTGTATCCTACCCCTACTAGTTCTAGTTTCTTTTCGAAACCTTCTGATACACCAACGATCATGTTAGCGATCAACGCTCTGTATAAACCGTGAAGCGCTTTGTGTTGCTTAGAATCAGATGGTCTGTTTACATTAAGCTCACCATCTTTTTGTTCTAAAGTAATTCCTGCCGTAAGCTCCTGAGAAAGTTCTCCTTTTGCTCCTTTTACAGTTACGACACCGTTGTTTTCAGTGACTGTAACTCCAGCTGGAATTGTTATAATTGCTTTACCAATTCTTGACATTTTCCTCTGATTAAAAATTAATAAACATAGCAGATTACTTCACCGCCTACTTTCTCTTCTCTAGCTTTCTTGTCAGTCATTACTCCTTTAGAAGTAGAGATGATAGAAATACCCAAACCGTTTAGTACTCTTGGAAGTTCAGTTGAACCTTTGTACTGTCTCAAACCTGGTCTAGAAGCTCTTTGAATAGACTTGATAGCAGGTTTGTTGGTTTGCTTATCGTACTTTAAAGCGATTTTGATCACTCCTTGAACAGCGTTATCTTCAAACTTGAAGTTTAAGATATACCCTTGATCAAATAGGATCTTAGTAATCTCCTTTTTGATTTTCGATGCAGGAATTTCCACCACTTTGTGGCCTGCGCTTTGTGCGTTCCTTACTCTTGTTAGGAAATCTGAAATTGGATCTGTTACCATTTTTCTTTTATAAATTATTGGTTAAAGACAATCAGTATTGAAAAGACTTGAAGAGGAAAATATCAGACTTCAGAAAACTTCGGTCTGATATTGTTGTTCTTTAGTATCCTGACAACTTAATTGTCCCGATTTTAATTAGTAATTATTACCAACTAGCTTTTCTTACTCCTGGGATAAGACCGTTGTTTGCCATTTCTCTGAAAGTTACTCTGGAAATTCCGAACGTTCTCATATATCCTCTTGGTCTACCTGTTAATTTACATCTGTTGTGTAATCTTACAGGCGAAGCATTTTTAGGTAATTTCTGAAGTCCTTCATAATCACCAGCTTCTTTTAAAGCTTTTCTTTTGTCAGCGTATTTAGCAACTAGTGCTTCTCTTTTGCGCTCACGCGCTTTCATTGATTCTTTAGCCATTTCTTAGTTCTTTTTAAATGGTAAACCGAAGTGAGTTAGTAATGCTTTAGCTTCTTTATCTGTCTTCGCAGTAGTAACGAAAGTGATGTCCATCCCTTGGATTTTTTTCACTTTGTCGATTACGATTTCAGGGAAGATAATCTGCTCAGTAATACCTAAGTTGTAGTTACCTCTACCATCGAAACCATCTGCTTTGATACCAGAGAAATCTCTGATACGTGGTAAAGCAGAAGAAGTAAGTCTGTCTAAGAACTCATACATTCTGTGAGCTCTCAAAGTTACTTTGGCACCTACAGGCATTCCTTTTCTTAGTTTGAAGGCAGCTTCATCTTTCTTAGAGATTGTTCCTACTGCTTTCTGTCCTGTGATGTTTGTTAACTCTTCTACAGCATAATCAATGATTTTCTTATCTGCAGTAGCGTCACCTAAACCTTGTGATACAACGATTTTTTCCAATCTAGGTACTTGCATGATTGACTTGTACCCAAATTCTTCCATCATTGCAGGAACAATTTGCTCTTTGTATGCTTTTTTGGGTCTTGCTATAAATTCCATGTGTTAATTCAAATTATAAAGTTTCACCCGTTTTTTTATTGATTCTTACTTTCTTATCTCCTTCGATTTTGTAACCGATTTTGATAGCTTTTCCGTCTTTTCCAACTAAAGCTACGTTTGAGATATGAATAGAAGCTTCCTTTTCAGTAATTCCTCCTTGAGGATTTGCAGCTGAAGGCTTAACGTGTTTTTTAACGATGTTAAGTCCTGCAACGATTACTCTAGGGTCTTTTCCTTCTTTCTTGATCACTTCAATAACTTCACCAGTCTTCCCTTTAATTTCTTTCTTTCCGGTAGTAATGATTACGTTATCTCCTCTTTTTATTTTTAACTTTGACATTTCTTTAAAAATTTTAAAAATTAAAGTACTTCAGGAGCTAATGAAATGATTTTCATATATTCTTTGTCTCTCAACTCACGAGCAACTGGTCCGAAAACACGAGTTCCTCTCATTTCTCCCGCTGCGTTTAGTAATACACAAGCATTGTCGTCGAATTTGATGTATGAACCATCTTTTCTTCTTACTGCTTTTTTAGTTCTTACTACTACAGCTTTAGATACCTGACCTTTTTTAGCGTTTCCTGATGGTGTAGAATCTTTGATAGTAACAACGATTTTATCACCAACTGAAGCATATCTTCTTCTGGTTCCTCCCAGAACTCTGATAACCAATACTTCTTTAGCACCTGTGTTATCAGCAACTTTTAATCTTGATTCTGTTTGTAACATTATTACTTAGCTTTTTCAATGATTCTTACTAATCTCCATCTTTTGTTCTTGCTCAAAGGTCTCGTTTCTTGGATCAAAACTGTGTCCCCTTCTGTGCATTCGTTGTTCTCGTCGTGTGCAGTATATTTTTTCGTTTTCAAAACGAATTTACCGTACATCGGGTGCTTTACTCTTGTAGTTTCACTAACAACAATAGTTTTTTCCATTTTATTGCTGGAAACCACTCCGATTCTTTCTTTTCTTAAATTTCTATCCATTGTAAAATGAAATTATTGTTTGTTAGTTAACTCAGTGTTTAGTCTTGCGATTGTTCTTCTCAAATCTTTGATTTGAATCGGGTTTTCAATTGGGCTGATTGCATGAGCCAATTTCAATTTAGAATATTGAGCTTTTGCTTCAGTTAATTGAGCTTGAATATCACCCGCGCTTAAATTTTTAATATCAGCATTTTTCATTGTATTCAAAGATTATAGAGGTTTAACAAAATCGTTAGCAACGATGAATTTAGTAACTACTGGTAATTTTTGTGCAGCAAGTCTTAAAGCTTCCTTAGCGATTTCGTAAGGTACTCCTCCGATTTCGAACATAATTTTACCTGGTTTTACTACAGCTACCCAATATTCAACAGCACCTTTACCTTTACCCATCCTTACTTCGGCTGGTTTCTTAGTAATTGGCTTATCTGGGAAGATTTTGATCCATAGCTGACCTTCTCTCTTCATATATCTTGTTGCAGCGATACGTGCCGCTTCAATTTGTCTAGCAGTGATCCAAGCTCCTTCCGTAGCTTTAATCCCGAAAGTTCCGTAAGCAAGTTGACTCCCTCTTTGGGCATTCCCCTTCATCTTCATCTTATGAACTCTACGGAATTTGGTTCTTTTTGGTTGTAACATAATTTCTAAATTTTAGATTTTAGATTTTAGATTTTAGATTTTTTTTATTTTAAAAAAGTAACGGTAATTTAAAATTCAAAATGTCTAATCTAAAATTTTTAATTATTATTGTTATTATTGTTGTTTTTTCTAGGTCTTCTGTTGTCTCTGTCTCCTCCTCTGTTTCCTCTGTCTGACTGACCTCCTTTTTTCTGTTGTCCTACTAGTGGAGAAAGTTCTCTTTTACCGTAAACTTCACCCTTCATAATCCAAACCTTTACTCCTAGTCTACCGTAAGTAGTATGAGCTTCAGCCCAGTGATAATCGATATCAGCTCTGAAAGTAGACAAAGGAATTCTTCCGTCTTTGAAAGATTCGCTTCTTGCCATTTCAGCACCGTTCAATCTTCCTGAGATCTGAACCTTAATACCTTCAGCACCCATTCTCATAGTACTTGCCATTGCCATTTTAACAGCTCTTCTGTAAGAAATTCTGTTTTCAATTTGCTTAGAAATACTATCAGCTACCAATACTGCATCTAATTCAGGTCTTTTGATTTCGAAGATGTTGATCTGAATATCCTTACCCGTCAATTTTTTCAACTCTTCTTTTAATTTATCAACTTCCTGACCTCCTTTACCGATGATAAGTCCCGGTCTAGCAGTAGTAATTGTAACTGTTACTAATTTTAGTGTTCTTTCAATATAAATTTTTGAAATACCACCTTTAGATAATCTAGCCTCAAGGTATCTTCTGATTTTGTAGTCTTCAGCGATTCTGTCTCCATAATCGTTTCCACCAAACCAGTTAGAATCCCATCCTCTGATGATACCTAATCTATTACCAATTGGATTTGTCTTCTGTCCCATACCTTGATTAATTTTCTTTATTACCTAAGATTAATGTAACGTGGTTAGATCTTTTTCTGATTCTGTACCCTCTACCTTGTGGAGCTGGTCTTAGTCTCTTCAATTGTCTTGCACTATCCACGAATATTTCTTTAACGATAAGGTTAGCTTCTTCAATATCCGCACCTTCGTTTTTCACTTGCCAGTTGGCAATAGCAGAAAGAAGTAATTTTTCTAATTTGTTAGAAGCTTCTTTCTTAGAATATTTAAGGATATAAAGAGCTTTATCTACCTGCTCTCCTCTAATGATATCAGCAACTAATCTCATTTTTCTTGGAGAAGACGGGCAATTATTTAATGAAGCTTTTACAACGTCTTTGTTAGCTTCTTTTCTTGCGATTGAACTATCTTGTTTTCTTGATCCCATGATTATCTGCTTCCTTTGTTTTTGTTACCACCATGACCTCTGAAAGATCTTGTTGGAGAAAATTCGCCTAACTTGTGACCAACCATGTTTTCTGTAACATATACAGGGATAAAAGATTTCCCGTTGTGTACAGCAATAGTTTGTCCTACGAAGTCCGGAGAGATCATCGATGCTCTAGACCAAGTTTTGATAACTGTCTTCTTACCAGACTCTATATTTGCCTGAACCTTCTTATCTAAAGTATGATGAATGAACGGTCCTTTCTTAAGTGATCTTGCCATAATTATTTTCTTTTAGATACGATGTAACGGTTAGACACTTTGTTTTTCTTTCTAGTTTTGTAACCTTTAGCCGGTTTACCGTTTCTAGATCTTGGGTGACCTCCTGAAGAACGTCCTTCACCACCACCCATTGGGTGATCTACCGGGTTCATTACAACCGCTCTTGTTCTTGGTCTTCTACCTAACCATCTGCTTCTACCAGCTTTACCTGATACAGTTAATTGGTGATCTGAGTTGGAAACAGAACCAATCATTGCCATACATTCAGTAAGGATCATTCTTGATTCTCCTGAAGGCAACTTGATGATTGCATATTTACCATCTCTAGAAGTTAATTGAGCTGAAGAACCAGCACTTCTTGCTAAAATAGCACCTTGTCCAGGCTTCATTTCAACACAAGAGATTACAGTACCCAATGGAATATTTTTCAATTTCATTGCGTTCCCTACGTTTGGTTCAACGCTTTCTCCTGAAACTACTTTCTGATCAACTTTGATACCGTTTGGAGCGATGATGTATCTCTTCTCTCCGTCAGCATACTCTAATAAAGCGATAAATGCAGTTCTGTTTGGATCGTATTCTACAGATTTTACAGTGGCTTCAACGTTTGCTTTGTTTCTTTTGAAGTCAATAATTCTGTATTTCTTTTTGTGTCCACCTCCGGTGTAACGCATGGTCATTTTACCTGTTTGGTTACGTCCACCTGACTTTTTAATACCAACGGTTAGAGATTTCTCTGGTTTGTTGGTAGTAATTTCCTCAAAATTGTTTACAATTCTGAATCTCTGTCCCGGGGTGATAGGTTTTAATTTTCTAACAGACATTACTATTATTTATAATTAATAATTAATTTACAGCAAAAATATCGATAACCTCGCCTTCAGCAAGTTTGATTACCGCCTTTTTCAATTTATTTGTCTTTCCTACTTGAAGACCTTTTTTAGTGTACTTTGAAGAAACCTTCGGAGCATAAATCATTGTGTTAACGTCTGCTACTTTTACACCGTAAGCTGCTTCAACAGCTTTTTTAATCTGGATTTTATTCGCCTTAGGATCAACTAAGAAAGAATAAGAACCTCTTAAATCTGTAAGGTAATTAGCCTTTTCTGAGATAACTGGTTTAATAATAATAGACATGACTTATTTCTTTAAATTTTCCTGGAATTTTTCAACTGCACCTTCGAAGAAAATGATCTCACCTGCGTTTACTAAATCGTAAGAACTGATTTCGTTGAAGTTCATTACTTTAGTTTTAGGTAAGTTTCTTGAAGATAAATACACATTCTTGTTAGCTTCAGGAAGAACGAATAAAGACTTCTTACCGTTAAGTTCCAATGCATTCAATACACTGATAAAATCTTTAGTCTTAGGAGCGTTTAAGCTCATATCTTCTAAAACTTTGATGCTGTTGTCTCTCATTTTCTGAGATAAAACAGATTTTTTTGCTAATCTCTTAAGAGCTTTGTTCAATTTGAATCTGTAGTCTCTTGGTTTTGGTCCGAATACTCTACCTCCACCTCTGAATACTGGAGATTTGATATCCCCGTATCTCGCAGATCCTGATCCTTTTTGCTTCTTAAGCTTTTTAGTAGAAGCTGTAATTTCGCTTCTTTCTTTTGCTTTATGAGTACCTTGTCTCTGAGCAGCAAGATACTGTTTAACTTCTAAGTAAACCGCGTGCTGATTTGGCTCAATTCCGAATACTGTTTCGTCTAGAGTTACTTTTCTTCCGGTCTCTTTTCCTGATGTATTTAATACTACTAGTTCCATTTTCTGATAATTACATAAGAATTTTTAGCTCCCGGAACAGCACCTTTTACTACTAAAAGATTTTGTTCTTGATCAACTTTTAACACTTGAAGGTTTTGAACAGTTACCTGCTTACCTCCCATTCTTCCAGCCATTCTCATCCCTTTGAATACTCTTGAAGGGTCTGAACCAGCACCGATAGAACCTGGAGCTCTAAGTCTGTTGTGCTGACCATGAGTTGCCTGCATTACACCTCCAAATCCGTGTCTTTTAACAACACCCTGGAAGCCTTTACCTTTTGAAGTTCCTGTTACGTCAACAAATTCACCTTCAGCGAATAAATCAACTTTTACTTCTTCTCCTACTTTTACTTCATCAACGAACTCTCTGTAGAATTCAACTAATTTAGCTTTAGGAGCAGAACCAGCCTTTTTAAAATGACCAGCTAACGCTTTACCAACGTTCTTCTCACTCTTGTCATCGAAACCTAATTGAACAGCTTTATAACCGTCTTTTTCTAAGGTTCTGACCTGTAAAACCGAGCATGGACCAGCTTGGATAACTGTACAAGGAATGTTTTTTCCTTCTTCGTTAAACAAAGATGTCATACCGATTTTTTTACCAATAATACCTGACATTGTTTATATTATAATAAAATTTATCCTTTATTTATCACCATTTTTCGGAGGTCTACAGTAATTTCTACTTTTGATATAGGCATACTACGCCCCTAAAATGAGTGTGCAAATTTATGAATAATTTTATAACTGACAAATATTTTAAGTAAAATATTTTGATTTTTAGAAAGTTAAAAGCCCTCGAAGGTTTTCGAAGGCTAAAAATCGATTTCATAAAAGTCATTTTATTTCCACCGGTTCATACCGGATATGCTGTGACTTTATACTAGACTACTTTATTTTTATAAATCAACAGACTATTTTAAATTTCTTACCCTTAAAATTATGTCACAATAACATTCACCCCCATTTCCTCAAGCCATACTTTTCCCTCATTAGAAATACCGGCATCTGTAATCAGATAATCAATCTTATCCAATGAAGCAATTTTACCGAAACCTTTCTTATTTAATTTTGAAGAATCAGCAAGAATCACGGTCTGATCTGCACATTCAATCATAATCTGGTTAAGATGAGCCTCCGCCGCATTGGAGGTACTGATTCCGAATTCCGGATCAATCCCGTCTACGCCCAGAAAAAGCTTATTGCAGGAAAACTGCTTTAAAATTCCCTCTGAAATAGACCCTACGATAGAAGTAGAGCTTTTACGCACCTCTCCTCCCAACTGAATGATATTAATATTAGGATTATTACAAAGCTCTATAGCCACCCTTAGCGAAGAAGTCAGAACGGTAAGCGGACCAAAGCTCATCAACATCCTGGCAAGGTAATGCATGGTTGTCCCGGAAGCCAGGATAATGCTGTCGTTCTCCTGAATCAAAGCGAGTGCTGCTTTTGCAATCGCCTGTTTCGCTTCCACATTGATGTTTTCTTTCTCTCCTACATTCTTCTCATAAGCATATCGCATCTGCTTACTTGCTCCCCATGATTTCTGTAAAGAAGCCCTAAACTTTCGAGATAGTTCAGATCCTTTCGGATCGTAACCGAAGACACATTCAGTCTTTCGCACAGATCCTGTACAAGAACATGACCTTCTTCATCCAGCTCTTTTAATATCTCATCATGTCTTGGTATCAACTTTTCCATACTATTCGTTTCATCAAAAATACCATTTTTTTCTACATCCTAAAATTTCATTTATTTTCTTTTTGCTTTCATATTAAATTTATATATTTGAAAACGAAACATAAACGAAACATTTATGAAACGAAACGAAGAACTCAATAAGATAACCAGTGTAAAGGAATGGGACTTTATCGTCATAGGAGGAGGAGCCAGTGGATTAGGTTCAGCATTAGATGCAGTAAGCAGAGGATTCAAAACTTTATTGCTTGAATCTCATGATTTTGCAAAAGCAACGTCCAGCAGAAGTACAAAACTCGTACATGGTGGCGTAAGATATCTTGCACAGGGAGATATCGGCCTGGTAAAAGAAGCCTTAAAGGAAAGAGGTTTATTAGCAAAAAATGCAGCGCATATCGTAAAAAATCAATCTTTCATTATTCCCAATTACACATGGTGGGGCGGGATTTATTATAAAATAGGATTATCCATTTACGACTTCCTTGCCGGAAAACTAAGTTTGGGAAAAACGAGATATATCGGCAAATCAAAAACCATAGAAAAACTGCCAACGATTGAGCAAAACCACCTGATGAGCGGAGTTGTTTATCAGGATGGCCAATTTGATGATGCCAGACTTGCGGTGAACCTTACCCAGACTATCATTGAAAAAGGGGGAACGGCTGTCAATTACGTAAAAGTCATTAATCTTTTAAAAGACAGTTCCGATAAAATAACCGGTGTAGTAGCGGAAGATCAGTTTTCTAAACAGCAATATCAGATTCATGGTAAAGTTGTGATCAATGCTACAGGGGTCTTTACGAATGATATTCTTACTATGAACAACCCTAAGCATGGCAAGCTGGTGGTTCCCAGCCAGGGTATTCATTTGGTGTTAGATAAATCTTTCCTGAGAAGTGATGACGCCATTATGATTCCTAAGACTTCGGACGGAAGGGTTCTGTTTGTTGTCCCTTGGCATGACAGGGCTCTGGTAGGAACTACAGATACTCTTTTAAAGGAAGAAAGTTTTGAACCCCGTGCTTTAGAGGAAGAGATCAGCTTTGTTTTAAATACGGCAAGGCAATATTTATCTAAAAAACCAACCCGTGAGAATGTAAAATCGGTTTTCGCAGGACTTCGCCCTCTTGCCGCTCCTAAGGACGGAAGCAAAAGCACAAAAGAAGTTTCACGAAGCCATAAAGTCATAGCTTCTGAAACCGGGCTAATTTCCATTATCGGAGGGAAATGGACTACCTACCGTAAAATGGCAGAAGACACCATAGACAAAGCAATGCAGGTTCACAGATTAGGAAATAGCCTGTCCAAAACAGAGCATATGTCTATTCACGGCAATGTGAACCCTGAACAGGTAGACAGAAGCAACCACCTTTATGTTTACGGATCGGATATTCCAACCATAAAAGCATTACAGGAAAGCAATCCGAGATATTTACAAAAAATTCACCCGGATCATGCTTTTACCGTTGCAGAAATTGTATGGGCCGTAAGAAATGAAATGGCAGAAACGATTGAAGATATTTTAGCCCGAAGAGTCCGCTTACTGTTTCTGGATGCCAGAGCAGCCATAGACAGCGCTCATGCCGTAGCAAGAATCATTGCTGAGGAAAAAGGATATTCTGAAGAATGGGCACAGCAGCAGGAAAATGAATTTATAGATTTAGCAAAAGGATATTTATTAACGCCTTATTCACCTAAAGTAATCAACCTTAATTAGTACTTTTTATGAATGAAAAATTAATTCTCGCTTTAGATCAGGGGACAACGTCCTCCAGAGCGATTCTATTCAACCATAGTGGAGAAATAAAATATGTATCTCAGAAAGATTTCGAACAAATATTCCCAACTCCGGGTTGGGTAGAACATGACCCGAACGAAATCTGGTCCTCACAAATCTCTGTAGCTGCAGAAATCATTGCCAAAGCAGGGATCTCCGGGCTTGAAGTGGCCGCCATCGGAATCACCAACCAGCGTGAAACAACCGTGGTCTGGGATAAAGAGACCGGCGAGCCTATCTATAACGCTATCGTCTGGCAGGACCGCAGAACATCCAAATATTGTGATGAGCTTAAAGAACAAGGTCATGCCGAAATCATTAAAGAAAAAACAGGACTTGTACTCGATGCCTACTTTTCCGCCACCAAGCTGAAATGGATTCTTGACCATGTAGAGGGAGCAAGAGAAAAGGCGGAAGCCGGAAAGCTTTGCTTCGGAACGGTTGACACATGGCTTGTATGGAAGCTTACCCGCGGTAAAATGTTTATCACCGATGTTTCCAATGCCAGCAGAACAATGCTTCTGAATATCCATACGCTGGAATGGGATCAGGATCTTTTGGAATTGTTCAATATTCCTAAATCGGTTCTTCCTGAAGTAAAACAGAGCAGTGAAGTATACGGAGAAACAGCAACGACGCTGTTTTCCACCAAAATTCCTATCGCAGGAATTGCAGGAGATCAGCAGGCAGCGTTATTCGGCCAGATGTGTATCAAGCCGGGAATGGTAAAAAATACGTATGGAACAGGATGCTTCTTATTAATGAATACAGGAAAAGAAGCCGTTTCATCTAAAAACAATCTCCTTACCACCGTAGCATGGAAGATCAATGGTGAGGTCAACTATGCGCTGGAAGGAAGTGTTTTCGTAGGAGGAGCAGCCATCCAATGGCTGAGGGACGGGCTTAAACTCATTCATTCCTCTGATGAAGTAAACAACCTGGCAGCCTCTGTTCAGGATAATGGCGGAGTTTATTTTGTTCCTGCCCTTACCGGCCTGGGAGCTCCTTATTGGGATCAGTACGCAAGAGGAACGGTAGTAGGCATCACCCGGGGAACAACTGACGGCCATATTGCCAGAGCTACCCTAGAAGGAATTGCATTTCAGGTATATGATATTGTAAAATCTATGGAGGCAGATTCAGGAAGAGCAAGTCTTGAACTCAGAGTAGACGGAGGAGCCTCAGCCAGCAATCTGCTAATGCAGATCCAGTCTGACTTATTCGGATTTAAAATTACAAGACCCCAAACGCTGGAAACAACCGCACTTGGAGCGGCTTACCTTGCAGGCCTTGCGGTCGGATACTGGAAAGATCTTAATGAAATACAGGCACAATGGATTGTGGATAAAGATTTCCACCCTCAATTGGAACAAGAGCATGCAGATAAAATGATCCATTCCTGGAGAAGAGCTGTATCACGCGCACAAAACTGGATCGAAGACTAACTCCCCGACCTTAAAAAAACTCATATGACCCCATTTATCGCAGAATTAATAGGAACAATGCTTCTTATACTATTGGGCAACGGTGTTGTAGCCAATGTTGTCCTGAAGGGAACTAAAGGAAATAACTCCGGCTGGATCGTGATTACGACAGCCTGGGCATTAGCTGTTTTTGTGGGTGTCACTGTCGCAGGCCCTGTCAGTGGCGCTCATTTGAATCCGGCTGTTACCATCGGCCTCGCTGCTGCCGGAAAGTTTTCCTGGGATCTTGTCCCGGCTTACATTACCGCTCAAATGATCGGAGGAATGCTGGGCGCCTTCCTGGTGTGGCTGTTTCATAAAGATCATTTTGCAGTAACGGAAGATGAAGCAGGAATGCTTGCCTGTTTCAGTACGGGACCTGCCATCAGAAAAACCTCGTCCAACCTGATCAGTGAGATTATCGGAACTTTTGTACTTGTTTTTGTCATTTTTCATTTTTCAGATCCAAGTATTTCGATCACTGCAGATCCAACAGCCAAAGTAGGGTTAGGATCCGTAGGTGCGCTTCCTGTGACATTCCTTGTTTGGGCAATAGGATTATCCCTGGGGGGAACAACTGGATATGCCATCAACCCCGCAAGAGACCTCGCGCCAAGAATCATGCATGCCATTCTGCCGGTAAAAGGCAGCAGCGACTGGGGCTATGCCTGGATTCCTGTAGCAGGGCCTGTTCTCGGAGGGATAATTGCCGCTGTTGTATATGGACTTTTAAACTGAAAGAGTAAATGATGAAAATGGTAAAAGCTCTTCTACTGCTGCTTCTGGGAGCAGGAAGATTATTTTCTCAGGAAAATACGGAGTCCAGGGAAAGCAGATTAGATTTCACAGCCAATATTCAAAATAACCACTTGTGGAGAGGTTTGATCATTACCGATAAACCTGTTGTGATGGGAAACCTTTCTTATGCTCTGGATGCGGAAAAGAAATGGAAAGTAGGAATTTGGGGAGCATCAGCTTTAGCAGATGATAAAGACAACACGCATTATAAGGAAATCAACTACTATGTTCAATACTCGGACGGGCGTCTTTATATCGGATTGTGGGATCTCTATAATTCCAGAAACATTAATACGGCGGTGGCTGCTGATGATATCTTCAGTTATTCCCAAAGAAGGACGGCTCATATTATAGATTTACGAACCCATTATACTTTCGGCTTCTCCTTCCCTGTTACTATAGAAGCGGATATTCTGCTGTACGGCGGTGCTAACGCCGGTGAAGTCGTTCTGGAACCGGATGGAAGTTATAAAAAGAATAAATATTCTACATACATCCAGGCAAGCTATCCCGTGATCAGCGGACAAAAAATAAGTCTGGATGCTTTTGTAGGTGCAGGATTTGCTCTTCATGACAAAACCTTCCTGTATGGAAACGGCAAGAACAGTTTTGACCTAGTCAATGTAGGAGCGAGAGCAGGAAAGGTGGTTAAAATCACGGAACACTATAGCCTTCCTGTTTCCATGATGGCCATGTGGAATCCTTCTAATAAGTATGCAAGGATTCAGCTTGCTGCAACTGTTTTTTAAACCGGATATCTACCACAATACTATAAAATCACTCATTTGGGGTCATTTTTTTGTTATGGATGACAATGACCAGCCCGTCAAATTAAACCACCCCGTCAAATCAAAGATTTGACACCCCTCCAGTGGAGGGGAATGGCTATACGAATGTTATGTATGGGATTAATAACAGTCTTGTATCCAATCACCGGGATTTCACGGTTTATCTTTTAAGTAAATATTTTTACTTTTGAAGAAAAAAAACTATGAAAAAGATTTTCAGTTTAGTGATCTTGTGCATCAGTATTTTTAGTCTGGCACAGGTAAAGACTCCTTTTATTGGACATAGAAGTTTCGATATTATGAAAGGATATAGTGGTACCGGTACTCCTCATTATTATGTGGAGGTGAAAAAAAACGGAGATATTCTTTTTGGATATGTCCAGGTGAATCAGGCCAGCGGAAAGGAGACCACGGAAGAAATAAACGCAGGGAAATACGCCTCCAATAAGGTCATGAAAGTACACTTCAAAAAATTCAATGAAACTTTCTTTGTGAAATTTGACAAAAATAAAATCTTCCTAACCGACGAAAAGGGAAATATTCAGAACCTTGAGGGCTGCTGTTCTTCCAGTGAAAGTATTGATAAAGAGACCTGCACTTGCGAAAGTGAATTTTTTAAGTAGTACAATAATATATTGGAAAAGCCACTCCATTTGGGGTGGTTTTCTTGTTGTCAGACACCACCCCGTCAAATTATAAATTTGCCACCCCTCCGGAGGAGGGGAATCGTTATACAATCTACTGCAGATGAACAAATCATAGTACATAAATACAATATTCTTTTGCTTCTTACCTTTAATTGCCAATCACCGGGATTTTACGGTTTATATTCTGCCAAAATATCTTTAATTTTGAAGGGTGATTTACATCAATGAAACATTTAAAAATTTTATTTCTATTTCTGCTCTTTCTTATTGTATCATGCAACGGGAAAGAGAATCATCCTTATACTTTCTATTACTGGAAAACCAAACTGAAGCTTGACAATGAAGAAAAGAAGGCATTGGACAAAGCAACGGTTCCTTATTTGTACACCAGATTCTTTGATGTAGATAAAGTAAACGGAAAATTTCAGCCGGTAGCAGTGATTACCAAAGACCAGAGTTTTCAGACAGGCAAACAGATTGTTCCTATAGTTTTCATTACTAACCAGACATTGTTGGGCATTTCTGCAGAAGAGATTAAATTTCTGGCGGAAAGCATTCATCATTTAATTCAAAAGAAATCCGGGGAATATCAATTAAAAATCACGGATGAAATTCAGATCGACTGTGACTGGACAGCGGGCACAAGGGATGATTATTTTAAATTTTTAAAAGAACTCAAAAAGGTTTCTGCTAAAAAGATTAGCTGTACCCTGCGTCTTCATCAGGTGAAGGATAAAAAACAGACCGGAGTTCCTCCTGTTGAAAAAGTATACCTGATGTGTTACTCCACTTCTTCACCTTTGGAAAAATCTGACAAGAACTCCATTCTGGATACAGAGGTGTTGAAAAGCTACCTTTCAAAGATAGAGGACTATCCTATTCAAAAGATTGAAGTCGCACTGCCCATCTATTCATGGGGAATTGTTACCAATCACCTGAAGAAACATAAACTGATCAATGCATTGTCCAAAAAGGACTTGGAAAACCCCAGCTTTAAAAAGATTTCAGACAATGAAGCTGAGATCTTGAAAGATGGCTTCTACTTTGGAAGCTACTTAAATAAAGGCTTCAAAATAAAAGTTGAGGAGATCTCCAATGAACAGCTGCAAGACGTCATTGGCTTTCTTGAGAAAAAAATACCTCATTTTAATATTATCTATTATCAATTAGATAGTAAATTTGTGTTAAACCGAAAACTATAATCACTTCACTTATTAAGGCAAACTATTCGTTGCCGGTAAGATCTTAACTATTAATATTATAAAAAACACCATCCGACATATGAAAAAGTATATTCTTTCGCTCGCAGTCGTATCCCTTTTCTATACGAAATCTGATGCCTGCGCCTGGTCTGACCCCGACTATGAGTACTTCAACCTTTTCACTCAAAGTATCATAAAGGATAAATCTTATCTTCCTTTTCTGCATAGCTACTCTACCAGGTTCTATTCTGATTATAAACAGACCATGCTCCCGGATGACAACCTGGAGACCTGGAAAAAGTATTTTAATAACCAGCTTAACCATGCAGAAGCTTATGACCTTGTATATAAGGTAAGCATGAATGACCTCAATACACTCAAAAACGGTACGCCTGCCCACCCTCTTTTACAGAAACTTGGAACCGCATTCTATCAAAAGTACCGTGAGGGAATCGATTATTTAATTGAGGCAAAGTATCTGGAGCCCTATATGAGCATCAATTATATAGAAAGCGAAAATTCATTCTATTATGACCGGAATTCAAACCGGAAAAATGCTACCGCTCTGGATTATAATAAGACCATTGCTGCTCTGCATTCATTATACAACGCTGCCAGAAACCCTGAAATCAAACAGCGTTACGGATATCAGCTGGTACGTCTCAATCATTATACAAGAAATTACGATGCCGCATTACAGGCATTTAAGACCTATATAGAGCCTATCAGATTAAAAGGGACCGTTTATTTCATGGCCCTTGATCAAATGGCAGGGGCCCAAAGAGGATTGGATATGAAAAGTGATGCCAACTGGAACTTCTTCCAGGTATTCATGAACAGTAAAGACCGCAAGGAATCTGCTTTTGTTTCCATGAAACTTTCAGATACAGCCTCTTTCAGCAACATTATGAAAAGAGCCAATACGAATGAAGAAAAGAATATGGCTTATTTCCTTTTAGGCTATGAGGATTTTAATAATCCGATTCCGGTCATGGAAAAAATGTATGACATCAATCCTGACTCAGAGATTTTGAAAGTCATGGCAGTGAGAAGTATCAACGAACTGGAAAGAAGTTACCTTCCCATCTATTATTATACTGATGCCGCAGCAGGAAAAGGATCCGTTCAAAGAGGAAATACAGAGACAAAGGATCCTAAAGCAGTCCAAACGGATAAAGCCAATGCTGAAGTAAAGGAAGAAAAACTTTCTTTCTGGCAAAAGATTGTAAGATTTTTCAAAAACCTTTTCGGAGGATCTAAAGCTGAAAAAACCGGTAATGCTGCCAAAGCTGACCAAAGCGATGATGAACTTTTCAGCAATCCTGACAGAATTCCTTTTTACACGAGAACCGGCTACTGGTATGATGAAAAAACACAGGACTATTTAGATGACCTGGAAAAGTTCACAGAGAAAACAAAAGAAAAATCCAAGGATGAATACTGGCAGATTGCAGATGCTTATTTAAAGTTTTTGAAAAAAGACTACAAGGCAAGTTCTGAAATCCTGAATGATATCAAAACCACCAACCCCGAGTATCTGGAAGAGATCAAAAGAATGAAAGTCCTGAACGATATTGTATCCCAGCCTAAAATTGATGCGGCATACGAAGATCATTTAATGAAAGACTATCCTGAATATTTCGTAGAGAAAAAGGTTGAAAAAGACACGGCTAATACCAATGATTATGATTATTACGGTGATACCCCTTCTACTTCTGACTTCCTTAGGGATGTTCTTGCCAACCGTTATTTCCTTCAGGGAGAAGACGGAAAATCATTCCTGATGAACAACAAGCTGTCTGACCTTCAGTACAATCCTAACTCAAGCCTTGTAAAAAGCGTAGAAGATTTTTACAGAAAGCCTAACAAAACTCAGTTTGAGCAGCAGATCATTGCCAAGAATCTTGATAGTGTAGGAAACATTGATGCTTTTTTCAATACAATTTACGGAGACAGAGCCATGAGACAGGCCGATTTTGAAAAAGCCAAATCTTATTATAAAAAAGCACAGAGCTTTGCCGGTATTCCAAGGCTGAATTATGACTGGTCTGAAAAAGAGGGTCAGAAAATCACTACGAAACAGTATGCTTCTTCCGAATACAATGGTTTTAACAATATTTCCAGTCTTGTTTTCGGCCATAATGTTTGGGAAAGCTTCGAAAGCCCGGATACTGAAAGTATGAAGGCTGAAAATTATTCGGATTTCCCATTCATCAAAAACAATATGAATAAACTGGAGCTGACTGACATTTTGATCCAGCTTAAAAAGATCGGAAGCGGAACCGGTGAGAAAGCAGCCCAAGCCAATCAGCTTATTGGAAACCTGCTCTACAATACTTCTATTTTAGGATATTACCGCCAGCTGTTTGTAATGGATGTGGATAACAGCAACGGAGGAAAGTATAACTTCTGGAATACGGACCGCAAAAATCCTTATACGTATTATTATAAAAACTTCCTGGATACTTCCTATATTGAGCCGGACAATTTTGACCTGGCGATCAACTATTATCAACAAGCCCTTAAGCTTTCAAACAACAAGGAAGAAAAGGCCAGAATCCTTTTCCAAATGGCCAGTGCCGAACAAGGTAAATATTACCAATATGAAGCGAAAAGCCAGGTTGACTATGACTATTCCGATGCTAAATGGTCTGAAAAACAAGATGCTCATCAGAAAGAGCTGGACCATACGAAAAATCAAAAGTACAGAACTTATTTCGCACTATTGAAAACCCAGTATTCGGATACTGAAACAGCAAAGAATCTTATGGGAAGCTGTACCTATTTCAATTATTTTATGAGATAACAATCTCTTCAATGCATAAAAAAACCTCTGAGTCTTCAGAGGTTTTTTATTTTGTACCGTGCTTGGAATTATTTTTTCACAAACTTGGTTTTAATGTTTTCTCCATTATTACTGATTGTGATGAAGTACACTCCTTTCATCAGGCCTCTCACATCAATTTTACCATCACCGATTATTCCTTTTGAGATCAACTGTCCCGGAGCATTAAAGATTTCATAGGCTGATTTTGCAGCAATATGCGTCACATTCAATACATCGTCCACAGGATTTGGATAGATCTGAACAGATTTCAGATTTTCGGCTTCAGATACGGCTAATACGCCTGCCACTACGATATTTTTCACTGCATAGAATACATTTCCAATTGCGGAGACTCTCAGGTGAATATTTTTACCGGCCAACGAGGCAGGAATGTAAACACTTGCTGTTCCGCTGTTAGGAACTGATGCCGCCAGGACATGCCAGGCTGCTCCGTTATCATATGTATAATCGATCTTCACGTCCGATACGTTGTATGGGGGCGCTGTGGTTCCTGAGACCGTCCATGTAATTTCTGAAGTTGTATTTGGGGTAAGAGACGCTGTATCTACGGTAAATGCGGCAGCAGATCCCACAATAATAGTCTGATCAGCATAAGCAGTCTGGGCTTGCCCGGGCCTGTTATCCCTTACGGTTACCCGGAAATTGGTAGTTCTTGCGACAGTACTTGCCGCTTCAAAATCTTCAGCATTCTTTACAGCTCCTCCTAAGACCGTAGAAAGTTTAGGGAAGTATCTTGTAGGACTTGTTGCTGGAGCCCAGGATCTGAAATTGGCTCCCGAAGTTGTATTCCCGATATTGGATTTTGTTATCCCGCTGTAGATACTGCTTGGATTGACCTGTTCCCATGAATATGTCAGCACATCTCCATCCGGATCGGTGGCATTGGCAGTAAGCACAAATGCTGTACTTTTCGGAATGGTATATGTCGTAGGCATCGCCGTTACCACAGGAGGATTATTGGTAATGGCAGTAATGGTTCCGCAATTGGCTCTTGCACCTGTCAGAAGGTTAGCCTGTACCTGATCAATACTCACTGAATGGAAAAACAGATCGGAATGTTTCTGTACATCCGTCGATGCTCCGGTAATCCCGGCATACCCCATTATCGTGGATCCTGAGCCCGGTTCTACTTTTGTACCGGATCCTGCATCATCGTTATAGCTGTAGGTATGGGTATTTCCCAGCTGATGCCCCATCTCATGAGCTACAAAATCAATATCAAAACTATCTCCGCTTGGAGGCAGCTGGGCAGTACTGCTGCTGTTCCAGGTACCCCCGGCATAGTAATCTACTCCCGGCGAGGTAATTCCTGAGCCTTTATAGCTGAAGTTGGCACCGCCGCCTACACTCAGGCTATTATTACAAACACAGCCTATACAGCCTGCATTTCCTCCGCCTCCACTTGCTCCGAACAAGTGGCCGATATCAAAATCCGCATCAGTAACGCCATACATTCCTCCGTGCAGGGTATTCATTAATTGAGTGTTCCAGGCTGATGGCGGAAAATAAAGATTCATCACTTTACTATAAGGGTCATTATCCGGATCTGCAAATATGATCTGTGTATTATTAATCATATTGACATGAACATTGAACTCCTGTTCAAACACCCCGTTCACTCTGGTTAAGGTGGCGTTGATTTGGGCCATGGCTCCCGGAAGTCCTCCAAAAAACCGGGTGTATTCTCCCGTGGTTGATAGTGCTAATCTTAATGTCTGAAATTTCTGATGGCTGCTTTTTCTGGTAAATGCTGTTTGATCAGAATAATTTTGAAGTTCTTTCATCTGGCCTACCGCCTCCTTTCCTTCGTTGGTGCTGCACACGAAGGCGTGTCCGCTTCTGTTCGTTTTTCCATGTACCGAATAAAAGGGTTTATCGCCGGCTGCAGATTCAATAAATTCGTATTTCCCTTCACTTCCAATGACCATGGACTGGAAATCATCAGGAGCCACACTGAATCTGATATATTTGGAAGGATCATCAATACCTACTCCTACATAAGATCCCAGCTGATATTGCTCTGCCAGCGCTTCATCCATTACAGGAAAACTATGTATGGCAAATCTTTCAACCCTTCCTTCCAGGGTAGGAATCCTGATCGTAATTGCAGAACCTTCGCCCAGTTTTGAAGTTCTCATGAGCTGGGCTCTTATCTGATCAATATCGAGCTTATAATAAACCGAATGTTCTCTTTTCCCGGCGATGTCTTTTTTAGGGACGCTCTTACTCCATTGTGCGCTTAGTAGTACCGGTAAAAAAGCCAATGGTAAACATAATAATTTCATTTTCATATCGTATATTTTGTACAACAAGGTCACTCCTATTGAAGAGATCCATAAAAATGTAACCCCGTTATTCTTTTTTCTGTTCCTGTTTTTGCAGCCATTCTTCATGCTTTCTTTTGAAGAACTCATGTTTGTAATCCTGATTCCTCTGAGCGGCATCAATAGAATGGGAAGTATGGATATCCGCATCTTTTTTAGCAAACTGAGCCAGATTTTCATAATAGCAGTGAATCTGATCGAGTTCTTTTTCCGTAAGCTCTTCAATATCAACAATCCTGTTACTCGCTTTCTCATGAGCGGCAATAAGCTCATTCAGTTTTATCTGAATGGCTTTTGAATCCTTATTCTGAGCTTTCTGAATAAGAAATACCATTAAGAAAGTAATGATTGTTGTTCCTGTATTGATCACAAGCTGCCATGTTTCTGAATAATGAAAAAAAGGTCCTGTTACAGCCCAAATCACTACAAGCAACATCGCTCCGACAAAAGCAACCGGACTTCCGGTAAATTTTACGGCCTCATTTGAAAATTTTTCAAAAAAATTATTATTATGTCCCATATTAAAGTTCTTTTATATTAATTAAATGTATAAAATTAACCTGAATCGGGGGTAAGAAAATCAACATTACGAGAAGCAAAGACTGAAAAGAAATAGGGCTTCCAGCTTTTACTTGGTAAAAAAAACATTAAGACAGGTATGCTGTCTTAATGTTCCTTAATTCAATTCAATTGGATATGAATGACTCTCTGTATGTTATAATTCTTTAAATTCCTCTGAAAAACGTTTTTCTAACTCTTGCTTTTCTTCAAAAATCATACTCTTTCCGAACTTCACCGGTTTAGCCGTATGCCAGTAATACATACTATTCCAAGGAGAGGTATTCCCCCACAGGTACATATTCTTAGGATTAGTATAGTTTCTTTCCAATGTTTCTCTGGCTGCTTTCAGCTCTTCTTCTGATAGATTGTCTTCAGAACATGAAGCAATACCCGCTCCTGCAACAAGTGATAAGAATATTATTTTTATATTTTTCATAATATCGTTTTTCAGATTAGAACTTGTAGTTTAACTGTACCGCAAAGTTTCGGGGCTGGATCTGATCAATATATCCTCCTCTGAAATAAGAGTTGTACCCTACTGCATTAAAGATATTATTGAAGAAAACCCTTAGTCCGATACCATTTTGGAAAGAATATCCTGCCTGAGCATCTACGGTAGTATAGTCCGGCATATTGAATGGTTTTTCACCAGGCTGTGTCCCGTTAACATGTCCATTGTCCAATACCACTTCCTGTTTGTAATCATCTACAGGTCTTTGCCCTACATAATAGATTCCTGCCCCGATATCAAACCCATTAAGAGCCCCGCTGTTAAATTTATAGTTAAGCCATGCATTCGCTGAATGTTTAGGAGTATTGATAGGCGCTGAACCGTCAACAAACGAAGGGCTGTCTTTATATTGAGCGTCTACGTAGGCCCAGCCCGTCATCACCTGAAGGTTGGGAAGAATCTTTCCTATTAATTCAACTTCCATCCCTTTTCTTTTCAATTCCCCGGCTAAAGCGTATACTCCAAGCCCCTGTCCGTTATTTTCGAGAACTTCATAGGATAAGTTATCAGTATTGATCGTAAAGAAAGTTACATTAAACCTGAGTCGTTCATTCAGCCAGTCAGATTTGATTCCGGCTTCCCATTGTTTAGTGGTAGAAGCTCCTACAGTACCTCCTCCAGCTAAAGGATTGTTTGCACTTCTTAAAGAAGTCGTACTTGTATAGGAACCAAAAATATTCATATTTTCAATAGGGGATACCATAACTCCTAATGAAGGATTCCATGCATAGTCCGTATTTTTATCTGAACCGTTCAATCTGCTGTAACGAATTCCTAAGTGAGCTTTAAGGTATTTATTGAATGTAATGACATCCTGTGCCATCAATCCGATAGTTGGATTTACCGCATTCACAGGCTGATTTTTACTCATGGTAAAATTATGTCTGTCAACAGTAGACGGAAGCATATTATTGATTTCTTCCAGCACATTGATGCGGTCTACTTTTTTGGCATCATAAGAGGTAGTCGTAACATTGGATTCTTTCCAGTCAAATCCTACCTGGAACGTATGCTTCATAAAGCCTGTCATCACATCTGTTCCTATAAAATCGAACTGAAATACTTTATTTAAATCTTCTCTGTCTGATCTTGTAAGGGTTCTGTCGCGGTATTCATTCGGATTTTTACGGTCAACCGGAGCCAGGGCAGCACCTATGGTTTCAGACTGGAAAGATGAGCTCATAAAAGCAGCTCTTACTTTCAAATTCTTGGTAAGCTTTCTTGTTGCCGTAGTTGAAAAATTGAAGGTTTCAGTCTTGGCATTGTCTGTTGAGAATCCAAGAAACTTTCTACCCGGCATTCTATAGATGGCTTCAGTATCTCCTTTTGCAAGATTGACTGTTCCCCGGTCCGGCGTAGTATTATTATTCATATAATCCATTTCAACTACGATTTCCGTTTTATCATCCGGACGAATTGCGATGGATGGATTTACATAAATACGGTCTGTATTGATAAATCTTCTAAAACTGTTGCTGTTTTGGTAGGCGGCATTGAATCTCACGGCAATCTTACCCTGTGAATCCAGTACTCTCTGGAAATCTACCGTGGGTCTGTAAAAATCCCAGCTTCCGTATCTGAAACCTACATGAGTCTGATTAATGAACTTAGGCACCTTAGTCACCACATTGATCACTCCCCCTGCAGATCCTAATCCATCACCGATCCCCTGTGTAACAGCAGCAGATCCTTTAATCACCTGAATACTTTCTATACCCTGCATATCAGTTAGCATAGCTGCTGTACGGAAATCTGAGTCCATCTGAACTCCATTCTTCAAAACAGGAACACCTCTGTATCCTCTGATAGACATACTTTCTCTGGTACCTCCATAACTTCCAAATTGAGTAACTCCAGGAACATTTTTAGCGACATCCGTTACCGTTAAACCTCCCAAATCTTCAATTACTTTATAAGAAATTACTGAAATACTCTGGATCTGGTCTCTGGTTTTCAAAGGCAGTCTTGTAATTGCTTCAAGACCTTCCTGCGGTTTCTTTCTTTCACCGAATAATTCTACTTCATCAATCTCTTTTGACTTTTTAATAGAATCGTTTACTTTTTGTGCGTTGACAAAAACCCCGCCTAGAACAAGCAGAGAACAGGATAGTACTTTATTCATCTGATAATTTTTTGCAAATTTATTGTTTTTATTAATTCTAAATAAACAAAATAAGCTGACATATGTCACCCTGGAAAGACTAACCAATATCAAATCATCAACAACTGCAGACCTGGCAGTAAAATACTCCATCAGATCTATCCTATGATTAATGGGAATAGCCCCGGGATGTTTTATGGCTATCAAAAGTCAAATTAAAAAAAAGCCATTCCGCTGATCTTCAACTTACTTTCTAAGGTGCCTGTTTAGGCTGCACCGCTCAACTATTTCCATAAAAAAATCCGTCCCTAAAAAGGAACGGATTCTATAATCATTGCAAAGTATGCAGTTATCACACTTTAATTTCAACGTCTACACCGCTTGGTAACTCTAACTTCATTAGAGCATCAACCGTTTTAGAAGAAGAAGAGTAGATATCCATCAGTCTCTTGTGAGCTGAAAGTTGGAATTGCTCTCTTGCTTTCTTGTTTACGTGCGGAGATCTCAACACTGTGAAGATTCTCTTATTCGTTGGCAATGGAATGGGTCCGTTTACAACAGCACCAGTAGCCTTTACCGTTTTTACGATTTTCTCAGCAGACTTGTCTACCAAGTTGTAATCGTAAGATTTTAGTTTTATTCTGATTCTTTGTGACATTTCTTTAATTTAAAAATTAACCTTTTGCTTTAGCTATGATTTCTTCAGCAACGTTTTGTGGAGTAGCTTGGTACTTCTCTAATTCCATAGAAGAAGTAGCTCTTCCTGATGAAAGTGTTCTTAGAGTAGTTACATATCCAAACATTTCAGAAAGTGGAACAGAACCTTTGATTACAACAGCTCCGTTTTTCTCTTCCTGACCACTGATTGTACCTCTTCTCTTGTTAAGGTCACCAATGATGTTACCCATATATTCTTCCGGAGTTACAACTTCCAGTTTCATAATAGGCTCCATAATTACCGGCTTAGCAGCACGTCCCGCTTCTTTAAATCCTAATTTAGCAGCCATTTCAAAGGAAAGAGCATCAGAATCCACCGCGTGGAAAGATCCGTCTTTAAGAACAACTTTAATACCTTCAACTTCGAAACCAGCCAAAGGACCGTTCTTCATTGCAGCTTTAAAGCCTTTTTCAATAGCAGGAACAAATTCTCTTGGAACGTTACCACCTTTGATCTCATTGATGAATTCTAAACCAATTTTACCTTCGTCTGCAGGTCCTAATTCAAATACAATATCAGCAAATTTACCTTTACCTCCAGATTGCTTTTTGTAAACTTCTCTGTGGCTGGCAACTTTTGTTAAGTTTTCTTTGTACTCTACCTGAGGTTGTCCTTGGTTTACTTCAACTTTGAATTCTCTCTTCATACGGTCTACAATGATATCCAAGTGAAGCTCACCCATACCAGAGATAATCGTTTGTCCAGAAGCTTCGTCAGTTCTAACCGTAAACGTTGGATCTTCTTCAGCCAATTTAGCTAATGCATTACCCATTTTATCCTGGTCAGCTTTAGTTTTAGGCTCAACAGCGATACCAATTACCGGATCAGGGAAAACCATCGATTCTAGAACGATTGGGTTTTTCTCGTCACACATTGTATCACCAGTTTTGATAGATTTGAATCCTACCGCTGCACCAATATCACCTGCTTCAATATATTCTACAGGATTTTGCTTGTTAGCGTGCATCTGATAGATTCTAGAGATTCTTTCCTTATCTCCTGAACGGGTGTTCAAGATGTAAGAACCCGCATCTAATCTTCCAGAGTATGCTCTGAAGAATGCTAATCTTCCAACGAACGGGTCAGTAGCAATCTTGAATGCTAAAGCCGAGAAAGGCTCGTTTACGTCTGGTTTTCTTGTAATTTCAGCGTCTGTTCTTGGGTCAGTACCTTTGATATCATCTTTATCCAATGGAGAAGGCAGGTATTTACATACTGCATCCAACATAAACTGTACTCCTTTATTCTTGAATGAAGAACCACAAGTCATTGGGATAATAGATAAATCGATAGTAGCTTTTCTAAGAGCTTCGTTGATTTCGTCTTCAGAGATTGAATCCGGATCTTCGAAGAACTTCTCCATCAAAGTATCATCGTAGTCAGCAACTGCTTCTACTAATTTCTCTCTATATTCAAGAACCTCATCTTTCATGTCATCAGGAATTGGCACTACTTCGAAAGTAGCTCCCTGTCCTGCTTCATCCCAGATAATCGCTCTGTTTTTAATTAAGTCAACAACACCTTTGAAATCTTCTTCAGCACCGATTGGTAAAACGATTGGAACCGCGTTAGATCCTAACATCTCTTTAACCTGGTTTACCACGTTAAGGAAGTCAGCACCTTGTCTGTCCATTTTGTTTACGAATCCCATTCTCGCAACTTTGTAGTTGTCAGCAAGTCTCCAGTTTGTTTCAGACTGAGGCTCTACTCCATCTACTGCAGAGAATAAGAATACCAATCCATCCAATACTCTTAAAGATCTGTTTACTTCTACAGTGAAGTCAACGTGTCCCGGTGTATCGATGATGTTGAAGTGATAAGGTTTAGTTTCAGGTAAAGCTTTTCCTTGATCCGTTGGAAAGTTCCAAGAACAAGTAGTTGCAGCAGAAGTAATAGTAATACCTCTTTCTGCTTCCTGCTCCATCCAGTCCATTGTAGAAGCTCCATCGTGAACTTCTCCAATTTTGTGGTTTACCCCTGTATAGAATAAAATCCTTTCTGTAGTAGTAGTTTTACCAGCATCAATGTGAGCGGCAATACCAATATTTCTTGTGAATTTAAGATCTCTTCCCATTTCAGATTAGAATTTGAAGTGTGAGAAAGCCTTGTTAGCTTCCGCCATTTTGTGAGTATCCGTTTTCTTTTTGAAAGCAGCACCTTCTTCTCTTGAAGCCGCTACAACTTCATTAGCTAATTTCAAAGCCATAGACTTATCATTTCTAGCTTTAGAATATTTGATTAACCATTTCATTGCCATAGAAATTTTTCTATCAGCTCTGATTGGCATAGGGATTTGGAAGTTAGCTCCACCTACTCTTCTAGAACGTACTTCTACGTGAGGCATTACATTAGTAAGTGCATCTTTCCAGATTTCAAGTGCAGTTTTTTCGTTATCTCCTTTTTTAGTTTCTACGATATCTAATGCATCATAGAAAATTTTGAATGCGATAGACTTTTTACCGTCTAGCATTAGGTTATTAACAAATCTAGTTACCAATTGATCATTAAATTTCGGATCTGGTAACAACGGTCTTTTTTTCGCTTTTGTCTTTCTCATTGTTTCTGTACCTTATTTAATGATTATTTTTTCTTTCCTTTTGCTGGTGCAGCAGCTGCCTGACCTGGTTTTGGTCTCTTAGCTCCATACTTAGATCTTCTCTGTGTTCTTCCATTTACACCTGCAGTGTCTAATGCACCTCTTACGATGTGGTAACGTACTCCCGGTAGGTCTTTCACCCTTCCGCCTCTTACCAATACTATCGAGTGCTCTTGAAGATTATGTCCTTCGCCCGGGATGTAGGCGTTAACTTCTTTACCGTTAGAAAGTCTTACCCTTGCCACTTTTCTAAGTGCAGAGTTAGGTTTCTTAGGTGTAGTAGTATATACTCTCGTACATACACCACGTCTTTGTGGACAAGAATCAAGGGCAGCCGATTTGCTCTTCTTGGCAAGCGTGGCTCTTCCTTTTCTTACTAATTGTTGAATAGTAGGCATTTAATTGCTTTTTATTTTAGGGTGCAAAAATAATAATATTTTTTTAATTGACAAGCAGTTATGTATTTTATTTGTATCAAAAAAAATAAAATATGGTTTCAAAGGGCCCTTATTCTTTTTCCTCTCCTCTATTACAACATGGACTCTTAAAAGAGCTGTACTTATGCTCACAGGATCAATTTCCTTGTCATTTTCCTGGCTTTGGATGCAAAGCTAAAAAACAAGCCCGCAGGATTTATTAACAAATTGTTATTTATTCTTTAAAAATATAAAACAGGGCGCTCCATCTACTCTATTATTTTGACTTTAATATTTTGGGTCCATTTAAAAGCTTTTATATTTTGCTTTAGGGATTGATGAATTTCAGGATTGATTGAATAAATGAACAAATGTTTTTCACCTAACACCACATTTTTCCCTCCTATTTCCAGATAAGCCACTTTTTTCCAGTTTTTCGGAGTATGCCCATCCAGCCATTCTTCATAAGCTATAGCCAGCTGATAGTTGTTTTTAGCGGTATACTGTGTCAGAAATTCTTCAAATTCTTGATCAGGCTTTTTATCCTTTAATCTAAAATACACCATCTCTTTAGATCCCAATCCCATAAAATCCAGCAAATGGATATCTGTAAAATAACAGATCGCTCCAATATCATTAGCCACTACGTTAGATGTATTATAGTATTTCTTTAAAAATCTGGCAGACTGTATCTGCTGTTCATATATATTGGCACTGCCGTTTGTAATCACCATATGTGCATATCCGCATTTATAGATCAGCAGTAATAGATTTGCGATGACCAGTAAGCCTGTTATTTTTTCTGTTTTGAAAGCCTGTAATGGTTGGGTGACAAAAAGTTTTAACCTTGGAATAAGAATCATTGCAAAAGCGACTAAAAGATAAGCTTCGTATCTGAATACCCCTTTTATTTCACCGAAAAGACAATGCAGGACAAGGGTAAAGCACCAGGTTATTATCAGAAAGTTATTCCTCATAACCTTTTGAAAGTTTAATTTCTTTCTGTAATCCTTGTAGATTAAAATGATACTGATCAGCAGAGGAAACAAGCCTATTTTATAGAAGCTGATATTGATGATCAGTTTTTTTAATACAATGTTAATTACCTGTGCAGGCACATTTCCCGAGAAATCCAGAAGAGTTCCTTTTATAACCACTGAGTTTGGAAAAAAGTATCCACTTTTAGGATAATTGAAAATCCCGAAAAGAAGGATCGGAACAAAACCAAACAAAAGGACAAGAATAGAACGTTTAAACTGTCCTGTCAAAGTAAAAACAAAAGCAAGAGATACAAAATAAAACATGCTTTCAAACCTGATCAGCCCTAATAACATCAGACTACTGTAAAATGCATAAGAAAAAAGTCTGTCCTTGAAATTACTGCTCCGCCATTTTTGAAAACAATATATAGTAACGGCAACCATCAGCACCTGTAAGACATGCTCCATCCCGGTTACAATCTGTACATGGATTACAGCAAAGAAAAGGGTAAACAGGCTGGCGAGAACTATATGTTTATTCTGATTAAAAAACAGCAGATAGTATTTATTGAGGAATACCATAAGCACTCCTGCAGAAACGATATTAAAAATCAAGGGTAACAGAGTATGATTTCCAAAAACAGAGATCAGAACACTTAAAATAAAGGTAAACACCGGAGATGAAGAGGAAGATGAAAAAGCATAAGGAGTCATTCCCCATACTCCATGAACCGCAAAATTTTTAGCCATTGCCAAATGAATATAAGCATCATCCAATAGATAGGTAAAATAATTCCCGGTGGTGGACAGCATGATCAGGATATAGATAAAACATATCCCGAAAAATACCGATGCTGTGATCAAAAAATTTTTCATCTTATGCAATATTAATACTTCCAAACTATTTTAAAAAATTTTCTTATAGTTATCATCTATTAACAATCAGGGTAATTCGGCACAATATTTTCTAACTTTGCAACACATCCAAAATGATAACTGCCATTAACAAAATCTTCTGGCCAACAAGCACAGTAAAGATGGCAAATAACACACGACCTTAGAAAAATAAATATAAACATATGAAAAACGCTAGTATTATAGGCCTTAAAGAGGCCGACTGCAAAAAAATAGCAGACAAACTGAATGTACTTTTAGCCAACTATTCTGTATTTTATCAGAACACCAGAGGCTCTCACTGGAACATCAAAGGAGATCAGTTTTTCACCCTTCACCCGAAGTTTGAAGAATTGTACAACAGCCTTGTTTTAAAAATTGATGAGATTGCAGAAAGAATCCTGACGCTGGGAGCTACTCCTGCGCACAATTACTCTGATTATTTAAAGGTAGCAACGATTAAAGAAAGCAAAGAAGTAACTGACGGCACTAAAAGTGTTGAACAAATCCTAAGTTCGTTAAAAGTGGTCATTGATCTTCAGAGAGAACTTTTAGAGATTACCGATGCTGCAGGTGACGAAGGTACAAACTCCCAAATGAGCGATTATATCACAGAACAGGAAAAAGAAGTTTGGATGTATAACTCTTATCTTGGAAAATAACTCAATAAAAGCATTGAAATATTTCAAAAAAATCGCCTTACATTTAGGCGATTTTTATTTTTATTTCCTATATTTGCGTTAAAATTACACATATTATGAGTGACGTAAGATTGAACTCTATTCTGGATAATGATTTTTATAAAATAACCATGCAGAATGCAGTGGTGAAACTATTCCCCAGTTCTATTGTAAAATATGAATTTATCAACAGGGGAAAACACCACTTTCCGGAAGGCTTTGACGTTGCATTGAGAGAAGCGGTCAATAAGATGGCAGAGCTCAAACTTACCAAAGACGAAAAAAAGTTCATGGCAAGAACCTGCCCCTATATCGACCTTCCGTATCTGGATTTTTTAGAAGGCTATCATTATGATCCGTCTGAAGTAAAGATTCATCAGGAGGGAGGAGATCTTTCTGTCATTGTTGAAGGTCTTTGGTACAGAACAATTCTTTGGGAAGTTCCTTTATTGTCATTGATCAGTGAGCTTCATTACGAGATGAACCATATGGAACGGGATTCCAACGAAGTCGTCATGAGAAAAACCATTGAGAAGGCAGATTCATTGGGCAGGCTTGGGGTCACCTTTGCAGAGTTCGGAACAAGAAGAAGGCATTCTTATAAAGTACAGAATCTGGTGATGGAAGCTTTAACCCAGAAAAAGGATTCCACCTTTATAGGAAGTTCAAATGTTCATTTTGCCATGAAATATGGGGTAAAACCAATCGGGACACATGCTCACGAATGGTTTATGTTCCACGCTGCAGAGTATGGCTTCAAAATGGCCAATGAATTGGCGCTGGAACATTGGGTGGATGTATACAGAGGTGACCTGGGAGTGGCTCTTTCCGATACGTATACCACGGATGTCTTCTTCCAGCAGTTTGATAAGAAATTCGCCAAGCTTTTTGACGGTGTCCGTCATGACAGCGGTGACGCTCTAGAATTTGCGGATAAAACAATTGCCCATTATCAAAAGAATGGCATCAATCCTATGTTCAAATACATTATTTTCTCTGATGCCCTGAATCTTGAAAAAGTAGAAGAAATCACCAATTACTGCAGAGGAAAAATAGGAATTTCTTTTGGGATAGGAACCAATCTTACGAACGATGTAGGATTGAAGCCAATGAATATCGTTATGAAACTGATCGGTGTACAGGCACCTAATAAAGAATGGATTCCTACAGTAAAACTTTCTGATGAACATGGCAAATATACCGGTGATCCTAAAATGATCGAGCTTGCGAAAGAATTTTTAAGAATTAAAGATTAGTAACCTCATCAGAACAATTAGATATAACCTCGTATCCATCGAGGTTTTTTTTGTATCATATCATCATTTGAAATTCAGTTTTCAGAAATCTATAAGGTTTTATTATATTTATCAAAATAAAACAAGATGAAATCAAGAATATTATTAACCGCATGTCTCCTCATATCAGCACTGTCCTTTGCTCAGGAAAAGAAAGCAGAAAAACCTAAATATAATCAGGAGTTGGCAACTTCTTTAGGAGCAGATCAATATGGCATGAAACCTTATACGATTGTCATGCTGACAACCGGTTTTGTTAAGATTGAAGACAAAGCCAAAATGGGCGAACTTATGAAAGGGCATATGGGAAATATTCAAAAGCTGGCTGATGAGGGTAAAATTATTGTAGCAGGTCCTTTTCTGGAGAAAAATAAAGAAAACTACCGCGGTATGTTTATTTTCAATACAAAATCCAAAGAAGAAGCTGAGCAATGGGTAAAGACTGATCCTGCGGTTCAGGCCGGTATTTTCAGTTATGAAATTTTTCCATGGTACGGATCGGCGGCTTTACCTTTGTATTTAAAACATCATAAGGAGATTTCTAAAGAAAATCCCTGATAAGAATATTTTCGGAATTTTTTTAAAATAATATTCAGACAAATCACTATATAACGATATAGTGATTTGTTTTTTTAGTATATTAGACATTCATTTTCAACACCATACAATTAAAACTTATAAAAATTTAATTCCATGAAAAAAATGAACGTATCAAAACTTTCGAGAACAGAACTGAAAGATGTATTCGGCGGGTATTTATATCCGGCAGAATGTCCCGGAGGATGCCATGGTGAAGCTATGATCAGATGTCCTGACGGCACCACCACAATGACTAATTTTATATGCATGGGGGGAAGCTGCCAACCGGCAGCAATGTGCAAACCATTGGTTCTTGAACCTTTTCCAGATCCGATTATAATCACCCCATAACCTGATCAACAACAAATAAAGTGAGCTTCCGGCTCACTTTTTCATTGTTAAAAAAGATCATTCTATTCGTTTTCAAAGCAATACACTGGTGATCACAGCTTTTTATTATCTTTAAATAAACAAAAACGGCTATGAAAACCATTGAAGAAGTGCTGACGAAGCTGGATAAGATCATTATCTGGTGTAAAGAAAATCAAAGTCCTGCCGGATATTTTGCCTGTACCTACCGCATTATGACCGCACAGGTTCTGAAAGGAATCCAGCAGAAGACATTTGAAGACAATCCAAGAATGATACAGCTTGATATTGCTTTTGCACAAAGATATCTTGAAGCATGGGAAAATTATCATCAGGGAATAAAATGCTCCAATTCATGGTATATTGCTTTTGAAGCCTCTAAAATTAAGGATCTTCTCATTCTGCAACATATTTTTCTGGGGATGAACGCACATATCAATTTAGATCTGGGCATCTCAGCCGCTTCGGTAATGCCGTACCGGAAAATAAATCCACTCAAAAAAGATTTTGAAAATATTAATCAGGTAATTGCCTCCATCAATCAGAAGGTTCAGGATTCTTTAAGTAAAATATGCTATCCGGTCGATATCCTTGACCGGCTTTCCAACGGAAAAGACAATGCCATATTGGATTTTGCCATTTCCAAAGCAAGGGATACTTCCTGGGCTACTGCCGTGATCGCATCCAGCACCCCTAATTTCTTAAGGGATTCCGTAATTACTATTGTAGATTATGCCGCCGCAAAAGTTGCTTCACAAATTCTAAATCCAAAGATCAACAGCTCTGATCTTATGAAGAATCTTAAGAAATGCGAAAGTAATGATGTGGTAAAAAATATTGAAATACTGGAAGCGACAAAGAATACCTGATCTACGATCAGCATATAAAAAGGCCGGGATCTTCCTCACGGATCCCGGCCCACTTAATGAACAAAAATGAAGAAACTATAAGGTTTCTTTATGCTTTTTACGATAGGCATAATAAAATACAATCGGCAGTATGGTAAAGGAAAGCAGCATACAGATGATCAATCCTCCTACAATCATAATCGCCAGCGGCTTTTGAATTTCAGATCCCATTCCGTTGGACATCGCTGCAGGGAACAGTCCCATAGATCCCATTAAGGCAATCATCACCACCGGGCGGATCCTGCTCTGTACTCCATTGGCGATCGCTTCTTTAAGAGACATTCTGTTCTGCAGGTTTTCTTTCATCACTCCAATCAGAACGATACCATCAATCGTGGCAACGCCAAAAAGAATAATAAATCCTATTCCTGCTGAGATCCCAAAAATGGTTCCTGTAAACCAAAGGGATAAAAATCCTCCAATAAATGCAAATGCCAGTGTAATGGAAGAGATCAGAGTATCTTTTATATTTCCGAAATTAAAATACAACAGCATCAGAATAAGAACTAATGAAATCGGAACGACCATTGCCAGCTGCTTTGCTGCCCTTTCTTTACTTTCAAACTCTCCTGCCCAGGTCATTTTATGGTTTTTGGGAAGCTGTACTTCTTTTTCCACCTTTGCCTTCGCTTCTTTAATTGTACTTCCCAGATCACGACCTTCAATATTAAATCCTACTCCAATATATCTGCTGTTTCCTTCACGGTAGATAAAGGAAGGGCCTGTATGATAATCAATCGTAGCAATTTCTTTCAACGGCACCTTTTTATTATCCTGGGTCGGAATCAGAATATTTCCCATTTTTTCCGGGGTATCACGGTATTGCTTTTCAAATCTCAGCATTACATCAAACATTCTTTCTTCTTCATAGAACTTGGTGGCAGCCTGCCCTCCAATCGTCATCTCGATAACAGCCTGTGCATCTGCCGTGGAAACACCATATTTAGCCATTTTAGAGTCATGAAGCTGTATTCTGAGTTCCGGAAGTCCAATATTCTTAAAGACATTCACATCGGAAATTCCCGGAACGGTCCGGATGGAATTGGCCACTGTATTGGCATAATTTTCAAGCTCAAATAACTCATTCCCAAAAATCTTGATCACCAGAGGCGCCTTCACTCCGGCCACATATTCTTCTACATTATCCTGTATCGGCTGGCTGAATCCAAAATTGATACCCGGATATTTTTCAAGGGAAACCCTCATCTCTTCGAGAAGTTCTTCTTTGGAGATCTTTTTCTTCCATTCATTTTCCGGCTTCAGCTGGATATTAAATTCAATATTAAAAAAACCGGTGGGATCAGTACCGTCATTCGGCCGGCCGGTCTGGGTCATCACGAATTTTACCTCATCATACTTCATTAAAATCTCCTTCATCTCTTCGGTCAGCCGTACCGACTCGTCCAGATTGACACTATTGGGAAGCGTTGCCCGTACATAGATTGCTCCTTCATTCAGTTTAGGCAGAAATTCGGAACCGTGATTGGAGAATCTCCAGCCGCACACCGCCAGCAAAGCAATAAACCCTATGATAAATCCTTTTTTATGACGGTCACTGAATTCGTAAATCCTGTACATATTTACCCTAAAGAATCTTGAAATAAAATTTTCTTTCTCTTGTATATTTTTTGTCAGTAAAAGTTTACACATCGCGGGAACATACGTTAAGCTCAGAAGCAATGACCCTAACAATGCATATCCTAATGTAAATGCCAAAGGTGAGAACATTTTCCCTTCCACCTTCTGGAAAGAGAAGATTGGCATTAAAGCCACGATAAGAATCAGCAGGGCAAAGAAAATATAGCCTGCAACGCTCCCTGCGCTTCTCTTAATGATTCCCAATTTGGAAATCCTGTTGAACCTTCGGAGTCCTATTTTCTTAGCCTTATGTTCGAGGGCGACAAATACGTGTTCTACAATGACGAGCGTTCCTTCCAGCAGCAATCCGAAATCCAGTGCTCCCATAGAAATCAGGTTGGCCGGAAGCCCCTGAATCTTCAACATGATAATGGCAAAAAGGAAAGCTAAAGGAATCACCGAAGCTACAATAAACGTTGTCCTCCAGTTGTACAGGAATATAAATACAATAATGGAAACCAGAATTACTCCTTCAATCAGGTTTTTAGATACGGTATAAACGGTTGTATTCACCAGTTCAGTACGGTCAATGATCGGTACAATCTGAATGTCTCCGGGAAGCTCTCCTCCATTCAGCTGTTCTATCCTGTCTTTCAGCCTGGCGATCACCTCACTTGGATTTTCACCGCGGAGCATGATAACAATCCCTTCTACGACATCATTTTCCTTGTTGTACCCTACCTGCCCCAGTCTTGGTTTTGCAGAAACCTTAACTTCGGCCACATGTTTTACCAAAATAGGTGTGGAACCTTTTACCTCAATCTGAATATTTTCAATATCCTCTTTTTTTTCCAAAAGACCGATCCCCCGCACGACATAAGCCTGATCTCCTTTTGCAACGACATCTCCTCCTACATTAATATTACTCTTCGAAACAGCTTCATACACATCCAGGGGGGAAAGGTCGTAATTGTGTAATTCCGTAGGATTAATTTTGATCTCATATGTTTTTTCCTCGCCTCCAAAACTAACGACATCTGCCACTCCGGGCACGGCAAGTAATTCCCGTTCAATCACCCAGTCCTGAACTGATGTAACTTCTTTGATCGGCAGTTTACTTTTGATAATGTACCGGTAAATTTCACCTGTAGCTCCGGAAGGAGGTTCAATACTGTATTCTGCACCATTGGGAAGATTTACATTACCTAATTTGTTGGAAGCATACTGCTGGGCATAAAAATCATTGACATGATCATCAAAAATCACCGTAACTACAGAAAGCCCGAATAAAGAAATAGATCGTACCGATGTTTTATTCGGAATTGCATTCATTTCTTTGGAAATCGGAAGCGTTACAAATTTCTCTATTTCCTCCGCACTTCGTCCGGGCCATTGGGTAATTACTCTTACTCTGGTATTGGTTACATCAGGAAATGCTTCAATTGGTGTATGGATATACGAATAGATCCCTCCCGCCAGCAAAAGAAAAGTTCCCAAGAGAACGATCAGCGAGTTTTTTAAAGAAAAGGAAACTATATTCTGTACAAATTTTCGCATTAGTTCGTAGACTTATTTAGTTGGTTTTTCAGGTTCTCATAGATCAGCAGCCCGTTGGAAGCAATAATGTTTTCTCCGGGCTTCAGGTTTCCTTCTACATAAATATATTGACTGTTGGACGCAATTTCCGTCACCGGTCTGATCTCCAGCTCACAATCTTTTTTATATACCACCACATAGCTTTGATTGTTGTCAAAGATCATAGCCTTTGCCGGGATGGCCAATGCGCTTTTATTTTGTGAATTAACAGGCAAAACAACATCTGCAGACATTCCGGGTCTTAGCTTCATTCCATGATTATCCATGATAATCTTAGCTTTCAGGACTCTCTCATTCTCATTGAAAACCTGTGAAATCGTATTGATCTTTCCCGCAAAGCTATCATCCGGATAAGCCAATGTCTTTACCACCACCGGCTGATCTGCATACACATGTCTCATATTGGTAGCATATACGTTGGCCATTACCCAAACCTTATCCAGATTGGAAATGGTAAAAAGCTGGTCTCCTCCTGCTGTAACCGGCATTCCTTTGGAAATATTCTTTGAGATAACATATCCGTCTGCAGGCGCTTTTATCTGAATCGTATTTCCTCCTGCCGAATACAGCTGCATATTTTTTTGGGTCTTAGCAATATTAGACTGCAGAATCGCTACTTCGGACCTGGCCTCCTGTAAATCTTTCTGGGAAGCAATATCATCTTTATACATCGCTTCTACGGAGGCCAGTTTTCTTTTGGCTACCGCCAGCTGTGCCTGCAGGGTCCGGGTATCATCCTGCATTTCGTTTACAGCCGTACTCTTGATGCTTGCCAGGACCTGTCCCTTTTTCACATAATCTCCCAGTGAGAAATAGGTGTCCGTCACCACCCCATCCACAAGACTTACAAAAGGAACGGTTTTATCAGAGTTGCTTTCCACTTCTCCGGTAAGGGTAATGCTCTCTTCTATAGGCCGCATTTCTGCTTTTACAAGCTTAATATCTTTTTTAAGTTCTTTACTGATGCAATAGTTTTTCTCACCTTCACGGTCCTGCTTTTGATCTTTACAGCCTGTAAAAGCGACCAGCGCAGACAGATAAACCACTGCAATGTATCGGGTAGTATTCATTTTCATAGGTAAAATATTATAAATCCTGTCCTACAACATACTGCAGGTTTTCGTAGTATTGATTAAGTTCTTTTTTAGTATCCAGGATGATCATTTTATTGCCGATATAAGTATCCAAAAAGTCCATATATTCCAGCATGCTGATGTTTCTCAGCCGGAAGTTTTTTTCATGGCTTACCAATAAATTATCCAAAGTAGACTCATAGGTATCATCAATTTCTTCAGAAACCTGCCGGGTCCGTATATAATTTCTAAAAACAGAAGCCACTTCATTTTCAGACTTCAGCCTATTCTTGCGGGTTTCATTTTTCATCTTTTGAATTTCGAGCTGGGCTTCCTGAATATTGCCTTTATTACGGTCGAAAATCGGGAGGTCGAAAGAGACTCCTACTCCTATGAAGTTCTTCATAATATTTCCGCCACGGTCATATCCTATGGAAACAGCAAGATCCGGAGTTTTCATAGCATTTTGTATCTCCAGATTTTTCTCAGCATGCTTCTCCTTATTTTTGGACCTCAGAATATCCGGGCGGTTTTCTTTTGCCTTTTCCATCCACTGTGTTAGTTCCAGCTCTGAAACCTGCTTTTCCGGAAGGGTAAACGAATCGGTGATAACGAGATAAGACTGGGACGGGATCATCAGCAAACCTTTCAGCTCCAATTGCTGGTCTTCAATTTCCTGTTGCAATGAAATCAGTTTTTTCTTGAATTCTATTTCCTGCGCTTTTAAACGGATATACTCCGCTTTACTGATATTTCCCAGGCTTAATTGGTTGTGATAAGATTTTGTCAGTTTCTCGATGGAAGAAATCTGATTTTCATATATTTTCTGCTGCTCCTGATTGTACAGGATTTCTGTCATGGTATTTCTTACCGTTTTCTTGAGCTCCCGCAAGACTTCCTGCAGTTCATACTTTTCACCTTCCACTTCTATTTTCTGAAGCTCAATATTCTTTCTTCTTTTACCTGCCGTCTGAATTACCTGTTCTATTTCAGCAGAGATCTGGGTATTTTTCCCCCAATTTCCAATAAGAGCAGGCTGTTCTTCAATATCATAAGTCCGCCACAGATTGACTTCACTGATACTCAATTTGGGATTAGGCCAGTATTTTGCCTGAACAGCACGCGCTTCTGCCTGGGAGATTTCCAGTTTCTGAGCTATTAAATCCAGGTTTTTAGCTAAAAAAACTGCTTCAGCTTCCTTTCTGGTCATTTTCAAAGTATCCGAAATCTGCGCTGAAAAGAAACTAAAGCAATGAATATAAAATAGTGTAAAAATAATCTTCTTCAAAGGTCTCATATTTAAGACCACAAAGCTATTTCTCTAATATTAGACGCAATTTCGAATGAAATTAAAATTCGGTTAGTCCAACATTAGAGTTTGATTAGAATGATTTTATTCTGGGGAATTCCCTTTGAATAGGTATGTTTTGGCTAAAGCCAAAAGATTTTAAATGTATTTTGTAAGCGGGTTAAAACCCGTTTCTATTGAATTCTTTAAGTTCTCACATATTTTGCGGATGACGCAGATTTTTTTAATATGAATATGTTTTTATAAGATTTAAAATTAATCTAAGATCATAAATCTGCTCAATCAGCAAATCTGCGAGGGAAAAAATCAGGAATGAACCGGAAATTCAAGAAGAACACTTGTCCCGACATTCATCACAGAATCAATCTTCATTACAATATGATGATGATCAAAAATACTTTTCGATAATGATAAGCCGATGCCGCTTCCTTTAATATGATCCACATTTTTACCCCGGTAGAAGGTCTCGGTAATTTTGATAAGATCATCCGCCGGAATTCCTTTACCTTGATCTTTCACCTCGATATTCAGATGACCATCATTCTCAGATAGTGTAATGGCAATGGGATAGGCATCAGAGTATTTTATGGCATTTTCCACAATATTATACAAAGCCAGGTACAGCAGCGTCTCATTCCCGGGCATTTCTAATAACACAGGATTTACCACCTGAAGCTGTATGGTAATGGATGACTGTTTTTCTCTGGCCTGAGGTTCCAGCTTCTCATAAATTTTCCATATCAGCTCATCTACCCTCACCTGCTTATGGGAAGCTTCAAGCTTAGTCATTCCTGACATCAGTAAAAGGTTATTGAGAATATTTTCTATCTCAAACACATTATCTAAAGACTCCTTAGCTACTTTTTTATATTCTTCAGGAGTCCTATCCTTTTGCGCAAATACCTCCAGGTTTCCAGAAATAGCAGCCAGCGGGGTTTTAAACTCATGAGAGACATAATTGATAAAATTCTGCTGAAGCAGCATGCTTTCTGAGATTCTCCCTAACAGCTTATTATAAGATTTAATCAGCTCTTCAATCTCATCATGGGTATTGGTCGTCGTAATTGCCGTAGAAATATTGTTATAATCAACGGTATTAATACGTTCTACCACATTCGAGATAGGCTTATAAACAATTTTTGAAAGGTATCTGCTCAGAAAATAAATAGCCAGCAGTCCAAGTACAAGCACAGACAGCATAATCACAGATAATCTGATCATCTGGGAGCGAAATGAATCATTGGATGATTTTACAAAAACCACAAAATCTCCCTGGTTATCGGGATAAAAAATACCGTAATAAAAACTGTTGTCCGACATAAACTGAACGCCCTTATTGGTTCTGGCAGCCTGCAGGTGGCGCAGTTTGATATTCGTATCATTCAGATTATGTCCAAAAGTAACTTCATTATTTTGATTGTAAACAGCGACCCTGTTATTCTGGATAAGGTGATTATACTCTTTCTTGATCTGGGCATGTCTGTCTTTTGGAAGTTCATCTTTTTCGAGGTAATAAATAGCTGAAATAAGCGCTGTATTTCTCAGCTTCTCAAAATAAAAGATCCTGGTACTGTCATAATAGGCAAAAAATATCACCACAAATGTGACAATAGAAACAATGCCGAAGGAAAGGCTTGAAATAAGAGTAAACCTGTTTCTGAGCGTCATTTTCAGTCTTTAATTAAATATCCTGTTCCTTTTACGGTATGAATAATTTTCTGATCCGTTTCATCAATCTTATTACGTACATAAGAGATGTAAACATCCACAACATTCGTAGCATTATCAAAATCAATTCCCCACACATGGTGCAGAATCTGGGTTCTGCTCAGGACTTTATTCTTATGTTCCATCAGGAAGGTAAAAAGTTTATATTCTGTAGGAGAGAATCCAATTTCGTGATCATTCTGCGTCACCTTGTGAAGGTCTGTATCAATTATGATATTACCGCAGGACAGCCGTTGATTTTCTTTTTGGTAGCTCAGTCTGGTACGCCTTGTAAGGGCTTTGATTCTTGAGATAAGCTCATCAAAATGGAACGGTTTAGATAAATAATCATCTGCCCCCAGGTCCAGCATTTTAATTTTGTCATCAGGACTGTTGAGTGCACTCAGCACCAGAATCGGCGTATAATTCCCTTTAAATCTTATGAGTTGGGTAAGCTGCATCCCATCCAGCCCGGGAAGCATAATATCCATTAATATGATATCAAAATCATAGGTATTGAGAAACTCTCGTGCTTTTTCCCCCGAATCGGCAAGGGTTATATTGTAACCGGCTTCAGAAAGTCCTTTTAGCAGGAAGTTACTAATTCTCTGATCATCTTCTACCAACAAAATATTCATGTGCGTCTGAAATTTCCCATAAATATAGGTATTATAATTCAGAAAGGAAGCTGGAAGAAGGATGAGAAGAGTAATGGAATTCTACAGAACAAGTGTAAACCGTTTTATTTATCTTTTAAAAACATTGAAACAAATTTTAAGAAAGCAACCGGTTGTTATCCGTTCAAGAGTAACTTCCAACTTCGTTCTTCCAGCTTCCAGCCTTTTTTCATAATTTTGAAAAATGGAGATGATATATTTACTTATTGGATTTATTACCGGCGGGCTATTGGGTGCTGCCATTCTATATTTTGCACTGAAATCATCAATGGTCTCAAGAAGCGCTTATGATGAATTAAATAATTTACATATTAAAAGCAACTCAGACTTTACTAATGCAAACCTGAAAATACAGGAGCTGAACCTGGAAAACAGTAAAGAAAAAGAACAGAATCTTCTCCATCAGGATCTCTTGAATGATCTGAAAAATGAATTCGCAAAAATCTCTGCTGAATATTCCTCGCTGAACAGCCAGTTCCAGGAATTGAAACAGCTTAATTTTAAACAGACCTGTTCTATAGAAAACCTGGTGGCTGAGAAACAGGAAGTTTTTTCTAAAAATGCCGAGCTTGCCGCAAAAAATGAAAGCCTTCAGAAATTATTGGATACCCAAAAAGATGAGATCACAAAAATTCAGGAAGAATCGAAATTGCAGTTTGAGAACCTGGCGAATAAGATCCTGGAGGAAAAAACTGAGAAGTTTACGGAACAGAATCAGCTTAACCTAAGAAATATTTTAAACCCTCTCCAGGAAAAGATAAACAATTTCGAGAAAAAGGTAGAAAATACCCATAAAGAAAGTATAGACTATCATGCTGCGCTTAGAGAACAGATCATTGGACTGAAAGATCTGAACCTCCAAATGAGTAAGGAGACCTTAAACTTAACGAAAGCTTTAAAAGGGGACAGTAAAATGCAGGGAAACTGGGGAGAGCTGATTCTGGAAAGGGTTTTAGAAAAATCAGGTCTTGAAAAAGGCAGAGAGTATGAAGTTCAGAAAAGTCATATGACGTCGGAGGGGAACCGTGTACAGCCGGATGTCATTATCAATCTTCCTGACGGCAAGAAAATGATCATCGACTCAAAAGTTTCCCTGGTAGCCTACGAGAGATTTGTCAATGAAGAAAATGAAGAGCAAAAATCTTTATATCTAAGAGAGCATATCACTTCCTTAAAAAGGCATGTTGAGCAATTGAGCAGTAAAAGCTATCATGATCTTTATCAAATGGAAAGCCCGGATTTTGTTTTATTGTTTATCCCTATTGAACCGGCTTTCGCCATTGCATTGAATGATGACAGCTCGTTATATAATAAGGCTTTTGAAAAAAATATAGTCATTGTCACCCCATCCACATTATTGGCGACCTTAAGAACGATCGACAGTATGTGGACCAATCAGAAACAACAGGAAAATGCAATAGAAATAGCAAGGCAGGCAGGTGCGTTATATGATAAATTTGAGGGATTTGTAAACAATCTTCAGAGAATAGGCAGAAAGCTCGATGAAGCCCGGTCCGAATATGACGGAGCCATGAACAAACTTACTGAAGGAAGAGGAAATCTGGTAACAGCTGCTCAAAAATTAAAAATTATGGGAGCCAAAGCCACAAAATCATTACCTGAAAATTTGATTACAAAAGCGAAATTTAATGACGAAAATCAGGGTTTGGAAATAGAACATCTCCAACAATTTTTTGACAGTCCTGAATCTGAAGATTCATCATTATGAAAAAATCATACATCATCATCCTTATCGTAAGTTTAATTCTTTTTATTGCTTCACTCCTTGTTCCAGCAGTGTATGCAGGGACCAAGGCTCTATATGGATCGGCATGTTTTCTTTTTGGAGGGATAGAAACGGAAGGTGGTGGTAAAGCCCGGCTTGCCAATTTTCTGCTTTTTATTGCTATAGGCCTCACTGTATGTTTTTTATTCATCACAGAAGTCACAGCGAATGAAGCCGGCTACAACTACCCGGCAGAACCGTACGGACCCGCCGATATACTTTGGATCGTGAGTTGCTTTTCACTTTTTACAGGGAATGTAATTCTTTTACGATCTGAGAATGTAAAAAAGGAAAATTACAGTCATTAACCACATCCTTTACAAACAGTAATATGATTTCTTTTGCATCATATCCTTACCCAAAATCCGAATCTGTAAAAGAGATTTTGATATCTTCAGTGGGTGCAGGGATTTTGGTCTATTTGTTTCTTATTATTTTTCAGCCTTTCGGTACCGGCAACTTTCATCATCCGTACAAATATGCTCTTTTATTTCCTTACACTATTATTTTTGGAGTTGCTTTTTTTGTTTCAAACCTTACTGCCAACCAGTTCAACAACTGGAATATAGGGGCTGAATTGCTGAAAATAGCAGGCATCCTATTTCTGAGCTCTGTTTTTTCATATTTCTATAATTCATTGTGCATTAGCCATGTCACCCTTAGTTTTGGTAATTATTTTTATATGCTCCTTTATTCTTTTGCTATAGGCATTCCCATTTCTGCTATTTATGTTCTATCCCGCTATATTTATTTAAAAAGAGTACATGAGCAAACGGCAAAAGACCTCTCACAACAATTATCCCAAAAGCCAACAGATACTTCTCATAAGTCCCTTCGGATTTCAACCGGCAATGCTGAGTTGGTTATAGATGAATCCGACTTTATCTGTGCCCAATCTATGGAAAACTATTGTACCATTTATTTCTCAGAAAATAAAAGCACAAAAAAAAATAATGATCAGAATCAGTTTATCCAATCTTTTAAATCAGATAGAAACTACAATGATCAAAAAATGCCATCGTTCTTATATTGCTCATTTGGGAAAAGTTAAAAATATCAAAGGAAATGCTCAGGGATATAAACTTATTCTCCCTGAAATCGAGTTTGAAATCCCCGTTTCCAGAAGCTTTATTTCTTCAATTATCCCACAATTAAAAATGGCTAAAAAATAAAGCTTGCTATTCGTCACATTTCTTTGCTGATCATCATTTTTATTTGGGATGAAAAATTTAATACAACATTTTTGCTCAAAATAATCAGCATGAACAAAAATATCCGTTTTTTTTCAATTTTTATCCTGGGATTCTCTGTCTATTACCTCTTTGATTTATACTGCTTTAAGAGTATACAGAATTTCTCAAAAAATATATTTCAAAGTAAAGCAATAGCACATGTTACAGCCTATTCCTTAACACTGCTTCCATTGCTCATCACTTTAAAGGTTTTATTGCCTGAGAAGAATATTACAGATTTACTCTCCCTGGACAAACCTATTATAAAGGGGTTTACCTTATCCTTTACAGGCACACTGCCTATGATATTGGGATATTCGTTGCATTTTAACCTGCTTTCCAAAGTAGACTTTGAATCCTTATTCATCAATACCATTTCGTCCGCATTTTTTGAAGAAATCATATTCAGAGCTTTTCTGATCGGGATTTTATTCAGATTCAGCAGACTGGGATTTCTTTCATCAGTACTTTTCGGCTCTTTATTATTTGCGCAGGTTCACTTGTATCAAAGTCAGAACACAACAGAGCTATTTGAGATTTTTGCCATCACATTGGCAGGTTCTATTTTTTTTGCATGGGTTTATTTTGAAAATGAATTTAATCTTTGGACTGCCATATTCCTTCATTTCTTCATGAATTTATATTGGGAGCTTTTTACGGTATCTGGCAATGTCTCCGGAAACTTATATGGTAATTTATATAAAATCATTTCCATCATCCAAATTATGCTCATTACGGTCTATTGCAAAAGAAGAAAAAACATACCCTATCAGATCTCCCGGAAGAGCCTTTTTATAAAAACCAAACAAGTTCAATCATAAATTTTGCATAATTTTGCAGCATGTTGATAGAAAGTTTTCAAAACGATAAAATAAAAAATGTCACTAAGCTCCTTACTGACAACAGATTTCGTAAAAAATCTAAAGTATTTGTAGTAGAAGGACAGCAGGAAAATGAGAGAGCTGTACAATATCATTTTGAGCCTTTGGAATATTTTATTTGTGAAAATATCTTTAAAGGAAAAATCCCTGGTGGCAAAGTCCATTATGTAAGTGAAAAAGTATATGAAAAAATAGCTTACAGAGGGAGCTCGGAAGGTATTATCGGCATTTATCAGGCGAAGGAAACTCCTTTATCATCATTCATTCCAAAAGAAAACTCAACTGTTATCATTGTGGAAGGGGTAGAAAAACCTGGAAATCTGGGCGCTATTTTAAGAAGCTGTGAAGCATTTGGAATTGATGCTCTTATTGTAGCAGACGGAAAAACAGACTTTTACAATCCGAATGTAATCAGATCCAGCGTAGGCTGCCTTTTTGGAATGGAAGTGTACCAGGCTGAAAATGAAGAAACCCTGGAATTTCTTCAGAAAAATCATTTCAATATGTACACAACCCTTATGGATGAAAGTGCTGATGATCTTTATAAAAGGGATTTTACCCAACGGTCTGCGGTGTTATTCGGGACTGAGCATTCCGGGTTAAGTGATTTCTGGATTGGAAAAGGTCAAAATACATTGATTCCTATGGCCGGAAGTATCGACTCTTTAAACCTGAGCAACGCTGTAGCAATTACCTGCTATGAATCTTTGAGACAGAAGAAAGGGTAAATAACAGAGTTTTATTTCTGCGACTCTGGGTGTAATTTTGTTATTGATGGGATTGCTTCGCCTTCGGCTCGCAATGACTAAGCATAAAAAAACCGTCTCACTGGGTGAAACGGTTCTTTTATTTTTAAGCTTATGCTAAAATTATTTTTTAGTAGCGTCTTTTGCAGCATCTTTAGCAGCATCAGCAGCACCTTTAGCAGCATCAGCAGCACCTTTAGCAGCGTCAGCAGCACCTTTAGCAGCATCTTTAGCAACTTCAGCACCAGCAGCAGTAGTAGCAGCAGCAGCATCTTTAGTAGCATCTACAGCAGTAGTAGCAGCAGAATCAACAACTTTAGCAGCAGAATCAACTACAACAGCAGCAGAATCAGCTACAACAGCAGCAGAATCAGTAGTACCTTCAGTAGAAGTAGCTTCAGTTTTTTTACAAGCAACTAGAGAGATTGCAGCGATAGCAGCTACGAATAATGACTTTTTCATAATAAATTAAATTTAATTTTGTTAATATTGTTTTATAAAATTTTCTTCTGTTCTGTTATTTGAACAAGACAAAGGTAGAGCAGTTAGAAAATTTGTCTATGAAAAATAATTGTAATACCTTTGTAAAATAGTTTTACAAAAAAAGATAACTGATAATCAATAATTTAATTATTATCTAATAAATTGACAGATTTAGATTTATTACACTTTGAACAGCTAAAAAGGGATGTTCAGGGTCAATATTTAAAAGAATATACCCCATCTCATGATGATATTTCAAAATGGAAGGGTATAGATATTATATATTTCCAGGAAGACCTTCGCAAAAAGGCCAAAGGCAACATCAGCGAAAAGTCATTTTACACCTATTTCAAAACTTCGCCGGTCACCAAATTACCCAGGATAGATATGCTCAATTTATTGAGTATTTATGCGGGCTACGACTCTTGGTATGAATTCAAAAAGCAGCATCTTTTTGCTGGAGAACTGCTTCAGGAAAATGAAGACTTAGAGGAAGAAGACAGTAAAGAACTTGAAAAAACAGTGTCTCTCGCTCCTGAACTTCCAAAAACTGAAATCCAGGCCAAAAAAACGGAATACCAGCCCCGCGGAAACACTGATTTACAAAAATCAAATACTGAAAATCAACCGATTGCAAAAAATACGGGCTATTCAGATGACAGCAAAAATTCTTCTGATCTTCCCAAGAAAAATTTCTTCAAAAAGAACGCCTGGGCACTCGTTACTTCAGTATTGATTGCCATAACAGGGGTACTCGGGTTTAAAGATGTTCTTTTTTCAAAAACTTATAAATACTGTTTTATCGACAAAGACCGAAGCGTTAATGTGATCAACACGTTGGATATTATGGTGATTAAAGAAAATGAGTCCCCTATTATGTATAAGATAAAGCCGGGTGACTGTTTTCTATATTCCACCAAGGACAAAAATCTAAAGATGCGGATCAGTGCTCCTTTCTATGAGCCTCTGGAAGTCAATAGAAATCTGGAAAATGCTCCCGAAGAAGAAAAAATAGAGCTCAAACCGGATGATTACAAAATGGCCGCCTATTACTTCTCAATCAAAGATATCAAAGGAGGCAATCCTGAAGAACAGGTAGCGCTGATCAAACAAAAAAGAAATCAGCTGGAAAATTTAATCAGCAACAATGCCATCATCTACCAGGTTTATGATAATGATACCTATGGCATAGAAAGACTGGACAAACAAAAATATATTACACTGGTCACCACTCCTACCACTTCATTGAAAAACCTGAACGTTATCGAAATGAAAAAGGACTCCAACGGTAAAATCATATCTATCAAATTTAAAATCGCATCCACAGATGAAAAGAATAAATAATTTTTTAATTTTTACAGTACTTTTTTTAGCATTCATTGCCTGTAATAATAAAAAGACAGAGATAAGCGATCTGGAAAAACTAAGAAACAGTACCAATACCAAAAGCTATCCTGCTGTACAGATGGACAGTATGCAGGCGATCAATTCTATTACCAAACAAAAAGTTCAGGAATTACTGGATCTGTCTACCCTCTACTTATCCGGCAATCGAAATACTGAAATAGACACCGTTATCTATTCACAGATGCAAAGCTATTTCCACAAGCCGGATTCATTAACTTTTAAAAGATTATTCAAGGAACTGGACAGTATGAAGGTCAGATCAGTGAAGGTCAACAACCTGAATGTTTATAAGGAATTTTATAAGAAAGACACGTTAGATTATGCCAAGTTCAATGTGGAATACTTTGACGGTAAAAATAAGTCTTTAGGAAATTTTGAAAAGAATGCCCAGTATATCCTGCTTTCTACTCCTAAGCTGAAAAAGGAATTTAAATTCTATTTCCTGGATTTTTATTCCAAACCGCTTAAGAAAGACAGTACTGCTGTAGAAGTAACCAAATAATCCAGGGGAATATCATTTTCCCAGAGATCATCAACATATTCTTCGGGGTCAAAGTAATTGACTCCGATTTTTTTTGCCTTTGGTGATATGCTTTGAAAAAGTCCGTCATAAAACCCTTTCCCGTACCCTACCCTGTTTCCGTTTTTATCACAATACAGCAAAGGAGTAATTACATAATGAAAATCATATTCCCCGGAATCCTCATTAGAAACCGGCTCCGGAATCCCCCAGCGGCTTGTTTCAAATACGGTATCTTTAAAGATCTCAATACTGATCAGTTTATCATTGACCACTTTAGGCACAAAGACCCTGATATTCCGTTCTAAAAAATATTGAATGAAGACTGGGGTATTGATTTCTTTTTTTTCTAAAATCGGAATAAAAATGTGCACCTTCTCCCCTTCTTTAGGCTTAAAATAAATAATAAAATTCTCGAAAATCTTTTCAGATAAGAAGAAAGCCCCATCAGTTGACAAGGCCTTTCTTTTTTGCATATATTTTATTCTAAGCTCAGCTTTTAACATCGTTATTATGCGTTTTCAGCCTGCGTGATTTTATATAATTTATCAGATAAACGAACCCTGAACGGAAGCTCAAAAGTGATCTGATCTCCTTTTTTTGCCGTTTCGCTAGGTTTTCCGTTTACATAAATTTCTGTCATGGTAAGCTCCTGCTCACCGGTTGTAGGACCTGAAATCAATACTTTATCGCCTACTGAAAGTGTTCTGTTTTCAATTAAAAACTGGGCAATTTTTGATTTTGAATAATAGTGCTCCGCTTTTCCAACGAGTACCTTTTTGAAAGCTATTTTTTGGCGGATATTTTTTGTTTCGGCTTTTGCTTTTGCTAAAGGCTGAGTAGGCAGATCGCCTGAATTTTTAAATTTCAAAGCATCAGATTTACCTTTTCTAAAGACTTTATTTCCAACCTGCAGCCCCTTTCTTAATTTTATTTGTTCCTCCAAAGGCAGATGTATGATATCCAGGCATTCTGTAGAACAACAGTTTTCCATCGCTGCTTTACATTCGTCGCATTGAATAAATAATAAATGACAAGCGTCATTAGAGCAATTGGTATGGTTGTCGCAAGGCTTGCCACATTGATGGCACTGCGAAATAATATCATCTGTAATCCGTTCTCCTAAACGGTGATCAAATACAAAGTTCTTCCCAATAAACTTACTTTTTATCCCTTCTTCCTTTATTTGACGGGTATATTCAATAATCCCGCCTTCTAATTGGTACACGTTTTTAAAACCCTGATGTTTAAAGTAAGCACTGGCCTTTTCACAACGTATTCCACCGGTACAATACATTAAAAGGTTTTTATCTTCTTTAAAATCCTGTAATTGTTCATTGATAATCGGCAAACTTTCTCTAAAGTTTTCAACATCAGGCGTAATAGCGCCTTCAAAATGACCGACTTCACTTTCATAGTGATTCCTAAAATCAACGACAATCGTATTGGGATCTTCAAGCAAATTATTAAATTCCTGCGCTTTTAGGTGAATTCCTTTATTGGTCACATCGAAAGTATCGTCATTCAAACCGTCAGCAACAATTTTATGTCTTACTTTAATGGTCAGTTTTAAAAAGGAATGATTGTCCTGCTCAACCGCTACATTTAAACGAATTCCTTTCATAAAATCGTACACTTCCAGTGTATTGCGAAAAGCTTCAAATTGATCCGCAGGAACACTCATCTGAGCATTAATTCCCTCATGGGCAACATAAATACGGCCAAGAGCATCAAGTGCGTTCCAGGCTATAAATAATTCGTCGCGAAATTTTTTAGGATCTTGAATGTTGGCATACGCATAGAAAGACAATGTAAGGCGTTCCTTACCAGCTTCATCAATAAGTTGAGCTCTTTCTTCTGCGCTTAAGGTGTTATACAGTTGCATGCTATAAACGTTTTAAGTGAGAAAAATATTTTTGCAAAGATAATCATTTTCCAATTAAGTCTGTTTACCCGGAAAATTATATGTTGTATCAACGTATACACAGTAATTTTAAATGCACATTGAGGACATGAAGGATTTTTGGATTAATTATTGTAACTTAAACATGATATTTATTTGTTCTATGCTTACAAAATGTCACATTTTTTCTTTAATAATTTTTAAGTTTTGTTAATACCTGATTTAAGATTATGACATAATGTATAAAATGATATAATAGCCGTTAAATTTTAGTTAAAATTGAAATATAGCATACTAATTGCTTACGTATTTAACATTAAATTTGTTTACTCAAAAACATAAAAAAAAGAAATTAATTAATAAACAAGAAAGATATACAATGAAGAGTACTTTAAAAAAACTATTACCATTTGCAGTAGTCGGAGTCATCTCAGGAGCTACTACCGTTGGAGCAATACAATATTTTGGACAACATTCCAACAACGGAGATCAATCTTATTTCACAACATCAGCACCTACAGCCTCATTTGTGGGAATGAATACGGGAGCTACAGGCGATGATTTTGTAAAAGCAGCGAAAACAACCGTACCCGCTGTAGTTACCATTAAAAATTATCAAAGCAGAACTTCAAGCAGAGCTTCAGAGCAGGATCTGTTTGATTTCTTCTTCGGAGATCCGTTCGGAGGAGGAAGAGGCCAGCAAAGGCAGAAGCAACAACAGGCTCCTGATAATATGCCTTCAGGAATGGGTTCCGGGGTAATCATCTCTCCTGACGGGTATATTATTTCCAATAACCACGTAGTGGCAGGCGCCAATAAACTGGAGGTGGTATTAAGCAATAAGAAATCATACATTGCCACTTTGGTGGGGACCGATCCTAATACAGACATTTCGTTACTGAAGATTGAAGAAAAGGGACTTCCCTATTTAAATTTTGCCAATTCAGACAATATCGACGTGGGACAGTGGGTCCTTGCAGTAGGAAATCCATTGGGATTAAACTCAACAGTAACGGCGGGTATTGTTTCTGCGAAAGGAAGAGGGATTGGTATTCTGGGAAGCCAGGGAAAAGCAACTAATCCTATTGAAAGCTTTATCCAGACTGATGCTGCCATCAACCCGGGTAACTCCGGAGGGGCGTTGGTAAATACCAACGGAGATCTTATCGGAATCAACTCGGCAATTCAGTCTACTACAGGATATTACCAGGGCTATGGATTTGCAGTTCCTGCAAACCTGGCAAGAAAAATTGTTGAGGACATCAAGAAGTTTGGAATTGTACAGAGAGGATTCTTAGGGGTTCAATCACTGGATCTTTCCAACGATCAGCTGATAGCAGCATATAACAAGCAGAATAAAACCAATATAAAAGTAGGTTCCGGAATATATGTTACAGGATTTGGAGATAATAGCGGAGCAGAAGATGCAGGTCTGAAAAAAGGAGATATCATTACCAAGGTAGACAATTATGATATTACGGATTTTGCTGACCTTTCCATGTCTGTCGGAAGCAAGCGTCCTGGAGATAAAGTTCAGGTAACCTATTTAAGAAATGGTAAGGAATCAACGGCCACTGTAACCCTTAGAGACCAGAAAGGCGGTACCTCCACAAGAACTAAGGCAGATCTTAGCGTCACTGAGAAAATCGGGGCCGAATTTGATCCCCTTAATGACAGATTCAAAACAGAATATGGGCTGAACAGTGGTGTCGTTGCTAAAAATGTTTCTGAAGGAAGCGAAATGGCTAAAATCGGGATCGTAGATAACTACATCATCATTGAAATCAATGGTAAGCCGGTCAACTCACAGAAAGACGTAGAAAAAGTATTGGATAAATACCAGGGTAATGTACAGGTTAAATTTGTAGATGACTACGGAAGAATCTATACAAAAGGATTCAAAATGCCATAACATAACAGGAAAACAGACAATATTTCATATCAAAGAAAAACGCTGCAGAAATCTGCAGCGTTTTTTATTTATTTGGGTTTATTTATTTTTTCAGCAATCCTTTTTTTCTTATTCCGTTCATAAATAACTTCTACGATCTTACCTCCAACCCATGAGAAGGGGAAAAAAGTAAGGAAAATAGAGATCTTATAAAAGGTAGGATGATAAGGAAATATAATGACATCCAGCATCGCAATAAACAGCATAATAAAGCCGATAAGGATAGCATAGGCCACCTTAGCGTATTTCACAATAATTGCGGTGGCAACCCCTCCGATTGTCGTTCCTAATCCTGAAATAAACAGCAGAAAACCAAAGAAAGCCTTATCATCTTTCATGCTGTAAAGAAATCTTTGCCAATGCTCAAAAGGAGCAAAAGCTTCAAAAGTAACCCATTGCGGAAAAGCCCTTATACCAAGAGTAATAATAAGCCCTGCAATACCAAGGCCTAATAACACCGCAATTGTATTTCTTATAAAATTCATTAATCCTGATGTGCGATCATAGAAATTTCAATATCTACATTTTTAGGCAGGCAAGAAACCTGTACTGTTTCACGTGCCGGGTAGCTGTCCGCATCTAAGTAAGAAGCATAAATATCATTCATTACAGCAAAATCATCCATACTTTTAAGGAAGATTGTAGCTTTTACAACATTTTTAAAGGTCATTCCGGCTTCTGTAAGAATAGCCTCAAGGTTTTTCATTACCTGATGCGTTTCTTTTTCAATGCCTTCTACCAATTTACCAGTTGCAGGATCTACAGGAATCTGTCCGGAGATATACAAAACTCCGTTTGCCATATTAGCTTGTGAATAAGGTCCGATAGCTGCAGGTGCATTAACTGTGTTGATTATTTGTTTCATATGTGGATATTTATTTTTTTTCTAAAGCCATATACAATCACCATTTGCCGTATTTATCTGTTAGAAAATTTCGTCAATGGCGATTCAATAGAATTTATTTTGGATGCAAATATAAAATTTATATTCTCAAATGACAATCTGATATTAGAAAGGTGCATTAGGCTGGGTAAAACTTCTGTCCTTATACTTCAGGGCATCACTTAAGATATTGGCCTTTATACCGATAAAGAAGTCATACACTTTATACTGCCCGAAAGGCACCCAGTTGAAATTGATTGTAAAACTTCGCTGATCTCTTGAGAAGCCAATTCTGGTATACGCCAGCTGCTTGGTCACCATATCATAGTGTGTGCTTCCATTGATGTTCCAGTAAGGAGTCAGCTTGATACTTCCATCCAAACCTATCGATGCAATTTTACTTCCAAATCTGTTAAGCCCTTTAGAATAAGCATAATTGGCATTAACATTCAACGTCCATGCCTGATCAAAATGGGCATAATGGTCATCGTCAAAATAATAATTTTCATTTCGCACCTCCCCTTTTGAAGAATATTTCTTGGCATAGTCGGTTTTCTCTCCAAAAAGCTCACTGCTTAAAGGATAAGACAGCTGGATATTGAATCCCTGTACACTGAAGTGTCCGAATTCCTCCGTTCTGATTCCTGTATCCTGCCCCGGAAGAAATGAGATCCTGTACGGATCAAGGGTTAAACTTGTATTGACAGTAAGCTTGCTGTTAAAGAAAGAAGACTGCCCATTGATCGATAAAATAGACCAAGGATGATCTTTTGCTGCAAAGTTATAGCTTCCTGAAAGGTTTAAAGATTCAAAAATCTTGATTTTTTTACTCCGGTAGAGTCTTTTTTAGACTTTACTTTCATCTCAATATTGTTCCCTATATTAAACCCTAAAGCTCCTACCATCCCGCTTGACGGGCTTCCTATAATACCCTTTTCAAAAATGGAATAAGGAGTAAGGGCTCCATTGGCATTGTAATAGTTTTTATAGTACCCAAAGTTCGGGCTTGAGAAATCCGGTGAATAGGTAAACCCGATACTTGGGGTCATCATATGTCTTACCGCTTCTACTGTTGATCCTTTTTTAAATTTCAACATTCCGTAAAGCGTTGTCTGAAGACTTGCAGTGGTAGAGAATGTAGAATAGCCCGCAAATTTTTTATTGATTTCATCTACGGTAACGTTCTTGACAGGATCGTAGAATCTGTTTAATGATTTTGTAGTTAAAGCATTGTCAATATTAGCACTCAAACTGAATGTAAAATACTTGGCCAAAGTGGTATTGGTAGCAAGGGCAATGTTGTTTTTAAGCCCTGTCTGCATTTTGTCCCACATTGCTTTTGTAAACAGTTCATTCTCCTGGGTGTTGACATAGTTCGTAAGGTTAAAACCTGTATTGACCGTAATATTTTCCAGAAGTCCCTGTCTTACGCCTGTTTTAGATTTGAATAAATAAAACTGGTTGACAGCAACGTTCATCTGCGGAAGACGAAGATCAGCAAATCCTGTGGCAAAGTTCTGGGAATAGGATGCCGTTCCTGTAATGGTTACCGGAAGTGTCAGGAATCTCTTGGTAACGGTTACCGTTGAGTTCTGCTGTGTATTCAGTACGTTCTGGTTGAAGATATAGTTATTGTTCAGCGGGTTATTGTAAAATTTGGTGCTTACAATATCCACCGATGCACTGAATGTAAGAAAAGGATTGGACTTGGAGTCCTGCGAATGCGTCCAGTTAATTCTATAGGTACTGTTCCTGCTGTAATCGTCCAGTCCTTTAATTCCTCTTACCATTGTTCCGATATCTGCATTAAAGCTTCCTGAGTAGCGGTATTTCTTCTGGTAGTTCATTTGTGGACGCAGGTTCCAGCTTCCTTTTGTATAAATGTCGGCCAGTACCTTAAGGTCAAAGTGTTCCCCAATCGGCTGATAGTACCCTATTCCGTTCAGGAAGAACCCCACATCTTCTCTTTCCCCGAAACTCGGGATCAGGATACCAGCCGCTCTCTTATCTGAAAACGGAAGGATGGCAAAAGGCATAATAAGCGGTGTAGGAACACGCTCTATATACATTTGGATGGGACCTGTAACAATCTGGGATTTATTTTTGGATTTTATAAGTTTGATATTGGATGCCCGCATAAAGTAATCGGCAGCCGTATCTTTTTTCTTAATAAAATAATCATCGGTAGTATAATCGGCTCTTCTCATTGCAAATACAGAGTCATTATACTTTTTCGTTTTCTGGGCGATGATCACCCCTTCGCTTTCTTCCGTTCTCGCATTGAAAGCAATAGCCTGTCTGGTTTTGGTATTATAGCTGAACTCGTTGGTCTCGTATTTCTTTCCGCCCTGCATTGTAATTACAGGTTCAATGATTTTTCCCAAAGAGTCCTGTTTTCCGCGGGCGTAGATCTGATTTTTATTATCATCAATAGAAATATAATCGGCATCAATCTGCATATCCTGATACTTCACCTGTGCATTTTTATTGAGAAATGTCATTTTCTTAGGGATGTCTCTTCTCTGATCATCAGCTTTCGTGCGAAGAACATCATCTAAGGATTCTTTTTTTACAACTATGGTATCCTTTTTGGAAATAGTATCATTAACCGCATTTTTAGGCAATTTTTCGGGCGTTTTCTGTGCTAAAAAATTGTTAAAAATTAGGATAATTAAAAATTGTAATATATTTTTGAGGACGGTTTTGGCCAATTTTATTCTATATAATTAAGGCCCAAAATTAATATAATTTTTATAACTGTAAGATGCACAAACAAAATTTTAAAATAATTTTATCATTTCTCCTTATTCTTTTTACCAACATGATTTTCTCCCAAAAGAAATTCACAATCGTTTTGGATGCGGGACACGGAGGAAGTGATCATGGGGCAAACAGGACTTATTCTGATATCGGAAGAGTTGCAGAAAAAGACATTACACTTGCCATCACGCTGAAGCTGGGATCAATGCTTGAAAAGAACAGAGATTTCAAAGTAATATACACCCGTAAGATTGATGAATACCCGTCATTGTCTGACAGAACCAACCTGGCGAACAGAAGTAAGGCGGACCTATTTGTTTCTATTCACTGTAATTCTTCACAGCGACCTACAGCCTATGGTACGGAAACTTATGTACAGGGGCCGAACCAGAATAATGAAAACCTGGAGGTAGCTAAAAGAGAGAATGACGTGATCTTTCTGGATGAAAAAGATAAACAGATCTTCGGATCTTACAATGCCGACTCTCCGGAATCGCTGATTGCTTTAAAACTGCAGCAAAGCAAATATCTGGAATCCAGTCTTCTGTTAGGCGGATTGGTAGAGGATAACTTTGTCAATAAAGATAAAAGATCATCGAGAGGGGTATTTCAGAAGAACCTCCACGTTCTCCGTATGAACGCCATGCCGTCGGTACTGATCGAAACAGGATTTATCAATCATCCTGAAGAAAGTCATTATATTGCTTCTGAAAAAGGGCAGAATGAAATTGCTGAAAGTATCTATGATGCCATCATTGATTATAAAAAGGCAATCGACAGAAAAACCGGAGGATTTGTTGCCAGCAGAAGACAAGAACCGGAGAAACCGGCTGAAACGCCTTTGAAAAACGATTTCAGAATATTACTGATGAGTTCTCCTACCAAATACAATGATGGAGATCCGGCATTGAAAGGGCTAAACTATATCCTTACCCTTAAAGAAAACGGACAGTACAAATATTACTATGCAGTTACCAATATGGCCTCTGTAAAAGATATTAACCTGAAAACAGCTAAAGATGCAGGATTCAGAAATGCTTTTGCCGTAGGATTTATGCCTAATCAAAAAATCAGCATGGGATACTATACGATAGAATTATATGTTGGAGATAAGCTGAACGGGAATTCATATATTCTTCAGAACCTTAAAGATGTCGAAAGACAGAAAGACAACGGAGTGTTCTATTATACCTATGGAAAAGTATATACGTTGGAAGATGCAGCGAAACTTCAAAAAGAACTTGAAGCTAAAGGCATCAAAAACACCGTGATACAAAAAGTTTACAAATAATTTTAAAAAAATAATTTTGAAGTTTAAAAGTTAATTATTACTTTTGCAACCTCAAAATTTGGCCTATTCGTCTAGTGGTTAGGACTCAAGATTTTCATTCTTGCAACAGGGGTTCGATTCCCCTATAGGCTACCAAATTTGATATCATGCCGGATTTAAAAATACAAGAAGCAAAATTGCTTTTTAAGAAAATCCACTCTAACCCAAAAAGTTATGATTTAAAAATCAATGAAGACGGGATTACAGGCAGGGATGATAAAATAAGTTTTAGGCTTTACAGGACCGGAGAAAGGGTTGCTTTTGAAGTAACAATAGATGAATTCACTTTCACCAATACGACTGGAGAATGGAACAATGCGATGATTATGTTGGGAAACACGATCAAGAAAATAGAAAAAGAACAGGAAAATTTAAAAATAGAACAGGCAATAAATAAACTTAGAAAATACCTTTCAGAAGAAATTTAAAAATTTTTAAAATTAAATTTGGTAGTTTAGAAAAAAGTTTATAGTTTTGCACTCACATTTGAACGATATGGCAAATCATAAATCAGCATTAAAGAGAATTAGACAAAACGAAACCAGAAGACTTCGTAACAGATACTATCACAAGACTGCTAGAACTGCAATTAAAGTTCTAAGAAGTGAGGAAGATAAAGCTGCTGCAACAGAGCAACTGCCAAAAGTTATCGCTTTATTGGATAAATTAGCTAAGAAAAATATTATCCACAAAAACAAAGCTGCTAACTTAAAAGCAAATTAACAAAGCACGTTAATAAATTAGCGTAATAAGTATAGTAGGCCCGTTCGTCTATCGGTTAGGACCTCAGATTTTCATTCTGGTAAGAGGGGTTCGATTCCCCTACGGGCTACACAAAATAAGAGTTGTAAACTTATAAAAACAAAACTAACACATTAATTTCGGTTAATGGAAGATAGAGGGCCCGTTCGTCTATCGGTTAGGACCTCAGATTTTCATTCTGGTAAGAGGGGTTCGATTCCCCTACGGGCTACCAAAGGACTTTTTTGAAAGTCCTTTTTTTGTTTATATACATTAAAAGATTCCACTTATTCTTAGTACTTTTATCTTCTGAACTGTTGTGAAAAGACCTTTGGTGCAGCTGCCATTTTGTTTCCTTACCTCAAAAAAACAGGAGATATTTAAAAAACTCAGCATATCATTTTCTCCAGGGCTTTGATTCCCCATCCGTACTCTCTTTCCCCTTTCCTAGTCTTACTTACAGCATGGAATGAATATCGAAAAGAGAGTCATTCTTTTAGAACTTTCACTTCAATATTAATTTCCATTAAAAATATCACCATTAATGGAAATATTATTTCCTGCTCTTGTCATTAATGCTTAAATTTGATTGAAACTATTCATATAAACATTAATAACATGAAATTTAATTTACTCTTGGGAGACCGATTCTCATTTCCAGTTGTTTTAATTGCACTATTTTTATTCTCAGCGAATACTTTATCCTTTGGACAGAGCAGAATTTATGCTCATGCACAAAGCTCGGGGGTCTTTGGGGTAGCCTGTCTGGGATGCCGTGTAGACAATGCCCAAAATGCCGTGGGCGACAATGAAGATGACTATTCAACCATGGTATTGGGAACAGCCTTATTAGGAGGGGTACAACAGACCTTAATCTTTCCTGATCTCAGATCCGACACAAGACTGGTAGTCGGTATCGGAACAGACAATATCCCTTTATCGGTACAGTTATTAAGCGGCGTAACCCTGGAAACAATGAACGGAGGAACGTCAAATGATGACCGCAGAACAATCGATGTAAGCCTGCTTAAATTGGGAGCGACTCCCAACAGAGGTACTGTAGAATTCAAACCGGCAAAACCTTATGACGGTATCAGAATAGGATTAACCGGCGGGGTACTCAGCCTTGGCGGCGGATTCAGAGTATATTATGCGTACCAGGACCCGCTCATCACTTTAAAAGCACATAGCCAGGATGGACAAATCACTCTTGATGCCAACATTCCTCTGGAAGGTGCCGAAGTTGCTCTGGCCAATACTTCAGGAAAAGAAGTATTCCGTACCCAACTGAGATCAAAAACATTTCAATCCAGGCAGCCGGAAGGAATATACTTTATGACTATTCAGACCAAAGAAGGAAAAACATATTCACGTAAAATTATTGTTAAATAAATGATACCGGGAGCCAGCAGGCCTATAGAAGCCTGCTGGTTTTTATTCATCGGAGCTACAAATGGAGTTTGCCTGAAAAGAAATACAGCATTCAGCACCTATGAACCTGCCAGTTTACTATATGCCCTTTACAACGAAAACCCATTCCTGAAAAATAGTGATTAAATAAGCCTTCCTTTCTGTTTCAATCCAGCCGGATTGAATCAACCAATTTTTTTATAAAGGCCTCCGATCATTAAATAAAAAAACAAAAATTTTCACTTATATAAACAAATTGTTATAAAATCACCATATTATGAAATAAAATCACCAACATAATCATTTTATTTATACATTTATACAAAGCTAAAGATCAAAATTTTTTATATATGAAAACCAATTTATTATTGAGACAGCGTGCTATCAAAGCAGCCTTGTCTGCATCATTTTTGTTCCTGATGAATTCTATGTCTACTGCACAGATCGTGAAAACGTATGCAAGCAGCCAAACCAACCAGGTGTACGGAATTTGCATTGGCTGCGGAGTACTGAACCCAGAAAATGCCGTAGGAAGCAACGAAAACGACTATTCTACCTTACAGGTATCAGTAGGTCTGCTGGCCAGAACGGAACAGACACTGATTTTCCCGACTACCAATATTGCAGCCAATACCAACAAACTTGTCATTGGAATTGGTTCAAACGGAACTCCTTTATCTGCACAGGTGCTGGGAGGTGTATCCATTGAAACTTTTAACGGCGATGTTTCCAACAATGATTATCAGAATCTCAACAATGACATTCTTCAACTTGGCAGCGCAGACCCAAGCAAAGGTGAAATTGAACTTACTATGAACATTCCTTTTGACCGCATTAAAATAAATGTAAACTCAGGATTACTTAATCTGGGCGGTGAACTGCGGGTGTATTATGCATATCAGTACAAAGATCCTTTTATCAATCTCATGGCTCATTCGGATGGAGGGCAGGTTACTCTGGACAGGAAAGTTCCTGTAGAAGGATCGGAGGTTACGCTAACCAATACCTCCGGCAAAGAAGTATACCGTTCCAGGCTAACAGATCATACATTTAATTCCAGACAATCTCCAGGAATTTATATCATGACCCTGAAAACAAAAGAAGGGAAATCTTATTCCAGAAAAATCATGATCAAATAAGAAAATACATAACAAATCGAACCCGGCAAGCTTTTTAAAAGCTTGCCGGGTTTTTTATGGGCACTTTTTCTTTTATAATATACCGGCCGATGATAAAACCTTTACTGCCCTCATAAAAATGCCCCGGCCAAGCGGCTGGGGCATAATGAAACAAGATGAGTGATCTAAAAATTAGTTCTTAATAAGTTTTTGCTGATATACAGCCTTATCTGTCACAGCTTTCAAAATATACATCCCTTTCGGAAGCATACTTACATTGATCTGCCCATTGTTAAGCGGTGCACTGATCATTTTACCAGAAGCATCATAAATAGAAACATTCAATATTTTCTCCTGCGTTTTGATGGTAAGGATATCCGTAATCGGGTTTGGATAAATTCCGAATTCAAGTTTTTTCACTTCAGCAGTGGCTAAAGTTGACCCTACACTGTTTACGGTAATTAATTTTTCAACCACCTTACCATTTGAGTTGAAGCTGATCACGATATCAGATATTCCCTGGCTGAGAGGGGTTAATATCAGTTCATCGTTGGTATTAATAGATGCAGAAACGGCTGTAGGATTGCTGTTTGACTGAATAGATTTCACAATCGATGCCACAATATTATCATCATCAGAAACCACTGTTTTCAGGTCAATTGTCGTAATATTTCCGGCTGTAACCTGTGAAGGCAACGTTGTACTTACTACAGGCACCGTATTATTGGTAAATACCGTTATTGCCGGGAACCAGTAATAATCATTCAATGTTTTGGTATTGGTAAGGTTTCCATTCATATCGTATGTATGGATCCAGTTTTTCTGATAGTGGGCACCATATCCGCTTTCAGTTGTATTCAGGACAAGCTCACCGGTAGCAGGATTGACACGGAGGGCAGATCCGTAAGGAATCTGTTTAAACTGTCCTGTCTGTCCAGGAATGGCCGCAAAAGATTCATTAAATGTTTTAGTGGTCACATTAAATTTCACAATCTGCGTTCCTGAGCTCCAGCTGCTGATTGAATTGATCCAATATAAAGAATTCTCCTTATTACTTGCTGTAAATTTACCTGCATTCCAGGCTCCCCAGTCGCCAATATACTTCGTGGTTGGAATAGCGTAAGCCTGCGTTGCAAAAGTGGTAGGATGAATACTCACCAGTTTCTGATCCTGGATTCCCCATACACTTCCGTCTTTCGCCTGAACAACAGAATAGAAACCTCCGGCAATGGTGTTGATCACGGTATCTGTAGCAGGATCAATAACTAAAATTCCGGCTCCCTGTTTTACGGCAAATACATATTGTGAAGTACGGATCATGTTTCCAATCTGCCCGCTGCCGCCTGTCCCGGCTATTAAGCTGCCGACCTGTAAATTATCAATATTAAAAAGAATAATTCCGTTGGAAGCTCCGATATATCCTTTATGTTCATTTACTCCTACAAATGATCTTCCGTCCCCGCCTCCAATATTATTAAAGCCGGCTATTTTCTGCATGGTATGTGCGTTGGCTACCACCAGTCTTCCTCCGGGCGTATATTGGGTATCTCCTCCGTCGGCAGCCTGTTTTGAAACAAAATAGAATTTATCTCCGTAGATGGTTCCATATTGGGTAGTGGCTCCAAATGCCTGGTTGCTGTTCACATTGCTGTACACTCGGTAATTGATCTGACCGTTATTATCGATAAAATTTACAGAACCATTGGTGTGTCCAAACCATTCTTCATTGACCATAAAGTATCCGTTGGTAAAATTAGTGGAAGTTACGTAAGGAGAAACCGGTGTAATCGTAGAAGAAATCGGAGCCTCTGTAAATCCGACATTAAAATTCCAAACATCCCATGACCCATTCTGCAGGGTACGTGACGAAGCCCCTACATTAGAATATCCAAAATCGGTATCTGCAGGATTTTTTACCCAATAAGCCCAGTAGCCGTTAACGGTCCACCCGGATTGCCAGTGATCATTAGCCGCATCTGCAATAGTATAGCTGTCAAAGTCATAGGCATTTGTATTTACGTAACCATTCACCGGATAAAGCGGATAAGTGCTGTTTCCGTTTTTGATCAGTGCGTTGGTATTTTGGCCGTTCAGGTCAAAACCTATTCCACCAACTGCAGATCCAAACTGTGTTCCCTGGTAAAGTAATGTGAATAACCTGTGATCTGCTTTGGCAATCGCTTTTAGCATATCTTCTCCTGTTGCGTTTCCATCCCATCTGAATCCCCAAACCAGAGCATCAGGGTTTTTACTGTCATTCCATTGTACTACAAAAGCGGCCTGGTTCGCTCCTGTGCCTACCCAATACTGGATATCAGAGAAACTGATCGTCGTCGTGTTAAGTTTACTGATCCCTGAAATATCATTTCTAGGTACTCCCTGAACTTTTATCTGTGCATTCGTTACGCATGCAAACAGAAAAAGCATCATAAAAAGATAAAACTTTTTCATTTTTTATTAATTTAAATATATTGTATTACTGAATATTATTTGAAATGTAAGTCATAAGCTCCGGCTACTTCAGTAGAAACTTCACCCAGCCAGCCAGCTTCCTGATTGACTCCCGTATACACTTTCACGAAATCAATCCCCGGAAGTTTCACATACCTGCCGTTTCTGTCAACAGCCCAGGAAATATCAATATTGGAGGCCTCGTCATTATTCGGAGCATTATCTGCATATCCGAAATCATACGATTTTCCTACCCAGTAGGATCCGGTACCGCTCTGATCATAAAAATTGTTGGCAAGCCTGGTTCCGGAAAAGCCGTAAGATGCCTCTGAAAGCCATAAAGGATAATAACTCTGTGCATGAAAGGTATTCTTAGTTTTAAAACCCTGGTTTCCCAGATTGTCCTGCCACTTGATGTATTCTACATCCGTCTGCCAAAATTCACTGCCCGGCACCTGAGCCTTATTCTCATCAGGTTTATAATAGGTAATGCTGTAATTTTTTACCGTTGTATTTTTAAAATACTCACTGCCTGCAATTTCATACCACTCATTGTCATCAGGCTTTCCGTTTTTATTCCTGTCGTAGGCCACCATAACAATTCCCGGCTCACAGGAACCTGAACGCTGATCATTAGCCCCATTTCCAAAAAATGCATTCCCAAGAACCTTAAAGTCCCTGCCATCCAGATTGGGAATGGTATGATCAAAGCCAAAAACAACATAGCCTCCGTATCCCCCTAAGCTGATCATGGTAGAATTGGAACCTACCAGCGATTCTTTAGCCTTCTGAAGCATATCCATTGCCGTGTTTCCAGGCTCATATTCCGGAATTTCATTCATGAACTGCCCTACAGCAGGACGGAAATCAAATACCTTGGCTATATATTTACTATACGTTCCGGTTTCTTTGGTGACAATTATTTTGGAATGATACACCTTTTCGTTTCCTTTATTGATAATTTTTAAGGTCAGGGGAAAGCTATCTGCCTTAGGACTGATAAACTCAAGTTCTGAGCTTTGGGAAATGATAGAGTCATTAATACTCCACGTAAAAGTCCCTGAAACATTGGTGGGGATACTCAATACTTTAAAACGTTCAATGGAATAAGAATCCTTAAGACCATTAAAGTTAAAATCATCTTCATCATCATGTTTACAGGCTATCATTCCTATCAGGGAAAATGATAAAAACCCGATTTTTAAGTAATTAAAAATATTTCTATTCATGTCTCAAAGTTTTATTATTTATATAAAAAAGCGAAGTGTGCCGGGATATTTCCGCCTTCGGTTTTCCACTTAAAATGTCCGTTTTTATCAAAACAATACACAAAACCCATGGCTACATAATTCCTGGCATCTGTAATATAGAGGTCTTCCGTAACAGGATTTACCGCAATTCCGTAAGGTGTTTTGATGGCGGTTTCATATTGCGGGTCAAAAATTCTGTTGGCTATGATCTGTTCTGTTTTAACATCAATGATCCCAAAGGTTTTTTTATAGCTGTGTGTGTTGTAATTGAATTCGTTTCCGTAGAAATAAAGTTTATCATTCACAATCGTCATTTCACTGACTGCGAGGTGAAAATCCTTTTTGACGGCTCCTGTAGATGCGTCAATCAGGTATAAGCTGGAAGGAACGTTGTAATAATCTCCTCTTGAGCTTACATACAGGTCGCCGTAATTATCTTTCTTCAGACGGTGAAGATTGATGGCAACATCCAGTTTCTTGGTTTCTGTAAAACTGTTTAAATCTATCACGGAAACTGTTCTGTCATAGTCGGGAACCATATAGCCTCCGGAATTGGCAACAAAAAGCTGATTTCCTACAATTTCCATTTCTTCAGGCTGGTAGCCTACCGTTACTTCACGTTTAATAGAAAGGGAAACGGTATCAATCTCCACTACTTTTCCTTTGGGAGCTTTAGGGTTAATATCTACCGGGCCGGCATAGCTGCTCGCATAGGCATTTCCATCTTTAAAAGTTAAATATCTGCAGTTCTGCAATGGAATTGAAGTGATACGTTTAGCCGTTTTCGCATCCAGAACTTCAATCTTATTGGAAACATTGACCACAATGTAGAGTTTGCTGCCGTAGACTTTAATATCATTTCCTACATCTCCCAACTCTTTAACCACGTTTGGATTTATTTCCGCATAGATATTCCGGTAGTAGGTTCCTTTGGTATAATCAAAAAAATCAAGAGTACATTTATTGCTTCCCATATTCCCTTCATTCAGCATATAAAAGCCTTTTATCGCGGTATTTTCTACAGGAGCAAGCCCTTCCACCACTTCCTGGCGGATAATAATATCATCTGTACGGCAGGAAGTAAGAAAAGCTAATACAAAAAATAAAAGGTAAAGGTTTAGTTTTCTCATAAGGTGAAGTTTAGAATGAGTTTAAAATTTCTTCCCGGCATCGGATAATTGATCACTACATCATAATACTGGTTGAAAATATTATTCATCTCAAGGCTTACTTTAAACTGGTGATTGGACCAATTAAATTTTTTCTGAACAGACAGATCATAGGTATACCAAGGCTGTACATAGTTATATTGAATATTATCCTGGTTCACATCATATCGTTCTCCAACATATATTGCACTGTAATTGAAACTCCAGTCTTTATAATCTGCCATTAGGGTGAATGATCCGCTGTGCCACGGGGTGTAAGGAATCTGATTGCGATAAAAGGTATCTTCAGGATCACTCATATCTTTTGCACTCTGATAGGTGTAAGAAAGCAACGGCCTGATCTTTACTTTTCCAACCTGCAGCTCTGCCTGCAGATTCACATCAGCTCCAACGATTTCAACCAGTCCAAGATTCATCATCAGCCAGCGGAACATACTTCCATTCGGAGCCGCTACGATTTTGTCCTCTGCTCTGTTGTAATAACCATCCACTTTAGCATAAAAAGCTTTTAAAACAGGATTATTATACTTCTTCTGATACGTAAAGCCAAAGTCATACTGATTCGTAAATTCCGGCTTCAGATAGGTATTGCCGATATTGGTATAATACAGGTCATTGAAAGTAGGCAGCCGGAAAATTCTTTTGTAAAAAGCTCTAAGGGTAAGCTCAGGTACATTTGCAGGCTGATAGCTCATAAATACGGCAGGAGTCCATTCACTTCTGTCTTCAGGCCTTTTATTCCGTTTTACTTCTTCGAAAGTAAAAGTTCCCAGCAGACTTCCCAGAATTTTGAATCTGTTCCACTGATAGGTGGTTGCCAAAGCCACCAATGAGGTATACCGCGTAGGATAAGAAAAGTCTTCTAAGTTGGCATCCAGATTATTGTACTGGAAATCTCCGCTCAGGCTGACATCCCAATTGGGCGTAATAGAATATAAATTGGATGAAGAGAGATATACTTCCCGCTGGATATAAACATTGTTTGAAGGAATAATAAACTGTGAGCGAACGGTATCCAGAAAATGGGTATAGTCATAGGCAAATTTTGCTTTCAGCTGGGTTTCCAATTTTGGAAAAAGCTTTTTCTCAGGTTAGCCTGTATAAAGTAATTTTCATCTGACAATCTCGCACCTCTGCCGTTAAAGCGGCTATTGACAATAGGTGCCGGCATTCCCCGGTCTGAAATATAGCCGTATCCTCTTATATTCCAGCTTCCGTTATTTACCGTTCCATTGAGAGAAGTCTCAAAACGTTTTGCTTTGATATCAGAGTCCCGCCTCTTCGCTATGGTATCATAGGCCTGCTGGCCGTCAGGATATTTTTTAGCATAACGGAACCTATAGATTCCGTCACTTTGCATAAATTCAGCACTGAAACTTGCTGAAACCCTTTTTGAAATTTTCTGTTCCAGCCGGAATGATGGATTGAAAAGGTCTATAGAAGCACTTTTCGCCCTCACAACAAGATTCGTCTTCCCGGCTCCTTTAAATACAGGTGTTCTGGGCTGTAAATAAATAGATCCTGAGGACCCGAAGTCCTTTGCAGGCTGGAAAATCTCACTTTTCTGGCCATTGTATAGTGAAATTTCCTCCAGATCATCTAAAGAATATTTTCCGAGATCAACAAGCCCGTTTTGGGCATTCCCCAATTGAATTCCATCATAGAAAACTCCCACATGCTGGCTTCCGAGGCTTCGGATATTAACAGTTTTTAACCCTCCCATTCCACCGTAATCCTTGATCTGAACACCGGAAAAATACCGCAGGGCATCTGCTACTGAATGGCTGTTCAGCCTTTCAAGGTCTTCTCCCTGTAACGTCTGTGCCGGAAGGATTTCTTTAAAATTCTTTTTATAGAGATTGACCGCTTTGATAGCCTCTTCTTTCAGGCTGTCTTTTTTCTTTGTTTGGGAAAACACAAATTGAGATGTTAACACCAATATTGTGAAAACAACTTTATGAAGTTGAGATGTAGTTAGTTTTGCCACCATTAGCTCATTTAGGGATAATGATGACGCTAATGGGATATAAGAAAGCAACGACCAAGCACAGCAGCCACTGCACAGAATCATTGATGTCCTAAGCTTTATTCCACGAAAGCGTCAAACGATTATTTTCTGGCAGGTCTTCTGACTTACTCCGTTTTTGAAATCCTTCCCATTAAAAAAACAGTGGATATATTCTTCAAAAACTTTGGTGTGGAGCTTACAGCAGCGGGTCTGTCCCGGATTTTCACCGGATTCCCTTTTAAGAGCTTTTTATGGCTCACCAAATTTCGGCAAAGATAGAAAATTAATAATACATAGCCTAAATAACAAAATGATTTACAATATTATAAAAAGGATGACGATAAAAGCGGATTTAAGTGTAAGGTTATTAAAGCTGATCCGGAAGCTGTCAGTCATTTTCATGCTTAATTTTTAACACAAGTTTTATTCTCTGAATTCAGTCTCTTTTATACCATACTTTATTTTCTATGACAAATAGGCTGTCTCTAGATGGAGACAGCCTATTTCCAAGCAAGTATATTATTCTTTCAGGTCAAATCCCAATATTCAGAAAAATACTGAAACGGGATTTCGCTTCAATATCTCCTCCGGCAAGATGGGTATATACCGGGAGCATCACTTCGCTTCCCAGGCTGAATTTTTTATAAGAGGCTTCAAAACCGAGCTTTCCATACAATGCACTTCCTGCAGTATTGGGCAGCGCTTCATTAAACTGTTTATTTTGTACATATACTTCTCCCTGAAGACCGGTCTTAGCTGAGAAAATGGTTTTTTCATTTCCCGTGATTTGATAAAATCCTGTTGCGGCATAGTTCCATTGATTCCCAAAGCGGTAATTCTTTTTGTTTTCCGTTTTAAGGGTATAATCCGTATTAATCATGACAGCAATTTTATTCTTCTGAAATTTATAATTCAGTGCTGCCTGATAATCCCAACTTCCTGTTCCCAGCTGGAAACTCGGATTAACTCCCGATATTCCTTTTTCATCAAACCTGCCTAAAGGGATCTTCACTCCCAGCCCACCACTGAGCTGATGGAAGCTGTCTTCAGAATGGATAAGCTGATAAATTCCCATCAGGTTAAGATCCCCGATCCCATTAATTCTGATATCCCCCTGCAGGGTCTTCTTCTCGTGAAAATGGAACGGTAAACTCGCATATAGACTCAGTTTTTTTGTTACCGGAATTTTACCCCAAAGCTGTAAGGTATTGAAATATTGATCCTGGGTAAGATCTTTAACAAATAAATTTTCTTTGGCTTTATAATGCTGTGCAAAATATTTGATCCCGATAAACTGTGGATTTAATAAAGATTCAAAACCTGACGATCCGTTGCCGGCTGCACAACCGCAGGCATCGCAGTCGTCATAAAAATCGTCTGTACTAAAATGATATTGGGGGATATAAGCACTATCCCTGATGATTTTGGCCTGACTCATCGTACATAGAATCATGCTTATGATGAAAATGAATTTCTTCATGTCTTTTTAAATTATTCTGCAAATTTTGGATTGGATATAAAACTTTTATCGGATAACGTCTTTAAGAAAGCAATGATCAACTGTTTTTCCTTGCTGTTCATTACAATTCCGATGTGATTATTCTGTTTCAGCTGCGGATCCAGATTCGGATTATCCTCTACCCTGTCGGTATAAAAATTCAGCACAGCTTCCAATGTATAAAATCTTCCGTCATGCATATAAGGGGCCGTATATTCTACATTTCTCAAACCCGGCACACGAAATTTCATCCAGTCGTTCTGATCCAGGGTTACCCGATAGCGTCCTGCATCTTTAAACTGTGTATTGTAATACATTCCCGTATTCCGGAAGCTCTCATCGGTAAACAGTTCTCCGCTGTGGCAGGAAGCGCATTTCTGATTGAAGAGCGCCATCCCTTGAGATTCTTCTGAGGTAAAGCTTTCTTTTCCTTGCCTGAACCGGTCATATTTTGAATCTGCAGAAATCATGGATGCCATAAACTGTGACAGGGCTTTCAGGATTCTTTCTCCTGTAACGGTTTCATCACCGTAAGCTGCACTGAAAAGCTTTTTATATTTCGGATCATCTTTTATTTTTGAAATCGCTTCCGGCATGGAGCTATCCATTTCATTCACATCTGTCATCGGAATGATCGGCTGTTCATTTAAATTGTGAATCACCCCATCCCACATATATCTTTTCAGAAATGCCATATTCTGAATCGGGGGAGCATTCCTGATTCCGGTCCTATCATCAACCCCATGGCTTACGGTATGCCCGTGATGGGTAAAAGCATTTTCCTGGATGTGGCAAAAACCGCATGAAATGGTATTATTCCGGGAAAGTCTCCCTTCGTAAAAAAGTTTCCGCCCCAGCTCTACCCCATTTTTGGTAACCAGATTCACGGACTGGTCAAAAGTCATTTCCGGAAAATAGGAAGGAAACTGAAGGGTATACGCTTCATCTTTTTCCAATGGCTGGATCACCTCATCAGAACAAGAAACACAGGTCAGCACCAGGGCCGCCATGATCCATACTGTTTTTATGAAAGCCTTAGTCATTGTGAACGTGATCTACTTTAAACATTTTTGTAAGATTATTGGTTACATCTGCCAAATGCTGGCTTGAGCCCATCATCATATCATTCGCAGAGGTAAGGGTTAAAGGCTTATCTCCGCTCAAAAACTGGTTCAGATCTGCCAGAATATGAATGGAAGGTCTGATCTGGCCTGTCACTCGTGCAGTTGTTGGTAAATTCAACGTAATTTCCCGGTAAAGATCAGGGGTATTGTTAGCTGCTACCTTTCCCATATTTCCCGTATGGTTCATAAATTCCGCAGCGGGAGAACCGGTTCCGTATTTTCCTTCTAATTTTACAAAAACATAGCCTGCTGCCCAGGACCATGACATTCCTTTCTGCTTTGCTTTACCCCAAAACTCAGCCTGACCGTCCTGCCCTAATAAATAGGCATTCTGGCTGATTCCCAATCCGAATCTTATTTTTTTATAATTATTCTTAGGGATTCCGTCCAGGTTCAGATAGACGATCCCTGCAACGGCATCGGCCTGATCAATGATAAATGCTCCTTTATCGGGATTATTTTCATTGTATTTAAATTCATTTCCATTTTCATCAATAAGGGCAATGTTACTGATGACATATTTTAAAGCGGAAAAATAATGTTTCTGCCCCTGAGAAGAAGTCTGTACCGTCTGGTTTAGCACAATATCTCCCAGATTATTAAATCCGTTTTCGAATTTTATCTGAAGATTTCCAGGGGTTGTATCCTGTGGATCATCATCATCCGGCTTCCACATGAAGAAAAAGAAAATAAAGTAAAGACAATAAAGAATAGGGATAAAAATTTATAAATTTTCATTGTTGATTTTTAAGTTGAATACAATTTGAATTTGTGCAATAGCACTGTTTTGAATATGAAAACATTCTTTTTTTACCACAAAAGGCACAACAATTTTTACACTTAAGGTATTGTAAGTGCTACGTTTTGTGCATATGAAGAGCACCTAAGTTTTTGAAAATCAAAGATTTTCAGCTTAAGCGGGCTTTTCATTCAAAGCAATGATCTTAAAAACTGATGAGGATTAAGAAGATACTTTGTGGCTTTTGTCGTTTAATAGGGAAGTATAACTTAAAACACCGGGGGTTTGAAAATGTGTTTCAGAAACAGAAAGGAATACGCTGTTTTATAGATGAAATTAAAATTGGAAAAATGAATTTTTTCCGTGAGAGAAACCACTGTGATTTCCGGAAGAATATAGATATCCAGAATTTTCTGTCCGGAATTCTTTGTTTTATTGAATGGTAAATTGTCGGAATCACTTGCTTTTGCAAGTTCTTTGCTCAGGTAGCATTTTCCGTTGCAATGAATCTCCGGCCTGCTTTTATTAACACACAGGGTATTAACAATATAGTTATAATTTACAGCATACTCTACCATGGGGATCAGAGGCCTGAACACCATATAGAAAGTAAAGAGTATACTGTAAATTAATTTCATGAGTTTATTTCTTGCTCAAAGCTTCATCATATCTTCTGCTTACTTCTTTCCAGTTTAAAACATTCCAGATAGCTGTAAGATAATCCGCTCTCTTATTTTGATACTTCAAATAATAAGCATGCTCCCAAACATCAATTCCAAGAACAGGAGTTCCTTTTTCTTCCACAATATCCATTAAGGGATTATCCTGGTTCGGTGTTGAGGAAACAAACAGTTTTCCATTTTTATCCACAGAAAGCCATGCCCAGCCGGAACCGAAACGGTCTGCACCTGCCTTGCTCATTTTTTCTTTGAAGGCTTCCAAACTCCCAAAAGCTTCATTAATTGCTTTAGCTAACTTTGCTGATGGCCGGGTATTTTTTTCCGGGGTAAGAATCGTCCAGAAAAGCTCATGGTTGTAATGTCCACCGGCATTATTTCTTACTGCAGGGCTCAACTTTGATGTTTCAGAAAGGATCTGAATCAGAGTTTGTTTCTCCTGTGGTGTTCCTGTGATTGCTTTATTCAAGTTACTGGCATAGGCTGCCCCGTGCTTTGAATAATGAATCTCCATCGTTTGGGCATCAATAGAACCTTCCAATGCATTATAAGCATATGGTAAAGGAGTCTGTTTAAACTGGGCCATTGTAAACTGGGCCGCAAATACTGCAGTTACAGCAGCTATTTTCAAAATCTTCATAACGTTTTTGTTTATGGTTGAACAATGTTTTTCTTATTAAGCTGGAAGATGGGAGATGGAGGCTGGAAGTGATGAATGCCATAACATAGATTCTTCAACTTCTATTTGCTTTTACAGCTATCTCAAAAACTGCCAGAGATTCATCGTCTGGATCAGCTTCAAGCACCCAGCTTCCCTCTTTCTTATTTCAATAATTTCTTAATATCCTCCATCAGAATTTCTCTGTCAGGATGGTATTTTCCGGTCAGTTTCGGGGTTTTCCCTTCCGGATCTTCATAATTCAATCCTGAATAATACAGAATCGGCATATGGTCTTTATTATATCTGCAGCGGATATTTCCTTCCTGATCCACCAATGCAATCATCCCACTGTGATTAAGACTTTCACCTTCATTTTCCTGATCCCCTACATAAATATTGAATTGATCTGCAAGCTTTCCAATATAGGTTCTGTCTCCTGTCAAAAAATGCCAGTTGGGAGATTTCGCACCTATTCTTTTGGCATGCTCTTTTAAAGCTTGGGGAGTATCATTTTCAGGATCAATACTGATGGAGACCATACCAAAACCAGGATCATTGATCTGATTTTGAATGGCTTTCATATTGGTATTCATTACGGGGCAGATCGTAGGACATTTACTGAAGAAGAACTCTACAAGATATACTTTTCCCAGCATATCTTTATTGGTGATTTTTTTGCCGTTCTGATCGGTCAGTTCAAAATCAGGAACCTTCATAACAGTATAAAGATTCTTTTTAAAGTATCCCATTCCTACGCCTATTCCCAGGAACAGTAAAGCAATCACCACGATCGGGATAATAATTTTACTCTTATGATTGGGCTTATTATTTCTGGGCATATTTTTCAGGGCTTTTTTTAAATTCATCTTTGCAGTAGGTACTGCAAAAACCATACGTTTTATTGTTGTACACCGCTGTATCTTTAAGGAACCCTGCAGTCTTCATATGGCAGATCGGATCCTCTTCGTTCACTACCTGTATATTTTTCATATTTTCTTTGGAAGAAGTCATACTGCTTTTATGTTTTACCTGAGGTGTTTCTTTCGCACACGACAATAGAGAGATTGACAACAAAGTTGACAAAATAATCGGAGATTTCATTTAGGTATAAATTGAAATTAATGATAATATAAAATAGAATAGCCGGCTTTCAATGAAACTGATCATTTTTTAAGCTTGTTATAGTACCATATAATACTTAACAATAAACACCAGATTCTCTTGAAGCAAAAACTAAAAAATTAGTTTAAATAAATTTAAACCAAAGGAGGATGGAATATCCTGGAAAAATAGTCTGAGGTATGAAAATTAAAATAGTCTGGTTCCGGGACGGAAACTGAAAACTCAACTCCTTTTTTCCCGGAAAAAGAAAAGATATCATGGGAAAGAAAAACATCCAGTCCGGTCATCTTTATGGTTTGAGTACTGTTAGACTGTTTCTCTGTTTTTGCCAGTTCTTTTTCCACATAGCACTTACCTTTACAGGTTGACTGTGGCACATTCCTGTTCTCGCAAAGGTTCTTCACGATATAGTCATAGTTCACAGCATAATTTACCAATGGCAAAACGGGGCGTATTGCAACGGTAAAAATGATGAATATGGAAATCAAAAACTTCAACGGTTTTGTTCTGTGTTACAAATATACTATTTCAAAATTGTTTTATAATAGATTTATGATGAATGTCATTGATCATTTCTTTTCTTACATATGATTTTTACAGCGTTTATTTTTTGGAATACGCAACGGCGCAAGTATATTTTCAGTATCTACTTGATCAGGCGTAAAGATTTTATCTTCGATAACATTAAATACCATTTGGATACTGTTACCCATAAAAATTACAAAACTGTGCCTGTCACCGGTGTAATATTATCCCGAACTTTGAGTAAAACTTTAGACCTAAACAAAAATTTAGTTCTTTATATACAATTTAATCTTGTTGATAAAAGCTCTGCTGATGTTTTTTAGCAGAGCTTTTTTGTTTTCTTAAAGAGTTTTGTTTTGCTGGAAATCACAAGGGTGCAAAAGGTATTTTTAACGCTATGCTTTAGTAAGGCGCGAGGATTTTATCTCCGATAAAATTATTTTCTGTTAATTAAAAATATGATGTATAATTAAAAAAAGCCCCGCTAAAATTCAGCAGAGCCTTTATTGAATATAATTTAGTTGTGTTTATTATTTGTTTTTTAAAATTTCATTCTTTGAATTCTCACTGCATTTAAAATAGCCAGCAATGCTACTCCCACATCTGCAAAAACAGCTTCCCACATGGTAGCCAACCCTCCGGCTCCTAAGATAAGAACAACTGCTTTTACCGCGAAGGCAAGGATGATGTTCTGCCAAACGATCTTTTTCGTCTGTTTCCCGATGTTGATCGCCATTGGAATTTTACTTGGCTTATCATCCTGGATCACGACATCAGCCGTTTCAATGGTCGCGTCGCTTCCTAACCCTCCCATAGCAATTCCTACATCACTAAGAGCCACTACCGGAGCGTCATTCACTCCATCTCCTACGAAAGCTACAGTTTGATTTTTGGCTTTAATTTCTTTGACTTTGTTAACCTTATCTTCCGGCAGCAGATCCCCGTACGCATTGTCGATACCAAGCTGTTCCGCTACATATTTTACAACGGTACTCTTATCTCCGCTCAGCATAGTGGCTTTTACATTCATTTTATGAAGGTTATCCACCGTTTCTTTTGCATCTTCTTTGATACTGTCTGCAATGGTAATATACCCTGCAAACTTTTTATCATAGGCTATAGCAATAATGGTGTACACAATATGGGCGTGGTTGATATCATAGCTGATCTTGAACTTATCCATCAATTTGAAATTCCCGACAAGAAGCTCCTTTCCATTGACTGTCGCTTTCAGCCCGTGTCCGGCAATTTCTTCTACATTTTCCAATGGGATAGAATGGTTGATATCTCCTGCATAATGATGGATGGCAGTAGCAACCGGGTGTGTACTTTTACTTTCCAGTGCATTGACAAGCTGAAGGATTTCATCTTTGTTAAATTCAGAGGTAATGCTTACTTCCTGAACTTTGAAAACACCTTCCGTCATGGTACCGGTTTTGTCCATCACCACATTCTGAATTTCGGCAATACTGTCAAGAAAATTACTTCCTTTAAACAAAATCCCGTTTCGGCTGGCGGCTCCTATTCCTCCAAAATATCCCAACGGAATAGAAATTACCAATGCACAGGGACATGAAATCACAAGGAAAATCAATGCTCTGTACAGCCAATCTCGGAACAGATAATCACTGACAAAGAAATAAGGCAGTAAACAGATTCCTATGGCAAGAAAGACAACGATCGGAGTGTATACTTTGGCAAATTTTCTGATGAATAATTCTGTAGGAGCCTTTTGAGCGGTCGCATTCTGAACAAGTTCCAATATTTTGCTCAGCTTACTGTCTTCATAAGCTGTCGTCACCTTTACCAGCGCAATACTGTTCATATTGATCATCCCTGCCAGTACGGCTTCGCCTTTATTTTTGGTATCCGGTTTACTTTCACCTGTCAAAGCAGCCGTATTGAATGAAGCGGAATCAGAAAGCAGCTCCCCATCCAAAGCCAGTTTTTCCCCCGGCTTCAGCTGAATAACATCTCCTACTTTCGTTTCTTTTGCCTTCATGGTTTTAGGCTGATTATTCTCCACCACCGTTACCTCATCCGGGCGCTGATCCAATAAGGCTTTTATATTTCCTTTGGCTCTGGTGACCGCCATAGACTGGAACACTTCTCCTACGGCATAGAACAGCATGACAGCAACTCCTTCCGGATATTCTCCAATAGCAAAGGCTCCAATGGTTGCAATTCCCATCAGGAAAAACTCGGAGAAGACATCTCCATTGATAATGCTTTTGTAAGCATCCTTCAATACGGGGAAGCCTACAGGAATATAAGCCACTAAAAACCATACTAAACGGATCCAGCCGGTAAACCATGTTGGTTGTATATAGTTGTCAAAAGCGATTCCTGCCAATAACAGGACAAAGGATATGACTGCCGGAAGAAACATCTGGAAGACGCTCTGATCACCGGAATCATGAGAATGGTCATGACCGTCATGGTCATGTCCGTCTCCTTCTGAATGATTATGTTTTTTTGTTTCTGGTTTTTCCGGGGTTGTACTACAGCACTTTTCCATACATGATATTTTTATACAAATTTAAGAGTGAGACTGATGCAATGCTATTGCAAACTTTCAAGACAATTTTCACAGATTCCTTTCGCAAACAGCCTTATTTCATCAATTCTGAAATGGGTCTGTCTATTTTCCGGAAACGAAATATCTTCTTTACAGGTGGTCTGTTTGCATATTTTACAATAGAAATGCAGGTGCCAGTCTTTATGTGTTTTTTCATCACAGCCATCTTCACATAGTTTATATTTCGTGGTTGTATTTTCCTGAATACTATGAACGATCCCTTTTTCTTCAAAAGTTTTTAAGGTTCTGTAAATGGTGATCCTGTCGGCATTATCAAAATGATTTTCTATTTCAGAAAGAGACAATGCCGCTTCCTGTGAGCTTAAAAAATCATAGACCAGAATCCTCATACTGGTAGGCTTGGTATTTTTGTCAATAAGCTTATTTTCTATATCCTTTTTCATGTTCAGCAATTTAAATATTACAGATGGACTTCATCTTCTTCGTATCCCTCTTCCTCTATCTGAAAAGTAGTATGACTTATTTTAAAATTTTTAACGGTCTTTTCCTGTAATGCTCTCAACAGTAGATTTTGAGAAGCTTCTCCTTCTTTGACAATATGGGCGCTCATCGCATTTACACTTGATGTAAGAGACCATACATGAAGATCATGCACGTTCTTTACTCCCGGAGTCTGCTCCAGCGATTGACGCAATTCATGAATATCTACATCTTTTGGAGTTCCTTCCAGTAAAACATTGATCGCTTCTTTCAACAGCTTCCATGTTCTGGGGAAGATCAACAGTCCGATCGCGGCAGAAATTAATGGATCAGCATAGTACCATCCTGTAGTCAACATAATAACTCCGGCCATCATAACGCCTACAGAAGTAAGCATATCTGAAAGGACTTCAAAGTAAGCCCCTTTCATATTTAAACTGCCTTCCGAATCTTTCCGCAGAATCATCATTCCGATAATATTGACCACTAATCCGATTCCTGCTACGATAAGCATCGATTTGCTTTGTACTTCCGGAGGGTTTTGAAAACGCTGATAAGCTTCAATCAATACATAGATTGAAATTCCCAATAAAACTACCGCATTCACTACCGCTGCCAATATTTCAGTCCGGTAATATCCATAGGTCCTTGAAAGGTCTGCCTTTCTTTCTCCTATTTTAATGGCTATAAATGCTAAAAGCAATCCCACCACATCTGTCAGCATATGGGCTGCATCTGCCAATAGTGCAAGGCTATTGGTAATAATTCCTCCGATAACCTCAGCGATGAGATAGGTACCGCTCAGGCATAATACAACCAGGAGACTCTTTTTATGCCTGCTTGCCGCAGACGGTGTTTGTACTGGTATTGGTGTGTTTTCCATATCGCATCTATGATTTAATTACATTTCATAATAGGATGTATTTTCTTTTTTTAACGGAACATTCTCTTCGCCAATCATTTGTCTGATATTGATCTCTATGGTTTGGGCCAGAGAAGTCATCGGTGTATCCACCGGCCCGTTTTCAAAAGGGTCCTGCATAATGATGGATGTCTTTTCAATTGCAATAAACATAACCGGAATCAGAAAAGTAACCGCGATTTCCACCACCAGCTGCGAATCGTCCAGACCAAATGGAAGTATGGCAGCAAATACATAGATGAGAATATGGACTAAAATGCTGTAAGATCTCGGAAAAACAGTATTTTTCAGTCTTTCACATTTTCCCATACTGTCACAAAGCCTTGTAATGATATCATTCAGCTGCATTTGCTGAAAATCCGTTAAGCCTCTGCCCATCGTAATTTCTCTCAATTGTTTGGAATGGGCATCCAAAAGTGCATTGGGAATATTCATTCCATGGATGTGATTCTTATCGAGGTACTGTTGTACTTTTTCAGAAAAGGGCCGCTTTCTTAGAGACTCTCCCAGTGCATAGGTCCAGATGATCTGCCGTTCAGCAAAATCTTTGACCGCTTTATCTTCTCCCGCAGGCATAAACTGGATAACCAGCCTTACCAACGTCCTTGAATCATTGACGATAGCTCCCCACACCGTTCGTGCCTCCCACCACCTCTCGTATGACTGGGAGGTCCGGAAAGCCAGCAATAATGATACAGCCGTTCCTAAAAGGGCAGGAATATTCAGCGGAAGTGAAATCTTCTTGAACCATGGCAGCATATCCAAAAGGCCAATAGCCGCAGCGAATATTCCAATGAAAAGAATCTGAGATTTTATTTCATGGATGAAATACCAGACTGATATTTTTTTATTTAATAACATAATGTATCATTTATTAAATCGGATAAGAAATGTTATCTTTTCCTTCAGTCGATTTTTATACTTCTATAAAAACTATTCTCTAAACAGTTCTAATATAAGCATAAAAAACGATATTTACCTGATTCCGGCTGCTTTCATTAATGTTCGTGCTCTCCGGAATTCACTAATTTAGCATTGACAAAAAAGGCTCCTTTCACTACAATTTTTGCATTAGCAGGAATTTCTCCTACGGATGTAATTGCCGTATATCCCATATCGGATGTTCCTTTCACAACTTCTATTTTTTCAAAATTCAAGGTTTTAGGATGGGGTTTACCTTTTTCATCATGTTCTTCCGCCTCTTTTTTATCAGTCTGAATAAAAACATAGTATTTACCGTCCGCTTCCACAATCGCTTCAGTAGGAACAGCCGGAGTAGTGCTTTTATCGAGACTCACTATTCCGGTAATATTCATTCCGTCGATCAGTCCGGATTTGTTGCCGATCACTTCGCAGTGCATGGAAATGGTTTTACTTTCATTTTCAAAAGAAGATCCTATGCTGTAAATCCTGGCGTCATATTCCGTTTCAGGATTATTGGTCAGTTTAAAGTGAACGATCTGCCCCACTCTCATCTTCGGAAGGTCTCTTTCGAAGACCTGCAGATCCAGATGAATAGAACCGTTATCAATTACAGTGGCAACAGGAGAAGAAATATCCACATAACTTCCTATCTGTGCCGTTATACTGCTGATCGTTCCGCTGATCGGAGATGTGATCACTAACCCTGACTTCATATTTCCATTGCTTACATTCCCGGGGCTTATCCCCATCATCTGAAGCTGCTTTAGGAGCGAGGCTCTTTTGGTTCTTAACGTTTTCAGCTCAGCATCGGCGCTCTGGAGGTTCTTTTTTGCTCCTGCATCGTTATCAAAAAGCTCTCTTTGTCTTCTGTACTCCTGCTCTGCATAGGTAATCCTGCTGTTGGTCGTCAGGTAATCTTCCTGAAGCTGGATGTATTCCGGGTTGGCAATCGTGGCAATCACCTGTCCTTTTTTCACAATGCTTCCCACCTGAATGTTTAATGTTTTAATTATCCCGCCATACAGAGAAGTAATCGTTGCTTTATTACTGTTGGGAACACTTAATAGGCCGTTTGCTTTTATCGTTGATGTCAGCTCTTTCATTTCTACTGTTCCCAGAGCAACTCCTACGGATTTCATCTGTTCTTCCGTGAGTGAAGCTATTGTTTGTGGAGCTTCTTCATGTGCCTGCTCTTTCTGTTCTGTTTTTTCAGGGGCTTTTTCTTCCGAAGCTTCTTTTTTTCCACAGCTTGTTAGTAACATTGAGATCAGGATAAGAGGGATGATATTATGTTTGAGTTTCATAATTAAAAATGTATTTTGTCTGATGCTGTGTGCCATCGATTTCACTTGTCTGGCAGAACGTTTTATTAACAGCGATTTCATATTATTTATTAATGATAGAATTAATGGTAACTACAGATTGATTCACCTGCTGGATAGATTCCAGGTATTTTAACTGAATATTGGTGGCCGTTTGCAAAGCAAAAAGGTACTCTACGTAAGAGATCTCTCCTGTTTTGTACCCTAACTGGGCCGCTTTTACAATTTTCTCTGCATTAGGTACAGCCTGATTTGCATAATATTCATACTGCTGTACATCCTGCTGATACTGGCTGAACGTATTCTCCAACTGGGTGGACAGCTGTTTCTGCTGCATTCTGGCATTCGTTTCCGCCACCTGTTTTTCATATTCCAGCGCCTGGATTCTTGCTTTTGTAGCCCCAAATGTGAGAGGAATAGCCACTCCTACTGTTGCCGACTGAAAACGTTTCCCTGAGTTATAAAAATTCTCCTGTCCGTTGATGGTATGAAAGCCGATCAGAGACTGATTGGTATATCCTAAGCTAAAGTCGGGAAGCCCGAGAGACTTTTCAACCTTTTTATTCTTTTCTGCAATTTCCATTTCCTGATAAAAAGCTTTTACAGTCGGATTGTTGGCAACTACTGCGCTATCGAGTACATTTTCTGCTTTTAAAGGTTCATAGTTTTTATTAAACGGAACTTCAAACTCTTCTGAGGTATTCATAAGGGTCTTCAAGTTTTTATACGCATTACTCAAAAACACCTCATTCTGTCTCAGCAGCAGATCGATCTCTCCTTTCTGGGTTTCTGCCGTATTGATTTCAATCTTTTTAATATCACCGGCTTTAAATCTTACCGTTGCAATTCTGATAAAATCCTCATACACCTGATCCAGGCTCGCCAGCTGTGCTTTGTTGTACTGCAGGTATTCGATCTGATAATAATAAGTACGGACCTGTCTTATCAGCTCATTCGCTGCGATCTCTTTGTCAATCTTCTTACTTTTGATATTCTCATTGATCAGGTCTTTTCTTGCTTTGAACAGCGTGGGAAAAGGAATACTCTGAGAAATGGCAAAAGACTGGTCAAACTTGGGACTGTTGTACTGCCCAAGCTGAGCCTCAAAGCTTAATTTGGGCAGTTCTTTAGCCGTAGGTCTCAGGGCTTCTGCTGATTTGACGCTTAAATCTTTTGATTGTAAGGTTAAATTATTATCCACCGCCATCTCTACCGCCTGTTCTACAGAAATCGGTCTGGACTGTGCCTTAAAAGTCTGTCCCAGCATCATGAATCCCAGCATAAGAAGGATAGTCAATGTTCCTGTATTATTCTTTCTTTTCAAAATCTTGGTATTAAAAATAATATACAGCATCGGCAGCACGAATAAAGTAAGGAAGGTTGCTGTTATCAGTCCACCGATCACTACGGTTGCCAACGGTTTCTGAACTTCCGCTCCCGCCCCTGTGGAAATCGCCATCGGCAAGAATCCTAATGAGGCTACTGTTGCTGTCATTAAAACAGGTCTTAGCCTCGTTTTTGTTCCTTCAAATACTCTTTTCAGAATGTCTGTTTCACCTTCTTTTTCCAGCTGGTTGAAAGTTCCTATCAGAACGATTCCATTCAGCACAGCGACTCCAAACAGGGCAATAAACCCAATCCCGGCACTGATACTGAACGGCATATCTCTTACCAGAAGAGCGAATACTCCTCCAATAGCACTCATCGGAATCGCTGTAAAGATCAAAGCGGCCTGTTTGAATGAACGGAAGGTAAAATACAACAACATAAAAATAAGAAATAACGACACCGGAACCGCGATCATCAGGCGTTTACTGGCTTCCTGAAGATTTTCAAACTGCCCGCCATAGGTAAAGTAATAGCCGGATGGCAGCTTCACCTGTTTATCCAATTTTGCCTGAATATCTTTCACTACGCTTTCTACGTCGCGCCCTTTTACATTAAACCCGATTACAATTCTGCGTTTTCCCTGCTCCCGGCTGATCTGCGCAGGTCCCAGCTTATAGCTTATATTCGCGACCTGTGATAATGGGATCTGCGCTCCTGTAGCTGAGGTAATCATTAAGTTATTAACATCTGAAATATCGGTTCTGTGAAGACTGTCCAGACGGACTACCAGATCAAAACGCCTTTCGTTTTCGAAAACCTGTCCGGCAGCTTTTCCTGCAAAGGCCGTACTTACAGCATTATTTACGTCTTCAATATTCAATCCGTAATTGGCTATTCTTGTCCGGTCATATTGGACATTGATCTGTGGAAGACCGCTTACTCTTTCAATCTGAGGTGCGGTAGCTCCGTCAACGGTCTGAATTATTTTTCCAACCTTATCTGCATATACCGCCAGAGAATCCAGGTTTTCCCCGAAAATCTTTACAGCAACATCCTGTCTGATCCCGGTCATCAGCTCATTGAAACGCATCTGTATAGGCTGGTTTTTCTCAAAGAAAACTCCGGGAATGGTCTCTAATTTCCCGCTGATCTCGTCTGCCAGCTCATTATACGATTTTTTTGTTTTCCATTCGCTTTGAGGTTTCAGGACGACAATCATATCGGTTGCCTCGGGCGGCATCGGATCTGTAGGAACTTCTGCAGAACCTGTCTTTCCCACTACCATTTTCACCTCATCAAACTTCTTAATAATCCTGGAAGCCTGCATCGATGTTTCTATACTCTGGCTCAGCGAGCTTCCCTGGGGAAGTATACAGTGAAATGCAAAATCTCCTTCCTGCAGCTGGGGGATAAATTCACCGCCCATATTTTTAAAAATGAAAGCAGCCAGTACCAAAACCAATATGGTAGCGGAAACTATGGCATACTTTACTTTAATCGCCTTCTGAAGCAATGGCTGGTAGATCTTCTGCAGACGGTTCATCATTTTATCTGAAAAAGTTTCTTTGTGGGAGATTTTTTTAGATAAAAATAATGCGCTCATCATCGGGATATACGTCAATGATAAGATCAAAGCGCCCAGAATGGCAAATCCTACTGTTTTTGCCATTGGAGTAAACATTTTACCTTCCACCCCAGCCAGGGTAAGAATGGGAATGTAGACAATAAGGATGATGATTTCTCCGAATGCAGCACTGCTTCTGATCTTAGAGGCTGAAAGGAAAACTTCTTCGTCCATTTCAGACTGTGTTAATGTCTTTACAGACTTCCTTACTCCCAGATGATGCAGTGTTGCCTCTACAATGATCACAGCGCCATCTACAATCAGTCCGAAATCTATCGCTCCCAGACTCATCAGGTTGGCACTTACCCCAAAAACGTTCATCATTCCCAATGCAAACAACAGGGATAACGGAATAGCCGAAGCCACAATAAGACCGGCTCTCAGATTTCCGAGAAAGATGACAAGAACGAAGATGACAATTAAAGCTCCTTCAATCAGGTTTTTTTCAACGGTACTGATTGCTCTGTCCACCAGATCGGTTCTATCCAGAAACGGTTCTATCACAATATCGTCCGGAAGAGATTTTTGAATGGTGGGAATTTTAGCTTTGATATTGTTGACGACTTCATTACTGTTGGCTCCTTTCAGCATCATCACCACACCTCCTACCGCATCCACTTTTCCGTCATAGGTCAGAGCTCCGTAACGAACAGCACTTCCCAGACGAACATCGGCAACATCTTTTATAAAGATCGGAACGCTGCCCGTTTCATTTTTAACGGCTATATTTTTAATATCTTCCAGAGAAGTTACAAGGCCTATTCCCCTGATAAAATAGGCATTCGGCTTTTTATCAATATAGGCGCCTCCTGTATTTTGATTGTTCTTTTCAAGTGCCGTGAATATTTCAGTAATACTTGTTCCCATTGCCTTTAAACGGTTAGGATCAATGGCTACTTCATATTGTTTCAATTCTCCTCCAAAGCTGTTGATTTCTGCGACTCCCGGAGTTCCGTTGAGCTGTCTGCGGACAATCCAGTCCTGCATGGTTCTGAGTTCTTTGGGATTGTACTTCTTTTCGCTTCCCTTTTTAGGGTGAAGAATGTATTGATATACTTCTCCAAGCCCGGTGCTTACCGGTGCGAGCTCAGGAGTTCCTATTCCTTTCGGGATTTCTTCAACTGCATTTTTTAATTGTTCACTGATGAGCTGTCTTGCAAAGTATATATTGACTTCTTCCTTGAAGACTACTGTAATTACAGAAAGTCCAAACCTTGAAATACTTCTTGTCTCAAGAATATCCGGAACATTTGCTATACTCTGCTCTATAGGAAAGGTGACCAACTGCTCTACTTCCTGTCCCGCCAATGTAGGACATGCTGTAATGATCTGCACCTGATTATTGGTAATATCCGGGACCGCATCTATCGGCAGCCGGGTAGCACTCCAGATTCCCCAGATAATCAGCAGTAAGGTCATTACCCCAATAACGACTTTATTTTTGATACTGAATTTTATGATTTTATCTAACACGATTTTTATTTAATTTTTATTGAAAAACAAGCACTTACAGCTTATAAAGCTGCAGCAAAAATATCATGAAAACCTCTGCAATGGTATTGCAAAGTTTCAGGTAATGCTTAGAAAGCGAACTCTCTAAGGAATCAATAAAAATTAAATTTTAGGAGGCTGCCAGACGTGGTCATACACCTGATAGGCAAAACCATTCTTCTGGAATAGAATTTTCTTTGAAAAATAAGCAGGGATCTGCTCGGGAATTTCTAATAGCGGATCCATTTTAAATGCTGAAACCGTGATTTGACAACAGCTGCAGGCACAAAGCGGTGAACAAACGTCCCCTTTTTCAACAGAGTGTACCCCGTGGATCGTTAATGAGATTTTCTTTTCCCCTGAATCTAACGGTCCGGACATATCTTCACATGGCATCAATGATAACGCCATGAAATAAATTGCCAGTATCCATCTTAACAGATTCATTGTGACAAAGGTAAGTTTTTTTTCTAAAGATGAAGTCTATTGCTCTACAACTTGCTCAGAAAAAACATATTTTCTTGTCTTAGCTTATTTGATTTACTGACTTTTTATTAAAAAATTCACTATCTGGATAAATTATTACAATAGAGATAACAATAAAACAAACCATTCATTAAAAACAACACAAAAACAAACATTTTTTATTAAAAAATATTAACACACTCATAATTAACTAATATTAAGCAACAATTTTTAATAAATTTGCAAAAACAAAAAAAACAACATTAAATACGACATTATTTGTCGCATTCCATTTATAGTTTTACTAAAAAAAATTTTACTAAATAATATGAAAACACAATTATTTTCGATTGCACTGTTAGTGTCATCATTAACATTCGCACAAAATGCAGCAGGTCTAACCGTTCACGATACTAGAACGATCAATGATTTACCCTCTGCCTATAGTAATATAGTTAAGGCAGAATTTAAATCCAGAGATGCAGTGGGGGTTCCAGGAATAGGAAACTATTCGGGTATGTTAACAATTGCTCCTTGGTTTGATAATTCAGGGAACAAACGTCATCAGCTTAATTTTAATGATGGGGGTATTTTTTATAGAAATGGTTTATTTACAAGTACTCAATGGGGAAACTGGAGCAAACTGCTAATACAATCAAGTGAAGGAAAAGTAAAAATTGGTAATAATGATCCTGACACAAATACTGCTGCTTTATTAAGGATATATGATAAAGATGATGTTATGATGGAAGTTGCCAATTCATATGGTACATTTCAGATTGCCAAATCTGGATGTAATGGTTGCTACGGAGGCACGACAGGTGATACGGTTTTAAGAAATCTGGGACAGACTCATAACATTATTATCGCTCAGCCAAACAATAATAATGACGGTAATTCCTTCGTAGGATTTCAGGATGCTTACCGAGGGATATGGATCAAATTTCTCAACAATGGAATTGCCAAATTCGATGGTAAAATCCATGCTAAAGAAATTGAAGTGAAAGCCAATGTATGGGCAGATTATGTCTTTAAAAAAGATTACCAATTAAAATCTTTAGAGGATGTTGAAAAACATATTATTGAAAAAGGACATTTGCCTAATATCCCAGCAACCCAGGAAGTACTCGAAAACGGAATTAACGTTGCCGAAATGAATTCCAAGCTTCTTGAGAAAATTGAAGAATTAACTCTTTATTCGATTGACCAAAATAAACAAATAAAGCAACAGGCAGAACAGCTTAAACAGCTTCAAAATGAAAATGAAGTTTTAAAAGCTCAATCTGCCAAAATTGAAAAACTGGAACAACAGGTTCAACAACTCTTATCAACACAAAAATAATCACAAATGAAAAGAAAATTATTATCGCTATCATCACTGATGATAGGGTTCTTAGGTTTTTCCCAAACCGAAGTTTATTTCAAATATGATGAGGCTGGAAACCAGAGATATAGAGGAATCGATGCTGCGGGTAAAAAAGCCGAAGAAATTGTTTCAAAAGAAAATAATACAAAAATAGCCGCAGTTGCCCAACAATCTCCTGTTATCGATGAAAAAGCATTCTTAAAACAAATACGTCTGTACCCGGTCCCTGTCAATGACTACCTTACCATAGACTGGACAGAGGAAGTAGATGGACTCATAGAATCTGTTTCATTGTATCAACACAGTACAGTTCACTGGAAATTTCAGCAGCAGAATATCCCAAGCTTAAACCGTCAGGTTAAAATCAATATGACTGGTTATGATTGGGGAGTATATGTTGTACGTTTTACGCTAAAAGACGGCAGAATTTTTAGTAAAAACATCACCAAACGATAAGAATCATGAAACTTTACGATAAGAAAATACAACTATTTTCATCATTTATACTGTCTTTATGTTCAGTTTTGGGATTTTCACAGACTATATTATATCAGGCAGAAACCACATCGCGCACAGTTCAGGATCCACAAACAGTGGTGTTAGCTCCAGGATTCCGTGCTTCTTCCAGTTCATCGAATCCCTTTGTTGCTAAGATTGGTCCTGCTACGGAAAATCCGGGAGGAGGACCAACTGATTCCAACGCAGGAAGTACAAGCCCTAGTGGTATAATTGAGACTGACAACATTAAATTTCATGATACAAAAGGAAATGTAGAAGTCAATCAGGCTGGCCAATTACAATTTACATTGCCTATAGCTCTTCCTCCAGGCATTAAGAATGTAGCTCCACAGATTAACCTAATGTATACTAGTGGCTCTGGAAACGGAATTGCTGGTTATGGATGGAATATTTCAGGAATTACAACTATCTCGAGAATTGGAAAAAATATTGAACAGGATGGAGAATCCAAGGGAATCCAATTAAATTATTCAGATTATTATAGCTTTAATGGACAAAGATTGATTCTAAAATCTGGAGAATATGGCAAAGATGGAGCAGAATATGTAACAGAGAAATATTCTAATATTAAGATAAAATCAATCGGACAAAATTCTGGACAAACCGGCCCTCTTTATTTTGAAGTAACTTTTGAAGATGGCTCTCAAGCCCTATATGGACTTAACGCGGACGCAAGAACTTCGCTTGAATACAACATTAATATATGGAAGGATATTCAAGGGAATTATATTTCTTATAATTATGTGCAGGGAAATGGAGTCACTACGATACACAGCATAGCATGGGGAGGAAATGAGAATTTAAATAAGCCTCATTTTAACACAATCGAGTTTACATATATCAATAGATCTTTAAGAGAACAATCTTATGTAAGTGGAGTAAGCCTTATACAGAATAACTTATTAAAAGAAATTAAAGTAACTTCAAATGGCAACCAATTTAAAAAGTATAAAATCGAGTATGCCAATAACAATACAAATTATCTATTTGCCAATAAAATAACTGAATACAATTCTAATAATGAGCCGGCAAATCCTATAATTTTCGAAAACGAGTCTGACCCAGCCGGTGTCAATAGTAACCTCTTCAGACAAGATGCCAGATTTGATAACATTAGGGGTGACAATGTTCTTTCCGGAGATTTTAATGGAGATGGAAAATTGGATTTCCTTAATGAAAAAACTTTGATGCTGGGAAGATTAGATGGGACTGGTAACTTTGTAAATGTTAATTACAGTGGAACAGCATTATCCATAGGAACATATGCTGATGCTAACACACCATTTAGCGATCAGGTATTGATAACAGGAACCATAAATAGAAATTTAAAGAAAGGCATTATTTACTTTTATAAATATGTTAATAATGCTTTTGCCAATATAGCAATCAAAGAAGTTGACCTGAGCGCTTATCCTCAGCTTTTTGAAGCTGCGGACCCAGATGAGCTTAGATGTCATTTTGACGGCAGCACCAATAGAATAGATGCAAAAGAAGTAGATTTCAATGGTGATGGTATATCTGAGCTAATTCTTATGGTCAAAAATGAGCATATGTGGACCTGTCAGGATTATAATTCCAGCTATACATGGCCGGAAACTACAGGTGTGGATATGAATTTCTATGTTGATTTTAAAAATAATATATTTTCTCTTATTGACGATGCTAATTTTTATGTTGATTATAAAAACACAATAAATATTGATCTTGATGGAGATGGGAAAACCGAGCTACTTCACAGATTACCCGGCATCTTAACATTTTTAACATTCAATGTTCAAAACTCTAAATTTGAGAAAATATATTCTGATATCCAGGCTGGAAATAGCGGATATAATGGCAGTCTTCCTCCAATCATAGGAGATTATAATGGTGATGGAAAAACAGACATTTTAGTCCCTGTAGCAGAAGATTCTTCTGATTGGAATATGTATATTTCTTCAGGAAAGGGGTTCGTTAATTATTACTACTCTAATCTTTTCTTATACAAACCTTCATATACAGGATCTGGAAGAAAATTCAGAAACAGCTTAAGATCTTACTGGGCACCGGATTTAAACAAAGATGGAAAAAGTGACTTTTTGGTATTTGAATCACAGAAGTGGTTTAGAGATTGTCTAACATGCGTAAATAATCCCGACTCAAGCTATGGGTTTAATTATTTTAGAAATACCGGCGTAGATTCTACAGGCAAACCTATTTTCACCTTTAATTATAATATAAATCCTAAGGAAGCTACAGATACTGGAAATATCGAAGATGAAGACATCAATTATTCAATGTATGGAGAGCACTATGTTCCTATGTTTGGATCTTTTAGATTGTCAAAACTAAACACTGAGTTTATTATTTTACATAAAACCAAATTAATTACATGGAACTTAGACATAAAAACAGATGTTATTTCAAGAATAAAATCTATCAGTCAAAGTGGAATTAAAACGCAAATTGATTATTCAAATTTAGTAAACGGAAATGTATATAAATCTTACTACAATACATCTCCTATTTTCTATCCATACGCCAATATTATTCAAAACTTCAACTACTATGTAGTCTCTACAGTTACTCAGGGAGAAAGAAGGCAGGAATTCAGATACAGGGATCTTATTGGAAACCTTAACGGAAGAGGGATAATAGGCTTTAGACAAACCGCAAGATCCACTTTTTTCACAGATCTATTTGTAAATACTAAAATATGGAATGGTTCCGAAATTAATCCATTAAACGAAGGGTTACCATATAAGGACTGGTCTATCAGAACTACCGATGAAAATAAAATTTTCCCGGATGATATTTCACTGAATAATTATCAATTATTATCGTTTAAGCAATATGACTATAAAATTGACAAGCTTTTAAATGGTAGCGTAGTCACAAATACAGTAGATCCTATTAATAAACCTAAAATTGTTACGGCAATCAATCCAGCTATTACTGTTTCAAAAGATTTTCTGAATGATATTAAAACCGTTAATAAGGTAGAAGAATATGACAATCTATATTTTCCAAAAAAATCTGTAAAAACTATCAATGATGGCTATGCTATTTTGACAACTCAGTTAGAGTACTATCCTCCCAATACAACTCCGGGAAGCAATTATAGTATTGGTAAACCTAAAAGCAAAACAGATACTAATCAAGCCTATGGGGATACTAAATCTACCAAAGAAGAATATACTTATGAAAACAACCTCTTAAAAACTCTTAAAGTCTGGAATAGAGATAATACAGCATACCTGTTAGATTCCTATAACTATGATGAGTTTGGAAATATCACAGAAAAAACAGTAAGCAACAGTCTGGATTCTCAAACTCAAACTTCAAGTAATAAATATGACGACAAGGGAAGATTTGTTACTAAAAAAACAGATAATCTAGGTTTACAAACTAATATTATTTACAATGATTGGGGACTTGTTACAAAACAAACCGATCCTCTTGGAAATACTTTAGTAAATGAATATGATGGTTGGGGAAAAGTTTTAAAGTCCAAAACTAATTTAGGAGGAACTACCACAAATGAATATAAAAAAGATCAACAATATAATTCCACAGTAATCCAGTACGACCCTGACGGAAATATTTCAAAAAAATACACCAACAAATGGGGACAAGAGTACAGAACAAGCATAAAAGCACTTGAACAAGGATATTATATTTCCACAGATACTCAATATGACGTCTTAGGAAGAAAAAAAGCTGAAAGCGAACCTTATGGTGAAGGGTTAAGTCCATGGCAATGGAATGTTATAGAATATAATGACTTATTCTATCCTGCCAAGGTTAAAACTACAGCATTGGCAATGCTTAATAATTGGGGACAAATTTCTTCTTTTTCCGGAAAACAGGTGGAAACATTTGTTTCAGGAACTATAACTACCTCCACGGAACTCAATGGATACCATAGGATTACTTACAAAACTACGGATGCTTTAGGAAATACCACATCCACAACTGATCCAGGAGGATCTATAGTTTTCTCCTACAATGCAGCAGGTGAACAAATCAAAGCTCAATATGCTGAAAATATTGTTACGACTAAATATGACACCTGGGGAAGAAAGTCAGAATTCAACGATCCTTCCAACGGAATTTATAAATATGAATATGATGGATTTGGACAGCCTAAAAAAGTTATCAGTCCTAAAGGAACAAAAGAATATATTTATAATAATCTGGGGCAATTAATCTCTCAGAAAGAAATTTCTACTGCTGATGGCGGACAGGCTACCAATAAAACAATATCGTTTGTATATGATGACAAAGGAAGGTTGGTTTCAAAATCAGGAACATCCAATGGAAAACCGTACAGTTCTAATATTACTTATGATCCACAAGGTAGAATCTTATCATCATCTGAAAGCAGTAATGAAAGATATTTTATTCAAAAAGGAATTACTTACGATGATAAGCTAAGGGTTACGTCTTATGAAAAGCAGCTATTCTCTGCCGGAGTATTAACTAAAGTCCAGATAGAAAATGTTTACAGTGCCTGGAATGGAGATTTATATCAGATCAAGGATAAAAACTCAGGGAAAATTTTATGGGAACTTAAAAATTTAGATGCAAAAGGACATGTTATCAAGGCTCAACTGGGAGCTGCTGAGATTAATCAAACGTATGAACCCGATGGTACTTTAAGTCAGGTAAATCATGGATCAGCAGCTAAACAACATATCTTAAGACTTTCATACACTTTTAATCCTATTAAAAATGAGCTGGAATCAAGAAGTACAGATGGAGATTTTTATATTCCAGAATCATTTGACTATGACGATAACAATAGGCTGATCAATTGGAGCAACCCAGTGACAGGAACTAAAACACAAAATGCAATCCTGAATACTTATGATGCAAAAGGAAGAATCTTAGAAAATAATCAGGTAGGAAAAATCAAATTTGAAAATTCAACTAAGATCTACCAACCAACAGGGATGACCTTAAATGCTGCAGGAGAACAAAATTATAATAATGACCTAATTCAAACGATCACTTATAATGAAAACAATGATCCTGTATTCATTGATGGAATGAAGGGTGATATAACCTTCCAATATGGACTGACTGCAATGAGACAAAGGGTTACTTACGGAGGTAATTTTAATGCTGACGGAAATGGAAAATTCACCAAATTCTATAATGAAGACGGAAGCTTCGAAGTAACAAAAGACAATATCACAGGTAAAGAAAAACATATTCTTTATATTGGTGGATCTCCTTACGAAAGCTCTATTATTTATGTTAAGAATTATAATGAAACATCAGCTTCCTATAAATTCTTGCATAAGGATTATTTAGGCAGTATCTTAGCCATTAGCGATGAAGCCGGAAACAAACTGGAACAAAGACACTTCGATGCTTGGGGTAACCTTACTCATCTTCAGATTGGCAGCGGGCAAATCATAACTGATGTAAATAAAATACAGGAAATTGTAAACACCGGAGGACTGTTATTGGAAAGAGGTTATACTTCTCATGAACATTTCATGGAAGTTGGAATCATTCATATGAATGGAAGATTATATGATCCGTTATTGAGGAGATTCTTAAATGCAGATGAAAATATTCAGGATGCATACAATACGCAGAGTTATAACAAATATGGATATGTAATGAATAATCCATTAATGTTTAATGACCCCAATGGTGAGATTGCACTTCCTGCCGCTATGCTTGTTGCATTTGCTGCCGCAATTGTTACCTCTATCACCGGTGATTATATTATGAACAGGCCAGTTAATATAGGAAGTTTATATCAATCGGTAACTCTTGCTGCTATGACCTCTTATTTAACATTTGGTGTAGGTGAGCTTTTTAGAGCAGGAGGCCAGATAGCAAATTCGTTAAGTCAAACAAGCCTGATCATTGCAAGAGCTGGAGCACATGCTATAACCCAGGGAACGCTTTCCTATATGCAAGGCGGAAACTTCTGGAGTGGAGCTTTAAGCGGAGCCTTTGCAAGTGCATCTAATGATTTATTAGATCTGGCTGTAAAACATGTAGGAGAAAATAATATACTTAGAAGTGATGGTTTTGCTCTATTCAATGGAGCTGTAAGTGGTGGTGTTGGTTCTGTACTTGGAGGTGGAAATTTCTGGATGGGCGCAGGACAGGGTCTAATGGTAACTGCTTTTAATTTTCTAGCGCATAAAACCTCCTTTCATGGAATTAAATTTGTTGATGAAGATGATAATGTCATCGCTAAATATGCAACAAAAAAATATAATGCAACTATTAAAGTTCCATATAAATCGATAGGAAAGGGGTTAAATTTGAACGAAATGTATAAAGCTCTACCAGACATAGATGTAGTAGGAATTGGTATTGGTGGTGACTTTACTTTCGCAATGGGAGGAGGAAAATCAATTGAGTTCGTATTTTTCCTTGATGGTGTAAACGCAGGCAGCTGGAGTACCTTCACCGCAGAAAGAGGAAATATTGGTATTTCTGGACAATATAGTGTTTATGGTATCTTGGGAGATTATTTTGATGATGCTAACTTAAAATCTAGCGACTATACTGGATACTCATTTTCAGTTTCTTCTGATGTAAAAAAGATTAATAATGTTGGAGCAAGTTCCTTTTGGTCACCAAAAAATTATGAAGCTGATAAATCGGGCTTTAAATCAATGTTTGATTTATCTAAAAGATCTTGGTCTGGGGTTAATGTTTCTGTAGGTTTAGGAGGTGGATTTCAATGGAGCCGTACACATACTAATTTTTATAAATAAATGAAAAAGAATATTAAATACTTAGTTTTCGTATTATTGTTTATTATTGTTATAATTTATAATAATTTAAATTCAAATTCATTCACTGATGAAATGAAATCCGATTATTTTCCCATGGAAATGAAAGGAAAGATATATGATATCTCTCGTATAAAAGGAGGGTCTGTATATTTAAATATTCATACGGATTCCAATGATGACGGAATCAGTATTAGAAATTCAGATTTTGTTTTAAATAGTATTAAAAAGCAATCTTATTTCCGAAAACTCCCAAATAGTAATCAATGCTATATGATAAAAGGGGACAGCATTATGTATTTTGATTGTTATATTTTTTCAAAAGAAGATTCTGTCAAGATAGGAAAAATTAAAGGATGGAATCCAACCATTACAAATCACTGGTTATTAAAGAAATAAATAATAAAACTCCTTAATAGCAGATAGATTAACTTAATTTTTAAGTATAAAATTTCCATTCTATTAAAAAACATAGACCACTCTTTAATAAGGGTGGTTTTTTATTATTCATACTTAATTATTAAAATTAAAAAACCACCGCAAAAAGCAGTGGCTAAAAAATCAAATCTAATTATTGAACGATGGACTATAAATTCGGGTTATTTTCAAATTCTTTCTGTGGAATGCTGAACAGATAGTAGCTGCTGTTCGGAACAAAAGCAGACTGATCAGGGAATGCAAAAACAGAATGTCCCCTGCCATCAACGGTTTTCACAGTACCGTCCGGCGTGGTTACCTGAACTTTAACAGGTTGACCGTTAGCATCTACAAAACGTTTTCTTACTACGGTTCCCTGTGTTCTGATAATATCTGAAAGCGAGAATCCTTCTCCAAAAAGTTCTTTTCTCCTTTCAATTAATACTTCCTTCACTACCTCACTCTGAGCCAGAGACCCGCTATAGACGTTTGCCATTCTTGCCGATTTCAATTGGTTTAAAACCGTTACAGCCTGAGATACGTTTCCATTTCTGGCCTCTGCTTCAGCTTCGATCAGGTACATTTCTGCAGCCCTCATGTATACAATATCCGCAATAAGACCTGTTTTAAATTTAAACTTAGCATACCTCAGCAGTCCTTCTCTGCCTTTAAGACCGTCCCATGAGAATAGCTGAGACCTGACATCATTGGAATCAAACAGATCTTTAAAATACGGGTCAGCCATAAAACTGTAATAATAACTTCCTGAAGATGACACATCCAGGTAATGGAAAGCATAGCTTGCTCCCGATTGTTCCTGAGTCTGGCCATGTCCCCAGATCCATTCTGCATTATTGATATCATTGAAACCGTCCTTATACTTTTCAGGAGCCATCAAAGAATACCCTTCTCTTGCCACTTTCGCTGCAGCGGCGGCTTTACTCCATTCCCCGGTATTCAGGTAGGTTCTTGCCAAGATTCCGTTCACTACGGAGCGGTTGATCTTATCTTTATTATTTCTGGTATAGTCTTTTAACAGGTGGTCTGCATCAACGAGGTCACTTTTAACCAATGTATAAATCTCCTCCAGACTGGCTCTCTTCTTTCCTGCTGTGCTTATGGTTGAGGGTTCTGTATAAATGGGAGCCGTCAGGGCCGTTTTATCCTTCAGGTAGCTGAACTGGTAAAAGCTCGCTATGTTCAGATAGCAGAAAGCACGCAAAGCCTTTGCCTGCCCTTTTACCTGGTTCTTTTTTTCCTGGCTGCCATCAGTCCCGTCAATCCGTGCAATAACATTGTTCATGTTGTTGATCGTGGAATACAGCATAGACCAGATGAATAACGGCCGGCTGGCTGTGTTGTTGACCATCTCAGTAAAGGCATACGTAGAAGAAAACCCGTACTTATTGGTCAATACTGCCACATCGCTTCCCATCGCATCACTGGCTCTAAGAACGGTAGAATATCCAATATTCGCATAGGTGGTCCCATCATCATTGAATCTCGCCCATGTTCCGTTAATTACTGTTTCAGCACTTTCAGCAGTTTTAAAAACCTCTAAATCATTAGCCTGGTCAGTAGGAGCTGTAGCGAGCTCACTTTCACAGCTTGTAAGAGACCATGCTGCGATGAAGGCAAAAGATAAATATTTTAAATTTTTCATTGTTTCAATTTTATATGTTAAAGAGTAGCCTGAAGACCAAAAGTGATCGTCCTCATCGCAGGATATCTGTAATAGGTAGTTCCATCCAGTGCCTGCTCAGGATCCATTCCTTTATGTTTATAGAAAGTCAGAAGGTTTTCTGCCTGAACATAAATTCTGAATTTTTTAAGGCCTAATTTTTCAAAATAATCTGAAGGAAGGGTATATCCAATACTTACATTTTTAAGTCTTGCATAGGTTCCGGAATATAAAAACCTTGAAGAATTGGAAGTCCAGTTATTGGTAATGGTACTCAATGCAGGAACGTCGGTATTAGGATTTTCAGGAGTCCATCTGTTCAATATTTCCGTACTCCATGCACGGCCTCCCGAGCTTCCGTTATGCATCAATGAGGTATAATCCGTATCGAGGATTTTTCCTCCGATCTTAAAGGTCAGCAATCCTGAAAAGTCAAAATTCTTATACACAATACTTGTGCTGATCCCTCCGGATACCTTTGGCAGTGCAGATCCCTGCAATGTTCTTGTCGCTTTTGCATATTCGGAAGTAGTTCCTTCTACGGTATTTCCATTCGCATCTGTACTGATGGTTTTCCATAGCGGTTTTCCGTTGCTTGGATCTACTCCTGCCCATTCCGGAATATAGAAATCATATACCGAACCGCCTACCTGCAGGAGTTTTGTTCCGGTAAGGATAGATCCTTTCGGTAATTTTGTAATTGTATTATTCAGCGTACTCAGGTTGATATCTACATTCCATTGGAAATCATCATTCTTAACCGGTGTTGTGAAAAGGGAGAATTCAAAGCCTGTATTCTTGATCGTTCCGATATTGGCTGGAAAATCATTGATTCCCAAAGACGGAGCAACCGGCATATTAAAAAGAAGATCCTGGCTTTTCCGCTCAAAATATTCAATATTTCCTTTCACTCTGTTATTCAAAATTGCAAATTCCAGCCCTACGTTCAGATTAAGATTCGTTTCCCACTTCAATGCATTTGTTCTTGCCTTTTCGAGCACCGCTCCCGGCTCACCTAGATTGTTATAAAATTTATAAAGCTCCTGATAGGCATAATAAAGAGGAAGTTTATTGGGCTGCAGTAATTTATCATTTCCCTGGCCTCCATAACTTGCACGAAGGGTCAACTGGTTAAAGAAATTTAAATTTTTAATAAATTCTTCATTGGAGATCTTCCATGAGCCACCCACAGACCAGAATTTACCCCACCGGTTGTCTTTATAAAATCTTGAAGAACCATCCGCTCTTCCTGATGCGGATAAGAAGTACGTACTGTTAAAATCGTATTCCACTTTTCCAAGGTAGCTTAATAAGCTGACTTTATCACTGTTCCCGCTGAAACTTCCCAATAGGGCAGCCGCATCCGGCTCATAATAGTACGGAAGTGAAAACTGGCTTCTGGTCCCGGAAATGGTTTGATAATCATATTTATAAAATTCCTGCCCTGCCAAAACATTGAAATGATGTTTTCCGAATTTTTTGTCAAAAGTCAAAATATTACTGGTGGTATAAGACAATGTCCTGCTGTTTGACTTGGTCACAGATCCGCCAATCTCGCTTCCCTGACCGATCAGCGGGTTTGAATAATAATGTCCGTTATAGTTTACCAAATCCACAGAGAAACTTGACCTGAACTTTAATTCAGGAAGGAAAGTAAAATCCAGGAACCCTTTTCCGGAAAAGTTATCTTCTTTATTTTCATTTTTATCCAGTGGTAAAGTGGCTGCTAAATTTTGATTTTGAAGCGCACTGGTAGGTCTGTATTTTCCGAAATCATAGATTCTGTTTCCGGCAGCATCCAATACATAAGATCCATCAGGGTTTCTTTCGTAGTAAGGATAAAAAGAAGGAACTACCCTTGCCGCCTGGATCACATTACTGGCCTTGGAATCTGAAGAAGTCGGAGCCTGCTGAACGCTGTTGGTATAGCTTAAATTCACTCCTACATTCAACCATTTTTTTACTTCAGAATTGATTTTTAATCTTGTACTGTATTTTTTAAATCCAGACTCAATGGCCAATCCTTTATCATCCAGATATCCTAAGGAAAAGAAGTAGTTGCTTTTCTCGCTTCCTCCACTGATATCCAAATCTACCTGGTTTCGGGAAGCAACTCTTTGCAAAACATCCCTCCAGTCATCATTCCACAAAGGAGTGGCTCCGGGTAATAATTTTCCGTCTACCCCAACCGGTTTTGAATAATTGGGACCATAAGGATTAATTCCAAGTTCAGACACCAGGTTATTGGTTGCCATCTGTGCAGCCTGCTGAGCATTGACCTGGCTGGATCTGTATCCGTTTCTCAATGCTTCCCAATATAGCTGGAAGTATTGATCCGTATTCACCTGCTCGTAATCTTTTACCGCTCTGCTGGAAAATCCCTGGCTCATATTAAAATTGATCCTTGCCTCTCCTTTTTTACCGGATTTTGTGGTAATAATGATGATCCCGTTTGCCCCTCTTGAACCGTAAAGAGCACTTGCGGTTGCATCTTTCAGTACGCTGATGGATTCAATATCGTTAGGGCTGATGGAATTGAGATTTCCGTCAAAAGGAATTCCGTCTACCACATAGAGCGGATCACTGGAAGCACTGATAGATCCGATCCCTCTGATTCTAATAGTAGCCGTAGATCCCGGCTGCCCGGAAGCACTTGTCGTTTGTACGCCCGCAACCTGCCCTTCCAGTGCTTTGGTTATATTGGTAACAGGTCTGTTATTTATTTTGTCACTGGAAATCGTCGCCACTGAACCGGTATAACTCGTTCTTTTAGCTTTACCATAGGCTACCACTACTACTTCATCAATCTCCTTCTCTTTGAGTGTATCTTTTTTAGCCTGAGTACTCTGCCCGCTTACACTGCCAATTCCTAAGAAAAATACAGCAACCGGTGGAATCCACACTTTTGACTTTGTTAAATTTTTATTAATCATAATCAATTTTGTTTATCATATATTAAAATTTTGCCCTTTGCAGATAATACAGCAAAGGGCATCGATAAATACGATAAACCAAATGCTTATTTTTCCTTTAAAGGCTGAATGTAACACCTTGCGAAAAAGCAGGTTGTTAAGATTTCACAGGGTCAGTTCCCTCCATCTTTCTTTATAAGCCGATCGAAATATGTTTGCAAAGCTAAAAATATTTAGTCTACAAAACAAGTAGACTTATTAAATTTCATGATAATTTTTCAAAATTTAACTTAATTTTTTATTAAAAGCCATTAAAATAGAGCATTATAAAAATTATCATTTCACCAGACATGACAAATGTCATTGAAAATAATTCAAACAACAAAAAACAGACAGGAAGAAAGTTTTAATCTTTACCAGAAAAAGTTTTAATTTTATAGAATGAAAGTTTTGATTATAAACGGGCCTAATCTCAATCTTTTAGGCACAAGAGAACCTGAAATCTATGGAAGTATTTCTATGGAAACTTATTTGGAAACTCTAAAGTCCGAGTTCAGTTCCTATGAATTGAAATATTATCAGTCTAATATTGAAGGGGAATTGATCAACAGATTGCAGGAAGATGATTTTGATGCAGTAGTCATCAATCCAGGCGCTTTTACTCATTATTCCTATGCCATTGCAGACTGTTTGAAGAACATCCGGAAGCCTAAAGTTGAAGTTCATATCAGCAATATTTATAAGAGAGAAGAATTCAGACAAAAGTCTGTGACTGCTGCCAATACTGACGCCGTTTTATCCGGTTTTGGAATGGATGGATATAGATTGGCAATAGTAAGCTTACAATAAATCGATACTGTTTCTGAGAGGTCGGGGTAATCAGATTTTTTGCAATGTTTTATTTTCTATCCCATCAATATCTGTAAAGCTTACCTAACTTCTGGAGAAAAAATGATCTGAATCCGGAATAAACAACACCATTCAGATCTAGCACACTACGTTTGAATTAATCCGAATGATCAATATTCCCCTATTGCTTAACAAAATGTATCCATGAAGGTCAATGATAAAATTTACTGTACTAATGTTGGAGTCTATTCAAATCAATTAACAAAAAGAAAATGTTACAGTATTGGAGAGATAAATTCCCAAAATGTAAGGATTTATAATGATGAGAACAGGCTTAGATGGTATTCAAAATTTTATTTCAGCTCAGAAATTGATCCTGAGATCGTTTCCATTCATTTAGATGATAATATAAAAAATGCAGAATCTGATGCTGTAGAAGTCACCTTTACATTTTCAAATCAGGATAAATATTGGGTAGCCTTTACAACCCCAAAATACCTGGATCAGCTTCTGGAAGCCCAACCTTATCTTTCTATAGACAGCATTATCATCGTTAAAAACCTGAATGATGGGATAATCAAATCAACAATTTATAAGCTGGATGCGCAGAATGAATTGACTGGAAATTGTAAAAAATACTAAAAAAGCCTCATCGATGATGAGGCTTTTGTCTATATTTAGTACTATGATTAGATCGTCTGTTCCTGCAATTGAGGTCCTGAAACCACTAATTTCTTACCTTCTTCAGTATCGCAATACTGCTCAAAGTTTTTAATATATCTTGAGGCAAGATCTTTTGCTTTTTCTTCCCATTCTGAAACATTGCTGTATGTATCTCTCGGATCAAGAATACCTTCAGAAACATTTGGAAGTTCAGTAGGAATTTCAAGGTTCATAATCGGAACCTGAGTTTTAGGAGCGTTCTCGATAGAGCCATCGATGATTGCATCAATGATTGCTCTTGTATCTTTTAAAGAGATTCTTTTTCCGGTACCGTTCCAACCTGTATTTACCAAATAGGCTTTAGCACCGTGTTCTTTCATTTTACCGATCAATGTTTTAGAATACATCGTAGGGTGCAATGTAAGGAATGCTTCACCGAATGCAGGAGAGAAAGATGGCTGAGGTTCTGTAATTCCTCTTTCTGTACCTGCTAATTTAGAGGTATATCCGCAAAGGAAATGATATTGTGCCTGTTCCTCATTCAGAATAGAAACCGGAGGAAGTACTCCGAATGCGTCTGCTGAAAGATAAACAATCTTTTTAGCATGTCCTGCCTTAGAGGGCAATACAATTTTATTGATATGATAGATTGGATAAGAAACTCTTGTATTCTCCGTGATTGAACCATCCTTATAATCAGCTATTCCATTGTTGATCACAACGTTTTCAAGAAGAGCATCTCTTTTAATCGCTCTGAAAATATCCGGTTCTTTTTCTTCTGACAAGTCGATTACTTTAGCGTAGCATCCTCCTTCATAGTTGAATACTCCGTTGTTATCCCATCCGTGCTCATCGTCACCGATAAGATATCTTTTCGGATCTGCGGATAAAGTTGTTTTTCCTGTTCCTGAAAGCCCAAAGAATAAAGCAACATCTCCTTTTTCTCCAACATTAGCAGAACAATGCATTGAAGCCATCCCTTTTAGCGGAAGGTAATAGTTCATCATCGCAAACATTCCTTTCTTCATTTCACCTCCGTACCAAGTACCTCCGATGATCTGTAGTTTTTCAGTAAGGTTGAACATAATGAAGTTTTCAGAGTTCAATCCCTGTGCTTCCCAGTTCGGGTTTGTTGTTTTAGAACCGTTGATTACTGTAAAATCAGGCTCTCCAAAGTTTTCAAGCTCATAATGTGAAGGACGAATGAACATATTGGTAACGAAATGTGCCTGCCATGCCACTTCAACGATAAATCTTACTTTAAGTCTTGTATCTGCATTGGTACCACAGAAAGCATCCACAACATAAATCTTCTTAGCTTCAGAAAGCTGGTTCATCACTAGTTCTTTACAAGACCCGAAAATTTCCGGTGTTGTAGGTAAATTGACTTTACCATCCCAAAAAATTGTATCTCTTGTAACATCATCCTGAACAATATATCTGTCTTTAGGTGAACGACCTGTGAAAATTCCTGTTTTTACGGATACCGCGCCAGACTCGGTAAGCTCAGCTTTCTCAAATCCCTGATTTTCAGGAGAAACTTCAGCCTGGTATAATTCTTCATACGAAGGATTGTACACTACTTCATAGTTTCCTTTAATCCCTAATTTCTCTAAATCCTGGATGATTTTAGTGTTTTTCATTTTACTTATATTTTCTATTTCTTTATTGAGTTCAACAAAAATAATATTAATTATTTGTTAAAGGTGGTTTAAATATACTGATATAAGTCAGAATGACAAATAAAAAAAGAGGTTTGTAAAATACTGATTACAAATCAATTATATCAGACCATTCAAAAACAGATGTAAAACCTTTCTCCCAAAAATAGTCTTTAAAGCCCCTAAATTTGGCACTCATCACAAAATCTCCGCCCCAGGCACCTAAACTTTTCACAAATGAAGGACAATCGGAGAATATTTTTTCTTTAACTGTGAGAATTTCAAGAAAATCAGCAATTTTATGCTCATGAATCATCATTAGTTCTGAAAATTTTTCCAATTCATTGCATAACAAAATTTTCTTTGTGATATCTGAAAATTCATGAACCAATTTCTGAGATTTTGGTTTTGACTTGTAAAAACTGATTCCTTCCCGGCTGTCCTGCTTTTGATTTAAGTGGATAAAAATCAATTCATTTTTAAAAGAAGGACTAAAATCTACTTTCTCATATTGGATCTCCGGTTTACTTTGGAAAAGAACGGCAGATTTTTCTTTTGCAACGGCAATATCATATCCACTACCTCCCAAGCTGATGGTATTGAGATAAAAAGGGTCTACTTCAGCCCATTCTGCAAGGTTATTCATCAATGTAGAACTACTTCCAAGGCCGAAATCTGCTGGAAACTGAAGGTTTGTTTTTAAATGATAGGAACAATCGTTTGTGAATCGAATGTTGGAAAGCTGCTGAACATTCTTTAATGTTTTTAGAATAAATTCAGCGCTGGCTGGAATATTGGTTTCCTGAATCTGCCAGTTTTTATAATCCATGACAGCCGTTAACCATAATTTGTTTTGATGAAAAGCTTCCCAGTGAATAAGGAATTGATGATCATCCTTTTCTTCAAAAAAAAACTCTTGTCCCAGCTTGGTAGGTACCGCTAAGACAAGAGCTCCGTCTATCGCGAAATATTCTGAAGTAAGCATAAGCTTGCCCGGTGAAAATATCGCGTTCATATTTTCTATTATTAGATGGCAGACGTAGCGTCTACCGATGCATCAATTTTTTTGATCAATCCCTGAAGTGTTTTCCCAGGACCTACTTCCACAAAATTGGAAGCTCCGTCTTTGATCATGTTCTGAACAGACTGTGTCCATTTTACGGGACCTGTCAGCTGATCAATAAGATTTTGCTTAATTTCATCAGGATTAGTCACCGCCGTAGTGGTGATATTCTGATATACCGGAATTGTTGCTTTTCTAAATTTCGTTTTCTCAATAGCAGCGGCCAGTCTTTCCTGTGCAGGCTGCATCAATGGAGAATGGAAAGCTCCGTTTACAGGTAATAATAAGGCTCTTTTAGCACCTGCTTCTTTCAATTTTACACACGCTTCTTCTACCGCAGATGTTTCACCAGAAATCACCAACTGCCCGGGGCAATTGTAATTAGCAGGCACCACTATTCCGCTGATCTGAGCGCAGATTTCTTCTACTTTAGCATCTTCCAATCCTAAAATAGCAGCCATAGAACTTGGATTGGCATCACAAGCTTCCTGCATCGCCTTAGCTCTTTCGGATACTAATTTTAAACCATCATCAAAAGACAACACGCCATTGGCTACCAATGCTGAGAACTCCCCTAAAGAGTGTCCTGCTACCATTTCGGCTCCAAGACCGTTGACTGCTTTTAATGCGGCTACGGAATGTATAAAGATAGAAGGCTGGGTAACCTCTGTTTTCTTAAGATCTTCATTCGTTCCGTTAAACATAATGGAAAGAATGTCGAAACCCAAAATTTCATTGGCAGATTCCATCAGATCTTTAATATCTTTTCTAGAATCATACAATTCCTGTCCCATTCCTACGAACTGAGAACCCTGCCCCGGAAATACAAGTGCTTTCATGTACTGAATTAAATATTATGCAAATATAACTATAATGTTAATAACATTGTGTTAAAGAGATATAAATCATTTACGGAACCAGTCTGATTACTCTGTAACCGGTATTTACGTAGGCTCCGTTTGCTTTAGACTTTACAAATTCAAATTTGGTGGCAAGCTGAGTCTGAACCTTATTCATTTGTTTAAAGATCTCTCCTTTTTTATTTTCTCTGGTCAGCATATCATTTACCACGTCAAAACCTACTATTGCATATTTAGGAGGCGTTTTGCAGTATTTGGTTTTATAAGCTGCTAAAATTTCTTTTTCAAAACTACCGTCTGTATTGATCTTTCTATCCATCAGGTATACTAAACTGGCCTGGCTCAGATCATCCACTCTCTTTTCAAAGGCCGGAGAATAGAACATGCTAAATGCTTTTACACCCTGAACTTCTTTAGAAAGAGCAATCAGTCTGTTGGCAAAAGCATCACCAACTCCATCGTTATCATTGGCCAAAATAGCAATAACCGGTGCAGACTGCCCTGTCATCATATTCTGATCCAGCTGAATTTCTGCAGGAGAATTCACAATAACAATATTTGGATTTTTCACTGCTTTTTCAAGACCGGTTTTAATGTAGCTGGCATTTTCTTTTTTAGTATCTGCCACTACATATATTTTCTGATCTGAATATACTGATTTTACTTCTTCTACTATTTTATCAGCATAGGTCTGATTGTTCGTTTCAACAATAATCAGATTGTTGTAGTTGTATAATTCCGGAGAGTTCGCAAAGGGTGCCACAATCGGTATTTTCTGATTTTTAGTAAAATCAAGGACATCAATTACATTGGATTTAAAGAACGGTCCGATGATCAGGTCCGTATTATCCGGATTGATCTGCGTCAAAGAGTTTCTAAACGAAGCTTCATTTCCGGAGTCTACCACTTTGATGTCCAGTTTCTGTCCTCCTCTGGCATTTCTTTCGATCGCCAGTTTAGCTCCGGTAAGGAAATCTAAAGCCATTCCTCTGTACTGAGTTTCGTTCGTACTGTATCCGAAAGGAAGCATCAGCACTACGCTCAAAGCATCCCCGTTTTTCTTCACATAAGCCGGATCCTGCTTTTTGATCTTTAAAACCATTCCGGTTTTCAATCCATGGGAAAGGTCCGGGTTAAGAGCGATCAATTCATCAATACTCACTCCGAATTTATTAACAATGGAGAATACGGTATCTCCCTGCTGAACGGTATAGGTTACGTAATCATCTGCTACGGTAACATTGGATACGGATGATGACGGTTTCCCGGCTTCTGAATCTATTTTTGCCTTTGGATTGGCAGGTTCAGCAACCGTATTATCTGCAGTTGATTTCTTTATTTTAATAGAATCACCGGGCTTCAGTCCCTTTTCTTCCAATCCCGGATTCAAGGCGAATAATTCCTGCTGGCTGATTCCAAACTGTTTTGTAATTCTGTAATAATTATCTTTTGCCTGGATCACATAGGCTTCTCCTTCTGTATGAGCAGCAGCAACCGGGTTTTCTACGGGTGTTTCTACAGGCTTTTCAGCCGTAACAACAGCCTGTTGGCTTCCGCCATATTTTTTGATGCTTTCAAGAGGCAGTGTAATCTCATCACCGATCTTCATATGGGAATCCAGCTCCGGATTCAGTTTTCTTAAATCGGTTTCAGAGATTCTGTATTGCTTTGTAATTCCGTAGATCGTTTGCTTGGGCTGTAAAACAATTTTTCCTATTGAAGTACCTGCGCTGGTTTTTACCTTTTCGGCAACGGCAGTTTTGGTAACAGCCGGAACAGCTGCCTTATCTGATTTTATTGTTAAAACATCTCCAATAGCCAACTTACCGTCTTTAAACTTTGGGTTTAATTTCAGCAATTCATCTACAGTCATTCCATACTTCTTTGCAATGTTGTAAGGGTTGTCACCTTGTACAACGGTATGCGATTTTTGAGCTGAAACTCCCAAAACCATACATAAACTGGATAGAATAAAAAACCTCTTTATCATATTCGATAATTATAATTTACAAAAATACTTCTTTAAAATTAAATGGCAACAATTATTAATTTGGATTCTTGAACCACCATCTCTTCCAAACAATTTTCAAGCCACGAATACCCGTCATCCGAAAAGAATACGCTAAAGTTATAGACCCTCTCCTGCCAGGTTTTGGACGGGTGCACACTGAGGAACAGGTTTTCAAGCCTTTCCAGCAATTCACTCTGCTTTATCTTTTCAGCATGAAGCAAACGTTTCTTCATTCTTTTAAAAGATTTCAGCTGTCTTACTTCTTCTGCTTTCACCATATTGCCAAAAGACTTCTCCGTGGTTTCGGCTTCGGTTTTCAATTCAGAAAATTGACGGATCAGAAGTTCTTCCTTTTCATCCAATAGTTTTAGAATTGCATTATTTTCTAAAATCTTATGATTGGTAATGACCGTAAAATTCTGGAAAAAATCTTCTATTTTAAGGTCTAATTTTTCAATTTTCCCGAGTGTTTTTTCTTTCAGGAACAGCATCGAATTCCTTGGAACTAAAATGGGAAAAGGAATATCCAGCATTGAAAAATAATCTTTGAGCTCCAGCCAATACATGATTTCTGCATTACCCCCAATATAGGCCAGGTTCGGCAATACTTTCTCCTGGTAGACCGGCCGCATTAAAGCATTCGGACTGAACCTTTCGGGATAATTTTCGAGCTCGGCCAATATTTCTTCTTCCGTAAACCGGATATCCGTATCTACAATGATATATTGCTGGCCGTTATAATCAATTCTATCCCTTGTTTCAGTAAGATAAAAAAGATTGATTTCACGCGGATTCACCTGTACTTTCCCGTACTTTTCCGTCAGAAAATCAACTTTATTTTCAGAAGTTTTTTGTAAACTGAAATGCAGAAGCTCTTCTTTAAAAACTTCTTTAATCTGATTTTTAAGTTCTTTAGAGTCTCCATCAAGAATCAAAAGACCAAATTCTGAAAACAGACGATTTACTAGAATCTGAATAGCCTGAGTCAGTGTATTTCCTGGTTTATAGGCTTCTTTCATCATTAAGATCAACTCCGTTCCAAAAATAGAATCTTTAAATTCTTTTTCAAATTCAGAAATGAAAAAGGTATCGGTGATCTCAATTCTCCCTACCGGGCCTCCGGACTTTTCATGGGTCTCATAGTAGTTATTTTCCGTTTTAAAATGATTGATCTCTATAAAATCATGATCTTCCGACGCCATCCAATATACCGGTACAAAATTAAAATCCGGGAAGTTTTCTTTTAGATAGCTGCATGTTTTAATGGTCTGTAAAATCTTATAGACGAAAAAAACAGGTCCTGAAAAAAGATTCAGCTGATGTCCTGTTGTAATGGTGAATGTATTGGGAAGCTTAAGATTTTCCAGATGCTCTCTCTGCCTTGAAGAAAGACGAAGATCTGAAAGTTGCTTTTCCAATACATCCAACAGAATTTCCCTTTGTTCCGATGAAAAAGATTCTTGCTTTAGGTGGATCTGATTTCTGAAATGATCCAGAGAGAAAGTATTGTTTTCAAAACCCTCAATTTTCTGATTCAAAAAATCTTTTACCAGTTGGGGGATGCTTTCGATATCGTTAAATGATATTTTATTAATTGTTTTCAACTTGCTTTGTTTTTAGTTGAACAGATACCACACAATTCCGATGTTTAACCTGAAATCATATACCGGATAATGTGAAAATGCATATGCTTTATTATTGGAAATAACGGTTCCGATCTGCTGCCCTTCGATGAAGAAAAACATTTTTTTGACCTTCATATTGATATAAAGATCGGCAATAGGCTGACCGCCAATAGAGAATGAATTGGCATTCGGAAGAATATATTCATTAAGGATAGGGAAATAATCCCTTGAGGCAAATTTAGAGAAGTAATATACTTTAACTCCGGCCTGAATTTCTGCTGCTTTTTGAAATGCCTGTGTCTGATAGAAGAAATTTGCTCTTCCGATAAATCCAGGCATAGGCAGCAGATCTTTATTCGTCAATGCATTTTGGAAGTGAAGTCTTGTGTTTAAATGAAATTTACCATAGCTGAATGTAGCATCCCCTCCAATCTGAGAAATGTTCAACGAGCTTTCACTCTGTTTTGGATTGGCATTGCTGTCAAAATAGGTATAATTATCAATTCTGAAATAGTTGGCAAAGATTTCCGTTTTGAACCACTTTAGGTTAATGCTTCCCCCGATTTCCATCACAGACTGATTCTTGGCATTTTCAAGATAATAGTTGTACTTGCTGTACACAGAAGTATTCAATAAATAATTAAAGGAAGGATAAGCGCTTTGGAAATTGACCTTTGCATTGACAAAATAATCTTTTATAGGCTCAAACTTCAAACTGTTTGTTGTTTTAAGATAGCTTTTAAACTGGCTTCCATTTGAAAACTCTAAAAATGATTTCAACTGAATTTTATCCCAGAGTTTCACCTGTAGGTTTCCTACGGCTCCAATTCTGTTTTCCTTAAGTTCATTCGGGAAAGTGACTCCATTGGCAATAACGGCATCATTAATTCCGAATTTTAAGGTCTGGTAACGGACTCCGGCATCCAACCTGAATTTTTCATTATTAAAAACAAGGCTTACCGTATTGCTGAAATTTTCCGAATACTTTTTGGTGGCCATAGGAAAACCGTTGACCAATTCTGTAGGTTCGGTATACCAATAGGTTTCCAATCCTCCGTTATAGTAATATTTGTTGCCCTGATGAGAAATTGTATGTCTGATGCTGAAAGGGAACTTTTCCGAATTGAAAGGAGTTAGCTGATGGCTTAAATAATATCTCCTGTAAGCGAATTGCGAGCTGCTGGTTGCCAGATTAACCTGCATATTCTGCCTGTTGTTCGAATTACTGTCTCCATTTTGAAACAGATCATCTTCAGCAATTCCTCCGCTTTCCTGATTGTTTACGTTCTGATGAAGGTAATGGGCAAACAATTCATAATTTCCGTTTTTGGAAATATAATGTCCTGAAAAAATTGTATTGTTATTCGCTGCTAAGGAGTTCCGATACATTCCCTGAGAACGAAGTCCCATATATTCTATAGCAAAGTTGAATCTTTTCCCGATATTTTGGGTATAGGTAGATTGTAATGCGGCTCCGTTTTTCATGGCATTATGATAGATGAACGATGCGGTAGGTGTTTTCACATCATAATACTTCACATCATCTGCTCCCAGGATCATATAGGATTTATTGGAAGGCAAAAGCGACAAACTCTGTTCTGCATTTACCTCAAATACAAGAGGGTTAAACCCGGCACCTATATTGGCCGGCTGTACTTTTCCAAAGTTGTCATGATTGTTATACTGAGAAAAGATATAGGTCTTATTAAAAGTCATTACGGTATCAAAAACCTTTTTTCTGCAAATTGAGTCTGATACTGATAATCGTTGATGGTAGGTTTGAAAATTTTTAAGGAATCTTTTTTCCCTGAGTCTATAACTAATGTATCTTCTTGTTTTTGTGCGGCTTTACCAGCATCAGCTGTTTTGTCAACAACCTGGGCTTTGCCAGCAAAACCCAAAAAGATGATTATGAAAAGGATGTACTTCATTATTCATTATTGTACAGCAAAAATAAGAAATAATAAGAAATAAAAACCCCTGCCGACGGCAAGGGTTAATTTATACGATTACTTGTTGACAAAATCCACCAGTTTTATCATGTCCGGTTCTTTGCTAAAGCTGATCTTATTAGACTTCACAAAGTTTTCAAGTTCTTTTTTATCTACAGAGAAAAGTTCGGCTGCATCAGCGGTATTTTTAGGAAATTTATAGAATTTTCCTTTTCCGGAGATCAGGTACAGATCTTTTTCTTTGGCATAATAGTCATTGGCATCCTGAGTAAATCCATTATTGCTTTTCGTGCCTGTTATAAGCTCCATTTTCTCTCTTTTGTACAAAGAAAACTTAGGATTATCTACAAGCAGTACCAGAAACCCGGCCTTTGCTTTTCCATCATAGGTATAAGTAAGGGATTCATATGTTTTTTTCAGTTCCGGGAATTGAATTTTAAGCCCGTTTTCTTTATTGGCATAGTAAAGTTCATTACCTGTTTTGAATTCCATCTCATCATGGTAAGCGTTATAACGAAGATCCTGAACATTTTTGCTGTAATCTTTGATGATTACTTTGTCAAACTTATCTCCATTAATATAGGGAGAACCGTCAACTTTACGATCTTCTTTATTCACTTTGTTCGGCTTACTGTAGAATCCGTTTGGAGTGGTAACCACTTGCTGTATATCGTGGTTTTGGGAAAAGAGCCCATGCCCTGCAACGATGGTTATCATAAAAAGTGTTTTTCTCATATTAATTGTCTTCATGGTTAAAAAAAAGCCGCTCTAGAGCGGCTTTACTATGTATTAATTACCAAACCCAGGGTTAGGCGTTACCAATGTTCCAGGAACATTGATTTCAGCTCTTGGGATCGGGAATGTCAATAACTGATTTCCGATACTTCTAACCGTACCATCAACACCGTTTGCATTTCTTTGAGTAATAGACTGACTTCTTCTCAGTAGATCCCAGTACCCAAATCCTTCACCAACAAGCTCTTTCTGTCTTTCAGTATAAATCATATCTTCGGTAACAGAAGTTACTAAAGGAAGAGTCCCAGCAGTTCCTTTTCCACGTTTAGCCTGAATTTGATTGAAATAACCTACTGCAATAGTAGGATTTCCAGCCTTAATTTCTGCTTCAGCACCATTTAACAGCACCTCTTCATATCTAACAAGGTGAATATTATCAAAGCTGTTTACATATTTCCCGTTAAGCACGTTTGCAGGTGTAATCACATCTTTTCTAACATCATCCGCTACATAAGAGTTTCTTAAAGCAGGCAATACTTTCATATTTCCGTACCCGTTCGGAGCAACGTTTAATTTATTTGCAATAGATGTTGTTCCTAAATCGTTAGTAGAACCTACTGCAATTTCAAAGATAGAGTTTGCTGCAGAGTTCGGCTTAGAGAAGCTGCTTGAGAAATCAGAAGCAGAAATAACAGCATATTTCCCTGAAGCAACAATGTCTGCTACTAAAGATTTCACTTTTGTATAATCACCTTTGTATAAGTAATATCTAGACATTAATGCTTTCACACCATATTGGTTGATCTCTGTTCTGATAGTATGTACGTTAGATGATGGAGTTCCCATTAAAGCAAGTGCTTTATCAAAGTCAGCTTCAATCTGAGCTCTGGTTTCTGCTACCGTAGATCTAGCTTGTTTAGCCTGAGGATTATAAGTAACAGGAATCACGACTCCGGTAGTTCCGCCTGAATATTCCTGCCCAAACATTCTCAAAAGGTCAAATAAAGCCAAAGCTCTTGAAGCATAAGCCTGTCCTTTCAGATAGTTAGCTCTCGCCTGAATAACAGCAGGATCCTGAGATGATTTCCAAGTCAGCTGACCAGTAGGCACATTGTTGATCACAATATTTGCCTTGGCAATAGCCTGATACATATTCATATACGGACCTGAAGAGTATTGATCACCAGCTGTCATTGAATAGGATGCTACTGTTTGATAATAACCGGCACCGTTAGCAAAGTCAGAATACATATTATTACTTCTTACCTCTCCAATCATTAAGAAATCACATCCATAATAAGATGCATTTCTCATAGAAACATACTGTCCTTTTACAAAAGACTCTAATTCTTCGATTGTATTTAATGGTCCCTGCTGAACCTGCTGATAGAATTCAGTATCAATGAAGTCATCACTACATGAAGCTAATGCTGCAGTAGATAATACTGCTAACATTCCATATTTTAAAATATACTTTTTCATTTTTTCTTAACTAATTAAAATTGAAGGTTAAACCCTAATGAATACGTTTTCTGAACAGGTAAGTTAAGGTTATTAGTTGCGTTTAAGTTGTTCTCAGGGTCAAACTTAAGATTCTTATCATAACGGTACGTCAGGATGTTATTACCTTGAACATATACCTCGAATCCGTTAAGTCCGGTTCCTTTTAACATATTAGCATCAAATCTGTATCCTACTCTTACATTGCTTAATCTTAAGTAATCTGTTTTAGCTAAGAATCTTGTAGAAGCTCTGTTTGAGTTTGTAGCATTTAAATATACTGGTTTCGGGTTAACTGCGTTAGGGTTTGATGGAGTCCAGAAATCAAGAGCATCCGTTGAACCAGGATAAGAGAATACGTATTGACCGTCAGATTGAGTATATGAAGCCCAGTCATTCAATACTTTACCTCCAAATCCGAATGTTCCTAGAGCAGATAATGTAAAGTTTTTATAAGAAAGGTTAAGGTTTACCCCTCCAAACACGTTAGAATAAGATCTTCCCTGTACAGCAAGGGCTGCATCTGCATATTTGTTGGTAGTTTCTCCGTCTACCCCATTTTTATACCATAGCGGATCTCCGTTTGTAGGATCTACACCAGCCCATTTTCTAATGAAGAATGTTCCGATTCCTTCCCCTTGTCTCAGGATGGTAGAACCTGTAATAACGTCCTGACCTCCATATAACGACGTGATTTCGTTTTTCAGTGTGCTCAAGTTACCTCCAATGCTTAAGTTGAAGTCTTCGTTTTTGATTACATCATAGTTTACCGTAAATTCGAAACCTTTGTTTACCAATGATCCAACGTTAACATCCATAAATGGATACGTTAAAGTACTTTCTGAAGGAATAGGCAATCCCTGAGACAGTTGCAAAGGCACACTAAATACCAAGTCTTCTGTTTTCTTGTTATAATATTCTGCAGTAACGGTAAGTCTGTTTCTGAAGAAGCCCATATCAACACCTAAGCTTAATGGCTTTACAGTTTCCCATCTTAGGTCTGGGTTGTAAACGTATTTTGTAAATCCGGCAGGGGCATCATTATAGTTTGCAGTATATTCATATAAAGAATATGGAGTACTGTTAATGGTGTTCCCTACTTTACCATAAGATCCTCTTAGTTTAAATAGAGAGATTTTTTCCCAATCTTTTACAAACTGAAGTCTTGCCAAGTCAACCCCTACTCCAACTGAATAGAAAGTCCCCCATTTTTGACCAGGTGTAAAGTTTGATAATGCGTCTCTTCTTACGGAAGCGTCCACTAAGATTAATTTATCATAATCATAGTTTAATACAGCTGCGTAACCGTTTCTTGAACTTGTAGATCTTTCACCTCTTGCATAGATAGGCTTGATGAAGTTACTCAATGTTTCAAGATTCGGAGATCCTACATTCACTCCTTGTCCGGCAACAAATCTATAATTTCTCTGATATGCTTCCTGGATTGCAGAGATGTTGAATCTGTTTTTATCTCCTAATCTGAAGTTATAGTTAACGATATTCTGTAAGTTCCAGTTAAAATATCTTGATGTAGATTCGGTTTTTCTACCGTTTACCTGATATCCGTCCCCATGAATCGGGTTGTAATATGTATCGTTTTCGATGTTGTTTAATTCAGCTCCGAAAACAATTTTATATGATAAATTCTTTAAAATCTGATATTCTCCATATAGATTTCCAAAGATTCTTGCAGTAGAAGCTCTGAAGTAGTTATTATCCTGTACATAACCTGAGTTATATAAGTTATTACTCAATCTACCGCTGTTTCCTAGATAATAAGTTCCATCCGGATTATAACCTAGATCGGTAGGTCTTGCAAATAATTCAAATAAGATTGGGTTTGCAAATCCTCCTCCGTTTGGCAACGTGTTAATTCTACTGTATGATAGTTGTAAATCTGTACCAAATTTGAAATTATCCGTCGCTTTATAATCAACTTTTGTTGTAAATCCTAAACGTTTGAAATCAGATCCTTTCAATTCACTTTCCTGTAAGAAGTAGTTGGCAGAGTTATAATAAGTAATTCTGTCATTACCTCCACTGATGGATGCGTTTACTGAATTCTGATATCCACTTCTGCTGGTTACGTCTCTCCAGTTGGTATTGTTGGAAGTCGTGTAGATATTTTGTGCTACAGCTCCGTAACCACCTTTCACGGCATCTGAATAAACAGATTCAGGGCTAACTTTATAATAGTTACCCAATGCATTAGCTAAAAGATATCTATACTGATCCGTATTCAATCCTTTCATGCCTTCAATAGCACGGGAGTTGGTTCCGGATTCGAAGTTTAATGAGATCTTCGGTTTACCTTTCTTACCTGATTTTGTTGTAATTACAATTACCCCGGCACCAGCATCCGCTCCGTATACTGCTGTAGAAGCAGCATCTTTAAGTACGGTTACACTTTCAATATCATCACTGTTAAGGTTAGCTAAGATATTGGCAGTAGTAGCTCCGGTTGTAAGGTCACCACTCTGTACTCTGACCCCATCAACCACGTAAATTGGATTGACACCACCATTCACGGAAGCAATACCTCTTACACGAACCGATGCAAAACCTCCAGGCTGTCCTGATGCATTTCCTGTCTGAACACCGGAAACCCTACCTTGAAGCATTTTGTCAACTGATGCTACAGGAACATCCTTTATCGCATCACTTTTCATCGTACCCACAGCACCAGTTAATTCCTGTACTGTTTTCTTCTGTCCGAATCCAACCATTACTACCTCTTCAATCTGAGTAGTCGTTGAATCCTTTTTTGTTTTTTGCGCAAAAGCAGTCTGCCCCATAAAAAACAAAGCCCCCACACTTAACACACTTAGTTTCACATTCATATTAACAAATTTTATTAATAAATTTTAAGAAGACAAATATGTTAATAAATATTAACATTCGCAAGTTTTTTAAGTATAGCAGTTATTACCAATGTATTATTTCAAACTTAGTAGATAAAAATATATTTCTATAAGTTAGAGTTATAGGCATTTTTATTTCAATTATAAAAATTATATTTAGAAAAATTATAATAAAAAATTAAAATTTTAACAAAAAAAATAACTTTTAAAAATTCAATAATTGATTAATAAAATACTACAATAAGTTTAAAAAACATCACAATAAGCAAAAGAAAACTATCAAAATCGGCTATGTTGTAAAAAAAATATACTCCATGAAATTCATGAAGTATATTTTTTTTATAAACAATTAAGATTTCTCTTAAAATCCTGTTAGTTAGGATTTTGAACGATTGCTGGATTCGTATCGATTTCAGCCTGAGGAATCTGCCATAAGAATTTAGACGAGTTTGCAGGAATATCTGCTATTTGTCCGAATGCCGGGTGATTGGATCCAGAATAAATTCTGTTCAAGCCAACCCCTAATCTCTTCATATCGAACCAAGCTGTTCCTTCGCCCCACATTTCAATTCTCTTTTTAGTAATGATTTCATCAATTAATGCAGCTCCTGTATTTACAGATGGCACATAAGCAGGGTTTCTGGCTTGTTCGATCTGAGCAAGTACTATTTTCGCCTGAGCTTCATTTCCAGATTTAGCCAAAGCTTCTGCTTCCACATAGTACATTTCAGATGCTCTCATGTAAATATAATCACCATCAGTTACCGTAGGATCTATAAACTTAAGGTTAGCATAAGCCGGCAACCCGGATCCACCTCCCGGCGGAGCAAATGCAGCTTTTCGGTAGTCCGTAGCAGGAATTTTATCATATAATCTTTTATCAATTGATTTATAGATCTGAAGACCTCCAGCATATCCACTTGCATTTGTATTATCAAAATGCCCAAAGAAGCTTGCTACGAAAGAAGTGTTTTCTCCTGTAATAACAGCACCCCACATGGTATCTTTTGTCAATGTAAGATCATAGAACCCATTACTCCACTCAGATTCAGTTCCTAAAGAGTAACTTTGCTTAGCCGCATTAGCATTTGTTGCAGCCTGAGCATATTTCCCCATTTCAAGAGAAACCTGAGCTAAAAGAGCCTGAGCAACAGACTTATCTATTTTTTCTTTATTAGGTCTTGAATACCCATCAAGCAATTCAACTGCTTTAGTAAGATCACTTTCAATCACGGTATACACCTGTGCAACAGTAGATCTTGGCACACCTTCTTTAATAATTGCAGGATCAGTATATAATGGCACACACAGATCACTGGTATGTCCTACATAAGTAGGTCCATAAATTCTCGCCAGCATAAAATAGCAAAGCGCTCTGATGGCATATGCTTGTCCTAAAATATCTTTATTATCGGGATTAACACCTGCACTAAGAATATTCTTGATAATTGTATTAGCAGGTCTGATCTGAAGATAATAGGTATTCCAAGGCAGAAGAGATCTACCATTAGTCTGAACTCTTCCATTATAATTATACCAGCTGCTATACCAGCTAGATTTTGTCATTAACACGTCATTGGACATTAGGTCCAGACCTGCTAACATTGATTTGTGGCCGTAATCTTCGTGGTTTCCACTATTGGTATTCCCAAAAGTTCTGAAGTTAGTATAGATCCCATCTAAATACCCTCTGAGTCCAGCAGGAGAAGTTTGAAGCTGCTCATCATTAATAGTAGACTGAGGGATAGTTTCCAGATAATCATTACTACAACTGGTTGTTGTAAATGATAATGCAGAGACCAACAGTGAATATATAACTATTTTCTTATTCATTTTTTAAAATTTAACTGTTAAACCTAAAGAGATTGATCTTACAACCCCATAATTATTTAAAGAAACCCCATTGTTTCCTGAGGCACCTATTCTAGTTAATCTTGGATCCATTCCTTTTCTCTTACTCCATAAAGCTAAGTTAGAACCGTACACCCCAAATCGGATTCCGCTAACTCCTTCAGGTAACCAATCCTTACCAAAATCATAGCTGATAGATGCATCCTGTAAACTGATGTAATCAGATTTGATTAGGAATAGATCTGAAGCTGCCATTTGATTTGGTCTTGATAAATCTAATGCAGGAAGCTGAGCATCGGTATTGGTAGGTGTCCAAGTTTTGTTTACATCTACATGATAATTTTGTCCGATATTATCTTCCCCTGAAGGTAACATTGCCTGATATACACTATCAAACATGTATCCTCCAAACTGGAATGCAAAGTTTGCAGAAAGATTAATTCCTTTATAAGACAGGCTGGTACCAAAACCACCGTATGCTTTAGGGTTTAACGTTTTATCACTTAAATATAACGTAGCAGTTGTATAGTCATTAGTTGTTACTCTATTTCCATTAGCATCATCCTTATACCATAAAGCATCTCCGTTCGTTTTATCTACTCCTGCAAACTGTCTCAGATAGTAAGTATAGGCAGCTGATCCTTCCTGGAATTTAAATAATCCAGAAACAAACGAGTTAGGAAGTCTGGTAACCTCATTTTTATAAGTAGTAATGTTAGCAAATAAATTCCATTTGAAATCTTCAGTTTGAATAACATCACCATCGATTGAAACTTCAACACCGGTATTTTTCATATCCCCGATATTTTCAGATAAGAATCTCACCCCGTTAGAAGGTTTTAATGGTCTGTTATAAATCATATCACTAACAGATCTCTGGAAATACTGTACATCAATATTTAATCTGTTGAACAGGCTTAACTCTGCACCAACGTTAAAGTTTTTAGAAACCTCCCATTTTAAGTCAGGATTACCTACATATACTTCTTTGATGGTAATGTTACCAGCAGCATCAGGTACAACCTCATATTGAGTTTGGTCTGCATGATAGTTTCTAGCGTATCCGAAATACCCTCTGTTGTTAAGGTTTACGTTACCAGGATAAAGGATATTATCGTTTCCTTGTTCCCCGTAACTCGCCTTAAACTTAAGGTTTGTTAAGATCTTATTACCATTTAAGAACGATTCGTTAGTAGCTACCCAAGCACCACCAAATCCGAAGAAGTTACCCCATCTGTTATCCGGAGAGAAAACAGAAGAACCATCTCTTCTAAAGCTGGCGTTAATGAAGTATTTATTATCATAGTTATAGTTTACTCTTGAAAGGAAACCTTCTACTCTGTATAAGTCATTATATCCGTTTAATGATGCAAATTTCGTAGCATTATTTAAAACCGGTAATCCAGGAATAGCGATATTATTTTTAGTACCCGCTAGCATTTTGCTTGTAAAATCAGACGTTTCGTGTCCGATCATTGCACTGATATTGTGCTTTCCTAAAGTTTTGTTCCAGTTTAAGAGTTGCTGATTAGTGATCGTATAATCATTAGTCGTTGCATTAGTAAGACTTCCTCCATATCCAGCTGCATCTCCACCAATAGTGTTCGCATAACTTGTATAGTATCCACTTACTAAATCATACCCTAAGTTATAGGTAAAATTAAAATCTTTAAGGAAATTAATGGAAACAAAAGCTCTACCACTTAAATTATCCTCTGAATTTCTCTGCATATCCAACAATGTACTTGCATATGGGTTCAGGTTTCCACCATAAGGTCTGGCAAGTCCCATTGGCCCTGTAGCATTACCAAAGTCAAATATTCTTTCTCCTGACAAAGGATCAAGCATAAAGCTTCCGTTTGAATTTCTTGCCCAGATCGGATAAATCGGAGCAATGTTTCTTGCCCAGCTGAAAAGGTTACTATACTGAGTGGAAGAAGCCTGTTGTACAGGAGCTTTTTGCTCAGATCTAGCGTAGTTTACGTTAACTCCAACTTTGATATTATCCGTTAGTCTTAATTCATTGTTTAATCTGGCCGTATATCTTGAAAATCCTGAATTGATTACATATCCTTCATCATTAAGATAACCGAAAGATAAATACGTATCATTTTTCTCAGATGAATTGGAGATATTAATGTTATATTCCTGACGGGTTCTGTCCTTGAATAAGTTTTTATGCCAGTCATCGTTGTACAATAGCTTAGCATTTGGATTGATTCTTCCTGTAGCAGGATCAATAATCTTGTTATCAGCTACATTATAGTTGTTATAAACCAACCAGTCAGGGATCATGGTATTCACCGCATTAGTGATGGCATTACCCATAGTCATTCCATTGTGAACACCAGTTGTAACTAGCCTGTTATAGAACGTTTCATAATATGTTCCCGGGTCAGTAATCATCTCGTACTCTTTAACCGCTCTTGAGTTTACCCCAAATTTAGTATCAAAAGTAACCGCAAATTTACCTTTCTTAGCTTTCTTTGTTGTAATTAAAACAACTCCGTTCGCTCCTCTACTACCATATAAGGCATTCGCAGATGCATCCTTAAGGAAGGAAATCGTTTCGATATCCTGGTTTGAAATGGCATTAATATTTCCGTTAAAAGGAACTCCATCCACCACATATAATGGGTTGTTGGAAGAAGAAAGAGATCCGATACCTCTAAATCTTACTTGTGGAGGATCACCAGGCTGCCCTGAGTTAGCAGAAATCTGTACCCCTCCAACTTTACCTGTTAAAGACTGTACAGCGTTAGATGCCTGAGCATCTTGTAATTGTTTTGCATTAATCGTGGTAATAGACCCTGTAATACTCTGCTTTTTCTGAGTACCATAAGCAACCACAACTACTTCATCAAGTTCCTTTGTTTTCTGAGGAATTGTATCATTAGCTTTTTTTTGTGCCAACAAAGTCTGTCCTCCGATGAAGAACAAAGCCCCTGCACTCAATACACGTAGTTTAACATTCATATTAACAAATTTTAATATATTTTAGCGACAAATATGTTAATAAATATTAACATCAGCAAATTTTTAACCTATATAAAATGGTATAATTTTAACATTAAACACTAAATTCAACTTAAATTATAAACATATCACAATTTAAAAGGTAAAAAAACTCACATAATTTAATAAAAATATAAAAATGTACACTTTTAATAATTTATCCATAAGTTTATTTTTTTATTTATAAATATTCTAAACTAAAATATTGAATAAAATCAGCTTTTTGACGTAAAACAACCCTCAAAAAACTAAATTTGAACAACATACCCTCAATTTTTTTTACATAAAAAGCTAAAATAAAGGAAGAAACCGATCCAGATTTCACCATAGAATGATTTTAAGATATAATCAAAAGAACAAGTAAAAACCTTTAGACAAAGTCTTTTATAAATTCCAATAAGATTTTAAAAAAGAAAAAATTACAGCTGATACCACTATACGAAAATGTAAAAAATAAACACATATCTAAAATAACATTAATAATATTAACATCCATCTGGTTTTAAAGACCCAGGTAGACTGCCCATAAAAAAGGTGCCATCTCTTTGAGATGGCACCTTCTATTTTATAATATATCTGAATATTTATTTCAGCTTTTTCTTAACAGCTACTTCTTCGTAAACTTCAAGAATATCTCCGATTTCGATATCATTATATCCCTTCAGATTCAGACCGCATTCGTAACCTTTTGTCACTTCCTTCACATCATCTTTGAAACGCTTCAAGCTTTCCAGCTCTCCGTCAAATTTAACGATACCATCTCTCAGCACTCTTACTTTAGAGTTTCTTGCCACTTTTCCTGAAAGAACCATACAACCGGCAATTGTTCCTACTTTAGAGATTTTAAATACCTCTCTGATCTCAACATTACCAATCACCTGCTCCTTAATTTCAGGAGAAAGCATTCCTTCCATCGCTTCCTTCACTTCTTCAATAGCAGCATAGATTACAGAATAGTTTCTGATCTCAATTTCTTCTCTGTCTGCAAGATCCTTAGCATTGGCACCTGCTCTCACATTAAATCCAATAATAATGGCATCTGAAGCAGCCGCTAAGTTAACGTCAGATTCTGTAATCTGACCAACTCCTTTATGAAGAATATTTACATTAATCTCAGCAGTAGATAATCTTTGTAACTGATCAGATAATGCTTCAACAGATCCATCCACGTCACCTTTCAAGATAATATTCAATTCTTTAAAGTCTCCTAAAGCAATCCTTCTACCTAATTCCTCAAGCGTAGTATGCTTCTTCGTTCTGATTGAAAGTTCTCTTTGAAGCTGTTCTCTCTTATTAGCAATCGTTTTAGCTTCACTTTCATCTTCATACACTTTAAATTTGTCACCTGCTGTTGGTGCTCCGTCTAAACCTAAAATAGTTACAGGAATAGATGGTCCTGCCTCAGTAAGGTTTCTTCCTCTTTCATCAAGCATAGCTTTTACCTTACCATGGTTTTTACCAGCAACCACATAATCTCCCACTCTTAAAGTACCTGTCTGTACTAACATAGTGGCGACATATCCTCTTCCTTTATCTAGTGAAGCTTCAATAACAACCCCTTGAGCATTTCTTTCCGGATTAGCTTTTAAATCCAGCATTTCTGCCTGAAGTAATACCTTCTCCAATAGAATATCCATGTTATTACCGAATTTCGCAGAAATTTCCTGCGCCTGAACATTTCCACCCCATTCTTCTACCAGGATATTCATTCCTGAAAGCTGCTGTCTGATATTGTCAGGATTTGCACTTGGTCTATCCACTTTGTTCAAAGCAATAATCATTGGTACACCAGCTGCCTGTGCGTGAGAAATCGCTTCTCTCGTTTGAGGCATCACATCATCATCCGCAGCAATAACGATAATTGCAATATCAGTAATCTGAGCACCTCTGGCTCTCATGGCTGTAAACGCTTCGTGACCCGGTGTATCCAGGAATGTAATTCTCTGTCCGTTTTCAAGCTTTACGTTATAGGCACCAATGTGCTGGGTAATCCCTCCGGATTCACCTGCAATCACATTTGTTTTTCTGATGTAGTCAAGCAATGAAGTTTTACCGTGGTCAACGTGTCCCATTACGGTTACGATTGGAGCCCTTGACACAAGATCCTCTTCAGAATCAATGATATCTTCGCTGTCATTCTCTTCAAGATCAGCATCCGAGAATTCAATTTTATAACCAAACTCATCTGCTACCAATAATAAAGTATCGGCTTCCAGTCTTTGGTTCATTGTAACCATTACTCCCAATGAGAAACATGCAGAGATCACTTCAGTGGGTGACACGTTCATTAAACTTGCCAGTTCACCTACAGTAATGAATTCTGTTACTTTAAGAGTTCTGTCTTGAGCCTCAAGCTCTTGCTGACGCTCATCCTGCTCTCTACGGAAAGTTCTTTTATCTTTTCTGTGCTTTGCAGATTTAGATTTACCTCCTTTATTGGTAAGTTTTTCAAGGGTTTCTTTAATCTGGTTTTTAACCTGCTCGTCAGTCAGCTCAACCGGCATAACTCTTTGACCCGGTCTGTTATTCTGGCCACCTTTTTTGAATCCTCCACCTTGACCCCCTGGGCGGTTTTGGTTATTGTTTCCAAAACGGTTACCTCCTCCCGGGCCTCCCTGACCTTGAGGACGGTTTCCTTGACCACCTTGTCCGCCGTTGTTATGCTGACGGTTTCCACCTTGCCCACCATTATTATGCTGGCGGTTTCCCTGGCCCTGGCCTCCCTGGTTGTTATTATTTCCAGAATTTTGATTATTCCCCTGGCCTTGTTGGTTATTCGGGCCTCCAGGTTTTTCAATTCTTTTTCTTTTCTTTTTTGCTCCAGAACCTGGCTTTGGCGCAAATTGAGTTAAATCTATCTTCTCCCCAACAATCTTAGGACCGTCAAGTTTCTGATATACCGTCTCAATTTTTTGTGGTTCCTGAGACTCCGGTTCAGCCTCAACTTTTGGAGCTTCAACTTTTTTCTCCTCTACAACTGGCTTTGGAGTTTCTTTTATTGGTTCCACAGATTTTATTTCTTCTTTTTTCTCCTCCACTTTTGGTTTGTCTTTTTTCACAGGTCTATTTCTAGATTCTATCTGAGACAAATCAATTTTATCCAAAACTTTAAATTCCTGCTTTTCAGGAGCTGCTTTCACTTCCGGTTCTTCTTTCACGATTTCTTCTTTCTTTTCTTCAACCGGTGTTACTACTGGAGCAGCAGGGGTTTCTTCAACTTCAGGTTTGCTAGGTTCTAAATCTATTTTACCTAAAATCTTAGTTTCTGGTTTATTAGCTTTAGCTCTTATCACTTCAGGGGTTTTCTTCTCTTCGATTTCCAGTTTTTCTTCCGGAACTTTAGTAATTACCACCTCATGGGAAGCCTTTCGCTGTTCGCCATCCTTGGCAAACTCAGCTTCCAATGCAGAATATGCCGCTTCTTCTAATTGAGCGTTAGGATTGCTTTCAACCTCAAATCCCCTTGATTGTAAAAACTCTACTAATCTGGACATCGAAATGTTGAATTCCTTAACCGCTTTATTTAATCTAATTTTTGGCATCTATATTATTTACTGTTTTTTAATTTTTAAAATTAAAGTATTTCCTTTTTACTGTTTATTAAAATTTATTTAAAATCTTAATCTTCAAATTCTTCTCTCAGAATACGCTTCACCTCCTCAATCGTTTCCTCTTCAAGGTCAACCATATTTAAAAGACTTTCAGTTTCTTTATCCAATACTGACTTTGCAGTTGTAAGTCCTACTTTCTTAAACTCATCCAAAATCCACTGCTCAATATCGTCATTAAATTCTTTCAATTCAACGTCGTCATCCTCGCTGGACTCTCTGTATACATCAATCTCATATCCTGTCAACCAAGAAGCCAGTCTGATATTCTGACCTTGTTTTCCGATTACCTTAGAGATTTCTTCAACCGGAGTATATACCAAAGCATAGGTCGTATCCTCATTGATTTCAATCTTGTTAATAGTAACATTTCCTAAAGCTCTCTTCACCAAAATCTCAGGGTTTTTAGACCACTGAATTACATCGATGTTCTCATTTCTCAACTCTCTTACAACTCCATGAATTCTGGATCCTTTAACACCCACACAAGCACCAACAGGATCAATTCTGTCATCATAAGCATCTACTGCAATCTTCGCCTTTTCACCAGGAATTCTCACTACCTTTTTCAGGATGATTGTTCCGTCCTGGATCTCAGGAATTTCCAGCTCTAATAATTTCTCTAGGAACTTAGGTGCAGTTCTGGAAATAATAATCTGAGGTTTAGAACCTTTGAAATCTACCGTCTCCACGATAGCCCTGATATTCTCACCCTTTTTAAAGAAATCGGATGGGATCTGGTTTTCTTTCGGTAAAATAAATTCATTCCCTTCATCATCCAGCAAAATCACGTGCTTATGACGGATATGGTGAATTTCCCCTACAACAATTTCCCCGATTTTATCTCTAAACTGCTCATACAGCATTGCATTATTGTGCTCCTGAAGCTTTGTAGCCAAAATCTGCTTTAAGGTAAGAATATTTCTTCTTCCCAACTGGGCAACAGGAATTTCCATGGTAAAGTCTTCTCCAACTTCGAACGTCGGATCAATCTTCTTAGCCTCAGAAATTTCAATTTCCAAGTCATCATCCTCAGACATCTCGTCCTCTACAATTGTTTTATTTAAAAATATCTGAAAATCTCCTTTATCAGGATTTACAATCACATCAAAATGATCATCTGAATCAAATCTTTTTCTCAAAAGTGTTTTCAGTGAGTCTTCAATAATTGCCATAAGATCAATCTTGCTGATCCCTTTTTCGTCTTTAAAATCACCAAAGGATTCAATCAACGCTATATTATCCATCTATTCTTTTTTCTTTTTTAAAATTTAATTACTACTACTGCTTTTTTGATCTCAGAGTAAGGAATTTCTTTTTCCTCCTCTACATCTACCTTCCCTTTTCCGATATCCTTCGGTTTTCGGTAGCGTAAAATAAGTGTCACCTTATCTTCATCTGCTTTTGACAATTCTCCTTCAATTTTAGAAGAATCCTCCAGCATTACTTCAACCTCTCTTCCTATATTTTTTTTGAACTGTCTCGGAGTGGATAACGGCTCACTCAGCCCTGCTGACATTACCTGAAGGCTGAAATCATGTTCTTCACGGTCCATATTGAATTCTATTGCACGGCTTGCATCGAGGCAGTCCTGCAAAGAAACTCCACTGTCTCCATCTAAAATCACTGTAATATCATCCCCTGCAGAAATTTTAAGATCAATAAGAAACAGATCTTTTCTGGTCTCAAGGAATTCATTTAATAATTCTTCAATTCTTTTTCTAAACTCCATACATTGTTTTATCTTGATTTACCTGTACGAAAAAAGGCTTTCTTCCGAAGCCTTCTCATTTTTCCTGTAAATCCATTGCAAATATACACTTTTTTTCTAAAAATGCAAAATTATCTTATTATCAAGCAAATAGCATAAATTTCATTTAGCATAAATAAAACAAGTCTATGAAAGTATTTTTATTATTTTTGTCTTGAATTTTTAAAACAGACATTTTGAATATAACGATTGTAGGAACAGGTTATGTAGGATTAGTTACAGGAACTACTCTGGCGGAACTTGGCAATTCAGTATACTGTGTTGATATTGATGAAAAAAAAGTGGAAGGTATGAAAAACGGCATTGTTCCCATCTATGAGCCGAACCTTGAAGAAATGTTTTTAAGAAACATCCAATCTGAGAGATTATTTTTCACGACCAACCTTAAGGAAGCCTTAGACAAAAGTGAAGTAATATACCTGGCTCTTCCAACTCCCCCGGGTGAAGATGGTTCAGCAGACCTTTCATATGTCATTCAGGTTGCCAACAATATTGGAGAAATGATGACCGGATACAAGGTCATTGTCAATAAAAGCACCGTACCTGTAGGAACGGCAGACAAAGTAAGAGAAGTCATCCTTTCTAAAACGAACATCCCCTTCGATGTAGTTTCAAACCCTGAATTCTTAAGAGAGGGATTTGCTGTTGAAGACTCTATGAACCCTTCAAGAGTGGTGGTAGGAGCAAGCTCTGAAAAAGCAAAAGAGATCATGTCTAAAATCTATCAGCCATTTACCAATACGGGCATTCCCATCATTTTTATGGATGAAAAATCCTCTGAACTCACCAAATATGCAGCCAATTCATTCCTGGCGGTAAAAATTACCTTTATGAATGAGATCGCCAACTATTGTGAAAAAGTAGGTGCTGATGTAGACAAAGTAAGACTGGGAATGGGAAGTGATGACCGGATCGGCCACAGATTTTTATTCCCAGGAATCGGATACGGGGGAAGCTGTTTTCCTAAAGATGTGAAGGCACTGATCAAATCCGGGAAACAGGAAAATTTTAATTTCCAGATCCTGGAAGCTACGGAAAACGTAAATACGGCACAGAAGGTAATTCTGGTTTCCGAAATTGAAAAATATTTCGGCGGAAACATTAAAGGCAAGAAAATTGCTATATGGGGATTAGCTTTTAAAGCAAATACTGATGATATCCGGGAAGCCTCTTCTTTGGATAACATTGCATTATTATTAGAAAAGGGTGCCGAAATCACAGCGTATGATACTGTTGCAGAAAGTAATGTACAAAAGCTTATTGGTGATAAGATACAATACGCAAAGGGAATGTATGATGCCCTTGAAGAAGCAGATGCCTTATTCATTTCAACAGAATGGCCTGAATTTAAAAACCCTAATTTTGAACTCATGGGTAAAAAGATGAAAAATAAAGCCATTTTTGACGGCAGAAATATGTATCCATTGGAAATCCCTGAGCAAAACGGATTTTATTATAAAAGTATAGGAAGAAAGACAATCACAAAATAAATCAATGAAAAATATAATCATCACAGGAGGAGCTGGATTTATCGGCTCACACGTTGTAAGAGAATTTGTAAAGAAAAACCCCGGCATTACGATCATCAATCTTGATGCTCTTACCTATGCAGGAAATCTGGAAAACTTAAAGGACATTGAAAATGAACCTAATTATGTTTTCGAAAAAGCAGACATTACAAAGCCGGAAGAATTAAGAAAAGTTTTTGAAAAATATAATCCGGATGCCGTTGTCCATTTAGCGGCAGAAAGCCACGTCGACAGAAGTATTACAGATCCGATGGCATTCATCAACACCAATGTAAACGGTACGGCCAACCTTCTTAATCTCTGCAAGGAATTTTGGACCCTCAATCCGGACCACACTCATGGAAGATTCCCTGACGGGAAAAGAACAAACCTGTTTTATCATATTTCAACAGATGAAGTGTATGGCAGTCTGGGAGAAACCGGATTCTTTTTGGAAACCACATCTTATGATCCTCAATCTCCGTATTCCGCTTCAAAAGCAGCTTCCGACCATTTGGTAAGAGCTTATGGAAACACTTATGGAATGCCGTTCATTGTATCAAACTGTTCAAACAACTACGGGCCTAACCACTTTCCGGAAAAGCTAATCCCTTTATGTATTTCAAATATTATCAATGAAAGGCCTTTACCCATCTACGGTGATGGAAAATACACCAGAGACTGGCTGTATGTCATTGATCATGCCAGAGCAATTCATCAGATCTTCAATGAAGCCAAAACCGGAGAAACTTATAATATCGGAGGATTTAACGAGTGGCAGAACATCGACCTGGTAAAAGAACTGATCAGACAGATGGATGCTAAACTGGGAAAACCGGAAGGTTATTCTGAAAAACTGATCACTTTTGTAAAAGACAGACCCGGACATGACAAACGCTATGCAATTGATGCAACCAAACTCAATAAAGATCTGGGCTGGAAACCATCAGTAACATTCGAGGAAGGATTGGGAGAAACTATTGACTGGTACCTTGAAAATAAGGAATGGCTTGAGAATGTAACCAGCGGCGATTATCAGAAATATTACGAGAAGCAGTATAATTAAGATCATGAAGCCAGTTTTTCTATTGCTTTTTGTTGTATTCACTTCTTTGGCAGAAGCCCAGGCGACTCCTCCGCCTCCTGCAATGGCCAACTCATCGCAACAACAACTGATCGATGAGTTTATAGAAGTTTCTCAATACAAAGAAGCATTGATCAATTATGCAAAGGATTATCTTGAGCTTAAAATGGTTGATTACAGTGCAGATCCGCCCAGGGAACTGCTTACTAAAGAACAGGCACGTTTAATCATCAATAACTTTAATTTTGATGATTTTAAAATTTCATTGTACAGCTCTTTTTCATTTATTTCAGAAAAAAACTTAAAAGAACTGATTAAATTTCACAAAAGCATAGGAGGAGCATTATCCAGAGATAATAGTACCCTTATAATGACTCCCACCATCGATTTAAATATTAAAAATCAGATGGACTATGCCATAGAGAACATACAAAAATAAAAAGATGAAAGGAATCATATTAGCCGGAGGATCCGGAACAAGACTTTACCCTCTAACCATTGCGGTGAGCAAACAGCTGATGCCTGTTTACGACAAACCCATGATCTATTACCCTCTTTCCACGCTTCTTTTAGCTGGAATTAAGGATATTCTGATCATTACCACCCCCATGACCAACCTGGTTTCATCAAACTTTTAGGTGACGGGTCCCAGATAGGCTGCAATATAGAATATGTGGTACAGCCAAGCCCGGACGGACTGGCACAAGCCTTCATCCTGGGAGAGCAGTTTATTGGCAATGACCCGGCAGCACTTGTTTTAGGGGATAATATTTTCTACGGATCTGAAATGGGGACTTTATTGAAAAATAAGACCAATCCTGAAGGAGGTGTTGTATTTGCCTACCATGTGGCAGATCCCGAAAGATATGGTGTTGTAGAGTTTGATGATCACCACAAAGCTGTTTCCATTGAAGAAAAGCCTTTACAGCCGAAATCAAACTATGCTGTTCCCGGACTTTATTTTTATGACAACAGCGTCGTAGATATTGCTAAAAACATCAAGCCGTCTGCGAGAGGTGAACTTGAAATTACCGATGTCAACAATGTCTACCTGAGTAAAGGAAAGCTGGAAGTAGGTGTTTTGGATAGAGGTACCGCATGGCTTGATACCGGAACTTTTGATTCCCTTCATGACGCTTCTGAGTTTGTAAGTGTTATTGAAAAAAGGCAAGGCTTCAAAATCGGATGTATTGAAGAAATCGCTTTCAGAAACAAATTTATCAACGAAGAGAAACTGCTTGAAACAGCAGCCAAATATGGAAAGAGCGGTTACGGTGAATACCTGAAACAGCTTATCCGCAAATAAAAATTCAATTTTTAACGATTCTATACTGTTGGCTTTAAGGCCAATAGTTTTTGCTCATAACAACAATTATCAATATATTAGTTGTTGCTTTTGGTTTGTATGAACAACAATTCACAAACTAAAAAATACGGTAAGAATTAATTATTATAAATTTGTAAAAACTTACACAGATGAATGAACCACAACAAAAGTGGACAGAAACAATTGAAGCCGATCACTCTTTATTGGATATACAACTCAAAGAAGTATGGAGATATAAGGACCTTATTTACATGTTTGTAAAAAGGGATTTTATATCGAGCTTCAAGCAAACCATTTTAGGCCCCATTTGGTTTTTTATCAATCCTATTTTAACCACTATTGTATATCTGGTTGTTTTTGGAGCAATTGCCAAGTTACCAACAGACGGGGCTCCTCCTATCCTATTTTATCTGGCAGGAGTTACCCTTTGGAATTACTTTTCAGCATCATTGCTGGCTACCTCCAGTACATTTTTAGGAAATTCAGCCATTTTTGGAAAAGTATATTTCCCCAGGCTGGTAACTCCAATATCCATCGTTATATCCAATCTGATGCGCTTTTCCGTGCAGTTTCTTCTGTTTATCCTTGCATGGGCATATTACTTAAGTCAGGGAAAAGTACAGCCCAATATATGGATACTGGCAACCCCTGTTCTCATTATACTGATGGCTTTCTTTGCCTTAGGAGTAGGAATGATATTCTCAGCCCTTACCACAAAATACAAAGACCTTAGTATGCTCCTGGGATTTGGGATCAGCTTATATATGTATGCCACTCCTGTTATCTATCCGGTATCTTCACTTCCTGCAGGTTTTAAAAAGCTTGCCTATTATAATCCGCTTACAGGAATTTTCGAATGTTTTAAATATGCCTGGCTGGGTGTAGGTGATTTCTCGCCTCTGATGCTTGGAATCAGTACGGTTCTTATTCTTATTCTTTTATTAGTAGGAATATTGATATTCAATAAAGTTGAAAAGACTTTCATGGATACCGTATAGCAGTTCTCTTTTATAAATTTAAAATCCAATCAAAACATGCTGGCTTTAAAAGCAGAAAATATATCAAAACAATACCGCCTCGGACAGGTGGGAACCGGCACCCTATCCCACGATCTCAACAGATTCTGGCATAAAGTAAGAGGAAAAGAAGATCCGTACCTGAAAATAGGAGAAACCAACGACAGAACAACTAAGGGAGATTCTGAATATGTATGGTCCTTGCGTGATATCAATTTTGAAATCGAACAGGGGGACGCTGTAGGAATTATAGGGAGAAACGGTGCAGGTAAGTCAACTTTATTAAAACTCTTGAGTAAAGTAACGAAACCAACAACAGGAAAAATATATACCAACGGAAGAATTGCTTCATTACTGGAAGTAGGAACGGGTTTTCATCCTGAAATGACAGGACGTGAAAATGTATACCTCAACGGAGCTATTCTCGGTATGACCAGAAAAGAGATTACCCGAAAGTTTGACGAGATTGTAGACTTCTCAGGAGTAGAAAGATATATTGATACTCCGGTAAAAAGATACTCGTCAGGAATGTATGTCCGTCTGGCATTTGCTGTAGCAGCACATTTGGAATCTGAAATTTTAATTGTAGATGAAGTGTTAGCGGTAGGTGACGCTGATTTCCAAAAGAAATGTCTAGGAAAAATGGGGGATGTTACCAAGGGAGAAGGAAGAACAATCCTTTTCGTAAGTCATAATATGGCTGCCATAAAGGAATTATGTACTCACGGAATCCTTATGCATCAAGGAAATGCTATTTTTGAAGGCAACATCCTTGAAACTGTAATGAGATATCAAAGTACATTTAATTCTACCAAAAACTATCTTTGGGGAGCAGATGAAAAAGTGATTGGTAATGACAACCTCCAGATACTCAAATTTGAAGCAAAACCATTAATTGGTAATATTCTTACTATATCTTCCGGGGTTAAAATATCTATTTCATTTAAAAACGCTGTCATCAATGAAAATATTGATATCTCATATATTTTAAAAAACGCCGAAGATGTTGATATATTTGCAGCCGGTGTAGTTATAACATCCAATAAAGATTCTGAAGAAAAGATTTATAATGTTGATTTTGAAATTCCGGGAGACTTGCTCAATGAGGGGAATTACTATTTTAAGCTGATATTCGGAAAGAACGGACGTGACCTTCTTTTTCATTTTGATAATTTTGGTTTTGAAATTGAAGGAGAAGTAATGAATGGTATTTTTGAAAAAAATCCTGGAATTATAAGACCTCAGCTAATTTATAAAATTTATTAAACAATGTCGGTTAGTATTATAATTCCTTTTTACAATTCCGCAAAATTTGCTGATGATACGATAAACTCACTAGCTGCACAAACTTATAAGGACATAGAACTCATCTGCGTAAATGATGGGTCATCAGACAACACGTTGGAAATTCTTCAAAACTGGAGCAAAAAAGATGAAAGGGTAATTGTCATTAATAAACAGAATGGAGGAATAGAAACAAGTCTGAAAACCGGACTTCCATACCTTTCAAAAAAATACACTTTTCTAATAGGCCATGACGACACTTTAAGCCATGATGCTATTGAAAAAGCTGTTAAAGAAATTGAATCCACCCCTGAAATCGACGCAGTACGTATGAAACTTGTAGTGGTGGATGAAAATAAAGATGTCAGTGATATTAAGGATGACTCAAGGATCCTTACAGGTCTCCAGGCACTCAAAGAAACAATAATAGAATGGAAGATTCATAATTTTTGTTTGTGGAAAACTGAGATTTTCAAACAGATCAAAGATGTTACCGTTGAAGGGCTTATGAATTTTGATGAAGTGGCTACAAGGTATTTATATACCAAATGCAGAAAAGTAAGTTTCTGCGACGGCGAATATTATTATCTGCAGCATTCAGAATCTGTAACCCATAAAATATCTCCAAGATTACTAGACACTTATGCTGTTGATTATTACATAAAAAAACTACTGGTTGACGCAAGCATATATTCCGACTACAAAGACATATTTGAACATTATATGTTCAGAAGACTAAAAAAAATTACCGATCTTTATTTCGACCTGCAAACAAAAAAATTTCAACTAACAAAAAAAGATTTAAACAAGGTAAAATTACTATATAACGCAATCGATTTCGATTATTTAAAAGGCAAAAGAAGCTTACTTGAAAGTCTTAAATACGATTTATTATATCAAATTTTCTATATTTATTACATTACTAAAAAAGGCCAATATGACAAGTCCACAAATACTAACTTTTAATAAAATAGGTTCTTCGGAATTAGGTTATATTACAATCGCTGAAGCGCAACAAAATGTCCCGTTTGATATACAGCGAGTTTACTGGACCTATTTTACTCCACAGGATGTTACCCGGGGAGGGCATGCTCATAAAAAACTACAACAGGTAATATTTGCTGTTTCCGGAATAATAACCTTCAATACTGAAGACAAAGAAGGAAATAAAGAAACTTTTGTTTTAGATCACCCCACTAAAGGATTGTTTATTCCCCAATTGATTTGGCGGGATATTCAGTTTTCTCACAATGCCGTACTCTTGTGTTTAGCCTCAGAATTGTACGATGAAAAGGATTATTTTAGGGATTTTGAAGAATTTAAAAACTATCAGGTATGATACACCCTCTAGCTGACGTACAATCCCAGAATATAGGTAATGGAACTTTTGTGTGGCAATTTTGCGTCATTTTAAAAGGGGCAAAAATTGGTAAAGACTGTAATATTAACTGTCAGGTATTTATAGAAAATGAGGTAAGTATCGGAAATAATGTGACCATCAAACCAGGGGTTCAGATCTGGGATGGTGTTGATCTTGAAGATGATGTTTTTATTGGCCCGAATGTTACTTTTACAAACGATCTTTTCCCTAAATCTAAAAATAAAGATTTTACCCTGGAAAAAACGCTTGTGAAAAAAGGAGCTTCTATTGGAGCTAATGCAACCATCCTTGCAGGAATTACTATCGGCGAAAATGCACTTGTAGGGGCAGGAAGTGTTGTAACGAAAAACATACCTGCCAATGAAATATGGGTAGGAAACCCAGCAAAATTTTTAAAGAAAAAACAATAATGATAAAATTCCTTGATTTACAAAAAATAAACCTCAAATACCAGCAGGAAATAGAAGAAGTACTGTTGGACACATTCAGATCCGGGTGGTATCTTTTAGGAGAAAAGACTAAAACCTTTGAAACTAATTTAGCACATTATATTGGTTCAAAATATGCTATTGGAGTGGCCAATGGTTTAGATGCCTTACGTCTTATCTTCCGTGCTTATATTGAACTTGGTGTTATGAAACCCGGCGATGAAGTAATTGTTCCTGCCAATACCTACATAGCATCCGTGCTGGCATTATCAGACAACGGTTTAATCCCCGTATTTGTAGAGCCTGATACTATGACCTATAATATTGATATTACAAAAATTGAAGAAAAAATAACATCAAGAACCAAGGCTATTCTGATTGTGCATCTTCAGGGAAGAATTGTTTTTTCTGATGAGCTTAAAAATATTGCTCAAAAGCATAACTTAAAAATTGTAGAAGACAATGCACAGGCTATTGGAGCAGAATGGAACAACATAAAATCAGGAAATCTGGGGGATGCAGCTGGATTCAGTTTCTATCCCGGTAAAAATCTGGGCGCTTTAGGTGACGCAGGAGCTGTAACTACCAATGATAAAGATTTATTTGAAACGATCCGTGCCCTTGCCAACTATGGTTCAAATCAGAAATATGTAAATATTTACAAGGGATTAAATTCCAGATTGGATGAACTGCAGTCTGCTGTTTTAGATGTAAAATTAAAATATATAGGTCATGAAAATGACACCCGCAGACTTATTGCAAAAAGATTTATTTCTGAAATCAATAACCCCAAAATTATTCTTCCGGAAAATCCGGTTAATGAGCAAGAACATGTATGGCATGTTTTCGTGCTCAGAGCACAAAAAAGGGATGAGCTGCAGGCTTACCTGACGGAAAAGGGAATCCATACGATTATTCACTATCCTATTCCTCCTCATAAACAGGAAGCCTATAAAGAATACAACCACCTTTCATTCCCTATTACTGAAAAAATGCATGAAGAAGTTCTCAGTCTTCCTATTTCTTCTGTTTTAGAAGAAGAAGAGATACAAGCAATCATTGAAGCTGTAAATGAATTTTAAATGGAGCAGCCGTTAGTAACCGTCATTATCGTTTCCTATAATCATTCAAAATTTATCAGGGAAAATCTGGAGAGTATCAAAAACCAAACCTACAAAAATATTCAACTGATCGTAGGGGATGATGCTTCTCCTGATCATTCGGCGGATGTCATGACACAATGGCTAAAGGAGAATAACTATTCCGCAGAAACCAATTTCCATAACCAAAATACAGGTTTAGCAGCAATGCTGAATGAATGCATGGAGCTGGCCAGAGGAAAATACACAAAGATTATTGCGGCTGACGATTATCTACATCCGGAAGCCATTGAAAAAAGTGTTTCCAAGCTTGAAGATGCAGGAGAGAAATACGGAATGGTATTCACCAATACCTATACCGTAGACAATGAGAGCAGGATCATTAAAGATGTTGCAGATTATGATACCTTAGGTAATATAGCTCCTTCTCTCTTCAGAAAAGAACTGATCGTAGGCAACAGAATTGCAGCATTAACAGTATTACTGAGAACTGATGTTATTAAAGAAACCGGGAAATATGACACCCGGTTTATTGTAGAGGATTATTACCGCTGGCTGAAGATCAGTGAAAAATATTTGATTGCCTATATTCCTGAAAAACTGGCTTATTACCGAATACATTCTGAAAATATTTCTAAAGTAAGGGCAGAAAAGATTGAAATGGAAACCATTTTACTTCAGATTATGTTTGATAAAGAAGGCGCTGTAAAAGACAGAGTAAACGGACATACTCAAAAATATTATCTATCAGGAAAAAATCTTTCAATGGAATATCGTAATGCATACCAACAGTATCCATTCCACATTAAAAGATTAAGTTTTGCAATAAAAAACAGGCTCCCTGCCGGCCTGTACAAGCTTCTAAATAAAATTGTTTAAAATGAATCCGAAAATCTCTGTCATCGTTCCATGTTACAATCAGGCCATCTACCTTGATGAATGCCTGAAGTCTGTGATGAATCAGGCCCATATCAACTGGGAGTGTATTATTGTCAATGACGGTTCTACCGATAACACAGAGGAAGTGGCAAAAAAATGGGCAGAAAAAGACAGCCGGTTTCATTATATCTATAAAAAAAACGGAGGACTTTCTTCTGCAAGAAATGCCGGATTGGAAAAAGCTTCGGGAGAATATATACAGTTTTTAGATTCTGATGATATGATCCATCCGGAAAAATTTTCGGAAAGTCTTTCCCATGGCACAACATATCCATTAATGGTAAGCCAGTTTACAATTTATAAAAATCAAACCCACTATCCCGGTTATAACCGTGTTGAACAGAATTTTTTAACATTTGAAGGAATTGTATTCGGATGGGATCTTAAATTCAGCATTCCGATCCACTGTGCTTTAATTTCCAGTAAACTGCTTGAAGGATTCCTTTTTGATACGACTTTAACAAGTTGTGAAGATTGGCTGATGTGGATCTATATCACAAAAGACAACCCAAAAGCGCTTATTGTAGACGAACCTTTGGCTCATTACCGTAAAGAAGACAATCATAGCACGATGTCCTCTGACCTTTACAAAATTCTTCATCAGAGAATCAAAATTCTTCCGATGCTGAAAAAATTATATGGTGATGATGTCCACGACCGACTGGCCTATCACATTATTGAAGTACGTTCCTCACAATTCATACAGATGAGAAACGAATTTAATAAAATAACAGGTGGAAGATTTATATCCGGCTACCTGGCTTTAAAAAAATATTATTATAAACTTTTTCAGAAAAAAACTGAAAAACATCCGCAATGACCTCATCTGTAGCCCTTTGCACCTATAATGGCGAGAACTATATCGCCGAACAGCTGGAAAGCATTCTCAGCCAGACAAAGTCCGTATCTGAAATTGTTATCTGTGATGACGGTTCCACTGATGGTACTTTAAAGATCCTTTCTGAGTATACAGCACAATTTCCAAACCTCATCAAGGTTTACCAAAACCCGGAAAATTTGGGGTATATCGCGAATTTTGAAAAAGCGATGAACTTATGTTCCGGAGATATTGTATTCCTGTGTGATCAGGATGACCGATGGTATAAAGATAAAACAGAGGCCATTACATCTGTTTTTGAAAAGCACCCTAATATCAATATTGTATCTCACAATATTAAACTATTTGGAGAAGCCATCAGCAGCTCAGAGGAAATTACCTACTGGGATATTGAATCCACTGACCCTGCTCGTTTTACAAATACCCACGATATCGTCAAAAGAATTTTATATCAGGGAAATATATTCCCGGGAATGAGTATGGCCATTCGGAATACGTTTCTGAAGGCACATCTTCCTTTAAAAAAAATAAACCCGGTTATTATTCATGACTACGAACTTCTATTGCTTGCCGCTGATAAAGATACAGTCTGGATAGAAAAAAACATTCTGGGGGAATACAGGATACATTCCCGGCAAAATATCGGATATAAAACATTTTCTCAATTCAGTCCCTCCGAAAAAAAAATGATATCCAGAGATTCCCTTTTTACCATATTCAAGAGGTTCCCTTTTGTAAAAAAAACAATCGCTGGCCTTCATTTAAATCCAGAACTGGAAAACGGATATAAGATTTATTGCCTTCAGCGATACAGAGCTTACCTGAAAGACTTACCTCTTTTGGAACGTTGGCTGGCCAAAATAAAAATGAAATACTATTTTCATATATTTGATTATCTGAAATAACCAGTTTACAGATCACAGATATGAAATATTGTTCCCCTTACACCACACAATTAATGAAAATAACTAACGCATGATTATTGGCAACGGTATTATAGCAAATGCTGTAAAATCTCATGACAGAGAGGATATCGTGTTTTTTGCATCAGGAGTTTCCAATTCACTGGAAACCAAGGCATCGGAGTTTGAGAGAGAATTTTCTCTTTTAAAAACAATACATGGGGAAAATAAAGAAAAAAAACTAGTCTATTTTTCGACCTTGAGCATTCATGATCAATCCAAACAAAAAAGTCCTTATGTCATTCATAAAAAAGAAATTGAAAATTATATAAAAAACAATTCAGCTCATTACCTGATCTTGAGAATAGGCAATATTGTAGGAAAAGGAGGAAATCCGAACACTCTTTTTAACTTTCTGAAAACACAGATAGCCAACAATAGTGAATTTTCGTTACACCTCAAAGCCAGAAGACTCCTTTTAGATATTGAAGATATTTCCCGTTTTTTGGGATCTCACTGTTTAAACGTTTCCAATAAAATGATCAATCTCGCTTTCCCATACAATTATGATTTAAAGGAAATCGTCAGTGCTATTGAAAAGAAGACCCATCAAAAATCCTGCTTTACTGAAGTAGATGAAGGAGACTTTTACAAAGTAGATTTTGATGAAGAAATCAGGGCCTTTTTCTCAGGAGTAAGCCCGGAAGACTATTTAGAAACGCTAACCCAAAAGTATATTTAAGATGGCTGACCTCCATGTGATTATTGTTACTTATAATGCGATGAAATGGGCTGAAAGATGCTTTACCAGCTTAAGGCATTCTTCCACTCCCCTAAAATGTATTGTAGTGGACAATGGCTCTACAGACGGCACCCAGGAATACGTGAAAAATCACTTTCCTGAGGTAGATTTTATACAGTCGCCCGAAAATCTGGGTTTTGGAAGAGCCAATAACATAGGAATAGAAAAAGCGTATCAGGAAGGTGCCGGTTTTTTTTATCTGATGAACCAGGATGCATGGATCTATCCGGATAGTTTCCGCCACCTTCTGGAGGTATACCATACCCATCCGGACAACAGCCAGATCGGCATTCTCAGTCCTATGCATCTGGATGGAAGCGAAAAGAACCTCGACCTCTTTTTCGAACGGTATCTGGCCAGAAATACTCCTATGAACAGAATATTTTCACATATTTTTAATGCCACCCTGCAGGACTATTACGAAATAGACTTTGTGAATGCTGCCCATTGGCTTTTACCCAGAAAGACCATTGATGAAATTGGCGGGTTTAATCCTTATTTCTTTCATTATTCCGAAGACTATGAATATGTTCAGAGAATAGCCTATTACAATAAAAAAATATTGGTCTCTACTAAAAGTCGTGTCGTACATGATGGCAAACAAACTTTTAATAAAACAAACCATATCAATGCCCAGAGGGTACAGCGGGAACAGCGGTATCTGGATCCTGCTCTCCACTTTGACAAAAAAGTACTGAACAGGGATTTTATCCCAAAAATCATAAAACAAACCCTCAAACTACAGTTCTCAGATGCTTCGGCCACCTTTAGGGAATACCTATATCAGAAAAGCAGGTTTGACGAAATCATCAACCTCAGAGCCGCCCTTAAAAATAAAGGAGCTGCCTTTCTCCATGTAACCCGGGAAAATGTAATTTAGAATAAACTTAAAAAAACTTATTACACGAATGAACAGAGTCCGTCTTATCAACAGCATCATCCAAAAGGCTAATTTTAAAAAATATCTTGAGATTGGTACCCGCAGCGGCACTTCTTTATACGCCGTGAACTGTAAAAACAAAATTGCAATAGATCCTAACTTCATTATACCAAAACTGGAAAAACTCAAAAGAAAAGTTTTTGATATTAAAAATGGCAGAAAAACACATTATTTTGAAATGACCAGTGACGATTTTTTTGAGAAGAAAAAAAATTCATTAAAAAATTCGGCACTATAGACATCGCTTTAGTTGATGGTATGCACACCTATCACCAGGCCCTTAAGGATGTCCTGAATATTCTTCCTTACATGGATGAAAAGTCAATTATTGTTATGCATGACTGTTTTCCTATCAGTGAACCTGCTTCAACAGCTTACAATTCAGAAGAATTTTTTGCAAAAGAAAAGCATCCGGAATGGAGCGGCGAGTGGAATGGCGATACATGGAAAGCAATTCTTTATCTGTTAAAAAAATATCCCCAGGATCTTGATGTTTTTGTTATTGATACAGATTACGGCCTCGGAATTGTTCAGAAAAAACATAATCTTCCTATGAACTTTGAGCTGGATACTGATTTTTTTAGACAGTTGATTCCATACACCTACCGGGATCTTAAGACTAATCCTCAGGAATTAGTAAATTTGAAGCCTAAAGACATTATTCCATCTCTTATTAACAGATTTCATTATTAACCAATGAATCCAGAAGTATCCGTCATCATGCTCACCTACAACCATGCCCCTTATTTAAAGCAGGCTATTGAAGGTGTGCTCGCCCAGAAAACGAATTTTCCGTTCGAATTGATCATTTGCAATGACAATTCACCGGACCATTCTGACGCCATTATTTCAGAATATGCAGCCCGGTTTCCTGATAGGATCCGCTATTTTAACCATAAAAATAATATCGGGTTTGTAGAAAATCAGAGATTTGCATTTAACCAGGCAAAAGGAAAATATATAGCCTATTGTGAAGGTGATGATTACTGGACAGATCTGGAAAAACTGCAGTTTCAACATGATTTTCTGGAAACCCATTCTGAATATGTGATGGTCACCGCCAGAAATTTATTATTCCATCAGGATGAACAGACCATGACGGATGATGGAAAAAATCATATGTTTAAAGATCAGGAATATATCGATTTTACCCGGGACAGTTTTTTTGTACAGCGTCCTACCCAAACGTTTACCTATCTTATCAGAAGGAAATGTATGGATCTCAAATGGATCGATGTGTATCCTAATTACAGGGATCTTTATTACTTTTATCACGTTTTGGAGTTTGGGAAAGGAAGAAGCTTTAATAAAGTGGTTGGCGTATACCGTCTCCACAGCGGAGGAGTGTTCAGCTCATTGGAAATTGAAAATAAATACCGTACTTCCATTGGTATTTTTAAAAATATCAAACGGGTAAATAATGATAAAAGAGCCGACCAGCAGATTATAAAGACGTTGGACGAACTCATCAATAAATATTATTATGAAAAAGAATTTGTCTCTCCTATCCTGAACGGAAAACTGTATGCAGCCATTCTTGAACGTCTTTCAATTTCCGGGAATATCAGGACAGGGGCCGGCCAACTCTTAAAAATTATAAAATACACATTCACCAGATAATTTGTTATCCGGTACCATTAAAACCGATTTACAATGCCTAACGTCCATATTATTATTGTTACTTACAATGCCATGAAATGGGCAGAACGATGTTTTACAAGCTTACAGCAGTCATCAGTTCCCTTAGCATGTATTGTCATTGATAATGGCTCTACAGACGGAACACAGGACTACATTAAAACCCATTTTCCGGAGGTGGATTTCATTCAATCTGAAACCAATCTGGGTTTTGGAAAGGCCAATAATATAGGGATTGAAAAAGCATATCGAAAGGGAGCCGATTTCTTTTATCTGATGAATCAGGATGCATGGCTTTACCAGGACAGCATACAAAAAATGCTTGACATCCACACCAGTCATCCTAATCAGGATGAAATTGGAATCATAAGCCCCATGCATATCGATGGCACAGAAAAATACCTTGATATTTTCCTGGATCAGTATATCGCCAGGAATTATGAGAAAACAAGAATGATTTCAGATCTGTATTTTCAGACCCTGAAACCTTTCTATGAAGTTAGTTTTGTAAATGCAGCCCATTGGCTTCTCCCGAGAAAGACGATAGAAACAATAGGAGGATTCAATCCTTATTTCTTCCACTATGGAGAAGATGATGAATATGTGAACCGTATTCATTTTCACCAAAAGAAAGTCCTGCTTGTTCCCGGCAGTAAAGTGGTACACGACGGCGTCCAGTCATTGCATAAAATAGATTATACAAAATATGAAAATGTACGGGTAGAGATCAATATCCTGAATCCTAATGCAGCCAATGCCCTACAGCAGGAAATAAAAGCCCTTAGACAGAGTATGATCAAAAACCTGATGACAGGTAATATCGGCAAGTATAAACAGCTGTTGCAGAAGTATAAAAAAATCTCCGGTGATGGAAAAAAACTAAGCAGTTTACGAAATCAACTGATTCAGATAGGCCCTACTTTTCTTAATCTGTCGTAAATTAGCGGTACAAAAATCGAAAATTAATGATGAAAAATAACAAAGTATGTGTGGAATAGCGGGAATTATAAGCAATAATGCCAGAAATTATCAGGAAGAAATCCAAAAGATGACAGACTCCCTGATTCATCGTGGACCAGACTCTTCGCATTATGAATTCTATGATCATGCGGCGTTAGGCCACCGAAGACTTTCCATTATCGATTTATCCGAAAATGGCAAACAGCCTATGTTCTCCAATACTAAAAATGAATGCATCGTTTTGAACGGAGAAATCTATGGATATCAGGATATCAAAAGGCAATATGCAGAATACCCTTATCATGGCAGCTCCGATACAGAAGTCATTCTCGCCATGTACCAGAGAAAAAAGGAAAACCTGATCCATGATCTTCCGGGAATGTTCGCCTTTGCGATCTGGGATGATCAGAAGCAACAGCTGTTCTGTGCCAGGGACCGTTTCGGTGAAAAACCATTTTATTATGCTATTGGAAAGAATAATGAATTTATTTTTGCATCGGAAATCAAGGCCATTCTTACATCCGGCCTCATTCAGCCCAAAGTAAGCTCAGATGCCCTCTCCCACTATCTTCAATATGGATATGTAAGTACTTACCAGAGTATTTACAGCAATATACATACCCTGCCACCAGCCCATCAGCTGATCTGGAAAGATGGCAAAGTTACCGTATCAAGATACTACAGCCTTCCGGCGAAGGACAGGGTGATCAGTTTATCTGATGCTAAGGAAGAGTTTTTATACCTTCTTAAAAATGCTGTTAAAAAACAGCTTATTGCGGATGTGGAAGTAGGAAGTTTTCTAAGTGGCGGATTGGATTCTTCCTCCGTTGTTGCTTTGGTAGACGAATTTTTACCTCATCAGACCACGATCAGTTTTGGATATGACCACAAGGATAATGAGCTCAGATATGCTAAAGAAATTGCTGACAAGTATAAAACCAACCATATAGAAGTTCATGAAAAAAAAGAAGATCTTGTCACCTCTCTTTTGAAAATTACTCCTTTTTTTGATGAACCGTTTGCTGATGCATCATTCATTCCGCATTATGAAATCTGTAAAGCTGCCCGGAAAAACCTTACCGTGGTATTATCCGGCGATGTAGGAGATGAACTGTTTGGCGGCTATCATTTTTATACCGTTGAAAACAAAATGAAGCAACATTTCAGCTATAAAAATATTGTGGCACAGTTCGGATTAAAATTATATCAGAAAGTAAGAACGACTTCTTTTATCACTCAAAAAAACATTCAGTATTCTTCCATTATGGATTTCCACCTGAATGCGGTAAGAAATGATTTTAATACAACAGAGCGTGAGCGTCTCGGTGTTTCTTCCAATTATATGCAAACATATAGTTTCACTCCTGACACAAATTCACTCAATGACATTATGAGAGTAGATCTTGAAAACTACGTTCCTGCGAATATGATGGTAAAATCCGATAGAATGGCTATGGCTAATTCTCTCGAAGTAAGAACTCCGTTCCTAGATCTTGATTTTGCCGAATTTTGTATCCAGCTGCCGGATCAGTTAAAATTAGATACTGCCAATGACAAAATTATTCTTCGTGAAGCAATGGGATCTTATTGGACGGAAACCATCAGAAAACGTCATAAACAAGGATTTGGCTTGGGTGTAAAAAACTGGTTTGCAGAAGAAAATCTTATGAATTTTTCCAATGACCTGTTGAAGAATCCTAACCATAAGGTTTTTAATTTTATTGATTTTAAAGCCACCCAAAGCTTTCTGAATAAAGACGTAAAACACTGGAATTTATTACAGCTTGCCCTTTGGGCAGATCATAACAATTCTATACTATAATGCTTGAGATCTCTGTCATAATGCCCGTGTATAATGCTGCTGAGTTTTTGGAAAAATCAGTCAGATCAGCGGTACAGCTGGATGAAGTAAAAGAAGTTATCCTGATCGAAGACAAGTCTACCGATAATTCATTGGAAATCTGCCGGCAGCTGTCTTCTGAAATAGCTAAGGTTAAATTGTACCGGCATCCGGATGAAGAAAATCATGGAGCGGGTGCTGCAAGAAACCTGGGTATTGAAAAAGCAACGGGTGAATTCATTGCTTTCCTTGATGCGGACGATTACTACCTTCCCAACAGATTTAATGCTGAAAAGGAGCTTTTTAAAGATCCTAGAATTGAAGGGGTATTTAATGCCATCGGCACTGAATATCTAACGGAAAAAGGTAAAGAAGAATTTCAATCTAAATTTAAAGAAATTTCTCTAAGCACCGTCAATTACCCGGCAGAAGGCAAAGAAGTTTTCATGGGACTTCTGGGTTTAACAACTAAAACTTTCGGTACATCTTTTCATCTTGATTCACTTACCCTAAGAAGAGCTTCATTAGAACCTCATCATATCCGTTTCAATAAGAACCTCAGGGTCCACCAGGATTCAGACTTTATCATCAGACTGGCCTACCACTGCCATCTGAAAACAGGCAGTATAGATAAGGCTGTGGCTATGAGAGGCGTGCATGATCATAACAGGATTACCAAGATCATAAGGTATACCCCTCAATATAACCAAAGACAGGTCCTTTTATGGAAATCTTTGTATCAATGGGCTGAGACCAATCCAATACCACCTCAGGGGAAAAAAAGGATTTATCTGATCTATAAATCATTTGATCTTGCACTAAAAAAAGGAGTAATAAAATATGCGCATATTTTGTTAGAAGTCTTGAAAAACCCTGAAATACTCAAAACAAGATACCGTTTCACTTACTATAATCGCTAAAAATGAAAATATCGGTCATCATTCCTGTTTATAATGCAGAAAAATATATATCCAAGGCTGTAGAGTCTGCCCTGCAGTTCGCTGAAGTTTCTGAAGTGATCCTGATAGAGGACCAGTCGCCGGATAATGCACTTAAGATATGCCAGGAACTGGCCCAAAAATATGACAGGATACAACTTTTCCGGCATCCGGATAAAAAAAACCACGGTGCCGGAGCCAGCAGAAATCTCGGTATTGAAAAATCTTCAGGAGATTTCATCGCTTTTCTGGATGCCGATGACTATTTCCTTCCCAACAGATTCGATGCTGAAAAAGAACTTTTTAAAAATCCGAAGGTGGATGGAGTATTTAATGCCATTGGTACTGAATACTTAACTGAAAAAGGCAAAGAGGAATTCCAGTCTAATATTAATGATTCCGATCTGTTAACCGTCAATTACCCGGCAGAAGGAAAAGAGGTTTTTCACGGACTGCTTGGGCTTACTCATAAAAGGTTTGGCTCATTTTTCACTTTGGATGCCTTAACCGTTCGAAAATCATCCTTAGATACCTATCATTTACGGTTCAATGCAGCTCTACGCCTGCACCAGGATTCTGATTTCATCTTCAAACTGTCTTATCACTGCCATTTAAAGTCAGGAATAATCGACCGTCCGGTAGCCATGAGAGGAATTCATGATGACAACAGAATTACCAAAATCGTAAAATATTCTCCTCAGTATAACCAGAAACAGCACCTTTTTTGGAATTCTTTATACGAGTGGTCGAAGATACTGCCATTAGAAACAAATGCTGCCAGGCATATCTATCTTCAGAAAAAAGCATTTGAACTGTCCGGAAAAAAAGGACTTTCCAAGGCCTTGAGTTTATTGACCACAATTCTTAAAAATCCCAATATACTGAGAACAAAATACCGGTTCACATACACCCACTCATGAAACTCAATAACCTTCAAATATTAAGAGGAATTTCCGCACTGCTGGTGTGCTGTTTTCACTTTTCTGAATATATCAATTTTGAGAATCTTCATCTTGGCGATATTCTGTTTAAAAGAGGAAGCATCGGTGTCAATATTTTTTTTGTGATCAGCGGCTTTATCATGGCCTTTACCACTCAAAAAAAAGATTTCGGGGTGAACACCTCAAAAGAAATAATCTTATTTTATAAAAGAAGGATCATTAGAATTGTTCCCTTATATTTTTTGCTGACGCTGGCGTGGATGATCATTGGCAGGAATCTGACGTCTTACTTTCATGGGGAAGGTTTTGAAAGATTCATTCATTCCGTATTATTTCTTCCTCAAAAAGATACTTTCCCGGTATTGTACTTAGGCTGGTCTCTCAATTTTGAAATGTTCTTTTATCTGATATTTGGAATTTCCCTTTTGTTCAATGTAAAAAGGTATATTTTCATTATCCTGTTTTTTATTTTTACCTATATTCTGGGAAATTTGTATTCTTTTGATCAGGCCTATCTTCAAATGGTAACCAGTCCTTTGAACCTGTATTTTGTAACCGGAGTATTATTTGCCCTTCTGTTGAATAAAGTAACGGTCAGTAAAAGCTGGGCCATCTTTATTTCTACCGCTGGAATCGCATCTTTCCTACTCTATTTATTTGGTCTTGTTATGATCACGAATACCACCATAACCTTATTTATAGTCTCTTTATTTGTATTTTCTTTTTTACTTTTTGACTTTAGTTTCCGCTTTAAAGGAAACCGGTTTTTGGTTTTCCTGGGTGACATTTCCTATTCTATGTACCTCTCCCATCCTTTTGTAGAGATATTTTTCAGGAAATTTAAAGTAGAAGGATATCTTAATATTCCTTACTTTATTTTAAAAATAACAGTGGTAATTGCCCTGGCCGCATTGCTCTATCATTTTGTAGAAAAAAAGATAACTGAGTACCTAAAACTAAAATTAAAAGCTTAAATTTCGTGCTTAAAAGGGACTACATAAAAACACAATATAGTTCTAATTAATTGAAAGGTGAAAATGAAAATGAGAATCTCAGTAATTATTCCTGTTTATAATGCAGAAAAGTATGTCTCTCAGGCAGTGGAATCGGCGCTCCAGTTTGATGAAGTATGCGAAGTTATACTTATTGAAGATCAGTCTCCCGATAATGCATTACAGGTATGCCAACAGCTTGCTGAAAAGCATAACAGGGTCCAATGTTTCCAGCACCCTGACAAAAAAAACCACGGCGCAAGTCCCAGTAGAAATCTAGGAATCGAAAAGTCGACCGGTGACTTTATTGCCTTTCTTGATGCGGATGATTATTTTCTTCCCAATAGATTCGATGCTGAAAGAGCACTTTTTAAAAATCCTGATGTAGAAGGTATTTATGGCGCTCTCGGGGTCCATTACTATTCTGAAAAAGCAAAAGAACAATACTACAGGTTATTTAAAGACAGACTCAGTACTGTGTACAAAAGATGTGGTCCTAAAGACGTTTTTTTAGGACAAATTCATCTTCGGGGAAGCTTTGGGCTGTTTAGTATTGATACTTTAACAATACGCAGAGAAGCTTTAAACAAGGTCAGACCTTTATTTAAGACTCATTTAAGGCTTCATGAAGATACAGAGTTTTTGATACGCCTCTCCTACTATGCTGATCTTTATCCCGGCATCATTGATAAAGCGATTGCAATGAGGGGGGTCCATGAAAACAACAGAATAACAAAAGTAGATACCCATGTAATAGATCCTTCCGTGTCAAGACTATTACTCTGGAAAGAAATTGAGCAATGGGTTCAAACTGAAGAAACGATTTCTGAAGAGGTAAAAATTCATATTACAAGAATGCACAGAAGTTTTGAAATTGCTAAGGCACCCTTATTAAAAAAATGGGGCATGATCATAAAATACCTGTTTACGGATTATAGAAGCATAAGATCGGGGCTCTACAATATCAACTTCAGATACTCTTTGTTGGGATAACCTCTTTGATCTTATGATCAATTTGAGACATAAAAAGTTTTTTAAAAAAATAGTTAACTCATATTTTTGAGCCCAATTTTAAAATTCTTTCCATCTCGCTTCAGATAAGCAACCAAATATAGAAAACCTATCCTATTTTTTAATTAAATTTTAAGACATACATCTTTATATTTGATTATCTTGCAATGCTTTTAGCAATACAAATGATAACAAAAAGGTCAGTCAGTAAAAATGAAAATTTCAGTAATTATTCCCGTTTATAATGCCGAGAAATATGTCTCGCAGGCAGTAGAATCCGCTCTTCAGTTTGATGAAGTGTATGAAGTCATTCTGGTGGAAGACCGATCCCCTGATAATGCACTGCAGGTTTGCCAGCAACTGGCAGAACAATATGATAGGGTACAGGTTTATCAGCATCCTGACAAAGGAAATCATGGAGCCGGCCCTACCAGAAACCTGGGAATAGAAAAATCGACCGGTGATTTTATAGCTTTTCTTGATGCAGACGATTATTATCTTCCCAACAGATTTGATGCTGAAAAAGCGCTTTTTAGAAATCCTGAAGTAGAAGGCGTGTATGGAGCGCTTGGAGTTCATTATTATTCTGAAAAAGCAAAAGAACAGTATTATCCGTTATTTAAGGATAAGCTTACCACGGTTTATAAAAAGCATGGTCCAAAAGATGTTTTTCCGGGTCAGATCTATATGCTGGGATGCTTTGGCTTATTCAGTATCGATGCGCTAACGATTCGCAGAAACGCCTTGGTGAATAAGGTGAAGCCTTTATTTAAATCCAGCTTAAGGCTACACCAGGATACCGAGTTCTTATTCCGTTTATCCTATTATTTGGATTTATTTCCCGGGATTTTAGATGAGGCCGTTGCGGTAAGGGGGGTCCATGAAAACAACAGAATAACACAGGTAGATTCTAAAAAGATCAAGCCGGCAACCTCCAGGGTTCTTTTATGGAAAGAAGTGGATGACTGGGCTGAAGCTGAAGATACCATGCCCAATAATATAAAACTGCATATTAAAAGAATGCACAGAAGTTTTCAGATTGCGAATGCATCCTCTTTAGAAAAATGGAAAATGATTCTAACCTATCTGATAACCGATTATCCAAGTATACGAAATGGCATTTATAACGTAAACTTCAGACACCGTTTATTTTAATCTTTTGCTGATAGAATCTGCGATCCGGGAAGTAAGGACTTTACCGGATTCCTTATAGATATGATTTCCGTCTGTATAACGGTAATCATCATAATTCTGCGAAAAATCTAAAAGTTTTACATTCTGTTTACGTGAAATATCCTGCAGTAAGTTACTGAAATGGGGATATTTTTTATTTTCAATAGCCATCAGTTTCTCTGAAGCTGGAATTCGAACCAAATAAACAGTGCCCTTGGTTCTCAGATAATTGATCATTTCATCAAAAACTTTCATCCGTTCCTGTGAAAGCTCAACCTGCTGTGCCAAAGCCTCATAAAACTCTATCTTTTTTGCTGTTCTGGCCGCCACAGAATCCTTATGCATCGTCACACTAATTTCCATCCAGCCGTCCTCATGAAGAAAAGAATTCGATTTCCCCACGGCCTCTTCCCTTTCCGTATATATCTTAAACCAACTCCTCGTATAATGCTTTAAAAGATATTCATAATTAGGAGATCTGTCATAGGTGTACATATCATTGAGTGGCGAATGTGCTTCCGGGTAATCTTTTGCATTTTTTATATTCTTATTCAGCGACAGGGTCCAGGGACTTACCGTTAAAATGAAAATACCATTTTTCGTATCAGGATCCAGCTTTCTTTTTAACGCTTTATAATAAACCTGTCCGTAAGGAGATTCAACGACATTCAGGGAAAAATTATCAAACTTTTTAGAAAGTTTACTTTTCAGAACACCGGGAACCACTCCCTGGGCCCCTCTAGAATCTCCTAAAATGATATTCTGCGGTCTTTCAACGGCAAAATGCATATAATTGTCATCAGTATTCCCGTCTGCATAACTTCCAAGTACAGCAAGTACAGCTACCACTGCGACAAAATAAGGTCCTATTCTTATTAAAAACTTTTTCATGCTAGAACTGAAAATAAATGAATTCATTATTAGCAAAATTGGCGTAGCGGAGAATAATATAAATAACAATTCCGTAAACCAAACGCCTTATCCATGGGTTAAACCTTTTTATTTCCAGGCCATGAAACCTTTCTCTGTTTACCCATTCTATCATCAGCATAAAACCAGTCAATGCCAGGACTTTTACCGGTAGCGGATCCGGGATTGAAAAAAGCCCGTTGCTGCAGATTCTCTTTATATACTGACAGGCCTGAGCCACCGATTCTGATCTGAAAAAAATCCAGGCAATGCAGGTGACAAAAAATGTAATTACCATCTGGAAACATTCTTTGTAAGAGGGAAACAGTTTTCCCTGTCCTGCAACCTCCATATTCTCCCTGTTTTTTTTCATGATCAATAAAGGCATAAAATAAAGGGCATTCAAGCCACCCCAAATAATAAATGTCCAATTCGCGCCATGCCAAAATCCGGAAACAAGGAAGATAATAAACGTATTCCTGATCTTCATGGAAAGACCTCCCTTACTTCCTCCTAAAGGAATATAGAGGTAATCCCTGAACCAGGAGGAAAGTGAAATATGCCATCTCCTCCAGAATTCTGCTATATCCCTCGAAAAGTAAGGAAATGCAAAATTCTTTAAAAGTTCTATCCCAAATAGTCTGGAAACTCCCAGTGCAATATCCGAATACCCTGAAAAATCGCCATAGATCTGAAAAGCAAACAATACAGCTCCTATCACAAGATTTCCGGGACTTTCTGTCTGGTAATTGTTAAAGATTTCATTGACCAAAGGGGCACAATTATCCGCAATCACCATTTTTTTGAAAAATCCCCAAAGAATCTGGCGCATCCCATCAACAGCCTGTTCATAATTGAAAATTCTCTTTCTCTGGATCTGAGGTAAGAGATGGGTAGCCCTTTCTATCGGCCCTGCTACCAGCAGAGGAAAATAGCTCACAAATACAGCATAATCTGTAAAACTACGCTCGGCTTTAATTCTTTTTTTATAAACATCAATCACATAAGAAAGCCCGTGGAAGGTATAAAATGAAATACCGACGGGAAGGATGACATTAAGCAGCCAGACATTTACTTTAAAACCAAAGCCACTCAAAAGATCGGCAAAACTCCCAACAAAGAAATTATAGTATTTAAAAAAGCCTAAGAATCCGAGATTAATAACGATACTTAAAGTAAGCCAAAATCGGGCCTCCCGGCTGTTCCGGCTGTTTTCAATCTTGATCCCGGAAAGATAATCCAATCCGATGGAAAACATCAGTAAAAACAAAAACCTCCAGTCCCAGCAGGCATAAAAATAAAAACTTGCAAACAGTAAAAGTTTGTTTTGATGTTGGAATTTTTTATTAAAAACAAACCAATATAAACAGAATACGATCGGTAAAAAGATCAGAAATCCTATTGAATTAAATAACATACCGAGTTTTTAGAAGTTATGGACGCATCATTATTCTCAGTATATTTCTCCTGAAGCCTTACAGCCTCCGTCTTTAAGTTGTTTTTGGGGGGAACATTTTTTATTTCAATCATTGTGATTGGTTTAGGTTACACGTAAATATATTTAGTTACTTCCGAAACTAAATATACATTTCTTCCATCAAAGAATGCATAGATCTTCCGTGTTTTTAACAGGGAAAAAACAAAAAATTTTATCTGACTTTTATCTTTTTCAGAGAATCCCTCAACGGTTTTTCAATCAACTGATAAAACAGAATTGAGGTTACAATAAGAACAGCCATATAAATCCAAAATATGGTATCAATATCAAAGTTGTATTCATTCTTCTTCAAAAACTCTCTCAAAATATACAAAACAGGGATATGGGTGATATAAACAGCATAGCTTGCCTCTCCTAAATACTCTAATGGCTTTAATGAAAATAGCGTTGTCAGCAGTCCGTTATTTCTGGATATCAAAACAATAAGCGGAATAAACAGTACAGCCATTAAACCGTTGTGGTAAAAAAGAGGAACAAAAATTAATGAAAATACAATTAATATAAAAAGTAGGGCTACTGCCACATCGTAATTCCCCGGCCGGTGGTATTTTACAAAAAAGAGACCTGCCAGATTTCCCACCAGGAATTCATTAATATGCATCAAAGGAAAATAATACAGCAGCTCATGGCTCTCCGTATGAGGACCCTGATAATAAGACGAACTTATATAGAGGCTGGAAAACACCTGGGTAATCATGCAGATAATGATCGTGATGACCCAGACACTTTTGTTTCCTTTAGCATAAAAATGGTTGTACAATAAAGGAAACAGCAGATAAAATAAAAGTTCTACAGAAATAGACCAGCCCGGGAAATTAAGGATCATCGCTTCGCCGGGAATCCAGCTCTGGAGACCAAACAGATACAGAAATGTCTTATAGACACTGAAGTTTGAATACCGGGTTACCAGGTAAAGCAAAAGTCCGAGTACATATAAAGGATAAATTCTTGCAAACCTGTTTTTATAATAGTCAAAATAATGAATCCTTTCTTTCTTATGATACGCTATGATCATAATAAAACCCGAAAGAATGAAGAAATAACTTACTCCTACATTAGCTTTCAGGAAAATGTTTGAAATGTAATCTATCTGGTAGAGGAACATCTCTTTGTTGAAATGGGAAATGACAATTGCCATAGCCGCAATAAACCGGGTAAATGTAATCTGGGGTATCTTCATAAAAACGGTTTAAACAGCCGTATTGTAAGTTTTATGTAAACTTTTCATCATCCAGAAATTGTATTCGATATCTTCAACGGACAATTGCCTCTAATTCTAATCCTATTTGATAAATACACCTATATATTTCCCTTCATATTCTACTACAGTCGTCTCTATATTGTTCTTTTCACAGAAATCCTGGTAAGCAGAATTGTCACCGATATCATCGCTGATGAAAACGCCTCCTTTTCTTACATGTTGATAGAGCTCACCATAAGCCCACATTCTTCCATTATAGCTTTTATCAGAGTCATAGTGAAGGACATCAAAAACGCTGTTCTCAGCAAATATTTTTGGAAGCGATTCTTTATCTGCAAAACGGAATAGCTTCCAGTTTTTTTTAAGTTTTTCGGGAACCACATATCCTACATACTGATCTCCATCCTGTGCCAGATAAGGCATATCTGAGCTATACAGTGTTCCCTCTCTTTTTGTCAATGATAAAAGAGAAGCCAGTGAAGACCAGCCGTAAGCAACTCCTGTTTCCACTACATGCTTTGCATTGGTAAACTCACAGGCATAATAAATCAGCTCCAGCGCCCCGGGACCACCCATCTTAACGGGACATTCTGTTTCTTTTTGGGCTGAATTTGTTAAAATATCCTGATATTCAATACGAAACGCTTCCATATCAAGTCCGAAAAGCTTTGAAACGGCCTCTTTCTGTGATACCGACTTTTCTGCTGCCCAAGAATTCGTTTTTTCCTTACCCTTGAAAGCATTACCTCTGTTGACGGTATTTTTAATAATCTTCCGACCCAGCTCCGGATAAAGATCCGGTCTTTTTAAGTATCCGATAAATGTTTTGAGAACTCTTGTTATTTCACTCATTTTGTATTTTTTGACGAAACAAAAATAAAATTTTTTTTTCTCATTTCTATTAAAAACCAATTGTCTTTATCTCAATAATTGCATAAAATGACCCTTGCACTTTCAGGAATTACAAAGTCTTTATTATAAACCTACCTGGGATCTGGTTAAAAACGACTATATTTGTAATACATGCAATGAAAAAATCTAAGATATGCCTGGAAATTCATGAGCCCGCCAGAAGAAAAACAAGCTTTTTCTGAAAAAACAAACTATATAATATTGTTGAAAAACATCAGTTTGAATCAGCTCCCGTACGCCATTGACAAAGAGAACACTGTCAAAAGAATATTGATCAATACTCAAAGTTTTAATTTTTAAATGAACCAAAATGAAATTTTCCATATTGATTGCCCACTTCAACAATGCAGCCTATTTTAAGGCATGCTATGAGAGCATTATACAACAAACATTCACTGACTGGGAAGTCATTATTGTGGATGACTGCTCCAAAGAGGCAGAAAAAGAAGCTTTGAAACAGATGATCTCTGATGACAGCCGTTTTTTCTTATACGAAAATGACACCAACAGAGGAACCGGCTATACCAAAAAAAGATGTGCAGAACTTGCAACCGGGGAAATCTGCGGCTTCTTAGATCCCGATGATGCACTCACTCCCGACGCGCTGGAAGAAAGTATAAAAGCCTATTCAAAATACGATATAGTGGGAACCTACTCAAGGTTTTATCTGTGTGACGAGCATTTGGCTGTCGAAAAATTATTTCCCCATTCCGGAAGAATAAAAAACAGGAGCAAATATTTTTTTAATATCAATTTCAACGTCGCTCATTTCTTTACTTTTAAAAGGAAAATCTATACTACCACTGAAAAAATAGATGAGACCCTCACTTCATCGGTTGATCAGGATCTGTACCTGAAGCTCCATGAAAAAGGAAATTTATTTTTCATCAATAAAAGTCTTTATTTATACAGGCTTCATGCACAGGGAATTTCTCAAAATAAGAGAAAAAAAGAAAAACTCTATAAAAACTGGCATACAGTATTATACAATACACTTAGAAGAAGAAAGATTAAAATACTTTATAAAAAGGACGTCCAGCATATTGAATGTCTTCCAAATTTTATTTTCGAAAAACAAAATACACTATTTACAAAGTTTTTAAGAAAAATAACCAAAGGAATATACAGCCATTTTGTAGGGATCAAAAATGTGAGTATCGTATCCGGTATGTCACTCCTGGCACCCATAACCGAAGCACTGTTAGTATAATATAAATTAGTTATTCTTATTTATAAGCAGTCAGCATACTATGGTATAATGGATATTTTTTTTCCATTATCTAAAAAACAGATTATATTTGTGAAACTCAAATGAAAAAAAAGATTATGATATGTTCTATGACTTTTTCGAAAAAATAAACAGAAAAAAGCAGCTGTTTCTCCTGAAAAAACATCCCAACGTATTTATTGGAGATCTCAAATTAGGAATAGGCAACCGCTTTATCCTGGATAAAGACTTACAAAAGGTAAGCATAGGCCCTTGTGCAGACTTTAGAAATTATACCTGTGTCCTTATAGCTAAAAATGCCACGTTGGAAATAGGCCACCATTTCTTTATGAATAACTTCTGTTCAATCAATTGTTTAGAACACATATCAATAGGCGACAACACTCTATTTGGTGAAAATGTCAAACTTTACGATCATAATCATATATATGAAACCTCTCCTGTAATGAAAGTATATGCGTCAGAATTTACAAAAGCTCCTATAATAATAGGAAGTAACTGTTGGCTTGGAAGCAATGTGACCGTTTTAAAAGGTGTAACAATAGGTGACAACTGTATTATAGGTGCCGGATGCACCATTTATAAAGATGTTCCTTCAAACACTCAGGTCATCAACAAACAGGAATTGATCATCAATCCTCTTTAAATCCAGATGAAATTTTCCATACTTATCGCTCATTATAATAATGCTGCATTATTCAGGGACTGTTATAAATCCTTACGTAAGCAGACCTATCCGGATTGGGAAGCGGTCATTCTGGATGATGCTTCCTCAGAAAAGGAAAAAGAAGAGATACAATCTATCATTCAGGGAGATGAAAGATTTAAGTTTTTTGAAAATAAAAAAAATTCAGGTGTCGGATTTACAAAAAGTAAACTTATAGAACTGGCCACGGGCGAGATCTGTGGTTTTGTAGATCCCGATGATGCCATTCTTCCCACAGCCATCGAATCTGCTGTCCATGTTTTTAAACAAAAGAAGAATGCTGTCCTTACCTATTCCCGCTTTATGATCTGTGATAAAGATCTCAACCCTATTGCCCCATTCAAATCTGCAATGCAGGTTAAAAATGGAGATCCGTACTTTTTCAATTATCCTATTCAGATGGCTCATTTTATAACATTCAGAAAGGATGTTTATGAGCAGACTGAAAAAATAAACCCGGCGTTGAAAATCGCTGAAGATCAGGATCTGTATCTTAAAATGTATGAAAAAGGTGACGTTTATTTTATTGACGATACGAATTACCTGTACAGGACCCATGCCGGCGGAATTTCTCAAAACAACAATAAGGAAAAGTCCTACGATTATTTTGCTCAGGTAGTTTTTAATACGATGAAGCGAAGAAATCTCATAAGCATCAATGGAAAAAAAATTCCCGAACATTACTCCAGTTACCAGGAAATTTTCTCTCTTCTGGAGTACCAACATGGAATTTTATATAGGATAAAGAAAAAAATCTCCATTACTTTACAGAAAATTTTCAGATAATGTCCGAAAACAGAAAAATAAACGTTCTTTTCAGACACCGGTCTATGGAAATGGGAGGTGTGGAAAAGGTTATATTAAGTATGCTCAACAACCTTAATCCTGACAAATTTGACATCACAGTATGCCTTAACCTCAATCAGGGAGAGCTTAGGGATGAGTTTCCCAAGCATGTAAAAAAGGTATACCTAGCTGATGGTAAAGAAAGTTTTTCTCAAAATGCACTGATCCATAAACTTCAGCTTATCCGCAGGAGATTAAAACTATCGCGGGCATTAAAAGACCACAAAATTTCTGATCATATATTAGGAAATAAAAAGTTTGATATTGAAATTGCTCCTACCTATGCAGCCTTTTCATCCGTTATTCATTCCAGCAACAAAGATTCAAAAAAAATAGGATGGTTCCATTCCGAGATCAATGTACCGGGAATGAAACCTTTGGTTCCGGAAATTCTTGAAAATTTCCCACAGTTTGATCATATGATTTACTGTTCGCAGAAGATTAAAGATATTATGCACCAATCTTATCCGGACTTGCTGTATCCTGCAGAAAGTGTTGTGATCAACGCTATTCCCATCGAGGAAATCAAAAAGAAAGCCGCGGAAAAAATAGAGGATTTCCCGCAAGGACCGGTCTTCGTTTCCGTAGGACGCCTCCATAGCAGAAAAGGCTATCACAAGCTGATTGACGCCCACAAAAGACTGATTGATGAAGGATTTCAGCATCGTATTGTCGTGATTGGAAACGGAGAGGAAATGAAAAATCTAACGGAGCAGATCCACCGCAATAATGTTCAGGAAACCTTTATTTTGTATGGAAACAGAATGAATCCCTATCCTTACATTAAAAAGGCAGATTATTTTATCCTCTCTTCAGAATCTGAAGCCTGGCCTCTCGTAATAGCTGAAGCCTTAATTCTTCAAAAGCCTATTATTGCTACTGACACCGGAGATGTGGGAGCGATGATCAAAGATCGTGAAACCGGCTATCTTATCAATTATGAAACCCATGAAATGTATGAAGCGATGAAAACATTTCTCACCGATAAAGAACTTATAGCTCATATCAGGAAAAACCTGGAAACCGTTGAAGATCAGTTTGACAATCAGAAAATCTTCAATGCCGTAGAAAAAATCATTGAAAACCTTTACCAACAATAATTATTGTGCGGAATATCCTCCGTCTACCACAAGGTTTGACCCCGTAATCCATTTTGCAGCATCAGAAAGCAGGAAAATACAGGCATTGGCAACATCTTCAGGACTTCCGATTCCAAGCGGATGCTTTTTAAGAATTTCTTCAGCAGCCTCTTCACCAATGTTTTCAAACATCTTTTCAAGAATTGGTGTATTGACCATTGCCGGGCTGACACTGTTGACGCGGACATTGCTTCTCGAAAGCTCCATAGCCATAGAACGGGCTCCTGAAATGACGGCCCCTTTACTGGAAGAATAAGCGGCCTTCCCTATCTCGCCGACCATTCCTGCCACAGACGATATAAACACAAAACTGGAAGTTTCGGTCTTATACTTTTTAAGGGATAAAATTTTAGCGATCTCAAAACCCGCAATGACATTCACCGCAAAAATATCATGATACAGCTGAGGAGTATGTTTTTTAAGCGGAAGCGTCTTTTCCACTCCTGCACAGTGAATAAATCCTGAAACCTTTCCTATCTGCGAAACTTTTTCTGCAATCAGTTGTTCAAGGGTCTCACTGTGTGCAATATCGGCGATAAGGGTCTCCACCCGGGTATGGGGAGCGAGCATGGATACCGTTTTTTGCAGCTCCTCTTCATTTCTTGCGACCAGGATCAAACCTGCCCCGCTATTGCTGCATTCTACAGAACAGCTTCTCCCGATTCCGGAAGAAGCCCCTGTAATAAGAATAATTTTATCTTTTAATGAAAACTGATTCATTAATCTTCGAAGTTTTCTTTACCAATAATATCTACAAGATCTGATACTTTTTCAATATCTTTAAATTGCTTGGTATCAATTTTTTTGCTGAAATTTTCATCTACGAAAGCAATCACAGAAAGCAGACTGATTGAATCATAACTTTCCAATTCTTTCAGGTTAGTATCCAGAGTAAGTGCATTGTCCTCCTCTAATTCTTCTTGCAGTTTTTCTAAAAAAACAGATGTCTTCATATATTTTTTATTTTATGATTGTAATAATTAAAATTCCAGTATTGTGGCACCCCAGGAATATCCTACCCCAAAGCCGGCCAGTAAAACTTTATCTCCTTCTTTCAGCATTCCTTTATCCATCATATTCTTCAAGGCAATTGGAATGGTTGCTGAAACAGTATTCCCAGTTTTTTCCATATCAATATAGAATTTTTCTGCCGGTATTTTGGTTTTCTTCCTAAGATAATTCAGCATAAAGGAGTTAGCCTGATGGAAAACAAAATGATCAATATCATCCATGGTAAGCCCATTCACTTCCATTGTTTCCCTGACAAGTCCCGGAATATTTTCAATAGTAAAATTAAAGATCTCCGGTCCGTTCATATAAAGATTTTCAGGATCAAACTCATGTTCCGGATTTAATTCAAAATCTGTCCGGAATGCTCCTTTTTTCACCATAAGATTTTCTGCACCGCTGCCATCTGTTCCTAAACAGAACTTGTAATCTCCAACATTTTCAGCTTTCTCAATAATGGCAGAAGCAGAGGCATCTCCAAATATACTCCGGTTCCCTTTATCTTTTGGGTTGATATGTTTCGTATACGTTTCAGAAGTGACCAGCAATATACTTTCAGCAATTCCTGCGGCAATCAAACCTTTTGCAAAAGCCAGGCCATATACAAAACCTGAACATCCCAAATTAAAATCCATAGCTCCGATATTCTTTCTTAACCCCAGTTTATTCTGCAAAATACAGGCAGTGGTAGGAAGAAAATAATCCGGACTTTGGGTACAGAAGAGAATAAAGTCTACTTTACTCCGGTCATAATTTTCAAAAATTTTTTCTGAAGATTGTACAGCCAGATCCAATACGGTTTCATGAGCTGAAGAAATATGGCGTTGTGTAATGCCTACTTTTTCCTGGATTCTTTCGGAACTCCATTCGGGGAACTCTTTTTCCAAATCCTCGTTGGTAAGAACCAACTCCGGCAAATAATATTCTATTTTGGAAACTTTTATCATATAAATTCTTTTTCTTTGCAAAAGTAAACAACAAATTTACAATAATGATATTCATATACCGAATAGTACTAAAAATACATTCCGTCTATCATGCCTTCCTGAATAAGGCCAGCTTAGAGGCGGCAAAATATCGAGGTATGAAAGTAGGAAAAAATTTCAATATGCCGGACAAAATTTATTTTGGAACGGAGCCTTATCTTATTGAAATTGGAGATGACGTCAATATTGCTGCCGGGGTAAGATTTGTGAATCACGGCGGAACGACTACCTTACTGAGAAAGCTTCCGGGGTACGAAGATGCAAGAATTTTCGGAAGGATAAAAATCGGGAACAACTGTACCATTGGGATCAACTGCGTTATCACCCAAGATGTACAAATAGGCAACAACTGTATACTGGGGGCCAATTCCGTACTGTCTCAATCTATGCCCGACAACTCTGTTTTTGTCGGAAATCCGGCACAGTTCCTTTGTACAATTGAGGATTATGGCGACATTGTTCTAAAAAACAACCCGGAATATCCTCGGGAACTGGAAAAAGACCGCAAAAAACTGGACGAATATATTAAGGCCAATCTGCCTTATAAATTTAAGAAAGCCAGAAGAATCAGATAAACACAACCCCTGAAAAAAAATGTATTAAGCTATTGATGAACATGATGCCTCAAAAGAAAAAAATTCTCATAAGAATCGGCTCTCTGCGCCATGGCGGGGCAGAAAAGGTTTTGGTCAATTTTCTTAAAAATCTCCCGGAGGATAAATATGAAGTAGATTTACTGATCAACCTTTACACCGGAATGTATATCAAGGAGGTGCCTTCATGGGTAAATCTTCATTATCTTCTGAAAGGGGAAATGATCACGACCAACAGGCCCCATGAAATTCCGGTAAAAGCATTCAGGGTACTTTATCAAAAAATGTTTTTATGGTTCCCATCCCTTCTCTATACATTTGTTTTAAAAAATAAAAAATACGACATAGAAATAGCGGCTATCCACGGAATGTACAGGGAATTGCTATCGAGCCCCCAAAAAGATTCAAAAAAAATCATCTGGATTCAGAATGATATCTTTAATCTGAAAGAATATACTCCCGATGTGATCAGGCAGCTTTTCAAATTCGACAGAATACTGGTGATCTCTAATAAGCTGAAAGAAGAAATGCAGAAGCTTGCCCAAAATGAAAGAGAACAACAGGCTGTCATCAAGATTTTCAACCCCATTGATAAAGAAGATACTTTAAAAAAGGCAGAACTGCCTGTTGATGATTTTCCATTTTCAAAAGATCTGCCCACTTTTGTCACCATTGGAACGGTATATCCACAGAAAGGCTATGACAGGCTTTTAGACGTACATAAAAAACTGATGGATGAAGGATTGAAGCATCAGATCATCATCATTGGAGATGGTTTTGATTTTGAAAACATTCAGGCAAAACTGAACCAGCTCGGACTTCAGGATACCGTAAAAATGCTGGGTTTCAGAAGCAATCCTTATCCTTATTTAAAAAAATCCGACTTTTATGTGATGTCTTCCAGACATGAAGGCTTTCCCACCATTATTGCCGAAGCGCTGATCCTGAACAAACCGGTGGTCTCTACCGATGTTTCAGGAATTAAAGATCTTCTTCAGGAAGGAAAACTGGGGATGATCACCCCTAATTCAGAGGACGGCATCTATGAAGGAATGAAAAAGTTCCTCACCCGTCCGGAGCTTGCCGGACAATACGAAAAAGAAATAGCAGAAACAGACCTTCCTTTCGTGCTCCAAAAATCGGTAGCCCATCTTCAGGAAATCATTGATGAAGTATAAACTATTTTGTTATGCCAGATTACACAGCCCTACAGAAAGATTTTTACAGAGAAAGCGGGAAATGGCTTTCTTCCTTTCAGATTTGGAAGAAGTGCATCAATCCTAATCTCAGATACATTTACATATTCAGAAAAGCCCAGAAATACAGGAAATCATCTGCTGCCGGGCTGTTCTGGAGAGTGGTTTTACGACATTACCAGATCAAATACGGTTTTCAGATCTATCCTGAAACTGAAATCGGAACAGGCTTGTATTTGGGACATTGGGGCGCTTTGGTCATCAATCCTAAAGCTAAGATCGGTAAAAACTGTAATATTGCGCAGGGAGTTACGATAGGACAGCAAAATCGTGGAAAAAATGAAGGTTTTCCTGTTATTGGTGATGAAGTGTGGATTGGCCCCAATGCAGTGATTGTAGGGGGTATCAACATTGGAAACAATGTCCTGATTGCGCCGAATGCGTACGTTAATTTCGATGTCCCTGCAGATTCTGTGGTGGTGGGAAACCCGGGAAAGATTTACCCTACCACAGAAGCGACAAACGGTTATATCAACAATAAGGTTTAATTGGTCACCCCGTTCTTTTTGTTAATAAGATACGCTACCAAAAGATTGGGAAGCCAGCATAACCAGGCTACAGCAATGTAGGAATTGTCCGGATCCTGTGTGATACTCTTTAAAACAGGAAACCAGACTCTTAATGTTACTGCAGCAAAGGTACAGGCATAGCTGTACACCATGAATTGCTGATGCTTTATTACGTTACCTTTGCTTATATGCACTACTGCTACCAAAGTTGTCATCAGCCAGATTATTCCCAGGCAAGCAAACCCGACACATGATACAATTCCTCCGTTAGCATATATTCCCATATAGATAGCAGAAACGGAACTTATCAGCACTGCGGCTACGTAGAGTTTTCCAATGACTTTGTGTATCTTTAAATATTTATTTCTGAACTGGCTTCCAAACTGACGCCAGCCAATGAAGAGGGAAATTCCTCCAAAAATAATATGAGCAAAAAATGCAATTTTCCAGATTGAGTTTTGAAGGACCTCCAATGATTTGGAACCCAGAAAAGTGTCTTTGTGTTCAACAAAAACATAAATTAAAGGATAAGCACCAATAAGCAATGCAAAAATAGATAGGATAACAAATAAGAATCTCTTCATAACAGTTGATTAAATTTTCTGTAAAAATGAGGATAAAGAAAGGCTCAACTGTTCCAAAATGAAAGATGAAACAAATATTATATCACTTATTATCCGACACTTACTCTTCTCATGTGAGATGTTGACTTTTTAGAAACTCTCTTGGAGAACAATTCATATATTTTTTAAAATTCCGGTTAAATGAGGTCTTGGAATTGAACCCACTTTCAAAAGCCAGTGATAAAATCGTGTACTTTTGGTTTTCAGGAAGCATGGCTATTCTTTTAAACTCCTCGATCCGCTGTCGGTTGATATAGTCATAAAAATTTTTATTCTCCAACGAATTAATGGTCTGGGATAATAGGTTGGGATGAACATCCAACAGCTGCGCCACATGATTCAGATTCAGATCCGGATCTTTATACAGCTTTTCGTACTTCATCTTATACACCAGTTTTTCATAAATAGCCTGTATAACATTATCTCCCGGAGAGTTTTTCTGATACTTTACCACATCATGATCAGGTTCTTTTTCAACGGCAATATCAACGGCAAGAGGTAAATCCAAAATACCCACACGACTGATACCGAAGTAAGCCGCAACCAGAATAAACAAAACAACCATGGAAAAAATAAGAATATCATTCCTTATGATAACTGCAATCCATATTAATGCAATCCCCGTAATCAGATAATAGGACCAATTCAGGTTAATTTTTTCAGTATTAGAGTATTGATCGGAAATTTCTTTTTTGTATTTTCTGACTGCAAGAAGACTTAAGCCCACATATAAAATTCCGGACAAAATCATTAAAAATTTAATAACATCACTCAACACCTCATATCCCTTACCCTTATTCTGGTAAACCGTCATCCTATCCTGTGGAGACAGCATCAAAAATTGAAGTAAAATCATATAAATCATCAAAACAGGTACCCAATGCAGTAACCACATCTTTTTACCCGTATTTCTACCCGTCAGGCTCAGAATATACAAATACAACATCGGGCCATGCATGAAAGGAAAAGGAATTTCAAATCCAATGAGATAAGGAAATTTTAAATAACCTCCCGAGCGGAACAAGACAAAGAAAACAAGATGAATTCCTATAATCAGAAACCAGAAGGCCAAAAGAAAATCTACTATTTTCTTTTTCTGCTTTCCCAATATAAGAAAAGATGAAAAACAGGCAATAACAATTCCTGCCCAATAAAATATTCCCAGATCAAAATCCTCCATTGAAACTATAGGGTTAAAATCAGGACCTTAATTTATTCATTTTTCCACAGTAAATGATTATTTATTTTGAATATCCTGATCTGCAATTCTTCTGAGCAACAGAAAATTCTAAAAATATTTTAATCTACATTTCTCACATTCTAATTTATACTTTGTAATTTTATATTAGTTTTTAAACGTTTTGAATTATCTGCCGCACGGCAGCTGCACCAATGCAAAGAATACTGGTATATTACTTATGATTTTAAGCATATTTTAATATTAAACTTTGTTAAAAGTGATTGATTTTTCAGCAAAAATTATATTTTTGCATAATTATTGATTTAGTCTATTGATTTTGAAAATAATTTAAACGAAATAAATAATTATAAACTTTTTAAATTTAAAATTATGTCACAATCGTACGAAGTTATTTTCGAAAACAACAAGAAATGGGTAGAATCCAAAGTGTCAGAAGACCCAAACTTCTTCCAGGAATTAGCAAAAACTCAGACTCCTGATTATCTGTATATCGGATGTTCAGACAGCAGAGCAACAGCGGAAGAATTGATGGGAGCAAAGCCGGGAGAGGTATTTGTCCACAGAAACATTGCCAATATTGTCAATACTTTAGACATGAGTTCCACAGCGGTTATTCAATATGCTGTAGAACATCTTAGAGTAAAACACATTATTGTATGCGGACACTACAACTGCGGTGGCGTAAAAGCTGCGATGACCCCTCAGGATTTAGGTTTATTGAATCCATGGCTGAGAAACATCCGCGACGTTTACAGACTGCATCAGGCTGAGCTTGATTCCATCGAAGACGAGGACCAACGTTATGACAGGCTTGTAGAACTGAATGTTCAGGAACAATGCATCAACGTAGTCAAAATGGCCTGTGTACAGGAAAGATACATTTTAGAAGAGTATCCTATTGTACATGGCTGGGTATTTGACCTTAGAACAGGTAATATTATTGATTTGGAAATCGATTTTGAGAAAATCTTAAAAGACATCCAAAAAATTTATAACCTTACCAGTTCTGATTGGGTAATGAGCAGAAAAACAAAGTAGTTTTTCTAAAAAAATGTAAGATGAAATTCTGGAGTATTATTGTATTGACTATTTTTCTGAATTTTACAGCGCTGCCAAGCATTGCTGCGGTAGCAGGCTGGGATATTCTGAGAACCAATACAATCATCAATGAAGAAGAGCCTCATTCTCACCCATCCTCTTTTATTGTTTATGAAAAGACCCTTCCAAAAACTCTGGATGTATTTGATTATCTGAAGTTTTCCGAACCTGATTTTCAGGGGATGTCTTTTGTGCTGATTGATGATTCTTTTCATCTATCACCTTTACTTACCATATTTTCTCCGCCTCCGGAAGCTTAACTCCTATAGTTAGATTTTTTTGATACCTATCCATATCAGTTTTTGATATCGGATACCCATGTACATTAAAAATTAAAATTTTCAAACTTTTATAATTGACTTATTTACAGCTAAATAAGCCGGTTATATCTCACAGCTTCACATCATGAAAAAGACATCATTAATAGGAGGAATCAAGGAGAATTTTCCTTCAGGACTCGTGGTATTTTTAGTGGCACTCCCACTATGTTTAGGAATTGCTTTAGCTTCAGGCGCTCCGCCGTTATCCGGAATCATTTCGGGTATTGTGGGCGGCCTGGTAGTAGGAATACTCAGTAATTCAAATATTTCAGTCTCCGGACCTGCTGCAGGTTTGACGGCCATCGTTTTAACAGCGATAACAGATCTTGGCGCATTTGAGCTCTTCCTTTGTGCAGGGATTATTGCAGGCCTGATCCAATTGGTTTTAGGGTTTATAAGAGCAGGAAGTATTTCCAACTATTTCCCGAATAACGTCATTGAAGGAATGCTTGCGGCAATAGGAATTATTATTATTTTAAAACAGATTCCACACGCTTTAGGATTCGATAAAGATTATGAAGGTCATGAATCTATTTTTGATAATGGCCTAAACTTCGGATATTTTACAGAATTATTTGGGGCTATCCATCCGGGCGCCATTATTATCACTTTGATTTCCGTAGCAATTCTTGTCGCATGGGACAAAATTCACGTACTGAAAAGGCTTAAAATGCTTCCGGGAGCCTTGGTAGCCGTTATTGTAAGTATTATTTTAAATCAAATATTTAAGATGTCAGGAAGCTCCTTGGCTATCGAAACCCAACATTTGGTTTCCCTGCCCGTACCGCAGTCCTGGGATGATTTTAAAAACCTGGTGACCACTCCTGATTTTAATGGCTTTACCAATCCAAAAGTATGGATCGTAGGCGCAACAATTGCCATTGTAGCATCTATTGAAACCTTACTTTGTATTGAAGCATCAGACAGATTAGACAGACAGCGAAGAATTACCGATACCAACCTTGAGCTTAAAGCCCAGGGAATAGGAAATCTGGTCAGCTCGCTGATCGGCGGGCTCCCCATGACTTCTGTTGTAGTAAGAAGTTCCGCGAATGCCAACGCGGGAGCAACCTCCAAGATCTCATCCGTCATTCACGGGCTCTTTTTGCTGATCTGTGTACTTTCCATTCCTGTTATTTTAAATTTAATTCCATTGGCTACTTTGGCAGCGGTATTAATTTTAGTTGGCTATAAATTGGCAAAACCTGCTACTTTCAAACATTTCTGGCATTTAGGAAAATTCCAGTTTATTCCGTTCGTAGCAACTGTTGCGGCTGTTGTGGCAACAGATTTATTAAAAGGGGTCGGAATCGGCCTTGCCATCTCTATTTTCTATATACTTCAGGGAAATATGAAAAGAGCCTATTATTTAAGCAGAGAAAAACTGGATGATGCAGATGGAATCAACATCAAATTAGCTGAGGAAGTTTCATTTTTAAACAAGGCGCTATCAAAAAAACACTTAAAAATATTAAACCCAACTCTACGGTGACCATTGATGCAAGAAGTACATCATACATTGCTACCGATGTACTGGAAATGATCCAGGACTTTGCCAATATCCGTGCAAAGGAACAAGACATCGTGGTAGAGCTTTTAGGCTTTAAAACCTCATACAAAGATTATGAAAGAAGCCAGGATTCCCATATTTTGGTTACTCATAAAAGAGCAATGTAACCTTCATTCATCATCAATTATTTTTTTAACTTTAAATTTTGAAAACAATTAAATTATAATATGAAAGCACACACATACGAAACCCAATCAACAATTACTCCTGAAAAAGCTTTAGATTTTTTAAAAGAAGGAAACCAGAGATTTGTAAACAATCTTAAAGCCAACAGAGACCTTCTGGAGCAGGTAAATGCTACCCGTGAAGGGCAGTGGCCGTTTGCAGTGGTTTTAAGCTGTATAGACAGCCGTACTTCTGCGGAACTTATCTTTGATCAGGGATTAGGAGACGTTTTCAGCATCAGAATTGCCGGTAATTTTGTAAACCAGGACATTCTGGGGTCAATGGAATTTGGGTGTAATGTTGCCGGTTCCAAGCTTATCGTAGTATTAGGCCACACCAAATGCGGAGCCCTAAAAGGAGGTCTTGACGCAGCCCAGATTGAAGGGCTGGGAATGGATAACCTTAACCACCTGATCAATCACTTTAATCCTATCATCAATGAAGTGATTGAAGAAAATGAAGAACGTTCATCAAAAAACAGTTCACTTTTGGAAAGGCTCAACCAGCAGAACGTAAAAAATGCGATCGAAGAGATCCGCAAACAAAGTTCAACCCTTAGAAACCTTGAGAACGAAGGTAAAATTAAAATTGTTGGAGCAAACTATGATGTCGAAACCGGTGCTGTAAGCTGGTTATAAAAGATGAAACTCATTAAAATTCAATTATAATTTACAGACAATGCCATCGAAATTCGGTGGCATTTATTTTTTCCCTATTTCGTCCCAGAATAAGTTAATAATAAACCTAAACAGCTATTAAGATGACAAAAACCGCAATATAGTTGTTTATTAAAGACAACAGATTAATCATAAAACCTGCAGATAAATTTTAGAAGTAAATAAAAATAAATGACTGCCTTGTTTCTGAGGCAGTCATTCAATATTATTACAAATTATTACAAGCAGTCTATTAAAATTCGATTTTCCAGATTATACCTTATCCCCATCTGAAATTATTTCCCGTTAAACGCTGACATTGTATTATTCAATCCTGCAAATACGAATGAAAGACTGGCCTTGGAAAAGGTTTCAATTCTTTCTGCAAGCTTTTCAGTTTCCTCTTCATTCCAGGTTCCCAGTACATAATCTACCTGGCGTCCCGATGTAAAATCTGCAGAAATTCCAAAACGGAGTCTGGTATAGTTTTGAGTCTGCAATACTTCATTGATGTTTTTAAGACCGTTATGGCCCGCATCAGAACCCTTTCCTTTCATTCTTAATGTTCCGAAAGGAAGGGCCAGATCATCGGTTACGACCAGTACATTCTCCAGCGGGATGTTTTCCTTCTGCATCCAGTACCGTACTGCATTTCCGGAAAGATTCATATATGTATCCGGTTTCAGAACAAAAACTTTTCTGCCTTTGTATTTCCCTTCAGCCATCCAGCCAAAATTAGCCGTATTAAATGAAACTTCAAGTTTCTCAGCGATTTTCTCAGCAACTTTAAATCCTATGTTATGGCGTGTATTTTCATATTCCGAGCCTTTATTTCCAAGCCCAACTATTAAATATTTCATCAGAAATTTTTTGCAAAATTAAGAGATAAAAAATAAAAAACTCAACCTTGGAAAGATTGAGTTTATCTATTATTAAAAAAAACTTTTACTGGGGTTTGTAGATATAGTTCACTCCATATCCTTTCGTCATATACGTCTGTATATCATATACGTAGTTGGTGCTTCTTACAATCGGAGTAGGAATTGCCGGCATAAGATCCGTTACAGACCATCTCTTAGGGTTGTTTGGAGACAGAATAAGACTTTCCTTATCATTGATATCTGTATTTAAAAGTCTTGAAATCTTATACGCTGTCGGCAATAATGTGAACGGGCTGATCTCATTATCATAAGCATAATATTCATAGCTGTATTTTTTGGTAACCCCTCCAAACAGACCTCCAGCCATAGGACCATAATGTCTCACCACTTTAGAGACGTTATCCCCGAAGTAAGAATAAGCTGTTTTTGAGAAATCACTGTAAGCAAATGGCTGTCCTGTTACATCCGGACCGGTTCTCATGATGATAGAATCCAGTTTTGCAGTAGCGGTGCTATATTTTATATTATACAGCGATTTGCTCTTTCTCAGAAGTGTCTGCGGGCCTGGTGCTGTAGCGGGAGGCACCGGTGCCGGTCTTCTGAAAATAGAACGGTTTTCTGAAATCGTTTCCAGCCTTCCGCCATTTCCATAAGTAAGCAGTCTTGTAAAAGAAACACTGTCTTTATCCAGTTTTCCGTTTCCGTCAAGATCTAAGAAACCGTTAAAATTAATCTGGCTGATTTTATCTCCACTGTACATCACATTAGTGATAGAAGCGCTATCTGTGATTACTTTATTTAAAAGAAGTCCGCTGTAATGATATTCTGCTAATGTATCTTTATCTGTAATTTCTCTATATAATGCTCTGGGACCGGTCAAGCCTCCTGTATTATTCAGATCCAATAAGGGATTGCCTTCTTCATCCACTAAATTCTTGCAGGAATGTATTGAGGAAAAGCCTGCTATTAATAAAATAAAATAGAAAAGTTGTTTCATTTCCTGGTAATTGATTATTTTTTCACAAATATAATTTTTTTTGCATAAAAATTATATAATTATTTATATTCCAATAAGATTAACAATTTAATTCTGCTATAAATTTTTATAGCTATAGGTGATTTGCTGATTTTTCTCAACCATTGGATATCCCTGGTTATCATATGAATAGCTTTGTGCTGTATTCACTGCCGGAGTTGGAGGCGGCGACTGAATATACATTGAGGTAGGGTTATTTTGGGATACTTTATAGAAATTGGCAGGATTCACAAGACTCCTGATAATAAAAAACGATTTTGGAAGCGTGGAATACGGACTTCTCTGGGCATCATAGTTTTGAAAGCTATATGATGTTTTCACCGCAGTAGTCATATCGGGAGCCCCATTCGTATCCAGAATCCCTTTAGAACTTACTACCTGGGAAATATTTTCTCCCGCATAGGAAATTACATTTTCTATAAACATATTATAAGCGGATATACCTCCTGCTTTTCTCTTTTCAAGAATCTTGGTAAGTCTTCCGGCAACATCATAGCTGAAAGCATAATCACTTAAGTAAGAAGTCCCGCTGGTAGTTCCCGTTGCTTTACAGGATGCATTGTAAATCCTTCCGCTGCTGTCCGGAGTAAGATCAAACTGGTATGAAACCGCTCCTGCAGTCTGGCTTGTAAAATTGACTTTAGTAAGTATTTTGCTGGTATTGTAAGTAAGGGTTCCGATATAATAAGCATTGGATTTGTCATCTTTAAAAAGAGACTGTTCCAGCGTACCTGCCGTTGTGACATATTCTTCCTGAGATACACTGTTCATACTCACTTTTTCAAGAATTCTCTTCGGAGGAGTTCCGTCATCAGGATTGGGAATAGACTCTGTAGGATCGGATGTTGTATTACATGAAGCCAGCAAGCCTATAAGGGTAACACCGGCAAACATTTTGAGGAAATAGTTTTTTACCATAGAAAATTAGTTTTAGCAGGTTCAAATATAATTCAATTTTCTATATCACCACGTACTTTATTTAAAGAAATTCACAATAAATGGAGTATTTATACAAAAAAAATCTAAAAACATAACGTTTTTAGATTCCTTATTATTATATTATGATGAAAATTAATAGGGTTGCAGCACGGATGTTGTGATTACAGACTGAGACATATCATTGTTTAAATAGTTTGTGTCTACTGCCCTGCCTATCCCTACTGTGGTACTATTCAAGGTTCTTTTTATACAGGCAACCTTCACTATATATTTGTTTTTAGGGGTTAAATTAGCAAGCGTTGCATTCAGATTAAAAATCTTATAAGCTCCGCTGTCACCTATTAATACATCTGTTCTAACAGCTCTAAGTCTGTCATCTACAAAAACCCCACATGCAAAACTTGCTGAATTTGCTCCTGTTTTCTGAACAGTGGTCTGAAATGAAAATGTTACTTTATTGGTAGCGTTGGTAACAGAAAAAGTATCAGTAGCTGCCGGAAGCACCGTCCAGTTCCCCGTTAAAGCATCTCCATCGTAATAAGGATCGGTAGCTCCGTTAGGTGAAGAAAAAAGCACCCCCGTCTGATCAGCCACCGTATTGATAGAAAACACAGACATACTTCCCTGCCCATCCGCAATTTTTACCGTTTTCCAATCATTGGCAGCCATCGTTGAATTATTATGAAGAATATCACCCGCAGTTCCTGCAGAACCTTTTAATAAATCTGTACCTCCTGTTCTTAATTCTTTTCTCACATTCAAATCTCCATTGACGTCAAGCATATTGGTGGGCGCAGCGGTATTGATACCTACTTGCGCATTTGCAAGAATTACCAGTAATAAAGAGGTTATAAAGAATATCTTTTTCATAATTGGGTTAGTTTATAATCGGGTTAAATACCTCCGGCACTTCATATACATCTACTTTCAGAGAAGACTGGGCAATAAAATCATTGATATTGGTATATACATTGGTTCCAATAGTCAGTGTTCTTCCTGTTGCCCCATAAGAGGCCAGCCTTGAGCATGCTACACTCACCGTATGATTTCCTTTGGTAAGGTTTTCAACAATCCCAATTTGAGTATGGGTAAGAAAAGGATGAGAAGAGTTGATTGCATTCAGGTTTCTTTGTCTTAAATTCACCAGCTTATCATCTACAAAAATTCCGCACGCGTAATCAATGGATGTATCTGGATTTCCATTCGCCGCAAAGTCTGCCTGAACCACGGTTTCAAACTGGAAATAAGCTTTACTCTGGGTACTGAATACACTGATGTTCTGAGACAACCCGCTTATTTTCTTGAACCCATTCAGGCTGCTGAAGCTTGTTCCTTTCGTAAAAACCGCTGCTCTGGAAGTGGTTATATTGGCTTGTTCCGTAGAAGTAAACCGAATACCTATCTTGTCAGAAAATGAATTATTGAATATCAGATAAAATTTATTGGGTTCGTATTCAGGAATACGGAGTGTTTTCCAGATAGGAGGATAGCCTTCGCCCTGAGAGACCAGCAATTGGTCATTATTTCCCTGAGATACAGTACCATCTGCAGCATCAAGTACCGCAATTTTATTTCTAAGGTTAAGATCTCCGTTCACATCCAGTTTTGCTTTGGGAGAGTCTGTATTGATTCCTACCTGAGCCAACAACAGGAGTCCTGATGCAAGAAATAAGGTTGATAATATTTTTTTCATCATTAATTAGTTTTATAGCTTACAAATTCAATAACATCCATTTTCAGATTGGATTCCAGGGTAAATGCATTGGAAGCTCCATTGGAAGACTGAACATTACGTCCAATGGCAAACTGGGACAATGAATTTGACGTATCGATCTTTCTGCATGCAATTTCAATTTTATGGGCCCCTACCGGTACATTAAGCTCCGTATAATTAAGGGTGAAAATATAATCCTGTATTCCCGCTTTCTCAGAATTATTGTTGGAAGCAATCCTGTCAGGACGCACTGCTACCAGGGTTCCGTTTCTGAATACCCCACATGTAAATCTGATACTTTCTGAGACAGTAGAAGTTGGAGCTTTCATTTCAACCCCTGTCTGAAACTGATAAGTAAGCCTGTTCTTCCCGTTTTTAATGGTAAAGTTATTTTCAAGCCCCGAAATCTTTACCCATTTACCTTTTGCAAGATCAGTGACATTATCTCCCACGCTGTTTTTGTAGATATTATCCCCTGCAACACCATTAGAAAGTGTTGAAATACCCGATTGATCCGATGACAAGTAAGAATTGATCAATTTATACTGCCCCTCTTCCATAAAGGAAACATTCAATGATTTCCAGACCGGAGAGCTGCCCTCTCCCTGAGAAACCAAAACCTGGCCGTTCAATCCGGCATTACCAGCCTGAGTGGAGGTTCCACCAACTCTAAGCTCTTTTCTTAAGGTGGTCTTTCCATTGACATCGAGAGTAGATTTTGGCTTAGTTGTCCCGATTCCCACCTGTGCGCCTAGCTGGATCGAAAGCAATCCAATTACGCAGCAATAAATTATTTTTTTCATAATAAGGACTGCAAATGTACAAATTAAGAACCATAAAAATTCCAGCTACATCCCTATAAACCTATAGAAATAAACACATTACAGCATAGAATTATTCGCACATGAAAGTAGAATTATTTCTACATAACTCTACTTTTCAACTTGCATAAAAATAAAATAACTCCACAATATGCCTATACAAAGGAGTTTACAACTTTTTTTTAATCATTGAAAAGTGACTTTAAAATCTATGAAAAGGAGTTAATTCTCTCCCGGATGAATACTTCCAGAAAAAAACCTGATAATAATCACAAAAAAACATATAAAAACTTAAGTTTTTATATGTTTTTAAATTTTTAAAGAAAATATTACACGATGAAGAAAAATACAATTAATTATGTTCTATAATCGCTTTCAGCAATATATTTACTTCATCCACATTTTTAATTCGTTCTTTTCTCATCATAAGCTGATTACCCTCTTTACCTGTTTTTTCTTTAAGCTGAGCTTCCGCAGGGTTCCGGGTGAGATAATTAATGATATGTCTGAATCGGTCGGTCTGGTAAAACTTATCTTGAGGACTGCCCGGGAAATATCCTAAAAAAACACCGTTTTTCATCACAATCTTATCAAAACCGATATCTGCAGCAAGCCATTTTAAAGCTACGCTCTTCAGAAGGTTTACCGCTTCTTTCGGAAGGGGTCCAAAACGGTCGATGAGCTCAAGTTCAAACTTATAAAGATCCTGTTCATTATCAATTTCAGCAATTTTCTGATACAGCAACAGCCTTTCTTCCGTATTGGAAATATAGAAATCCGGCAACATCAGCTCCAAATCAGTATCAATATTTACATCCTTTACAGATTTGAAAAGCTTCTGCCGGTCTTCTTCGTTCTCGAACAGGTTTTCAAAATCTGCATCATCCTTCAATTCTTCCAGCGCCTCCTGCATCAGCTTTTGGTAGGTTTCAAATCCCATCTCATTGATAAAGCCGCTCTGTTCTGCCCCAAGCAAATCACCGGCACCGCGGATTTCCAGGTCTTTCATTGCAATCTGGAAACCACTTCCCAGGTCTGAAAACTGTTCAATAGCTTCCAGGCGCTTTCTTGCATCAGCAGTCATCATGTCATAAGGAGGAGTAATCAGGTAACAGAAAGCTTTCCGGTTGCTTCGCCCTACCCTTCCTCTCATCTGGTGCAGATCTGCCATCCCGAAACGCTGAGCATCATTGATAAAAATAGTATTGGCATTAGGAACATCCACTCCACTTTCAACAATGGTTGTAGAAACGAGAACGTCATATTTACCTTCCATAAAATCGAGAACATTTTTTTCAAGCTGCTTTCCTTCCATCTGCCCATGTCCGGTAATAACCCTTGCATCAGGAACCAATCTCTGAATCAGCCCGGCAATATCTTTAAGGTTTTCAATCCTGTTATTAATAAAATAAACCTGTCCGTCTCTCTGGAGTTCATATGAAACTGCATCGCGGAGGGTTTCTTCATTAAACCCTATCAACTGAGTATCAACAGGCTGCCTGTTGGGCGGCGGAGTTTTGATGACCGACAGATCTCTGGCCGCCATTAAAGAAAACTGCAGCGTTCTTGGAATAGGAGTCGCCGTAAGCGTCAGCGTATCAACATTATTTTTCAATGTTTTCAGCTTATCTTTTACCGAAACGCCGAATTTATGCTCCTCGTCAATGATCAACAGTCCTAAATCCTTAAATTTAACAGAACTGCCTACCAGCTGATGGGTCCCAATAATGATATCTACTTTTCCGTTCTTCAGGCCTTCTAATGTCTCTGATTTTTGTTTTGCCGTTCTGAACCGGTTGATATAAGAAACGTTCACCGGGAAATCTTTCAATCTTTCTTTAAAACTTCTGTAGTGCTGAAAAGCCAAAATAGTGGTCGGCACCAATACAGCCGCCTGTTTCCCGTCCGTTGCCGCTTTAAAAGCAGCACGAATCGCAACTTCAGTTTTCCCGAATCCTACATCACCACAAACCAGCCTGTCCATCACCGTATCTGCCTCCATATCTTTTTTCACATCTACCGTTGCCTTTTCCTGATCCGGGGTATCTTCATAAATAAAGCTGGCCTCAAGCTCATTCTGCAGGTAAGAATCCGGAGTATAAGCAAAACCTTTGGCGGTCTTTCTCTGGGCATACAGTTTGATAAGATCAAAAGCAATCTGCTTTACTTTGGCTTTTGTTTTTTGTTTTAGGGTCTTCCATGCCGGAGATCCAAGCTTGCTCAATACAATCTCTCTTCCGTCCGGACCATTATACTTAGAAATTTTATGAAGTGAATGAATACTTACATATAACAGGTCTCCGTTTTTATAGGTCAGCTTAAAACATTCCTGAATTTTCCCGTCGTTATTTACTTTTACCAGCCCCATGAATTTTCCGATTCCATGATCAATATGGGCAATATAATCACCGATCTTCAAAGACATCAGATCTTTCAGGGTAAGCTGTTCGGATTTTGCAAAGGTATTTTTTGCCTTATACCTTTGGTAACGGTCAAAGATCTGGTGATCGGTATATACCAACAGCTTATGTCCATGATCTACAAATCCTTCGTGCAGTTCAGATTTAAAACTTTTAAAAGGAAGTTCATGCTCCAGTTCTTCAAAAATAGACTCCAGCCTTTCTCTTTGCTTTTCTGTTGAGAAAGAGATCCAGGTATCAAAACCCTCGCTCTGCCTCTCTTCAAGGTCTTCAATCAGCAGTTCAAAGTTTTTATGAAAAGAAGGCTGGGGAAGCTGCTCCATTTTAATTTCAGTGATATCCTTCAGCCCTTCAATGCTTATTCCTGCAAAATCAACTGTTTTAAATTTTTTATAATCAAACAGGAATTCCTGGTCTGAGATAAAAAGTTCCTGTGGCGTTCTGTGAGCAATATCCTTATTTAAAGTATCATATTTTTCCAGGGCTTTTTCGTAAAATGTTTTGATCTTCTGTATGCCTACCAATCCATTGCTGGAAATAATAAAACTATCTTTTGGCAGGAGCTGCAGTAAAGAAACCCTGCTTCCCGTCACTGAAAAGTTCATATTGGAAACCAACTGAAATTCTTTCACTTTATCTATGGAAAGCTGTGTTTCTATATCAAAGGTTTTAATACTTTCCACCTCATTCCCGAAGAATGTGATCCTGTATGGTTTTTCATAAGAATAAGAAAAGACATCCACAATTCCACCTCTCACCGAAAACTCTCCGGGTTCAGAAACAAAGTCAGCCTGTTGGAAATGATAGTGATTAAGCAGCTCATCCACAAAATCAAAATCCAGCTGATCGCCCACTTTGATCTGATGGGATATGGCCTTAAAATCTTCTTTCTTTAATACTTTTTCAGATAAAGCTCCTGCGTAAGCAACAATAACCTTAGGTGAACGTCCTGAATTTATTTTGTTTAAAACCTCAGTTCTCAGTACGAGATTGGCATTCTGGGTCTTTTCCACCTGATAAGGTTCAAGATGGGTAGCCGGAAAATACAGCACTTTCTCTTTTCCCAACAGATCTTCCATTTCGGTATTGGCATACAAGGCATCTTCTTTATCATCGATCAGATAAAGAATACTTTTCTTTTCGATTAAAAAGAGCTCGGCTACAAAAACAGAAACTGAAGACCCTGCACTTCCCTTCACAGCAATATGCTGACTATTTTCTAACTGGAGAAAAATTTCTTTTCCGAATTCCTTTTGCATCAGATCCGGGAGAAACTTTTCATTGATGGATTTTAACTGCATAAATAGTAATGGTATAAACGACAAAAGCGATTTCGGGAGTTTTCCGAAACCGTTAAAGTCATACAAAGGTAAGAATATTTTTTTCTTTTTATCATGAGCTACAGGACATTCAAAAATAAGAACAAACGCTTTAACTCTTAATTTTTTATAATTTATCTAAGGAGTTGTTAAAATATTTTAAAGATCTGCTGATGGCATAATGTTTGGCAATTTAACCTTATCGAACACTTTAAAGAATAAAATTATGAAAAAAGCAATTAAAATCTTAGGAACATTAATGCTGTTGGTTTTTACAGCATTATCTTTTTCGTCGTGCAGCAGTGATGATGATCCCACCAATAATGATTTCTTTGCAGGGACTTACAAAGGAAGCATTTCTTATAATGACGGCGGGTCTACCAATATCAGCACCGACAACGGAAGTGTATTTGTAACAAAAATCGCCAGCGGTACCAAGTATAATTTTGGTTTTTCAAACAGTATTCCCGACCTTAATGGGATCGAGTTTGAGCAAAAAGGAGATCATACTCTTGTCATGATCGGCTCAAATGCCACTTCTTATATTAGAATTGATAATAATGAGTTAAAGATTCTATATATTAAGGATGGTAAAACCTGGACAGCCAATTGTACCCGCTAAGCATTCATTAATATATCAAGCCTGTTTTCATATCTGAAGACAGGCTTTTTATTTTCAGGGTAATCTCTTTAATCTTTTTTTAAGCAGTAATAAACTTTAGTTAAGTTTAAAAATACGAGTTTTCTAGCTTGCTTTTTGCATATCTTTATTCAACAAAAAACAAACAGTAATCCTTATGAAAAAATTATTATCTGCAATGTCACTGATCTTAGGACTAGGCCTTGCCACTGCACAGCAGACTGCTCCCGCTACACATACTACGGCTCACCCAACTGTAAAAACAGTAAAAACTACAAAACCGGCAGAAGCAAAACCGGCTGCGATGAAAACAGCAAAACCGGCTGAAGTAAAACCTGCCCAACCTGCTGTTAAATTAAAAAAAGACGGAACCCCGGATAAAAGATACAAAGACAGCAAACACCTTAAAAAAGACGGGACTCCGGACAAAAGATATAAAGAGAACAAATAAGCATAACATTAACATATAGTTGTTATTTTCATAATCAAATTTCGAGATGCCGATGAACACGTTTCATCGGCTTTTTTTATGTATGGTTTTGTAAAAATGACTCCATATTCTATACTTATTTATAAATTTGAGGCATGTTAAACTTCTTCAAGAAAAATGCGGCGCTTATTTGGGCAAAAAAACATGTCCAAAAAGCAGGAGAATTCAAAAAAAATGCAGAGAAAAACCAGGAAGACCTGCTGCTTTCTCTTGTCAATACTGCTCAAAAAACACTTTTTGGACGGGAGCATAATTTTGAAAACATCCATTCTGTAAAAGATTTCCAGGAGAAAGTTCCGGTAGCAGACTATGAGACCCTGAAGCCTTATATTGAAAGAGTAAAAAAAGGACAGGCCAACATTCTCTGGACAGACACGCCGGAGTATTTCGCCAAAACATCGGGAACCACTTCCGGTTCCAAATACATTCCTATCTCTAAAGAAGGAATGCCATTTCAGATTGCCGGGGCCCAAAGTGCTCTTTTTCATTATATCGCTCAAAAAAACAATGCGGATTTCGTCAATGGAAAAATGATATTTCTACAGGGAAGTCCGGAACTGGAAGAGGTTTTTGGCATCAAGACAGGAAGACTCTCCGGTATTGTAGCCCATCATATCCCGGGTTATCTTCAAAAAAACCGTCTGCCAAGCTGGGAAACCAACATTATGGAAGACTGGGAAGCAAAAGTAGATAAGATCATTGAAGAAACAGAACATGAAAATATGACCCTGATTTCAGGCATCCCGCCATGGCTGATCATGTACTTTGAAAAACTGACTGAAAAACATGGCAGGAAGATCAAACAGTTGTTTCCCAATCTTCAGCTTATTGTAACCGGAGGAGTAAATTATGAGCCTTACCGCGATAAAATGGAAGATCTGCTGGGAGGTAAAGTGGATATCATCCAGACTTTCCCTGCTTCTGAGGGATTTTTTGCCTTTCAGGACGATTATACAAGGGAAGGGCTGCTATTGCTGACCAACCACGGAATCTTTTATGAATTCATTCCGCTGGAAGAATATGGCAAGCCCGGAGCCAGAAGATTATCATTAAAAGATATAGAGCTTCATCAAGATTATGCTCTGATCTTAACTACCAATTCCGGATTGTGGGCCTATTCTATTGGAGATGTTGTACGGTTTATTGATAAAAATCCTTACCGGGTTCTGGTAAGCGGCAGGACCAAACATTTCACTTCTGCCTTTGGTGAACATGTCATTGCTTTTGAAGTGGAAGAAGCCATGAAAGCGACCCTCGAAAAGTACCCTGCCCAGATCACGGAGTTTCATCTTGCCCCACAGGTCAACCCGAAGGAAGGACTTCCCTATCATGAATGGCTGATTGAGTTTGAAAAAACACCGGAAGATACAGAAGCTTTCCGAAATGAGCTCGACCGCCAGCTCAGAAATCGGAATACCTATTATAATGATCTGATTTCAGGAAATATTTTACAGACCTTACAAATCACAAAACTCAGGAAAAACGCATTTCACGAATATGCCAAATCCCAGGGAAAATTGGGAGGCCAAAATAAAGCCCCAAGATTGGCTAATGACAGAAACATTGCAGATCTATTAGAAATTTACAAACTTTAAGGATATTTTTTCAATTCCAAAAACGTATATTCGAAAAAAATTATAAATTTGAAAAACTAAAAGAAAATAATGAAAGCATCTGTACTGTTAAAATCGTCTTTATTAACATCTTTATTTGTCATTTCATCTTGTGCTACCACAAAATACAGTGAGGACATTTCAAAAAACAATTACTCTAATCTGGAAGCGGGAAAAGTGTATGTTGTCAAGATGAGAGATGGGTCTCCAACACAAAAAATATTATTCAGAAATGTGGTAGGTGAAAACCTGGTAGGAACTGCCGGCAAAAAAGACAGTACAGAAGTAGTCATTCCCAAATCAAAAGTAGCTGCCGTAAAAGACAGATCAAAAGCGAGAATAGCAGCCGGTGCCACCATCATCGGAGCAGCAGGAGTTGCTGCATTGGTCATCAGTGCTACAAGAGCAGACTAAAATAGATTTTATCTTTTAGGATATATTTACTATATCTTTTAAAAATCAACATATGAATAGTCCTAAATAAATTTTTAGGGCTATTTTTGTTCATGATTTCCTTTACCCCGTTACAAACATTACAAAATGTTGAGTTCAGAAATCTTCTTACCGGGAGATTTTTTATTGTTTTAGCTTTCAGAATGCTTGCCACTTTATTAGGCTGGTGGGTCTATCAGCTCACTAAAGATCCTTTTTCCATAGGCCTCATCGGACTTTCAGAGGTTATTCCCGCGGTAAGCTGCGCTTTATATGCCGGCCATGTGATTGACATGAATGAAAAGAAACGGCTCCTGCTTATCTGCAATTATGCCTATATTTTTCTGATAGGATTATTGCTGATCCCGGCATTTCTCAATGTAGAAATGCATTTTACAGGGCACCAGATTACCTATTTCATCTATGGGGTTATATTTTTCACAGGGATTGCAAGAGCATTTATTGGGCCTATTGTTCCTTCTATGATTCCTAAGATTGTAAAAAAGGAAAACCTCCCCAACGCGGTTACCCTGAATCAGGCCACTTTTCTGATTTCATCGGTATGCGGACATGCTATTGGCGGAATTCTTATCGGATATTTCGGAGTAAAATGGACACTTGTCGTGATCTTATCCCTCATATTCATGGCTTCTTTATTTTTCTGGCAACTGAAAAAGCAGCATTCCGAGAATAAAAAAGGTTCAGTAGATGTGGTGGAAAGTATGCGTGAAGGAATTTCCTATATTTTTAAAACCAAAGAAATTTTAGGAGCTCTATGCCTTGATATGTTTGCGGTCCTTTTCGGGGGAGCCGTGGCTATGATCCCTGTATTTGCAACCGATATCCTCAATTCGGGAGCGGAAGGCTTCGGCTTGCTGAATGCAGCTTCAGATATTGGTTCAATGTGTATCATTACTATTTTATCCATTGTTCCTCTGCGGAAAAACCAGGGTAAAATACTTCTGGTCGTTGTTACAGGGTTCGGACTCTGTATCATTGGATTCGGATTATCCAAACTCTATTGGCTGTCCTTCATGTTCCTTATGATGAGTGGAATGCTGGATGGAATTTCCGTCGTGATCAGGGGAACCATTGTTCAGCTGAAAACACCAGACCATATCCGGGGACGTGTTTTAAGTGTCAATTCAATATTTATTATGTCCAGTAATGAAATGGGACAGTTTGAGAGCGGAGTAATGGCCAAACTGTTGGGAGTCGTACGCTCCGTTGTATTCGGGGGAACCATGACTGTTTTAGTGGCTTTAATTGTAGGAAGCACCAATCCTAAATTAAGAAAGATGCAGTATTAATTTTCTTCCCAGTAAGACATCCGCATCAATACAGGTTAACCTGAGCCCCAATTTAATACGATACCCACCCATAGAGAATAAATCCCCTTTTCCCTATGGGTGGGTATATCATTTATGCTTTACGAAAAACGTCCAGTATCATACATAAAAGACAACAACCGCAGCTGATCAAGGGATTTTTCACAATCAACATCACAGAAGCCGGTCTCCGTGTAAAGAGAAAAAAAACAAAATCAACAATCAATATGTCATTTTATTTAAAAATATATTAAAATTTTCAATTTAAGCTTAATAATTTTCTATATTTGCTATAAAAAACAACCGCTTATGAATAAACCTTTATCATCTTTATCTTTTCCGTAAAAGCAAAGAGCACCTACCTGTAGAGCTGCTCTCATTTTGTTGTAACCACATCAATACAATTTTGTTTTAAAAAATCATTTCAACAATGAAAAAAATACTACTTCTTTTAATTCTATTTATATCGCAGGCGTTCTACTCGCAGTCTGACTGCGTCACGGCAATTCCAATTTGTGGGAACTCTGATATTTCCTATACTCCTTCCGGAGTGGGAAGTATTGTGGAAATTCTCAATCAAAACGGGGGATGCTTAAGCGTAAATGAGACCTACTCGGTATGGTACACTTTCACAGTGGCAACCTCCGGAACCCTTGCCTTTACCATTAAATCTAACGTTCTGAGGGATGATTATGATTTTGCAGTCTATGGCCCTACCAATGGCGGCTGTGCATCTTTACAGAACGACTCCCACGTTTTCGTTAAACCTTTAAGATGTAACTACTGGGGATCGGTAGCTACCGGAGAAACAGGATTAGATTTAAATCTTGCTCCTCCAGCAGTTCTTCCACCTAACAGTTCAGCAATGAACAATGCGGAATGGAGCCCATACATCAATGCATTAGCAGGAGAAACTTATTATCTGGTCATCAACAACCACACCAGGTCAGCCAATGGTTTTTCAATGATCTGGAGCGGAACGGCATCTTTAAGTTCAGCATTCAACGATCCGACATTAGCACCTAATCCGTTTATCACTCCGGGAATTCCATCCGCAGATCCTACACAGCCAAGCAAAGTAATGGTGTGCGGACTTCCGACACAGTTTGATTTTTCAACCCTTACTGCAGGAATCGTAAACGGAAACAATACGAACTTCAATGTCACTTATCACGACAATATCAACGATGTTCTTACCGGAGCATCTCCTCTTACAATAGCTACTGTAGACGCGGTAAAAACATATTACTACAGGATTGCCTATCACGACCCGAGCAACCCGGACAATCCTATGAACGGCTGTTTCATTAACGGGAAATTTAAGTTTGTAGACGCCAGCATTACCGCCAATAGCGCCACCCTTCTGGCCTGCAATAACAACGGAGCTGGTACCGCCACCTATGACCTGACAACAGCCAATGTATTTACAGGAGCCGGAGCAGTCATCAAGTACTATCCTACTCTTGCTGACATGAATGCGGAAACGAACGAAATCACCAATCCAACCAGTTATATTTCACCGGAAACGACAATATATGTAAAAGTGACTTCTGCATTCGGATGTAAGGCTACGGCCACCATCAGATTACAATTTCACCCAACCGTTGTATTAAATGATGCGGTGTTGCAGGAATGCTATATTCCTGATAATGTTAATTTCTCAACCTTTGATCTTAGCCATGCAGCGATCGGGCTTCCCAACCCGATACCTACAGGAACGGTTGTAAAATATTACAAGACGATGGCAGACGCCATGTCTCAGACCAACCCAATTGCCATTCCGGATGCTTACCTTTCATCCAGCACTATAGTATATGCAAGAGTGACCAATGAAAAACAGTGTTTTAATATCGCAAAGATTACGTTAACTGTTTTGCCACCGGTAAAATCTACCGTATTAAAAGACAAAGTAATCTGCGCCGAAGGCAAAACTACCCTGGATGCAGGACCTGGATTTGACGGATACGAATGGAGCACCGGAGAAACAACACAATCTATTAACAATGTGGGAATCGGTACCTACTGGGTAAAACTGAAAACAGGAAAATGTATAACCCTTCAGGAAGTACATGTGCGCGCCAGTTTGCAACCGGTTATTTCCAATATAGAAATCAGCAACAATACGATTAAAGTGACTGCAAACGGAGGTGTACCTCCTTACAAATATTCCATAGACGGAATTAACTGGCAGGACTCTAATTCCTTCACAGGACTTCCAAGAGGCGAAAATACGGTATATGTAAAAGATTCGTTCAATTGTATTCCAGTTCAGGTGACAGTTACTGTTCCTAACCTCATCAATGCCATTACTCCAAACGGAGACAACGTAAATGATGTCATTGACTATTCAGCATTAGCGTACAAGAAAAATCTTGTCTTTATAGTCTATGACAGATACGGAAACAAACTTCATGAGGCGGGCAAAATCAGAAATTTCACATGGGACGGAACTGCCTTTGGTAAAAAAATCCCGACAGGAACTTACTGGTACACGATTTCATGGAATGAAAATGACAAGAATAACACTGAAACCAAGTACTCAGGATGGGTATTGGTAAAAAATAAAGAATAAGTTTTTATTCATACTCTCATAAAAATCACCTCGGACCGAGGTGATTTTTTTTATCAACACCCCCAATGTCCTGTTTACAGTATTTTCACAAGAACTCCTGATAATTTGTTGAATACTATTTTTCAATTATTTTGTAAATAAACTATCTTTGCATTATGGCGCAGAAAGAAACATTATCATCCCTAACTCACGGAAACTTTGCAAAAGAACTTTCTATTGCGGATGGGAAAATGCCACCCAATGCAGTGGATTTCGAAAGACTTGTTATCGGAACCTTTTTGATCGACAAAAAGGGCCTGGACCACTCCATTGACCTTCTTACTCCTGAAGTATTTTATGATCCGAGACATCAGGTCATCTTTTCTACGATTTTAAAACTCTACGAGGGTAACCACCCGGTAGACTTAATGACCATTATCCAGGATTTAAAAAAAGAAGACAAACTAAGCCAGGCCGGAGGGGATCATTACATCATCGATCTGACCATGGGGGTAAGTTCATCTGCCCATATTGAATACCACGTGCGTGTCATTCTTGAAAAATACATTTTAAGAAGTCTTATTAATGTTTCTGCCAACGTAATTGACTCTTCGTATAAAGAATCAACCGATGTTTTTGAGCTTTTGGATAAAGCAGAGCAGTCTTTTTTTGAGATCACCAACGGAACGATCAAAAAGGGTTTCGATACCGCAAACTCATTAGTAAAACAGGCTATTGATACAATTAAATCTTTAAAAGACAAGCAAGGGCTTTCAGGAGTTCCTTCCGGCTTTAGGGATGTGGATAAAGAAACAGGGGGCTGGCAGAATTCTGACCTTATCATCATTGCGGCACGTCCGGCGATGGGTAAAACAGCATTCCTTCTTTCCATGGCAAGAAATATTGCTGTGGGACACAAGATCCCGATGGCTCTTTTCTCGCTCGAGATGGCTTCGGTACAGCTTATCACCAGGATGATCGCTTCTGAGACCAGAATCTCCTCTGAGAAATTAAGAAAAGGAACGCTGGATGACGATGAATGGCAGAGGCTCTTCTCGAATGTTTCAGAATTGGAAAATGCTCCATTATACATCGATGAAACTCCATCCCTGTCCATTTTTGACTTCCGTGCCAAATGCCGGAGATTGGTAATGCAGCATGGCGTAAGGCTGATCATGGTCGACTACCTTCAGCTGATGACCGCAGGAGGAGGCGGAAAAGGCGTGGGAAACCGTGAGCAGGAAATCTCCATGATCTCCCGTTCCCTGAAGGCGATTGCAAAAGAATTAAATGTCCCGGTAATCGCCCTATCCCAGCTTTCAAGAAGTGTGGAAGCCCGTCCCGGAAAGAGACCTCAGCTTTCAGATCTGAGGGAATCCGGAGCGATTGAGCAGGATGCCGATATCGTATCTTTCATCTTCAGACCTGAATATTATAAAATTACGGTATGGGATAACGATGAAGAGGGGCAGGAAACTTCTACAGAAAACCAGGCCGAACTGATTATTGCAAAACACAGAAATGGTGCTACAGCCGATGTGAGATTATCTTTCTTAAAGCACTTTGCCAAATTTGGAGATATCGAGGCTGCATTTGATGGAGGAGCAGGAGGTGGATATCCTTCCAATTTCGGGTCCAATGAACCAAGTGGTTTTGACAGAATCAAAACAACCATTCAGCCTGGTGCAGCATTTGACTTACCAGACAGCTCACAGCTTTCCGGGTCATCCATGAATGATTTTGATGATGACGATGATTTTCCTTTTTAAAAGGTACAATTGAAAACCTGCTAATTTAAAAAAACAAGTTTGAAAATCGAAATATATACTGACGGTGCCTGCAGCGGTAATCCCGGAAAGGGAGGATATGGCATTCTTATGCGCGTTCCCGAAAAAAACTACCAGAAAACATTTTCTAAAGGTTTCCGGAAGACCACCAATAACAGGATGGAGCTCCTGGCCGTCATTACCGCTCTGGAAAAACTAAAGTCCACAGAAAATGACATCCATGTTTATACCGACAGTAAATATGTAGCGGATGCTGTCAATCAAAACTGGATTACAGGATGGATAAAAAGAGGATGGAAGAATGTAAAAAACCCGGATCTCTGGAAAAAATTCATTGAACTATACAACAAGCACCAACCCAAAATGCATTGGGTAAAAGGACATGCCGGCCATTTCGAAAACGAACTTTGCGACAAATTAGCTGTTGCTGCCGCCCAATCTCCCGATCTGGAAATAGACATCTATTTTGAAGGCCTCGATGACAATTCTTTATTTTAATTTAATCAATATAAATTCGCAATAACATTTACACTAACTCATAATAAACCGTAAATTTTAAATAATAATTTAATATTTTAGCGAAATTAACATTAAATACATATTTTTTGATTAGGATTTAATATCTTTACTTATTAAATTAAACTCCTACTCAAATGAATAAAAATCTATTGGCCTACTTTTCTGTTCTGCTATTCTTCATATCGGAAAAATCTTTCGCCCAAACATATCAGCTTACCGGAAATCCCGTCAATACCACCGGATGGACAATGGTTTCCCCTACACAAGTCAATAGTGATTTTATTCAGCTTACTCCTGACACCAATCACCAATCCGGATCTATCAGACTGAATGATCCGATTAATTTAAAATACTGTGATAAATGGAGGGTAGAATTCGACTTCAGAATGGATTCTAACCAAACCTCCAATGGTGACGGAATTGCATTTTGGTATCTTGCAAATCCACCTGTTGCCAGTGTATTGGGTTCCGGTCTTGGCGTTTCCAAAAATGCAGTAGGTTTTATCGTTGGACTTGACTCTTATAATAATACAACTGCAGCTACGATGAGCAAGGTTCACGTTGCCTACGGACAGGTGACCAATACAACCGACACCAACAACGTAGAGTTTTTCAATGTTGCCGGAAGTTCTTTTCACTCACCGGACATGAATACAACCCTGCCTTTTCAGGGCACCACCTTTAAGCATGTTGAAGTAACCGCCCAGGTAGATCCTGCCGCTCCGACCAACTGGATTGTAAAAATAACCATTGATGGCAATGTAATCTGTAATCAGTCTTTTGCTCCTTCAGGTACTGCCGCTTCAATGACAGTGGGTTATTTTGGATTTTCAGCCTCTACAGGAGGGGCAAGATCGAGACATTCTATTAAAAATGTAAAAATTTACACGGATAAAGTTTCTATTCTGCAGAATACAGCAACTCAATCATTTTGTCCCGATCCGACCACAGGATACGGAAGTGTGAATTTAACAACTTTCAATTCTCAATTTGTCAGCACGCCAGGAAACTATACTTTCACCTATTATCCTTTAGGGAGCTCTACGCCTATTGCCAATCCGACCAATTATCAATACAATACCGACACAACCATAACTGTTGTCATAAAAGATAATGCAGGGATTTTATGCGATAATCCTGATGCTAAAATATTGCTGGTACTTTCTCCGTTTAAAGCTGATGATAAAACACTCTTGGCTTGCAATGACAACAAAGCTGGCACCGCCGTTTTCAACCTGACGACAGCCAATGTAACGAATGTTCCCGGCGCTATTAAAAAATACTACAAAACTTTAACTGATCTGAATGCAGGCGTCAATGAAATTGCTTCTCCGGACAATTACCTATCCGCTCCCGGAACAGTATATGTCAAAGTAACAACACCGCAGGGATGTACAGGCACTGCAAAAATAACCTTGGCTTTCTATCCTGAAACCCAGGTCAACGAAGCCTCTCTTCGGTCTTGTTTTATCGAGAACAATATTTCAACTGCGGTATTTGACCTCACCACAGCAAATGTAACCCCATTGGCAGGTGTAAGCAAAAAATATTACACTTCCATCGCTGATGCTTTGGCCGGAACCAACGAAATAGCCAATCCTCAGCAGTATGTTTCGGCAAATACAGTCGTATATGTAAAAGTGACAGACAGCAACGGATGTTTTGCCATAACCAAGATCAATCTGATGGTGCTTCCCCCCGTTATATCCGCAGTTCTGAAAGATAAAATCATCTGTATCGGTGACAAAACAGATCTGGATGCAGGTCCGGGCTTCGATGGATATGAATGGAATACAGGAGCCAAAACCCAATCTATCAAAGGAGTAGATGTGGGCCTTTACTGGGTACTGCTTAAAACCGGAAACTGTATTACCAAGCAGAATGTAAAAGTTATCCCATCTTCCAATCCTGTTATTTCAACCATTGACATCAACAACAATACAATCACCATCAATGTATCCGGAGGAACTCCTCCATACAGATATTCTGTTGATGGGTCCAATTGGCAGGACTCCAATATTTTCACAGGCCTTCAACGCGGAGAGGTAAAGGTTTATGTGAAAGATTTCTACAATTGTACTCCTGTTGAAGTACAGATTACGGTTCCCAATCTTGTCAATGCCATCACTCCAAACGATGACAATGTAAACGATGCTATTGATTACTCTGCATTAGCTTACAAGAAAAATTTAGTTTTCATCGTGTATGACAGATATGGAAACAAACTTTACGAAGCAAATAAAACAAGAAATTTCAAATGGGACGGAACGGCTTCCGGCAAAAAAATCCTTACCGGAACTTATTGGTACACCATCTCATGGAACGAAAACAACAAAAACAATACTGAAACCAAATACTCAGGATGGGTATTGGTAAAAAACAGAGAGTAAACTGCAAAAGATGAAAACTATCCTTTTTCAAAGAGGATAGTTTTTTATGAATATTGAACATTTTTATTCAAAGCAAGCCATAACACATTATAACAATCATTAAACAATACCACAACCAATCTACTATGAAAAAAGATATACTTATTTTTTTACTAACTATTTTATTGTGTCTGCCTGTTAAAATACACTCACAAACCTACCAGCTCTCAGGAAATCCAGTTAATACTACAGGATGGGATCTTGTTTCAGACGCCGTTGTCAGCGGAGACTTTATAAGGCTGACCACTGACCAGACAAGTAAATATGGGGCTATAAAACTATCTACTCCTATTACATTAAGCTATTGTGACAAGTGGAAAGTAGAATTTGATTTCAGAATTGACGGAAACGGAACCGCTCAGTTTGGAAGGGGCGATGGCTTTACATTCTGGTACCTTGTCAATCCGCCAACAGGCTTCGTAGCAGGCGGCGGACTGGGAATCCCTGCGAATGCATCAGGACTCATGGTGGGATTTGACATCTTCAACAACGCGACCGAGGGCCAAATGAGCAAAGTACACATATTATATGGCACCAACAACACTGCCGGAAATAATATAGAGTTTAACAACACTCCCAACAGTACTTTTCACTCCCCTGACCTCAACGCTACTCAACCGTTTGTAGGGAGCACCTATAAACATGTAGAGGTAAACGGAGAAACAGATCTCACTAACCCAGCCAATTGGATCATTAAAATAAAGATTGACGGGGTTTTAATTGTTGATCAATCATTTGCTCCTTCCGGTGCCGCCATCGGAATGACCCAGGGATATTTCGGATTCTCTGCTGCAACAGGAGGAGCAAGTGCCAGACACTCCATTAAAAATGTTAAAGTATTTGTAGATAAAGTTCCTATTCTGAACAATACGGTTACTCCATTCGTCTGTGCAAATCCAGCGACAGGAAATGGTGTCGTAGACCTTACTTCTTACAATAATCAATTTGTCAATAATCCCGGAAATTATATTTTCACCTATTACATACAGGGAAGTTCAACCCCTATTGCCAATCCTTCAGCTTTCCAATATACAGGAAATACAACCATCAAAGTAGTGGTCAAGGATCCTACTTCTACACTTTGTGATAATGGAGATGGAATCATACAACTCAACCCAACCCCTTTCGCTGCAAGTGACGCTACTCTCAACGGATGTAACAATAACAATGCAGGAACGGCAACATTTGACCTTACTTCTGCTGCAGTAACCACTGTACCGGGGGTTACTAAAGAATTCTATCCTTCCCTTTACGACCTGAACGCAGGAACCAATCTGATTACCAATCCGGCGGTATATGTTTCACCAGCAGCAACAGTATATGTAAAGGTGACCACACAACAAGGATGTGTAAGCACCGCTAAAATAACATTAAACATCTACCCTGTAGTGGTAGTGAATGATGCTGAAATCAGATCATGTTCTATAGAAACCAATCCATCTACGGCTTCCTTTAACCTGACAGGAGTTTCAGTAACCACACAGAACGGAACTACAAAAAAATATTACCCATCGTTAACGGACGCCATTAACGGAACCAATGAGATTACCACCAATCTTACAACATACATTGCTCCTACAGGGGTAATTTATATTAAAGTGACCAATGCAAACGGATGCTACTCAGTCGCTAAAGTAACTTTAACTGTTATTCCGCCAACCTTTTCCACTGTTTTAAAGGATAAAATCATTTGCATGGAAGGCAAGACAACATTAGATGCGGGGCCAGGATTTAAAAGCTACGAATGGAGCACAGGAGCCACCACTCAAACCATCAGCAATGTAGGAGTGGGCACCTACTGGGTTAAGCTTAAAACAGGAGACTGCGTTGCCGTACAAACCGTAAAAGTATATGCATCTGAAAATCCTGTTGTGACAAGCATTGATATTTCGGGAAATACAGTTACCGTGTATGTAAACGGAGGAACGCCCCCTTATCAATATTCAATGGACAATGTTAACTGGCAAGACTCTAACATATTCAGCAATGTTTCCAGAGGCGAGGCAAAAGTATTTGTAAAAGACAGTTATAATTGTGCCCCAATCGAAATCAATATCACGGTTCCTAATCTTATCAACGTAATCACTCCTAATGATGACGGCATCAATGATGTGGTAGATTATTCTGCTTTAGCCCATAAACAGAACCTGGAAGTCAACATTTATGACAGATATGGCGTGCAGCTTTTCAAAGCTGATAAAACCAACAGATACATATGGAATGGAACAGCAAACGGAAGAAGAGTTCCTACAGGAAGTTACTGGTATTCCGTAACATGGAATGAGAACAATAAAATCAGTACCCCAATAAAATTCTCAGGATGGATCATGGTCAAAAACAGAGATTAAGAGAACCAGCCATTATCATAAAAAAATCACTCCTTTACCGGGAGTGATTTTTTATATTATTTAAGAGGATATATTTCATTTTAAACCCATTTTATTCATATTCAATTCTTAAATTTGTCCTATGAATTATTTGGAAGCTTTAAGCAGAAGATATTCTGTAAAAAAATTTAATCATCAAATCATTCCTCAAGAAACCCTTTTCAATATTCTTGAGTCAGGGAAACTGTCTGCAAGTTCATTGGGTCTTCAGCCCTATAAAATTGTAGTGGTTGAAAGTGAGGAGATGAAACAGAAATTAATTCCGGCTTTTTATAATCCATCACAAATCTCCACCTGTTCTCACCTTGTTGTTATTATTTCAAAAAAAATAATTGAAGAGAGCTATGTTCAAGGCTATTTTAATCATATTTCTGAAATACGTCAGACTTCGGTAGAAAAGCTTGAACCCTTCAGAAACAGCATTAATCAACATATTGTACAGAAAACACAGGATGAAATTTTCAACTGGGCAGAAAAGCAGTCTTATATTGTATTGGCGAATCTTATGTATGCCGCTGCTATTGAAAATATAGACACTTGCCCAATGGAAGGCTTCCGGCAGGATCTTATAGAAGAGATTCTGAATATAAATCCCGAAACAGAAAAAGTAACCGTTACCCTCGCTTTAGGCTACCGTTCTGAAGAAGATCATTTCCAGCACATGAAAAAAGTAAGAAAACCAAACGAAAAATTGTTTAAATTTATGTAATCTTTAAACGATTGTACCTAAAGCAAGCCTATGATAAAAGCGGATGTATTAGTAATTGGTTCCGGCATTTCCGGACTTTCCTATGCCATTAAAGTTTCCGAACAACTCCCTGATGCCAAAATCATTATCGTAACAAAATCTGACGAAGACGAAAGCAATACGAAATATGCCCAAGGCGGGCTGGCCGTAGTTACAGATTTCAAAAAAGATAATTTTGAAAAGCATATCGAAGATACCATGAGGGCCGGAGACGGTGAAAACAAACGCGATGTGGTAGAAATGGTAGTGAAAGAAGCTCCGGCAAGATTTAATGAAATTGTCGAGTGGGGCGCCCAGTTTGATATGAAAAACGGCGAATTTGCTTTAGGGAGAGAGGGAGGCCATACCGAAAACAGGATTGTTCATCACAAAGATATCACCGGATTTGAAATTGAAAGAGCCTTATTGGAAACAGCCAATAACAGCCCAAACATTGAAATTTTAGACCATCATTATGTGATCGATATCATTACCCAGCACCATGTTCCGGGTAAAGAACTGAACGAGGGAGACATTCATTGCTATGGAGCTTATATTCTGGATGAAAAGTCCAAAACAATCAAGAAAATCACTTCTAAGATTACACTGGCAGCTACCGGAGGAGCCGGACACGTTTACAAAAATACCACCAATCCTAAGATCGCAACCGGAGACGGAATAGCTTTCGTAGCACGGGCGAAGGGAAAGGTGTCCAATATGCAGTACTATCAGTTTCATCCTACAGCCTTATATAGTAAAATTGATGGAATGCTCTTCCTCATCTCTGAAGCGGTACGCGGTGATGGTGCGAAATTAAGAACCAAAAGAGGGGAAAAGTTCATGCACAAATATGATGAACGGGAAGAACTCGCTTCAAGAGACATCGTTGCCAGAGCAATTGACAACGAAATGAAAGTTTCAGGGGACGAGTATGTAGGTCTCGACTGCCGCGAAATGAATCATGAAAAGTTCCTGGAGCATTTCCCCAATATTTATAAAAAATGTAAAGACGAAGGGATCGATCCTTTCACGCAGTTAATTCCTGTTGTTCCTGCCTGCCATTACCTGATGGGAGGTATTGAGGTAGACAGAGACGGGCAGTCATCCATTAAAAACCTTTTTGCCGTTGGCGAATGTACCAATTCAGGATTGCATGGAGCCAACAGGCTGGCCTCCAACTCCCTGCTCGAAGGTTTAGTGTTTGGCCATAATGCTGCGATGAAAACAGCAGAACTGCTGAATGAGAACCATTTTAACTTCGATGATCTGAAAGCTGTTCCGGAATGGAATGAGGAAGGAATGAAAATCATGGATGAAATGGTCATTATCAGCTACCTTAGAAAACAGCTTCAGGAAATGATGAGCGACCTTGTGGGAATTGTGAGAAGCAACAGACGTTTGAATATGGCCTTGCAAAAGCATCAGGAAATTGCAGCAGCTGTAGATGAAATCTACCACTACTCTATACTTTCTCCACAACTCTCAGAATTAAGAAACCTAACAACCGTTGCACACCTTATCATTACCCAGTCTATGGAAATGAAAGAAAATAAGGGTGCATTTTACAATAAAGATTTAGCCTAAAAAGCATACCACATGAAAAGACCAAGCTACGTTACCGATAAAGCATTAAAAACATTTATTAACAATGCATTGGAAGAAGACATCCGGGATGGCGACCACTCTACTCTTTCAACCATTCCGAAAGAGCTGGAACAAAGCGCAAAACTTCTGGTAAAACAGGACTGCATTTTGGCTGGTGTAGAATTGGCTGAATTTATTTTCAAAACTTTTGACAAAAATTTAAAAGTTGAAATCTTTCTGAAAGACGGTGACTTAGCAAAAGCAGGGGATATTGCCCTTATAGTAACCGGAAGTGCAAGATCTATTCTTTCTACCGAAAGACTGATCCTCAACTGTATGCAAAGAATGAGTGGCATTGCAACACTGACTCATGAATGGGATTCAAGATTAGTAGGCACTAAAACCAAGCTGTTAGATACCAGAAAAACAACACCCAATTTCAGAATCTGCGAAAAATGGGCAGTTGCAATCGGCGGAGGAACCAATCATAGATATGGGCTTTATGATATGATCATGCTGAAAGACAATCATATTGATTATAACGGAAGCATTACCAACGCGGTAGCAATGGCTAAAGATTACATTAAGCAGAATAAGAAAAAATTAAAGATAGAGGTTGAAACCAGAAACCTTGAAGAAGTTCAGGAAGCGATCAATGCAAAGGTAGACAGAATCATGCTTGACAATATGGATGTCGAAACAATGAAACTGGCAGTCGACATGATCAATGGCTCATGCGAGTCTGAAGCTTCCGGTGGAATTACCCGCGATATGCTCAAAGAAATCGCTTCTACAGGGGTCACATTTATCTCTGCCGGAGCCCTTACCCACTCAGCTAAAAATATAGATTTGAGTCTCAAAGCCGTGAAATAGCGTTGTATTTTTAACAAAAACAATCCTATTTTGTTAAAAATACAATAACATGACTTTTTTCATACAAAATGTCAATTTTTATATACAAAACTGAAAATCAATTCCTTACTACTTATTAAGATTGATTAAAAATTAACATTTAGTTAATAATGGTTAAATTTTATTTTGCGAATTTTGCAGAAAATTAAATCTAATTATTACTAACGATTATGAAATTAATCAACAAATCGATACTAACTGCAGTTATCACATTATCTACAGCTAGTGTTTATTACGCTCAGCAGGTTCAGGACACAGTGAAGACTAAGTCTAAAGACATTGACGAGGTAATCCTAAGAGGTGTTACGGATATCGCTAAAGATAGAAAGACACCTGTTGCTGCATCTACTATTAAAGCAGCACAACTTGTAGAAAGATTAGGAAATCAGGAATTACCTGAGATTTTGAACACTACTCCATCTGTTTACGCTACAAAATCCGGAGGTGGTTTTGGTGATGGAGGTCTTACGATCAGAGGTTTCGAATCAAGAAACATCGCGGTTATGGTAAACGGTATGCCGGTAAATGATATGGAAGGTGGTACTGTTTATTTCTCAAACTGGACTGGATTATCTGATGTAACAAGTACGTTACAGGTTCAGAGAGGTCTTGGTTCTTCTAAGTTAGCGATTGCATCTGTAGGAGGTACAGTAAACTTCCTTACCCGTTCAGCTGACATGAAAAAAGGAGGAGCAATAAGATTAGGAGTTGGTAACAATGATTATTTAAAGACATCGTTTGCTTACAACACAGGAAAATCTGCAGATGGTGTTTCAGCATCATTCTTAATGAGCAGACAAGCCGGAGGTACTTATATTCAAAATACAGATTATGAATCTTATGCTTACTTCTTAGCATTAGGGTATGAAATAAACCCAAAACATAACTTACAGTTTACAATAACTTCTGCCCCTCAATGGCACGACCAAAGGACTTTTGCTCCTACGATTCAAAATTATATCAACTATAATCCTGAATATGACGGAAAGAGCCCTTACAGAAAATACAATTCTGACTTCGGATACTATACCGATGCAGCTGGTAACAGAGTAGCATTAGCTAACAGATCCAACTATTACTCTAAGCCGGTAATGATGTTAAACTGGGATTGGACAATGAATGAAAAGTCTAAGCTAAGTACAGTTTTATATATGTCAAACGGTAGAGGTGGTGGAACCGGTGATTTAGGTAGACTTGGAAGCAAATCCATCAACGACGCGAGCTTTACTGACAACTCAGGACACATTAACTATGACGCCCTTTTTGCAGCTAACGCAGCGGTTAACTTAAATACAGCAGGTGCAGGAAGTACTATCGTTCGTAGATCAAGTATCAACTCTCACAACTGGTATGGTATCTTAGCTAACTTCCAACATAAAATCAATGACAACTGGAACTTCTCAGTAGGTACAGATGACAGATATTACTACGGATACCACTATCAGGTTCTTACTGACCTGTACGGAGCGGCAGGATATAAGGATAATGCTAACAAAAACGTAGCACCAAGGATTGTAACTAATCTATACGACTACAAAAAACTTTCATGGAATCCTTTCGGTGGAAAATTAGCTCCGGCTGAAGACCAGGTAGGATACAGCAATGACGGAGAAGTTCTTTGGTATAGTGGATTTGCTCAGGTAGAATATACTAAGGATAAACTATCTGCATTCTTACAAGGTTCCGTTTCTAACCAGGCTTATCAGAGAATTGATAACTTCGTGGTAGACGGAAGTACATTAAAAGGACAAACAGTTAATACAAAAACAGGATTCAAAAACCTTTTTGGGTATAACATCAAAGGGGGTGCTAACTATAACATCAACGAACAACACAACGTTTTTGCCAACATAGGTTATTACAGCAAGCAGCCTTTCCTTAACACAGTGTATCCAAACAACCAACAGCTTATCAACTCAACGTTAACTAACGAGAAGATTGCTTCTGCAGAAATCGGTTATGGATTCAGATCTGCAAAATTCAGTGCTAATGTTAACCTATACAGAACGCAGTGGAAAGACAGATGGCTAAGAAAAACCAACCAAACGTTTACTTTACCTGACAACACAACCACTACAGGTTATGCAGAAATAAACGGTATCACTGAAATCCACCAGGGTGTTGAATTTGACGGAGTTTACAAACCAACTACATTCTTGGAATTCCAGGGGATGTTCTCATGGGGAGATTACTACTACAAAGGAAATGCTTCTGTAGCAGCATTTGACGACAACAACAACCCACTTACTTTAGCGGGTGCTTCAGGGAATACCTTATACCTTGACAAAGTAAAAGTAGGAGGAACAAGTAATAACAGTATTCCTCAGATGACCGCTTCATTAGGAGTGACGGTAAAACCGGTAAAAGACCTTAACATCTTCGGAACCTGGAGATATGTAGGAAAATTATATTCCACGGTAGATGCCGGAACATTTACCAATGTTTCTGCTCAGGAAAGAGGAGTATTACAATTACCTGATTTCAACCTGTTTGATGTAGGATTCTCTTACAAAATCAGATTAAAAGACCAGGCTCAGTATTTCACGATCGGAGCTAACGTTTATAACCTGTTCGACAAAGTTTATATCTCTGACTCTGCAACAAGTGTATTTGCAGATGACAAGCCAAGATATTTAGCTGATAACAAAACGCTTAACTCTAAAAATCAGACTTACGAGCAGTTAGGAATGATGTATAATGGTATTGCAACCGGTAACCGTGCTTACTTCGGTTTCGGAACTACTTGGGCTGCAACATTATCATTCAATTTCTAATAATATAACAACATTAGATTTTCTCAATATGAATCCCGGCTTTGAGCCGGGATTTTTGTTATCTTTGTCTACAAAAAAATAGGATTATGGATTTTTACAACATTTTACTTAATGCCCACAAAGGATTCGGGTACCTTGAAATTCTTTTGGTTACATTATTTATCATTGCACTTTTGGCTACGATGTTCGGATACAGCGGAAAAGTGAACAAATTTTTGAAGAAGACGACGCTCTTCACAATGATTTTCTTCCACGTTCAGTTTTTATTAGGGATCATTATGCTAATCACTACTTTTAGCAGAGGGTTAAACATGGGAGAAGTAATGAAAAATGCGGCTTTGAGATTCCAATATGTTGAACATCCATTCTCTATGCTTATTGCAGCTGTTTTGATGACCATCGTTAATAAAAAAGTAAAATCCAACGATACGATTTCTTTAGGAGTAGTAATCATGGGATTGATCGCAGTAGGTTTATTTGCATTTGCATTTCCATGGACAAAAGTCTTTGGAGCATAAAATAGAATTATAAAATGATACATAATGTATTATAATTTATAAATATTTTAATCTTTAAATTTTAATTAAATCAATGAAAGTAGCTGTAGTAGGTTCAACAGGAATGGTTGGACAAGTTATGCTTAAAGTTTTGGAAGAAAGGAACTTCCCTGTAACAGAATTAATTCCGGTAGCTTCCGAAAAATCTGTAGGTAAGAAGGTGAAGTATAAACAGAAGGAATTTACGATTGTAAGCATGAAGGACGCTATAGCTGCCAAACCGGATATTGCAATCTTTTCTGCAGGAGGTTCTACTTCTCTTGAATTTGCTCCGTTATTTGCAGAAGCAGGAACAACAGTAATCGACAATTCTTCAGCCTGGAGAATGGATCCTGATAAAAAACTGGTCGTTCCTGAAATCAATGCAGATGTTTTAACGAAAAAAGACAAAATTATTGCCAATCCGAATTGTTCTACCATTCAATTGGTAATGGTTCTTGGACCATTGAACAAGAAATATGATTTAAAGAGAGTCATTGTTTCTACTTACCAGTCTGTAACAGGAACAGGTAAGGCTGCTGTAGACCAGCTAAACGGTGAAATCAGCGGAGATGATTCTATTGCAAAAGTATATCCTTATCAGATCTTCAAAAATGCATTGCCGCACTGTGATGTATTCGCAGATGACGATTATACAAAAGAAGAAATCAAACTGATGAAAGAGCCTAAGAAAATTCTGGGTGACGATACTTTCAACCTAACAGCGACAGCGGTAAGGGTTCCTGTTCAGGGAGGCCACTCTGAAAGTGTAAACATCGAATTTGAAAACGAATTTGAATTGGACGAAGTAAGAAAGATCTTATCTGAAACTCCGGGAGTCATTGTCATGGATGATGTGAAGAACAACCATTACCCGATGCCGTTATACTCCGAAGGAAAAGACGAAGTTTTCGTCGGAAGGATAAGACGGGATCTGTCACAGCCCAAAACGCTTAACCTCTGGATTGTAGCAGATAATCTAAGGAAAGGAGCGGCAACAAATGCAGTACAGATCGCAGAATACCTTGTAGCAAACAACTTAGTATAAACTAACAAAATAAAAAAGAGTCTCAAATTGAGATTCTTTTTTTTATCAAACTTAATGAATACCCAGAAAAATACTCATAAGGAAAAAATAGGATTTCAAAAGATCATTGCCACGTTTGGAGTTATTCTCTTCGTAGGAAAGATCATTGCCTGGAAGCTTACCAATTCTGATGCGGTCTTTTCCGATGCTATGGAGAGTATCGTAAACGTCATCAGTGCATTTATGGGCCTCTACTCTCTTCACCTTGCGGCAAAACCTAAAGATGAGGACCACCCGTACGGACATGGAAAAGTAGAGTTTGTCACTTCCGGAATTGAAGGGGCACTGATTGCAATTGCAGGGATAATGATCATTTATGAAGGAATTCACAGCCTTATCATAGGTAAAACGCTCAGCAAGATCGATTTGGGTATATGGATCATCGCAGCTACAGCGGTAATCAATTACCTGCTGGGATATATTTCAATCAAAAAAGGAGAAAGAGAAAATTCTCTCGTATTAATTTCTTCCGGAAAACACCTGCAGTCCGATACCATTACCACGCTTGGAGTGGTTGGAAGTTTAGTGGTTGTTTACTTTACAAAAATCTACTGGCTGGATTCTGTGGTAGCCTTAATTTTTGGACTTTATATTATTGTAGTAGGGTATAAAATCGTTCGTAAGTCTTTAAGTGGCATTATGGACGAACAGGATCCCGAACTACTGAATCAAATCATTACCATTCTTGAAGAAAACAGAAGAACAGAATGGATTGACGTACACAATATGAAAATCCAGCAGTTCGGATCCTCCCTTCATATTGATGCGCATATTACTCTCCCCTGGTATTACAGCCTTCGTGAGGCTCATAACGAAATGGAAAAAGTAATCCTCCTTTTGGCCAAAAACATTAAAAGAAGTATTGAATTTAATTTTCATATGGACGATTGCAAACCGGTTTCATGTCCGGTCTGCCAAATCAAAGACTGCCCTGTCCGTGAAAGAGACTTTGTCAAACGGGTGGAATGGACACCGGAAAACATAACCAGCGCGGATAAACATACTGCAGAATAAATAAGGTGGAGACAGCAGGGAAAGCGGAAAGGCTAATTGGCTTTCTCAGCTTCTTTACCCATCATCTGCTTTCTGTAATAAAACATGGGCACCACCAACAAGATAATCAAAGGCTGAATCACAAATCTTCTCATATAAAAAGAAAAAAGATATCCGATTTCAAACCTGTCATGGATACAGTATAAATAGACAGGAAAAGTGATTGCAAAAACGATTGTAATTAAAACAGCTCCCTGTAAAGTCCATTGCCTGTTTTTAAATAATCCCTGAATGATAAGACAGGAAAATATGAGGTTTAAAATAAATCTAAACAGATGTCCTGCCACCAGTCTTCCCCAGTCAAATTCAGGGAATTCAATATTTTTAATGGCTTCGTGAAAATAACCAAGAAAAGGGTCGTAGAAAATCTGATCCTCCAATACCCTTACTCCTATAAGGCCGCAAATGCCTGTCAGAACCAGAAACCAATTAAACATTTTCATTTTGTAAAGCAAAGAATTTAATCCACACCAGCCAAAGAAAAACTACACTTCCATAGATAATCGCCGGAAAGATAAAGTCGTGAAACATTTTACCATATTCCTGGTGATCTGACATCACAATATTCAGTCCAGCAATTCTCAGCAGATTCATAATATAAAGTAAAACAAGCCCCGCCCCGGCAAAAAGGAAAGTTTTTGCCCCCTTGTAAAAGGCAAGAACAAAGGAGACAAATAAAATCATCACTGAAATAGCATTGCAGCCCTCCACCATTCTCGTTACATACTTCTCCTTTACATAGAACCAAACCTGCTCGTTCTTTACATCATCATAAAGCGCGGTCTTATAACCTACAGCATTTTGCAGATCACTCACCTGCCCTGCTATTATTCTGGAAAAAGAATCCAACCCTGAATCTTTACTGCTGTTCAGATAAAACTGGTATGCAAACAGCAACACCACATAAACAATGATGAATCGCAGCAAAATAATTAAAACCGGCTTAAAGTCTTTTAGCATAATACTACAAAGATAAAAATTAGCCTGTAATAACCTGAATTCGCGGTAAAAAAATTAAATTTCGGCTCGTACAACAGATTTTGCACGATTGATTCTGAGAAAAATTACTTTTCCTGCTTTCAGGTTTGTAAAAAAAGGCATTCTCCGTTATCCTATTTCCAACTCATGTTAAATTAGTATATTTGTTTCCATATTATGACTTCTGAAAACGCAAAACGATTTTTTGAAAACCATTGTGGTAAAAAATCTACTGAATTCGTCACATTAGCTCAAAGCGGCTCAGCGAGGGTCAATTTTCTGGCAACAGCCGGCAGTGAAAAATACATTATCACTTACAATGAAAATGTTCAGGAGAATGATAGTTTTCTGTATTACTCAACTATTTTCTCTGATTTAAATCTTAATACGCCTCACATTTTGGCTGTTTCAGAAGACAGGAAAATGTATGTACAGGAGTTTTTAGGAGAACATACTCTTTCTGAAGTGATTTCCAAAGAACAGTTGTCTTCCCAGGTAAGACAGCTGTTAAAAAAGACATTGGAAAAGCTGTTCCGGTTACAAATTCAGACCCAGGGGAAAATTGATTTTACAAAAACTTTTGAATATGAAAGTTATGATGAGCTTCCTGTTACCCATGACCTGTATTATTTTAAAAACTTTGTGGCAGATGTCCTGGAGCTCAAATACAATAAGTCTACCCTTCTTAAGGAATTTAAACGGATATCAGCGCTGGTCGAAAGTCTGGAACCTAAGGGAATCATGATCCGTGATTTCCAGGCCAGAAATATTATGGTCAGTGAAAATGACGAAGTTTCATTTATTGACTATCAGTCGGCGATGAAAGGCCCTTTTATGTATGATGTCATCTCTTTTCTTTTCCAGGCTAAAGCTGATTTCCCGGAAGATTTCAAAAATGAAATGTTAGAATTTTATATCCAGCAGTTTGAAGATCCGGAAATAAGGAGGCAACTACAAAACTCGGTAAAACCCCTTCAGATGATGAGATTTTTACAGGTTTTGGGAGCTTATGGATTCAGAGGACTGATCCAGAGGAAACAACATTTTATCACAAGCCTGGAAAAAGGAATCCGGAATATCTCACAGCTGGCGGATACCTGGGCACGCATGGAAGATTATCCTGAGCTCAAAAAGGTAATCAAACAATTATCTTCAGAAGAATCGAAGTTAAAAATTGAAGAAATAGTAAATTTGGACCATTAAGGCACTTTTTAAGTCCTTAAGAATAGTAAGATGATGACCAGGAAAGAGGAACACAACTATCACAGGAGATTGCAGGCTTTGTAAACTAAATAACCCTGAGAGGTTTAATAAATAAAAAAGACATAACAAAAACACATGCTACACATCGACATACACAGTTTTTCATATAAGAAAGGAGGAATTCCAAAAGACCACTCCGGAAACGGAGGAGGTTTTGCTTTTGACTGCAGAGGAATTTTAAATCCCGGAAGAATTGCAGAATATAAAGCACAGACCGGAAATGATATCGGAGTCCGGGAATATCTTGAGACTCAAACTGAGATGCCTAAATTTCTGGAGCTGGTAAAATCTATTATTTCAATCAATATCGACAACTACCTTGCAAGGGGATTTGAGAACCTTCAAATCAATTTCGGATGTACAGGCGGGCAGCACAGATCTGTCTATTCCGCGATAAAAATTGCAGAATTCATCAAAGAAAAATATCCGGAAGGTACTGAAATCAGCATTCACCATGATGAACAGCCCCAACTGAACCGTGATGAGCAATAGGTAATTCTACCTCTGTTACTCCATTTTACTATTAATCCGCATTACCTACCATATTATGAAGGCTCTTATTTTCGCTGCAGGGAAAGGCACAAGGCTTAAACCTTTTACAGACCATCATCCAAAGGCTTTGGCCAAAGTAAATGATGTTCCGCTTTTGGAAAGAAATATCAATTATCTGAAAAGTTTTGGTATAAAAGATTTTGTGATCAATGTCCATCATTTTGCAGATCAGATTGTTAGTTTTTTAAATAAAAATAATAACTTCGGCTGTAATATTGAGATTTCTGATGAAACCAATGAGCTGCTGGAAACCGGAGGCGGCCTGATTTTTGCCAGAAAGTTCCTTGATCACGGAGAAGATTTTTTAATCATGAATGCTGATATTTTAACTGACATCAATATCAATGCTTTGGTAGAATATCATAAAAAGATAAAAGATTTTGCTACTTTAGCGGTTTCGGACCGTGAAAGTTCGAGAAAACTTCTTTTCAATGATGAAATGGTTTTAAGAGGCTGGCTGAATGTCCAGACGGGAGAGCAAAGACTTGCCGAATTCAATAAAGGATTTAAAGCTCTTGCTTTCAGCGGCATTCACTGCATCAATCCTCTCATCTTTGAAAAAATAAAAAGAACAGGCAAATTTTCTGTTATGGAAGAATATCTGGACCTGATGCAGACCGAACATATCCACGGCTTTGTACATGACAGTATTCTTATCGATGTGGGAAGACCAGAATCTGTAATAGAAGCCGAAAAACATTTTAAATAATTTTTTGCAAATGGAAATGGATGGAACCAGAGATGAAAGTTTAGTAAATCCAGCGCTTGACATTAACGAAACAAAATTACATAACAGTTTCAGACAGAAAACATGGGATGAAACAATTACCAAAGACAGCTGGATGGTATTTAAAGTCATGGCTGAATTTGTGGACGGTTACGAAAAACTGGCTAAAATTGGTCCGTGCGTATCCATATTCGGTTCTGCAAGACTGAAACCGGAAAGCCACTACTATGCAATGGCCGTTGAAATTGCTGAAAAGATCACCAAATTAGGCTTTGGAATTATTACCGGAGGCGGCCCGGGAATCATGGAAGCAGGAAATAAAGGAGCTTTCAATGCAGAAGGGAAATCTATCGGACTTAATATTGACCTTCCGTTTGAACAGCACTTCAATCCCTATATCAATAAGTCCTATTCTATGAATTTTGATTACTTTTTTGTGAGAAAAGTAATGTTTGTAAAATATTCTCAAGGTTTCGTGGTAATGCCAGGCGGCTTTGGGACCCTGGATGAGCTTACAGAAGCGGTAACCCTGATTCAGACTAATAAAATTGGGAAGTTTCCGATTGTTTTGGTAGGAAGTGAATTCTGGGGAGGCTTGCTGGATTGGTTTAAGAGCACTTTACTAAAAGAGGGTATGATTGCCGAAGATGATCTTGATCTTTACAGAGTGGTAGACAGTGCAGATGAAGCCGTAGCACATATTAAAGCATTTTATGATAAGTATTCCGTGAATGTGAATTTTTAATTGGCATATTATTTGTCACTTATAACTAGCAAGTATGATTGTAAATCTATTAATTAAGATGAAAAAAATTTTATATATATCAGGAATTTTAACATATTTTGTGTTAATGAGTTTTATGTATGTAGACTTTTTCTCTTCAATGACCAAAGTGGATTATATTGATGGAAGCAAAACATTGAAGTTTACCACAAAAATGAATACAAGCCATATCTCTGATGCTATTAAAATAAATCCCAATACTGCAGGATTTGAAGCAGAAGTAAAAAAATATGTGAATAATAATTTTGATGTATTTGTGAATGGTGCTCCTAAAACAATTACTTTCACCGGAAGCCAGGTAAGTGGAGAAACTGTATGGGTGTATTTTGAAACCGGAGGCGTTTCAGATATCAACACCTTAAAGATTAAAAACACGATCCTTTTAAGCACTTTTCCTAAGCAGATCAATCTGGTCAACATTGCCTACAAAGGCAGCCAGAAAACAATGAATTTCCAGAGAGGAAAAGAAGTGAATGAGGTTTCGTTTTAAACAGAATTAGATTTAACCATTATAAAATGGGTACCCTGGAAGTTAGCTTTCAGGGTATTTTTTATGCTAAAAATATAATAAAATCACCAATATGGGATTAATACGTAAAAACACGGAGCATAAAATCCGCACTTATACGCTAACGTACGCCCTTTTAATGTTCTAAATTTGCCATGTAATTACAAAGCTGAAGCCGAAATCAGATAAAAACGGGGCGTCATCTGAAAAGCCAAATGAGTAAGAAAAATAACCATTAAAAAACAAATCACATGGACAGCAACACACAATTCAATGTATCAAATCAGGATATCGATGTTATGGTAGTCATTGACACAGATTATGTAATAAATTATATGGCTAATACGCCTAATAAAAAACCAAGTACGGATATGACTAAGCCTGTAGGTATTGACCATAACAGCCAGTACATGATCGTTTCAAGTACAAATGTGGTGACCGGTCAGGCATCGGCAGATTTAAATTTCAAAGCCAAAAATGGGGATACCGTACGCTTCAGAGGGACTTCAATTTATCAGAATTCAGATGATGCCATTATCATCTACGGTGTTAAAAATTACTCCGGAACTGATGTATTCCATGACAATCCTATTGATTACGTGTCTGTAGAAAGAAAGCAGGCAGCAGTACCTGATCATAAACAGCCGAATGGACTCCCGGCTCTGGCAGCAGACCTTACTTTTTCAAGTCTGGACGCAACGGTAGGGGTTACCGGAACAGGCAGCTATTATATTTACTTTGCCTTATATACCTTAGATACAGGTAACAAACAAACCCTTTACAGTTACTGTTATTGGGATCCGACGATTACGGTTCACTAAATGAAAAATTTAATCAATATCATGATCAATAAAAAAGCCGGCTCTTGCGAGCCGGCTTTACGTATGATAAGCAATTATTATTGTGCTTTAATTTTGAAATCATCTACTTCCCATGTTGCCGCTGCAGCTGTCGTAGACGTATATTTAAATGCGATTCTTACGTTTTTACCCAAAAAAGCGCTTAAGTTTATATTTCCTGAACCTACCCAGTCTCCAAATGCATTAGAATTGGTATCTAAAGTAGCCGGCAATAATGTCCACGTTGTAGTTGCAGGATCCCCGGTATAGTTATCCGTAGCATATACCTGTAATGCATTTCCTGAATACCTTACATCTGTGGTGAAGCTTACTGCTGCCTTAGCTTTTCCAACCAGGCTTACTGCTTTAGAGATCAGCCAGTCTTCATTCACAATATTATTTCCTGCCCCTCCTGCATTACCATTCATCATCGCATAATAATTCGTTCCGTTACCTTGGTTGGACGTCTGCCAAACCTGCGGACCTGCCACATTCTTTACAGTCCAGTCTGCGCTAAATCCTCCTGCTGCAAAATCATCGCTGTAAACCACCGGAATAGGGGTATAAACACTTCCGTCACATCTTGGTGCATCAAAGTCAATGTTGGCCAGTTTAGTGATCCACAACTGGTAAGTACCGTTGAAAACACTTAAAATAGCATATACATCTCCTTTCCCTCCTTTTACTTCGTAAGCTCCCGGTTTGACCGTACCAAAGCTAGCCTGCCCACTTGTTCTCAGGACTACGGTGTTTCCCGTACAATCCTGAAGTGTTCTGCTTGTCACAGCATTGCCATCTGTTAATGTTCTTCCCAGATCTCCGTCAACAAACTGAACGTCTTTGATCTTGATCCATCTTCCAACATCAGCAGCGGTTAATTGAGAAATTGTTTTTTCTGTAGGCACTACTGGTCTCGAAGCCGTATTGGTATCAAAGAAATATTTGTACATCTCTACTTCTTCTATCTGTCCGAATTGCGTATTATTATTGAATAAAGCACCTATCTGAACCTCTCCGTTAACGTTTCTTACATACACATTTTTAAGCTTGATATTAACATCTTTCCCTAGTCTGAAACGGCTGTCAAGATACAGGTTTGTTTTGTTCATATTGACTCTGATCCCACCTGTAGCATCTTCTACATATACATATTTGTAAAGGTTTCCGGTCTCATCATTGGCTACCACCTGAGCTTTAAGGTAATAGTCACCTGTAATCTGTACCCAGTTTGTGGTTCCTGCTGCCAATTGTTTAATATCAGCAACTGTTTTAGCGGTTAGTGAGCTTGGATTGAAATCACAAGGTCCTTCTGTAAGCCCGTCCAAACGAGGGAATTTTTTCATATCAAGGTCCTCAGCCTTGTTTACGTATAGCTGATAAGTTGTTGTATTTCCCGACTGGAATTTACTGTAAATCCCTACGAATTTACCATTCCCTGAAGGAAGAAGCTGGTTGGCAAATGAAGCAAATCCGCTGTTTCTTACCACTGCAGTTTTCGCATATTTTGTACCTGTCCATCCTTCTCCAATAGTTTTATCTACTGTTACTCCATTCGGTGCATAAGTAGTACATAAAGCCCGGGCATCAAATTCCACATCATCAACCTGGATCAGACATCCGAAATACTGATCATTAGCAGGAACCATGTCTGCCAGTTTCATGATCTTAGGAACAATATTTCCTCTTGTCGTACAAGATCTGAAGATATGCTGTGCTACCATTTTTTCAGGGATTCTTGATACTGCCGTTGCAGAAGTTTCCGCTCCGGTTTTCATTCCCAGCTGTACAAGACTTCCATAGGCCCCTACAGCAAGACCGTTAAGTTTAATATATACTTTTGATCCCTGAGGATATCTAGTATAGGTACTTACCGCATCTACACTCACCGTAAATCCGTGGGTAGGATTTTGAAGGGCATCCTGAATGTAGATTGTTTTATAAATATTTCCGGTTTCATCTGTAGAAGAAACATATCCTACCATATACAGGTCATCAGACTCATCGTTAGGCGTTTTATCTTCAGGAAAAACATAGGTTGCATTTTGAAATTTTGCTTTTACATCAGCAAACGGCATTACAATTCCGTTTTTATCGGCACAGTCATACCCGTCAAGGTTAGGCTGATCGTATTTATCGTCATGCACACATCCTGTCGTTACAAACAGAGAAGCGGCTGCGACAAACATATATTTTAAAATTGAATTATATTTTTTCATAGTCGTTGTTTTAGAATCTTAAATAAACGTTAGTAAAGAAAGTAATTCCTCTGTCATACCAAAGTTTTGGTCCGAAATAAGGAGTTTCTCTCTGAGCATCCGCAAGAGCATCACTAAAGTTTACGTTACGTCCTTGTTCAAATCCTCCGGTTACATAATTTCTGTTATTCAGGATGTTGTTTACAGAAACACTTACCCCCATTCTGTATTTTCCAAACTGGAAAGACTTACCTGCATTGGCATTCAACATAAATTGGTTGTCAAATTTCTTCTGCTTTGTAATAAGTTCTATTAATTCCGGGGTTGCTCCAGGGAAAGGATCATTGGTTTGAGGATCTGTATACATATAAGGCGTCTTGTTCAATGCTGAAAAATCAAGGTACTGATCCATTAAATAGTTAGCAGATGCTCCCACCCACCAATATTTTGGAGAGTTATATTTCAGTCCGAAAGAGAACGCCTTCTGAGGGGTTCCGGCTACTTTATAATCTTTAATATTTGCTTTACCCCAAACATCAGTTCCTCTGAACCCGTTAAGGTCATCAAAAGTAGAAACTTCAGGGTTGTTGGTATACTTATATTCTCCGACACTCGCTACTCCTACTGCACTTAGCGTAGGCGTTACTTTAATATCAAAGCCTAATTCAAGTCCCATATATCTTTTATTCACCCCGCTCATCGCTTCATTCACCAGCGTACTGAAAGAGTTCCCTAATGTACCGTCATTAACATCAGCATAGTATCTTGAAATTTCAGTAGCATTATGAATGGTAGTATAATATGCGGACAATCTTAATTTTAAGATCTGCCCTCTTAAGACATAACTTAAATCATTAGAGTTGATCATCTGGTTAGTAACTCCCGGCGTTACATAATCCACCATTCTTGGGTTGATATAGATTTCGTTCAATGTAGGAGCCAAGCTGAAGAAGGCACCGTTATACACGATAAAGTTCTTTCCGTTGATCTTGTAGGTAATTTTACCTTTAATTCCTGCATCTAACGCGTCATATACGGCACTTTTTCCTTTTGAGTTATCTCTGAATCTGGCAAGACCGCTTCTGAATTTTCCTTCTCTGTACGCCTCAGAATAAGAAGAGAAGATAGAAGCCACTACATTCCACTTATTAAAGTCAATTTCTGATGAAATATTCAACGCATAATGATTTCTGGTCAATTCGTAAGAATATTGGGTTCTGTCTCCTTCTCTTACCGTTATATCGGCGTTATCAGCGTCATATTTTGCATCACCGTTAAAAGCATTAAGGTTTTTTGCAAAGTTAGCCCCTAATAAATCTTTAATTCTTCTGAAGTTATCAGATTTTAAGTTCTGATAGTTAAAGTTGATATTTAACTTCCAGTTGTCTTTCAGTCTTGTATCAAAGTGGGAGGAGAAATTGAAAGTTTTATCTTTATTAACGTCTTCTACAATTGTGTAAACCGCTTCTCTTAATGTTTTACCATCCATCTGGGTAAGATTAAGGCGGTTGGAATTGTACAGGTAGTTCCAATCGATTTGTGACTGCTGTCTGAATTCATCTGCTGTAAGAAGTCCGTAGCTTGGTAATTTTCTGTAATATGTAGGGTTGGGATCTGAAGCATGGAACCAGTCTAATCTGCTTCTTGCATCGCTACCAAACTGATAAGAAACAGTATTCGTCCAGTTGGAATTTTTACCGATTTTTAAATAATCCGTAAGGATGAACATCGGCTCAAAAACATTCCTGATCCTGGAGTTTCTCTTCTCTCCATCCTGCCATCCCCAGTATGAGTTATAATTTTTACCCATCAGGTCATACACCTCCTGAGTATTTGGCGCATTGGAAGCTCTGTAAGTAGGAGATCCAAAAGCTGTTAAGTTGATAGAGTGCCTGTCACTGAATTTCTTTTCAATAGAGGCAAAATATGCATAAGCATCCTGATAAACCCCATCGATGATGGCTCTGTCTCCCCATCTTCTGCTTCCCGAGAAAGTGAAAGCCCATCCTTTTTTGGAAAGGCCTGAAGAATAAGTGGCCATTGCCCTGTGCAAATAACTTCTGTTGGTAAATGAATAAGCCAATGAAGTCTGCTTTCTATAGCTGGAAGCTCTCGTATTATAATACACTACCCCACCCAAATTACCAAAAGTATATTCTGAAGGCGTAATATTGTCTACATTCTCATAAGGATATCTTGTCACATCATTTAAACCGCCCCAGTTGTTGAAGTCTATTCTTCCGTCATCATTTTTAGACATTGACACCCCGTTAAAAAGGACATCCTCAAATCTGTTGTCTACCCCTCTTGGTCTGAACCAATAGGCCCCTAATTCAAATGCAGAAACATTCTGGAAAGCATCTCTTCCTGAGCTTAAAAGTCCTACAGTAGGCTGCATAGAGGAGCCCCCGTCTTCAGTGTCACTGGCAGAGTCATCTACAACGATTACTCCTGCATCTGACCCCAAAGTGTAATTAAGTGTAACAACACCCAAGTCTTTTCTCTTCTCACCTTCAGTCACATCAAACTCTAAGATCTTAGACTCAAAGTTTGGTTTCGCCACTGTAATAAGATAGTGTCCAGGTTTTAAATCCACAAACTGGAAGTACCCAATTTTATCCGCGGTAACATCATCGCTGGATTGTGCTAGATCTACTTCTGCTTTCTCTAGAGGCTTACCTTCCTGATCTTTAACGTACGCATACACAGTCGTTTGCGCAAAGTAAAATGATGCAGGCATTAACGTAAACAAAGAGATTAGGGATAGTTTTTTAATCATAATAAACTTATTTTTAACTCCTTCTTTATTTAAGGGGCCACAAATTTAGAACTATTTTCATTAACTCAAACATTTTTAGTTATTTATTCTATTAATTTTTCTTAACCTGCCCCTATTATCCTAAAAATATACGACAATTATCATCAATTGCAAAAAAACAATTGTATCATTTTTTAAACACTCCGTTTACAATATAAATGATGATGACTACACTACGATTAAGAAAAAGAAACCGGATTATAGAAGAAAGAAAGAATCATCATAAAAAGCAACATTATATCCACTCTGTTCCTTAGCGAATAAGACTTAAATGAGTATAAAAACACTAGGATTCTGAATGATTATGGTAAGTGGTCATCTCCTCCTTAACCTTTTCTTACACTAAACTCAAGTTATTTTACTCTTTATTCTTATATAAAATTAGTAATTTTACCTCCTCAATTTTTGAATATACTGAGAATATGAAAAAATATTTAATCATTGCCGCTCTATTTTGTTTTGGTTCTGCTTTCTCACAGCAGAGACAGGTAAAAAGAGCAGCTGTTGCCTTCCTAAACGTAGAGAACCTTTGGGATACCATTCCTTCCGCTGATTATATTGATGGAACATTACCCCTTTCTAATCCTAAATTCCACAGAAGTGTACCATTAGATTCTTTAAAGTATCTTGAAACCACTGAAGATTATAAAGGGGAATGGAGCGATGACCTGTTAATTGGAAAAAAGGTCATCAGAAAACAAATCTTAGCTGACGATTTCACTGCCAACAGCCCAAAAAGATGGGGCAGCAAATATTATAACCAAAAATTAGCCAATGAGGCCAAGGTTATTTCCGAACTCGGAAGACAATATACGAATGACAACCCTGCCATTTGCGGATTGATCGAGGTTGAAAACAGACAGGTGATTGAAGACCTTATCAAACAGCCGGCCTTGGCAAAAAGCAATTATGGAATTGTACATTTCAATTCTTATGATTCAAGAGGAATTGATGTAGCCATCATTTATCAAAAAGGAAGATTTTCTGTTTTAGATTCTTATAAAAAAGAGATCAAAATTTATGATGAAAACGGAAAAAGAGAATACACCAGGGATATTGTCATCGCAATAGGATTGCTGGATGGAGAAAAAGTGGGAATCTTTATGAACCACTGGCCATCCCGAAGAGGAGGAGAAGCGATTTCTCTTGCCAAAAGAAATACGGCTGCTACCGTACTGAAAAATGAAATGGATAAAGTAACCTCAGAAAACCCCGGTATCAAATTATTCTCAATGGGAGATTATAATGATGACCCGGTAAGTCCAAGCCTGAAAAAACACTTAGCAGCTGTAGGTGATCCGGGGGAGCTGTCAGAAAAGACTCCTTATTATAATCTAATGTATAAATTATATAAGGCAGGAGTAGCTTCTTTAGCTTACAGAGATGCTCCGAATTTATTTGATCAGATTATTGTTTCAAAAAACCTTTATTCTCCGGAAAAAATCACTCCTACTTATACCATCTATAAAGCGGAGATTTATGCTCCTGCTTATTTAGTCAACAAAGAAGGACAGTGGAAAGGATATCCATTACGCTCATGGGATGGAGACCGATTCACAGGTGGATATAGCGATCACTTCCCAGCAGTTTCTGTAGTTCAGAAAGAATATGTAAAAAAATAAATAGAAAGGCACTCTTATTGGAGTGCTTTTTTAATATAAATAGTAAATCATGAAAAATTTTGTTTTATTACTTCTCATCGCATTTATTCCCTACGGCTGTTATTCCCAGAACAGTCCTAAGAATAAAAAAGAACAGACCGAAATGAAGCCTTCTAAAAATGAAGATGGAGAATGGGATCTAACCGTAATTGACACTCAGTTCGATTACTTTTTGAATGCGGTTGCCAAGCCTATCAATCAGTATTCAGAATCTTACCTGAAGACAAAGAATACATTCCTGGTTAACGAATGGAACAGCTATTACAATTCAGGAAGATACAGGAATATTATAGAATCCGGAATAGACTATGATCCCCGGGAAAATTACGGGATAAAATTCGAATACAAGCTCTATCAGGTCTTTGCTTATGTACAATGGAAATACGGGCTGAAAATGAACGGATTATCCGGAATTGATGCCGTAAGATAACCTTATCCTGAAATCAATAAAAAAGGTTCAGAAATAGTTCTGAACCTTTTATTTTTATAATAGCTGAAAATTATTTGTTAAATAGCTCCTCCACTTTATCCCAGTTTACTACATCGAAGAATGCAGAAACATAATCAGGTCTTCTGTTTTGGTAATTTAAATAATAAGCATGCTCCCAAACATCCAATCCTAAAACAGGTGTTCCTTTAACGTCTGCAACAGGCATCAACGGGTTATCCTGATTCGGAGTAGAAGAAACCGATACAGAACCGTCAGCATTTTTAACCAACCAAGCCCATCCTGAACCGAATCTTGTTTTAGCCGCCTCAGAGAAATCAGTCTTGAATTTTTCTAAACCACCATAATTTTCGATAGCAGCTTTTACATTTCCTACCGGCTCTTTGCTTCCTCCGGGAGTTAAAATCACCCAGAACAGAGAGTGGTTGAAGTGACCTCCACCGTTATTTCTTACCGCTGGCTTATCTGTTCCTGTCTGGCAGATTTCTTCAATCGTTTTTCCTGCTAGCTCAGTTCCTTCAATAGCTTTATTTAAGTTGTCAATATATGCCTGGTGGTGTTTTGTATGGTGGATTTCCATAGTTCTTGCATCGATAGTAGGCTCCAATGCATCGTATGCATATCCTAATTTTGGTAATTCAAATGACATAATCTTTATTTTTAATGTTATAATCCAAAATTAGCCAATATTTAAGGTATTATCAAAGATTGGGGATTACTTTAATAAATCTTTAACATTGACACATTGATTTAGAATGAATTAAATTTTAAAATATTTTTTCGCAGATGATTTTTTACGCTCTAAAACAAAAAAGCACGCATCATAAAATATGATCCGTGCTTTTTATTTAACAATATTAAATTTATCTATTCATAGACATCAGGAATTCTTCATTGTTGAGCGTTCCTTTGATGTTCTTGTCCACAAATTCCATGGCTTCTACAGGATTCATTTCAGAAAGGTATTTTCTTAGAATCCACATTCTTTGTGAAGTCACTTCATCCAGAAGAAGGTCATCTCTACGTGTACTGGATGAAACCAGATCAATAGCAGGATAAATTCTTCTGTTGGCGATTTTTCTGTCCAGCTGAAGTTCCATATTCCCCGTTCCTTTGAATTCTTCAAAGATTACTTCGTCCATTTTAGATCCTGTATCAATAAGTGCAGTGGCAATAATGGTCAAAGAACCTCCTCCTTCAATTTTTCTTGCCGCCCCAAAGAATCTCTTCGGCTTGTGAAGGGCATTGGCATCCACCCCTCCGGAAAGAACCTTACCCGAAGCCGGCGTCACGGTGTTATAAGCTCTTGCCAATCTTGTAATGGAATCCAGTAGGATCACTACATCATGCCCGCACTCCACCATTCTCTGTGCTTTGGCAAGAACAAGGTTCGCCACCTTAACATGTTTTTCAGCAGCTTCATCAAATGTAGAGGCAATTACTTCTGCATTGACACTTCTTTCCATATCTGTAACCTCTTCCGGACGTTCATCAATAAGAAGAACCATCATATATACTTCCGGGTGGTTTGCAGCAATAGAGTTTGCAATATCTTTAAGCAACATTGTTTTACCCGTTTTAGGCTGGGCTACAATCATTGCTCTCTGTCCTTTACCGATTGGGGCAAACAGATCTACAATTCTTGTGGAAACCGTAGATCCACTTCCTGCAAGATTAAATTTCTCTTCAGGGAAAAGAGGAGTCAGGTATTCGAATGCGACACGGTCTTTAATAAAGGCAAGATCACGTCCGTTAACTTCCGTAGGTTTTAGTAATGAAAAGTATTTTTCACCCTCTTTCGGAAGTCTTACAATACCTTTAACGGTATCTCCGGTTTTCAAACCAAAATTTCTGATCTGAGCTGTAGAAACATACACATCATCCGGAGAAGAAATATAACTGAAGTCTGAGGAACGTAAAAATCCATAGTTATCCGGTAATATTTCTAAAACCCCTTCAATACTCACCATTCCATCGAAATTAAATTCTTTCTTATGATCAGGATGTTCCTCCGCCTTTTCAGAATGTCTGTTTTGATTCTGATGCTGGTTTTGGTTCTGGTGTTGATGCTGTTGTTGTTGGTTTTTATGTTGGTGTCCGCCGTTTTGCGGATGATTGTGACCTTTTTGGGATCTGTTAGCCTGTGGTTGCTGAGGGATATTTGGCTTTTCTTCTGCCTGAGCAGGCTCTTGAGGATCTGTATTTTTAGGAGTTTCAGTTTTCTCCTGAGCAGCTTCTGTATTGCCGGTAACTCTTTTCCTTTTCTTTTTAGCTGGCCCTGTGGCAGCTGTTTCTTCCGGAATTGTTACCGCTGTTGTTTCAGCTTTTGGCTCTTCTGGTTTTATTTCTTCAGGGGCTGGCACCTTTTCCTCTACTTTTTCCTCTATTTTAGGTTCTGCCTCTGTTTTGGCATTCACTTTCGGCTTAGCGGCCTGTTTTTTTGGGGCAGTCTTTCTTGCAGGGGCTTTCACAGGTTTTTCTGCTGCGGCCTCTTCAGTATTCGTAATGGGTTCTGTGGCGTTGAAATAATCTTTTGCAACTTTAGGGTTAGAAGCCTGAAAGTCAAGAATTGCAAAGATCTTGTCATTTTCATTGCTGGTTCTTGCAACTTTAACGCCCAAATCTTTTAAGATTTTAGTCAGTTCCGTTACGGATTTTGACCTTAACGTTTCTATGTTAAACATATTTAATGTAAAAATGTAATTAATTGTGAGTAAGAAAAGTAAGTCCGGTGACTTTTGTTTTCAGGTACATTGTATAATGCAAATCTACACTTATTTTTGAATTGTGCAAAATTTATATTATTTTTGCCAGGAATTTAATATTCAATGCTACAGAGAATTCAGACTATATGGACATTATTAGCAGTTTTAGCTGCTGTTTTTCTTTTCATCACAGGACAGGATGTTGCTGTTTTGGACAGTATTCCCGTACTTAATATCGGCTGTATAGTCCTTGTTTTACTGGGAGCATTAAGTATTTTTAGTTTCAAAAACAGAAAAAGACAAATTTTGCTGAATACGATCAGCATTATTATAAACGCTTTGTTGATTGGTGTATTGGCGTACTGGTTGCTAAACTTATCCGGAGGAATTCAGTTTCCTGAGAAGGGTATTGAGCCGGTTTTCCCATTGATCGCGGTCATATGTCTGCTTATGGCAAACGTATACATCCGCAAAGATGAGAGGCTCGTAAAATCTGTAGACAGACTCCGATAGCCTTACAACGATTTTTTGAGTGAGAACAGTTCCTTTCAGGAGCTGTTTTTTTTATTGATCAGATATCCTGCATTGTCTTCTTTGCATGAATCAAGTGTCAAATCGGCTTGAAAAGATGATTACTTTGCATTGAATTTCATTCTCCATGATGTTGAAGCGGCTCCATTCGTACAGCCTGTACCCACAGATCAATTAATTTATGTAATTTCATGCAACATTTAAACTAAAAATACGACAGATCATACAACTTTTAATGAAAGACAATGAAAAAGCTCACTTATCTTACGGCATCACTTTTCTCTTTATTCACTTTTGCACAGGAGGTTTCAAAAGAAAAAGTAAAAACCGTTCTTTCTACTCTTGCTTCAGATGAAATGAAAGGACGTGAAATAGGAACTCCTGAAAATGAAAATGCAGCCAATTATATTGCCACCCTGTTCAAAGAAAATAATCTTGAGTACTGTACCGGGAATTCTTACCTGGTTCCTTTTGAATATAAAGGCCAAAAGGCTTATAATGTGTGCGGGATCAAAAAAGGAAAATACAACCGGTATTTAGGCTTTTCAGGACATTTCGATCACATCGGCACCAGCAATAAAAGCGGAGATAATATTTATAACGGAGCAGATGACGATGCCAGCGGAATTACTACCTTGGTAGGGATCGCAGATTATTTTAAAAATAAAAAGCCTGAGTTTTCAATGGTCTTTATGGCATTCAACGGAGAAGAAAAAGGAATGCTGGGATCAAGAGCAATTTCTGAAGATAAGAACCTGGATAACATCTACAGCAAGATGACCGCCCTTTTCAATTTTGAAATGGTGGCAACAGAATCTCAATGGGGAAAAAATGCCTTATACATGACCGGAGACGGTTTTTCAGATCTTGATGAACTTTTTAACCAAAATGCAGTCAATGGATTGAAAATAAATGCAGATCCTTATGCAAAACAGCAGTTATTCTACCGCTCAGACAATGTCAGCTTTGTCAAAAAGAAAATCATTGCGCATTCATTCTCTACGGTTGATATGACCAAAGCCTCCCATTATCACCACGAAAATGATGACATCAATATTGTTGATTTTGATAATATGACCCAGATCATCAATAACTTCGGTAAAACGCTGGAAAAATTAACCCCTCAAAATTTCAGTCCTACATATAATGACCAGGTGAAATTTAATTGACTATAATAACAGGAAAACCACTATTTAAGTGGTTTTTTTTATTTTTTGCCCTCTCCCATTTTGAAGCCTATTGTGATATCCTTTTATCTTAAAAACAATGTTCAGCGTTCATCAACTGTAACAAAAAAACATTTTCTGAAACATATACAGTAAAGTAAAACAGGATTAAGAACGTCTTATCTTTTAATTTTACGTAATTTTGCTATCCAATTTTTTCATTGAATGAACGAATATAAAAAAATATTAAAATTCGCGAGACCCCATCAAAAATACATCTACGGAAGTTTATTTTTCAATATCCTGTATTCTGTATTTCAGATTGCATCCCTGGGAACTATTTTACCGGTTTTGGGAATGCTTTTCGGCACCATCAAGCCGGAAAAATATGAATCAGCACCGGTTTATTCAGGTGAAATAATTGATTTTTTCTCCTACTTAAAAGAGTATTCCAATTATTATGTACAGTATTTGGTGGATCAATATGGCTCATTAACGGTTCTTGCCTGGCTGTGCATCATTACCGCCTTCATGTTCCTGCTAAGAAATGCTTTCAGATATTTTGGCTCATTCCTGCTGATCAACTACCGTGTAGGAGTTACGAAAGATCTTCGTGGAGCCATGTACCGTAAGATCCTTTCTTTACCCGTTTCATTTTTTACAGAAAGCAGAAAAGGGGATTTGATGTCCCGTATGTCCAACGATGTGGGTGAAGTGGAAGGAAATATCTTAGGAAGCTTAATTGAATTGATCAACGCTCCTTTTATGCTGATCAGTACTTTGGTTACATTATTTTTCCTGAGCCCGGAAATGACACTTTTCTCTCTTCTGGTGCTCCCTGTTATGGGAACAATGATTGCTTTGGTGGGAAAAAGCCTTAAAAAAGACTCTCATGAAGCACAGCATGAAATGGGAACCATCTTTTCCATTGTAGATGAAACTTTAAAGTCTTCGAAGGTGATTAAAATCTTTAATGCCGAGAAGATCATGGACAACCGTTTTATGAAGTCTATGAACAAATGGATTTCGAGTTCTATCAGTCTGGGAAGGAAAAAAGAACTGGCATCGCCGATGAGTGAATTCCTAGGATCCATCACTTTTTTGATTATCGCATGGTATGGGGGAAAACAAATCATCGTTGAACAGAGTATATCCCCGGCAGATTTCTTAGTATTCCTGGGAATGTTCTTCCAGATTCTTCCTCCGGCAAAAAGTTTATCTACAGCCATTTCTAATGTTCAGAAGGGAGAAGCATCTCTGAAAAGAGTATTGGAAATTCTGGATGCAGATGTAAAGATCGAAGAAGTAACGGAACCTGTTTCCATCACAACGCTTCAAAATAATATTGAATTTAAGGATATTGGATTCTATTATGATAAAGCCAACCTGATCCTTAAAAACTTCAACCTAACCATTCCCAAAGGAAAAACAGTGGCATTGGTGGGACAAAGCGGAAGTGGAAAAACAACCATTGCCAACCTTCTGGCAAGGTTTTATGATGTATCGGAAGGAGAAATCCTGATCGACGGAACAGATATCAAGCATTTAAAACTTAAAGAATACCGTCAGCTATTAGGAATGGTAACCCAGGAATCTGTATTGTTCAATGATTCTGTTTACAATAATATCCTGATGGGTAAACCGGAAGCTACGAGAGAAGAAGTGATTGCAGCGGCTAAAATTGCTAATGCAGATTCATTTATTTCCAATCTTGCGGAAGGATATGATACCAATATCGGCGATGATGGAAATAAGCTTTCCGGAGGTCAGAAGCAAAGGGTTTCTATTGCAAGAGCAGTATTGAAAAACCCTCCGATCATGATCCTGGACGAAGCCACTTCTGCCCTTGATACGGAGTCTGAAAGATTTGTACAGGATGCACTGGAGAAAATGATGGAAAACAGAACTTCCCTGGTCATCGCACACAGGCTTTCAACCATTCAAAAAGCAGACTGGATCGTGGTCATGGAGAAAGGTGACATTGTAGAGCAGGGAACCCACCATGATCTTATTGCAAAAAAAGGAATGTACCATAAACTGGTAGAGCTGCAGAATTTTGACTAGCCCTTTTAAATCAATTCTAAAATGAACCCCATACAAGAGTATTTCTACAGAATCGAAGAACCTGAAAGAAGTACTCTTTTGTTTTTACGTGAAAAAATCTTAGCATCTGATACTGAAAACATCACTGAAACCTTCAGCTTTGGTCTTCCATTTTTAAAATATAAGAAGAAAATGCTGTGTTATTTTTACTACAGTAAGAAATATAAAAAGCACTACATCAGTTTTTACCACGGCGATAAGCTAAACTATCCCGAGTTGATTCAGGATGGCAGAAAGAAGTTTAAAATCCTTTTAATAGATCCCGGAGAGGATTTACCTGTAGGGTTTATATTACAACTGGCAGCAGAAATAAAAACACATATAAAATAAAAACTCCGATACGGTTTAACCGTACCGGAATCTGCTATAAAACATTCATCACTGTGTGTTAATTTTTCATCATTGTGTATTAAATTCCATTAAATTCTGCCTGATCCATTGCCCAGGCTATCATACCGGCAAACAATATTGAATTCTATACCTGCATCCCTCCTGCCGAATACCCATTACCGGGGCTGCAAAAGGTTTCCATCATATTGTTCGCATTCTGATTTCCATCCGTGTTTTTATTTACTTAAGAAATCTACGTTTCCAAACGGCAAAATTTAAACTGCTGTTTCTTAAATCCGGATATCTACAGCACCATTATGGGCTTGCGAGAGAACTTTCCAAAAATTAAAAGCAAAGCAAGAAGCAAGCCCCTGATTCTGGTTTGTTGTACATTTTGCCTTCATCATTTGTGTTTATATCATTAAAATTTTTAACTAAATCGATTTAATAACACAAAATTATTACACGCAGATAATTATTACATCAAATTCATCTACGCAATGTTACGCACGCGTAGTAAAACTCATGGAACAGCAGCAATCTGCGCAATTAAAAACAGACAAACAAAAAGTTGAGTTATTATAAATAACTCAACAATAAAACTCTAAAAAACGATCCCATTCCTATAAAAACAGATCATCTTCTGTTTATTCAAAAAAATAAGTTGCTTCAGTTAAATAAAATGCAATAATTTATTTTCAATCCGATTCAGACTTTAAAAATAAGTTTCCATTTAGCAATTGTGTTTCTGCTTATTTTAAAATGATTACTCACCTGAACATTGGTAAGACTGTTCTTTTTCTGATAGGTAAGAATTTTAAGAACAGACTTCTTATCATAAGAACGAAGCCTTTGATTGTTAAACTCTACCGCATATTCCGGTTTACCGAAAATCTGCCGATTAAAATTCAAAATATCCACAGCAGAATACAGCTTTTCCAGTTTGTGCTTTACGGCAGGGTCCAATAATTTTTCAGGATACTTTTCCTGAAGAATATCAGTATAAATCTGTTGATAATCCGGACCCATATTATATTTTTTTCATCCATTTATACAACGTAGTTTTGGGAATCTTATATCTCAAAATAACATCATAAGGCGTCATTTTTCCCATTCTTATTTTTTCAAGTATAAAATCCTTAACTTCTTGGGTATAGATGTTTTTCCTAAAAACCATGGTCTTTTCATTTTGCTTTACCGAATTATCAAATCTTGAATGCGGCGCATACAATATCAGGTGGCCGGTATAGACCCTAAAGAAATCAAATTTTAAAAGTTTGGACCACTTTAACAGAACATCCGTATCAACGCTTTTTTCATGATACATCTTTTCCACGTCACCCTCTTCCCGGCTTAAAAATTTAGTTATTCTTTCCATTGAAATCTGGTGCTCATCCACTTTAGATTGTATCAAACTCCCAATATGGATATTCTTAATATTCATTCCCAATCTTTTGAGATAAAAGTATTGACAGCAAAATTAATTAGCACCCTAGAACACTACTCAATATTACTTACACGTATTAAAACTCGGAATTGCAGTCTTTTAAATTTTTAACAGGAAACTGTTGATGTTTATTTCGGAAGAAATATTAAGTTTTTTCCGGATTCTGTATTTTTTACTCTCCACAGCGCGAATACTGTTATTGGTACATTGTGCTATTTTCTTGGTGTCAAAATCAAGCTTAATCAATGCACAAAAATAGAGTTCAGAATAGATCAGATTCGGATTGATCTCTAAAATATTGGGTATAAAATGCGGAAAAAACACCTGAAATTTTTCAAAAAACACAGGGGAATTATTATCAGCTAAACTTAGAATCTCCTCGATATTTTCCTCCGTAAGATGATTAATAAGCATTTGATGTTTCATTAATTCCGCGTTCGTTTTCTCTAAATCTTTAATGGTAGAGTCTTTCTTTTGTTTTTCAACAATCAATCCTTTAATCAGTTCATCTTTTTGAGCAATAAAGGAAATATCCATCAGGAAAGAAGCAATAGAAAATAAAATATTACACAGCTTGATCATTTTGAAATCAAACTTTTCCAAAAATTTACTTTTAGGTAAAAAATCAAAATCAAAATACAGACATACAATGAAATTAACGCTGATGATAAAAACAATAAAAAAAATGGAAAAAGAATCTTTTTTATAATTGAGAAAGAAAGGCAAGGCAAACAAAAGACAAAAATAAAAATACTCTACACCTGCTTTTTTATAGGTATAAATATAAAAAAAGCTCACAATAAAAGTCAACAAAATAAACAGGATGACAATAGAAATCTTTAACACCTTTCCGAATCGCTTTGTCTTCCCTTTTACAGACATTAAAAACAGCCAGAAAAAGGTAATCGCTGTGAGAAATGTTGAAATCAGCATATCCCCGAAAAAAGCAATGATAAAAACAGAATAAAAAAGAAATATAAAGAATAATAAAAATAAATACCGGTTTATCAGGTTCAGATAATTACTCTCGAAATCATACTCCATTTTCTCCGGTTCATCATTGATCATCTTAAAGAAAAATTTATAAATCATTTTGTTGTTTTTTTGTTTTAATTAAATTACAGATAGGTATTTACACATACTGGAACATAGATCACTCTAAAATCATTAAATATAAATGCAATTAGTTAAAAAAATATCAATACTAAATATAATACATCAAGTTCCAAACCATTTCCCCTACGTAGCTTAAAAAAGGTATAGGTTGGGCTCTGGATCTGAAAAATTTATTGATCCGTAAAGAAAAACTTTCATACGGAAAACTTGATATATGTGCGTAGTGAGGCTCAGGAATATTCAGTGAAAACCGTTCGTAAATGATGAATATTACTCTCAGAACAGAAATTAGTCACACCATAAAAATAGAGGACTTCCAGCAGAGGAAATATTTTGTGTGTATGGCAGCCTGATCTTCAGGAACCCAGGCTCTATACCGTCTCCTATTCTACCGTAATTGTCACATAGCACTCCGGTCTTTGCATTCATCGTAATTTTATTCTGAAAGCTGTTGAGCTGCATATCGGTAAGTTTTGTAATTTTTGAGCATCATGGTATTGGCAGAAAGGATATGTAACTGTTGCGGTATAACCATCATAAAAAAGAATTTGTGAAAAGACTCCCACAGTAGTATAAGATTGTAAAGTGGGAAAAGTACTAAAAAAGAAAGTGGCAATTTTCTCATAAAGTAAATAATTCATTGATTTTAACTAATAAAATTCAAATATATCAATTGAATAACAAATCATTCACAATAAAAAAAGTAAAAGCATCATTATACCGCAAGAAACAATGCATTTCTTTTATAGAAACAAAAAAAAGAGAAAACTGTATTTTCTCCTTTTTCAATAAATATGTAAATATTTCTAATTCTATTTTAATTTGGCAATAACATCCAATCCTCCTTTGGTAATGTCTCCGATCTTGCAGACAATCTCGGTATCCAAAGGCAAGAACACATCCATTCTTGACCCGAATTTAATAAATCCGAACTCATGTCCCGCTTTTGCTTTATCACCCTCATTACAGTAGAAAACGATCCTTCTTGCCACATATCCTGCAATCTGTCTGAAAACGACTTTATGATGCGTCAGCGTTTCAACAGCAACGGTTGTTCTTTCATTCTCCGTAGAAGATTTCTCATGCCATGCTACCAGGTATTTTCCCGGGTGATATTTTTTATAGACCACCTGTCCAGTAACCGGGTATCTACAAATATGAACATTAAGCGGCGACATGAAAATAGAGACCTGGATTGCTTTTCCATTCAGGAACTCGTTTTCCTCCACTTCTTTGATCATGACTACTTTTCCGTCAACGGGCGCTATTACATTTTCAGTATGGTCGAGAATATTTCTGTCCGGAACTCTGAAAAACCAGAATACAAGACTGTAAATGACCAATAAAGGCATAATGATCAACAGAGACCATATATTAAGAAAGTAAATAGCTAAAGCTCCCAATATGATAAAAAGTAGGGTCGCTACGGTAATTGTTCCTTTTGATTCTCTATGCAGTTTCATGAGACTATATAAATTTTTCTAAAATAAAGTACAAATATACGACAGGAACACAGATTATGAAACTATCCAGCCTATCTAAAACACCGCCATGCCCTGGAATGATGTTTCCGCTGTCTTTCACCCCGAAATTTCTTTTCAATTGGCTTTCTACCAAATCCCCTAACGGAGCAAAAGCAGCTACCAAAAATCCCACGATCATCCAGTTTCCTCTCAGTTCAGGCTGGTAATGTTCAATGAAGTATGATAATACCAATGTTAAAACAACTCCTCCAGCATATCCTTCCCATGTTTTTTTAGGTGAAATTTTAGGAGCCATTTTATGTTTTCCAAAAAATTTCCCCACCAGATAAGCAAACGTATCACTGCTCCAGATCAGGATAAACAGGAAAAGAACTTCCAGAGAGAAGGTATCATCATAGCCTGAAAACTTAGGCAGCCCTAATGCAAAACTGAATGGCAGGGCTACATAAATAACCGTGAAAATCAGTTTTCCGCTGTCGTAATATAATTCGTTAGGATATTTGAATAGGGTGACCACGGCAATCGCAATCAACGAAAGCGCGAGTATTTCGCTGAGTCTGAAATCAAAAAAGAAATCATGATGAAAATACCGCTTCGAGAAAATATAAAATATAAAAATGACCAGTGGAAACACGACCCATTTTTCATATCCTTTTCCGAACTTCATTATTTTAACACACTCCCAGGATCCCACCATCAGCAAAAGACTGATTAACCCATGATAAAGATATTGTTGTTTAATAAGGCCGGGAGAAATACTATTGATCAATTCTGCGCCAAGCGGTGTTGTACAAAGGATGATAACAGCTACATAAGCAATACCGGAAATTGTTCTCTGAATAAGATTTTTGTCCAAAATTTAAAATTTAGAAGTGCGTGCTTAATCTTCAAGCAGTAATAAAAACAGTTTCGGATTGGAACCGATAGAACCGTCTAATTTAGACTGCCCTCCGCTGATGGAAGTAAGATTCTTGATATTTCCGTTCCTTTTTATTTTTCCCATTGCATCGTTAAGATTGTTCACGATCTGTGAAACATTGGCGATGATGATAATTTTATCAGGCAGCCTTGAGGAATGATAATGAAGAATATTATTATGGGAAAGCATGATCCTGCCATCATAAGCAATCAGATACTCACACGTAATGAATGCGGCATCATTGGATGACTGCAATTCTGAAGTATAAGAAGTCTTCACTACATTCAAAAAGTTCTGAAGCTCTTTATCCCAGCAGAAAAGGTTTCCAATACCTTCTATCTTGATAATTTGATTTAAAGTTTGTAGAGCTTCCGCTTCATCTGCACAATAATTAAAAAATCCCCCCGAATGCGTAAATAATTGCGCAAACTTATAGTCGAGATCCGCATTTTTCAGCGAATCCCCAAGCTTCTCCAGGCTCTGTTTTTCCTCTTCCTCAGGCTGGTTGGTAAGTTTGCTTACAATCCTCTTGAATAAATTCAACTTAATCTATTTTTAGTCAACTTTATACAAAAATAGAAAATAAATTACAATAGATTCCAAAATATCTCTTTAAATATGAAAAAACCTGACAATTTTAAAGTTGTCAGGTTGTAATGATCTTATTTTTTAAGAGTTTTAAAGCTGTGTCGGGCTTTCTGGAGCCTGTATTTCGCTTTCCTCTTCTTTTTCTTTTATCTGAGGAGTTTCCAATGCTGCCGGATGATCTTTTTCAGGGATTGTATTGGTAACCGGTTTCTCTGTCAATTCAGGATCCCATGCTCTTTTTCCGAAAATTTCCTCTAAGTCCTCACGGAAGATCACCTCTTTCTCTAAAAGCTTATTGGCTAAAGCATCAAGCTTATCTTTATTTTCATGAAGAATTCTTATTGCTCTTTCATATTGATTTTCGATGATTGATTTAATCTCCGCATCAATTTTGGTAGCCGTTTCTTCAGAATAAGGTTTTCCAAAAGAATATTCAGACTGGCCTGAGCTGTCATAATAAGAAATATTACCGATGTTCGGGCTTAATCCATAGATTGTAACCATTGCCTGAGCTCTCTTCGTCACTGTTTCAAGGTCAGAAAGTGCTCCGGTAGAAATATTGTTGAAAATTACCTGCTCTGCTGCTCTTCCTCCTAATGTTGCACACATCTCATCCAGCATCTGTTCAGTAGTGGTAAGCTGTCTTTCTTCTGGAAGATACCAGGCTGCTCCTAATGAGCGTCCTCTTGGAACGATTGTCACTTTTAACAGTGGAGAGGCATGTTCTACCAGCCACGAAATGGTTGCATGTCCTGCTTCGTGATAGGCTACTCTTCTTTTTTCAGAAGGTTTGATCGCTTTATTTTTCTTTTCAAGACCTCCGATGATTCTGTCCACAGCATCAAGGAAATCCTGTTTTGTAACAGAAGTATGGTTGTTTCTTGCTGCAATCAATGCGGCTTCGTTACATACATTGGCAATATCAGCTCCACTGAATCCAGGGGTTTGCTTAGCCAGGAATTCCCGGTCTACATTATCATCAAGTTTGATTTTCTTTAAATGAACATCAAAGATCTGTCTTCTTTCATGAAGTTCCGGAAGATCTACATAGATCGAACGGTCAAAACGTCCTGCTCTCATCAAAGCTTTATCAAGGATATCCGCTCTGTTGGTGGCAGCCATTACAATAACGTTGGTATCGGTTCCGAAACCATCCATTTCAGTAAGAAGCTGGTTCAGCGTATTCTCTCTTTCATCATTTCCACCTGAGAAGTTGTTTTTTCCTCTGGCACGTCCGATCGCATCAATCTCATCAATAAAGATGATCGCCGGAGATTTTGCTTTGGCCTGGGCAAAAAGGTCTCTTACTCTTGATGCACCTACTCCCACGAACATTTCTACAAAGTCAGAACCTGAAAGCGAGAAGAACGGAACTTTAGCTTCACCAGCAACGGCTTTTGCCAATAATGTCTTACCGGTTCCCGGAGGGCCTACCAAAAGAACTCCCTTAGGAATTTTACCTCCCAGTTTCGTATATTTTTCAGAGTTCTTCAGGAAATCCACCACTTCCTGAACTTCTTCTTTTGCCCCTTCCAATCCGGCAACATCTTTGAAAGTTACCTGAATTCTTTCTTTTTCATCAAAAAGTTTCGCTTTAGATTTTCCAATAGAGAAGATTTGTCCGCCGGGACCTCCTCCACCGCCCATCTTCCTGAAAAGAAGGAAATAGAACAATCCCAAGATCGTAATCCAGATCAATGCAGATACTAAGATATCAGTGAACGGGCTTTTACCGGTTCCGTAATCCTTAGCAGTCTTAATAGCAGGGTTTGCCGCTTTAATCTGATCAAACTTCTGAAGGAAAAGCTGAAGATCTCCGTATTTTACAGAATAGTCTGCTTTAGGAGCGATATCCAAAGCAGAAAGAGGGTTATTTTCTTTGGATGTTTTGGTAACCATTGCCGATTTGGCCTCTTTGGTAAGGAAAACATCGGCTTTCTCTATATCTTTATATATAATTATATTATGGACTTTCCCCGCCTGCATTTCTCTAAAGAAACCATCTTCATCAATAGATTTTGCACCATCACCTCCTAAGAAACCGGAAGCAAAATATAGCAAAAGAGCTATGAGTGCAATAGGAAAGAACCAGTTGAATCCTTTATTATTCATTTATACTTTTTAAAATTTTAAAATTCATTTTCAATTTTGGTAATGACTGCGTCACCCCAAAGTTCTTCTATATCATAGTACTCACGTACCTGTTTTTGAAATATATGAACTACTACTGAAACGTAATCTACAAGAACCCACATTGCGTTCTCTGTACCCTCCACATGCCAAGGCCTGTCCTTCAGTTCGTTTCTTACTTTTTTCTCAACACTTCCTGCTAATGCAGATACATGTGTATTTGAGTTTCCGCTACATATTACGAACGTTTCTGCTACAGAGTTTTCAATGTTTGAAAGATCAAAGATCATAATATCTTCACCTTTTACATCCTGGATAGCTTCAACGATTTTATCTAATAATGCTTGTTTTTCTGCTGTTTTATTCATTAAAAAAATACTATAATCTGCAAATTTATTGTTTTTTCTTTACTTTAACCTTACTTTTACCCCCTTAATGTCTTAAAGTTTTCTTAAATGAGCCAACTATTCTACCTGAAAGAATGTTCTTCTACTAATGACGAAATATCAAAGTTTTTACTTTACCAAAATTCAGATTTTATAGGACTGCATACTTTTAATCAGACAAAAGGCCGTGGTCAGTATGGAAATGTATGGACTCCAACCGCCGGAAAGAATCTGGCGTATACGCTGGCAGTGAAGACTCAAAACATCTTGTGCTCAGACTTTATATTCAATTATTATACCGCAATTATTGTCAGGGATTTCCTGGCCAAATTGGCTGATTATGACGTAAAAATTAAATGGCCGAATGATATTATCCTTAAAGGTAAAAAAATCGTCGGTATTCTGATTGAAAAGAAAAAGATAAATCAAAATAAGTATTTCATCATCGGCACCGGAATTAATATTCTCCAGGAGAAATTTGATGAGATATCCAACGCCGGATCACTTCTGACCCAAACAGGACATCGATTTGACCTTGAAGAGCTCGCTTTTACGCTTCATGAATATTTAGCTGAAAAGTTAAAAAACATTCCTTCTGATCAGGAAATCCTGGAGCTATTCAACCTAAACCTGTTCCGTAAAGATGAAATCTCAGTTTTTGAGATTGAAAAAGAAAGACAAAATGGCATCATCAGGAAGGCGGACGAAAAAGGAGAACTCTGGGTCGAACTGGAAGACGGGATGCATTCTTTTTATCACAAAGAAGTAAAGCTCCTTTACTGATTGGCTCTTTTGATGTATAAATAAAGCGTAAGCGGCAGAAATACCAGGTTAGGCAACCACATGGCCAAAGCCGGCGGCAAGCTTTTATTCTCTGAAACCACTTTTAGGGCTTCAAATGAAAACACGAAAAGAAAGGCTAACGAAATTCCTATGGCCAGGTTAATACCCAGCCCTCCTCTTTTTTTCTGTGAAGACAGGGAAAGTGCCAGGAAGGTCAGAATAACAATAGAAACGGGCATTGAGGTCCTTTGGTAAAGCTCATTCAGATAGGAATTCAGGTTGCTGTTTCCTCTTGCTTTTTCCCTTTCAATGAATTTTAAAAGTTCGGGAGTCGTTTTATTCTGTCCCAAAAGTTCATTAGGAAAAAGCTCTTCGGGAGAATGCCCGTAGTTTTTCCTCAACTCAACCCCGTTGCTTAATTTTTCCGTATTGTCCTTATTGATCGTCTTTTCAAGATAATTATTCAGCACAAACTGTTTTTTAGCAAGATCCCAATATACTTCGCTGGCTTTCAGCTCATATACCATTCTTCTGTCTTTATTAAACTTCTGATAGACAAAACTGGAACCTCTTTTATCTCTTTTGTTCCAGGAAGCCACAAAAATGTATTCTGTCTTACTGAGTTGAGAAGATGCGGGGGCTGTTCCTAAAATCTTTTCTTTATTGGCTGCATTATAGGTATACGCTTCCAATTGGTTCTTCTTGATATTGGCCCACGGAAGCACTAAATGATTTACCGTAAGCGAAATCAAAGCAATCAGAATTGAAGTATACAAGTAAGGTTTTGCAAACCTGTGAAAACTGGCACCACTACTGATAATGGCAACAATTTCCGTATTATTTGCCATTCTGGAGGTGAAATAGATCACCGTGATAAAGACCAGAATGGAAAGAAACGTTACCACAAGATTGATAATCCAGAAAGGATAAAAATGGATCAGGAAATACACCAGATCAAGCTTGGGATCAATGGCCTTTGCATTTTCTATCCTGGGGATCTTTTGCTGAACGTCAATAACAAGCACAATGATAGACAGCAGTATCAGCATGAAACTGAAGGTTCCAAGATATTTTTTGATGATATATCTGTCTATTATTTTAAGCATATCCTTTTACAGTCTTTGTCTAAGAACCGGAACCACGGAATTTTTCCATTCATAAAAATCACCGGCAATAATGTGTTCTCTTGCCACTTTAACCAGGTCAAGATAAAAGGCAAGATTATGGATGGAAGCGATCTGTTTTGCCAGATATTCTTTAGATACGAACAAATGACGAAGGTAAGCCTTTGAGTATTCTTTATCCACAAAACTGGTTCCAAATTCATCCAAGGGAGAGAAGTCGCGCTTCCATTTTTCATTTTTAAGATTCATTACCCCCTGCCATGTGAAAAGCATCGCATTTCTTGCATTTCTTGTAGGCATTACACAATCCATCATATCAATTCCTAATCCGATAGATTCCAGAATATTCCAAGGAGTTCCTACTCCCATCAGATATCTTGGTTTTTCTTTTGGAAGAATATCCGTTACTTCATCTGTAATTCTGTACATTTCTTCTTCGGGCTCTCCCACGGAAAGTCCTCCGATAGCATTTCCTTCGGCACCGGCTTCAGAAATCACCTCGGCAGAAATTTTTCTTAAATCGGAATATGTGGATCCCTGTACAATTGGGAAAAGTCTTTGCTTGTGCCCGTACAGTTCAGGATTTTCATTGGTCCAGTCGATACATCTTTTTAGCCAACGGTGGGTGAGCTCCATAGATGATTTTGCCTGGTTATATTCACAAGGGTAAGGAGTACATTCGTCAAAAGCCATGAAAATATCGGCTCCGATCTGTCTTTGTATTTCCATTGATCTTTCGGGAGAAAACATATGATAACTTCCGTCAATATGAGATTTGAATCTCGCTCCTTCTTCCGTCATTTTTCTGCTGCTCGCCAATGAGAACACCTGAAAACCTCCTGAATCCGTAAGAATAGGAAGATCCCAGTTCATGAATTTATGTAATCCTCCGGCATCCTGCATGGTTTCCATTCCGGGACGAAGGTACAGGTGATAGGTATTTCCCAGAATAATCTGGGCTTTAATGTCTTCTTTTAATTCTCTCTGATGTACCGTCTTTACGCTCGCTACTGTTCCCACAGGCATAAAGATGGGAGTCTGTATTTTCCCGTGATCTGTAGTAATTTCTCCTGCTCTTGCTTTTCCTTCAGAGGTTTTTTCTATATTAAAAAATTTCATCAGTATACTTTTAATTTACCGCTCCTGCGGCTCCTATTTTGTTGAATGGAAACATCCGCATCATTAATATTTCATAAGCGAGGGTGCTCCTCCATTCTTCATTTTATTCTTTATATATTGATCTGCCTTCGGGTCTTTTTTCAATAAAATCTCCTGCGCTTCATTGGCTATATCCGGCATTTTCTCCTTAATCACATAATATTTAAAACTTTCAACAAAGTCGTCGGGTTTTACATGATGGGATTTAAGTATAAATCTCGTCCCTGCTTCCAGGTTTTTGTCCTGATAGACAAAAGTGGCCTGTTCATTGATGGTAAGGTCGGCTATAATTTCAGCCATCACCTTCTGATCAACCAGATTCTTCGGTTTATCAATATAATCGTTGCATGAAAACAGGCTTACCAAAACGAAAATAAAGATCAGCTTTTTCATAATCTGTTAATGATTGATTTCCATTTTAAGTTTAATACTCCAAAAACAGCCTCATGAATAATTCCTCCGTTCATTTTGCTTTCTCCTAAAATCCTATTGGTAAATATAATAGGAACTTCTACTATTCTGAAGCTTTTCTTAAAAGCTCTGAATTTCATTTCTATCTGAAATCCGTACCCTTTCAGCTTTACATTATCCAATCCTATCTCTTCCAGTACTTTTCGTGAAAAACACACGAAACCGGCAGTCGTATCATGAATCGGAAGCCTTAGAATAAATCTTACATATTTCGAGGCAAAATAGGAAAGCAGGACTCGTCCCATCGGCCAATTGACCACATTAACTCCTCTTGAATAACGGGAACCAATGGCCATATCTGCATTAAGACAGGCTTCATACAGCTTAGGAAGATCACTGGGATTGTGAGAGAAATCGGCATCCATTTCAAAAATATAATCATATTTGTTTTCGATAGCCCATTTAAAACCGTGTATATACGCTTTTCCCAAGCCATCTTTTGTATGTCTTACCGACAAGTGCAGATGATGAGAAAATCTTTTCTGCAGTTCTTTTACAATCTCAGATGTTCCGTCCGGAGAAGAATCATCCACTACCAAGATATGAAAGTCATCCTCCAATGCGAAAACCGCGGAAATAATATTTTCAATATTTTCCTTTTCGTTATAAGTGGGGATAATGACTAGTTTTTTCATTTCAGTTTGCAAAGATAGTTTATTTAACCTTTTTATTTTATACAAAATAATCTATAATTTTGCAAAAAAATATTTCTCACAGATTTAACAGCTGAGCTTGAGATTGTATTCAATTCATCTCCGTATATACATTGCTGTGGAAGAATATATGTTAGCCACAGATCATGTGATAAAGAAAATCTGTGCCAAGCTGTGTTATTTGTGGTTAAATAAAAAATAAAAAAACTTAAATTTTGCTGTCGTCACAAAACTTTATAAATCACGTAAGAATACCTGAGAACAATGATTGGGTAGTTTTTATACTGCTGGGATGCATATTTTTATATGTTTTCATGATGAACATTGTAGAAAGGGATGCCAGCCTGAAGGATTTCCTGCTTCAAAAATATTTTGACGCAAGCAATAACCTGCCGAGCTGGATCATTACCTCATGTGTAACGACCCTTACGCTCTCCGTTTTGATCTCCCAATATGTACCTGTTGTTCCCAAATATATTGCAGATCTACAGCTCCTGGGATACCAGCTTAATAAATTCGGATATACTTTGCTTGCTGTACTGTTTTTTTATTTAATAAAATCTTCTTTGGGGTTTTTATTTTACCAAAGTATAGGAGACGGAAAAAAATGGACCATTTTTTATTTCACCTCCACCAAATTTTACTTCATCCTGTCATTTTTGTTAATAATTCTGTGTATAACCCATTATTACTTCCCTATAGACAGAAATAAAATATTTCTTTACTATTTCTTCTTCTTTTCTTTTGTATTCATTTTCAAAGTATTTTTCTACTTATTTCACAAGAACAAGATTCTTCCGGAGAAATGGTATTATAAATTTTTGTATATTTGCACCCTCCAAATCGCACCATTATTACTGCTTTGGAAATTGTTATTTTTTTAATACATGTCAATGATGAGAATAAAGTCCATATTGGTTTCTCAACCAGCGCCTAGTGAGTCTTCTCCATATTTGGATATCGCGAAGAAGGAAAAAATAAAGATTGATTTCCGTCCTTTTATCCACGTTGAAGGAGTTGACAACAAAGAACTCAGAACACAGAAAATAGATCTGACGCAATACACTGGAATTATCTTTACCAGTAAAAATGCGATTGACCATTATTTCAGACTTGCAGAGGAACTGCGCTTTGCTGTTCCGGATACGATGAGATACATCTGTCAGTCCGAAGCCATTGCCAACTATCTTCAAAAACATATTGTATACCGAAAGAGAAAAATCAGTTTTGGAGAGAAAAACTTCTCAGACCTGCTTCCTCTTTTCAAAAAATTCCCTACAGAAAAATATCTGTTGCCATCTTCAGATGTTTTGAGTCCGGATATTGTAAAAACGTTGGATGCAGCTAATGTAGACTGGACCAGAGCCATTATGTACCGTACAGTATGCAGCGATCTTACCGATATCAGCATTAAAGATTATGACATGCTGATCTTCTTCAGCCCGCAGGGGATCAAATCGCTACAGCAAAACTTCCCGGAATTCAAGCAGGAAGAGACAAAGATCGGAGTTTTTGGAAACACGACCCTGGCTGCTGCAGAAGAAGCTGGATTAAAAGTAGATTTAATGGCGCCTACGAAGGAAACTCCTTCCATGACAATGGCCCTTGAAAAATATATTAAGGCTCTCCATAAATAGTCTTTGCTATAAAAAAAGCTCAACCATCTTTTCAATAAAGAAAAGATGGTTTTTTTTTACCTAAATTTGAACAAAAATTAATATTGAAAGAAACGTCCCTATACCCTCTTTTCAAAAAATTGGGATCAGGACGGATCCGGCTCGATAAAAAAATTAAAATATTCGGATGAAAGCTCCACAAGCAAAAAAAATAGAAAAAATACTAGAAACTCACGGCGACAGAAGGACTGATAATTACTTCTGGCTCAATGAAAGGGAAAATCCTGAGGTCATCAAATATCTTGAAGAAGAAAATGCTTACGAAGAATTCATCATGAAGGACACAGAAGAGCTTCAGGAAGAACTTTTTGAGGAAATGAAGGCGCGCTATAAAAAAGATGATGAATCCCTTCCCTATTTCTTTAATGAATACTGGTATATTGTACGGTATGAAGAAGGTAAAGAATATCCTATCTTCTGCAGAAAGCATAAAAACCTGGACAATCAGGAAGAAATTGTACTTGACGTCAATATTCTGGCAGAAGGTGAAAATTTCTTCGAAGTAGGAAGTGTTGCTGTAAGCCCCAGCAATGAACTGGCTTCCTTTTCTTCAGATAAGGTGGGAAGAAGAATCTACACTTTAAATTTCAAAAATTTAAAGACCGGGGAAATACTGGCAGATCAGATTCCTAACACAACAGGAAAGGCTGTATGGGCCAATGATAACCAACACATCTTTTATATCAGAAAAGATAAAAATCTCCGCGCATTCCAGGTCTACAGACATCAGCTGGGAACGGATTCTTCAGAAGATGTTCTGATTTTCCATGAAGAGGATGATACTTTTGACGTAAATGTCTTTAAAACAAAATCGCTACACTATATTTTCATTGCAAGCTCAAGCACGATTTCTGATGAACACCGTTTCATCCCTTCTGACAATGTCTTTGCGGAATGGACCGTGATTCAGCCCAGAATAGATGATCTTGAATATTCTGTAGAGCATTATGAAGATGAGTTTTATATCATTACCAATGCAGATGACGCCATCAACTTCAAAATTGTAAAAACAAAGATTTCTAACTGTGGGATGGAAAACTGGACTGATGTCATTCCTCATCGTGCTGAAGTCTTATTGGAAGGGTTTGAAATCTTTAAAGATTATCTGGTTCTTGAAGAAAGAGAAAAAGGATTGCTGCAAATCATGATCATCGATGAAAAAACTAAGGAGTCTCATTACCTTCCTTTCTCTGATCCAACATATACTACCTATATCGGAATCAACCTTGAGTTTGACACTGAAGTTTTACGCTACGGTTATACTTCACTGACGCAGCCCAGCTCTACCTATGAATATAATATGAAGGAAAAAACCACAAAACTGCTGAAACAACAGGAGGTTTTAGGTGGAAAATTCTTCTCTGAAAATTATATTTCAGAAAGAATATGGGCAGATTCAAGAGATGGAAAAACAAAAGTTCCGATCTCATTGGTGTATCATAAAGACACCAAAAAATCAGCAGATACTCCACTTCTTCTGTACGGCTACGGAAGTTACGGACATACGGTAGATGCCAGTTTCTCCAATGTGAGATTGTCCATCCTGGACAGAGGCTTTATTTATGCCATTGCCCATATCCGCGGCGGAGAATACCTGGGAAGAGAATGGTATGAGGACGGAAAAATGCTGTTTAAGAAAAATACGTTCTTTGACTTTATTGATGCAGGAAAATATTTGATAAAAGAAAACTACACGTCATCCAAACATCTGTATGCAATGGGAGGAAGCGCCGGAGGTCTTTTAGTGGGCGCTGTTGTCAATTATGAGCCCCAGCTCTTCAACGGCATTGTGGCCCAGGTTCCATTCGTAGATGTGGTAACGACCATGCTGGATGACACCATCCCTTTGACAACAGGAGAATATGATGAATGGGGAAATCCGAACGATAAGGAGTATTATCATTATATGAAAGAATATTCTCCTTATGATAATGTGGAAGCGAAAGATTATCCACACATGCTGATCACCACAGGATTCCACGACTCACAGGTACAATACTGGGAGCCTGCCAAGTGGACCGCCAAATTAAGAGAATTAAAAACTGACGATAATGTTCTCGTCTTTAAAACGGATATGAGTTCCGGACATGGAGGTGCCAGCGGAAGATTTGAATCATTGAAAGAAGACGCTCTTGAATATGCGTTCCTGCTCAAGATCGATAAGAACTCATAGAACAGGAATATTTTAAAAAGGAAGATTAACAGATATATTGCTCAAAACTGAAGAATGCTGAAAGCCGTTTCTTCTTATGTAAAAATGCTAAAGGACCGGCTTTATCACTGAGCAAATAAGACTTATCATTTATATATACATTATGATCAACGAATCCGAATATTGGAAAAAGATAGAACAGTTTTTCGAGGATACCTTCGGAACTGAAAAAAATCCGCCGATAGAGACCTTGTTATTTTTAATAGGTCTTCAGGAGCTGGGAAGCGGCCAGCAGAAATATACAAAGGAAGATAAAGTAAATTTGATTCACATTGCAGTCTGCAGATTACTTGAACCTTTTGGGTATTATAAGTTCACTCATTATGAAGATGGATGGCCGCAGTTTGAGATGCTGGAAGAACTTCCGGAATTAAAACCAAACGAACAGACCCTGCTCATGAAAAAGGCCATTATTCAGTATTTCCAGGAGGAGGAACTGATCTAATTTGAAGGCTTTTAATTTCAAAACAGGATTATGAATTCTCAATGACCATTTGATTTGAGAGAGCTGAAACCAGCATTCATTAAAATACAGCTAAAGACGGGCCTTACAGTCCGTCTTTTTTTATAAACATATCAATATGTATTTTTCAAGCTTTCCCGCTTTCTTTTTCAGTCACCCCTATTTTCAAACAAACAGGGAGCCTGTAAGGGCACCCTGTTTTCTATTGATACAATGAATTCAGTAGGTCCGGATTATCCTATGATTTCTTCCAGCTGATTCAGTCCCATTTTGAACCCTTCTTCGAATCCCATTTCAAGCATCTTTTTCATTACTTCCTGAGACGGGTAATGGATATTGACGGTTACTTTTGTTCCCTCTTCCACGCCTGTAAAGCCAATCAGCCATTTTGACCGGGGAAAATCATCATTGACATTCCCCTTTTCATCACAGAAAGCACTCGTCCAATCCATACTTCTATGCTCCATAATTTCGCCGTATTTCGATTGGGAATACGCCTTTTCGCCATTAGGCCCTATCATGGCATAATGCCAGATTCCTCCTTCTTTAAAATCCTGATGTATAGTTTCACATCTCCAGGGTCTGGGACCCCACCACTGATCCAGTAATTCGGATTGGGTAAAATAATTCCATACTTTTGAAACATCAGCACTATAAATTTTCATGACATAGGCCGTATTTGAATCAAAATCTTTGTTGAAAGTGATAGCAGATTCCATAAGTAATAATTTTACATAAAGGTACTTCTTTATTTGCTGACAGAACTTTTCCTATGACAAGTTAACAATAATAAATAATCGCGGTAAGTCTTCTTTACTGAAACACAAAATATAAAACGGGTATAAACTTATCAATATAATTCAAACAGATGAGATTTTTTTATTATATTACACAGTCAGATCCATCTGTTCAATAATCATCAAATCTGTCCTGCTTTAAAAGCCGATAAAAAAATTCAATTCTAAATCTCTTTATCATATTATTCTTCTAATAATTCATAAATAATTGTTAAAAAACAGACTTTTAAGAAAAAAAATACAATTTTTTGGCTCGTTTTTTGTTTACCATCTCTTAAAATAATTAATTTTAACATTCATTTTTCCAACACATATACAATAAAATAATGAATAATAAGTTCATCCCAATAATTTCAGTGTTTATGACAATCTCACTGATTGTCTTTGTTACACTCCAATTTTATTGGCTGAAAGGATATTATGGTGCACTGGAACAAGATTTTTCAAACAAGGTTTATTCAGCGCTGGAAAACACGTCAAAGAGTATCGAAGAAATTGAGGCTGACAAATATCTGAATAAAGACAATAGAAATACCATTCTTGCCAATAGCAGCCAGCCCTCCCTGACCACCATTCAGCAGGTGGAGGACTCTGGTACTCAGAGACAAATCATCTACTCTAAAAATATCATTTCCAAAACACAGCTTCCGATTTCTCAAAAAGGAGATTCGGTAAAACTCACCACATTATATACTGACGAAGCTGCGTATAAGATTAAAAAAGATACTACCAACCGGGAGCTTCTTACCGCAGATCTTAATACTGACATTGAAAACGGAGATTATGCCATTAAAGAATTTGTAAAAGTATACGGGAACAATTTACCTATTGCCAAGAGAGTGGATCCTGCTGTTCTTGATTCAGTGATTGCAAAGGAGCTGAAAATGAGAGGCATTACTGCTAAATTCGGGTATGGAATAACGGATAAAGATAATAAGCTTACCAGTGTTGCGAATAAGGTATATAAGGAGAAGAAAGATAACAATACCTACAGCTTCCCTCTTTTTACAGATAAAAAAGACCGTGTTTTATATAACCTGGCTTTGGTTTTTCCTAAAAAGGAATATTCACTGGCTATGAATAACTGGCCTATGCTACTGGGGACCTTTCTTTCGTTACTTACTATTTTGGGAATTTATATTATTTCCATCAACTATATGATGAGACAGAAGAAACTTGCTGAAGTGAAAACAGACTTCATCAATAATATGTCTCATGAGTTTAAGACTCCATTGGCAACCATTTCTGTCGCTACAGATTCTCTGGCCAATGATAAGATTGCCACCAATCCCGACAAAGTAAAATATTATTCAGAACTGATCAAGCAGGAGAATTTACGAATGAAAAAACAGGTAGAGAACGTTCTTAATATGTCCAAGCTTGAAAGAAATGAAGTAAAACTGTTCCTGAAAGAGACGAATGTAAGAGAGCTTATTAAAAAGACAACGGAATCTTTCAATCTGATCGTGGGTCAGAGAAACGGTTCCCTTACCCAGAAGTTCAATGCTACCCATTACACGTTTAAGATAGATGAATTTCATATTTCCAATATGCTGGTGAACCTATTGGACAACGCCAATAAATATTCTCCCGAAGCTCCGGAAATTCATGTAGAAACAAGAAATGAAGGATCTTTATATGTAATTGAGGTTTCGGATAAAGGGATGGGAATGGAAACCCAGAATAAAACAAAGATTTTCGAGAAATTCTTCAGGGAAGAAACCGGAAATATTCACAACGTAAAGGGACAGGGCTTGGGTCTTTCTTATGTGAAGAAAATTGTAGAGCTGCACAAAGGGCAGATTATAGTAGACTCCCATAAAGGGAAAGGAAGTACGTTTACAATAAAACTCCCTATGAGCTAAGATAATAAGTGAAAAATCAAATAACAAAATATAGAAGACAGAGTGAGACAGTTCATTCTTAATTATTAATTTTTAATTATTGAAATTATGAGCAACAGAATATTATTAGTAGAGGACGATCAGAGTTTCGGAGCGGTGCTTAAAGATTATTTAACGATCAATAATTTTGAAGTTACCCTAGCAACAGACGGAGAGCAGGGGCTTAAAGAATTTACGGAAAATGAATTCGACATCTGCATATTTGACGTAATGATGCCTAAAAAGGACGGATTTTCATTAGCGGAAGATGTGAAAAAAATTGATAAAAATACGCCGATCATTTTCCTTACCGCAAGAAATATGAGAGAAGATATTTTGAAAGGGTATCAGCTGGGAGCTGATGATTACATCACAAAACCTTTTGACACCGAGCTTCTTTTGTATAAGATCAAAGCTATTCTTCAGAGAAGTTCTACATTGGAAAATGAGGAACAGGAACAGTTCAAGATCAGTAATATTTTCTTTGACTCGATGCTGAGACAGCTCAAAGTGGGAGACAAAGAATACAAACTTTCTCCAAAAGAAAATGAATTGCTGAAGCTTCTCTGCATTCACAGAAATGATTTCATGCCCAGAGATCTTGCTTTAAGAAAAATCTGGAAAAAAGAAAATTACTTCACCGCAAGAAGTATGGACGTTTATATTGCTAAGCTTCGTAAATTATTAAAAGATGACGAAGGGTTGGAAATTATCAACGTTCACGGAGAAGGATTTAGACTTTTAGTGAAAAATTAGTTCTAAAATCAGACTATAAATATAAAATTAGCAAAACAATTGAAAATGTTTTGCTAATTTTGTTTCATACCCATGGATATGAAGAATACATTTTTAGGTTTGACAGCGATAGCAGTACTCAGTATTTCCTGTAAAAAGGATGAAAAAGCAACTTATATAAAGGAAGCAGGCTCCATGTCTGAAATAGCATTGAATGCTCCCAAAGTTTCTTTAATGGACCAGGCAGGAATTCAATCTAATCCCAATCCTGCTCCTATTGCCAATGCTCCCGGAATGAATCCTCCCCATGGACAGCCGGGACACCGGTGTGATATCCCGGTAGGACAGCCTTTAAGCAGCTCCCCGGCTCCGGCTTCACAAAACATAACGGTCAATGGGAATAATACCATTCAGATTGACCCCAATTCTGGTTCTCCCGGAAAAATACCTATCGACCATAACGAAAATCAGGTAAAAACGGCTCCCGGAATGAATCCTCCTCACGGACAGCCGGGCCACCGATGTGATATCCCGGTAGGACAGCCGCTGAACAGCAAACCAGCCGCTGCCCCCCAACAGAATATCATACAAACCCCTCCGGCGCCTGCTCCGGCTGAACAAAAGCTGGCTATGGGAGATAAACCCCAAATAAATCCTGCTCATGGTGAGCCTTGGCATAATTGTGCTGTAAAAGTTGGCGATCCTTTACCATAAATTTTGTATTTTTGCAGATATGAAGCTGTTTCACCTACTTGCAATAGTTTTTTGTTTGGGAATTTTTTTAGTTCCCAAAGACAGCTTCTACGCTCAATCGATGCAGGAAACCTGCTGTAAAGCAGCTTCTACAAAAAGCGAGTGCTGCAAGAGTCACTCTTCTCAGAAAGACAGCAAAAGCGATAAAACAAAATCTTGTCATGATGACTGCTGCTCATCATGTATCGCCTGCTATACTTTTATAGAAACTCCGTTTTCAAAAAATTTACGTCTTGAACTGTCTTATTACAAAGCGAATAAGAATCCTCAGTTTCAATATTCAGATCCTTATCTATCAGACCGTTTAAAAGAAATCTGGCAGCCGCCTAAAATAGGTTAATTAATACATTGTCTGTTCATTACATGATGTGATGAACCGTTTTTTAATTAATCTAAACTTTTAAACAAAATGAAATTATATATTTCCAGGTTGATGCTTGGTAGCTTATTCTTATTTACCCAATTTATATCTGCTCAGAATCTTTCAAAAAATCAGTTCAAAGTAAAAGGGAACTGCGAAATGTGCAAAACGAGAATTGAAGGAGCAGCCAAAAAAGCAGGAGCCAAAACAGCAGTATATTCCATTGATCTTCAAACGCTGACGTTAGAAACCGGCCAGAATACTTCGGCGGATGAAATCTTAAAGAAAGTAGCGGAAGCAGGCCATGACAATGAAAAGTTTAAAGCTTCTTCCGAAACGTATGAAGGTCTTCCCGGATGCTGCCATTACGACAGAGATCTGCCGTCTTCCCAAGCAGAGACTCATCATGAGCACCACGCTGGCGCTAATACTGCTAAACAAGATAATGAGTTCTATGTAAGAGGAAACTGTGCTTCATGCAAAGCAAGAATTGAAAAGGCGGCAAAAGGAGCCGGTGCGGATGCTGCGGAATGGAATGCAGAAAAACAGACCGTTATTTTGAATTTTGATCCCGCAAAAACCTCATCAGATAAAATTTTAAAGGCCATTGCTGATGCAGGGCACGACAATGAAAAATACAAAGCGTCTGACGCCGTTTATAATGGTCTTCCGGGATGTTGCCTGTATGACAGGGATTTTGTTTTTGGAGAAGCCAATCCAAAGGTTCATTACGAAGAGGGAATCAAACATGACGATCACAAAGAACATCAGACACAATCAGCAGATGACTCCCACAGCAAAAATGAAAAAAATATTGACGGTGTAGTGGTAACAGGTTCTAAGGCTGCAACAGCTTTAAGTAAGAAAGAAGCAGGACTTGTTTTTAATATTGACAAAAAGGAATTATTGAAAGCAGCGTGCTGTAACCTGTCTGAGAGTTTCGAAACCAATGCTACCGTAGATGTTTCTTTCAGCAATGCCGTTACCGGCACAAAACAGCTTAAAATGCTCGGTCTGGACCAAAAATATACCAGCTTAACGAAGGAGCAGCTGCCTGAAATCAGGGGACTGGCTTCGGCATATGGATTAAATTTCATTCCCGGAAGATGGATTGAAAGCATTCAATTGACAAAAGGAGGAAGTACGGTAACCAACGGATATGAAAGTATTACCGGGCAGATCAATACTGAGCTTTTGAAAAATGCAAAAACGCCTGAAACTTCCCTGAATCTTTTTTCCGATTTCAATGGAAGAGCGGAAGTGAACATTACGAATGTCTCTCCCATCAATGACAAATGGTCACAAACTTTCCTTCTTCACGGCAACGGAACGTTTGGAAATACCGATATGAATGGTGACGGCTTTCTTGACAGGCCAAAGGGAAGTCAGATCAACGCGGCTTACCTTCTTAATTATAATGATTTGGAAAAATCAGGGTTTGGATCCCACTTTGGAATCAACTTCATCAGAGATGAAAGAACTGCCGGACAGGTTGGTTTCGACAAAAAGCTGGCTCAGGACAAACAGTCTGCCTATGGGGTCGGAATCGATATTTCAAGGTTTCAGGTATGGAATAAGACAGGCTATGTTTTTAAAGGAAAACCTTACCAAAGTATCGGCTGGATTAACCAGTATGTTTATCATCAGCAAGACAGCTTTTTCGGCCTTAGAAACTATAACGGACAGCAGCATACTTATTATTCCAATCTGATTTTTGAAAGCATCATAGGAAATACCAACCATAAGTATAAAGCAGGAGCAAGTTTTTTATATGACGGTTATACAGAGACCTATTTAACGAATGATCTGAAAAGGAATGAAATGGTTCCCGGTATTTTTGCGGAATATACTTTAACAGGTTTAAAATATACTTTAGTAGCAGGAACCAGGGTCGACTTCCACAACCTTGCAGGAACTCAGTTTACGCCAAGGCTTAATTTTAAATATGATTTCACGCCTCAGACGATCCTAAGACTTTCTGCAGGAAGAGGTTTCAGAACGGCCAATGTTTTTGCGGAAAGCCAGCAGTATTTTGCATCCAACAGAGCGGTTAATATCTTATCAAACGGAGGTGACATCTATGGCCTGAGACCTGAAATTGCATGGAACTACGGCGCTAGTTTACAACAGGAATTCAAGTTATTCGGAAGAAAATCAAGCATTATTGCCGACTTCTTCAGAACGGATTTCCAGGATCAGGTTTTGGTGGACCTAGACAAATCACCTCAGCAACTTACCTTCTATAACCTGGAAGGAAAATCATTTGCCAACTCTTTCCAGACCCAGTGGGATTTGAGTCCTTTCCAAAATTTTGAGGTAAGACTTGCCTATAAATATTATGATGTACAGGCCGATTATATCGGAGGAAGAAGACAAGTACCTTTTATGGCAAAGCACAGGGGCTTTGTCAACTTAGCCTATGCAACCCATAAAAATAACAACGGTGGATTCTGGAGTTTTGATACCACCTTAAATTGGGTAGGAAAGCAAAGGCTTCCGGATACCTCAAGCAATCCTGCTGAATTTCAGATGCCGGCATACTCTGAGTCTTATGCAGTCCTTAATGCACAGGTTTCAAGAAATTTCAATAAAAAGATCAGAGCTTACGTAGGTGGAGAAAACCTTACTTCGTATTATCAGAAAAATGCGATCGTTGATTTTAAAAATCCTTTCGGAAATTATTTTGATGGCGGTATGGTGTATGCCCCCATTATGAAAGCAAATTTCTATGTGGGTCTTGATGTGACTTTTTAGATAGAAATTGTTACGGTCCTAAAAAAACAGCTCCAATTCTTGGAGCTGTTTTTCTTTTAATACTGATTAAATAGGGGTATATCTTTTTTAGAGATGCCTGTTCCTATTGGCTGTTTGAGAATGTCAGCTTCTGAGGTCCGATCCCTTTTACTATAACTTTTTTCCAATGAGGGGGTAATGCATTTTTTGTTGCTTTTAAAGATCCTTTCTCATCAATATCAACACCGGCAAAACCCATTATTACGGCCTGCAAAACTCCTCCCGCCCCTGTAATGAAGTACGGATTGTCTCCTTCTTCCGTTTCTGCCAACACTCTAAATGGCGGCAAAAGATTGGGTTCATAAGATTCTTTAAACCATTGATAAGCTTCTTTACCCTCTCCCAGCCTGCTGTACAATAATGCAAAAACGGCCTTCGTCATTGCCGGCGTTTTTTTATCCGGTACCCGTTCCTGATAATATCTCAGATCTTTTCTTATCTGATCGTTATCTTTAATAACGCATAGCGGATAAGCCAGCAAATTGACATCTGCCTGTTTAATGTTGTCTCCATTATAAGTGTCATGCTCTTTCGTAACTCCATTTTCCAGTTTTGTAAAAACAAGATTATCCGCTATTTCATCCCAGTTTTTATTGGAAGGGAGGTGAAGAACTTTTGCGGCGGCGTTTGCAAATTGCAAATTCAGCTTTGCTATGGCATTAGTATAAGCATTGTTATCGATATTCTCTGCCCATTCATCTGCTGCCACCACATTTTTAATGTGATATTGGCTTCCTTCTTTTTCTACGCGCGATTGCCAAAATTCAGCCGTTTTGTGCAGAATAGGCCAGCCTTTCTCTTTGAGCCACTGTATATCTTTGGTCAATACATAGTAATACCATGCTGCAAATGCAACATCTCCCGTTATATGATGTTCATATGTTCCTGACAATGCCCAGACAGGAGTTTCTTCTTCGCCGGAAACAGCGCTTTCCCAGGGAAACATGGCTCCTTTGTATCCGTACATCGCCGCGTTTCTTTCAGCTGCTTCTATCCTATTAAAACGGTATTCAACCAGGCCCTTTGCTGTTTCCGGATGGAAAAACAATAAGGGTTTGAACATAAACATTTCGGTATCCCAAAAAACATGGCCGTTGTAGCCGATACTGCTTAACCCTACAGGGGATAATGAATGATCAGATCCTTCTCTGGAAAAAGAATACAGATGATACAGCATGTTGTGAATATCCTGCTGTGCTTGCGGATCTCCTTCTATTTCAATATCGCCTTTCCATAAATCCTGCCATTCTTCTTCATGCTTTTCATATAACTTTACAGGGTTTTGCAAATTTGCATATATACTTAATCTTTCTGCAGTATTGTATGGATCATTACCCTGAGAAGAGGAAACAAGAGAGCCAATTACCGAAAAGGTATATGTTTTTTCTGATGCATTTAATTTCTTAACAAATTTCATAAGGTGTGCATCGCTGTCCCGCATTTCGTGGGAAACTTTTGGCTGGCTATAGTGTTCTTCAGGAAATACAAATGTTGTACTGGCCGCAATTGTAAGTGCTCCTGTTGGGCTTTTTGCCACAGAGGTCAGAAGCGGAATGGTCGCGTGTGGAGGGCTTACCTCATTATAGTTTTGCTGAGACTGTATGAAGCCTTGCGGTGTTTTAATATTGTTTTCAACAACCAATGACAGATCTTTTTTAGGATGAATGCTGACAGTCAGTATTACGTTGTTGGGCAGTTGTCTCAGCGCTGTATATTTATATTCTATGGAAGCAATATCTCCATAGTCAAAAGAGCCTGAAAAAGTAGCGGTCTTAAAATTAATTGCCTGGGTAAAATTGGTGATATTATTCCTATTAATCTGTTGCCAGTTGATGGCTAAATTCAGATCCAACAGATTAAAACTTGACAGAAAATTACTTGTTCTTCCCCGTCCATACTGATCATAAACTCCGGCTAAAATAACACTCCCGATTTTAAGCGGTTCGGGTGATGAGGTCATCCCTATAACGCCGTTAGAAACTGAGACTCCGGTATAATGAGCCGGTGTATGATTGTCAGATTTGATTATCCAGGGATCCTGTGCACAACAAATCCCAAAAATACCTGTCCAAAAAACAGTGAAAACAGCCAATCCTTTTTTCATGATTTTAAAGATTTTATGCTTATTGCGAATCCTCCTCCCGGAGCAACTTTTATTTTCAGTTGAGTGTTGGACTTCACCTGTTGCTTAGAGATTTCATAGTTTTTAGGATTATGATTCCAACTGGCATCTTTTCCGTCTTTATATAGAGTCGCCTCAAACTTTTCTCCTCTGGGCAGAAATGATAAATCCACCGTAGCTTCTCTTGGATTTTCATCGGTAATACTTCCGACAAACCATTCATTTTTATTTTTTGCCTTTCTTGCTATGGTAATATAATCTCCCGGTTCTGCTTCAAGAATATAGGAGGAATCCCAATCAACGGCAACCTCTTTGATGAACTGAAAAGCATCAGGATATTTCCTGTAATTTTCAATCAGATCTGCGGCCATCTGAAGAGGGCTGTACATTGTGATATAAAGAGCCAGTTGCTTGGTAAGTGTTGTACTGAGTTTGGCTTTGTTGTTACCATATGCAGATAAATCTCCTTCAAATATTCCTGGTGTATAATCCATAGGCCCCCCTATCAGCCGGGTAAAAGGTAAAATTGTTGTATGATCCGGTCTGTTTCCGTTAAAGGATTCGAATTCTGTTCCCCGGGCAGATTCCTGGGCAATCCAGTTGGGAAAAGTTCTGTATAATCCTGTTGGCCGTACTGCTTCGTGTGAATTGACCATAATATGATATTGGGCAGCTGTTTCTGCAACATACAGATAATGGTTTACCATCCATTGGCTGTCATGATATTCACTTCTGGGGATAATGGGACCTACGTATCCTGTCTTTACAGCATCATATCCATTATCCTTCATAAACTGAAAGCCATCATGAAGCTGCCGTTCATAGTCAGCAACGGAAGATGTTGTTTCGTGATGCATGATGATCTTTACATTTTTGCTTTTGGCATAGGCCTGAAGTTCTTTTACATTGAAATCCGGATATGCTTTTGTAAAACTGTAAATATGTTCTTTTCTGTAAGCCTGGTTATCTTCCCAGCCTTCATTCCAGCCTTCTACCAAAACGGCATCAAATCCGTTTTCTGCAGCAAAATCAATATATTCTTTTACGTGCTTTGTATTGGCTCCATGTCTGCCATTCGGCTTTAGGGTATTATAATCTGTTTTTCCAATGCTAATGTCCTGATCATCGGAATAGGCCCATGTAGAGCCTCCACCTGTAAAATATTCCCACCAGACTCCAATATATTTGATCGGTTTTATCCAGGATGTATCTTTAATTTTGGTGGGTTCATTAAGATTTACAATAAGATTGGAAGATAAAATTTTTCTCGCATCATCGCTGATTATCATTGTACGCCATGGGCTTACAGAACCTGTTTGAATAAAGCCTCTGTCACCATTTTTATCAGGAGTCAGACTGGAGGATAAAATAAAATTTTTCTCGTCAACAGCAAGTGTCATCGCAGGAAAGTTGACCAAAGCCGCCTCATGAATATTGATATAAATTCTATCCTGCGATTTCAGCATCAGCGGTGTTTGCACAGCAAGAGCAGCACTTGGGGCTTTTGCCGCCAAAGGTTCTTTCCTAACCTCATCAATGAGTTCAGAAATTTCAGACAACTGAGAGGTCGTCACAGGAAATTCATTCGTATCATAATCCGCAGGAATCCAAAAAGCTTTATAATCTTTGCCTAAATTGAAAGCAGTTATTTCATTGTTTATCGTAAAATGCCTCAAATCAGACTGGATTGGAAATTCATATCGAAAACCCAGTCCGTCATCAAAGAGTCTAAACCTTATATCAAGCTTCCAGCCTGTTTTATTTTGTACTAAATGGACCAGCATTTCGTTGTAATGGCTGTTTACTTCTTTGTTCGGACCCCATACCGGGGTCCAATTTTCATTACAAGAAGAGTAGTCAACTGCCACTGCTTTAAATTCAGAGGCATAAGAATAAGCGGGCTTTATCATAAACCCCAGCTTGCTATCTTTTAAAACAGGTTTATCTTTATAATGTACAGAGTAATAAGGAATTCCTTCTCCTTCAATTTTAAAATTTAATTTCAGCTGGCCATTGGGAGATGAAAGGGATTGCCCATGAGTGTTTATCACAGACAGTATCCATATACAAAAGCATACAATATTTTTTTCCATACTATTTAATTTAAAAAAAAGCCTCTGTCCGACATTCTCTAAAGCCGAGAAATGAAGGGCAGAGGCAGATATATCTACTTTGGAATTATCTTCCGAAGTCATCCTGTACTCTCACGATATCATCTTCGTCAGAGGGATTGGATGCATCGGTATGCTGCCAGATCTCCGCCACAATTCCCCAGCCTTCCAAACCGATCAGACGGTGTCTCTCGCCTTGTTGAAGCTTTACCTGATCTTTTGGATGGTATTCTTTCAGCTCACCCTCTTCATCGGTATTACTTCTTTTGATCCCTACCGTACCTTCTACCACCTGCCAGATCTCAGCCCTCCGGTGATGATACTGCCAGCTTAATCTAGCCTCGGGAGCAACAATAAGAATCTTAGGGCTCAACTTACCCCCTATTCTTAATCCTTCAACATCAATTCCATCAAAATATTGGTTCGCAAAATCCTGTGCCTGGTTTTCATCAATTACAAAAAAACCTCCCCATGGCCTTGTATCATCTTTTGCCGCAAGCTTAAAGCCTTGTGTTTCCAGTAGTTTTTCTACTCTATCAAATATTTCTTTCTTTTCTGCACTCATTACAGTCGTATTTCTAGGTTAAAAAAATTATTACGTACGATTATTCTTTTGACATTGAATAGGGAAAATCTTTTTCCTGTGAGCCTCTTTCCCTATTAGGTTTACTGTCCATTTTAAAATCCAGAACAGCCCCTTTCACCAGCTCCTGATGGCTTATCCAATTCTTGGAATAAGGCTGATGATTTACATTCAATGATTTTACATACAGGTTGTCGGCATTGTTTTCCGGAGCCTTGATTTCAATTTTCTTTCCGTTTTCAAGATGGATGGTTGCCTCCTTAAATAATGGTGCTCCCAACACATACTGATCTGTGGCCGGCGTCACGGGATAAAACCCTAATGCCGAGAAAATATACCATGCAGAAGTCTGCCCGTTATCTTCATCACCACAATAACCGTCCGGTGTTGCATGATAAAGCTTATTCATTACCTGTCTCACCCAGTACTGTGTTTTATACGGCGAGCCAGCATAATTGTATAAATAGATCATGTGCTGGATAGGCTGGTTCCCATGGGCATACTGTCCCATATTCATGATCTGCATTTCTCTGATCTCATGGATCACCCCTCCATAATAGCTGTCATCAAAAACCGGAGGCAATGAGAAAACTTCATCCAGTTTAGCTTCGAACTTCTTTCTGCCTCCCATCAGGTCTGACAGACCATTAATATCCTGAAAAACAGACCACGTATAGTGCCAGCTATTTCCTTCCGTAAAAGCATCTCCCCATTTGAAAGGATTGAAAGGTTTCTGGAAATTACCATCCTTATTTTTACCGCGCATCAAGCCGGTTTCCTTATCAAACAGATTCTTATAATTGTATGCTCTTTTTCTATAAATATCAATTTCTGAAGCAGGTTTCCCGAGTGCCTTTCCCAACTGATAAATAGAAAAATCATCGTAAGCATATTCCAGCGTTCTGGCCGCATTTTCATTGATCTTTACATCGTAAGGGACATAGCCTAGCGTATTGTAATATTGAACGCCTTTGCGCCCAACGGCGTCTATCGGACCTTCGTTATTAGCGCCGTGTTTTACGGCCTGCCAAAGGGTTTCTATGTCATATCCCCGAAGCCCTTTTATATAAGCATCTGCTACTACGGAAGCAGAATTGTTCCCAATCATAATATCGGAATATCCGGGGCTGCTCCATTCCGGCAGAAAACCACCTTCTTTATAGGCATTAGCCAATCCTTCCTGCATTTCTACATTGATACCTGGATATACCAGGTTAAGGAAAGGATATAATGCACGGAACGTATCCCAGAAGCCTGTTCCTGCAAACATTCTTCCGTCTGCCACTTTGCCGTTATAGGGACTCCAGTGTTTTATTGTATTCTGAGCATCAATTTCATATAATTTTTGTGGAAAAAACAAGGTTCTGTACAAAGAGGAATAAAAGGTTCTCATCTGCGGGTCAGTACCGCCTTTTACCTCTATTTTTCCTAAAGTTCTGTTCCAGATATTTTTCGCCTCCGATTTTACCTGTTCGAAATTCTTATTGCCCACTTCTCTTTTCAGGTTCAGCTCTGCCTGCTCAAAACTTATAAATGAAGAAGCAACTTTTGCGTAGACCGCTTCCTTATTTTTCAGTTTAAAACCAACCACTGCTCCCGTATGATCGCTTGTGATTTCCAGCTGATCCTTTAAAAGCTTATCATCTTTCCATGTTCTCGTCAGTTCAAAATCTTGATCAAACTGAATCACAAAATAGTTTTTAAAGTTTTCATATTTCCCGGTGGAATACCGGGTCGTATAGCCCAGAATTTTTCTTTCTTTGGGAAGGATTTTAATATAAGAGCCTTTATTCAGGGCATCGATCACAACATAAGCACTATCCGTTTTAGGAAAATCAAATTTAAAAACTGAAGCTCTTTCCGTAGGGGTAAATTCTGTTGTTACGTTGATATCTGCAAGGTATACGCTGTAGAAATAAGGGGTAGATACCTCCGCTTTATGGCTGAACCAGCTCGCCCGGTCTTCTTCTTTAAATTTAAGCCTGCCTACTCCCGGCATGATAGAGAAGGCGCCGTAATCGTTCATCCAGGGAGAAGGCTGATGGGTCTGTTTAAAACCCCTGATCTTATCTGCATCATAAGTATAAGCCCATCCGTCCCCCATTTTCCCCGTCTGCGGAGTCCAGATATTCATTCCCCAGGGAAGTCCGACAGCAGGATAAGTATTCCCGTTGGATAAAGAAGGTTTAGATTGGGTTCCCATCAACGGATTCACATAATCCACAGGGGATATATTCTGACCGAAAGCCCAAGCCTGTAATAAAAGAAATAAGGTAGAAAATAGAGACTTCATCGTATCGTTTTGTTAATTATTTAAGCTTTTTTAAAGCATAACTGGCGGCTCCCAAGATGGCTGCATCTTCAAAAATAGCAGAGATTCTGACAGGCAAGTTAATATTATTCTTTGTTAAATTCTGAATAAATCTTTTTTCAAAATAGGGATAAGCTTTTGCAATATTTCCTCCTATGACTAAAACTTCAGGTTCATAATTTTTGACATACTTCACTACAAACCCAGAAAAGGAATCTGCATATTCATCGAATATCCTGGTTTGAATTTCGACAGGTTTATCCAGCAGTTCTTTGGTTCCTGAAATCTGTTCTCCGGTCAGTTCCGCATAATAATTGACAAACCACCGCGTGGCCAGATAGTCTTCACAAATAGAATCTTTAAAAGGTGAATCCCATAAATCTTCATCGGTTGCATATTCTCCGTTGTAAAAGGTCGTTCCCAATCCTGTACCCAGGGTTACTCCAAAAATATTTTTGAATCCCTTTACACAACCTCCAAACACTTCCCCTTCCATAAATGCCGCCGCATCATTCACAAAATGAATCTGATCCTGAGAAACAGATAGTCTTTTTGCCAGTTCTTCTTTAATATTGACCTGATAGAGATCAATGAACTTTCCCTGCTGCATGAGGGATACTCCGTTTTCGTAATCAAAAGGTCCGGGCATCGCAATCCCGATTAAAAGATTATCTTTTACCAGATCGTGGGTCACTTTATTAATGGCTGAAACCCATTCGGAGAAAATAACTTCTTTGTCATCAAAAGCATTGACATGTTCTCTTACATATGTTGAAGAAATGATCTCACGCTTTTCAGGATCTACCTGAGCTAACGTGATATGTGACCCTCCAATATCGATTCCTACTATATTCTGCATTATTTTTTATTTTAAATTCAAGCAATTCTTTTTGACTGAAAAAACAGACAAACAGGAATATACTGCCTGTCTGTCTGCTTTACATCTCAGGCCTTATCTTATTTTTCAGATAACAGCCTTAGTATCTGTATTTTACTTTACGATTATTTTACCGGATGCTACTACTTTATTATCTGCGGATATAATGTTGTAAATATAAGTACCGCTGATGAAATCCTGTGTATTCACTACGTTATTATTTTGATTAAGCTTCTGTTTTTTATATAATTTTCCTGAGGCATCGTACAATGACACTTCGCTGGCAGAGCGGTCACCGATTGTAAAATGAATATCATTTCCTCTTTTCACAGGGTTTGGATAAATCCTGCTCTCTTTTACAGATTCAGCATCTTTCACAGACAGAGACGAAGTACAGGGTACATCTGTTTTCCAGTTGGTATCTGTCATATTCACAAGGGTTGCAAAGTGCGTGTTTGAAGTGGCATCTAAGGCCCCAACACCACTGCCTTCATCCATTTTCCAGTTTGCTTCCAGCCCTGCTGATCCTGCAGCAACATTACATTTATTATCCAGGATCTCCTGCGCAGTCAATGCTTTTTTCCAGACTCTGAATTCATCCAGAGAACCATTCAGTGCACGGGAATTATCATAATTTCTTGCCAGGTAAAGAATGCCGTTTGCTGTAAAACTGCCTGTCACAGATACACTTGCATCAAGGGTTCCATTGATATAGATCTTCATAGATGCTCCGTCATACGTTGCAGCCAGATGATACCATGTCTTTGTATTAAGCGAAGAAGCACTGTTCAGTTTTACCTGTGACGATCCGAAGCTCAGTATAAACTGAAGTCTGTTATTCGCCAGATTTCCGTCACCGAATCTAAGCATAGCCGAGTTGTTATCTCCTACTTCAATACCAAGCACTGATGAAATATAAGGGAAAGCGGTTTTAAATGAATTTACTTTTACCCAGCCTTCAAATGTCAAAGCATTTCCGCTCAGGTCAAACGGTCCTGCATTAAGGTAGTTCGTGCTTCCGTTGAAAGCAAGTGATCTTGGACCGGGGCTTGTAACCGGAGTAAAGCCACTGTTAAATGCTCCCTCTCCCGAATAGGTACTTGTGGTTCCCCCATTACATGCTGACTGTACTTTCCATACATAGTTTGTATTGGGAGTCAGATTTTGCAGGGAATAAGTATTGGCTGTAATGTTCTGAATTTCAGACCATGTTGCAGCAGCTGTTGTCTTATACTGCAATGTATAGGAAGTTGCATTTCCCGCATCCCATGTCAGTTGGGTTGTATTTCCCAGGTAATTTCCTGATTTCAGGCCGGAAGGTGTTGCACATCCGTTTCCGGAATTAAATCTGGGTGCAAAAAGGTATGTACTTGTTAATGTAGGAGAGCAGTTGGACTGTATTCTCCAGTCGTAATCCGTATTCAGGGTAAGGTTATTGATCGTCACATTGTTTCCTGAATAATTGCTTGCCCCATTGATCCAAACCGTTGAAAGGGCAGGTTTATAATCAATATTGTATGATTGGGAGCTGTTGGAGGTCCAGTTCAGCTTAGCAGAAGTCCCCGTCACATGAGTGACTTCCAGCCCCAGCGGCGGATCACAGGTTTGTCCCTGGGCCCATGAATAAAGCTGTCCGGTTAACTGTGTATTTTCGTTATAAAGGATATTTGATCCTGTACTTAAATAACCCGCCATGTTCGTTCCCGGCAGGTCATACCACATAAATACTCCATAGCCGTCATTTTTTGAATTGGTAGCCAATGTTGAAAGTGTAGAAGTGGATGTATTATTGATCCAGGTTGCAGCAGCAGAAAGCTTAGTATTATCAAGAGGCGGAACATTCGGGGCACTGTATGTACCATAGTAAGCATTCCAGCTGTAATTGATATAGTTTCCTGCCTGGTCTCCATTGTAGCTTTGTCTTGAAGTTGCCGGCCCCAGATAATAGAATGTGATCAATTTATCAGGCATTGCTGCTTTAAGTTCCTGCAATAGCATGACAAAAGAGCTGCTATTTGGTTGTCCTGTTCCGTTATTTCCATAATCAGCATATTCATCGTCCAGGTCTACCCCATCCAAGCCGTAAGTATAAACGGTATTGGCAATCTGTAAAGCAAAGTCTTTCGCCGCTTCTCTGTTAGGGAAGTTAGAAATCCCTGCTCCCTGATGGTTTCCCAAAAGATCCAGTAACACCTTGATCCCCTTTTGCTGTAAAGGTTTCACATAGGTATTCACATCGTTCAGTACTTTGGTAACATTGTTATTGTTTGAAATGTAGGCTCTGCTTTTGGAAACATCATAATTGATATTGGCAGCGAAAATAATGGCCACATCAAAAAGCTGTCTGTTGGTATTCTGCAACGTATAGGAACCTGTATTCAATAGGTTATTGTTATTCACTTCTACATAGCAGACTCCCAGTGGATTAAGCTGTTGTGCTTTAAGCAATGGGGCAGTCTGAAGCATCAGTGTCATCAAAGGGATTAAAAAATATTTATTTTTCATTCTATATTTATTTTTAATAATAAAATTATTGGGCCGCAGCCCAATAATCTGCTTTATTATTTTACAATTAATTTCTCTGTTTGTTTCAGGCTTCCATCCTGAGATTCAAACTGAACGATATAGTTCCCTACTGAAAGTGCAGACAAATCATAATGGAAATCTCCTGCATTCATTGTTTTGGTATCTATTATTCTTCCGTTAAAATCATAAACCGTTAATTTTCCTCTGCTGTATTTATCGGGAACAGAAACTGTAAGTGATGAAGATTTGCTTACCGGATTCGGATATAATTTTATTTGATTCTTTATGCCTATCCGTCCCGCACTTACTGCCTGTTGGCTTCCTGCAGTTCTTGCTAATAGTGAACTGCCTGTTGCACATGGTACATCTGTTCCCCAATTGGAAGCATCAACACCCGTTAATGTTAAAATCACTCCATTCCCGGAGGTATCCTGAACTGTAGAACCGCTTCCGTCGTTAAATTTCCAGTAAGCTGCAAGAGAAGAGGCAGGAACGGATACATTACACATATTCTGGCTGATTTCCGTCTGGCTCAATGCACGTTTCCAAACTCTTACCTCATCTATTTTACCATTGAAGTTTCTGGAAGTATTGTATAAATAGCCTACATTGAACGCTCCGGTCGAATTCACGCTTCCTGTCTGTGCTTTGCTCGCATCCAGAACACCGTTAATGTAAAGTTTCATAGCAGCCCCATCATAGGTTGCAGCAACATGATACCAGGTATTGGCATTTAAAGCCGTTGCAGAAGCCAGTTTTTGCTGTACATTATTAATACTTACTACAAACTGAATCTTATTATTAGCCAGGTTAGCATCTCCTAATCGTAAGAATGCAGAATTGCTGTCGCTTACCTCCGTTCCCATGATTGATGAAATATAGGGGGATGCGGATTTGAAAGATGATGGTTTGATCCAGCCTTCAAACGATAATGCTGAACCGCTTAGATTCATATTTCCGGCAGCTCCCGATTCGCTGCTTCCATCCAGAGAAAGAGCGTAAGAGCCTGTAGGCGCTGTACCTGAACCTGTGTTAAATCTTGGGGCAAACATATAAGCACTTTTCACACTGCAGTTTGTTCTGATTCTCCAGTCGTAATCTGTACTGGCTGTTAATCCGGAAACAGTTACAGAAGTAGCACTAAGTGCTGATGCTACATTCGTCCATGTTGTAGAGGAAGCAGGTTTATAATCAATATCATAGGTGTTTGTTCCTACTGCAGACCAGTTCAGTTTTGCACTTGTCCCTGTAAGGTTGCTTGTGTATAGTCCGATAGGAGCATCACAGTTTACCCCTTGCGTCCATGATTGTAAAGTTTCGCTTAGAACCGTTGGCTGTCCATATAATGTCTGAGTTCCTGCTGAAAGCTGGGCGGTCTCATTGGTTCCATGAAGATCATACCAAAGAAACAATCCGTACCCTCCGTTCTTGGTTTGGGTAGCAAGGCTGGTTGTTGTAGAATTAGAAGTATTTCCCATCCAAACCGCTGCAGGAGAAATCTGTGCTTTGGTAAGTGGCGGAACATTTGGAGCGGAGAATGTTCCGTACATCGCATTCCAGCTGTAGTTGATATAATCTCCTACCCTGTATCCGTTCCAGGAAAGCCTTGAAGCGGCATCTCCGTAATAATAGAATGAAATGATTTTATCCGGCAGCAGGGCTCTTAATTCTTGTATCAGCATCACAAAAGAACTGTCATTGGGCTGTCCTGTCCCATTTTTCCCATATTCAGAATATTCATCATCAAAATCAATCCCGTCTAAACCGTAAGTGTTTACAGTGTGAGCAAGCTGCAATGCAAAATCTTTTGCTGCCTCGCGGGTTGGAAAGTTACATATTCCTGCTCCCTGGTGATTTCCCAGAATGGTTAATACCACTTTCATCCCTTTTTGCTGAAGCGGTTTGATGTAGGTATCGGCATTAGTAAGTATTTTGGTAACATTGTTATTACTATACAGATAGGGTCTGCCTCGGCCGGTATCGTAATTAATGTTAGCAGCAAAAATATTCACCACATTGAACAGGTAATTATTCGAAGTCTGCAATTTGTACGCGCCTGCATTCAGGATATTGTTGTTATTGACTTCCACATAGCATATTCCTACGGGATTAAGCTGCTGTGCGTTAAACAGAGAACCTGACTGAAAAATAAGTGCAATCAGCGTAATAAAGATGGATTTTTTTTTCATTGTACTATTTTTTGGTGTTGTTTTGGTGTTGAAATTTTATACAGCCTTCCCCGGGTATCATTCTTTTTAAAGAAAAATACCTCAAATAAAGGGCAATATAAAATGGTGGTCTATGTCAGCAGATCCGGATTTTCATTAAAGGTTTTCCATAATAATTCTCCAAATAAAGTATTCGCCCAGGCAAACCATTCTCTGGTGAACTTTTTGTCGTTGTCTTTATGGAAGGATTCATGCATAAAGCCTGTCCCGCCGTGCGTTTTCTGTAAGGTATCTATACACCATCTGATCTCACTTTTGTCTTTTGTAGTGAGTGCTTTCATAATGATACTCATCGGCCAGATCATATCAAGTCCGATATGCGGACCTCCTATGCCTTCTGCCAGTTTACCTTTGAAAAAGAACGGGTTATTTTCTGACCACACAAATTTTCTTGTATTCAGATAAACAGGATCATCCGCTTTTACCGCATCCAGATAAGGCAGTCCTAACAGACTTGGGCAGTTCGCATCATCCATCAGGTTATAACTTCCGAAGCCATTTACTTCAAAAGCATATATTTTTCCAAATTCCGGATGATTGTAAATTCCGTATTTTTTAATGGCTGCATCTACCTCATCAGCAAGGCTGTTCAGCTGTTGGGCCAATATTTTTTCATTTTTAATCTGGGAAACCATTTCCGCAGCCTGGCGCAGACTTACTACCGCAAATAAATTGGAAGGGATCAGAAATCCATAGATCGTAGCATCATCACTTGGACGGAACATAGAACTGATAAGCCCAACCGGTTTCGTCGGATAGCCATATCCGCCCATAGGAACTCCATCCGTCGCCCAAGCCGTCGTACGTTCAAATTTGTAAGGACCAAGATCATGTTTCCTCTGCTGTTCTGTAAAGGTCTGCAGGGTAAGTTTAATTCCCTTCAGCCAATTGGCATCGAAAGGTTTGGTATCTCCTGTTGTTTTCCAGAAATGATATGCCAGGCGGATAGGATAACACAGAGAGTCTATTTCCCATTTTCTTTCATGGGTTCCCGGTTTCATATCGGTATGGTCATATTCTTTCCACTTGCTTATCTTTTGGTCATCATTATAGAATGCATTCGCATAAGGATCTTTAAGAATGAATGTTGTCTGCTTATGAATCACCCCTGAAATAAGCTTGTGAAGCTTTTCATCTTTTTTCGAGAACTGCAGGTAAGGGAAAACCTGGGCAGAACTATCGCGAAGCCACATGGCATCAATATCCCCTGTAATCACATAGGTATCCGGAATTCCGTTGGCTTCACTGTAAAAAACAGTCGTATCTAATGTATTGGGAAAACAGTTTTCAAAAAGCCAGCTCAATTCTTTATTTTTAACTTTCTTTTGGAAAGCAGCAATGGCACTTTCTACCGATTCACTGGTAAAATGTCTTTTATTTTAGGAACCCGGACCACGGGAAAATCCTCTGTAACCAGGTTTTTTGCAAAAACATTTTGAGTAAACAGCAATCCGGCTCCTGCCAGTGCACTTGTTTTAATAAAATTTCTCCTTTCCATTGATACTTTGTTTCGTTTATTTTGTATTAGTCTTATTTTACAGGTTTATTTCCCATTACAAATCTCAGCTCTCCACCGTTCATAATATCACTGTGATTCAATTCCCAGCTTTTGTATTCCTTTCCGTTCAGGAACATTTTCTGTACATATATATTCTTATCGGATATTTTGTCTGCAATTACGGTGAAGGTTTTCCCATTCTCCAGTTTCAAGGAAGCCTTTGGAAACTGAGGTGCACCAATTGCATAAACAGGTTTACCGGGAGTCACGGGATAGAATCCCAGTGAAGAGAAAATATACCATGCCGACATTTGCCCGCAGTCTTCATTATTAACGATTCCATCCGGTTTTGCAGCATACATATTATCACGGATATATTTTACCATTTTCTGCGTCTTGTAGGGGCTTCCTGCATAATTGTACAGATACGGAACATGATGCCCGGGCTCATCCCCAAATCCTAAAGAGCCAATGAATCCTGAGATATCAACATGCTGTTCTCCCTGCATATTAAGAGCTTCGGTAAAAGTTTTGTCCAGCTTTTCTTCAAATCCTTTTTTCCCGCCGTACAGGTTCATCATTTCATCAATCTGATGCGGAACAAAAAAATCATAAGCCCAGATATTTCCGGAAACCCAGTGCGGCTGTAATTTTTTCCAGTCATTCAATGCAAAATCCGGTAAGAATTTCCCGTCTTTCTGTCTTGGCCAGAAGTGATTGTTTTCTTTGTTAAAGGTATTAAGGAAGTTCATGGAACGTTTCTTATATACCTCAGCTTCTTCTTTTTTACCCAGTTTTTCTGCCAGCTGCTGAATACACCAGTCATCATAGGCATATTCCAGGGTAGCGGAAACAGAAGCTCCGTTTTCTGAGGGGTTATATCCGAATTTGATATATTCATTAAGGCCCCCGCCACCATCACTGCTGCTCATTTTATCCGTTAAAGAAGCATCTTTCATTGCCGCAAAAGCTTTCTCCTGATCTATACCCGGTACTCCTTTAGAAATAGCATCCCAGATGACAGATACACTGTGATAACCCAGCATACAGAAATTGTCATACCCGCACAGTTCCCATATCGGCATATGATCTTTACGGTCTGTATATCTGCTGATCAGGGAATTGGCAAATTCTTTGGTATGTTTCTGATCCATAATGGTAAGCAACGGATGGGTAGCTCTGAATCCATCCCAGTAAGAATAAGTACTGTAGTTGGTAAACCACTTGGTATTCATATTCTCCTGAGCCGCCACATAGTCTCCGTTCGTATCCATATAAAGATTGGGAGCAATAAATGTATGATAAACCCCGGTATAGAAAATTTTTCTCTGGCTATCCGTACCTCCGGTCACCTGAAATCTGCCGATAAGATCTCTCCACGTTTTTTGTGCAGTTTCTTTAGCTTTTGCAAAATCTACATTGCCGGCCTCGGCATCAAAATTCCCCTGTGCATTTTCAATACTTACAGGAGATAAAGAAACTTTTACCTCAATGCTTTCATTATTTTCTGTTGAGAATCTTACAAAAGCTTTTGCATCTTTTGCCAAAGCTATTTTTTCATTATTTTTTATTTTTCCTTCGGCATATACTCCATAGGATTTAAACGGTTTCGAGAACTCCATCACAAAATAAGCGAAGCGTTTACCGCCCCAGCCGTTACTGTAGCAGTATCCTTTTATTTTGTTATTGCCTTCTACGCTGACCAGTGTATGATAAATATCTCCAAAGATCTTATTGGTAGGGTCTATGATGATATTGGCCTCATCACTTTTCGGAAACGTATATTTATGAAATCCTACTCTTGGAGAAGCGGTAAGCTCGGCCTTGATTCCATAACTGTCAAGCATCACGGAATAATATCCCGGGGCTGCAGTTTCTTTTTCATGACTGAATTTTGAGCGGTACCCTGTTTCCGGCTTTTCTTCTGACCCTGGAAGCATCTTTACCTGGCCCACCGTAGGCATCACCAGAATATCTCCAAGATCTGCCCATCCGGTTCCGCTAAGGTGATTATGGCTGAACCCCATGATCGTCTTACTGCTGTAATGGTATCCTGAGCACCAGTCCCAATCTCCGCTTTTGGTATTCTGATCCGGACTTAGCTGGATCATCCCGAAGGGTGTGGTAGCCCCCGGAAATGTATGGCCATGCCCTCCGGTTCCAATAAACGGATCTACCCAGGACAAAATATCATCCTTATGCTGTTGAGCATTAGCCGTAGAAAGCAGGGCCGAAAAAAAATAAATAAACAATTCTTTTTTCATGATGAGAGATATCGTGTTTTTATTAGGTTAAAAGATGGTTTAAAAATATGAAAACCATAACAAAGATCCCAATAAGTAGAGAAATTAAACTGGCCAACATCTTTTTAAACTTTTTACATCATTTAGATTGAATTCTTTTTCATGAAATCAATAATTTCTGAAATATATCCAAACGCAATGGCAACTACCGTATCAGCAGCGCCATAATATACAGTTACTTTATCTCCTTCTGTCAGTGCTGCACAAGGGAAAACCACATTGGGAACATCTCCTGTAAGCTCATACAGCTCTGCCGGAGCCAGCAGATAAGGCTTGGTTCTGTACAATACTTTGGAAGGATCTTCAAGGTCAAGCAATGCTGCTCCCATAGAATACCGGAACCCTCTGCATGTATTGATCACCCCATGGTAGAAAAGAAGCCATCCTTCTTGTGTTTTTATAGGGACAGGGCCGCCACCGATCTTTGTACACTGCCATGCACTGTCTTCAAAAGGTGTTACTTTCATCACACAACGGTGCTCTCCCCAATATTTCATATCAGGACTATAGCTGATATAAATATCTCCGAAAGGCGTATGTCCGTTATCACTTGGACGGCTCAACATCGCATACTTACCATTGATCTTTTCAGGAAAGAGAACTCCGTTTCTGTTGAATGGCAGAAATGCATTTTCACACTGGAAGAATTCTTTAAAATCAAAGGTATAACCAATCCCGATGGTAGGCCCGTTATACCCGTTACACCATGTAATCCAATAGCGGTCTTCTATAAAGGTAACGCGGGGATCGTATTTGTAATCAGATTCTATCATCTCGGTATTTCCTGCCTTCATTTCTATAGGGTCATGATTGATATCCCAATTGATCCCATCCTTACTGAAGCCCGCAAAAATATTCATCTGTACCGCTTTGTTATCACAACGGAATACCCCTGCAAAGCCATCCTCAAAAGGAATTACGGCGCTATTGAATATACTGTTGGACGTTGGTATGGCATATCTGTTAATGATCGGGTTTTCGGAAAACCTCCACATGATATCGCTGCAACTTTCCGGGCGATCCTGCCAAGGGATCATTACTGATTGAGCTGTCATAAAGTATTTTTACTTTTATTTAATTTTGTTTAATAATTGATTGATTCTTCTTTCTGATTTTCTGAATACGGGAACGGAACCCATAACGTCACGATAAATGCGGGAATGGTAGCAATCAGTACCCAGATAAAGAACATCTTATATCCGATCCAGTCACTGATCATCCCGCTGAACATTCCGGGGATCATCACCCCAAGATTCATAATTCCTGTTGCAAATGCATAATGGGCCGTTTTATGTTTTCCCGGTGCTATCTGCTGCATCATATACAGCATGAGCCCCACAAAACCGAACCCATATCCAAAATATTCCACCACGACAGCAACTCCTACAGGTAAAAGGTCTGCCGGCTGATAGTAGGCCAGTAATGCATATACCACAAATGGAATATTGAATGCACAACACAGCCATATCAGTGATTTCTTCAGTCCGCGGGCCGAAATAAAGTACCCGGCAAGTACAGATCCTAAAATGAATGCCGCAGAGCCATAGGTCCCATAAATAAGTCCAATATCTGATGTAGACAGTCCTAGTCCACCCGAAGTTCTTGGTGCTTTAAAAAACAAGGGTGCTATTTTGATTGCAAAACCTTCAGCAAAACGGTACAGAATAATGAACAATACAGACCATACGATATTCCGTTTTGTAAAGAAGGAGGTAATGACCTCCAGCAGTTCTTTATGAATATTTCCAGCAGTTTTCCCATCTTTCCCGTCCTCTTCTTTATTTTCCTTTGGCAAAATCAGATAATGATAAACGGCCAGTATGAAAAAAAGCAAAGCATAAATCACCATAATGATCATCCAGGCATGGGTAACTCCTTTTGTTTTTTCTAAAAATCCGGCAAAATAAACTAATGCCCCGCTGCTAATGATCTTGGCAAGATTGTAAAAAGCTCCCTGCCATCCGATATATCTTGCCTGTTCTTTATTGGTAAGGAAACCTATATACGTTCCATCTGCTACCACATCGTGAGTGGCTCCGCAAAATGCAATGACAGCAAAAAGGGCAATACTGTATTTAAAAAAGCCGGGTAAAGGCAAACTTAAAGCGATCAAAGCAAACAGAATTCCTATGGCAAACTGGGTAAAAACAACAAAGAATTTTTTGGTTTTATAGATCTCCAGGAAAGGGCTCCAAAGAGGTTTTAAGGTCCAGGAGAGCATAATAAAGGCCGTCCAGAATGTGATCTGTGAATCCGAAATTCCCATATCCTTATACATGATCCCGGAAACGGCATTAATGGTTACAAAGGGAACCCCCATTGCAAAATATAATGTGGATATCCAAAGAATCGGCTGGATCCGACGGGTTCCGGAGTTGTTTTTTCCCATATTTAAAAATAAGATTCTAAAATAAAAGAGAACATCCCAAAAGTTCATTCCGGCTTAAAACGAAACTATAAATTTTTTGGAGATTTACCTCCGCCTGAATGAATCAAATAAAAATCTGATTTTGAGATGCCTCTGTGTTTGAGTGATGCTGATGCATTATAATTTCTTATCCCACCATAACTTAGTACCTCCGTTGTCCGGTCCGCTCAGTGTCTGTATGGCTTGCTTATAATTATAAAGTGAGTTCTTGGTATCTGTAGTGAACGGAATTCTTCTTATCATTCCGTCTGTACTGATCAATCCGCCGCTGTCATTTTTTCTTACTTTGAAAAGGACAGGGTAACCCGTTCTTCTTTGCTCTGCCCAGGCTTCCGGCCCGTTTGGATAAAGTGACAGCCATTTTTGGGTAATAATTCTTTCTAATTTTCTTTCGGTAGAATCATTATTATTCCATGCGATGGTAATGGTGCTCAATTGAGCATCTCCTGCATTGATATTATTGGCTGCATTTTTCGGATCGATATAAGGAGCCTCAGTAGCTGTTGTATTGGCAAGATACGCAGCAACATCTCCACTTTTTCCCCATTCTCCAAAAGATTGACGGACCCCTGTTTCATAAGCTGTCTGTACATCGCCAGCTCCTGAATATCCCTTCAAAGCTGCTTCAGCCTTCAGGAACCAGGTCTCGGCGGCAGTAAACAGTTTCATTTTACCATCAGTTCCGGAAAAATAATCTCCATTGGCAGATTTTGCCTGTGGCTGAGAAAATCCACCATACGTCGTTTTCCCGTTTAACAGGTCAATTCCCTGTCTAATGCCTATATATTTACCTTTAACATCAGTATCTGTTGCAGGAATCGCATAGGCTGGAAGTCTCGGGTCATTATATCCGTTCATATAGGCCATCAAAGGGGCACCTATCATACAATCTCCCCAAGAATAAATAATAAAACTCAGTTCAGACTGTCCTACACTGATCAGCGCATTGTCAGCATTGTCTGTAATCAGGCCTGCGGATGAAGTAAGAGCTTCTTCAGCATATTGTTTTGATTTTGCAGGATCAGCATAGCTCATTCTCATCGCCAGTCTCAGCTTAAGAGAGTTCGCAAGCTTTGCCCATTGTGTAATATTTCCGTGATAGACCAAATCTGCCTTTTGTAATGTAGATTTATCTTCTACATTTTGCGTAGCGGAAGTATTTTTTACTTTTTCCAGATCAGAAATAGCGGCAGTAAGATCTTTGATAAAATAATTGTATGCATCCTGCTGAGAATCAAAGTCAGTAACTCCGTTTGCATTCGGGGTTTCATATTTGCTGTACACTACTGGGCCATGATTATCTGAAACTCTGGCAGCCGTAATTATTTTCAGTATTTTCTTTACGGCAAATGTTGCCGTAAAATCGATCCCCGGATAGTTATTTTTAGCTGCATTATCAATGGTGATAGAATAATTGAAGATATCCTGTTGTCTTGCAATAATTCTGTTATTCCATCCATCCATCATATAATAGGTAAGATTATTTTTCCCGCCGTTAAATTGGGATGCCGTACTAAACATCCCGCTGTACATATCTGCACTTAGGTTAGGGTACAGCTGATAGTCAGCCTGCAATCCTCTCTGTATAGATTTCAATGGATTAACAATGGCTATGAAATCTGCATAAAAGTTCTCAGGTCCCCCCAGCTTTTCCTGATTAATCTGATCAAGATCGCTGGTGCATGCGGAAGCAGAAAATAATACTGCTGCTCCAAATACTAATGTTTTAATATTAATGATTTTCATTTTCGTACAGTAAGATTAGAAGTTAGCCTTTAATGATAATCCGATAGATCGGGTAATCGGTAATCCAAATGAATCTACCCCTACCCCGCCTGGTGTATTTCCGGATACTTGCTCAGGATCAAACGGCGCTTTTTTATAGAAGAAGAACAAATTCGTTCCCACAAGGCTTACCGTTGCATTTCTCATATATTTTGAATTAATGTCAAAAGTATATGAAATAGAAGCCTGGCGTAAACGGACTGTTGTTGCACTATACATATAAGCTTCATCAATTCCGGTCCCGTTGGTTATCCCGCCGATAGCAGTATAATATGCTTTTGCATCTGTTTTTCCGTTGTAAGCCGTTCCTGCCTGTGGTGTTCCCGGGGCATATACAGCATTGGCAATTGAGACTCCACCGGCATCCCTTGCCTCTGCAGAAGACTTACTTACCCCATATAAATCATTCGCTTTTTCAGTAAGGGAAAGCACCTGCCCTCCGAATTTTCCATCAATAAGAAAAGAAATTCCCAGTTTACCAATATTAAAAGCATTATTGAAACCTAAAATAAATTTAGGGTTGGGATTACCAAGGTATCCCGGATTACCAGTCGTTGCCAACGGCACTCCATTTTCATCCACCAGAATACGTCCCTGATCATCTCTTTGATATTTAATTCCATAGATATCTCCAAAAGATCCCCCTAATTTAAGTTTTGTATAATCTCCACCGCCTGTCAACGCAAATAGCTGGTCTTGAGGAATACTGATACTGGATGGGAATAATTCAACAATCTTATTTTTATTGGCCGATCCGTTCAATGTAGTTGTCCATCCAAATTTCTCCGTATCAAAGATTTTGTAAGATAAAGAAGCTTCAAAACCTGTATTTTGGATTTTTCCTGCATTGATGTAGTACGACCCGGAAGGAATCCCTCCTAAATTGGAAGAGATTGCTGTCTCCAACAGCTGATTGGTAGCATTGGAGTTATAATAGGTAATATCAAAATTTAATTTATTATTGAACAGTCTCAATTCGGTACCTGCCTCAAACGTTTTGTTAAGTTCCGGTTTTGGGAATAGTTTTTCATACCCCTCAGCGGTTACAAATGAACTCTTAGGATACACAATAGTTCCGGCATCTACTCCATATGAATAAGCTTTATAATATTCTACCATCGCATTGGACAGGTTGGCCGGCAACCCTAAACCTACTGTAGCATAAGATGCCCTTACTTTCCAGAAATTAATTACTTCCGGAAGTTTGAAAACAGAGGATAGAATAGCATTCGCTCCTACCGACTCATAATCAAAACCGTTTCTTCCCGTTAAAGCTAATGTAGAATCCCAGTCATTCCTGAACGTCATATCTACATAAAACATATTTTTGTACCCTACGGAAGCACTTGCAAAAACCGACTGGACCTGTTTTTTCATATTCCAATAGATATTGTGGTATCCGTCACCGGGATTTCTGTCCACATTCCATTGCAGGTTATTCAGTGTAAACAAATTGGGGTTTGCCAGATAAGCATTATCAATTTGGGTCACTTTATTTCTTGTCGTATTGATACTTCCTCCCACGGTAAAGTCTAAAGAGATAGACTCACTCAGCTTAGGGCTACCAATTAGCAAAACATCGCCGTAAGTAGAAGAATTTTCGTATACATTTTTAAGGATCCGTCCATTGGCTCCGTTGGCCAGAAGGCTGGGAGCTGAAAAAGCTGAAATATCCCTTTGGCTGTCTGAAGAGTTCCAGCTATAATTTCCCCGTACCCTTGCAATAAGCCACGGATTGATCTGATAAGATAAGGAAAGGGCACTGTATGTATTTTTATTACTGACGGTAACCGGATTTCTGTTCAAAATCCAGTATGGATTCTGCGTTTCCGGGTTTCCTTTAAAGGTACCGTCCGGTCTTATTTCCCACCAGTTTTGTGCAGGCAGCAGCCTTGTTTTATTAAGATAAGAATAATTATCCGCACCGTACTGATCAAAATCTACTCCTCTTGGCAGCCAGTACATGCTCACTAAAGGAGAAAAAGAAGCCCCTGGTGTCTGTCTGTTTTTACTTTCCTGCAAAGACCCAATAAAGTTAGCATCTAATGTCAGCCTGTCATCAAGGAATTTGCTTGAATTCCGGAAGGATACATTATACTGATCAAAATAGGATAGTGGAACCACTCCTTTATTGGTCGTATTCCCAACGGAAAAATAACTTGTTGATTTTTCATTTCCTGACTGAAAGGAAAGGCTGTTGACCCATGTTGTACCGGTTTGCAGAAAATCTTTAAGATAATCTTTGGAAGCTCCTTTCGCGCCCCAGCTGCTTATAGACTCTCCCGGAGCCTGGTTAGGAACTGCCGGATCATAAGACAAATAACTGTGTTGCAATTTTGGAAGGCTGTATGCACGATCCACTGTAAGGCTGGTGCTATATGTGATAGAGCTCTTTCCTGCACGTCCTTTTTTGGTTGTAATCAAGATCGCCCCGTTACCTCCGGCAGAACCGTACAAAGCTGATGCTGATGCCCCCTTCAGAAAATTGATGCTTTCAATATCATCAGGGTTGATGGAACTCAGTACATCTCCGGTGTCCGGCATATTGGAATACTGGCTGATGTTCGGAGCTTTTCCGGCTTCATTGATAATAGGAATTCCGTCGATTACATACAATGGCTGGCTATTGGATACAGACTTGTTACCTCTCATGATCACCCTTACGGAACTTCCTACACCATTAGTTCTATTGATCTGCACGTTGGAAACTTTCCCATTGATAGAATTTAAAAGATTGGGAGTTTTCACTTCTGTCAGCTCATCCCCGCCAATCTGCTGGCTGGAGTATGTCAAAGATCGGGCCTGTCTTTTTATCCCCAAAGAAGTAACCACCACCTCCTGGATATCGGTTGTCTTGGTGGTGTCGGCCGCTTTCCTCTCCTGTCCATATGCAGAAAGGGAAAAAACTAATAAAATCGGTATAACTGCTTTTCTCATAGGTGTAGATTAGTTAGATTTAATTGAGAATCAATCACATTACTTTATATTTCAATACAAAAATTCCGTTATTTTTTTAGCAATATTTTGCAGTTTATGTATTAAATTATTTAAAGTTTTGTTAAGATTTAATTCACATTAACAAATCTAAATTTTGTTGGCAGTCCGATATAATACTATTTTATCATAAAACGATATTATTTTTTCAGTAATTTTATTTAAAAGCCAATAACCTGCTGATTAAAAAGCATATACAAGCTCACCTGAACACTATAAAAATGGGATTTATTTTAACTTTTCACGCAAAATAAATCCGGACTACGGACCCGGATTTTGAAAAAAATATTTTTACGGAAGGAATTATTCAATTTTTCTAATCCCTTTAAATTGATCTTTAAATTCTGTTGGAGTTGTTTTTTTGATCGACTTAAAGACCTTATTAAAATTGGCAATATTATTAAACCCGGCCTCAAAAGCAATTTCAAAAACAGTAAGATTCTTTTCCATCAGCCAGCGCGTAGCATAGCTGATTCTTATTTCATTAAGATAATTGATAAAAGTTTTGCCCGTTCTTTTTTTAATGAACCTATTGAAGGTCACATTGCTCATATTCACCAGTGAAGCCACTTTGTCCAGCGTTATTTTGTTTTCAAAATTTTTATGCACAAAATCATGAACAATTTTCATTTTATCATTATCAACAAAAGTTTCCAGCTCTATGCTGTAGGATGATAAAAGTATTTTATTTTCTGCAATGGCCAATTCATTAAGGATCTTCATAATCTCTATGAAAGACTCAAAACTGTTCATTTTTGACAGGTTGAGAAATGAATCTTTTAATTTTTCGGCTGTTTCAGTTGAAAACAAAATTCCCCTGATAGAATCTTTCATCAGATTATTGATGGGTTTCAGGATATTTTTCTGCATCATCGACTGATTAAAGAAATCCTGATTGAACTGTATGGTGATCTCGTGGGTCTTTCTGTTTTTACATCTGTAATTCGCCCAGCAATGCGGTAGATTGGGCCCCACCAGTACGAGTTCTATATTCCCGATCTCTCCCGTATGGTCACCTATCATCCTGCGGTATCCTTTTCCTTTATAAACAAAATTAATTTCAATTTCCGGATGGTAATGGTAGGGAAAATCAAACGAAGCTTTGATCCTGTCAAATACAAGAAAACTGTCCTCAGGAGATAGTGGAGTTATTTCTCTCAGAATATTTTCTAATTCGCTCATACAGGCAGTTTTGAAAAAAGGTTAAAATATAAGTCGCAGTACAAATCTTTGTAAATTTGATAAAATAATATCAATGTAAAAACATATTTTTGATTTTTTTTCATTGATAATTCAAGCAGGAGCCGGGAATAAAGGATCACCTGAATAATGTACGCTGTTTGAAATCATGCTTTTTTGTATCTTTAAATAAAGTTAAGGAATGCCACAACAGCTTATTTTTGAAGATCACTATAAAAGACTCGGACTGGAAATATTCTCAGAAGAAAATCTGGAAAACATTCACGGGAATCAGTTCAGATCGGATATTAAAGTTTTCTTCTTTCCTCCGGGATATGAGCTTACCATAGATTTCAATCATTATATAACACAAAAACCCTCTCTGTTCTTTCTCACCAATCAACATTTGAGTATACAAAAGGGAAAAGAAAAATCTGTATTGCTCTACTATAACAGGGATTTCTACTGTATCCAGATTCATGATAAAGAAGTGGCCTGTGATGGTCTCCTTTTTCATAATGTCTTTGAAATCCCTTTTGTGGAACTGGAAGATACGGAAACAAAACTCATTCAGGATTTGTTTCAGAACATCAAAGACGAGCTTGAGTGGAAAGAAGCTTCCGCAGAAGAGATGATCAGGACCTATGTAAAGCAGATCATTATCAGAGCAACCAGAAAATGGAAAAGACAAAATCTGGATAATGACCTTATAAAAATCCCCGGCAGCGAGCTTGATATCTTCAGGGACTTCAGCAGATTTCTGGAAATTCATTTCCGAGAAAAACATAACGTAGCCGATTACGCTGAACTGCTTCACATTGCTCCGAAGACTTTAACCCATAGATTTAAAAGCCTGCACCTGGATTCTCCCAACCAATTTATTATCAACAGAATTTTACTGGAAGCCAAAAGATTACTTTTTTATACAGATAAACCCGTCAAAGAAATAGCCTATGACCTGGGATATGAAGATCCGGCCTATTTTAACCGGCTTTTCACCAATAAAACGGGAAGCACGCCCGCAAATTTTAAAAAAAATTACATTTCGGGAAAAAAGTACAATATTTAATCCTTTTTATCTATTGAATCCGGCCAACTCCCTACATATCTTTGTACCATCAAAATCAATCAATATTAAACAAAAAACAAACATTATGAGACGTAACGCAACAGCCGTTTGGAACGGTACCATCAAAGAAGGTAAAGGTCATTTAACAACTCAAAGTACAACATTAAACCAAACTCAATACTCCTTCAACAGCCGTTTCGCTGACGGCGTAGGAACCAATCCCGAAGAATTACTGGCTGCAGCCCACGCCGGATGCTTCACAATGAAATTAGATGCAGAACTTTCCCAGGCAGGTTATAATCCTGAAGAATTAAAAACAACCTCTGTAATCACTCTTGATCCTAACCTTGGAAAAATCACAAAATCTGAATTGACATTAACCGCTAAGGTTCCGGGAATTTCAGAAGAAGAATTCCAGAAATTTGCTAAAATCGCTGAAGAAGGATGTCCTGTGAGTGCCGCTTTCAACTTTGAGATTACCTTGAACACTACTTTAGTCCCGTAAGAAGACAACTCATGACAGATTAAATCTGAGTTATCCTAAAGCTCAGATTTAATTTTAAAATAAAATATACCGACTGGTATATTTTTGTATATTTGCATTCTATTTAACTACTTATCATGTCGAAGGCAGAAAAAACCAAACAGCACATTATTGAGAAAACAGCTACCTTGTTCAATACAAAGGGGTATATTTCCACGTCACTGTCAGACATTACACAGGTAACCGGCTTAACGAAAGGAAGTATTTACGGAAACTTTGAAAATAAAGACGAAGTAGCCATTGAAGTATATAAATACAATGCAGGATTATTAAGCAAAACGATCAATCGTTCTTTTGGAGATGAATATCCTGCTTCTGTGGATAAGCTTCATGCTTTTGTAGATTTTTACAGAAAAAACTGGCAGTTTGTTTTTTCAAATGGAGGCTGCCCGCTGCTGAACGCGGCAACAGAAGCTGATGATTCTTTTCCTGCCCTTAAAGACCAGGTCAAAAGATCTTTTCATCTGTGGATGACAAAAATAGAAGCGGCTATTCTTCAGGGGCAGAACAATGGGGAGATCAATAAAAATGCAAATGCAGACCAGTATGCATCACTGTTCATTATGTTGATTGAAGGGGGAATCCTTCTTTCAAAAACGATGGGCAACCCAAGTTTCCTGAATCACGCCTTAGATAAAATTACCAGCATGATTGACCATGAATTAACTATTCTTCCATCATAAATTTCATCTTATGGAAACAAAAAGAGTGGCTATTGTAGGATACAACAGAATCCCATTTGCCAGAATGAATACGGCTTACACAGAGCAAGGAAACCAGGAGCTATTATCGGCTGCCCTCAATGGATTGATAGAACGTTATCATTTAAAGGATAAACTTCTTGGAGAGGTTGCCGGTGGCGCCGTCATCAAACATATTTCCGAGAGCAACCTCATCAGGGAAACCGTAATGAATACCTCTCTTGATCCTGCCACTCCGGCCTGTGATCTTCAGCAAGCCTGTGATACAGGTATAGAAGCAGCGGTTTATATTGGAAACAAAATTGCCCTGGGCCAGATAGAAAGTGGCATCGCATGCGGAGTGGAAGCCATGAGCAATATCCCCTTTGAATCTTCCCTAAATTTGAGAAAAGCCTTGCTAAAAGCCAATAAAGAAAAATCTGCATTGGGCAAATTAAAACATTTATTAAGCCCGAAGCTGAAAGACTGGATGCCGATCCCCTACAAAGGGCAGGAGCCCAAAACCGGGCTGGTAATGGGAGAGCATACTGAAATTACAGCAAAATATTATCATATTTCACGGGAAGAACAGGACGAGCTTGCCTTTAAAAGCCATCAAAACATGGCCAAAGCATATGATGATGGATTTTTTGACGATCTGATCACTCCTGCTTTTGGTTTAGATAAGGACAATAATCTGCGCAGGGATACCAGTTTAGAAAAGTTATCACAGCTAAAGCCGGCTTTTGATAAACAAAACGGGACTTTAACGGCAGGAAACTCAACTCCTTTTACAGATGGTGCTTCAGCCGTTTTATTAGCGAGTGAAGAATGGGCAAAAGCAAACAATCTCCCCGTTTTGGCCTACATCACTTTTTCAGAATTAGCAGGGATAGAATATGTTAAAGATCAGCATAACTTACTTTTAGCGCCTGTTTTTGCGGCAGAGAGAATGCTTACTAAAGCCGGGATGAGGCTTGAAGATTTTGATTATTATGAAATTCATGAGGCTTTTGCAGCCCAGGTCCTGGCCACGATAAAAATCTGGGAACATGAAGATCTTGCAAAAAGTTTTGGATTGAAAAAAGCATTGGGAAAGATTGACAGGAGTAAACTGAATGTGAAAGGAGGCAGTCTTGCAGCCGCCCACCCCTTTGCAGCAACTGGCGGAAGAATCATCGCGACCTTGGCAAAATTACTTCATGAAAAAGGAAGCGGAAAAGGTTTTGTGTCCATTTGTGCAGCCCGCGGCCAGGGAGTTACCATGATCCTGGAGAAGTAATATCATAAAATAAAATAGCGTTTTTTAAGATCATTTTTATTATGCTGCAAATAACACAGCTCATTATAGGGCGATAGCGAAAGAAAATTGATAATATTGCAGGCGGAAACTAAATGATAAAAGAACGCAGTAAAGTGGAACATGGGTAAGCCAACAGAGTTACCACATGAAAATCTAATCTGTTTAAAATTAGTAACTAAATATGAAAAGAGTTGTCATTACAGGTTTAGGCGCAGTGACGCCTTTGGGAAATAATGTCGAAGATTTTTGGCAAAATAGTATTAATGGAGTCAGTGGGGCTGGTTTAATCACCCATTTCAATACAGAAAAATTTAAGGTAAAGTTTGCTTGTGAGGTCAAAAATTTTGATCCGAAAACTTTCCTGACCCATAATGAAATTAAAAGAAGTGACCTGTTCACTCAATACGCAATGTATGCATCCGCAGAAGCGGTTAAAGATTCCGGTCTGGAATTTGAAAAAATGGACCCGTTCGATACCGGAGTGATCTGGGGTACAGGGCAGGGCGGTATGTGGACCTTTGAAAAAGAAGTGATGGATTTCGCACAGGGCGACGGTACGCCTCGTTTCAATCCGTTTTTCGTGCCTAAGTTCATCGCCAATATGGCATCGGGAATGATTTCCATGAAATATGGGCTGCAGGGAATCAATTATACGACTGTTTCTGCATGTGCCACAGGAAATACAGCTTTGATGGATGCTTTCAACTATATCCGTCTGGGAAAAGCGAAGATAATCATCAGCGGAGGGTCTGAAGCGGCTATTACGCCGGCTTCCATCGGGGGCTTCTCAATTATGAAGGCTATGTCTACCAGAAATGATGATTTTGCAACTGCCAGCCGTCCTTATGATGCAGAAAGAGACGGTTTTGTTATGGGAGAAGGCGCCGGAGCTCTGGTACTTGAAGAATATGAACACGCCAGGGCAAGAGGAGCCAAAATTTATGCAGAATTAGCCGGAGCTGCCATGACAGCAGATGCTTATCACATGACGGCCCCTCATCCGGATGGAGTGGGAGCCATCAAAGCAATGCAATTGGCGGTCAAAGAAGCAGGCGCTAATATTGAAGATATTGACTACGTCAACCCGCATGCAACTTCAACTCCAATAGGAGATATCATTGAATTAAAAGCAATCAATAATGCATTTAAAGGAAGTAAAAATCTTGATATCAGTGCCACAAAGTCCATGACCGGGCATTTACTGGGGGCTGCAGGTGCTGTGGAAGCTATCCTTTCCATTAAAGCGATTCAGAATGGTATTATCCCTCCGACGATCAATCTTCACCATATCGATGAGAATATTCCTCAGGATATCCATATTGTATTTGGGGAAGCAAAGGAAAAAGACATCAACTTTGCTTTAAGTAATGCCTTCGGTTTTGGAGGACATAATGCAACATTGGTTTTCAAAAAGTTCAGGTAATCAATCTGAAATAAAATAATTCCAAATCCCTGTAAGTTTACCCCTACAGGGATTTTTATTGTATCCTTACCACAAGTAAAAAGCAGCCAAAAATGACTGCTTCAAACATAACGAACCTATATAACCTCTTCAAAAGAGGAATTATCAACACTACGGTGCATCCGGGATGAAAAAATCATCTGCATTTTCTGCTATCGGAATATAGAGCCTCTCCCACTCTTTACTTTTCACCATATCCCAGCTGTGTCCGCTTCCTTTAAGGTCTTCAGCCAAAAGAACCGTTCCCGGCTTGATCATAAATGTAGAACCGTCAGTTACTTTAAACCTGATATTGCCTTTGATGGTAATTACATACTGTCTTCTGGGTGCAGGGTGTGCATTTTTCTCCCATTCTTCCGTCTTGTTACTCATCCAGAAGGTCGTGGTGTTCATATGTTTCAACGTGGGAATTTTTCCTTTTTCAAAACTACATGAGCCATCAGGATTATTAACCAATCTTATCGCAGGGATAAAATCTGTGGATGTTTCCGGAGTGACCCTTACATTTTTATGGTTTTTATGTTGTGCATTCATAAGTCCTACGGTGCTTAATGCTAAAACAAGGCTTAAGCCTTTAATAAAATTTTTCATTATAAATTTAATTTTTTATTTTTAATTGTAAACAGTATCATGAACCTGCATTCTTTCGAAGAATGGTTTATATTTCTGGACCAGGGCAAGGTGTTCAGGAAGTTTTCCATACGCTTCAAGTTCTTCTAAACTGTCAAACTCCATAGAAGCATTATAAGTAAATGTATTATCTAAAACATTTCTCGGGGTAGAATCTGCAGGCCTTCCATAACGAAGGTTTTTCTGATAAGGAAGTTTTTGAAGGCCTTCAAAAAACTTCTCAAATTCTTTAACCTCAGCTTCCGGGAGATCTTTTCTAAGCCAGAACAATAAATAATGAAAGTACACTTTTTTCTTTTTTGCGGGGTTAAACATTGGTAAGGCAGAGGCTAACCCGTTTCCTGAAATCAGAAGCAGGGCGGAAGCCTGTAATGACCGGAATAAAAATTTTCGTCTTTCCATTGTAATTTATTTTTAATTAAAATCAATTCTATATTTCAGTACAAACTGCCATTTTCTATCAGAGACGACTCCGTTGTTCGCTGCATCATTGGCATAAACAGGTCTGTTTTGGGCATCAAATGTTAATCTAGAAGACATTCCGTTCATCAGCAGGGATATTCCAGCATCGTAGATCACCGCACGGTCATGAAGTCCTTTCAGGTCGGACAGCTGCATTCCTACTGCGGGCTGAAGCTGGAGGTTTTTCTTTTCTTTGTTCAAATAAGGAAGTGTGCCTCCCAGTTGTACATAATAAGTATTTCCCGTTCCGATAACCGGCATGGCATTTCCCGCTCCGTTAAGACTTGCCTGGGCAACATCTACCGAAGTCGCCGGATTATTGGTTCCTACATAGCGGATATAGTTCGGGCCATAGTCATTATGCATCGCCATACCGTAAGCACTGATGGAAGTTCCTTTTTCTTTGTCAAGCGGCGCATCATAGAATACATCTACGGCAAAACTTTTCATGTCATCATTCACCGTATTCTTACCGGCATCCTGATGCCATAATGCGTTGTGGATATAATCAAACCCGGCACCCAAGCTCAATACATTCTTTTTGCCGACATAAGTTCCCGCATTAAAAGGTGTCGAAATATTTTCTTTATCCAGAAAAGCATATCTGAAATAGCCTGAGAAATCTTTTCCCGGAGAATTCTTGCTGAAAGAGGCCACATTGAATTTCGGATCTGACGTGGCCATAGTATAAGGATCTGCAACGACTAAACGATAATCAAATTTTCCCAGCTGCCCTTTGATATAGGCACTCAGCTCTCTTACGGTATAATCTGTAGCACCGGCATTGGACGTAGCATAGGCCGGAAGATCGTATAACAGAGTATTTAAAGGTCCGGTCGTAAATCTGGAAAGACCTCTCCATGTGGAACGTCCTGCACCGAAAGCGATCTTATCATTAAAAGAATATTCGGCATAGGCATCCAAAAGGTCAAAATAATTACTTCCTTTTGCATTCACATTCACGTTTGTTGTTCCGCCCTGTAATACAAACATTAATTTCTCGGTAGGTTTATAGGTCATTTTAACCCGTACCCTGCGAAGGGAAAGGTCTGAAAGATCCGATTTGGATTCATTATTAACAAGACTTCCGGGGTTAAGCTGTGTATATCTTGCCCACAACTCTGCATACCCGCTCAGGGAGATATATCTTGAATGTTCCTCATTGAAATAATGCGTCAGTCCGGGATTATTAAAATCATTCTTTTTCTGAGCTTCTAATTTTCCCATCATCCCCAATAGGGAAAATACAGCAATTCCGGTTCTAAAAGATTTAGTATTCATATTTTCTATTCTTCTCTTTTGTTGGTTTCAACGGAACAAAATTAGATCCGGAAATCCGGGATGGTCATTAGAAATCTATTAGAAACCCTATAGAAAACTATTAAAAAAGTGAATCCGTTCTTTTAAAAAGAAAATATGAAATACCTTTGTACAGGGCTTTGAGGAAAGCTGAAAATCAGCCTGTTGAAAGCTTGCATTTCCTTTAAAAAACAAAGCCTAAATATGTAGTATGTTCATATGAAAGTTTTAATTATAGAAGATAATCTCCGGGTTTCAAGCCTTTTGAAAAGAGGGCTGGAAAGCCAGGAATATCAGGTTTATATTTCGGAAGATGCCGAAGATGCCATTGTTCTGCTGAATAAAATAACGTTTGATCTTGCCATTACCGATATCATGCTTCCTAAAATGAACGGCATAGAATTAAGTAAAATCATCAAGCAAAAATATCCGGACCTTCCCATCATTATGCTCACCGCCTTAGGAACGATTGATGAAAAAATTGAAGGATTTGATGCAGGAGCCGATGACTATATGGTAAAACCCTTTGAAATACGGGAACTCTACGTCAGGATAAAGGCTATTCTACAGCGGAGATCACACAAAAACAAAGAAGTATACTTAAGCCATCTTGAGTATGATGATCTGCAGGTCGATAAAAAATTTAACCGGGTGTTCCGAAGCAACAAAGAAATTGATCTGACCCCAAAAGAATTTAAACTCCTTGTTTTTCTGATGACCAATGCCGAAAGAATACTGACCCGGGAAGAAATCGCGGAGAATGTATGGGGAAATCATTTTGATACGGGAACCAACTATATTGATGTTTACATTGCTTATCTCCGGAAAAAAATTGATAAAGATTTTAACAGAAAACTGATTCATACCAAACCGGGTGTCGGATTTATTTTTACCTCACAATTATGAAGATCGCTACCAGAACAGCTCTCATCTACTCCATTCTTACAGCAGGTATTCTCTTTTTATTTGCCTATGTCCTGTATTTTGTATCAGAGAAAAACAGAGAGGATGAGTTTAACGACCGTTTGGGGTATAAAGTGATCTGGAGGTCCGAATTTATTTTTGATGCGAAGATCAGTGACGAAAAGATCCGTGAACTTCACCAGCGTAATCAGAAGCTCCTGAATGAAGCTGATATCAGTGTTTACAACAGCCATAAAGATTTAACATTTACCGATATTCCGCCGCTGAAAAGCAATGAAAAATACCTGGATCAGATCATTAAAACCAATAAAAACAGAATTTTCTGGCAGCAGGGCGACCGCCAGTATATTGCGATTAAATTTGAATCCAATGCCGAGAAATACTATATCATAGGAAGCGCGGTAGATGTAACGGGAAAAGCCCATATTGCAGAGTTTAAGAAAGACATCATGATCATTTACATCATTTCTATCGTGGTCATTTTCATTATCGGCTTCCTTTTTTCCTATTATACATTAAAACCCTTAAAAGACATTATCCTTCAGATCCGTGATATTTCTGAGCATAATCTGAATAAAAGACTGGATATCCCTAAGGCTAAAGATGAGATTTATGAACTGACCGAAACCTTTAATTCCACGTTCAACAGGCTGGAAAAATCTTTTAATAACCATAAACAGTTTGTCACCACGATTTCCCACGAATTCCGCACCCCGCTTTCAACCTTGATTGCAGAACTGGAACTGGCCAAAGAGCTGAATGTAACCCTGGACGACTATAAACTCTCTATTGACAATGCATTGCAGGACGCCAATGACGCCTCGGAACTGTCTTCCGCCCTTTTAGATTTTGCCCGTGCCAGCTATGATGTTTCACAGATCAGTCTTGTCAACGTGCGTTTGGATGAAATTCTGGCAGAAGCCAAGCTGGCCCTGCTGCAAAAAAATGCAGACTATAAGATCGGGATCAATTATATGGATAAAGACGGAGATAAAGACGAAAGCAATTATGATTTTCACGGAAATCCTTATCTGCTGCAGGTTGCCTTCTCAAATCTGATGGAAAATGCATGCAAATATTCTGGAGATAAAAGCGCTCATATAGAAATTGAAGCCGGTCATCAAAGTATAAAAATTCACTTTGCAGACCATGGAATCGGCATTTCAGAGCAGGACCTGTCAAAAATTTTCGACCTGTTCTACCGCGGCCTTAATAAAAGCTACGAAAAAGGAAACGGCATTGGCCTTTCCATTGTAAAAAGGATCGTAGAAATTCACCAGGGAAGACTTGATGTCTGTTCTGAAGTGTCAAAAGGAAGTACATTTACTATAGAATTTCCTTCCAAAAAATAAAAAAAGCAGTCAAATCCGACTGCTTTTATCTTATGCTTTTAACCATTCCGAAGAGGAAAGATAATCCTGATCGGGATAATAAATGAACAGACAGTTTCTTCCTTTTATGGTGTTGATAATCGGTTGTGTCAGATCTCTAGGTACCGCAGGACATCCCCAGCTTCTTCCGATCCTCTTGTGCATGGCAGCAAAACCATCACTTACATAATCTGCCCCATGCAGGACAATGGCTCTTCTGTAAGCAGCATCATTAAAACCTTTATCCATTCCCAATAACTTCAGAGAATATCCATTGTCACCCTGATAGGTTGCATCCGTAATATAAAATCCCAAGCTGCTCTGCAACGAACTTTCCCTGTTAGAAAAATTCGTCGCAAATTCTTCACCTGTATTTTTTCCGTGTGCCACTAATGAGTTGAACAATACTTTTTTCTCATTAAGATCGATTACCCAAAGTCTTTTTGTATTGGAAGACATAGAAAAATCGCAGATCGTTAATAAATGCGAGTCACCGGTAAGCAATCCTGCTTTCTTCAGATTTTCAAATCCTGTCAATGCCTTTGAGAACACCTCATAGTTCAATTCATGTTCAGGGTCAAATGCAATTGAGTGGTATAATACTTCTGATGAAGATACGGCTTCAGCATTCTTCTCAGATTTCGTGTCGGCTACTCTTTCTGTTTTTGTTGTATTCACATTTTCATTCTTCGCCGCCAGTCCCGGAGAAAGATAGAATGAAGTCGTCACCATGTATACAAGGCCTAATACGCTATAAAATCCTTTCATTCAATAATATATTAATTCCAAATTAGTGGGGCAAAATTATAAAAACATAGCTGTCAGCCGGTTATAACTCTACAAAGTTTAACTCAATTTAAGAAACTTTAACGTCCTGATTTCGTGAATTAAACACCCTGTTTTTGAGAATCCGGAACAAATTCCAGACTCACGGAATTCATACAATACCTTAGGCCTGTCGGCTTGGGACCGTCATCAAAAACATGTCCCAAATGGGAATCACATCTTTTACAAAGAACCTCCACCCTGTCCATTCCGTAGGATTGATCTCTTTTATAATAAACACCTTCTTTATCTGCTTCAAAGAAACTGGGCCAGCCACAGCTGCTTGCAAATTTTGATGTAGAACGAAACAGATGATGCCCGCAAACGGCACAATAATAATCTCCCACCTCATCAAATTCGTTGTATTTCCCGGTAAAAGCTCTTTCTGTGGCCGCTTCCCTGGCAACTGCATAAAGATCCGGCGCCAGGATTTTTTTCCATTCTTCATTAGAAATGTTCAGCTTGGCGGTATCTGTTCTTGAATAGTATGGATTGTTTTTTGCATCTGTATTCTCCATAGAAGTAATTTTAATAGGTTGATGTTTCTGCGTACATGCCTGCAGAAAAATTAATATAATGATTGAAACTAAAAATTTCATCGTACATTTTAATTTCTTATATCTTACCCGCAAAAAGTGACAAGAAATGTAAAGCACTATAGTCTCTGAAGATCTTTGATTTTCTTCTTATGTGAACCTCCACGGGATCATTCTAAACTTACTTAAGTGTTCTAAAGTGTTTACAACAAAACTTTTATGTCTTTTGTGGGTTAAATATTAAATAGTTTGATAGCCAAATTTAGTAAATTTGAGAATATGAATGACGAAGCAAAAAGAAAACAGCTTAGAAAATACAAGGCATTTGCGACTGGATTATTTGTGCTGATGGCCGTGATTTTCATTGTGACCACAATTTTACAGAAATCTAATAATTCCCATTGGATCGGTTATGTGCGTGCTTTTGCCGAGGCAGCTATGGTAGGGGCTCTGGCAGACTGGTTTGCGGTGACCGCTTTATTCCGTCATCCGCTTGGGCTTCCTATCCCTCATACCAACCTGATTGAAAACAGCAAGCAGCGGCTGGGTGACAATCTGGGAAGCTTTGTCGTCAGCAATTTTCTTTCGCCTCAGAATATACGTCCTTATATCCAGAAAATAAAGATTTCAAACTTTGTTGGGGAATGGCTCGGCAAAGAGAAAAACCAGGATATTTTAATTAAAAACCTCTCGGATATTGTCCTGGATATTCTCAGCAAGCTTGATGATGCCTCAGTGAGCCAGTTTATCAGTAAAAAAGTTTCTGAGATGACGGATGATATCAAGCTGAACAAAGTGGTAGGAAACGGAATCAGTTATATTCTGGAAAAGAATGATCACCAGAGAATGATCACCAATCTTTCAAAACAGATCAAGGAGTATATTCTTGAGAATGATGAAATGATCAAAGACCGCGTCAAGAAGGGCAGCTACTCTTTCGTCCCTTCTTTTGTGGATAATAAAATCGCAGATAAGATCGCAGACGGACTTTCTGATTTCTTCAGGGAAATTGAGGAAAACCCGGAGCATGAAGTCCGAACATTGATCACTCAAAAAATTCATGAATTTTCTGTTGATCTGAAAGAAGATCCCAAATGGGAAGATGAGTTTAAAACCATCAAAAACGGACTTCTGAAAAATGATAAATTGGATGAATATTCCAATGACATCTGGATTTCTATCAAAAAAACATTACTATCGGAGCTTCAGGAAGAACATTCAGCGCTGAAAAATTACCTTTATAAAAATCTGAACGAATTTTCACAGAATTTGAAGACAGATGAAAATCTTCAGAATAAAATTAACCACTGGGTTCGGGTAACCGCCTATAAATACATTCTTAAAAATACGCATCAATTCGGGAACCTCATCAGCACAACGGTTGGAAACTGGCAGGGAAAAGAGCTGAGTGAAAAACTGGAACTGGAAGTAGGAAAAGACCTGCAGTTTATCCGGGTAAACGGAACTTTGGTAGGAGGTCTTGTAGGATTGATTATTTATACGATTGCTCATTTCTTTATTTAAAAAACTAAACTGATGACCTCATCACCATGAAAAAAATTTTTGTTCTTTTCTTCCTTTCCTTTTTTTTGTCTGGTAAAAGTCAAAAGATTGAATTAAAAAAGGTAACAGATTCTTCCCAGACCTTCAAAGGAGAAATCGCAGGAGTTCCTGTGACCATTCAGCTCCGCTATACAGGCATTGTAGACTGTGATCAGTATCAGCATTATGTAGACGGATGGTACTATTATGACAGGTATCAGAAAAAAATCCCCTTAACCGGTATCTACGATTTTTATGGTAATCTGTCACTTTATAATTTTGGAAGTAAACAAAAGCTGAATTCTAAAATGTTCAGGGAACAGATCACTTCCAGGCAGACCATAGAACAGACGAATGAAATCGCACAGAAACTGAAGCCTCAGGAAGCTCTTATATTTGAACAGCCTATCCCGAAAGAAAATACGATATCGGGACACTTTTATCTGAATAAAAAAGTTCATCCCGCAAAACTTTTTACCGGGAATGATATGATTTACCGGTATAACAATTATCTGATTTTACCGGGTAACAAAAAGATCAACACCTATGATTTCATTAACAGGGCCGGCGGCAATCAGTTAATATCCTATGCTTCCGGAGAACAGGGAAACAGAATCCTGCTTTATTTTGAGGAAGTTTCCAATTTTAATTTCTGTGGAATGTGTGGCGCCAGCGATGGAGAAAAGGGCTACAGGGTATTATATTTTACCCGGGACTGGAACTATAAAAATTACGAAGAATACCTGACGGAAAGCTGCCGGGAAGGAATATCTGAAACCCGGAAGATAAAGGCCAAAGATCCCAATCTGCTTCAGTTTAAAATTCCAAAATCCTATTCTTCATCTGCATATACGCTGACTGTGGATATCAATAATGCTTCCGCCCATAAAACAAAGTAACGAAGGTTTAAAACAAAAAAAGAGAGCTGTAAGCTCCCTTCTGTTTTTTATCGTGGCAATCTGCCGGCTCTTTTTAAAAGCTCCTGATTGATTTCATTGATCAGTTCCGGGCCTTCATAGATAAATCCGGTGTACAGCTGCACCAGGCTTGCTCCCGCATCCAGTTTTTCCATCGCATCTTTTGCAGAGTGTATTCCTCCTACTCCGATAATCGGGAAAGCTCTGTTACTTTTTTCGGAAAGGTATCTGATCATCTTTGTGCTTCTCTCACGGATTGGTTTTCCGCTTAAGCCTCCGTTTCCGATCTGTGCTAAAACTTCAGGTGAAGTTTTCAGACCTTCTCTGTTTACCGAAGTATTGGACACAATTACTCCGTCTATTTTCGTTTCTGCAATCAGTTCAATGATCTCATCCAGCTGCTGGTAATTAAGATCCGGTGCAATTTTCAGCAATACAGGCTTTTGTACAGATTTTGACTGATTTATTTTCTTTACTTCCGTAATCAGCTCTCTCAGATATTCTACATCTTCAAGCTTGGCGTGGCTTCCTACATTCGGACAGCTCACATTCAGTACGAAATAATCGACATGCGGGTGGAGTCCTTCAAAACAGTCAAGATAATCCTGGGTATAGTTTTCAGGGCCTGTATCGGTGTTTTTTCCGATATTTCCACCGATGATTATTTTGCCTTTGTTGGATTTCAGTTTTTCGATGGCAGCTTCAAGGCCATCATTATTGAACCCCATTCTGTTGATGATTCCGCCATCTTCTATTAAGCGGAACAATCTTTTCTTAGGATTTCCGGCCTGGGCTCTTGGTGTTACCGTTCCGATTTCTACAAACCCGAAACCCAGATCTCCCAGTTCGTTGAACAAAACGGCATTTTTATCGAAACCGGCGGCCAATCCTACAGGATTTTTAAATTTTAATCCGAAAACTTCCCTTTCCAGACGTTTATCTTCAATAGGTTTCGGAAAAAATAATTGGGTGAGAAATCCAAAATTTTTGAGTACCGAAAAAGTAAAGTGATGAACATCTTCCGGGTCAAATTTGAAAAGGATTGGACGAATGAGCGATTTGTACATGCCTTGTTTTTGGAGTACAAAGATACGGATTTTAATTGAGAATTAATCAGTGTAAGATTGAGGCTAAAGATGACAGCATTGGCTAAGAAAGTAAGGCTGAGAAGGCAAAGAACGTTAAGAATATGAACTCAGATCAAAACTCAGGATATCTCCCACTCTTTTAAACTCTTCGTTTATGGTAGCGTTGAGCACTATCTTTTCATTGGTAACAGGATGATTAAAAATCAATTGATGGGCATGAAGCATCATTTTTGTCATATTAAAAGTTTGCAGCCATAATTTATTTTGTTTATTGCAGCCGTGTTTACGGCAGCCTAAAATCGGATGCAGAATATGTTTAAAATGTTTTCTCAACTGGTGCATTCTTCCCGTTTCAGGAATAGCTTCTACTAAGCAGTATCTTGAAGTCTGATGTTTTAAAAAAGGTAAATTGATTTCTGATTTTTGCAAAAGATGATAATAAGTAATTGCATTTTGCTTCACTTCATTTTCATTAATCAAGTCGTAATCGATTGTTTCTTCTTCTTTCGTCCAGCCTCGCAGAATGGCGATATACTTTTTTTCCACTTCCCGGGTTGCAAAACGGTCGCTCATGATTCTAAGCGTATCTTTATCCAGGGTAAACAACAAAACCCCTGAAGTTTTTCTGTCAAGACGATGCACTGGATAAACATATTGTCCGATCTGATCTCTTAACTTCTGGATTGCGTAAGTATCGGCTTCTCCTGCATAAAAAGATTTATGAACCAGTAGTCCGCTGGGTTTGTTGATGGCAATAAGATGCTCATCGCGATAAAGAATTTCTAACATGAGGCAAAAGTAGATGTTTTCTCACTATTCTTCAAACTTCAAATGCCCATTAAAAAAAGGCAACATTTGATTTTCTATTCTTCCGTTTTCTTTGCTGACTTCACTTCCGTGTGTTCCGATATATTCTTCGGCTTCATGTTTTATTTTCAGGTTTTCCAATGTTTTGCTAAAGCTCATGCAAGTCGGAGGAATGTGTTCCAATTCATCATTTCTTCCCCAGTCCAATTTTATAGCCGTTAGCTTTTTAAGGTTTTCGTAGTGCGAAAAAGGCAATTCCGAAGTTGAATTTTTCTTTAATTCTTCAGCAATAGAAGCGTTTATTTTCAGGTTTTCTCCGTCGAAGGAAAATGGCAAATCTGCAAAAAAAGGAGATGTATTTTCATTTCCGTTATACGCTCTTGCTATGGCAAAAATAATGTTTGTCCTTGCATTTTCAGGTTTTGAAAGATCCTTGATTTCTGTGATATTTTTTGCATTTTTATAGAGATCAATTTCTGTCATGGCAAAATATTGAGCATCAAGAATTCCCGGAGAAAGTGCATACACAGAGGAAAAAACTTCCGGATGCAGTATGGCATTTCTCAAAGCCCCATTTCCTCCCATGGAATGTCCTGAGATTCCCCGGCTGTCTTTATGGGCGATCGTTCTGTACCTTTTATCAATACAATCCACCAGCTCAATCGAAGTAAAATCTGACCAGTTTCCCGAAGATTTTGAATTGGCATAAAAGCTTCCTTTGAAGACTGTACTTTCATCTGGCATTACCATAATAACCGGCTTTATTTTTTTCAAATTGATGGCACGGTCAATAATATGATTCATCTTATCACTGCTTACCAGCAAACTGTCACTCCAGAAAAAGCCGTGCAAATAATAGATAACAGGATATCTTTTTGAAGATTTTTCATAATCCGGCGGAAGATATACCGTAACTCTGCGTTTGGGATTTTCACCTGCTCTATTCTGTAAGGTTTTAGCTGTAATATAAGTGGTAACCACTTTTCCTTCAGGAATTTTTTGCCCCCATACCAGCTGGGCCAGCAAAATAAACAGTACAATGGGAAATCCGGATTTTTTCATGATAAAATTTTAAGTACATCAAATGTCGATAAATTGTCTCAAAATAAGACAATAAAGATAAAAAAATTGATCTTCCCCTCTATTTAGCCCTGATTGCAGCGGCATCCTTTTGCGGAGCGAAGCAGAGCAAAAGATATAGCGAAAAGCAGGTTCCCGGCTCCTGGAAATGTAGAATGCGAAAAATGGTGCTTTTATTTACTGCTTTTTTTGTTGAATTTCATGATTTTGGAATCCAATTTCCTATTTTTGCACATCAGACGTAAAAAATTATGGCAAAGCAAGAAGATGTTTTCAAGAAAGTAATTGCTCACGCTAAAGAATATGGGTTTATTTTCCCTTCTAGTGAGATCTATGATGGTTTATCCGCTGTTTATGATTATGGACAAAACGGGGCCGAACTTAAAAATAATATCAAACAATACTGGTGGAAAGCTATGGTACAGCTTAACGAGAATATTGTGGGTATTGATTCGGCAATCCTTATGCACCCGACGACATGGAAGGCATCAGGCCACGTAGACGCTTTCAACGATCCATTGATTGATAATAAAGATTCTAAGAAACGTTTCAGAGCAGATGTTCTGGTAGAAGATTACTGTGCTAAAATTGAAGATAAGGAGAATAAAGAAATTGAAAAAGCGGCGAAAAGGTTCGGGGATTCTTTCGATAAAGCCCAATTTGAAGCTACGAATCCAAAAATTCTGGAATACAGAGCGAAAAGAGAGGCTATTCTTTCAAGACTGGCAAAATCTTTAGAAAATGAAGATCTTGCTGATGTAAAAGCTTTAATTGAAGAACTTGAGATCGCGGATCCTGATACAGGGTCCAAAAACTGGACGGAAGTAAGACAGTTCAACCTGATGTTCGGAACAAAGCTGGGCGCTTCTGCTGACAGTGCCATGGATCTTTACTTAAGACCGGAAACGGCTCAGGGTATTTTTGTGAATTACCTAAATGTACAGAAAACTTCCCGTCATAAGCTTCCTTTCGGTATTGCACAGATTGGAAAGGCCTTCCGAAATGAGATCGTGGCAAGACAGTTTATCTTCAGAATGCGTGAGTTTGAACAAATGGAAATGCAGTTCTTCGTAGCTCCGGGTACGGAACTTGAATTTTATGAGCAATGGAAACAAAAACGTCTGAACTGGCACCTGGCTTTAGGACTGGGTAATGAAAATTACAGATTCCATGATCATGAGAAGCTGGCCCACTATGCGAATGCTGCCGCTGATATTGAATTTAATTTCCCATTTGGGTTCAAAGAACTGGAAGGGATTCACTCAAGAACGGATTTTGACCTGAAAGCTCATGAAAAATTCTCAGGAAGAAAGCTACAGTTCTTCGATCCGGAAAGAAATGAGAACTATGTTCCTTACGTGGTGGAAACTTCCGTAGGTTTAGACAGATTATTCCTTTCCATATTCTCACATTGTTTAAAAGACGAAGTATTGGAAGACGGTTCGGAAAGAACGGTTTTATCTTTACCTCCGGCTTTAGCCCCAATTAAAGCGGCTATTCTTCCGTTGATGAAGAAAGACGGTTTAGCCGAATATGCAGAGAAGATCTTCAATGACCTGAAGTATGATTTCAACTTATTCTACGAAGAAAAAGATGCCATCGGAAAACGTTACAGAAGACAGGATGCCATTGGTACACCATATTGTATCACAGTGGACCACGATTCTCTTGTTGATCATACGGTAACCATAAGAGACAGAGATACGATGCAGCAGGAAAGAGTTCCTGTTTCCGAACTGAGAAGGATCATTGATGAAAAGACCAACTTCAGAAATTTACTTTCTAAAATATAATTTAAAGGCCCTGATTTTTCAGGGCTTTTTTATTTTTCATCATCAGTTTTATTTCATTCTATATTTCCTCTTTTCTATTTAAAATTATTTTAAATTTGTTGGAGACCCATTCACAAGAATATGAGAATACTGAAGTACATGATAGGCGGAGCGGCAGCAGGTGCAGCGGCAGCTTATTTTCTGGGATATGACTATCTGTTCAGCGGAATTTCCAAAACTTATCTTAAAGGCAAATTAAGCGCCCATATTGATGATGGAGCCCTTTTCTCAAGCAATCCTATTGTTACAGAAACGCCTGAGCTCTGGGAAGAAGATTCTGAGTACAACCAGAGAGAATTACCTAAATATTTAGTTGACAACTTAAAACAGTCCAAAACAGCCGCCTTTGTGGTTATCAGAAAGGGAAAAATCCTCCACGAACAGTATTGGGACGGCTATAATCAATTATCTCAGACCAATTCTTTCTCTATGGCAAAAGCTGTAACGGTCATGCTTTTGGGTAAAGCACTCGAAGAAGGTATTATTACCAGTATTGATGAAAAAGTTTCCGGCTTTTATCCTGAGCTTAAAGAAAAAGCTTTCGGGGATAGGGTGACGCTTAAGAATCTGGCTCAAATGGAGGCGGGTCTTGACTGGGATGAAAATTATAACAATCCGTTTCTTCCCAATGCAAAAGCCTATTATGGGAAAGATCTTGTAAAAGCCGTATTTTCAAGAAGGTTTAAAGAGGAACCGGGAACGAAGTTTGAATACCAGAGCGGATCTACACAACTGCTTGGCTTTGCGCTAAAAAAAGCATTGGGAAAATCCCTGGCCGCCTATCTGTCTGAAAAGTTCTGGATTCCGCTCGGAATGGAACAAAATGCCAAATGGAGCACCGACAGCTATGGAATGGAGAAGACCTATTGCTGTATCCACTCCAATGCTAGAGATTTTGCAAAATTGGGGCAGCTATTTCTGAATGACGGCAAGGCGGGCGACCAGCAGATCCTTAACTTTGATTTTATCGAAATGATGAGAACCCCTACTGAAAAATCTGAAAGGATCTACGGACTGGGACTTTGGATCAATCATGACAATCCCATTAAACATTATTACTTCCTTGGGTTACAGGGACAGTATATCATTATGGTTCCGGAGCATGATATGGTCATTGTAAGAACCGGCAGCTATTCCAATAACCCTAAAAACGACCGGGGAAGACCTGATCAGGTACAATTCCTGGTCAACGAAACCGTACAATTATTTCAATCATAAACAATGGAGAAATACAGCCCTACTATCGATGCTTATATTGAAAAGTCCAAGGATTTTGCCCAACCTATTTTACACTATATCCGTGAAACCGTTCATGAATGCTGTCCGGATGCAGAAGAAACCATGAAGTGGAGTTTCCCCCATTTTATTTACAAAGGGAAAAATCTTTGTGCTATGGCTTCATTCAAGCAGCACTGTACCTTTGGATTCTGGCTGGAAAAGGAAATGAAAACTATGCAGGAAATTACCCGGAATATTGAAAAAAACTCAATGTTCAGCTTAGGGAAAATCACCAGGATTGAAGATCTTCCTCCCAAACCTCAGCTTAAGAAAGCCATTAAAGAAGCCATGGATCTTACCGATATGGGAGTGACCATGAAGAAAGCCGCTCCTTCCAAAACGGAGATGGAAATTCCCGATTATTTTCAAACGGCTTTAGAGATCCATCCAAAAGCTCTGGATGTTTTTAAAAAAGCGTCACCATCATTCAGAAAGGAATACATCACCTGGATCGCGGAAGCCAAAACAGAAGCTACCAAAAATAAAAGAATGAAACAGGCTTTAGAATGGATCGCGGAGGGAAAAGGGAGGAACTGGAAATATGAGAGGAAATAGAATATAAATATATTTTAAAATTCATTAGAGCTGCTTTATCTGATGTCTTGGCAATCCAATCTCATGGGCCTGCGGATAAGGCTTCCTAAAAGTCATACTTACATCCTCTTTAATTTGCCGGTGGATATCAAATTGTTTTTCTTTATCATAAGCATAGCGTGGATCAGGAATCATCGGCATTTTAGCCATCTTATGAATCGTTATCGTTGGAAAGTGGAAATCAACTTCCACGGTTCCCAGCAGTAAATAGCAACCGCCTCCCTGAAAATCGTACTCTTTCAAACTATCCGGAAAATGCGCCGTATCAAAATAATCACCATTCACATCGATCCAGGTTCCGAAGTACATCGTTCCTCTTTTGGTTGGGACGTGTTTTCTTGCAATAAGATACGCCAGCATCTTCACCTGCCTTTTATGATATTGCAGTAAATCTTTTACAAAAACAGAACCCCTGTATTTAGTCTGCAGCAAATCAAATGGACTGCATGAAACCGGAAAACCAATCAGCTCAATTTCATCAAAAGCATCTTCAAAATTTTCTCTCTTTAACTGTGGGAGTTTAAATTCCTGAACAGGTTCTTCAATCAGCATGAGTCCTCTGTATTCAGGTTTAAAATTCACTAATACCATCCTCGCCTCAACAAGCAATTCATTTTTTGGTTTTCCGGTAAACCTGAATGCACCAACAAAAATCAGGATTTGCACTGTTTCAATCCCGATGGGAATACGTCTGATAAAATCTTCTAATGATTTGTAGTCTCCATTTCGTTCACGTTCTTCAACAATTCCATGAGCTATTCTTGTCTCCAATCCTTCCAAGAGCATCAAGCCCAGGTAAATATCGGCTCCTTTCAGTGTTTGTTTGATATTCACTGGTATTAACACAGGGAGTCTGAATATTTCCACCGGACATTTTTGCTTCATGAATGTACACTTCGGTACGGTAAAAACCTCCCTGATTATTGATTACCGAAACCATAAATTCCAACGGATAATATACCTTCAGATAAAGGCTCTGATAGCTTTCCACAGCGTAAGAAGCTGAATGGGCCTTACAGAAAGAATATCCGGCAAAAGACTCAATTTGCCGGTACGCTTCAGTAGTCATTAGCTCCGAATGACCTTTCTCTTTACATAATGCAAAGAAATTAGCTTTTACCTCCTGAAGCTTTTTAATGGAGCGTCCTTTTCCACTCATTGCTCTCCGTAAAATATCACCATCAGCCAATGACAGCCCTCCAAAATACTGCGCAATTTTTATGACATCTTCCTGGTATACCATAATACCATAAGTCTCTTTTAAGTGCTCTTCGAATACTGAATGGAAATATTCAAATTTATCCGGATGGTTATGCCTGAATATGTATTCACGCATCATTCCGCTTTGTGCAACTCCGGGGCGGATAATAGAGGAAGCAGCGACTAATGTTCTGTAGTCTCCACATTTTAATCTTCTAAGCAAGCCACGCATTGCCGGTGATTCTATATAAAAACACCCAATAGTTCTTCCTATAGCCAGGTACTCATTGGATTTTTCTTCATCTTTGGATAATTTTGTATCCCGGATATCCACTGTTATTCCTCTCGTTTTTTTAATGAGATTCACAGTATCATTAATTGTCCCAAGCCCTCTCTGTGAAAGGATATCAAATTTTTCCAATCCAATGTCTTCTGCTACGTTCATGTCAAACTGAACAATCGGGAATCCTTTGGGCGGCATTTCCAAAGCTGTATAATGGGTGATAGGTTCTTCTGAGATCAGAATTCCACAGGCGTGCATACTTCTTTGATTAGGGAACTTTTCCAATAGCTTACCATATCTCTGAACCAACTTCACTACAGAATTTTGATCATGCCTTTCCATTGATTTGCTTGTCAAGTCATCCAATTCTTCCTTGGGTAAACCGAATACTTTTCCAATTTCCCTGAAAATTGATTTGTATTTAAATTCGACATTAGTTCCACAAAAAGCAACATGGTCTTTCCCATATCTGTCGAAGATGTATTCCAATATTGTATCTCTATTCTGCCAGCTCCAGTCAATATCAAAATCCGGTGGCGTTTTACGGTTAAGGTTGAGAAACCGTTCAAAATAAAGATCAAGCTCCAATGGACAAATATCAGTGATTCCCAAACAATAACTGACAATAGAATTTGCTCCGCTTCCACGCCCTACGTGCATAAATCCCATACTGTTACTATATCGTACAATATCCCATATAATCAGAAAGTAAGAACAAAAATTAAGTTCGTCAATGACTTTTAATTCTTTTTCCACTCTTTTTTTAGCAATATCATGGCTCAATCCATATCTTTTTTCCAACCCTGAATAGGCAAGCCTACTGAGAAGTTTCAAATCATCTTCTTTAGATTTTGTGTAAAACTTCTTGTTCTTAACTTCTTTGCAATCAAATTCAAAATTACACTGCTCAAGAATGGCCTTAGTATTTTCAATAATTGGGGGATATCTTTCAAATGCCTTTACAATATGCTGTTCAGCAATAAAATATTCAGAGGTACGGCACACTTCTCTTTTTGTTAATTTTGACAGCAAGGTATTGTTATCAATGGCCCGGAGAATTTTATGCAGTTCATATTCTTCCTCCGTGCTAAAAGTAACAGGATGAAGAACAACCATTTTAGAAATATGTTTTTCATATTCGGGACGTATCAGAAAATTCAATTCGTCTATTCTGACTCCTATAAACTCATTGTCTTTCAATTCTGAGGGAATATTACTCATTGGATACACAACAAGTACCTCCTTAAATTCAGGAGCGACTTCACATAGTTCTATATCATCACAGTTATGATCTGTGATCACTTTGTTGATTTCTCCTATACCCGAGAACTTTCTGGCAATACCCACATAAAGAAGTCTACCCTCCTTCCTGACTTCAACTCCGGGAATAGGTTTTATGCCCAAGTCTTCACATGCTTTTTTAAAATCATAAATTCCGGTCACCGTATTGATATCAGTCAGCACCAATTCTTTGGCTCCTAATTCATGTGCCTGCCTTACCAATTCCCCAATTGATAAAGTTCCGTAGCGGAGGCTGTGGAAAGAATGACAATTAATAAACATATTGAAAAGATTTAAAATTTATTTTCCGAAATCAAAACCCGATGCCCGCCCTACAGCATCAGTACCGAAACGGCTCTTGATATAATCCATCGTTTGATACAAACTCATTTGTTCCTCAGTATCTTCAAATAAATTCATCTGATGATTTCCGTGTACCAATCCCGTAAACCGTAAGCCTACCAGGCGAAGTCTCATTCTCCTTGTATAGGCTTTATTAAAGAGATCTAATGCAACTCTGGACAAGGTATGATCTGCGGAGGTATAAGATACTTTGCACTGCTTGGTTTCCGTATCGAAATTGGCATACCGTATTTTAATAACTACCGTTGAAGTCAGCCATTTCTCCTGTCTCAACTGATAGGCCAGCTGTTCTGCCATTCCGGATATCAATCTTTTTAGCTCTATAATATCCATCGTATCAGAGGTAAAAGTCCTTTCGGCAGATATAGATTTTCTTTCAGAATAAGGAACCACAGGATTTTCATCAATTCCATTGGCCTTCTTCCAAAGTTCTTTCCCATGGACTCCAATCATTTGCTGGAGAATGAGTACCGGCATTTCAGACAATGTATGTATCGTCCGGATGCCAATTCTTGATAACAACTGAAAGGTCTTATCACCCACCATGGGAATTTTTTTAATAGATAAAGGGTTTAAAAACGGTTTAATTTCCAGTTCCTTTATCTCCATTCTTCCCACAGGCTTTGCTTCTCCTGTTCCGATTTTTGAAACGGTCTTATTGGTTGACAGCGCAAAACTTATCGGAAGCCCGGTCTCTTTAGTAATGGTCTCTGCAATTTCTTTTGTCCATTGATAACAGCCAAAAAATTTGTCCATCCCTGATAAATCCAGATAAAATTCATCGATGCTTGCTTTCTCCATCAATGGAACCTTTTCCTGAATAATTTCGGTTACGGTATGTGATAAATTAGAATACATTTCATGATCACCGCGGATCACTTTTGCATCAGGACAGAGCCTGAGAGCCATTCGAATCGGCATTGCAGAACGAACACCAAATTTTCTTGCTTCATAGGAACATGAGGCCACCACTCCACGATCACCGCCTCCTATGATTAAAGGAATACCATCAAGCTGCGAGTTATTACGCCGCTCACACGATACAAAAAACGTATCAAGATCCATATGTACAATTGCCCGGTTCACGTTACAAAATTAGTTACGTTTTTAAACAAAATTCGTATTTTTGTTGTTATAATTTGTAACAATGTCAATTTTTTCTGATAACATACGCTTTTTAAGAGGTAAGAAAGAAAAAACTCAACAAGAGTTAGCGAATACTTTAAAGCTTACCCGCTCCCGGTATGTTTCTTACGAAGATGGAAGATCTGAGCCTCCGATTGAAATCCTGATCAGGATTTCCAAATTTTTCAATATCAGTATTGACCTTCTGGTATCTGTTGATATCAGAAAATACCCATTGGATGATATACTTAAGCTTCCCGATAACAGAATTGTTCTGCCGGTTATGGTTGATTATGAAGGAAACAACTTCATTGAAATCGTCCCTCAAAAAGCCTCAATGGGTTATTTAAAAGGGTACGCTGACCCTGAATACATTGAAGGGCTTCAAAGGATGTATTTACCGTTCTTAACCAACGGAAAATATAGAGGTTTTTTAGCAGATGGGGACTCTATGCCTCCTTTTGCAGATGGGTCTTGTGTTATTGGAGAATATGTTGAAAAAATTGAAGATTTAAAACCCAACAAACAATATATTTTTGTCACTCCTGACGGGATTACCTACAAAACATTTCTGGCTAAAAACAAGACATCCATAACCGTATCTTCTGACAATTCTTTTTATCCATCCTATGATATTGCTTTTGAAGACCTTATAGAAATATGGAAATATGTACGGGGGATTTTACCACAAGATTATAAACCTACTCAGGAAAATGTAGAGCTGAACGATATATTTTCAGACTTGAAAAAGACAATGAGAAATTTGGAAAACAGGTTGCTAAGGTAGGGAAAACATCATTTCAGTACTATCCTGTCTTAACCCCTTAAAATATTAAAACACGACATGTTTTGCCGTATATTCCATCTAACTTTATCTTCAAAAACAATATCCTTCCATCCCATCGAGAAATTTTCATGTATATAAATTTTTTTAATAAAATACGTCAAGTTTCGTCGCCTTCCCTCTATACATTTGCTTCATAATAGTAAATTTTATGGACAAAGTAACATTAGAGAGAATTCAGACCCTTCATCCGCTCATCAGAGATGAAGTGAAGCAGATTATTAAAGAATGTGACAAAGCACTGACAGGAAAAGCAAAAATCAGAATCACCCAGGGACTGAGATCTTTTGAAGAACAGGAGAGGCTCTATGCCCTTGGAAGACTTACTTCCGGAAAAAAAGTGACCAATGCCAAAGCGGGACAAAGCATCCACAATTACGGACTTGCCGTAGACATCTGCCTGATCATTAACGGAAAAACAGCAAGCTGGGATACCGCCAAAGACTGGGACAATGATCAGGTAGCCGACTGGTATGAATGTGTGAAAATTTTTGCCAGATATGGCTGGGGCTGGGGTGGAAACTGGAAAACATTCAAGGATCTTCCCCACTTCGAAAAAAAGAATATTCCAACAGGACAAAATACGGTTAAAACCAGTTGGAGAACGCTTTTAAAGATGCCTAAAGATTCACAGAATTATATTATTTTTTAATTCTCTTTTATTTGAAATTAATTATAATACGACAAGTTCTGTCGCTTTCCCCGCCTACCTTTGCTTTATAGAAAAAACGACTGAAAAAGCAATGAAATCTGAATTTTAAATCCAATTTTCCGCTCATACAGCAGTTGGTTTTATGAATTTAAGATGGCATGTGTCCTTTTAAAAAAACAATTAAAAATATCACATGAAAAAGACAACCATTCTTTCTTTGGACGGGGGTGGAATAAGGGGAATTATCACCTGTATTATTCTACGCTACATAGAAGAACAGCTCCAGTACTATGATAAACCGAGTGCCAAACTCGGGGATTATTTTGATCTGATCGCAGGCAGCAGTACGGGAGGTTTGATTGCTTCTATCATTTTATGCCCTGATGAAGTCCGAAAAGCAAAATATTCTATCCAGAAAGGGTTAGAATTGTACGCTGAAAAGGGCGGCGACATCTTCCAGGTTTCTTTTTGGGAAAAACTGGTCAATCCATTTGGCCTGTTGAATGAAAAAATCTCCCAGGAAGCACTTGAGAAAAATTTAAATGATTTTTTTGGAAATCTAGAATTAAAAGAACTGATAAAACCTTGTTTAATCACAAGCTATGATATAGAGAACAGAAGAGCTAAACTTTTCAATTCCTGGGAAGCCAGCCTCAGCACTGACAATTTTTATGTAAAAGACATTTGTAGGGCAACCTCAGCAGCGCCTACCTATTTCAGTCCTGTACAGATCAAATCTATGTACGGACAAATTTTCAGCCTGATCGATGGTGGGATGTTTGCTAACAATCCCGCTCTTTGTGCCTATGCAGAAGCCAGGAAAATCCCTTTTGCAGAAGTTTTAAAGAATCATCAGAAAGCCAACCATCCCGGAGTGAACGACATGATCATGATCTCTATCGGAACAGGAATTGAAGCAAGGCCTTATTCTTTCAGAAGATTAGAAAAGGCAGGAAAAATAGGCTGGGTAAGCCCTATCATTGATATTCTCATGTCTGCCAATGCAGAAACGGTAGATTATCAGCTGACCCAGATGTTTCAGACCTTGGGGTTAAGAAATCAGAAAAATTATTACCGTCTGAACCCGTCATTGAAAAATGCTTCTCCGGCCATGGATAATGTAAGACGGTCCAATATTGAAAACCTGATCCAGGCCGGTCTGAGCTATATTGATGACAACAGAGAGATCTTAAATCAGATTGTACAAAAACTCATCAAAAACAAAATATAAGCTTTTAAGCTTATAACAAATCAATATAAGTTCAAAAGCTTATATATTAAAATTCTCTTTTAGAATGTAAGTTCCGCAGCCCTAACTATGGTATTATAAAAAATAATTGAAAATAAATATAATACGACGAGTTTTGACGCTTTAGTGAACGATCTTTAAACTCATAAATAACCAAGGAAACTACCGCTGAATAGCGTATTTCAAATTTTAAATATCCCAATTGATTTTCAACAATTAGTCTTCAGTACTCCAATACTGAGCGGGAGATATATTGCCCGATATTAAATATTAGTCTGCTAGCACTACTATATATTATTAACCAATTAATAACCTTAACAATTTTAGAATTATGGCAAATTTAGTACAAGAATTAAACAGTTTAGATTTCAGTGTTTACATCGGAGGGCCTATGCAGGCAGCCATCAAAGCTCAGCATGATGCATCCATGTCACAAGTAAACTTCATCAAAGAAGTTGGTTTTGAAGAGGCTGATGGAGCCGGTACCGCTTCAAAGCTCAGATATGTGGATTTTGTCTATAAAAAATCAGTTCCCAGCGCAGTAGAAGGTAATGACAGCTTAGTACAGTCCCAGGTTACTTTAAGCGTTCCCCTGCTTTCTATGCTTACTATTCCGGCCTTGAGAATCGATGAAATGACGATTGACTTCAATGCCAAATTAAATTCAGTGGAAACACAAAGTATTGCCAGCGAATTCCAGGGAAGTGCTTCCGTAAGTGCTAAGTTTTGGAAAGTAAAATTCAATGCTTCAGCTTCTTATAAGAAAACCAGCTCAAGTACATCTACGACAGAAAAAACATATACTTTAGGAGTACATGTGAGAGCCGTTAATGATGAATTGCCTGCGGGTCTTTCAAGAATCATGGATATGCTGGAAGATGCTATTGTTGCCACTGCAGCACCAGCAGCAAATCCTGCTTAATTACTTTTAGGATGGTTGCTTCGGCAGCCATCCCTTTTAACCAATCTTTATCCATTAAAAAAACTTATTATGCCAAAATTGAATGAATACCTGGGAGGTATTGTCTCTGAAATTGCTGCTGCGAGAAAGATGGCCGATTTACAAACCATACAGATCGCAAAAGAATACGCTAAAGATGATTTATTGAAACATTTTTCGATTCCAAGAATGAAAGTCGGGACAGTAGATCTTACCATTCCTTTTGCCAAAGCGGGAAGTTCACCCAAAATGCTTTTCAGAGACTTTACCTATGATGAAATCATCAAAGTAGCCAAAACAGACTATAATCCTTTAGACACCAAAAACGATCAGTATTTAAGATCTTTCCTGGTGGAACAGGAAAATTCTTATTATGATATCATCAAAAAGATCAGAGAAGAAAATACCACGGTCATTACGGATTCTCAACTCAAATATTTTGATCAGCTTCCTAAATATATTGTGGAATTCTGTAAAAACCTTTCCAATTTTGCCTGGAAAATTACAGAACCTGATTTTTTCTTACAAAGCATTCACAACAGAATTGTGTATGAGGCAAAAAGGGTCATTGAAAAAACTGATGATCAGGAGATTATCGTAGAAGCAAGCAAGTTGATGGAGCTTGATGTCAAATGTCTGATTTTCGCTAAAATGAGCGTTAGTGAAGCAGGAATGGAATGGTCAAGATATGAAGATATCAATGGAAATATTGTAGAAACGTTAATCCCTGAATAACAGAATGAAAAAATCACAGTTTATTTTAGTTTCCCAATTAAAGGAGCAGCTTCTGGAGTTTCCGGGAATTGTTACTTCTTTAGAGAAAAAAGATCCTTTTTTTATTGAAAAGATGGTATCGTGGCTGAAGACCGTAGAAGATATCCTGTCTACCCATACCATAAGTGAAGTTTCTGAGATCGCAGGGTTCAGAAGTAAGATTCTGGCAGGAAAGATCAGCGATGAAAGAGGATTTAATACGAAGAAAAATCAACTTAAAATTACAGCCAACCTTCTCTACGATGCACAGAACTGCGTGCTCAACGTATTATTGCCACATGAAGGAAAAATGAATGAGTGCAGAGAAATTACAAAGCAGATCCTGGCTTTAACAGCCCAAACAAAAGCGCTGCATTATACACCGGAAATAAAGTTTGAAGATTTTATTCAGAAAGTCTGGTGGTACATTCTCTCTGATCAGGATTTAAAAATAGGCGGTGTGAAGCTCAAATCGATGCTTTCAGAAATGGATATCATTATGCTTATTGCGGATGAGATCGATATCAGGGATTTTTCTTAACACTAAAATAGCTCAAAAAAATTGAGCTATTTTTTTTATACGTCAAGTTTTGTCGCTTTGCCCTATTACTTTTGAAATATAAACAAAACACAAAAAAGCAATCAATACAAATTTAAAAAGCCTTTGAATTCAACATTTATCTATGCTGAACAGCCCAACATATGTTCAAACCTTAACCAAAACTTTAAAGCACCAAACATGGAGACACCCAATCACAACACAGATATCATCTTCGATGAAGATCTCTATACCATAGAATGGAGCGACATCGAAAATGCAGAGATGGACTATGAAAACTATCTCAACGATATTGAAAACTTTTTCAGACAAGATTTTGAAAATGATGTTCTTGAAGAAGATATATTTTAAATACTATTTTAAAACGGTTCTGAAGCTGCCCGCCATACTATATGCATCCATAATGCACACCGCAATCTCGTCAATTCTCGCAACACCTTTGAATTCACCATTCACAAAAAGAGCGGGCAGCCGGAACTGTATTTACAATCATAACAAAACCATTTAAAAAGATTTTAGATCAGCTTTTTAAGTGAAACCCTGACATCTCATGAAACCAGCGACCTTTTCTGCAACCCACAGGAAATAGCTGGTTTCGCTTTTATAGTAAAAGATGCAGGAAAGAAAATTGGAAACTGGCAGGCACTTATTTTCCATAAAAAATAAGTCAAAGAAATACTGATGTTTGCTCTTTCCTACCACCAACTTTCCCACAAAAAATAAAACACGACACGTTTTGTCGTATTAAGCGCATATATTTGTCTTATAAAACTTTATCATGAAACGCTGCCATACTGCAGCATAAAAATAGACAAATGAAAAAAGATTTTTATCTGACAAGATATGCCTTAATTATCAAAAGATTAGAAAGTTCTCCGGCTACTTATTCTCAGCTGGAAGATTATCTTTTAAACTCCTTTGAATTCCAGGATGCGGGGATCAAGAGCTACTCTATCCGTACTCTGCAAAGGGATATCCGTGAGATTTCGGATCTTTTCAACCTTTCTATTCATAACAAGAAAAAGGGTGACAACCGGTATTATATCGAAAGCCGTCCGATCATGGAAGTGGACGAGTACAACCAGAAGCTGCTGGAATCTTTCCAGGTAAGCAATGCACTGAATCTTCATCCGGACTTTTCAGATTTCATCTTTTTTGAGTCCCGAAAGCCAACCGGTGTGGAACATTTCTATGACCTTTTCTTTGCCATCCGTAATAAAAGAGTGGTGGGTTTTGAACATTACAATTATAAAAACAAACTGATGACTTCCCGTAAAGTGCACCCTCTGGCTTTGAAGGAGTCTAAAGACCGGTGGTATCTCATCGCCATAGATACCAAAGACAAAGTTTTGAAATCTTTTGGACTGGACAGGATCAACTATCTGGATGTAGGCAAAAATAAATTCCGCGAAAAATATAACTATAATTTCAGAGAACACTTCAAAAATGCCTTCGGAGTCATGAATCTGACCCAGCAGAAGCCACAGAATATCGTGTTGAAATGCAGCCGCCATCAGGGAGAATACATCAGAAGTTTTCCGCTCCACCAGTCTCAGAAAGAAACCAGGGAAACACCGGAAGAGATTTATTTTGAGTTCTTCCTCCATCCTACCTATGACTTTATGCAGGAGATCCTTTCTTATGGGAAGGAAGTCACGGTCTTAGAACCTAAATGTTTAGTTGATGACATCCGCAATCATCTTCAGGAGTCTCTGAACCGTTATCTTCAAAGCTAGCAGATTGTAATTTTATATTGTATTTTTGATTATATTTACATAAATATACCTGTATTGAGAGCATTATGTATTGGCTTTTTCTTCTTTATTTCTTCCTTTTGCCTGTCACAGCAGAAAGAGGAATTCAGACTTGTGAAAAATTATTATAATCAACACCGGAGTATGCTGAATAAAGAATTCAAGAAAAAATTTGATACAGAATCCAATAGGCTGAAAAAGGCAACTATCCAGGGTGATTTTCTCTATTTTATGAAAAAAATGGACAGTATTGAAAATACAGCTTTGATCGGGGCCCTGTTAAAAGTAAGAAACCTGGAAGATCTTGAGACGATAAAAACATTCAAAGAGATTTCTAATGAGAACCCTGAGAATATAGAAACGGCTCCTAATTATCCCGGAGGAATCAATACCCTGAGAAAAGAAGTTGCTGATCTTTTATATGTAGACGGGGTTCATTCTGAAGTAAAAATGCTAAAGACAAGTGTTGCTTTTATTGTAGAAAAAGATGGAAGCGTCAGCAACGTTCATGCACAGGGAGATAATTTTACGTTCAACAGACAGGCGGAAATTGCCTTATATTCCATTTCTGAAAAGTTTGTCCCGGCCATAGCCAAAGGCGATCCGGCAAGGTTTCAGTTCAGGCTCCCTTTAACGTTAACGATGTCCAAATAGTGAAGTATCACCTCCTGTTTTATTTTTACATTCAATTTTTTATTTTCTCAACGAACGGATTAACTCTAACTTTTGATTAAATGCTTACCGACGAATATTATATGAAAATGGCTCTCCAGGAAGCTGAAGCGGCCTTAGAGAAAGATGAGGTGCCTATCGGATGCATTGTTGTTTCAAACAACCGCATTATTGCAAGAGCCCACAACCTTACAGAAACATTAAATGACGTTACGGCTCATGCGGAAATGCAGGCCATCACCTCTGCCGCCAATTTTCTTGGGGGCAAATATCTGAAAAACTGTACGCTGTATGTTACCATGGAGCCCTGCGTGATGTGTTCCGGTGCTCTTTCCTGGTCTCAGGTCTCCAGAGTTGTAATCGGAGCAAGGGATGAGCAGAGAGGTTTTATCAGCAAACATCTTTCGCTGCATCCGAAAACAGAAATCGTTACCGGCATCATGGAAAATGAATGCTCTGCGATAGTGAAAGAATTTTTTAAAAGTAAAAGATAAAATACCTCAAAAGAGAGATCATCTGTCTTTTGAGCTACGATGCCCATTACTATTTTACGGTATTCCTGGCTAAAAAGGAATGGGCAGCATAAAAAAAGGTTAGATAGCGGCTTTTGAGGCAGCTATTCCATTTTCCCAAGCCGGAAAATCAGTTCAGCAGTATCAGATCTCACCATTGAAAATGGAATACAGCACCAGATCAAAGTATTCTCCATCTTTCTTGACCTCCTGTTGCAATACAGCTTCCTTCTCCATGCCTATTTTTTCCATGATTTTTCCGGAAGCAGGATTGTGGGGGAAGTGTGTTGCAAAAATTTTATTGAATCCCAGTTCACTAAAACCAAAATCCACGATCGCTTTTGCTGCTTCAGTGACATAGCCTTTGTTCCAGTAAGGAATTCCGATCCAATAGCCCAGCTCTGCTTTATCATCATCTCTGTCGTGAAGGCCGATAGCACCCATGATCTGCCCTTCTTTATTACGGATCCCGAAAGTATATCCCGTATTATTTTCAAAAGCTTCTTTTGACATTTTCAGCCAGAGCCTGGCATCGTTTTCCGTGTAGGGATAAGGAATATTAGAGGTAAAATCTGAATAAATCCTGTGCTGAAGATATGCTACAATAAAAGGAATATCCTTTTCTTCCAACGGGGAGAGAATAAGCCTTTCAGTTTCTATTATGGGAAAATTTTTCATTGTATAAAGGTTAAAGTTGAGGCCAAGACTAAGGTATTGTTTGAGTGTAACCCCGATCTTAATCTTTTAAATTTATAAATCTTTTCCCAGGAAATAAAGTCCCTTTAATGTATGAAGTCTGTCCATCAAATGTATTTTATCCGTCAATGGCTTATAAACATGAGAAACGCCTCCTGTTGCAATCACAAAGCAATCGTCATTTACCTCATCATTTATTCTGTCAATAAAGCCTTCTACCATTCCTAAAAACCCATATACCATACCACTTTGCATACAGCTTACTGTATCCAATCCTAAAACGGATTTAGGCTTTTTCAGTTCAATTTCCGGAAGCTGGGCCGTCTGGCTGATTAAGGAATTTAAGGATGTAATAATACCCGGGGCAATAATTACTCCCAAAGATTCTCCGGTTTCTGAAATACAGCTTGCCGTAAGTGCTGTTCCGAAGTCTAAAACAATCTTTTTTCCCCGGATAAAGCATATGAGCTGCAACGAGATTGGCATAAATATCCGTTCCTCTCGACTTAGATTTTGCCTGAACAACTGATGGTGTTGTACTGTCAACAATTACAGGATTCACTTCATGAATTTTTCTTATAGCAGCACTCATCACTTTGGTAAGCTGGGGCACTACCGATCCGATAATGACCTTTTCGATTTCTTTCGGTTCAACTTTATACGTCTGATAAAGCATCAGCATCTGTACGTACAGTTCATCTGCCGTTCTGTAAGGCTTTGTATTGATCACCCATGAAATATCACAGTTATCACCATTGAAAAGGCCAAATCTGATATTGCTGTTCCCTACGTTGATTACAATTGAATTCATTTCTATTTTAACAGGCTATGATTTGAAAAAATTTGAATCCCAAATTTATAAAAAAATAAAAGGAGTACTTGAAAATACTCCTTTTATCTCTATGTTTAACTTTTTATTTTACTTCTACAAAGTTATCCGCCATATTCACATCGGCAATTCTCTGGCTGAAATCTATTCCTAAAACAGACAGCTGGGCTTTTGTATAAGGAATCGTAAGCGTATATTCTTTCTGTGTCCAGGGCCAGTAAGGCATTGTTTTAAAGTCTCCGTAGATATCTTTTTCCTTCCATGTATGCGTCATATTCATTGGAATCTGATACGTTACCACTTTCTTATCGGAGGTCATTATGCTGAAATCAACAGGCATTGGAACCTGTCCGTTATTCACCAAAGTAACGGTTGTGGATTTCGCATCATACTTCACATCCTTGATCCCATAATCGATTGTTTTGGTCGTATTGATCCAATAATTCTGGAACCATTTCAAATCCATTCCGGAAACTTTTTGAGCAATATGAAGGAAATCTCTGTCTGAGGGGTGTTTCATACTCCACTGATCATAATACTGCTTTAACGTCTCGGCAAGGTTCTGCTCACCCATAATATATCCCAGCTGTACCAGGTACAATTCACCTTTCACATAAGAGGCATAGGTATAAGCGGTTCCGTTGTCATGGTGGTCTCCCAGCCAAACAGCAGGTTCTTCGATTCCTTTCTTCACAAAGTTTCTGTAGGCATCTAAAGTTTTGGCAAAAGGATTCGGCAGCTCTTCAGGGAACAGCTGATACATGGTGTATCCTTCGGCATAGCTCGTAAACCCTTCATCCATCCAAGGACGTACAGATTCATTGGTGGCAAGCATTTGCTGGTACCATGAGTGGGAACCTTCATGAGCCATCAGCCCCATCAGTCCTTTAATATCTTTCGCTTCTCCTAAAATCATGGTGCACATTCCGTATTCCATACCGCCGTCACCTCCCTGGATGAATGCATAGGTTGGATAAACATACTTCCCGAAATGAGAGTTCATGATCTGGAAATATTTGGTAATATAAGGCTGTGCTTCTCCCCAAACTTTGGTTTTATCATTTTTCTGATACACCAGATATACTTTCGGACCTTCAGGAACATTAAAACTTTCAACAGAATAATCCCTGTCTGCACTCCAAGCAAAATCAAGGATGTTTTTAGCGGTCCACTTCCAGGTCACTTTTTTATCTTTCTCCGTCTTAATTTTAGCGTTGGCATCATATCCTTTTACATCAGCTGGATTTTCAAGAATTCCTCCTGCTCCCACTACATAATCTTTGTTGATCTTAATATGTATATCAAAATCTGAGAACGGTGCGTGGAATTCTCTTCCCAGGTAGTCAAAGGTTGCCCAGCCATCATAGTCATACTCGGCAATTTTAGGATACCATTGCGTCATCGTCATATCTACTCCTTCCCTGTTGTTTCTTCCGCTTCTTCTGATCTGCTGCGGAATTACCGCATCCCAGTCCATCGTGAAAATTGTCGTGGAATTCGGTTTGATCGGTTCTGCCAGATATACCTTCATAATGGTTTCCTGCACTTCAAACTTCAACTCTTTCCCATTCTGTCTGATCCAGTGGATATTCTGAGCACCTTCCTGATCTTTTGGAATGGAAGCCAGTCTTGAGATACCGTCTTTCTGCAACCTTCCGTCTCCGTTTTTCCCTTGTGCGGCCACTCTCTGATCCATCATGGAATTGGGTTTAAAAGCATTCCAATACAGATGGAAATAAACCACTTTCAGCTCATCCGGTGAATTATTGGTGTATTCTAAGGTCTGTTTCCCTTGATACGTAAATTTTTCAGCATTGACATCAATATCCATCTTGTACTTCGCAGCCTGCTGATAATAAGCTCCTTGCTGAGCCTGAAATTGTGAAATGATAAACGCAAAAATGATTGCAGCCGATTTTCTCATTTAAAATTTTATTTTTTTTAAAGGTAGGTATTTTAAATAAAACCCTCAAATGTGGAGTTATAACAGGATTTTGTTCTGTTTAATATAGTTTTAGATTGTTTTTAACCGCTATGGTTAAATCTTTTTTTCGCATACAATCTATAGATTTTTCAACATTTTTCTGATCAGGCTAATCTGTCCCAAATGATAATAACTATGTTCAATCATTCCTTCAATATTTCTTCTATAGGTTCCATATCTTTCCTCTGCAAAAACTTCATTGAGCTGATCATCAGACATCTGCTCGACCCGCGCGGCAAACTTTTCAGAATCTGTCCATAATTTGTTTACTAAATTTTCCCACTGAAACTGAGATTCAACCGGAGGAAGATCAAAGCTAAACTTGTCTTTTATTTCAAGGCAGCCCCCATCAAAAACATTCAGTATTCCGGCTATATAATAATGAATATGAAAAGTGAGCATAGCAATCGTGTTCAGAGAATCAACCTTTGTGGTAGCCTGCTCCCAGGTAATATCCGAAAGCTGGTCTTTAAAATTGGTATTGGCAATCCAGAGTCCGTCAAGCAGGACTTCCCTGAATCTTTTTGATAATTGTAATCCTGAGTTCATTGGTTGTTTTTTTGTTTCTCTAAGATAAGTAATTAAAAAATTGGGGTTAGACGCCCGCAGATTTTCCAGTGATACAGATTGTATGAGTAAATCTTCTGGGGTTGTCCACCTGCGAGGAACTGATTCCAAAAATACAATTCGTGTTATTGGTTTGAGAAATAAAAAACCTCAAATGCAAAATACATCTGAGGTTGATATGACAACTTAAAAGTTACCATTATTTCTTGGCAGAAATTTCTTTCTTTCCGCTTCTTAAGATCTTTTCAAGAATTCTTAACGTAATCAGATAAGTCGGTTTCACTCCTGTAAGTCCCAAACCTCCTGAAGACAGCGTACTTCCTGTTTCCAGCGGGTTATCGGAAGCATAATACGCATAACATACGAACAGATCCGGTGAAATGTGATGTCTGATCTTGGAAGCCACCTGGATTGCTTTCTGATAATGTGCGCCTTCCATTTCAAGACCAATGGCCTTCCATGAAGTATTCATAAAATACGAAAGGATATCCCTGTTCTGAAGTGAAGTTCCTAAAACAGTGATCATCGGGCCTTCAAATGCCTTCAGTTCATCATCTTTAAAGTCATCAAGCTTTAATGCATTTTCGAAAGGATAATTATCTGCCGTTCCTTCAAAAATATGGGACGTCGGAATCATAATATCCCCTTTCTCCCCGGTAAGGATCCCTGCTTTCCCCATAATGGAAACAGATTTCACATGCATCATATATACTTCCCCTTTATGTTCGAAAGGTCTCAGCAATTCATCCATTACCTCAAAAGCCTGTTCTCCGAAAGCATAGTCAAAGACCATCACCACATCATCTCCTCCAAACTTGATATCACCAAACGGCGTATTCTTCAAGTCTGTTTTGCTAAGATCAATGATCTGAACATCTATATTGCTTCCGCTCTTATCAGCGATATGGATCATTCCTTCATCCAAAGCATACTTTAGGACTTTGTCACGAAGGTCTTTCTTGTTGGAAATCTCTTCATACAGTTTATAATCCACCTCATGATGATGCTTCTTTTTAAGAGCTTCATTGGCATACAGCATGTTTTTCACGGAATGCATATTGGCAGAAATAATATGTAAAGGACGCATATGGAGATTGTTTTCAAATAAAACCTCCTTCACTTTGTTCGCCCATTTTTCTCCAAAATAGTGGTGTCCTACTCTTTCCTTTAATATAGCACTGAAATGAATTTCTCTCTCTCTTGTTTCTTTGGCATCTTCAAGGCTTACTTTTCCCAGGTTGTAGATGATTTTAAATAAGCGGTCAGGATTATGATCATCTCCAAACGTATTATAAGCTCTTAAAGTCTCATCAAAAGTTCTTCCTATTAAGGATGAAAGGTGAATAAGTGCCACCTCTTTTTCTTTTCTGCTGTATTTCTTTTCCCCTTTTACTACCTCTTCAATAATTTTAAAGGCACGGGTAGGCTTCCAGTTTTCATCCTGGATGAAAGCCAGGTTACGGATTTTATCTGCTTCTATAAATAGGAATGTCAGGTGGGTAAGAATGTCATAAATTTCGGAACGCCCCAAAAGAACCTCAATATTCATCTGGTGTTCGTCTATTCTATAACAGTTTCTTCTTCTTTTCTTAGGAACAATAGGTTCGAAACTTCCTTTATCAAAACCTTCATCAGATGTAAGATGAATAAAAGCACACTCCTCAATTCCTTCAGGAAGCCTGTCTAAAACATACATCAACCCGTCAAGCTCCAATTTATTGGGAATATTCATGGTACCATAAATCTCCGGATTGATTGTTTTAAGCAAACTTCTAAGGCTCTCCCCTGAAACACCCCCGGCTTGAAAAATCCTCTATAAAATAAGTGTCTCATAGAAATGTATAATCTTTCAATAGCCTCTGTTGTCTCTCTTGCTCTGGAATTTGTCATAAAATAAATTTCACACAAATATACAAAATCTTTGTCCATTTTATTTTAACTATCTTTTAATAAGTCGTTTAATCCAATATAATCTTGTATATTATATCCATCAACAATTTATCCGGTATTTTATAATCTTTCCCCTTTAAAAACAGGCTTTGAAGATTCATTTTAAAGCGTAGACATTTCTTATACCCCTGTAAAAAAACGTTAAACCAACGTTTGAATTATATAATTTTTCAAAACACCCCTATTTTTTTAGGGTTAAATCATTTTCGTTTTATTTTTTTTGTAAATTTGCCCTGTAAAAATCACCCCAATATGTCAACCTTAAGATTCAAAGCATTAGAAACCCTACCATTTAAGGACTTCAGAAAAGATAACTCTGTTGAGGTTCCTGCCAAACTGTCTGAATTGTTCTGTACAAATGTTTTCTCAGAAGAAACCATGAGAGAATATTTAACAAAAGAAGCCTTCGGCTCTATTATGGATGCCATTAAAAAAGGAACTAAAATCCAAAGACATATCGCAGACCAGGTAGCTGTAGCAATGAAAGACTGGGCAATGAGCAAAGGTGTCACCCACTATACTCACTGGTTTCAGCCTTTAACAGGAACTACCGCGGAAAAACATGATTCTTTCTTTACTCCTATTGAAGGAGGAAGAGCCATCGAAAGATTCAGCGGAAACATGTTGATCCAGCAAGAACCCGATGCTTCTTCATTCCCGAACGGAGGAATCAGAAACACCTTTGAAGCGAGAGGATATACAGCCTGGGATCCTACTTCTCCTGCCTTTATCATGGGAACTACATTGTGTATTCCCTCCATCTTTATTTCTTATACAGGAGAAACGTTAGATTACAAAGCTCCTCTTTTGAGAGCATTGAACGCTGTAGATGAGGCTGCAACGAATGTAATGCAGTATTTTGACAAGAACGTAACCAAAGTAACACCTACTTTAGGATGGGAACAGGAATATTTCCTGGTTGACTCCGCACTATATCAATCACGTCCGGACCTTGTATTAACAGGTAAAACATTATTAGGACATTCTCCTGCAAAAGGACAGCAGCTGGATGACCACTATTTCGGTTCTATTCCCACAAGAGTCATGAATTTCATGAAAGAGCTGGAAATTGAATGTATGAAATTAGGGATCCCGGCAACCACAAGACATAACGAGGTAGCACCAAACCAATTTGAGCTGGCTCCAATGTTTGAAGAAGTAAACGTTGCCGTAGACCACAATTCATTATTGATGGATATCATGGCAAGAGTGGCACACAAACACCATTTCCATATCCTATTCCATGAAAAACCATTCGCAGGGGTCAACGGAAGTGGAAAACACAATAACTGGTCTTTAGCAACAGATACAGGGGAAAACCTGTTAAGCCCGGGAAAAAACCCAAAGAAAAACCTACAGTTCTTAACTTTCTTCGTTAACACGATTAAAGCGGTTCATGAATATGCAGATCTTTTAAGAGCAAGTATTGCGTCTGCGAGCAATGATCACAGACTTGGGGCTAACGAAGCTCCGCCGGCAATCATCTCTGTTTTCATCGGAAGCCAGTTGTTCAGCGTTTTGGAAGAGCTTGAAAAAGTAACCAGCGGAAAATTATCTCCGGAAGAAAAAACGGAATTGAAATTAAATGTAGTTGGAAAAATCCCTGAAATCTTGCTGGACAATACAGACAGAAACAGAACTTCACCTTTTGCATTCACAGGAAACAAATTTGAGATCAGAGCGGTAGGTTCGTCTGCCAACTGTGCGGAGTCTATGACGGTAATGAATACCATTGCAGCAAAACAGCTGAACGATTTCAAAAAAGAAGTAGACACCCTTATTGAAGGAGGGCTGAAGAAAGACGAAGCCATTTTCAATGTATTAAGAGAATACATCAAACAATCCAAGAGCATTATGTTCGAAGGAGACGGATATTCTGATGACTGGGCAAAAGAAGCTAAGAAAAGAGGATTAAACAATCTAAAAACCACTCCTGAAGCCCTGAAGCAGGAAATGGATAAGAAGTTCCTGGATCTGTATGAAGAGATGGGGATTTTCAATCACAGAGAAGTAGAAGCTAGAAACGAGATCAAACTTGAAAAATATTCTACTGTCATCGATATTGAAGCAAGAGTTTTAAGCGATATCGCAAGAAACCATATTATTCCTTCCGCTTTAAAGTATCAGAACAGATTGATTGAAAACGTGAAAGGCCTTAAAGATATTTTCGGAGACAAAGAGTTCAAGCCATTGGCTAAAGAACAAATGAGCCTGATCACGAACATTTCTGAGAATGTATCCAAAATTAAATTAGGGGTTGAAGATCTTATTAAAGCAAGAGAAACAGCCAAAAGCATATCAGACAGCCAAAAGCAGGCAGAAGCCTACTGCAACAAAGTAAAACCTCTATTCGATCCTATCAGAGAAGCTTCTGATACTCTTGAAATGATGGTAGACGATGAGCTTTGGCCGATGACAAAATACAGAGAAATGTTGTTTACAAAATAGCATCTGTAAAGTTCCATATTAGTTTAAATTCCTCGGTTTTCCGGGGAATTTTTTTGTTTTTATTAACACCCTGAAAAATTGGAGTTTTAAATCACAAAACACGATATATAGAAGAAAATCGATAGAGTTTGTTAAAGAATCTTAATAAAAAAAACCGCAGACTTACCAAAAACAGGCAGTTGCGGTTTATTTTTCTTTAACATATGTAAACAATATGTTAAAATGTGTTAAAATAAGATCCTGACAATTATCATATCAGGGGTCTTTTATTTGGAATCTCTACTTTTGTATTGCTTTTGAAAATAAATATTCCTTTTAACACGGATAATCAAATATATATGAAGAAAAGAGTTTTGTTTTATTTAGTTGCTATAGTTACTACAGTTTCGATGCAATCGTGTGCTACTAATTATGTGGTTTCAAAACCAGCAACTTACGCTAAAGAATACAAAACAGATGCCAAACTAGCCTCTATTGATAACAAAAGAATGGAGCAGGATAAGCAAAAGCTTATCGATTCTTTTCTTGCTGAAAAGGCGGCATCTATAGCCAATACTAAAAAAGCGATTAAGAATTCAGAGATTGCAAAAGCAGTCAAATACAACAAAACCATTGACGGTATCCTTACAGAAGCAGAAACATACCTGGGAACTCCTTACAGATATGGAGGAACGACCAGAAACGGTATTGATTGTTCAGCTTTCGTTCTTTCCGTTTTCGGAGCAGCAGCAGGTCTCAGCTTGCCTAGGGTAGCAGCTTCTCAGGCTCAGGAAGGAGAAAGAATTGAAAAAGGAAGCCTGCAGAAAGGAGATTTAATTTTCTTTTCTCACGGAAGAAGAATTTCTCACGTAGGTATTGTAGAAAGTGTTTCTGAAGATGGTGAGGTAAAATTCATCCACGCAGCAACATCAAAAGGAGTTATGATTTCCTCACTTAATGATTCTTATTGGGGACCTAAGTACAGATTCGCAAAAAGAGTGATTAACGAAGAAGGAGAAGCTTACAACAACTTAGCCGCTGTGACTCCAGCTACATCAGCAAATTTTTAATTTTTAAATAATTGATTTAAATAATGAAGCCATCAGTTTTTGATGGCTTTTTTATTTTCAGGACTAGTCAATTTGATCTCTTAAAGGATCTTCTTTTTATTGCTCCTTCTTTTTCTCCAATAGGATTTTATTAGCTCAATACCATTGATTTTTGGATTATATACACAGAAGACATTTTACCGGCCTGCTCATTCAGCCTTTAATTTCCAGCTTCTACTCCCGGTCAATCTCTATATCCAGCTTATATAAGAGCCCGTAGACTTCAGAAAGTGAAAATTTAGCCTTTTTAAGCTTGTTTAAGGCAGGATCTATCGAATAGTTGACAGAAGACCTAAAATCTGCCTTTTCCAGGTTGGTATCATCAAATATAGCGCCTGATAAATCACAGTGACTGAATACAGCGTTCGACAGGTCAGATTCAGCGAAATCCACTTCAATGAGTTTAGAATTTTTAAAAACTGTTTTTTTAATTGAGGTTTGATAAAAAACCGAATTATGCAGTGAGCAGCTGTCAAATGTGAAAGACAATCCAAATTCATTGCAGTCATTAAACTGAAGCCCCAGCATCTTACATTCTTTGAAGACACTGTCCCGAAAAGCGGTTTTAACAAGTTTTGCCATACTGAGATTACACCCCATAAATTCACAGTCTGTAAAACTGAATCCTGACAGATCTGCATATTCAAAATTGCAGCCCCGGAAAGTACAGTTCTCATATTCGCCTTTTTGCAAAGGGAACCGGACAAAATCTGTATTTTCAAAATTTTGGTCTGAAGTATAAGCTTCTTTCATAAGTTTCTGTGATTTGTAAATGTCCTGTCATCTCCCGTCCGGCAGATATCTGAATACCGTATAGCATTACCCTTTTTGTGATTGTACCTTCACCGAAAACAAGCTATACCAAACTGTTCTTATCCGAATAGTTGAGTTTAAAGAAAATAAATGTCATCATGGAGAATGCCAGCAAAGAACTTCCTCCATAACTGAAATAAGGAAGAGGAATCCCTACGGTAGGGAAAAGCCCCATAACCATCCCTAAATTAATTGAAAAGTGCATCAGCAGAATGGATGCAAAACAATAGCCAAATACCCGGTTAAAGGTGGATTTCTGTTTCTCGGCCAGATAATAGATCCTGCCTATATATACCATATAGCACAAAATAAGAACGGCACTTCCAATAAAACCCCATTCTTCGCCTACGGTACAGAAAATATAATCGGTTTCCTGCTCCGGAACGAATTTTCCCTGAGTAACGGATCCTTCCCGGTATCCTTTACCCAAAAGACCTCCTGATCCGATCGCTGTTTTAGAATATAATAAGTTATACCCTGAAGTATCCCTGAATGCTTTTTCTCCCTTATAAAGGACTTCAATTCTTTCTCTCTGGTGCTTCGGAAGTTTCTCTAAGATATAAGGAGAACCAAAAGCCAGCCCACACAACAGAAGAACAGATCCTGCAATTCCGGAAATAGAGATAACATCCCAGGACATCCTATGATAGTTCATTGCAATCAGGACTCCAGCAATCAGCACCACTGCTGCTGCAACGTACACAGGCGGGACGGCAAGTGCAATCAAAAATACACCGGCAAAAATAAAACCTATCCCAAATAAAAGCCCGCTCAGCCCTTCTCTATATAATGCGATGAAAAATGCGATAAAAACAAGCATGGATCCCACATCCGGAATCGCCAGCACCACGGCAGCCGGAATACCAATAATGGCCAGGGCCATCCATAGGGATTTTTTGTTTTTCAGATTAAAATCAGGACCGGAAACATAATTGGCCAGCATAAGCGCCGTACCTATCTTCGCAAATTCTACAGGCTGCATGGTAAAGCTTCCGAACTTATACCAGTTCTTCTGCCCCAGGATTTCTTTTCCAAACGGGAAAAGTCCGATAAGCAACAAGACTCCGCCAATGTAAATAATCCCGGCCATATTTTCGAAGAACTTACTTCTGCTGAAAAATATGATAAGTCCCACGAATAGCGAAATACAGAAAAAGATTAATTGTTTCTCGCCCAGTTTTTGGTCAACACTGTAAATATTTGCAATAGCAAAGATGCAAAGCAGGAAATACAGCCCAAGGCCCAGTTTATCTATTCCTTCCATCCATTTCATTGCTTTACCGTTTTTTTAGCAGTGTTATTCTTTTTAGTTTCCTCTTCTATTTTCTTTTGCAGTTTGGCTTTTTGCTGTTTCACCAGCTCCAGACTATCCTTTATTCTTTTTTGTTTAATTGAATCCGGTTTAGGATCAATGTACAATCCTTTACGTTTAAGGTCAATCACCCATTGTCTCTTATATTCCGGCATAAAGCTGGAAGTAATCATCTTTTTATAAAGATTTTCACGTTTCAGATCACCTGTGATATATTTTTCTGCAATTACTGTACAAGCCGGACCAGCCCATGTAGCACCAAATCCCGCATGCTCCATTACTGCAACCACCACAATTTTAGGTTTATCAGCAGGGGCAATCAATACAAAGATTGAATTATCCTTTCCTTGCGGAACCTGTGCTGTCCCTGTTTTGGCCAATTGTGTAAAATCATTGGACTTCAACCCTCTTGCTGTTCCTCTCAAAACCACAGCTTCCATACCTTTTAAAACCGGCTCAAAATGTTTTGGATCCACTAAAGTTTTATGCTTCACCTTAAACCTTGGATCAGGATTTGGCTTTCCGTCAATTCCTTTTACAATATGCGGTGTATAATACCATCCTTTGTTAGCAATAGCAGCCACATAATTTGCCAACTGAATAGGGGTTACCAAAACATCTCCCTGTCCCATCCCATTATAAATAGCACCCGTTGACATCTCATCCCAGTTTTTAAAATCAGTTCTCTTGGAACCACTTGCTTTCATGATGGCTTTAAACCTTTTCTCGTAAAAATCTCCGGAAGGGATTCTTCCTTTTGCCCCCACAGCAAAATCATTATTTAAAAACTCTCCAACTCCAAAGCTGCTCATGATCTTTTTCCATTCATCAACACCTTTTGAAGGATTCCCCGGATATTTTTTGATGATTGCAATAAATGCATATGTGAAAAAACAGTTACTGGAAACCTGAATTGAAGGAATAAGCGGTTCAGCCCCACCATGACCTTTAATTCTTTTGCCTTTATAGAAAAATCCGCCTCCACAAGGGAAAATAGTCTTTTCATCCATTACTCCCATCTGCATGGCAGCCAGGGCAGTCAACAATTTGAAAGTTGACCCCGGAGGATATCCTGCTTGTAAAGAACGATCAAAAGTGGGTTTATTTTCGTAAAGCGTATCTCTTGACAGCGCGTATAAATTTTTTGATTTATAAGGTCCGGTGAAAAGATTCGGATCAATATCCGGTCCGGTTGCCGCAACTAATACTTCCCCATTATTAGGATCTAAAGCTACAATTGCCCCGTGCTTGTTTACAAGCATTTCTTCAGCCATTCTCTGAAGATCATAATCAATAGTTAATGTAATATCTTTTCCTGTAACAACATCTTTATCTAATGTTCCGTTTTTATAAGATCCGATATTACGAAGTTTGATATCTTTTTGGATATATTTAATTCCTTTTATGCCACGAAGTTCTGTTTCATAAGATTTCTCCACCCCTGTTTTTCCGATAAAATCTCCAGGTAAATAGTATACAGAATCTTTTTTGATATCCCTCTCGTTTACTTCACTGGTATATCCCAGAAGATTTCCTGATGTAGACACTTCATATTGACGCTGCGGACGCTGTACAATAGTAAAGGCAGGGTATTTAAAAATGATTTCCTGAACTCTTGCAATATCTTCCCTGCTGAGATCCTTCATAAAAGTCATCGGAGTCAGTTTGGAATAATACTTTTCCTTTTTGATAACAGCAATTCTTTTGATAAAATCAGCCTTGGTAATCTTCATCAGACTGCAGAAACCAAGGGTATCAAAATCAGGCTTCATCAATGCCTGTGTAAAAGAGACTTCATAAGCAGGTTGGTTTCCTACCATGATTTTACCATTCCTGTCAAAAATGACTCCACGCTGTGGAATGACATATTCGGTTTTGATGGAGGTATTCGCTGCATTTAATGCATAACGGTCTGTAAACAATTGCAAATAAGCAAGCCTCGCCACAAAAATAAGGGCGATCACAACAAGGACCGAAAAGATTTTTAAATAACGTGTGTTCAAACTTTCTGTTTGATTTTAAATATTAATGCGTAAATGACTATAAAGATAAATGAAATTACACTGGTCACCAACACATTAAATAATATTTCAAAAAATCTGCTCAACTTAAAGAACTCAATATACTGTACTAAAAGCTGATGCAGGAAAATACTTGAAAATAAAAACAGCAAAAACTGCGCCCATTGAAGGGACTGGAAAGAGAAAAAGTCTGTTGAGGTATCGGTAGAAGTCCTGAATATCAATGTCCTGAAATACGCGATCAAAGTAGTCGCAAAGGCATTGATACCCCATGAATAAAGAAAACCGTCAATTGACAGTCCTATTAAAAAGCTTAATGCAAGGAATTGAAACTTATTTCTGAAAAAAGGATAAAACATGACAAATACGGGATATAATACCGGAGTATACTTCCCGAAAAGGGTAATCCTGTTCAATACAAATATTTGTAATGCAACAAGAAAAATCATGATCAATATATCCGTAAATAAAGTCCTGCTAATCATTTTCTTTTTTTATTACAGCTTGCATAGTATCCTGAATCTTCTGCACTTCAGCTTTCTTAAGATTCTTTACTACATACACTTTATTTAACGCTCCCATTTTTTCACTCAGTTCCACCGAGATATCCCAGAAACCTGTTTTATTATCTACGGAGTATCCCGCAATAGTACCAATCATCACTCCTTTAGGGAAGATGGCAGACTTTCCGTCCGTCACCACACTGTCCCCTATTTTTAAGGCTACATATTTTGGAATATCAGCAAGATGCATGACACGAGAATTATCCCCATTCCAAGTCAATGTTCCGAAATATCCTGAATTTTTCAGTGCCGCATTAATTCTGATCTTGTTGACACTTAATACAGATTGTACCAATGCATAGCTGTCGGTAGAATTGATTACGATCCCGGCAATACCTCTCGGGGCCATTACGCCCATTTGAGGAAAAACCCCATCTCTGCGGCCCCGGTTAATGGTAAAGTAGTTATTTCTTCTGTTGATGCTGTTAAAAACAATTTCCCCATCAACAAAAGTATAGATCTGCCCGCCACCAATGGTGTCATGAACTTTTCGGAAGACTGGATTTTTTGCTCCGCCCTTTCCGTAAAGCTCAGCCATAAGGGCTTTATTCTGAACCACAAGATCTTCATTGATCTGTTTAAGCTTCAGATAAGAAACTCCTTCATCAATATATCCGGATACCCAGGAATTCAGCGCAGCCGTTTGGCCTGCTACCCAGGATCTCTGCATGGCATTTCTGGAGAATATCAGAACCAAAGCAATAATTTGCAGGAATATAAAGAAGACGAAAAGAGTATTCTTCGAAAATAATCTCAGCAAAAATCCCATTCAGATATAAAGTCGTAAAAAGTTAGAATTATTTAATTAAGAAATTGAACTTATCCATATTCTTAAGAGCAATACCCGTTCCGCGAACAACAGCTCTCAACGGATCCTCCGCTACAAATACAGGAAGACCTGTTTTTTTGTGGATTCTATCCGCAAGACCTCTTAATAGCGCGCCACCTCCGGCAAGATAAATACCGGTTTTATAAATATCAGCTGCCAATTCCGGCGGAGTAAGAGAAAGAGTCTCCATTACAGCATCTTCAATTCTGATGATGGATTTATCCAATGCACGTGCAATCTCTTTGTATCCAACCATTATTTCTTTAGGCTTCCCTGTAATAAGATCCCTACCCTGTACCGGGATATCCTCGATATCCACATCAAGGTCTTCTACTGCAGAACCTACTTCAATTTTAATTCTTTCAGCAGTTCTTTCTCCAATATAAAGATTATGGTGGGTTCTTAAGTAATAAGCAATATCATTGGTAAATACATCTCCTGCAATTTTTACGGACTTGTCACATACGATACCTCCTAAAGCTACCACAGCAATTTCTGTAGTCCCTCCACCTATATCAATGATCATATTCCCTTCAGGTTTCTGTACGTCTATTCCAACTCCTATTGCAGCAGCCATTGGTTCGTAAATTAATCTTACCTCCTTTGCATTTACTTTTTGAGCAGAATCTCTTACCGCTCTTTTTTCAACTTCAGTGATGCCAGAAGGAATACAGATTACAATTCGTAATGCAGGCTGAATGAATTTACCTTTGATTCCAGGGATTTTTTTGATAAATTCTTTGATCATATGTTCAGAAGCGTGGAAATCAGCAATAACCCCGTCTTTCAAAGGACGAATGGTCTTGATATCCTCGTGAGTTTTGCCCTGCATATGCTTAGCCTGTTCACCTACAGCAATGGGTTTACCCGTAGAACGTTCAATTGCAACAATTGACGGTTGATCTATAACAATTTTATTATTATGGATGATAAGGGTATTAGCCGTTCCCAGGTCTATCGCAATTTCTTGCGTAAACATATCAAATAAACTCATATTTTTCTTCTGATTTTAAGTTTACAAAGATATGAATTTAACACTACTAAAGAAATTTCACAACAACATAATTTGGTTAAAATTTTATTAAAATTTATAATTCTTTATTAACTTTTACTTTAGACATTTACAGACTTTGAGTTAAACTAAAATTAACAGGGGAAATAAAGAGTCAAAAAGGTAAAATAGTGAAGAAAGCTGAGAAAGCAAATAAGACCGACGGCTAAGCAGAAGAATCTGTCCGTAAAAAATATCAGATATTCATTACAAACATCCCTCAGAACTTTTTAATTCAGCAATTTCCCTTTTACTTTCTTCGCTTTTTAAGTATTCTTCGCCGTTTCTGCCTCAACTTTAATTGCCGGCCTCAAGCATAATGTTGAACGCCCACTATAGTTTTTTACGATAATTATCATATACACTATCAGAGGCAGGTTAATTAAAAAAAACGTAAATTTGCGACTGCTTATGTTACAGTATTCCAACATTCATCAGACATCAAATTTTGCCGTGCTTTCCATAAGCTACGAAAAAGCTGATGTCGAAACGAGAGGAAAGTTTGCATTCTTTGATGAAAACATCAAAAACTTTGTTTCCCAGGTCCACCAGGAAAATCTGGGAGATGCTTTTGTGGTTTCCACCTGTAACAGAACCGAAATTTATACCACTTCGCCGAATTATCTTTTGGTTGCTGAAGAATATTGTAAAACAATCGGAGTACAGCTCACCGACTTCCTTCAGTTTGCCAATATCCTTACCAAAGAAGAGGCTTTAATTCATCTTTTCAGAGTAGCAGCCGGTCTTGAAAGCCAGATCATCGGAGATTTTGAAATCATCGGGCAGATCAAAAAAGCATATAGCCGCTTTAAAAGAGAAAGACAGAACTCTAACCCCTATCTGGAAAGAGCAATCAATGCGGCCATCCAGATCTCGAAAAGAATCAAAAACGAAACCGGTATTTCCAATGGAGCAGCTTCCGTTTCCTATGCTGCCGTTCACTATATCTTAAACAGCCAGAAGAGAATCAATGAAAAAAATATCCTTCTTTTGGGAGTGGGTGAAATCGGACAAAATACGGTGGAGAATCTGGTAAAGCATGTTTATCAGCCGAAAATTAAGATTGCCAACAGGACACAGGAGAAAGCTGAAAAGATTTCCCAGAAATATAATATTCCCCATGTTGATTATTCTGATTTTGACAAGGAATTAAAGAACACCGATATTCTTATCGTGGCAACAGGAGCAAAACATCCTATTATCAACCAGACTCATTTCCCGAACGGAAAAGAAACACTGGTGATTGATCTTTCCATTCCGCATAATGTGGAAAAGAACGTTACGGAAAATGAAAATGTAACCCTGATTGACGTTGATGAACTTTCAAAACAAATCCAGGAAACGATCCAGCAGCGGGAAAAAGAGATCCCAAAAGCGGAAAAGATCATCAAGGAACTGATGAAAGACTTCATCGAATGGGAGAAAAAAAGAAAATTAGCCCCTAATATTCATCATTTCAAAGCCGTTTTAAAGAACATGGAACGCAATGAAATGCATAATTTTTATAAAAAGAACAAATACATAAACATCACGGACATGGAACTTTCTGATAAAATGATCCAGAAAATCACCAACCGTTTTGCAAAATATATCATTGATAATCCTTTAAAAGCCGAAGAAATTAGTAAATTAATGCACGAAATATTAGTTGAACAACCAAACAACGAATTCAATGAAAAGCATTAGAATCGGAACGAGAAATTCCGCACTTGCACTTTGGCAGGCTAGAGAGGTTGCGAGGCACCTTCAGAACAACAATTATTTAACGGAGATTGTTCCTATCGTATCTTCTGGCGATAAAAACCTTAATCAACCGTTATATTCTTTAGGCATCACGGGGGTCTTTACAAGAGACCTTGATGTCGCATTACTGAATGACGAAATCGATATTGCCGTACATTCTTTGAAAGATGTCCCTACACAGCTCCCTCAAAATATTGAGATCGTTGCCTGTCTGGAGAGAGATTATCCCCAGGACATTCTGATCCGAAAAGAGTCTGCGAGGAATAAAGAATTCCATGAACTGAAACTGGCAACGAGCAGTTTGAGAAGAAGAGCATTTTGGCTAAGACATTACCCGGCAACAGAATTCTCAGATATTCGTGGAAATATCCAGACCCGTCTTCAAAAACTTGAAGATGGCAGCTTTGATGCAACTCTTCTTTCTCTGGCCGGAATTAAAAGAATGAAAATGGAAATCGATTACGAGATGCTTCCATTAATGATTCCAGCACCATCACAAGGTGTTATCGCAGTAGCCGGACATTCCGGTAAACCTGAGATCAATGAAATACTACACCAGATCAGCCACAAGGCAACTCAAATCTGTGTAGAGATTGAAAGAAACTTCTTAAGCACTTTGGAAGGAGGCTGTACAGCCCCTATCGGAGCCTTTGCAGAAATCATCGGCGACCAGATCCGCTTTAAAGCAGCGCTTTGCTCTTTGGATGGTAAAAACTGTATTGCCGTAGATGAAAACTTTGAGTACAATTCAACAGAGAATTTTGGAGAAAAGTATGCCAAGGCAGTTCTTGAAAACGGTGGAAAAGAATTAATGGCTGAAATCAAAAGCCAGATCTAATATTGTTTTAGATTTTCCATTCAACATTCAACACTCATCAATTTTTCCTTTTCAGTTTTAAATTTAAAGACATGAAAATCTTATTTACCAAAAATATAGACCAGACGATTATATCCAAAGAATTAGGAGAGCATGTTTCGGCTGACTGTGTTGAGGTAATTAAGACCCAGCCTATCATGATCAGTCCGTTTGATCTGAAAAACTATTCATTGATTTTCACCAGTGTGAACGGAGTGATTTCATTTTTTAAAAACCGCTTCCGGCCCAACGAGGATTTTACTGCAAAAAATTACAATAAAATCTACTGTGTGGGCGAAAAGACTAAAAAGGCATTGAGAAAGCACGGATTCGGAACTTTTAAAGTAGTAAAGAATGCAGAGATGCTGTCCAGGTTTATCATTGGCAAATGCCAGCATGAGCAATTCCTTCACTTCTGCGGCAATCTTGCCATTAATGTTTTGGACAAGGACCTTCCTTTACAAAACATTAAATATAAAAAGGTTACTGTTTATAATACCGAGGAAACCCATCCTTTAATAACTGAAAAATATCATGCTGCAGTATTTTTTAGTCCGAGCGGAGTTCGTAGTTTTGCAAAGCAAAATTCCCTGGAAGGGATGAAGCTGTTTTCGATTGGCGAAACCACTTCCGGTGAATTGAGAAATTATACCAAAGAAAAAATCTTTACTTCTGAAGACAATAATCTGATCTCTATCTTTGACCTGATAAGAAGAGAAACCGGGAGTAAATAAAATAGCTGTTACCGAAACTTTGGCGGTACTATTAGTTTAAATAGATTATGATTAAAAACGACCTATATTTAAAAGCACTTCGCGGAGAAACCGTTGAAAGACCTCCTGTCTGGATGATGAGGCAGGCTGGAAGATATCTGCCGGAATTCATTGCTCTGAGAGACCAATATGATTTCTTTACAAGATGCCAGACCCCTGAACTTGCTGCGGAAATTACAATACAGCCTATCCGCAGATTTCCTTTGGATGCTGCGATTCTGTTTTCTGATATCCTGGTAGTACCTCAAGCGATGGGAATTGACTTCAAAATGAAGGAATCTGTAGGCCCGTGGCTGGACACTCCGATCAGAACAATGGAACAGGTTCAGAATATTGAGACGCCGGATGTGAACGATGCTTTAGGATACGTTTTTGATGCGATTGAACTGACTCTTCAAAAGCTGGATAATGAAATTCCTCTGATCGGTTTTGCAGGTTCTCCATGGACGATCCTTTGTTACTGTGTAGAAGGAAAGGGAAGCAAAGCTTTCGATATTGCAAAGTCATTCTGTTTCCAGCAGCCTGAGGCTGCTCATTTACTCCTTCAGAAGATCACAGATACTACAATTGCCTATTTAAAGAGAAAGGTAGAAAAAGGAGTTTCTGCCGTACAGGTATTTGACTCATGGGGCGGAATGCTTTCCCCTGCTGATTACCAGGAATTCTCATGGCAGTACATCAACCAGATCGTGGAAGCCCTAAGTCCTCTTACCCATGTGGTCGTATTCGGAAAAGGTTGCTGGTTTGCATTGGAAGATATGACTATGTCTAAAGCTTCTGCTCTTGGTGTCGACTGGACTATCAAGCCGGAATTCGCAAGAACGTTAACCAATCATACCATGACGTTACAGGGAAATTTTGATCCCGCAAGGCTTCACTCAACTCCTGAAACCATCAAGAAAATGGTCACTGAGATGATCAACCGTTTCGGAAAAGACAGATACATTGCCAATCTTGGGCACGGTATTTTACCCAACATCCCTGTAGAAAATGCAGAAGCATTCATCAGAGCTGTAGTCGACTGGAAGCCTAATCTTTAAAAACAACTATGGAACCTGATCCATAAGTGTATCTTATAATAAAAGCCCTGCCATTTACTGACAGGGCTTTTTTATGATGTATTTATTAATTCTAACTCAGCATTCGCTGCGCTTTTTTAACTCCTTCTACCAGGATATCGATTTCCTGGAAAGTGTTGTACACCGCGAAGCTCGCTCTTACAGTTCCTGCGATATTAAAAAAGTTCATAATAGGTTGTGTACAGTGATGCCCCGTTCTTACAGCAATTCCCATTTTATCAAGGATCATCCCTACATCAGAAGAAATCCCTACGCCTTCCAAGTTAAAAGAAACAACACCTGTTCTCTTTGCTTTTTCACCGTAGATTTTAAGGCCTTCTATTTCTAAAAGCTGTCTCTGGGCATATTCAAGCAGCGCATTTTCGTGGTTTTGAATATTTCCGTGCCCTATCCTGTTCATAAAATCAACAGCAGCGCCCAGCGCAATATTTCCACCCACGTTAGGGGTTCCGGCTTCATATTTAAACGGCAATCCTGCATATGTAGTTCCTTCAAAAGAACAGGTAGCAATCATCTCTCCTCCTCCATGAAATGGCGGCAAAGCTTCCAGTACTTCGCGTTTCCCATATAAAATACCGGTTCCCATTGGAGCATACATTTTATGCCCCGAAAACACAAAGAAATCACAATCCATCTTCTGAACATCGATATTGAAATGTGGAGCAGACTGAGCTCCATCAATCACAATGTAAGCATCCGTATTCTTTCTCGTTTTTGCAATAATTTCGTCCACAGGATTCACGATTCCCAAGGCATTGGATACCTGATTGACAGAAACCACCTTTGTTTTTTCGCTCAAGAGCTGATCAAACTGATCCATCTGAAGAATCCCATTTTCATCAATAGGGATAATACGAAGCTTTGCTCCGGTTCTTTCACAAAGCATCTGCCAGGGCACAATGTTGGAATGGTGTTCAAGGTATGAAATAATGATCTCATCATCTTTTTTCAATTTTTGGGTCAAAATATAGGCGATGAGGTTCAATCCTTCCGTTGTACCTTTGGTAAATATAACTTCAAAATCATGTTCAGCATTAATGAATTTCTGGATTTTTCTTCTGGAAAGCTCCATTTCCTCTGTTGCCAATTGGCTCAGTGTATGAATTCCTCTGTGAACATTAGCATTAAGTTCGGTATAATATGTGTGACAGACTTCTAAAACCGAATTTGGCTTTTGAGAGGTAGCAGCATTATCCAAATACACCAGCGGCTTACCATTTACTTCCCTGTCCAATATAGAAAACTGGCTTCTTATTTCCTGAATGTCAAACATTTATTTATATTTTAAATTAAAACGTTCTTATTTAGAACTCTTCAAATTTACGGCTTTTTTTTCGAAAGGAAGCATTTGGTTGAGCGCTGATCTTTGTCAGTTGATAGAAATATTCAATAGCCTATAGCGGAAAAAACTGATAAGCCGTATAAGGAAAATAGTAAAATCGCGAAAGGGCAGAAGGACAAAGAAAGCTGAGCTCCTTAACCCTCTTTTCCGCACAGCACAAATAAAAAAACCCGCCAAAATGACGGGTCTTATATTGTTTAAATAAGCAATTCTTATTCTGCTGCAGCTTCTTCTGCTGCCGGAGCTGCTCCTTCTTCAGTTGCAACTTCTTCTTCATCTTCATCATCCATTGCAGCTGCACCACCTTTCATTGCATTTCTAGACATCTTAACAGCAACTACTACTGCGTTGTCAGGGTGCATGAAAGTATATCCTTCTGCTTTGATACCACCGATGTAAAGTTTGTTACCAATTCTTAATGGAGTAACGTCTACAACGATTTCATCCGGTAAGTTAGCAGGGATTGCTTTTACTTTTAGCTTTCTGAAAGACTGACGTAAAACACCACCAGCTACAACACCTTTCGAACGTCCAGTAATTCTTACAGGAACCTCCATGATCACTGGCTTATCGTCAGCTAATTGATAGAAGTCTGCATGAAGAATTTTGTCAGTAATCGGGTGAAACTGAATATCCTGAAGAACAGCTGGAATTGTTTGACCATCAACTTCAATAGATACCGTGTGTGCTTCAGGAGTGTACACTAAACCTTTGAAAGCTTTCTCTTCAGCAGAGAAGTTCAATGGCGCACCACCTCCGTAAACAACACAAGGAACTAATTCAGCATCACGTAAAGCTTTTGTAGACTTTTTGCCCACGCTTTCTCTTTTTGTACCTTGAATTGTAATAGATTTCATTTATAAAAAATTTAAAAAATTATTGTAAGTTTAATTTGCAAACAGCTGAAAATCAATTAAATAATAAACTTACTGCTAATTGATCTGTGCTCATGAACCATAGTCATAACGTCCGCAAATAATGGGGCGCAAGATAGCACTTTTATTTTGGATGACAAATTATTTTTAACAGGAATTGAGTCAGTTACAATAACTTCCAGAAGTTTTGAGTTTTCAATATTCTCATAAGCCTTTCCTGAAAGGACCCCGTGAGTAGCCATAGCTCTTACAGTTTTTGCCCCTTTCTCCATTAAAATATCTGCAGCTTTACAAAGCGTTCCTGCGGTATCAATCATATCATCAATAAGGATAACATTTTTACCCACTACGTCACCGATAAGGAACATTTCTTCTACAACGTTTGCCTTTTTTCTTTCTTTGTATGCAATAACTACTTCCGCACCAAGATGCCCTGCGTAGTTTTTAGCTCTTTTTGCACCTCCCATATCCGGAGAAGCAATCGTAAGACTATCAAGATTCAGAGATCTGATATAATCTACGAAAATAGAAGATGCATATAAATGATCTACCGGAATTTCGAAGAATCCTTGAATCTGATCTGCGTGAAGATCCATTGTCATTACTCTTGTTGCTCCTGCTGCAGTAAGAAGGTTAGCAACTAACTTAGCCCCGATTGGAGCTCTTGGCTTGTCTTTTCTGTCTTGTCTTGCAAGTCCAAAATAAGGAATTACGACAGTAATACTTTTTGCAGAAGCTCTTTTCGCTGCATCAATCATTAAGAGAAGCTCTAAAAGATTGTCTGCAGGTGGGAACGTAGATCCGATTAGGAAAACCCTTCCTCCTCTTACAGATTCATCCAGAACAGGCTCAAATTCACCATCACTGAACTCCTGAAAATTGATTTTTCCTAATTCTTTCCCATAATGCTGGGCAATTTTTTCTGCCAAGTCCCTGCTGGTTCTTGTACAAAATAGATAACTTAACTGATCGGCCATTTTTACTTTTTAAAAGATTTTGCAAATTTAAAAAAAAACCACAAGAATAACTCCTGTGGTTTCTAAGTTTTTATTTTATCAACAATTATGGGAATTTAACCCCGGAATATTTGTTCGGATCAACCTGCGGAAGAGACGAATTATAACCGGCATTAATTGCCTTTATAAATTCGTTGGCAATAATACCATATCCTCTACCGGTCAAATGCACTCCATCTAATGAGAATGCTCCTCCTGTCACAAACTTAGCCGTGTACTTCACCCCATCCCAAGAGATGCCGGATTGTCCCGCCAGAGTTTTCATTTTAGCATTGGCATCTACAAAAGCATATCCTTTATTAGCAGCCGCAGTTTTAATCGTTACATTATACGCATCAATAGCCGCGTTCACCTCAGTAACTTCAGTTGATGTCAGTACATATTTATCTGCAAACGGATAAGCGATTCCTCTAGCGCCAAGGGATGCCGGTACTCCCGGAGGAAGCGTCTCAAGCTTACCAATCTCCGCTTTTGTTGTTAAAGGAACTAAATCACCTGATTTTGCCTGTCTGGCCTGCCCATAAGTAACTCCAAGATAGGGAGCCAAAGCCACTAATGTTGGATTCCCGGAAGCCGTCGCAGCCGCAATGATCTGTACTTTTAAATCGGCTAAGCTTTCATCTTTAATCAGCAATGGATTGGCTGCCGTTTTAGAAAGAGGTTTCATTCTGTCTCCGGCGCCTAATGCTGTTAAAATCTGGCTTAAAGGCCCGTATACATTGGCATTTAAATTATCAATAGTAGCATCTCCTACAGCAGTATTTCCACCTCCTAAGACAGCTGATGTCAAAGGATTGTAAGGTACTGTTGTCAAAGAAGGAACAGAGGTTACACTGGGTATATTGGCAATCACCCCTTTAGCATTTGTACTTGCAATCTGATCGATCAATGCATTGTAATACTGCGCAAACTGAGCAGGAGGGGTAAGAGGTTCAATGGTACCGTCTCCTCCAGCCAAAGCATATAATAATGCATCGTTATTCCCGATCCATAAAGAGAAAAACGTAGGATTTTGTTTTTTAAAATCAGCAATCACTGAAGTATTGGGGTCTGAAGCAAATCTCACGAAATAAGGGTTTGCAGTCTTTACGGCCACTCCTGCTACGTTTCCATACCCTGGTGCTAATAAATGCGCCACCCTTGCTCCCGGCACTCCTAAATTATTAAAAGGTCCTGCCAACACAGTATTGACTACTGTTGTTGCCACATTATTATTAGCATTCCTGATATCAGGATTACCATCTACAAAAGCATTAATATAAAGCTTTGTATTGGCGATCTGCATAGTGGTAGTAGGCGAAGTGGCAAGAAGAAGCCCTCCGTTGTTATCTGCCATTAAAGGCTGTTTGAAATCTCCTCCTCCCACGAGCTTCATCTGCTGAGCAATCATTGATGGATAAGACTCATTTTGTCCGTCTATATAAAGAGCCCCGTCTCTATAACCTGAGGTTAAAGAGTTTCCTAAGGCTACATATCTTGTAAAGTCTGCACTTCCTTTCGTTACCGGAATATCTTTCACATCAGTATCGAAATCATTTTTACAGCTTGTTGCAGTAAAAAGAAGTGCCGAAACAGCAATCGTCGATATTATAATTTTTTTCATAGTCTTTTAATTAAAAAGCATTATACGATAAACCTAGACCGAAATAGAACGCTTTGGCTTTTGCCTGTCCGTAGAATCCAAGATTAGCATTGTTCACGTTTCTGTATTGAGGCATTGCATACCCTCCTGCAACGTCAACTCCAAATTGTTTAAATTTAAACCCTAGCCCACCGGTAACCACATAGGTGTTGAATGACGGTGTTTCCGGAATAAAGTTTTCATTGGTGTAAGGAGATTCATCGTAATAAGCTCCCAAACGCCCATAAATCATATTATTGAACGCATACTGAGTACCCAGTCTGAATGTTTTTGAATTTCTAAAGTTCTTAGGACTTACAAGAACGGTAGGATCTGCCTGGTTTCCAACTGGAGCCGTTGCGAAATCCAATACCAGCTTACTGTATCTTTCCCATCCGTGATAGTTAAAGTCTGCAGAAACCTGCCATTTTGGAGTTACCTTATAGGTTAAACCGATTGTATATTCTTCAACCAAAGGAAGTGTCGCTGTAAATTTATCCTGTCCTGTCGCCGGATCCAGCCCCAATAACGGGTAAATAGATTTGGAAGGGAAATTAAAGGTAGCCGTTCCGTTTTTAGCTTTCATATCTACCGGAGAGCGGTAAGCAATACTCACATCCAATTTCGGATCTGGCCTGAAATAGAACCCGAATCCGTAACCATGTCCGCTTGCTTTTTCGTCATTGATATTAAGCTGACCTCCGAATTGTGTTACTGCTTTATCCCAGTCCACTTTTCCTTTGGCATAGATATAACTTGCCCCAAATGATACCCAAGGAGCCAATTTCACAGAAACCATAGGCTGGAAATAGAAACTCTTCAGTTCTAATTTTTGGACCATTTCCTTACCTTCCCAGTTTTCAGGCCATTGTATTGTACTTCCAAAAGGAGTCGAGAAACTGAAACCTACGGATAGGTTTTCTATTGGTTTATAAGTAATCGCTGCATAGATCGGCGTTCCTAGGGGATTATCCGTTTCTGTGCTCTGTAAAGTATTTAAGTTTTGAAAAGTAACTTTATTACTTGCACCAAACCCTCCTGCCACTACACTCAGTTTGGAAGGAATAAATGACATACCCGCCGGGTTGAAGAATGTCACACTTGCGTCTTCGGCATGAGCACTAGTATGCGCCATTGCCAATTGTTTTACCCCCTGCAGAGAAACTCTGAAGCCTCCTGCGTAAGATAGAACACCCGCCAATAAAGCAGTTGATACTAATATTTTTTTCATAGACTATTATTATATAACCCAAATATAAAATTATTTTAGATACGTCTGTTAATATTTCCCAACATTTTAAACAATATACAAAAAGAAAACTATGTTTAAAATAGCAGTTAGGTTAAAATTAAACACAAAACTATTGTTTTTAAAGACTTAAGGCAGATAAAAAATAATTACAGAGGCTTTGTTTAACCTTAAACAATCGCGTTCTCGAATATTTGAATATTTTAGAATCGCATAAAGATAAATTTACATAAATTTGCAAGATTATAAATAATAGTAATATGAGTTGTGGATGCAAAACATCCGGCGATTCTGCACATTCTTGCGGTCCTAAGAAGACTGCAACTGGCTGTGAAAATGTAAATACCTGCGGGAATAGTTATAAATTAAGTGTTTTTGACTGGCTTTCTAACATCAACAATCCGGCACCTAACAGGTGTGACTTTGTAGAAGTTAGGTTTAAAAATGACAGAAAATCTTTTTATAAGAATGTAAATAATATCCCTTTACATATAGGCAGTGTAGTTACGGTAGAATCAAGTCCCGGACACGATGTAGGCGTAGTAAGCCTTACTGGAGAATTAGTAAAGATTCAGATGAAAAAGAAAAAAACCTCTGAAGAATCTGTACTAAAAATATATAGACAGGCCAACCAAAAAGACCTTGAGGTATGGCAGGAAGCAAGAAAAAAAGAAGAGAGCGTAAAGCTGGAAGCAAGAAAAATTGCTCAAAGAATAGGTCTTGAAATGAAAGTGACTGATGTAGAATATCAGGGTGATGCTTCAAAAATCACATTTTATTATACCGCTGATAACCGGGTAGACTTCCGACAGCTGATCAAAGATTATGCTGGAGCTTTCAGAACCAAGATCGACATGAAGCAGATCGGATTCAGACAGGAAGCTGCAAAAGTAGGCGGAATCGGGTCCTGCGGACGTGAACTTTGCTGTTCTACCTGGCTTACAGATTTCAGATCAGTGAATACCAATGTCGCAAGATACCAGCAGCTGAGTATCAATCCACAAAAACTGGCAGGCCAGTGTGGCAAGCTTAAATGCTGCCTTAATTATGAACTTGACAGTTATCTGGATGCATTAAGCAATTTTCCATCCTCTTCTACCACATTAGATACAGAAAAAGGAAGAGCATTCTGTATTAAAATAGATGTTTTCAAAAAGAAAATGTGGTTTGCTTATGTAGAAAACTCTATTGCCTGGTATGATTTTGATATTGATCTTGTAAAAAAATTAATTTCAAAAAATAAAAGAGGTGAAAAAACACTTCCGCTGGAAGATCTGAAGCAACCTGAACCTTCGCTTCAAACGATTGATCTGATCCAGGAGAACAATGTTGACCGCTTTGAAAAGAAAAACAGAGGGAACAGAAACAGAAACAACCAGAATAAGCAGAACAATAATCAGCAGGGACAGGGCCAGAAGAGAAACAGACCGGAAAAACAAGAAAGACCGGAAAGATCTGAAAGACCAGAAAAAGGCGAAAACCCAAATGCCCATTCCGGAAATCAGCCTAAACACCACCAAAAACCGCAGCAAAAAGCACCTGTGGAAAAAGTAGAGGCGAGCTCTGATTCTGAGAAAAAACCGCAAAACAACCCGAACAAGAAGAAATTTAAAAAGAAATATCCTCCAAAAAAAGATAAAAATGCGTAAAATTTTAGGATTATTTTCCCTGATTCTTTTCTTTAGCTGCAACTCTTCTTCAGGAGAAGATGTTATTATGAATTCTGTTGACAATAAGTGGAATAAGAAAAGTGAGCAAAAATTTAATCTTGAAATTTCAGATCCGCAGAATCCTAAAAATATTATATTTGTCCTAAGAAACAATAACAATTACCCTTACAGCAATATAAGGTTCATTGTTAATTTCACCAATCTCCAGAACAAAAAAAAGGAAACCGACACCTTGAATTATGTTCTGGCAAAACCAAACGGAGAATGGCTTGGTACAGGCTTTGGTGATACGAAAGAAACATTGTTTCAATATAAATTGAATTACAGATTTCCGGGAAAAGGAAAATATGAGATTGGCCTTACTCAGGCCATGAGAAATGACATCCTTCCTGGAATTGAGGATATCGGGGTAAAAATAGAAACGGCTAAACCGTAACCATAAATGGAAGAAAACAAAAAAAATACAGGAAATAAAGGGAAAACATTCCCTCTGCCTCCCAAAAAAAAGAAAGACACCTCCTGGAAAAAATGGGTCTCATTTATTTGGATTGGACTTATTGCGGTAGTTTTAGGAATTTCAGGGCTTTTCTTTGCTGTCTCCCAAGGGTTCCTTGGAGAAATGCCGGATGTAAAAGAACTTGAAAATCCGGACATCTTTGTCGCTTCTGAAATCATCTCTTCAGACGGAGTTACTTTAGGTAAGTTTGAAAAAGAAAAAACACAGCCTATTGTTTACAAAGATCTTCCCCCTTATCTTATTTACGCTTTACAGGCTAAAGAGGATGAACGTTTCAAAGAGCATTCAGGGATTGACCTGTACTCTATTGCCAGAGCAGTGGCTTACGGAGGAGGACGTGGAGGAGGTTCCACGATCACCCAGCAGCTGGCAAAGCTTCTTTTTACAGGAACAGCTTCTCAAAATAAAATAGAAAGAGCATTCCAGAAACTGAAAGAATGGGTAGTAGCAGTAAGTCTTGAAAAAAGATATACTAAAGAAGAAATCATCACTCTTTATTTCAATAAGTTTGATTTCCTTTTCAATGCTAACGGCGTTGAAATGGCTTCCAGGGTTTATTTCAACAAAAAAACTTCAGAACTTACCCTTCCTGAAGCCGCTACTTTTGTTGCCATGCTTGAAAATCCAAGAAAGAACAACCCATACAGATATCCTGAAAAAGCAAAGGAAAGAAGAAATGTAGTATTGGATCAGATGCAGAAAACGGGCTATATTGATGCCGCCACTTACGAAAAGGCAATCAATACTCCGGTAGAAGTAGACTTCCACCCTATTAAAAGCATTACTGACGGATATTCGGCTTATTACAAATTCTATCTGAGAAAAGAGATTGATAAGTATCTTGAAGGCTACGAAAAAGAAACGGGTAAAAAACTTAACCTATACAAAGACGGCTTAAAAATATATGTTACGCTTGATTCTAAAATGCAGAAATATGCAGAGGAATCCATTAAAGAGCATTTGACAGATCTTCAGAAAAGATTTGACGCCGAGCAGAGAGGAAGAAAAAACAGACCGTTCTACTACCTTACAGACAAACAGATCAATGACGTAATGCTTCAGGCCATGAAGAGAACAGGCAGATATAAACTGTTAAAAGCTGACGGTATGCCTGAAGACTCCATCATGATGGAATTCAAAAAACCGATCAAAACGTCACGATTTACGTGGAGTGGAGAAGAAGAGGTAGAAATGTCTCCTTGGGATTCTATCAGATACCACAAGCAGATCGCACAGGCCGGCTTAATGTCTATGGTTCCGGGTACCGGAGAGATCAAAGCATGGGTTGGCGGTATAGACTGGCAGCACTTCCAATATGACCATATCAAACAGGGTAAGAGACAGGTAGGATCCACATTTAAGCCTTTCGTATATGCTACTGCTATTATGAAACTGGGAATGACCCCTTGCTCAACCGTTTCCAACGGAACGTATGATCATAACGGATGGCACGTACCGGGAAGAGGAGGAATGCTTACTTTAAAAGATGCATTGGCACACTCTCAAAACCCTGTTGCTGCAAGACTTATTGAAATGACAGGAGTAGATGCTGTTATCCAGACGGCAAGAGATCTGGGAGTAACAGAAGATATTCCGAGAAACAATACCATTGCCTTAGGTTCATCAGATATTACCATTTATGAAATGTTAGGGGCTTACAGTACTTTTGCGAACTACGGAAACTACAATAAACCGGAAATGATCTGGAGAATTGAAGACGCCAACGGTAGAGTGATTAAAGAGGTTAATGTAGAGCCTAAAGAGGTCATGAATCCTTTATATGCCTACACGATGATCGAACTGATGAAAGGGGTTGCACAGTACGGAACAGCTTCTGGAGAACTGAGCAGAAGAGGAATTTCGAAAGCTGTTGAAATTGCTGCTAAAACAGGAACTACCCAGAACAACTCCGATGGTTGGTTTATGGGAATCACACCGAAATTGGCAACCGGAGCATGGGTTGGATGGGAAGACAGAGCGACTCACTTCTTTGGCACAGGTGAAGGTCAGGGTGCGAGAATGGCATTGCCAATATGGGCGATCTTCATGAAGAAAGTATGGGCAGATAAGAGTCTGGGAGTTACACCTGATGATAAATTCGTTAAACCTTCAGACTGGAAAGACGGATGTTCAAACCTTAAAAGCCTTGGAGGAGGATATGGAGATGATGGAAGCCTTCAGACGATTGACGAGATCAAAAATCCAAAACCTGCGGAGCCGGCTCCGAAGAAAACAACGGAAAAGAAAGAGGAAAACATTAATGAAAACCTTCATTCCAACGATGAGGTAGACTTTAATAAATAAATTCTCTTTTAGAGATACATAAGACCTTTCAATAATTTGGAAGGTCTTTTCTTTTATAATTAATACCTTTGATGAATGAATATCGAACGCATCAGACAGCCTTTTATCAAGAAATTTCCGGGTGACTTCTCTAATAATCCCATGCAGAGAAACACTCCTAAGGTTTTATTTGCCACCATCAGCCCTGCCGGTTTTGACCATCCAAGGCTGATTGCTTTCAACGGGGCCCTTTCTGAAGAAATAGGATTGGGAACATTTGAAGAAAAAGATCTGGATTTTTTGGTTGGAAATAACCTTCCTGAAAACATTCAGCCCTATGCCACAGCCTATGCAGGACATCAATTTGGAAACTGGGCAGGGCAACTTGGGGATGGAAGGGCTATCCTGGCAGGAGAGATCGAAAACAAGGACGGCAAAAAGACAGAGATCCAATGGAAAGGAGCGGGCGCCACACCCTATTCACGCCATGCAGACGGAAGGGCGGTATTAAGATCCTCTGTACGGGAATATCTAATGAGTGAAGCCATGTATCACCTGGGAGTCCCTACAACAAGAGCACTAAGCCTGGCCTTTACCGGGGAAGATGTCGTGCGTGATATGATGTACAACGGAAATCCCCAACTGGAAAAGGGAGCTGTTGTGATCAGGACAGCTGAAAGTTTTCTCCGTTTCGGCCATTTTGAACTGATGTCCGCCCAAAAGGAATATAAGAACCTGCAGGAGCTTGTTGATTTTACCCTTGAAAACTATTTCCCGGAAATTACTTCACCGGATACTCAAAAATATAAAGACTTCTTTAAAGAGGTCTGCACCCGTACCGCTAACTTAATCGTTGAATGGTTCAGAGTAGGATTTGTACACGGAGTTATGAATACTGATAATATGTCTATTTTAGGATTAACCATAGATTACGGCCCGTATTCTATGATGGATGAATATGATTTAAACTTCACCCCCAATACAACTGACCTTCCCGGAAGAAGATATGCCTTCGGAAAACAGGGCCAGATTTCCCAATGGAATCTTTGGCAGCTCGCCAATGCCCTGCACCCGTTAATTAAAGATGAAAAATTCCTGGAAGATACTTTAAATCATTTTGGAACTTATTTCTGGGAAACCCATGACAAAATGCTTTGCAAAAAATTCGGTTTTGATGAACTCCGAAAAGATGATGAAGAGTTTTTCACGAACTGGCAGGGACTCATGCAGGAATTACAGCTGGATTACACTTTGTTTTTTAACCAGCTGGAAAAAATAAATGCAGATCCATCAGCTATTGAGGCAACGGAAATTTTCAAAAATGTATCCTACATCCTTCTGAATGACCGTAAACTGAAAAAATTACAGGATTTCCTTCATCAGTATCAATCAAGGCTGGGTTTAAATCATTCTTCAAAAGAGGTTTCTTTACGAACCATGAAAAGCAACAACCCTAAATTCACTTTAAGAAATTATCTCCTCTACCAATGTATTGAAGAAATCAATGAAGGGAAGACGGCCCTGCTTGAAAAGCTGACCATCGCTTTAGAGAATCCTTATGAAGAAAGGTTTCCTGAATTTTCAGCCAAAAGACCCAATAGTTACGACGATATTACCGGATGTTCTACACTTTCATGCAGCTCCTAGTAAAAAGTTAATATTTTTCTTTATTTATTGAATATTCATTATCATATTGAAAATTTTCACTAATTTTAGAAAAAATATTTAACATGAAAAAAGCTATACTTTCTTTAGGCTTATTGTTGGGAACAATAGGCCATGCCCAAACCGTTTTAATAGATGAAGGTTTTGAATCTTACACGAATTTTGCGATTACAGGCTTCGGGAACTGGCTGACCCTTGACCTGGATGGACTGGGAACTTACTATGGCGGAGGCCCTGTAATCGGAGGTGAAACGTCTCCATCATGGACACCCAACTGGACGAATGTTGGAGATCCAATGGCTTTCCAGATCTTCAATCCTACAGCTTGTAATGTAACAAACAATCTTACTTCAACTGCAGCAGATGAAGAGGTAAGAAATTTCACGGCACACAGCGGTCAAAAATATGCGGCATCCTGGGCCGGATCCCCAACCGCTTCAGTAACGGCCAACAATGACTGGCTGATTTCCCCGGCAGTAACATTGGGAACCAATTCCAATACCCTTACATTCTGGGTGAAGGCGTTATCTCCTGATTATGTAGAAAGCTATAAGGTAGGCGTCTATGTAGGCAGTGCCAGCCCGATCTCCAGCTCCAACTTTACTATTATTTCCAGTGCGGCAGCCCTAACAGCTCCTTACGCCGGATGGCAGCAGGTTACTTTGAATCTGGATGCTTATGCAGGACAAACGGTAAGAATAGGCTTCCAGTACATGTCTGCAAACAAATATATGTTCATGCTGGATGATGTAAAGCTTACCGCTTCAGGTGTTCTGGCAACAAATGAAATCTCAAAGGCAAAAAATAAGGTAGCGCTTTATCCCAATCCTACGAAAGGAGAAGTCAATATCGCAACAGATAAAAAGGTAAAATCGACTTCCGTTTTTGATATGTCAGGTACAATGAGCCACACCACAGATTCCGGAAAAACAGATATTTCTGATCTTCCAAAAGGAACTTATTTGATGCGAATAGAGTTTACAGACGGAACTTTTGCTACTGAAAAAATCATCAAACAATAATCCCATTTACACAATATTGATAAAACCACCAGCTTTGGTGGTTTTTTATTTTACTTTTGCAAAAAGTTTGACCCGTGTCTTTTATCAAAACAAAATTCATTAATTTTCTAAGGCTCGTTTTCCCTTCCACTTATACCGAACTTGCCGTTTTCTTATTTTTTATCACCTGCTACGGAATTCTGGGCTCTTATATAGCGCTTCACTACCGGATCATCTTCGACAGCAGAATTCCATGGGATGCCTATTTCAGTTTTGACAACAAATCTATCCTGATGACAGGTGGAAGTTTTGAAAGACACCCTCTATCCTATTATTTTTTCAATGGAATCAGAGAGTTCTGCCTGTTCATTTCGGGAGGTAAAACGGATGCTTCCTTCAGACTTACACTGGCATGGCTCAGCAACATCATGATCTCTTTAAATATCATCCAGGTTTTTAAATACCTGAAAAACATCATCAGGCTCCCGCTGTCATTAACTATTCTGATCATCCTGTTTTTTGGAATCTTTGCCACCAATATCATTCTGTCATTCACTCCTGAAAACTTTACCTATACCCTCTTTTTACTGAGTTTATACAATTATTACGCTGCCCTGAAGTTAAGAACACAGGAAAAAATACCAGCAACAGCATTGTCACTTGCTGCCGTCACTATTGGAGGGCTTACCATTACCAATATTGTGAAAGTATTTATCCCGATATTCTTTGAGAAAAATCTTTTCAGGGATTGGAAAAAATTAGGAAATGCCCTTATAAGGGGAACAATTGCTATTATCTTCTATGCCTTGCTTTACCTGAACAGAATTGATTTCAAATACCAGAATATCTTTTCAAAAACCAATCAGCAGTATGAGAAATTTTCCAATGTAGAGTCTCTTCCGGCCTGGGATATGGTCCTTTCATTCTTTTTTGGCGGAAATATCTTATTTCCGGGCTTTATTACTTCAGACAAGCATAATATGAAAGGTTTTTCCTTTAAAGCCCTTTATATGGATGTTTATTCATCTGTATTTCCTTATCTGTTTGTCGCAGCCCTATTGATACTGATAAGTTGGAGTTATTGTAAAAATTTTAAAAATAAATGGGTCCAGGTCATTATGCTTTCATTCCTGGTTGACATTGTAATACACTGTGTGATGAGGTTTGGCCTTCACACTTCATACATCTATGGAGGACACTTTGTTTTTGTATATCCACTGCTGATAGGATGGCTTTTTTACGCTTACCGGTCATCCCCCAGAATACTATCACTTTTAACCCTTACAGTAGCTGTATTATTCGTCTACCTATCCACCAATAACTGGTTCAGAATGACAGAATTTTTCTCTTTCCTGGAATCTTACTACCAATAAAAAAAGCTGAGAAAATTTCTCAGCTTTTCTATTTTAATTTATCAATCTTATTTTGCCTCTGCACAGAAAATTCTGTATTGTACAGCAACTGCCGATTTGAAATATTCTCTGATTCTGGAAAGATCAGCAGCAGCACTTTGTTTGGTAAAATAACTTCCCGCCAAAATCTTATAATTCGGTCTTAAGGAAGCATCTGTTTCCACTTTCAGGTTCGGAAACCTTTTTCTGAAATAAGACTTCACCTCATTGGCTTCCTCATTGCTTTTTACTGTTGTGATCTGAATTTTATAGCCTAAAATTCTAGGATTTTTTTTACAAATTTCAGCATTGGTAAGTTCTCTGCTGGGAACATAAATTTTAGCCGGTTTTGTAATCCCTCCTGTAGAGATCCCGGTATCCATATTGTTATAATCTTTGGATGAATTATTCACTGCTACCTTTGAACATTTTCCTTCAATTCCCTCCAAAGCAGCACTAATTTTAGAATCCATTGTCATGACAAGCTCCGTTCCCGAAAGCGTGTCTTTTTTAACAACCAGCTGTGCTTCAATATTATAAAATCCAAATAATGATAATATCGAAAATATTTTGATTAGATTTCTCATTTAAACTTGTTTTCGCAAATTTATACAAATTAAAAAACTATACCAAACAGGTTATTTAGAATCAATACAAATTAACCTTAAATGACATTTTCCCCTTTTTATATACCGTTAAATTCCTGTTAAAAATATTATTTTTGCCGAATTGATTGAATGTTCAATAATTTACTAACATAAGATAATTTAAATGATTAGTTGGAGAAAGCATTATAAAAAAACGTTGATCGCAATAGGTTTATTGTTATCAACCAGTGCTTCATTTTACGGGCAAGACGGCGATCCTAAAAACGGAGAGAAACTTTTCAAAGCGAATTGTACTGCATGTCACGCGCTGGACAAACAGGTTGTTGGACCTCCATTAAAAGGGGTTGTAGAACGTGTAAAGACAGAAGGCGGTGTAGACAAAGATTGGCTTCACAAGTGGATCAAAGACAACAAAGCTTTAAGAGCTTCGGGGGACAAATACGCCAATGAGATTTTTGAAAAGTTTAATAAGACTGAAATGCAGGTCTTTCCAAATCTTACAGACAAGGATATAGACGACATTTTAGCTTTCACAACTAATCCTCCGGCTCCGGAAGAAAAAAAACCGGAAGCAACCCCTGCAACTGACGCTACTGCGGCAGCTCCTGCAGACAAAACTACTACAAACATTGTCATCATTTCCCTTTTAGCGATCGCAGGTTTATTAGTCTGGATCTTGGTAAAACTAAGACAGCTGGTAACACTTGGACAATCTGAAGAACTGGCAGGTCTTAATGAGACCAGAGTCCGTTCTTTCAAGGAAATGTATGAGAAGTTCCATTATGTTGGGAAAATAGCATTAACGATACTGGCTATTTTAGCAGCTTACGGAGTATGGAACTGGCTAATGTGGATCGGGGTTTACAAAGGGTACAAACCTGAGCAGCCTATCTACTTCTCTCACAAAATCCACGCTGGAGAACAGAAAATTGACTGTCAGTTATGCCACTCTAGTGCTAAATATGGAAAAGTCTCTGAGATTCCTTCTATGAACGTTTGTATGAACTGTCACAGAACAATTTCTGAGTACAACGCAGATCACTACATGGAGCCAGGAAAAGACAAGGCATTCTATGACGGAGAGATCCAGAAGATCTACGCTGCAACAGGTTGGGATCCTGCAAAACAACAGTACACAGGAAAAACTCAGCCGGTTGAATGGACAAGAATTCACAATATGCCAGATTTCGTGTACTTCAACCACTCTCAGCACGTAATAGCAGGTGAGCAGGCCATCATCAGTTCTTTCAACAAAAGAATCCTGATAACAAAATTGATGTTGTATGTAAAGCTTGCCACGGAAAAATTGACACAATGAATGTTGTTCAAATGGCTAATGACTTTACCATGGGATGGTGTATCGAGTGCCACAGAACTACTGAGGTTGATATGAACAACGGTTATAATAAAGAGTACTTCAAGAATCTACACGACAAGTTGAAAAAACAATATCCACAAGATGGAGGTAAGATCACTGTAGATGCAATTGGAGGTCTTGAGTGTGGTAAATGTCATTATTAATAACTAAAAAATTAGAAGTATAAATGGCTTCAAACAAAATACAATTCAGAAGTATTCATGAACTTAAAGATCCAGCTTTAAACAATAAGCTGGCTCAGAAAGAGTTTCAGGAAGAAATTCCGGTAGAAGATTTCCTTGGAGATGCTGAGAACAACGGATCAAGTACTTCAAGAAGAGATTTCCTGAAATTATTAGGATTCTCTACAGCAGCAGTAACATTAGCTGCCTGTGAAGCTCCGGTAATCAAAACGATTCCTTATGTGGTAAAGCCGCATGATATTATTCCGGGAATCCCTAATTATTACGCTTCAACATATTTTGACGGTTTCGACTTTGCTAGTGTTTTAGTAAAAACCCGTGAAGGGAGACCTATCAAAATAGAACCCAACCCAGCGGCTGGTGATTTAGGTAAAACTAATGCAAGAGCTCAGGCAAGTGTACTTTCTCTTTACGACAATGATAAAGTAAAACAGCCTAAACTGGATGGTAAAGACGAAACTTTCGATAAAGTGGACAGCTTCGTTCTTAAAGGGTTAGATGAAGCTAAGGCATCAGGTAAAAAGATCGTGTTATTATCACACTCTTTTGCTTCACCTACTTTTAAAAAGCTATTTGCGGAATTTAAGTCGAAATATCCTACAGCGGAATTGGTAACTTATGATGCTTTCCCTTATTCTGCGTCTTTAGATGCAGCTCAGGAAGTATTCGGACAAAGAGCATTACCGGTTTATGATCTTAAAGGTTCTGAACTCGTAGTTTCTTTCCAGGCTGATTTCTTAGGAGACTACAACGCGTCAAGCTTAGAAACATCTTACGCAGCAGCAAGAAAGCCAGGTCCAAACATGTTAAGACACATTCAGGTGGAGTCTAACATGTCATTAACCGGAGCTAACGCTGACTCAAGATACCGATTAAAGCCAAGTGCTGTAAACAAAACGTTAGTTGAGGTTTACAATGCAATCGTAGGAGGTGGTACTTCAGATAAGACCGCTGCTGAAATTGCTAATGAACTTAAGGCAAAAGGAAGCAAAGCTGTTGTTTTCGCTGACGGTTCTAAAGGAGCACAGGTTTTAGCACATTTAATCAACCAAAAATTAGGTTCAGTAGCTTTCACAGGTAAAGCCAACTTCCTAAAAGAATTTGATAAAGCAAGATACCAGGAATTCCTAGGATGGGTAAATGCAGGTCAGGTTGGCGTATTGATCGCAAACAATGTAGACCCTATCTACTCTCATCCAAAAGGTGAAGATTTCAAAAAATCTTTATCAAAAGTTCCTTACGTAATTGCTGTAGCTGATAAGAAAAATGAAATGTACAAGGCAGCGAAAGCTGTAATTCCGGTCGCTAACTGGTTAGAGTCTTGGGGAGATATCGAACCACAGACAGGAGTATATTCATTAATGCAGCCTACGATCCAGAAAATCTACAAATCAAGACAGATTGAAGAGTCTCTATTGGTTTGGAAAAATGGAAAAAACAATGCAGCCAATAACTACTACGATTATTTAAAAGCTAATGCAGCTTCTATCTTAGGTGGTACTTCTTTCAACAAAGCATTGTACAACGGTATCAATACTTCTTCTAACGCAGCAACATTATCTTATGCAGGAGGAAATGCTGCACAGGCAGTTGCAGAATTAGGAAACTTCAAAGCTTCTGAATTAGAATTAGTATTATACACCAAGACTTCAATGGGAGACGGAACTCAGGCAAACAACCCTTGGTTACAAGAATTACCTGATCCAATCACAAGAATGTCTTGGGATAACTACCTGACCATTTCTCCTAAAGATGCAGAAAAGTTTGCTATTGATAACGATCTTAATGCAAGAATGCAGTTAGATGGTTCTATTGTCAACCTTACTGTAAACGGAGTGACAATAAAAGATGTTCCTGTATTTGTTCAACCGGGTCAGGCAGAAGGATCTGTAGGTCTTGCGCTTGGTTATGGTAAAAAGAACTCAGGAGCTACTGCTGATACCGGAGTAAATGCTTACCCGTTATTTGATGGTTCAAACTTAGCTGTTTCAGGTGTTAAAATCGAGAAAACAGGAGAAGACCATGAGTTTGCAGGTATCCAGCTTCAGAATACATTAATGGGACGTTATGAGATCGCTAAAGAAGTTCCTTTGGCTGAATTCATCAATGTACCTTTCGATGACGAACATAAAGGATGGAATAAGCCTTTGGAATACCATACGATCAGCGGAGCTCTTCCGGCGAGAAAAATCGACCTTTGGGATGCTTTCGATGATACAGACGGTCCTCACTTCAACTTATCAATCGACTTGAACTCTTGTACGGGTTGTGGAGCATGTATCATTGCTTGTCAGGCAGAGAACAACGTTCCTGTAGTAGGTAAGGAGGAAGTAAGAATGTCCAGAGATATGTACTGGTTAAGAATTGACCGTTACTACTCTTCAAGACAGACTGTGGAAGTATATGAAGGATTAAAAGAAGGAATGGCTGTACCAGAATTATACGGTACTGCATTCAACAAAGAAGGAGGTGCATTAAACCACCCTGCTGATAATCCGGATGTCATCTTCCAACCGGTAATGTGTCAGCACTGTAACCACGCTCCTTGTGAAACTGTATGTCCGGTAGCGGCTACTTCACATGGTAAGCAAGGTCAAAACCATATGGCTTACAACAGATGTATCGGGACAAGATATTGTGCAAACAACTGTCCGTACAAAGTAAGACGTTTCAACTGGTTTACTTATAACCTAAATGACAAGTTCGATTTCAACATGAACAACGATTTAGGAAGAATGGTACTTAACCCGGATGTAGTTGTAAGAACTAGAGGGGTAATGGAGAAATGTTCAATGTGTATCCAAATGACTCAGAATACTATTCTTGAGGCTAAGAAAGAAGGAAGAAGGGTGAAGGATGGAGAATTCCAGACTGCTTGTTCTAAAGCTTGTTCTACTGGAGCAATGACATTTGGAGACATGAATGATAAAGATTCTTCAATTAGAGAGCAATATGCATCTAACAGAAGATATTATTTACTAGAGGAGATCGGAACAAAACCAAACGTGTTCTATCACACTAAAGTAAGAAACAGAGTAGAAAAATAAAGTTTAAATAATAAATAGGTAAAAAATGTCAGGACATTACGAAGCTCCGATAAGGGAACCTCTAATTATTGGTCACAAAACTTATCACGATATTACAGAAGATATCGCACGACCTATCGAAGAAAGAGCAGGTAAATTATGGTGGATCTCATTATATGCTGCACTCGTTCTATTCCTCTATGGATTCGGCTGTATCGCTTACACTATCGGGACAGGTATTGGAGCATGGGGGCTTAACAGAACTATTAACTGGGGTTGGGATATTACCAACTTCGTATGGTGGGTAGGTATCGGTCACGCCGGAACCCTAATCTCAGCAGTATTATTATTATTTAGACAGAGATGGAGAATGTCTGTAAACAGATCTGCAGAGGCGATGACGATCTTTGCGGTAGTACAGGCAGCGATCTTCCCTGTAATTCACATGGGTAGAGTTTGGGTTGGATACTGGGTATTCCCTTTACCAAACCAATTCGGTTCTCTTTGGGGGAACTTCAACTCTCCTCTACTTTGGGACGTATTTGCGATCTCTACGTATTTCTCGGTATCAACTGTATTCTGGTTCATGGGACTAATCCCTGACTTTGCAATGATCAGAGACAGAGCTAAGACGCCTTGGACGAAGAAAATTTATACTTTCCTTGCATTCGGTTGGGGTGGTAAAGCAAAACACTGGCAAAGATTTGAAGAACTTTCTTTGGTTCTTGCAGGGTTAGCAACTCCACTAGTATTCTCAGTACACACGACCGTATCTTTTGACTTCGCAACTTCGGTAATTAAAGGATGGCACTCAACAATCTACCCTCCTTACTTCGTTGCTGGTGCGATTTTCTCAGGATTTGCAATGGTACAGACTCTATTGTTGGTTGCTAGAAAAGTATGTCACCTAGAAGAGTATATTACAATGTATCATATCGAAATCATGAACATCGTAATCATCTTAACAGGAGGTATGGTAACGGTAGCTTATGCTACTGAATACTTCATCGGATGGTACTCAGGTTCAAGATTTGAAGATTTCACATACCTTTCTCCAGGTGCTGCAGTAGGTCCTTACTGGTGGGCTTTCTGGTCATTGATCATCTGTAACCTTGTTGTTCCGGCTTCATTCTGGTTCAAGAGACTAAGAACAAACATCATCTGGACGTTCATCGTTGCATTGATCATCAACATCGGTATGTGGTTTGAGCGTTTTGATATCATCGTTATCAACCTTTCCAGAGACTACTTACCAGGATCATGGACCATGTTTAAGCCAACGATCATTGATGTGGGGGTATACTTAGGAACAATCGGATTCTTCTCTGTATTATTCTTATTATACGCAAGAACATTCCCTGTCATTGCACAGGCTGAATTAAAATCGATTTTGAAAATCTCAGGTGAAACTTATAAAGCAAAAGAAGGAGATGAGCACCACTAAAATTGTATACGGACTTTATGCTGACGACGACGATTTAATGAACGGCGTTAAAGCATTCAACGATAAAGGAATCAAAATAAACGAAGTATATACTCCGTTTCCGGTTCACGGACTAGATAAGGCTTTAGGATTAAAGAAAACAAGAATCTCTGATGCTGCTTTTCTCTATGCCCTTTATGGTGTTACTATCGGTGCTACTTTAACCTGGTATGTAATGAACCATGACTGGCCTCAGAACATCGGTGGTAAACCGGCTTTTGACTGGGGACACAACATGCCCGCATTCGTCGTTCCAATGTTCGAATTAATGGTATTCTGTGCCGCTCACATGATGTCTTTAACCTTTTTGGTTAGAAACAAAATGTATCCGGGAGCTCCGGCTCAGAACCCTGATCCAAGAACGACTGATGATAAATTCATGATGGAATTTGTAACTGAAGATGTAGAATCTGTAAAGCAGTTACTTATTGAAACTGGAGTTGAAGAAATAACTGTTAAAGATGCTTAAAATGAAAAAGAATGTATTAAAAATTACAGCAGTTTTAGGTTTAACAACAGTTTTACTTAACTCTTGCGGACCAAAAGAAAATACTCCGTTGGTCTACTTCCCGGATATGTATTTTCCGGTAGCTTACGATCCATTGATGAAAGCTCAGGATGCTTATTCAGATCATGAAAATGAAATCCCGGCTTTCGTTAAAAATAATGGAGCAACAGGTCTTTCTCCGGTAGAAGGATCAGTTCCTCAGAATAAAGACGGAGTTTTTGAAGAAAGCTTACTGCCTAAGAATGTTGACGAGTACAACGCAGGGTATGATGCTTCTAAAAAACTGACAGCATCTCCTCTAAACCCGGCTAATGCAGCTAAGGATATTGAAAGAGGAAAAATATTGTTTGATCACACTTGTGCGGCATGTCACGGAACAGGAGGTGATGGACAAGGACCTATTGTACAAAGTGGAGCATTCTCTGGAGTACCAAACTATGCTGACAGAGAGCTTACTGTAGGATCTGTTCATTATGTATTAACAAACGGTAGAAATGCAATGGGGTCTTATGCGGGACAATTAAACGCAGGAGACAGATGGAGAGTGGCAATGTATGTGATGAGTGCTTTCAAAAAAGGAGCAGCAGCACCGGCAGCCGCTACAGCGGCAGCGCCAGCAACTGAAACGACTACCGAAACTAAAAAATAAGAAAAGAAATGTATAGTTTTTCACCAAAATTAAAATCAACTTCTATAATACTTCTTGTTGTAGGTTTAGTTCTGTTTGGTATTGGTTTCTTTATGAATAAAGGACTTTCTACTGAGAAAATAGAACACATGATGGAAGCTGTTCATGCTTCTGGTCATACTGCTCCTACACACTCAAGTGAAATGGTTGGACCACAGGACCACGCTGCTCACTTAGAGCATGCTGAACTTCAGGTTCACAACCAGCCTTTAGCATCATTACACTTTGTAGCGGTCTTTTTCTTTGGAGTAAGTTGTGCTGTACTGTTTTTCTACTGTATTCAGCACGCAGCTCACGCAGGATGGCCAATTATTATTACAAGAGTAATGGAGGCTATTGCTTCTTATATTCCTTACGGAGGGGCAATATTGGTTATCATGATGATATTAAATATCACTCACAACGGCCATTTATTCCACTGGATGGATCCAGAGTTAACGAACCCGGATTCGCCTCATTTTGATGTGATCCTATTCGAAAAGAAGAAATTCTTAAACATCCCTTTCTATGCGATCAGAACGATCATTTATGTAGTAGGTGCTTCTTTCTTTGCATGGAAACTAAAATCTCAGTCTAAAAAAGTAGATGAAACGAAATCTAAAGTAGAGTATCAGATGCTTTACAGATGGGCAGTAGGATATATCGCATTCTTCGGATTTGCTTCTGCAGCTTGGGCTTGGGACTGGTTGATGTCTATTGACCCTCACTGGTATTCTACAATGTATATCTGGTATTCAATGGTTAGCTGCCTATCAAGTGGTATTGCTGTAATCATTCTATTAAGTGTTTATCTTAAGAAAAATGGTTTCTTACCACAGTTCAATGACAACCACTTACACGATTTAGGGGTATTCCTATTCGCTACAAGTATGCTTTGGACTTATACATGGTTCGCTCAGTTCATGCTTTACTGGTATGCAAACGTTCCGGAAGAGGTAAATTACTTCTTTGGAAGATTCCAACACTACTCACCTACTTTCTTACCAATGTTGATCGTGAACTTCTTATTACCATTATTGGTATTAGTAAGCAGCAGCATCAAGAGAAATTATAAAGTAGTAACAACAATGGCAGTTGTGGTTATTTTAGGACACATCTTAGATTACTTCAACATGGTAATGCCTGGAACGGTAGGACCTTACTGGAAAACTCCGGAAGTATTCTTACTGGTAGTAGGAGCTATCCTATTCGTAGCCGGATTGTTTATGTTTACTGTACTTTCAGCTTTATCTAAACTGAAGTTGATTCCTACAGGAAACCCATTCTTACACGAATCTGAAATTTATGAGTATCCTTTCTAAAGGACTTGTAACAAAATAAAACCAAAAAAGACTGATTGTTAAACGATCAGTCTTTTTTTATGGACACCATTGAAGGATCTTTTCAATATTAGCCATCACTGAGAGGACTCATAATATCAAAACAAAAACCACTTATGAAAAAAATATACCTGCTTTACTTCATATTTATTTTGGCTGCCATTTCCATGAATGCACAAACCATCACTTTCATTTCTGAAAAAAGTAGTAAACCCCTGCCACGGGTTTCAGTATTTGGTAAAGACGGAAGCATATTGGCATACTCTGATATTGACGGAAAAATTGATAAACAGGCACTATCGCCTTCTCAGGAAAAGTTTCAGCTGGTCTATAATAATTTCCCGGTTTCTTCCCTCTCCTACTCAGATTTTGATCAACCTGTCATCAAAATCAATGACCAGGTAAAAGAAATAGAAACAGTAGTCATTAAAAACAGTAAACCGGCAAAATATATTTTGGTGAAAGGAAACTTTAACTCCTATGTTACTGTCAACAATCAACTTAATGGCTATGCTGACGGAATTGTTACTTATATTTTTGATCAGAAAACAAAGAAATTGAAAAGTACAAATGTAGAGCAGTACAGAATATACAGGATTACCGGCCCTAAGCAGGAGAAAAAGCAGACCGCCAGCTGGGATTACGGGAACTCACTGGATGTTCCAAAAATGAAAAAAGCAGGAAACCTGGATGAATATAAAAAGAAAGGCATCAGGATCAAAGAGCTTAAAAGCAATGATAAAGATGAAATAGAAATTACCGGAGAATATTTGCAGCAAAAAGAATTTGCTTTATTTGGATTCCGGTTCTTCGATCTGAGAGGAATCCAGAATCTTGCATTCGAAAAAGATTCAAAAAAGACACTCAAAGACCTGTTAGAATACAACGAAATCCTTTTCATTAAGCTGAAACATAAAAGTGAGGAACAGTATAACCAGGTGGTCTCTTACGAAAACTTTTATCCCACAGAAATCAGCTTCAGTGATGAAACTACTATTGAAAAAGTAAAGTTCAATGTAGAATACAGCCATTATAAATCCCCTTACTGGCAAGCACCTTCATTCCCCAATATGCAGACCATATTCAGTTCATTTTTCAGAGATAATCTGAAAGAAAAACAAAATAAAAAATAAAATCCACTATTAATAAAGGTTTTATTAAATTTGCAATAAACCAAACAAAAATGAAAAAGTTTTCTTTTCTACTTGTTTTCAGCTTGTTGCTTTTTACCGCATGCAAGAAAGATCATGTAGATGCTACGAATACTAAAACACTGCAGTCAAGTATCAATGATATGACTTCCAGCTTATCAACCATTAAACAGATTAAGTTTAATGAAGCTCTTTATATCCTTAAAACATTCGGTGTAGAAGCAGATGGTGATGTAAATGAGCTTAAAGCCCTGGGAAAACTGATCGACGGTAAGAAAGTACCGGAAATCCTGGCCCTGGCTGACCAGGTTGCACAGAAGAACGGAATAGAATGGGCAAGTACTGCTCCTCCATCTCTTGGAGAAATGAATATCTTCGGAGATGATAAAGCTAAAGAAAGCGATCCTAATGATGTAAAAGCAGGAGCATTAAGCATTGTCACAAGACCTACGGGAGACGATGGAACAGGAGCTCCTACTGCTATTCAGATCATTCCGAGACTTGTAGATGCTGCCGGAAATCCGGTATCATTCACAGGGGCAGGGCTGGAAGCAACATTAGAAGTTTTCAGCAACGGGGTGAGACTTTCTACCGCTAAAAATCTGATGCAGGATAATAATTTTAAAGGATTCAATTTAAAATTCTCTTCTATTCCTGCTGCAAAAGTGGTAGATAATAAAATTGACATCACGGTTTCAGTAAAAACCACGGCCAAAACTTTCAAAATGTCTAAAATCGGGCTTGATGTGAATGCCGCAGCTCTGAAAGTTCCTGTAGTCCCTAAAACGGATACTATTGCTGTAGATCAGCAGCCAAGTGCTGTGGTGGACCCGAACAACCCATCAGCGACTCCTTCAGCAAGTACTGATCCGGGTGCAGCGGCCCCTGCAACGCCAGCGGCTCCAAAGCAGCCTGCAGCAGACCCTAAGAATACGGTAAGTAAATTCTTAAACAGTGTAAGCGCTCAAAATCTGAAAGCAGCATATGATGTTTCCAACAATCCAAACTGGGGAAGCTATGAATCATTTTCTAATCCTACTTCAGGGTTTGGATCTGTGAAAAATGTAAGCGTAAAGAACATTACAACCAATGCAGCTAATCCTAACGGAGCTAGTGTAAACGCTACGTATGATGTCACTGATAAAAGCGGAAAAACAACATCCCTGAAAGTGACTTTCGGACTTAAAAATGTAAACGGAGACTGGAAAATTTCCAGCTATAAAATAAACCCATAAATGGCTTCAGCAGAACTGATCAAAAAACTAGAAAATACTATTGAAAATATCCCTGATTTTCCAATCCCGGGAATACAGTTCAAGGATATTTCACCCATTTTTTTAGACCCAAAACTTTATGAAGATGTCATTGCGGATCTTGCCGCCTTCAGTAAAGGAAAAGTAGATGCAGTCTGCGGAATTGAAAGCAGGGGCTACCTTTTCGGAATTGCCATTGCAGTAGCATTGGAGGTTCCGTTCATCTTAATCAGAAAAAAAGGGAAACTTCCACCTCCCATTGTTTCAGAAAAATACGACCTGGAATATGGAAGTGCTGAAATAGAAACCCGTGAAGGGCAGATCAAAAAAGGGCAGAGAATTCTGATCCATGATGATTTGCTTGCCACAGGAGGAACGACAGAAGCAGCAGCCAAATTGGTAGAAAAACAAGGGGCTATCGTTTCTCAATTCAGCTTTCTGATCGGTTTAAAAGGCCTGAACGGAGATGAAAAACTGAAAAAATTTGGGGCAGACGTATATCACATTTTAGAATATTAAAATTTAAATACACACAGGCTTCGGCTCCGCTCAGCAGGACAACCACCGGTATTAGAAATGTCACGCTGGGCGGAGTCGAAGCGTTTTTACTGCAAATTCACAATATTTACATAATAATACCTATAAAGTATTTTGTAAATCATTCAGAAACAATTAAATTTGCAATTCAATTTTTAAAAATTTATGGCAAAATTGGGAAAGAATGCTCAAAATGAGCAAGAAGGTAAAGAAACGGTTGAGTTCTTTAAAGACCTTGACAGAGAGGCTTTAAACACTGAAAGATTTCTTGAAAAATATTCAAAACCTTTAGGTATTGTATTTGGCGCTTTAGTTTTAGGGGTTTTAGGATTCTTCGCCTATAAGCAATTTGTAGTGGCACCTAAAAATGCTGAAGCTGTAAAGAGTTACCTTGCTGCTCAAAAAAATCTTGCCGAAGGTAAAGATAAAGAGGCTTTAGGGGGAAAATCTGCAGCAAATCCAGGTTTTGTAGGTACATACAACGATTATTCAGCGACAAGTGTAGGTCAGCTTTCTGCTTACAACGCCGGGTTATTAAAATTCAAAGAAGGAAAATTCCAGGAAGCATATGATCTTTTGGATAAATTCTCATCTGATAACAAAACGCTGATGGCAATGAAATACGGAGCTATGGCGGATGCTAAATCAGGACTTAATAAAAATGAAGAAGCTTTAGCTTTATTAGATAAAGCAGCTGCTGCTTCTGATGATCCTTATACAACTTACTTCTTTACAAGAAAGGCAGGTATCGTAGCTTTAGGATTAAAGAAAAATGCAGAAGCTAAAAAATACTTCTCGGCTATTGATGAGAAATATCAGGACTACGACAACGGAATGTCTGACTCTTATATTGAAATGACTAAATATTATTAAAAAATGGCAACAGTTAATCTTTCCGATTACAAGCCACTTCATATAACGAATGCCGAAGAATTTTCTATCGGCATTGTTTTTTCTGAGTGGAATGATTTTGTAACGTACAATCTTCGTGATGCAGCTTTGGAAATTCTTGAAAAAGAAGGCGTAAAACCTGAAAACATCAAACTTTTCCCGGTTCCTGGTGCTTTTGAACTGAACTATGCAAGTATGCAGCTTTGCAAAGAAAGAAAATATGATGCGGTAATCTCTATCGGATGCGTAATCCGCGGAGAAACCCCTCATTTTGATTATGTATGCTCCGCAGTCGCACAAGGAATCAAAGATTGTAACATCCTGACGGACACTCCTACGATCTTCTGTGTATTAACAGATGATACCCAGGAACAGTCTATTGCAAGAAGCGGTGGTGATCTGGGGAATAAAGGAGTTGAAGCCGCCGTAACCGCTTTAAGAATGATTGATTTCAAAAAGAAATTATCAGATAAAAAAGGAAATATCGGTTTCGGACACTCCTAATTAGCTAAATCTTAACAAAATACAGGAGACGGTCTCAAAAGTGAGACCGTCTCTTTTGGTTTTTAGCCATAAACACACTTATCAAAAGATTCGTGAATTCGTGGGGAAGTAAGGCTTCAATTTTAGAAATCATGAAATTCCGGCTCCGGCTTTTGAGGCAATTTATTTTTAAAAATCATAAATCTCATTAATAAACGGTATGTTTTTATTTTTTTCTGTTAAAAGTTGTACACAAAAACTATCTTTGTGAAAACTAATATAGACAGTACCTACATGTTTTTAAGAAAAATAAAACCATTCCTGTATCTAGGAGTTTTCTATCTTATTATTTCGTTGATAATAAGAACAGTATTCTTTTTCATCCAATAACAACAGCCAGTTTTGGATTTTTTGAAGTGATAAAAGTTCTGCTTGTAGGCCTTTTAAATGACATCTTTGTCTTTATACTGGCCAGCTCGCTACTTGCGCTTTACTTTTTATTCCTATCCAATTCAAAATACAAAAAGCCCTACGGCTATCTAATTTTTGGAGCTTTAGTCCTGTTTTTTCTGTATATCTGGCTTGTTCCCAACAATATTTTCAAACAGTACGGAGGCTCTGTTACAGAAGTAGCACTTGCATTCGTAGGAATAAAAACATTCTTCTTCGGATTAATGCTATTCCTTCCCACTCAAAGGATTAAAATCCGTAACGTATTGTATTTCATTACATTATTATTATATGTTCTTTCAATCATCTTCAATGGAGTGAGCGAATACTTCTTTTATAATGAATTTGGCGTGCGATACAATTTTATTGCGGTAGATTATCTGATCTATACGAATGAAGTCATCGGGAATATTATGGAAAGCTATCCGGTCATCCCATTGTTTTCTGCAATATTGATTGTTACCCTTTCTATTACATGGTTCATTTATAAGAAAACAAAAGATGAACTGCTGGAACTGCCTGATTTTAAGCAGAAAATGGTTTTGCTCGGATCATTTATGGTCCTTTGTGCGCTGAGTGCCCTGGCAATACCATCATTAATGCAGCTCAAATCAGATAATGTATTTGCTGATGAAATTCAAGCCAATGGTGTTCCAAAATTCTATTGGGCCTTTACCCACAATGAGCTTGATTATTTCCAGTTTTATTCCCAGATCAACCAACAGCAGGCTGAAAAGAATTTCCTGAGTCAGTATCCACAACAGACTTTGTCGAGAAACATTGTGGCTGAACAGCTTGAAGTAAAGAAAAATGTAGTTTTAATTTCCATTGAAAGTCTCTCTGCAGATTTTATGGAACATTATGGAAGCACTCAAAAAATAACGCCGTTCTTAGACAGCCTGGCTGAAAAGTCCTTAATGTTCACCAACCTGTATGCTACAGGGAACAGAACGGTTCGCGGCCTGGAAGCATTAACACTTTGTATTCCTCCTACGGCAGGAGAAAGTATCATTAAAAGGGACGATAATAAAAATAAATTCACCACAGGGAATGTTTTCAAATCCAAGGGCTATGATGTGAAATTCTTATACGGCGGATACAGCTATTTTGATAATATGCAGGACTTTTTTGGCGGAAACGGATATGGTATAGTAGACAGAAATAATTTTAAACCAGAGGAAATCACTTTTGCCAATGTATGGGGAGTCGCTGATGAAGATATGGCCAGAAAAGCAATTCAGGTAATGAATGCTGAGGCCGAATCAGGGAAGCCGTTTTTCAACCATTGGATGACTGTTTCCAATCACAGGCCGTTCACTTATCCGGACGGAAGAATTGATATTCCGGGAACAGCCAAATCCCGTGAAGGAGGTGTAAAATATACAGACTACTCTCTGAAACTGTTCTTTGATATGGCTAAAAAACAGGATTGGTATAAAAATACAGTGTTCGTCATCATTGCAGACCACTGTGCGTCCAGCGCCGGAAAAACAGAACTGCCGATGGATAAATACAGAATTCCCGCTCTGATCTTTTCAGAAGGATTTGTTCAGCCTCAGAAGTTTGATGCACTGATGTCTCAGATCGATGTAATGCCAACGGTTTTTGGGCTGCTCAATTTCAGCTATCAATCAAAATTCTTGGGTCAGGATGTTTTCAAAAAAGAATTCCAGCCTAAAGCTTATGTGGCCACTTATCAGGATTTAGGATTTATAAAAGACGGGCGTTTGACGGTAATTTCTCCGGTTAAAAAAGTAAAACAATATTCTTTAACCCTTGAAAAAAGTGATTTGGCTCCTGAATTCAAGCTTTATTATGATGAGAAATTATTAAAGAATACCGATCAGAAACTGATAGATGAAACCATATCAGCATATCAGTCGACCTCTTATTGGCTGAAAGCAAAGCAGCTGAACAGATAAAGCGTCATATATTTTTAAAATATAGATTGGTATGGTTTTCACTTAAAATATTTAAATTTACTTATAAAAATATTGATATGAAATGGACAGACGACAGAGGCGGAAACGTTGATGACCGCCGTGGTTCCGGAGGAGGCGGAGGCGGTATGATCGTGGGCGGCGGACTCGGAACTTTAATTATAGCCGCTATTGTATTCTTTTTGGGAGGTGACCCGTCCGGTATATTGAATTCCGGAAGCATACAGTCCTCCGGAAACTCCGGGGAAAGAAGGGAACTTACGGTAGAAGAGAAAAAAATCGGGGAAATGGTAGACATGATGGCCAGATGGAATACACAAACCTGGGACCAGGTCTTTAAGGAAAATGGCATGACCTATACCGAACCGGCAGTAGTTCTTTTTGAAAATACAACAACATCCGAATGTGGCGTTGCCCAATCGGCAATGGGACCTTTCTATTGTCCTGCCGATCAGAAAGTCTATATGGATATGAGCTTCTTTAATGAATTGCAGCAACGATTTGGCGCGAAAGTAACAGAGTTTACGGTCGCTTACGTTCTTGCTCATGAGGTGGGGCACCATGTACAGACTCTTTTGGGCACCACACAAAAAGTGGATGCCCTCAGAAGGAGCGGAAGATATTCGGAAGCAGAGCTGAACAGAGTATCGGTGGCTACCGAATTACAGGCCGATTTTTATGCCGGAGTTTGGGCTAAAAGAACCGACGACTCCAAACATATTCTGGAACCCGGAGACATTCAGTCTGCTATAGATGCTGCCCAAGCTGTAGGAGATGATAATATCCAAAAAAGGGCTCAGGGATATGTCAACCAGGAAAGCTTTACCCATGGAACATCCGCACAACGTAAAGAATGGTTTATGAAAGGCTACAATTCCGGAGATATCAGACAAGGAGACACCTTCAACCAGCTTTTAAAATAACAGGAATATCATACACAATAAAACCCTGGAGAAAATTTCTCCAGGGTTCTTCGTTTATTGCAGTTCGATTGGATTACTGTTTTTCTTCGCTTCTTCTTTCACCCTCTCTTCCATTCTCTTTTTCATATCGGCAGGATTTTGATTTCCTCCCCCGCCCGGACCTCTTCCCCCGCCCATTCTCATGGTAGTAGAAAATCCACCTTGTCCTCCACTTTGGTTCATGAATGACATTGGATCAGCTTTGAACTTTTGCTGCTGTTTTACATAATCAGCTCTTTTTACTTTTATGGTATTTCCAAACTGGTTCAGAGCAGGAAATTCAGCGATTTTATAGTTCTTCATCAAATCAAAAGAATAATCTCCTTTCTCATCTTCAATTTTTACGATCAGCCCCGGAAGTCCCCCGAACTTATAAGGCCCATCCTGATAAGGAAGGTCTGTAGTGAACCAGGCGGTCCATTTTCTTCCTCCAAAATCCGTTTCCGCCTTTTGAACCTTATATTCCCCTATTTTTCTTGTTTCAGAGGAGATTTTCCAATTCAGCGGCCTGTCTTCCTCATAAGAATACATATCTCTTCCAATACGGTCTTTGAAATAGGTTTTCTGGTTGATCTTATCTTTTTCTACGGAATAATTGATATTTGTTCTCAGGTTTTCCATCTGGTCCCGATTGATACTTCCTCTTCCACCCCCACCTTGAAAGGCTTTCTGCATAATGGAATCTCTTTTGATCCTGTTTTCAGAATAAAATACTGATTTCTCAGGAGAAATATCTAAATAGGCATTTTCGGTCTTAGTATCGGTTTTATTCTCCGCATCAGGTTTCATGGTCACCTGATATACAAACCGGTTGGTTTGTGCGGAAATCTGCTGTATAAAAAGCGCCAGAGCAATAATTCCTAACTTTTTCATTTATATTTTTATTTTAATTCAATTGGATTTTCACTGATGCTATTATTAAAACGAAGGTTTTCTATATTGGCGGTCTGTGTAGGAAAGCCATTACCCTCACCGCCCATTCCTCTGTGCATACCGCCTCCTCCCATTCCGCCTCCGTGTCTTCCGCCGCCAAAGTTCATATTTCCTCCTCCGCTGCTTCCCGTCAGGCTTCCTCTGTTTTTATTAAATTCCAGATCAAGGGCTGCTTTATCCCCATGAAAATTAATTCTTGTACTTTGTTTTGCATCAGCACTTATAGGTTCTTCAAAAGCATTATTAACAATGATTTTTTTAACAAGATCAAATTTGTAATCTCCTTTATCATCCTCCAGTTTGACAATCAGCCCCGGCAGTCCCGAAAATTTATAGGGACCGTCAGAAATAGCAATTTCTTTTGTAAACCAGGCGGTCCAAACTCTTCCTCCAAAGCTGGCAACCGCCTTTTGAGCAGAATATCCGTTTTGTTTCTCTATTGAATGGGTAATTTCCCACTTCAAAGGCCGGTCTTCCTGGTAATAAATTGGCTTCCCCGCAACCTTATCATAAAAATAAACCTTCTGTTCCTGAATATTCTTGGTGATAAAGTAGTCAAAAAAAGTAGGCTCAATATGTTTTCTCCCTTCCTGTTTTGAAAAGTTTTTTTCTTCTTTTTTATTATTTTCTTTTACTTCTGATTTAAAGGAAGCAAAAAGAGAATCTCTTTTCATTTTATTTTCACTGATAAATACAGAACGGTTTCCTTTAATATCTAAAAACGTCCTTTCTGTTTTCATACTTACCAGATTGATGGAATCCGGATTTACAGAGGTTTCATAGATATATCTGGAAGTCTGTCCGTAAGATACAGCGGCTAAAAACATTACAAAAAAACCAAGTATTTTTTGTCTCATTGTCAATTTAATTTATAGATTACAAATACAATTCAAGGTTAAACATAAAAACACAATCCTACTATGAATGGAAGAAAATTTATACAATTTTAACATTAGCTTCACTTTAAAAACCCTGTATTGAGATCAGAATCATTAAAATAGATATCTTCGATTTGAGATTGCGGAAATTAGTTTGTATTTTTGCCTAATTAAATCATTCTAAATAAATACAATGATAAAAGTATCAGATCACGCAAAGGAAAAAGCCATCCAACTGATGACAGAAGATGGTTTTAACCCTTTTGAAGATTATATAAGAGTTGGAGTTAAAAGCGGCGGATGCTCTGGTTTAGAGTATGTTTTGAAGTTCGACAACCAAAAAACAGACACAGATCAGGTTTTTGAGGACAATAATATTAAAATTGTTATCGATAAAAAATCCATCCTGTATTTAGCAGGAACAACTCTTGAATATTCAGGGGGATTGAACGGAAAAGGGTTTGTTTTCAACAACCCGAACGCATCCAGAACATGTGGATGTGGAGAATCATTTAGTCTTTAGAGAAAAGACATAAGATACTAGGCTCCAGATCTCAGGCTTATTTCTGACATCTGAAATCTAAATCTGAAATCTAAAAAATAGTAATGAGTAAATATACTGAAGACGATTTAAGAGTCGATCTAGAAAATAAAAAATATGAATTCGGTTGGGAAACCAAAATTGATTATGAAGATTTCCCGACGGGTTTAAATGAGGACATCATCCGCGCTATTTCTGCAAAAAAGGAAGAGCCTGAATGGATGACTGAATGGCGTTTGGAATCTTTTAAAATCTGGCTAAAAATGGTGGAACCTAACTGGGCCAACATCAAATATGAAAAACCAGATTTTCAAGCTATCCGTTACTATGCTGCTCCAAAGGCAAAACCTGAACTGGAAAGTCTTGATCAGGTGGATCCGGAATTATTGAAAACCTTTGAAAAGCTAGGGATTAATATCGAAGAGCAAAAAAGGCTTTCAGGAGTTGCTGTAGATATTGTAATAGACTCAGTCTCTGTGAAAACCACTTTCCAGGATACATTGGCAGAAAAAGGAATTATTTTCTGTTCTATTTCTGAGGCGATTAAAAATCACCCGGACCTGGTAAGAAAATATCTTGGAAAAGTAGTTCCGAGAGGAGATAACTTTTATGCAGCATTGAATTCCGCAGTATTCTCTGACGGAAGTTTCTGCTATATTCCCAAGGGAGTAAGATGTCCAATGGAGCTTTCTACGTATTTCCGTATCAACCAGGCAGGAACAGGACAGTTTGAAAGAACTCTTGTTATTGCCGATGAAGGAAGTTATGTATCTTATCTTGAGGGATGTACAGCACCTTCAAGAGATGAAAACCAGCTTCACGCTGCAGTAGTGGAACTGATTGCATTAGACCATGCAGAAATTAAATATTCAACCGTTCAAAACTGGTATCCCGGTAATGAAGAAGGAAAAGGAGGGGTTTTCAATTTTGTAACCAAAAGAGGTCTTTGCGAGAAAAACGCAAAAATTTCCTGGACACAGGTTGAAACAGGATCTGCGGTAACGTGGAAATATCCTTCCTGTATTTTGAAAGGTGACGGAGCCATCGGAGAATTCTACTCTATCGCGGTTACCAATAATCACCAGTATGCAGATACCGGTACAAAAATGATCCACATTGGCAAGAATACCAAGTCAACGATTATTTCAAAAGGTATTTCAGCAGGAAAATCTCAAAATTCTTACAGAGGATTAGTAAAAGTAATGCCTTCTGCAAAAGGAGCCAGAAACTTCTCCCAGTGTGACTCTCTTTTGATGGGTAATGAATGTGGAGCTCATACTTTCCCTTATATTGAAATTAAAGATCCTACGGCACAGTTAGAGCACGAGGCCACCACTTCAAAAATCGGTGAAGATCAGATTTTCTACTGTAACCAGAGAGGTATTGATACTGAAAGAGCAATTGCTCTGATTGTGAATGGTTTCAGTAAAGAAGTTTTGAACAAGCTTCCAATGGAATTTGCTATTGAAGCACAAAAACTATTGGAAATTTCATTAGAAGGTTCAGTAGGATAAGAAAATATGATAGCTACAGAAAGATTAATTTTAAGAAAACCTACAAAAGAAGATTTTGAAAGATTCTTTGAAATTAATCATGATCCTCAAACCAATATTCATAATCCAAGCGGACCAATGAGTTTTGAAAAAGCAGAAAGCACATTTACAAGAATGCTTGATCATTGGGAAAAATATAGTTTTGGAGGCTGGGTGATTGTTGAAAAGGATGATCCAGAAAATATAATAGGTTTTGGAGGACTGAGCTATAAACTCTACGGAGAAGAAGAAAAATTGAATTTAGGCTATCGTTTTGCTTCCGAGGCATGGGGGAAAGGATACGCCACAGAATTCACAAGGAAAGCTATAGATTTTGGGTTAAACGAAGACAATAAAGAAGAAATATTCGCCATTGTCCGTCCCAGTAATATAGCTTCTGTTAAAGTATTGGAAAAGGCAGGTATGATACAAATTGGGACGCTGAATGATGTCCCTGGTCAACCTGAAAGTTTAGTATATAAAATTCAAAAATAATTTGTTTAAGCAAATAAAATGTTAGAAATTAAAAACCTTCACGCCAAAATTGAAGATGGCGCAGAAATATTAAAGGGTATTAATCTTGAAATAAAGCCGGGTGAAGTTCACGCTATCATGGGGCCGAACGGAGCTGGTAAATCCACTCTTTCTTCTGTAATCGCTGGTAAAGAAGATTACGAAGTGACCAGTGGAGAGATTCTTTTCCAGGGAGAAGATATCGTTGAAGACGCTCCTGAAGATAGAGCCCACAAAGGAATTTTCCTTTCTTTCCAGTATCCAGTGGAAATCCCGGGAGTTTCTGTAACGAACTTTATCAAAGCTGCTTTGAACGAAACAAGAAAAGCCAACGGACTGGAAGAAATGCCGGCAAAAGAAATGCTTGCCTTGATTCGTGAAAAATCTGAAAAATTGGGAATTAAAAAAGATTTCCTTTCAAGATCATTAAATGAAGGATTCTCCGGAGGTGAAAAGAAAAGAAACGAGATCTTCCAGATGATGATGCTTAATCCTAAATTGGCGATCCTTGATGAAACCGATTCAGGATTAGATATTGATGCATTAAGAATCGTAGCAGACGGGGTAAATCATTTTAAAAATGAAGGAAATGCAGTTCTTTTGATTACGCACTATCAGAGATTGCTTAATTATATTCAACCTGACTTCGTTCACGTTTTAGCAGATGGAAAAATCATCAAAACCGGTGATAAATCCTTAGCTTTAGAATTGGAAGAAAAAGGGTACGATTGGCTTTTAAATTAATTGAAAGATTAAAAGCATTTAAAAATTAAAAAAATCAACGCAATCTTTGTCATTCCGTAAGAATCTACAGTTCTTATATCATGGCAGAATAAACGTTCAAAAAATGAGTTTAAACGAACAAATTTTAAATAATCATAACGAATTTCTAAGCACACTTCGTCACCGTTTTTTGGATGAAAGGAGAGTTCAGGCTTTAGGAAAGTTTGCAGAAACAGGTTTTCCAACAAAAAAAGACGAAGAATATAAATATACCAATCTAAAGGAGATCACGGAGAAAGATTACAACTTCTTTCCGAAAGAACACCATAACATCACTAAAGAGCAGTTTGACCAACTGCATTTGGGAGAGGAAAATTTTGACTGGATCGTATTTGTAAACGGCATACTTCATAAGGAGCTTTCAAAAGTTTCTATTGAAAATGTAGAATTCCTTTCATTCAATTATGCATTAAATGATGATAAGCATAAAGAAATCTTTGATCAGTACTTTAACGGTATTGCTTCTCAGGATTCAGCTTTTACCAACTTAAACCTTGCGTACTGCAAGTATGGATTCTTTTTAAAAGTGCCTAAAAATGTAGTCATTGAAAAGCCGATCCACGTTTTCTATATTTCTCAAAATCAGGATGAAAATACATTTTACAACACAAGAAACTTACTGATTGTAGAAGAGGGCGCAAAAGTAGAGGTTATTGAAAGTCACCATAACTTTGACAGCACGTATGTGCTGACCAACTCTGTGACAGAGATTTTCACTTATCCAAATGCAAAAGCGGATTGGCATAAGCTTCAGAACGATAACAATACCTCTTACCTGATTGACAGTACTTTTGCAAAGCAGGAGAAAGATAGTTTAACCACTGTAAATACATTCTCTTTCGGAGGTAAACTGGTAAGAAATAACCTGGATTTTATTCATAATGGGCAAAATATCAATTCATTTATGAACGGGATCACCATTATCGGAAAAGATCAGCTGGTAGACCACCATACGGCAGTTCACCACAACTATCCGAATTGTGAAAGCTACCAGAATTACAAAGGTATTTTCGACGGTAATGCACACGGTGTTTTCAATGGGAAAGTTTTTGTTGATAAAATTGCTCAGAAAACGAATGCATACCAGCAGAACAACAATGTCCTGCTAAGTGAAGGGGCAAGCATCGATACAAAACCTCAATTGGAGATCTTTGCAGACGATGTAAAATGCTCTCACGGTTGTACGGTAGGCCAGCTGAATGAGGATGCCCTATTCTATCTGAGAGCAAGAGGAATCTCTAAAAAAGAGGCACAGGCACTTCTTTTATATGCTTTCGCTAATGATGCAATGCAGAATGTCGATATTGAACCGCTGAAAGAAAAAATTTCGAAGCTATTGGCTGAAAAATTAGAAGTAGATATAGAATTTTAAAAGTTATATATATTGATACATAAAAAGCACTTCAGATTGAAGTGCCTTTTATTTTTACATGCGTAAGAATTACTTCTTGAGCCAACTCTGGTTATCTTTGTTTTCAGAACGTTTCTTCCCGTTATCAATATTATAAGCAAAACCTACCCCTAAAGTCTGTTTCAGCTGGGTTTTCTGTATCTGGTTGTGATCATATAACAGATCCAGGGTAACATTGGTAGAAATATACTTATTGATCTTCATATTTAAGACTCCGCTATATCCCAGAACCAGTCTTTCGGGATGGTCCAAATAGTTTGAAAAAACAGTCCCGGTATTCACCAGGCTGATATTTTCCATGATTTTTACTTTATAAATAGCTGTTCCTAGAAACCCGAACTGGAAAAGAGAGGAATCCCCGTCATTTTTAAGTCCGTAGGTTCCTGCCTTCTGAAGATCTTTATCCAGGACAAAAGTCCATCTGGCATTGGCCGGACGTAGTGTCATGGTAAAATTATCATTAGGCCGGTAAGTGACTCCCGCTCCTAAATTTAAATATCCTGGAGCAAAGAAATTTGAGATTTTTTTGGCATCAGGATTATTACCGTCTTCATATCCCGGAGCAAACTGAGTCTGAAGGCTTACCCCCATCGAATAATACCAGTTTTTAGCAAACTCTCTCCCATAATTTGTAGAAAGGTTGATAACGTCCTGGGTCTTTCTTACTCCGGTACCTTGGGTATTGTTCTGCCCATATCCCAGGATAATAATATTTTCCCAAAGATCTTTCCCTTTTTCATACGTAAGGTTGTAATTGACACCGGCAAGCCATCCTACATTGTTGGCTCCTCCACCTACCCAATTTGAAAAGGCTGCCTGGTTAAGCATTAATGTATTTTGTCCCTGGATAGACCATGCTTTAACGGTATCTGTCGCAGGAACTTCAGCTTTTTTTTCCTGAGCTGTGGCAATAGCTCCCAGAGAAACGGAAGCGATCAATAAAAGTTTTTTCATAATTAACGATTTTCCTTACAAATGTATAAATAATAATTTACGCCCCGTTAAAATTCACTTTAACTTGAATTTTATGACTCTACAACTCTCTCTCCAACAGACTACAAATAAGACATTTAAATCTGTCCTATTTTATAAAAATCCTATCTCAACTTAAAAAAACTTAAATCTGTCTTCTGGTCATTAAAAACAAAAGGCACCTCAAAATTGAAGTGCCTTTTTACCTATTTTTATTTTAACTTATTTCTTAATCCACCATTGGCTGTCTTTACGTTCGGAGCGCTTTACCCCATTATCCAGTGTATAGGCAAAACCGATACCGAGAGTTTGTTTTAACTGTGTTTTCTCTATCTGGTTATGATCATACAGCAGATCTATAGTGATATTGGACGAAATGTACTTGTTAACTTTTAGATTCAAAATGGCTCCATACGCAAGAACCAACCTGTCAGGACGGTCAAGATAATTCGAAAAGACAGACGCCGTGTTCGTTAAATTGACATCTTCCATGATTTTCAGTTTGTACGCTGCCGTTCCCAGAAAACCGAACTGTAGTAATGAAGAATCACCATCACTTTTCAAACCATATGTCCCTGCCACCTGGAGATCTTTATCAAAAACAAAAGTCCATCTGGCGTTGGTAGGCCGTAAAGTGACGGTCAGGTCATCATTTGGTCTGTAGGTGATACCCATACCGACATTCAGGTAACCTGGTGCCATAAAATTTGAAATTTTCTTTGCTTCAGGATTATTGCCGTCTTCATACCCCGCAGCAAACTGAGACTGCAGCCCTGCCCCTAAAGAGAAATACCAGCTTTTCGAAAACTTACGTCCATAATTTGTAGAAACATTGATAACATCCTGGGTTTTTCTTATCCCCAGTCCTTTGGTGTCATTCTGCCCGTATCCCAGAACAATAATATTTTCCCAAAGATCTTTATCTTTTTCATACGTCATATTATAATTGATGCCGGCAAGCCATCCTACGTTGTTTCCTCCGCCACCTACCCAATTTGAAAAGGCAGCCTGATTAATCATTAACGTATTTTTTCCTAAAACCGACCAGTATTTGACCGTGTCAACGACTGCGGAATCTTTTTTTAATTCTTCTTGTGCACTTGCAGAAACCCCTACAAAAAAGGAAAGAATCAATAAAAACTTCTTCATTGCTCTAAATAATTTTCATTGCAAAAATATTAATATAATTTTTTTTAAAGGTAAATTAAGCCTTAAAGAATCTCTTTTCATCAGATTTTAGTTTTAATAATAAAGTATATTAATAAATTCAATGCCAAAATAAATAAGTATAAAATTAAATTTAATACCTTTTGTCTTAAAACCAGCTCAATAGCAACGGATTCATCGACAAATTTTCCGAAATTTATCCTTGGCTTTTGATTTGACGTAAAATCCTCATGTTAAAAAATGTAATTTCCAAAAGAGCAATTATATACCCTTTGCTGATGCTTTCCGCAATGTGGTTCGGGTACTTTTTACAAATGCATGGCTTTTTTGAAAGTTGCTTTGGAGCGATTATCCCTTTATTACCGGAAGGCCTTTTAGGAGTGATCACTTCTCCTCTTTTGCATGGAAATATAGATCATATTATAGGAAATTCCATTCCGATAGCCGTTCTGATGTTTCTGCTGTACCAGTTCTACCCGCTGGTTGCCAATAAAGTTTTTATTACAGGCTGGCTGGCTACAGGGTTATTGGTCTGGCTGCTCCCGCCTATTGACATTCTTACAGGAGAATATATGTACACCTGTACCATTGGGGCTAGTGGTGTAGTATATGTTCTGGCTTTTTTCCTGTTTTTCAGCGGGGTATTCAAGTGGAATACCAAGCTGCTTACCATTTCAATGCTGGTGGTATTGTATTATGGAAGTTTGGTGTGGGGAATGCTTCCGGAAGAACTGTTTTATAATATGCAGGAGCCAAGCAAAATTTCCTGGCAGGCCCACCTTTCAGGCGCTGTAGTAGGAAGTATTATAGCTTTTGCATTTAAAAATGTAGGTGAAAAAAAGAAAAAATACATTTGGGAATTTCCTAATTATTATAATGAAAAGGATGATAAATTATGGCAGGAATATAAAGAAAATCACCCTGAAGACTTTTTAGAACTCCCTTATAAAAAAAGAGACGATATCTGGGATCATCTGGAAGAATTAAGAAGGAAGTAAAACTTAAGATAAAGGGGCTGAAAGATAGAAGAAAGAGGTTGGAAGTGACTATCAATCTTTGATTTCTGAAAGTTATCAAAAGTTCTGATGAGTCATCTTAAAAGTAATAAAACCCTGCCTATAGCTATTTATTAAGGGATCTGTAACTTCCCTCTTCCGGCTTCAGGCTTCCTGACAATATTGTGTTATTCCGGACTCGGGTTATTTTATTACATTTGAAAAAAAACACATATGATCTCCGAAGAATACTTTTATGCCGTTGCACTGCGCGAATGCAGCCAGATTGGCGATATTAATTTCCATAAACTTATCAGGACTTTTGGCAGTGCAGCAGAAACCTGGAAGAGAGCCGGAAAGGAATATAAAAAGCTGGAAGGAATAGGACAGAAAACAGTTGCCGACATTGGAAATGAAGAGCATTTGAAATTTGCAGAAAAAGAACTGAAATTTTGCGAAAAGAATAATATCCGGATCCGGTTGAAACATCGGAATGAAACACCCCGGCTTCTTGCTGAATGTCCCGACTCCCCTGCAATACTCTATCAAAAGGGATGCATTGATGATGCTTTGCCAAAAGTAAGCATTGTAGGAACCCGGAATATGACCACTTATGGCCGCCAGTTTATTCATGATTTCTTTGAAGCTACACAATCCTCTTCCTATGTATCCGTAAGCGGGTTAGCATTAGGAGCTGACAAAGAAGTCCACGAGCAGTCCATTCAGCATCAAAAGCCTACAGTAGCTGTTCTAGCTCATGGTTTTGAATTCCTGTATCCTTCCAAAAACAAAAAACTTTCAGAGAGAATTCTTCAGGAAGGAGGAGCCCTATTGACCGAGTTTGGCTCATCAAGAAAACCGGACCGGGAAAATTTCATCCAAAGAAATAGGGTCGTTGCAGGAATTTCCCCTTCTACGATCGTCGTGGAGACTGGATTCGGAGGCGGATCTGTTAGCACCGCTACTTTTGCCAACGACTATAACAGGGAAGTTTTTGCACTCCCGGGAAAAATTACTGATGTATACAGCCAGGGATGTAATCAGTTGATTTTCCATAATAAAGCAACAGCTATTTCTACCCTAAAAGACCTTATCATTCTCCTGGGATTTAACAATCCTCAGGAGAAAACCGAAGAGCTGTTCCCCTACAGCGAATCCGCCATACAACTCACTGATAATCAAAACACAATATATCAATTCATAAAACAGAATCCGCAGATATCTTTAGATGATATGGTACAGGAAATTGCAATTTCTTCGCATAAAATCTTACCTGTAATTTTAGAATTGGAGCTTTTGGGGAAAGTAAAATCATTTTCCGGGAGGCAATTTATTGCAATTTAAGAATTAACGATTTCTTAATATTGCATTATTTCACAAATAACATTTCATTATTAATAATATTCAATCATAAATTATCAATTTAATAATATTACAGAACATTATTATTTAATTTTTAGCAATTTTAAAATATGGTGTTGTGAATCTTGAAAAAAAAATTAAATTTGTTGACAATAATATTCAACCTTAATATATGGAACAATATAATATTGACCAGAAAATCCAAGAGTTTATTGCAAAAATTGAAGCAAAAAATCCTAACGAACCGGAATTTTTACAGGCTGTAAAAGAAGTTGCCGTAACCGTAATTCCATTCATTGCTACTAAAAAAGAATATACCGGAATGAAGCTGCTTGAAAGAATGGCTGAAGCTGAAAGAATTATTATTTTCAGAGTTCCATGGGTTGATGATAAAGGAGAGATTCAGGTTAACAGAGGGTTCAGAATTCAGATGAACTCTGCTATTGGCCCATACAAAGGAGGAATCCGTTTCCACCCTACTGTAAATTTATCAGTTCTTAAGTTCCTTGCATTTGAACAGGTATTCAAAAACTCTTTAACAACCCTTCCAATGGGCGGTGGTAAAGGAGGTTCTGATTTCGATCCACAAGGAAAATCCGATATGGAAGTAATGCGTTTCTGCCAGGCTTTCATGACAGAATTATGCAAGCACATCGGTCCTGAGACAGATGTCCCTGCAGGAGATATCGGTGTGGGAGCAAGAGAAATCGGATACCTATTCGGACAATACAAGAAAATCAGAAACGAATTCACAGGAGTTCTTACAGGAAAAGGTCTTGCTTACGGAGGTTCATTGATCCGTCCTGAAGCTACAGGATATGGTGTTGTATACTTTGCAGAGCAGATGCTTAAAACCATCGGACAAGATTTCAAAGGTAAGACAGTAAGTGTTTCAGGGTTCGGAAACGTAGCCTGGGGAGTGATCAAAAAAGCGACTGAGCTGGGTGCTAAGGTAGTAACCATCTCTGGTCCTGACGGATATATCTATGACAAAGACGGTATCAGCGGAGAAAAGATCGATTATTTATTAGAATTAAGATCTTCCGGAAACAACAGAGCTGAGGATTATGCTAAAAAGTATCCTTCTGCTGAATTCCACGCAGGAAAACGTCCTTGGGAAGTAAAATGTGATGTAGCATTCCCATCTGCTACCCAAAACGAACTGGATCTGGATGATGCAAAAAGATTAGTTGAGAACGGATGTATTTGTGTAACTGAAGCGGCTAACATGCCTTCTACACTGGATGCAATCAACTATTTCTTAGACAGTAAGGTATTATTCTCTCCTGGTAAGGCATCCAACGCCGGAGGTGTAGCCACATCAGGATTAGAAATGACCCAGAACTCTATCCGTCTTAACTGGACTTCTGAAGAAGTTGACGCAAGATTAAAGGAAATCATGATCGGTATCCACAAAGCTTGTAGAGATTACGGAAAAGACGAAGACGGCTATGTAAACTACGTAAAAGGGGCCAATATTGCAGGCTTCGTAAAAGTTGCAGAAGCTATGCTGGCTCAAGGAGTTGTGTAAATAAAACAAAGGTTGGGAAAAATTCCCGACCTTTTTTGATATAGCCTGTTCCCGGGAAAATGGGAAAAAAGTAAAAAGTGAAAGGAGAAAGCGCTGCTATATGCAGTGCTTTTTTTATTTTTATATGATGAAAAACACCTTCAAAAATATTGATGAATACCTCCTTTTGTTTCCAGAAGAAATTCGGAAAAAGCTTGAGCAGCTCAGAAAGGCTGTACATATGCAGATACCCGATCTGGAAGAGTATATCGGCTATCAAATGCCTGCTTTCAAATATAAAGGTAAACCATTGGTCTATTTCGCAGCGTATAAGAATCATATTGGTTTTTATCCCGGCGCTGAAGGAATAAAGTCCTTTGAGGAGGATTTTAAAGAAGGAAATTATAAGTTTTCGAAAGGAGCAGTGCAGTTTCCCGTTGCAAAGGATTTACCCCTTGATTTAGTCCAAAGGATAGTAGCATCCAGAATCAGAGAAATTGATCAAAAAAAATCCTGAAATACTAGATTTCAGGATTCTTTCTGGTGTTTACTAAAATGTTTTTACTTTTACTTTTTCTTTTTACTTTTCTTCTCTTCTTTAGTGGCTTCTGCAGGCTTGGTGGCTTCTGCCGTGCTTCCTGTACTTACTGTTGCATCAGCGGCAGGAGTAGCAGTCGAAGCATCTGCTGTTGTATTTTGTTTTTGCCCGCTGGTTGTTGAGGAAGTACTCCAGTCAGTGGTAGTCTGTGAGCTCTGCTGTGTCTGAGTGGTTGCTGGATTATTAGTAGAATTTTCGGCCGGTTTCTGAGTTTGCGTTTGGGCCGATACTGCGATTACTCCGACAAATGTAAGCGCTGCCGTTAAAAATAACTTTTTCATAATGTAATATTTTAAATGGTTGTTTAACTTAAACGACACATTCATTACAAAATTATCTGTAATTATCTTATTTAACGTACTTTATAATTATTTAAGAGGATTTTACGAAAAAATATCCTACTTACAATAAAACCCTAAATGCCTAAAAAATGGAACTTATGCTGAGGTTAAAAAGCTAATAAATTACAATCCGGCATTTAACGTTACTGAAGCTTCGGTGTCTTTGCGATACAGCAGTTCAATGTTTATTTTGTCACATTCTTCATCATTTTTTCTACAAATTCAAAGGCTGCGGGGCAGATCACTGTGTTTTTAAGCATCAGATGATTGATCTGATAAATTTTTTTCCGGTCAGTATGCGGATATTCACGGCATGCTTTCGGCCTTACTTCATAGATGGAACAGGTATTATCACTATTGAGGAAAAAACAGGGAAGATGCTGTAATACTTTATCATGGTCCTCGTCTACCCTCAAAAACTTTGATTCGAAATCTGCCGATTTCATACGAAGGTGTTTCGCAATACGCTCAATATCTTTTTCGGTGTACAAAGGTCCTGTTGTTTTACAGCAGTTCGCGCACTGTAAGCAATCTATCTCTTCAAAAACTTCGTCATGGGTTTCCTGCACAATATAATCGAGATTCTTAGGCGGTTTCTTCTTTAATCCGTCTAAAAACTTTTTATGTTCCTTCTGTTTTTGTAAAGCCTGTTTTTTATAAAAATCTAAATCCATTTATTCTTTGTTTCTTGCCGAAGACGGAAGCTCTTCCTTTTGGTATTCATTGATCTTATCCAGATCCAGGACCGTCGCAAGATGATCTTTATTCGGATAATACATCGGAACAAATCGGGCTCCGTAAACAATTTCTCCTGTTACATAAGAAGACCTTTGAACGACCGTATTTGAGAAAACTTCATCAAATGCACGTACCTGAACAATCAGTTCAATATCCGTTGTTTTAAAATCCTCTTCTGAGAAGCCATAAAATGGCGAATTTTCATCTATTTTATGAACCACGGTCCAGTTGAGCGCCAATGTATTGATTTTACTCAATTGTGTCTCTAATCTATAAAAATTGCTTTTGGGTATCCCGTCTTCAATCACTTCTATTGCTGCCGATAGAATGACATCGGCATCCGTCAGCGCATTATTTTTATAAGGAGCTAGTCTGAACATCAGTGCCGCCGCATCCTGAAAAGCAGCAATCACCGCAATATCAGAAAATCTCAGATAAGCTCTCGGCCTTGAGAATCTTCCGTAAAAAAGCCCGGTTGCAATGGCAAAGGTAAGCAATCCCAAAAAAGCTTCAAAAGTAGCCACCAGGCTCGCTAAAAAACCCACAGGAGCAATTCTTCCGTACCCTACCGTAGTAAATGTCTGTGAGCTGAAAAAGAAAACATCAATAAACTCATTGAGCGGATCGCTTTTATCAATTCCCGTAAGGTGCTCTACTCCAATCATATAATAAATCATTGCAAACACCAGATTAATAAGAATATAAGCAACTACCAGATAGGAAATAAAACGAAAAGAGGATAGATTCAGCATCGTATGATACCAACTCAATCTATTGAATACATTCACTCCCGTTCTCCGAACATTCGGAAGACCATCTTTATTGATAAACCTTCCCGATGCATTGCTTCCGAAACCACTGTTTTCAGTATTTTTCTGCCGGATTATTTTTCTGAACCCTCTGGTCATTGATCTTATTTTTTGATTAAAGAACAACAGGAATTGATGAAACACCCATTTTCTATTCCTTTTTTCTTCGATACAAAGATAAAAGATTGTTTTCATGAAATTTATCAATCCTGCAATGAGATTTTTAATTTGATTTTGATGTACATTTGAAAGATGAAAAAGCTTGAATCAAGAGAAGATATTGAACATCTTGTTAACTCATTTTACAGCAAAGTCATTAAGGATGAAACCATTGGATTCTTTTTCAGTGATATTGCAAAAGTGAACTGGGACCTGCATCTTCCGAAAATGTATTCTTTTTGGGAATCAATTCTTTTTGGGCAAATGACTTACAAAGGAAATCCTATGGGAGTCCATTTTCCAATCAACGAGATCCAGGCTATGGAGCAGCAACACTTCGACCGATGGCTGGAACTCTGGCGAACGACAATAGAGGAAAATTTTGTAGGAGAAAATGCAGATATGGCGGTCTACAAATCAGAAAACATTGCCAGACTGATGGCATTCAAAATGGAACTGGCCCGAAGACTGTAACAGGTTTCAAGGTTCGCTATCCGGGAGTGAAGATTAGAAAATGTATTTTACGCCGGTTTGCAGATGCTCCTTTTACTTTTAAGGAGCAGTACCGTAACGATATTATTCCTAAATTCATCAGCTTCCCCATTCTGCAAAAAAATTTCCCTTCCTAAATTTACCTGGAATCAAATTCATCTATCCCATTATTTTTACTTTTCCAACTACCGATCTAACCCTGTTTTTTGATGACCAAACACAGGCTCACCTTGATTACCAAGGTATACCAGCATATGAGGAATAAGAAAAATAAAATATTTCACAATTGCGTCACTTTTGTAAATATCTGATTTTTAAGTATTTCTACTGATTCGAAATGTTTTTTTTATCTCTAGCTTTACTCTATCAAAATTACTACAGACGTCTTAAAAATTAAATTTTGACTGCGGTATCCGAAAAGCAACTAGAGTAGGAAATCAAAAAAAAACTTAGAAATCATGGAATTAACTCAAGAAAACGTAAAAATAGCTAAAGTAATATTATTACAAGCTCAAGGAAAAGAAAAAGGAAAATTCTTAAGCCACGGAAATGCAGATGTTTTTCTTCAAAATGGCATTAAAGGATTAGGTGAAGTCTTCATTCTTGAAGAATTATCCCATAATAGAGTTGCATTAAAATGCATTAGTAGAGAAAACGGATTATACTTAAGCCATGCCTTCGATAAATTATGGTTACAGAAAGGCATCCAAGGAGAAGGAGAAGAGTGGGAAATGAAAGTACACAGTCCCAATAAAGTTTCTTTCAATTGTTATGGCAAAGAAGCCGGTAAGACCCTTAGCCATGCTTTTGATAAAATGTGGTTACAAAATGGCTATCAAGGAGAAGGAGAGCTATGGGAAATGCAAGATTAATCGATATAAACATTAATAAAATGGCAACAATCTTCGGAGATTGTTGTCATTTTTTATAAGCTGTTTAATGTTCAAAGGTCGAAAGACATCACCGGTTAATCCTGCGAAGACAGTAGATAAGAAAACGTTAGTGGTTAAGGAACAATCACCGTAAATATATATGCTGCAAGATTCACTAAAAGAACTGTTCCGTAAAGGACATTGGTCTTTCCCCGGCTCAGTGAAAGCATAACAATAAATACGGATAAAGAAAGCAGAATAACATCTTTTTTATCCAATCCCAACACCAGTGGAATATCGTACATGATACATACTGCTGAAACGGCCGGAATTGTCAATCCTATACTGGCCAGCGCTGAACCCAATGCCAGATTCAGACTGGACTGGATCTGATTGGCCCTTGCCGCACGAATGGCCGCTACCCCTTCCGGAAGAAGAACTACAGCAGCAATAATCACTCCGACCAACGACTTGGGAGCTCCTAAACTTTGTACCATATTTTCAATGGTATCGGATAATCCTTTTGCCATGAGCACAACAATCGCCAGACAAACGACCAGAAAGACAAAACTTATCACTGTTTTCGTCAGTGAAGGAATATAATGTTCTTCAGGATGCTCATCAGGTACTATAAAATAACTCCTGTGCCGTACGGTCTGCACCATGAGAAAAACGCCATATATGGCCAGGCAGGCAATGGAAATAAAGATAAGCTGAGCTTCATTATAGAAAGGTCCGTTGACACTTGAAGTAAAATTTGGAAGAACAAGGGTAAGCACCAAAATTGAAACGATACTTACCAGGTAAGTTGTGGCAGAAGTTCTTGCAAAGAACTGTTCGTGGTATTTAACGCCACCTACCAGAATACAGATTCCCAAAATTCCATTAAGAATAAGCATTACGGCAGCAAAAACGGTATCTCTGGCCAGCGTGATCGCCTGATCTCCGCCGGCAACCATCAGTGAGATGATCAACGCCACTTCAATAATTGTGATACAGAGGGCCAGGATAATGGTTCCAAAAGGCTCGCCTACTTTATGGGCTACCACTTCAGCATGGTGTACCGCCGACAGCACACTCCCGATCAATAAAATTCCGGCAATAATATCATAGATAACCCCTTCTCCTATCATTCCGGAAAAGTAGTACCCTACCGCAAGAACAGGAAAAATATAAGTATAATGTAAAAGTTCTTTAAGTCTCATAAAGTGACTACAAAATACAAAAAATCTATAACTTTTGAAATATTAAAAGGAAATATTAATGATATTTTAATGAGACCACAGGGTAAAGTCCTGAAAATCTGTCAGCATATGAAACAACAGCCCGACTGCAATAATTCTGATATTCCCTTTAAAAAACAGCATCAGAAAATACACCGCAATCGCATAATAGGAATGTAAAAAATGAAACCCAATACTATTTCTTGAAGGATCAAAAACAGGATTGGCAAAAAGGTGATCCACATCTACAAGCATTGTAGCCAGCATAATAAGGTAAGCCTTTTTCCAGTTTTTGCGAAAAAAAATCAAGGCAATAAACACCGGGAAAACCAGATGCAAAAAATAATGCGTAATTGATTTGAGCAGTAAAATTTCTGTTGAGGCCATTACTTGAGAGTCTTTTTTAGGGATGGAATGATTTACCTCCTCAAAATTAAGGGTAATTTTCCATTCCTGGTCTTTACTTTGACCCAATAATTCTGAGCTTTATTTCCATACAATATATACTCTATATCAGAAATGAGTCTTTTCTCTGTTTCACTTAAAGCGCTTAAAGAAGAAGATAACATAGGAATATTCCTTATGAAAATATAGTTTTCGTTTTGTTTAGCAGATAAAGGTATTGGTTTTCTGATTGACTTTATCACAATTCCACCGGCACTTAGGCTGATCGTATTGGGCTGGAACGGAATCGCGGTGAACTGATTCCGGGTATTAATCCATTTCTTAGCCTGAAAATAATCCCAGGTTTTTCCGGGGGCCCGGCTTTGAAGATCAATGATATAGTTGGGCTGAATAATTTTTTGAACGGTCTTTTTTTCAATTTCATTAAAATCATCGTCATAACCGTAGCTGACAATGGTATCACTCACCTGCTCAAGATCAGCTGTGGCCCGGAAATAATTGATTTGTGATAAGTCTGCCCTGCTTTTGCTAAAAAAAAGACCCGCGTTCTTTATATTTTCAGCATCTAATTCCATTTCTAAAAAATGACTCCCCTGCTGCAGCTTTAAGGCCAGGGAATTCAAGTTTTCTGATTTTGAATGGTTGCTGATCTCGATGCCGTCATCTTTCAGTTCAACAGAAAAATTTTGAATTTTCTGCCCGGAAATAAAGGAAATACTTCCGTCCGTCCCCTGAATGAACCGGTCTGCATGAAAGGTGTTTTTTTCTGAAGCCTGAAGAAGCTGCTGACGGATTGTTGTAAAGGCCGAATTTGAAGTTCCGAAAATACAGTGCCCGTCTTCTATGATAAGATAAACCTGGTCCTTTTGAAAGAGATTTTTCCCTTTGCTGATAAATTGGTGCTTCTTTAAAAAAGTAATCAGCTTTTTTTGATCCTTCAGCTCCAAAACCGTATACCACTCTGAGAATTTGCTGCCTTTAAGATGAAAAACCTGTAAGAAATCCGGAATTTTAATCCCGGAATCTTTTAGGGAAGCAGAGCCTTTCCTTTTTGTTTTGTAGAAAGTCCATGCTGAAGGATGAACAGCCAAAGTATAGAGATACTTCCCCGTTAATTTCTTTACATCGACCAAAACAACTGCATCTGCATTTTTAGGAACAAACTTCAGTGTCTTGTCCTTATAAAAAAATACAAAATAAATTGTTGCAGCCAGTAATACAATGAACGGAGCACTATATTTCTTTTTAATCATCTATAATATTTGCGGCTTTTTTTCTGAATCTTTACTCTTAAAAAAATCATCAAACAGATCAAAGAAATACATTAAGCTGTTTTCAGAAGAATCTTTGATGTTATAATCCATTTCAGTCTGTATACTTTCTCCTTTTACCTCTGTTTTATAATACATTTCCCCTACATTTTTTCTGAAAAGATCAAATATTTTCCTTTCTGAAGAACTTTTGAATTCTTTATCCAGCCCAATTAACAATCTCTTCAGATCCAATCTTCCGGATAAAGGATATTTGTATGAATCTTTTGCCCACTTTTTGGAAACTTCAGATTGAGTATTTGAAATAATATTCTCTTTTGAGCTTACCAGGTAAACAATCCCGTCTTTTACCGTAAAGAACATCTGGTCGAGATATCCTCCGTTTTTATCATCTTTAAACGTATAAAAATTGCCACTTTTCGAGAAATTCTTAGCCAGCTTTTTGTTCGTTGCCAATACATTAAAAATACGGTTCCAATAGCCTTCATTCTCTGTAGCAAAGGCAAAAGTAAAATTAGGAACAGCCACCTCTTTGGTTTTCTTTACTTCTTTTTCATTGTAATCATTATCATATTCATAATCGGTATACTCTACTTGTTTGGATTTCAGTTCGTTTAAAACAAAAATTCCGTTTCCCGGGGCAATTTTAGTGATTGCCTCTTCATCCAACACAATTTTCATGGTTTCCATCATCAGCTCCATTTCCTTTTTATATTCACCGTCTCCTGTTTCCTGAAGAAGGCTGTACATGAGATCAAAGCACTTTCCGCCGTTTACATTGATCATATAATAACCAATACTTTTTTCATTGATAAGTGCTGACAGCTTTTTATTTTTCTTCCCTTTATAAATGGAGGCAAAGTTTTTCTGGATTTCAGCATTTTTATGCTGATAATTATTAACCAGTCTTACTTTGTCTTTGTCAAAATAAAGATTGTAGGCATAATCTGAATTGTACATATTTTGAAAGGCTCTGGCAAAATCGTAGCTTTTCATTATTTTCCCATAAATTCCTTCATTCACGATTCTTCCATAATCGGTGTAGACAAAAACATCCGAATGGGGATCTTTGAAAGTAAGCATTTCCCTGGGCGCTTCAACCTCCATATTTGAATTGAAATATTGATCAAATCGCCCTTCAGCCAATTTTTTTACAATTTTGAAATTTTCTCTGTTGATAGAGTCAAGTTCTTTTTGATACGCCTTATCAGCTTCATCATCTTCTTTAGGAAGAGCTTCTTCTTCATTTTCAGAATGCTCAGCTTCTTCTTTATCCGGAGGATATTGATGATGTTTTTCCAGGTATTTAATATCTTTTTGAATCCGGGCAATTTCCAGGTTATTTTCCTTGATATTGTCTTTCAGGTATTTAATATCGTCCTTCAGATACTTTATTTCTTCTTTATAATCAAAAGGTTTTTCCGGTTCTTCAGCATAGATGCTGTCAGTCATAGCCTCAGTACTGTCAACAGCAACGGCTGTACTGTCTGCTACAGCAGCATCTTCCCAAAGATCTTTAGAAGGTTTCGTATAGCTTACCATACTAAGAACCGCATGTCCCCCATTCCATGCCACAAAGATATCATCATCGATATCGACATAAGAATAGTTCGTTTTCTTATATACTTCCAATCCCTTTTTCTTGATGGAATTGATAAATTCCTGGAATTTCTCTTTGTTATCTATGATAAAGTGGGTATTGTAAGTCTTTATAGAGTCATTAAAACCCGCATAATGATATTGAATTCCGTCGTATTTAATCCCGGTTTTGGAATAATCATTCCATGAAGGTTTTTCCTTGCTCTTTTTACTTAATTCGTGTAACAAAGGGTTTAGCTTATTCCAATTGATTTTATTGTTAAGCTGTTTTCCGTTGATCTCCATATAAAATACGGCATCACCGGGAATTTTCATACTGTTTTGTGCAAAAGCAGCCGCAAAGCCAAAAAGTAAAAAAATAATTTTTTGTGTTTTTAATAATATGGATTTCATGGCTAAATATTAGAAATTTATTGAAATAGAATCGTATTGTGTATTTGTTTTTTTTGAAGAATTAAATCCAGAATATATGCCTCGAGTTTTATGGCTTTCTTATTGGGTGAAAGCAGATAGGAGCTGTTTGTCTGAGATTTTACGGTATTTTCAAACTGCATGACGGAAGTATATCGGGCATCGTTAAAGACCTCTTTGTCTGCCTTACTCATCTTATCGTAGTCTGCTTTGAATGTATTTACTTTGTTTCTTACCAATGATTTTTTCTCAAGATTCTGACTGTAAATCTGGGTCGGAATCATTTTTCCCACTATATTCTGAGCTTTAAGTTTTTCTAATCCCGCATTGATATTTTCAATCTTTTTGAAGCTGCAGCTCAGTTTGATGATATAGTTATCAAAATCCATCGATGTTTTTACATTGGTGATTCCCGGTGTACCCTTGAAAATTTTAGCGGCTTCATTGATTTTATTTTCAATTTCTTGTTTTTTGGGAACTTTTTTTCCATTAATGCTTTCCATTTTAGAAATTGAAGCCAGCCTTGTTTTGCTTTTACTGGCATTAAGAATAATCGTATATTCTCCTGTTCCGTCAGCTTTTACATGAACCTTGTCTAAAATATCAAAACAACTGGTCAGAAAAAATACAGGTAAAAACAGAATATATAATTTGAGATTTTTTTTCATGATTGAGTTTAAAAACACAAAATTACTCAATTCTACATTAAATCTCTTACCTCCTTGTTTTTATTTTGGAGGTCTTCTGTCCGGATAAGGCCAATTGCTTTATATCCTTCCTTTCAGATAATCCTGTCGAAGGTCTTCATCCAGTTTTTCAATGGCATATCTGAGGCAGGTTCTGGGCATTTCTTTGTAGTATTGGTTCAGATAGCTTATTAACTCCGTTTCATTTTTCTGTCCCATTTCCCGGAGCAGCCATCCGTTGGCCTTATGCATCAGGTCATGCGGATGTTTTAAGTTTCTTGTTACCAATTCTCTGGTAAGTTCAAATACTCCTTTTTTCACATAATGCATGGTACCTACTACAGCAATTCTTTTATGCCACATCTCTTCAGACTCCGAAAGGTCTCTGAGCAGATTTTCTTTCTGGTTTTCAAAAGCATATCTGCCCAATATTTTGTAGCAGCTTGAATCTACCAGGTCCCAATTATTGACATACGGTAAATGATTAAGATAAAAGGCTACCACCTCCTCTTTTACGGCCTGATCTTTTGTTTTTTCAAATTTTGAGATCAGCATGAAAAGAGCCGTCAGCCTATGTTCGTGGTATTTTGAAGAAAGCAGTTCACTCAGTTCTTTTACATTAATTTTTGAATAGTATTCTTTGGCTACAGACCTCTGGTCCGGAACTTTTACACCCAAAAACAAATCTCCTTCCCCATATTCTCCTTTTCCTGTCTTGAAAAACCTTGGAAAAAATTCTGCTTTTTCGGGAATGGATAAAAGAGCCAATGCTTCTTGTATTTCTTTAACCATACTACTCATAGTAAACCGGCAGCTAATTTTTGATTTATATTTCCCACCCCATTACATCAGGGATTTTCATCCAGGACCACATTCTCCTGCTCTTCATCTTCTTCAGCAATTTGCTTGGGATTGGCCACTTTTGCAATAGTAAGCCCCTGTACAATAATAGAGAACACAACTACACAATAGGTAATACTTAAAATAATTTCACTGTATTCACTTTTTGGGATAGACATTGCCAATGCAATGGAAACTCCCCCGCGGATTCCTCCCCAGACAAGAACTTTTACGGTTTGCGGGCTAAAACTCCTTCTCAGAGAGGTAAACTTGGTAGGACCCCAGATGGAAATAAATCTGGCCAACAGAACCACAACAATTGCCAGTAATCCCGGAATCATAAAGTGCTTCAGATCTTTAATCATCAAAAGTTCAAATCCGATAAACAGGAATAATACAGCATTCAGAATTTCATCGATCAGTTCCCAGAATTTGATCAGATAATCCTGAGTGATGGACTTCATTTTGAAACTCCTATTAAAGTTCCCCATAAATAATCCGGCCGCCACCATTGTCAGCGGACCCGATATATGCATCTGTCGTGCAATAAGATATCCTCCCATCACTACTGAAAGTGTTACCAGCACAGAGATAATATAATCATCCACTTCACGCATCAATCTGGAAGTAATCCATCCTAACAGTCCGCCCAGCAAGATTCCTCCTCCGGCTTCTCTCAATAATAGCAATCCGATACTTTCAACCCCAAGATCTACTTCTTTTCCGACAGCAAGCTGTAAGACCACTGTAAAGACCACAACCGCCATACCATCATTGAAAAGGGATTCTCCCGCTACTTTTGTCTCCAGTGATTTTGAAACATTGGCCTGCTTCAGGACACTTAAAACGGCTACCGGATCAGTAGGCGAAATCAAAGCACCAAAAACAAGGCAGTAAATAAAAGGAAGCTGAACTCCCACTAAAGGCAACAGATAAAACATTCCGAAACCTACCACAAAAGTGGAAATAACCACTCCTACGGTGGAAAATATCAGTACAGGTCTGAACTGTTCCTTAAGATCGTTAATGTTAATATGAATTCCTCCTGCAAAAAGAAGGAAATTAAGCATAGCCCCCATCAAAACTTCTGTAAAATCAATACTGTTCATCAGGTTATTAAGATGTCCGAAAGTCCTTGGAAGTATCGTTTCTCCAAACATTACCAGGAAAATAGACACCACTATGGCGATCACCATGATTCCGATGGTACTTGGAAGTTTTAAAAACCTGTAGTTAAGGTATGCAAATATAGATGCTAATACGATTAATGCTGAAAATGAATAATATAATTCCACTAAGTGTTTTTTTAATTAATTATGAGTCAAAATAAAGTACTTTGATATAGGTTTTACTCCCATCTTTTTCCCAGATATCAAACATTCCGTCTTTCGCGGGTTTTGAACCTCTTGTATAATCCTGTCCAATATTCAGAATGTTCAGCAGAATGTATTCATCCCCTACAGAGTTGACCAGATAAGCGGTCTTTTCAGACTTTCCATCTCCGGAGCTCTTTATTCCGTCTGCCAATGAACGGAACTGGCTGAGGTGGTACATAAAATTGTTCCCGTCTTTTAAAGAGTCAAATGCTCTGAGAAGGATCAGAAGGATATCCAAATTGGTAGGATCCTTATCATATAAGGCTTTTCCCTGTTTTATACATGCTTCGAAATTATTTTGCTTAAAAGCTTCTGCCAGACTTTTAAAGCGGTTATCCGTAGTATTGATCCTATCATTCCTAAAATTTCTTCCGTAGTAAAGATATTGTGACTCTATGCTGTCTAAAGATCTGGGAAACCCTTTATATTTGAAAACAAGTTTGTCATAATTATACGGAGAATCAGTGCTTTTGAGACCTTTCTCAATAGCTCTGAAATCTATTTTTGATTTCTGGCTGAATCCAAAAACCGAAAACAGAAGGAACAGGAGGAAAAAGTAATATTTCATTAATTGGTATTTTCTTCGTCTTCGTCATCGAAATATTCGAAAAGGAAATCATTATAAGGGAATCTGGAAATATGGATCTTCATGACCTCGTCATAAATGAGCCTTTTCATTTCCGGGAAATTTTCCTTAGTCAAAGCTGAGATGAAAACTGTCGGATACTTGGATTTTGCCATCCATGTTTTTTTCCATTCGTCCAAAGACACATTCTTTCGTGTTGACGGGGTCAGGTCATCTTCATCCTTTTTCTCATAGCTGAAATCATCAATCTTGTTGAAAACCATGATCATAGGTTTCTGATGAGCGTTGATTTCCATTAAAATATGATTCACAGATTCTATATGATCTTCAAAACTTTCATGGGAAATATCAACCACGTGAATCAAAAGATCTGCTTCACGCACCTCATCCAAAGTAGATTTAAACGATTCTACCAATTGAGTAGGCAACTTCCTGATGAATCCTACCGTATCGGTAAGCAAAAACGGCAGATTTCCAATCACTACCTTTCTTACTGTCGTATCCAGTGTGGCAAACAATTTGTTTTCCGCAAAAACTTCAGATTTTGAAAGGGAGTTCATCAAGGTAGACTTTCCTACATTGGTATATCCTACCAAAGCGGCACGAACAACTTTTCCACGATTGTTACGCTGCGTTGCCATCTGCTTGTCTATTGTCTTTAACTTATCTTTCAACAAAGTGATCCTGTCACGAATAATACGGCGGTCAGTTTCAATTTCTGTTTCACCGGGACCTCTCATCCCAATACCCCCTTTCTGGCGTTCCAAGTGAGTCCACATTCTTGTTAGTCGTGGCAAAAGATATTGATATTGTGCCAATTCCACCTGAGTTCTTGCATAGGAAGTTTGAGCCCTCTGAGCAAAAATATCGAGAATAAGATTGGTTCTGTCTAAAATTTTAACTTCCATTTCTCTTTCCAGGTTTTTAAGCTGTGAAGGAGAAAGTTCATCATCAAAAATTACAGTTCCTATCTCGTTTTCTTTTACATATTCTTTTATCTCAAGTGCTTTTCCACTTCCGATAAACGTTTTGGAATCAGGCTGCGTTAATTTTTGAGTGAAACGTTTTTGTACGGTTGCTCCTGCTGTGAAAGCCAAAAACTCCAACTCATCCATATACTCCATCAGTTTTTCTTCATCTTGATTTTGAGTAATAATCCCCACCAAGACCGCTTTCTCATAGTTATGTTCTTTCTTTTCTAACATTAAGTTCTGTCTATGTTTATGATTTTTACAAGTTAATATTTTTCAGAAAAAAAACAAAATCAAATTGTACTTAAGGATAATTTTTAATATAATTTTAAGTTCAATATCCTTTTTTTGATAAAAATCAATAACTTTATAATAATTTTTTGATTTAAATCATTATATATTAAAAACTAACATCCAGAGGATCATGATTACACCTATCACGTGTATGATTATTGATGCTGATGAACTGGACAGGCTGGTTCTTCAGCATTACATAAGACAGTATGAAAACATAGAAATAATCGCTGCTCTGGATTCGGCAGAGAAAGCGATTCCTTATCTTGAACGCCCTGTAGACCTTCTGCTCACTGAAACCAGTTTAAAAGGAATGAACGGACTGGAATTCAGAAAAATAGCCCATAAAATTCCCGCCTGTATCTTTGTAAGCTCCCGTCCGGAACTAGCCGCTTCCGTTTTTGAAATCGACACTTTAGACTTTATTACAAAACCTCTGACTTCGGAACGGTTTCATTATTCTATGCAGAAACTTTTTGATTTTTTTAAAGTAAGAGAAAAATGTGATTGCTATGATGCCCTTTTTGGGGAAAATTTTATTAAAATAAAAGAAGGCGGCAGTATTTTTCAGATCAGGAAAACCGATATTCTGTATCTCGAAGCTTTAAAGGATTATACCCGGATCATCACTCTTGAAAAAAACCATTGTATCCTGGATTCTTTAGGAAACCTCCTTCATAAAGACTTTTTTGATTCTTTTGTAAGGATACACCGGAGCTATGCGATACCCCGTCATCTCATCCGTGGAAAAAGCTGTCATGAAATAGAATTAACCCATCAGATCAAGCTTCCTATAGGCAGAACCTACAAAGATAACCTCTCCTTTTTTGAGCCTTAAAAATACGTTCCAATTTCAATAATAATTTGCAAAATGCCATTGGTCGATTATTTCTTCCGTTGGTCTATTTTTCTGTCATCAGATTCTGATAGGCAGTAATTTAGTCTTCCCAAATTTCCTTTCTGTTTATTAACCTAAAACTGTTATTTATGAAAAAAAAAATTATTTATTGCCTCCCCTTGTCTGTATTTTCAATAGTTATCTTTCATGCCCAGTCAGCAGTTCTGGCTACGGGAACGGATGCATCAGCAGGCAATGGATCTGTTTCTTACAGCATAGGCCAGACGGCTTACCTAAATAAAGGTACTCCTGCTCAACTATTGGAAGGAGTGCAGCTGGGTTATGAAATCACGACCCTGTCAACCCACGAAATTTCATCAGATCAGAAGGATATCTTACTCTACCCCAATCCTTTTAAAGATTATTTGTATTTAGATTTTACAACCAACACTTATAAGGGTTCGGAGTACCAATTATTTGATGCACAAGGCAAACTGATCAAAAAAGACAAAATTTTACAATCAAAATCCGAACTGAACTTCTCCTCCTTACCCTCTGCCCTGTATATCATCAGAATCAGCCAAAACGGAACCCCTGTTAAAACGTTTAAAATCCTCAAAAAATAAATACCATGAAAAGAATATTATTATTGTCCTGGATTCTGCTGGGTCTCTTTATGGGGCTCTCGCAGGCACCGGAAAAAATGAGCTACCAGGCTGTTATAAGAAACGGATCTGGACAACTTTTAAGCAATCAAAGTATTGGAGTAAGGGCAAGCATATTACAGGGATCCCCTGCCGGAGCTGCCGTCTACTCTGAAAGACTTACAGGAAGTACCAATTCCAATGGGCTTATCAGTTTGGAAATAGGAACAGGAACTGTTCTTTCGGGAACGTTCGCTACGATAGACTGGCCTTCAGGAAACTATTATTTAAAAACAGAAACTGACCCTACCGGAGGAACGACTTATACCATAACAGGAACCAGCCAGCTGCTCAGTGTACCTTACGCTATGTATGCCAAATCTGCAGGAGGCACCGGCGGCAGCTTTGCTATTCCTTATACCAGCACCGTCAACAACGCTTCTACATTGTTTTCATTAACGAATGATGGAGATGGAACTTCGCTAGAAGGCATTAACAGCACGGTTACCTCCAGTATTGCCGCAGTGAGAGGAATTGTGAGCAACACGGCCCCGGGAGGATTTTCTTCAGCAGTACGGGGGATCAATAACGGGACCGGCGGATTGGGTGTAGGAGTGTACGGAAGCCAGAATGGAAGCGGATGGGGAGTATATGGCGTTACCCCCAATGGCTTAGGTGTATATGGAAATGCCAGCGGAAACGGATACGGGGTATATGCCAACAGTAATACAGGAACGGGTCTGAATGCGACCAGCAATAACGGAATTGCAGCCAATATCGCAATTTTTAATAATTCCAATAACAATAATGTCCTTAATGCCTCCACTGTAGGTAACGGTACCGTCGTAAATATCACCACTTCAGGTAGCGGAGCCGGGATATTAAGTTCTACAGGCAGCGGATTTGGAGTACATGGTATTACCTCCGCCCAGACTTCTGCAGGTATCGTGGGAGATAACAATGGAAATGGGGAGGCTATAGTAGGAAGAACCACCAGTGACATTGCCGGTGCTGTGGTAGGCAGGAATGATGGCGGAGGATATGGAGTGAGAGGATTTGTTTCTACCAACACTTCAGGAACCGGTATTGGTGTATACGGACAGGTAGGGTTAAATAACAGTACGGGACGCGCAGGAAGATTTGAAAATTTTAACCAAACCAATACTGCCAAAAATACTTTTGAAGTAGAAACTAATGGAAACGGGAATATTCCTGACAACACCCAGGGGAATGCTTCTTCTTTTCTTGTCAACAACACCAATAGTGTAGGTGCTGCCGTAAGAGGGGAAGTGAAAACAATTTTTGGAAACTTTGGAGCGGCAGGTATTTTTGGAGTTTCTTCGGGAACCGGCGGCTTCGCCGGACTATTCCACGCGTCCAATCCTTCAGGTAACGGCCCTGCCTTGGTAGCCATCACCGATGGAAATGGAAATGCAATCACAGCCAATGCAAGCAAAAACGGCAATGGTGTAGAGACTAATATTGATGGTGCAGGAAATGCTCTTTATGCCTGGGTTCCCACCTTCGCCACCGGGCGTGCCGGACGATTTAACATCTTTAATGAATCCAATACCAGCGATGTAATAACAGTAACTACTGTAGGGAATGGTACCGCGGGAAACTTTAAAGTAGACCGGGTAACAGGAACTTCTGCAGCGGTAAGAGGAGAAGTAAACTCTCAGTTTTCTAATTTCGGAACAGCAGGTATTTATGGCATATCTTCGGGAACCGGAGGTTTTGCAGGATTGTTCCATGCCAGCAATCCTGCCGGAAACAGCCCTGCACTGATCGCTATTGCAGACGGAAACGGAAACGGTATCACGGCTAATGCATCGAATACCGGAGATGGTGTTGAAACAACAGCAGACGGCTCTGGAAGCGCCATCTATGCGTGGGTTCCTAACTTCGGGACAGGACGCGCAGCAAGATTCGTCAATTATAATACCGCCAATACCAACCCTCCGCTGACAGCAGAAACCCGTAGTACCGGTTCTATCGCTATATTCAGATCTGGAAATCCAACAGCAGTAAATGTAGCCCGTATAGACAATACCGGAAAAGGATTTTTTAATGGAGGCACGCAAAACAGCGGTGCTGACGTTGCCGAAGCATTTGATGTGGAAGGAAATATTTCAGAATATGAAAGCGGTGACATCCTGGTTATTTCAACACATTCAGACAGAACAGTAGAAAAATCTTCAAAACCCTATTCTAACCTTGTTGCCGGCGTATATGCTACCAAACCGGGGGTACTTCTCACCGAAGAGCATATTGATACAGATATTTCAGGTAAAGTTCCCATGGGGGTCATTGGGGTTATCCCCACCAAAGTATGCCTCGAAAACGGAAAAATAAAAAGAGGGGATCTTCTTGTTACCTCTTCAATCCCGGGAGTAGCCATGAAAGCTAATCTTAAAAAGGTTAAAATAGGCCAGGTCATCGGAAAATCGCTTCAGGATTATGATCAAAAGGAGACCGGAAAAATTCAAGTATTAGTCAACATAAAATAAATCATCATGAAAACAGTATTTATTGCCTCATTCTTATTTTTAAGCTCCATGATCTATGCTCAGGAAAATAAACAGGTAACTCCAGTGGATGATCAGACCCAAGTTGTAAAACAGGCCAAAGAACAGGAAGCAAAACTGCTGAAAGAAGCCCGGGAAAACGCGGAGAAGAAAAAAGCACAAACAGGGCTGGTTTCTGATCAGGGGCTGGAAGTTAAAAAACAGGAAACAAAACCCAAAATATCCACTGATAATACAGGAAAGCTGCTCCCCAACACGGCGAGTCTTGAAGAAATAAAGAAAACAATCCCTAACAGACAGGCATCTCGTAATACAGATAATTCTAGGAACACAAATCATATGACTGCCGGATTGCCCAATACGGCTACACTGGAAGAAATAAAAAAAACAATCCCAAAAAACTGATAACCCAAAAAACTAATAGCCAATCTAGATTTTTCAAACAAAAGAAGTCCGCTGAACAGCGGACTTTTGTATTTGGTAAATATATTTTTATTAATCCCAATCAGCAGCAACAAACTTCATTGAATTTCCATGCTCATCAGACAGCGTAAGAAAATGTCCTTCCACTGAATATTTCGTCATCGAGTCAAAATTCTTCTGAAAAGCCGCTTCCAGCTCCATATTCTCGCAGGCTTTTGCTGTACTTGCCCCATTTGAAATTTTTACCTTTCCTCCTTTTTTAAACTCAGAAGTAAAAGACATTCTGTTGCAGCCCATGTAGGCACTTCCCTGTATTTTGCCGTTTTCTAACCTGGATTTCAGATCGATTTCAGCTTTATGATCAATCAATTGATCTTTGGTGAACCCGTTAAAAGAGACCAGCATCCACTGTCTCTGCAGAGACGGATTTTTATCCGGTACAGCGGAACAATTGAAGACTGCTCCTAAAAGCAAAACTGTAAAAAGTGATAATAGTATTTTTTTCATGCGCATTATCATCCCATTTTCATACCAATCCGGGACTGAATCTCGTAAAAATTAGTAAATTAGCGACACAAAAATTTTTTATAAAATGAAAAGACTATTTCTACTATTCACTTTCTTATTGAGCTTTGCTCAAATGAGGGCGGATGAGGGGATGTGGCTGCTAATGCTCATCAAAAGACTCAACGGCGTTGACATGCAAAAAGAGGGTCTACACCTTACGCCTGAAGAAATTTATTCAGTAAACAATTCAAGTTTAAAAGATGCGATCGTAAGCTTTGGAGGTTTCTGTACTGGTGAAATTGTTTCTGACAAAGGACTGATATTTACCAACCACCACTGCGGTTACGGCGCTGTTGCGGCTGCCTCTACACCAGAAAAAGACTATCTGAAGAATGGTTTCTGGGCAATGAAACAAAAAGACGAATTCAACGCAAAAGATCTGTATGTAAGATTTTTAGTGAGAATGGATGATGCTACCCAAAGAATCACGTCTAAGCTAAACAACAATATGACCGGAGCGGAGAGAAAAGCGGTTATCGATGCTGAAACCAAAGCCATCCAAACTGAAAACTCTGAAAACGGAAAATATACTGTAATGGTAAAAGATTTCTTCAATGGAAATGAATTTTACTATTTTGTATACCAGGATTATAAAGATATCAGATTAGTAGGAGCTCCACCTTCTTCATTAGGAAAATTTGGAGGTGATACCGATAACTGGGAGTGGCCGAGACATACTGCAGACTTCACGGTTTTCAGAGTTTATGCTGATGCTGCAGGAAACCCTGCTGAATATTCTCCAAGCAACACTCCTTTGAAGCCTAAGCACTTTCTTCCGGTTTCTCTTAAAGGAATTAAGCCTGGTGATTTCTCTATGATCTTAGGATATCCTGGTAGAACAAACCGTTACCTGACTTCTTACGGAATTCAGCAAATGGTAAACAAAGATTACCCGGCATGGGTAGAAGCTTCTAAAGTGGCGATGGATGTTATGAAAAAGTATATGGATAAGGATAAAGCAACTCAGCTTAACTATGCTTCTCAATATGCTTCTGTAGCCAACTACTGGAAAAACAGACAGGGAACAATTGATGCGGTAAATAAAAACGGAACGATTTCCGACAAGCAGAAAATTGAGGATACTTACAGAAAATGGTCTGCAATGCCAGGAAATGATGCTTATGATGGCATTTTGGAAGATATTGATGCTTACTACAGACAGGTTTCAGACAGAAATGTTGAAAGAAACTATGCTTCCCAGTTTTCAAGAAATGTAAAATATATGACCCTTGCTCTACAGGTAGGATCTGCCCTTAAAGCTTATGCTGCTCAGGATATGCAGGGAAGACTGGCCATGAAAGCTAAAACAGAAGCAGCTATTAAAGCGGCTTATGAAAACTTCAATCCGTCTTTGGAAGGAGAAATGCTTGCTGCGATGACAAGCCTTTACCAGGCAAGAGTGAAAAACACGGAAGTGGCTTCTGCTACCATTCTGGGATTAGATGCTAAAACCGTTTCAAACCTTGCTTATTCTTCAATTTTTGCGAACAAAACTTCTGCAACCAACTTCTTATTGAATCCTGATGCATTAAAACTGGATGCTGATCCACTTTGGAAAACAGCAAACGGAATTGTTGCTGATATCAAGATGAGCAATGAAAGATATGTGAAGGTAGATGACAATTTTGCGAAAAACAACCGTCTGTTCTTGGCAGGACTAGTAAAGGCTATGCCTGAGAAAAAATTCTATCCGGATGCTAACTCTACAATGAGGTTAACTTATGGTACTGTAGACAAACTTCCTATCAGAAATGACAGAAACTATTTTGGAATTACAGATAATTACTATACTGATATGACTGGTCTTGTAGGCAAGTACAAGAAAGGTGATGAAGAGTTCGATCTTCCTCAAAGAGTGATCGACCTTTATAACCTTAAAGATTTCGGACAGTATGCTGATGCTGCCGGTTATATGCCAGTCAACTTCCTTTCTAACAATGATATTACCGGTGGGAACTCTGGTTCTCCTGTAATTGATGGGGACGGAAACCTTATTGGGATTGCTTTTGACGGAAACAGCGAAGCATTAAGCGGTGATATCGTATTTGAACCTGAATGGCAAAAAACCATCAACGTAGACGTTCGTTTTGTTCTTTGGACTATTGATAAGTTTGCGGGTGCAAGAAGATTAGTTGATGAATTAAAGCTTGTAAGAAGTGAAAACACTCCGGCTGATACAAAAACTAAAAACTCAGGAACTACAACAACTCCTAAGAAAACAAAGAAAAAATAATCTTTTTTGATCAATTTTTGAAACCGTGGAATTTACTTTCACGGTTTTTTTATTTTTGAATATTGAAATATCCCATCATGAGCCTTTCCCCTATAGAATTTACAGCCATTATAAAACAGCATGGAGCAATGAATGCCGCTTTCATAGAATTTCCTTTTTCTACGGGAGACCTTTTCAATACTAAAGGAAGGGTAAAGATCAAAGCCGTTTTTGACAATAAGGCGGAATACCGGGGAAGTCTTGTCAAAATGAAAACCGACTGTCATATTCTAGGCTTGACCCAGGAGATTAGAAGACAGCTAGGCAAAACTTTTGGAGATGAGGTTTCAGTTTCCCTTACTGAAGATAAAGAAGAAAGAACTGTAGAAATTGCAGATGATATTGCCTTAGTCTTTAAGGAAAATCCAAATGCCAAATGCCTATTTGACAAAATGAGCTATACTCATAAAAGAATATATACGCTGGATCGAAGAGGCCAAAAAGCCGGAAACACGGGAAAACAGAAAGACTAAAATGATTCAGGTGATCCTGGACGGTAAAAAGGGAATTTAAAATCCTCTTTTTATACTTTTAAATCTTTACTTCTCCTTTCAGATATTGCACTCCTCCCCCATTGGTAACCGTGATGAAACCATCATAATGAGCTATTTTTACCCCTAATTCATTGGCGACTTCTTTGAAATATCCTGCTTTCTCCGTACTATCAGGGATCGGGTTTTTCTGCCATAAAAATGTTGCGGACTGCCCGGATTTATTTTGAAATACCAATGACCCCAACGTACTTCCAAATCCGAACGGCTTAATATCTACTACTGCGCTTTCATTAGCTACAAAATGTTTAGCCAATACAATAAAATTATTCATTTACTATTCTTTATCGTTTATTTTAAACAAAATACGGTATGGATTTCTCCCTTTTGTCTCAGGCAAAGATCTTTGGGCGTTGCGACAAAACTCGACGTATTATTTACCCGGTACAATTACTTTTTATTTGAAACAAAGCTGAGATACTCTTATCAGTCCGCAAAAATCCTCCAAATAAAGCAGGGCTTTTCCTGCCATCTGGAAACTTCCTCTTTCTTGAATCCGGACAAAAAATAAAATGATTACCGGATGCTTTCATATTAATTCTTTATTATCAGAATATTGTCTTAAAAAATCCGGACAGCTCCGCTGTCCGGATTTTAGATTCAAACAAAATAGTTATGAAATCGGTATTCCCAGATACTTCAAATAGGAATCCAGCATGTTTTTATCAAATACAGGTTCCTTGATCCCTGATCCTTCCAGGAACTGAATAACATTGGAACAGTCCCACACATAGGTATTCTGGTGAAGCTCCACGGTAGACAATCCTTCATGCATATTATCTTTGAAAAGGCTGGTCAGCGGATACAGGCGGTTTTTGCTGTCATCCTCCCATTGTTTTCTCCATTCTTTGTAAGGAAGCCCTTTCAAGGTGAACGGATAGTATTTTTTCATGAGTCCAAAGAATGCTTCAAGGGTAAGATTGGTTTCCGGGCGGGCAATCAAGTTGAATTTTTTACCTATTGCTTCTTTATTTTTTGTGATATGAGCCATGGCTTTGGTCATATAGTCTACTGTGATAAGACCCTCTCTGAGCTCTGTTAATGCAGGGTAAGATTTGAATTCCACACAATTTTTTACCAGTCCGGACCACCACTGATAAGGCGCGCTTGCCCCTGTGAGAATTGCCACTGCCCATTCTAACGAACGGTCCAGCCATACCGGAATATACATTCCTTCTTTTATCCCTTTCTCCAATAGCTGGTTGGCCAGCTGATTGCTTCTTTTATCAAGTTCTTTATACGTTACTGACTGCCCCCGGCATACCACTGCGGTATGTTCAGGATGAAGGTCAGCCTGTTTCCGGAAAAGAGACACCAGCGTTTCCTCTTCCAGGTAATCCCATCCGGTTTTATTAAATCTATGTAAAAGTTTTTCCCTGTCCTCGGCAGACAGCAAAACGGCAGAACCTACTGAAGATCCTTCCAGTGTGGGTGTTGTGTTTGACATTATAATACAGTAAATTGGTTAAAAGTTTTTGGCATTTGCCCTTTCATCCGTAATGTCATATTTAAAGCTACAGAAATGGCTTTACCAAACAGATTCAAACGGGCATGGAAAATAGACACAGTTTATAGACTAAATGTGTTTCCTGATAATTTATATCAGAGACTTGGCATTCCTGACTCAGGGTCTTACAGGCGTTTGGAGTAATTATTATTAAAATACAGCAAACACCTTTTAACCGCTAATATTTTATTTTATAGACAATAAAAATCAAGAACTATCCGAAGATGTTATTTTCATAATGTTATATTTTTGATAATATGGTAATCAAACTTAACATAATAATTTAAACCATGCGTTACATAATTACTATCATGTACCCCATTCCGGAATTGATATTCTAAAAGATGCAACAATAAAAAGTGAATGACAACATATTGCACATTTAAAAAGCAAAATTCTTCTGCACACCCCTGTAATGACATCAATGTATTGAAATATTCTCTAAATTTGTGAAAAACAAAACACCCTTCATTATTAATATGGATCAAAAACTGAAGAGAGACCATGGATTCATACATATTCCATGCAATGAACTGGATATTTTTATACTTTCTGACGGATATTTTGGCATTGGATATCACCAGCCTATTTTAGCCCCCGGCATCCCTCAAAACCTTGTAAAAAATGAACTTCGCAGTCTTTATTTATCCGAGGCTTATTATGAAGCTCCTATCAATGTGATGATTGTTAAAACGGATGATCGTACTATTTTAGTAGACACCGGAGAGGGGTTTTATGATGATGAAAATGCAGGAAAACTATTACATAGCATTAGTGCTGCGGGATTTACTCCAGATTCGATCACTGATATTCTGATTACACATGCTCACAGAGACCATATCGGTGGGATCCTTTCTAAAAATGATGATTTTGTATTTCCGAATGCGCATTATTATATTTCCAACCCGGAATTTGAATTCTGGACAGATGATGAACCGGATTTTCAAAAAAGCAAAAACCCTGAAGGAGGAAAGCCAAGCATTCCTTTGGTTAGGAAAGTCTTTTCAGCCATAGATGCCCGACTTACAAAATTTGAAATGGGAGATAGGCTGTTCTCATGCATCCAAACAGAGGCGGCTCCGGGACATACTCCAGGTCATATTATTTATACAGTGAATGACGGAAATATATCAATCACCAACGTGGTAGATATTTTTCACTCTCCTCTGCTTATTGCAAAACCGGACTGGGGCACCCAATGGGATATTGACTTTGAAACAGGAGTTGAAACCCGTAAGAAAGTTCTTGAAAATTGTTATAAAAACAGAACACTTATCTGCTCTGCCCATCTTCCATGGCCCGGCATAGGATATATTAATAAGGTGAATGATCAGTTTCAGTGGGTTCCCAAAGTATACAACGATCCTTTTTCGATCAATCTTAAAATAGATCTGGAAGTAGGCACGGTATAAAATTTTTCTCAGAAAAAGATGTCCGGATCCGTTATCCATTCCAGAATTCCCGGTCCAGACTTCTGTATTGTATCGCTTCGGAAATATGATAAGACAGAATATTCTCAGATTCTTCAAGGTCAGCTATCGTCCTGGCGACTTTCAATATCCTATCATATGCCCTGGCAGAAAGATTGAGCTTTTCCATGGCGCGTTTGATAAGGCTGAAAGAGGCAGTATCCAATTCACAGTACACCTCAATTTCTCTGGGGCCTATTTGGGCGTTGCAGCTGATATTAAGATGCTGATACCGCTCATTCTGAATATCCCTGGCTCTTAAAACCCGCTCCCTTATCTCTTTGCTTTTCTCGCCTTTTCTTTTCTCTGAAAGCTGCTCAAATTCAACCTTCTGAACTTCTATATGAATATCAATCCGGTCCAGGAGAGGTCCGGAAAGTTTGTTCATATACCGCTGCATTTCGTATACAGAGGACGTGTTATTGGGATCATCCGGAAAAAAACCGCTGGGACTGGGGTTCATGGAGGCGACCAACATAAAGCTCGCAGGATAGTTTACGGTAAATCTTGCTCTTGAAATAGTTACCTCCCGATCTTCCAAAGGCTGTCTCATTACTTCAAGAACAGTCCTTTTAAACTCCGGCATTTCATCCAGGAACAAGACTCCATTGTGGGCAAGGGAAATTTCTCCCGGCTGGGGGTAGCTTCCCCCTCCTACTAATGCCACATCTGAAATCGTATGATGAGGTGATCTAAACGGACGAACGGTCATTAAAGAAGCTTCTGATCCAATTTTTCCTGCTACCGAATGTATTTTTGTTGTTTCCAAAGCTTCTTTCAATGTCAGTGGAGGTAAAATACTGGGGACTCTTTTGGCCAGCATTGTTTTTCCGCTTCCGGGAGGTCCTATGAGAATAATATTATGCCCTCCGGCTGCAGCGACTTCCATTGCTCTTTTGGCCGTCTCCTGCCCTTTCACTTCAGAGAAATCGAAGGGAAAATCATTGATCTTTTCATGAAACTCTTTCCTGATGTCCAATATTACTTTTCCGAGTGGCTTTCCTTCATTAAAAAAGTCGATGACTTCTTTGATGTTCTCTACTCCGTATACATCAAGTCCGCTTACAATAGCTGCCTCACGGGCGTTCTGAAGCGGAAGGATAATTCCTTTAAACCCTTCTTCACGGGCCTGAATGGCAATCGGGAGGACTCCTTTAATAGGCTGTAAACTTCCATCCAGAGAAAGCTCACCCATAATGATATAGTGATGAATTTCTTCTGCCTGAATCTGGTCTGAAGCAGCCAAAATGCCTATGGCTATACTCAGATCATAAGCAGAACCTTCTTTCCTGAGGTCTGCAGGGGCCATATTAATGGTAATTTTTTTTCCCGGAATTTTATATCCTACATTTTTAAGGGCTGCAGAGATCCTGTAGCAGCTTTCTTTGATAGCATTATCAGGAAGTCCTACCAAATGATATCCGACTCCTCCCGTATCTACATTTACTTCAATAGTAATTGTTTGAGCAGCAACTCCATGAATTGCGCTTCCATAAATTTTGATCAGCATAGGCGTGTTTTTTGTAAATATAAGACAATTTTATTCACGATTAAATGATAATTCAGCACCAATAACACACTTATAATCAGCCTCTTTTTTTTAATAATCAGGATAAAGAAAGAATAAATACAACCTATTTGGTTAAAAAATAGGTAGAGAAAAACCGAAAATTCTACAGAAATTTCCCAATTTTTAGAACAGACGAAATAATTTTTAACCGGAACAATTAATCACGCTGGAAAGACTTAAATCCGCTCTGCAAAAGGATTTGAAGGATTATCAATATGTCTAAATAATAAGTATATTTTTAATCAAAACATAATTTATTTAGTATTATTTTATTATTTATTTGTTATTTTAAGATATTTTATTATTTTTGAGTAAAGACTAATTAACATTTTTAAACACCAAAACTTTTTAACATGGAAAACAAAATCTTTAGATTTTTGATTGCGTATGCAGTCTTTGGCCTTTTTTTAAACTGTGCCAGTAGTGAAATAGAAGATGGTTTGAGAGATCAGTCTTCTAATGGATCCGTTAAGAGCTCATCAACAGCTTCAAAGTTCGTTGACTACTCCGGAGAAGAATATTACAGGGGAATATTCCTCTTTGAGGGAAAAGTGGCTGACGAAGTTCCGCACTTTAGTGATATTAAAAAACAAGTGGCAACCATGCCTTTAGCTGCACAAAAAGGGCAGCTTGAGTTCAACAATGATATCATTGAAGGGATCAAGGCATTGAATCCTGGTTATTTTGATCAACTGAAAAAAGCTGTAGAAAGCAAGAATTTAACTGATATTGATAATATTATGGATGTTGGGGCTACCCTGGCTGAAGCAGCCATCATCAGTTCTCCTAAATATCAGGCAGCAATTAATCAAATCAATGATGTACAGCAAAAAATAGATATTACCAAATATAATCTGGATACCACAGACGGTCTCAATGAATATCTTAAAGATGTAGGAAATCTGGTTACCAATTCCAACAAGGTGGATCTAAGCTCAAAAAATATGTGTATTTGGCTAGCTGCCGTGGTAGCTGTAGCCATCTGGGACGGAGTTGCCATCGTTAATTACGGTGTGATCGTTAATGCTGCAGCGGTTGCAATGGCTTATGCTGCGGTATATGCTAAAGTAAAATTCTGGGGTCCTAAGAAATCTTCTTTCAGCCAGACCATCAGAGAGCAGGTCGTTTTAGAAATTTCAAATATTAATTAAGGATACCGATGCGAGTTATACTGATAAAATCAATTGTAGTAGTATTTATAGGGTTTCTGCTTGTATTTACATTTGTTAGCAGCCTATCAGGACAAACTTGCATATCTATAAGTCCTGGAATAGAGCAGACATTCAGGACTTTACTGCCTGAAGGATGGTCATTCTTCACAAGAAACCCTAGAGAAGATATGGTGACCATCTACAAGGTAGTAAACAATACCCCAATAAGAGTAAGTTCACTCAATTCTGAGACAGATAATTTATGTGGACTTTCCAGAAAAAGTAGAAAGCTTGGATATGATGTATCTACCATGCTTTCTACTCTTCCAAAAAACAACTGGGTAAAAACGAATTCTTTGAATAAGCTTGAAATTAAAAAGCAAAATTTCAATAAAGTCAACAAAAAAAACCTGCAGATCAATACTCTTGACAAAGGGCAATATATGATTGTTACCCAGCCTACGATACCATGGGCATGGTCCAAATATCCTTCCCGGGTCAATAAAGAATATACTGTTTGTTTTACTGAAATTATATAATGATGAATCATAAAAGCACTCCTTTTTCCCCGGTGTTAGGCATGGGAAGATCATTAATTGCATTGGGAACTCTTACCAACTTTCTTTTCAACAATCCTGATAATCTTTTTTTGCAGAGGACATTTAAGGCAGAAGATATGGGGAACAGCTTTAATTTATTCCATTTATTCGGTTACGACAATCTGAATTGGTCTATTTCATTGTCTATAGTGATACTGCTTCTTACGATAAGCGGCTATTGTATCAGAATAACCGGAATACTCCACTGGTGGGTTACCTTTAGTTTTTTAAATTCAGCCATTATTGTTGATGGCGGAGACCAGATAAGTTCTATAATCGCGCTGCTTCTTATTCCGGTAACCGTTCTTGACAACCGCAAAAACCACTGGCTGTATCAGATTAAAGAATCTTCAGAAATAAAAAACTTTATCGGTAAATCTTTTTTTTTCGTGATTAAAGTTCAGGTTGCGGTCCTCTATTTCAATGCGGCCGTAGGAAAATTCCCCGTTGAAGAATGGTGGGATGGAACCGCTATGTACTACTGGATCAATCATAGTAGTTTTGGAGCTCCAGGTTATTTGAAAACCATACTCTTACCTCTTGTAGAAAATAAATATACCGTATTTGTATTAACCTGGGGGTCAATGATTCTCGAGCTTTTTTTAAGCATTGCCGTGTTTTTGAGGAAAGAAGCCAGAATATTGGCATGCGGGCTCGGCATTTTATTTCATTTTCTTATTTTTATAGTATTAGGTTTGGGCAGCTTCTTTTTTGCAATGTCCGGAGCTTTGATCCTTTATTTAATTCCTTATAACTTTAATATGAGCTCATTAAGATGGAATACCATGAAAAACAATACTTTACTCAGGGCTGGATTAAAATCATAGCTTTTATTGTTCTCTTAACCGGCATTGGTACGTCTTTATTGTTCATTGTCAAAGAATCTGATTACGGGCTTGCCTCTGTCACATTTATTTTTTGTTTTCTAATCTTTCTTTTATTTTATGTTGCTTATTTGGATGTATCGGTCTCAAATACAGTTATAAAATACAAATTCTATCCTTTCCAGCTCAGGTACAGGGAAATTTCCGTTCATGACGGCATAGACCTGGAAGTTGTTGAATACAACCCCATTGCTGATTTTGGAGGATGGGGCATCAGAAAGAACAGCCATGCCACCTGCTATTCAACGGGAGGTAATTTTGCGCTAAAAATAAAAGAAAAAGGAAAAAAGGATATATATATTGGTACTTTACATCCTGACAAGTTAAAAGACTACCTATCAGCCCGGACATCATCAGCCCATTCATAAAAAAAGACCGGCACAAATCAACTTTGCACCGATCTAACCACTATTAAAACTAACAAAAAGATTAATTATTTAATCGTTTATTTCTTTATCATTTTATTTCTGTAAACACTTCCATCTGAACCTTTGGAAATAATAATGTAATTCCCCGGAACCAGCCTGCTTATATCGATCGCCTGGTTATATTGATGGTCACTTTTCTGCAAAACAAGTTTTCCGGACATATCGATGATGGAAACTTCTTTATAGACCTTATCAGACTCTCTCCCGATGTAAAGGAACTGTGCTGTAGGATTGGGATATATTTTCAGATTGTTATCTTTAAGTTTTGCTTCTCCTGTTCCTAAATTTTCACAGAAATCCCAGTTCCCGAAATTCAGTTTAACAAATGCAAACGGAGCTAACAGATGACACTGGTCCGGACAATATTCCGTACAGGCATAAAAGCCATATTCACCTGATTCTGTTGCGATATAAGAATCTCCGGAGGCACCGGGAATTATACAAGGATCACCCGCTGACGGAGGGTTGGTGGCCGGAACACATTTTAGCCAGGTATGAGTTCCATATACCAAAGGGAATATATCATCAAATTGTACGGAAGCTCCATTGCATACATTGACCTCTCCGCCGCCTACCTGTTCATAAGTTCCCGGTGTATAGGTAGACATCATCGCAGGAAGGCCATAGACAAACCCGTCTGCCATGATAGCTGGACTTTCCGCAGTACAATCACCCAAAGCCACGGCTACTTTAAAATAATACAGCTGATCATTGCCATTAATCGTTAGCTGCTGTGATGTTGCTCCCGGAATGAGTTCCCAGGGATTGTTATTGGGAGTCTGCCAGGTCCACTGCTGTTTATACCACTGATAGCTCCCGAACGCCTGTGTAGAAAGTATTTCATCTTCCGTATCACAGAATAAGATCTTATCCGGATATTTTAATCCAAGTCTCGGGCTGGTAATCGTGGGATTACACTGCGCTTTGATATTCAGCATACTGAAGAATAAAAAAGTAAAAAAAATGAGTTTTGCTTTCATATTTAAATATTTATGGTTGATTTAGTTTTAGGTGGTCCACATTCAATCAAGCAGCAGTCTGATCCCGAATTTCATATTAAATTGTAAAGGTTTCTCTTTATAGGCGGTATTAAGAGAATTATTATCCTTGAAATGATAGCCAATTCCCGGTTCTGCATACACCCCCAGCCGGTCAATGACTTTCAACTGAAGCCCCACAGCTGTATTGACTGAAAACTGCAGCGATTGGGTATCCAGTTTCTCTCTTGAGCTTTCCTTCACTTCATCGTTCACCACATAGGAAGTGGTAAGGTTTCCTGCAACAGGTTTTTCAACCAGCCCTCCTCCTGTTATATATCCTGTAAACCGGCCCTTCTGAACTACATTATAATTAACCTGGACAGGAATTCCCACATAATGAATGGTCTGCTCTCCTTTGATATAATTGGCAGCACTTCCTGAGTGCAGCTCTGAAGCCAGTTTTGTATAGTTAAGCCCTGTTCCTATTCCCCATCTTTTCCCTAAATTATAATACAGGGATAATCCCAGCGTTACAGGAACTTTATGTCTGATCCTCGCTTCCACCGGCTGGCTTTGGTTGGCCAGTAATACTTGTGTTAAAGGATTCTCATCATAAGTGGATGTACTCCATACTTCCCCAATATTCATGGGTTTACCGCTCATAGAAGCATAACCGGGAAACTGCTGTTCTGCCCCATTCGGGGAGGCATTGCCCGTGAGCATGCTCAGCATCCAGGATTCTGCAGATTTAGATTTTCTGTGGTCAGCATATTTTTCCGGCTGCTTTTCTGGTGCAGAAAGAACCTCATCTGCTCCTTTCTCCTGAGCCGGAAGGCTTATCAGCTCTTTAGCGGAAGGCAACTGCTGAAAACCCAGCGGTTTCTGATGAAACAACAGGTCTGCTCTGTTAAGCTCTAAAATACGCTGGATGCTTTTTTCATTACTTTCTTCATTCAATAACAGCTTGCTATGTTTATCTTTTAAAAATTTTGTTGTTGGCTCTGTTAAAGAGAGCCCGGATGCAAAACCGGTTTCAACAGTGTGACTGGACTGGATTACTGATTTTTCTGCTGCCGGGTTCACCTTATTTCTTTCTTTACCATTTTTCTTTGAAAAAATCTTCTCATTTTCTGTATCAGGCAGAATCTTCATCATAACAAAGAACAGTACAGCCGCCGCTGCTGCTGCTCCAATACGGTAAAACAAACGTCTGGAACCTCTTCCTACAGTATCTTTTCCCGTTATCTCCTGCTCTTCAGGAACAATAGCCGGGATCACATGATCCAGGTCTTTTTCAGAGAACAATTCGTCTCTGATGTCATCCCACAATTCCTCCGGAACATTTTCTTCATGGTCTTCCATTCTGCTACGCAGGCTATTTAACCACTCATTATTCATATTGTGCTTTTTTTGACATTGTAAACTCTTTTATTTTCTGAACAAGCAGTCCTTTTGCCCGATGAAACTGTGAGGCAGAAGAATTCTCTGCAATTCCTAAAAGCCGGGCAATCTCTTTATGACTTTTTTTCTCAAATACATACAGATTAAAAACCGTTCTATACCCGTCAGGAAGAGCTCTGATCATTTTCATAATAACCGCCTGCGGAATTTCTTCAAAATCCGGCTCCTCTTCATGGGGAAGATCAGGAAGATCATCAACTTCAACTGTTGATTTAAAATCTGCTCTTTGTTGAATGTGCTTCAAAGATTCATTCACTGTAATCCGGGTCATCCATGCCTTCAGGGAACCGCTTCCCCTGTATTCAAAAGATTCTATGGAACGAAACATTTTGATAAAGCTGTTCTGGAGTACGTCATGTACATCTTCTTTCTCAGTCATGTAGCGCGAACAGATATAAGCCAGATTACCGGAATAAGCCCCAAAAAGCTCTTTCCAGGCAGTTTCTTCCTTCAAAAGAAGGTGCTTTACCAAAATCTGTTCTTTATTTTCCTCCATGTACTGCTGCAGTATCCTGACTGAATATTGATTAAAATTCCAAGCAAAAATAGATTGCATCTTACAAAATGCAATCCATTTTATGATTATATCTATTATTTAGCTTTTACGCAAAATGGAAAATTATAACTGATCGTTTCAAAAGGACTCAGTACTACGCCATCTACCGTAATCTTTTCTGCTTCCACAGCAAATCTTAATGACTGATCCATGCCCACAAAATATCCTTTCTGTTTAGCAGCCAGCTGAACTGTAGTATTTTTAACGGCTCCATCTACAGGAATTTTTAGCTCCAAAATTTTAGGGGTAAAAATCAATTCCACTACATTATTATAGGTATTAACCATTGCTGCATATTTAAGATCATATTTTATTTTTCCCATTTCTTTAATTGCCAATTCTGTCTTTACCGGATCTTTAACCACAGAGGCCACAATTTCTTTAACCGGAAATTCTGCAAACACAATGGTATCTGTTTTCACTTTAAAATCTATGGTTTTCTCTGTTCTGGTTCCACCTTGAACCGTAATAAGCCTGCCCTTATAATTTCCTTTAAGATCCTCCAGCTTTACAGGCGGGATATCCGGTCCGTCCGTATTAAGGCATGAAAATAAACTGAGGCCGGCCAATAGTAGTGCAACAGCCATAAAAATTCTGGGTACTTTAAATTTCTTCATTACATTATTTTTTACATTAAACATTACTTATTTTCGAGTACTCATGTATATAAATCCTGTTTTTTGAAAATCTTGCATTCATTTTGAAAAAAAGAACAAACATTTTCATAAACAACTGATTTACAATATAAAAAATTTAAGCCTAGTGAACGAGAAAATGAATAATGGTCCGGTTATATATAAAAATAAAAGGAAGCGACCTGCTTCCTTTTTCATTTCTCTTTTAATGATACTATTCTATACCTCCGCCTAATGCTCTGTACAGGTCAACCTCAGCATTTAATTTTTCAAGACTAACATTGATCGCCTCAAGGTCATTCTGAAGTTTATTATTCTGGGCCGTGATCACTTCAAGGTAAGTAGCCATTCCGCTTTTATACAGTTTAAGCGCATCATTGATTCCTTTATCTAAAATAGCTGTTCTCTGCTCCAAAAGCTGCAGTCTTTCGGAAGCACCTTTAGATTGGGCCATTGCATCTGAGACTTCACCTACAGCAGTCATAACTGACTGCTTAAAGTTGATCGCCGCTTTTTCCTGTTCTATCAGGGCTGTTTCATACGCTGTTTTCAGCTGTTTTTTTTGAAAGATCGGGGCTGCCAGATTAGCGGCTATCGTCTTCGTAACCGATCCCGGAATATCAAACCATGTATTCAACTTATTGGAGTTCACTCCTATCTGTGGTGATAAACTGATACTCGGATACATGGCTGCTTTTGCCAGCCCTGTTTTTGAATTCAGGCTGACCACATTGAATTCTGCAGCCTTCAGATCCGGTCTTCGGCTCAGCAACTGGGCAGGAACTCCTTCGGACAGTTTATTTTCAGGAATCATGGTTTTAAGATTTCCCGTTCTTTCAATGGTATTGGGATATTCACCGCAAAGAATACTCAGTGCATTTTCCTGGACCGCAATATTCTGCTTGGCAAGAGGAATCAGCAACTCTGCTGTTTTCTTTTGTGCTTCTGACTGCTGAACAGCTAATGAGTTGATTTGCCCTGCTTTAAACTGAAGCTCCATCATTTTAAGGGTACTGTTGCTCAATTCAATATTCTGTTCAGCAATCTTCAGCTGCTCATCGAGGCTGATTAAATTATAGTAAGCCTGTGCCACCTGAACGACAATTCTGCTTTTTATAGCATACAGGTTTTCCTTCTGTCCAAAATATTCCGCAGCGGCAGATTCTTTCTGCATTTTGGATTTTCCCCAGATATCCACTTCCCATGAAAGCTGAAGGGTTGCCGTAAAATCATCGATGTATTTAGTTCCCAGAAACTGCTCATTCAGGGATCCGTTCAGACTGTTCTTAGAAGCCCAGCTTCTATTGGCTCCCGCATTGAAATCGAGGGTGGGCAGCAGCGACAGCTTGGCTTGTTTGTAAATAAGATCCAGCTGTTCTATATTTTTTAATGCGATATTGATTTCGTTATTTCTGGACAGCGCTTTATCAACCAGCCTTATTAATGTTGGATCCTTGAAGAAGGTCTTCCAAGGAAGGACTACCGTATCACCGGTTACCTGTACAGATTCTTTGTAGCTCTCCGGTACCTGAAGGTCCGTCCTTGTATAAGGTTTTCCTACGGTACAGGACACCACCAGCAATACCACTGCACCGGAAGCGACAAAACTTTTTATATTAAATATTCTCATTTTTCAATTGATTTTCTTCCGAATTTTTTTATTGATTCTTTTGATCGTCAGCTGCTTATGACTCTCATATTGCCGTATCATTTTTGAATCATAGCGGTTTCTATGGTACTGTATTTCTTTTTGGATGAAAATTTTTCATCCAGATACTGAAAGAACATATACAGCACAGGAATTATAAAAACCCCTAAAGCAACTCCACTCAACATTCCTATCGCAGCACTTACACTGATCGATTTGTTCCCTGAAGCCATTCCTCCGGTAGAAATCATCAGAGGAATCATCCCCACAATGAAGGCTAGCGATGTCATAATGATCGGGCGCAGCCTCGCTTTAGCGCCTTCCAATGCGGAATCCAGAATAGACAGCCCTGCTTTTCTCCGCTGCACGGCAAATTCCACAATAAGGATTGCATTTTTGGCAAGGAGCCCAATAAGCATGATCAATCCTACCTGAACATAAATATTATTATCAAATCCAATCGCTTTTATTCCTAAGAATGCTCCTACTACTCCTGTCGGAATAGAAAGCATTACGGCTAAAGGAAGAATGTAACTTTCATACTGAGCGGCAAGAAGCAGGTATACGAAAAGTAAACACAATCCGAGGATGACAGCCGTTTGGCTTCCTGCTGACTTTTCTTCCAGGCTCAACCCGGTCCATTCATAACTATAATCAGACGGCAGTTTCTCTAATGTTTTTTCTATTTTTCCCATCAGTTCTCCGTTACTGACCCCTGGTTTTGGAACTATATTAATGTTCAGCGAGTTATAAAGATTGTACCGGTTTACAGATTCCGGGCCATATACTTTTTTCAAAGTGATCAGTGTACTTGCAGGAACCATTTCACCTTTGCTGTTCTTCACAAAAATATCATTAAACGCCTGCTCGTCCATTCTGAAGATCCCATCTGCTTTGATATTCACTCTGTAGAACTTTCCAAATCTTGAGAAATTCTGAGACTGATCCCCGGAGAAATAAGTCTGTACCGTTCCTAATAGATTAGAAATACTCACTCCCAGCTGTTTTGCCTTATCTTCATTGACTTCCAGTTCTAACTGAGGATAATCTGCCCTGAACATGGTATAGGCATAGGCTACTTCCGGAGTCTGCATCAGCTGCCCGATAAGATCATCTGCCTTAGCCTTCAGCACCTGTGGATCCCTGCCCATACGGTCCTGAAGTACAATCTCCGCATCATTGGTCACTCCATATCCTTCTACCGGAGGCATTCTGAAGCTCATTACGGTTCCTTCTTTAATGACCGCCAGTTTTCCGTTCACGATGTTCATGATCTCATCAATGTCCTGAACGGCTCCTCTTTCTTTTTTAGGTTTTAATTTGACAAACCCCATGGCATAGGCAGGACCTGCACTATTGCTTAAGAGGTTGTATCCCGTGATGGATGTATTTTCCTGAACGGCATCTATACTTTTTAAAAGAGCATTCATCTTATTGGAAACCTCGGTTGTTTTTGTGAGTCCGGTTCCCGGAGGCATACTTAATGAATACATAAAGAAACCATCATCTTCCATTGGGACAAAACTCTTAGGAGTACTGGACAAGAGCCATGCTGAAAGCCCTATAATTCCGGCAACCCATCCTGCTGCGATCCATTTGCGGCCTATTAAGAACTTCACCCCCTTTGCATAGCGGTCTGTCATATTGTTGAATCCTGCATTAAATGCTACAGCAAATCTTTGTCCGAATCCTTTGGGTTTTCCTCCTTCTCCTGCATGGCTGTTTTTCAGAAATACAGCACATAAAGCCGGGGTCAATGTAAGTGCATTCACTGCTGAAATAATAATGGCAATTGCCAATGTATAAGCAAACTGCTTATAGAATACCCCTGCAGAACCGGACATAAAGCCTATGGGAATAAACACTGCAGACATCACCAGCGTAATCGAAATTACAGCCCCCGTAATTTCATTCATTGCTTTATGAGTAGCATCCCTTCCTGAAAGATCAGTCCCTTCCATATTACTGTGAACGGCTTCCACCACGACAATAGCGTCGTCTACTACAATACCGATTGCCAGTACAAGAGCAAAAAGAGTCAGTACATTGATGGTAAACCCTAATACCAGAAGGAAAAAGAAAGTACCGATAATCGCTACAGGAACGGCAATAGCAGGAATGACCGTAGATCTGAAATCCTGTAAAAAGACAAACACGACAATAAATACAAGGATAAATGCTTCTATCAATGTAGATTTTACCTGCCCTGTTGCTTCATCCAACCTTTCTTTGGTACTCATTACCTTCGTGTATTTTATTCCCGGAGGAAATGATTTTGACAGTTGATCAATTGCTTTATTGACCCCTATCTCAATTTCATTGGCGTTGGAGCCTGTGGTCTGCATGATTGCCACGGTAACCGCATTTTTCCCATTGGAAAGATTATCTCCACTGTTGGAAATCGATCCGAATTCCACGCGGGCTACATCTTTAAGCCGGACAACCTGGGTTCCTTCATTTTTAACAATAATATTCTCATATTGCTCCGGTTTATTCTTTTTCCCTTTATACCGGATGACATATTCAAGCGCCGCATCGGATTCTTCTCCTAATTTACCGGGGGCAGATTCTAAACTGTGATCTGCAATAGCACTGGAAATATCAGAAGGTTCCAGCCCGTAAGAAGACATTTTCTGCGGGTTAAGCCATATTCTCATGGAATAGTCTTTGATCCCGAAGATCTGGGCCTGCCCTACCCCCTTTACCCTTTTGACCTGCGGAATAAGATTGATATTGGCATAGTTTTGCAGAAACGTTTCATCATATTTTTTGTTGTCATCGGTATAAATATTAAAGATCAACACCATGCTATTTTGCTGCTTGGATGTTGTCAGTCCCATTCTGATGACTTCCTGAGGAAGTATCGGCGTGGCCTGTTGTACCCTGTTCTGTACGTTTACTGCCGCCTGATCCGCATTGACTCCCTGTTTAAATATGACCGAAATCGTAAATGTACCATCATTACTTGCCGTAGATTTCATGTACTGCATATCTTCCACCCCATTGATCTGCTCTTCCAGAGGAGTCACTACGGAACGGATCACCGTTTCACTGTTTCCTCCCGGATAAGAACCCGAAACAGTAATGGTAGGTGGGGAAATATCCGGAAATCTGGTCACCGCCAGCTGGTTTAATCCTATGATCCCTAATATGACAATAATAAGGGAGATTACCGTCGCCAGTACCGGACGGTCTATTATCTTTTTTAACATTTCGAATTTTCTAAGAATAATTATATAACTATTTCGAAGGAGTCACTTTAGCAACAACCGATGCCCCGTCTGTAAGGGCATCAATCCTGTTGACTGCTATTTTATCTCCTGCATTCACGCCCTCTTTTACAAAGTAATCCTGGGTGTTTCCTCCTGAAATTTCAATCTGGGTCATTTTCACCTTATCCTTACCTTCCAGTTTATACACAAAGAATTTATCCTGAATATCTTTTACAGAGGTTTTGGGAAGGGTAATCACTCCATCCAGAGCATTATGAATCATTACTCTTGCCGTTCCTCCTGATCTCAATAGCCGATCAGGATTCTGGAAAACAGCTTTCATCTGGATGCTTCCTGTGTTTCTGTCAAAATTTCCGCTGGCACTTTCCAGTCTCCCTTTATAAGGATAGGTAGAACCGTCTGCCAAAATAAGCTCCACATTTTCCGGATCCTGTCCTGATGCAGCGGCACGGCTGTGGCCTATAAAATCAGCTTCGTTCATGGCGAAGTAAACATTCACGCTTGTTATATTAGAAAGAGTGGTAAGCGGTAACGCATCGGAAGGGCTGATAAGATTTCCCACCCTGTTCGGAATTCTTCCTATGTATCCGCTCACAGGTGCTTTGATATAAGTAAAATTGGCATTGATCTTTGAAGACCCCAGCGAAGACTGGGCCTGGGCCACCTGTGCTGAGGCTGATTTATAGCTGGCCTGAGCTGTTTTCAGCTGCATATCGGAAACGACTTTCCCTTCTACAAGAGGTTTTAATTTTTCAACCTCCAGCCTTGCTGTTTCCTGAGCAGCCAATGCCGCTTTTAAGGCGGCTTCATTAGTATTCACCTGTTCGTTGTACACCGCAGGATTAATTCTGAACAATGTCTGCCCTTTACTCACATACTGTCCTTCTTTCACATATACAGCCTCCAGGTATCCTGTCACCTGGGCTTTAATCTCCACATTATCCTGCCCTTCTATACTTCCCGGATATCCGGTAGAGATATCTTCATTCCCTGTTTTTACCTGGATAAAATCTGTAGGGAGCGCCTGTACCTGCTGAGCATTCTCCTGCCCATTTCCTGAGCCGCATGAGTACAATACTGCTGCGGCTGTGAGTGAAAGCACCAGATATCCTTTTCTGTAATTCATAACCTTCGTTTTTAAATTTTACAGAGGCAAAATAAGCTCATACAATAAGGAGATTCATTCAGAAATCTGGTGAAACGTAATTAATCGCAGGTGAAGCGTATGATACTAAAAATGAAAGGAAAGCCCCGTATTTTACTTATATAAAGGTAATTTCACCCTGATTCTCAAAATATGGCTTTCATTCAAATGCGTCCGGTTCCATTACATCGGAAACGTTGTATGGCAGCAGAACATTACCGCTAAAATAATGACCCATAAAAAAGGTTGCCTCACCATAAAAGCAACCTCATAACAATATAATAATCAAGGAACTAATAATCCATCCAGGATTTAAATACGGAAGCCTTTTCCCGGCTTACAATCACTTCCATATCCGGGTGCTTTCTCAGTTCCAGTTTAAGCTTACCGTTAAAATGGTTAAGAATCTGCTTTACGGAGTCTACATGAATAATAAACTGTCTGTTGGCCCGGAAAAAAAACTTGGGATCAAGCTGTTTTTCAAGTTCTTCAAGGGTCTGAGGGACGTTTTCTACAGTCCCGGTATTCAGCATGGCCTTACTGATTCCCAGTTCTGTATAAAAATACAGGATATCTTCAGCCAAAACCGTTTTATAGCCATCCCGGTGAGGAATAAGAAAACGTTTTCTGTAGTCTTTAGGCTGCATATAATTAATTAACCCCTCAATAGCCGTTCCTATAAAAGGGACTGTTTCTATAAAGGTCTCATACCGTCTCAAAGCAAGGTCCAGCTCTTCTTCCTCAATAGGTTTCAGGAGATAATCTATGCTGTTGTATTTAAATGCCTGCACTGCATATTCATCATAAGCAGTTGTAAAAATCACCGGACTTCTTATGTCAAACTGGTTAAATATCTCAAAACTCAATCCGTCTGCCAAACGTACATCCATCATAATCATATCCGGAGCGGCATTGTTTTCAAGCCAGTTTACTGATGAGATAATCGAATCTTCTACAGCGGCTATTTCCACATGGGGTCTTAGCTTAAGCAAAAGCCTTTTCAGCCGGTCAGCATTGGGCTTTTCATCTTCTATTATTAAAATTTTATTAATCTTCATATCAAGGGAAGTTTTACCATAAATTTATCTTCAGTTTTTTCTATGACCGGTTTTGTATATCCCAGAATCTCATATCTTGCACTGATATTGGTAAGCCCCACTCCTGAAGAGTCCGGCTTATTGATCAAAGGCAAAACGGTATTAGACACCACCAGCTCTCCGGATGGAGTGGTATAAATCTCTATTTCCAGAGGGTGGGCTTTTGAAGTCTGGTTATGTTTAATCGCATTTTCAACCAGCAGCTGAACGGATAGCGGAAGGGTATACATCGCCCTGTATTCTTCCTGAATCTCAATTTTAAAGATGACCCCTTGGCCTATTCTCTTTTCTATTAAAAAAATATAGGAGTCTAAAAACCTCAGCTCTTCTTCCAGAACAATGATATCTTTTTTTGAATTGACAAGCAGATACCTGTATACCCTGGCAAACTTCTCTGAATATTCATAACCCAGCTGCTGATCTTCGAGAATAAGCTCTGACAGCACGCTCAGGTTATTAAAAATGAAATGGGGATCGATCTGCAATTTAAGGGCCTGAAGTTCCGCGGCCATCGCGGCCTGTTTATGCTTGGAAGCTCTCAGTTTATGCTGGGCTGCCTCCTCCGCTGTTTTTTTCCAGTTTTCAAGCAGATAATCAACGGTATTAAAAGCACTGATGATAAGGGATATTACAATATTGGTGGCTACCCACTGCCCCAGTAAAGTGTATTCTTTTCGGGCATCCATATCGGGTATGCTGTCGGAAGTACTCTCAATAATGAAGTTGATCACGATCACAATAAGTATACTTCCCACAATCTGGAGCCCTCCCTGAATCAATAACCGCTTTACGGTTCTGTTTTTCCAGGGGAGCAGCTTATTCAGGATCCGGTCTATAAATAGGCTGACTTCTGAAATGATCACCGAGAAAAAGAAAACCCACAAAAGATCTTCAATGATCATTTTCAATGGAGTGTCTAAATAGCCTTCCCAGGCAGGATCAAACGGATTGATCAGATAGGAAAAAATGCAAAAAGTAATGATCGCCATCAGCCAGATGATCAGCCTTCTTTTCATGGCAGAAAAGATTTTTTTACTCCGTACGATGTTTTTTCTAATCTTAGAAATCCTATTCATATGCTGTACTTGTACATGTAAAGATAAAAATACATTTTACAAGAATCTTTTCTATTTTCAATGAGACTGCCAAAACGGGACCTGAAGTGTTCAATAAGAGACTTAAAATGAAGGCTAACGTTTCATCACCTGAAAAATACATTTCAGAGTCGTTTTATGCAATGTCACCCTGTTTTTAATAGTATACGAGATCTTTCCTCTATAGTTTTGCAGGATCAATTTGGGTACAATGAAAACAATAATTGTCAGCACAGATTTCTCCCGGGAAGCAGAAAATGCCACTCATTATGCAGCGTCTCTGGCCAAAGAAAATAATTATAAAATGGTTCTGTTCAATTTGCAGACGGTCTCCATTCATGCCTTACATGCGCAGGCTTCCGCTGATTTCTTTTATGAACAAACCCTTAAAAATCAAAAAAAGATCTCCGATAAAGCTTCTGAAATAAGTTCTTTATATGCTGTAGAAACCGCGCATCATCTTGCTTCCGGAAATTTTATCGAAGAACTGGAAAACTGCATACAGATCCACAACGGGGATTGTATTGTGATGGGTATGGCAGAAAAGACCCTTGAACAAAGACTTTTGGGAAATACCGTAATCAAGGCTATCCACCGGATCAAAAAACCGATCTTGATCATTCCGGCCCACATAGAATATACCGGGGTCCGAAAGATTCTTTTTGCATATGACGCCCACCGAAACATGACCTGGTCAGCGATGAATGATATCTACTCTTTTATCCATGAATTCAATGCAGAAGTTGAAGTCTTCAATGTGAATGAACGCCTGGAAGATTTTACGGAAGTCATCCATGATGCCGATCTTAATTCCGGATATGACCCGGATGATATCAAATACAGCTTTAAAATGATCCAGTCCTTTGAAGTGATAAAAGCCATTGAAGAAGAAATCAAACGGGCCCATATTGATCTTCTCACGATGGTTCCCCACCAATACAATCTACTGGAATCTCTTTTCCACAGAAGCAAAACAGCCATAATGGCTTATAAAAACAAAATCCCTTTATTGTCAATTCCCCTAAACATAAATTAAGAATCAATAAAAATCTGTACACATTTGAATTATCCTTTTTACCTTAAAGGCTAAATTTTACACTTAATCTTGTTTAACAGGTCCGGAGTATTTTTCCGGACCTGTTTTTTTAAATATTGACCACTACTTTCCCCACCACACGGTTGGTTTCAACCTCTGAATGTGCCTTTTTTATGTCCTCGAATGAAAACATTTTATAGATCGAAGATTGTAAAACCCCCTCGCTCAATAAATCTGCGATCGCATGTATGGTCACCGCCTGCGAGGCAACCATCATAAACTCTATATTCACTTTCCTTTGCTCCGCTTTTTCCGTGACCTCTGCTGGAATTTCCGGAGACGGAAGTGTTATAATGATTCCGTTCTGGCGGACCACTTCTACAGAATCCAATAAGGTCTGCCCCTGAATCGTATCGATTACAATATCTATATCCTGAAGTTTTTCGCTAAAGTTTTCTGCTGTATAATCAATGTGTTCATCAGCTCCCAATGACCGTACAAAGTCTCTGTTTTTAGCGGATGACACTCCTATGACATAGGCTCCGAAATGTTTCGCAATCTGAACGGCAAAATGCCCGACTCCTCCTGAAGCCGCATGGATCAGCACTTTATTCCCTTTTTTTATTTTAGCGACATCTACCAGAGCCTGATAAGCTGTAGAAGCAGCCATCGATGCCGCCGCGGCTTGCGGATGGGTTATATTTTGCGGTTTTAATGCAAGATGAGCGGCCGGAGCAGCTACATACTCTGCATAGGCCTGTCCATTTCCAAAAAAGTTCACCATTCCGAATACTTCATCACCGGCTTTGAACCGGGTTACATCTTTTCCGGCTTCCACTACTTCCCCTGAGATATCCCATCCCAAAATAACAGGTCTCTTATCCCCAAAGATCCAGCTTAAGACTCCTTCATAAGCTCTTGCTTTCACATCAACAGGGTTAATACTTATGGACACTACTTTTACCAAAACCTCATCTTTAGAAATTGTTGGCTTCTCCATTTCTGTGAATTGAAGTTTTTCTATACTTCCTGCTTCGTTTATAATAACAGCTTTCATTTTTTTTTATTTAAAATTATAAAGCAAATGTAGTCTCAACGTATCTTTGTCGCAAGTATGTACTTTTTTGTATCCTACATACTTAATTTATACTATTATTGATTATCAATACATTAAAAAAGTGTTAAAATGAAAAAAAAGCTCTTGAACGAACCTTCCTGCCCGGTTGATTATGCTTTTAAGCGGATCGGAGGAAAATATAAAGGCCGGATTTTATGGTACCTGCATATGAATCCGGTGATGCGTTATGGAGAATTGCGAAAAACCCTGTCAGATATCACTCCCAAAATGCTTACACAGACAGTACGCGAACTGGAAGACGACGGGCTTGTCCATAGAAAAATCTATCATGAAGTTCCTCCCAAGGTAGAATATTCTTTAACGGATATCGGTGCTGAGCTGATTCCTTTTATTGATCATTTAAGACAGTGGGGAGAGCATCAGATTGAAAAAGAGAGGGCTAAAATCTGAGTCATCAAAATATCCAGGACACGAAACAGCCATATAACAGTCTACAAATCAACCATTAAACCCATCAAAGCCTGATAGTAATTTCCAAGGAAATCACGGTTTCCATCCAGGAACAAATAAGGCTCTATCAGTTCCAGCTCCATTAAACTAAATAAATTATTAATGAGCACACCATCCACTCTTGCATACAGCGTTGGCTGGGGTAAACTTTTCAGATAGGTTCCGGCCTGTTCTATATGTTTGGAATCTGGCGTTGGATAGCTGATGCTTCCGCCATGGTAATGCTGCACCCGGAAGTCTCCCTGTTTAGGTGTTTTTAACGAACAATGGCTGTATTTTCCATTAAAAAAGATAAATGACCATTCTCCATTTTTGATTTCTTCTACAAAAGGCTGCACCATATAATCCTGCACTTTCAGGAGGTTTTCAATTTCTACAGAACGTTCGTTGAAATCATCTCTGCCAACAGCGACTGTATTTTGTGCTCCTGCACTTACACAAGGCTTTACTACCAGTTTCCCGGTATTGAAATAATCAAAGAAATGATTGTCAAATCCGGAACCTTTTTCAAGGTATTCAGCGGGAATTACCGGAAGACCTTATCTGCAATATCTTTCAGATAATGTTTATCACTGTTCCATTTGATCACCTCAACAGGATTCAGAACTTTGACCCCCTGTTTTTCAAGGCTGCCCAGCCAGTTCAGAAATTCATTTAAATGGTTGTAATAATCCCAGGGAGATTTGATAACAGCGACATCGAAACTGCTCCAATCAACATTTTTATCATTCCAGATTGTTGGAACGATGTCTAAGCCTTTGTTTATTAAAAAACTGATCAGTTCCGTATCTTCATCATTGGCCACTCCCTGCGAGAGTCTTTCCTCTTTTTTATAGCCCACTATTGTGATTTTCATGCTTCTTGTTTTTGAATTTTATTTCAGACTCAATGTCGGGAGACCTTATGAATAAACAGAGACACAGATTTTTTTATTTCGAGGGGTACAATTGGAATAATTTTTTGAAAAGGAAAACAAACATGATGATTCATATCCATCTGAATATCAAAAAGTCGTACATTTAGTAAAGGATAAAAAACAGTGTTTTCACCCTTTTTTATAGTTGACCCATTAGCTAATTTTGCTAGATAAAAATTAAAAACCATAAAAATGAAAACTTCCTTTTTAACTCAAACCTTAAGTCTGCTTTGTGCAGCTCTTATTCTGGCTTTTTGTTTGCTAAGCTGTACTCGCTGCTCCGAACCCGTGAATGACAGTTATAAAAAGAAACTGATCAGCTACCGCGAAGGGCGGGTCCTTTTTGATGAATATTCCAGAACCAATAACGTGATTCTCACTAAATACCGGAACGGTGAACCGGATTCACGATGGTATTGGTTTTCTCTGGAAGAGATGGAAGGATATATCAAATATGTAAAAGAAAATGCCAAAAAACAGAAATTAAAAAAGGTAGGAATCCGGATCTACATGGGAAAATATCCAATGAACCATCCTAAAAACAGAATGGCAAAACCTGAATATGCAGGCTATCAAACGATATTTTTAGTTCCCACTTCACAAAAAAGAAAAAAAGACAATGCAATGTCCAGAACGGACACTTCAGAGGAAAATACAGATGTATCTTCTATAGAATCTATGAACATGACCAATCTGGCACCTCCGCCAAAAGCGTCGTCAGTATCGATGCCATAAAAAACAGCACTATGAACTGGAATATTGAAATAGGGAAACAGATATCTATGATCCTGTCCATTGTCGTGATGATTTTAATGATTATAAAATATAGAAAAACCGGAAAGGAGAATTTATTTTTTATCATAGGATATCTGCTGTTCTCCCTGATTGATATTTTTTGTTATTTCTATTACAAGCTGACGAGCCAGCCTACGGACCTATTTTATGTAATTGGCTTTTTAATGATTGTATTTTTTTTGTATTTACTTTATTATTACCAATTATTGTATGTTCCTCTGCTCAAAAAGATCCAGGCCGGCATCCTGGTTCTTTTTGTCCTCAATATTGCTGTAATGTTTTACACAGAAGATCACCTGCTCCATCATTTTTCTTTTAACATGCTTTATGTAGATATCCTCCTGTTGTTATTTTCAATTATTTTGTTCCTGTATCAAACCTTTAATTCGGATAAGATATTGGAAATTAACAATTATCTGCCGTTCTGGATTTCAGTGGCTTTACTGATCTTATTTATTGGAAGTATTCCCATTCTCTTTTTCAGAGCTACTGTTTCGGAGAGTATTTATTTCCTGATTTTATTTATGTTGAATCTGACCAGCAACAGTATACTCATACTAGGTTTAATTTGGAACAAACAGGACAGAATCATATAAATGCTTCTAGATATGGAAGAGAATAATTTGGTCATCATCTTTACAGTTACTTTATTCATCGTTGTTTTGACAATGATCTTCATTTATGTGGTTTTCATCAAGAAAAAAACAACGCTGCTGATCGCGCAAAAAGAAAAAGATTTGCGGTTTGAAAAGGAACTGGCCACATCGCAAGTAGAAATGAAGGAGCAGACACTCAATTATATCGGGCAGGAATTACATGACGATCTGGGACAAAAGCTTTCTGTTGTCCGGTTACGGCAAAACCAGCTTATCACCAAGTTAAAAAATGCAGAAAAAGAAGAATTGAATGAGCTGAATGAATTATTGGGCGAATGCATACAGGACATAAGAAACCTGTCCAAAACGCTGATCACTGAACAGATCATTCATTTCGGACTGGCGGACTCCATAGAAAGAGAAGTTCATAGGATAAAAAAATTGAAATTATTAAAAATAGAATTCATCACCCAGAAGCAGGATATTGATATTTCCCCTAAACACGGTCTGATCCTTTTCAGAATCGTCCAGGAAAGCATCAACAACATCCTGAAACATTCCAAAGCCAAAAATGTATCCATACAAATGGAAGATAACTGTGAAATGCTGCACATCAGTATTTCTGACAACGGAAAAGGCTTTGATACCAGCAGTATTCAGGACGGTTCAGGATTGAAAAATATGGAACTGAGAGCCAAACTGATTCATGCAGAGCTGTCTATACAGTCAGAATTGAATAAAGGAACACAAACTTTGATAACCTATCACAAAAATTTATTATGAAAACCATTCCCATAGCCATTGTCGATGATCATACGTTAATCTCCAAAGCATTGGAGAATATGATTGCAGAAAACACTCAATATAGGGTAATTATGAATCATCCTAATGGAGAAGATTTCATTGCCGGTATAGAAAAAGCTTCCGAATTACCGGCCGTAGTACTGATGGATGTTAATATGCCTTATAAAAATGGTATAGAAACTACAGAGTGGCTTACCGAGCATTATCCCGACATCAAAGTCATTGCACTGACAATGGATGATGATGAAAAAGTTCTCATCAGAATGCTAAAAGCGGGAGCTAAAGGATATTTGCTGAAAGACATGCAGCCTTCTATCCTCTTTCAGGCCATAGACACCGTATTTGAAAAAGGGAGTTTTTATACTGATTTTGTGGCTCAGAAATTATTAAAAGTAAAAACGGAAGAAATAAAAAATGCATCCCTTCTTTCAGAGCTGAAAGACAGAGAGAAAGAGTTTATAAAGTGGGCATGCAGTGAACTTACTTATAAGGAAATTGCCGATAGGATGTGCCTTAGCCCCAAAACAATAGACGGCTATAGAGACTCTGTTTTTGTAAAACTGGATATAAAAAACAGGGCAGGTCTGGTACTCTTTGCCTTAAAACACGATCTATGTTGATTTATTATCCCAATTGTTAATCTTATTCCTTATCTAAAAAAACAAATATCTTTACATTATACTTACCCATCCGGCAGCTTTTCAAGCTGCCGGATTTTTATTTCATAACATTCTCATATACAATTAAAAAAGTGTTTTTCCTTTTTCAAAATACGGTTTTCTCCTCTGTTTTCGTCCTTTAGAATGACGGAATTTTGTCATAGAAAAAATACAGGAAGGCCGAACCCGAAAAGCCGAAACAGAGTAGGGATTATTTTAAAAACTAATACAATGAAAAAAGCACTTATCGTAGGAATCAATGATTATGCACCCATCGGATACGGAGGACCAGACCTCAATGGTTGTGTAAATGACGCAAGAGATATGGCAAATACATTGGTGATCTGTGGTTTTAGTCCGGCAAAGATTAAAATCCTGACCAATCAAAATGCCACAAGAGCCAATATACTGAACTATCTGAAATCTCTGATCAGCACAAGTGTAAATGGAGATTCTCTTGTTTTTTATTATTCAGGACACGGAACCAGAGTGGCCAATATCGGGTCAGATCTTGAACTGGACGGTCTGGACGAAGCCATTTGTCCGCATGATTACGCAAGTGCCGGTGTCATTCGGGATGATGATTTTAAAGCGGTTCTTAGTAAGCTAAAAGCCGGAGTCAATATGGAAGTCATCTTCGACTGCTGTTATTCCGGAACAGGAACCAGAAAAATGGACCTGGGACTGGAAGCGGACCTCCTTAATGAAACCGCCCGTTTTATTCCCCCAATGCTCGAGGATGAATTTTATCTGACCTATGCCAGTGAAATAGAATCTTCTAAAAATGCTAAAAAAACAACGGCCCTCACTAAGGCTCTTATTCCTGTTGCCGGAATGAATCATACTTTATGGGCTGCAGCCAAAGACAATCAGGTATCTATGGAAGGAAGTATCAGCGGGCAGATACGAGGGTATTTCACTTATCACTTCTGTAAAATATTGCGCGCTACCAACGGCAATATCATCAGAAAAACACTTGACAAGCAGACCGCTATTGCATTAGCGGCTATGGGAGCTGCTCAGATCAACCAGACGGAAAGCATCACCGCAGAATTTTCTCAAAAAATATTTAGTTAATCCCATCCTAATACCGGCGGAATCCGAAAAGCCATTAAAAGAGTAGGAATATAATAGATTAAAATTAATAATCATGTCTAACATCGAAAACAACAACCCAATGACAGCAGAAGAAGTTTCAAGACTTAGAACTGTTAAAGCAAAATCAACTGAAAAACCTGCAGCTATTGAAAAATTATCCAGCCAGGCTCCTGCCATGGAAACCATTAACGGAAGATCTTTTCCTAAAGGGATGAAAACAATAGGAATGCCTATGGATGAAAAAACAACGGAGAACCGATCTCTTGAAACCGATCATTTTTATCCTGCCCATTCAGATTTTGAATACAACCCAAAACTGGAACCTAAAAAAGACCGTAAACCCAAATTCATTGACAGAGACTCTTTTCTGACTCCGGAAAATGCAAGAACGATATTCAGTCCCGATCAAAGAAAGGTATATAATTCTACTGCCTATCCATGGCGATGTGTGGGCAGAGTGGAAAGTTCTTTAGGCACAGGAAGCGGTGTCATGATCGGACCAAGACACCTTCTTACCTGCTCCCATATTGTAGACTGGCAGCCTAATAATACAACGGGATGGCTGAAGTTCACTCCTATGTATTATAACGGAAGCGCTCCTTACGGAACAGCCTGGGGTACACTCACATATTACAAGTATAAAGTAGCAGGTCCTACCATCGACTCTACGGAAATACAATACGATTATGTAGTGATTGTATTAGACAGACCCATCGGAAACAGCACAGGCTGGCTAGGCTCAAAATCATATTCCGATTCGTGGGATGGAGGTGCTTACTGGACTCACGCAGGGTATCCGGGAGATCTTACCGGAACCCAAAGACCCACTTATCAAACCGGGATCTCTCTGGACGGCGACTTCTGGAGTGCCGATGATAATGAAAGCATGAGCCATAAGGCAGATATATGGCCTGGACAGAGCGGTGGTCCTTTCTGGGGATATTGGGCCGGCGCTCCTTATGCTGTAGCCACTCAAAGTGCCCATAATCCAAGTAATAATTTTGCAAGCGGCGGCTCAGATCTGGTGAATCTGGTCATCAGAGCAAGAAATGAACATCCTTAATTTTTTTAGTTTAATAAAAAGTCTGCCTTTCGGGGTGGGCTTTTTTAATGTTCGTTTTACAAGACTAAATAGAGTTTTCAAATTTTGAAGCCAAAATGGTTTCATTTTCCGTTTTATTTAATAGTTTTACAAATAAGCCTTTTATAAGACAAGATTATGACCGTAGGATATGCTAGGGTTTCGAATTCAGATCAAAATATCTACACTCAAGTTAAAATGCTAAAAGAAAATGGATGTGAGAAAGCTTTCACAGATATCGCAAGTGGTGTTCGCGAAGATAGAGATGGTTTAAGTGAAATGCTTTCATACTTACGAAAGAATGATATAATAATGGTCTACAAAACTGATCATTTTTTAAAACAAAAAATTATGACTGTAGGTTATGCCAGAGTTTCAACTTCCGAGCAGAATATTTCTACGCAAATAGAAATGCTAAAAGAAAATGGATGTGAAAAAATTTTTACAGATATAGCTAGTGGTGTTCGCGAGGATAGAACTGGTCTAAATGAAATGCTTTCCTATTTAAGAAAGGATGATATAATTATGGTTTACAAAACAGATCGTACTCACTAAAAAACATGATTGATCTAATTGAGAAGTTTAATGAGAAAGGAGTTCTTTTTAAAAGTATAACAGAACCAGCGTTTGATACAACTTCAGCTAATGGTAAATTTATTATTCAAATTTTCGGAGCCGTTGCTGAGTTTGAAAGAAATTTAATCAGTGAGAGAACAAAGTTTGGATTAGAAGGAGCACGGAAAAGAAAAAAGCTATTGGGAACACCAACGGGATCAAGTCCCACAAGTATAGAAAAATATCAATATGCAAAACATCTATAAGATAATAAAAATATTCCAATAGATAAAGCAGGTAAACAGGCAGGTATTAGTAAGGCTACTTTTTATCGTATTGATAAAAGCCACTAGTTATAATATAAGTATATTCTGACTTTTTTAAATTAGAAAAGCCGGGCTATAAAAAATGGCTAAACGTTTTGAACATTCACATTTATATAAAGAACTATTTATTAATGAGACATAACTTATATTATTAAGAGTATTAAGCTGTAATAGCCACGACTTGATCTGACAGTTAGGGGTTAAAAATAATTGTCAGTTATCCAATATTGTCCTTACTTCCAAAAGTGAGGATTTTTTGTTCCTCTGCAAGAGTTTCCAATAATTTCTCTTTTGCAATAGGTTTACTATCCAAAAATGTCTGCATCGGAGTTTTACCATAACACAAGTTCTCCGCCTTGTTCATATAGTTCTTTGAATCTATAAAAACTATCTCGGGAATATCCCATTACCTTACAAGCTTTGGATACGTTGCCCAAATGTTGTGCTAATTCAAGTACACCTAACTTGTTTTTGATGATTTTTTGCTGTGTAGTCATAATACTTAATCTCTTTTAAAGTTATTTAATTTGATTATAACTGTCAGATTAAGTATTGACTAATTCACCTTTTGTTTGCTCCCTGTTCCAAGCAGGGAGTTTTCCTTTATCTTTTTTTGTACATATTGTATACAAAATAGGTTACTATAAATGATATATATTGTCTGGTATTTTTCATATAAAATTTTCCTTTCACTAGCACTCCGATCAAGCTCTTTTCTTACATCTTTTCCTTTATAAACAACAATTTCTCTTTTTCCTGGTGTGTGGATTATTTGTTCTAACTCTGCTACTGTCATATAATTTGAATTTGTCTTCAAATATACAACCAACTAATTATTTCTCCGGAGAATATCAAAAAAGCTGTCCTTTTAAGACAGCCTTTTTGTCAATTCACAGAACCAACATCATTATTAAATTTAAAACAAGAGAAAATACCACTAAAAAATATAATTCTCTTATAAAGTTGCCCTTTTTTTTATAGATATAGTCTAATCCAAAAGATAGCCCCAAAAACAATAATCCTATAACTATTAAAAAAATAGTCCTTGTAATAAGAGCAGGAATAAATTCATCTTTAACGATTTCATCCCAGTTTTCTTCTGTACCAATCCAAATATTTGACAAGAATATTAAACTTACAAATCCAATTGAGTAGATTATAATTTTTAAAAAGATATATGTCTTATTTTTATTTATTTGTTCCATTTTGGTTATATATTATATCATCATCAATTCTCATAAAACTGGTCTTATTTGGCGTTGATGCACTATCTTGCGAAGTCCAACTTTTAGTCTTTCCATTTACAGTTCCTATATTTTTCACTGTTTTCACCGTTTTTAAATCCTGAACCTGTTTAAAAACTCCTTTTGTTCTTGTACTTCCATGAACATATATTGCTCCAAGCCCAGAATCAACTACTCCAAATTTATCTACACCTTTAATTTTTTTATTTCCCGTCAGCACATCACCATCGTAAACGAGTTGATATGTTTCAGGTTCTTTTGGTGTGGTAAATTCATCTCCTTCATCTGAAGAAAGATGTACTATACTACTTACTTTATAACCTTTATCCAAAAGATACCTTGCCACTCCAGCTCCATAAGCCGATCCTTCGCTATGTGTTACTATTTTAAATGTCTCTCCTTTTGCCATATTGGAAGTAAGCTCATCAATATGATCCTTAGCATATTTATACCCGGCATCATACCTGTCTTGCCCACTCATATCTCCTCCTATGAATGAAGATCCATTAATAAAGTTTGAAGCTTTTATCTCTGCAAAATCATCAAAGAAAACCTTAGCTTGGAAAGGGAACCCATTTCCCCAATAATCTTCTCCTGATTTATCTGATCCTAAAATGTATCTTCCCACATAGGTACGTTGATAATGACCATTAACAAATAATATTTTCTTTCCATCTGGATCAATAGCATTTACAGGGTTATTAGCTACATATGAATAAGGTGAAATTGTCTCATATTTATTCATCAAAGGGTCAAGTACACCCCATCTTCCTAAGTCAGGCATATACATTCTCGCATCATAATCATACATTCCTGTTTCCTGAAGTTCTTTTCCGTTATATTTATTATTATAAGGTATATCGAAGTCTTTAAGATTATCAAAATCATTGTATCCCTGATGTGATGATCCGAAAGGATAATAATTATTTTCTTTTAAATAGAACCATCCTCCACCATCAGCAGCACCAAATGTAAGCCTAATATTTCCTAAATGATCTCTATGGTCATATAAATACTGTTCTCTCTCTATGCTATAGGTACCTTCTGTTGTTCGGATTAATTTTAAAACACCATTTTCATATTGAAAGCCATCCAAATATTCCGTTGTTTTATTCCCGTAAACTTTTTTTAGCTTAGTTCCATCGGCTCTATAAAAATAAGATGTATTTCCTTGTCCTGCTATAATTTGTTTGGGCAAATTCAAATAATTATATGTTATAGATGAAATACCTTTATCTTTTTGGCTTGTCATATTACCATTGATATCATAGTCAATAATATTCCCTCCAATAGGGTATCCAGAAGAGTTATTTCTATTATCCGTAACCTTCATTAACTTATTTGATAAGTTAGGCACCTCGTAGTCATAAACAAGCTCATCAATTTGCATCGCTGTGGAAGATCCAGGAGGAGGAGCTTGAAATCTATTTAAAGTTTTAATATTTCCGTTAAGATCATAACTTACCTCCTCATCATAAAAATGATTCTGAGTATTGGATGCCAGATAAGGCGTTAAAAAAGTTCCCTTTGTAAGTCTGTTAAGGGGATCATAAGTATAAGAATATCTTCTATGTATCTTATCCTTTGCTGTTTTCCAATCGGCCTCAGATATAGTTCCATTGTACTTGGCAATCCCGTATTGAGCATCTTGAGGATTTTGATATTTTAATTGCATTGCAAAAAAATCATCACCTAAATTTTCAGGGTCATTAATACTTGTCAACCAACCTCTTATATTATACTTATAATCAACGGATTGCAAAGGCTTATAACTATCTGCATCATATTGTCCAATTTTTTTATTAGCCAGCTGCCCTAATTCGTTGTAGTTGAGAATTGCCAAATGTTCCTCGCTATAATAATTATTGACGTTATGCATATGTGAAACCAATCTATTTTGATCATCATATTCAAATACTTCTCTGATCTTGGTTTCTTGATCACTTGCTATTCTTTTGTGATAGACATATGATTCTTTAACATTACCTGTAAAGTCTAGTAATGCCTCCTTTTTAGTAAATCCTCCTAAATGATTTATAGAGTGAGAACCAATTTTCCGTCCTTTGGAATCATACCACACATAATTCTTTGTCCAGTTATCATCATCAATGTTTTTTACATACGATGCTACGGCCATAGATTTAGTATTTATTAAGGAGTTTTGCGCATCTGTAATAACATTTTGTCCTAATATATTAGATGGAATAGTAGGAGTTCCTGTTGGATAAGTGTCATAATAGTTTACACTGAGTATCGTCATACTCCCTGTTGGAAATGCACTCTTCGTATAATAAATATCTAAACTATTCTGAGAAAAAGGAGTGATACTTCTGGATTCATTATTTCCCGGGTTGGCAGCCATATTATCCATAGCAGTTTGCATGACAGCTCTGGTTGCTGTATTTGCAAAAAAACCTGTATAAACAATTCTGCCTTGTTGATCATATTTTGTAAAAAGCCATCCTTTCTTATTAAGGTTATTGTTTACAGTTCCTAAAGCAGGATCTTGTTTTAGTACAATCCGATCCTGTTTATCATAAACCATAAATTCCCATCCTCTCCCTGGGTTTTTCCTTTCTACCATACGATTTTTATCATCGTATTTAAACTGGTAACAAAATTGATCCACTATTGCCGGAGAAAAAGTAGTGGCCGATGCATTCGGTGGAATAATATAAGCAAGATGATCATATTCATTATACACATAATAGGTATCAGCACTTTCTGAATCACTAATTATCCTTTTAACCAAAATAATTTGCCCCTGAGCATTTTTAAATTCAATGGTCTTATTGTTATCCTCGTCAGTAATTATGTTCTTATACAATTGGTTTGCGCCATAGTATCCAGATAAAACAATAGTTGAATGAAAAGTAGAATATTCAAAAGATGCGGTATATCTTTTTACTTCACCATCTGTATTTGTACTATATCCATATTTTACAGGTTTTGATGCCCACGCAGCTCCTGTCTGAGTTTCTTCTAAAACCCTATTTAAAGGAGAATTTTCAAATTTTTTCCCGGAGAAAATTTTCTCATTTGCATAAATATTAGGATTTGTGGCATTATTTAAAGGGTTTGGATGAATATCCCCATTAAGCGTTACCTGCTGAGGAACAGGCAGATAGCTTATCGACTGATTCCCAAAACTATCATATTCAATATGAGCAACAACATCTTTACTGCTTGGGGTTGCTTTTACGCTTACAATCTGTTTAGGTCTACCTAATGCATCAAAATACTGAACCTCATGAATTTGTCGGGCACTATGATTAGTAGAAGAAACTGGCTCAAGGTAAGTTCTTGTCTGTACATAAGCTTCTCCCGAAGTTTGTGCATAGGTCAGACATGAAGTAAATAGAAAATATATTGAGATTACATTTTTTCTCATAATTATTTTTATTATCTAGAAAATTTAAAGTTTAAAGGATTATATGAATTACTACCTACTGATCCTGATTTTAAGAAAGCATAAATATTTCCGTTGGGATTAATGAAAATTTCCCACGTACGATTAGCCGGAACAGGGCTACCTACAAACATTCCCCCTGGTACTTCTTCATATATAAAATAATCATCTTTCGGAATACACCCTGAAACATGTCCTATAACGATAGATTTCTTCCAATAGTCAGCATTAATTGGATATCCTGAAAATGAAAAATTATAATATAGTTTATCAGAGTTAGGCAGTTTATATACTTCTGGCGTTGAAGGATTGGATCTACGGATAAAATTATTATCAAAAGAAAATGTGCATATTGTTCTAGGAACACACGGCATACTAGCATTTGCTTGACTTTGACCTATTGTCTTAATATCATTTTCGGCTTGCTGATCCGCATCCTCCTGGCTAATAAGAGATGAATACTTAAGTTCAGGAACAACATAAGTATATTCCCCTCCATCCTCTGTATAAGGTGTACAGGTATTACGAGATAAGGTCTTGATTATTTTACGATTATAGAATTTAATAGGAGCGTTACCATATTTAATTTCCTTGATAATATTATTATCTTTATCCAGAATACGTTCCAACCTGCCAGCAGGGTCATACTTATAATACTCCCGAATTCCTGAAGGAAGTGTCATTGAAGTGACACCAACTCCGTGATCATAGGTGTAAGTAGTAATTTCATAGTTTTTAAGCTGAGCATTATTTCTAAATTCATCCAAAGCCGATATAAGTATATTTTCTGTATTAGCATCGAGATCAAGATCCGATTTTTTTATTATATCAAGCTTTAAAAAATCTTCATAATTAGAAGGATCAAGATTGAAAGCCTGTAAGACCTGATTATAAGTTGCTCCTTTTATTTTGGCTATTGGGAAAGCCTGGTAATACCCGTATATTGTAGTTTCTGGAACAGTATTTATCTCAGTTTCTACTATATTTCCATACTCTCCTAATTTATTAATCTTAACACCATCGTTAAAAGTAGTACCGTTAATAGATTTCTGCGTTACATAAGGCAAATTTTCTAAAATAGTGCCATAATAAACATTAAAATTCCCCATAACTCCCGATTCAATAAATAACTTCGGAACACTTAGGTTTTTATAAAGGTATTTAATTATCGTAGACCTATTATTTTTAGTTTCCTTTTCCTCACATATTTCTGAAAGCCTGTTCAATGTTGTAAATGAATTATCTGTTTCGTAGCAATATTTCAGTTCTTTGGAAAAAACATCCGTATCAGGAAGGACAGTTGATATTTTTTTCAGTTGATTGAATGAATTATATGTATTTGTAGTATTAGTTACTACAGCATTATTATTAAAATAATCTCTATTTAAAGTATTCTGTAATAAATAATCATACTTTCTTAATTTATACATAGATCCTGCCGGCTGCCATCCGCTGTTATCATCCTTTAAAAACTTATATTCCTGTACTTTAAGATCGTAGGTGTAATTATTTTCTTTTAGGAGTGTATTATTACTGTCATACACCTTCTCATTCAATAAGTATCCGTTGATTTCAGAAAAATCTTCTTTTTCATTGAAAGGATAATAATCTTTCGTATTATGGTTGTAATAAACCATATTCTGATTTTTAGAATGACTATATATCAAACTGTAACTTGAAAAAATATTTGATTTGTAAAATACATTTCCTAGCTGAAAGCCTGTATGAGCATTATTATCCTTAAATAAGCTATACTTTGATATGGTATATCCTTTGGAATTTCCATTTTCATCTCTATTTACCTTCTTTATCTCATCATAATAAGTGATAGAAGATACTTCATCTAAAAAGTTAAGCTTAATAAAGTCACTAAAACTAGGAGAGTTTACTCCAAATCTTGTGGTGTTATCAGGATTATAATTCAGTCTGTTAATACCATTGTTCATATAAACATGCCCAATACCATTATCATTCTGACCGTAGTAAAAATCAGTAATATTTTTTTTACCTGACTCTATATTTTCAATTGATTTAATACGGATTCCCCCCGAAGGTCTTTTATCTGCATAATACTGAATGTAATTGGGTTCGTAATAAAAGTTGGTTAGCCCTCCCATACTTGTCAAAATACTCTTCAGAGAACCGATACTTGTATTATTAAAATCAGGTGTCTTATCTCCAAAATAAACTGGCTTCAAAGGATAATTTGAATAATAATTCAGAATAGAAACCTCTGGACCATTAAAATTTTTCTTGGGTATAGAGAGATAGGACCTAAGTCAATATTATCCCTTCCATCTTCAGGATAATAATATAGCTTGTGAAAGAAATTTAATTCAGGATTTTCTTTATAATAGTTCCATAAATCTCTTTTTGTACTCTGTTTATTTGGCAAGTCATTTATATCTCCATTATATGCCAGATAATATTTAATAATACCTACTCCTCCTGCCTTTTGAGTAATAGAATTCAAGAATAATCTTTTATTGGCGTAGGCAACTTTAGGACTACTACTACCATCTTTTGAAAATGAATACAAATAATCAAATTCGAAGGTCTGTATTTTTCTAAAATTAGCAGGGATGGAGTTTGGAGTATACGTTAGATAGTAATCAAGGCCCACAAATGTGTTTCCTGTATTATGAAACCAAATATCTATACTTTTAATTTCTTTATATTGAGTATATGCATTATTGAATATATCTTCCCTTAAATTTCCCTCGTTCAAATAGATGGTTTTATCTTTAGTCCCTACAGCCTTAAGAATCGGAGTTGTTGTCACTAAAGCACTTTAAGATACAGGATAGTACCCACCTAGTATACCACTCTGCCAAATTATATAACCATAATCATCATTATTAGGGTAAATTATATAATCAGAGGTGTAAGGTTTATTTCCATAAGCTGGGCTAACAGAATATAGTTCTAAATTTTTATAATTGAATCCTATAGTTTCTGATTTAGTATTTGTAATTAAATCCAAATACCAGGATTTGGTATAGTGCTTTTTAAAATTATTAACATGTTCCTGATTATATCCAGCACATAAACTATTTAAAACAGGAGGCGTTTCAACAGAATTTGAAATGTCTTTATTTTCTAAAATTCCAGCACTTTCAAATTCAGTCTTTAAATTACTTAATTTACGTTTTTCTTTATTACTGAATTTGAATTTTGTCCCATTTTTATCTATAACTTCAAATGAAGCAATCTCCCCCTCCTGCTCTATATGAGAGATTTTATAATTATCATCTGAAGTGATAACAATTTTCTTATCAAGATCAAAGAAAAACTTGAAGGGTTTATAACCTGGAATTATAACTGTAAAAATATCAGGTTCATAGTCTTTAAGAAGGCCAGGATCGTCAGCGGGAGGGGTAAAGAATCTAGGTGATTTAAAAAAATGAGAAGATAACCCATTCATAGTAAGATCAGCTGATATCGATAATGGAATATTGGGATATCCAGCCTCATAGGCAGGAAGAAAGTTTTTGACTCTGTCTCTATTATAAAAATAGCCTACATTCTCCATCTGACTGAGTTTAATACATCCTCCTAAATTACTTTCTAAAATAACCATTTGAGGTAGCTCATCAGGCAGCCCCTTAATTTCTCTTGTAATAAGTCCTACAGCATTAATATCCCAATTTACTCCGAAAAGGTCAGCATCTCTATTTACTTTTACTCCAGTAGAGTTATGTTTCAACTTAACATCTAAGCTAAAATTTTCGATGGAAAGGTTTGTAATTGGGATTGAAATGTCCACACTTCCTGTGTTTCCTGTTGAAAAACTTGAAGCGTCCAAAACTGATTGAGTAATCTGACTATTAGTATTAAATTGGTCTTGCCCTTTATAAGAATTTGATAAACACAATACTGGAATAAATAGATAAGCGCTCAATTTATTTCGCAGACTTGCCAGATTGATCTTTTCCTTCTTCATTACTTTTTAATAATTTTAGAATTTGCAGTTTTATTTGTATTGGTTTTTACAGTTACCAGATAAGCTCCCTGTACCAAAGCTTGAGTGTTTACCTTCGTCACTCTGTTCTTGGTTTTAAAGTTCTGAAGCTGTCTTCCGCTCATATCATACAGCATAATATCAGCCTCTTTAAAGTCAAAACCGATTTCTACATAAGCATAATCTGATACAGGATTCGGATAAATCTTGATATCATATTTTGCAATCAGGTCATTCACCTGTTTATCACCCAGCTTTACAATCTTCCAGTTCTCTTTTCCAAGTTCTTTAGCACTGGTTCCGGCTAGAATAATTGAACCATCCCTGTTTAACTTCAGATCTGAAAGTCTTTCTTCTTTCTGCCTGGATTCTCCTGCTACATGTTTTCGCCATTGTTCATTTCCGTTGCCATCTAAATACAACATCCAGAAGGTTTCATCATCTTTTTCTATTCTTCCTTCGGCTTGGGTGTAACCCCCCAATAAAATTCCTTTGGAAGTTTTGTCATCTGCGGAATGAATAACGCTCATTCCCATTAAAATATCCCGATTTTTGAAATTGTAAGATTTTTGCCACTGTTCATCACCTCTTTCATTAAGTGCAATTAACCAAAGGTCTGTTCCTTCTTGGGTACAGACTGTTTTGTTTCCTGATCTTTCGGATCTGGATTCTCCACCAATGATGTAGCCATTTGCGATTAAAGCCAAAGTTCTGATATGATCATCTGCTTTACCACCATAGTTCTTTTCCCATTCTACTTTCCCGTTTTTATCCAGTTTAATGATCCAATAATCACCTTCACCGAAATTTTCTGTAGATTTTGCAGTGCTGGATGCAGAAGTTGAAGAAGTTTCACGAGGATTATTCCCGGATCCTGAAACACGAACCTCGGAACTCCTGGAATAAATCCCTAATAATGCTCCGCCATCTTTCGTTGGAATCATTTTCTCTACGTCATCTAAACCTTCTCCGCCTAATACCAGTTGGGACAATTCTTTTCCGTCTTTATCCAGTCTGATGATCCAGACATCTTTAGAACCATAGCCTTTAGAAGAGTTCTGTACATTTCCAGCTACAAAAAAGCCTAGGTCTGTACTTTGAATCACTGCTTTAGCTTCTTCATCATAGGAGTTTCCTAAAGTCTTCTGCCAGAGCTCATCGCCAAATTCATTGATTCTGATCAGCCAAATATCAGATCCGCCTTTAGAATCTTCTTTTTTATCCAATCCTTTTCCGGAATAGGATGTTCCTCCTAATAGAAATCCTCCGTCCTGAGTGCTTACTATTGCCGACAAATAATCATGATTGTACCCTGAGAAATACTTTTCCCAAGCTTCTTCTCCTTGTTGGTTGAGTTTTACCACATGGAAATCGTAGCCGTTGTTCTGTTTATTACCTAAAGTTTGCTGTTTGTCGCTCCGAATAGAGCTTCCTGTGATGAGATACTGCTGATCGATAGTGGTGGTCACCTGACTTAGGAAATCCTGAGTAGAGGATTTGATGTCCTTTTGCCAAACCACTTCCTGAGCAGACACACCTAAAACTGTGCATAATGTATATGCACCGAGATAAAGTTTCTTCATTCCCGTGTTGTTTTTGAGTTAATGTTATTAAAATGGCTGCAAAAGTATTCTTTTTAGTTCACGACTAAAAGATTTATTAAAAGAAGTGATATGAGTTTTATCATACTAAAAACACTCATAATTAGAATATCCTATATAAAAAGTGTAGGAAAGTTAATTATCGTTTATCTAATCCAATAAATTGGTGATGGTGAGAACGGTAGAAAAATGTTGATCATTTGCAATTTTGCTTTTAAAGACAAAGAAAAGTTGGGGAAAGTTGTTAGAATGGGAGCAGGAGATGGAAAGTTTTTAATATAACTCCATTATGACGGATCTTTACGCTTTTTTTTAAATAATTTATCTTTTAAATTACAAGTCCTATTTTAAAAATACCATGAATCTTAAAAGTCTAAAAATAATTATTGTCTACTTTGCAAATATTATCGTTTACTTTGCGAATTATCATTTACTTTGCAAATATACAAAATCCCCACTAATCGTTAATTCAAAAACCGTATGATGAGGCGAACTGAAAGGTCAAAACAATCATTTTTTCCCCCTGTACTTTCGAATAATTAAAATATATCATAATTCTCAATATTTTAATACATTTGTTATTCAACCTATTCAGATGAATTTCGAGCAGATCCATTTACACCTTGATGCTTATAAAGAACATGACCAGATTTTGGATGCGGCTAGGTATCTGATCCATTCTTTTAATCTGGAACATGAAAACTTTGCAGGGTTTGGATTCAGACAGGAACTTTCCCCTACTTCAATGCTTCTTACGGCTGAAGGGGAATTGGGACGCCCGCAAACAGTAATGATCCCGAAAAATTTATTTGATTTTGATCTGAATCTGGTATTGAATATGATTGCCCATGAAATGCTCCATGTGAGGCAGAAAGCTCCGGGGCAGGTGATAGAGGATAAAAATGAAAGAGAATTTCAGGCCTATTATGAAATGCTTTTTCACAAAGTCTTTCCGCAGATACCGGAAGTTTCAGATTTTCATAAAAAATTCTTCGGAGGGAAAGCCTTGGAATATTACAAAAGAATGGGTGAAGGCTCAGTATTACAGCAAAAATATGCAGAACAGAAAACAGAAGTAGAACTTTTAATCAACACATTACCATGAACTTAAAACCAGACATCACCTGGGCAGATTTTGAAAAGATAGATATCCGGTGCGGAACCATCCTTTCAGTCAATGATTTTGAAAAAGCAAGAAATCCATCCTATCAACTGGAAATAGATTTTGGAGATTTAGGAATCAGAAAATCATCCGCACAGATCACCTCATTGTATCAGAAAGAAGAATTGGTGGGAAAACAGATTCTGGCGGTTGTTAATTTCCCTAAAAAACAGATTGCCAACTTCTTCAGCGAGTGCCTTGTCCTGGGATTATACGGCGAAGATAAAAAAGAGGTTACCCTTTTAACACCTTCCCTGCCTACGAAAAACGGAATGCAGGTAGGATAAGCTGAACACACAATAAGCCCTTATAGAATTTAGGTTCTATAAGGGGTATAAATTTTTACATGGACTGATATTACTGATGCAGTGTTTTGGTTCCAAGATCACTAACCTTTCCAAAAGTCACAGAGACATTATTTGTACTTTCATCCACATAACCTGTATTTCCTGCTGCATCGTAGGAAACGGTATAATTTCCCTGGGGAAGTCCCGACAGCATAAAAAAACCATCAGGATTAGGGATTGCAGTTGCAATAGTATCTGACGCCATAATGGCGTGAACGGAGGCTTTTGCAGCCTGAGGCAGTACATATCCTTTTATCTGTCCGTTTGTCAATTCGGAGAAAGCCCTGATGACAGGCTTCAAAATATAAGAGTTGTTACCCATCGCGACCACAGATCTTCCGGCATCAAAATCTATCCATACGGTATAGGCTCCATTGGCTGATAACGTTTGGTTCCAGTTAAACTTCAAACCGCTCTGCAGAGCAGATGGAGTCTGTAAGGGATAGGTTGTCCCATTGACCACTATGCTGTTATTGGAACCAAGCACCATTCTCATTTGAGAAACCTTGCCTTCCGGAAGCTCCGCCTGTCCCAAAATCACATCTGTTCCATTTTTAAAGTTCAGAAGGTTGTAGACTCCCGGTTTGGGAAAATTCAACGTAGTCCATCCGCCATTCGTATTAATTTCAATTTTCTGAATATCAATATTAACGGCAGTATATGCTGCAGGGCCATCTGTAAGCCTTACATTCACTGTTGCATTAGAACCAGAGTTTTCATCTGAACTATTGCATGAAGTCATTAATAGTAAGCTCATACTGCCTCCTATAAGAAATAGATTCTTCATAAGAATATAATTTATCTCCTTTTAAAACGTTTTGGATTATTCATTTATTATGTCATATATTTCAACTTAGAAAAAAACAAGAGATGATACAAAATATACCATTAGAAAAAATTTTATTTCTTGATATTGAAACCGTTCCGCAAGCCGGGTCCTGGGATGAATTATCCGAAACCGAGCAGTACCTGTGGGATAAAAAAACAAAATTCCAGAGAAAAGAAGATATTTCCGCAGAGCAGTTTTATGAAAGGGCCGGCATTATGGCTGAATTTGGAAAAATTATCTGCATTACCATCGGAATGCTCGAAAAAAATGAAACGTTAAAAATAAAAAGCTTTTCTGGCCACGATGAGAAGAAAATGCTTCTGGAGTTTGGAGAGATTTTCAACAGTCCCAGACTTCGTGATGTTATTCTATGTGCCCACAACGGAAAGGAGTTTGATTTTCCCTGGATCGCAAGGCGGTATTTAATCAACGGGATGCAGCCTCCGTCCCCGTTTCAGATGTATGGAAAAAAACCCTGGGAAATCCCTCATCTGGATACGATGGAACTATGGAAATTCGGGGATTATAAAAGTTTTATATCCCTTGAGCTGCTGGCTCATGTCTTTGGTATTCCTACTCCAAAGGACGATATTGACGGCTCAATGGTTTCATCAATCTACTACATAGAAAAAGACTTGCAGCGAATTGTTGACTATTGTGAAAAAGATGTCTTAACTTTGGCAAATATTTTCCGGCGCATGCGTCAGGAAGATTTGTTGAAAAGGAATATCAATCTAGATTAAAAAATGAAATTTACAGACGATCAAATTGCTGACATTGGTGAAGAAATCATCAAGGTACTGAAAACCGTATATGACCCTGAAATTCCAGTGGATATTTACGAATTAGGGCTGATTTATGATGTACAGATCTCCGATGATGCAGACGTAAAAATTGTAATGACACTTACGACTCCCAATTGTCCTGTTGCCGAAACTCTTCCTCAGGAAGTAAAAGATAAGGTAGCAGAAGTGGAAAATGTAAAAAGTGTTGATTTAGAGCTTACATTCGAGCCGAGCTGGAATAAGGATATGATGAGCGAAGAAGCTAAGTTTGAATTAGGAATGCTGTAAAGCTGGAAGTCAGAATAATGAAGCTGGAAGTTATATGATTATTTAATTCCTTGCTATGATTTAGTGGAAATGATACTCTAAAATTAAGCTTCAATTCTTCTATGGGCTTCAAGAACTTCCCTTCTTCCAATCCAGCTTCCTCTCAAAACAATGGAATATCTCCAATAAAATATAAACCCCAGACGATATCCGGGGTTTTATTCTTTAAATTTCTTTTGCGATCTCTTTTCCTTCTCTCCGGCTCCATTCACTCCATGAACCTACATAAAGATTCGGGATGGTAAGCCCGGCATAGTCCAGTGCCAAAATAGTGTGGCATGCTGTAACTCCGGAACCGCAATGAATAATCAGGGATTCGGGTTTGTTTTTTAAAAGTTGGGTATATTTTTCCTTTAAAACATCCGGCTTCAGGAAGTTTCCATTTTCATCAAGGTTTTCAGAAAAAGGAATATTAATCGCTCCCGGGATATGTCCGGCAACCCAATCAATCGGTTCGGATTCTCCCCTGTATCGGTAGGCATCTCTTACATCCACTACAGTAGAAGAATTGTTTTTCAGTTCATTTTCAACCGCTTCAAGAGTTGACACGGGAAGACCCCAGGATTCTTTTTTAATTCGAGAAGCTTTTTCAGCGGTCTCTTCCCCTGATGAAAATGCAGCCCCCTCTCTTTCAGCAGCCTGTATCCCTCCATCAAGGACCTGTACCTTTTCCAGCCCGAATGCTCTCAGCATCCACCACGCTCTTGCTGCCGCGTTTGCTCCACTCTTATCATCATACACCACGATCTGGGAATCATTTGCTATTCCCAGATCAGAAAGTATTTCAGCAAATTTCTCAACTGGCGGAAGCGGATGTCTTCCTCCAAAAGCAGCATTCTCCCCTATCTCCGCCATATGAGTCTCCAGACTGATAAAGCGGGCTCCTTTGAGGTGTTTTTCAAGATAAGCCTGCTCAGCATCTTTTCCTGCTCTTGCATCAAGGATGATGAGGTTTTCTGTTGGAAGTTTTTTTAATTCGGATACTGAAATTATTGGGGTCGTTGTCATTATTACAATAGCTTATTTAAATTTTACTGAACCTGCCGCCTTCTATGCATTATCTAAAACTTTAACAATTTCACGCCTTAAACTTTCGAGAGTGAAACGATCATCTTTAAATCCAATTGGATAAGTGGTATGCCCATCTTTTATTTCTTCACAAATAACAAATTCAGGATCTGTTTTCCCAAGTTGAAGGGTCTTTTCAATTTTAAACTTACGTTCTACTTTTTCTCCTTTTTTATCAATAAGATAAAGGATATATAAACCCTCCAGCGTATTCTTAGGCTTTACAAAGTATTTATGGACATTTATCCACTGATTCTTCCATTCAAACTCATCTACAGCCAAATTTTTAAACTTCATTTCATCCTCAGAAAGTTCTTTATTTTCATAAAACACTTTCATTTTATCAAAATAAATGTCAGCTTCAGAAAACTTATTCTGAGCGTTTAGGGCCTTGATAAGTTTTGTATACAATTCATATTCTTTTGGAAATTCTGCAATTCCGTCCCGATATATTGTCTCAGATTTTGCGAAATCTTTTCTGGTATAATAAAAGTTTCCTGCTGCCATTACCATTTCAACATACCATTTGTCTTTCTTCACAGATTTGTTTAATGCCTCTAAAAATGTTTTTTCAGCATTTATATAATCCTCCCGTGTATACAGTATACGATATTTTTCATAGTAAAACTCGGCTAATGGGGCTGCTTCAATGGCTTTGCTGATATTTTTAAGTGCTTCGTCATATTTTTTAAGATACATTTCCGAAAGCCCTTTCTGAAAAAAAACAATGGGATTATCAAATCCTTTTTTCAGCGCTTTATCATAATATTCAATCGCTTTATCATCATTTTCTGCTCTGAAAAAAGCAAATCCCAGCTGGTACAGCTCTTGTCCGGAAAAGTTTGGACTTTCATGTTCTAAGGCAATAATATCTGTAAACCTCTCTTCACTGAACAGTTTATCCACTTTTTGGGATAAAAATAAGGAAGAACACAGCATCAATGTAATAATATACAATGATTTCATCCGCTAAAAATGAAAAATATCCTTAGCCTTATTATAAGAGCTTTCAAAATTCAGAAGGTTCAGTTTATGATCCACTTTCTCTACGCTCATAAAATTGATCACCTGCTCTGTAGGCATATTTCCCACCAGGTCATCTTTAGCCATAGGGCATCCGCCGATTCCCTTGATAGCACTGTCGAACCTCCGGCATCCCTGATCGTAAGCCGCTTTTAATTTTGAATAAGAATCTTCATACCGGTTATGGAAATGACCTCCAAAGTTAATTTCAGGATATTTTGAAGGTATTTTTTCAAATAAAAGAGCAATGGATTCAGGAGTTGCTACTCCTGTTGTATCAGAAAGCAGGATATCTTTCACTCCTATTTCTGAAAATCGTTGGGCCCAGTGGTCCACATCTTCCCATTTCCACATTTCTCCATACGGGTTTCCAAAAGCCATCGAGAAATAGATATTAAGCTGTTTTCCTTCTCTTCCGACCAATTCAAGCATTTTAATAATTTCACTAAAAGCCTCTTCCTGGCCTTGTTGGTATTTCTGTGCTGAAACGTCTCAGAAATAGAGAAAGGAAACCCAAGAATATCCACAGACTGATGCTTCAGCGCTTTTTCAGCGCCTCTATAGTTTCCAATAATGGCAGAGACTTTAGTCTTCGAACGGGATTTATCAATATTTTCCGCAACCTCATCAGAGTCAGCCATTTGTGGAATTGCTTTCGGAGAAACAAAACTCAGACTATCCAAAACATCAAAACCAACATCCATCAAGGAGTTGATATAATCTATTTTTTTATGGGTAGGGATAAACTCTCCCCATCCCTGCATTGCATCTCTAGGACATTCGGTAAGAAACATTTTTACTTTTTGATTTTCTCAAATATAATAAAACTAAACAATTTTATATCCGGTACATACAAATCTAACACTATTTTGATTTCCAGAGGTTTATATCCGATTTAAAATTTCGATAATTCATATTCAGCCGCAAATAATGCGTTCTGAGCTTCAAATTTGCTAACTTTGTTAAAATTTATGATAAATCTGATGAGTACAATAGAATTCAACCCCTTGTGGAAAGAGAAATTACTGAACCGTTTTCTGAGCTATGTAAAAATATATTCAACCAGTGATGCTGAAAGTGAAGCTACACCTTCTACTTCCAGACAGTGGGATATTGCGAATTATATTGCTGAAGAGTTGAAAACCATCGGTTTAGATAATGTATCCATTGATGATAACGGATATATTATGGGCTATGTTCCTTCTAACCTGGAAAATGATGACAGACCTACGATCGGGTTTATTTCACATTATGATACATCGCCGGATTTCAGCGGAGAAAATGTAAACCCTCAGGTTTGGAAAAACTACGATGGGAATGATCTTCTTTTGAACCAGGCAACAGGTTTCACTTTATCTCCTTCAAAATTTGAAAGCTTAAAAAAATATATCGGCCAGACATTAATTACCACAGACGGAAACACACTTCTGGGTGCTGATGACAAAGCAGGCTGCGCAGAGATTGTAACCGCTGCGGAATATCTGATTGCACATCCGGAAATCAAACACGGAAGAATTGCTGTAGGATTTACTCCTGATGAAGAAATCGGAAGAGGGGCCCACAAGTTTGATGTTGCTAAATTCGGTGCTGAATGGGCATATACGATGGATGGCGGAGAAGTTGGAGAACTGGAATATGAAAATTTCAATGCGGCAGGAGCGGTAGTAAAAATCCACGGATTGAGCGTACACCCTGGTTATGCCTATGGAAAAATGGTAAATGCGGCACTGTTGGCTGCTGAATTTGCCCAAAGTCTTCCCGCTCATGAAACGCCTTCTACCACGAAAGGTTTTGATGGGTTCTATCACTTGATGGATATCAACGCTGATGTTTCTGAGGGTAAACTTCAATATATCATTCGTGATCACGATGCTGACAAATTTGAAGCAAGAAAGAAATTCATGGAAGAAAAAGTGGCTGAATTCAATCAGAAACATGGTGAAGGAACGGCTGAAGTGGAAATCAAGGAACAGTACAGAAACATGAAGCAGCAGTTTGAAGGGAAAATGCATATTGTGGATCTTGCTGCAAAAGCAATGACAGAAGCCGGTATTGAGCCAAAGATCAAAGCGATCAGAGGAGGTACAGACGGTGCACAGCTTTCTTATATGGGACTTCCTTGCCCGAATATCTTCGCGGGAGGGATCAACTTCCACGGCCCTTACGAATATGTAGCTTTAGAAAGCATGGAAAAAGCAACTGAAGTAATCATTAATATTGTAAAAGCTTAATCAGTCATGAAAAAACTCTTAGCATTAGTATTCATGGTCTCTTTTGTTTTCAGCAATGCCCAAATCTCTGAATTTGAAAAAGCTGACTCACGCTATGAAAGAAAGAAAACGGCTCTGTATAAAAAATATCCTAAGCCTAATGATTTAAAAACTAAGCAGGAGTGGCTTCTTACAGAAGACAAAATAACGTCCTACAAAGAGGCTTTGGATAAGATCTCCACGGAGGAAAAGAAAATGATTGCATTGGACCCGCCGACAAAAGGCATGGTCACCCATGAAGCCGACTATGATAAAGGAAAAGCTTCTTTTCAAAAACTCCTATATGAAGCTGTTGATCTCGCTTTTTTAAATTATGCTTCGGATTCTTATAAAGCAACAATCAGTTTTGTAGTGGACTCTAAGGGAAATCCCCTGGATGCCCAGGTAAAAGGAAATAATGAAGATGTAAATGCATTCATTGAGGCCGCTTTTTATCGCATTAAAGATAAAGGTAAATGGAAACCAGCAGAAAACAACGGAAAACCGGTATCTTCTACCGTCTCCATTCCCCTGGTCCTTACATTTAAAAAATAAATATAGTAAACCCGCTGTGTAGCGGGTTTATTTTTTTTGCATTGCTCCGGCAGAAGCAGCATTCTTTCACCCGACATTCTCAGCATCACACTTATTAACAGACACTTAAAAAGTGAACAGATGTAATTTTTAATTATATTTACGGCTGCATATATCGTAAACTATTAACTTTTAACATCAAATTGCATCATGAAAAAAATGAAAAAACTTTTAAGAAAAGAGCTGTCAGGCATTGTGGGGAGCGGAATAATAGATACCTGCCATATGGGTGGGGATTCTGCTTACTGCTGGACAGATTGTGAATGTACCTTTGGAAAAGTCTGCCAACTGGATGATGACGGAACCCCCGGAAGATGTGTTGGCGGAGGCGGGAATCCCGGCGGCGGAGGCTGCAGCCCGGCTGTAAATTGTGAAGAACAGCCTTACTAATCATTTAAATCGGAAGAGAGATCTTTCGATTTTTTTTATCATTAAAATATTGTGCTCATCGCTATTTCCTTCTTAAAAAGAGACTTATCCCAAGATTTCTACCGTTCATCAAATAAAATTTCACGTCCCTTTCCAGAGTTGTTGTTTTGCATCAGATTTTAAAAATAATTAAATTATGAAACAACAGTTTTTAGCTTTAAGCTCATTGTTACTGTGCATTACCTGTTCGATAGACGTACAGGCACAACAGACCCCGGCTTTTCATATTGGAGTAAAAGGAGGAACCAATTTTACCAAAACAACAACGGAATCCTCTTCCTTGGACGGAAAATATGGATTCGGCTATCAGGCAGGTATTATGACAAGAATGGATATCGGGAGCCTGTATGTGCAGGGAGAGGCCCTATTCAACAAAAGAAAAACATCTTACGAAGCAAAAGACGGAAGTTCTGCAAAACTGACATGGAGCGCCATTGATGTTCCTGTGGTGGTAGGATACAAACTGGTTAAAACAGATGATTTTAACGTAAGGGTATTTGCAGGAGGGGTCTACAGCTATGCTTTTAAAAACAATGTATCCACTTCTCAGGCTTTGCAGGAAGGTTTTAAAAAGTTTGACAAATCCAATATCGGACTCACAGGAGGTATAGGAATGGATTATAAAAATTTCACGGTAGATGTCAGATATGAAAATGGACTTTCCAGTGTCAGCAGTGCATTTAAATCCAAGCCTCACAGCTTTAGTCTCGGGATAGGTTATTTTCTATTCTAAAAACTTAAATTATCTTTACCTGTTAGAAACTGTTTCCCACGGTTTCTAATTTTTTATAACCCTACTTCAGCCCACCTATGACAAAATCTTTTGTAGTAAGAGAATATGTTTTCACTTTTATTTTCTGGCTTGTTTTTGCCATAGTATTATGGTGTAACTTCCAGATTGCCACCGGAAAATACCTGGCCATGATCCAAGCTGTTATCATCACCATAAGTTCTTTTACATTCACCCATTTTTTAACGAATAAACTTCTTCCGAAAGCTTTACGGCTGAAAAAAATGAAACGGTTCCTGATACAGGCTACCATGGTTATCTTTCTTCTGAGCCTGGTGTACTCTGTTATTTTCACCTACCTTGAAGTAGCTCCTAAAACGTCTCTTCCTCCTCATATAATAGATCATCTGCCTATTTTATGGCAGGGATTTTATATGGCTCTTCCAGCTTCTTTTCTGATCAATGGATCGGCCTGCGGAATTAAGTTTTATAAAGAACACGGAAGAATAGAGCGGGATCATATCCTTCTTCAGCAGGCCCATTTGGAAAATCAGCTTAAATTACTACAAGACCAGATCAATCCTCATGTGGTATTCAATATACTGAACCACATTCATATCCTGATGAAAACCGATACCCGGCTTGCTGATTTTTTACTGATGAAATTTTCAGATATCCTGAGATACCAGCTCTATCACTGCAACCAGAACATTGTTCCATTGGATAAAGAAATTGAATATCTGCAAAACCTGGTTGAGGTAGAAAAGTTAAGATGGGGAAACGAACTGGATGTAAAAGCCTGTTGGAACATCAACAATAAAAAGTCGTTCATTGCTCCTTTGCTATTGGTTCCCTTTATTGAAAATGCATTTAAATATGTCTGCAGACTTCCCGGGCATAACGGCTATGTAAAGATTGACTGTAAAGAAGAAAACAACCTACTCTCCTTTTATGTTGAAAATTCATATTCCGAAAGGATGAATTACAAAAAGAAAGACGGAACAGGAGGAATCGGTCTCCAAAATGTACAAAAACGTTTAAAACTACAATATCCGGATGCCCATGCGCTGAGCATTGAATCTGACGGCCTGGTCTATCAAATCACTTTAACCTTAAAATTATCTGAAAATGAGTAATATTATTCCTAAAATGAAGTGCCTGATTGTAGATGATGAGCCGCTGGCCAGATTCCACCTTAAAGAATTGGCAGACCAGATTGATTTTTTATCGGTAGAAGGTACCTGCGCCTCAGCGCTGGAAGCGGATGCCAAAGTGAAGGAAAGCGAAATAGATCTCCTCTTTCTGGATATCAATATGCCTTACCTGAGTGGTCTTGAATTTCTGGAACAGCTTGAAAATCCGCCGTTATGTATTCTTACCACCGCCTATTCTGAGTATGCCCTTGAAGGATTCCGCCTGCAGGTGGCAGATTATCTTTTAAAGCCTATTGCTTTTAATCGTTTTTACCAGGCTGTAAACCGGGCACAGCAGCAGTTTATTCTCAGTGAAAGGCTTAAAAAGAACAGTCTTTTGGAAGATCCTTTTCTGTATGTAAGGCAGTCTGACAGCTTCATTAAAGTGTCCTGGGTTGACATTTTATACATCGAAAGTATGCAGAATTACACCAAGCTTCATTTTAAGGATAAATCCCTGGTCATCCATCAAACGATGAAAGCAATTGAAGAATCGCTGCCCTCCGAACATTTCTTCAGGATTCATAAATCCTTCCTGATCAATATTACCCACATTGATATGATCTCCGGAGGACGCCTGTTCATCAATACAACAGAGCTTCCTATTTCCCGTACCCGAAAAGAAGAATTACTTAATCAGGTGGTGTATAAGAAGCTTATCAGTAAATAAGAAAAAAACTAAGCTGGAAGAAGGAAGCTATTATCGCTGAATAATAATGAAATACGACTACCTTGATATTTAGATTTTCCTATAGAATGGCAGGGAATAGATCATAAATGGGTATTAACTTCCAGCTTTCCGCTTTCTTATGGCAGATTCCAGCGCAGAGATAAAGCGATATAGAAAGTACTTGCAAATTTAGGATCAGCCACTTTTTTATCTTTAAAAATACTTTTTATTTTACGGTCACTCTCGCTAAAGCTTCTTAATAACGCCGTTCCTCCTGTAACGCTGAGTTTCAGTTTATCATTAAGTTTTATTTCAGGCCTTAGCCCTGCTGTGATCTGCTGGTATCCCAGCAGCATAGATTTCCCGTCTTTATTTCTTTCTACGGACATTCCGCTGAGATTGACCGCTGCTTTCAGAGTAAATGCATCGGAAAACTGATAACCGGCCTCCATTCCTTCCGGAAAATTGATGTTAAATTTGATCTTTCCATTCGTCTTCCAGTCAAAGTAAATCCAGGGAAGAATCATAGGAACCCCAAAAGCCGTTGTCAAAACCGGACCTCCGCCCAATGCAAGATTCGGATTAAAATGCCTGATAAATAATATTCCACCCTGCCCCAGCACATCATCAAAATCTATTTTTTCCATATCGGTATAGACTCCTGCCGTAGCCGTTATCATCATGTTCCACTTCTTTCCTAATGGCCGCATATGCAGAACTCCCACCTGAGCATTCAGCATCTGATTGGGAAACAGCTGATTTTCATAGTCCTTGTGGGACATCTTCGCATAAGATCCTCCCAGCAGCATTGACCACATTTTTACTCTTCCTGCACTGTCTTTCTTTACAGACAAAGGAATACTCAGCTTCAGGTCAGCTCTTTTAAAATCACTTTTTGAATTGGTTTTTGTACTGTCTTCCGGACGGATATAGCTGGAATAAGGAATATATTCTGTTTTGAGTTCTCCGGAAATCCCGGACTGTGCACTCACCCAATATCCTAATGGCAGCAGACAGCAGAAAGCTGTCAAAAGATTTCTCTTCATATTTTAAATTTTATGCAAAGAGAATCTATCGCCTGCTTCTTACAAAAATTACTTGACTAAGTGCTGGTTTGTTTTGATAAAGAGAGAGAATGAAACGATATGAATTCAGATCTTATTGATATTCAAAGGATGTAAAGGTATAAGCATTCCTGACAAGGTATAATGATTTATCTTCCTGATCCTCCAAAATATCTTTCATCATATTTTTATAGATAGAGGTCGATTCGGGAGATATTCCTGCTGTATAGACCATAAGAACAGGATTTTTTTTCAGTAATGAATAAGTAACCGTCAAAAGTTTCTCAAAGGCCTCTTTTTCAGACCATAAAAGAGCTGCTTCTTCTGAAAACCCGGCTAAATTCTGAATCTCAGACTGAATATGCTGCTTTTCTTTATTTCTTATTTTATCGTAATACTGATTGATCTTAACCGCTTTTTTAACGGGAAAATTAATCAGCAGGAATCTCTCATCCACGACCATTCTGCTTTCGTCCTCGGTAATTTCAACCAGGCCTTTTTTTATTTCCATACCCTACGTTTTACAGATGAAGTTCAAATTTAAATCCAAACTCATTTTGTAACCCAAATCTTTTATATCCGTTCTTTTCCGACGGTCTTTCTTACTACAATAAAGATGAGGAACCGGACAGTTTATTCTGTTATATTTGTCTCCATAAAATCATCGGATGCAGTTTAGAAATGATATACAGGGAATAAGGGCTCTGGCTTTCTTTTTGGTCTTTCTTTTTCATTTGAATTACACCTGGCTACAGGGTGGATTTATTGGAGTGGATGTTTTCTTTGTCATATCCGGTTATTTAATGACTTCTATTATTGTTGATCAGAAAGACAGGAATAGCTTCAGCTTTTTTGATTTTTACTGGAAAAGGCTGAAAAGAATATTTCCGGCATACCTCTTTCTTATCATAGCGGCTACACTGGCGGGGTCCTTTGTTTATCTCGGCAGGGATATCTGGACGCTTCAGAAATCAGCCATAGCCTCCATAATCTTTCTTTCCAACCTGCTATTTTCCAGAGGCGACTCTTATTTTGGAGCCCAGCTGAACGAAAATCCTTTTCTCCACACCTGGTCTTTAGCGATCGAAATGCAGTTTTACCTTTTGTTACCCTTGCTCCTGATCTGGATAAAAAAGAAATTTCTATCTCAGGTTATTTTGCTGGTTATTGTCATCCTGACTGCTTACACCAGCATTTCAATGCATATTGACCAGCGTAATGGTTCAGCATATTTCTCATTGCTTTCGAGGATTCCCGAGTTTCTGGTGGGTGCTTTTTACAGCCTTAAATTCAAAAACAGGATCAATTTCAACAGAGTGTACAATAGTATTTTTGCTTCGCTGAACCTGGTCATTTTAGTACTGTCAGCTTTCTTGATCGGTAAAGATTCTTTTTTTCCGGGTTTCTTGGCATTAATTCCAACAATAGCCACTGCCAATCTCCTGGTGACAGACAATAATTTTATCTCTGATTTTTTTGCAAAAAAGGGTCCGGTTTATTTAGGAGAACTTTCCTATTCTCTGTACCTGTGGCACTGGCCCGTGATTGCCTTTATACGGTATTATCATGATGCCTATTTTTTAAGTCCCGGCGAACTGATCCTGACCTGCATTCTGACCTTTATGTTGGCATGGCTTTCTTACCGTTTTATTGAAAATTTCTTCAGGAAAAAGAGCAATACCCTGTTGATACGCTACTCGGTTGCGGGTAGCATTATATGGGCCGCTATTGCTTTTTTTGTTCCCAAAATCACAGCCGGATATCAGATTCCTGAAGCATATACTTCTCCCACATTTGGATTTCGCTCTCACAATGAGAAAGTCATTGAAGTTTTCGGAGACAAAACAGCTGAAAACAGCAATATTTTACTGATTGGCGACAGTCATGCTTTTACCATTAAGCCCTATTTAGATTATATCGGAAAACGGAATCATTTTTCCTTTTCTACAGTAACCACTGATGGTGTCCCTGCTTTACAGGGAATAAAAAGAGAGGATTACCGGGCTAATGAAGTCAAGTTTTACGACTCCACCCAAAAACTGGTAGCATTTACGCAGCAAAATATCAAAAAAAACAGGATCATCATGATCAACTGCTCTTCATTTATAGAGCCTCCATCGGTTTATAGCGCACTGGAAAAACTGGCCGCATCCTTAAGACCAGACCAAAAACTCGTTGTATTCAGTACATTCCCGTCCCTCGACAGGGATCCTGTAAAAGTCAACCGGGACTATATAAAAAGAACCTCTGCATCATTTAAAATCATCAGTAAGGAAAAAAATAAAATAGCCCTGGAAAAACTGGCTGCAGCTCACAAAAATGTTTTTTTATATGATCTTTCTAAAGGAAATGTATTAAAAAACGTACCCTTTTACAAGGATACGCTGATGTATTACAATGCTTCCCACCTCAACACTTACGGTTCTGTTTCATTGGGTAAAGAACAGGAAAAAGATTTTATGTCTTTCTTCAGACCTATCATGAGCGGAAAATAAATGGTGTACACAATCTTTTAAACGGGTACTGTTCGAGTCTTAAAAATGCGGTAGCCAAACCAGACCGCGATCAAGGCCATTCCTGCGCGGGCCACAACCATCGGGATGATGGAGTCTGCTTCTAAAAAGCCAATCAGCGCGGACATTAAAAATGTAATGATCAGCTGGGTAAATCCAAGCAATGCAGCGGCAGTTCCACGCCCTTCTTTAAAGGGGGATAAGGCATGGGCTGAGGTAATAGGAAATAAAATCCCTATCGCCAATAATGACAGGTACAACATTGCAATTTCCAGCGCTACAGCAATATTTCCAGCCGCAATAAGAATATGGAGGGCACAGACAATCAGCAAAACAATAGTAGCTGTGAATAAAAGAGTTGAATTGTTTATTCTTTTGATTAATTTAGGCGTAATATAGGCTGCCGTAATCAATGCTAATGAATTGAAAGCAAATATAAAACTGAAAACCCCGCTCGAAAATCCATGAAGCTCCATAAATAAAAACGGAGCGCTTGAAATATAAATGATAAGAGAGGCAAAAGCAATACTTCCCACCATTGTACTGTTGATAAAATCCCTATTGGTGATGATCATTTTCAGTTGGTCTTTTAATCCTCTTTCATTCTCTGCATCAGTGGAAAGATCAGTTTTCACATGGGTTTCAGGAACATATTTGTAGACCATAAAAAAAGTGATAAGCCCCATGATGCATAAAAAGGCAAACGAACTGTTCCATCCCCAGAATTTAAGGAATACACTCCCCAATAGCGGAGCAATGATGGGAGCAATACCGCTGATCTGGGATTGTTGGGAAAAAATGGCAATAGATTTCTGTTTATCATAAAGATCAATCACAATTGCTCTTCCGACAACAATGCCGGCACTTCCTCCGAAAGCCTGCAGAAAACGCATTGCCCATAAAACATAAATATTGGACGTAAAAAATATGGCTGTTGCTCCTGTAATAAAAAGCAGTAAGCCGCAATATAAAATGGGTTTACGCCCTTTTCTGTCTGATAACGGGCCCCATAGCAGCTGTCCAAAAGCAAATCCGGCAAAGAAAACAGAAATGGAGATCTGGATATGCCCGATATCGGTTTTAAAAATTTGGGCCATACTTGGGAAAGCAGGAAGGTAAAGATCTATACTCAGGGACTCCAACGTGTTGAGTAGCGCCAGAATAAACACTACCAAATTCAAATTCTTCATAAATAACAATAAGCCTTCACAGGCGATTTTTTATGCCTGCAAAATTGCGGTAAAAACTAAAAGCTTTCAATAAAAGAACTGAAGGAAGGACAGCACAAACTGAGGATCATAATCTGCAAACTATATCCGTTATGATTATTTTAAGCCAAATCCAAAGGAACATTCTGAGGATTACCCATTCCCAGACTTAAATCCATCGGGACTCTGGCCTGTATGTTTTTTAAAAAATCGGGAAAAATAGGAAGCATCACTAAACCCTAATTTAAAAGCAACTTCTTTCACTGTTAAAGCGCCAAAGCTAAGTTCTCGTTTGGCCTCAAGCAAAAGCCGCTGTGCAATCATTTTCTTAACAGTGGTCGCTCTGGAAAGCCGGACAATATCATTAAGGTGATGGGAACTGATTTTTATTTTATCTGCATAAAAATCCGTATCCTTATGAATGGTATAATACTCTTCTATCAGGATTATCAGCTCCTGGATACGCTGCCTGTCTTTTTGTAAAGAGTCCTGCAGATTGATCTGCTCTGCAATGATGATACAAAAAGCTCTTAAGTAGGTTTTCAGCAGATCAAGTCTTAAAGGCCCATGATATTCCTGCTCAATAAGCGAAATAATAGACTTACAGGTCTTTTCACTTTCACTGTCTAAAGAAAAAGGTATCGTTCCGCCGGTAAGTATAGATTCTATAGCACAGGCTTCTTTAAATATCTCTCTTGTCACGGCCATTACATAGCCTTTCTCTCCCCGAAGTTTCATGTTGAATACCTGCCCGGGGGCAATAATGCAGATCTGCCCGTTCCGGAGTTTGTGGCTTTCAAAATCCAGTTCCAGGCTGCTGTTTTCCTGAACTTCACCAAACCAGATGATTTCAAAAAAATTGTGCCGGTGAATGTCATTAAAATTCTCCGGATGCCCTGTTTGCAGCGTGCTAAGCTGAAATTCTTCTGAAGTAAGGTGATGAACGGGAATATTTTTTTCTGGTAAATTCATCCATTGATAGGTAAAAAGGTTAGTAAATAGTAAACAGAAACCACAGCCCAAGAGCTGCGGTTCCCTACAATATTTAAAATTAAATTTTATCCGTTTTGCCGGCTTCCTAAAAAAGCATCCCAGCCCTGGGCCGTAAGGGCTACCAGCTGGTTGGATCCTCTTGCTACCATAAAGTTTCCGTCTTCTTTTTCTACAGAATGCCCTATAATGGTAAAATCAGGGTGATTTTTTATCTTATCAAAATCATTCGGAGAGATGGTAAACAGCAGCTCATAGTCTTCACCACCGCTTAATGCGGTCATTACTGGGTTAAGATTCATTTCATCCGCAGTAGAAATGGTAAGACTGTCCATTGGGATTTTTTCTTCATATAATCTGAATCCTACTTTTGACTGGTCAGAAAGGTGCAGGATCTCAGAAGCTAAACCATCAGAGATATCAATCATAGAAGTTGGTTTAATGTCCAGTTCCTCCAAAATCGTTTTAACGTCGGTTCTTGCTTCAGGTTTCAGCTGTCTTTCCAGGATATAATCATACCCTTCCATTTCTGGCTGCATATTCGGGTTGGCAAGATAAACAGCATGCTCTCTCTCCAGAATCTGCAATCCCATATACGCTCCACCCAGGTCGCCACTCACCACAAGGAGATCATTCGGTTTTGCTCCGCTTCTTTTTACGATATTCTCATCATTTTCAATTCCTACAGCAGTAATACTCATCACCAACCCTGAATTGGAGCTTGTAGTATCTCCTCCAATCAAATCAACTTTATATCTTGTACAAGCGGCCTGAATCCCGGAATAGATTTCTTCTAAAGCTTCCACCGGAAAACGGTTGGAAACCGCAAGAGAAACCAATATCTGGGTAGGAACAGCATTCATAGCGGCAATATCGCTGAGGTTCACCACCACTGCTTTATATCCCAAATGCTTTAAAGGCACATACCCCAGATTAAAGTGCACTCCTTCTGCCAGCACATCTGTTGTAAGAACTACTTTTTTGTTATCAGGATTAATAACCGCTGCATCATCTCCTACTCCAAGCTCCGAAGACTCATTGGATAGCGGAAAATGCGCTGTCAAATGCTTAATAAGACCGAATTCCCCTAATTTCGAAATGGGCGTCAGCTCCTGTGATTTATCTTCAAACATGATTTTTTTGTATTAATGTCCAATGTAAAAAAGTCTTTTGAAGCTTTAAACTTTGAACTTTGAATTTTGAATTATTTAGTAAATTCTGCCGGGTCAATATTGTTTGGATGGAAAGGAAGCTTTTTAAAATCTTCTTTCGATAATACCACCGTTTCCGGGCTCTTATATTTATTCATTGCTTCCACTACATCATCTGGCGGAGTGGTCATTTTTCTAAGCATCATATCAATCCATACACCTGTAGCTTCCGAGGTTGCACAGTGTACACCATCCGGTGTATAGAATTTGTGCAGGAAACGGTAGATGGAAGAATCTTCCGAGCATCCGTCTATTTCCACACTTACAATTACTGTCTGATCAGCATAGATCTCTTTGAAGAAAGAATATCTTTCGTGCAGGATCACCGGACCGATTCCCCATCTGCTTAACTGGGTTACTCCCATTTTCTCTTTCGTCATAAAAGCCATTCTGGCTTGGGCACAGTATTGTACATAAGATGAATTGGCTAAATGCTTATTGGCATCAAGATCGCTCCATCGCACTTCAAATTTATGGTAGAAAATCATTTGAAAATCGTTTTTGGTCTCATTAAAATTATAATCTTCAAAAATACTCAAATAAGATGGTTTATAAAAATTCTTATTTGAGTATTTTTGAAAAAATAATCTTCCGCATAGGATTACATATACATGAAACAGATCATTATTATCGGAGGCGGTGCTGCAGGCTTTTTCTGTGCATCCAATCTTGACGAAAAGAAATATACAATTACGATTTTGGAACAAAACTCTGATGTCCTTCAGAAGGTTAAAATTTCCGGAGGCGGGCGCTGTAATGTCACCCACGCCTGCTTTGATCCGAGAGAGCTTGTTCAGTTTTATCCTCGTGGAAATAAAGAATTGTTAAGTGTTTTCACCAAATTTCAGCCAGGTGACACCATGGAATGGTTTGATCAGCGTAATGTCCCGTTGAAAATTGAAAACGATAACAGGACTTTCCCTGAAAGCAATTCTTCCCAAACCATCATCAATACTTTTCTGAACGAAACCCAAAAGAAAAAAGTCTCTGTAAAAACAAAATGTACGGTAAAAGAGATTGAAAAGCAGGATGAAAAATATATCGTAAAAACCAATTCAGGAGACTTTGAGGCAGATTATATTGTATATGCCACCGGAAGTTCTCCAAAGTCGCTGAAAATTGTTGAAAATCTGGGTCATAAGATTGTAGATCTTGTCCCTTCCCTCTTTACTTTTAACATCAAAGATGAACTGCTGAAAGATCTTCCGGGAACAAGTTTCGAAAACGCAGGAATTTCGATTCCGAAGCTGAAAACCGAGGAAAGCGGGCCGCTGCTTATTACCCACTGGGGACTTTCAGGACCTGCCGTTTTGAAAATTTCTGCATGGGAAGCCATAAGCCTTGCCAAGCTTAAATATAACTTTGAAATTGAAGTTAATTTTATTTCGATAGAAATGGATGAAGCTGAGGAAATCTTCCATAATTTCAAACAAAATAATCCCAGAAAGACGATCGGACAATCCAAGATCTTTGATATTACCAACAGATTCTGGCAGAAGATGTTAGAGATTTCAAAAATTGACCTCAACAAACAGGTTGCTAATATTTCCGGAAAGGAAATGCTGAAAATTCTTGAAAACCTTTGCCAAAAAAGTTTCAGGTAACCGGAAAATCTACTTTTAAAGATGAATTCGTAACGGCTGGAGGTATTGATTTAAAGGAAATTAACTTTAAAAACATGTCCTCAAAACTCCTTCCTAATTTTTATATTGCCGGAGAAGTGTTGAATATAGATGCCGTAACGGGAGGTTTCAATTTCCAGGCATGCTGGAGCGAAGGATGGCTGATTGCGCAGGATCTCAATAACTTGTAAAAAACACTAAAAACTAAACACATGAAAAAAACATTAGTATTCATTTTATGCCTTGGATTTGGGCTTGCATTTGCTCAAGCAGAAGAAAATAAAATACAACCTGTGGAGGACCATTCCAAAGATCAGCATAATGCTGCAAACACCAAACACGCTGAATATCCCGGAGGCCTGATGGCACTTCGAAAAGATATTGCTGACAAAATAAGGACGAAAAAAATAAAAGGGGAAGGAATAATCACTGCGAGAGCAAAGTTTATAGTTAATATCAAAGGTAAAATAGACGACATCATAGTAACCGGAGATAATGCCGATTTCAATAAAGAAACAGAAAGAGCTATAAAATCGTTGAAAGCCCAATGGAAACCAGCAGAATCCAATGGTGTGATTGTCCGCAGCTATTATACTTTTCCTCTTACTATAAGCTTTGATTAACGGACAATGCTCTCTGCTAAAAGAAATACAAATACTCTTTTTAAAATCCTTCTCATCATAGGATTTATATATTTCTTTTGGCTGATGCTGAAAATCACCATAGAATATATTCCTTTTAATCCTGAAGTCAGTTTTCTCATGATCAAACAGACAGAAGTTGTAGAAAGACCGGAGTATCTTACGTTTTTCTATACTCATGTTTATACCGGTATTTTTGTGCTTCTTTCAGGATTTCTGGCCATTCTCAGAAAGGATTTTGGATTAAAAAACGTCCACCGGAATATGGGAAAAGTATATATTTTTCTCATCCTGGTCCTGGCTGCCCCTTCAGGAATTTATATGGGGATATTTGCCAACGGAGGTATTTTATCTAAAGTTTCGTTTGTTATTTTAGGCTTTTTATGGTGGTTTTCAACGTTTAAAGCGTATCAGCAGGCAAGACAGAAAAAGTTTAAAGAACACAAGCAGTGGATGTGGAGGAGTTTTGCTTTTACATTATCTGCCATTACGCTGAGAATGTGGAAAGTTATTATCGTATATTTATTTCATCCCAATCCTATGGATGTCTATCAGATCATTGCATGGCTGGGCTGGATCCCCAATATCCTTATTATTGAATTTTTAATCACAAAAAAACAGATATGAAAATTTTAAATTACACTCTTATTTCTTTACTGGCTGTTTGTTTGGCAAGCTGCAAAAAAGACGGAAAGATTAATGAATCGGGGAAAGATTCCCTTACAGCAAAAAAAGACTCCGTGGCCGTTCCTGAAGTTCATAAAGAATATTACGGAATCTATACCGGTGAATTTGCCGGAATGGAAAAGGTAGTGGACGAAACGGACGGCTCGGAATATGATGTCAATAACTATAAAAGAATTTCTTTAAAGATCAACAGAATTACAAAGGACAGCGTTTACGGACAAAGTATCGTTAATGGGAACCAGCGCCCGTTCAGAGGAGTTTTCAATGAGGCTTCAGCATCTTTTGTACTGGATGAACCCGGAAATGATAAAACAGACGGAAGATTTGAGGTAAAACTGAAAGGTGACAGCTTAACCGGAAAGTGGAATGCCTTTAATAAAACATCAGTAAAAGCCCCTTCAAAAACACTTAAACTGACTAAAAAAGAGTTTGTTTACAATCCCAACTTTATGCTGGATAAGGATTCTGACCTGGTAGACTGGTCAGATTCTAAAGAGTTTACTGAAAAATATACGGATGAGGAAACCGGAAAGACAGAAAGGTATAAAACAACTAAAAACCGTGTAGCCTCTGAAGCGATATTCAAACTGAATGCATCCAAGCAGAAATTAACGGAAAAAGATCTTAAAAACTTAAGAAAGCTGGATCTTGAGATCATCAAAAATTCAGTATTTGCAAGACACGGCTATTCCTTTAAAAAAGAAACCTACAGAAACTTCTTTGAGCAGACGGATTGGTACATTCCGGTTTCCGGCAATGTGGACCAAGATCTGTCTCCTATGGAAAAAGAAAATGTGGCATTACTGAACCGTTTTATCAAGTATGCGGAAGATCAATACGACAGCTTTGGAAGATAGCCGGCTGGATTAGGGATGAGAAGCTGCGGTTACATTTTTCGGTACGGTCATCCTTACAAAGAGATACAGCAATAAGCATCCGGCGGCATAACATAGAATATCAATCCAAGAAAAAGAATTTCCGATCACGATATACATCAGGCTTCCAGGCCGGAAGCCTAGTTTTTCTGCAATATTGAAATATTGGGCGGATTCAATAAAACAGGAGAAAATCAGGATTCCTCCGATCAGTTTCCGATCATTTATCTCAATAAAGGTCTTTACAAACGTATAGAGAAGCATCACGACAATGACATCACCGAGATAAGCTCTTACAAAGAAAATACCGCTGAGCTTAGTGGCAATTAATACTTCCACCAGCAAAATAAGCAGGGTCAGAAGAAGATATTTCAGGCTGAATTTAAATTTCATTTCAATTTTGGTTAAGGCATAAAAAATCGGCATTCCAGGAACGCCGATCTCATTTTATGTAAGCAAATATATTATTTCTTTACTTTGATCGTACATCCAATGGCAACTGTTTTGGTCATTTTCACCGGCTCACCCTTGATCAGGGCATTCACGGCATCCTGAACATAATATTCCGATACCTCTTTCGGGTTGTCATAATTATTGTCAATAGCTCCAATATATTTTACGATATTTTTCCCATTCTCTTTCTGCAATACAAAAACATGAGGAGTCTTCGTTGCTCCATATTGCGGATAAATTCTCTGTCCTTCATCCACCAGATACGGGAAGGTAAAGCCTCTCTGCTTTGCTCTGCCGACCATTTGCTTATATCCGTCTTCAGGCTGTACATTCGGGTCGTTAGGATTTATAGCAATCACCGGATACCCCTGGTCCTTAAATTTTTTATCCAACTCAATGATCCTGTCTTCATATTTCTTTGCATACGGGCAGTGGTTGCACGTGAATACGACAATAAACCCTTTTGAGCTTTTAAAATCACTTAAAGAAACCATGTTTCCGTCAACATTTTTAAGCTTAAAATCTACGGCTTCATCTCCTATTTCATATCCCTTTACGGAAGCCGTCTTTTCTTTCCTGGGTACATTTTTATCATGGCCAGCTGTTGTAAAGCTTAACAGCCCAAAGCCAACAATACCTATGGCTACTAACATTTTCAGATTTTTCATATATATATTGTTTATTGTACATTTTCTGTAATTATTTTTTCAAGCTCCTCTTTGCTCATTTCGCCGTCATTAAAATAGGCTTTCTCTCCGTTTTTATAAAAAATGGTAACAGGAATATTCCCGTCCCAGTCTTTTTCAAATTTCGGAATCCAGGTATTCATCCTTTTAATATCATCAAGCAGAACCACCTCAGCAGTAATATTTTTGTTTTTGATGAATCTTAAAACCCTTTCTTTATCTACCAGCCTGTCCAGAGAAACAAGGAGCATTTTAAATTTCGGATTTCCGGTATGTTTATTATTGACCTCCATAAAATAAGGGAGTTCCTTTACACAAGGCGCACACGTAGTTGCCCAAAAGTTTACGGCAAGAAGTTTATCATTTTCCTGGTGAATACGTTTTTCAAGATCTTCATATTTCATCACCTGAACTTCTTTCTGTTGAGCTTTAAAAATTGTGCAGCACAGAAATACAGCTAATACTGATGTCAAATTTTTCATACTCAAAATTAGCAATCCATTCTTTCTCTATGAATATCAAACTGTTAAACTTTGTTAATAATTTTAATTATTATTCGTTTTTTGATTCACGAAGCATTGAATTATGTAAAATAAAATGTAAATTAGCCTGATACCAAATTAAATTATCATGAAAAAATCAAATCTTCAAAAAAGAAAACTTACGAAAAAAGAAATGAAAGACATCAGTGGAGCAAGACCGTTTTGTCCGTTGGTATTGAGTTGTTTTGACCCGAATACCGGCGAGGAAATGTATGGTGTTCACGGTATCCAGGATGGACCTTGCTGTTAATACCATTTAATCAAAACCTGCAAATTAATCCGGATCATTATGAAAAATTCCAGTATTCAAAAGAGAAGGCTCACCAAACATGAGCTAAGCGAGATTAACGGCGGAAGCACTGCCTGTACAGAGGGTCTTTGTAAACTGCGAGGGGTAAGTCATTTTCTTATCATTGGCCCGAGAGGTAAAGACGGATATTGTTGCTAAGCGGCAATAAGATCAGTTACAATAAAAAATGATTGGATTAACCTCCAATCATTTTTTTTATGGCATTGAGCTTCATTAAAGCTTCAATCGGTGTCAAAGTATTGATATCTATCTTGGTCAGTTCTTCCCGGATATTCTCTAAAACCGGATCATCCAGCTGGAAGAAAGAGAGCTGCATGTTTTCTTCCGTCACTCTTTTGATGCTTTCAGAGGTTCCCGCGCCCTGGGTTCTGCTTGCTTCAAGTGTTTTAAGGATCTCATTGGCCCTGTTTACCACTTTTGCCGGCATTCCGGCCAGCTTTGCCACATGAATACCGAAGCTGTGTTCACTGCCTCCGGGAATCAGCTTTCTGAGGAAAATAATGTTTCCTTTGTTTTCCTGGATAGAGACGTGGAAATTTTTCACGCGTTCAAAATTCACTGTCATTTCATTCAGCTCATGGTAATGGGTCGCGAATAAGGTTTTGGCCTGCGAAGGATGCTGATGAAGATATTCCGCAATAGCCCATGCAATAGAAACTCCGTCATAAGTGGAAGTTCCGCGGCCGATCTCGTCCAGCAGGATAAGGCTACGCTCCGAAATATTATTCAGAATATTGGCGGCCTCATTCATTTCTACCATAAAAGTAGATTCTCCTGCAGAGATATTATCCGTGGCTCCTACCCTGGTAAAGATCTTATCCAGCAATCCGATTTCAGCATGTTTTGCCGGGACAAAGCTTCCGATCTGGGCCAGCAGGCATACAATAGCCGTCTGACGCAGAATGGCTGATTTACCGGCCATGTTAGGCCCTGTAACCATAATGATCTGCTGGGAATCCTTATCTAAAAAGATATCGTTCGGAATATATTTTTCTCCTAACGGAAGGGCATTTTCAATAATCGGGTGTCTTGCTTCTTTCAGATCAATGGCATAGCCGTCATTCAGAATAGGTTTTGTATAACTTTCAGAAACTGCCAGTTCCGACAATCCTACAGCAACGTCAAGCTGAGCAATGATATTGGAATTTCCCTGAATCTGGTCTATATAAACCATCGTTTCAGCACATACATTTCTGTAAAGTTCATTTTCAAGAACCCCTATCTTCTCTTCCGCTCCCAGAATCTGATTTTCATACTCTTTTAATTCTTCTGTAATATAGCGTTCCGCATTTACCAATGTCTGTTTTCTGAGCCAGTCACCGGGAACTTTATCTTTATGTGTATTTCTGACTTCAATATAATATCCGAAAACATTATTAAAATCGATTTTAAGGCTTGAGATTCCTGTTCTTTCAATCTCTCTCTGGCACATTTCATCAAGGAAACCACGGCCTTTGCTTTGAAGCCCTCTTAATCGGTCCAGCTCTTCGGAAACTCCTTCTTTGATAACATTTCCTTTGGCCAGGCTTACCGGAAGCTCTTCATTTAAATTGTTCTGTAAAAACGTAATCAGTTCTTCCAGGTCATATAAAGGCTCCAGCCACACCAATACCTCAGCATGGGGATGTAAAAGCCCTTTTATTTTATGAATATTCACTAAACTCTGACGCAGATATCCCAATTCTTTAGGTGAAATTTTTTCTGCTGCCAGTTTTCCCATTAACCGGTCCAAATCTGAAATCGACTTTAATAACTGGCAGATTTCATATTTCAGACTGTCATTTTCGTTTAAGAAATCAATCAGGGAAAGCCGTCTCATAATCTCATCCACAGATTTTAAAGGAAGGATGATTCTCCTTCTCAATAATCTTCCTCCCATGGGAGTGGATGTTTTATCAATAATGTCCAGCAGTGATTTTCCCTGTGGGTTGCTCGAATATACAATTTCCAGGTTTCTTAACGTAAAGTTGTCCATCATCAGGTAATCCTCCTGCGGGATGATCTGGAGTTTTGTAATATGGGACAATAAATTGTGATGGGTATCTTCTACCAGATAGGCAAAAATGGCTCCTGCTGCCGTAATGGCCAATGGCAGGTTTTCTACTCCAAATCCTTTTAAAGAAGTGGTCTTAAAGTGACCGGTTAGTTTTTCGTAGGCAAAATTATACTGAAAAGCCCAGTCTTCAAGTTTAAACGCATTTTTATTTTTAATCTGCCCGGGAATCTGTACGCTTCTCTGGAAGACAATTTCACTCGGATCAAAAGTATTGATGATATGCAGCAGCTTATCCAGATTTCCTTCACTCACCAGAAACTCTCCTGTAGAGATGTCTACAAGAGCAATTCCGTATTTCTCCTTTTCTTTGTGTAAAGAAAGCAGGAAGTTGTTCTTTTTGGAATTTAAGACCTGATCATTGAATGTAACTCCGGGAGTCACCAGTTCCGTTACTCCTCTTTTTACAATCCCTTTAACCATTTTAGGATCTTCAAGCTGATCACAGATCGCCACTCTCATTCCCGCTCTTACCAATTTCGGGAGATAGGAATCTACCGAATGATGGGGAAACCCAGCCAGTTCTATACTGCCTTCCCCGTTTGCTCTTTTGGTTAGAACAATTCCCAGAATCTGGGATGTTTTCACGGCATCCTGCCCAAAAGTTTCATAAAAATCCCCTACTCTGAAAAGTAAAAGCGCATCAGGGTATTTAGCCTTGATGGTATTGTACTGAGTCATTAATGGAGTTTCCTTCTTCGATTTTGCCATAGTAAAAAATGAGCCCCAAATTTAGAAAAATAAATCCATGGTTTTCGAATTGTTTAGTCCTTAATCTTGGAATCCTCTTTTCCTTATCCATAAATAATTGTATTTTCACCATAAAATATAATCCATGGAATTTCCTGTTTTAGAAACTGAAAGACTTCTTTTGCGGCAACTGACGGCTGATGACTCCCAAGATCTGTTTGAATATTTCTCTCAGGATGAAGTCATGGAATACTATGATCTGGAAACCTTCAAAACGGAGGAAGATGCCCGGCAAATTATTCGGCATTTCAATACTGCATTTGAAAAGGGAAAAGGATTCCGATGGGCATTGGAATTAAAATCCGAAAAAAAAGTAATCGGCACCTGTGGGTATCACAACTGGTACCGTGAGCATTTCAAAGCAGAAATCGGATACGAACTCAACCCGCTATACTGGAGGCAGTCTTATATGAAAGAAGCCATTCTTCCTATCCTGACATTTGGTTTTGAAACCATGAGGCTCCACCGGGTAGATGCTTTTATAGACCCCTCCAATATTTCTTCTGAAAAGCTGTTAACGTCTCTGAATTTCTGCAAAGAAGGAACGTTGAAAGATTATTTTTTCGAAAAAGGGAAATTCGTAGATGCAACAATCTTCGGATTGATTAATAAATAAGCGGGAAGCACGAAGATGGGAGATGGAAGTTTCTATTGGTCGTTTAAGTAATGGTTATCATTAAAATGAAATGAAATCCAGTAATACTAAGCTGTAAAGAGCCTTCCCTCTTCCTGCTTCCTTCTCCCTTTCCCTTTATCTTTCTGATTTCAGATGTTTTTCTAATGCTTCCGAGCTTTTTTCATGGGCCCACTTCTGCTTGTAATTCACCCACTTGGCCTTAAATAATTTACGAAGGAGCTTATCTGTATACCTCATAATAAAAACATGGTAGAGCATATTGGCAAAAACTTTAGGCCTATTGGGCAGCGCTCTTAATGATAATGAAAATCCAGGCTCCAAATACCGGTTGAAATGCCAGAATGCCCCGGGAATAAAAAGAGCATCACCGTGTTCCATAAAAATTTCATACCCTTTGGCGTACTGCAAAGCCGGAAACTTTTCATAATCAGGGTTTTCATAATCCAAATCGTAGATGGTATGAACGGATAACGGGACTTTATATAAGAAAGCCGACTGTTTCTGATCAAACAGCAGTATTCTTTTTTTGCCTTCAAAATGAATATGCATAAAATCTCCCAAATCCACATCATAATGCATCAGGACATGAGCCTCACTTCCTCCGAAAAATAAGGTAGGAAGCCTTTTAAAAAACTTCATCCCCAAATCAGGATAAGTAAAATTTTTAAGCAGCTCCGGAAGCCGGTCTGTAATGATGTAAAAAAAGATTCGAAGATCTGAAGGCTTGGATTTGATGGTATCAATATAATCCTTCATTTTCATATGCGCCACAGGAGCATCTGAGCTTTTGGCCGCATCAGCCGGCTTATTATCATACAAAGGGACTTCCTGGTCGCCTGCTTTTTCCCGGATATACGCAAGATTCCACTTATCAAAAGCATCCCAACGGCTTGCAAAATTCCTGATCAAAAGAGGTTTTTGCTTTTTGAAATAATTATTCTGAAAATCTTCTTTACTGATATCATCTACTATATCTACGTTTTCGAGGATCATTTATTTTGGTATTTAAGGTGAAATAAAAATAGTGTTTTTTTGAAACTTGAGAAAATTAAGATTAAAAGGGCTGGAAGCTGGAAGAGGGATGCTGGCAGTTAAGATTTGTCTGCAAACATCTATACATCATTCCATAAAAATCTTTTTATGGAAACTTAGACCTCTTCTTCGGCTTCAATAACCTCCCTCTTCCAGCTTCAGACTTCCTTACTTTATTAGCAGAGCTCAGATGAAAAATTTATATTTGTGGTAATAAGTGAATTTATGAGAGCCTACAATACCAAACATTTCCTTAAAATCCTTTTCAGTTTACACAAAAGCGATACGCTAAAAATACTTTTTCCAAGCATGATCCTTGTAGGACTTTATTCCTGGGGCATACAATATCTGGAAGTGGAATATTTTCATCTCACTTCAAAATCAGGAATCAGTAATGTGGGCATGATACATTCATTATTAGGCTTTGTGTTGTCCCTGTTATTGGTTTTCAGGACCAATACAGCCTACGACAGATGGTGGGAAGGCAGAAAGCTCTGGGGGAAACTGGTCAATGACACCCGTAATTTTGCGATAAAAATCAACACTTTACTTGAGGATAACAGACAGGATGCTGAACAAATCTCAAGGTATTTAAAGTTTTTTCCGCACTTCTTAGCCAAGCATCTCTCTAAAGAATCAACAAGACTTGCCCTGGATGAAGATTATTCTGAAATTGAAAAATCATTGAAAAATCATGGCCCAAGCGAAATTATTATCCTCTTAAGCCATAAATTGAATCAGCTGAAAAAAGAAGGCAAAATTTCAGAGGTTGAAATGCTTTATTTGGAGACCCAGTTATCAGGTTTTCTGGAAGTATGCGGAGGATGTGAAAGAATTAAAAATACCCCGATCCCCTATTCTTATTCATCATTTATTAAGAAATTTATAATCCTGTATGTATTTGCCCTTCCTATTGCCTATGTAATTACGATCGGCCTTTTCATGATACCGCTCACGGTTTTTGTATACTACGTTCTGATGAGCCTTGAGCTTATCGCTGAAGAGATAGAAGATCCGTTTAATAATGATGAGAATGATATTCCTATGGAAACATTGGCACAGAATATTGAGAAAAATGTACATCAGATCATGAACAGAAAATAAAAAATCAACCTTTTAAAGATTGATCTCTTTTAATCCGCCGTCCTGTTTGATCTCTACAAATTTGTTTTCCCTGTTCCCTGCCGAGTATCCGTAAAAGAAGGTCTGGTATATCGTGAGTGGAACACAGATACCCAATTACTTTTTTGTTTTGTGGAAGCAACGCTTCAATCGTAGAATTTCCGAATGCCTACATATAAAGTGAATAATTTTTTCATAGTCTATTTTTGAGCTAAATATAAGTATTTTACTATTTTTGAAATAAAAACAGCGATGAAGTCCCTTTCCCTATTATTGGTCACCACATCTGCTCTTGCTTTTGCACAAAAGCCCTGTGGATATAAAGAAGGGTTACCAAAAAGGAACTGCAAAGAATTTTATGACAACGGACAGGTAAAAAATATCGTGGAATGGAAAAAGGGAAAAGAGACGGTGATGCTATTTTTTATCATGACAATGGAAAAGTAAATGCAAAAGGAGAATACAAAAAGGATTTCAAGGCAAAGGAATGGTCTTATGATGACAAAAATGGTACGCTAACCTTAAGGGAAACCTTTACAAATGGGAAAAAACATCTATGACAACGGCTTTACGGGAACTTTTTACTATCCTTCAGGCAAAGTAGAAGAAATTTTCCATTATAAATTGGCTAAATTACACGGGGAAACCAAAGTATTTCATGAAGACGGAAAATCGATAAAACAGATTGGTTATTATGGAAACGGTCTTGCCGCCGGAAAATGGAAAACATTTTATCCTTCCGGGAAGTTACAGCGTGAAACGGAATGGCAATAGAATCCGTTACCGTGAAGACAAAGCATTGAAAAAACAGAGGTCTATAAAGACGGAAAATTAATCTCAACAAAATAATACAATTGGTACAGAAATTAAAACTCGAAGAACTTAACAGAATTGATGTAGAAACATTCAAAAAGGTTGAAAAAATTCCGCTGGTTATCATTTTAGATAATATCCGAAGCATGCACAATGTGGGTGCAGCATTCAGAACAGCAGATGCCTTTTTGATTGAAAAAATAATGCTTTGCGGAATCACTCCGCAGCCACCCCACCGTGAGATCCATAAAGCGGCATTAGGCGCAACGGAAAGTGTAGACTGGGCCCATGAAGAATACACCAATACGGCGATTGCTGACCTGAAAAGCAGAGGCTATGAAGTGATAGGAATCGAACAGACCACCAACAGCCAGATCATTACTGATTTTACAATAGACAAATCAAAAAAATATGCATTGGTATTAGGGAATGAAGTAGAAGGAATCAGTGATGAAGTATTGCCTAATATTGACCTCTTTCTGGAAATTCCGCAGCTTGGAACAAAGCATTCTCTCAATGTAAGCGTATGCGGTGGAATTGTAATGTGGGAGTTTGCAAAGGCGCTAAAATAAAAAAACTGCATATGTCATTAATAGACAGTGCAGTTTGAAATAAATCTAATAAAAAGTAAAAATGAAAGGCGACAAAGGTACTTTTTTTTTCATTACAAACAAATTTTGAAGACACTTTTTTGATTTGAGCCTAAAAAAAGTCGTCTTTTCAGAAAAAGTTTCATTTAATTTTTTATAAATTAGCACAATGTTTATCAAGGACTACATCTCAAAAGACTACCCGTGTTTTAGCCTGTCAGATTCAATAGAGTCGGCCAGAAATACGTTGGAGGATTTTGGATATTCCCATGTTTTCATCAAAAAATCCCATCACTTTTATGGTGCCATCGCCCAGGACTTTCTTTATGAGGAAGATGGCGGTACGTTAAAGGATCTTGAACATCAGATTGAGCGGTTTGCTATCCTGGAAGATAACAATATCATGGACAGTATCCGTCTGTTTTATACTTTCAGTTCCAACGTCATTCCGGTGATCAATAAAAGTGAAAAGTATCTGGGATATATCACCTGTGAAGATATTTTTCAGGACTTTTCCCGGTATCCTTTATTTTCAGAATCCGGAGCCATTCTCACCATAGAGACTCCTGCCAGAAAATATTCCATGACGGAGATTGCCAATATAATAGAAAGCAATAATTCAAAATTTTATGGAGGATTTATAAGCTTTATGTCTGATGAGGTCATCCACATCACCATAAAGATCAGCAATGAAAACCTGGCCTCGATAGACTCAACCTTTGAACGGTATGATTACAGAATCGTTGAAAAATATTATTCTGACGAGAAGACCGATCTGTTTAAAGACCGATTTGGTTTTTTCCAAAAATTCATAGAAATATAACATGAAGGCAGCTATATATTCTCAGAAAAAAGATCTTGATACTTTTTTATATTTAAGCAAGTTTATCTCTGAGCTGGAAAGCAGAGGGGTAAAATCCATTCTGTATGATGAAATGGCTGAAGCACTTCAATTTTCGAAAATTTTCGAGACTTTCAACAGCAAACAGGATCTTCTGGATAAAGAAGTTGATCTTTTCTTTACTTTCGGTGGAGATGGGACTATAGTCAATTCTTTAACGTTCATTGAAGATCTTGAGATCCCTGTCGTAGGTGTAAATACCGGAAGACTGGGGTTTTTAGCTTTTTTCACCAAAGAAGAGGCTTTCAAAGAATTGGATTCTATTTTAAAAGGAGATGTAAAAACAAGCCGCCGTTCCGTTATAGAAGTGGTTTCTCCCGGGCTCGAAGGCTTTTTCCCTTATGCCCTGAATGATGTTACCGTTTCCAGAAAAGAAACGACATCCATGATTACGGTAGATTCTTACATCAATAATGAATTTTTGAATGTATTCTGGGGAGATGGAGTCATCATTTCAACTCCAACAGGTTCTACGGCCTACTCATTAAGCTGTGGCGGCCCTATCATTTCTCCGAATAACGAAAATTTCGTCATCACTCCGATCGCTCCGCACAACCTGAATGTAAGGCCTTTAGTAGTGAATGACAAAGTAGAAATCAAATTCAGAGTGGAAAGCCGGGTGCCGCAATACTCCCTTTCCTTAGACTCCAGACTGATACACATCGAAACCGATAAGGAAATTATCATTAAGAAGGCCAGCTTTCAGCTTCTTCTGGTACAGCCTAATAACTTAAGTTTCTACGAAACCATTCGCCAGAAGCTGCTTTGGGGAAGGGACAAAAGAAATTAGTAATTTCCTAAAAATGATTACCTTTACAGGAATTTAAAAACACCTAATAAATTTATAATAAAAAGTAAAACATGAGCAGAATTTTTCCGGCAGGAGTTGCCACAGGTCAGTTAGTTACTGATATCTTTCAGTATGCTAAAGAGAACAAGTTTGCATTACCTGCAGTAAACGTAATTGGATCAAGCAACGTAAACGCTGTGATGGAAACTGCAGCGAAGTTAAATTCTCCTGTCATTATCCAGTTTTCAAATGGTGGAGCTGCTTTCAATGCAGGAAAAGGATTAAGCAATGACGGACAGAAGTCTGCAATCTTAGGAGCAATCGCCGGAGCAAAGCATATTCATACTCTTGCTGAAGCGTACGGAGCTACTGTAATTCTACACACAGACCACTGTGCAAAGAAATTACTTCCTTGGATCGACGGATTAATGGATGCTAATGAAGAATTCTTCAGGCAGACAGGAAAATCTCTTTATTCTTCCCATATGTTGGATCTCTCTGAAGAACCGTTAGAAGAAAACCTTGAGATTTCCGCTCAATATTTTGAAAGAATGGCTAAACTTCAGATGACTCTTGAAGTAGAAATCGGAGTTACAGGTGGTGAAGAGGACGGTGTTGACAATTCAGACGTTGACAACTCTAAATTATATACTCAGCCTGAAGATGTAGCCTACACCTATGAAAAATTAAGAGCTATTTCTGACAACTTTACAATCGCTGCCGCATTCGGTAATGTACATGGCGTTTATAAGCCAGGAAATGTAGTTCTTACTCCAAAGATCCTTGACAATTCTCAGAAATATGTTCAGGAGAAATTCGGAACTGCAGCAAAACCGGTTAACTTTGTATTCCACGGAGGTTCAGGATCTACTTTAGAGGAGATCAGAGAAGCGATCGAATACGGAGTGATCAAAATGAATATCGATACTGACCTTCAGTTTGCATATACAGAAGGGGTAAGAGATTATATGGTAAACAATATTGATTATTTAAGAACTCAAATCGGAAACCCTGAAGGAGAAGAAAAACCGAACAAGAAATTCTATGATCCAAGAGTTTGGGTAAGAAAAGGTGAGGAAACATTCTCTGCAAGATTGGTGAAAGCATTTGAAGATTTAAATAACGTAAATACTTTAAAATAAAATGTGTAAAAGTAAAATGTATACAGCACAAGGTAATCTGTAACACTTTGTTTTTATACATTTTACATTCTACACTGTACATTAATACAATTAAAAAATGGCATTCGACTGGTTTAAAAGAAAAGCAAAAAACATTACCACCTCTACTGATGAAAAAAAGGACGTTCCCAAAGGCCTCTGGCATCAGACTCCATCTGGAAAAGTTGTGGAACACGATGAACTAAAGAGAAATAATTACGTTTCTCCTGAAGACGGATTTCATGTAAGAATAGGAAGTGCGGAATTTTTTGACATCCTTTTTGACAACGGTAAATTTACCGAACTGGATGCCAATGTTGAAAGTATTGATATCTTAAACTTCAAAGATACAAAGCCTTATAAAGACCGTTTAAAAGAAGTAAAAGCGAAGACCAAGCTTACCGATTCCATCAGAAATGCTGTAGGAACCATAAAAGGAACTGAAATGGTAGTGTCTTGTATGGACTTTGCTTTTATCGGTGGATCTCTAGGTTCTGTAATGGGTGAAAAGATCAGAAGAGCAATAGACTACTGTATCCAGCACAAACTTCCTTATATGATCATTTGTCAGTCTGGTGGGGCCAGAATGCAGGAAGCGACCTATTCTTTGATGCAGCTGGCAAAAGTACAGGCTAAACTTGCTCAGCTTTCAGAAGCAGGGCTTTTGTATATCGCTTACCTTTGCGACCCTACTTTTGGAGGGATTACAGCTTCTTTCGCGATGACCGCTGATATCATTATGGCTGAACCGGGAGCTCTTATTGGTTTTGCAGGACCAAGGGTAATCCGTGAAACCATCGGAAGAGACCTGCCGGAAGGATTCCAGACATCAGAATTCTTACAGGAAAAAGGATTTGTAGATTTCATTGTAAAAAGAACTGAAATTCAGGATACTGTTGCTAAAACCGTTAATTTATTAGCCGTAAAAGCATAATATCTGTAACAAAAACAATACAATCTCTCTCTAATTAGGGAGAGATTTTTATTTATGAGGACTTTTAAAATATTCTTTAACACAATCCGGAGTATGAGCTTTAAAAAGATTATGCGTCTTTTATCGCTTCTCCTTCCCCATCCTCTTTTTGCCCTACTGAGCTTTTATGCTACCGTTCAGGCCTTTACTATCGCACAGAAAAAATTTCCTGAAACCGCTTCTAATAACGGCATAGGAAATGCCTTCAGACATGCTCTTTGGTGCTGTTTCATTATAGCCTATTGCTGTAAGGTATCTTCGCCCAAAAAAGCGCTTGATTTCTGCAAAAGAATGACCGATATGCATGAAGAGCTGTTTCCCAACAAACCTTTGGAAACAAAAATGGATCTCCATAACAATAAGATCGGAATGGACTACTTCATGGAACTTCTTCCCGGAATCCACCGCCAGTTTTTTGAAAAAAGCTTCTTTATTGATGGATTAATTAAGAAAATGGATGATGCTAAAGTCCTGAGAAGCCTGGATGACGATTTCGAAGGGCATCTGGTGTACCTTGAAGAATAAGTAATTTGTGTTATTTGCCCCCAAAACTTTTGCTTCAAATAATACTTTAGAGCACTTAAATAAGATTAAAAAATGACCTTGCATAAAAGTCCACATCCCATGAAAATCAAAGATTTTCAAAAACTTAAGTGCCTTTCTATGCATTATGGTATAAACTTTATAAAACTTAAGTGTTTAAATCTTTTGTGTCTTTGTGGTTTAAAGTATTTTTGATAAGTTTAAACAATTAATTAAATCGGATGGTTCTCAGCAGAATTTGGTCGGCTTTCATTATCATTGCCATAGCCATTGCAAGTATAAAATACATTTCGTCAGGCCACTATAAAACCATTTTCAATGATATGGTGGTAGGAAAAGGCGGTGATACGGTACAGATCGCGTCGCAACCTATGAATGTTCTCTCACCGGTTGTGAAAGACAGTCTGATGAAGAAAAATGATTTTGCAGACAGCAGAATTCACTATAAAACGGATTCTTTAAAACAAAATGTAAAAGTGTACCGGGTTCAGGAAGCCGACGGTGTCATCGGCACCTCCGAAACCGCTGTAAAGATCTGTCTTGGACTGATTGGGATCATGACCCTGTTCATGGGATTCATGAGTATTGCTGAAAAAGCAGGCGGAATCAACCTTTTAAGCCGGTTTATTCAGCCGTTTTTCTCTAAGCTCTTCCCCGATATTCCTAAAAACCATCCGGCTTTCGGACATATGCTGATGAATTTCAGTGCCAATCTTCTCGGACTTGACAATGCTGCGACCCCGTTTGGTTTAAAAGCCATGGAAAGTCTTCAAAGCCTAAACCCCACTAAAGAAACAGCCAGCAATTCACAGATCATGTTTCTATGCCTTCACGCGGGCGGAATGACCCTGATTCCGGTCTCCATTATTGCGATCAGAGCTTCAATGGGTTCAAAAACCCCTACTGATATATTCCTGCCATGTATGATCGCTACTTTTGCCGCAACGCTTGCCGCGATGATCATTGTTTCTATATATCAGAAAATAAACCTGCTCCGCCCTGTAGTCATTGCTTACGTAGGCGGAATTTCAGCGGTTATTGCTTTACTGGTTCTGTACCTGGTACAATTAAGCAAAGATGAGCTGGATGATTTCAGTAAAGTCCTGAGTAACGGACTTATCCTCTTTATTTTCCTTGCCATCGTATTGGGAGCGGTTTACAAAAAGATCAACGTTTTTGATGCCTTTATCGAGGGAGCCAAAGAAGGGTTTACAACCTGTGTAAAGATCATCCCGTATTTGGTGGGAATGTTGATCGCCATTTCACTGTTAAGAACATCCGGTGTTTTTGATGTTATTATTGACGGTATGAAATGGGTGGCCAATATCGCAAATCTGGACCCCCGCTTTGTGGATGGGCTTCCAACAGCACTGATCAAACCTTTATCCGGTTCGGGAGCAAGAGGAATGATGGTAGATACTATGAGTACATTTGGCCCGGACAGTTTCCAGGGACAGCTTGCCGCCGTTCTTCAGGGGAGCTCAGATACGACGTTTTATGTAATTGCAGTTTATTTTGGAGCCGTAGCCGTAAAGAATACAAGATACACGGTAATTGCCATGCTTCTGGCCGATTTGGTGGGTGTTATTACTGCTATTGGGCTGGCGTATTTATTTTTTGCTTAATAAATATATTTATGGTTTTATTGGCATTAACTTTAAACATTAATCGTAAAAAAGATATTAATGAGCTACGAAAAACTTGACATTTACAATATTGCTTTTGAGTTGTTTATTGAAACACATAAATTATCGCTCAAACTACCCAACTATGAATTATATGAACTGGGTAGCCAATTTTCTCACCTACTCTCAGGCAAGTTGTGACGAAACGATATGTCATCTATCAAAAATAACCAGGCTTTATCCGGAATTACACTCAGACTTTAAAGAAAAATCAGAACAATACAAACTCTTAGGAGGAAAAATCAATAATTTTATAAAATACGTCCAATTAAACTGGCGAACCTAACCTAACCTAACCTAACCAGCAACTAGCAACTAGCAACTAGCAACTAGCAACTAGCAACTAGCAACTAGCAACAAAATTACATCCATAATGATTACAGATAAAGAATTTACTTTAAGACTCATCCGTCAATTAACCCAGGCATTGGAAAAACTGATTCTGGACAAACCCGAAGAAAGTTTAATGCAAAAAGAGTTAGATTTTGATACTCTGATGAGAGACATCTTCAAGATGAGCTTCACAGAGGTTGCTTCTAAAACCAAGGAAGAAATGATCGCCATTGTCAATGAAAGGCAGGAGAGAGACCACAAAGATTATTATGAAATGCTGGGAAACCTGTTCTACTTTAACAGCAGACATGACCATAACAAAGACTTCCAGGATAAAGCAAAGACTTTCTATGAGCTGTATCTTCAGACCAGCGGTATTTTTGCCCTTCCGGTTATCAACAGAATTAATGAATTAAAAAAAGCACTTGAGTAAAGTGCCTTTGTAATTTTAGAATGTAATTTTATAAGTCCCGGTTGAAGAAGTCCCGGCTTTTTCGGCCTTTACATATTTCTTAACCCAAGCTACAGATGTTGAGGATACACAGGGATCTGAAATTCCTCCGGATCTTCTTGCAGAAACTACATTTCCGGCTTTATCCACGGTGTAGGCAATGGTAATAGATCCGCTTGCTGTACAGCTATGAGAAGGCTGTGCTCCTCCTCTTCCCATCGTTCCCGGAATATACCCGATCAGTTTTCTGTCTACTCCTACTTTACTGTCACCATTTCCATCACCTCCTAAAGGATCTCCGGCATTACCAATACCATCGCCTGTTCCCTGGCTTCCTGCTTTGGTTCCTCTTCCCTTGATCAGATTCCCTATCGCTGCATTTCCTTTACCATCCCCATTTCCAGTCTTTGAATTGGCGGCAGCAGCTCCTGACTTTTTAGTGTTTTTTGAGGTACTGGTACTTGTAGCTTCTTTCTTTTCGGCTTTTTTTGATTCTTCTTTTTTAGGAACCGAAGTTTTTGAATTATTTCCGGTAATGATCTTTTCCTTAGCTTCCACTTTTTTAGGTTCCGGTGCCGGCTCGGGCTTTACCACAGTTTTAGTTTCGGGTATCGGTGTTTCTGCCGGCTCAGGAGTAACTTCTTCTGTAGCAGCTAAACTTCCCGGCTGCTCGGCAGGCTCTTCAATACCTTTCCCGTTTCTGTTATCACCAAAGTTCACAAGCATGGTGGTCACCACTTCGGGTTCTTTATCCAGTTCAGGTTTCAATTTATATAAAAAAACAAAAAGCAAAACGGCGGACCAGATAAGAGCAGAAAGTAAAGCACTCTTTACTCTATCCTTATTTTCTTCGTTTTTGTTTGCAGTATAGCTTCTCATCTTAAAAATGATTCTTTCCGGTGATCCCGGATTGTTATTTATCTTTAACGGTTGCAATGGCAATGTTAAACTTATGTCTTTCAGCAATTTCCATGACAAAAACCACGTCTTTATGCAGGGTATTTTCGTCTGCTCTGATCGTGAAAGACCTATTCGTCTGATCGGTCAGCTTATCCACGATAATCTGCTCCAGTTCTCCTCTATTCACAGGATTATCATCTACAAAGAATGAACCATCCGGCCTGATGCTTACCGTCAGAGGATTCGGAATATTATCTTCAGTAGCTCCCGCTTTTGGAAGGTTTACATCTATAGCACTTTGGTTCGCCGCAGAAGACGTTATCATAAAGAAAATCAGCATCAACAGGATGACATCTGTCATCGCCGCTAAACTGAATTCCGGATTCGCTTTATTTCTTCTCTGAATTTTCATCTGTTTATTCTAATATTTTTAATGGTCAGATGGAATCGCTCAATTAATAATTCTCTAAAAAGGATTTTTTCTGACAGCGATTTCATAAGAAAGATTTATAAAGGTTTATTGATAAGATCTAAGAATTCTCCTGACATATTCTGAGCTTTCAATACAAATTTGTCGATCCTTGTCAAAAGGATGTTGTAACAAAAGTTAGCAGGAATAGCTACCGCCAAACCTACAGCTGTCTGCCCTAAAGCGGTATAGATCCCTTCTGAAAGAGTTTTTGGAGAAAAAGATCCTGTTGCATGGGATAAATTGAAGAAGGCAATGATCATCCCGATTACCGTTCCTAAAAGTCCCAGCATCGGAGCAATACTCGGAACAACAGCCAAAAGGTTAAGGTTTTTCTCCATATTGGCAACTTCTACCTGGGCCTGGGCCTCCATCGCGCTTACAATATCAGAAACAGGACGTCCCAGTCTTGAAATTCCTTTTTCCAGAATTCTTCCTTCCGGAGAGTTTTGCGTTTTACAATAATCGGCGGCAGCTTCAATCTTTCCTTCCTTAATGAAGTCTTCAATATTATTCATAAAATTGGAATCCGTCTTTGAGGTCAGTCTTTTAATAAAGAAAAACCTTTCAAAAAACAGGTATAATGAAAACACTCCCAACAGCAATACTGTTACCATCACTATTTTAGCGAAAGCTCCTCCGTGGAACATGATCTTCCAAAATGAAAATTCTAAATTGTCTGTAGCAACCGCAGGTGCAGCGATTTGTGCAAATAAAATCTGAGTAAGTTCCGTTAACAGCATTAATGTGTATTTTTATAAAAGTTTTAACGACAAATGTAGTGGAATATTATGAATTGAACTCTTAAAAATTGCTTAAAAACAACTTAAAATTTGTTATCAAATATAAACAGCAAATTTCTTTCCAAAAGAAATTTTGAAAGAAATTTGATATAAAAAAGAATGAGAAACGACTTTTTAGTCTTCGTCTACCTCAATATCATCCTGTCTGAATTCGCATTTTAACCGGAAAGGAATCGGAGTATCTGATCCTGTGTAGAAATCATCAATGGTTCCCTTCCAGATGACCTGCAGCTCACCTTCTTCGTTTTTCTCAAAAAGAAGCTCATTGTCGTAAATATAGGCATCTTCATCATCGAACAGGTCTACTTCCGTATAAGTTTCCTCATCAGAGTCGTTGATTTTGATCGTTTGGCCTTCTATTTCTGTCGAATCTATAGGGAAATCGACAATTTCCAGTGAAAGCTGCGGAAAGTTGTACTGTAATGAATCATCATCTACATGATCCAAACTGTCATCCGTTATAATTTCAACCTCTAAAAAATGTTGCTGGTTGCTGTAGACGGCTTTACAATAAGTATTTCTGATATTGTATTTTAATGTCTCGTCCGGATGGTAAATTTTTAAAATCCCTTTCATTTTTCCTTAAAAAAGAACTGTAATAATATGATTGTTAAACGTTTTAGACAAAGATAAAAAATTGATTTAAAGTTAAAAGGATTTTGAAAATAAATTTTTAAAATCAAGGATACGGATGGGTTTGAATCTCCTAATAATACTTACTTTTGCTTCATAAAGATTCTGAAAATGAAAAACATTGTATCAAAAAGTATTTTAGGACTGGGATTGATCATAAGTCTTGCTTCATGCAGAAAGACAGATTCTCCCCTTACGAAAGTTACCCCTACCAATCTGGATTCCATTGCGTCCAATTATTATGAGCAGTATCTTAAATTATACCCTTTAGATGCTACTTCCCAGGGAGATACAAGGTACAATGACCAGCTTCCGATTACTATAGACAAAGATTTTATCTCAGGAGAAATTGCTTTCTACAATTCGGTACAGAAGCAACTGGAAAATGTAGACTACAAAAGTCTTTCTGATGAGAATAAGGTTGTATATGATGTACTGGATTACACGTTAAAAGATAAAATAGAAGCGTATGCCTACCATCCCGAATATATTCCTTTTACCCAATTCGGAGGTCTTCCACTGACTTTTCCGCTGTACGGAAGCGGTGAGGGAAGCCAGCCTTTCAAAACGGAAAAAGATTACAGCGACTGGCTCAAAAGAATGGAAAAATTCCCGGAATGGATGAATGCTGCAGCAGACAACTTCCGTGAAGGAATCAACAATAAGATTGTTCTTCCTAAAAAACTGGTGATCAAAATGATCCCTCAGATGAATGCTCAGGAAATCACCAGCACGGATATGGACAAAAATATCTTCTACGGCCCAGTCAAAAAATTCCCAAAAAATTTCACCCAGGCCCAAAAAGATAAATTTTCAGAACTTTACAAAGATGCCATTACCAAAAAGATCATTCCTGCGTACACTAAGATGGGTACCTTCTTAGAAAAAGAATATCTTCCGAAAGCAAGAGATACCGACGGCTACAACAATCTTCCGAATGGAAATGAGATTTATGGATACTATGTAAAAAGCTGGACCACTACCAAAAAATCGCCTGAAGAGATCAATAAGATCGGGCTGCAGCAGGTGGCAATGCTCCGTGCAGAAATGGAAAAAGTAAAACAGCAGGTAGGTTTTACCGGAACACTAGAAGAATTCATCACTTTTGTTAAAACTGACCCCAAAGCAATGCCTTATAAAACAACAAAGGATGTTTTAAACGGCTTCAACAGTATCTTAACTAAAATTACCCCTAAGCTGAAAACGATGTTTAACGTAACTCCGAAAACAAAGTTCGAGATCAGGCAGACGGAGAAATTCAGAGAGGCCAGTGCCAGTGCAGAATATATTCCGGGAACTCCGGACGGGAAAAGACCGGGAATTTTCTATGTTCCCCTTCCCGACCCTACCCAATTCAATGTCACTTCAGGAATGGAGTCTCTTTTCCTGCACGAAGCAATTCCGGGGCATCATTACCAGGTTTCTCTTCAGCAGGAAAATACAAGCCTCCCAAAATTCATGAGATTTGGATGGTTTGGAGCGTATGGTGAGGGATGGGCACATTATTGTGAGACCTTAGGCCCTGAATTTGGATTATATACAGACCCTTATCAGAAAATGGGATATTTAAGCGATCAAATGCTGAGAGCAGTACGACTTGTTGTGGATACAGGCCTACATACGGGAAAAATGAGCAGAGAAGAAGCTATTAAATACTTCTTAAGCAATATTTCTTATGATGAAGGAGCGGCTACAGCAGAGGTAGAACGATATATGGCGATGCCGGGACAAGCTCTCGGATATAAAATAGGATCCTTAAGAATCCGTGAGCTGAGAGAAAAGTATCAAAAAGAACTTGGAAACAAGTTTAATCTGGCAAGCTTCCATGATGAAGTCTTAAGCCAGGGATGCCTTCCTTTGGACGTGCTGAACAGAAAAATGGACCTTTGGGCCCACAAACAAAAATAATTTCTTTATTGAGAAGGAAAGCTAAAGGATACTGTTTTGATTCAGTATCCTTTTTTAGGATCTTCATTTCAGAAAATTTGAATAATTTTAAAAATAAAAATCATGATCACAGCAAGCCTCAGATCTCTTTACAGCAGAGATTTAAATAAACTAAAAACAGAAATCGAATCGTATCAAAACGAGGGATCTATCTGGAAAACAGACCAAAACATCGCCAATTCTGCAGGAAACCTGTGTCTTCATCTGGTAGGAAACCTGAATCATTTTGTAGGAACGGTACTTGGAAACACAGGATACGTAAGGAAAAGGGATCTGGAATTTTCATTGAAAGATATTCCAAGGGCGGAACTTATTGAGAAAGTACAGGCTACGGCAATAACAGTTGATACGGTGCTTAGCCGATTATCTGAGGATGATCTTAAAAAGGAATATCCGCTGGTTGTTTTTGAAAGTACGATGACCACCGATTATTTTCTGATCCATCTGATTGCTCATTTGGACTATCATTTGGGACAGATCAACTACCACAGAAGGTTATTAGATATTTAATTTCCATGAATCAATCCAGCTGCAACCTACTATTCAAAAATTAAAATAAACGCAACGATCATAAAGACGTATCCGTTGCGTTTTATTTTCTGTTCGCAGGACGTTCCGCTCAGCTAAGAAGCTATTGTCTTAGCTCAACGAAGTGCCTTTGCAGCCTATTTCAATATAATGCTACAAGATCTTTGCGGGCCTTGCGCTATAATGAGTTATTTTTCAAACATCATTTTAGTAATAAAATCCTTTTCTCCTTTTCCTCTTGCGGGAGAATACTCTCTTCCATAGAAAATAATCTGAAGATGAAGTTTGTTCCAGACTTCTTCAGGAAATAGTTTTTTGGCATCACGTTCCGTCTCCACTACATTTTTCCCTGAGGTCAGCTTCCACTGTGTCATCAGACGGTGAATATGGGTATCCACCGGAAAAGCCGGAAATCCGAATCCCTGGCTCATGACGACAGAAGCCGTCTTGTGTCCTACGCCGGGAAGCGCCTCCAGTTCTTCATAAGTTTGGGGAACGATACCATTATGTCTTTCCAGTAGCAATTCTGCCATTTTCTTCAGGTTTTTGGCTTTGGTATTGGAAAGCCCGATTTCTTTAATCAGTTCTTTGATCTGGTATTCTTCCAGCTTGGCCATCCTTTGCGGAGTTCCGGCAACCTCGAAAAGATTCGGGGTTACTTGATTCACTTTTTTATCTGTAGTCTGTGCTGAAAGTGCTACCGCAACCATTAATGTATACGGATCAGTATGATCTAGCGGAATCGGTGTCGTAGGATATAATTTATCCAGTTCTCTCTGAACGAGCTCAGCTCTTTGTTTTTTTGTCATGTAACCCTTAAATTTGAACAAAATTAAATTATTATGCTGAAAGTTGGAGACAAATTACCTGAATTTGAAGGACTCAATCAAGACGAAAAAACAGTAACCTCATCAAAATTAATTGGAAAAAAGCTAATTGTTTTCTTTTATCCGCAAGCGAATACTCCAACCTGCACCGTGGAAGCCTGCAATCTGAGTGATAACTATTCCCAGCTTAAAAAAGCCGGGTTTCAACTCCTGGGAATAAGCGGTGACTCTGTCAAGAAACAGAAAAATTTCCACAGCAAATTTGCTTTTCCCTATGACCTTATCGCCGATGAAAAACATAATATCATTGAGAAATTCGGGGTTTGGCAGGAAAAAAAGACATTTGGAAAAACCTATATGGGAATCGTAAGAACGACCTTTATTTTTGACGAGAACGGAATCTGTACAAGAGTGATCGAAAAGGTAACCTCGAAAACTGCCGCTGAGCAGATTTTAGAAGAATAATTGATATTCCCCCATGGCACGGATATTTCACAAACAGCTCAATTGATCGGGTTACTTGTGACAATAGGAGTGCTATGGGAATTTATTTTATTCGGTTTCGTAATAGTTTAATTCTTCGTCCTCTCCGGGAAGAGTCACCTGTTTTTTAAACTTTAAACCTAGTTTTTCGATTAATTTCTGGGAAGAGGCATTATCTTTTGAAATAATGGCAGATATTTTTGTGAGCCCAAACTCGTCCATCCCAATGGATTTTACCTTTTGAGCGGCTTCATAAGCATATCCTTTTCCTTCATATTCTTCCAGTAAAGAATACCCAATATCCACAATATCGAGCCCTTCCCTTTCAAAGATTCCTACTCCGCCTATTTTTTCATTCCCCTCTTTGGTAACGACAAGGTAATTTCCAAAGCCTGATCGCTCAAACTGCGGAAGAAACCTGTTTTTTATATAATTTTCTGCATCAGCAGGTGTTTTTATACCGCGATCACCAATGTATTGGATAAATTTGGGGCTGTTGTAAAGCTTAAAAATAAAATCGCTGTCCTCCAAAGATATCGGACGGATTATTAATCGCTCTGTTTCGTAAACTTTATCTCCGTGGGGCTGTTTTCTTTTTTGACTCATCTTTTGGCTCTTCTTTTTTCTCGATTTTTAAAAGACGCGGATTATTGGTACATTTTTTATTGTAAAGCTCAATATAGGTTCCATTGTCTTTTACCTGAACGATTTCTCCCGTAGACTTACTGACAGTCAGGGTATAGTGGGTTTTTCGGTAAGGGCATTCATTGGAGGTCAGTTTTCCAAGTTCTAAATAGTAATTGGCCCGGTCTTCATGATAATTTCCGGCAAGATCTTTAAATTCTTCATCTACCATATAGCCTTCTGCGGTCAATATTATTGCTGCTTCCTGGGCATTATCAATTTTCCCCACAAATTTTTTAAGCTCTTCAAGATTCGTTACATAGCTGATCTTTCCACCTGTAGAATAGGCAATATAATAAAAGCTGTCTTCATTGGGGAAAAGATTAAAACCTGAAAACTGAGGAGTATATCTTACATCTCCGCCGTACGTTTTTATTTCTTCACCTTTTCCATAACTGTTGTAAACCAGCACCCATGAGTCTACTTTAGGATCGGGATCAATCTGCTGTAAAATATTGGGAATGCTTGAAAATTTTTTCTTCTCTTGAGAATATCCTAAGGTTCCCAACAGTAAAAACAGAAGAATTGTAAATCGTGCGGCAGCTTTTATCATAATTCAGAAATCAGCAGAGAATATACTATTTTTTTACATAAACTTATCTCCTTTCTTGAAGTTCTTCAGATCAAGAACATAATCTTTGATCAGCTGATCATTATCGCGAGGGCAAATAAGAAGGGCCTTATCGGTATCCACTACGATATAATTCTCAAGACCGTCAATAATGACCGCTTTATTGTTGTTTTTTAAACGGATAATATTTCCTTTTGAATTGTAGGTCAGCAAATGTTTCAGCTTGACAGCATTTCCATTTTGGTCCTTGTCTGTATTCTCATAGACTGATGTCCAGGTACCCAGATCACTCCAGCCCAGATTGGCAGGAATCACATATACATTTTTCGCTTTTTCTAAAATCCCGTTGTCTATAGAGATCTTCTGTACTTTCGGATAAATCGTTTCAATACAGCTGTTCTCTTTTTCAGAATTGTACTCACAGGCCATAAAATGCTGCATCATCTCAGGAAGATACAGCTCAAAGGCATGATGAATACTTTTTATGTTCCAGATAAATATGCCTGCATTCCAAAGGAAATCCCCACTTTCCAGAAAGCTTTGGGCTATTTCAAGAATAGGCTTTTCAGTAAAGGTTTTCACTTTAAAATATTCCGAACCCTTTTTTTCTACAAACTGGATATAGCCATATCCTGTATCAGGTCTTGTTGGAGTAATCCCTAAAGTAACCAGATAATCGTGTTTTGAAGCCAGTTCAAAAGCAAGCTCCACTTTTTCCAAAAATACGTCTTCCTTCAGAATCAGGTGGTCTGCCGGAAGAACAATCATGGTAGCATCGGGATTAATTTCAGCAATTTTATTTGCCATATACAAATTACAGGCAGCCGTATTCTTCATCAAAGGCTCACCTACAATGTTCTCTTCAGGAATTTCAGGAAGCTGCTGATGGGAAAGCGCTACATATTCTTTATTCGTAATCACGAATATATGCTCTTTAGGAATTATTTTGCTGATCCTGTCATAAGTCTGCTGAATCATGGTGCGCCCAACTCCTAAAATATCCTGAAACTGTTTTGGAAATTTCTGTGTACTCATCGGCCAGAACCGGCTACCGATCCCTCCCGCCATTATAACACAGTATCTATCTGATTTTAACATTCTTAGCTACATTTTTCTACCCTTGCTAAAGGCTTGAAAGAATACTTTCTCCCAGTAGCCAGGTTCTTACAAAGATAGTTTTTTTTAACCAGACCTTCTAATAAATACTTTTCGTTGCGATAGATAAAGAATTCTCCTTTTTTCAGCTGTTCGATAAACAGCAGCCTATCATCTTGTTTCTCAGTATGAAAATACCTCACCAGGTCAGGGCTCGCCATGAAATTGGCTTTTGGAGATTTTGAAAATTTTATAATGATCGGTTTCAGTTCATCATCATAAATATCAAGACTTTCGATAAGCATATTTCTAAATGTTTCTTTCCATTCATTACCATGGGGAGAAATTCTATGTCCATACTTTTCAAAAGCAATTAAATGCGCCAGCTCATGGGTCAGTACAAAGAAAAAAAGCTGTGGAGTAAGCGTAGAGTTTACTGTGATTTCATGAGAGTGATCCGGAAGTTTTCTATAATCTCCCAGTTTGGAATTCCTGTTCCTTGTAACCTTTATATGAATATAGTAATCTGAAAACCATACCCTTAAATACTTAAGTGTGTCTTGGGGTAAATATTTTTCTAATGATTGAATAGCCATTTTACAAACTTAATGGAATTCCTGCATAGAAATTCAACAGTTTAAGGCTGAAAAGATAATTATATTTTGCCTGTGCCACTGACCCCTGTGCATTTGCATAATTATTTCTTGCCACATTAACGTCATAAATGGTTGTTCTTCCCGCAGCATAGCTTTTGTCCGCAAAATCAAGCGCTAATTTGGAACTTTTCTCTGCTTCCACCGCGGCCAGATAGTTTTCATAATTGGCATCAGCATCAAACTGTGCTTTCTGTACATTCTGTCTTACAGTTTGTTTCTGCTGTTCCAGTGTATTCTTGGCAATACTTTCATTGATTTTAGACTGTTCTACCTGCAATTTTGTTATTCCTTTATTGAAAATAGGAATATTGACGGAGAGGCTGGCCTGCTGTCCAAAGTTGTCTTTATATTGCTGAAAAAATCCCTTTTCCTTAATATAAATAAGCTCATTTCCTACATTATCCGTATTTAAAAGGTTATTATAGAACGTTCCTATTCCGGCACTTGCTGTTACAGTAGGCCAAAAAGCAGTTTTTGAAACCTCTGTCTGGGCTTCCGCTGAATATATTCTTTTTTCCGCAGCTTTTATCTGGGGCTGAGAATCATACGCTATGGATAAAACTTCATCCACGGATCTGAGCTCAGGAGCTAACTGATCGGGAACAGAAACCTCTTCAACATCAAAATCTTTATATTCAGATAACTGTAAAAGCTGAACCAAAGCAAACAAGCTTCGCCTTACATTCACCTCCGCTGTTTTTAAGTTTTGTTTTTCTCTTGCCAATGCTGCTTCTGCTTCTGCCAGAACGGTTTGTGCCGTAGTTCCTACATTGGTCGTTATTTTTGCTCTGTCAAATTGTTTTTGAGCATTCAATACAGCACTCTCAGAAATTTTTACAATTTCTTTATTCAGCAATGTCGTTAAATATTGCTGTGCGATTTGTAATGAAATATCATTTTTGATGGTTTCTACATCATACAGGCTGGCCTCCAGATCGTACTGGCTTTTTCTGACGGTCTTATCCAGTCTGCCGTTGTTGTACACCAAGATATCTGCTCCAAGATTAGCACTGTTGCTGAACCTGTCATTCCTTAAACTTCCGGTTCCGAAAGAGGTCTGTCCAAAGCTGACCGTATTTCCCAAACTTGCTGAAACAGAAGGCAGATACCCTTTTTTGGCAATTTTAAGATTGGCGTCCTGTGATTGCTTGTTATATTGATTTTGGATAACCTGAAGATTATGCTCCACTGCATAGCTTACGCATTCTTTTAAGGACCATTTCTTTTGGGCGTTCAAACCCAAATAGCCTAATCCAAAAACGATAATCCAAACTTTTTTCATGTTAATTAAGATTTTTCCCTATTAGACGAACTAAATATAAAAAAGTTACAGATTGAAAAAAATTGTTTCATTTTAATAAAACTTTTGAGAATTTTGTATCATGACAAATGAACAATACCAGGAAGCTATAGACTGGCTTTTTGTACAAATGCCCAACTATCAGATAGATGGCCAGAAAGCTTATAAACCGGGGCTTGATAATATTACCAGGCTGTGTGCTTTTTTTGGAAATCCTCAGGAAAAAATCAGGTGCATCCATGTGGGAGGAACCAACGGAAAGGGTTCTTCAAGCAATATGCTGGCTTCGGTACTTCAGGAAGCCGGTTATACAACAGGTTTATACAATTCACCGCACCTGATCGACTTTACAGAGCGCATCAAGGTCAACGGAAAAAACTGTAATAAGGAATTTGTCTTTGATTTTATTCAGAAGCTTAAAAAAATACCTGAAGACATCCGTCCGTCCTTCTTTGAATTTACCACCATTATGGCTTTTGAATATTTTTACCAGCAGCAGGTAGATTTTGCCATTATAGAAGTAGGCCTGGGAGGAAGGCTGGACTCCACGAACATTATACAACCGCTGGTTTCAGCGATCACCAATGTACAGCTGGACCACCAGAACATTTTAGGAAATACAATTGAAGAGATTGCAGGCGAAAAAGCAGGCATTATCAAAAGGAATACGCCTATTATTTCAGGAGATGAGAATGAAGTGGTAAAAAACATCATCAGAGAAAAAGCGGTTAAAGAACAAGCTCCCTTTATAGATGCGACAACTATTCTTACCGGCCTGACTTCCGATCTTAAAGGAAACTACCAGCAGAAGAATATCCGCGTTGTTGTAGCAATAGTTGAAGAGTTAAGAAAACTGCAGATTCCTATTTCAGATGCAGATCTGGAAAAAGGCTTATTAAACGTTCATCAGAATACAGGATTTATCGGCCGCTGGTTTGAATTTTCAAAAAGCCCGCTTACCATTTGTGATACAGGACACAATCAGGCGGGTCTGGAGTATGTTTTTTCACAGTTGAACTCTATAAACAGACATAAGCATGTCATTTTGGGGTTTGTGAATGACAAAAAAATAGATGAAGTGATGGATTTACTTCCTGAAAATTCCGAGTTTTATTTTGCAAAACCATCTATCAATAGGGGAAGACAACCGGAAGATTACGAAAACCTTCTTCAGGAGGCAAAAATTTTCTATAAAATTTTTGATTCCGTACAGGAAGCGTATCTCTCTGCAAAAGAGCAGTGTACAAACGAAGAAATGATTTTTATCGGCGGAAGCAACTTTGTTGTGGGAGAATTTTTAGAAAAAAATTTGGAGATTCACGAATAAGTTGTATATTTGCACCACTCTAAACGAGGAAACAAGTAGAGAGGGTTCTTAGCTCAGTTGGTTCAGAGCATCTGGTTTACACCCAGAGGGTCGGGGGTTCGAATCCCTCAGGACCCACAGAAAAGGAAACGAAACCTTTCAAAAAAATTCGGGTTCTTAGCTCAGTTGGTTCAGAGCATCTGGTTTACACCCAGAGGGTCGGGGGTTCGAATCCCTCAGGACCCACAGAAATCTCTCAAGAAATTGGGAGATTTTTTTTTATTTTTATCACTTCCCTCCTATTCATGGGAGTTTACAGCAATTCTTACTTAAATCCTAAGTTTTTTAAATCTCAATATTTTTCAATTTTAAGGCATATTTTCAGGTTACCATAATTTCTCTCAGGTTACCATATCAAAAATTCATCCTTATTTTTTGTGAATTATCTTATTTCATTTACTCAATATTTCATCTTAATAAGTTATTCTCAGGTTACCAATTAGGTTACCAAAAAATTCTCAGGTTACCAACTTAAACCCTCATTAACACTATGAAACTCTCAATACTATTTTTAATCAGAAGAAACAGAATTAACACAAAAGGTGTCTGTGCAATTGAATGCAGAATCACTTTAGACAGTCAAAGAAAACCTTTTTCAACAGGTGTTTTTATTAATCCTGAAAGTTGGAATGCTTCAAAGCAAAAGGCATTTCCTCCTAATAAAATAAATAATCAAATCAACACTCAACTAAGCCTGATTAAACAAGATATTAATCAGGCTTTTTTATTCCTACAAGTTCAGGAAAAGGACTTTGATGTAGATGATATTTATAGACAGTACAAAGGAGAGAATATCAAGCAGGACAAGTCCATTAATGAAATGTTTCATCTACATATCTCCAAACAAGAAAAGCTGATAGGCATTTCTACCACTAGAGTATCTGTAGCTAAATTCTATCAGACACAAGCTCATGTAAAGTCTTTCATAAAGCATCAGTACAAAAAATCTGATTACCTTCTGAAAGACATGACAATGGCATTTATTACTGAATTTGAATTTTATCTCAAGGCTGAAAAACAGTTTAAACAAAATACAGTTCATAAGACCATACAGAGATTTAAGCAGATTGTGAAATTAGCTGTAGGACTGGATTATTTAGCTAAAGACCCTTTCCTACTCTACAAGAACAGGAAACCTAAGAAGCAAGTTGTATTCTTATCTAAACAGGAGTTGGAGGCATTGGAGAAACACCAGTTTGCTTCTGAAAGATTACAACAAATAGCAGATATGTTCATTTTCTGTTGTTATACTGGATTAGCTTATACAGAGATGGCAAATCTAAGGGCAGGTGATATTCAGACAGGCTATGATAGCAATAAGTGGATTCACATTCACAGACAGAAAACTAAAAGAGATTATGATATCCCTTTGTTATCTAAAGCTGAAAGTATTTTAGATAAGTATAGAACAGAAACACAGCTTCTTCCTGTTATTACTAATCAGAAGTTCAATTCTTATCTAAAGGAGATAGCTGAGATTGTAGGTATCAATAAGACTCTTACCCACCATATAGCAAGGAAAACCTTTGCTTCCACTATCCTACTTTACAATGATGTTCCTATGGAGATAGTATCTGAGCTTTTAGGTCATTCAGAGATTGGAATTACTCAACAACATTATGCTAAGGTTGTAAAGGAAAAAGTTGGTGAACAGATGAATAGGTTAAAAGATAAGCTTAATTTATAGTGAAATCTGAATAACAGTGTTATATTTATTAATTATTTATAACACTGTTAATTTTAATATTTATGAATGTTAATGGCCATTTTAATGATTTTCCAATAGATTATTTTAATCTTGAAGTTCTTAACTTTATTGATAATGCAGGTTTTAGAAACACTGAACAAGCTAATGCACATTTGGAAAGATCTCAACAATTAATAACAAAGGAAGACCCTCTAGAGCTTAATTCTAATGGATATATTAAAGATTCTCTTTCAGAAAAGTTAAATTTAAATGTAAGGAATACCTCTGTAATAAATTGTGCTGTTGGGCAAGGAAAAACAACTGCAATTTTAGAAATAGTTAAAGAACATATACTTAGCAATGCTAACACATATATAATCATAGCAGTTCCTTTAGTGAGCTTAATTTCTCAATATAAAAAGGATTTATTAAACTTGGGATTCACAGAAGAACAAATATACTCCTATGAAAACATTAGAAATAAAGATCAAATTGATTATCTAAATCCTCTTTTTAGAATCCATTTAGTTACAGTCAATACTTTATTAGGAAATCCTGGAGACAATGCTCCTTTACAATCTGAAGCTAAGAATTCTTATTTGCAGAAACTTTCAAAGCAATTTGGAGATAATAATAAGAAAGTAATATTTATTTATGATGAAATACATGAGGCTATCAGAAATTTCAGCAAAATTGGAGAGGCTCATTTATATTATTTTTCCAAAGTTATAGCAAAAAACATTTTATTAAGTGCTACCTATAATGTACAATCTATTCCAGTAATAAAAATGTTATCAAAATTAACTGATAATAAAATTCAAATCTTGGAATCTGAAAGAAAGGTTATAAAAGAACAAAGCAGGTTATTTCTACATTTCACAAACTCATACAATACATCAACCCACACTCCTATTTCACAATTAGTCAGACAACTAATTAGAGATGATAAGAATATAGATATTTTATGTTATTCAAAAAAACTATGCAAGAAACTTCTAAACCCTAATACTGAACCTGGAAACTTACTTACTGAAAAATTTGGTACATTAAGAGATTGCACATCAAACCTAGAAGATAACCAGAGTAATACTGATGAAGATATTTCCACTAATAGATATGATAATAATTTTTGTAATATTGGAACCAACTTTAAATCTGGTGTAAGCATAAATAAAGAGAATCATGCTTTCATAATAATTCTTCCTCCTAAATCTAAAGGCCCTTATTTTTCTAACAATGGAATCTTCACAGAAGGAATAAATTCTGTTATTCAATCTATTGCAAGACAAAGAACAATTGGAGAAATACATATTATTTTACCACATCCTATTTTAATGGATTATAGTTCTTTAAGAAATATGTCTGAAAATCAAAGGAATCACTTTATACAAGCTTATAATGAAATAGCTATTGATCCTAACAGAACTAGGAATAGAAATGGAGTAACTACACCACTAGTTAGATATATCCCATTTTCAGAACATTTTGAGATTATCAGTAATAAGTATTCTGAGTTAATAACAAGATTAATGATTCCCTATTTAAGAAATTCTAACCTAGCCATTCCTGACCTTTATGATTATATCATGGAAAATGGAGAAATGATTTTAACATTAGAAGGATTTCTTGGTAAGAACTTATCCAGTTTTGTGACTTACTCTGCCTTTACTAATCAATTTTACAATGCAAGGTTAGCTGAATTTTATTATGCCCCTGAATTAGATGAAGAAGAATTTAGAGAAGTTATGAGAATAGCATATGAGGAATATAATGAGGATTCAAATAACACACATAAACATTTGTCAGTTATATATAAAGAGCTGAGAGATAAAATAATTGGCTCTATTCCATTAAGCTATGATTCAAATACTGTAGCAAAATTAAAAACAGAGATTTATAAGTATGTGACAACACAAGCTGAAATATCAGGAATACTCCCTAGAAAATTACCTTTGAAGTATCTTGCTGTTGAATATGCAAATTTTAATGACAACTCTACTCCTGAAAGGAGAAATTTCTCTGAAAGGATTAAAACTTTTATAGACAAGGTACATAACAGTATGATAGCTAGTGTAAATAATGAGCCTGCATATTTTAAAAACTATGAAGAAGCTAAAATCTTTGAAAATGAAGAAAATGAACTTTTAAACTTAATTCAAGAGATTAAAGAGAAAAATCCTGCATTAAAATTAAATGGTGCTAATTTCTTCAGAAACATAAAACTGGAAGATATTGCCCCCAAATTTTATGATTATATTATTGATTCATTTTATGAAACTGCAAGTTATAGACCCAGAGATGGAGAAACACAAAAAAATTACAAAAGAATAGTTTAATAAAATGAGTTACTTTTTGTAATCTAATATATATAAGTAATTACAAATTTTTACTCAATACATCATGAACACCCAATATTTGGGTGTTTTTTATGTCCAAATTCTAACAACTAAACTTAAACTTATGCAATTAAAACAATCACAAAGACAACAAGTAAAGCTCAGATTAGGATTATCTGGAGCTTCAGGATTTGGAAAAACTAAATCAGCCTTATTATTAGCCTATGGAATGACACAGGATTGGAGTAAAATAGCTGTTATAGATACAGAAAATTCCTCTGCTTCCTTATATTCAGACTTAGGGAATTACAATGTACTGGATTTACAGGTTCCTTATTCTCCTGAAAGATACATACAAGCCATAGAACTGTGTGAAAACTCTGGAATAGAAGTAATTATTATAGATTCTATTACCCATGAGTGGAATGGTACAGGTGGATGTCTTGATATTCATGAAAAGTTGGGAGGAAGATTCCAAGACTGGGCTAATGTCACACCAAGACATCAGGTTTTTATTAATAAGATATTACAGTCTACATGCCATGTCATAACCACTACAAGAAGAAAGATAGATTATTCTCTAGATGTAGCTAGTAATGGAAAAACCCAAGTAGTAAAGCATGGCACTAAGGAAATCACCAGAGATGGCTTTGAGTATGAATTGACTATTAATTTTGAGCTAGTGAATGAGAACCATTTAGCTAAGGCTAGTAAAGACAGGACAGGATTATTTATGAATAAACCTGAATTTCTTATTACTTCTGAAACAGGAAAGATGATTTTAGAATGGTGTAATTCAGGTATACAATCTGAAAGTAAATCTATTCATATGGAAATTCCTCCCCAAATTCAACAGAGTGTCTCTACAGAAGAAGAGGTATATAAAGCTATTCAAGGCTGTAATTCTATAGCTGAACTTTTAACTTTATATAAAGAGTTTCCCCACTATCACAAGACTTTGAAGCCAGACTTTGAAGCTAGGAAAACATTATTAATCCACACCACTAACCCTAATAATCAATTCAGTAGAAATGGATATGAAAAATAAAATTAAACCTGCTTCTTTAGAGGAAGCATTTGATGTGGAAATTTCAAAAACTACTAACATAATAGAGATAAATCATAGGAATACTCCTATCCCTCCTGATTTACAGCTTAAGAGTGTGAGTAATTTATCAGATAAGAAATCTCTAGATGACATTTTCCTTGATAATGAAGAGATTGAAGATGCAGAAATATTCTATCCAAGCAGGATGAATATTCCTGATCAGCCCAAAAGTGAATCCAGTACAATAGATAATAAGCCTGAATCTTTAAATGTAGTTCAGGCTTCTTTTATGCCCAATCCCAAGGTAGAAAGTTACTCTAGTGATATGACTGCTGGAAATAATCAGCCCAGCCCATTTATTATGGCTAATACACTGGAAGCCACATTACATCACTTACAGAATGATTGTATCATTCCTGTATTCTCTAGAGACAATGAGAAAACTATTGCACATCAGGAATTTATAGAATGTGTTATTAATGCTGTAAATAAAGCATTCCCTTACCACAGCATTACAGCCCCTGAAATCAGGGTATCTCATCAAATTAAAGGCAGAACTCCTTCAGCCATTCATAAGCCTGTAAAAGAGCTTTTAGAGCATGAAAAGACTATCTATTATGAAAGAATGGCTTTTATTATTAAAGTTCCTTCCATTACTGATATAGTGAATGGTAATGAACTTTCTCTAACTATTGGTGGAGTAAGAGCATACAATCAGGAGAATCTCTACAGTAAGAAATCCTTAGAAAAGTTCAAGTTCTTTATTGGTTTTCAAAATAAAGTTTGCTGTAACCTTTGTGTATCTACAGATGGATTCCTTGAAGATATAAGAACTTCTAATGCTAATGATTTATACAGCAAAGCAGTAGAAACTATACAGAACTATAATGCAGAGCTATATCTTATGGAGATGAAGGAACTTACACAGGATTATCTATCTGAACATCAATTTGCCCAGCTTATAGGCAAAAGTAGGCTGTATCAACATTTACCTAAAACAGAGAAACAGAATATTCCTCTACTTAATTTTAATGATAGCCATATCAATACTATGGCAAAGGATTATTATGAGGGTAAGAATTTCTGTAGAGAAGATGATGGAAGAATAAACCTCTGGGATGTGTATAATCTTTTTACACAAGCTAACAAGAGTAGTTATATAGATACTTTCCTTGACAGGAATTTGAATGCCTTTGAGTTCACCAAGGGTATTCAGAAAGTACTTAATGGTAATTCAGATTATCATTGGTTTTTGAGTTAATTTATTCCCCAAGAATTTGGGGAATACTTTTTGTATACATTTTTTTTATAAATTTGTGAAAAATAATCATTATGTATCTTACAAAACTTGACAATAATCAAACATTTACTTCTATATATAGAAGCTTATTGACTGAGATAATTGCAGGTAACAATGAAGATGTTAAAGATGAATTAGACCAAGCAATACTAGAGGCTATAGATGTAATTCTGGGTAAAAAAGAAGCTCACCTTATTGATAATAAACATTTTTATTTCACAACATTTTTAGTCAAAAATGAAGATATCTTAAAAGAAGAAAGCCCTAATAATATTACTAACAAAACATATGAAAATATTGCACTTGCTCTAAATGCTTAATAAATATGTCAATAAATTTACTTATTAATCAAATTGAAGAGCAATTTTCTAGCAGTAGGAGTAATGTATATTCTGATAAGAAAAGGGAAAACCACTTTCTAAATATTTATGAGATTTTTGATACTATCAAGGAACTAAATAAATCTGGTTCTATATTAAGTCCTGAACTCCCAATATATAAACAAATTCTACAGTATATCATATCTGATTTACAATATTTGGATAGTAGCACTTTAAATGTGATTCCCTTTGAGATTGTTTCATGTTTGGAATTAGCTCTAAAGGACTGGATAGATGATGATAATTTAATTTTATCAACTCACCTTTCTAATGATTATAATGACTTTTATTATTTACCTAATCCAAATAGAGAATATTTCAATCAAATTAATTCTTTCTTAGATACAAAGGCTATTACTAAAATTAATTATAGATTAATAAAGATCTCTCTTCCTAAACTATTAAGTAGAGATTATCTTTCAACTGTGGCACTATATCATGAGCTAGGTCATTTCATTGATTTTGAGTTTAATTTTTCTCAAAGACTCTTATTAAAGAAATATCCTAAGACTCCACTTATACCTGCACTACAACAAGAGCTTAATCATTTCCAAGAATATTTTGCTGACTTATTTGCTGCACAATATATAAGTGATGCAAGTAATCAATATTTGGAAGACAGAATGATTCATGATACAATTAGTAACACACATCCTAAAACTTCAGAAAGAATCAAAGTTGTTAATAAATTTCTTAATACAGAACATCTTGAAGTATTAAATGATTTTAATGAAATTTTATTACCTTAAAGTAAAGAATTAAAAATCAGGTTTGAAGAAAAAGACTCTGCTACATCAAATTTTTACAATTTCACTCCAGAAATATTGCAAAATGATAAGCAACTACATTATATTTATAAAACAGGATGGTCTATCTGGAAAGATACAACAAATCCAGCATATGCTGGAATTCCTGAAAGACAAAAATATCAAATGCTAAATAACTTAATTGAAAAATCAATCTCAAGCTATTTCTTATTAAAGAACTGGAATAATATTGTAAATAATGCCTAGTGGAACTTTACATAAAGAAGAAATAAAATCTTTACTTTCTAGTAAGGACTTATTTTTACACCCTATTTTAGATGAAAATCAAATAGGAGATATAAGTATTGATTTAAGAGTAGGTACAGATTTCTTATTTCAACATCAGGGCAGGTCTGCACAAATTAATACATCATCAAATGAAGTATCTACAAGATCAATTAAAAGTAACTTTACCCAAACCAGAAGGAAGATTGGAGAGAAATTTTTACTACATCCTTTTCAACCTACTTTATTTTCTACATTAGAATATATTAAATTACCTAATGATATTTATGCAGTGTTATCCCTTAGAAGCTCATATAGTAGATTGGGCCTAACTATGTCTACAATATTGCAACCAGGATATTGTGGTTGTATTTCTGTAGAAATAATAAACTCTGGAAACACTCCCATAGAAATAATTTCAGGAGTAAGATTTTTACAAGCAAGATTTATTAGAGTAGATGCTTCTAGTTTAAACTACTTTACTGATGTTAGAAAATATGCTTGCCAAGTAAGACCTATGCCTTCTAAGGCAAATGAAGATAGTGAGATACAGTTACTAAACAAATTAAATACATAATTAATTGTCAGGCTCTTTCAACACTTTCAAAAACTTACTTATTTTATTATAATTATAACTACCTAGACTCATTTCTAATGCTTCATCAGCAATATTAGCTTTTTCCAACATGGGAATTATATATGATAAATAATGTTGAAAATAAGAACTAATATCTTCTTCATTAACTGCTATTTTGTAACCACTTTTCCCTGCCTTTGAAATTATTAAAACTCCTTTATATCTCAAATCTCTTATTTGCAATCTAATATTTTCTGGGCTAAATTCAAGATTTAGTACTCTTTTAATTTCATTCTTTAACTCATAAGTTTCAACTAATCTAGTGGGAAAAACTCTCGATATATAGACTAAATGATTAACTATAACATTTTTTACCTTATCAATATTTCCTTCCTTAAACCTTTCTATTGTATCTAAAACACTTCTATATATTGATTCTGATACCCTAAAATTTTCTTCATCTTCTGTCTGATTGAGAATTGAATTATATGGAAAAACTGTTGGCTTTAAAAGCTTAGGTTCTAAGATATTAAAAAGCTCTTCCCAATTAGAAATTCTTTTTGATTCAGAATAAATTTGCAACAATGAATTAGAAATTAAATCAGCTAATTGAATTAATTCTTCTTCTTCATCACTCTTTAGATGATAACTGTTTTCTTGATTAAAAAGATTAGCTTGAAACTTGGGAATATTTGCAATTAAATATTTTTTTAGACTCTTTTGAAAATTATCACTTCCTGTAGAATCAATAAAAACTTGAAAAGATGAAACTTTTCCAGCTAAATCATTTAAAAGAATCTTTTGAAAGAACTTAATAAAAACTGATTTTATATCAAGCTCTTTACTAAAGAGGGTCTTTTTATCAATAATTAGAGAGTGTATTTTAAAATCCAAATTTTCACATAAGTATTGTAAGATTTTAATTCTTTTGGAGAAGTTTTTACTTATTCCCCTATTAGTAGCCTTGATAATATTACCATCTAGAAATTGCTTACTAATATAGTGTCTAACTTCTCTGGCTAGAACTAAATCAGACTCTTTAATTAATACACATGCATAAATAAAATGACTTATACCATCATTTTTAGAAGGAGTTCCTGACTCATCACAAAATACAAAATATTTCTCCATTTAAAATATACTTATGTTTTCTATACTGTTACTAGTTAATCAAATATACAAATAATAAAAATGTCATAAATGACAAATGTTTTATATTTGAACCATGGAAAATAAAATAATATTAGAATACATTCTTCATGGAATAGAGATTAAATTTAATGTATCTGAAAGCTTCCACCCAACAACACATATATTTGATGATATGGCTGAATTTTTAGCATTTGAACATTCTATACTTGAAGATGAAGAAGATTATTACTCTACATTAGATAAACTGGACATATTAGTAAGAAAAGCTAAATATTATTATCTAGAGTACTACAAGAAGGAATCTTAGCTCTAATTTTTTTTAATTTTAATTTTTTTTGAAGAGTTGCTTACACATAGGTTCCCCTCATATCAAGTACCCCCTTTCTAAATTTTCAAGACTCCTCCCCCCTTTGACCTATTCAGATAAATTTTCTGGGCAGGAATAAAAACATTCTGATTTATTTTGCATCTTTAGAATCACCTCATATCTTTTTACTCTAGCTCACTGCCACCCCACAACTCTTCATCATCTCTAACATATTTTGAGTATTAACTCAAAATTATATCAATTATGAAAAAACAATTTAAAGGATTTGTAGCTAAGGTTGAGCTTCTAAAATCTGAAAAAGCTAATGAGGATAAGAATGGGCTTATGCCAGTAATTTTAATAGGTATTGCAGGGGAAATCCCTAGTAAAACTGTTATTAGTGGTACTGTAGCTCAAAGAATGGGAATATATGAAGGAAGTATATATCTGTTTCAGGCTAATGAAATAGAATCAGATCCTTTATATGGAAGACAATTTAACTTCATGGCAATATCTAAAGAATTATCAGCTATAGAGACATTGCAAGCCAGTGATTTTGTAGGTAAGCTGACGATAATAAAGATAGATTCCTCAGAGGATTTTGAAGAATTTGTAGCTGATACTCTACAGCTAGAAAATGCCTAATAAAATGCCACCTTATTAATTTAGGGTGGTATTTTTCTTAGTTAGCCTAATTCTTGAGTTAAATTTTCTAATTACATTTATAAGTACAATTACAAATTTCAACTCATTTTATGGCAATCTAACAAATACAATAGTACATTTTACCCTAGAGACTCACATGTAGATTCAAAAGACAAGGAATATTGGATGGAAAATCCTTTAGATCAAAATATAAAGATATTATATAGATAGCCTTTTTAAGCTTCTGTAATTTCTATATCAAAGAATTCCTTAGGGTGAACTTCCAAAGCATTTGCAATTCTGAAAAGAGTATAAACTGTAGGATTAGTTCTTCCTTGTTCTATTCTTGAAATATTAGTTACATCAATATTACCTTCCATTTTTCCTACAAGATCAACCTGAGAAAAGCCTTTACTTTGTCTTATCTCCTTGATCTTATTTCCTACTGACTTTAAAATTTCTGATTTCTCCAACTTGCCATATATGATAAGTCAAAGTTAATTTCTATTTTTACTGTTTGTAATGTCATATATGACAATGTTTAATTTTTAAATTTAATCTTTTATTATGAAAACAATCTTATCCCTCCATTATCAACACATTTTAATACTTCTTATATTACTTGCTGTACTCTCTGCATTTGTAGTCTTTATTTATTGGATATTCAAACCAAGAAGAAAAAACAAGTGAAAGAGTCATTTAAATCTAGACTAACATTTGAGTTTTATGTATTTATTGATTCTGTTGTAAAAATATTCTCATGTATTACAAAAGATATTATTGACAGCATATTAAATATGAATAAAAAATACCATTGGCTTGTAGGTACATTTTTATACATGTTAATTAATTCAATAATTCCTTTATACTACCTATTTATAGGGGATATAAACAAGATTTTTAAAGAAGGAAGCTACAACACAGAAACAACAGATTTTGTAATATACTACACTTCATTTAGAGTCTCAGTTTATATTTTTTTAATCACATTCATAATATTTATCATCAAACAGTACATAAATATTAATATGCAACTAAGAAATAATAAAACAAAGACCACTCAATGTAGAGTGGTTTTTTAATACAGCAATCTTTATGAAACCAAAAATACCTTTTATAATAGGCTATCAATATGATAATTGGGAGTTAGATGTAATATCCCTACCTGACAGAATCCCAGAAAATGATTTATATATAAGCTATCTTTGGGTTGGAAATGAAACTAAAATGTTCTTAAATTTCCCTCCACACAGAACAGAGCTTATATTTTATTGGGACATTTTAAATACTGTAATTCTGACTTTCTTAGATAGAGACATAGAATACTACTATAAAATATTAAGTGCTCTGGAAACTAAGTTTGGGCAATCAGAAATGCACAAAAATAAAAGAGCCATTATTAATAAATACAAAGCTAAAAATATTGAATATTGGTGTATCTATAAATTAAGAACCATAACTATACAATATGGGATAAGTCAGACTATGAACAGAATATATAATACTCTATTATGTTAGTAGTTTTTATCATAAAGGCATACTTTTAGGCATACCTATGAAATGAAATCCCTATAAAAGATGATGAATAAAGAGAAAATAAGAATTATGGAGAATCCCTCAGGACCCACAGAAATCTCTCAAGAAATTGGGAGATTTTTTTTTATTTCAAAAAATACAGAAGATAAACCCGGTACACAAAAGTGTATCTGAATACGATATAAGCATCTTCCGGAATCTCAATCCTCCTGCTTGAAAATTTTAATTTCCGCTGTCTGATCTGGAGGATCTCATTTTTCTCACCAATAGACCCAGTTTATAAAAATCAAAATATTTTATATTGGGGTTCTGAGACAGCAAGTTCTTTTTTATTTTGTCTTCAAATATTCCATAGAGAAACAGAAATACAGAAACCATCTTTAATTGCTTTAATTTCACCGCCGCCTTATACACCTTAATATCTTTGATGAAAGCCCTGTTTTGACTGTTTTCTGAAAGCGTTAGTAAAGATCTCATCGCTACGGCTGTCTTTTTTAAAAAAACTTCATTACTGGTATCATCAAAATGGATGACAGGATTATTGATGGCCAGAAACTTTATCTTATTTTGTTCCAGCAGTTTTGAAAAAACAAAATCTTCATAGCCATACTCTACCAGCTCTTCATTGAATGGAAATTTTTCAAAAATATTTTTTTTGATTACAAAATTCACGGTTTTGAACAATGAAAAATTGGAGGAATGATCTCCTGAAAAGATCTCTCTTTCCAAAGAATATTTATTCCTGAGCGTTGTTGAATATTGACCGGCAATTTTAAAATTCCCGTACATCAATTCCAGATCAGGCTGCTTTTTTATTTCAGCTAAGTAATTCTGAAGAAATGCTGCATTGTCGATCTTTACATCACAATCCAGGAACAGAAGATATTTTCCACGCGAATATTTCGAAAAAAGATTACGGATCTTTGACCTTCCTATATTTTTCTCGAGGAAAATCAGGTTTTGAACCTCATTGTGAAGAGAAGTATTAATGTGTTTAAAAGAGTCATCTGAAGCATCATCAATCAGAATAATCTCAACATCCATATCATAGGCTTCGATTTCTTTTTTTAAATCAAAAACCAGTTCACGGACATCAAAATTAAATACAGGGATACAGATTGAAAGCTCCATTTCATCAGATTTTTTCAATGACTTTTTGAATATCAAATTCTTCAAGACAGGCCCAGTCTCCCCTGTAGCATTCTTTATCACCGAAAACAGAACACGGCCTGCAGGTAAGGTCTTTTACCTGAACGACATCATCTTCGCTCTGTCCAAATCCTAAAAACCCGGCATATGGATGCGTTGCTCCCCATACGGAAATACATCTTGTTCCTACAAGACTTGCCAAATGCATATTGGCAGAATCCATAGAGATCATCAATTCCAGTTTTGCAATTGTATTGAGTTCTTCTGTCAAGGTTAATTTTCCGGAAAGGCTTTTTGTATTGGGAATCTGACTTTCCCATTTTTCAAGGGTTTCCGTCTCTTTCTTTCCGCCGCCAAAGAAATATACGGTATGTTTCTGAGCTAAAATGCGGGCTAATTCGAATGATTTTTCCAAAGGAAGCATTTTTCCTTTATGCTGTGCAAAAGGTGCAAAACCAATTCCTGATTTATGCACGGAAAGAGGCCTTAGTTTTTGTGAAAGCTCTACTTTAAAACCCATTGCCCTGAAAACATCTGCATAACGCTCAACTGTTTTTTTCAACTGAACTTTATTCAGATTCCAGACATCGGTAAGATGCTCTTTTTCCTCTTTTCCTTTGTTTATTTTAAAAACTTTAAGCCCTTTTCTTACGTAAATTTTGTCCAGAACCTTAGTCCTGATCACATCATGAAGATTAGCAATATAATCAGGATTAAACTCCCGGATCAATTCATTGCTTAACCTTTTTAGCCCAAAGAAACCTTTATAATCATCCAGGTCAATCCCTTTAAATATCACATTGGGAATCCCCTCAAATAAGGCTTCAAAGTTCTTTCGGGAAACCATGACAATTTCAACATCAGGATTCTGTTCTAAAAACTCCCTGAAAACAGGTGCCGTCATGGCAACATCCCCAAATGCGGAAAAACGATATGCTAAAATTCTGGTCACAGCTATGATTTCAGTTGATAAGCCACTGCGTAAAATTTGATTTGCTTGGTCATCGCCATCAATCCGTTGGCTCTGGAAGGAGAAAGAAACTCCTGTAATCCAATTTCTGATATAAACTCGAAATCTGAGTCTAAGATTTCCTGGGTAGAATGACCGCTGTAGATGCTTACTAAAAGAGAAACAATTCCTTTGGGTAAGATCCCGTCAGAATCTGCATCAAAGAAAAGCTTTCCATCTTTAAACTCAGCATCGATCCAAACTTTGCTTTGGCAGCCTTTAATCAGGTTTTCCTCCGTCTTCTTTTCTTCAGGAAGTCCTTTCAGTTCTTTTCCAAGATCAATGATGTACTCATATTTCTGCTCCCAATCGTCAAGAAATGCAAATTCATCGATTATTTCCTGCTGTTTTTCTTTAATGGTCATTTTAATCAAATTTCTTTGTGCAAAGATAATTAATTTTAGACTTTTATTTTTTTTATTCAATTTTATTGAACCATTACAGGATATAAACGGACTTCTAGTAATAAAAATTGAGATCCCGATACAAAACCCACAGTCTGAATAAAAATTAATATCAGTACAACAAAGACTTTCAAAGCATTTTATAGTGATATTAAGATAAACATTTTATCTCAGCCATAATTCTATTGCAGGATTATTACTGACAAGCTTTTTGTATGACCTGAAGCAGTTTGACCTCTTCATTTTCCCAGCAGAGGGCTTCCGCAGCTTTTTCAAGTTCATGCTGATAACTGATTCTCCCTTTTTGTAAAACCTTTTGAATAGCAGCGGCGATATGCTCCGGATGATGATCCTCGATAATTTCTCCTATATCAAACTGATTTTTAATCTTCAGCATCTCAGGGAAACCGGATAAGATTAAGGGAACCCGCGCCTGAATGCCATCGAGAATTTTATTCGGAAGAGAATAGAAATAACTATCGCCTCCATTCTCTTCAATACTCATTCCACAGTCTGCCTTCACTGTAATATTCCTTAAATCTTCAGGAATCAATTTTCCAAGAAACTGAACCTTATGCTCCAGATTTTCTTGGGTAACAAGGTTTTCATATTCCTTTTTCTTCGGCCCGTCTCCTGCAATTTTCAAGATCACATGGTCGAGATGGTGCATCGCCAGGATCACTTTATCGATTCCACGGAACGGATTTATTGCGCCCTGATATAAAAGTATTTTGGGATTGTTTTCGGGGATTTTGACCGTAAGGTTCAGCCTTCGTGGTGCATTTTGGACCACGATAGGTTCTATTCCGTATTTTTTGTGAAACCACTGAGCATAGCTGCTGCTCGCGGTGATCATCAATCTCAGCTTAGGAATCACTGTCTTTTCTACATATCTCCAGAGCTTTTGTGACATTTTGCCCTGAACCGAAGGCATTTCTGAAAATATCTCATGACTGTCAAAAATCAACGGAATATTTAATTTTCTGGAAATAAGATAATTTGGCACTAGCGCATCCACATCATTTGCATACAGGATGGTATTCCGGTCGGCCTTTTTTTTTAAATGATGATACAGTTTCCAGTTGAATTCAAAATAAGCAGTTTTTAAATTTTTTGAAGCCAGGTGAATTCTGGAAAAAGGATAAGGACGCTCCATTTTTGCCGCCCCGCTCCAGTCATTTCCAATCAAATCAATCTGATATCCGTTTTCATACAGTGTATTGCATATCTTTTCTATACGCTGATCTGTATATAAATTACTGAAAGCGGATATAATGATTTTTTTTCCATCAGCTTTTTTTCCTAACAGTAAATGATAAATCTGAATAAAGCAAATGAGTCCGTTCGGAATGATCACCGGCCATAACGGTCCGCTAAAGAAACCATAAATGACAAAACAAATACAGCCAATCATATTGACCACTCTAATTTTTCTTACATCTTTCAATATGAAACTCAATACGATAAAAACCGAGGCAGAGTATCCAATATAGGTGGTAATTTCAGGATTCATGGGGGATTTTTAAGGATAACAAACTTAATCATTTTCAATAAGATAATAAAATTTTTTCTGCCATAAAGTCATTAATTGATTTTTGGTAAAATATTTGTAATTTAGATAATGAATAAAAAGCAATGTTGCTTTTGTTCTAATGAGATATATTATGGATTATAAGTTTTCACAAGGTTTGAGCCAAGTGTTCAAACAAAGCAAAAGCGAAGCTAAAAGGCTGAAAAGTGAATTTCTTAATACAGAACATCTACTTTTAGGTATTATAAAAACGGAAAACTCTGCAAAAGAAATCCTTCAAAACCTTAATGCGGATTTAACACAAATCAGAAGAAAAATTGAAACTCTAAATACAGTAAGTCTTAATCCTATTTCTGAGGAGGTTACCAATATTTCTTTCACCAAGATGGCAGATCATGCTATTAAACGTGCAGAGTTAGAATGCAGACAATATAAAAGCAATGAAATTAATACCGTTCACCTGCTTTTAGGCATTCTATATAAATATGAGGATCCTACTTCAAATATTCTAGGGGCTTATGACATCGATTATGAGGGTGTTTCAAGAGAGTACCAGACTATGCTTAAAAATTCCGGGCAGTCACCACAGATGAGTGCTTATGACGACGATGATGAAAGAGAGGAATTTGAGCAAATGAGAAAGCCCACAGGAAATTTAGGTTCTGCAAAAAGTAAAACGCCAACATTGGATAACTTTGGTAGAGACTTAACTTCTTTGGCGAGAGATGGAAAATTAGACCCAGTAATCGGCCGTGAAAAGGAAATTGAGAGGGTTTCTCAGATCCTGTCACGCAGAAAGAAAAATAATCCGCTTCTTATCGGGGAGCCGGGAGTAGGTAAATCTGCGATTGCTGAAGGGTTAGCTTTAAGAATTCAACAGAAAAAGGTGTCAAGGGTTCTATACGGAAAACGAGTGATCACTCTGGATCTGGCAAGTTTAGTAGCCGGGACCAAATACCGTGGTCAGTTTGAAGAAAGAATGAAGGCCATCATGACCGAGCTTGAAAAAAACAGAGATGTCATCTTGTTTATCGATGAGCTTCACACGATTGTAGGAGCAGGAAGTTCTACAGGGAGCTTAGATGCATCCAATATGTTCAAACCGGCCCTGGCAAGAGGTGAGATTCAATGCATCGGGGCAACTACGCTGGATGAATACCGTCAGTATATTGAAAAAGACGGAGCTTTAGAAAGAAGATTCCAAAAAGTAATGGTGGAACCTACTTCTATTGATGAAACCATCCTGATTTTGAACCAGATCAAAGATAAATATGAAGAACATCACAATGTAATTTATACTCCTGAAGCCATTACAGCGTGTGTCAATTTGACATCAAGGTATATTACAGACCGTTTTTTACCGGACAAAGCAATTGATGCAATGGATGAAGCCGGCTCACGTGTGTATATCAAGAACATGAAAGTTCCTACTGAGATCATTGATTTTGAAAAGAAAATTGAAGATATCAAAGAACTGAAGCAGAAAGCGGTAAAAGCTCAGGATTATCTTGAAGCAAGAAAGCTGAAAGATGAAGAGGAGCGTCTTCAGATGGAACTGAATGCTGCACAGGAAAAATGGGATAAGGATGTAAAAGAGAAAAAAGAAACCGTAACTGAGGAAAATGTAGCTGAAGTGGTTTCTATGATGAGTGGTGTTCCTGTAACGAAAGTAGGTAAAAATGAGCTTGATAAATTAGCTCAGATGGATGAAAAGCTGAACGGAAAAGTAATCGGACAAGAAGATGCTGTGAAGAAAGTCGTGAAGGCTATTCAAAGAAACAGAGCCGGTCTTAAAGATCCTAACCGCCCTATCGGTACTTTTATCTTCCTGGGTACAACCGGGGTTGGTAAAACTGAGCTTGCCAAAGTAATGGCGAGAGAGCTTTTTGAATCAGACGAATCTTTGATCCGAATTGACATGAGTGAATACATGGAAAAATTTGCTGTTTCAAGATTGGTGGGAGCGCCTCCGGGATACGTAGGATACGAAGAAGGCGGCCAGTTGACTGAAGCGGTAAGAAGAAAACCTTATGCCGTGGTTCTTTTGGATGAGATTGAAAAAGCTCACCCGGATGTATTCAACATTCTGCTTCAAATTCTGGATGAAGGACATGTAACAGACAGTTTAGGCAGAAAGATTGACTTTAGAAATACAATTATTATCCTTACATCCAACATCGGAACAAGAGATCTTAAAGATTTTGGAGATGGTGTAGGATTCGGAACTTCTGCCAAAAAAACAAGTTCAGATACCAGAGCCAGAAGCACCATTGAAAATGCACTTAAAAAAGCGTTTGCTCCTGAATTCCTAAACAGAATTGATGATATTGTGATCTTCAACTCTCTTGTTCAGGATGATATCAAGAAAATTATTGATATAGAACTGAACAAATTGTATAGCAGAATTGAAAAATTAGGATATAAAGTAGAATTGACTGAAGAAGCCAAAGACTTTATTTCTGAAAAAGGATGGGATAAGGATTTCGGTGCAAGACCATTGAAACGAGCGATCCAGAAGTACATTGAAGATTTATTGGCAGAAATGCTTGTCAATAAACAATTGAACGAAGGAGAAACCGTAGTTCTTGACCTTAATGACGCGAAGGACGGATTGGTTGGAAAAACGCAGAAAACGAAAAAGTCAGCCGCTGAAAAGTCTTCTCAGTCCTAAATCATTTAACTTTATATAAAAAAACACCGGAAAATTCCGGTGTTTTTGTTTTTCTAAACAGGTTTTGGCTAGAGCCCCACTACAAAGCCAATATTGGGGACCAGACCGCTTGAAAACACACTGGAATGTTCTTTCCAAAGCACATTATACATTACCCCGATCTGCATAAAAGAATTGTTTCCTATTCTCTGCATATACCCTCCTCCAAGATACAATGCATTTTCTTCTGTATTGTATTTATAATCGTAGTATTTATCCTTGTAGTCAACAAAATAATGTTGATAGTTGGCTCCCAAATAAAATGATCTGGCGAAATAATAATTGACAAAAGGCCCTACTCCAAACATTGTAGATTTATAATAATCCGAAGTCTGCCACGAAACACTTCCTATTACTCCACCTTCCAGATCATCAGTAAGCCTGTAACCCACTCTTGGTGAAGCAGACAGATTAAAAGAGCTGTTACTCCCAAATCCTAATCCAATGCCTCCTCCGAAAGTCCACTTGCTGTTTTCCTGTACCGGTGTGCCTATTGAAACCTGGGAAAAAACCGAGCCTGAGCCTAGCAGCATCATAGAAATAATAAACTTTTTCATATGTAGATATATTTTTGTTTTGATGATATTTGAACCATCCATCAGTTGGTATTAATATGGTAAGATGGTGATTACGATTAATATCGTTTTTATCAATGTTTAAAATTATGGTTTTTTTACGAATTTATTTAGTTGTATTTTTGCCGCATCAAACTAAGAACTCCCGTTAAGAGTTTCGTAAAATTGAAATACAATGAAAGTAGTAGTAGGCCTCTCAGGAGGTGTAGATTCTAGTGTTACAGCTTATTTGCTGCAACAGCAAGGCCATGAAGTCGTGGCATTATTCATGAGAAACTGGAATGATGCTTCCGTAACATTAGAGGATGAATGTCCGTGGATTGAGGACAGCAATGACGCGCTGATGGTTGCCCAGAAACTGGGAATTCCTTTCCAGGTTATTGATATGAGCGATCTTTATAAGGAACGTATTGTGGATTATATGTTCGCGGAATATGAAAAAGGAAGAACGCCCAATCCTGATGTTTTATGTAACAGAGAGGTAAAATTTGACGTTTTCATGAAAACCGCTATGTCCCTGGGGGCTGATAAGGTGGCTACAGGGCATTATGCAAGGGTAAATTCCACTTTTGACGAAAACGGTAAAGAAATTTTCCATCTTTTAGCAGGAAAGGATAACAATAAAGATCAGTCATATTTTCTTTGTCAGCTGAGCCAGGATCAGCTGTCAAAAGCGCTGTTCCCTATAGGAGAGCTGACAAAGCCTCAGGTAAGGGAGATTGCAAAAGAAATCGGGCTGGTAACAGCTGATAAAAAAGATTCTCAGGGATTGTGTTTTATCGGGAAGGTGAGTCTTCCTCAGTTTTTACAACAGCAATTAAAACCTAATGAAGGTGAAATTGTAGAAATTTTTAAAGATTCTCCATTATTTTCAGTGGAAAAGCCGGAATTCTCATCTAAAGAAGAGGAGCTTGAGTTTTTATCAAAAAAGATCCATTATAAAAAATCTGACGGAAAAGTAATCGGGAAACATCAGGGAGCCCAGTTTTTCACGATCGGGCAAAGTAAAGGCCTTGGAATAGGCGGCCACAAAGAAAGCTGCTTTATCGTTTCCAGAGACATGGAAAACAATATTCTTTTTGTAGGAGAAGGAAATCATTTCCCAGGGTTATACAAAAAAGCTTTGAAAATTGATAATTCCGAGCTGCACTGGGTACGTGAAGACATGAGGCTGAACAATGGCGAATCTATGGAAGTAATGGCGAGATTCAGGTACAGACAGCCTTTACAGAAAGCGGCTCTATACCAGTTTGAAAATGTATTTTATATTGAATTTGATGAAGCGCAGTCAGCCATTGCCGAAGGACAGTTTGCTTCTTGGTATATTGATGAAGAGCTTATCGGAAGTGGAGTGATTTCATAGAAGAGATACGGGTTCCGGGATTCACCTATTTTTTACAAAAAGAAATTTTTAAAAATTTTCTGTAACGTTTTTAAAGTGGTTGTACTTACTGGGTAAATAACAAAAAATATTCCTATGAAAACAACTGCGAAAAATCAGTATGCTTATGTCAACAATATCCTGATCGCTATTGTATCTGCTGTTTTTGGATATCATTTCTATCAGGCCATTGTGCATCCGGAAAATTCCAATATTGCCCTAAGTCTTATTTTAGTGGTTTTAACCTCCATTATGGTTCAAAAGTACGGTTCTGGGTAAGGAAAAACAAAAAGAGATGTAATCTCATTAACTCATATAGCCCGAAACAGTCTTGTTTCGGGTTTGTTTTTGAAAAAACTACTTCATCTTATTCTTGAGATGATATTGAATAAGTAAAACAGATCCAACACACTCCAACAGTAAAATCATTATCAAAAACCCGACCGGTTTACCTATAACCAATCCTCTTATCAGCTTTATGCTTCCCAGCACAAATAGGAGGATCATACAACTAAAGGTGGTTTTTGAAAAGGTTTCTTTGAATGATCTTAAAATAAAAACCGAAGCGTAGAATCCCAGCAGCAGAAGTAAATAAAACTTTAGAAAATCCGGTCCTTTTAAGGAAATGGGATTCAATGTATGACATTCCGCCACCATCCAAATAAAGCTTATGATAACCGGAACTGAATGAATGATAACCTTTTTCATGAGTATTCAATTGTATTATTGTTTATTAACCGCCACATCCTCCGCAGCCCCCGCAGCCCCCGCCACATCCTCCGCCTCCGCAGCTGCTTCCGCCACTGCATCCATTTCCTCCACAGCCCGTTCCTGAATCTTTGTCATTTTTATGATCATTATTCCCCAATTGAGCGAACAAACCACCAAAGAGAAAAATTCCTATTACTGAAAGAAATATCCAGGTTACGGTACTTATAATCTCTCCCAGGCAGGATGTCAGCATTAAAGGAATAAGGAATACGGCCATGAGACGCAGATTTTTCCACCAGCGATTGGTCTGACGAATTTTATCCTGCCAGATATCATGGGGTGCTTCGGACTTAAAAATCTCTTTATAGCCTTTCAAAGTGTCAGAAAACCATTGCTGATGTTTAGCTTTTTCATATTTTCCACCTTTTGAAGGGTGGTGATGGAGGTTTCTTCCTAAAATATGGGGACAGAATTCCTCCCAGTAATTTTGGGTGTAAATCAGATGCATATGCCATACTTTATCTATAGTTTTGCTCGGGGAAGCTCCACGGGGAAGAATACAGCAGAGATAGACAAACTTTTTATACTCTTCAATGGCTTTCCGGGTAAAGTCTAAACTCCAGTTTTCTTCTTTAGCCAGTTTTTTTGAAAAAGGAAAGTCGGCATCAGAAACATCCAAAGAAAATCCTTGGATCCTGCTCCAGAGAAACTCGTCATGTATGATCGTTTTTGTTTCCATTGTTCCTATTTTAATTTTTCTACTCAAATATCTGCGGATTTTAAAATGTAAAAGTCTTTCAACAGTCTCATTTAGTTCGATAAAAATCTTAAATTAGTCTTACGAAATCAAAGGAAATCATCATATGAAAAAAGAAGATATTCTCCATCTGGAAAAGCTGATGAACTTTTTAAGCCGCCAGTTTTTAAAGAAAAACCACTGGGAAGACGTTACAAAAACGGAATGGTCCTACATCTGTCTGGAGCTAAATGATCTGATAATCAGTGATCATTCAGAGAAGGGGATCAAAAAAGAGCCCGACCTGCTTGGGTCAAATTATCTTTATGAGCATCTGATTATCAACAAATTAAAAAAATACTATCGGAAGGAAGGTACTGTTTTAAGCCGTCCCAACCTTGCCAAACTGAGCCTGATTGTCAAAGTTTTGGGATATTCCAATTATATAGATTTCATTAACTCCAATACGGAGGCTTTCAATTTTAATGATCTTAGAATTGAGATGAACAATACAGCTCAAAATACGGCACTTTTAGAACGCCTGGTAGGCTGCTGGTACTCTTATAACAGAAATCTTCCGGAAAACCCTTTACAGGCGAAAGAAGACAGGATCTGGCGATCCGCTATGGAAGTCTATAAATCTGAAACGACCGGAGAGTATTTCATAGAAAGAAGCGGTGGCGACCATCACAAGTATTTCGGAAAGGTAACCGCCTATTCGGATTATGTTTTTATTATTATGAACAGCAATACATTTATCAGGCAAAGGCACTTCATTTCAAGGATCAAAGATATCAAAGAAAAGCTTAAAAATCCTGAATATAAACTTCATGAGCTTCATTTTATCAGTACGTGTATCAGCTTTAATCAGGAGCCTGTTGCCCTGTTTGAGATTTTCCAAAAATCCGACCGGAAAAACTTTATCTCAGACTCCATCAGCTTTCCGATTGATAGTGATGAAATCCCTGAATCTATTTTAAAACAGCTTGAAGACACTGACGCTAACAGAATTGATTATAGGTAGTTATTCTACGGGTATAATACAGATTGTAATTGAGAATTCCTGCTTAGATATTCACTAACTGATCAATTTTTCCTAACCTCAGCTCTGTCAGTTTAATTTCAATAAAGCTAAGATAATAGAGCCATAAAAAGAAATTCCTTAGCACCGGAATCATTACTCTATCTTACATCCGGACCGGCTTCATTTTGGTCTTCTCTGATCAATAGCTGCGGCTTTCTTGTATGCTTAGAATACATTTAATCATTAAAAATCAATATTTTACAGCACTAATTACATAATTTAAGAGTTTGATTATGAACCCTCAGTCCTTTTGTTATGGAATATTATGAATTATATGAAGTTTTGAAGAGTCATTTTGATTCCAGAAAAGAGATTACGGAAATAAAAGATTTGAATATCACGATAGAATCCCGTCCTTTCCAGTCAAAGGTTTCGGATCTGCTTCATGACTCCGCCCATCTGCAATGTGCAAAGCACTCACAGCCGCTGGAGATGAATGAAGGGGCTTATCTGGTTTATCATCAGCCTGCAGTAGACACCAAAGATTCTGATATTGAGTATAATACAAAGTTTGAGTATCATATTATTAAAAGGGCAGATATAGAAACGGCCAAAAGCTGTCTAATTTTTTTCCATGGGCTGAATGAAAAGAAATGGGACAAATATCTTCCCTGGGCTTATGAGCTGGCCCAAAGAACACATAAAGCGGTCATCCTGTTTCCTATTGCCTTTCATATGGACCGTGCAGCACCTGTCTGGAGTGACCGTAAAAAAATGACAGAGATTGTTAATTTCAGGAAAGGAAGATATCCTGAAAATACTCATTATTCTTTTGTCAATGCGGCCATCAGTTCCAGGCTTGAAGCTCATCCCCAAAGGATTTTCTGGTCCGGCCTACAGACCTATTCGGACATCATTGAGGTGGTAAAGGAGATTAAAAAGAATACAATTAAAAGTATTGCTCCAGATTCAAGCGTAGATCTATTCGGCTACTCTATCGGTTCATTTCTTTCTATGATCATTAAAATGGCGGACCCCGGAGGCTATTTTACCCATTCCAAACTTTTTTGTTTTTGCGGAGGAATGACTATTGACAGGATGTTTCCTATTTCCAAATACATCATGGATGCTCAGGCCACGATTAAAATGCAGTCCGTCTTCGCCCAGCTCTTAAGCTCTGATTTTAAAGCTGACAGCCGGCTGAAGCATTACCAGAATGAAGATTTACATCCACAAGAAAGCTGGTTTAAAAAAATGCTCAGGTATAATTATTTCCAAAAGGAAAGAGAAGACAGGATCCGGGAAATTCACGATCAGATCAAGGTGTATGTGCTGTCAAAAGATAATGTTGCCCCTCCCATTGAGGCTTTAAACACACTACAGGGAGGCTACAGAGACATTGAGGTAGAGGTTGAAATAAAAGACTACCCATATGAATATTCGCATATGGTTCCCTTCCCTCTGACCCATAAAAACAAGAAAGAAATTACAGAAGCCTTTCATCAGTTTGTACAATCGGCCAGTGATTTTTATGGCCGGTAAAATCACTTCGAAAGACCGCTTCAAATATAAAATACCTCAAGGAAAAACTTAAAAAGTAAAATAATAAGATCCATGGTAATTGTTTTAAAAAGAGTTAAAAGGGACCGAGCTACCGGATAAACACTGGACATTACTCGTTACCGCCGGATACATTCCTTTACTTCAGATCAGCTTATCAGCCAATCTTTAAAGTCCTTGACGCGATCACGGCTCACGGTGATTTCATCCTCCGGCTGGAATTCAAGATCCACTTTATAATAAGGCGAAGTATGGATATTTTTGATGTAATCAGAATTGACAATAAACTGTCTGTTCACTCTGAAAAACTTTTTATCTTCCAGAATATCCTCCAGTTCATCTAAGGTAAAATCTGAAGGATAGGTACGTTCTTCTGTCTGCAGGTAGACAATTTTATTTTCGCTGAAAAAGCAGCTTATCTCTTCTGTCTGCACAATCTTCAGGTTGTAGCCGATCTTTACCAGGATCCTGGAAAGGGTGGATTTTTCTTTTTTTATCAGCTGCTTGATATCCTGGGACCCTGTGGTGTTTTCTGCGGGTATAAATGATTTAAACTTCTCTATAGCACCTGAAAGGTCTTCTTCCAGAATAGGCTTTAAAAGATAGTCTATACTGTTTAATTTAAAGGCTTTCAGGGTATACTGGTCAAAAGCTGTCGTATAAATGATAAAGCCTCTAGTGGGTACTTTTTCAAATATATCGAAAGACAGGCCGTCTCCTAAAACAATATCTGAGAAAATCAGCTGCGGATGTTCATTTTCAGTGAACCAGGCTGCCCCTTCTTCTACAGATTCTATTTTAGCAACCACTTCAATTTCAGGAAAGTTATTGAGCATTCTCTCCAATTTTCTTGAGGCAGGTTTCTCGTCTTCGATAATGACCGTTTTAATCATTGAGCTTTAATTTTAGTTTTCAGATTTTAGGAAATAAAGGTAGATAAAAGAAGACTAATTTTAATAATCTATCGGCTGTTTATCTTTTCTAAGTTCTTTTTCAATCATTTCCTTTTCCCATTCTGAATCAAAAATAAACAGCTTTATGGCTTTTATAACAAGAATAAGTGCCCATATGCCTAATATTATATATCCGTCAAACAGTTTAATTCTGATGATTTTTTCTTCAAACTGATCGCTGGGAAAGATCAGAACGGCAATGATGGCAAAGAAAAAAATGCTTTTATAGAATTTTTTAAGGTCGTTGGCTCTGGTGTATGCTGAATTATAGTCCATGATCATATAAGTTTTTTAGTTGGTTGTTATAATGTTTTTATTTTTCCCTTTTCCGCTTCCATCAGTTCTTTTATCTTTTTCTCTTCCCAGTTTCTTCCGATTCCAAATACACTCACGGCATGAAATGCAATTCCCACTCCCCATCCAAGCGCAGGCCATAAAAACCATAAATATCCCGGGGCTGTCAGAAGATTTAAAGCAGCTAAGAAAGGAATGACCAGACAGTAAGAGGTAAGGTTACCATAGAATTCTTTTAATTCTTTTACTCTTTTTGAAGCTTTTTTGTAAGCTATTGATTCTTTATTGGATGATAAAATTTCCATAATGATTGGTTGTAAAGGTTAATAAGTTATTTTCTTGAGTCAAATGTAGGAAGGAAAACGGTTCCGGATCAACTTTATATGACCGAGTCGTAGAATATGATAACCGAATGGTAAAAACACAGGATTAATGGAAATATTCTTTGAAAGCGCAAAGACGCGAATTATTTTGTATGCTGTATGCTGTTAAAGTGCAAAGATTCATAAAATTGATCCCCCGTATTTTTCCTGAAATGTATGATTCCATACCCTGTACGGAATATTAGGGTTTACAATTCCTGCGGTTTTGTATCCGGCGCTGTAGATCAGTAGATGAATGGGATCAGCTTTTTAGTTTTCTTTCTGTACGCGATATATTCATCTCCAAACTGCTCTACCAATGCCTGTTCTTCAATTTTAATTCTATAGGTAAAGGCTAAAAACGGAGGAACAAAAGCAAAAACCAGTGACAGCCAGTTGTTCAGATAAAGACCAAGCCCTAATGAAGTCAGCAGGGAAAACGCATATGACGGATGTCTTACATAGTTATAAAAGCCTTCTTTTTTGATCTTGTGATCCCGTCTGATGGTCACATCTACCGTAAAATATTTTCCAAGAGATCTGATGATCGCAAACCTAAAAACAATTCCGGTTATAATGAGCATCTCCCCACCATACAAAATCCAGTTTCCAGTCACCATTGGAAGTTTCGTATTATACGAAATCATGACTGATGTAAAAATCGAAAAAGGAATGGCCAGCCACAAAATATTCAGGGTAGACCTGTCCTTGTCTTTTCTGTCATTGTTATTGGATTTCAGTATATTTTTGTATAAAAATTCACTCAGAAACCATGCAACCATGGAAATCGTGAACAGGATGTGCAGAAAATTCATGCTGTGAAATTTTAATGATAAAATGTTTTTTTGGCTTAAAAACCGGTCATTCAATTCCTGTATTATGGCAATCCCGGCAGGCTAAAGATGGTCTTTCCTTTTTTGCTTTTCCATCAGTTCTCTGATCTTCTGGTTTTCCCATTTCCTGATAAAATTGACCTTCGAAAAAAAAACCGCTGCTGCATGAGCCAGGATCCCTATCCCCCAGAATATTGCGGTAAAGAAATTTTTGAACTGAAAATAACTTTCGCCGGGCTTTAAGTTTGTATAATTAAAATACACAATGATAAGATTGACTCCTACATAAATAAACAAATGGGAATAAAAGCCTCTTAACCGTTCTACCTGCTTTTTAGCCTGCTGGTATTGAATATCATTTTCGTTAAATGTCTCCATTATTTCTGTTTTTTTGTTGGTTCATAATCTCTCTGATCTTCTTCTCCTGCCAGGATTCTCCGATACCAAAGACCTGGAACGCGTGTGAGGCCAAACCAATCCCCCAACCTAATACTGGGAACCAAAACCAATGGTTTTTGCTATGGGTATAGAGATTGATAAAAATTAAAAAGGGGATAATAATGCAATAGGAAATCAGATTGCTATAAAATCCTTTGATTTCTTTTACCCGTTTCTGTGCTTTTTTATAGGCCGCATATTCATCATCCGGTTTTACATTGACAACATTAGGCTTAGCAGATAACATGGGAAGCTTTACTTTAAAATAATCATCAGATTTTTCAATGAAAACATTCCTCTTGGTAAGAAGGGAATAGCGTTGAACAATATTGGCAAGGCCTATTCCTGAACTCTCTTTAATCTGTTCTCTTACCTGAAGATTATTTTCAATACAGAGCATATCACCATCTGAAAATACTCTGATGACCAAGGGTTTTGATGACGTAGCAAAATTATGTTTGATACAGTTTTCCAATAACAACTGAAGGGAAAGGGGCACTACATATTCACGATAGTCTTCCTTTTTTACATCAAAGGTAAAATCTACACTGTCTTCAAACCTTGTCTTTAAAAGATCACAATAGGTTTTGGCAAATTCTATCTCATCTTCTACTGTCACAAGCTCCTTATCTTTCTGTTCAAGGACATACCGGTAAATCTTTGACATTGAAGCTGTAAACTTTTGGGCCTGTTGTGGATTTTCATCAATCAAAGAGCTGAGAACATTCAGAGAATTGAAAAGAAAATGAGGATCAAGCTGGTTTTTTAAACTTTCAAACTGTGCATTGGCAGACTTGGCGATCAGCTTCTGCTCAACGACTTCTTTCCGGGAAGTTTTTTTCAGCTCTTCCATGAATCCTTTGGCATGGAGAAAAGCGGAGATAAGCAGGGCTACATTAATGGTAAACCAATTGATAAAATTATATTTTTCTGAGAAGAACTCTTCTGTGGAGACGGCTTTCTGAATCAGGACAAAGTTGATATAATTACAAAAATAAACCAGTACAAAGTTTACAATAATAATGGATACAATACTTAAAATTGCTCTTTTAGTTGTTGCTTCTGACCAGGGAACTCTTTTATTCAGAAAGCTATTGAGCATCCCATTTCCACCACCCAATACAAAAGAATAGATAAAAGAGATGAGTAAGGTATACAGAAAGTTCTCCAAATTCTTTTCTGCTGTAAAGACAAAAAAGAAAAACATTGAGACTGCCAGAGAGACCCACACTAATGTTATAAAGTTCTTACGCTTCATGATTCGTTTTATTAGCCTAAAATTAGTTTTTAATAAAGGTATCAAAAATTATTTCTTACCGAAGGGCCGATTTTCATCCCTGAATGGTATAAAAAAAACCTTCATTGAAGAAGGTTTTATCAGGCGAAAAGGAAATGAACAATCATGCATTCATTTTAGTTCAAATCCTGCCTGAGCCTATTTTGTTTTTTCTGTCGGAAGGCTGATAAAGTATTCAGCTTCTGCTTTCCCCCAGTTTGGATCTAAGGCCGACTTTGGTTTGTAAGCATTAAATTTGGCAAGTGCTTCTTTAAACATTTCCACACCTTTGGTTTTACTTCCCCCATATTGTTCAGGTGTAAAATAAGTATCTTCTGCTTTGATCAGGGCTATCCTTGGGTTCCCGGCATCCAGTTTTTCTGCGATTCCCATTTCTTCTGCAGCTCTTGCCCCATCGGTCATGAAACGCTGTTGAGGATTCACCATCATTCTTAAAGAAAAAGCCATTTTTCTCAGCAAATGAATCTCTGCATTATCTGCTCCGGCAAGATTTTGAGCCAATCCCAGGTATTTTTCTGCCTGGGCTGCCACGCCGTCAAGATCCTGTGTGTTCCCGTTTCTCATCATCACCCTTCCTTTTTGGATCTGGGCAAAGGCAGCGTAATACGGCGGAAGCCACTGACTGCTTTCCTTACTTCCTATTCTCTGAAAATCATTAGCCAGGGCCTGGAAGTCTTCCGGGGTTTTGCAGGTTTCTATTTTAGCAATTTTTTCCGTCATTATTTTTTCATAATCAGTCTGTGCAAAAGAAGTTAAGCTTATAAAAGCTAAAGCAAAACTTAAAAGGTATTTTTTCATACTCTTAATTTTTAATGTTTATTGTATTGGTTTGTCGAAGTTATGTTTTTTATAAATTATTATTGATGGCATCATCTGTTTTATCTACCCCAAAGCTGATAAATGCTCCTATAAAAACAAAGGTATTTACTGGCGGAACAACAGCAGAGCTTCTGGATCCATCTACAGAAAAGTTATATCCGTAGACATTTTTTGATCCTAGAATATTGGTAATACTCAATACAAATACAGGAAAAGCTTTAGCATCTTTCTTCCCTATATTGGGCAGATAATTAATACTGAAATTCAAAGCATTATAATCCTGAAGTTTACCTTCATTTCTGGTATAATTCATTACTTTTCCATCTTCAAGTTGGGTAGCAATATCATAATAAGGTCTTCCTTTAGCATACGTATAGGATAAATTAGCTCCCAGCTTCCATTCCGGAATAAACCTTTTTACCACTGCTGAAAGCGTATGATCTGCTGCAAAACCTGGTTTTAGGCTGACAGGATAGTTTAAGAAGTCTCTTTTTGAATCAAGGAACGAGTAGCTTATCCAGTAATCAATATTTTTAAATGTTTTTTTATTGTCTCTCCAAAACAGCTCCATTCCTTTTGCATAGCCATATCCATCATTATTCAAAGCCGTTTGAACCTGTTGGTTCTGTTCTTTACCCGGTGTGACATTAAATGTTTTGATCAGCTGGTCATATTTTTTATAAAAGGCTTCGAAGCGTAAAGTCCTTCCTTCAGAGGCTCTCTGGACCTGGAAAATATAATGCTGAGATTTCTGAAATCCCAAATCTGCAGGGGCATTGATATACTTGCTTTCAGGATTTTGATAGAAGAGACCGTAAGCCAGAGAAGTTGTCCAGTCTTTAGCAAGACGGTATGCCAATGCAAAACGGGGTGCAATATTACTTTTATCTAAAAAAGATGAATGCTCTGCCCTCACTCCTATTTTTGCTGATAATGCATTGCTGAATCCGAGGTCTGTTTCGGCAAAAACAGAAGAAATCAAATCCTTATAGTGTTTTTGTACTTCTTCAAAATTTAGTTTTTCATCGGTATTATTCAATTCAAAACCTGCTCTTACTGCACTTATTCTGTTTATTTTTCTTTCGAGAACCGCTTTAAAATTAATATAATTTCCATCTGTAAGAAGCCGGTTTCTGGCTGATTCCGCCCCGTTTGTTTCTGTAGAGAAGTGCAGATCAGATCTGTTATATGAATAAGAGCCTCCCACATTCAGAAGGTATTTTCCGAATTTCTGTTTAAAAGAAAGGTTATGATAGGTATTTTGACCGTTCAGCCTTACCAGACTAAAGTTATATCCGGGTTCAAGGCTTTCTGATCTCACTCCCATTTTATTAGAATTATACATTCCGTAATATTTTAAAAAGCCTCCTGATTTTGTTTTAATTCTAAAGTTCAGGTCACCGTTTACTCCTTGCGGAGCATCAATAAAATCTGTATTAAAATTAAATATTTTCTGCATCAGGCTCAAAATGGAATACCCTGCTGAAGCTCCGTAGGAATAGTTTTTATTATTTCCTAACTTTTGAAATCCGGCATTTAAAAAGATAGGCGAGATTCCGAAGTTATAAGAAGTCTGATCCGGAAGATCCACACTTTCAAGCATCAGTGCTCCGGAGAGAGCCTGCCCGTAAAGAGCAGAATAGCCCCCGCTTGAAAATATATTCCCTTTAAAAAGAGAAGTATTAAACTGATCTCTTCCTGCAATTCCCGGGACAGAATTTGAAAAATAATTATTGATAAGACTTCCGTCCATAAAAATTTTGGATTCCGTTCCCGTACCTCCCCTTACGAATAACCCTTCAGTTCCGCCAACTTTCTGTACCCCGGGAAGATAGGTTAATGCTGAGGAAATCTGCCCGTCTGCACCCGCTGTGGTATAAATGTCAATAGGAGTTAATAATGCGGTTGCTCTTTTTCGGTCACTTGCCTCAATAGAGCCTGCAGAAACAACAACAGCATCAATTTCACTGATCTGCTCTCTAAGGTCTGCATTTACTGAAACATCCTGGTTTTCAATCGTTACATTCTTTTCTACGTTTTCATATTTAGGATGTGTAAAAGTCAGGATATGGCTTCCTTTTTCAGAGGTTTCAAAAGAAAAATTTCCCCGGGCATCCGTAGTCGCTCCATCATAGGTATCTTTGAGTGTAACGTTTACTTCGCTTATTCCTTTGTTTTTAAAAGTTACTTTCCCTGAAACTCTTATCTGGGCATATCCCATCATAAAAGCTAAAAATGAAAACAGGAACAGTAATTTTTGGGCTTGCATTTTCATGGTTGTCAATTTTCTGAATCAAAAATAGTACAGAAAATATCCTTCTGTAAAAAAATTATTACTGAAAGGCATTCTTTTGTTACCGAATGGAAAATTAGTAAACCGGAATACAAAAATCCACGATCATCTTTCCTTCCGGATGTTCTTTACAATTGGAATGATAAATTTCAAAAGGGAAATTTTTCCTCATAGAATAGTGGTGCTCATTCATCCATAAAAATAAGGATACCCAGGACTGCTCAAAGTCCAAGGGTTACTTCACCGGTATCAATCCGGAGAATATCAGATTTGTCTTTTATTGCGGTTTTAGAAAAATATTCTTAAACCATTGTTAATAAATCAGATATGGAACATCAGTCTACATTAAAAGGCTCAAAAATAATCTCCCTGTGCTGAATTTCCCTATTTTCGGATGCTACGCTGATATGATACCTTTTATCCAAAAAAAGATCTTTTGTAAAGAATTTCTTTCCTTCAACAATACATTCATTATTGATCACTTCAAAAGAATCCAACGGGATCATCATCCCGCCTCCGTGTGCTTTTATGACAGCTTCTTTATGGGTCCAATAGGTAAAAAAGCTTCTTATTTTGTCTTCAGAATGATCAATTTCTATACACTCATCTGCTGTCATTTGAAACTGAAAATCCATATAGTTTACAGTTTCATCAGAAAATTCCACATCAATCCCGATGGGGAAATCAGCGATCGCACAGACTACCAGGTTTTTGGAATGGGAAATATTAAAATGAGCAGGATCTCCTTTTAAAAAGGGCTTATGATTCGGTAAACGGCCCATACTTATTTCATCGATATGATAGTAAGAGCTTAATCCCTTTTTCAGGAGTATTCTTCCCAACAGGGAAAGCTGGGCATCCTGCCATCTTTTAAATTTCAAAATCTGCGCTTTAAAGTCACCAGAAAAAACATCCAGATACCTGTCCAGCAGATCCTGATGTCTTCCTTCGTCAATGTAGGCATATAAAACGACCATCCGCTATTTTAAATTACTTTAGAGATATACAGTCTTACTGCTTTGTATATGCATTCACCATTTGTGCTTGCAAACGCTGGCTTCTTGCAAAAAACAAACAAGATAGACTACATTTTGTCTGTTTTTTTAAGGTATTTCTTCTCTTTAAAGATAGTCAATCTGCTTAAATTTCCTGAGATCTTTTTACTGTCTCCCAGAAAAAAAGACTGGAATCATAAAGGCCTTTGGAAAATCTTTTTTAAATTTATCATAAAATCACTTTAAATCATTTAAAAATGAAAGTACAAACATTAACACTATTGGCAGGCTGTGCACTTTTTGCAGCTTCGTGCAGCACAACAAAAACCTACGCAGTAATGGCCAAAAGCGGAACAGAAACCGGTGGAGAGGCAAAGTTTACCCAACAGGGAAATGAGGTCATTATGAAGCTGAACGTATCTCACCTTACCCCTGGGATCCATGCAGTACACATTCATGAAAAAGGAGACTGCTCTGCTGCAGACGGAACTTCTACAGGAGGACACTGGAATCCTGCTAAAGACGACCATGGAAAATGGGGCGCTGAACATTTCCATATGGGAGATATCGGGAATCTGGTGGCAGACCAGAGCGGAAATGCAACCCTTACTTTCAAGACAGACAAATGGTGTCTTGGCTGTACGGATGAATCTAAAAACATCATCGGAAAGGGGCTTATCGTGCATGCTGCGGCCGATGATTTCCATACTCAGCCTACCGGAAACGCAGGAGGAAGAGTGGGATGTGTAGAGATCAAGTAACCCTCTTTTTTACATAAAAAAACCGCTAATTTTCATTAGCGGTTTTTTTATTTTTATGATTTCGATCCCATATCTGCTACAATATTCATTGCTTCCTGCAGGTAAAGGTCTTTTTTAAGATTCTTAACCCACATTTCAGATTTTTTCCTGAATGCTTCATCTTTTTTAGCTCTTTCAACTTCACTTGGGTACATCATGAACTGAAGACCATTCTCAAATTTAGTTAAAACTTTAAACTTCTCAATCTGAGATTTTCTATGCTTCATCACGTCATTGAATTTATCGATATTCAACGTAATGCTTTCTTCTTTATCCAGTTTTTCTCTCCACTGAGCAGATTCTAATAACAGCTGGTAATTGTTATTTTTAGCCATTCTGTCAGCACTTGCTTTCTCAAGGGCCTGGATATTGAAATAGTTCAGTTTTTGGAATTTTGTAGGCGGAATTTTATCCCAGGCCAATGCAAAATCATCATAACGCTCTCCTACTTCTGCATAAGTAAAGAAATCTTTCATCTGAATATCAGAAACCACTCCTTTTCTTTGAGTTGATTCTCCGGTAATTCTGTAGAATTTCTGTATCGTCAGTTTTAAAGATCCGAAATCATCTTCAGTATTCAAAAATCTGTTCAAATCCACGAAAGCCTGAACGGTTCCTTTTCCAAAAGACTGTGGTGATCCAACGATCATTGCTCTTCCATTATCCTGCATCACCCCTGTTAAGATTTCTGAGGCAGAAGCTGAAAGTTCGTTTTGCATGATCACAAGAGGACCTGTCCATATCGGAGCTTCATATTTGTTCTTTAAAGTCTGAATTTTTCCGTTTCCGTCTTTTACCTGAACGTATGGGCCGGCATCCATGAAGAGTCCCATAATATCTCCCACCTCTGTTAAAGATCCGCCGCCGTTATTTCTCAGGTCAAGAATAATTCCTTCAATATTCTGAGCCTTAAGCTTGATAATCTCATTTTTAATGTCATCAGAAGCATTTCTTCCTTTAGCATTTTCGAAGTCAGCATTGAATCCGGGAAGGTTGATAAACCCGTATTTCTTACCGTTAGGAGCATTCACCACAATACCTCTTGCAAAAGTATCTTCAATTGCTACTTCCTCACGGATCATCGTTACATCCTTAATGGAACCGTCTTTTTTCTGAACCGTTAAGGTCACCGGAGTTCCTTTTTCACCTCTAATTAATCTTACTGCTTCGTCAGAAAGCATTCCCACCACGTTTACGGCGTCATCTTTCGGTTTAGACTTTACTTTTAGGATTTTATCGCCTTCTGAAAGCTGCTTAGACTTCCATGCCGGTGCTCCGATGGTAAGAGCTCCCAGGTAAAGGTTTCCTTTTTTCTCCTGGATCATTGCTCCGATACCGATTACCTTTCCGGTAAACTGGCTGTCAAAGTCTTCTTTATCTTTTGGCGAATAATAATTGGTGTGCGGATCAAATACCTCTGTGTAGGCATTCATATACACCGTAAACCAATCCATTTTCTTTCTCTTTTTGAATCTGGTAAAGGTATCTTTCACAAGATCTTTCACTTCATCTGTCGCTTTTTTGATCTTCTCATCCTGAGTAAGAATTTTTAGGTTGATCGTATCTTTCAGCTTATATTTCTGAACTGAGTCTTTTTTCTCTTTCTGAGCTTCCTCTCTGCTGTTCATTGATTCAATCTCCTGAAGAATGTTATATTTAATGAACTTTTTCCACTCATTATACTGCTCCTGCTTATTGGTAGGGATCTTCTTCAGCTTTGGCTCAAGGGTAAGCGTTTCATCTTCCTGAAGATTGATCGGCTTACTGAATATATCCTGTGTAATCTTATCAATTTCATCCACTCTCTGGTACAGTCTGTCAATGGTAAGCTTATAGAAGGTCAGATCACCCTGGGTGATATAATCATCGAGTTTAGTTTCGTGCTTACCAAATTCATCCATATCGGACTGCAGGAAATATCTTTTTGCAGGATCTACCAATTCGAAATAATGTTTATAAACATCCTTCGAATAGGCATCATTGATAGGTTTTGGGCTATAATGCAGATAAGAAAGTGTATTTTTTACGCTCACCATTATTGTTTGCATCTTTTCATCGTCATTTTTTGGCGAGTTGAAACAAAACATTAGACTGGTTAATGGAATTAGTAGTAAAAATTTATTCAGTTTGAAATTTTTCCACATAAACTGTCTTGTATTTATTAATTTTTTTTTAAATAGTATTGTAATGAGTAGCACTATTATTGGTCATGTTACAAACGATCAAATTTAATACCTTATTTACAAATATCGTACAGTTTTGGCCATTTTTATCAAAAGTGATCTGCAAATAATAATACAGGTTCTTTATAATTCCCATGATAAGGAGCTTTGCTTTGGTCACAAAATGAGTGAATATTGCATTTTATCTGATACTTAAGCACTTGTTTTTTAACATAAATTAAAAAAACAGATACCACAAAAAGATGATTTTACCTGTAAAGGCATAAAATATGCAGGTAGTTAATTATATAACTTTAAAATTTTATAGTCATGAGAAGTTTATTATGGTTAGTTGCAGCCATCTGTATCGTTGTATGGCTGCTGGGAATGTTAGGAGTCGTACCGGGAATCAGCACGGGTTATTTACTGCATGTTCTTCTGGTAATCGCTATTATTGTTATTCTTTATAACATCATCACGGGCCGGAAACCTCTTGATTAAGTTTATTCATGCATTACAATCTATTATCAGACTTTAACAGATGCCTAATGGAATGATACCGGTAATGTTAAAAGATGGCATTTCCGGAAATTCTATCTGAAAAAGCATCTGTGAAGTTCTGATATTTTTATGTCTTACGAAAATTTAACTTCGTAAAAAAATGGTATTTTCCTCCCTATTTTATGGCTTTTTACCCATAAATAATATTTTTTCTTACAATTCTGTTCCATTTAGAAGTGACCGGATATTTTATAACAGGTTATTTTTAACTACATTTGATGTGTTGAAAAATTCTTTTGTCCCATTCAACCGACGGACAAATCGCACTATACTGTTATTAAAAAAATTAAAATAATTTATGGAAAGACCGCTTATTCTGGTTACTAATGATGATGGAATTACAGCTCCCGGTATCAGAAATCTTGTAAATTTTATGAATGAAATCGGAGAAGTAGTTGTCGTAGCCCCGAATTCTCCTCAGAGTGGAAAAGGACATGCTATTACCATTAATTCTACCTTAAGCTACGAAGAAGTCACCCTTGAGGGCCCGCAGAAGGATTTTTCCTGCAGCGGAACTCCTGTAGACTGTGTAAAAATGGCTCTTGACAAAATTTTAACAAGAAGGCCTGATATTGTCGTTTCGGGAATTAACCATGGGGCCAATTCTTCGATTAATGTGATCTACTCAGGAACCATGTCTGCTGCTGTGGAAGCCGGGGTGGAAGGAATTCCTGCCATTGGTTTTTCATTATTGGATTTCAGCTGGGAAGCAGATTTTATACAGGCTAAAGAATATATTCAGAATATCGTCAGAAGAACTCTTGAAAGACCAATGCCTAAAGGAGTTGTTCTGAACGTTAATATTCCTAAACTTCCTGCGGAAGAAATAAAAGGAGTAAAAGTCTGCAAACAGGCCCACGCAAAATGGGAAGAGAGCTTTGATGAAAGAATCAATCCTCATGGAAAAAAATATTACTGGCTGACAGGGTATTTTAACAATATGGATGATTCTGAAGATGCTGACGAAACAGCTTTGGCTAACGGATATATCTCCATTGTACCGGTAAAGTTTGACCTTACTGCGTATGAATATATGAAAACACTGGAAGAAGTAATGACTTTTGACCCTGTGCCGGAAGTAAAATAATCTGTTTAAAAAATTCCTCTATTTCACTTTCAGAGATGAACGGCAGAAATTATACAGAAAATAAAAAAGAGATGTGGATCATTGATTTCACATCTCTTTCTATTATATTATTCTTATTGCTAGTTAAAATAATAATACGTTGTCCTCCTTTCTAAGTTCTTCCAGGTAGCTCTTTTTATCATCTCTGTAGAAAAGGTTCATCGTCTCAAAAGGAATTAATTTCAGGTCTTTGTTGACAATATGAACACATGATTTTTTCACAGCCCTAACATCAAAGTCATGAGCATCCATAAAGTTCATAATAATAATTCTAAAGAGATTATCATAATCCAGATCAGGGGCACATACCTCTGGAAGACAGCATAATAACTGATTAACTTTAGGTTTTACCTTATCTACTGAAATGCCGGTGCTGAATATATCCAGAAGCTGCATATGAAGGCCCTGATCCTGTTCGTAAACAATGGTATTTCTGGATTCATTATTCAGAAGATCTGCAGGATTGATATACCGGGTTAAAGGAATAATTTCACCTTCAAGTTTTAAAATGTATCCCATGGCTAAAGCATCGGGATTACATGGAACCGGGATAATATCGTCGGAATTTAAAAGGGGAAACTGATTTAGAATTTCCTGTCTCACCTCTGTTAATGTAATTTTTTCATAGGCAGAATCATCCCTATTCCTTCCTGCAATTTCTACAGGCTGGAAAGTAATTCCTCTTACACATTTCTGCTTCAGTGCAAATTCAATGATCTTCCCGATTTCATCTATATTCTTATCTTTTTGGAGAACAATGACCAATGTTGTAGAAAGATTAAGCTCATTCAGCTTTTCCAATGCTTTCATCCGAACTGCGGTAAGGTCTTTTCCTCTGAAATCTTCCAATACCTCAGGTTTAAAGGAATCAAACTGAAGGTATACTTCAAATTCAGGAGCATAGGTAGCCAGTTTTTCAGCAAATCCCGGATCATTGGCAATTCTTATTCCATTGGTATTGAGCATAAGGTGCTTAATAGGTTTCGATTTGGCAATATCCATGATTTTAAAAAATTCAGGATGAATGGTAGGTTCTCCCCCACTGATCTGAACGACATCCGGTTCTCCCTCATTCCTGACAATGACATCGAACATTGCTTCTATTTCCTCCAAACTTCTGTGGCTTCCATAATGAGGAGACGACATTGCATAGCAGGTAGGACAGGTCAGGTTACAGCGGTCTGTAACTTCTACAATAGAAAGGCAGCTGTGCTGCTCATGATCTACACAAAGCCCGCAGTCATAAGGACATCCATATTCTACATCGGTTCCAAAATGAAGTGGCATTTCTGACGCTTTATTATAGTCTCTTATGTTTTTGTAATACTGTACATCAGAAGCTATTTTGGTCTTAAAGAAGCCATGATCAGGACATCTTTTGGTCATAAAAACCGTTTCATCCTCGATAATGACCTTCGCACCAACCCTTTTAAGGCATTCAGGGCAAAGACTGATTGTATAATCGTAATAAGTATAATTTCTAACCGGCATAATTAAATTTTAAGCACCTCCACAGATATATCCGCTGATCAAACCACAAATCAAAAGGCATATCAGCATCGTCTGTATAAATTGTTTTTTACTGAATTTCCTGTCCCCTTTCCATTCATAAATTATTTTGGCCACAAGGGTGACTATTAAAGAAACAAAAAGAGCTCCCAAAATGATCATCCCTATGATCATGATGACCACACCGGCCAGGTTGCCCGCTTCTAAAATGGTTAAAGTTTTCATCTTGAATATTTTAAATCTAAAGATTGGGTATTTTTAATACGATAAATGTAGTAAATAATTACACAAATACAGATAAGCTGTATCGTTCCCAGATTTCCTGCGATCTCTACTCTCGGTTTAATGAAATCCAGGAGAAATCTAAAGGTAAAATAGCCCAGCATAAATAACTGAAATATAAATCCAGACTGGTATTTTGCCCTGTTTTGAATATATTTCAGGAAGATCCATAGACCCAATAAAAATCCGATTTCATAAAGAGCAACAGGATGTCTCAGGTACTGATCTCCCAAATGCATTCCAAACACAGAGTCTGTAGGGATACCGTAAGTCTCTTCGTGAATCCCGGTCAGAAAACAGCCTATTCTCCCAATGATGATAGCAAGGAGTAAAGGAAAAACAATTAGATCTCCGGTACTTTCTTTATGCCTGACTATTTTTTTGGCCAGCTCCACGCCTATTAATCCAAAAGCCAATCCTCCGACGATGGTATTGTTTGACCAGAATCTCTGAATGCTGAAATTTTCAAACAGTGTATAGGGATTTTCCAGATTCCCGATCAGTTTTGAACCGAATAAGGCGCCGGCTGTGGCTCCAATTAAAACTGCAGCAGAGGTATTAAAGGAAAGTTTCTCTTCAGACTTTCGTTTAAGATAAAAATAATACCGCATTCCCAAAAACATTCCCAGCGCTTCAAAAAGAGGATGCGCGAGAACTGTTTTACCGAAAATATGAAATGTTACAGGAAAATCCATCGCTTCAAAAATAATCCATTTTCAGATTATTTACTACCTTTATTCTGACAAATAATTACAAAATGCGTATAGAAAATGACATAAAACTGGGGTTTAAGGATGTAATGTTCCGTCCCAAACGGTCTACCTTAAAATCCAGGTCGGAAGTTAACCTGGAAAGAGAATTTACCTTCAGACACACCAAAAAGAAATGGAAAGGAGTTCCTGTTATAGCAGCAAATATGGATACAGTCGGCACTTTTGAGATGGCTGTAGAGCTGGCCAAAGATAAGATTATCACGGCCATCCACAAACATTATACTCCTGAAGAATGGGATCAGTTTCTGCAAAGCCAGCCTGAAAGCATTCATCAGTATATTGCATTAAGTACCGGGACGGGAAAGGCAGATGAAGAGAAAATCAGGCAGATCCTCGGGAAGCATCCAAAAATCGAATTTCTCTGTATTGATGTAGCCAATGGCTATTCCGAACATTTCGTGGAATTTGTGAAGAAAGCAAGGGCAAATTTTCCGGATAAAATTATTATCGCTGGAAATGTGGTGACCGGAGAAATGGTGGAAGAGCTTCTGTTGGTTGGTGCAGACATCATAAAGGTAGGAATAGGTCCCGGTTCAGTTTGTACGACCAGAGTGAAGACAGGAGTGGGATATCCTCAGCTTTCCGCCATTATTGAATGTGCTGACGCTGCTCACGGGCTAGGAGGCCATATCATTGCAGACGGTGGCTGTAAAGTTCCGGGTGATGTTGCCAAAGCCTTCGGCGGGGGAGCAGATTTTGTGATGCTGGGAGGAATGTTTGCCGGGCATGATGAAAGCGGAGGAGAAATGATTGAGGAAAACGGGAAAAAATACCGTTTATTCTACGGAATGAGCTCAAAAACAGCAATGGATAAACATTCCGGAGGAGTAGCCGAATACCGTGCTTCGGAAGGGAAAACAGTGAAGGCGGCTTACAAAGGCGCAGTTTCAGACACTGTGAAAGATATTTTAGGGGGCGTACGTTCTACCTGTACCTATGTGGGCGCTTCCCAGCTTAAAGAACTTTCAAAAAGGACTACTTTTATCAGAGTTCAGGAACAGGAAAATCAGATTTTTAAAGATTAAAAGGCCGGAAATTCCAAAAAAGCAATACAACAGAGGCTGCACAGATGTACAGCCTCTTTATATTTTAAGTTAACATTCCTCCGTCAACATTCAATGTCTGCCCTGTAATATAAGAAGCCATTTCACTTCCTAAGAATACGCAGGCATTGGCAACATCTACAGGATGTCCTCCTTTTTTCATCGGAATCCCCTCTCTCCATTCCTGAACGATCTTCTCATCCAGAACAGCAGTCATTTCTGTTTCAATGAATCCTGGAGCAATAGCGTTACATCTGATGTTTCTTGACCCTAATTCTAAGGCAACAGATTTTGTAAATCCAATGACACCGGCTTTAGAAGCTGCATAGTTGGCCTGCCCGGCATGTCCCTGGATACCAACTACTGAAGTCATATTAATGATTGATCCTGATCTTGCCTTCATCATCGGCTTAATAACCGCTTTTGTAAGGTTGAAAACTGAATCTAAGTTTACTCTCAATACCTGATCCCAATCTTCTTTGGACATTCTCAATAAAAGATTGTCTTTTGTAATCCCTGCATTGTTTATTAAAATATCAATCTGCCCAAACTCTGCCATTACTTCTTCCACTAATTTCTGAGCGGCATCATAATCTGATGCATCAGACTGATATCCTTTAATTTGGGTTACAGAACTCAAAGCTGCTTCTAATTCTTTAGCTTTATCTACAGAGCCGGCATAAGTAAATGCGATTTTTGCCCCCTGTTGTGCAAATACTTCAGCAATCCCTTTTCCGATTCCTCTCGTAGCTCCGGTAATTAGTGCTACCTTTCCTTCTAATAGTTTCATATCTTTTGACAATTATTTTTCTTTATAACTCATTCAGCTAGTGAATGCTGACTCATTTGATTTATATAATTCTATTCCAGAATTAAACGGTTTGCAAAGATATTATAAATTGTCATGCAATGCATTCAAATCATTAAATTCCTGGAAATTTTATGCTTTTTTAATAGATCACTACAGTTGGATAACAGTATTTTTAAATCTCGTGAAGTAAACGAAGTCAGACTTTTTGTTTTTCTCCAATCTCAATACTTCCTTCTGCCAAAAATACTTATCATAGACAATTTCTTTCAGGGGTTCATTCTGAAAATTCATGACTCCATATCTTCCGTCTTTCTTCACTACAATTTCATTTTCAGAATTTTCAAAGACAATGATATCTTCATAGAGGAAGGGAATAATTTCTTTTCCTTTCCCATCCAAAATACCATACAGATTATCTGAATTTCTACAGACAACCGGTTTTGAATACTGATTAAGAGGATTAAAATAACCAGTGTCCTGATTTTTGATAAGGGTAATATTGTTCAATTCTGCCGCAGATCTATCCGTTACTGAAAACTGATAATACTTATCCTGTTTCCTGATCAGGAGACTGTTAGGATAAAAACCAAGTACATAAGTCCCTTCACTCAAAATATTTTTAAGATCCTTATCCAGTAATTGCTCCTCCCCTCCTTTTTTAAGATAGATAAAATCATGTCCTGAAATAACAAAGCATTTTATAAAATCATATTCCTCAGGAACAGCCCTGTTTCCATGTATATCAACAATACCATATTTTTTTGACTTATCATTATAAACATTGAAAAAATGATCAGATAAAGGAGTTAAATAAGAAAAACTGCTGGGGTATAGTTTCCGGTCTTTTTTATTAAAGACCGACATCTTGTTCTTTTTTTTCAGGTAGATGTATTCCTTTTTTCCAAAATATTCAGGGGTGATATCATCAAAGATCTCGTCTGCCAAAATATTTTCTTCCGTATCTGTCAAACCGTACTTTCCGGTACTTTTGTTCCTGGTAATAAGATAAGGATAAGCATTTATATCGACCACCTGTTTTGAAAATGTGTGTAAGGGTTGCCCATCCATTCCCATGATTTCGCTATGATTATCCTCATTAACGATCAGTGCTTTACCATTTTCAAAGTTATAATCTTCCTTAAATTCCCTGTCACTGAGCTGTCTTCCGTTAAAGTCATACAGAAACCATTTTTTATCTTTCAAAACAAAAAACCGGTTCTTTCCCGAGAACCTGATTTTATCCGAATAAGGAATAACCTGCTTCCCGTTATAATCATAAACCGCTTCCAGATTCTGTCTGGAAGAAATAATTCTCTCTTTACTGAGCCATGGGGTATTAAAATCCTGAGCTTCTAAAGAAACTAACTCATTTCCCTTTTTCATCGATAATCGCTGATCTTGCCTGATCACCTTCTTCAGACTTTAAAACAAATCTGTTTTTGAATATGTGATAGATACTGCCTCTGTAAGAAGATGTAAAGGTGACCGTTCCCAATGAATCGACAATTCCCTGCTTTTTGGTCACAGGGTCATACACCGTTCCATATCCTTCCGTATATGAACTGACCTCTTTGCCTATTTTTTTTGATAAAAGAACTTTGGTATACTGATGAGTCTGTGCTGCACAAAGAGTGGAGCACAATACAAAGACGAGTGTTTTCAATTAAATGGAATTATTGACAATAAGGACGATTTCCCCTTTTAAAGTTTTAGTCTTGGAAAACTCAATTAATTCATTGATTGTCCCCCGTTTAGTTTCTTCAAACTTTTTAGAAATTTCACGGCTTAAACTTACTTTGGTTTCTTCTCCGAAGAACTCTTTAATCTGTTCCAGAGTAGTATTGATTTTGTGCGGACTTTCATAAAGAACAATGGTTTTCTTTTCTTCAGCCAGCTGCTTCAATTTGGTTTGTCTGCCTTTTTTCTGCGGCAGAAAGCCGGCAAATAGAAATTCATTGTTGGGAAGTCCAGAAACCACCAAAGCCGGGATCAGGGCTGTAGCTCCGGGAAGGCAGATCATTTCAATATGATGATCTGCACCTGCTTTTGCCAGCAGATAGCCGGGATCTGAAATCCCAGGGGTTCCCGCATCCGTAATAATGGCAATGTTCTGGCCGTTTTGAAGATCAGCAATCACTTTTTCTGTTACCTGATGCTCATTATGCAAATGATAAGATTTTAAAGGTTTTGAGATCTCAAAATGCTTTAAAAGTATTCCGGAAGTTCTGGTATCTTCACATAAAATATAATCAACTTCTTTAAGGACGTGTACTGCCCTGAAAGTCATATCTTCCAAATTTCCTACAGGGGTAGGAACAAAATATAGGATTCCGCTCAAAATTATAAGAATTTATTTTCCACCAATATCCAAAGTCTCTGAGCATATTCATCCACCTTATTCCATTTTCTTTCGTAATAAAGATCACTCAGGTATTCTTTTGCCTCTTCAATAGTCCTAAACCGGTTCAGGACCGCTACTGTATCGTTCAGATCAGACTGGCTTCCTTCAAACAGCATCTTTGAAAAAGCAATTCTATCATTCAAATCCAGTTTGAATTCAGGTTTTTGTTTATCCGCCTCCATAAAATTGGTCGGAATATTAGATTTCAGAATACTGCCTGTATCCTCTTTTACCACCGGAGCCGGATTTTCTTTCGGAATTTCTCTTTCCAAAGGATCATCGTCAAAAAGAGTCTGAACGGCTTTCAATCCCTTGATATTGGCTAATTTTATTTTTTTCTCCTGATGATATTCGTCTAAATCTTCAAAACTTTCATCAGAAGGATGTTTTTCTGTTTCTTCAGGAACAGGTCTGTCGATATCAATAATCTTTCTTCTGTCATAGACTTCGGCAAGGACATTTTCCTCCTTTTTTTCTTCAGAATGATCATTTTTGATCTCACTCAGAATATTTTCCACATTAGAAGTATCTGTCGCGAACTCTCCCTGCTCGATGGCAATATTTGATGAAACAAATTGCTCTTCATTTTCTTCAATCAGCATTTCATCTTCCAGCATTTCCGGATCAAATATACTTGGAATTTTTTCTGCGACCTTCTGCATTTCATTCACAAAAGCTTCATCATTCCCATTTTTTTCTTGGGGTTCAGAGATCTCATCATCAAAACCGTTGATTTCATTCAGCTGATTATTGAATAGGGCTTCTTCTTCTGTGATGTCCTCATTAAACATGTTTTCGTGGATATCTTCATCAGAATCAGGTTGAGAATCCGCAAGTATTTTTTCTTCATCGATAAAGTCAAAAATACTTTCATGAGCTGCTGAAGTTTCGTTTTCATCCATTTCGTTCAGTTGATGGGTAAAAACAGCTTCTTCTTCGGTCAATCCATCCTGCGGAGTTTCAATGGGTTTCTCTCCGCCCATTTTATGAGAATAGCTTTCTTCCACATAGTTTATAATATTCTCATGGAATTCATTTTCCAGGATTTCATTCAGCTGATTGTTGAAAGCGGCTTCCTCTTCTATTCCGGTGGCAAAGCTTTCATTTTCGTACTCATCAATCTCATTCAGCTCATTATTAAAGATCGCTTCTTCTTCCGTCACTTCGTTGCCGGATTCATGAGATTCCGGATCTTTTGAAGCGAAAGAAACAGGATGATTTTCAAAATGCTGAACAGGATCTTCAGCCACGAAATATTCTATATTTTTTTCCAGCAGTTTCAAAAAAGAAATTCTGTTAGCAAGCTCATCTACAAGATCTTGCTTGGAAAGTAATTCGTCTACGTTATTTATTTTATCCAGATTATCGATGATATTCTTGGACTCAAAAAAAATCTTTTCCTTTAAATCTTGGATATTCTGCATAATAAGATTCTTATTAAAATTGCTTACTTTTGATGTTAAAAATATACGGCTAATTTAACAAATGTTTTTAGAAAATACAATTAATCATTCCAAACAAAGCGGTTGGATGGAAGTTATCTGTGGCTCTATGTTTTCGGGCAAAACCGAGGAGTTAATCCGAAGATTGAGAAGAGCAGAAATGGCGGGGCAGAATGTGGAAATTTTTAAACCGAAACTGGATATCCGGTATTCTGAAGAGGATGTGGTTTCCCATAATCAGAATAAAATACGCAGCACCGCCGTGGAAAACCCTAATGAAATTCTCCTGCTCGCCTCCAATTGCGATGTAGTGGGAATTGATGAAGCTCAGTTTTTTGATGAAAGCATTGTTGATATTGCCAATCAGCTTGCCAATAGCGGTATAAGAGTAGTGATCGCAGGGCTGGATATGGACTTTCTCGGGCGTCCTTTCGGGCCTATGCCAAATTTGATGGCAACTGCGGAATATGTCACAAAAGTGCATGCTATTTGCAAGAGAACCGGTAATCTTGCCAACTATTCCATGAGAACTTCCCAGGGAGACAATCTGGTAGAATTGGGAGAAACCAAAAGCTACGAAGCAGTAAGCCGACGTGTTTTTATTGATGAAGTACTCTCAAAGAGAAAATAAAGTAGCAAAAAAGGTAAAATGGCGAAACTGCAAAAAAGCAATATACAATACGCTCAAAAATGTTTTCGCAATGGAACCGACACAAAATATAATATAAATGAAAAAGCAATATTGTAAAATCTAAAAAATAGGACCAGCTCAAATGAGCTTTTTCATTTTTTTGCGGATTTCTCTTTTGCATTTTTCACCTTAAAATAAAGCAGAAAGGTACCAATGAACTATACAGTACAACACATTGCAGATATCACCAATGCACAGGTTATTGGAGAAGGAGATTTAATGATCAAAAATATCGCCTTTGACAGCAGGATTATTTATTCCATAAAGAATACAGCCTTCATCGCGATCAATACCCATAAAAACTCCGGTGAAAAGTTTATTGAATCTGCAATTGACAGAGGTATTAATGTCATTATTTCTGAACACCACCATCCGCAGTTTGAGAATATCACCTGGATCATTGTTGAGAATTCCGTAGATTTTCTTCAAAAATTAGCAAAGTATCATTTCGAACATGCTCATTTACAATCTATAGGAATCACAGGAAGTAACGGCAAAACCATTTTAAAGGAATGGCTGTACCAATGCCTGTGGAATGAATTTTCGACGGTAAAAAGTCCTAAAAGTTTTAATTCCCAGATTGGCCTTCCCCTTTCTCTGCTTCAAATCAACAAATCCCATCAGCTTGGAATTTTTGAAGTAGGCATCTCCAAACCTGATGAAATGGAAAAACTCGAAAATATTTTCCATCCTCAAATCGGGCTGCTGACTCATATCGGAACAGCCCATGCCGCCAACTTCTCCTCTGAAGAAGAACTGATCAATGAAAAGATCAAACTTTTTAAAGATTCCAAAGTGATTATCTACAACGGGGATAATTCATGGGTTGAACAAAAAATAAAAAATGTATATTCAGATAAAAAATTAATCTCGTACGGATTAAAAAAAGAAAACCAGGTCTTCATTAAAAATAATATTTCAAAGGGTGAAAATATCATCGTGGATTATTTTGGAGAAGAAATCAGCTTTCCGGCCCATCAAAGAGACGAAGCCACATTAACCAATGCTGTGGCACTTATCACCGTCCTTAAGGAGTTACATATCGAAAATCAAAAGATCGTCGAAAAAATCAACAGTTTAAAGGCCGTTGAAATGAGGCTTGAAGCCATTGAAGGAATTAAAGGCAATATTATCATTAATGATTCTTTTAATCTGGATCTGGATTCACTGAAGACTGCCCTGCAGTTTTTAAATGAATATAATAAATCTAAGAAGTCCCTGGTATTAACTGATATTGTAGGAGTCAATACCAATTCAAAAGAACTCTATGAAGAAGTTTCAGAACTGGTAAACGACCAGCATTTCGATTCTGTGTTCTTAATCGGCAACAATATATCTAAATTCAGTGAATTATTTAAATCTAAAACATATACTTTCATTGACACTAAAGAACTTATTGAAAGTAAACATCTTAGCGAAATAGAAAACCAGATCATTCTTCTGAAGGGGGCCCGAAAATTTGAAATTGAAAAGCTTAAAGATATCCTTGAACTTCGCAAACATGACACAGTCCTCGAAATCAATCTGAATGCCATTCTGCATAACATCAATTATCATAAATCTCTGCTGAAACCCAGTACCAAGATGATGGCTATGGTAAAAGCAAATGCCTACGGCCTGGGAAGCTATGAGATCTCAGAATTTTTACAGCATCATCACATTGATTATCTTGGGGTAGCTTTTGCTGATGAAGGAGCAGAACTCCGCAAAAAAGGAATTACAACTCCAATTGTTGTGATGAATCCGGAACAGCACAGTTATCAGACCATCATAGATTATAACCTGGAACCTGAAATTTACAGCTTCAGGGTACTGGAACTGTTTTATGAAGCTGTTCAAAAATCCGGCTTTGACCAGAAATATCCTATTCATATCAAACTGGAAACGGGAATGCACCGTCTTGGATTTAAAGATTTTGAATTGGATCAGTTAAGTGAAACTTTAAGTGATAAGAATCTGAGAGTACAAAGTATGTTCAGCCACCTTTCTTCATCTGATATACCTGAAGAAAAAGAATTTACTTTGCAACAACTGGAGGTATTTGAAAAAAATTCATCATATTTAATAAAGAAACTGGGATATGCTCCTATCCGACATATTTTAAATTCTTCCGGAATAACAAGTTATACGGACTATCAGTATGATATGGTAAGAATAGGGATCGGGATGCTGGGAGAATCACCAAGTAGTGAAATACAGAATCAGTTACGCTCTGTTGTAAGTTTTAAAACGGTAATATCGCAAATTTCCATGGTAGAAGACGGTGAATCTGTAGGCTACAGCAGAAAATATAAAACAGACCATCAGACCAAAATAGCAACTATTCCTGTAGGTTATGCTGATGGTATTCCAAGACTGATTGGAAATCAGGTTGGAAATGTAGGAGTCAATAAAGCGCTTGCTCCTATTGTAGGCAATATATGTATGGATATGATGATGATCAATGTAGATAATATTCCACACGTAAAGGAAGGTGATATGGTAACTGTTTTTAATGCTCACCCCAGTTTGAAAGAATTCGCAGGCTACTGCAAAACGATAACCTATGAAGTATTAACTTCCATTTCACCCCGGGTGAAACGGATCTATATTAAAGATTAACTATGAGAAAGCTCCTGATCATTCTCTTCGTACTCCAATTACTTTTCATCCAGTCACAGGTAAAAAAGAATTTAGTCATTCCGAAAAATCCCAAAATAGGACTATCGCTTGCCGGTGGTGGTGCCAAAGGTTTTTCACATGTAGGAGTACTTAAAGTATTAGATTCATTAGGGGTAAAAGTAGATTATATCGCCGGCACAAGTATGGGGGCCATTGTTGGCGGACTCTATGCTTCGGGCTACTCCGGTAAGGAAATAGAAAAAATTGTCATGGACACCGATTTCTATTCCCTGATCATGGATCCCAAATCCAGACTCGAATCCACATTTTTCAATAAATCCGTAGATAAATACCTTTTATCGATTCCCTTGAAAAATGGAAAAATTACGCTTCCCTCTTCTATCAGTACCGGACAGAGAAATGTGTACCTTCTTAAGGAACTCTTTAAAAATGTATCCAACATTGAAGATTTTTCCAAGCTTCCTATTCCCTTTTTATGTGTTGCCACCAATCTGGAAAGCGGAAATATGCAAATTTTTGAAAAAGGAGACCTTGTACAGTCCATTATGGCAAGCTCTGCATTTCCATCATTAATGGATCCAGTGAAAATTGGTGACAGTATTTATATTGACGGGGCAATGACGGTCAATTATCCTTCAAAGCCGTTAAAGGACAAAGGAATCGATATCGTTATCGGAGTGGACCTGAACCAGGATCTTTCAAAAAGAGAGGATTTAAACAACATCATATCCATTCTTAACCAGGTCATCGACTTCGGAATAAAAAGGGATACCAGAAAACAGTATAAATACACCGATATAAACATCAAGCCCGACCTAAAGGGAATGACCGCTACCAGCTATGATGACAAGAAAAAAATTCTTGACAGCGGCTATGTGGAAGGAATGAAATATGCCAACATCCTGGATCAACTGCCCAAACGTTCTTTTGACCGCCTCAGACAGCGCGTAAATCCAATATATTCCAATGTTTATAAGATAGACAGCATTGCCGTAGAAGGAGGCAAAATATACGGTAAAAACTACGTTTTAGGAAAATGGGTCTTCGTCTGCCTTCTTTACAGACTTATGGCAATATCAACCGGATGATCGATAAATTGGTGGCCACCAACAATTACAGGTTTATCAATTATGACATTGTTCAGGAGAATGATGCCAACTATTTAAAGCTTTATGTTACCGAAGATGATGCACGCCATTTTTTAAAATTCGGGCTGCATTATGATGAAGTTTTCAAAACGGGACTTCTTTTAAATTACTCGGCAAAGAGGCTTTTATTTAAAAACTCTAATCTTTCCGTAGATGTCATCGTGGGTGACCGTCTCAGGTATTATCTCAATTATTTTATTGATAACGGTTATATCCCAGGATTTGGAATTTATTCTTCCGGAATGAGTTTTGATCTTAAAAACATTGACAATAACGTCATTGATAAATGGGAATGGAGCAGAAATGAGGCCTATATACAGTCTGTTTGGAAGGATAAATTCGCGATTGGAGGAGGTATAAGCCATGACTACTTTAAAGCTGAGCTTAATGGTGATAACTTACGCTACAGCCGCTTTTTAAATCCTTATATATTTTTAAAAAGTGATACCCAGGATGATAAGGAGTTCCCTACAAAAGGCTTTTATTTCGCTGCAGAAGGAAAGGTAATTGATCTTTTAAAATCTGAAGTGGATAAAAGGATTGTTCAGATCAAAGCTGATCTTAGGGTAAATATTCCATTAGGTAAACAGTTTACTTACCGTCTTAATTTATTTGGAGGTGTTACCCTTGGAGAAAACCTTCCTCAATATTATCAATACAGATTAGGTGGAATTTTTGAACAGAATATCATTAATTTCAAAAGTTTCGGGGGCTTTTATTTTGCCCAGCTGCATACCAATAACGTAATACTAGCCTCCAACGACATTCAGTTTAAATTCAACAAAAACTACTTCATCAGTGGAAACTTTAGCTTTGCCAATCTTTCAAATGACATCAAGTTCGAAGATGCAGTTAAAGTAAATTATAGCTCGCTGGGAATTACAGCCGGCTACAGATCTCCTTTCGGACAGATCAAAGTAAATTTTAGCCACTCACTTAAAAACAATCAAAAAGGCATATTCAGTGTTATTTTAGGACACTGGTTTTAAAACAATGATACAATTCTTTTACGAAAGCTTACCGGAAACTGTAAGTACAGATTACAAAAAATGGCTGGAAGATATTATTCTTTCAGAAGGAAAAAAACAGGGAGAAATCAATTATATTTTCTGTGATGATGACTATCTTCTTAAGATCAATCAGGACTATTTACAGCATGATTATTATACTGATATTATCACTTTTGATTATGTAAAAGGTAAAACAATAAGCGGAGAGATTTTCGTATCTTTGCAGCGCATTTCTGATAACGCCTCTACCCTGTCCCGAGATTATGAAGAAGAACTAAGAAGGGTTCTCGCCCATGGTATTCTTCACCTTGCAGGATACAAAGATAAGACAGAAGAGGAAGAAAAAGAGATGCGGAGAATGGAAGATTTTTACTTATCCAGATATCACGATTTAAAGATTGAAAATTAAAGAATCACTTAAACTCCGATATCTAAAGTACTCTATTCTAGTGATAATATAAGTTTACCTAGAGTGCATTCTCCAAAAATGTTTCACGTGAAACATTGGTAATAAAGATAAAGTTTAAAGCTTAAAACAAGCGAGATAAAATGATTTCAGAAATATATGATGTAATAGTAGTAGGTGCCGGACATGCAGGTTGTGAAGCTGCTGCCGCTGCTGCCAACCTAGGTTCAAAGACCCTGCTCGTTACAATGAATATGCAGACCATCGGACAGATGAGTTGCAACCCGGCAATGGGTGGAATCGCAAAAGGACAGATCGTAAGAGAGATTGATGCTATGGGAGGATACTCCGGAATTGTTGCAGACAAATCTGCTATCCAATTCAAAATGCTGAATCTTTCCAAGGGTCCCGCGATGTGGTCTCCAAGAACCCAAAATGACAGAATGCTTTTTGCTGAAGAATGGCGACTGGCATTAGAGAACACTCCCAATCTTGATTTTTTTCAGGATATGGTAAAACAGCTTATTGTAGAAAACAATACAGTAACCGGAGTAATTACTTCCTTAGGAATTGAGATCAAAGGAAGATCAGTAGTTTTAACCAACGGTACTTTTCTTAACGGATTAATTCACGTTGGTGATAAACAGTTAGGCGGAGGAAGAATGGGAGAACCGAGAGCATTTGGTATCACCGAACAACTCGTTTCTTTAGGATTTGAAGCAGGAAGAATGAAAACCGGTACCCCACCAAGAGTAGATGGAAGAAGCCTGGATTATTCTAAAATGGAAGAACAAAAAGGAGATGAAAATCCTCAAAAATTCAGCTACCTTGATACTCCCAAATTAACAAAACAACTAAGCTGTCATATTGTTTATACAAATGAAACTGTACACAATATCCTACGGGAAGGTTTTGACAGGAGCCCAATGTTTAATGGCACCATTCAAAGTTTAGGCCCAAGATACTGTCCAAGCATCGAAGATAAAATCAACCGTTTTGCAGAAAGAACAAGACATCAGCTTTTCGTAGAACCCGAAGGATGGAAAACCGTAGAAATATATGTCAACGGATTCAGCTCTTCACTTCCTGAAGACGTGCAGATCAAAGCAATGAAACATATCCCGGGTTTCGAGAATGTAAAAGTATTCCGTCCTGGTTATGCGATTGAGTACGACTACTTCCCTCCTACCCAATTAAAACATACCTTAGAAACAAAATTGATTGACAATTTATATTTCGCCGGCCAGATCAATGGGACTACAGGATATGAAGAAGCGGCAGGTCAGGGTTTAATTGCCGGGATCAATGCACACAATAAAGTTCACGAAAAAGAAGAATTCATTCTTAACAGAGATGAGGCCTATATTGGTGTTTTAATTGATGACCTGATCACCAAAGGAACGGAAGAACCTTATCGAATGTTTACTTCACGTGCCGAATACAGACTTCTTTTAAGACAGGATAACGCCGATATCAGATTGACAGAAAAAGCATACCGATTAGGCCTGGCAAAACAAGAAAGACTAAGAAAGGTAGAATCAAAACTATCTGAAAGCCAGTCACTTGAAGAGTTTTTACGAGAAACTTCTTTAAAACCAGGTATCATCAATCCTATCCTGGAATCTATAAAAAGCAGTCCTGTAGATCAGGCTTACAGAGCAGCTCAGATCCTTACAAGACCCAATATGACATTGGAAAAGCTTGATGAGATTGTAGCCATCAGAGAATTCTCTTCTCAATACAACGCTGAAGTTAGGGAACAAGCTGAGATTAACATCAAGTATAGAGGCTATATAGAAAAAGAAAAAGAGAATGTAGCTAAGCTTAATCGTCTTGAAAATATTAAAATTCCGGAAGACTTTGATTATTCCAAGCTTTCAAGCCTTTCTACAGAAGCAAAACAGAAGATGTCAAAGGTACGTCCGAAGACTATTGCACAAGCAGGAAGAATAAGCGGTGTTTCTCCGGCCGATATAAACGTTTTACTAGTGTATTTAGGCCGTTAAAAAAGAAATGTTTCACGTGAAACATTTCTAAATTTAAAACAAAAATTAAGGTATGTATGAGCCTACATCAAGCTCTGCATATCTTAATTTTTAAATATAATACATAACGACTTCAATGAAAATAAAAGATCATTTTCTTTCACAGGAAATATTTGAAATCAAAGAAACAGAAACAAAAGGGGTATATAAAACCTCCCCTATCCCATCGAATATTTCCAGATACTATGAAAGTGAAGATTATATATCACACCATCAGGATTCCGGAAGTCTGAAAGAAAAATTATATAAGTTTCTTCAGTCTTTTAATCTGCAATACAAGAAAAACATCCTGATAGACAGAATAAAAAAAGGATCAAAAGTATTGGACTACGGATGTGGTGCCGGAGAATTTGTAAAGTATATTGAAAATGATTTTGAAACGTTCGGTTTCGAGCCCGATGCAGATGCCAGAAAAGCAGCAGAAAGGAAAATAACAAAAGCGAAGATTCTGGATGATATTCATAAAATCGAAGATCAGAGTTTGGATGCCGTTACCTTATGGCATGTTTTTGAGCATATCGAAAACCAGGATGAAATGCTGAATATTTTTCACGGGAAATTAAAGGAAAAAGGACTTCTCATTATTGCTGTTCCCAACCCTACTTCCTATGACGCAAAACATTACAAAGAATATTGGGCAGCTTATGATGTCCCAAGACATATTTATCATTTTTCCAAAAATGGGATGGAAAATTTAATTTCCAGAAAACCCAACTGGAAAATGAGAAAAATAAAACCTCTTGTTCTCGACTCCTATTACATCTCCATGTTGAGCGAAAAATACAAGAAATCAACTCTTTTTTGGCTAAAAGCAACAATCTACGGAACGATTTCTAACGTAAAAGCCCTTTTTTCAAACGAATTTTCAAGTTTGATATATATTATCGAAAAAAAGTAGAAAATCGATTTTCGAACCGTTTCTGAAGGTCAATTTTTAGCATTTTCAAAGAAAAAAACAGAAACTCAGGAAACTATCCTGAGTTTTTTGTTTGACCGGGTTTTTATCCTCTGCATAATAATTGGATTAAAAGATCTTAAATATAAAAATCGCTGCCGATATTTCATACCACCCCTACCCTATCCTTACCATTTATAAATGGCCTGAAAAAAAATCAGAAAACAGAAATTATCACCAAACCGAAATTTTATCACTTCCAAGAAACGTATAGAAAATTCTAAAATAGGAATACCCTATAAAATACCCGAACCGAAAAATTTTAAATAGAAACTTAATCACTACAAAAACAGAATTTGAAAAGCTAGCTTCACCAGAATTAACAAATTCCAAATTGCAGTTTTTCTACAGTTCATTGTAATGAACAAGTTCCAGGGATATTACTCAGCAACCATCCCACTCCATCTGCTCCTTCAAGTTTTAAAAATACGTTGTACATTCTTCTACATTCAAAATTTACTCATCCCCTTTTTTGTTCTCATATTTTTAACCGTTCATAATTTTAATAAGGTGACCAACGTATCAAGGTTTATTGATCAAACAAATTTTATTTTCCTTATTTAAAAGAAAACCGTTTACCAGAATTTTCAAACAGTAAGCCGGTTCTGTTAAAAAATATTCTACAGTTTCGTTTAAGAAATCACATCATCAAATCCAAGATTGTTTAGTACAAACCGGCATCATTACATAAAAAATGCTGGTTACAATTGACAAAATACAGACAGAAAGAGATAACATTTAGTTATAACTTATAATTATAACATAAAGAAATAGATGTCCATATAGGTTGCAAAAGTCTATTATTTTACCTTTTAAAAACTCCGGAAAATAAGCCAGATTAAGTAGTAATCTGTTTAAAAACTTCTCTATAAGATCGTCTTGCCTTACCTCAGAATTATTATATTCATTGAGTATAACATCAGTTCTTACATAATCAATACTGGAAAAAACATTCCATGTGTTACGAAAATGATAAAAATTATATAAAAGCAGTTAGGATAATTCAATAAAACGAAGCCGGACTAGTCTGCTGACGGAGGGTAAAAAGATCAAAAAATAATAAATACTTCCCTACTTTAGGGGTGAAAAATAGTTAAAACAAAAAAAACCTGCTAATAAAATTAGCAGGTTTTATAGTGTATCTTTAAGATTTAGTTGTTGATCGCAGCTACTCCTGGAAGCTCAAGTCCTTCAAGACTTTCAAGCATTGCCCCGCCGCCGGTAGAAACATAGCTCACTTGATCGGCATAGCCGAACTGCTTTACAAAAGCAACACTGTCTCCACCTCCTACTAAAGAGAAAGCACCTAATCTTGTAGCTTCAGCAATACTGTCTCCGAGAGCAACAGTTCCTCCTGCAAAATGAGACATTTCGAAAACTCCGATAGGCCCGTTCCAAAGAATTGTTCTTGAATTCAACAGAACATCATTGAACTGATCTCTTGATTTGTGACCAGCATCCAATCCCATCCATCCTTCAGGAATAGCATAGATATCAGCTTCTTTTCTTTCCACCTCATTACTGAAACTTTCAGCAATGATTGCATCAGAAGGAAGATATACTTTTACTTTATGTTCTTTTGCCTTTCCTAAAATCTCAAGAGCTAACGGAAGCTTATCTTCTTCTACCAATGAATTTCCAACTTTCCCTCCAAGTGCCTTAATAAAGGTAAATGCCATACCGCCTCCAATGATTAAATGATCAATTGCAGGAAGTATATTTTCTATAATGGTAATTTTAGTTGAAACTTTAGATCCTCCCAGAATAGCCGTAACTGGTCTTTCTCCGCTTTTAAGTACTTTATCAATTGCCTGAAGCTCTTTATCCATTAGTAAACCGAAAAACTTAGTTGAAGGAAAGAATTTTGCAATGACAGCTGTTGAAGCATGAGCTCTGTGCGCAGTTCCGAATGCATCGTTTACATAAGCATCTCCTAACCTGGAAAGTTGCTCAGCAAATCCTTCATCACCTTTTTCTTCTTCGCTATGAAAACGTACATTTTCCAATAATAAGATTTCTCCCGGCTTTAATTCGGAAGCAGCTTTCTCAGCTTTCTCACCAATACATTCATCAATAAATTTAACCTCCTGTCCAAGAACTGTGGAAACTTCATCTACAATGTGCTTCAGTGAAAATTCATCTTTAACCTCTCCTTTTGGTCTGCCAAGGTGCGTCATTAAAATCACAGAACCGCCGTCTTTAAGAATTTTCTCCACTGTTGGTTTCACAGCCGCAATTCTTGTGTTATCCGTTACTTTAAGTTGGTCATCCTGCGGAACATTGAAATCCACTCTTACCAGAGCCTTCTTATCTTTAAAATTGAAATCATTGATTGTTTTCATAAATATCGTAGAATTTTCGTTTCACAAATGTAAGGTTTTAAACTTTTTCAACAGATTCATTCAAATAAAAGTTTTCAAAAACTTTCCCCATCCCCATTCATTCACTAATCAACAATTTTTTCTCTTTTAAAAAAAAGAATAATGTCTTTGTTGTTGAGTGTTGTTAGTTTCGGGGATAAGTTTTAGGCTAAAAGTTTACCACAAATAGTTTCTGTTAAATTCATATTTAACTCACATTGTAAAATCCTGTAAACATGCGTATTCACATACTTATTCACAAATGTTGATAACTTTGCCAATAGACGATTATTAGTTATTTTATTATGGAAAAACTCAGTATAAGCTGAAGAAAACATTTTGAAAATTGTGTGAAAAACTTTCAGGGAGATTTTCTATTACGAAATAAATTCAGGTTTAAAAATAGAAAGTTGGAAAAAGTTTTCCACACTTATTCACATAGCTTTTCACAATTAACTCCCGGTTTACTAACACAAATTGTTATTATTCATACCTTTGTAAGGAAATAGAATCTAAAAAAGCTTAATACGAGTATTATGAAAAGAAAAATTGCTATCGCAGCGGACCATGCAGGCTATGAATATAAGGAGATTGTTAAGAACTATCTCTCAGAACAGTTTGAAGTTCAGGATTTTGGCACGTTTTCCACAAACAGTGTGGATTATCCGGACTTTGTACACCCGGCTGCTACGTCTGTGGAAAGCGGGGAAAATGAGCTGGGAATTTTGATCTGCGGAAGTGGAAACGGAGTGCAGATCACTGCGAACAAACATCAGAAGATCAGATGCGCACTTTGCTGGATGCCGGAGATTGCAGCACTGGCAAGACAGCATAATGATGCGAATATGATTTCCATGCCGGCAAGGTTTATATCAAAGGAACTGGCCATCGAAATTGTAGATAAATTTCTTTCAACAGATTTCGAAGGAGGAAGACACCAAAACAGGGTTGATAAAATTGCAGTTTGCTAAAGATACTAAGGCTTGTAAATCGATTTACAAGCCTTATTTATTTTTTATTTGTACATTTGTAGTATTCAATGGAAATTACCCTCTATTATTCTCCAGCACCTTTATAATATTTAAAATATATTTTATAAAAGGTTTTCTCTTTTCTTCTCCAGAATTGTATTAAATTTATACAGAACTAAAGCTCCCGTTATAGGTAAACTTAAAGAAGGTTACTGAAAATTACTGAAAGAAATTGATTGATGAAATTGAATTACCTTTATTAATATAACAGGACAATTTAGAAAAGGCTTTTATTAAGGATGAAGCCTAAACAATAAAAACAAGAATTAAAATGCCAAAAAAAGAAAATATATAAGTCATAAAAATGATTTAAAACTGATGGAAATCGGAAGACTGATTCTCCGTTTTATGAATGCAAATGCATCAAAAATTTATAACTATAAACAGATCGCTGACGGGATAGATTATAAGAACCCGAGACAAAGGGAACTTGTGATCCAGGCACTGCATAAACTTCAGGGTTCCGAGAAAATCAAAGAAGTCGAAAGAGGCAAATTTATTGTGAATTTGAAAATTGCCGGAACACTTACCGGAATTATTGATTTCAATCAAAGTGGCAATGCTTATGTAAGTGTGGAAGGAATGGAAGATGACATCTTCATTCATGCGAAAAATGTGAAGGATGCCCTGCAGGGAGATAAGGTTCTAATTATAACTTATCATTATAAAGGAAAGAAACTGGAAGGCTCTGTATTGGAAGTATTGGAAAGAAACAGAACTGAGTTTGTGGGAACTTTTCAGAAGGTCGCTCACAAGGATTTTGGATTTGTAGTATGTGATAAAAAATCAATCAACACCGATATTTTTATTCCAAGAACAAAATTCAATAATGCCGAAGACGGAGATAAAGTAATTGTCAAAATGACGGAATGGAGACCGGGTGATAAGAATCCTGAAGGTGAAATTATAAAGGTATTGGGTGCTCCGGGAGAACATGAAACAGAGATCCACTCTATCCTTGCAGAATATGGTTTACCGTACGAATTTCCACAGGAAGTGGAAGTAGATGCAGATAAAATTGACCGAAACATTACCGACGAAGAGGTAGCAAAACGCTGGGATATGCGCGGGATCTGTACTTTTACCATTGACCCTAAAGATGCGAAAGATTTTGATGATGCCTTGTCGATAAGAAAGCTGGAAAACGGAAACTGGGAAATTGGTGTTCATATTGCAGATGTGTCCCATTATGTAGTTCCGGGAACAATTCTTGATGATGAAGCTTACCAGAGAGCAACATCTGTTTATCTTGTTGACAGAGTGGTCCCAATGTTACCCGAAGTATTGAGTAATGACGTTTGTTCTCTTCGTCCACATGAAGATAAATACACATTTTCAGCGGTTTTTGAACTGAATGACCAGGCTGAAATTCAGAAACAATGGTTCGGAAGGACAGTTATTCATTCTGACAGAAGATTTACCTATGAGGAAGCTCAGGAACGTATTGAAACAGGTGAAGGGGATTTGGCTGAGGAAATCAATGTTCTGGACAGGCTCGCTAAAATTATGCGTCATGAACGTATCAGAAGAGGAGCCATTACTTTTGACAGAAGTGAAGTAAGATTCAACCTTGATGAAAATAATGAACCGATCGGGGTGTATTTCAAAATCAGTAAAGATTCCAACCACCTGATCGAGGAATTCATGCTTCTGGCGAATAAAAAAGTATCGGAATTTGTTTCCCTGACAAGGAAAGGCGAAATCACCAATAATACTTTTATTTACAGGGTACACGATGATCCGGATCCGGCAAAACTGGAATCGTTAAGAGATTTTGTTGCTACTTTTGGATATAAAATGAATCTTGCCAATACTAAGAAAGTTGCGGAATCTTTGAATAAACTCCTCCATGATGTCAAAGGAAAAGGAGAAGAAAATATGATCGAAACCCTGGCGATGAGAAGTATGAGTAAAGCGGTATATTCTACAGAACCGATCGGACATTACGGGCTGGGCTTTGAATATTATACCCACTTCACCTCTCCTATCCGCCGTTATCCGGATTTGATTGCACACCGTCTCCTTCAGCATTATTTGGACGGGGGAAAATCCCCGGGCCGTCCTGAACTGGAGGAAAAAGCAAAACACTGCAGTTCAATGGAAAGACTTGCTGCCGATGCAGAGAGAGATTCCATTAAGTTTATGCAGGTGAAATTCATGGAAAAACATCTTGGCGAGACTTTCAAAGGGGTGATTTCCGGAGTTGCAGAATTTGGTTTCTGGGTTGAGATCCCTGAAAATGGTGCCGAAGGACTGATCAAATTAAGAGATTTAGTCGATGATTCTTATATGTATGATGCAAAAACTCATGCTGTATATGGAGTAAGACACGGAAATAAATACCAATTGGGAGATGAAGTTCAGATCAAAGTGGTGAAAGCCAATCTGATTCAAAAACAATTGGACTTTAAGATCGTTGAGTAATGATCGGCATATAACGGAAAAAAGAGGTTGTTCTATCTGCGGAATAACCTCTTTCGTTTTTATAAAAGGTACTCATCATCAAATGAAGTTTCAGCTGTTATTCCACATTCAGCAACTGCCCTCTCCCAGCCTATGGCTTTTTTCTTCAAAATCTCTTCTCCCAAGTCTGCCTAAATACACTTGATATATAACAACTTTATTGAATAATTAAATCATAAAGTATAACTTTGTATAAAACGAAATGAAATTTTTTTTCATTTTAAATCATATTCAATGCTAGAACTTGTACTATCTGCCATTATATTAGGATTCATGCTGAGCCTGGTTTTTATAGGACCTATATTTTTCCTGTTAATTGAAACCAGTTTTTCCAGAGGCCCCAAACATGCTTTATCGCTGGACCTGGGAGTAATCACTGCAGACCTTTTATGTATTGTAGCGGCTTATTATGCCAGTGCAGATATCGTCACGTTAATTGATAAACATCCGGGTTTTTACAGGATCACGTCTATCCTTATTTTCATTTACGGAATCGTGATGCTGGTCACGAAAACCAAAATGCACATGCCCGGTGAAGAGAAGATCATCAGCCAAAATTATATTAAAACTTTTTTTAATGGCTTTTTCTTCAATCTGCTGAATGTTGGAGTCATCCTCTTCTGGCTCGTAACGGTGATTTCCGTAAGGAATCAATATCCGGATACCAGCAATTTTGTTTTATATATCGGAATAGTGATTGCCACCTACCTTTGTATTGACCTTGCCAAAATATTTCTCGCCAAACAATTTCATGATAAGCTTACCCAAAAATTAGCGAACCAGATCAGAAGGATTGTTGGCGTAATCCTTATTATTTTCAGTTTCTTTATCTTTCTTCAGAGCTTTAAAAAGTTTAATCAGTTTGACAGACAGTTAGAAGAAGCGGAGAAAAAAGAAGTTAAATACCAAAAAACAGAATGAAAAAAAACATCTTTCCGAAACCTCTTAGAAAAGGGGCCAAAATAGCTGTTATTTCCCCGGCAGGAGCCGTAGAGCCATCCCAGCTTGAAAAGGGCCTGGAAATGATTAAAAGTAAAGGATTTGAACCTGTACTGGGAGAACATCTGTATACTAAATTTTCAAATGGCTATAATTATGCCGGAACGGAACAGGAAAGAATCAAAGATATCAACTGGGCTTTAAATGACCCGGAGATTAGTGCGGTCTGGGCTTCCAGAGGAGGTTACGGATGTCAGCAGCTGGTTCAGCACCTGAAGCTAAAGGATTTTGTTAAAAACCCGAAATGGTATATAGGGTATTCGGATAATACGGTGATACAAAGTTATCTGTTGAAGAAAGGATTCGTCTCTATTCATGGCCAGACAATCAAAACATCGAGCTTTGGCGTGACGGAGGAGAGTTATGATCAGATCTTTACTGTTTTAAAAGGAAAAACACCGAAATACAATCTGGAATCTCATCAGCTGAATAAAAAAGGAAGTGTAGAAGGGGAACTGGTTGGAGGAAATTTGGCCCTGATCTATGCGCTTTTGGGTACTCCCTACTCTTTTGATTTTAAAGATAAAATTTTATTCATTGAAGATATTGGTGAAAATTTTTATGCCTTAGACCGGATGATCATGAGTCTGGAACTGGCAGGGGTTTTTAATAAGATCAAAGGACTTATTGTAGGCGGTATGACCAATATGGGTGATGAAAAAGACAATAGTAATTATGAAGAAAGCTTTGATGAATTTGCCTATAAACTGATATCAGAAAGAATTTCAAAATATAAATTCCCGGTAGTTTTTGGCTTTCCAAATGGTCATATCAAAGATAATCGACCGCTTTTGATTGGAGCACAAACACACGTAAAAGTTGATAAGAAAGTAAAGATTGAGTGGTAGCACTCTCCCACTTGCAAATATTCACTCTAGTATGGCAGATCACAACGACTTCGGAAAAATAGCAGAAGATTTGGCTGCTGATTATCTTCAGAAAAACGGATTTCAAATCCTTGCCAGAAACTTCCGTTTTCAGAAAGCAGAGATTGATATTATTGCTGAAAAAGCAGATATAATCATTATTGCTGAAGTAAAGGCACGGTCTACAGATGCTTTTATTCTGCCCCAGGAAGCGGTAACCAAAACAAAGATTAAATCTATTGTCTCTGCCGCCAACCATTATCTGGAGGAATTTAGTAAAAATAACGAAGTAAGATTTGATATTATTTCGGTTCTTCCGGATGAAAATAAAAATTTGATTATTGATCATATAACCGATGCATTTCAGGCATTTGATGCCAATTAACTATGCTGAAGATCGATTGGAAAGTTATTACTCAGTGGTTATGCTGTTAAACATTATCCAATGACCGATATTACTTAACTTTCTTATGCTTTATATTACAAATTATTGTAAGTCTGAGCTGATAAAGAAGATTTAAAATGCCTGCTTCTTATGGTTTTAAAATCACAATTCAATCCTTATGAAAGGAAAAAAATAGTATAACAATGCAATGATGTACCAGTGTAACCATTTATCAAAATCTGAAGACTGTTGCATTAAAATTTTAATTTTATGAAAACAATATTGATCACAGGAGCTACTTCCGGCATAGGAAAATCTACTGCGGAACTTCTGGCAAAACAGGGAAACAGAATTATCATTTGCGGACGCAGAAGTGATGCACTGGAATCTTTAAATACTGAGTTATCTCAATTTACCGAAATATTTAGTTTAAAGTTTGATGTACGGAATCTTGAAGAGGTGGAAACAGCCATTCATTCCCTTCCTGAACATTGGAAAGATATTGATGTTCTGATTAATAATGCCGGGAATGCGCACGGGCTGGATCCGCTTTCATCCGGTAAGACGGATGACTGGGATTCTATGATCGACGGCAATGTAAAGGGACTTCTCTATGTTTCCAAAATGATCATTCCTATTATGAAAACTAAAAATTTAGGTCATATTGTAAATATCAGTTCAGTTGCTGCAAGGCAGACTTACGCCAACGGAGTGGTTTACTGTGCCACCAAAAAAGCAGTGGATGTGATCTCTGAAGGAATGAGACTTGAGCTTACGGAATTTGGAATTAAAGTGACCAATATCCAGCCCGGCGCTGTAGAAACAGATTTCTCTAGGGTAAGATTCAAAGGAGATCTTGAAAAAGCAGCTACCGTATATGCGGGCTATGAGCCTTTAAAAGCTGAAGATATTGCAGATGCCATTGCCTACTGCATAAATGCTCCGAAACACGTTACCGTTTCGGATATGACCATTTATCCAAGCGCACAGGCAGAACCGAGAACGATCTATAGAAAATAGTCCAAAATAATGAACTAAATTTGCATAAAAATAGAGATACTATTCTAGTTATTGCTAGAAGATTATACTGATAAATTGTTACGTGAGCTTATGAAAATTTTATATCTTGAAACCTCTTCTAAAAATTGTTCAGTAGCTGTTTCGGACAACGAACAGCTGTTATGCCTATGCGAAGAAGTTTCTGAAAACTATAAGCAGTCGGAAAGTCTTCATACTTTCGTAGAATGGGCCCTTGAAGGGGCCGGCCTTACCCTGAAAGAAATTGAGGCTGTTTCATTAGGCAAAGGACCGGGTTCCTATACCGGGTTAAGGATAGGGGCTTCTTCTGCAAAAGGCTTCTGCTACGGACTGAATGTACCCCTGATTGCGGTGAATTCTTTAGAAAGCATGATAGAGCCTTTTTTAGGCTTTAATTACGATTTTATAATCCCCTTGATCGATGCAAGGAGAATGGAGGTTTATACGGCTGTTTACGATGGTCAGACAGGAAAAGAGGTCAGGGAAACCGAAGCCAAAATTTTAGACGAAACTTCTTTTGAAGAATTTAAAGATAAAAAAGTGGTATTTGTTGGAGATGGAGCAAAGAAAGCAAAGGAAATTTTAAATCTGCCTGATGCAGAATTTAAAGAAGATATTTACCCTTCTGCACAATATCTCGTTAAAAGATCGCTGGAGAAAATAGAACATAAAGATTTTGAAGATACAGCCTATTTTGAACCTTTTTATTTAAAAGATTTTCATGGGGTAAAGAAAAAGCAATCGTAAGATTCTATATCACCGGAAAAAATAAATAACAACATAAAAAAAGCGAAGAACAGATCTTCGCTTTTTATTTTTTACTGAGGTCTTTGAGGAATGGACGGATCCAATGTTTCCTCTTTATTTTTTATTTTTTGTTTCAATGTACTGTTAGCAGGCTTTTGGGGAGCCGGGCTTTCATCCACCGGCTTACTGTTTTTCTTATTTCCCGGAGCCGGAGGTATTCCATCCGGTAATTGAACAGGCTGGTTATTCTGATACTGATTCGGTTGGGTAGGAGAGGACCCTGGTTGCTGCGGAATAGAATTTCCTTTATTATCAGTAGCCTGGAAATTAAGATCACTTTTCAGATAGATCAGCATTTCTTTAGCCCGTACTCCTTCCGGTGTTTTAGAATAATTAAGGGCTATCTGTTCCAGCTGGAGAATCATTACCTCTTTTCCGCTTGATTTTCCGGCATTAAAGGCATTCAACAGATACAGCTTGGGAACCAGTGCATCCTTCGGATATTTTTGGAGAGCCTGGTCTATAATCTCTTTACTTTCCCCGAATTTTTCTGACTCAAACAGGGCGTAGGCTCTTTTGTATTCATTTTCGACATCCTCAGTAGATTTTACGAAAGAATTGTTTTTTGGATTTCTTGCAAATTCTGCATAAGACGTATAAGGATAATCTGCTAAAAGAATCTGCTTGGCCCTTTCTGATATCTGCGGATTTTTTTCGTAGTTCATGGCAAAGATCTCATACAAAGCCTGAAGCATTACTTTTTCTTCCGGCTTTACATCCACAAGGTCATAGAGAGTCTTTGTTGCTAAAGGAGTATTGGTAAAATAGTTCTGATACATAATACCCAGTCCTAAAGAAGCTGTATCTCTGTCCTTTTTTAACTGGGATAATTTCCCTTGGTCCGTAGGAATCTGCTCGATATAAAAGCTAGGTTCAAAACGTCTTGGATTTGGTGCGGATGTCACCCCTAAAGCCTCATTCTTCATATCTTCAATAGACGCCATTTTCTTTGAAAAGCGCCAGTTATCAGCAAGAGCTCTGTCGCCCCAGGTCTGTTTAAATGTTGAGGTTCCTTTGCTTACAGTTCCGGTATTACTGAAATAAAACCCTTTTGTGGTCACTCCGAAATCTTCGAAAGAATTGGTAGTATTGGCAAAAATTGAATTGGCATTATAGTCTCCCGTATCAAAGCCTTTATTCCTTTCTGCACGTCTTCTTTCCTGTTCTTCTTTTTCTTCCTTGACCTTGAGTTTTGCAATATATTTGGAGAAAAAGTCAGTTTTTTGAGCATCATTCATCCTGGCCAGAGAGAGAATACTGTCATTCTTTTTGATCAGATAATAATTTTTGGATATTTTTTTGATGTAAGCAGACTGGTCTTTTAACAGGATCTTGGAAGGTTCATACGTCATGACGGCAAGTGCTGAATCATAGTAACTTCCCGCTCCGATATAGTCATTCTTATCAAGATAGCTTTTCCCGATTTCATAATAAGCCAATCCACGGATCTGTGGATCGGAAACCTTTTCAAACAGGGATTTTCTGAAAAACTGCTGCGCTTCGTCTTTTTTCCCTGCTTTATTAGCCATAAGACCCAGAGCATAGTAGAATTCATTTCTTCGGGATCCGTAAGTTCCTTTTTTACTGATTCCTTCCAGATAATTCTTTGCCCCGTTATAATCTCCTTTTCCATTAAAGGTTTTCGCAATGGCGATCTGGGATTTTACTTCAAATTCAAAATCATTGGCATATTGATAAGCTGCAGTAAAGCTTTCTCTGGCTTTTTCATTATTGCCCATATTTTCAAGCAATTGTCCTCTTAAATAAGCAATCCTGCTCTTGAGCTTTCTATTGCTGTTGAGCTCAAAAGCTACGTCAAGCTCTTTGGCAGCTTCTTCTTTCTTTCCAGCATCCAAAAGGGATTCGGAATAATAAATGCTAAGAAGTTTCGCATAATTTTTATTGATATCTTCTCCCTTCAGTTTGGCAAAAGTTTCATGGGCCCTATGATAGTCTTTGATTTTATCATAAGCTAGTCCCTGATAAATTCTTGCCAACGGGAGCCTTTTATCATTTTTCATATGTGTGAAAACATAATTAAGAGCGTCCAGTGCTTCCAAAGGTTTATTTTGGTAAATTCTGGATTGTGCAAGGATCATATAGGCCTCAAAGATCTGCTTGTTTTTTTCTTCTCCGTTTCTGATAACCGAATACTTATTAATCGCTTTCAGTGCTTTAGCTTCGGCAATTTCCAAGGTGGTAGCCCCTTTATTGGCGGTTTCATCCGGTCTGTCTGGAATGTCTCCCTGATTTCCCGGAAAATTGGGAGTCCCGGCAGCGCTTCTTCCGGATTTATTGGCAATTTCACCCATTTTCATGGAGTTTTCCGCGAAAGCTGAAGACTGGCCAAGATCAATGCCCAGCGGCTGTTCTTCATACGTCAGAATAGGGATATAAGGCGCATAAAAATTATCTTTATGGCCCTTATCTCTGGATGTAAACTCACTGTTTAATGCGTCTTTAGCATTAAAAAGGGTATTGTAATAGGTGGAAAATCCTTTCAATAGCTTAGACCGTTGCTCCGGCTTTTTGGTCTTGGTAGCACATGAAGCAACGATACACATGATCAAAAGGAATACTATATTCTTTTTCATTATTCAATATAACTCGCTATCCTGCTTTTTATTATCAGCAGTTTGATGATTTTGTAAAAATAATAAAATTTTATAATGAATAATATTTATATTTCTCTCAAAATTTTGTAAACCAAATGGGTAGGAAGCCCCATAATGGTATAAAAGCTTCCATAGATGTTTCTGATCTTAGCCATGCCCAGCCATTCCTGGATGCCATAGCTGCCTGCCTTATCAAAAGGTTTATAATTTTGAATGTAATATTCTATTTCATCATCGGTAAGGTCATCAAAGGTAACATCCGCGACATCTGTTTCTGTAAAGATCTTGTCATGGGTTTTTATGGTAATCCCGGTATATACCTGATGGGTTTTTCCTGAAAGATGGCGAAGCATATTCCTGGAATCATCTTTATCTGCCGGCTTACCAAGGAACTGGCCGTCGATCGCTACTACAGTATCTGCTGTCAGTAAAACCTCTTCTACAGCCAGGTTTCTGAATGTATCGGCTTTTAATTGAGAAAGATAAGCCGCAGCGTCTTCTATTTTTATGTGAGCGGGAAGAATCTCCTCACAGTCTATTTTTACGACCTCAAATTCAAAACCAAGACTGGAAAGCAGCTCCTTTCTTCTCGGAGACTGTGATGCTAAAAGTAATTTCATAGGAGAAAGCTATACAGATTGGGTATTATCATCATGCCAGTTGCCCTGAACCTTCATAACCTGTTCTATGACGTCACGTACAGCCCCGCTGCCTCCCGTCTTCGGAGAAATATAATCGGAGACTCCTTTTACTTCGGGAACTGCATTTTCAGGACATGCAGCGATAGCCGAACGTTCCATGATGTGGATATCCGGAAGATCATCTCCCATAGTCAGGATTTCTTCGTTTTTAAGATTGTACTTCTTTTTAAAATCTTCAAAATCATCTATTTTGTTGTGGGATTTCGGATAATAATCCTGAATGCCAAGATAATTGATCCTATGCTTTACCATCTCATCATTTCCACCGGTAATAACGCCTATCAAATAGTTGTTTTTTAAAGCTTTAACTACTGCATAGCCGTCCAGAACACTCATTACCCGGCACATATTTCCTCCCGGCAGAAGATAAACACTCCCATCGGTGAAAACCCCGTCGACATCAAATACAAATGCCTTAATATCTTTTAATTTCTCTTTATAACTCATACATTTTCTGAATAGAGTGATTCATTGTTTTATAAATGTCAAGACTTTCGCCTTTTAATAACTGCTCATGCAGTTGTAAGATCCTTATATCATTTCTTACCGCAGGACCTGTCTGGGCCGTTTTAGGCTCTATCTCATGGATTTTCTGAACCGTTTCATCAATCAGGGGTAAAAAATAATCAAACGGAATTTCCTGAGAATCTGAAATTTCCTTAGCCCTTGAAAAAAGATGATTGACAAAGTTGCAGGCAAAAACTGCCGTCAGGTGAATGTATTTTCTTTTTTCATGCGTACTTTCCATTACATTTTCTGAAATTTGGGATGCGAGCTCAAAAAGCAGTTTCTGATCCTCCTTATTTTCTGTTTCAATGAAAAAAGGTATTTTTTTGTAGTCCAGTTCTTTTGATTTTGAGAAAGTCTGCAAGGGATAAAAACTGGCTTTTCTGTATTCTCCCGAAAGGATCTCTTTGGGAAGTGAACCTGAAGTATGGGCAACCAGACAATCTTTTTTGGTAATGATTTTGGATACTTCCTCTACAGAATGATCACTCACACAGATGATATACAGGTCTGCATCTTCTAAATTTTCTGTAGAATAGGAAAGATCCAATCCATCAGAAATCTTTTTCAGCTCATTTTCGTTCCTGCCGAAAATTTGGGCTAAAGGAATTCCTTTCAGACTGAAAGCCTTTGCCATATGATAAGCAACATTCCCGGAACCGATAATTACAATTTGCATATAACAAATATAAGCTTTTTAAGCTGAGTCAGAAGGGAAGAGGGGTAAGGAAAATCAGAAATTTCCTGTAGGCACAGTTATTGCCTGTCATGTAGAGCTTATAACTTAAGTGTCTCATATTATTTTAGATATTTAGGTTAAAAATTGAGCAAATAATTTAACTTTCAGTTATTTTTGTAATCCAAAACAATGAAAGCATCTTATGAAGATTAAGGACGCGGAAATTATTTCGTTGATGCAAAATCCACGGACCCAGGAAAAAGGTGTCCGTGCCTTGATGGATGCTTATCAAAGCAGATTGTATTGGCACATAAGAAGAATTATTGTGGACGGAGACCTTGCTCAGGATACTTTGCAGGAAACTTTTATTAAAGCTTATCAGAATTTTCATCAGTTCAAAAATGACAGTCAGCTGTACACCTGGCTCTACAGGATTGCTACCAACGAAGCACTACAGCAGGTCAACAAAATGAATAAAATGAAAAAAACAGATGAAGATGCAGAATATCATATGCAGAATCTTGTCGCCGACAATACAGAGGGGAGCGCCGAAGAAATACAAATCCTGTTACAGAACGCTATACAAAGTCTGCCTGAAAAGCAGAAACTGGTATTTATGATGCGGTATTATGATGATCTGCCCTATGAAGAGATATCTAAAATTGTAGAGATGTCTGTTGGGACGCTGAAAACGAATTATCATTATGCCAAACAAAAAATAGAAGACTATATTAAAGAAAATTACGAAAGATAATTTTTGAAAAACAGAAATGAAAGAGTTCGATATAGAAAAATTAGAACGTAAAAACATTTACACAGTTCCTGACCGGTTGTTTGAAAACATTCAGGAAAATGTCATGAATGATATAAAGACAAGCAAAAAGGCGCCTGTCTTTAAGCTGAACTGGATGTACGCCGCGGCGGCATCGGTAGCTTTGATTTTGGGAGTAACCTATGTTTTTAATTCTGATCATAATAATTCGATTGAAAATGGATTGAATCCAAAAGCAGGATATGCTGTGAATAAAGGGGAACCTCAAACGGAAAGCGAACGCGCTTACGAAACATTGAAAGATGATTTAACTTCTGTTGAAAATAACAATCAAACAGTTCGTAATCAAAGAAGTAATGATGCCTACACCTTTAAAAATGAAAAAGAGAAAACAGTAGCGTCGCCCAAAGCGGTGAAAGCAGAATCAAAACAGGAAGAGACCCGGATGAATGACTATCTGGATTCTTTTTCGAATTCTGAAATTGCAGAATTAGCGAGTAACTCGACTCAAGACGTTTATTTGGACTTATATAATTAATAAAGATGAAAAAGATATTATTGACGTTTTTTATTATTTATGGTTTTTGCTTAAATGCTCAAAGAGCAGACTATGACTGGAAAAAAATGGATCCGAAACAAAGAAAGGAAGTGATCAATAACCTTTCTCCGGAAGAAAGAAAAGAGCTGCTTAAGAAGTTTAGAAATAACATGATCATGGATAATCTGAATATTGACCAGGATGATAAAGCAGAATTTACACAGCTTTATAATGAATACCTGGAAAGTCAGAAACAGATCAAAAACCAGTTTGACCCGGGCTTTAATCCTGAAACATTATCAGATGATGAAGCGAAGGCCAAACTTCAGCAAAGCTTTGAAATAGGACAGAAGCTGCTGGATAATAGAAAAAAATACGCAGATAAAATGCAACAGGTAATACCCTGTCAAAAAGTTTTGAAGCTGTTTCAGTCTGAGGGAATGATGAGGGATAAAATGAATGAAAGAAAGCCTCATGGTGAAAAAAATGCTTCGGGACTGAAACAAAACCCATAATAGTTTATTTTTTTAATGTTGGACGGCTCTTACAGATCTTTTTGTAAGAGCCGTTTAATTTTCATGCTTATGAATAGTAAGTTTTGTTACTTTTGCAAAAAATAAGCGATGAGAAAAATAATAATGTTTCTAATGCTTTCCACTTTACTGACTGCACAAAAAACACAAATTATAGAGCTAAGAAACAGTATTAAAGATAAAAAGCATTTAGCCAAATCTCTTACTTTACTGGATAAAAGAGAGAATAAAAATATAGGAATCATCTCTCACAGAAAAGAACCCTATGAGGTAAAGTTTGAAAAGGATGATCTTGAAGAATTATTTTCAAATTGGTTTATAGAAGATAATAAAGAAAGAGGAAGTGTTGAATACTTCCTTATACTGGAAGATTTAAAAGTAAATGATATTCCAACAGAAAGATCTGTTATGGGGCATTTAGACATGCAAATGGCCACTTTTTTAAAGAGAAATAATAAATATTATTTTTTAAAGAAATTTAAAATTTCAAAAGATTATACCCAGAAAGATCATGCCTATATTACACGGTCTATAGCGGCCAAAATATCAGCAGAATTATCCAATATTGTAAAGGATTCATATACTATATCCGCATTGAACATTCCTATTTCTGAAACCGATCTTGGAGACTATGAGAAAGTAATATCTGAGCAACTTCCGGTTTTTAGTTCAGAGTCTTTTACGGATGGCGTTTATACAGATTATAGGTCATTTGCAGAACAGAAGCCGGATAAAGAGCTTATGGTAAGGAAAAATAAAGAAGGAGTAATTAAGGGGGTGAAAAGAGTAGATGATTATGATAATCTGAACAAAGCTATTTTTGCTGTTATTGATAACGGAATTGCCTATAAAAAAACACCCACAAGTCTTATCGAGATTGAAAAAGATAGTGAGGGCTATTTTATAACTGCTTCTGAAGAAGAACTCTTTCCTCAGCCCAATACCTCAGTTATGGTAGCAGGAGCCGCGGGTGGATTAATTGGAGGTCTTATTGCAGCTGTAATAGATATTACCGCTTCAAAAATTCGCAAGCAAAATGCAAAGTATTATAGAGTAGGGATTGATGCACTTACGGGAGAATATATTTTACCGGAAAATTTTAGGAAGTTTAAATATTAAAATGTGAAAAAAAGACAGCCTCAAATAATAAAAAGTAAAATATTTAAGATCTTTTTGCTGATTTTTATTCGTGAAATAAGAATAAGGAATTATCCTGCATTTTAATTATCTTTGCAAATTACAAGAATCTTAAATGAAAAACATACGAAATTTTTGCATAATCGCTCATATCGACCACGGTAAAAGTACCTTGGCAGACCGTCTTTTGGAGTACACCAATACCGTTACTCAAAGAGAATTACAGTCTCAGACGCTGGATGATATGGATTTGGAGAAAGAACGTGGAATTACGATCAAATCCCACGCGATCCAAATGGATTATGAATATAAAGGAGAAAAATATATTTTAAACCTGATTGATACCCCGGGACACGTTGATTTCTCGTACGAGGTTTCCCGTTCCATTGCTGCTTGTGAAGGAGCCCTTCTTATTGTAGATGCCGCACAAAGTATCCAGGCACAAACGATCAGTAACCTTTATCTGGCATTGGAGAATGATCTTACCATCATTCCGATTTTGAATAAAATTGACCTTCCTTCTGCAAATCCTGAAGAAGTAACTGATGAAATTATGAATTTGATCGGTTGTGAATATGAAGATGTATTGAGGGTTTCTGGAAAAACAGGAGAAGGGGTACACCATCTTTTGGAACAGATCGTTGAAAGAATTCCGGCTCCGGTAGGAGATCCGAATGCACCGCTTCAGGCCTTGATCTTTGACTCGGTTTACAATCCTTTCAGAGGGATTGAAGCGTATTTCAAGGTGGTAAACGGAAGCATTTCAAAAAACGAAAAAATTAAGTTCTTTGCAACAGGAAAAGAATATGGAGCCGATGAAGTAGGAACTTTAAAACTGAAACAGGTTCCGAAGAAAACCGTTGAATGCGGAGATGTAGGATATTTGGTTTCCGGAATTAAAGATGCCCGTGAAGTAAAAGTAGGTGATACAATCACTTCGTTTGATAAACCTGCATCAGGACCTATTGAAGGATTTGAGGAAGTTAAGCCAATGGTTTTTGCCGGTATTTATCCTATTGATTCTGAGGATTTTGAGGAACTTAGATTCTCTTTAGAGAAATTAAGATTAAATGATGCTTCCCTGGTTTTTGAACCGGAAAGCTCTGCTGCTCTAGGTTTTGGATTCCGTTGCGGATTCCTGGGAATGCTTCATATGGAAATTGTTCAAGAACGTCTGGACAGGGAATTCAATATGAACGTGATCACAACAGTACCGAACGTTTCTTATTTTGGATATACTAAAAAAGAACCTGAAGTTCCGATTCTGATCAACAACCCGTCTGAAATGATGGATCCTTCAACAATGGATAGAGTGGAAGAACCTTTCATTAAGGCATCTATCATTACAAAATCTGATTTCGTAGGAGCGGTAATGACTTTATGTATTGAAAAAAGAGGTGAAATTGTTAACCAGAGCTACCTGACTGCGGAGAGAGTGGAATTGATCTTCAATATGCCTTTGGCTGAGGTTGTTTTCGATTTCTATGACCGATTGAAATCGATCTCTAAGGGATATGCATCCTTTGATTATCATCCGATCGGGTTCAGAGCTTCTAAGCTTGTGAAAATGGATATCCTGATCAATGGTGATATGGTAGATGCACTTTCTTCATTGATCCACGACAGTAATGCCTATCACATTGGTAAAAAGATGTGTGAAAAACTTCGTGAGCTGATCCCGAGACAACAGTTTGATATTGCTGTTCAGGCAGCGTTAGGAACGAAAGTTATTGCCAGAGAGACCATCAAAGCATTAAGAAAAGACGTTACCGCAAAATGTTATGGAGGAGATATTTCCAGAAAACGTAAATTATTGGAAAAGCAGAAAGAAGGGAAGAAGAAAATGAAGCAGATTGGTAGGGTAGAAGTTCCGCAATCAGCATTTATGGCAGTATTAAAGCTAAATGATTAATATAAAAAGACCGATGAATCTCATCGGTCTTTTTTTTCAAAAAGTTCTCTGTTTCTCGGTCAGGTTTCCCTGAATAGCGAGAGCTCCCAATCCGAGGACAACTTCTGCGATCCCTAAAATTCTCACAAGGTTAGGTCCACATACGATACATTCCGGTTCAGGAAAAGGTTTTTTCCCTACGATAATGATGATCACGCCGCCAATAATGATAATAATAACTATAATGGCTTTTAATAAGGCTTTCATGGTATTAGTTTTTATGTTATTTCACCTTATACCTTACAGAAGGATACAAAGTCATGGTATGAGCTCAGATTTCCGTCTCCTGTTGTCAATAAGGCTGTTGCAGAAATAGAAACAGTATAGGCACAAGGCAGCAGATCTGCTACGGTATCTGTTGGAGGTGTAAATACCAATTGCGTAGAACCAAACGTTTCAGGAGAAGGCATCAATGCGATCGGGTTAAATCCAAAGCTTTGTCCCGGTTTGTGTGGTCCGACAATAGATAAGCTTACACTGCCAAGATTTTCGTTCCTTGCTCCATATTTTACATGGAGATCTGTGGTTATTTTACTACAGCCGCTGCTTCCGGAAATAATTTCCTGAAGGTCTACAGACAATGCAATTCTCTGATCATTAACAGTTGTATGAGCCCAGCTTCCGTATTTATTCACATTATGATATAATACATTGAAAATGGCAATTGGCTTAGAAGTTCCGGCCACAACTTCTGTAGCGGCATTTCCTGCTTCTCTTTGTCTCATTCGAACCGCAAAATATCGGTTAGAAGTATGAGGTCTTGCCCCGGAAACCGTTGAATTTCCAATTCCTGAAGTCGGCATACTCATATCTATGGAAGTTACCCCGGTAAGTTTTTCTGTATTGAGCTTAAGAATTTCAGCATCCACATGAGCCGCAAAATTAGAATCCTGAGGCACTTGAATCCAGTTTCCATTAAAAGCAACCGTTTTTTCCGTTCCTGTTCCATTGATATAATAAGGTTCATAAGCAATAGGATTGGAAGGATCACCAGTAAACGTCCATAAATATCCAATAACAGTCTTATCGATCATATTAGGAACTACAGTGCTCCAACCGGCAGGATTTAAGGCATCTGATGGATTGGCAACCTCTTGATATTCGAACAAATATTCCATAGGTTGTGCATTGATTTTCTTGCTTATTGTTCCCACCAGATTCACCGATGAAAAGAAAGCATATCCACCCAATGTTTTTCCAGTGGCAATGTTAATCCCCGCCTGAATCGGAATATGCTGCGTAAGTCCAAAATGGGTGAAAGATGGAGGTATTGAAGGATCGACAGGAATAAGTTCTTTAGAGCAAAGCTTCACACATAAGCAATATCCAACATTATTACGTCGATCTGCTTTTGTTTCTAAAGCAAAACGTTGACCACCATATTCCAAATGAAAATACACATCCGGACCGCTCGCAAACGGAGGAAGAACATCCGTTTCTATATTGATGATCGGAGAGAGGAAAGTTTTTTTGAAATCAACAGAACTATAATAAATTTTAAAATGTCCATTACTGTCAGTTACATTACTTCCCAGTTCATCATCCGTAATAAAATCAGCATCCATAGCAATTACAGTAACTCCGGAAAGAGGTCTTCCTGTTTTGCAATCCGTTAATCTTCCACAGATTGTCCATACATCAAAATATCTTCCTTTGATCAGGCACCACCATTTTTCAGGAATGATATAGGAGAAATTAGCCATATAAACCTGATCTTTAGTGATCTTCCATTGGGGAACAAACGTTGTGATGTGAAACTGTCTTGGCATTCCTTTTTTAGGAGGGAATGGAGGACGGGGAACAGTTCCGCAGTAAATATCGAACTCCAATGCTGAACGGGAATATTTTTCATCAATTTCTACAGAAAAATTTCCATTGAGATCTGTTTCTGCCTCTACAATTAATCTGTCCTGTTTTGATTTTATTTCTTCTTCTGACACTTCTCTGAATGTATCTTTAATTTCAGCGGCTGACAACGGCCGAAATATTACTTTCAGATGCAGGAAGATAAATACGCACTCTTACTTGGCTCAGGTATTCTGAACATTCTCTGCACAAATAGGCAGCAAGATTTCCTTTGATAATATAATTCATGGTTTTGGTTTTAGATTTTACCTACTCTTTAAGGTTTTCGGCTCATCCTTTTTTTACTTGTACCAAAATTGAATATAACTATCAAGGAATCAATAAGTAAAATCCCTATTTCTTTTCAGTGATTTCACCCTATTCATTAAAAAGCCGCTTCCTTGGAAGCGGCTTTAGTTACTTTTTACGGGTGAATTTGATTTCCATCGTTTTCATTTCCTTTCCTGTTTTAGGATTCGGACCATACATCTCCAGCATATGATTGTTGTCATCTGTGAAAGTATAGACTTCTCTTACTTCACATTCCTTTCCCGGTTGGCTTGGATCCGTCATTTTGCCTTTAAAATCAATTGATTTCTTACCAGGGTTCCAGTCTCCCTCGGCATGCATTAATCCAGTTCCCATATTGTCTATCCAGGTGCTTACAAATTTTTTCTTGGCATTATCATATCCCATGATACTCATTCCTTCAAACGGCATACCCATGAAATTTCCTTTATAATTGCTTACCTGATATCGTCCGTCAAAAATCATTTTATTGGTGCATTCTGAGGTACTGCTAGCAGCTTTTCCGCTGTCGTCCATCCACATGCTGGTGGCACCGGTCCAGTTTCCGTCAAATTTTGCCAGCATTTTATGCATTTCTCCCGGGGTGGCAAATTCCATCCAGGCTTTCGTGGCAGCAGCGGAGTCTACAGGTTTCCATTCTGATTTTGTTACAGCAGCATCTGCCTTTTCAGAATTATTGACCGCTGTTTTCTTTTCTTTCTCACAAGCTGTAAATAAAAAAGCTACGGAAAGAATTGTAAGTAAATTTTTCATAATTATTTAATTTTAAGTTGGTTATAATATTAACTTAAAGATATAAACTTTTATTATACCCTAAATTGTTTTTTATTTCTATTATAAAATTGTAATTTTGTGTATTCGTAACGCAAATTAATATATGGAGTCTCCCAAAAAATTACAGGATATTAAAGTAGCTGTAGATGCAGTTATTTTTGGTTATTTTGATAAAAAAGACCTTCAGATCCTTTTAATCAAAAGAAATATAGAACCGTTTAAGGGAGGATGGGCACTTCCCGGCGGACTTGTTCTGGAAGATGAAAACCTGGATGACGCGGTAAAAAGGGAACTGCATGAAGAGGCGGGCATAAAACCTGATTTTTTAGAACAACTCTATACATTTGGCAATGTAGGCCGTGATCCCAGGAACAGAGTGGTTTCTGTGGCTTATCTGGGCCTTGTAAACCCTTCTTATCACGAACTGTTTGCAGATTCCGATGCGGATGATGCCCAATGGTTCAGCATCAACAAGCTTCCGTCTCTGGCATTTGACCATAAAAATATCATCGATATTGCTTTAAAAAGACTTCGTACTAAAATTCAGTATCAGCCGGTCGGCTTTAATCTTCTCAATGAAGAATTTCCGTTTTCAGACCTTGAGAACCTTTACAAAACCATTGTAGGGCAGGAAATCGACCGAAGAAACTTCCGTAAAAAAATAATGAGCTACGGTTTGCTCAATGAAACCAACAATGTTAAAAAAGAGGGCAGCGGAAGACCCGGAAAACTTTTTACCTTCAATCAGGAGAAATATAAGGAACTGGAAGAGCAGGGATTCTATTTTGAGATCAAATAACCCAATCATAAATTAGACAAATAGTTGTACCAATACCTTCCAATATTCATCATGGACTATGGTATCAATGTATACCTGTCAAATAGGTACAATCAAATATAAAACAAATCAACAATTTCAATTTAAACGGGATAAAGCCCGTTTTTTTATGAGAGAAAGCCCTTCGGGTTTAGCCGAACCTATCCAGTCTGGCCATTTGGACTGAAATATCAGTATTGTAGAAGCAAATTTTTATCATTGATAATCAATACATTAATTTTATTAGTGTAAAAATAACGCAAATAAATTTGCAAAATAAAGCCATATTCATTTAAATTTGTGTAAAAATAACGCAATAATGAAATACACCATACAAGATAGTAAAGAAAAATTCCGGAGTAAAAAGAGAATAAAATTTCTGTTTTTCTGGGGGCATACCGTAAAGGATGAGATTACAAAATCATGTTTCAGCCAGTGGTTTCCTGCAAAATTTGAAGAGAGTGGTATTGTTTATAAAACGGCTGAACATTATATGATGGCCGGAAAAGCCAGACTGTTTAATGATGATGAAATCCTGGAGAAAATTTTAGCGGCAGGCAGCCCTAATCAGGTTAAAAGCTTAGGGCGGAAAGTAAAAAACTTTGATCCCCAACTTTGGAATGAACATAAATATGAAATTGTAAAAAAAGGAAATCTTCTGAAGTTTTCGCAAAACCAGAAATTAAGAGATTTCCTTTTATCCACCCATGATAAAGTCCTGGTAGAGGCAAGCCCCTACGATACCATTTGGGGAATTGGCATGCTGGAAACTGATTCAAGAGCCGAAAATCCATTGCTGTGGGATGGGGAAAATCTCTTAGGATTTGCCTTAATGGAGGTAAGAGACGAATTAAGAGGGTAAAAATACAATAGCCAGGCAAAGTATTACTTTGAAAAAAGAAGTCTTTCCCAATACTGAAAAAGGTTAGCCGGATGTGACAATTCGTGAAAAATCAGGATAACTGTGCCTGTTTTAATTAGCGTAATAACAACACAAATATTCATGTCAAATATGGAAAATGAATTAAAACCCAGATTTATTGAATCATTACAGAGAAATAATGATCAGATCAGAGAAGACCGTGCCCGAACCATCGGAGAAGATTCAGAGTTGATTTACAGACGCCGGGTAGAAGATATCGAATTAAAAATAAAGAGACTCGAGCGGGAACAGGAAGGGCTTATAGATATCAGCCCTTTAGACAGGAACAGTCTGACTTTTGCGGATTTTAACCCCGAAGCATTTGTTCAGAGAGACATGGAATTATCATTAACAATCAGAAATTTAAATATTCAGCTCGAAGTCAGCCAAAGAAGATTTGAATATTTATTTGGAAAAAAATTTTAGTTATGGGAAGTACAAGATACGATATAGACGCTCGTTATGACAGAGCAAGTAAAGCCGGTTATGAAACAAAATCAGCCAACGAAATTTTTACACAAAATGCAAAAAGAAAAGCACATGAATCTATGAATCCTTATGGTATTTCTTTCAGAGAATCCAGAGATTCTGAAGTGCACCCCAATTCAGTTCCTGTTATTCTGGGATTGGATGTGACGGGCAGTATGGGGTATATTCCACACGAACTGATCAGAGAAGGATTACCTAAGCTCATGGGAGGAATTATCCAGGGAGGCGTTCCTGATCCGGCTTTATTATTCCTGGGAATCGGAGATCATGAATGTGATGGCTATCCCCTTCAGGTTGGACAGTTTGAATCCGGAGATGAAGAGCTGGATATGTGGCTTACCCGTACCTATATTGAATCCGGAGGAGGCGGAAATGCAGGAGAGAGCTACCTGTTGGCTTGGTATTTTGCGGCCTTTCACACCAGAACCGATGCATTTGAAAAAAGAAAACAGAAAGGATTACTGTTCACAGTAGGAGATGAACCTTGCCTAAAAGTACTTCCGGCTTCTGCTATCAGAGAGATTATGGGAACAGGACAGCAGACTTATACAAGTATGGAGCTGTTGGAAGAAGCAAAAAAAAGATATGAAGTCTATCACATCAATGTTTTGCATTCCGGTCAGGCAGAAAGAGCAGCAAGAGGCTGGAAAGAACTGCTGGGGCAAAACTGTATATCCATAGAAGACCACAGGGAAATACCGAACGTTATCAAAGGAATTATATGTGGCCCGTTTAAAAACAAGACTTTCGGTGCAGCAGCTCAGGGAGGATTAGATCATATTCAAATGCTTTAGATATGAAAGCACAAATCGTGATAGGATTAGGTTTCGGAGATGAAGGAAAAGGAATCACAACTGATTTCTTGGCGCATCAAAATCCTGAGTCTGTTGTGATCAGATTTTCAGGAGGACAGCAGGCTGCCCATACCGTGATGATTGATGACAGAAAGCATGTCCATTCCAGCTTTGCCAGCGGAGCACTTCGTGGATTACCTTCCTATTTTACAGAGCACTGTACAATTCATCCTGCCTTCTTACTCAATGAAAGAGAAGAATTAAAGGCAAAGCACGGAAACACAGAACTGCATATTCATCCATTGGCAAAAGTAACTACTCCTTTTGATGTATGGCAGAACAGGACGAATGCACGTAACCTGGAACACGGAACATGTGGAAAAGGAATTGGAGCAACTATGAAAAGAAGTGAAAGTCCCTATAAATTATTTGCCATTGATTTGATCGCACCAAGACAAATGCTGATAGAAAAATTAAAAGGAATTGCTTACTACTATGGGTTCGTGGATGAAAATCAAATAGAAGAAGAACTGCATGCCTATTTAGAAGCTATTGATGGGATTGATTGGAAAATAGATGACTATACTTATTTGAAATCATTTGAGAATCTCATTTTTGAAGGCAGCCAGGGAATTTTACTGGATATGGATCACGGTGTTTTTCCCAATGTAACATTTGCCAGTACAACTTCAAAGAATGCATACGAAATTTGTAAACAGCTTACTATTCAGGACATAGAAATGTATTATGTGACAAGAATCTATGCAACCCGTCACGGTAACGGATGGATGAGCAGTGAAAATGAATTACTTCTTAGAAATAATGAAGAGGAAACATGCATCTTTAATGAATATCAAAAGGAATTTCGGCTGGGAAACCTGGATTATGATTTGCTGAATTATGCTTTACAATTAGACGGAGCTTATGTTTTTCCTTCCAAAAAGAATCTTGTTGTCACTTGCCTTGATCAGACTGATGAACAGTTTAAATTGGAAAATCTGAAGATTGACTTTCATACAGTCTATGGTTCCTATTCTCCTTATTCAAAAGATTTTAAACAGATTTTTTAATTTCTAAAGAAGGAATAAGCCGAAGGATAAAAGCATTACTTTTATAGGTAATGATAGAATAGAAGATTGATTAATGATTGAAAAATAAAATAACATGAAGACAATACAATATAGAAAGGGTGATGCTACCCGTCCTGATGCTGAAGAGCTGAATAGAAAACTAGGAATAACATAAATTAACCAGCTGAGTAAACAAAGTCAGGAAAAAAATACTTTATGAATATTGAACAGATCAAAGGAGACATCACAAAAATCCATGCAGATGCTATTGTCAATGCTGCCAATTCATCCTTACTTGGAGGAGGAGGAGTAGACGGTGCCATTCATAGAGCAGGAGGTCCGAAGATATTGGAAGAATGCAGGGCCATCAGAAACAAACAGGGTAAATGTAATACTGGTGAAGCCGTAGTAACGACTGCAGGAAATCTTCCTGCAAAATATGTCATTCATACAGTAGGGCCGGTTTGGAACACTGATGAGGAAAGAAGTTCGGCACTTTTGGCCAATTGTTATAAAAATTCTTTAAAGCTGGCAGAAAGTCTTGGCGTAAAAACAATTGCTTTTCCGAACATCAGTACCGGAATTTATAAATTTCCAAAAGAACTGGCCGGGCAAATTGCAGTCAATGCAGTCAGAAAATTTCAGTCAGACATGATAGAGAAAGTTATTTTTGTCTGTTTTGATGATGAAAATGAAGATATTTATAAAAAGCTTTTAAGGTAGTTTCCCTAAATTCAATAATAAAAATATTCGTGCATTCGTGGCAAAACAATGAGTAGCGAACGTAGCAAAACTTAAACAAATGAAAAAACTAACCATATTAAGCGGTGCCGGAATCAGTGCCGAAAGCGGAATACAAACCTTCAGAGACGGAGACGGCCTTTGGGAAAATCATAATGTAACGGACGTGGCAAGTCCGGAAGGATGGAGAAAAGACCGAGCTTTGGTTCTGGAGTTTTACAACCAGAGAAGACGCCAGCTGCATAAAGTACAGCCCAATGAAGCCCATCAATTACTGGCAGAACTTGAAAAATATTTCGAGGTGCAGATCATTACTCAAAATATTGATGATCTGCATGAAAGAGCCGGATCGACGAATATCCTTCATATTCATGGTGAATTGTTCAAATCATGTTCATGCAATAATAAAAGCCTTATTTATGAACAAAAACAGGATATTAATGTTGGTGACAAGGCGGAAGATGGAGCGCAGTTAAGACCGTTTATCGTTTGGTTTGGAGAAGATGTTCCACTATATCAAACAGCAAGGGAAATCGTAAAAGAATCGGATATTTTACTGGTGATCGGAACTTCTTTGCAGGTATATCCGGCAGCCGGACTGATTCATGATATCAAAGATGACTGTCTTTTAATTGTAATCAATCCTAACGAAACAGGGTTCGGATATGGGAAAAGAGCAGTAGTGATGAAGGAAACGGCAACGAAAGGAATGAAATTATTGTTTGATAAACTGATCAATCTTGCCTGATGGAAAATACAGTAAAAGCCGGAATCATGGGGGGCTGCATTGGAGATGCTCTTGGTGTTCCGGTAGAATTTAAAAAAAGAGAAGATTTGAAGCGTTTTCCGGTAACCAAAATGCTGGAGTACATGTCCTGGAACCAACCCAAAGGAACCTGGAGTGATGACAGCTCTCTTACGCTTTGCCTTGCCGAAGAGCTTACCAAAGGCTATGACCTGGAAAAGATAGGACAAAGCTTTGTAAAATGGAATACATACGGTCACTGGACTGCCCATGGAAGACTGTTTGATATCGGAGGAACGACAAGACATTCTATTGCAAGACTTATAAAAGGCGAAAGCGCCAGGTTTTCAGGAAATATTTTTGAAGAAGATAATGGGAATGGTTCTCTGATGAGAATTCTTCCCCTTGCTTTTTATCTTGAAAATAAAGATGACATTCAGAAGCTTTACAGGACAGTAAAGGACGTTTCATCAATTACTCACGGTCACTTCCGTTCTGTTTTTGCCTGTTTCATCTATATAATTTTTGCCATTCAATTGCTGAAAGGCAAGAGTAAAAAAGAAGCATATACCCATACACAAAAAGCAGCATTGGAATATGCAGAAGAACAGGGTTTTAACCCAAATGAGACTGAGATTTTTAATAGGATTTTAAAAAATGATATTTCCGGATATTCCGAAGATGAAATTAAGAGCGGCGGATATGTTCTCCACAGTCTGGAAGCTTCCTTATGGTGTTTTCTAAACTCAGAAAGCTATTCTGAAGCCGTTTTAAAAGCTGTAAACCTGGGAGAAGACACGGATACCACAGGAGCAATCACCGGAGGTATCGCAGGAATATATTACGGTTTTGAAAATATACCCCAGGAATGGATTGCTGAGTTGGTGAGAAAGGACGATATAGAAGCATTGTGTGAGAAATTACACCATACATTAATGAATTAAAACACAAACCATGAACGAAATAGAAAAGAAAAAAATAAGTAAATTTTTAAGCCTGATCTTACGGCATCAGCCGGAAAGTATAGGACTTAAGCTGGATGAAAACGGTTGGGCAGAAGTAGAAGAGCTGAGAGCAAAATCTGCCAAAAAGAGAATCTATTTTTCTCCCGGCGAATTGGATGAGGTGGTAGAAACCAATAACAAGAAACGGTTTGCTTTTAATGAAGATAAAACCATGATCAGGGCTAGCCAGGGACATTCTATTGATATAGATTTGGCCCTGGAAGCACAGCGTCCTCCTGATTTCCTGTATCATGGAACTGCAGAAACGAATATTTCTTCAATCTTAGAAAAAGGAATTGAAAAAAGAAGCCGTCAGCATGTGCACTTAAGTGCTGATAAAGAGACTGCTGCAAAGGTCGGAATGCGGCATGGAAAACCGGTTATTCTGACCATCAGGACCGGCAAAATGTATGAAGACGGATTATTTTTTTATCTTTCGGCAAACGGAGTCTGGCTGACAGATTTTGTAGAGGCAAAATATATTTCAAGATAAAATGAGCAGAACATTAGTAATAGGAGATATTCACGGAGGATTTAAAGCATTACAGCAGGTTTTTGAAAGGGCTGAGGTCTCGGTAGATGATCAGCTTATTTTTCTGGGGGATTATGTAGACGGCTGGAGTGAATCTTACCGGGTCATTCAATTTCTGATAGAACTTTCCGGAAAACAGAAATGTATTTTCATTAAAGGAAATCATGATGCATGGTGTGAAGACTGGCTTTCTTCAGGAACAGATCCTGATGTATGGCTTTTCAATGGAGGAAAAAGTACGGTAGAGAGTTATGCTGATTACTCGTTGGAAAAGACCCATACTCATCTTGAATTTTTCCAGCGAATGAAAAACTATCATGTGGATCATGAGAACCGCTTGTTTATTCATGCGGGATACTCTTCTATGCATGGACCTGAAAAGGAAGTCTATTCCAGTAATTACCGCTGGGACAGAACCCTTTGGGAAACCGCTGTGGCAATGGATAAAACGCTGCAGAAAAACTCAGCGTTGTATCCTAAAAGACTCCTTTTATACAACGAAATCTTTATTGGGCATACTCCAACTTTATACTTGGGCATTCCCTATCCTGCCAATAAGGCCAATATCTGGAATATGGATACCGGAGCGGCATTTACCGGGGCCTTATCAATAATGGATGTTGAAACCAAAGAATTCTGGCAAAGCGATCCTCTCCCTTCATTGTACCCCAATGAAAAAGGAAGAAATAATGACAGTTTATGAACAAAAACCATTAAGATTTCTTCCATAGAATTAATACAGCCCACGAGTAATTTTAAAAGGATTTTACTCAATATTCAAAACCTGTGGAATTTAAATAAAACTCCCGGACCGTTTCATAATTTCTCAGTTTTCAAAAAAAGAAAGTAATTTTAAAGCCTGAAAAATATGACTTTAATGAAACTGAAATACCTCTTACTGACCCTGAGCTCTGGTTTAATCTTTGCTCAGCAATCATTTCAGACCCCTTTCGAAAAAGGAAATGGTAATCAGACGGTTACCTATGATGAAATGAATACTTACTATCAGGATTTAGCCAAAAATTTTAATACGGTTCAGTATCTCAGGAAAGGAGAAGATGATAATGGGAAACCTATTTATGTCGTGGTTTATAACCCCTTCCCTGAAAAAGATCTTGAAAAACTAAGAAAAGAGAAAGCCGTACTTTTTGTCAACAACGGAATTCATCCCGGTGAACCGGACGGGATAGATGCCACCATGATGCTGATGCGTGATCTGGCCGCTAAAAAAATCAAAACACCGCAAAACTTCATCATTGCAGCTATTTCTGCCTACAATATCAGCGGAATGCTGAACAGAGGTTCGTACTCCAGAGCCAATCAGAACGGTCCTGAACAATACGGATTCAGAGGAAATGCAAGAAATTATGATCTCAACAGGGATTTTATTAAAGCAGATTCTAAAAATGCCAGAAGCTTTCAGGAGATCTACCAATGGCTGAAACCTGATGTTTTTATCGATAACCATGTAAGCAACGGAGCAGACTATCAGTACACGTTTACCTATATCTCTACCTTTAAAGAGCGTTTGGGAACTACTCTTGGTACTTATTTCTATAATGAATATCAGGCTAGGAATCTTGAAGAGATGAAGAAGCTGGGATATGAAAGTACCCCGTATGTTAATATTCATGGTGATATTCCGGAGGTGGGATTCGCTTCTTTTGAAGATTCTCCCCGATATTCTACAGGGTACACCTCGCTGTTCAATTCTTTGGGAACCGTTCCTGAAACCCATATGCTGAAACCTTACGATAAAAGGGTAGATGCTACTTATAAATATATGTTGGTCAATCTTCAGAATTTGGATAAAGAGTACAGCAAAATAAAGCAGCTTCGTGTTGAAAATTTAAAACAGTATCAGTCCGGAAAACAATATGGAATCCGATGGAAAATAGACTCAACAAAGTACTCAACCATGGATTTTAAAGGGTATGAAGGAAAATACAAACCCAGTGGTATTTCCGGAAAACCACGACTGTATTATGACAGGAATAAACCTTTTATAAAGAATATAAAGCTCTTTACAACAGCTGTTCCGACAGGATATATTACCATTCCTAAATATTATGTTATTCCACAATCCCAATATAAGGTGGTTGAAGAATTTAAGAGGAACGGAATTCAGATGAAAACTATCCATAAAGACAGTATCATTGCGGTGGAATCTTATAAGATCAAAGATTTTAAAACCGTTAAAAATCCTTATGAAGGACATTATCTCCACTATGAAACCAGCGTGGATTCAAGCCGTAAAAACGTTAACTTTTCTGCCGGCGACTATCTGGTCTCTACAGATCAACCTGGTGTAAAATATGTAATTGAAACCCTTGAGCCTGAGGCATTAGACTCATTTTTTAACTGGAATTTTTTTGATGGAATTTTAGCTCAGAAAGAATATTATTCCGCTTATATCTTTGAAGACACTGCTGCTGAATTATTAAATAAAGATAAAAAGTTAAAAGAGGCTTTTGAAAAAGCAAAAGAATCGGATAAAAAGTTGTCAGAAGACGGTGAGGCACAGCTGGATTGGGTATACCGGCATTCTCCTTATTTTGAAGAGAAAACATTCAAGCAATATCCGGTCTATAGAGTCCTGTAAGGTGTTGATAATGAGTAGTTAAACTAAAAAAGACTGTTTACATATTATGTAAACAGTCTTTTACATTTTGTATTCTTCGGCTATCTTGGTAAGCCTCTTTTCAAAGCGATCTCTGCTCTTTTAACAGCTACTTTTTCTTTCCAGTCCATATATTTCTTTCTGAAATTAGACTTCATGATGTCGTCAAATTTACGCTGTACTGTAAGGTTCCATAAAGAATGTGCCTTTACTGCCCACGACTTGTCCCATGCCCGTAATGAAATGGAGAAAGAACCGTCCAGGTATTTCATCCAGTGCCACCATCCTGTTGGCATGAACAATGTATCTCCGTGTTCCAGGAAGCATTCAATCCCTTCTACACCATCCAGTGCCGGGAATTTTGTAAAGTCGGGATTTTCAATATCATAGTCTTCCAGTGCATACGTTGCATAAGGAATCTGGTATAATCTTTCTCTCCATTTATAGTCAAAAAGAAGGATATGCTTTCTTCCGTTGAAGTGGGTATGGAAGATATGGGCCATATCAATATCAAAATGAAGGAAGGTTACAGATCCTTTTCCTCCAAAGAACATATTGGGATATTTGTCAAGAAAGCCGCCCATTAATTCTTTTGGCGAAATATAGTCTTCTAAAAGTTTCGGAGCATATTTTATAGGGTCAAAAAGGAAAATTCTAAGATCGGTGGGTTCTTTTTGGATAAGATCTATATAGTCCCCAAACTTCATTTTTGCGGCGGAAGCATTGATGGGAGCAGATGGGTCTGCTTTTGAGCTGTCATATAACGGAACTTCCACATCGCCTACCACTTCTTTCATATAATCCATCGTCCATTTTTGGTAAGCTGGCCATTTTTTTGCCATGTTTTTGATGACAACGGGCCTTCTTGGCTTTAGATACTTTTCATAGAATTCCTCTTTAGAAATATCATCTACAACATCTATAGGCTTTAAAATAATTCCCATTTTATAAATTTTATGTTACAAAATTATTAAATAAAAATATACGAACAGGCGTTTAAGTTTTTTTTTATCTATGATTCAAATCATTTTAAGCTATTTAGACTAAATAAAAATGCAAAGACCTTATTTATTGATGTTTTTACGGGTTTTTTTCCATTACGAACCGTGAAGGAATGATCAATAAAATACTGAATAAAAAAGCAGAATTCATGATTAAAATTCTGTTTTGTTAGTGATAATAAAAATTTTATAAAATAAAATGGTATTGAAGAGTTGCTTTGCTTTATAATAATATCTTTCAAATCAATAACATTAATTCATGAAGAAGTTACATGAATTAGATTTAATTTTTATATCATTTTTTCATACAATTGCGAAATTATAAGGTGTGGCAAATAAAATCTGAGATATTCGTAAGTTATTGCAAAGAGATCTGTAATTTATTATTTTAATTCATGTACATGTGATTTGAATTGATAATTTTTTGACTTATCTTTCCTTCTCCAAATTTCAACTGAGATTCTTTTAAAATTTGAATCAATATTTCAAATTTATAACTATTTTTGTAGTGATATAAATTTAACTTTTTGAAACAAAACAGATCTTTAAGATAGGAATCGTGTAACGAAAACTAATAACCATTAACTAATTGGTCAAATAATAAGTATGAAAAAAAATATTTCTTTATTTCTGATGCTTTTTTTTAGCGTGCTTACTTTTGCGCAGAAAACGGTTTCAGGGAAAATTACTGATGATGATGGAGTAGCCATACCAAGTGCCAGTGTAACGATTGAAGAACCTGGAAAAGATGCCATTCTGGCCTACGGAATTACCAATGCCAAAGGAGAATATAAAGTGACTTTCACCTCTGCAGAATCCAATGTAGATCTTAAGGTGAAGGCGTTCAACCAAAAGCCTCTGACCAAACAGATCAGCAACAGCGATCAGAACCTTAACTTCAAAATGCAGTCGGAAGCTACAGAAATAAAAGAAGTACAGCTGAAGACGAAAATGATCACCGCCAGAGGAGATACCATTTCTTATGATCTTAAGGCCTTCAACAGTAAAAACGACAGAACACTGGCAGATGTTATGAAAAAAATTCCCGGTATTGAAGTTAATACAGACGGAACGATCCTTTATCAGGGAAATGCAATCAATAAATTTTATGTCAACGGGAAAGATCTGATGGAAGGAGGATACGGAACGATCAATAATTCTCTTCCCAAAGATGCCGTTCAGAAAGTTGAAGTTCTCGAGAATCACCAGCCGGTAAAGATCCTTCAGGATAAAGTGCCCTCAGACCAGGCAGCGATTAATATTAAGCTTAAAAATTCTGTCACCATGACCGGAAGAGGAGAAGTGGGAACCGGTTTTGGAGACCCATGGCTGTGGAATGTAAAGCTGACTCCAATGTTTTTCGGCCAGAAGAGCCAGTGGGTCGTTAATTATAAAACCAATAATATGGGGGAGCAGGTGGAAAATGAAGGAAATATCCTGGCTTTTGGTAGCGCATGGGAAGGAAGAAGAATAAATGCCGCCCAGAATGACTGGCTGAATGTGGAAAATGCAAGTGTCCCCGATCTTCCGGTAAAAAGATACCTGATGAACAGTGTTCATTACCTGTCGGCAAACTACCTTACCAATATTGATAAGAAAAAAGAATGGGAATTAAAAGCCAATGCCAATTATACCAACAATGCGGTAGAAAGAGAATCAAATAGTGTTACTACAGATTTTCAGCAGGGTACAAAGTACAATACGAAATTCCTGAACAATTTTTATACGGATAAAGTAAAAGGAGAGCTGATTTTTACTAAAAATGCAAAAAAAGGATTCTTTAAAAATACAACTACCTTTTCGCAGTTCTGGAATGCAGACCGTGCTTTTGCAGAAAGAAATGATAAAATAGGATACCGCTTTGGAAATGAAGCTTTAGAATCACCTACTTCATCTTTTCAGAACTCTTTGAGTACAATTATTCCATGGAAAGAAAAAATGATCAATCTTAAATCATACATCAGCTATCAGAATGACAGACAGACATTACAGATTTCTCCTGCTGATTATCTACAATTTCCTTATAAACCAGTCGGAAGCGATGATTTTACGACCATTAAATTCATTCCCGGAAGTACAGCGTTACAAGATTTTAGAATTAAAACTTTAGAAACATCACACGCTGCCAATATCAGCTTTTCAACAAAAGGATGGACGTTTACGCCGCAAGTGGGAGTTGACTTTTCAATGGATAAGCTGAATACCAACTTTGATGGAAGCACAGTAGAAAATAAACCGGATTTTAGCAGTCTTGCCTATGAAAACGATTTGAAATTTACAAGATTTACTCCCATTGCAAGTGTAGGCGTAAACTATAAGTCCGAAGCATGGAGCTTATTTGCCAATTTTCCTGTGAGTTTTAATAATATCAAAGCAGAAGATGAGTTCAGAAATGTTTCCAAATCTTTAAACAAAACGACATTTACTCCTAATATTTTCGCCCAGTATTCTTTTGCTTCATTTTTCAAAGCAAGTTTAAATGGGAGTATCAGTAATAATTTCGGTGATATACAGACCGCTTATGCGGGCTATATTTTAACCAGTCCGGGAGGGTTCAATGTAATGAGTCCTAAAAACCCAATTCCTCAAACCAATACCAAAAACGGAGGACTAAGGCTGGAATATAGAAATCCGCTGAATAATCTTTTCTTTAATGTGGGCTACAGATTAAGTGATACCAAAAACAATTTACTGGCCTCAAGTGCCGTAAATGAATCCGGATTCAGTGTCATTGAATATATTGAAAGAGAAAATAAGAGAACCAATAACACGGCCTCTGTAGAAATTGGAAAGTATTTTCCTAAATTCAAAACCAATGCTTCTGTTACATTGAATAATACCAAATCAAAATCTTTATCAAGAAGAAATAATGAGGACATTGATACAAAAACCAATGGGAACACGTTAGGATTTAAATTCAACAATACCTATTTCTCCTGGATGAGTGTAGATTTCAACATGACCAAATCATGGAACAAACAAACCAACGGAATTATTCAGGATGACCTCGGAAAAACAGAAGGCTATACTCATAATTTAAATGTATTCTTTTACCCGATTGAAAATCATACGATTGGTTTCTACTGGGATCAGATCAATTCAAAATTGGGGCAGACCAAATTAAACAATGGCTTCTTTGATGTTTCGTACCAGTTCAGCTGGGCCAAGAAAAAAGTTGATTTCGAATTAAAGTGGATGAATATTGCAGACAGAAAAGTATTTGAAAAAATCAATGTGGGAGATGCAACGATTACGCAGACCACCATGCAGCTCCGCCCAAGCCAGGTCATGTTTACCGTAAAATTCAATTTTAAATAAAAATAAAAAACCAATCCCCGAAGGATTGGTTTTTTATTGAGATAAGTATGCTGTTAAAAGCTTTGCTGGTCGGCAGAAGGGCCATAACTTCCCGGAAGGGGAATGTTATTCAATCTGTAATAAACACCTAACTGTGCTCTGTGGTGGGTGATCTGGTTCAACGCATGGCGGATCGCTCCATATTTGCTCCAGCTTGCCAGCTCATGGCCGTCATTTTTGATCGTCCAGCTTGGATGTAAATGTTCTTCTGTCGCATTTTCTAAAGCGGCTTTTCCGGATTGATAGTTCTCATTCAGTTTTTGTAAAAGGTCTTCTTTTGTGGAAAGAATGGCAGGCTGATAACCTCCTTTGGCAAAATCAAGTTCAGAAGTATTTAAAATCGTATTCGGCCATTCAAAAACTTCTACAAGATGAGTGGCAAGAGGCATCATTTTCATACTTTTTTCATGAGGAGCATAATCATTTTTTCCTTCAGGGAAAAGATCAATAAACTTTTTTGTGGTTTGGAATTCTCCCTCCAGTTCGGATTTTAATTGAGATAAGGTGTCCATAATATTTTGGTTTTTAGAAAGTTAAAGGTAGTGCTTTTAAAGCTAAAAGTGTTTTAACGGAATCATAATTTTTGATCTTAAAACGCAAGCCATCATAAATTGACCTTTTAAAAAATAAAATTTAATAAAAGTTGTAACAAAATCTCAAATTCAGGTACTAATCAGTAAACTTGATTAAATGAAAAAACTATTCTCATTATTTCTTATAGCTCTTTTTGCCTTGGCAGGGGCACAGGAATCAAAAGAAACCGCAAACCGTTTCTTTTATGAACTGACCTTTAAACCTAAAAAAGATTCAGCAAAACTAGATAAGGTTATTACGATCCTGGATATTACAGATAAAAACAGATCTATTTATCAGGATTATACAGTGATTGCGCAGGACTCCATTATGAAAATTGAAATGGAAGCCATTCAGAAATCCGGTATGATGAAAGACCTTTCAAAGTCTATTAAAACGCCCAAAATTTCAGCAAGGATATATAAAACCTATCCGGGAATGAAAATTCAGTATGTTGACAAAATTGCAAATGGTTTTACTCCTACAAATATCGGCTATAGTGAAAATTTAAAGTTCAACTGGAAGATTCTTGGTGACAAACAAAAAATAGGAGAATACAATACTCAGAAGGCCACTACAGAGTTTGGTGATAGAAAATGGACCGCATGGTTTACCACAGATATCCCTTTTCAGGACGGGCCCTATAAATTTTATGGTCTTCCGGGACTGATTGTAAAAATAGAAGATTCTGAGAAAAATTATTCATGGGTATTACAGGGGAATAAAAAAGTGAAAGACTATACAGAGTTTTCATATATCGAAAACCTCATGCATGCTTCAGGAGGAAAGGTCAGTGATCTGCCAAGGGAAAAGTTTGAAAAAACATTTAACGACTTTAAGAAAGACCCTTTTGCGTCTGTACGACCAATGATTACACAGGAAATGATGTCTAAAACAATTCCGGGTATGGACGGGACCGTTGGAGACATGATGAAAAAACAGGAAAAACAATACAAAGACTTTTATAATGCTAATGATAATCCTATCGAGCCGCCTTACACTAAATTAAGTGTTGGAAATGTCGAAAAAGTAGGAAAATAAAAGATCAAAACAGACATTCATATCAACTAAATTATATTTCAAATCAACCCAGATACAGTAATGTGCTTGGGTTGATTTCTTTTATCAATCCACATAAATATTTTACAATCCACAATAATTTATATTAAAAATATCCTTAATTATTGCACGAATGTTTAAAATTTCGTATAGTTCAAAAATAATAAATCACAATATTTGGAAATTTATTTCTCCTTTTATATGTTTGCTAAAGAACAATTTAAAAACTTTATTATGAAAAAAATTATTATCTCATCACTACTGATGGTATCCGCAATTGCATTTGCAAAAACAGAAACTCCAAATTCAAAAATTGATTTACCAAAAAAAGAAGAAAAAGTTTTAATGGCAAAAAAGAATTTTAAAGATGAAAATCTTAATAAAAAAATTGAAGTGAAAGCAAATATAAACGGAATGAATTCAGCATTATGCTTTGCTATTGCTGAGCTTGTTGGAAGTTACGATCCAATAGCTGGGATTGCTATTGCAGTAGGCACTTGCATTCCTTTAGCCGAAGCTGGCTTTTAAATAAGGAAAAAATAGATTTAAGTCTTTAATTATTCAGAACGAATTATTAAAATCAACCCAGATACAGTAATGTGTTTGGGTTGATTTCTTTTATAGGGAAACGTTATTTAGATTAAATTTAAATAACGTATATTTGCAACACAAAAATTTAGGCTTTGAAAGAGAATGGATTACATAAATTAAGTGGATTTCCTAAAAACAAAATGGGGAAGATATTGGGATATGATAATGACTATCTTAAAATGCCCAATAAAATCATTGAAATGGGGCTTCTTCCGGAGACCGCATTCAGGATTTTATACCAGGCTCCATTCAATGGACCAATGTATGTAGAGTTTGGGACAGAAAAAAGCCGTATTGCTCTTCGTGAGGAAGAAGGGGATTACATCATTGTTGAAGATTTGAATTAATGCAGGCAAACAAGAAAAAGCAGATTCTTTTAGTTGGGAATCCAAATGTAGGAAAGTCGACGGTTTTCAATACACTTTGTAACAAAAAGCAGAAAACCGGAAATTATGCAGGAGTTACCGTTGCAAGTCATTCCGGGAACTATGTGTATAAGAATGAAGAGGTTGAAGTAATTGACCTTCCGGGATCATACAGTGTATATCCAAGTTCCGAAGATGAGGCAATCTTTTCAAAATACCTTATTGATGAGCAGGAAAACTACGCCGGAGTAGTGTATATTCTTGAAGCATTAAGTTTAAAAAGAGGCCTGCTTTTATTCCAGCAGATCCAGGATCTTGGAGTTCCGATAATTCTTATCGTAAATCAGATTGACCAGGCGGAAAGAAGAGGAGTCTCTATTGATATTCAAAAGTTTTCTGAAGCGTTAGGGATTACGATCATTCAGACCAATGCTAAAGAGCGGATTGGTATCGATGAAGTAAGAGAGGCTGTCTACAATAATGATTTTGTAAAAACAGAGAAAATCTCTTTTGAAACCCCAAATGAACATAGAGATTTTATAAAAAAACTCATTTTACATAAAGGATTCGACAACGAATATAAAGCATGGATGAGCCTTTCATTAGGCACAGACCTGAAAAAAATTGAATCGGTCATGGACCAGATCAATGATTCTGATTCTAAAAGTCTGGTTCCTAAAAGATTACAGGTGCAGGAGACGGTCAGAAGATATCAACATGTTGATAAGATCTTAGAAAATGTGATCTCTAAAAAACCGCAGTTCAAAGAATTGCTGACTGAAAAACTGGATAAAGTTCTGGTTCATAAGTTCTGGGGGTATCTGATCTTTCTGGCTATTTTACTGGTTATTTTCCAAAGTGTATTTTTCCTGGCAGAATACCCGATGAACTGGATCGAAGAGTTTTTCTCCTGGCTGGCTACATTTACCGGTGAACATCTTCCGGAAGGGCCCGTCAATTCGCTTATATCCAATGGAATCGTTCCGGGGATCGGAGGAATTGTTGTATTTGCTCCTCAGATCGGAATTTTATTGTATTTCCTTTATTTGCTTGAAGACTCAGGATATATGGCGAGAGTGGTTTTTCTCATGGATAGGCTTCTTCGCCCATTTGGACTTAACGGAAAAAGTATCGTTCCGCTTGTTTCAGGTACTGCATGTGCTATTCCTGCAGTGATTTCTACCAGAAATATTGAGAATGTTAAGGAAAGATTGCTGACGATCCTGGTAACGCCTTTTATGACCTGTTCTGCAAGGCTTCCGGTTTACAGTATCATTATCGGGCTGATTATTTCAGACGGAACATTTTTGGGAATACAATATAAAGCACTGGTCCTGATGGGAATGTATCTTTTAGGGTTCCTCGTCGCTTTATTTTCCGCTGCAATTCTTAAAAGATTTATTAAAAATAAAGGTAAAACCTATTTGGTAATGGACCTTCCTGCTTATAAAAAGCCTCTTTTCGCATACGATTTCAAAATGGTACTGGGGAAAGTATGGGACTTTATTACCGGAGCCGGGAAAATTATTTTCATAGTAAGTATCATCATCTGGTTTTTAAGCTATTTCGGACCGAAGCAGAAGCCTAATGAAATGGTAGCCACCAATGTGGAACTGGATCATTCCTATCTTGCTAAAATGGGTAAAGGAATAGAACCGATGATTGCTCCTCTGGGCTATGACTGGAAAATGGGGGTCGGAATTCTTACGAGCTTCGTTGCCAGAGAGGTTTTTGTAGGTACGATGTCTACATTGTACAGCCTAGAAGATGATGCTCCGGAAGTAAAGGTAATCGATAAAATGAGACGTGATGTAAAACCCAACGGAGAAAAAGTCTTCAGTTTTGCCACAGGAGTCTCCGTCCTTTTATTTTATGCATTTGCAATGCAGTGTGTTTCTACACTGGCAGTAGTCTACAGAGAAACTAAAAGCTGGAAATGGACCGGCTTTCAGGTGGCTATGATGACAGGTTTGGCATATTTTGTGTCGATGATAGTATATCAGATTTTAAAGTAATGGACTCATCACTAATTTTTCAATACGTCATTATCTTATTAGTGGTAGCATTCGCCTGCTACTCCCTATTTAAGGTGCTCAAAAAGAATTTCGCTCCAAAGAAATTCAGCTCCAAAAGATCCAGTTGCGATAAAGACTGTGGCTGTTCTTAATATTGCGGTAAACAGATACCTGGAAAAAAAGTAGTAATTTCATTCTTTGAAATTAAATACTTCTGGTTTGGGTTTAAAAAACGCAGTATCTGTACTCTTATTTCTTTTATGCGGTATTCAGGGAAAAGGACAGATGGATACGGCTACTATCAGGTCTTACAGAGATCAGATCATGGTCCGTATAAATCTGGATACCAATATTGAAAGTTTTATTGTTTCGGAGGGAGATCATAAAAATGCGGACAAAACAATATTGTCAATCAATAATAAAACGAAAACATCCCTGTCTGTGGACTACAGAATCATCAGTGCTACCCTTTCGTTTTCTCCAAGATTTATAGCCGGTAATAATGATAATGAACTGAAAGGAAACAGTTCCTATACGGATCTAAGCTTAAGGTTCTTTCCCAAAAGATTTATTCAGACTCTTTATTATAAGAATGTAAAAGGCTTTTATGTAGAAAACACGAAAGATTTTCTTCCCGGCTGGCAGGAAGGAAAAGATCCTTATATCCGGTTTCCGGATTTGAGAGTACAGCGTTTCGGAGGCGCTACTTCATTTGTACTCAATAGGGGCTTTTCAGCGAAGAGCCTTTATACACAGGGAGAATGGCAAAAGAACAGCAGTGGGAGCTGGGTGCCTTTTGTGGATTATGACCTTACCATTTTCAGCAATACGATAGATGGCGAGAAAAGTAAAGAGACTCAATATAATATAGGGGCCAATATGGGCTACTTTTATAATTGGGTTATTGGTAAGAAAGTGAATATTGCTCCTTATCTGGCCCTTGGACTTGGAGGAAAATTTTCAAGTTATCATGATATCCTTGGGGATGGGTCCAAAGAAAATGAACAATATTTAACCTTACGAATGGAAGGGGGCCTTCATGTAGGGTATAATACAGACCGCTTTTTATTTGGAGGAAGAATTAACTTCAACACTTATACTTATCAGAAAAATAATCAGGCGGTAGAAAACAATAACCTGTACGGGCTGCTGTATATTGGATATCGTTTTGCTCCGCCGAAGGCCGTTAAAAAAAACTATGATAAAATTCAAAAAACACTACCCCTCTTATAAGTTAAAAGTCTTTTAAGTATCTTTGTTCCGAAAAATTTATACAATAAAAAGAAATATCAAATCATAATGTCATTAATAAAAAGTATCTCAGGAATTAGAGGAACAATCGGAGGAAAAGTAAATGATAACTTGACTCCACTTGATGTGGTAAAATTTGCTTCGGCATTTGGAACCTGGCTTCAGAATAATAAAAATAAAAAAGATTTAACGCTTGTTATCGGAAGAGATGCCAGAATATCTGGCCAGATGGTTTCTTCTTTGGTTACAGCTACGTTACAGGGACTTGGGATTAATGTGGTTGACCTGGGCCTTTCTACAACGCCAACCGTTGAAGTAATGGTTCCTGAACTGAATGCCGACGGAGGAATTATCCTTACGGCATCTCATAACCCAAAACAATGGAATGCCCTTAAACTGTTAAATGAAAAAGGAGAATTCATCAGCGGTGAAAACGGTGCCGAAGTATTGGCTTTGGCTGAAAATGAAGATTTCAACTATGCTGAGGTAGATGATCTTGGAAAATATGAAACAAGAGAAGACGCTTTTGATATCCATATCCGGCAGATCCTTGATTTACCAATGGTAGATGTGGAAGCTATTAAGGCCAAGAATTTCAAAGTAGTACTGGACGCCGTAAACTCTACAGGAGGAATAGCTATTCCAATGTTATTGGATAAATTGGGTTGTGAAACCGTTAAATTATACTGTGATCCTACAGGACATTTCCCACACAATCCCGAACCTTTAAAAGAGCATTTGAGAGATATCTGCGAACTGGTTAAAAAGGAAAATGCAGATCTGGGAATCGTAGTAGATCCGGATGTGGACAGACTGGCTTTAATTGATGAAAAAGGAGAAATGTTCGGGGAAGAATATACCCTGGTAGCAGTTGCCGATTACCTTTTAAAACATAAAAACGGAGTGGCCGTATCCAATCTTTCTTCAAGCCGTGCTTTGAGAGACGTAGCGCAGACCCACGATTCAGAATACTTTGCAAGTGCAGTAGGAGAAGTTAACGTCGTCACTTTGATGAAAGAGAAAAATGCAGTGATCGGAGGAGAAGGAAACGGCGGGATCATTTATCCTGAGCTCCATTACGGAAGAGATTCTTTAGTGGGAGTCGCTTTATTTCTGACGCATTTAGCTAAAGAAAATAAAACGGTTTCCGAATTGAGAGCAGGATATCCAGGCTATTTTATGGGTAAAAAGAAAATCGAACTTACACCTGAGATCAATGTAGATGAGATATTAAGAAAAATGGAGCAGGAATACCAAAATGAAGAGGTGTCTACTGTGGACGGCGTTAAGATAGATTTTGAAAACAACTGGGTTCACCTTAGAAAATCCAATACAGAGCCAATCATCAGGATTTATACAGAAGCTAAATCTCAGGAAGAAGCTGATCAGTTAGGAGATCATATCATTGCTAAGATCAAAAGTTTAATCTAAAAATATCATAAGAACGGAACCTGTAAGCTCCGTTCTTTTTTATTCCGATGTTTGAACATATAAAAAACAGGTTTCCCTTTCCGAAAGAAAAGTGGCGGAAATTTCTAAGCTGTTTCTACCGTATGGAAGTTCCTGCCAAAACCCTGCTCATGAATGAAGGGGAAATTTCTTATCATGCTTTCTACCTGGAAAAGGGAGCCGTGAGGGCATGGTATAACAATGACGGCAAAGATGTAACCTTTCAGTTTTTCCTTGAAAATACAATGTTTTCTTCCCTTGAAAGCTTTAAAAAAGGACTTCCGGGTATGGTGTCTTTTGAGACCATAGAACCCTGCGTTTTGTATAGAATCAAAAAACCGGACGTGGAAGCCTTCCTTGAGGAAGTGTATGAAAATCCTGAGCTCAGAACTTTATTTATGGATGCTCTGTTTGAAAGAGTTTTTGATTATATGAAGCATTTCTTCTCATTTATTAAAGACTCGCCCCAACAGCGGTATATCAACCTTACCAAAGAAAAACCGGAAATCATTAAAAGGATTCCCCAGCATTATATCGCTTCGTATTTGGGAATTACAACAGTACATTTAAGCAGGATCAAAAGTAAAATACGGAAAGACAGCCTTTTTTAGTTTGCTGGAAGATGGATGCTTTGAGGTCAGAATATCGCTCTTAAAAGTAAACTGATAACAAATGTTATTGCTCTGCAGCTTACTCGGGAGATAATTTTGTATAAAAATTTAAAAGAATGAAAGCAGCAGTCGTATTTGAAAAAGGAAGTACACCTCAATATGCAGATTTTTCTGAACCAAAAATCACTCCGGGAAAAGAAGTCCTGGTTTCGGTAAAGGCCGCGTCCATTAAAAACCTGGATAAAGCGAGAGCGGGCGGAAATCATTATTCCACGGAAAATGATGCACACCAGCCTAAAATTATCGGTTCAGACGGAACCGGATATCTGGAAGACGGAACCAAAGTCTATTTTTTCAGTAAAAAAGGAACCGTAGCCGAAAGGGTAGCCGCAGATAAAGAATTAATCGTCATTATCCCTGAAAATCTTGACTTTTCTGTAGCTGCTGCGTTGCCCAATGCGGTGATGGGTTCAGCAATGGGCTTAAAATGTAAGGCAGATATTCAGCCCGGAGATACGGTACTCATCAATGGCGGCACAGGAATTACCGGTAAAATAGCCGTGCAGATCGCCAAATTATATGGAGCAGGGAAAATTATTGTGACCGGAAGAAATGAAAAGGTGCTGCAGTCATTACATGAATTGGGAGCCGATGAGGTTATATCCCTGCAGGCAGATGACCAAAGCTTTCAGCAGAAAGTGAAGGATTTACATGATGAAACGCCGGTTGATATCATCCTGGATTATATTTGGGGACACCCGGTGGAAATGATTTTAAAAGCGATTAAAGGAGATGGTGCCTTTTCCCATACAACAAGATTGGTTTCTGTAGGAGGAATGAGCGGAGATAGTATTCAGTTGTCTTCCCAGATCTTAAGAGGGACTGATCTTCATATTTCAGGTTCAGGATTGGGAAGCTGGACAAAAAAAGAAATGCAGCTCCTGTTTTCACAAATTATTCCCGAAATGTTCCAGGCAGCTGTTAATGGAAAAATTAAAATAGAGACCGAAAATGCAGATATAAAGAATATTGAATCTATCTGGAACGCAGAATTGCCAAGCGGAAAAAGGCTTGTCATAACAATTTAACCACAATTTGAGTTTTTTATCCACAATCCTTTTATCTGTTTTCTTTTTTTACTATTTTTATAATAGAAATTTATGAAATGGAAAATTCAAAAAAAAGTTGCAACTTTGCATAAATATTTGAATATCAGTTTCAGATGTATAATTAATTAAAAGTTTGCCGAGGTCTGTAAGCAAATTCAGACATCGGGCCGACGAAGAGGACACTATTGGAAGAGTATTTTGGAAATGAACTTGTAAAAAAGTTCGAGGAAATGATGGAAAATAATGATGAATTCTACTTTGATACAGAAGAGTTGGAAGACATTGTTGTTTATTATTTGGAGCTTGGAGACTTTAATTACGCTGATATGGCGGTTAATTACGGGTTGAAGCTTCACCCTAATTCTTTAGATATCAAGATTAAAAAACTTGAAATTCTTTTGGAATGGGAAGAATATAATACGGCGAAAGACCTTATCAATGAGCTGAAAGGTGCTTCTATGGAAAACACAGACTTTTTGGTTTGTTACGCCAAGTATTATTCGAACTTAGGAAATCCCAGAAAATCCATTGAAATTTGTAAAAAAGCATTGACATTGGAGGAAGAAGAAAATTTCCTTCACAACTTTATTGCAGATGAATATGTTAATCTTGGAGATCCTTTTAACGCTCTTAAACATTACAGGAAAGCACTTAAAGAAGATCCTTCCGACGAATATGCGCTGGAAAACTGTATGGTGTGTTTCAGTGACCTGAACAAGAGTGAGGAGGCTATCGCCTTTCTTAATGAATATTTAGATGAATTTTCCTATTCAGAAACAGCTTGGTTTGAATACGGACAATTCTATTTTAACAGAAAGAATTACGAAGAAGCCATCAGGGGATATGATTACCTGCTGGCAATCAATTCAAACTCTGTGGGAGTGTACGCCAATAAAGCAGCCTGTTATGAAGCCTTAGGCCAATACCAGAAAGCTATTGAGATCTATGAAGAAATGCTTGAGCTGGAATATACGAAAGCATTTACCTTTTATAAGATCGGATTATGCCATAAAGCTTTAAAACAACCTATTTTAGCTTTAAACTCATTCCAAAAATCGCTGAGAGAAGACCCTCAGTTTTACCTGGCGATGATGGAACAGTCTTACCTGTACGAAGAAATGGGAGGAATGTCAGAAGCGTTGCATTTTGCAAAAGAAGCAACCCAGCTGAATGAAAATAACCTTGACTATCAGAAGAGATTGGCATTCTTATTCATTGATTCAGGAAAATTTGAAGAAAGCTTGTCCTGCCTGAAAAAACTGGTCAATGATGAGCCTTCAAGGTTTTACAACTGGTATGCCTATTCAGAAGTATTAATGCTTTTAGGTGAATATGAAGAAGCAATAACGGTTTTAAATAATGCGGTAAAAAACCACCATAGAGCCGAACTGTATTACCAGTTAAGCAATTGTTTTTTCAATTTGAAAAATAAGGAAAAAGGTATGGATTCGCTTCAGCTGGCCATAGACCTTGATCCGTCCCTGGTAAAAGATATGCAGAAAAAATACCCGTTCATTAAAGATGAGGTAAAAAAAGTGAAAGCCAGTAGAGTGAAGAAAAAACAATAACGGAACTGGGCTTCCTGATTGAAATCAGGATACAGCCGGCTGGCTTAAACTGATGCTAACTATAAAATAAAATCCTGCAGAAATGCAGGTTTTTTTTATTAATGATTGTACCCGTAAGCAAATTTATCGGGTGGAGTACCCGTGGGATTCCCATTCTGAACCGTTTGGCTGGAAGTGTCGCTGTTATCAAAAGAAGCTGTGTCATCAGCATTTGAACAGGAAAGTGAAAATAAGGCAATACCGCCAGATAATAGAGTTTTTTTCATGGTTATAAATTAAATTCAGCCAAATATAATTTATACTATTATTTTATTTTTTTTGATTAGTCCGCAAAAATAGTAACCCGGCAATGATAATTCCGGCCCCTACAAATTGTACATAAGTCAGCTTTTCACCATCTATCATTCCCCAGATAATAGCTACAATGGGCATGATCAGGGTAACCGTGGAAGCGAATAGCGGAGTAGATACCTTTAATAAACGGTAATTCATCATCATGGCGAGGCCTGTTCCAAAAATAGAAAGCAGACTCACAAACATCAGTCCCAGCATAGTATCCTTTGAAAAACTGAATTCTGAAAAGAAACCCGTGCAGGTTAAAGCAATAAGGGACGGAAAGAATAAAACAAATGAGAAAACAAAAGCAGATAAAACAGTGGATGAAACGTCCATAAGTTTTGACTTCACAGTGGTCGTGCTCAATGCATAACATAAAGTAGCCAATAAGAGCAGCAGGATCGGAATGATTTTAAACGCTCCGCTGCCGCTGCCTCCAAATGCCAGAATACAGACCCCAGTAAAGCTTATCAGGACTCCTGTGATCTGCCTTTTGGTAGTTTCAAACTTCCACACCAAAGCCCCTACAATAATAACAAAAATAGGCATCATCGAGTTGATAATACCTGCAATGCTGCTGCTGATCTCCGTTTCTGCTATCGGGAATAAGAACATGGGAATAAAATTTCCTGTAAAAGCTGCCAAAATAAGCCATTTCAAGTGTTTTTTCGGGAAAAGCTTATAATTGGAAACAGCAACGGGAAATAAAATAAGGCCTGCAATAAGAACTCTTAAAGATCCTACCTGAAACGGATTAAAATGCTCCAGTGATTTCTTGATCAAAATAAAAGATGATCCCCAGATAATACTCAGGACAGCCAAAAGAATCCATTTTTCTTTATCTGCGTTCATTATTTTCGTGTAAAATTTTTAAAAACTCTTTCTTAGGAAGCATTCTCGCACCTAAACTTTCTAAATGATCAGTATGAGACTGACAGTCAATTAATTCCAGATGGTCTTTATTTCTTTCTACAAAATGGATGAATCCTGCTTTAGAGGCATTGCTTACCTTTGCAAACATGCTTTCGCCACAAAATATATTGCCGATCTGTATACCGTAAAATCCGCCTACAAGTTCTCCATTCTGCCATACTTCAATACTTTTAGCGAGGCCAAACCGGTGAAGTTCGATAAAAGATTCCATCAGCTCATCAGAAAGCCAGGTTCCCGACTGTCCTTTCCGGGCAGCCTGCTGGCAGTTTTTGATCACTTCCCTGAAGTTTTGATTTTCAGAAAAGCTGAACACGTTTCTATGTAGAATTTTTCTCATCGACTTTGAAACTTTTATTTCATGAGGAAATAAAACGAATCTTGGATCCGGGCACCACCAAAGAATTTCTTCTCCGGGGTTGTACCATGGAAAAATACCCAGTTGATAGGCAAACCAGATACGTTCTACAGACAGATCGCCGCCAAAGGCAATCAATCCGTCATGACCGTCATACACTTCCGGGTCTGGGAATGAAATCTCATTTTCGTCTAATCGAACCATTGCAGATGTAGAAAAAAATCCCACTTGAAAAAGCAGGATTTATATTTGATTTTAATTCTTTAATTAAAAAGGTAAATCATCGTCATCATCTCCGGCAAAAGGATTCTCATTAGAAACAGGAGAAGCTGACTGCTGAGACATGGCCTGTGTAGGCTCCGCACCATTGTCAAATACCTTCTCTACTCTCCACCCTGTAATAGAGTTGAAGTATTTTGTTTCACCTTGAGGAGAAACCCACTCTCTACCTCTGATATTGATTCCTACCTTTACGCTTTCTCCTTCTTTAAGATTATCTAATAAACTAATCTTATCAGACAAAAATTCTATGTTTATCGGCTGTGGATACTGTTCTTGAGTTAAAATAACCATTTCTCTTTTTTGAAATCCGCTCGCAAATGTTTGAGCATCAAAAAGTTTCTTTACCGTTCCTTGTAATTCCATATCGTAAATATTAACGATGTAAAAATAAGAAAATGAAATGTAATAATAGGTGCCGGGGAAAAAAATCTAAAAAAATTATTTTTTTTTCTGGAAAAGTTTGGAGGTAAAGGAAAATGTCCTATATTTGCACTCACAAAAACGAAGCAAGCTCTTTAAAAACTTACAAGATAAAAAACCAGCGGATGTGGTGTAATTGGTAGCCACGCCAGACTTAGGATCTGGTGCCGTGAGGCGTGGGGGTTCGAGTCCCTTCATCCGCACTATGCGAAAATAGCTCAGCTGGTAGAGCACAACCTTGCCAAGGTTGGGGTCGCGGGTTCGAATCCCGTTTTTCGCTCCACACCATGCCCTGGTGGTGGAACTGGTAGACACGCAGGACTTAAAATCCTGTGCCTCTTTTGGCGTGCGGGTTCAAGTCCCGCCTGGGGTACAAAGCCCTCTGTATTTCGTACGGAGGGTTTTTTGTTTTTTTATTAAGATTTTAGCTAATAAATCTTATCTTTGTAAGAAATACGGTTGTTCCTGTGAAAACGGAACCATAAAAACCAGCGGATGTGGTGTAATTGGTAGCCACGCCAGACTTAGGATCTGGTGCCGTGAGGCGTGGGGGTTCGAGTCCCTTCATCCGCACTACGCGAAAATAACTCATAGGTTGAAAGGCCTTTGATAAGGTTTAAACTTCGGTTTGGATCTTTTTTTTTCGGGTCATGCCTGCCCTGGTGGTGGAACTGGTAGACACGCAGGACTTAAAATCCTGTGTTCGTAAGAACGTGCGGGTTCAAGTCCCGCCTGGGGTACAAAGCCCTCTGTAATTTGATTACGGAGGGCTTTTTGTTACTGAAAACATTACAGATAAAGACTTCGGTCCTGAAAAGTAAAAGAGATGGTCAAGTAAAACCTTTATACATCACAAAGATTTTTTCTTTTACCGGCTCTTCTCCAGATTTTCCAGTCTTTCAAAAATCCCTGTAAAAATATTCTTATCCGCAGTAGAAACATATCCTACAATTTTATAAAGATCGTGATTGTTTTTGGTGAGGGGCTGTATTTCGGATATAGAGTGCAAATTACCGTCATTATATGCCAATAGACTGCTGCCCGGATCCTTTTTCCGGTCGGCTTTATTCAGAAATAAAATGTCTCCATACTCGTATTGCGGGAGTAACCGGTTTTCTGATGTAAATTCATATACCAAATCAATGGATGCTGCTATTTTTTGCACCATTGACGCATTGGGAGAATGGCTTTCTTTTGCTTCCTTAGTGCTCTGGATGGCTAATTCCGGGAAAAGTAACAGCTGGTCAATATCGGAAACACCGGCTAGCTGATTCACCTGCAGTGTTTCTGTCAGCAATTTATCAAGAGTAAGGCTAAAATGACTGGCTACCTTCAGTATCGTTTCGATTTTAGGTTCGGCACGTCCTTCTTCATAAGAGCTTATAACTCCTCTGTTTAAATCAAATAAATCAGCAAAAGCCTTTTGACTCAGTCCTTTAACCTGTCTTATTTTTTTTATATTCGTTCCAAAGAAGCTCATTTTTCCACTATTTTTTGCAAAAATAGGGAATATCAGGGCAAATTCTTGTCATGCAGCATTGCTGTTCTTACAATCTGTACCCATAATATTATATTCTTCTGTATCTGTATCCAATGTTGAATACTCCATAATTTTGTTTAGCTAAAGAAGAAAATATTATGGAAACTACCGTTCAGCATCCGGAACAGCTTCAATATGCTGAAGTTTATATTTCAGACATGTTGATATTGAAGAATATATTTCTGGAGACCCAGAATACCCAAAAAGTAAACACAGATTTTGGGGTGCCTTTTCTTTTGGCTAAGAAAAACAGTCAGGTCATTTCATTTGCCAGCCTTATCATTCATGACAAAGGTGAAATTACCTTTAGGGTATATGATAAAAAAGGAATGACGGAGACAGAAAAGAAAAATTTTATTTTTCGGGCTGAAACTTATTTTAAAAAGAATAATACTCCTAATTTCAGAAACACGGAACAGTTAAAAAACAGTATTTACAGAATGACCCGCTGGCTGAATCTCTCATAAAATATAGATAAATTGTACATTTACTTAAAACTGTGATCAATGCCTAAAGATGTTCTGTACCTTAAAATAGCCAATGCTGTCACTGAGCAGATCAAAAGTGAAACGCTGCAGTTCGGAGACAGATTGCCTTCATTAAGAAGTGCTCAAAAGCTTTACAACGTCAGCCTGAATACCGTAAAACAGGCTTATATGGAACTGGAAAGCCGTTCATTGGTAGAATCCCGTCCCAAATACGGCTATTATGTAAGCCAGACTTCACAGCGAAAACTGGCATTGCCTTCCGTAGGGAAAATGAAGATCTCAGAAGGGGAAAATACACCTGAAGATCTTATTGGTAAGGTCTTCGGGACGATTGCAGGAACAGATGTGACACAGTTTGCATTGGGAATTCCCGGGAAAAGTCTTCTTCCCGTGGCGAAGATGAAGAAGTGCATGATCAATGTAATGAAAGGGAAGAATGACAGCGGAACCAACTATGAGCCGGTACAGGGAAGTGAAAGGCTCCGCCGTGAAATTGCCAAATGGGCAATGGTGATGGAAGGAAAAATTACTGAAGATGACCTGGTCATCACTTCCGGTGCCATGAACGGGGTCTATAACTGTCTGATGGCGGTTACGAAACCGGGAGATTCGGTAGCCGTGGAAAGCCCCGTCTATTTTGGAATCCTTCAGGCGATTCATTTGCTTGGATTGAAAGCGGTGGAAATTCCTACCCATCCTATTACCGGGGTAGATCTCGATGCTTTAAAAAAAGTGCTTCCAAAGCTTTCTGCATGCTGCTTTGTTGTTAATTATAACAATCCGCTTGGGTTCCAGATGCCGGATGAGAATAAAAAAGAATTGGTAAGGATGCTTACTGAATATAATGTTCCTCTCGTGGAAGATGATGTATACGGGAACATTTACTTTGGAGCAGGCAGACCAAAGCCTTGCAAGTTTTACGATGAAGCGGGTATTGTGATGTGGGTGGGATCTGTTTCCAAGACGCTGGCTCCCGGATACCGCGTCGGCTGGGTAGCGGCAGGAAAATTTAAAGATAAGATTATCCGCCAGAAGTTGGTTCAAACCGTCTCCAGCCCATCTTTATTTTCAGATGTGATCGCTGATTTCCTTGAACACGGACGTTACGATCATCATTTGAGAATGTTCCGGAAAAAACTGTATGCCAATTATCTCCAGATTCAGAAGTCGGTTACCCAGTATTTTCCGGATAATACCAAAATTTCTGAACCGAAAGGAGGATTTATGCTATGGCTGGAGCTGGATAAAAGGATTTGTACAGAAGATCTTTATGACGAGGCTTTTAGCCAGAAAGTGAACTTTGCCCCGGGAAGAATGTTTTCACAATATAATCAGTATCAGAACTGTATGCGGCTGAATTACGCCTTGGAATGGACAGACCGCGTAGAAAGTGATCTGGAGAAGCTGGGAAAAATGATTAAAAACAGAATATAATAAACCTATAGTGATGAATGATATCCTTAATGACGTAAAAATTATCCCCTACGAACCTCAGTACAAAGAAGCATTCAAGGCCTTAAATGAAGAATGGATCAAATCATTCTTTGTAATGGAAGCGAGTGATTATAAACTCCTGGATCATCCTGAAGAAAAGATTTTAGCTCAGGGAGGCTATATTGCTTTTGCTCTGCTGAATGACGAAGTGGTGGGAACCTGTGCCTTGGTGAAGGCGAATGCGGAACCACTTACTTTTGAGCTATCAAAAATGGCGGTCAGTCCTAAAGCTCAGGGAAAGAAAATCGGCTATCTGCTGGGGAATACTTTAGTAGAGAAAGCGAAAGAACTGGGGGCGGAGAAAGTATTTCTGGAAACCAATTCAATCCTGGGACCAGCGATCAGGCTGTACGAAAAATTAGGCTTTAAACATATGCCGGTTACCAATGCCGGATATGACCGCGTGGATGTACAGATGGAATTAGACCTCAAAATTGAGTGATAATAAAAAGATATTAGAACCCGGAAAAGCAATTTTAACATAGCGTTCATTTTGGAAAAGGGGAATCAATACATTGAAAATTATTATTGGAGACGAAAGAGGCTGAGAACGCAAACAGACTTTTTGCTCAATTCTAATTTTTCCTTTCTAAAAAAGTAAAATAAGGAAGCGGGGAGTATTTGTAAAACTTTTTTTCATGAGTGATTTCATTTTTTACCCTTTTGCCTTCTCAGCTTCCTATGCCTCTTGTCCATCCCGAGAAAATTTCCCTATTTTTGTAAAACTCGTTATTTCATTTATGAAAAAATTATTCTTATCGAAGACGAAACCAGTGTCGTGTCTTTTATTAAAAAGGGACTTCAGGAGAACGGATATGAAATTTCTGTAGCTTTTGACGGGCGTACCGGAGTACAGCTGGTGCAGGCCAACGATTTCGATTTGGTAATTTTAGACATTATGCTGCCGGAAATGAACGGGCTGGATGTTTGCAAAGAGATCCGGAAAACCAATCAGAGTGTGCCGATCCTGTTCTTAACAGCTTTAGGAACTTCTGAAAATATTGTGCTCGGCCTGGAAAGCGGCGGAGATGATTATCTGGTAAAGCCATTTAAATTTATTGAACTGGTAGCCCGTGTGAAGTCTCTCTTGAGAAGAAGCCACAACAACGGACCTCAGGAAACCATTGAACCGGAGCCGGATAATGAGCATGTATTTCAGTTTTCAGATCTGGCTGTAAACGATTATACTAAAAAAGTAACCCGTGGAGGAGAAGAAATTACCCTTACTTCCACAGAATACAAACTGCTGCTATATTTCCTGAATAACCCTGAAAAGGTGATCTCAAGAGCAGAAATCCTGGATGCGGTATGGGGCGTAAATTATGAGTTGGGAACTAATGTGGTAGATGTTTATGTGAATTATCTAAGAAAGAAACTGGACAGTCAGGATGATAATAAATTGATTCATACTGTAATAGGAATGGGCTATGTTTTGAAAAAATCTTGATGAATGTTTAATAAAGTGATCACAAATCAGACCAAAACAATGGTGCTTTTAATGTTGGTTTTTACTGCCATTATTTTGCTGTTCAGCGGATTGGTTTATTTTTCGATCGTTAATTTTTCTCACCAGAGATTTTATGAGTTGCTGAAAATCCGTACCACTACTATTGTTCAGATAGAAAAAAGTAAGGATCACCTGGATCTTCCGGAAAATTATATCCTCAACAGCCTGAATGATGAGGAACTTCCCATGGAAAAAGACTATGTTTTTGCCGTTCCTACCGATTCCAATTTCAAAAAAATATCGCAGGAAGTCCATATACCAGACTATTTCTTCAAGAATATTATCAAAGAAGGAGAGTCTAATTATAACGACAAGGAATTCTATTATATCGGCCAGAGTTTTAAGTATGATAATAAAGATTATATTGCAATCGCCTCTGCCAAAAACCACTATGTCGTTTATTATCTTGGGTTTTTAAAAAGGACGCTGCTTACGTGTATCGTTCTTTCTCTATTCTTCAGTATGATTTTTTCTTTCTACCTGTCGAAAACCTTATTTAAACCGATCTTAAAAATTACAGGAAAAGTAAAAGAGATCAGTTCTGAAAATCTTCATTTACGTTTAGAACCCCAGCCTGACAATAAAGAATTGAACGAGTTGGTAGATACCTTCAACGGGATGCTCAACCGTATTGAAACGTCTTTTGAAACCCAGAATCATTTGATCGGAAACGTTTCTCATGAACTGAGAACCCCTCTCACTTCAATAATGGGAGAAGCTGATGTAGCGCTTTCCATCAGCAGGACCTCAGAAGAATACAAAGAAACTCTGGAGATTATTCTGAATGAAGCTGAAAAACTTGACAAAAAGATTAAAGCTTTATTGATGATCGCTCAGACCGGATTTGACGGTAAGATCCAGAAAATGGATAAAGTGAGGATCGATCAGCTGCTTTGGGATGTTATTGAAACATTGAGAAGAATTGATACCCGGAATAATATCTATCTGGACATCAGCATGCTTCCGGATAACCCTAAAAAACTGAAGGTGCAGGGAAATGAGCAGCTGCTTCATCTGGCCGTTGCCAATATCATCAGTAATGGCTGTAAGTATTCTAACTTCCAGCAGGTGAGGGTTTCTCTGGGGGCCACAGATACAGATGTTTATATCATTGTCAAGGACAATGGGATAGGAATTCCCGAAGTGGAAATGGACAAGATCTACGATCCGTTTTTCAGGGCTTCCAATACAAACAATTATGAAGGCTACGGAATCGGGCTTCCGTTAGCAAGAAATATTGTAAGAATGCATCACGGGGAGCTTATCGTGAGCTCTCACGAAAATCAGGGAACTACGGTACAGATGCGTTTTCCGAACTTTTACAGTACACAGCAAGAGAACGGTTAAACCCAATAAGAAAATCGTGGAAAGTTGAAAAGGCAAATTGCTTTTTTGAAATATAAATAAAGGAACAGGCTGATAGAGAATAGCTTACACGTCTGTTCGCGATTTTTCCTTCCTCCATATTAATTCCCCTTAACAATTTTCTAATCTCATTCTAATCTCTTTAATCACATTTTAATTCCATTCCAAAGAGCTTCTAATTTGGTCGTTCTAGTTTTGTATCATCAAAAAAGATCAACACAAAACAAAATCATAAAGAACATGGCTAAAACAATTTTAATTGCTACAGATTATTCTCTTGAGTCATTGAATATATTGAAAAAGGTCCTGAAAGAAAAAGATGCTTCAGAGGACCAGAATACCTATAACATCCTTTTGGTTTCAGGATATGATTCCGGAGATTCTATAAGAGATCTTTTATTCAATACGAAGACTACCGTTTTCAATAAGATAAGACCTGAGGAATTCTGTGATGCTTATGGAATTATCAAGAATAAATATCCTCATTTGGTCAATAAGATCATCTGTGATGTCTTCACGGGAAGTTTTCAAAGAACATTCAACCAGTATGTAAAAGCAGAGCAGATAGAGGAAGCTTACTATTCTCCATCTATTAAAAGTAAAGGTAAAGGGATGTTTGATCTTATTCCTTATATCAAAAAATGCAGAGAACTTCAATCTCAGGAAATTAAGGTAGAGATCGTAGAAAGACTTCCGGAAAGAGGAAGGCTGGCAGAGATCTTTGTGGAAGTCTAAGAATAAAACACAATTAAAAATATAAAAATGTTAAGAAATTATAGTAACAGCAGGACACTGGGAGACAATATCAGGTTGGGGACGCTGACTGCCTTTACAGCAGGGACTATAAATATTGCATCCCTATTAATATTTCTCTCTTTTACATCGAACGTAACAGGACATTACGCTATTTTGGCGGCGGAAATCAGTAAGGCAAACTGGGGACAGGTGGCAGTAGTCGGCGGGTGGATCTTTTTATTCTTCTTCGGAAGTTTTCTGTCCAACTTTATTGTCATCAACTTCAATAAAAAGAGTAAATATTTTGCTCATGCAATGCCTATTGTCCTGGAAATTATATGTCTTCTCTTTGTAGGGGTATACGGACAGTTTTATTATCAAAAAACCCTTGAGGAAACAGAATATTTGGTTGCATTAATGCTTTTTGCTACCGGTCTTCAGAATGGATTGACCGCAAGTATCTCCAACTTTTCAGTAAAGACCACCCACCTTACAGGTACCACCACCGACCTGGGAATCCTGGTCTCTATGTTTACCCAGAAAAAATATCGGAAAAACGGAGAACTGACGGGAAGAGCAAAACTGCTGATGAGTATTATGGTCGCCTATGTGTTGGGAGCTGTATTCTCCGGATTGACTTATTATTACCTGGAATTCAGAGTCTTCTATGTGATCAGTGTGTGTCTTTTAATCGTCATTGGATATGATGCCTACAAAATCCATGTAAGACATTTTAATACCAAATACAGGTACAGCAGGATTTACAGAAAACCGAACCTGCTGGCCTATCTGTATGAAAAAATTCATGGAATTCCTACAAGAGAAAAGAAAAGAAAACTCATTTTTGAAGATTAAGTAGGCCGTACAATAGATATCACTATTAATTTTTTGTATAAACTAGCTGTGAATCAATCCTCTATTTGTGTGAAAACAATAGGGGATTGTTCTCTTTAAAAAACGGCTGTCATGAATGGTTTGAGACTCAGCATGTAGAAAGCTGTATTGTTGAAATGTTGATAATTAAATATTAATTCACGGTTTTAATGTTTTAATTCCCGTTTTCATTGACTATTTTTGTAAGTTGATTTACGTTTTTATGTCAGATATTATTCAACTTTTACCGGATCATGTAGCGAACCAAATTGCAGCGGGAGAAGTGGTGCAGAGGCCTGCATCCATTGTGAAGGAGCTTTTGGAGAACGCTATAGATGCAGATGCTGCGAAAATTGAACTGATCCTTCGGGACGCCGGAAAAAACCTGATTCAGGTGGTAGACGACGGAAAAGGAATGTCCGAAACAGACGCCAGAATGGCCTTTGAAAGACATGCCACATCTAAGATCCGAGGAACAGAAGATATCTTTAAGATCGTAACAAAAGGGTTTCGGGGAGAGGCGCTGGCTTCCATAGCCGCCGTTTCACAGGTTGAATTAAGAACAAAACAGAAAGACAGCTCTATTGGAACCAACATCTATATTGAAGGTGGAGTTTTCCAGTTTCAGGATCCGGTACAAACCGCTGAGGGATCTAATTTTTTAGTGAAAAACCTGTTCTATAATGTTCCGGCCAGAAGAAAGTTCCTGAAAAACAATAATATTGAATTCAGACATGCCATCGATGAGTTTCAACGTATTGCACTGGCACACGAAGGATTGGAATTTTCTTTATTTCATGACGACGAACCGGTTTTCAAACTGAGAAAAGGAAGTCAGATGCAGCGTATCGTTGATATTTTTGGAAGAAAACTGCAGCCCCAGCTGATTCCTATTAAAGAAGATATTATCTGGTGTAAGCTTCATGGATTTGTCGCTAAACCGGAAGGTGCCAAAAAGTCAAGAGGAGAACAGTTTCTTTTTGTTAACGGAAGATATTTTAAGAGTCCTTATTTCAATAAAGCGGTTCAGGAGGCTTTTGAAGGACTGCTTATGCCGGGGTATGTTCCGTCATTTTTCCTTTATCTGGAGCTTGATCCGGAGAAAATAGACGTTAATATACACCCCCAGAAAACTGAAGTGAAGTTTGAAGATGAACATCTTATTTTTGCCTTACTCCGTTCTACGATAAAGAGATCGCTGGGAATTTATAATGTGTCTCCAAGCCTCGATTTTGACAGAGATCCTGAGCTGGATGAAATGATGAATAAACCGATCCCAAGCAAAGGCAACGGAGGAGGAATGATCAGAATGCCTGAAATCATTGTAGATAAGGATTATAATCCGTTTTTGGAAGAAAAAACGGTTGTTCTTCCGGAAGAGATTCAGAATCTTACAGAAATGTACCATCAGAATATTACTGCGGAACCCTCAAAGATCAATCTGTTTGAAGATGAAGATTTTGATGAAGACCTGATGAGGCTTCCGAACGGATACTGGCTTTTCAATAAAGGAGATGTAACCTTGATGCTCGATTTGGGAAGGATGCACAGGCTGCTGGTTTCAGAAAACAACAGGTCGTCGTCTTCTGCAAAGAAATCCAGTACCAATAGTCATGCACTTTTGTTTTCTTTAGAGTACCATATGAACGAGATAGAAAAGAATAAATATAATTCTATCAAAAAATATCTTCCGGAATTAGGGTTTGACATGAAAATTGCTCATGAAAGTGTGCTGAGAATAGACTCGCTTCCTGAAGGATTAAAAGAAACCCAGGCGATGAAGTTCCTGGAGAACCTTTTTGAGATTCTGGAATATAAAACAGAAGAAGAGTTCATGCTCTATTACCAGAACCAGTGGAATAAAATGCAGTCGAAGTCCCGATTTGACTTTATTTATAAAAAAGATGCGGAACAGCTGATCAAAGATTTTACGGCATTAGGATTCCCTGAATTTTTACCGGATGGAAAACGATGCTTCTTTGAAGTACCATTTAATGATTTTAAAAACAAATTTTAAAGAATATGTTTAATAATATACCGCCGATTACAAGAAACATTATCATTATCAATGTCATTGTATTTATTGCTACCTCTTTACTTGGAAATCAGGTAATTGGTTATCTTGCCGGCTTTTATCCTTTTTCACCATTTTTCCATTCATGGCAGATCATTACCCATATGTTCATGCATGGAAGCATTATGCATATTTTATTCAATATGTTTACTCTATTCAGTTTTGGACCTATTCTGGAACAATCGCTGGGAGACAGACGCTATTTAATCATGTACTTTGCCAGCGGATTGGGAGCATTTTTTCTTTTCAACTTATGGAATTTTGTAGAAGTTCAGCAGATTTCCAATGAATTACAGCAGTTGGGATTCAATGTCGGTGCCTACATGTCCGGGGCCAGTGTACAATTTTCCGGAGCGTCAGATTCTATTCTTAGACAAAAAGAATTGTTAGAGAGCTTAAAAGGTATTGTTGCAACCCCCATGGTGGGAGCTTCCGGAGCCATTTTCGGAGTTGTAGCTGCTTTTGCGACATTATATCCCGATTCAAAAATCATGATGATGTTTATCCCAATCCCCATGAAGGTAAAATATCTGATGCCGATCATTATTGTTGTTTCTGTATACCTTGGTGTTTCCGGAAATGGAGGAGGGATTGCTCATTTGGCCCACGTTGGAGGGGCTTTGGTGGGCTGGCTGCTGGCAAGATACTGGAAAAAACATTTATACAGATTTAACTAGAATCATTCTGTGAAGATCTTCAGACTTATTATATTGGTAATACACCTGGGAATTTTATTTCTCTTATTAGGCAGTTTGCTGAATGCTTATGTTCCGCCTAAAATATTTCCGTGGTTTAATTTATTGTCCTTAGGATTTCCGGTTCTCATGATTGTGTATGTCATCCTGATTGTGTTTTGGATATTAAGCTGGAAAAAAAGGGCCTTTGTATTTATGTTTGCTGGTCTGGCGTTTATTAACCCTGTGAAAAGAATTGTTAATTTTTCTTCCGATAAAAAAGAAAAAGCAGACGTAAAAATAGTCTCCTTTAATGCGAAAGGAGGGCTTATGGGGCAAGAAGCAATAGGAAGGTATTTAAAATCTCAGGGAGCAGATGTCATCCTGTTGCAGGAAGGAAGAGGTGGTGATTTTCCAATGTTGGAAGATTACAAGAAGGTCACATCATCCGGAACCGTAACGATCTTGACTAAGCATAAAGTTTTGAGCAGCAAAGATATAGGTTCTCCTGATAAGAGTGAAATTATACCGGGGGTACAGGCTGATATTGAAATAAAGGGAAAAGTATATCGGTTTATTGATATATATCTTCACCCTTTTAAGTTTGAAAGAGATATGGTTACCCTTAACGGCAGCTCTGAAGCCAATGAGCAGAAGCTGAAAGATATTGTCAGAAGGCTTGTTCCCACCTTTAAAAAGCACCAGGACCAGGTAACCCTTATTCAGCATGCAGTCGAAAACTCACCCTATCCTGTTATCATGGCGGGAGATTTCAATTCTGTTCCTAATTCTTACGAATATTATCATCTGGTAGCAGGTCTTGAGGATGCTTTTTTAAACGCAGGAAAAGGCAGCGCAACCAGTTTTCATGATTATAAATTTCCAATAAGGATCGATTATATTTTTTCTTCAAAATCAATACCGGCCGTTTCTTATGTTGTAGACCGTTCCGTCAGACTTTCAGACCATTATCCTGTAATTTCTGAGTTTTCGTTAAACGGTCAATAATCATAAAAAAAGTTAAAATTTTGTTGCTTGGTAGGGTTTTTGCTTAAAAAAATACGTACCAAGACCGTTTTTTCATGAAGTCGAATCAGATACTGCTGTTTATACATATCGCTATTGTTGTTTTACTGCTATGTACGTTGGGAAATGCATGGATTCCGCCCAACTTTTTAGGGAATCTTAATCTACTTTCTCTGGGTTTCCCGTATCTGATATTGGCCCATATCATTCTTACCTTAATCTGGGTATTTAAAAAAAATAAAATAGCGATTGCTTTTGCATTAGGAACCTTTCTCTTTTACAACCCTATAAGAAGATGGGTTAATTTTTCTCCCAAAGCAGACAATATCAAAACCATACGGGATATTAAAGTGTTAACGTTTAATGTCAAATATGGGGATTATGGCTGGGACAAAGTGAAAGATTATATTAAAGAGCAAAATGCCGACATTATCCTGGTACAGGAAAAGGACACCAACCGGGCATTGAGACAGGATCTGGTAAAATATCCTTCAGTTATCCTTAAAACAAAACATAAAATTGTAAGACAGGCCGAGATTATTGAGGAAAAGGCAAGAGGAAACTCTTTCTATGCGGATGTAGATATTAATGGAAAAATCGTAAGAATTGTCAATGTCTACCTGGAACCTTTCAGGCTTCATAAATCAATGTTCACAAAGCTGGATGCTTTCGGAGCAGGCAATATATCCATGCTGCTATCCCATATGATTCCTACGTTTCAGGCTCATGAAGACCAGGTAAAAAAAATCAGAAAAGTAATTGATCTGTCTCCTTATCCTGTAATTTTAGCCGGAGATTTTAATTCTGTTCCCAATTCCTATGAGTACTATAATTTGGGAAAGGACCTTCAGGATGCCTTTTTGGTAGCAGGAAAGGGAAGTGCAAGCAGTTTTCATGACTATAAAGTTCCGTTGAGGATAGACTATATTTTCACTTCAAAATCAATTATTCCTTTGAGTTATAAAGTGGACCATTCTGTGAAATTATCGGATCATTATCCTGTAATTGCAGAATTTCTGCTAAATTAGTTCCATGAAAAATTTACTGTCTGCTGCTTTTGTTTCCGCGGTATTGTTCACAGCCTGTTCCAAGAAAGAATCTGCCGGCTTTGATGCTGAGCAGCAAGCTAAAATACAGTATGATACTGTAGCAATAGATTCATTTTCTACAGGAGCTGTTTCAGTAGATATCGCGAGAAAGATAAGAATGTCATCCCCCCAATATCTGGACTCGGTAAAACAGGCTAAAAAGCTTCAGGAAGAAGAGAAAAAGCTTAAAGAGGAACTCGATAAAGAAAAGCAAAAGAAGCTGGAGGACGAAAAGAAAAAGACAGAGGCAGAGAAAAAGCAGAAAACCTCAGATGCGACACCAGTAAATACCGGAGCTAAAACAGAATAATTGAAAAACATCATTAAAAATATAAAGTATGAGAAAACAAATTTTAGCAGCACTGATGATCTCAATATTCACAGTGGCCTGTACCAAATCCACAACAAAAACAGAACAGGTAGAAAACCCTGACGGATCAGTGACTACAACCACTACAACTGTTACAGAGACTCCTTCTCAGGTTGTGGATACATCGAAAGTCAATAAAGCAAAAGAAGATGTCAAAACAAAAGTAGACGAAGCCGGAAATAAAATTGACAATGCCGCTCAGAAAGCGAAAGATAAAATTGACGAGACTGCCGACAGGACAAAGCAGGATCTCAATAAGGCAGGACAGGACATCAAAACAGAAGCTAACAAGGTAGGAAAAGATGCAAAGGATGCCGCCAGAAAAGGAGCTTCAAAAGTAGAGGACGCTGCCAAAAAAATAAAAGAAGATTTAAGTAAATAAAAGAAACGCCGTTTGTATTAAACGGCGTTTTTTATAAAGTTTCGATGAAAGATGTCAAAGGTTGGTCTCTTTCCTGATTTAAAGTTCTCTGAATTGAAAAATACAGGGGGAGTATTTTGTCTTTAATAGCTTTGCTGTTCAACATCCGGCGTCTTTTTACTTATTTATTAAGCTCAAGCAGCGGGTCTATATATTCCCTGTCGTTGCTCAGCCGCGGTACTTTATTTTGCCCCCCAAGTTTTCCTTTAGACTCCAGCCAATGATAGAAAAGGTTGTGTTTGGCGATATGGACAATCGGTTTTTTTAATGTTATATTGTTGTATCTCTTCGCTTCGTAATCTGAATTTATAGTTTTCAGATGTTGATCAAAAGCATCGACAAAATGATCCAGGTTGTCCGGATGTTGGCTGAATTCAAAGATCCACTCATGGGCACCGCTTTCATTTTCTTTCATGAAAATAGGAGCTCCCGTGAAGTCTGTAACCAAAGCCCCCGTCGCTTCGCAGGCCTTGGAAAGGGCGGATTCTACATTGGTGATCATCAGCTCTTCCCCAAAAGCATTGATATAGTGTTTGGTCCTACCCGTTATTTTTATTCTGAAAGGATTGATTGAGGTAAACACAACGGTATCGCCAATAAGATATCTCCATAATCCTCCATTGGTGGTGATGACCATCGCATAATTTTTTCCTGTTTCTACCTCTTCAAGACTGACAACTTTCGGATTTGAACAATGGAACTCATCCATTGGAATAAACTCATAGAAGATCCCATAATCAAGCATAAGAAGCATTTCATCACTGTTTGATCTGTCCTGTATTCCAAAGAAGCCTTCAGAAGCATTGTATATTTCGTAGTAATTGATGTTTTTTCCGATGATATGCTTGTATTGCTCTCTGTAGGGCTTAAAACTTATTCCGCCGTGAAAAAAGACCTCTAAATTGGGCCACAGCTCTGAAATACTGCCTACTTCTGTTTCTTTCAATACTCTTTGAAGAAGAACCATCATCCAGCTCGGTACTCCGAGAATACTTCCGACATCTTCATTTTTCACTTCTGAAGTGATGGCTTTTAATTTGCTTTCCCACTCGGACATCAGAGAAACTTTTTTACTTGGGGTTGTTGTAATCTCGACCCAAAAAGGAAGATTATCGATCAGGATGGCAGAAAGATCTCCGAATTTAGTGTTAAAATCTGCATAGAGCTCAGAACTTCCTCCCAGTCTAAGGTTTTTGTTGGTGAAGAGCTGGTTTTCAGGATGATTATTGGCATAAATGGAAACCATATCCTTGCCTGCTTTCATATGGCAGTATTCAAGGCTTTCAGCAGATATAGGGATGAATTTGCTCTTGGCATTGGTTGTTCCTGATGATTTGGCGAAATGTTTAATCAATCCCGGCCAGCTTACATCTTTATATCCTTGCCTTGCCCTTTCAATATAAGGTTCAAAATCTTCATAAGTGACAATCGGAACTTTATTTTTAAAATCCTGATAACTTGAAATAGAATTAAACCCGTATAGTTTGCCATATTCGGTATCTTCAGCATGAAACAGCTGAGAAAAAAGTATTCCTTTCTGGGTTTCAATAGGATGATCCATGAAATTCTGTATCTGATCTATCCTTTGACGGATAAACCAGTTGACTACAGTATTGAAAAGTGCTTTGGTTGCCATTCCAACAAATATAATAATATTTGATTTTTCAGAGAATTTTTTATCCGGTTAAATAAAAAAACCGCTACAATTTGTAACGGTTTATCATTTAGATTTATTGTTTCTTAGCAATATTCGTCATAAGCAGCCTGAAGGTTAGCAGCGATAGCTCCTGCAGGATTTCCTTCAATGTGGTGTCTTTCAAGCATGTGAACCAATTCTCCGTCTTTGAAAAGAGCTACACATGGAGAGCTTGGAGGGAATGGAGCAAGGTGTTTTCTTGCTTCTGCTACTGCCTCTGTATCAAACCCGGCAAAAACTGTAGTCAAATGATCAGGCTTCTTATCTCCTGTTAAAGAGTATACTACTCCTGGTCTTGCAGCACCTGCAGCACAGCCGCATACCGAATTGATGACCAAAAGGGTAGTCCCCGATTGTTTCAAAGCCTCTTCTACTTGAGAAGGAGTTGTTAAATCCTGGAAACCTTTATCTGTAAGTTCAGCCTTCATTGGCATTACTAAATCTGTTGGATACATATATTTTGTTTTTTTTTATCTGTACAAAGTTAAACAATTCTTTACGTTTGTTCAATATATAATAACTATCAATAGATTAGTCAGATAAAATTAACAGAATACTAATATTTCAACAATATTCAAAAAATTATGAATTAAAAATAGGGATAACAAAATATTTTTATTAAATTTGAAATGATTCTGAAAAAACAAGCGACCATGAAAAAAACATTTACGGCTTTCCCTCAAGCAATCCAATTATTTAATGCTGTCTGAAAATGGCAGCAAAGTAAAATCTTTTTCAGTTTTCGGTAAAAACTGGATAATACATCTGAATATCCAATACAAAAATGAATCCCGAGACCAAAAGTCCCGGGATTCTTTAATCAAATCGATATGCAAAGGTTGAATATCCTTATAAAATTGTTGAAATCAATACGTTGAGAGTTGATGGTTTTTTTGTCAACTTTCAACTTTGACGGTCAACTAAGAAAGAAGCTTTTTAGCCATCTCGGAAATGCTCTTTCCGTCTGATTTTCCGGCCAATGCCTTTGAGGCAGCTCCCATTACCTTCCCTAAATCCTTAATAGACTCAGCGCCGGTTTCAGAAATAATGTTTTTTATTTCTGACTCTAATTCTTCAGCAGAAAGCTGTTTAGGCAGAAACTGCTCAATCACTTTCATCTGTGCTTCTTCAACTTCTGCCAGATCCTGTCTGCCCTGAGCGGCAAACTGTTCAAAAGAGTCTTTACGCTGTTTGATCATTCTCTGAAGAATAGCAATTTCCTGTTCTGCAGAAACTTCAGCACCTTTTGCTTCCGTTTTCAGGAGAAGAATTTGAGATTTTACAGCACGAAGAGAGTCCAGGGCCACTCTGTCTTTTTCTCTCATTGCTGTTTTTATAGCTTCGCTTATTGTATTTTCTAAACTCATGTTTTTATGCTTTTGATTTTGACTATCGGCAGTTGTGTATTAGCTTTGGATAGGGCTTAAAAAAGCCATTCACTAACAGCCAGCTGCCAACAGCATTTAATCTACGTCTTTGTTTAGGAATCTGTTTTCTCTGATCTGCATGGAACCATTGTTGTCAGACAGGTACGTGTTGATGTTCTGGTCTGAAGCATTTGTTCCGTCGATCGAAATATTTTTCCTTTTGAAAGCAGGAATAGATTCAAATTCACTGGTGCTGTCAAAGCTTTGATAGCGTGAGTTGAATTCTTTTAATTTATTTCTTCTTTCCAAAACTCTTTCCTGATCTACCGCTTTATTCACGAAAGTGAACTCTGAGTCAGCAGGTTTTGGAGTTTCAATTTCTTTTTTGTTTTCAAAAACCGGTTTTGATTCGGCTTTGGGCTCTTCCTGCTTTTGGAAGAATGGTTCCACCTTTTGTGCGGGTTCTGCTACAGCACTGGCCGGCGTATTGAATTCCGCTTTCGGCTGCCCGAAATCAGGCTTAGGTTCATTTTTGTTAGGCTCATTCACAAAGAAGCTGAATTCAACAGGTTTTTCCTCTCTAAAAGAATTGTTGAACGTATTCCCTGGCTGAGGCTCTTCTTTTTTATTTTCAAAATCAAATGAGAAAGACTGAATTTCCAAATCGTTTGGATCTTCTCCATCTTCATCTTCAATAGAAAATAAGCTGTATTCGTCCTGCTCGTTGTCTTCTCCATTTCTCCAGCTTTGTTCAGGCGTATTCAGTGTATCTTCCTCTTTATCAAAGAATTTTATTTCTGTTTTGATCTCCTCTTCTTCAATAATCATTTTTTTTTCAGAAGAAGTAACGTTGAACGGAGCCTCATGGTCCTCGTCATCCAGTCTGAAAAGGTTCTTTCCTCCGAAATCACGTGTTGCTTCAGGCGCAGACTCTCTTTCTTCCCTGGTTTTGAAAGGAGATGTTTTTGGGCTTTCAAAGCTGTCATTAAGGCTGATTCTGATCTTTTCCGTAGGGCCGGCAAACTTTTTGTTGTCATTAGAGAATCCTGTAGCGATAACAAGAACACTTACAGCATCTCCCAATTCTTCATCGGCACCCACCCCGAAAATGATATCAGCGGTATTTCCTGCTTCTTTCTGGATGTGGTCCATAATGATACCGATTTCATCCATAGTAACCTCTTCAGCACCACTTCTGATCAGCAACAGTACATTTTTGGCTCCTGTGATCTTATTGTCATTTAATAACGGGGAATCAAGGGCTTTTCTTACAGCTTCTTCAGCTTTATTTTCACCTGAAGCTGTTCCTGTGGACATCAGAGCCGTCCCGGAATTTTGAAGCACTGATTTGGCATCTCTAAAGTCAATATTGACATCAAAGTAACCGGTAATAACTTCTGCCATCCCTTTGGCGGCATTGGTTAACACTTCATCGGCTTTCGAGAATCCCTGCTTGAATCCAAGGTTTCCGAACTGCTGTCTCAGTTTATCATTGTTGATCACAATTAATGAGTCAACATTATTTCTTAATTTGTCAAGACCATTTTCGGCCTGTTCCAATCTTCTTTTTCCTTCAAAGCTGAAAGGAACGGTAACGATACCTACCGTTAAGATTCCCATATCTTTTGCGACTTTGGCAATGACGGGAGCCGCTCCGGTACCTGTACCACCACCCATTCCGGCAGTGATGAACACCATTTTGGTGTTCTGTCCCATAGCAGCCTTGATATCTTCAATACTTTCAATTGCTGATTTTTCTCCCACTTCAGGGTCGGCACCAGCACCAAGACCTTCCGTAATGGTCGTTCCAAGCTGAACTTTATTCGCAACAGGGTTATTATCTAATGTTTGAGCATCCGTATTACAGATCACGAAGTCTACTCCGTGAATACCTTTTTCGTACATGTGCTTTAGGGCGTTGTTCCCCCCGCCACCTACACCGATTACTTTTATGATCGATGAATTTCCTTTTGGTAAATCAAATGAAAATCCTTGTGTACCTATATTTTCCATAACTATACTTTTTACAATTGATGAATGATACATGAAGATAGATAAAATTATTTATCGTTTATCATCTATCATTTATAATTTATTCTACTTCTTCAAAGAATTTTTTTACTTTTTCCATAAGCGACTGCCCGAAGGTTAATTTCGCTTTTCTGTTTTCCCGCTGTTCGTTGGCTACTGGTTGCTCCTGAACAGATGCTGCCTGCTGCTGAACCGTCTGTGCTGTTTCTGCCTGCACGGAGGCAGATACTGCTTCAGGCTGTGGCTGCTCGCTGGCTGTTTCCTGTATCTCATCGGCAGTCTGCTTTTTGTCCCTGATCTTTAAACTCTCCATCAATAACCCGATAGAAGTAGCAAATTCAGGACCTTTCAGATACTGATTTTTATCGTTGGCAATATATTCATTGGCAAAACCAATTCTACTGTCAAAACCTGTTGTATAATTAGCCAGCTGGCGAAGGTGCTTTAAGTTTGAACCGCCACCGGTCAAGACAATACCGGCGATCAGCTTTTTCTTTTGTTCAAAAGCACCGTAAGCTTTCAGCTCTGTGTTCACCATTTCCAAAACTTCTTCTACTCTCGCGTTGATAATCTGTGCCAGAGTTTTTAAGGAAATTTCTTTATCAGGTCTTCCGTGAAGCCCGGGAATGGTTACAAAAGTACTGTCTTTTTCCAATTCGGGAACAGCTGAACCAAATTTTACTTTCAGTTGTTCAGCATGTTTCTCAATAATTGAACAGCCTTCCTTGATATCTTCTGTAATAATTCCGCCACCGTAAGGAATAACACAAGTGTGACGGATGATATTATCTTTAAAAATAGCAATATCAGTTGTTCCTCCACCAATGTCAACAATCGCTACACCAGCTTCTTTTTCTTCTTTTGTAAGAACAGCTTCTGAAGACGCTAAAGGCTCTAAAGTAAGAGCTTCCATTTCTAATCCGGCTTCACGAACGCATCTTGCGATATTTCGGATGCTTCCCATCTGCCCAACGACTACGTGGAAGTTAGCCTCTAAACGTTTTCCGTGCATTCCGACAGGCTCCTGAATTTCACCTTCGGAATCCACTTTATATTCTTGAGGAAGTACATGGATAATTTCTTCTCCAGGAAGCATGACCAGTTTCTTGACCTGATCCTTTAATGCTTCAATGTCATCGTCTGTAATAAATTTATCCGGATGTTCACGCATAATATAATCGGAATGCTGCAGGGAACGGATGTGTTTTCCAGCAATACCTACCGTTACCTTGCGGATAGGAACGCCGGCACTGGATTGTGCTTCGGACACTGCGGCCTTGATTGAATTAATAGTTTGTGAAATATTATTCACAATACCTTTATGAACACCAAGACTTTTAGCTTTTCCTACACCGAGAACTTCTATCTTCCCGTGTGCATTCCTTCTTCCGACAATCGCGACTATCTTTGTTGTCCCGATGTCCAGACCTACTGAATACTCTTGATTTTCCATTTTTATATCGATTTGATTTTTTCTACTTTTTCCACATAGGACTTATCCTGTTTTGTGTTAAATGGTCCCATCGGGACTCTCTGTTTTATTCTATTTTCACTTTGGCTTTCTGCTTTGGTTTGGACTGTGCTGAAGCCGTTGGTTTTTTATCCGTTTTTTTCGTTTCTTTTGGCTTGGAGCTCTCTTTAGGCTTTACCTGTGCAGAGCTGTTTTTTTTAGTTTCTGTTGTCTTTGGTTTTGTTTTCTGTTTTTTAACGGGAGCCGTGGATGACGGAACCTTTGCCAGTTCCAGTTTTCCCGCCTTCAGAAGACTGTCGTTTTCTTTGAAGTAAGGATTTAATGTGGTTACAATCTGGTTCTGATATTTTACCGATACCATGCTGTATTTTTGTGGGTCCTGATAGACCAGGTATTTCTCCACAAAAGTTTTAAATCCTTTTACCTTAAAGTCGATATTATCCAAATCTCCGATCTCTACCCGGTAGTTGCCTTCGCTTGTCAGAAGATTGTAGCTGTCTCTGCTTTTTGAAATTCCTATGAAGAATTTCTTGCTGAAATCATCTTTATCAATCTTTTCAACCAGCTCAGCCAGCTTTTCGTATTCATCAGGCTGTACGTTTCCTGTTACCAGCATACATGGATGTGAATAGGTTCTTGAAATCGGAAATTCTATCCCTTTTTCATCCACATAAAAATCTTTTCCATCTTTATTGAGCCTGAAAACGGGAATTCTCTGTTTGATATCCAGATTAAGCTTTCCGTTCAGGTTCAGATATACGTTGGCACTATCTACGGCAGGAAGAGCATTAATCTTCTTTTCTAAAGAAGGAATATTAAGATCTCCCACTTTCCCTGAAGGGTTTTCTTTTTTGACAATTTCCCTGATATCTTTTTCATCCACAAAATAAACAGGGGTCTTTTCACTCATTTTTACAGAAATCTTATTGTCTGTAATCTGCTGGCGGCTGAATCTCTTCAATGAGAAACTCAGTAACAATCCCAGGATGATTACCGTAACAACAATTTTTAATATTCTGTATTTATTTTTCATACTTTTTCTTTAAACGCTACCAACGCAAAAAGGGGTTAATGTTTTTTCTTCTTTTCGCGGACATTGCGTTATACTCAGATTTTTTTCATCCATTCACAGATAGGGTCGTACAGGGTATCTATATTTCCTGCGCCTACTGTAAGAAGGATATCAAAATCTTTTTCTTTTATTTTTTCAAAAGCATCAGATAAAGGCGATACTTCTTTTTTATCTAAATTCACTTTTTCCAACAGCCAGCTTGAAGTAATTCCTTCAAAATTTTCCTGAAGTTCTCTTGCCGGGTAGATGTCAAGCAGCATCAATTCATCAGCACGGCTTAAGCTTTCAGCAAACCCGTCTGCAAAATCTCTTGTTCTGCTGAAAAGGTGTGGCTGGAAAACAACCAATAATTTTTTATCGGGATAAAATGTTCTGATAGAACCCATTACAGCATTGATTTCTGTAGGGTGGTGAGCATAGTCATCAATGTAAATTTTACCATTTTCATAGATATGCTTGGTATATCTTCTTTTAATTCCTTTAAAATTAGCTATTGCTTTTTTCAGCGTATCAAAATCTGCGCCTAAATTGTGAAGAATAGCCAATGCTACCGTAGCATTTTCCACATTATGGATTCCCGGGATTTCCCAAACAAAATCTTTAATGGTTTCTGTTGGGGTATGGAAGTCAAAATAGATTTTATCATGATCCATACGAAGATGATCCGAATAATAGTCCGCTTTTTCATTCACCGCATAGGTTTGATGTCCTCTGCCAATCTCAACTCCTTTTCTTACAAATAATTTTTTGTCTTCAGGAACCAGCGCAGCAAATTGTCTGAATCCTTCTTCAATATGGCTCTTATCAACATAAATATCCAGGTGATCGGCATCTGTTGAAGTTACTACTGCCCAATCCGGAGAAAGGTTCAAAAAGCTTCTGTCATATTCATCCGCTTCAACGACAGAGTAAGTTGATCCGTTATACAGGAAGTTGGATTTAAAGTTTTCAGAAATACCACCTAAAAAGCATGAAAAAGGGAGATCTGCTTCTTTGCATAGATGGGAAATCAGGGTAGACGTAGTCGTTTTTCCATGAGTTCCTGCTACTGCGATACAATCTGTATTTTCTGTAATTAATCCTAAAACTTTTGCACGTTTTAAAACTTCAAACTGATTTTGATTAAAGTAATCTAAAATTCCAAGCGTTTTGATAGCGGGAGTGTAGATGACCAATGTATTTTCTTTCTGAAGAGAGGTTATCCTTTCATCAATAAGGTCTTCAAAAACAATATCAATTCCTTCTTTGATCAGATTTTGAGTGAGTTTTGTATTGGTTTTATCATATCCCAATACCTTTTTACCGGATGCATTGAAATAACGTGCTAAAGCACTCATTCCGATACCTCCGATTCCAACGAAGTAAAAGTTTTGATATGTTTCTAATTTCTTCATTAATTTAAAAATTGAAAGATTAAATGATCAAAAGTTTATCCTTTTTTCAAATCATCTTGTTATTACATTCAATATCTCATCTACAATCTCTTTTGCGGCATCTGGCTTGGCAAAATATGTAAGATTGTCTGACATTTCTTTTCTTACACTTTCATTTTCGCAGATCTCTGAAAGGGTATTCCAGAACTTTTCCTGCATTTCAGAGTCTTTTACCATTCTGGCTGCATTTTTTTCAACCAGGTTCATGGCATTTTTGGTTTGATGGTCTTCCGCGGCAAAAGGGAAAGGAACCAGCAATACCGGTTTCTGTGCTACAGCCAACTCTGAAATGGCTATGGCTCCGGCTCTGGAAACAATGATATCGGCTGCAGAATAAGCCAGTTCCATATCTTTGATGAATTCAAGGATCTGAATATTTCTGGTGTCTATATCTTTTGTTTCTTCTAAAATATCTTTATAATCAAGCTTTCCGGTCTGCCAGATCAGCTGATAATCTTTATTTATAATTTCATTTAAATGAGATTTCCAGGCATTGTTCAATGTTCTGGATCCTAAAGAACCACCTACCGATAAAATAGTAAGTCTGTCTTTGTTTAATCCCATTTTTTCTTTTGCCACTGCTGTTTCCTGCATTCCTGAAATAATAGTGGAACGGATCGGATTTCCCAGAAATTTTATTTTTTCTGCCGGAAAGCCTTCTACTTTTGGGTAGGCCGTGAAAACAGCTTTGGCTTTCCTGCTTAGAATTTTATTGGTTACTCCGGCATAGGCATTCTGCTCCTGAATGAAAATCGGAATTCCCAGTTTACTTGCTTCATAAAGGGCGGGTCCGCTGGCAAAACCACCGGTTCCTACTGCAAAATCGGGTGCAAAGCTTTTGATGATCCTCTTTGACTTTGACAAACTTTTAAGAATCTTAAAAGGAAGTCCCAAATTGGATAACAGATTTCCCCTGTCGATTCCTGCAATATCGATTCCTTCTATTTTATAACCGGCCTGAGGAACTTTTTCCATTTCCATTTTACCGTTGGCTCCAATGAACAAAAATTCTGCATCAGGAAATCTTTTTTTGATCTCATCAGCGATGGCGATGGCAGGGAAGATGTGTCCTCCTGTTCCTCCGCCTGATAATACTATTTTTAATTTTTTGCTCATTTTCTACAATTTTCAGATTGCTTCGCCACGTTGTTCCCTGAGTGGCCTAAGCAATATCGTTTATTTCTGCGATGCTTTGTTTTTTGCCCATTCCTTCTTCATCGTAAATCTGGATTCTGGAGCTTATATTCAAAATAATTCCTAACTGCAAGTAGGTGACCAGCATTGAGGTTCCCCCATAACTTATTAAAGGCAGCGGCTGACCTGTTACCGGGATCAGATTGATTGCAACAGCAATGTTGACTGAAAGCTGTATAAAAATCATTACCCCGAGACTGAGCACCAGCAATGATCCGAAGAAGGCCGGCATTTTACTGGCGATCATCACAATCCGTATCATCATAATGAGATAAAGACTGATCAGAAAAGCAGCACCAATTACTCCATATTCTTCTACGATCACAGCGAAGATAAAGTCGGACGCAGACTGTGGAAGCATTTGTTTTAATGCACTTTTTCCAGGTCCCATCCCTGTAATGCCTCCGTGTACAATGGCTGCCTTTGCCTGCATTACCTGATAATTTTTTGCTTTTACACTTTCATCATCAGTATCTGCCGTTTTGGCTTTACTGGAGGTAAATGTTTCAATACGGCTCATCCATGTATGGACACGGTTTCCACCGATCATATTGGTATTCAAAGCAATCAGTAAAAAGAAAACAATGGCCACAAATGAAGCGGAAATGAATCCTGCAATATATTTCCAGTGAAGCTGCCCAATGATCAAAACGATTACGGAAACCATTAAAATCATGAGTGCTGTGGATCCGTTATCTTTTGCAACCAGTACAAAAACAAGAAGGATCGGTCCGAAAATATACATGATATTCTCTATCGGAAGTCTTTCCCTGGTGATCTTTTTGGTTAAATATCTGCACAGATAGATAATCAGCATTAAGAAAGCAAATGATGACGGCTGGAATGAAATAGGGGTTCCCGGGATTTTCAGCCATCTGGAAGCACTGGCTCCGTCTATAGTCTGGCCAGTAAACATGGTAACAACCAGTAAAACAACCATCAGCCCCAGCAAAATACTGCTGAGCTTGCCGATGTATTCATATTTTACGGTTCCTACCAGTCTCATGATTCCTAACCCTAAGACTACAAAGAACATATGTTTGATAACGTGACCGGTGGTGGTCCCGTTATTAACGATGTATTCCAGATTTGAACTTGCAGAGTATACGGGGAAAATAGAGAAGATGGAGATCACAAGGATGACCATCCAAAGTACTTTATCGCCCTTTAGAAACTCAAATCTGTTTTCTGTGTTCTGTTCGTCCATAGTTAATGCTGTTGGCTTCTGGCTATTGGCCATTGGCTTTTAATACCTGCTGTTTAAACTGGTTTCCTCTGTCTTCATAGCTTTTGAATAAATCAAAGCTTGCACAGCATGGAGATAAAAGGACTGTATCCCCTTTTTTAGCCAGTGATTTTGATATTTTCACTGCTTCTTCCATACTTGAAGTATCATAAATAAATTCCTTCTTCTCTTTAAAGAAGTCTATGATCTTTTTGTTGTCTATTCCAAGGCAAACAATCGCCTTTACTTTTCTTTTGACCAGATCCTCAATTTCGGTGTAGTCATTCCCTTTATCTAATCCTCCAACGATCCATACAGTTGGAGTTTTCATACTTTCTAGTGCGTAGTAGGTGGCATTGACATTGGTGGCTTTACTGTCGTTGATGTATTTTACTCCGTCAATTTCAGAGACAAACTCCAGTCTGTGTTCTACTGCCTGGAATGTCATTAATGAATTCCTGATGCTTTCATTGTTGATTTCCAATATTTTACCGGCTATTGAAGCCGCCAGGCTGTTCGCTACGTTGTGGTTTCCAAGAAGAGACAATTCATCAATTTTCATTGAGAATTCATCTTTTACCTTTACCACAATGTTTTCATTATTAATGTATCCCCCTTCAGCCAGTTTTTCCTTGGTGGAGAAAGGAATCATTTTAGCTTTTATTTCCAGCTTTTCAAGAAGGTTTTTACTCATTTCATCATCTTTGTTGTAGATGAAAAAATTGTCATTTTCCTGATTTTCAGCTATCCTGAATTTTGCCAGCGCATATTCTTCATAATTGTAGTTGTACTGATCCAGGTGATCCTGAGACAAGTTCAGCAACAAAGAAATATAAGGTCTGAAATTCTGAATATCATCCAGCTGGAAGGAGCTTACCTCCAGTACATAATATTCATAGTTTTCATCGGCTACCTGCTTTGCAAAGCTGTATCCGATATTTCCTCCAAGACCTACATTTAATCCGTCATTTTTCAGGATGTAATAGATCAGAGAAGTGGTGGTTGTTTTTCCGTTACTTCCGGTAATGGCAATAATCTTTGCATCTGTAAATTCGGATGCAAATTCAATTTCAGAAGAAAGCCTTATTCCTTTTTCATGAATTTTATGAATGATCTCTGCCTTTTTCGGAATTCCCGGGCTTTTTACAATCCAGTCTGCACTTAGAATTCTTTCTTCATCATGCTTTCCTTCTTCAAATTCAATTTCATTATCGGTAAGAAACTGCTTATAGTTATCCTTAATGGCTCCTTTGTCCGAAAGAAATACTTCCAGACCTTTCTTTTTGGCCAAATAAGCAGCACCGCATCCGCTTTCTCCTCCTCCTAAAACAACTATTTTCATATTATAAAAGCTTTATGCTATAGGCTTTAAGCTTTAAGCTTATTGCTTACAGCTTTTAATTTTATCTCATTTTCAAGGTGATCAGACATACAATCGCCAGGATTACACCGATGATGATCATTCTGTTCACGATTTTACTTTCGTGGAAACCTTCTTTCTGATAATGATGGTGTAATGGTGACATTTTGAATAGTCTATTGTTTTGGGCATATTCCAGCCCATATTTTCTTTTTCTATATTTGAAGACCCAAACCTGTAAGATTACAGAGAGTAATTCTATTAAGAATACTCCACATAAAACAGGGATCAGGAGCTCTTTTCTCAAGATAATCGCTAAAACCGCAATTACTCCGCCCAGCATCAAACTTCCTGTATCTCCCATGAATACCTGTGCAGGATAGGTATTGTACCAAAAGAAGCCTATTACCGCTCCTACTAATGCAACCGCAAAAATGGTGGTTTCCCCCATATTCGGAAGGAACATGATGTTGAGATAATCGGCAAAAATAATGTTTCCGGAAATATAGGCGAAAAGAGCCAGGGTAAGGAGTATAACGGTACTGGTTCCTGCAGCAAGACCATCTATTCCGTCGGCAATATTGGCCCCGTTCGAAACGGCTGTTACAATAAAAATGACAATGGGGATAAATACAATCCATGCCCATTCGTGAGCATCTTTATCATTCATCCAAAATAAAATTCCACTGTAATCGAATTCATTATTCTTAGCAAAAGGAACGGTGGAAACTGTTATTTTTTCAGTAGGCATGAAGTTTTGCTCTACATTATTTCTGTTTACTACTTTTGCATCGGCATATTTTCTTTTAACCGTGATGTCCGGGTGGAAATACATTGTAATTCCGACAATTAGCCCTAAACCGACCTGTCCTACTACCTTAAACTTACCGCTTAACCCGTCTTTGTTTTTCTTAACTTTCTTTAAATAATCATCAAGAAAACCAATGGCTCCCATCCATAACATTGAAACCAACAAGAGAACAATATAGACATTGGTGATTCTTGTAAATAACAGCACCGGAATAAGGGTTGCCAAAATGATGATAAGCCCTCCCATCGTAGGAGTTCCTTCTTTTTGCTTTTGGCCATCCAGCCCAAGATCACGCACCAATTCACCCATTTGTTTTGTTCTCAGATAATTGATCACTCTTTTTCCGTAGACAAGAGCAATGATAAGAGAAAACAATACCGCCATTCCGGCACGGAAGGAAATGTATTTTAACATCCCTAATCCCGGAACATGGATCCCATGGTTGGTTAAATATTCGTATAGATAGTATAGCATGTTTCTTTTTTAATTTAAAATTTAATTTATTTAAAAATTTAAAGATTGGACTTCTCCATATTTTCACTTAAATATTTAATAAAGTTGGAGATGTTTGAAGAAGCTTCTCTTGAAAGACTTATGATTTCTTCAGCTTTATCTTCGTCACCTAATTTTAATCTTTTACTTACAATTAGCATACTTCTCACTTCAGCGCAGCTGCCTTTTGCTATTTTTAAATATTTAATAAATGGTATATTATTGTTTATATTCCGAGCCTTCTAATATTGTTGCTAACTGAAAAACTCGCTCTTTTTATCGGGTTATTAAATTCAAATTCTTTTTCAAAACTTTTAGCCTGAAGAAATCTGTAAACTTTTTCAATGACATCTAAACTTTTGAGATACACAGGGAAATTTTCAAAATTTTTTGTCATCATCAAATTTTTAAATCATTAAATAAATTCAATCTTTCAATTTATTTACTCATCAATTTCCAAAGCTCATTAATTACTTCTTTGTCATCAAAATGATGTTTTACCCCATTTATCTCCTGATAAGTTTCGTGCCCTTTTCCGGCTACTAAAACAATATCTTTAGGTTCTGCAAACTTTATAGCCATTTTTATGGCTTCTTTTCTGTCCGGAATTGAAGTGTATTTGCTGAAGTTCTGAGGTTCAACACCCGCTTCAATTTCTTTGATGATCTGTGCCGGATCTTCTGTTCTCGGGTTGTCTGAAGTGATGATTGCCAATGTTGATTTTTTCGTGGCAATATTTCCCATTTCAGGTCTTTTGGAATGATCTCGGTCTCCTCCGCAGCCAAAAACAGTGATTAATCTTTCATTTTTGGTTCTGATATCGTTAATGCTGTCCAGAATATTTTCCAAAGCATCCGGAGTATGGGCATAATCTACGATAAAGAAAATTCCGCCCTCTGACTTAAAGGTCTCAAACCTTCCTGAAACTCTTTTTAACTTGCTGATGGCCTGAAGGATCTCATCCTGTTCAACACCAAGTTCAGCTGCGATTCCGAAAACCAGTAATAGATTGTATACATTGAATTTTCCGGTCAATGTGGTCCAGAATTCTTTGCCGTTGAAATTCAGCAGCATTCCGTTGAAATCAACTTCTAAGAGTTTTCCGTGATAGTCTGCCATGGTCTTCAAAGCATAAGACTTCTTTTTAGCCTTTGTGTTCTGAAGCATTACAGTTCCGTTCTTGTCATCTATATTGGTGATGGCAACGGCCGTATCTTCCAGCCCATCGAAGAATCTTTTTTTTGTTTTTAGATATTCTTCGAATGTTTTATGATAGTCTAAATGATCGTGCGTCAGGTTTGTGAAGCCGGCTACTTTGAAATGCAGTCCTTCGATTCTGTTTTGAGCAATGCCGTGGGAGCTTACTTCCATGAAAGCAAATTCACATCCTTTTTCCACCGCCTCAGCTAAAATGCTGTTGATCGTGATCACATCCGGGGTTGTATGGGTTGCCGGAATGATTTCTTCTCCGATTCTGATTTCAACAGTTGACAGTAAGGCTGCTTCATATCCCAGGTTTCTGAAAACATCAAAAAGCAGGGTAGAGACAGAGGTCTTTCCGTTGGTTCCCGTAACTCCTATCAGTTTCAGGTTCCTGGAAGGGTTTCCGTAGAAATTAGAAGCCAGGTGTCCTAAAGCTTTAGATGAATCTTTTACTTTTACATAGGTTACATTTTCCGACAGTGTTTCGGGAAATTCTTCACACACGATTGTGGCTGCCCCTTTTTCAATAGCAGATACAATGAATGTATGGCCATCCGCCACGGTTCCTCTCATGGCAATGTAAAGAGCATTTTCTGTCACTTTTCTGCTGTCGAAGACCAACTCAGCGACCTCACGGTTGCTGTCACCGTGGATCTCTATTACTGGGATTCTGTTTACTAATTCTGTTACTGTCATTTTTATAACAGGACTTTATCCTATTTTTTGTTAAATCGTCCTTTCGGAACTTTGTTTTAATTCTGCAGAGATAAATAAATTCTCTGGTTTTTGCTGATCGTGGTGCCTTCCAGCGGGAATTGTTCTTTGATTCTTCCAACTCCTTTGTAGTCGACGCGGTATCCGAGGTTTTCCAGCTGCGGGATTACATTTTTACCGATTAATCCTACTACATTAGGCATTTGCTTATCATTTACTGCTACTTTTACATTAGGTTCCACCATCTTGCTCAGGTTCACCTTTTTGTCTACCAGCATTTCTTTTTCAATGTTTTGCGGGGTTTTCAGGAACGTTTTCCCTGCAATTTCTTTAAACACCGGCGCCGCTACGGGGCCTCCATAAAATCCTATTGCCGTATTAGGTTCACTCACCATTACGTAGCATGTATATTTTGGAGCATCAGCCGGATAAAACCCGGCAAATGATGCCCGGTATTTCATTGGGCCCGGAAGCCAGTATTCAAATCTTGCAGTTCCTGTTTTCCCGGCCATTTTCAGGTTTGGAGTAAAGATGCTTCGTCCTGTTCCTTTCTCTACCGCTTTGGTTAGTGCGCTCGTCATCATTTTAATGGCCTTTTCAGAAGCCATTTTATTTACCATTACTTCCGGTTTTGCTTTATACATGACTTTACCGTCTTTCATGATTTTATCAATGAATAAAGGTTTAAGCATTTTACCACCATTAGCAACTCCATTATAGAAAGTTGCTAATTGTAACAGGTTAATGTTTGAAGAGTATCCGTAGGAGATGGAGGCCAGTGTTGCTGCATTCCATCTTTTGTTTTGCGGAGTAACGATCTTAGGTTTTGTGATTCCCGGAAGTTCGATGTCCATTTTGTCGAATAATTTCCAGCGTTTCAAATGGTCAAGGAAGATCTGGGGCTTTTCTGCATAATATTTGGTGATCAGCTTTGAAGTTCCTACGTTGCTGGATTTGGCTAAAACATCGCTGATATCGTAAGTTCCTCCACCGTGTCCGTCTGAAATTCTCTGTTTGGCATAGGTCCAGACTCCGTTTCCTACATTTACGGTTGTATTCTCATCAATAAATCCATCATCCATTGCTGCAAGAAGGGAAATGGTTTTAAAAGTAGATCCCGGTTCGATGTTGTCTTTCAATGCATAGTTATAAGAGTCTTCGTATTCTCCTGATTCTGTTCTTCTCAGGTTGACCAATGCCCGTACTTTTCCGGTCTCGACTTCCATGACGATCACCGTTCCATGCTTCGCTTCATAATTGATCAGCTGTTTCTCCAGAGCGGAGTGTGCAATGTCCTGAATTCTAAGGTCTAAGGTGGTGTATACATCTTCGCCGTCTACAGGTTCCTTAACTTTCCAGAAATCAATCGGTTTCCATTGGGAAGAATTAATTCTTTGCTCCAGTCTTTTTCCGTCGGTTCCGGTCAGGTATTTGGAAAAGGCTCCTTCCAATCCGGATTTTAGTTCTCCGTTATCCATACCGATGGTTCCGGCTCCGATTTCCGACGTGGCAAGTTCTCTCTTATAGTTTCTGTCAACGATGAAACCTCCTTTGTTTTTTCCTCTTTTGAAGATGGGGAATTTTCTGATTCTGTCATACTGATCAAAATCAAGTCCTTTGACCAAAGTATAATATTGGTTTTTCTTTTTCTTCTGTTCGTCAAATTTCTGTCTGAATTCGCTTCTGGGTTTTCCGAACATCTTACTTAAAGAATCGGTCAATGCTCCGATATTGTTGCTGTATACCGTATCTTTCATCGTTTTGAAGTCAAGATAGATATCATAGCGCATGACAGTGGTCGCTAGAATGGAACCGTCAGAGGCAAACAGGTTGCCCCGGGCCGCCTTTAAAGTGGCCTCACGGTAATTTTTATTAATGTAATCGTCTTTTATTTCCTGAACATTGGTGTTTTGAAGAATTACAATTCTTGCCAAGAACATTACAAACACGCACAAAGCTACCACTGCGAAGAGGTAGCCCCATCTTAACGTTTTTTTACGTTTATTGTCGTATTCATTTTGCTTTTGCATCTGTACTGTCCAGTTTTATTAGCAATTTATGAGGATGGTTTTCGAGGGTCATCAGTGAATCCCGTGCCACTTCTTTCCCCAGTTCCGATTCCATTTTTACTTTGATCAGCTTACTCTGGGCGTAAGCATTTCTTGATTTATATTCTTCTGTTTCTTCTTTTAAAGCATTTACAATTTTAATCTTCTTGTTAACGAGATGGTTACTGTAAATCATAGCCATCATCAGGATAAACAACAACAGAAAATACTTGTAATGTATTTTTATTTCATCACGGTTGAGAAAGTTTCCTTTTATAATGTCTATAAAAGTGAGCTTTTTCTGTGGGCGATATGTTGTTCTTTTTGCCAATGTATTGTTGATGGTTGACTATTGATGGCTGATCGTTCATATCATGTATCAATGATCATTTCCATTTATACTTTAATTCCTGTTCTCATTTTTGCACTTCTTGCTCTTGAGTTCTCTTCGATCTCTCTGTCATCGGGAATGATCGCTTTGCTCTTCAGCAGTTCAAATGCTTTTTTATAATTTCCGTAGATATCTCTTTCCGGTTCACCTTCAAACATTCCGTTTTTAAGGAATCTTTTTACCAGGCGGTCTTCCAGGGAATGATAAGAGATAACGACCAGTCTACCTTCCGGTTTCAAAACATTGTAAGCCTGAACAAGCATTTCTTTTAAGACTTCAAGTTCCTGGTTTACTTCTATCCTTATCGCCTGAAAAAGCTGGGCATAAAACTTATTAACCTTATGAGGAGGGATGTAGCTGAATAATTTTTTCAGATCCTCTGTGGTTTCTATGCTTTTTGTTTTTCGGTGATGAACAATCTCCCTTGCCAGTTTTCTGGCTTCTCTTAATTCTCCGTAATGGTAAAAAAGATCAGCAAGTTCGCCCTCTTCATATTCATTGATCACTCTTTTGGCGTCAAGATTCTGCATGACATTCATTCGCATGTCCAGAGGAGCATTGCTTCTTGTTGAAAAGCCTCTGTCCGCTTCATCAAACTGATGAGATGAAACGCCTAAGTCTGCTAAAACACCATCAACCTGAGGAACTCCATACATCAGTAAAGAGTTTTCCAGAAATCTGAAATTCTGATTAACCAATGTAAACCTGGGATCATCAATTGTATTTTTAAGCGCATCCAGATCCTGGTCAAAACTAAACAGTCTTCCTTTATCTGAAAGCCTGCTTAAAATTTCCCTTGAGTGGCCGCCGCCGCCAAAGGTGCAGTCCACGTAAATTCCGTCAGGATTCGTCACCAAATCATCTACACTCTGCTTCAACAAAACGGGGTTATGATACATGCTTAATTGTGTTTTTTGTTTAAAAAAATCTTAATAACCCATTACAGTTATTCTTCATCGAAAGAGCCCATTACATCCTCAGCCAGGTTGGCAAAATCAGTCTCATTGGTAGAGATTACCTCTTCGTAGGCCTCTTTATCCCAAATTTCAAAGAGCTCTCCTGCGCTTGTGATCACAATCTCTTTCTGAAGATGTGCGAAATGCGTCAGGTCTTTAGAAATCTGTAATCTTCCTGCATTATCCAATTCTACTGTTTTTACTCCTGCTGTAAACATCCGTATGAAATCAGCATTCTTTTTTATGAACCTGTTCAGTTTATTAATTTTGCCCATTAATTTATCCCACGCATTCATAGGATAGACTTCCAGACAAGGTTGGAACACAGATCTTTTGACTACAAACGCCTTATCGTCGAAGTTTTCCATCTGTTTAATCAAAGATGAAGGAACTTTTAAGCGGCCTTTGTCGTCAATTTTACACTCATATGTCCCAATGAAACTTTTCATTTGGGACAAATTTATATAATAATTTCCAAAATTTCCCACTTTTTCCCACTTTTTGACTCAATGTTAATAAGTTTTATTAAAGATTGAATTTTATATGTGTAAATAATTGATACGGTGAGGGTTGTAAAAACTGTTATTTACGCCATAATAAAGAGGTTTTGAAAAAAAAAGTTAAAAAGAGGAATATTATATTATTTTTATCTTAAATTAGGATAATCAAAATATTTTTGAGGTTTAATTTGTATTTTTGCAGGGCTTCATTAAAGCGTTTTATGATATTTAGTACAAAAAAAGAAAAGAAATATTCCTATGTAGAGGCGGGAGAAGGACATCCATTGGTGCTGTTGCACGGTTTAATGGGTGGTTTGAGTAATTTCGATAAAATGGTAGATTTTTTTTCAGACAGGGGATTCAAGGTTTATGTACCTCAGTTGCCCATCTATGATCTGCCGGTACTCAATACGAATCTTACCACTATTGCAAAATATATTATCAAGTTTATAGAGAGTCATATTTCAGGGCCTGTCACTATTGTAGGAAACTCAATGGGCGGACATATAGGGCTTATCATGACATTGGCAAGACCGGATCTGGTAAAGAATCTTGTTTTGACCGGAAGTTCAGGATTGTATGAAAGGACATTTGGTGATAGTTTTCCAAGGAAAAATGACCGGTCATATATAAGAAAGAAAACGGAAGAGGTTTTTTATGATCCGAAGATTGCCACGGAAGATCTTGTAGACGAGGTTTTTGGGGTGGTAAATGACAGAATGAAAGGAATAAAGACCGTAATGCTGGCAAGAAGTGCCATTAAGCATAATATGCTGAACGATCTTCCAAAGATCTTGACACCTACATGTCTTATCTGGGGAAAGCAGGACAATGTAACCCCTCCGGAAGTGGCGGAAGACATGCATAAGTTTATTCCTAATTCGGATTTGTTCTGGATTGATCAGTGCGGCCACGCTGCGATGATGGAAAAACCGGATGAATTCAATGAAATTCTGTACAACTGGGTAAAAGATAAAGTTTAAATCAATAACTAATGACCATTAAGAGCTTTTCTTAATGGTTTATTTTTCTAAAATATATTCAAAATGATTATTAAGACAGCGGAGTTTGTAAAAAGTAGTGGAAAATGGCAGGAATGTCCTGAACCTAATCTCCCGGAATATGCTTTTATCGGAAGGTCTAATGTAGGAAAGTCATCATTGATTAATGCAATGATGAATCATAAGGATTTGGCTAAAACATCACAAACTCCGGGTAAAACTCAGCTGATCAATCATTTTTTGGTGAATGAAAACTGGTATCTCACAGATTTACCGGGATATGGCTATGCTAAAGTTTCAAAAGTTCAGCGAAAGGATTTTGAAAAGCTGATCACCAATTATATTCTGAACAGAAGGAATCTCGTTAATCTTTTTGTTTTGGTGGATGTAAGACATAATCCGCAGAAGATCGATCTTGAATTTATTCAATGGTGTGGAGAAAGCGGTGTTCCTTTTTCGATTGTATTTACAAAAGCAGATAAGCTGAAACCTAATGCTGTTATAAAGAACGTGGAAGATTATAAAATGGAACTTCATAAAACCTGGGAAGATCTTCCTGAGCTTTACGTTACTTCAGCAGAAAAGAAAGAAGGAGGAGATGAAATTCTAAATTTTATACAAAAAACGAATGATTTTTTAATCCATAACAACGTAAGTTTCGATGAGTAACATAGTCTGGAAAATTAAAACCTTTGACGAGCTTACTGTTCCTGAACTCTATTCAATCCTGAAAGCCCGGATAGATGTTTTTGTTATCGAGCAGAACTGCCCGTACCCTGATCTGGATAATTACGATCAGAAAGCAGTTCATATCTGGGCTGAAGAAAACGGGCAGGTTTTAGCATACTGCCGTGTCTTTGATAGAGGAATAAAGTATGATGAAACTTCTTTCGGAAGGGTGCTTACAACAGAACAGGCCAGAGGAAAGAGCCTTGGAAAGCAGCTGATACAATATGCTGTTGAAACGATAGAAAACCGTTTCCATACTTCTGAAATCAAAATCTCGGCACAAGATTATCTTTTAAGATTCTATGCAGGGTTTGGATTTGAAGATACAGGAAAGAAATACCTGGAAGACGATATTCCGCATACGGAAATGATCAGAAAATAAATAAAAAGGCATCTCGTAAATGAGATGCTTTTTGGTTATATATGGTGCGTGTTTTTTTATTGAGCATCGGCTTTGCGTATAAAACCTGTTTTTTCTGCTTCCGGTACTTTCACTTTATACCAGAAATCGTCTTTTGAAATTGTAACTAAGGGCGTATTTTTCGCTACAGTTTTTATCACTTTTGATTGTAAGGAAGGTTTTTCAAAAATGGAGACGGCACGGCTGGTAACAATACTGTTATTTGTACTTCCCGTTTCAGCAAATGACCTGGATTCTGGTTTTGAAAGGGTTTTGCTGTTTTCTATGAAATGATCTAAGCCTGATGTGTATTTAGATTTAACTTTTTTAGAAGACGGAGCAGAGCTGCTTTTTCCTGAAGAACTGCCTTTACAGACCCCACAGGTGCCACCACTTTTACAGTGTTTACACCCGGAGCAGTTCGAGCAGGCGGTACAGGCGGCAGAACCGGTACATCTTCCGCCGTGAAGTTCATTTTCTTCGTATTGTAAGGATGAAAAAGAATCAGAAACGAAAGCTCCAAAACAGATGATGAATATAGAGATGAATGTTTTCATGGTTAGCTGTAGTTTTCTAATGTTTTATGGAGTTCATTTCTGTAATTGTAGATTTCATCAAGGTTATTTAATAAGACCTTTGCTCCTGAATCTTTACCGTTGTGAAATGTTTCAATATACTTATTGGAGGTGTTAAAATGTAGTCTGCAGATTGGTTTTCTATTATTATCATCCAATAAAATCCCGAAATAAGATAAGGTATCCCTGTATGCTATTCGGGAAGAAGAAATTTTCTCTCTTAAAATAGCCTTTACAATCTGATATCCTTCAAGTTCTTCTTCTGTAGTGATAATTTTAGGATCGTTATTTTCATCAATCTGTTGGGGAGCTTTTATATTTTCATCCTGTTTTTCGATCTGTTCATTAAGGGTTAATGCTGATTTAAGCCTAAAGCTGATGGATTCGTTGATAGACGTTGACAAAGCTTTTTTGGTATATTCCTTGAAAGAAATCATCCTATTGGCCGTTAAAGGTTTTTCAAAAAAACGATTAACGAGAAGGCGTACCATTTCATCAGAAGGGTTTTCAATTTCTTTTTCAAATTCTTTGCGGATGGCTTTGATATATTTCAGGGCTTCGGCAGAATCCAGGATATTGTCAAGATTGTAATCCTTTTTGGTAAAGCTTTCAAGAATTTTAATGGAGCTGTCTTTTAAATCCTCAATATTGATGGTGAAAAAAGGTTTTTCATCCATCACATTAGGCTTTTCAAGATCGGTATAAAAATTATAGATGATCCCGTTCGTAAGCACTCCAAACCGTGTTTTGGAAACATGATAATATCGGTGAAGCTGAGAATTATGAGCATCTGCATTTTCTTTCCAGTGTTTGCACTCTATAATGAAAATAGGCTCATCATTATTTCTTATTACATAATCTACCTTTTCTCCTTTTTTGGTCCCGATATCGCAGATGTGCTCGGGCACAACTTCTGTAGGGTTGAAAATATCATACCCTAAAATCTGGATAAAAGGCATTACAAAAGCATTTTTTGTAGCCTCTTCTGTGCTGATATGGTCTTTCAGGCCCATCACTTTTTGATGTAGCTGTTCCAGTTTTATTTTAAGATCCATTGTTTTTATTTTTTAAAGAGTTTGATCCATGATTTCTGCCTCCGGAGCATTCTTTTTTACAGAAGCAATTCCATTTTCCATTGCTGGTTTAGAGCTGTATAGCTGGCTTTTACCAATAATTTCCCCATTCCTTGCTTTAATTACGAAGTAGTCTTTGTCATTGACTGCCACCCGTCTGTCATATCTGTTATCTGCCTGTGAATTCACCCTTACAGATTCTATTCCTTTGTGGCAAGAAGCTTTTTGAACATAGCCTTCACTGGTTAAAATAATTTCTCCGTTTCCGGCCTTTAAATTAAATTGATACTCTTTGTTAATTCTTTGACTAATAATAAATTTTCCCATAATTATTCTGTTTAACACATCAAAAGTAGGACTCTTTACTTTTCATTTTTTACGGAAAGCCGTAAAAAAACCTTTCAAAAAATGAAAGGTTTTTTATATACCGGGGAAGTTTATAATCAGATAATTCCAATATCTTTACAGAAAGCCACAAGATGCTCATTACTGCTGACTTCCAGGTCTTCTTTTAAACTATTTAATTTTTTTTCAACGCTGCTCAGGCTATTGGGCCTTATATTGTTTTCCTGAAGGTAATTGGGAATGTTTTTCTGTAATACTCCTTTTGACAGGAGTGTCACCAGCGTAATATCATATGCTGAAAATTCATAACTGTTAAGCTTTTTCATCTCTTGTTTCAGATCAAGAGATAAATAGTTTTCATTGATATACACTGATGCAATGGATTTTTTCAGTTCCTTGGAATCATTTCTGGCCTTTCTGACATAGCCGTTGATTTTATATTCATTAAAAAGCGAATCAATAACACCTGACTTATGCTCTGCAGAGAATACAATTACTTTTAAAGACGGCTGAATTTCTTTGATACTCCGGATCAGTTCTCTTCCGTCTTTTAGTTTTTGATGATGATGATCTTCTTCATAATAAAGATCAGTGATCAGGAGATCATAAGGATTATTTTCCCGGATCGCTTTCTGCACTTTGGCTAAAGCATCGTCACAATAATATACATAATCCACATTCGGAATATGGAGGTCTTCCAGCGTTTTCTGAACAGAAAGGTTAATACTTTCGTGATCTTCGGCAATTAAAATTTTTTTGAACATTCTTTTAAAGTTTTTTTAGGAAACAGGAAATGAAATATTGATTTTCAATCCCTTTTCGATTTTAGTGTCAAAAATAATCTCCCCATGAACGGTTTCAATACGGGAATCCGTATTTGATAGGCCATTTTTATAAATTAAATCTCCGGGAATCCCGATTCCATTATCCGTATAATAGATTTTAATCATATGATCTATTCTCTCAAATCTGAAAGAAACGATGCTTGCTTTGCTGTGTTTTTTCATATTGACCAGCAGTTCACGAATGATTTGATACGTTTCATCAAAAGTGGATTCGCTTACTTCTTTCCAGATCGTTTTGTCATTTCCGGCAACATAAGTTTTTACATAATCATTATTAAAAGACCCGATAAGTCCGGATATTGTTTCACCAAAGCCCTGGCTATTATGTTTGCCGTTCGCTTTTTCGTAGGAAATATCCCTTGATTTTTCATAGACAAATTCCAGTTCATCAAGGGCTTCTTCTTTATCAAAATCTTTCTGGTTTTCAATCTTTGTCATCACCTGATAAATGCCGTTAGCTACTACATCATGCACTTTTTTAGAAAGTTTTAATTCGGTGTTTTTTACTTCAAGCTCTTTTTCTTTCTGAAGTCTTTTCTTTCTTCTTCTATACCAGAACAAGCCGCTGATCAGGAGTAATGATAGAGTACCTAATCCTATTCTTTGTTTTAAAATATGATTTTCTTTTTGAATTTGATCTGCTTTAAGCTTCTGATTTTCTGCCTTTTCTTTTTCTATACCATAACGAAAATAGGCAAACTGGTTCTTGGCTTCATTTCTTGCAATCTGTATACTGTCGTTAATGGTCTGGAATTTTGCAAAATAGGACTGATAATTATTTTTGTCTATGGTAATGATTTTTTGTAACGCCTGTAGCTGATCTTCGGGGTTATTGATTTCAGATGCTGTTTGCAACATTTTTTTTGCATACATTAAAGACTTTTCATTATCTCTTTCAAAAAAATAATCTGCCAGAGTAGCAAAACTGGAATTTAAACCATCCAAATCATTATCCTCTTCCCTGATCTTCAAAGCTTTATAGAACTCTGGTAAAGGGTCATAATGCTTGTTTTCAAGTAATTTTGCTCTGGCTAAATTATTTATCGCTCTGGATTGATTTTTATGATCATTGGCGAGAACAGCGTAATTCAGATATTTTTGAGCTTGTCTTGGATATTTTTTACTTATAAGCGCATTTCCCAGATTGTTATAATAGATAAATTTATTTTCTCCGCTATTACTATATTTTATAGCATTTTTGTAAAAGTTCACGGCGCGATCATGGTTGTACAAAAAAGAGGAAGCTATGCCCATATTGTTGTAATTTGATGCTAAATCTCTTTTTGTAATGCTATCATTTTCATTTTTTAAAAATGTATTGGCCTCTAATGAAGTCTCAATACTTCCAAAAAAGTCTCCATAATTTGTTTGAATAATCGCCATGTTGATTAATGATTCTGCGGCTCCAATTGAATCATTTGCTTTTACATATTCATCTTTGGCTAAATTATAATAATAAAAGGCTGAGTCAGAGATTTTTTTGTCTCTAAAGTTTCCTGCTTTCCGGTAGTAATTATTTTTTGTATGGGGTATTTTTTTGTGGGAGTTTTTCTCATGGCAAAACAAAAGTGTTGTCAACAAGATAATAAATAAAAAAATTTTCTTCATGAGTATTGTTTGGAGTGCAAAATAATAAAAAGGATAGATTTGTACAATCTATCCTTTTGTTTATTACGGCTGAGTAAAAGGGGGAGGAGTTTGTCCTGTATTTCCTGTTGTATTTCCTCCGTTTCCATGTCCATCTTCCGGATCTAAGCCTTCGCCGGTTCCCGGATCAGTGCTGCTGAGCGTTGTGATGGATGTTGAATCATTATTAGATGTTGATGTATTGGCGTTGTTATTTGAAAATGCTAAACCTAATAGCATTAGTATAATCTGGATCATTTCCTTAAAATTTTTGAAGTTGAAATTGTTTTTCTTCCTCCCGAGATCTATTGCTCTCGGGCCGTACACAGTTAAAATTTCGAAGCGCTTCTTAATTTTTTGGGAAGTGAACCTTCAAAAACGGAGGAGAAACATCTGCTTCCCAACCCGGAGTTTTCCTCCGTTTTATCTGGTGATTTCAAAATCAGTTTTGTAAATTTGTTTTTGTAATGTTTTGTTTATCACTGATTTTGTTATGGCAAAGATGGGGAAGAAAGGAAGGTGAGTGTTAGACAAAATATGGACATCGATGGACAAGAAATGGACAGGAATTCACTACGGAAACCCGTAATGCGACACGGTAGAAAATCACCTATTTTGTAATTGCCTTTAAAAACTAATTATGTCCAAAAGAAAACTATTAATCAATGAGGTATTTGAGCAAGCAAAGAAAGAATCTGGGAAAGCATCTAAAAGCGGATTAGCTCTTTATTTAAAAGTTCATCTTGAAACCTTTAAAATCTTTTTTGACGAAAAAACATTTAGTAGGTACTATGATGCTTTTGTATTAGGAATAAAAAAAGAAATAAATGTAGACCCTGATACTCTTAATAAATTGAGTCAGTATATTGGGTTTAAAGACTTTCTTGATTTCTCCAGTACTTTCGTCAAAGAAGACGAAAAAGCAAATAAAACAACGGTAAAAATAAGTGTTGATGAGGATGAAGAATCCTTATCAGAAAAACTATCCAAAATCATCATCAATATTACCAATGAGCAGCATTTCAAAATGCCGGAATTTGTTAAGCAAAATGGGCTGGGTATTATGGGAATATTGCTTATAGGAAGTGTATTAATGGGAAACTACCATTCACTGGGAGGGAAAGTTAAAAATACGAGTGTCACCTTAGGTTTCTTCGGAGTTCCAGAAGTTGATAAAAGCTGTATGTTCTGGGATAAAAATGAATATAGATTAGCAGATTGCGAAGACAGGAATCCTTTGCGCAGTCTTATTCCTAAAGATACTGTTCAAATAAAATATTTTAAAAGGATTACCAGAAAAGATACCTTGACTGTAGAGAATGCAATGGGACGAACATGGTATTCAAAGTTTAATGGAAACGTAGCGTTTTTTACGATGGACGGAGTAGATCCAGATACTGGAAGAGAATTAAGGTCTTCAACACCTTATATTATTGAAAAATATGCAGGTCAGCCGGTTCCGGTTGAAGAATAAAAAAAGCGAAGATTTCTCTCCGCTCTATTTTTTAATCTATATTCAGCATTCCCAGTTCTCCAAAGTGTTTCTTAAACTTCTGGATTTTAGGTCCTACCACAGCACTGCAGTAGGGTTGGGTAGGGTTCTCATTGTAATATCCCTGGTGATATTGTTCTGCCGGCCAGAATTTCTCGAATGGTGCTAATTCTGTAACATACTTTCCTGTCCATCTTCCTGATTCTTCTGATTGTTTTAATGCCTCTTCCGCTCTTTGCTTTTCTGCATCATCTTTATAGAAAATGACAGAACGGTATTGAGTACCGATGTCATTACCCTGTCTGTTCAGTTGAGTGGGATCATGCAGGAAAAAGAAAACGTCCATTAATTGTTCATAAGAAATAACTGCAGGATCATAAGTGATCTGTACCACTTCTGCATGATCGGTTGCACCGGTGCATACTTCTTCATATGTAGGGTTTTCTTTATGCCCGCCGGAATATCCGGAAATAGCAGATTTAACACCTTTCAGCATATTGAAACAACTTTCTACACACCAGAAACATCCGCCACCGAAAGTGATCTGTCCTAAATTATTGTTATCCATTTTTGGTAATTATATTGTTTTTATTATCTTTTCCAGATCTGGAAATATCTGACCAAAATTATGAAAAACTTTTTCATTTGAATATGATTTTACGTCTTAAACTCAAATTACAATGATAGATGCGGCAAATGATTTTAAACACGAATACCATAGCTTTCTTTACAAGCAATTCTTTACATTTTAATTAAATTTAAACACAAATGGCACGAATGTTTTCACAAATAGACACAAGGAAATATAAAGCCCAATCATCTGTGAAAATCTGCGTAATCTGTAGGCAAAAAACAAAAGCATCCTAAAAAAGGATGCTTTCTATGATTTAAATAGCTTTCAGTTATTTTTCCCAAACCAAAGCACTTGCTCCCAGGATGGCAGCATCGGCTTCATCAAGCTCGCTGAATACTAATTTTACTTTATTTCTAAAGATAGGAAGAAGGTTTCTTTCCATATGAAGTTTCGCCGGCTTTAAGATAAAATCTCCAGCTTTGATCACTCCTCCAAATAAAAGAATTGCTTCAGGCGAAGAGAACATGACAAAATTAGCTAATGCTTCTCCCAGTTTTTGCCCTGTATATCTGAATACTTCAATCGCGATAGGATCATCTTTTAAAGCACATTCATATACTGTCTTAGAATTGATTTCATCTTCAGGATACTGATTCAGCATAGACTCCGGAAATTCAGCTCTCATTTTCTTTGCGGTGATGGTAATTCCTGTGGCAGAAGCATAGGCTTCGAGACTTCCTTCTGAGCCTGTACTCCAGTGCTTTCTTCCGCCCGGTTTTACAATCGTATGGCCAAGTTCTCCGGCAAAACCGTCATGTCCGTAGATTAAATTTCCATTGGCAATAATTCCGCTTCCTACGCCGGTCCCCAAGGTAATCATGATAAAATCTTTCATTCCCCTTGCCGCTCCGAACAGCATCTCTCCCAAAGCCGCAGCATTAGCATCGTTGGTCACTGTACAGGGTAGATTGAATTTTGCCGTCATCAGCTCTGCAAAAGGAATTACCCCTTTCCAGGGCAGGTTGGGTGCCAGTTCTATGGTTCCCTTGTAATAGTTGGCATTCGGAGCACCTACTCCAATCCCGTCGAAATGCTTTTCAGTACCGTGTTTTTCCATCAAAGGATAAACATGATCATATAAAGCATCGATGAAATCCTCCACTTTATCATAAGCGTCCGTTTTCAGGTTTCCTTTATCCAGAACTTCTCCGCGATGGTTTACGATTCCAAATTTAGTATTGGTACCACCGATGTCAACTCCAAGAGCAACTTGTTTTGATAAATCTATTAATGACATTTCTATTATTAAATTCTAAGGGCTAAAATTATAAAAAAGATTGTATTAATGGATTATGAACTCGGTATTATTTAAGGTATTAGGCTGTTTTTACTGTTTTTTTCTTTTTTCTTCCCCACCAGATCATAAATCCGGTTACCGGCAGAGAAGCGCATATGAGACTTACGACAAAGGCAATGATCTTCGTAGGAAGCCCTAAAATGGCTCCTACATGGATGTCATAATTGGCACTGACTGCCTTTTCCCCAAAATTCTTGTCTTTAGGATCATGGGCATGAAGCAGTTCTCCTGAATTCTCATCAAAGATCAGGCTGCTGCTTTTGTGATAAGAATAGGAAAGGTGTTTTACATAGACTTCAAAATTAGGATGTTCGTGATCATCCATATGCTCGTGGCCAAGATCTATGGAGAAAGCGTAAGAATCTGGGTATTTCTTTTTTACGGTATTGATGATTTTATCCAGTGTTCCTTCTGTTCTCAGTTCAATGGGAGCCTTTGTTTTGATATGGGAAAAATCAGGATACTGGGTTTCCCCTCCGGAAAATAACACGTAGATCATTGCCTGAACGACAAAGAAAGCATAGAATAGGCCGGTTATAGAGAAAATGAGCGCGAAAATGGAAGCATAGAAACCTAAAACATTGTGAAGGTCATAATTTTTCCTTTTCCAGCTTTTGATGTTTTTCCATTTGAAACTGAAACGCTGTTTTCTTGCCGCTTTATTTTTAGGCCACCATAAAACAATTCCCGTAATCAGCATGATAACGAAAATAATAACAGGTATTCCTACTACATAAGCTCCCCAGTCCTGTTTCAAAAGGAAACTCCAGTGAATCATTTTTACGATGTTGAAAAAACCGTTTTTTTCATCATAGACTCTCAATACTTTTCCGGTATAAGGGTTTACATACGCTGATTTATAAACGGGATATTCATCAAAATAATTCCAGGCATCGGTATTGTGTTCGTACCAATAGAACAGGTATGACATTTTTTTGTCAACCGGAACATTGACCCAGTGGATAGGGTACTTTTCCTTTACCTGTTCCGCAACGGATTTTTCCATAGCCCGGATTGGGAGGATCTGCTTATGATCAATGTTTTGTTCATGATGATAGATGACATCTCTCCGGGTAAAGTTTTCTATTTCGTCCTTGAAGACGTACAGGGCTCCTGTAATGGAAATGATGAAAATCAAAAACCCGATTCCCAATCCAAACCATAAATGGAGCTTTGCGGACCATTTTTTAAAGAATCCCGGTTTGTTTTTATGATGATGTTTTTTCTTCATAGTTCGTTATTGAAGGCAAGCTTTGCAAAGATAACCTAAGTTTATTTAGTTTAATTAAAATTTATATTCAATTAAAAAAGTTCCTCTCATTCCCGGAGAATTGACGAATTCACTGTCTCTGGCTGTCCACCATGCAATAGCGGGCTGATACATCTTATTGAACAGGTTTTCAATACCTAAGGACAATTTCCAGTGATTGTTGATCTCGTAGCCTGACTTGAAGTTGAAAACAGTATATTCAGGAACATAACCTTCTCCATACGCATATAATCCGGTCTTTGCATTGGCTTCAAATCTATCCTGTTTGAAAGAGTGAAGCATATCTAACCCGACAGATAATGCCGGGATGGGCTTTACCTGGATATAAGCCAGCACTTTAGGAGCTGAAATTCTGCTGTTGTTGATTTTTGAGGAATATTCTCCATTGTCGTCAGGAGAAGTAATGCCTTCCATCCAGCTGTGGCTTCCTCCAAACCGGACCCATTTAGCAGGGGTAAAATGTAAAAATCCTTCCACTCCATAAATGATTTCCGGAGCTCTCTTGATGGTTAAAGCTCTGTCTGCACTCTGAACAAAGGTCGCTCCAAGCTTAGAGGTACTTACATATGAGGTAAGTTCATAATTAAGCCAGCTGGCCACCTGTCCTGTTGCTCCCAATTCATAGTTATTGACGATAATGGGTTTGGTTTCCAGGTTTTGGATCGTTTCGGAAGTTGAAGTTCTTAAAATCCTTCCCAGTTCATTGATCGAGTAGGCTTGTGAGAAACTTGCAAAAAGGTTGATATAAGGTTCTATATTGTAACGCAGTCCAATGTTTCCTACCAGGGCATTATAATTTAATTTTCCGCCTGATACAGGGATGCTTTTGGTAAATGTTCCGTCATTTTTGATCACTGATAGGGTATTAAAATCATCAACATTCACTCTGATGTTTTCATAACGAAGCCCTCCTTTGATCGTCAGCTTTTTGAAAAGATCAATTTTTGCCAATAAAAAAGGCGCAATATTGGTCATACTCATACTGGGAGTCCAGAATCTGCCGTCTTCAAGCTTCTGTACGGTCTCGTCATTTAAAATGTCGGCTCCATAGATGATTTCTCCCTGAGAATTGGCGGTATTCCACAGCTGGGTATCAAAATTGAACCTAGCCCCTGCTTTTTTTGAAATGACATTCGACTGCCCACCGTTAAAGAATGTATCACTATATCCGTAAACCGTTTTAAAATCCTGGTAATAAAGGTTAATGTTTAAAGAAGTTCCTGCAAATAAATTCTTATTGTCATAGCTTACCCTGATATTATTATTTTTTGGAGTCCCCTGAGGCGTTGTTTCCAGGCTTTTTCCTTCCCCTTCTCCTATGGTAGGTGAAACTCCGTATTTTCCTGTTCTTAATCCTAAATTCAGGTTGGATCTTGAAGAGTAACCAATATAGGAGGCTTCAATTCTTTGGTTGTCATTAATGGCATAGCCCAGTTTCAGCATGCCGTTGTAGTTGTCCATTTTTGCGGTGCTGTACGTGGGGGTAAGCATAATCCCGTCCGCATCTTTCATATAGCCGGTTCTTTCGTAGGCTAACGAAAGGGTATAATCAAATTTGTTGACCTTTCCGGTTAAAAGCTGGCTTGCTCTCATGCCCAAAGTTCCTCCGTAAGGCTGTCCTGTAAGGCCAACCTGTGAAATACCGGAAATCTTCTGATCTGTTTTACTTCTTTTAGTAATATAATTGATGATTCCGCCGTCGGCCCCATTTCCATAGATGGAAGATGCTCCTTTAATGACTTCAATTCTTTCAATTGCGGAGGGGTCAATTACTCTCAAATCTCTTGCTCCGTTTCGCAGTGGAGTAGATTGCGGGATTCCGTCAATCAAAACCAAAACCTGGCGGCCTCTCAGGGTCTGTCCTGTGTTTGAGGTCTGCCCGGAATTGGTTCCTAAACTGGGAACGGTATATTGCAGGATACTGGTGATATCTGAATTGACGGTCAATTGAGACTGAATCTGTTTTTCTCCCACAATGGTAATGGAGCTGGGAACCTCTTTGATGTTCTCCTTCTTCCTTGAAGCAGTCATCACGACCTCTTCCACATTTTTGGTTTGTAAAGTATCTTTAACCTGAGCAAAAGCGGTTGCTGTTCCCAGGCAGGCTGCTGATAAAAGCACTTTTTTCATTATATTTTCTTTCCTTGTTTCTTTCTTTTTCCCCACCAGATCAGAAATCCGGTAACGGGAAGTGATGTACAGATGAGACCGGCCAGAAACCAGATGATCTTTCCAAACAGCCCGAAGTAAGATCCGGTATGGATGTCATAGTTGGCATTGGCATATTTTTCGGCGGTATTTAGATTGTGATGAGGTATATTGGCTAATACTTTTCCGGAATACTTATCAAAAGTCAACAGATTTCTTTCGCTAAACCTTCCTTCCTGTCCGTAGATGGTCACCGGCAGGCTTTTAAGTTCTTTTCCCCTTTTGTTTTTTCCGTTTAAAGAAATTCTGAAGCTGGATGATCCGGCATACAGTTGTTGAGTCTGTGCTGCAGCAAGATCGAAAACAGCATCACTTTTGGCCATCAGGGAATCCGGAGATTTGATTTCCTTTTCTTTGGGAAGATCAAAGGTTCCTGATAATGCAAAATTGAACGTGTTTTTTACATAGGGATACGCAAAATAAATTCCGGTAACGCTCAGTAATAATGCAATGAAGGAAGCATAGAATCCCAGCACATTATGAAGGTCATAATTTTTGCGTTTCCAGGTTTTCACATTCTTCCAATGGAAGGAAAAGCGTCCTTTTCTTGCTTTTTTGTTTTTAGGCCACCATAAAATAATTCCCGTGATCAGCATGATGATGAAAAGCACTGTTGGAATTCCTACTACATACGGCCCCCATTCAGACTTCAGTAAAAGACTCCAGTGAATGTATTTTAAAATGGTGAAAAAATCATATTTTTCATTATAAACACCTAAGATCTGCCCCGTATACGGATTGATATATACCTGTTTGTTGATCTTAACTTGCTCGAAATAATTCCAGCCTTTTTTGCTTTTTTCGTAGTATAAAAAGCGGTAAGATTTATTTTTATCCAAAGGAACCTCAACGGAGCTTAACGGGTATTTTTCATTGAGTTCCAGGGTTATTTTCTCACGAAGAAGACTGATAGGCAATGGTTTTTGGTTTGCCTCTTCATTTTTTACATATATAGCTTCTTTACGAAGACTGTTCTGTACTTCATCCTTAAAAACATACAAGGTCCCTGAAAGAGAGACAATGAAAATAATGATACCAACGGACAAACCAAACCACAAATGCAGTTTGGCAGACCATTTCTTTGTGGAAGAAACTTTTTTTGTATGGTGATGCTTTTTCTTCATAGTAAAAAAGTTAACCCCTGGGAGGGGCTCACCTTTATCTTAAAATTTATATGCTAATGAGATTCTGAAATTTCTAGGGGCTTCTGCCTGATAGTAATATCCTCCTCTTTGCGTATTGTCAGCCATAGTAAAGTTAATACTGCTTCCGCTATACAGGTATCTGTTGAAAACATTAAAAACGTTTAATCCTACTCTGAACTTAGTGTTTTCCCAGGATAATCCTGCATCAAACTTCAGGTAGTCGTTCATTTGCAAAGGAGCATTGGTGCTTCCCCAGTTCCAGCTACTTCTTCCCCCCAGGAAAGTTCCTCCAAAGCTTAATCCGAAACCTTCTAAATCTCCTCCTGTAAATGTGTAATTTAACCAACCGTTCAGAGTATGCTTAGCATATCCGGGAACAAGTTCTCCTTTTGTTGCTTTCTGAGTTGTTTCTGTAAATTTATTTTCAGTGAAGGCGTAGTTGAAGATGGCATTAAACCCTTTGGTAATTTCTCCTTTAAGATCGAATTCTATCCCCTGTACACGTGTTTTACCCAGGAAAACGGAGAAAACTCCGGTTGGATCTGTGGGGTCATTAGAAATAGCATTGTTCTTGTTGATATTGTAAAGGGATAAAGTGGTATTCCATTTCCCATTAAACCAATCTCTTTTGAATCCAACTTCCATACTGTTTCCCGTGATAGGCTTTGCTGTAGTTCCATCTCTGAATAATCCGGATTGTGGAGTAAACGCCTGATCATATAATGCATAGGCAGATGTATTGGAATCAATAGAATAGCTCAAACCAACACGTGGAGTAATTCTGTTAGCTTCCATTTTCGTTCCGTAGCTGTTTTCTTTTACGTTCGTATAACGTGCAGCAACTGTCAATCTAAGAGCATCGTCTAAAAATCCCAGTTCATCCTGTAAATACAGACCGGTATATTCCTGTTCTATGGTACCATAAGGAGTGGCTCTTTCTAATAAAGATTTTCCCTGATCATCAAACTTAGGATATCCTGCACTGGGCGGAGTATAAGTAGCGGCATTAAGATCAAATGGATTTTTCTCCGTATCTAAAGGGCCGCTTTTTGACCAGTCAGCCAGATATTTTTTGGATCCCAGGTCAAGCCCGGTTAATATTTTATGCGAAACAGGACCTGTTTTTATATAACCATTTAAAAATACCTGTCCGAATTTCATGACATTACTGGCTTCCCAAAAATTAAGTGTTCTTATGAATTGGGTATCTGAAATGAATGTTCCCGGCCAGATATCACTTCCCATTGTATATTCATTTACATAGGTAAGCTGAGTCGTTAATTTCCAGTTCTCATTAAACTTGTGCTGTAAATTTAAATTAACAGTATTATTCGTCACTTTTGTTGGGTCGATGCCAGGATCAGATACGGTATATTCAGCTGGCTTTTTACCGTAGCCCTCAAAGCTGTAAACATAAGCAGATCCTACTTCAGACATTTTTGCCCTCTGGTAGATGTATTCAGCAACTAAAGTCGTTTTATCCGTAAGGTTTACTTTTAAGGATGGATTAATAATATACCGGTCATTGAATTCATAATCCCTGAAACTTTTTTTGTTCTGAGCCATTAAATTCAGCCTGAAAGCAACTTTATCAGTGATTTTTGTATCAATATCAGTCTCGCCTCTGTACATATTGTAACTTCCCAATGTAACCCTTGCTGACCCATTCAGAGCGTTTCCTGTAGGTTTTTTGGTCACGATATTATAAATCCCGCTAGGCTCTCCATTAGACATTAAAAACCCTGACGGTCCTTTGATAAATTCGATGTGATCTACATAGCTCATGTCCTCACTCAATGGACCCCAGTTTGAAGTTACATTGACCCCATTCATGAAAGCCGCAGCTCTCGATCCTCTCATATTGACCCTTGTATACATGTCTCCCCAGTGCTCCAGTCTTTGTGCTCCGGCAACGTTTCTTAAAACACCATCACTTAACGTGGTCACCTGCTGGTCTTCTAATGCTCTATTGGTAATTATTGAGATGTTCTGAGGAATTTTAATCAGGGCCTCATCCAGGCGAAGAGAAGATGAACCTTCCTTTTCCACATATTTTTTATAATACCTTCCGCTGACTACAACTTCTTCGATATCATTGGATTGGATCGTGTCTTTTTTTTCCTGTGCAAAACTTAACATTGATGTTAATAATGCAGCTCCTATCGTTATTTTTTTCATTGTTTATAGAGTCCTTATGTGTGTTGAATTGTTTATTTGTATGCTTAGAATTTATAGGTAAGTGTTCCTACTGCGTTGATCAGTCTTTGAGGATTTGCGGTGGTATAACCTATCCAGTAATGCTGGTTGGTGAAATTGTCTACCTTTACTCCAATCCTGAATTTTTTAGCATCATAATAGGCACTGGCATTCAGTACAACATACGATGGTAAAGAGAAAACGCCGTCCGCTGAGTTGTAGATTTTATTTTTGCTGGCATAGTTTCCGCCAATTCCAAAACCTAATCCTTTAAGTTTTCCGTCTAAGAATTGATAACTTGCATATAGGTTGGCCAGATAGGGTGATCCTGCTGTGTTAGGCCTTCTATCCGATACTGATGAATCAGCTTTGGTATATTTTGAGTCATTATAACTGAAGCCGGCAATGGCAGTAAATCCTTTGACCAGATAAGCGTTGATTTCAAGTTCAACCCCTCTGCTTACAATAGTACCATCCTGTACCTGGGCTTGGGGATTCTCAACAATTTGTAAATTTCTTAGAACATCTTTTACTTTAATATTGTAATAACTGAATGTAGAAGATACTTTTCCATTAAAAAGACTGGTTTTGATCCCTCCTTCCATCTGGTTGGCCTGCTCCGGCAGCGGTGTTCTTGTAATGCCTGATCCATCCAAATAATAGGACAGATTTTTAAAGCTGTTCTGGTAGTTTCCAAACAATGAAACTTTATCTTTTATCACTTCATATACGATTCCCAGCTTTGGAGAGAAAAATGTCTGATTTAATTTTTTGCTTTCTTCAGAATTGGAGGCTCCTGCAATACCCGGATTATTAATGAAGTTATCTACCCTTAACGCCATTAATACATTAAGGTTATTGGTGATATTAAGGACATTGGAAAGGTAAACCGCATAGTTCTCCTGTATCCCTTTGATGATATAAGGGGTCTCATTTCCTGCAACAGCATTATATTTTGCCTGTAGAGCGGCTCCATTAAAGTTGGTATAATCAAAACCAGGCTGATGTAAAGGAACAGGGACAGAATTTCCCTGTGCATCCCTATCAAAACCATTGATGTCGTAAAAGTTCTGATTGTTATTGACCCTTAGATAATCGAATCCCAAAACCACTCTGTTTCTTAAATTTCCAATATGAAAATCTCCGTTGAAATTTTGTTGGAAGTTGAGAGATCGCTTTCTGCTGTCTCTTGTAGACTGATCGCTTCTGTAAATACTGCCGGCATCATCACCTGAAAAGTATAAATAAGGCATAAATCCATCAGAATAGCTGGATGATGTACTGAAATTTGTAGAAGAAGTCATGGATTTTGAAATCTTATAATTGACCTGTCCGAAAAAGTTAATACTTCTTCCAGTATTGGTAAGACCTTTTCCTAGATATGAATTTCTATAATCAAGATTAAGATCCTTTATAGTGTTCACTTTTTGTAAGTAATCACCGGAGTAGAAGAAAAAGGTCTGATCACTCATGTTTTTCATCTGGAACAGCTCCATATCAAGGTTGATACTTAAACGGTCAGAGGGTTTATAGCTTAAGCTCGGAGCAATCGCGAGGTTTCGTCTGAACCCTTCTGTCTGGAATGTTCCTTCATTCGTATAGGCAGAATTTAAACGGAATAGTAATTTTTTGTCCTTCGTAAGTGGAGTGTTGATATCTACAGCTGCCCGGTACGTGTCGTAGCTCCCGCCGGTCAGGCTGATGTTTCCTCCAAATTGTTCATAAGGTTTTTTGGTGACCCGGTTGATTACCCCGCCATAGCTTGAAAGTAAACTTCCGAATAATGTTCCTGACGGCCCTTTCAGTACCTCTATTTTTTCCAGGTTGATTGCATCTATGGTTCCTGTTACGGCACCCAGCACTCCGTTTCTTAAAGAATTGGCAGACACAAATCCTCTTAAGCTTACATAGGCTCCTCCATCACCGGCTCTTCCATTTGAAGTCCACATGGTCTGCAAACCGGTAATATTTTTAAATGCTTCATCTACCGTGTAAATTCCTTGATTTTCTAAAATGGTTTTATCAACACTTGAATAAACTTGTGGATTTTCAATAGCCTTTAACGGCATTTTATTTGAATATTCACTGTCTTTTTTAATATACGTGTTTATGATTACTTCATCAATGCTTTTTGTGTTGGCAGAATCTTTCTTTTGAGCAAAGACCAAAATAGTTCCTAGCATCGAAGCACCGATTAGTACATTTTTCATGAAAGTCAAATTTTATGCAAATATATTATTTTTAACTGTTCTAAATAAACAATAATATTGATATTTATCATAAAATTAGTATATGCTGAATAACAAAAAACCGCTTCAGGCAATGCTGAAGCGGTTTTTTAAACTATTTTGAATTATTCCTTACGCTGGAATTTCTCCTTTGTATAAGAAAGAAATAATTTCTTTATTCAATTTGTCAATCATTTCACTGAACAGGTGGAAAGATTCCTGCTTATAAATGACAAGTGGGTCTTTCTGCTCGTAAACAGCGCCTTGTGATGATCTTCTTAAGTCGTCCATTTCACGAAGGTGAAGCTTCCAGTTTTCATCGATAATCGATAAGGTAATATTCTTCTCAAAATCGTTTACCAAACTTTCACACTGCGTTTCGTAAGCTTCTTTTAAGTCTGCTACAATAGTCATTGTTTTGTGCCCGTCCGTGAAAGGAACCTGGATCATTTTGAACATTGAACCCTGGTTTTGGTATACATTCTCAATAATTGGGAATGATTTTTCTTTCAGTAAGTTCAGCTTCATTTGGTAATCTTCCTGAGCGGCTTTGAATAAAATATTCGTTAAATCCTGAACATTTTTATTTCCAAAATCACTTTCAGAAACCGGAGATTCCATCGTGAAGGTTTTGATGATCTCATATTCGAAATCCTTATAATTTCCACTTGCTTTTCCTTTCGTAACGATAGAATTGGCAACATCGAAAATCATATTGGTGATATCATATTTCAAGTGGTCCCCGAATAGGGCATTCTTTCTTCTCTTGTAGATTACGTCACGCTGTTTGTTCATTACATCATCATACTCAAGAAGTCTCTTTCTTGTTCCGAAGTTGTTTTCTTCCACTTTCTTCTGCGCTCTTTCAATAGATTTGCTGATCATAGAATGCTGAATTACCTCACCTTCCTTATGACCCATTCTGTCCATCATCTTAGCGATTCTTTCAGAACCGAACAAACGCATTAAGTTGTCTTCAAGAGATACATAGAACTGAGAACTTCCCGGATCTCCCTGACGTCCCGCTCTACCTCTCAACTGTCTGTCAACACGTCTTGAATCGTGTCTTTCGGTACCGATGATTGCCAAACCTCCGGCTTCTTTTACTTCTTTAGACAGTTTAATATCCGTACCACGTCCCGCCATATTGGTCGCAATGGTTACCACTCCCGGCTGTCCTGCTCCTGCAACGATCTCTGCTTCTTTTTTGTGAAGTTTCGCGTTCAATACCTGGTGCGGGATTTTTCTTAATTGAAGTGCTCTTGAAAGCAACTGAGAGATTTCAACAGACGTTGTACCTACCAGTACCGGTCTTTTAGCCGCTGTTAATTTTTCAATTTCTTCAATAACAGCATTGTATTTTTCTCTATTAGTTTTGAAAACTAAATCTTGTTTGTCATGTCTTAAAACAGGGCGGTTGGTCGGAATCACCACAACATCTAATTTGTAGATTTCCCAAAGTTCACCCGCCTCTGTTTCTGCAGTACCGGTCATCCCCGCAAGTTTGTTGTACATACGGAAATAGTTCTGAAGCGTAATGGTTGCAAAAGTTTGAGTCGCAGCCTCAATTTTCACATTCTCTTTAGCTTCAATCGCCTGGTGAAGACCGTCAGAATAACGACGTCCCTCCATAATACGTCCCGTCTGCTCATCAACGATTTTTACTTCACCGTCGATCACTACATACTCATCATCTTTTTCAAATAACGTATAGGCTTTCAATAGCTGGCTCATGGTGTGAACACGCTCCGATTTTTCAGCAAAATCAGAGAAAAGTTTTTCTTTAGCCTCAAACTCTTCTTCCTTGGATAAGTTTTTGGCTTCCACTTCAGCAATTTCAGTCCCGATATCAGGAAGAACGAAGAAGTTAGGGTCAGAGTTTCCTTGAGACATGTACTCAACCCCTTTATCAGTAAGGTCTACCTGATTGTTCTTTTCTTCAATAACGAAGTAAAGGTCCTTATCTACGATAGGCATATCACGGTTGTTGTCCTGCATGTACTGAGCCTCAACTTTCTGAAGCAATGCTCTGTTCCCGCTTTCTGATAAGAATTTGATTAATTGTCTGTTTTTAGGAAGACCTCTGTATGCCTGAAGCAATTTGAATCCTCCTTCTTTTGTATTTCCGGCAGCGATTAATTTTTTCGCTTCATTGAAAATCGCAGAAACAGTCTTTCTCTGAACTTCAACGATTCTGTCGATAGAAGGCTTCAGAACATCAAATTCCTGTCTGTCTCCCTGGGGAACCGGCCCGGAAATAATCAACGGTGTTCTTGCATCGTCAACCAATACAGAATCCACCTCATCCACAATCGCAAAGTTAAGCTCTCTCTGTACCAGTTCTGAGGGTGAAGTCACCATATTATCTCTCAGATAATCGAAACCGAACTCATTATTCGTTCCATAAGTGATATCTGAATTGTATGCTTTTCTTCTTCCGTCTGAGTTCGGCTGGTGGTTGTCGATACAGTCGATAGACATTCCATGGAACTGATAAAGAGGTCCCATCCACGCGGAGTCCCTTTTCGCAAGGTAGTCATTCACTGTTACTACGTGAACTCCTCTCTCAGGAAGTGAATTTAAATAAATAGGTAATGTTCCTACCAAAGTTTTACCCTCACCGGTTGCCATTTCGGCAATTTTACCACTGTGAAGAATAATCCCTCCGATAAACTGAACATCATAATGGACCATATCCCAAACTACAGGAGTTCCGGCAGCATCCCATGAGTTTTTCCAAACAGCAGTGTCTCCTTGAATTTCAATAAAATCTTTCCCTGCAGCAGCCAGTTCTCTATCCCAGTCACCTGCTGTTACACGGATCTCTCCATTCTGAGCCCATCTTCTTGCTGTTTCTTTTATCAGTGCAAAAGCTTCAGGAAGGATCTGGATAAGAACTTTTTCTTCAATTTCGTATGATTCTTTCTTTAAAGACTCAATTTTTGAGAATAGAGCTTCTTTCTCATCAACGTTTGTTGAATTCTTTATCTGCTCTTTTATCTGTTCTATTTGAGCTGTGATCTTGCTGGTTGCGGATTTTATATTCTCTTTAAACTCAGCCGTTTTTTGTCTCAACCCATCATCCGTCAATTCTTGGATGTTAGGTTCTACAGCTTTGATTTTTGTTACAACTTTTTTTACTTCTTTTAGGTCCTGCGCTTTTTTGTCTCCCAAAAACCCTTTAAGAACTTTGTTTAAAAAACTCATAAATTTTTTGCTTTATGCTTAATGCAAGATGCTTTAAGCGTTTTAAATGACACGCTTATCGTGTAAATTAATATATAAAAAGGGCAAAAAAGCTCTAGGCGTGCAGCCTAAAGCTTATCGCTTTATTAATATTCGTCCTCGTTCCAAAGGAAATCCTCGTCCGTAGGATAGTCACTCCATACTTCTTCGATAGATTCATAAATTTCTCCTTCATCCTCGATAGCCTGAAGGTTTTCTACTACTTCCATAGGTGCACCAGTTCTGATTGCGTAGTCAATAAGCTCTGCTTTTGTCATTGGCCAAGGTGCGTCACTTAGATATGAAGCTAATTCTAATGTCCAGTACATAATTTTCTAATTTTTTGCAAAAGTATAAAAATAGGTTATATTATAAGCTTTTTTATACTTGATTTTCAATTCTTTTTAAAATTTTTTTGATGATTGCCTTTCACCAACTCCATTGCAGCGATGTCAGCAATTTACTTATTGTCGTTTTCTCAAAAACCATTCCACAAATTTTTTTATGCCATTTTGGAAGTCTGTGTCTGGCTGGTAGCCTATTAACGCCTTCGATTTTGTGATGTCAGCATTGGTTTTTGTGACATCTCCCGGCTGCATTGGCAGATTTTTTTTGATGGCAGTCATTCCCAATGCTTTTTCTATGGTGCCTACCATCTCCGATAAGGTCACCACATGATTTTCGCCCAAATTTAAGATTTCATAGACCTCAGAGTGGTTTTCCAGATAGTGGGCAGATTTTATAATTCCATCGATAATATCATCTATATAAGTATAATCCCTGGAAGTATTTCCATCACCGTAGAAAGGGATTTCCCGGCCTTCTGAAATAAGTTGGGTAAATTTGTGTATCGCAAGATCAGGTCTCTGTCTGGGGCCATATACGGTAAAAAACCGCAATTGAAGAATATCTATATGGTAAAGCTTATGGTAAACATGGCCCAGGATCTCTCCACATTTTTTCGTTGCGGCATAAGGTGAAATGGGATTGTCTACATTGTCTGTTTCTGCAAAAGGAATTTTGTCATTATTTCCGTAAACACTTGAAGAAGAGGCGCAAATAAATTTTTTAATGTGAAAATCTTTACAGAGCTCCCAAAGGTTCATGGTTCCGCGCACATTCACTTCCTCATAGTCTAAAGGGTTTTCAATAGAAGGACGAACGCCGGCAAGTGCAGCCAGGTGGATCACCATATCAATGGGATGGCTTTTAAAAATAGCTTCGAGGCCTTTTTTGTCTCTGATATCCTGATAGTAAAGGGAATATTGATCCGAATGAGACACGGTGGCTAAACGCCGGATATCGGTCTCTTTGTCAGAAAACTCAAAATCCGAAATTTGATCAATAGACTCTAAAGTATTTCTGATTTTTATATGATAGTCGTAGAAATTATCAAAATTGTCAACGTTTATGACAGAATGTCCATTTCTTAATAATCGTTGAATTAAATGAGAACCAATGAATCCACTGCCTCCTGTTACAAGATAAATCATCTGTGGTTTTTTATTAACACAAAAATATAAATTTTACTTTTGAAAAATATAATCATTAAATTTACTTAAAAAAGTAATATAAAAACAAACTATGCAGTTTCAAGGGCAAATTTTAAAGATGACGAGCTATGATGCTAAACCGATCCAATACTACCTCAATCTTTCAGGAGATCTGATCCATATGAATGAGTTGTTGGGAAAAGAGCTCAGCATAAAACATATCGGATTTCAGTGTGTGAACTGTGGTGAGAATAAACCGGTGTACAGGATGGGGTTCTGTAAAAACTGTTTTTTCGAAAGTCCCTATGCCAGTGATACCATTATTCGTCCTGAACTTTCTACAGCACATTTAGGGGTGGCAGAGCGTGATTTGGAAGTTGAAAAAGAAATCCAGCTCCAGCCGCATACGGTTTATCTGGCTTATACAGGAGATGTAAAAGTAGGAGTGACCAGAAACACCCAGATTCCTACAAGATGGATTGATCAGGGTGCTACTTTTGCCTTACCGATTGCAAGAACGGAAAACCGCTATGAAGCCGGAATGATAGAAGTAGCTTTAAAAGAGCATTTGGCCGATAAAACCAACTGGAAAAAAATGCTTCAGGATGATTTTGAAGGAGAAATGGATCTTGCAGATTTCCAGCAGAAGATTAAACAGCATTTTCCTGAGGATTTCCAAAAGTTCTACAGCGAAGGGGAAAATCTTTGGAAGTTTGATTATCCGTATGAAAGGCCCGAAAAAGTTACCTCGTTTACTTTGGATAAAAAACCTGAATTTACAGGCAGGCTTACAGGGATTAAAGGGCAGTATCTTGGATTTGAAGGGGGAAACTTTATGAATGTAAGAGGACATGAAGGATATGTCATCGAATTCGAGGTAAGGAATTAACTGTAAACTCACTAAACCAAATCACAACTATGAAAAAATGGGTTAAAAGACTATTCATAGGTTTCGGAGTGCTGCTGGGACTTATTCTCGCGGCTAACTTCGGACTGAATATATGGCTTAAAACTCAGCTTCCAGATTATATTAAAAAAAATACAGCATATCAAGTTTCCTATAAGACTCTGGAAGTGGATCTGGGAACGGGAAATATTCTGGCTACAGGCATTTCTGTAAACAGCAAAGATCCGCAAAATAAGGATGTTATTGGACTTCAGGGAACTGTTGATACATTAAAAATAAGCCGTTTTGGAATCTATGATGCGCTTTTTAATAAAAGAATAAGCTCGTCCGATCTGTTGCTGGCGAAGCCCAACCTGAATATTATACTGGCGAAACCTGTTGATCATAAGACCGGCAAAAAGAGAAATCCGTTTTTATTTGAAAATATTAGGATCAGTGACGGGGAGATTGCTATTTTCAAACCTACCAGGCAGAAGTTTTTATCTGTACAGCAGCTGGACCTTTTTGTAGAAAACTTACAGATGACAGAAGAATCTGTAGAGGATAAACTACCCGTCGTTTTCGACCGGTACAGTATTACGGGGCAGGATTTCTTTTTCCGGCCGGCCGAAATGTATGCCCTAACGATCAGTTCCATTAATACAGCAGACGGAGAGATGTCCGTTGAAAATTTCAGACTGATTCCGCTTCTGTCTTTTGACCAGTTTAAAAAATTCTATCCCCGGAAAACGCAATTATTTGAAGTGGCCATTCCCAAAATGGATTTCAAAGATGTGGTTTTAAATAAAAATAAGATTTCTCTTGCCCATGCAGATTTTCAAAATCCTGTTTTTAGGGTTTACAAAACAGGAATACCGGCTAAAAAAGAAGAAAAAAAATCAAATTTTGAAGTTGATTTAGAAAATATAAAACTTAATAATGCTGTGGTTCAGGTCAATAAGCCTGACGGAAATAAGCTTCTATCTGTAGGAAATCTTAATTTGAATATCAACAAACTTACATTCAATAAGAACACCTCAGATCAGATTATTCCTGTCGGATATAAAGACTTTACATTTTCCGGAAAAGATATTGTGTATTCGGACCACCAGAATATCAGTGTTGAAAGTATTGCTTTAAAACCTACCAGCGGAGAAATCCGGAATGTAGTGTTATCTCCCGGAACTCCTGGAGTTGGGAAAACGATTTTTGATGTAAAAACCGATCATATTGCGTTCAATATTAATAAACTGGAATTTATAGATAAAAAGCTGGCAGTGGACGTTCAAGATGTTGCAGTAGAAAATGTAAACGGAACCATCAACGCGGGAGAGAAAAAACAGAATAAAAATTCCAAACCGGGTATCATCCATTCTATCCTTATTCGAAAGATTTCATTAAAAAATTCAAATATTACTTACGACAAAGGAAAAGAGCCTTTAGCTTTTCATGATCTGAATGCCACTCTCAATGATATTAAAATAGGACCAAAACCTAATCATCAGGGGCTGTCATTTGAGGTCAAAAATTATTTTCTTACCACCCGCAATTTTGCCTATCGAACACCGTTTTACAATATCAGCCTTGGACTTCTGAAGCTGAACAAAAATAAGATCCAGGTAAATAATTTTGCCATGAAACCTCTCGTTTCGAGAGCCCAGTTTATCAAAATGATCCCTGTAGAAAGAGATCTTTATGATTTGAAAGCAGAACAGATCAGTGCAGACGGGAACTGGGACCTGTTTTCACACAATAAATTTATCAATGCCTCCCAGGTCATGATCCGGTCTGCCGACGCCAATATTTTCAGGAGTAAAATTCCTAAAGATGATCCCAAAATAAAGGCGCTGTATTCAAAAATGCTTCGCTCCGTTAAAATTCCTATGAATATTGAACATCTGGACCTGAAAAATTCAGTGCTGGTTTATGAAGAAGATACCCCTGAAAGTATGGGGCCCGGGAAGCTGACATTCAGTAATTTTAATATGAATGTTAAAAATCTGAACTCGGCCAAGGCAAAAGGAAAACCTACCAAGGTAGATATTAAGATCAATTGTTCATTTATGAACCTGGCTCCGCTTTCTGTAAACTGGATTTTCGATGTGGCTGACCCCAATGATGCCTTTACCATTTCAGGCAGGACGGCTAATCTTCCCGCAAGCGGCATCAACCCGTTTATCAGGCCCTATCTGCATGTAACGGCTACTGCCGGGACCATTCAGGAAATGCTTTTTAATTTTAAAGGGAATCCTGCCGGATTACACGGGACGTTCAATTTAAAACATAAGGATCTTAAGATAGCCGTTTTAAATAAAAATAACCATGAAAAGAAAGGCGTTTTAACCGCGATTGCGAATGTCTTTTTAAAATCAGATTCAGGAAGTTTCCCTGAGTCTGTAGCGGTAGAAAATGTGGAGCGCGACCCTACAAAATCATTCTTTAATCTGTTCTGGAAAGGAATTGAGCAGGGATTGAAAAAAACATTGATCGGGAAAAATGTAGAGAAAACCGAGAAAAAAGTAAAAAAAGCAGTGTCTTCCGTAAAGGATATGAAACAGTCTGTAAAAGAAATTAAACACGAAATCAAAAACGTAAAAGGTAACCAACCTGAGCCAAAACCTGCAGAAACCCCAAAAGAAAAGAAAGGCTTTCTAAATGGTATTTTTAAGAAGAAAGAGAGTTCTGAAGCAAAATAATTTTAACCCATTAAGAAGAACGATCTTAATGGGTTAAAATTAATATGTATTCTTAATTTAAAAATTGAATTCATCACTTTCCTGAATAGGAATGTCTCTCAAAAATTTATCAAATTCTTCCCCAGGATAGTTGCTGTCTGCTCCATAAGAATCAATGATCATTCCTCTATTTCCGCTATTGTCTTTTACAACATACAGAACCGCATTGTCATCAGGATTACTGTCTCCTTCGAAACGATACGTTTTTAAAATGGTCAATTCAGAGGGCTGATATATTTTTTCAGAATTTTCAAATTTCATCTCACAAGCGGCATTCATTCTGAATTCTCTGTGTATGCCCCTTTCAGAGAGTGTTTTCATCACTTGGCTTAAGGTAGTCATTCTGTCGATGTTTTCCGGATTTTCCATAATGCTATTTTTGTTGATAAGTACAATAATTAAACCATTGCATTTCTAAATATAAGAAAAATAATGAATTGTAATTTCCGTAAAAATAAAGTCTAATGTTAACAAAATTTATAACTTCAAAAGATAAAATAGGTATACTTTTTGCAATGGTAACAATAATTAAATCAAAGAAAATATGAAAAAAGAAGTTGGAGTTTTACTGGCAGGGGGAGTTGGTCTTTTGGCAGTATTAAGTTTAATCGGAATAAAAAAAATCTTGACTAAAAAAGATAAAAAATATAGTGACATCTATTCTGATTATCACAGACACTTTGATGAAAAAAACCACGACGATGAATATCACGGAGTGGAATTTTATGCGATGAAGTAGTAAAAAAATATATTCATTATGTTTACATCCAGCGCTTTTGAAAGTGTTGGATTTTTTTGTGGAAAACTTTAATGTTAAAACTTATTATTTTATAAAAATTCCATTTTAATTTTACACCGGAATGCAAAACGAAAATTTCATAAAAGGTCAGGGAGCACAGCGGAACGTTATCAACCGTTTCGACAGGTATACCTATGAGCCTGAAGATGAAGATTTGGAAACGGTAAAGACTTCTTTTACCGAAGTTTTTCCTAAAACCATTGTCAACCAGGTCAAAAGTGAAGACCTGCCCATGGAGTATTCCATGAATCCTTACCAGGGATGTGAGCATGGATGTTCTTACTGTTTTGCCAGACCTACTCATGAATATTGGGGCTACAGTGCAGGAATTGATTTTGAAAGAAAAATCATGGTAAAAAAGAACGCTCCCGAATTATTGGAAAAGTTTTTTCAAAAAAGGGGGTATAAGGCGGCCCCCATTCTGCTGTCAGGAAATACAGACTGCTATCAGCCTGCTGAAAGACAATTTGAAATTACCAGAAAGCTGCTGCAGCTATGTCTTGATTACAGACATCCTGTCAATGTACTGACAAAAAATGCCTTGGTCCTTAGAGACTTGGATATTTTAAAACCGATGGCTGAGCAAAATCTGGTTTCCGTATCACTGAGTATTCCTACCATTAATGAAGAACTTAGACGGAAAATGGAACCGAGAACGAGCTCTTCTCATAATAAATTGAAAGCGGTAGAAATTCTTTCTGAGCATACTATTCCTGTGCATGTTATGGTTGCCCCTGTTATCCCGGGGCTGAACAGTGATGAGCCTTTGAGTATTTTAAAGAAAATTTCTGATGCAGGGGCTTTAAGCTTTGGATACACTTTAGTCCGCTTAAATGATACCGTTGAACCGGTCTTCGTCAATTGGATTGAAACCCATTTCCCTGACAGGGCACAGAAAGTGCTGAATCTGATCCGGTCGATGCGCGGTGGAAAACTGGGAGATAAAAGATATTTTGAAAGACAGAAAGGGGAAGGGAATATTGCCGAAATGATCCATAATACCTTTACAATAGGGAGGAAAAAGTTTTTTGAAGGGAAGGAGTTTCCCAAACTTTCAACATCCAACTTTACCGGAGCCCGGGATCAGCAGCTGAGATTGTTTGATTGATTTCAGATTCGATCCGGATGAGAAAAATCACCCCAAAAAGGACGGTTCTTCTCATCAGAAACAGTTGTTTTTAATAAATAATGGGATTCTCGCCGTCAGGACAGATGAATTCCACCCTGCACAATTCACGATAGGTAATTCCATCACTGCATACGTAAAAGCACTCTCCGGGAAAAGGATAGCTTATTCCTCCGGAAATCGTTTTCAATTTGTTTTGACTCAGTTTCTTTAAATTTTTCATAGTAATTTTTTTTAATTTGATGGTAAAATAAAGATAATCAAAATTCTACGAAGTCGGTGATGTTGAAATTGCTTTTTATCAAACCGGATTCATTCATAAAATTCTTACTTAGATTTTTCCAAAAATTTTAATTCTTTAAAGGCGTGTGTTTTGTGAGAAAAGGGTAAGAAATAAAAAACCACTCTGGAAAGAGCGGTTATCTTATAGTATGCTGGATTTCAATTTACATCGAATCATCCGGGCATTTGAAATCATCGCTGCAGCCTGCGCAGATCACAGTCCCGTTGCAGTAATACATGCAAAACTCTGGTTCTGGAAGATTAATTCCTGCTCCGGAAATGTGTTTTAATTGGTCTTTTCTTAGTTTTTTTAAATTTTTCATATGGTTTTAATTAAAAATTTGACAGTAATGTAAATTTATATAAAATATTTCTAATTAAAGCTCAATAGGGTATATAAAAAATGGAAAAAATAGAAAGAGCAAGTGAAGGAGCGTGTTTATACGGGCTGGGAATGGGACCAGCTTCGTGCGAGGTGGATATAAACAGGTTGGAAAGTAATTGATGAAAAAAAGTCAATAATTAATCTGGCCGTTATACAAAAAGATAACGTTAAAACAGATCAATTATTGACTATTATAGTATTATTTCTTAATCAAGCCCAGCTCAATCAGTCTTTCATGTAAGAATTCACCTGCAGTGGTATCTTCGTACAGCTTTGGGTTGTTTTCATCTACACAGTTTTCCAGTGCATTTAAAGACATGGCGCTGATAGGGTGCATAAAGAAAGGAATGGAATATCTTGAAGTACTCCACATTTCTCTGGGCGGATTTACCACTCTGTGGATGGTAGACTTCAATTTGTTGTTGGTATGTCTTGAAAGCATATCTCCAACATTGATCATCAATTCATCCGGTTCTGCAATCGCATCGATCCAGTCCCCGTTATGATTTTGAACCTGAAGACCTTTACCCTGAGCTCCCATTAAAAGAGTAATAAGGTTAATATCTCCGTGTGCTGCTGCTCTTACGGCATCATCCGGTTCTTCAGTAATGGGTGGATAATGAATAGGTCTTAAAATTGAGTTTCCTTCTGCGATCTTATCGTCAAAATAGTACTCATTTAATCCAAGGTGAAGAGCCAGTGCTCTTAATACATACTGTCCGGTCTTTTCAAGCATTTGGAATGCTTCTTTACCAACCTCGTTGAATTTCGGAAGTTCTTCAACGATTACATTGTCAGGGTACTCCGCTTTGTATTTTGAATCATCAGACAGGTACTGCCCAAAGTGCCAAAATTCTTTTAAGTCTCCTTTTTTGAAACCTTTTGCAGTTTCTTTACCAAATCCTACATAACCTCTTTGGCCGCCAATTCCGGGAATCTCATACTTCTGTTTCGTTTCCACAGGCTGTTCAAAAAAGTTTTTTACCTCTCCATACAATTCATCTACGAGTTGATCATCAAGAAAGTGGCCTTTTAAAGCAACAAAACCAATTTCTTCATAAGCTTTTCCGATTTCATTTACAAATTTCTGTTTGCGTTCCGGGTTGTCCGAAAGGAAATCACGCAGGTCTACACTAGGTATTTTGTCCATTTTTAGAAATTTACGAACAGCAAAATTACATTTTTTTTAATTTAAATGATTTTAAAATCATTATTTATAAGTTAAATTTGCTGTATGAAAAAATATTCTTCTAAGAGAAGTATTCAAATACTTGCCCACCTTCTTCAGCAATACGGAATTGCAGATGTTGTCATCTCTCCGGGATCAAGGAATGCTCCTTTGGCGATTCACTTTTCAGAAATGGACAGTTTTAACTGTTTCAGCATTGTAGATGAAAGAAGTGCCGCTTTCGTTGCAATGGGAATGGCTAAAAGTGAGAAAAAACCTGTAGCAATCACATGCACCAGTGGATCCGCAGTTGTCAATTATTATCCTGCCATCACGGAGGCTTTTTATCAGAATGTTCCGCTTCTGGTGCTGACGGCAGATAGACCTACCGATTTTATTGATATTTTCGATGGGCAGACGATCAGGCAGAAGGATGTTTTTCATCAGCATTCATATGGTGATTTCCAGCTTTTGGAAGACAGCAAAGAAAATGCGGAAGATATAAATTTTGATACCATCAAAAAAGCAATTGAGCTTTGCTTTGAGAAACAGGGGCCTGTCCATATCAATATTCCTTTAGAAGAACCTTTGTATGAACTGGTTTCAGAATTACCGGCATTTCCAACGGTTGAAAAAACGATCAGGCATAAAGAATATGAAATTCCCTCCAATCTGATTGCTGACTGGCATACCTCTCAAAGAATTATGCTGTTGGTGGGAACAAGAGATTACAGTCCCGAACTTGAAAATCAACTGACCCAATTGGTAAAAAACCATTCGGTTGTTGTTTTGAGCGAAGCGAACTCAAACCTTTACCACGAGAAATTCTTCAGACATATCGACCGTTTGATTTTTAATTTTACAGCAGAAGATTATAAAACGTATGCGCCCGATCTGTTAATTACAGTGGGGCAGAATGTTGTTTCCAAAAAAGTAAAGCAGTTCCTTAGAAGTGCACGTCCGAAACAGCATTGGCACCTGGATGAAGTCTGGCAGCCGGACACTTATTTCTCACTGACAGAAAAAATTGAGGTTAAACCTGAAGTTTTCTTCTCTAAATTGTTGAAATTCATCAACCTTGAGCCAAGGCCTTATTTCAATCTCTGGGATGTATTGAAAGACAAGAAAGATGCTAAGCATGAACAATATTTAAATACAGTAGAGTTCTCGGATTTTTATTTCTTCAACAAAGCTTCACAGGCAATTCCTGAAAATTATAATATTCATTTCAGTAATTCCTCAGCTATCAGATATGCACAGCTATTTGACTTTGGGAAAAGAAAAATGTACTGTAACAGAGGGACCAGCGGTATTGACGGTTCTACGTCTACCGCCATGGGGTTTGCCATTAAAAATGCGAATCCTACCTTGCTGATTACCGGAGATCTGGGATTCTTTTATGATATCAATGGCCTTTGGAACCAATATATTCCACCGTTTGTGAGAATCATGATTTTTAATAACGGGGAAGGAAATATCTTTAAAATCATTCCGGGACCAGGGAATGCCAATCCCAATACCTTAGACGAGTTTATTGCCACAAAACACCGTAAAAATGCAGAATATCTGGCTAAACACTTCGGTTTCTCCTACATCAAGGTAGAAGACGAAATGACATTAGACAGGGTCCTGGAAAATTTCTTCAAACCCGGTGCACAGCCTAAGATCCTGGAAGTGAATACTTACGGAAAAAACAGTGCGGATGTATTGAAGAACTATTTTAATTTTTTGAAATAAGATTAAAGATCGAGATATTCTTCGTTTCCGGGCAGATTGATAATTCTGTCGATCGGATAAATAAACATATCATCGAAATCATTTAAAGCATTAATGATTTGAAAATGGGTGAACAGCTTTATGTTCTGTAAGGTGATCTCCATTTCTTTGATCTTTTTTTGCTTTAAAAGATGCTGTCTTTGTACCCCATTCAGCAGATAGGTCGTTGGGGTAAACCATTCTTTGCCTTTTAAAAATAAAAGATTGGAAAAAGAAGTGTCGGTAATATGATTATTCTTAACGATAAGAATTTCTTCGGCTTTGGACTTCATCTTCATTTTATCCAATTCTTTCCGGTCCTCAAACTTGAATGAATAATCAAAGCTGTTGTTTTCTACCAGCTGGAAGCCCTGTATTTCAGGAATGGCATAGGGGATCATCTGTGTCCGGATCCTTTTGTCCAGATCGTAGGAGATCCTCAGTTTAAAAAGGCCATCTTCATCGTGTTGCAGATTTTTGTAGATCTTAGCCAGGTCAATGGAATCTTCTTTTCCAAAGTGGGAAAAAGTTTGATTTACGCGTTTCTGATGTAGATCCAATAGGAAAATTTCCTGATCTTCTACCTTAATGCTTTCAATGAATTGGGACATAGATTTTATTTTTCATTTCCTGATATTCGTCTTCTAATTTACTCATGTGCGTTATACCGCCTCCGCTTTTGAAATAGAGCTGTTCTCCTTCTTTTTCAATAAAGCGTATCATGACACAGCTGTCTACATTTTGGCCATCAAACCATCCGCAGACTCCCGTATAATATCCTCTGTCATATCCCTCCGCTTCAAGGATTATTTCCAGTGTTTTAGGTTTGGGAGCCCCTAAAATTGAACCGGCAGGAAGCAGCTTTTTCATAATACTTCCTACTTTTCCACTAAATTCTGATTTCAGTATTCCTGAAATTTCAGAACTCATGGCATACAGATCCTTTTGCTGTGTTTTGATAAAATCAATATGCTGAAACTGATCTACTTTTACCTCATCAGCCACCATACTCAGATCATTCCGGAGAAGATCCACCACAGTATAATGCTCTGCTTTTTCTTTTTTGTCATTCTTCAAGATTTCTGCTGCATTTTCCAGCGAGGCATCTATCGTTCCTTTCATGGGATACGTTACAATTTTACCGTCAATGATCTTCACAAAAGTTTCCGGAGAAAAAAATACAAAAAAATCTTTATAAAAAACTTTATACTTGGCATTTGAGTGATAAAAAATTTCTTCTAAAGTTAAATTGGTCTGAATTTCGGTTTTTCTTGTATAATTAACGAGATAGGAATTTCCCAGGCGGATATTTTTCTGAACTTTGTCAAATCCCGTTTCAAAGCTTTCCAAGGGTTCCGGAAATGATTTCCATTCTATTTTTTCAGGTAATTCCTGTTCTTTCTTTTTGTTTGAAAACTCTTGAAAATCAATCAACAAGCCTGATTTTTCAATTTCGTTTTCCAGGTAGATTTCGACGTTCTGCCCCAGAAAGTCGATAACGAAAAAATAGGGAACCTTCTGAAGAGAAAGCTCGTCCATTTCCATAAATTTTTGATGATTCATTGAAAACATTCGGCAAAAATAATTATTGATGTTTACTTTTGCATAAAATTTTTATGATGCAGAATAAATATCCTCAGAAACCGGGAATAGATTTTATATTGAAGCAGGCTTTTTTCTATTGGAATAAAACGTTGGTTTTTCAGTTGGTGTTTTCTATTTTTTATTTTGGAATTTTCCTTACCGTGCTGTTTTTCTTTGATTCAAGGTATAATATTTTAAGCCAGTATGCAGAAGCTGCGAAATATGCCAAAGATGGAGTAGAGGTATATTCGGCACAGCTTGCCAAAATAATGAAGTCGAATGACGGATTTGAAAAATTCTCCTGGGCGCTGATCGGGACAACTATTTTCCTGTACCCTCTCAATCTTGGTTTTTATCAGATCTACAGAAAGATTGACCTTAAAGAGAAACTGGAGCTGGGAGATCTGCTGGCCGGGTATAACGGACTGAATTTTTTTAAGTTCATCGGATATTATATTTTCTGGTTTTTTGTATTTGCTTATACCTTCCAAACGATTATCCTGGGGATAATATGGGTGTTTGTGACCCTATTTGTGGCTCCTCTGATGTTTTTTACGGATAAAAGAATCTTTGAGGCCATCTCTTTAAATCTGAAGGCCCTCAGGATGTATTTCCTTGAAATTCTGGTATGTTCCATAGTGGCTGTTTTCTTTAAATACATTGGTTTTGCTCTGTTTTTTATCGGGGGACTTTTTACTTTTCCTTTTTGGAACGCGATGATTTACTCGCTCTATAAAACGGCTTTTTCAGAGAAACGTTAAATTTCACTTAGGTTTACTATGTTTTTTTATCAAAAAAAGTTAAATTTGGTAAAATCATTAAAATATTAAACTATGTCTGAATTTAACGAATTTGATCAGCAAGGTTCTGTACCGGGTAGGGAAACGGGATCTATTATTTCGCATGCCTTTGAAATGTATAAAGGAGTCTTTGGCTATGCCGTTGTTGCTATGATAATCTATATGCTTGGCGGATATGTTATTCAGCTTCTTACCGGGTTCAATTCAGCTTCAATGATGGAGGAGGTAAGGTCTTCGGGGGAAGATTTTAATTACTGGAGTATGCCGGGATTACCGTTGTATATGACATTCTCAGGTCTTTTCGGGATTTTATTGGCTCCGTTGTATGTAGGATTGATTTATATGGTCAATAAGTACAATACTAAAAATCCGATAGAATTTTCTGACCTGTTTATCGGGTATCGTCAGAACTTCGTGAATATTCTGATCTACAGTATTCTTTCCGGAATTATTTCATCGGTTGCGGCAGCACTTTGCTTTTTGCCTTTCCTTTTTGTGTATCCTTTCCTGTTGCTGGGGTATCCTATTTTATTGTTTGAAAATGCTTCAGCTACTGAGGCTTTGGGGAAATCTTTCAATATTGCAAAGGAGAACTATGTAACGTTTCTTTTTACAACTTTACTGGGAGGATTAATCTCTATAGCTGGGATTTTTCTGTGCGGAATCGGAATTATTCTAACAGCTCCGTTTATGATGGTCGTAATGTATTCTACTTATTGTGCTTTTCTTGGAAAGCCGAGACAAATCATGTTTAAGCCATAATAATTAAATAACAATTGATGAATAAAGACAGACAGATAAGCAGTGTGGCTATAAAGCAGGTGTCCTTACTGGCTATTATTTTAGTGCTGACAGGATTGATCTGTTTTAATCTTGCGCTATTTGTACCTTCGGTTTTAGGGGCGATTACGATCTATGTTGTTTGCCGGAAATATAATTTTTATTTGCAGGAAGAAAAAAAATGGAAGCCTTCCCTTGCTGCGTTTGCTTTGATGTTTGCGAGTCTTATTATTCTGATTTTACCGATCTATTTTATCGGCGATCTGATCATTGACAAATTAGGAAATGCACAGGCGTATATGGTGAAGTTCAATGTGTTTTTGGATAAGATACATGATTTCATTTATTCCAAAACAGGATTTGATATCCTGAGCAAGGAAAATATGACTAAACTGAAAGATTCAGTGGGTAAAATTTCTACTTCAGCCCTGAGCGGGACATTTAATACACTGACAGTAGTCATGTCTATGTATTTTATTCTGTATTTCATGCTGGAAAAGCCAAGACTGTTTGAAAAGATTCTTACTTCTTCCGCACCGTTAAAAAGAGCCAATATCTCTTTGATAGGCGATAAAATGAGAAAGCTTATCATGGCTAATGCCATAGGGATTCCTGTCGTAGCAATAGGACAGGGTATAGTAGCCCTTATCGGGTATCTCATTTTTGGAGCACCGGGTCCTGCGCTTCTTTTTGCCCTTACGGCTGCAGCTTCTGTGATCCCCGTTGTAGGAACAGCTATTGTGTATGTTCCGGTATGTATCTTTATGATTGCAGAAGGAAATACCGGGCAGGGGATTGGACTGGCTATTTACTGCCTGGTGGTGGTAGGGCTTACAGATAACCTGCTTCGTTTTACTCTTTTGAAAAAACTTGAAAATATTCATCCGCTGAATACCGTTTTTGGAATTATTATGGGGATGAACCTGTTTGGATTTATGGGGCTTATTTTTGGGCCTATACTGATTTCGCTTACTCTTCTTTTGATTCAGGTATACAGAAATGAATTTTCAGATGAAGAGACACCGCCTGACCTTAAGTTACCAGACCAGGGAGATCTGAGAGAAAAATTAATTTAATTATTTAAAAATTGGAAGGAATCAATCCGGAAATATTAAGAGAAATCTGTGTCGTTAAAATGCCTTTTGGCAAGTATGAAGGGACAGTGCTTGCCGATCTGCCGGTAAGCTATCTTGAATGGTTTAACAGAAAGGGCATGCCTAAAGGAAAATTAGGCATGCAACTTTCTACCATCTATGAAATCAAATTAAATGGCCTGACGGATCTTTTGATTCCTATCAGAGCTTCTGTCCGATAGCAGTTCGATATTTCAAATAAATTTACAGCCAATTATTAGTTTGATGTCTAACTAATTCTTATCTTTGCCGTATGAATTTACCATTAGATATTTCTCAGCTTCAGGAAGCTTTGCCAAGAAAGGTCTCCAACTTGCAGTCGGCTATACGAAACAGGATTTTAACTGATTTTGCGAAGGAAGGTATTCCTATTACTTTGGAAATGTATCTGGTGCTGAGATGCCTTTGGGAAAAAGATGGAAGAAACCAGCAGGAGATCTCTGATACCCTTTACCGTGACAAAGCAAGCCTTACGAGCCTTATTGATAACCTTGAAAAAAGAGATCTTGTGGTGAGGGTCCAGAATCAGAATGATAAGAGAAACAAAAACATTTTTCTTACCACTGAGGGAATTGCAATAAAAGAGCGGATTATTCCGGTTATTTCAGGGCTCCTTTCCGATATTGAAAATACGGTGGCAGAGAATGACCTTACTACAACCATCAGAGTTTTAGATGCATTATTCAAAAAAATAAAATAAATTTAAATAAAAAGTTAGACATCAAACTAATATGAAGCCAGATCCATTTCATCAGTCGGTTCCAGCGTGGATAAAAACCCCTTTCCTGTTTATTCTGTTGATCTCACAATCCGTTGTCAATGGATTGCAGGGGGTTGATATCAATTCCATTGCATCTCAGCTGGGAGAGGAAAAAGACCTCCTTCAGTTTGCATCATTGACAAACTCGGTAGGTTTTGTTGCGATGATAGCCATTGCCGGACATATCACGAAGATCTATCAGAGAAAAAATGTCTGGCTGATTTGTCTTGCCCTGGAATTTATCATCGCTTTGCTGATGATGGCACCGAATAATGTTTATGAAGTGATATTCCTGAGCTTTTTTTGTGGTACTGTAAAGATTATCTGCCTGCTTGACGCGATCAGACTTTTAATGCAGAGACTTAATCCTTCAGGCAGCAGAGGACTTTTTTATGGGATTTACTATACGATTTCCTTTGTAACGGCTCAGGGGGTCGCTTTTGCAGCCTCATGGCTTATTGTAGATTATGAATGGTATTATATTTATTACCTATGGCTTCCCGGAATTATCATCAGCCTTATCATCGTTCAGACCGCTTTACATGGCAACAGAGATGAATCATCCGCTATGCTGAAAGATATTGACTGGCTAAGCTATATTGCCTTGATTATTATGGGGCTTTCCCTGTCCTACATCTGCGTTATGGGAGAAAGACTGGACTGGTGGTATGATCAGGCCATAAATTTAAGCTCATTGATATTCTTTTTCAGCACCCTCACTTTTGTAGTCAGCAATAGATACCATAAAAACCCTATGATTGATCTTTCAGCTTTTGTAAGGTATAAACAGATCGGTTGGGGAGCTGTCTTTATGGTGCTTTTGTATATCGTTTATAATTCGTCATCCGTTATTTCAACTTTTCTGTTGCTCAATTTTAAAGGAGATGTTAAATATGCAAATATCTCTAATCTTTATATGATTCCTGCATTCATGGTTTCAGTACCTCTGACGGGGATATGGCTTCATAAAAGACATAAAGCAAGAGGAGCACTGGTATTCGGTTTTTTTCTGTATACCTTGTTTTATCTGCTGATCAAAAACCTCGTTGCCTTTGATATCTCTGAAGAGGCATTGATCATTCCCCAGTTTCTGAGAGGGGCAGCTTATGGAGTTACTATGACAAGTCTGTCTTACTATATTTCCTCCAATGTAGAACTGAAAGATAACAGTTCCAGAGTTTTTTTCAGCGTATTTTCAAGATATATGCTGGCAATGCCTATAACATCTGCCTTTTTTAGCCATCAACTCGCTTATTATAAAATGAAATTCAGTACAGACTTTGTCCAATCTGTACCGCCCACCGATCCTAAAGTAATGGAGTTTCTGAACAGCAGTAAGGCAGGATTTATGAATAAAGGATTAGACCTGATTTCCGCACAGAACATGGCTTTGGTTTCTCTGCAGAAAAAAATAGCGGCCGGTGCGATGCTTCGTGGCGTGGATGAAATTTTTATGATGCTTTGTATGATAAGCGTAATGATGATGCTGGCCTGCTTATGTCTTAAAGTCTTTAATATTCACTATGAGGTCTGGAAAAATTCTTATCCTCTGACTAAACTTTCATCATCATAATCAGGGGCGGCATCGAAGATGCCGCCCCTGATTATGTATAAGTTTGATTGATTAACTTTTCAATGCGGCAATTTCATCTCTTAATTTTGCCGCTTTTATAAAGTCAAGATTTTTAGCTGCCGCTTCCATTTCTTTCTGCTTCTGCCCGATCATTTTTTCGATATCTTCATCCGCATAGGTGGCTTTTGTTTCTGCCACTTTTTGAAGGATTTCTTTTTGAGTATATTTTTCATCAGGGAAGTCTTTGCTTCTTCCCACGAGACTTTCGGATATTTTCTTATTTAAAGCTTGTGGCTTAAGGCCATGCTCTTCATTATACTGCATTTGCTTGGCACGGCGGTATTCCGTTTCATCCAGTGTAGCCTGCATAGATTTAGTGATCTTGTCAGCATACATGATCGCTTTTCCATTGATATTCCTTGCGGCTCTTCCCACAGTCTGGATCATAGATCTTCTGCTTCTCAGCATGCCTTCTTTATCCGCATCTAAAATAGCGACCAACGAAACTTCCGGTAGGTCTAATCCTTCTCGTAATAAATTAACTCCAATCAGTACATCAAAAAGTCCCAAACGCAGATCCTGCATAATCTGGATCCGTTCCAGGGTTTCAACGTCGGAATGGATATACCTTGTTCTTATTCCGAATTTTGTAAAATATTTGGTAAGCTCTTCAGCCATCTTTTTAGTTAAGGTCGTTACCAAAACTCTTTCATCCGCATCAGATCTTTTCTGGATTTCCTCCATTAGATCATCGATTTGATTAAGGGTCGGCCTTACTTCAATAATAGGGTCAAGAAGTCCTGTAGGACGGATGATCTGCTCAATATAGGCACCTCCTGTTTTTTCTAGCTCATAGTCGGCAGGAGTGGCAGAAACGTAGATTACCTGATTCTGCATGCTTTCAAACTCTTCAAATTTCAAAGGTCTGTTGTCCATTGCTGCCGGCAGCCTGAAGCCATATTCCACCAGCGATTCCTTTCTGCTCCGGTCTCCTCCATACATGGCGTGAACCTGAGGAACGGTGACGTGGCTTTCATCAATTACCATTAAAAAGTCTCTAGGGAAATAGTCGATCAGGCAGAAAGGTCTAGTTCCGGGAAGTCTGCCATCCAGATATCTTGAGTAGTTTTCAATCCCAGAACAATACCCCAGTTCTTTGATCATCTCAAGGTCCAGTTCGGTTCTTTCCTGAAGTCTCTTTGCTTCCAATGGTTTTTCAATAGAATTAAAGAAATCCACCTGCTTCACCATATCATCCTGAATCTCCCTGATAGCCCCATTTAAGGTTTCCTTTGAGGTAACGAAAAGATTGGCAGGATAGATTTGAATCTGATCAAATTGAGCTTCCACGTTCCCCGTTACAGGATCAAAGCTTTGAATTCTTTCAATCTCATCCCCAAAAAACTGGATTCTGATGGCATTGTCAGCATAGGCAGGAAAAACATCGATTACATCCCCTTTTACACGGAAGGTTCCTCTTTGGAATTCGTTCAGAGTCCTGGCATATAATGCATTCACCAGAGAGTGGAGAAGAGCGGTTCTCGTTACTTTTTCGCCAATAGCGATGGAAATTAGGGACTTATGAAATTCTGTGGGATTTCCGATACCGTAAATACATGAAACCGAAGCCACGATGAGCACATCCCTTCTTCCGGAAAGAAGACTGGCCGTTGCTGAAAGACGAAGCTTTTCAACTTCTTCATTGATGCTCAGATCCTTTTCAATATAAGTTCCTGTAGTCGCAATATAGGCTTCAGGCTGATAGTAGTCGTAATAACTTACAAAGTATTCAACAGCGTTTTCCGGAAAAAACTCTTTGAACTCCATAAAAAGCTGTGCTGCCAAAGTTTTATTGTGTGCCAGCACCAGCGTTGGTCGCTGTACGTTTTGTACAACATTGGCAACGGTAAAAGTTTTACCGGAGCCTGTTACCCCAAGGAGGGTTTGATACTTTTCGCCGATCTCGATCCCTTCAGTGAGTTTTTCGATGGCCTGGGGCTGATCCCCGGTAGGTTTATATTCTGATTGAAGCTTAAAATTCATAGAAAAAGAATGTATACAACAAAAATACGAAAGAAATTATTAGGCGTATAAAGTTTTGAAGCTGAATATTTTGATAATAAAATTTTAATGACTTCCTCAGATGATGTTATATCTTTTTCATTTAAAAAAATGATGTCACATAGCACTTCTATACTGCCTGGTCTGTATTCAGTGTTCTTTCAGTAAAGAAGCAACCTTTATTGCGGCAGGCCCAGGTTCAGAATCCAGGATATCTTTCATGAAAATATGTTTTTCCTAAGAATTTCCGTAAACGCCTTTTCTGAATTTGTCAGTTGTATTTCTTTCATGCGATAAGATGGTAATTTGCTCTGCAAGTGTAGAATAAAATTTTAATGCACCGAATTTTATGGCATTATTTTTCCATTCATTTTTTACCATTTAATCGTAATGTTATGAAAATCAATCAATTTTATGTTCCGGTTCTTAGTGCTTTTTTTATTTTATCTTCATGTAAGAAAGCTAATGTTAATGCTCAGCAGGCAGGAAAAGACGGCAGTGTAGAAACAGAAAAGCCAAATTCTGAATATCAGCCTGCATTTAAGGGACAGACAAGAATAAAAGCAGTAAAAACAACAACTCCTTATCAGGTAGAAATACTAAACAAAGATCTGGGAAGGCCATGGGGAATTGTTAATCTGCCGGACGGAAGATTTCTGATTACTGATAAAACAGGTCATATGAATGTTGTATCAAAAGATGGAAAACAGATTTCTAAAATTGAAGGATTCCCGAAAGTAGATTCAAAAGGGCAGGGAGGTATGCTGGATGTAGCCCTGGATCCTGATTTTAAAACCAATAGCATCATTTATTTCAGTTTTTCAGAGCCATTCGGAAAGGGAAACCTGACTTCGGTTGCGAAAGGGAAGTTATCTGCGGATCTTAAGAGTATTGCAGAAGTTAAGGTGATCTTCCGGGCAGAACCTTCTTATGATGGTGATAAACATTATGGAAGCAGGCTGGCTTTTGATAAGGACGGATACTTATTTGTGAGCACAGGGGAAAGATCTGATAAAGTAACAAGGGTGTATGCCCAGAAGACAGATAATTATTTAGGCAAAATACTAAAGATTACAAAAGATGGAATGCCGGCTCCGGGAAATCCGTTTATAGGAAAGCAGGGCTATAAACCTGAAATTTATGCATATGGTGTCAGAAATCCACAAGGGCTTGCCATTGATCCGGATGGAAATCTTTGGGATGTTGAAATGGGGCCTAGAGGAGGAGATGAAATCAATTTAATACAGCCCGGCAAGAACTACGGCTGGGGTGATGTTACCTATGGAATTGAATACTCCGGACAGAAAGTAGGCGAGGGAATTACACGGAAAGAAGGAACTGAACAGCCTGTTTATTATTGGGATCCTGTGATATCTCCAAGTGGAATTACTTTCTATACCGGAAATATAGAAGAATGGAAAGGCAATCTACTGATCGGATGTCTGAGTGGTGAACATATCGACAGAATTGTGTTGAAGGATAACAAAGTGGTAGGTGAAGAACGTCTTTTAGCGGATCAGAAAGAACGTTTCAGGGATGTATTGAATGGGATGGACGGTAATCTGTATGGGGTGACAGACAGTGGGAAGCTCTATAAAATTTCAAAGAAGTAAAATAAAAAAAGAGACTGGTTGCAATAAACAGTCTCTTTAAAAATATATTAAAACTTAAAATTAAGTCGTGCAAATACCTGCCTTCCGGCAAATCCCATTTGTACAGGATCAAAAATCCCGCCAGACTCGGTATTTCCTGAATCTACCTGGGTAGGCTGTAGACTGGGATATCTGTTAAAGATGTTCTTACTTCCCAAAGTCAGGTTGAGGTTTCTGGAAAACTCATACCCCAACGAAACATCTGTGGTAACCTTTGGATTGTAAACTTGTTCTGCATCATCATATCCGATCAAAGTGACCTTATCAAATCTTACCAGCTGTAAGTTGGCATTGAATTTATTGATTTTATAGTTGAGGTTGAGATTAATCTTGGTCTTTGGAGCAGAAGCCAGAATGAATCCTCTTTCTCTTTTGCTCAGATAAATATCTTCTTTGCCCTTCAGCTGCTCCGAGGTATTTACTTTAGTGATTTCCATGTTATTGTAATTTCCGGCTAGCGTAGCGGTCAATTTTCCGGAACCAATAGTTTCATTATAACTCAGAATGACATCTATTCCCCTTGTCCTGGTATCTATAGCATTGGCAAAAAACTGAGCCTGGTCAATGAAAGGATATTCATCTTCCTGCTGTTGAGTGGTAAACAGATCACTTCTGGAAAAATTTCCGGTCAGAACAATTCTGTTCTTTACCTGGATGTAATAGCCATCCACTGTAGCGGTGAATTTTCCAGTGTTAAAAGTAAATCCGGCACTTCCATTGACAGAAGTTTCCTGTTTCAGCTGGGAAATTCCCACAAGTCTTGCCAGATCACTGTCGTTGGATGCCAATTGAATGGTAACCAGCTGCCCTCCCTGAAAATTAGTAAACTGCTGGCTGTAGTATTTTTGAGCCAGAGATGGCGCTCTGAAACCGGTAGAAACCGACCCGCGGAAGGCAAATTGTGGGGTAATGGCATACCGGGTCGCAAATTTACCATTCAGTGTACTTCCGAAATCATTATAATGCTCAAATCTTCCTGCTGCACTGATCATCCATTTTTTAGTAATATCGAGTTCCGTATCTACATAGGCGGCAAAATTATTTCTGCTTTTACCAATATCGCTGGAGTAACCGGGGAAACCTTGGGAACCGCCCGGTCTTACCTCACCGGATAAAGGATTGGTTACCAAAAGATTTTGCGGAGTACTTGGCGTTACTACGTTTCCATTAATATCATACATGGCATAGGACGCTTCTTCCCCTTTGATGATATTGAATTTTTCATATCTGAATTCGGATCCGAATGCGATATTAAGCCCTTCCAGTACCTTGAATTGTTTTGTAGCATTAAAACCGGTTGTGTTTTGCAGTAAAGAATGGCCTCCAGCATAAAAACTTGTTGGGGAATTTACTCCTAAGGTGGCATTCACCGTATTTTTGATATCATACGTAAACCTATTGCTGCCAAATGCATTATAAAAATCTACATCCCATTCAGCCACATTAAATTTCAAACCGTTATCAAATGTGAAGTCAGTGATACTGGTATCTTCAATCGGGTTAAAGCCGTTAGGGTAAATTTCAGGAATATTTCCGTCAGCTTCCGGCGTTCTTGTCCAGGCATAGGCATTGGTATTTCTGTGCGAAAATCCCTGCCGTGAGTAGAATTTCAGTCCGTCGGACAACGGCAATTCTATATTTCCGAAAAAATAGACATTTTGAGCTTTGGCATCTCCGAAACGTTGTCTGGGAGCAGTATATTTATCCGGGTTTGCATTTCGGATCGCATATTCTTTATTGATGAATTCTGCGGTGAAGTTTCCGAAACCTCCTTTTGATCCTATTTTTGTTCCCAGGTTTCCGCTGAAATCGAAAGTATTTCCATCCACTTTACGATCAGAGACAACATCATTGTTTCCGGGACTTTTGAAAAGATTCATCCCGTAAAAAGCATTTCCTTCAAAACCTTTATCACGGTCATTTAGGATCACATTGATCACTCCTGCTATGGCATCAGAACCATATTGCGCTGAAGCACCGTCACGGAGAACTTCTACTCTTTTGATGGCACCGATCGGAATGGTATTCATATCTGATCCGGTATTTCCCCTTCCCTTCGTTCCGAAAAGGTTGATCAGGGAAGACTGGTGGTATCTTTTTCCATTTAATAAAAGCAGGGTCTGGTCTGGTCCTAAACCTCTTAAGGTAGCAGGATCTACAGCATCAGCTCCGTCTGATCCCGACTGTTTGTTGGAGTTAAAAGAGGGAGCTGCAAACTGCAGCAGCTGGTTGACCTCCACCTGTCCTGTTGACTGGCTGACCTGTTTAATATCAATGACATCAATTGGAACAGGTGTATTAATCACTGTTCTTTTCTTATTCCTGCTTCCGGTGATCGCTACTTCATCTATTTTGGATTCTTTGGGGATCGTATCATTGATTTGCTGGGCATAAGAAAGAGAAGTTGCAGTAAGAAAAAAAACGCTGATGTATTTTATTTTCATAATTGAGATTTTTCTTGGTGATTATCTCAAAATTATTGATTTTTATTTTTAAATCAACATGAAAATTAAATATTTGTTATCTATATTTTAACTTTATTGCAATTGTCTCAAATTGTAGAATAAAAATAATTTTTTTATTGATTTATGTGAATATTTTTAATATTAAAAACTTTTTATTATTCGATTTAAGCCTTCTTCAAGAATTTCTTGTGAAGTTGAGAAGCAGATTCTCACGTGGCCTTCTGCCCCTTTTCCGAACCATCTTTCCGAACCGGGAACGATAGCTACTTTCCCATGGTGTAGGACATGTCGGGTAAATTCATCACTCGACAGCCCGTTTTTTATTTTAGGAAATAATACAAAGGTCGCCTCAGGCAGATTCGGACTCAAAATTTCGGAACGGCTTAATATTTTAAAGGCGAGATCCCGATTGCTCTGTAAATGGCTTAAAAATTCCCTGTACCATGGCTTTGCTTTTTCAAGAGCTACACTTGCTGCAATCTGGGATAATGTTGAAACCCCTTCTATCGTTGAATTGAAGTTTGATTTTTCAATAAAATCGTCAAAGATCTCCTGGTCATTGCATAAAACGGCTCCAATTCTTAAACCTGCAATACCAAATGATTTTGAAAATCCATATACGGTAAAACTTTTTCTTTTAGCCTCTTCGGAAACAGATGAGTACGTGTGAAATTCTCTTTGGTCATATACAATATCGCTCCATATTTCATCACTCATGACCCACAGGTCATGGGCAGAGGCAATCTCAGAAATCTTTTTCAGGGTCTCTTTAGAATACACTTTTCCGAGTGGATTATGAGGATTACAAATACTGATCAGTTTGGTCTTCGGGGTAATTGATGCAGCCAGTTTTTCAAAATCAATATCTCCGGTTACTGTATCTACAGGGCATAATCTAACTTTTCCGCCAACGGCTTCTACTGACTTTTTAAACAGAAAGTCGACGGGATCCAAAATAATAGCCTCTTCGCCAGGTTTCAAAACATATGAGGCAATCAGGAACATCCCCTGGGCAGCACTGTTAACCGCAAGAATGTTGTCCGGACTGAAACTTCCGGATTTTTCTGTATTGAAATGTTCTGCCACATTTCTTTTAAATTCAGGAAGACCTGAAAACGGGCCGTAGCTCAGATACCCGTCTTTGATGTATTCAATGATTCCCTCTTCAATTTCAGGGGCTGTTCTGAAGTCCGGATCAGCAGCCGTCAAAGGAATGATCCCGTCTTCTAAGGCTGCCCATCTGCCATTATAAGCTTTTCTTTTTAGTGCTTCAAAATTGATATCGTTATTGGTGAACATTTTTTATTTATAAGAGATTGGTAAAATATTTTTTGAATGTTGGTCAAGCGGGAGCAAAAACTGATTCAGTAAAGCTCTGCCATTCGTAATGTGGACTTCAATTTCCGGTTTTCTTTCTTCCTCATATTTTCTGAAGGCATCTTCGATATTTTCTTCTTCCATCAGATAGTGAGTCAGCGTAAAAGAGTCCTTCAGTGCAGAGGTAACCCCCTGGCTTGTAAAAGGAATAAGCGGGTGTGCTGCATCTCCGATAAAAACGAGATTGCCTTTGTAAAACGGATTGAGTTTTTCCAGCTCATACACATGCCATAAATGTACATTTTTATAACTGGATTCTTTGACAATAGATGAAACTAAAGGATCCCAGTCCTTAAAAATTTCAGTCATGTATTTTTTTATATTGCCTGCGGAGCATCCTTCGCGGATCTTATATTTTTCATTGTCAAATTGTGAATACCATAGGACGGTATCCGCAGAAAGTTTTAATATTCCGAAAGTAAGCCCTCCTTTTTCATGATGGAACTTCATGAAATTATTTTCTATCCGGGCTGCAATTTTTTTATTTTGAATAATATTAACGACTTCATTTTCCCTTACAGTCTTCATTTTTTCATCCTTGAAGACTTCTTTTCTGATCCGGCTTCTGGAACCATCACTAATAATAGCAATGTCTGAATCAATTTCAGTTCCGTCCAGTTGAATAAGCTTTCCTTTTTCATGGTCAGATAAAATTAATGTTTTTTCGTAGGATATTTTTTCAGGAGAAATATTTTGAGTTAAAATAGTGATCAGAGATTGTCTTGAGATAACAAAAACATCATTAAGATCTTTTTCGGCCAGTATTTTCCCTTTGTGAGAGTATTGTATGTATTTTTTCAGAAAGGTTCCGTGCTGAAAAAAAAGCGAAGGGTTTATGATGTGGGAGAGGTACTCAATTCCCTCTTGTGGGAGAAGAAAACCGTGTCCTGCTGAATCATCTTTTTTCTTCTTTCATAAATATGATAATCAATATTGTGTTTTTCTAAGTAATTCGCCATGCTTAAGCCGGAAATACCGGCGCCCACGACAGCAATTTTCTTCATTTCGGAATAACGGTTTTTTTCAGTTAGTGCTTAATTATTTTTCGAAATCTGTTGTTTTAATTAAGTGCAAATGTAAATTAAAATCATTCACGATTTAAAAAAAATAAACTAATTTGATTTTGAAATTCAAATAAATAAAATGAAAGTATAATGTTGGAAAGGTGTTAAAGCTAATATTTTGATTTTATGAGAATTGCTAAAAAAAGAATCCTTAAATCAGTACAAAAAAACCGGAGTTTTCTCCGGTTTTATGTTTATGCTTTTTCAAGATGAACGGTAAAATGTCTTAATATCTCCGGTTCCCAGGTGATCTTATAGCCTTTTGCAATTTCCTCACGTCTTTCATATACATTCTTCACAGCTGCCGCTATATAATCCATATGATTGTTGGTATAAGTTCTTCTCGGGATTGCCAAACGCACCAGCTCCAGTTTAGGATAACGGTTTTCTCGGGTTTCAGGATCTCTGTCGGCCAATAAAGTCCCGATTTCTACGGTTCTGATCCCTGCCTCTTTGTAAATTTCAAGCCCTAAAGTCTGTGCCGGGTATTCTGCACGGGAAACGTTGGGAAGAAAATGTAATGAATCAATGAAAACAGCGTGACCTCCAATCGGCTTCTGAACCGGGATTCCATATTCAATAAGTTTGTTTCCAAGATATTCTACCTGAGAGATCCTGCTTTCAAGATAAGCGAATTCAGTGGCTTCATCAAGACCTACAGCTAGGGCGGCCATATCTCTTCCTGCCATTCCTCCGTACGTGATGAACCCTTCGTAGATAATCGTAAAGTTAGAGGCTTTTCTGAAAACTTCTTCGTTGTTCAATGCTATGAATCCTCCGATATTAACAAGACCGTCTTTTTTAGAGCTCATCGTCATTCCATCTCCATAAGAGAAAATTTCCTTACAGATTTCTTTAATGCTTCTGTTTTCCTGTCCTTTTTCTCTTTTCTTAATAAAATAAGCGTTTTCTGCAAATCTTGCCGAATCAAAGAATACGGGAATTCCATACCGGTCGGAAAGCTCTTTTACAGCTTTCATATTCTCAAGAGAAACAGGCTGTCCTCCCGAAGAATTACAGGTAATCGTGATCAGGCAGAAAGGAATATTCTCTTTAGGATAGCTTTTATAAACTTGCTCCAGTTTTTCAAGATTGATGTTTCCTTTAAAAGGATGAAGGTCATTGATGTCAAAAGCCTCATCTATCGTACAGTCTATAGCATGTGCCTTTCTAAACTCGATATGTCCTTTGGTTGTATCAAAATGGGAGTTTCCGGGGACTATATCTCCTTCTTTTACCAATACTGAGAAAAGTACATTTTCAGCAGCTCTTCCCTGGTGTGTCGGGAGCAAATATTTAAAACCGGTAATTCTTTCAACCGTATTTTGCAATTGCTCAAAAGAACGGGATCCGGCATAGCTTTCGTCCCCGGTCATCAGCGCTCCCCACTGTCTGTCAGACATGGCACCGGTTCCGGAATCCGTCAGCAGGTCGATGAAAACCTGTGAAGATTTTAAGTTAAATAGGTTATAATTTGCTTCTTTAAGCCATTGTTCTCTTTCCTCTCTGGTGGATTGGCGGATTTCTTCCACCATTTTAATGCGGAAAGGTTCCGCGTACGGTAAATTCATGAGTTAAAATATGTTTTTAAATTGTGTATAAAGAAAATCAGTTTGAAAATAATTTCAAATTCATCAAAGTATATTTAAAAGGAGAGCAGGGGATTACTCAGGCGCTTTAAATATATTTTCATCGGAATGGAATCCGGCTACACCGCCGCTTACCGCAAACTTCATTGCTGAAGCTGCAGTCATTCCCACTACCGGTTTGATGTTTTTTTCTTCAGTCACAATTACCCAGCCCGAAATAGCATAGGAGTGGGGCAGGTATACCGCAACATAATTGTGTTTGTCAACGTCTGACATTTCTTTTTGGGTTAAAAAACCGATTCTCCAGATTTCAGGATTTTCATTGGTCTTTACCCATACAGGATCATTGAATTTTTTCTTATCGCCCACAAATGATGACATCACATCTTTTGTAGGAGTATAAATATGCTTTACGCCAGGAGTTTTTTCCAATAGACTATCCATGGTGTCAAAAAAGAACCTCCCGACTACGAATTTATTTCCTAAATAGCCTAAAATAGCAGTAAACAGTATAATGGATACAAAAACAAGCCCCGGAACCTGTTTGGCAAGAGATGGAATAAGATTGTCAATAGCACTGACAATATACCAAATCACAAAAATAGTAAGCCCGATAGGACCAATAATCAGCAGTCCCTGGAAAAAGTTCTTCAGGAAAAGGTTGGCAATATTTTCAAAGCTTGGCTTCTTCAATGTATACTCTTTACTATTTTATATTTTAACCGTGGATGGTTTCCTTATTTCCGTAGGATTTAATAATGTCTGCTTCATATTCCAGCCATTCTTCCCAACGTTTGTTTACGGTTTCGGGATCTGTTCCCAGCTGTCTTGCGAACGCAATAAATGTTGTGTAATGATTGGCTTCAGAGATCATCAGTTCCCTGTAGAAAACTTTAAGCTCTTCATCTTTAATGTTTTCTGTAAGCACTTTAAATCTTTCACAGCTTCTGGCTTCAATCATGGCAGCAAAAAGCATTTTATCCACAATCAGGTCTTCCCGGCTTCCCTGAATGATAAACTTGGCCAGCTGGTTGACATAATCATCCTTTCGTGCTCTTCCAAACGTATATCCTCTTTTTTTGATGATTTCATGAACCTGATTAAAATGATCAAGCTCTTCCTGTGCTATGGCAAGAAGTTCTGTGACAATTTCAGGATACTCAGGAAGCATAGTGATCAATGTAATGGCATTGGTAGCTGCTTTTTGTTCACACCACGCATGGTCCGTTAAAATTTCTTCAATGTTTCCTTCTGCAATATTTGCCCACCTTGGATCGGTAGGAAGTTTCAACTTAAACATGTTATAAATTTTTGTAAATTTAATACAAATTAGACATATTTAATACTTCTGTTTCTGCAGAATTTCATTTTTGTTTGGTTTTTCTTGAAGAATAAGAGTCTATGGTTGGAAGTCAAAGAATGATCCTTACGTATTGAAATTCATATAAAATCAACTGAAAAGTGGTCATTGTATTGATTTTCATTATTTAATACGTTAAATTGTGATGAAAATTAATCGACTAATCTACCAGAGAACAATATCAGATGAATCTTCAGAAATTATCTTATCTATTAATGACTTGTTTAATGTTCTTGATGCCTGCAGAATTGGTATACGGTCAAGATACAATCGATTCTATAGAAATATCACTTAAACCTTATACAAGCCTTCGCGGACACTTTGGCTGTTTATGACAAGACGATGGAAGTGCAGGAAAATGCTTCCAGGATCGGCTTGGAAATCGATATAAAAAAAGGAAACTGGAAAATCATCGCAGGAGGCGAAATTCAGGTAAATATGTTTAAAGGCGGTACGTCTTTTAATGCTGACGGAAGCCTTTCAGGAGGATTTCTGACCCTTCAGTCTGAGCAGAAGCAGCAGGTTTTTGGTAACCGGTTAGGGTATCTGGGACTGGACTTTGGTCAATATGGAGTTCTTACAATAGGTAAACAATGGAGTGTATATCGGGATATTACTTCTTATACAGACCGGTTTAATGTGTTCGGAGCCAGGGCTTCGGCTACGTTTATCGGCGGAACAGATGGAGGAGAAACCGGTACAGGAAGAGCGGATCAGTCCATTATTTACCGAAACAGAATAGGCTCTTTTTATGTGGGAGGCCAGATTCAGGCGAGAGGTGGAAATAATGGTAAGTTTATAGACGGGTTCGGAATGTCTCTTCAGGTAGAGCTTCTCCATGGGCTTTTTACCGGTGTTGCTTATAACCGGGCCTTACTTAGTGAAAACCTTATCAATAGCGGAAGGATTATGGGGCTTACGGGCCATCCGGACTATTTTTCGTTGGGAGCCAGGTACAGTAATCCTACCCTTGATTTTAGTGTGGTTGGAGTACTGCAGAAAAACGGAGATTTTTCAGAAGGGACGTACGATGAGCCTTCGGGAAATAGCGTGAAGTCTACGGTGGTATTTAATGCTAAAGGACTGGAAATTTTTGGCAGGTATAAATTCAGGAAGGTTTTTATTCTGGCGGGGTACAATTTGTATAAGCCTGATGTGAATCATATTCAGCAGGTTTCCGGACAATACCAGGTGTATCCCGGATTTAAGAAAAATGATTTTATTATAGGGGTTTCATATCATCCAGTTAAATTCGTTCAGATATATAGCGAACAGAGGTTTTCGGCTGGCAAAACCTCTATTGGCGAAAATGAAAAAAGTGTATTTACGTTAGGATTAAGAATTGACCTTTCAAAGAAGTTCAGCAGATCATTCAGTTTATAATAAGAGTATTTTCTGATTTCTATTGGTCAATCTTACAGTATACTTCAGCTCAAAGAATAAGATCAGTTTCCCTTACTTTCTGCTGTTTTGCTTCTTAGGAGTCTTAAAATAGTCCATCCGGCGGTATCCACTTTTTGCAATCCTGCTGAGATGACGAATGCTAAGATGATATTAATACAATAGATAAGGCTCATTAATATCCACCAGGGCATGTTTTCTTGTAAAGGAACTACCAGGAAATACACTAAAGATGAACTTATTCCCTGGGCAAAATAAAAGAAAATAGCATTTTTACCGATATAGGTGATATAATTTTCTTTGGAGATCTTTAGTCTGTTATAAAGTGTAAATAAAGTGACAAGAGAAAATAAGGTCCAGATGATGTAAGGGATTTTGGGCGGGAATTTATTTTTATTGATTTTATAAAAGATATCACTTCCGTAGTACCAGAACATCCACAGCAGGGCTCCTGCAACAAGCGTGTATAAGACCGGAATCATTTTACCCGGAATCTTTTTTCCACGCATCCTGTTGGCAATTAAAAATACAGCCAGATAGAAGGCAATATAGCCTACCTGACCTGTCGGATAATATTCAGGAAAGATATTGAATACCAGGGTCAGGGCAATACAGAGTCCGATGAACCAGTGAATATGTTTGGGGAAAAATCTCAGAATCAATACCCCAAAGACGGTGAGAATAAAATAGACCTTCAGATACCAGAAGCTTCCCATGACTACCGGAAAAGTATCGGCATTGGTGTACTGATGAAGGTACCAGTTTCCCAGATTCTGCCATTGCGGGACAGAAGAAATACTGGTGGTTGAATATTTTGAACCGAAGGTTGAGTAAAAATTCTGCAGCCATTCCATCGAGAAGAAAGAGAGCCCAAAAACCTTGAAAAAGTAGTCGAGGAAAAAAAGGAAGGTTACAAAGATCATATACGTGATCTGTAACTTTAGGAGTCTGTACAATGTTTTTTCAATATTTGAGCCTGAGGTGATTCCACTCAAAGCATAAAAAAGGGCTACATCAAAAACAAGAGAGAATACCCTTACTTCTGCCGGAATGTAAAACTGCCCGGACCAGAATGTGGTGTGAATAAATATGATAGAAAGTGTGGCCAGACCTTTCGCAAAATCAATATAGAGATCTCTGTTCATTGTTGTAGGATATGGGGATCAAAAGTAAATAAACTTCTGCGATTTTTCAAGTCATAAAAAAGAGACAGAACCTGATTGTCTGCCTCCTTTGTTAAATATGCTAAAAATGAATGTTTGTATTATTTGAGATTTTTAAACTCTTCGGCTGAAATTTCTCCTGTCTGAATTTTTCTAAGTTCGTCAATATACTGACTCATGTAGGCATCGATTTCCGGACTTACGGTGTTCTTAGCCATTTTATACGTGCCATTTAAAACTCCCTGATAATAGTAGAAGAAGTTGTAGTCAAAATTGGAAGCTGTGAGATCATACTGTCCTAAAAGGAATCCCAGACGAACGGCAGATCTTCTCTGAGCCGGCGTTCCGTGATGTCCCGGACTGGAAGTCTGGTAATCTCCTATGCTTTGTGCAAATTCGTAGGCCGCGGCAATTTCTGTAAAGTTGGTCTTGTTATAACCGTTGGGTCTTCTTAAATAATAGCCGGCAAAACCGTCAGCCTCCAGTTCGTTGGGTCTTGCTGTGCTTTCGCTTACAGAGGGAAGCCCAAAGATGTATTGCAGCTGATGGCCGTATTCATGGGCAAGAATCATGGCATTCACAATATCTCCGCCTTTTGATTTGGCATCATAATAGATCGCATAACCATAATAGATCTTTCCTGTAGAATAGGAAATGGCGTTGTACGTTGAATTGAAATTGGAGGGATCATCTACAAATCGTAGCGTGGGATTGCTTCTGCCCCAAAGACTTGCAATTTTAGTCATTTGAGCGTTCATGAAGTTGGTGTCTGTAGTGCTCTGTAGTGTGGTTTTCAATACTGCAGAAGAGCTCCAGTAGTTGTCCACATAATAACAGAGCTTTTCAAGCGCTCCCGGCTGTTCAATTTTTGCACTTGATGTTTGTTGTTCAGGTAAGACATTGTCTTCCATTTTGTCATCGCTGCATGATGTTAATGAAATTGCAGCGATAAAGCCTGCTAGTAAGCAGAATTTAAAGTTTCTTTTCATAAAAATAGTGGTTTTGGTAAAACGAAGGTATGAAATTATCTCTTAAGTGTGAATATATTAATGTTAAAAATTATTCAAAACAGAGTGAATAGTATTTATTCAAAAAAAACATTGCTTTGATTGTAAGCAGTTTAGAAATTTATTTGTATATTTGCACCTCGAAATAACTAAAAATTTATAAACAATGTTTGCAATTGTAGAAATAGCAGGGCTTCAATACAAAGTTGAGCAAGACCAGAAGTTGTTTGTAAACCGTTTAAAAGGAGATAAAGGAGGAAAGGTTTCTTTCGATAAAGTTCTTCTTACTGTAAACGGTGCAATCACTGTAGGCGCCCCAGCTGTAAATGGAATCACTGTAGAAGCAGAGATCCTTGACCACGTAAAAGCTGATAAAGTAATCGTTTTCAAAAAGAAAAGAAGAAAAGGTTACAAAGTGAAAAACGGTCACAGACAATCTTTAACTCAAATCGTAATCACGGGTATTACAGGTTTTGAAGGAGGAGCTAAAAAAGCTGCTAAAAAAGAAACTGTGAAAGGTGAAGTTCTTTCTGACAACGCAACGGTTAACTTTGGTGAAGATCATGAGCTGAACTATCACTTAAAGAAAAACAACTTGTCTCAGTCTAAAGAGAACAGAGAAACTTTAATTACTTTAGGTAAAGCAGTTAAAGTTGAATTAGAAAAGAATGTTCTTACTCATGAAGAAGTAGATGCTGCTATCATTAAGAATATCGATCAATTTAAAGCACTTAATAAATAATCCAGTAATAAAATGGCACACAAGAAAGGAGTCGGTAGTTCCAAAAACGGTAGAGAATCTCACTCTAAGAGATTAGGTGTGAAGATTTTCGGAGGACAAGAAGCTATTGCCGGAAATATTATTGTTAGACAAAGAGGTACTCAACACCACCCAGGTGATAACGTGGGAATCGGTAAAGACCACACTTTGTTTGCATTAGTAGACGGTAAAGTAGTTTTCAGAAAAAAAGCAAACAACAGATCTTTCGTATCTGTAGAACCGAACGCATAATATAAGCGTTTTATAAAAATTAAAGCCTCAGCATTTGCTGAGGCTTTTTTTATTGTTCAAGCAGACTGGGTAATTTTTTTATGAGTATTCAATTCTTTGTGAAATATTTATATATTTGCTAACTATCAAATAACAAATGACTTGCGGTGGCCGAAAAGCATATAGAGTAGGTGTACATTAAAACAAAATAACTATGAAAAATTTAAAAAAATTAACGAAGGCAAATTTGAAAAAAATCAGTGGCGGAGTAGCCGCCATTTGTCCTTCCATGTTCCAGTCATGTGATGAATGGTGCAGGTGGAGCCATGGCAGAAATCCAACTGTATGCTTTCGCAGTCATGTACATGGTCAGAGTGTCTTGACTAAATGATTGTAATTAGTAGGATATCTGAGTATTGTACTTGATGCTTTTATATTATATTAGATAAATTTGTCATAAGACCGTAGTTTCTCTGAAACTGCGGTTTTGTTTGAGTTTTAATTGAATTTTAATTTTTATCAGCGCATTGGATCTCAAAGTATTATTGTGTCCCATTTTAAACATATTAAAATAGGAGAGCATTCTGATCGTAGCTTACAGTATTGTTCGAACCAATATCAGAGGATCCTGGAAAAGTATCAATTGAAATGCAGCATGACTCAAAACTATGATCCTTATGAAAATGCAGTTGCTGAGAGTATAAATGGCATTTTAAAATATGAGTTTGATATTGATAAATATACTATTAACAATGCTCTAAGAAGAAAAATGGTAGATGAATCTATTGAGATTTACAATGATTTACGATCTCATTTTTCAAATTATTATCTAACTCCAAATCAAATGCACAGACAATCCAAAATAAGAGTAAAAACCTATAGAAACAAAGACCAAAGCAAAAAAGCTTTTGCTTACGTGTTTATTTTTGTCCTTTAATCTGTATCGGATTTTCAGGACTAATCATTGTTGCATCAGAATTCTACCTGAATTCCGGCTTTAACTCCAAATTTTGAGATTCCTGGCCTGTCGAGATAGTTTCCTCTCCAGTTGAAATCAACTCTAAACAGTCTGAGATTTCCTATCCCGATATTTTCAATTCCAAAGCCATATTCATAATAAATATGCTCGCTTGGGGCAGAATATTTAAATCCTTCCACATTAATCGCTTTTGAAGCATCACTTAAAGTTCCGTATGCTCCTCTGATAAAAGCTACTTCTCTCAGTTTGAGTTTTTTGATCAATGGAATATAAGAAAGTATTTTTCCGTTGAAATGATGTTCAAGGTTAAGGGTGACGTAAGTATCTGCTACGAATTCATAATAATTAAGCTGGGAGAAGGTATTGGGAACCAGCCCGTATGAAAGGTTGGCAGGAATGATGTTTTGTAGTGCCAGCGGAACGGTATTAAAGTTCTTTCCTGCTTCAATATTGACAATTGATTTACCCAAGGTCCCGATAAGGAATGGTTTGGACAACATAAACTGAAGCTTGTCATAATTGAAGTCGGCATTGAAAAGACCTTCAATTCCTCTGGTGTATCTTAAGACGATTGTTGGAGCCAGATTTCTTGCCTGATATCTATCTATCCCGGTTTGAGAGAATTTTGCGCCTGGTTTTGCTATGATACTGAAGGTAACATGAGAGTCATTAACTGTTTTTCTTAAGTTTCCGTCTTTATAATACATAAGATTGAAGAGTTCCAGATCGGCAGATTTAATGCTCTGCATTACCCCGTCTACTCTTAATTGTATGTTTTTCCAGGGTTCAATGGCTGCAAATACTCTGGTTTGGTTCACAGAGCTTAAAGAATTATTTTCACCTCTTGCAAAGAATGTTGAAGTAGACTGCGGCCCGGTGGTGAGACCGTCTCCACTGGTTAATTGTCCTCCCAGCTGGGCAATATCCCTGCTGGTTCCTGCCCCAATCATGAATCTGTTGAGTTTATTAAACATATATCTGGCGTCAACACCATATTTTACCTGCTGGTCTTTAAATCCGTAGGCTGTATAAAACTGGGCTCTCCACATGTCGTTAAGCCCAAAGTAAGTTCTTGCTCCTAATCTTATTCTGTCTCCCTCCACTTTGTTTCTTCCATATATTGAAAAAATAGGGCCAATATCTATGCCTTTAAAAGCGTTATAATAACGTGATCCAAGCGTTTCAAATAATTTAACTATTCGGTTGAATTTTGGGGTCTGCTGCAGCTGGTCTAGCATATTATAAACTCCCTGTTCTGCCCTGGATAGGGTGTCTGGCCTTGCCTTTGTCCAGTACGCTTCATCTTTTTCAATAAACTTGTCTTCATATTCCTCCTCTTTTCGCTTAAAGACACTGGGATCAAGGGGTTTATTAAATTCATAGTCGGAATAATCGACCGATCTTCTGGCAATAATACTTTTAGAGCCTTTCTTTTTGGAAAAAGGACTTATTTCAAATTCTGTAACGAGTTTTTTAGGAAGAAATGTTGTTTCATCAGGATTGTCATATTCCAGTTGAGTAGAAACGCTGTTGACGAAATTTACATTAATTTTCTGTGTCGATTTTAGAGTTGCCCCTATGACGGCATAAGTGTCCGTATCGATATAGAGATTCCCCTGAAATGCCAATATATCCTTTCTTTTAGGCTGATATCTGATATGGAAAGCTTGCTCTCCACGGATGGCAATGGTGTCTACAAGGCTGTAATCATAAGTTGAGAATCCGTCAGATCCTACGGGACTTTGAAATCCGATATCAAAATAATTCAGAGTATTGTCGTAGATGTTGATATCCCTGTACAGGTTCTTCGCTGAAACAGTGATCACCTGATTATCCTGAAATCCGGAGGTTTTTTGGGCTACCAAAGTCCTTTTACTATCTTTTTCTGGTTTATTCTTTCCATAATTTTCGTACACTGCCTCATTCAGGAAAATAGGAAGCCCTAATCTTCCGCTGGCTGTAGAATCTGCATAATCGAAAATGAAATCAAGCTTTTTGAAGATTTTTTTCTTCATAAATGCACTGTCCAGATTGTTCAGGTCAAATTGAGTCTTTTCATATTCTTTATACGAGTAGGTGTCGAACTTTTCAAGCCCGTTATTTCTTTTACGATCCCAGACTTTCTGCATGATAGCATAAGCAGGATTTTCTTTTTTGCTTTTGTATTTGGTTTTTCCGGTGTTGATTACAATTTCCTGAATGCTGCTCACTGCCGCCTGAGAAAGCTGTACAAATATATTATCAGCATTTTCAGGGGTAATCTCCACGGTTTCAGCAGTGTAATTTTTTCTGGAAAATTTTAATTGATAAATAATGCTGTCAGACTGAACCGCAAAACTGCCCGATGTCGTTGTTAAGGATGGGGTTTTGTTGTTGTTGATAAAAATATCAACCTTGCTAAGTTCCTTATTGTTTTTTTCATCTACAATTCTGCCGCTAGCTTTGTTTTGAGCCCAGGCAAGACTGGTAAAAAACAGGAAAAAAAATAAATATTTGTGTTTGGAATTATTGTTTAACATCATTCGTTTCTTCAGGCAATTAGCACAAACAAAAAGTATGCAGATTATTTAAAAAAATATAAAAAATAAAATATTTTTACAATTTAAAGTAAAAACAGCAAATGTAACGAAAATAAAGCGAGTATTTATTAAAATTTAAACAGGAAAATTGATAAGGTAAAATGTGAAGAATCAGTGAATTAATGATGGAGCTGTGGCCATTTAATATACTGATTGAGTAAGGCTGCCTGAAGGGCTTTATGGGATATAGAATGCTTAAAAATAACTTCCGATCGAAGTAACCTGACTGTATAACATAAAGATAGAATCAACAGACCTTTCTGAACGAGTAAAAATAAAAAAGACCTACATTGCTGTAAGTCTTTTTGCTCCTCCTGCTGGGCTCGAACCAGCGACCCTCTGATTAACAGTCAGATGCTCTAACCAACTGAGCTAAGGAGGAATGTTCCTTATTTTTTTAAGTGATGCAAATATAATAGGAATATTAATATCAGGCAAATTTTATCCCTATTAATCTATGATTTTAAACTAAATATATTGAAATTCAGTAAGAAATATTTTCATTGATTTTGATGTATCGTCTAAATGTCTTCAAATAAATGCCGGAAATAGCTCTCGGGAGATGCTAAAAAATCCCTGGTTAGCTGATAATGCTCTGTTTCTTTATAGTGGATACGTTGAATTTTATCATTTAATAAATAGATTTCGGCATTCGGATAGCTCATTAAAATCGGGGAATGGCTGGAAATAATGAACTGAGCTTTTCCGGTCTTTTCTAATGTATGGATAATAGATAGTAAAGAAAGCTGTCTTTGCGGGGAAAGAGCAGATTCAGGTTCATCAAGGATATAGATTCCGTTTCGAAAATGATTATGGAATAAGGATAAGAAAGCTTCCCCGTGGGATTGCCGGTGCAGGGATTTCCCTCCGTAAGCATCCAGGATCCTTCCGTCCTCTTGGGCTACTTCGTCAATATATGTGGCGAAGTTGAAGAAACTTTCAGCCCTCATAAAGAATCCCTGAGCGGTTTTGATATTCCAGGAAAGGGTAAGGTATTCCGATAATGGGGATTCGGTTTTATGGAAACTGTAATTGTGATTTCGGTTCCCTCCGGCAACATTAAAACCGCATTTTTCTGCTATGGCTTCCATCAGGGTTGATTTACCAATTCCGTTTTCTCCGACGAAAAAAGTGACATTGCTTTTAAGTCTCAGGTCTAAACCTTTACGTAGAAAAGGAAGATTGAAAGGGAAATGTTCTGGGTGGCTGTCTTTTAAGTAAATCCGGGATAAATAAGGCATTGTTTATATCATTAATTATTACCAATCCCTGTTAAGCAAAATATATGCAAATAAAAAAGACTTACAGAAATGTAAGTCTTTTTGGCTCCTCCTGCTGGGCCCGAACCAGCGACCCTCTGATTAACAGTCAGTCTATTATATTTACTACTTATTTGCATTCCTTTTCATTTAGTTGATTTTTAATTACTTATCTAATTTTGTGTTTGCATTTATTATCAAAAATTTTCATCCTTTTAGAGAAATTGTTGCAGCAGAAATTTAATCTTATTTTTAGAATGTAAGGATGTAATTATTGCAATTGGTGTAATTGGATACTTTCATATTTAAAGATAGTAATATTCTTATCATACGCTACCATCAAAGAAATCTCTTTAGGAATAAGCAAGTTTGATTCTTCAATCTTTTTGATGAGTATGTTTACTACGTTCTTTCTTATCTTGTATTTTACTCTCATTAAAATATCTGCATTGTAGAATAGAATTACAGAAGCAGAAATCTTAAGATCGAACAAATTATCAATTTGTCCAAAAAACTCATGTGGTTCTAATGATAAATTGTTCTCAATAAAATCAAAAGGAGGAATCGGAATTATGTCAAATTCTCTTTTGCATGCTTCTTCTCCTATTTCAAATTGCAATACGTCGTTTATATTTAAAAGAGAGCCACTTCAAATTTCAATCTATATGTTCTTTAATTTTGAGCCTTTGCAATCAACATACTTTTTCCTAAAAACTTTAAAATAGATGATAGTTTATATAAATCATAATCAATAATATCTCTATTTCCCTCTATTACTGCGCTAATGAATTCATAGTCCTCTACAATACTTCCAATCGTCAACTCCTTAGGATCTTTATAGACATCATATAATTCAGTATCAAGTATATTCCAATATAAATCTTGATCAATAAATATAGTTTCATCAATTATGTCTAATTTATCTATTAAAATTTTTTTAATATCATGAATTTTTAATTCTAAATTATTTTCCATTGAGTATATTATTTATATTTCTATGAAATGTTTTTAGCTCATGTTGCAGGTGTTTAATTCGACTTTGGATAATTTTATTTTGAACAACTTCATTAGGCGCTTTTTTGAGAATACCAACATTGTCATCTTTGTCAGGATTTAGCATATATTTTGTTAATTTTGACTGGTGCTCAATTATTAAGTTTTTAAAAGACTTTTTGATTTTATTGATTCTTTAGATAGTAATATTTTTAGTCCTTTTCCTACACCAGCTGGTCCAATAGGGACGTCACCTGTTATATCTTTAATTTCATGCCATTTGCCATATGAATAAATAAGTCTTGCTTCATGAATTGATCCCAGGTCCAAAACTCCTTGTCAAATGCATTATAGTTATTTGTTGTATACGTTTGCCATTGTTTTGCATTTTTAGGACAAGTAGGGCAATCCCCATCATCGTTATCTTCTACTGCTGTCTTTTCCGCATGCATTGTATGGTTAAGCCCTGCTACAACCCCGCCAATCAAAGCTCCCTGCCAGAAATTACCACCTGTAAGCTCAGAACCTACACCGCCCAACACCATACCAGATACTACTGTTCCTGCTACACTGTTGGCAAAACTACCTGCAAGACCTCCAAATAAAGAAGCTCCACTGGCAAATCCGTGAGCAAAATTTGCCCCCTGCATCATAGATAAAATACCTTGTGAAAAGCCATGTACCAATCCCTGAGCCATAGCACTTGCCACTTTGTCTGTCAAGGTAAGCACAGTTCCTGCGGCGGGGACAAATTCAAATTATTACATTTTTTCTATTTTCTCCTTGAGTTCATCCGCTTTTTTAACGTTTTTCTCAACACCAATTCCATTTCTGTAAATTTCTGATAGCATTGACATACAATCAATATCATTTAATTTAGCTCCTTTTTCCAAATATTTTAATGCTTCAGATTTTGCCTTTTCATTTATTTTCGCAAAATCTGTAATATCATCATACTCATTGTTGTTATTCATTGCAATAATATTTATAAAAACCTGACTATAGCCATCCCCATTGTGGTATTTATCTGCCATAATAAGAGCATATTTATGTAATTCTTTATAATTGGACTTGTCCTCATAATGAATTATAAGCCTAGTAAATGAATTGGGATCTCCTTTGCGAATCACATTTTTCTTATATTCTTCTAATTCATCTTTTTTAAAAATAGAAGCTGTGTCTACAATAATGTTTGCCGTATCTGGTTTATCCGGTAAAGCAGAATCTGTATTATATGTATCAGCATTTTTCATAATATTTTCTTTATTCTTGTTACTGCAATTAATTGCAAAAATCAAAAGCACTAAATAAATTATTGGTTTTTTCATTTTCTATATCTATCGTATATACCTGTTATATTTTGTCCATTAACAAAGTTGTTCCATCTTCCGGGATTGATTAAATTATATTGTCCTGCAACCCCGCTCCACGAACCATTTCTCGCAGCAACAAAATAATTATTAGGAGCCATAACCGAAGAAAACATAAAAGCCCGCGAAATTCTACTTGCAATACCATTAGTCGTTCTACCAGTGTTGCAAGACATTAACTCTATTTTTATAGCACCTCCGTTTTCTCTGTAATTTTTCCAGCTTGGGCTTCTTTCCATTAGAACTTCATCAAATCGATTTGTAGTTTTTATCCATTCACCATTTGGCCCTTGTATACCTTTTGCATTTCCGTGAGTATAAATTCTCACTGTACCTTCCGGAACACCTGGATCGTTTTGTGCAACTTTATAGAGACCTCCGTCTTTTTCATTAAACCAATTTAATACATCTCCTTTATTATCATTAGTCGCTCCTCCAGAACTACTATCAGCATCAGCATAGTCTACCCAGCGACGACCCCGCCAATCAATGCTCCCTGCCAGAAATTACCACCTGAAAGCTCAGAACCTATACCACCTGCTACTGCACCAAAAGCAATTGTCCCTACTGCACTATTGGCAGCATTGCCCGCTACAGCTCCGAAGGCAGAAGAGCCTAAGCTTCCAAATTTACCAAGCTATACCTTGAACTTGCTCTATTTTATTGATTTTCTTAAATTGTACAAAACCATATTTAGTTTGGAAATTAAATTTTTTCAATTCTTTATTTTTCCAAATGAACTTTGAATATAATAAACTTTTATCATGATAATAATTTTTTATGTAATAATTCCCTAAAACAAAATCATTGAAAACCCTACTCTGGTTCTCTTGAAAAGGTATTCTTCTTTTTAATTTATTATATTGAATATAAATATCATGATCATTTATTGATACTGTAATTTGATCAAGTCCGATTGTGTTTTCAAACATATAAGTATTACCATCTTCATACAACATAAATTTTCTGTACTTATTAATTTCATTATTTTCCATTTATAAATTATTTAAGTGTTGTATGTTTCCAATACTTTGGATTTAAATAAATATGAGCATTGGTCTTTTTATAAAAATTATTAAGATTGATATGTGTTCTATATCCTATCTTTGGAGAAGGTATATTGTGTCTTTCAAACCTGAACATGAAGTTTTTAGCTTGATTCATCCATTTTATAGAAAAAGTAGTTTGTCCACCTGCTCTGTAAACTAATTTTTCAAACATAAATGTTCCTTTTGATAATACACTCAACCCTTTAAATACCGCACCTCCCACAACATAATCTTTCATTATATCAAAACTCGGATCATACAAAGCTCCTCCGGTTCCCTGATTATAATGTCTGAATCCGTATCCTTCAAATGTTGAATTAAGCTCTCCTCCTTGTGTTGTAGTAACTTTAACGCTTGTAGAACCTATTACTTTTCCATTGTCATCATACATATAATCGGTTTTATCTCCTCCATTATTATTGATCTTCTTGCCATTTTTATCATAGCCATTGTCAGGTTCCATATCACCTAAGTGCATGGTGTGGTTCAATCCAGCGACAAATCCTCCGATTAAAGCGCCCTGCCAGAAATTACCACCCGATAAAGCAGAACCCGCACCTCCTGCCAGAGCTCCAAAAGTAATTTACCAATATAGCAACTCTATTATTTTGTAATATCTATATCTTCTAAAGATTTGTCTTTTATAATCTTTGAAAGATCTTTAAAAGATATTCTTTTGATAATAGTATCTTTTTTTAAATCTTGTATAAAATATTTCAATTTTTTCTTACTTACTTTTTCTGGATTCATAGAATAAGTAGTATCTACAGAAATCAATAAATAATCATTTTTAAATTTACACTCGACTAATCCACTATCAATAATTAGTTCATTATTTTTCAATAATCTATTTTGCCTTCCTCCCTCATGCAAAACTTCATAGCCTAAAGGTAGTTTTTCAACTTTATCAGAATTGTTACAAGAAAATATTGTAAAAAAGATAATTGTTATAAAAATTGAGTATTTCATATAATTAGTATTTAGGTCCTCTTTCAAAATTGTAGACTCTTAGCATTATAGTATTTATACCTTTAAAATTTATTTGAAAATCAACTCCTCCTTGTCCTGCATACCATTTACCAACAACTGTTGCTGCATTTCTGAAAGGACTGTCCATAAATTTTCCGTGTTGCTCAAAATTATATGTGTCCGATAGTATACTTACTTGATTATTTCCAAGATATTTAACAGTAATATTTCCTAAAACTCTACCATCACTTGATCTTGTTAAAGTTTGGACATTATATGTTTTTCCTTTAACCCACCCCTTGGTATCAACAAAGTCTAAATATATTTTACTTGCATCTAAGGTGACAGCCTGCCCCCTTTCCTTTTCTATACCAATTGTTTGCTTCACCTAAGTCCATTTTTCCATCGCCATCTAAATCCCAAGATTCTTTCTTCTGCTGTGGTTCTTTTTGAGTCAATTCATTCCCAATTTCGTGCATTGCGTGATTCAACCCTGCAACCGTACCCCCAATCAAAGCACCTTGCCAGAAGTTTCCTCCTGATAAGGCAGAACCTGCACCACCTGCCAGAGCTTCAAAAGTAATTTGTCCTATGGCGGAACTGGCAGCCCCTTTAGCAATGGCTCCAAATGCACTGGCTCCTAAGCTTCCCAAAGCTCCTGCAATAAAAGCCTGTCCAAAATTATTACCCTGCATTAAAGATAATGCGCCCTGCGCTACGGCATGAGCTCCAGCCTGGGCCAGTACCCCTAGAGTTGTACTCGCAAATTCCATAGCCGCCTGATAACTAATCGTTGTGGTAAATTCCTGCATCAATTGATACAGGAATTTGGTGCATTAAGCTCTTCAAAAATGCGATTATTTGGACTTAAAATGTTTTATTATTTGGAAAAGTCAAGGAAAACACAACATTATAAAAAACAAATAAAAACTCATTCCAAAATCTAAAATAATAGTTACTATTAAGCTGAGAAGTGGAACACATATAAGCAAGATGCCAAGTATTAAATGATTAGGGCTTTTTATAAAAAAAGGAGTTTTATTTCTAAACCGATATTCATCACTATACTTGCGAGAATGCCAATCCTCAAAATCCTCTATGAAGCTGTCATCTTTTTCTTTGTTTTCTTCAAAATCTTTTTTACTCATTTGATGATGTTTTTGCAATTATATTGGAAAAAAGAATTACAAATCTGATCTGTCAGGAGTAATGTTTAAGGTGTTTATTTTCTTATTAAATAAATTAAAATAATAAATATTATCCGTATCATCATTTTGTTGATAAAAGATTACATCTTGTACATTTCTTATAATATTGTAATGATAGCCTGTTGATGGGAAAATAGGATATTCTTTTTTAACCTTTAGGTCTAACATAACCAATTGATATGATGATGCACATAATATATTTTTATTTGTTAGTACCACAGGATTACTATACATAGTAGAATTTCGCAAAGTGTCATTTTCAATCATAATTTTACTAAGTGGGTTCGAATTGTTTACCCCCAATTTAGTATTGAACAAAAACAAACCGCTTTCATTTGGTTCTCCTTGTCTGGAAATTAATAAACAATCTTGCCCCAAGCTTAAAATTTCTCGCATAGAATATGAATTTAAATTTGAAATTCTCTTTGATTTCCAAGTCATTAAATCTAATTCATAGATATCAAAATCATGATAAGATTTTGGTACAATTGGAGAATATGATTGAAAAGCCTTTGCTTGTAGATAAAATATTTTATTTGATGAAAATGTATAATCAGATATAAATCCACTATCAACTTTAATTTTATGAGTGATTTTATGAGTGATTATATTGTAAAAATGAAATTCAGGAGCTAATTTGTTGCGAGAATAACATAAAGCAACTATAGTCTTACCATTATCAATATATTTAGGATTAACATAGTTTCCCAAACCTTTAAAAATAACAGATGCTTTTCCGTTATTAATGGGTTTAGTAAAAATATGGTATAGTGAATCTTCTTTGTAAGAAAAAACTATATTTCTAATATCGGGCGAAATATCAAAACCATTTAAACGTGACTCCTTCTTATCTTTATTGCAAGAATATAAAAAAAATAATAAAAATATATAAAATAACTTACTCATCTTATCTTCGAGGTATTTGATTAATAATAGTATTATAAAAATGATTAACTTTAGTATTAATATTTATTCTTACAGATTTTTGATAATCAATACTTTTGAAGGCTGCATAAACTAATCTAGCCATATTATAAGTTCGTTGAGATATTTTTTGTCCTGTAATAGGATCTATTTGTCCTTTTTTATATCCATTAATAACATTCTTAGCATCCTTGGCTAAAGTCATATCTGCATACGCTATTGATTTTTCGAATAATGCTCCTTTTACTCCTCCTGTACTTGCCTCATAGTAAGCTCGATCATGTTTGAAAGCGGCTTGGTCAACTGCGTCTAGAGGTTTTAATCCAGCTCTAAGTAACTCATTTGGATCTATATCTGGTCCTGGTCCTATATAATTTGAACCAAAATAAGCTTCTCCATTATAGACAACATCTTTCCCATCTCCTAACCAATCATGAGTACCTTTACCAGGCTTACCCGGTCCGCCCTCCATATGCATAGCATGATTCAATCCAGCTACCGTACCCCCAATCAAAGCACCTTGCCAGAAGTTTCCTCCTGATAAGGCAGAACCTGCACCACCTGCCAGAGCTCCAAAAGTAATTTGTCCTATGGCAGAATTGGCTGCCCCTTTAGCAATGGCTCCGAATGCGCTGGCTCCTAAGCTTCCCAAAGCTCCTGCAATAAAAGCTTGTTCAAAATTATTACCTTGCATTAAAGATAATACGCCCTGCGCCACGGCATGAGCTCCTGCCTGAGCCAACACCCCTAAAGTTGTACTTGCAAATTTCGTAGCAGCCTGATAACCAGTTATTGTGGTAGATTCCTGTAACAACTGCTACAGGAATTTGAGAAATATTAAAGTGAGTATAATAAGAAGTATAAATTTTTTGTCTCAAAAAAAGTATTAATTCCAAAGAGTAAACAACATCATTTAAGGCTTTAGCGGTATCTTAACATTTATTCTATCCTCAAAAACTTTATAACCTTGTTTTTTCAAATCTTTAATATAATCTGTACAGCCTAATAATGTAGCAGTATACTCATTATGCTTAGACTCAATATCTAAATAGTAACTTTTGTTAGGTTTGATATGGTAAAAAAAGTCAATATTTAAAATAGCCATTTCTACTACTAAAGACTCTTTCTTTTTTAATAGTATAAAATCTTCTTTACAATCTTCTAAGTCTCTCGAATAATAGCCTTTTGGGATCATCTTTTCTGGACGACTGTATAATTCATTACATTCATATACATAAGTTTTACCCCGAAAACCTTGAGGATCTATAATATAATTATTATTTGTATGATTTACAATTTTGTATTTGTATGTTATATTTGCATCAAGATACCTTTCCATCGATACAGCTGAATCCATTAAGAAAATTTCTACATCTTTTCTTTTATTTATTTTTATTTGGGAAAAGTAAAGTCCGAATATAAACATTCCAAAAAAGCAATAAAATCTTTTCATTTTTTATTATTTTATGAGTAAGAAAGAGGGTACATATCCCATTTTTACTTTATTATTATAACCTTCCGCATCCATAGTTCCCGTCCATTTGTGTTCTTCAAAATATGCTCTATACTCCATGATATAGGTAATATTAGGTAATTGCCAAAATGTCTTATAAAATCCTGAAACATAATCAATAGAATGTCTCATTTCATGTATAAATATAGATGCAAGTCTATAATTGGTTTTTGAAAGAAGGCCTGGTGCTAAAATTACTTCTCCTTTGGCGTTTGTAATTCCCCAAGCAGCGCCTCCTTGGCTATGTTTTAAAGTTCCTCTCGTAGTAATTGACAATTTAGAATTGTCTCCTTTTTCCCATTGTGCAATAGTTTTTCCATCTGCAAATTCTGCCCATTGTGCACTTTGATCCCAATATTCTTTGAAAATAGTTTTGTAAGTATTTAAAGTCGCTTGATTTGCCTTATCAGTTGGATTTACACCATTATCTGTTAAAAATTTTGTTAGCTTTTCTTTATATTCAGTCATAGCTGCAACTTTATGCATCGCATGGTTCAACCCTGCGACTGTACCACCAATCAAAGCACCCTGCCAGAAATTCCCTCCCGATAAAGCAGAACCCGCACCTCCTGCCAGAGCTCCAAAAGTAATTTGTCCTATGGCAGAATTGGCAGCCCCTTTAGCAATGGCTCCGAATGCGCTGGCTCCTAAGCTTCCCAAAGCTCCTGCAATAAAAGCTTGTCCAAAATTATTACCCTGCATTAAAGATAATGCGCCCTGCGCCACGGCATGAGCTCCTGCCTGAGCCAGTACCCCTAAAGTTGTACTTGCAAACTCCTTAGCAGCCTGATAACCACTCGCTGCGGTACTAAATACACCTCCTATTCCAGCAGTCACAGCCCCGCTTATTGCCCCAAAGGTAATAGACTTCAGGAAACCGCCCCAGCTCCAGTTACTGGAGAAAGACGCACTCATTATATAAGAAACAGCGCCTATAGCCGCCCCAATAACTGCTGCTGTAGCTACTGTTCCCCAAAAAACAGGCAGGGCAGCAAAAATGGCAAATACAAACTCTCCATTGGGATCATTATAAATCAGAGGATTATTCATTACATACCCATACTTATTATAATTTTGAGTATTGTAAGGATCCTGTATATTTTCATCTGCATTTAAAAACCTCCTCAATAGTGGGTCATATAACCTTCCATTCATATGGATGATGCCTACTTCTGCAAAATGCTCATGGCTTGTATAGCCTCTTTCTAATAATAACGATGTATTGTCAATTATATTTTTATCTGTGATAATAGCCCCGCTTCCTATCTGAAGATGGGTAAAATTACCCCAGGCATCAAAATGTCTTTGTTCCAGCGTATTTCCTGCTTCATCACTGATAGCTAAAATACTTCCTATATAATCTTTATGCAGGAATTTGTAAGAACCGCTATTCTCTGTAAAGTTTTTTAAATATACAATATTACTTTCATAAGGAGTTCCCCCAATATAAAGAATGTGTTTTTCTTTTCCAGTTGTATTATCATTTACCACTTCAAAGCTCCCATCCTCACTATAAAATTTAGTGAATTTACCTTCTGCATCATTGCTGAAATTTCCACCATAAGTTACTTTCTGCCTCATTGAAGTTAATCCATACTGGAAGGCAACATCTCCTTTCATTCCATCAATGAATACAGGATCATTGTTCTCATTATAGGTAATGCTTTGGATCAGATCATTATTATAATTCTGTTCTCCAGTAGCATTTAATGTCATTCCGGTAGGCTGATAGATCTTTGCAGAATTATCAAATTTGATTTTTCCCACCTGATCGTTTTCCAGAATTCTTCCTTTTGCATCATAAACGTTACGGGTTGCATTCTGTACTTTAACTCCTGTTACCGGATTAGTCCAATTGACGAGCCTATTATTGCCATCATAATCAAAGGTCTCTACAATATTAAAATCTCCTCCGGTGGTTCTGCTTTTAAGCTCATTTTTGATCGCATCAAATGAATAAGAGAGCTGTAAAATACTTGGTTTAATTGCCGAAGAATGATTGACGCCAGTCAGGAAGCCATTGGTATCATAAACGTTATTCACATTGGCAGCCCCTAATTTGGCTTTAAGAAGCTGACCTTTAACATTGGTTTCCTGAAGTTCCCACAGGATTTTACCTGAAGTTTTATCTTTTACCTGGTATAATTCACCGTTCCATGCGCTGTATATATTTTCTATCTGTACTTTGGTAAGAATCCCGGAAGAGTATAATTGTTTTTCATAAGATATTACTCTTGCCTTATCGTCATACGTAATTCCTTTTTGAATAAAATATTTACCATTGCTATTTTCCGAGGAAGACAGTAGTCTTCCTTGTGGGTCATAAGAAACATTGGAGCTATACGCTTTACCTTTGGAGGTTCCGGATTTTGAAATAACCCTTCCTTTATTGTCATATGAATAAGAAATGGTTTTATCAGTTGCTTGTCCGCCATCTGCTGTAGAAAGCTCTTTTTGAGTGATCAGTTGTCCTACACTATTATAGGTATATTCTTTGGTTCCTTTCGGACTGGTGATTTTCTTAGGTTGTCCAAAACCATCATATTCATACTTATATAGTCCGTTAGAAGGATCATTGAATTCAGATTTCCTTCCCCAGGAGTCATATTTTGTAGTGACAATGTTTTCGGCATATTGAGCTTTTATCTGCTCACCTGCCGCATTGTAAGAAAATGTGATCGTTCCACCTTTGTCAGTAGTGGTGATAGTGTTTCCCAGAGCATCTGCTGTTTTAGTGGTGATTCTTCCGTAAGCCGCAGGATTTGATTCTTTGGCTGTAGTTGTTAATCCTGAGATGCTGGTCTCCATTTGTTTTCCGGTGAAGGAAGTGGAGGTTATTTTAGCAGGGAATACGCTGTCATCATAGGCAATGGTATTCCATTGGCTAACACCTTGTCCTTCAAAAAAAGGTTCGGACTCTCTTATTTTTCTACCTAAAATATCATACTGGGTAGCTTTCAAAACAAAATACCCCTGACCAAAAGCTTTGGTTGAAGACGTAATTTCCTGCCCTAATGTATTGGTGGTTTTCTTGGAAATATCCCCATCCGGATCGTATTGTGTAATGATCAAATTAGAGAAATAATCTTTTTCGTACTGATACGTTGTCGTTCCTGCTAAATTAGTTTTAGAAGTTAATAATTTACCCCAGTTATCATAAGTATTGGTGAGAATATTTCCTAAGGGATCGACCTGGGTCAGAATCTGTCCCCAATCGTTGTATACAATACCGGTCTGTAATCCTAAGTTGTCTGTTTTTCTAATGACAAACCTTCCTTTAGGATCATAGTCTGCTTTGGTGGTCTGGGTTTGGGAATCAACACTATTACTTACAGTTTTCTGAATGGTATTTCCAAAGCCATCGTAAATATAGGTTTCCTGTAAATAACCAGTATTATCCCTATTCCCTATTTTTAGGGTTTTCAACAGGTTGTTTTCGTAGGTGTATTCTTCCTTAGCAGATTTGGTGTCACCATAAGCCTGTCCTATGTCTGTTTTAGACTTAGGACGTCCGATGTAATAGTCTGCCCCGTTTCCAGAGGGATTGTGAGTATAATCGAAGGTGGAAGTAGTGATGCCATAGCCGTTATTGATATTGACAATACTTTGGGCAGGAAGATAATATTCTCCATAGGTAATGCTGCTTTCGGTAATGTTGCCTGTTAAAAAGTCTTTGGTTTTGGTACTCTTTGGTACTATTGCAGTAACAACCTTGGGTTTATCAGCATTAGCTACCGATGTGACTACTTGTCCGTTCAACAATTTATCGGTTTGATATTGTGTTGATTTGAAGCTTAGTAATTGGGAGTTGTTCTCAGAAATATCCGGAGGAAAGATCATATTTTCGTTATTGGTTCTTATTGACCATTCTTTTACCGGAACAACTTCGTTGAAAGGATCTATCTCTGTTCCACTCCATATTTTGGTGTTTTCAAAGCCATCGGCATACCACGAAGAACGGGCAGTTTGACGAAATCCGATGATACCCTTCCCTTGTAAATTCGCCATATACCCTCTATACCTGAAATCCTGCTTTTTGCCAGACATCCTGATTTGAGTCACTGCATACATCTGGGATAGCCTGTCCATTTCTACATAGGGATACTGCTCTTTTTTTACCGGAGCATAGAAATTGGAGTTCACTACAGGATCAAGCTCTTTATAATCGATATCATACTGAAGACCTGCCTGAAAGATGCTTGAAATATTTTTATCAGCATTCAGATTATAATGCTGGTAACTTATAAGCTTTCTCTCACTATTATCTACGCTCTTTAGTAAAAAAAGTATTTTAGAAGAGCTATTATTCACTCTGAAATCTCCAAATAAAGGACTTACTATTACTTTATCTCTTTGTGAATAATAGAGTTGTTTTTTTGTAAAACGCCATTTAAATTCTGTGTTTCCGGGATTATAATAGGGTTCTGTATAATTATCAATAAACCATGTAGATAATTGATTATTAGCAGCTGCAAATATTACGGTAGAGTTTACAATATCGCTTTTCCCGTCATTGTCTAAGTCGATCAGTCCGGCTTGGGAATAATTTACAAGTGTTGTTGGATTCTGAGATACTTTCTTATAGTACATAAGCCCCTGAATGCTCTCTGATAACGAGATGCCACTATTTAAATAAATAGACCATCCGGTGGTATAGATATCATTTGTTGCATTTTCATGTAAGGGTAAAAGTATTTCAATATTTCGGTCACCATTTAGATCTCCAAATTGAAGTCCATCTACAAGTCCTTTTACGGAATGGATATTTTTCAGATTTAAGATATAGGCATTATTTTGTTTTCTGAGTTCATATTGCCGAACACTGTTCATTGGGGTACTAAAAGTCCTGCTGACAGACGGACCATTTTCATTCATATACTCTTTGGTAAAAAAAGTAACATCTGTATTGGTACCAGTAGGGTCTACAAAAACGATATCCTGCTTCCCATCATTGTCAAAATCCATAATTCCTCCTTTGCTCAGGATATTTTTAGGAGTGGTATCCGGTATAACATGGATGGTGTTGTTTTGTATGTCATCATTATCTACAACCATATACCGATATCCTAATGTATTACAATCCCATCTTCCTTTAGGCGGATCAGGAACAATGACTACATAACGGCATTTTTGATCCTCTATGCCCATAACCAGCTCAGACATCCCATCAGAATCAATATCAACTTCTTTCAGATTCGAAAGACGTGAGACATTGTCACCATTTCCGCTATTAGGATATGTCGGGCTACTGAATTCATAGCTGGAACTCTGTATTGTTTTTGAATATTCCAACACTAAAGGGTTGTTATACGTGTTTAAAACGGACGCATCACTTTTAATGGAGTAGTACTTTAATTCTATGTTCCCTGTAGAGGGAGGGTTATACTCTGAATTAGCCTTGGAGATAATAAGTCCCTGCTTCGTTCTAATATAATTATCCGCCGATTTTATGTTAAATGTAGTAAAGCTGCTGCTTGGCCAATAAGTACTTGAAGAGCCTAAGTAGACAAAAGAAGGATTGCTGCTGTTAATAGCATCAAAATAAATATAGTATCCATCCGGTCTGCCATTTTGCGCAGGCTGCATCACGATAAAATCTACCAATCCATCTCCATTATAATCTCCGGTCGTAACAATATTGTTGTAATCTGCAAAATTACTTTCACTGCTGCTGGTAGTCAATGGCTTTGTAGCAAATGTAACCGGATTGGCGGCATCTCCTACGCTATTACCTTCGGTCACGCTTTTTACAAACTGGTAGTTAACCCTTTTATTGGAATCATTATTTACCGTTTCAACAGAATAGTTGATGGAATAGCTTTTAAACGTTACATTACCTGTCTTAACCACTACAGTGCTTAGAATTTTATCCTGTAGTAAAGGAACTCCCCTAACATAAGATGATTCCTGAACATTTCTGGGAGAATAGTAAAAGTTGATCTGATTATAATGAGCCTTTCCAAGCCCTTCATTGCCTCCCCATTGAATCGTATTAATGGAAGCAGTATTATTACTTTGGGTATAGTTATAGGTAATAAAGTTGCCTTTATTGTCCTTCCATTTTACAATATTATATTCCATCGGAGTCCTTGCCTGACTATTCCCAGAAGCAGCAGCTCCATACCAGGCCTGAGATCCGTCTTCAAAAGTCACCTCCCAATATTCAGGTCCCTGCCATGCTTGTCCTGTAATGGCTCCCACAGACTTTATTTTAATATTGGAGTATTTTTCAGTACCATATTCTGCTCCATCTTTTCCATATTCACCGGATTTAAGAATTAACCTTTGACCATTGAAGCTGTAATAATCAGAATAATCCAGTTGTATTCCCTTAACTTCTCCATCTTTTTCAATGGTCTTTCCTATTCTTGAAATAGCTGTAAGACCAGATAAATTCCAGGCATAGCCAGCAATTCCATTCCCTGCACCACTGGTATAAACCAGATTAACTTGTGGTGCTACACTTTTCACCCCGGGTGGTAAAGCAATGGGTAGAGTGAATTGTAACTGGCCAGCTCCGTTAACCTCAATATTCCCTTTGGTATCATGGAAAATTTGTCCCTGTGGTGCAGTAGTTCCTGATGGATTACTTGCTCCTGCTCCTGAATCCACAGGTCCCCCTCCCGAATTATCTGTTGAAGGCCCAATTTTAGCAATAAAAGGATTGGAAACATCTGCTTTAGCATGAAAACCCTGCGCAAGAACCACTGCCTGCGGATCCTGAACAGTTCTGGATGTGGTTTCTGCCTGATAGAGTATGGTCTGCGAAAAGCCCAATACTGAACACAAGGACAGTATAAATGATAAAATAAATTTCATATTTGTTGTTTTTTGTAAATTGTCCTGGTTAAAAGTTTATCGTTTTGTGATATTTCTGCTGAATATCCTTCCATCTTTTAGGGTAAAACGTACTATATATACACCCCAATCATAGCCTGTCATATTGATCTTCAACTGCTTATTCAGATTAGATAGATTCTGCTGCTGGAATTTCCAGTGTACTGTACTATGCTGGTAGAGTGAAACAGATTCTATGAGCCCATCTACTTCTTCAGTCCAGTCTATGGTCAAAACATCATTTACAGGAACAGGATACAGCCTTATCTGTTCCCAAAAAGTCGCTTCATCCATAATTTGAGATTCTGGCTGAGTTTGAGCTACAGAAACAATTTTAGCTTCTGTTTTTGCTGGTTCTTCTACTGTCTTTCCTGCGGAATTTGTTCCTCTGTATCTTTGGTTACCGGCTTCATCATATTTGAAATACACTTCAGTTTGAGAAAAACCAAAGAAGCCTATAAATAAAGAGAATATCGAAAGTAATTTTGTTTTCATCGGGATTTTTTATTGTTGTTATCGGACAGGTGTAACCCTGAGGGGTTTCATTGGTGATTATTCTTTGGTTAATAGTAATTGCTGAACTTGTTTTTTTAGCTCCTTAATCTCTTTATTCTGCTCAATAGAATATAAAGTAAGCTCTTCAATTTTTTGTAATAATTTAATCTGAAACTCACCCACATTTACTCCATTCATTTCCATCTCTTTTGCAGAGGCAACTTCAGGAAGGTGTTTTTTTTCTTTGATGTGTTTTTCAATTTCCTCTAATTTTGGTAATTTATAATCTTCTTCGAAGACAAAATCTGCGGTTGGAGTGGCAGTAACCTTTACTTCTTTAGCTTCTACTTTACCACCCACTTTCATATTATCACTGAAAGAAGATTTTCCTAATACATCAAGTTTATATTGAGGATTATGTATTCCTACTCCAATATTTCCATTCGCTCGTATGTTGAATAAAACTTCATATTTGGAAGGCTCGGTCAATCCAGATACTGTCATTACACTGGGATTGTTTGGCTGGTATTTTCCATATTTGAGAAATATAAGATCATTACCGTTTCCAACATTATCAGAATCATTTCCAACAAAAAATACATCACTGTCTGCATTCGATACTATTTGCGATCTCCCATGCACTTTTAAATTGATTTCAGGGTCTACCGCACCACCTACTGCAATTTTACCGTCCGAATTTATCCTTAATCTTTCAGTATTGTTTGTCTTAATAATAAAATCTTTACTATCAGATGTTCCTAAAAAATTAGTGCCAGGATTCGTTGCAGAGTTTCCGGTCAGATTCCATGATTGTCCGTAAATAGTTAACGATAATAAAAGACTTGCTGTTAATAAACTTTTTTTCATAATTGTATATTTAAATATTATTTTTTTGTTGCATAAATCATTTTTAATCCTTTAAAAGAGTTGGGAGTTAATACTGTAAAATCGAAAGGCAATAAATCCTGTTTTAGCTCATCTAAACTATATGGATCATGTAGTTCTATTATTATATTATCTACCTTACTAAGCCACTCATTATTATTTTTCAGAAGCGATTGCTCTAAGCCCTCAATATCTATTTTTAGCAAATCTATATGGTCAATTTCCAGTAATTCCATATAACTTTTCATGCTATACGCCTGAACTTTTTCTCCGATTTCTGTTACAGTATCTGAGATTTTAAAGTTATAGGATAAATCAGGAGAAGAAAGAAATACGATTCCATCTTTTGTATCAATAGCTCCATGTTTTGAAATGATATTTTTAGAGAAAGAGACATTTTTTTTAAGGATTTTGTAATTCTCTTCTTCTGCTTCTAAAGCATATATTTTTGCATTTGGATATTGTAAAGAGAAAAAGATAGATGTAAACCCAATATTTGCGCCTAAATCCATTATAATTTTATTCCCAGGTGAAAAAAGCATTTTGGGAATATGATAAGTTTTCTTCCAAAAAATCTCATAAAATATATCAAAATCACCCGAATAAGTTCTTATGGAAAGAGGAATATTATTTCCTGATAAAAGAAGATTGTATTCTACAAGTTCTTTATTTTCCGTACCTAAAAGTTTATTTTTTTTATACGTTGAACTGTATCTTTTAGAGTTTTTTATAAATAGAACAGTTTGGAGAAAAGAGGAATTTATCTTAAAACAAAAGATAGCTTTGGAAAGGATTGTATTTAGTTTACTTATAAGCATCATATCAATTATTTTTGATTTAAATTAGTAAAGTCAAATCTGACCAATTAGCCAATTTCAACCATTCTTTTTTTAGTATTTACAAATATAAAATTTTATAATCACATAAGAGGGAGATACATTGAGTCTATTCAAAAGTAATTTTCTTATTGATCCTAAATTATTATGTTGTAAAGATATTCTCTATAAACGTCAAAACTTGACGTGTTAAAAAAGAATTGTATTTTTTATCCTTGTGTTCTATTTATTTTTTTAAATAAAAACCGCCCCAAGCTAATGGGGCAGTCTATCTAGCTCAAAAACCAATGATAAGTAGAATTATCATTAGCGTTTTCTGAATACCTTTTATAAACTCAAAAGCGTTCAGATTCCTATTTAGGAAAGTATCTATATATGAGGACTTATTAGCTTGGGTAAAAAGGTTGTACACATCCCAGAGGTTTATCCTCCCATCTTCCTGCCTGCAAAAGTTCTTATCCTCGTAATAATCCTTAGCCATCGTATTAATATGACTATCATTAAAATTAAGCAATGGAATATTCTGTTTTTCGGCTTTTGGTAAGTGATGGTACAACCTGTTTCTGCCTATAAGCTGTGCAAACTGATGCTCAGAGAGAGAATCATGGGTAAGCTCTTTCATTTCCAGTAAGTGTAGCTCTGCATTATAATTCTGCATGATTTCCAATGTTTTGGAATACAACTCCTGAGTACCGGATACCCTCATATCTTCCTTGAATCCATCTGTTGATACACATAAATTACAGCATACCTGATTCTGAAAACCGATGAAAAACTTCATTCGTTCCAATGTTTTCTTATTGTAAAGGTTCTCCAAATTATAGCTTCTGACACCACCTATTGTAAGTGATAGTTCATTTCCATTTACTATATCTGTGATACCAGGAATCCTGATGATGAAGGCCATTCTTTCATAGTAAATGGTTTTCTGATGGTCCAATAGATCTTTTACATTTAAGTGTATGGCATCCGGTGTTCTGCCTTTAATCTGGTGTGATACTCTTATCTCCGGTTCTGTAATATTCTGCATAGAAAATACCTTTTGTGCAGCATTCATTACCACATCAATAAACTCCTGATGAGCAATGGTTTTCTCGTTATCTTTGCTAAAGACAGGTATTATGCAGTCATTCTTTAAATGGTAGAGATTAACCGCTTGTGTGTTGGCTTCAATGAAGGGCTTGTATTCATATGGTTTCTCTTCTATTGGTTTGTTTTCCTGGCGAACTTCATTTCTTTGAAGGAAATTGTTATTCTTCTCAGGTCTATATATATTATTTTAATCTTGTTGTGAATCCGCCTGTTCTCTTGGTTTTGCTTCACTTGGAAAAGTACCAGGAACAGAATAATGATGATTTGAATGATGAGCTGTATCAATGTTCATCTTGCTTTCATACAAAGAAATTTCTTTAATATTTTGTGCAGGTCTAAGTTCAAATGCTTCTTCTAATGTAGCTGGTTTTATTTTATTGATGATGTCCATTGGTTGAAAAGTTTTGTGGGTTAGATAATTTGATTAAGAATGATTTTCTGGCTTCATACTCAGGCTTTAATTCCTGCTGAAATTCCGGGTACTGTTTGTAAATAGCCAAAAGTTCTGCAATGGTATTGCTGGTGCTGATTCTATTTAAAATACTTTCTTTACTGATGTTACTGTTAATACCGTATTCTTTAGGGAAGCGCTCATCACCAGGACCAAAATAATTTGTTGAGTTCGGAGAAGTGACAGAGGATTCAGAAGAGGTTGCAAAACTTGCAGTTTCTGCAATTCCAGAATTACACCAGTCTAAAATCATTCTGCCTGTTTCAGAAGTGATAATAAATGCAGGTCTGTTCATAAACAGTCCTGTTCTGTCTTTACTTGCCTTAGCTAAATGGTTTTCATTCACCAATTCAAAATTGATGGTCAATTCATACTCAAAACCATCTCTTGTGATTTCCTTAGTTCCGTGCTTTACTACTTGGGTTTTACCATTGCTTCCAATATCCAAGGAATAGTCTATTTTTCTTCTGGTAGTCGTAATAACATGGCAGGTTGACTGCAATATCTTATTGATAAAAGCCTGATGTCTTGGAGTTACATTAGCCCAGTCTTGAAACCTACCGCCTAATTTCTCGTGAATATCAAGACATCCACCAGTACCATTCCATTCATGACTGACAGAATCAATGATTATGACTTCAATTCCTGACTTCTCACATAGTTCTATAGCCTGAATATATCTTTCAGGGCTGTAAGGAACTTGTAGGTCAAGTACATTGTAGTTTCCTAAGTCTGAATATAGAGAAGCAGAGGAATTCTCTGTATCTATAACAGCTATTTTGCTCCAGTCCTGTGTCATTCTATAAGCTAATAATAAGGCTGACTTCGTCTTACCGAATCCCGAAGCTCCTGATAGTCCTAATCTGAGCTTTACCTGATGTCTTTGTGATTGCTTTAATTGCATAATTTCTAAAATTTAATGGTTAATTTTATGTGAATAATTGTTAATGTTTTTGGTTAAGTGCTTCATTTTTAAACAAAAAAGGTTAATTTTGAAAATCAAAATTAACCAGATAGGCATAGATATGCTGTTTTTATCACGGACTCCTATAAGTCTTACATCAGCTATAGTTCTGAATATTAGATATTTATAGGCTTTAATTCTGTGGCGGTCTTAATAAACAGACCTTAATAGGATGTAAGTTACAGTTTCGTTTTTATTCTTATAGCTCTATTAATTTTGTTATTTCCTTGTCTAGTTCTTCATTTTCAAAATCTTTAAGATAACTCATCGTAATCTGAATATCACTATGCCCCATCATTTCCGAAATCTTCTCAACACTTGTTCCTAAGTATTTCAGCATGGTAGCAAAGCTGTGTCTGGCGACATACGAGGATATATTCCTCTCTACTCCCGCCAGTTCAGCGAGCTTTTTCAATTTCACATTATACCTGGATAATACTTTATGCCGCCGATTGGCAATCTGTTTTGGAGTTAAATCATCTTTCAGCAGTATGGGGAAGACATAGCCGGAGTTTCTGTTGTGACCTTTATAAAAGTCTAATATTTCTTGTATTTTTTCATTGACTTCAATATTGAAGCTATGCTTGGTTTTTGATCTTTTATAATAAATACGGTTGTTGGCAATATCAGACCATTTCAGCTTTGCCATGTCTGCAAAATTCATCCCTCTGGTATAGATAGAAAACATAAAATAGTTATATGCTTCAATTAACGTAGGGTTTTGGCTTAAATCGACATCCTTGATCTTTTTGAAATCTTCAATAGCCAGAGCGATCTTATTATTTTCAGCTTTAATTTTAGAAATTTTGTATTCCTTAAAGGGGTAATTTTCTCTTGACATTACTTTTCTATTAATAGCAATATTAAACAAAGCTCTCAAATGTCTCATCTTAAAGCTGATGCCTCCATTTTCACTGCCTTTTTCCCTTAAATTGACTTTATATTTTTCAATAAGTACTGGGTTAATATCACTGAATGTCACTTTATTTCCTGTACATTTCAGGAAAGAGATTTTAGTATCCTTAAAAGCCTTTGCATAGCCCATTCTTCCAGCTCTTTCAAACTCTTCAATGATTTCATCGTAAAAATCAGCTATTTTACAGTTTTTAATATCAGATTTACCTCTGAATTTCTTTTCAAAGTCTTCAATACTAAAGTTTTTACCTTCATTCTGAAAATCCCTGATAATCTTATTAGCCCTTGCCTTGAAGCTGATAAGCAAATTATTTTCGACTTTATAGTCTGGATGTCCTTTCAGGAACTGTTCATTTTCAAAATGTTCTTTTCTACATTTTAAGCCTAAAGCTATATTTTTTCTTTTCCTGTCCTTAATGATTCTCAGGTAGACCGTGTACAAATTATTAGACATAGGTCTACTGTCAAGTACAATTTTTATACTCGTATTCATATTATAAATGTTAAAATTGAAGAAATAACTGCCCAATGTGATTTAATAAATTGGGCAGTTGGATTAGATATAAGCTGTTGCAGGAACTGCAACAATTGCAGACTTACATTATAATTTTTTGTAAAATCCTTTACATTGTTTTTTGATGATCCTTTTGCTTTGCCACTGAACAAGCTTATCATCTATGGTCCTGGTAGGGATTCCTTTATCATTACCTACTGTAACAATCTGACTTCTGGCGAAAATAATAGGTAATTCATCCAGAATCTCTTCATCTTGTGTAGATAACAATCCTGTTTCCATAGAATCAAAAACATGTTGAGAATGCCTTAAAATTGTCTGTATAAGCTGTAAAGCGATAAGAAAATCTCTGTTTCCGCAAACAATCTTTTCCTTATCAGAGATTGATTCTTTATTCCTCAATACAGTTAAGATCATGGCAATTCTGAACATCATTAATGCATGTCTGTTGAGATTGGGTAAAAATGCTGCCGTATGCAGTTCAACAATATCTTTCCAGATAAAATCCATTGTTTTAATAAAACGTTTGTTCTGGGTTTCAGTAAACTCAAACGTTACCGGCTTATCTAATGAAGAGAGTTTTCCATACAGCTTAAAGATTTCATCAGCGATCTTTTTGAATATGAGATCATTATTTTTAGCTTTTAGCTCAAATACATTCTTAAACTCAGCCAGTTCATCAAAGGAATAAATAATAAACCTTGAATACAGCCCATTTTCTCTGCTTTTCAGAAAAGGCTTCAATTGTCCTGGTGTTCCGCTGATAACCATAGAAAGCTTAGGACTACTGATTTCTTCGTATAAATCCTCTACTTTTCTTGCAATTGAAAGAGGTTCGTGATGGAAGCATTTCCGAAGAACATCGCTATAATTGCTCCAATCATTATTCATCATATTAGAGAGTGTGTCTGCTTCCGATTCCATGATTAAAAGACCATGATTTGAATTACCTAGAAACGAATACAATTCTGAGGTACTGATATTGGCGGGAACAATCTTAACCTGAATATTGGGACAAGCACCTTGCTTGTTATCTTTATTCTTACCTTTTTCTTAGATTCTTCACATTCAGATTTTTCTGTCCTACTGTCTTCAAGTATTGTGTTGTGAATTTTCTCAATTAAGATTCTTGAATAATTCATTACCCCTTTACCACTCGCAGGAGGAGCAATAATTAAGGTGTAGAGATTAGGATAAACAGTATCTCCATCATATAATCCTTTGATATTGGGGAAACAGGTGCTTAATACTCCTAAACTCGATAGTAAAACAATATCCTTTTCTCTACCTGTAAAGTTCTCGGTCAACTTCTTTAATTCCTCCGGTAAGTTGTCGTAAATAACTTGTTCTATAACTCTATTTTTCATGTCCTGATATTTTTGTTAATAATTCCTCTTCTAAACTCGCTACACTTTTATTCCCATTTTGAAGCATCCAGCTATCTAAGTCTGTTTTCTTGAAATAGATTTTACCCCCATTAGGCTTAAAATACCGGATTGCTCTCTGTGAGGTCAGCTTGTATAGTAAGCTTGGTGATACATCTAGGTATGCTAATGCTTCTTTAAAGCTTATAATTTCCTTTTCATTAAAAGCTTGTTTGCTAAGGAAATGTTCATTTTGATTCAACTTATCTTTTGTCATTCTTTTAAATTTTATGAAGTCCTGACGTCATTCAATTTGGACTTCAAATTCGATGGCAAAGAAAAGCCGAGAATACCCTTATAATCAATAGAATTACCCTGACATCAGGGTATATCAGGGTATATTATTATGTGTTGTAGAATTATAATTGAGAAATAATATCGTCTATAAGTTCTTGTTGTGCAGATTTATTATCAGACATATCATACTTTGCTGAAGAAAGTTGTTTTGAAGTAAATTCTGATCCGTCTCTATTTCTGAATACAGTAGCTAGATAATGATTCTCATCATTACGAAAAGAAGCTTTAATATACCTGTTATCCATTAATTGCCTGAAAAGTATACCAGTAAAGGCTTATTGGTTGTATTATTCTTAGAGCTTTTTGCGATCCAGTTGATACCTGTATCTATTTTCTGACCTGTAAATGCTTTGATAAAATCTTCTTTAGTACAAGAGATAAGAGAATAACTGATTAATAGTGAATACAGCGTTTCTAGTTTAGAGATTACGTTTTCTCCTTCTTTTACAATAAAATGAAGAGGTGGGAAACTGGGAAATTGCTCTTTTTTCTTGGGTAATAAGTTCTTCAATGCTTTAAAGCTATTGTTCTACATTGATCCAGAAAGCGATACTTAATCAAGCAAGTCTTTTGTGAATATTGCTGTTAGTTGACTGTTAAGAGTATATAAGTAAGCTGGAACTTTATTTTTGCTTAGCTTTCAAAGAAGTTCAAGAGCTTTATCCACATCAGCAAATCTCTTTGTCAACAGGTTGAGTACCATATTTCTGGTTTCTTCTAAAAATAAAGATTTGTACGGATCTTCATCGTTTTGATAATGGTCTTTCAGTATAGAAACCTGCATATTTTCTTTATCAATACCATTAGGTATGATTCTTCGAGCAAAAGCATCAAGTTTAAATGAATTGTAAAAACTATTTAAATAGGTATCTATCTTTTGAAGATAAATCTCAAGGTTTGTGAATGGATATAGTAGCTCATTGTTCACAATTCAAAAATAATAAAATGTTGCAGTATTGTTGCAGTCAAAAAATAAAAAAAGCACTTACAGAAATGTAAGTGCTTGATTTTCAAAGCTCCTCCTGCTGGGCTCGAACCAGCGACCCTCTGATTAACAGTCAGATGCTCTAACCAACTGAGCTAAGGAGGAATGTCCTTGTTTTTAAGTGGTGCAAATATAGGACGAATATTTATACCCTGCAACTATTTTTAATAAATTTTCTCAAAAAAATTATAAGCCTCCGGTAATCATTTTGAAAATGTCACTTCCGAATATCAGTACCATCAATCCTAACAGGAAGATTACCCCCACCATCTGAGCATTTTCCAATACTTTTTGTGGAACAGGTTTTCCTACAATGATCTCGTACAGCGTAAATAAAACATGTCCGCCATCAAGTCCCGGAATCGGAATAAGATTAAGGAATGCCAACCATACAGAGAACATGGCTGTAAAGCTCCAGAACATCGTCCAGTTAACAGAAACAGCTCCGTCTTTCGATTTCTCTACAGGCATATTTTTAATAATCGCAAGAGGTCCTCCTACTTTTTTATATCCCTGAACTTTCTTGTTGAAAACAAGTTTAAACTGCTTTATTTGATAGGTTAAGCTTTCTATACTTCTGGTAAATCCTCTGCCTATAGACTCTGCGAATGTAAAGTGCTGTGTTGTGGCATATTTTTCCAATTGCTTATAGGACATAATCCCTAAGGTTCCTTCTTTGGAAACTTCAAGACTCAGCGGCTGTACGGTTCCGGATCTTAAAACGTCTACATTCAGTGTTTTTCCTGCATTTTTTGAAACGACACCCTGCAGTTCATCATAATAATTGATTTTCTGCCCGTTTACGGAAAGAATTTGATCTCCCACTTTAAGCCCGGCTGCTGCTGTTTTAGGATTTACAATCGTGTCTATGACAGGAGCATATCTGGGAGTAAGGAATGCTCTTGGGTTGTCATCTCTGAATGCAAGCGCCTTTCCGTCATCATTCGTATTGAAAGTTACTTCTTTACCATTTCTTAAAACGGTAATCTGGTCACTTAATAAAATATCCAAAGAAAGTTTATCTAAGCTGTTCTGAACTTTTCCGTCTACCTTTAAAATTTTATCACCATCCTCAAAGCCCATTGCTTTTGCGATTTGTGTATAATGCATAGGGGCATCTACCTTTGAGGTATCAAAAGAAGATTCACCGTTAAAGTAAGAAAGACATCCGTAGATGAGCCATGCAAGGAAAAAGTTTACCGTAACCCCGCCCAGCATAATAATCAGTCTCTGCCAGGCCGGTTTAGATCTGAATTCCCATGGTTCTGCCGCTTTTTTCAGCTGTGCAGTATCCATGCTCTCATCTACCATACCCGCAATTTTCACATATCCGCCGAAAGGAAGCCATCCGATCCCATATTTGGTTTGTTCGGGGTGTTTTCTCCAGTCGCTGTCAGGAAGCTTTGATATATCGATAGGAACTTCTTCCTTTTTTCCGTTGATCTCTGTAACTTCAGTATCAGGCAAGTTCTGGGAGAAGAATTTATATTTCCATTTTCCGTTGATTTTCTTCATTGAAAAGATAGAAAACCAAGGATCAAAAAACAGGAAGAATTTTTCTGCTCTGGTCTTAAACCATTTGGCCGGTAAAAAATGCCCAAGCTCATGAAGAACTACCAGTATAGAGATACTCAGAATGAACTGGAAGAGTTTTATTGCTATTTCCATTAATAAATTTTAGATTTTAATTTGCAAAGGTAACAATTATCAAAACTATGCCAAATAAAAAAGCCCCCGAAACGAGAAGCTTTGTCATATTTAAAGACGATTGGTTACAAATTGAAGGAAACACCCAGACTTCCATTGTTGCCAACCTCAGCAAAAACACCAATTTTCTCTGTGAAAAAGTAACGGGCTCCAATGTGTGCTCCAATTCCGAAGTCTTTTCCAAGGACCCCAAGATCAACTCCGGGATAAACATCCCATTTTGAAGGCAGGTTTAATGCCTCCTGTAAGTGAAAATTCAGCCTTCCGAAAACGAAAACCCGATTGTCCTTATCATTATCTTTATAATTGTCGAAGTACCCATTGATCCCCGCTCCGACAGATATAAGTTTATTGAGTCCATAATCATAGGTTCCTGTGATACCCGTTCCGTATCCCCAGGCACTTAGGCCCAACTGAATTTTCTGGTCTCCTTTTCCTGTCCAGGCCTGGGCACTGACTGCCGCGCCGCAAAAGAATACCATCACCATAAAAACCAATTTCTTCATAAATTTTAAATTTTTAATGATATTAATAAAAAGTATCACCATCAAAAATGAAACCGAAAAACACTTAACTCCACAAAACCGAAATACTTTATGAATTATTAAGAAATGGAATACTATTTCTTTGGTAAGCGGAAAAGCTGTATTTTTATAATTCGGATATTGAAATAATTAAAAATAAAAAGATGAAAGTTGTAGGTCTTAATTTAGATATCATCTGGAAAAGGAAATCGGAAAATTTTAAAGCAATAGAAAGAGAGCTTCAGGACCTTGAAGCGGATCTTTTCTTGCTGCCTGAGATGTTTTCAACGGGATTTTGTATGGATGCTTCCGAAGTGTCGGACAGGAATGAAGAATCTTTGGCATTTTTAAGAAAGATTTCAAAAGAAAAAAATGCGGCTTTCTGCGGAAGTGCTCCCGTAGAACAGGAGGGTAAGTTTTATAACAGAATGTATTTTGTACAGCCGGATGGTGAAACCGAATACTATGATAAAAGGCATTTGTTCTCCTTTTCAGGAGAAGATAAGGTATATACTCCGGGACAGAAACGGGTTATTGTCAATTACAAGGGAATAAGATTTCTGCTTCAGGTGTGCTATGATCTCCGTTTCCCCGTTTTCGCAAGAAATAATGATGATTATGATGCAATTTTATATGTTGCCAACTGGCCTGAAAAACGAGTAGGGGCCTGGGAACATCTTTTAAAAGCAAGAGCCATTGAAAATCTGTCTTTTGTTTTTGGCCTCAATAGAATAGGAACCGATGGGAATCATCTGTTGTATCAGGAAAGCTCTCATTGCTTTTTTGCTGACGGAAAGGAAATTTCCCATAAAAACGGAAATATAGTATCGGCAGACCTAGACATGGAACAACTGAAAGATTTCAGAAAACATTTCCAGTTTTTAAATGACCGCGATGACTTCTCAATTCAATTAGGCTAAAACTAAGGTTGAGTGAAGCGTTATTAGCTGCTTATCTCAACCTTAGCCCGGTCTGATCAGGCAAATTGCTGTAAAAGCTGCGTCAATGTATTTACATCATGAACGCCGCTTTCTTTCCATAGGAGTTCTCCATTTTTAAAGACCGCCAGAGTAGGAACTCCGCGTACTCCATATTGTGCTGCAAGAGCAGGATATTGGTCTACATCTACCTTTATAATTCTGGCTCCTTCGCCAATGTTTTCCTTTACACTGTTTAAAACCGAAGACTGTACTTTGCAAGGCTGGCACCAGGTAGCAAAAAAGTCTACAAGTACCGGTCTCTCCGAGTTAATGATTTCCTGGAATTTTTGTGACATAGTTTTTGTTTTTTAAGTAAGCTGCTAAGATAAAACTCTATTCAATAGGTCCTAATTGCTTATTCAATTCGGTGGCTTTTTTCCGTTTCGTTCTGGATAGCTGTTACATTCTTCCAGCTGGTTCCGTCATAGGCATCTACCCCATTTTTCTTTAAAATTTCCATGGCCTGATCTGCCTGTATTCCTTTATTGCAGAATACCACTACTTTTTTACCCTTTAACGTTTCAATAGTATGCTGGATCTCAGCCAGAGGAATATTGATAGCGTTTTTTGCGGTTCCTGCAGCATACTGTTCCGGAATCCTTACGTCTACCAATGTTACATCAGGGCTCTTTACAATCTCTTTAATATTGGCTTTGGGAGCCTCGGCTATCTTTGCCGTTTTGCAGGCACTTAGCATACAAACCGAAGCTAAAACAAATCCCCACCATTTCATCTTCATGATCTTATAATGTTTTGGATTGGCATACAAAATCAGTGGTCGGGAATTTCTCCGTCTTTTTGATTCCATTGAAACCACCTTCGATCTCAGTGAAATTCCTGATCCCGTGTGAGTTGAGGATGCTGGCTGCAATCATGCTTCTGTACCCTCCTGCACAATGTAGGAAGAAATGCTCTGAATCATCAATGCTGCGGGCCCAGTCGCTGATTGTATCTAATGGCTTATTGTAGGCGTTATCAATATGTTCAGCTGAGTATTCGCTTAATTTTCTTACATCAATTACAGTTGCATCTTTTGTAAACTGCTCTGCAAACTCAGCAGGAGTAATTCTTTTGATTTCATCAGTTTCCTTACCTGCATTTTTCCATGCTTCAAAGCCTCCTTTTAAATACCCGATGACATGATCAAATCCTACTCTGCTTAATCTGGTGATCACTTCTTCTTCCATTCCTTCGTCTGTTACCAATAATAGGGGATGTTTTACATCTACGATAAGAGTTCCTACCCAAGGGGCAAAATCACCCTTCAGCCCAATATTGATGGAATTCGGGATAAACCCTTTGTGGAATTCTCCGGGGTTCCTGGTATCTAAGATTAAAGCTCCCGTTTCTTCTGCCAAAGCTTCAAAATCTTCTTCTGTTACAGGATTTAAACCCTTATCCATAACAACATCCAGACTTTCATATCCGCCTTTGTTCAGGGCAACATTCATCCCGAAGTATTTTGGGGGAGCGGTTAACCCATCCAGGACTTCTTTGATAAAAGACTCTCTGTCAGGCTGATTTAAGGCATAGTTGGTCCTTTTCTGATTCCCTAAAATATCTACAGTTTCTTTCTGCATATTCTTTCCGCAGGCAGAGCCGGCACCATGAGCTGGATAAACTGTTATGCCGTCATCCAAAGGCATGATCTTACTTTGAAGGCTGTCGTATAAAATGCCGGCAAGATCCTCCTGGGTAAGGTTGGTGGCTTTCTGAGCGAGGTCGGGCCTTCCGACATCTCCTAAAAATAAGGTGTCTCCGGTAAAAATTGCAGTCTCCGTACCGTTCTCATCAATTAAAAGATAGGTGCTGCTCTCCATGGTATGTCCCGGAGTATGCAGAACTTTTATTTTTATTTTACCGATCTCAAAGATTTGATTATCCTCCGCAATGATGGCTTCAAATTCAGGAGCAGCAGTGGGTCCGTACACAATTGGAGCTCCCGTTTTTTCACTTAAATCCAAATGACCTGAAACAAAATCAGCATGGAAGTGAGTTTCAAAAATATATTTTAAGGTCACATTATCTTTTTCCAAACGATCCAGGTAAGGTTTTACTTCTCTTAAGGGATCGATAATGGCAGCTTCATTTTCTGATACAATATAATAGGCACCCTGAGCCAGACAGCCCGTATATATTTGTTCAATTTTCATTGGATAATTTTTTAATGAGTTAAAGATACAAAGTATTAGATAAAATGTAAATTAAATGTTAAATCTCAGCGATAGTTTCTTTCAATACTACAGTTCTGTCCTTACTTAAAGTGCCTTCTTCTCAACAAAAATGGTGCCTTACGGAATGTTAATTTATAAATGCTGTTTTTTATCATGTTCAATCATTGAAGGATAATTACGCAGCAGTATTATTCTGATTTGTTTTTACGTGGTTTGAAATTTGCTTATGCTGAAATTAAATTACCGGTCGGGTCAAAGTTTCCCGGGAATATTTAAGCAATGTTTTACAAAAAACTTTATATTTATAAGTCAAAAAAAGAGATCAGATGGCAGACAAAACACAATTTATAGAAGAATTAAATACAAGATACACTCCAAAAGGAGAACATATCATATTAGGAAAAGGAATGTTGAACGGGGAAGTTGTTCCGGAAGTCAATGTTACCATTCCATTAAAAACGATCAACCGTCATGGTCTTATTGCAGGAGCTACCGGAACGGGTAAGACAAAAACACTGCAGGTATTTGCAGAACAGCTTTCTCATGCGGGAATTCCGTCTTTGGTTCTTGATATTAAGGGCGATTTTTCAGGGATTGCCGAAGCTGGGCAGATGAATGGCATCATTGAAGAAAGATATGGCAAAACACAGCTTCCCTACAATCCACAAGGATTTCCTGTAGAATTAATGAGTATTTCAGGAGGAAAAGGAGTAAAGCTTCGGGCTACAGTTACAGAATTCGGACCTGTTTTGTTAAGTAAAATTCTGGAACTGAATGATACCCAACAGAGCATTATGTCTATTGTATTTAAATATTGTGATGATAAAGGCCTTCCATTGATTGATCTGAATGATCTAAAGAAGGTGTTGCAATATGTGACGGACAATGCCCAGGGGAAAGCTGAGCTTGCTGCCAATTACGGATCGATTGCACCGGCTTCTCTGGGAGCTATTTTAAGGTCTATTGTGGCTTTGGAGCAGCAGGGGGCGTCCAGCTTTTTTGGAGAACTGAGTTTTGATGTTCAGGATCTGCTTGAGACAAGAGACGGAAAAGGAGTTGTCAATATTTTAAGGGTAGCCGATATCCAAAGTAAGCCGCAGCTGTTTTCTACATTTATGCTTTCTCTTTTTGCCGAAATTTATATGACATTTCCTGAGGAAGGAGATAGCGGAAGACCGAAACTGGTATTATTCATTGATGAGGCCCACCTTATTTTTGATGAAGCTTCAAAAGCGCTTCTTTCCCAAATTGAAACGATGGTAAAGCTGATCCGTTCAAAAGGAGTTGGTATTTATTTCATTACTCAGATTCCTGGTGATGTTCCTGAAAATGTATTATCACAGCTGGGGCTGAAAATACAGCATGCACTGAGAGGTTTTACAGCAAAAGATAAAAAGGAGATTTCCAAAGCGGTTGAAAATTATCCGACCACGGAATTTTACAATGCTTCAAGCCTGATTCAGAATTTGGGGATCGGAGAAGCTTTTGTCACAGCTTTGGATGAAAAAGGGATTCCGACCCCATTGGTTCATACCTATCTTATTTCTCCGGAATCCAGAATGGATGTGCTGAGTGACGCTGAGATCTCTGAACTGACCGCTCAATCTGCCCTGGTCGCTAAATATGAACAAGCTATAGACCGGGAATCTGCCTATGAAATGCTGGCCAACAGAATGGAACAGGCCGCTCAGAATCCGGCACCTAACCAAAGAACAAAACCGGTGAAAGAAGACCCGGGAATGTTTGAACAGGTGCTGCAAAGTAAGGCAGGAAGAACGTTTACCAATACATTAATGCGGGAAGGTGCAAAAGCCATTCTGGGAATGTTTGGACTGGGAGGCAGAAGACGGTAGTTTTGAAAAGTAGGGAGCTTGCTATGTTTTTTACTATATTTTTTGTTAATTTAGCAGGTTATCGTTACTGATAGGAAGGATATCAGGATTACAGATTATTATTTTAAATTAAAAAAGCAGTTAGCTGGAAAATTAAATGTATTCGATTATAGATATAGAAAGTAATGGTGCAGGTTATAGACATGAATGCATTATAGACATTGCCATTTACAGATATGATGGTCAGAAGATTACTGATCAGTTTATATCCCTTGTTAATCCTGAAGGCGATATCACTCCTTTCGTGCAGAAACTGACCAGTATAACCCCTAAAATGGTTAAAACGGCTCCCAAATTTCATGAAATAGCCCGCAGGGTTATTGAAATCACTCAGAATACGACCTTGGTAGGCCATAATATTGATTTTGACTACAGGATGCTTCGCCAGTCTTTCAATAGGCTTGGCTATGAATTTAAAATCAATACTTTAGATACGATTCCTTTGGCTAAAAAACTGATTCCGGATGAAGTAAGTTATTCATTGGGGAAACTGGTAAAGTCATTGGGAATTCCTCTGACCAATCATCACAGGGCCGAGGGGGATGCGAGAGCTACTTTAGAATTGTTTAAACTTTTAGTGTCAAAAGATACTGAAAATGAGATCATTCAGAAACAGCACGAAGAAAGCAATGCGAAGACGTATATCAACAAGATCAAAGAGCTGGCTCAGGATTTACCCAACGAAAAAGGTTTTGTCTATTTTCAGGATGAAGCCGGAAAGATTATTTTTTCCGATTATGTTCAGGATATCAATAAGTTTTCAAAAAAAGTCTTCAATTCCAAATCAAAAAAATGGGAACAGATTCAGAAAGATGTTGAGCAGATTAATTTCGAACTTACAGGAACGGATATTATTGCCAAACTGATTCTGAATTCCAAAAATAGTAAGAAAAAAGAGGTGCTGCCTTTCGGGCTTTATTTCAGAAATCAAAAATACCTTGTTGAAAAAAACAAGCTCAACAAAACTGAGAAGCCAATCCTGAAATTCCGATCTTTTACCCAGGGAACGAAAGCCGTTCAGTTTCTGGGAGTTCTGCCGGAATTTAATGACTGTGCAGTATTGAAAAAGAAAATAGATTTCAGAAAAAGGAATGAACTTTGGCTGGGGCCGGGTAGAAAATTAGGTGAAAAGCTGTTCTTAATCATAGATAACGGAAAAGTAACTTCTTTCGGATTTTATGAGCTGTTTACACAGATTCAGACGATGAGTAAGCTTGCCAAGCTCAAAATTGATCTTCCTCTATCTTCGGCAGATTTGAATAATGAATTACAATTAGCACTCCTTCGTGGTGATTTTGAGACATTACCGCTGCCAAAATGATGGAAATGGACACTTTACAATATTTTATCGATAAGAAGGCACCTTTCAAATCAATTTTCTCAAAGTAAAAAATAAATAGTATTTTTGCAAAAAAATAAACAGAAGCAATGCAAAATTTTAAACAAAATAAAACTGGAAAAAAGGGAACTGTAAAGTTTTCTAAGGTTTGGAATATTTAAAAGAGTTGTCTTGCATAAAAAATAATCAATGTGGCAGACTCTTTTTCAAAGAATCTGCCTTTTTTTATGTTAAAATGAAATTATGAATTCAAAAGAATTATTAAAGATTGCCAATGAGTTTGGCACACCAGTGTATGTTTATGATGCAGAGTCCATCAAAGTTCAATACGAAAAACTTACATCTTCTTTTTTAAAACATACTAAGTTCTTCTACGCAGCGAAGGCGTTGACAAACATCAATATCCTTAAATATGTCAAGAACCTGGGTGCTTCTTTGGATTGTGTATCTATTAACGAAGTTAAACTTGGATTAAAGGCAGGATTTTCGAAAGAAAAAATATTGTTTACTCCAAATTGTGTTGACCTGGCTGAAATAGAGGAAGCAATGACTTTCGGAGTTCATATTAACATTGATAACATTTCTATTCTTGAGCAATTCGGGAATAAATATGGGAATACATATCCGATTTTAGTAAGAATCAACCCGCATATTTTTGCTGGTGGTAACTATAAAATTTCAACAGGTCATATCGACAGTAAATTTGGTATTTCCATTCACCAGGTTCGTCATATCGAAAGAGTGATGAAGTCTACCGATCTTAATGTTGAAGGGCTTCATATGCATACCGGAAGTGAAATTAAAGATCCTGAGGTTTTCCTTCAGGCTTTAGATATTATGCTTGAGCTTTCTGAACATTTTCCTAACCTGAAATATCTGGATATGGGAAGCGGATTCAAAATCCCTTATCAGGATAGTGAAGAAGAGACGGATGTGAGAACATTAGGGAAAAAAGTAGAAAAAGTAATTTCTGAGTTTTCAAAATCTACCGGGAAAAAATTTGAATTATGGTTTGAGCCTGGGAAATTCTTAGTAGGAAAAAGCGGCTATTTACTGGTGAAAGCTAATGTAATTAAGCAGACAACAGCTACCGTGTTCGTAGGCGTAAATTCTGGATTTAATCATTTGATTCGTCCCATGTTCTATGATTCCTACCATATGATTGAGAATTTATCCAATCCAAAAGGAGCGGAAAGAATTTATACGGTCGTAGGAAATATCTGCGAAACCGACACATTCGCCTGGGACAGAAAACTAAATGAAGTAAGAGAAGGAGATATCCTTGCTTTCCATAATGCAGGAGCTTACGGTTTTGAAATGAGTTCTAACTTTAACTCAAGGTTAAAACCTGCTGAGGTTCTATTCTTAGATGGAAAAGCTCTTTTGATCCGTAAAAGAGATGAATTTGAAGATTTATTGAGAAATCAGATCGAAGTCATCTAACCGGTACAGATAAAAGTAAAAGCCTTGCAATTGCAAGGCTTTTTTATTGGCAGCCCCGTCCTAATTAAAGATTTACGATTGAAGCATCTGGCCATTTCGATTTAATTATTTAATTTTGATAGAGATCGGATTTTTAAGATCCTTATTCATTACCATAGTGTACAAATAATATAATCACCAAACCTATTAATTATGGCTAAAAATATAGCAGAGCAAATTGTTGAAATGCTCGAAAACGCCAATGTGAAAAGAATTTATGCAGTAACAGGCGACAGTCTTAATCATTTGAACATTGCGGTTAAGAAAAGCAGCATTCAGTGGATTCATGTGAGACATGAAGAAGTAGGCGCTTATGCCGCCGCTGCAGAGGCTGAGCTGGATGGTCTTGCTGTGTGTGCGGGAAGCTGTGGCCCGGGGCATGTTCACCTGATCAATGGGGTGTATGAAGCGCACCGGTCGCATGTCCCTATGTTGGTTATTGCTTCTACCATTCCCAGTGAGGAAATGGGAATGGATTACTTTCAGGAAACCAATACGATAAAACTATTTGATGACTGCAGTTATTATAATCAAATGATCACAAGGCCTGAGCAGGTACAGAGAATGGTACAGACGGCTATTCAGCATGCGGTTTCAAAAAAGGGTGTGGCAGTCATTGGCCTTCCCGGGGACGTTTCTGAATTGGACGCAGAAGAAGCTTCTACCTCTGCTCAGATATTTAAGACCAATCCCCTGATCAGACCTTCGGATGAAGAATTACAGCAGTTGGCAGGGCTTATCAATGAAAATGATAAGGTAGTTCTTTATTGTGGAATTGGAGCAGGAGAAGCCAATGCAGAAGTGGTGGAGTTGTCCAGGCTGTTGAAAGCGCCGGTAGGATATTCCTTCAGGGGGAAAATGGCAATCCAGCCGAATAATCCCAATGAAGTGGGGCTTACCGGTTTGTTAGGCTATCCTTCAGCATATCACGCGATGCATGAAGCGGATCTTGTTATTCTTTTGGGAACAGATTTTCCGTATCAGAAATTCATGCCGTTAAAAAATAAGATTATACAGATCGATGAAAGTCCGGAGAGATTAGGGAGAAGGGCAAAGCTGGAGCTTGGGCTTACCGGTGACATCAGAGAGACGATCAAAGCATTGCTTCCTATGATCAGGGAGAAAACAAACGAGCACTTTCTCAATGAACAACTGGCGTTCTATGAAAAAGTAAAAGAGAATCAGCTTACCTACGTTAAAGATTTTGGTAAAGAAAACGCTATTCAGCCGGAATATGTAGCCCATACCTTAGACCGGCTTGCCAAAACGGATGCTATTTTTACAGTAGATACCGGGATGTGCTGTGTATGGGGGGCAAGATTTATTACGGGAACGGGAGAAAGAAAAATGTTAGGATCCTTTAATCACGGTTCTATGGCCAATGCAATGCCGATGGCGATCGGTGCTTCTTTGGCACATCCTGAAAAACAGGTGATTGCCATGTGTGGAGATGGAGGTCTGTCTATGCTTTTAGGAGATATGGCCACGATCTTTCAATATAAACTGCCGGTAAAGCTGATCGTTTTCAATAACCGGGCTTTAGGGATGGTGAAATTGGAAATGGAAGTGGGAGGCTTACCGGATAACGAGACGGACATGATCAATCCTGATTTTGCTATGGTGGCCCATGCTATGGGATTCCCCGGAAAAAATGTTCATTTGCCTGAAGAAGTGGAAGCAGCGATTAAAGAATGCTTAGATTATAACGGACCTTACCTGCTGAATATATTTACGAATCCTAATGCATTGGCCCTTCCGCCGAAAATTGAATTCGAACAGATCGCAGGAATGACAAAATCCATGGCTCAGCTTATGCTTGGAGGTAAAATGGATGAGGTTTTTGAAACGGTAAAAACCAATTATAAACATATTAAAGGATTATTGTAGTTGTTCATGATCAGCATACCCTTAAACTTCACGCATTGTGTGAAGTTTTTCTTTTTTATAAGGATGGTAAATATTTACCTTTGCCTATTATTTATTACCGAATAAAATTAAGCTATGAGAACGATCCTTTTACTTCTGTTCCTCTGTGCTGCAAATTTTTCATTTGCCCAGGATCTTGAAGACAGAGATGACTCTTTTATCACAGAGAATAACAAGAATATTTTAAAAATAGATATTAAAGAACCTTTTATGCAGGTTGCGGTGAAGTGTAATGACTTTAAACATGCAGCTTATGAAGGCGGTGCTGCTGCATACAAAAATATGCTGAGCAAATATATGTACATGTATTTAAACTCCGATTTTTATACCTTAACGGGAGATTTTACATTCACATTGACCATTGATGCGGCTGGAAAGGTAATTGATATTACCGGTTCTCCCAAAGTATTACACAGCGAAGTCTTTTTTGATGACATGCAGTATGTAGTAAGAAGAATCAAAAAAAACTGGATGCCGGCAACTTGCAGCGGCGAGCCTGTAAAATCTGAAATGAAACTAAAAATGAATTTCTCTTCCGTATCGGTAGATATGTAATAGATGGTTCATGAAAAAATATATTGTAATCCTATTTCTTTTTTTCGGCTTCTACGGCTATTCACAACAATCAACAGCTCAGAATGAAAATGCAGCTACGACCAAAAGTACAGAATTTCCTTGTGGTGATGATGCTTTTACCCAGGAGTTTTTAAAAATGATTCATGCGTATATTGACTTAAAAAAGGATGCAGTCAATGGAAAATACTCTGCTCAATAAAGATGAAAAATATTATTATTTTGTTTTGTATGGCCTTTCTTTCCCTGTATAAAGGACAGATCCTTGATGAATACCCGCCGAAACAGGATTTTTATGAAGGAGGGATCGTGAATTTTTATAAAGATATTCACGAATATCTTGCCGGCAGTAAAATGAAGGAATGTAATGATAAAGAAATTTATCAGCCCAGGATTATTGTAACGGAAACTGCTGAAGTTAAGTTTATCAAAGATATCGATACCGCGAATATTGCCAGGAATAAATGTGCCTATGACCTGTCGAGAGAAGTCCTTAAAAATCTGAAAAAATGGAAACCTGCCGAAGGGAAAGGGCGGAAGATAGGTGCTATTACAGAATTTATATTTTATCCTAAAGATGTAATGAGTAATTATAAGCCGGATTATAATGCCTATCAGCTTGTAACCCATGCACGATATCCGGAAAGCATGAAGGTCTTTAACCGGATTTTTCATGATAACTTTATGGTCCTTTTTGAAGATTATCATATCAATGGGAAATTAAACCTTGAACTTTATATTGGTAAGGATGGTCATATCATCCATCCAAGAATTTACCCTGAAGTAGATAACCACAATTTTAATATTGATTTTATGAGGACTCTTTCAAGGATAAAAAAGGCCTGGATACCAGCTTTATATAGGAATATTCCTATTCAGGAGAGATTTTTGCTGCCGATGCAATTTCACATCACATTTACTGAAAGATAGTTCTGACATTCTGTCACAATATTTTGTATCTTTGCAGACTTATTTGTTCGTAATTGAAAATTCGTGAATTTCATCCGGGATTTTCAATCCGGACCTTAAATTGATTATTGTGCAAGAAAAATATATAGACGAAACAAAACAGGGAGAGGCTTTTGCAATTGCTGAAAAACCTGAAAATTCGAAGAAGCTGTTTTTAGAAAGTTATGGCTGTCAGATGAATTTTTCTGACTCAGAGATTGTTGCATCCATTCTTAACGAACAGGGATACAACACAACGATGAAGGCTGAAGAAGCTGATCTGATCCTGCTCAATACATGTTCTATCCGTGAAAAGGCGGAACAGACTGTAAGAATGCGTCTTTCTCAGTTCAAAAATCTTAAAAAAGAGAAGCCGAATATGACGGTAGGGGTTCTTGGATGTATGGCGGAAAGGCTGAAAACCAAGTTCCTGGAAGAAGAACAGTTGGTGGACCTTGTGGTAGGGCCAGATGCGTACAGAGACCTGCCTAACCTTCTGAAGGAGACGGAAGACGGAAGAGATGCCATCAATGTGATCCTTTCCAAAGAAGAAACCTATGCTGATATCAACCCGGTTCGTTTAGGAGGTAACGGAGTGACTGCTTTCGTTACCATTACGAGAGGTTGTGATAATATGTGTACCTTCTGCGTGGTTCCGTTTACCAGAGGAAGAGAGAGAAGCCGCGATCCACATTCAATTATTGAAGAATGCAAAGGGCTTTGGGAAAACGGATATAAAGAAATTACCCTTTTAGGACAGAACGTTGATTCCTATTTATGGTATGGTGGCGGTCCTAAAAAGGATTTTACCAAAGCATCTGAAATGCAGAAAGCAACAGCGGTGAATTTTGCGCAGCTCCTTGATCTGGTGGCTAAAGCGGTTCCGCAGATGAGAATCAGGTTCTCCACTTCAAATCCTCAGGATATGAGCCTTGATGTTTTCCATATGATGGCAAAGCATGATAATATCTGTAAATATGTGCACCTTCCGGTACAAAGCGGAAGTAATAATATGCTTCTGGCCATGAACAGACAGCATACCCGTGAAGAATATCTGGAACTGATAAAGAAAGCGAAGGAAATTGTACCTGAAGTCGCATTCTCACAAGATATGATCGTTGGTTTCTGCAATGAAACGGAAGAAGACCACCAGGATACATTAAGCCTGATGAAAGAGGTAGAGTATGACTATGGGTATATGTTTGCCTATTCAGAAAGACCCGGAACCCCGGCACATAAAAAAATGGAAGACAATATTCCTGCTGATGTGAAGCAAAGGCGTCTTGCTGAGGTTATTGCATTACAGGGGGAACTGTCCAGAAATAGAATGAAATCCTATGTGGGAAGAGTACATCAGATTTTAATTGAAGGAATTTCAAAGAAGAATGAAAAGCAATGGAAGGGAAGAAACTCACAGAATGCAGTTTGTGTCTTCGACCAGCTTGAAGGTCAGAAAATAGGTGACATTGTGGACGTTTTTGTCTATGATAACACCCAGGGCACACTTTTAGGAAGAATTGCCGAGTAATTTGAAGTTCTGTAAAAGCAGTCTTCCTCTTGCAGTCTTCTCTCTGGTGCTGATGTATTGTCAGACAGAGAAAAAATGATTCAATATCCCAATACTGCCGGTGATATTGAATTTGACAGCAGACGGATGCAGCTGATTTTCAGAAATGTGGAGCAGGAAGATAGAAGCCTTTTAGGGGTCAGTATAATTAGAGATAAAAGAACTTGAGTATGAAGGAGAGAAAGCATCGATCGTTGAAAGACTGAAAAAAGAAAATATTTATTCTGAAAAGAAAATTAACGGCTATATTACAGTCAGATTTTTAGTAAATTGTGAAGGAAAGACAGGCCTAGGCTGTTGTTTGGATCAAAACATGGAAATAAGCAGCGACAGGTATAAAGTCACTGGCCGGCTGAAGGCCAAAAGAGATAAAAAGGTTTAAAGTAGACTATTATCAGTATTTAACCTATAAAATTGAAGATGGAAAAGTTTCAGAGGTATTACCTTAGCTTTTTGTTACTTATAGTGTATACCAATACTATTGCACAGGTTAATTGCGGTGCGATAGAGGGAGAGGACTGTAAAAAAGCTTGTGAGTTATACAACTGGGCTTCTGACTCTGACCAGCAGGATTTCAGGGAATCTCAGGAAGGCTCTGATAAAGCGGTTGAACTATGTCCGGATTTCGCCGGTGCCTCTATAGAAAAGGCTGTTCCTTATCTTAAAAACGGAGATCTTATAAGCTGGAGGATAGTAATGGATGAAGCTGTTGAGCTGGATTCTAAAATGTATCTGGGTTACAGAGGCTGGTGTAAATTTCAGTTTTTAAAAGACGATGAGCGCGCGGTTCTGGATCTTGAGGCATTAAAAAAATATGATCCTGAACATCTTGGAAGATCCGGGAACGGAGATCATAATCTGGGCGTGGTGAAAGCGATGTCTGATCATTATCTAGGGGTAACTTATTTCGAACTGGGAAGATATGATAAGACTCTGGAGCATTTTGAAAAACAAGGCAAAGGATATGAGTTTGCCGAAAATATATACTTAAAAAGTAAAGTTTCTAAAATCAGAAACAAAGATTATTTGGATTTAAAAACGTTAGCCCTGCAAACGTATGATGAAAAGACAATGAAAGAGGTCTATATACATCATATGAACAAAGTCTACAGAAAACAGATGTAGATCACATTAAATCAATAATCAAATATTTACTTATGAGCAACGAGTTACAAAGCATAAAAAACCGTTTCGGAATTATCGGTAATTTTCCGGCACTCAACAGGGCTTTAGAGAAGTCTATCCAGGTCGCTCCTACGGATATTTCCGTTTTGGTGATCGGAGAAAGTGGGGTGGGGAAAGAATTCATTCCTAAAATTATCCATTCAGAATCAAGAAGAAAACACCAACCTTATATTGTGGTCAATTGTGGAGCAATTCCTGAAGGAACAATAGATTCTGAACTATTCGGCCATGAAAAAGGAGCTTTTACAGGAGCTACTGCTACAAGAAAAGGATATTTTGAGGTGGCAGACGGCGGAACCATCTTTTTAGATGAGGTAGGAGAGCTTCCCCTGCAGACCCAGGTTCGTCTTTTAAGGGTATTGGAGAGTGGTGAATTTATGAAAGTAGGTTCTTCACAGGTTCAGAAAACCAATGTGAGAATAGTGGCGGCCACGAATGTTAATATGATGAAAGCTATTCATGACGGAAGATTTCGTGAGGACCTTTATTATCGTCTGAATACCGTCCAGATTGATATGCCTCCTTTAAGAGAAAGAAAAGGAGATGTTCACCTGCTGTTCAGAAAATTTGCAATAGATTTTGCCGAAAAATACAGAATGCCTGAGCTTGAGCTGGATCCTAGTGCCGTGCATTATATTGAAAGCTACTCCTTCCCGGGGAATATCCGCCAGCTGAGAAACCTGGTTGAGCAGATGACTGTGGTGGAAAGAAACAGAAATATCACTGCAGAGAAGCTTGCAGAATATATTCCCATGGAAACCCATCTTCCGATGGTCGTGAATAATCAAAGTACACCGAAGCAGAATGATTTCGGAAGCGAGAGGGAAATTATGTACAAGATTCTTTTTGATATGCGGAATGATATCAATGACTTAAAATCCTTAACTTCGGAATTGATAAAGAACAGAGGAGCCGGAGATCTGAGCAATCATGAAAAAAATCTGATCAACAGAATTTATACTTCCGAAAGTCAGTCTCAGGCGAATCAGGGATCTTTATTGTATTTTGAAAATAATAATGATACCCAGACCGTTCAGACGCCTACCATTATCTCAACGCCGGAGGACAGTTATGAAGATATTGAAGACATCGAAGTGGAAGAAAATAAACCGGAATCCCTTTCTCTTCAGAATAACGAAAAAGATCTGATTATCAAGGCGTTGGAAAAGCATAAAGGACGTAGGAACAGAGCGGCGGATGAACTGGGAATTTCTCAGAGAACTTTATATAGAAAAATAAAACAGTATAATCTGGAAGACTAGTATCCGGTCCCCGATAAAGGAGGCTTCAGGATTTGATTCCATGAAATAAGATAAAAATGAATATTAAGATTAAAAATAGTAATCTGAAAAGGTCAGTATGGTTTACGGTACTTTTTGTATTGCTGGGAGTTTTAAACTCATGCTACAGCTTTACAGGGTCATCATTAACGGATGAAAAGACGGTTCAGATCAACGAGTTTCCGAACAATGCTCCTCTTGTAAATCCTACCTTGTCCCAGCAGTTTTCTACAGACATTCAGAACAGGTTTTTGCAGAGAACAACGTTGAAAGGGACTAAAGAAAATCCTGATATTCTGATAGAAGGGGAAATTACAGATTATAGTATTACCCCTACCACGATCAGTTCCAATACACAGACCAATCCATCTGGTGGAGTGATACAGCAGGCTCAGAATAAACTTACCATCACGGTGAAGGTACATTATGAGAATAAAGTACATCCTGATTCCAGTTTTGACAGAACCTATACAGATGAAGCGGCTTTTAACAGCAGCTTATCACAAAGTGAGATAGAAACCTCTCAGGTGAAAATTGTGACAGAAAGAATTATTAATAAGATATTTAACGACATTGTAGCGAATTGGTAAGATGAATCCAAGAGTTTTAGAATTAATAAAAAATCCGAAAAATATTCAGTCAGAAGATCTTCATCTTTTGAAAGAAGAGATTCACACTTTTCCTTATATTCAAAATATCAGGGCACTTCACCTCTATGGAGTGCATCTGTATGATAAAGAAAATTATCAGAAAGAGCTTTCGGTAACGGCAGCCTATACGACAGACAAAAAAATTCTTTATCAGTTGATCAACGGAGTGATTCAGCATAGCCCGAAACCTGAAATTTCTGAAGAAAAACAGGCTTCTCAAGCTTCTGAAAAAGAAGCCAGGCCGAATAATTATCAAGCTAAAGGCTTTCCGTTGAGAAGAGAAAGGTCACCCGAAAATGAGGATGAAAGACAAGAGGAAGCTTCATGCCAGCTACCATCGCCACAAGAGATTAAACATCTTTATGTAAACGGTGAAAGAAACAGAATTCTGTTTGAAGGGGAAGAAAATTTCCTTGATGAAGCGCATTCAGAAAAGATAGATCTTGAATCTACATTAGAATCCGGAACCTTAGTCACTCAAAAGATTAAGTCTGTAGCAGAAGAACCTGCGATGGAGGAAATAAATGAGGATCACGAGGAAATAGAGGAAAATGCCGGTGAAGAGTTTACTCCTGAAATAATTATTAATGATGATACAACCTCTTCGGAAACTGAAGTCGAAAAAGTAGATCATGATGAAGATCTCAGCTTCCACGAAACAGAATCCCTATTGCCTGAAGTGGCTGTTGAAGAAGAAGCTCAGGATTCGGAAGAAAAAGTTACGGTGATTGAAAATGATGCAGTTCCCCCTTCTGACCCCGAACCGTCAGCTGAAGAATCAGATGCTGAAGTTAGTTTTCATGGAACGGATGCGTTCTTGCCGGAAGTTAAGATCCAGACGAATACAGAAGAGGTACAGACCGCTGATACTGCTGAAACTTCCCTGCCTCATGTGAATAAGCATGAGGACGAAATGAGACGCCTTATTGAGGAAGTTGAAAAGAAGATGAAAGAGGCTAAACCTGTTGTACAGGAGGAAAAAGAAGAACCTGAAACAATTTCTGATCACGGGATCAGCTTTGCAGAAACCCAAAGTTTCCACTTCTGGTCTACAGAGAAAGAAGAACCTGTACCAACTGAAGAAGTAAAAGCAGAAGTTACAGAAGCAGCAGCAGAAACTACAGCGCCTGAGGAGGAGCCCAAAGCAGAAACAGCAGAAGAAAATGAAGTGGATCCTGAAGTTCCGTCTGCCTGGAAGCCCATGAGTGTGGAAGCCCAAATGCCGGATTCTCTGATCAATATGCAGGACCATGTTTCCGAACCTCAAACAGAGGTTTCAATACCGGATGAAATCCCTGCTGCGGAACCGGAAACTGAAAGTGCTGCTGCAGCCACTGAAATCTCCGGAGAAGCAAAAGAGCCTATGCCGGTAGCAGAGGAGATCACAGAGCGTGAAGAAAACAGACCTGCAGCCATTCAAAACATTGAAGAAACTCCTGCAGCCGTCGAAATAAAAGAAGAAGTCCCTGTTATGAACGTATCCTTCTTCGGGACCGATATTTCAAGTTTAAAGGTTGAAGAAAAAAAGAAGGAAAATAAAGAAGATTCGGCAAAACAAGAAACAGTGAAAGAGTCTCCGGTACAATCTCCTGTTCAATCGGCAATCGACAGTAATGTTCCGGGTTTTATCAATACTTGGCAGAGCTGGCTGAAAATAGGAAGAACGGAAGAAGCAGGGAAAGAAAAAGTTGAAAATAAGGAAAAAGTTATTGATGCCTTTATTGAAAATAGCCCTAAAATCAGTCAGTTAAAAGAGGAAAGCTCCTATGTTGTCAAAGAAAAGAATGATGATATTTCCCACCTGATGACAGAAACGCTGGCTAACCTGTATTTTGAGCAGAAACTTTATACCAAAGCAATAAAAGCTTTTGAGATATTAATTAAAAAGAGTCCTGATAAAAAGGAATATTTTGAATCTAAAATTCAGGAGATTAAAGACTTTAGAAGTAAAAATTAAAATAAAAAGGTACTGCTTGAAAAAACAGTACCTTTTTATTTTTATAGCGTTTCAGAAGGATCTTTACTGCTCCGTAATTTCCTCCAGGCTTTTCGCCCGAAGATAATAACAACGATAACAAGTACTACGGCTAAAATGGCAGCAATGACCGGCATTGCAATAGCAAGAATAGACATAATACCTGCTCCTGCCGTTTCGGTAGTACCTACTACAGAATTTCCCAGTCCTCCAGTGGTAGCGGTAGAGGCTGCACGGATTCCGGCAAACCCGGAACTGATGGTTGCGGCGGTCCCTCCTCCTGCAATCAGGGCCAGTGCCCATTGCGGAAAAGTTCCCAGATCTGCAAACTGGCTGGCAAATAATATAGATCCCGCTACAGTAGCGGTAGGTACAGAAATGGTGTCCAGTAAATGATCTACAAAAGGGATATAATAGGCCAAAATCTCAGCGATGGTAGCTATTCCCATTGTAATAAGGGCTGGTAAGCCTGCAAGCCATTCGAAATTTTCATTCATGGGAATCCAATGAAAATAAGAAGATAAACTGACAACAAACATCGGGAGAAAGACTCTGAATCCTGTAGCTGCCGCTAAACCAATGCCGATAAATGCACTGAGCACATAAGAAAGGTAGGGAATGTGATCTAACATATTAATTTTCAGATTTATTGTTTTCCCTAAAATTACAAAAACTATACAAGATTTTGTGAAAATTTAATTCCAATAGATTTTTATAACAATTGCTATGTGTGATTATCTTTGTAAAATCCGTGTTGTAAAAGTGAATAGCTAAACTGCCCTCCCTCGGATTACACAGAAGCTGCTGCTATATAAGATAAAAATTCTTGTTAAGGGATTAAAGCAAAAAACTTTACCAAGAATTGCAGGCTCTTCTCTTTGAAAATCAGTGTGATCTGCGGGAAAATAGAGGTCTGTTGTAAAATGAAAACTTAAACTTTCTTCTGCAGCTGGCAAAGCTTAATGAACTGCTCTTCCACATCCTGAAACTTCGATGGCATTTCTGAGGAAACCCAGAAAAGCATGGCGATGGTTTTTTCTCCGAAAGCTTCCCTAAACAAATCTTTATTCAGACGGTAACATTCCCTCAGAAGTCTTTTTATACGATTTCTGTGAACTGCTTTTTTAAAATATCTTTTAGAAACAGAAACGCCAAACTTGGTACTGTCTACCGGAAGATTGGGTTTGCTCTTCAAAATGATGATTCTAAGGTTTCCACAGGTTCTCCATTTACCTTTTTCGAAAAGTAAAGTGATCTCAATATTTTTTTTGAGTTTTTCTGCTCTGGGATATTTAAAGTTTTGCATTAATCTTGTTTCACTAAATAATTGATCACTTCAGCAGCAGCATACAGTCCAAAAATAGCAGGAATAAAGCTGATCGTACCATAGAATGATTTTTTGAAATTACTGCCGTCAGTCATTTTAAGGCTCTCCTCCTTTTGAATTTCATTGGAGAATACGCATCTGAATCCTTTATTGATTTTTTCTTTCTTTAATCTTTTTCTTACCTGCTTGGCAAGGAAGCAATTGTGGGTTTTGCTGATATCTCTTACCATGACCATACTCGGGTCGGTTTTTCCTCCGGCTCCCATGGAGCTGACCACTTTTATTTTTCTCTTCCTGGCGGCCTTTATTAAACAAATTTTTGGCGTCACACTGTCGATACAGTCAAGGACATAATTGAATTTGCCCGAATCAAGTACTTCATCCATTCTTTCAGGATTCAGAAACTCATTGATTTTAATCAAATTGAGCGCAGGGTTGATATCGAGAAGTCTTTCGGCAACCACTTCCACTTTATGTTTTCCTACGGTAGAATGCAAAGCGGGAAGCTGCCTGTTAATATTGGTGATATCTACCGTGTCCCCATCTACAATTGTCATATTTCCAACGCCTGCTCTTGCAAGAAACTCTGCGGCAAAAGAGCCTACTCCGCCTAGACCCACCACCAGCACATTTGCTTTCATCAGTTTTTCTAATCCTTTTTCCTTGATTAAAAGCTCAGTTCTCTCCAGCCAGTATTTATCCATTTTTTATAGTGTGTAAATTTTCTAAAATTTGTTCGTTGAGTTGTTCCAAAGAAATTCCCTTTATTTCAGAAACTTTTCGGTACAATTCTTCGATCTTAAAATCTTCATTGTCAGTTTCTAAAAAGAATTTGTTTAATGGAGTGTTTTTTAAAATATCCTGCAAAGATAGATTATACAAAACAGCTTTTCCAAAACTCAGATAAAAATTATGAACCAGCAGATCTTCTGCAATTTGTCTTTTTTTGTTGAAACCATGAATGATCATAGCCTGTTCAGCCTTCTTTTTAAAAGAAATGACCTCGTAAAATTTTCGGACACAATGAATAATCAGCGGCTTTTTTACTTCATTGGCTATGTCAATCTGCTTGCCAAAAACGTCTTCCTGAATTTTCTGATCAATGCTTACCAGCGCATCTAAACCGCATTCACCAATGGCAAAACAGTCTTCCAGAATCAGGCCTTTCATCTGGTCAAGCTGCTTTTCGGGATTATGACGATCAATATCACCCGGGTGAATTCCTACTGAATAAGGACATGATGGTGGAACATCTCCAATATTCAGATTGTAAATCCCATTTTTGATATATTTTTTATGATGGTGAAAATCAAAAAATTCCATGGCCAAAAATAGCATAATTTTAGATTTAATATAAAATTATTAAACAAACGTTTATAAATGTGTTAAAAATTTCTTAACTTTACTCAAAGTGCACTTCATGAAAAAAAAATTTACAGAGAAACAGATTCACATACTGGATATTGCTGAAGAGCTCATAGCAAAAAAAGGATACGAGGGAACTTCTGTAAGGGATATCTGCTCAAAAGCAAACATCAACGTTGCTATGATTTCCTATTACTTCGGTTCCAAGGAAAAAATGATGTCCTATCTCTATCAGTACAGAGTATTGAAGACCAGAGAAAATTTTTCAGAGTTCGCAGATACCATCAAAGAAGGGAAACCGGAGATGCAGATGCGGGAAATGATCAAATATATCGTTTCCCAGCTGTTCAAATACAACTACTTCCACGGGTTTGTTACCCAGGAGCTTCGTCATACAGAAAACCTGAAAGATGAACTGCTGGATTTCTATCAGCTGTTTGTGAAAAAACTGGATGAAGTCATTAAGAAGGGAGTGGCTTCCGGCGTGTTTACCTTTACTCCCAAACCTGAAGATATCCTTACCATGATCATTGGTTCCACCTTGTTTGTGATTCGTAATAAAAACTTTTACGAACTCTATGTTCCGAGTAAAAACGAAGAAACGTATACTAAAGAGGCCGAAAAAAGGTGAGAATGAATCTTTTATTGAGCGTTTTTGCAATTTTGGGATACGCCGCAGACTAAAATTACGTTAAATATTCATAAAAAAAAATCTATTGACAAAAAAGTTATATTTTTGCAAATTAGTAAATCGGCTGTGTAATCCGAAAACTGTTGAATTTTTTATATGAAAAAATATATTTTAGGTCTGTTTGCAGTAGCGGTGGTTGCTTCATGTTCAAGTCGTCAGGAAAAAGCGATGAAGAGTGCTGATAAAGATTTTATCTTAAAAGCAGCGAATGACAACTTTGCTAAGAAAAAGTGGAAAAATGCCTTGGCACTTTACGACAGACTCGCCAATCTTGTAGCAGGAACAGATGATTTCCCTAATGTGGGTTTCAATACGGCCTATGCTAACTATTATGATAAAAGTTATAAACTGGCAGGACATCAGTTTAAGAATTTTGCAGTCAATTTCCCAAAAGATCCAAGAGCAGAAGAAGCGGCTTATATGTCTGCGCTGTGCTACTATGAAGGATCCATGGATTATAATTTAGACCAGTCCAGTACAGAACTGGCAATTAATGAGCTTCAGGAATTCCTGACCAATTATCCAAATTCTGAAAGATCTAAAAACATCAATCAGCTTATTGATGAATTGTCTTATAAACTGGAATTCAAAGCCTATGAAAATGCAAGGCAGTATTTCAAAATGGGGCAGTACAAAGCAGCTAATGTAGCATTGGATAATGTACTGGAAGATTTTCCAAGTACCAAACTTCGTCCGAAAATCTATGATTATATCATGAAGTCTCGTTACGAACTGGCGTCAAAGTCTGTTTATGAGCTTAAAAGTGAGCGTATTGAAAGTGCACTGACGTATACTAAAATGGTAGAAAAAGAACTGCCGAATACAGAATATGCTAAAACGGCTGTAGAGCTTCGCGGAAAACTGGAGAAAGAAAAACAAAATTTTGTCGTTCTTAAAAAGCAGGTTGATGAGCGCGTTGCCGCTTTGAATGCAAAACAGAAAAAAGAAGAAGCTAAGCTAGCGGAAAAGAATAAAACCGAGCAGCAAATTAAAGATCAGATCAGCAACGAAAAGAGAGCAATGCAGATGCAGAGGGACAGCGCAGCACTTAAGACCCCTCCTCCTGCGGCGACTTTCAAAATTCAAAGATAATTTGTAAATTTGCAATCTTATAAATAAAATAATTTTCTCAAAATGAGTGTAAAAGATACAAAAGCAGAAGTAAATACGATTACTTACGATAAAGATAAGATTGAAGATAAAGTAGGTTCAATCTATGAAGCTATTGTTATCATGGGAAAGAGAGCAGAGCAGATCAATGCGGAGATCCGTACGGAGCTTCACAATAAATTGGACGAATTTGCTGTTCACAATTCTACATTGGAAGAAGTTTTCGAAAACAGAGAGCAGATCGAAATCTCTAAACATTACGAAAAACTTCCAAAGCCCACTTCAATTGCTATTGAAGAATGGCTGAATGAAGATATTTATTTCAGAAAAACGGAAGACAGAAAATAAACATTTGTGTTTTTTATAGATGAAGGTCATAAAGGAATTAAGTTCTTTTATGACCTTTGTTGTTTTAAACCCTGATTCTGGGAAAAAATAAGTATTTTAGTATTTCAAAAATTAAAACTAAATGAGTGTTTCCGGTAAAAAGGTACTTATCGCAGTTTCCGGAGGGATTGCGGCTTACAAAATTCATTTTCTGATAAGAGATTTTGTAAAAAAAGGAGCCGAAGTACAGGTTATTATGACTCCCGATGCAGCGCATTTTGTGACAAAACTAAGTCTTTCTACATTATCCAAAAAGCCCGTTTATTCAGACTTTTATGGGGATAACGGAAGCTGGAACAGCCATGTGGAGCTGGCCCTGTGGGCTGATGTACTGGTAGTGGCTCCATGTACTGCGAATACATTAGCTAAAATGGTTCACGGAATGTGTGATAATCTGGTCATTGCAACGTATATGTCTGCCAAATGTCCTGTATTTATTGCTCCTGCGATGGATCTTGATATGTATGCACATCCTTCCACAAAGAAAAATCTGGAGTCTGCCGAAAGCTTTGGACATATTATTATTCCGGCAGAAAACGGTGAATTGGCGAGCGGCCTGACCGGGCATGGGAGAATGGCAGAACCTGAAACCATTTTTAATACCGTAGAACATTATTTTAAATCCGGATCTTCTGTAAAAAGCCTTGAAGGGAAAACAGTCCTGATTACAGCAGGGCCTACATATGAAGCAATTGATCCTGTACGATTTATAGGGAATCATTCTTCAGGAAAAATGGGCTTCTCACTGGCTGAAGAAGCTTCAAAAAGAGGGGCAAAAGTGATCCTGATTTCCGGTCCCAGCTTCCAGGCCGCACACAATAAAAATATTGAATTGCATCAGGTAACTTCTGCTAAAGAAATGCTGGCAAAAGTATTTGAATTCTATGACAGAATAGACATCGGAATTGCCAGTGCAGCCGTTGCAGACTACGCTCCCAAAGAAGCCGCTAAAGAAAAGATCAAGAAAAATGATGAAAATCTGACGATCGAGCTGGTAAAAAATCCGGATATCCTTAAAACAATGGGTGAAAAGAAAACCCATCAGTTTTTGGTAGGATTTGCATTGGAAACTCAGAATGAAGAAGAGAATGCAAAAGGAAAGCTTGAAAAGAAAAACCTGGATATGATCGTCCTGAATTCTCTTCGTGATGAAGGAGCAGGCTTTAAAAACGACACCAATAAAATTAAAATATTTACCAAAACGGAAAAGAAGGAATTTAATCTGAAATCTAAAGAGGAAGTAGCCAGAGATATTCTCAACTTTGTTGAGGATCAACTTTTAAAATAATTTTAATAAATTTCCGTTCTCAATTTTTAATAACAATGAAAAAAACGATAAGCTTATTTTTTCTGCTTTTTATATATACCCTCAGCTTTTCCCAGGAATTGTTGGCAACCGTTCAGGTAAACTCACAGCAGATGGGAGGAAGTAACCAGCAGGCTTATAAAGCACTGGAAAAAAGCCTTAGAGACTTTATTAATAATACAAGCTGGACAGGAAAAAAGCTCCAGAATTTTGAAAAAATAAAGTGCGGTTTTGCCATTGTTATTTCTGAGAAAACGGATAACAGATATAAAGGAACCATTGTGGTGCAGGCTGTACGTCCTGTTTACAACACTACGTACGAATCTCCTTTAATCAACCTTCAGGATCAGAGATTTGGTTTTGAATATATTGAAAATGAGAACCTTATCTTTAATGAGAGACAGTTTTCCGGAAAGAACCTTACGGATGTCATCAGTTTTTATATCTATGTTATTTTAGGATATGATGCAGACAGTTTCCAGTCTATGGGAGGATCGCAATGGTTTGCAAAAGCCCAGCAGATTGCCCAGAATTCCCAAAACAGAAACTACGAAGGATGGAATACCGTGAATGAGCCTAGAAGCCGCAGTATATTGATCAATGAAATTATGAATCCAAACTGGAGCCAGCTGCGCTCTACCATCTATACCTATCACAGATCCGGACTGGATAACCTGTTCAACCAGGATCAGACCGGTGCCAAAAAAGTGATTGCTGATGCTCTGACACAGCTGAAAATGTATGAGAATTCATTTCAGCAGTCTTATTTCTTTAATACCTTTATGGATAATAAAAGTGATGAGATCTTCAATATTTTCAATTCCGGAAATAACGGAGCAGTGAATATCAATGATCTGAGACAGGTCATGACGGTTATTTCCCCGAAATACATTGAAAATAAATGGAATAAGTGGAAATAGCAGAATTGATACCTCCTGGCTATTGAATACTGAACTCTAAAATTCTATATTTGCAGTACTTAAAGTAATCAGCTATTTTATCCATGCTTTCGAGAATTTACATTAAAAATTTTGCCTTAATTGATACCCTGGAAGTATCATTAAAAAATGGATTGCAGGTAATAACCGGTGAAACAGGAGCTGGTAAATCTATTATTTTAGGTGCTTTGAGACTTATTTTGGGGGAAAGGGCAGATGTGAAATCTGTTTCGAATACTGAAGAAAAAAGTATTGTAGAAACGGAGTTTGCTCTTCATAATCAGTTTAAAAAATTCTTTATAGAAAATGATCTTGATTATGAACTTCAGACGATTATCAGACGTGAAATTTTACCTTCAGGAAAATCACGGGCATTCATTAATGATGTTCCGGTAACGCTGGATGTACTTAAAGAATTTTCCTCACAGCTGATTGATATTCATTCCCAGTTTGAAACTTCAAATCTGTTCACCTCAGAATACCAGTTTAAAATCATTGACGGGCTTTCTGAAAACAAGCATATCATTGAAAAATACCAACAGGAATTCTCAGATTTCCAGAGCTTAAAATTACAGCTTAAAAAGCTACACACCCAGCTTTCCGAAACGAATAAAGAAAGTGATTATAAGGAATTCCTGCTGAATGAACTGGAAGAATTAAAGCTGGATGAAGTGGACTATGAGGATATGCAGAATCAGCTTGCCATCCAGGAAAATGCAGGCATGATCTCTGAAAACCTGGGCCAGATTCTGTCAAGGTTTCACCAGGAAGAAATCGGGATCTTATCTTTCTTTCATGAAGCTAAAAATAAACTGTCGAAAATCTCTGAAATTTCGACCAGTTTTGCTGAACTGAATGAAAGGCTTGATACTTCTTTTGTGGAGATCAAAGATATTATTTCTGAGCTTGAGCATGAAGCAGAAAAGGTGGAAATCAACCCGGAAAACCTGCTGCTCCTTACAGAGCTTAATAATAAAATCAATGCTTTACTTCTAAAGCACAATGTTTCAGATATCAATGAACTGATCGCTGTAAGAGACGAGTTGGCGGGAGAGCAGAAGGGAGCTTCAGAACTGGAAGCGCAGATTGCTGAAACGGAAGAAAATATTTCTAAGAAAGAAAAGGGCCTTCAGCTACTTGCTGAAAAACTTTCAGTAAACAGGAAAAAAAATATCCCCGTCTTTGTAAAAAAAGCAGAAAATCTTCTCAAAAAGCTAGGTCTTGAAAAAGCTAAGGTAGATATAGAACTACAGGATACTCTGGAATTTAATCTATTTGGAAAAGAAAGTATTCAGCTGTTATTTCAGGCGAATTCAGGTTTTCCCCTAAAACCAATTCAAACGGCTATTTCCGGTGGAGAAAGATCTAGAGTGATGCTAGCCGTTAAGAAGATTATTGCTGAAAGCGATGATCTGCCCACTCTTATTTTGGATGAAATAGATACGGGAGTTTCCGGAAAGGTAGCAGAAGAAATCGGCAATCTGATGAGGGAAATGTCCAGAGATATGCAGCTGATCGTTATTTCCCATCTGGCGCAGGTGGCAGCGAAAGGAAACGACAATTATAAAGTAGTGAAACAGGACATCTCCGGAAGAACGCAGTCTACCATTATTCCGTTAAATGATGAAGAAAAACTTACTGAGATTGCTCAGCTTCTCTCCGGAAGCAAAATTACCGAAGCTGCATTGGCGCAGGCTAAAGAGCTGATTGGCTAACAGCATTTCAATAAAAAAGATCAGAAATGACTTCTGACCTTTTTATCAATTATTTTACAGAGACTACTAATAATCTCAGTCACACATTCCAATAGGAAGTTGGCACATTACAATCTGTGAACATGGATCGTCTGTGGGTGCTTTGCAACAGGCAGAATATCCATTATAATAAGCAGGGTACTGGAATTTCCCCTGGCAGTTCGGATCTGAATTTCCGCCTGATACTTCCCTTAAGTTTTGTCTCTTTAACTTCTTTAGGTTTTTCATGGCTTTTGTTTTTTGAAACTATATCACTAAGTTATGAAAAAAATAACAAGAGAATGTTATTTTAATAAAAAATTGTACATCAGTATTTTATAGCAGAGCAAAAGCCCTGGAATTTCCAAGGCTTTCACGAATATTTAATCTATAAGTTCTGTTATTATTTCAGACTTCCTACCATGTCTTCCGGTTTCACCCATTCATCAAACTGTTCAGCGGTTAGAAGGCCAAGATTCACGGCTTCTTCTTTTAAGGTGGTACCATTCTTATGGGCTGTTTTTGCAATTTTTGCTGCATTTTCATACCCGATATGCGTATTCAAAGCGGTTACCAGCATTAAAGATTTATCCACAAGCTCTTTAATTCTTTCATGATTCGGCTCAATACCTACTGCACAGTGGTCATTAAATGAAATACATGCATCAGCAATAAGCTGTGCTGACTGCAAGAAATTGTAAGCCATTACCGGCTTAAATACATTCAGCTCATAATTACCCTGTGTTCCTGCAAAAGAAATGGTCGTGTCATTTCCTAAAACCTGAGCACACACCATGGTCAATGCTTCGTTTTGAGTAGGATTTACCTTTCCTGGCATTATGGAAGATCCCGGTTCGTTTTCAGGAATAAAGATCTCCCCGATTCCGGAACGCGGCCCGGATGCCAATAATCGGATATCCTGTGCAATTTTGAATAAAGAAACCGCAAGCTGTTTTAAGGCTCCGTGTGTTTCAACGATAGCATCATGTGCGGCAAGTGCTTCAAATTTATTTTCTGCTGTAATAAAAGGATGATTCGTAAACCTGGCGATATATTCCGCTACTTTTACATCATAACCGGTTGGAGTATTAAGTCCTGTTCCTACGGCAGTTCCTCCCAAAGCAAGTTCGGAAAGGTGGGGCAGTGTATTTCTTAAAGCTCTCAACCCGAATTCCAGTTGGGCTGCATAGCCTGAAAATTCCTGGCCCAGGGTAAGGGGTGTAGCATCCATCAGGTGGGTCCTTCCGATTTTTACGACATCTTTAAAGGCTTTGGATTTTTCGGCGAGCGTATTCTTTAATTTTTCTACAGCCGGAATCGTTACTTCCACTACTTTTTTATAAGCTGCGATGTGCATCGCTGTAGGATAGGTGTCATTTGATGACTGAGATTTGTTGACATCGTCATTTGGATGAATTTCGGATTTTTCTCCTAAGGTTCCGCCGTTATTGACATGTGCCCTGTTTGAAACCACTTCATTGACATTCATGTTTGACTGGGTGCCTGAACCCGTTTGCCAAATGACCAAAGGAAATTGATCATTCAGTTTACCTTCCAGAATTTCATCACAGACCTTTGCGATCATATCTCTTTTTTCAGCCTGAAGTACTCCAAGATCGCTATTGGCAAAAGCTGCCGCCTTTTTTAAATAGGCGAAAGCTTCAATGATTTCGTGCGGCATTGAACCTTCAGGACCGATTTTGAAATTATTTCTGGAACGTTCCGTCTGTGCACCCCAAAGTTTATCTGCAGGGACCTGCACTTCTCCCATGGTGTCTTTTTCTATTCTGTAATTCATTGTGATTGAAATTTTTATAAAGTTACTGATAACCGAAGAATTTCACAATTTATAATCATTATAAATATCAATTGAAATGACTGATTTTGCTCATATTTTTTTAACGGAAGCCGTATTTTTGTGCAAAGAAAAAATTGAATGGAATTTAGATATCAGGATCCGTATCCAATTCAGAAAGAGGATACGGTGTATAAAAAACTTACATCAGATTATGTAAAGGTTGAAAAACTGGGTGACAGAGAAATTTTAACAATAGACCCGAAAGGATTGGAATTACTGGCTGAGGAAGCTATGGCAGATGTTTCATTCATGTTGCGTTCCTCACATTTAGAAAGCCTTAAAAGAATCATTGATGATCCTGAAGCTACAGACAATGACCGGTTCGTTGCTTATAACTTGTTGCAAAATGCTGCTGTGGCGGTGGAAGGAGCTTTACCTTCTTGCCAGGATACAGGAACGGCAATTGTGATTGGTAAAAAAGGAGAAAATGTATATACCGGGGTTGATGACGGTGAATTTTTGAGCAAAGGAATCTACAATACCTATCAGAAAAGAAACTTAAGATATTCTCAAGTAGTTCCTTTAACCATGTTTGACGAGAAAAATTCAGGTTCAAATCTTCCTGCACAGATTGATATTTATGCTAAAAAAGGAGATTACTACGAGTTTTTGTTCTTAACAAAAGGAGGAGGTTCTGCCAACAAAACATTCCTTTATCAAAAGACTAAATCTTTATTGAACGAAAAATCTCTTGAAGCCTTTGTAAAAGAAAGAATTTCTGATTTGGGGACAGCTGCGTGCCCGCCTTATCACCTGGCATTGGTTATTGGAGGAACTTCTGCTGAAGCGAATCTGGCCGCAGTAAAAAAAGCATCTGCAAAATATTATGACCATCTTCCGACAGAAGGAAATGAAGCCGGCCAGGCGTTCAGAGACCTTGAATGGGAGGCTAAGGTTCAGAAAATCTGCCAGGAAAGTGCCATTGGGGCACAGTTTGGTGGGAAATATCTTACTCACGACGTAAGGGTGATCAGACTTCCGAGACACGCCGCTTCTTGTCCTGTAGGGATGGGGGTTTCCTGTTCTGCAGACAGAAATATTAAAGGAAAAATTACAAAAGAAGGGATTTTCCTTGAGCAGTTGGAACAAGATCCAAAGAGGTTTTTGCCCGCTACTCCGCCACACCTGGAAGAAGCGGTAGAAGTTGATTTGAATAAACCGATGCCTGAAATTTTAGCTGAGCTTTCAAAATATCCAATCAAAACAAGATTAAAATTGAACGGAACTTTGATCGTTGCAAGAGATATTGCTCATGCAAAAATCAAAGAACTGATTGACAGTGGGAAACCAATGCCGGAATATTTTAAAAACCACCCGATTTATTACGCCGGACCTGCAAAAACTCCGGATGGAATGGCGTCAGGAAGTTTCGGACCTACAACTGCGGGAAGAATGGATGTGTATGTTGATGAATTTCAAAGCCATGGAGGAAGTATGATCATGCTGGCAAAAGGGAATAGAAGTAAAGATGTTACAAATGCTTGCGGAAAATACGGAGGGTTCTATCTGGGATCAATCGGTGGACCCGCTGCAATTTTGGCGAAAGATAATATTGTATCGGTTGATGTGGTCGATTTCCCTGAATTAGGAATGGAAGCTGTAAGAAAAATTGAAGTAAAAGACTTCCCGGCATTCATTATTACCGATGATAAAGGAAATGATTTCTTCGCAGATCTTGCCCACTAATTAGTTTAAAATTAAAATAAATTATAAAATAGAGCTTGTATCTTTTGTGTAAAAAGGAAAAAAGTTCTATTTTTGCCTAAAATCTTAAGAGAATGATAACGATTTTATCAGCATTTTGGCCGTTCTACCAGTTCCTATGGACTATATTCTTCATAACTATGTTCTTAGTGGGGTTCTGGTGTATTTTTATGTTCTTCGGATTAGTAATCCCAATGTGGTTAACTGAAGGTTTGAAAGAGTACTTTGGGAAAGTGAAGCCTTTCGATCCTGAAGACATCAGAAGAAAGAACATTTATGAGCAGGAAGGGGTAGAGGTTATCTACAACCAGCCTAAGGGTAACGGACCTTTCATTCACGATCATGGACATCATCATTAATTGATTGTCATTGCTTTTTCACCTGAATTCTGAAAAAGTAATATCAAAGCAAAACAACATATATAAACCGCTTAAGCAATTAAGCGGTTTTTTCTATTTATTATTCCTTAGATTCTCCGGAGAGATTCCAAACTTCTTTTTAAAGGCGCGGGTAAAATTCTGTATATATTCATAGCCGCATTCAATAGCAATTTCTTTGATCATAATATTGCTGTTGGTGATCAGTTTTTTTGCTTTCAGCATCCTCAGCTCTGCAATATAATGGGTTATGGTGATGTGATATTGGGATTTAAACTCTTTCCTGATAATATTCTGATTCATTCCGATGAGTTTTCCTATTTCCTCAGCCTTAATATTTCTATGGTAGTTTTCATCAATGAATTTTTTGATTATTTCAGGGGTTTCCCGGTTTTCCTGTAATGTATTTTTATCGTTGAACTGCTCAAAAATCAGGATCAGAAGTTTAATGATCTCAGCTTCTACAAAAAGCTTCTGGAGAAGCCCTTTTTTCGAGTAATTGAGGATTTCCTTAATAATCATATGCATTTCCACGGTCATATTGGGAGGTGTTTCTTTGTGGAGGAATATAAAATTGTTGCGGGTCATATTCTCCAATATTTCAGCGCTTTCTGAATTGGCCTCCGGATTGATCAGATTGAAAATATACCGGTAGTTGATCTGAATCTGAAGATATTTCAGGATCTCCTGATTTTCCGTCCATAATTCTGCCACACGTTCCTGGGATGAATAATGCAGGATATATTGATTTTTTTTAAATAAAAACCTTGTACCGCAGTCATCGGCTTCCAGATTGATATTGGAACTCATAAAAAACAGAAGATTGAAGCTCGATTTCCCCTCAAGCATATGAGATCTGAAAGATTGCTCTGGACATAAGTCTTCCTGCATTACAATTGTAATGTCTTCGGATCTGAACAAAAGGGCACTTTTAGTTTGATCCCTCATACGACACATTTTACAGCCATGCTACAATTTACGTTAAACAAAAATCCCTGTCAGGATAACCGAAAGTTTGAAAATGATAACTCAGGGTTAATAATGTACGGTACTTTTGCGCAAAATTAAATTAAATTTAGAATAATTAAAAATAATAGTAAATATGTTTAGAAATTTACATTTTGCAGTAAGGGAAATCAGAACAGGATTGGCGCTGCTTACCCTTTTAGGGAGCTATTCGCATGCCCAGCAATGGGAAGACGTAGGAGGAGTACAAAATGTATCTGCGGGAGGAAGTAGTTTTAATAACCTGGTGATTGATCTTGCGGGAAATTATTATCTGTCCTATTATGATGTTTCGGTGGCTAAAGGCTCTGTTCAGAAGTTTGATGGAACCTCATGGTCCTTCCTTGGAGGAGGAGCTGGAATTACCACAGGAACAGCCCCCTACAATTCATTATCTATAAATACTGCAGGAACAAGTGTGTATTATACTAATCAGATTGGGTATCCCGGTTCGGGGCTTGAAGTCCGTCAGTTTGATGGCTCTGCATGGGCATTGCTACCCAATGCCACCAATAATTCGGTAAACTACCAGGCATCCGCAGTATCACCAAATAATGTCTTGTTTACTTATGGATCTTACGGTTCCGGAACCGTAAAAAAATATATAAACGGAGCATGGGAGCAGGTAGGAAACTCGGGATTTTCAGGCGGTGCTGAATTTGCAGAAATGGTGATCGGGACCAATAATATAGTCTATACAGCCAACGTGTCAGGAGGCTTAAAAGTATATCAAAACAGTACGGATGCTTCATCTTCACAGAACTGGACCCTGGTAGGCGGGGCAGTTGTAGATGCGGCTTCCTCAGGAGAACACTATTCTTCAGATATAGCACTGGATGCAGCTAATAACATTTATGTTGCCTATGTTTCTGCAAGTTCTATGGGTAAAAAACTGAATGTAAAAAAATTCAACGGAACTTCTTGGGTACAGGTAGGAAATGCAGATTTTTCAAGTGGAAAAGCACAGCATGTTGCTATAGCTGTTACTTCGTCAGGGGTACCTTATGTAGTAGCGAGCCGTTTTGAAAATGATGACTTTTTGAGAAATACGGTATATCAGCTGGATGCTTCCCAGAACTGGGTTCCTTTCGGAGGAGACTTTATCTCCGGTGATCAGGCAAAATACAATGATCTGGCAATAGATAATGCCCATCATTATCTTGTATTGGCTTATTCTGAGGATGCCACCAAAGTAAAAAGAATTTCATTGCCGGGAAATACTCCGCTTTGTAATAATACAGATCCCGGAATTAATCCCGGAGATACAGGATGTGTAACTTTTATTTACCAGGGACAGCAGGTTTCTTATGCCACGGTAAGAGGTGGAGATGGAAAAATATGGCTTCAGCAGAATCTTGGAAGTTCACAGGTTGCTGCATCGATGGCCGATACGGATTCGTATGGAGATCTCTTCCAATGGGGAAGATGGGATGATGGTCACCAGCTGAGAAATTCTCCGGTAGCCTCTGCCCCGGCTCCAAACACTCCGGCAGGAATAACCGGTCAGGGATCTTATATTACCGGGTCACCAGCATGGTGGAGTGGTTTTGCATCAACAGATACATGGACTGCATCAACCCTTGCAGAAGTAAAGCATTATATTGGGATAGATCCTTGTAAAGCCATCGGGCCAGATTGGAAAATGCCTTCTCAGGCTGAGTGGGTAGGCATTGTAACGACAGAAGGAATTTCAAATCCGGTTACGGCATACAACAGTCGTCTGAAATTACCGGCGGGTGGATACAGAGGATCCGGTACCGGAGACTTTACCTTTGTAGGGCAGAGAGGATACTTCTGGAGTTCTGATACTTCCAGTCTGGGAGCCAAATACTTATATATAGGCTCTACGCTCGCTAATGCTTCAGCAGGGGCCCCGAGAGGTCAGGGAGCATCGGTAAGATGTATAAAACCTTTTTCTTCCCTCGGAACTTCAGAAGTCAGACCGAATATGAATACGATAGGAATATATCCGAATCCTACCCATGGAATTATCTTTGTAAAAGCAGGCAGCAGTATTGACCAAATCAATGTTACCAATACAGCAGGACAAAAAATGAACGTTAAATTCTCGAATGATCAGATTGATATGAACGGGCTTTCCAATGGATTATATATCGTAGAATTAAAGTTAAAAAACGGACAGATGGTTTCTAAGAAAATCATTAAAAACTAATGTCTATACATCCTGGCCTTTCAGATTACCTCAAAAAACGGAAATTAAATTGACAGGCTCGGTACCTGCTAAAAGCTCAATTACAATTACTTTTACTAGGAAAGGCTGTCTCACGTTTGGACAGTCTTTTTGCTTTAACAGCAAATAAAAGGATTCGTCCAATTGTGGCTTTTGTATTATTTTTCACCATAGACTGAAATTTTTGAAAAAACAGAAAAAAAATAGTCCTATATTCGATAAAAATAACGACATGAAAAAGTTTTACTCTGCTGTTTTCCTGCTTATTGCAATGTTTGTTTTTGGGCAGATAAATTATACTATTACCCCTAACCCATTCAATGAAACGGATGCGATTACTTTGACTGTCCCCGGAGATCAGATCGACGAATCGGCCTGGGGAGTTTCCAATCATGAGATTTATATCTGGTCATGGTCTTTCGACACCAATTATCAGAACAGTCAGGATTGCCCTACCAATGGGAGCTGGAACAATTCTAATGATCTGAATAAGCTTACTTATAATGCGGCTGCAGATACTTATTCTTTAAGTTTGACGCCTACCGCCTTTTTCAACAGAACCGGAATCGGAAGGTTGGGGTTTTTATTAAAAGATAAAACCGGGGCCCATCAGACTTCACCGGATATTTTTGTCAATGTAGGCGTGCTGAACATCAGTTTAACCCATCCGGCAGCAAACAGTTTAACATCAGTGCCTGCAGGAGGGTCAATCCATATTACTGCCACTACCAATGTGGATGCGACATTCCAATTAAAAGCCAACGGGATTGTAGTGAATTCCACTTCATCTCCTTCAATGTCCTATTCTTATAACTATACTGTTTCGCAGGATGCCGGCATGGAACTTACCGCTACCCAGGGATCAAATTCCAAAAAGGCAGCCTTTATTCTGCAGGTACCGAGAAATGTAGTTTCTGAAGCGGTTCCGGGCTGGATCAAACAGGGGATTAATTATCATTCCACAGATCAGACAAAAGTGGGGCTTGCGCTCTATGCTCCTCATAAAAATTTTGTGCATGTCATCGGAAGCTTTAACAATTGGGCGGTAGATGATGCCTATTTAATGAAAAGAGATACCGCAAATCCGGATCTGTACTGGATTGAATTAAATGGACTGACTCCTCAGCAGCTTTATTCTTTCCAATACAGAACCAACGACCTGAAAAAAGTAGCGGATCCCTATTCTCCACAGATTCTGTCTTCTTATGATGATCCGTGGATCTCTGCTTCCACTTATCCTAATTTACCGGTCTTTCCTGCAGGACAGAATTTTGAAGTTTCAACATTTAAAACCGGGCAGACTCCTTATAGCTGGCAGATCACGAACTTTCAGAGACCGGCTAAAGAAAATTTAGTTGTCTATGAATTATTGTTGAGAGACTTTACCCAGGAAAAAAACTGGCAGTCGCTCATCAATAAGATTTCCTATCTGAAAAGCTTAAATATCAATGCAATTGAATTACTTCCCATCATGGAGTTTGATGGAAATCTTTCCTGGGGATACAATACTTCTTTTCATTATGCCTTAGATAAAGCCTATGGGACTCCGGAAAAATTTAAGGAATTTGTAGATCTGTGCCATCAAAACGGGATTGCTGTTATTCTGGATATCGCCCTTAACCATGCTACGGGAAGATCACCTTTGGTAAGGCTATGGAATGTAGATCCGGATGGTGACGGATATGGTGATGTAGCGTCTGATAATCCTTATTTCAACCAGGTTCCGAAACATTCATATAATGTGTTTAACGATTTTAACCATTCGAGCCTTTCCACTCAATATTACGTTGAAAGATGTCTTCAGCAATGGCTGACGGAATATCATATCGATGGATTCCGTTGGGATTTAACAAAAGGATTTACGCAAAACTGCTCGGAAAGTGATGAAGCATGTACCAATGCCTATCAGCAGGACAGAGTGGACATTATGAAACTTTATGCAGATAAGCAATGGAGCATCGATCCTAATTCTTATATGATATTTGAGCACCTGGGAACAGATGCAGAAGAACAACAGTGGGCCAACTACAGAATTGCAGAAGGAAAAGGCGTCCTTCTTTGGAATAAGCAAACGGATCCTTACAACCAAAACACTATGGGGTATAAGGATAACAGCAATTATGACAGGATGAATCACAGTCTTCATGGCTTTACCAATATGAGTGCCGTAGGCTATGGAGAAAGCCACGATGAAGAACGGTTAATGTTTAAAAACCTTGCATATGGCGCCGTGAACGGAAGTTATAATGTGAAAGATCTGAATACGGCTCTTATGAGAATGAAAGCTTTCGGAGCGACCTTTTTCACCATTCCCGGTCCGAAAATGATCTGGCAGTTTGGAGAACTGGGCTATGATTTCAGTATCAACAGATGTGCAGATGGCACCGTTAATAGTGGATGCAGAACAGATGAAAAACCTATTGCATTTACATTGGGATATGATACGGATGTGAACAGAAAATCAGTATACGACACATGGGCCAAAATAATCAATATCAGGAATACCCATCAGGTTTTTAAATCAAAAACCTATAGTGTGGAATCCAATAACCTGGCTAATGATCCTAATGGATTGATTACGAGGATTTATATAGCAGATCCTTCTATCAGCGGAATGAAAAATGTTGTGGTGCTGGCCAATTATGGGACTTCAGCTCAGCCTGTTAATCCCTATTTTCCTTATACCGGTGAGTGGCAGAATATAATGGACAATACCATTTTGAATGTTGCTTCTACAACGGCTCCGATTACCTTACAGCCCGGAGAATTCAGGATCTTTGGGAATTATAGTGGTACATTGTCAACGGCAGACATCAATGCAGCATATAAATTATCCCTTCAAATTGCAGATAATCCGGTGAAAAACGGTTCTGTAAAATTAATTTTTAACAAAGCTAAAAATGGAGAGATTGCCATTGTTGACATGACGGGTAAAAGATTAAATACAATCAGGCTTGATCGTGAAAGCGGGACTTACGAATTAAAGGTCGACTATCCGGCGGGAACATATTTAGTTCATCTGAGATCCGAAACCGGTATTGCCATTCAAAAGATGATTGTAAAATAGACTGGAGGGGAGCTTGAAAATCACAAAAAAGCAAATTTGCAGACCCGCAGATTTGCTTTTTTTGCCTATTGAAAAAAATAGTCTACTTTTGCAGTAGATTTATCAAGAAAGGTGGAGGGATTTGGCCCGGAGAAACCTTAGCAACCTGCACGGTTCCAGAAGTGTAAAGGTGCTAATTCCAACCCAAAGGGGGAGATAAGCGAAGTCAATATTCTTATATGAATTCCATTTCTTGAAGTCTTGTTGAGCCGGGGATTGATCCTCCGGACGGTATTAATAATTTTGCAAGAACAATAGATGAAAAAATTAAGCATCGCCGTATTACTGCTTGGAACCATTGGAGCAGCAGCCCAGGAAAAAGAAGAAGCAGGAAAACAAATTGAAGATATCATTATCGTAGGAAACCGTAATGCTAAGAGAACAAAAATAGAAACTCCTGTTCCCGTAGATGTTATCAATATTGAAAAGATACAAAAAGCATCTCCCCAGATCACCGTTCAGGATCTGCTGAACTATGTCATCCCTTCATTTAATTCGGTACGACAGTCTGCTTCTGACGGGACAGAGCATATAGATCCCGTCACCTTGAGAGGAATGGGACCGGACCAGGTTTTGGTGCTGGTGAATGGAAAAAGAAGACCTACCACTTCCCTGGTGAACTATCAGAATACTGTCGGAAACGGCTCTGTAGGAACAGATCTGAGTACGATACCCGTGATTGCTATTGAAAAAATTGAAGTATTAAGGGATGGTGCCGCTGCTCAGTATGGCTCGGATGCCATTGCAGGAGTGATCAATATTATTCTTAAGAAAAATGCCGGAGCTTCGGCAAGTGTTACTTACGGATTGAGCGGGAGAAATGACGGAGATACCTACCAGGCCGGAGCAAACTATGGAACTTCTTTAGGAAAAAAAGACAGCTACGTTAACCTCTCCTTACAGCTAAGCCACAGAGGAAAAACAACAAGAACCCAGAATCATGACCTGATCATCTACGACCAGTCGAATTTAAATGTAGTCAATAATAACGGAGTGATCACTGCCAATGGTATTGTACTGCCGAATGTTTCTCCGGTTGCGACCAAAAATTATAGCAATTACTTTGAGTATGGGTCAGCGGAAACAGGAAGCCAGATTTCCAGAGCCTATGATGATGCCCTGATCGCTCAGAACGGGCTTTCCCGAAATGATTTTAATTTCCAGATCGGAGATGCACAGATCAGGCAGGCACAGTTGTTTTTCAATGCGGAATATCCTTTTAATGACCGTTTTAAATTTTATTCTTTTGGTGGTTTCAGCATCAAAGAAGGAAAAGGATATGGCTTCAGAAGGCTTCCCAGTGAAACATTTAATGTTGTTTCATCTATTTATCCCAACGGATTTCAGGCTGTCCTGGGCTCCCAGGTGTATGATATTTCTTATGCTGTAGGAGCAAAATACAATGTCAATGACTGGCTGTTTGATCTGAGCAATACTTTTGGAAGCAATACTTTCAATTATAACGTAAGCAATACCAATAATGCATCTCTAGGAGCGAAATCACCAACCCGTTTTAAGGCAGGAGCACACCGCTTTTTGCAAAATACCCTTAACCTGGATGTCTCTAAAAATATAAACCGGTTTAACCTTGCGTTTGGAGGTGAATTCAGGTTTGAGCAGTATCAGATTAAAGCCGGAGACGAAGCATCTTACACTCAATACGATATCAACGGAAATGTTGCCGGAGCTGATGCAACGGTTATTGGAGCGGGCGGATCCCAGTCTTTTATTGGATTTTCACCGGATAACGCCCTGAAAAAAGACAGGCACTCTACGGCAGTATATGCAGATGTCTCTTATGACCTGGATAAAAAGCTGAATATTGATGCCGCAGCAAGATTTGAAAACTATTCAGATTTTGGAAATACCCTGAACGGAAAACTGGCCGTGAGATATGAGTTTGTGAAGAATTATGCAGTAAGGGCTGCCATAGGAACAGGATTTAGAGCGCCTTCTCTTCAACAGCAGTATTTTAATAACTCTTATGCCGATATTTCGACTTCCGGCTCAGGTATTGTAACCAAAGGAATTTTCAGAAACGATAGTGAAGCGGCAAGAGTTCTTGGTTTTGATAAACTGAAACAGGAAACGTCAGTCAATGCCAGTGCCGGATTTACCCTGAAGCCGGTAAGAGGACTTTTCATTACAATAGACGGATACTGGATCAAGGTAAAAGACCGGATTGTGATTACAAGTAATATTACAGATTCCAGGTTAACAGAATATAAAGTGGAAAGCGGAAGGTTTTTCGCAAATGCCGTTGATACCGAGACTAAAGGAGTTGATATGGTTGTTTCCTATGACTGGAAGCTCGGCGGAGGAAACTTAAATCTAAATCTTGCCGGAAACTATACGGAAACAAAAATTACAGATTTTCACTTCCCTGAAAATCTAGATACCCCTCGGAATGAGTTTTTTGGCCCGGACCAAATTAATATCATTGAAACCCTGTCACCGAAAACGAAAGCCTCATTAGGATTGAATTATGGAATTGGAAAGTTCAATTTTCTCGTGAGAAATACCTATTTTGGTAAAGTCATAAGAGACGGATATCCTTTCGGGAGCGTTCAGGAATTTTCACCAAAGGTCGTTACAGACATCAGCATAGGCTATGATATAACCCAAAATATCAATTTTACAGTGGGAGCCAATAATGTATTTGATGTTTTCCCGGACCTGCAGATTTATGAAAATTCATATTATGGAGTATTTAAATATGCACCGGTACAAATGGGAACATTGGGAAGCTATTTCTTTGGAAGACTTAATTTTAATTTTTAATCATTCATGAGTACTCCTTCACACCAGATCGGCTGGAAAACGGCGGCAGCTATTGTGGTTTCCAATATGATAGGAACCGGTATTTTTACCACCCTGGGATTTCAGCTTTCCGATATTACCAATACCTACAGCATCTTCCTGTTATGGATGATTGGAGGAATCCTGGCCCTATTTGGTGCTTTCTGCTATGCAGAATTAGGATCTCATTTTAAAGGAAACGGAGGTGATTTTATTTATCTCAAAGAAACTTATCATCCGTTGTTCGGATATTTAATAAGCTGGATTTCCTTGATTATAGGATTCTCTTCACCGGTAGCTTTGGCAGCATTGGCGATGTCGAAATACCTATCAGCATTTGATTATACCTTTGGAAACGGTTTTGCTATTGCGGCTATCTTTCTGGTGGCGGCCGCTTTGTCATTCAGTCTTAAAGCTTCAAGCCGGTTCCATAATTTTTTTACATTCATCAAGGTTGCTTTTATTATAATCCTGATTATCGTAGGGGTGGGGCTTTCAGCATCTCCCCATATCGGAAACAGCCTGAGCTTCAGTGACAACTGGAAGAATGAAATCATGCTTCCTGCTTTTGCAACCTCCCTTGTTTTTGTGACCTATTCTTATACCGGATGGAATTCGGCGTCCTATATCGCCGGAGAAATAAAAGATGTGCAGAAGAATCTTCCAAAATCTCTGATCATTGGGACTGTTTTTGTGACGGTAAGCTATATTTTGGTCAATTATATCATGTTAAAGCATGCTCCGGTAAGCCAGCTGGCGGGGAAAGAAGATGTGATGGGAGAAGCGGCTGTCAATATGCTGGGATCTGCCTTCGGGAAAGTAGTGAATATCTTTATTGCATTACAATTGATTGCCACGATCAGCGGGTACCTGTGGGTAGGATCAAGATTAACGCAGGCTTTTGCCAAAGACAGCTATTGGTGGAAACCCCTTGCTGCCGGAAATAAAAAAGGAATTCCGGTAAGAGCTATTTTTGCCCATGCAGTGATTGCCTCAGTCATTATCTTAACCGGAAGTTTTAAAGAAATTTTCGTATATACGGCATTTATTCTTCAGCTGTTTGCGAGTTTGGCGATTTCTACCGTTTATTTTCTTAAAAAAGAAGATCGGAAAATATTTAAATCCAATGCTTTCTATATCTTTCCTACTGTTTTTTTATTGTTTAGTTTGTATATCCTTTATTTTACACTGATCCATAATCCAAAAGAGAGTATGATCGGACTGGGAATTGTAGCCGTAGGGATTATTTTATATTTAATTGACAGAAGACTTTCCAAAAAAAGCTGACATTCGAAATACTGCTGAACTATTTTACCTAACCCGGCAAAAAGGCGAATTTGCAAATCTGCCTGTCAGCTTTTTGCGATGTAGCCTAATGCTCAAAAATTTATGCTGATTTGGAATTTTAATTTTGAATTAATAATCCTTATCTTTGCCCCCACAAAAATTCCATAATGTCTAAATCATTAATTCCAAAATTAGAAGCTATAAAACAAAGATATAATGAGGTTGCAGACCTTATTATACAGCCTGATGTCATTTCAGACCAAAAAAGATATTCTTCTTTGAACAAAGAATATAGTGATTTGGGAAAAATTGTAAGAGTTTATGATCAGTATAAAGGTGCTTTAGATTCCATTGAAGAATCTGAAGAAATCATTGCTGATGGCTCAGACAGAGACCTGGTAGACTTAGCGAAAGAAGAAAAACTGGAAGCACAGTCAAAAATTCCGGGGCTGGAAGAAGAACTTAAGGTGCTATTGATCCCTAAAGATCCTGCAGATGACAAAAACGTCATCGTAGAATTAAGGGCCGGAACAGGAGGTGATGAAGCGGCTATTTTCGTGGAAGATATCTACAGAATGTACACCATGTATTTCAAAACGAAAGGATGGAGACATGAAGTAACCGATTCTAATGAAGCGGCAAAAGGCTACAAAGAACTGATCATGAAAGTGGAAGGTGAAGGGGTTTACGGAATCATGAAATTCGAATCAGGAGTTCACCGTGTACAGCGTGTACCGGAAACAGAATCTCAGGGAAGAGTCCATACTTCTGCCATTACCATTGCTGTTTTACCGGAGGCTGAAGAAGTGGATGTAGAGATCAACCCGGCTGATATTGAAATGCAGACTTCCCGTTCAGGAGGTGCCGGAGGTCAGAATGTAAACAAGGTTGAAACTAAAGTTCAGTTGACCCACAAACCTTCAGGACTTGTGGTCGTTTGTCAGCAGGCCCGTTCTCAGCTGGCAAACAGAGAATTGGCGATGGAAATGCTTCGTGCTAAATTATATGACATCAAATTGCAGGAAGTTCAGGGAGATATTGCTGCCCAAAGAAAAACAATGGTTTCTACCGGAGACCGTTCTGCAAAAATCAAAACCTACAATTATCCTCAAGGTAGAGTAACGGATCACAGAATCAATAAGTCTATGTACAACCTTGATGCTTATATGAACGGAGATATTTCTGAAATGATAGATGCCGTAATCATGGCAGAAAATGCAGAGAAAATGAAGGGAGAAGAAGAGAACTACTAAGTTTTTAACATATCAAATAAGACCTCTGATTTTTTCAGGGGTTTTATTTTTAAATTCATCAAATATAGTCACCTAAAATATAAACTATGAAAAACTACAAAATTATTTTATTCCTGGTATTGAGTATGCTGGGACAGCATCTTTCCGCTCAGACGGAAGTAAAGAAGCCTGCTGAAGCATTCGAACTGTTCTTTGGCACTTTTGTGAACAATGATGACGCGGTGCTGGGCAAGCTGAATGAGTATTTAAGACCTACAGTAGAGGGGAAGGATGCCTATCAGATTAACTTTAAGGAAACCTCAGAAGAAACGATCAAGGCAACAGCAGAGAACTTCCTTTCAGCTTTTCCTAAAGCAACTGCTGCAGCCTGTAAAAAAGAAGCTGAGGATTATTTTAAAGCGATGTTTGAAAACTTCAGAAACGGAAAGCTGGCCATTAAAAACGTAAAGGTGGTTCCCAATGAATATATAGAAGATCAGAAAATTGCTGAGGTAACCTATACCGTAAGCTTTATAGTTCCTTCAAAACTTACGGCAGAACCAGCAGCACAACCCCAAAAAGTGAAAGCGGCAGCGCTGAAAAAATACCTGATCCAAGTGGTTGAAGATTTTAAAAAGGCAGATAAAACAGTAAGTACAGACCAGGAGTTTAGTTTATATGAACTTAAAGAAGGAGATAAAATATACTACTGGAATGGAAGCCCGGATCAGATGGTTACGAATCTGACAGATTTCTATTTTGACAGTTTTGGATCCAAAGAATAACAGATTCAGAAGCCATAAAAAAGATAAAAAGTTCCTGTTTTCAGGGGCTTTTTTTTATTTCACATACTTTACGTATTTTTGAGAAAACCGATCAGTATGAATTTTAAACCTATGTTATTAACTGCTGGAGTTCTATTTTCAGCATCTTTTTATTCTCAAAAAATGAATTATCCTAAAGCAATAAAAGGAAGTCAGGCCGATACTTATTTCGGAAATACCGTAGCTGACCCTTTCAGAGACCTGGAAAATGATTCTGAAGCTACCAAAAAGTGGGTGGATGAAGAAGTTGCTTACAGTCAAAATTATCTTTCAAAAATTCCATTCAGGGATAAAATTAAAGATCAGTTGAGAGATATCTGGAATTATGAAAAAATTTCAGCCCCTTTCAAAGAAGGAGATTACACCTATTATTCTAAAAATGACGGCTTACAGGCGCAGTCTGTTATATACAGAACAAATAATAAGACCAAGGCTACAGAAGTATTTTTAGATCCTAATAAATTTTCAGAAAAAGGAACCACTTCACTTTCGAATCTATCATTCAACAAAAAAGGAAACCTTGCCGCATATTCTATTTCGGAAGGAGGAAGTGACTGGAACAAAATCATTATCATTGATGCGGTTACTAAAAAGCAGATCGATGATACATTATTGGATGTAAAGTTCAGCGGAATTTCATGGCAGGGTGATGAAGGTTTCTATTACTCAAGTTATGACAAACCAAAAGAAGGGACCGTTCTTTCAGGAATGACCGATAAGCATAAAGTGTATTTTCATAAGCTGGGAACCAAGCAGTCGGAAGATAAGCTGATCTTTGGAGGTGAAAAAACACCAAGAAGATATCTGGGAGCAAGTGTTTCTGAAGATCAGAGATATCTGATCGTTTCTGCGGCCAATGCAACCAACGGAAATGAACTGTATATTAAAGATTTAAAGAACGGAGGAGACTTTGTACAGATTGTGAAAGGATTTGACATCAATGCCAGTATTGTTGATACACAGGGTGATGATCTGTTTATTTTTACCGATAAGGATGCCCCGAATATGCGTCTTGTAAAAACGACGATCAAAAACCCGGCTCCTGAAACCTGGAAAGATGTGATTCCACAGACAGAAAATGTACTGGGGATTTCTTCCGGCGGAGGATATTTCTTTGCGACTTATATGATTGATGCTATTGATCAGGTGAAACAATTTGATAAGACCGGAAAATTAATCAGAGAAATTGCACTTCCCGGAAAAGGAAATATTTCCGGTTTCGGAGGAAAAGAAAAAGAGAAGGATGTGTATTATTCTTTCAGCAATTACATTACACCCGGAACAACATATAAATTTAATGTAGATTCCGGGAAATCTGAAGTGTATCAGAAGCCAAAAGTAAAATTTAATCCTGAAGATTATGTTTCAGAACAGGTATTCTATACTTCTAAAGACGGTACAAAAGTTCCGATGATGATCAATTATAAAAAAGGAACTAAGCTGAACGGTAAAAACCCTACTATTCTATACTCTTACGGAGGATTCAATATCAGCCTTCAACCGGCTTTCTCCGTGGTCAATGCAATCTGGATGGAAAACGGAGGAATCTATGCCGTTCCCAATATCCGCGGGGGAGGTGAATACGGTAAAAGATGGCATGATGCCGGAACAAAAATGCAGAAAAGAAATGTTTTTGAAGACTTTATTGCTGCCGGAGAATATTTACAGAGTAAAGGCTATACATCCAAAGAATATATGGCGCTTTCAGGAAGATCAAACGGTGGTCTGTTGGTAGGCGCTACCATGACGATACGACCGGATCTGGCAAAAGTAGCATTCCCGGGAGTAGGAGTTCTGGATATGCTGAGATATAATAAATTTACTGCAGGAGCTGGCTGGTCTTATGATTACGGAACTGCAGAAGATAGCAAAGAAATGTTTGAATACCTTAAATCCTACTCACCGGTACATAATGTAAAAGCAGGAACCTGCTATCCTTCCACGATGATTATTACCAGTGATCATGATGACAGAGTGGTTCCGGCGCACTCATTCAAATTTGGGGCAGGGCTTCAGGAAAAGCAGGCTTGCAAAAACCCTATTCTGTTAAGAATTGAAAAGAATGCCGGCCATGGAGCGGGAAGATCTACAGAACAGGTGATTACCGAAAATGCAGATTTAATGGCCTTCGCCCTGTATGAAATGGGAATTAAGCTGTAAGAACAAAAATACCGGATGTAAGCTGCAATAGCAGGTTAATTTAACGGATGATACCATAAACAGGCCGGGCATTTGCCCGGCCTGTTTTTATAGCTAAATTTCAGAGCAATAGAATGTTAACATAAGTTTCGTGTTTCGTTCAAAAAAATTAACTTTACGCAGACAAAAATTATTGGAATGCGAAAGACAATTTCTGTGAAAAAACCTGATTTTAATGTAGCCCCTCAGGAAAGAGAAATCTACAATTTTGAGAAAGACGGGTTGGAACTTAAATCATCTTATGAAAAACAAGATGTAAAAGATGAATCATTAACACAGACTTCTCCAGGAATTGCACCTTATCTGAGAGGCCCTTATTCCACAATGTATGTTCAGAAGCCATGGACAATCCGTCAATATGCAGGTTTCTCCACAGCAGAAGAATCCAATGCTTTTTATAGAAGGAACCTGGCGGCAGGACAAAAAGGACTTTCCGTTGCTTTTGACCTTGCTACCCACAGAGGCTATGATTCCGATCATGCAAGAGTAGTAGGAGATGTAGGAAAAGCAGGAGTAGCCATAGACTCCGTGGAAGATATGAAGATCCTCTTCAACGAAATCCCACTGGATCAGATTTCTGTTTCTATGACGATGAATGGGGCAGTGCTTCCTATCTTATCATTCTATATCGTAGCTGCAGAGGAGCAGGGCGTAAAACAGGAATTGCTTTCAGGAACCATCCAAAATGATATTCTGAAAGAATTCATGGTGAGAAATACTTACATTTATCCACCCGCACCTTCCATGAAGATCATTGCAGATATCTTTGAATATACTTCCCAAAACATTCCGAAATTCAACTCTATTTCCATTTCAGGATACCATATGCAGGAAGCTGGGGCGACTCCGGTACTGGAAATGGCTTATACACTGGCAGATGGTCTTGAATATGTAAGAACAGGGATTAAAGCCGGAATGAATGTAGATGATTTTGCACCGAGACTGTCCTTCTTTTGGGCCATCGGAATGAATCATTTCATGGAAATAGCAAAAATGCGTGCCGCAAGATATATCTGGGCGAACCTTTTAAAGCAGTTCAATCCTCAGAACCCAAAATCTTTGGCATTAAGAACCCACTCGCAGACTTCAGGATGGTCTCTTACAGAGCAGGAACCTTTCAACAATATTACAAGAACGGCGATAGAAGCACTGTCTTCAGCATTAGGCGGAACTCAGTCCCTGCATACCAATGCATTGGATGAAGCAATTGCCCTTCCTACAGACTATTCTGCAAAAATAGCAAGAAACACACAGATCATTCTGCAGCAGGAAAGCAGAATATGTGATGTAGTAGACCCTATGGGAGGAAGTAACCTTGTAGAAAGCCTTACCCAGCAAATGATTGAAGAAGCGATGAGGTATATTGATGAGGTAGAGCAGGAAGGAGGCATGACGAAAGCGATCGAAGCCGGAATTCCAAAAATGAGAATTGAAGAAGCTGCAGCGAAGAAACAAGCTAAGATTGATAGTGGTGAAGAATTCATTATCGGAGTGAATTCATTCAAATCCTCATTGAAGCAGGATCAAATAGAGATCTTAGACATTGATAATACCGAAGTACGCAGAAAACAGATCGAAAGACTGGATACCATCAAAGCAGAACGAAATGCTGATGCTGTTGAACAGATATTAAATGAGATCCGTGAAAGTGCCAAAACAGGCAAAGGAAATCTTCTGGCATTGTGTATCGAGGCGGCAAGGAGAAGAGTGACTCTTGGTGAAATGAGTGATGCTATGGAAGAAACTTTCGGAAGATATAAAGCTAATATTAAAACAATCTCTGGAGTATATGCTATGAATGCCGGTAAAAATGAATATTTTGAAAAAGCTCTTAAGCTTACTCAGAAATTTGAAGAAGAGGAAGGACGTCGTCCAAGACTTATGGTTGCTAAAATGGGGCAGGATGGTCATGACAGAGGAGCAAAAGTAGTAGCTACAGCATTTGCAGATATGGGGTTTGATGTTGATGTTGCCCCGTTGTTCCAGACTCCTGAAGAAGTGGCTAAACAAGCTGTTGAAAATGATATTCATATCTTGGGAGTATCTTCGCTCGCAGCAGGCCATAAAACATTGGTTCCGCAAGTTGTGGAAGAGTTGAAAAAATTAGGTGCAGACGATGTCACCATCGTAGTGGGAGGAGTGATTCCACAACAGGATTATGAGTTTTTATATGCCAATGGAGCCGACTTTATCTTTGGTCCGGGGACAAACCTTCCGAAATGTGCCGTGGAAATCTTAGAGAAATTTTTAGAGCATTAAACTAAAATCCTTAATTTCGACAGAGAGATTAAACCTTACGGATATGAATCTGAAAAATATAATAAAGCCTGCGAATAGAAAAATACTTCTTTTTGCGGGCTTTTTCTTTTTTGTAGGTGTTTTTTTATTCGGGTCCGGCAGAAAGAAAAAGAACATCTCACAAACTTCTCCGGCGGCTGCTGATATTCATGTAATTCAAAAACACCTGGAAGCACTTACCCAGACCCCTCAATTCCGGAATCATAAAAATGTGGAACAGCTGAATGCCGTGGCAGATTATATTCGTCAGACCTTTGCTGTATATAGCGATGATGCTGTATTTCAGGAATATAAAGTGGACGGAAATATATACAAAAATGTGATCTGTTCCTTTGGGACAGAAAATAAGAAAAGAATTATTATAGGAGCTCATTATGACGTCTGTGGAGATCAGCAGGGAGCCGATGATAATGCCACCGGAGTGACAGCGCTGCTGGAGCTGGCAAGAATGCTTAAAGGGCAGAAGCTCAACTACAGAATAGATCTGGTAGCTTATACATTAGAAGAACCTCCTCATTTCAGAACAGAAAATATGGGAAGCTATATTCATGCAAAGTATCTGAAAGACCATAATATAGAGGTGTATGGAATGGCCGGTATTGAAATGATCGGTTATTTCAGAGATGAAAAGGGCTCGCAGGATTTTCCAATAGGGACTCTTTCCTGGATCTATGGAAATAAAGGAGATTTTATCACCCTGGTTAAGCGCTTCAGTGGAGCAGGACCGTTTGTAAGGGATTTTATTGATCAATTTAAAAATTCAGGACAAATAAAAGCCGAAACCTTTCCGGCGCCCAAATTTGTAAAGGGAGTCGACTTTTCCGATCATCTTAATTACTGGAAGTTTGACTTCCCTGCCTTAATGATCACGGATACTTCCTTCTTTAGGAATAAAAATTATCACGAAGTGACAGATACCCTGGAAACCCTTGATCTGAAGAGGATGTCTAAGGTAATTAACAGCATTTTTATGAGCTTGATTCACCTGAAGTGAAAAAAATATTTTGTTTTTCAAAAAAATTAATATATTTGCACCTGAAAATCAAGTTTAACCAATTAAAAACAACGAAGCAATGTTCAGAACACAACAGAATTCTACAGTTGGATTGCCCCTTATGGTGGTAAGGCTTCGTGGTTGGGTACATTCTTAGAATAACAGTACAATGAAATATCAAAACCCGAAGTCGTAGAGATTTCGGGTTTTTTATTGCGCAATATTTCAAACTCAAGTTTCCCCGAAATCTTTTTAGTGTTATTAAGAACAAAATGGAAGAATCTTTTATGGTTCAGAATTCATCCTGTTCATTAATGTAATAGTAACCAACTAATATTTTAGTTGAATGTAAATGGATACAGAGCAAATCTAAAGTCTTGGATTTTGTTTCTGATATCTTGTATGAAAGATGATAACCTTCTGTTTTCCCGGCTGAGAAGCGTCAGGAGCAGAAAAAGAACCATTAGAAAAGATGTAGAAAAGCAGATAAGAAAAAAATATAAACGGAGTAAAGAACTTTGGAAAACAAGAAGAAATATTCCTTTGCTTCCTTTAGATCAGCCTTATCAAAGAGGATTTGTAAGATACCTTGTTTTGAAGGATGAGGTCAAGCGATTCAAAGACGGAGATTTCTTTAAGGGTATTCTGAAGAAGATCAATACCTATATGTATTCTGAAAGCCGGAAATTCTTAAAAAAGAAAAGAAAATTCGGAAGAAGAGTACATGTAGAAAAAGAACAGAAACTTCCCCAAAACTTGGGCTTACCCCAGAGAAAGGCAGTATTTTGTGAAGAAAGAAGAATATTGTTCGATCCGGAAAATAGATGGAACTTACTGCGAATTCATTGAACCATGGAGGTTTACCCTGAGGATAAGACCGAATATGATTGCCCACTATAAGCCTGTAGATGCGGAATTGGAAAAAGAATATGCAGAATTGGAGTCCTGTCTCAGACAGCATGCAGTGGTGGCTGTTATCCAGAAAACGATTTGCGGTACATCCAATCCATGGAAAATGAAATAGGAAAGAATCCTTATCAAAAGCAGGAAATATAGTACCTGTACAATGTCTGCAACAGAGATTGCAGAAAGCTTTAAGGACGTATAGGTCCGGCTGTTATTTAAAACAAAAACAATGGGAAATTTAAAACTAAAAGGAAAAGATATATTAAAATTGGGCTATCCCAATAACCAAAGTGTTAATGTGGCTTTGGAGGTAATGAAAAGAAATTTTGCAACTAAAAATATCCATCATGTAAAATCTCTGTTAAAAGAAATTCTACTGAATCCGGAGCATTTTGAAAAGGATCTGACTTTTGGACAAATTGCAGAGACGCTGCTTTCCTCCAAAAAAACAGAAAAAAGAATGCTGAATACTCAGCGTGCTCCTTTCAGGATCTTCGGAAGCAATATTTCAGAAGAAGCCCAAAATCAGCTGTTTACGGCTTTGAAGCTGCCGGTATCTGTGCAGGGAGCCTTAATGCCTGATGCCCATAGCGGTTATGGACTGCCCATCGGAGGAGTACTCGCGGTAGAAAATGCGGTGATCCCTTATGGAGTAGGAATGGATATTGGCTGCAGGATGAGCCTCAGTATTTTGGATATCCCAATTTCATATCTGAACGGGGCAAGAGACAAATATGAAAAAGCTCTTGCCGAACATACAAAATTTGGAATGTATGAAACCCATAAATCTCATATAGACCATGAAATCTTCGACAGGGATACCTTTGACCTGATCCCGATTCTTAGAAGGCTGAAAGGAAAAGCCATTAAGCAGATGGGATCATCAGGGGGCGGGAATCATTTTGTTGAATTTGGAGAAGTGGAAATCACTGCAGAAGAGGAGCAGATCGGTTTGCCGAAAGGCAAATATCTGGGAATTCTTTCACACAGTGGGTCGCGGGGATTAGGAGCTGAAATTGCCCAATATTATTCAAGAGTGGCTACAGAACAGTGTCCGCTGCCAAAAGAAGCTCAGAATTTCGCATGGCTGGATCTTAGTACACATCTTGGATTGGAATACTGGACGGCTATGAACTTAGCCGGAGACTATGCTTCTGCCTGCCACGACGATATTCACAGGAGATTAGTGAAAGCCGTGGGGGGAAGAGTAAAAGCCAGAATTGAAAACCATCACAATTTTGCATGGAAAGAGATCCATAACGGAAAAGAGGTGATTGTTCATAGAAAAGGAGCGACGCCGGCCAATGAAAATGAGCTTGCAATGATTCCTGGATCCATGACTGCAAAAGGATTTATTGTCCAGGGGAAAGGAAACCCCGATTCGCTGAATTCAGCTTCACATGGTGCTGGAAGAGCTTACTCAAGAGGAGAATGCCGGAGGCTTTTTACCCAGAATGATATTAAAAATGAACTGAAATTGAAAAATGTCACGCTGATCGGCGGAAATGCGGAAGAAGCTCCGATGGCTTATAAAGATATTCATGAGGTAATGAATGCACAAAGCGGATTGGTGGATATCCTGGGAACTTTTCAACCGAGAATTGTGAGAATGGATCGATAATTAAGTTTATAGTTGATGGCTTACAGTGGAGGGAGCTTGACTGTAGACCATCAACCGTTAACTCTCAACAAACAACAATGGAAAAATTAATACAAATAACTTCAGGAAGAGGTCCTTTAGAATGCCAGTGGGTGGTGGCTAAAGTGTTGAAAACCTTTCTGGAGGAAGCACAATATAATACAATAGATTATGAAATTATTCATCGCGAAAGCGGTGATGAAAACCTGACCTTGAAATCGGTAACCCTCCTTTTTAAAAGGAGAAGATATTACAGCATTTTTAAAAAACTGGTTAGGAAGTATATGCTGGACAGGAAAAAGTACATTCAGGAAACTGCATAAAAGAAGCAACTGGTTCATTGGTGTTTTTGAACTGGAAAATGTGAAAACTATTGATTTTCATGAAAAAGATATTCAGTTTCAGACTGCGAGAAGCCAGGGAAGCGGCGGCCAGAATGTAAACAAAGTTAATACAGCAGTTCGTGCCACTCATATTCCGACCGGGCAGACTGTGTTTGTACAGGACTCACGTTCACAGCTGGAAAATAAAAAACTTTCTGTTCCCAGATTGAAAGAAAAAGTAATGGCGGCTTATATTCAACAGTTGGAAAGGAGAATGCAGGAGACGTGGGCTCAGCATCTTCAGGTACAGCGCGGAAATCCTGTCCGTACATTTTCAGGAACAGATTTTAAGAAAAATTACAAGGATAAGTCATTCAAAAAGCAAAGAAATGTCCTTAAAAATGACCTAAAAAATTATAAAAATGACCTTAACTAAGAATAAATATTATTTTGAAGCTTTAGATAACTTCCCGCACGCTCTTTCAGATTGTCTCGACTCTTTGAACTATGCCTTATCTTATGATCCCGAAGATGCTGACAGTCTTTGCCTGATGGGAAGAGTCTATTCAGAAATTTTAAAAGATTATGAAACGGCAAAAAAGTATTTCGAAGAAGCCATGCAAAGCCATGTGAGCAATATCAATACACCCAGGTATTATATTGAATGTCTTTTGAATAACGAAGATTATGATGAGGCCGGGAAGTTAATTGAATTTGCCTTGCAGATCAAAGGGATTGATAAAGCAGAAATCCTCTATTGTAAAGCACATTTATTAGAAAGAAAAGAAGAATTTAAAGCTGCATTGGAACAGCTTAAAGAAAGCAAAAGATTCAGTTATTGCAGAAATATGTTTGAAATGGCGGAAGACAAGGAGAAGTTTATTAAAGATAAAATGCCCCGAATAAGCACAAAAAGGAAAGTGGAGACAGAATAGGGTGATAAAACTCAGACGGAAAAACTGATCGTAAGATAAAAGCTTTCCACCATAATGATAAAAAATAAGCTTTCTAATGAAAGCTTATTTTTTATTCACTGAAATCAGGTAATCATAAACCATTTGATGTTGGTCATCACTCAGTTTAGCTCTGGGTGCCATTCTACTAAGCGTGTTGATCCATCCCTGATTATCATGCTTTGTCGGTTCAGGGAGCTTATGGCATTTAGTACAGGAGTTTTCAAAAATGGTTTTCCCCTGGGCCAATTGCTCGCTGGAAGTGTACTTAGGGCCGGTTACGGCTGTACTTTTTGGGCCGCAGGACAAAAGAAGTGCTGAGCCTGCAATACTACTTAAAATTAATTTTTTCATATCCCTATTTTTATTTGGTGATTATTTTTTTACAGAAACTATATAATCGTAAACCCATTGATGCTGATCATCATTTAATTTTGCTTTTGGCGCCATTGCGTTCATAATTCCTACCCATTGCACAGGATTATGGGATGCAGGGTCAGGCAATTTATGACATCTTCCACATGAGTTTTCAAAAATGGTTTTTCCTTGAGCGATCTGCTCTGCTGTTGAGGTTGAAGAACCCACAGGAGCGGTAGAGGTAGAAGCCTTCGGAGTACAGGAAACTAACAGAATGGAAGTGAATGATGCCGCAGCGATGAGTTTTTTCATGTTTCTTCTTTTGGTATAGAACAAATGTAACAAATTCTCCCACCCATTGATACGACGTGTTGTAGTTTTAATTTAGAAGAAATAAAAATTAAAAAGAAGAAAAGGAGCAGCCATTGATTAAACAATACGTTTTTTGCCTGATCATTGCCCATTAATTATTGGCCATTCACTTTTAATTAATTATTTTTGAACCAATGAAATTTTCTACAGAAGAGCTAATGGAAGGAATACAGTCAGGGAATAAACGTCTGATTGGAAAAGCTATTACATTAGTTGAAAGTAAAAAGACAGAGCATAGAGTACAGGCGGAAGAGCTTTTAAAAAAAATAATGCCTTTTACAGGAAGATCCATCAGGGTCGGAGTAACAGGAGTACCGGGAGCCGGAAAATCTACTTTTATTGAAAATTTCGGAAGACTGGCTATTGCACAAGGTAAAAAAGTGGCTGTTCTGGCTATTGATCCGAGCTCTTCTATTAATAAAGGAAGTATTCTCGGAGATAAAACCAGGATGGAAGAACTTGCAAAAGAAGAAAATGCTTTCATTCGCCCTTCTCCAAGTTCCGGATTTTTGGGAGGCGTTGCCAATACCACTTTTGAAACCATGATGATCTGCGAAGCAGCAGGCTATGACTACATATTGATCGAAACCGTTGGAGTAGGACAATCTGAAGTCCTTGTAGCCGATATTACCGATGTTTTCTTATTTCTAAAAATTATTGGCGGAGGAGATGAGCTTCAGGGAATAAAGCGGGGAATTATGGAAATGGTAGATCTTATTTTCATTAATAAAGTTGATCAGGATAATCTTCAGAAAGCAAAAAATACAAAACTAGAATTAAAACGTGCCCTGGATTTTATTCCTCCTAAAGAAAAAGGCTGGAAAATTCCTGTTTTGCTTGGATCTGCACTTCATAATGAAGGTCTGAAAGAAATATATGATACCATTACCGTATTCATTGATCTGAAAAAGAAAACCGGACGTTTTGATGAAATCCGTACCCATCAGGCAGAAAAGCGCTTTGAATACTGGGTTCAGGAATATATTTTAGCGCTGATGAAAAAGAGTAATGCTATGGAGGAAGCTTATCTTATGCACAAAAAAAATGCTTCAGAAATGGTTTCCAATCCAAGTACTGAAGCCAAATTATTTGTTGAAAAGTTTTTATCTAAGGAGAATAACAGCTAAACTTATTCTTTATCCTTTTTTATTGCTGTTTTTGAAACATATCCGTCATAAGTGATAGGCTGCCTGTCGTTACTTCCTATAGAAACGAATGCTTTGCCTGTTTTAAAGATCTCAATATTGATTTCATTAACGTTACTTACATCCTTAGGCTTGATCTTTAAGGTCCAGTTTCCTTTTTTACTTTGAGATTTATTGATTGTAAAATCTTTTGAAGTAAACCTGTAACTGTTTTGATCCGGATTTCCGTAGCTTGGATTGAATACTCTTCCAAAATAAGGAAGGGTAACCACCATTATATCTTTGCTTACCTCAATTGTATAATTTCCATCCAGATTCAGCATTCTGGTAGCTGTTGAATTCGGCATTGAATTCATCACGTTGATCACATCATAATTGGTAGGGTTAGCCCTTTGTGCATAGAATGTAAATTCTTGTGCATTCACCAATGAATCCACTGTTTTTGGATCTAATGATCCCTGTGAAGAGCAGCTCTGAAAAAAGAACAGGAGTCCAAAAACAAACAGGAGAGAAATATACTTTTTCATGATTGAGATAAATTATTAAATTTAAATAGCAAAATGTATGCAAATATATTCTTTCCGTATTATTTTGGAATAAAAATTGTTAAGGTTGAATTATTAACACTCAAACTATGAAAGTTACACATCTATTTGGAATGGGAGCTATTGCTCTGTCGATTGTTGCCTGTACGACCAACCCTATTACAGGGCGGTCTTCTTTACAGCTGGCCAACAATTCGGAAATTTTAACAATGTCTGCGCAGGAATACAAAACGACATTGTCTAAAGGTAAAGTGATTACCGGTACGGCAGACGCCAAAAGAGTGGCAAGTGTAGGGAGCAGAATTAAAAACGCAGCAGAAAGATATTATCAGAGTATAGGAAGAGCAGCAGATCTTGCCAGCTATAACTGGGAATTCAATCTTCTGCAGAGCAGTGAGTTGAACGCATGGTGTATGCCTGGCGGTAAAGTAGCTGTTTACACAGGGATCCTGCCCATTACAAAAGATGATAACGGACTTGCTGTAGTAATGGGGCACGAAGTTTCCCACGCGTTGGCAGGACATGGAAATGAAAGGATCTCTCAGGCTATGGTAGCTCAGTATGGAGGGGCTATTCTTGGAGGGACTATTTCAAATGCACAGTGGGCAAATGTTTTCCAAACGGTTTACCCTATCGGCTCCCAGGTTGCTTTGCTTAAATATGGTAGAAACCAGGAGTCGGAGGCTGATGAGATGGGGCTGTATCTAATGTCTATGGCAGGATATGATCCCAGAGCCGCTATCCCTTTCTGGAACAGAATGGAAGCTGCCTCTAAAGGGGCAAGACAGCCGGAATTCCTTTCTACCCACCCGAATCCGGAAACAAGGATTTCAGATATTAATAAAGATCTTCCAAAAGCTTTAGAATACTATAAGGCTGCAGGAGGAAAATTATAGTAGTATAGAATTTTAATCTTGAGTAAAGCCTTATTAAATTTTTAGTAAATTTGGTAAGGCTTTTTTTATGTAACCACCTAAACACAATATTATGAAGAGTTTATCAATTACTGGACTTATTCTTTTAGCAGTTTCCGCATTGCTTTTTTACCTGACTACAGATTTTGCCGTAGAACAGATTAAAATTTCCCATGTTATGGGGATGATGGCAGGGGTCGGGATAGGCCTGATCATTGGAGGATTAGTAGGATATGTGAGCAAAGGAAGCGCTATGAAAGCAGAACAAAAGAAAAAAGAGTTTAAGCAACTTCAGAAAGAAAAAGAAGAACTGGAAAAGCAGGCTGCTGAAATTGCAAAACGGCAGGCTGAAATTGAAATTCAAAATAAAAATCCTCAAGTTTAAAACTTGAGGACTTTGCAGTTGTTATTTTCGATAGTTGATTAAAACTTATATCCTAAACCTACCATGAATAAGTTGGGTCTGTTATCATATCTGATTTCAGCACCGGAAACTTTATTGATGAAGTTTCTTTCATCTTTGCTGAAAGCCCCTTCATATCTTGCATTGATAATAAGCTTTTTAATTTCAAGCTGAGCTCCAAACTGATAGCCTACGGAAAAGTCATTTTTGGCATTTTCTTTAAAATCATTGTAAGTATTATCCTTGCTTAAATTAAAGCTTCCTACAGGACCTACAAATACGCCCAGCATATTCCCTAGCAGATTGTATCCTAAAAGAACCGGAACATCGATACGGTTGCTCTTTACATCAAAAGTAGTGTTCTCTGTAGTGAACTCATTTTTGAAGTGGGTGTAGTAGATCTCAGGCATTACAAATAATGAAGTAGGCAGTCCTACTTTTAGGGAAAGCCCTACATTGAAACCTACATTATTTTTTCCTGTTCCTTCAATAGCATCATTCACGGTTCCTTTGATATTTGACCATGAAGGAGAACCCGTTGGAAATATTAAATTGGCCTTACCTGCCAGTGAGATCTGTGCAGAAGCCCACATTGAAAACCCTATTAACGCTATACTAAGTACCTTTTTCATTATCGTCTATTTTTGTAATTGTATTTTCAATTGTTTTATTATTCTCAAGTAAATATTCTCGCAGTTCTTTAAACAGTTCTGAAGAATAAACGAAATCAATCAGATTTTTATTGCCTGCCGTAATCAGAATGTCTTTATTCCCTTCCCACTCTTTAATTCCCAGTCTCAGGTATACAATTTTCTCGCCGATCGTCATTACAGAGTTCATATCATGGGTATTGATGATGGTCGTCGTATTATATTCTTTGGTGATTTCATAGAGAAGATCATCAATGATCTTTGAGGTATACGGATCCAGCCCGGAATTGGGCTCATCACAGAATAAATACTTAGGATTGTTGACAATTGCCCTTGCAATGGCCACCCTTTTTTGCATCCCTCCCGAGATTTCAGATGGGAATTTTTTCTCAGCCTTATCAAGGTGAACCCTGCCTATCACTTCAAAAACTCTTTTCTTTTTTTCTCTGTAGGTAAGGTTGGTAAACATATCCAGTGGAAACATAATGTTTTCTTCCACCGTTAAAGAGTCAAATAAGGCACTCCCCTGAAATACCGTCCCGATTTCTGAGCGGAGCTGTTGTTTTTCATCTCTGGTCATCGTATTCACATCCCTGCCATCAAATAAGATTTCTCCGGACGAAGGCATATAGACGTTCAGCAGGCTTTTAAGAAATACGGTTTTTCCGGAACCGCTTTGCCCGATGATCAGGTTTACCTTTCCTTTATCAAATGACGTTGAAATTCCCTTAAGTACTTCAACATCGCCAAAACTTTTCTTAAGATCTTTTACCTCAATCATCAGCTTAATATTAATTGGGTTAAAATTAATTCAGAAATGATAATGAATACCATAGTCCACACCACAGCCTGTGTACTGGCCCTACCTACTTCCAGAGATCCTCCTTTCACAAAGTATCCGAAATAAGAAGGAACGGTAGCAATGATAAATGCAAAAACTATGGTTTTGGTAAATGCATAATAGATAAACAAATTAGGCATATACATCTGAACTCCGGTGATATAGTCATTTTCCGTCCAGTTCCCAGTTAAAATCCCTGCAATATAACCGCCTCCAATACCAAATACAATACTGATGGCAATAAGAAGAGGATTAAAAAGCATACAGGCAATAATTTTAGGAAAAATCAGAAAGTTGGGAGAATTCACCCCCATGATATCCAATGCATCAATTTGCTCAGAAACCCGCATTGTTCCAATACTGGAAGCAATATATGAACCTACCTTACCCGCCAGAATCAAACTGATAATGGTAGGGGCAAACTCTAAAACGAGTACCGCTTTTGTAGCGTATCCTACAAATGAAGGAGGAATGGGAAAGGAAGAGGCATCGAAGTTGTTGAACATCTGAATGGCAACTACCGCTCCTACGAATATAGAAGTAAAGACTACGAGTCCAAAAGAATTGACTCCCAAATCATTAATTTCTCTCATGAACAGCTTCCAGAAAACCCTCATTTTCTGAGGCTTCTGCAAGGATTTACCCAGAAGGATAATGTATTCTCCTACTGCTGTGAAAAACTTTTTTAACATAGTGCTAAATTAGACTTTTTTATTGAATTAGGCTAAGGTTGAGGGTAAGACTGAGGCTTCGTTTAATGTTAAAATTTAAAGTTTTTTATCTTGATCTTAACTTCAGCATACCTTTTATTTTGCGTTTTTATCTCCGCCGATAACCAGTAAAACGGTTTTTAAAATAACGACAAGATCCAATACAAAACTCCAGTTTCTTACATAAAAGGCATCTGCCAAAACCCGTTTTTTCATTTCTACTTCCACATCTCCGAAATCACCACGCAATCCGCTGACCTGTGCAAGGCCTGTGATTCCGGGGTTTACCATACTTCTCAAACTGTATCTTCCTATTTTGGGTTTATAATAATTGTCAACGGCCAGCATATGGGGACGCGGACCTACCACGGACATTTCTCCTTTCAGTACATTCAAAAACTGCGGAAGCTCATCCAGACTGGTTTTTCTTAAAAACTTGCCGATTTTGGTAATTCTTGAATCGTTTTCACGGGTGGTACTGGTCGTGGATTCATCATTTACGACCATTGTTCTGAATTTGATACAGTTAAAAACCTCTTCGTGGAAACCATACCTTTTCTGTAAAAAGAAAACCGGTCCTTTGGAACTTGTTTTGATCAAGATGGCGATAAGCGGAAAAGCCCATGAGCATATAAAGATCAAAACAATAAGGGAAAAAGCAATGTCAAAGGTTCTTTTAACCAAAAAATTGGAATAATAATCCAATGGATATCTTGCCTGGTTAAGAACAGGCTGGGTCTGAATATATCCGAGATCGTAAAGAAAAAAATCACTTTGCGTTATACTCGGAATCAAAGAAATATGAATTTTGTTTTCCTCTGCCAGCTTGAAAAGTTCCGTTTCCATACTCTCATTGAATGAATTTTCAGTAGATAAAAATACAGTGTGGATTCCGTTTTTTTTCCAGAAATAGACCAGTTCGTCCGTATTGATACCTGTTTTTTTATATTCAAATATCCTGTATCCATAATCTTTTCTGTCCTCAAATATATTTTTAAGGATTTCAGTTGAATCATTATTTTCCAGGAACATGACATTTCTATGGTTGATCCCGAGTGAACGGAAATATTTAATCGCAAAGTAAATAATAGACTTTACCAGAAAAATAAAAACCAAAAGGTAAAAAGAAAGCCAGTAGATATCCGAATTGAAAAAAACATTTTTACTTACCTTTCCAATAAGCAGAACGCCCAGTATAAAAAACAGGAAATGGATAAAAAGACGTTCAAGGAAAAGGGTATAGGTCAGATTCCTTGGGATATTATATATTTTTGTTCTACCACTTAAAAGTACCCAGAACAAAAACAGCAAAATCAGGGAAAAGACATTCTGGTACCAGGTGTCCTTATGATATTTTAAACTTTCGTTTCTGCTTATAAAAAAGAATATAAAAATAGATGCAATAACCATGAGGTCAAGCAAAATAATGATCGATTTCAGGTATCTAGAGTATCGAATTCTCTGCATCTATCTGTGTTTATAACGAATACGGCTGGCTAATTTACATATTTTTACGGAATATTCAGATATTTATGGGTCTGAACTGATGCCTGCCATTTCGGATGCTCCAGAATGAAGTCTGTAATCTTAGGATACATATCATTTCTTTTGCTCCACTCACTTTGAAGATAAAGTCTGCAGCTTTCAGAAACTTTTGAAGCCTGTTCTTCAGCAAATGTAAAGTCATGATTATTGAAAATAATGACTTTAAGCTCATTAGCCTTTTTATAAATTTCTTCTTTAGGGAGTCCTGTTTTCTTTGGTGAAAGCGTGATCCAGTCTAAATGTCCGCTCATAGGATAAGCACCAGAGGTTTCAATATGAATGGAACAGCCTAATTCTTTTAATTTTGAGGTAAGGATTTCTAAATTCCACATAAGAGGCTCGCCCCCGGTCAAAACAATTGTTTTACAATGTCTTGCCGCGGTTTCAGCAATCTCTGTGGCATCCATTAAAGGGTGAAGATTCGGATCCCAGCTTTCTTTTACATCACACCAATGGCATCCCACGTCACAGCCTCCTAATCTGATGAAATAGGCTGCTTTTCCAGTGTGTGCCCCTTCTCCCTGTAAAGTGTAAAAATGCTCCATTACAGGGAGCATTTTACCTTCTTTTAATAAAATATCTTCTTCTTTGTTCATTTTAAAATTAGTCGTTATAGACCGAAGTTTTGTAAGCAATGATGGTGTTTTTCATCAGCATCGCTCTTGTCATAGGGCCTACTCCTCCAGGCACTGGTGTGATCCAGCTTGCTTTAGCCGCACAGCTGTCAAAATCTACATCACCTGCCAAGTAATAGCCTTTTGGAGAGTCGTTATCTACTCTAGTGATCCCTACGTCTACGATGACAGCGCCATCTTTGATCATTTCTCCTTTCAGAAAGTGAGGATCTCCTAATGCCGTAATCACGATATCAGCCTTTTTAGTGTATTCTTCAATATCTTTCGTATAAGAGTGGGTAAGGGTTACGGTAGAGTTTCCGGGGAAATCTTTTCTTCCCATCAGGATACTCATCGGCCTTCCTACAATCTTACTTCTTCCAATGATGACACAGTCCTTTCCTTTGGTTTCAATATTGTATCTTTCCAACAATGTCAAGATTCCGAAAGGAGTAGCCGGTAAGAAAGTATCCATTTCCAAAGCCATTTTTCCAAAGTTTTCAGGGTGGAACCCATCCACATCTTTTCTCGGATCAATAGCGTTGATGATTTTTTCCTGATCAATCTGATCCGGTAAAGGCAACTGAACGATAAATCCGTCTACTGCTTTGGATTTGTTTAATTCATCAATTTTTTCCAATAATTCAGATTCAGAAACGGTACTGGGAAACTTAATTAAACTGGATTGAAATCCTACTTCTTCGCAGTCTTTCACTTTAGAGTTAACATAAGCCTTGCTTGCTCCGTTGTTTCCCACAAGAATAGCAACCAAATGTGGTGCTCTTCTTTTGCTTGCAAGAATTTTTTCCACTTCAGCCTTGATCTCTGCCTTTATTTCTTTGGATACTTTAAGTCCATCAAGAATTTCTGCCATTTTTACTTTTTTTACTTTTATTTAGATTTTATTTCCTTTATAATAATTAATCAATCCATTGGTAGAGCTGTCGTGTGAGTTGATTGGATCATTATTCTCAAGCTCCGGAAGGATTTTGTTCGCTAAAACTTTACCTAACTCCACTCCGAACTGATCGAAACTGAAAATATTCCAGATCACTCCCTGAACGAAAATCTTGTGCTCATACATCGCGATTAATTGTCCTAATGAGAAAGGAGTTAACTCTTTAAATAATATAGAGTTCGTAGGAGTGTTTCCGTGGAAGACCTTAAAGTTGAGTAAACGGTCTATTTCCTCATCAGACTTACCTGCATTTCTAAGTTCTTCTTCAACTTCTTCTTCAGATTTACCGAAAGCAAGGGCTTCGGTCTGGGCAAAGAAGTTAGCTAACAATTTTTCCTGATGATCAGAAACTTCATTACAGCTTTTTACATAAGCAATAAAGTCTGCAGGAATCAATTCTGTCCCTTGATGGATCAGCTGATAAAATGCATGCTGGCCATTGGTTCCCGGCTCTCCCCAGATAATAGGACCCGTTTCATATTCTACAAATTCACCACTTCTGTCTACGCATTTTCCGTTGCTTTCCATATCTCCCTGCTGAAGATAAGCTGCAAATCTGTCAAGATACTGAGAGTACGGAAGGATCGCATAACTTGTCGCTGCATAGAAATTACGGTACCAGATCCCTAAAAGCCCCATTAAAACGGGAACGTTTTCAGAAAAATCTGCCGTCTGGAAATGCTGGTCCGTATCAAAAGCTCCTCTTAACAGCTGTTCAAAATTTTCATATCCTACCGCCAGTACAATACTCAATCCGATCGCGCTCCAAAGAGAGTATCTTCCGCCTACCCAATCCCAGAATTCAAAGATGTTTTCTTCTGCGATCCCGAATTTTTTCACTTCCTGAATATTGGTAGATAAAGCGACAAAATGTTTTGCCACATCTTCCTGGCTTCCGGCTTTAAGGAACCAGTCTTTTGCCGAGTTTGCATTGGTCATTGTTTCCTGAGTTGTAAACGTTTTGGAAGCAATGATAAATAAAGTGGTCTCCGGATTTAAATTTTTAACAACTTCTGCAATATGATTTCCGTCTACATTGGAAACGAAGTGAACATCCAGTCTGGTTTTGAAATGCTTTAATGCAGAACAAACCATTACAGGTCCTAAATCAGAACCTCCAATTCCGATATTGACTACATCAGTAATTTCTTTGCCATTAAAACCTTTGTGCTCTCCTGAAATAATTTTTTCAGAAAATGATTTCATGTGCTCAAGAACTCTTTTGATCTGCGGTTTAATGTTCTGCCCATCAACAAGAATTTCACGGTCAGAAAAATCCCTCAATGCCGTATGCAATACAGCTCTTCCTTCTGTTTCATTGATTTTGTCTCCCGAGAACATTTTGGAAACAGCGTCTTTCAACCGGCATTCTTCAGCCAGTTGTAATAGAAGTTCTTTCGTTCTTGAATCAATTAGGTTTTTAGAATAATCAAAAAGGAAATTGTCTTTTTGTAAAGAGAATTCTGTAAAACGGTTCGGATTATACTGAAACAGGCTTCTAAGATCAAAGTCGTTCCCTGCGAAATGTTCATCAAGAGCTTTCCAGCTGTCAGTCTGTATAGGATTTATTTTTGATAGCATATTTTCTAGAATTAAAGGCTCAGAAAAAATAAAGTATAGGGCAATATTTTTAAAAATCTATAACATATTATTTCTGATCTGCAAATTTAAGGAAAAATAAAACCTCAAATAAATTTGAAGATGATAAATAACATTTTTTTAAACAACAAGACCTCAGAAATGTGCTGAGGTCTTGTTTTATACGGATTGAAAAGGGATGGATATTACTCATCCAGTTCATTCAGAATATTTTCCAGCTGCCTGGCATGGCGCCCATAAAAGTATTTTGTCCATAAAACGATGCTCGTTACAATGGAAAGGGTTCCTATCAGTACAAATAAAATAAGGGTATCTTGGTGAGCATTGGTGATCTCTGAAAAAGATTTTCCTTTTTTCTCCATAACATTCAATATTTCCAAACCGAGCGTTATCAGGAAATGGGGGAGTAATAAAAAACCAAAAGACTGATACCTTTCCATGTTTAACCTGAGCTCGTGGTAAATTTTCCAAAGGCTGTTCCGGGTATTTCCGGAATAAAGTTCCGTTTGCTTATAAAATTGATAGAACCCAAACAGATAATAGGAGGATATTATCACCATCATTGTATAGGATATATAATAAATAATGTACTGCGAAGCGGAAATTTGTAATAGCGGCGGGAAGAAGCCTATAAGTATAATGGCCAGAACCTGTGCTGGAAACTCCTTTTTCATCATCTTTCGAACTTTTTCAATGGGATGCCTGCTTGCTTTTAGCTGGTTTATAGTGTCCGGAATCTTGGTATCACTGCCTTCGTTATTCCATTGTTCTTTTAATTGATCAAAATTCATAACCTGATTTTTTTATGATTTGCTGTATTTTTTCTTTTGTTCTGTTGAGTTTTACCCGTGCATTGCCTTCGCTGATGCCGAGATTGTTTCCGATTTCCTTATGTGACATTCCTTCCATGAAATAAAATATAACGGCTTTTTCTAAGGAATTCAATTCCTGGACAGCCGTGTAAAAGAACTCCAGCTGCTTATCCTTGGCGGGATTGTAATCCTCCTGCCGTACTTCAAACTGGGGAGTGGTGTCTGTTTGGTTGTTGGTTCTCTGCTTTTCCTTTTTTAAATATGTAATTGCAGTATTGATGGCCACACGGTACATCCAGGTAGAAAATTCACTGTTTCCTTTGAAGTTTTGGTAAGACTTCCAGAGCTGGACAAGAATTTCCTGCTGCAGATCTTCCCGGTCTTCTGTAGAATCAGCATAGATACGGGAGGCTTTATATAAAATGCCTTTATGCTGGTTGATGAGCTTTAAAAAAGCGGCTTCGTTTGGATGGCTCACTATTGTCTCATAATTTGGTTATCATTATTGCAGCTGGACTACCGGTTTTACAGTATATCCTTTTTTTGTAAGCAGATGGATGAGGCCGTTGTCGCCCAACAGGTGGCCGCTTCCTACTGCAAAAAAAGTAGACTGCTTTCTCATAATGTCCGGCATTTTTTCAGTCCAGCTTTTATTTCTTTCATCGAGAATTATTTTCCCCTGTTTTGCATCCATGAACCTTTTGTCCCGGATAAGCTTGTCTAATGCCTGTAGATCTTCCTTTTTAAATGCTTCAATCATTTTTTGAGCACACACAGCATATTCATGGCCCAACTTTAACTGCTGCATTACTTCTTTTAATCCATAAGCCTGTCCCAATATATTGGTTTGATCCGCTATTTTCTCAAGGCCTGCAATGTTTTTTTTGTGCTGCATCGCAATTTTGAGAAGTTCAATGTCATACATTCTGGCTTCCGCGGGAGGGCATGAAAGAATTTTAGAGGAAAGAAGGCTGTAAAGCGCCTGCGGCATATAATGATCAACATTTTTCAGATTAGTTCCGTATCCTTTAAGAATGTTGTCATATTCCTTAGCTTCGTCTGCGGTAACCTGATCGGAAATTTTCTTTTCTGCCTGAAACATAGCTTGTACTGCACTGATCTCACTCGGATCTGTAAAATTGACTTCAAGCATGAAATTTTCCGTTTTATCAAGTGCTTTCAAAACCTTTGGTTTTATTTCAAAATCTTTACTGCATAAGGTATGAAAAGTTCCGGTAATATAAGAGGGTTTTGAGAGCCCGTTTCCCGATACTTCCCAAAGCAGGCTGCCGTTGTAATCCCTATTTTTGTTTTGAGCTTCAGCTGTTATGGAAGCTATTGATAACCATGCGGAAAATCCAAGTCGTAAAAAATTTTTCATAGTATTATTTTTTGATTTTTATTCTTTAAACAGTAGGTAAAAGCAACATTGGAATCGTTACAGTTTTTTTTGAAAAAAATAAAAACCTTCTGGAATAGGAGGTTGTAAAATCTAAAATTATGATGATAACCAATAGGTTAGGATAGCTTTTTTATTCCTGGATTTTAGCCTGTCCGCCCTTTGAGAACTTTTTCTTTCTGAAAAAATAGATCAGTCCACCGGCAATGAGTAGGAGAGGCCAAACATTAACAAGTGCTACAATGATTTTCTGGATCAGATAAAATCCATAGACAAAACCATCTTTTACATTATAGAGGAAATTGAACTTATACTTATTGTCTATACTGTTGGTATTGGTAACAGGTATTTCTGCAATCCGTAATTGGGGTTCTTTGATGTAAATGTCAATAGTGCTGTATTTCAGATGGTCAGCGGTATCCATGTTGGAAAGCTTCTGCAGGTTTCCTTCTGCTGTATTTTTGTCATCCAGTGTTACTTTATCCTTATTGGTTTTTAGCTGGCTGATGTTTTCAGAGGTTTTTTGATTTCGTTTGTCCTCCAGCACGGCATATTTAATACTGGAAGTTACATCTTCCGCGGTGATGGATCTGGAAGCAAGAAATACTTTATTTGTATTGATTAATGTCAGAAATTCCCCTAGTTTTTCGGTGGGAACACGTACCTTCATCATATTCTCCGACTGATATTTTTTGACAAGTATCGCTTCTTCATTTGAGATGCTATAGGTATTTTCAGACACAACATTGCTGCTTAGGTTGCTGTTCGTAACAAATCCTCCAAGATCCTGAACCGATTTTTCTATAGCAATGGTTGCGTCATATACATCCTTTACTTCCATATTGATCGCTGCGGTTTTAATGAACTGCTTGTCTTTTACTTCTATTGTGGCAGCAGATGAAATGCTGTCTGATAGAATGACGGAGGCAGAATCTGTGGTAGCATAGGCTCCGGGATCAGTTGCAGCGGCCTCTCCTTTTTTGCATGAATAAGTTCCTGTTAAAAGCACTGCGGATAATAACAAAGTAATGTAAGTGGTTTTCATAGAGTGGGTTTTACTGTTTTGCTTACATCAAAGTTCAGGCGGGATCTTTTGTAATGCTTGAAAAACTGAAGTAAAAGATTTGTAAAGATTATGTTCCGGGGTAATGGGTTGCATTCTAATGTTTTGTAAAATGAATCTGATGGCCATAACTTTTTTCGGAGTAATTTTTGCTTGCCTTTTACAAACCAAAACCACAAAAATCATTATGTCAAATACTTTTTCCAAAATCAGAAACGCAATAGGACTATTCACATCCATAGATTTTGACCAGTTAAGTGCAATTTCAAAAAAAATTGATCTGCCTAAGCTCATGCATAATTTTTCAAAACTGGACGATAAGCAGCTTGCCGGGCTTATGAAAATGCTGGATACAGATAAAAAGAAGAAGGAACTGCCTCCTATTGACGGCGATTTTTATGATATTTACCACACGTTGACCCCTGAACAGCGGGAAATTCAACTTAAAGTAAGAGCTTTCATGGAAAAAGAAGTCAAACCTTTGGTGAATCATTATTGGCTGAGAGATGAATTCCCTTTTGAATTGATTCCGAAATTTCAAAAATTAAATATCTGTGGCGTTACCTATGAAGGCTACGGATGCCCGGGAATGCCTTTTCTGATGGAAGGTGTTATTGCGATGGAAATGGCAAGGATTGATGCTTCTATTGCCACTTTTTTTGGAGTCCAGTCGGGATTGGCAATGGGTTCCATTTATATCTGCGGTTCAGAAGAGCAGAAACAAAAATGGCTTCCTCAAATGCAGAAATTTGAAAAAATTGGTGCGTTTGGATTGACCGAGCCGGAAGTAGGCTCAGGAGCGGCGGGAGGACTTACGGTTACCTGTAAGAATACCCCGGAAGGCTGGGTGCTGAACGGACAGAAAAAATGGATAGGAAATGCCACATTTGCTGATCTGATCATTATCTGGGCAAGAGATTTAGACAGCGGAGAAGTAAAGGGCTTTATTGTGGAAAAAGATAATCCCGGATTTTCCGTAGAAAAAATTAAAGGGAAAATGGCGCTGAGGATTGTTCAGAACGGATTGATTACTTTAAAAGACTGCCTGGTGACGGAAGAGAACCGCCTGCAGAATGCCAGCTCATTTAAAGATACCGGAAAAGTACTGCGGATGACCAGAGCCGGGGTAGCATGGATGGCTACAGGATGTGCAAGAGGAGCGTATGAAAGCGCATTGGAATATACCCGAAAAAGAGAGCAGTTTGGAAAGCCTATTGCCTCTTTTCAGATGATTCAGGGGCATTTAGTGGAAATGTTATCCAATCTTACAGCCATGCAGACTATGGTTTTCAGATTGTCCGAAATGCAGGATGAAGGGATTTTAAAAGATGAGCATGCTTCTTTAGCTAAAGTTTTCTGTACTTTGAGAACAAGGGATATTGTGTCCAGAGCCAGGGAGGTCATGGGAGGAAACGGGATCCTGCTTGAATATGATGTCGCAAGATTTGTAGCGGATGCTGAAGCGATCTATTCTTATGAAGGAACAAAAGAGATCAACTCACTCATTGTGGGAAGATCCATTACAGGGTTCAGTGCATTTGTATAGATATAAGGGAGCAGGTAGCAGATGATGGTTACAAGTTGTACGCTGTAATGCATGCTACCTGCAGTCTTTTAACTAATCAAAGCTTTATACTTCTCTTTATTATCAAGAATAGCCCAAAGGTTGATCAACAAAAGGGCTACCGCCATTCCTATTCCCATTTGAGACGGATCTCTGTATACATTTTGAAGGAATATGCCTACCATCACCGGCAGAATAATGATAGCTCCCAGTGCCCTGGTTTTTGGAAAGATAAATAATACCCCTCCAATAATTTCTACGATTCCCACTAAGGGCATCAGCCAGCCGATTTCTGTAAAAGCAGCGTATATTTTCATTTGCTCATCCGTCATTTTAGGCATGGGAGCATATTGGAAAAATTTGTTCAGACCTGCATTAATAAAAGTAAGGGAGAACAAAAGGCAGAAAATGAATTTTATGATTTTCATATTGGTAATTTTATATCAAATGTACTATAAAAATGATATTTATTGATTTATTTTGACATAAAATTACAAATCGTGTTGCTTTTATTGTTTTATGTTTTGTTTTAGGGAAAGCTGAATTTAAGTGGACATTCGCTAGTCCATCTCTTCCAGGGTAATATTCTTTGAAATCTTATAACTTTTTTTTTTTTGTTAGGTTTTTGCTCTTCACCCAATAGCCTGCCCCAGGGCTTTAAATCATCTACTTTTTCACAAATGATTTTAATAATGGCGATTGCCGGAATACACAGAAACATTCCTGCAATTCCCCACAGGTGTTCTCCTAAAAGAATTCCGATGAAGGAAAATAAAGCATTGATTTTCACTTTTGAGCCTACCACAAAAGGCAGGATGATATTTCCATCAATGGCGTGTACGCCGACATATCCTATAATAACATAGATGCAGGTAGAAGGGGTAGCCGTTGCAAAGGCTATAAAACAGGATATCAAAAGGGAAATAAAAATGCCGAGATAAGGAATAACATTTAACAGGCCTGTAAGTACCGCTAAAAGGATAGCATATTTGACACCTAAAACAGAGAGTACAATGGAAGTAAGTAGGGAAACGATGATCACCTGAAGAAACAGACCGAAGATGTATTTTTTGGTCATGATACGGATTTCATTTACAGCTTCCACCACACTGGTCTTATGTCTTTCATTAAAAACAGTAGTAATAAAATTATTTAAAAGTCTTCTGTAGTTTAAAATGAAGATGAAAAATAAGGTAAAGAACAGAATAAAACCGAATCCTGTGGAAAATATTCCAAAGGTGAAGCCTAAAATAGCCCCTGAGGAAGATAAAAGCTTGTTCAGTCCCTGATTGATATAATCTACCTGTTCATCAACTTTAACATTGAATGTTTTGGAAACCCAATGCTGGAGATTGTTGAATAAAGTCGTAAACTGTTCTCTGAGATGAGGAAGATCTTTGCTGAAATCAGATAATTGATTGGTAAAAAAATAGATCAGCCCGCTTAAAATAATCAGCATGATAAAAACAGAGGTCATGGTAGAGACCGATCTGGGAAATCTCAGCTTTCTTTCCATAAAGGTGGCCGCCGGCAAAAATAACATAGCCATCAGAAAAGCAAAGAAAAACGGAGCTAAAATACTCTGCCCCAGTGCCAGAAGGTAACCAATACAGATGATGGAAACCACAACAAGCGTAAGCTTAACAAGGAAAGGAAGTCTAAGAAAATTCATAATCAAAAATATGCAGTATGGAATAAAATTAAGAAAAACCCACTGAATTGAGAAATTTTTATCAGCCCACTTGAGTTTTATTTCTAGCGTATCAAATTTCATTCCAGCTCAATATTAATGTGGTAGCCCTTATACTGATTATCAGCTAAAAAACAGAAACATGCCCCGGGTTGCCGGAACATGTTTCTTTATTGAGAATTTGATATGTTATCACAAGTTATTTTTCAATGGCGATGTCTATAACTTCTTCCATTCTGCTTACATAATGAACTTTCAGATTTTTTAAATAATCTTTTTTGATTTCTTCAACATCTTTTCTATTGGCTTCACAAAGGATTACATCTTTGATTCCGGCTCTTGTAGCAGCAAGAAGCTTTTCTTTAATTCCACCTACAGGAAGCACTTTTCCTCTTAATGTAATTTCCCCGGTCATCGCAAGATGAGGCTTTACCTTTTTGTTTTTAAAGGAAGAAACCATGGAAGTCAGCATGGCGATACCTGCCGATGGGCCGTCTTTAGGAGTGGCCCCTTCAGGAACGTGAACGTGAATGTTTTTCTTGTCCAGATCCTCCTGTGCAATTCCCAGTTCGTCATGTCTGGCTTTGATATATTCCAAAGCAATCGTAGCAGATTCTTTCATGACGGTTCCCAGATTACCGGTCATTGTCAAGGCTCCTTTTCCGTTGCTTAGTATGCTCTCGATATAAAGAATATCTCCACCCACACTTGTCCATGCAAGGCCTGTTACAACCCCTGGCACTCCTGTGATTTCAGATAAGCTTTTAGGTCTTGGCACTCCAAGAATCTCGTCTACTTTTTCCACTGAAATTTTAGGGTCATATTCTTTTACTAATGCAGTTTGCAGAGCTACCCATCTTGCAATGGAGGCTATTCTTTTTTCTAAAGTTCTTACTCCGCTTTCTGAAGTATGCGCTTCTATAATATGTTTAAGCTCAGCATTTCCGAGTTTAAATGATTTGGTGTCCAAACCATTCTCCTCCTGCTGCTTTTTGATTAAGTGCCTTTTAGCGATCTCAATTTTTTCCTCCAAAGTATAGCCTGCAATCTGAATAATCTCTGTTCTGTCTAAAAGTGGGGTCTGTATTGTTGAAAGTGAGTTGGCGGTCGCAATGAACATCACTCTCGAAAGATCATAACCCATTTCAAGGAAATTGTCATAGAAAGACTTATTTTGTTCAGGATCAAGAACTTCCAGAAGGGCGGAGCTTGGGTCGCCATGAAGGCCTTGTCCGATTTTATCAATTTCGTCCAGTACAATGACCGGATTGGAGGTTCCCGATTTTTTGATAGACTGTAAGATTCTTCCGGCCATCGCTCCGATGTACGTTTTTCTGTGTCCGCGGATTTCGCTCTCATCATGAAGGCCACCTAAAGATAATCTTACATATTTTCTTCCTAAAGCATCTGCAATCGATTTCCCCAGAGACGTTTTACCTACTCCCGGAGGTCCTACCAGTAGCAGAATAGGAGATTTCATGTTGTTTTTTAATTTTAAAACAGCCATGTGCTCCAGGATTCTTTTCTTGATATCTTCAAGTCCGAAATGAGCTTTATCCAATATCTTTTCCGCTTTTGCAATATCAAAAATATCTTTGGTATACGTTTCCCAGGGAAGATCTGTAAAGAAATCCAGGTAGTTTCTCTGAACATTATAATCCGGAGAATTAGGATTCTGGCGCTGGAGTCTGCTGATCTCTTTCTGGAAATGCTCCTCTACTTCCTGGTTCCATTTTTTTGTTTTTGCTTTAGCAATCAGATCTTCCACATCGCTTTCAGGACCACCTCCCAATTCTTCCTGAATTGTTCTGATCTGTTGATTAAGGAAGTATTCTCTCTGCTGTTTATCTAGATCCTTGGAGGTCTTCTGATGAATCTGATTTCTTAATTCCAGCTTTCTGAAGTCCTCATGCATCATTTCGTAGCATTTTTTGGCCCTTTCCATCATGCTTTTTTCTTCCAGCAGTTTTTGCTTTTCCACCGATGGGAAGCTGGAATTGGTACAGATGAAGTTGAGCAGGTCATCATTATTATTGATGTTTTTGATCGCAAAGTTCGCTGCATTAGGGATATTTGGATCCAGTTCGATGATCTTTAGAGCAAGATCTTTGATATTTTCCAGTAATGCTTCATATTCCTCCTGGTTTTTCGGCTTGCCGTCCTTTAATTTTGAAATCTCAGCTTTAAAGTAAGGTCTGTTTTCCGTGATCTTTTTGATTTTGAACCTGTGAAAACCTTTAGTAATTGCTGTGATATTACCTTCCGGTAATTTTATAATCTTGATGATCTTGGCCAGCGTACCGGTAAGATAGATGTCTTTTTCAGCAGGCTGTTCCAGATCTGAATTTTTCTGGCTTACAATTCCAATGAAATCTCCGTTCTTCTGAGCTTCTTCAATAAGCTGAATAGAGTTTTTTCTCCCCGCGGTAATGGGAATTACCACATTGGGAAACATTACCATATTTCTTACAGGGAGTATAGGGAATATCTTTTGTTCGGAATTTTTATCAGTCTCCGAAAAGTCAGAAAGATTGATTTCTTCGGCTACGATGTCAAATCCGTCGCCAATCATTTCTTCTAAACTAATATCTTCAAATTCTGTCATAGTCAATCGAATGACAAATTGTCATTTTCGTTTTTAATCGTTAAGGTGATTTTTTATAATAAGCCTTGAAAACGTGTGGTATATTATATTATCCTAGAATGCACAATACTTATGCCATTTGTTTTTTAGTGAAAAATATGGTCAAAATTTCCTTTTTTTAATAAACTTGATGATTTAAAATTAAAATAAAGAACTTCTGTTTCTGTAATTTCTTAAAAATGTGTATTTTCGCAAACTGATAAAAAACTATAATTTATAAAATGGCAATTTTAGGACAGATTAGGAGTAAGCCTTGGCTTTTAATGGGAGTAATAGCCTTAGCGCTTTTGGCGTTCTTGGTGAACCCGGATACTATCGACAAGGTTTTTGGTAAAAATCCTGACGTTTTAGGAAAAGTAAATGGTGAGAAAATCACTCGCGAAGAGTTCAATGATCAGCTTTTCGTGTTGCAGCAGCAGGCAGAGCAGCAAGGTCGTCCGAAAAACGGTCTTGAAGAGCAGGCTTGGCAGTTACTTGTACAATCTAAGCTTATCAAACAACAATTTGAAAAGTTAGGTTTTGAAATGACTGATGATTACTTCTGGAGCCAGATCCAGTATGATCAGATGTTTGCTCAAAATCAACAGTTCTTTGATGAGAAAGGTAATTTTAAAACTCAAGAGCTTAAAAAAGAAATTGAAACATTACAAAACACCAACCCTCAAGGATATAGCCAGTGGTTAAAGACAAGAAAAACCATTGAGTACAGATTGATGGCAAGACAGGTGTTTACCAATATTTCAGCAGGAATCACAACCGGAAAGAAGGAGGCTGAAGAGCTTATGAAGCAGAGAGATCAGCTTGCTGATATCGATTTCGTTAAAGTTGATTATGCGGCATATCTTCAGAAGACAAAAATCAATGTTACTACTGAGGATCTTGCGAATTACATCAAACAGCACCCTGTAATGTTCAAAGCAGAGCCTAGCAGAAATATCGGAATTGTATATTTCCCATCTAAGCCTAGTGCAGCAGATGATGCAGCAGCTCTGAAAGAAATTACAAAATTATACTCAGGAGGTACGGACGCAAGCGGAGGTACAGAAAACTTCCAGAATACGAAAAATGATTCTATGTTTGTCATGGCCAATTCTGATATGCCTTTCAATGCTCAGTATATGAAGCCTACACAATTGCCGGCAGCTATACAGGGGCAGATCGCTACTGCAGCGGTAGGGCAGACCTTTGGTCCTTACAAGGAACAGGATTTGTATGTAGTTTCTAAACTTGTAGGTAAAAAGACTTCTGACTCTACGTTGTCAAGACATATCCTTATTGCTTTCAAAGGAAGTCCTGCGGGAGAGGGAGTAACAAGATCCAAAGAGCAGGCTAAGAAATTGGCAGACTCTATCGGAGCCATTGTAAAAGCAACTCCTGCTAAATTTACAGAATTCCTTAAGCTTTCTAATGATCCAAATTCTGCAGCACAGGGAGGAAGCTTGGGTTGGACAACTCCGGAAACGCCTTTCGTTCCTGAGTTCCTTACTTACCTGGCCAACAATCCTAAAGGAGCTACAGGAGTAGTGGAAACACAGTTCGGTTATCACATCATCAATATTGAAGATAAAAAGGCCGGATCAATGGGATATAAAGTGGCGAACCTAGTGAAAGCAGTTAAGCCTTCTGATGCTACAGAAGCTGAAACCGATAAAAAATCAAGAAAATTCATTCAGCAGGTTCAAGGGAAATCTTTCAACGATTTCGTGAATATTGCTAAGAAAGGAAACTATCAGTTCTCTAATCCAAAAGCAGCGAAAAGATTTGAAGGTCAGCTTCAAGGTCTGGGAACTGAAAAAGATGGCGAGATCTTAACCTGGGCTTTTGATAAGAAAAGATCTAAGGGTGATACGGAACTTTTCACGGTAGATGGAACAGGTGATAAAATTGTAGTTTATCTTAACGGAAAACAGGAAGCAGGTCTTGCTGACCCTGAATCTGTAAGAGATCAAATTGAAGTTGTCGTTAAAAATAAATTGGCAGCAAAACAGATTGCTGATAAAATTGCAGCCGCTAAAGTGTCAAACTTAGACCAGGTTGCTAAATTATTTGCAGCACCAAAACAGTCTGCTCAGGTTAATCTATTGAATCCTTCGGTAGCAGGTTCTATGGAACCTAAAGTTGCCGGTGCAGCATTCGGAGTTAAGAAAGGAGCCCTTTCTAAGCCGGTAGAAGGAGGAACAGGGGTTTATGTTCTGATCAAGAAATCAGAAACGGTGAACAAACAGCCTGGAGATCTTAAGCAGTTCACAGAATCTATTACACAGAGAAATGCAGGAATGTTCGGACAGGCTTGGTTAAAGAGTCTTCAGGATAATGCAGATATCAAAGATTATAGAATTGAGATCTGGGGTAAGCTGGGAAATCAGCAACAATAAGAAATTAAATTTCATCAAGATAAAAGCGACAAATTTTTTTGTCGCTTTTTTTATATTTAACGCAGAACAATAAGGGAAAAGATTTATTTAAAATGTATTATATTTGCTTATTAGAAAAATATTAGCAAGTGAAGTTCAGTAAAGAATTAAAAGCTGGTGTGATCACACTTTTAGCTATCGTAGGCTTTGTGTTGTTGTTCCAATTCATGAAAGGGAAAAGCCTTTTTACTACCGACAATATATTTTATGCAAAATATGACAATGTAGAGGGCCTTGCGCAGTCTTCAGCGGTTTCCATCAATGGTCTGAAAGTAGGACAGGTCGATAAGATCATTCCCCAGACAGCAAAAGATGGTAAGATCAGTTTTGTGGTAAAAATAACGGTTGACAATAAATTCGAATTTTCAAAAAACTCAACGCTGGAAATTTTTGAACCGGGATTAATGTCCGGTAAGGAAATGAGAGTAAACCTTGTCTACGGAGGAGACACTGCAAAAGACGGGGATACATTGAAAGGAGCTTTCAAACTGGGAATGATGGGAAGTCTTTCTTCTCAGGTAGGCCCGGTAAAAGACCAGTTACAGGTTGTATTACACAGGGTAGACTCTTTAATGACCAATGCCAACCAGATTTTTGATGCCCAGAATAGAGCTGAAATCAGAGCTTTATTATCCAACCTTAATAAAACGGTAGGTGCATTGCAGACGACTGCAGGAAGTGTAAACAATTTGGTAGGACACAACGATCCTAAGCTTCAGCAAGTCTTGGACGATGCAAGCCTTACGATGAAGAGTGGAAAAGTTACACTAGACAAATACGGTAATCTTGCAGAAAGCATCGATACAAAGAAATTGAATGCAACGATTGCGAGCCTGGATGCTACCGTAGGAAAACTGAATCAGGTAATTGGAGGTATTGATAAGGGAGAAGGAAGTTTAGGAAAACTGATGAAGGATGATCAGCTGTACAATAATCTGAATTCCGCATCTTCCAATCTGAACTCATTGGTTGAAGATATGAAAGCGAACCCTAAGAGATATATTAATTTCTCGGTTTTCGGTAAAAATAACAAAGACTAATACGCCTTATGCAGTACATCGATAACATTATTTTCCTGATTTTATTAGTGGCCGGATTTGGATTATTTGCCAAAAGCCTGCTGAAAATCTATAGAAATATCAGGTTGGGTCATGAGATTAATAGAAACGACAGAAAATCTGAGCGCTGGAATACCATGGCAAGAGTTGCGATGGGACAGAGCAAAATGGTAAAACGCCCTATTGCCGGGATACTGCACATTTTTGTGTACGTAGGTTTTATCATTATCAATATAGAGCTTATAGAAATTGTGGTGGACGGAGTATTCGGAACCCACCGTTTTCTGGCTTCGGTTTTTGGAAACGGTTTCTACAGTTTCTTTACTGCAACATTAGAAATCCTGGCACTTCTTGTCGTGATCGGCGTAGTGGTATTCTTTATCAGAAGAAACTTTTATGGGGTGAAAAGGTTAACCATGAAAGAACTTTTCGGATGGCCAAAACAAGATGCCAACTGGATTCTTATTATCGAATTTGCCCTGATGATGGCTTTCTTTAAAATGAATGCTGCCGACTGGGTATTACAGCAGAGAGGTCTTCTTCCTGAGCATGGAAGCTTTCCTATCAGTTCTATGATTTTAGGACCTGTTTTCGGCGGTTTTAGCGATGGTTTCCTGTTCTTTACAGAAAAGGGAGCATGGTGGTTCCACTTTGTGGGGATTTTATTCTTTATGAATTATCTTTATTATTCAAAACATTTGCATATTATCCTGGCATTTCCAAGTACATGGTATGCTAACCTGGAGAAAAAAGGAAAGTTCAATAACCTTGAATCTGTTACTAAGGAGATCAAACTGATGATGGATCCTAATGCCGACCCTTATGCAGCTCCGGCTGAAGGAGAGGCTGATGCGGCTCCTTCTAAGTTTGGTGCGGAAGATATATTTGATTTGAACCAGGTACAATTGCTTAATGCTTATTCTTGTACAGAATGCGGACGTTGTACTTCGGTTTGTCCAGCCAATATTACCGGTAAAAAGCTTTCTCCGAGACTGATCCTGATGAAGACCAGGGACAGACTTGAAGAGGTAGGAAAAAATATAGATAAGAACGGCAAATTTGTGGATGATGGCAAGAAACTGCTTAACGATTATATCACAAAAGAAGAACTTTGGGCTTGTACCACCTGTAATGCATGTACAGAGGCCTGCCCTGTATTATTAGATCCGCTTTCCATTATTTTTGAAATGAGAAGATTCCTGGTAATGGAACAGTCTGCTGCTCCGCAGGAGCTGAATCTGATGATGACCAATGTGGAAAACAATGCGGCTCCATGGCAATATAACCAGGCAGACCGTTTGAACTGGGCAAATGATTAAATCATGAAAAAACTAGTATTCCTATTCCTGTTGATCTGTTCCGGTTTCTTGTGGGCACAGTCAGCCGACCAGAAAAAAATTCTTGAAGATACCCGGTTATTCATATCGCTGTTTCAAAAGAAAGATTACGATGGAATGCTGAATATGACGCATCCGGCTATATTTGAAAAGGTGGATAGAAAAGCAATGACTGACGGTTTCAAAAAGCTATTTGAAGGCAATGATGAATTTCAGATCGAAATGGTGGATATGGATAAAAATACATTCAGCGTTTCCGATATTTTCACTGCCGAAGACAACATCAAATATGCCTTCACAGTGTATCCGATGAAAATGAAAATGATTTTTCTGAAGGAGAAATTTGATGAAGATAAAAAGAATATGATGCTCGGGATTTTAGTAGCACAGGGAATGAAAGCGAAATTTTTGAATGATACGTCTCTGGAAATGAGTAAGCTAAGTATGATTCTTGCTCTTAATGACAAGACAACAGGAAACTCCTGGAAGTATCTGAACTATGATGAAGCCAATCCTTTATATGCTTCCATCGTGCCTACTGAGGTAATGAAAAAGGCAAAGGAATACTATGCTAACTTATTAATTAAACAAAAAGAAAATGCAAATTAAAACAATGGCAGAATATGCTGCCGAAGGAAGATCCCCGGAAGTTTTATTTTGGGTTGGATGTGCTGGAAGTTTCGATGACCGCGCCAAAAAAATTACGAAAGCATTTTGCAAGATATTGAATAAAATAGGTGTTGAATTTGCAGTGTTGGGACAGGAAGAAAGCTGTACCGGAGATCCTGCAAAAAGAGCTGGAAATGAATTTGTTTTTCAGATGATGGCTCTTACCAATATTGAAGTTCTGAATGCTTATGAGGTGAAAAAAATTGTGACGGCATGCCCGCACTGCTTCAATACTCTTAAAAATGAATATCCAAGCTTAGGAGGACACTATGAAGTAGTACATCACACGCAGTTCCTTAAAACATTAATGGAAGAGGGAAGATTAAAGATCGAAGGCGGGGCATTTAAAGGAAAGAAAATTACTTTCCATGATCCATGCTATCTGGGCAGAGCGAATGATGAGTATGAAGCACCGAGACTTCTTCTTGAGAAACTTGACGCAGAGCTTGTAGAAATGAAGCGCTGCAGAACAAACGGCCTTTGCTGTGGTGCTGGAGGGGCACAGATGTTTAAAGAACCTGAAAAAGGGAACAAAGACATCAATATTGAAAGAACCGAAGAAGCTTTGTCTTTTGAACCTAAAGTAATTGCTACGGGATGTCCTTTCTGTAACACCATGATGACAGACGGGGTAAAACATTTTAACAAGAACACAGAAGTCGCTGTAAAAGATATCGTAGAGCTTCTTGCCGAAGCAGAAGATTTGTAGGAATTTCTATTAAAACATAAACAAAAACTCAGGCTTTGGCTTGAGTTTTTTATTTTGCGATCAACTCAAGAATATTTCTTAATTTTGATACTTTAATTGACAGGTGATGAAATCCCTATTCGGAAAAATTTCTGGTCAACAGCCGGAGATGGATTAGGTGATTGCATAAGATCTGGGAAAAAATAAAATGTTTACCTATGAAAATTGAAGAATCCAATATTGTAGAAACCAGCGACTACAGAGTCATTATATACCCGGCTTCAAGGCCTTTTGAAACAAAAGAAGCGAAATCAATAACTGAAAAACTGTTTGATTTCCTTGCGACATGGGCCGCTCACGGAAACCCGCTTTCTTCCTCTTTTAAAATTGAAAAAAATCAGTTTATTATCATTTGTGTAGATGAGGAAAAAGAAATGGCATCAGGGTGCAGTATTGATGCGTTAGGGAAAGTAATGAGGGAAATTGATGAAGAGTACCAGCTGGGACTTTTCGACAGAATGAAAGCCAGTTTTGTAGACCAGGGAGAAGTAAAAACTCTAAAGCTACAGGATTTTAAGTCTCAATTGAGAAACGGAGAACTTTCCAGGGATATTCAGGTCTTTGACTTCTCTAAAAATACGTACCTGGACTTTTTGAGCCATTTCCTTTTACCTTTGGAAAAAAGCTGGGCAGCTTCTATACAGTAAGTATTAAAAAATACTGTAAATAATCAGAAAGTGGAATGCATTTCCACTTTTTTGTTTTTAATGTATCTTTGTAAAGACTCAGTAAAAATTAATGTCAAAAATACTTTTTTTAACGACTTCACACAGTTATAATGATGACAGGATTTTCTATCATCAGGCCCTGGCGCTCAGAGATAAAGGACATGAAGTGAAAATTTGCAGTTTATATGCAGATTATACAGGAATTATTGACGGAATTGAAATTGAGTCGTATGCCATTCTGGAAGAAAGCATAGAAAAGAAAACGAATACCCTTAAGCAGGTTTGCGCATCTTTTCAGCCGGACTGTGTTATATGTTCCGAGCCATTGGCCGTAATTGCCGCTAAAGAATATACAAGAAAGCACAAAATCAGCTGTATGTATGATATCACAGAATGGTATCCCTCTATGAGAATGGTAAGCGGATATTCTTCTTATCTGTTGAAATGTATTCATGCCATTAAATTTTTCCTGGTCCACCTGTATGCAGGGTATATCAGCACTCATTTTATTTTCGGAGAATCCACTAAGAAATTTCCTCTGGCTTATTTTTTTCCATTCAAAAAAAGAATTATTCTGCCTTATTTTCCAGATGACAGATATATGTATCCTAATATTAAGCGTCTGGTTCCCGGTAAAATAACCTTGTGCTATACAGGGCAGATGTCTGAAGAAAAAGGGATTGAAAATTTCTTTAAAGCCATTGATACAGTACGCACAAGAAAGCCGGATCTGGATATTGAAATTCTGCTTGTAGGCGGAACCAGAACCAAGAAAGATGAACTGTACTTTTCTGAGCTCCTGGAAAAGTATGCCTGGAAGAATATAAAGATTGGAAAAACCGCTTCATTTGAAACTTTTACCCAATCCTATGCAGATGCAGATATCTGTTTTGATTTGAGAGCTCTTAACTTTGAAAATGATCATTGCCTGCCGATCAAGATTTTCTACTATGCCGCATCCGGAAAACCGGTTATTTATACGAATCTGAAGGCCACCAGAAAGTATGTGGATGTTGCCCGGTTTGGGTTTTTGGTAGATCCTGAAGATGCAGGGACTATTGCAGATATTATTTTGAATTACGTTCAGAATCCCGCGCTTTATGACGTGCACGCCCATAATGCAAGAAAGGAATATGAGGAAAAGTACAACTGGAATGGTATAAAAGATTCATTTGTTGACTACGTCCAGCAAGCCTTGAAAAAATGAAGCAAAAGACTATTTTTAAAACTTTTATTTCCCGGTTTTTAATATTGATATTGAATTTCGGACTTGTGATCTATTCTACCAATATGTGGGGAAGTGAAGGTAAAGGAGTGATCTCTGTTGTCATTGCAGATTTAACGATCGTTTCTTTTTTCAGCAATATCTTTGTAGGAAGCAGTGTTACCTATTTTGCGCCTAAATATAAAACAGAGCAGATATTGGCGTATGCTTACTTGTGGTCGCTTTTGGTAGGTATTTCCATACCTGTTATTTTCAGTATTACCCATCATAATTCAGCATATTCAGGTTACCTGATCGCTTTGTCGGTCGTATCCTCTCTTTTGGCAGCGAATATTAATTTGTTTGTGGGACAGCAGAAAATCAAAATGTTCAACCTGTACACCATTTTACAGCAGGCTGTTCACATTGCGTTTCTTGTGGTTATTATCTATATAGCCAGGATTACTGCCGTTACAGCTTATTTTATCGCTCAAATTGGCTGTTTTGCCACCTTATTTCTGGTAAGCTCATTTCAGTTACTGAAGAATTGCAGATTTTCAGAGATATCATTTTCTAAAAAGATTCAGAATACTTTATTTGATTATGGCTGGAAAACCCAGCTGAGTGCTTTCCTGCAGTTTTTGAATAACAGGCTGTCCTTTTATTTTTTAGAATACTTTAAAGGGATGGTGAGCGTGGGAATTTTTTCAATCGGAGTCGCTTTTTCTGAAGCGATCTGGACGGTCAGCCGCAGTCTGTCTATAGTTCTTTATTCGGATGTCGTCAATAATAAGGATTCAGATATTGCTATAGAAAAAACAAAATCTCACTGAAGATGAGTTTCTGGATCACTTTATTATTCATCGCGGCCATTTTGCTGCTGCCGGCTCAGTTGTATATTATGATTTTCGGTAAAGATTTTCACCAGACGAAGCAGATTATCCTGTTTTTATCTCCGGGGATTTTAGCGATTGCGGTAAGCAATATCATAGGATTCTATTTTGCAGGGATTAATAAGCTTAAAATATTAAATGTAAAATCTGTGGTAGGCCTTATTTTTACGCTTATATCCTCCTTTTATATTATACCCCGCTGGGGAATTACGGGAGCCTGCATCATCACCTCTGTATCCTATTGTTTGTCCTCGGGTTTGTTGTTCTGGAGATTCTATCAGATGACAGAATTCCATCTCAGTGATTTTATGATTTCAAAAGGAGAGTTTCATTTGCTGTTGAACAAACTGCTGAAGAAATAGTATCGAAAATTTTTATATCAGAACGAATATAGCTGCATGTAAATGCCTTAGAGAATTAAAATAAATTTTATCTTTGCTGTACATGAGAAATGTTGTTTTTGGAATATTGATGACCGGGTTTGCACTTTTAAGCTGTAAAAGTGACGATGAGTCTTTACAGAGAATTGATCAGATCCTGAATATTTATATGAAGAACAGTGCAGGACAGGATCTGCTGAACAGCCAAAAAACGGGTTCATACAGCGGATATTCCGTGAATGACCTTTTGGGAGACAAAGATGTCACTCCTGTGAGCATTCCTTTGAGAATGACCACAGATTCGATATATTATATGGAATATATTGCAGGGGCAAAAAGAAAAAGAGCTGACTCCACCAGTCCAAGCAATCCGGGTACCGGAACTTCTTTTTATTCCGAAATGCAGTTGGGACTAAGGACAACAACCAATAATGTGGCGGATACAATCAATGATATATTAAGAATTGAATATCGTATGACTCCAACATTATTTCAAGTCTCGAAAGTATTTTATAACAAAAAGGAAGTATTTTCAAAAGAAGCTGATGCTCCCAATTCAATAAATACGGTTACTATCGTAAAATAATTTAAATTTGTACAACTGTTAGCTTATTATAAGCTAAACATCTAATATTTAACATCTAAATAAAATGTTACAAGTCAATTTTTTACGCGACAATAAAGAGCGCGTTTTAGAAGGTCTTAAAAAAAGACAATTCAAAAATCTTGAGTTGGTAGACGAGGCTATCGCTGCTGACGACGAAAGAAAAAGAATCCAGTTTGAATTAGATTCCCAGCTTTCCGAAATCAACAAAATCTCCAAAGAAATCGGACTTTTGATGAAAGAAGGAAAGAAAGAAGAAGCGGAGTCGGCAAAATCTAAAACAGCACAGTACAAAGAGTCGAGTTCAGAATTGAAATCCCAGTTAGAAGTAAAAGAAACGGTTTTGCTGGATATCTTATATCAGCTTCCCAATATTCCTAATGAATTGGTAAAGAGCGGAGCTTCTGCGGAGGATAACGAAATTATTTATCAGTCACACACGGTGGAAGGTCTTGGTGAGGGAGCTGTTCCTCACTGGGAGCTGGCGAAGAAATACAACCTTATCGATTTTGAATTGGGGGTAAAAATTGCCGGAGCCGGTTTTCCTGTGTATCTGGGAAAGGGAGCAAGATTACAGAGAGCGTTGGTTCAGTATTTCTTGGATAAAAATGTAGAGAAAGGATATACGGAGGTGAATCCTCCTCACGTTGTGAATGAAGCATCCGGTTTTGGAACGGGGCAGTTGCCTGATAAAGAGGGACAGATGTATTATATTAACGAAGATAAATTGTACCTGATCCCGACGGCTGAAGTTCCTGTAACAAACCTTTACCGTGATGTATTGCTTGATGAAAAGGAACTTCCTATTAAAAATACAGCTTTTTCTCAGTGTTACAGAAGGGAAGCGGGAAGCTACGGGGCTCACGTAAGAGGCTTAAACCGTCTTCATCAATTCGAAAAAGTAGAGATTGTAAGAATTGAAAAACCCGAAAACTCTTACGCTGTGCTGGAAGAAATGGTGGAGCATATCAAAGAGATTTTAACAGACCTTGAACTTCCTTTCAGAGTATTAAGACTTTGTGGAGGAGATACAGGTTTTGCTTCTGCCATGACCTATGATTTTGAAGTATGGAGTGCTGCCCAGGAAATGTGGTTAGAAGTGAGTTCTGTTTCCAACTTTGAAACATTCCAGGCGAACAGACTGAAATGCCGTTATAAAGCAGACGGTAAATCTCAGCTGGTTCACACCTTGAACGGATCTGCAATGGCATTACCAAGAATTATGGCTGCCTTGCTGGAGAACAACCAGACTGCGGAAGGGATTAAGCTTCCTAAGAAAATTGCGGAATATGCAAGATTTGATCTGATCAATTAAAAATATCTTCCACGTAGAATGACTCCCCTTTCATCATTGGAAGGGGATTTTTATTTCCTTAAACATTGTTTTGTTTTTTTAATCTTTATTCTATTTTTTATTAAATAGTTTATTAACATAATAAAAAAATGAAATTTCATTATTATTCATTTTATTGGGATTTATTTTTTTTATATATTCGTGATAAGCGGAATCCGAAAAGCTTATAGAGTAGGACCAAAAACAAAGTAAATTACTATGAAAAAACTAAAATCATTAAAGAGTGGAAAAGTGCTTACAACGGGTAGCCTGAAACAAATCCATGGAGGTTTAAAAGGATTACTTCCTGAGGGAGTATGTAGTGGTTCAGGAACTGCTAATGACCCTTACGTACTTGAAAGTGTTGTAATACCTTCTGGTGCATCGGACGGATGTTAATTTAAAAAAAGCTTATAGGGTTGTTTCCGTGTTGAGAATCAACCCTTTTTATTATGATTTTAATTTTATCTACTTCATGGGATGATGATACAAATGTTGTTATAGAGCATCTAAACAATATGGGAGAGCCATATATCCGCCTAAATGATATAGATCTGTTCAATGGAAAAACACAGATGTATTATGCTGTAAATTCTCATGGACAGTTAGTTATTCAAAATGAATTCTTCGGGAAGATAGATGTTTCAGAGGTAACAACTGTATGGTATCGCAAATGGGGAAATTTTGATAAGTATAAGGAAATGTTTGAAGAAGATCTTTCTTTAGACATGTTGCAATATTTATATTCAGAATATTCAGGGGTTTTAAATGTAATCCTTTTTGCCCTTAGAAATAAGAAATGGGTGAATCATTATACGGCAGTGATGGGTTTAAGTAAGATCGTAATGCTTACAAAAGCTGAAACAGCAGGTTTTAAAATTCCTTTTACAGTTGTCACCAATCAATTTGAGAATGATAATCGATTATGGATTACTAAATCTCTAAACGAAGGGAAAGTGATTCACTATAAAAATAAAAATTTCCCTGTAATGACATTTGAATATAATAATCCTACAGATTCTTTTTTTCCGGGCTTATTCCAGGAGCAGGTTATTAAAGAATATGAACTAAGGGTTTTTCATCTTAAAGGGAAAAATTATTCGATGGCAATATTTTCTCAAAATGATCTAACAACGTCTGTTGATTTCAGAAATTATAATCAAGAGAAACCTAACAGGTTTATTCGTTACCAGATGCCTAGAGATCTCGACAGAAAAGTTACAAAACTGATGAAAGCATTAAATCTACAAACCGGATCAATAGATATTATAAAAGGAATTGACGGGGAATATTATTTTTTAGAGGTTAATCCTTTTGGTCAGTTTAGAATGACTTCTTACCGGTGCAATTATAATCTACATTACGAAATGGCTTTATTATTAAAGAAAATGAATCATGAAAAAAACTCTTCTTCAGGAAGTTAATCCAATAATGAAAAAATTGTTACCTCCAATTTTTTCACAAGTTGTAGAAACTGGAGCAAAATTTACTCATTCTAGGCCTTTAATCAGCAAAATTGAAGCTAAAAAATACCAATCTGAAATTTTGTGTCTAAGAACTTTTAAAGATGGAATTAACCTACCTAAGCCATAACCGGGACAAAAAATTATTTCTATTTTCATGCTGTATACCGATTAAAGGTTCAGCAATAGGTGCTGTTTATGATTTGCAAAGAGATGATATTGAATTAGTTCCTAATTCCTTAGTTGATTTTATAAGCTATATCAATAAGAAGTCTGTTCAAAATATTATAGATGAATGGGGTGATAATGAAATAGCATGGGAATATCTGGAATTTCTCATTCAAAAAGAATTTATTTTTTTTTCTTCAGAAGATCACTTTCCAAAACTTTCTCATAAATGTTTTAATGATGATACTTCTAAAATTGAATGTATGACTATTGTATTGTCTGAATTCGTAGTAAGGAATTCCAAGACGATTGCGGAAAGAATTGAATATTTAGGAGTAAAACGCCTTCACCTTCATTTACCTCTAGGAACTAATTGGGAACAAATATTAGAATTTACTTATGTCCTGAAACAAAGTTGTATTATCAATCTTTCAATATCATTACCTTATCAGAAAGATTTTAATCCAAATACAATTAAGGAGCAAAGACTAAAAAATCTGTATTTCTATAGCTCACCTTATTCGGAAAGTATAGAAATTTATAATGTTAACTCATATTTTTTTAAATATAGCGAACAGGAATTTTTATTCCCTAGAGCAGGCATAAATGCTATATCAATAAACCATAGGGCTTTTCTTACGGGTAAAAATGCAAATCTAGGGCTATATAAAACCGTTTTTGTGAATGCAGGGGGAATGTTGCAATTGAATTCTATTGATGTAAAAGAATATGGCTGTATATTAGACTCGGATATGGAAAATAATTTATTCCTTCTTTCAGAAGTGTGGAATATAAAAAGAGATAAAATCATGCCATGCAGAAAATGTGAACTGAAATATGCGTGTACAGCAAATTTTATCCCCACATATGATGATAAAAAGAAAATATACTTTATAAATTGTAATTATAATCCCAATACTAATGAATGGTTTACTTAGAATAATAGTGGTAGTATTTCTATTTTCCTTAACAAGCTGTAAAAATTACTATTATTTCAATGGACAGCAAAAGGTGGAGACAGATCATCCGGACAGGTATGAAAAATTTATTTTAACCTTTGATGAGGGAAAACAAAACATACCATTCTATACTTACGGAGATTATCGTTTTAAGAAAGTAGATAAGCGGTATATCTATTTTAAAAATCCTGAGATGCATAAACTATTGAAATACAAACTTGGTCAAAAAAATGGTGAACAATTTCTTTTCATGTATACCGATCAGCCGACGTTTTCAAATATTTTAGGTTTTTTTTATAAGGATATTAGTATTGAAGATATTAAAAAGTTGTACGTTAACGTTAAACACAATGAAAATGAAATTCAGGTTTTTTCACGATATCACTTCGGGAAATTTCAAGTTTATGATTTCTACAAAACTGTGAAAGGTGGGCTTATACGGTTTGTATGTATTAATAACCCCAATTACTCTAAAGATTCGGATTATCAATGGTTTAACAGAGAAATAAATACTATGTTTTTTAATATCAATCATTCCCTATGGAATGGTTATTCTGAACCTCTTAACTGACAAAGATGAAAAAAGCAATTATGATCCTTTTTATTGTTTTGATATTCATGTCTTTTCTACAAGGACAGACATATAGGGTAGATTATCAGATGACTTATAAAATGGATTCCACAAAGAATGAAACAATTAAAAAAAAGATGATTTTGGATGTAAAAGATAATGTTTCTAAATTTTATTCCTATAATTTGTATCATATTGATTCATTAGGAACTAATCAGATTAGAAAGAAGGCATCAGATTATGATTTTGCGGTAATCAAGAACAGCAAGGATAATACTACTGAAAAATATTTTGTGATAGGTCTAGATAAATATTCATATAAGGAAGATGCTCCTAAATTTGAATGGAAGATTACTGAAGAAGTGAGAAAGATACATGATGTTAACTGCCAGAAAGCTAAACTTAATTATAAAGGAAGAAATTGGGAAGCATGGTTTACAAAAGATATTCCTTTTCAGGAAGGACCTTATATTTTTAATTCTTTACCTGGTTTAATTATAGATATGAGAGATTCCGGTAATAATTATATTTTTACAATGACTGAGTTGAGGAAAGATATTGGGTCAGTGGATCCAATAGCCGAAACTATTCCTGTAACAAGAAAACAATTAACCAAAGCTTACCAGGATTACTATAATGACCCTTATAAAGAACTAAAGGGCGGAAAGGCTGTAATGAAAGTGGTAGATGAATCTGGAAGGCAGGTAACTCCGAATTTTAATCAACTTACAGAGCTTAAACGAAAAGATATAAAAATGAAGAATAATCCTATTGAACTAACGGATGCTATTAAATACCCTTAATAGTATATATATGGTTTGCTTCAATTAAATAATAACTGTCAGATTAAGTATTGACTAATTCATATTAATACATATCCTACCGGATTCCGGTGGTTTTTTGATTTACTCAGTAATGATGACGATCTTCTTGTCAGCGTTTTTGAGCTTTGTATCTTTATCGTAAATAGCTTTCAGATCGTATTCTATTCTTACTGAATGATCATCAATCTGTTTCAGCCAGTCATGCTTTCCTGTAATAGATTTTATTTTATTTTCAAATCTTAAGGTAGTTCCAATATCTCTGAAGAACATCATCATCATTCCTTCCATTTTCTCAGTTTCTTCCTTTACACTTTTGGATCGAAGGGTTTCTTCAATATTTCTAAGATTGAAATTTTCTGTGTTGATGATCAGTGTTTTTCCATCCCAATTGTTGAATATATTCTGATCCAATGGAAGTTTTTCATCCTTTGTAAAGTTTTTCAGCGCCTGATAATCTTCCGGAGTGAAATGTTCCATTTTAAAAGCAAAGCCAGCCGGTTCATTGTTCTCCTTTTTAGATTTCATGAATATCTTTTTCATGATTCTGAGGGAATCCTGGTTTTGAGTTTTTAATTTCCCTTCCTTTTTTTCAAGCTCATAAATACTGGTCCATGTGGTGGGAAGTTTATCCATTTCTCCAAATTCATTCTGCTTCAGAGAGTCAGGAGTCATTGCTTTCATTTCTGCCATAAACTCTCTGGTATCGATATCCGTGACAGATGTAGAGGAAGCGTCCTTATGATAGACAATTTCAGAATTGATATGACAGGACTGCAACACGAATAGGCTTATCAGAAATAAGACAATCGTTTTTTTCATGGGTTTATTTTAAATTCTTATTAGTGGCAGTTAACAGCTCCGTTGTGATCTTTGGTGATGGTCATGGCTTCAGCCTTTGGAGAAACATAAGGTATTCCCAGTTCCAGACCTCTCAGGATAAATAACCCTCCGAGGATGATCATAATAATGGGAACAGCTTTTAAAATTTTTATTCTAAAGGCCTGATTCATGAGATTTCCGGCTAGAACAATGGCAAACATAAAGGGAAGGGTTCCGAGTCCAAATAAAGCCATATATAAGGCTCCCTGCCATATTCCTCCTCCTGCAAGACTGGCGGTAAGAGCCATATAAACCATTCCGCACGGCAAAAAGCCGTTAAGAATGCCTGTTGTAAATCTGGAACGGTAATCTGCTTTTTGAAGCAGCCTTCCTAAATTTGATTTTACCGTGTACAGAAATTTAGAAAGGAAAGGAATTTTTGATGCGAAATCTTTGCCTCCAAAAGAAAAAACAGCCATAATAATGAGTAATACTCCGGCAGTGATGGTAAGGTATTTCTGGAAACCCGCCATTTCAAACCCCTCACCTATAATACCTAAAATAGCTCCCAGTAAAGAGTAGGTAAAAATCCTTCCAAATTGGTAAGTGAGATTTTGAAGGTAGAAATTGGCAGCCTGTTTTCTGGTGAGTCCCATAGACAGAGCAATAGGGCCACACATCCCGATACAGTGGAATCCGGAAGCGAAACCTAAGGCAATAGCTGATATGACAAGTCCTATTTCCATATCACGTCATAGTCCATTCTGTAGTCCATTTTATCTTTGGTCCAGGTGAGCCTTAATGTATAATTTCCCATTTTTAATACCTGGGAAGGGATGATAAAAGACTGATTGGCGTCAAGCTGAACAGATTTTTTGATATCTAAATTCTGGTCGTCGGTTCTGTTTAAAACAAATTTTACCGTAGTATTGGAATTGTTGTATTCTTTTGGAAAGGTTATTTTTATTCCATTGGTATCCTGGCTGTATACAGGCTTATCCTGTAGTTCATCGGCTTTCTTTTTAGCGTCAATGACATCCTGGTACTGTAATTCTTCTTCATAATAATTATCCGTTACCATTTCAGAATTCTTCTGCCCGTTCGGGAAAAGAAACAACATGGATAATATAAAAGCTATGAATGCAAATAATGCGATTACGACACCGTGTCCCCAACTAAAGTTCTTCATTTTTCCGGATTTTATTTTTTTATGGTGAACAGAAATCATCCGGTATCCATTACCGGTGATTTCTGAGTCACAAGATTTTTTTATTAAAATTGCAGTTTGAAAGGCCCTTCAAAATAGGTCTGATAAGAATCGATCAGGTTACCTTTCATATCGTATACTCCGATGGTAATATTTTGCTTGGAAAGTTTCATTTCATCCTCAGGGAAGCTGATATTGATCGTTCCTTTTGAGATTTTATCACGGTCTACCTGGATTTTACTTGAAGCACTGTACGTAATCTCACCATGAGCCGGGTCCATTACTTTTACCGTAACGATTTTCTTTTCGTTTGTTTTATTAAGGAAAGTATAATTGTAGGTATTGGTAATTTTTCCATCTTTTACGAAGAAGGTACTTCCCGCCGGTTTAATGAATTTAGCCTCCATTTCTCCACGGCTGTAAAGAAGATATCCTAAGAATCCCACCAAAAGGAATAAGAATACCGTGAAGCCTTTCATTCTTCCTGTAAACTTAAACGGAATTTCTTTCTCAATTTCGTTTTCAGAAGCATATCTGATCAGTCCTTTCGGAAGACCCACTTTTTCCATTACTTCATCACAGGCATCAATACAGGCTGTACAGTTTACACATTCCAGCTGTTGTCCGTCTCTGATATCAATTCCCGTAGGACATACCACCACACACTGGTGACAATCGATACAGTCTCCTTTACCGGCAGCTTTTCTGTCTTCTCCTTTTCTCCATTTGGATCTGTTTTCCCCTCTTTTGAAGTCATAAAACACATTGATGGTATCTTTATCGATCAGCACGCCCTGAAGTCTTCCGTAAGGGCACACCAGCGTACAAACCTGTTCTCTGAACCAGGCAAAAACAAAATAGAATGCAGCGGTCAGAAGAATCATCACTATAAAATTGGTAGGATGAGCAAAAGGCCCTTCCGAAACAATTTTAAGCACTTCTTCATATCCGACAACGTACATAAACATAAAGTGAGTGATAATCAAAGAAATGATAACGTAAACCGTCCATTTCAAGCTTCTCTTCCAGATCTTTTCACTGTTCCACTCCTGTCTGTCCAGCTTCATCTGCTTATTTCTGTCACCTTCAATAATGTATTCGATCTTACGAAAAATCGATTCCATAAAAATTGTCTGAGGGCAAATCCACCCGCAGAAAATTCTTCCGAATGCAATCGTAAAAACAATAATAAAAATTAAAGAGGCAATGGCACCTAAAGTAAGGATAAAAAAGTCCTGTGGATAGAAAGGTTGTCCAAAGATGAAAAACTCCCTGTCTATAACATTAAATAACAATAATGGGTTGCCATTGATCTTAATGAATGGCAACGTAAAATAAATAATTAATAAAAGATAACTTACAAGGTTTCTGTAGTTGGTATATTTTCCTTTAGGCTTCCTTGGAAATACCCATTTTCTTTTACCGGATTGCTCCATTGTCCCGATAGAATCTCTGTAAGTTTCAGGGTCCAGAACCTGTCCCTGTCCGCCTCGTACTTCTATTTCTTCTATATCTGACATGTTGTAATATTGTTTAAAAAAGAAAAAACATAATTCGTTACTATTTTTAATCTAATAACAAATTATGTTTTTTTCATATGTTTCTAATTTTTTAAATTATTCTTTTTCCCAATGTGCTTCAGTTCCTTGAGGAGCTGCTCCTCCTTGAGCTGGAGTCACTGGCGGTTGCTCTTGATTGATGTGATAAACATAGGCTGCAATCTTTTCAATCTCTGCTCCGGAAACCTCTCCGTTTTTACCGAAGGCTCTCATCGAAGGGTTAGTAGGAGAACCATTCCAGTCCATATGGAAAACATTTTTGAATAAAGTCTTCTCAGGCTGGTTGATCCAGTAGTTATCCGTTAAGTTCGGGCCAATACCACCGCTTCCGTCTTCTTTGTGACAAGATGCACAGTTTGTTTTGAATAATTCTTTACCTTCTGCAATATTATCAGCAGAGTATTTTGCTGTTTCTATTGTTACAGGAGGCTGCTCTTTCATATATTTATCAATAGCTGCCATTTGCTCTTTGTAATCTTTCTCATATTCGCTTAACGGGTGAGCGAAGTCTGTGAAAGAGTAAGCTGCAATGTATACAATACAAAAAGCGGTCCCAAAATAGAATAAACCTACCCACCATTTTGGCAACTGGTTATCCAGCTCCATAATTCCATCGAAACCATGGTCAATAAGAATATCTTTTTCTTCAGAAGCAGATTGCTTTTTGAAAGCACTTTGATACATTCTTTTCAAGTATGGTACTTTCTTTTCAGCCAGATAAGCTGCTTTCTCTTCCGGAGATAAATTTTTGAATTTGTTGTTTTCAATTAAGTCTCCTATGGCACTGTGGATATAAGCCAGAATACCGGCAATCACAACAGTTCCCCAGAAGTAAGGCGAAGCTAGAAACGAGTAGCTCTGTACAAATAAATAATAAAAAACTATTAAAAGTCCGATTATTATTAAGATGTTTATAACAACAGGTGTTCTTTGTTTCATAAAAAATAGTTTAATTTTTTAAATTAAAATCGTCATCTTCATCATCCCCAAGAGGTGCTTCTTCTTCCTCTTTGTAATATTTTTTAGGCCTGCTAAAAACATAAATTACCAGAGCGACGAAAAACAACATAAAGAAAATCAGAGCCAGCGTCTGGTAAAAACCAGCGTTTTCTGTATTGGACAAGATATCTTTAAAGTTCTGAGGAATCATATGAACCTTTTAATGTTTAGTTATTACTTGCTGTTTTGATTTCAGTTGTTTTGATATCAGTTCCTAGTCTCTGAAGATAAGAAATAAGAGCTACGATCTCTTTTTTCTCTAATTCTCCCTGAGGTCTCTTCGCATATGCCTCTTTCAAGTCATTTGCTTCAGAGAAGATATCTTTTACAATTTTTGCCGATTGGTTATTGGCCCATTTGTCTGCAGAATCGATTTCAGCCTTGGTATAAGGTACATCAAATGCATTCTTCATCAGCTTCATTTTCGCCACCATTTTAGACTTGTCTAAATCTGTAGCAATTAACCAAGGGTAACGAGGCATGATAGAACCTGCAGAGGTAGATCTTGGGTTATACATGTGTTTGTAATGCCAAGAACTTGGGTTTTTACCACCTTCTCTATGTAAATCCGGTCCTGTTCTTTTGGAACCCCATAGGAATGGTCTGTCGTATACGAATTCTCCAGCTTTGGAGTATTGTCCGTTTTTCCCGTTGAATCTTACGATCTCATCTCTGAACGGTCTTACCATTTGAGAGTGACAAGCGTTACATCCTTCACGGATATAGATATCTCTACCTTCTAATTCAAGCGGAGAGTATGGTTTTACCGCCGAAATGGTAGGAACACTTTTCTTAAGTGATAGCGTAGGGATGATTTCCACCATACTTCCTATAGAGATGGTGAAGAAAGAAAGGATCCCTAATAATACAGGCATTCTTTCAAGCCATAAGTGCGTTCCTTCTCCTTCTTTACGTTTGTTTCCGATGTTGGCCAATGCAGGCGCTTCAGCAGGAACTTCTTTTTGGAATGATCCTTTTCTTACCGTAGCAATTACGTTAACGATCATCAGGATAGATCCTGAAATATAGAATAAACCTCCTACGAATCTCATTTTAAAGTAAGGAATGATCGCCGTTACAGTATCCAGCCAGTTTTTCCATAATAAGGTTCCGTCCGGGTTGAACTGCTTCCACATTAATCCTTGAGTAAATCCTGAAATATACATTGGTACCGCATAGAAAATGATTCCTAATGTACCTAACCAGAAATGCCAGTTAGCTAATTTTACAGACCAAAGTTTTGTTCTCCACATGATCGGTACCAAATAATAGATAACCCCGAATGCCATGAAACCATTCCATCCAAGAGCTCCTAAGTGTACGTGACCGATAACCCAGTCTGTAAAGTGACCAATTTTGTTGATGTTTTTAGTTGCCAGAAGCGGACCTTCAAACGTTGCCATACCATAACAAGTAACAGCGACTACGAAGAACTTAAGGATAGGATTTTCTCTTACTTTATCCCAAGCTCCTCTTAAGGTAAGAAGACCGTTTAACATTCCTCCCCAAGACGGTGCAATAAGCATAATGGAGAAACCTGTTCCCACAGCCTGAGCCCATGCCGGAAGAGCAGTATACTGAAGGTGGTGAGGACCAGCCCAGATATATACGAAAATTAATGACCAGAAGTGAATAATAGACAGTTTATAAGAGAATACCGGTCTGTCTGCTGCCTTCGGAAGGAAGTAATACATCAAACCTAGAACCGGAGTTGTCAATACGAATGCAACCGCATTGTGTCCGTACCACCACTGTACAATTGCATCTTTTACTCCTGCATATGCTGAATAAGATTTCCAGCCAGTGAAAGATAAAGGTACCTCAAGGTTGTTGAAGATGTGAAGCATTGCTACAGCGATCCAGGTACCAATATAGAACCAAATCGCTACATAAAGGTGTCTTACTCTTCTCTTTGAAATAGTCAGGAACATATTGATCCCGAAAATGACCCATGAGAATGTGATCAATATGTCGATCGGCCATTCGTGTTCAGCATATTCCTTAGAGGTATTAATCCCCATAAAGAATGTAACGAACGTAGCAACGATCATAAACTGCCAAGTCCAGAAATGTAACCAAGACAATGTATCACTGTACATTCTTGTTTTTAATAATCTTTGTAATGAGTAATAAATCCCAGTGTAAACAATGTTACAAACGAATGCAAAGATTACCGTATTGGTGTGCAACATTCTGATTCTACCAAAACCAAATGCACCATGAGTGTTTATTAACCCTTCAATATTGCCGGATGCCAAACTTTTAATGGTTGTGTCATCGGTCCCGAAAAAGAATTCAGGTAATTCAGGGTAGAAAAGCATTAATGCCGCCGTAAGCCCGAACGTAAATCCTATAAGACCAAAAACCAAGGTCGCATAAAGGAACGCACGGACAATACTATTGTCATAACTAAACTTTTGTGTTTCCATATCAACTATTCACTATTTTTCTCAATTTTTATTATTTTCTCCTATTTCTTTTTCGTCTTTAGTCTCGTCGCCAGTTTCATCATCTTCTCTGATTTTTTCATCATCGAAAAGGATTCTGACAGCCGGAGATTCATCATCTTCAAACTGTCCTTTCTTGGCATACACTATAAATACGACCAAGAAAATCGCAGCCAAAGAAACACTGCAGAGGATCATTAAATATAGAATATCCATTGGACAACAAAATTAACCTATTTTCGGGGTTCAAATTTAGTGAAAAATAATGACATTCATCACGAAATGCCGATTTCAGCTAATTTAAAATCAGTCTAAATAAGGGCTTTTAAGCGCGTTTTTTAAAATATTTACGGCCTAAAATCCAGGTTGAAAGTGTAGTAAAGGTAACTACCGTTATGGAACTCGCCGGCATGATGATTGCGGCGAAAAGCGGATGCATATGTCCTGTAACTGCGTAACTTAAACCAACTATATTGTATAAAAAACTGATTATGAATGTCATTTTCACAATGGTGATTGATCCCTTGCAAACATTCAGATAATGGTCCAGTGTTACTACTTTTTCACCATTCATAATGACATCCGAAGAAGGGGTAAAACTGTTGGTGTCATCAGCAATTGCTATCCCTACGTTACTTTGTTTTAAAGCTCCTGCATCGTTCAAGCCATCCCCGAGCATGGCTACTTTCATGTTCTGGTCCTGAAGGTCTTTGATGTAATTCAGTTTGTCCTCGGGACTTTGGTTGAAAGCCATTCCCTGGTAATTCGGAATAAGCTCCTTGAGCTGCATTTCTTCCGAAGAATTATCGCCACTCAGGATAAATATTTTGTAGTTGGTTAATTTTTTGAATAGATCTTTAAGCTTAGGGCGGTATTCATTTTTGAAGATGAATTTTCCTAAAAACTGATCATTTTTACTGATGTAAACAGCAGTTTCAAGATTTTTGGGCTCCTGGTTGTTATAACGGGCTGATCCTATTTTGTAAAGCGTTCCTCTTACGCTCGCTTCATATCCTTTCCCTGAGGTCTCCAGGAAGTTTTCAACCGGCAAATAGTCATCACTGACCTCTATAAATTCATATAATGATTTGGAAAGAGGGTGATTGGAGTTCTTTAACAACGTTTTGATATTAAGTAAATCAAATTCTCCGATTTCAGTGCCGTCATACTTGATGTTTGACTTTTTCCTGTGGGTAATCGTTCCGGTCTTGTCAAAAACGATAGTATCCAGTTTGGCAATTTTTTCAATCGTTAAAGTGTCCTTTACATAGAACTTGTTTCGTCCTAAAATCCTCATAATGTGACCGAAAGTAAAGGGTGCGGACAACGCGAGTGCACATGGGCAGGCGATGATCAAAATAGCTGAAATGACCTGGAACATTTTTGATAGATCAATGAATGACCAATAAATTCCGGAGATAACAGCGATGCCTAAAATGATGAATGTAAAATATTTACTGATGTTATTGGTAAGGGTGTCCAGCCCTGTTTCATGCTTTTTAAATGCTTCCTTATTCCATAACTGGGTAAGGTAACTCTGGTCTACATCTTTGATTACTTCGAGTTCTAAAGAGGATCCTATTTGTTTACCGCCGGCAAAAATTTTGTCTCCGGGCTGTTTGCTGATGCTTTCACTTTCTCCGGTAATAAAGCTGTTGTCAATATTTCCTTCTCCATTGATCAATATTGCGTCTACCGGAATGATTTCCTGGTTTCTAACTAAAATTCTGTCGCCAACTTTTACTTCCGAAAGTAAGATATTTTCCTGTTTTCCTTCAAAATCTACTTTGGTGACGGCGATCGGATAAAAAGATTTATAATCCCTGTCGTACGAAAGGGCGCTGTACGTTCTTTTCTGGAAGATTTTTCCCATCAGCATGAAGAAAAGAAGCCCGCAAAGCGTATCGAAATATCCAGGGCCGTAATCTGTCACGACTTCATAAATGCTTCTTCCGAAAAGAACAAATATTCCCAATACAATAGGAACGTCGATATTAACGATTTTATTTTTTAACCCGTACCATGCGGATTTGTAGTAATCTGAAGCAGAATAGAATACCACGGGGCATGCCAGTAAGAACATCAGTGTTCTGAAGAGCCCTTTATAGTGTTCCATCCAGTAATCTTCACCTCCTACGTATTCCGGGAATGCCAGAAACATTCCGTTACCAAAAGCAAAGCCTGCGATGGCAAATTTTACAAGGAGTGATTTGTCAAGGTGGTCCACATTTTTTTCTGCTGTTTCAAGGCTGATAACGGGCTTGTATCCTAAATTGGTTAGAAAATTAGCGAGTTCGCTTAATTTCAGATCGTTATGGTTGAATGAGATCTGTAAGGTCTTCCTGGTGAAGTTGACCTGAGAATACTTAATATGCTTATTCAGAGTATGAAGGCTTTCCAGCAGCCAGATACAAGAGGAACAATGAATTACAGGAATTTTGAATGTGACAAGACTGGTGTTTCCCTCAGAAAAGTCAGTGACTTTTTCAAAAATCTCAGGAGTATCCAAGTAATCAAACTGAGTGGAGCTTTCATCATTGGGACGAATTCCGGCTCCTTTATTGAGCTCATAGAAATTACTTAAATTATTCATATTCAGAATTTCATAGACAGACTTACAGCCATTGCAGCAAAAAGTCTTTTCGTCAAATAAAATTCTCTCTTTTTCTATACCTTGACCACAATGAAAACAGTTCTCGCTCACCACCATAAAATATTGAACTACAAAATTATAACAATTTTTTTTGTTTATCGTGTTAAAAAGTTCTATTTTTGTGATAAATATCATATAAAATGCCGCAGGAACAACAGATAGCAATTGAAGAGAGGTTCGCCAGAGTTTTTAATGATAAATCATTTAAGGAAAGACTTTCTAGCGCAGATTTTGAAAAATACATTAATGGCAAAAAGAAACTGAGTTTTCAGAAACACGATACTATTTTCGAGGACGGAGAAACTCCTAAAGGAGTATTTGTCCTGGAAAAAGGTGCTGCCAAACTTTCGAAATCAGGAGCTTTTGGGAAAGATCAGATTTTAAGATTTATCAAAGAAGGAGATATCATCGGCTATCGTTCTTTGCTTTGCGGGGAAAACTTCCAGGCAAAAGCTGAAGCAATGACAGATATTGAGTGCGTTTTCTTACCCGCAGATATCTTTATGTATCTTCTGGAGGTAGATCCGCAGCTGTCTTTCGTAATGCTTCAGAAAATTTCATACGAATTAGGAGAATCCTCCAATACCATTACCTTCCTGGCACAAAAAACAGTAAGAGAAAGGCTGGCTGAAATATTGCTGCTTTTGGAACAGAAACTGGGAGTGGATCCTGAAGGCTTTATCAAAATCTCATTAACCAGAGAAGAAATTGCCAATATCATCGGTACCGCTACAGAAAGTGCCATCCGTCTGATCTCCGAATTCAAACAGGACAGCCTGATTGAAGTGGACGGAAGAAATATCAAGATCTTAAATCACGACAAACTCATGAAACTCGGTCACGTAGTTTTATAAAATCATACAAAACGTAAGTCGGCTAAAGGCCGACTTTTTAACTTTTAAAAAATAGATAAATTATGTCTGTTCACTCTGAAATTAAAAAAGTTACGACTGAAACCTTGCGTAAAATGAAATTCGACAAGGAAAAAATAACAATGCTTACCGCATATGATTTTACCACAGCAAAAATGGTAGATGCCGGTGGAGTAGATGCTATTTTGATTGGAGACTCTGCAGCGAATGTAATGGCTGGTTTTGAAACTACATTACCAATTACACTGGACCAGATGATCTATCATGCTCAAAGTGTGGTAAGAGGAACCGACAGAGCCCTGGTGATTGCAGATCTGCCTTTCGGAACGTATCAGAGTAATCCTGAAAAAGCATTGGAGTCTGCGGTAAGAATGATGAAAGAAGGCGGGGCCCATGGAGTAAAAATCGAAGGCGGGAAAGAGATTTCCAAGTCAATCAAAAAGATCATTAACGCAGGAATTCCTGTGATGGGACATTTAGGGCTTACCCCACAGTCGATCTATAAATTCGGAACCTATAAAGTAAGAGCAAAAGAGGAAGCAGAAGCAGAAAAACTGATTGCCGATGCACAGCTTTTAGAAGAACTGGGATGCTTCTCTGTAGTATTGGAAAAAATTCCTGCAGACTTGGCCAAAAAGGTTACTGAAAGTATTTCAATCCCTACAATAGGAATCGGTGCCGGTGCAGACTGTGACGGTCAGGTTCTGGTATACCATGACATGGTAGGAATGAACAAAGGATTCAGTCCCAAGTTCTTAAGAAGATATTTAGACCTTTATACTGAAATTACCGGAGCGGTTGCTCAATATGTAAAAGACGTAAAAAGTGTCGAGTTTCCAAATCAAAATGAAAGTTATTAATTAATGAATCAACAACAACAATCTATCCAGGGAATACTATCTATTGCAGCATTGATCTGCCTTGCCATAGGCTGGTTCAATTTATTTTCTCCGGAAATTAACCATCTGCTTTCCAGAAAAGTTTTTTATATCCTGATAGGAGCCAGTTTCTTTATCCAGGCACCTACGCTTACCAATAAAAATTTTGTGTATGCCATGTATGCAGCGGCAGGAATCTGTGTGATAGGAGCCTTTTTACCTGAAAGTTCTAACCTTTCATGGGTGAAGACTGTAGGTCTTTTAGGAGGGATCATTCTTTCACTGTCGAATAGAAAGAGGTAGACAGAATCAGTATGAAGGAGCAGATTGTATATGAAGATAACCATCTTCTGGTGGTTAATAAAAAAGTCGGTCAACTTGTACAGGGTGATAAAACCGGCGATGAATCACTATTAGAATCTATAAAGAATTTTATAAAAATCAGAGATGCTAAGCCGGGAAATGTTTTTCTCGGCTTGGTTCATCGTATAGACCGCCCGACTTCCGGCCTGGTGATCTATGCCAAAACCTCCAAAGCGCTTTCCCGCCTTACCCAGATGGTGAAAAACCGTGAGATAAAAAAAACGTATTGGGCGGTTGTAGGAAAGGAAATGATCCCACAGAGCCAACGACTGATTCATTATTTAAAGAAAAACGAAAAAAACAATAAAGCCATTGTTTTTCCAAAAGCAACAGAAGGAGCAAAAGAAGCCATTTTAACGTACCATGTGATTAAAACACTCGATAATTATATGCTTCTTGAAATAGATCTGGAGACCGGAAGACATCATCAGATCCGTGCCCAGCTGTCCAAAGCTGGTATTCCGATCAAAGGAGACCTTAAATACGGAGCTCCGCGTTCCAATCCTGACGGAGGAATCAACCTTCACGCAAGGAAACTGGAATTTATTCATCCTGTTACTAAAGAAAATATTGAAATTATAGCTCCTGTTCCTCAGAATGATGCGATTTGGAGAGCTTGTGAATAGTAAAAAATTTTACTTTAGCCCAAAAAAACCATCTCAATTTTTGAGATGATTTTTTGTTTATGGGAAATTCTATTTTGCCCATTCTGAAAAAATACCTAACTTCGTCCCATACTTTAGGGGTGTCTGGAATCAACAGACTGAGACTTTACCCTTTGAACCTGATCTGGATCATACCAGCGTAGGGAAAAGTAGGTGACTTTTGCTGTACATTCTATTGTACAATAACAGCCATTCCTAAAGTGTATTTAAAATATTAGGAATGGAACTTATAATCAACCACACCCGAAAAACATTTGATATACTTCCGGAGAACCTGGAAGCATTATTGGCTATGGAGCTACCCGGAAAGAAAAAAGGGATTGCTGTAGCAGTCAACAACCGCATTATTCCGTTGTCAGCCTGGGCGCAAACCATCCTTAACAACAACGATTCAGTTTTAATCATCACTGCCACTCAGGGCGGTTAATTCATATATTTAATACCAAAACTTATGGCCCACTCCATTACATGTTCGCCATTTCCGAACTCAAAGAAAATCTATATTGAGGGAACATTACATCCTATCCATGTAGCAATGCGTGAAATACAGCTTAGCCCGACCAAACTTACCAATGGCGGCTTTGAACATAATGCGCCGGTAACCATTTACGACACTTCGGGTCCTTATACCGATGAAAATGCAGTCATTGATATTCAGAAAGGACTTCCAAGAGTCAGAGAACAATGGATTCTGGACAGAAATGATGTGAATATTCTGGATGGAATCACCTCAGAATACGGAAAAGCCCGCCTGGCAGATCCGCGTCTTGACGAACTGAGGTTTTCCTATGATCATAAACCTAAAGTAGCACAGGAAGGAAAAGAGCTTACCCAGCTTTACTATGCAAAGCAGGGAATCATCACTCCGGAAATGGAATATGTGGCGATCAGGGAAAACCAGCGCATAGAACAACTTGAGTCTGTCCCAAAAGAAATGGCTTTCCAGCATGCCGGACACAGTTTTGGAGCCAATACTCCGAAAAGTAAGATTACTCCGGAGTTCGTAAGAGACGAAATTGCTGCCGGAAGAGCGATCATTCCTAATAATATCAACCACCCGGAAAGTGAGCCGATGATTATCGGAAGGAATTTCCTGGTGAAAATTAATGCGAATATCGGAAACAGTGCAGTTTCATCCAGTATTGAAGAAGAAGTAGAAAAAGCGGTATGGGCCTGCCGATGGGGAGCAGATACCATTATGGACCTTTCTACCGGGAAAAATATTCACGAAACAAGAGAATGGATTATCAGAAACAGTCCGGTTCCTATCGGTACTGTTCCTATTTACCAGGCATTGGAAAAAGTAAAAGGTGTTCCGGAAGACCTGACATGGGAGATTTTCAGAGATACCCTTATTGAGCAGGCAGAACAGGGAGTTTCCTATTTCACTATCCATGCGGGAGTTTTGTTGAGATATATTCACTTAACAGCCAACAGAGTAACCGGAATTGTATCCAGAGGAGGTTCTATCATGGCAAAATGGTGTTTATTTCATCATAAAGAAAGCTTCTTGTACACTCATTTTGAAGAGATCTGTGAGATTATGAAGAAGTATGATGTGGCTTTTTCTCTTGGAGACGGTCTTCGTCCCGGATCTATTGCTGATGCCAATGATGCCGCACAATTTGCTGAACTGGAAACTTTAGGGGAACTGACCAAGATTGCATGGAAACACAATGTCCAGGTCATGATTGAAGGACCAGGTCATGTTCCGATGCATATGATCAAAGAAAACATGGAAAAACAATTGGAAGAATGCCATGAAGCTCCATTTTATACCTTAGGGCCTTTAACAACGGACATTGCGCCGGGTTACGATCACATTACTTCCGGAATCGGGGCAGCGATGATCGGATGGTTTGGCTGTGCGATGCTTTGCTATGTAACTCCGAAGGAACATTTAGGACTGCCGAATAAAGAAGATGTAAAAGTCGGGGTAATTACTTATAAACTGGCTGCCCATGCGGCAGATCTGGCCAAAGGACACCCGGGAGCACAATACAGAGACAATGCATTAAGTAAAGCAAGATTTGAATTCAGATGGGAAGATCAGTTCAATCTTTCATTAGATCCTGAAACAGCCAAAGCTTATCATGATGAGACACTTCCGGCAGAAGGAGCAAAAATTGCCCATTTCTGTTCGATGTGCGGACCGAAATTCTGCTCAATGAAGATCACCCAGGAAATTCGTGAGTCTGCGGAAAAGGGAATGCTGGATAAATCACAGGAATTCATCGAAAAAGGAAAAGAAATTTATATATGATCCTTGTCATTACTCCTGAGGTGATGGTTCCGGATGAAACAGAAATCATTAATCAGATGTTTCAGGAAGGGCTTGATCTGCTTCATATCAGAAAACCTCAGATTACCCGGAATGAAATGAGTGATTTTATCCGTAAGATTGATTCGTCATTTTATCCTCAATTGGTACTCCATACTCATTCTGAATTGGGAGAAGATTATGGCATTTCAAGGTTTCATGTCAGAGAGAAAGACCGGCAGGAAAAGAAATATAAGCCTTTTAAAGAGGGAAATATCATTTCAACTTCTGTACATAGCATTACCTCGTACAATAGTTTGGAAAAAGAATGGGAATATGCTTTCATAAGCCCATTCTTTCCAAGTATCTCTAAAAAAGGATATGGGGCTAACTCAACGGTTGTCCGGGAGATAAAACACAGGAATAATACCGGCGTAAAATTGATTGCTCTGGGAGGAATTGATCAGGGTAATATTGGGGAGGCCCTGAATGCAGGAGCAGACGGTGCTGCTTTATTAGGAGCAGTTTGGGAAGATAATAACCCGCTGGATGTTTTTAGAAAGTGCAGAAAGAATGTTCTTCTGTAATGAATACCGCAGGTTATTAACAAGGCAGTGAAATGATATATTGAGAAATTTTTAAAAGCAGCTCCTCTTTTCTGGGGGTACATTATAAATATGGAAAGATTACAATACATATCACAGGGAACTACAAAAGAAGAGCAGGAACTCAATATCCGTAAGGCCTTAGATCATGGCATGCAATGGATACAGGTGCGGTGGAAAAACGCTCCTGAAAAAGAACTGATCAGCTTATGTGAAATTTCGAGGCAGCTGTGTTCGGAGTATAAGGCAGTCTCTATCATCAATGATCATGTACAATTGGCAAAAGAAATTGATGCTGACGGGGTCCATTTAGGGTTGGGTGATGAATCTGTGAAAGAAGCGAGAAAGGTTTTAGGCACTCAAAAAATAATTGGGGGAACGGCAAATACACTATCCGACGTTCTTCAGAGAGTGGATGAGTCCTGTGATTATATAGGCCTGGGTCCGCTGAGATTTACAGCTACTAAAGAAAAACTAAGCCCCATCCTGGGATTTGAAGGTTACCGGGAGATCATAGAGGTCCTGAAGGGAAGATCAGAAAAGGTTCCTAGAATCTTTGCAATTGGCGGTATTACCCTGGAAGATATTTTACCTCTGCAGGAGATCGGGGTCTATGGAGTTTCCGTTTCAGGACTGATCACCAGACAGCCGTCTATCATCAATGAGTTTAAAAAAGTAATGATATAAATTGCCATTAACGAAGTTTTTCAGCAAAGATGCACCGATGAAAAAGAGAATGGCTGTAGAAAAAAATAAATAGTTGGATATGAATAATCAAAAACTTGTAATAGCAGGCAGAACTTTTGAATCAAGGCTGTTTTTAGGAACAGGAAAATTCGGAAGTCTAAGAGAGATGACCGCATCTGTAGCCGCATCAGAAACTGATATGGTGACTATGGCCTTGAAAAGGATCGATGCCCGTTCCCATGAAGATGATCTGCTGGATTCGCTGAGAGAAACAAAGGTTCATCTTTTACCCAATACTTCGGGGGCGAGAACGGCAAAAGAAGCTGTATTGGCAGCACAGCTAGCCAGAGAAGCGCTGGAAACCGACTGGGTAAAGCTGGAAATTCATCCTGATCCGAAATATCTGTTGCCGGATCCTATTGAAACCCTTTATGCGACTGAAGAACTGGCGAAATTAGGATTTATCGTAATGCCTTATATTCATGCCGATCCGGTATTATGTAAACGCCTTGAAGATGTGGGGACAGCCGTGGTAATGCCTTTGGGAGCACCTATCGGAACAAATAAAGGCCTGCGAACTTTAGATTTCCTGGAAATCATTATCAGCCAGAGCAATGTTCCTGTAGTAGTAGATGCGGGAATAGGAGCGCCTTCAGACGCTGCGAAAGCAATGGAAATGGGGGCAGATGCCGTTCTTGTCAATACCGCGATTGCGGTAGCGGCTAATCCGGTGAATATGGCTGTCGCTTTTAAAGAAGGAGTAATTGCCGGAAGGAGAGCTTTTGAATCAGGATTGGGGGCTATTGCCAGCCATGCAGAAGCTTCAAGTCCGCTCACTTCATTTTTATTTGAATAAATCATCACCATGAAAAGCTTTAAAGAGGTTTTTGAAAAATACCAGTGGGCTGAGGTAAAGAAAAAGCTTGACACCGTAAGTCTGTCTGATGTTCATACCAGTCTTCAGAAAAAGAAAAAGACTCTTGATGACTTCCTGAATCTGCTTTCACCAGCTGCATCGCCGGAATTGGAGCGGATGGCAGGAATGACACAGGCTCTTACTCAAAAACGCTTCGGAAAGACCATCCAGCTGTATGCCCCTTTATACCTTAGTAATGAATGTCAGAATATCTGTACCTATTGCGGGTTCAGTCTTGATAATAAATTGAAAAGAAAAACACTGTCCGATACGGAACTGATGATAGAAACATCAGTTCTGAAATCAATGGGAGTGAATCATGTGTTACTGGTAAGCGGAGAAGCCAATAAAATAGTGGGAGTTCCCTATTTTCAGAACGCTGTCCGTCAGTTAAAACCTCATTTTTCCAATATTTCCATTGAAGTTCAGCCTTTAATGGAAGAGGAATACAAACTTCTTCATGAAGAAGGGGTGCATTCCGTTTTGGTATACCAGGAAACCTATCATCAGGAAGTCTATAAGGAATATCATCCGAAAGGTAAAAAGTCCAATTTTGACTTTAGATTGGATACTCCGGATAGAATAGGAAGAGCAGGAATCCATAAAATCGGGCTTGGGGTACTATTGGGGCTTGAGGATTGGCGGGTCGACAGTTTCTTCAATGCACTGCACATTGATTATCTTCAGAAACAATATTGGAAAAGCAGATTCTCAGTTTCATTCCCAAGATTAAGGCCGGCGGAAGGTATTATTGAGCCTAATTTTATCATGGAGGATAAGGATCTGCTCCAGCTGATCTGTGCTTACAGGATCTGGAATGAAGACCTGGAAATATCGATCTCTACCAGAGAAAGCGAAAAATTCAGGAATAATATCGTATCGCTCGGGGCTACGGCCATGAGTGCGGGTTCCAAAACCAATCCCGGCGGATATTCTGTAGATAAGGAATCTCTGGAACAGTTTGAAACAAGTGATGAACGCAGTATGGAAGAGATTAAAAGTATGATTAAAAAAACAGGCTACGATCCTGTCATGAAAGATTGGGATGCTGTTTATAGCAGCTTTTAATTCTCAAAAGAATGGTAATAGAAGTATGAAAGCCAAAGATATTTTCAAAAGATACAGCCGTCAGATATTTATCGAAGAAATTGGTATGGAAGGGCAGAGGAGAATAATGGCTTCAAAAGTTCTTGTTATCGGAGCGGGAGGGCTAGGAAGTCCGGTTATTCAATATTTGGCGGCGGCAGGAGTGGGAACTTTAGCGGTTGCAGATTTTGACTGGGTAGAACTTCATAATCTGAACAGGCAGATCATTCATACTGAAAATAGAGTAGGATCATCCAAAGTAAAAAGCGCTGAAATATTCGTAGAAGAACTCAATCATCAGGTTGCATTCATAGGAATTGAAGATAAAATCAATGAAAATAATGCCGAAGAAATCATTTCTCAGTACGATGTTATTGTTGATGGCTCAGACAACTTTTCCACAAGATACCTGGTCAATGATACCTGTGTGAAACTGAAAAAAACATTGATATACGGAAGTATTCTGGGGTTTTCAGGACAGGTGGCGGTATTTAACCATAAAGGAAGCAGAAATTTGAGAGATCTATTTCCGGAACCTCCCTTTGATGAAGATATGCCGGATTGTGACAGTCTTGGAGTTTTAGGAGCCTTACCCGGAATAATAGGCAGTATGATGGCTCTTCAGTCCTTAAAAATTATTACGGATCTTCCGGTGAGCTTGAATCAGCTGACTTTGGTAGATGTGATGAACTGGAGGTTTCAGATGATAGATTTTTGATGTAAACACTAATGTCACAATGTTTTCACCAATAACACCACTTCAATATCAATAGGAACGGGCTTTAGCCCGTTTTACTTTTTAGAATATCATTTATTGGCTTTAGCCAAAACCTATAGTGCACATAAAAAAATAGGCGTAAATTATTTTACACCTATTTTTATTCTGTTATAAAGAAGAATTATTGTCCCTGCTGCATTACGCCTCCGTTATCTTCTTTTTTAGTCTGGTTAAGGATATTCGGGTCTTCTTTCGCCAGTTTATTCTTTGTCGGAATTTTATAGTTGATGGAAAGTCCGAAATTTCTTGTGTCATATTTGCTGCTGATCATTACCGGCATTCCTGATGGCGGATTAGAACGTACCTGCATCATCTGTCCGTTGAAAATATCATTTGCAAAAACAGAAAGTGTCAGACGGTTGTTCATCAACTTCTTCGTCAATGTAATATCAAATGAGTTATTGAACGGTTTTTCTGCTGTGAAGTAGAAATATCCTGCTTTTGGAGTCAGATAACTGTAATTGGCTGTCAGTTTGATGTCTTTAGGCAAAATAATCTGCGTCATGATATTGAAAATCCAGAACCCTTTATTATTCAGATTGTCGATTTGATGTTTCTGATAACCTGCATATAAATACATGAAATTAATTTTATCAGGATTAAAATTGAATTTCATGATTTCGTTCAAGGGTTTGCTGAAAATCATAAAAGGAACCGGTAGTCCAACATTGAAGTTATGAATTTTCATATTCGAAATATTCACCTGTTCGTTGAAGAGTTTTCTTCCGTCTTTTCGGATAATCTGTGCCACCTGATTGCTTGCTGAACTTACGCTATACCCGATAAATGCATAATCAAAAGCGGATACTTTTATTTCATAATTATCAAAAATTGTTGGCTGTAGATTAGGGTTACCGTTTACTTCCGTACTTGGTCCGGAGAACGTCACGTTATTCGGGTTTAAGGCAGAAATACTTGGCAGGCTGATTTTTTTATTATAATTCGCAGCAATATAAACCTGATTCATCATATTATATTGTACGCTTGCGTTCGGGAAAAGCTTAAATTTATTGAAAGGGATCAAATTAGCTTCTACCAGCTTTGCATCTTTGTCGAAATATCTTGTTACTCCGGTAATATCATAGTTTTCGGCACGGGATCCCAATGTGAAATCAAACTTTTTCAGTTTAGCCTGAAATTCCAGATAAGTAGAAGCTGTTTGTCTTTGATATTCCAGATTGGTTAATCCAAAACTTTCCGTATCATAATCCTGTCTTTCATATAAACCTCCAAAGCTTATTTTTCCTCCATCAAGAAGCTTGATTGGTTGAGCATAATCTACTTTAAAGTTGGCAATATTCATCACAGATTTATTGTTCAGAATATCTTTTAAACCATTCGTAGGACTGTTGATTGGCGGGTTTGTAGGCATTACAAATGTACCGTCCTGGAAGAAATTATCCTGAGCAAATTTACTGTCTGATCTTGTATAACCTAACTGAAAGTCCAGTTTTTGAGATTTGTCAGCAAAACGTTTCTGATACGTCACAACAGCTTCCTGTCTCAAGTTATTGGTACGTGCAACATCCGAAGAAGTATAAAAAGCTTCTCTTAAATCCTTTGGATTATTCTGAAAAGGCAAATCTCCATGGCCGTTACTTAAAGTGTAATTGTCGTTATTATTGTGATAGATATCGTAGTTTAATAACAATCTGTCCTGCCCTAAATCAAATGTCAATCCTGATTTGGCAAAATAACCGCGCCCATATCGGTCTGTTTTGCTTGTCAGAAGCTCATCCTGCTGGCCATTAAGCATGCTTTCACGGTAATTCTGCCCAACATTCAGCTGCCATCCGAAATATTTATTTCTTGCATTTAAATTAAGGGAATTGGTCGTTCTGCTTCTGTATTTATCATAATTCGTGAAAGAATAATTCCCTGAATATGTAGCGGTTAGATATTTATTAGCGTTTTTATTGGTAATAATATTCATGATCGCACCTCCGGATGTAGCTGGAAATTCAGCGCCGGGCTGGGTGATCACTTCAATTCTCTCTACAGAATTGGCAGGCATTCCTTCAAGGAAAGAGTTCAGTTCATTGGATGTAATATTCAAAGGTCTTCCGTTAAGATATACTTCCAGCATTTTTCCCTGGTACATCATCCCTGCAATATCTGTTGATACCAATCCCGGAAGTTTTTTAATTCCTTCCAGAACATTCCCGTTATTCAGCTGAGGCTGTTCAGAAAAATCAAAGATGGTGCGGTCGGCTTTTTGTTCAACGGCTTTTTTAGTTTTGGTGATGACCACTCCGTCAATTTGTTTTTCTTTAGGCGGGTTATTCGTTTTTTCCTGTGAAAAAACGAACGCAGAGGTTAATAGCGATAAAGCGAATATAGTTTTTTTCATAATGTTTTCCTACTATCCGGTTAGACGCCAAAAAGGAAATTTTGTTACAGAATTGATACTTTTTTATTTATTTTAAAGATGAGAATTCTGTAAAATCATATGCTGCAGAAGAGGTGAAAAGCTGTCGTAATACTGCCGCATGGCCATTTCCGACAATAACAAGAATTCTGTCTTCGCTGTTGTGGGGAATATTTTGAATATTGCGGAACATTCTTAAATTTCTGCTGTACCAATACAGTGCAAGCATATCTGCGCCGTCATATTCTCTCAGTGTAAAATCTCCGCTCAGATAGGCTCCATATCCATATTGATGGCTTTCTTTTGAATTCATATACATAAAAGTGTCTAAAACGGATTTGAATATAACGTTGTCGATTACCTTCTGAAACCTGTTTCCTTCGAAAGATTTCAAAAGAGTGTTTTAAAGGTTCAGGAAAGATTTTCTTTTCCACAGGAGGAGAATACCCATTTTTTTGTGAAATCCTCTGGACAAAGGCATCGCATCGGTTTTCATGAGATCCTGTACGTTGAAAGTATCAAAGACTATGTCAATATCCGGACGGAAAATAATGAGTTTATCGTTCTGGACACTCTTAAATCAATGGAAGACCAGCTTTCTGAAAAATGTGTACGGGTTCATAAGTCTTTCATTGTTAATCTGGATAAAATCAAAAGTATCGGAGCTAAAAAGGTTATTCTTCCCAAGCATGAAATTCCCATCGGAGAAAGCTACAGGGCAGGGCTTTTAGACAGATTGAAGTAAGTTTTTCGTAAAATTTATATTAAAATTAAACCTTATAGGTTTTTAAAACCTGTAAGGTTTAGATGATTTTGAAAGCGGACTAAAGTCTACCCCTATTAAATTTCCATAGCAGAGGATATTTTAATATAATACAACAAAAAAAGACGACTTCTATTGAAGCCGCCTTTATATTAATTAATCTAACAATTAATCTTATTTTTCCTGTTGCTTGATCAGGTTCAGGGCAGAACCGGCCTTAAACCAGTCAATTTGCTGATCGTTGTAAGTATGGTTGGCCATGATGATGTCTTTAGTTCCGTCTGTATGAATGAATTCTAAAGTCAGTTGTTTTCCTGGTGCAAACTGGTCAAGATCTAAGAAGTTAACGGTGTCATCTTCCTGGATTTTGTCATAATCTGCCTCATTAGCAAAAGTGATTCCAAGCATTCCTTGTTTCTTAAGGTTGGTTTCATGGATTCTTGCAAATGATTTTACCAGTACGGCTTTCACCCCAAGATGTCTTGGCTCCATCGCAGCATGCTCTCTTGAAGAACCTTCACCGTAGTTTTGGTCTCCTACCACAATCGTTGGAATTCCTGCAGCTTTATAGGCTCTCTGAACAGCCGGTACTTCACCGTATTCTCCTGTTAATTCATTTTTAACCTTATTCGTCTCCATGTTGTAAGCATTTACAGCTCCGATCAGCATATTATTGGAGATATTATCCAGGTGGCCTCTGTATTTCAGCCATGGTCCCGCCATGGAAATATGGTCGGTAGTACATTTTCCGAAAGCTTTGATCAATACCCTGGCACCTATTATATTTTTACCGTCCCAAGCCGGGAATTCTTCTAACAACTGAAGTCTGTCTGAAGTAGGGCTTACATTCACAGCAACGCTGGAACCGTCCTCAGATGGAGCCTGATACCCGTTATCATCTACTGCAAATCCCTTTGCCGGAAGTTCGAAACCTTTAGGTTCGTCAAGTTTTACCTGCTCACCAGCTTCGTTTGTTAATGTATCAGTAATTGGGTTGAAATCTAATCTTCCGGAGATCGCAACAGCCGCTACCATTTCAGGTGAAGCTACGAAGGCGTGAGTATTTGGGTTACCGTCCGCTCTTTTGGCAAAGTTTCTGTTGAATGAGTGGATGATTGAGTTTTTCTCTCCTTTTTCTGCCCCTTCTCTGTCCCACTGTCCGATACATGGTCCACAAGCGTTGGTAAAGATTCTTGCGTTTTCAAATTTTCTGAAAGAATCTAAGAAACCGTCTCTTTCTGCTGTGAATTTAACCTGTTCAGAACCCGGGTTGATCCCTAAGATCGCTTTAGGTTTTACTCCTTTTGCTACCGCATCTTCTACGATAGAAGCCGCTCTTGATAAATCTTCATAGGAAGAGTTGGTACAAGAACCGATAAGGGCCCATTCAACCTCTAACGGCCATCCGTTTGCTTCCGCTTTGGCTCTGAATTCAGCAACTGGAGTCGCTAAGTCCGGAGTAAAAGGTCCGTTTAAGTGAGGGGTCAGCTCAGAAAGGTTGATTTCGATCAATTGATCAAAATATTGTTCCGGTTTAGCATATACTTCAGCATCCCCTGTTAAATGTTCAGCAATTGTATCAGCCGCATCTACCACATCCTGTCTTCCTGTTGCAGCCAGATATCTTCTCATGGAATCATCGTATCCGAAGGTAGAAGTCGTCGCTCCGATCTCGGCACCCATGTTACAGATCGTTCCTTTACCGGTCGCTGAAAGAGATTGAGCTCCTTCTCCGAAATATTCTACGATACATCCTGTACCTCCTTTTACGGTAAGGATTCCTGCCACTTTTAAGATGACGTCTTTAGCAGAGGTCCATCCATTCATTTTACCGGTTAATTTTACCCCGATTAATTTTGGCATTTTAAGCTCCCAGGCCATTCCCGCCATTACGTCTACTGCATCAGCACCTCCTACACCGATCGCTACCATTCCCAGTCCGCCTGCATTTACCGTGTGAGAGTCTGTACCGATCATCATCCCTCCAGGGAAGGCATAATTCTCTAATACAACCTGGTGGATAATGCCGGCTCCCGGCTTCCAGAAACCGATTCCATATTTGTCACATACAGAACTTAAGAAGTTGAAAACCTCAGAGTTTTTGTTGATTCCTTCCTGTAAGTCTTTATCTGCACCTACTTTTGCCTGGATAAGGTGATCTGCGTGAGCAGTAGAAGGAACAGCTACTTTAGCCTTTCCTGCCTGCATGAATTGTAAAAGCGCCATCTGTGCAGTGGCATCCTGCATGGCTACTCTGTCTGGTGCGAAGTCTACGTAAGAGTTTCCTCTTTCATACGCTTGTGTAGCATTTCCTTCCCAAAGGTGGGTGTAAAGGATTTTTTCTGAAAGGGTAAGAGGTTTTCCCACGATTTGTCTTGCTGCTGCAATTCTTTCAGGGTAACGCTCATACACCTTTTTGATCATATCAATATCAAAAGTCATATCGTATTTTAGTTTTATTCTTTTTCCGTTAATGCTTCTTTTTCTGATGGTGAAAAAGAAAAATCATTTTTTATACATCAAAAAACGTTCCTATAATCCATAAACAGGGATGTTTTTGATTCCAAAATCAATAGATTTTATAACTTTCAATTTAAGAAAAATTAGAATTTATTTTCCCGATTTTATCGAAAAAAAAACGTAACTATCTTAAAATAGAAACGTTCTAAACAAAAAATTGGAAGATTTTAAATCCTAAAGGGTCAAAATCTTCCAATTATATAATTTTCAATAGTCTTGCGATTTATCTATTAATCTTTTAGTGAGCGCTTGTGCTTGTCAATTCTTTAATAGAAGGAACAAAAGTAGTAAGGTCAATACCCTCAACTGCAGCTTTATACTCGTCAATGCTAGGAATTCTTCCAATAATCGCAGAAAGAACAACAACAGGAGTTGAAGCAAGCAGAGATTCTCCTTTTTTACGTTCAGAATCTTCCACCACTCTTCCCTGGAAAAGACGGGTAGAAGTTGCTAAAACTGTATCTCCTTTAGCCGCTTTTTCCTGGTTACCCATACAAAGGTTACATCCGGGACGCTCAAGGTACATTACATTTTTGTATTCAACACGGGCTTCTCCTTTTGGAGCATTGTCATCAAATTCAAACCCGGAATATTTTTCTAACAATTCCCAGTCTCCTTCTGCTTTTAATTCATCAATGATGTTATAAGTAGGAGCTGCCACTACAAGCGGAGCATTAAATTCTACCTTCCCTTTTTGCTTTTCAAGGTTTCTAAGCATTTGAGAAACGATCTTAAGGTCTCCTTTGTGAACCATACAGGATCCTACGAAGCCAAGATCTACTTTTTTCTCACCTCCATAGTAAGAAAGATCTCTGATGGTATCGTGGGTATATCTCTTCGATACATCGTCATTGTTTACATCCGGGTCAGCAATCATTGGCTCAACGATTGCATCAAGATCTACCACTACTTCAGCATAATATTTAGCATTTGAATCCGGGGTCAGGGCAGGTTTCTCTCCTGATCTGATCTCTGCGATTCTCTTATCCGCTTTGTCAATTAATCCCTGAAGAACTTTGTTGTGGTTATCCATCCCCTTGTCAATCATGATCTGGATTCTGCCTTTTGCAATTTCCAGTGATTCGATTAACGTATTATCTTCAGAAATGTTGATAGAAGCTTTTGCCTTCATTTCAGCAGTCCAGTCTGTAAACGTAAATGCCTGGTCAGCAGGAAGTGTTCCGATGTGAACCTCAATGATTCTTCCCTGGAATACGTTTTCTCCTCCAAACTGCTTCAGCATCTGAGCCTGAGTTGCATGAACCACATCACGGAAATCCATGTGTTCTTTCATGTTTCCTTTGAAGGTTACTTTTACAGATTCAGGAATCGGCATGGATGCTTCACCGGTAGCTAATGCTAGCGCAACAGTTCCTGAGTCAGCTCCGAAAGCGACCCCTTTAGACATTCTTGTATGAGAGTCACCTCCGATGATGATGGCCCACTCGTCTACAGTGATGTCGTTAAGAACTTTGTGGATAACGTCAGTCATCGCGTGGTATTCACCTTTCGGGTCACGGGCTGTAATCAAACCGAACTTGTTCATGAATTTCATCAGTTTCGGAATATTAGCCTGCGCTTTTTTATCCCAAACAGAAGCAGTGTGACATCCTGACTGGTAAGCACCGTCAACAACCGGAGAAATCACTGTTGCTGCCATTGATTCCAATTCCTGAGCAGTCATAAGACCTGTTGTATCCTGAGATCCAACGATATTTACCTGTACACGAACGTCTGAACCGGCGTGTAATACTTTTCCCGGAGTTGTTCCCACAGCATTTCTGTTGAAAATCTTTTCTACAGCTGTAAGTCCTTGTCCTTCGTGAGAAATTTCTTTTGACGGAGCAAAAACAGCAGGCGCTTCAATTCCTAAAAGCTGAGCTGCAAATGTCTGTAGTTTTTTACCAAATACGATCGCGTAAGATCCTCCCGCTTTGATGAATTCCATCTTTTGTGGAGTGAAAGATTTGGTAAGGTCGATCAATTCTTTATCTCCGTTATATAATTTCTTTTCTTTTGTATTAATCGTTAGAATCGTTCCTGTTGCCACTGAATAAGCTTCTTCAAGAACTACGTCACCGTTTTCGTTGCGAACAGGGTTTCCGTTTTCATCTACTTTCTTCACCCAGTTTTTAAGGTCGATACCAATACCTCCGGTAACGTCTACTGTTGTAAGGAAGATAGGAGAAATACCGTTTGTTCCTCCTACAATTGGAGCAATGTTTACGAATGGTACATATGGGCTGGCCTGTTTTCCAGTCCAAAGAGCAACGTTGTTTACTCCTGACATTCTGGATGATCCTACACCCATTGTTCCTTTTTCAGCGATAAGCATAACGCTTGCATCAGGATGCTGTACCTGTAAGGCTTTAATTTCTTCCTGCGCCTGAGGTGTGATCATACATTTACCATGAAGTTCACGGTCAGATCTTGAGTGCGCCTGGTTACCCGGAGAAAGTAAATCTGTAGAGATATCTCCTTCACCAGCGATATAGGTTACCACTTTGATTTCTTCAGCAACTTCAGGAAGTTTAGTAAAGAATTCAGCTTTTGCGTAGCTTTCAATGATTTCTTTTGCAGTTTCGTTACCGCTGTTGAATGCTTCCTTCAGACGGTTGGTATCTGCTTCATAAAGAAAAACCTGTGTTTTAAGAACGTTTGCCGCTTCTTTAGCAATAGCTGCATCATTACCTAAGGCAAGGTCTAGCAACACTTCGATAGAAGGCCCGCCCTTCATATGAGATAATAATTCAAAGGCAAAGGCCGGGGAAATTTCTTCTACTACGGATTCACCTAGAATAGTTTCTTTTAAAAATTTTGCTTTCACTCCCGCTGCACTTGTTGTTCCGGGTAGTGTGTTATAAATGAAAAATTTAAGAGAATCCGATCGGTCAGCATTACCTGAATCTTTAATTTGTGTAATGATTTCACTTAGCAATTCAGCACCATCAATTGGCTTTGGATGAAGCCCCTGGATTTTTCTTTCTTCAATCTCTTTGATGTAATCCTTATAAATACTCATAATAGAAGGTCTTTCAACATTAAAGGTAGGCCTGCTTTTTCTTTACCGGTCTGTATAAATACAGTTAATGACATTTTGAGTTCTCGCATTTTGATGCAACATTAACCGAATAAAGTCAGCATAATCTACACTTTTTTAAAAGTTTTTTAAAATTATCAAACAATTCAAAATGTTCCCAAAATTACGAAATTTTACTATTTTATGAGAGTGAAATTATTTAGATTCTTTATAAATATGAATTTTATAATATCTATTTTTGGTCGTATTTTTGTAAGTATATGGTGAATATGAAAAATATCCTGAATGTTTTGTGTGTTTTTATTTCGATTTTCGTTTTCTCGCAGACCCGGTATGTAAAGAAAATTCCGGTGAAAAAAAATGCTAAGACGGCTGTGAAAAAAGAAAGTTCAGTGCTTAAGACAAATCCCGATCTTGTGGTTATCAACAAAGATCTTCCTGTTCTGATCCCCAAAAAGAAAGGAGACCAGTTTGGATATATCAACCAAAACGGAAAATTCATTATTCAGCCGGAATATCATGTGGCTGTGTTTTTTTATGAAGACTGTAATCTCCTGAATTCACCTAATGAGAAGGTCAGAAAATTTGGAACGGACAAGTATGCCACAGTAGAAAAAGATATGATTTCTTACCGGGTGGATAAGAGCGGAAAAAGAGTGTATCAATTTAAGGATTCGGATTTTGGGAAATGTAAATTTACAGAGTACAAACAACAGTTGTTTCAGGCTTATGTTCTGAATGGTTTTTATGGGATTATCGAAAAATCAAAATTCGTAAATGCTGCAGATTACAGACAGTATCAGATTTATCCTCAATATCAGTACCTGTACATTATGGAAGGAGATAATGTATCTGACCCGATGATTGTTGCTTCCCAGAATGATAAATTCGGAGTGATCGATGTCAATAACAAGATTATTATTCCTTTTGAGTATTCCAATATTAAAAGGAATTTCAGCTGGAAACTGGGCAAAATGTTTGAAGTAACAAAAGACGGTAAAGAATATTATTATATCGATGCCAATAATAAAGCCTACTAGGGAATTATGAACAGGTTCATGATCACTCGTAATTTTTTAAAATAATGATTTGCCGCTTAATTCCCAGATCTTGACCCATGTACCGCGGATTTTGAAGCTGAATTCTCATATATTTTTTGTAATTTTGCAGCTGAAATAAAGGGGTGCTTTAACAGGCTGAGATTATACCCAATGAACCTGGAACAGGTAATGCTGTTTAGGGACGCATCGACCGTGATAAGTCGAAATGTATAATATCTTATCGATCCCCTTTTATTCATTAAATGTCAAAGATTTATAGAATGAAAGGATTGTTTTTTTTAGGGCTTAGTGTAAGCTCTGTAGCCTTTATCCAGGCTCAAAATAAAGATTCTCTGAAAATCAGGGAAATAGAAACGGTCAGCTTTACCAAAAGACTGCCGGTAGCAAAGGAAATCATTAATGTTCAGAAAGATTTAGACAGTAAAAATCTGGGGCAGGATCTTCCGGTTCTTTTGAAAAATCAAACTTCCGTCATTTCTACTTCGGATGCCGGTAACGGTGTAGGATATACGGGATTCAGGATTCGTGGGGTAGCCGGAAGAGGCATCAATGTGATGATGAACGGTGTTCCGTATAACGATTCCGAAAGCCAGGGAACTTTCTTTGTCAATGTTCCGGATCTTACCAGCTCAGCGTCACAGATCGTTATCCAGAGAGGAGTTGGGACTTCTAATAATGGAGTTTCTGCGTTTGGAGCCAGTATCAACGTGATTTCTAAAGAGCCGGAGGAAAAGATGTACTTTAAGACTGATGACAGCTACGGATCATTTAATACGTACAAGTATTCTGCTGAGGCAGGTAGCGGGAAATTCTGGAAAAACAGACTCTCGGTAATGGGACGTTATACCCATATCCAGTCGGACGGATATATCGACAGGGCCTCTTCAAAACTCAATTCATATAACTTCACCGCCTTATTTGAAGAGAAAAACACTAAAATCCGCTTCATGGCTTTTGGTGGCAAGGAAAAAACCTATCAGGCCTGGAATGGGATCGATAGAAAAACCTGGGAAACGGATCCTAAATTTAATTATTCCGGGGCGATCTATGATGCAGACTGGAAAAACATCATTGGTTTCTATGACAATGAAACCGATAATTACAGGCAAAATCATTATCAGCTACTTTGGGAACAGGGAATTAATGACCGATGGAATCTTGAAACGACCCTTCATTACACCAAAGGAAAAGGATATTATGAAAATTATAAACAGGGAGATCCTTTTGCTAGATATAATCTGCCTGATATCAATGAAAACGGGCAGGCCGTTGCCTATTCAGATTTTATCAGAAAAAAATGGCTGAACAATGATTTCTATGGAATTGTTTCTACTCTTTACGGAAAATTGGAGTCGGTGGATCTTAATTTCGGAGCGGTAGCCAACCAGTATTATGGAAGGCACTTTGGAAATGTAACCGGAGTCTATTTTCCGCAGATCAATGAGTATGAATATTATAGAAACCGTTCTGTAAAAAACGAATTGGCTGCTTTTGCAAAAGCTCTATGGAGACTAGGGGACCGTTTTGAGTTATTCGGAGACCTTCAGATCCGAAATATAGATTATAATACAAAAATCCTGACAGAAGGCGATGGAGAAGGAGGAAATCTTGATAAAAACTGGTTCTTCTTTAACCCGAAGGCCGGCGTAAATTATAAAATCGGTAACGGTAAAGTTTTTCTTTCTTATGCTCATGCCCAACGTGAGCCGAACAGGGATGACCTGATGAGTGATAATACTGTAAAAGCAGAAAAACTTCATGATTTTGAAGCGGGTATCGAAAAACAGTTTGGCATGGTATCCGTAACGGCCAACCTTTATTATATGTATTATGTCAATCAGTTGGTATTAAATGGAGAGCTTAACAACGTGGGGGCATTTATCAGAACCAACTCAGGGAAAAGTTACAGAAGAGGGATCGAGATTGGTGCTTTGGCCAAGCTTTCTACACAATGGGAGCTTTCAGGAAATGTCAGTGTAAGCCAAAATAGAAATCAGGACTTTAATATCAATAATAAGAAAGAAATCAGGAATCTTGGAAATACACAGATCTCTTTCTCTCCCGATGTTATTGCTAATCTCGGAATTAAATTCAATCCTTCCGGGAACTTTCAGTTTGCTTTAATGAATCAATATGTAGGAAAACAGTATCTGGATAATACTGAGGATAAAAATCTTCAGCTGAAGGATTATTTTCTAACAGATTTTAATGCACAGTATCAGTTTAAAATCGCCCATAATGATATTGCTTTAAAATTATTGGTTAATAACCTTTTCAATAGAAAATACGTCAATAACGGAGCTGTTTATGACGGAGCACCATATTATTTTTCTCAGGCAGGGACCAATTTTATGTTCGGGATCAGCTGGAAGATTCAATAATGAGGAAAGAATAAAGATAGCCGGAAAGGCAAAAATAGGCTGATAAGTGAATTTGTAAATTTGCCTTTTATCCTTTAAAAGGATTAAATATAATGAGCATTGCACCGATTTTAGTATAGAATAAGTAAAGACTGTTCCGGCAGTCTTTTTTTATATCAAATTAAATGTTCTAAAAAGTCATGAAAAAGTCATAAATTTGCTGCCAAATGAATATTTCAGCTTACATTTTAGAATACTTAAAACAATTTGGAACTGCTACAGTTCCAGGCTTTGGCGTGTTTTCTCTGAAAAATTCTAAGGCAATTATTAATTCTGAAAACGGAAGTATTCTTCCTCCGGCAAGCCAGATCGATTTTACCATTGATTATGAAGTGAAATCTGATGACCTGCCTGCTTTTATAGCACAGCAAAAACAGATGTCACTAGAGGCCTCCAGAAGTGATCTCAAAATTCAGACTGATTTTTGGAAGAAAAAACTTCAGGCGGAACAGCTTTTGGAAATTCAGAATCTTGGAACTGTTTTCATCGAGGAAGGACACACCCATTTCAAAGGAAAAAGAATAGAATCAGGACGCCCCGATTTCTATGGCTTGGAAGAGATCAGATTCTCGGACATCAATAACGGGGGAAAAGTGAATGTTTCAGAAAACCGTGAAAAGGATTATAAATTCAATAAAACCATACTTTGGGTTTTCCTGCTGATCATTCCTGTTTCAGGTATTTTGTACTTCGCTTATACCCAGCAGGAGCTTCTTTTTGGCAAGAAATCTTTTAATAATGTTTCCGTGCAGACTTCTACCCACAGAATTGTAAAAGATACGGTAAAAGTGGTAGCACATACTCCTGAAACACCTGTTTCAGACTCTTTAAAGAAAGATTCATTAGTAAAACCTGCCGTAAAAGGGATAAAACCTGCACCGGCTGTTCCAAACAACACTAAGACTAGATGGCAAAAATAAAAAAAGCGTCAGAATCTCTGACCATTATGACTAATATTGTTCTTCCGAACGAAACCAATTCTTTAAGAAACCTTTTTGGTGGTGAGCTTTTAGCCAAAATGGACCGATGTGCGTCTATTTCTGCTGCCAGACACTGCGAAAGAAGAGTGGTAACAGCTTCCGTAAACCATGTTTCTTTTAATCATCCAATTCCGGAAGGCGGAGTGGTGGTTTTGGAATCTAAGGTATCCAGGGCATTTTCCACTTCAATGGAGGTGTATGTAGATGTGTGGCTGGATGATCCCATCAACCAGAAGAAGATTCATACCAATGCCGGTATTTATACCTTCGTTGCGGTAGATGAATTTAACCGCCCGATTCCTATTCCTGAGATGATTCCGGAAACTGAAGAGGAAAAAGAAAGATTCGCAGCGGCATTCCGTAGAAAAGAACTTTCACTGATTCTTTCCGGAAGAATGAAACCTCTGGAATCTGTAGAACTGAAAAAACTGTTCCAGGAACCTCAGGAGTCCAAGAAAGATAAAAAATAATATCCTGTAAAAACACAAAAAAACACAAATGTCTGGCACAAATTTTCACAAATGATTTGTGCCTGATCAAATGAAAAAAAATAAAAATGGATATTTCAGAAAATGATATATCAAAAATCGTTTACGAAGCGGGGTATATAATTCATAAGGCATTGGGACCGGGACTTTTGGAAAGTGCTTATGAAGAATGCCTGTTTTATGAATTGAATAAACATGATATTCTTGTAGAAAGACAAAAACCGATGCCATTAATTTATGATGAGGTTAAAATGGATGTTGGCTATAGACTTGACTTTTTGATTGAGAAAAAATTTGTGCTGGAAATAAAATCTATAGAATCATTACAAGATATTCATTTAGCGCAAATACTTACCTACCTACGCTTAAGTAATTGTAAACTTGGAATGTTGATTAACTTTAATACACTTCAATTTAAAAATGGAGTTAAAAGAGTGATTAACGGGATATTATAATTTGTGCTATTTGTGAAATAAATTAGTGTCATTTGTGTTTAAGCTATGAAAATACTTCTTTTAGATAAAAACCATCCTCTTATCACCGAACAGCTTTTAGCCAAAAACTTCATTCTGGAGGAAGACTTTACGTCTTCATACGATGAGGTTAGTGATAAAATTGAAAACTATGAAGGAATTATCATCAGAAGCCGTATTCCATTGGACAAAAGCTTTCTTGAGAAGGCAAAAAACCTGAAGTTTATTGCGAGAGTGGGAGCCGGAATGGAAAATATTGATATTCCCGTGGCGGAAAAACTGGGTATCCGGCTGATTAATTCTCCGGAGGGAAACCGGGACTCTGTGGCGGAACATGTTGTAGGAATGCTGTTGCTTATTATGAACAGACTCTTCATTGCCTCTCAGGAAGTGAAAAACGGGATCTGGAAGCGTGAAGAGAACAGGGGAGACGAATTGCTGGGAAAAACAGTAGGGCTTATAGGTTATGGAAATATGGGGAAAGCTACGGCCCAAAGGCTTTCCGGTTTTGGCTGTAAGGTCGTTTTCCATGATATTCTTCCGGACCTTGCTGACGAATTTGCCACACAGGTGAGTATTGATGAATTAAAGCAGTGTTCAGATATTGTAAGCCTTCATATACCGCTGACGCCGGAAACCCATTATATAATTGATGAGAAGTTCATTGCGGAGATGAAAAATGACTTTTATTTTATCAATACCGCAAGAGGAAAGAATGTAAAAACTAAAAGCTTAGTCGATGCCTTGAAGTCCGGGAAAATAAAAGGAGCCTGTCTGGATGTGCTGGAATATGAAAAATCTTCTTTTGAAAATCTGGAAATAGAAAATGAGGATTTACAATACCTGTTAGCCTCTGAAAAAACGATTGTTACTCCGCATATCGCCGGCTGGACCCATCAGAGCAAAGAAAAGCTGGCGCAGTTTATTGTTGATAAGATTGTAGCTTCTTATTGTTAGGCACATAATCTGATGAGGTAAAAGAGCGAAGTGGAAAAAGGCAGATGGGCAAACTGGCTTATTTTGCTGTTGAGTTCTCCACTTTTACAGAGCTGTTGGAAAGAAAGTGTTAAGCTAATGCCTTATCTGTCCGCTGAAAAACTTCGCCCTTTTGCCTGTTTGTGTTAAATAATTCATAATATCCCCACATATTCACTATTTTTTTTTGAGTTTTATTAAATTGCCGCTCATTTTTGAATCTCATGAAGACGCGTAATTTTGTACTCCTTTTAAGTATCCTTTTATTCTCCTTTTCCTGTAAAAAAAATTCTGAAGCCAAAGAGGTTTCAGCGGAAAATACGACTAACCTTCCCAATTATGGAAATGTAGATCTTGGAACGGTTTTTACCAAGGCAGATGGCCAGCTTTTGAACAAACAATCAACAGTGCGCTATATAGATCAGTATTACAAGAAAATATGGGATGGTGGAAATCTGAGCGGAGGAATACTTGTTGCTAAAGGTGACGAGATTTTATATGAAAATTACAGAGGCTTCGGAAGAGAAGGAAACCAAATGCCGATTGATAAAGATACCCCGCTGCATGTAGCTTCGGTATCAAAAACATTAACGGCTATGGCCATGATGAAACTGGTGGAAGCCGGAAAAATAAAACTTTCGGATCGCCTTTCTCAATATTTTCCCGGATTTCCGTACCCTAATGTTACCGTTCAGACGTTGCTGGATCAGAGAAGCGGACTTCCTAAATACGAATATTTTATTACCAAAATACAGCCTGCCCCTGCTGAACTTTCAAAGCCGTTTATTACGAATCAGGATGTATTGAATATGATCATCAGATATAAACCTGATCTGGCAAGAGATACCGATACAGGTTTTATGTATTGTAATACGAACTTTGCTTTATTGGCTCTGTTGATTGAAAAAGTAACCCGGACTCCTTTCCCGCAGGCTATGAAAGAAATGGTGTTCATTCCATTGAAAATGGACCACTCTTACATCTTCCAGGAAAAAGATATCCCTACCGCATCACAGTCTTTTTATTATGGCGGAAACAAACTCTATCCATTAGACAGGTTAGACCTTATCTACGGGGATAAAAACGTGTATACAACACCAAGAGACTTATACAATTTCTCAAAGGCAATGTTTTCAAAGAATTTTTTAAAGCCTGAATTGATGCAGATGGTGTTCACACCTTACAGTAATGAAAAAGCGGGAATGAATAATTATGGATTGGGATTCAGGATGAAAATATTTGATAATGGTGAAAAGCTGACCTACCATAATGGATGGTGGCACGGAACGAATTCTGTATTTGCCCATCTTCTGAAATCCAAAGTTACCATTGTAGCCATCGGAAATAAATATTCAAACAGAGTATACACGGCCCTTGCATTGTCCGGATTATTTGAGGATTTTCCTTTACAGAAGGATAAGCTTCATACGGTTATGAACGACAATAAAGATACTTTGAATTCCGGACAGGAAGTTTTTGGAGAATAATGTTTACTTTTGCTTAAACATTTTCATGAAAAGGTTTCTTTTATTATTCGTTATCTGTTTTCTTGTACATTCATGTGCGAGAGTGGGATCTCCTGTAGGGGGAGCAAAAGATACTTTGGCTCCTAAATTTTTAAGTTCAAATATTGATACAACCCGGGTTAATGTAAAAAGGGATATTCACGAACTCCGTCTGGATTTTGATGAATATGTCACATTGAAGGACATCAATAAGAATCTGATCATATCACCGCCGATCAAGAATATCAAAAGAATCCTGCCCTCTAATATTGCCAATAAATTTGTGCTGATTCAATGGACAGATACACTGCAGGCCAATACTACCTATAATTTCAACTTTGGAAATTCAATTGTGGATAACAATGAATCCAATCCGCTGCGCTATTTCAATTTTGCTTTTTCTACGGGAGACAAATTGGATGATTTGTATATCAGCGGTGAAGTGAAAGATGCTTTACAGATCAAAAAAAAGTCGGGGAGCACGGAAAATAAATTGGTTGTAGGGCTGTATCAGGTCAAAGATACCATGAATTATAAGCAAAAGCCATATTATATCACAAAGGTTGATGATGACGGATATTATGAGCTGAATTATCTTTCTCCAGGAAAATATAAAGTTATTGCGTTTGAAGATGAGAATGGAAATTCTGTTTATGATCCCGGAAAAGAAAAAATTGGATTTAAGAAAGAAGCTATAGATGTTGAAAAGTCTATTTCAGGGCTGGATATAAAAGTGTATCCTTCTAAAAAACCGTTGAAATACTCTGAAATGAAAGAAACCTCCGGCGGAATTATTATGATGTTTGAAGGGCATCCTGAAGAGGTAAAAGTAGCGTCGGTAAATGATAAGCTTAAAGATATAAAAGTGACCCATCGTCCAAAATCAGATTCGGTAAGAATTTGGTTTGATGCGGTGAAAGATGATCTGGGGCAGGCGGCAACAGAAAAATTATTGTTCAGCTATGATATCGGGAGCAAGAAGGATACTGTTTCTACATTTTACAAATACAATAAGAAGAATGTAATGGATATCAATAGTGATAACGGAGGAGGATCATTAGATCCGAAGGCTGATTTTAGAATCTCTTCCAATTATATTATTGATAAAATTGATCCGTCAAAATGGATATTGAAAAGCGACAGTTTAACTACGCATGAGTTCACTGCCAGAATCTCAGAAACCAATCCATATCAGATACTGGTTCAGTCAGACTTTGTTACCGGAAAGAAATACCAGCTCACGATTCCTAAAGAAACCATATCTTCTTTCTATGCTAAAAATACACAATCCAAACGTTTCGATTTTGATGTGGCGAAGATAGATCAGTTTGGAAGCCTTACATTCACCCTTCTGAATGCTCCAAAAACAAAGTATTGGATCCAGCTTCTTGATTCTTCGGAAAAAGTGATTTATCAGAAATATACAAGCGGAGACAAAGTGAAATTTAACATTCTTAAGCCAGAGGAATATATTGTTAGAATCCTGGTGGATAATAATGAAAATCAATATTGGGATGAAGCGGATTTTGCTACCGAAACCTTTGCCGAAGATGCTTATGTATTCTATAAAAAGGCTGTTGTAAGAGGATTGTGGGAAACGAATGAAGAATGGGATCTGAATGATACCCGAACGCTTGATAATCCTAAGGGGACACTTCCTGCAGCGGTATCTGCGCCTCCGGCTGAGGATAAAAAAGAAACCGTTGAACAGAATGTTAAAAAAGAGATCAAGTCTGAGAATGCAATGGTAACTCCGGTAAAATAAGAGGTATGAAGACGGCGAAAAAAATATTTTTTTGGAGTTTGGTAGCTTTTGCTCTGATTCAGTTTATTCCTGTTGACCGGGTAAATAAACCATTGGATACTGCAATAAATTTTGTGGATTCTAAAAAAGCTCCGGAAAAGATTAAAACATTGCTTAGAGGAGCATGTTACGATTGTCATTCCAATGAGACCCTCTATCCGAAATATGCCTTTATAGCACCTGTTTCATGGTCTGTGAAGAGCCATATCAATGAAGGGCGGGAACACCTTAACTTCTCTGTTTGGGAAACATACAATAAGGATTTAAAAGCGAATATGCTTACCAAATCTGTTCAGACGATACAGAATAAGACGATGCCTCTGCCGGGATATATCGTCTATCATAAAGAAGCTAACCTTTCGGAAGCAGAAAGATCGTTGCTGGTTCAGTATTTTCAGGAAATGCTGAATTCAAAGACCTACTAATTTCTACAATAAAAAAAATCTCGCAGATTTAACAAATTAAGCAGATTTATAGTATAATCATCTGCCAGATCTGTAAAATCTGCGAGAGGTATCATAGAATTACTTCTTTAAGTAATCTTCAAAAAATCTCTTCTGAGAATTAAAAGCGATATCCTCGAGGTTGATTTCCTGTAAAGGAATCCATACCGCCTCTGAAATTTCTGAACGCTCAAGGCTGGCCTCAAATTTCTCCGAAATAGTGTACTCATAAAAAAGATCAATGGTATGGTAATCAATCTCTTTATATTGATAAATATTAGGAAGGCTTGTAAGGTATTTCAGGTTTGAAATATCGATATTAAGCTGAAGCTCTTCAAAAAGTTCTCTTTTACAGGTTTCCTCTGCGCTTTCTCTAGGATCAACGAAGCCTCCTGCCAGATCGAGTTTCCCCTTTTGAGGATCGCGGTTTCTCCGGGTAAGGTAAATTTCGTTACCATATCTTATGACAACCGCCACAGCCCCCGCCACATTATTATAGAGTGAAAAACCACATTCAGGACAGCTCCATTTCTTTTCACCGTCCCAATGGAGAGATTCTTTGCCACAGCTTGGACAATATTTCAATAATTTCATCTGTTTATAAATGTTTTTTCAAAGGTCAGATGGAACTTCGCTTCATTGCGTAACATTAATATTTCTGGGGTGGTAACTCAAGATAACATCCCTTAGTTCTTCCGTTTTCAGGTGGGTATATATTTCAGTTGTCGTAATACTGGAATGGCCCAGCATTTCCTGAATATAACGCAAATCAGCGCCATTCTGCAGCAAATGCGTTGCAAAAGAATGTCTGAATGTGTGTGGAGATATCTTTTTGTTAACCCCTGCTTTGTCTGTAAGTTCCTTAATGATAAGAAATACGATCACTCTGGACATCGAGGTGCCCCTGCTGTTTAAAAACAAAGTATCTTCATATTTCTTATTGACTTTTCCTTTGGAACGTACCTCCTTGATATAATTTTCCAACAGATCGGCCGTGTAATCAGCCAAAGGAACAAAACGGGTTTTGTTTCCCTTTCCATGGACTTTAATATATTGCTCCTTGAAGTTGATGTTTGATATTTTCAGATCAATCAGCTCAGAAACTCGGAGTCCGCAACCATAGAGTACCTCAATGATACAGTGGTTTCTTTTTCCCAGGTCTGTATTGACTTCAATAGCTGCAATAATTCTGTTGATATCAGGCAGGCTTAAGGTATCAGGTAAGTATAATCCCAATTTTGGGCCTTCAAGTAACGCTGCAGGGTTGTCTTCACGAAATTCATCCTCAAGCAGAAATTTAAAGAAAGCCTTAATGGAAGAGATCCATCTTGCTTGCGATCTCTCGCTGAATTTCTGTTTTGAAAGATTGAAAATGTATTCCTGCAGGTTTTCGTAACCGATAGAATCTGGGCCGACGTTTGCCAGATCTTCTTCTGCATAATCTTTTAATTTCTTAATGTCCCGAACATAAGCGTCGAGAGTGTTTTCTGAAAAATTTCTTTCAAAACGAAGAAATATTTCAAAATCTTTGATCTTTTCATCCCAAGTCATTTGTGCTTATTTTTTTAGTTCACAGTCCGATATTTGTTCTATTTCAATATTATGGTTTCTCAGGAACGCTATTCCGTCGTCATCTGAATACTCATTAATATACACCAGTCTTGTAATTCCTGCCTGCAGAATCAGTTTACTGCATTCTTTACAGGGTGACAGCGTCAGATATAACGTTGCTCCTTTTGCAGACTGAGTGGAAGCAGCCAGCTTTAATATAGCATTGGCTTCCGCATGCAATACATACCAGTGCGTTTTGCCCTCTTCATCTTCACAGCAGTTTTCAAACCCCGAAGGAGTTCCGTTGTAACCATCTGAAATAATCATCCTATCTTTTACGATAAGAGCTCCTACCTGTTTTCTCTTACAGTAGGAGAGTTTTGCCCATTCTTGGGCCATTTTTAGATAAGCCTTGTCAAACTTATTCATACCGCAGCATTAGTTTTTTCGAAATAATTGGATTAAAAGCTTTTGAAAGTTTAGAAGTTCGGCTTTCTTTTCTCAAGGAAAGCAGTGACTCCTTCTTTCTTATCTGCCATTTCAAAAAGTTCTCCGAAATACTGGATTTCAGTGTCAAAACCTTTCTCAGAGTCAGATAAATTCACGGCGTGGATAGCCTTCGATATTGCCATTGGTGAATTGTAGGCAATAGTGGTCGCTAATTCTTTCGTTTTAGTTAATAATTCGCTAATAGGGTATACTTCATTCACCAGTCCGATTTCCTTTGCTTTTTGAGCAGGAATCATTTTGGCCGAGAAGATCATTTCGTTGGCAATACCTTTTCCGACAAGCTTTGGAAGCCTTTGGGTTCCTCCGTATCCGGGGATAAGTCCCAGGGTTACTTCAGGAAGACCCAGTCTGGCATTCTCGGATGCATATCTGATATGGCATGCCATAGCAAGCTCTAAACCTCCTCCGAGTGCAAATCCATTTACGGCTGCAATCACAGGCTTAGACATATTTTCAATCTTGTTGAACAGGGAGTTTTGTCCATTTCTGGCAAGCTCTTCAGCTTTTTCCTGTCCAAAGTCACTAAATTCTTTGATGTCAGCTCCAGCTACAAAAGATTTTTCTCCACTTCCCGTAAGGATGATTACTCTGCAGGAAGTGTCCTCATTAAGTTCATCCAGCGCTGTACTGATTTCCTGAATCGTTTTTGCATTTAAGGCATTTAAACTCTCAGGTCTGTTTATTGTAATGATAGATAATTTATCTTCTTTTTTTAATAATATATTTTCGTAACTCATTTTTCCACTTTAAAATATCATCCTTCGCAAATTATGAATTTTTTGCAAAAAAAAGGAAAAAATATTATTTTTTTTTCCTTTTTTTTAGTTTTTCTTTCAATATGGTTATTTGGAATGATTCATCATATTTGCATCTATATTGACGTTTAATTGAGAAGCTACTTTCATGCCAAGCTCAATGTTAGCCCTGAAAAAATGGCATAATTGCCTGTTGATAATCTCGTCTTTTTTGGGTCCGTTTATCCCTTTCATACTTCCCACAATATTTTGAATCAGATGATTTCTTTGTTCAGCATTCATGGCTTTTGAATACAGCAGTCCAGGCTGGGTGTAGTGATCACTGTCGTTTTCATTCCTGTTGTAGTTGGCAACATGGGCACTGTCCAGCTCATACTCATAATTCTTATAAGATGGATCCGGCATGAGATCATCAAAACTGTTCGGATGATAATTAGGTTTATCCTGATATTGGCTAGAATCTGCCATATAGCCGTCTCTCTGATAGTTATTAACAGCAAAAGGGCATCGGTTGACCTCTAACTGATGAGCGTTTACTCCCACTCTGTATCGGTGGGCATCGGGGTAAGAGAATAATCTTCCCTGAAGCATTTTATCCGGTGAAAAGCTGATTCCGTTGATCAGGCTGCTTGGAGAGAAGGTGGACTGTTCCACATGGGCAAAATAATTGACAGGAACTTCATTGAGCTCCATTTCTCCTACTTCAATCAAAGGAAAATCATCATGGAACCATACTTTCGTTACATCAAAAGGATTCCATCTGAAATCTTTTGCCTGTTCTTCTGTCATCACCTGAATGTACAGCGTCCATTTTGGAAAATCTCCGTTTTCGATAGCATTGCAAAGGTCTTCCTGGGCAAAGTCCGGATTTTCGCCAGCCATTTTTACAGCTTCTTCATCGGTGAAGTTTTTTATGCCCTGTTTTGTTTTGAAATGGAACTTTACCCATACTCTTTCATTGTGATCATTGATCATAGAGAACGTATGAGATCCGAAGCCATGCATATGTCTGTAACCGTAAGGTGTTCCTCTGTCTGACATTAAAATAAGAACTTGGTGAAGAGACTCCGGATTTAAACTCCAGAAATCCCACATCATGGTAGCACTTTTTAAGTTGGTTTTAGGAACTCTTTTTTGGGTATGGATAAAGTCCGGGAATTTTTTGGCATCCTTAATAAAAAATACCGGAGTGTTGTTTCCTACAAGATCCCAGTTTCCGTCCTCTGTATAAAACTTTAAAGCAAAGCCTCTGGGATCCCTTGCTGTATCTGCACTTCCTTTTTCTCCTCCTACAGTAGAAAACCTGGCAAACATTCTGCAGGAGTTTCCTACTTTTGAAAATAATTTTGCTTTGGTATACTGGCTGATGTCATGAGTTACGGTAAAGGTTCCATAGGCACCGCTTCCTTTGGCATGTACAATCCTTTCAGGAATTCTTTCCCTAACGAAATGTGCAAGATTTTCCTGTAATATAAAATCCTGCAGCAATACCGGGCCTCTTGGTCCTACCGTTTGGGAATCCTGATGCTCATAATAAGGTGCGCCGTTACTTAAGGTTAATTTTTTAGAATCCATAATATTGATGATTTGAATAATTGTTTCTTATTTTAAATCTCTGTGTAAAGGTAGTGAATATCAAATTTACTTGAATTTTTAATTGCTAATAGCAAAAACATTATATCTTTGTAATAGATAATATTAATCAAATGAACATTCAGCAACTGGAGTATCTTATCGCTGTCGATAAGTATAAACATTTTGGTAAAGCAGCCCAGGCATGCTTCATAACCCAGCCTACCTTAAGTGCCATGATACAGAAATTTGAGGATGAACTGGATGTGAAGGTTTTTGACAGAACTACACACCCGATCCGTACTACCGATGTAGGGCTTCAAATCATTGATCAGGCGAAGGTGATTATAGAATCCGTCAATGAGCTGAAAAATAAAGCCAATCTTTTGAATAATATTTTAGGAGGAACCATCAATTTAGGAATCATTCCTACCGTTTCTTCTTTTATTCTGCCTACAGAGATCTTTAAATTCCTTGAAGAGAATCCAAAGATCCAGATGAATGTAAAAGAAATGACAACGGATAATATTATTAAAGCTTTAAAAGCCGGAGAACTGGATGCGGGGATTATTTCAACGCCTTATGACACGGCTGACGAGTTTTATCAGGATTTCTTATTCAATGAAGAACTGATGATTTACAGTTCCAATACTGAAGCCAATAAAAAGAATTCCTACATTATCCCTGAAGAACTGAATGTAGAAAAGGTATGGTTGCTTGAAGAAGGAAACTGCCTTAGAAACCAGTTTGAAAATATCTGCCACCTGAAAGAGAATACATTGAAACCAAAGAATTTGGATTTCCTTGCTTCGAATATTCAGACACTTGTACATATGGTAGATAAAGTGGGTGGAATCAGCATTCTTCCTGAACTTGCGTTAAGCCAGCTTTCAGAAGAACAGAAAAAGAATGTCTTCAGATTTAAGAAACCTTTTCCTTACAGAGAGATCAGTATTATTTACTACAAACCGACCTTTAAGCAGAAAATTATTGACGAATTATCGCACTCTATTAAAAATTCCCTGGAGCTTACATTGAATTATCATGAAAGCCCTAAAGAATTTGTAAGCATTAAGCCTCAGTAATTTGGGAAGCTGAAAGCAGGATAAGTTTTTAATGTAAACAAAATTATAATTAATAAACAAAATTTTTGAGTATTAGGAAAATAGTGCTTAAATTTGCTGACGTTTATAACGAGGAAAAATTTGACCTGATTGCAACCTCTATAAAAAAATGCTAAAACAGTATTCTTTTTGGGCAATTTATTCTTATTTTTCTTCACTATTTTTTTTAATCTAAAAAACAAAGAATAATATGTCTTATTTATTTACGTCTGAGTCAGTTTCAGAAGGACATCCGGATAAAATTGCCGATCAGATCTCCGATGCATTAATCGACCATTTTCTAGCATATGATAAAAGTTCAAAAGTAGCATGTGAAACTCTTGTGACGACCGGACAGGTAGTATTGGCAGGAGAAGTAAAATCAGATGCTTATCTTGATGTACAAACCATTGCCAGAGAAGTGATCAACGGAATTGGATACACAAAAGGAGAGTATATGTTCAATGGTGATTCATGCGGAGTTATTTCTGCCATCCATGAACAGTCGCCTGATATCAACCAAGGGGTAGACAGAGCGGTAACGGATGAATCTTTCGAAGCAAAAGCAAATGCACAGGGAGCTGGCGACCAGGGAATGATGTTTGGATATGCTACCAATGAAACGGCTAACTATATGCCTCTTGCTTTAGATCTGGCCCATACAATCCTAAAGGAACTTTCTGCTATCAGAAGAGAAAACACGGAGATCGCTTATCTTCGTCCGGATGCAAAAAGCCAGGTAACAATTGAGTATTCTGATGATCATAAACCGATCAGAATTGATTCTATCGTAGTTTCTACGCAGCATGATGACTTCGGAACAGAGGAGGAAATGCTGAACAAGATCCGTGAGGATATCAAAAACATTTTGGTTCCTAGAGTTGTTGCACAACAGTCTGAAGAAATTAAAGCGTTATTCAATGATCAGATCAAATATCATATTAACCCGACCGGTAAATTCGTAATCGGAGGTCCTCACGGAGATACAGGTCTTACCGGCAGAAAAATCATCGTTGATACCTACGGAGGAAAAGGAGCTCACGGAGGAGGTGCTTTCTCAGGAAAAGATCCTTCAAAAGTAGACAGAAGTGCGGCGTATGCAACAAGACATATCGCTAAGAACCTGGTGGCTGCAGGAGTAGCTGATGAAGTATTGGTACAGGTTTCCTACGCTATTGGAGTCGCTGAGCCTTGTGGTTTATACATCAATACATATGGAACGGCAAAAGTTGATCTTCACGATGGTGAAATCGCTAATAAGGTTTCTGCTATTTTTGACTTAAGACCTTATGCTATCGAACAGAATCTAAAGTTAAGAAATCCAATTTATCAGGAAACAGCTTCTTACGGGCATATGGGTAAAGAGCATTATGTGGCTGATAAGACATTCAATAAAGGGCATAAGAATGAAATTACATTAGAAGGCCTTGAGTTCTTCACTTGGGAGAAATTAGACAAAGTTGAGGAAATTAAAGCCGCTTTTGGAGTTTAATTTTTTCTTTATACAATAAACTGGGCTGCTTTATCTTTTGATAAGGCAGTTTTTTTTAATTTTACACCTTAATTAATTGAAAGATGATGAATTTTCGAACTGTAGTTGCCGTTCTATCCCTGTTTTTTCTAAGTACATGGGTAAAAGCTCAATATACGATGCATAAAATGATCAGTGTGGGATATACCTATCAGAATCAAAGTTTTGGGGAAGTAGGAGGTAAATTGCTTTTTCTTAAAAATGATGATGTGATTTACAGGTTGGGGGGCTCTGCTGTAATGGGAGTTGCCGGCTCAAAGTTTGCCATTATGCCAAAACTTCAGGCTGATGTACTGCTTAATTTTGAGAAAAATGTAGATTTCTACCATTCTTATTACTTTTTAGTGGGAGCTGAAGGAACCAATAAATACATTGCTCCGAAAATAGGAGTTACCTTATTCGGAATGTTAGACCTTACCGGAGGATATGCTTTTCCTGTAGGAGATGCCCGTTTAAACGGAAAAGAAATGAAAGGTCTAAATATTAATTTTACATTAAATATCCCTACAGTACTCATTCATGATATGTTTAAATGATTTTTTTTAAATTTTTCTCTTGAAAATTTAATAATAGGTTAACAGTTATTAAAAAATTATTATATTTACATCATAATATAAGTGTACCGCCTATTGAAGAGACTCTACTCTAGAAAACTGTTTTGTATATACGGCAAAGACCAGAAGAAATATCTGGCAGAATGCCTGTCTGCAAATATTTATATTGAGAAGAGTTATGAAATCAAAATCGGATAGTTTACTAATTTCGCTTTACCAGAAAGGTGATGAAGAAGCGTTATCAACCCTTATTCACCGCCATCAGAGAGAACTGTTTACATTCATTTTTTACAAAATTAATGATGAAGATTTAGCCAATGATATTTTTCAGGATACCTTTATGAAGATCATTGTGATGCTGAAAGAAGGACGCTATAACGAAGAAGGAAAATTCATTCTTTGGGCCAAAAGAATCTCTCATAATCTAATCATTGACCATTTCAGATCAAGAGCCAAAAATATCAAAGTTTCTGAAACTACCTTTAAGACGGATGATTATTCTATTTTTGATTTAATCAGGGAGCCTTCGGAAAACATTGAAGATCAGCTGGTAACGAATCAGATCCAGGAAGATCTTCTGCGAATGCTTCAGTTTCTTCCCAAAAATCAACAGGAGGTGATCAAGCTGAGATTTTTTGACGGGCTAAGTTTTAAAGAAATTGCTGATCATACGGATATGAGTATCAATACCACGTTAGGAAGGGTGCGGTATGCGCTGATAAACCTGAGAAAAATCATGGATGAGAATAATATAATATTAACCAGATAAATAATATTTTAGAAAATTTCACGTTATAAGGAAAACATACTTCGCCTATGAAAAAAAATGATTCCTTAAAAGTGAAAACTTTGAAACCTAAGAAGCAAACCATTGATTTTTTGCTCAATTTTTCTAAAAGTCTTGAGATTGTGAAAAGCAAGAGCAAAAATTACCCTATTGTAAAAAATTAAAATGATTAACTTTGTGCTGTATGAAAATGCAGCACGTTTTTTTTGACCTGGACAATACGCTCTGGGATCACCGCAGAAATGCCTATCTGACGATCAAAGATCTTTTCGAAAAACAGGAGATTACCTCAAAGTACCATATTGACTTTGAAGAATTTCATGCCGTTTATCATGATATCAACGAAGAACTCTGGGAGAAGATAAGAGATGGAATTATAGGCAAAGAGTATCTGAGAGAACACCGGTTCTATGATTCCTTCAAACATTTTGGAGTAGACAATAAAGAACTCTCCCTTTATTTTGAAGAACATTTCCTGGATAATATTGTCGCCTATAATGAACTGGTAGAAGGGGCAGAAGATATTCTTGATTATTTGAAAGCCAGGAATTATACCCTGCATATTATTTCTAACGGATTTCAGGAAGTAACGGAAAGAAAATGTACTTTATCCGGAATTGCTCCTTATTTTGAAACCATTACCAGCGCAGATGCAGTGGGAGTAAGAAAACCCAATCCTAAGATTTTTGAATATTCTCTGGGACTTTCTGAGGCCCTAAAAGAGGAAAGCATCCTGATCGGTGACGACTGGATCGCGGATGCAATGGGAGCGATAGATTTCGGAATGGATGCTATTTTCTTTGATGTATATAAAGAAGATAAGCAGGTAGCCGGATTAAAGGCGATTACCCATCTTCAGCAGATTAAAGAATATTTATAGGTTCTGAGATTCAGGGCTTAACAGAAATTTAATACCATAACGATCCTAAACCATTAAGGCTATGAAACCTTAATGGTTTATTTTTTTAACGCAAAGAATTAAAAGTATTCTCTAAGTGGAAGTGGGCAAGGATGAGATCGGTACAATTGATTCTTTCCATGCGGGCCACTCATGCTCTTCCATTTTTACAGCTTTATTTTTTACAGCTAAAGTTTTTCCTAATTCTTTCCCAAATTGATTAGGAACTTTGCACCATAATAATGATAGAAAAACTTAGTATTATGGAAAATGTAAAGAAAATCACCCGAGTATTTATTTTAATTTTCATCCTGGTAGGAGGTTTTATCTCGGCACAGGATAGAGCGATCCATGCCAATCAATTGCCTAAGACCGCTAAAAACTTCCTTGCAGCCCATTTTAAAGGAATACCTGTAAGCTCAGCTATAGAAGACCGTGAAATCTATGGCGTGGATGAGTATAAGGTATATCTGAACAATGGAATGAAAATGGAATTTGATAGTCATGGAAACTGGAAAGAGGTAGACGGTAAACATCAGAAATTGCCCTATGGTTTTATTCCTGCACCGGTTAGAAATTACACTGCCAGAAATTTTCCAAATACTTATATCGTGAAGATGGAAAAAAAGAGATGGTCTTATAAAGCAGAGCTTTCCAACGGACTGGAGCTTGAATTTGACAGAAACGGAAACTTTAAAAGAATTGATGACTAATTCGTCATTACAGATTAACAGTAAAATTTAATAGTATGGTCAACTGGAATTTAATAAGAAGTAACGGAAGATCAGTTTCTTCCAATAAGATTAGAAAGAATATTGTGTCTTTTATGACAAAGCACCATCCGTGCAGCGTGGTTAATTTGATTGAGAAAAAATATAATGCCTATACAATTCACCTGATGAATGGTCTCTGTCTTATTTTTGATGCAGACGGCCGTTTCGTAAAAACGAGTTAATTTTTAAAGAAGAGGTCTGGAGGCTGGAAGAAAGAAGCCGGGGAAACCTGAAGGGAAGCTGTTAACATTCTATAAGTTCTCATAGAAAGATAATAATTGCCCAGTGCAGAGCAGTAACTTCCCGCTGCTCTCTTCCCGCTTTCCACCTTATAATTTCATATATTTGATGTAGTTTAATCATGCAGGAGAGCATATAAACCCAGTGGTATGAAGATTTTAATTGTTGAAGATGAACCGGAACTGAAAGACACAGTTCAGAAATTTCTGGAAGCAGAACATTTTATTGTAGAGCATGCCCATAATTACAGCTCCGGGCTGGAAAAGATTATCTCCTATGAATACGACTGTATTTTACTTGATATTATGCTGCCTGATGGAAGTGGCATAGACCTGTTGAGAGAGCTGAAAAAAATGCACAAAAAGGACCCTGTGATCATTCTGTCTGCCAAAGATTCGGTGGATGATAAAGTGACAGGTCTTGAAATTGGGGCAGATGATTATCTTGCCAAGCCTTTTCATCTTGCAGAGCTTATGGCAAGGATTAAATCTGTGATCAGGAGAAATAACCAGGATGGAGAAAATATCCTTACGTACAAAAACATAAGCATTGATCCGGAAAACAGAAAAGTGATGGTAGGAAATAAAGAACTCCTGCTCAATCGTAAAGAATACGATCTCCTGTATTATTTTGTTATTCATCCCGGGAAAACGCTGCAAAAAACTACTTTGGCTGAGGCGATCTGGGGAGATTATATAGACCAGGCAGACAGTCTGGATTTTATTTACTCACAAATTAAAAATCTTCGTAAAAAACTGAAAGTACTTAATGCAGAGGCTGATTTCCAGGCTGTGTACGGGATAGGATATAAATTGATCTGATGAAAGTTTCATTGAAATATTACACCATACAATACCTTATTATGATCCTTCTGCTGATTATCGCAGTATGGGCCGGGTTGTTTTATGCCTATATTCTGGATGAAGTGCATGATAATGTGGATGATGGATTGAGAGACCGGAAAATACAGATCATTAAAGCGGTCTACCTGAACCCCGATCTTCTCAAGAACAATGATTTTGGTTTTAATGAATTTAAAATCAATGCCATAAATGCAGGAGAATATAAGAACAAGAGCCGGCTCTATAATAAGATGTATTATATGGAGTATGATGACAAAGACCAGCCTTACCGGGTTCTTGAAGCCGATTTTATAGACCAGTACAAAAATCATCAGAGATTGGTCATAAGAACCTCTACGGTGGAAGAAGATGAGCTGATCTATGACCTTACCACTGCCTTAATTGTCCTTTATATTCTTTTAGTGGTCAGTATTGTCGCTGTAAACGGATACCTGCTTAATAAAGCCATGCGCCCGTTTTACATGATTCTGGATAAACTGAAAAGATATCAGTTTGGTATTCCCGCTGATCAGGAGCATCAGGATTATGCGATAAAGGAATTTGAAGAGCTGAATAGAGAAATTGATGAAATGATTGAGCGAAACGAACTTGTTTTCTACCAACAGAAACAGTTTATCGAAAATGCATCTCATGAACTTCAGACGCCGCTTGCTATCGTTATCAATAAAATAGATCTTCTTATTCAGAATGAGAATCTGGATGAAAAGAATCTGAATTTTCTTACCGAGGTTAAAAACGATCTGAGAAGGATGGTAGGATTGAATAAGTCACTCCTCATGCTTTCAAAAATAGAAAACAGCCAGTTCAATAAGACTTCTGGGGTTGATTTTAATAAGTTGGTTAGGCGATTGGTAGAAAACTATGAAGATTTCATTGAATTTAAAAAAGTGACGGTTGACATTATCGAAAAAGGAGTTTTTGAGGCTGATTTCAATCAGGATCTTGCCGATATTCTTTTATCTAACCTCCTTAAAAATGCAATTAAGTATAATAATGAGGATGGTACTTTACATATCATGATTGAAAATAACAGAATCACTTTCCAAAACAGCGGATCCTCTGTTCCGCTAGACAAATCAAGGATCTTTAACCGTTTTTATAAGCAAGGATCTGACCATACTTCCACCGGTCTGGGACTGTCTATCATTAAGACGATCATAAAACAATATCCGGGCTGGGACATCTCCTATCTGTTTGAAGATCAGATGCATTATTTTATTCTTGTAAAAAATAATAGGTAATATCCAATCCACAAATTCACGGATCTTTTTATTAGCGCATTTGCGGCTGAAAAAATAATCGGCTGTCTCAAAACTGAGACAGCCGATTATTTATGGATAAAACTTAGAATTAAAACCCTAAGCTTGTTCTTACTCTTTGAAGAGTTTCTATAGCAACCGGTCTGGTTTTTTCAGCACCTTGCTGCAGTTTGGCTTCCAATTCGTCAAGATTGTTCATATAATAAGCAAACGTTTCTCTTTCTTTGGCAAAGCGTACCAGGATCAGATCCAATAACTCTTTTTTAGCATGTCCGTACCCGAAGTTTCCGGCAAGGTATTTTGCTCTCAGCTCTTCTGTCTGTTCCGGTGTAGCAATCAGTTGGTAAATGGCAAAAACTTTATCTGTTTCCGGATCTTTAGGCTCTTCCAAAGACCTGGAATCTGTTTCAATACTCATTACCTGTTTTTTCAATTCCTTTTCGGGTAAGAAAATATTGATGATATTTCCTCTTGATTTTGACATTTTCTGGCCATCTGTTCCCGGAACGTATTTCGTGTCTTCCTGAAGTTCAGATTGCGGCAGTACAAGGATTTCACCCATCTGGTTGTTGAATCTTGAGGCTACATCTCTTGCAAATTCCAAATGCTGAAGCTGATCTTTTCCTACAGGAACGATCTCTGCGTCATACAATAAAATATCTGCAGCCATCAAAATAGGGTAGGTAAACAGCCCCGCGTTCACATCCTGAAGCCGGTCTGCCTTATCCTTGAATGAATGTGCTAACGTTAATCTTTGATAAGGGAAAAAACATGATAAATGCCAAGATAGTTCACAGGTTTCAGGGATATCACTCTGTCTGTAAAAAAATGTTTTTTCAGTATCTAATCCACAAGCAAGCCAAGCCGCAGCAATCTCGTAGGTGTTTTGTCTTAAAGTCTGCGCATCTTTTATCTGGGTAAGCGTGTGAAGATTCGCAATAAATAAAAAGGATTCATTTCCTTCCTGCTTAGAAAGTTCGATAGCAGGAATAATCGCCCCAAGTAAATTTCCAAGATGGGGGGTTCCGGTGGCTTGAATGCCGGTAAGAATTCTTGACATTGGTTTAAAATATTTTAAAATTAATGAATTGCAAATTTACGAGGTTTGCCGCGATAATGAATAAAAAAGATTAAAAGAATCAAGAATCAAGAATCAAGAATCAAGAATCAAGAATCAAGACTTGGTATTAAATTTCAATTGGAGTGGATTTAGTCCGCCTGCGCATATAAATCCTGTTAGGTAGCCAAAATGTAACATCTTATGGAATTATAATCTTTTCTCCACCGAATTTCGGTTCCACTCCGAAAAGCAGATCCCAATACACTTTAGCTTTCGCAAGATATTCCCTCATATTCGTTTTTAAACCGGCATATTTGTTGACATCTGCTGCATTATACCCGAATGCCTCGATCCCATTTTTCTTAGCCAGAAAAACAGCTCTTTCATTGTGGAATTTTTGGGAGATGATCACCAGTTTTGTTTGTCCGAAGATATCTTTTGCTCTTACCACAGAATCCAGGGTCCTGAATCCGGCATGATCCATGATGATGCTATCCTGCGGAACGCCCGCCTGCAGTAATGCAAGCTGCATATCTTCGGGTTCGTTATAATCTTTCGTGCTGTTGTCACCGCTTACGATGATATATTGTATTTTTCCGCTTTTATAAAGATCGGCCGCTGCTTTGATCCTGTTATAGAAATAGGCGTTCGGCATTCCGTTGCTTAATGTCTTTCCGGTTCCCAGGAGTAAGGCCGTTTTTGTTTCCGGCACGTCTGTGAGGCGGTAGGTTATAAAGGCTGCACTTTCTTGTTTGATGCTGTAATTTGCCCAGGTAATAAAAATAATTCCTGCTACAAGCAGCAGCAGGAAACAGGTGAAAATATTTTTGATTATTCTTTTCATCCGAAAATAATTCTTTTAAAATTCAAGGCCGTTCGGGAAAGCTTTTTTTCTGAAGATTAACAATAAAACAGCTCCTACCGTAATCGCAGAATCTGCCACATTGAAGATATATTTGAAGAACTCGATATGTTTTCCACCGATCAAAGGAATGTTTTCAGGAACATTCCAGTCTACCAGCGGGAAATGAAGCATATCAACCACACAGCCTTTCATAAAAGTAGAGTAGCCTTGTCCAAAAGGAACCAGCTTAGATATCCCGCCATAGCCGATCCATCGGTTAATGCTTTCATCATAAACTGTTCCGCTGTCGAAGATCATTCCGTAGAACATCCCGTCAATGATATTTCCGATCGCTCCGGCAAAAATAATGGACATAGGAATTAAAAGATAGTTGGAAGCCCCTGCTTCAACCATTTTTTAAACATATAGACCATTCCTCCGATTAAGAAAAGTCTCAGGATAACCAGGAAATATTTTCCTATGATCCCTCCGAAATGAAGACCGTAAGCCATTCCCGGGTTTTCTACAAAGGTCAGTTTAAAACCTGGTAACACGGAAACGCTGTCATCCAGATTGAAGTGGGTTTTAATGTAAATTTTTGAAGCCTGGTCAATTAACAATACCAAAAATGTTATAGCTAATATCTTTTTCATTATTGTCCTTTAGGTTTTGAAGGTTTTGTAGCTTTTACATTGTTATTATCACTCGCTTTTTTGACCACTTTCTGTCCATTGAATGAACTTTTAACATGAGCCTTCTCAAATTTAATGTTCATTTCTTTCAGAACACTTTTCAGTGCACTAAGTTCCATAGAGTTTTTAGGGTGTACTATGATCGATTCCATTTCTTATATTTAAATTTTACATTTTGGACAGTTCGTCAAGCCGTTTTCTGTCTTTTGCAGAAAGGTCATTGATTCCGTTCTTGCCCATCTTACTTAAAAGTTGGTCTATTTCTTTCTCCCGGTCACGTTTATCAGAATTAAACTTATCATCAATTGTATAATTTTTCTGTTGATCCGGAAAGAACTTGTTTTTGATCCCTTTCCTGTTGAAAAAAAATAAAACGACTGCGATGATAATGCCTAAAATTAATAATTCGCCCATGGGTATACATTAAAAATTAGGTTTATAAAGTATCCTTCGAATACGATATAAACCCAATATTATTTTACAAACCTTACGGCTATTTCTGCATATTTTTCGCTTCGATGCTCAACGTGGCATGAGGAACAGCGAGAAGTCTTTCTTTAGGAATTAATTTCCCTGTTACCCTGCATACACCATACGTCTTATTTTCGATTCTGATTAATGCATTCTTAAGATCACGCACGAATTTTTCCTGTCTTCCTGCTAAAATAGAGTTCTGTTCTTTGCTCAGCGTCTCAGCGCCTTCTTCAAAAGCTTTGAATGTAGGTGAAGTATCATCCGTTCCATTATTCTGGTCATTGATGAAACTTTCTCTGATCAGCTGAAGATCTTTTTCAGCTTTCTCTATTTTTTCTTTAATGATCGCTTTAAATTCCTGTAAATCAGCATCGCTGTATCTAACTCTTTCGTCTGACATATTCTTTCTCTTTTTTAATAAAATTATGAAATGGAATTTGAAATACAATAACTACATGTTAATTTTTTTCGATATTTATCTTAAAATTAACCTCATCTATTTCGATTTCGTTAAAATTTGAAAGTGAAGATACAATTTCTATTTTATTTGACAAGACCTCAGAAGAAATATATTCTTCATTTTTCTTAACATCTTCAATAAATGGAGAGCTTCCTTCTATGGAGATATTAATTCTGTCTGTCAGTTCAAAGTTTTTGTCTTTTCGCAAGTTCTGAATTCTGTTGATGAACTCCCTTGCGATCCCTTCAGATTTTAACTCATCGGTTAACGTCAAATCTAATGCCACAGTTGTTTTACCATCAGAAGTAACTGTCCATCCCGGAATATCTTTTGTTGAGATTTCTACGTCATCAAGCGTAATTTCATATCCCTGGATATCAAGTTGGCCTTCTTTTTCAAGACCTGCGATTTGTTCTGTAGTAAGATTACTGATCTCAGCTCCCACCACTTTCATGTCCTTCCCTAGCTTGGGACCCAGCGCTTTGAAATTCGGTTTGATCTGTTTTACAATTAAATGGGAGGCTTCTTCAGCATTGATCAACTGCAGTTCCTTTACGTTTACTTCCTGCTTGATCAGATCTGCCACAGCCAGAATCTGCTCTTCTGTTTTAGAATCCAATACAGGAATCAAAACTTTTTGTAACGGCTGGCGTACTTTTACGTTTTCTTTCTTTCTTAAAGAGAAAACCATACTGGTAATATTCTGTGCCAAATGTGTTTTTTCAACCAGGTCCTGATCAATCAGACTTTCATCAGCAACAGGGAAATCTGTCAAGTGTACAGACTCACAGTTTTCTTTGCCGGTTACTTTATTTAAATCCTGGTACAATTGATCCATAAAGAATGGGGCAATCGGAGCAGATAATTTAGCAACCACTTCAAGACAGGTATATAAAGTCTGGTAAGCAGAGATCTTATCATCAGAATAATCTCCTTTCCAGAAACGTCTTCTGCATAATCTTACATACCAGTTGCTCAGGTTGTCATTCACAAATGTACTGATGGCTCTTGCTACCCTTGTCGGTTCGTAATCTTCATAGAATGCCTTTACTTCTTTGATCAGAAGATTCAGTTCAGAAAGGATCCATCTGTCGATTTCAGGACGGTTTTCCACCTCTTTTTCGGAATAATTGAATCCGTCAACATTTGCATATAAAGCAAAGAATGAATAGGTGTTGTAAAGGGTTCCGAAGAACTTTCTTCTTACCTCATCAATTCCTTCAATGTCGAACTTCAGGTTCTCCCAAGGATTGGCATTGGAGATCATATACCAACGCGTAGCATCAGGCCCGTATACAGAAAGGGTTTCAAACGGATCTACGGCATTTCCTAAACGTTTTGACATCTTTTGGCCGTTTTTATCCAAAACAAGACCGTTACTCATTACATTTTTGTAAGCCACAGAGTCAAAAACTGCCGTTCCGATTGCGTGAAGGGTATAGAACCATCCACGGGTCTGGTCAACTCCTTCTGCGATAAAGTCTGCAGGGAATGCTTTGTGGTTGTCAATTAATTCTTTATTCTCGAAAGGATAATGCAACTGTGCATAAGGCATCGAGCCTGAATCGAACCAAACGTCGATCAGGTCGCTCTCACGCTTCATTGCTTTCCCGGAATCAGAGACTAAAACTACCTTATCCACTACATTTTTATGAAGATCTACCAAAGAATAGTTTTCTTCAGACATATTTCCGGTTTCAAAGCCTTTGAACGGGTTCTCAGTCATGAATCCTGCCTCTACAGACTTTTCGATTTCGTGGTATAGCTCTTCCACAGAGCCTATGATCTTTTCTTCTTTCAGATCATCAGTTCTCCATATCGGCAATGGAATACCCCAGTAACGTGAACGGGATAAGTTCCAGTCGTTCACATTTTCAAGCCAGTTGGCAAAACGACCTTCTCCGGTCGCTTTTGGCTTCCAGTTGATCTCTTTATTTAAATTAACCAGTCTGTCCTTTACCGCGGTCATCTTTACAAACCATGAATCCAGCGGATAATATAATACCGGCTTGTCTGTTCTCCAGCAGTGTGGATAGGAGTGAACGTATTTCTCTACTTTAAAGGCTTTGTTCTCTGTTTTTAACAGGATCGCAAGCTCTACATCCCAAGACTTTTCAGGAGCCGTTCCGTCATCATAATATTCGTTCTTAATGTATTTCCCGGCAAACACTTCCGGAACGTTTTCTCCTCTGATGAATCTCCCCTGCAAATCTACCAACGGGACAAGATTGTCATTTTCATCTTTTACCAACATCGGCGGAATTTCAGGCTGAGCCATTTTAGCGACTCTCGCATCATCCGCACCAAAAGTAGGAGCAGTATGTACCACACCCGTACCGTCTTCAGTGGTTACGAAATCCCCCAGGATCACTCTGAAAGCATTTTCAGGGCTGTCATTCGGCGTAAACCAAGGAACTAATTGCTCATATCTTGTATCCACAAGTTTTTCTCCTGTAAATTCTTTCAGTACCTTGAACGGAATTACTTTGCTTTCCGGAGTATAGTTTGCAAAATCTTCATCAGTACCTTCCGTATATTTTTTGCCGAAAACCTTAGGTAAAAGAACTCTGGATAAAACAACCGTTACCGGTTCAAATGTATATTGGTTGAATGTTTTAACAACAACATATTCAATATCTCTTCCTACGGTAAGCGCTGTATTGGATGGCAATGTCCATGGAGTGGTCGTCCATGCAAGAATATGTACATCCCCGTCAACATCACTGAATAAGGCAGATGAATCTTTCTTTACTTTGAATTGGGCTACGATGGTGGTATCTGAAACATCACGGTACGTCCCGGGCTGGTTCAGCTCGTGTGAAGAAAGTCCTGTTCCTGCTTTGGGAGAGTAAGGTTGGATCGTGTAGCCTTTATACAGCAAGTTTTTGTCATATAACTGCTTCAATAACCACCAAACCGTTTCCATATATTTTGATTTGTAGGTAATATAAGGATCATCAAGATCTACCCAGTAACCGATTTTTTCGGTAAGGTCATTCCATACACCGGTATAACGCATTACTGCTTCACGGCAAGCTTTGTTGTAGTCTTCAATAGAGATTTTTTTGCCAATATCTTCTTTGGTGATTCCTAATTCCTTTTCTACTCCCAGTTCCACAGGAAGACCATGCGTGTCCCAACCTGCCTTACGGAAAACCTGTTTCCCGTTCTGCGTTTGATAACGGCAGAAAATATCCTTCAATGCTCTTGCCATTACGTGGTGAATTCCAGGCATACCGTTTGCTGAAGGCGGACCTTCATAAAAAACAAACTCAGGATTGCCCTGACGAATCTCAACACTTTTACTGAACGTGTTATTCTGTTTCCAAAATTCCGCTACATTGTCGGCTATGTCAATAAGGCTGAGGTTTTTGTATTCTTTAAATTGGCTCATTGTAAATATCTCAATATCGTTGATTAATTAAGTCTGCAAATTTAGTGATTTTTGTCGGTTTATAATATATGTTTTATTTTGATATCTTCTATTAAAAAGTTCAATTTCAGAAATATAAATGAAGAAAGTGATGAAAAGTGAAAAGTGAATGCTGAATAAGTGAATTTTTTAGCCTTTTTTAGATAAAAATCTTACCGGCTTTTATCAATAGAATTGGGCTTTAGCCCATTTAAAATATTTAGACGGAAGTTAAAAAATGATCTCTCACAGATGGTAAAGGTTATACAGATGTATCTTAATCATCTGTAAAAACTATGCTGGCTTGTGATTGAGAATAAAATTGCCTCAATCTGCGAGACTCAATAGATTAACAGTTCCCTTAAATGTTGTATATTTAAATAGATATAAAACCAATGTTGTATGAAAATCTTTTCTAAACTGATGCTTGTGGTCTGTTTTATCTGTAGCATCATTACCCAGGCCCAGCAGAATTATCCACAGAATTATTTCCGGAATCCGTTGAATATTCCCATGCAGCTGGCTGCCAATTTTGGAGCAGTAAGAGGAAACCATTTTCATATGGGATTAGATCTGCGGACCAACAGCCGGGAAAATTTACCGGTGGTGGCAGCCGCAGACGGCTATGTAAGCCGGATAAAAGTGGAGCGGTACGGATTTGGAAATGCAGTATATATTACGCATCCCAATGGATATACAACGGTATATGCCCATTTAAACAAATATTTCGATCAACTGGATGACTATGTAAAAGAAAGACAGTACAAGGACGAAAAATGGGAACAGGATATTGCTTTTCAGCCGGGGCAGTTTCCTGTGACAAAGGGGCAATTAATTGCCTTGAGCGGAAATACGGGAGGTTCTGCAGGACCGCATTTACATTTTGAAATACGGGATACCCGGACAGAAGAATGTCTCAATCCGCTATTGTTCGGCTTTGCTATTCCGGATAATATTGCGCCGGCCATCAGCGGCCTTTATTGGTATGACCGCCGTTTCAGTACCTATGAACCGGGAGCCAACGGAATTGCTGTCAAAAAAACAGGCAGCGGCTATACCACAGATATTGTAAGGGTCAGTTCACCCATGATAAGCTTTGCCATTAAAGCTGTGGATAAAGCCAATCAGGGATTTAATCTTGGAATTTATCATGCCGAATTATTGATGGATGGAAAAATGATCTATGGTTTTACTATTGATAAAGTGAGCTATGATGATACGCGCTATCTGAATGGTTGCATTGATTATACCAAATTCATCAGAGATAAAATGAGTATTCAGCATTTGTCTGCGCTGCCGGGAATGAAACTGCAGAATTACAGCGTTCCTCATTTATCAGGAATAATCAATCTTCAGGATGAAGACATTCACAATATTGAAATTGTTTTAAAAGATGTAAAAGGAAACACCGGCAGACTGACAACGAAAGTTCAGCTCAATCAAACGGCAGATCAGGTTTCTCCTACAGCTAAAACCGTAATGCCTGATGAAGAAAAGTCGGTTACCACCGAAAATGCAGCAATTGATTTTAGTAAATATGCTGTCTACGATGCTGTGAATTTTAAGGCCTATGAAAAGCCGGATGCTGATGTCAATGTGGTTTCCAATGCTATTGTACTGCATAATCCCTATGTTCCAATTCATGACAGCTATACGTTGAAAATAAAACCCAACAGAAAATTAACCAGCGAAGAAAAAGATAAAGTGATCATCTTGCTTGATTATGGAAGTGATACAGAGGCTGTAAAGGGAAAATGGAATGGTGACCGTGCAGAAGGGCAGTTCAACAGATTGGGAACAGTAAAATTAATTGCAGATGGCAGTCTGCCCTCTGTTTCTCCGGGATGGAAAGAGGGAGCAACAGTCAACAGCAGTACTTTACGGCTGAAAGGAACGGTAAAAGTTGGTGATATCGTTTTATTCAGGGCAGAACTGGATGGAAAGTGGCTTCGCTTTGCCCATGTGAAGGATGACTTTGTTTATACTTTTGATGAGAAATGTCCACAAGGCTCAGGAGAACATACTTTAAAAGTAATGACCGTGAATACGGCGGGAAATACCAATACGCAGACTTTTACTTTTCAGAGGTAAATGATAGTGCGGAGGAATAATCTTTTAATCTTTCAGTCTTTTAATTTTAATTAAATAAATTTGTGTTCTAAAATTAAATCATTGGAATTCTATCCACCCATCGAAAGATCAGACATTCAGGAAATCAAAAAGTTTCAGGAGGAAAAACTTCAGGAGCTGCTGGTTTATCTTGAAAAGAACTCGCCCTTTTATCAGAAGTTATTCAAAGAAAATAAGATCAGTAGTAAAGAGGTTCAGACTTTAGATGATCTCCGGAAAATTCCTACCACGACAAAAAATGATTTGCAGCAGTTTAATCATGACTTTTTCTGTATTCCTCCGGATAAAATTGTAGATTATAGTACCACTTCAGGAACTTTAGGAGATCCGGTCACTTTCGGGCTGTCTGACCATGATTTGGAGAGACTGGCTTATAATGAAGCGATCTCCTTTGTATGTGCCGGAATTCAGAAAGGAGATGTGGTACAGATGATCACCACTATTGATAAACGTTTTATGGCAGGTCTTGCTTATTTTCTCGGGTTAAGGAAAATGGGGGCGAGCGTGGTGAGAATGGGCCCCGGGATTCCTGAGCTGCAATGGGATTCTATTTTCAGATATAAACCGAAATACCTGATCACGGTTCCGTCTTTTTTGCTGAAAATGATTGATTATGCAGAAAAACATGGGCTGGATTATCAGAATTCAAGTGTTTATGGAGCTGTGTGTATTGGAGAAAGTATCAAGAATCAGGATTTTACAGATAATATTCTTTCGCAGAAGATCAAAGAGAAATGGGATATTAAGCTCTTCTCCACCTATGCTTCCACTGAGATGAGTACCGCTTTTACAGAGTGTGAGTTTCAGATCGGAGGGCATCACCATCCAGAGCTGATCATTACAGAGATTCTGGATGATAACGGAGATCCTGTGGAAGAGGGTGAAAGCGGTGAACTTACCATTACGACTTTAGGGGTGGAAGCGATTCCGCTGCTGAGATTTAAGACCGGAGATATTGTGAAAGCTCATCATGAACCATGCCGATGTGGAAGGAATACGATGAGATTAGGACCTGTGATCGGAAGAAAGCAGCAGATGATCAAGTACAAAGGAACAACACTGTATCCGCCGGCAATGAATGATATTCTGAATGATTTTAATACGATCCAGTGTTATCAGATTGTAATTCAGGCTAATGAAATCGGATTGGATGAAATCCTGATCAGGCTCAGCACACAGGAAGAAAATGAAACCTTTGTGAACGAAGTCAGGGATCATTTCCGTGCAAAACTGAGAGTAAGCCCTAAAATTGAAATCATAGATTTTGATATTTTATCAAAAACAGTTTACAATCCTAACAGCAGAAAACCGATTACCTTTATTGATTTGAGATAAAGAAATTGAAATAAAAACAAAAACGGTCTGAATTCAGACCGTTTTTTTATTGTTGATTTTGTTGTTCCTGTTTTTCCTGCTTGATGAGGTTCGCCAGATTTTTAACGACGGTATCATGTTTTCTTACAAAAGGATTATCCTTATTCCAGACATATCCTGCCAGTACGGCGCATATTTTTTTCTTAACGTCCGGATTTTCAGGCTGGTGGAAGAATAATTCCTGAAGATTTCCGGTATACCATTCTTTTACATAGGTAGTGAAAACATCTACGCCATATAGGATATAATCCGTATACTCTGTCTGCCAGTTGATCTTCTCTCCATTCAGCTGTCTTAAGGCCAGTTTTGCAGCAAGCATACCTGACTCTGTAGCAAAGGCCATCCCCGAGGAAAAAACCGGGTCAAGGAATTCAGAAGCATTCCCTGTTAAGGCAAATCCATCTCCGAATAAGCTTTTTACAGAACAGGAATAATCTTTAAGATGTCTCGGTTCAAAGAGAAAGTCTATATTACCAAAACGTTGTACATAATAATCAGAAAGAGAAATTGCTTTTCTTAAAGCTTCGGCAGTATCCCCGTTTTCAGTAAGTTTTTCAATATAATCAGTTGGTCCAACGATTCCCAGACTTGTATTTCCGTTGGAAAAAGGAATTACCCAGAGCCATACCTCCGTTTCAATGATATCAAAGGAAATCAGTGTTCCTTCCGTTCCCGGCTCTCTGTTAATATCCTTTACATGAGAGAAAATAGCAGAATGAGGAGATAGTTTTGAAGGCTTTTCAAGATCTAAGAGACGAGGTAAAACCCTTCCGTAGCCACTTGAGTCAATCACAAACCTGGCATGGATTTCCTTGGTTTCGCCTTCTTTATTTCTTACGGTTGTTATTGAATCTGTCCCTTCGAATTTGATATCGATCACTTCGGTCTCAAATTCAAGATCAATACCTTTATTAATGACTTCCTGAGCCAGTGTATTATCAAAATCAGCCCTCGGAACCTGCCAGGTCCAATCCCAGCCTTCTCCGAATTTATCACTGAAATCAAAGATGCAGACCTCTTCTCCGCGAAGAAAACGGGCCCCCAGTTTTTTTTCAAAGCCCATTTTATCCAGTGCTGGAAAAAGTCCGGCTTCATCAAAGTGATCCATTACCCTTGGAATTAAACTTTCTCCGATTACCAGTCTTGGAAACTTTGTCTTTTCGACCACTTTTACGTTGACATTATTCTTCTTTAGGTACGAAGAAGATACGCATCCGGAAGGTCCAGCCCCGATTACAAGAACGTCAACAAATTCTTTGCTCATCTTTGATTTTTTATTTTAATAATAACTTTTATCTTTGCCGCAAAATTAGTGACAAATAATTAATATTTTACAAAATTATCAACTATTACTTTTGATTAATGAAAATAAATAACTTTTTAGAGCTGAAAGACTTTCAAAAAATTATCATTGGGAATGAAAAAATAGAACTGGATCAATCACTTTTATCAAAAGTAGATGAAAGTTTTCAGTTTCTAAAGAAATTTTCAAAAAATAAAGTAATATATGGAGTGAATACCGGTTTTGGACCGATGGCCCAGTTCAAAATCAGTGATGAGGACACTCACCAGCTTCAGTATAATCTGATCAGAAGCCATTCTTCGGGAATCGGGAATCCTTTGCCTGCAGAGGAGGTGAAAGCTTGTATGCTGGCAAGGCTGAATACTTTATCATTGGGAAATTCCGGCGTGCACCATTCTGTTATTTATCTTCTTCAGGAACTGATCAACCGAGATATTACTCCATTAATTTTTGAACATGGGGGAGTAGGAGCGAGTGGGGACCTGGTTCAGCTGGCACATCTGGCTTTAGTGCTGATCGGAGAAGGAGAAGTATTTTATAAAGGAGAAAGAAAGTCTACAAAAGAAATTTTTGAAATAGAAGGACTGGAACCCATAAAAGTGGAGATCCGTGAAGGGATTGCCCTGATGAACGGGACTTCTGTAATGTCAGGGATCGGGATTGTAAATGCTTATAAAGCAGAGCAGTTAATGGAGATTTCTATTAAACTTTCGTGTGCGATCAATGAAATCGTTCAGGCTTATGATGATCATTTGTCAGAAGCGTTAAACGGGACAAAAAAACATTATGGCCAGCAGAAAGTGGCTGAAAGAATGCGTGCCCACCTGGCTGACAGCAAACTGATCAGAAAGAGAGCAGATCACCTGTATACCCACTTTGAAGAACAGGAAAAAGTATTTAAAGATAAAGTTCAGGAATATTACTCTTTAAGATGTGTGCCGCAGATTTTAGGGCCGGTATTAGATACCTTGGAATATACAGAGAAAGTTCTTGAAAATGAGATCAATTCTGCCAATGACAATCCGATCATCAATGTGGAAGACCAGCATGTATACCACGGCGGAAATTTCCATGGAGACTATATCTCTCTGGAAATGGACAAACTTAAAATTGTAGTCACCAAGCTGACTATGCTTGCTGAGAGACAGTTGAACTATCTTTTGAATGCGAAAATCAACGAAATCTTGCCTCCTTTTGTAAATTTGGGTAAATTAGGTTTCAATTTCGGGATGCAGGGGGTACAGTTTACGGCGACTTCTACCACAGCGGAAAGCCAGATGCTGTCGAATTCTATGTATGTTCACAGTATTCCTAATAATAATGATAATCAGGATATCGTAAGTATGGGGACCAATGCTGCGGTGATCTGCAGAAAGGTTATTGAAAATGCTTTTGAAGTACTGGCTATAGAAGCGATTACGATTGTTCAGGCTATTGAATACCTTGGCTTCCATAATAAAGTTTCATCCTCTACAAAAGAGCTTTATGACGAAATCAGAAAAATTATTCCTGCATTTTCAGATGATATGGTCATGTACCCGTATTTAGAGGAAGTGAAGAAATATTTAAAGACCATGTAATTATCAGCGGGAATGAATGGTCTATCCATAATAAGCTAACTTTAAAAAAACTAAAAACGAAATAAACACTAACGCATGAAATGTGCAATTGTAACAGGAGGCTCCAGAGGAATCGGGAGAGCAGTCTGTATAAAACTGGCAGAAGAAAAAAACTATCATATACTGATCAACTATGCTTCCAATGAAGCAGCAGCTAAAGAAACTTTGGCAAAAGTCGAAGAACTGGGGGCCACCGGAGAAATTCTTAAATTTGATGTTGGAAATGCAGAAGAGACCCAGGAAGTTCTTACAGCATGGCAGGAGAAAAATCCTGCTGCGGTGGTGGAAGTGATTGTTAATAATGCCGGAATCACCAGAGACGGTTTGTTTATGTGGATGCAGAGAGAAGATTGGAACAGTGTCATTAATACAAGTTTAAATGGCTTTTTTAATGTGACCAACTTCTTTATCCAAAAACTGCTTCGCAATAAATACGGAAGAATCATCAACATGGTTTCGGTTTCGGGGGTAAAAGGTACGGCCGGCCAGACGAATTATTCTGCGGCAAAAGGAGCCTTGGTGGGAGCTACAAAAGCTTTGGCCCAGGAAGTCGCCAAAAGAAATGTCACAGTGAATGCGGTGGCTCCGGGTTTTATTAAAACAGATATGACCCAGGAGTTTAATGAAGAAGAACTGAAGGCAATGATTCCTGCAAACAGGTTTGGAGAAGCAGAAGAAGTAGCGGATCTTGTGGTATTTTTAGCTTCCAGAAAAGCCTCATACATTACAGGAGAAGTGATTAATATTAACGGAGGAATTTATTCATAAGATGGAAAATAGGGTTGTGATTACCGGGATGGGAATTTATTCCTGCATCGGGACGTCTTTAGAAGAGGTCAGGGAATCCCTATATCAAGGAAAATCCGGTATTGTTTTAGACGAAGACAGAAAGAAATTCGGTTTCAGATCAGGACTTACAGGCGTTGTTCCTAAACCGGATCTTAAGAATCTGCTCAACAGGCGCCAGCGTGTAAGCATGGGAGAAGAAAGTGAATATGCTTATCTTGCTACTATTGACGCATTGAAGCAGGCCTGTCTTGATGAGTCTTTTTTAGATGCCCATGAAGTGGGGATTCTATATGGAAATGACAGTGTTTCCCAGGCAGTGGTAGAATCTATCGATATTGCCAGGGAAAAGAAAGATACAACATTGATGGGGTCGGGGGCGATCTTTAAATCCATGAACTCAACGGTAACGATGAACCTTTCTACTATTTTTAAATTGAAAGGCATTAATCTTACGATCAGTGCGGCCTGCGCAAGTGGTTCACATTCTCTTGGGCTTGCTTACATGATGATCAAGAACGGGTTTCAGGAGATGATCATCTGTGGCGGAGCTCAGGAAACGAATAAATATTCCATGGCCAGTTTCGATGGCTTGGGCGTGTTCTCAGCGAGAGAAGACGAGCCTGCAAAGGCTTCAAGACCTTTTGATGCTGAGAGAGACGGCCTGATTCCAAGTGGAGGGGCTGCCTCCCTGATTGTAGAAAGCCTAGAATCTGCCCAAAGAAGAGGTGTTCCGGTGATTGCTGAAATTATAGGCTATGGATTCTCTTCGAACGGAGGCCATATTTCAACACCGAATGTCGACGGGCCGGCTTTAGCGATGGACAGAGCTTTGAAACAGTCTGGTCTGAAGGCTTCAGATATTGATTATATTAATGCCCACGCCACTTCCACTCCCATCGGGGATGCCAATGAAGCAAAAGCGATTTATGAGATTTTTGGAAGCGAAGTTCCGGTAAGTTCTACCAAATCTATGACCGGGCATGAGTGCTGGATGGCCGGTGCGAGTGAAGTTATCTACTCTATTCTGATGATGCAGAATGATTTTGTTGCCCCCAATATTAATCTGGAAAATCCTGATAATGAGGCGCAAAAGATAAATTTAGTCTCCAAAACAAAAAATCAAAAAATTGATGTATTTTTGTCGAATTCTTTTGGTTTTGGGGGCACCAATTCTGCATTAATAGTTAAAAAATTTGATTAAAAACATGGAAAGGGAAAAAATAGTAGCCATTGTTAATGATTTTTTGGTAAATGAATTCGAGGTAGATGGAGACGAGATCAGCAATGATGCGAACCTTAAAAGTACATTAGGCTTAGACAGCCTTGATTATATTGACATGGTCGTAGTGATCGAATCTAATTTCGGAGTAAAATTAGGAGAAGCAGATTTCAAAAAAATGGTGACATTTGATGATTTCTACACCACAATTGAGAATAAGATTACTGAAAAAAATGCTTAACTGCTTACTATTGAGTAAATCTTTATCCTTTAAAATGTACCAATGTAATACTAAGGCAGTGTACCAATGCTGCTCCTGTTCAATGTCATAACAGTTACATTGGTATCCTGTTTCATGGGTAAATTATAAGTATGAATAAATGGAAAGGTAAGTCTAAGGGAACGGTATCAGGATATATGATATTCGTTTGGTGTATTAGAAATATCGGAATCAAGAGTTCGTACTTTGTCCTTTACTTTGTTGCTGCTTATTACTTTCTGTTCCAGAAAAAGAGCAACCGATATATTCTTTATTATTTCCGGAAAAGACTGAATTATGGATACTGGAAGGCCAGACGTTCCATATTTAACAGTTATTTTACTTTTGGGAAAGTTCTGATTGACAAAACGGCGATTTCTGCCGGAATGAGAGAACAATACACCTATGAATTTGACGGTATTGAAAATCTCAGAAATCTTTTAGCCGCTAAAAAAGGGGGTGTTCTGATCAGTGCCCACATCGGTAATTTTGAAATTGCAGAGCATTTTTTTGCAGATATTGATTTTGACTGTCAAATCAACCTGGTGACTACAGATCAGGAAGTGACGGTTATTAAAGAATATCTGGAAAGTGTGGCTGTGAAACGGAGCAATATTAAGTTTATCTACGTCAAAGACGATATGTCGCATATTTTTGAGATCAACCAGGCTTTGTCAAATAATGAATTGATCTGTTTTACCGGGGACCGCTATTTCGAAGGATCAAAATACCTTGAAGCAGAACTGCTTGGGAAAAGTGCAAAATTTCCGGCAGGTCCCTTTCTTATCGCTTCCAGGCTGGGAGTGCCTGTGGTATACGTTTATGTGATGAAGGAAAATAATCTTCATTACCACTTGTATGCAAGAGTAGCCCAGCATATTAAAAACCGGGATTCTCAGGGACTTTTGAATTCTTATGTCCAAAATCTTGAAACTATGGTCAGAAAATATCCGCTTCAGTGGTTTAATTATTTCGATTTTTGGGATGATATTGATTAATTTTTCTATTTTTATCACTGAAAACTAACAAAAAACTCAAAACCATTAGATTAAAATTAGGATTCATACATTTGATTCTGTCTTTTACGTCTGCATCAGAATGGTCATCGCCGTATGAACAGTTGGATGTTGCCACAGCGAAGACCGGCTTCTGTCGATAAACAATCCTGGTTTCTAAATAAAAAACACATTCTCCTTGAAGAAAGAATTTGACATACTTGTAATCGGCAGCGGATTGGGAGGACTTGTTTCGGCTCTTATTTTGGCGAAAGAAGGCCTGAAAGTGTGTGTACTGGAGAAGAATAACCAATATGGCGGAAATCTGCAGACCTTTTCACGGGATAAACTTATTTTTGATACCGGAGTCCACTATTTGGGCGGCCTTTCAAAAGGGCAGAATTTAAACCGTTTTTTTTCCTATCTGGAAATCATGGATGAGCTGGAACTTCAGAAGATGGATGAAGATGGCTATGACCGGATTTCATTTGGTGATGATGGTATTGAATATCCGCATGCACAAGGGTACCGGAATTTTGTAGAACAGCTTTCCGCTTATTTTCCACAGGAAAAAGAAAATCTTGAAAATTACTGTGAAGAAATCCAATATGTGTGCAGCCAGTTTCCAAGGTATAATGTGGTAGGAAAGGAAAATTATAATGAAGAGATTTTACATTTAAATACCAAAAGGTTTATAGAATCGGTGACCCCGGATAAAAAACTTCAGTCGGTTTTACTGGGCTCAAACTTTCTGTATGCCGGAGATTCTGAAAATGTTCCTTTCTACGTTCATGCATTAACGGTTAATTCCTATATTCAGAGTGCTTACAAATGTGTAAAAGGAGGAAGTCAGATCTCTAAACTGCTGATCAGAAAGCTTCGTCAATACGGTGCGGAAGTCCATAAACATGCTGAAGTCTCAGCGTTTGTTTTTAACGAAAACAATACCCTGACCTCGGTAAAAACCGTTTCCGGAAAAGAATATGCGGCCAGGCAGTTTATTTCCAATATTGAGATCCGTTCCACCATTAAATTAATTGGCGAAGAAAGATTAAAGAAATCCTTTTTAAATAGGGTTTTAAGCTGGAAACCCGTATCCTCATGCTTCAGTGTTTACCTGATTCTGAAACCGCACAGCCTGCCGAATTTTAATTATAACAAGTACCATTATGCGTCGGAGGAACAGGTTTGGAATGCTTTCCGTTATCAAAAGGAAGCGTGGCCGGAAATGTATATGCTTTCCTCAACGCCCTCAAAGCATCATCCTGAGTTTGCAGAAAGCCTGACCGCAATTTCCTATATGGATTTTGAGGAGGTTCAGGAATGGGAAAATACTTTTAATACAGTAGCTGAAGCACATGAAAGAGGGGAGCTATATGAAAGATTTAAGTTGGAAAAGACAGAGAAAATGGTCGATGCCTTAGAAAAGAAAATCCCCAATCTCAGACATGCCATCAAAAAAATATATACTTCATCACCTCTGTCGTACCGGGATTATATCGGCAGTTTTGAAGGCAATATGTACGGTTATATGAAAAGCTCGGACAATCCTCTTAAAACGATGGTTTCTCCACGGACTAAAATTGACAATCTGTTTCTGACAGGTCAATCTGTAAACATGCATGGGATCCTGGGGGTGACAATCGGCGCGTTCAATACCTGTGCTGAAATTGTAGGAAAAGAAATTATTGACAGCCGCCTGGCGAAAATGACTTAATAAAAACCAACGTGAAAAAAACTAATACCTGCCTTTTATTCTTTCAGCGATTTATTTTTTATCTTTTTTCCTTCATTTTTATTTCGTGTGGGATCTCAAAATCTGTTCATCATCTTCCCGATGTAAAATCCTATTCACTGGAGATCCCGAAAGTGAATAGAATCAATGATACTACTTTCAGCTATAATCACAACTTTCTCACCAAAAATAAACAGCAGATCTGGGAGCTTTATATCAAAGGAAATCCTCTGCAACTGGGATATAATAATGGAGCATTGACTCAAAACCTCATGCAGCAGCAGGAGAAAATTTTCTTTTCAAAGGTAGAAGGCTTTGTTCCGTCCAAATTCAAGCAGAGGCTGCTGAGAGGCTTTTTAAAATGGTATAACAGAAAAATGTATCTGAATGTCAGAGAAGACTATCAGGCGGAGCTATACGGATTATCACAGTATTCATCAGACCGGTATGATTTTATTGCGCCGAAATATTTAAGAAATCTTTACCTGCACGGAGCCCATGATATAGGCCATGCCCTACAGGATCTGGCCATGGTAGGCTGCTCATCTTTAGCGGTCTGGAATGAAAATACAGAAGACGGTGACCTGTTGATCGGAAGGAATTTTGACTTTTATGTAGGAGATGATTTTGCCAAAAATAAGCTCGTGGAATTTGTAGAACCGGAAACGGGGATTCCCTATATGTCGGTAAGTTGGCCTGGAATGATCGGAGTCGTTTCCGGAATGAATAAAGAAGGCATTACAGTAACGATCAATGCTGGAAAATCAAAAATCCCTATGACGGCGAAAACGCCTATTTCTCTTGTGACCAGAGAGATTTTACAGTATGCAAAGAACATTGATGAGGCGGTTGCCATTGTTAAAAAGAGAGAAGTTTTTGTATCAGAATCTATCCTGGTAGGAAGTGCACAGGATAAAAATGCAGTGCTTATCGAGGTATCTCCTAAAAACTTTGGCGTATACAGAGTGCAGAATACAAGTAAGGTGATCTGTACCAATCACTTTCAGTCTGATGCTTATAAAGATGATGTAAGAAATCAAAAACATATTGAAGAAAGCCATTCGGAATACCGTTATGAAAAGCTTCAGGAACTTTTACAGGAAAATGAGAAATTAAATCCTGAAAAAATGGCTTCCATTTTAAGGGACAGATCCGGATTGAAGGGTAAAAAGATCGGCTATGGAAATGAAAAAGCATTAAATCAGCTTCTGGCCCATCATGCGGTTATATTTTCACCTCAGAAAAGACGGGTATGGGTTTCTGCCAATCCTTATCAGCTGGGTGAATTTGTGTGCTATGATTTGAATGAAATATTTTCAGAACAAGGCCTGCAAAGGAATGGTTTTTCTACATCAAAACTGAATATTGCCAAAGACCCTTTTATGAATTCCCGGGAGTTTAAGGACTATGAGGAATACAGACAGATCAATATAAAAATAAGTGATGCTATTCATCATCATGAAGCTCTTACCGATGATTTTCTTACGTATTATCTTTCTTTAAATCCTGATTTTTGGAAAGGATATTATACGGTGGGGAAGTATTATTTTTCCAGAAAAGAATTTTCGAAAGCGAAGTTTCAGTTTGAAAAGGCGTTAACGAAGGAAATTACTACAGTTCCGGACCAAAAAAATGTTGAAAAATACCTTAAGAGAACCTATAAAAAAATCAACAATTAATATAAAATAACAATTACGGAAAAATAGAGTGCAAAGAGATTGCTTAATGTGATATTTTTTAGGATTTTGATAATATTATTTTGAATGAAATTTTAACTTGTGTGTTTAAAAATAACCCTTTTATTAAAACGGTATAATTATTTTTACTTTTAATATGATAATTATGTAACAAATTAGTGAATAATACTACTAACTGTTAAAATAATTATATTAATATTTCTTAAAAGTAATACGCATGAAAAAAATTCGACTTAGTGTTAAGGTTTTACTGCTTTGTTCTTTTTTTAGCTTTGGAGCGATCTCTGCTCAAAAGTATGAACAGGTAATAAAAGATTATATTAATTCAGAAAAAGGATTACCGCAAAGAACAGATGCTCAGCTGAAAACATTTAAAGTAATCAATGTAGATCCCTCAGCAAGTTTGAAAGGCGATGTTGTAGGGATACAGCAAACCATTAATGGAATTCCTGTATTTGGGAGTTCAGCGAATGTTCTGATAAGAGAAGGAAAAGTATTAAGCTTTGCAAATACTTTTGTTACGGCAATTCCTGCCGGTATTAAGGGAAGTGAAAGCTCTATGAAAAACAGCTTTGTGGCCAATGCCACCAAAAAGTTTAATGGGCTGCCTACCGTTAAAAACAGTGAGGGTAAAGAGGAGCCGGTAAAAACAAATGTTGTCTATTTTGCAAAAGACGGAGCGTTAACTTTGGGGTATCAGTTCTATATTGAAGAGAAGAATACCAGCAATGTATGGAATCTTATCGTAAGTACAGATGATGGTTCTGTTTTATATCAGGAAAATACGACACTTTCGTGCGACTTTCATTCAGACAAACATGAGCAGCTGCCTTTAGCTTTGCCTCAGTCTGATCTGGATATTTATTCTTCCTTATTTTCCCATACGGTACAGGCTTCAGCTCAGCAAAAAGGGGCTAACTTTTTATTAGCGCCGGATAATGCATCTTATAATGTATTTGCGTTCCCGGTAGAAGCTCCTACATTTGGAAGCAGAACGCTGCTTACCAATCCTTGGGATCTGACGGCTTCTCCTGAAGGATGGCATTCTGACGGAACGAATTCCTATACCATCACAAGAGGAAACAATGCGTTTGCCTATACCGATGAAAACAGCACAAATGTTGCACAGTTTTCTCCTGACGGAGGAGCTGCGAGAGCTTTCAATTTTCCATTGGATGTAACTTTAAATCAACAGACCTACACTTCTGCAGCAGTGACCAATTTATTTTATGTCACCAATAAAATGCATGATGTATTTTATAAATTCGGATTTACAGAGTCAGCAAGAAATTATCAAACGAACAATTTTGGAAAAGGAGGAACGGGTAATGATCCTGTCTTGGCTGAAGCAAGAGACGGCGGAGGTTTGAATAATGCCAACTTCAATCCGGGAGCGGACGGAACCAGCGGAAGAATGCAAATGTATCTTTTCGTTCCGAACGGAGTCAGATACCTTTTCTATAATTCACCTACCAACTATACTACCAGGACTCCTGCAACGACAACCGCCAACTTTGGGCCGCAGCTGCTCAATATTGCACCGGTAACAGGAGATTTAGCCCTTTCCACACCGGCTGATGCCTGTACAGCAGTAACTGCGGGAAGCCTCACAGGAAAAATTGCGGTGGTATCAGCTGCAGGATGTAATTTTTCGGTTAAAACAAAGAATCTTCAGAATGCAGGAGCTGTAGGAGTTATTCAATACCACCCAAGCAGTGATCAGCCTGCAGGTCTTGGAGGAACGGATAATACGATTACCATTCCTACAATTATGGTGGGTAAAACAGAAGGGTTATTTTTAGTCAATGATCTGACTAACGGTATTGTAGGAAATGCCACACTAAAATCGAGCGAAGTATATAAAGATGGAAGTTTGGATAATGGTATTATCAGCCATGAATACGGACATGGAATTTCTAACCGTCTTACAGGGACAGGAAGCTCTTGTTTATCGTATTTCACTTCCAACGAGCAAATGGGAGAAGGATGGTCTGATTTCTTTGCTTTAATGATGACTACAAAGCCGGGAGACAATGCTTCTTTAGCGAGAGGAATAGGAACTTTTGCTTCCGGGGAAACCACTACCGGAGAAGGAATAAGACCTGCAAAATATTCACCTGATTTTGCGATCAACAGCTATACATACGGTAGAACCAACGGAATGAAGATCAGTACGAGTATCTCCGGAATCGCGATTACCGTTCCTGATGTTCACAGTATCGGATTTATATGGGCTTCAATGCTTTGGGATCTTAACTGGAAATATGTAGAAAAGTACGGATACAGCAGTAATGTTTTAGCTGATCCTGCCAGTGGAAGCGCTAGGGTTCTTCAGCTGGTAATGGATGCTCTTAAATTACAGCAGTGTAATCCTACTTTTGCACAGGGAAGGGATGCGATTCTTGCAGCAGAGATGGCCACTACAAACGGAGAAAACAAATGTATGATCTGGAATGTATTTGCGAGAAGAGGGTTAGGGGTAAATGCCGCCGCCGGGGCCCTTAACGGCTTAGCTATTGGTGCTAACCAGCCTTTACCGGAGATGAGTGACCAGGTTGAAGATTTCACTGTTCCTGCTGAATGTAACACATTGGCCGTAAAAGAAGCGGCAAGCTCTAAAGGAATTTCCATCTATCCAAACCCTGTAAAGAACCAGTTTACAATCAAAACGCCTACAGGAATGGACCTTTCAGGGATCACTACCGTGTCAATCTATGACTTTACAGGTAAGCTGATGTCTACAGACAGAATCAATCTGAATAAGCAAAATACAGTAAATGTTGACAAACTGATCAACGGTGTATATATCGTTAAGATCAGCAACAGCGTGATTGATTATTCCCAAAAGATTATTGTTTCAAAATAATACATTAAATAATACACTATAAAGTCCCGGAATATTTTTCGGGACTTTTTTTTTATAATTCAGTTATTTTCAGGATTCAGCTTGTTCAGAAAAAGAAAAGTGGCGACTCCGGAAATAAATGATAAGGTAGTGCTTAATATTAAACTTCCGATCACGTATTGCAGTAAATTATTCTTGATCAGTTCAAAGTTTAAATCCTGGCCCAAAATAGTACTGTCACCCTGTACAAATGGGGCTCCCAGGAATAATGATGCCGCAATGATGAAAGGAATAAAAGGGGGAAGGCTCACATTGGACGCTACAAATGCAAGGACTTTATTCAATTTGAAAAGAATGGATAAGCTGATCACAAGAAGGGTCTGAAATCCCCAAAAGGGGGAGAGCCCGATGAAAACCCCAAGCGCAATGGAAAAAGCCTTTATACGATTGCTACCGTCGCTTTCTAAGACATCTTCCTTGATGAATCTTTTAAAGCTTTTTTTTTTGAAATTATTCACAAAGTTTCTCGGAATAATATACACCAGGGTAATCGCTACCAGGATGGTATTAAGGATGCTGATCCTCGTAAAATCTTTGAACGGCCTGAAGTGGGAAACCCGTTCTGCCGGATCATATAAAACCTTTATCGGAACATTTTTTACCGGAACATGCCTCCATGCTGTTCTTACAATAATCTCAATTTCAAATTCAAATTTAGGGGTAAAGTATTTCTTTGGAATTTTATGAAGAGGATAAAGCCTGTAGCCGGATTGGGTATCCTCCAGTTTTATTCCGGTCTCAAACCAGAACCAGAAATTGGAAAATCGGTTTCCAAAGCTGCTTTTTTTAGGAATACCATCCTGAGACATATTTCTGTTTCCGATCAGAAGAACATCTTCCTTTTCCTGAAGAAGAGCGTCCACAAATACCGGGAGGTCATCCGGATAGTGCTGTCCATCGGAATCAATCGTTATCGCATAATTATAGCCTAATTCCTTTGCCTTCCTGAATCCGGTTTTAAGCCCGTTTCCCTTTCCTTTATTCTCGGGCAGACTTACTACCGTGATAGGATGATATTCCGCAAGAATATGAGGCGTTGAATCCGTAGAACCGTCATTGATAATAATAATGCTTTCCGTGTAGTTTAAAACACCGTCAATTACCCTTTTCAGAGTCTTTTCATTATTATAGGTAGGGATTATAACGCAGATCCTCTTTTCGGAAATTGCATTTTGTACTTCAGCAGGGGACATTGTTTTATTTTAAAGTGGCTCTTTCTGCCTCGGTAATGGTTTTAGACTGCATAGCAAACCTTTTGATATAACTTTTTAATGCTGTATTTTGTTTGCTGTAATTATTGAGGATGAAAGATTTATCGTCTTTAAGACTTCCCCGGTATCCTACTATTTTCGGAATGTTTTCCTGAACACTTAATCTGATCAGGCGGAGTTCTGCATTATTCGGATTACTTTTGATAATACCCTCAAGGCTCGTTGCTCCGGTTTTGACCAGTGATTTTCTGTTTCCTTTGGAAATTTTAGCTTCCATAATTTTGGCGGCTGCTTTGTATCCCAACGTGACGGGATCGGAACCGGGTTGTTTGGCTGCGGCCTCAATAAAGCTTTGAGTATTGGTGTTGGAATCGCTGGCTTTGGCATAGCTGTTTCTCAAAGTTTCAAGATCCGACTGAAAGAAAAACATAAATGCGGCTAAGAATGATAAGATAAGTTTCATGACGTCAATGTTTTATAGCTTACAGTCATTTTTAATGCAATAGTCTCGCCAAAAACCGTTGTATTTTTTACTTTAACATCTTCTCCGTTTTCGTCAATATCCAGCTGAAGTTTCAAATCCGGTGTCTCAAAAGGATTGATGATCGCCATGAATTTCACGTTGGATGCTGTTTTCAAGAATAACCTTGAACCCGTAAATTTTTCTGTCAGTTCTTTCACGATCTGCATCATACAAACTCCCGGTGTCACAGGGTTGCCTGGAAAATGTCCTTTGAAAATATCATGATCTTTATTGAGATGGATGTGAGCAATAATGCTTCCGTTTTCCATCTTTTCGTGTGATTCTAAAGTATAAAAGTCTGTAAGAATACTTTGCATGACCTTATTTTTTAAGATTAAACGTATAATAAACTCCGGCCTGGAAGGTTACATTGGTGTGGTCGTTATACACATGTACAAAACCCTTTTTGATTCGGGCTTCTACCCCGATATTTTTCGTAATATCATATCCGGCACCTAATAATATACCCAGATCCACAGCAGTAGGGGACGGAATATTTTTATTATCTGTAAGGAATTCTAAAGTGGGCCCGAAATGAATATTAAATTGATCAAAATAAAATTTATTGACAACTGCTCCGCCTACGTAAGAGAGAGTTACGGTTTTTGACTCTACGGCTGGATTCTGGCTTTCAAACTTTGCTCCCTGACGGGTATAATAAAGTTCCGGTTGAAGGGCATAGAATGTAGCAAATCGTATATTCGCCTGAAAACCTATATAAAAATCAACTTTTGATTTTATGTCAAACTGATCTGCTCCGTACTGATAATAACCTTGATTATCGTTATAATGCCAATAGCTGGTAGTAGGACCATTGGAAAGATGAGAAATATTGGCCCCTGCTCTTATTCCCGGGTTGAAAGTTACCTGTGCAGAAGACAATCCGGAGAGAAGTCCGATAAGTAAGAAATATATTTTTTTCATGTTGAAATTATTCGTTCTCAGTTATTTGAAATAGTTTTATTTTAATCTTAAAATCCCTGTGCTGAAGGCTTAAGCTGTCCGCGAAGATATGCTTTTTTGCCTCAAAAGTAAAATCGATTTTTTCCCTGTTATTTTTCGTATAAATGATCTGTTTCAGTAAATTGTTTTCTTTGTTGAAGAATAAATAATAAGCTTTCTGGTCTATTTTTGAAAGGTATATTCTGGTATGTTCATCCTCGAAACTTTCACTTACCGGATACTGTCTTTTTAAAAGGTGCTGAAAATCATTCTTTAAAAAATTGATGACAATCTTTTTGTCCAGATCAGGAAGGACATAATTCAGCTTAAAATCATGATCAGAGATTTCAAAATCAATCAGTTTATTCCCAAAATCAGAGGTTAATGCGACACGGTGTGTCGTTTCATTCAGTTTTTTGATAATCAGAATACCGCTGACATGATTTTTATAAATGTCCATCTGGCATTTATACACATAATCCTCAGGGGAAGAAAAGTATAGGTTTTCTACCAGTTTCTTTGAATCAGAAACGGGTTTTACCCCGGTAATCCGGTAAGATTTACATGATATAACCAGTATGAAAATCAGGCTATAAACTAAACTCTGATGCCGGAATCGAAGCATTGATCTTGGTGTTTTTAAAAACAATATTGGTGGTATCTCCCGATGCCTCTGTCATATTAACCTGTGCTACTGTAGGCTGATTCTTAGGGAAATACAGTTCAATCTGTTTGATGTATTTCAGTAACTGAGCCGTTTTAGGAATGAATTTAGCAATATTATAATTCCCGTTTTTGAAGTAGGCGACACTAAACTCAGGATCGTTAAACATGGTCCCGTTTGAACTTCCCACAATAAGCTTATTGATTTTTTCAAATGTTTTGCTCTTGGCATCTACAGAAGACTTTTTCCCCTGATCATTGATGAAAATCTTATTGTTTTTAAAGACAATACTATACTGGTAAGGTTTGGTATATTTCCAGCTTAGCATATTAGGCGTTTGCAGTGACATTTTTCCGTAGGTAACGATATTCTTATCCAGAAAATCCATTTTTTTGGTTTGGGTGAAGTCACTCTGCAGTGTTTTGATCTCTTTCGTTTCAGAAGAGACTTTTGAGACGAATGCTTTTGCCTCTGCTCCTGACATCGCTGTGTTTTGAGCAAAAAAGAGGCTGGATGCTAATAAAAATGCTCCAAAAGCAATATTTTTAATCATTTTTCTTTTAATTTGTAATTGAATCAATGGTGAAAGTTGTATAGTTTTTATCTTCCAAAAATACTAATAAATTTACCAGAACCTGGTATGTCTTTTCCGAAGTATCATGAAGAAGAATGATACTCCCTTTCTTTACCCCTTTAGTTATTCTTCTGTAAATTTTGTTTTCATCACCAATAACCGTATCTAAGGAACGTACATTCCATCCGATACTTTTTTTATGCGTTTTTTGTATGGCTTTCGCAATATTGGGATTTGTAACGCCAAAAGGGGGCCTGTAGAGTTCTGTCTTTATCTTTCCGGTATGGTGTATGACTTCGTCGCATCTTTTAATCTCTTCAATCATTGTAGAAGTGGGTAAAAAGCCAGTGGAATTGGAATGGGAAAGCGTGTGATTTCCAATCGTGTGGCCCTCTGCTATGATTCTCTGAAATATTTCCGGGTATTTTTCAATCTGTTTTCCAATGCAGAAAAAGGTGGCCTTTACCTGATGTTCTTTTAACAGGTCTAAAAACCTTGGTGTAAATTCAGTAGGGCCATCATCAAAAGTCAGGGCGACTTCCCTGATCTTTGTTCGTTTATGGGTTATACTGCTGACGAAATATCCCAGTTCAATATCAAAAGAGCCCCAGACGATTACGGCAGAAAATGCCAGAAAACAAAAGAGATACACCCAGAAACTCCCTTGAAACGCGTAGACAAAAGCGTTACAGAAAAGGTAGAACAGGATGAATAAATAGTGTTTCATCGTTTACTGTTTTATAGTTTATTTTCCTTTGGTGTTTTTCATACACTACTCCTGATTTTTGATCTGTCAGCCATTTTGATATTCACACCTTGTTTCGATCCAAATGACAAACAGACCGTGCATTATTGGTAAGCAAGTTTGCAAATTCGCCTTTTTACCAGTTAAGCCTTCCCCAATATTATCAAACTATGGTCGCTCCCTGCCAGATGATTGTACAGAAGTATATTCTTCACTTCTTCTTTTTTCTTATGGTTGATCATCATAACATCCGGGATATGCTGGTCTTTAAGGATATGACATGCCATAAAAGTTGAAAACCCACTGGCGGTATTGAATTCTCCACTCAGATGTTTGTAGTACAACAATGCTGAATCTGGAAACAGATCCATGGCCTGGGTATAATACCTGTCTGATCCGGCATCTCCGCTGAACCCTAATATCACGGCATCAATATCATGAACTGACAGATTGTTTTTCGTTAAAAAATCGTGAATGAAATTATGAGTTTCATGCACTTCCAAGGTGTTGATGATCCGGATATCCTTGAGCTGCGCATAAGAGTTGTCCGTTTTATCTTTTCCTACCACGAAGAAGCTGGCTCCCTCTCCCCAGATCACTCCGTTTGTAGCGGAATGTAAATAGTCGGCGGGAAGATCTGTTTCTTTTTTTATCGTGCTGTTTAAGCGGTAGAGCTCCATGGTTCTGTTGGTCTGTTCATCAGTAGATCCGACCAGAATATTTTCTGCTTCCCCATCATTGATCTGGAGTTGAGCATCCAATAATGAAAACTCAAGAGAGGAAGACGTATTTACATACGTGAAATTATAAGCATGGCACTGCAGTCCCAGGGCAATTTGTCCTGCCACGGTATTGTGGGTAGATTGGATAAAGTAGGTGGGGGTTAAAAACTCTTCTTGATTGTCGATTACATTTTTCAGGAACTTTTCAGAATCCTGTGAGCAGCCCATTCCGGTTCCTACAATAATGGCATCCGGCTGTGTGATTTCTGCTTCCTGTAATGCATAATGGGACGCCACAGAACTCATTTTTACCGTTTTAGACATTCGCCTGATCATCGCTGGCGGAATGAATTCTTTGTAATTAGGTTCTACGGCTTTTAAAATCTGCACTGAATTTTTAGCATGGAGATTCTGAAAGAAATTATCGTTTAAAGTGTCCTGAGCCGAGATACAGGATGCACTGTTAAGGTATACCGTACTCATGATTTTGAAAATATTAAAGTGGAACAATTCCCTCCAAATCCGAATGAGTTAGAAAGAACATGGCTGATATCCTTTTCTTTCAGTTCGATAACTGGCATTAAATCAAATTCTTCCATTTTTGTTTTAAAATTCAGGTTCGGAAAAATAAGGCCGTGCTGCAGGGCTAAAATTGAAAATACGGCTTCAATTCCGGCGGCGGCAGCCAATGTGTGGCCTGTAAATGCTTTAGTAGAACTGAATTCAGGAACCTGGTTTTCACCAAAGATTCTGATCATGGCAATTCCTTCTGATAAATCATTATTCGGGGTCGCTGTTCCGTGAACGTTGATGTAGCCGATATCTTCTTTGGCCAATCCTGAAATTTTCAATGCCTGCTGCATTGCCAGGAATGCTCCCTGTCCGTTTTCTGAAGAGGCCGTCTGATGATGGGCATCATTCGCATTTCCGTAACCCGAAAGGTAGGCAAGGACCTGCTTGTTTTCCTTTTTAACCATTTCCTCAGATTCAAGAACTAAAAAAGCCGCCGCTTCTCCTAAGTTTAACCCTTTGCGGTCATGGTCAAAAGGCGTATTATAAGAATCCGTAAGGATCATCAGGGTATTGAATCCGTTCAGCGTAAACCTGGAAAGAGAATCTGTACCTCCAACGATGACACGGTCTAAAACTCCGTTTTTAATCAGTTTTGCGCCCATCATAATGGCATTGGCCGCTGATGAGCAGGCGGTACTGATGGTTGATACCATGCCCTTTAATCCCAGATAGTCTGCAATAGCCAATGAGGAACTCCCGGCATCATGGGCATCAATATATTTTTGCTTTTCAGGAAAGTCTTCATAGGAGTAGAAATATTTTTCAGTGATATCCATTCCTCCTACACTGGTAGAAGAAATGAGCCCGGTTCTGTATCCGTTGATCTCTGAAATTCCGGAACTCTCTACAGCTTCTTTTGCGGCAACCATCCCTAATAAGGAAGTTCTTGTCACATTATTGTCTTCATTGAGCTGAAGCTTCTGAACAAGTTCCCCGTTGGATAGTTTTACCTCACCTGTTTTAATGGCTCCGGCATGGCGGGTTTCAAACATCTGGATATCTGAAATTCCGTGTTTTCCGGATTGCAGGGAAATAAAATTTTCCTCCACATTGTTTCCGATGGAGGAAATGATGCCCATTCCTGTTATGGCAATTTTTTGACTCATTAATCGCTCTATTGAATTTTATTTTAACGCAAAGATGCAAAGGTTAATTTTAATAAGTAGCTGTTTATTACATTCGCAAGGGCGCTCTGCTTAGCAACAGAATAAAATGAAATTACTCTGCTGAGGTAAGTCTTTGCAAACGAAAATTTCTGCCGAAATGATATAAAAATTTAGCTCCTTAGCGTTTAAATAATCATTTATTTTGTTCTGTTGTCTTCGATAAATTTAGCCATCGTGTCAATAGATTGGAAAATTTCCTTTCCTTTTTTAGGGTCGGCTAATTTTATTCCGTAATCTTTATCGAGAAGAACGATAAGTTCCAATGCATCGATAGAATCAAGCCCGAGTCCTCCTCCGAATAATGGATCTGTATCTTTGATTTCCTCTACAGAAACGTCTTCAAGGTTAAGTACTTCAATAATTTTGTGCTTCAATTCAGTTTTTAAGTTATCCATAATTTATTTGATTTACCAATGTATCAGTTTACCAATCCTAAGATTGCTATAAGGTACACTGTTCTATTGTTTGTTATATGTTCACAAGGTTAGCAAATATACAAAAGCTTTGTAATTATCCTGATACAATTCGATCCAGCCGGATAATACTTTGTCTGCTTTTCCGGACCGGAGGATCTGTGCAGCATAATTGTTTAAAAAATTTTCGTCGAATTCATCCAGAACAAAAAAGGCATTCTCGGTCTGCATTTTGTGTTTAATGCTGATTTCACCTACACAGATGTTGGGAAGAGTGTAAACAAATACAGCGGGGCTTGGGAAATAATTTTCCTGAGAGTTGATGCTTTCCTGGTATTTAAAATCGGTATCCAGACTTGATGATCTGTTGGCGAAAACCAGGGCGGTTTTGCTGTGGTCTTCATCTTTTAAGAGCATCTCGGCAGACAGGAAGGCCAGTTTGCTTAAACGGTCCATTTTGTGGAACTTGGGATAGTTCAACTCCAAACTTTTATAGGCTTCTTTTGCAAATTCTGGAAAAATAAGACTTTCACTTTCAAAAATAACGTTTCCATCAACGGTTATCTTCGAATTTTCAATGGTACAGGTGTTGGTTTTTTTCATCCTATTCATTTTAACATTTCTCCAATACAATTGCAGCATTGCATCCTCCAAAGCCGGAAGCTGTTTTCAAAATATATTTTATCGCTGCATCCTGGTTCTCCTGAATGATATTCAAAGGTTGGGAAACTCCCATTTCTTCAAAATTTTTAGAGGGTAGCAGGGTGTGGTGCAAAGCACTTTCCATGGAAATGATACTTTCCAGCAACCCGGAGGCTCCCAGGCAGTGTCCGTAAAAACCTTTCATACTATTGAGGGGAATATGCTGAAGCTCCATTCTGTTGAAGGCAATGGCTTCCATTTCGTCATTGTATAAGGTTGCTGTTCCGTGGGCGGAAATAAAGTCAATTTGTTCTCCGGAAACACCGGCTTCCATCATTGCATTTTTGATGCTGGCATAGAGCCCGTCTCCCGTTCTCGAAGGCCCTGAAATATGATTGGCATCATTGATCGCAGAGTCCCCTAAGACCTTAAACCTGAATTTTTCGTTTTCAGATGGTGATGAGGTGATATAGGCTGCAGCTGCAGCTTCTCCGATATTAATTCCGTTTCGGTTTTTATCATAGGGTTTACAGGGTTGCGTACCAATAGCCTGAAAAGAATTGAATCCTGAGATAACAAATTCAGTGATTTCATCCCCGGCAATGACAAAGACATCCTTATATTTTCCTGCCTGGATCATATTCTTGGCAACGGCAACAGCCATGACACCTGAAACACAGGCGTTAGAGATTACAACAGGTTGCGTTTTAAATCCGAAGAAATCAGCAATTTTCTTTGCTAATGATGACAGATAAACCCCTTCGGGCAGTACCGTTTGATTTTTTAGCAGGCTTATATTTCCTTTTGTGGTAGACAGGATAAAGGCGGTATCTTCTGTGATGGGATACTTTTCAACCAGAGGTTTCAGGCTCAGAAGCAACATCTTTTCCAGCCTTGTGAAGTGCTGATTCTCAAAGTTGATACTGAATTCTTCATCCAGTTTTTGAGAATGGATCATGGAAGCATAAAAAGCATCCTGATGATCTATAATTTGATGTAAAGCGACTCCGGATCTTCCTTCTAAAAGCGAATTCCAGTTGGTCTCCACATTAAATCCTAAAGGTGTCACACAATTGTAACCGGTGATATAAACTTCTTTCATCATGATAATCCCATTTTATCTTTCCAGGTTTGAAAAAACGCTGGGTTATACAAGCATAAATTTCCCTCACTGTCCAGAAAAACCTGGATGGTTTCACCACTGCATACCAATTGATCATTCTGGTTGAAAAGCTCATATTTGTAGATCAGTTTGGCAGAGACCGTGTTGATAAATGTCGTGACAATTCTGAATGTTTCCCCATATTTCAAAGGGAGAAAATGTTCACAGGTACTTTTTACGATGGGGGTTACATAGCCTGCATTCTGAATATCGAGATAGGTCAGTCCGTGCTGACGTCCGAAAGCTTCTCTGCCATCCTCGAAATAAACAATATAATGGCCATGCCATACAATTCCCAAAGGATCTGTTTCATTGAATCTGACCCTTACTTCTTCAGTACAGGTTACTATATTTTCTTTAGACTGCATTTTGTTTTTTTTCGTAAAAAATAGAAACAGCAACCGTTGCAAGGTAGAACAAAAACAGGAAGACCAGTTCCTTGGTAATCCCTCCGATTCCGCTGTTTCTTAAAATAATATCATAATAGGCATTCAGTCCCCAGTTCATAGGAGAAAATTTTGCTACGGTCTGCATGAATTCAGGCATTAGAAATACAGGAACCCAGATTCCCCCGATGGCTGCCAGAACCACTACAGACGTAGCCCCGAAAGGCGCAGACTGTTCCTGAGTGTCGGCAATCGTGCCCAGCAGTACTCCAAATCCTATGGCTGCCAATCCTGCAAACAAGGTAACTGCCACAAGCTGGAACATCTTTCCGGAAACATCAAATGCAGGAAGATCCATATAGGGAAAAAGGTAAATTCCTACGGCTACCATCAGTAAAAACTGAATCATACAGATGATAAGATACGTAAATGTTTTTCCTAATATATGAATAAAGTAGGGCGTAGGGCTTATTCTGGCTCTTACACTTGTACCCTGGCTTTTTTCTTTTACCAAATTAATAGAGAGGGGGACAACGATGAAGAAAATGGCAAAGAGGGTCCATGCAGGAACGTTGTGCTGAACAGAATTCGGCATGACATCCATTTCTCCTTTTTTAGGGGTAATTTCTTTAAAGGTGATCAGGTTTTTATTTTCGTCAAGATTTTCAGTTGTTCCCAGCTGTTCCTGGAATGCTTTGTAAATTTTTTTATTTTCGATTTCAAACACCATTTTATTGACAGAGTTCATGACAGAGTTTTTGAATCCGGCATTGGTAGCAGGGTCAAAATATAAGTGAATCTCTTTGGCCTTTGAAACCGGTTTTTTAGCTGCTGAAGAATCACTTTCCAGTCCGAATGAGCTTACAATGGTCTGAACTTTTGAATCAATATTGGAATTGAGATCCTTCGTCAGATTTTTAGGGATGACAATGGCCATCTGGTAATCTCCGGAAAATACAGCATTCTGAGCCGATTTTTCATTGAAATTTGTCAGCAGCTGGAATGTTTTACTGTTTTCCAGCTCAGCTTTTATATTTTTTGAAACTTCTGATTGATCGTTATCAATGAAAATAATGGGAATTTTTGAACCTTCAAGATTTTTAAAAGTAGAATCCTGAATCAGGGTAATGGTTACAATTAAAAGTAACGGCATTACAAAAATAATGACAATTCCTCCGATATCTCTTTTCAGCAGAAGAATTTCCTTGATAAAGCTTCTCCACAATTTATACAACAACATCTCTTAATTCTTTTCCGGTTAATGAAATGAAAACATCCTCGAGGTTTTCAGCATGTGCGATCTGGGAAACAAGTTCTTCGGGAGTTCCCACGGCATGAATTTTTCCCCTGTCGATAATGGCAATTTTGGTGCAGAATTCCTCAGCTTCAGAAAGATGGTGGGAAGTATAGATAATGCAGGTTCCGTTTTTATTCAATTCCTGAAGGAAATCAATGATCACTTTTTTGGATTGAACATCTACCCCCACGGTGGGCTCATCCAGAAACAGGACCTTTGGATTATGAAGTGTTCCGGCGATGAGGTTACAACGGCGCTTCATCCCTCCTGAAAACTGGCCTACCTGTTTATCTGCAAATTTTGAAAGTCCCATGATTTCCAGGGATTCATCTATTGCTTTTTTAAGCTGTTTATGCTGTAATCCATACAGGCTTCCGAAAAACATTAGGTTTTCTCTGGCTGTAAGGGTGGGATAGAGTGCGTACTCCTGAGGAACAATACCGATGATCTGTCTTATTTTGAAACCGTCTTTTTGTGGAGACAGTCCATCGATTGTGAATTGCCCTGAAGTAGGCTTGATCAATCCTGAAAGCATGGATATCAAAGTGGTTTTACCCGCTCCGTTAGGTCCAAGGATTCCGTAAATTTCATTTCTGCCGATATTCAAAGTGATATTATTGACAGAAAATTCATCGGAATTTTTGTATTTTTTATATAGACTTTTGATCTCAATCATATTCTCTGCCATATCAGATCGCTTTTCTCAGTTTTTTATAGAAAGCTTCTTCAAGGTCTGCAATGTGAAGCATCGTTTTTGAAAGCTCGTTGTAGATATTGCTTTTTGAATTTCTGTTTTTATACACTCTGGCAATATCTACGGCAAAGTCTCTCCAAAGGTCTCCGATAGCGGTAATTTCTTTTGACAATTCTTTTAGCTGGTCATTGTTAAGAATTACGGCTGCTTCCTGAAGAAAGGCTCCATAGATAAATCTGAACCCGCCACCGCCGGTTCCGATCTCTTCCTGCATTCTGATCAGCTGGCCCAAATAGTGATTGGTCACTTTTGTTCCTTTCTTTTCTGCCCATTTCGGAATGCTGCGGGCTACCCATCTCATCGCCTTTACCCCGATAAGCGGTACCGGAGCCAGCATATTTTTGCAGGTATCTCTGATTCCTTTTTTAATGGCCTCTTCCAGGTTGATATTTTCCGGAACATACACAGGGTAGTACATATGTCCTTTTGGAGGAAGTGCTCCTTTAGCATATCTTACCTTTTCCAGTTCTGCTTCAGAAAGGGAGGTTACATAATCCATCACCGGATCACTGATCAAAAATTTTCCGTTCTCTTTACCATAGACCACAAGATTATGGGCATTGAAGTGGAATTTATATTCTTCAGGGAAATAAGTAAGGTTAAAAACACCCACCTGCAGTCCTGTAGGAATATTGTGTTCCAGATTTCTTTCCAGAGCTTTTTGGGCTTCTTTAGGATTTGAGAATTTTTCTCTCTTGATTTTTATTCCTAATCTTTTGGCTGCTTTGCTGAAAATAGCACCGGGCATCGGACGATAGCTGAAGCCGGGAGCAAAATTCACCTTTAAAAAAGGGAGATAGACAAAAAACAGTCCGGAACCGATCCCAAAGATCATGGGCTCACTAAGTTTCAGTCCTTTATTAAGCAGTAGATTAGAAGCAACACCGTTTTCGCAATGCGCAGTCTGATGGTGTTCAAAGTTTAATTTCATTTGCAGCTTATATCTTTTTCATTGGGAAGATGGAGAGGGCATTACCTGCTATACTTCCATTTATTTTCCATTGAAGTTTTTTAATTCATCCACTGAAATTCCGAATGCATCGGCATATTTTTTCAGTACAGTTTCGTTGAGTGTTTTAAATATTCTGGGCTTACCATGTCTTTTTACCCTCCATTGCCACATGCCTACGTAAGAAGACAGTACTCCCAGGTCCATTTTGTTCAGTTCCATAAAATAAACGATGGGACTTACTATATTATTGGCTACGTTTTGTTTTGCTTCTTCAATTCTTTCATGAATAAGTTCCATGGATTCGTCCAAAGCAGCTTTCTTTGCATCCCAGCCTGTGCTGTTTGCTGTAGTGTAATTGTCGTTTTCATCCGTTACATACAGTACTTCAGTCATATTAGCCGACTTCAGGTTGCTTTCGTCTTGAGGTAGGTCTTGTTTTTTCATCTAAATAATGTTATTTTTTAGATTTCAGATGAAATAGGATTCACCTGTTTTGATTCTTTTAATCAGTTGGCTAAAATAGTGAAAATACATTATATGTAAATCATATTAAATGGGAAGGGTCTTTTGTCGTTAAGAAAGGACTTGAGCCAAGATTTTATTTTTTCATACAAAGAGATGAGTGCTTTCTTTTATATAAGCTTGAAAATTTACAATATGATGCTTCAAAAAAATTTCCCGTGGATTTTATACCAGTGAAAATTTTTTTCCGGTTTTTGAAATTTCCGATTTAACCCATCCCAAAAAAAACAGTATCCTAAGCATACCGTTATTTTTGATTGTTAAGGTTTGTAACAGATGGGCTGTAACAAGTGTATTATATAATAAGACTAATGGAGTAGAAATTTGATAAAAATAAATAACATATAACAACTATGAAGAAGTTTTTTATTTCTGTTTCGCTTTTCTGTATGATAAGCGCAATGGCACAGAAATTCGACACACAGAAACTGACCGATGCCCAGGGGTATACCTATGAAACAGTAAAAAATGATCAGGCCGGGGTAAGGGTATATACGCTGAAAAACGGACTGAAGGTGTATCTGGCAAAAAATGCAGATGCCCCCCGAATTCAGACCTATATTCCTGTAAGAACGGGATCTAATAATGACCCGAGTGATAATACCGGATTGGCACATTATCTTGAGCATATGGTTTTCAAAGGAACTTCACATCTTGGAACTCAGGATTGGGCAAAAGAAAAAGTTTTACTGCAGCAGATCTCTGATCTTTATGAGCAACATAAAGCTGAAAAAGATCCTGCTAAAAAGAAAGAGCTTTATAAGAAAATTGATGAGGTGTCTCAGGAAGCTTCAAAGTATGCGATCGCTAATGAATATGATAAAGCCATTTCTTCATTAGGCGCTACAGGAACGAATGCTCATACCTGGCTGGATGAAACCGTCTATAAAAATAATATCCCATCCAACGAACTTGAAAAGTGGTTAAAAGTAGAAAAAGAGCGTTTCTCAGAGCTGGTACTGCGCCTTTTCCACACCGAGCTTGAAGCGGTATACGAGGAATACAACCGGGCTCAGGATAATGACGGACGTCTGGTAAATTATGCATTAATGGAGGCCCTTTTCCCTAAGCATCCCAATGGACAGCAGACGACGATCGGGACTTCAGAACATTTGAAAAGCCCTTCAATGGTAGCTATTCACAAGTATTTTGATACCTATTATGTTCCCAACAATATGGCAGTTGTATTGGTAGGGGATCTTGATTTTGACAAAACGATAAAACTAGTTGATCAATATTTCGGCGCTTTCCAGTACAAAGAACTTCCCATGAAAAAAATGGTATCAGAAGAACCCATGACTAAAATTGTTTCCAGAACGGTAAAAAGTCCTTCCACACCAAGAATGACAATCGCCTGGAGAACGGATTCCTATGGAAGCCAGGAAGCGAGACTGGCCGATATAGTGGCTGAGATCTTAAGCAACAGAGGGGATGCCGGCTTAATTGATCTTAATATCAACCAAAAGCAAAAAACGCTTGGAGCCGGTGCCTACGAATCTCCGTTCAAAACGTACGGTTTATTTGCATTGGTAGTGACTCCTAAAGAAGGACAAAGTTTTGATGAAGCGAAAAAATTATTGCTGGATCAGGTGGACCTTGTGAAAAAAGGGCAATTCCCGGATTGGATGCTGAAGGCCATCGTCAATGATCAAAAAGTTCAGCGTATGAAAGGCTGGGAAACAGCAGACGGCCTTGCTACTGAACTTTACGGAGCTTATATCAAAGGAAGAACCTGGGAACAGGAACTTGATGAGATCAACCAATATGATAAAGTGACAAAAGCAGATGTCGTAAAGTTTGCCAACGAATTTTTTAAAGACAATTATGCAGTAGTCTATAAAGAAAAAGGAGTGAATGATAAGCTGGTTCGTGTAGAAAACCCGGGAATTACCCCTATTAAGCTGAACAGGGAAGCACAGTCTCCTTTCCTTAAAGATATTTTAAATACAAAGGTTGCGGAGATCAAACCAGAATTTATAGATTATAAAACAGCGATTCAAACTTCCCAGATTAAAGATAAGACGGTAAGTTTTGTGAAAAACAACTATAATGAAATTGCTCAGGTAAGCTATGTCTTTCCTTTCGGAACCGATAATGATAAAGAACTTTCCATTGCAGGAACTCTTTTTGAATATCTTGGAACGGATAAATATACTCCGGAGCAGCTGAAAGAAGAATTCTATAAACTGGGAATCAGCAACAGCCTCAGAACTTCCAACGACCAGATGATCGTTACTTTAACAGGTCTTGAAACGAACATGAAGAAAGGGGTTGAGCTGATGAACCACTGGCTCACTAACGTAAAGGCAGATAAAGCGATTTACAGCCAGACCGTAAAAACTATTCTGGAGGCAAGGGCTGTCGCTAAAAAAGATAAAACAAGAATCATGGCTGCGCTTTCAAACTATGCCAGGTATGGCAAAGATTCAAGAATGACGGATATTGTTTCCAAAGAACGTCTTGAAAGCATCGATGTTACAGCGCTGATGAAAAAGATTAAAACGCTGAACCAATATCCATATCAGATCCTTCTTTACGGACAGGATCAGGCAGGTCTAGAAAAGGCTGTGAAACCTTATATAGTGAATGCAAACCTTCAGCCTGCAAAAGCTAAAGAATATGCTGAGCCGGCTACAACAGGGAAGGTGTATTTCACAAATTACGATATGGTTCAGATGGAAATGGCCAAAGTAGCCAAAGGAAGTACTGTAAACCTGAGCAATTTTGGAAAATCAAATGTTTTCAATGAATATTTCGGAAGAGGGCTTTCTTCAATTGTTTTCCAGGAGATCAGAGAAAGTAAGTCATTGGCGTATTCTGCATATGTTTCTTATGGAAATGCTTCAGAAAAGGGACGTGCCAATTATATTACCAACTATATCGGAACACAGGCTAACAAGCTTCCTCTCGCAGTGAATGCAATGACCGAACTGATGGCACAGCTGCCACAGATCCCGGCACAGTTTGAAAATGCAAGAGGTTCTGCCCTGAAACAGATTGCTTCGAACAGAATCAACAGAACGAATATTTTCTTCAGCCAGCTGGCGCTGAAAAAACTGGGAATCGATTATGACATCAGAAAAGATACTTATGCTGAGATCCAGGGATTGACGTTGCCTCAGCTGACAGGATTCTATAATGCTGAAGTAAAACCTGTACAATACAATACAGCCATCATCGGGAAGAAAGAAAACCTGAATATGGATTCTATCAACAAAATGGGTGAGTTCCAGGAAGTATCCCTTGAAGAGATCTTTGGATACTAATCATTTTTACAGATCATTTTAAAAGTGAGGCAGAAATGTCTCACTTTTTTATGGGTTAATTCACCATGCAGATTTCACGGGCTGGTGTAATGTTTCACGTGAAATACACAGGGGTGATCCTTTTTTTATCATCACTTTTAGATTTTAATGGCTGTTGGGATTTTTGTAGTTTATTGTTTGATAATGTGATGTTTATAGACTGTTTTGTAGTTTAGGATTAGTAAGAGGAAGGCTTTTTAATTAAGTATTTGTATGCATTTTATGATAAAATAAAAACAAATCTTTTCAAATAAAAAAGCTGCACATGATCTGTACAGCTTGTATATTGTATTGAGTTGTTCTTAAGATTTAACTTCCTGAATAAACAGGCTGATATCAGCCCTGATCAACAATTCATCATGATGAAAAGTCTCACAGAAGATGTGGCAGATATTTTCAAACTGCGAAATAAGGGAAGCTTTTGAGATAATTTTATCCCCTACTTTTGGAAGTGCGAAAACTTCAATTTTTTTAATATTGGTAATAAAGCCGATCACTTTTGTATCCGCTTCCGGATTTTCAAAGAAACTCTGTCCAAGAATAGAAGAACAGGTTTGGGCCAGGTTTTCGATTAATCCGGCTTCAACAAATTCATTATTGTGCACAAAAATATTACCTTCTTTTATTTCAAAGGAAGTCACAACTTTTTCTTTGGTTAGTTCCAGAATGTAGTCTGCCATCAGCATGGGCTCCCGATGCGGCAGAAAGTTGTGAATATTGATAATATGGTCTTCCCTGATTTCCATGAGCATTATTTTACAGCAGTTTTCATTTGAGATTTTGCGATGACTTTACCATTCAGTCTGGTAACGATATCCACCAATGTTACTCCCATTACTTCATTAAGGATGGTTATTTCCGAGGCAAGGTGATCTCCTGTTTTAGGAAGGATTTCAGCTTCAAAAGACTTAATTGCTCCGATATATCCTGTAGGGGCATCTTTTCCTAATAAGAAATATTGATAGCCGGTATGCAGTGCTACACTTTGAGCCTGATGCTCTATCATTCCCGAGGCCTGAAAAACGCCATCCTGGATAAAGAGATTATCTTCCCTGATTTCAAATCCTGAGATCAGATGACTTTCAGAATATTCCGTGATCTCATGTACCATTACAAAAGGAAATCTTTGCGGGATCAGGCTTTCTACAAAATCTTTGTCGGATGTTGGCAGTCTGTTTTCCATTAGCAAACCGTTAATAAAGCACAAGAATATGCAAATCTTCCACTCTCGGGAACGCAGAGAAGTACGTTTTCCCCTTTCTTCAGCCTTCCGGAATTCATTAATTCCTCTAAGGCAATAAAGATGGAACCTGCACCGATATTTCCAACTTCGGATAGGTTATAGAACCATTTCTCCTGAGGGAAATCCATTCCTTTTTTGGCAAATTCCTCCCTAAGGCCGTCTTTAAAATAACCTGAAGAAATATGAGCCAATACATGGTCGATCTTTTCAGGATCTAAATGGTGCTTGTCAAAAGAAGACCTTAAACTTTCTGCTCCTTTGACCAGGATGTATTTGTCCAGGATTTTAGTGTCCTGTTTTAGGGCAAAGATAGACTGTTTCAGCCATTCGTCTGAAGGATAGTCCGCCCATGATTGTAAGCTTCCGTCAGCCTGTTTTTCGCAGCCTGCATACATACACGCTTCAATCTCGTGGGCGTAAGAGTAAAAATCAATAAATTCTATCTTTAATGATATTCCGTTTTCTCTAGGCTTGTTTTGCAGCAGGAAAGAACCGGCCCCGTCAGAAAGCATCCATCTTAGAAACTCTCTTTTGAAAGCAATAATAGGCCTTTCTTCCAATAGTTTCAGGTTTTCTGCTTCATGGTTGAATTTATCTGCCGTCATCCATGCAGACATTCTTTCGGAACCTGCACATACTGCGCTTTCATGTACCCCGGCCTTTACAGAAAGGAAGCCATAGTTAAGGGCGTTCATTCCCGAATTACAAAGACCAGTCGCGGTATTAATCTCAATAGATTTTCCGATGTTCAGTTCACCATGAACCATGGAAGCGTGTGAAGGCTGGATCTGGTCAGGAGAAGTAGTTCCTACGGATAATAATTTCATGTCTTCCTTTTTGAAATGCTCATCAAAAAGTCCTTCGATCGCTTTTGCTGTAAGCTGCGCATTGGAATGCGTAGGATTTCCTTCTTTGTCTAAAGCGTAATATCTTGTTGTAATTTTGTTATTTCTTAAAATAAGTGTTCTTGCTTTAGAAGGTGCATCGTTGATCAGACCCAGATAGGTCTCCATTTCATCATTAGATACCGGCTCATTGGGTAAGTATGTTGATGCTTTTGTTATAAATACGTCGTACATTCTATTTTAAATTAATTCCTTGTAAATATCTTTTTTGTTTTTGTCTTTTAAACCAAAATATAGGGGTTGTAAGCAGGTGTAAAACCAAAACGATCGGTGAGATAATCCATATCGCTGCCATCAAATATACCTTAAAGAATTTTATCAGCAATGGCCGTTTCTCTTTTTTCTTGATAATAAGATGAGACCAAACGGTGAAAATCTTGTTTCCTACTTTTTCTACCCGGACGAGGAACGGACGAATTTCGATGGCTCCGTTTCTGACCAGTTCCGGCTGTAATGTATCCAGATCATTATTTTTAAAATGTTTCTCAATGATCTCACCGTACTTCACAGAGCCTTTAATTTCTTCATCAGATACACCGGCAGCGGGTAACATTCCTGATTTTTCTTTCCTGCCTGTTGTGAGCCATCTGAGAATGGTCAGTACACTCGTATAATTATCATGTCGGTCTACTAAGGCTATATTTCCCACAAGCCGGGCTTGAAGATTCTTTAAATATACTTTCAGTTTTTCCTGGGAAAGCATCCACATATTTCTTGTCCCGGAAATGGTAACTACAGGAGTGTCTTTAAGGATTTTCTCTGCATAGCCACTTTTCAGGAATGAAATAATAGGAATAGATGGGGTGAGATACCATACCTGATATCCAAACAGGATGAGGTCAAACTTTTTATTCAGTACTTCTTCTGGCGGCGGCAGAATTTCTTTCGGGATCTGTAGATAAGACTCCGGGAAAGTGTTGAAAAAAACATCGCTGGGCCAGGGAAAAGGAAAATCCTCCTTTAGCTGAATATTATAGTAAGTAATATCATATTCTTCTTTTCTGGCTTCAAAAGGCTTAGCAATATTCCTCACAATATCTTCCAGCTGGCCGGTTTGAGAATAGTATATGACAAGTATATTTTTTTTCATTACTCTTTTTTAGCGTTTACAAAAATATGTTTTTCATATTTATTATTTGATTTTAAATACTTTTAATGATTCAGAACTGAATTTCAGTATATAATTATTACTTTCAGACAGGGTATTGTTTGTGTTGACAAAAATGACCGTCCCGGGCAGGGTCTGAATATCAGTGATCGTAAAGCTGTCATCGGATACAAGAAGTACATCAATGTTTTTATTCACTTCCGAAAGATCACTTATATAATGCAGTTTTCTCCTTTTAACCAGGTAAGAGTGGGCTGCTGTTTCCCTTTTTTCGTGATCCTTAATCAGGGAAAATATTCTTCTGCCTGCCTGGTAAAGGGTTAACAAGGCATCCTTTTGTCCAAAGTCATCCGCAATGTGAAGGATATTGGCTTCTTTCGGGATCTGCTTATTCAGTTCAAAATAAACCGATTGATGCGTGTTGAAATCTTGTCTTACTTCTTTTACGACCTCAGTGTTTTTATACAGGTAGCTTAAGAATAATTTCTTTTTAAAATAATCCTCACCTTCAATTTCTTCTCTCAGTTTTGCAAATTCATTCCTGAAATAGGCATTAATCTTTTTCGTTCTTTCGGAATAGCTTCTACCAAAGCTGATGTCGTCTTTGCTGATTCTGTCCCCTACTTTTACGGTAATGCTTCCATCGTAAATAATGAACTCTCCTTTCGGCAAGACTTCTGAATTCCCATGGATGTAAATAGGAAGGATATCCAAATCAAACTGTTCTGCAAGATAGAATGCTCCCTTATGAAATCTTTTGACCTCATTTGTATAGGAGCGTTCTGCTTCAGGAAAAACAACTAGAGAATAGCCCTGTGCAACTTTTTCCTTCAGTTTTTCCATTCCGTTTTCAATACCCTGAGAAACAGGATAAAATCCGAGTGCTCTTACCAGTTTTCCAAAGATCGGACTTTGATACACCCAGTCGTTCACCAGGTATATTATTTTGTGAGTGGTCATTGCAATGGCCAGCGTGTCCAGAAAAGAGGTGTGATTGGCAATGATAACAGCCGGCTGGCTAAAGTCTTCAGAAGGATTTCTAATGATTCTTTTCTTTACAAAAGGATTGGTGTAAAGGACGGATGTTAAAAATTCAGCTAAGATTAATTTGATAATATCTAATGTTTTACCCTTGGAGCTTTTCACAAAGAAACTTCCGAAAGCTGAAAATAATAAACCTCCCAGTCCATAATACAAAAATGAGAAGAGGGAATTGAGAAGCAGTCTGAATGTAATCGGTGAAAGTCCTTTTTTGGACCTGTTCGTAATCAACAGTCTAAACCAGAATGGGTATAAGGTTGAGGTAATGATAATCACAGAAAACATTCCGATCAAAGCTACTAAGGCCAGGGAATGTAAAGCCGGATGTTTGGCAAAGATCAGGGAGCCAATCGAAAGAATGGTGGTGAATACGGCGAGGATAATTGAAATCCTGTAGGTAGGAAGTTCGTTCCTGCCGGTGGTGTGCTCCTTCTGCATAGCCTGCGTCAGGAAGATACTGAAATCGTCCCCTACACCGAAAACCAAGGTACAGACAACGGTGCTGAAAATATTAAGTTCAAGCCCTGAGAAGTAAAGAATTCCTGCCGTTACAACTCCGGTTAAAACAATCGGGAACATGGTAAGAATCGTAAGCTCAAGGTTTCTGAAGAAAACGATGATGGTTAAAATGATGGCCAGGAGAGAATAGTTGATCAGGGTATTGAAATCCCGTTTCAGTAACCCCAAAAAGTTCTCGTTCATCTGCTGGCGGTCGATAGCGAGGGCATCATGCTTCTTTTCAATGTCTTTGATGAATGTATCTCTTTTGTTTTCATCCACCTTTACAACATTGGAGACCGTATAAAATCCGTTTTCGTTGCTGAGGAACTCCGAAATCTGTAATGCTTTTACTTTTTCATAATCCTTCAGGGCTAAGACAGAGTAATCTTTATTCAAAACTTCATTAAATTGGTCAAAGGCAGAGCTGTTGAAACCATATTTATTTCCGTTACTGATCAGCGCTGTAACCGTCTCACTCTTTTTAGAAGTATCCCAGAAATGCTTCCATTCCTCAATTTTCTTTTGTTGGTCTTTTTCAGAAAGTACAATATTTCCAATTGAATTGTAGCTTAGGATCTTGCCGTCTTTTTTTTCTTTTTCGAGAAAACGGTTCAGCTGTGAGTTGTTGGTAAGGGCCTCTTCCTCGGAATTTCCGTAAGAGATCGTATAAATAGACTTTGACGTTATATCTGAAAGCTTCTGCAGCTTCGCTTCGCTTATTTTCAATTCTTTCGGGATATAATTCAGATCACCGATATCTTCATTAAAGCCTACATGCCTGAATCCAAACAAACAAGCTAAAATAATTAAAGAGCAGCCAATAATTAAAGGTTTATTCTTTTCATAAGGATAAGACCCGATCCTGTCAATAAAATTGGGGGTAAGCTTTTCGTGGTTTTCTTTAGGCTTATAAAGCTGAGGAACAATGATCAGTGCTGTAATGGAAGAAAGGATTACTGTGATGGCTGCAAAAAGCCCCAGATCCTTTAATGCTTCGGAACGTACAAAAACCAAACATAAAAATGAAACCGCTGTTGTTGCGCTGCTCAAAATAATAGGATGGGTAATTTCCTTATAAAGCTCTTCAATATTGTTGTTGTGTTTATAATGGGTAAGAATGTGAAGCGCATAATCAATGGTAATCCCGATAAGAATGGCTCCAACACTTAATGAGATGGCTGAAATTTTATCCTTAATAAAGTACAGGACCAATAAGGCAAGCAAAACAGAAAATACCGTTGGAAGAAAAACGATGACCGGCGTAAAGAAATTTCTGAAATAATAGATCAGCAGCACTAAAAGGACCGTCATGGAAATCACCACGGTGTTTTGAATGTCTTTTTTTATCTGTTGGGCATTGGCAACAGCAATCATCGGAGAACCAAAATAGCTGATCTCAGTTTTGCCTTTGAATTGCTTGTTGAGGGTGTCTTTTATGGTATTGAGCTGATCTATAAAAGCTTCATTAGCTTTGGTATCATTACTTTTGTTTTTAGGATCGATAAAAAGCAAAAGGTTTTTTCCGTCTTTGGTAACGATATAGCTGTCTTCAAGTTTGAAATCTTTGCTGATGTTTAATGCATTCAGTTTCTTTATTCCCAAAAAGGTAAGCCCCAAAGGATCCTTTTTGATAAATTCTTTGGTAACAAGGCTTGCAGGTGAAACCAGGGAAACATAATTGCTTTCCACCTGCCGGGCAATACTGTCTTTCTGAATTTTCCGTTCAATCTCTTTATAATCATTTTCATTCAGGAATAACGGTAAGTTTTGATTCACGAAATCAAAAGTTTCTGAAATTTCATGATCATTTACTTTACCCTGAACTGAACCGATATATTTTTGTAATGGCTCGATTTTCTGTAAAAAAGTATCTGCTGTTTCGGAAAGCAGAAAGCTGTCTTCGCTGGATTTGTTTTCTATTATGACAATGATCTTATCTGAAAAATTAAGCTGCTTAAGAACTTTTGCCGTAAGATCGGATTTCTCATTCTTAGGAATGATTTGATTGATGTCCTCTTCAAAATTAATTTTTGAAGCAAAGAAGATACACAAAGTCGCAATCCCCAATGCTGTCAATACAGAAAGAATTTTGTTTTTGGATATCAGATAATATAAAAATATAAAGAAATGATGCATTGCATTATAAAGTCAAGTCTGCAAATTTAAATTTTTAAGCATTAGTTCAAAATAGTTAGGCGATAAGTTTTGACTGAAAATCAATAAAATATTCTGAAAAGAATGAAAAAATATTCTACTTTTGCAGAAGTTCCCTTGTAATGAAAATGTATTTTAAACCACAATTATTATTAAAAAATAAGAATCTGTTTTAGATATGTTGAAAAAGAATGATGAAAAAATAAACGGATTCCTATTGGTAATAGTACTTCCGCTTCTGCTGTTTGCCATGTCTTATTACGGGTTTGAATCTTCCTATACGAGGCTTAAAACATCAGAAAGACCTCCGGACTTTTTATTCTCCTCAGTATATGCTTACAGAGTGATTCCCAATTATCTCAGTGTGCAGATGACAGAGGTGATGTATAATCTGATGAACGGACCTCTTTCCATTTTCAAAGATTTTTTATCCAAAAACGGAACCCCTTTTTATCACGGTCTTTTTGTGATGAACAGCTTTTTCTTTATGTTGTGTTCTGTTCTTATCCATAAGATGCTTCAGTTTAAAACCCTGTTTTCTGATCTGAACATGAGGCGGGTCGTGCATTTGTTATCGGTTTTCTTTATTGTTATTACGCAGTATGCTCCCACCAATTGTGATACGATTGCCTTGTTCTGTTATTTATCGGGAGTTTTTCTTACACTGAAGTATGGGCATTTGCAGAAAAATGGATATTATTGGGCTTTACTTGTTTTGATTGTCATTTCAACATTCGTAAGAGAGACGGCCTGCCTTAACATTGCTTTTTTTGCAGCCGTTTTCCTGAATATAAAAAACCTGAAAGAAGGAAATTTCCAGTCTGTTCTGAAAATTATTCCTTTGGTGATTGCATTTTTGGTTCCTTATCTTGGATTAAGAAAGATAATAGCATTGAAAGAAACCACATTTGTTGAAGGATTTTATATAGACAGAAATTTTTCAAGCCCGTTTAATTTAGCAGGATTGATATTCGCAATAATAGTACTTTATTTTATATACAGACTTTGTATCCGTAAAGAAAACAGGCTTGTATTTGGAAAATATCTTTTCTTTTCACTTCCGTATCTGATCATGATTACTTTAGTGGGGCTTTTCTGGGAGATAAGACTTTTTCTTCCTTTGTTTCTAACAGGGATTATCACAGCATTTCATCAATTAACAAAACAGCATAGGTTCAGTTAGTATGAGTTTATTACATCCATATTATATCATTGCAATTTTATATATGCTGTTCTTCAGTGTTCAGGAAGTATATGGAAGAAAAGTAGATAAAAAATGGTTCTGGTTTCTGGGGGTATACCTGATTGTTCTTGTCGGATTACGGGATAGTGTAGGACCGGATTACGGGAGTTATCGGGGGATTTATATTTATTCCGATACGAAGAGCTATTACAGTATCTTTATGAAGATGCTTCACCTGGAAGGGCCGGATTCCTTGGATGTGGAATGGCTGTATACCTTGATTAATAAAATACTGCTGAATATTTTCAATGCTCCTTTTTATATTCTTACCCTTGTCATAGCCATTTTTGCCATCTATTTTAAAGTAGAATATACGGAGGACAATACTTTTTATCCCTTTACTTTTACCCTGCTTATGTTTATTCCTAACTTCTTTATCGGAGAAAGTGGGCAGATAAGACAAAACCTGGGGACCTTTATCATGTATTTTGCCATTCGGTATATCAAAGAGAGAAAATTGTGGCATTATCTGTTTTTTATATTCATCGGATCAGGGATTCACAGTGTCTGTTATCTGTTTTTGCCTATGTACTGGCTGGCCCGTGTGCCTTTGAATAAAACAATCATGTTGATTCTGATCATCGGGTCCGTATTTTTATCACCGTTTGAAGTGTATAGATTCTTTGGGAACTTTTTAACCGGTATGGCCGAAGAAAGCTCACTTGTGGAAGGGTTCAACGGGTATATGGATGAGACTGTCCAGCGGCTGAACGGAGGTTTTGGGATTCCTGAAGCCATGATGGCCATTCTGACTTTCTTCCTTTTTGCTTTTGATACGAAAATGAAAGAACTGTTTCCCTATTATGAGTATCACAGAAACTATGCTGTAATCGGAATTTGTCTCTATTTTATTTTCAGAAACAATCCTATCTTTTCTTCCCGTCTTGCAGGAGCGTTTATTGGGTTTTCTTACATCATTATCCCGAATACGATGTATGTTGTTTCAAGCAGGGTTAAAAATATGGTTTACTCATTTATTATTGCTCTCGTTGTTTTCAATTTCGTGGTTTTTTCTGCCTTTAATAATATAAAAGCGGGAAGATTTTCGATCGATCTTTATAACAACTATATCCTTCCCTAATGGGTAATTTTGAATAAAAAACAAAAAAGACAGCTTCGTTAGGCTGTCTTTTTTTGAGCGGTGTTGTTTATGGGGATGACCGGCCTATTTTTATTTTTGCTCATAATGTTTTATAGTGTTTAAAAGGATTTGTGTTGAATTATTTATAACATAATTTTAATATAGATTTTTTATTTATAAAATAAATCTCTTTTTATTAATATAGGCTTAAAAATTGTATTGCTGGTACTACACACAAATTCAGCATATGAAAAGGTTAGTTAAAAAATTAGTGGCAATTTTTTGCTTAGTGTTAGTTAGCCTCTGTTTTAAAAGTAACATAGTTTCAGCAAAGGGTTTTCCCTCGCTTAGAAACACGGAAGAGTCAGACTCATTACATCATCCGGGTCCTCAACGTTTAATTTTCATTCCAGACTGGAAAAAGGCCCCCAACAGTTATTTTTTTGATCCCGGACAAAATAGCGAAGGATTATTGATCCCGGTAAGAAAGGCATATGCGATGTGGGAAGGTGATCCTTATATTAAAGGAAATGGGATACCTGCGGGAACGGTAACCGCCGATGTGCTTTGGGAAGATGTGCATGGGCTTATAAAATCAGGAACAGGCTACGTTTTGGAAATTTCAGGCTCCGGGCAGGACGCGAAAATAAAAGTTCCCATCAATAAATCTAAAAAGGGGAATGCTGTTATTGCTTTCAGAGTCAATGGACAGGTGTATTGGAGCTGGCACGTCTGGGTGACTGATGATCCCACGAATGGCTCATCTTATAAAAATTTTGACAATATTAAGCGGGTAAGATCAGATGGAACTGTTGAGGCAATTCCCGATTATGAATGGAAATGGATGGACAGGAACCTGGGCGCTCTTACCAGTTCTATTACTGCCTCAGATTGGAATAGAAATAACGGGCTGCTGTATCAGTGGGGAAGGAAAGATCCAATTCCGCCTCTTGTGACCCGGGGAAATGATTTTTATGAAGCGTCCGGATCTATAGGAAGGGTGAGGCATCGCGGAGCAAAAAACTTTACCAATGCAGTAAGCATCGATGATATGACCAAAACGGTTTTGTATTCTGCGGCAGAGCTCACCAATAATATCCGGCTTTCTGTCAGAAATCCTCTGGGTCTTATTTATGTGAATAAAGACGATAACTCCGGGCAGGCTTATTATAACAATAATGTAAATCTGCCGGTCAACTGGTTTGGAAGAACAGCAGATTTGCCGGATAACAGGCTCTCAGAACTGAATCTTTGGTCTGATAATGCTCAAGGTAAAATTGAAACGGTGTACAATAATGACAGCAGTGCAAAACCTTATCGGGATAAATCACCTTATGATCCCTGTCCCAATGGATGGCGTATCCCGTCAATGCTTGTTGCCAACCTGGCTTCTTCAGCCTATATAGATGATATCAGAATAGATTTTTCTCCTTTTGGATTAAGAACCAACATGCCCAAAAATACTTTCGAAGCCAATAAATATTATATTATAAAACCTACAGATGCAGGCGTTCCCGGGTTTATGACGGGATTTAAAATCTATCCGAACTTTGGATTTGACCTTTCAAATGTCGGGGGCTATAATATGGGGATATTTCCTGGTACCGGCCAGCTGATCAGGGGCGCTCATTTAGGCCAGTACAGTGACCAGCATCATACAGCATTATGGACTGCTACGATGACCAGACAGTTTGATACAACACCATCAGTAGGTGTCAGGGGAGTTATCATGATTCCGGATAAAGAACAGCCTGATATTCCGGATCCCGGTTATCCCAATGTTCAGGGAAGATACTATTATATGCCTATGGCCGGAATGTATACCTCGGACGCTAATGGCTGCAGGTGTATAAAAGATCCGCTCTATATACTTAATGATTATGATTTTCCTACTGAATATATGCCGGCCGCTGCAACAGAGTACAAAGAAGGACTGAATAACCCCAATACTTATCTGGCGGTAAAAAGTGCACAGTCGTATACTGTTGAGATCCCTGTCAGTAAAGCTTTTTCTGTACAGAGTCAATTGCTGAACAATCAGAATATACTGAGCCCTTCAAGTTTCAATAATCTGAAAGCAAACGTTCTCTGGACTACGAATGTTAATCTGATCAATAAAGTTTCGATGGTTAATCCGTCTCCTGCTATGCTTCAGGATCTTAAAGATTCGAGGATATCGGTAGAAATACGGCCTAACCAAAGTGGAAATGCTGTAATTACGCTGCATAATGGAAATATTATCAACCCGGTATACTGGAGCTGGCATATTTGGATTACCGATACCCCTGTGGTGTCCTATGCCTATACCACCGAGCTTCCGGTGGCGGAAGCTGTGAACTATGTGAATTATGTCAATAAAGCAGACATTGTGATGATGACCGAGTTTTTGGACCGGAATATAGGAGCGTTGGCCGCCTTTCCTACGGTAGGAAATCCGTTATCACCTACCGCTTCTGAACTTACGGGAATCAGAGCTTCTACCGGATTGCATTATCAATGGGGAAGAAAAGATCCTATTCCTACCTTTCAGTATGCAGATAACAAAGCTTCATTCAATGTTTTTTTAGGAAAAGTATTGGATAATGGAACGGTTTCTTACACGACTCTTACGGCTGCAACGTACAATAATTTGACAGGAGGATACCTTGTTGCTTACAATACTTATGCAGCGGCTTCAGGTGTTCAGGATACGGATAAGCCAGGTGATAAAGTAAGTAAAATTCTATCTTATTCAGTACAGAATCCCTTATTTTTTATGATTCCAAGTACTTTTTCTCCATTTAATAGTACATCTCCCAATTATACTAACGGGACAGATTGGATAGCTAATGAGCCCAATTTAGCTCCGGACAGATGGGGAAGAGGAGGGATAAAGTCACCTTTTGATCCTTGTCCCGATGGCTGGAGAATTCCCGACCTTTCAAGTGTAGCTTTGGTTTCAGGACAGGATTTTGGGCAGACTCCATGGTACAAGAAAGATAAAAATATCGCAACCTCTTATAGTGTGATTACCGATTATCAGGGGGTTCGGGTAAGAAATCCCTCTACAACTTCCACTATTGGATACCAGTTTCTGGATAAATCATATACGGTAGGGAACTATCCTGATTCAGGGTCGCGTGCATTTAGAAGTGTGGTAGGAAATCAATCTCCACAAGGAACTTTTAATGTGGTAAATTTTCAGTATCCGGCAATCTGGACGGATGCATTGGCTGCCAATTATATGGGAAGACCTATCAGTGTATTATTTGATGCCGCGTCTACTGCAAACCGTCTGATTGTCTTTCATGATAACAATGATCCCTATTTTGGAATGAGCTGCCGTTGTGTAAGGATTAAGTATAACGGTTTTGGGAAAGAAGAAGGCCCGGTTCCAAGATTTGTGATCAACGCGTTGCGAAATAGTATACCAGGCCCGGTGCTGTTTAATAGTATAGAAGGTAAAAAGGAAGTCAATACGATTTTATTGTTTCCCAACCCCGTTAAAGATATTCTTTATATCAAATCACCTGAAGACAAAGAATACCATTATGAAGTGTATAATATGGCGGGACAGCTCGTAAAATCCGGGAAGTTTGAAAATAAGAAGACCGATCTTTCATCATTGATGTCCGGCGGATATTTAATCAGAATAAATAATTCTGAAGACGTTATGAAAATTATAAAACAGTAAACCCTTAAGAACAGGGTCTGAAAAGCAGATTAGAGCAATCTTTTCTGCTTTTTTTGAATGTACATATTTTCTGTGTCTATTAGGGCTGATGATAAATTCTATGTCATTAAATATTGATTAGCTGATAACAAGCTAAAGCATACACTACAAAGGACTTGATTGTTCGGATAATGTTTGCCCGGATACAATGCAAAAAGGGTTAATTGCTAAATTAAACAGCGAGAACAAAAAGTTTATAATAAAAAAGCTTTACTTTTGCAAAAAATTTTTTTTTAGAATGTCGAAAAATTTAGTAATCGTAGAGTCCCCGGCAAAAGCAAAAACTATTCAAAAATATTTAGGAAAGGATTTTGACGTGAAATCCAGTTTCGGGCATATCCGGGATCTACCTAAAAAAGGAATGGGAATAGACCTTGCCACCTTCAGTCCTGATTACGAAGTTTCTGCAGACAAAAAGAAATTGGTGACAGAATTAAAGGCTGCAGTAAAAAAAGCTGACATGGTATGGCTGGCTTCCGATGAAGACCGCGAGGGGGAAGCTATCGCATGGCATTTAGCAGATGAACTGAAGCTGAAGCCTGAAAACCGAAAAAGAATCGTTTTTCATGAAATTACTAAAAATGCCATTCTAAAAGCAATTGACAATCCCAGAGATATTGATCAGAATCTGGTCAATGCTCAGCAGGCGAGAAGAGTTTTAGACAGAATTGTAGGTTTTGAAATGTCTCCGGTTTTATGGAAAAAAGTAAAACCAGGACTCTCTGCAGGAAGAGTTCAGTCTGTAGCGGTAAGATTAATTGTAGAAAGAGAAAAAGAAATCCGTGAGTTTGTACCCAAAGCAAGTTTTAAACTGGATGGAGTTTTCCTGAATAATGCGGAGCAGGAAATAGCGGCTAAGCTTAAAAAAGACTTCGAAAAAGAAGAAGAAGCAGAGAAATTCCTTGAACAGGCAAAAACTACAGAATTTAAAGTTCTGAATGTTGAGACAAAGCCTGGAACACGCTCTGCATCTGCACCCTTTACAACTTCTACATTACAACAGGAAGCTTCTTCAAGGCTGGGATACAATGTGACCAACACCATGCGTCTGGCCCAGAGATTATATGAAGAAGGGTATATTACCTATATGAGAACAGACTCCGTAAACCTTTCTCAGGAAGCTATTGAAGGAGCAAAAAAACAAATTATATCAGAATACGGTGCAGAATATTCTTCTCCAAGAAATTATACCACAAAATCAGCCTCTGCACAGGAAGCCCACGAAGCCATCCGTCCTACGGATTTCGCAGTGAAAAGTATCGGAGATGCCCAGCTGAATAAGCTATACCAGCTGATCTACAGAAGAACACTGGCTTCTCAGATGGCCAATGCCAAAATTGAAAAGACCGTTATTGAGATCGGAAATGCTTCATTGCCTCATCATTTTGAAGCGCAGGGGGAAGTCATTATATTCGACGGTTTCCTGAAAGCGTATGGTATTGTAAAGACGGAGGAAGAGGATGATGAAAATAATGAAAAATTACTCCCGAAAGTAAAAGTAGGAGAAGTAGTAAGCTATAAAACCATTACAGCTACTGAAAAGTTTACAAGACCCAGTGCAAGATATACGGAAGCCGGGCTGGTAAGAAAACTTGAAGAACTGGGAATTGGTAGACCCTCTACTTATGCCCCAACAATTCAGACCATTCAGAACAGGGAGTATGTGGATAAACGTGAGGTGGAACCGCAAACCCGTCAAGTGATCAAAATGTCTTTGGCAAAAGATAAGATCAAAAAAGTAGTTCTTGATGAGAAATTCGGGGGCGATAAAAACAAATTCGTTCCTACAGATATAGGAGAAGTCGTGAATGATTTCTTAACAGATAATTTCAGAGAAATCTTGGATTATGGTTTTACAGCAAGAGTAGAAGAGAGTTTTGACGAAATTGCAAGCGGGGACCAGAAGTGGAAAGAAATGATGACCAACTTCTACTCCAAATTCCATCCGAGAATTGAAGATGTAGAAGAAAATGCAGACCGTGCCACGGGAGACAGGCTGCTGGGAGTAGATCCTAAAACCGGTAAGAATGTTCATGCCAGAATCGGGAGATTTGGAGCTATGATCCAGATCGGGGAAACGGATGATGAAGAGAAACCGATCTTTGCCTCTTTAATGACAGGACAGAATATTGCCACCATTACTTTTGAGGAAGCAATGGAACTGTTCAAACTGCCTTTTGATTTAAGTGATTTTGAAGGCCAGCCGGTTTCTGTAGGAGTGGGAAGGTTTGGTCCTTATGTGAAGTGGGGAGATACGTTTATCAGTATTCCAAAAGGAGAAGATCCGCTTTCTGTTGATCAGAACCGTGCAGAAGAAATCATTGGCGAAAAGAAAAAAGCCGATGCTCCGATTGCAACTTACAAAGGAGAGCCTGTCACCAAAGGATCAGGAAGATTCGGTCCGTTTATCAAGTATAAAGATATCTTTGTCAATGTTCCGAAGAAATATAATTTTGACAACCTTTCCCAAAGCGATATCAATGAACTGATTGATGCCAAGCTGGAAAAAGAGGCCAACCGCTATATCCAGCAGTGGGAAAAAGAAAAAATTTCTCTTGAAAACGGAAGATGGGGACCTTTCATCAAATTTGGAAAAGCCATGTTTAAAATTCCAAAGAAAAATGATGATACAAAGTATGATGCTGAAGAATTAAAGGAGGTTTCCCTTGATGACGTAAAGAAATGGATTACGGATCAGGATAAAAATGCATTTGCAGAAAAGAAAAAACCGGCCGCCAAAAAGACTGCTGCTGCAAAGAAAACGACTGCTGCCAAAAAGCCTGCTGCCAAAAAGAAGTAATAATAAAATAATAATACAAAGCCGTTAACAATTCATGTTGACGGCTTTTTTTATGAATAAAATGCACCGGAGCATAATGAGTTGCTGTGGTTTTTTTGTATGTTTGTTTCGAAAAGCAATTAATAAACGATCACATTCTCAAACTTTTTACATTAAAATATGGATTTTGAAGACTTTATCATTTCACCAAGAAATTTCAAAACAGAAAGCTGGCAGATTGGGAGTCGGATCACAAAAGATATAAAAGAAGACAGTATTGTACTTTTGTTTGTGTCAGACTACAGAGGAGCGGGTGGAGAAGCAGAAGTGCAGGATTTTACAGCGGTCAGAAAAGAATTTTACAGGCTCTCACAGCTGGATTTTGAAATTCCTCTGGTAGATCTTGGAGATCTGGTTTCAGGGAAGTCTGTTCAGGATTCCCATTATGTCCTGCAGGAGGTTCTCTCAGTCTGTCATTATAAAAGAGCCCTTCCCGTTATTATCGGAGGGTCCAATGACTTTGCTTTTTCGTTATTCTCAGCATTAAATTTTCATCAGAAAAATATCAATTATACTCAGATCAGTAATATTATTTCCCTTAAGCAGGGAGAAGAAATCAATGAACATACCTTTTTAGGTAAGATTTTTGGAGCTAAGAATTTTTCTATTAAAAACTATCATCATTTAGGATACCAGAAACATTTGAATGAAATGGATTCTGTGAGGCTGATCAAAGAAGTGGAGTTTGATATCATCCGTCTGGCGGAAATGATGAATTCTACGGAAAAGACAGAGCCTTTCTTCAGAAAAGCAGATCTGGTTACTGTAAATTGTGATGCAGTAGAGAGCTTCAGCGATGCTTTTTCTATGAATCCGCAGGTGAACGGATTAAACAGGCGTGAGGTCTGTGCCTATATGAAAGAGGCAGGACTGAGTGAAAACCTTAAAGCAGTTGGTATTTTCAATTATAATATTTATTCGGAAAACCAGCTGAATCATCAGCTTTTGGCTCAAATGCTCTGGTATTTGATCGAAGGGATTAACATTCAGCGGTCTCACCCGAAAGAAAGACATTATGAACTGTTCTATGTACTGGTGGACGACAGACAATATGCTTTCAGACGTGATACTTTCAGTAATTTGTGGTATTTTGGTGATGATGAAAATATAGAAAACTGCATTCCGTGTTCCAGGAAAGATTTTGATGATGCTAAAAAAGGATGGCTGAATGCAAGACTGACGAAAATTTAATGTATGACAAATGTTCCCTCAACAGTTTCCATCATTGTTCCCGTATATAATGTCGAAAATTATTTGACAAAATGCCTGGATTCTCTGGTAAATCAGAGCCTTCAGGATATTGAAATTATTGTGGTTAATGATGGGAGTACAGATCATTCTGGGGTTATTATCAACGAATTTGCCCAGAGATATCCCGGAAAGATAAAAGCTTTTACCAAAGAGAACGGAGGCCTGAGCGATGCGCGGAATTTTGGAATTGACCGGGCCTCCGGAGACTATATCGGTTTTGTAGACAGTGATGATTATATCATGAAAACCATGTTTGAAGAAATGCTTCTTCTGGCCGAAAAGCACCAGGCCGAAATGGTAATCTGTAATGTCCGGAAGGTGGATCAGAATGGGAAAATTACTCAAAAACTGACCCAGATCCCGAATATGCCGGAGAAAATAGATCTTGAAAAAAATTTCTCTGTTTTCTCGGATATCAGTTACTTTGCCTGTAATAAACTATTTAAGAAAGAGCTTTTTGATCAGAAGAGATTTAAAAAAGGGATCCATTTTGAAGATATTCAGCTTATTCCACAGCTGCTATTAGAATGTACCACAATTGCCCAGACTCAGAATTTCCATTATCAGTACCTTGAACGTAATGATTCCATTACAAAAATGCATACCGGAAAAGGACTGGATATGTTAAGAGCAGTGGCTGATGTGGAAAAGGCGTTTGGAGAATCACTGTATTCCTATAAAGAAAAAGAACTGAAAAACTTCCAGATCTTTGAAGGTGTTTATTCCTTTCTTGCCTATGTGGCGTTTGTGAAAGAAGAAAGAACATTCTCCCAGATGGCTGATCAACTTGAGGTTTTCATGAAAGAAAGAAATATAAAAATTCAAGATATATTGAAGTATAATCGTTTTGGTAAGAATTATCTTTTATCTTTGCCGGTGAAAAAAAAGATTTTTTATCTATTGTTTTTTGCCGGGCAAAAGAAGCTGATAAGAAAATTAATATAACACAAATGGAAGTACTATTGTTTCGGGCAGTAGAAAATTATCGTGAGAGATCATTATTGATCATTTCGCATTGTAAATTTTAACTGAAACATGTACACGTACTGGATAAGAAAAAAATGAAAAATTTTGAATTGTTCTTAAGCGCGTCGGGGATTCCTATTTTCTATATAAAAATAGGACTGGGTTTTTTATTCTCTTTTTTAATTACTTTTTTTTCCATCCCTACTATCGTAAAGATCTCACGAAGAAAAAACCTTATGGATGAACCTGGGATAAGGAGTTCACATTTAAGGAAAATCCCAAACCTGGGGGGTATTGCTATCTTTTATTCAATTGGAATCTGTGCTTCTATTTTCGCTTACGAGCTGTTTGACCTTTACAAATTCCTGTTCGCTTCATTGATTATTCTGCTGTATGTGGGAGTAATGGATGATATTGTTGTGATGAGAGCTTATAAGAAACTGGTGGCCCAGATTATAGTGTCTTCATTGGTGGTGATAGGATCGGATATAAGAATCAGGAGTCTTTTTGGAATATTCGGAGTCTATGAACTTGGTTATTTTGTGAGTATTATATTCAGTATTATTACATTTATTGTACTCATTAATGCATTTAATCTGATAGACGGCATAGATGGACTGGCCGGAGGATACTCTGTGATCTGCAGCGCCCTGTTTGGAATCAGTTATTACAGGCTGGGTGAGTATAATTATCCGTTGGTTATTTTATCGGTTGTTATTATAGGAACTGTTCTGGCATTTTTGTACTATAACTTATCCAATTATAGAACAAATAAGGTCTTTATGGGAGATACCGGCTCTATGCTGCTCGGCTTTTTACTGGCCTTTACTTCTATTTGTTTTATTGATATCTTTATAGACAAGCAACTGGCAGATGTACCAAGGTATCATTTGCAATCTGCACCTGTGATTGCAGTAGCTATCTTAATTCTGCCGATTGTGGATACCCTGAATGTGATTATTGTAAGGCTTTGCAATAAAAAATCACCATTTGATGCAGATAAGAACCATATTCATCACAAATTGTTGAAGCTTGATCTGACCCACAGAAGATCATCGTTTTATATTATTCTTTATTACCTGATGATTGTGGGCATCGCATATTATCTAAGACATATTAATATAAATGTGCTGCTGCTGGTTATTGTTTCATTAGGTTTTTTTGGAGCCTATTTACCAGATTTGCTGTATCGCTTGAAAAATAATAAAAATTAATAATTTTAATCTTTACTTTTGTAAACATATTTAAATATGATGAAAAACTTTAAGTATTTATTTTTACTATTACCTTTTTTAATTACTTCCTGCATCACGACAAAGGATGTGAGATACTTGCAGCCAAGTGAAAGTCTTGTCATTAATGAAGAAGGTCTTGTTCCCTACAATATTCCTATCTACAGGATTACTAAAAACGACATACTCAATCTGAACATTCTTACAACTCCTAAAGGAGATGCGGCTCAGTTTTACTCTTCCTATAATACATCGGGAGGAACTGGCGGAACATCTGTAAATAATCCTGCTTCAGGAGTAGGAAGAGCCGGAATAGGAGGAAGTAATGGAGGCGGTTCCGGTATCGGGGGAAATGTCAATTTCTATTTCAACGGATTGAAAGTGGATTCGAACGGTGATATCAATGTTTTTGGAATTGGATATGTGAAAGCCGAAGGAAGAACTCTCGATGATGTAAAAAAAGAGATTCAGGAGAAAGTCAATGAGAACTTCCAGGAAGGAAAGTCCGAAGTAAGGTTAAATACTGACGGAATTACGTACTATATTCTTGGAGATGTTGAAACGACAGGTCTCTCAGGAGAGAAAGTGGCTCATAAAAATACCATGACCATTACCGAAGCATTGGCCATCAATGGCGGATTGAACAGATCTATCGACAGAAAAAATGTAGTGATTCACAGGAAGCTTCCGGAAGGAATTAAAATCGCTAAAATAGATCTTACCCGTGAAGATCTTATGAATTCTCCTTATTATTATGTACAAAATGGAGACGAAATCTACCTTAACACAAGAAGTAAAAGCTTGAATGGATTCGGAAAAGATCCTATCCAAACACTGCTTACCAGTGTGACCGCGATCACCACGGCATTGACTTTATATACAATCCTACAAAAACTTTAATCCCTATGATTCCAGGAAAAGACGTTAAAGTAGGAAAAAGCGATTCTCCGAAAGAAAAGTACGGAGCATTTGCGTTATTTGATACAGAACATTTTATAAGAAGAATACTTAAAAACTGGTATTGGTTTGTGTTCATGCTGTTTTTTGGTTATGCCATTTCTTGGGTATACAGTAAATATTATGCACAAAATGTATTTGCATCAGACATATCCTTAAGTACCTCAAACAATACAGCTAGCTTTTTACAACCTACCCAGGCAAGCCAGTCTATCAATTTTATCTGGGGACAGAACGGGAATCAGGATGGAATATTTTTAAAGAAAATGCTTTTATCCAGATCTCACAATGAATTTCTGGTAAAGGAGCTGGACCTTTTTGTTAATTATTCTACCAAAGGACTGATTAAATCTACTTATCTGGATAAGGATGATTCTCCTGTTTTTCTTCAAATTGATAAAAAGCATCTTCAGCAGACTCATTATCCGATAACATTATTGCCAAAAGGCGGAGGAGCATATGAAGTAATTCTTCCTGAAGAAGGGGAGTCTACCAATCTGTACAGCTATGAAGGTGAAAGTTTTCAAAATATTAATGCTTACACCAGGCCTGCAAATAAGATCATTAGGATCAACGAATGGTACAATTCTCCTAATTTGAGATTTAGATTACTGCCTAACCCTGTTACTCCCAAAATTAAACTTGATAACATTATCATTAATCTGAGTACGGTCAATGAGAGCGTTAATGAGATTGTTTCTACCATTAATGTAGACTTTGATAAGGAGATCAATAGTATCATGGTGATTACCAAGAAAGGGTATAATCTGAACAGTACCGTCAACTTCCTGAATAAATCTGTAGCTGAGCTGCAGAAGAAAAGGCTGGCAGATAAAAATATAGTCAATAAGAATACAGAGCTTTATCTACAGGGGAATTTGAATAATATCCGAAAGAAACTGGATTCTAGTGCTGCAGTTCTCAATTATTTAAAAACATCGGAAAAACTTTATAATATTAAAGACAGGGATGAAAAATCTCTTGAAAGGATCAAGGATCTTGAAGCGAAGAAGGCAGACCTGGTAAGTAAAATCAGCTCTCTGAATAATATAAAGAATACGCTTGAGTCCCAGAATTTTGATAAAATGATCGGAACCAATGCTGCCGGGTTTGAAGATGGATTATTCTCTGCTTCAGTTACTGAGCTTAAAGCTTTATATACCAAAAGATCAGAAATGGCATTGATCTATAAGCCCAACTCTGAGCCGATGAAAGAAGTAAACAGGCTGATCAATGAATCCAAAATGGGCGCTTCAGGAAGCTTGAGAAACTATTATGCTAAATATTATGATGAGATCAATAAAATAGACCGGGAAGTTGCAGAAGCCAATGCCGATTTGTCTGCCTATCCTGAAAAGGAAAGAAAGTATCTGGATGCTGAACGGGGTTATAATATGATTGAGTCTACTTATAACAGTCTTTTGGGAAGGCAGAACGAGACACAGATGAGAATGGCAACCAACCAGTCTGATGTCACGGTGATTGACCCTGCAAAAAACCTGGGCCAGCACCCAATCAGCCCTAATATCAAATTGGCAAAGATCGGAATCATATCAGGAATGCTGCTGTTACCGGTATTGTTTATTCTAATCGGTGAGGTTCTTGACAATAAGGTAAGAAATATCAAGGAGCTGCTGAATGCAACAAAGATCCCATTACTTGGGGTTATTGGAAACAACAATAATGAAAATATGCTGACTGTTTTGGAGCAGCCAAAGTCATCAGTATCAGAGGCATTCAGGGGAATCAGAGCCAACATGAGATTTTTAATGGATCATGAAGCGGAAAACGGAAAAGGAAAAGTAATATTGATCACTTCTTCTATTGGTGGAGAAGGCAAAACCTATATTTCGATTAACTTAGCTTCTGTGGTAGGATTGAGTGATAAAAAAACAATCCTGCTGGGAATGGACCTTAGAAAACCTAAAATCTTCGGCGATTTTAAAATTGATAATAAATATGGTATTTCCAATTACCTGACAGGAGAAGTGGATATAGACCAGATTATCAATAAAACAAAAATTCCGAATCTGGACGTAGCAACTTCAGGACCTATCCCGCCCAATCCTTCGGAGCTTTTAATGAGTCAGAGAAATATTAAATTTATAGAAGAACTGAAAGAAAAATATGATTTTATTATCATAGACTCTCCTCCGGCAGGTTTGGTGGCCGACTCTTATGAATTGATGAAGTACTCTGACGCCAATCTGTATGTGGTACGTCATGAGTATACTGAAAAATATATGCTGAAAATGATTACGGAAAAGTACCATAATAATGAAATTAATCATTTGGGACTTATTTATAATGACTATACTACAAAACAGGGCTATGGCTATGGGTACGGTTATGGATACGGATACGGCTATGGTTACGGGTATTTTGATGAAGATAAAACTTATAAAGAACCGTTATTAATCAGAATAAGGAATAAGGTACAGACCATGTTTAATAAAAAATAGAGCTTGAAACCCTCATTACATGAGGGTTTTTTCATACATAATGTATTTTCAATCTGAGAAAAAAAGAATATTTTTGCCACTTTGCCGTTTACTTTATAACAAATTATGTTTTTTTGTTTATTTTTAACTAAACATTAAGAATATCATTAATATAAAAATGTTTTATATTTGCAAAAATTAAATTTTAAAATAACCATAAATCCATATTCTTTTATGAATAAAAAATTATTGTTTAGCTTCCTTGCCTTCCTTGGAGTGGTAAGTGTTAAAGCACAAAGAAACGAATTGGGAGTTCGTCTAGGGATGAGTAACCTAGTGGGAGATGTAGGAAGGACAAATTATATTTTACAAAAGCCGTTGGATTTAAATAAGGTGTCAGATTGGGGCATTCCTTTTTATGGTGGATTATTATACAGATTTAATTTTAACCCGCATCAGACTGTGAGACTGGATTTAGGATATAATCAGGTTCAGTTCAGTGATAAAGTTGCGAAAGAAGAATATAGAAAGAACAGAAACTCATTCGGAAAAAATAATGTTTATGAGGCTAGCTTAATGTTTGAATACAATTTTTTTCCCATAAATAATGAACAGGTAAGTATGGTGAGCCCTTATATTTTTGGAGGGATTGGTGCTTTAATGTTCGATGCTCCTAAGGCTACCCTTGTGAATGATTTCAGAAGAGATAGCGATGGGGTAGCACAAGCTCCTATTAATGAATTGGATTTCAAAACGAATACCGAATATTCATTGGGGAAAAAAATAGCAATGCATATCCCTTTTGGGGTTGGTTTAAAGTATAAATTTAATCATACTTGGGCTATATTTGCAGAAGCAACGTTTAGATATACGCTGACAGATCAATTGGATCACAGCAAAATTCTAGCTAAAGATGTAAAAACTTCTTATAATGCAGATATTTTGGATCCCTCCACCGGAGGTTCATTACTGCAGTCAGGAAGCTATTATGCAGTCTCTAAAGAAAGAGAAGAAGAGTTTATTAGAAAAAGAAATATTGGAGACAGTAGGTCTAAAGATTGGATGAATACCTTCAGTTTAGGACTAACGTTTTCGTTCGGAAGACCTCCATGTTATTGTGATTAATTAATATGTCGTTGATTAAAGAAAAAATAGATTCTGAGAATTTACCGAAACACGTCGCTATCATTATGGATGGCAATGGAAGATGGGCAAAATCTCGTGGCGAAGAAAGAACCTTCGGTCACAAAAATGCCATTAATGCTGTAAGAAATGCTATAAATGCCTGTAATGAGGTTAATATCCCTTATTTAACATTGTATACATTCTCTTCTGAAAACTGGAGCCGTCCGGCCGAAGAAGTGAATACCCTTATGAATCTGCTTGTAGAGACTTTACTGCTGGAAGCTGAAGAGATTTTTAGTAAGGGGTTAAGGATGCATGTTATAGGGAACATGGACAAACTGCCTTCTCTAGTAAGGGAGCAATTGGAACGTGTAGTAGAACTTACTAAAGAAAACACAAAAGGAAACTTAATATTGGCGATAAGCTATGGCTCACAAAACGAAATTTTGAATGCCGTTAAAAATATAAGTTCTGATGTAAAAGAAGGAAAAGTAGAGGTAGAGAATATTGATGAAAAATTATTCGAAAACTATCTGTATACTAAAGATTTTCCTCCTGTAGATTTACTGATCAGAACCAGCGGCGAAATAAGAATAAGCAATTTCCTTCTTTGGCAGATTGCTTATGCCGAATTACAGTTTTTAGATGTCTTATGGCCGGATTTCAGCAAAGATATTTTCTTCCAATGTATTGTGGATTATCAAAACAAAGAAAGAAGATACGGGCTAACCGGTGAGCAGATTAAAAGCCAATAAATTTTTTAAGAAAAGAAAGACTCGATAAAATGAAGTTTAGACTATTACCCATCATTATGTTTGCTGCTTCTGCACATTTTTATGGACAAGTAACTCCTCAGGACAGCACAAAAGTGAATAATGCTGTGCATGCAGAAAGTGAAGCAGGCACCTATACACTTAAAGACATTGTTGTAGATGGGGTAAAAAAATATACACCAGCTCAAATCTTAAGATTTACAGGACTATCCAAAGGAGAAAGTGTAGAAATTCCAGGGCAGAAAATCAGCAATGCTGTGAAGAAACTTTGGGATACCCAATCTTTTTCTGAAGTGGAAGTATACGTTCAAAGTATTGAAGGACAAACTGTAGTTCTTAAGTTTTATCTGGAAGACCTTAAAGAACTTGGCGAAGTTAAGTTTAAAGGAAAAGGGATAGGAAAATCTAAAAGTGAAAAACTGGCTAAGGATAATAACCTGAAACCGGGAACAAAAATCACTCAAAACCTAATCTCAAGCCTTAAAACAAATATTCCGAAAGATTATATTAAAAAAGGCTTTGCAGACGCTAAAATTACCATTCAGGATAAAGTAAACGCAGGAGATCCTGCCTTAGTAGACTGGACAATCAATGTAGATAAGGGTAAGAGAATAAAAATCGACCATATTGAATTTGAAGGAAACGAGAATGTTACAGACGCAAAGCTTAGGAATAAAGCCTTCAAAGAAACAAAACAGAAACGTTTCGGGATTGGCGGTATTTTGAAATCTTCAAAATTTATTGAAGATAAATATCAGGAAGATAAACGTAATTTGATCAATTATTATAACTCCCTGGGATATAGAGATGCAAAAATCGTTTCAGATTCTGTATGGAGAAATAAGAGAAACAATTATGAGATCAATGTAAAGCTGAATGAAGGTAAAAAGTATTATATCGGGGATGTTACATTTACCGGGAATACAGTATATCCTACAGAATATTTACAAAGATTATTAGGATATAAGAAAGGAGATATTTACGATGCGGTTGGATTTAATAAAAAAGTAGGAGAAGACGGAGGTAAAGAAGATGATTCCGATATCAAGTCCGTATATATGAATAACGGTTACCTTTTCTCTAATATTACTCCGGTTGAAAAATCTGTAACAGGAAATGCTGTCAATCTTGAAATTAGAATTAATGAAGGAGAACAGGCTACCTGGAATAAAGTAACTTGGCAGGGGAATACAACCACCCATGACCATGTTATCCTAAGAGCATTAAGAACAAGACCGGGTGATCTTTTCAAAAAAACGGAGATTAAGAGAACTTATTTTGATCTGGCAGGGATGTCTTTCTTTGATCCACAGCAGATCGGTCAGGATATTCAGCCCAACCAGCAGGACAATACTGTAGATATCAACTGGAAACTTGTTGAAAAAGGATCTTCACAGGTTCAGTTACAGGCAGGGTACGGAGGGAATAGCTTTATCGGAACTTTAGGACTAACATTCAATAACTTCTCTTTAAAGAATTTCCTTAAATTTAAAGATTTTAAGCCTGTCCCTCAGGGGGATGGGCAAACATTGTCAATCCAGATGCAGGCAGGACAGTATTTCCAAAACTACGGGATCTCATTTACGGAACCGTGGCTGTTCGGAACAAAACCAACAGCTCTTTCTGTAAGTTTAAACAACTCCAGGGTAAGATATACCGATGCTATTGGAAACTCACAGAAGCTTAATATTTTTTCAGCGTCTGTAGGACTAAACAGACTGTTGAACTGGCCGGATGATTATTTCTCATTGTACACAGGAATTCAGTTCCAAAAGTATAACTTTAGCAATTATCCATTCCAGTTCGGAGATACTACTGAATATTATGGAGATGCTAATAACTTCAGTATCAATTTAGGTTTGAGCAGAAACTCAGCAGGTATTGACCCTATTTTCCCAACGATGGGTTCCAATATTGAACTTTCTGCAAAATTGACCCCTCCATATTCATTGTTTAAAAATAAGGACTACTCTACCATGAGCCCTATTGATAAATATAAGTGGATGGAATTTTATAAAATTAAATTCAAAGCTGACGTATATAACGAAATTGCAGGAAAACTGGTTTTAAGATCATCTGCTGAAATGGGATTCATGGATGGGTACAACAGCCAATTAGGAGCTCCGCCTTTTGAGAGATTCTATATGGGAGGAACCGGTCTTTTCGGAGGTAGATATGACGGTAGAGAATTGATTCCTTTAAGAGGATATGAAAATGCCTCTACTTATGGAGGTGATGCTTCTCAGGGAGATATTACCCCGAAAGGAGGAGGAACAATCTATAACAGATTTACTTTAGAGTTAAGATATCCAATCTCAATGAACCAAACAGCTAAAATTTATGCATTGACATTTGCAGAAGGAGGTAACGTCTGGAATTCTTGGGGAACTTATAATCCATTCCAGCTGAAGAGATCAGTGGGGGTCGGAGTAAGAGTTTATATGGGTGCATTTGGATTGATTGGATTTGACTTCGCTTATGGATTTGATAAAACAATCTCCGGAACAGATCCTTCAGGATGGAAGACTCACTTCTTGATGAACCAATCACTATAATATTAAATATGAAGAATTTTAAAGTAACTTTCACATTCGTATTACTCTTGATGTTTGGGCTTGGCAATGCTCAAAAAATCGGAGTGGTGGATACTGATTATATTTTAGGTAAATTACCTCAGTATAAAGAAGCCGAAGCGAGATTGAATTCACAAATTGATACCTGGCAGTCAGAACTTCAAAATCTGCAGTCAGAGTATGAAAGAAAGAAAGCCGCATTTGAAAGTGAAAAAGTTTTATTAATAGGAGATCAATTGAAGTTAAGGGAAAAAGAAGTAGTGGATCTTGATAAAAATATTAAAACAACAACAAGCTTACGTTTTGGAGCGAATGGTGAAATTACCAAGCTGAGAACAAATCTTGTTCTGCCTTTTCAGGATCAGATCTGGGGTGCTATCAAAACAATGTCCGAAAAAAACGGATTGGGCATAGTTCTTGATAAAAGCAATAACATTAGTGTTATTTTCCTGCAGCCAAAATATGATTATACGGAGAAAGTATTGACTATTTTACTCAAAGGAACAGATAAGAAAGAAAAAGCAACTAATAAAAGTAAAAAGTAATTTTTAAATTAACTTTTACTTAAATTTAAAATCTAAAAACAAATTAAATTATTTATTTTACCAGTTATGAAAAAATTAAGTGTATTATTTGCAGCGGTAATGATGGTTGTATCGGTAGGTATGGCAAAAGCTCAAAAAATTGCTACTTTAGATGTAATGGGAGTTCTTAACGCAATGCCTGAAAAGAAAAAAGCAGATGCAGATCTTAAAACATTCTTAGATACTAAACAAGCTGAGATCAAGAAAAAAGCAGACGCAGGGCAAGCTAAACTAAAACAGTACAGTGAAGAAGCACCTAAAAAAACGGCAGACGAAAACAAAGCTAGAGAAGCTGAATTACAAAAAATTCAGGAAGAAATAGCTCAAATGCAGGATAAGGCTCAAAAAGACCTACAGGCAAAACAAGATGTTGCTTTCGGACCCATTGAGAAAAAGCTAAACGATGCAGTAGAAAAAGTAGCTAAGGCTAACGGATACGACTATATCATGGATGCTAATTCAGCAGCATTTGTTTACAAAGCAGGACCAGATGCTACTGCAGCAATCAAGAAAGAATTGGGAATTCAATAATTTTAGCGAATTAACAAAGATTTATAAAACTAACCGCCTCTTTTAGAGGTGGTTTTTTTATTTTTGCGGAATGGAAAAAGAAGTATCAACCACGGTAAGAGTGAGGTTTAGTGATTGCGATCCAATCGGACATTTGAATAATGTAAAATATCTTGATTATATGTTCAATGCCAGAGAAGATCATGTAGAAACATTCTATGGGTTTACCTATGAAGAGTATACAAAGAAAACCGGATGTACCTGGATTGCAATTCAGAATGAAATTGCCTATTTGAAAGAAGTAAGATACAATACTCAGGTCGTAATCAGCAGTAAGACCATCGAAATACAGGATAGAACCGCAAAAGTGGAGATTCTGATGAAAAGCTTAGATGAAAAGACAGTACATGCAGTACTCTGGGTAACCGTTATTTATTTCAATGTTAAAACAAGAAGATCTGAAATTCATCCTGAAGATATAAAAGAAACTTTCCATAAATTCTATGTGGATTTGGAACAAAAAGATTTCCAGCCAAGAGTCAAATTTTTGAGATCCCAGAATGCAAGAAACTCGTAATAAAATGCAGGATATCTCTTTTTGTGAACTTTAAATAATAATATCAATGAAAAAAATACTAGTAATAGGAAGCAACGGTCAGTTGGGAAACTGTATCAGAAAAGTGGCTCCGGACTTTGAAAATCAATATGAGTTTTTATTTACAGACTCAAAAACCTTGGATATTACCAGCGAAGATCAGGTTTACGATTTCTTTTATGATAACAAACCGGATTACTGTATCAATGCTTCTGCTTACACCGCTGTCGACCTGGCAGAAACCGAAAAGGATAAAGCCTTTGCAGTAAACGCTGACGGAGTTGCTAATCTTGCCGGAGCCTGCGCAGAATATAAAACGATCTTAATCCATGTTTCAACAGATTACGTTTTTGATGGAGATACCAACCTTGCCTATTCAGAAGATGACTTTACCAGCCCGATAGGGGCATACGGGCAATCCAAAAGGAAAGGAGAAGAACTGGCCCTGGAAATCAATCCGCGAACGATTATTGTAAGAACGTCATGGCTGTATTCCGAGTTTAATAAGAATTTTGTCAAAACAATGCTGAACCTGTTCTCTCAGAAAGAAGAATTGGGAATCGTTGCGGATCAGTTCGGGCAGCCAACCAATGCGAATGATCTTGCCGAAGCAATCATGACGATCATTGAATCACCGAAGAAAACTTTTGGAATTTTTCATTTCTCCAATTATCCGGAAACAACATGGTTTGAATTTGCTAAGAAAATAGCAGAATTTTCAAAATCATCCGTAACATTAAACCCTTTGACAACGGATCAGTATCCTACCCCTGCAAAAAGGCCGGTCAGAAGCACAATGTCATTGGATAAAATAGAACAGATCTATAAAATAGAGCCCAAATACTGGGAAAACAGCCTGGAAGAATGTGTAAATATTCTTTCACAACAATAATATATATACTATGAGGAATCTGGCAATCATTCTTTCCGCAGTATGCGTTCAGCTTTGGAATGCACAAAATGTTTATCTGACCAGGGTTGAAAAAACCAATGACAATCCCGATAAGTTTTTATATAAGAAAGAGGCAGCATTAGCAGAAGCTATTTATTTAGGCGAAATAGATGTTCAGGGGTTTTCAAAAGATGATGCCGCAATTTTTTCATTGGTTTATAAAAAAGCAAAGGAAATTGGAGCCAATACCTTTGCATTGAAACCTTTTGAAAATGTTGATGGGGCTCTTCAGCCATTTAATCCTGCCAATTATAAAATTGCTCTTTATTATGTGCCCAAAGAAAAGTTGACGGTCAAGGAGGGGATGATATATATATTTGCTTCATCCGAGAAAGATCAGAAAATAAGGGTCAACGAAAAGGATTATATTTTGCATCCGAGATCATTTATTACAATAAAAATTGTTCCGGGACAAGTCTACACCGTTTCAACCAAAAAGCTTTTAGGTTCAACAATTAAAGTTCAGCCAAAAGACAACCATGAAAATATGTATTTTCAAATCTCATCGTTGAAAGTGAAAGCAGATAATTCAGGAGTAGGAGGTCTGAATTTGAAATCAGGAGATGTCATCGGTTTGGAAAAGTCCTATGCTGAATTTCTGACTATGATATATAAAGATGATACACCATAAAATGATCGGATTATAGGCCATTCCTTGAAATTGATTATTGAAAGATAAAAGTTTGATATTTTCATCCGAATTTTTCACTCTGCCATTCAGGGCTTTAGCAAAAAATGTTACGGGAATGTAAAATTTAAGTTAAATAAATTTGTTTGGTATGGGTAAGTTGGCTTACCTTTGCCCCACTGAAAACGAGAGAAGATCAGTAAGCGCAGAAGGGCTTTTAGATAAGCAGAAACGAAATACTTTAAGATAATAAATCTACAAAACGCGTTTAAAACTTTTTAAAAATAAAAGTTGCGAAAGTGAAAAAGATTTGTATCTTTGCAGTCCCAAATAAAGGGAGCGCAGAAGGAGTAGGGCTGAGGATTGGCGAAGGATTAAGGTTACAAAAAACTTTAAAATTTTCTTCAAAAAGATTTGGTCAAATCGAAATAAAGTTTTACTTTTGCACTCGCAAATACGGAGCAGCACAGACAGAAAGATTGCTTCGTTAAAAAGCGAAAGATATAAAGATCATTGACATACAATATAACAACCAAGTAAGGAAAAACTAAAGCGTCAAAACTTTGAGTGAGTCAGACAAACATACAATGGAGAGTTTGATCCTGGCTCAGGATGAACGCTAGCGGGAGGCCTAACACATGCAAGCCGAGCGGTAGAGATTCTTCGGGATCTTGAGAGCGGCGTACGGGTGCGGAACACGTGTGCAACCTGCCTTTATCAGGGGGATAGCCTTTCGAAAGGAAGATTAATACCCCATAATATATTAATTGGCATCATTTGATATTGAAAACTCCGGTGGATAGAGATGGGCACGCGCAAGATTAGATAGTTGGTGAGGTAACGGCTCACCAAGTCTGCGATCTTTAGGGGGCCTGAGAGGGTGATCCCCCACACTGGTACTGAGACACGGACCAGACTCCTACGGGAGGCAGCAGTGAGGAATATTGGACAATGGGTGAGAGCCTGATCCAGCCATCCCGCGTGAAGGACGACGGCCCTATGGGTTGTAAACTTCTTTTGTATAGGGATAAACCTAGATACGAGTATCTAGCTGAAGGTACTATACGAATAAGCACCGGCTAACTCCGTGCCAGCAGCCGCGGTAATACGGAGGGTGCAAGCGTTATCCGGATTTATTGGGTTTAAAGGGTCCGTAGGCTGATGTGTAAGTCAGTGGTGAAATCTCACAGCTTAACTGTGAAACTGCCATTGATACTGCATGTCTTGAGTGTTGTTGAAGTAGCTGGAATAAGTAGTGTAGCGGTGAAATGCATAGATATTACTTAGAACACCAATTGCGAAGGCAGGTTACTAAGCAACAACTGACGCTGATGGACGAAAGCGTGGGGAGCGAACAGGATTAGATACCCTGGTAGTCCACGCCGTAAACGATGCTAACTCGTTTTTGGGCTTTCGAGTTCAGAGACTAAGCGAAAGTGATAAGTTAGCCACCTGGGGAGTACGAACGCAAGTTTGAAACTCAAAGGAATTGACGGGGGCCCGCACAAGCGGTGGATTATGTGGTTTAATTCGATGATACGCGAGGAACCTTACCAAGGCTTAAATGGGAATTGACAGGCTTAGAAATAGGCTTTTCTTCGGACAATTTTCAAGGTGCTGCATGGTTGTCGTCAGCTCGTGCCGTGAGGTGTTAGGTTAAGTCCTGCAACGAGCGCAACCCCTGTCACTAGTTGCCATCATTAAGTTGGGGACTCTAGTGAGACTGCCTACGCAAGTAGAGAGGAAGGTGGGGATGACGTCAAATCATCACGGCCCTTACGCCTTGGGCCACACACGTAATACAATGGCCAGTACAGAGGGCCGCTACACAGCGATGTGATGCAAATCTCGAAAGCTGGTCTCAGTTCGGATTGGAGTCTGCAACTCGACTCTATGAAGCTGGAATCGCTAGTAATCGCGCATCAGCCATGGCGCGGTGAATACGTTCCCGGGCCTTGTACACACCGCCCGTCAAGCCATGGAAGTCTGGGGTACCTGAAGTCGGTGACCGTAACAGGAGCTGCCTAGGGTAAAACAGGTAACTAGGGCTAAGTCGTAACAAGGTAGCCGTACCGGAAGGTGCGGCTGGAACATCTCATTTTAGAGCGTCATTAGACGATAAACAAAATTAGTATCGCAAGATACAAGAACTTACTTAAAGAGAAGCTTTAGTTTTTTGTTTGGTTGGTTATATTAACAATACAACACCCACTAGAAATTAGTAAAAGGGATTGAGACGAGAGGCAAGATAAAAGAAGAAGATCAGTCTGATATCTAATATCTGAAATCTGTTAGTCTAACAGACAGTCTCGTAGCTCAGCTGGTTAGAGCGCTACACTGATAATGTAGAGGTCGGCAGTTCGAGCCTGCCCGAGACTACTAATTATAAGACGGGAAGATATAAGATGCTAGAGCTCAGATTTTAAAAGTCTGAAATCTAAGATCTGATATCTGAAGTCTACTAGAGGGGGAATTAGCTCAGCTGGCTAGAGCGCCTGCCTTGCACGCAGGAGGTCAAGGGTTCGACTCCCTTATTCTCCACCATCATAGATGGTTTAGTTTTAAAAAGCAAATAGAGCCAAAAACAATATTTGCGAATTAAATCAGAAATAGAATTAAGATCATTGACATTAACGGTAAAGACATCACAAAGAGAAAACCGAGCGCATAAAGCGCTTGAGTAACCAATAGGAAAGAAATCGTTAAGGGCGTATGGCGGATGCCTAGGCTTTCAGAGGCGACGAAGGACGTGGTAAGCTGCGAAAAGCTGCGGGGATTGGCACACACGAATTGATCCGCAGATATCCGAATGGGGCAACCCGGCATGTTGAAGACATGTCACCTCGCAAGAGGAGCAAACCCGGAGAACTGAAACATCTAAGTACCCGGAGGAAAAGAAATCGAAGAGATTCCGTAAGTAGTGGCGAGCGAAAGCGGATTAGCCCAAAAGCTTTTATATGTTTAATAGAATGTTCTGGAAAGAACAGCCGTAGCGGGTGATAGCCCCTTATATGAAAGGCATATTTAAGTGATAAATGAGTAGGGCGGGACACGTGAAATCCTGTCTGAATATGGGGGGACCATCCTCCAAGGCTAAATACTCCTGAAAGACCGATAGTGAACAAGTACTGTGAAGGAAAGGTGAAAAGCACTTCGAATAGAAGGGTGAAATAGAACCTGAAACCGTACGCCTACAAGCGGTCGGAGCAGCGTAAATGCTGTGACGGCGTGCCTTTTGCATAATGAGCCTACGAGTTAATTTTACTAGCGAGGTTAAGGTATTAAGTACCGGAGCCGGAGCGAAAGCGAGTCTGAATAGGGCGTATAGTTAGTAGGATTAGACGCGAAACCTTGTGATCTACCCATGGGCAGGTTGAAGCTCTGGTAACACAGAGTGGAGGACCGAACCGGTTGACGTTGAAAAGTCTTCGGATGACCTGTGGGTAGGGGTGAAAGGCCAATCAAACTGGGAGATAGCTCGTACTCTCCGAAATGCATTTAGGTGCAGCGTCGTATATAAGTTTATTAGAGGTAGAGCTACTGATTGGATGCGGGGGTTTCATCGCCTACCAATTCCTGACAAACTCCGAATGCTAATAAATGTTCTACGGCAGTGAGGGCATGGGTGCTAAGGTCCATGTCCGAGAGGGAAAGAACCCAGACCAACAGCTAAGGTCCCCAAATATATGTTAAGTTGAAACAACGCGGTTGGACTGCATTGACAGCTAGGATGTTGGCTTGGAAGCAGCCATTCATTTAAAGAGTGCGTAACAGCTCACTAGTCGAGCGGTCCGGCATGGATAATAATCGGGCATAAACATATTACCGAAGCTATGGATTTATATTTTAGATATATCTGGTAGGAGAGCATTCTATTTGCGCAGAAGCATTACTGTGAGGTATTGTGGAGCGGATAGAAAAGAAAATGTAGGCATAAGTAACGATAAAGCAGGCGAGAAACCTGCTCACCGAAAGACCAAGGCTTCCTCAGCCATGCTAATCAGCTGAGGGTTAGTCGGGACCTAACGCGAACCCGAAAGGGGTAGTGGATGGACAATGGGTTAATATTCCCATACTTGCTCACACTAAAAAGGGACGGAGTGCCGTACTTACTGGAGACTGACGGAATAGTCAAGGCCTAGCCTTCGGGCGAAGCTGCTGTAGGGAAAGTGCTTCCAAGAAAAGCCGAAGTGAAGCAACCCGTACCAAAACCGACACAGGTGGTCGAGGAGAGAATCCTAAGGTGCTCGAGTGAGTCGTGGCTAAGGAACTAGGCAAAATAGTCTCGTAACTTCGGAAGAAGAGACGCCATCAGCAATGGTGGCCGCAGTGAAGAGGCCCAGGCGACTGTTTATCAAAAACACAGGACTCTGCTAAATCGAAAGATGCTGTATAGGGTCTGACACCTGCCCGGTGCTGGAAGGTTAAGGAAGGTGCTTAGGGTTAAACCGAAGGCATTAACTGAAGCCCCAGTAAACGGCGGCCGTAACTATAACGGTCCTAAGGTAGCGAAATTCCTTGTCGGGTAAGTTCCGACCTGCACGAATGGTGTAACGATCTGGGCACTGTCTCAGCCACGAGCTCGGTGAAATTGTAGTATCGGTGAAGATGCCGATTACCCGCAATGGGACGAAAAGACCCTGTGAACCTTTACTATAACTTCGTATTGACTTTGAGTAAGTAATGTGTAGGATAGGTGGGAGGCTTAGAAGCATGCACGCTAGTGTTTGTGGAGCCGACGTTGAAATACCACCCTTTACTTACTTGGAGCCTAACTTCTTTTAGAAGGACATTGCGTGGTGGGTAGTTTGACTGGGGTGGTCGCCTCCAAAAGAGTAACGGAGGCTTTCAAAGGTACCCTCAGCACGCTTGGTAACCGTGCGCAGAGTGTAATGGCATAAGGGTGCTTGACTGTGAGACCAACAAGTCGATCAGGTGCGAAAGCAGGACATAGTGATCCGGTGGTTCCGTATGGAAGGGCCATCGCTCATAGGATAAAAGGTACTCCGGGGATAACAGGCTAGTCTCCCCAAGAGCTCACATCGACGGGGAGGTTCGGCACCTCGATGTCGGCTCGTCACATCCTGGGGCTGGAGAAGGTCCCAAGGGTTGGGCTGTTCGCCCATTAAAGTGGCACGCGAGCTGGGTTCAGAACGTCGTGAGACAGTTCGGTCTCTATCTATTGCGGGCGTTAGATGTTTGAGAGGGCTTGATTCTAGTACGAGAGGACCGAATTGAACAAACCTCTGGTGTATCAGTTGTACCGCCAGGTGCACCGCTGAGTAGCTACGTTTGGAAGAGATAAGCACTGAAAGCATATAAGTGCGAAACTCGCCTCAAGATGAGACATCTTTTAAGGGTCGTTGTAGATGACGACGTTGATAGGCTACAGGTGTAAAGACAGTAATGTCATAGCCGAGTAGTACTAATTACCCGTAGATTTATAGTCTATGGTTGCTTTTATAAACCAAGTGCTTTATGCGCAATGAAGGTTTTGTCTTTGTGAAAGTTTTTATCGATTAAACCAGATGTCAGATAAAAGACATCAGATGACAGACATTAAGTCTGATATCTGAAATCTATGCTCTGATATCTTATATACCTTCTTTAGGGTGGTTTTAGCGGTGGGGCTCACCTGTTCCCATTCCGAACACAGAAGTTAAGCCCACCAGCGCCGATGGTACTGCTAACGCGGAGAGTAGGCCGCCGCCAGTTTTTATTTTATTTTTAAAAAACCTTTATCATAACGATAAAGGTTTTTTTTTGTTATATACCTTACGTATATATTATATCCTTATATACCTTATATACCCCTATATATCTCCACTCTCTATTCATCTCTATCTCTATCTCTATCTCTATCTGCATCTATCCCGGAAGATCCGGTTACCTTTACCGATTGCGATACGTTTAGGCTAAAGCCATAGGGCAGCGCTCTCTTTGAGAACGGGCTAAAGCCCGTCCCTATTGAAACATGCAAGCCTGCATTTAATCCATCACCACTTATCCTTTATTCCCCATTATTGATCATTTATAATCCAGAATCCAGAATCTGAAATCTGAGATCTGAGATCTGGAATCTATACTCTCCCTAAAAGTCGTTTATATCCCCCGAATGAAAAGATCTATTTTCTTAATTTTATCTCTTTATTATATCTATCCCTGCTTTTTTATAATCAATAGAAATGGGTTTAGCCCATTTACTTATATGATATCTGGGATGATGGGCTTTAGCCCAACCTATTTGTAATTAGGATTAACTTTGCTGTATTTATGTTTCGGCTAAAGCCGTAGGATTGCATAACCTTTAGAACGGGCTAAAGCCCGTCCCTATTGAAATATGCAGTTCAATCCATCACCACTTATCCTTTATTCTTCATTCATCATTCCCATATATTAGCTACGAATAGCACGAATGATCAAATCCATCATTGACGCTGCTGATCATGATTATTATTCATACTATCATTCATCATTCATACTGTCACCAACATCAATCATTCATTATTGATTATTTATAACCCAGAATCTGAAATCTGAGATCTGAGATCTGGAATCTAAAATCTACACTCTATACTCCAGTCCCTGTTTAGATCCAGATCCCCACGATGGAAAAGTGAAGCAAATAATCCCTTATTATCGTTTCTTTACCTATACCATAAAACTTCAAATATTCAATCTCAGGGCATAATTTTCATACCATACCATAATAAACATACATTGTGGATAACTATAATAGGTGTATAATATTTTATAATTCAGCTATTTACAATCTTTCTTTTCCACGATAGGTATTTTTAAGTTAAATAAACTTGTTTGGTATGGGTAAGTTGGCTTACCTTTGCCCCACTGAAAACGAGAGAAGATCAGTAAGCGCAGAAGGGCTTTTAGAAAAGCAGAAACGAAATACTTTAAGATAGAAATCTACAAAACGCGTTTAAAACTTTTTAAAAATAAAAGTTGCGAAAGTGAAAAAGATTTGTATCTTTGCAATCCCAAATAAAGGGAGCGCAGAAGGAGTAGGGCTGAGGATTGGCGAAGGATTAAGGTTACAAAAAAAAACTTTAAAATTTTCTTCAAAAAGATTTGGTCAAATCGAAATAAAGTTTTACTTTTGCACTCGCAAATACGGAGCAACACAGACAGAAAGATTGCTTCGTTAAAAAGCGAAAGATATAAAGATCATTGACATACAATATAACAACCAAGTAAGGAAAAACTAAAGCGTCAAAACTTTGAGTGAGTCAGACAAACATACAATGGAGAGTTTGATCCTGGCTCAGGATGAACGCTAGCGGGAGGCCTAACACATGCAAGCCGAGCGGTAGAGATTCTTCGGGATCTTGAGAGCGGCGTACGGGTGCGGAACACGTGTGCAACCTGCCTTTATCAGGGGGATAGCCTTTCGAAAGGAAGATTAATACCCCATAATATATTAATTGGCATCATTTGATATTGAAAACTCCGGTGGATAGAGATGGGCACGCGCAAGATTAGATAGTTGGTGAGGTAACGGCTCACCAAGTCTGCGATCTTTAGGGGGCCTGAGAGGGTGATCCCCCACACTGGTACTGAGACACGGACCAGACTCCTACGGGAGGCAGCAGTGAGGAATATTGGACAATGGGTGAGAGCCTGATCCAGCCATCCCGCGTGAAGGACGACGGCCCTATGGGTTGTAAACTTCTTTTGTATAGGGATAAACCTAGATACGAGTATCTAGCTGAAGGTACTATACGAATAAGCACCGGCTAACTCCGTGCCAGCAGCCGCGGTAATACGGAGGGTGCAAGCGTTATCCGGATTTATTGGGTTTAAAGGGTCCGTAGGCTGATGTGTAAGTCAGTGGTGAAATCTCACAGCTTAACTGTGAAACTGCCATTGATACTGCATGTCTTGAGTGTTGTTGAAGTAGCTGGAATAAGTAGTGTAGCGGTGAAATGCATAGATATTACTTAGAACACCAATTGCGAAGGCAGGTTACTAAGCAACAACTGACGCTGATGGACGAAAGCGTGGGGAGCGAACAGGATTAGATACCCTGGTAGTCCACGCCGTAAACGATGCTAACTCGTTTTTGGGCTTTCGAGTTCAGAGACTAAGCGAAAGTGATAAGTTAGCCACCTGGGGAGTACGAACGCAAGTTTGAAACTCAAAGGAATTGACGGGGCCCGCACAAGCGGTGGATTATGTGGTTTAATTCGATGATACGCGAGGAACCTTACCAAGGCTTAAATGGGAATTGACAGGCTTAGAAATAGGCTTTTCTTCGGACAATTTTCAAGGTGCTGCATGGTTGTCGTCAGCTCGTGCCGTGAGGTGTTAGGTTAAGTCCTGCAACGAGCGCAACCCCTGTCACTAGTTGCCATCATTAAGTTGGGGACTCTAGTGAGACTGCCTACGCAAGTAGAGAGGAAGGTGGGGATGACGTCAAATCATCACGGCCCTTACGCCTTGGGCCACACACGTAATACAATGGCCAGTACAGAGGGCCGCTACACAGTGATGTGATGCAAATCTCGAAAGCTGGTCTCAGTTCGGATTGGAGTCTGCAACTCGACTCTATGAAGCTGGAATCGCTAGTAATCGCGCATCAGCCATGGCGCGGTGAATACGTTCCCGGGCCTTGTACACACCGCCCGTCAAGCCATGGAAGTCTGGGGTACCTGAAGTCGGTGACCGTAACAGGAGCTGCCTAGGGTAAAACAGGTAACTAGGGCTAAGTCGTAACAAGGTAGCCGTACCGGAAGGTGCGGCTGGAACATCTCATTTTAGAGCGTCATTAGACGATAAACAAAATTAGTATCGCAAGATACAAGTACTTGCTTAAAGAGAAGCTTTAGTTTTTTGTTTGGTTGGTTATATTAACAATACAACACCCACTAGAAATTAGTAAAAGGGATTGAGACGAGAGGCAAGATAAAAGAAGAAGATCAGTCTGATATCTAATATCTGAAATCTGTTAGTCTAACAGACAGTCTCGTAGCTCAGCTGGTTAGAGCGCTACACTGATAATGTAGAGGTCGGCAGTTCGAGCCTGCCCGAGACTACTAATTATAAGACGGGAAGATATAAGATGCTAGAGCTCAGATTTTAAAAGTCTGAAATCTAAGATCTGACATCTGAAGTCTACTAGAGGGGGAATTAGCTCAGCTGGCTAGAGCGCCTGCCTTGCACGCAGGAGGTCAAGGGTTCGACTCCCTTATTCTCCACCATCATAGATGGTTTATTTTTAAAAAAGCAAATAGAGCCAAAAACAATATTTGCGAATTAAATCAGAAATAGAATTAAGATCATTGACATTAACGGTAAAGACATCACAAAGAGAAAACCGAGCGCATAAAGCGCTTGAGTAACCAATAGGAAAGAAATCGTTAAGGGCGTATGGCGGATGCCTAGGCTTTCAGAGGCGACGAAGGACGTGGTAAGCTGCGAAAAGCTGCGGGGATTGGCACACACGAATTGATCCGCAGATATCCGAATGGGGCAACCCGGCATGTTGAAGACATGTCACCTCGCAAGAGGAGCAAACCCGGAGAACTGAAACATCTAAGTACCCGGAGGAAAAGAAATCGAAGAGATTCCGTAAGTAGTGGCGAGCGAAAGCGGATTAGCCCAAAAGCTTTTATATGTTTAATAGAATGTTCTGGAAAGAACAGCCGTAGCGGGTGATAGCCCCTTATATGAAAGGCATATTTAAGTGATAAATGAGTAGGGCGGGACACGTGAAATCCTGTCTGAATATGGGGGGACCATCCTCCAAGGCTAAATACTCCTGAAAGACCGATAGTGAACAAGTACTGTGAAGGAAAGGTGAAAAGCACTTCGAATAGAAGGGTGAAATAGAACCTGAAACCGTACGCCTACAAGCGGTCGGAGCAGCGTAATGCTGTGACGGCGTGCCTTTTGCATAATGAGCCTACGAGTTAATTTTACTAGCGAGGTTAAGGTATTAAGTACCGGAGCCGGAGCGAAAGCGAGTCTGAATAGGGCGTATAGTTAGTAGGATTAGACGCGAAACCTTGTGATCTACCCATGGGCAGGTTGAAGCTCTGGTAACACAGAGTGGAGGACCGAACCGGTTGACGTTGAAAAGTCTTCGGATGACCTGTGGGTAGGGGTGAAAGGCCAATCAAACTGGGAGATAGCTCGTACTCTCCGAAATGCATTTAGGTGCAGCGTCGTATATAAGTTTATTAGAGGTAGAGCTACTGATTGGATGCGGGGGTTTCATCGCCTACCAATTCCTGACAAACTCCGAATGCTAATAAATGTTCTACGGCAGTGAGGGCATGGGTGCTAAGGTCCATGTCCGAGAGGGAAAGAACCCAGACCAACAGCTAAGGTCCCCAAATATATGTTAAGTTGAAACAACGCGGTTGGACTGCATTGACAGCTAGGATGTTGGCTTGGAAGCAGCCATTCATTTAAAGAGTGCGTAACAGCTCACTAGTCGAGCGGTCCGGCATGGATAATAATCGGGCATAAACATATTACCGAAGCTATGGATTTATATTTTAGATATATCTGGTAGGAGAGCATTCTATTTGCGCAGAAGCATTACTGTGAGGTATTGTGGAGCGGATAGAAAAGAAAATGTAGGCATAAGTAACGATAAAGCAGGCGAGAAACCTGCTCACCGAAAGACCAAGGCTTCCTCAGCCATGCTAATCAGCTGAGGGTTAGTCGGGACCTAACGCGAACCCGAAAGGGGTAGTGGATGGACAATGGGTTAATATTCCCATACTTGCTCACACTAAAAAGGGGGGACGGAGTGCCGTACTTACTGGAGACTGACGGAATAGTCAAGGCCTAGCCTTCGGGCGAAGCTGCTGTAGGGAAAGTGCTTCCAAGAAAAGCCGAAGTGAAGCAACCCGTACCAAAACCGACACAGGTGGTCGAGGAGAGAATCCTAAGGTGCTCGAGTGAGTCGTGGCTAAGGAACTAGGCAAAATAGTCTCGTAACTTCGGAAGAAGAGACGCCATCAGCAATGGTGGCCGCAGTGAAGAGGCCCAGGCGACTGTTTATCAAAAACACAGGACTCTGCTAAATCGAAAGATGCTGTATAGGGTCTGACACCTGCCCGGTGCTGGAAGGTTAAGGAAGGTGCTTAGGGTTAAACCGAAGGCATTAACTGAAGCCCCAGTAAACGGCGGCCGTAACTATAACGGTCCTAAGGTAGCGAAATTCCTTGTCGGGTAAGTTCCGACCTGCACGAATGGTGTAACGATCTGGGCACTGTCTCAGCCACGAGCTCGGTGAAATTGTAGTATCGGTGAAGATGCCGATTACCCGCAATGGGACGAAAAGACCCTGTGAACCTTTACTATAACTTCGTATTGACTTTGAGTAAGTAATGTGTAGGATAGGTGGGAGGCTTAGAAGCATGCACGCTAGTGTTTGTGGAGCCGACGTTGAAATACCACCCTTTACTTACTTGGAGCCTAACTTCTTTTAGAAGGACATTGCGTGGTGGGTAGTTTGACTGGGGTGGTCGCCTCCAAAAGAGTAACGGAGGCTTTCAAAGGTACCCTCAGCACGCTTGGTAACCGTGCGCAGAGTGTAATGGCATAAGGGTGCTTGACTGTGAGACCAACAAGTCGATCAGGTGCGAAAGCAGGACATAGTGATCCGGTGGTTCCGTATGGAAGGGCCATCGCTCATAGGATAAAAGGTACTCCGGGGATAACAGGCTAGTCTCCCCCAAGAGCTCACATCGACGGGGAGGTTCGGCACCTCGATGTCGGCTCGTCACATCCTGGGGCTGGAGAAGGTCCCAAGGGTTGGGCTGTTCGCCCATTAAAGTGGCACGCGAGCTGGGTTCAGAACGTCGTGAGACAGTTCGGTCTCTATCTATTGCGGGCGTTAGATGTTTGAGAGGGCTTGATTCTAGTACGAGAGGACCGAATTGAACAAACCTCTGGTGTATCAGTTGTACCGCCAGGTGCACCGCTGAGTAGCTACGTTTGGAAGAGATAAGCACTGAAAGCATATAAGTGCGAAACTCGCCTCAAGATGAGACATCTTTTAAGGGTCGTTGTAGATGACGACGTTGATAGGCTACAGGTGTAAAGACAGTAATGTCATAGCCGAGTAGTACTAATTACCCGTAGATTTATAGTCTATGGTTGCTTTTATAAACCAAGTGCTTTATGCGCAACGAAGGTTTTGTCTTTGTGAAAGTTTTTATCGATTAAACCAGATGTCAGATAAAAGACATCAGATGACAGACATTAAGTCTGATATCTGAAATCTATGCTCTGATATCTTATATACCTTCTTTAGGGTGGTTTTAGCGGTGGGGCTCACCTGTTCCCATTCCGAACACAGAAGTTAAGCCCACCAGCGCCGATGGTACTGCTAACGCGGGAGAGTAGGCCGCCGCCAGTTTTTATTTTATTTTTAAAAAACCTTTATCATAACGATAAAGGTTTTTTTTGTTATATACCTTACGTATCCGTTACCCGATTGCGATACGTTTAGGCTAAAGCCATAGGGCAGCGCTCTCTTTGAGAACGGGCTAAAGCCCGTCCCTATTGAAACATGCAAGCCTGCATTTTAATCCATCACGCATTACTTATCCTTTATTCCCCATTATTGATCATTTATAATCCAGAATCTGATATCTGAGATCTGAAATCTGAGATCTATACTTCAATTATTTTCTCTTCTATCACCACTTATTATTTCGGATATCTACGCCCATCCTAGCCCCGATAGAAACGGTTACCCCGCAGCAGGCAAAGTGTTGATGGGGCGCGAGGAGTAAGAGTGGATAGCGGGATTAAGCTCATAAAATAAATTTAACTATGTGGAGAATCCCACTTACTTTCGGTATGAGAATTTATTTTAGGTTTCTATTTCGTGTGGTAGGATGATTTTTTGTCATTCATAGACTTTAGGTTTTTGACATTTACCAGTTAATTAAGTTAAACTTTTTTCACTTAACTCTCAATGTATCAAGATTGTTTTTGGTATTTATGTTTATTTTTTATAAGTATATTATTAAATACTGTTAAAATATTATATTTGTTTTAAATCATAATGTATAATATGAACAGAACAATAATTAAGATTGGACTTCTCCCATCTGTGTTTTTTTGTCTTAATGGTATCTACGCACAAACCAAGGATTCCATTAAAGCTTCTAAAATTGATGAAATTGTTGTAACCGCCTACGGTGTTAAAAAGGAGAAGAAAGCCTTGGGATATTCTTTCCAAGATGTAAAAGGCCAAACTCTTGTGGATGCTAAAGAAACAAACGTAACCAATGCCTTAGTGGGTAAGGTTGCAGGGCTTCAGGTCATCAAAGCAGGTTTCGGACCGGGATCTTCCTCAAAAATCAACCTTAGAGGGTTTAACTCTTTTAAAGGTGATAACCAGCCGCTTATTGTGGTAGATGGAGTTCCATTAAGTAACAGCTTAGGGTCAAAGCCTAAGCAGAATGATGGGGTCTTTAATAATGACTTTTGGAATCCGGATTTGGATATGGGGAATGGTTTAAGTGACCTCAACTCTGAAGATATAGAAAGTGTTTCTGTACTTAAGGGAGGGGCTGCATCGGCTCTGTATGGATCAAGGGGAGGAAATGGTGTTATTTTGATCACCACCAAAAGCGGAAAGAAAAAAGGGGGAATAGGGATCTCATATTCTACCAGTTTAGGTTTTGAAACTATTTTTATGAAACCTGATATGCAGCGTAATTTTACCCAGGGAAGCAACGGGCTGCCTAATCCGGAAAACAGTGATAACACGACTTCATGGGGACCGGCTTTTACCGAATCAATGAAAAGATACGATAATATAGACAGTTTTTTCAAAACCGGAATCAATTCACAGCATAATCTGAGTTTTCAGGGAAATTTAGGGGAAGGGACCAGTTTATACACTTCTGCCGGTTATTTGAATGACAATAGCCAGATCCCGAACTCAAACTATGAGCGGTTCAATTTTATGGCTAAGATGAACTCTACTTTTGGAGCCAATAAAAGATGGACCGCAGAAATGAAGGCCCAATACATTAGTACAAAGGCTAAGAACCGTCCATCCGGCGGGCAGGGAGATGGTAATTATTACCCTGCTATTCTTCTGATGCCTCAAAATATTGATGTGAGAGATTACCGTGAAGGACAGACTCAAAATGAGACTACCTCCCGTTGGATTACCCCTAATGGTATAAATCCCTACTGGTCTGCCTACAACAGCCTTAATGCAGATAAGAAAGACCGTTTTTTATTAAACGGGTACCTTAAATATCAGTTCAATGATTGGCTAAGTGGAGATGTAAGGTTGGGGACAGACTTCTATGCTTTGAATGCGGATGCAAGAGTATGGACAGGATCTTCGAGAAGAAATGCTTACGCTACCAGTGAAGAAAAATTTTATGAAAATAATTATATAGCAAGCCTTACTGCTAAGAAAGATAATCTGTTCGGTAAATGGGGCGGTTCTATTTCTGTATATGGTCAAATGATGGAAACCAGAACCAAGGCAATGTATTTCTCTACTCAGAATCTCATCATTCCCAATGCATTCAATGTAAAAAATACGAGTGATATTGCTGCGGCTGCCAATACAGAAGTAGACTTCTGGAAAAAAATCAATTCGGTTTTTGCTGCTGCTGAAATTAATTATGATGGATACTGGTTCATTAATGCTACAACAAGGACAGACTGGTCTTCAACCTTAAGCCTTGAAAACAGATCTTATATCTATAATTCCATCAGCTCATCTTTAGTGTTAACTGATATGTTGAATAAGCTCAATGGATCAAGCTCCAAAATATTGACCTTCGCGAAATTACGTGCGGCTTATGCGGTAACAGGAAATGCTTTGGATCCTTATGAGCTCTATAACAATTACAGCCTTTCTACAGATCCTAATGGACATATTACCCTAAGCAGAAAAAAAATTCTTTATAATGCCAATTTAAAAGCAGAGAAACTGAAGACATTTGAAGTGGGGGCAGACCTTAAATTTTTTAACAGAATTTCTTTAGATGTAAGTTATTTTAACAATAACGCCACAGGGCAGTTAATAGATCTGCCCATGAACCCTCTTTCCGGGTATGAAAAAGCGAAAATAAGCTCCGGAGGACTTCATAACAGTGGATTTGAATTTGTTTTGAATTCAGATGTTTTCAGGAATGAGAGTTTTACCTGGAATGTGAACGCTAACTTTTCAAAATTAAAAAGCGTGATCGATGAGATTGACGGTAATGTTTTAAAATATCCTATCGGAGGTTTTGATAACGTAGCCTTTTTTACGGAAGTAGGAAAACCTTATGGAGCGATTTACGGAACCAAATTTTTAAGAGTGGAAGACCCCAACAGTCCTTACTTCGGAAAACTTATCGTAGGACAAAACGGATTGCCTCAGGCAACACCTGATCAGCATTATCTAGGAGATCAGACCCCAAGGGCTTTATTTGGATTTACCAATAGTTTCGTGTATAAAAACTTCGGGCTGTCTTTTCTGATCGATGGTAGAATCGGAGGAAAATTCTTTTCATCTACCCAGCTGGCATTACAGCGGGCCGGCCTTGCTGCTGACACTGCTCCGGGAGGAAGACGTGATAATTTTGTAGTGGATGCGGTGGTACAACAGAATGGAGGGTATACCTCCAATACAAAGGAAATTACACAACAGGATTATTGGGCTGCTGTGACGGCCGGAAATCTAGGAATTACAGAACAGAATATTTATGATGCTACCAATATCAGGCTAAGAAATGTTCAGGTTTCTTATAGTTTCCCTAAAAGTATTTTTCAGAAACTGGCACTGCAGAGTGCTAAAGTCTCTTTCACCGCCAATAATGTATGGATGATTTACAGTAAGGCAAAAGGGATAGATCCTGAATCTGTATTTGCGATCAATTCTAATGCTGTAGGGTTTGAGAATCTGGCCTTCCCTACCACGAGATCCTATTTATTTACGATTACATTAGGCTTTTAAACACCCCATTACTATTATGAAAAAATATATTTTATCTTGTATCGCATTGGTAACAGTTTGTACTGCGTGCAATGATTTTGAAGATATTAATAATGACCCATTTGCGGTTGATATTAATAAATCTGAACCGGAATATTTCTTAAATAATTCTATTTTAGGAGCTCAGCAGGATCCGAATATTGCGGAGCGTGTTTTTGTTCTGTACTGGAAAACTGCAGCCAGGCAGCATCTGACCACAGGAATTGCCGGCGGAACCTATGATGATTCCTGGACTTCTGAATATTGGAAATATATTTCCGAATGGCTGAATAATGCGAATGCTGCGATTGAAGTAGCCAATCAAAAAAAGGCTCTTGGCCAAAACAAACCTTATTATGATAATCTTATTCAGGTTTCCAGAATTTGGCGGGCTTATTTAATGAGTGAATTCTCCGACAATTTTGGACCGCAGCCTATTTATGCATTTCAGGGACATAACCCTGTTTTTAATTCTGAAAAAGAAGTGTATTATTATATTTTAGACGAGTTGAAAGATGCCGTTTCTAAAATGGATACCAATCAGGCTCCTCCGAGTAACCCTAATGCTTATGATATGGCATATGGCTTCAACTGGGGCAAATGGGTAAAATATGCCAATTCTATGAGGATGAGAGTGGCGATGAGAATTTCAGAAGTGGATCCGGCCAAAGCAAAAACAGAATTTGAAGCTGCCGCCAATTCCAATATGTTTATCGGAGCAAGTGCAGATAATTTTACAGTAGCCGAAAGCACAGGCTGGAATCCTTTATCCGGAGTCATGTCCAGAGAATGGAACGCTCAGATTTTATCGGCAACACTTAACAATATGTATATTGGGCTTGGAGGGATCAGTTCAACGGATCAGCTGCCTGCAGCCCAGCATACGGCGGTAAAAACTTCAGATTATATCGGAATAAAATATAATGAACAGTTTACAACGCTGACCAATGATCCAAGTGCCGGATATTGGCTGGACGGGCTTCCCAATAAGATTGATCCGAGAGCATATAAAACATTCTATATTCCCGGAGATCTGACTAGCCCCGTGTATTCTCTCTATCCAACCTATACCAACCAGGCTACTACGAATCATGGTGATCTTACTTTTGCAGATAATTCTAAAATTACCATTAATACAGTAAATACATGGAATGCTTATACGATCGGCAACTGGGGAGTAAAGGGACAGCGGAACGGCTTAAGAAATGTAGTAGGATGTATGCCTGCGCTAGGTAAGCAGTACAGAGAAGGTAAAAACTCAAGGATATTCTTTGCCAGCTGGGAAACCTATTTCCTGATGGCTGAAGCAGCCCTGAAGGGATGGTCAGTACCAATGAGTGATGAAGCAGCTTATAATAAAGGAATACAGGACAGTTTTACTTATAACGGAGTAGCCCAGTTCTACGGCTCATATATTGCTTCCACAGAATACAACAGGGACGGGACTTCGGTTTCCTATTCTCATATAACAGAGCCGGGAGCAAGTCATACTATGAAATATAAAGATCCTGCAAACGGTAATCTGGTTTCTGTAGACATTAAATATCCTGTTAATACTATATATAAGAATGGGTCTGTGAAAAATGATAAATTGACAAAGATCATTACGCAGAAATATATTGCAAATATGCCGTGGCTTCCCTTAGAGTCCTGGAGCGATCAAAGAAGACTTGGATTACCGTTCTTTGAAAATCCTGCAATAGAAACTCCATTGGTCAATTTACCCAATCTGACATCAGGAAATTATATGGCCAATTCTATTAAAAATTTCCCTCAAAGATTGAGATATCCAAGCACATTCAGGAATACTGATCAGCCGGGATATGATAAAGCGGTACAACTCCTGGGAGGAGAAGATGCTGTATTAACCCCCCTTTGGTGGGCCAAACATTAACAGGCAAAGATCCCTTAACAACAACTCATTTTCAAACCTTGAAAAGGAGTTGTTGTTATATTCCTGATACAGCACTCTGCTTAATTATAACTGTAGATTGATGAATGCCAAAACAGCTTATATTCTAAATTCAATGTCAGTCTGCGTAAACATCTGAAAGGTTAAGCCGGCCTTAATGCTGCACCATTTTCCCTACAGACTGCCTTAAAAAGATTTTAATTCGGACCTATTGTGAAAACTATTTGTGAGCTGTATGTTGTCGCAGGAATTGTTACAGAAACACCGCTTATCTGCAGTTGTACATTAATACCTGAGAAAGATACACTGTTGCCAAGCCCCAACACTCCGGTAAAGTTTATCGTAAAAAATGCTGTATCCGTTGCCGGTGGTATTTCTATATAATTGGTTCCGCCATTGATAGTCGCGCTACAAGCAATGCAAAGCCCGTTGATCGTAGTACTGCCGCCACTTCTTTTGGCGTAAAGATGTAGAGAATTATTCCAGGAAATGGCATTATAATGCATACTCACCCTGGCGGCCCCACTTGTAAGAAGACTTAGAAAAGATCCGGGTAAAGAACCGGATAGTGTTGTTATATTACTGGTACTTTGATAGGTTCCCGCATAGTTCGTTCCAGCTTCAGTAACAGAGGGTACGCTTACAGTCCAGCCGCTTCCACTGGCGTTTATTGTCTGTGCTTCCAAGTAACTGCTAATTGTTAAAGGAATAAGGTACAGATGTATTTTTAAGAATATTTCTCTGAGAAAGCGACTATTGATTTTCATTTTTCAACTTTTATTCTGTGATGGTATAAACAATGGTAATAGCCGTATTAGACTGAGCCGCTAAATTAGCATAATTACTGGGAACTAATGAAATTGTGAGGGCATGGCCGTTGTTTGTCCCATTTCCGGTATAAGCACCTCCAATACCGCTAATAACGGTAACCGGTGTAGTGGTAAGGATCACCTGTCCTGAAGACGTTCCCAATGTTCCTCCTCCTGCTCCGGAGGCCGCTGCCGCCTGTAATCTTATATTTATCCCCAATATGGTACTGGTTACAGCTGCTGTAATTCTTCTGGTAAGTCCTCCGGGAGCAACCGCAGAGGTATAATTGATCCATTTTGATGTATTGGGGGTAGGATTGCCAATAGCATTTCCTGCCTCGGTAGGGGCTGTAAAATTTAAAGTAACATTTCCTGTAGGTTCAATATCCATTAAAGTTACAACAGGTAAGGCCATGGTAACAGTACTGGTAGCAGTCTGGGAATACATTGAACCGGACAGAATAAAGGATACTATTAATAATATGGAACGGATCAAAATCATTTCTTCTTTTTTAATTCATTATATCCTACTTTTAAGGATTCGTGTTGATATTTGATTTCTATCTGCTGTTTGATAACATGGATGCTTAATTTTTTTGTTTCTGCAGGTTTTAAGGTAAACTGGAATGTATCGGTTGAAATTTTATAACGCTTATCAAGACCATTCCGGTAAACTTTGACGATCCAGTCACCCGGTCGGAGGTAGGTAAAATCAAAATCTTCTCCTATAAAACAGATTTTACGGTAGGTCTGATCCTTGCTGACAGCTTCTACAATGATACTTTCTTTTTTCTTTTTATCTTTTTTAGCAATCCATTCAGAAATACCTGTCTGATCATTGTTTTCTGTTTCCACAAACTGAATATGCCCTTGTATACTGGCCGCTGTAGTGAGCCCGAAATTAAAAACATTTTCTTTATTAAGGAGACTAAGTGCTGTAGGAAATGCCAGTGTTGGGATATCATTGATTTCTGTTGTTGACCGGTCTATTTCCAAAAAATAATGACCGGGCGTCACATTTTTAAATAAATAATTTCCCTCTTTATCCGTAATGGATAAGTAGCTTCCGAGCATTAATCTTACTCCCTCTGTCTTTTTTATTCCGAGGTTGCTGATATTCCCGGATAAAGTAATGTATTCGGCGGTCTTCTGTACCGGAATATTCGGGCGCCAGGTATACCGCATTGAAAATATAAAATCTTTATTTCCTATTTCTCCTCTCTGTAATGCATATCTTCCGGAAAGATCAAGGTCATTTCCCGGAAATAACTGATGATGGAACAGAAGTTCAAATAAATTTCTGTCTTTGAAGTATTCTTCAGGCATATAATTGTTCTGATAAAAAAGACTTAGATTGGTTTCATCAGAAAACCGGCTCAAGATCCTGGCTCCGTAATAGACAATTTTCTGATTTTGCAGCTGATATCTTGAAGTGATTGCATAGCTTCCGAATAAATTAAAATATGTTTTGAATTTTTGAAATGAAAGATTGGCGGAATAAAAGCTGGAATTCCCGCTAAATCCTGTCAGATAATTGTCCGTCTTACCAAACTGCCCTTCAAGATTGACCTGAAATATTCCGATCTGCTGATCAATACTGACTTTGAAAAAGCGTTCATAGTAATCAAACTGCTTGGGCTCCAAACGATCCTGATACTTTTGATAGCCGTTATTAAGGATGACAGAGCCATTGGGCAGGTATTTATACTGTACCCCATACTGGAAGTATTGTCTGTAAGGGGCCGCCAAAAACAGGGTATCCCGCTGGAAATTTCTGACATCCTGCGTATAATTGGTGAAAACGCTGAGCTTTTTAGAAATCCTGTAGTAAATATTGCCGTTAAAGGTATTCGTATTGGTAAAATATCCTGCAAAATCAGGGCTTGCCTTACTATACATTAAACTTCCGTTGAGCTTTTCAAAAACAGCTTCAGCCTGCAGCATATAAGCTGTTCCTCCTGTTTTTTTTGTGGTACTGTACGCAAATTCCCCGGAAAGATTAATGTTTCTTGAAATTTTGAATTTTCCTTTGGTATAGGGGAGATGAGCATCAGCATCTAATTTTACATTACTGTAATTGATTTCCCCTTTTCTTGGAGTTTTATAAAGATACCCGACAGTAATTTCTGACTCTTTCCGGATTTTGAAGGCTGAATACACATTAAATTCATCTTTAATATCCCTGAAAAACCTGGGGTGATTATAGAAGCCGCCCAAGCTTACTTTATTAAAATCATACCGGATTTCTGCTCCCCGGCCATATCTTGCAAACTCCGTTAAATAGGAGGAAGAATACGTTTTATCACCAAGATGAACAAAAAAGTTATCCCGTTTATAATTCACAAAATATTCTTCATATTGGGTGAATGTGTTGAACTCTACAGGATTGTGTGTGACAGCACGAAATTCTATCTGGTTTTTATTGTCTTTGTCCAATGATCCTTTACCGTAAATCTCGCCCTGGAAACCATCATGGTAAACCCCCATGTTTTGCATCCCGATGAAAGATAACGACAGTGCTACAGGAAGTCTGTGATAAATATCGCCTTGTGTGGGCTTTACTGATATAACCTGAGTACTTACATAAACACTTTGATTCTCTTTGGGATTATCCTTCGGATATACTGAAAGATTCAGATTTTGAAACTCATTTTGCCGGAGTTCGGGATCAGTTAGTTTTTGTATGGTAATAATTTTGGACTCATTGGGAGCTAAAACCAGTGATGCATCGTGGTCAACAACAGCATTTTTACTTTCCAGAACAACATTTTCCGTTACGTTTCCATTGTTTTTTAAAAGAAAAGATGCGCGGAAGGTTTCTCCTGCCCTTGTAAACTCTGGAGAGTCCAATACGGTAAGAGCAAGCTTTCTGTTTCCGGAGACCGTTATTTTTGAAGTCTTGGCAAAGAATATACCGCTGCGGCGGTCTGTAATATTCAGCGTGACAGAATAGGCTCCCTGAGAAGTTTCTCCTGCGATACGTAAAGGGACAAGATATACTGAAGTTTCATGGGGAGCCATCTGAAATTCCCCTTGTGCTACAATGGGAGTGATAAGCGGGCTTGAAACAGTAGTTAAAATATCATATGTTTTACTCTCCCCCGAATTGTTTTCTAATGCAAAAGAAATAGAAGTAGACGTTCCCGGCATTAAACTATCTTTTTTGCTCGCCAAGGAGTTGGGTTGCTGTTGGGAAAAAATAATTGTCGGGAATAATACGATAATACTATATAAGGTCCAAATTTTAATCATTCTTTACTTCTAGTTCCACATTGAGGGCAAAAGCATTCTCTTCCTCGTCTGTGGCCATTATCATAGCGCTATATTTATCCGGTGGTACTTTACTGATGTCGATGTAGAATGTTTTAGAAGTGGAAGGCAGCAGTCCCATCGTTAAACTGGAATAAGTTCCTACTTTTTCTCCTGTTTTACGGTTATAAATCTCAATAGAGGCTGTGGGTTTACAGTAAAGATTTCCTTTATTGGCTATTGCAATTTTTGCGGTTTGCTTTCCTTCTTCTTTTTCCACTTTTACACTTTCAAACTTAAGCTCCGGTTTGGCCTTTTCTGCTTCATAATCTGTAATGATCTGAATGGCATATCGTATCACAGAAGTGATGTTCACCCCGGGCTTATTGTCAGTGGGCTTTAGATCTTCCACTGGTTCTACAATGACCACACTCCAGTAGCTGCCGGGATCCGCAGGCTGATTGGGAACTGTGATTTCATACAATACCTCTGTTTTTTCTTTACCCTTCAAGGTGATTAAATTCGTATTGAGCTTAATCCAGTCACCGTTGGTTCTTTTATTGGTATGTATTGCCGTATAATTGGTCGTTCCGTCGGCATTGTATGAAAAGTCCTGTAAAAATAATTTGACACTTTGAGGATTGTTTCCCGTGTTTTCAATGCCAATTTTCCCTTTATAAACTTTTCCGTTTTCTATTTTATAAGAATGCGTAAGCCCGTTGAGAATCACAATGCCGGCATGTAAAAAGCTGAACTGCAAAATCAGGGTGATCAAAAGAAGAATACGCTTTATCATCATGTGAGGAGGGATTAATCATTAATAATACAAAACCTGGAAGAAACTGAAAGCAATTTCTTCTTGTTTTTGAAATACAGAATTGAATTTTACTTAAATTCTAGTTGTCTGATATGGTGTAAGTAACAGTCGCTACCGTACTTGCTGTCGCCTGTAAATCGGCATATGCAGCTACACCTCCGGGACCGCTTCCTGCAGCAAGGGCATAAGTAAGATTATGGCCGTTATTGGCACCGTTGCCTGTATAGGCACTTCCGATTCCAGAAATAATGGTCTGGTCGGCAGCACTTAATGTTAAAAGTCCTGCAGATGTTCCTAATGTACCCCCTCCGGATCCGGTAGCAGCTGCCGCCGTTACGTGAATATCTACTCCCGGAATGACTGCATTCAGTTTTACCGTTACATTACGGGTAGGATCTGCAACAGATTTGATGGAAGAATAATTAAGCCAAAGAGAGGTATCGGCAGCACTTGGAACGACAGGATTTCCGGCTTCTGTAGGAGCGGTAAATCCTAGAGTAAGATTTTTGGCAGCCGCCGGTTCTATATCTACCAAAGCCACTTCAGGAACAGAAATCGTGATCGTATGATTATCCGTATTGGTGTCCTGTGCGCTCAGATTCCCGGATACGGCTACCGTGAATAATGACAATGCAATGGTTAAGTTTAATTTTTTCATGATGTTAAATAATTAGTTAAGTGAATTTAACAAAATTCAACATAGTATGAAAAAAATATACATGTTTTTTTATATTATTAAATAAAATATTCCAATATATTAATATGAGTACGGATTAATAAAGGGATTGCAGCAGATGTTAAAAAAATCCCATACAGCAATTGTACAGGATTTTTTTATAAATAGTAATACTTTTAAGCCCAATGAGGGTCTGAAATTGAAATTTTTCCGGTTTCTATTCTGCCTGCAAAATGCCAGATATGACCTTCATGGGTTATTTTTAAATCATACCAGCCTTTATTTTTGCTGAGATCAACCCCTATTTTGTCTTCGGATTTTTGTATCGGCAGCGTCTTTTTTGTTTTTTCATAAAGATCTTCCAAGACAATAGCCATATTTTTCTTTTGGGTATTGTTAAAAATCAGTTCGACCTGATTTCTGGAAGGATTATTGACTAACCTCACTCCAAGTTCCGGAGCTGTATCTCCTTTAAATTTTCTGAAAAATCCGTTCGGTCCAAAAATTTCATAATCATAGATCCCGGAGGCTAACGGGTGTGATAATTCCTGTTTTGAGTAGAGAGCATAGGAAAAATGATAATGATGGGTATTGAATTGATTTCTGTCATAAAGCAGCAACGGAACACCATTATCTTTCAGATTAGTCATTCTGATGGCATTCCCCTCCAAATTGACATGGAAGTGATAAGGAAGCGGATTGGAAGGTTTCGTTCCTCTTTCCTGAATATCAAGAAGATGATTATTGAGCTCATTCTCAGAATACCATTTCAGATCGGGAACCGGTTTGTTTTTTGCGGCGTTAATGGTTTTTGCAACATCTTTCTGATTTAGATAATCCATATGGGGAGCCTTGATATTCGGGGAATTGAATGCGGATGTAAGATCTCCGCAGACGGCTCTTCTCCAATCACTGATATGATCTACATGTACCTCCTTATTCAGTTTTTTATTGATGAAATTTTCCAGGAACTGTAAAACAGAAGTATGATCTGACACTTCTGAATTCACAAAACCGCCTTTGGTCCACGGAGAAGCAATGATCATGGGAACTCTGTATCCTAAGCCGACGGTTCCTTCAATTCTCTCATGGTCTTTCAACGGGAGAACAGACATATATTCCTGAGATTTGTCTACATATTCAACTCCCTCTTTCCCATTCATATCCACGGGCTGGCTTGGGTTCAGAGGAGGAGCAAAAGGAAGAACATGATCAAAATATCCGTCATTTTCATCGTAATTGATGATGAAAATTGTTTTTTTCCACATTTCCGGGTCCTTGGTCAGAATATTTAAAACTTCGGAAATATACCAGGCCCCATACCATGGAGATCCCGGATGATCAGAAAAATGTTCAGGAGCAACCAGCCAGGAAACCAACGGAAGCTTTTTTTCTTCCACATCTTTTCTGAACTGGGACAGTACATCACTTTTCGGGACAACCAATCTTTCTCCGTTTTCATCTTCCCCAATTTCCAGCTTCCAGAAATCAGGATCATTGGAATTGGTGGTAAATGCTTTTTCATGGAGGTTTTTCTCTTTTTGGGAAAGTTTTGAATAATGATCAGGGTGATATTGTACCTGATCCTCCTGCAGCTCAGTAATGATCGCTTCCAGCCTTGTTTTCTGATGAGGGTTTTTCTCAATTTCCTTTTTAAGATGATTGATTATATTGGGAATATTCTGATAATATCCTGGAGAGAATTTAACATTAAACTTTGTAAACCATTCAATGGGATTATCGGTAAAATTACTTAGCCATGCTTCCTGCTCGCCGGACATTCCTTTCGGTAAACTGATTTCATTCTGATAGATCCGCCACGAAACATTCTGCTCTTCTAAAATTTCGGGAAAGCTTTTCCATTTTGCCTGTCTGGCTTTATCATAGTCAATGTGATCATTGTACACATTGGCTTTTACCCTGCCGTTTTGCTGTTCTCTGAGCGTTCCGGACCATAGGAAAAGACGGTTGGGAGTAGTCCCTGTCAGTGAAGAACAGAAATATTGATCAAATATCGTAAAAGCATCTGCAAGCTGATAGTAAAACGGGAGATCTTCACGGTTATAATAGCCTAAAGTAAGTGGAATATCTTTATAATCTTTATTTCCTGAAGCTTTGGCCTGAAGCCATTGATCATATTTCCCTTTGTTTAAAGCTCTTTGCTGATCAGACCAGGAGTGGGGAAGTGAGCTCATCCAGGTTGATTTTGTATTTCTAAGATCCAGTCTGGCTGGAGAGGCATATTTTCCGTTATGATTTTTTTGAAAGAAAACAGAATGACCATCCTGTTTCACAAAAGCTCTTTGGTCCAGAAAACCCCTTACTCCTTTAAGAGCACCAAAAGCGTGATCAAAGGAACGGTTTTCCTGCATCAAAATTACAACATGCTCGGCATCATAAAAAGTGGACTGTGCAGCTGGTTCAATAGCTAATGCCTTTAAAATAGAGGGATGAAGAACACTTGAAGTTCCCAGTCCTGCTAATAAAAGACTTGATTTTTCTAAAAATTCTCTTCTGTTCATATTCAATCGTAATAAGAAAGAAACCGCAAGTTAATAGGATTTTCCTGCGATTTCTTTATCGGATATAAAAATAATTAAATTCTTACTGGAGCCACCATGGCTTAGCATTAATATTGTCGTTTCCTCCGTATTGGGCATCAAGAGCCGATTTTAAATTAGCACTGTTGTAGTTGTACTCAGACTGTGGATATCTGAATCTGAATGGAGCGGGAACACCTGCTTTTAAAGGATAGTTGGGATACCCGGTTCTCAAATAATCATAATAAGAGGTCCATTGTGCCTGGTGGAACATCGTCATATACTTTTGAGTCATGATTTTTTCCAGCTGATCCTGAAGGGAGGCCGCATCATTGTAAACAACCAGGGGAGTTGCTAAATACTGATTAATATTAAATCCTGCGAAGTACTGATTAGGGCTTTTTACATAGGTCTGGTAGAAACTGAAGCTTGCTTTAATGGCGTTGTCATAATGTGTTTTAGCTGATCCGGAGATCCACCCTCTTGCCGTTGCCTCAGCCAGAATGAATTCCTGTTCCGGATAACTCAATACTGAAGACGGCTCATTGGTTGCATCCTTATAGAAACGGTCATTAACCTTAGAAATATTTTTCGCTTTGATAAGGTCTGCATTATCAGAATAAGGAGAGGTAGGGTTTCCTCCATTGTATCCTGTGAAATCAGTGATCGGTTTTCCGGCTTCCTTGGCACCGGTGGTCTGTGATGCAAAGGTAAACAAACGAGGATCCTGCCTGTCTTTAAACATATTGATAAAATAATCGGCCATGTATAAACTTGAGCCGTAGCCGCTGTTATTGAACATCGTATATCTGCTGTCTGCCGCATCTGCAAATTTAAGCTCTCCATTATCAGCTATTGAAGTCATCAGAGGCTCATTTCCGGCAATAGAAGCAAATTCTGTTTTTATATTGTAATTTCCAACCGTACTTTTCTTGGTTAGGGTAATAAGAATTTTTAAACGGAAAGAATTGATCAGCTTTTTCCACTTTGAAGCATCTCCATTGTAGATAATATCCCCTTCTATTTTATCATTGGAATTGATAAGACTGCTGGCCTCTTTCAGTTCGGATAAGATACCGGACATTACCGCTTCCTGGCTGTCATATTTAGGCTGGGTAATTCCAAACTCTCCTTTTACCGCTTCAGAATATGGAATACTTCCTACTTTTAAGCTTAAATTAAAGAAATAATAGGCTCTGTAAAACTTGCCGATCGCGATATAGTTTTTATTATTGATTTTCTCAGCTTCCTGCATCATTTTTACCGTATTCAAAAGCCCTTTGGTATATACTTCAAAAGAGGCATTATTCCACTTCATATACTGGTAGATATTTTCACCATCCGTACCGATCATCATCCGGGAAGCATACATATTGTCTCCATTGACCTGGAAAGCTTCTTTTGAAACATAGGTCAGAAGAACTTTGGGATCAACGCTTGCCTTATCATTTGGATTTTCATTGATGGTATCAAGATTGGATTCGCAGGATACCAATGCGAGCAGTCCGGCGGCAGCTATCCATTTCATATTGAACCTTTTCGCAGTTGTACCTTTTCGCAATTGAGCTATTATATTATTTTTCATTGTATTGTCGTACTTGTAATTAAAACTTAAGATTAAATCCGATCCCAAACCATCTGCTTGACGGATCCTGAATATCATTATCCGTTTTCCTTTGGAAATCAGGATCAGAATAAAGGTTTTTAGATTTTTTCCACATCGCGAGGTTATAGGCGGAAATGTTGGCTGTAAAACTTTTGATCATTCCTTTAGGATTCAGTAAAGAAGAAAAATCATATTCCAATACTACAGACCTCAGCTTAATGAAGGTCCTGTCGAAAACATTGGCAAACAATTCACTTTCATCCTCAGTCACCCTTGCCTGATACGGGTAGTTCTGTGCCCAGTCCTGAAAGCTTATGGCTTTGGTATGGGGAGTATAAAGTCCTGTTGTGGGATTATAATTCACCCCGTCCGGTACGAAATAGTAAGTTCCCGGGTTGGCATATTCAAGATCCCTGTAGGCTACAGAGTTGGGATGTTTTCCTCCCCACCACATTTTTTCCACGACCTGGGATCTCATGATTCCGCCGATACTTCCATCGATCCCGATATTTAAAGAGATCTTTTTGTATTTGAAGTTGTTGTTGAAGCCGAAAGTCCAGTCCGGGTTGAAATGTCCTAAGTTGCTGGGAGCATTTGCTCTGGTCGGCATTCCGGATTTCGCATCCAGAATTACTTTTCCATCCGGAGATTTTTGCCATGTATAATCATAATAACTGTCCATCCTTTCGCCCAGTTTGATATTTTTATAGTTCGGCATATGATCGTAAATGGAAGTCAGCTTTTGTTCATAGGTACTCCAGTTGATCAACGATTTCCAGGTGAAGTCGGCCGTTTTTACGGGAACCAGTCCCAGTGAAATTTCCAATCCTTTTGTGGTATACTCATTACCATTTACATACTGGGAGCTGAAGCCTGATGATTCAGCGCTTGGAAACTCCAGGATATTATTGTAATCCAGCGTCCTGAAATAAGTAACATCCAGAGTAAGCCTATTCTTGAATAATCCTGCACTCAGCCCCAATTCATAGGACTTGGTCTGCTCTGGTTTCAATGTATTTTCAACATTAAGAATGGTTGGGTAGTAGTAAGTAGGATTTCCGTTAAAAGTGATTCCCTTGTTATTGAGATAGTAATTTCTGATAGAATAAGGCTGGAAGTCATAGGCCACTTTTGCCCATGATGCGGAAAGCTTTAGTAGATTGATCGCTTCCGGCATTTTAACAAGATTGGAAATAACAGCACTTACGGATGCTGACGGGTAAAAATAAGATCTGTTGGCTTTAGGTAAGGTAGAAGACCAGTCATTACGTCCTGAAATATTGATGAAAAAAGCATTGTACAATCCGATATCAATCGTTGAATAAGCACTGTAGATCAGTTTTTCTTTACGATAAGAATAATACTTTATGGCTCCGATGGAATTGTCCAGCGTATAAACTTCCGGAACTTTAAGCCCGTCAGTAGAGGCATTGTTGATATTGTTTTTATAATAGAATGCAGAACCTCCGGCATTGATGGTAAAATCAAAATTCTCAGAAATCTTTTTCTTATAAGTAGCTAATACGTCATAGTTGAGGTTCCATGTTTTGGTATCGTTCAGAATATATCCACCGCTTCTCGGAGCACTGTAGTTGAAATAAGAATACGGGCTTAATATCTCCTGTTTATTGTGATCTTCAACAATGGAAATTTTACCTTTTACCGAAAAATCTTTTGTCGCTTTATATTCTAAGCCGGTTTGAGCATTGATGATATTGGTTCTGTTCTGGTTTTTATAATACTCAGCTCCAAACCATGGATTGTTGTACCATGCATAGTTCCAGTTGGCCTGTGCCGTGCCTTCTTTCCCCGGAATCCACATATGGTTTTTGAGTGCTTTTCCGTCTACATCGCCTCCCATCCAGATGAGGATGGTATACATATGCCCGCTTGGGTTGTAATCATAGTTCGGGATATTAGGCGTAAAGGTTTGGTTAAAATTGAATTTGGTATCCAAGATCAATTTTTCCCCTATATGATTCTCCGAAGAAAAATTAACCCCATAGCGCTGCAGGTAAGAGTTGGGAACCCTGTCATCATAATTCATGAAATTTCCCGAAAGCCTGTATATGTCTTGATTGTTTTTATAGCTTATGGCAAAATTATTATTGTTGATCACAGCCGGTTTTAAAAATGTGCTTAAATTATCATGGTACTTCCAGTCTATCGGAACCCTTTCGTATCTTGATTTATCATTGTAGAGAGTTCCTGCCACGGCGCCGTACCATGGAACGATCTGTCCGGTTGTTTTATCTCTGATGGGGCTGTTCCACTGGGCAATCTGTAATCCAGGGGTAAATTTTGGGCCCCAGATCATGTCTCCGTCATTCACGCCACCATCTGCACCATCCCAAAATTCGTATTTCCCGTGTGAACCGTTCCCGTATTCCGTTTGGGTTTTCGGAAGATTGGTAAATCCGCCGGTAATCATCGTATTTTGTGAAAATTCTACGGAAAAGCCTTTCTTTTTAGCACTTTTAGTGGTGATCAGAATGGCTCCGTACCTTCCTCTGGAGCCATACAGTGCAGAAGCGGTAGCCCCTTTCAGTACATTGATATTTTCAATATTATTGGGATCCAGATTTTGGAAAACTTCCTTTTCAACAATCACCCCGTCAATAACAAAGACCAGATTGGAGTTTCCTCTTAATGTAAACTCCGGGGCCTGCTGCATTCCGGTGGGATTGGAAACATTAAGGCCTGCCACCTGTCCGGAAAATAAATTTCCTATACTTGGAGTGGTTATGGTTTCAAACTGTTTAGTTCCTACTTCCTGAGTAGAATACCCTATTTTTTCTTTCTTTTTGGCAATCCCTAATGCGGTGATAACCACTCCTTCAATTTGCTTTTCATTCACTTTTTTTAAAGTGACGGTATATTGCTTTTTTGAAGAGACTTCTACAGTATATAAAGAAAAGTCAGGAGCATAAAATTCCAGAATATCTTTGGGATTGGCTGAGATGGTAAAATTACCGTTTTCATCTGTTGTTGCCGTCTTACCCGTATTTTTGTCAGTAATACTGACTCCGGAAACATGGGTTCCGTTTTCGGATTTTACAGTTCCGGAAATGTTAATTTCCTGAGCGGTAAAGGAAAGGGGAAGCAGAGAAATTGCAAAAGTAGCTAAAGTCTTCTTCATTTTTTTGAATACAAATTTACCCTGACATTATTACCAGTGTTTTAAGGATGTATTAAAAAAATATATTATTTTAATAATTATTAAGAGAAATAATTAACAAAATGATAAAATGAAAAAGAATTTCTGTAAATGAATTTTGGCTTTTTTATACCTATATTAAAATATGGTAACCCCTAAGAGAAGCTGCTGTTTTCTAGAATCTGCTCAGAATTCCCCAATGAATTTTGATGTCATTAAACTTAAACGGATTTCCAAACTCATTCCCATTGGAAAGCTGGAAGCTCATCAGACCGATAGGAATAAAGAAATTAAAACCGAGACCTACACTGTAAAGTTTAGGCTTGACTCCCAAAGATTTATTATTGAGCTGCCCATACTGTCCGAAGAGGTCAAAAAAGGCCTGGCTGCCGATCAGGTACCGGTATTCTAAACCTCCATAGTAAAAATAATCTGCCGCAAGAGAGTTTTCATTGAATCCTCTCATAGAATTCCAGCCTCCAAAACGGAATAATTCATTGGTGGAGAATTCCATCTTAGAATCCATCATCCGGCCTTCCCCTTTTATATTAAGAAAGTGATTTCCCGAAATATGATAATTGTGCTCCCCGTAAAAGTAAAACTGATTCTGGGCAGCATTGATATTATCTTTGGTGTAGGTGGTCGTTAGGAAGTCATATCCGGCACTGATCTTTGTCTTGTAAAGGAAAAGATCAATGTCGGTAGGTTCAGTCATTTCATACCAGATTCCTATCCCTCTTTTGTTATAGTCCTTTCCCTGAGTATACAGCGTATCAATGATACTGGAAGTTTCCAAGGTGGCCCTGATACCGATCTTATTACGGTTATTGATATGGTAATAAAAAGCCGGAAGGAATTTTACATTGGCAAATGTGGAGTCCTGTCTGTAGATATTCACCTTGGTGTTCAACCCGATATTGGATTTGAAAAGATAAGGAATATCTACCTGGAGATCAAAAGTCTGCCCTTTATCAGGGTTTCTCTGCCAGTATAAACTGATGGCTTCAAAACCGTTGAACATATTCCTGAAATTGACATTCATGGTTCCGTTCAGGGTAAATTTATTGGTTTTATCATTTCCAAAACCGATCACCCCGTCAAAAGTATTGGTCTTCTTCTTTTCAAGGAAGAGAAAAATATTGGTAGAATCTTTGGTAAATAAGGTTTGGGGCTGCCGTTCCAGGGTTACAAAGGGATGGCTTTGAAAACTTTTGTTGATGGCCACAAGATTTTTGTCATCATAGTTCTTTCCTTTGAATTCCTTTTCAAGATTTTTAATGAACCTTTTAGGAACTCTTTCATAGCCTTTTACCACGAATCCGTCAATGGTTCTTTTATCATTTTTATTGATATCCAGTGCTATGATCGGGAATCCGTTTTTTTGCCCTTTATACCTGGATTTGATCCTGCTGAAAGAATAGCCGTCATCAATATATCTTTTGTTGATGCTTTTTTTTGTCGAATCTAAATTTTTGGTAAAAAAATCTTTCTGAACTTTTAACTTCTGAACGATAGAATCCGAAAGGTCAACATAAGTTTCATTGTAATTTTTTCCTTTGTCATAAAAAATTTCTGTGCTGTCCCCTTTTACTTTTACCTCTTTCAGCTGTGTGAAAAAGTAATTGTTTTGAGCCAGTGAATCCAGAAACTTTACGGCGGATGCAGAGTCTTTTACCTTCTTTTTAATCTTTGTTTCCGTATCAGTAAGCCAATAATGCCTCTTCTGCGCTTGGGTAAAAACGCAGAACAGGACAAAAAATATTTTTAAAAGTAACTTCAATTTGTCATTCTGAATGTAGTGAACCGGAACGAAGAATATCTATAAAAATACAAAAGATTCTTCACCGCATTTCATTCTGCTCAGAATGACAATGCGCCCTATCAATCAACTAATTTTTATCGAGTTTATTATATTTCTTCATCAAATTCTCATACGTTCCCTGCGGAAGGATCCACTTCAGCGGAACACCGATCTTCTGTCCGAATTTACCAAAATAATAATGTGCCTTCCATTTATTTTTCCCTAAAAGCTTTTCAATGTACTCCGCTACTTCAGCCGGTTCAGCGCCGTCATCCACGTGAGAATTCATCAGCGTGTAAACTTTGTTGAAAATCTTTTTGTACGGTTCTGAAACCTGAGCCATCACTCTGTTTTCTGCAATATTGGTTTTAATATCACCCAAATGAAGTGAGCATACCTCAATATTCCATGGGTAAACTTCATACCTCATCGCCTCAGTCACTTTATCCAGAGCTGATTTTGATGCAGAATAAAAGCCGCGGAAAGGAAGTCCCATTTCACTTCCGATACTGGAAATATTAATGATTTTCCCAAATTTATATTCACGCATTTTCGGGAGAACAGCGCTCATCATCTGAACAGCACCTGCCAGATTCAGGCTGAAGAGTTGTAAGATGTCCTCTTTGGTAGAATCTTCCACAGCGCCTACCATTCCCATTCCGGCGTTATTGATCAGGACATCAATTCTGGTTTCTGTTTGTAAAACTTCTGCGATGGCATTCAGAACAGCAGTGTTATCAGTAATGTCCGTCGGAATAGATCTGAAATACCTGCTTTCTGTATGTTTTCGGCTTAAACCATATACTTTGTGTCCTTTTTTTCCAAAATATTCGGCTAGTGTAAAACCAATTCCTGAAGATGTTCCTGTAATGATAATGGTCATTGAATCTGTATGATTTTATTATTTTTATTTTCTTTAAACATATGATGAAACTGGCTTTTATGATTAAAAAATCTTAAAAATCCTTATGTCCATCGATTGATGTAAAGCAAACTCTATTTTCAGCAAATGTAAAAAAAGAAAAGTGAACTCTGTTATTTATTATTTCCGAAAATAAGTCACGATCAGCATCTGATATATTGTCTTCTATTGATTAAACTTAAAACAAAATTAATCTCAAAAGGCCCGGTGATATCAGCGGAATGAGTACTTTATTAGTTTATTTGATTGTAAAACAGCGTGTTGTGTTTTTGATAGGGAGAAGGAGTATTGATTTTAGCTAAAATTTCTTAATAAAAACATAAGAAAACGTTAATGATGCCCGGGTTAGAGCTGCTCTAGTTTTGTACCCAACTAAAAAGGATGTCATGAATGTATTTAAAATCCCTGTTTCAGTAACTTATTTAACGGGGAGGGTATTACTTATCGGTGCAATATCGGTTTCTCCGATGTTCCTATCACAAAAAAAAGACAATTTAAAAGAAAAGACCCTGGACGAGGTTGTCGTTGTTGGGTACGGGACACAGAAGAAAAGTAAAGTATCAGGCGCTGTTTCTGAGGCTTCACTAGACAAGCTTACTTCCAGATCTCTGTCCGGAGTGGGAGAAGTACTTCAGGGAAAAGCTCCCGGAGTAACGGTAGTGAACGAAGGGGGAGACCCTAACGGTTCGCCCAAGGTAAATATTCGTGGTTTAGGGGGGATCAACGGTGAGACTCCTCTCTACGTTGTAGACGGAGTAGTTTTTAACGGCACTCCGGCCATTAATCCCAATGATATTCAGGATATTTCTGTTCTTAAAGATGCTTCTGCAGCCATTTATGGGGCAAGATCTTCGGGTGGGGTTATCCTTATTACCACTAAAAAAGGGAAAAAGGGGATTCTTACGGTAGACTTTGATGTTAAATACGGGATCAATCAGGCTTGGAGGCTGAAAGAGTCTTTAAATGCGGCTGAATTCCAGGATGTCATGTATCAGGCGTATGCCAATGCAGGGAAGCTTGGAAGTTTACCGATTGCTTTCAATCCTGAGAAGTATCCTGATGGAAGAATAACAAGAACAGACTGGATGAAAGAGATTTTCCGTACGGGAACCCTCCAGGAATATAATCTTAATGTAAGCGGAGGTGGTGAGAAATCCCGATTTTTTGTTGGGATGAATCATAGAGCACTGGAAGGAATTTTATTGAACACCCAGGCCAAGCGATATAATTTCAGGGTAAATTCTGAGCATAAGGTGAAAGACTGGCTGACGATTGGAGAGAATATGTATTATAATTATTCTGATGGAAATACCGCTGATACCAAAAACGGATATACGGGAGCTCTGGTGGCTGCCATGTACTACCCGCCCAATGTTCCGGTGTATACACCATCGGGAGCATTTTCAGGATTACCTATCGATGTGGCCGGAGGATATGGAGATATGATCAATCCTGTGGCCTATCTTAAAAGGATCAATATCAGAAATCCTACTCATGAAATTTTGATCAATCCTTATGCCGAAATTACGCTAGCAAAAGATTTAAAATTCCGCTCCAACTTCTCACAGACCTTTAGACTGGGAAATGTCAAGAATTTTACATCCAGAGTGCTGGAAGTCGGGAAGATTTTTGATACCAATAATTTAGAATACCAGTCGAACAACTCATCCACAGCCCTTGCGGAGCAACTCCTTACGTATAAAATAGCTGCGGGGAAACATAACTTTGATTTCCTGGGAGGTTTTACTTTCCAGAAAACAATTGATGAAGGATTCCTGGCAAAATCTTTTGATTTCAGAAGTGAGGCTGAGGTTTTTCAGCATCTTCAGAATGCAGCAGACACCAATAAAGAAGTCTCCAGCTACCGATTCAAACAGGCATTGGTTTCTTATCTGGCAAGAGTCAACTACGATTATGCAGGAAAGTATATTGTGAGTGTGCTGGGAAGACGTGACGGTTCATCATTGGTTGCCAGGCAGAATCGTTTTGCCAATTACTATGCTGTTTCAGGAGCATGGGTGGTGTCTAAGGAAAACTTTATGAATGATATTTCCTGGCTTTCCAGCCTGAAGCTTAGAGGAAGCTACGGGATCTTAGGAAACCTTGGGGGGATCTCTCCTCAGGCAGTAAACCCGCTGATGACAAGGGATAATAATATTATTTTCGGGCAGGATCCTTCTCAAAATATTGCCTATTATGCGACCACACGTCCTAATCCGGATCTGAAGTGGGGAAAATCTGAGCAGACCAACTTTGGAGTGGATGCCTCTTTTCTGCACAACAGCCTTTCTTTACAGTTTGATTATTTTGTGAAAAATTCCAAAGATCAGATCTTTAATGTCAGCCTGCCAAGTACGGCTACCTATAATAATCAATATGTAAATGCAGGATTATTCCAGGATAAAGGATATGAGTTAGGGATCAATTATAACAGCAAAAGATCCGGAGATTTTACGTATTCAGTAGGGGTTACATTTAGTCAACTAAAAAATACGGTGAAGCAGCTTGCTGACGTCGATGAGATTTTTATCAATGATAACGGAGTGAGAGGGGTATTAAAACCTACCCGTGTAAAAATTGGGGATCCGCTTTATTCTTTCTATGGATATAAAACCGGAGGTATTTTCCAGTCACAGGAAGAAATTAACAATTACAGAGATGCGAACGGTAATCTCATTCAGCCCAATGCCAAACCTGGAGATCTTAAATTCCTTAAAAAAGAAGGAAATACCGGAACCCTTAATAATAATGATTTTGTAAATCTTGGAAGTCCTTATCCTAAGTTCTCCTATGGATTTTCTTATAATATGACGTGGAAAAACTTTGACCTCAACGTATTCTTCCAGGGAGTATATGGAAACAAGATTTTCAACGGATTGAAATTTATTTCATTAAACCCGGGCGGAACGGGGCAGAACTATAATATGGACAGGGATATTCTGAATGCCTGGACTCCCCAGAATACCAATACCGATATTCCAAGACTTGTACATGGCGACCCAAGCGGAAACTATTCCAAAGTATCAGACTTCTATGTGGAAGACGGATCTTACATAAGACTGAAAAACCTTACCATCGGATATTCACTGCCAAGAGAGCTTTACCAAAAGCTGGATGTGAATAAGGTAAGAATTTATGTGACGACCAATAATCTCTTTACGATGACGAAATATACAGGCTTTGATCCTGAAGTGGGAATGAATTCGTACGGGGTAGATACCGGTAGATATCCGCAGGCGCGTTCATTTATTTTCGGAGTGGAAATCGGGTTATAATTTTAAACAACAAAAAAGTAAAAAAATGAAATTTTTCAACAAAATTTTTTTAGTATCAGGAATATCGGCGGTACTTTTATCATGCACAGGCGAGCTGGATGTGCAGCCGGAAGGAACTCCTACGGAAGCCAGTTTCTGGAAAACGGAAAACGACCTGATAACAGGAGCTAATGCGATGTATAAGCCATTATCAGACAGCGAATTTTATGGAAGAGGTTTTTTCTGGTTTATCAATGCAAGTGATGATATGGTAACGGGAAGGGCTAAAAGTGAAGCGGATAATGCCAAGAACTTCAGCAGCAATTATATTGCAGCAGGAGATCTGGAAACCCAATGGAATAAAAGATATAATGTAATCGGAGTGGCCAATCGGGTGATCCGCAATGTAGACAATATCCAGGCTTCGGCGGCAACCAAAAACAAGTATCTTGGCGAAGCTTTGTTTATGAGCAGCCGGATGTATTTTGAACTTTCTTATAACTATGGGAATGAAAAAGCAGGGATTCCTATTATAGACCGTACGAAAGAGCCGGATCCCAACCCGATTCCAAGAGCGGCTCATGTAATGGTCAACTATAGTTATATCGTAAACGACCTGAAAAGAGCAGCAGAGCTATTACCTGCTCAGGCGGAACTTCCGGCAAAAGATTACGGAAGACCCCATAAAGCAGCAGCATGGGCACTTCTTGCGAAAGTATATCTGTTTATGAAAGACTGGCAGAACGCGGCTTATTGGGCCAATGAAGTCATGACTAAAGGAAACAGGAACCTTCTGAATAATTATGCAGATGTTTTCAAAGCAGAAAATAATTACAGTACGGAATATATATGGTCTATACCCAGTACGCCTAAATTTAATTCAGTGGGAAGTATCCTTCCGGGGGTAATGCTTGAAAACAAAGGATGGGGAGAGTACAACGGATGGGGATATTTCCAGCCAACGAAGGAACTTTATGACGAGTATGAAACAGGAGATCTCAGAAGGAGTACGACGATCCTGAAATTAGGAGATAAGTTTACTTTTAATGGTAAAGACAGAACGTATGCCTCTACCAATTCCCTGACAGGATATCAGTTCAATAAATACATGGATGCCTTCAAATATCAGCTGAACAGCGGGCACGTAAGCGCCAATGGAGATTACCCATGTACGGACCTTGCCGTTCCGATTATGCGTTATGCTGAGGTTATCTTAATCAAAGCAGAAGCATTACTGATGATGGGGCAGAACGCGGATCAGGAAATCAATATGATCAGAAATCGTGCGGGCTTACCTTCAAAAAACGGATGTACAATGGCTGATCTTAAGCATGAAAGGCGTTGTGAACTGGCGGGCGAGTGGGCAGACAGGCACCGGGACCTTGTACGTTGGGGAGATGCTAAAGATACTTATGCAAAACCATTGCACGGCATTACCGGCCAGGTGGTGTGGGCTGCAAGAAATTTCAATCCTGCAGTGCATAATGTATGGGCAGTTCCACAAGCGGAAATTGTCAATAGTCATGGTATTATCAAGCAAAATGAAGGCTGGTAAAATGCTAATCTAATATATATTATCTACTATATCATTGCAGGGCTCCTGTGATGATATAGTTTTTTTCACAGAGATTATGAAACGCCTATGGCAAATTTTTGACACACAGGGATATGAATATAACGCGTTCCATTCGACCTATAAAAAACAATAAAAATATACGAATGAAACTATCAAAGATGTTGGCCTTACTGGCCTTAGCTGTTTTTTCTGAGAATCAGGCACAGAATTATTTAAACTATAATGTTGGGAATGCCCATTCTCATAATGACTACATGCAGGAGATCCCTTTCTGGCAGGCATATTATGCCAGTTTCGGTTCTGTTGAAGCGGATGTTTTTTTGGTGAAAGATAAGCTCTGGGTGTCCCATACAGAAAAAGAACTGTCTGCTGACCGTACGTTAGAAAACCTATATCTGGATCCTATTGCAAAACAAATTAAGCTGAATAAGGGCAGTATTTATCCGGATCCCAATAAAAAGCTGCAGCTGCTTATCGATATCAAGCAGGATTATAAAACAACCCTCGCTGTATTGGTCACTACATTGAAAAAATATCCGGAGATTACTGGAAATTCGGGAATTAAACTGGTGATTACAGGAGGTCGGCCACAGCCGAATGATTTTAAAAACTATCCCAGTTATCTTTATTTCGATGGGGATCCTGACAAAAACTATACTGCAGACCAGCTGAAAAGAATCGGGATGTTCAGTGCGGATCTTCCGGGACTTGTACAATGGAACGGAAAAGGTATTCCGAGAGATGAAGAAACGGATAAAATTAAAAACGCTGTGGAAAAAGCCCATGCCCAGCAAAAGCCCATGCGCTTTTACGGAGCTCCTGACTTCCCTAATGCCTGGGTAAACCTTATGGATATGGGAGTGGATTATATCAATACCGATCATATCCCGGAACTGAAAAAATTGATGAATAGCATCCCGAAAAATTTCTATAAAAATACAAAAGAGTACCGCACGTATACTCCCACTTATAAAACGGATGGAGTCCCCCAAAAAGTAAAAAATGTAATCCTTCTGATTCCGGATGGTACTTCTTTGCCTCAATATTATGCGGCATTTACAGCCAACAAAGGAAAACTGAATGTCTTCAATATGAAAGCTACCGGGCTGTCCAAGACGAATTCTTCCAATGCATATATTACCGATTCAGCGCCAGGGTCTACAGCCTTTGCTACAGGAGTGAAAACTAAAAATACATTTGTTGGGGTAGACCCAATGGGAAAAGCTTTAGCGCAAATTCCTGATATCATCGCAGATAAAGGCCTGGTCTCAGGGCTTATTTCCACAGGAGATGTTACCGATGCAACACCGGCAGACTTCTATGCCCATTCTGATAACAGAAACAGTTCAGAGCTTATTCTGAAAGATTTTGCAGCATCAAAAACAAAAATCCTGATCGGGGGACCTACAAACGGATTATCCCAGGAAAATATGCAGAAGCTGAAAGAGGCAAAAATTGATGTATACCATGATCTAAAATCAGTGAACACAATAAGCAACCGCACGCTGATCATTGATCCTTCTGCTTCTCAAAGAATAACGAACGGAAGAGGAAACTGGCTGGCTGATGCATTTGATCTTACCTTAAATAATGTAAAGAACAATAAAAAAGGTTTTTTTATGATGATAGAAGCTTCACAGACTGACGGTGGCGGACATAGCAATAATCTGGAGCAACTGGTGACTGAATTATTGGACTTTGACCATGTAGTCGGAAAAGCAATGAAGTTTGCAGATGAAAATAAGGAAACATTAGTCATCGTTGTAGGAGATCATGAAACCGGAGGTTTAACGCTCCTGGACGGTAGCCTTAAAGACGGCTGGGTATTTGGAAACTTCAGTACCAATGACCATACTTCAATTCCATCAAGTGTATTTGCTTATGGCCCGAATTCCAAAGCGTTTACAGGATTATTTGAAAACACGGAAATCTTTAATAAGATATTAGCCGCTTATGGTATTCAAAAGTAATTCATTACTATAATATTCTTCATCAATTATAAATTAAGAGGCGGTCTCAAAGGTCAAAAAATGAGACCTTTGTCATTCTGAATCTGTCGAAGGATCTCTGAAATCAAATTCTTAAGATTCTTCACGGAATTCTATTTCGTTCAGAATGACACTTTTGAGACCGCCTCTTTTTCATAGCTTTATCTCCCGCTGTTTTTACAGATCATATAAAGCCTCCGCAAGAATCTTCCTAATCCGTTCAACCTGTGAGATATTAAAATCATCATATTGATTCAGGAAAGAATAAAGCCATATCAATTGATACGGCTTTGTAAAGGAGATCTTTTTGTATGCTGTTTGTCTTAAAAATTGGTTTTTACGATCAGTTCAGATAATTCAGCATTAACAAAATCAACAGGCATCACCCCATAAGCTCCCTGTGTGTTCGTTTGAAAGAACGTTTTCAGCTTAGGGTTGATGCTATTGGAAACTGTAGGGATGCTAGGGATCCCAAATATCCCCGGCTTATAGCCACTCGTGAAGTTGACGAAAAGTTTATTGCTGCTGTCATTCTTTGCTTCATTAAGAAGTGAGAAAATTCCTGACCATTTATCATCATTGTTAGTCACCTTATAATAGTCCTGAACCTTCATTGGAGCTCCGTTATTATTGATTTCAAACGTAGTGTTATCAGCCCATGAAGTGGCATTGATCCCTTTAGCGGTTTCTGCAGAGAATCTTCTTAATAACTTTATTTTTCCTCTGATGTTTCCTAAACTGGGGATATTGGTCCCAAGATCCCATCTGGATGGATTTTTCTGAACATAAGAGTCAAAGGTTTTCTCGAAAGTCCTGGTGGTGTTTGAAGCATCATATTCTTCTTTCACAGACATAATGATTGTTTCTGATGGATGACTTTCAAGAAATGCATAGCAGGCATTAAGAACGTCATCAAAGTTCAGATTCTGATAAATCGGGCCATGATGAATCGCAAATGAATTATCAATATGTCTGCAACGGATATCCAGAAAACGGACGCCGGCATTAAGCTGCTCGCTGATGCTGAGGTTTTGGGTTTTTGCAGTACCGCTGTTGGAGGGAATTTCTCTTGTGGCTCCGGAATCATGGGTTCCCGGAATAGAGATTCTTGAGATGGAGATGTTATCCTGAAGACCGGACATCCAGCTGTTCATATCCACCGGAACTGCAGCTGTTCTGTTGCTGGCTTTTCCGACAGAATGGATCTCTTTGTCAGTTAAATCTCTTTCGGCCATGCTTTCTGAGCATGAAAAAAATAAACTTGCAGCAGCAATGCCAAGAGTAATTGTTGTTAAACGTCTCATGTTGTTCTTGAACATAGGTATATCGTATTTTATTTAACATAAAAATAAGAATATGTCAAGATATGAGGAGTTAATTTAACTTTAAGAGATAATTAAGTTGTATTAAATAAAGGAAAGAGAGCATTTCTTCTAAAAAATGAAATCTTCATTGGAACAGGGAATTCTGAATGTATGCGCTCCAATTTTAAAATCATTCATCTTTATAAGTGGCTTAAATGTATGGATAAATTCTTTGTGAGAACGCTCCGGAATCTTTGCGTCTTCATCGCAGGATGAATATTCCTTATCAATAATGACTTTCCCTGTTGAGAAATTGATCTCATTTAAAAAACTGAAATCACAGGTATCTTCAAAATGATCGTGAGAACCCATTAAATAAAAATTTCCGTTTTGAAATCTGAAGGTATGTTTGTAAAGTTGGGTATGTCTTGAATTGGTATTAAAGACCTGGGTAATTGTCAGTGCATTATTTTTTATGGAAATTTCCGGCGGACTGCTGTCTTCAGAGTAAAAACCTGTGCCGCTTGAAAAAAGTAAGGAGGTGTTTTCTTTCCAGATTTTAAGCTGGCCGGTATCATTTTTTAGAATGTAAAGGACTCTGTTATAATCATTGTCTTTCGAAAAACTTTTGTTTTCAGAGGCTTTTTTATCTGTATCCAATATAATAACGACCTCATCTTTCCCATCTTTATCCAGGTCTCCTTTAGATTCGGCGATCTTAGTATATCCTTCCGGAATAGTAAAATGTTTCAGGTTTTGGGCATAAGAAAGTGTAATTAACAATGAGGTAACAAAAGAAAAAAGACTTTTCATGCAGCTATTATTGAATTTTATAGTCCGGTATCTTCTTTCTCTATCAATCCCGATTCTTCCCAATGACACACACAGCCTTGTGTCGTTTTGTATATCCCGTTAATATTCGTTTCCTTACCCTTACTGTCAGTTACCGTAATTCCTGTAGCATATGATTCATCTTCTGCATAGTAAGTTCTGAATAGCTGATATTGATAGCCATGATGGGTAAAGGTTAAATAATGCAGCTCCATCCCTGCATTTTGTTTTCCTCCTCCTCTTGAATAAGAATTATACCTGAATTTTTTCCAACTGTCTTTTGTTTTTTTTGGAAGGAAATACCATTTCTATATGATCTTTAGTTCCAAAACGATATTGAATATATTCATTCTTTTTGTCTTTTACCAATGTCATCTTCTTTCCCGTTTTTGTTTCGAAGGAGTACAGGATTTCTTCATTAGGAAGCAAATACTGCGCCCAAACTGATAATGGGAGCGTGAATGCTAATAAGATTAGATATTTTTTCATTGGATGGCCTATTTTTATTCAATGCAGTAATTTGAAAAGAGGTCGGCCATTCTCAAATTACCACATCGCGATTTTCAGATTACCTCGTCATGATGCCGGCAAGATCTTCCCAGAACATCGGATAAGATTTTTCCACCACATCTTCATCCTCAATATTAAGTTCCTTCATCAGGCAGAACGGAGCAAAACTCATGGCCATTCTGTGATCCTGGTAGGTTTTAATGGAAATATTGTCTTCCGGTTCTCCGAAACTGACGGATTGAATCGTTAAATCCGTGATCTCCGTTTCAGTACCCAGTTTTTTCAGTTCATTATATAAAGCCAGAAGCCTGTCGGTTTCTTTTACTCTTAACGTTCCCAGTCCTGAAATATCGAAAGGGATTTTTAATGCTGCAGCCGTTACACAAAGGGTTTGCGCAATATCCGGGCAGTTGTTCATATCCAGCACAATTTTTTCCGGAAAAGAAAAATCAGGTTGAGGTTCCAACGTGATTTTATGCTCATCTTCAGAGTAAATGGTTTTAATTCCAAAGAACTCTTCATAGATCTTTGCAATTGCAGAATCCCCTTGCGTTGATTCCTTATAAAAGCTTTTCAAATGGATTGTTTCTCTTCCCAATGCACAGATCGAGTAGAAGTAAGAAGCCGAGCTCCAGTCACTTTCCACTTCATAGCTTACTGGAGAAGACTCCTCCGTATGGAAAGGCTCTACTTTGATGGTGTTTCCTTCAAAACTGCTTTTTATTCCCAACTTCGTTAAGATATCCAGGGTCATTTCAATATAAGATCTTGAAGTCACTTTACCTACAAGATTTATCTCCAGTCCATGTTCCAGTTTTCCTGCAACAAGAAGAAGGGAAGTAATAAACTGGCTTGAAATATCAGCAGGAACATTAACCTGGGTATGAGTAATTTTCCTGCCTGTGATCTTTAAAGGAGGGTAACCTTCGTTTTCCAGGTATTCAATGTCTACGCCTAAATCCTGAAGTGCACTGACCAGATTTTTGATCGGCCTTTCCTTCATTCTTTTAGATCCGGTAAGAACCGTGGTTTTTCCTTCCAGGATAGAATAATAGGAAGTAAGGAAACGCATAGCCGTTCCTGCATGGTGAATGTCAACAATATCAGAATTCTCAGAGAGTGCCTTTTTCAGTAACTGGGTATCCTGGGAATTGGAAAGGTTTCCAATCTTACTATTTTTAAATAAACTTTCTAAAATCAATAAACGATTCGAAATACTTTTCGAACCGCTGATCTGAACCGTTTTATTTCCTGATAGTTTTGATTTTTCTAGCTTCATTATTTCTTCAGATTTAAGACGTAAGACATCAGATAAAAACGTCAGATGACAGACTCAGTCTGCTATCCGAAATCTATTACCTGAGGTCTTCCCCCTATTTTAATTTTTCATTATTCTGATGGCGGTCCTTATCGCGATCAGTTTTTATTTTCATTTTTCTGTCAAAAGCGTCCTGCAGATTCACTCCTGTTTGATTGGCTAAGCATAATGTCACAAAAAGAACATCCGCCAGCTCTTCTCCCAGATCCTTGCTTTTATCACTTTCTTTTTCACTTTGCTCGCCATATCTTCTGGCAATGATCCTGGCTACTTCACCCACTTCTTCCGTCAGCATGGCCATATTGGTCAGCTCATTGAAATAGCGTACGCCGATGGTTTTGATCCATTCATCGACCTGTTGTTGTAGATGCGTTATTTCCATTACTGATAAGCTCCTAGGGTAGGGTTAGACGTTCGGGATACATTTACAATATCAAAAGGAACAGTTCCTGCTATGGTAACATTGCCTTTTGCTCTCGCTGGAGAAGGGGTTTTTACCCTTAGATTCATTTTAGCCATGAAATAGTTGACAAACTGTGGATCTTCATTCTTAATACTTTGTATTACGTTCACATTGTTGTCAAAAGGGAAGCCTGCTTCCGATGTGGAGGAGTATTTTAATAAACAATTTTGAATGATGAATTCAAACTGTTGTCCCGGAGTCTGTTCAAACTGTACGGAATTATCCCTGTCGGAATAGACGATACTGTTTTTTATGCTGAGCAACTGCAAAGCGCCCTGCTCTGTCTGGCCCGCATCATTTTTCCACTCGTTGGTTGCAAAAATCCCTTTGCGGTCGAATGAACCCATAGTTTTAGAATAATTCGCAATCGTTGCATGAGTATAAGTATGATTTCCCCCTCTGAATATTCCGATACATGATGCCCCACAGTTGTTCATCACAAGATTGCTGGCATTAACGGTAGAGCCTACGGCATAAATTCCGTATTCAAAGAAGGTATGAATAAATGAATTTTTAATGGTAGCATTGGTTTGCCTCATGTCCAGTCCTCTTGTCCCTCCGAAAAGCCTTGTATGATTCATATTAAGCGTAGAATTGGCTTCCATTCTGATAGAATTCCAGTTCTTGGGAAGGGTATCATGATCCAGATCGTTTCTGTCTCCTCGGAGGATCACCTGCTTATCCTGTGTTCCGTTGATATTTAAAGTGGCTCCGGAAGAAACTTTCATCCCGCTGTTTTGGTGGAAATAAACGTTGGTTCCCTGTTCAATATTCAACATGATGTTCGGGTTAATCGTCAGGTTGCCATAAATAATTTTTGCTTTAGTATTATCCCAGGTGGTAGGTGTACTGATTACATTAGGATTCGTTGGGGTCTGAATAAAAAATTCGGCATCCTGAACTACAGAAAATAGCGTTACATGCTGCTTTCCTGCGGGGCCGGTAAATACAATTTTATCTTCAGCGATGGCTTCGGGGCCAGAGGCCTCAGGAGCGATTTCGACAAAAATATAAAGACTGTCCTTCTTTCTTAAAGGAACATTCTTAAAGTCATATCCTGGTTTTCCGTCTACATTGATTCTATATAATGATGTAGCTCCCTTTTCAAGATTAACCCTCGGGATCAGAATATCTTTATCTTCATTATTATATACTTTTACAACATACGTTTCTGAGCGGACCTGGTGGTATACCGTGTCACAAAATACAGTATCCCTAGAAAAACTAAGCTCCTGTGAAGGAGAATCAAAAGTAATATCATCCTTATTACATGATACCGCAGCAAGCAGTGCCCAAAAAGAAAAAGCCAGTAATAATTTGAATTTCATCGAAATTAAAGTTTAAGTAGGTTCCAAATTTAACGAAAATACTTTGAATTTCTTATCAATAAAAAAATATTGAATCCAGTATTTGGAATTTTAAAAAAATGTTGTACTTTTGCAACCTAAAATTAGCAGAGAAATATCCATTACTATTTCGAAAGCAAACTTTAATTTTTTTAAAAATTGTATTATGAAAAACGGAATTCACCCAGAAAATTATAGACTTGTTGTTTTCAAAGATATGAGTAACGACGAGGTGTTTCTTTGCAAGTCTACTGCAGAAACAAAAGACACTATCGAGTATGAAGGACAAGAGTACCCTTTGATCAAAATGGAAATCTCTTCAACTTCTCACCCTTTCTACACTGGTAAAGTGAAACTAGTTGACACTGCAGGTAGAGTTGATAAGTTCATGAACAAATACAAAAAATTCGCTAAGTAATTTTTTGAAAATTAAAATATAGAAGTCTTCCAATTTTTTGGAAGACTTTTTTATTGGGTGGAATTTAAAGAGGGATGAATACAACAGTCCTCTTTACAAGACAAGATCAGGGCAGTCATTGATTGGTTTTTCTCTTTAATGTCCCCTGGATTTAGGTGTGTTTTATTCAAGTACAGTAAGAACAGGCCTTAGCATGTTCTAAAAAGGCGATCATTCCAACGGCTTTAAACCCAAACTAAACTTACCACAGTAAAATTTGCCGGTTTATATATATAAAATTCTTTATCCGGAAGGAGAGTCTTAATCTTCAATCTTTTTAATCTCCCCTCCCTGTTATAATTTCTCAGATGTTTTCGTATTTTTGTTTTAGATAGAATCCAGAAACTGGAAGATCATTTCGGCGTACAATATCGCCCAATCTGGCTTTCAGGGTCTAGCTTCTAATTTCTAATCTCTAACTTCTAAAAAATGCAATTAGTATTTTCAGACGCTCAATATTGGGAAGACTTTCTTCCGCTTACATTTACCCGGCCGGTTGCAGCAATGCGATGCGGAATTCTTACTTTCTCCGAAAGATGGCAGAAAATCCTGGAGAATACCGGGGTCTCTTATTTTACGGAAAACTATCTTCAGGATAAGTTTAAAAGTCCTGAAGACAAGGAAAGCCTTTTTCTTGTCCCAAACTTTTTGCCGACAGAAACGGTAATACAGCAGATCAAAGATCTGAAACAGGGAGAAGCTTTGGTTTACGAAGATGAATTGGTGGCAGCTAGAATCAATATGAAAGATTTTTCTTTACATCAGATTGAAAAAATGACGGATATCAAGGAAAAGCTTATTTTCTTTAAAAAACCGGCAGATCTTTTCACCTATAATCATCATGCCATTGATTTCGATTTTGAACTCCTGACCAAAGGAAGAACTTCACAGGAGCTATCTTCTACCAATGGTTTTTTGGGAGACAAAAAAGATCTGTTCATTGAAGAAGGAGCTCAAATTGAGTTTTCCACATTGAATACCAGAACCGGAAAAATCTATATCGGTAAAAACACTGAAATAATGGAGGGCTGCCACCTCCGCGGTCCTATAGCGCTTTGTGATGATTCTAAATTTAATTTAGGCGCTAAAATCTATGGTGCGACTACAGTGGGACCTCACTGTAAAGTAGGTGGCGAGGTGAATAATATTATTATTTTTGGATATTCAAGTAAGGGGCATGAAGGTTTTGTAGGGAATTCTGTTATTGGAGAATGGTGTAATTTCGGCGCAGACAGCAATTCATCCAACATGAAAAACAATTATGGAAATGTGAAATTCTGGAATTACAGATCCAAAGCCTTTGAAGATACAGGCTTACAGTTTGCCGGTCTGATCATGGGGGATCATTCCAAAACAGCAATTAATACCCAATTAAATACGGGAACTGTTGTAGGAGTGGCTTCCAATATTTTCAAACCGGGGTTTCCCCCTAATCTTGTGGAAAACTTTTCGTGGGGAGGACTTAAAGATGACGAAAGGTTTAAATTGGATAAAGTCTACGAAGTAGCAGAAAGAGCAATGGCAAGAAGAAAAGTCTCCTTAACAGAAGAAGATAAGGCGATTCTGAAACATATTTTTGATAGCTATTAATTGGCAAAATAAAAAACTTCAATTTTTTTTGAAGTTTTTTTATTTTAGATGTAATAGATTTGAAACGGCAGTTGTCTTACCTATAAGAAACAAAACTCATGACCCAAGAAACTTTCAAGAATACGGTGTTTATTCTCAAAGACGAGATGTATCGTTTTGCGAAAAGATTCGTCATGAGCAGTGATGAAGCAGAAGATGTAGTACAGGATCTGATGATGAAGTTCTGGCAGAAGAGGGATGAGCTGGGGCAGTTCGGGAATTTTAAATCCTATGCGCTGAAGTCTGTCCGGAACGAATGCCTGAACCGTCTGAAGCACCATGACGTAAAGATAGGATTTGCAGATATGCAGCTTCACCGGTCGGAGCTTTACAGTATGGAGGTTGATAATCTTAAAGAACATATTATGGGATTTATCAATCAGCTTCCGGAAAAGCAAAAAATGGTCATCCATTTAAAAGATGTAGAAGAGTATGATGTTTCTGAAATTTCTGAAATGTTGGAAATGGAAGAAAATGCAGTAAGGGTAAACCTTATGCGGGCACGGCAAAAAGTAAAAGAACAAATCTCACAACTGATGAGCTATGAAAAAAGATCAATTACAAGATAAATACGACGAAATCTTCCGGGATATAAAGGAAGAAAAAATGAACTGGAGCTTTGAAGATTTTCTTCAGCAGACAGAAGAAAAAGAAGCTGATCAGGATTCGGCTCCCATTATTCCGCTGGAAAAAAATAAACCTTCCTTCCCAAAATGGTTCTGGATGGCTGCAGCAATACTGCTTCTTTTCAGTGTAGGTTTCATTTTCAATACCTACCAGGATCAGGCCGCTCAGGACAAAGAAAAGCTGGTAAAAGATGAAGTACTGAGACAAAAATCCAGTTTTATAGAAGAAAATAATGATCATCAGGGGCAGGTTGCCGTTAATCATACCGATTCGATTTCAGGAGCCAAAAAAGACTCTATTTTCAAGGAAAATGCTGTGGCTGAAAAAGATGTACTGGACGAGATCCTGCCGAAAAGAGGAAGGCTTAAAAAAGAGAGAAGACCAAGATATGTGAACAACTCCTCTTTTAAAAATAATGCAATGAAGGATTCTACAGGATATGAAAATTCTTACGTTATTGTTAACGGTAAAAGAATTGACAATGTAGAAGAAGCTATTGATGTGACTAAGTATTCATTCCAGATATTTGCAAATAACGTTAGTGAAAAATTGGTACAGCCTAAAGTGGTAGATGACGATTATTAACTGAAAAAGATGTTGGTCTGATCAGTACTAATCATTAACTTAAAAATAAAAATTGACTCATGAAAAAACTATTCATAATATTCGCTCTTGTTTTCTCCCATTTCTTTAATGTATATGGACAGAAAGATAAATTTGACCAGCTTTTTGAAAAATACCAGGAGGTAGAAGGGGTCACTTCCATCAAGATTGCCAAACCTATGTTCGGAATGCTGAGCAGCCTGAATATTGATGATTCACAGCTGGATCAGATCAAACCGCTATTGTCCAAAATAAACGGATTAAAGATCCTCGTTACAGAAAACCCTGAAAAAGCAAATACAGCAGACGGCCGCAGGGTTCAGAATAACCTGTCCCAGCTGAGCAGAGATATTTCATCCTACCTGAAGAATCTAAATTACAGTGAGATCATGACTGTAAACAATTCGGGAGCTAAAATCAAATTTCTGTCCTCAGAAGCTAAGAACGGCATTTTAGATGATCTGTTGCTGAGCATTGACGGAGGAAGCGGGGAAAGTATTTTTGTAATGCTCGACGGAAAACTGTCTATGGATGATGTGAGCAAGATCGTCAATTCCAGCGAAACAAAGAAAAACCCGAATGTCAGAAGAAATAATCTGACTTCTGATAATAATTCATCATATCTTAACGGCGAGGCAAGAACCGTAGGTGATTTTTCGGGAATTCAGGTGAGTACAGGCGTAAATGTGATCTTTAAACAGGAAAGGCCTACCAGTGTAAAAGTCATTGCGGATTCTGACAAACTGCAGTACATCATTACAAAAGTAGAAAACGGTACCCTGAAGATCTATATTGATAATAAAGGCGTCAGAAACTTAAGATTTAAAAACTTAAGTGTCAATGTCTCTTCTCCAAAAATGGATAATATTGATGTTTCATCAGGCTCAAACTTTACAGTAGTGAACTCCATTCAGGAAAAGAATATGAGAATTGATGCTTCATCGGGAGCCAATGTAACAGGAGATTTTAAAATATCGGGGGCTACAGACCTTTCTGCATCTTCCGGAGCGAATGTAAGAGCAGATATTACTACCGGGAATATCGCCATTAAAAGTTCCAGTGGTTCCAATATCAGTCTGCGTGGAGATGCAGAATCAGGAAAGATTGATATCAGCAGCGGAGCGGTTTGTAAAGCGGATGATTTAAAGTTCACCTATGTGGAAACAGAAGCAACTTCCGGAGGAAATCTTACGGTAAATGTATCAGGGAAATTAAAAGTAAGAGCCTCTTCAGGAGGATTGGTAAGATACAAAGGAAGACCTGAAATAGATTCGAATATCAGCAAGAGCTCAGGAGGAACATTAAGACCTATCGATTAAAAATAATGACCATGAAAATTTTAAAAAACATGTTTCTGGCTGCCCTGGCTATCATTACCCTTCAGTCGTGTATTGTTTCGGAAAAGCCGAATATAGGTTTCTTTTCAGACTCCGGATATGATTTTAAAGGGGCAAAGTTCACCAGTATTAATGTCCCGCTGGCCCTGGCTAAGCCTTACATTAAGAAAGCCATGAGAGAGGATGGCGAAAGTGAGGAAATGATCAGCCTGATCAAGAAAATCTCCAAAATAAAAATCCTTACCGTAGAAAACGGAACCAAGGAAATGCTGAAAGATTATGCTCAGTATTTAAATGATAACAGGTATGAAGACTGGGCAACGATAAAGCATGATGGAGATAACGTCAATGTGCGTGTAAAACAGGATGGTGATGCGATTAAAAATATGCTGATCACGGTAAACTCAGAGAAAGAACTCGTATTTGTAGATGTAAAAGGAAACTTTACAGCCCATGATATCTCACAAATGATCAATTCTGTTTCCAATAAGTAACGGGATCACCTAAAAATTACGAGGAAAAAGCAGACCTTCAACAAGTAACTTCAACATACTTATTATTTTGTACCATCAACCATTCTTGAAAAAGGATGGTTTTTTGATTTACGTTATTGATTATTAATTTTTATTTAAACTATTAAAAATGATTTTCATATCTCACCAAAATAACCTAATTTTGCAAAGAAAGTAAAGATGTCTATTCATAACAAAATTGTAGAGACAGCCATCACTTTCGATGACGTTCTTCTAGTCCCTTCTTATTCAGAAGTTTTACCTAACCAGGTTTCATTAAAATCAAGACTTACCGACAAAATCACGCTGAATGTTCCGATAGTTTCTGCTGCGATGGACACAGTTACTGAGGGAGATCTTGCCATTGCTCTGGCCAGAGTGGGAGGTTTAGGTTTCATTCATAAAAATATGACGATTGCTGAGCAGGCTGCACAGGTAAACCGTGTGAAGCGTTCCGAAAATGGAATGATCTCAGATCCGGTAACCCTTTCAAAAGATCATACATTAGGAGAAGCTAAGGATATGATGTCGAAATATAAAATTTCAGGACTTCCTGTAGTAGATGCTGATAACGTTTTAATCGGAATCATTACCAACAGGGATGTAAAATATCAGGAAAACCTTGATATGAAGGTAGAAGAGATCATGACAAAAGAAAAACTGATCACTTCCGATAAAGATACCAATCTTGAAAAGGCAAAAGAAATTCTTCTTAAAAACAGAGTAGAGAAACTTCCGATTGTAGATAAAGATAACAAACTTGTTGGGTTGATTACCATTAAGGATATCGATAACCAATTAGAATATCCCAATGCCAATAAAGATCAGAACGGGCGCCTTATCGTAGGAGCAGGAGTTGGAGTCGGAGAAGATACTCTTGACAGAATTGAAGCTTTGGTAAAAGCCGGTGTAGATATCATAGCTATTGATTCTGCACACGGACACTCCAAAGGAGTGCTGGATAAAATTTCAGAAATCAGGAAAGCATATCCAGCCCTGGATATCGTAGGTGGAAATATTGTAACTGCAGAAGCGGCTAAAGACCTAATCGCTGCAGGAGCAAACGTTCTTAAAGTAGGAGTAGGACCGGGATCTATCTGTACAACCAGAGTGGTTGCAGGAGTAGGTGTACCTCAGCTTTCTGCTATTTATAACGTTTACGAATATGCTAAATCCCAAAATGTAACAGTAATTGCTGACGGGGGAATCAAGCTTTCAGGAGATATTGTGAAGGCGATTGCAAGTGGAGCAGGAGCGGTGATGTTAGGATCTCTTTTAGCGGGAACAGATGAAGCTCCGGGTGAGGAAATTATCTTCCAGGGAAGAAAATTCAAGTCTTACCAGGGAATGGGAAGCCTTTCAGCCATGAAGAGAGGAGGAAAAGAAAGATATTTCCAAAGTGAAGCTAAAAAGTTTGTTCCGGAAGGAATTGAAGGAAGAGTGCCTCACAAAGGAAAATTAGAAGATGTGATCTTCCAGTTGACAGGAGGTTTAAGAGCTGGTATGGGATATTGTGGAGCTAAAGATATTGAAGCTTTACAAAAGGATTCCAAATTGGTAATGATTACAGGAAGCGGATTAAAAGAATCGCATCCTCATGATGTAATTATTACCCAGGAAGCTCCTAACTACTCTTTATAAAAAGAATACAATAAAGATTTCAAAAAAGCCGCACTATTGAGTGTGGCTTTTTTGATTTTTTTACATCATATAATAAAATTAATTGAAAAATTTTCCTGATTTAGTTTGTAGAATAGTAATAAGATCTGCTATTCTGTTATTTCATTGAATATGTGTTTTTTAATGGAGCTTTAATTTTTAAATTTTAATATAAATTCAATATTTGTTTGATGATATTTATGCAATGTTTTAAAATGGTGTAAAAAAAACAATTTTTAAAATGTAACAAAAAAGTATTTTTTTCTACTAACTAGAGATATTTTTAAATTGTGTTTATTCTTGTAGGAGAAAAGTAGGCATAAATACTGTGAAAATGTAATGATATTGTAAATTTGAAACTTTTTAAAGATTAATAGAATGAAGAAAACTTTCCTTTATGCAGCGGCGCTATTTTCGCTTTCGTTGTCTGCACAACAGCAACAAAGATTTTGTGGTTTTGACCAAACATTAGGATTGCAGGATACAACAATCCCTGGTGTAAGACAGGGTTTTGATAAAGTGATCAGAAATATTCAGGCTGAAAGACAAGCAAATCCTTCATTGTCAGCTGGTAAAGTAGTAAATGGTGTGTATGAGATACCGGTGGTAGTTCACGTTATTGAAGGAAATAATGCATCATTTACCAGAACGGATGCTCAGATTCAGACCTGGCTGGATAATGCCAATAAAATGTATGCAGGAACATATCCTTGGCCTGCAAGCGGTGTGCCTGCAGATTTCGGAACATCGGCTGTATTTCCTATTAAACTGGTTTTAGCCAAAAGAGATCCTAACTGTAATGCAACAACGGGTATTGTAAGATACAGCGGAAGTGCATTAGCCGGGTATAATACTTCCGGAATGGCTTACCAGACAGCTAACGGAGCGAGTAGAGCAGCAATTAAAGGATTGGCGCCACACTGGCCTGAAGCTTCCTATTTTAACATCTATGTAATTACAACATTTGATGGAGAGACAACTCCTAATGCAGGTTTGATGGGGTTCGCGGCATTCCCGGATAACCTTGATGCTAATTATGAATCTTTCATGAAAACCGGAGTAGTCACTAATCCTCACGATACAACATTTGCCCATGAATTCGGACATGCGATGGGTTTATATCATACGTTTGACGGAGGAACATATGATGCACACCCCGGAGATGCAGATTATTGCCCTCCAACAACAGGAAACTGCGCAGAAGATGATGACGGAGTATGCGATACCGAAAGATCGGGAAGCGGGTACTGGGCATGGCCGGTTCCTTCCAATTCTGAAATCAACCCTTGTACGAGTGTCAACTATCAGGGGGTACAGTATAATATGATGAACTATTCTAATTCTGTTGCTCAAAAGTTTACGGCAGGGCAAGGTCAAAGAATTAATGATTTATTTATGTTGTTCAGAAGCAGCTTAACAACTTCAAAAGCAGGTACTGCTTTACCGTCTACTCCTGAACCGTCTGTGGTACCGGTTGCTTCATGTGCTCCTTCAGGCCTTGCAAATCCTGGAAACTATTTGGCTGGTCCTGTTTCTGTTAAATTAGGACAAATCAATAATGACTCTCCGGGATATTGGGCAGCACATCCATCGTATTATTTAGATTACACTACAAAGGCTTGCTCTATGAGTATACATACTGCATTGCAGGTTGGTCAGCAGCAGACTATTCAGGTGGGGATTACACAAAATTCTCAGAATGCACGTGTATGGATTGACTACAACAACAATGGTACTTTTGAAACTAATGAATTAGTAGCAAGCGGTGATAATATTCCGCTTGGAGCAGATCTGAATGGTACCTTTACAGGAACGTTTACGCCGCCTGCTACAGCTACATTAAATACTTCGTTAAGAATGAGAGTTATTGTAGATGATGGCGCACCTACTCCATGTGGACAATTATTGTACGGACAGGCAGAAGATTATTCTGTAACATTGGTAACGAACCTTGCAACCAGTGAAGCGAAAGCAGATAAAGATGATTTGGTAATTTACCCTAATCCTGTAGCATCCGGTGATAAGATTTTCATTAAAGCTAAAAACAGTAAAAACCTAAAAGTTTCAATTTCTGACATGGCAGGAAGATTGGTGGCAACTCCATCTGTAACGGCAGAAGGAAGCGATACTTTCAAAGTGAACCAACAGCTTGAGAAAGGAGTTTACATGATCCAGATTTCTAACGGAAAAGATACGAAAACATCTAAGCTGATCATTAAATAATATAAAACCTTTAGTATACTATAATACCTCCACCTGCGTGGGGGTATTTTTATTTCAGCTTATCTTGACATAGTTAAATTTAGGCTTAATGACTTTATTCAAGAACCTTCCTTTAGAGGCTGCCTTTCTGAACTTTTCAACAATATCCTGTGGTACTTTAAGATAGTCATATACTGCTCCTGACTGATATATAATTCTCAATATTTCAGTTTCGGGAAAATAGACATAACTGTTGACAACACTTGAAGGCATACTAAACCGATGCAAAAAATGTTCCCTGTTATGAAATTAAAAAGCTTCCGGAAATTCCGAAAGCTTATAAATATATTATCTTGAGAAATGAACGTTTATTTTTTTATGAACTTAAATTCATAATGCTGAAGGTCTCTGGCGATCACTCTCAGGATATACATCCCTGAGGTAAGCGGTGAGACATCAACCTTTGGATTAAACCTCTCAGACCGTATAAGCCGCCCGTCTATACTATAGATCTGAACTGTTTGCCCGCTATCAATCCCTGAAATCCGTATGACATCAGAAACGGGGTTCGGAAAAATCTGTATTTTGCTTTTTGTAATTTCTGAAATGCCTAAAGTAGGGCCCTGTACATCACCTGTCATTGTGGAATTTCCGGCGGTGAGATTTCCTCCGCATTGTCCCGTTGTAACAGCTGTGTTCTCCACCCAGGTGCCGGTATTGTTACCGGGTGGAAGGGAAAGAGCATTATTTCCTGTGGAATTGTAATAGATCAGGAACGGACTCGCAAAAGTACCATTTCCTTCATCCGCAAGAAATTCCCATCTTGATAGAGTATTATTCCATTGAATTTTAAATTCGCAGCTTCCTAATCCTCCACAAGGTTGACCGTCAATGGGTGTTGTGATATAGATATTCTTGTTATTGGCATCAACTCCGGTTTTGTTGAAAACAAAATTTTGATCATCAAATAAATTATGACACCCATTAAACGTTATAGTCTGTGCAAAAGCTGAGCTTCCGAAGATCAGACATAATAGGTAGAATAATTTCATAACCTTTTAGTTTTGTGTTGGAAAGATCCCTGTTAATGAAATAATACATTTCAAGGTAATAAATGGGGGCCTGTTTTCGTGAGGCTGGGTTCCTCCTGCAGGATTTACCATGGTGCTTTTCATCGTTGTATTCGCTGCAGCATCGGAATATTCTTTATCGAGAATTTTAGTGTCTGCAGGAAGGCTATTTGTTGGTAAATTCTGATTTCCTTCGGCTGTTACCGCATTGATGGTATGAGTATGGGCCGGCATCTGTGTTACTGTTAAAGTAACGCTTTCCGCTCCGCCTACCTGCCCCATCGTATAAGTCGTTCCACCTCCGGGAGCCTGCCCGTTATGAACGAGTACTCTTCCTCTCATATCCGGTAAAGCAAAGTTGGTGGTGCCATTTCCGCCATAAGTGGTTCCCAGCAATGCAAAAAGAGCCTGATTGGTAGCAATCGGCAGTAGCTGTCCGTTGCACTCTGCCCAGTTTTTGGGTGCAAAATTATAAGGGACGAATGCAATTTGTCCTAAAAAAGGATCTGATCCTTGAGCTTTTAGAGTAGGGGTAAATGCACTGCTGATCAGCAGTGTACATGCAAAAAGTAAATTTTTCATGATGGAAAGTTTTAGTAGTATAAAATTATGAAATATTTATCCATAATAATTAATAAAAAGAAAAACCTTTCAGTTTTAACTAAAAGGTTAGATTTTATTAATGTAAAATTAAATTATTATAGATTTTTTCACTAATTGTTTAGTAAGTCATAATAGCCTGCAATATGCAGATAGCCCTCTTCTTTGATAGCTACCTTTAACTCATGCCTGATAGCAATATCATAGATTTCTTTAGGTTCCATACTTCCTTTTTCGCTAAGCATTTTGCTCATGTTTTTCAACAGATCCAAATGTAAAATAAGATCTGCTCTTGTTATTGCGGCGAGCTCCTGCATTAGCTTTTCCACCCGTTCATCAGTGATATGCTGCTGCATTCGGTGAGGATAGTCTTCGAGATTGTAAGCAGCCTGGTAATCTTCTTCAAAACCATATTTCCTGATATAATCTATAGCAATTACAGTAGCCTGTTCCCTGTCATGGCTTCTTCCTATGCTGGCATTCTTTTCTCCGAAAACAATTTCCTCTGCAATACCTCCTGCCAGATAAATTTTAATCCTATCCAGCAGACTTTCTCTGGTATCATGAATCTGATGTGGGAATGTAAAGCCGGCTGCATAGCTGCTTGCCACCTTACTTTTCAGCTGTAATGGAGCAAATCCCGTATACAGCATATAAGAAACGGCATGACCGCATTCGTGGACGCTGATGTTGGCAACGGCATCCTGCTGATTAGCCTGGCGGATGCTGTCAATTCTTCCCAAATAAGGAATTTCAATCATCCGTTCACCTACTTTTCCGGTAATGATCTTCTGCTCTTCCAGGTAATTAATTTCTATAGTTTTATCTTCATGAATAATAGCTTCAAAAAGAAATTTGCTGAGGTTGGTGTCCAAAATATCAACTACGCTGCTGAATACCGGGCGTACTCCCTGTACAGGAAAGACTCCGTTCCTGTAGATCAGCTCGTTGATCGTTTTATTTATTTTTAATGCAACCCCATACTTTGTTTTGGTTTTATGCTTCAAATTACTGATCTCCCGCTGGATAAGCGTATGAAAGTCCTCTGTTTTTAATGAAAAATAAATAAGGTGGATATTTCCAAACCTGGCCACCTGCTCAGGACGGAACTTTCTTGCCAGGGCATTCTTGATATCTACCACCGTTATTTTCTTGGTAAAGGCATGATAAATATTGGCATCTACATCTGCCTCGCTCGTTTCGCGGGACATTTGAAAAGCCTCATCAAGGTTTCCGCTGATGATGATCAGCATCTTGCTGTAATCTACAGGTTCATAGATTTTCTTTTCCTTTTGTTTTTTACGGATCAGCTTGATCATATCCTCCTCTTTCATATCAATGATGCTCATGACATCATCTTCAATGCTGAGGTATTTTTTAAGCTCTTTAGCATCCCAAAGGTTAAGGTAAGGATTTTCTTCAAGATCTGTTTCACCGCTTAATTTTCTTCTTTCGTTTTCCTTTTTACGGAAAAGGTAAGAGAAGAGATAATGTTCCAGATCATCACGTTCCCTTTTACTAAGGCGTCCGTCACTTAACAGCTCCCAGAAATCGGTAAACTTGGTCTGGGCTACGGGAGTGCCATCAGGCTCAATCGTATTAAACCGCTGGATCTCATCAAAAAGAGCAATGCTGGGCTTTTCGTCACTGAGGCCGTTGCTTTGAAAGATATCGGAAACACTTTTGCTCCAGGAGGTTTCGTCATTATTGCTGAGTTCTATTTCTACAAAACGGTTCTGAAAATCCAGAAAACGGACCATCTTTCTTACCAGATCTGTTTTTCCTACTCCTGTCATTCCCCAAAGGCTGATCACTACAGGGCGGGTCAGAATTTCAGGCATCAGATACCAGATCTGAATATATTCCATCAGGTCATCAATAATTTTATCTATTCCGATGAATTCTTTTTTTAGGAAGGCTTTGCAGTCATCCAGCTTTTTCTTTTTCTTTCGGATCTCTTCTTTATCAATAATCATGTGTGAAAAATACACTATTTTTTTAAATTATCCTTAAAGTCATCAATGCGGAAGTCGGTAAGGGCATTGCCTTTTTCAATCTTTTCTTTTGAATACAGCCTGAAGTCATTCTCTGTTTTTTCTAAAAGATAGTCATAAGGTCCTACATGAGAAATTAATTTGACCAAAACCGGGGAGATCTCAAGGCAGATAAACAGTCCCATAATGAAAGCCGCAGCCAAACCGATAATGGCAGAGCTTTTACCAAGTTCATCCAAAGCCTGCAGTCTGGCTGCAAATCCATTGAACTTATCCTCGAAGGTTTCTGTAGATTTTCTTTCGGTTTCCAGGTTGGTATAGACTTTGGAAATTTCTTTATCCAGATAGTCTAATCTTGGAGCAGCCTGTTTCTGATAGTTTTCAAGATCCAGTCTGCGCTGTTCTTTTAATTCCTGTTTACGTTTGGCATTGGGTCCAAAACCTTCCTTACCACTGGTTAATCCTGATTGTTTTCCTAAAATCTCTTTTTCAAGTTCTACGGATGCAGAGTCATAGGCCTTTTGGTATTGGGCGATCTTTTCTGAGATTTGCTTTTTCTCGGTTTCAAACGGGCCGCTTTGCTGCAGAATTCTTCCGTTCATTTCACCCTGAAGCTGCTTTTTATTTCTTTGAATAATCGTATTCAGCTGTTTGTTAACCTCTTTTTCGAAAATTTTAAGCTCTAAAGGCTTGGAGATAATAATTCCTAAAAAAGTAGCAAGAATTAACCGGGGGATAGCCATCAGGATTTGATTCCACCATGTTCCGGTTTTTTTTATTGAGGAAACAATGTAGCGGTCCAGGTTAAAAATCATTAGCCCCAGAGAATGCCGAACCCGGCTGCTGTCCAAAGGTTATCAAATACCGTATACATGGCATAGCCGGCAGAGAGCGTTGCAAAAACTGCCGTGAAAAGTACGATGCCTCCTATCCCGGAAAATTTATTCCACTCACTTGGGGTCTTTCTTAATATATGAATGTTTCCTCCGGAGCATACCATCAGAAACTTTTGGAACCAGTTTATCTTGTGATTCGGTTGATTTATAGTTTGTTGGTTTGTTTTCATAACTGAAAATTTATACAAAGGTAGTACTAAAAATCATACCAATGTAAAAGATAGTATTATGTTTTACCAAGTAATTGTGCTTTTGATTTTAATTTATTGTAAAACAGGGGATTAGATTTTGTATTGAAATATTGTTATTATTCTTTTTAAAATAAATTACGGGATTTTATAATAATACGACAAATTCTGTCGCTTTAGAGCAATACTTTTGAATGATAATCACTTAAAATGATGGAAAGATTAACGGATGATGAATTTGTAGTAAATCAGTGTTTTAAGTCTTTTTACAGTGAGATAAAAATAATATTTTTGCAGCAAAATAGATCAATAATAATTTAAATTGGACACAAGTATGAAAAAACTTTATCTCTGTGTATGTACTGTATGCTCAGTCTTCATGCTGTCTGCCCGGGAAGTGATCTGGCAGAAAGATATCAGTTCTTCGACGCAGGATTTTCTAAGCCAGGTGACCACTACAAAAACGAACAGGCGATGAAAAATTTTAAAAAGATAATTACACCCCTCAGTGCATTATTTGTGGTGGGGTTTTCCTCGGCGCAAACAACACCGAGTCCCGCAGAAAATTATATTTACAGTAAAACCTATTTATCAGACCCTGCACTTGCCAATCCCAAAACCTCAGAAACGATTCAGTATTTTGACGGCCTGGGAAGACCCAAGCAGGTCGTGAATGTCAAATCCTCCCCATTGGGCAGGGATGTGGTGAGCCATATCGAATATGATGATTTTGGAAGACAGGTAAAAGAATTTTTACCCGTTCCCCAGCAAGGAACTCAAAACGGAGCAATTTACACCTCTCCATTAACCAATGCTTCCCGGCCGGATCTCTATGGCCAGGAAAAGATTTATTCTGAAAAAGTTTTGGAAAACTCACCTTTAAACAGGATCCAGCAGCAGATCCAGGTAGGAAATGCCTGGCAGAATAAGCCTGTGAAGTTTGACTATGATGTGAATATTACAGGAGAAGTTATTAAATATACCACAACGACCACCTGGGAAAATGGTGCCACTAAGTCTACCATTGATTACGGAGGGACTTATGATAGTGGACAACTATATAAGAACACAATAACCGATGAAGACGGCAACAAAACCATAGAATTCAAAAACGGCAGAGGACAGCTTTTGTTAGTGAGAAAAGTACTGAGCGCTGCCCAAAATGCAGATACGTACTATGTTTACAATGAATATGACCAGCTGTCCTTTGTAATCCCTCCACTGGCTTCCGCGCCCACTGTGGAACCGGCTGCCGTAGAAAACCTGTATTATCAGTACCGTTATGACGGCAGAAACCGTTTGGTAGAGAAAAAACTGCCTGGAAAAGGCTGGGAATATATGGTGTATGATCAGGCGGAGAGGCTTATCATGACCCAGGATGCCAATATGCGGGAGAAAAGCAAATGGCTGATTACCAAATATGACCCATTCGGAAGAGTGGCTTATACAGGGATCATTGCCGGAGGAAGCAGAAGCAGCATGCAGTCCCAGGCAGGGAATCTCATAATAGTGGAGAACAGGAGCAGTACAGGATTTACCAAAAACGGAATGCCGGTTCAGTACAGCAATGGATATTTTTTTGATATCGAAACGGTTTTAAGTGTTAACTATTATGATACCTATCCTGCAGGATCACCCGCTGTTACCAATGCATTTGCCCAGCCTCTTCTTACGGATAATCCGACACAGGACCGCACGACCAAAGGACTTCCTGTAGCCACTTATGTGAAGAATATAGAAGATGACAACTGGACCAAAACCTTTACCTGGTATGATACCCAAGGCAGAATAATAGGGTCGAGAAGCAATAACCACCTTGGAGGATATACCGTATTAAACCATAAACTAGACTTTACAGGAACCATCCTTCAAACAAATACTTATCATAGAAGGTTAGGATTAGCAACAATCCCAGAAATAGTCACCAGAGAAATCTTTACGTATGACCCCCAGAACCGGTTGGTTAAACTTACCCATCAGGTCAATGGTAATCCTGTTGAAATATTAGCCCAGAACAAATACAATGAACTTTCCCAATTAGAAAGTAAGAAAGTAGGCGGAGTAGTGGCTGCTGCTCCCCTTCAGCAGATTGATTATCAATATAACATCCGTGGCTGGATGACCAGAATTAATAACCCTTCCAACCTGAGCGGAAAACTATTTGGATATGAACTTAAATACCATACCCCTGCCAATACTCTTTTCGCTATCGGAAGATACAATGGAAACATTGCAGAGGTGGATTGGAAAACATCTAATGATCATGTTTTAAAAAGGTATTCATATAGTTATGACAGCTTAAACAGGCTAAACTACGGACATTATTCCGAACCTGACAGTACCGTACCTCAAGAAGATCATTTCGGGGAAACCATAGAATATGACCTGAACGGCAATATTACCCGACTGTACCGGAATACTAAAAATACCACCAATGGGCTAGCCATGCAGATTGACAACCTGAGCTATACCTACTCCGGAAACAGACTTTTGAAAGTAACAGATGCTGCTCAGAATTATTCAGGATATAGCGGTGGAGGAAATACCATAGGGTATGACTCGAATGGCAATATGACAAATCATTTAGATAAAGGAATTAATGAGATTACATACAACTTTCTGAATCTTCCTTCCTCAGTGAAGAACAACAACAATACCAGTCCTTTCGGGAGCCTTAGTTCTTATTTGTACAGGGCTGACGGGACAAAACTTAAAAAAGGATATTCTTATTATAAGAGAGACTGGCAGGGAAATACCAGCCTAGCTTATACCGTTACGGATTATCTGGATGGCTTTCAGTATGTGTTGGAAAATTCAGGGATATCATGTTTGGATTGCCCCCCGGCTTCCCCTGCATTACAATTTGTACCTACCTCGGAAGGCTATTTTGATTTTGTAAAAAATAAGTATATTTACAACGATACTGATCATTTAGGAAATGTACGATTAAGTTACATGAATAACGGATCAGGAGTTGAGATCATTGAAGAAAACAATTATTATCCTTTTGGATTAAAACATGAGGGGGTGAATGTGTTGGCGGGGAACCCTGCTTATCAGTATAAGTACAATGGAAAGGAATTACAGGAAATAGGAATGTATGATTATGGAGCGAGGATGTATATGGCGGATCTGGGAAGATGGGGTGTTGTGGATCCGTTGGCGGAGAAAATGACAAGACATAGTCCTTACAATTATGCGTTTAATAATCCTTTGAGATTTATTGATCCCGATGGAAGACAGGGAACCGATTGGATAAAGATGGTAGATCCTAAGACTAATCAAACCACTATGACATATGACGCGAATGTAAAAACTGTAGATCAAGCAAAAGAAGCAGGTTATGCAAATGTTGATAGTGTAGGAGCAACAGGAACAATAAAAGTAGATGGCAACACTACACATACTTTGAACGAAAATGGCTCTGTAACGCAAGTAGCAGACAATAGCACCTCTTACGGAAGTTCTAATATTAGCGGCATTGAAGTAAATGCATTAGAAACACCTATAAGCGGTATGGCTTCACAAATTTCTTTAAATTGGGCTCTTGGAGGAGGATTAAATTTAGCATTTGGGTTTGTTAAGGATTCATATGGAGATTCTTCTTTTTATTACACAATTGGAGGTAATTTAGGTATAGGAGCTGGTTTAAGTCTTGATTTTATTCCGATAACGGCAACAGATCCTAATAGAAACTTTCACGTAAGTGATTATGAAGGTTATGGAAATTCGTATAATGTAGGTGTTGGTCCAGTTTCTGGATCTTATGGGGGATCTACTAATGAAAGTAAATTAACGCCTTCACAAAATTTTAATTATAATGAATGGGGTAAAAACAAAAATGGATATACTACTAAGTCGGGAAGTTATGGAATTGGGGCTGAAGCTGGAGCTATGTGGACAAGGTCTAAAACTACTTTAATTGGGAGATAATGAGAAGTTCAAAAAGAAAATATTTCTTGGGTGTTTTAGGGGTTGTATTGATTTTTGCATCTATCCAAATCTATTTTCATTTTTATCCATCTAATGATGAAAATGATTTATTATTTAAAAAAATTAGAAGCAAGACTATAAAATCTGTTATTGATAGAAAATCAATAGATTATTCTAATCACGGGGCAACATATATTGTATATGGTAATGACAGTTTGCCCACACATACAGGTTGGAATGAGAAAATTCAAATTGGAGATTCTATTATAAAAGCAAAAGGAACATTAAAACTTGTAATAAAGAATAATTGGAAAATAGACACTTTAGATTATGAATCTAACATAGATGAAGTTCTATCTACTAATTTTTGAAATTATCCTCCTATAAAAAAACTGCCACTCTTTCGAGTGGCAGTTTTTTATTTTACATCTTGTAGCACGTTTGAGAGCGCATCTTTCAATTTACGTTTACCTATAAAAGCGTCGAGCATTGTGTATATGGTTTGTTTTTCTTCAGGAGAAAGACTTTCCATCAATGCTACTTTTTCCATCAGCGATTTATCGAGCGAATTAATTTCTTTGAGTTCATCAGTAGAAGCAAAAAGTTCTGCAAGTGTTATTCCCAAAGCTTTAGCAATACGTTCCAAAGTATTTACAGAAGGATCTGTTTTGCCGTTTTCTATACGGCTGTATTGTGCAGTATCTAAACTTGCATTAATGGTCACTTCCTTTTGAGAAAGGCTTTTAGCAAGTCTTATTCTTTTGATGTTTTCACCGATGTTCATATTGTGGACTTTTAACACAACAAATTTAGCAAATAGTTCCATATATTAGAATCAATAAAATTATATATTGTATAATAATACAATTTAATATATCTTTGCTGTATTGTAATAAAAGTCAAAAACTTTTCACTATGGAAATCTCCGCAATAAAATCCCAGTTATCACTCTCTATAATCTTGCAGTATTACGGTTTAAAACCCGATAAAAATGCGAAAATGTGTTGTCCGTTCCACGAGGATAAAACGCCATCAATGCAGGTGTATTACAAAACACAGACAGCCTATTGTTTTAGCAGTAATTGCAAAACCCACGGAAAAAGTATGGATGTGATCGATTTTATAATGCATAAGGAGAATTTATCCAAGTACGAAGCCATTAAAAAAGCTGAAGAGATTTTAAATCCAAGTTCCGGAAATCAAGAAATCAGCAGAGAACAATTTTTAAATAATATGTTCCAATATTTTAGAAATGCCATCAGTAACAGTAAACCAGCAAAAGAATATTTGGAAAAAAGAAATCTCGACAACAGTATTTTAGAAATCGGTTACAACTCGGGACAGTTCCACCACGGGGAAAGGAAAACGGAGGAATTATTGAAACAGGCTTTAGAAGTTGGATTGTTGCAGGACAAAGGATTAATCAACAGCAGAACAGGTGAAAAAGGTTACAGTCCTTTTGCGAAATGGTGCATCTGTTTTGCGCTTAGAAATCAGAAGAATCAAGTTACAGGATTATATTTTAGAAGTATTTTAAACGATGATAAAGCGAAGCATTATTATCTGAAAGACCGAAAAGGAATCTATCCCGGTTATCCAAAAAAGGAAACTAAAAAACTGATTTTAACGGAGGCGATTATCGATTGTGCAAGTTTACTCCAGATAAAAGAAATACGGGACAATTACAGTCTAATAAGCTGTTTTGGAACCAATGGATTAAATGAAGAAATCTTAAAAGCAATAAAAGAACTTCCGGAACTTGAAGAAATTATTTTCTGTTTTGACCAAGACGATGCAGGAGAAAAAGCGGTAAAAAAATATGCTGAAGACCTTCGGGTTATGAGCCCGACGATTACGCTGTCAACGGTTGAACTTCCGAATAAAGATGTCAATGAAACGTTGCAGTTCCACAATGAAGAAATATTTATTGACTTATTAGAAAAACGGAAATTTATTTTTTCGACTGAAGAAGTTGTGGAGAGTCCCTCTATCTCCACAGAAAGAATACAAGTCACTGAAGAAAAGGAAATTACGAAAACCGAAAAAGACGAAATAGTAAAAAATAGTAAAAACTTAAATGCTGTAGATTTTTTAGAGCAGAAAGATTTATTGAAATCTCTCAATCAACTCATCGAAAAAGCAGGAATCATCGGGGAAGAAAACAGCAGATTATTATTGTTTTTAATCATTATAAGCTACTTAAATAAGAACCCATTACACGCATTGGTACAAGGAAGTTCGGGAAGCGGAAAAACGCATATTATCAGCAGAATTGCGGATTTAATGCCACAGGAAGATGTACTCCGGTTTACGAGAATTACAGAATCCAGTTTGTATAACTGGGGAGAATTTGATTTACACGGAAAGATAATTATCATTGAAGATCTGGACGGATTAAAAGAAGATGCTTTGTATGCGCTAAGAGAATTTATCAGCAATCAAGTGTTAAGAAGTTCAGTAACCATCAAGGATAAGAAAGGAAACAATAAATCTTCTCATAAGATTGTAAAAGGACAGTTCAGCAGTTTATCAGCAACGACCAAAGGCGAAACGTATGAGGATAATATGAGCCGGAGTTTTTTGTTGGCAGTCGATGAAAGCAAAGAACAGACACAAAGAATTATCGAGTATCAGAACCGCAGAAATGCAGGAGAAATCGATAGAAACGAACAGGAAAAGGCAATCGGTTTTGTACAGAAATTAGTTAGAAATCTGAAATATTACGAAGTAATAAATCCGTATGCAACAAAACTGAATCTTCCCGAAAAGGTTCATAAAATAAGGAGATTAAACGAAATGTATCAAGCGGTAATAAAGCAAGTTACTTTTATTAATCAGTATCAGAGAGAAGTTAAAAACGGTTTTCTGATTACAGAAATCGAAGATATAGAACAGGCTACAGAGGTTTTGTTTGAAAGCGTCGTGTTGAAAGTTGACGAGCTGGACGGAAGTCTGAGACAGTTCTACGAAAGATTAAAGAAGTATGTAAAGAATGAGAACCAAGAATTTATTTTAAGAGAAATAAGACAAGAGTTCAATATCAGTAAAACGCAAATGTTCCGATATATACAGGCGTTGACGGAATTAGATTACATCAAACAAAACGGAGGTTTTGCCAACAAAGGAATAAAATATAAAATCAGCTATTGGGATAATCACCAAAAATTGAGAAGTGAAATCAAAGAGTTTTTGCAGAATCAAATACGACAGTTGAAGAACGCTAACGGAACACCACAGGAACACAAAGGGAACGCTAAAATATAGGGTTACGACAGAAAGAAATACGATGAATAAAGGATTTACAGAGAAAATAAAATCTTGCGTTCCAAAATTTAAAATATTGAGTAAGCAAAACGGTCGTAGAATATGGAAGACATTTATTTATTCAGAAAAGAATTACAGAATCTGGGCTATTGTGAAACGGTTACCAATACATATCCAAGACAAATCAGAGTGTTTTTAGAATTCATTAAAAAAGAGAATACAGCAATAAAATCCGAAGATATTTTAAACTATTACAACCATATAAAAACGGTAAAGGGAAAGAGAACAAAAAAGCCATTTCCCAATACTAGACCAGCCACAGAAAAAGACTTTTTCTCCAACGCTTCAACCACCCGAAATAAGGAAAAATGCACCCCCGCTCTGAATCGCCGTTGAACTGGAAGTATGTTAAAGGATGTGGATTTGTGGATAAAGCCGAAGCTTTTGCCATCGTTATTTTACCCACAAGTCCACATCTACAACAACAGCGACAACAATACCACCGGAACCACAAAACAAATCGAAAGAAAGTATATATTTGTAAAACAATAGCCCACCTGGCGGGGTGGACTACTGAAAACTAAATTGAAAGAAAGTGATTACAACCGGGTTTGTAATCACTTTTTTAGTTTTCCTGTATTTTTAGTAACAATAACAAAGGCTGTCATCGCTAAAATCACGAGGAAAAGTAGTGCTAGAATGGTAATTGTATTTTCCATGGAACAAATGTAATTACAACTTTGATTTATTACAATTGGAAAACAGGTATAAAAAGTAATATTTTAATAATTATATGGTTTAAAAACCGTTTTTATTACATCCTTGTCTAAAAGCAATGTTCTATCCTTAAAATACCATTCTTATTTTTTTCAATTGAAAAAGAAAAATTATATTTACGTAAGCGGGCAAGAGAAGACGTTCACAGTGTAAAGCCTCGCGCAAGAAAAACCTGAGTAGGAAGCTTTGGAAAAGCTGAGCGGGATTGTACAATTATAAGTACAATGGAAAGGAATTACAGGAAATAGGAATGTATGATTATGGAGCGAGGATGTATATGGCGGATCTGGGAAGATGGGGTGTTGTGGATCCGTTGGCGGAGAAAATGACAAGACATAGTCCTTACAATTATGCGTTTAATAATCCTTTGAGATTTATTGATCCCGATGGAAGACAGGGAACCGATTGGATAAAGATGGTAGATCCTAAGACTAATCAAACCACTATGACATATGACGCGAATGTAAAAACTGTAGATCAAGCAAAAGAAGCAGGTTATGCAAATGTTGATAGTGTAGGAGCAACAGGAACAATAAAAGTAGATGGCAACACTACACATACTTTGAACGAAAATGGCTCTGTAACGCAAGTAGCAGACAATAGCACCTCTTACGGAAGTTCTAATATTAGCGGCATTGAAGTAAATGCATTAGAAACACCTATAAGCGGTATGGCTTCACAAATTTCTTTAAATTGGGCTCTTGGAGGAGGATTAAATTTAGCATTTGGGTTTGTTAAGGATTCATATGGAGATTCTTCTTTTTATTACACAATTGGAGGTAATTTAGGTATAGGAGCTGGTTTAAGTCTTGATTTTATTCCGATAACGGCAACAGATCCTAATAGAAACTTTCACGTAAGTGATTATGAAGGTTATGGAAATTCGTATAATGTAGGTGTTGGTCCAGTTTCTGGATCTTATGGGGGATCTACTAATGAAAGTAAATTAACGCCTTCACAAAATTTTAATTATAATGAATGGGGTAAAAACAAAAATGGATATACTACTAAGTCGGGAAGTTATGGAATTGGGGCTGAAGCTGGAGCTATGTGGACAAGGTCTAAAACTACTTTAATTGGGAGATAATGAGAAGTTCAAAAAGAAAATATTTCTTGGGTGTTTTAGGGGTTGTATTGATTTTTGCATCTATCCAAATCTATTTTCATTTTTATCCATCTAATGATGAAAATGATTTATTATTTAAAAAAATTAGAAGCAAGACTATAAAATCTGTTATTGATAGAAAATCAATAGATTATTCTAATCACGGGGCAACATATATTGTATATGGTAATGACAGTTTGCCCACACATACAGGTTGGAATGAGAAAATTCAAATTGGAGATTCTATTATAAAAGCAAAAGGAACATTAAAACTTGTAATAAAGAATAATTGGAAAATAGACACTTTAGATTATGAATCTAACATAGATGAAGTTCTATCTACTAATTTTTGAAATTATCCTCCTATAAAAAAACTGCCACTCTTTCGAGTGGCAGTTTTTTATTTTACATCTTGTAGCACGTTTGAGAGCGCATCTTTCAATTTACGTTTACCTATAAAAGCGTCGAGCATTGTGTATATGGTTTGTTTTTCTTCAGGAGAAAGACTTTCCATCAATGCTACTTTTTCCATCAGCGATTTATCGAGCGAATTAATTTCTTTGAGTTCATCAGTAGAAGCAAAAAGTTCTGCAAGTGTTATTCCCAAAGCTTTAGCAATACGTTCCAAAGTATTTACAGAAGGATCTGTTTTGCCGTTTTCTATACGGCTGTATTGTGCAGTATCTAAACTTGCATTAATGGTCACTTCCTTTTGAGAAAGGCTTTTAGCAAGTCTTATTCTTTTGATGTTTTCACCGATGTTCATATTGTGGACTTTTAACACAACAAATTTAGCAAATAGTTCCATATATTAGAATCAATAAAATTATATATTGTATAATAATACAATTTAATATATCTTTGCTGTATTGTAATAAAAGTCAAAAACTTTTCACTATGGAAATCTCCGCAATAAAATCCCAGTTATCACTCTCTATAATCTTGCAGTATTACGGTTTAAAACCCGATAAAAATGCGAAAATGTGTTGTCCGTTCCACGAGGATAAAACGCCATCAATGCAGGTGTATTACAAAACACAGACAGCCTATTGTTTTAGCAGTAATTGCAAAACCCACGGAAAAAGTATGGATGTGATCGATTTTATAATGCATAAGGAGAATTTATCCAAGTACGAAGCCATTAAAAAAGCTGAAGAGATTTTAAATCCAAGTTCCGGAAATCAAGAAATCAGCAGAGAACAATTTTTAAATAATATGTTCCAATATTTTAGAAATGCCATCAGTAACAGTAAACCAGCAAAAGAATATTTGGAAAAAAGAAATCTCGACAACAGTATTTTAGAAATCGGTTACAACTCGGGACAGTTCCACCACGGGGAAAGGAAAACGGAGGAATTATTGAAACAGGCTTTAGAAGTTGGATTGTTGCAGGACAAAGGATTAATCAACAGCAGAACAGGTGAAAAAGGTTACAGTCCTTTTGCGAAATGGTGCATCTGTTTTGCGCTTAGAAATCAGAAGAATCAAGTTACAGGATTATATTTTAGAAGTATTTTAAACGATGATAAAGCGAAGCATTATTATCTGAAAGACCGAAAAGGAATCTATCCCGGTTATCCAAAAAGGAAACTAAAAAACTGATTTTAACGGAGGCGATTATCGATTGTGCAAGTTTACTCCAGATAAAAGAAATACGGGACAATTACAGTCTAATAAGCTGTTTTGGAACCAATGGATTAAATGAAGAAATCTTAAAAGCAATAAAAGAACTTCCGGAACTTGAAGAAATTATTTTCTGTTTTGACCAAGACGATGCAGGAGAAAAAGCGGTAAAAAAATATGCTGAAGACCTTCGGGTTATGAGCCCGACGATTACGCTGTCAACGGTTGAACTTCCGAATAAAGATGTCAATGAAACGTTGCAGTTCCACAATGAAGAAATATTTATTGACTTATTAGAAAAACGGAAATTTATTTTTTCGACTGAAGAAGTTGTGGAGAGTCCCTCTATCTCCACAGAAAGAATACAAGTCACTGAAGAAAAGGAAATTACGAAAACCGAAAAAGACGAAATAGTAAAAAATAGTAAAAACTTAAATGCTGTAGATTTTTTAGAGCAGAAAGATTTATTGAAATCTCTCAATCAACTCATCGAAAAAGCAGGAATCATCGGGGAAGAAAACAGCAGATTATTATTGTTTTTAATCATTATAAGCTACTTAAATAAGAACCCATTACACGCATTGGTACAAGGAAGTTCGGGAAGCGGAAAAACGCATATTATCAGCAGAATTGCGGATTTAATGCCACAGGAAGATGTACTCCGGTTTACGAGAATTACAGAATCCAGTTTGTATAACTGGGGAGAATTTGATTTACACGGAAAGATAATTATCATTGAAGATCTGGACGGATTAAAAGAAGATGCTTTGTATGCGCTAAGAGAATTTATCAGCAATCAAGTGTTAAGAAGTTCAGTAACCATCAAGGATAAGAAAGGAAACAATAAATCTTCTCATAAGATTGTAAAAGGACAGTTCAGCAGTTTATCAGCAACGACCAAAGGCGAAACGTATGAGGATAATATGAGCCGGAGTTTTTTGTTGGCAGTCGATGAAAGCAAAGAACAGACACAAAGAATTATCGAGTATCAGAACCGCAGAAATGCAGGAGAAATCGATAGAAACGAACAGGAAAAGGCAATCGGTTTTGTACAGAAATTAGTTAGAAATCTGAAATATTACGAAGTAATAAATCCGTATGCAACAAAACTGAATCTTCCCGAAAAGGTTCATAAAATAAGGAGATTAAACGAAATGTATCAAGCGGTAATAAAGCAAGTTACTTTTATTAATCAGTATCAGAGAGAAGTTAAAAACGGTTTTCTGATTACAGAAATCGAAGATATAGAACAGGCTACAGAGGTTTTGTTTGAAAGCGTCGTGTTGAAAGTTGACGAGCTGGACGGAAGTCTGAGACAGTTCTACGAAAGATTAAAGAAGTATGTAAAGAATGAGAACCAAGAATTTATTTTAAGAGAAATAAGACAAGAGTTCAATATCAGTAAAACGCAAATGTTCCGATATATACAGGCGTTGACGGAATTAGATTACATCAAACAAAACGGAGGTTTTGCCAACAAAGGAATAAAATATAAAATCAGCTATTGGGATAATCACCAAAAATTGAGAAGTGAAATCAAAGAGTTTTTGCAGAATCAAATACGACAGTTGAAGAACGCTAACGGAACACCACAGGAACACAAAGGGAACGCTAAAATATAGGGTTACGACAGAAAGAAATACGATGAATAAAATATTTACAGAGAAAATAAAATCTTGCGTTCCAAAATTTAAAATATTGAGTAAGCAAAACGGTCGTAGAATATGGAAGACATTTATTTATTCAGAAAAGAATTACAGAATCTGGGCTATTGTGAAACGGTTACCAATACATATCCAAGACAAATCAGAGTGTTTTTAGAATTCATTAAAAAAGAGAATACAGCAATAAAATCCGAAGATATTTTAAACTATTACAACCATATAAAAACGGTAAAGGGAAAGAGAACAAAAAAGCCATTTCCCAATACTAGACCAGCCACAGAAAAAGACTTTTCTCTCCAACGCTTCAACCACCCGAAATAAGGAAAAATGCACCCCCGCTCTGAATCGCCGTTGAACTGGAAGTATGTTAAAGGATGTGGATTTGTGGATAAAGCCGAAGCTTTTGCCATCGTTATTTTACCCACAAGTCCACATCTACAACAACAGCGACAACAATACCACCGGAACCACAAAACAAATCGAAAGAAAGTATATATTTGTAAAACAATAGCCCACCTGGCGGGGTGGACTACTGAAAACTAAATTGAAAGAAAGTGATTACAACCGGGTTTGTAATCACTTTTTTAGTTTTCCTGTATTTTTAGTAACAATAACAAAGGCTGTCATCGCTAAAATCACGAGGAAAAGTAGTGCTAGAATGGTAATTGTATTTTCCATGGAACAAATGTAATTACAACTTTGATTTATTACAATTGGAAAACAGGTATAAAAAGTAATATTTTAATAATTATATGGTTTAAAAACCGTTTTTATTACATCCTTGTCTAAAAGCAATGTTCTATCCTTAAAATACCATTCTTATTTTTTTCAATTGAAAAAGAAAAATTATATTTACGTAAGCGGGCAAGAGAAGACGTTCACAGTGTAAAGCCTCGCGCAAGAAAAACCTGAGTAGGAAGCTTTGGAAAAGCTGAGCGGGATTGTACAATTATAAGTACCAAGGACAGGAGCTGCAGGAGACTGGATTCTATAGTTTTAAGTGGAGAAATTATATGCCGGATGTAGGTAGATTCTTTAATATTGATCCGCTGGCTGAAAAGTATGAAGATTACACTCCTTATCAATTTTCATCTAATCAACCTGTTCATGGAAAAGAGGTTGAAGGCCTTGAGAATGCCAATGATTTAAATAAAAAGCAAGAGGCTCGTCTAAGAGCTGTTTCTGATAAAAAGGTTCAAAGTTATGCTACAGAAGCAAAGAGAAACTTCAGTAATGTTTTTAACGGCACATTATCTTTAAAGCCCAAATTGGGAGCTTTGGGGGGAGAAGCTGGAATAACTGTGGGGCCATTAAAAGGGCATTTAGGAGGAGCTGTTGCTAAAATTGAGGGATCTTTAAATACACAAAAACCCTCTGCTAAGATTAAAGCTGAAGGATTAGCCGTAGAAGGGTCTTTAGGGATAAAAAAAGCTAAAATAGAAGGAAGCGCAGCTGCAATTTCAATGGAGGGAGAAGGAACTATTAAAAATGGTAAACCTTCTTTAAGTGGTAGTGCTGAAGGAGGGAAAGTCGAAGGAAAGATTACAACTGGAGATATTTCTTTAGATGTATCAGATTTAAAAATAGGAGGCGAAATAAAAGTATTCAAGGCTCTCCATGTAGGAGTGGAAATAAATGCAGGCGAAGCTATACAGGGAATTGTAAATACAGGGGGAATGGTTGGAACATTTTTCCAAAACTTTATTCAAGAGAAAGTAAATGATGTAAAAGATAAAATAAAAAGCAAATAAAAATGAAATTAAATAACTTGAATCTGAGTACGAAAGAAATAGTGAATATTGTTAAATATTCAACTATAGGAATCTTAATACCTATGTTTATAATAGGGATTACTTTTAATGCTTTAGGCTGGACATCTTCTACTCTGAATGATGAAAAGATTACAGGAATAAAGTCATTATTAGTATTTATTCTTACATTTCCTTTGTACATTATACTGTTCTTTATAATACAATTTTGTTATATATATATAGGATTGAAAATATATAATTTTGCAATAAAATTACTCAGAAAATAAAACGATTTATGCACCCATTCTTGTGGATCACGCTAAAGCTCATGGACGGTGAATAAAATATTTGGAACTACACCCCTCCATTTGAGCTGCCCATCTGTATTGATTATTGGAAACCCGGAGAGATTGTGGAAGTGAATACTTATTATCCTTTTGGGTTACTGCATAATTATACAGCTACCACTCAGAATGCGTATCAGTATAAGTACAATGGAAAGGAGCTTCAGGAGAGTGGAATGTATGACTATGGAGCGAGGTTTTATATGCCGGATATTGGGAGATGGGGAGTTGTAGATCCATTGGCGGAGAAATATCAACCAATGTCTACTTATCATATATCTGGGAATAACCCTATTTTCTACGTAGATTCTAATGGAATGAATTATGACGATTATGGTGTTGATGATAATGGAAATGTTAGCTTAATTCAAAAGACAGATGATAATTTTGATAGACTTTACAAAGCTAAAAGTGATTCCAATGGAAATGCCGTAAAAGATGAAAACGGCAATGCACAAAAAGCAACAGAAGGAGTAGGAAAAGAAAACCAAGATTATGTGAAAGTAGATAAAAGTAGTCCTTCTGACGGAACCCTTATCAGCCAGCTTTCGGGTAAAGATGGTAATGGTTTGAGTCACGGTACAACAACAAATTCTGTAGATGTAAGAAGAGTTTTTCAATTTGCAGCGGACAACAGTCGTGTAGAGTGGACAATAGGAGGATTTAGAACAGAAAAAGATGACACATTTTTAGTCGGAACTTCACACAAACTAAATCGGGTAACCGCGCCTTGGAATTTTGGAGCAGAAGGTCTTACATATGATAATCTTTTCTATGCGGGGCATACTCACCCTTTCACAAGAAAAGCTCAAGAACATGATAATTACATATCTAAAGATGGGATTTATAACTTTATATACTATACAGGAGCAGGAAGTAATATGAGAGAAAATTATTTTGTTCCATATTGGTTAGAAAAAGATCCAAAAACCGGAATAAATAGAGCTACAACAAAATCCAATGCAGGACAAATAAAATTACCTAACTTAATTCCAGTTGCACGATGAAATCATATATTTTATTAATACTCCTTTTAATATCAGGTATCATATCAGCTCAAGAAGATAAATTATCTTTTGTGAAAGATGAAAAAGTAAAAAAAGAAATTCAAAGAAGTTTAGAGTATTTTAATAAAACTAATACTATTCCCAATAAAATTAAAAATAGTGTAATTTTTATAACCTTTGAATTTGAAGACCTTCTTGAGATTGAAAATCTAGGTATTTATTATTCTACTTATATTCCTACTCAGTATGCAGAATTGAGTGATAAAGGGCAATTTAAATCGGACTTTCAAAATGAAAGATTGTATTTTAATTATTCAAAAAACATTATATTAGTTTTTGTGATGGGGTCTAAATATTTTGATAAGGAGCAAATGAAACAATTATCTAATCATGTTCAGATCAGCAAAAAAGATTTGATGAAATCCGAATTTTTTAAATATGAAAAAGGAGATGAATTTAATTGGGATAGAGTTGTTAATGTAATTAGTTTAGATAAACTAAACGATAAATTTATTCCCGTTCGGGTAAATACTTTTGATTTAGTGACTTTTATGGAAATTTGGTATGGAGTTGATGCAAAGGAAATTCCAGTCAGCCAGACAAAATATAAAGGAACAAATAAAAAGAATTCGAATATAAGTTTCATACATACCCAAAATAAAATAGTTAACTCTAGTTTATCAGTATAAGTACAATGGAAAGGAATTACAGGAGACAGGAATGTACGACTACGGAGCTAGATTCTATATGCCTGACTTGGGAAGATGGGGTGCGATTGATCCGCTTGCGGAAAAATATTTTAATGACTCACCATATGCTTACGTCGTAAATAACCCTATTAATTTAATAGATCCTAATGGTGAATCTTGGGAGCCTATAAATAAAAAAGGTGAAGTTGTTAAACTTAATGATAAAGAAAATATAGCAGGATATCGTTGGGTTGATTATGATACAGATAAAAACGGAAATAAAGTAGCTAGAGCGAATACTGTAGAAACAGCATATGTTTTTGGAGAAGGAGGTATGACAACTCTAACTTCTGAAGGATATAAAGCAAATCAAACTTGGCAAGCATATGAAGATATTAGTACAGGTAGTGAATCTACTGACAAAAAAATAGCTTCTCTTCATCCTTCTATTCAAAATCAGATGAAATCATTCTTGTTAATGGCAAAATATAGATTTGATGTAGATTTAAGAATAACGGATGGTTTTAGATCAGTTGAAGAACAGGATAAATTATATGCAAAAGGCAGAACTGCACCTGGAAGTATTGTAACAAAAGCAAAAGGAGGTCAAAGTAATCACAATTTTGGATTAGCAGCTGATGTAGTTCCTATGGAAAATGGAAAACTGAATTGGGAAACAAAGAATTGGGATTTAATCGGTCGAATGGGAGAAAGTAGAGGTCTTGAATGGGGAGGTAGATGGAAATTTTTAGATAGACCTCACTTCCAAAATTTACACGGAAAAACATTAAAACAGCTGCAAGCATTACCAAAAAAGAGTGGATTACCAATATTAAGACTATGAAAAATATAATATTTTTATTACTGACAGTGATAAGTTGCAATGCAAAAGATCAAAATAACTCAAGTTCTGATACTGTTCCTCTACTACAAGAAAGCTTAATAAAAAAAGATACCATAATCACTTATAATATTGATGGTATTTCTTCTGAAGGCTCAGAAGCAGTAGTTATCTATAAACGTAAAAAAATTTATGAAAGTAAAATAAATATTTATGGAGAAACAGGTCAAGCAGAGTTAATCTATAAATTTTATCCTACAAAAATTGAGGTTATAGAAAAGACGCATAAATATAAGGGAGATTTAAAAAGCGTTAATAGTAAAGAGGATTTGAAATTAGTCAATATAGTAAAATACTATATTGACTATAAAGGAGAACTATTATCGAATCCACCAAAGAAACGTATAGACATTTTTAAGGAGTTTAAAAACAATGTTCCTTTTGAAATAAAATAGTTGCAAGTTCATATCACTATAAGTACAATGGAAAGGAATTACAGGAGACAGGAATGTACGCAATGGACTTCCGTCATTATATGCCCGACATAGGTAGATTTACAGGGATGGACAGACTTTCTGAAATATTACCTACGCTTACACCATATCGTTTCGGATTTGATAATCCAGTGAACTTTGCTGACCCTACAGGCTTATTTGAAACCAGAAAAGAAGCAAGAGCTTATAGACGAGAACATGGAATTACTGGTTCTATAAACAGAAATGATGATGGTTCTTATTCAATCAATGATAAAACGAATCATGTTAGCTATACCATGGGAACAGAAAGTTCTGGAGAAAACTTTGCGAATGATGGCGTACAGGAATCTGTACTAATTACAGGAAAAGCAAAACCACAAACAACGGAAACAACAAACTGGTATGGTCCCGGCGGACAAGCGAACTGGGCTTTTGGCACAGGAGCTACGATAGCTGGTTTTAAAGGGATTATAAATTCTGAGCAAATGTATGCTACAGGTCTGAGAAGAGGATTAGCCGGAAATTATCAGTTAAGTGGCAGAAATCTTAGCTTGTTTGGGAAAATGCCAGCCACAAAAGCTACAATCCCTATTTCTAAAGTGGGAAGATGGGGAGGAATACTAAGTAAAGCGTCTTTTGGAGCAGGTGTTGTAATGGACGGAGTTGGTGTTTGGAATTACACACAGAATCCAAATTCTCCGAATGCCGTTCATCCGGCAAAAGCAGGATTAAATACAACAATGGGAGCAATTGGTGTTTGGGGAGGACCTCCGGGAGCGATTATTTCTACGGTTTACTTTGGTATAGATGCTTTTTATCCGGGAGGATGGGCAGGAGCAGCGACAGATCAGGAAAGATTATATCAGGAAAATAAAGCAATAGATCCCAACTGGCAAGCATTTCCAGGAGCTATGAAACAGTAAATATTATGGAGTTTATAAAAAAAAGCTATTATTATTTTTTCTATAAGATTTATCGTTCTATAGAATATACTTCAGAGTTATCAGGAGGAAGCTTTCTCACATCTTTTAAAGCGGGTTTTGTTATGATTGTTTTAGAGATATGGGTCTTAATGTCATTGGGAGCGTATTATGCTACTTATACAAAAACGGCTGTAGAACTTTCTATTTCAATGCCTATTATATATATACCTCTATTAATTATTATTGGGTTTAATTATTTTACATTGGATTATAAAGATACTTGGAAGGGATACAATGCTGAATTTGACAGGTTACCTAAGAATAAGAATAGACTTGGGAGCTGGATAGTTTTTGGAATAGTATTATTAATAATCAGCAATTTGGTTTACTCATTTTATCTGATGAGCCAAATAGACTGGAGTCAGTATAGATAGAAGAAGCCTCGCATAATTGCGAGGTTTCTTTATTTATAAGCTAATCTATTTTTAGCATGCTGTATAAGTCCGTCCAGTGAATACATGAGGTCATAAAAATGAAAATATTCCCGCAGATAAATATAAGTTTGTAGATCAAGCAACTGTTTATTTAAATGAAGCTAAGAATCCTGATTTTGGTAAAGCGACAGAAAGTTATCGAGTTGGGCAAGCAGCAAGTTTTGGACAGCGAGTTCTCAATGCAGCACAAAAAGAATCCAGTTATGGTAATAATCCTATGGATATGATTAACGAATATAATAATGGAAATACAGGAGGTGTGACTATTACACCATATAATGGCGGAAATGGTTTGCCAACCAGTACAACAATAACTGTCAGTGCAGGAAATAATACTTATCCAACAAAAACATATGAAGATATTAAATATCCCCAAGAATAATTATCTCTTTTTAGTTTTCTTTATATTTTCCTGTAAAGAAAATAAGCAAGATAAAATAAAGTCAGTTTTTGCAGGAGAAGTCAGCAAAAAATGGTACAGTTACAATATTGATAGTACACATTGTTCTCAAGCGTTTTATCCTTTTAGAGTCTTTGAGTTTTTCAAAGACGGAAAACAAATTCAATATATAAATAATTTTACTACTAAAAATCTGGACACAATACCAAGAAGTGATATGTACAATCCTGGAAAATGGTTCGTTATCAATGATTCAGTAGTTAGTATAAGCTCTGTAAGAAATCCAAAAAGTGGATATTATTATAAGTTTAATAGAAAGATACTTTACTACAATAAAGACACTATCATTTTACAAGATGGAAAAGATGGTAATTACAAGGGTGTTTTAATTCTTACACGATATAAAGAAAAAGATAAATAAAATAAGAAAGCCACCGATCAGGTGGCTTTGTTGTTTTATAAAATGCTTTGCAATTTAGTTTGCTTAAGGAACGCATCCAGTAGAGCGAAGACGTGTTGTCTGTCGTTCTCTTTTAGTTTTTGTATGTCTAAAATTTTAGCTACAATATTTTTATCCAGTAGAATATGCGTAGAACCTACGAGATAATCGAAAGGCGCTTCCAGAGCTTCTCACGCTCATATCTAGCGATGACAGCACCGTGAACGTCCACCAGTTTGTCCACTTCGTTATTTGAAAATAAGTATATTTACAACGATACTGACCATTTAGGAAATGTACGATTAAGTTACATGAATAACGGATCAGGAGTTGAGATCATTGAAGAAAACAATTATTATTCTTTTGGATTAAAACATGAGGGGTGAATGTGTTGGCGGGGAACCCTGCTTATCAGTATAAGTACAATGGCAAGGAACTCCAGGAGACAGGAATGTATGATTATGGCTGGAGGCAATATATGCCTGATGTTGGTCGTTGGATGCAATTAGACCCGTTAGTTGAAGATACAGAAGATCCTTATGCCTATGTTTATAATAATCCGATCAGTCTAACGGATCCTGATGGAAGAGCACCGGATGATGGTGGAGATGATGATTGTTGTAATGAATTTTTTACTGGGGTAAAAGGAGGCTTTGTCGGAACATTCAAAGGAATTGGAAATTTCATAGCTCATCCTATTGATGGGACAAAAAATGCAGTTAACAATTACACTTGGAGTGATTATGGTGATAGTGTGGCTAATTCTATGACATTTGGTATTTATGGAACAGCTAAAACAGCAGGAGCACTGATACAAGGAGATTCTAAAACAGCAGGGAAAATAACAGGAGAAAAAGCAGCAGAAGTTGTTATTGTTGCAGCTACAGATGGGCTGGGAAGAGGAATTAAAGGTATAAGAAATGCTAAAGATCCTGGCTTAGGAAATCAGTTCAAAACAAAAACTACTTCGCAGGTAAATAATGCAATGGAAAAACAAGTTAACAAAGGAAAATTAGATAAAGTTTATACAGACCCTAAAAGTGGTTCAACTTCTTATAAAAATAAGAAATCTGGTTATTCATATAATGTAGATACTGGAAAATCAGGAAAAACGGGAAAAAAAGTAGAGCCTGCACATATTGATGTTAACTATCCAAATCCTAAGCCTAAAAACATGCCACCTAAGAAAAAATTACCAACAAAAGAAGATTAATATGATATCATTTATAAATTATAGTGGTGTTCCTGAACAATTAGAGGTTATTGTTGATAAACAAGGAATAGAGGAATTAATAGAATATTTAAAATTTGTTAAGCAAAGTGAAGATCATATACACTTAACATTAGGAACAGAGTTAGACGAATACCCTGAAAATCTAGAGCAAGGGGTTATAAATGTAAAATCAGTAAGATTAGAATTTTTTAAATCTGATAGTGTATAACTGATAAAAAAACATAGGCTTTCCCAATCATAAATCAATTTTACCGAAGTAGGAAAAGTTATTCCTATGTATGATAATGGTAAAGCAACTTTTGAAAAATAATAATATATGTATACTGAAATAGAACAACTAATTTTAGATATAGACTGGTTTTTTACAGACGGAATTTATGTGTCGTTTATGGCTTCTGGAGGAGGTAAATTACCTGATTCAGTAATTAAATCTAAAGAGAATCATGAATTGCTAGTTAATTATTTTAGAAATTTACCAGAAATATCTGATGTAATGATTAATCCCGAACTTGATGGATTATTAATCAAAATATTTGGTTCAGGAGTTGATGAAAGATATCTGGAAGATTATGTATTGATGGCGAAAAAAGGGTTATATTCTTTTGATAAAACTATTCCAAATAATTTTTTAGATCCTTATTATCATTTGGTAGCAAGCCCTAAAAAGCCATTACTACTAATATATAATTTTAAATATTCAATATAATAATAAGCTTGCCGAAACAACAGAGGTTAATATATTGGAGATTATTTTATAAATGCTTTGCAACTTAGTTTGTCTAAGGAGCACATCCGGAAGAGCGAAGATATGCCATCTATCATTCTCTTTTAGTTTTTGTATATCAATATTAAAAACAATACTTTTTCCAAAGAATATCTTTAGACCCTACAAGATAATCCAAAGACACTTTCAATGCCAGTTTTGTAGCCTCCTACATAGATGGTTTTTACTTTCTCACGCTCATATCTAGTGATGACAGCACTTTTTTAGGGGCATTTTTTATGGAAAGAAAAGTAAAATAGGAGTACCGCTTCAAAGTCTTTTGTCTGCCATTTTAAAAATGATACTCTTATCTTTTTGGCAATAATGGATGATCAGCAGAATTGAAGCAGGTTTTAATAAGGATATGTTAAAAAATAATTCATTTTTGTGGGTTTTATTTTTGATGTTTTACTTTCAAAATGCTATTTTAGCGGTGAATTAATCAATAAAAAGTAATTTGAATGAAGAAAATTAATATTATTTCTCTGTTTTTGTTGTTTATTAATGTGTTTTCTCAAAGTCATGATCATTATTGTGGTTTTGATACTGAAATGACAAAAATGGACATGAAATTTCCGGAATTAAAAAAAGGAGAGAAGAAGTAGAAACTAAATTAAGGAGTATGGACAAGCAGTCCTTTCTCAATAAAGTGGGAGGAAGTACTTCATGGAACGGTTTGTATACCGGACAGGTGTTTGAAATTCCGGTAGTCGTACATGTTATAGAGTCAAGTGCAGTGGCCAATGCCAATTTAAGCCTGACCGATCAGAATATCAAAGACTGGATCGATAGAGCGAATAAGATGTATGCAACCACCTATGGAAATGGTTTTTATCCGGAAGGAGCTGGAGCAGCAGGAGGAAATGTGATTCCATTTAAACTGGTACTGGCCAAAAGATCTCCAGGCTGCCTGCCTACCAGCGGTATTGTAAGATATAACGGAAGCTCAATTCCTTTGTATGATACAAGAGGTGTTGATTCCAGTGGAGGAGGAAACGGTGCCAGTGACGGCGCTATTAAAACATTGGCACCTCACTGGCCGGAGACGTCTTATTTCAATATCTATATTGTGATAGGGTTTGATGGGCAGCAGCAAAACGCCGGCGGATTGATGGGGTATGCAAGGTTCCCGGATTCCTACGATTATTTTTATGAAAGTTTTATGAAGGTAGCCACGCTTAAGAACCTGAATGATACAACCCTTACTCATGAGCTGGGGCACGCCTTTGGTTTATACCATACTTTCCAGGGAATTTCTTATACCAACCAGACTGCCTGTCCTGTAAATAATAACTGTGCAACAGACGGGGACCGGGTTTGTGATACTTCCCCCTCAAGAAGCATGTATGGAATTGCTGTACCGGGAAATACCAGCACAGATCCATGTACCGGGCAGAATTATGATGGAACTCAGTATAATGTAATGAACTACACCAATTCCAACCGTAAATTTACTGAGGGGCAGAGAGACAGAGCAATCATGCTCATGATGGAGTATAGGAAAGGTTTAATGAACTCAACTGCAGCTCAGGACCCTTCTGTTGTGATTCCATCACCTGTTTCTGTAGTGGCCACCCAGTGTAATCCGGCAGGAATTGTAAATCCGGCCAACAATAACTTTGCGGTAGGACCTACAAGGGTTCAGTTTGCCTCCATCAGCAGTATGACCAATGGCTATGATTCTGATGAGGCTTCTCCTAAGTTTTATGATGATTATGCTGCGGCAAACTGTATCAGACCTGCTTATTATACAGATATACCATCCGGCTCAGGTACACCGCTGAAAGTTTATTATGAAAACGGGTTTGGCCAGGCAGAAAAATTTAAAACAAAAGTTTGGATAGATTATAATAACAACGGAACATTTGAAGATGCTGAGTTGGTCGTGAACAATACATCCAACTCCATGGCGACAGGAACGGGTAACACTATTACCGGCAATATTATCCCTCCTGCAGGAGCTGTAACAGGAACTTATCTGAGAATGAGAATTGCTGTAGATGCGGCAACCTATGGAGGTGCCACTCTTCCGGATGTGACGGCTTGTTCCCAGCTGCAATATGGACAGATGGAAGATTATGCAGTGAGAATTATCAGTGCTGAACTGAGTACATCAGAGGTGAAAGGGGCTTCTGAAGCCAAAATCGTATATCTGAAATCTCAAAATAAACTCAGACTGGTCGGAAACAGGAATGAGGCATTTGGAAATTACCAGATTTATACTATAAGTGGCCAACTGATCCAGAAAGGAAATGCTGCCCATGAAATCCAGATCAGCAGAGAACTTCCTGAAGGAGCGTTCATTATCAGGTACTCGGATAAAAACAGATCTAAGAAATTTTTAAATAACTAAATTGTAAAAGTCCTTGAAAAAGGGCTTTTTTTATTTCAATCGACCCGGATTCTGTTTCAGAAAGCTTTCCCAGCCGGAATAGGATTTTGTATCTGTTAACGTTCCCGAATTAAAATGGTGGCATACGGCGACAGCAAGACCGTCGGAGGCATCTAAATATTTTGTGGGGAACTCTTTTAGTTTAAGAAGATTTTGCAGCATTCCTGCAACCTGTTCTTTACTGGCGTTTCCGTTTCCGGTGATGGCCATTTTAATCTTTTTGGGAGAATATTCAGTGATAGGAATATTCCGGTAAAGGCTGGCTGCCATCGCTACCCCTTGTGCCCGTCCCAACTTCAGCATACTCTGCACGTTTTTTCCATAGAAAGGAGCTTCGAGGGCTACTTCATCAGGATGAAATTCATCAATAAGGGCTAACGTCTTATCAAAGATATATTTAAGCTTGGTTTCGTGGTTAGGATATTTTTTTAAGATCAGTTCATGAATGGAAATCATCTCCATGTTCCCTTTTTTAACGGAAATAAGACCAAATCCCATCACTGCAGTTCCGGGATCAATACCTAAAATTATTTTCTCTGAAATCATTGGGTCAAAGATAGGACTTTCTTTACTTTTTATAATACTAAAAAAAAATTCAAAGAATAGTGATTTGTATGTAAATCTTTATTAATTTTAAAAAAAATGATTATGAAAAATTTAGTAAACTTATTAATTGTTCCTGCCTTTCTGTTTTGTAGTTTCCAGAAAGAGAGCGGATTGGCTTCCGTCAGGAGCGTAACAGTGGAAAATACGGTAGAAAAAAGCGACCGTATTATGTATTTGTTCTTCAAGGCAGATAAAGACAGATCCGGAAATGAAAGAATCACCCTTCAGGAAACTAAAATTTCAGAAGGAAGACTGAAAATCACCCCTTCCTTTGATAGAAATGAGGTGCAGACCGGAGATTTTATTATTACGTTGATGGGTGCGGATGGAAAAGAAGCAGCACAGCAGCGGGTAAAAGATCCTTTGAATCCTGAGCTGGAAGTTTACGAGAAAGAAGGACTGTCCAGGCATAGAGCTCCTCTTCAAAATGCAGAATTCAGTGTCAGATTTCCGTATGCTGAAAACATTCAGCTGGTAAAAATTGAAAAAGCCACAGATTCCGGACTACAGTTATTATTCACTCAAAAACTATAATCATGAAAAAAATTTTATTATCCCTTCTTATTGGAAGCAGTTGTTTTGGACAGGTATTTGACAAAGTTCCCCTGTTGCAGAGCGGAAGTAATGATAAGCGTGTGGTCATTGCCATTTTAGGAGATGGATTTACCTCAGCGCAGCAAACGTCATTTGTGTCATCCGCACAGTCAACGGTGGATTATCTTTTTACGAAGAGTCCCTACAAAGAGTATAAAAACTATTTCAATGCCTACGCCGTTAAAGTAATTTCAACGGAATCAGGAGTAAAGCATCCGGGAACCGCGACAGACGTTACAGAGCCTGCAATCCCTGTTTCTAATCCTAATAATTATCTGGGATCAACCTTTGATGTAGGTGTCCACAGATGTATCTACAGCAATACCACCAATAAAGTAGGACAGGTACTGGCTGCGAATATTCCGGATTATGACATCACCTATGTTCTGGGGAATTCTACAGAATATGGAGGCTGTGGAGGAACATATGCTTTTGCATCCCTTAATGGAGCTGCCAGCGAAATTGTAGTTCATGAATTGGGACATTCCTTTGGAAAGCTGGCCGATGAATATTGGTTTGCCGGTTCCCTTGAATCTCCCAACAAAACAAAAACATCCAATCCGGCCACAGTAAAGTGGAAAAATTGGGTAGGAGTGAATAGTGTGGGCGTTTATCCTTACACCGAAAGCCCGACCTGGTTCAGACCCCACCAGAGTTGTGAGATGAGGTATCTTAACCAGCAGTTCTGCTCCGTTTGTAAAGAAGCCATCATAGAAAGGATCCACTCGCTGGTTTCTCCCGTAGATTCTTATACTCCTGCCAATAATACGACTGTTAACGCCAGCACCAATATTACTTTTACCGTTAACGAGATTCTTCCGATTCCCAATACTCTGGTGAATACCTGGAAGCTGAACGGTACAACGCTCAGTGTAACCGGCAATACAGTAACCATAGCACCTCCCCAGCTTAATAGTGGAAATAATACATTGCTCTTCTCTGTAACCGATAACAGTACGCTTCTGAAAGTGGATAACCACAGTACTCTTCATTTTACCAATATCAGCTGGACCTTAAGTAAAACAGCTCTTAAAATAGCCAGTGTAAAAGCGGAAGAAAGAAAATTCAGCATCTACCCCAATCCGATGAACGGAGAATTCTATATCAGGGGAAAACAGGATTTTTCGAAGAATGTCGGGGTTCAGATACATGATGTTTCAGGAAAGCTGATTCCTGCAAGATTTGAATTAAAAGATCCGTCAACGGTATTTGTTGACATCAAAAATGTTCCTTCCGGTTCCTACCTTCTTACTGTGACAGAAGATGAGCGGCAGATCATTTCCCAGAAGATCATCAAAGAATAAACAGAACTATTTTTAGAGATTATAGTCTTTTCAGGACGAGATATACAATATAAAAACCGGCCTCAACAGCCGGTTTTTTTTACTTGTTTTCCAGGTTCTTTTCTGCAATAGGAATCCATTTCCCATCATGGCGGAGAAGTGATATTTTGTCAACTAAAAATTTAGTTTTATATTCTTTGTGTTCATATTTTTCCCACGCTTTAAGGTAATTTTCCCAGGTAAGGTCTCTGTAACCTACTGTCATATGCGGATTGAAAGAATACCTGGCAAAATTGAACTGTTGTGTGACTCTTTGGTAAAGCTCAGTTAAGCACGCATTATTTTCGGGCTGAGCAAAGATCACAGGATTCTTAGGATTGGGGAAACTTCCAAAGCCGTTCATTACTATTTCAAAAGGTGGCATTTGAGTGTCAATTTTCCGGAATGCCGTGAAAATATCATTTTCAAGTTCAATCTCTCTGAAAAATGGAGGGAAGAGGGTAAGGTGAGCATCATTTTTCAATGCCTTGGAATTGCCGTACTCTTCCGCAAAGTCTCTTTTAAAGACCTTAATCTCCTCTATCATTTCTTCAGGTGGATAGATGGCTATGAAATACAGTTTTTTCATTCCAATGACATTCGTAAGATCTAAAGATACTTAATTTTTCTGCTTAAGCTGTATCAATGTATTTTCAAGATGGTCCGTGATCTTTTTTACTTCAATATGCGGTCTGAAGGTCTGGGCTTTTCCTTTTTCCTCATCGGCAATATTAGACAGAATAATCACAGAGGTCTTTGTTTCCGGATAATAAATGTTCAGGGAAGGAGAACCTTTTATGTACCCGCTGTGAAAATAAGCTGCAGGTTTTCCTGTATTCAGCATGATTCCATAGGCATATCCCATTTTGCCAAAGATGGCATGGCGTCTTTCGGCACTCTGGGCCATAAACTGTTTAAGGGTTTCCGGTTTTAAGATTTTTCCGTTATAAAGAGCATCATTCCAGCGGTGAAGATCCTGAATGGTGGAAAGTATTCCTCCTGCAGGAATTCCTATTTCCTTTCCACCTAATCTTTTCGGCATATTCGGAACTTCTTCAGCGGTATTCCCGTTTCCAAGATAGGCGCTTGCAAAATTATTTCCAGTAAAACTATCTCCGGTGGAAGAACTGTCCATCCCTGCTTTTTTGAAGAGTTCCTTTGCATTCTCATCATAAGATTTTCCGGATACCGTTTCAACAATCTTTCCTAAGGCATTAAAACCGTCATTCGAATAGAAAAAGTCAGAACCGCTTTTAAACATCAGCTTTCCACCCAGTAGATTCAATCCTGAAGTGTGGTTCAGCAGCTGGTGAATGGTAATGTTTTCATAGTCCTTATTATTGAATTCCTTCAGGTATTTTGATGCTTTATCTGTAACATTGAGCTTTCCCTGTTCCATTTGAAGCAGAACCATTGCTGCGGTGAACTGTTTGCTTACCGAACCTATAGCAAAGACGGTATTGCTGTCGATCTTTATTTTTTTCTTAAAGTTGGAATACCCGCTTTCTTTTCTGTACAGCTGCAGGGAATCTTTAAAAACAGCAATACTTCCGTTAAAACGGTATTTTGTAAAGACAGAATCAATCTGCTGTTCTAAAAGTGTTTTCTGAAAAGCGGTGATAGTAGAGTCAATGACTGCTTTTTTATCAACAGGGGAAGCCTTGGGAGTTTCGGTTTTACAAGACAGTAAAAAACAGAAAAATAACAGGAATGCTAAATTTTTGATCACGGGTGTTTGTGTTAAATGTTATCAATAGTTTCCTAAAGATAGTGAAATCTTCAGGAGTTTCAAAGGGATGCAAAATGCATGCTAAGAATGACAAAGCATGTTGAATACATATGAAATCAGCACAAATGCACTCATAAAGAGATTCTTGTATCCGTGGCTAAAGCAAAATAAAAGGAGATTTCACTTTTGATATTATTTTCCGAGATTTGAATCTTGAAATCCCCCGGAAATAATGCTGAACTTATTTTAAAACCAGGTCGCTGAACCAGAAAATATATTCGCTATCCTCTTCTTCAGGTTCCGTTTTGGGCTTAGGATACGTTTTCTTTACCGTTTCTCCAATTTCAAACCGGATAGGGTTTTTAAAGACAGGGCCATCAAAAGTAAAAGTATGAAATTCCCCGTTTTCCCCGCATGGATCTACATTTTCGGGGAGATCATTAATGAAATCGTGATCGATAATCCGGCCTGCAAAACTTTTGTCCAGATAGGTCCCGTTCACACAGGTGACGATCGTTTTAAAACCAAGATCTAAGAATTCATGGATGAGGGCTGAGGTATCCTTCTTCCAAAGAGGGAAAACCGCTTTCATACCGATAGCATTTAATTGTTCTTCCCTGTATGTCCGAAGGTCTTCAAGAAAAATATCTCCGAAAATAGAGTGGGTAATCCCCTGAGCCTGTATCTCAGACATCGTTGTATTCATGATTTCCTGATATTCTTCCATGGAAGGCTCTTTCGGAAGCTCCATTTTTACCAGAGGAATACCGAGGGCTGAAGCCTGCTGCTCCAAAAGAGAGACATGAACGCCATGCATGGAAATCCTTTGAAACTCTTTATTGATACTTGTCAGCAGAGTACTTACCTCATACCGGTCTTCCTGTAACATTTTGTAAAGGGCAAGGGCAGAATCTTTTCCGCTGCTCCAGTTGAATAGGGCTTTTGGTTTCATGATATAATAAAAATCTCCCAAAAATAAGGAGATTTTGTTAATAATTTTTGTTCTGAATTTCTTTGACCGGAATAAATCCTCCATTGAAATAATCAATTTTCATTTCGAAAGGATAAGCAGGATTGGTCATGAGTAAAACTCCGATAGCTCCAAAAAATGCAGCTCCTGTTATCATCATGCTTCCTGCATTTGAATTCGACCTCATTTTTCCAATAAAATAATAATCCTGATCTCTTTTTTCAGCTTTTGTAAACAGCTTTTCTATGGAAAGGTAGATATAAGGCTCTCCTTTATAGACCACAGCATAGATGTCATCTTTCCTGATCTCTTTTTCTTTTCCGTCTACGGTCTCATAAATTCTTACAATTTTGGGAGCATTACCATAAAATTTGACACTGGAAATTTCTTTGTCCGGCTGTTGGTTTTGTAATGAATGGTATCCCTTGTATACCCCATCTTTCAATGGAGATATGCTGTAAAACGGGATTGATTCTTTTGCCGTATTATCAAAATTTTTAACCTGCTCATAAGTGTAGCGATGGGTGGCTTCCGGTTTTTTAGCAGCATTTTTGCGGATAAAATCAATCAGCATATCACTTCCTTTCTGAAGTGTTTCCCGGGTGACATCATTGGCCTTGTGATCAATTACCGTATCTGTTTGGTCAATCAGAGAAAAGGTTCCGTCCTCATTTTTTGAAAATAAATAGCTTTGGAAGTAACAATATCCATGCTCACTGAGTCTGGCCGTAATCTCTGCAAAATACAATTGCTTTAAGTAGAGAACCAGAGTGCCTCCTTCTGCATTTCCTCCATTGATGCTATTCAGAACACCTTGAAACTGACTGGAAAGACTGGTGGTGGGAATCACTTTGGCTTTAGCATTTAAAAGTCCCTGCTGTACAATTCCTAATGAAGCAGTGTCAGTTCTTTTATCAATAAGCTGGAGCGTTGTATAATAGCTTTTTTCCAGTTTTTTGGCGGGCAGGCTGATGGTAAATTCTTCAACTCTTTTTTGAGCAGATAAAATCAGGGCCAGGCAAGTGGTGAATAAAAGCGGGATTCTCTTCAAACTTTTTTTTAGGGTTATCGTTTTCATGAATTAGTTTTAGAATTAAAAATACAAAAAAACCTCAAAGAAATTCCTTGAGGTTTTAATTTATAATGCTTGGTCCGGTACGGATTACATATTTCTTCTGTATTTACCGCCCACTTCAAATAAAGCATTGGTGATCTGTCCTAAAGAACAGTATTTTACCGCATCGATCATTACTTCAAATAAGTTCTGCTGATTGATGGCAGCGTGTTGGAGTTTTTTCAGAGCTTCTTCAGACTTTCCGTCATTAGCCTTCTGGAAGTTGTGGAGCGCTTCAATCTGGGCCTGTTTTTCCTCTTCGGTAGAACGGATAACCTCTCCCGGAAGTACTGTTGGTGAACCGTCTTTCCCCAGGAAGGTATTCACCCCGATGATCGGATATTCTCCGGTATGTTTCAGCCATTCATAATGCATGGACTCTTCCTGGATTTTAGAACGCTGGTACATGGTTTCCATGGCTCCCAATACCCCTCCTCTTTCAGTAATCCTGTCAAATTCTGCATACACAGCTTCCTCCACTAAATCCGTTAATTCTTCAATGATGAATGATCCCTGAAGTGGATTTTCGTTTTTCGCTAATCCTAATTCTTTATTAATAATCAGCTGAATAGCCATTGCTCGTCTTACAGACTGCTCGGTAGGAGTGGTGATGGCTTCGTCATAAGCATTGGTATGCAATGAATTACAGTTGTCATAAATGGCGTACAATGCCTGAAGCGTTGTTCTGATATCGTTGAAATCAATTTCCTGAGCATGTAGAGAACGTCCTGAAGTCTGGATGTGGTATTTCAACATCTGGCTTCTTTCGTCTGCTCCGTATTTCAGTTTCATGGCTTTAGCCCAGATTCTTCTGGCTACACGTCCGATCACTGCATATTCAGGGTCGATACCGTTAGAGAAGAAGAAAGATAGGTTAGGAGCGAAATCATTGATATCCATACCTCGGCTTAGGTAGTATTCCACATATGTGAACCCGTTAGCCAGTGTAAATGCCAGCTGTGAGATTGGATTGGCTCCTGCTTCAGCAATGTGGTATCCTGAAATGGAAACAGAGTAGAAGTTTCTTACTTTTTCTTTGATGAAATATTCCTGAACGTCACCCATTAATCTCAGGGCAAATTCAGTGGAGAAAATACAGGTGTTCTGCGCCTGGTCTTCTTTTAAAATATCAGCCTGAACGGTACCGCGAACGGTAGCGATTGTTTTGGCCTTAATTTCGGAATACACATCAGCCGGAATAACCTCGTCTCCCGTAATCCCTAAAAGCTGTAGTCCTAAACCATTATTGGACGGAGGAAGTTCTCCATTATATTTTGGTCTTTCTAAACCTTTATCGTCAAATTTTTCTTTAAGCTTAGCCTCCACTTTCGCTTCTAAACCATTTTCACGGATGTATTTTTCAACATTCTGGTCGATGGCAGCGTTCATGAAGAATGCCAACAGCATTGGAGCAGGGCCGTTGATCGTCATTGAAACCGAAGTCAATGCATTCACAAGGTCGAATCCAGAGTATAGTTTTTTAGCATCATCCAAGGTCGCAATAGAAACTCCCGCATTTCCGATTTTCCCATAAATATCCGGTGGTAAAGCCGGATCCTGTCCGTATAATGTTACAGAGTCAAAAGCTGTAGATAAACGTTTTGCAGGCATTTCTGCAGAAACATAGTGGAATCTTCTGTTGGTTCTTTCCGGGCCTCCTTCTCCGGCAAACATCCTTGTAGGATCTTCCCCTGTTCTCTTGAACGGATAAATTCCGGCTGTATAAGGGAAGCTTCCGGGAAGATTTTCCTGTCCCTTCCATTTGATAAGATCGCCCCAGTCATTGTATTTTGGTAAGGCAATCTTAGGAATTCTCAGGTGAGATAAAGATTCTGTTGAAGTTTCCACTTTAATCTCTTTTCCTCTTACAAAATAAGAATAGAATTCTGCGTGGAAAGCTTTTTTCGTATCATCCCAGGTCTTTAGGAAGTCGATATTTTCCTGCTGAAGTTCTTTTTCCGCCTTTTGGTATTCCGACTCTAACGTTTCATTGGAAATAATATTTTTTATCCCTTCAATATGATACATTGTTCTGGCTAATTCAGCCTGTTTTTCAATGTTGGCATCATATTGTTTGTTGTTTTCAACAATTTCAGAAAGATAACGGACTCTTTTTGGAGGAATGATTGTTACTTCATCGGTAATTTCCTGTTCAACAAATGTATTTAAGTGTAATTCTGTAAATTTTTCATTGACTTTTGAAATGAGTCTGTTATAAAGTTCCGTTGTTCCGTGGTCATTGAACTGAGATGCCTTGGTGGCATACACAGGCATGTCTTCCAGCTGACTTTCCCATAAAAGATGGTTTCTCTGGAACTGCTTTCTTACAGCCTGAAGAGCATCAAGAGCTCCCCGTTTGTCAGATTTGTTTAATGCCACTAAATCCGCATAATCTAACATGTCAATTTTTTCCAGCTGTGTAGAGGCTCCATATTCAGGGGTCATTACATACATCGATACATCAGCAAAGTCAGACACTTCCGAACCGGACTGTCCGATACCTGAAGTTTCTAAAATGATGACATCAGGATGTGCCAGTTTCAATACATTCAATGCAGAGTGGATGAATGGAGAAACGGAAACGTTATTTTCTCTGGTGGCCATAGAACGCATATAAACTCTTGGATCATTGATCGCGTTCATACGGATTCTGTCTCCTAAAAGTGCTCCTCCGGTTTTCTTTTTCGAAGGGTCAATGGAGATAATGGCAATTTTTTTATCGGTATTGGAACGTAAGAAACGTCTTACCAATTCATCTGTTAAAGAAGATTTTCCGGCTCCTCCGGTACCTGTGATCCCAATGATTGGAATAGTAAGGTCTTTGGATTGCTCATCGATTGCTTTTACCAATTCCGGCTTTTCTTCCGAGAAATTTTCAACAGCAGAAATAACTCTGGCAATACTTGTTGAATTCTCAAATTTGATGGAGTCTAAATCTTCAGCCGTCACATCTTTTCCTGTAGCAAAATCTGATCTCTTTACCAAGTCATCAATCATTCCCTGAAGACCAAGTTCCCGGCCATCGTCCGGAGAATAAATTCTGTCGATTCCGTAAGACATCAGCTCTTTGATCTCTTCCGGAAGGATTACACCGCCACCGCCGCCAAAGATTTTGATCTGTGGTGAGTTTTTTTCTCTTAACAGGTCATAGATATATTTAAAATATTCGTTGTGACCTCCCTGATATGAAGTCAGTGCAATAGCATTGGCATCTTCCTGAATTGCTGTATTGACAACTTCCTCAGCTGATTTATCGTGTCCCAGGTGGATCACTTCGCATCCAGTTCCCTGAATAACACGACGCATAATATTGATCGCAGCATCATGCCCGTCAAATAAGGAGGCAGCCGTTACGATTCTTACTTTGTTGGTTGGAGTATATTTTTGGGTTTCCATAAAAATTTTAGAAAGTTTCTAAGTTTCCAAATATAATAATAAAAAAAGAACCCTGTGTTTGGTTTTAAATGTTTGATTGTTATCTATTTGTGTAATCGTATTTAATTAAAACTCCCCGGTTTTAGCTTGGAGAGTTCGGGAATGGACGGATTAGAATAAGGAGCAAGGATTTTTTCAAATGAGCACATCTTTAAATTGTCAAATTAAATTCTCTACTTTTGCAGAATATTTTTAGAGATATGCAAAAAGCTTTGATGTACTTTGGTTTAGGAACGGTAGTAAGCTTCCTGATCAATTATTTCTTTTTAAGTTCGCAAAATATCGGGCTGGATATGTATTATGCCATTGCTTTTGGCTCTGCCTGGGGCATTGCCTATTATCTGGATACCCCTGATTTTACACTGCCTCAGAAACTGGGGTTATCATTTGTAGGCATGGGAATTTTGGTTCTTGTGGGAACTTTAATTTTTACTATTGAATTGGCTATCCCTTCTATTCTGAAGTTTTCTACCGTATTTGTAGCTTATTATTTAATAGCAAGCTTTAGAGGAAATAAATCTCTCCGAAGCTGATTAATGAAGCATGATAAAACTGAGATACATCAGTACAAGCAGCATCAGAATCAATCCGATATAATTGATGATGAATAATAATGAACCTTTCAGAATGCTGACCCCTTTTCTTGTTTCATATACCCTGTAGTGGGCCACAAAGAAATAAACAGACATATAGGTGATCAGTGCCATGCAGCCTAAAATACTGAGTAAGGTGATTAAACTGTTGTCAGGCAAGAGACTGACAATTCTTTCTCCCACAATAACTAATAAGGTTCCTAACAACAGGAATGAAAAATAGTGAAGGGTAAATATGCCGTGATCAAAATACCACCATTTTTGTTTGTTATGGAACAGCCATAAAAAGAATGCGAAGACCGGAAGGTATATAAAAAGAGCTTTCGGAATCGTATGGATGAAGTTCTCTTTATACTTTTCCCATATCTGCTTTTTATTGAATCCTTCTTCTTTCAGGGCAAATACTTTTTTAGCGACCGGATGCGCAACCTTGTAGAGTCCGGTATTGTCTTTGGCCTGAAGAGCGTCATACTCTTTCATGCTGTAGGCATTCAGAATGGAGGCTTCTTCTGTATTCAGTGTACTTTCAATAATATCTCTGTGTCTTTCCTGTGTTGAATCCTGTAAAGTATCAACCATTTTTTTTGTGTGCGCCGCGGTTTCATTAGATAAAACGCCTTCTTTCCGCAGGTCTTCCAGAATGTCTTTTGAGAGGGCTTTCTTATCTTTTGCTGCTGTTACTTTAATTTTAATTTTATCTGGTTTGTCAGCTGTTTCTTTAGATTTTGGTAGTATCGCCGGAAGAAGGAATGTGATGAAACTGATAAAGATATATAATTTTACGGGAGCTACATACACTTGTCTTTTACCGGCAAGATATTCCTTGGTCAGTTTTCCCGGCCGGGTAAACAGATATTGTATGGTTTTCCAGAATTGCCCATCGTAATGGGTAAAGTCTTCGATGAAATGAGTAAAGAGAAAATGAAAAGGCTGCCTGCTTTCGATATTTTCCTGTCCGCAATGGGGACAGAATCTCTGTTCAACGTAATGCCCGCAGTTCAGGCAGGTTTTATCTTCTCTGATCTTTCCGTGGCTCATGACAACAGTTTGAGGCAAATATAATTATTTCATGGCATAAAATAATGATATCAATAAGCTTTTATGAAAATCATTGCATTGAAGTCAAAAAAAGAAAGAGTTGAGGGACCAAACTCTTTGCTTTACCATTTGTGTTTTTAGAATCGGCTACTCTTTTTTTTCATCGCTGCAACATTTTACAAGATTTGTGCCAAAGCATGGAACTGTGTTAAAATCTATTAAATGCGGGATTGAAAATGGATATTCTATAGATTAAATAAAATATGTTTTTCGGTTACAAAAATAATTTGTACCTTTGCACACCCTTTTAGGGGTAAATTATGTTTAATCTTTAACTAAAACGTGTGAATACATTAAGTTACAAAACTGTTTCAGCGAACAAAGCTACTGCTAATAAAGAATGGGTTGTGGTAGACGCTGAAGGACAGCCGTTAGGTAGATTAGCTTCTACGGTTGCAAAGATTTTGAGAGGTAAGCACAAAACGAATTTTACACCTCACGTAGATTGTGGTGATAACGTAATCGTTTTGAATGCTGGGAAAATTACACTTTCCGGAAACAAGTGGGCTGATAAGACTTATATCTGGCATACAGGATATCCTGGTGGGCAGAAGTCTATGACTGCGGCTGAACTTCAAAAGAAAGATTCTTTAAAGGTATTAGAGAAATCTGTAAAAGGGATGTTGCCTAAAAACAGATTAGGAGCTGCTATCCTTAAAAATCTTTATTTATATGAAGGAACTGAGCACAAACATGAAGCTCAACAGCCTAAAACAATTAATGTTAACGAATTTAAATAATTAATTATGTCTATAGTTCACAAAATCGGAAGAAGAAAAACTTCTGTAGCAAGAGTTTATGTAAGACCAGGTTCTGGAAACATTACAGTAAACGGTAAAGATGCTAAAGAATATTTCTCTACAGACGTGATGGTTTACAAATTAAACCAACCGTTTATCCTTTCTGAGACTGTTGGTCAGTATGACGTTACCGTAAACGTATTCGGTGGTGGAAATACAGGTCAGGCAGAAGCTATCAGATTAGGTATTTCAAGAGCTTTATGCGAAATCAACGCTGAGTTCAGATTAGCATTGAAGCCAGCTGGTTTACTTACAAGAGACGCAAGAATGGTGGAAAGAAAGAAGCCAGGTCAGAAAAAAGCAAGAAAGAGATTCCAATTCTCAAAACGTTAAGATTTGCTGTTGGCGAATGGCTATTGGCTATTGGCTACAGAAATGTACTACATTTTATTTAAACTTAATCTCGGCGAAAAGCAAATTGCCAAAAGCGAAAAGCAAACCGCCAATTGCCCGTTACGTTTAGCATCCAAACGCTTCTCCCATCTAAAGAAGTTGTTGATTGTTTAAAAGACGGAAAGTAAACTAACAAAAACAGAAAACATGGCAAAAGCAAATGTAAAAGACCTTTTAGAGGCTGGTGTACACTTCGGTCACATGACGAGAAAGTGGAATCCAAATATGGCTCCATACATTTTTATGGAGAAAAACGGTATTCACATTGTAGACTTACATAAAACAGCAGTTAAATTAGATGAAGCTTGCAACGCTTTAGAGAAATTAACTTCTGCAGGTAAAAAAGTTTTATTCGTAGCGACTAAAAAGCAGGCGAAAGAAGTGGTTGCAAAACATGCTTCAGAACTTAACATGCCTTATATTACAGAAAGATGGCCAGGTGGTATGTTAACGAACTTCGTTACTATCAGAAAGGCTGTAAAGAAGATGAATGCTATCGACAAAATGAAAAAAGACGGTACGTTCGAAACTTTATCTAAAAAAGAAAGATTACAAGTTGACAGACAAAGAGCTAACTTAGAGAAGAACTTAGGTTCTATCGCTGACATGGTTAGACTTCCTTCTGCGGTATTTGTAGTTGATATCTTAAGAGAACACATCGCGGTAACTGAAGCTAAGAAATTGGGTATTCCAGTTTTCGGTATCGTTGATACAAACTCTGACCCTAGAAAAGTAGATTTCGTTATCCCAGGAAACGATGATGCTTCTAAGTCTATTGATATGATTCTTAGCGTAGTTTCTGAGTCTATCAAAGAAGGTCAGTCTCAAAGAAAAGCTGACAAAGAAAAATCTAAAGAAGAAGGAGAAAAAGTATCTGCTGATACAGATGCTGATTTCGATGCAGAATAATTAAAGATTTTCTTTATTATAGAAAAAACGCTGGATTCTCGTCCAGCGTTTTTTTGTATTATAAATGGGTTAAAATGTCCAGATTTGGCTTGGTAAATAGAAATAACAAAGAGAGACAAAGACCCGATGCATTTAGTTGGAAAGCTTTATTGCATAAGAGCTTGTTATAAATTTTGTCGACTGATAGGTAGAATTACAAAGGATTCCGGACAGTCTGTAATTTTGATTTTTAGGAAGCATGGTATACCCTATTTTTCCGGCGGCTATAGGAATCTTTTTAAAGAAATTATTTCCGCTTACAGTAAGTACCATATTACAAGGAGACTTATTTTCTATAGAAATAGATGTCCTAGGGTTGGAAGGATCATCATTGTTAAGAAGATCATTAAGGACTTCTGCGGTTTCAGGTTTATAAGTCTTTATCAGTTCGTTATATTCTCTCTGTGTATTGGCTGCATTACCCGAATTATTAGAAGGATAGGGGTTTCTTACAGGATAACTGCCATAGTTGACACTACAGCTGGCCAGGATAAGAGAGAGCCCGGTAAGGACTAATAGCTTTTTCATAGCAGTTTATTTTTTGCTTTTCTTTTTTTCAGATGTTTTTACAGGAGCGGTTTCCCGGGTTTCTGACGCTTTGCTCTTATCAGTTTCTGTCTTTAGCGGGCCGGGATTATCAATCGTTACAAATATACTTTTTTTAATCTCCTTTTGGGAAAAGTATTTCAGGTCACAAACATTGCTGTTCAGAGTATAAGAGCCTTTATTGATGATAATGAAGTTTTCTCCGTGAGCAGGAACAGCTAAGTTATAGTAATCCTTTCCTTCAATCCTTAGAACAATATTGCAGTCAGAATTATTTTTAAATAAAAGAATGGCTTCTTTTCTGGTAATATCTTCACTAAGCATTGCATTGAGAAGTTTGACCGTCTTTTCTTTATGTTCAGCAGATGTTTCCGCTATTAATCTTTTGAATTCCTCAGCATCAGAAGAGTTGGGATTTCTCATAGCACTTTTGGGAATATCAGAGATGACAGGCCTTGCTTCCATGGGTCTGGCATTGCGGGCCCCTTTGGTCCACTCAGCATTTTTCAAGGCAATAAGCTTAGGTTTCAGCACACTTCTTTTAGGATCGTCGGGATGTGCTTTCTTCAGATACTCTTCAATTTCCTTGATGTTTATACTTTTAAGGATATCTTTACTGCTTTTTTGTGCATAGGTAAAAACCGGGAACAGGAACGTGAAGAATAAAATCGTTAAACAATTTTTTTTCATCATTATAAGTTATTTCATCAGCTGATTCGGAATTTGATGTAAGTAATAGTCTTCCCTTTCGCTGAAAACAGTTCCTCATAATAGGTTTTGATATCCCTTAAATGTTCGGTATTAGGGTCATATTCCGGGGCACCATAGATGTCATGGTGGGCGGTAAGGATTTCATAACCTGCCCCCTGCAGGTAGCCTAAGGTATATCCGTGTAAAAATTCAGAATCAGTCTTTAAGTGGATAATACCACCCGGTTTCAGAAACTTTTTATATCGGTTTAAGAAGTCAGGATGGGTCAATCTATGTTTGGTTCTTTTATACTTGATCTGTGGATCAGGGAATGTAATCCAGATTTCATCCACTTCATTTTCAGCAAAGAAATGGTCAACAAGTTCAATCTGCGTTCTTAAAAAAGCGACATTATTCATATTGTTCTCCACTGCTTCTTTGGCACCGAACCAGAATCTGGCCCCTTTAATATCAATCCCGATAAAGTTTTTTTCAGGAAAGGTCTTTGCAAGCCCTACAGAATATTCCCCTTTTCCACAGCCTAATTCCAATACAATTGGGTTGTCATTTTTAAAAAAATCCTTTCTCCAGTTTCCTTTCAGTTCAAAGCCATTCAAGGCATCTTCTCTTGTAGGTTGGATAACGTTTGGTAATACTTTGTTTTCTGCAAATCTTGCTAATTTATTCTTGCCCATGAGTCATTTAAAATGACTGCAAAAATAGTAAAATTTACATAGAGTTTTGTTTTTTAAAGGGAAAAGAGATCCTAAGAAGGTGTTTAATATCCTGATTATTGAGATACTGCACTTCCGAGTGCTACCATGATCGGTCGCTGGACTGTTTTTTGTGAAGCGTACTGAGCACCGCAGACAAGACTGGTGAAAAGGTACTGTCCTTTTTCTATCACGATCGAGCTTTCTCCTTTGGCAGGTACTGCAAGTCTGTATTTAATGGTTCCTACACTTTCCATTCTGACAATAATATTACAGTCCGATTTATTTTGAATCAGAACAATACATTCTTTGGTATTAGGGTCATTATCAAATAAGGAATTAAGAATTTTAACGGTTCTGTTCTGATGTTCTACCGGAGATACAGCCATCAGCATATTGAATTCCTCTGCTTCAGCATCAGGAACAGCTGTATTAGCTGTGGTATTCACTACAAAGGTGTTTTGAGTATTGCTTGGGGTGAAAACGGCAGTATGATTTTTTGCGGCGAGTTCTGCTTTGTATTTTGCGATCTGTTTCTGCTTGATGATGGCATTCATTTCATCAAAACTGATCTTTGTAGAGGGTCTTCTTCTCAACAGGGCAAGCATTTCCTGCATGTCTTTTACTTTCTGATCCTCAGGATGTGCATTTTTAATGTATTCTTTCATCATGTCCATGACCCGTGGTTTCAGTACCGATCTTCTTGGGTCATCAGGATGAGCATCCCTCAAAAAAGCATTGATTTCGTAAATATTATTGCTTTTCAAAATATTCGTGTAGTCTTTCCCCTTTTTTTGGGCAGACAAACTGAAAAACAGTACCGAACTAAGAAGTAAAAGTATTTTTTTCATTAATAGATATTAAGTTAAAAATTTGGCACTTTTCCTTAATTTGCGTTTGGTGGTGATTAGTTTTTAATACGATAACGAAATATTACAGGTTTTATTTTAAACACTTAATTGTGACATAAATTTATAAATATTTTTGAGTATTATCGTGTTTTTTGCTGTAAACTTTAAAAGATCTATACATTGTATTAAAGTGAGGTATAATAAAAAAACAATCCATAGCGTATTTTCTATGGATTGTTTTTTAGGGTATAAGTTTATTTCTCTGAAATGATGTCTTTCAGGAAAATGAGAATTTTATTTATTGACGATCTCCTGTAGGTGTGAATTTCTTAGCCTTCTCTGATAAATAGGAAGATATTTCTCAATAGGTATTTTGATGGCTTCAAAGTTTCCAGCCAATACATAAGCTTGGATGTTTTCAGAGGTATAAACGAATTGAAGGAAGTTGTCTATTAAATTTTCAGGAATTTTAAATTTCAGAAAATAATCTTTACCTAAATAATTTTTGATCTGGGTTACCGAATTATTCATATTTTCATACGCCTGGTAACGTTGTTTCTTTTTCCTTTCTCCGGAAAGAATATCATAAATGCTTTCCAAGCTGAAGGTGAGCCCACCATCCCTTAATCCGGCCACCGGAAGTTCAGGTGGATTACCGTCTCCTTTAGGCTCAGGAAGACCGATCACTTTTTTAATTGCAAGGCTCTTATCTTCTTTTCTGATTGAGTTCACATCATATCGGAGATTTCCGGTCGGTTTGAATCTGCTGAGTACAATTTCCTGGATCTCATAATAGGCTATTTTAAGCTCAACCAGATTTTTCTGATCGATGATCTGAGGGGTAAGCTTAATATCTTTCCGCTCTGTAACAATGGAAGTGAAACGGATAACATCTCCCGGGTTGGCAGGGATATTAAAATTACCGTTATAATCTGTAAGAACAGTCTTTTGCGTATTCAGATTGGTCACATAAACCTGGTTGAGATACAAAATCGAATTGTCTCTTAAAAATACCTCTCCAGAATATATTTGAGCATTGATCTTTGCCAGAAAAACCAATAGCAGTAGAGTAAACAGTTTCTTCATATAATCGGCAAAATTACACAGAAATACAGCAATTTCTTACTAATAAGATAAAGAAAACAGGTTAAAGTTATATTAAACTTTGACAGTAAATTGTTAATGAGTGTTATAAATTTATGATCTAAGTAAAAATGATTATTAAAAAACAGGAATTTAGTTTAAAATAGTTTAAAAGGCTGGAAAAGCGATTCATTAGGATTTTTTGTTTCCAGCCTTGTGTTTTACCTGTGTTTTACCAGCAGCCAGCTTGTATATTTCATCATAAGGTTTGAACCGTATTCCGTCCAGCTGATAAAATACCAATAGGTGGCGGTAGGGACATATCTTCCTCCTATTCTTCCATCCCAGGTATATCTGTTTTCATGCGTTCCTCTAAAGACTTCAGCCCCGTATCTGTCAAAAATGCGGAATTCCAGGTTATCATTGGCCATTAATGCTGAATAGTTGATGCCTTCATTGTAGCCGTCACCATTGGGAGTAATGGTATTGATAAGATTAATAATAGCGAAAGGTTTTTTGACCTCCTCGCACAGCTTGGAATCTCTTACAAAAACATGGTGGGCTCCCCGGGGCACATTTTGAAAAACATTTGAGCTTTGCCACACCACTCCATCCAAAGAATATTCATAAGGAGGAGTACCGCCGGTTACACCAATTCTTACCGTTGTTCCGTCAATCTCTATAGAAGTGATTATTGGTATCGGCAAAGCTGTTACATTGACGTACTGTCTGTACACACAGCCGTTTGATGTAAGATCTACCCAATAATTTCCTACAGGAACATTGGTAATGGAAGGAGTAGAGGCTCCCGTACTCCATAGATATTTATCAAACCCAGGTCCGGCATCCAGGGTGGTTGTCATTTTAGGACATATAGCCTGATCTTTTAACAGCTCTGATTTTTTAGGGATCTTAATGGTAATTTTAATGGATGCTACCTCAGGACATACCCCGTTTTTTTCAAATCGGATATAAAAAGTCTGGGAAGCATTGATATTGGCTGCTGCAGGAATCGGATTCACATTGTTTTGGGCATCAGCAAGAGTTCCGTGAAATGTGAAAGTAACATTCGGGTCTGTAGTAAACTGAGGCATGAATACGGCTAAATTGACTGATTTTATTCCATCCAGGTCATCATCACATACGTCTTGTACAGCTGTTGTTTTCAACAATTGTATTCTGGCTCCGATACTAAACTGTAAAGGTTTGATCACTGAGGCACATCCGTCAGGAGAATCTACTCTGACAAAGATGGTCACAGGACCGGTAAAGCTCCAGTTGTTGGGAAGGGTATTGGCATTTCCGGCATTGGCATCAGCAAGATTCGCATAGTATCTTACATTGGTAAAATAAGTGGGATTGTTGAGGATAGCAGGTGTTATATTGGGCAGGATGACGGTGACTGTTCCGTCCAGATTGTCATCACAGAAAACTCCTTGGTAGTTATCTACTACGATAGCTTTGATATAAAGATTAAGGGTGATTTTAGCGATACTTTTACAGCCTAGATCATTTTTTACCACCGCGTATACCAGGGTGCCGTTAGGGGCAGAATATGAATTCGGAGCAGTAATGAGTACTGCCGGATTTTCGGTCTGTGCATCTGCCAGTGTAGGGTAGTAGGTAATCGTTACCGGAGAGTTTGTCGTTACATTGGCTGTTGTCAGGTCAAATACTCCTTGCCCGTTGATATCACATGCATTTAAGGTTACATCCATAACGGATATTGAAAGGATGTTGATGGTTACCGTTACTGTTTCACAATCCGGGAAGTCCGGATCATTTCCACAGAACGTATAGGTAAAGGTATCAGTTCCAGCTGTTCCGGGAGTATTAACAGTGTAGGTAATGATTCCCGTTGTAGGATTTATAACGGCCGTTCCTAACGTTGGGGCTGTTGTAATAGCTACTGTAGCCGGAACCGGGGTCTGTGGTGAACTGCTAAATGCCGGTGTTATAGTTTGTGTTGTACATACGTTATAAGCTGCTGTATTCAGTTTGGTACAGTTCAAAACTTTATACTGCCCTGTAACTAAAGGAGCACAACGGCCCATCGTTACAGAACAGGTATAATATCCGGACTGGGTAGGAGCAATGGAAGATCCTGTGGCTCCGGTGACAGGTATTCCGTTTCTGTACCATTGATAGGTATCATAAATAACAGGATCTACGGTAAGAACGATTCCTGGAATACAGTCTCCTCCGGATTTTATAATGACCGGCTGAGTAGGAAATCCCGCAAAAAAGCCTCCATACCCTATGGCATCACTCCCGGCATTAATTCCTGCCATAATGGCTTTATCTGAAACTACAGTGATGGTTCCAGTTACATTGGGAATGCCGTACGTAACCCAGTTCGTTGTACCGGTCATATCATAAGGCCCTGCACTGATGGGCGGAGTAGCACCATTCACGGTTACGTTGGCCCCTCTTTCTGTGATCAGATTCAGTTTGGTAGGGATATTTAATATTCCGGAAGGATTCCCATTGGAATACACAAAATTTTCATCAATAAAGCCAAGTTCATTGATCTGTTTGGGTAAATAGCAGTTAAGTGCCGGAATAAAATTAAACCCGCCGGTGGCCACCTGATTGAGTGTGTTGGAACTTCCTGCTAAGATCTGATAGACGTATGCATTCTTGGAGGTTTTAACGTATAAATTATAATGTCCTCCTCCCTGCAGGCTGTATTTTGTATCCGGAATGACAAAATATTTTCCCGTATTGATGGTTGCAACAGGGACAAGTTCATTATTGACATAAATCTGAGTATTGTCTTCGGTTGCAATAACGACGGCTCCTTCCATATTACTTCCAATACTTCCATTCCCTTTGACGAGGGCGAATTCATTGCCAAGCCGGTCGACGGGTACTGCCTGATCCATTAAGATATCCGAACTTGAAGGGTAATCTCCGGCATACTGGCCGTTAAAGTTTCCATTGGTAATATTGACGGGTTTATCGGACGTGATTTTTGATCCTATAAATCCGTCAAAATTTCCGGAGATGTTTCCGATTCCATCCATGATGTACGATTGGCCTTTATTGAGCGTAAAAGTCATTGTTGGATTGGTCGCCCCTGTATTTCCGTTTGAAAACTGAACGAGAGGGCTGTATCCGGAAACGGTAACAGTCGTATTGTCTTCTGTAGCCAGCACACTGGTCATAAAGTTCAGGATCCCGTTGCTTACCGTGATGGGTGCGGAAGCTGCAAAGAAATTTTTTCCGGTAGAAGGTATTCCTTTAGAGGTAATGATTTCGGCATGATTGTATACTGAAAATCTTAAGTTGGCATAGAAAGGAAATTCTGCCTTCAAGTACAATCCTTTTGTGGTGGGAGTGAATAAATCCGTTTGTTGGGTCGTAATAATATAATCTCTTAAAACATCAAATTTTTGCGGATTGTTTTTACTGATATTTACAGTTCCGATCAGAATATTATTATTGTAGATATTGACTGGAAAGGGAGTTGTTCTGTTGGTAGACAAGTAGATTTTTTGATAGGGATTGGGACTGCCTGTTCTGTCTACCATAGGAGCAAACCAATGCTCTCTGTCTAATTGGGCAAAAGCAAAGGTGAAAATATAAAATATAAATAGAAAAGATAAAGTTTTCTTCATTCAGGAATCGTATTTATCACAAATTTAATAATAAAAAGTATTGAAGGCTTGAAAAAGTGATAAAAAAACCACGGCTTTGAAGTCGTGGTTTTAAAAATTTTATTTCTGAATTATTATTCCCTGTTCTTAACTAAGATCCAGCCGGAGAATTTGATAGCAGTTTGTTTGCTGTTGGGCTCTGTCCAGCCTACTTCATACCAGTAGTTTCCGGTAGAGACCCTTTTGCTTCCGTCAACTGTTCCATTCCATTTGTAGCCGTTGGATTTATCAGCCTGATAAATTTTAGTTCCATATCTGTCAAAAATATTAATGACCAGATTGTTTTTGTTGGCTAATGAAGAATAGTCAATTTCATCATTTACTCCATCTGCATTGGGAGTGATTACGTTGATCAGGTTAGGAATCGTGATATCTACTTTTATAGGTTCACAATTATAGTCATCCTTTACATATACACTTGCATTTCCTCTTGGCATATTAGTGAATATGTTAGAGTCCTGCCATGTTATATTATCAATAGAGTATTTATACGGAGGGGTTCCGCCTACAACATTCACTGTAATGGTGTTGTTGGAGATGTCAACATTTGAAATCACAGGCTGTTCCGATGCATATACTTTTACCGTTTGCGTGGTAACACAATCTCCTGTTCTTAGTTTTACCCAATAGGTTCCTACCCCTACATTTTGAATAACCTGAGTGGTTGCTCCGGTACTCCATTCATACCCTTTGAATCCAGGTCCGGCATCCAAAGTCGTTTTACCTTCCATACAGATGATTTTGTCAACAAGAACATCAGATTTTACAGGAGGCATCACCGTTAAAGTTACTTCAGCAACTCTGTAACATCCATTCGCATTGATTACTTTCACATATACAACACCGTTTGGTGCTACATAAGCTAATGGATTTAAAATTTCATTGGTCCCGGCATTTGCATCTGCAAGGGATGGATAGTACTTTTTGGTAACCCCGTTTTGGGTGGTTACAAGAGCATTGGTAAGGTTAAATAAACCTGTTGCAGTATTAGATTCCAGGAAACATGTTCTGAGTCCTGCATTATTTACTACAGGGCTTTCAGAGATGGTTAAATTCAATGTTATTTCTTCACAATCTGTAAAGTCAGCATTATCTCCACAGAACTTATAAACGATGGTATCAGGTCCTATGTATCCAAAGGCAGGAGCATAGCTAATAACTCCCGTAACAGGATCAATAATTGCATTCCCGTGCGCAGGCTGTGTAAGAATTGTTACAGTCCCTGGAACTACATTCTGTGTGGAGTTTGTAAATACCGGTACGATTTGTTTTACAACGTCACATACCGTATCGTTTAAGGTCGTTTTCGTAAGACATGTATATACCTTATAGACCGGCGTCACTACCGGCGGGCAAGACCCTACAGTAATTTTTACGGTATAGTTCCCTGATTCTGTAGGAGTGTATGAAAACGAGTTTGCACCCGGTATCGCAACATTCTCTTTATACCACTGGTAAGTGTCAAAACTGTCGCCTACTTCCAGAACAAGTCCCGGAATACAGTCCCCTGTTGTTTTGGCGATTACAGGAATAGAAGAAAATCCTGCAAAATAGCCTCCGTATCCTACCACACCACTACCTCCGGATATCCCTGCTGTTACAGCTTTCGTAGAAGTTATGGTAACATTTCCTGTGATGTCTGGTACAGAATAAGATACCCAGTTACTTGTTCCGCTTACTGGAAACGGACCTTGAGTAGCAGGTAGGGCTGTTCCGTTTACGGCAACAGTAGCTCCTGTTTCTGTCAGGATATTTAATTTTACAATATGGTTGGTAAGAGTAGTGTAATACGGAAGATCTTTAATTTTTCCTATTTCATCAATTTTTCTCGGGAGATAACAGTTCAATGGCGGGATATAGTTGAACCCAAGCGTTGCATTGCTGTCTGCAATACCTGCCATCAGCTGATAAACATATACATTTTTTGTCGTTCTGATGTACATGTTGTAATGGTTGTTTCCCTGGTTGATATAGTTGTTGTTGTTGACCTTATTCACTCGGTAGCTTTGCCCTTCTGCCAAAGTGACAACAGGAGTGGTAGCATTATTGATAAATACCTGTGTTCCGCCTTCCGTTGCAACGATTAAAGCGTCTTCCATTCTTTCACTGATATTACCATTTCCTTTTACCACAACAAACTCATTTCCTAGTCTGTCTACAGGTACGGACTGGTCCATGATAATATCAGAACCATCCCAGAAACTCCCGGTAGGTATTGCAAACTGGCCGTTAAAGTTTCCATTGGTAACAGAAACCGGCTTATCTGCCTCTATTTTTGCGCCAATAAATCCTTCTTTGTTCATTGCTTTATCACCTACTCCCTCAATAATATAAGATTGTCCCTTATTAAGAGTAAAAGTAAGTGTCGGATTAGTCACCCCTGTCCATCCATTAGTAAATACAACATTAGAATTGTAATCTGAAACGGTTACAACGGTATTGTCTTCTGTTGCTAAAATACCCGCGGTGAAATTATATCCACTGTCCAGCTCTTCAATGGGAGCGGTCACCGTATAGAATTTTTTACCGATTCCTGCTTTTCCTTTAGAGGTTAATATTTCCCCGTGACTGCTTACCGAAAACCTGTACGTTGTAAAAAAGGGCTTCGTTCCTTTCAGATACAATCCTTTATTTCCGGGAGCAAAAAGTTCGCCAGTAGTGCTGGCAACCATTCTGTTCAATGGAACATCAAATGTTTGTGGAGCTCCTTTGCTGATCGTAACTGTTCCCAATAAGGTATTGTTGCTATAAATCTCTACAGGAAAAGGAGTGGTAGAGTCTGTAGAAAGATATAGGGCCTGTTTGGGATCGATGAGTTTTGTAGATCTTGCTGCCATAGGGGCGAACCAATGTTCTGTATCTCTCTGCGCAAACAGCATCTGAATGGCCGCAAACAGTAACAGAATAACTGATAGAATTTTCTTCATAGATGTTGAAATTAGATTTTTACAAAAATAGCAGAATAATTGATTAATATTGAAAATATTTTTTAATATTATTTGTTTAATTAATAAAATAAACCACGATTGAGTAATCGTGGTTTATAAAATATTTGTTTTAGTAATTTATTCTCTGTTTTTTACCAGGATCCAACCTGTGTATTTTATTGGAGTTTTCTCTTTATTAGGTTCATTCCAGTTGATGTGGTACCAATAGGTTCCGGTTCCTAATTTTTTATCAAAATGCCTTCCGTCCCATTTGTAATTATTGAATTTGTTTCCGGTAAATACCATGTTGCCATATCTGTCATATACTACAAAAGAAAGATTTTCTTTATAAGATAACTCGCTGTAGTCTATATAATCATTTACATTATCTCCATTAGGTGTAATGGCATTGAGTAAATTAGGTACGGTAACCTCTACGGCAACAGGAGTACAATCATAAGTGTCTTTCACATAGAATGTATGCTGGCCTCTTGATAATCCTGAGAACGTATTAGAGTCTTGCCAATTGGTCATTCCGTCTACAGCGTATTGATAAGGAGGTTTACCACCGTTTACAATCACTGTTGCATTATTGTTGGAAATCTCAATCTGCGTGATTACCGGCTCTTCAGCTTTTCTTACTCTTACGGTTTGTTTTAAGAAACATCCGTTCTTACCAAGGATTACGGAATATTCACCTACTCCCACGTCTCTGATTCCTGATGTTTTCGCTCCTGTATTCCATTCGTAAGAATCATATCCAGGACCGGCATCCAAATTGGTTTTGGCATCCATACAGATATACTGATCGATAAGAATTGGTGACTTTCTGATAGGAAGTGCTGTTAGAGTAATTTGTGCATTGGCTGTACATCCTTCAGTAGTCGTAATTTTTACATATACCATTCCTCCTGTTGCCGGATAGGCTTCGGGATTCGTTATTTCATTGATCCCAGCATTAAGGTCATTCAATGTACGGTAGTATTTTTTAACGACAGAGGTGTAATCTGTTACCTTCGCTTTGGTAAGATCAAAAATAGCAGCAGGATCTACATCATACCAACATGCTGAGATCGTTACATCCTGTACAATAAAAGGAACCACGGTAAGCTTTAAAGTCACCTGCTCACAATCAATGAATTCAGTAGCTGCTCCACAGAATTTATACACGATGACATCCGGTCCAAGATAACCTGCATTGGGAGTATAGGTGATTGTTCCATTTGCATTTACTACAGCAGTCCCTTTAGTCGGCGGAGTAACAATGACTACCGTTCCCGGAGCTGGTGTCTGGGTTGAAGAGGTAAAGGCTGGTGTAATGATCTTAGTGGAACATGCATTAAGTGTTTGTGTAGTCTCTTTTAAACAGTTTTCTACCTTATAGATTGGGGTTGTCACCGGAGGACAGGTTCCCATTGTTACTTTTACGGTATAGTTTCCAGACTGTGTGGGGGTATAGGTATTGGCCGTTGCTCCTGAAATAGCAGTTCCGTTACGGAACCACTGGTAAGTTTCATAGCTGTCATCCACTTCCAGGATGATCCCCGGAACACATTCTCCGGTTTGTTTTGCAATCACCGGGATAGAAGAGAAACCGGCAAAGTACCCTCCGTATCCTACTGCACCACTTCCTCCGGCGATACCTGCCGTAACAGCTTTCGTAGAAGTAACCGTTATGTTTCCTGTTGCATTGGGTACCGAATAAGATACCCAGGCTGTTGTTCCTGTAACAGGGTAAGGCCCCTGTGTAGTAGGAAGTGCACCTCCGTTTACAGTAACGGTAGCTCCGGCTTCCGTAAGGATATTTAATTTTACAGTATTTGTGGTTGGAGGTAAAATATTTACCATAGAAATTTCGTCAATCTTTCTTGGCAGGAAACAGTTCAACGGGGGGATATAATTGTATCCTTCTGTTGCTGTATAATTGTCAATACCTGCCAAAAGCTGATATACATACACGTTTTTTGTAGTTCTGATATGCATATTGTAGTGGCCGCTTCCCTGATCGATATACTGATTCACAAATGTTCCGCCAGGTCCTTCAGATACCCGTACCCACTGTCCTTCATTAAGGGTAGCGATTGGAGTGGTTGCTCCGTTTACGAATACTTCAGTATTGTTTTCTGTTGCGATTACCAATGCATCTTCGTCTCCGTCAGTGATAAGACCGTTTCCTTTTACAAGGACAAACTCACTCCCTAATCTGTCTACCGGGACAGACTGGTCCATTACGATATCTGAACCGCTCCCCTGATTTCCAGGCAGTGCAAACTGGCCATTGAAGTTTCCATTGGTAACAGAAATAGGTTTATCAGATTCTATTTTTGCTCCTATAAATCCTGTGGCATTGGTTCCGTTATTTTGAAGCCCTTCAATGATATAAGCTTTTCCTTTATTCAGATTAAAGGTCATTGTAGGGTTTGTGGCTCCGGTAGTACCGTTAGAAAACTGAACTCCCGGGTCATATCCTGAAACAGTGACGGTGGTATTGTCTTCTGTGGCTAAAATTCCTGCTGTAAAATTTAAGTAACTGATGGTTTGACCAGTCATGGGAGTAGCTGCTGCATAGAACTTCTTTCCAATACCGGCTTTACCTTTTGATGTTAATATTTCTCCATGGCTGGAAACACTGAACCTAAAGTTAACAAAATAAGGTTTTGCTCCTTTAGTATAAAGCCCTTTGCCTATCGGTACAAATTTTTCAGTACCGGTAGAGGTAATCATTGTAGCCGTCGTAATAGGATATACCTGTGGGTTACCCTTACTGATGGTGACTGTTCCCAACAGTAAATTATTACTGTATATTTCTACCGGAAATGGTGTCGTGGAGTCCGTAGAAAAGTATAAAGCTTGCTGAGGGCTGGAAAGGGCAAATGAATTGGCAGCCATCGGAGCAAACCAATGTTCAGTATCTCTTTGGGCAAAGAGGGTATCAGCTGTCAAAAAAATCAATACTAAACTGAGTAGAAATCTTTTCATGTGTATGGAATTAGGATTTCTACAAAAATAGAATAAAAAATGAAATACAATTGCTGAAATTTAAATAATTATTAATATTTATTCTCGATTTTTAATTAAAATCCATCCTGAGTATGAAACTGGTAATTGAGTATCCGGTTACGTCCATTTGATGACATACCAGTATGTTCCTGTAGGAAGATTTCTCCCCGTCAGAAAAAACAACATTGGGATTGTAGCCGGATAATGTAACCGTTGTATTGTCTTCTGTAGCAGTAGTTACTCCTATTGTTGAATTTGCTGATGTAATGGGAACTACGCCCATAAAAAAGCCGGCCAGTCCTTTTGAAGTCACAATTTTGCGGACATTGGGGCAAACCAATGCTCAGTGTCTAATTGTGCGTTAACGAATAAACAAAGAAAAGCGCAAATAGCTGGTAGAAATTTTTTCATTCTCTATTATAAGGGCCGCAAATCCAAGCATTAACAGTTGCTTTATTGTGCAAGAAATTCTTTGAATTTAAATTTATAGCGTATTTATTGAATATTTAAAATTTACTTCATATTGTGTGCATGTTCATTGATCTTGCTTCATAAAAAAATCCCGATGAAAATTCACCGGGATCAAATATTTTTTTGAAAGATGGATTAAGCTAAGCTTACTCTAACAAATCCTGTAACTTTTAGGTCTCCGTTTACAGATTTTACATAATCAGCAACAGATTGGTTAGCATCCTTAATGAACGCCTGGTGTACCAATGTGTTATCTTTGTAGAATCTCTGCATTTTACCTTTAAGGATATTGTCGATAATGTTCTCTGGCTTACCTTCCTTTAGAAGAAGTTCTCTTTCGATTTCTAATTCTTTGTTGATTGTTTCCTGAGATACAGCAGTTTCATCCAATGCAATTGGATTCATTGCAGCAACCTGCATAGAAACAGCTTTAGCAGCTTCGTCAGCTCCGTCTACTTTAGCAGAAAGGGAAGTGATAGCAGCAATTTTGTTTCCAGCGTGGATGTAAGCACCCAAGAATGGCCCTTCGATTCTTTCGAAAGATCCGATCTCGATTTTCTCACCGATAACTCCTGTTTGCTCAACTAATTTCTCAGCAACAGTGATTCCGTGGAAATCAGTAGCTAAAAGCTCCTCTTTAGAAGCAGCGAAGATTGCCATTTCAGCCAATTCGTAAGCTAATTCAACGAATGCCTCGTTTTTAGCAACGAAGTCTGTCTCACAATTTAAAGAAATAATAGCACCTAAAGTGTTATCTTCGTTTACTCTTGCGATTACTGCTCCTTCAGTAGACTCTCTGTCTGCTCTGTTAGCAGCCACTTTTTGTCCTTTTTTTCTAAGGATGTCTACTGCTTTTTCGAAGTCTCCTTCCGCTTCAACTAGAGCTTTCTTGCAGTCCATCATACCTGCACCTGTTTGGTTTCTTAATTTCGCTACGTCTGCAGCAACTGGTGTATAAGACATAATATCTATTATTTTTTATTTAAGATTAGTATTAATTTTTAGCTTAATTTTAGAGCAGTGCAAAGATAATGATTTTAATGATAAACTAAAAAATGACTTTTCACGTTATTAATATATTTAATACTATTTTAAAGTTTTGATTAATGAAAAAAATCTTCTTCCTTCTATTTATATGTATTTTCTCTCTTGGTTTTTCCCAAAAAAAGAAAAAATCGAAATCTAAAGCGGTTGTGGAAAAAGAAACTGTGATCATATATACAGAGCAGGAAGCGGAGGTTTCAAAAGAAGCTAGAGTGGTAGCCGGCTTTCTGAAACAGAATCCGGGACATGTAAAGTCCGATTATTTTAAAAGAAAGCTCATGGAAATCATTATGGCAGATAATTCTCCTGAAGCCAAACCTACCATCAAGCCGATCAGTAAGGAAAAAATTGAGAAGATCGTTAAAAATAATGAACTGAATAGTGGTAAGGTACTTGCTGCCAATAAAGCAGTTCCTGCTGCTAATACTAATAAAGCTGCTGCAATCAATGCCCTAAAAGAAGAAAGGGCCGGAAGCTATGCGTCTGCAGGTTCAGCTAAAAGTGCTGGCGTATCCAAATCTGAACCCAGTGAAGATAATAAAAAGACAGCTGCCATGCTTACCCACCTCTTTAATAATGATATCAATAAAAATGAAGCCTATATCAATATCAAAAACAGGTCAAAATGTAATCTTATCGTTAAAATAAGCGGGAAAAAATATTACAATCTAAGCGTTCCGGCAAACGGACAGAACTTTATACTGATAGATAAAGGAGAATATGTGCTGACCACCATGGTGTGTGACGCAAAATATTCTTCATTGAAGAAAATTACTCGGGATATTGAAATTGCACTCAATGTTGCTGATTAGAAGAAAACTAAAGCTAAAAAAAGGTTAAGAAATATTTTCTTAACCTTTTTTGTTTTTTATCCCTTAAACTGACCCATCGCAATGAATTTATCCTGTCTCTGGGTTTCAAGCTCCTGTCCTGTAAATTTGGAAAAAGCCTTGATATTTTGTAAAATAGAATTTTTTAAATTTAAATAAGTTGTCTCCGCATCATAATGAGCCCCACCAAGAGGTTCTTCAATGATCCCGTCGATAAACTTTTCTCTTAAGGCATCCTGGGGAGTAAGGTTTAATGCATTCGCTGCATCTTCTTTGTGGTCCCAGTTTCTCCATAAGATAGAAGAGCAGCTTTCAGGTGCAATTACCGTATACCATGTGTTTTCCAGCATATATACTTTGTTTCCTACCCCTATTCCTAAGGCTCCGCCACTTGCTCCTTCTCCAATGATATAGGTGAAGATCGGCGTTTTAAGCTGAACCATTTCAAAAATATTTCTGGCAATGGCTTCTCCCTGTCCTCTTTCTTCTGCTTCCAATCCCGGATAGGCTCCCGGAGTATCTACTAAGGTTACGACAGGAATGTTGAATTTTTCAGCAAGCTTCATTAATCTTAAAGCTTTTCTGTATCCTTCAGGATTGGGCATTCCAAATCTTCTATGCTGTCTTTCCTTGGTTGTTCTTCCTTTTTGAGTCCCTATGATCATGACTCTTTGACCATCCAGGGTAATCAATCCTCCAATCATTGCCGGGTCATCAGCGAAATTTCTATCTCCGTGAAGTTCTAAGAAACTGCCTTTGTCTGCCATTCCTTTGATGTAGTCTAAAGTATAAGGACGATCCGGATGGCGGGACAGCTGTACTCTTTGCCAAGGGGTAAGATTTTCATAGATTTCTTTTTTCTTTTCTATGATCTTATCCTCAATTTGGCTGCATGCTAATTTTACATCAACACCACTTTCTTCTCCTACTAAAGAACAGGTCTGGTACTGATCCATTAATTCTTTGATAGGAAGTTCGAAACTTAAATATTCCATTTCTTGAAGTAAATTAAATCTTTCAAATGTATGAAAATTATGGGAATTCTATTTAAAATTATTGATAGCATTGCTTATTCTGACGATACTTTCCTCTTTTCCAAGGGTTTCCAGGATGTCCGGAACGTCTGGTCCCTTCAGTTCTCCTACCAAAGATAAACGTAGCGGCATCATCACTTTACCCATTCCTAAGCCTTTGTTTTCCGCAAAATCATGAACGGTTTGCTGTAATGCTTCGGCATTAAAGTCTGCAGACTCAAGAGCGGATGCCAGTTCTCCTAAAATAGCAGAAGTTTCTCCATTCCAGGCTTTTTTTGATGCTTTCTCATCATAAGAAGCCGGAGCTTCAAAGAAAAATCGGCCATTTTCATAAATATCCTTAGGGAAAGTGGCTCTCTCTTTCATCAGGTGGATTACTTTTAAAAGTTTTTCATCAGAAGAACCGGAAAGATCGATATCCGTATTTTTAAGGATTTGAAGAAGTTCTTCGTCAGACTTCATCTGGATATACTGATGGTTGAACCACTCTGATTTTTCTTTACTGAATCTGGCCCCTGCCTTATGTACCTTATGAAGGTCAAATTCCTTGATCATTTCATCCAAAGGAAGGATTTCTTTATCATCAGCCGGAGACCAGCCCAATAAGGCAACCATATTGATGAAGGCATCAGGAAGGTAACCATTTTCTCTGTATCCTTTAGAGACCACTCCTGTTGCAGGATCTTTAAAATCAAGCGGGAATACAGGGAACCCGAACTTATCACCGTCTCTTTTGCTTAATTTTCCCTTACCTTCAGGTTTTAAAATTAACGAAAGGTGGGCAAACTGGGGTGCCTCCCAGTTCATGGCTTCATATAATAAAGTATGCAAACCTAAAGAAGGCAGCCATTCTTCACCACGGATCACGTGTGAGATCTCCATTTCATGATCATCAATGATGTTGGCAAAATGGTAGGTTGGCATTCCGTCATTCTTTACAAGCACTTTATCATCTAACGTATTGGTGTTTACGGAAAACTTTCCGCGAATGATATCTTCAAGATTTAATACTCTGTCAACAGGCATCTTGAATCTTACCACATAAGGTGTTTTCGCATCCAATAGCTTCTGAACTTCCTCCTCAGAAAGAGCAAGACTGTTTCTTAAGCGGTTTCTGGTTTTATTGTCATATGAGAAAACTTCGCCTCTGGCTTCAAATTCTGCACGCATCGCATCCAGTTCCTCCGGGGTATCGAAAGCAAGGTAAGCATAATCTGTTTTCAGGATCTGCTCGGTATAGCGGTCATAGATATCTCTTCTTTCAGATTGTCTGTAGGGAGCAAATTTTCCTCCTTTCTTAGGACTTTCATCAGGAATAATACCGCACCATTCTAAAGCTTCTTCAATGTATTCTTCAGCTCCTTCTACATATCTTGCGGTGTCCGTATCTTCAATTCTCAATACAAATTCTCCACCCTGATTTTTAGCAAAAAGATAATCATATAACGCGGTTCTTACGCCTCCCAAATGCAAAGGTCCTGTAGGACTTGGAGCAAAACGTACTCTTACTTTCTCCATTTCAATTTAAATTTTTGCAAATTTACTTAAATTATAGATTTTAAATAGGTTGAAGGATTTATTTTTTTTACAGTAGCTAAAATAAAAAGCAAGCCGGGAAGCTTTCCTTTATCAATATCATACTCTTATTTTATAGGTTGTTTTTTTAATACCTCGGTTCTGATAACAGAGCACACAACAAATGAAAACAGCTCATTCTATTTTTTGTAAGTTTATTTTATTTTCCTGATTTTTGAAATGGCTCTATTTATATTTTAATTTCTACATTTGCATTCATTGAAATCCACAGTTCAAATGATCAGAATATCATGATGATTAAAGGATTTTCCACCATAGAATATAGCTTTAAATCAGCTCTGCTACCGAGGAACATCGAACGCAGTATTTGATTATGCTCATTATAATGAAGAAATTCTCAATTAATGAATCCTTAATAGTATATCCTAAAAACAGTCCCAACAATATTTCTGAAGCCATAGAAAAGTTTGAGAAACGATTTAATGTTTTTGCGTATAATGATATACAACAGAGAGATGACTTTATCAGACAATCAAATGCAGATCTTTTTTATGCGATAAAAGCAGGGCAAAGAGAAAGTGATGCACCTACTGATCTTATCAGAACAGCCATTCATGCTGTTTTTAAATATAACGAACCCTACGGAGACGTCTATGCCTATGTATCGGAATGGCTGGCCGAGACAATGAGTGGAGGAGCATTGCCATTTGTTCCTCATATCGTTGATCTGCCCGATGTGAAAGGGGATCTTCGAGAAGAATTTAATATTCCTAAAGATGCGGTTGTTTTTGCAAGATACGGCGGAGCTGAAACTTTTGATATTGATTTTGTAAAGGACGTTGTCAAGAAAGCAGCGCTTAAAAATAAAAATATCTACTTTATTTTTATGGGGACCGATGAGTTTGTGAAAAGGAATTTTTTCAGATCCTATAAAAATGTCATTTTTCTTCCGCCCACTACCAATATTGAAAGAAAAGTAAAATTTATTAATACCTCTGATGCTTTTTTACATGCAAGATTTCAGGGGGAAAGCTTTGGTATTGCCGTGGGGGAGTTTTCTATAAAAAATAAACCTATCATTACCTGGTCTGGTTCTGACGAAAAATCCCATTTACAGATATTGGGCAGTAAAGCCGCTACTTACAGCGATAAGGCGGAACTTTATCATATTTTAATGAATTTTTCTCCTGATCCTTCCCAACAATGGGATTGCTATTCCGAATTATTCAATCCTGAAGTGATCATGAAAAAATTTGAAGAAGTATTTATAACTTCTTCTCCGAAATAACTTTTGAAAATAACCTTTATTAGAATAAGGAAAGCCAATTTTTATAGCAATAGAAAAGAGTAGTGTATCTTTATATTCCTCTTTTCTATTGATCACATTGTAGGAATTAAAATAAATTCCTGAGCTGCAGTTTCAGTTTTTTGGTAAATGATACATCGAGCTGAAGCGGTTTTTGAGGATGTTTTTCAGCGAAAGAAACAATAAATTCATCAATATTTTTTGCCGGGAAGAAAGAAAGTTCTTTCCACTGGGTTTTGTCTAAGGGATGAAAGTTTTGGTATTCCTTATAATTGCCGGCATTTAATGTTTTCCATGATTGCAGGAATTCTGAGGTATCAAAATCATTTTTATGTCCCCAATTATTGATCTTTTCAACAATTTCCTGCTCATCTCTTGCCCAGGATTGATGAATCAGGTAATAATCCAGAGGAAACACTCTTTCCGTATTATGATTAAGTCTTGCATATTTGTACTGAGGAGCATTCGTGATCAGCATACATTTTTCATCGAAAGGAGTGATGACAAAATATCCCTCCTCATTTTGTTTAAATAAAGTAACGAAGGTAACCTGGAAATTGAACGCCTTTTTTTCAGGATCTTTCAGCAGGTAGCGGTGCTTTCTTAAAAACTGCGCTAGCTTTTTAAAATCATAAGCATACTCATCACCGTCTATCTGGATATGCCAGCCGCCTTTTCCCAGTTTTTCAGCCATCATATTCCTTTGTCTTGTTTCAAGCTCCATAGGCTGCATCCCGGGAATAAAGAAAGTGTCTTTATAGAATATAATTTTATTTTGAGAATCTAAAGCTTTTATTTCAGTAAAAAAACTTTCAGGAATATAAACATCATTTCCCGCCCATGTTTTATTATGGGCATCATAGCTTATGACAATGCGGTCTACATGATCATAAATTTGCTTTATAGAAGTGAAAATATAAGAGTAATCATAAGACAGCAGGTAGCCCACTTTGATAATATTCTTTTTGTTTCTCATAATTTGTAATAAATGCTTAATTTCGTTTCCTTAAATTATTAAGACTCGACAAAATAATAAATTTAAAATGGGAATTAAAAGATTTTTTAAAAATAAAATAAAGGACTATAAATTTATCAAAAACAAAAGGAAAATTGCGATCAACCACTTTGATTTAGACTTCTTTAAAAATTATCAATTTAATCTCAATACGAATTCTCATTCTCCTGAAGTTTCCATTATTATTCCTGTCTATAATCAGATCAGATATACACTTAACTGCTTGTATACCATAGAACAGTACGACAAAAATATTTCCAAAGAAATTATTATTATTAATGATAACAGTTCGGATGAAACATTGGAGTTTTTAAGTAAAATTCAGGGAATCACCATTATTAACAATGCTGAGAATCTTGGTTTTTTAAGAAATGTAAATAAAGGAATTCAGGCATCAAAAGGGAAGTATATCTATTTATTGAATAATGACACTGAAGTTCAGGAAAATTATCTGAGCTCATTGGTGGATGTTTTTGATACCAAAGAAAATGTAGGTGCCGTCGGGTCAAAAATGATTTTTGCAGATAATACCTTGCAGGAGGCAGGCTGCTTAATTTTTAAGGGCTGTGAAATCGTCAACCTGGGAAGATTCAATTCTATTGACCATCCCTCCTACAATTTTTTAAGAAAAGTTGATTATTGCTCCGGATGCAGCTTATTATTTAAAAGACTTGACACAAACGGAAATTTAAATCTATTGGATGAAGAGTTTTTGCCTGCTTATTATGAAGAAACTGATTTTTGCCAAAGATTGAAATATATTCAGAATCTGGATATTTATTATCAACCGAAATCTGAAATCTTACATTTCGAAAATATAAGCTATACCGGAAAAAACAGCAATAAAGAACTGTTGCTTGAAAAAAATGCAAAGAAATTTAAAGAGCGGTGGAATTCTAAATTTGAAGGCGATAAATTTTTAGATATCGATAACAGAAAACATCTGAATGTCTATAAGAATTATCAAAAACCCACCATTCTGTTTCTGGAAGAATCCATGCCGAAATATGATCAGGATAGCGGTTCAAGAAGGCTGGATGAAATTTTTAAAATCCTGATCGCCAATAATCATAAGATCCTGCTGGGAATTCCGGCATTTAACGATACTGATAAAAAATACATAGAGTATTGTGAATCTCTGGGGATCGAAGTTTTTCAGGACTTTGTCACTCCTAAAAATAAAATGGTAAAAATCAATGACCAGATCATTGAAAAATTACCTCTTATTGATTTAATATGGATCTTCAGACCCAATGGCTTTAAAAACTGGCATAAAGTGCTTAAAAACCATATCACCAAACAAAAACTGATCTATGATATGGTGGATCTGCATTATTTGCGGGTGGAAAGAGAGAAGGAATATATGCCGGTTACTCCGAAAATGGAGAAGAAAAATCAAAAGACAAAAGAACTGGAATATGCAGCGATGAGAAATTCTGATGCAGTGGCGGCTATTAGCGATGTAGAAAAAGGGATCGTCTCCCAAAACGGGATTGATATCAATAAAGTTCATGTAGTAAGCAATTTCCATACAGTGGATCAGGTGAATAAGAATGGATTTGAAGATAGGAATGGTTTGTTATTTATCGGTGGCTTCAGGCATCTTCCGAATATAGATGCATTAAAGTTTCTTGTTGAGGATATAATGCCGTTAGTATGGCAAAAAAATGATCGTATTTTTGTAAATGTGATTGGTCCTGAATTATCAGAAGAACTGACCAGAAAATACAGTTCCGAAAAAGTAAAGATATTGGGATATCAGGAAACAGTGGATGAATGGTTTGAATCATCCCGGGTTTTTGTGGCTCCTTTGCGTTATGGAGCGGGGGTTAAAGGAAAGATCGGACAGGCTTTGGAATATGAGCTGCCTATTGTAACCACCCCAATAGGAGTGGAGGGAATGAACCTGCAAAATAATGTTCATGCACTGGTAAGCGATATTAATGATGCACAGGCATTTGCCAATAATATCCTTGAGCTGTATTCGAATGAAGACATGTGGAATACGCTGAAAGGTAATTCTAAAAAGGCTTTGTATCCTTTTTCCAGAGAAGTACAGGGAAAAAATGTACTGGAGCTGATTTCCAGTTTGTATTTGGATAAGAAATAAGCTCAGCTTTAAATAGTATTACAAATATCATTGCTTTAACAATTCAAAAAGTATCTTCCTTAAAAAATAATGTTATTATGAAAGATTTTATAGAGAAGAAATTAATTGAAATAGGATTTAGTTTTATATTCTGTAATGTATGTGGAAGCATCAGAAAAATAAAAATAAGAACTAAGAACTTACGAGAAGATGCTACATGTAAAAAATGTGATTCTAACTCGAGGAAAAGGCACCTTGCAGAGGTCATTTTAGAATTAATCAATACTAAAAATAGTAGCTCTTACAATAGTCTGAAAGCAATTAAAGAAGATTCGGGAATTACTATTTATAATGTTGAATCTAACGGAGCTCTTCATCATTATCTGAAACATATTAAGAACTATGTTTGCAGTGAATATTTTGGACCTTATGAAACTCAGGGTAGAGAGAAGAATGGGATCTTAAATGTGGATTTGATGAATATCCCATTTGAAAATAATACATTTGATCTGATTATATCAACAGAAGTTTTTGAACATATTCCGGATCCTTATAAAGCATTTCATGAAGTCCATAGAATATTAAAAAAGGGCGGTTCACATATTTTTACAGTACCTTATTATGAAAATGGAGAAAAGGATGAGGTAAGGGCTTTTTTAAATGATCATAATGAACTTGTCTATACTATGGAACCTCAATACCACGGAGATCCTATTAGAAGTGATGAAGGTATTTTAGTGTATACGATCTTTGCAAAAGAAATGCAGCAAAAATTAGAGTCTATCGGATTTAAAGTAGCTGTAAATAAAAAAAGAAGTATTACCAAAGGTATTTTAGGCAGTAATAATCTTGTTTTTATAACAACTAAACTATAAAAACGAAAAAAGGGGGCCTTACAGTCTCCTTTTATTTTTAAAAATATCAGTGAACAGTAAAACTCTTGATCGTACAGGATACAGTTGTTTCATTAATGTTACCTTTTCAGCATATACCTTTTCGATGTCCTTCATATTATTTTCTATCATTTCATGATGCCTGGGCTGAAGCTGAAGATAGAGCCTGTTCCTTTTATAAGTGTTGCTTAGACGCTTGATGTATTTAGATAACCCTTTAAAGTCCTGAATCAGGCCAAACGTACGTTTAAGAAATAATAAAGATTGCTTGTTTTTAGTAAAGAAAACACCGCCAATTTGCTGGCTGTCATGGATTCTGTAAGAAAATAGCTTTTCATTGAGCATAGCAAAAGCATCTTTTTGAGAGGCAATGAAAGCCATCCATTCATCATGGTGGAGATGAGGTGCATTGGGAAAAGGAATTATTTCCGGCAGAAAAGATTTTCTTAAAGACATAGAGGCTCCGGTCGCAATATTGGCTACCTTAGAAAGAGTGTCTCTTATAGTATAATCTGTATCGGTTGATTTTGCAATGGCAGGAACATCCCAAAAGGAATACATCTCTTTTTTTTCGTCATGATTGTCGATACAGTATCCGTTAGTCGCTATAACCTGTATGTTGGGGTGCTGCCCAAAATAATTGAGATGAGCTTCAACCTTATTGTTTTCCCATACATCATCCTGATCGCTAAGGAATATAATTTCATGAGTGCATAAAGAAATGGCCTTCTCAAAATTCTTTACACTGCGGAGATTTTTTTCATTACGGTAAACTTTGAAAACAGAAGGATGCTTTTCTTTATAAAGCTGTACAATGTCCATGGTGGAGTCACTAGAACCGTCATCGCATACAATGATCTCGTCTACGGCTATTGTTTGGCTCAAAATAGAGTTGAGCTGTGACGTTATATATTTTTCCCCATTGTAGGTACATAGCGCAACTGAAGTTTTCATAGAGTATGATTTATTAAATTAACTGAATAAAAACTGTATCCAATTACTGAATGAATATCTCTGATATATTTCCTCAGAAGACTGTACATAGTCAGCGGCAAGAAAATCACTGATCTCATCCATATTATGCCCATTCAATAAAAACATATTACCGGGGTGAAAAAAATCATAATTCTTTACCAGGCTATTATTGGTAATCAATTTTTTTCTGAAGCCCACAGCTTCAAAAACCCTGAATGAAAGTCCCTTATGAATAGAATTCTGGAAATCGAGAATGATTTTTGAAGCCTTGGCATTTTTCATGTTTTCTTCAAAGCTCATTCCTGATCTTGTGAAATGGATAGGATATTCGCGGTATTTTCTGATATGTTTTTCTTTGTTGTAGATGACATTAATATTGGCATTCAGATTCATTTCCTGAAACAATATCGAAAGTCTGCACAATTCATCAATACGATCTTTCATAAAGGTACCCACGAAGAAAAGATCCTGTTTTATTTCATGATTTTCAGGTAAATAATCAAAATAAAAATTATGGATATGTTGGGTGTGTGGATATCTTACCGTGTCTCTTTCGTCAAATACAAAGAATCGGTCAAAATATTGTATCATATCTTCAGCCAAAGGGAACCTTTGCATTCCATCCCATTGATAAGCTACAGTATAGGAGCTTTTTTTCTGGATTTTTGCCAGGACATTTTTACTGAACAGATCAGGACGTATCACCAGTGCATAATCTGCATGGCTGATTTTGTCAAGAAAAAACAGTTGGGGTTGTTCCTTTTTTTCGGCTAATACCTGGGCTTTAAATGTTCTGTTATTGCTGAATGCTTTCTTGTAAATATGAATTAAAGATTCTTCAGCGCTCAGTTTTACTTGTGAACAATCATGTTCTACGACAAAAACTTTAAAACCAAGATACTCAAGATTTTTTTAAAAACGTTGGGTAATCCGAAATGGTTTGGAACTGCTAATATGATACTTTTATCTTTAAAGTCGTTCATTTTTATATTGAATATCCTGCTTTAGAAAAATAAGGTCTCCAGAAATCTTTCTCCTTATTCCATCTATGGCAGCCAAAAGGAAGTTCTCCTTTATTGATTTTCATTGCTTTTTCCTGTTTGTTCTCAATAGAGAAGAGACAGGCCTCCTTATAATTAGGTTTAGAAAAAATTATACCATTTCTTTCAGGTTCGATGCTGAAAAATACATCTTCAGCATAAAATGGGCCGGAATTTTTAGGATGTAGATAAATATCTACCACTTCCGGAATCTTTTCAAGAACTTCTATACACTTTTCTCTTTTTCTTAAAGATAATCCTCCATTGCCTACACTGTTATACAACAGTGATTTGTCTTTTTGCCATTTCCCATTTCCCTTAAAGTTAATGATTGACTTTATTTTTGAAATGGTTTTATCAAAAAATAATTTCAAAAAAGGAATCTGTTCTGAACTTCGTATCCAGGGTGCACCAATATAATCATAGTCTTTTTGACACCAATCTATAAGGTCATCTTTAAATACAAAACAGTCAGATTGATAAATTAGTATATATTTTTCTGAAAAACTTTGATAAAAACGGATGTTCATCATGAGCTGATTGTAACCAAAAATACCCTTAAAGTAATGGTCATCAAAACTCATAAATGAAGCATCATATTTTTTATAAGCCTCCAGAGACAGGCTCTGAGGATGTATAAACGTAATCTTGTAACTTCCTAAAATATGAAATACCTGATTGAGTGAAATCAAGTCATCTCCCTCAGGTATTTCTTTATATATTGGAATAATAATATCTACCAAAGTTACTTTGAATATTCTAATACCGTTTTTTCAATAATTTTCACACAATCCAGTAACTGCTCTTCAGTAATTACCAATGGCGGTGCCAGTCTGATGATGTTACCATGGGTAGGTTTTGCCAGTAACCCGTTTTCTTTTAACTGTAAACAAAGATTCCATGCGGTAGAACTTTCAGGAGTATCATTGATAAGAATAGCATTTAAAAGTCCTTTCCCTCTTACTTTGGTAATAAGGTCACTCTTTTCAATTAATTTTTCAATTTCAGCTCTGAACAGCTGTCCAAGCTCTTCCGCTCTTTCGGATAACTTTTCATCAGCAACAACGTCTAAAGCTGCTACTGCTACAGCACATGCAATAGGATTTCCGCCAAATGTAGAACCGTGTTGCCCCGGCTTGATAACATTCATAATGCTTTCATTGGCCAATACCGCTGATACAGGATACATTCCTCCGGAAAGCGCTTTTCCTAAGATCAAAATATCCGGCTGTACATTTTCATGATGGCAAGCGATCAGTTTTCCGGTTCTTGCAATACCCGTTTGAACTTCATCCGCAATGAAAAGTACATTGTGTTTTTTACAAAGTGCAGAAGCATTTTTAAGGAAGTTTTCATCCGGAACATATACTCCGGCTTCCCCTTGAATAGGTTCTACTAAAAATGCGGCGATATTTCCTGCTTCTCTGTTCAGAACCTCTTCCAATGCTGCAGTATCATTGTAAGGAATTTTGATAAATCCAGGGGTAAAAGGGCCATAATTCTGGTTAGCATCAGGATCATTAGAAAAAGAAACGATGGTGGTAGTCCTCCCATGGAAGTTATTTTCGCAAACAATAATTTTTGCTGCGTTTTCTGAAATTCCTTTTACTTCATAACTCCACTTTCTGGCCAGTTTTACAGCCGTTTCCACAGCCTCAGCTCCGGAATTCATTGGAAGAACTTTATCAAATCCAAAAAGAGACGTGATTTTTTGTTCATATTCCCCTAATTTAGAGTTATAGAATGCTCTTGATGTCAATGCCAGCTTTTGAGCCTGTTCTACCAAGGCTTCCACAATTTTGGGGTGAGAATGTCCTTGGTTTACAGCAGAATATGCTGAAAGAAAATCATAATATCTCTTGCCCTCTACATCCCAAACGAAAACGCCTTCTCCACGGTCCAGAACTACTGGAAGAGGGTGATAGTTGTGTGCTCCATGTTTGTCTTCAAGGTCAATAAAATACTGTGAGTTTTTTGTTTTTTCTGCTGTTGACATATGTTTTGGTTTTCGGCAAATTTAAGCAATAATAATGAGATGGATGAATAATAGAGTAATATGGCGTGCAGCGGTAATTAAAAGTGCATTTTAAAGTGCATTTGAGGGGTTTTCAAGCCTGAAAAATATTTTTTGGACTTCGTGGTCTTAAAAAATATCAATTGAACCGTTTGCCGGGCGATGAGAATAAAATAATATCTTAAAAAAATCTCTTAAAACCGAATAGAAGTCTCTTATTTCAAAATAAACCGGACTTGAACTTTCAATAGTGTTGAAATGATGCTGCTTACATAATTTCTTAATGCAGGTTTGGCCGGGAGACAATGTTCCGTCCTCATTTGCCTTGTTGCCTAAAACTACTGCCAGATCAGCTTTTTGTTTTGGAGCACTAAAACCATCCGCAATCAGGTAAAGTGAAGAAGGGTAAACCATGATAATCCAATGATCAGGATGTACTTTATAATAGGTTTCAACATGGATCTATTTTACCTATTGCCTGAGAGCAATGCGGTAAGCAATACTGTTTATTTTTACCATAAAAAAACTGCCTCAAAAAGAGACAGTTCAATATTTTATGGTAAAATAATCTTAGTGATTATCATATTTTTTATCCATTACAAAATCCTCCATGAATTTCGTAGTGTAGTTTCCTGCAAGATAATCTTCATTATCCATCAGCTGTCTGTGGAAAGGAATTGTTGTTTTTACCCCTTCAATATAGAATTCCTCTAATGCTCTTCTCATTTTTGCAATAGCTTCCTCGCGGGTTTGAGCCGTAGTAATAAGCTTAGCAATCATTGAGTCATAATTAGAAGGGATGCTGTATCCTGAATAAACGTGAGTATCCACCCTGATTCCGTGTCCGCCAGGGATATTTAATCCTGTGATTTTTCCCGGAGACGGTCTGAAGTCAGCATAAGGATCTTCTGCATTGATTCTGCACTCGATAGAATGTAATTTAGGGTAATAGTTGATTCCTGAAATAGGAGTTCCTGCTGCAAGAAGAATTTGTTCTCTGATCAGATCATAATCAATCACCTGCTCAGTAATAGGGTGCTCTACCTGGATTCTTGTGTTCATTTCCATGAAATAGAAATTTCTGTGTTTGTCTACAAGGAATTCGATAGTACCTACTCCTTCGTATCCAATGAATTCTGCAGCCTTTACAGCAGCGTCACCCATTTTCTCACGAAGTTCGTCTGTCATAAACGGAGACGGTGTTTCTTCAGTCAGTTTCTGATTTCTTCTCTGTACAGAACAGTCTCTTTCAGAAAGGTGGCAAGCTTTACCAAACTGGTCTCCTGCAACCTGGATTTCAATGTGTCTGGGCTCTTCAATCAGTTTTTCCATGTACATCCCTCCGTTTCCGAAGGCTGCCACAGCTTCCTGAATAGCCGATTCCCAGTGATCTTTAAGGTCTTCAGCTTTCCAAACCGCTCTCATCCCTTTACCGCCGCCGCCGGCAGTTGCCTTGATCATTACCGGGTATCCGGTTTCTTCAGCAATTTTTACAGCGTGTTCGTAAGATTCGATAAGACCGTCAGAACCAGGTACACATGGTACCCCTGCAGCCTTCATGGTAGCTTTAGCATTCGCCTTATCTCCCATTTTCTCAATCTGTTCAGGAGAAGCACCAATGAATTTGATCCCGTTTTTCTGACAAATTCTTGAGAAGTTGGCATTCTCAGATAAGAATCCATACCCTGGGTGAATGGCATCAGCATTTGTAATTTCTGCTGCCGCAATGATATTAGGGATTTTAAGATAGGAGTCTTTGCTCATTGCAGGACCGATACAAACTGCTTCATCAGCAAATCTTACGTGAAGACTGTCTTTATCAGCAGTTGAATAAACCGCAACGGTTTTGATCCCCATTTCTTTACAAGTACGTAAAATACGCATTGCAATTTCGCCACGATTGGCTATTAATATTTTTTTGAACATCTTCTTCAATTTGAAAATTAGATAATTTGAAAATTAGATAATGTTATTTTAATGTAGAATTTAATCTAACATCTAATGTCTAACATCTAACTTCTAAATTAAGATGGATCTACTAAGAATAAGGGTTGGTCATATTCTACAGGGGTAGCATCGTCAACTAAGATTTTAACGATTTTTCCGCTGATTTCAGATTCGATCTGGTTGAACAATTTCATAGCTTCAATTACGCAAACTACTTTACCGGAAGAAACTTCATCTCCTACATTGATGAATACATCTTTATCAGGCGAAGGTTTTCTATAGAAAGTACCGATCATCGGAGATTTGATCGCTACGTATTTGCTGTCATCAGACGCTGCTTCAGCTTTCTCAGCAGGTGCAGCAGACGGAGTTGCAGCAGGTGCCGGAGCAGCTACTGCCTGAGGAGCAGTGTGGTATACTGCAGGTTGTGCATAAACAGCTTCGCTTCCAGCTAATGGAGTTTTAATAGTGATTTCGAAATCTTTAGTTTTGTATTTCACCTCTGAAACTTCAGCCTTAGATACAAACTTAATAAGATTTTGTATGTCTTTAATGTCCATAAATTTGATATTTGATTTTGGGTCAAAGATACCAAAAAAACGCAAAAAACAACAAAAAACCGCCAAATTTTATCAAAATCGGGCGGTTTTTGTATTAAAATGAGGCTTTTTCAATGAAAAGCGACTCTTAGTTTTCTTCAGTAGCAGCTACTTCTTTTTCCAATACTACTTTACCTCTGTAGTACAATTTTCCTTCATGCCAGTGAGCTCTGTGGTATAGGTGAAGCTCTCCTGTTGTTGCATCTTTAGCTAATTGAGGAACTACAGCTTTGTAGTGAGTTCTTCTCTTATCTCTTCTTGTAGACGACTGTCTTCTCTTTGGATGTGCCATTTTCTAATAACTTTTTTAATTGATGAGCGATGAGATTCATCATCTCATCATATTTAAATTATTTTATTTAATTATTGTCTTTTAATTTTCTTAACGCTTCCCATCTCGGGTCACTTTCATGTTCTTCCTCTTCAGTTTCCGCTATATCTTTCGGACTGAACTGATCAAGAATTTGCAGATCTTCATCACTTACATTTGGTGAAATCTTTTTCATAGGAATGGAAAGCATTACATTTTCATAAATCAAATGGGCTGTATTGAAAGCATGCTCTCCGGTAGGAATCGTAATGACATCTTCATTGCTGTCATCATATTCCTCTCCAAAATTTACCAGAATCTTGATCTCATTCTCTATAGGATAGTCGAAATCTTCATTTGTAATGTCACAAACCAGTTCAACCCATCCTTTTATTTTAATCTCAAATTCTAAAAAAGTAGTGTGCTTATCAAGGAAGACATTCACTTCTATTCTAGGATTTGTAAATTCCTGCTCAGTGTCAAATAATTGAAAGAACGTTTTATCTATCTCAAACTTGAACTCGTGTTTTCCGTTTTTAAGTCCGGAAAAGCTTACGTCATAGTTTCTTAACTTGTCCATAAAATGAGTGTGCAAAAATATGCATTTTTTTTATAATAACAAATAAAATCCCAAACAAATTAATTTAAAGTTTGTTTTAAAGATTTATGCTTCAGTTTCCTCAGGAAGGTCTTCATCTATTCCGTTGTCTACAACCATTTTTCTTGGCTGAAGGCGGTTGGTCATCAGTTCACTGTATTCACTTCTGTTCTTAAAAACTTTAATTGCCGTGAAAATAGCTTCTGTAAAACTCTGTTCATCTGCAATATTTTTCCCCGCAATATCATAGGCAACCCCATGATCCGGAGAAGTTCTGATAAAAGGAAGTCCGGCTGTATAATTCACCCCCTCTTCATAAGCTAATGTTTTGAACGGGGCTAGTCCCTGGTCATGATACATCGCTAAAACAGCATCGAAGTTTCTGTATTTGTTCGGTTGAAAGAAACTGTCAGCAGGGAAAGGGCCAAATGCCAGGATTCCATTGTCCGAAAGTTCCTGAATAGCAGGTCCGATTATTTCAATTTCCTCATTCCCGATGACTCCGCCGTCACCTGCATGTGGATTAAGGCCCAGCACTGCAATTTTAGGCTTTTGAATGCAGAAATCTTCAATCAGGGTTTGGTTTAATACCTTGATCTGCTTCTTGATCTTTTCTTTGGAAATATTTTCTGCAATCTTCGAAATAGGGATGTGATGGGTGGAAACAGCTACTTTAAGATCTTCGGTAACAAGGAACATTAATCCTTTTTTATTGAATTTTTCTTCAAAATATCCGGTATGTCCGGCATGCTTGAATCCCATTTTTACCATTTCATCTTTATTGATCGGAGCAGTGACAAGCACATCAATATCTCCTTTCATTAAAGCTTCTGTTGCTGCTTCTAAAGAATCAATCGCCATTTTTGTGGACTCTTCCGTGGGAACTCCCAACTCTACATTAACGTTGTCCTTGGTCAGGTTTACCATATTGAGTTTCCCTGCCTGGGCCTGGGATGCTTCGTTGATGTAGTTGAAATTAAGATTCAGCTTAAAAATATTTTTCTGATAAGTGAATAATTTTCCTGAACCAAAAATGATCGGAGTGAAGAAATCCGTAATGGTTTTGTCTATCAGAGACTTCATGATGATTTCGGGACCTATGCCGTTGAAATCGCCAATTGAAATTCCTACTCGTACTTTATGGTTTTTTGGGCTCATTTTGATTATCTTTGAAGATTATAATTTACAAATTTAGCAAAAAATAATATGTTCACAGGAATTATTGAAGCAGTTGGTGTTATTGAGAAGATTGAAGAAAAAGGAAGCAACATAGATTTTACCTTAACGTGCCCTTTTACAAACGAGCTTAAAATTGATCAAAGTCTGGCGCACAACGGATGCTGCCTTACTGTTGTTGAGATTAAAGAGAACCAATATGTAGTAACAGCGATCAATGAAACATTAGAAAAAACAAATCTTGGAAACTGGGAGTTGGGAACTGTAGTTAACCTTGAGCGTTGTATGAAAATGGACGGAAGGCTAGATGGGCATATTGTTCAGGGGCATGTTGATAAAACGGGAGAAGTTGTGGGAATTGAAAATAAAGACGGAAGTTATTTCATTACCATTCAGTATGAAGCTGGCGGAAACTTTGCGACTGTACCTCAAGGGTCAATTACCGTAAACGGAATCAGCCTTACTGTTGCAAAAAGTGAAGATACCCAGTTCTCCATAGCCATTATTCCTTATACATGGGAATTTACAAATATGAAACATTTGAAAATTGGTGATAAAGTAAATTTAGAATTTGACATCATTGGTAAGTATATTGCTAGGTTAATTAAAAAATAGGATGTCAATAAATAAGTATAAAGGATATAGCTTAAGGAACCGCGTGTTTTTCGGTTTCTTACTGGTATGTTTTTTAAGTGTTGTTGCTACTTCGCTTGTCCCTTATTTTGTATTGAGGAATAACTCCCTGCAGCAGAGTAATATCGACATGCAGGAAAAGACCAATGCGGTAATGAGATATCTGGATTATGCAGTCAGCAGAACCCTTGTGGAAACAGAAGATCTTCCAAAAATTTTGGGAAATAAGATCTTTGAAATTGCAGATATCAATCAACATGACATTATTATTTATGATCTGAAAGGGAATTATGTGCTTTCCAATAAAGATGAAAGTCTGGTGGAAAAGAAAACAATTCCTATTGACATTATCAACAGGATATTGTCTACAGATGCGAGAGTTGATATTACAGGGTATGATGCGTCCAAGGATGCAAAGCTTACCTCTTCTTTTCTTCTTTTAAAAAATAATGAGCTTGAGCCGATAGGTATTGTATACATTCCCTTATACCATAATGAATCTGCCTATCTGGAAGTTCTTCATCAATATGTTAAATATATCCTTTTAGTAGATATTTTCCTTATTCTGTTCAGCATCTGGATTAGCTGGGTGACTTCCAACAGCCTTGCGAAGACCATTACTAAATTTTCTGATATGATCACCCGTATTACCTTGTTTGAAAATGAAATGCATCCTATCAGATATTATAAGAATGATGAGCTTAATGCTTTGGCAAGAGCTTATAACAGGATGATCCTGCAGATCCAGGATCAGAAGGAGAGGCTTAGATTTAAGGCGTCAGAAGAAGCCTGGAGGGAAATGGCAAAACAGGTTGCTCACGAAGTGAAAAATCCGCTTACTCCCATGAAATTAACCATCCAGAATTTTGAAAGGAAATTTGATCCGGAAGACCCTAATATCAAAGAAAGAGTGAAGCAGATGAGCAAAACGATGGTTGATCAGATTGATCTGATCGCTACGGTGGCATCAGCTTTTTCAGAATTTGCCAAGCTTCCGGAAAAAAATAATGAAATAATCAATCTGAATACAGAGGTGGAAGATATTCTCAGGGTGTTCAATGATGACAGCATCTTTATGCATGCCAATAAGAGTAATATTATGATCAATATGGACAGGATTTATCTTTCCAGGATCATTACCAATCTTGTGACGAATGCAAAGCAGGCAGAAAGTGACCAACGAAAACTGATTATTAACGTAGATGTGGAGCAGCATCAGAGAAGAGTGATTATTTCCGTTCAAGATAATGGAATCGGGATCCCTGAAAATATATATGAAAGAATTTTTGAACCGAATTTTACTTCCAAAAATAGCGGAATGGGACTCGGCCTGTCGATGGTCAGAAAAATGATTGAGGATTATAAAGGTGAAATTTCCGTGAGATCCGAAGTCGGAAAGGGATCAACGTTTATTATTACTTTGCCTACCAATTTATAGTGAAGCCTTTTAAGTTTAAGCAGTTTGAAATTCAGCAGTCTAAAGACGTCTTTCGTGTAGGAACAGACGGTGTTCTGCTTGGAGCATTGGCCAGTGTAGAAGGGGCTTCCAGGGTTTTGGAAATAGGCACAGGAACAGGGATTGTTTCATTGATGCTGGCACAGAGAAATTCCCGGGCTTCTTTTCTGGGATTGGATATTAATGGAGAGGCGGCACTGCTCACGAAAGTTAATTTTGAGAATGCTCCCTTTTGTTCGAGGCTGAAAAATATACATCAGGACTTTAAAGCTTTTCATACAACGGAAAAGTTTGATCTTATCGTTTCCAATCCTCCTTATTTTGAAGTGTCGGATTCTGAAAAAGATAAAGTGGCCCGCCAAACGGTAGAATTGAATTTTAAACAGTTGATTGCCGGGGCAGCACGGTTTTTATCAGCAGATGGCCTTTTTTCTGTGGTTATCCCTGCTGAAGCCGGAGGGATCTTTATTTCGATGGCGGAAGAGAATCTTTTGTTTTTAAATCGGAAAGTCCATATTTTGGGAATTGAAAATTCCAAAGTTAAAAGACTGATCCTTGAGTTTTCGCGGACCGGGAAATGCCTTGAGGAATCCGATTTTATCATAGAAAAAAGTCCGAGAAAATACTCGGACCAATATCTTGAGCTCACCAAGGAGTTTCATGTTTTTGGAAAGTAAATTAAGACGTTAGAGGCTAGAGCAGGGGCTGTTTATCTCTTAATCTTTCAATTCCTTATTCAAACAATTCAGCGGTATCCAGTACAGAAACTTTTCCGTCTTCACATCTGATCGCTTCTCCAGGGAAGTTTTGGATCATGTGGTAGTCGTGTGTTGCCATTACTACTGCGGCACCGTTTTCAAGGGCTACCTGCTTCAGTAGGGTCATGATCTCGTTGGACGTTTCCGGGTCCAGGTTTCCTGTTGGCTCATCCGCTAAAATAAGGTCCGGGTGGTTAAGTAGAGCTCTTGCAATGGCGATACGCTGTTGCTCTCCTCCGGAAAGTTCGTGTGGCATTTTATGCTTTTTGCTTTTCATGTTCACACTTCCCAATACTTCATTGATACGGTCTTCCATTTTTACTTTGTCATTCCAGCCTGTTGCTTCAAGAACGAATTTTAAGTTTTTCTCAACAGTTCTGTCTGACAATAACTGGAAGTCCTGGAATACAATACCCAGTTTTCTTCTTAGGTTAGGGATATCAGAAGGTTTTAGCTTGGCAAGATCAAAGCCAACAACAGCTCCGTGTCCTGATGCTAATGGAATGTGCCCATAAAGAGTTTTCAGAAGTGAGCTTTTTCCGGAACCTGTTTTTCCAATAAGATAGCAGAACCTGCCTTTCTTAATGTTAAGATTTACATCAGAAAGAACGGTGAAGTTTTTTTGTGCAATCTTTGCATGCTGTAAACTGATAATATTGTCTCCGGAGATATTTGTATGTGGCATAATTTAATTTTAAAGGCTGTTTTCTAACAAAATTTTTTTAAATTTTAAAAATAGAAAAAAGATGGGTATACAACCTAAATTTTAGTAAATTTTAACAACAAAAAATGCCTGAAAAATATCTTTTCAAGCATGATTTGTATATGATAATGTAGAAATTATCTCTTAGCGCGTGCTGCACTTACCGTTAATCTCTTTCTGCCTTTAGCTCTTCTCGCAGCCAAAACTCTTCTTCCATTTGGCGTAGACATTCTTTCTCTGAAACCGTGTTTGTTTCTTCTCTTTCTTTCTGATGGCTGGAATGTTCTTTTACTCATTACTATATATTTAAATCGTAATTAATCTATTTATTTTCAGGTTGCAAAGATATAGAAATTTTTATAAGTTACAAATTTTCATTATCTTTTTTTTAAATTATTTGAAATGTTTTTCAGCCGGATATTGATCAACTGCGACGAGAAACTAAATTTCAGGTGCAAAAATAATATTTAAATGATTTATATAAAAGCTCTATCTTTGAAAACTTAAATTTTAACGAAAATAAACACAACGATGTTTACACCAGCAGAACTTCTAGATATCAATACATTACTAACCCCCGAACACAATATAGTTATCCTTACCCATTATAATCCCGATGGTGATGCTATTGGTTCCAGCCTTGGGCTGAAACATTATCTGAAAGCAAAAGGAATTCATGCAGAAGTAATTGTACCGAACGATTTTCCAAAATTTCTGAAATGGATGCCTGAATCTAAAAAAGTAATCATCGCAGAGTACAAAAAAAAGCTGGCTTCTGATATGATTGCCGGAGCTGATGTTATTTTCTGTCTTGATTTCAATTCCCCTTCAAGAATCGGATTGCTGGGAGACTGGCTGATCAGAGCACAGGGAAAAAAGATCCTTATCGATCATCATCAGCAGCCTGAAAAATTTGATTTTGTATACTCGGATACCGTCATTCCTGCCACTTCACAGATGATTTATCATTTCATAGAAGTCATGAACGATGAGAAACTGGTCAATCTGGATGTTGCAGAATGTCTTTATACAGGAATTATGACGGATACCGGCGGTTTCCGTTTCCGTTCTACAAGTGCTGCCACTCACAGGATCATTGCCAACCTTATTGAAAAAGGTGCAGATCCTGCTATGATTACTTCCAATACATGGGATACAAACACGGTTTCCCGGCTTCATTTGCTGGCCCTTATTCTGGGAAGAATAGAAGTCGTGAGCGATGGTAGAGTAGCTGTTTTAAGCCTGACGAGAGAAGAGCTGAAAGAATATGGTTTCCAGAAAGGAGACACGGAAGGATTCGTTAATTATGGTTTAAGCATTGCCGGAGTGAAAATGGCGGCATTCTTTATGGAAGATCTTTATGAGGATTTTATCAAAATTTCTTTCAGAAGTAAAGATGATGTGGATGTAAACCAATTCTCAAGAAAATACTTTAATGGAGGCGGGCATATTAATGCTGCTGGTGGAAAATCTTACCACTCTTTAGTTAATACGATTGAAAATTTTAAGAATTTTATCGAAAATGAAGAATTTGTTAAATAGAAAATAGTTGTATAATAGTTTGTTTTTCTTAATGATTTATTGTATTTTCGAAATAAATCATTAAAAAACAAACCATTATGAAAACAAAATTACTTGTATCTTTATTGGCATTGCCATTTCTAGCCAATGCACAATTTTCTCAAAACTTTGATGCAGGAACAACAACACCTGCCGGCTGGACTGTTATTAACGGTGGAGATGCGAATGGGTTTATTTTTGGACCCGGAGCGCCAAGAAGTGTATACTCATTACCGAACGCTGCACAGATTAATTACAGTGCTGCTGCCCATGATGATTATTTAGTTACTCCTGCCATTACGGTAACAGCTGGGGTTAATGACCGGCTGACCTATTTTGTGAAAAATCAGGACCCAAACTATGTAGAGAGCTACGATGTTAAGTTGTCTACTACAACACCTACGGCAGCTGCCTTTACGACCGTCCTGAAGCCTGAAGCTCCTGCTCCCAATAGCTGGACTTTCGTATCTATAGATCTTTCTGCTTATGTAGGACAAACAGTGTATGTCGGTTTACATGCTACTTCTCCGGACATGTTTAGATTATTATTTGATAATATAAACAGTAATACCGCTCCTACTGTAGTTCCTAATTGTGCTACATTAGCCTCTCCAAGCAACGGACAGACAGGGGTAAATCCAAATGCTGTAACATTAACATGGACGGCACCTGCTTCCGGAGCACTCGTAGACAGCTATGACCTGTATCTCGATACCAATCCCAATCCTACTACTTTAGTCCCAAGCAGTTATTTGTTTGCTGACTTTAATAACCTATTGGGAAATACAACCTATTATTGGAAAGTAGTTGCTAAAAATGCTGCAGGTGCAGCGGTTGCCTGCCAAACCAACAGCTTCACGACCGGAGATTCATTTGCTCCTTATTGTTTTGGAAACCTGTTATTCACCAGTGGTGTTGAGCCCATTACCTCTGTTCAGTTAAGTAACATGACCAATACCTCTTCAGAGGCACTGACGAGCCCTTCTCATGAAAATTTTGCTAATAAAGTAGCCTCAGTAGAGCAGGGAGGAACCTATCCAATTACATTTAAAGGGAATACTGACGGTAATAACTCTACTAAATTCATAGTGTATATTGACTGGAACCAGGATGGAGATTTCTTAGATGCGGGAGAGGTATATTTCAATACATCAGGTACTGCGGTAACCGTAACGAATTCTACGGGTATAGATGCCATAACAGCGACTGGAAATATTGTTGTTCCTGCCACTGCTACATTAGGAAAAACAAGAATGAGGGTGAAGAAAAATTATGCAACGGCAGCTACCTTCTATTTAAGTCCATGCTATTCTTCAGGAGCTGCACTTACTGCCACTTCAGGAACTACCGGTTACGGACAGGCTGAGGATTACAGTATCATGGTTGTCCCTGCAGGTACACTTGCTGTGAGTGAAAGCAAAACTAAAAAGGAATTAGGAGTGTATCCGAATCCTATGAAAGATATTCTGAATATTTCGACAGCAGAGAAAAAAATAACAGAAGTAACCTTTTATGCTGCTGATGGACGATTAGTGAAGTCTGTTAAGGAGAATATCTCAGCGATTCATACTGATGATTTGAAATCCGGTGTTTATATTGTAAAAGTAAAAACATCAGATTCTGAACAGTCATTTAAAGTAATCAAAGAATAACAATCACAGAATAAAAATACTAAAGGCTCTCAGTTGGAGGGCCTTTTTTATACCCTTTTTCCTCCAGTTCCCCACAGGTATATTCGTATACCTGCTGAAGCATTTCATCCATATATTTCTTGCTGAAGAGACTGTATTTCGTCATTTTCGGAGGGTCCAGAAAAATATGGCAGTATTTTACTTTAGAATAGACTGATTTTGCAGTGGCGAGGTGAAGAATTCTGTCAAATTCTTTCAGTAAACTCATCTTATTCAGATCTTCATAGCTGATTGAGTTGACATGGGAGGCAATTAGGAAATCGCACTTATCAACAATGGGTTCAATGGGAAGATTGTCCAGAACACCGCCATCCACATGTATTTTATCACCTATTCTTACCGGGGGAAGAATAAAAGGAACACTTGATGAAGCTAAAAGAGGAGCGAAAAGCTCTCCTTCAGAAAAAAAATCTACAATTCCATGGGTCATTTCTGTAGTGGCCACGTACATAGGAATATTTAAAATGCTAAAGTTATCCTCAGGAAAATAGTCTTTGAATAATTTTAAAATGAAAGTGGAACTGAAAATTCCGTTCTTGGATAATTTAAGGGCTGACCGCGAAAAGAAAGAAGTATGTCGTACAATCTCCATCATTTCATCGGGAGTTTTCCCAAAAGAATAGAAAGCCCCGATAATGGATCCTGCGCTTGTTCCTGAAATAATCTGTGGCTTAAGGTTGTATTCCTCCAGCGCTTTCAGTACGGCAATATGGGCAATTCCACGCATTCCTCCGCCTGAAAGTGTAAGTCCGATAACCGGTGGTTTCTTTTTCTGAACGAGAATAACCCCATTGCGATAATTGTTCTCTACTAATATACAGGAATTTTTATAAACAGATGTTTAACCCTGGTCATGAAGACAATATTTATAAAACTAATTTTTTAGGGAGATTATGGAGAAGTTCAGTATTGATAATCTCGGCACAGATTCCTGGTTTCTCCCAGTGCCCGTTGTGCCCGCAGTCTAGCAGGTAGGACTTTACATTTGTTCTGTCCGGAAGATTTTTAAGCATCGTATCTGTTTTTACGGCATTGTCATGTTTCCCGGCCAGTACTACAATTTTTGCTTCAAGGTTTTCCATAATATGTTTCTTGTCCGTTCTTTCTACCATTCCTTTTACGCTGGCTAAAGCCCCAAGATTATTAGTGGAAAGAGCTGTTTCAAGAGCAATTTCGATTTTGCCTTCCAGGATATCCCTTTCGTTTGGATTGAACAGATTGGGAACTCCGGCCCTGGCATAATGGGCAAATGCATCTTTGATAATTCTGTAGCTTTTTATACGCTGTTGTTTTTTCTCCTCATCATCCGGGAAATACGTAGAGAAAAATAAAGTCAAACTTTTTAATGAATCAGGATATTTCTCTGCAAAAGCCAATGAAGTATAGCCTCCCATGGAATGTCCCAATAGATGTACTTTTTCTAGTTTCTGGTTGTCTAATACTTTTTTTACTTCCTCTGCCATTAGTTCCATGGTATGAACTTCTCCCAGAGTTTCAGATTGTCCGTGGCCGGGAAGATCAATTTTTAAAAGTGAAAAATCTTTAGAAAGATGAGGCTCCATATCGCTCCATATAGAAAGATTCTCCATGAAACCATGAAGGAGTACTAAAGTTTCTTTTCCGTTTCCTTTTCTTTCAAAGTTCAGCATCATATCAAAATTATAAAGGTTAAAAATACCGCAGCCGATTTTTAAGCTGTCTTATCAGAGCTGCTGCTGACCCAAATGTAAACAAAAAAGAGCATTTTTAAAATGCTCTTTCTCTTTTATTGAACTAACTCTTTGTAAACCTTCGTTTCCCAAGGCTTAATATCAGTAACGCCGTAACGTTCTTTTTTTGCAATTGCCAGATTGTCCAGCATATCTACAAAATTTTTGTAGTTGGCTTCATCAGTAGGTTTGACAATAACCGTGAATTTTTCCGGTTTCGGAGCATTCTTATAGGCATCAGAAATGATTTTTGAGATTTTAATTCCACTGAAATCTGTTTCTTTTAGATTGCCTGCACTTAAATCTGCTGGATTACTTTGATGGTAAAATACCCGGTTGTCTTTTCCAAGAATAAATGTTACCTGGTTTTTATCTCCAATTACTGTGTTGTCTATAGGAGGATTAGTATGGTCTTTTGCCGGAAGCCCGAGATCCATGACATTAGGTTTTGTAAAATTAGTAGTGAACATAAAGAAGGTTATCAACAGAAAACCTAAGTCCACCATGGGGGTCATATCTACTCTGATCAATTTCTTCTTTTGCTTGCCGCCTTGTTTTTCTTGTGCGATTACTTCAGCCATAATTAATATTTTAAAATGTTAAACGGTATGTGTTGAAAATCTAAAAACCCGATCGTTGTTTTGAGGAATTGATACAAAGTTTGTACCTAAAACAATAAAATATCAACAAATTTTAATTTTAATTAAATTTTCATCCTTAAATACTGTTAAAATCAATGCGTTAAAAAAGCCTTGTCAATTCAATTGATAAGGCTTGGTATATGTTGAGATAAAAATCTATTTATTTTTCTTGAAGTAATTCACACCACATTCTAAGAATTTTTTGAAATCTTCCTTAGGCATATATCCTGAAACCGGAGTATTGATCACTTTACCGTCAGGAGTGATTAACACATAGTGCGGCTGGGAGTTATTGTTAAAATTAACCTGTTGGAATAAACTCCATCGGTCTCCTATTGTTTTCACCTTTTTGACCTGTCCTTCTCCAAGATCAATTTTTGTTTTCTGATCCTCAGGAAGCTCTTCCTTGTCATCTACATATAAAGATGCTAATACAACATCATTTTGCAGAATAGGTAAAATGTCGGCTTCACTCCATACAAATTCCTCCATTTTTCTACAGTTTTCACAACCGTAGCCCGTAAAGTCGATTAAGATGGGCTTGTTTTCCTTTTTAGCAATCTCAACTGCTTTGAAGAAATCATGTTCCGGATGCATTCCCAAAATTCCGTCTTTTTCATCATGGAAATAACTTACATTCAGGGGAGGCAGAATACCACTTAACAATTGAAGTTTTGGACGCTCAGAAGGAATTAATCCCTGTACCAGGTAGATCACAAATCCAAAGCCTACTACTCCCAAGATCTTTCTAGTGATAGAAATTTTAGGTTTTTTATCATCATGCGGGAATTTGATCAGCCCGAATAAATATAAAGCCAATCCCAATGCAACGATGATCCAGATGGCAATGAAAAGTTCTCTCTTTAAGAAGAAAGTTTTTGATACCAAATCCGCTTTCGATAAGAACTTTAAAGCTAAAGCCAATTCTACAAACCCTAATACCACCTTAACTGTATTCATCCATCCTCCGGATTTCGGAAGGCTCTGTAATGCCTGCGGGAATAAAGCCAGTAGCCCAAAAACAATCGCCCATGCCAGCCCGAATCCAGCCAATGCGAATGTCAGCAGCATAGGAACATTTGAAGATCCCGTTACGGCACTTCCCAGTAAACTTCCCAAAATAGGCCCCGTACAGGAGAAAGAAACGATTACCAGGGTTAAAGCCATAAAGAAGATTCCAATGATCCCTCCGGCTTCTTCTGCCTTTGAAGATTTATTGGCAATAGAACTCGGTAATGTAATATCATAATACCCGAAGAAACTTCCGGCAAAGAAGATGAATATAATAAAGAAGGCAATATTCAGCCATACACTCGTTGAAATCTCATTAAAGATATTTCCTGCAATCCCGTCAATGATATGAAAGGGAATACTTAATAAAACAAAAATAAGAAGGATGAAAAATCCATAAATAACGGCGTCTCTTTTCCCTTTGGCTTTGTCTTTACTTCCTTTCGTAAAGAATGAAACCGTTAATGGGATCATAGGAAATACACATGGCGTTAACAGGGCTATGAGTCCCCCGATAAACCCTAAGAATAAATAGGTCCAATAATTTTCGTCCACTTTTGCTGCAGCCGTTCCACAATCTGTCAAAGGATTTTTGAAATCAATCGTTTCTATTTTCAGCTGCTTAGGATCCAGTTTTGAAGTCTCGGACACTGTCATTTCAGTTTTTGCTAGATTTTCAGTAACCGTTTCCACTGTTTTTACAGAATCCTTTACGGCGGCAGCTGTTTCCTCAGCAGGCTGTTCAGCTGCTCCTTTTGGAGTGATTTTTTGATTGAATTCTAAAGTGTTGGGAGCCAGACAGACTCTGTCGTCACAAGTCTGATATGTAATTTCAGAAGTGACGTCTGCCGGTTTTGTAGGGTCTTTTAATTTGAATTTCTGCTTGAATCCTGCCGTGTTGGAATAGAAAACAATGGTTCCGCCAAAGGCTTCAGAAAACTCTTCATGCTTTTTACCCGCCTCAGTAAACTTTCCGATCAGTTCAATATTCTTTCCTGAAACTTTATACTCGGTAGGAATCCCGGTATCTTCCGGAAGATCCTTTGAATAAATATGCCATCCGCTTTCCATGGTGGCATTCAAAACCGCTTCATACTGGTTGTTTCCCAGTTCATTGATGGTGAACTTGAATTTTACAGGATTTTTTATCTGTGCATTAATTCCGCTTGCTAAAAATAGGAGAATTAATAAAAACCAATTTCTAAATTTCATTTTTTGTTTCATTAAAAATTTTGAGAAGACTTTTTGTTTTCTCATCCTTTGCATATCTTCTATCCTGCCTGAAAGGTATTATCCCGAGTAAGGAATTGTTGCTGTCAGCCAGTATCCAAATTTTTTGCCTCGCTAAAATAGATAATTTTTTGTCCCTAAAAAACTTAGAAACTTTCTTTTTTCCCGAAAAACCGGTCGGATAAAACTCATCACCATCCTGTTGCTTTCTCAGGCGCAGTGGGAAATGAAGTTTTGCAGCATCAAAATCCCATTCAAAATTTTTATTGATTCCGTCAATGTCTTTGATAGAATCTTTTAGATTGAGACTGATCTGGTTTTTTGAAAAATCAAAATGATCAATCAGTACCATTTCATCTTTGATTTCCGTTCTTTCGTTTCTGTTGATAAAGATCAGTTCATCACGATTGACGATCAATCGATAATCTTTTGAAAAAAAGGAGCTGTTGTTTTCCGATTTAAAAATTTTAGGGATTTCTTCTTCCCGGTTAAACCCATATTTTTTTAAAATTTCAAACTTGATGAAATCACTTTCCTGATCCAGCTTTTCTTTTGATAAGATTTTATAGCCTTGGTTAAATTTGCAAAGCTTATTTTCTATTTCCTGAACCTGCTTTTGAACAAAATCTTTAGTCTGGTTGAGATAAAGAGAACTTTTTTTGAAATTTTCCAAAAAATGGTCGTTGGTCTCCAGTAATTTTGGAACCACTTCGTTTCTTATTTTATTTCTTAAATAATCACTCTTCTTGTTAGACAGGTCTTCCCGGAACGCAATATGGTTTTGTTCTGCAAACTCATAGATCTCTTCTTTTGAAAAGTTCAGAAGAGGGCGGAGTATATTGTTGTCATGGGAAGGAATACCGCTCAGTCCGTTGATGCCGGCTGCTTTGGAAAGGTTAATGATAAAGGTTTCCAGCTGGTCATTCAGGTGATGGGCGGTAACAAGGAATTCCAGGTTTTCCTTTTGCTGTAGGTCTTTAAAAAAATGATACCGGAGTTCTCTCGCCCAAAGCTGAATGGAGTTTTCCGGTTTTTGATCTTTTTCCGAAACTTCATATAAATGAAATTTTATATGATTTTTCTCACAAAAATCCTGTACCGCTTTCTGATCCAGATCAGAATCTTTTCCACGAAGTTTATAATTGATATGAGCGATCTGTATCTCAAATTTTTCACCTTGCCAATTATCGCGTAAACCCTTGAATAGAGCGGATAAAACCATAGAATCCGCCCCTCCGCTCACCGCTAAAAGGTACGTGTGCTTCTCCGGCTGGTGAATGAGATTTTCTAATTGATTTTTAAAGCTTAATGTATTCAACATTGATGTTGAGAATTTCTTTTATGCAAAGATAACCGATATAATTCAATTGAATTTCCCTAACTTTGATTAGTCTAAAAATGATTATTTATGAAGATTTTAAAAATTTTAGCAGTTTCTGCAATGGCATTGGGTATGACCTCTTGTGTAAGCAAGAAGCAATATGATGCATTGAGCACAAACTATAAGCAGTGTATTGAAAATATCGGAGAAAGACAAAGAGAAATTCAGGATTTGAAATCTCAGAATTCAGCATTGGCCGGTGAGAATAACTTACTGAAAAGTCAGCATGATGCTCTGAAATCATCATTGGATGCATGTCTTTCAAACACAGGAAAAAGCTCTGCGAATATTGATAAACTGGTAGGGGAAATCAATGCTTCAAATTCATATATCAAACAATTGATTTCAAGCAATGCTAAAAACGACAGTTTGAATCTTGCCTTGTCTAACAAGCTGAAGAGATCTTTGGATAATGTATCAGATGAAGATGTACAGGTGAAAGTATTGAAGGGAGTCGTGATGATCTCTCTTTCAGATAAAATGTTATATAAAACAGGAGATTATAACATCCTTCCTGCAGCTCAGGAAGTGCTAGGAAAGGTGGCTAAAGTGATTAATGATTATGATAAATATTCTGTACTGATCGAAGGTAACACGGATAATGCACCACTGAATTCTGCAAACCTGCCGAGAGACAACTGGGATCTTTCCGCATTAAGGGGAACTTCTGTAGCTAAAGTACTTCAGACTCAGTTTGGGGTAGATCCTGCAAGAATTACAGCGGGAGGACGTTCGGAATACAATCCTAAAGCGACCAACATGAGTGTTTCGGGAAGAGCGGAAAACAGAAGAACTGAAATCATCATCATGCCTAAGCTGGATGAATTCATGAAACTGATGGATATTGCTCCAAAGAAATAAACAAGCTATCAATAAAGAAATCCCGAAGAAATTCGGGATTTTTTTTTGATCAAATGATTTGTCCGGGAAGCGGATTGGTTCGTATCTTTTTTTTTGAAGACTGAATCCTCTTTTTTGCTGGCTGCTCGAAATAAAAATTAGTCATATTCCAGATGATCATAATGGCAGAAAAATAATATAAGTTGAGAACGAGGGCGATTCCTATGTGCATAGAAATGGTAAGCAGGAGCCATGTTTTTTGCGTTGCTTTATACCATATAAAAAATGGGTAACCCATTTCTATGAGGATGGTGCTCCATCCGATGATGATCAGGAGATAAGAGTGGTCTGCAAGCCAGGTAAAATCAATATTCAGATCCCTGTTGGAATAGGGGAGGTGAATGGCTTTCCAGATAGATTCGCCGTTCCACCAGTTGAATCCTAATGCTTTATCTAAGCCGGAGAAAAAATAAGCAATAGAAATGTGCAGCTGAAATAGCCTTTTGACTGGAGTGGCATTAACTTCTCCTGGTTTTTTGGTGGAAATAAAATTTTTGAGAGAAAATGGAGGGTCCGTGGGAAAAAGAATCAGATAAAATAAGGACATACTGGTGAAAAAGTCTGCTCCATAAGCAAAAAAAGAACTTCCTTTTAATAATGCAATCTGTAATATGAGTAATAAAAAGGCGGCAATTCTGGAATAAAATCCGGTAATTATAAAAATACAGAGTGTAATAAATGATATTTTGGTGATAACAATTGTTGCATTTTCTGCAATACCGAAAGATTGAAAAAAGTGTACAATTTTCGGAAAAGTAATCAGCCAGTCCGGAGTGAAAACATTCATGATGTCCTGAGGAATAATGCTGTTGCTTGAAAACAGCTTGTCAAAATCAGGCATTACCGCAATAAACTGCAGCAGAATAATAATCCCTATTGCAACTCTGAAGAAGCTTAAAAATTCTGTCTGGCTATCTTTTTTGAAAAAGAAGTCTTCCACTTTTGTATATATTAAATTCAGTCTTTTCATCAGTTTAGTGTTTGAATTCATCTATAAGAATAAAATTTTCTTTTATTTTTCCTTTTTTGAAATCTTCAATACTGGGATAGTCATAGAGATAAAGCCTTGTAGTAACGTTAGAAGCCCTGGGATTTTCTTTCATTACATTCATCGCCATTTGCTGGATGATAAGATCCAGATACTGGTAATACTTTTTGTGATATCTGTTTTGATCCGAAATTTTATCAAGAAACATATTGAAAACGGTCGTATACCTCACTCTGCTTTCCTTGTTTTTGAATGCAGGCATTATTTTTTCCTCCAAAATATTTCCATGCTGGTCTTTTAGTTCAAAGTTGATGATAAAATCACTCGCAACGTTTGGAGCGTAAAAGCCATATCCTGTATCAAAACCTGTATAAGAAGCAAACATACTGATTGGTTCTGATTGGGCAATGTTTTCAGAAATCTGGTAGGACAAAGGTTTGTCGTAGGTCTTGTTTTCATAGTAAAAACCGTAGTAACCGTCAAATGTCCCTTTCAAACCGACGATAAAAACCAGTAATAACAAAGTGAAAATTCCTGATAGCTGAAGCTTTCTTTTCATGGTCGTTATTTTAGAAAAGGCTGTTTTTGGGGAAACAGCCCTTTGCTGTTATTTATAATTGGTAAGAACATTATTAAGCCTTACATTGATTTTTGGATCAATCCCGATGTTGTTTTTTACAGATTTCATGATCACATTGGTAAGGTTTCTTTTTCCGGGAGGACAAATTGTGTACTCATCTGCACCTCTTACCGTCAGTTTACTTAAAGAAGCAATATCCTTTTGGCTTAGTAATGCCGCATTGGTAGCAACCTGATTGTTTTGGACCGCATAATAATCTGCGCCAAGTTCTTGGGCGCCGTATTTTTTTAGAATAACATCCACCTTGGATCTGAGGTCACCATATCTTTTCCAATCGATATTGGCTTTTATCAAGCAGCCGCGGATGATGTACTGCCGGTTGGTTTTGTAGATGATAAAGTTGGTTCCTAAGCTGGATTGGTGTTTCTTTTGCAGTTCTATTAAGTTCTTCATATCACCATCAGAGATTCTTTTCACCTCTTTGATAATGTAGTTATTGTCGACGATGTAGTTGCCCTTTTCTTTATAAAAAGACATTTCCTGAGGTTTTAGCTGGGAAAAAATAATTACTAGTCCCACTATTGCACCCATTAATAATAAGGTTTTTGTTTTCATGTGGCTGTTTTTTTAGAATTAAATCCCTACTCTATTTTAGGCTTTTCGGGGTCCTCCTTTTAGGTTTGTACGTTCATGTTGTTGAAAATCTCGATCAAATATAGGTCTATATAAAGAATTGGTAATCAGTATTTTTACTGCTTTTTAATCGGGTTTTGATGGGAAACAGAATTCAGACAGGAATTTTTTAGGGCTGCATGAGCTGTTTTTACTCTTGAATATTGTACTGATGTTAAAATAAGGCTGGATTTTTCAGAAATAATAGGAGCCGTTTGGGAGATTGATCTTGAATAGTGCTGTCTTGCTGTCAGGCCGGATTTTGTGATTGGGCCTAATTTTGAAATAATCAATAATAAAAAAAAATAAATCCCAATGAGAGTAGGGATTTATTTTTAATCAAATTAATTCTTCTTTTTTCAATAGAGAAATAATTCGTTTCAAAAATGAATTGGATATTTCAGTCTTAGTTTTGTGGGCAGAAGATTTCATTTTGCTTTCTGGCAAAACTGATTTTTGATTCTCATGGTTAGTTTGTTTTTCTTCTGCGGTCATTATATTCTCGTCGTGTTTTTACCCTTTGTTCTCTGTACAAAATTAGAGATTTTGTGGTAGCAAAACATCCGTGTTTTCCCGGTATTTTATATGGGGTTTTCCCTGTAGTAAGGAAACGGAAACTCAGATAAGTGATGTCTATTCAATACTTTTTCCGGAAAAGTAATCAAAAGCTCATCCATTATAACGATCCGAAATCTGTTGTGGGTTTATGAAAAGAATGTGTATATTTAAATCACTTAACAGTGGATTCCGAAAAACTTATAGAGTAGGAGAACAAAACCAAAATTATTACTATGAAAAATTTAAAAAAACTTTCAAGAGGCCAAATGAAAAAAGTACAAGGTGCAGCAGCCAGAGCGTGTAATCCGCAGATAATTTGTCGTGTGACCAAAGACTGTTGTCCAGGATGGGTGTGCGGTACGCCGGGCCAGTATTGTATAGCCTTGTAATGATTTTCTGCATAGAAGTATACAAGAAAAGAGAGATTGATTTCTCTCTTTGTTGTTTAGAATGCGGAACAGAAACCGGTAATCAAAAAGCAATTTTAAAATTCTTAAATTTGTTTAAATTAAAAATTTTATGAGTTTTTTTGAAGAAAAGAATCCTGAGATGGACAGGTATTTGGAAGCACACGCTTCTACAGAATCCGAAATTCTGAAAAAACTGAGAAGAGAAACCTATCAGAAAACGACTCAGCCACATATGATTTCAGGCTACCAGCAAGGGAGGCTTTTAACGATGATCTCCCAAATGCTGCAACCCAAAAATGTGTTAGAAATAGGCACCTTTACAGGGTATGCGACACTATGCCTGGCGACAGGTCTGGCTAAGGATGGAAAAATTACAACCCTTGATGTGAATGAAGACCTTGCCTATCTTCCAAAGAAATATTTTGAAGCCAGCGAATATGCAGATCAGATTGATTTCAGACTTCAGGATGCTAAAGAATTTTTAAAAGAAACAGATGAGGTTTTTGATTTGATTTTTGTGGATGCTGACAAAGAAAATTATGCTGAGTACTTCAGATTAATTAAGCCTAAAACAAAGTCAGGATCTGTGATCATGTTTGACAATGTGCTGTGGTATGGAAAGGTGTTGGAAGAGAATCCCAAATTGAAATCCACACAGTCTATTAAAGAATTAAACGATTTAGCCGCAAAAGATGAAGATTTTGAAAATCTTATTTTACCTTTGCGGGATGGGGTAAATTTCCTTCGCAGGAAATAATTAAAATATTCAAGGATTAAAATATTTAAAGATTTTTACCCATCGTAATCTTTTAATCTTTAAAGTATTCAATCTTTAAATTTAGACTTAATGAATAAAGGAATTTGTATTGTTACAGTAGCACCGGTCCGGGCAGAAAATTCTGATAAAGCAGAAATTGTTACGGAAATTTTGTTTGGGGAAAGTGCTGATATTTTAGAGGTGAATAAAAACTGGACTAAAATCAAAATGCATTATGACGGCTATGAGGGATGGATGGATACGAAACAGATCAGGCCTGTAACAGACGAAGAATTGGCCCATAGAAAAGTTACAGTGGTTACCGAGGATTTTTCCTCCGTATTAATGAATGATGGTAAGACTTTACTGTCTATCGGATCGGAGGTGGAATTTCCTGTGGTCGCTTCAAAAAGGAGCCATGATATCCGTGAGAGTATTGCGCTTACGGCAAAAGAATTCCTTAATGTACCTTATTTATGGGGTGGTAAAAGTTTTTTTGCCGTAGATTGCTCAGGCCTGACCCAATTAGTCTATAAAGTTCATGATATTAAATTACCCAGAGATGCTTCTCAGCAGGCAGAAGTGGGAGAACCTCTTACTTTTGTGGAAGAAACACAGCCCGGGGATCTGGCTTTCTTTGAAAATGCAGAGGGAAAAATTATTCACGTAGGGATTATGCTGGAGAATCAAAAAATTATCCATGCATCAGGGAAAGTGAGAATTGATACCCTGGATTCAACCGGGATTTTTAATAAAGAAATGAATAAACATACCCATAAATTAAGAGTCATTAAAAGCGTTCTGTAATTCTTAAAAACCATCTGATATGGAAAATGTTTTACTTACAATTTTTGACGTTTTTAATTTTGGATGGGTTGTTTTTTTGTGGTGGTTTACCATGAAGAATTATAATGATTTGCCTCAAAGAATGCCTATACACTTTGATTTGAACGGAAAGGCAGATCGATATGGACATAAGATCTATGCTTTTTTGATGCCCTTTTTATGTATCATAATGTATGCATTGTTTCTGTTGATAACAAAACATCCGGAAGATTCTAATTTCCCGGTTGAACTGACGGAACAAAATAAAGAGGCTCAGTTCTTAATTATGAAAATTGTTCTGAGGGTTTTGTTTATGCTCATCATGATTGTTTTTTTGAATACACAGGATTATATGTTCAGGTATTCCTTTGATGAAAATGTAAAACCGCGGATTTCAATGATGCTTACAATTTTAACTATTATTGGATTTGTACCTCTAATCCTTATCATTACTCATATTTTTAAATGATACACTCTAAAGATAACTTAGAACATTATATCTGGGGAGACCATTGCGATAGCTGGGTTCTAAAGAATTCACAAGGCTTGTCTGTTAAGCAGGAGAAAATGCCTGCGGGAGCCTCTGAAAAACTCCATTTTCATCAAATTGCAGAACAATTATTTTATATCCTGAAAGGTGAAGCAGTACTGTATATCAATGATGAAAAATTTGTGGTGAGACAGGGAGAATCTATTTCAATTGTACCGGGGGCAAAGCATTTTATTTGTAATGAATCTGCAGAAGACGTAGAGTTTTTAGTGATATCAAGTCCATCTGCAAACAACGATAGAATTGAAATTAAAAAATAATTTGGATGGCATTTCTGTATAATATATTGGTAAGCCTTCTCATTTTAGGGATGAAAGTTTTTTCGTTAATTAATGATAAAACTAAAAAAGGCGTCGAAGGAAGAAAACAATCTTTAAACAAGGTTAAATCTGTATTTTCCCCAACAGATAAAGTAATTTGGATGCATGCCGCCAGTCTGGGAGAATATGAGCAGGGATTACCCGTACTGGAAAAGCTAAAGGAGAATTTTCCCGGTCATAAAATTTTAGTTACTTTCTTTTCTCCGTCAGGATATGAAAATATTGTAAAAAAGAAATCTATTGCAGATGCGATTTGCTACCTGCCCTTTGATAAAAAAAGTACAGTCAATGAGTTTATCACTCAGTTTGATGCTGAACTGTTTTTTACGGTGAAGTATGATTATTGGTATAATTTGTTTGCAGCGCTCAAAAGCAGAAATACAAAAATCTATGTAATTTCTGCCTTGTTTTATGAGAGGCAGTCTTTTTTTACCTCTTACGGAAAATGGTTTGTAAAACAACTTCAGAAAAATGTAGATTGGTTTTTCCATCAAACTCAGTTTTCTCTGGCTTTAGCTAAAAGCGTAGGTTTGCTGAAGTCTTCTGTAACGGGAGATACAAGATTTGACAGAGTAAAACAGCTCAGAGAAAGAAATAATCATGTTGATTATATTGCTGACTTCATAGGAAATAATAAAGCAATTGTTTTGGGAAGCTCGTGGCAAACGGAAGAGAAAATAGCAGAACTGATCTCCCGTAAAAATAATATGGTAAAGATCATCATCGCTCCTCACGATCTGAACAGAGTAGAACACCTGAAAAATATGTTCCCTGATGTCCTGTTATACAGCGAAATAAAAAATGCTCAGCCTTCAACTGCCAGCGCTCAGCTCCTGATCATAGACAGTATAGGTTTGCTGTCAAAGCTGTATTCATATGCCGATATAGCCGTGGTAGGCGGTGGATTTCATAGTGCCGGGCTTCATAATATTCTGGAGGCCGCAACATTCGGAGTTCCTGTCGTTTTTGGGAATCATTACAAGAAAAATCCTGAGGCAGACGACCTGATCTCCGCAGGAGGAGGAAAATCCTTTGAAGAAGAATATGCCGCTGCAGAATTTGTCTTATTCCTTGCCGGCGAAGATAATAAAGAAGAGCTGGAAGCGATGTCTCAGAATGCACGGAAATTCGTTGATGAAAAACCCAATTCTACAGAGATGATTCTGCAGAAGATTCTATCTTAAAAACCCCTGAGCTTTGATCTCTTTCATTAATTGTTCTATATTTTCCGGGATTCTTTCACATTCAAGCCAGTTGAGATCAAGTCCATTATTGATGCAGAGTTTTAGCAGATAATGGTTTTCAGGTATTTTGTTCCGGATATCCCGCAGATATTCATCAATCTCCATCCAGTAGTCCTCGTCCAGTTTTTTTGTTAAAATCAAAGCTTTGAATACCTTGTTGATCAGATAAATATAGAGTTTGTAAACATTGTCGAACCTTTGTCTGCTGAGGTCACTGTTATGATCTAAAATGGAACTGACCAGCAGGAGATGAAGAGACACTTCTCCGAATTTATCCGTTGTGATCTTGATATGCTCTGTAATTTCCGCACTTATTTTTCGGATAATGCTCAGGAAATATTTTGCGTTTCCAATATATTTTGAAGCAAGAAGAACTTTCTCTTCAACATTTTGTTCCATTGCATTTCTTTTATCATCCGTAGTTTCCGGATCAATAAGTTCAAAATATAATTTTTTGGACAATAATTTATCCTTTTTCAGGAGCCTGAAAATCAGTTTGTCTTTATCTGTACCGGAAAAGGCACTTAGTGCTGCTTTAAACTCTTTTGAATACTCCATTAATTAAAAATTTTAGAATACTTTAAAAATCCATTGAGAGCCCAATTCGCTGTATAATAGAGTGATTTTACAGTGGAAAACCCCATGAAATCTTTGTAAACAAGATACTGATCTTTGATAATATTTTTTTCTTCCTGGAAACACTGTTTTCACGCATCCTGTATTTTGCCATTGTTTTATTGATGGGCATTCCCCGAGGAACTACTTTCAGCAGATTCAGCCACATGACATGATCCTCACGCTTACTTTTTACAGGAAATAAAAATTTTCCGACCCTTTGGGTGTCATACATCGTAGAAACCGGAGCCAGTCTGCAGGTTTTTAAAAGGTTTGAAAAGGTAACAACTGTATCGGCTACAAAATCCTTCAATATAGGCTGTAGCTGTTCATCGCATCTGGAATAATTACAATAAACTAGCTCAGCGTGATGCTCCTTCATATAATTGATCATGGTTTCAAGATACTCCGGATACCAGTAGTCGTCAGAATCTAGGAAGGCAATATATCTTCCCTGAGCTCTTTCCAGGCTGTTGTTTCGGGCATTTCCTGCACCGCCGTTTTTCTTCAGCACCTGTAGTTTTATTCTCGGATCGTTATACTTTTTAATGATCTCTACAGTATTGTCTTTAGAGAGGTCATCGGTAATCAGCCATTCCCAGTTTTCGTAGGTTTGGCTAAGGACAGACTGTATTGTTTCTTCGATGAACTCAGCAGAATTATAACAGGGAGTGATGATGGAGACTAGGTCTTTCATTTGTGTTCTAAAATATATTCAAAATTATAAAAATCTTTTTTCATAAAAGTGCCAGGAAGAAATTCCTACCACGATTACCACCAGCATGCAGACAATACTCATCACGTAAGGGTTGTAGTCCTCAAATAATCCCAGGGTCTGAAATACTCTGATGATAGGAAAATGAAAGATATAGATCCCATAGGTGAAATCTCCGTATTTTCCGAAATTATTCAGAAACTTAAAGGAATAAGCGATATAAAGAACAATGATGCTGATCATGACAGGCGAGAACAGTTTTATTTTAAAAATAAGATCGATCCACACGGTGATGATGGCGATTATAAAAAGACTGTGCTTGTGCTGAATAAATTTATCAAAATTAAAATACAGCAGCATCCCGCCAATGAAATAACATAATGATCCCGGCAATTGTCTTGAGATTGCAGGTTTCTCCGTCATTTCGAAGTAATTGAGAAAGATTAGTGAAAGAAAGTACAGGATAATCAGACTGATATTCCTGTATTTGTTATTTTTTCCGAACAATAAAAATATGAAGGGGACAGCAACATAAAAGCACATCTCTATTTTAAGAGTCCACAGTGCGCCGTTTACGGCTTGATTACCAAATACTCCCGGTAGCCAGGGAGCTTTAAAATTCATGAAAAGTGAATTCCAGAACCAATATTTGTACACCTGGGTATTGCTGAAATATTCCGGAAGCGGTAAGGTGCTGACAAGACTTAGTAAAACGGTACAAAGAAATACAACCAATAAATATGCAGGAACAATTCTGTTGAATCTTTTCTTAGTATAGCTTTTTAAGCTGGAAGACCTTTCGTAGCTTCTGGCGATCAGAAAACCACTGACGATGAAAAACGAAAAAACGGCGACTTCTACCGGGCTGTACGTTAAAAAATGAAGTGAGTCAGATTGACTTAATGCTCCCAGGTGTCCTACGAAGACAATGAAAGCAAGGAGAACACGGATGAAGTCAAAATTATTTTTCGTTATATCTTGCATTTTGTTTCTTTCCTACAAAAATAACTTTTTTAATAAAATAGAGGAACTTTAGGCCGTTCAATATTTTTTAAATAAAGGCAAAATCAGTTGTCAGCATTTTAAAATATGTATAAATAAAGGTTGACTCAATAATTTTTCACAAAAAATAGTAATATAAATCAAAAAAATTATAATTTTAGCGCTTGAAAAATTAATCTATGAAGAAATTAGCACTACTATTTGCCGGTTTATCATTATTTGTAGCTACCGGATGTAATGATGATAAGGATAATGTTATGGAGGCACCACTTGTGGGGGTCTGGCAGCCGATAAAAGAAGTGGTTACCACTGTAGAGGTGGGCGAGCAACCCGTTTCCAATGAGATTGTCTACTCAACCTGTCAAAAAGAATCCAGATGGAGGTTTAATACTGACGTTGCCGGAAAAAGAACAGACTGGGGAGATACAGCTACTCCGGGACAGTGTGCAATTACTTCCGACAAAAATTTCACATATACTTACGATAAAGGTGGTAAAACTGTGCAAATAAAATATCAGGGGATTGTAGAACCTGTTACGGCAAAAGTAATTACCCTCAATGATACGACCCTCAACCTTGCGGTAAGGGAAGAAACTCAGGATCCGACTATATTTCAAACAAGAACATATACTTTCAAGAGAGTTGTCGTACAACAATAAGTATATTTCAACCGATAGAAAAATAGATCTCATCCCAGGATGGGATTTTTTTATTCAGAGAGAAGAGTAATTAATTATAAATTAAATTTTTATTTCTTTTAAAATCATTAATTTTGTGATTCTTGTTAAAAGAAAAACTAACTCAATATTTAAGTCTAACATATAATATATATCAAGTGTTTTACGATCATCAGCAGATAGAAAAAAAGTGGCAGAAATACTGGGAGGAAAATCAAACCTATAAAACCTCCAATAACACAGATAAACCTAAATTTTATGTACTCGATATGTTTCCGTACCCATCCGGAGCAGGACTTCACGTAGGTCACCCGCTGGGATATATTGCATCGGATATCTATGCGAGATATAAAAGACATCAGGGGTTTAACGTTCTCCACCCGGTAGGATATGACAGCTTCGGACTTCCTGCTGAACAGTATGCCATCCAGACAGGGCAGCATCCTGCAATCACGACAGAACAAAATATCAACAGGTATGAAGAGCAGCTGAGAAAAATCGGATTTTCATTCGACTGGAGCAGAGAGGTGAGAACGTCAGACTCTTCATATTATAAATGGACACAATGGATCTTTATCCAGTTGTATCATTCCTGGTATAATAAAAATACAGATAAGGCCGAATCTATTGAGACCTTAATCAAACATTTTGAAGAAAAAGGAACTGAAGGACTAAATGCCAATCAAAATGATGAACTTGCTTTCACTGCAGAAGAGTGGAGTAATGCTTCTGATTTGGATAAAGAAGACATCCTGTTAAATTACCGTCTTGCCTACAGAGCTGAAACTACTGTAAACTGGTGCCCGGCATTAGGAACTGTTTTGGCTAATGATGAGATAAAGGATGGAAAATCTGAAAGAGGAGGATTCCCTGTATTCCAAAAGAAAATGATGCAGTGGAGTATGAGAATTTCGGCTTATTCTGAAAGATTGCTGCAAGGCCTTACCACATTAGACTGGCCACAGCCTTTAAAGGATTCTCAGGAATATTGGATTGGGAAATCTCAGGGCGCTCAGGTGAAATTCCAGGTTGAGGGTCATGATGAAACGATAGAAGTGTTCACGACAAGACCTGATACGATCTTTGGAGCAACTTTTATGGTATTGGCTCCGGAAAATCCTTTGGTAGAAACCATTACTACAGAAGCTCAAAAAGCAGACGTAGATACTTATATTGAAGAAACTTCCAAAAAGACAGAAAGAGACAGGATGGCTGACGTGAAGAACGTGAGCGGTGCTTTCACCGGAAGTTATGCGATCAATCCTTTCAGTAATGAAAAGATGCCGATCTATATTTCAGATTATGTATTGATGGGATATGGTACCGGAGCGGTAATGGCTGTACCTGCCCATGATGAGCGTGATCATAGATTTGCTAAGAAGTTTGACTTAGAAATTAAAAAAGTTGTAGAAACTGAAGAGGATGTTCAGGAGAAATCTTTTGATTCCAAAGACTCTGTTTGTGTAAACTCTGAATTCTTGAACGGCCTGAATTATAGCGATGCGAAGTCAAAAATAATTTCAGAAATCGAAAATAAAGGAATTGGGCACGGAACCACAAACTACAGACAGCGTGATGCTATTTTCTCAAGACAGCGTTATTGGGGAGAACCGGTTCCTATATATTATAAGGATGGAATGCCTTATACATTACCGGTTTCTGCTTTGCCGCTGGAACTTCCTGAAGTTGAAAAATATTTACCGACTGAGGACGGAGATCCGCCATTAGGAAATGCAAAAGAATTTGCCTGGGATGAAGTGAATCAAAAAGTAGTCGCTACGGATTTAGTAGACGATAAAACTATTTTCCCGCTGGAATTATCCACTATGCCAGGCTGGGCAGGAAGCTCATGGTATTTCCTAAGATATATGGATCCTCAGAATGACGGAGAATTCTGCGCAAAGAATCTTTCAGATTATTGGGGGCAGGTAGACCTATATATAGGGGGAAGTGAACATGCAACCGGTCACCTATTGTATTCCCGTTTCTGGAATATGTTCTTAAAGGACAGAGGTTGGATCAATCACGATGAACCTTTCCAGAAACTGATCAACCAAGGGATGATTTTGGGAATGAGTGCATTTGTGTACAGAATTGACGGAACCAACCAGTATGTGTCTAAAAATTTAGCAGCCAATTATCAGACCCAGGAGATTCACGTTGACGTATCCTTATTAAAAGGAACATCCGATGAACTGGATACTGAAGCTTTCAAAGCATGGAGACCTGATTATGCCAATGCTGAGTTTATCCTGGAAGATGGAAAATACATCACGGGCCGTGAAGTGGAAAAAATGTCCAAGTCAAAATACAATGTGGTAAACCCTGATGACATCTGTGAAGAATACGGAGCAGACGGATTAAGACTGTATGAAATGTTCTTGGGACCATTGGAACAATCAAAGCCTTGGAATACACAAGGGCTGAGCGGAGTGTATGGATTCCTGAAAAAATTCTGGAACTTATATTTCAACGGGGAGGTATTTGAAATTTCTGATGAAGAACCTACAAAAGCAGAATATAAAGTTCTGCATACCTTAATAAAAAAGGTTGTCTATGATATCGAAAATTTCTCTTTCAATACTTCAGTATCATCCTTTATGATTGCTGTTAATGAGCTTCAGAAAATAAAATGCAACAAACGCAATATTTTAGAGCCTTTGGCCGTTATCATCTCTCCTTATGCGCCGCACATCTGTGAAGAGCTTTGGAGTTTATCAGGACATGATACCTCTATTGAATTTGAGAAATTCCCGACGTTGAATGAAGAATATCTTATAGAAGATGAAATTGAATATCCGGTAAGCGTAAACGGTAAAATGAAGTTCAAAATTTCGCTTTCAGCTCAATTATCTGCTAAGGAGGTGGAAGATTTGGTGATTTCAAATGAAAAAATGCAACAGATTTTGGAGGGAAAAACCCCTAAAAAAATTATTGTAGTCCCTCACCGTATTGTGAATATCGTAATTTAAAAAAAAATTAACATTGGGAAATTAAAAAAAATGGAGGTCTTATTTTTTTGATTTTTTAACCCAAATGTTAAATTTGAAAAAAATAAATAAAATATTTGAGAATAATTATAAGATCGAAATCGTATTAAATTTTCTTTATTAAAAAAAAGCAAAATGTTTAATTAAGACTCTTGCATTTTAATTAATTTTGCCTTTAATTTACACCCTGTAAAATTTTAAAACAATATAATTTAGTTAAATATGGAAATGAATGTTTCAAAAAATGATGAGCAAGTAGTTGCTAGAAAAGCGGGAGGTTTAAATCCAGCTGTTATTATTCCTATTCTATTTATTATAGGAGTATGTATTTATTTATTCGTTCTTGGTAGCCCAGGAAACTTTAAAGATGCAGATAAACTGGGAAGTGGGTCTGTAGCTTTTTCAAGTGTTGAAGGAAAAGACATTCACCCAGAATCGTTTTTAGGTATTATCTACAAAGGAGGGGTTATTGTACCAATCTTGATTACTTTCATGATTACGGTAATCGTTTTCTCTTTTGAAAGATATTTCGTTCTTGGTAAAGCTGCTGGAAAAGGAAACTTAGACAACTTCGTAGTACAAGTAAGAAGCTTGCTAAACCAAAACAAAATTGACGAAGCTATCGAAGAGTGCGACAGACAACAAGGTTCTGTTGGTAACGTAGTGAAAGAAGGTCTTACTACTTACAAAGCACTTGCTCACGATACTACATTAAATAAAGAGCAGAAAATGGTAGCTCTTAACAAAGCTATCGAAGAAGCGACTACTCTTGAGATGCCAATGCTTGAGAAAAACATGATGATCCTTTCTACTTTAGGTACTGTTGCAACGTTAGTAGCACTTTTAGGAACGGTAATCGGGATGATCAAGGCATTCTTCGCATTAGGTTCAGGAGGTGGTACTCCGGATGCTGCTGCTCTATCTACAGGTATCTCTGAAGCCTTGATCAACACGGCATTAGGTATTGGTACTTCAGCAATCGCTATTATCCTTTATAACTTCTTTACCTCTAAAATTGATGGATTAACTTATAAGATCGATGAGATCTCTATGAGCATCCAACAATCTTTCGCTGAATTCAACTAAGAATTAGCAGGAAATTTGCATTAGCAATTAAAAGAAGTTTAATTAAAAATATTTTATAATAATGGCGAGAGTCAAACCAAAAAGACATGGAGTAGTTACGGACATGACCGCAATGTGTGACGTTGCGTTCCTACTTCTTACGTTCTTTATCTTGACCACTCAGTTTAAAAAACCTGACGTGGAGCAGATCAAACCGCCATCTTCAATTTCGGAAAAATTGCTTCCTGATGCTAGTTTAATGACTATCAACGCTACTCCGGACGGGAAATTCTATTTCCAGCCGGTAGAAAATGCATCAGAAAGAGTTGCTCTTTTGGATAAAATGGGACAAAAGTATGGTATTGCTTTTGACAACAAACAAAAGGCTGCTTTCCAGAAAGTTCAGGCAATTGGAGTTCCAATGAACCAGCTTAAAGGGTACTTGGATATGTCTGAAGATGAGCAGAAAAATTATAAGAGTCCTACAGGTATTCCTATGGACAGTACAAATAAGCAATTAATTGATTGGGTAAAAGAAAGTTTGAGCGTTAATCCTGACTACAAGTTAGCAATTAAAGGAGACGTTACAACTCAGTACCCTAAAGTTAAAGGCCTGTTTGAAGGTTTAAGAGATATTGATTTTCTTAAATTTTGGTTGATTACATCACAAGAAGGTAAACCTAACGAATAATATCGATAGAAATGGCAGAAGTACAAGTACAAGAAAAAGGCGGCAAGGGCGGCAAAGTACGTTCCAAGAAGCAGAGTACCAGAGTTGATATGACTCCGATGGTGGACTTGGGTTTTCTATTGATTACCTTCTTTATGTTCACAACTACATTTAGTAAACCGAATGTTATGGATTTGGGTCTTCCGGCTAAACCTAAAAAAGATCAGCCGAAACCACCTCCAACAGAAATTAAACTTTCTAACTCAATTTCTATCTTATTAGGAAAAAACAATCGAGTATTTTGGCATCAGCAGGATGCTACATCCTTGAATGACCAAAATCTTACGGAAACGACTCTTGATAGAGAGGGAATTAGAAAAGTAATTCAGCAGGCAAAATCTAGAGCTGCAGATCCGAGTAAATTTACTGTGATCATTAAGCCTACTGACGATGCTGTATATAAGAACTTTGTGGATATTCTTGATGAAATGGCAATTACCAAAAGCGAACAGTACGGTGTTACTGATGTGAAGCCTTGGGAAAAAGCTGTTTACGAAAAGAAAATAGGTGGTGCTGCTACTGCACCTGCTGCTACAAAGTAATTTAACCATAAAATTGTTATATATCTATGGCAGATGAAAATGTATACAATCAAAATCTTACTTTAGACGAGATTGTATTTGAAAATAGAAACAAGGAATATGGTGCCTATGATCTTAGACATCAGTATCCAAGACTTCTGACAAAATCTTTTATAATTGGAACCGCTTTGTTTCTTTTAGCAGCTTTGTCACCGTTCATCTATCTTACGATTAAAAATCTTACAGCTCCGCCTAAACAGGAAGTGAAGGCAGATCTTGTAGATATTATCGAAGAAGATCCGATTATCGAGCAGCCTAAAGAAGAAGAACCACCGCCGCCGCCACCTCCACCAAAAGAAGAGGAGAAAATTGAGGTGATCCAGAACGTGGTTCCTGAGCCGGTAAAAGCTCCAAAAATTGAGACTCCACCGCCGCCAATTTCTAAACAGTTAGAAACGACGACGGGGTTACAGAATCAAGAAGGGGTGAAAGCTCCAGCTTATACACCACCACCGCCGCCACCATCTACCGGTACAAAAGCTAGTACTGTAGAAGTGAAAGCGAATAATCCTAACGAAATCTACAAAGATGTAGACCAGTCTGCAGAATATCCTGGAGGTATGGGTGCTTTGAGAAAATTCTTAGGAGATAACTTCGATACTTCCCTAATGGAAGGAGGTGAAGGTCAGCTTAAAGCTAAATTGAAATTCGTTGTAGAAAAAGACGGAACTGTTTCTAACGTTGTTATTGAAGAGAAATCTCCAAATGGCGACTTCAACAGTGAAGCGATCCGTGTAGTTAAGAAACTTAAAAAGTGGACTCCTGCCAAGAGAAATGGGGAAAGCGTAAGATCTTACTATAGCGTACCATTTACAATGAACTTTGAATAATTAGACTTATTTATTCAGAATATAAATAAAAAGAGAAGCATATGCTTCTCTTTTTATTTTTTTTGGTATTTTTGTTACATGATGTTCAATTGGTTATCCCTGGTTACGGGATTGTTTTATATCGTTTTAGGAATTGTAGTAATTGTCTATAAATTCTTTTTTACAATTTTGGAACCCACCATTGCCTATGCATTGGGTGTTGTCCTGATTATTTATGGAATATTCAGGATCTACAGAGCGATTTCAAGAATTAAAAAATCAAGAAATGAAGAATAGTTTTAAGATTGCAGTTGTTTTTATTCTGGGTATCATGCTCGCAGGCTGCAAAAAGGAAGAGAAATCCCCGTCTTATAACAAAGGTGATCTTACAATTTTTACGGACGAGTCTTTTCAAAGTGTTACAGAAGCATTAGCCGAAGGCTATATGATTAATTATCCTGAAACACGAATTAAAGTGGCTACTAAGAAAGAAGATTTAGGTTTTCTGGACCTGCTGAATGGTAAAGCAAAAGTGGTGGTCATGTCCAGAAATCTTACCCCCGAAGAAATAAAAACATATCAGGAAAGAACAGATTTAAAGTTTCTTCCTGCTAAATTTGCTGCGGATGCAGTTGTTTTTGTCGTTCCTAAAGACTCTCCCAAGGAAAGTATTTCAATGGAAGAGATTCAGGCCGGGCTTTTATCAGATAAAAAAGAATTTATTTTTGATGGTACCAATTCCAGTAATCTGAACTTTGTGGCTGAAAAGCTTAAAAAGCAACCTAAAGATCTTCAGTTTTCCATTATTCCGGGAAATCAGAAGATTATAGAGGAATTGAGTAAATATCCTGAAAAAATAGGGGTGGTAGGATTGAATACTTTTAGTCGTCCCTATGATAAAGCTTCTGAAAAGCTTCGGGAAATGGTGAAAGTGCTTCCCGTAGTGGAAAAGGGAAAGCAATATACTGCCGATTTTGAAGGTCTTCGTACCATGAAGTATCCTTTTACCAGGGTTCTTTATTTTATGGCTAATGAAGGTAATTTCAATATTGCTAACGGTTTTATGAGATTTTCATGTACTCACCTGGGACAGAAGATTGTTCAGAAAGAGGGGCTGCAGCCGTATAACCTATATCGCAGAGAGGTACAGATGCGTTAAAAAATATTAAAGTCACAATTTGCCTTTTTAAAAAAAAGTATTTTGGTCTGAAAATTGTGGATAATATAACTCAAAATATTAGAAAATATAAAATGAAAGATATAATGAATATGAATGTAAAAAAGATTGCTTTTGGAGCAGCCGTGGTATTTTTTGCCGGTTTTACCTCTGCACAGACACTGCAGGATGGTATCAACAGTATTGACAGCGATAAATTTGCACAAGCAAAAACGAATTTCACAGACATGATCGCTAAAGAGCCTACTGCTGATAACTACTTCTATTTAGGAAATACTTTCTTAAGACAGGGGGAGCCAGATTATGCAAAGGCTACTGAAAACTTCAACAAAGGAGTAGCGGCTGACGGAAAAAACTATCTTAACAGAATTGGTTTGGCAGCTGTAAAACTTGGAAAAGGGGACAAAAATGCTGTTGCTGAAATCCAGAAAGCAGTAACGGATTCTAGAGAAAAAGATCCTGAGGTATTATTCAGAGCGGCAGAAGCTTTGACCCTATTTGAAAAAAACAGTTCTCCGGACCTTGCTATTCAGTTTTTGAATAAAGCAATTGAAAAAGCAGAGAAAAAAGGAGTTCCTGCACATTACTATTATACATTAGGAGATGCTTACAGATTGAAAAGAATGCCGGGTGAGGCTATGTCTGCTTATGATAAAGCATTGCCGTTAGCTAGAAATAAAGCTTCTGTGTATACAAGAATGGCCACTTTATGGATGGCCGCCCAGCAGTGGCAGCAAGCTAAGCAAAACATTGATAAGGCTATCGGTGTGGATGCTACCTATGCTCCTGCTTATAAAGCGTTAGCTTCTTATGATATCAGATATCAGCAAAATGCAAAGGCAACACAAGATCTTATCAACTACACAAAATATGCTGATGAAGATCCATATACGCAGTTGGAAATTGCTAAACTATATTTTACAAACGAAGATTATGTAAACTCTAAAGCAGTATTAGATAAGATCTTTGATAAAATTGAAGATCCTATCAAGTTCAAATTAAGAGCGTACCAGTCTTATGCTGATGGAAACTATGCTGAAGCAAAACAAAATATGGATACTTTCGTATCTCAGGCAGAAAAAACAAGAATTCAGCCTGCTGATCAGGGTTTACAGGGGCTTATTGCTGCAGGGTTAGCAAAAACAGAAACTGATGCTGCCAAGAAGACTGCATTAATGACTGAATCTCAGCAGAAAATTGCTTTAGCAAAAGCGGCTAAAGATGAGACCATGAAGTGGGATTTAGAGCTAGCTAACATTGCAGGAGGTGGTGCCGCTTCGCAATCAGAAGCTGACAAAGGACCTACCAACCCTACTATTGAAGCTTTGAAAAAACAAGTGGCAGTAAACGCACAGGATTCTGATGCTTTATTTAAGCTGGCTACAGCGTACCAGGATGCTAAAAACTGGAACGGAGCCATCCTTACCTGGCAGAAGATGACAGCTCTTCTTCCTGACTGGGCTCCTGCTTATTACAGCCAGGGGTATTCTTACCAGCAGGCAGGAAATAACGAAGCTGCAAAAATTGCTTATGAAAAATTTATCAGTACCGTAAAACCTGCTGAGCAGGAAGCCAACAAGCAGACTCTTGCCTATGCTTATTTTGCTGTAGCTTATATGAACAAAGACTCTGATGTGGCAAAAGCTAAAGATTATGTAGCGAAGTCTTTACAGCTTGATCCTACTTATCAGGATGCTGTAAAACTTAATGCAGAAATCAATAAATAATTTAAAATTTAAATTATAGATATTAAAACTTCCCATCCGTAATGTTTGGGAAGTTTTTATTTTAAAACTATCTTTGACTCTATGAAAACTGATATACTTGCTTTTGGAGCTCATCCTGATGATGTAGAATTGGGATGTGGAGGGACTATTGCCAAAATGGTCTCAGAAGGTAAAAAATGTGTTGTTGTAGACCTTACCAGGGGAGAACTGGGGACAAGAGGTACAGACGAAACAAGAAAAGCAGAAGCTGCAGATGCCGCTAGAATCTTAGGTCTTTCCGCAAGGGAGAATCTGGGAATGAAAGACGGATTTCTTGTCAATTCTGAAGAATATCAAATGAGAATCGTAAAAATGATCCGCAAATACCGCCCGGAAATCGTATTAGCCAATGCTATTGATGACAGGCATCCGGATCATGCAAAAGGATCGAAATTAGTGTCAGATGCATGTTTCTTGTCCGGGCTGAGAAAAATTGAAACGGTACTGGAAGGGGAAACGCAGGAAGTATGGAGACCCAAGCATATTTTCCATTATATGCAGTGGAAGGATGTTATACCAGAATTTGTAATTGACATTTCAGGATTTCTTGACATAAAATTGGAAGCCTGTATGGCTTACAAAACCCAGTTTTATGATCCGGATTCCAAAGAACCCGAGACTCCGATTACCACAAAAGACTTTTTTGAGAGTTTAAGTTATCGTGCACAGAATTTAGGGCGGTTATCGGGAGTTACTTATGCTGAGGGCTTTACGACAGAAAAATTAATTGCGATGAAAAATTTTGAAGGAATTGTTTGTTAGTTAGGAAAAATGTCCTATATTTGCACTCAGAAAAACGGTGATTGTAGCTCAGTTGGTTAGAGCGTCGGATTGTGGTTCCGAAGGTCGTGGGTTCGAGACCCATCATTCACCCCAAGAAAGTACACTTTTTTAAAGTGTACTTTTTTATTTTATCCCCATTTCGACCAGAAATAAGACTGATTTTTGTATTGCTTCCGGGAAGCTTTTTCTCACGATCCATTCATATTCCCCACGCCAGCATCCAAAAATGGCATTGCCAGTTGCAGAGTAACCTTTATTGTCGGGGCTAATGACCGAATCTTAGTCATAATCCAGTATTAAAAATATCCATCTACATTTGAAACTCACTTGCGAAGCCAATTTACCATTGACTCCTTTCCTTGATATTCGTAATCTCAATTTGATCTAATAACAAAGGGAATTTTACTATATTTAATCACACTAAGTTCAAATATGGAAATAAAAGTCACTGTAAAGCAGCTGGGGAAAAAATACCCTTTTCTTTCGGAACAAATAATCGAGATCGCTTACGAAGAGGTCAATATCACTTTAGAAAATTTATTAAAACTAATCGTTCAGCAGCAAGTAGAGGAGTTCAATTCAAAATCTTTTGAGCTGGAAGAGGAAGACTATCCTAAAATTCCTAAGGATAATTACCTGAATGTACTCACAGATACCGGTAAAGTAGGTTTCGGAAGCATCTATAATCTCAATAAGGCAGACTTGCAAAAAGCACAGGAAAATGCCATTCAGGCTTTTGAAGACGGTATATTTGCTGTGTTTTACAATGAAGAGCAGCTTGAAAGGCTTACCCAAACCATAGATCTGAGTCTAGAACATACATTTACATTGATCAGGCTTGCATTTCTTGCAGGAAGTTATTGGTAAACAAATTATACTAAGTAATAAAATACATGGAAATCACAAAAAAATTAGAATCGAAAAAACTTGTCAAAAATTATTATGAAAAACTAAGGAAGGATCTCGTAGAACAGGCTGAAAAGGGAATGTCTACACAGGTTTTTCCGGATAAACCTATGCTTAAGAAAGAAGTGGCAGAATTAGGTTTGTTCTTAATGGGAAAGACAAATTATTATCAGGCAATGACTCTGGGTTCAAAAGAAGCAGAGAAACTGAAAGCATATATAAAACCTGATATTTGGGAAGATGCGGATTATTATAACTTATTGGCTTACTATTTTGGAGAAAATGCTGATCTGGTAAAATACGCATGGAATAAAATGCCTTACAAAATGTATCAGATGAGCTATACCCGTCGTTCGTTCCGGGCTCCTCATAATGAAAGATATGTGCTGATGAATCAGGTCAATCTGGTAAGAGAGCTGTTGCGGGCTCCTAGCATTTATTCTTATAATAGCAATGATCAGAATTATGATCTATCATTGGAAGAACAGATTATATATGACAATGAGCTGGCAAATAATCCGAGTCAGTTCTATGTTTGGTCGGCTGCTATTGATACAGGGAATACAGCCATCTATCAATTAATTGAAGATATTATTTTAATAAACATACAGAGGGAAAGGTTTCCAGAAATATCATTAAGGCTTTACTCAACAGTGAAAAGAAGCATTGTTGGGAATTGGTTGAGAAGCTTTTACTGGCAGCCCAACGGCAGGAGGGCTTGCGGCAAACCATTCTGGAAGCTCTGGATGAGACCAGTATAGGAGCTTTGAAATATATGACCAACGTGATTGTGGAACATAAGCTTACCCGTTTTTCATCCGTTGTACGTGCCATAGATACGTGGACTGGATTAGGATGGGAGACGGAAAAGGAATCAGTCGTAAAGAACATTGTATCGTTGGCCCATACTTACTTCAGCAATCCGGAGCTTGTTCCGGACGCCATTAAAAGTAAGAATAACAATGAAGTGTATATGGCACTTTGGGTACAGGGCGTATGGGATGTGGATAAAACGGTGCCTTACTTACATCAATTGTTTGACAAAGGAAGTGTAGAGAAGAAATGTCTTGCGATAAAATTTGCCGCGGAAACCGGTGATCCCTATATTCAAATGCCTTTGTATTATAAGGCCGTGCTGGAGGGAAATTTAGAGGTATTGGCATTTGCAGGAAGCCACATGTCGGAATTATTAGGGGCTAATACAGATTCAAAATTCTTTATCAATAATGCAGATTATCCGGATTTCTTTGAAAAACTGCATGAACTTACATTGAAGATAGATACTAAAGAAAAGAAATTTGAAGGGAAAATATTCTCTTGGCTTAATGCCACTTTTAGGAAAAGCGATTTGTATGCCTCCATGTTTTATTTGGTAGGAGAAGACAGTCACAAGCTGGATACAGTTTTGTCATATTTTGATCAGTTTGACCTTTCATTACGTGAATTATTGACCCGGAATATTTTAGGTGAGTTTTACTGCTATTCCCTTTCCTACGGATTAGGAAAAAAGAAAAAAGCAGTAACTCCTTTCCAAAAGGAATTTGCTTTTAAAATTATAAAAGACAGAGGAGAATCATTGATTGCCTCAGGAATTAATATATTGCTTCAAGATCCTTTAACTAAGGAGGAAATCATGACTTTCTTTGATCTGTTTAAAAGAAAGGGCGGTGTACTCCGTAAAAAGCTTATAGAACTTGTGACAGAGCAGGAAGATGAAGTTATAACCCCATTAGTTGAAGAATTAATGACTAAAGGAGATGTGGAACAGAGAGCTGCCTCCCTGGATATGATGCTTCAGCTTCAAAAAGGAAAGAGGCTGTCTTCTCAGATTAGCCGCTGGACGCAACAATACGCTGAAAGGTCAAAAATTTCAGAAAGGGAAAAAGGGTTACTGGAACAGATTAATCCGTCAGGAGATCAAACAATCCTTTCCGCTGAAAACGGATTCGGGTTTTATGATCCTTCTGCAATATCAGAGTATTCATTACCCAAGGTAGAGGCAAATTCAATATATGCGCAGGCAACCCAAAATGATAAGTATGGTTTTACGATATCCATTGATCAGATAAAAGAAGAATTAAAAAAGCTCAGTGATCTATTCCTGCAGCATAAAGACCATGAATACGAGTCAGAAGAATGGGATGGCTCTGTAAGTAAAGTATTAATGGGAAATACTTTTCGAGAGCTAAAACGAAATACTGAAGGTTTTACCCCTCAGCAGCTGGCCGGAAATTATCCCCTGCATGAAGTATGGAAACAATGGTTTAAAAATTCAGGAATGCTGCCGAGGGATCTATTTTTGTTAACATTTGCTGAAAGTTGTGACCGGAAAGTCTTTAGGAATTTTCTGGAAGACTATGTGTTCTATCATAAAGAGATCATCCCTAACCCGGCAAAAGGGAGTTATTACTGGGAGAATCCTATCATTCGGATCCTTGGTTCATTGAAGCATATATTCGTATTTGAGGAAGCTACAGACTTTTTAATAGATGCCTGCAGTACACTGTTTGCCAATCTTCCTGAGGATATTATTAACTATAAAGGAAAAGACAGCAGAGAATATTATTATCAAAACGAGAGAGGAAACGGCTGGCAGCAGCTAGGTTTTTTTGATGTGTTTTTAAGAGCTATTCCAATAAAGAATCTTACAGATGAGCAGTACATCAAGCAATGGAATTTATACCGATGGATGCAGTACAATGGTCTGGAAGAATATATAAAAACTACCGTTCCCCCATTTTATTTATTCTGTAAGGCTTATGCGCTTAACGTAATTACCAAAGGTAAATTATATGAGGGAATTCTTACGGCAGATTCTGCAATCAGAGATCTTACCACAATTAAATTCAATCATTATCATGAAAAATATGTAGAATTATTTCCTTTCCTGAAATCTATGATTGAAGAAATTCAGGATAAGTTTCTGGATATAGAGCTGATTCGTGGAGATGCCAATACTACGGTTTCACACTTTGTACAGCAGTTTCAGTCTATATATGGAACTCATCGTTTCGTTCAGATTTTGAAAGGACTGGGCAAATCAGGATTGTATGCCAATTACATATACAGCTATGGAAACGAAAGTATGACCAGGCAAAAATTATTTTCCTGGCTTATTTCCAACTGCTATCCGCTAGAAGGCGATACCCAAAAATCATTTAATGAAATCATAAAAAAGGAGAAGATTTCAGAACTTCGTTTAATACAGGCGGCGGTGTATGCTCCGCAATGGCAACAGTTTATAAGTAGTTATTTAGGATGGAAAGGATTGGATTCAGCGATCTGGTGGATGCATGCCCATACCAAAACCGGTGCCTATGAAGCGCAAAATGCAAAACTGGAAAGTGAAGTTGCTAAATATTCATCCGTAGATATTCAGGAGTTTAAAGACGGTGCTGTGGATAAAGATTGGTTCACAAAAGCCTACAAAGAGCTCGGTAAGGCCCGCTGGGAAATGCTTTATGAGTCTGCTAAGTATATATCTGACGGAAATGGACACCGAAGGGCCAGGCTTTATTCTGATACCCTGGCAGGAAGCTTAAAAATAAAGGAGGTCACTGCAAAAGTAAAGGATAAACGGGATCAGGATTATCTTCGTGTCTACGGACTGGTGCCTTTAAGTAAATCCAATCCTGAGAAAGATGTTTTGAACCGGTATGAATACATACAGCAGTTCAAGAAAGAAAGCAAGGAGTTTGGTTCTATGAAGCAGGCGAGTGAGGCCTTGGCTATCCGGGTAGCCTTGGAAAACCTTGCCAGAAATGCCGGTTATCCTGATCCTATAAGGTTAACCTGGGCCATGGAAACCAAGCAAATTCAATCGCTCTTATCAAAGGATACTCAGATTACCATTGATGGGGTTACGGTAGGCTTAATTATCGAAGATCATGGAAAGGCTGAATTAGTAGTATTCAGGGAAGACAAGCAATTAAAATCCATTCCGCCGAAGATCAGGAAAGATAAAGCAATTGTTGAATTGGGAAATAACCGTAAGATCATGCGTGAGCAATGGACCCGTTCCCGAAAAGGGCTGGAGGAAGCAATGATAAGGGGTGATGAATTTTTTTTAAAAGAGATCAAGACCCTTTTTGAACATCCTGTAATTGTAAAGCATCTGGAAAAGCTTGTATTTATTACCAATGATCAGAAAACAGGTTTCTTCCATGATGGAGGTTTGGTAAATGCTCATGGTGAAATTCAGGAATTGAGTGAAGAGAGCACCCTACGTATTGCCCATTGTGCAGATCTGCATCAGCATTCTGTTTGGAGTGATTATCAACATTATTGTTTTACAGAAAAACTTGTACAGCCATTCAAGCAGATATTCAGGGAATTATATGTTCCTACACCGGATGAATTAAAGGAGAAATCCGTGTCACGCCGGTATGCAGGACATCAGATTCAGCCAAAACAAACCTTGGCGCTGCTTAAAACAAGAGGCTGGAAAGTGGATTACGAAGAGGGATTACAGAAAGTATATCATAAGGAAGGCTTCCAGGTGAAGCTTTATGCTATGGCAGACTGGTTTTCACCGGCCGATGTGGAAAGTCCGACCCTGGAAACCATAGAATTCCATTCATTAAAGGATTATAAGAATATTCCGTTTGAAGAGATCAATCCAAGGTTATTTTCAGAGGTAATGCGAGATATTGATCTGGTTGTTTCAGTAGCGCATGTAGGAGGTGTAGATCCTGAAGCAAGCCATTCTTCTATTGAAATGAGGGCTGTATTAATGAAAGAAACAGCACGTTTATTTAAGTTGGAAAATGTAAGTATTGAGGGCTCGCACGTGCTTGTGAAAGGTCAAATGGCGGAATATAGCGTGCATTTGGGAAGTGCTGTAGTACACCAGGTTCCAGGCAGATCTCTGTCCATACTACCTGTTCATTCCCAGCACAGAGGAAGATTGTTCTTACCTTTCGCAGATGATGATCCAAAATCAGCTGAATTATTATCCAAGGTCTTATTGCTGGCCAGGGATAATGAAATAAAGGACCCGACAATTCTCTCACAGATAAAGAGGGAATATGTATAAAAATAAAAGGTGTGCTTTTCAAAAAAGTACACCTTTTTATTTTATCTCTATGTTTTTAATAAGAGTGAATACTTGCTTTCAGGGCATAAAAAAAGCATCATTTTTCAGATGCTTGTGTTTTTAGATATTCTTTTTTAAACTTCGTCGTCAGAGTCGATTGTGAAAGATCTGCTCTTGAAGTCTTTGTCATGTTTTTCTGAAATTACATCCTCACCCTTTTCATTAATGATGAAATCTGTGGACTCATTAAACATCTCCTGGAAACTTTTAAAATCTTCCTTATAAAGGTAAATTTTGTGCTTCTCGAATGTAGCTTCCCCATTCTCTCCGAAATTCTTCTTACTTTCAGTAATGGTAAGATAATAATCTCCTGCTTTCGTCTCGCGCACATCAAAGAAATAAGTTCTTCTCCCTGCTTTTAACACCTTCGTGAAAATCTCATTTTCATGGCGTTCCTTGTATTCACTCATTGTTAGATATTTTTTAATCTTGTTAAGAACAAATATAAAAGTTTTCTTTTAATCACAAAATTTTTTTTATGATTTATTTAACAATTGAGAACGAAACGGCTAAGCGGTTACAGAATTGGCAATTTCTGTAAGGTTGATAATTTTGTCTGCTTTTTGGGCGCTAGACTCTCTGTGCGTGATAATTATGGAGGTTGCGTTGTTGATTTTTTTATCAATATTTTCAAGAATATTCTGCTCTGTTTCTGTATCTAAAGCAGATAAAGAATCATCAAAAATAATGATATTGGGGTCCTTTATCAGGGCTCTGGCGATGCAGATTCTCTGCTTTTGCCCTCCGGAAAGCATGACTCCGCGTTCACCTACCAGTGTTTTATATTGCTCTTTAAATTCAACAATATTTTTGTGAACGTCTGCTATCTGAGCATATTCCACCACTTTTTCATGGGATGGATGATCAATGGCAAAGCCAATATTATTTTCTATAGAATCAGAGAATAAATAGCTTTCCTGGGGGATATAGCCTATGAAATTTCTGTAATTCTCCAGATTGTGCTCTTTAAGGTCTTTACCGTCAATTAAGATCTCACCTTCCGTAGGATCGATGAGTCTGCATAACAGCAGGGCTATGGTAGACTTACCGCTTCCGGTTTTACCCATTATGGCAAGAGATTCGCCTGCGTTGATGGTAAAGCTTAAATTATCCAAAGCCTTGATCCCCGTGTTCGGATAAACATAAGAAACATTTCTGAATTCGATATCTCCTTTAATAGGATAGTTTTCAAAGTTAGTATTGACGATCTCCGATTTTTTATCCATAAATTCATTGATCCTCTGCATAGAAGCTTCTGCTCTCTGATTAACAGAAGTTACCCATCCTACCATTGAAAACGGGAAAATCAAAGTATTTATATACATGAAGAAATCTGCAATTTTACCGATACTTAACTGGCCTGCAATATATTTTCCTCCGCCGATCCAGATGATGGCAACATTCAGTAATCCTATTACAAATAAAATGATGGTAAAGAAATAGGCTTCTGTTTTAGCAAGATCCAGTGCTTTGTTTTGATAGTCAGTTACTTTGATGCCGTAGTTCTTCTCAATGTATTTTTCTTTGGCGAAGAATTTCACCACACGGATCCCCGAAAAGCTGTCCTGTACAAAAGTTGAAATAGCGGACTGGCTTTTCTGCATGATCTTCGACTTTTTATTGATGATCGAACTTACCTTATAAATAGCGTATGACAAAATAGGAAGAGGCAACAGGGTCCATAATGTCATTGAAGCATCTGTTTTCACCATATAGATAGCGGTGATCAGAACAAGAACAACCAGATTGGCTACATACATGACTCCGGGGCCCAGATACATTCTTACAGCAACAACGTCTTCACTTAATCTGTTCATTAAATCTCCAATTGTTGTTTGCTTGTAATCCGTTAAAGATAAATCCTGATAGTGTCTGTAGATTTTATTTTTAAGTTCATACTCAATTCTTCTTGAGGCCACAATGATGGTTTGTCTCATCATAAAGGTGAAGAACCCAGTCAAAAGTGAGCAGCCAACAATGATGGCAACATAAATAAGAACCTGATGATTAAAACCGAGATTCCCATTTTTAGTAAGTTCATCCACAGATTTACCTACAAACTGAACTTTATAAATATTGAAAAAATTACTGGCAATGATAAATAATACCCCCCAAAACAAAAGTATTTTATGTTTCCAAAAATAAGGGTTTAAGGTTTTTAGCGCTTCCATATAGTTTGACAAAATTACAAAAATGTCATCATACTACGAATTTCATCAATTTTAAATTTTGTATCTTTGCAGGCATAAAAAAGCTCTTTGAATGTTAGGAAGACGACAAATCCGTGAAAAAGTGGTACAAACAGTGTATTCGTACTATCAAAACCCTGTAAAGTTTGATGTTTTAGAGAAAAACATGTTCGCTGGAATAGAGAAAATCTATTATCTTTACATCTATCAGCTCAATTTTTTGGTGGCTCTGAAAGAACTGGCAGAAAACCAGATTGAAATTGGGAAGAATAAATTCCTTAGAACTGATGCAGATCTTAATCCTAACCAAAAATTCATCAACAACCAAGTATTAATTAAGCTGGAAGAAAATCCTGAGAGATTATTTTTCACAGGTCAGCATAAGCAATTGAAGTGGGACATGCATGATGATTTGTTGGTGAAAACTTTCCAGAGAATTACTGCAGGGAAGCGTTATCAGGATTTCATGAAAGAAGATGGATATTCTTTTGAAGAAGATCAGAAGTTTATTGGGAAACTATTCTTAAGATATATTGCTGAAAATGATGATTTTCATGATTACTTAGGAGATAAGGAACTTTCATGGTATGATGATATTCATATTGCCAATTCAATGGTGCAGAAAACAATTGGCTTCCTGAGAGAAGATGAAGAAAGCAGAACTTTAATTAAAATGATTAAAGATGAAGATGATAAAACTTTCGCAGCCAAATTGTTAAGAGATACTCTGAACAATTGGGAAAACAACGAAAAGAAACTGGAAGAAAGACTTGAAAACTGGGATTTGGAAAGAGTTTCTTTAATGGATAAAGTAATTTTGTCAACTGCAATAGCAGAACTTGATAACTTTGCGTTCACCCCTTCAAGAGTCATTATTAACGAATATATTGAAATTGCAAAAGTATTTGCTACAGACCGTTCCAATATCTTCATTAATGGTATTTTAGATAAATATTGTAAAGATCAAAATAGAATATAAAATGAAAAAGACGTTATCAATTATCGCCTTGTCAATCATAGGCTTTGGTTTAGTTTCATGTAAAAAAGAGAACAAAGAAACTCAAAGCGCTGAAACTGTAGCCGCTGATTCTACAGCTGTTGCAGCTCCGGTAACTGCAGACTCTACAGCAACTCCTGCAACAGGTGAAGCTGCTGCTCCTGCCTCTAACCAGCCCTCTACATCTATCGCCTTATCTGAAAGCAACTTCGATTTCGGAAAAATCAAAAAAGGAGATAAAGTAGAACATGTGTATGAAGTAACCAACACAGGAAAAAATCCGTTGGTTATCTCTGAAGTAAAGCCTGGATGCGGATGTACTGCTCCTGATTTTACAAAAGAACCAATCATGCCGGGTAAAAAAGGGAAAATCACACTGCACTTTGATTCTTCAAATTTCGACGGAAACGTTCAGAAATATGCTGATGTATATGCAAACGTAGAGAAAGCTCCAATCAAATTAACGTTCACTGCGAACATTCAACCGTAATTTTTAAAATATGTTGACATTATTTTTACAGGCACAGCCGCAAGGATCATCATCGATGATGCTGATCATGATGGGGGTGATGTTCGTAGGGTTTTATTTCCTGATGATAAGACCTCAGATGAGAAAGCAGAAGCAGGAGAAAAACTTTCAGGAAACCCTGAAGGTAGGAACAAGAGTTGTCCTTACATCCGGACTTCACGGAAGAATTGCCCAGGTTCAGGATGATGGCTTCGTGATCGAAACGTTATCCGGAAAACTGAAATTTGAAAAAGCTGCGGTTTCAAGAGAAATGACCGAAAGCCGTTTCGGAGATAAAGCAAAAGCTGCGGAGAAAACAGCTGATAAAAAAGAAACAGAAACTGAAGAAAAAAAATAATTCAGTCTCAAAATATGATGTTGCGGCGGGTGAACGAAGTTCACCCGCCGCAACTTTTTTATGCAATATACTTGGTAGGCCTTGTGAAAGTTACTGTAAAATCTGTGTTTTGAAAAAAGAAATTATCTTTGTCTTATGGATCAAAACACAAATAAAAGCGTTCTCATTTTAGGGGCCAATTCCGATGTCGCAAAACAATGTATCAGGCAGTATACTGCAAAAGGATTTTCAGTAATCGCTGCTTCAAGGAATACAAAATCTTTAGAAGATTTTATTTCCGCCAGTCATCTGGATCATTCAAAAGTTACGGTCTTATATTTTGATGCTGCAGATTTTGATTCCCATCAGAATTTTTATGATACCCTTCCCGTAAAACCTCATATTGTTGTGTATGCTGCCGGTTTTTTAGTAGATCATCAAAAAGCATTGACTGATTTCAAAGGAGCAAAACAAATGATGGAGGTCAATTATATGGGTGGTGTTTCTATCTTAAGCATTATTGCTATGGATAAAAGCAATACAAACTTGGAAAGAATGATTGGACTGTCCTCTTTATCAGGGGTAAGAGGCAGAAAAAGCAATTTTGTATATGGAAGTACAAAAGCTGCATTTACACAATATTTAGCAGGTTTGAGACAAGAGCTTGCTCCCAGGAAAATTATTGTCAATGCCTTAGTGATCGGATATATCAGGACCAAGATCAATGAAGGATTGGAACTGAATGAATCTTTGATCATGGAGCCTGATTATGTTGCGGAATTTGTGGTTAACGCGGGAAACTCTTTTACCATTGTTCCTAATTTCAAATGGAAAATCATTTACCATATTTTAAGGCTTTTACCCGAAAGTTTAGTCGCAAGACTGCCATAAGATTTATTATTTTTAAGTTCGGTATCCTCTTTGCTATTAACACCCCGAATTATTTCTTCTTAGCAAGATCCGGTTACTAAAATGATCATTGAGTACAGCTGAACAGTCCTGTTCTGCTATTCAATTTATTTTGATATAATAACTTTACTTTAATCCTGAAGGATTAAGGCTGATTTCTTTTGGCAGTACCTGATATTTTTACTCCATCTCATTTTTTTAATCGTGCTATTCATGGAAATTTAACAGCATCTCGCACATAACACATTAAAATAAGTAGTATAAATGGACGATTTAGAATTGAACAACATTCAGCAGCATTGGGATACTTTACTCTCTTCAGTAATCTCATGGGCTCCGAGAGTGATTACCGCTGTCATATCAGCAGTATTGATCTACCTTATTGGATCATGGCTGATAAGAATGATTAAGAAGCTTGTTGAAAAAGCTTTTAAAAAACGTAATATGGAGGCTTCCTTACAGCTTTTTCTTTTAAATATCATAAACTGGGGGCTTAATATCCTATTGTTTATTGTGGTAGTTACCCAACTGGGGGTACAGACTTCCGCATTTGTTGCGATGATAGGTGCAGCAGGATTAGCGGTAGGACTGGCTTTACAGGGTTCATTGACAAACTTTGCAGGAGGAATACTTATTTTACTATTAAAACCATTTAAGATAGGCGATTTTATTTCTACGAATAGCGGTGTTTCAGGAACAGTACAGGCAATAGATATTTTTCATACGAAATTGATTACTCCGCAAAACCAGTTGATTGTGATTCCGAACGGGGTGGTTTCCAACAACAGCATTACCAATTTTACCCAGTTGGGAACACGCAGAACATCACTGGATATCGGTGTTGCTTATGATGCAGATCTCAGAAAGACCAAAGATATTTTGATGAATGTCATTAAAAATAATCAATATGCTCTTTCCACACCGGCGCCGCAGGTCGTGGTGACAGAATTGGGAGACAGTGCCGTGAATGTATCGGTAAGGGTGAGTACTTTCACAGAAAACTTCTGGGCCATGAATGAAGAACTGATCATCAGCTGTAAAGAAGCCCTGGATCAGGCGGGAATTTCAATTCCTTTTCCACAGAGGGATGTGCATGTTTACAATACATAACAGATTATCCTGGATTCATAAAAAAACTCCTGCATTCGTTGACAATGCAGGAGTTTTTTTATTGGGAAGTTCCAGGCAGGAAATCTTTATTTTTCTTTATGAGAATACTGCTGAATAAAATCCAGTAAAGTTTTATATTCATTCTCTTTAAATTCAGGCTTTGTAAAAATAAATTTGATCCTCTTATCAAGCATCGTTAAAATAAGGTATTTATCAACAAGCTTATAATTTGTTTTTTCCCATATACATTCTATTGTTGTAAATGGAGTTTTAACGGTAATACTATCCGGGTGAAGTGCGATATCACTAATTTCATCTTTTTTCTTTTTAAAATCATCAATATGCTTTTTTGTTAAATTATAGGTTTTCTTTTTACTGCCGAAATATTGATACAGAAGCAAAGAAGTATACCCCACAAAAATAAATGCACCATATCTGAAAATAACAGAAACAGGTCCGAGATCAATTGCTTTTAAAGGCACAAAACCTACTATCAGAAACAGAACTGTATATAAAGCCGCCTTTTTGGTTTCAGCCAAATGCTTTTGCCAGGTATATCGGAAAAAGAAGGTCTGATTTTCCCATTCCGTCTTTTCATTAAAGTATAACTGCAGTCTGATTGATTCGTCCATAATTAAAAATTTGCGGACAAAAATATTGAAATTATTCAAGATTCTGCAATGCTTCCAACGCCTTCATCATATCAATTCCTTTTCCCAGAACAGGTTTAAATAAGTCTCCCTTTTCCTTAATTCTGTTCAATGCATTTTCAATCGTAAAATCAGTAGGTTTCAGCCCTGGTTTCAGTTCATCCCATTCCAAAGGCATGGAAACAGAGGCCCCTTGCTTTGGTCTCAGGCTGTAGGCGCTTGCCAAAGTCTGTCCGGTCCTGTTTTGAAGGTAATCCAGATAGATTTTATTGCTCGCTCTTTTCTGTAAACTCCTTTCCAGCGTGGTGATCTCCGGTAGCTTTTCATTCACTTCCTTCATCAGAATATGAGCAAAATCCTTTACCTGGTCAAAATCGTACTTCCCGCCCATAGGAATGTAAATATGAATACCGGTGCTTCCGGACGTTTTGCAGTATCCTTTTATTGTAATAGCTTTTAACACCTCATTTACCTGAAGAGCGGTCTCAATTACCTCATCGAAAGTATTTTTTGGGGAGGGATCAAGGTCCAGAACCAAATAATCCGGATGCTCCAGGTCAGGCAATGAACTGTTCCATGGATTGAGATCAATACAGCCTAAATTATTAAGGTAAGCCAGGGTTGCCTTGTCATTACAGTAAATATAATCAATGTATTTATCATTGGATTCAGAATAGACCTGTGTCGTTTTTATCCAGTCCGGAATATGATCTCCTGCGTCCTTCTGGTAAAAACCCTGTTCCTCAATCCCGTTGGGAAAACGGTTAAGAGACAACGGACGATTCTTAAGATGAGGCAAAATATATTCAGCGACCGATTGATAATAGGTGATTACATCTCCTTTGGTAATCCCGTCTTTCGGGAAATAAACTTTGTCCTGATGGGTAAGTTTTACAATATGTTTGTTCAACGTAATTTCCGTTTCTTTTTCAGAATTTTTTACTTTTTTTGAAGATGTTTTAGCTTTCATTCCTTTAGATTTTTCGTGTTGAATATTCGTCGGGCTTTTAATTTCTTCCGGTTCTTTATCTTCGCGGATGGCTATAAAAACAGGATGTCTGAAGATCCCTTCTTTAGTGATTTCAGAATATTTAATTTCACAGACCAGTTCAGGCTGGGTCCACGTTACCGGCATATTGGTTTTAGGAACGGTTTCAAATGGTGAAGTTTTGACAATCAGTTTCTGAAGTCTTTGGTAAAGCCGTTGTAAAGAGGCTTTATTGAATCCTGTTCCCGTATGTCCGCAGTAAGTCAGCTGATGATCAATATATTTTCCCAGAATCAAGGCTCCGAAACCTTCCCGGGAACCTCTCGGTTCAGTAAAACCACAAATAATGGCTTCATCTGTATTGGAAAATTTGATCTTTAGCCAGTCGGTGGTTCTTTGATTTTCAATGTATAGACTGTCCGCTCGCTTGGCAATCATTCCTTCCAGCTTCATTTTTTTCATCTGTTCAAAAAACTCAATCCCTTTTTCAGGAATATGATCACAGTATTGAATGGTATCGGTTTCAATCAAAGCTTCCTTTAAAAGTTCTTTTCGCTGTACAAGCGGAAGCTCCTCCGTAGAATGGCCGTTCAGCCACAGAAGGTCAAAAACCTGGTAAACAAGAGCCGGATTACGGAGATCACCGATTTGTTGTAACAACTGGAAATTAGGCTTTCCCTGATCATCATAGACTACAAGCTCACCATCCAGGATCATTTGTTGTTTCTGTTGTTCAAAATCCCGGACAACTTTGTCAAATTTCGATAAGAATGAAATCCCGTTCCGGGAGTAGAAGAGCGGCTCATTTTTGCTTAGGTCAGCAATTGCCCTGTAGCCGTCCCATTTTATCTCGAAAACCCAGTCTTTGTCATCAAAAGCATTTTCTGAGAGCTTAGCCAGCATGGGTTTGATAAAGGTTTTTAATTTTTTTTCGTTCGTTAAAGAATTAAGGCTTTTGAACGATTTCTCCGACGTTATGACTTCTTTTCGCTTTTTTTCAGGCTTTTTTTTTCCTCTAAAAATTTTGTGACCAGAGATTTAGGTGAAGTATTTTCCTCTGCATCATAAGGACTTTCTGCAAAATCATCCTTATGTTTAATCAATAGCCATGCGTTGTTTTCAGCGTTTTTCATTTTAACCAAAGCAAATTCACCTTTCAGTTTTTTACCGTGTAAGATGAATTTTAAAGAACCGGCGTGTAGTTCTTTCAGCAGCTCCTTCTCGTCAGAAAGCTTGGAGTTTTCATCAAGAGGTTCGTAGGTTCCGCTGTCCCAGACCTCTACCTGTCCTGCGCCGTAATTTCCTTCAGGAATATTTCCTTCAAAATCCTTGTAATCATAAGGATGATCTTCCACCATCATTGCCAGGCGTTTATCCTGCGGGTCTAATGATGGCCCTTTCGGAACGGCCCAGCTTTTCAGGACTCCTTCCATTTCCAGACGGAAATCATAATGAAGCCTGCTGGCCGCATGCCTTTGAATCACAAAAATCAGCTTATTTTTGCTTTTTTTTGTTTTTCCTTTGGGTTCACTGGTTTCGTTGAACTTACGTTTATTTTGATAATCTTTGAGAGCCATTAGGATGCGGATTTGGATTTTGAATTGTTGAGACTGGCCTTTAACTGGGCCATAAGATCAATCACCTTACCTTCTTTGACAGGTTTGGCCTGGCTGGTTTTTATATTTTTGCCTTTTGCTTTCTGTTTGATGATCTTCATCAGGTCGTCAGAATAAGTATCTTTATACGTAGTCGGATCAAAATCCTGTGAAAGCTGCTCGATAAGACTTACTGCCATTTTTAGTTCTGTGGGCTTAGGTGCCTTTTGAGCAGGGATTTTTAAATCTTTATAATCCCTTATTTCCTGATTGAATCTCAGGCGGTTTAGAACCAGAATATCATCATTGTACGGCCGTATCATTCCGATTGTTTCACTCTCACGGAGAACAAAAGTGCCGATACCGACCATTTTTGTTTTTTCAAGAGCCTTTAATAACAGTCTATACGCATTTTCGCCGTTTTTCTGAGGTTCCAGATAATAAGGGGTTTCAAAATAAACACTGTCTACTTCCACTTCCTTTACAAACTGGTCAATAGAAAGTATTTTTGTTTTTTCAGGGCTTGCAGCTTCGTAATCTTCTTCATCAAGAACGATATATTGATCGTCCATGAGATAACCTTTGACGATGTTTTCCCATTTTACTTCTTTGCCCGTTTTTTCATTCACTCTCTTAAACCGGATGTTGGAAAAATCAGATTTGTCGAGCATGTCGAGATCCAGTTTGCTGGTTTCCGTTGCCGAATAAATTTTAACAGGAATATTGACTAAACCAAAGCCAATGGCGCCGTTCCAAATTGCTTTCATTGTCTTACGTTTTTAAAAACCAAGCAATTAATATGCCGTTGGAGCCCGGTGTGGTATGTCTTTCTGTACTTTTTGCCAAATGACAATTGTTTTTACAAACTACTTTTATACCTTTATATTTTCCAATTTACGGGGGAAATAATTATGGAAGAACTGTTCAACTACATCAAGAAATTCGGGCTGCTGAATGAAAAAGATGAGCTTCTGATTGCGGAAGGAATCCAGGAAATCACGGTACGAAAAGGAGATGCTTTTATAGAAGCCGGAAAGGTGAGCCAGCGGATTGCTTTTGTGAAAGAGGGGGTCTTCCGATCCTTATATTATAATAAACAGGGTGATGATTTTACCCGCTACTTCATCTATGAAGGAAGATTCATCGGAGATTTTCAGGGTTTTACTGACCAGCTGCCTGCCCATGAAGATATCGAGGCCATTACTGATGCAGTGTTGCTCGTTATCGATCTTGAACATTTTAAAATAATGGAAGAGAAAATTGCAGTATGGCCTGTCTTATTTGCAAGAATTCATGCCTTTGTAGCAGAAAATAAACTTAAAGTAGCGAGCATCATGCTTAATCAGGATGCGAAATCCCGTTATATTCATTTTTTAGAGCATTATCCGGGATTGGCCAACAGGGTTCCGCAATCTATGCTGGCATCATATCTTGGGGTTACTCCTTCTTCTTTAAGCCGTATCAGGAGAAATATTCTGTAAATAATATACGCCATAATATTCAATGGAAGCGGGCTTTGCCTAACATTTAATAATGGGAAATCAATCTCAACTTCATGCTTCCAGAGTCATAAATACTTTTTACATTGTACCCTGTACAGCCCTTTTTGCCAAATGACAATGGCCTCCTTTTCAAACTGCCCTAGCTTTGCATCATAAAAATAAAGAAATTATGAATATGGACATTGTATTAGGATTACAGTGGGGTGATGAAGGAAAAGGGAAATTTATTGATCTGATCAGTGAAAATTATGATATTACGGCACGTTTCAACGGCGGCGCCAATGCCGGCCACAGTATAGAACGAAACGGAAAGAGAATCACGCTCAAAATGATTCCTTCGGGAATTTTTATGAAAGGCGTACAGAATGTTATTGGTACCGGAACTGTTCTTGATCCTGTAAGCTTTAAAAAGGAAATTCTGAACCTTCAGCGCTTTGACGAAACACTCCAGCCGGAAAAGAATATGATCATTTCCCGGAAAGCCCATCTGGTGCTGCCGACTTATAAGCTTCTGGATATTTTTATGGAGGAAAGTCCGGACTATACAACCATAGGAACGACCAGAAACGGGATTGCACAGACCTATTCAAATAAAATATTAAGACAGAACCTGAGAGTGGGAGACCTTTATTCTTCTGATTTTAAAAGCAGGGTAGAACATATTTTAAAAAGAGATTACAGGTTGCTTGCCAGCGGTGACATGGTGTTGCCGTCTTTTGATGAGATCAGCCAAGAGTTTTTTGAAGCCATAGATTTTCTTAAAAAATTCAAGTGTACAGAAACGGAGATTTACTTAAATAAGGCTTTGTCTGAAGGGAAAAGTATATTGGCAGAAGGGTCTCAGGCAGCCATGCTGGATATAGATCATGGAACTTATCCCTATGTAACATCATCGTCCACGACAGCAGCAGGAGCATGCGGCGGATTGGGTATTTCCCCGAAAAAAATGGGGGAGATCTATGGAATTGCAAAAGCGTACTGTACCAGAGTAGGGAACGGAGTATTTCCGACAGAGTTATTTGATGAAACAGGTGAGGAAATCAGAATGAAGGGAAATGAGTTTGGGTCCAATACCGGGCGTCCGAGAAGGACAGGCTGGCTTGATCTGCCTGCTTTGAAATATGCAGTGATGATCAATGGAGTGACTCAGCTGGTTCTGACTAAAGCTGATGTTTTAAGTGGTTTGAAATCTGTGGCGGTGTGTACTCATTATGAATTGGAAAACGGAACGATTGAAGCCGTTTCCGGAATCCTTCCTGAAAGTGCCCGTCCGGTCCTTAAATGGATGGATGGCTGGAATGCTGATTTTTCTAAGATGAAGAGTATTTCAGAATTGCCAAAAGAATTAACTGAATTTCTGGCATTTCTGGAAGAAGAATTGGCTGTTCCGGTAGCTTATCTTTCTACTGGACCTGGAAGGGAGCAGATTCTGAAAATGAAATAAACAGGAGTATAATTTCAATTGTTTTAGAACACTTTCATTTCATATTGATTGAACTTTCGTAAAATTTCTTCAGAATTTGGAGGGGTACAGCTAAAAGTTTTTTCGATGATGGGTATTATCAGTTTTGGTTTTACCGGTTGTTACAAATAAAAAAAGCGGGGCAATTGCCCCGCTTTACATTTATGCTTTCAAATCTAATTTTAACTCCAGTTCGTCGAGCTGTGCATCTGCAATCGAAGCAGGTGCATCGATCATTACATCTCTTCCTGAATTGTTCTTAGGGAAGGCAATATAGTCTCTGATTACCTCATTTCCGTCAAGGATCGCTACCAAACGGTCAAATCCGAATGCCAAACCTCCATGGGGCGGTGCTCCATATTTGAAGGCATTCATCAGGAATCCAAATTGAGCCTCTGCTTCTTCTTTTGTGAATCCTAACAGATCAAACATTCTTGACTGCAGATCTTTATCAAAAATTCTGATAGAACCTCCTCCGATTTCGTTTCCGTTAAGCACCATATCATAAGCATTCGCTCTTGCTTTACCGGGATCAGTTTCTAATAAATGGATATCTTCCGGTTTTGGAGAAGTGAACGGATGGTGCATAGCATGGTATCTCTCCGTTTCCTCGTCCCATTCCAGCAGTGGGAAGTCTACAACCCAAAGAGGTGCAAATACATTTCCTTTTCTTAATCCCATACGGTTCCCAAGCTCCATTCTCAATGCAGAAAGCTGAGCCCGTACTTTATTTTCGTTTCCTGAAAGGATTAACATCAAGTCTCCTTCTTTTGCCCCGAATTTCTCAATGATCTTGGCTAAATCTTCTTCATTGTAGAATTTATTAACCGATGAGGTTTTCACTCCATCATGCTGGAATTTCACCCAAACCATTCCGGAAGCTCCCACCTGTGGACGTTTTACCCAGTCTACAAGTTCATCGATCTGTTTTCTTGTATATTCTGCACACCCTTCTACCTTAATTCCGACTACTAATTCAGCCTCATCAAATATTTTGAAATCTTTTCCTTTTACCAATTCATTAAGCTCAACGAACTCCATTCCGAATCGGATATCCGGCTTGTCATTTCCGTACTTTCTCATCGCATCAGCGAAAGTCATTCTCGGGAAATCTCCGAACTCCTGACCTGTAATATCTTTTAAAAGAGTTTTCGTCATTCCTTCAAAAACATTCATTACATCTTCCTGCTCTACAAAAGCCATTTCACAGTCGATCTGTGTAAATTCCGGCTGTCTGTCAGCTCTTAAATCTTCATCACGGAAACATTTTACGATCTGGAAATATTTATCCATTCCCCCTACCATCAACAGCTGTTTGAATGTTTGTGGAGATTGAGGCAATGCATAAAACTGGCCCGGATTCATTCTGCTTGGTACCACAAAGTCTCTTGCCCCTTCCGGAGTAGATTTGATAAGAACCGGAGTTTCCACTTCAATAAAACCTTCATCAGATAAGTAATTTCTTACTTTCTGTGCCATTGTGTGACGGAAGATCAGTTTTTCTTTTACCGGATTTCTTCTGATATCCAGATAACGGTATTTCATTCTTAATTCCTCTCCGCCATCCGTTTCATCTTCAATGGTGAAAGGAGGCAGCTGAGAATCATTAAGAATGGTTAGCTTCTCAACTAAAAGTTCAATTTCTCCTGTCGGAATATTAGGGTTTTTGCTTACTCTTTCAATGACTTTTCCTGTAGCCTGAATCACAAATTCACGGCCTAATTTTTTAGCTTCTTCCATCAGTTGGGCAGAAGAACGCTCCTGATCAAGAACCAGCTGGGTAATTCCGTAACGATCCCGAAGATCTACCCAAATCATAAATCCTTTATCTCGGATAGTCTGTACCCATCCTGATAGTGTAACTTCTTCATTCAGATTCTTTAGAGATAGCTCTCCATTGGTGTGTGATCGAAACATAATTATTGGTTTAAAGTTCAATGTATAAGGCTGCTTGCCAAGCCTTGATTTTTTCGTTGGCAAAGATAAGGTTTTTGCAGGTTTTATAAACAAAAAAACTTCCTTTCGGAAGTCTTATCTATTTTATCTGTTTTAATTTTTAATTGCTCCATGCTGGGTCAGCAATTGGGCCGTTTCTTCTCTTTTTCCTATTTCTGCCAGTTCCAGAGGGGTTTTCTCCTTACATTTCTTGTTCACGTTGACCTTGCTGTCCAAAAGAAACTTTACGATAGTATTGCTTCCATACAAAGCACTGAATCCAAGCGGGGTATAAGCTTCCTGGCCGATGGTGAAGCACTTATTGTAATCTCCGGGAGCAAACTGCTTTTTAAATGCCGCTACATTATCAGAATTGATTGCTTTCATTTTTGCCTGAGACAGTTGCTGGGCAGAAAACATACCGGCAGATAATAACATACCAAATAGAAAAGTAGTAGAGATTATTTTTTTCATAAGAACTATTTTTAAGAATATACAAATCTAATTAAATTTTATTATCAATTGCTAAGTTTTGGTAATAATTGGATTTGTATTTTTGAAATTAGATAAATTATTTATTACAAAATGACAAAATATATAGATTTTTTAAAAAGAGCACTGAGTGGAGAAGCTACTGATTTTACAAAAGTAAATATCCGAAGCGCCGTCCTTCTACTGGCGATCCCCATGATGCTGGAAATGGCTATGGAATCAGTATTTGCACTGGTCGACCTGTATTTTGTCGGACATCTGAAAGAAAGCGGTTTTGCCATTCAGACGGTAGGTCTTACAGAATCTGTACTTTCTATCATGTATTCTATTGCTATTGGAATGAGTATGGCTGCCACAGCTTTGGTGGCGAGAAGAATTGGTGAAAAAAATCCGGAACAGGCTTCCAGAAGCGCAGCACAGGTATTACTGGTATCATTTGCTGTCACCGTGGTGTTAAGTGTATTGGGCGTGGTCTATGCAGAAGAAATTTTAATTCTGATGGGATCAAAACCTGAAGCGGCTGCTTATGGGAAGAATTTTACAAGAATTATGATGGGAAGCAGTACGATCATTATGCTCTTATTTTTAATTAACGGGGTTTTCAGAGGTGCGGGAAATGCTATGATTGCGATGAAAAGTTTGTGGATTGCCAATATCGCCAATATTATTCTCTGTCCGGTTTTGATTAAAGGATTAGGACCCATTCCGGCTATGGGGCTCACGGGGGCTGCATTGGCAACGACTATAGGACGAAGTACAGGGGTGGTCTATCAATTGTACCATCTTTTAGTAGCGGATACGCAGATTAGGATAAAGCTCAGTTATTTTAAACCGGATTACGGCTTAATTCGGTCTATTATAAAAATTGCTACTCCGGGGATATTTCAGTTTGTGATTGCTTCATGCAGCTGGATTTTCCTGGCTGAGCTTGTGGCTACCACAGGCGGTGAAAATGCTTCTGCCGGTTATCAGACAGCATTAAGGCTTATGATGTTTTTTATGCTGCCGGCTTGGGGGTTGAGCAATGCCGCTTCTACTTTGGTGGGACAGAATATGGGGGCTAATGAAATGCAGAGAGCAGAGCAGTCTGTCATGAAAACGGTGAAGTATAATGTAATTTTCATGCTCGCGGTCAGCCTGATATTTATTTTTATGGGCAACTTTCTGGTTGGTTTTTTCACCAGCGAGAATGAAATCATGGATTTTGCCAAAAATGCGCTTCACATTATGAGTACAGGTTTTATTTTTTATGGAATCGGGATGGTGATGATCAATGCATTCAATGGAGCAGGCGATACCTGGACACCGACATGGGTGAATCTTTTTGGATTCTGGATGTTTCAGATTCCGCTGGCTTATTTTCTTTCCAAGCACTTTGAGATGGGACCTAAAGGGGTTTTTATTTCAATTCCTGCTGCGGAAACGCTGATTACAATAGTTGCTTTTATCTTATTCAAAAAAGGAAAATGGAAGACTATAAAAGTGTAGAAGAGATGGATGATGGAAGCTGGAAGTACTACAGGGCTGAAATATCTAAAATAGCCTTTATAAACAGAGGAGCTGACGTGATGACAGAGAATTAAAATAGCAGCCTAATAGTAACTCCAGCGCCCCACTTCCAGCTTCCCTTCCTAATTTATAAAACTTTAACAGCTTCATTAATTGGATTTTAGAGTTGTATTTCCTAAATTCGTCATAACAACAAACATGTATTACTATGGGAAAAGGAGACAAAAAATCAAGAAGAGGTAAGATCAATTCAGGAAGTTATGGAAAAAGAAGGCCTAGAAAAGCTTCTAAACCTATTGCTGCTGCGGAAGAGAAATCTAAGAAATCTTAAAAATAAAAAAGACCGGAGAAATCATCCCCGGTCTTTTTTTATAACAAATTAAACTAATTATTTTCCAAAAATATTACCAAGAATACTTCCTAAGCCTCCTTGCTGCTGCTGGTTGTTACCGCCGCCGCCAAGTACACTTCCCAGGATGTCATTCAAAGGATTACCTGATGATTGGGATTGTCCGCCGTTCCCCAGAACACTTCCAAGAATGTCATTTAAAGGGCTGGATGGCTGAGATTGAGCCTGGCTGGATGCATTTCCCAGGATTCCTCCCAAAAGATCCCCTAGACCTCCGGCCCCTACATTGCTTTGTTGTTTCTGTTGGCCGATATATCCCATCACAACAGGTGCAAGCATCGCCAGGATAGGTCCTATTTTATCTATTGAAATTCCGGTATTCTGTGAAAGCTGATTTTCCACATCGCTTTTCTGTCCTCCGAAAATATGATTAAGGATAGAGCTTCCTTCAGCCTGTCTTGCTTCCACTTGGGATGCATCATTTAAAATGCTTCCGTTATGGTCTTTATCGAGAGCACTGTTTAAGGCTTCTGCTTCTTTAGCGTCCTGAGATTTATTTCTTAAGTAAGAAATGATAAGTGGGGTGGCCACTGCCAATAAGGCGATAACCTGATTTCTGCTGATTCCGAATTTGTTTTCAGCCTGTTCAGCAACCTGGTTGCTCGTGTTCCCTGTAAGTAGGTCGATTAAGCTCATTTTTTGTGTTTGTTTTAAAGTATTAAGTTACTCAAAGTTATCAAAAAATATGGTTCCCAAAATGCCCTCAGGTCATAATTATTGTTAAAGTTTTCTGATTTCTTCCTCTGTAAATCCTTTGCTTTTTAACAGCTTAATATAGATTTCAGCCTCAATGGTCATCCAGAATATGGGATCGGAAGCTTTTTTCTTGTCAATAGTGAATTCCAGGATACCGACATTGTTATTCATCCACGGAAACATATAATATTCCAGGCCGCCTTTATATTTTTTATGCTTATCAAATTCCTGCCCCTTTTCTGTTAAGGAAACTATTTTAAGTGATGAAACATAGAAAAGAGGGATCAAAAGGCATAGCCATGAAAACTGTTGTACCCATGGATATTTTATCTGAGACAGTCCGTAGCCTATAGACAATGCAAAAATGATATTAAAAGGGATAAAGAATACATAGTTATCTGTAACAGCATAAAAAGTAGCAAATCCATATACACATAGTGAAGCGATGAAGAAGACAAAAAACATCTTCTTGTCTGATCTGTATAAAAAATAGACTCCTGCTATTCCCAAAAGACTGAATACATTAAAATTATATACTACATATACCACTGACTTAACAATATCCTGAAGATATTCTGCAAACGTTTTCTTAAACGAATTGGAAAGCCAGCTTCCGCGTTCCGAAGTGAAAGGAGAGCTCAGAGAAAGTCCCTGGGATACATTTAAAATAAGAATAGCTGAAAATATCAATAGAAAAGCAGTCAGGGATAAAAAAGCCTGTTTTTTTTCTTTTCTGAAACAGTAAAGAAATAAAAAGAATGCCGGGACCAGCAGGATGTTCTGAATATGGACCCAAAGGCTGATTCCCAGAAATAGTCCACTCAGTGGAATATATTTTTTATTGTTCTCGGCAAAGCTTTTAACCATGGAAAGGAAAAATAGACTCAGCCACAGAGAATTGTAGGTGTACACCTCTACGATTTCTGCATTTTTCCAGAAGGAGAAACTGAATCCGAAAATAAATGCAGCAGCAATAGAAGCCCATTCCAATCTTGTAATACTTCTGACTGTACAATAAACCACTGAAACGGTAAGCGCTGCAGCGGTAATGATCAAAAGCCGGCTTGCTTCAATGGCATTGAGACCCGTTATATTTTTAATGAAAATAGCGGTGTTCACATAGAGGAAGTGTGTAGTGGCGGTTGCTGTAGTTACCAGCTCGCCTTTCTCTACCGGCAATACAAAACCAATAGCATCCGCAAATGGAATTTTGGTAAAACTTCCAATATAATAAACTGCTAAGAAAATGAGAAATATAAAAACAGCCGATACATATTTGCCCATTCTTAGTTCTTTACAATCGGAACATTAGAGCATGCTTCTCCGAACATCAATGACTTTACGAGTGGTTTTAACTGCTCCACCAGTTCTATATAAGCGTTTTCCGGGATTTCCTTATCTGAACAGCCTTTTACCAAGACCCTTTTGCCTCTCATTTCTTCAAAATCATAGGTTTGAATGGCATTGTGCATCAGAATAACTTCCAAATCTTCACGATTACCAAAAACTATTTTTTTAGCAACGTCCGTAAGCTTAGCTGTTAACACGAAATAGGCCCAAAGCGGAATAATTGTATCCACTGAATTGTAGATGTAAATATAAGCGTCTTTATATTCTTCAACATTGATCGCTTCCACTTTTTCACGGAAATCTTTTTCTTTCAGAATCATTTCCTGAAAAAGAAAATCTTTAAGGTCAATACCTTTTCTTTCACCCTTTGGAAGCAAAGTGGAAAGGTCAAAATTTACCAGACCGCTTTCTGCAACTTTATTTCGGATTTCAAATTCTTCTGACATTTTTATCATTATCTTTGAACAAATTTACAAATTAAGATCAATATACATTTTAATTTGTTTTCTATTCTTACCATAGAAACCTCCCATGAATCAAAATGACCCTGATAGAATGAAATCATGTAAGGTTCCTGATGGCCGTTAAAACAAATAAAGATTTCGGAAGAAATGAAATATTATATTATAGCAGGAGAAGCTTCCGGTGATCTGCATGGAAGCAATTTGATGAAATCCTTAAAGCAAAAAGATTCCCATGCGGAATTTAGATTCTGGGGTGGGGATCTTATGGCAGCCCAGGGCGGAACGCTGGTTAAACATTACCGTGATCTGGCTTTTATGGGGTTTCTGGAGGTCGTCATGAATCTAAGGACCATTCTCAATAATATCACATTCTGTAAGGAGGATATCAAAAATAACAAACCTGATGTTTTAATCCTCGTAGACTATCCGGGATTCAACTTAAGGATTGCCCGATTTGCCAAAGAATTGGGAATCAAAGTGGTTTATTATATTTCTCCACAGCTTTGGGCATGGAAAGAAGGGAGAGTGGAAATCATCAGGAAATATGTAGATGAAATGATGGTTATTCTTCCCTTTGAAGAAGATTTTTACAGAAAACACGGCGTGCATTCACATTTTGTAGGACATCCTTTACTGGATGCTATTTCTGACCTTGAAGAGATCATTATTGAAAAGTTTAAAACGGAAAACGGTCTGAACGAAAAAGAAATCATTGCTCTTCTGCCGGGTTCCAGAAAGCAGGAAGTGGAGAAAATGCTTGAAATAATGCTTTCCGTAAGGCCTTATTTTAAGGAATACCAGTTTGTGATAGCCGGGGCACCAAGTCTTCCCAAAGATTTTTATGAAAAATATGTGGATGATCATGTTCACTTCGTATCCAACAGAACCTATGATCTGCTGAGGTGTTCCAAGGCGGCCCTTGTCACTTCCGGGACAGCTACCCTGGAAACAGCCCTGCTCAACATTCCTGAAGTGGTATGCTACAGAGGCAGTAAAATTTCTTATGCAATAGCTAAAAGGCTTGTTAAAAATATCAATTACATTTCTCTGGTCAATCTCATTATGGATCGAGAGGTGGTCAAAGAACTCATCCAGAATGATCTGAATACGAAAAATCTTGTGGATGAACTCAATAAAATCCTGGAAGGGGAAAAAAGAGAACAGGTTCTTAATGATTACAGGCTTTTGAGAGAAAAGCTTGGAGGAAAAGGGGCCAGTGATCATGCTGCTGAGGTTATTTTGAACATCTCAAATGAATAGGGCTATGACAGGCTTCCAATTGGAAGAGTAAGGAAAAGAACGGCGGATGTACATAAGGAAACCATGCATTTTACCGATAACTTTCTACCATCCCATTAAAAACTTTTTTACAAGAGCTTCATTTTATAGCAAAATAATAAGCGCCCTGTTGATCTCTTTAATGAGTTACAGGGCGCTTTTTCAGCAATTACAGAGACGATATCCGATCAATTAATTTCCTATTTTGGTGAAATAATTGATTGGAGATTTGAACAGACAGCCTCTTTGTATTTTAGCAATATGTTTTATCCTCGGGATTTTTTTTCAGGATAAATTTCCATTGGGAAATACGGCAATGTATGGTAGTAGTGCTGTAGGAACAGGAATCTTAATTTTAATGTTCTTTCATTCTTTTTTTCTGAGCAAAGTTAAATCTGTCTTACTGGCATTGCTGTTTTTTTATCTGGGGATTATTTTTCATTTTTTTAATACATTTTCACCTGTGCCGGGAGTAACGGCAAATAAGAAAGAAACGGTTGTTTTCCGTATTGTCCAGAAACTAAATTCAACAGAAAAGTATAAGAAATATGAAGGGGCTGCACAGGTGGAAGATAAAAGTTTTAACATGATCTTCTATATTCCGAAGGATCATGCAGAACTTGATTTTAAACATTCCTATAAAGGCAAGGCCCTTATTATACAGGTAAAATCTCCCCAATATGATTTCCAGTTTGATTATGCCAAATACCTTCAGCGGAAAAATATTGAGTATCAGTGTTATCTTTTACAAGGCCTTTCTTCTGCTGAAAAAAGGAAGGTCAGTTTTGTGGATAAGATCAGGCAGCAGAGACTTGAGGTTTTGCAAAAGATGGATACAGGCGGAATGTCAGGAGAAGCAAAAAACTTTTTAAAAGGAATAATCCTCGCAGACAGAACGGAAATCGATGGGGAAATACTTCAGGATTTCAACAGGTCGGGGTTGATTCATTTACTGGCGATTTCAGGAACGCATATTGTTGTGATCTTCGGGATATTCTATTTTTTGCTGGTGAAGATGGTGCCTTTGCGTTTCAGGCACTATGCTATTGTTTTCAGTCTTGTTTTTATCTGGATGTTTGCAATGTTTATTGGCTTTGGAAATTCGGTTTTGCGATCCTGTATTATGTTGAGTATATACTTCATTTACCTATTGCTCCAGAGAAAACCGGATCTGCTTCACTCCCTGGCGCTGTCGGCATTTATTATTTTGATTTCTGATACCCAGCAGCTTTTCGATATAGGATTCCAGCTTAGCTTTTTGGCGGTTTTGGGTATATTCTGGTTCAATCAGCCTCTTCTGAAGCATTTCCCAAAACAGGATCATTATCTGAAAAAGATAATCTTTAATACCATTACGATTTCTATTTCGGCACAGCTGGCTACACTGCCTTTAGTGCTTTATTATTTTCATCAGTTTTCATTTATTTCGGTCATTGCCAATTTTATCATTGTTCCCTTTTCTGAACTGATCATCGTATTTTCATTTCTGATGACGGTTCTTTTTGCTTTTCAAATTAATTTTGGTTATCTGGATTGGGCATATGACCTCGTAATCCGGATTTTACTGAAGGCGATCCACTGGTTTGCGGAAGTTGATATTTTATTTTTTGAAAATATACCGATGAATTTGGTGGAAATGGGATTCATCTTTATTGCTGTTTATTTCTTGAAAGCAGTCATTGTAAAATGCAGTTTAAACAATTCCATGAGATTTTTGATGTCTGTTTTAACCTTTCTGATCATACGGGCTTGCTTTAATGTTTTTGAAAATCAGAGAGAAGAAATCGTATTTCAACATTTTAATAAAAGTCCGGTATTTTCAGTAAAGAGCGGGAACAGGGCCTGTTTTTGGACCTCGGAAATCATAGAAGAGAAGAAGGTAATCCGATATGTTGTCGCTCCTTATTGTTCTTCGAGAAGGATAGCCCGTTTTGAGCTCAAAACCTTTCCCCCTTCGGCTCAAAAAGTTGTTTTTCGGGGACATACCTATGATTTAAAATAAACTTTAGTCCGATTTTTACTTTTTCTTTATTTATAACGTTTTCAGCTCTTATTTAGAAAGGTTACAAACTGGCTAATTGTGAGATTTCTCACTTTTCGATATTGTTAACATTTCTTAATTTTGTGGAAATTCAAATTTAAACTTATATGGCAGGTTTAACGAGTTCTACGATAGGTAGAAAATACGCTATGGCATTATCAGCTCTATTTTTGCTGATTTTTCTTATACTGCATTTGACAACCAATTTGTTATCAGTTCTTAATAAGGACGCCTTCAATACGGCATCTGACTTTATGGGCTATAATCCTTTTGTGCAGTTCTTAATGCAGCCTATTCTTGGTTTTGCAGTAATATTCCATTTTGTGATGGGATTTGTACTCGAAATTAAGAATAATAAAGCGCGTCCGGTAAAGTATGCATCCAACAATGCGTCTGTGAATTCTTCATGGATGTCCAGAAATATGATTATTTCTGGAGCTGTTGTTCTTGCTTTCTTGGCGCTTCACTTATATGATTTCTGGCTACATGAAATTAATTATAAGTATGTGGAAGGATTGACTCCTGATGCAGAACGTTTCTGGCCGGAGCTTCATGAGAAGTTTGCAGATCTTTGGAGAGTGGCTTTATATGTAATTTCTTTTGTTTTATTAGGATTACATTTAGCTCACGGGTTCCAGTCTTCATTCCAGTCTATTGGAGCAAGACATCCAAAATATACGCCGGTGATCAAAGCTTTCGGGAAATGGTATTCTATCCTTATCCCGGCAGGATTTATTTTCGTCGCAGTTTTTCATTTTATAACTCAATAATATCAATATACTAGTATGAGTAAATTAGATTCAAGAATTCCAGCGGGTCCGCTTAAGGACAAGTGGAAAAATCATAAAGACCATATGAACCTTGTTGCACCAAACAACAGAGATAAGATTGATATTATTGTTGTAGGTACAGGTTTGGCAGGAGGTTCTGCTGCGGCTACTTTAGCTGAGCAAGGATACAACGTAAAAGCGTTCTGTTACCAGGATTCTCCAAGAAGAGCACACTCTATTGCTGCTCAGGGGGGGATCAACGCTGCTAAAAATTACCAGGGTGACGGTGACTCTACTTATAGACTTTTCTATGATACCATCAAAGGAGGTGACTATAGAGCAAGAGAGGCTAACGTTTACAGACTGGCTGAAGTTTCAGCCAATATTATTGACCAGTGTGTTGCACAAGGTGTCCCTTTCGGAAGAGATTACGGTGGCCAGTTGGATAACCGTTCATTTGGCGGGGTTCAGGTAAAAAGAACTTTCTACGCAAAAGGACAGACAGGTCAGCAGCTATTACTGGGTGCATATTCTGCAATGAGCCGTCAGATCGGTAAAGGTAGAATTAAAATGTACAACCGTCACGAAATGATGGACCTTGTAATCGTTGACGGAAAGGCAAGAGGAATTATCGCAAGAAACCTTGTAACAGGAGAGGTTGAAAGACACTCTGCCCACGCGGTAGTTATTGCTTCAGGAGGATACGGAAACGTATATTTCCTTTCAACCAATGCAATGGGGTCAAACGTTTCTGCAGCTTGGAAGATCCACAAGAAAGGAGCATACTTTGCAAACCCTTGTTATGTACAGATTCACCCAACCTGTATTCCTGTTCACGGAACTCAGCAGTCTAAATTGACTTTGATGTCTGAATCATTAAGAAACTCAGGAAGAATCTGGGTTCCTAAAAAGATTGAAGATTCAGTAGCGATCAGAGAAGGTAAATTAAGACCTGAAAATATTAAAGAAGAAGATAGAGATTATTATTTAGAAAGAAGATATCCTGCATTCGGTAACCTTGTTCCTAGAGACGTTGCTTCAAGAGCAGCTAAGGAAAGATGTGATGCCGGATTCGGAATCGAAAATAATGATACTAAAGAGGGCGTTTACCTTGATTTCTCTACAGAGATCATGAAAAAAGGTAAAGAAGCCGCTATTGAAAAACATATTCATAATCCTACGGATCAGCAGATCTATGATCTAGGGAAGCAGTGGGTAGAGGAGAAATACGGTAACTTATTCGTGATGTACGAAAAAATTACGGCTGATGATCCTTATAAAACACCAATGAAGATCTATCCTGCGGTTCACTATACCATGGGTGGTGTATGGGTTGATTATAACCTTCAGTCTACTATTCCCGGATGTTTCGTTATCGGTGAAGCCAACTTCTCTGACCACGGAGCCAACAGACTGGGTGCATCTGCATTGATGCAGGGACTTGCGGACGGATATTTCGTACTGCCTTACACGATTGCAGACTATCTTTCAGCAGACATCAGAACAGGAGCTATCCCTACAGGAACTTCTTCGTTTGACGAAGCTGAAAAAGGAATTAAAGATAAAATTGATTTCTTCTTAAATAACAAAGGAACTCATTCAGTGGATCATTTCCATAAGAAACTTGGACACATTATGTGGAATAAAGTAGGAATGGGAAGAACTCCTGAAGGATTAAGAGAAGCAATCAAAGAGATCGAAGAAGTAAGAAACGATTTCTGGAAAAACGTAAAAGTACCGGGAGAAAGAGAAGGAATGAACACTGAGCTTGAAAAAGCATTCAGAGTGGCAGACTTCCTTGAACTGGGACAATTAATGGCTATCGATGCTCTACACAGAAATGAATCTTGTGGAGGACACTTCCGTGAAGACCATTCTACTCCGGATGGTGAAGCGGAAAGAGATGACGTAAATTACAAATACGTCGGAGCTTGGGAATATCAGGGTAACGATATCAACGCGGAAGTGTTGCATAAAGAAGAACTGATATATGACAACATCGAGGTTAAAACTAGAAGTTACAAATAATCTCCAACCTATAAATATAACATTATGAGTGCAAAAAAAGGCTTACATCTTACGCTGAAAATTTGGAGACAGAAAAATAATAAATCTAAAGGTCAGTTTGAGACCTATAAAATATCAGATGTTTCTACAGATTCTTCATTCCTGGAGATGTTGGATATTCTGAACGAAAACTTAATTAACGAAGGAAAAGAGCCGATCGCTTTTGACCATGACTGTCGTGAAGGGATCTGCGGAATGTGTTCTCTTTACATCAATGGTAGAGCTCATGGCCCGGACACAGGTATTACTACATGCCAGCTTCACATGAGAATGTTCAAAGACGGTGAAACCATCGTTATTGAACCATGGAGAAGTGCTGCTTTCCCTGTTATTAAAGACTTAATGGTAGACAGAAGTGCATTTGACCGGGTAATGGCTGCAGGAGGGTTCGTTTCTGTGAATACTTCAGGAAATACACTGGATGCGAATGCTATCCCGGTTCCTAAAGAAGATGCAGACAGAGCAATGGATGCCGCAGCTTGTATCGGATGTGGTGCTTGTGTAGCAACTTGTAAAAACGGATCTGCCATGTTATTCGTGGGAGCTAAGGTTTCTCAGTTTGCTTTACTTCCTCAGGGTAGAGTAGAAGCGAAGCGAAGAGTGCTGAATATGGTGAAGGCAATGGATGAAGAAGGATTCGGAAACTGTTCCAATACCGGAGCATGTGAAATAGAATGCCCTAAAGGTATTTCTCTTGAGAATATCGCAAGAATGAACAGAGAATATATGGCTGCTCTTGTAGATCAGGGATAGAATTGATTCAAATACGTAAAAAGTCGTCTTCATTCGGAGACGACTTTTTTATGTAAAAACATTTTTGCTGTTAAAGTTTGTTAACTTCTTGAGTGGCTTTGGTATTCTTTATTTAATAAGTCTATATTTGGTGGGTAATAGAATTGTTTTAATAAAAATACCTTTTGGTTTTAAAAGAGACAAAAAACAGAGATGGAAAGCTGAAAGTATCTCTTTTTACAGGGTATAATAAATTTTTCAAAAAAAATAATGAGTGTTAATTAAGAAGCCTTAAAAAGCGTATTTTTGTGTAATATTAAAAATTGAAATGAAAAAATATCTTTTATTGTTTATCATTGCGGTTTTCGCGATGTCTTGTTCAAAAAAAGTAGAAGTAAAAGGAAAAATTACCGGAAGTTCACCATTGGAAAGAATCGAATTTGTAGAAGCTTCAGGAGTGGGAACCTTACCTTTGATTAATATAGGTTTAGACAAAGAGGGTAATTTTTCGGGAAGCTTCGAAGCCCCTAAAGATGGAATGTATGTTATTAATTATGCTAACAAACAAAACCTGATCTATCTTGAAGGCGGACAAACTGTAAATATCTCAGGGAATGGAATGACTTTCCCTAATGAATATGTTATTACCGGTGATGCTAAAAAGAATAATGACTTCCTTCAGGCAAGTCAAAAATTTCTGGGAGAATATGGTAGTAAAGTTAATTTAAACCAATTAATGGCTTCCGATGAAGCTACTTTCCTGAAAGGAATCCATAAAGTAGAAGCTGACATTAATAAAAATGTAGAAGACCTTGCTAAGAAAAATAACCCTAGCAAAGGACTTTTGGAGTGGAAAAAAAATGACGTTAAAGTGACTATTCTTAACTTGCTTGCCAATTATGAAATGTCACACGGTCCAATGTCTGGAAATCCATCGTATAAGTCTTCTAAAGCCTTTAAAGATTATGAGACCCAATTAGAGGATAATAAAGAAGTAATGGTAAAAACAATACCACTTTACAGACAGTATCTACTGGTGAAAATGACTCCGGATTTCCAAAAGTATGCGGAATCAAACAGTAAAGGAAAGACCGATATCACTACTTCAGAGATGTTTGCTCAGTATTTGAAAACTAAAAAAGATCTTTCTCAGACGGCAAAAGATTATCTTTTAGCGTTTGTAATGGCTCAGGCAGATATTCATCCGACAACTCCGCCTAACAAAATCGAAAAAATTAAAAAAATTATTGATACAGATATTAAGGATGCAACCATTAAAAATGATATCCTTAAAATGCAGGTAGCAATTACAGGGCTTAAGATCGGAGAAGCGGCTCCTGAGGCTGCTTTAATCAAGCAGGATGGTAAATCGTATCAGCTGTCTGAGAATAAAGGAAAGCCTTATATGCTATTTTTCTACGCATCATGGAATCCTTATATCAGCGAGGCTACTGTCCCTGTTTTGAAAGAGGTTGTTAATTTTTATAAATCTAAAATGAACTTTGTATTTGTCAACGTAGATGATACAAAGGATCAGTTTATCAAAACCAGCAACTCACTATTAAAAGGGGTTCAGGGAGTGAATGTATATGGAGAAGGAGGTATGGGATCTGATATTGCCAAAAAATATGGCGTTTATGCATTTAAATTACCATGCTTTGTGATTATTGATAAAGACGGTAAAATTGCCAGCAGATCTTTTGTGAACTTAGGAGAACAGGAGCTGGTGACTATTTTGGATAAATTAACAGGGCTTTCAGCACCGAAAGTAGATCCGGGTATGCAGTTGCAGCCAGGATTACAAATGGATCCTGCGGCCCAGCAAGCTGCTCCGCAGCCTGCAAATCCTCAACCGGCTCAGACAAAATAATAAACTTTAACATAGATGAAAACCTTGTCTTCGGATAAGGTTTTTTTTATTGTATTTTTGCAAAATGAAACCGGAGGGTTTTATATTTGAATAGATAACAGAAAAGATTACGGATGTAGCCGGAAGGCAACATTTGACCTTAGAAAAAATAGAAGTTTACGAATGAAAAAGAAGAAGAATATCATTCTTGAAAATATCACCCTGCTGGCTGCAGGCGCTAAAGGTGTTGCAATAGGTAAAACAGAAGACGGAAAAACAGTGTTGGTTTCTGGAGCAGTGCCGGGAGATGTGGTAAATGCCAGGGTTAAAAAAGCCAAATCCAAATATTATGAAGCTGAAGCAATAGAAATATTGGAACAGTCGCCTTTCAGGGTTGAACCTAAATGTATTCATTTTGGGGCATGCGGAGGTTGTAAATGGCAGAATATGAGCTATGAAAAACAGCTTGACTTTAAACAGGAAGAAGTTTATAATAATATTAAGAGAATTGGAGGTATTGACGATTTCGAAACGGTTTCTATCTTAGGCTCAAAAGAACACTATTTTTATAGAAACAAAATGGAGTTCTCTTTTTCTAATGCCAGATGGCTGACTGCAGATGAAGTAAATTCCCAGGATGATATTAATGATAGAAATGCTCTTGGATTCCATATCCCCGGAATGTGGAGTAAAATTCTGGATCTTAAAGAATGTTTCCTTCAGGAAGATCCTTCCAATGCCATACGGCTTGCCGTAAAAGAATATGGAGTTCAAAACGGGTTAGATTTTTTTGATGTGAGAAATCAGGAAGGTTTCTTGAGAACCTTAATGATGAGACAGAATTCTAAAGGAGAGTGGATGGTGCTATTCCAGCTTTACAGAGAAGAGCAGGAAAACAGGGAGAAACTTTTTGAGTTCTTGCTGAGCCGGTTCCCTCAGATTAAAACATTGGTCTATGCTATTAATCCAAAGCCGAATGATTCTATTTATGATTTAGATATCAATATTTATTTTGGAGAAGGATATCTGATGGAGGAAATGGATGGGCTGAAGTTTAAAATAGGACCGAAATCATTTTTCCAGACCAACTATAAACAGGCTTTAGAGTTGTACAGAAAAACCCTGGAGTTTGCTGAACTGAAAGGAGATGAAGTGGTGTATGACCTTTATACCGGAACAGGAACTATTGCACAGTATGTTGCAAGAAATGCCAAGCAGGTCATAGGGATAGAATCTGTACAGGAAGCAATAGATGCGGCTATTGAGCATGCTGCATTGAACGGTCTTACCAACTGTACATTCTATTGTGGGGATATGAAAGATATTTTCAACGATGAATTCTTAGCGAATCATCCTAAGGCAGATGTCTTGATAACGGATCCGCCAAGAGACGGAATGCACCAGAAAGTGGTAGAGCAGATCTTAAAGCTTTCCCCTGAAAAAGTGGTGTATGTAAGCTGTAATTCAGCGACGCAGGCAAGAGATTTAGCATTGATGAAAGAACATTATACTTTAGTGAAGATATTGCCTGTAGATATGTTCCCGCAGACTCACCACGTTGAAAATATCGCTTTGCTCGTTAAAAAATAAAATTATTTAAATTTGAGTTTCAAATCTTAATATGAAATACTTTAAATTTCTCATACTCACTTGTTTGCTGGGAATGCTTTTTTCCTGTGGCGGAGATGATGACATCTGTGAAAGCGGAGAGGGAACTCCAAGAATGAAGGTTGCATTCAAATCATTGGAATCTGGAAAAGAACAAACATTGGACTCGTTGTATGTAGCGGTAGATTATGGTTCCGGAAAAGTGCAGCTGGGCGGACTTGGGAAGCTGGATTCCAGGCTTATTCCTTTAAGGGTAGACGATTCACCTTATACCGATGTATACTTTAGACTCACCAATAAGGGCGCTGAAGCCAAAGTAAGGGTTAAATATACGACTAAGTCTACGTATGTTTCTCCCGGATGCGGAATCAAGAAATCTTATGAGAATTTAACTTCAGAATTAATAACTCCGACTCCTGTTAAAAATCTGGAAGTAGGACTAAATCAAATAGAGAATGAAGACAAGACTAATCTTTTCCTTCTTTTTTAGTATTATAGGAATACTCAGCTGGGCACAGAATAAAAAAGAAGAGAAAAAGGAAAAGGAGCATTGGAAATATGAACCCAACTTTATGGTTGGCTGGGATGTCCTTAACACAGGGGCTGCCTTTTTTTCTGACAGAAAGTTATACCAGGGGTTTATCTCTTCAAAAATAAAAGGAAATGTTCATGCTGTTGCGGAAGCGGGTTTTGAGAAAAATATATATCAGAAAAACGGGTACGATGCCAAAGTAAATGGTCCGTTTGTTAAATTGGGGGCATTCTATATGCTGGCCAAAGATGCAGAAAATGAATTCAACGGATTTTATGCCGGAGGAAAAGTGGCGGGCTCATTTTACAATCAGGAATATATGGCGGTACCGGTTCGTGGATTTGGAGGAAGCAGTTCTTCAGTGGCGTTTCCTTCTTCGTCTCAATCTTCTTTTTGGCTGGAAGGTACATTAGGAGGGAAAGTGCAGTTATTCGATTCCAATTTCTATATTGATGTGAATCTCCAGCCCCGCTATTTAATGTATACTACGAAACAGGATGAGATATCACCTATGATTGTCCCTGGATTTGGAAGAAGTTCTTCCAAATTTAATATGGGGTTTGCATGGAATATAGCCTATAAGTTTTAAAGAACTCTTATTATAAAAACGTATAAAAGCAATCGGCTCGGGATTATTCCCGAGCCGATTGCTTTTATACTATCTTGTTTTTTTCTTAATAATGCCGGTTGTTATTTCCCTGTATAAACCTTCCAGTTCTTTAGGAGGGGTTCCGGAATCGAAAGTTGATGAAGTATATACCTTACCATCAACGGTTATAGAAATAAATGAACTGAGTGCCCTGTCGGTAAATCTTCCGGTAGTCGGAGACTCAAGGGCAGATATTTTTGATAAATCAATAGCGTTGACCTCTGTCGTTATTTTTTGCCATGCTTCCGAAGATATTGCGGAGGTAGTGACCTCTCCGTTCAATGAAGCAACTCTTGAGGTTGGAGTATAGGTAGTCATTCGATCAGTACCCCGTGTCTGTTCCTTTAATTCTATTTTTTCAATTTTTGATTGTTTCACGTTGATAGAGGCTTTGTTGTCAGTTTTCGTGTCTTTTTTCTGTGAAGTACAATTTGTATGTATTAAAGGTAAAAAGAGGATAATTAATAATATTTGTGGTTTCATTTTGTTTATTTTATTTAAATTTTATTTATTTTTTCGATTTTATATTAAATATATGTCTTAAGTGATATATTTGCAAAGTTAATAAAATTAAAAATGCGAAAATCTACTACTTCAAAGGCCCTTTTTTTATTGCCTCTTTTATGGGGAGGTATAGGGAGTGCCCAGGTACAGACAGGTACTGAAATAACTAAAAAAAAGACATCGATCTATGTTAAAAAATCTCCGGAAGAACTTGCAAAAACTTTTGGTTTTGACAGGTGTTCAACGGTAGAATATGAAAAATATCTGCAGGCAAAAAATCCTAAAAGATTAACTGATGAGCAGTTTGAGGCATGGCTGGCTCCTTTGGTAGAAAGAGCGAAAACTAACAAATCTCAAAACGGGGATATTATTACCATTCCGGTAGTGGTACACGTTATTCATAGCGGTCAGAATGTTGGGGTTGCTCCTAATATTGTTGATGAGCAGGTAATGTCTCAGATTGCAGTGATGAATAATGACTACAGAAAAATCTTAAATACACCGGGATATAATGTTAACCCGGTAGGAGCAGATACCCAGATTCAGTTTGTACTGGCTAAAGTAGATCCTAACGGAAATCCTACAAATGGTATTGACAGGGTAAATCTTTGTCAGGATAACTGGTCCCAGGATGATATTGACGCTGTTGTTAAGCCTCAGACAATATGGGATCCTACCAAATATATGAATATGTGGAGTGTTAATTTTGCCGATGCTTCTTTATTGGGATATGCTCAGTTTCCATCAAATTCTACATTGGCCGGATTGGATCCGAATATGGGAGATGCTGATACTGATGGGGTGGTTGCCAATTTTGCTACTTTTGGAAGTAGTGATTATAATACGAATAATACATTCCTGCTGGGTGCACCTTATGATAAAGGGAGAACCATGACGCATGAAGTGGGGCACTTTTTAGGATTGAGACATATCTGGGGCGATGCCAACTGCGGAACAGACTACTGTGCAGATACTCCTACCCACAGAACTTCGAATGGAGGATGTCCTGCGCATCCGAAGTCAAATACTTGCGGTACTGCCGATGAAATGTTCGAAAACTACATGGATTATACCTATGATACCTGTATGAACATTTTTACCAATGATCAGAAAACCCGTATTACAACGGTGATGAATAATTCTCCAAGAAGAATGGAGCTTAAAACTTCAGTGGCTGACTTACCGATTCCTTTATTTCCTAATGACGCCGAGCTTAAAATAGATGGAGGATGTGCTTTAGGAAACTGTGGTGGTGGATTGTTGCGTTTTTCTTTATACAATAGAGGAACAAGTAATCTGACTGCTGCTACAATTTCTTATTCCTTTAACGGAGGACCGGCTCAATCCTATAACTGGACCGGTAGCTTAGCTCAGGATAAATTCAGTATGATATCAATCCCTGTGAATAGCACAATAGCTTCTTCACCGGTTACGGCTTCTATTGCCTCCGTCAATGGAGGTGCTGACCAAAGAAGTACAAACAATACAGTTACAGGAAATTACGTTAAACCGGTTACCCCTGATTATATTCCGTCTGCTACAACAGTAACGTTTAAACTGCAGAGAGATTATTTCGGTACTGAAACAATGTGGACGTTGAAGAATAGTGCAGGGCAGATCGTTAAGTCCGGAGGTCCGTACGCTGATGTAGCTAATCCAACTACGACGACACCACTACCGGCATTAATCACTCAGAGCTGGACTTTACCATTAGACTGTTATGTATTTACCATTTCTGATGCTTATGGTGATGGTCTTGGAGACGGAGGTTATGTAGATGTATCTACCAGTACGGGTGTGGTTATTTACCATGGTTCTACAAATATTAATTCATATGCTACAAAAGCATTTACGAATCAGGTGTTGGGGACAAGTGAAACCGCTAAAAAGGATAATTTTGGAATTTATCCAAACCCTGTAAGTGATGTACTGAACATTTCTAAAGTTTCTCATAAGGCGACTTTCGAAATTTACAATGCAGTAGGCCAAATTGTGAAGAAAGGAACTATTGACAATAATAAAGTCAATGTATCGGAGCTGTTAAGAGGAAATTATGTCATTACCATAAGTGATAATGCTATTTCCGAAAGCTTCAAGTTCATTAAAAAATAAGATAATTGCCATCGTAAAAAAGTCCTCAGATATCCTGGGGACTTTTTTGTTTTTATGAAATATTGAAATAGAGTTATTTTATTATGAAAAGACTAATGATAGTGGTTCTGTGGTGTTGATTGTATTTTTATATCTATTGCTTTTCTTTTTCACTATATTAGTCATTGTGTTGATTTTGTGTTTTATTTTTAATATTATTTTTCGTTTTGTTTTAAAATATTTACTGTTTTATATGTTTTATTGTTAATGTTTTTATAGTTTTGTGAAATGTGAATTTAAAAAAAATAATTTATGAAAAGACTACTTACTACTTTGATGTGTACTTTAGTAGGGGGGGCTGCATTTGGACAATGGACGCCTACTACCGTTAAAGTAGATAGCAAGAAAAGAACAGTGGATATGAAAGCCTCTGCCGTAGAGTCACATTTCAAATTGGATTTAAATCAGTTGAGATCCCAGTTGAAAGGTGCACAGGAGATGGGGGCCGGAGCTAAGCCGGTTGTTATTTCAATACCGACTTTAAGCGGCAAGATTGAACGATTTAATGTATATAGTTTCCCTGTTGTTGTAAAAGAACTTGCGGATCAATATGAGCTGGGATCCTATATAGGAACATCAGTTGATGATCCTTCCCGACAAATTAGATTTTCTGTAGCACCTAATGACTTCCAGTCAATGCTATTAAAAAATGGAGGTTATGAATTTGTTGAACCTGTTGATAAAGCAGCCGGAATATATTCTGTACACCCTAAAACGGCAAAATCAGGAGATAAAGCCTTCGTTTGTAGCACTTCCGAAGATCCGGCGGCTGTAAAAGACCTGCAGGCGCTGTATAATAACGGAAAATCATTTGCCCATAACCCTGGAACATTTAATAAAAACTCAGACCGGAAATACCGTACCATGAGGTTGGTAGTTTCCGTTACAGGGGAGTACACCCAATATTTTGGAGGAGTTCCTAATGCGCTGGCACAGATTAATGCTACTCTGACCCGTGTAAATGGTGTTTTTGAGAAAGATTTTGCATTGCATTTATATCTTCAGAATTATCCGGTTTTAATTTATACCGATCCTAATGCGGATCCATATTCTCCTGCTGCACAAATGGGTAACTGGAATGTTGAGCTGCAACAAACACTTACTGCTAACGTAGGAAATGAGAACTATGATATTGGACACTTATTCGGTGCTACGGGAGGTGGTGGAAATGCTGGATGTATTGGTTGTGTATGTGTGGATCCTGCTACGCCTACAAGTAAGGCAAAAGGTTCAGGATATACCTCTCCTGCAGACGGCATTCCTCAAGGAAACAATTTTGATATAGACTATGTGGCCCACGAAATGGGGCACCAATTAGGGGGGAACCATACCTTCTCACACGGAATCGAAGGAACAGGAGTGAATGTGGAGCCAGGATCCGGATCAACTATTATGGGATATGCGGGGATTACAGGGGCTACTACTGATGTGCAGGCGCATTCTGATGATTATTTCCATAGAGTAAGTATCGGCCAGATTCAGACCAACCTAAACAACAAAACATGTGATGTTGAAACGGGTGTAGCAAATAATCCTCCTGTGATAGGGGCACTGCCAAGTTATACGATCCCTAAAAAGACTGCATTTGTATTGACTGCCAATGTGACAGATCCGGAAGGAGATCCAATGACTTATACATGGGAACAGGTTGACAGTGGAATGACCAGTGCTCAGACTATTAATAAAAATAATTTAGGACAGACTACTTACGGGGCATCATTCAGGTCAGTAGCACCTTCTAACAGCCCGACAAGATATTTCCCTAAATTATCCTCAGTACTTGCAGGAGTATTAGATAACTCATTAAATACCTGGGAATCTACATCACAGGTAGCGAGAACTTCCAATTTTGCGATTACAGCAAGAGACAATAATGCTGATGTATCCCAGCAGCAGACAAGTTCTGCACAACAAACAATTACAGTTGGAAACGACGGACCATTCCAGGTTACACAAGGGTTCCTGTTTATCAATGCGGCTTCAGATTTAACATGGGATGTCGCTAATACATCAGGAGCACCTTATAATGTTGCCAACGTAAAAATTGATTACTCAACAGACAATGGAGCAACCTGGACTGTCCTGTCTGCATCCACTCCTAATGATGGAGCGGAACCGTTTACAATGCCGGCGGCATTGAACGGACAGACTGTTGCGATGAGGGTTTCTGCTATCGGAAATGTCTTTTATGCTATTAAAAAAGTTGCGGTAACTACTCAGGTACAATGTGGTAGTGCACCGATCGGAGTAGTGGCTCAAAATCTTACACTGAACGGAGCTGCGGTTTCTTGGAGCCCTGTTGCAGGAGCTGCTTCTTACGTTATTCAGTATAAATTAAATTCAGCTTCTACGTGGTCTCAGACTACAGCAAGTACCAATTCAGTAACATTGGCTGGTTTGACTGACTGTTCTCCTTATCAGGTGCAGGTAGCTGCCGTTTGTGCAGGGGTAACAGGTCCTTACTCTACTGCAGTGGCTTTCTCAACTGCATGTACAACTTATTGTACAGCTGCAAGTAGCAGTGGACAATACAATTATATTTCTAATGTAACGTTAGGTGCAGTAAACAATACAACAGGAGGTACAACGTATTCAAACTTTACTACGAATACAACATTACAGCCTACCTTATTGCTGAATAGTTCAAACTCAATAAGCGTTTCTCTTACAACAACCCTTGCTGGAGCTTCTGTAAACGGAATGGCTGTGTGGATTGATTACAATAAAAACGGAACATTTGAAGCTAATGAAAGAGTTTTAAATATGCCGATCACTGCTTTACCGGTGGGAGCTACGCCTGTATCAGGAACATTTACAGTTCCTTCAACTGCCGTAACAAATTCTCCATTAAGAATGAGAGTAATGACTGTTTTAATGCAGGCAGCAGGTGTTGGTAACAATATCCCGGATTCTTTTGCTTGCGGAGGTTTCCCGAATGGAGAAGTTGAAGATTATAATGTTGTCATCACAACGAACCTTGCTACTTCTGAAACAGGGATTAAAAATGACGGTATTCAGCTGTATCCAAACCCTGTAAGTGATGTTTTAAATGTAACTAAAGTTTCAGATAAAGCAGCTTATAAGATTTACAGTGCTGCAGGTCAATTGATCGACAGCGGAAATATCAGCAATGGTAAAATCAATGTTTCCTCTTTGATCAAAGGTGGATATGTAATTACAATTGATGAAAAAGGACATGATCAGTTCAGATCCAAGTTTATCAAAAAATAACAAAAACCTTCATAAACTTAAATCCTCAGGTATTCCTGGGGATTTTTTATTTAAACCATATAGTTGATTATTGTGGATTTTTTTCAAAAAAATATTTTAATTAATGTGTAATAATTAGAAAAATGATTAGATTTGTGTAATTATTAAAATATTAGCGTATGAAGTGAAAATTATTTTTTTAGTACAGATCATCTGTAAAATGAGGTGTTTTCGAGAATGTCTTTGAGCACCGGAAATAGGAAATCCCTATCATTACTTTTACTATTGTTATCATTATTAAATTTTAAAAAATATGAGTGTACTTTTACTCTGTAAAATGAGCAGGCCTCGTCGGGCGCTCATAACATTGCTTTGTATGGTCTTCGGACTGTTTCTACAGGCACAAACAGTTACAATTGGTCCAGGAACATCAACTCAAAGATATCCTTTGGGTTCTTTCTATGGATTTGAAAGATCTGCATCTCTCTACGCTGCCAGCGAAATAAATGTACCTGCCGGTGGAAGTATTTTGTCGGTGGCATGGAATGCTACAGCATCTACGAGCGTAACGCTTCCGGTAAAGATCTATTTAAAAGCCGTTCCAAGTTCTACAACAACTCTTACAGCACAGGACTGGGCTACCGTAACTGGTGGGTCCACTTTAGTATATAGCGGAAACGTAAGTAATTTACCTACAGGATGGAATACTGTCACGCTGCAAAGTCCTTTTTATTATAATGGAACGGATAACGTTATGGTCATGGTTGAAACCAACTACGGAGGTTCCGGTGGAGGATCTTCAACCGGAAGTGCCATTACGTATTCTACCGCTACTTCAAGACATATGTACTATCAGGCTGATTCAAATGCTCCGACAGGAACAGGAACAGTAACGAGCAGCAGACCTAATATTCAGATGACTTTTGGTGCCCCTCCTTCATGCCTTCCTCCGGGAGCATTAAGCTTAGGAACGGTAACACCAACAAGTGCAGTATTAAACTGGACTGCGCCGTCTACAGCACCTGCAGGCGGATATGATGTGTACTACAGTACGTCCAGCAATGCGCCGACAGCTGCCACCACACCTTCCCAAAATATAACGGCTGGAACAAGCGCGCCACTTTCTCCGTTGGCAGCCAATACAACTTATTATGCATGGGTAAGATCAAAATGTAGTGCTACTGACCAAAGCTGGTGGGTAGGACCTATTTCTTTTTATACAGGATATTGTACCCCTACAGGAGGTAACTTTTCAACTTCATATTATCTGAATTCCCTCAATACAACAGGAGGTATCTCGAATATAGATTACTCTGCTACTTCCTACACCGGGTATGTGAACTCTGGTTTAGTGGCTTCAGCAATTCCTACCAGTACTTTAACGGTGAATCTGAAAGCTTCCGGAAACAGTACTTACTATTATTATGTTTGGGTTGACTGGAATAATAATATGAGTTTTAACGATCCGGGGGAAACCATACTGGCAACTACCTCTTATGCTGCAACCGGAACTGCCACTATTTCTATTCCTTCAACACAGGCACCTGGAAATTATAGAGTAAGATGTGCTACATCATTCTCAGGACAAATCAATTCCTGTGGAAATGCTTCTTATGGTAATTACGTAGACTTTACATTATCAGTTATAGCGCTGCAGCCATGTAATACTTCACCGCCAAGTAATATTGCGGTTTCAAATATTACGGCGAGTTCAGCATTAGTGACATGGGTTCCTGCAACAGGAGCAACCTATGTTTTACAATATAGAAAGCAAGGTTCAGGACCTACAGGATGGCAGACGATTAACATAACAGCTCCGCTTTCAAGCAGCCAGCTGATCAGTAATCTGACAGATGCGACTCAGTATGAATATCAGATCGCAACAATATGCGGTGGTGCTCAGGGACCATACTCCACTATAGGCAACTTTACAACGCCTGCATTGGGCTATTGTGATCCGAGCCCTGTCAATACAACATCGGACGGCTATATCAATAAAGTAGTGGTAACGCCTACGAATGCTCCTCTTATGGTAAGTGATTCAGGATATGATGTATATAAGGATTATACAACAGATGCTTCCAGAACAATTACATTGGTAAGAGGTACAGGAGGCAATACCATCAGTGTTAATAAATATTGGCCAGGTTCTACATCCTCTTATGGAGTTGTTGCCTGGATCGATTATAACAGAAACGGAATTTTTGAAGCTACGGAAAAAGTACTGGATACCCCAAGTAATACAACGACTCCGGTAAATGCTACGTTTGCGGTACCGGCATTACCAAATCCGGCGATTTATAATGGAACTCAGCCTACCCGTATGCGGGTAGCGATGAAACAGTACGGTGTTCCTGCTCCTTGCGGATCATTCGGTACATTCGATTATGGTGAGGTAGAAGATTATACGGTGAGATTTATTGATCAGCCGGTATGTTCAACTGCTCCTCCTACGAATATTACCGTTTCAAACCTTACTGCTACCAGCGCAACCTTTTCTTGGGTTTTCGCTACAGGTGCTACTTATAACTTGAGATATAGAAAAATAAGCCCTGCTCCTGTGGGTGCATATACTACCGTAAACGGAATCACGGGTAACACTTATACAATTCCTGCTGCAAATCCATTAACAGAGCAGACTCAATACGAAGTTCAGGTAGCAACAGTGTGTGGTACCAGCACAGGTGGGTTCTCTACAGCAATACCATTTACAACACCTCCATTATCTTATTGTCAAATGACAGGTAGTGGAAATAATGACCACATTTCAAATGTAACGGTTACTTCTTCTAACCTAGGGGTGCCGCCTATGAATAATACTTCAGTACAGACAAACTATATCAGCTATACCACTCCACAAACCCTTATCACGCTTGACGTGGGATCTTTAGGCAATAAGATCTCTGTAGCGAAAGGCTGGACAGGAGCTACAAATAATGATGCAGTTACAGCATGGATCGACTGGAATAGAGACGGGCAGTTTGTGGATTCAGAAAGAATCCTTATTTCTGCAGCCAGTACAACGACTCCTGTTATCGCTACATTTGATGTCCCTACGACTGCTTACCCGGGACCATTAACAACTACAATGAGAGTGGTGCTGAAACGTACAAGTGCTCCGGTAATGTGCCAGAACGCAGTGAATGGAGAAGTGGAAGATTATAGAGTAATGCTGAGACCTTGTAGTAACGTTACTCCAAACGCACCAACCTTTACACGTACTCATAATTCCGCTACAATCAGCTGGACAGGGGTGACGAACAACGTAAGTTATATTGTAAGATACAGAGTACAGGGTACTACAACTTGGACAGAAGTGTATGCTTCTACACAATTAGGAAATATTCCGCTTGTAGTTAACGGATTGACTCCGGCAACAACTTATGAAGTTGAGATCGCAGCAATTTGTGGAAATACAATTGGAACAGCAACAACAATAAAAACATTTACAACGAGATGTGACCCTACGCCTCCAAATGTTACGATCAGTACTATTACCCCTACAACGGCATTGATTACATGGGCACCGCTTGCTGCAAGCTCTACGTATGTTATGAGATACAGAGTTGTAGGATCCGGAGCTACAGGATGGGTGACTGTTAACTTACCGGCTGCTCCTGCCAATACTTACGTACTGGGAAGTGCAACACCTCTGGTTCCGTATACCTCATATGAAGTTCAGATTGCGAATCAGTGTTCGGGAGAAACTACCTTGAACCCATACTCAAATCCTAAAGTATTTATTACTGAAAGAATTTGTGAGATCCCTCCTCCAGGATTGACCATTACCCAATTATTGCCAACTATGGCAGAAGTGAAATGGGATCCTTTCCCGGGAGCCACTTATGTTCTTAGATATAGAAAAGTAGGCATTCCAAGCTGGACAGAAGTACCAACACCAGTAAATAACCTGGTATTGAACGGACTTACAGAACTTACCAAATATGAAATGCAGGTAGTGAACATCTGTAACGGTACACCCGGTAACTATACTCCTCTGTACTACTTTACAACTCCTACTGTAGTGTATTGTAATATGTCTTCCGATAACTTTGCCGGTGAGCATATTGCTAAAGTGACCGTGAATCCTACTGGAAAACCTATGATGGAAAATGCGTCCGGTGCATCCAGCTATACAGATTACACAGGAGACCCTAAAAAGTTCATAGAAATGGTCCAGGGATCTACAGACAATGAGATCATCATTGAGAAGAAATGGACAGGAACTAATTATAATGAAGGAATTGCGGTATGGATCGACTTCAACAGAAATGGAGAGTTTGATATCAATGAGAGAGTGTTTACTTCCGCGCCAAATACCACAACTCCGGTATCAGGAAAATTCAGTGTACCGGCTGATGCATTTGTAAGTATGACAGACTACAAATATGTAGTAATGAGAGTAGCAATGCAGAGAGATGGCGTTCCTGTAACTTGTGTAAACCCAGGTAACGGTGAAGTGGAAGATTATACGGTAAGAATTTCCAAAAAAGGAATTTCAAATCCAACGAATCAAACGGATATCCTGATCTATCCTAACCCGGTAAGCACAACATTGTATGTGAAAAATATCAGCAAGAGAGCAAGATATAAGATCTATAATGCTGCCGGACAGGTGATCGCAGATGGTATCCTGCTAAACAATCAGATCAACGTAAGTAAACTGATCAATGGTGTTTATGTAATAGATATCGATGATAACGGTAACACGGTTCAAAAGAAATTTATTAAAGAATAATGATTTAAATTTCAATAGATAAGCCTCCAGAAATGGAGGCTTTTTTTGTGGTTTGAGGAATGTAAAGAGTGCTTTTAGGTTCAATATTGATATTGATGACTGGTGGTATAAATAAAGCTGAAAACAGCCATACAAGTCAAGAGTATTATAAAGGCTTTAACTGAATGAGAAGACGTAAATAGTAGTTTGTAAAACCAGCGGCCATAGATATTGATAATAACACGATGCCGGGCAAAAAAAGATATTGATAAAAGAAGAATAATCAGGAATCATCAATAGAAAAGCCTTCAGAAATGAAGGCTTTTATTTATTCAATATTAAAAATAACCTGTTCCGTCTGTTCTTTCAGATCTTCCAGATTGGTATTGTTATAGATGATGCAGTCTGCTATTTTAATCTTATCCTTTTCAGGCATCTGTTTTTCCATAACAGCTTCTACTTCACGGTAGGTTTTGTGGTCTCTGTCCATGACCCTTTTAATCCTGATATTATCTTCTGCCGTGACCAAAAGAGATTTATAGCATTGCCTGTTGAGTTTTAGCTCAAACAATAATGCCGTTTCTTTGAATACTAAATATTTGGTTTGTTTTTGTACCCAGTTCTCAAAATCAATACGTACTGCAGGGTGGATGATTTCATTCAGGCTTTGCAGCAGATCCTTATTGTTGAAAACCTTGTCTGCAACATATTTTCTGTCATATAAGCCATTTGAATCATAGGATTCATCCCCTAAAAGTTCTTTGATTTTAATCTTTAAATCTTCATTGTCATTGACAATTGTTTTGGCCCTGTCATCAGAATAATAAACAGGAAATCCAAATTCCTCAATAAAGCGGGCAACCGTAGTTTTTCCTGATCCTATTCCTCCTGTTAATCCAATAACCTTGGGTGCAGGTTCCGGTTCTGTCTGTTGTGTTTCCGAATGCAATTGTTCCATAATTAAATTTAATATCCAAAAACATCATTAAAAGTGAAGGTCTCATCAAGTCTTATCCCTTTTTCAGTCATTTTAAGACTTGCAAGTTCGTTGTGAGCATCATGTTCAAAGAACAATAAATATTCATTATCTACACATTGTTTTAGGAACTTCCCTTTTTCTTCCAGGGTTAAAAGAGGCCTGGTATCATAGCCCATTACATACACCTGGTTGATATGTCCCGCTGTCGGAATAAGATCCGCTGCAAAAACAACCGTTTTTTCCTGGTATTGAATCACCGGGAGCATCTGTTTTTCCGTATGTCCATCCACAAAGATGACATCCATTTTTAGATCCGGTGCAAAACCATAGTTTCCAGTCGCTGGTAGCGGCAGGAAATGCAGCTGGCCGCTTTCCTGCATCGGAATAATATTTTCTTTCAGGAAGCTGGCTTTTTCTCTTGCATTAGGTTCTGTAGCCCATTGCCAATGGTTTTCATTCGTCCAGAATTGTGCATTTTTAAAAGCAGGTCTGTATCCTGTCCTGTCATCATTCCATTCGATGGCACCACCACAATGGTCAAAATGAAGGTGGGTAAGAAATACATCCGTAATATCTTCTTTTACAAAACCGTATTTCTTTAGGTTTTTATCCAGATTGTCATCTCCCCAAAGAGAATAATGACCAAAGAATTTATCATCCTGTTTATTACCCAGACCACAGTCTACCAGGATTAGTTTTTTACCGTCTTCAATGAGAAGCGAGCGGGTGCCGAGCTCAATTAGATTTTTTTCGTCTGCCGGGTTTGTTTTTTCCCACAGACTCTTTGGGACGACTCCAAACATAGCACCGCCGTCCAGTTTAAATTTTCCACATTGTATAGGATATAGCTTCATAGGTATATTTTGATTATTTCTGTATTAATTTCATTTTCTCAGCAATCTTCCGGGCATTATCGTCTGATGTTTCAAGATGGGAAATAATGTTCTTAAAATCAGTTTCTTTTCTGTTTTGTGAAAGTTTTTGTTTAATGAATATTTCTGTCGGAATGATCTTAATTCCAAAAGCTCCCTTCATTTCTTTTTCCACAAACTCTTTCCCCATATCTTTGACCATCATGGGACATTGCTGAAATTTTTCGTATTTGGACGTTAATTTCTCTAAATGAGCATACAATTCATCATGATCCATCAATTCCACTTTTCCATAGATCTGTACCGCTTCATAGTTCCATGTAGAAACATTGATGTGGTCATACCAGCTGCTGGAAATATAAGTATGTGCCCCCAGAAAGTCACAAAGAATCTCATCCCCGTTTTGTAAGACTTTTGCCTGAGGATTTGCCCGGGAAATATGGGTTTCAATATAAGTATTTTCCGGATCATCCTCATTGAACATCATCATAGAATGAGTCGCCCGGATTTTATCAACAGAAGAAATTAACAGAGCAAAAGAATTCTCCCGGATAATTTCTTTCATCAGGATACTATCTTCACTCCGGTATAATTTGGGTATAAACATAAAATTAAATTTTTTTCTTTCTTAGATCTTGAATCTAAAAAAGTTCTCCAGGGTTTTTAGGTCTTGAAATGTTCAAATGTTGATAAGCCTTGTCTGTAACTTCTCTGCCTCTTGGGGTTCTGATAATAAATCCTTCCTGGATCAGGAAAGGCTCATATACTTCTTCCAAAGTTTCCGGATTTTCTGCAATGGAGGTAGCCAAAGCAGAAATTCCAACCGGCTTTCCTTTGAAGTTTTCAATCATGACGCGCATGATCTTATTATCCATTTCATCCAAACCGAACTCATCTACATTTAAAGAGTTCAGTGCATATTTTGTAATGTTGATTTCAATTTCACCATTGCCTTTGATCTCGGCAAAGTCACGAACCCTTCTTAGCAGTGCATTAGCAATTCTGGGGGTTCCGCGGCTTCTTCTTGCAATTTCTATCGAGGCGTCTTCATAGATTTTTATCCCTAACACTCTGGCGCTTCTCTGAATAATCATCGCTAAAAGCTCAATGGAGTAGTACTCGAGTCTGCTCTGGATTCCAAATCTGGCTAGCATAGGCTTGGTCAGCATCCCGCTTCTGGTAGTTGCTCCCACCAGGGTAAAAGGATTCAGCCCGATTTGAACACTTCTTGCATTGGGACCTGTCTCCAGCATAATGTCAATTTTATAATCTTCCATTGCAGAATACAGATATTCTTCCACAACAGGAGATAAACGGTGGATCTCATCAATGAAAAGAACATCATTTTCTTCCAGATTGGTCAGTAAGCCCGCTAAACTTCCGGGTTTATCCAACACAGGACCTGAGGTGATCTTACAGTTTACACCCAATTCATTGGCAATAATGTTGGCTAACGTAGTTTTTCCCAGGCCTGGAGGACCATGTAACAGAACATGATCAAGCGCCCCGCCCCGTCTTTTGGCTGCGGTAACAAAAACTTCAAGATTCTCCAGTGTTTTTCTCTGTCCTGCAAAATCTTTAAAGCTCTGGGGACGCATCTGCTCTTCCTGCATCAGCTCCTCGTGTGAGTAGTTTTCCTTATCTGGATGTAAAAAATCTGGCATTAATTCATTTCATTTACTTCAAAGATAGGAAATTTAGGCTAAGGTTGGAGATTAGACTAAGAAAAGCTTAAGGGAAAGCTGAGATTGGAATGGTGATGCAGAATGCGCCAGGGTAGGGTACTAAATTGATATTTTTTAAGTATTTTTGAGAGGAAAATAAAGCTTGAATTATTAAATGCAGTTGATGATTGACTTTGGCTGAATTCCTTCGGAATGACAAACCAGGTGTTCGGAAAGACCAAAGTAAAGCAATGACCTGATAAGATAATTCAATTTCTAACCTTTAGCCTAAATACATGAAATTAATAGGACCATTTAAGCAGGTAGTAACACTTGCTAACTTACCATTGAGAGGAAAGCTTTCCGATGAACAACTGGAGATTATTGTTGATGGAGGAATTGTAGTAGACCAAAATACCATTCAGAAAATAGGAAATTTTGATACCCTTAAAAATGAAAACCCTGCTGTAGAAATCGAGCAGATTGAAGGAGAGCAGGTGGTTCTTCCTGCTTTTGTAGATTCACATACCCACATCTGCTTCGGAGGGAACCGTGCCAATGATTTTGCCATGCGTAATGCCGGGAAAACTTATCTGGAGATTGCTGAAAACGGTGGAGGAATCTGGAGTTCTGTACAGCATACAAGAAATGCTTCGGAAGAAGAATTGTTGAAAACCTTACTGGAAAGAATCGATTTCCTGGTGAACCTGGGAATTACAACCGTTGAAGTGAAAAGCGGCTATGGTTTAGATGTGGAAAGCGAACTGAAAATGCTTAGAATTATTAAAAAAGCACAGGGAAAAACAAAGGCAACTTTAGTCCCAACCTGTCTTTCTGCCCACTTAAAACCAAGAGATTTTGACGGAAGCAACTCTGAATATTTAGAATATATCATTACTGAAATCTTGCCTAAAGTAAAAGAAGAAAACCTGGCACAGCGTGTTGATATTTTTATTGAAAAATCAGCTTTTCAGCCGGAAGAAAGTAAAGAATTCTTACTTAAAACTAAAGCTTTAGGTTTTGAAATTACAGTTCATGCAGACCAGTTTACCCCTGGAAGCTCAAGAATTGCAGTAGAAGTAGGCGCAAAATCTGCTGATCATCTGGAAGCAACGATTGACGGGGATATAGAGTTTTTAGCACAATCTGATACCGTAGCAACAGCCCTGCCGGGAGCCAGCCTTGGGTTAGGAGAGCAATTTACTCCCGCAAGAAAACTTTTAGATGCAGGCGCTATATTGGCGATTGCCAGCGACTGGAATCCGGGATCTGCTCCAATGGGGAATTTAATCACCCAGGCCTCCATTTTGGCAACTTTCCAAAAGCTTACAACAGCTGAAGTGCTGGCAGGAATGACCTTCCGGGCTTCATTTGCACTCAATCTCGAGGACAGAGGAATGCTGGAAGCGGGAAAGAAAGCTGATTTTGTGACCTTCAAAACCAATAATTTCCAAAATGTACTGTATAATCAGGGAAGTTTAAAAGCCGAACAGGTTTATATTGACGGAAAATGTATTGATAAATCATAAACCATTTCATACAGGATATGGAGGAAAAACAGTATAAAGATTTTTGGGACTGGTTTTTAACAAAGGAAAAAAAGTTCTATGAAGTTGTTAAAGAAGGAGAACAGGAATCCATTGAGAAAGATTTTTTTGATGTAATTGCCCCCAAGCTGAACCTCATAAAAGACGGCTGCTATTTTTTGACCGGGATGTCTGACAGTACTATAGCAGAGTTGATTATTACCGTAGACGGAGATATAACGAATATAGCCTTTGCTGAAGAACTTATTGAGGCCGCTCCTACACTTGACCGCTGGAAATTTACAGCTTTGAAACCGGCAATCGACATACAAAAAGTAAGTGTCTCTATGGGAGATTATCATTTTTCAAAAGATAATATTTCTTTCTATTCTAACGAAATAGATGATTATCAGGATGAGATTGATCTTGTTTTTGTGTATCATGGGAGTGCTGAAAATAAAGATGCTGTCACGACAGGAGTCTGCATATTTTTAGATAACTTTTTAGGAGAATTAAACTTTGCAACACAGATTGATACCTTTACAGTAATAGGAATAGACCAGGCTGAGAAAGAACTTGTTCCTATTGAAAAATTACAGGACTTTCTGCTGTGGAGAGAAAGAGAATTCACAGAAAAGTATAAAAGTGTAAAAAGAACTGATGCAGAGGACGAGTTTTCTATCCTTAGAGCTGATCTGGGCAATGGCAGACCTCTCATTGCCTGTATAAATATGCACTTATTGACCTATGATGCAAAAGCTTCTTACCCATGGATTGCAGTGCTTACATTTCATTACAACGGAGAACATAATGACGGACTTCCTGAAAAAGAAGATTTTGAAAAACTAAGCGATATTGAAGATCAGGCTGTTGAGGAATTAAAAAAAGACGGATATTTATATATTGGCCGGGAAAGTGCAGACAATATCAAAGAAAGCTATTTTGCGGGTAAGGATTTTAGGAAGATTTCTAAAGTTTTTAATACCATAAAACAAAACAACCCGGAGTATAAAATCTCAGTTAGAATTTTTAAAGATAAATACTGGCAATATTTTAAATATTATACAGCAAATTAAAAGTAGATTTTATAATTTGACAAGGTATATTGAACGTGGGAGAATTTTTCTTCCACGTTTGCTTTTATGCATGCTCAGCATATCAGATCCTGTTTTTTTGAAACATGATGAACGATTTTTGGAAATCATTTCAGAAGAAAGGAATGAGATGCTTGTCAGCCGCAATGCAAATCAGAATAACGTCTGAATATGATCTGTCTTTTTGCAATGAATTATTTGTATAATGTATGAAAGTAGTTTTTTTATATAAACAATATTATTTAGCTTTACTGGATATAATGATGTGAATACAATTGAATTTTTAAAGAATTATGTTTCAAAATATTTGGCAGGGTAGAATGGATGGAGAAGAACTTCTCTTCCACAGGCTATTTCAGAGAGTAAAAGAAGAACACAATTATGACAATATTTCACCGGATGATTTCGTTTTACATGGTTTTGCCGTAGACGAAGGCGTAAGAAGAAATAAAGGTCGCCAGGGAGCCAAAGAAGCTCCGGATGTGATCCGAAAAAATATGTCTAATTTTCCGGTGGTTCTTCCCAACTTTTCATTGCTGGATTTTGGTAATATTACCTGTGAGGATGGTAACCTGGAGAATACCCAAAACAGTCTTGCAAAAAATGTGTCAAAAGTACTTTTAAAAGGCGGAAAATCTCTTGTGCTAAGCGGAGGACATGAAGTGACGTATGCCCACTATCTGGGCGTAAAAACAGCCTTTCCGGAGCAGAAAATAGGAATTATTAATATTGATGCCCATTTTGATAACAGACAGCCTGAAAAAGGAGTCGGTCCAAGCTCAGGAACCGGGTTCTGGCAGATTGCTCAGGAAGGGCCTATCCATTCTTTACATATTGGAATTCAAAGAAACTCCAACACATTGAAACTTTTTGATACCGCTCACCAATACGGAATGAAATATATCCTCGCTGATGAGTTATTCTTTGAAAATCTTCCATCGATTTATCAGCGTATTGATGAGCTTTTGGACAATGTAGATTTTGCTTATCTCACCATTTGTATGGACGTTTTTAATGCTTCTATCGCTCCGGGGGTTTCCGCTTCGGCTTATAATGGTATCTTTGCAGATGCAACCTTTATGCATTTTTATAAGCATATTTTAAAAAACAAAAAACTGGTTGCACTGGACGTGGCTGAGGTTAATCCATCCTTTGATATTCAGGACAGGACGGCAAGGCTGGCGGCATGTCTGGTGAATGAATGGCTAATGATTTAAGATAAAGTGATATTCTTCCGATAGAGAAAATCATTTTTTTATTTCCCCTTAAGGAATGGAATTTGTTGCTTTTATCGTGCTTTTTAAATAAAAGCGCTCATAAATTCATTAGCTGAATTTAAAAACAGAAATTATATTATGGAACAATTGATTGAAAGCAAGCTTATTAAAGCAGATAAAGCGTTTTCAGTGTGGAGAAAAATGCCGTTTGAGGAAAGGCAGAAATTAATTGCAAAAGCAGCAGAAATTTTAAAAAATAATTCTGAAAAGTTTGGGACAATCATTACTAAGGAAATGAATAAACCAATTTCAGAATCGATTGCTGAGGTGGAAAAGTGTGCTTTAATGATGAATTATTATGCAGATGCTGAGAATATTTTAAAACCTGAAAAAGTTGAATCCGAATTTGCTTATTCTGAAGTTCATTATGTTCCAAAAGGGGTCATTTTAGGAGTGATGCCTTGGAATTTTCCTTTCTGGCAGGTGCTGAGATTTGCTGTTCCCGCGATTTTGGCAGGAAATACGGTGGTTTTGAAACACGCTTCAATTTGTTTCGGAAGTGGAAATGCAATCGCAGATGTTCTTTTGGAGGCCGGTTTTCCGGAAGGTATCTTCCAGAATCTTGAAGTGGGACATAAGGCTGTAAAGGAAATTCTTGAACATGACGTGATAAAAGGAGTGAGCTTGACAGGTAGCGGAAAGGCAGGGGGAGAAGTGGCTTCAATAGCGGGTTTAAATATCAAAAAATCTTTACTTGAATTAGGCGGAAGTGATGCTTTTATCATTTTTGATGATGCGGATTTTGATGAAGCTGCAAAGGCTGGAGTGAAATCAAGACTCCAAAATTGTGGACAAACGTGTACTGCTGCAAAAAGATTTATTATGGATGAAAAGATTGAAGATGAGTTTCTACCGAAATTCATTGAAGAATATAAAAAATATGAAGTTGGAGATCCTTTACATAAGGAAACCAAGTTAGCAGGAATGGCAAGACCGGACTTGGCTGATGAACTGGAAGCTCAATTCAACAGAGCATTGGAAAATGGCGCAGAAATCATTATTCCTCTGGAAAGAATTTCTGAGAATGAATTTAAACCCGGTTTAATCCGGGTTCAGGAAGGCAACCCGATTCTAAAAGAAGAACTTTTCGGGCCTCTTGGAATGATAATGACCTTTAAAAATGAGGAAGAAGCTTTACAAATGGCGAATGATATTCCTTTCGGACTTTCAAATTCTGTCTGGACGAAGAACGCAGAGCGTCAATTATTCTTTATTGAAAACCTTGAATCCGGAACAGTAAATATCAACAGAATGACAAGTTCTGACCCCCGTTTTCCATTTGGCGGCTCAAAGGCTTCAGGATATGGAACAGAGCTGTCTCTTCTGGCTTTAAAGGAATTTGTAACAGCAAAGACCATAGTAGGTAACTAGTACACTGTGCAATGTAAAAGACAAGGTATTTTAAAGTACCGTTATCAATACAAAAAAACTCCCGGAAAGTAATTTCGGGAGTTTTTTATGAGTTTTAAAAAGCAATTTTGCTCTTTTGCTTATATTAAACAGTTGTTAATCTCAATGTATTTGTTTTTCCGCCTTCATAGGATGGAGTAGCATTGATATTGATTACAAAATCTCCGGTTTCGATATAGCCGTAGTTGTGAGTCAGCATATTGACCTGGATAATGGTTTCATCCGTAGATTTTTTCATATCATAATAATAGGCATGCACCCCCCAAAGAAGGTTCAGCATAGTAATGACTCTTCTGTTTCCACTGTAAACAATGATATGGGAGTTCGGCCTGTGAGCTGCAAGCTGGAATGCCGTATATCCGGAATGAGTAAGAGTAACGATAGCAGAAACATTGGTCGTTTTTGCAATTCTTACGGCAGCAAGACATACCCTGTTGGTAATGAATCTTTCGTCAATACAGTTATAATCTTTCTCGATCGGTTCATTTTTATGCTGATAAAAATGAGTGGTTTCGATATTCTTTACAATTTTCGCCATATTTTCCACAACCTGCACCGGATATCTTCCCACTGAAGTTTCTCCTGAAAGCATTACTGCGTCAGCACCATCCAAAACGGAGTTGGCAACGTCATTTACTTCCGCTCTTGTTGGAGTTAAGCTGTTAATCATCGTTTCCATCATCTGGGTAGCAATAATGACAGGCTTGGAGTAAAATCTGGCTTTTTCTACCAGGTTTTTCTGGATTGCAGGAACTTCTTCCATTGGAACTTCCACTCCTAGGTCACCACGGGCAACCATCAGACCGTCACATTCCAATAAGATCTGCTCAATATTTTTAACTCCTTCCGGTTTTTCGATCTTAGCAATGATCGGTGTTTTAAACTTACCGTTCGGATGTTTTCCGATCAGATCTTTCAGGTCGATAATATCCTGAGCATGACGTACGAATGAAAGGGCGATCCAGTCCACTTCCATGTCAAGCATGAAATTGGCATCCTGGATATCTTTTTCTGTCAAGGCAGGAAGAGATACATTCGTGTTAGGAAGGTTAACTCCTTTTTTAGAACTTAGCGGCCCACCCTGGATCGTTTTAGCTCTTACGGTATCCTTCTCATTGGTCTCTATAACTTCCAATACCAGTTTCCCATCGTCAATAAGGATTCTTTCCCCTACTTTTACGTCTTGTGGAAACTGTTGGTAAGTCATATAAACTTTGGTAGAATCTCCTTCGATCTTCTCATTGGTGAAAGTAAGGATATCTCCGGGGTTCAGATAAGAACCTTCTTTTACAACCCCTACTCTCAGCTTCGGACCCTGAAGATCTCCGAGAATACCTACAGAATAACCATATTCCTTATTTAGCTCTCTAATTATGTCAATATTGTTTCGAACTAAGTCATAATCTGCATGTGAAAAATTTATTCTGAAAATATCAACACCTGCTTTCATTAAATCTAACATCACCTCCTTCGATGAAGAAGCCGGCCCTAGTGTTGCGATAATTTTTGTCTTCTTTAAATACTTATTCATAATACTGGATAATTTGATAAAGTTCCTCATCGGAACTCAGTGTATAATCTTGAATTGGAAACACAAGATTTTCAGGGAGCAAAATTACGGAAAAATCAGGAAATTGTTCCGAACTATGTAGAATATATTCCACATCTGCCTGATTATTTAATAAAAATTTAATGTTTTCTTCTTCCGAAAAGAGCTCAGTATGAATTTTTTTTTGCTTACTTTCCGAAGATTTGTTTGAAATAAAAGTAAAACAGGTCTTCGTAGACTTATGATAGGCCTCGAATCTTGGAAAAAAATAATCATAATAATCTCCATGAAAGACCAGATCTTTTTTTCTGGAAAAATTGAGATCGTTGGTTTGATTTATTTTATAAAAAAACTCATGAGCGGGTATATCTTTTGCTAATCTTACCAATGCTATGGCAATATCTTCAAATTCTATATCATCCAGATCATAAAGTTTTTGAATTTCCAAGTATGTTTTCTTTTTTGTTTAAAATATAAAATGCCCGCTGTGCTGCCTTTTCTTCTGCCTTTTTCTTGGAGGTTTCTGTTGCATTGGCAATTTTCTCATCTCCCAGCCAGACATGGCATCTGAATACAATGGCCTTGTTGGCCTGTATTTCTTCGCAGGTTTCGTACTTTATATTGACCTTCTTCTTCTGGCTCCATTCAAGCAGGAGGCCTTTATAGCTTACAATTTTGTTTTCAAGCTTGTTAATTTCGGAGGGTGTCAGAAGTTTTTCCAGAATAATCTTTTTGCAAGTATCATAGTGGAAGTCCAAATAAACAGCTCCGATTAAGGCCTCAAATAAATTTCCGGAGATATTCTCACCTAAAGCTGAAGAACTGTTCTGCTTTTGCAAAAGGCTGGTAAGCTTAAGATCTTCTCCTAATTTATTAAGATTTTTCCTATTAACAATCTTAGATTTCATTTGTGTCAGATATCCTTCGTTTGCCTGAGGATAGGTCTGGAACAAATGACAAGAAATAATTGTACCCAAAACAGAATCTCCTAAAAATTCAAGTCTTTCATAATTGCTGTCTTGATTTTTAGAAGAATTTTTCAAAGAAAAAGCTTCGCGGTAAAGATCAAGATTTTGTACCTCCGTACCCAATACTTTTCTAAGCTCGGTACTGAGAAAATGCTCTCTCTCCGTTAACTGTCTTTTTCTTTTTTTGAGAAGGAATTTAGAAAAGTATTTCTGTAACTCCATTCATTGAATTTAGATTTTCTTAAATAGAACGCAAGCGTTATGCCCGCCAAATCCAAAAGTATTGCTCATGGCTACTTTTACATCTTTCTTCACAGCTGTGTTAAACGTAAAGTTTAGTCTGCTGTCAATATTTTCATCATCAGTAAAATGGTTGATGGTAGGAGGAACAGTACCATGAATAATAGTTCCTAATGCAGCGATAGCTTCAATGACTCCTGCTGCCCCCAGAAGGTGGCCCGTCATTGATTTTGTAGAATTGATCTGAATGTCATACGCATGCTCGCCTAATAATCTAGAGATTGCATTGGATTCTGCGATGTCTCCTAATGGAGTAGAAGTACCGTGCATATTGATATGGTCTACTTCATCAGCAGTTAAACCTGCATCTTCCAAGCAGCTTTTCATGACCAGATAAGCGCCGAGACCTTCAGGATGAGGAGCGGTCATGTGATGTGCATCTGCACTTAAACCACCTCCCAGCAATTCTGCATAAATTGTTGCACCGCGCTTTACCGCGTGCTCGTATTCCTCAAGAATGATACATCCCGCACCTTCACCCAGTACAAATCCATCTCTGTCTTTGTCAAAAGGTCTTGACGCTGTTTTAGGATCATCATTTCTCGTAGAAAGTGCCATCATTGCATTGAATCCACCGACACCACTTGCTGTAACGGCTGCCTCAGAGCCCCCGCACACAATCACGTCTGCTTTTCCGAGTTGGATCAGCATCTTGGAATCAATTATAGCATTTGCTGAAGACGCACATGCAGATACAGTGGTATAGTTGGGTCCGTGAAAGCCGTACTCTATTGAGATATGTCCCGGAGTGATATCCGCAATCATTTTTGGGATAAAGAACGGGTTGAATCTAGGAATTTCTGTATTGGCCCATCCTAACACTTCTGTCTCAAAAGTTTCCAAACCTCCGATTCCGGAGCCCCAAATTACACCGACTCTGTTTTTATCCACATTGTCTTCCATAATTCTGGAATGTGCCACAGCTTCTCTGGCTGCAACAAGTCCCAATTGGGTATTTCGGTCCATTTTTTTAGCCTCTTTCTTATCGAAATGCTGTAAAGGATCGAAATTTTTCACTTCGCAAGCGAACTTTGTTTTAAAGTTTGTGGCATCAAAAAGAGTAATCGGAGCGGCTCCGCTCTCACCTTTCACAAGATTTTCCCAGTATTCTTTTGCATTATTTCCTATTGGCGTTATTGCTCCAAATCCGGTTACAACTACTCTTTTTAATTCCATAAACTTTGTTTAATTTCTTTTTTGTTGAAGAATATTATTTATTTACTACTTCTTCGATGTAAGCGATAGCGTGTCCTACAGTAGTAATTTTTTCAGCTTGGTCATCAGGGATTTGAATGTTGAATTCCTTTTCAAATTCCATGATTAACTCAACTGTATCTAGTGAATCAGCTCCTAAATCGTTAGTGAAGCTAGCTTCAGGAGTTACTTCTGTTTCTTCAACGTCAAGCTTATCAGCGATGATAGCTTTTACTCTTGATGCAATGTCTGACATAGTAAATTATTTTTTTAATTGTTAGATGGTGCAAATATATAAAATTCTTTACGATAAAACATTTTTTTAGTCTTTTTTGTGGAGAGATGCCCTCCATTTTCAATCATGTGGTTTTAGTGTTTTAGTTTTCAGGGATTTATAGGGTAAGTGTATAAGGTACTTAATTTTAATTTCGGATACGTTGGCCTCTTTTACGGATAAGATGTTTTGGAAGAATGGCAAATTTCGCCCTGCTGGGATGATAAAGAATAAAAAAACGGATTGATTTTGTTATATTTGTGTACCATGAAATTAACACGTTAGCTTTTTTTAGAGTAACAAACCATCCTTTTTTTGGGACAGCTCTAAGCTGTTCTTTAATCTCATATTCTTATATTAAAAAGCTGTTACAATGAAAAATTTCTTTGAAAGTCCTTTTAAAGGCAAAATCATACAAGACCATATTCAAAATCCTAATATTATTGCCGGTAAATACTCCTATTATTCCGGATACTACCACGGTCATTCTTTTGATGACTGTGCCCGCTATTTACTTCCTGACCGAAATGATGTGGATAAACTGATTATCGGAGCTTATTGCTCTGTGGGAACAGGAGCCAGTTTTATAATGTGCGGTAATCAGGGACACCGTCACGACTGGATATCGAGTTTTCCTTTCTTTTATATGTCAGAAGTAGAACGTTTCGAAAACAGCAGAGACGCTTTTATGCCGGCAGGAGACACTTTGATCGGAAATGATGTATGGATCGGAGGTGAGGCTATGATCATGCCCGGAATAAAAATTGGCGATGGTGCTGTCATCGGAAGCCGTGCTTTGGTTACAAAGGATGTTGAGCCTTATACTGTCGTTGGTGGAAATCCTGCAAAACCGATCAAAAAAAGATTCAGGGATGAGCATATCGAATTGCTGCTTGAAATGAAGTGGTGGGAATGGGATGAGGCTGTGCTTAAGGAGGCAATGCCTATCTTATGCTCTGCAGATATTGATGGGTTGTATGAATTTTATAAAAGGATAAAATAACTACATTAAATAATGGATCGGTAAATGCAAAGGCGCAAAGTTTTTTTATAAACATGATGCTTTGCAGAACAGTATTTACATATGCTTACAGCCTTTGCGTTTACCAACATTTGAAAAATTTATTTAATTCAGTATTTCATTCATTTGAGTTAAAATTACAGGCTCGCCGTCAGTGATCAGGATCGTATGTTCGTGCTGGGCCATATAACCGCCTTTGTTGCCTACCATAGTCCATCCGTCATTAAGCTCTACAGCAAGTTGGGAAGAGGTTGAAATAAATGTTTCGATAGCTACTACAGAGTTCTTTTTGAAGCGTCTGTTATCGAAACGGTTTTTATAATTCAATAATTCATCGGGCTCCTCGTGAAGGCTTCTTCCCACCCCATGTCCGCCAAGATTTTTAATCACCTTAAAACCTCTTTTTTTAGCTTCGGTTTCCATAAGATATCCGATATCCGCTATTTTTACCCCTCCTTTAATAGTACGGATTGCCTTTTGCAAAATATCTTTGGAGGCATCTACTAATTTCTGATGTCCGTTGATATCTTTTCCAACGATAAAAGATCCGCCGTTATCCGCCCAGAAACCATTAAGCTCCGCCGAAACATCTATATTGATCAGGTCTCCTTCTTTCAAAACCCTTTTCTCTGTAGGAATACCATGGCAGAATTCGTTATCAACACTGATGCAGGTCCATCCAGGAAATCCATAGGTCAGATGGGGTGCAGATTTTGCACCGAAACCGGCAAGTATCTTTGCTCCATACTCATCAAGGTCTTTGGTGGTCATGCCTGGCTGGGCGTACTGAATCATCTCCTTTAAAGTATAGGCAACCGCTTCACTTACTTTCTGCATGCCGGTTAGTTCATATTCATTTGTTATGGACATAATTTTATTTTTGCTAAAATTAGGTATTTATCTTAACGTATGGAAATTGTGGGAGTTATTATCAAATCATACGTGCAGACTATTTCCGCATTGTTTTTGCTGTTGATCATAGTATAATCACTTAAATACTATTATTATGAATAAGGTAATCGGACTTATCGCGGGAAGCTTACGGAAAGAGTCTTTCTCGAAAAAAATAGCGAAGGCATTGGTTTCCATGGCTCCTGAGGGTTTTGATTTTAAAATGATTTCCATTGAAAACTTACCGGTATACAATCAGGATTTTGATGATGATCATACTGTTCCTGAATCTTATGTCAAATTCAGAGATGAGATAAGGAATACAGACGGGGTGATCTTTGTTACTCCGGAACATAACAGATCTGTTCCTGCAGCTCTTAAAAACGCCCTGGATATTGGTTCAAGGCCTGCCGGAAAAAGTGTCTGGAACGGAAAGCCCGGTGCGGTATTCAGTAATTCCCCCGGAAACCTTTCTGCTTTCGGAGCGAATCACCATGTAAGGCAAAGTCTTGTTTTTCTCAATGTTCCTGCCATGCAGCAGCCGGAGGTTTATCTCCCGCATATCGATAAGGTATGGGATGAAACCGGAAATTTAAAAGACCAGGATACCAAAGCCTTTCTTCAAAAGGCAGTAGATGCTTATATTGAATGGTTTAAAAAGAACAGCAGCTCGTCAGTAGACGGATAAATAAAAACCACTGGATATTTCAGTGGTTTTTTAGTGGGGATAGAGGGCTTGCTGTCAAATACTTACTGCTATTATTACCCTTCTTGGAAAGCATTAAATAGGGCAAATTTTATCGAATTGTTTAAAAATCCTACGAACTTGCCATAAATCTTAGTCTTATAAGTAAATTTCGAAATCCTAACAACTCTAACCCCAATAAACTTTTATTTTATATTCAAATTGAGTTATTTCTTACCTAAAACACGATCTCAAAACAAGTGTCTTTTTGAGGATAAATAAATTCAAAATTTAACTTTTGCCAGATATCATCTCCATCTACCTCGAATATTTTCACTAAATTTTCATCTTTACAAGTTAGGTGAAATTTATAATGATCATCGATGTTTCTTTGAGGATTTGTACTAAACTAGCTTTTGCAGGTAATCCGTGACGATTATAGCCATCTGTAATTAGACTATAATTTTTACATTTTATCATTTGATATAACTCTATGCTATTATTTCCTAAGCTACCATGGTGAGATATTTTAACATAATCACAGACTAATCGATTAGTTTTAGAGTATCCTAGTTGTTCTAAACTCTTTATTACTACACTAGGAAAGGAATCAGCCAGCCATAATATAGTTTTTTCATGGAATTTAGTAAGCAAAACTATACTACTTCCATACAAGTAATAATCTTTTCCAACGGAATCTCCGGAACAGGCCTTGCTTTTTTACTATAAAAAAAGGGTGAACAGTATTTAACTGAAATAATATGTTCCGAAATCTCCAACAAAATGATTCTTAATAAACTCAATCTCCAAATGGACATTATTAAAAACAAAAGACAAGCTCCATAAAGTACAACGCTGCCAATCCTAAATATTTTCCAGAATACAACAAAAAACATAATATCTATAAATAATAAAATCAAAATCCTATATAGTTTCCCATTTATAATTTATTTATTTTCATATTTGCTTATCCATTTGTAAAGCGTTGTTTTGGGTATCCTATAACGTTCTATTACTTCATTTCTGGTCATATTGCCGGAACTAATCTGTTCTAAAATAAAATCTACAATCTGCTTTGTATAAATATTCTTTCGGAATTTTGGCAGACTGGATTTTTTATTATTGCTCTTAACCTCTGAAGTTATTGGTGCATACAGGATAAGATGCTGGCTATAGATCCTGAAAAAATCATATTCCAAAAGCTTGCTCCACTTCAGAAGAATTTCTGAATCCAGGCTTTTAGCTTTATACATTTCCCAGATTTCCTGTTCTGTACAATGTAAAAAATTACAGATGCGGGATATTTCTATCCCGCTTTCTGCAACCTTCATCTGCATCATTTGTCCTAGGTGGACATCTTTAAAATTCATAAAAAAGCATTTTTAAAAAAAACTATAGAAAACCGTAACAATTATACCATATTCATAGAATCTCTAATGTGGATTAATACCTGCTATTGCAGCCTTTTTTAGTAACCAGTTTACCATATTCAGTTCCAATGCTGCATTATAAACATATACAGTTCCTGCAGTGGAAGAATCCCAATATCCAAACAATTTTGAGCTTGGCGAGCTGGTAGCCTGTTTATAAATAGAAGCCCAACCCGTATTAAAAGTATTTGTATCCCAAGCAGATGCAACTGAGTCTCCTATGTATGCAAAATTCTTATTGTCATCATACCAAATTATAGAAACATCCGGGTTAATAGATCTGTTAGAGTATGGGTTATTTGCAGATGCTAATTGTACTGCAGTTGAAGGAAAATTACTTACAAAAACACTTCCTGAATTGTCTTCTCCCCAATATTTACCAGAAAGATTTCCAAATGGACCATTTATAATAGGGTCTGACGCTATCGCTTTGAGCAGGTAGTCGTTTTGATTACTACTATTATTACTTGCTTGTGGAGCACCTGCGCCATAAATCCCATTCAGTAATACCTGAACTGCCCAACTTGTATTGTCTGCCGAACCAAATAAAAGGCATCCCCCTTGATTAATATAAGACGCCAAAACCGATGATAAAACAGTATTAGTATTCGCACCCCAAGCAAAATATAAAATTATATCAGGCTTTGTACTGCTGGACAAATTTGTAACTGCATCTCTAGCATTGGTAGCAGTCCATAACTTTGTCAATCCTGCTATTTTGACCTTTCCGTTGGTTCCAAAGTTTGATGATGATGCTAAAGCTGTTGTGCGTTGAGTCGAGTTCCAAGAATAATCTCCGTTTCCTATAATTGCATAGGTCATTGCCGGAAGTACTACCGGAATCGTTGCTGTACAGGATGCATTACCAGAAATAGTATTAGAAGTAACCGTTACTGTGAAGTCATTATTTACAGTAGGTATTCCGTTGCCTGCTAATGTAATGGTCTGTGTTCCCGTGGTTGAAAATACCCCTGAAGCAGAAAAGCTAACCCCATTAACCGTACCTGTAGAAATGCTGTAAGAACCAATAGAACTTACATTTACATTGACTGTAATATTATTTGATGAAGTGAATGTAGTTCCTTTTAAATATGTCCCATTTACTTCAATAGATGAACAATTTAAAGCATATCCTGCTATATCTGGCTGTACGGAAACCGGGACAGTACAGGTAGCTTGGGATGAACCTCCTGAAGAACTTAATGTAAATGTATTGGTCTGTGCTGTTACAGGCGTTCCCTGAGCATATAATTTTACTGTCTGAGTACCTGTAGTTGTAAATGTTCCCTGTGCAACAAAAGAATATCCATTATTTGGACTAGAAGCCGCTGTTATCAAATAAGATCCTGCTTTTGTTACATTACCAACTGAAATGGCAATATAGTTGGTTCCATCAACTTCTTTCCCTTTTACATAATTTCCCTTCAAAACAACATTCGCACAATCAAATGTGAACTTAGCATTTCCTAAATTCCCGCAAACGCTTTTCCATTCTCCTTCTTCGATATTCCAAAAGTTGTAGCAGTTTTCTGTGGTATTGAAAATCATCAAACTATTGTCCGCATTGCCTAACCTTACGGTAGAATTAGTAGGGGCATCTGAATAAGTAAGTTTGTCTCTTTCCGCCTGAGTCAATCTTGGTATAATAATCCCTTTGATTTTGTTATTAACATCAGGATTTGTACTTTTCATTCGCTCGGAAATATGTAATGCTGTATTAGAATTGGGTTCATCTGTGTTAATGCCGACTTGTCCAAAAGTGTTGATGCTTAAAACAAACAGCATCAAAAATAAGTATTGTATTTTTTTCATTATTTATTGTTTAAAATTGAAAGTATATTTTAAGAAAATACGCATTTATAAGGCGGTCCGCGTAAAGCATTGTCGTTATTAAACTGAGTAAAATAATATTGTATTTGTATAAACCTTGTATGGCTTTTAACTTCAAAAAAGAGGTTTGGTGAATATTCTAAATATCTTTCTTTTGTCTTTTTATAAATAATATCTCCGTAAACGGTTCCGATAATGCCTGTTCCTCCAGATACATAAACCGTATTTTCTAAATTTGGAGTAACTTCTTCGGATATATAGAGATGTAAATCGATAAAACCACTGATTTTAGTACCTTCAGAAATATAAATTTTCCCCAGACCATTGAAATTCTTAATTTTGTAAACAGACAAAGAATCAGTTCTAACAGCAGAAAATGCCCAGGAGCTTATTATCGCCAAAATAATAAACATTGCTTTCTTAATATTTCCTTGATTGACACTCACTGGACAAATCCTTTAGTTAGGTTTTGCAAAGTTTGCGATACAGCAGAGATTGGGAAATAGTGCTTTCAATCAAAAACCGTATCTGTTTTACATTTATTCATAACATTGAAATACAAACAGTTAAATGAAACAATTATTGAAAATATTTGGTTTTACAAATTTTTCTTATCTAAAAGAAAGCAGCAGTATGAAAAATACTGACAATATCCAACTCCTTAAACTACAAATGATCGTCAGATATCTACAACTGATGATGATAATATTGTTGTTCTACAGTATTGCTTTTTTTATGGGAGGCTTAAACAGGTTAATTGTAGTTTATACGTTCTTTGGTTCTGCTATTTTTGGCTGCCTGATCTACCTGGCATTTAGAATTCCTTTTCAAAAAGTTCTTTCTTATGTAAGAATTTATTTGTTCCTTGCCCCGCTTTACAATCTGTATTTTTTTATTATTCTATTCAGTATATCCGTAGGAAATGTAGTTTGGCTTTTACCGATGTCTTTAGGAGCTTTCATTTTGTACTCCAAGAAAGAAGCTATAATGTATGCTGCATATTCTGTTCTGTTAATCGTTATTGGTATTATAGTTTCTTCTAATTTTGGAGAGTATTTTAATGAGGTCAATTCTAAGTTCAGACCCTTCATCAGCTTCATAGAAATAACCGCTTTTTTATTCAATGGAACGATTATTATGATGTTCATTCGCTATAAAGACAAAATAAACATCATCAAGAATCAGGAACAGCAGTCAATTGTAATTGATAAAAAGGACACGCCGGATAAAAAATTGATGGCGGATATCATCAGAGAAAATGAAGAGGATTACTTAGCCTTTTTCAAAATACTTGATGAAAAAATGACGCACGAAAAATGGTTTAAAGATGCCAATCTTAATATCTCAAAAATCTGTATAGACCTTAATACCAATGCAACCTATGTTTCTAGAGCCATACGTGCAAAAGGTTATACCCATTTCAATCATTACCTTAATAGCATTCGTGTAAATTATGTAAAGATTCTGTTGAAAGAAAAAGACCTGTCCAAGGTGACGCTTCTGTATATATATACAGAAGCTGGTTTTTCAAACCAGCCTACTTTTAACAGGGTTTTTAAACAAATTGAAGGTGTAACGCCAAGTGAGTATATTAAAGAAAATTAATTCAGATTATTCTATGTATAAGTTGCTTAGCTTTATTGTTTGCACACTTTCTAACAGTTCTTAACCAAAATTCATAGTTTGAAATAAAAGCAGGGTTGATGTCCCGTTCATCCATATCGGAAACTTTATATTTCCATTTCATAAATTCTTTAGTGTGACGGAGCGAAGTCTCATAGCGATCCCAAGTTCCCTTTGAAAATGATTTCCCGATGAGGTCCTTCATCTGCTGGTTATGGTCTTTAAAAATCTCAATAATCGTCATTTTCTTTTCATCAATTCCAAGAAAATGGTTTTTCAATGTTTCTCCTGTTATTTCTTTTTTTGCTGCTAATAGAAAGAAAGCCTGATAAAAAAGCAAATGTTGTAAAACAGCTTTTAAATTGATATGTTGAAAATAGAAAGGCAGGAGAAGATCTTAAAAATCCAGGATTTAAAGATTTAGATGATGCTTTTAGAACTGATTTTGAAGAGTATTGCCAAATAGAAAATTATAAATTATCTACGACTTAGCGGAAATATTCAAGTCTGGATATTAAAAATTCACAACCCTATTGTCATAGACCTTTGCAAAATAATTACAAATTATCATTCGTTCGTTATTATTTTGTGTTTTTTTAATACATTAGTTAAAGATAGATTATCCTTACTATAAATAAGTTTTGTTCTTTGAAAGATGTTTTTTCCATCCTCTGTTCTCCAATAAATACTGTTTTTTAAATCTGGAATATCAGCATAAGTCAGGCATTGTTTAATCATTACAAGCAACCTTTCAACGTTAATATCATAATAGGTTTGTTTTATTTCATAAGGATTATTATTGTGATTAAAAACTGAACAAATAATTTTATTAATAAATCCTTTTTTAGCTTCATATTTTACAGGACTTGTAAAAAACATATTAAGCTTATATTTTCGTCCAGGAAATTCATAAAAAATTATAATGTCATCAAATGATTTAACATCAATTTTTTCCAACATAATTGAATTCTCAATCACCAGATAATTATCTTTAAAATAAATAGGAGTATGATTCATGATTAACGTAGTAAGGAAGTTTATCTCCAGATTTTTTATGATGAAATAATGCCGTTCGTAAATTATATTGTCCTGTTCGTTATCAGAAATAAATTTTAATGCTGTGGGTTGAAAAGGAATACTTATTCCTGCAAAATAATGTTTTTTTATCAAATAAACTTATTATCTTTTTACAGGTGGGGCAGTAATTTTTGATGTTGTTATTCATCGCCAGGTAATTGTAATTTCTGTAAGATTCCAAACTCCCTCCTGTTTAGACAGTATAATTTCTTTATGACTGGCTTCTCCAAATGTGTATTTTGTTCAAAGATTAAGTAAAAATGTTTGTGAATAATTTCGGACACAAAAACAAAAAAGAGAAAATGTAATTATTTAAAATTCAATAATTTACAAATTCTCTTTAGTTTAAAAAGTGGAGTTGGAGGGATTCAGACTTGTGTTAATTGTTAAATTTAATTCAATCTTAATCAATTTAATTCAATCTTAAATTATTGATAATCAGTTATTATTTTGTGTTTTTGAATTAATGTTATTTAATAAAGTTGAATGATATTGAGGAATTGTTGTCTAAATGTTGTCTAATTTATTTTGATGTGATAGATTTGTATTAAACAATTTATCATGGCTAAAGTTCAGTTCTTAATTCAAGGGAAGAGTTCAAACAATCCAATCTATCTTCGATTCTCTTTAGGTAGGAAGTTTGATGCTAAGCGAAAGACAGGGTTTGTATGTGACGTTAAATCTTGGAGTACTGCAACGGGTTTTCCTAAACCAATAGACCCAGCACACAAAAATCTGAAGAGTAATTTGCAAAAGATGGAAGTCTTTATTTTGGAACAATATAATCAGGATTTTGCGAACGGAGTTCAAATTGATCATGAATGGTTAGAGAATAAGATAGATGTTTTTAGTGGAAGAGTTGAACCAGAACAAAAAGATTACTTGATAGCGTACGGGGAATATTATGTCGAACAATTACCTTATGTAGTATCTGCAAAAGGTAGAAAAGGAGTAAGTGATAGATCTATAAAGAAGTATCGAACAATTGTAAATAAGCTGATTGATTTCCAAAAATATAAGAAAAAAACATTCCTCTTAAAAGACGTAGATTTAAATTTCGGTAAAGACTTCATAAGGTTTTTAATTGATACTGGGGCAACGAATGAAAATACAGCAGGCAGATATATCAAATTTGTCAAAACGATTATTTTAGACGCTCGAAAGAATGGTCATGATGTAAGCCATCAAATTGATAATGTAAAAGGCTTTACTGTTTCTACTCCGATAAATCCACTATCAATTGATGAAATCAATGAAATAAAGGATACTACATTTTCAGATGAGAAATATAGTATAACACGAGATTGGTTTGTTATTGGTTGCTATGTGGGGCAAAGGGCATCAGACCTGTTCAGAATGACCACTAAAATGGTACGGAAGATTGGTAATTTTGATTTTATTGTTATTACTCAAGAAAAGACCAAAAAGTTGGTTCAGATCCCGATTCACCAAGAGGTTAGAAATATTCTTAGTAAGTACAATGGTGAATTTCCTCCTTTGTTCTCAACAAATATCGAGACAAATACAACTCTTTTTAATAGATACATTAAAAAGGTTTGCGAAAAAGCGGGTATTGATGAACTTGTTGAAGGTAACTTGTTTAATAAAGAAACAAAGAAAGGAGAGAGAGGGGTTTATCCTAAATGGAAATTAGTATCATCACATGATTGCAGAAGAAGCTTTGCGACGAATTTCTACGCCAAAAAGGAATATCCGACACCATTATTAATGAATATCACGGCTCATTCTTCAGAAAAACAATTCCTTGACTATATAGGACAAAAATCAATTGATCAATCAATGCAGCTTGCTGAAATTTGGAGTAAACAAGAAAATGATACCGTAAAAGAAGGTAAATTAGTATTGTTGAAAACAGGATCTGATAATCTATGAATAGAGAAGCTATAATAATAAAGGATGTAGAATGGCTTGTTTCGAGCAGTGAAATAAATCAGTCTGATACAGATAAATTATCTAATAACCTTGATAATCTACTGTTTTCTAATGATAGTGACAGTAAAAAATTTGGTGTTCTATTGAGGGGTAAAATTATACCCCCATTGTTCGCTGAAATTAATGCGCTAGAAAATAAGATCTCAACTTTAGGGAATAGTAGGATTAATAAGGAAAAAAATAGTAAGTTGGTAACAAAAAAGGATATTTTAAACGATTTACTAACAAACCTTTTTAAAACTTATTTGGATTTTTTAAATAACAGTGAAGAATACAAAATTTTTGAAGATAAAAATATTGAAAAAATAGAACAAATTTCTCAAGACCTGTTAAATGAAAATCTTGATGAAAAAAATCCATTTCCGGAGTATTATAATAAAAGTAATTCCGATAAAGTAATTAAAGAGATTAAAGAGTATTATAAGAGAGTCTTTTTAAATCCCACAAATATATTATTCGTAAAGACGAAATTAACTCAATTATTAGCTTCTTTGAAATCAAAAATATCAGACGTTGAAAATGAAATTACTGTCTGGAATAAGAGAGCGGAAGAGTATAAAAAAGACTTGTTGTCATTTTCAATTGAGAAGTCGGAAGAAAAAGACAGGGCTTTTGATTTATACGATTGCGAAATGTCAGGAATAACTAATTTGAAAAATTATAAAAAGGATTTGGTTAGATTATACAGTCACATCTTAGAAGAATATCCATTTATCAGTTCAAAGCCAATAACAATATCAGATGTTACTGTTTTCGGGGATTCCAATATTGAAATCATTAAACGTATTTATTTGGAATTTTCTGATTTTATTGATAAAACAGCTACTAATGAAACTGATTTTGTGAAGACTTTTCTTGATTTACCAATAAATCATAAAATCAATCTTATAAAAGGTACTTTATCTGATTATGCATATTTTATTAGAGAATTAAAGCCATTCTTCATGTCAAAATATAAAGAAAATGCAGGTGCTTATAATCAATGGTGGTCTGATCGATTTTTATTCTCTGGAAAGGAAAAGAGTAGAAAAGAAATAAGTAATATGATCTCTGGATTAGATAGTGGAAGACCTGCATCAAAAAGAGTAGCAACTACTAATATTGTTAATTTCTTAAGTAAATCCTACAACTATCCTTCATGAATTTAATTTAAAATATATAATATATTGATAATCAATTTTTTAAAATAGCGCTTATTTAGGCGCTATTTTTTATATCCTACATATCCTACCCTTCCTTGTATCATAATTATTAATAAAAAAATTATGATAATAAATAAAGAAAAAGGATTAAAAAATCTATTAAGAATTAATGATATAAACTTTAATGAGTCTGCAAGTTCACATAGTAATTTAGAGCAATCTCAAAAAAGTCAACAAGAGCTGTTAACAAGAGAAGAAACGGCTAAATTCTTTCATGTTGATTTAAGTACGCTCCATAATTGGAAGAAAAAGGAATTTTGATTCCTGTTGGAATTGGAGGACGAGTATATTACAGAATGTCTGATATAGAGAGTGCATTAACACCGCTTAACTAAAAGCTTTACTATGAAACAAGTAGTTGTTATTCAAAAAAAGCTTTTAGAGGATTTAAAACAATCTATTGAGCAACATAACAAAATCAGCCATGTCAGACTTAAGCTAGATGTGGCTGTATTTTATCTGAGTTTATTAAATAGCATTCCAAGCTTTTATAGAGAAGATAATTGTGAGAGTGACTGTAGTATTGCGCTACATTCAAAGAAATTACTGTCCTATAATTGGAGATACAGTGAATATATTAATTTTTTGATTGAACAGGGTTTTATAATTAAGGTCAGTAACTATGGGGCTGATATTGGAGAATGCAATCACTATCACATTGCTACTGAGTACTACAACAATGAGGTAATAAATTATACGATCACAGATAAAACCTTGCTAAAAGCTATTGAGCGAACAGATTGTAAAGAAAATGAAAAAGGTTTTAACAAGAGGGGGTATTGTGAGCAAACAAGACCTCATCTTATTAAATTCTTTGATGATAAATTGGAAATTGATGAGGTAAAAGCACTGGAATTTATAAAACCGTTCTTAGAGCAGGGAGAAGTGAGAAAATATACATCTGCAAGACATTTAATTAATGAATTTAAATATAAAGATTGGCATTATTCAATTAAACCAAATACAGACAATAGGCTTCATTCATCAATGACAAGGCTAAATAAGATTTTAAGACCTTGTCTTACTTATGATGGTGAAGGATTAGGAAGTGTTGACATTAAGTCCTCCCAGCCATATTTCTTTTGTGTGATTCTTAAAGCAATCATGAATCAGGATAAAGATTTACTCAAACGAGTTGGAGCGACAAAATTACTGAAGAAAAAGCATATCCAAAGCTTATTCAATCTTAACTTTGATGAAGATGAGGTGACTAATTTTATCAATCTTATTATTAATGGAGATTTTTATGAGTACTTCAGCAATATATTGCAGATTAAATATAATGAAGAGGGTAAACCATACAGGGTTGTTTCTAATTTTTCATCAAAGGGTAAATGGTTTTCTCAGCCGACCAGAACAGTTGTATTTAAAAGTAAACGGGATTTAGCAAAGAATGTTGTAATGGAGATATTTTTTAGTAAACCCAGAACAACCATTCCGGAAGCAAAAAAATTTAAACAAGAGTTTCCAAGTGTGTTTAAAGTTATGAGCTATATTAACTATATTAAAGAGATGGGAGTCAGCTTTGATGGGTTATTGACCAATGTAGAATCATATTGTTTACTGGATTGTGTAGCAAAAAGATTTAGTGAAGAACATCCAGATGTACCATTGTTCAGTATTCACGATTCACTTGCAACAACTCAACAGCATCTATCAAAATTAAAGGATAGTGTAGAAATACTACTAACCAATATAACTACATTAAGAATAACATTAATCAAAGAAATATATTAAATCCTTATAACAGTAATATACCCTAATGTTATAGGTTTTTTATAATTAGTTTTTATAAAGTATTACATTAAGATGTTTAAGATTGGTAAAACAACCTTAGACATCTTTTATTTTTTAATAAGCTTCTATCTCAGCTTTCAAATCCTTTAAAACTTTTAAATAACTTTCCATAGATTTAAAATGTGACTCGTTAAGATTCTCAATATCGAGATAAGAAGCATGACAATCGTTTGATATATAGTTAGTTTCTATAGCGTGATAGTCTTCAGGAATAAAATTGTTTGACAAATAAATAAGTGGTAATAAGAAATTCTCATCTATTTTTTCCTATCTGCACTATTTTCATCATTTGCTATAGAGACTAATCTTAATTTTGCAAATTCATTCATAAACTTATCATCATCATTGTATCTCCATTTTTTCACACCTGCTTCTTCTTTAATGTCGATAGCCCTTAAATTGGAGTAATCATGAAATTTTTTATAGTAAATTTCACGATATTTTTTAAATTTAACTTGAAATTCGTTGTGTTTTTTAGTATAATTTCTTAATTCTGAAATAAGGTTATCCTTAAAATCATACATTCCATATAATGAAGTTAGAAGTGAATTTATTTTTCTTTTTTTTGTTGATCATTAGGAAAGTTTAGGTATAAACATTTAATATCAATAAATTGCAGAAAATTAACTTGTAAAGAAGGATTGATTTTAAGTTTGAAATCCTTTTCTACTAAATATTCTTCCAAATGCTTTATTTGAACACTGACGCTTTCTTTGAGCTCATTGAGGTTATTTTCAAATAAATCATTTTCTGAAGCAATTAGATTTTTATCGCTTTCTTTTTTGTCCCTCTTCCCTTTACTATATATGTTTTCTGCAATGAGGAATGCTGCAAAGATACTTAAGGATGTTACACAGATTGAGAACCAATCAAACCAGTTAGGACTTACATCTGTAAATTCACCAAATTGAAAATTAAAAAAGAAATCATCATGTTATTTAGTTTTTTGCTTTATCCAATCATTGTAATTAGAAAAATGAATCAGGGTAACCAGCTTGTTTGCTAATCTTTCTTCAGCAGTATCATCACTAACATTAATCGCAAGGGTAATTTCCCCTGTTTCATTGAAAATATTTTCATCAGAAAATTTAATGTAAGAACTGTGTTTGTTATTGTCAATATTCACTACTACGTTGAATGAGATAATTCCGTAGTTATATAAGAATGTATCCATAAAATTAAAATAATCCATTCCAGAATTAATGAATTTTGAATGTATAAATCTTTTTACATCAGTATCAAGGTTAGAAAAATAACCTCTCATCACAGAATTAAATTTTGAGTTGCTCATAACATTTGTAATGTCTAATTTTGTGAAAAGTTAGAAAAAATTTCATATAAGAAAAAGAAAAATTAACATTTAAAATATAGATTGCGTTAGCTATTTATTCTTGTTACTGAAAACTGGTAATTTAAAGATACACGAGATAAATAGACCTAATGTTCACGCTTGGCGTGGACGTGGTTTATTTGTGTATCGGGTATACCAGTACCTCAGTAACAATAGGCTACAGTTCCACGCCTTTCTATTTATATAATCACAAAACACTTTGGAACTGGGTGATAAACTATTTTATGAAAACCCTATTATCTGTCACTCTCATTTTTACATTCACTTTCTATCATTGTCAAAATTCAGAAACTATTGAAGAAGTCCCTAACCATGTATTTGCAAATATTGCTAATGGCTGGACGTACCTTGGTGAATCCGTGACAAAGATTAAATACTACGTCAAAGACATAGAACCAAGCGATAATTATTCAAAGGATTATGTTTGTTGGGTTAAAGCTGTTAATGCTCCAAAGAGTTACAAGGATAAGAAAGGAAACTGGATAATAAAGCAGTCTGATTACTCTATTGAGAGATGGAAAATTTATTGTAATTCCAAGAAATATGCTTTGTTGTCCTATGTTAACTACAATTCAAAAGGTCAAGTAACTTCATCTGGTAAATTAAATGGTGAGATTGACGAGGTCATTCCAGAAACAATGTCTGAGGCTGTGTTTGATTTTGTTTGTAAAAAGCCCTAACCGTATCAACAATTTTCCTCGTCTTTTTAAATTCTGGTACATTCCTACTAATTTAAAAAGATAAGCGAAAAATCAAGGATACGTGTATAGCTACGTTAGCCTTATTTACTATTAAGTCCAATAATAAAAATACTATCATGAAAATTAGACCAAAAGAAATTTTAGCACCGTTCTTCATCTTCCTAATATTTTTAGGCTTTGTTTTAGGCGGTATTTCTTTAATTATATATGGTTATAGTCATAGTAATGACGTAGAACTGATATTTGGGTTGATTATAGCTTGCTTAGGCTTATTTCAAATCTTCCAAAAATATAAAATCAGCTATATATTTATTGTTATTCCACTTTTACTAATTATAATAAGCTTGTTAGGAACATTCATTTTTATTCTCATTTACTTTCCATTCTTTTGCAAAGAATCTTTGAATCTGGATTTAGGAGCGTTAATTTTAAAAGATTGGTTTGTAAGATTAGTAATAATAATTATTGATGTGCTTTTGATCATCAATGTATTTACATATATCAAAAAACGTTTGAGCAAAAACAAAGAACAAGAAGGTCAATATTAACTAACTCCTATTGTTTACGGTTATCCGTAAGAAACACACATAAATTCATAATACTTTTATCACTAAAAATCAAAATTTAATTATTAAACAAATAAAACTTTAACATCATGAGAAAACTAATTTTAGCAACATTAACAATTCTTTTCAGTATTATCATTTTATCCTGCTCAAGCAACGATGATGATAACAATCAAACATTCCCTTTGAGGGTAAATGGTCTGGAAGTTATTCCGGAACAAAAGACCACGGAACATTTAAGATTAATGTAAGTTCAACAGGTAAGGTTACAGGAACAACAACGTCAGCCGTATTTAATGAGGACTTTGATGTTAACGGGAATGTCTCGGAATCTGGAAATTTCTCTGCAATTGCTGGGAGTGCCAGTTCTGGTGCGACATTTACAGGACAAATGAGTGGAAATAATGGAAATGGGACATGGATTAATACTTCAGCAAATATGAATGGAACTTGGATAGGGGGAAAGAATTAGTTGATTTTTGCCCCGACGTATTAGGATTTTAGCTCATTTCTTTTGCTTTTGATATACTACTGTCAAAAAGTAATTTGAGGGGCTAAAATCTGGATATGTCATGGGTATAAGCAATGTTTTAGTTCATTGATTTTTTCTAAGTTACAAGATTAGTTATACCTTTAAAGATCAAACATAAAAACTTATGAACAGATTAGAACTTTACGAAATTGTTGAGTCTTTCAAAAATGTTTCACATATTATATTACTCAAATTTGAACTACATCCTTTCAACACAAAAGAAACAATTCTTAGAAATTTTATTGCAAAGGCTAGTTCATTACTTAACAGCATTTCTATTTTAATCAAAGAAGATCAAATTGGCGAAGCAACTGCATTGTATCGCTTACTAATTGAAAGATATTTCTATATAGAGTATTTAGAAAAATCGGGTTTATATCAAGAGTTTAAAGATTGGTCGTTTATTAAGACATTTGAGATCAGAAACAAAATGAGAAGTCAAACTACTTTCAATTCGAAAGATGTAAAAGAGGAATTAACAGATGATGATTTTCAAATTAACTTATATCAAGAGTTAAAAAGTAAAAAAATAAATTGGATTGAACCTAAAATTGAAGATTTTTCCAAGCAAATAGATTTAAAGTTATTATATTCTTTAGGTTATGATCTTGGCTCTTCTTATGTGCATCCAAGAGCTGATGAAGGTTTGTGGGATGCTTTGCGAATTGTTAAAAATGAAAAAAAGTCAGAATTAGTAGCTGTTAATTTGCTTAACAATAGTGTTTTATTGTCTAATGCCGTTTTGGCGTTAGCTACCTATAATTCAACAGTTTTTTTTGGGACATATTTACAAGCATATTGCGATACTGTCTTTAAAATTTTAAATAAAACACATCCTTATTGCAGTTTAAAAAGTATTGAATTAAAAATATCTTCTGAATTATTTGAAAAAAACTAAGTATTAAAAATGAGAGTTATTCAACATATTATCGATACAAAAGCTGTAAAAAAAGTTTTAGCGGCTTTTCCTGATGAATGGGTCATTAGAGAATTAAGCGAAAGAGATTATGGAATTGACTTAATGGTTGAAATATTTGAGCAAATAGGAAAGGATGATCATAATCACAATCAATATGATACAACAGGATATACTGCTTATCTACAAATTAAAGGTACAGGAGAAGAATTGAAATTTTCAAATAAAAAATCTGAATCATGCTCGGTTACGCGAAAACACTTAATGTATGTAGAAAAGTTTCCAATTCCATTTTTCTTTTAAAAGTTTCGACATTTACTGAAGGTGAAATTTATTTTGTTTGGCTACAGCGTTATATATCAGATGTTTTAGATGTTGAAGATCCTTCATGGAGAAGTAGCAAAAAGGATAAAATTCTAATTAAAATTCCCAAACATAATAAACTCTCAGATAAAATTAATAAAATTATTCGTATAGCTTCAAAAATAAAATATGTTGAAGAATTAGCCGAATTTCTTGAGAGAATTAATAAAATAAATTATGACATAAAAAGCGGTGCTATAATTGATGAAAAAGTCTGTGATAGCAACATTGCAAGTCTCAGAAGAATTAAACGTTTAAAAACTCTCTTAAAATATAATAACTCCAGTATAAGCTCGACATCTGTCGACAACTTGATTAACCATGTAATAGATATAAAAACTAGAAATGACGATTTTGAAGATCTTTTGAATGATGAAGACAATTTTAATTTTAATCAGTTATATAAAGAAATTACAAATCTACAGTTTGTTGAAAATTTTGAAGCAGAAAATCATTTTGATACAAGTTATTAGCAATATTAATTTGCAACTAAATAATCTATAAAAGTCGTTTTTCGTTTTAGATTTCCTTCAATACAAATACGACTTTTAGATTTTCTCAACAAATTGAATTAAATCATCTCCATTAATAGATATATAGAAAGTTTCTATAAATTCTTCATAATCTTGTCCAATGATAAGCATAATTGGCTCAGGACACTTATAAGCAGAGCTTTTTTGCAATTTTTTTCATTTGAGTGATATCTTGTGAACTGGCAATAGGTAAAGCATTTGGATGATAATGCCATTCTCCTAAATAATATTGACCTTCTTTCCATAGGTGCTCTAAAGTTTTTTTCACCCCTTTAGTTCCTCTTACAAAAGTTGTTCTACCATGTTTAGAATCGGCAGGCGGTCCTAGCACTTTTGTTATAATTGCAGATTGTAAATTGGAATCATACATACCAACCAATATTCCGCCAGTTTCTAAATTTCCTTTTTCTATACAAAATTCCCTAAGCTCTAAAAGTAAATCTTCTGTAAGGAATACCGAAAGTTTATTAATATCATTTGTATAAATCATTATTCATTGCTAATATTTAATCCTGTGAAATTACCACTATCATCATAATTTTTACTTATTACTGTCAACTTTGCCCCTTTGCCTTCCATCATTTCTTTTTCAAAAAATTTTATAGCAGCTCCGATAAGCATCAAAATATCATCCAATCTTGCAGGAAATAAAGGATGCCAACACCCAATTCCTTCAATCACCTCTTCATTCCCTAGACTTTTTTGAGAATCTAATCTTAGCCAATCTTTAATTCTTATATCAAAGTCTTCCTCTAAATTATTCTCTTCATTTGAAGGTCTTGTATAAAGATAAAATGAATCAGCCATATATCCGGTTGAAATCGATGTAAAAAAGAATTTCTGGCCAGCATTAATTTTATCACTAATCACCCTCAGAACTTCATCATTGGCTGTTGCATCAATAACAACATCAAAACCATTGAGGTAATCATTATTTTTTTTAAGAACATCTTTTAAGCTATAGCTCTTAAATGAAGATTGAACAGCTGGGAAAACTTTATTTAATTGATTGCTTAAAGCTTCAGCTTTTTTTAATCCGATTGAATCTAAAGTTAATATATGACGGGACAGATTACCTGCCTGCAAAATATCCATATCCAAGACTTCTACATTTACTATACCCAATCTTACCAAAGATTGTATGAAAATTGATCCCACAGAACCAGCACCAATTATTAGTATATTTAAGTCTGAAAAGTCTTTTTTAAGTTTTCCCCTACTATTCAATTGTTTAGAGTTCCAATTTTCAGTATTTAACCATTCAATGTTTTTTTCACTTTGTAAAGCGATTTTAATCTGAGTTTTTATAAGTTCTGATGAGCCTAGCCGAAACCCTTTAACAATAGGTAATTTGGGGAATTTAAATGCAAACCAATGAATTAATGTCATTTCTTCCCCTATCTTCTCTGAAACAGGAAAACCCAGCATCACAAAAGATGGTACCTTGCCTTCTTTTCTAAGATTCCTGCATTCGTCATAAAGAAACCTGTAGAGTGCTATATTTTGTTTCTCTAGAATAGTTTTTAACTCGGTAAAACTAGCCGGAATTTGCCAAGGTCTAACGACTGGTATTTCATCGATTAATTGCCAAATGCCATATTTAAATTCTTCATCCAGTTTATCAATCTGATTCCCCCATGGAACATCAAATTTGTCTCCACCAATAGCTAAAGACTTAATTAAAAATAAATCCACCGACCGATTAAATCTAATTGCTTCAAACGTACCAGAGGTCTTACTTCTCTTGTTCCAATCACTAAAAGAAACTTCATCCTCATTAAAAATCAGGTGAATATTTGATCTTGGCGGAAACGGAGGTAATTCAAATGGATCGCCTTTTTCAACCAAAGTATTGCTTGATGCTGCGATAATCCATTGCTTACATCTCTCAACATGCCATTTCAATCTTAAATTCAAATCTCTAGGCTCCTTAAGATATTGCTTTCGTCCCCAGCTACCTTGTGTTTCAGTTAAACATATTTTACCCGATGTCCATTCATTTTTATCAATCTTTAGATTGTAATCCTGATGCTGGAAAGTTGAAGTTAATCCATGCTCTTTGCTTGGTAAAATCAAAATATCTCCATCAGGATAGTCATTATCAACAAATAAATACCACTGCGTATCTTTAGGCAGACTTTCAGACTCCTGAATATCAAGTGAAATTTTAAAAATTAAATACCATTTTTGAAGAACATCGTTCCACAAAAAATCTTGCAATAAAGAATATCCTTGAACTTTTTCTAATTGCCTTCTTGCTTTCTTTAGTTCTTCACTTGGTTCAAAATTATGCAAAACGTCCTGATTCAACATTTGAGCTTTCTTTTCTAGACGTAAAACCACCAGAAGGAGGGGTAGAATTTTTCTCAGAGCCGTCATCGTCGTCGTCATATGGAGGAAACTTTTCTCCGAAAATCTCCCGCCATTTGTTTACTTGATCCTTTAAACTTTCTGCTTCCATTGCTTCCTTAGCTAAAGCTGAATATTCTTTGGCTGAATCATAAAAAGACTTAAAATCATCTACTGATACTCTCTTCCATACATCATGCTCAGGAACACCTCTATCCGGAAGTATTGGTGTCCTATTAAAGAAATAGTCTAAATAATACGTATCAATAATGTTTTCTAATGTTTTGGAAACCCCTTCTGCTACTGAGGAAATACCGTCAGGGCAACAATTACCAATCATATGTTCAATAGGATAACCTTTGGGATATCTGAGGTCTGTAAGTTTTAGTGTTCGCCACCATTTTTAAAGCCTTTACAACATTTACAAAATGTTTATTGGTATTTTTGTTTTTGTCTCTCGTCCATCTTATTTGTTCAAGTGGATGGGTTTGGTCCCATTGCTCTGCTTCACGATCAGGAATCCATAAAGGACTGGTTTTCCATTCCGCTTCTGATTTTACTGCTTCTGATAGATAAATATTAGCTTTTAATAGATCAGGTTCAGACCATCCCTTAGAAAGTTTCCATTCGTAATTTGAACTAAAATCTTCTAACATTAAATTTGACATAACACTATTAGATTGTAAAGCTGCCTTATCAGTCTCAGAAGGGGCAGATGTAATTACAATATCTAAATCAACATAGGATAAGGTTATTCCTATGGAACGACCTTGAATTTCATACTTCCCCTCATAATGCTTTTCTACAAAAGGTATAAATTTCTTTATAGCATCTTCAGGTGTTACCGAAGCCCTATCCAAGTTGGTTACAATAATTACATCAACATCAGCTCGTTTATTGTTTACAGGCTTTACTGCTGTTGATCTACGATAGCTCCCTTGTAAAAATGTTGAAATTATAATATCTTTTAAATCTTCATCAGCATTAAGACGCTCCCGAAGAGTCTTGTGTCCTCTCTTCAAATCATCCTTCTGAGAAGATGTTAATCTAATATTTGATAAAAAATCGTTGAAATAAGAATCAATTTTCATGTATATGTTGTTGTTTTTATTATAAATCTAGAATAGCGTGATATCCTTTTGATCTTTGTTGCTCGTAGTCATATTCATACAATGTTGCTGAACCAAGAGGACTGATTCTTTGACCAAGAAAGAAAGCCATGGCAACAGGAGCAGCCATAAAAATATGTAATCTACCATTAATTGTATGTTTTCTCTTTAAGGATCTTACACTGGCAATCAATTCTTCTAGAGCAAGTACGGCATGAGTAGCATCTTTAATTGAGTTTCCTCCAATCCCTGTTTTTATAGTTGCCTGTATTTCTGAGTTAATTCCTGTTAAATTTTTTTTAACGAAATCAGATACTTCTTCTCTTACATCATGAGTTACACTAATAGATAAAACAATATCATTACCATTTTTATCAATTTGATTGGTTTCGATATCCCAGAATGGCGGTAAATATTCTTCCCTTTTTTCAAGTTGAGGTCTCCACATCAAATTCCCTTTAAAGGTTTTCTGTACGATTGTAATATCTAAACCTCCAAATTTGGGATTGAGTCTCTTTCCTAATAGCATTGCAATAGATAAATGAGTATCTAAATGTAATAAAACTGGAGATTTTGCTAATATTATTTTATCTGCAATTCTACCAATTTCTGTATTAATGAATTCCATTCCGGAATACTCATCCAAAATAAATCTTCCAGAAAAACAATGAAGTAAACACGAAATATCATTAACTTCGTTATGTAAATTTTCAGCACCTTTATAAAAACTACGAACGCCTGCTTTAAAAAAGTTTTCTTCAACTTCCTTAATTCCTATATATAATCTTTCTTGTTTACAAATTTCTAAAAGTTCTTCCCTTGTGAAGATATTCTGACCCATACCATGCAGCTTCTGTATTAAATCATTATATTTACTAGAAAGTTGGTCTTCAGGAATTGGCTCAAACCCAGAAGAGGATAAATACATATTTAATTTATCCTTTAATCTACCTAAGTCATCGTAACTGTGTTTAATCCTTAATGATGACAGTACTAACATTAATGTTTCATCAGAATCTATATTGAGATGTTTTTTCCAAGCTTCTCTAATTTTCCCATACTTCGATGTTGCTCCCCCTTTAGCTAAAACTTCAATTCTAATTCCTCCATTATTACCTAGTAAATTCTTTAAATCATTACTATGGTCTATAGTCCAAGTATTTACAATATTAAACCTCTTATACGGAAAGCTACTAGGGTCATTCTGATAATTTTTATATAATCTTTGCAGAATTGATTCGGTTTTATTTCCAATAAATTCAGAATCCATTAAAGATTCCCAAGTGAAACCTTTGTCATGATCAACATGAAACTTAACTTGATAGCAGTCTTCTATAACATCACTATCAGATTCTTTAACAGCAGGATCATAGTAAACAACTACATCGTCAAATCCAAACGTGTTATTTGCTTCCCATGCTACCTTTTTGACACGAGTATGTGAATGGTAAAGACCACATGCTTTCAACCAAAAGAACTTGGCTTGATAATCATCACCGGTTTGTCTCGCAATAACATTTTTTCCCCATATTAATATATTTTCATGATTTATAAACATGTACTGCGCATCAATTATGCCTAAATGGCTTTTTTGACAAAATGACACAATTTTATATATTTATATGTTTAATTTAAAGTTATTGTCATTGAAAAATAGATATTTTATTGGTTATTTGGTAAAAAGGACATAATGAAATATAAATCATATTATAACTATTTATATTTGTAACACTCCGGTCGAGATAATGGTACATATTACCCATATCTCATTATCCTATAGAAAATCATTCATATCTATACAAAATTAAGACCTTGTAAACAGCTTCAAACCATTACTGGTAAGCTATGTTGTAAGGTTTTTGTTTTTGCTTGGTGAAATGTCGATTAAGCAAGATTGAGATTTTTATTTTCACACTATACGTTGTGCCATTTTAAGCCTTATCTATATAAAAGTGATATGAATATACCAGAATTAATTTTAAAGCTAAAAATTGGGGTAAGTTCGGAGACCGTCTGAAATGATTTAGCAACTAACTACTTTAAAAAATTTTAGAAAAATGGCGAGGTTAAGGTCTGTGTATAAAACCACCCCCTCTCTTTGCGAAAAGAAAATTGATTTTTGAAAAGTATAACGGCATCACAGATTTTAAATCGATTCTTGCAAGCCTGATATCTTTACCGATCATGGTTCATAGAGTTGTCGCAATTAATTTTCGAATTGCCTAATCCCATATAGTTTTATTAAATAAAGATAATCTATTGACAAAAAGCATTTTACATTGAATTTGTTTTTGTAAATTGTACATAAAACTAAAGCCTTAATCATGAAGCTCTCATCTACTTCAACTGGTTCTACAACAGAACCCTCAGACTTGTCTATAGACAAACGAAATCCTTTCATCAATTGTCACACACATACCTTCACAGGAGACCACATACCCAGATTTTTTAGGTAAAAGATTATTGCCATTTGGGCTTGGATATATATTGACCATAGATCTGATTGTCAATTTTTTCAGATGGTTTTATAAAGGACCTGCAAAATGGAAGTACAAACGTCCGTACAGAATTTGGAGATCTCTTCGCTTTCGTATTCTCTGGTTCATTCAGAAAATTTCCTTTTTAACTCTTCCCATAAGCATTATATTAACCATTGATACTTTACTAATACTTTTTTTGGATACCTTGCCGGAAAATATAATGCCCAAACTTGGTTCTATTGGATAGAGTGGCTTAACGGTTTTATGCAGAATATCTTTTTACTCCCGTCACCTCAACACACGATTCTAAGAGTTCTAATCATTCTCATTTCTATATTATTTATCAAATCAGGGAGGAAATTAATTCTTTTTATTGCCAAAATTCTATTCCAATTTCTTCGGTTCTTGCCTGGACCTGAGACTTCTGCTTACTTAAAACGTTATATCAGCATAGGTCGATTCGCCTTTCATGAAAAACAAACAACTATTTTCCGAATGCTAGAAGAACAATATCCTCCTGACAGTCGATTCGTTGTTCTCCCAATGGATATGGATTATATGGAAGCTGGTAAGCCCAGATCTCAATATCCGGAGCAACTTAAAGAGTTGAAGCAACTTAAACGAACCAAATCCAAGAGCTGCCTTCCCTTTATATTTGCTGATCCCAGAAGAATTAGAGATGATAAAAATTATTTTAAGGAAATTAAAGACTGTATAGAGAACGAAGGATTCAGAGGAATCAAGACTTATCCTGCACTAGGTTATTATCCATTTGACAAAGATTTGCTCCCTTTAATGTTATGGGCTTGTGAAAACCAAATACCGGTTCTAAATCATTGTATCAGGGGGACTATATATTATCGAGGAGATAAAAAAAGAATGGAACCATCATCCCATATTCTTACAATCAACCGGAGAAAAAGGAAAGACTGAACCACTCTTGCTCGACCAACTTAACAATAGTGATTTTTCTACCAACTTTACCCATCCCCTAAACTATCTCTGTCTGCTAGATGAACGATATTTGAAGTTAGTACTGGAACATTACAATGATCATGAATTGTATTCAATGTTTGGTTATACTACTTATGATCAGCCACTCGCGAAGAACCTTGATAATCTTAAAATATGTTTTGGTCATTTTGGAGGAGAAGACGAGTGGGCAAAATATATGGAACGAGACAGATATGTCTCTGAAAACGGCTTCACAAATCCATTAGGGAAGGGTATAAATTTTATTCCAACAACATTGGAAAATTCATGGCGATATAACACATGGTTTGCGATTATTTATAGCCTGATGCTGCAACATCCTAATGTCTATGCCGATATCAGTTATATTCTCCATGATGAGAAGATATTTCCTCTTCTAAAATCACTTTTGAAAAAAGATAGTGGGATCAGTGACCGTATCCTTTATGGAAGTGATTTTTATGTTGTGCGCAGCCAGAAAAGTGATAAACAAATGTGGGCAGATACCGCAGGAAGATTGAGCGACAATGAGCTGGAGCTAATTACAAGACAAAACCCCCAAACCTTTCTTTATAACAATATCGATAAATATGTTAAATAATGGGCAAAAAAAACTATAACTCAACTATTGAACCTATTAAAAGTGCATCGGACCTATGGAGATCACTTTTAAACGGTGCCGGATTAGACATTGTATTTTTTGATAAAGATATTGCTGAAGACAATGAAACACAGACTGGACTCTATCAGCAACTCAATATCAATGAAAGAAGTTCATTCCCAGATGACCTTGAGAAAAATAATATTAGTGTAGAACAACTTCTTACTGCTATTTTTCTGTCCTTGAACCGTATGGAATGATGATGAGCGATCTTTGTGCCTTTTTTGAGAAGTATGAAATAAAACAGGTTGATAAAGAACTAAAAATCGAATTTGACTTTAATAGTAAAGTTATAGGTGAACTTCAGTTTAAATTGGAACATTTCAGAGCTGCAATTTTAGAATTAGAGAAAGTTAAAAGCCTACATATTGGTAAAGTGAATGATCAGGGCCTTTTATTTAATCTCAATAGGTTGTTTTCAGAAGACGTATCTAATAATAATGAAGCTCCACAACAACTGAGAGAAGACTACGTGGTAACACCAATTAATGCCACTCCTATTATGATCCAGCCTATGTCAAAAATTGTTCGTAACTGGATCAATAATTTAAACAATACAGAAATAGATAAAATTGGAAACCCAACGATTGATACACCAATTACTGATGAGAAAGAGCTTGATCAACAGTTAGAGCTCTGTATGAATATTTGGAAAAGCTTTGTAAGCTCTTGCATCTTTTTTGATCGAAAAAGGATGATAGCATATAATAAGATGGAAGAACAAATGGAAAATAATTTTCATACGATTAATTCATGGCCCCTTGATTTTCTTAAGGGTAATCTTCATGACCGCTGGCCCTCAAATTTTCTGGATGTAATGTTCTCTAGGGTAGAGCGGATAAATAAGATGGATGGATTAAATAAGTCGATCAAAGCTCATGAACTTTCAGCTAAGTTGAAGGATTTTTTTGACTCTTTTCCTATTATTACAAGCACCGAAGATCGAATGGTAAAGCGATTAACTAATCTGCTTAACCTTCCTATCTGGAAAAGGCGTCATGAATTATATTCGGCCTGGATGCTTACTAATATTGAAAAATCCCTTGAAGGCTATCCCTTAACAGTTCACCATACAGATGGAGTGCTGAAAATGCCTTTTAGACCAACACATCTTATTACCGTCCATTCTACAAATGTAGAGCTATTATTGTATTCTGAAATGCGTTTGAAAGCTGAACTAGAAAGCAAAGAACGTAATGGAGCAATTCAACCAGACTATATTCTTTTCAAAAAAGGAATAGAAGCTAAAGATGCTAAAGTAGTAATCGAGGTCAAGCAATATAGAAAACCAAGCAATTCTAATTTTGGGGATGCGATCAGGGATTATAGTATAGGCTGTCCAAATGCACATATTTTTCTTGTAAACTATGGTAAAACATCTGATGCGCTTAAACTACATTATGAGTTCCGTAATGAAGTTTTGGGTGAGGTGCGTCCTATTTCCGATAATCAAGAGGAATTTATACGTTCATTGCAAAGTAAATTGGCAGCCCTTACTTTTTTTCAGAAGAACAGCAAAAATTGTTGGATACTCATCCCGCAAATCATTTAATTGTAGATATTTCTAGTTCGATGTTGATCTCTGATCCTAACCAACAGAAAATAAGACAGCTTTTAAATGCTATTTTATTTTCTTGTAAAATAATAACTACTACAAAAGCAGTTGATACTATAGTCAAAGCCGAATGGAATAGTCTTACAAATGAAAATATACAAGAATTACTTGAGCTAGAAAAAGGAAATAGCACAGGATTTAATCATCTTTTGCCTAAAGTATCAACTCCTGGACTTACAATAATTACCGATGCTGATGGGCGAGAACAGATGGCAAATTACACAGGAAGCCCATATCTACTTATCGTAATCGAAGGATTTGAGTCTATAAAAATTTCTTGGGAAAATCGGAATAGCCTTGGAATAAAATCGAAATAAATCTCTAATTCCATAGGAGAATATAAATATTAAATAAGCAAGATTTACATTTTCATTTTCACCTTGTACCATGTGTTATTTTAGGCATTATCTCTTGCTAGGTGCTAATAATGTATCAAATTTTATTTTAAAACCTTAAAATCGGAGTATGCACAAAGGATGTGGAACTCATTATAGGAATACCTCAACACCTTAATTGAAAAAATCTAGTAAATTCGAGAGAACGGGGTATGTGTATAAAACTACCCTTCCCTTGCTAAAAAGAAAAACGACTTTAAAAATAGGGGGTGGCTTCTTCGGATTTACATTCTCAATATAAAATTTCAACTTTTTCTCTGTAAGTATAGTTTTATCCATCCCTAATTTGCTAAGTGATGTGTATTTTCTGTATGCTTTTACTACTGTGATAGTGATAAAGCAAAGACGGATAAATGGTTTTAGAGGTTATTTAATTGTCGTGTGGATGAACTATTGAATTATTCAAAAAATAAATAAAAATGAATTTGTTGTCTAAATGTTGTCTAATAACAAATAAAACCACTGATAATCAGTGGTTTTTGTGGAGTTGGAGGGATTCGAACCCTCGTCCAAACAAGCAATACATAAGCTTTCTACATGCTTATTCTGCTATTGGTTTTCGACTGGAGGCAGAGAGCAGACACCCAACTTCCAGCTTATCTTCTAAATTTTCGTGTTTTAGCCGAAGCTTCTAAAACCTTATTTCCGCATTCCTATATCCCAGGATCAAACGCCGCAGAACGGAGCATTTGTGGAATATCTTGCTTCCCTACTAAAATCTTCGGGAAAACGCTTGATCTACTATACTTCGATATTAAGCTGCAAGAGCGAACTCTTCGTTGCCAGTTAAAATTTTGTAGCAAGGGATTATAGAGATCGCGCTACGGTTCTCTGCATGCTTACTTACCCATTGACCTTGCTGTCGAAACCAGTCAACCCCATAAATAAAGTGAATGCAAAGATAAGACTTTTGTTTAAATACCATCACTATTGTTGATAGGTTTTTAATATTAATGGTATCGAAGAAATGATAACAATAAAGAGTGCCGGATTATTCCGGCACTCTTATGGACTCTAGTCTCTGTTTTTTAAAAGGATCCATCCTGAAGACTGTATGGTTTTTTTGCTGATCTTATCTTCCCAGAACAATCGGTACCAATAAGTTCCGGTTGGAAGAGGTCCTCCAAGGTGTTTTCCGTCCCAGATCGGAGTTTTTGAAGTTGGTTTAAATATTTCTTTTCCATACCTGTCAAAAATACCGCCTTCAAAATTTCCGTATTTACTGATCTCGCTGAAATCAATGATATCATTTCTGCCATCAGCGTTTGGAGTGATTACATTGGCCATAAAGAATGTGTAATATACTGCTGTTGTATCACATGTTGCTCCTCTGTTTCTTACCCGTATTGAATATTGGGTATTTCTAAGAACATTAAAAGTATTGGATGTCTGCCATATGATCCCTCCGTCAATTGAATATTCCAAAGGAACGTTTCCGTTATTTTGAGCGATAATTGTTAAAAGATTATTGTTATATATAATTTCTTTAATTTGAGGCGTAACAATATATCCGACGGTTGCAGTAAATATTTTTGAACAGACGCCGTTACTTATCGTTACAGAATAGGTTCCCGCTGTATCTACATTAATGGTTTGAGTTGTAGCTCCTGTGCTCCAAACGTAGGTGTAATTCGGTCCGCTTCCTGCATCCAGAATTCCTTTGTCACCTTTGCAAATTTCAATATTATGCAGCGCTGAAACGATTTCCGGGACCACGGTAATGGTGATGGTTGCCGGAGTTGTTGATGAACAGCCATTTGCTCCTACTCCTGTTACCGTGTACGTTGCTGTAGAAGTTGGAGAAACGATCTGTGTATTTCCGTTTCCTGTTAATCCCGTCCAGGTATACGTATGGGCGCCTGCTGCTGTAAGGGTTATGGATTCGCCTTTGCAGATTGATAATTTTGGTGCAGAAACACTGATTATTGGTGGTGTCACATTTTTAACAACAGTTACTGAACCTTGTTTTACACATCCATTTGGAGTTGGACTGGTAATGGTTAAGGTATAAGTTCCTGAGTTATTGACAGTCGGAGTTAATGTATTGGCTCCGGAAACAATATTTCCGCCTCCTGTTGCGGTCCATAAGAATGTTGCTCCGGGTTGGTAGACTGAGGCTGTTGCATTTAAAGTAATCTGGGCATTTGTACAGTTGATTTGTTCCGGAGTGCTGATAGTAATGATAATCGCAGGATCCATTGTTACCGTTACAGATTTCGTGTATTGACATCCGTCTGAAGTTGTCACTGTTACCGTATAAGTTCCTGGCGTATTTACTGTCGTCGTTGCGGCTGTCGCTCCGTTTGACCATAAGAAGGTATTTCCCGTTCCGTTTGCCGTGGCTGTTAATGTGGCTGAAGATCCTTCGCAGAATGTTAAAGTTCCTGAGATCTGAACATTTGGATTTGTACCCTGGGTGATGGTTATAGAGACAGGATCACTAGTACAGGTTCCGTTGTTATAAGTTAAAGTATAGGTTCCCGGAGCTGAGACGGTGATTGATTGTGTTGTGGCTCCGTTTGACCACGTGTTGCCTGTTGCAGCGCTTGAGGTTAAAGTAACGGCGCCATTATAGCAAATTACATGAGATGAAGCGGTAATCGTAGGAATGGGTTTTAAATTAACAAGTAATTGTAATTCCGCAATCTTTGAACAAGATCCGGATTTTACAAGAACATAAATGGTGGTGTTTCCTGAAGTGTAAGCGGCTGGAGTTGCGATGGTATTGTTATTTTCTGCTAAAGCATCTGCTTGATTTAAATAATAATGGAAAGTGGCTCCCGGGGTTGTACTGATATTCGGCTGAGCTGAAGTTAAATTAAATGTTGCTGTATTTGAATTGGAACATAAGCTTAAAGATGAATTCTGAACTGTTGGAATAGCTCCCTGAATTACCGTTACAGATTTTGTGTACTGACAATTGGCCGGGGTTTTTACCGTTACGCTATAAGTTCCTGATGCGGAAACCGAAATGGTATTTCCCGTAGCTCCTGTTGACCAGGTGTAGGTATTTCCGGTTCCGTTAGAAGTGGCTGTCAGAACAGATGTGGATCCGCAAACCACTAAGTTTCCTGAGATCTGAAGATTGGGATCGTTTTCGGCTGTTAAAGTAATTGAAGCCGGAGCGCTTGTACATGCACCGTTAGAAGTCGTTACAGAATAAGTTCCTGCGGCTGTTACTGTAATGGATTGTGTTGTTGCTCCGTTTGACCATGTGTTTCCTGTTGCGGCACTTGATGTTAATACCACATTTCCTCCAAAACAGATTGTTGAAGATGTGCTTGTAATCGTTGGTGCTGCTAGTTGTGTTACATTTAATTGTAATGAAGCTACTTTCGAACAGGTCGTTGATTTCACTCTGACATAAATCGTTGCATTTCCTGAAGTATAAGCTGCGGGAGTTGCGATGGTATTGGTATTGCCGGCAGCGGCATCTGCCTGATTGACATAATAATCAAAAGTTACTCCCGGGGTTGTACTGATGCTTGTTTGAGCGGATAGTAAATTAAAAGTGGCTGTTGTTGCATTGGAGCAATCCGTTAAAGTGGCATTTTGAACTGCCGGAATGATGCCTTGTATTACCGTTACGGATTTTGTGTACTGGCAATTTGCCGGAGTTTTTACCGTTACAGTATACGTTCCCGGACTTGTCACATTAATTGAGGCAGCTGTTGATCCGGTTGACCACAGATAGGTATTTCCGGTTCCCGTTGAGGTTGCTGTAAGAGTAGTGGAGGTGGCGTCACAAAGGGTCAGGTTTCCATTGATCTGTACATTCGGATCTGTATCCTGGGTAATTGTTACAGAGGCCTGTGGACTAGTGCAAATACCGTTTGTGCTTGTTAAGGTATAAGTTCCGGGAGTGGTCACGGTGATTGATTGGGTAGTCTCTCCGGTCGACCATGTATTTCCGGTTGTATTACTTGATGTTAAAGTAACATTTCCGTTTGGACATAATTGTGTTGATGAAGCGGTGATCGAAGCGGTTAAGCTCTTGTCTTTAAAAACAATTGCATTGGTCTGCTTGCATGAGTTATTTGAATTATTCGGGCTGTTCGGATCCTGATAGCTTATATTGTAATAATAAGTTGTATTTGTATTTACGGTCATTGGGGCGGTAATGGGGTTCGATCCTGTTGCTGCATTGTTGGCCGTGCTGTAATACGATACGGAGAAATTGGAATTTCCATTTAAAATTCCGGAAGATAAACTACTGAAGTCGAAAGTCGCCGTACTTCCGCAAATATTTATTTCCCTTGGAGAGCTTGCGGTAGGTCCTGCATTTCCTGGCGGAATGAAAGGATTCGGTGCAATGGTCGTATTGGTAAAAGGAGAAACGAACGTTGCGGTTCCTCCCCATGTTAAATTAAATGTATAAACGGTAGTAGACCAGTTGTCTATATATAAATAGTATGTCTGTCCGGCTTGTACATCCATAAATCTGCAGTATCTGGGGTTACCGCTACCGCCGGGTACACTTATGGCAGTACTGCTCATGTTCAGGCCGGTAGCTCCGTAATCCCCGGAGGCGTTACATCGGATAGGTGTCCCTCTGTTGGAGCAGTTTACGTTAGGCCCGTAGACCGCCCAGTCGTAATCGACCGGTCCTGTGGGGGTAATATCAAAAGTAAGCGTTCCGCTGGTTGCGATTGTGAATTTGTACCACACTGAATGATTTTCGTTAGACAGGCATCCTCCGAGATTTTCATTATTATTTCCAATTCCTGAAGGAGTATAATTAATATTGGAGTTTCCGCATGCGGTAATTGCTGAAATACAGTCTTCCTGTGCTGAAAGGAACGGGCTGGAGATAAGTAGAAATAGAAAGAGTAGTTTTTTTGCCATCGCTTGTATTTTGCTTTTTAACAAAAATAATATTTTTTCTTATTAATTTCTATTTAAGTTTCTGGTAATTAATTGATTACGTTTATTTTTAATTATAAAGTTGATTAAGGTGAATTTTATAAATTATTTTATGGTATTTTCAGTAAATTAATTAAATTTTTATAGATTAATTGTTAAAGCCTTTATTTGTTTGTATATTTTTCAGGTTTATCATAAGGGAAAATCGTGAGAGAGAGCGGAATTCTACATAGTAACCCAATCAATAAAAAGTATTGCTGGAAATTACTTTTAATAAAGTATTTTAGATTATTTTTTTGAATAAAAGATGTTGAAGTTTTGTGTTTTAATAAAAAATGTCTACTTTTGCAATCCAAAATGAGATGTAAAATATGTTAATAATTCCGGTAAAAGATGGTGAATCCATCGACAGAGCTTTAAAGAAATACAAGAGAAAATTTGATAAAACGGGTACAGTTCGCCAATTAAGATCTAGACAACAGTTTATTAAGCCTTCTGTGACTCTAAGACAAGCTAGACTAAAAGCAGCTTACAAACAAAGAGCACTTAGCAAAGAAGAGCAGGCTTAAGATTTTTTCTTAACCATATATTAATTCACTTCTTAAATTCTTATATTTGAGGAGTGAATTTTTATTTTTATACCTAAAGCGATGTTGGATAAATTTTTAGAATATTTACAATTCGAAAAGAGGTATTCTCCCCATACCATTACAAGCTATAAAAAAGACCTTGAGGACTTTTCTCGTTTTTATCTTAAAACAGAGTCATCAGAAGATATTTCCAGATCGGACAAAAAAATAATCCGGAATTTTATTGTAGAATTAAGCGAAAATGATATTTCTAAAAGAAGTATCAATAGAAAATTGTCTTCACTCCGGAGCTTTTTTCTTTTTCTTTTAAAAATAGGGGAGATTAAAGTTTCTCCTGTAGAGGGAATTTCTTCATTGAAGTTTTATCCTGAAAAACAGATTCCTATGTCCCAGGAGGAAATGACGGATCTAAGCGAAAGGATCTTAGAACAGAGCCATGATGTGCTTGAAAAATGTATCATAGAGGTGCTTTATCAAACCGGTATGCGGAAGGCTGAACTTTGTGGCCTGATATTTGAGAATGTTGATATATACGGAAATGAATTAAAAGTCGTTGGAAAAGGGAATAAAGAAAGGGTTGTTCCTATTTCCGGAGACCTGTCTGGGCTCCTTAAAAATTATCTGGAGATAAGAAATCCGCAGGCAGAATGTAAATCCTTTTTTTTTGTGAATAAGAAGGGGAAAAAACTCAACGAAAAATTTGTTTATGTGGTAGTTAATAAGTACCTTAGTCTTATAACAACAAAGGAAAAAAGAAGTCCTCATATCCTTCGGCATAGCTTTGCTACTCACGTGTTGGACAATGGGGCGGAGATCTCCAAAGTAAAAAAAATATTAGGGCATTCGAGTCTTGCCAGTACTCAGGTCTATACGAATGCTAATATTGAACAATTGAAAAAAGTGTTTAATCAAGCTCACCCTCGAGCGACAAAAAAAGAAGAATTATGAAGATTTCAGTACAATCAATTGGTTTAACTCCACACGAACCACTAGAATCACACATCGACAAAAAAGTAAGCAAACTTGATACCTTCTATGACAAAATTCAGGAGTGTAAAGTGTTTTTGAAAGTTGAAAATAACTCGGATAAAGCTAACAAAACAGCTGAGATTATTTTGGCGGTTCCGGGAGACGATATCGTAGTAAAGAAGACATCTGCAAGTTTTGAAGAAAGTCTGGACCTTTGTGTTGATACTGCTAAAAAGCTACTAATCAAGAAAAAAGAAATGGCTTAGGAAAAAAAGTTAAAAAAAGTTTATAAAAAATTTGAGAATTCAAAAAATCCGTTCTATATTTGCACTCGCAAAAAAGGAACAGCGATCTTTTGAATTCTTTTTTAATTTGCCTCCATAGCTCAGTTGGCCAGAGCACGTGATTTGTAATCTCGGGGTCGTGGGTTCGAATCCCTCTGGAGGCTCTATTAATATAAACTTTTGGGGAGATTCCAGAGTGGCTAAATGGGACTGACTGTAACTCAGTTGCTTCGGCTTCGTAGGTTCGAATCCTGCTCTCCCCACTTTTATATTATGAAAAAAACTTGCAAGTCTCAAGAATTATTCTTAGTTTTGCACAGCGTTTACCAATAGTTTTGGAAACAAAATTGCGGAAGTAGCTCAGTTGGTAGAGCGTCAGCCTTCCAAGCTGAATGTCGCGGGTTCGACCCCCGTCTTCCGCTCAAAAGAATCACACCTTTAGGGTGATTTTTTTTAACACTGAAATGTATAGAGTAGAGTTTCTCAACCACTTTCAGTCCATTTATTAAAATGCCTCCATAGCTCAGTTGGCCAGAGCACGTGATTTGTAATCTCGGGGTCGTGGGTTCGAATCCCTCTGGAGGCTCCATTTTAATATAAAATATCTGGGGAGATTCCAGAGTGGCTAAATGGGACTGACTGTAACTCAGTTGCTTCGGCTTCGTAGGTTCGAATCCTGCTCTCCCCACATTTTATATTATAAAAAAAAACTTGCAGATGTAAAGGATTTTTCTTAAATTTGCACAGCGTTTACCAATAGTTTTGGAAACAAAATTGCGGAAGTAGCTCAGTTGGTAGAGCGTCAGCCTTCCAAGCTGAATGTCGCGGGTTCGACCCCGTCTTCCGCTCAAAAAAATCACGCTATCCGGTGTGATTTTTTTAATTAATGCCGACTTAGCTCAGCGGTAGAGTGCTTCCTTGGTAAGGAAGAGGTCACGGGTTCAAGTCCCGTAGTTGGCTCTCGATACTCCCGAATTTCCTTCGGGAATTTTTTTGCCCAAATTTTAACAGTAATATAGAATAGAAAGATCTTGCTTCGATAAAAAATAGAGAATAGGTTTTGTATGTTTTTTACATCTGTTTGATAGGAATTAATGAGATGGATTTCTTTTTCTGCTTCTTAAGACCGGCTTAAAATAGATCGCTATTAATACCTTCAATGGAGTTCCCGGAAATTGATCAGCATCCTGTTCCTGATTTTTTATAGCATCTTTAGAATTGCAATCATAAAATTTTCGCTAAATTCGTGTAAAATATATTTTTGATGAATATTCTTTTATTAGAAGATGATCTCATTCTTTCAGCAGAGCTTTGCCGGTTTTTAGAATCAAATAATTTTAGCTGTGATAAAATCTATGACGGAGAAACCTTTCTCCGCCAGATTAAAAATAATACCTATCAACTGTATCTGCTGGACATCAATGTTCCTAAAATAAACGGACTGGATGTTTGTCAGACGATCCGTTCCTTTGATAAAAATACCCCTATCATTATAATCTCTGCTTATGGAGATATCTCCGATAAAAAAGATGCCTTCACAAGATTGGCCGATGATTATCTTGTAAAGCCATTTCAGTTTGAAGAGCTTCTCTTAAGAATCAATTCATTGTTGAGAAGAAAGACCTCTTCAGATACCTCAGATCAGGATATTATCAGAATCGATGATCTTATTATCAATAAAACAGAACAGAAGGTGTACCGTGGCGGGAATGAAATTACGCTTACCCTGAAAGAGTTTCAGCTCCTGGTCTATTTGGCAGAAGCGCAGGGAAGAACCGTTTCCAAGCAGCAGATCACAGAACATGTATGGGAACATAATTTTAATACCAACACCAATACGGTAGAGGTGTACATCAACTTCTTAAGGAAAAAGATCGACAAAGATTTTAAAATAAAGCTCATCCATACACGCTCCGGTTTCGGATATTATTTAAGTCCATTATAAATGTCTTTAAAAAGAAAGATTGCTTTAACGATCAGCATCGCCTTTTCATTACTTTTTGGAATGGTAATGTCCGTTATTTATTTATCTTTTAATGATTTTAGAAGGGATGAATTTAAAGAAAGGTTCAGGCAGAGACTTGAATTTACCACTCACTTTATCTTTAGATCTAAAGATTTTGAGGAAGAGGCCCGGTATTTTTTAATGAGAATTCAGACAATATTCTTTTAAATGAAAAGATTTTAATTTTCAATGACAAAAAAGAATTGATCTACAGTACGATCAAGGACAGGAATGTTACCTGGGATAATACGATGCTTAAAGAGCTGGATAAAAAAAAGATTATCTATACGGAAAAAACGGTTCCGGAGGTTTATGCAGCACTGAGAAACATCAAAGGTGAGAATTATTACATCCTTACCAGCGCTTTTGACACCAATGGAAAATCAAAACTGACGTATCTTAAATATCTTTTGATTTTATCTTATGTAATGAGTACGCTTCTCATTGGTTTTTTCAGCTATTATTTCGTGGAAAAATTCTTACGGCCTTTGGAAGATCTGAACCAGGAAATTTCAGAGGTTACCGCTCATAAACTGACAACGCAGATCCCCGTTCAGCAGTCCAATGATGAAGTAAGTGTTCTTGCAAAATCTTTCAATACAATGATCGGAAGACTGAATGATGTCTTTCAGTCCCAGAAAGATTTTACCGCCAGTGCTTCGCACGAAATCAGGACTCCTATTACAAGAATGGCTTTTCAGCTGGAAAATCTGATAAAATTTGAACAACACTCGCCTAAAACACTGTCAGCACTGCAACAGATCCAGCGGGATGTATACCAGCTGTCAGATTTGACCAATTCATTGCTGTTGCTTACCAAATTTGATAAAGAAAATATTCAGAGCATTTATGAAGAGGTAAGGATTGATGAAGTTATTTTTGAAGCCTTTGAAGCTGTCGAAAAAAGTTATCCGGCCCTTAAACTGGATTTTTTAATTACGGAAGAAACTTCGGAAAATGCCTTTCTCACAATAAACGGAATACACTCACTGCTCATTATTGTATTCATTAATTTATTCAAAAACGCAGCGGTCTATTCTGATACGGCCGAAGTAAAGGTATTAATAACGGAAACGAATGATCGTCTTTCCGTAGATGTCGTTTCTCATGGAAATACCATTCCGGCTGAAGAGCAGTCTAAATTATTCGAAGCTTTTACAAGGGGAAACAATGCACAGAATATCTCCGGATCCGGATTAGGGCTCAGAATTGTTAAAAGGATTCTGGAATACCATGATGCCGAAATTTTATATTCCACTCCGGCAGAATATCTGAATACATTCACCGTGGTTTTTAAAAAATAGATTTTCTTATCCTTATGATATAAAATCTTATTCCTCAATTTTGGTAAACTTTGGATTGAATTTTAAATGAAAATTCAATATATAGAGAAAAATTTCAACATTTTTCGGATATGTATAGGGCCTTAAACGTCCTGTTTAAGGAGATTTTAATTTTTTTTTAAGGATCATTTAAGTTTCTTTTAATCGCATCAAAGCAATTTTGTAATTTAAAAATAAAAATAATGAACAAAATTGCAGTGCTGTTTTTGGCCATTTCCTCATTCATGGCGGCACAACAGCAAATGTCTCTTTTGGATTGCGAAGAAGCTTTTCAGAAGAATAACCTCCAGCTGCTCGCCGAACAATACAATATCAGTATGGCTGATGCAGATATTCTACAGGCTAAAATCTGGGAACTGCCGCAATTGAGCGGACAGTTCAATGCCTACAATCCTCAGGATAGAAAGTTTTTTGATGTTGGACATTCAAAAGGAGGAGGGATTACGCAGTTAATTTATATGGGAGGTAAGAAGAAAAATGAGATAGCCTTCGCAAAATCTAATAAAGAGCTGGCCCAGCTGCAGTTTTCCCAGCTTCTGGTTGATTTGAGGGCTCAGCTTCGGACCACTTATTTCAATCTTTACTACGAAAAGTTAAAATTAGAGAATACCAATAAGCAGTTAGGGTATATGAATGACCTCTTAAGTGCTTACCGAATACAGTCAGCCAAAGGAAATGTTTCTCTTAAGGATGCTGTAAGACTACAGAGCATTGTGATCCAGCTGAATCATGATAAGCTTGAGATCAATAAAAACATTCTTGATTTTGAACAGAATTTAAAAGTTTTAACCGGAGTTTCAGAAGATATAGATCCAACAATGTCTGAATCTGAAGCTAAAGAAGTGCTCGCAGCGCAGCCTTTTGGTGATGAAGACGAGCTCAAAAGCAAAGCCCTGGAAAATAATGCGGATTATCGTTACAATTTAAAATTAATTGACAACAGTAAGCTTTATGCCCAATGGCAGAAATCACTGAATGTACCGGATCTGAATGTAGGAGCAGCATGGGATCAGGCGGGAGGTACCTTTAATAATGAAGTCAATCTGACCCTGGGAATTCCTTTACCGCTATGGAGAGCCAATCAGGGGAATGTGGAAAAAGCCAATTATGCGATTCAGCAGAATCAAAAAAACGCAGATTTTCAGAAATTAACCCTTGAAACAAAGGTGCAGTCTGCCTACAAAACCTGGAAAGCACAATATGAGCAATTACTGGATATCAAAACCGCAGATCTGCAGAATATGGATCTGGTGTATAACGGGATGCTGACCAATTTCAGAAAAGGGAATGTGAATCTTATTGAATTTACAGATTTTATGGACAGTTACAGGGAGACCGCTCTCCAGATCTATGACATGAAAAATGAAATCATGCAGTCGGCAGAACAGCTTAATCAATTAGTACAAACGAAAATATTCTATTAAAACCATGAAAAAATATATTATCCCCGGATTAATGGCTTTATCATTAATAGCCTGTTCAAAAAAGGAAGAGCCTGCAGCAGCAGCTCAGTCTAAAAAAGGGTTTGAACTGAGTAATACAATGTTGAATTCCATCTCTTTAGCAAAAGTTGAAAAAAAGAATATAGAAGATGAATACAGCTTTTACGGAAAGATCTCTGCCGACAAGAATAGTTATATAGATGTCTATCCGCTTGTAGGAGGGAATGTGATGAGTGTGAACGTGGAATTGGGAGATTACGTGAAAAAAGGGCAGGTACTGGCCACGATCAGAAGTACAGAGCTGGCGGAAATTCAAAAAGATGTCAGTGATGCAAAAACTGATTTGGTCGTTGCTAAAAATAATTTACGGGTTGCCAAAGAACTGTATGAAGGAAAGCTGAATACAGAAAGAGACGTCCTGGAAGCCAGAAGCCAGCTGCAGAAAGCAGAGGACCAACTGCAGAGAGCTGCAGCAGTAAGTACGGTGTATAACGTAAAAACAGGAAATATCTACAGTGTGGTGGCACCCATCAGCGGATATATTGTTCAGAAAAGTATCAATAAGGATATGCAGCTGAGAAGTGACCGGAGTGATAATATCTTTGACGTTGCCAATACGACTAATGTATGGGCAATCATGAATGTCAATGAATCTGATATTGATAAAATCAGCCTGGGAATGAAGGCACAGGTTTCTACCCTTTCTTATCCCGATAAGTTTTTTGACGGTAAAATTGATAAAATATTTAAAATCATTGACCCGCAAACGAATGCGATGCAGGCCAGAGTGGTTCTGGATAATGCGAATGGACTGCTGATCCCGGACAGTAAAGCAACCATAAAAGTTTCCAGTTTAGAGAGCAGCAGTATGTTGACCGTTCCGTCTAAAGCTGTGATTTTTGATGATAATAAGAGCTTTGTTGTGATTTTTAAATCCAGAACAGACGTAAAAATCAGAGAAGTGAAGGTTCAGAAACAGGTAGGTGATATCACGTATATTGCAGACGGCCTCAAGGAAGGGGAGGAAGTGATTACGAACAATCAGCTGCTGATATACCGTTCTTTGAACAGTTAGACCCTATTAAACATTATTTAGCCTTACAGGTTGAATAAGAAATGAACATTTTAATAGGTGTTAAAAAAACATTTTTCTTTCAACGGCTTTTTTAGGTCATCAATTTATCTATCATGAATAAATTCATTAAAAATATAATCGCTTTTTCATTAAAAAATAAAGCATTTACCTTTATCTGGGTAGCCATTTTGGCAATATCCGGTTTTATAAGTTTCAAAAATATGCCTATTGAAGCTTTTCCGGATGTCACCAATACTCAGATCGTAATTATTACCCAATGGAATGGACGGAGTGCAGAAGAAGTAGAACGTTTTGTGACGACGCCCATCGAATTGGCCATGAGCCCGGTTCAGAAGAAAACCAGTGTGAGAAGTACCACGATGTTCGGGCTTTCCATTGTTAAAATTCTGTTTGATGACGGGGTGGATGATACTTTTGCCAGAAATCAGGTCAACAACCAATTAAGAACCATTAGCCTTCCTGATGAGGTAGATCCTGAAGTACAGCCACCCTACGGGCCTACCGGTGAAATTTTCAGATATACACTGGAAAGCAAAACAAAAGATTCGCGAACACTGCTTACCTTACAGAACTGGGTGATTGACCGCGCTTTAAGAGGAGTACCCGGAGTCGCGGATATTAATGTTTTCGGAGGACAGGATAAAGTTTTCGAATTAAGTATTGATCCGAGAGCATTAGATAAATATAACCTGACCCCGCTTCAGGTATATGATGCTGTAACGAAAAGTAACCTGAATGTAGGAGGAGATGTTATTGAAAAAAATGGACAGGCCTATGTGGTAAGGGGAATAGGGTTGGTAAAATCTGTAGCAGATATCGGAAATATTACCATTCAGAATGACAGCGGGAACCCTGTTTTAGTGAAAAATGTGGCGGAAGTCCATGAAAGCTCTATGCCTAGAGTAGGACAGGCGGCACTGAATAACCATGATGATACCGTAGAAGGAATCGTTGTTATGAGAAAAGGGGAGAACCCGAGAGAAGTTTTGGTTGGAGTGAAGGCAAAGATCAAAGAGCTTAATGAAAAGGTCCTTCCAAAAGATGTAAAAATGGTTACCTTCTATGACAGAGACAACCTGATGGACTTCACCACGCACACCGTAATGCATAACCTGATTGAAGGAATTGTCCTGGTAACGGTGATTGTTTTGATCTTTATGGCAGACTGGAGGACAACACTTATTGTCTCTATCATTATTCCTTTATCCCTGTTGTTTGCCTTTTTATGTTTAAAACTGGCAGGAATGAGTGCCAACCTCCTTTCCCTGGGAGCGGTTGACTTCGGGATCATCATTGACGGAGCCGTCGTCATGGTGGAGGGACTCTTTGTAATGCTCGACCACAAAGCACACAAGTACGGGATGGAGAAATTTAATAAACTGGCAAAAGGAGGCTGGATCAAACAGACCGGAACAGGGTTGGGAAAAGCGATCTTCTTCTCCAAGCTGATCATTATCACCTCTCTGATTCCTATCTTCTCATTCCAGAAAGTGGAAGGTAAGATGTTTTCACCTCTGGCCTTTACGCTAGGGTTTGCGCTGATGGGAGCATTGATCTTTACCTTAACTCTTGTACCGGTTCTTTCTCATATTCTTTTAAATAAAAATGTAAGAGAAAAGAATAACCCGTTTGTCAATTTTTGGGACAGGATTGTTTTAAAAGGTTTTAATATAACCTTTAAACATAAAAAAATGAGTATGATTGTAGCGCTCTCATTCCTTGCATTGACCCTGTTTTCAGGAAAATTTCTCGGAACAGAGTTCCTGCCACAGCTGAATGAGGGCTCTTTGTGGATCACTGCAGAAATGCCGATGAGCTCCTCATTAAAAGAATCTCTTAAAACAGCTGAGCTCTTAAAAAAAGATATTATGAGTTTTTCTGAAGTGACGGATGTTCTTGCTCAGACCGGCAGAAGTAATGATGGAACAGACCCTAACGGATTCGGATTTGTACAGTTTGCTGTAAACCTTAAGCCCCGGGAAGAATGGAAACGTAAGATTACTTATGATGAGCTGATCAATGAGATTGATAAAAAGTTGAGAAGCTACCAAGGGATTACCTTCAACTATTCCCAGCCGATTTCCGATAACGTGGCAGAAGCGGTAGCGGGGTTCAAAGCTGAAAATGGAATCAAAATTTATGGGGATAACCTGGAAACCTTAGATAAACTGGCTCATGAGGTTTTAACCAAAATAAAAGATGTGGACGGGGTGAAAGATCCCGGAATTATTAAAAATATAGGCCAGCCGGAAGTAAGTGTAGTATTAGACCGAGATAAAATGGCAGCCTACGGGGTAATGCCTGCGGATGCACAGGCTGTTCTGGAAATGGCTTTTGGAGGAAAAACAGCTTCTGAAATGTTTGATGGAGAGCGGAAGTTTCCGATTCGTCTTCGTTATTCCCAGGAATACAGAACAGATGAAAATGATATTGCCTCTTTGATGGTCCCTACCCAGGACGGAGCAAAAATCCCTTTAAAAGAAATCAGTAATATTGTTAAGGATAATGGAGCGGCCTTTATTTACAGAGATAATATCAAACGATATATCGGAGTGAAATTCTCCATCCGTGACCGGGATTTGGGAAGTACCATTGCAGATGCCCAGAAGAAAGTGGCTACAATAGAGCTCCCGGACGGTTATTCTGTTGGATGGACCGGTCAGTTTGAAAACCAGCAGCGTGCTTCCCACAGATTGGCACAGGTAGTACCGGTGAGTATCCTGATGATTTTCTTTTTGCTGTTTATTCTGTTTGGAAATATCAAGGATTCCCTTTTGGTACTGGCCAATGTACCTTTTGCACTGATTGGAGGTATCATTGCCCTGCATGTTACCGGAATTAATTTCGGGATCTCTGCCGGAGTAGGAATGATAGCCCTTTTGGGAATCTGTATTCAGAATGGGGTTATTCTTATTACGGAGTTTCATCAGAATATTAAAGATGGAATGGATATCGATACCGCGATATTAAGCGGGGTAAAATCCAGAACCAGACCGGTGATTATGACAGCCCTTATGGCCTCTATCGGATTAATGCCGGCTGCTTTGTCTACAGGGATCGGTTCAGAGTCTCAAAAACCTTTAGCGATTGTGATCATTGGCGGTCTTATTACGGCAACCGTGCTTACCCTGCTTATTTTTCCGATTATTTTCTGGATTTTTAACAGAACTAAAAGGTTACAACAAATTTAATCTTGTTTTTTATAACTTAGCCCCGGATGAAATCCGGGGCTAAGTTTTTTTACCCCGGTGGTCCGATATCAAGGAAAATAATTAAATTGACCCTTTAAAATAAAGCATAAACATAAATGATATCTGTAAAAATGCTGCATCCCACATTTACCGTATTGTTAGAAGCCGTTTTTACTGCTTAAAGCCCGTATCGGTAGTTTTTAAAAAATTTACAGATGCTAAAAAACAATATGAAACGCTATAAGAAATCAGTACTCTTACTGTTTGGCTGTTTGGTTATTTTATTACCATTACAGCTGATTTTTAAAATAAATATCGAAGAAACTTATCCTTCTTTCAATTTTCCGGGATTTGCCTCTTTTCCTATCCAAAGCGGAAAATACATCAAACTGACCAAGACGACTTCGCATGTTTTTTTTAAAGATGGATCTGATAGTATTTTATTAAAAAATGATTATCTGGGCGAAAAAATACCGAGAACGATACAGATTACCCTGATGCAAAACTTACTTTTCCCTAAAAAATACCCGGTCTTAGATAGCCGGATTCAGTCTTTGCCTGTTTATAAAAAAGAACTTTACTTATTAAAAAAATCCATTCTTAACAGGAATATTAAGAAAGTAGATGTAAATGAAAGTAAAAATTTTATTCTGGAAAAGCTGAGGGGAAGATTCCCCGGTAAAGAAGTGTCCGGTATGCTGATTATCAATGAAAGCAATGATTTTGATATAACCACAAGAAAAATGGGCACTAAAGCAGTGCAGGACACGGTATTGAGTTTTCGGTTTTAAGTTGATATGATGATGAATAAACTAAAAGAACTTCCCTTCACGAGCTATCATCCCAGTTACGAATTCCTGGCATTTTACCGGATATTCTTCTCTTTGTTCCTTTTATGGGCAGGGGTGGCAGATAACAGCTGGATACATTCTATTCCTAATAGTGCAATGCATCCGCCCATCAGTATGCTGTCTTTTACAGATACTATTCCTTCTGAGGCTTTTTTTGTGATATGCAGATATACGATGTATGCAAGCTTATTACTTATATTGATAGGATTCAGGCCCAGAATATTCTGTATATTGTATATGATTCTCTATGTAACTACCAGTAATTATGCCTATTCCTTTGGAAAGGTGAATCATGATTTTATCTATACGCTCCCTGTTCTGATCATGTCATTTTCACCCTGGAACAGGGTTTATAGTTTCTTTCCGGAGCCTAAAAAAGAAACGGATGAACTGGCAAAGTCATGGCCGGTATTTCTAATGAGCATGATTTTCGGTTTTGGAATGTTTACAGCGGGACTTTCTAAAATTTTAGGAGGCTGGCTCAGTACGGATACACAATATACCCAGATCTTTTTCAACCAATACAGGTATATAATAGGATGGAATGATCTTCTTTCAGATTTTTATGATAAAATCAGTTCGCAGGCGTTTTGGGAATTCCTGGACTATTTTACGGTTATTTTTGAAACGGTTTTTATTGTAGCCTTTTTCAACCCCAGGTTTTTCAGAGGTATGCTTTTGGTAACTGTTTTCTTCCATCTGAATGTACTGTTGATGCTGAATATCTCCTTTATGTATTCAATAGGATTATATGCTCTCTTTATTCCGGCTTATTTGATCCCTGCAACGTTCAGGAATCAGGTGAAAAATGTATTGACTCATCTCTTTAATCCCGGTTATAGGGTAGGAGCAGTCCTATTTGCTGTCTTTTACCTGTTGATTCTGGGAGTGTTTAATACCAACGCTGCAAGTTTTATAATTGATGGTTTTTTCAGCGTTATTGCATTTGGGAAGTACTCCACTGCACTGATTATGCTGGGAGGATCTTTTTTATTGGCATTGTATTTATTGATGAGATCACTTGGAAAAGATACCGTGAGAAATGAATAAAAAGAGCTCCAATAAAGACTGAAATAACCAACTGATACTTTAAATGTATTGGGTTTCAGGCTTTTTCATAAAAGGTTTCAGAAATTTTTTTTCAATCCGGAAAAATGTGTAAATTTGCAGTCTCAATACATTGAAATATAAGGTTTGTACTTCATTGGATGTGAATATTGAAACTTTTTTTAATAAAAAGGTTTTGGTATTTAAAAATTCATTATATTTGCACACCGAAAATTTGAAAAACAATAAATAAATAATTTTAAATCATGGCAAAGGAAACGTTTAATCGTAACAAACCACACTTGAACATTGGTACTATTGGTCACGTTGACCATGGTAAAACTACTCTTACTGCTGCTATCAGTAGCGTATTAGCTAACAAGGGTCTTGCTGAGAAAAAAGATTTCTCTTCTATTGACTCTGCTCCAGAAGAAAAAGAAAGAGGTATCACTATTAATACAGCTCACATCGAGTACGAAACTGAAAACAGACACTATGCACACGTTGACTGTCCAGGTCACGCCGACTATGTTAAGAACATGGTAACTGGTGCTGCTCAGATGGATGGAGCGATCTTAGTATGTGCTGCAACTGATGGACCAATGCCTCAAACTAGAGAGCACATCCTACTTTGCCGTCAGGTAAACGTACCAAGAATCGTTGTTTTCATGAACAAAGTTGACATGGTGGATGATGCTGAGCTTTTAGAGCTTGTTGAACTTGAACTTAGAGATTTATTATCTACTTACGAATATGACGGAGATAACTCTCCAGTAATCCAAGGATCTGCTCTTGGTGCTCTTAACGGAGACGAGAAGTGGGTTAAGACTGTTGAAGAATTGATGGATGCAGTTGATACTTGGATCGAGCAGCCTGTTAGAGATCAGGATAAACCATTCTTGATGCCAATCGAAGACGTATTCTCTATTACAGGTAGAGGTACTGTAGCAACTGGTAGAATCGAGGCTGGTGTTATCAACACTGGTGATCCAGTTGATATCGTAGGTATGGGTGATGAGAAATTAACTTCTACTATTACAGGGGTTGAGATGTTCAGAAAAATCCTAGACAGAGGTGAAGCTGGTGATAATGTAGGTCTATTGTTGAGAGGTATTGAAAAAACTGACATCAAGAGAGGTATGGTTATCGCTAAGAAAGATTCAGTTAAGCCACACAAAAAATTCAAAGCTGAGGTTTATATCCTTTCTAAAGAAGAAGGTGGACGTCACACTCCATTCCACAACAAATACCGTCCTCAGTTCTACGTAAGAACTACTGACGTTACAGGTGAAATCTTCTTACCAGAAGGTGTAGAAATGGTAATGCCTGGTGATAACTTAACAATCACTGTTGAATTGTTACAACCAATCGCTCTTAACGAGGGTCTTAGATTCGCGATCAGAGAAGGTGGTAGAACAGTAGGTGCTGGTCAGGTTACTGAAATCATCGACTAATCCATCTTAAACAATATAAAAGCTTCCGTAAGGAACTTCTTTACGGAGCTTTTTTTAACTACGGGCATCGTCCAATGGTAGGATACCGGTCTCCAAAACCGTTGATCAGGGTTCGAATCCTTGTGCCCGTGCAAATATAAATTATGAGTTCATTTGTCGATTTTTTAAAAGGTTCTTATAACGAATTCAGACATAAAGTTGAATGGCCAAAATGGGCTGACCTTCAGTCTTCTACTATTGTAGTGACTATTGCGACCGTTATTCTGGCGTTGTTTACTTTTGGAGTTGATGAATTGTTTTCAAAAGCAATCAGCAACATCATAGGAATGCTAATCAACTTGTTCAATTAATTAAAAAGTATTTTCCATAATGAGCGAATTGAAATGGTATGTGCTGAAAGCTATCAGCGGACAGGAAAATAAAGTGAAAAACTATATTGAGACAGAAATCAAACGTTTAGGGTTTGAGCAGTATGTTACTCAAGTGGTTATTCCTATGGAAAAGGTTATTCAGATTAGAAACGGAAAAAAAGTTCCTAAAGAAAAACCTTACTACCCTGGCTATTTGATGATTGAGGCTGACCTGATGGGAGAAATTCCTCACGTTATCAAAAACATTCCTGGAGTTATATCTTTCCTGAGCTTAACAAAAGGAGGTGATCCTGTTCCGATGAGAAAATCTGAAGTGAACAGAATGCTTGGAAGAATGGATGAACTTTCAGAATTTGCAAGCGATGTTGAAATTCCATATGTAGTAGGTGAAAATGTTAAAGTAATTGACGGACCTTTCAATGGATTCAATGGTACTGTTGAGAAAATTCTTGAAGACAAAAAGAAAATTGAAGTTTCTGTATTGATCTTCGGTAGAAAAACTCCAATGGAGCTAAGCTATATGCAAGTAGAAAAAGTATAATAAATACGATAAAAATATAAAAAGACTGCCTTAGAGCAGTCTTTTTTTGTTTGCTGGCCTTAATTAAAATATCGTTAACGATACGAAACCTGATTGTGATATTTAAGTTCGTTTAAGTTCATTGCTGCTGGCGTATGTACTCTGTCAATAGCATACCTTTTCCTGAATGCTTCTATATGAAGCTATACCTTGCATGTGTTTATCACTTTAATGTGATAAACAATGCTTTTATGATGAGTAAAAGTCTTTCCCTTCATGATTTCATGGGTATATGGCATGCTTATTGCAACTTACGAATCGAATAATCCATAAAATTTTATGTTTTCTTTTTTGGTACACTGTATAACAGGAGTATCATACTTCTGTGTTTATACCGGTATCAAATAGAAAAATTAAAATATAGATGGGAGAACTTCTAAAATAAACACACATACTTCAATGACTAAAATTACTTCAATGATCATTTTGACAGGTGCTTCATTATTTGCAAGTGCGCAGGTTGGTATCAACACTGTAACGCCTGAAAAAGAATTAACAGTGAACGGAACCATGAAAACATCCGGGATTGTTTTCAAAAAACCGATGGAAAAACTAGGCGCTGATGAAAACTATACTTTTATCATCAAATCTCCTGCTCCGGAAAACAAAATTACAGCCTATAACGATACTTTTGTTCCCAACTCTCCGGCCCCAATCAATATTATTCAGTTTAAAATCACCTGTGATCCTTCTGATAAAGACTGGGTCAATCAATTTGATACCAAGATCAATTCTAAGAAATTCCTTGTGGTCATTTCTTCTTTTGGATTTACACAACCTACCAGAACGTATTCTGCAGATTGGCTGACTCCGGTTCCTCAGATATTTGCCTATTCCTCTGGAGGAACATGGAAACTGAAAGCCGATTATCAGGGATTCTCTCCGGATGCTTCTTTACCTACGGGAGTATGGACCCTGAATTTGCTGGTCTACGACAGATCCTATGCTAAAGAATTCAATACAACCCAAGATCTTAGAGCTTCTACAACCGGTGCAGCAGCAGCTCCGTTAATTAAATAAAAAACAATACATAATGAAAGAAATTATCGCAATAGCCTTTGTCGCTTTTGCCTCTTTTGGCATGAAAGGGCAGGTTGGAATTAATACAGCTAATCCTAAGGGTACTTTAGATGTGGAAGGAGAAACGTTGGTTGAATCCTATTTGATAGATACTGAAAATATAGCTGCGAAAGGAAATTATCTTCTGCTTACCCGTTCAAAAGATACCTCACCTGTGGGTAAAGTGAAAATGCTGGATATTTCACTTAGAAATGTAGCTCCTGTCAATATGTATAATGTGGTATTGAAAAATGTGAAACAGGATGAAGTGGTCAGTTTAAATACAGGATTAGATGCCAATAAATATGTGGTAGCGATTACCGGTGCTGTTTTTACCGTTGCCGTATCCGCTGCCAATACAAGTACTAATCCCAAATCTTATGGTTCTTATTCTACAGAAGTAACTCAAATAGCAAAAGGCGGGAAGAATTATCATGCTGTCAATTTAAGTTTTAAAGGGGCCGGTACTGTTTCTTCATCCAATGGAACCTGGACTCTTACTCTGAATGTATTCGAAAAATCATTGGTTAAAGATTGGGGAACATTTAATGGTTCAGTTTCAGCTTCAGCCTCACCCGCTTATTCAGGAGTTTCAACTAATACGCCGTTAGGGCTTCAATAAAATAATATGAGAAGAAAAATTTATATTACAATAATGATGGGGCTGGGAATATTTTTAAATGCCCAGACCGGTAGAGTAGGAATCAAAACCGATAAACCTACAGAGACTTTGGATGTCAATGGGAAATCTTATACAGATGCTTTGTATCTTAGAAATCCTGGTGAACCTACAATGACAGGAGGAAGTTTTCTGGCTACCTCTGAAAACGGCCTTCAGCTGTATGATCCTTCTTTGGAGAGCAGCGGGTTATTCAATTATATTAAAATTTCGCTCACCGGGGTATCCGGAATGGGAATTACCGACTATAACACAAAAATAGATGCTAATAATTTTCTTGTTGTTCTTCATAACTATTCATTCAAGCTGAATGACGGGACTACTAGTGTGATGCTGGATTACGGCGATAACGGGATCAATGATAATAAACAGGGATCACCGGATGTGACAGCTTTTAAAAGTAATGGTACATGGCACATCAAAGCGAGGTTTACAGACAGCAGAGTTATTGCCACCAATACAAGCACGCCCTCCAGAGTGTACAATAATTTTACGGTAGATCTTTATTTGATGGCTTATAAAAGGCTGATTACAAAACAAAATATCAGTGATGTGAATGCTGATCTTAGCGGAACAAACGGCTCTGCACAAACGATTAATAAACCATCTGGTTTTTAGAAATCCTATCTTACAATAAAAAGATCATTTGATATCAAATGATCTTTTTATTGGCAAACTCACTTGCTTTGGATTGTAATTTCATACTTTGGAAGCTTAATTTTTGAGAGGAATCCCATGCTGTTATTTCTTTTCTTTTTTTAAAGGTGTTTTTACCATCTGAATAGATTGAGAAAAAAGAGGTGACCAGAAAAAATAATTAAACTTTTTAAAAATCAGCAATATCCGTTTGCTATTTCAAAAATATTTTATACTTTTGCAATCCGAAAAGTAGGTTAATTGTTATGTGAGTGCATAACCTGCTGAATAATAAATGCTTCCAAACTCATTAATTATTCAAACTAAAAAAATTAAAATGGCTAAGAAAGTCTTTAAAATGGTAAAGCTTCAGGTGAAAGGTGGCGCAGCTAACCCTTCTCCACCAGTAGGTCCAGCTTTGGGTTCTGCAGGTGTGAACATCATGGAGTTTTGTAAGCAATTTAACGGAAGAACCCAAGACAAGCCAGGGCAAGTTTTACCTGTAGTAATTACAGTATACGAAGACAAATCTTTTGAATTCGTTATTAAAACTCCACCTGCAGCGATCCAGTTGATGGATGCCGCTAAAATCAAAGGAGGTTCCGGAGAACCAAACAGAAACAAAGTAGGTTCTGTATCTTGGGATCAGGTAAAGAAAATCGCTGAAGACAAAATGGCAGACCTTAACTGCTTTACAATGGATTCTGCTCTTTCTATGGTTGCAGGTACTGCTAGATCTATGGGATTGAGAGTAACAGGAACTAAACCAACTAACGCTTAAAACTTAGAGAAATGGCAAAATTAACAAAAAAGCAAAAGGAAGCTTTAAGCAAAGTAGAAAAAGGAAGAATCTATAACCTTGAAGAAGGTTCAGCTCTTGTAAAAGAAGTGAACACAACAAAGTTTGATGCTTCTGTAGATATCGCTGTAAGATTGGGTGTAGATCCAAGAAAAGCAAACCAAATGGTAAGAGGTGTAGTATCTCTTCCTCACGGAACTGGTAAAGATGTTAAAGTATTAGCTCTTGTAACACCAGATAAAGAAGCTGAAGCTAAAGAAGCTGGAGCTGACTATGTAGGTCTTGACGAATATTTACAAAAAATCAAAGACGGTTGGACTGATGTTGACGTTATCGTTACTATGCCGGCTGTTATGGGTAAATTAGGTCCATTAGGTAGAGTATTAGGTCCAAGAGGTTTAATGCCAAACCCTAAATCAGGAACTGTAACCATGGAAATTGGTAAAGCAGTAACTGAAGTAAAAGCAGGTAAAATTGACTTCAAAGTAGATAAGTATGGTATCATCCATGCTGGTATCGGTAAAGTATCTTTCGATGCTGCTAAGATTAAAGAAAATGCTCAGGAATTAATCCAGACATTGGTCAAAATGAAGCCGACTGCTGCTAAGGGAACTTATGTGAAAAGCATCTACTTGTCTTCTACCATGAGTCCAGGTATTGCAATCGATACTAAATCTGTTAACTAATACTAAATCCTTAAACAATGACAAAAGACCAAAAAGTTGTAGCAATACAAGAGATCAAAGATTTGCTTCAGGATGCAAAAGTAGTATACGTAGCAGATCTAGAAGGATTGAATGCTGCTAAATCTTCTGACTTCAGAAGACAGGCTTTCAAACAAAATATCAAAGTAAAAGTGGTAAAAAATACACTTTTACAAAAAGCAATGGAACAGATCGAAGGAGTAGATTACTCTGAGATGTTCCCTTCCTTCAAAGGAAACTCAGCATTAATGATTGCTGAAACAGCAAATGCTCCTGCGAAATTAATCCAAGGGTTCAGAAAGAAAGAAGAGAAGCCGGCTTTAAAGTCTGCTTACCTTCAGGAAACTTTCTATGTTGGTGACAATAACCTAGACGCGTTGGCTAACATCAAGTCTAGAGAAGAAATGATCGGTGAAATCATCGGATTACTTCAGTCTCCAATCCAAAGAGTTGTTTCTGCTCTTCAAAACAAATCTGAAACGGTAGAAGCTAAAGCTGAAGAAGCTGCTCCTGCTGTAGAAGAAACACCTGCTGAAGCTCCTGAAGCTGCTGCAGAAAGCACTGAAGAAACAAGTGCTGAATAATTATACTCAAAAAATTAAATAAATAATCAACAAAAACATTACAACAATGTCAGATTTAAAAAATTTAGCTGAAAAGCTAGTAAACCTAACAGTAAAAGACGTAAACGAATTAGCTATTATCCTTAAGGATGAGCACGGAATTGAGCCAGCTGCTGCTGCTGTAGTAGTTGCAGGTGGAGCTGCTGAAGCTGCTGAAGAAAAAACTGAATTCGACGTAATTCTTAAGTCTGCAGGTGCTTCTAAATTAGCTATCGTTAAATTAGTAAAAGATTTAACTGGTGCTGGTCTTAAAGAAGCTAAAGATATCGTAGATGGTGCTCCTGCTCCAATCAAAACTGGTATCTCTAAAGACGAAGCTGAAGCTCTTAAGAAGCAATTAGAAGAAGCTGGTGCTGAAGTAGAATTGAAATAATCAATTTTATGATAAAAATAGAAGCCCGGGCAATTTGCCCGGGCTTTTTTTGCTATAGCCTCCTGTAAATCATGTATTTAATTTTTAAAAGTATTTGATTATTAGTGTTTGATATTTTTCAATATCTAATTATGATTGATTATTTTGTAATTTATACTGTTGTTTTTTAACTGATAATTGCTTATTATTTGTTTTTAGTAAATTTTTATCATTAAAATGTTGTTTTTATTGAAAAGGTGTTATATTTGCATTGAAAAACACACAAATAAATTGGATAAAAATTATTTTTTTTCCTATGGCTATACAGTAAGCACTGCTTTCCTGGTAGTGATGCCGGCTGTAGGAAATATAAACGTTAGGTTTATAGCAGCTTTAAGCGGGCCTGAAAAGAGAGCACGCCTGAATATAAGGAACAACAATCCACAGAATCTCGTGGATCATTCTGTTTGCAGTGGGGCTGAGGGTACAGCAACCCTGGCAATTGTAAAAAACACGTTTGACGGTTATGAAAGAATTGATTATGGAATTAAACCTTTCAATTCATCTGGCAAAATTCTATATAACCATTCTTCAATTGCTGGAAATGGCTATTTACCTATGCTGTCCCGGAAAGATCTACAAATAGAAAACATCTTACATAATATACATTCGGATTCGATTGATAATCCCTATATTTTAGATCTGTCTGAAAAATTCACGATTTTTTACAAAGACTTTCAAACTGGTCGGTGGATTTAAGTGTATTAAAATCTTTGACCAATTAACCAACGATTAATCTTCTCAATTTTCCAATATTCTTTAGCGGTATACCATAGTTTTTGTGATACTTCAAAATAAAAAGCTAATGAATATATTCGAAATCTTCAAAAAAACAACAAAATATCATTTCAAATGAAAAACAAATTATTTACTCTCTCACTTTTATTTTCAGGGTGTCTCATAGATGCACAGGTCGGGATTAATACCAGCTCGCCAGATGGAACCTTAGACGTAGTAGGTTTTCCTGCAATTGTAAACAAGCTGGACGGCATCATTGCTCCAAGACTTACTGAAACCGAACTGAACAAAAAAACATATACGGCAGCTCAAACAGGTGCTTTGGTATATGTTACGTTAGCAGACATCGCACCAACGGGTCAGACTGTAAGTGTTACGGCTCCTGGTTATTACTATTTTGATGGAAACCAATGGCAAAAGCAGACAGGTAACGACTGGCATGTCACAGGAAATGCAGTTGGTGAGATCTTAACCAGACCGGAAACTTTAGGGGCTGCACCGGTCTCTGATAATTACCTGGGGCCTATAGGGGCTGCTGATCTGGTAATGATAAGTGCTGATAAGGTACATGCTGTTCTTGATACTTCAGGAGCACTTGCAGGAGGAGGTGAAGGCACTTCTACTCTTTCATGGGGAAATTCAAATATTATTAATAATACTTCAAATAATATTGCGCTAGGAACTGGTAATACTGCAAATGCTTCATCGGCTAATTTTCCGGCAGTCGCCATAGGATCTGCTAATAATGTAGCAGGTGGAGGTAAGGCTTTTGGTGTTGGAAATTCAACCTTGTTGACCAATAATTTTGCTTTTGGAGCTAATAATAAAACTGGAGCATCAATAGCTGTAGGGGTAGGGTATGGAAACGATGCTTTAACTGGAGGATTTGCTTTTGGAGCAACCAATAAGGTTACATTGAATGGATTTGCATTCGGTAGTAACAATGAGGTAACTGCAACCCGTGGTGTGGCTATTGGAATTGGAGGAAAAGCTACTGGTGACCAGTCAGTATACGCCAATACAACTCATGCTTTTTTAAACCAGAGCAATACAGCAGGTGCAATTGTGGGGATTAATATGATCCCAACTGCTAGTCGTTTAACAGGTGCGGCTATACAATTGAACGGCATTGCGCCTTCCGGAGCAGGAACTAATGATTGTACAGCAAATGAAGAAGGAGCCATTAGATACAATTCAACGCTTAAAGTACATGAAGGCTGTAATGGTAACGGGGTCTGGAAAGCTTTATACTAAAAATAAACACAATCTTACAAAAAAATAAAAAAAATGATAAAAAAATTATTCGAGAAACTTACAGCTGTGCTTCTGATGCTGGTTATGTCTGCATCTGCTTTTGCACAGAAGGGTTATGAACCTATCCGTGGGATGGGAGTAGAGGCAAAACCTGTAAATAATTCAGGGATTTGCTTAGGATGTTATAACGGAAGTATGACTCCGGTGATAGATGCAAATCTTGACAATAGTGTGAGTATGGGGAACTTTACTTCTCTTTTAAGTGGAAACGGTATTTCTGTAAAAAATACAAATACTTCTTATCCGGCAGGGTATATTACCGGATTTAATGTAGACTTGGGAACAAGTTTTATTACAATCGATCTGTTGAGTTCACTGAGAATTAGTACCTATAAAAATGGTGTTCTTCAGGAAACCAGTACCAGCAGTACATTATTATCCGTACCTGCATTCGGGGGTTCTAAAAACAGAATTTTCCTTCATTTTAAAACGACAAAAGAATTTAATGAGGTAAGATTATACCAGACCAATGCATTGTCTGCATTCAGTGCCATGAATGTATATTATGCATTTGCATTTGATCCAGCTAAGATACCGGTTGACAATAACGGGATCTGTGATGATATTATTGCAGGAAGCGGCGTGGATGGTAACGTATCAGGAAGCAGCAGTTTCCTTGCACCGCTTTCTTATGTTATAGACAGGGAAAAAATTGGTGACGGAGATAAGAGCTCCTATGGTTCTATTGTATTGCCTGTCGGTTTGTTAGGATCTTATTCCGTTGGGGTATTAGATAAAAATCAGACGTATCCGGCGGGTAACAGAGCAGGATTTGTCATTGAACCGGATGATCAGGGCAAACTGCTGAGTGCCGAGTTTTTAAAGAATATTACTATTGAAACCTATCTATTCGGCCAGTTGCAGGACACTAAAAACTTAAGCGATGGAGGAGGACTTATTAATATTAAAGTGCTTAGCTATGGATCAGGAAAACAGAAAGTAACGTTAACAACTACGAAACCATTTAATGAAATCAGATTAAAGGTAACTCAAACGCTTGGATTTAATTTAGGAAGTTTAAAAGTATATTATGCTTTCGAAGAACCTCAGAGCTGTGACTGTAATGAATATATTCAGACCTCCGGATCCTCAAGATTAGGGGATATTGTCACGGGAAGTTCCTGGACAGGAGCTTTTGGGGGGCTTTTTTTCCTTAAAGCATCTTTATCAAATCCATATAATGTTACAGATACGAATCAAAGTAACTATGCGACAATCACGATGCCTTTGATATCATTTTTTACCGGTGCAAGATTGACGGTAAAAAGTAATACAGGGCTATATCCTGCTAATACCTTTGGAGGGTTTACATTAGCGAAAACGGCAAGTGTCATTTCAATAGATATTTTAAAATCGATCAGTGTTATTTTCTATAACGGTTCAACAGAAACCGAAAGGAAAACAGGAGGACAGCTTTTAAGCGGTGATTTCTTTGTGACTGCTTCAAACAGATTTTATTTAGGGTTTAAGTCTACCAAACCTTTTGACAGAATGAAAATTGAAGTAAGTAATCCGCTAGGTGCAGGGCTGCTTCAGTCCTATATGATTTATAATGCGTTTGTCCAGTTAGATGATGACGGGGACGGAGTTCCGAATTGTAATGACAAATGCCCTAACGGTAATGATAATATAGATAATAACGGAAACGGTATCCCGGATTGTGCGGAAGGATGTACTTCAGTAAATGATAAATCGCCGACATTGGATACAGATGGTGATGGTATTATGGATGCTTGTGATTTTGATTCCGATAATGATGGTATTCCTGATTCTATGGAAGATCTTAATACAAATAACAAATTTGAAGATGATGATACGGAAGGCGTGTTAGGTCCTGTAGAAGTATTAGGAGATGGAGTGTCCAGTTATCTGGATCTAGACTCTGACAATGATGGTATTCTGGATCTATTTGAATCTGGCATTCCGACGTCAGTAATCAATCAGATTGATACGGATCGTAATGGCATTATTGATAGTGGTATTGAAGTAGGTAAAAATGGCCTGGCTGACATACTTGAAACTTATCCTGATTCAGGAACCCTGAAATATCCTCTTAAAAATACAGATGGAGATGAAAGACCTGATTTTATTGATCTCGATTCCAATGGTTCTGATTTTGACTTATATGCTATTGGAAAAGCTAATTTAGATGATTTAGGAACTGGATTTATCTCCAGGATTGATGATAAAGATAAAGATGGTATTCAGGCTGTTGTAGATACTGATCTTGTAAAAAGAGGTGCTCCAAACTCTCCACTTTCACCATATGCAGCATTTGCTAAGAATGGGTCAATGATTGCTGCAAAAATTACAGGAGCTTCAGAAATTGCTAATGTTGCAAACGATATTAAAGTATATCCTAACCCTGTTAAAGCGGGAGAAAACCTTAATATAAGATCTTCAGAGGAAGGAACTTATACGATCTTCTCAGCTCAGGGACAATTGGTAAAATCCGAAAAGTTCACAAGAGGTGCGGAAATCAATACCTCTTCACTTCCGGCAGGATTGTATGTAATTAAAATTGAAACCAAATCAACGGTAAAATCTTATAAGGTTATTGTGAAATAAATAATCAGATTATTTAGTGTTAAATGGACTGCTCGTTTTCGGGCAGTCCATTTTATTTTTAATGCCCTCAAAATGAGATGATTTATTTGTAATTGTGGATAACTTTTTGTATCTTTGCCCCTCTTTTGGCGCGAAAAATTGTTTGTAAATTTATAAAATACTGAAAATCAACTCTTTCATTGTGTAAGCATGAAGGGGATTTTGTATTGATAAATATTGCAGTAATGCTGCCTCAAAAGTAATAAAAATATTTTGCATTACGCTGTGAAAAGATATACCAGTGTTGCAGTTAGGAATCAGATTGTAAGAAGTAAAGAAAAGGGAATAAAGACTATTTCTAATAGCGCCAAACATTTGAAGTCTTTTTATCTTTTCTCTATAATCTTTCGTCTTTTCCTGATATTTTTTAATAAATCAAAATATTTTTTAACCCTTTCTTAAAAGTTTTATGAGTAAAACAAAATCAACAACTCAAGGAAATCCGAGAATTAATTTCTCATCAGCGAAAGGAAAAATCATTACTCCAGACTTTTTGGATATCCAAATCGAGTCTTTTAAAGAATTTTTCCAGCTTGATACACTTCCTGAAGCCAGAAAGACAGAAGCTCTTTACAAGACTTTCCAGGAGAATTTCCCGATTACGGATTCTAGAAATCAATTCGTATTGGAATTCCTGGACTACCTGGTAGATTCTCCACGTTATTCAATCGATGAGTGTGTGGAAAGAGGTCTGACGTATTCAGTTCCTCTAAAAGCAAGACTTAAATTGTACTGTACAGACCCGGAACATGAAGATTTCCAAACAGTGGTACAGGATGTATATTTAGGTCCGGTTCCTTATATGACTCCAAGTGGATCTTTCATCATCAACGGTGCTGAAAGAGTTATCGTTACGCAGCTTCACCGTTCACCTGGTGTATTCTTCGGACAGACTTACCACGCGAACGGGACCAAACTATACTATTCAAGAATTATTCCTTTCAAAGGATCTTGGATGGAATTTACAACCGATATCAACAGCGTAATGTACGCGTATATCGACCGTAAGAAAAAGTTACCATTAACAACTTTATTAAGAGCAATCGGGTATGAATCTGATAAGGATATCCTTCAGATCTTTGACCTTGCTGAAGAAGTGAAAGTTTCTAAAGCTGCCCTTAAAAAAGTGGAAGGGAGAACATTGGCTGCGAGAGTATTGAACACTTGGTTCGAAGACTTCGTAGACGAAGATACAGGTGAAGTAGTTTCTATCGAAAGAAACGAGATCATCCTGGATAGAGAAACAATTCTTGAAAAAGAACACCTGGATCTTATCCTTGATGCTGGAGTGAAATCAATCCTGATCCACAAAGAAAACAGCAACGAGTTCTCTATCATTCAGAATACATTACAAAAAGACCCTACCAACTCTGAGAAAGAGGCTGTAGAGTATATTTACCGCCAGCTAAGAAATGCAGATCCGCCAGATGAGGAGACTGCAAGAGGAATCATTGAAAAATTATTCTTCTCTGAGCAGAGATATTCTCTTGGTGAAGTAGGACGTTACAGATTGAATAAGAAATTAGGTCTTAACATCCCTACAACAACTGAGGTTCTTACAAAAGAAGATATCATTGCGATCGTAAGACACCTTATCGAATTGGTCAACTCTAAAGCAGAGGTTGATGATATCGACCACTTATCCAACAGAAGAATTAAAACTGTTGGTGAGCAGCTGGCAGGACAGTTCGGTGTAGGTCTTTCAAGAATTGCAAGAACGATCAAGGAAAGAATGAATGTTAGAGATAACGAAATCTTTACTCCGCTTGATCTTGTAAACGCTAAGACATTGACGTCTGTGATCAATTCATTCTTCGGAACGAACCAGCTTTCTCAGTTCATGGACCAAACCAACCCGTTATCAGAGATCACTCACAAGAGAAGATTATCTGCACTAGGGCCTGGTGGTTTATCAAGAGAAAGAGCAGGTTTCGAGGTTCGAGACGTTCACCATACGCACTACGGAAGAATCTGTCCGATTGAAACTCCGGAAGGACCAAACATCGGTTTGATTTCATCTTTAGGTATTTATGCTAAAATCAACAACCTAGGTTTCATTGAAACTCCATATAGAAAGGTTGAAAATGGTAAGATCGATCTTAGTGCTGATCCTATTTACTTAAATGCAGAAGATGAAGAAGCGAAGGTAATTGCTCAGGCAAACGTTGAATTGAGTGATAATGGAGATTTTGAAACAGACAGAATTATCGCAAGACTGGATGGTGACTATCCGGTAGTAGAGCCTAACCAGGTTGACCTTATCGACGTAGCTCCAAACCAGATCTCCGGTATTTCCGCTTCTTTGATCCCATTCCTGGAGCATGATGATGCGAACCGTGCATTGATGGGATCTAACATGATGCGTCAGGCCGTTCCTCTATTGAAGCCACAAGCTCCAATCGTAGGTACAGGGCTTGAGCAGCAAGTTGCAAGAGATTCAAGAATCCTGATTAACGCTGAAGGTACCGGTACTGTAGAGTACGTAGATGCTGACAGAATCGTTATTAAATATGAAAGAAGTGAAGACGAAGATTTAGTACAATTCGAGTCTGCTACTAAAACATACAACCTTACTAAGTTTAGAAAAACTAACCAGAGTACAACGATTACACTTAGACCAAACGTAAGAGTAGGTGATGTGGTGGAAAAAGGACAGGTACTTTGCGATGGGTATGCTACTGAAAAAGGAGAATTAGCCCTTGGTAGAAACTTGGTGGTAGCGTTCATGCCTTGGAAAGGGTACAACTTCGAGGATGCGATCGTAATCAACGAGAAAGTTGTACGTGAAGACTGGTTTACTTCAATCCACGTAGATGAATATTCCCTTGAAGTTCGTGATACCAAATTAGGTATGGAAGAGCTTACTGCGGATATTCCAAACGTTTCTGAAGAAGCTACCAAAGATCTTGACGAGAACGGTATGATCAGAATCGGTGCTGAAGTGAAGCCTGGAGATATCATGATTGGTAAAATTACTCCAAAAGGTGAATCTGACCCGACTCCTGAAGAAAAACTTCTTAGAGCAATCTTCGGTGATAAAGCCGGTGATGTGAAGGATGCTTCATTGAAAGCTGACTCTTCATTAAGAGGGGTGGTGATCAACAAGAAATTGTTCTCCAGAAATATTAAAGACAAAAAGAAAAGAACCGAAGAAAAACTTAAACTTGAAGAGATTGAAAATACTTACAAGGCTAAGTTTGATACGCTGAGAAATACTTTAATTGAAAAATTAAATACACTGGTAAGCGGTAAAACTTCGCAAGGGGTGCAAAATGACCTTGATGAAGAAATCATCGGTAAAGGAGTGAAGTTTACTCATAAATTACTGACTTCAGTAGAAGATTATGTAAACGTTAGCGGTTCAGACTGGACAGTAGACGCTGATAAAAATGAATTGATCAAACAATTGATTCACAATTACAAAATCAAATTCAACGATATCCAAGGGGTTAAAAACCGTGAGAAATTTGCTATCTCTATCGGGGATGAGCTACCGGCAGGTATTATGAAGTTGGCTAAAGTATACATCGCTAAGAAACGTAAACTGAATGTAGGGGATAAAATGGCAGGACGTCACGGTAACAAAGGTATCGTTTCAAGAATCGTTCGTGAAGAAGATATGCCATTCCTTGAAGACGGAACACCGGTAGATATCGTATTGAATCCACTAGGGGTACCTTCCCGTATGAACATCGGCCAGATTTATGAAACAGTTCTTGGATGGGCTGGTCAGAAGCTGGGAATGAAGTTTGCTACACCAATCTTCGACGGAGCAAGTCTTGATCAGATCACTGAATATACAGATAAAGCTGGTCTTCCAAGATTCGGTAACACTCACCTTTATGATGGTGGTACCGGAGAGAGATTTACTCAGCCGGCTACAGTGGGGGTAATTTACATGCTGAAACTGGGACACATGGTGGATGATAAGATGCACGCACGTTCTATTGGTCCTTACTCATTGATTACTCAGCAGCCGTTAGGAGGTAAAGCTCAGTTCGGAGGTCAGAGATTCGGAGAGATGGAGGTTTGGGCTCTTGAAGCATTCGGAGCATCCAATATCCTTAGAGAGATCCTGACTGTGAAGTCGGATGACGTGATTGGTAGAGCAAAAACTTATGAAGCAATTGCAAAAGGTGAATCTATGCCTGAACCAGGTATCCCGGAATCATTCAACGTATTACTTCACGAGTTGCAAGGTCTTGGATTAGACGTAAGATTGGAAGAGTAAGATATCAGGTATCAGACACTAGATGTCAGATTATGCGACTCTAAAAATTTAAAACCAGTTGAATTTGGAATGAAGATTTCGTCTGAAATCTGAAATCTGAAATCTAAAATCTAAAAAATTATGTCAAATAAAAATAAATCAAGTAGATTTAATAAAATAACCATCGGTTTAGCTTCTCCGGAGTCTATTTTACAGGATTCAAGAGGGGAGGTTTTAAAGCCGGAAACTATTAACTACAGAACTCACAAGCCTGAAAGAGACGGGCTATTCTGTGAGAAAATCTTTGGTCCTGTAAAGGATTACGAATGTGCTTGTGGTAAATACAAGAGAATTCGTTACAAAGGGATCGTTTGTGACCGTTGTGGAGTAGAAGTTACTGAGAAAAAAGTAAGAAGAGAGAGAATCGGGCACATTAATCTTGTAGTTCCAATTGCACACATCTGGTATTTCCGTTCATTGCCAAACAAGATCGGTTACCTTTTAGGAATCCCTTCTAAAAAGCTGGATATGATCATCTACTACGAAAGATATGTAGTGATCCAGCAGGGTATTGCAAAAAAATTAGACGGTTCTGATTTTGAGAATATGGAATTCTTGACAGAAGAAGAATACCTTGATATCATGGAAACTCTTCCTGTTGAAAACCAGTATCTTGATGATTCTGATCCAAACAAATTCATCGCCAGAATGGGGGCTGAAGCAGTTGAGGATCTGTTAAAGAGAATCGATCTTGATGCATTATCTTTCGATTTGAGACACAAAGCTCACAACGAAGGCTCTAAGCAGAGAAGAACGGAGGCTTTAAAAAGATTGAACGTTGTAGAAGCATTAAGAGGTGCCAATACAAGAATGATCAACAAGCCTGAGTGGATGATCATGCGTGTACTTCCGGTGATCCCGCCAGAATTAAGACCATTGGTTCCGTTGGATGGAGGACGTTTTGCCACTTCTGACTTAAATGACCTTTATAGAAGAGTTATTATCAGAAATAACCGTTTGAAGAGATTATTGGAGATCAAAGCTCCTGAAGTAATCCTGAGAAACGAGAAGCGTATGCTTCAGGAATCAGTAGATTCATTGTTCGATAATACAAGAAAATCTTCTGCCGTAAAATCTGAATCAAACAGACCATTGAAATCACTTTCTGATTCATTGAAAGGAAAACAAGGTCGTTTCCGTCAGAACCTACTAGGAAAAAGGGTTGACTACTCTGCGCGTTCGGTAATTGTTGTAGGTCCAAACTTACAGCTTCACGAATGTGGTATTCCTAAAGATATGGCAGCTGAACTTTACAAACCGTTCATCATTAGAAAACTGATTGAAAGAGGTATTGTAAAAACAGTAAAATCTGCGAAGAGAATTATTGATAGAAAAGAACCAGTAGTTTATGATATCCTGGAAAACGTGATGAAAGGTCACCCGGTACTATTGAACAGGGCACCTACGCTTCACAGATTGGGTATTCAGGCTTTCCAGCCTAAGATGATCGAAGGTAAGGCAATCCAGCTGCACCCATTAGTAACTACGGCCTTCAACGCGGATTTCGATGGTGACCAGATGGCGGTACACTTACCGTTAGGACCGGAAGCGATCCTTGAAGCTCAGTTATTGATGTTAGGTTCTCAGAACATCTTGAACCCTGCAAACGGTTCTCCAATTACGGTACCTTCTCAGGACATGGTTCTTGGTCTTTATTTCATGACTAAAGAATTAAGTTCTACAGAAGATATGAAAGTAAAAGGAGAAGGTCTCGCATTCTATTCTCCTGAAGAGGCGGAAATCGCTTATGCGGAAGGTAGAGTTTCTCTAAATGCTAAGGTAAGATGTAGATTACCTATTAAAGAAGACGGAGAAATCGTAACAAGACTGATCGAAACTTCTGTAGGTAGAATCTTATTCAACCAGATTGTACCTAAGCAGGTAGGATATATCAATGAACTTCTTACTAAGAAATCATTGAGAAATGTTATTGGTAAGATCCTTGCTGATACCGATTTCCCTACAACGGTGAAGTTCCTTGATGCCATGAAAGACTTAGGATATTCAAACGCATTCAAAGGAGGTCTTTCTTTCTCACTTGGAGATATTGTAGTTCCAGTTGAGAAAAAACAGATGATTGCACAATCAATCGAAACTGTAGATGAGATTAGAGCCAACTATAACATGGGTCTTATCACAGATACAGAACGTTATAACCAGGTAATCGACGTTTGGACAAACACCAACGCAGGATTAACTGAAATGATCATGAGCAGAATGAAAACCGATCAAGGTGGATTCAACTCTGTATATATGATGCTTGACTCTGGGGCGAGGGGTTCTAAGGAACAGATCCGTCAGTTATCAGGGATGAGAGGTTTGATGGCAAAACCGCAAAAAGCCGGTTCTACCGGAGCGGAGATCATCGAAAACCCGATCCTTGCCAACTTTAAGGAAGGTCTTTCGATCCTAGAGTACTTTATCTCTACCCACGGTGCCCGTAAAGGTCTTGCGGATACCGCTCTTAAGACTGCCGATGCTGGTTACTTAACGAGAAGATTGGTAGACGTTGCACAGGACGTTATCGTTACTGAAGATGACTGTGGAACTTTAAGAGGTACAGAAGTTACTGCGCTTAAGAAAAATGACGAGATCGTTGAAAGAATCTCTGAAAGAATCTTAGGTAGAGTATCCCTTCATAATATTTATGATCCTGAATCAGATGAGTTAATTGCTGGCGCTGACCAAGTGATCATCGAAGAACTGGCGAAGAGAATTGAAGAAGCAGGATTAGAAGCTGTTGAAGTACGTTCTCCATTAACTTGTGAAGCGAAGAAAGGAATCTGTGCGAAGTGTTACGGTAGAAACTTAGCTACTGGTAAAGTAATTCATATGGGTGAAGCGGTAGGTGTAATTGCAGCACAGTCAATTGGGGAACCAGGTACTCAGCTTACGTTGAGAACTTTCCACCAAGGGGGTACTGCAGGAAACGTATCCGAAAACCCATCAATCGTTGCCAGAAGAGATGGTATCGTTGAAATGGATGAAGTAAGAACGATTACTTCTGAAGATGAAAGCGGTAATACTGCTGAGGTAGTAGTTTCTCGTTCTACTGAATTCAGGTTGGTTGCCGATAATGAGTCTAGAACTCCATTAATGATTGCCAACGTACCTTACGGATCGATATTAGCTGTAAAACCAGGTGATAAAGTGAAGAAAGGGGATATTATCTGTAAGTGGGATCCGTATAACGCGGTTATCATTGCTGAAACTGCCGGTAAGGTAGAATATGAAGATATTATCCAGGGTATTTCATTCCAGCTGGAAATTGACGAACAAACAGGATTCGAAGAGAAAGTAATCTCTGAATCTAGAAATAAGAAAGCCGTACCTACCTTGAAGGTGGTAGACTCTAAAGGTGTTGAGCAAAAAGCATACAACTTACCGGTAGGAGCCCACTTAATGGTAAACGATGGGGAGAAAATTAAGGCTGGTAAAGTCCTAATCAAGATCCCAAGAAAATCTGCGAAAGCAGGGGATATCACCGGAGGTCTTCCGAGAGTTACCGAATTATTTGAAGCAAGAAACCCTTCCAACCCAGCGGTTGTTACTGAAATCGACGGGGTAGTTTCTTACGGAAAAATTAAGAGAGGTAACCGAGAATTGATCGTAGAAGCTAAAACTGGTGAAAGAAAAATTTACCTGGTAAAACTTTCTAACCAGATCCTGGTTCAGGAGAATGACTTCGTAAGAGCTGGTTCTCCGCTTTCTGACGGTTCTATCACACCGGAAGATATCTTAAGAATCAAAGGCCCAACGGCGGTTCAGGAATACTTAGTAAACGAAATTCAGGAAGTTTACCGTCTTCAGGGGGTAAAAATCGACGACAAGCACTTCGAAATCATCGTAAGACAGATGATGACCAAAGTATCTATCGTAGATGGAGGTGATACTCAATTCCTTGAAGGAGCCCTTGAACATAAGTATGACTTCCTGGAAGAAAACAATAGAGTATTCGGTCTTAAAGTAGTAATGGATGCTGGTGATTCTAAAGAATTCCAACCAGGTCAGATGATTACTGCAAGAGAATTAAGAGATGAAAACTCTAAACTGAAGCGTGAAGACTTAAAGTTAGTTGAAGTAAGAGAAGCACTTCCTGCTACGGCAACTCCGGTATTACAAGGTATTACTAGAGCAGCCCTTCAAACGAAGTCATTCATGTCTGCAGCATCGTTCCAGGAAACAACTAAAGTTCTAAACGAGGCAGCAGTTGCAGGTAAGGTTGATGATCTGAATGGTCTTAAAGAAAATGTAATTGTAGGTCACAGAATTCCTGCAGGTACAGGTCTTAAAGAGTATCAGAATGTAATTGTAGGTTCTAAGAAAGAATTCGAGGACCTTAACTAAAATTAATGATTTGAAATTTGAGGTTTGAAATTATTTTTATATTTTCACAATCTCAAATTTCGAATTTTAAAAACATAATTTATAACAATGGACAACAATCAAAATCCACAAGACGGAAACATCAACATCGAATTAAACGAAATGGTAGCTGCTGGTATCTATGCTAACTTAGCATTAGTAAACCACTCTCCATCTGAATTCGTAGTAGATTTCATCCAATTAATGCCGGGGGTACAGCAAGCTAAAGTAAGATCAAGAGTTATTCTTGCTCCACTTCACGCTAAGAGAGTTTTAAATGCTCTTCAACAGAACATCGCTAACTATGAGCAGCAGTTCGGAGAAATCAAAGAAGTTGAGCCTTTCGTATTAGGAGGTAACAACGTTCAAGCGTAAGATTTCTTTAATTACAATAAATAGAATAATGCTCTGGCCATGCCAGAGCATTTTTTTGTGGTATAAATACAGGCATTTTCGTGGCTTTTATTCAAATTATCTATTAATTTTAATTGAAAATCAATAAATTATCTTGGTGATTAATGATATTCTTTCGTTGAACTTGGTTGTATTTTACGAAAAGATGAAATGAATGTAAAAAGATTTTAAAAAGTCTTTTAAATAAAAAAAACTGTTTCATAAAAATGGAACAGTTTTTTTATTGCATATTCCTAATATTATTGATTTTTTACATGTAAATGTGTATTGGTATGTCTTTTAAAATAATGTTATTTTATTAATAATGAAATAATATTATTTTTTAAACAAATAGAACTGCCTTTTTATATATTTGTTTTAAAATATTGACAAGAAAAAGGATATGGTAAACAATCAATTTATTCTTCAGAAATTTGGTTTTTTGGGCGCAGATTTTATAGATGAAATTAATCAGCATGCCGTTATGATTGATATAAAGGCAAAAACTGAAATTATAAGAGAAGGACAAAAGAATAAGTACGTACCTTTCTTAATAAAAGGTTCCATCAAAGTTTTCACACTTAATGACGGAAGAGAACTTATTTATTATTATATCAAACCGAAAGATAGCTGTCTGATGACCTTTTCATCTATTCTGACGGATTATATCAGCAGGATATATGCCGTTGCAGAAGAAGACTCGGAAGCCCTTCTGATTCCTGTTTCCGTAATGCATGAATGGCTGATAAAATTTCCAGAGATTAACAAAGTGTTTTACCATGAATATGACCGGCGGTTTTCTGAAGTAATGAATATGGTAAATGACGCTGTTTTCCACCGGCTGGATAAAAGGGTGCTGAATTATATTAAACAACAGATTTCATCTACAGGAAACAATCCTATTAAAATAACCCACCGTGAAATAGCAAGTAGCCTCGGGACTTCCAGAGAAGTGGTAAGCCGTGTTTTGAAAAAAATTGAAAATGAAGGTGAAATTTCACAGACCAAGGCCGGAATAAAAGTAGTTGTAAATGAAAATGTTAGACCTGTCTAATCTTAATTGTTTGGAAAGTTTTTGTTTTATGATTGATAAAAACAATTTATTCGGTGACTTTTATCACATACTTTTGAATTCATAACTCTATAAGTTTGTCATATCATAATTTAATTCAAATTGTATATGACAAAAGCTCTCTTATTTTTGTCGGTATTTTCATCAGGTCTTGCTTTTGCACAGGAAGATCTGTTGAAAGATATTGACACGATCAAAACCAATACTGAAAGTTCACAACCTGCTTTCAAAGCATTACAGATTGTTACGGGGCAATCTACAAAGCTTACTGCCAAAAAAGAATGGTATATTGTTGTAGCCCACAGATTTGGAGATGTAAGCACAGGATTTAAAAATTTTTTCGGACTGGATAATGCTTCTACGAAATTGGGAGCCATCTATGGGATTACAGATGCTGTTTCTGTGAGTTTATCCAGAGAGACCAATATGAAAACCTTTGAAGGAAGTGTCAAATACAGGCTGCTAAGACAAAACGATAACTTTCCGGTAGATATTGTCGGCTATAATATAATGGCCGTCAATACAGACCTTAGCAAAGACAATTATCCTCTGCTTACATTCAATGATAGACTTTCTTATCTTACTCAGGCACTCATTTCGAGACGGTTTAGTGACCGGCTTTCAGTACAGCTGACTCCTTCCTATGTTCATAAAAATCTTTACGAACCCACGATAGAAGATAAAAACCAGTTTTTGGCAGGGTTGGGAGGACGTTATAAAATTTCAAAAAGAGTTTCTGTGAATGCAGAATATTTTGTCAATTTTGATGATCACAGTTTTTATAGAAACCCTCTTTCTTTAGGAGTGGACATTGAAACCGGGGGACATGTGTTCCAGCTTTTATTTACCAATTCCCAGATCAATTCAGATATTGGATATCTTACCAACGCTTCAGGACAATGGGGGAAAGGGCATATTTTCTTTGGGTTTAATCTTTACAGGGTTTTTTAATATGAGAAAGTTAACATACTTATTGATACTATCCTCCGCAGCTTTACTGCACTCTTGTGACAGCCGTACCTATGAAGATATTTCAGACAATAAGCCGATCACGCTGCCTGTAAAATATACGGCAGATGTAAAACCGATTATGGATAACAACTGTATAGGTTGCCATTCTGCGGGAAGTTTTAAGCCTTTGACTACATATGATCAGGTGAAGGCTAATATAGACGGAATCATTGACCGGATTCAAAGGCCTAACGGTGATCCTGAAAAAATGCCTAAAGGAGGCTCTATCTCAGCAGCTCAGATTAATATCTTCATTAAGTGGAAAGCTAATGGATTAACAGAAAATTAAAAAGATTTGATATGAGAAAATTAATAGTACTTAGCACTTCACTGTTTTTTGTAAGCTATGCTTCTGCCCAGAAATACAGTGCTAAAACCGGTAAAGTAACCTTTGAAGCATCAGTGCCGTTATTTGATGATATTTATGCTCAGGATGATAATAATGTTGCGGTTATCAATGCTGATACCGGAGATATGGCATCCGTTTCTGTAGTGAAAAACTTTCATTTTAAAACAAAATTAATGGAAGAACATTTCAATGAAAGCTATGCAGAAACCGCAAAATATCCGAAGACGACTTTCAAAGGAAAAATTGCCAATTTTGATAAAACAAAACTGACCGCAAGTCCACAAAAGTATACTGTTCAGGGAACCCTTAATTTCCATGGGGTAGATAAAGCGGTTACCTCTGCAGCAACTGTTTATGCTAAAGACGGTAAAATCTATATGCAGGGAGGATTTGTCGTTAAGCCTGCAGATTATAACGTGACAATCCCTAAGATGGTTACCAAGAAGATTGCTGAAAATGTCAATGTTGAGTATAACTATATACTGATAAAACAATGAGAAATCTGATTTTATTAGTAGGAATATTTCTGAGTTCATTAACTGCTGCTCAGGAAAAGACAAAGTCAATATTTGATGCAGCGAGAACCGGAACAGTTACTGAAGTCAAAGAGCTTATGAAGCAGAACCCCGATATTATCAATCAAACCAATGAAAATGGATTTTCTCCTCTTATATTGGCGTGTTACAGAGGAAATACGGAGGTAGCCCAATTTCTGATCGATCATGTGAAAGATGTCAATTATAAAAGCCGTGAAGGAACAGCGTTGTCCGGATTGGCTGTAAAGTACAACAAAGATCTGGTAGAGCATCTGTTGAAGAAAAATGCAGATCCAAATATTGCCGATGCAGCAGGATTTACACCCCTATTCTGGGCCGTCAGGTTTGGAAACAGGGAACTGATAGAATTACTGCTGAAATACAACGCGGATAAAACAAAAAAAGATTCAATGGGAATGACTCCTTTTGAATATGCTTTAAAAACTGAGAATAAAGAAATCATTAATCTTTTAAAGAACTGATATGAAAAAAGTTTTACTAACACTTAGCCTCGTCCTTGCTAATTTTGCATGGGCTCAGTTTACCTCGGGGACCGTCAATCTGCCGGTTACATCCATGACGGTAAAATTGGATACCACCCCGGCAGGAGTGACCATCACGATAACAGGCGACAGCAATTCTATGATGGGAATCGGTTTCGGAAGTACAGGCATGGCAGCAGGAGCAGACGGTTTTATCTACAATGCCTCTGCCAGCAGAGATTATTCATTCAGTGGGGTTCCCAATACACCTACTGCTGATTCCTCTCAGGACTGGACTGAAACCTCCAATACCGTAAGCGGAAGCACAAGAACCGTTGTGGCAACCAGATCTCTTTCGGGAGGCGCGGGAGATTTTGCTGTTCCCAATGCTGCCGGAACGATCGATATCTTTTATTCACGCAAAAGCGGAGGAACATCTTTAGGGTACCATGACGCAGGAAGAGGATATGCGACCCTTACCATGACAAACAGCACTTTATCTACCAATGAAGCTGCAGCAGAAAACAAAAAAATAAGTCTTTATCCTAATCCGGCCCAATCAACGGTCAGCATTAAAAACTTTGACCGTATAAAGTTCATTGATATTTACGATGCGGCAGGAAGAAAAGTGAAATCCGTAAAACCGGACCGGGAAACCATAGATGTTGAAGATCTGAAATCTGGAATTTATTATTTTGAAATAACATTGAATGACGGAAGTAAGTCTTATGAAAAATTGATTAAAGAATAATCATTAAAAAACACATATCAATATTTTAGATCCTGCCTCTGATTTTCAGGGGCAGTATTGTTTTTTATTATGGGTAATACATCTGGAAGTTCTTAACTACAGGGGATTGACTGAATTTTTATATATTTGTGTATAACCTGATATGCAATGAAAATCAGTTTTGAAAAATATAATCCTTTGTGGAAAAAACAGTTTGAAACCATTAAAAATGAATGGGAAGAACATATTGGTTTTTTGAATCCGGAAATTGAGCATATCGGCAGTACATCAGTGGAAGGGCTGTCTGCAAAACCGATTATAGATATTATGGTGGGTATACCGCATGAAAAAGATCTGGATAAGGTTCCCCCTTTACTGAAAGGGCTGGATTATGTGTATTACGAAAAGTATAACGAAGATATGCCATATCGCCGGTTTTTTAGTAAGCTTGTCGATCAGCCTCAAAATTTAGGATTTCCGGAAATTATTTATGCTGGAGATTCTATTCCGGAGAAACTTCATGATCATGCTCTTCGGATCGCTCATATTTACGTGATTCCTACGTCCTCAGAACACTGGCTCCGTCATATCGCTTTCCGGGATTATCTGAGGATGCATCCTGACGTAAGAAATGAATATCAACAATTAAAAGAACATTTGAGCCGGGAGGAATGGCATGACGGGAATGACTATAATCAGGGAAAAGATCCGTTTATAAAAAGAGAAGAGCGTAAAGCTGTTCAATGGTATCTGGCGAACAAAAAATAAAAGGTGAATTCTTACTATTTTGTCTAATGAGGAAAGATTTAAAAGAAATAGCAAGCCGTTTTGCAACATCCAAAACGCTGAATGATTTTATAGAATATGGAGGGGTGGCGGCAGCTATTGAAACGGCAGCCGGAAATGTGTATACCGGGATCAGTATTGATACCGCCTGTTCTATGGGATTTTGTGCAGAACACAGCGCTGTAGCTGAAATGCTGAAAAACGGGGAACGGTATATCAAAGCAGTAGTGGCCGTTGGAAATGATGGGAATGCGGTGCCTCCATGCGGGCGCTGCAGAGAATTGATGAGCCAGCTGTCGAAAGAAAATCTCAATGCGGTAGTAGAAGTTAAAAACGGAGTATTTGTCACCTTAAAAGAGCTGATGCCTTACGACTGGAAAGAAGATCTTGACAGGGAATGGTAACCATCTCATTTTATCATCAAAACATCAATGGAATTTAAAAACTTAGCCCATAGCAGTATAGAGGATATTTTATTCACATTTAACCTTTCATTCTCCGACTATATTGTTCCTTTTCATCTGACCAAAGAGCAGCTTGTTTCAAAAATCAATTTTGAAAGAATCGATCTGAACCTTTCTGCCGGAGCTTTTGAGGGCGGGCAGCTGGTAGGGTTTATTCTTATCGCGGAAAAAGAGGAGAACGGGCAGAGGATGCTTTACAATGCCGGTACGGGAGTGATTCCCGAAAGCAGAGGAAAAGGACTGGTCAGAAAAATGTACGACTTTGTTTTAGGAAAAGAAAGAAAAACTGATATTTTGATCCTTGAGGTGATTGAAGGAAATGAACCGGCAATCAGAGCCTATGAAAACTTAGGATTTACTGTGGTCAGAAAACTGCTTTGTTTCCATGGAAATATCAATCCTGCACAAGGAAATCCTGATGTCGTTATACAAGAGCTTGAAGAATTCCAATGGGAGACATTCCGTTCTTTCTGGGATATAGAGCCTTCATGGCAGGGATCTGTATTTATACTGGATCAAATGCAGAAAGACTGTACAGTGTTGGGTGCTTATGAAAAAGGAAAGCTTGTAGGATATACAGTGTATAACCCTGCTTTAAGAAAGATATACCAGATTGCCGTTGATAAAAATTACAGACAACAAGGAATCGGAACTATGCTTTTGGGAGCCATCGGAGCAAGAAACAACGGCCAGCCTGTATCTTTTAATAACGTAGATAACGCCTCAGAAGCTGCCAGTATATTCCTTGAGAAAAAGATAGGTCTTAAAAACTGGGTATCACAATTTGAAATGAAACGGATTCCGGAACAGCTGTGAAATTATAATCAAAAAGCTGTTTTAATATACTTTTAATCTTCCAGGCTTTTCAGGAAACAGGATAGAATGTAACTTTGCCAAAATTTTATATAATGAAGCGAGGAATACATTTTTTACTGCTGCTTATTTCCTTTACGGTTTTTGCACAGCAGGTACCTGTTGACACGGCCCAGGTAGTGATCCCAGGCCGGCAGAACAGTACGGAAGCCCGGTCGAAACCTTATGTGATCATGATCTCAACAGACGGTTTCCGCTATGACTATGCTAAAAAGTATAATGCCGCAAACCTTTTGAAACTTTCCAATGAAGGGGTAAAAGCTGAGGCTATGATTCCAAGTTATCCCAGCATTACCTTTCCCAACCACTGGAGCCTGATCACCGGACTTTATCCTTCGCATCACGGCTTAATTGACAATTTTTTCTACGATTACAAGAGAAAGGAAACCTATGCCATGAGCAATAAGAAAAATGCAGAAGACGGAAGCTGGTACGGAGGGACTCCACTTTGGGGGCTGGCAGAAAAACAGGGAATGGTATCTGCCTCTCTAATGTGGGTAGGATCCGCAAGTGATGCCGGAGGAATGAGACCTACGTATTATTATCCCTACCATGAAAAATTTACACCCTCCGAAAAAGTGGAAAAAGTGGTCAATTGGCTAAAATTACCCGAAGATAAAAGACCTCACTTTATTTCATTATACTTCCCGGAAGTGGATGGAAGCGGACATCATTTTGGACCCGACACCAAAGAAACTGAAAATGCTGTCCACCTGATTGACCAGGCAGTTGGTGATTTGGTTCAGAAAGTAAACAGCTTAGGCTTAAAAAATGTGAACTTTATTTTTGTTTCCGACCACGGAATGATCAAAGTAGACGGTGGTGCACCCTTGGAGATCCCGGCCGTCCTTTTTGATAAAAACAGATTTGATTTTTATAATTCACAGACACTTTTGAGAGTCTATGTTAAAAATCCGGATGAGGTAAAACCGGTTTATAAAGAATTAAAAACCAATAAAACGGATGACTATGAGGTTTATTTGGATAAAAAACTCCCTAAATATCTGCATTTTGCGACAAAAGATGACCGATATAACAGAATAGGTCAGATTCTTCTGATTCCAAAAGCACCTAAAATATTCCTCGAAAAAGGGAAAAAGACATCCGTAGGAAAACATGGCTACAACCCTAGGGTTGTCCCTGAAATGAAAGCAACCTTTTATGCTTGGGGACCTGAATTCAAAAATAACCAGGTGATCAATGAGTTTGCTAACGTGAATGTTTATCCTTTGGTGGCAGAAGTTTTAGGATTAAAGATGGATCAGCCGGTGGATGGAAAACTGAAAGTATTGAAGGGAATCCTGAAAGATAAAAATTAATGCTAATTAGTTTGTAACAAACAGTTTCGGCGCACCAAAGGTGCGCCGAAACTGTTTTGTTAAATCTTTAAAGTCTCATGGATTCTGATATCTCCAGGAAAGCAATCATCTTAAAATCCCCTGGCAAATTCCTTGGCAAAATCTTCCAGCTTAATATTTCCGGTAACAGAAGCACCATGTTCAATAAAGTCTTTTTGTACCACACCCGTTCTCATTCCTCTTCCCATTTCAGTATACAATTCCGCCATATCCTTTGGAAGGCCTGCCTGTAACATTCCGTTGAGTGAATCTTCATCGGAAAACTCAACCCAAGGTAGCTCGGGTTTCGCTATTGAAGCTCCTAAAACCTTGGCAAAATCCGATGCTTTTCGGTTGTCTCCTACTATATATCGGATAGTATTGCTGTTTTCATTTTTAACAAGCTCTTCAGCGGCAGCTTTGGCAATGTCAGCAGGATGTACCAGCGGAATTTCTGTGTTTTCGGGATAGTTGCCCCCAATGATTCCCGCATTTTGAATTAATGGGATATCGTTAAAAAAATTAGTGTAAAAATATCCGGCTCTTAAGAAAGTGAATGCAGTATTTTCTACCTCATGGTATAGCTTTTCAATATGATGAAGTCCTTTGATCGGCCCATTTTCTACCGGGGATTCAGCTCCTACACTGCTAAGCATTACGGCACGTTTTACCTTGGTTGTTTTTAGCGCTTCAGCATAGTTTTTTCCTGCATTGATTGTGTTTTCAACAATGTTGTTTTCACTGATGGCAGGCGGAGTCATAACAAAAACAGCATCAGCGCCAGTAAATGCTTCTGTTAAGAAATTGACGTCTGTGATAGATCCGATGGCAGGTATGGCTCCCAGAGATTCAATATCCTGTCTTCTCGACTCATTGCTGCTGATGACCGTAACGGTATGCCCTTCCCCTACCAATTGTTGGGTTAAAGGTTTTGCTACATTTCCTAGTGATCCTGTGATTGTAATTTTCATAATAAATATTTTTTTATTTCTGAATACAAAGTTATATTTGTACTTACTTTTATACAAGTACTTACCCTAAAGTATGTAGCTATGACAGCCATCAAAGAAAATTCAACCATTCAGGAAAATAAAAAAACAGTACAGGATTGTCCTGTAATGTATGTGATGGAAAGGATCGGAGGTTTCTGGAAACCTATTATTCTGTTTAACCTTTCCACAGGAGAGAAGAGATACAGCGAATTGAAAAAAGCTATTCCCGCAGTAACGGAGAAGATGCTGATCCAGCACCTCAAACAACTGGAAGCAGACGGGCTGATCATCAGAACAGCAAGACCTGTCATTCCGCCCCATGTGACCTACAAATTAAGTGAGGCTGGCAATGGGCTGGGCTCTGTGATTGACGCTATGGCAGAATGGGCATTTCAGGATATGGATGGAAAATATAAACGGGGAGAAGCGTAAAATCTGTAATGCACAAAGTACAGTGGGAAGAAACCTGTAATAAAATGAAACATCAGCAGGAACGGGCCTTAACCCGTTTTGATGAATATAATATTCCATTGGCTTTAGCCGAAACCTAAAAATAGGATCAGCAAAAGGCCCTTCATTTCGAAGAGCCTTTGTATACTAACAATATCTGATCGGAAACCCAATATATTACAAAGACTGCATATCGATGACGAAACGGTATCTCACATCACTTTTCAGCATCCTTTCATAGGCCTCGTTAATTTCCTGCATCCTGATCAGTTCAATTTCTGAAACAATATTGTGCTCACCGCAGAAATCAAGCAATTCCTGAGTTTCCGCAATACCACCAATAACAGATCCGGCCACTGATTTTCTTCCCATAATCATAGGAACAGTGTTTAAAATAGGTTCCAACCCTCCCAGATATCCAACAAGAACATGGGTTCCGTTGATATTTAAAGTTGCCACATAAGGGTTTACATCGTGTACATAAGGTACCGTATCAATAATAACGTCAAATTTTCCTTTTACAGACTTCATTTGCTCTTCATCTGTAGAGATAATCACGTGATCAGCCCCTAGCTGCTTCGCATCTTCGGTTTTTCCCGGTGTTCTTGAGAATAAAGTAACTTCAGCTCCTAATCCTTTAGCCAGTTTGATCGCCATATGTCCAAGACCGCCTAACCCCACTACAGCTACCTTAGAATTGGGTCCTACATTCCAGTGTCTTAGAGGAGACCATGTTGTAATTCCGGCACACAATAAAGGGGCTACTGCTGCCAGATCAAGGTTTTCAGGTACTTTTAAAACATGATGAGAATCTACCACCACTTTCTGTGAATATCCCCCGAAAGTATGGCCTCCCAAATGTTGGTCATGACCGTTGTAAGTTCCGGTAAATCCATTCAGGCAATATTGCTCCAGATCATGCTGGCAGCTTTCACAATGACCGCAAGAATCTACAATACATCCCACTCCTGCGAGGTCACCCACTTTAAATTTAGAAACCTCGCTTCCTATTTTTGTAATTCTTCCTACAATTTCATGGCCCGGAACTGCAGGGTAGATGGTTCCTCCCCAGTCGTTTCTGGCCGTATGAAGATCAGAGTGACATACTCCGCAGTATAGAATTTCGATCTCTACATCCTTAGGCGTGATTTCTCTTCTTTCAATATTCATTTCTTTCAGGTCTGCTGTGGTAGACTCTGCTCCATACGCTTTTACTGTAAATGTGTTCATTCGATTATTTAATTTAAGTTAATGAGTTCAGTTTATAAATTGTGATATTCCTCATCCGTTACCCGTTCCCTCCATTCTACAACTCCGTTTTGGGTATTGGTATTGATGGCAATATGAGTGAATTCACTGTCAGGAGCGGCTCCATGCCAGTGAATTACGTGAGGAAGAATATTAACTATATCTCCCGGATGTAATGCCTGTGCCGGTTTTCCTTTTTCCTGATAAAAACCTTTTCCTGCAGTAACGATTAAGATTTGTCCACCTCCGTGAGAATGCCAGTTATTTCTGCATCCGGGTTCAAAAGTGACATTTCCGATCTGGCAGTTCAGTTCATCTTCATTGGGTTTTAAAAGAGATACCCATGCTGTTCCTCCGGAAAAATATTCAGAAGGTGCCTTTTCTCCTTTCGGAAAAATGTTTGTAGTAAAAGTTTCCATAACGGTACAAAAGTCGAAACTTTCAGCCAGACCCTGCTTATACAGATTACCGAATTACTTACCAATTTTACAGAGGTTCTTTTCATTATTCGGGAAAGTAGTAATTTTGAATAAGATTTAAAACATATTCAATGGAAAATCAGGATGTTGAAAAAGTAAATAGTATTTCAGATTACAATAAAATGGTCAACCATGAAACCCTGCATCCGCTGGTGAATGTAGTTGATTTTTCAAAATCTGCTCCTATATGCAGTTATAGAAGAACTTATACATTTTATACTGTTTTTCTGAAGGATGTGGTCTGTGGTGATATGCACTACGGAAAAAACAGCTATGACTATCAGGAAGGAACGCTGGTTTTTATCGCTCCCGGACAGGTGAGCGGAGTCAGGAATGATGGAAACCCTATTCAGCCGGCAGGCTATGCCCTGTTATTTCACCCGGACTTAATTAAAGGGACCAATTTGGGAAAACATATCAAAGACTATACTTTTTTTTCTTATGATGTACATGAAGCATTACACCTTTCCGAGAAAGAAAGAGAAATTGTGCTGGAGTGTTTTAAAAATATCAGGTTAGAACTTGAGCAGCCGATTGATAAGCACAGCAAATCTTTGGTGGTCAACAATATTGAATTGTTTTTAAATTACTGTATGCGTTTCTACGACCGTCAGTTTATTACAAGGGATCACATCAATCTGGGAGTGATCGGGAAGTTTGAAGAGCTGGTAGATGAATATTTAAAATCTGATAACCCTAGAAATATAGGATTTCCCATGGTAAATTACTTTGCAGAAAAACTGAACTTATCAGCCAATTATTTTGGAGATCTGATCAAAAAAGAGCTGGGAATTTCACCTCAGGAACTTATCCACAATAAACTCATTGACGTAGCTAAAGAACAGATCCTGGATCAGGAAAAATCGATCAGTGAGATCTCCTATGATCTGGGTTTTAAATATCCACAGCATTTTACAAGATTATTCAAAACGAAAGTAGGAATTTCCCCTAGCGAATATAAAATCCTGAATTAGTTCTAAACCCTTTTGCCGTTAAATAATATCCGGTAAATTTTTTATTTTCTTAACTTTAAAATAGAAAATTTTTCAGTTTTAAAATGAAATCACAGCAGAAAGGAACTTATATTTTTGAAACCCGCTTCGGGAGAATCAGGGGTTGGAGAGAAGAAGGTGTTATCAGGGCCAAAAGCATTCGTTATGCCCGTTCCGAAAGATATCAGAAACCTGTCCCGGTACAGTCTGCTTCTTCAGAGATTATTTTTCCTGATAAGACTCCGGTTTGTCCGCAGGCATTAAGCCCGCTTGTAGAAAAGATGATTGGAGCTGCCCCTGTTGAACGTTTTGAACCTGACGAATCTACGCAATATCTTTCAGTAACACGCCCGGAAAACAGATCTGAAAACGAGAAACTTCCTGTTGTTGTATGGATCCATGGCGGCTCCCATGAAATAGGATGTGGCGATCTGCCTACTTCCGATCCCGCTGAGTGGGTGAAAGAGCAGCATATTATTGTCGTTACGGTTTCTTATCGTTTAGGTCTTTTTGGGTTTTTGGGAGGAGATGAAAAAAGACCTGCGAACCTCGGACTGTTCGATATGATTGAAGCCTTACAATGGATAAAGACCCATATTGCTGATTTTGGAGGGGATGCTGGGAACATTACGCTTTTGGGGCAGTCTTCAGGAGGCGATGCTATTGCCCATCTGATGATTTCAGAAGGCGTGGATGATTTGTTTCAGCGGGTGATCATTCAGAGCGCACCTTTGGGACTGCGTCATAAAAGGCAGAAAATGTCTGCAGAATTTCTGAGGAAAACTGAAGCGCTGAAAGATGAGGTTGATGTATTGAAGATGATGGATGAATACGGAAAATTGATGCCCTCTGCGATAAAATACGGCTTGAAAGCAGCAATGCCTTTTGGAGTTCAGTATGGATTTTCTCCTGTATGCAAAGAAGAAGAGGCCGTAGAGCAATGGAAGACAAATGCTCACAAATATGATGTGTTGATCGGGCTGAATAATGATGAAACAGCATTTTATCTCAAGACTTCTGAAGCTTTGCATAAATATTTTGGAAAGGGAATAGGGCTGAGAATTATGAATAAGACGGTCAAAAAAACAACGGAATTTATTTATGGAACACCGGCCAGGATATTTGCAGAAAACTATGCAAAGGCGGGAGGAAATATTTACTTGTTCAGAATTCATTCCGGATGGCAAAATAATTCTATAGGAGCACCGCACTGCATTGACCTTCCCCTTATTTTCGGAAACGAATCCGCCTGGAAATCTTCCGGATTGTTAAAAGATATTCCATGGAAGGATATTCAGGAAAATGGGAAAAAACTCAGAGCACTCTGGGCAGAATTTGCACGCACCGGAAATATTGCTGACCGCTCAGAGAGGCCGGAAATTTTAGCGCTTAAAAAGGTGCTTTAATGGAGAGGTATACGAATTTTACAGGCGTATTGTATAAAAAGTTATGGTCTTATTCGGTAAAAATTTGATGGATTATCTGTTGTTTTTGCTGTGATTATTCAATCATATGTGATATTTTATGTATATTTAGCTTGCTAAATCTTAAAATAATCATAATCATGAAAACAAAACTTTCTTTAAATGCAAGAAAAATTGAGAGACACGAACTTAAAAATCTGAAAGGAGGAATTATCATCCGGGACAGGGTATGTTGTGCATACAACGAGGATAACTACTGTTGTGAATGGGCTATTGATTTCAGGAATTGTCGGGGTATTCAGTGTTAGAAGCTGTAAATTATTCTGTTAACATAAACTGTATAAGGCATACACGACCAGAGAACAATGATCTGATCATGTATGCCTTTTTATTGATATCTATTTAGTTTATTCAGAAACCCATACACTTACGTTTCCTGCCGGAACCGGAAAGTCTCCCCATCCGTTTTCATCAATGATGACTTTATTGTTAAACCTTTTCAACAGGTCTTTAAACTTTTTCCCGGCATGTTTTTTTCCCACTTCCATAGGTTTGTTGTACGCATCTTTGTTACTTAATACAACAGCGCATCCTGCGTGCCGGTCATCCCCGTCACGTACCCATCCCAGGCAGTTGGCATCTTCAAAATAATCGCGTTGATCACCATAAGCATAATCTTTTCTGGCTTTGAGGAGCTCTTCTATTCCGTCTATTTTTGGCATAAATATCTCCTGATCATTACCCTCACGATCTTTATCAATGTAGTGGGCTCCATACAGATCCGGATAAAAAACACATGGATAGCCGTCTTTCCGCAGCAGGATCAGGGCATAGGCAATAGGTTTAAACCAAGGCTCTACAGGTGCTTCCAGATCCTGAAGAGGCTGAGTGTCATGATTGGCAACTAGACTTACAGCGTGTAGCGGATCAGCCTGGGTAAGCGTTTCATCAAAAATTCTCCGAAGATCGTAAGATGCTCCTTCCCTGGAGGCATTATGAAAATTGTTCTGTAAGGAGCTGTCGAAAAGACTCATACATCCTTCCGTTACTTCAATATATTTTTGAAGCAGATGAAGATATCCCGGAGCCCAGTATTCTCCTACAGCAAAAATGTTTTTTTTAGAATTGGAGCGGAGCAGCGTGATCCATTCTTTATAAAAGTCAAAAGAAATATGTTTTAAAGCATCCAGCCTCACACCGTCAAAGTCAGTCTGGTCAAAATACCATTTTGCCCAGTGATTAAGCTCTTCCCGTACAAAAGGATTACGATGTTCAATATCATTATACATCAGGTAATCATAATTGCCTTTCTCGTCATCTATCATTTCTTCCCAGTCATTTCCATATTCAGACTGTATTTTATAGATATGAGATTCCATTCCTTCAGCATAATCTACTCCGCTGAAGCATGTAAAATTCCATTCAAAATCGGAATATTTTTTTCCTCTTCCGGGAAATGTGAATTTGGTATAAGATTCAATTTCGATGACATCGGAAATCACTTTTTCCCTGTTGTTTTCATCTACCTTTACCGCTTTGAATTTTTCAAGCTCATCACCACCGGCTTTATGGCCGAGGACAATATCCACAATGACCTCTATATTTTGCTTTTTTAATGCTTTAATCGCTTTTATATAGCCGTCTTTGGTTCCATATTTGGTGGGAATAGTTCCCTTTTGATCAAATTCTCCGAGATCATAAAGGTCATAAGCGTCATAGCCGATAGAGTAGCCTCCATTCGTGCCTTTGTAAGCAGGAGGAAACCATACAGAAGTGATCCCTAATTGGCTTAAATATTGAGCCTGCTTTTCGGCTTCTTTCCACAACTTTCCACCCCCTTCAGAATACCAGTGGAAAAACTGAAACATTGTTAGGTTCATACATTTGAAGATTTGGTGGATACAAGATAGTAAAAAAATATGACCTACCGGTTCTCAAATTCTTCAAACGGGATTTTTAGTTGAACTGAAATCTGTTTCTTTTCTTCGGTATTGAGTTGAGAAAGAGACAGCCCAAGTAAACGAACCGCTTTATCATAAGGCCGAAGGTCCCAGAGTTTTTTTCCGGTGTCAAGATATTGTTCCGGGGAAGTAAAATACTCTTCTCTTGTAATACTTCTTGTAAAAAGAGAAAAATCTTTATATTTTATTTTTAATGTTAATGTTCTTCCAAGAATATTATTTTTCTGCAGGCGCTGGTGAAGCTCCTGTCCCAGACTTTCCAGTTTTTCATTGATCTGCTGTTCATCAAAAAGATCTTCAAAGAAAGTTCTTTCCACGGCAACACTTTTCTGAATCCGGTGAGGTTTTACTTCCGAAGTATGAATACCACGTACCACATTGTAATAATGTTTCCCTGATTTTCCAAAAAGCCCTACCAATTCCTCCAGTGATCTTTTCTTTAAATCTTTTCCTTTATAAATTCCTAAACTAAACATTTTGTTAGCCGTAACTTTGCCAACTCCATAAAATTTTTCCACAGGCAGCGCTTCCAGGAAACTTTCCACTTTATCCGGATGAATCGTTTTTTGTCCGTTAGGCTTATTGATATCGGAAGCTACTTTTGCCAGAAATTTATTGACAGAGATTCCTGCAGAAGCAGTGAGCCCGGTTTCTTCAAATATTTTCTTACGAATTTCTTTGGCAATCAGATTGGCGGAATCCATCCCTTTTTTATTTTCTGTGACATCTAAATAGGCTTCATCCAGAGATAATGGCTCTACCAGATCAGTATATTCGTAGAAAATTTCACGTATTTTTTTTGAGATTTCCTTATAGCGGGCAAAACGGGGAGGGACAAAAATAAGATGAGGGCATTTTTCTTTTGCGGTCTTGCTGGGCATTGCAGAGCGGACACCATACTTTCTGGCTTCATAGCTGGCAGCGGCAACAACGCCCCGATGCTGCCCCCCTACAGCAATAGCTTTGCCTTTCAGGGTAGGATTATCATGCTGTTCCACAGAAGCATAGAATGCATCCATATCCACATGAATAATTTTACGAAGGGGTACCAGAAAATCCATATCACAAAGATATGGATTCCTTTATTTACGATGAATTTTTTATAGAGATGTATGAAGCTGGGAGAGGGAAGTTAATGAGAACGATATAGAAATGGATGATTCATTTATTGAAAGTTAGTTAAAGACTAACTGATTATTTATTGTACTAAAACTACTTCCATCTTCCTGCTTCCAGCCTTTTTCTATTTCAATCTCATGGTGAGAAGGTGGGGTTCAAAACCTGCTTTTTCGTAAGCTTTTATGGCAGATTCATTCTGAGCATATACATCCAGTCTTACTTCACTCATTCCTCTTGATTTTGACCAGGAAATAAGTTCATCGGTGATCACTTTATTAATTCCTTTTCCTCTGTGTTCAGGCTTTACATACATAAAACCTAAATAGGCATACTCTTTAAACCGGTAATAATCCTTCTCTGCTTTTTTGATCAGGGCATATCCTGATGCAATGATCTCGTTATTTTCTTCGGCAACAATTACAGTTGCGTCCGGAGACTGTATAAGATATTTTAAATCATAATAATGGATCTCTCCTTCAATAAGGGTAGTGTTGAAAGGTCTTTCAGCAGTAACAACCCCCTGTTCAAATTCTAAAAGGATCTTTAAATCCTGTTCTGTAGCTTCTCTTGTGATCATGGTAGTAAATTGGAAAATATTTCTTCACATGTAAGTTTTTAATATTGAGCTTACATGTGAAAAGTATTGTATAGTTAAAGGTAAATTATTTTAAAAGCTGGTCTATCGTCTGTTGTATTTCCGGATCTTCCGGAGAGATCGCATAGTATTTTGCAATAGAGGACTTCTGGTCGATAATCATATATCTTGGAATCCAGTTGAGATCAATATAGTTGTTGAAATCATTTTTCCATCCTGATGCAAACCAGTAATTATCCTTATCTTTCATATCGAATCTTGCCAGGCTTTTATCAAACCCTTCTTTTGATCTTTCCAATGATAAGAATACAAAATCTACATTCGGATTTTTTTTTCTAATATTTCGGCTTTTGGAAGTGCCTGCAGACAGTCTCTGCACCATCCTGCCCAAAAGTCAATCACTAAGACTTTTCCTTTGTGCTGGTCAAGGATCTGCTGGATTGTAATACTATTTCCTTCTTCATCTTCCAGTTTCTGCTTCAGGGCTTCTTTGGAAAAACCTGTTTTAAGAACCGCAGGGATCTTCTGGGCACCGCTTAATCCAAAAATACCTATCATAAAAATTAATAACAACTTTTTCATTTCGACAATTTCATTTATACAAATCTAAACAATGAACGGCAATCTGAGATTGATTTATGATGAATTAGGAAAAATTTATAATATTGACAGATTCTATGAAAAACCACCCCGTCAAATTTTCAATTGCCACCCCTCCGGAGGAAGGGAATGTTACGTCTTCAGCTGTAACATTAGGAATTTGAAGAGTATCTATTGATAGTTTTTAATCAAGCCTTTCACAACGGCAATCACGTTGGGCATAGCTTTATTGGCAGCATTCAAAACTTCTTCATGAGAAACGGCAAACGCAATATCCGGTCCGCCAAGGTCTGTAATGATAGACATACAGAATACATGCATTCCCATATGTCTGGCAACAATGACTTCCGGAACGGTGCTCATTCCTACCATATCTCCGCCAATGGCTTTGATCATTCCATATTCAGCGGGAGTTTCAAAAGTTGGTCCCTGCAGTGATACATAAACGCCCTGGTGAATTTTGATATTGTTTTCTGAAGCAGCCTGTTCAGCTACTGTAATCATTTTTTTGTGGTAAGGCTCACTCATATCCACAAAACGCGGTCCAAGCTCATCATTATTTTTCCCGCGTAGCGGATGCTCAGGCATCATATTGATATGATCCTTTACAATTACGATATCTGCAACACTGAACGCTGGATTTACTCCGCCACAGGCATTGGAAAGAATCAGGTTTTTTATTCCCAATAGATGAAAAACCCTGACAGGGAAGGTCACGGTTTCCATAGAATGTCCTTCATAATAATGGAAACGTCCGCTCATCATCAGCACCTTTCTGCCTTCGAGCAATCCGTAAATCAGTTTTCCGGTATGTCCTGCTACCGTAGTTTGTGGGAAATTGGGGATGTCTTTATATTCTAAAATATGGATCGGTTCTACTTCATTTTGTAATTTTCCCAGTCCTGATCCTAAAACGACAGCAAAATCAGGAGTTTCCTGAATGATATTTTTGATAAAGTCTGCTGTCTCTTTAATTTTTTCTAACATAATCTAAGATGATTTGATTGAATTCTTCCTTTTTATCAATAAGAACATTGATAGGCCAGTAGTAAACAATTTCTCTAAGATAATCAAAAGTTTTCAGACGGACATAATCTTTCTCTGTGGTTAATATCAGTTTATATTCCCCCAATTTTTTATACTCAGCAAGGATTTTTTTAATATCGTCATCGGTGAAATTATGATGATCTCTGAATTTAAGATGGTTAACCCTTTTTGAGAATTTGGCAAGATGCTCCAGAAGAGGTTTAGGATTGGCAATTCCCGTGATCAGTAAAATATCATAATAATTCAGGTTGTTATCCGGAAGGATTTTATCTTTTCCGTATACATTTTCATCATAGCCGATGGATGAAAAGAATACTTTTTGTCCATAAGAAGGCCTGATCCTTGAAATATAATAGCGTTTGGTTTCCTCCGTCAGTTCATCGGGGCATTTGCTCACCATGATGATGTCTGCTCTTTTAACGCCTGCCCTCGATTCTCTGAGGTCTCCGGCAGGCAGAAGATAATCTTTAAAATAAGGATCATTGAAATCTGTCATCAGAATATTGAATCCTGCTTTGATAGCTCTGTGCTGCAGGGCATCATCCAATACCAATACATCCAGATCCATATCGCCGATCACTTTTTTGGCACCCGGAACCCTTTCTTCTGAGACCGCGATCACAAAACGGTTTTTGAAGCGTTCAAAAAGCTGCATCGCTTCATCACCCACCATTTTATAGTTGCTGTCATAATTGGTCACCTCGTATCCTTTGGTCAGTCTTCCGTAACCACGTGAAAGTACTCCTGTTCTGTAATGTTTGGATAAAAACTGGGCAAGATACATCACCATCGGTGACTTTCCGCTTCCGCCTACAGAAAGGTTCCCGACATTGATTATCGGTGTCTTGAATTTTGTCGACTTAAAAATTCCCCAATCATACATTGTGTTTCGGATACCCGTTACCAAATGATAACCAAGGGAAAAAGGATAAAGGTACCATCTTTTCATACGATTGCAAAAATAGGAATTTTCATACGCATCAGGGTAATATTCTCGAAGACTTTTCAACAAATATTTCGTTAAATTAAAGTATTTTTGTGGAGTTATTACAATACATTGAGATACTTTATTGAATTTTCTTATAACGGAAAGAATTATTTCGGCTACCAGATACAGCCGGACGCCGTTTCTGTGCAGGAAGAACTGGAGAAAGCGCTCTCCACTATTTTAAGAGAAGAAATTAAAACAACCGGCGCCGGAAGGACGGATACCGGAGTACATGCCAAAAAAATATTTGCCCATTTTGATACGGAAAAGGAACTGAACGGCGAGCTTCCACGCAGGCTGAACAGTTTTCTTCCACCCGACATTTCTATCAAAAGGATTTTTCAGGTAAAAGATGACTTTCATGCCCGTTTTGATGCGACCTACAGAACGTATGAATATTATATTTCGCTGGATAAAAATCCATTTACCCAGGAATCTGCATGGCAGCACTGGAAGAGGCCTTTGGATATCAGTAAGATGAACGAAGCCTGTAAAATTTTATTTGAATATGAAGATTTTACTAGTTTTGCGAAATTAAAAACCGACAACAAAACCAATATCTGCAAAATGTATAAAGCAGAATGGGAACAGAATGGAACAGAACTGAAATTTACAGTCTCTGCCAACCGCTTTCTTAGAAATATGGTTCGGGCTATTGTCGGGACAATGGTTGAAATAGGAACAGGAAAATTGAACCCTGAAGACCTTCGTAGAGTCATTGAAGATAAAAACCGTAATGCTGCAGGCACATCAGCACCTGCCCACGGGCTGTATCTGGTAGATGTGGGCTACGAATTTTAAATAAAAAAAACTAAAACAATAACTATGCTATCAATTTTAATTCTTATCGGTGCCTATCGATACTATGCACAATTAGCTGAGAGGTTTGGCAAAACAAAATGGCACCTTGGTCTTTTGGCCATAGGAATTTATTTAGGAACTCAGATTATTCTGGGAGTTGGCTATGGAGTCTATAAAGGAATCACAGACCCTGCTACTTTGGAAAATGTCAATTATACCGGATATTCTATCATCAATATCATCAGCTGGCTGATTTCTATTGCTGCCGTTTGGGGCATTTATCAGCTTCTTGAGAAAAAATTTAAAAGAGAAAATCTTCAAAAGCCGTTAATTGAGATAGATGAAATAGGAGGAAGTTCCCGCAAATAAACCTAAACAGGATAAAGGAAATGAATATCTTTCATCTGAAAACAGGTGAAAGATATTCATTTTGTAAATAACAGAGATCTGAAATTTTCTATGAGGATTTGAAGAAGTTCTAAAGGCAGTCCCATTATAAAGTCTTATTTTTGCATAGAATTTTAATTCTTTTTTTTGATTCGTACAATGAAAAAACAAGATACCTGGGGAATTATAAAAAGGCTGTTCTTTATCGGAATGAAGTTCCGTTCTTGGTTTATCCTTACTTTAATAATTTCTGTATTCCTTTCAATTGTTTCTACCTACAGGCCCTATCTGACCATGGAAGTGGTGGATAATGATATCACCAAACTGCAGGATAAAGCTTTAATGATGAAGCATATCTATATTTTGGTGGGGCTGGTATTTGCAGAAACTGTTTTAAACTTTTTCTTAGTGTATTTTTCAAATTTTATCTCGCAGAACGTTATCCGTGATATCAGAGAAAGATTGTATGCTAAGCTGATCTATTTCAGAACTTCATTTTTTGATAAAACCCCGATTGGGCAGTTGGTTACCCGTGCGGTAGGAGATGTGGAAACCATTGCAACGGTTTATACCGATGGATTTCTGATGGTCTTCGGGGATATTCTGAGGATTGTCTTTGTATTGGTGATGATGTTCAGTACCAATGTTCACTTAAGTTATATTACGCTGGCTATTTTACCTTTGATGGTGGTCATTACAAGATTTTTCCAGAAAAGACTTAAAAAAGCTTTTGGCGACGAAAGGTCATGGACTGCCCATCAGAACTCTTTTGTTCAGGAAAGGCTGGCGGGAATGCCGATCATTCAGGTATTCAACAGACAGGAAGCAGAGTTTAAAAAATTTGACGATATCAATGTCACTTTAAAAGGAGCACTGCTGAGGACCGTATTTATCTTCTCATTATTCTTCCCGGTCGTGGAACTTATTTCGTCACTTTTTATTGGATTTATCCTGTTTTATGGAGGATATATCACGATCAGTGCAGGGGTTGTTATTGCATTTATTCAGTATATATCAATGCTGATCCGTCCTTTAAGACAGATTGCAGACCGTTTCAACAACATCCAGAGAGGGATTGTAGGAGCTGAGAGGGTATTGGGGTTAATGGATGAAGAAAACGCAATGCCGAATACGGGAAAGGTGAAAAAAGATCATTTTGCCGGCAAAATTGAATTCCAACATGTACGCTTTGCTTATGATGAAAAACAGGAAGTGCTGAAAGGAATTGATTTTAAAGTAAATCCTGGGGAAACCGTAGCGATTGTGGGAGCAACAGGTGCCGGAAAATCTACGATTATCAGCTTGATCACCAGGCTTTATGATATTAATTCGGGAACTATTCTTATCGATGATATAAACCTGAAAGATTATGAATTATACAACCTTAGAAGCCACATTGGAGTTGTATTGCAGGATGTTTTCCTTTTCCACGGAAGTATTTTTGAAAACCTTGCCTTCGGAGACGACAGCATTACACTGGATAAAATAAAAGCAGGAGCAAGAGAAATTGAAGTTGATCAGTTTATCGAACAGCTTCCCGGAGGATATGATTATGTGGTAAGCGAAAGAGGATCCTCTATTTCCTTAGGCCAGAGACAGCTGTTATCTTTCCTTAGAGCCTATCTTTCTGATCCTAAAATTCTGATCCTGGATGAAGCAACCTCTTCAATCGATCATGAAAGTGAAAAACTGATCCAGAGAGCCACAGAAAAGATCACCAAAAACAGAACCTCGATCATCATTGCACACAGGCTTTCTACTATTGAAAAAGCTGATAAGATCATTGTCATGGAGCATGGTAAAATTGTAGAAGAGGGCACCCATCTGGACCTTCTGGATAAGAACGGATATTATGCCACTCTTTACAAAGCCCAGCTGCGTCACGAGGTGGAAATGGAAGAAGAGAAGAAATCCTGATTCAATGTGTTCAGTGGAGATCCTGCAAATTTCAGAAAGAATACGATTATAAGAAAAGAGAGTTCAAAACTGGACTCTCTTTTTTATTTTTAAAGCTTTTTAAAACTGCAGAAAACAAAATTCTGAGTGGTTCCGAAAGGTGTGGTATGATCTTCGGTGATGCATGTTATTTTTTCAAAATCTGCTTGGAATTTTTCAGATAGAGAATGTTCATCATACTGCTGAATATCCAGTCCGCTGCATTTGGAAGGCCCATTTTTGGAAAAAGTTCCTAAGACCATACAATGATTTACATATTGGCCTACAATATCAATATACTTTGAAACCTGTTCCGGAGCCGTCAGAAAATGAAAGGCAGCCCTGTCATGCCAGATATCATACGATTCTGCAGATTCAAATGTAGTAATGTCCGTTACGATCCATTTCACCGTATCAGCGGCATTTCCCAGTCTTTTTTTTGCTTTTTCCAAGGCCTTGGCAGAAATGTCAAGTACTGTAATATTTTTATATCCTTCTCTGATAAGAAAATCTACAAGATTACTGTCCCCACCGCCGATATCAATGATTTTTGCATCTTTACCCAATCCGAATGAATGGATAAAATCAAGGGATGTTGAGGGTTTTTCCTGGGTCCAGCTTACCTGGTCGGGATTTTTGGTTTCATAGACATTTTCCCAATGGCTTTTATCAGAAGAGCTCTTCATTCTTTAAATTGATTATTTATTTCCTCAAATTTATTAATTAATCCGTCAAGTTTTACCTGTTGTTTTTTTATTGTTTTCGGCCTGATGTAAAACCAGTTAAATCCGATCCAGGCGAAAGTAAGAATATAAGCAAGGACAGCATATACCAGCTGCATTTTTGAAGTATACTCATACATATACAGGCAGATTCCCAAAAACAGCATGATGAAATATACATTCAGCATCGTGGTCTGCATCCATTTCTGTTTGCTTTTTACGGAATATAAATTGTGCAGGTATTCACTGTTTGACTGGGTATTGTCAATGGTATAGAACGTCATAAACAGTTTGTTATAAGCCGACAGGAAGATAACCATGGCCAGGATGACAAGGACAATTCCGATCTTTGTAGTCAGCAGCTGAGGCTGGTAATGGTACCAGATATAGCCAATGCATAAAGAAGTGGCAAGGAGTAAAATGTTCGTAAGGATCAGCTTACGGAGATTTTCATTCTTGAATTTTTTTAATTTTCGAAGAAGTTCCTCTATATTGGGTTTATCGGAGGTTTGCTTTTTCCAGATATTTTTGAAGTCTATATTAGTATCCATTTTCTTTAAACTTTTTAGTTAGCTTATCTTTGATCCTGTGGATCTTTACCCGTATATTGGATTCTGAAAGTCCCACGATATGGGCTATTTCGGACTGTTTTACTTCTTCCAGTTCTAGGGAGATAATGATCCTTTCTGTTTCAGGAAGCTCTGAGATAAACTGGTAAAGCAGCTGTATCTGAGGTTCCATAGATTCCTGTTTCTTTTCTTCCAGGTTGATGGGCAGATCTGTTTTAGCGAATCTTTTTTCTTTTTCAATCTGCCTCAGGCAATTGTTGGAGGTTATCCTGAAAATCCAGGTTCCGATACTGGATTCATTCCTGAATTTTGGAAGTTGCTGCCAGACAATAATAAAAGTTTCCTGGGCCAGATCCTGAGCTAGTTCGGCATCGTTTACATATCCCATACAAAGCCGGAATATCCTCTGCCAGTAGTGGTCATATATCTCTTCAAATGCCATTATTTTGTGGATAAGAAGTTATTCAGCTGGTTAAAATACCATTCCTTATCATCATACATGATGAAATGTAATCCTTTGGAAGCGTATTGCATATTGGCATTTTTTAAGTTTTTATACTGGTCTTCAATTGTGGGTTTTAAATTAACAAAAAAAGATTCCAATAGAATAAGAGAAGGGCACTCTATGTTTTTTATTTTTTCTCTAAGATCAGTATTGGAGAAGTCACAGTACATGTTGGCAAATGTTTTTCTGTCAGATTTCATGCTCCAGCTGATCACCGTTTCCTGCATGAAAGTATCTGCAAGAAGTCGTGGAATAGCTTGTGTCTGCATTTGACGAAATTGTTCGTCTGTCATGGCTGTTAATTTATTAAAGGTTGATGAGCAGTCATTATTTTCTTTGGAGGTAAATTTTGGATCAGAAATCGCAGCAAGGCAGGGCAATGTATCTACGATCACAATTTTACCTGCCAGTTCAGGATAGTCGGCTGCCATTGCCAACGCAAGGCCTCCGCCCATACTGTGTCCGATGATGATGGGCTTTTCGATTTTATGGTCTTCTATATAGGAGGCAATTCCCTTTTCCCAATCTTTAAAGCTTGCATCCGTTTCAGGCTTTGCCCCTGCAAATCCTGCCATTGTCAATATATAGCAGGTGAAATTTTTTTCAAATTTTGAAGCAGTCTCATTCCATACTTCTCCTGAAGATGCAAAACCAGGAATAAAGATCAGAGACTGTTTTCCTTTTCCTGTTTTCTTTACTTCAAACGGATATGATATTTCCTGACCCAATATATTGCATAAGGCAGCAAAAAATAACATAATAATCAATAGGATTCTGAATTTTTTCATGATTTCTGAGGTTTTAAAGTTTATTTGCCTTTTAGAGACCGGTATTTTAAAAATGTTACAGAAATTTTTAAATTTTTTTAAAATATAACAGAAACTCAATCTATTGATGGATTAGTGTATTGTCCGAAAGGTTCTTGCCATTGAAATTCCGAAGATCAGAAACGTGATGCCCAATAATACGATCATAGACAGGGTAGCTGTATGATAGCCGTTTGAAGTATTGAAATATATTCTCCCAAGGATGCTGACCCCTAATGCAATACTGATCTGCTGTACCGTAAGATAAATACCTGAAGCCACAGATGTGACACCCGGCGGGAGCTGGTGCATTGCATTGGTAAACATGGAAGGAAGAACAATACCGCATCCGGTTCCGTAGAAGAAAAGGATCACAGCAACAGTTGTACTCCTTACACCCGGCCCGTTCAGAAAATAGATGTGAAGAAACAGACAGGCCACCATCAGAATTAACCCCAAAGCCATAAAACGTTCCTGATAATGATGCAGATATTTTACCCCAAACAGAGAAGCGATTACATATCCGATCCCCTGAAAGGCAAATAGGCTTCCTGTTTTTGATGAGCTGAACAATAAATGCTCCTGAAAATAGCTGGCATTAATAAAGAAATAGGCATCCTGAACGAGGCAATACGCTGCGGCCGCTGTTACGGCGATACCAAAACTGGAATAGGTAAAAGGCTTCATACTGATCAAAACATTCTTTCCTGCATGATAATCTTTGCTTTGACGGTAGATAAAATAAATCAAACCGGTTAAAGGGAGCATCGCAATACTAATGGTGCTGCGGTTCCAGCCTTCTTCACCAGCAATGATGATCTGGTAAATCAATAGAACCAGCAGGATAATGAGAGCGGTCTGAGAAGAATTCTGGATCGTTTCCTTTTTTTTAGGCTCAATTTCATGCAGCAATTTTGCAGCAAGCAGAGCAGTAGCCAATGCAAGCGGAACATTGATCAGAAAAATAATCCGCCAGGCTTCAAAAGCCATACTCATATCAGGGATAATACCTCCCAGGACCTGTCCCAAAACAGAAGCAGAGCCGGCAACCGCTCCATAAATCCCCAGGGCTTTGGACCGTTCTCTTTCTCCCTGAAAAATATCAGCGATTAATGCTACCCCCTGTGGAACCATAAATGCAGCGGTAATCCCCTGGAAAAGCCGGCTGGTATTCAGTTGCAGCGGCGATTGGGCTATTCCGCAGAAAAAAGAAAAGAGCATAAAACCAAGCATGGACCGTACAAACACTTTTTTGTGGCCATATTTAATTCCAAACTTACTTCCCGTGATCAGAAAAGCTCCGTATCCAATGATATAAAACACAATGATAAACTGGCTCTCGGCTTCATTGGCATTAATGTTTTCACGGATAGAAGGAATCGCTATATTGACAATAAAAAGATCCAGCACACAAAGGAAAACAGACATGGAAATGAGAAGCAGACTGATTCCATTTTTTAATGATAAAGAGTAAATAGGTTTCATAAGAGAGCATTTAGCATGTATTGATTATTAGAAATCATACAGGAATTATTATGAAGGTAAAATTATACAGATGAATTGCTTAAATTTTGTACTATTGTGCCATAAATTTGTATTAATTAGTCTTTTGAATGATGAATAGTCCGTATAAGATTCTTTATGAAAAGCTGGATGAATGTCCGGTAAGAGGGAAAGTATATCATTTTTATCAGTTGGTATATATTATTTCCGGAAATGGCCGTCAACTGGTGAATGACTATCAAGTGCCTTATAAGTCCGGAGATATGCTGGTTTTAATGCCTTTGGATGTTATTACATTTGACATTCAGCAGACTACTGAATTTCTATTTATAAGATTCAGTAAACACTCCCTCGAACAGGATGCCCTGGCGATGGATAATAGCCTTAAGCTGGAACTTCTGCTGAGTAAAGTTCAATCCAACAGAGGATGTATCCTTAGGGGCGGAAATGATCAGACGGCAGTAAAGTACCTGACGGAGGGAATTGTGCGTGAATCGGTCAATGGAAGTCTGTACAGCAAAAGGCTTATTGAGCAGTATGTCAATGCATTGATTCTGATTGTAGCGCGGAATTTAGCTCAGGCGCCCCTACCGGAAGAGATTTCCGAAAACTCCGACTCGAAGATTGTGAACATTCTGCAATATATTCAAAACCATATCTGTGAACCGGAAAAACTGAAACAGGAACAGATTGGAGCTGTTTTTGGTCTTTCAACCACTTATGTAAGCCGCTATTTTAAAAAGCACACCGCGCAGACCTTGCAGGACTATATCGCACAGTACCGCCTTAATCTCATTGAAAATAAATTGCTGTACACCAATATGCGTATCGGTGAAATTGCCTTTGAACTTGGTTTTACCGACGAAAGCCATCTGAACCATCTGTTCCGGAAATACCGCAATTTGACGCCTTCAGAGTTTAGAAAGAAAAAATCAGCTGCAATGGGACAGAAGCTCTCCTTATAATGATTGAGGTTTTTTAGAAGGAATATGTCTGGGTAATTATTATCGAAATAAATGTAATTTTCCGGAATTTGTTGGATATTTAAAAAAAATAATGACAAAGAGGTGTTTATATTGATAAAAATTAGTAAATTTATTAAATATTTAAGGCTATACCTTACATATTATAGGGGTATCATATAAAAGTGGAATTTTTAACTAAAAAACTAAAAAATATAAATGAGTAGTAGTATCCAAGATGAATTTAAAGTCTTTAAAGACGAGCTGAAGAAGCTTAATATTGAAGTGCAGAAAGTTGTAAAAGTAGGAAACGGAAGCATGGATTTCCATGAGGTTTTCTACAAATCGCCGAGGTATGAAGAGGTGAAAACTGTGTATGTCCAACGACATAATTTAGACAGTATGATTGAAAAATTTAAACAAGCTTATCATTAACAATATAACCGGCGCCACAGAGAATCTGCGGCGCCGGTTTTTTAGGTCTTATTGTCAATCTTTATCCAGTGTGGAGGTTTTTTGGGTTTCCTTCATTCCCGCATAAACGATGAGTGAGAAGAGTATGCATCCTGTGATGTACCAGTAAAAATAATTTTCATTACCGATCTTTTTAAACCAAAGGGCAATGTATTCTGCCGTTCCTCCAAAAATGGCCACGGTAAGGGCATAAGGAAGACCCACTCCGAGAGCTCTGATCTCAGAAGGGAAAAGCTCGGCTTTTACAACAGCATTGATGGATGTGTAGCCACTTACAATGATCAGCGCTGCCATAATCAGAAAGAAGGCTGCCCATATGGAAGTTGTGGTACTGAGCGCCGTAAGGAGCGGAACCGTACATAAAGTTCCCAGGATACCGAATCCCAGTAAAAGAGGTCTTCTTCCTATTCTGTCGGAGAGACTCCCAAATACCGGCTGAAGACAGGCAAATATAAATAATGAGATAAATGAAACCAAAGTGGATTCTTCTTTGGTAAGATGAACCGTATTGACTAGGAACTTCTGCATATAAGTCGTATAGGTATAGAATGCCAGTGTCCCGCCTAAAGTTAATCCTACAACGGTAAGAAGCGCCTTGGGATGTTTTAAAAGTTCTTTGACTGTTCCTTTTTTCTTTTCGCTGACTTCTTTTTTATTTTCAAATGCTTCGGTCTCATGGAGATTGGCTCGCAGATATAAAGCAATGATGGATAGCATAGCGCCGATTACAAAGGGAATTCTCCAACCCCAATCTTCCAGCTGGGCTTCCGTCAATAGTAATTTCTGTAAAATAAGCTGGATTCCCAGCGCAATAAGCTGTCCGCCGATCAGCGTCACATACTGAAAACTTGAATAAAATCCTCTTCTGTTCTGAGTGGCCATTTCGCTGAGGTAGGTGGCGGAAACTCCATATTCACCTCCTACGCTTAATCCCTGAAGCAGTCTGGCAACAAGTAATAAAGCAGGAGCAAGAATCCCTATCGACTGATAGGTAGGGGTGAGGGCAATCAGAAGTGATCCGAATGACATCAGCAATACGGAAAGGGTCATTGCTCTTTTCCTCCCGATTTTGTCGGCAATACTTCCAAACAACCAGCCTCCGATAGGACGCATAAGAAATCCGACAGCAAATATCCCTGCAGTATTCATCAGTTGTGCATTGAGATCAGAATCCGGAAAGAATGAATGGGAAAAATAGATGGCAAAGGCGGCATAAGCATACCAGTCGTACCATTCTACCAGATTCCCGATAGATCCGCCTATAATGGCTTTGATTCTTTGGCCGGAGGTAATAGGTGATGAGTTCATAGATCAAAGTTAAACGTGGAATCAGTTTTTAGTAAAGATTCTTTTTATTTTAGCCAATAATCCTGGTTTTGCCGGATTGGCTTGAGAGGGAACTTCAGGGAGATGCTCTTTCTGATCCTGATCTTCAGTTTCAACTTCTCCTTCCGTTTGTTCCTGAGCTGCTTCTATCACAGATCTTACCAGGCTTTCTGCATCTTTACTTTCTTTAACATGAATTCTGTTAGGTTCCTGTATCTTTTGCCCTGTGATTTCTTCGAAATTAATTTTAGCCTTATTAAAAACTGCAATTTCAGTTTCGGGCCTGTCATCTACATGAGTCATTTCTGGGACGAGCCCTGAGCTTTGCCGTACAGAATCACATTCAAAGTCGGTCATGATACCCAGGTATATTTGGGCGGCTGTTTCTGTTTGTCCTGCTTTTCCATACGTTTCTGCAAGCTGAAGCATATCTTCTCCCACTTCATACTTTTCAAGAATGTTGTCAATGGAGTGGGTTACTTTAGCCTTTGCTGTGGAAAGATTAGCGATCGCTTTTTCCTGTTCCGGCTTATTCTTAAGTATATTGATCAATTCCTGAATATGAAGTCTAATTTCGGGATCCACTTTATATATATGCTCTGAATCTGTAAGATACGCCCCCTGATTCATGGCCGTTAATGATACGTCCTGTATATAAAGCCCCATTGTAAAAGCCAGTTCAACGAGTATATTGACAAATTGGGCTAATAGCTCTCTGTCCAGTTCTGACTTTTCAAGAGTTTTATAAAGCTGAACCCCTTCTGTGAACTCTATCTGATATTTTTCCGGGGCAAAACTATTTTCATCTGCATGAACCGTTTTTCCCTCTAATATCTCCAATAAGAATGCGTGTATCTGAAGTTCTTTTAAGTTTTTTAATAGCTCTTTTACTTCTTCAAATTTGTTTTCTCTGATTAATTCTATCATTTTTCCCAGTTATAAAGAGAGGCAAGATACAAATTTCATTAAAAAATAAAACCATCCCCGGAAAAGGATGGTTTGTTTTGGCAGTGATGTAAAATCATTTTAAAACCGATACCCCAGAGAAAGCCCGCTTCTGAAACCGGCCCACGGCCCGTCTACTCTTATTTTAGCACCATTTGCATTTGTTTCAACGGTATAATCTACAATCGGGATATCCAGTTTTTCTATTTCTTTTTTAAGCTGTGCCTGCATATCAGGAGTGAGTACATAATCGCTGGTCATGGTAAAATTACCTTTTCCGCTTCCGTAATGGGCCCCGGCGATCCAAAAGTCCAGCACTAAATTTTGGCTTCTGGTAAGGAAAAACTGTACTCCCACCATGAGTCCGCCACTGTTTCCTTTGGTGCTTCCCTGCCCTTTAATAGGAATGTGATAGGTGTTGCCATCAGGACCGTTATAATCATAATAAAAATCAAAAGTATTGGAAGAAACATCTGAATAACGATAGTAAGGAGCAATATAGAAACCTTTTCCATAGCCTTTTCCAAGATAAAATCTCGGCTCTATTGTGAATTGGGTTGCTTTTACTCTGAGGTTCTGAAATCTTTTCTCATCCTCATCTTTCAGGAAAGAGTTGATAAAAGGAACTTTCCCTTCCGGCATGGTTCCAAAACCAATGTTTAATGAAAACCATCGGGTGATGGCTCTTTCGTAAGACAGGTTGATATTCCGGAAGGCATATCCTGTAACATTCGTTTTGACAATATTCATCTTATCTGCCGTAATGTTTTCGTTTTCCTGAGCACAGACTTGTGAAAACAGAAGACAAAGAGGTATTATGGCTGCTTTTTTCATGATCTTATATTTTGTGTTGTAATATTATACCAGCAAAAAACGGGCTGAATTTAATATCACAATGCTCATTGAAAAAAATAGTAATAATTTTCTATAGCTTGGGTGGTTTTTTAGTTCCAAGACCAGGCTAGACGTAACAAATGGCAGCTTCAAAATGTCTTATGAGTATATTCCATGTTAGCTATGAAAAAAACAATATATGCTGTGTTTATTCTCTGGGGAACCTGTATGTTGGCACAGGAAAAAGTAAGTGATACGCTTGATGCATCCGGTATAAAGGAAATTCAGGAAGTGATTCTGAAATCACAACGTAAAAAACAATTTGCAGATAAAGCGGTTTATACTTTTGATAGGGAAGCTCTGGAAAAGGCACGTTATGCCAAAGACCTGCTCCGTACCCTTCCGGAGTTACAGCTTGATCCGGTAGCCAATACTATTACCGGTACAAAAGGTGGAACTATCGTATTCCTCATCAACGGAATTGAAGCTACAGACCTGCAGATCCGAAGTGTGGCCCCCGGTGAAGTGATTAAAGTGGAGTATTATGATATTCCACCGGCGAGATGGGCTGCACGGGCAGATACAGTGGTCAATATCCTGACAAGATCTGCAGAAACAGGATCTGTTTTTGGAGCTGATGTCTCCTCGGCTCTTAATACAGGATTTGTCAACGGCTCAGCCTATGCCGGTTTTACCAGAGGGAAAAATAATTTGGGACTTGAATATTCCCTCAACTTAAGGGATTATCATGACAGAAGAGTCAACAGTATCTATGATTATCAGCTGGGTGGGAAACATTACCGCTCAGATGAAAACAGAACAGACCACTTCGGCTATACCTTTCAGAATGTTGCATTACGTTATACAAGAATGGTTCCTGATGATTATTCTTTTCAGGTCAAATTGAATACGGATATTTTCAGCCGGTTTTCGAAGGGCGCGGGGCAGAGTGTTTTTACGCAGGATAATTCCAGTGAAGCACATGCCATGTTTAAAAATAACGGTTCCGATTATGTGATTCCTAAGCTGGATTTGTATTATTCAAAAAAGATGGGTGGAAAGGATGAGGTAAGCATTAATGTAGTTGGCTCTCATTATACAACCAATACATCAGAGACGGCAAAAGAATGGATAACAGGTTCGGGGATGCCAGTGTATGACAATGATATGGTTTTGAAAGCCAGGCAGACCAGTTGGGTAGGAGAACTGGCCCATACTCATGATTTTAAAGCTGGAAAGCTTTCGTCCGGATACCGGATTTCGAGAACATCTATATCCAATGATCTGAATAATCTTGCAGGATATTCCCAATACAGCGTCAACTATCTCGAGCAGTATTTTTATACAGAGTTTTCCGGGAAAGCGGATCAGTTCAGCTACCGTATTGGAGCAGGATTTACCAATATCCATAATAAAAGTGCCGAGAATACTTTTGATAGATGGACTTTTACGCCTAAGGTTATTTTAGGATACCAGCTGAAAAATAATCAGAGTCTTCGCTATACGGGAAGCTATAGTCCGGTAAGCCCCTGGAGTAATGCGCTTAGCAGCAATGTGGTACAGCTGGCTCCCAATATCGTGCAGCGCGGAAATCCTTTTTTGGAATCCCAGCAGGTATTTTCCAATCATCTGGCCTATTCTTTTAATAATCAATATTTTGATTTTAATGCAGCTTTATTTTACCGCTATACGGATCAGGTGATCAATCAATATTATATTCAGGATGACGTATTGGGAGGATATGCTCTCACCTATGAGAATGGAAAGAACGGCCAGCGGTACGGAATACAGCTCACCGGATCCTACAAGCCTTTTGGAAACAGTCTTCTTGTTGTAAAGGCGGTCATCACCCCTACTTCAGAAACGGTAAGAACCAGTAAGGGAGCATTGATTAAAAATAATTTTCTGGGAAATTATTTTGTGCTGTCTTCAGAGTATAAATCCTTTTCACTCCAATACCAGTTCAATATTCCGGTATATAGCCTTAGCGGAGCGTTTCTCAATACCAATGAAAACCAGAATAATATTTTTGTAAGTTATAAACATCAAAACTGGACCTTTTCTACAGGGATGTATTGGATCGGGATGCCTTCGGAATACAAAACGAAAAGTCTTTCGGAAAGTCTTGTTGATTACAGAGTACATACTCAGATCATGAATAATAAATCCATGTTTGTACTGGGCATCAGTTATGATTTCTCAAAAGGGAAGAAAACAGAACTTCAGAGAAAGCTGAATAATGAAACAGCTCCGGCTGCTACTTTTTAAAATTCAAATATCTGACGATACCCAAATCCCCGTCCAGAATTGTGAGCGGGGATTTTTATTTTATTTCTTAATGAATTTTATATTCTTCTTCGCGTCAGAATTCTTTTCGCTGACCGGTTTTTCATCCATACTGTAGAGGTTGGCTGTTGCATAATTTCTGCTGTAATTAAAAATGTTCATTGATTTTTACGGGAAGTCAAGTAGTTAAATAAAGCGGCCGCCCGATTTTATCGGGCGGCCGCTCTGTGCATTAAATAGTTTATTTTCTAGTTACTGAAGATCATTTTGCGGTAAGCATGAATATCTTCTATGGTTACCACACTCATTCCTTTTTTCACTGCAAAGTCTACAATCTCGGGAAGTCTTGCCATGGAGCCGTCTTCATTGGTCAGCTCACAAAGTACGGCATCATCCCCAAGATTAGCCATTTTCACAAGATCTACGCTGCCTTCCGTATGGCCGCGTCTTTCAAAAACACCTCCTTTTTTAGCAATTAAAGGGAAAACGTGTCCCGGACTGGCAATATGTTCAGCCTGAGCATCTGTTGCCACTGCAGTCCTGATCGTTGTAACACGGTCTCTGGCTGAAACTCCTGATTCAACTCCTTCTCTGGCTTCAATAGAAATGGTAAATGCGGTTTGATTTTTTGAATTGTTTGTTTCCACCATGGGACGAAGGTTGAGGTGCCTGCTTTTCTCTTCGGAAATGCATAAACAAACGATGCCGCTGCATTCGCGGATCAAAAGGGCCATGTCCTGTTCTGTAATAGTGGAAGCGGGAAAGATGATATCGCCTTCGTTTTCGCGGTTTTCATCATCTACTAAAAGAATACCTTTTCCCTGTTGTAATGTTTGAAGTGCTTTTTCTACACGTTCTCTGGAGGTAGCTCCGAATTGTTCTAATAATTTTTCCATGTTATTTTACTTTTAAAAGTTAAAATAGTCTTCGGTACATGGAAATGAAATACGACTCAATAAGAATCCCCAAGGAATCTTACCGGTCATCTCATTTTCTTCTCCCATCCAGACTTTAACTGTCGGTTTTGGAATTTCACCAAATCAGTCCCTTCGAATGAAAGGAGTCGCGGACTGTGACCGCCGGTAGGGATTTTCACCCTGCCCCGAAGAAAACTTATCCTAAGTTTTGCTGTATGTTTTAATTTAAATTTTTATTTCATTGAATAAATTTAATGCACAGGCCGCTAATTTCGGGAAGTTTTTTGAATTGGAGAAGAAATTTGATTATTAAAATACGATAAGAGCCGTTTTATTCCCTCAGTATTTTTTCCATGGGTTTCCCTTTTGCCAGCTCATCAATCAGTTTGTCCATATAGCGGATATTTCTCATCAGTTCATCCTCTATGTCTTCTACCCGGTATCCGCAGATAACTCCTTTTATTAAAGAGGCATTAGGATTCAGTTGCGGAGCTTTTTCAAAGAATGTTTTAAAATCGGTTCTGTGATCTACTACCTCCTGTAAACTCTTTTCGTCATATCCCGTTAGCCAGAAAATAATTTCATGGACTTCGGATTTCGTTCGCCCCTTTTTTTCTGCCTTTTGAATATAGTGTGGATAAACACTGGCAAAAGCCATGGCAAAGATTTTGGTGTTCTGCATGGTTTTTAGATTTAAATCAGTTCTTTAATTACTTGATCCAAAATACTGTTGAACTCATCCGGTTTCTCAAGCATAGGGTAGTGGCCGGTTTCAGAGATAGAAACACAATCGTAGTTTTTCAAATACTTACGGTTGCTTTCAATATTCGTGGGTGAATTGTCTGAATTAATAGCCCGTACAGGGATTTGAATCTGTGCTGCAACCGGTCTGAAATCTGTTGTATACAAAGGTCTGAGCAGATTGATCACCACTTCCGGTTCATTTTGAAGAAATTCATGAGATAACCTTTCCTTTACGGCAGCAGGGGTGTTTTCTGTAAACAGATATTGAGGAAGAAAATTTTTTACGGCATTTTTAAAATCATTCCGATAATGGGTAAACATGACTTGTTCAGCCTGTTCTTCTGTAAAAGACTCATCCAGATCTTTTAAAGTGTCAATCAGAATAATAGCTTTTACTTTTGGGGTTTTCAAAGCCGCTTCAAGAACATAAGCTCCGGACATAGAGTGTCCAATAAGTATGATTTCCTGTGAATCGATAGCATCGGTGACAGCTTTAATATCATCAGCATACAGTTCACTTGTCCAGTTTGGTCTGGAGGTATCAGACTTTCCGTGCCCTGCCAGATCCATTTGTACAATATGATATTGATCTTTAAAGTATTCCTGCTGATGAGTCCACCAATCCGTGTTACCCAGCCATCCGTGAACAAAAACGAGTGAAGTTTTTCCCTGCCCGGATTCTTTATAATGTATGTTCTGACCGTCTGAGGATATTGTATGTTTTTCCATGGAATTGTTTTATTGAATTTTTTATATGAACTAATTTACAAAAAGCTTGCTGAAAGGGAGTATATTTCTTTTGAAAAGGAATTGTGTGGAAATAAGGCAGGAAAACACAAAGGCACAAGTAATTTGTCAGCGGTATGTTGTAAGGTGTAAAGATTTTTATCGTCGGTACAATGTACTATTGCATATTGAAGTGAGAATGTTCTTTTCTAATATTAAATGCTATCCCTCACAGATTTTGCAGATTACGCAGATGCTGTTGGAAAAATCTGCGTAATCTTTCCGGATCTGGGATCTGCGAGAATATGTAATTGCCCGGTAGATCTTATTTTTATGTCTTCCAATACGGGATAAACAACTGAAAAATTACCACTTCCAGATCTGTGGCTCGTCTCTCCAGATCAATAATCTGAATTCCTCATAATGATCTCCATCCCCAATGATATGGCGGTCTCTTTGTCCTTTCCCCAGTTTCAACTGATGCAAAATACCGGAATGTGCACCTACCCAAAGTGTTTCTTCATCATCGGAAATGGCCATTCCGGAGATGGTGGATCCCAGGAAATATTTCCATAGGCGGTTCCCCTTTTTGTCGAATGCCTTGATATAGCCATAGGCATCCCCCAGAATGTAATAGTCTTTGGCTGTGACTCCTGCATATACTCTCATTTCTTCATCAATGAAGGTAAAGTCATCGCTTTCCGTATACGCTTCAATATCAGCGCCTGCATACTGGTCAGAACTGATGCCAATGGTAATGCCATTGTAGAAATGACAGGAGTTGGTAATAAGCTGGCTGCCATCTTTGGAAAAAAGACAGAAGTGAGGATAGGAGGATTGGGGACCGATTGCTCCTAAGGTATTGCCTTCAGAATCTAATATTCTGTGATCATATCCCTGATCACCAACAGCGATATAAGAATTATCATGGGACAGCGCTGCGTTTTCCATGTCTATTTGTGAGGTCCATTCTTCATCATTATCCTCGTTGACAGGGTGGATGAGCTTTTTTTCCTCATGGGAGATCAGGTAAATTCCATCTGAAGAAACGACAAGAACCTTACTTCCGTCGTTGAATGGAGTCATTTCTGTAATCCCGAAATCTGCAGACATATTGAGCTCAAAATCATTGATGAGTTCTCCGTCCCAGCCATTGCAGACTGATATCCTGTTTGCATTGGCTACAGCAAAGATATTTCCCTGTTTAGATTTTCCAACGGCATGGATGTTTTCATCCAGCGGAGTTGCCTGATCATGATCAAGCAGATAAGCTTGTCTTTTTTCATATGAAGTTCCGGTTAGAAAAACGATTTTCCGGTCAGTTATAAAATGGAGCTGCTCAATGCTTTGAGATTTTTCTTTCAGTAAAGGAATGATGGGGGCGTGTGCCGGTGGAAAATGCGCTCTGAATTGCTCATTCTCTTGATTTAAATTGGCTTTTTTAAGCATTTCAAAAACCTCAACAGCTAAATGTTCTCTTTGGTCATCCGGTTCCTGGTCTTCCCAGTTTTCCCAGCCGTTTTTCTCTCCAAACTCAACCATTTCATTGATTTCTGTGGCATAGCGTTCTCCTTTCGAGAACCATTCTTCTTGAGTTGCAGTATTGTACATTGAACAGTATATTTTATGATATGTTTTTTATTTATTGGAAAGAAACCCTGGTTTCATGATAACCGCTGATTTTTATGCTGCTCCCTTTTAACAGAAGGGTATTGGTTTTTCCCATTTTTTGTGCTGTAAATTTAAAATATATTGCACTTAGTTTTTTCCCCGGGTTGAATAATTTTTCTTTTTTTATCAAATAGTTTCCGTCTTCTTTGATGTGAAGGGTATCTGTGGGCTCTTCTATAAAATAATGGGTCGTATTATCATCCTGATTTTTTATTTGAAAGCTTTTGGAGATGTAGAGCAGATTTACATTATACAGATGAGACCAGCGTATTGGGAAGTCCTTGTTTAAAGAAGCTTGCCGGGTACAGATGATAGAGCCGGAATTGCTCTGTGCCAGGGTAGGAGCATTTCCCAGAAAGAATTTTTTACCGTTTTTCAATTGAATTTCCAAGGTATACTGGTTGTTTTCAGGCTGTATATCTTCAATACGGTAATAATAATGTTGGGAGTAATACAGATGTTGCATGACCTGATAATCGGCTTTCTTTTGGTTGACCCATACAGTGATCGAGTTATTACCAGCCTCCTTGCCCTTTTTGTCATATAAAATAACGGAAACTGAGTTGTCTTTATTATCAGACAGGCTTTGGTAGATATCTATTTCAGCTCTCAGTTCAGAAATATCTGTGATTGCAGCAGGGGCCGGCCCGGAACAAGAATTGAGCAGAAAGAAACTGCAGAAAACAAGAACAATAAGAAGATTCTTTTTCATTATTTCGGAGGTATGGTTTTCTGTAGGTTAAGGTACGAAAATGATAGTTCCCCTGTGATTTAATAGGTTAAAGAATGTTTATTTTTTTGATCTTAAGTTGGCAATGATGGAAATTCACTGTGGCCCCATTCATGAGATTTTTAACGGCTATCCTATAATTATGTTTTCAATAGAGGGAATCCTTGGATTGTGGATAAGTTATCCACATTGTTTACAATTTATCTGCGGTTAATTGGCTTGGATATTAGGTTTTTCCGGGATTTTCACAATTGGGTCTGGGAGTAAGAAAAAAAAGTTATCAACATTTTATTCACAATAAGCAACAGGGATAATATGGCGGATTATAAATTCAACCTATGGGAAGAGCTTTATTTTTCTGATAAAAGTTTTTAAGCATTTCTTTTCCGTCTGTATTATTGGGGTTGAGTTGAATTGATTTTTCATAGTTTTCAATCGCAGACTTTTTATTTCCTTTTAGCATATAAGCTTCTCCTAAACTGTCATATACATTCCAGAAATTAGGATAGTTTTTAGTATTGTTTAAAAATACCTCAATGGCCCTATTAATATTGCCGGACCGAAGTTGCTTATAACCACGGTTGTTAACGAAATTTTCTGTTGGATATATCATATATCCGAACTCCTTTGAAAAGGCTGTCAAAGTGAAGCTGAATTTCTTTATAGGTCATTACAGTATTGCTGTCATGATCAAAAAACCAATTTTTATAAATGAATTTCAGGGCATCCAATATCTTTTATAGGTAACTGAAAAATGATTTTCTTCTATATACTGTTTAAAATCCCATTCAAAAGAAGTTGGAGCAAGGTGTTTAAGCTAAAGATTGATCAGTTGACATCATATGACTTGTATTTTTAAAATTCAAATTCATTTTATTCAATGGGATGAATGAGTATGAATGATTTTTTATCTACCTTATAAAACACCCCATTATCAGTTCCTGTAATATGGGTAAACCCGGAATGAATTTGATAAACCTCATTTGATTTGAGATTCCAGACAAAAAAACTTGATTTATCTTTATAAGTAGAATGAAATATAATATTTCCTGCTTTGGCGGAAATAGAACCTGCACCTATACATTGGGAAGGCGTTTCGTAACTGGTAAGGTGTAAGGTATTAAGATCGAGTTCCTGCAGGGAGAAATTTCCGTAACCGTTAAAAATTATTCTTTGATTTCCCATATTGGCCAGGCAGTAACAGTCAATAAGTTTTTCCTGTGTTGTATTTGAATTATACCCATAAAGCTGTTGGCCTTTGAAATTAAATACAGCTACGGCATCATTATTAGGACCGTAATTGCCTAGTACCCCTTGATCAAAATAGGAAACTATTATTTTCTTAGCATTGATTTTGATATCGTTAATATGTTCTCCAATAGTAAACCTGACCTTAATATTTCCGTTATAGTCAATTATTAATGCATTGTCTATAAGATTGTGTTGATCAACAATGATCAGTATTTTTTCCTCATCGATAATTTTCACCATTATGATCTCCATTCCCAGATGTAATGGAGTTTCAAGACAAAAAGCAACAATATTGTTTTGAGAAGTTACCGCAATATAAGTTCCAAGGCCGTCTGTGGATAAATGTTTAATATTTTCCTGGATTAAATTGAGTTCTATTGTTTTGGCTTTCATGATTGTTGTGTTAATTGAAGTCAGTCCCTGTCCTAAATTTTATGACTGACATAGTGAACGATAGGATTGGTTAGGATCGTCTTCAATGGGGCGGCAGGTTCATTCTATACATTCTTTTCTTGGTTTTTATTTCTGATCCTTATAAATATTCCAGAAGTTGAAATCCGTCATTGGAGCATCGGTGATCCCGACATTTCTTCCCATGGTTACAATCTGGCCGCGGTGGTAGATTCCATGCATGATCACATGCTGGATGTATTCATATTTGGAGAAGTCACACTGGAACCATGGAGACTCAATTTTTACCTTTTTTTCCAGATCTTCTTCGGATAGGTTTTCCACATAATCCACCAGTTTTTGTGAGTTATTTTTGATAGCATTGAAAACTTCTTCTTTTCCGGTGGCTGCTGCTGTTTGGGCAAAGTCGAATTCGTTATTTTCAGCAATATAGCTCCACCAGTATTCCTGAGTCTGCCAGATGTGGTGCAATGTTTTTAAAATGGTCGGAAAGCTTGAAATAACTTCCTGGTTAAGCTGTTCGTCTGATTTTGTGGATAACCAGTCGATGTATTTGATAACGACCCAGTTGTTGTACTGTACACTTTTGGTGATCAATGTTTTTAAGCTCATTATATAAATATTTTGTTTGTTGTTGCTGAAGTATAGTGATTCAGTTTCCGATGTCATGAAAGCTGAACGGGATTACAGCCCCAAATGGCGGTTATGATCAGTGTTGTCAGGATGAATCAGTGCTTTGTTAGTGTAGGTGGCAGCTTCAAATTCATCAATACTGACTGACAGGAAAGAGATGCTTGGAAGCAATTCTGTAAGCCGTACTGTAATCTGTTTTGAAAGATGGGCTCTTTGTTCCTTATTACGCCCCTCCATGATATACCCAAAAACATGTAAAAAGTTCTTCTTATCATTTCCCAGTCGATAATATTGATAAGGCTGGAGCCTTACTTTTATATCATTAGCAGCAAACAGGCCTGAGGATTCAGCAGCCTCATATACTGCATCCATTAAGTCAGAAGGGTTTCTTTCCTGAAAGATATCCTGTGAACAGTCTATAATGAAATGAGGCATACTTAATATTTTGTTGGATAGGATAAAAATAAGAAAAATAGTAATTGAATGGTCTGGTTTATAGCTTCAAACCCATACTTTAGCTGTACAGGCTGTTTTAATAGTCTATCATAATGAAGTCGAGATTTTTAATCAGCAAAGAGAAAATATTCATCGATTGCTGAGTAGGAGGATATTCGTATTTTTTTCTTAGTTCAGTTATTTCTTCTTTTGACATCCTTTTTGTATTCTTTGGGGAAAGATCTTCTTTTTTTGGAAAGTTCCCAAAATTCAAGCGGGTCCTGAAGTTCTCTTCTATAGGCTTCAGTTTTTTTATATTCTTCAAACTGATTGATCTTCAGTTGTATGAAATCTTCTTTGCCGACCTCTTTTTCTTTGATAGCAGCATCCTTTTGGATGGTCATTAATGTATACCGTTCATCGGCGTATCCAAAATTAGCAGACTCAATAAATTTTCCTGTGGGAATAACCAGTATTCCTGAATAATTAAGTGTTATTTCCTGGTCTCCGAATATTTCCTTAAAAACAGAAATGTATTCCCCTTCTTTGGACCGGAGGTCTCTCACTTTAAGGTCTGCTACCCGTAAAGTGTTATTTTCGATCTTAAATGTCGCAATATGAGATAATTTCCCGTAGAAACCGGAGGTAAATTTTTCCCGTTCTGTATTTTTTATACATTTTTAACTTGCCTCCAAATAGAGAATGGTATTCGGGATGGTCCTTAAAAAATGAGGTCAGCGAATTATTGAGTAATTCATATTCTTTTATTAATAATAATATTATCCGGTATTTGCGAGGTGGCAAAAATGGTTGTAAAGGAAAAAATAAACAGAATAACGGCTAGTTTGAATTTCATGTCTTTTAGTTGAAGGAATTGGCGGAAAGTAGTTGCAGAATTAATAATCTACTATAATAAAATCAGGAAGAGTACTCCCTCTCATGAATCTGTCAATATTTTTTTGGGTAGGACGAAACGGGAATTCTTTTTCTGAATCTATATTCCATTCTTTGATCAATTTTTCTACATTATTTTTGTATTCCTCGGTTTTTTTATACTCATTAAAGCGGCGTGCTTTAAATTTTTTATATGCATTCTGGTCCAGCTCTTTTTCCTTTTCCACATGATCTTTCCGGACTGTTATCAGTCTGTACCGGTATTCTGACGGATGCTGAATGGTACTACTTACAACCTGTAAAGGAATCATAAGTATTCCTGAATAGTTGATGGTTATTTTTTTATTTCCAAATATTTTTTGATAGACAGAAATATAGGTATTTCCTACGGTGTCCGGATTGGGAACCTCCAGATCTTCCAGGCTTAAAGTATTATTCTCAATTTTAAATGTAGCAACATAGCCGCGGTAATTGGCAGATGTAAGAGGAATTATAGATTCTCCATTTTGATCTTTGAACAGCTTCAATTTATTTCCTGAAAGAGGATGATACTCAGGATGTTCATCAAAATATTTCTCCAGTGGAGTATTGATCAGATCATACTTCATAGTATTGATGATAATTTTGTCCGCTACCTGAGAGGTCGCAAAAATTTTTACTGCCGAAAATAAGATGATGAGGACTACTATTTTTAATTTCATGACGGATCTATGCTCATATTGAAAATACGAATGTACTGTTTTTACAGTGTTGAATACAATTAATTAAGCCGGGTTATTTGAGCCAGGAATTCTTCCGGAGTGATCGTTCCCATACTGAATTGAAACTGTAACAATTCTGTTTTTTCATTTTTGTTGAGAGGGCGGTTGTGAATGCTATGGATGATTTCATCTTCATTGTGGATAACTTGTAAAATATGCGTTTTATTTTGAAAGGCTTTAAAATATCGAACACCCAACTTTCTTTGGGAGAAGGCATCAAAGTGGATATTATCAGGGTTCGCAGTTAAACCTTCAGATGTAACGAAATAGCAGTTGTCATGGTCTTCTGCGAATTTTTGCAGGCATGTATCGATTTCCTGATGTTCATTGAAATATTGTCCATAGATGCCATTCTGTAAAAAATCTCCCAGACCTCCTACCATAAGAGGAATTTCCGGAACGTTAAGTTTTTCTCTGAGTGTTTGAATAATCATGCTGAGTTTTTCCACATATTGTGGATAACTTTTTCCATAGCTGTCACTTTCTCCCTGATGCCAGAGAATTCCACTCAATGTACTGATCTTTTGAGCCGCTTTTGCTTGCGAAACAGCATGCTGAAATAAGGGACCTTCAATGTTCCAGTCATTAAGGCTTGTTCCGCCATCAGCACACGGAATTAATCCAATATGATCTTCCTGATGGTGGAATAGACGCCATGAGGCAGCAAATGAAGCGGCTAAACTGATCCCTGCAGTGGGTCTGTCAAAATTAACAGGCTCTGCCATAGTTTGCCATCTTCCGTTTCTAAGCATCTTAATTTTTTCATCATATATAGGCGGAACATCCTGTAAAAAGCCTCGTCCGGCCATATTGGATTGTCCTATCATTAAAAAAGAATGGGTCATAAATAATGTGGATAAAATTGTTAATAACTTATTGATAAAATAGAAATTCAGAGGAAAATAATAAGAAGGTATATTTTCACTTCTCAAAAACAGAGATGTTTTTTTACTACTTCCAGCATATTTATCTTTTAGAAATAATAAAAAGAATGGTTGAAAGGTGATGGGATCTATTTCTATGGTACGGGTGTATAAATAAGCTGTACAACTCCGGATGTAAAGACATTGGTCTTGATCAGTTTTAAATTCAGTCTCTCTTTTATCTCTTCAAACAGAGGTTTTCCACTTCCCAGGGCAACGGGATGAACTGATATTCTGTACACATCAATCAGGTTATGCAGGATAAAGGTTTTGATAAGATTTGCGCCGCCATACAGCCAAATATCCTTGCCGCCTTGTTTTTTGAAGTCCGAAACTTTTTCCACTATATCAGAAGTAATGAAAGCTGCATTTTCATCATCCCTATGCTGGCTTGAAAACACCCATTTTCTTTTTGAATGAATGGTTTCCCAAAGCTGCTGTTCTTCAGGCGCTGCATCTTTACCCGGCTGATAATTTCCCCAGGCATCATAACTTACCCGTCCATAAAAAATGGTGTCGATACCGGAGAGGAATCCGTCAAAATCCATATCATCATCCATGATACACCAGTCGGTTTCTCCGTTCGGTCCTTCAATAAATCCGTCCAGGGTAGTGGCCAGGTCGAGTATTACTTTTTTCATTATGTCTATAGGAAATGACTTCCTGTTTTTTTATTTGATATATTGCTCCTCCAATCATTCCGGTGATCCCTCCCATATATCCAAAGTTATGAATTGATCCGACATTGACAAAATTGCGGATATCCTGAACTCCATCCGGAATATACCAGTTACAATTTTCAGGAGATAAAAATACAATGCCAAATAAATATCCTGAAATTCCAAATACTAAAGTGACACAGAGATTGATCAAAATCGATTTTACAGTTACAAGGAGCACTTTTTCAGCATCTAGAAATAAAGAAATAAAAGCATACCCCATTCCCAGGAATAATCCAACCCACCAGGTGGCTAAAAATCCAATGATTCCAACTTTGATTCTGGCAGGGTAATTTTAAGTCTTCAATTCCAAATTGCTGGAATTTAAAATGAGTATAGTATTCCGGAGAAATAGAAAATGTAATTTGATCATGTAATATCCCATACACTCCGGCCAATAGAGCTGAGATAATGATGATAAGAACAAAATTTAATAATTGCTTCATGAAATTGAAATTTATAATCCTGGATAACGGGGTATCAATGGCTATAAATTTAAATGATATGAGAAACAGTGCAAAGTCAAAACCGTAATTATTTTTTTCTTTACAAGGAAGTAATGACCAATCATAAAATGAAAGTACAGCTGTTGAGTGTTGTACTTTAACCACCACATTGCCAAGCCGATGTTAGAGGGTCGTCATTTTATACTTCTTATACTTTTAAATCACAATTTATCTCAACTTCATCAATTGTTGCGCCCCGCATTTTGTAAAATTCGATTGCTTTTTTATTCCAGTTTGAAACTTGCCATTTTACCTTTTTGCAATTCTCGCTCTTTGCCGTTTCTATAACTTTATCTAATAATTTGTTCCCAATACCCAATCCACGATATTTCTCTAAAACATACAAATCATCTAAATAAACTGTTTTTCCGGTCCAGGAATAATATGCGATAAAATAGGTTGCAAAACCCACAATTGTATTTTTGTCTACGACAACAAAACAGTTAAAATAATCTTTGTCCTCAATCATCTGAGAGGGTGATGTAACAACTTTTTCTGGTGTCTGTATAAATTTAGCGAACTCAATGATTAATGAATAGATTTCTTCAAAATCGTCTGGTTTTGCTTTTCTAATGTCAAGTGTCATTTCAATACTGTTTACTTATTTTGTTGCTAATTTATTTTCACACGGTCTTTTACAATGACCGCTAACGTTTAAATTTACGCATTGTGCAAATATCCACATCCATAACTGCGCTAATTCTGTTTTTGTTTTTATGTAACTGTTTGTCAATCAATATATTATTTTTTTGGGTAAACGCATAATTTTAAAGAACTTTTGGGTCACTGGAGGTGTTTTTTAGGTTGTCTAATTGTTAAGGGGTCCACTATTCTCCCGCTAAATTTCTAAATAAATGTCTTCAGCAATGGGTTTCCCTTTATCTTTTATAATATCAAATTGAAGATTTTTTAAAGCATTTTGTGTCGTGTTTTCATTAGATTCTATTTAATTCTGTCGCATTTTGCAACCCGCCAATGGCACCGCGAAAGATTTGATAAGTACTGGCCCCGATTTTAGAATAAAGGTTCCCCATTGTGATCCGTTGTCAGCACTTCACTCATATAATCGAAAAAGGGACGCATGGCCAGTAAGGTTAACACTGCTTCCTTTTGAAAATTATCGGATAAAACCTCCTTATCGGTAAATTTTCGCATGACTACGAATTGCTTTTTTCTGATTAAATCTATAGCCGGATGATTTTTATCAAAACCTCGTGGAGCTGTTTTTACGGAATCACCTTTGAGCTCTCCGAAATATTTGACAAAGGTTTCGTCAGAAGTAATTTTTTCGATTTCTGTGGTACTGATTTCAAATTCTTTACGGATACGAAGTAAATCCTTGGCTTCAGGTCCCCAGAACCCGCCTCCTACAAAACTATTGCCCGGTTCCAGCTGAATATAATATCCACCTCTTAACATCGGTTTTGAACGGGAATATCCCACTCCGAAATTGGTTTTGTATGGCGTCTGATCCTTGGAAAAACGAACGTCTCTGTAAATCCTGAAAATATGAATTCCTTTTAACTTGTCATACTCCTGAAGTTCATTATATATCTGAGTGAAAAAAACTTTGTTTTCTTTTACTATCGAATCATATTCGGACTTGTGCTTGGCAAACCATTCCCGGTTGTTATTTTCTTTTAAATGTTGGAGAAATTCAAATGCTTTTTTCATAGGGTGTAAGAATGTTGGAAATTATATGTCTGAACAATTGCTGTCCAAAATCTCCTGATTTCAGAGTTTAATATAAGGAAATAATTTATTGTAATGGTGCAAAGTCAGGAAACCCCTCGGAGCGAAGTCTGGACTTCATATTCACCAATACAATATTAGAAAGAACCACTATTTTAAAATTTCGTTTCAAAACCTTTTTGCAGCGCTTTTAACTCAGGTTCTGTTAAGTTTCTTTCATTAATCTCTTGCCACAACAATTGAGCTTTGTTTAGTTCTTCTATACCCATTTTTTTAACGGCGGCTCCCTACATCAATATTGCGAAGTCTTTTTTGCTATACATGATTCCGTCAAAGTTTATAAAGGCACCATCATATTTTTCGACCGTATTTTTAAAGTCCAGCTTTCCCCCTTTAGATTCCGTTTTAATATATTCTTCAATACTGGAATTTTCATTATCATGGCTGCCAGTGATTTTTTCCTTTGCTATACTTTTCACTTCTTCAATGACATCATTATACTTTAAAATTTGATAATGTATGTTGTTGAATTTTAACGCATTATTATTGATTGTTGCATTAATCTTTTTAATACCTAGTAATGCTTCTAGTTCCTGAGCTGTCATATTATGGCTATTAGTTCTCAAATCTACGAATAACAATAACCCTTTGTGGATAAATAAACTGTCCGTGTCACAGATTTACATCAATACAGAATATCAGCATCCGAATTGATAAGAAGGATCGCTTCAGTAAAAGTGTCTGCAATTAACTCATGGGTTTCGTTAGAATTTTTGAATATTCCTTTTTTCCCTTTTACAAAACCAATCTGATGTGAATTGATCAAATAGTCTGCAAATACAATGAAATTCTTATCATTTTCATTATGGTATTCCTCCAGAATTCTTGCCAGCGGCCATATGGAAAACATATTCTTTGTCCAGTCCCAATCTGCAAACCCGTCCAGTTTTAGATAAAATTTTTTAAAATCATCCGGAAACCGAAAGCCGAAAATTTCTTCAGTTGCTTTAATTGAGTGTATTGGTGCAGGCGGGTTAAGTTTTATATTTTCACTTGCCCATTTCTCTTTAATTTTATCAATCCGCATATGTATTATCAATCTTTGCTAGCAAAATAATTTACTTCTTTTCATTCAAATATAGATAGTCTCCTTTAATTAATGATTTAGAAAATCCTTCCATTCTCACCTGTAAGATTGAAGGCATCGGAATTATGTCTGATTTTCTTTTTGATAATTTGCTGAACGAAGCAATGAGTAACTGTAACTCTTCCTTTTTGTAATTGCTGAATGAGTTATAGATGGCGTCATCCATTTTTTCAAGATGGATACTTTTTATGATTTGATTTTTCTTGTTCTCATCCCATTTTTCTAATCTTGATGCGAGATCTATCCTGTCAATACAGTAATCATAAATATATTTTTTAAATTAACAGTTTCAATCAGTTTGTCGATTAAAATTTTATTTTCCTCAGCTGGATAACCTGGCGGAGGTGGTCCGGCCTGAGCAAATGAGTTTAAACTTAAAAGGAAGATTAATAAGCAAAATAAATTTTTCATGATCTAATTTTTATTAAACAAGTAGTAAAGTTTTATCGAAAATAGCTTCTAGAAAAAATATCCGCCCACTAATTTTATAAATACTTCTCTGTCTCCAATTTTATAAATTGTCAGTATACTTCCGTCTGGAAGTTGTTTCATTTTTTGACTAAACTCAGCTCTTGGTCCAGAGTTGGCCAGTTTTTCAAGTTGTTGTAAAACTTCTCCGGTGGTTAAAACACAGATTGCTTTCTCTTCACTTTTCCCGTCGCCACTTTTTTCTATCGTTTGAATGATTAAGTCCTTTTGCTTAGAGCATAATTCTTTTTTTTGAATTTCATCAAGTGCCTGGTAAATATTCATCATATCATCCAGTAGATTTTTATTGAGAGGATTGATGGCATATTTTGATTCTGCTTCAGCAACTATTTTTTCCGCTTTATTTTTTGATAGTTTTTTCTGAGCAGGCTTCCAGAATGTGCCGGATTCACTGTTATAATTCCCAATGGTGTAATCAATTTTCACGAATTTGCTTCCGTAATACAATTGATTCAATTGCTCCTGTGTCAATTCAGAAGGATTTACTTTAAATACATCCAGAAGCTTATAAAAATTTTCCTGTGGATTTTCTGTAACATTCTTTTTAATCAGATCCGTATTTATTTGTGCATAGAATACCTGAAAGATTAAAACTAAAATACCTGAAATAATATATTTTCTCATTGTTTTTATGTTTTGAGTTTAGCGATTGCTTTATAAAAATAAATATAGGTAAAGTTAGACGAAAATGGGGGGAAGTATTAATAAGGTATGGCAATTAAATAGAAAACATATTATCTGAAAATTTTAATCTGCTGTAAAAACCCCCTTCTCATTTTTAAAACTAAAAATATAGTTCCCACGTTGTACTCTGGATAGATCTATCGTTTTATTATAATAGACAAAACCTTTACTGATCTGCTTCCCATCTGTTGAGTAAACTGTGTATTCAAACTGATTGCTGTTATTTTTTGCTGATAATAAAACCATCTTTGGATGCATTGGTATATACTTTTGTTTCCAATATACGGTTCTCATTGGTTGTATTTGCAAGTACGCTTTCACTAATATCTGCCACCTGTATGCTTTTAATAGCTGAACTGGTGAGAGACGTTGTACTTCCGCCAATGATATACAATTTATCGTTATATACTTCCAATGCGGCATGTCTTCGTGGGATCATATTGGAGGATAACTGATGGAACTTATTGGTTGTAGTATCAAAATAGGCCAAAAAAGTTTGATTATTATAGCCTCCTGCAATAAAAATCTTATTACCGGATACAGCTAATGAATGTCCGGATATCCCAGCAGGCATCGTATATTGATTGGTCCAACGATTAGTGTTGAGATCGTAAACATTGATCAGACGGGATGAGGTACCATTAAAACCACCAATGACATACAGCTTGTCATTCACAATTTTGCCCTTTGCTTCTCTGGCTGTGGGCATATTGGGTAACGGATGCCATGTATCTGAAGCAATATCATAATACTGGAATCTATTAGAAAAGACCGTAGTTGCCACTCCATTCAGTCCGCTGCCGCCAAACACATATATTTTACCGTTATGGATGGCAGAACCTGCATTTCCGGTATAGGAACGATTAACAGCGCCCTTCGTTATTTTATTGGTTTCAAGGTCTACAATTTCAAGATGGCTGTTTCCCCAACCGTTAAAAATATAAATTTTATTATTGTAAGTCTCCGAATTAGCAAATTTTTTGGAAAGTAGAGTAGGATTGAGAACACTCCATTTGTTATCCGTAATATTATACTTCTCAATATAATTTGCATTAGGTCCCTTGTCCTGATATCCATTACTCACATAGATATTATCACCCACAATTACACTGGCTGTAGCCCCTCTGCCTACAGACATATTGGCGAGATTTTTAAAATGAAGGGTTTGTGCATGAGTGAGTAATGAGCCCAAAAATGTAAGGAATAATAACTTTATTTTCAAGGGTATGAGTTTTAGTGTTAGGTTCTGTTTGATTTTCTTTCAGTGATTCAGTTTATTTTTTAATACCGGACTTTAAGATAATAATCGTGGTTTAAAGATAGGGAAAAGTTGATGAGGTTCTTTCGGTTCATATAAGGATATTTTTTCGTCCAGAATATATCTAAAACTATACCCACCTTTTTTAGATCGTTGTTATTCGGTCTTCTTTGGTTAGATGCAGTTGAATGAAACCGTCTTTAAGGTTATATTCTTTATGTTTAAATTTTGAGTTCAGTTCACTGCTGTTTCCTAAAACACCGCCAACTCCTGTGATTAATGGATGAATATTAAAATAAATGTCCGTTACCAAATCTTTGTCTATAAAGGCATTAAAAGCACCTGTTCCACCGCCAACCGCCATTTCGTGCAAGCCTTTTTCTGACATGTATTCAATAGCTTCTTCGGGACTTTCAACAGTCTTGTAGTCTTTTGATATGTAAGATTTTTCAGATAGTATTACGATTTCTATTCCGCTAAAATGTTCTTTGACTTCTTGTGGGAAGGTTAAAAAATTTTCAAAGGTTTTCAAGCCTATGACAAGGTTTCCAGCTTTTTTCGCGAATTCCAAATAAAAATCCATCGCTTCTGGTGGCAACTGATGATGTGGATTATCAGATAATAATACTTTACCATTAGCTGAAATGTTTGCAATTACTGTTACTTTCATTTTTAATTTTTTTTTACAGTATAAAATTATCTGAAAGAAACTTTACCTTTACTATCCGTTACCTTTTGGAAAGTAACTATTGTATGAGTACCAAAAAAAATGACATCAATAAAGAAAAAATATTGGCCCTTAAAGATGCCATTGAATTATTGTGTGGCAAGTGGAAATTCTGTATTCTGCATAATTTGTATAATTACGAAACAATGCGGTTCAAAGATTTGCAGGAAACGGCTATGGGAATAAGTCCAAAAGTTCTATCCAAAGAACTGCAGGAACTTGAAGATAATTTACTGATTACCCGAACGGTTAATAATACCAAACCTGTTACCGTTTCTTATGCACTTACCACACATGCCAAAGAAACTGAAGATGCTGTCAATGCCTTAATTAATTTTGGTTTGAAGCATAGAAAGAAAATAAAGGAGAAGTGATTTTTATATAAAAGCTGTTTAAACTTTTTTATTAAACCACAAAAGGCACAAAAGATTGAAACACTTAAGGGAGCTTAAGAGGATATCCTGGCGCAGAATAAGTCCACATAAGTTTTAAAAAATCTTTGATTTTTTTTCTTCAATGTATTTTTATGCTGTATTATTTTAAACTTTCTAAAGTGTACTAAAGTGTTTAAAAAATAAAAACTTTTGTGGTTAGTTTAAACAGACTTATAATTAAGAAGTTGAATTTACATCAAATCATCTTTTTTAATTTTGAAAGCTTTATTTTTTCCCTTCCTTTCAATAATAAGGTACGCTGCATCCAGCATTTTAGTCAGGTGGATGTAGGGACTGACTATATTCCTTTCCGAGAGATTGTCATAGATTCCCAGTGAGAAATAGACCATTTCGGACATAAAATAATCAAATTCCTGTATGCTGTATTCTTTGAATGCTTTTTTAAAGACCAACAAAGCATTTTGATATTCTTTCTCGGAAAGCAAGCCAAAAACCAACAGGGAGGTATCTTCCAACTGAGTATTGACGGCCCATTTCTTTTCTTTCATTGTGATGAGGTAGCCTGCTCGTACAAACTACTGCCGAAAATGAAAGATAACGGACGGATCTTCTTTTTATCCAGCTATTTCTTTTGACAGCGTAATTCATAATGCTGTTTAATATCTTTTCAGAGGCGGTCAGGCCATTGAGCTGAAAAAAGGTTTCCATCAGCTGGAGCCCGGAGCTTTTTTTGATGGGTGTGTATTTTTTATAGGGGATAAAAATAAATATGATTTACAATGATTTTTCCTAACCGTTAATAGTTTTTAAGTGATTAAGAATCATTAAGATCATAGCTGAGCTATTTTATTCAGCGAATTACTTTTTCATCCATCTTTGATGGAGCTTACTCATCTTAATCTCTTCATTTCCCTGAATGGTTTATATTTTAATTGGCTAGATTGTATTAAACATAACTCTAACTTCCGGCATACGGGTGTACGCTGAGCTTTATTTGATTAAATACTATTTGTTTCTGTTAACCTTTTTTTACTGCCTGTAAAAAAGGAGGAAGCTCTGCCAATGCTGAACTTCCTTCCTATACAAACTAAGGGTAATATAATAGAATTTGTGTTTTTCTGAAAGCCCTAAAGCCGCAATGGATTGTACACCCCATTGTAACATGTCATGATACTGTATGTGGTAAAGCAGGCTTAGAAAAAAGATATTTGTAGAAAAGCAGAACAGCATGAAAATAAAAACGGCATGGGACTCTACAATATCCGACTTGAGGTACTGGTATACCTGTACACAGATAAGAGAGCCCACGCCTAGGTCGTGAGCTGTTTACTTATCCTCTCGTGTACTTTTAAATTACCAGTTTTCAAGTCGAGACTCTAAGCAATAGCTTCTAATATTCGTTGAAGTATCGCATAGCTACATTTATTGTAGCTTATTGTACAAATATAATATAATTTCTCAATTGTAGGTTAATTCAACTACAGTTTTTTATTGTAAACTTTCCAAATTGCTCTAATAATGGTAATTGCAATGGATAGAATTGAATTTAGAATAGCTTTTGGTAAAAGAGTTGAAAAATTTAGAAAGAAGATGGGATTAAGCTATCGGCAGTTAGCTCAAAAATGTGATGTAGACCATAGTAATATCAGCAAAATTGAAAAAGGAGAAGTTGATTTAAGAATTTCAACAATACAGGAGTTAGCAAAAGGCTTAGAAGTCCATCCTCAAGAATTATTCGATTTTAAAATAGATGAGAAATTCTGACGAAAGTTGGAGTTTGTTTTTAAAAGGGGTATTTTTATTTTACGGGTATAAAGCCGGGAAACTTCGGTAACAGGGTAAATTAAAAACTATTATATAACAATCTCAACCTTATTTTTTGTTGGATTTTTTTTTGCTTGTAATAGTGCTTGGTTTAATCTTACTTTTAAAGTTTCTATGTTATCATTTGGTTGCAATTCAGTAACACCACAACAAATAGTTAATTTGTGGTTTTTTTCCTTAATATTAAAGTTAGCATCAGAAATTAATTGTTTTTTTCGCTCTGCTGCAATCTTTGCATTCGAAATATTTGTTTCATGAGCGATAATTAAAAACTCATCACCTCTAAAAAAATAACGGAATACATCATCAGTAATTCGGCTATCTCTTTTTAGTAAATCCCCAAGTTTATTCATTATCAAATCTGCTATATCATATCCATATTCATCATTAAATTTTTTAAAATTATCTATATCTATCAATATGAAAGAAATAGGCTTATTGGTTTTGTTTTTGAAAATTAAATCCAAAGTTTCATCCAATGCTTTATGATTCTTAAGACTTGTTAATTCATCTGTTTGATTCTGCTCTTTTATTTTTTTTACAACTCTATTAAATCTGATATAATATAAAATAAATATTAATAGAATTGAGACTAAAATTATAGATATAAAAAGCCAAATACTAATTTCAATTTTTTCAAGGAAAAAGTCTTTTACAATAGGAATGTATTTTAATATTTGTATAAATATTATTCCAGTCACTATGTATATTAATATATCATAAATAATCTTTGATAAAGCATCTTTTCTAAATTTATTGAATGATTCAATTAAATACTTCATTCTTATTTTATTTATTTTGTTTTTGAACACTAATACTTCCAATCGTTTTCCTATCTGTCCAATATTCCCCTTCCATTTCTGTTACGTTAAACCCTGTAAATTCTAGTATAGCAGAACCATAATGAATTTGGCTTCTATCTCTAACAGTCGATTTTGGAACATTCAAATACGTGTAAACTAATTTTTCTAATCCTCTTTCTTTGTCTATATCAAAATTTGAACTTACACTATAGCTTTTGCTCTCGCCTGTTTTAATTTGTATTTGAGTATTAAAAAAATTTTGATCTATTGTAAGTGTAATTGGAATTGGCTCATCACGTTTTTCGTTCCAGCTTGATATAATTTCCCCATCCCATTTACCTGATAAATCTGGAAATGGAACTAGCCATGGGTAGAATATTCTTAATTTCCATCCCCAAAATACAAAAATTGTCCAAATTCCAATATTAATAGAAATTGTAGTTGAAATGTCAGTTAAAGCTTTATGAAAATTAATGTTCTTTAAGTCCTGTGAGCATACAAATAAAATGATATAGGTTACAAAAGCAAGACCTAGTAATACTGATGCGAATGTTCTCAAATTGTATTTTATCATAATTAGTTAAATTCTAGATATTTCCATAAAAGTAGCATATATTCATTTACATCTTTCCGAGTCCATTTTCTACCAATAAATAAATAAAGTAATTCAGAAACTTCCCCCACTCTGAGCTTTTATCATCTGTTTGCGTTTGATTATAAATATAAATTATAGATTGTTTAAGTCTTTCTGTCCAAGTATCATAGTTATTAAAAATACTATTAGGGATATTCCAAACTAAACACTCTAACAAAAATGAAGTAATATTATCACTTACGTTCTCACCATCATCAATCATTTTATATCTTAGTTTTCTATGCAGTCTTGTCAGTCTTTTAAACCTTTTAGACGTTTCAGCATTCTTTTCTTTAGCATTACTAATATGCTGTATTGGATAATTGACTATTTTTTTATTCTTTTCTTCAGTGAAAAAAGCTGCACCTAAAACATATGAACCATCTTTGCTATATCTTCGATAATTCCAAGTAGGAACAACATCTGTTTCAATTCTATATGAGTTTTCCTTTATAGTTATACATTTATCGTTTCTGGTTACTTCATTTCTTCCAAAATGGTTTACTAAAGCAGTTTCTACATCATCTTTAAATTCTTCAAATGAATAAGATGTAGGATTAGTTAGCCCAAAATCTTCTTTTTTTGTTTCAGGTGGAATATTGTAGTAAAATGCACCAGTATATCTTACATTTATATCAATATCACTGTTGAGACGAACATTTGTGTCATTTGCGTATGAACCTTGTCCAAAAATTTCTTTAGATTTATTTTTTAGTTTAGGATCAGTATTTATTGCATCGCGAACCATTCGTAGAGAGTTTTCTAACTTCGTTTGTTCGCTATCACTTGGTGGTTTTGTCCAATTTGTTAATGTTTGTTCAGAGAATTTTGGCATAGTTTTTTTTAATAGTTATTAATTAAAAACATAAATGTAAAAATATTTTTCGGTCTTATGAAAAAACCGCTTTAGAAAAATAGATAGGGTGGTATATCAAATTGCCTCAGTCGCTGCCCGTTAAATTCTTCCTGGTATTCCATAAATTGGTATAGTATGGTCAATAGGAGGAATAGGGAAGCTAATTTTTATATTTATCTGGAAGTTTTTTAGTTGCAAGTAGACATTGACATCAAGTCATGTCGCTATCCTTGATTTTCTAATCTTCATCCTCCTCATAGTCTCTTGTGGCTACAAAACTTAACTTTTCTTTATTCTTTGATATTATTGTGTAGCCATTATTCTCATATAATTGAATACTATCATAAAATCTTTTATCTATTTGAGCTATTGCTATTACTGAACCTTGTATAACTACACTCATTTTTTCTCTTTCTGTCACCTCGACGTTTACAGTAATAATTTCGGTATATTTTCTTACCATATTTTATCAGTTTATATTGATTGTTAGTTTTTGTGAATTTTTGTAAGAATTAAATGACCTCTCTTAATTCTACTAATTTTAATATAACTTTTTCACTAAGTTAATTAATAATCTAGTAAGTTTCTTACGGAAAACCATAATCGAAACAAAAAACCGCCCTACAACAGCAGAACGGTTTATGTATTAAATTTGTCTTAGCGACTCGCTATTACATCATTCCTGGCATTCAACAACCCATTGGAATAGCTGGTTTGCGCTATTCACTTCAATGATGAGGAAGCATTCCAGATACAGAAGCTGCGTTTTTAAGGGTAGCTCTTGTTAATTTAGTTGAGTCAATGATATCGACTATTATTTGCTCAAAGTCGGAGGTGAAGAGGTGGTAAGTCTTTTTAATGCAATCATTATTTAAAATTTGGCTTTGAACCAATTTCAGGAGTTTTTATTTCAGGCTCATTGTATATCTCTCTAATTAAATCATTATAACTATTTTCTATATTTTCATCATTAGTTACATCAATATGTATAAATTGTTGCATAAAAGTTGGTATACTTTCAGTCATGTTTCCACGTCTTAATAGCGGAATAAACTTTTCGTTTTTGGTAATATTATTATATAGCTCAACATTCATAATTGAATATTCAAATCCAACTCCTCCTGTTCTTTTATCAGCTTTTAATTTGTAATTAGGCGTAAAAATGATAACTACTCTATGAGCTCTTCCTAAATTATTTTCAACAAAGTGTTGTAAGTTTGCTCCAGGCTTTAGATAAAATCTATCTAAAATGACCTCTACGCCATCACTTGCAAGACGATTTGCTAATTTTAAAACCCATTCTTTGTGTTCAGCATCATCCCAAGAATAAGAAATGAATACAACAGGTCTCTCTGAAACTTTCTCTTTTTCAGTATTTATATTTTTTCTTTCTTCAATAGGTTTTCCTCCTATAATATTTTCAATTTGTTGAACTTTATTTGCTTCAAATGGTCTAACAATTTCTAAAATTCGTTTAATAACTTGCTCTCTAATATTTTCATCTAGTTCTTTAAGAATATCATAGTAGAAAATTTTCCGACTCGTACTTTTACCTTCTTCATTTCTTTTTTCTATGTATTGAGTGTAAGTTGGATGATATGGAGAAAATTTTCTTACAGTATTAATAAATCTTGGTCCAGGAAAATAAGTGGCAGTATCTTCTGGGTCATTAATTAATTCAAATACTCTATTATATAATTCTGTGGATAATTGCATTTTAGACTTTTTATATTTTTGTTGTGATCCTTCTTCTTTTGCTTTCAGTAAATTATATTCAGATATAACTTTTTTACAAAAATCATCTTCAGGATATTTTTGCATAATTAAACGCTTCCTCTAAAGGTTTTCTTTTTATTATTTCAATTGTTAATTTTTTATGTTGTTCATTTGAAAGTATATAAAATTTCCCGTGATGAAGAATATTTAAAGTTGTCAAATTTTCCAAAATTTCCTTGTCTTCCTTTTTAAAGTTCTCTACTTTATTTAGAAATTCTATAACAAAAATATTTGATGCATAAGTCAAAAGTGTATCATCTTTTATATTTTCTTTTTCTTCGTATAAAATATCTAAAATTTCTTTCCAGTTTTCATTATATAAATATTGATACAAGTCTTCTTGGTTTATCATTAATACTGAGTTTTTTTATGGGGTTATATAACTTTCAAATTTACTTTATTACCGTACAAATCCTTTCGTGTAGTTATAATATTGAATTAATAATAATTTTATCTAAAAGCAAATTTACAGCGAGGGAAGTTTACCACTGTAAACATTTCAAAATCTGTTGGTATTAAACTTGCCTATACAATATTTTTAATATCATTTAATATTTTAATGTATTCTTGATATTCTTCTTTTAATTTGTCTTCTTCTTTTCTTGCTAGATCGTAAAGATTACTTCTATGTACTGACATAATATCTTGAGGTTTCTTTGGAGTATAAGTCAGGTATTCATTATATAAATTGTTTATTTGAATGTTTTGTTTTGTTAGGTGTTGTATTTTTGATATTTCCTTAGTGAAATTTGAAAAATTTTCTGCTATTACATTTTCTGTCATTATTGCTTTACTGCTAGACTCAATATGATAATTATAAAATTTATTTACGTCATTTACATTAGGGGTTTCTAAATTTTCTTCATATTGAAATTGGGCATACCAATAATGTTTATGAGATTTGTGCATTGCAAGTTCGTTATAATTATGTCTTAAGAGAGATATTAATCTTTCAAGTTCTGATTTAGAATCAAGAATTTGATTATCCTTATCCTTTTTATTTTTTCTATTTTCAAAATAAATTTGTGTTCCTAGTGTTAAAAATGATCCAATAAGTAAGGGAATTAATGTGTCCCAAATAGATTGTTTTGACTCTTGTTTTGTAGAAAGTGTTTTAATATAGTTTTCTAATACTTCATTTTTTAATTCAACTTTTTGATATTCGGCCTTAGCAGATGTAACCTGAATATTTGTTTTATTAACTGTATCTTTTCTTTGAGAAAATGTAATTATAAAAATCAAAAAAAAAATAATAAAAGATATTTGTTTCATATAAACATATAGTTTGGGGAATTTCTGTTGACGGAAAAAGTATTAGGAAAAAACATTGAAATTTTGATTAAAATTTCAATTTCTACCAAATATAATCTTGTCCTTTTTAGATTGTTTAAATTAAGAAAAAATATAATATTAAGGACAAGACGGAAAAAATATATGCGATTTTACTTTAACCCTTTTTTGTTTAATGTAAAAAATTATTTCTTTGGGTTTTACTTATTAAAAGCTTTAAGTAATACTTACTTACTGAAAATCATAATACAAACAAAAAAACCGCTCTACAAAAAGCAGAACGGTTTATATATTAAATTTGTCTTAGCAACTTGCTACTACATCATTCCTGGCATTCCACCACCCATTGGCATAGCTGGTTCAGCGCTCTTTACTTCAGTGATTACACATTCAGTGGTAAGAAGCATTCCAGATACAGAAGCTGCGTTTTAAAAAGCAACTCTTGTTACTTTACTTTGCTATCCGAAGTCTCCTGACTTTGTGCAACGAGGGATTTTGCAGAGCCGGATTATCTTTATTTTTTTCCTCTCCTTTCAATGATAAGGTATGCTGCATCCAGCATTTTGATCAGATGAATATACGGGTTTATCATATTCCTTTCAGGAAGATTGTCATAGACACCCAGTGAGAAATAGACCATTCCGGAAATAAAATAATCAAATTCCTTGATGCTGTATTCTTTGAATGCTTTTTTAAAGACCAACAGGGGGATTTTGGTATTCTTTCTCCGAAAGCAGGCCAAGGACCAATGGAGAGACATCTTCCAATTGAGTATCGACTGTATATTTCTTTTCCTTCAGCATGATGAAGTAGCCTGCACGGATGAATGAACGCATCGCCTGGTGAAAATGATAAATGACGGACGGTTCTTCTTTTATCCAGCTATTTCTTTTGACAGCATAATTCATAATGCTGTTTAACAGCTCTTTGGATGCTGTCAGATCGTTGAGCTTAAAATAGGTCTCCATCAGCTGTAGGCCGCAATGCTTCTTCCGGCCTTTCCCAAGCCGGGATTGAAAGTCTGTTCTGTTTTTTTTCATGAGTGTGTATTTTTATGGGGTGATGTATTTTTAATAATTTTTTTAAGTGGCTATATACAATTTTACATTACTGTCATTCTGACGAAGGAAGAATCTCATAATATGGCTTAGATTCTTCATTTCACTTCGTTACATTCTGAATGACAGCAAACCATATAATCTGGTGCAACATTGTATATTCTTACCAAAAAAATAGGATAGAATTTATGTTTTCCTAAAAGCCCTAAAGCCGCAATGGATTGTACACGCCATTGTACCGTATCATGATACTTTATGTTGTAAAGCAGGCTTAGAAAAAGATGATTGTAGAAAAGCAGAACAGCATGAAAATAAAAACGGCATGAGACTCTACAATATCTGTACTAGAGGTACTGGTATACCGTGCAACAGATAAGAGAGCCCACGCCTAGGTCGTGAGCTTCATACTTATCATCTTGTTGCTTTAAAATTACCAGTTTTCTAGTACAAGATTCTAAGCAATAGCTTCTATATTTCTTTGAAGTATCGCAAAATTACATCTTCAAATGTAATCCATTAACAAATATAATATATTTTTTCAGATATGGTGATATATCACCATGAAATATTTAATTGAAATTGCAAAATTGCTACTAATTATAAAATTAATGGATAGCAAAGACGTTTTAAAATTGTATATGCAGTGTTTTTCTGAACATCTCAAGGAGATAAGAAAGGAAAAATATAATTCTATGGATGCTGTTGCACAAAATTCAGTTTTTGATTCCAGTAATTATAATAAATATGAAAATGGTAAAGGAAATCCAACGATTGAAACCATTCTTAAAATGGCTTCAGCATTTAAAATTCCACCAAAAGAACTATTTGATTTTGACTTCGATATAGAAAAATATAAAATTGATGAATAATTTTAGTGACAAAAAATGCGAGAAAAATCCAACTTAGACTTTTACTCCACATTTTGCTAATACAATGTTATCTGTAGTACTTTTATCCATCTAAATTATCCCATTCATCTCCCGTAATCCATCTTAAAGCAGATAATTTACCATTAATCATCCCCCATTCAAAATCATCAAAATATAGTTCATCATCACTAAATTTCTCTTCAACTTTTTTGGCAGATTTTAATGCTCCTTCCCAAATATCATCAACAATTGTTGTTTGAGAAGTTTTTATATCAAAGTCTTCACGTTTAATAATCTTTATTTTTCCCAATTCGATTTGATGTTCACGAAATTTATGTCTATTGTACCAAATTTTTAAACGAAGTTCTTCCTCTGCTTCTAAAATTTCTGACCATTCCCTAAATTCAAATTCCCAATCGTTTGTAAAATCAAATTCTTCAACTAGTGCAGGATTTATTGAATTTAATGCTTCAGGTAGATTAATGAAATACTGACATTTATTTGAATCAAAAATAATAGCAAAATCTTCGTGAAAGTCTTTTTTATTACCTGTTTTGACACTAAAATCATTAGTGTTATGAGTAATGAAAATTATTGCAAACTCTTGAGCAATATTTTTGATTTTATAATCATTAAGAGTTTCTATGATAATTGCATCTCCAATGCTATTTTTTGAATTGTGAAAGGGAGCCTGTTTTTCAATGGCTCTTTGTGTTGCATTTAATTTTATAGCATCAGTTATTTCAAGTATTTCTGATTCGCTTAATAATTTCTCAATTCTCGAAATTGAAGAAGAAACACTTTCGCCCATAAGGGGAATTTTCTTGTCAATGTTGTTAAGTTGTGTTAGAATCGTTTCTTTGAAATCTTTATCAGAGTGCTCTTCTACAAGGTTTTTTACAGTTTTAAAATGGCTAGACATACTTTTACTAGCATCAAATATTATCCTTTCTTTATTTCTTGAGAATTCATCTATAACTATTTGTGGAACAATTAATTCTATTTCTTCATTATGTAAAAACTCTTCAAGTAGGCTTAATAATTTTTCATTTTTAACCGATTTAGCTAAATCCAACCAAACACAAGTGTCAATTAATAATTTGCATTTCATTTTTTATTATGTAAACGGTTTTGAAGTATTGCAGATAACATCCAAATTTACGTATTGCGCCAATATACTATATGCAATTACGTTAATGTTATTCTTATTATGGCTATCTATTTGTTAATCATTAAATGTAAATATACTCTTTCCTTATGGAAAACCATAATAAAAACAAAAAAAACCGTCCCACAAAAGCAGAACGGTTTATATATTAAATTGTCTTAGCGACTTGCTATTACCTCATTCCCGGCACTGCTACTGAACGAATTCTTTTGTATGGCTTAAGTATAATAATATACCTTAAAAACAAAGCCACAGTAGCGAGGCAAAGTCTCTGAAGAGGATTAAAAAGAAAATTGCAACGGAGGATTAATAATATTTTCATTCAGATCGTTCGCAAGTTCATTAGAGTTATTTTGTAGAAAGACAAGAATTTTGTTTCTAATTTTCATTTCCATGTCTTTTTTAGATCTAATATTAAATAAATTTAATAGTGACTTTGTTCTAGAAGATTCATTATGGTAAATTATCACAATTCTTTTGATTTTGCTATCTACATTATCAATAAAATCAAATACCTCATTTATATAGCTCGAGTCAGATTTGTCGAGTGAATGTCCCCAAAAATAGAAGATATAATTTTCTGAGTCAGATTTTTTTAATTGATTTAAAAAATAAAAATCTGTTCTATTATTAAATTTTTGAAAATATTTAGTAAATTTTATATATTCACTTTTGTGACATTCTTCATTAAATAGTTCGCTTATCCCAAAGACAATATTTTCTTTTTGAGCCTCAGATTTTCCATGCAAATAATTTACACTAATTTCTTTATTATCATATAGCTTTTCAAATGTTGGGGTATAGTTAAATGTGAAATAATAGTTTATATTTTTGAAAATTTGTGATAAATGATCATTAGAATTATACTTTTCATATAAGGGAACAACAAATGTTTGAATATATAAATTAAATAATTTTCTAAATTCAATTAATTGAGAGTAGATTGAATTTATAATCTTATCTTCATCAAAATCAATATTATATCCATATTTATTTACTAGAAATTTCTCATTAATAGTAAACCCTTCATTTTGAACGTTAATTATCTTTAAAAAATTTAAAATTTTAGCGAAAATTATATTGTTATTTAATTTTGTCTTTATAGCTAAAATTGAGTTTGGATGAATTGGTCCAACTGAGGAGATAGTTTCTCGCATCGTTCTAATGCTGTAGAATATATTTTCTAATAAGTACTCTATCTTATTTTCAAAATCTATCCAAGTGTCGATTTCTAGTTCATTTTTGAAAAAATTAAAAAGGATATTTTTATTTGCCGTTTCAGTAATCAACTCAATGTTATTTTGATCAAATTTTATATCTGTAGAGAATGAATCTTTTATCATTGCAAATGAATCGGAATTTTTATAAACATTCTCAAAATCGCTATTGTGATTTTGAGAAATATAATCTACGATTTTTATAAAATCCTTATAAGTCGTTGGTAATTTATGATGTAAATCAAACCCGTTTCCAGTAATTAAAATTCTCGGCATAATCTTGTTATTAGTATTATGATTTTTTGTAATATTTAGTCTAACTTAGGTTTTTTATTAATTCTAATGTTGGTTTTAGGATTGCAGGAACATTGTCATCAATTAAATCTTGATAACTTATTTCTCGTTTCCCTAGAACATCAACTACAAGACAATTTTGTGGAAATAGAGTGAAATTTTGATCGAAATTATTTGATAAATATATAAAAAGCGCCTCAGCAAACATTCCTAATTCAGATACATTATAGCCTTCTAATTTAGCTACAAACCAAATTGCACCAACATATTGTTTCCCCTCTTTTTCAAAGGAATAAATTTGGCTTGGTGTAATCTGTACACAGGAATAGTTTCTATGTAAATAATTGACTTTTTATTTGTTTTAGATATTATTTCGTAATTCTCGGGTAACCAAATTGAAAAATCAAAATCCTCGTAATTATAAAGGATATTTAAATTTCTTTGGTACATGTCTTTTGTTTGGTTTGTTAATGAAGGCACAAAGAGCCCTAAAAGTTCAGTAATTTTGTCTTTAATCGGTTCGGTAGAATTTAATCTAATGGCATTATTCATTGTACTTAAGCTTCTTACCCAATAGTTTCCTCCACCTTCAGATTTTATTTCGACTTCTTTGCTTATAGTATTTAGAAAACCCTTTTGACTTTTATCTGATTTTAGCCTAAATTTAATAATATTGTTTATTGATATTTTTTTCATGTTATTGTTTTACGTGAAGTTAAAGAAAAAATTCTATTGTTAAACTATGTTGTAGACAATGAAATAGAATCTAGATATGTCATTTGAAGTTCCAATTTTATTGGCAATTTAAAATATTGTATAAGTTCTTCCTTACGGGAAACCGTACTTTATATATAAACAAAAAACCGCTCTACAAAAAGTAGAACGGTTAGTATATTAATATGCCTCGGTCGCTGACCGTTACATCATTCCTGGCATTCCACCACCCATTGGCATAGCTGGTTCAGCGCTCTTTACTTCAGTGATAACACATTCAGTGGTAAGAAGCATTCCAGATACAGAAGCTGCGTTTTCAAGGGCAACTCTTGTTACTTTCGTAGGGTCAATGATTCCTGCTTCAAGCATGTGTACATACTCGTCAGTTTTCGCATTGTATCCGAAGTCTCCTGATCCTTCTGCTACTTTAGCAACGATTACAGAACCTTCACCCCCTGCGTTGGCAACGATTTGTCTTAATGGTTCTTCGATCGCTCTTTTCACGATTTTAATCCCTGTAGTTTCGTCAGAATTGATTCCCGTAAGGTTTTCCAAAGCAGTGATCGCTCTTACTAAAGCAACACCACCACCTGCAACGATACCTTCTTCAACAGCTGCTCTTGTAGCGTGAAGTGCATCATCAACTCTGTCTTTTTTCTCTTTCATTTCAACTTCAGAAGCAGCACCTACATAAAGTACGGCAACACCACCAGCTAACTTAGCTAGTCTTTCCTGAAGTTTTTCTTTATCGTAATCAGAAGTAGATGTTTCCATCTGAGCTTTGATCTGAGCTACTCTTCCTTTGATTTTAGCTTCGTCACCACCACCGTTTACAACAGTTGTGTTGTCTTTGTCGATCGTTACTTTCTCAGCAGTTCCAAGCATATCCAAAGAAATGTTTTCCATCGTGAAACCTTGCTCTTCAGAAATTACCTGACCACCTGTAAGGATCGCGATATCTTCTAACATTGCTTTTCTTCTGTCTCCGAATCCCGGAGCTTTTACAGCAGCAATTTTAAGAGAACCTCTTAGTTTGTTTACCACCAAAGTAGCTAAAGCTTCACCTTCCACTTCTTCAGAGATAATCAATAGAGATTTACCACCTTGTGCAATTGGCTCAAGAACTGGTAACAATTCTTTCATTGAAGAGATTTTCTTCTCTACTAAAAGGATATACGGGTTTTCTAGTTCAGCTAACATTTTCTCAGGGTTAGTCACAAAGTAAGGTGACTGGTATCCTCTGTCAAACTGCATCCCTTCTACAACGTCTACTGTTGTATCGATACCTTTAGCTTCTTCTACAGTGATTACTCCTTCTTTACCTACTTTTCCGAACGCTTCAGCGATCAAAGCACCGATCGTTTCGTCATTGTTAGCAGAAACGGAAGCCACTTGCTTTACCATTTCTGTAGAATCTCCAACAGTCTGAGACTGTGCTTTAAGGTTTTCAACAACAGCCGTTACTGCTTTGTCGATTCCTCTTTTAAGATCCATTGGGTTAGCACCGGCAGCTACATTCTTAAGACCTTCTCTTACGATAGCCTGGGCTAAAACAGTAGCGGTAGTAGTACCGTCTCCTGCGATATCATTAGTTTTGGACGCAACTTCTTTTACCATTTGCGCTCCCATGTTTTCTACTCTGTCTTCAAGTTCGATTTCTTTTGCTACAGAAACACCATCCTTAGTTACGTGTGGAGCACCGAAAGATTTTTCGATCACTACATTTCTCCCTTTAGGACCTAAAGTTACTTTTACTGCATTAGCCAATGCATCTACCCCTCTCTTTAAAGCGTCTCTTGATTCAATATCGAATTTTATTTCTTTTGCCATAATTTTTAAGCTTTAGGCTATAGGCTTTAAGCAATATGCTTTTACCTGTAGCAATTAATTATTATTTAATAATTTTTTTCTAAGTTGTATAAGTTTTTGTCTGGTTAAATTCAGTGTTGCATTAAGGCCTGCTATTTTATCCTCAGAAGTAAAGCCTAAATCACAAGAAAGTAAAAGAAGATATTCAGTTTCATTTGTTGAACCTATACTTATTTCTATAAATCTTGCGAATTCTTTGTCAGTGGATCTTCCACAACCTTCTGCGATATTGGTAGGGATAGAAACGGCTGCTCTTCTGATTTGAGAAGTAAGACCAAAAAGTTCTGATTTAGGAAAATTTTCAGAAATAACATAAATTTCTTTTACCAGTTCATGAGCAATTTTCCAGATGTCATATTTTTTGTAGTCTCTCATTGCCTACTGCTTATAGCTTAATGCCTACTGCGTTTTACCCGATAACTCCTAATAGATCAGCCTCTCTTACGATTAAATAATCTTTCCCTTCTAACTTCAATTCAGCACCTGAATACTTTCCATAAAGAACTTTGTCCCCTACCTGAACAGTTGTAGGCTCATCTTTTTTACCAGGACCTACTGCCACTACAGTACCTTCTTGCGGCTTTTCCTTTGCAGTGTCCGGGATAATAATACCTGAAGCTGTTTTAGTTTCTGCAGCGATTGGTTCTACCAGAACTCTGTCTGCTAATGGTTTAAAGTTTACTGACATAATATATTATTTTTTAATTATTTCTCTCTTGTAATTCTCTAAATGTATGCCATGAGACGCTGATGGATGAAATGGCAGAATTTTATTCCCGAATGTGAAAATTTGGCAGAAAAATAAAAAAAAGAAAGCCGGAGATATCCGGCTTTTGTTGGTATGGCTGTGAGCTAGCTTTTATGGGCAGTATTGTCCAGGTCCAATCCATAGGATACATTGTCCTTTGTAATTGTATTCACAGCAAAAGCGTCCCACAGCACCGCCGTTGATGGATTTCTGAGCATCACGGCTTAATAATTTAGCATTTTTCATAGTTAATAATTTTTTGTTTGTATGATTCCTGAACATTTAAAGTCAATCAGGTTTTTGACATTTGGTGTAAAAGAAGTGATTCAAATATAAAACTTTTTCCTTAACGAGTGATATATTTTAATTATTTTTTTTAAAATAATGATTTGGTTATCAGTTGTTAAGAGGGTTGCTTGATCAGTTCCAGGGACATTTTTCTTCCTGCCATATCTATTTCCTGTTTCAGGACCTTTCTCGTGTCAATGTCAATAAAGTAGGTTGTAGTTGTTGTTTTGTCTGAAATGTCATCAGTTGTTTTCACTGCCCAGACTTTTTGACCTTTGTAATCGGTTTTTTCTACCCCAAGGATGTAGGCTTTCATCATTCCGTTTTTTACGGACTTGGGATTGTAGTCAACAATAGAGATTTCAGCGGTATATTTTTCTTTCAGGGGCAAGAACCGGATCAGCACCGGATAGCTGCTGCTGTCAAAATAATCGGCAGCGGGAATATCGATGATATCTTTTTTCCGGGATTTTTTGTCCAGGTAATATCCCGTAACCTTGTTTTTTCCGGATTTCATCACCATATCTCTCATAGAATTATAAGAGGAATGATAATCCGGCAGAAAATTATTGGCTTTTACAATGGTTGAATCTGTCCATGCGGCATTCGGCATCTGTTTCATGCTTACACTGGTTTTAATGAGCAGATCGGTGGGATTTAATTTTTTAATCCGGGTGATAATGCTGCCGATTTCTACTTTTGAACCTGCATTTTCTGCATACCAGATGGCTTCGGAGGTTTCGTCTTTTATCATGGTATGATCAAGGCTCACGTTTGCCGGGGTAATGATTTTTTGCGAAAATAAATGAGCACTGCTTATCAATAAAAATAGAATCAATGATTTCATAGTTTTTTAGTGAATAAGTAGAGCTGATTATCAAAAAGTTACATAGTTTGTTGCGTTATACAGATTGAATTTTGTCTTGCCGCCGCTGGTTGATCTTGGAGAGGACAGCTCCTGAAACGGCGATCCCTATAAAATTGGTTACAGACCTTGCTTCGTTCATAAAACGGTCCACACTGTAGAGCAGCGCAAGATCTGTCACAGGAATTTTTCCAAATCTGTTAAGGGTAAACATAAGAGCCAGAAAACCTGATCCCGGAACGCCTGAAGCTGTTTTTGACGCCATAGAAATAACCAGGAAAAGCCAGAAATAATCTTTTGGAGTAAGGGAAATAGAATAGAACTGAACCAGAAAAATACAGGAAATAGAGAGATAGATACAGGCTCCCGGCAGATTGAAATTATATCCGAGAGGAATGACAAAACGGAGAATTTTCCGGTCATATCCCTGGGATTCCATTTTTTCAAAGATCATCGGAAATGCCGTCTTTGAAGAAGAAGTGGCAATCACCAGTATAATTTCCTCTTTGATGCTGATCAGAAAATCCCACAAGCTGATTTTAAACAAATAACTGACCAATCCCAGAACTCCAAAAATAAAAACAAGGCAGGTAAGGTAAACGGTAGCTACAATTTTACTTAACGGTAAAAGCGTATTGATTCCATAGACAGATATGCCATAGGAAATGTTGCAAAAAATAACTACCGGAAGAAAAATATAAACATATTTTATAAGCTTGAAGAATATATCTCTGCCTCTGTCTAATATCGTGAGCAACTTCTTTTTTCCCCTGGAAAGGCCGATAACGATTCCTGTCACCATGGATACGAAAAGGAGAATGATATAATTGCTGACAGGCAGGCGGTTCCCGGAACTGATTAAAAAATGCCGGGGCAGTTCTTTATGGGCTGCTGTAATGATTCCTGTATTGGCTCCCGGTTTTAAAAGAAGGCTAAATCCCATACCCAGCAGGATGCTGACAGAAGTCACGAGCAGGAAAAGAAGAATCATCTGTCCCACAACTTTAAAAGCATTTTCAATGCTGAAAATAGAACTCACTCCATAGGTTACTGCAATGAAAATAACAGGAACGATAAGAACCTCAAGAAGTATAAAAAAGTAGTGGCTGACCTTTTCCAGCTGTGACCCGATTTCAGGAAAATAATACCCCGTTAATGCCCCGCAGATAATAGCGGTAAACACGTAGAGGGTAAGATTCCTTAAATAGGAGTCTGTAAAGGTTTTTTCATTGGATAAAGGAGCCATCATATCGTTTTTGACAGGATAAGAATACGAAATTTATACATATGATTTATATCACGCCAAGAATAAGCGCGCCAAGCAGCATTACTATTGAAGAGCCGATAGCCCATTTTAAGGTAAATTTCAGGTGGTCTGAAAATTCAACACCGGCCAGCGAAACCAGTAAATAAGTTGATGGAACCAAAGGACTCAGCAAATGAGAAGCCTGCCCTACAAGACTGGCACGGCCTAAAATATCAGGAGAAATACCCAGCTGGTGACCTGTCGCAGTGACCACAGGCAGTATACCGAAATAATAAGCATCGTTGGTGAGGAAAAAGGTAAGGGGAACACTGAATACCGCGGTAATAATATTAAGACAGCTGCCCCAGTTTTTCGGAATGATATTGATAATGCTGTTTCCCATGGAATGCATAATTCCCGTGCCGTTAAGGATTCCGGTGAAAATACCTGCACCAAAAATCATTCCTGCCACGGACAAGGCGTTGCCGGCATGTTTTGAAATGATTTTCTGCTGATCCTTAAGTTTCGGGTAATTGATCACAGAGGCAATACAAAAAGCAATCATGAAGGCAATTCCTAAAGGAATAAGATCCAGGATCATTACACATAGAAGGATGAGGGTCAGGATCAGATTGATGATAAGCAGCTTCGGACGACGCAATGCCGGATCATTTTCGCCTACGATATCCTGTTGGCTGTACCTTGTATACTTGCCATACTTATTTATTCTCTTTCTTTCTTTTACTCCGAGGATATAAGCCACTATAAATACCCAGGCAAGGCCGATCAGCATGACTGGAATCATCGGGACAAATATTTCAGTATGTCCCAGTTTCAGGGAGCTCATTACCCTTGCCGTAGGGCCTCCCCAGGGTAAGATATTCATGATACCACCCGCCAGCATAATGATACAGGTAAGAACTAAAGGATTTATACCCTGTTTTTTATAAAGGGGAAGCATAGCCGCGACTACAATAATATATGTGGAAGAACCATCTCCGTCTAATGATACTAATGTAGTGAGAATGGCCGTTCCCAGGGTTGTTTTTACCGGATTGTCTCCTATGGCTTTTAAAATAGCGTTGACAAGGGGTTCAAAGAGCCCGGTATCAATCATCAGGCTGAAATAAAGAATGGCAAAAATCAGCATGACGCCTGTAAGCGCAATTTCTTTTACTCCGTCCTTCATCATTTTTCCCAGGTCTGGTCCAAAGCCTGCCACCAGTGCAATAAGAACCGGAACGAGAACTAAAGCTGTAAGAGGAGTCATTTTTTTATTCATGATGAGGATCATGAATATGAAGATCATTAAGAAACCAAGAAATGTAAGCATAATGTATAGATGTTAATGAAGTAGTTATTTTTGTTTTTTTCTCCAGTCGAAGTTATTTCTGAAACCTATAAACCCGTAGTTGCTTGTTTTCTTAGTTTCCAGCTGATTGATGAATGCGATTTCCAGGGCAGAATTTTTTCCTGTTTTTATTCCAATTCCTGCTGTGATGCGGTTGCTGTCAAAGGGTTCTTCTTTTTCCATGTTCATTCGTATCTCATTTTTAAGAATACCGTAGAGCTTTTCTTTTTCTCCTTTTTTATGGAAAGGAATTCTGACAGAGATGAGATACCGGATTCTTACCTGGAATTCATCAGGATTGCTGATAAAGCGTTCTTCCACTCTGAGCCGGTTGGATAGGGAGGTCCTTCCGATATAATAATCAGCAGTTACCTGTTGGAAAGGTCTTTTTTCATATCTTATCTTTTTTGAATCATCAGAATTATAGGATTCCAATACCAAAAACATAGCACCTGCAGCGGGTTTGATATTTTCGGCAACTTCGTAATCCAGATAGGCATTGAGAAGGAAAAGCCTGGTGTCATACGCTAAATCAAAAGAGCGGTATTGGGTGAGTGCCGTTAAAGTATTTTTATCGGAAACTTTTGCCGACATCAGATACTGAAACCACATATTGTAATTGTCTTTACTCTGACCCCGTAGAAAACCGTTGAATAAGAATAATAATATAATAAGAGTTAATTTTATTTTAAGTTTCATATAATATTTGATTAACATTGCGGTTTCTCAAATATATTTATTAGAAGGAGCGGCTTATGAATTTTTCAATCAATGACAGTTTTTATCAGTGAACTGCATTTTGACATAAAAAGATATTATATTTGATGGTTTTCAAAATAAGAGATAAAGGATGTTCTTAATCATTAATTTTATTATTATTTTATTGATTATCAGAATTTTATTTAATAATAAGATTCTTGGGAGCCTTATGAAGTACCGCTGGAAATTTTTGTTGAGGTTTCAGCATATTTTCTTCTTTTTTATCTTCATTTTGATGACTTATTTTACCGAAAACTACTTCCTCAACCCGCCTGAACTGATTTGGAGTATTATTTTGAATGTACTTTTGAATGTCGGGATCTATTATCTGGTGTATTATTACCTTGTCCCTTATTTTTATTTGTCCAATAAGTATCCGGAGTTTATTCTGTATGCTTTGATTGTTTTTTTGATCTCCAGCCTTTTCAGAATTCTTTGGGAGCCGGCGGTCTTTATGATGAATTTCAGTAAAGAGGGATATCATGTTGGTTTTCTCTATAATGTCTATATCTCCCAGGGAATAGTGATCCTGGTGGCCTCATTTTTAGGAATTACTAAGGATAAATTTTTAATAGAGCAGGATGTGATTGATCTTGGAGAAGAAAAGGAGCAGCTGTATCTCGATCTGCTGAAATCCAAGCTGAATCCTCATTTTTTGTTGAATACACTCAATAATATATATGCCAACAGTTTTACCCGTTCAGAGAATACTCCCGATTCTATTTTACAGCTCAGTAAGCTTTTGCAATATATTATCTATGACAGTGGGAAAGAAAAGATCAGTGTTAATCAGGAATTTTCTTCCCTGAAAGCTCTTGCCGCTTTATATCAGCTGAAATATGATAACCAGCTTGATATCGTATTTGACGTTAAAGATCAGGAAGAATTTGATATTGTAGAAGTTCCGCCATCGATATTTCTTACTTTATTTGAGAATGCACTGAAACATTCGGCGATAGGAGAGGAGAAGAGCAGTTTTATTACGATATCGTGCAGAATAGAGCATTCGGAATTATTTTTTGGCATTGTCAATTCCGTACCGAAGCACAGAATACGTTCTGTTGAAACGGGTTACCACGGATTGGGAAATGATGCGGTTATTCATATATTAGAAAAATATTATGGGGATAAGTTTGAATTCCTTTTAGGTCCGGAAGAGAATGATCAGTATAAAATTGCTTTAAAAATGAATGTAAATGGCTAATTTGACGATAGTAAATGTAGATGATGAATATCCTGCATTGCAGCTTGTCAGGCATTATTGTGACCAGATCGGAGATGCTGATCTGGTGGCGTCATTTCAGAATCCGGAGAAAGCGCTGGAATTCCTGAAAGAAAATAAAGTGGATCTTGTTATTTTTGATATCAATATGCCCGGAATAAATGGCGTGGAACTTTTACAGCAGCTTCCGTACAAACCTCTTTGCATTTTTCTTACTTTAGAATCAAAATATGCCGTAAAAGCATTTGAACTTGATGTTGTGCATTACCTTGTAAAACCTGTAGATTTCGATACTTTTAAGAAAGCGATCCAGAAAGCTAAGGATTTTCTGCACTTTAAAAACTCAGCCCAGAATCATCAGGAGGACTATATTATGTTTAAATCTAATTATGTCATGAATAAAGTCTTGCTGAAGGATATTCTATGGATACAGGGGTTTGGGGAATATATCGTACTGATCACGCCGCTGAAAAAATATATGATTCTTGAAAGGATGTCTAATTTTGAGGAAAAGTTTCAGAATTTCAGGTTTATCAGGATTCATAAATCCTATATCGTATTATCGGCCCATATCAAGTCTTATGATTCAAACAATGTGTATCTGATAGGAGGCGAGCAGCTTCCATTAGGAAGAACCTATAAAAAACTGGTAAAAGAATATTTAAGTTAAATAAAAAAGAGGCTGAAATAGCCTCTTTTTGCTTTTATTTTTTTCCTGCTGCCTGCATCGGATTTACCTTTCCGGTGGAGCCTCCTCTCACTGCTCCTCCTTCCTGTTTCTGTTTAAACAGTTGGAATTTTGAAATTTCAGTGCCGGCACTGTTGCTCCAGAAATTATTTGAAGTGTCAATATCTGCCGTTTCTCTCATCGGATCAAGCTGGATCGATTTCAGTTTCTTTTCAAAATAATAGGTCTTTGAAACTTTCTGTTCATTAAGTCTCCAGATCTGTGCAGATGACTTGTCATATAATTTTGAGCCGTCTTCAAAGGTAAATTCAAGAATAATAGGCATTACCAGTCCGCCTTTGTTCACAAAATCTATCTGGTATACAGTTATATTTTTAAACCTGTCTTTGTCCTTAGCGTCCAATGGAAGAGTAGCCTCGGTCTTTACAGTATATTCTTTGTTAGGATCTGCTTTTTCCTGTCCCCTGTCATATCTGTAATAGAAATCCTGGACCTCTTTATCTTTATCAGCATAGAAGGTAATCTTCTTATCTTCCCTGTTTCTGATCTTTGAAATATCTTCAAAGCTGTTCACTAAGGGCTTATCAACCTGATATTTTTTTTCTTCCGCTGCCTTGGGAGATGTTTCCAGGTTAGGAGTAGCCACCGTTACCTTGTCAATGGCAATATCTACAGGATCTGTTCCGTAGAACCAGCCTCTCCAGAACCAGTCGAGGTCTTCACCGCTCGCATCCTCCATGGTACGGAAGAAATCTGCAGGTTCAGGATGTTTGAATGCCCATCTTTTGGCATAGGTTTTATAGGCTTTATCAAAAAGTTCCCTTCCCATGATGGTTTCACGAAGAATATTTAATCCGGTAGCCGGTTTTGAATAGGCATTGGGTCCGTATTGAATGATGTTTTCAGAATTACTCATGATGGGTTCCAGCTGATCCTTTGGAAGTTTCATATAGTCTACGATCGTCCAGGCCGGTCCTCTTTTGGACGGGAATTTATTGTCCCATTTTTCTTCGGTAAGATATTCGGTAAATGTATTCAGCCCTTCATCCATCCAGGCCCATTGTCTTTCATCCGAATTGATGATCATAGGGAAGAAGTTGTGTCCTACTTCGTGGATAATTACTCCAATCATTCCGTTTTTAGTGCCTTCAGAATACGTTCCGTCTTTTTCAGTTCTTCCGAAATTGAAACAGATCATAGGATATTCCATTCCGTTGGCAGCTTCTACAGACTGTGCAACAGGGTATGGATATGGGATGGTAAATTCTGAATAGGTTTTAATCGTGTGGGCTACTGCTCTTGTGGAAAACTTTCTGTAAAGACCGTAAGCTTCTTTAGGATAAAAACTCATGGCCATTACTTTATTATTGTTTTCAGGAATTGTGACACGCATTCCGTCCCACACAAACTTTCTGGAAGAAGTCCATGCAAAATCTCTTACATTATTGGCTTCAAAAATCCATGTTTTTCTTTGTTTAGAGTGGTTTTTCTCTGCTTTCTTAGCTTCATCCAGCGTCACGATTTCTATCGGTTCGGCTGCATTTTCAGCTTTTCTGTATCTTGATAACTGATCAGCGGTCAGCACCTGATCATAGTTTTTACATTCCCCTGTTCCTCCTACAACATGGTCGGCAGGTACATTCATGGAAACTTTAAAATCTCCGAAAACCAAAGCAAATTCACCTCTTCCTGTGAACTGATGATTCTGCCAGCCCTGGAAATCACTATAGACACACATTCTCGGATACCATTGGGTCATCGTATACAGGTCATTTCCGTCTTCAGGGAAATTTTCATAGCCTCCACGGCCGCCCATTTTGATCCTGTTGGGAATATTGTAGTTCCATTCTACTTTGAAGGTAAGCTTCTCACCTTTTTTCAGTGCCTTCGGAAGATCAATACGCATCATGGTTTTGTTGACCGTATAAGGTAAAGGATTGCCGGAAGCATCCGTTACTTTTTCAAGGTTTACTCCATATCCGTTATCTTTTACAGGAAGTTCCGTTACCTTAAGCTCATGCTCATTGGTTGACGGACGGAGGACTGATGAGGTGTCATAGCCTGCATTTTTAACAGTTGACTGTTCGTTTTCATCCAGCTGAAGCCAGATATAATCCAGCTCATCAGGAGAATTGTTGTAGTAAGTCACCGTCTCAGACCCTTTCAGATTTCTTTTGTCTTCGTCCAGGTAAGCGGTAATGTTGTAATCCGCCCTGTTCTGCCAGTATCCGTGTCCCGGAGCTCCTGAAGCGGTTCTGTAAATGTTGGGGGTAGGAAGAATAGTGCCAAGCTGCTCGAATTTATTTCCGTGGTTGCTGCCTGGATTATTCTGAATATTTTGTGCGGTGAAACCTGTATATGCAAATACAGAAAGTGAAAGTATAACAACTTTTAGTTTCATAACCGAAATGATTTAATAGTGATCAAAGATAGTAATAAGCCATTGAAATAATAAAAATATTTCAAATTTAAAAAGGAATTCTTTCCAAAGTCATTTTTAAGGATAACGCAAAAACTCCCGAAGAGACAAATAAGATCCAGTCTTTCTTATTGACCTTGAAAATACTGAGTAAAATAAACAGCGTGATCAAAATGGCAAAAACAATGACGATCTGTCCCAGTTCCAGCCCGATATTGAATCCCAGAAGCGGAACAGCAAGCCCTTGACTTTTGGCGATCATTACCCTGGCGGTATTGGCAAAACCCATCCCGTGAATGAGCCCGAAAATAAGCGCAAGATAATAATTGGCCCGCATCAGGGTCTGTTTTTGATTTTTCATGATGATATTATCCAGTGAAGTTAAAACAATGGTCAGGGGAATTAAAAACTCAACCCAATCGCTTGGAACTCTGAAGACATCCATAATACTTAAGGCTAATGTTATAGAATGTCCTATGGTAAAGGCGGTTACAAGGATCAGAATTTTTTTCCAGTCGCTGTAAGAATAGACAGCAATCAATGCCAGAACAAATAACTGATGATCTAAAGCATCCAGGGAAATAATGTGTTCCCAGCCAAGGTTTAAATAGAATAAAAAATCCTGCATATTAATGATAGGGTATTGAATTTTGATTATTATGTTAAATTGAATTAAATTTTGATTATTTTAATCAATATCATTTATTTTACTTATTAATATTATGCATTAACGGTGTTTGAGATAAAAATTGTATAATTGTACTATTAAATGAATAGCAATGGATATTAAAAAATTACTCTTTGCAAAAGTAAACATTTCGTATGGAGGGACGAAGTTTCTTAGAAATGCTACAGTTGCTTTTTTGGGATTGTACTCGTACGGTTTTTATGGGCAGGTACAAAAATTAGATTCCCGTTTTGATATTTTGTTAAGGAATAAAGAAAACCTGGCAAAAGGAATTACGATCAAAGAATTGGAACGTGCCGATATGAAACTGGATCAGCATTTGGTGGTGACTTCTAAAGGGGCCAAAACCATGTATTCCTGTATTATCTATACTAAAGATCCCGAAAAACTGAAATCTGACGGATTTTTAGTACAGAGCCAGCTTCCTGCTTTTTCTACTGCATTGGTTAGCCTTGAAGACATTGAAAAGCTGACGGGACTTCCTTATGTAACTTCTGTAATGGCGCCTGCATTTGATGAGCTTCATAATGATGTGAGCAGAGCACAGTCTGGGGCCAGTCTTTTACAGGATGGTGCTTTCAATAATACAGCTTATAACGGAACAGGAGTTTTGGTAGGGGTTTATGATACCGGAATAGACTGGAAACATCCTGATTTTAGAAAAGCCAGTGACCAGACCAAAAGTAGAATTGTTTCTATTTGGGACCAAACTTTAACAGCACAGGGGAGTGAAGCACCTCCTGCAGGGTTTTCCACAGGAGTGGAGTATACAAGAGCCCAGATTGAAGATGAACTGGATGGAACACCTACAGGTTTTGTCCGGGAAAATGATACCAATGGACACGGTACGCATGTGGCGGGTACTGCGGCAGGAAACGGTTCTGCCTTCGCTGACAAACGGCATAAAGGATTCTCCTCGGATGCAGATATAGTTTTTGTAAAAGGAGGAAACGGTTCTTTCCCTACCACCAATACAATTAATGCGTTAACATATTTCCAAAATGTGGCTACCGCATTAAATAAACCTATTGTGGTAAACATGAGTATCGGAGGGCAGGCAAGTGCCCATGACGGAACGTCTTCTCATGAAGTGGCCATTAATACCTTTACAACAGCAGCTCCTGGAAGAGTTGTAGTCATCTCCGCAGGAAATGATTACGGGGCGAATCTTCATAGAGCGGTTAATATAGAGCCGGGTGCGGCACAGTCCTATACCTTTACCGTAGGAAGTAACACTTCTGCCGCTTCTATATTCGGGTTTCTGATGTATGCCAATGACAATACCGAAGTTACAGCAAAGCTGACAGCTCCGGATGGCCAGCAGTATACCCAGAATGTAAGTACTAATACGGCTCACAGTATATTAGGCGGCGGCTTTACAGCTACAATGTATAATTATTGGGGATCCGATAACAATAAACGTTATGTTCAATTAGTCGTTAGCAGAGTTTCCGGATCGACAGCAAACTGTCAGGGAACTTATACGCTGGAAATTACAAACAACGGAACACAGCAGATCAATACGCATGGCTGGCTGTATACCCAGGGTGTGGCTACTACTTTACAAAACGGAGATAATGAATATATTGTAGGGTCTCCTGGAAATGCATCTAATGCCATTACAGTGGCTTCTTATCTGGGAAGAGGAAGCTGGTATTCCTCTGTAGGAGGTTATCTGACGACCACCCCGCAGGAATTAATTTCTTCATTTAGTGCGCAGGGACCAAGGGTAGATGGGTTTCAGAAACCGGATATTGCAGCCTCAGGACAAAATGTGATTTCTGCAAGATCCGGTAATTCCGCTCCCGGAACTACTGATATCATTGCTGGAACGGATTATTATGTAAAAAATCAGGGAACAAGTATGTCTTCACCGGGGGTGGCCGGAGCGGTAGGCCTGTTGCTTCAGGCTAATCCGGCACTGACTGCAGCTCAGGTGAAATCCCGTCTTACTACTAATGCCAGAAAAGACGGTGCTACGGGAAATACTATTCCAAATGCAAGATGGGGATATGGAAAATTAGATATTTATAAAGCCGTTACTTCTGAGTTGGGGTGTGTACCTTCTAATTTTGAAATAGTAACGTATGATGAACCTTTTGTTGTTGTCAATACAGAAAGTAACAGTGCCAACAGTAATTTTGATAATACGGCATTGGCCGTTCGGTACACCCCTACATTGACAGGGAAATTAGGCGGATTCTCATTTGCAACGGGATCCGGTACACTTCCCGGGGACCTGGCAGTGGATATCCAGATAAGAAAAGTAAATGCAAACGGAGATCCCGGTGATATTATTGCTGCGAAAACCATTTCATCATGGCTGAATAATACCCAGAGATTTACCTGGAATTATGTGGATCTGTCCAGCTTAAATATTCAGATGGTCACAGGAAAGGACTTTTATATCGTGATCAACGGCCTTGCCGGAAGAATTGCGATAAAAAATGAATCTATTGCAGTAAGCGGTCGAAGTAAAACTTCAACGGACGGCACAACCTGGACAGCAAGAACTTTCGATCTTAAAATGAGAGCGACTATTTATGAAAATGTAGCGGAGGTGAAGAATCTGGCAACAGCCAATCAAACTAAATCCAATGCAGTGACAGCAGGATACAATTATTTTACAAATGCATGTCAGCTGATCGCAAGACTTGAAAAAGAACCCGCAAGTACAGTTACAGGAAACGTAACTTCAAAAGTATGGGTAGATAACGCACAGCCAAACTATGTTTCAAGAAGATTTGAAATCAATCCGGCAACCGATGCTGCCACCGCAACAGGGAAGGTGACCTTATATTTTAAGCAGGCAGATTTTGATGCCTATAACGCAACCAACAGTACAAAATTGCCGACTTCCCCTACGGATGTTGCTAATAAGGCCAACTTTATTATTGAAAAATATTCAGGAACAAGTGCTGGAAATACGGGTACTGTAGCTTCTTTTGGAAGTGCAGCAACGATTATCACTCCGAATATTGCTGATATCGTATGGAATGACACTTACCAATATTGGGAAGTAAGCTTCCAGGCCTCCGGTTTTGGCGGATATTTTGTCAGAACAAATTCAGCATTGGGAACAGCTGATATTACACTTAATGCTGAAGTTAATATCACGCCAAACCCTGCTAAGGATGTTGTAAATGTTATATTAGGAAAATATTCTAAAGGAACGGTGACTATTCATGATGCATCAGGAAAACTGATTAAGACCGCCACTGTTAATACAAACTCAAACAAAATTGATGTCTCGGCATTCGTGAAAGGAGTTTATATGTTTACTGTTATATTGAATGACCATACAACGATTACTAAGAAAGTTATTAAAGACTAAATTGTCATCAATCAGATAATAATAGGGAGCAGCAGTTTTTATAACTGCTGCTTTTTTTATATTTGTCATAAAAAATAGAGGAATGCCGGGTAAATTTTTATATGTTTTTTTTCTGTCGCTAACCGTGATCTTTCAGAGTTTTGCGAGAGCAGAAGAGGTACATCCTTATCATGTAGGATCTGTGGAAATCAATTATAACTCAAAATCAAAGACGTTTGAAGTGACCGGAAGGTTTTTCCTGGATGATCTGGAAAATGGATTAAGTAAAAAATATGGATCTCCTTTTCATTTTAACGATCATCAATATAAAGCGAAACTCAACGAAGCGTTGCAGAAATACTGTCAGGAATATTTTAAACTGAAAGCCGACAATCAATTTTTAAAAATAAACTATGTGGGATATGAAGAAGATCATGAGTCGGTAAATGTTTTCCTGGAATCAGAAGCGCTGGGGAGCCCTAAAAAGGTAGAAGCTGCGGTAAGCTTTCTGTATAACCTTTTTGATGATCAGATGAATATTGTTCATATTATAGTGGATGGACAAAGGAAAAGTGAAAAGCTTTCCTATCCCAACCGGTACTTATACAAACAGTTTTAAAGGCTCATGGTAAAAGATAAAAATAAGAGCAGCTACAACGGAATGCAGCTGTTTTTTTTATATTAGCCTTCCATCTGAAGGAGGGTATTGATTCCTCTGGCATGAGCCATCAGATCAGGAAAGAAATCATCATAGCATTGCTGAAGAAAGCTTTTATTTTTTAAAAAAGCTTCAAAAACAGGAATGTCTTTATCCAGATATTTCGCTTTATTAAGAACATTTTGAATGCTGAATTTAATGCCCCAGTCTTCACGATAATTGTAGAGCCAGTCATCCTGTTCCATTTTTACCAGCATTTTCTTGAAATTCCCCGGAAGCCACTTTTCGTGCTCATTCAATATTCTGTAGACCCGTAATGAATGGGCTTTCCATTCTGCTAAGGAGTGCAGCGAAAGATCATGCGCTACAAAATAATCCATAGCAACGTCTACAAAAGCTCCGGCATAGAGCCTTACCAAAGGAGAAAATACTTTTTTGGCTTCATGAATAGCAGGGTGGGAATCTGTAAAGGTATCAACAGCCCTGTGCAGCGTAATCCCATCCTGAATATCTTTAGGAAATGAAAAACGGTCTTTATTCCGTATAAAATCTTCAAGAAATTGACCAACGACTTGTCCGTCAGTAAAACTTAGAAAAGAATGGGCCAGGTAATTCATATTTTAAAGGTATGAATTAAAAGTGATAGTTATTCCGGTTCCTTATCAATATCTTCAATAGCCTTATTGTTGACGGTGGGCCTGTGCAGCAGCATTCCCTATTCATAATAGTAAAAACCAGCTTTATAACTCATCATTCACCAATCTAAAAAAGTCTTTCATGAAAATCTTCAATTTTACTCACTTCTTCAATCTTGATCCCGAATTTTCTTTTTGGAATTTTGTTAAGATTGGAAACAAATATCTTTTCGTAACCCAGTTTTTCAGCTTCGGTAATTCTTTGTTCAATTTGGGCAACCGGACGGATCTCTCCACTTAATCCGATCTCTCCGGCAAAGCAATAGTGTTCGGAAATGGCAATATCTTCATTGGATGAAAGAACGGATGCGATTACCGCAAGGTCTAAGGCCGGATCATCAGTTTTAATCCCTCCGGTAATATTTAAAAAAACGTCTTTTGCTCCCAATTGGAATCCTGCCCTTTTTTCCAGAACAGCCAGCAGCATGTTTAATCTTTTGGAATCAAAGCCTGTAGAACTTCTTTGCGGAGTTCCGTACACCGCAGTACTCACCAAGGCCTGGATTTCCAGTAACATTGGCCGGTTTCCTTCCAGGGTCACCGCAACGGAGTTCCCGGAAAGCTCTTCAAATTTTTTGGTGATAAGAATTTCCGAAGGGTTTTTGATTTCCTTTAACCCCTGGGAAATCATTTCATAAATTCCGATTTCAGAAGTAGATCCAAAACGGTTTTTATTAGCTCTCAGCAGTCTGAAAAGATGATTCCTGTCTCCATCAAAATTCAAAACTACATCTACCATGTGTTCCAGTACTTTTGGACCCGCAATCTGACCGTCTTTGGTGATATGTCCGACTAAAAATACAGGAACACTGTTCTCCTTTGCATATTTAATAATTTCATTGGAACATTCCCTGATCTGGGAAACGGTTCCCGGTGAACTTTCGATCAGCTGGGACTGAAGGGTCTGAATAGAATCAATGATCACGAAATCCGGTTCCAGTTTTTTCGCTTCATGAAGTATTTTTTCCAGCGATGTTTCGGTAAAGAGGAAACAGTTGGGGTTCTGGATATCAGTAAGCCTGTCTGCTCTCATTTTGATCTGCGAAGCACTTTCTTCACCGGAAACGTAGAAGATTTTTTCTTCATTTTTAAGGCCAGCTGAAGCAGCAGGGTTGATTTACCAATCCCCGGCTCTCCGCCAATCAAGGTGACAGATCCTAAAACAATACCTCCTCCCAGTACCCGGTTCAGTTCCTCTGAAGGCGTTTTTATTCTGGGTTCTTCGCTTGTTTCCACTTCAACAATATTGATGACATGTTGCTTGGATTTAGAAAAGGGAGGCGTTTTGTGAGATGTTTTTTCAACGACCTCTTCCACTAAAGTATTCCATTGCCCACAATTTTTGCACTGCCCCATCCACTGTGAATATTGGGTGCCGCAGTTTTGACAGAAATATGCTGTTTTCAGTTTTGCCATACTGCGAAGTTATAAAAAATGCATTTTTATCAAGAGACTTTCATGGATTAAATATTAAAATTAATAGGGATCGATGTCAGAAATATCTTTCATATATTAGCTTTGTTAAATTAAAATATTAATGTAAAATATAATTACAATGAAAAAAATATTTTTATCCTTCGTCTTCGTATTATTCAGTATGGCAAGTTTTGCACAGAACACGTGGTCTGTAGATCCCATGCATTCTTCTGTGAACTTTACCATTAAACATATGGGAATCAATTTTGTACAGGGCCGATTCGATAAGTTTCGGGGAACCATAATGGCAAAAGGTGCCAGTTTAGAAAATGCGAAATTTGATATGGCGGTAGATTCAGAATCCATCAATACAGGAGTGGAAATGAGAGATAAGCATCTTAAAAGCGATGATTTCCTGGCTGCGGGTAAATTTCCTGCCATAACATTAGACGGAACCTCTATTTCAAAAGATAAAAATGGTTCTTATACGTTGAACGGGAGACTTACGATTAAAGAGGTGAAAAAAGAAATCAGTGTGCCGGTAACATTTGGCGGGGTGACAAAGAATAAAGAAGGAAAAGAGATAATGGGAATACAGGCAAAATTTACCATCAACCGTCTGGATTATGATATTAAATATGATCCAACAGGAACAGGTATCGCGAAGGATGTTGAAATCGCGGCCTACTTTGAATTGGTAAAACAATAATCTTTATACAATATCATTGAAAAAGGTTTCCGGGGAGCTGGAAACCTTTTTTGTTTTCATGACAACACAGAAGGTATGCTTTCAACAGACGTTTTACTGGATATAAATAAAATTTAATCAGGTTTTATACTTGTTTGAAGAGTGTTTTCTTATTTTCAAAATGTAAAAAATTGCTTTGTATTTCTTTTTCCCATAACTTTGCACAAACCTAATCTAATGAGTAAAAAGAATACAAAATACATCTTTGTGACAGGAGGTGTAACTTCATCTTTGGGAAAAGGAATCGTTTCTGCTTCTCTGGGACTATTGCTAAAATCACGCGGTTTTAACGTAACGATCCAAAAACTTGATCCTTATATCAATATCGACCCGGGAACATTGAATCCTTATGAACACGGAGAGTGTTATGTGACTGAAGATGGTGCGGAGACGGATCTGGATTTAGGTCACTATGAGCGTTATCTTGATGCTCCTACATCCCAAAACAACAACGTTACTACAGGAAAAATCTACCAGACTGTAATTGAAAAAGAAAGAAAAGGAGATTTCTTGGGAAAAACAGTTCAGGTAATTCCTCATATTACTAACGAAATCAAACGTAGAATTAAAATCCTTTCAAAACAGAACTACGATATCATCATTACTGAAATTGGTGGTACTGTAGGGGATATTGAGTCTTTACCTTACATTGAAACTGTTCGCCAGCTGAAGTGGGAACTGGGAGAGCGCAATTCTATGGTGATCCACCTGACATTATTGCCTTACCTGGCTTCAAGCGGAGAATTAAAAACAAAGCCATCTCAACATTCTGTACGCCAATTGATGGAAAGCGGAATTATGGCTGATGTGCTGGTTTGCAGAACAGAGCACAAAATTCCTAAAGATCAGAGAGCAAAACTGGCACAATTCTGCAACGTTCCTTTAGACAACGTTATTGAATGTAAAGATTTGGAAACGATCTATGAAGTTCCGATGTATCTTCAGAAACAGAACTTTGATGATGTAGTATTGAAAGAACTGGATCTGAAAAGTGATAAAACAGCTGATCTTAAAGACTGGAAGAGTTTCCTTAAAAAATTCCAGAACCCTAAGAAAACCGTTGAAATTGCATTAGTTGGAAAATATGTTTCTCTTCAGGATTCATACATTTCTATTGCAGAAGCATTCAAACATGCCGGGGCTGACCTTGAAACTGAAGTAAAGGTAAGATGGGTATACAGCGGGGATATTACAGAAGAAAATATTAAGGATACTCCTGAAAGGGGTGAACGGAATTCTTGTGGCTCCGGGCTTCGGAGACCGGGGAATCGAAGGGAAGGTGCTTACGGCAAAATACGCCAGAGAAAATAAAATTCCAATGCTGGGAATCTGTTTAGGAATGCAGATCATGACCATTGAATTTGCAAGAAATGTTCTGGGACATCCTAAAGCAAACTCGATGGAATTTGATACCGCGACTCCGGATCCTGTGATTTCACTGATGGAAGAACAGAAAAATGTAGTCGATAAAGGAGGAACGATGCGTCTTGGCGCCTGGAAATGTACTTTGAAAAGCGGCTCTAAACTATCCGAAATCTATGGAAGTAAAAATATTTCTGAAAGACACCGCCACCGTTATGAATTCAATAGTGATTATCTTCAGGAATTTGAAAAGAACGGCTTCCTTGCTACAGGTACAAACCCGGAAACAGGATTGGTAGAAGCTCTTGAACTTCCTGATCATCCATTCTATGTAGGGGTACAGTACCACCCGGAATATAAGAGTACGGTAGCTACACCGCATCCTTTATTCAGAGCTTTCATCAAAGCTTGCGAAAAGAAATAAGGTAATTTTTTATCATAAACGTCTTACTGTAAACTCAGGCTGATTATTCTCAGCTTGAGTTTATTATATAGTAACGTGGTAAAGCATAGAGTTTTGATAAAAAAACAGTATTTTTGTCAGCTCAAAATTATGTACCTGTAAATGTACATCCTAAGTTTAAAATTTTAATATAAAATAAAATGCAACAAAACAACGGAATCGATAAGAAGCAAATGATTAGTTTCGCGGTTTTATGCCTGGTTCTCTTTGGCTTTATGTTCTACTTCCAGAACAAACAGGTGAAAGAAGAGCAGTTAAAAGCTCAGCAGCAGAAAACTGAACAGGTGAAAAATCCCGTAAAGCAAACTCAGGCAAACAATATCAATCCAAATGTAACTCCTAATGCCATTCAAACGGCGAGTCTGTCAAACAAAGAATTGAATATTGAATTTTCAAGTTTAGGAGGGCAGGTTTCCAAGGTACAGCTTTCAGAATATAAAGCATATGACCATAAAACAGATCAGGCTGATCTTCCGCTTTATCTGATCAACAAAAATAATTCAAACTACGGTTTCCAATTTAAAGATAAAACAGGAAAAGTAATCAATACCAAGGATTTAGTCTTTGCTCCTGCCGTAAATGGAAATGCGGTGACACTAACGGCTAATTACAATGGTGCTGTTATTCAGTTTATTTATACATTACTTCCAAAATATACCCTTGATTTTAAAGTAAGAACACAGGGACTTTCTACAATCACTTCAGATAATAAAGCCGATTTTATCTGGAATTATAATGTGAGAAACTTAGAAAAAGGGAGAGCTCAGGAACAGTCTCACTCAGAATTCTCTTATGCATTCAATAATTATAAGGATTATGATTATGATGGAAGAACCACAATGGATGAGGAAAAGGAAACCCTGAACTGGATCGGGGTAAAGCAGCAGTTCTTTTCTTCAGTGATTGAAGCTAAAAATGGTTTTACCCAAAGTAAAGGGAATCAGGAGACGGTGGAAGAAGGGGAATATCTGAAAAAATTCAACTATGAAGGTTTTGTTCAGATGACCGGAAGTGAATTGAACCAGGACTTCAAATGGTATTTTATGCCATTGGATTTACCGTTATTGAAATCATATGATAAAAACTTTGATGAGATTTTACCTTTAGGGTGGTCTTTTATCGGATGGATGAACCGTGGGTTCTTTATGCCGATGTATAATATTATTGCAGAATGGGGATTAACTGCAGGCTGGGTAATCTTCCTGATGACCATCATTGTAAAATTGATCCTGTCACCCATTATGTACAAGCAGCATAAATTGAGTGCAATGATGAAAGTGATCCGTCCGGAAATTGATGAGGTAAATGCGAAGCTGAAAGATGCCGATCCTATGAAAAAGCAGCAGGCTACCATGGAAGTGTACAGGAAAGCTGGTGTAAATCAGATGGCAGGATGTTTACCGGCACTGGTTCAGATCCCGATTTTCTACGCCTTATTCCGTTTCTTCCCGAACTTTATTGATTTGAGGGGGAAAGGATTCTGGTTTGCCAAAGACCTGACAGCATATGATGATTTGATCAAGTTGCCATTTAAAATTCCTTTCTTAGGAGATCATTTAAGTATTTTTGCATTGGCATGTACCGTTGTTATCCTGATTTATACAGTAATGACTTCAGGAAATATGCAGCAGCCTCAACAGGAAGGAATGCCCAACATGAAAGTATTAATGTATATTTTCCCAATTACATTCCTATTCTTCCTGAATACTTCTGCATCCGGTCTTTCATGGTATTATTTTGTCTCCAATGCGATCAATATTTTGATTATTCTTGTCATTAAATATGTGATCCTGGATGAGAAGAAAATTCATGCTCAGATTCAGGCCAATAAGGAAAAGCCAAAATCTGAAGGTAAGTTCCAGAAGAGAATGAGAGAGATGATGGAGAAAGCTCAGGAACAACAAAAAGTTCAGGAGCAACAAAAAAACAGAAAGAAATAATCTGATCTATAGATAATACAAAAGAGGCTATCTCAACAGTGAGATAGCCTCTTTTCCGTTTTAACCATGAGTGATTATTCTATCAATGCGTCCGCAGGTGAGCATCAAGTTTTGCATCAAAAGACTGAACATCTTAGAACAGTTTTTATTTATAATACATTTTAGAAATTGATAAAGGGACCTTGATTGCTCGTTTTTTCTACTATGAAAATTTTTGGGATCCCTGACGTTTTTGTAAATCAAAGGGAGTAGGTAGAATAGATCCTCTGCAATTCTAATCATACTTTAGTCTGAACGACTGTCTGTGATATTTCGTAGGACCGTGTTTAATAAGAGCTTCCTGATGTTTTTTAGTGGCATATCCGAAATTGGTATTCCAGCCATATTCAGGATGTTCTTCATGCAGTTCTATCATCAGCTTATCTCTATAATTCTTAGCAAGGATAGAAGCAGCAGCAATGGATAATATTTTTGAATCTCCTTTGATGATACATTGGTGGGGGATATAATTATAAGGATGGAATTTATTGCCATCTACTAAAATAAGCTCCGGAATGATAGTGAGTTTATCCAGGGCACAATGCATCGCATGTATGCTGGCATTGAGAATGTTATGTTGATCAATAAATGCAGGAGGAAGTTCTGCAATGGCATAATTTTTTACATTATCCTTGATGTAACTATCTAAATCCATCCTTGTTTTAAAGGTCAGTTTTTTTGAATCATTCACCAGGTTCTGTTTAAAACTGTCATCCAAAATCACCGCTGCAGCAACCACGGGCCCGCTTAAACAGCCCCTTCCAACTTCGTCACATCCTGCTTCAATGTAAGCTTCTGACCACTTCTGTAATAACTGCATATTGATATCTGACATAAGGGTGTAAAATTAATAAAAACAAAATGAAATAAGGGTACATTTTATCATTTTACAGAGTCCGGAAAATAATCAAACGTTCAGCTGTAAAAATTAAAAAGCCTTATCATATGATGCTGTGTTTTGATTTGGAAAAGGAGTATAAGAACTATGCTTTTTTATGGTAAAATGTTTTTGAGGATAATAATATAATTATATTTTTATATTATTAAAATTTTTATTTTTTGTTATCGTTCTAACCGGTTTCCCGGGAATTTTAGAGTAATTTTTACTTCTCTTATTGGTGAAAAAAATTATGCATAACATGGCATGCTTTTATGGTACCATACTTTTTTGTAAAAAACATTAGTATTATATTGTTGATATACAGTATTTTGTGAATATTTTTAACTATTATTATACATAGATATTATCAATTTAAATGATTGTTATTGTTTCTTAAAAAAAAATAAAGTTTAACTATGCTGTTTTTGTTAAATATATTGTTTTTAACACAATTTAATATATTTATAATTGATATTTTTCTTAAATATTGAATAGGTGATATTTTTTATACATTTTTCTTTGTATTATTAAGAAAGTTTTACAAATTTGTAGCAATACAAAATTAATTTGATATGAAGAAACTAACAACAGGTCTTCTTGTTTTAGTATTATCCTCTTCCATAGCTGTTGCTCATGCTCAGGAAAAGAAGGATACTGTTAAAACAAAGGAGATTGAAGGTGTAGTGGTGACTGCACTTGGGATTAAAAGAGAGAAGAAATCTTTGGGATATGCTTCACAGGAAGTAAAAGCAAGTGCTCTCTCTGAAGGTACAACCAATACCGGTAATATCGCAGCTCAGTTATCTGGAAAGGTAGCTGGTCTTAATGTTACAACAAGTAATAATTTTGGAGGCTCTTCAAACTTATTAATTAGGGGGGTTAAGTCATTAGGAGGAGGCAATCCTTTGATCGTTATTGACGGTTCACCAGTAAATAATACCTATACTCAGGAAAAAAATGTAGATTATGGTAATGCTTTATCTGATATTAATCAGGAAGATATTGAATCTATTAATGTACTAAAAGGAGCTGCAGCGTCAGCTTTATATGGGGAAAGAGGTCTGAATGGAGTTATTGTCATAACTACTAAAAACGGAAAAGGAAAAGATGATGGATCTTGGGGAGTTACACTATCTTCTACGATACAAGTGGGCTTTATAGATAAATCAACATTCCCAGATTATCAAACAAGATATGGTGCAGGTTACTCACAAGCATTTGGATCAAAAGGAGCTAATGGTTTATATAATGCAAACTTTGGGGCAGATGCCTCTTGGGGACCAAAATTTGATCCTAATTTGTTAGTTTATCAATGGGATTCTTACGATCCAACTTCTCCTAATTATGGAAAAGCGAGACCATGGGTTGCCGCAAAAAATGGACCTATTACCTTTTTCCAAAATCCGGCAACATATACTAACGGAGTTACATTAGAGAAAGGACAAAAAGGAAAAAATATCAGTTTTACTTATGACAATATGATGTCAGATGGTTTGATGCCTAATTCACATCTTAATAAAAATAATTTTTCCTTAAAAGTAAATTATGATTTAACACCAAAATTGCATTCCTCGTTCTATTCTACAATGACTTTACAAGACACAAAAGGTCGTAGTATAACAGGCTATTCTGATAATACCGTTACAGGCTTTAGACAATGGTGGCAAACGAATGTTGATATAAAAGAGCAGGAAAGAGCTTATTTGCAAAACGTAGCAAATGCGAGTGCTGATAATTATTATGGAAACGTTTCTTGGAACAGAAAATCAGCAACTAACGGAAGTGCTGCCTATTGGAATAACCCATATTTTCAGGCCTATCAAAATTATACATCAGATAGAAGATTTAGAAATTTCACCTACGCACAAGTTACCTATGACTTATTAAATAATGTATCGGTTACGGGTAAAGTTTCCTATGATAGATCTAATTTATTTGCTGAAAACAGAGTTGCAGTAGGATCAATAGCACAAGCTTTTGGTAGATCCGGAAATGATGTCGCTTCAGGGTATTCAAGAAGAGATGTCACAAGAACAGAAACAAATTATGATTTAATGGCAAATTATAAATTTGACATTACAGATAATATTAATGTTTCTGGAGTTGTGGGAGGGAATATCAGAAGGAATTATTTTAATTCCGTGTATGCTTCTACAGAAGGAGGATTAGTTGTTCCAGGAATTTATGCATTATCTAATTCTGTGAAACCTACTTTAGCTCCAGATGAAAATGAATATACTTTACAGACAAATTCAGGATATGTAACAGCTTCATTTGACTTTTATAAAATGTTTTATTTAGATGGAACATGGAGAGTGGATCAAAGTTCAACTTTACCTGATGGCAGTAATGTGTATAATTATCCTTCAGTAACTGGCTCAGTTATTCTTTCTGAAATTCTGAAAACTAAAGATTGGATGAATTTCTGGAAACTAAGAGCTAATTATGCAGAAGTAGGTGGAACTGCTGATCCTTATCAGTTAACGAATTATTACTCATCTGCCGGAATTTTTAGTGGAGCACAAGGAGGAGTTGGAATTTATAGCTCTCTTTTAACAAAAGCCAATAGCGACTTAAAGCCTCAAAGATCTAAAGAATTTGAAGTAGGAACTGAAGTACATTTCCTAAGAGACAGAATAACTTTAGATTTTGCTTATTATAAAACTAAAACTGTAAACCAGATTATTACTCTTCCTGTGTCTTCTGGAACAGGATTCACTGGTAAGGTTATTAATGCCGGTAGAATTGATAACACTGGTTATGAGGTTCAGTTAGGTTTAGTACCTATAAAAAATAATGATTTCTCTTGGAATATAGATGTTAACTGGTCCAAAAATACAAACAAGGTTGTTGACCTTTATCCAGGAATTACCAATCTTTTATTAAATAGTTTCCAAGGAGGTGTTTCTTTGAATGCTAGAGTCGGAGAAGCTTGGGGTACATTAATTGGTGCCGATTATGTTTATTTAAATGGACAAAGAGTTATTGATCCTGATACAGGGATCTATAAAACAAACCCGAACCAAATTATAGGTAATACAACACCTGATTGGATTGGAGGTATTAGAAATAGTATTAAATATAAAGGATTTTCTTTAAGCTTCCTGATCGATATTCGTAAAGGAGGAGATGTATTTTCTACTGATATGTATTACGGTATGGATACTGGTCTTTATAAAGAATCTGCAATTGGAGATTATAGAGATAAAGATGTAATTCTTCCGGGTGTTTTACCAGATGGAACACCAAATAATATTGCGTTATCACAAAAAAGTACCGGAAGTAATTATGGATATGAAACGCAACCCTCTAAAGAGTTTGTTTATGACGGTTCATTTGTTAAGTTGAGAGAAGCGAGTATCGGTTATACATTCCCGAAAACTTTATTACAAGGAACTTCAATTTACGATCTGAAGGTATCTCTTGTTGGTAGAAACTTATGGATTATTCATAAAAATTTACCACATGCTGATCCTGAAGCAATGATCGGAGGAGGAATAAATTCTTACGGATGGTCTATTGGATCAATGCCTACTACAAGAGATTTTGGAGTGAATGTTACATTTAAATTCTAAATTAATAAAAATGAAAAATATAATAAAAATAGGTTTAGTATCTGCTTTTATTGGAGTAAGTTTGATATCATGTCAAAGTGATTTAACATCTCTTAATGAAGATCCTAAACATCCATCAGTTATTCCATCGGAAAATTTATTGGCAACAGCATTGTTCCAATCTTCATATTACATGGATAATCCAAGTGTAAATTTTAATAATTATAGATTCTTTACACAACAATGGGCAGAAACGCAGTATCCACAAGAAACGCAGTATGACTTGGTCACACGTAACCAGCCTCGTAATCATTTTAATAGAATGTATGTATATACATTGAATAATATAAAGCAGGCAAAAATAAATTTGCAAAGTGAAGCCAATGCTGATGCTGCGAAGGCTAATAAATTGGCGACTTTAGAAATCGAAGAAATTTTTGTCTGGGAGAATTTAGTTGATACATTTGGTGATGTTCCTTACAGCGAAGCATTAAAGCCAGACGAGATTTTCTCTCCAAAATACGACGATGCCAAAACCATTTATTTAGATCTGATTAAAAGAATTAATAATGTTATTACTACCGTAAACACCTCTTCAAAAGGATATTCTACTGGAGACTTGGTATATTATGGAAATATGACTAAATGGGTTAAATTTGCCAATTCAATTAAACTAAGATTAGCCATGAATTTAGCCGATGCTGACCCAGCCCTTTCCAAATCTACTGCGGAATCAGCAGTTGCTGCAGGTGTAATCTCATCTGATGCTGAAGCATATAAATTTAAATATGATGGAAATACATTTTCAAATCCTGTATATGATAATTTAGTAGCTTCTAACAGAGATGACTTTTTACCTAGTGAATTAGTAATTAATACAATGAGTAGCCTTTCAGATCCTAGAATGAGCGTATGGTTTACGAAAGTTAATGGAGTATATAAAGGGGGTGTTTTTGGTGAATTAAATGATCCATTTACCAATTACTCTCAGCTAACATCTTTTTTTAGATCATCAACTGCTGAATCAAATTTAATGAGCTATGCTGAAGTTGCTTTTTTAAAGGCTGAAGCTGCAGCAAGAGGTTATTCAGTAGGTGGAACAGCTGCTGATCTTTATGTCACTGCAGTCACAGCTTCAATGAATGAAAACGGAGTAAGTGCAACAGATACTGCAGCATATTTACTTGCAAATCCATATAATGCCGCCAACTGGAAGAAATCTATTGGTGTGCAAGCTTGGATCGCTATGTTTAATAGAGGCTTAGCTTGTTGGAACTTTACAAGACGTCTGGATAATCCTATTCTTGTGAACCCTCCAAAATCCAATTTATCTTCAGTACCATACAGAATGCCTTACTCTGATCAAGAATATGTATTGAATGGAGCGAATGTTTCTGCAGCTGCTAGTAAGATAGGTGGAGATAAAGCTACAACCAAACTCTTCTGGGACAAAAACTAACACTTATTTTAACAACATTCATATTATACCGCCTTCGGGCGGTTTTTTTTATATAAAAATATCTTTTTAATTTTCTTGAATGAATACTATATATGAAAATTATATTTGATTGTGTTGAGCTTTTACTAGTATTCGGCTATTTGATATGGTTTTAATTTATTATATAAGTGATTTGTTTAAAGAAAATTTATTTTTTTCAATATTGTAATGTTTATATTTTTCGCAATATTTTATTTTTAACTTTATTTTTTAAATACTTTTCATTATTTAGATTCTTTTGTTCGTGATTTTTTAATTTTTTAACCTTTTTCTTTGAATTGTTAATAGAGTTTAACAAATTTGTCCGGATACAAAAATTAATTTAGATATGAAGAAATTAACAACAGGTCTTCTTGTTTTAGTAATGTCTTCTTCGATTGCTGTTGCCAATGCTCAGGAAAAGAAAGACACTGTTAAAACAAAAGAGATTGAAGGTGTAGTGGTGACTGCACTTGGGATTAAAAGAGAGAAAAAATCTTTAGGATACTCAACACAAAGTGTTGATGCAGGTGATCTGACAAAATCTCCAACAAGTAATTTCACAAGTAATTTGTCAGGAAAAGTATCGGGTTTACAGGTAAAGTCCGTTTCGAACTTTGGTGGATCCGTTGACATTGTTTTAAGAGGTTATAAATCTATAGCAGGTAATAATCAACCACTATTTGTTATTGATGGTGTACCTATGATTAATGCAAATAATAATACATCTGCACAATCATTGCAAGGGAGACCTGGTTATGACTTTGGTAATACAATCTCAGATATTAACCCAAATGATATTGAAGATTTAAACGTATTGAAAGGGGCTGCTGCAACGGCGCTATATGGTTCCAGAGCTCAAAATGGTGCGATTATTATTACAACTAAAAAAGGTAAAAAAGGCAAAAATATTGGAATAGAACTCAATTCATCAATAAGTATTGCAGCGATCAATAAAGAAACTTTTCCTACTTATCAAAAGCAATATGGTCAAGGATACGGCTATTACTATGGGCCAAATGAAAATTCTCAATTTGCAGAATATAACGGAGCGCCTATGTCGCCTACTACGGAAGATGCATCCTACGGCGCAGCCTTCAATCCTGATCTGATGGTTTATCAATATGGTTCTTTCATTCCGGGATCTCCTACTTATAATAAGGCAACTGCATGGGTAGCTGCAAAAAATGATCCATCAAAGTTTTTCCAAAAAGGTATAAATTATAACAATGGTATATCCTTTTCCAAAGGAGGAGATACCGGATCGTTCAGATTGTCATTTAATAATCAGAATGGATCTGATATTATGCCAAATACATCATTGAACAAGAACACCGTTATGGGGAATGCTTCTTACAAATTGGTGGATAATTTAATGGCAACCATCGGCGCTACCTATGTTTCTCAAAATGTAAAAGGAAGAAACTCTACAGGGTATAGCGGTAATTTAATTTCTGGCTTCAGACAATGGTGGCCTGTGAATGTTGATCTTAAAGATCAGCAATACTTCTATAAGAATTCCGGAAATAATTATACATGGAACATTGCCGGACCCGATAACTTAACTCCGGCATACTGGAATAATCCATATTTCCAGGTTTATGAAAATGCCGTTTATGATACAAGGGAAAGATTTGCAGGTAACTTCTCTTTAAGTTATGATGTTACAAAGAATTTAAATTTATTGGCAAGAGTCGGAACAGATGGTTTTACACAAAGAATGGAAGACCGAAAGGCAGTTGGCTCTATTCCTGAATTAATGGGATTTGGTTTGACTGCAGTTGATCAGCCTTCAGGCTTTGCTGTAATGCAAATCAAACAAAGAGAAACGAATTATGATTTCATAGCCAACTATAAGAAAGATTTTGATAATGGTTTAAACTTAAATGCATTATTAGGAACAAACTTAAATGTTATTAATTTTTATAGTAATTCGCAATCAACTTCTGGAGGACTGTACGTTCCTGGAATTTATACTGTTTCTAACTCAGATTCGGCCAACCCAAAACCTGTTACAATTGATACGACTAAAAGGATTGCGGGTATTTTTGCTCAGGCTAGTTTAGGGTATCAGGGAACCTATTATTTGGAAGGAACAGTAAGAAGAGACCAATCTTCTGCCTTACCTGTAAATAATAATATATACTGGTATTACTCCGGTTCAGCGAGTGTTGTATTCTCGAATTGGAATTTTTTAAAAGGCGGTGTCATGAATTTTGGTAAATTTAGAGCTTCTTATGCAGAAGTGGGAAGTGATACAGCTGCAGATCAGCTAAGAAATCAATATATTACTTCTACATCATTTGGTGACCTGCCAATGATTTATTATAATACCTCCGAAAAAAATCCGGATTTAAGACCACAAAGATCAAAGCAAACTGAGCTTGGTTTAAATGCCCAGTTCTTTAAAAACAGATTAGGATTTGATATTGCTTGGTTTAAAAATGATGCATTTGACCAAATTTTGGCTCTACCGGTTTCTTACGGTAATGGTGTTGCTACAAAAATCCAGAACGCAGGTAATCTAAGAACAGATGGTTGGGAGATCTCATTAAATATGACGCCTCTTAAATCTGAAAACTTCAGATGGGACATAAATGCAAACTGGTCTAACCCTCAAACTAAAGTTACTAAAATTGCCCCGGGAAATGAAAATATTACATTAGGATCTTTTCAGGGTGGCGTAACAATTAATGCAAGTTTAGATGACTTGTATGGAACTATTAAGGGAACTGACTATGTTTATACAAATGGCCAGAAAACTGTAGGAGCTAATGGTAGATATTTAATTTCTTCCTCAACTAATAATGTTATTGGTAATATGCAGGCAGATTGGTTCGGTGGACTGATTAATAAATTTAGTTATAAGGACTTTCAATTATCATTCCAGATCGATTGGAGAAAAGGGGGTAGTATCTTTTCGCTTGACCAATATTATGGTTTAGCCACTGGTATTTATCCTGAAACTGCAGGATTAAATGATTTAGGAAATCCGGTAAGAAATCCAATAAGCCAAGGAGGAGGTGTGATTTTACCAGGAGTAAAAACTGACGGCTCAGTAAATAATATTCGTGTATCCGGTCAGAATTACGGATTATATGGTTATAGATATGCACCAGCTTCAGCATTTGTATATGATGCAAGTTTTGTAAAATTAAGAGAAGTTGCAATATCTTATAGTATTCCTTCTAAGTATTTAGCAAATACTTTCTTTAAAGGGCTTACATTTAGTGCGATAGGTAATAATTTATGGATCATTCACAAAAATTTGCCATATGCAGATCCTGAAGCCGCGTTTAGCTCAGGTAACGCCCAGGGCTATCAATCTGGTGTAATGCCAACTTCAAGAGTTTATTCTTTTAGTATTAAGGCTAACTTCTAAATAAATTTAAAATGAAAAAAATATTTAAATATATAGGATTATTATCCATCGGTGTATCTGTATTATCATGTAGTAATTTTGATGAATTAAATACAGATCCAAACAGCTCATATACAACAAAACCTGAAGCCTTATTGTCATATTCTCAAAAACAGCTGTCTGATTATTTGAATACACCAAGTGTAAATGAAAATAATTTCAGGTTAATAATGCAGTATTGGCAGGAGGTAACTTATGTTGATGAAAGTAATTATGATTTTGTAAACAGGAATATTTCTAACAATGTATGGCTGGACTTGTATGTGGATACAATGCAAAATCTGGTAAAAGCTAAAAATATTATAAACGAGTATGTGCCAACAGCAACCGAGCAAAGTACATGGCCAATAACCCGAACTAATCAATTGGCTATTCTGGATATGCAGCAGGTTTTTATTTATCAGACATTGGTGGATACTTATGGAGATATACCATATAAAGAATCTAATAATATAGGATCAAATTCTTTACCTAAATATGATAAAGGAGCGGATATTTATACAGATTTAATTACCAGGTTAAAAAAAGATGTAGCATCAATAGATACTAGCGGTGGTACCTTTAGCTCCGGAGATCTGTTTTATAATGGAGACTTAACGAAATGGAAAACATTTGGTAATTCATTATTATTGAAACTGGCAATTGGAATTGCTGATTCTAATTCAGCTTTAGCACAAGCTACTGCAGCAGAAGCTATCAGTGCTGGTGTAATGACAAGTTCAGCAGATAATTGTCTGTTTGGATATTTAAGTGCATCACCCAACTTTAATCCATTGTTTGAAAATCTGGTGGCAAGTAATAGAAATGACTTTGTTGCTGGAAAAACAGTAGTTGATTATATGAATACATCTTCAGATCCGAGAAGAGCAAAATATTTTGATAATAATGTCGTTCCATATAAAGGTGGAACCATAGGCACTCCTTCTAGTTTTGCTGCAAATAGCCATATCGGAGATTTTGCTTATAAGGAAACAACGCCGGGGGTTATCCTGAATTATACTGAGGTAGCATTTTACTTGGCAGAGGCTTCCGCACGTTGGGGTATTGGAGCAACTTCAGCGGTGGCTTATGCAAATGCGGTAAATGCTTCTTTATCTGAATGGGGTGTTTCTACTTCAGATGCTGCAGTATATTTGGCTGCTAATCCTTATAATGCCGGAAACTGGAAAAAGTCTATAGGGGAACAGTCATGGATAGCCATGTTTAATCAAGGTATGGTAGGTTGGAACTTCTATAGAAGACTGGATTATCCTGTTCTTGTGGCTCCGCCTACTGCTGTTTCTCAAGCTGAAGGAAAAGTTCCTGTAAGATTACAGTATCCGGTGAGAGAAACAACAACAAATCCTACTAATTATGCAGCGGCAGCAGCTTCAATAGGTGGAGATAAGCTGACAACCAAACTCTTCTGGGACAAAAACTAACACTTATTTTTAACAACATTCATATTATACCGCCTTCGGGCGGTTTTTTTATTTCCGTATATTTGTAGTTCGAAATTTTGAGAGGTAGCAGAGCCCATGAAAATGTTTAATCTCAAAGAAAGGTGATTGTTTGGAAAAACTCCTTATAACCATTAAATATAAACTTAAGAGCATGAATATTAAAGATATTATAGAAGGGAAACTTTCAGAGGTTATTTTAAATGTATATCAGTTAAAAGATATCAAACTGGAAATTCAGGAAAATAAAACGGAATTTGAGGGAGATTTTACAATCGTTACATTTCCGTTGGTAAAACAGTTAAAAAAGAATCCGGAAAGTATTGGAGTTGAACTGGGTGAAGCTTTGACAGAACAGACAGAGCTTTTGGAAAGCTTTAACGTCGTAAAAGGCTTCCTTAATGTTAAAGTTAAAAACCAGTTTTTTATTGATAACTTCAGATCTGTAAGCAATGGTTTCTCCACAACAGAAAAGAAAAATGCTACGGTAATGGTAGAGTATTCTTCTCCGAATACCAATAAGCCTTTACACCTGGGGCATATCAGAAATAATTTATTAGGATTTTCTGTAGCCCAGATTTTAGAAGAAGCAGGGTATGATGTGATCAAAACACAGATCATTAATGACAGAGGAATTCACATCTGTAAATCGATGCTAGCCTGGGAGAAATTCGGGAACGGGGAAACGCCGGAAACAACGAATACCAAAGGAGATAAATTTGTAGGAAACTATTATGTAGAGTTTGATAAAAACTACAAAAAAGAAATAGCAGATCTTGTAGGGCAGGGCGTGGGAGAAGAGCAGGCTAAAAAAGAAGCTCCCATGATGAAAGAAGCTCAGAAAATGCTTGTAGATTGGGAAAATGGGGATGAGGCAGTAAGAAACTTGTGGGCGGAAATGAATTCATGGGTATATAAAGGATTCAATGAAACCTATAAAAGATTAGGCGTTGGCTTTGACCAGGTTCAATATGAAAGTAATACGTATATTTTAGGAAAAGACCTTATTCAGGAAGGGCTGGATAAAGGAGTTTTATATAAGAAAGAAGACGGCTCTGTTTGGTGTGATCTTACAGATGAAGGACTTGATCAGAAGCTATTATTACGTTCAGACGGTACTTCAGTGTATATGACTCAGGATTTAGGGACCGCAGTGGAACGTTTTAAACAAAACAATATTCAGAAGCTGATCTATACCGTAGGAAATGAGCAGGATTATCACTTCCAGGTTTTATTTAAGATCCTGAAGAAATTAGGATATGAGTGGGCAGACCAGCTGTACCACCTTTCTTACGGAATGGTAGAGCTTCCTGAAGGCAAAATGAAATCCCGTGAAGGAACCGTTGTAGATGCTGATGACCTGATGCAGGAAATGTATGAAACAGCAAAATCCAAAGCCCAGGAGCTTGGGAAACTGGAAAATCTTTCTGAACAGGATAAAGAAGCTTCTTATGAAACAGTAGGTCTTGGAGCATTGAAATATTTTATGCTAAAAGTTGATCCTAAGAAAAAAATGCTTTTCAATCCTGCAGAAAGTATTGACTTTAACGGAAACACGGGGCCATTTATTCAATATACCTATGCACGTATCCAGTCATTACTGTCTAAAGCAGATTATGCGCAGCAAGAGACTGCCGATGTAGTGCTAAACCAGTCTGAGAAAGAACTGACCATGCAGTTGGCCAACTTTAAAACTGTGGTGGCTAAGTCAGCAGAAACTTTAAGCCCGGCATTAGTGGCTAATTATGTATATGATCTTGTGAAAGCATACAACTCTTTCTATCAGAATAATCCAATCCTGAATCAGGATGATGAAAATGTAAAGCAATTCCGTTTGAATGTTTCAGATCTCACGGCGAAAACGATCAAAAGATCTTTAGAGCTTCTGGGAATCGGAACGGTCAACAGAATGTAAAAATAAAACCTCCTGAATTTTCCAGGAGGTTTTTTTGTGTTATACAATGTACCGTAGTAATGATTTATACGCTGTATAGGCTTCTTTCTTAAACACCTCGTATTTACCCATTCTCCCCGTGCATCTGTTTCAGACTGTCTGCATAGAGTTTAGCAGCAGTCCATCGTGCATGCTTAGAAAGAGAGACTTTATATCCTTTTTTGTAAGTATAGACTTTGGTGAATTTAGCTCCGAAAAATATGAGCATACAGGAATAGTTGATCCACATCATGATCAGGATAACCGTTCCGGCGGCCCCAAACGTAGAAGTAGGTTTTACCTGATTGAAATAAAGGCTTAACAGAAATTTTCCTAAGGTAAATAGAATGGCTGTCAGGAAAGCTCCTCTCCAAACGGGCTTCCAGCTGATCAAGACATCGGGAAGCACTTTAAACATGAGCGCAAATAAAAGCATGACAAGCCCAAAACCTATAGTGAAATTTACCAATTCAGCAATGATATACGTTTCAAGACCGAAATATTGAGTAATGATTTTACTGAAAAGACTGATCAGGGAAGAAAGGATCATGGTAATCATCAATAAAAATCCTAAAATAAGGATCATCCCTAAAGAGTTGGCTCTATCCAGTAAAAACTTGAGAAGGGCTTTCTTGGGAGCTGCCTCTACATCCCAAAGTGCATTTAATGAATGTTGAAGCTGAAAGAACAGGGTAGTAGACCCAAAAACCAGTGAGCCAACTCCTACTGCTTTCATAAAAATATTCTCTTTGTCGATCAGGGCGCCAGCCAGCATTCCTTCAATGCTTCTTGCTACATCAGGTCCCATAATACCATTGATCTGAGTACTTATTTGTCCCCGGATCGCCTCCTCACCAAAGAAATTGCCAAGCACCCAGATAATAATAATCAATAATCCAGGAATAGAAAAGATCGCATAATAGGCCAGACTTGCCGAATCTTTTGATGCGGATGAATTGTTCCATTCTGTAAATGTATCTTTCAGAACCTCCCAGAAAAATTTTATAGTATTGATCATATTAAAAAGGATATCCGATGGCAATATTTAAAATAAGGTTATCTTTTCTCCAGCTTGGATCACCAAAATTGATCCTGTTAAATGCCCACCTGTCTCCCTTTTCATAGTAAGGAACTCGCAGAGGCATTGCTAAATCCAATCTTAAAATCAGGATAGAAAAATCAAGTCTTAGGCCAACTCCGGCTCCTACAGCAATTTCATTTAAAAATTCCTTTGAGAATTTTGCCCCCGGCCGCTCCTTATCTTCATTAACAAGCCAGATATTTCCGGCATCAACAAAGGCTGCGACATTTAAGAATTTATAGAGGTTTGCACGGTATTCAGCATTTAATTCTAACTTGATGTCTCCGGACTGATCAAAATAATATCCCGACTGTATTGTTCTTGGATCAAAACTGCCCGGCCCCAGGGTTCTTGCCCGGAATGCTCTGATACTGTTGCTGCCTCCTGAAAAAAACTGCTTGGAAAAAGGAACATTCTGGGAATTACCGTAAGGATAGGCAATTCCTGCAATAAACCTTGTTGCTAAAGATGTTTTCTCAGTAAACTTATGATAAAGCCTGAAGTCATTTTCTATTTTAGCATATTGACTGAAAGGAATTCCGAACAGTGTTTTTTCTTTATCTTTTTTTACATTGGCACCCGTTACAAGACCTGTAATATTTCCTGCCAGATCTAAGGTCCCTTTATAATAAATCGTAGTAGGTCTGGACTGCATCGTATTGGTATACGTATAGGAATAGGTAGGTCCAAAAATAAGCTGCTTTTGTACAACCCTTTGCATCGCCTGGCTCTTTGCAGATATTGAATCATATAAAGCCGTAACTTTTGCAGGAGATACCAGAGTTACATCAAATATTTTCAGATCATGCTCCTTTCTTACATTTTCTTTCCAAAGATATCCGAATGAGGCCGTAAAAGTATTCAGCGTATAATATTGAGTACGATTCTGGAATTCAAAACCTAAATTGATATTCGTTCGTGGAACAAATGCACTTGAAGAATGAAAACGGAATGGGGCTACAATTCTGGGAATGGAAAGCTGGGTGTTTGCCCCTGCTCTAAATAAATTTTTTGCATTTTCCGGTCCGCCCATCTGGAAATCAAAAGCTCCATATATAGCTGCCTTAAACTGCTCCGCACCCCGGAAGAAATTTCTGTGGGTCCAGTTCAGGTTAAGCTCACTACCGGCATAGTTTGCAGAGTTTGTTCTTCCTAAAGCTTCCAGACGGAGAGATTGGATTTGTCTTGGAGTCAGTAAATAATAAGCATCAAATGTATGGCTTAACGAGTCAGATACAATGAACTCATTTTTCACAAACTTGAAAACTCCGAGACTGATAAGCCGGTTCAGAGTAAGGTTATGGTTGGAACGGTTGTAAAGATCTCCTTTTTTGAAATACAAGGCTCTATCGAAAATCTTAGGTTTAAATTTATGTTGCGGATCAATTACATAAATGTCATCAAAAGCATATTTGGAAAGAGAATCTTTATCCATAGGAATAGTGTATTTCCCGTCTTTTACATCCTGGATGTTATAATTGGGGAATACAACAACTTTATCAATGCTGAACTGTTGAGTGGCCAGATCCGGCGTGTTATCTTTAAGCTTTACATTAAGCTCAACCTTATGATTTTTGCTTACGGTACTGTCTGCCTGTACAATAATATTATCAGGATGGAAATAATAAAAACCTCTTTCTTTCAGCCCGTTATCAATTCTTTCCCTTTCCGCTTTAATGACATCCAGGTCAAATGGTTTTCCGTTTTTAAGAAGAGTCCTCTTGGTTAAGCTTTGAATTTCCTGGTTGACAAGAGTAGAATCTTTTTGGAATTTAACGCCATCAATCAAATATCGGGAGCCGGGTCTTACCGTATAAATGACTTGTGCTTTTTTATTCTTTAAAACCGTATCATAAGTGGCCCTGGCATTGAAATATCCTTTGTTTTCAGAATAGTTTTCAATAATATCTTTATTGAATTCACGATCTACATCGCCCAATAATACAGGTTTTTCACCTATTTTATATTTAAGCCAGTAGTTAAAGCCTTTGTCCTTTTTAGGCTCTTTGGTGATATTATAAAAATACAGCTTAGGGCGCATTCCCAAAAATGTAGAGTTGGGTTTGGGAGTGAGATTAGCTTCCAATGCAGACTGAAGATCTTTCCTTTCTTTTTTTGAAATGGTGTCGTTTTCGATCTTTACTTCAGCTCCGGTGTAAAGCATCTGACCCTCTTTTAAAAATCTTGTATTGCTGCAGGAAATTACAGCAGATGCCAGCCCGGAAGCAAACAAATATTTACAATATGTATGGAATATATTACTCATTATTTAAATTCTACCACTTGATTGTTTTGATTCTTTTTGGGTTTCTTTTCTTTAGATTTTTGGAAAATCTCCCGGAATTTGTCGTAATCCAACGTAATGATAAATCCAACTCCGGTTTCAATAATCTGTCCCTGAAGGGCAACCTGATATTCATCTTTACGGTAGGCACGCAGCATATATCTTCCGTCTTTAGAAAGACTGTAATCTACAGAAACATTGCCTGCAATATTGGTCATATTTTCATTCTGGCGGGCTTGCCCTTCCAGTCCGAAATTACTTCCTACCGTCACTTTCAATCTGTCATTCAACAATTTTTTACTGATATCCACATTCAGGTCAGTTCTGGTATTTTTCTGTCCGGTGGAATAATCTTCTGAAGAATCAAGACCAAAATTGAGGTCAACTCCTTTGATCAGTCCCGCTGCAAGATTATTTAATTGCTGAGAAAGGATCTTACTCACACTTTGCCTTGCCATCGTTTCTGCAGACATTCCGGCACCGCTTTCAAACGGGTTTTCCCCGATAAAGCGGTTCAGAAGCAGTAAAGCAAATACCTGCTTATTCATTTCAGACTCCTGTGTTCTGAGCTGGGCAAGTTTCTGATCCACAATATCCTTTACATTCGACGATATAGAGTTATTTTTTTCTTCCGTAGTAATATCAAACGTTAGCTGAGGTTTCAATAGCTCACCTTTCATTTTCAGTAAAGCATTAAAAGGTATTCTCTGCTTAAACTGGTTCATCATTGAGGTGCTTTCACCACTTACCTGCTGTTCCACCAGATCGATAGGAGGTGCTTCAGTTTTATAAACTGCTGTAATATCCATTACGGCCATCGTAGGCTCACCGGTCCAGGTAATGGTGCTTCCTTTCTGGATATCAAACTTACGCTTCAGAAAGCTTACAGAAAGATCATAGCTTCCTTTTTCTACTTCATACACTCCCACCAGAGTAGTTTTTCCTGAAGGATCAATTCCTCCGGTCAGTTCAGCCTCTCCCTGAAGCTGTACAAAATCTCCGTTGGCTTTGTCTATGATCAGGGACAGTTTGGCTTCCTTGCTTACCTCAATGTTAACGCTTACATCCATTCCTTTGATGCGGCTTTGTGCATTAATCGAATCTGTTTTGATCGTTTTATTGAGTACTACCTGGTCCTGATCCACAAACTCTACAATTCCGTCTCTTTCCTGTAAAGATGGAGTAGATTGAGGGAGAACAAAAGTAAAATCCGTATTGTCTGCGACACTTAACCTTCCATCTACTTTGGGCAGATCAAGATTTCCGCGGATGCGCAGCCCTGCATCAATTGCAAGAATACCATACATCATGGCATCGTTCGATTTTTCTGAGTTCACCACTTTGAAATCTTTGGCATTGACATTAAGATTAAATGCAAAATCCCTGTATGTCTGCGTCAATACCTGTCCGTCTACAATAAGAGAATTTCCGTCTTTATCGTTGATTTTAAATTGATTAAATTCAATACCGCGGCTGGTGAAATCGATCTCATCGTTCAGTTTTCTGAAGTCACTTCCTGTTTTTGCTATTTCCAGCCCTGCATTATTGAGTTTTACTTTTCCCAGAATATTGGGTTGAGCAGTAGTTCCGGTAATTTTTAGATTTCCTGAAAGATAACCTTCCGTATTGGTGATCGCGTTCATTGAGAAACCCTGCAGACTTTTCATCTGAAGCTGGTTGATCGCCATATTCAGGTCAAAGGTGCTTGAAGAAGTATTGTAATCTCCGAGGATTTTTACATCGTTATTGTTTCCGGAAAGAGCGATATCAGCATTTAAAATATTTTTTGAAGAATTATTCACTTTCACAGCAAGGTTTCCGACGGGACTTCCGTAAACAATGAGATCTGAAATATTGAGGTCGGAAGTGAAGGACATATTTTTCATAATATCCTTCAGTTGGGCGGTGCCATTGATGGTTCCTCTTGCCAGAACTGTATCTTTTTTAATAAGTTCTGTAATGGTTTCAATTTTAAAATCTTTCAGCGAAACATGTAAAGGACTGGCCGGGCTGTCACTTTCGGATTGAACTGAAATTTCGCTTCCCCCATTGGAAAGGGTAAAATTATCGGCTAAAATTCCTTTGTTACTGATCTGGATCTTATTGTTTTCTGCGACATTCCAATCTGCATAATTCAGTTTTAAACCGTTGGGATTTAAGGATATCTCCGTAATGTCGTTCAATGATTTCGCGCGTCCTGCAATGAGGAATTGCGTGGCATTTTTATCATCTTTGGTCGTGATGTTGTAATTGATCGTATTATCAGCCACATCCCCGGTGATATCAATTTTATTTAAAGATAAGCTTGAGCTTTTTAAGGCTGCTGCATTAAGATTATACTGCAGTGCCTGATTTTCATTGGTTACTTTTAATGCGGCATTTTCAATTGAATTTTCTCCGTATAATAATTGGGGGATCTGTCCGTCAATTTCAATTTTCCGGGAATCTGCATCGTAGTTTCCGGCTAAATTAATCGTTTCAAAACTTTTCAGATCCGGAACAAATTTCCTGATCAGATCATCATTTTTAATTTTGGACGTAAAAGAAAAATGCTGCCCCGGATCAATTTTCTGGGTTTTATCGGGCTTCTGGAATTGGTAATACTGATTGATCGTCTGCAGTAAAGATCCAAAAATCTGGGTAAGTTTATATTTTCCCTTCAGCTCGGCATCGGCTATCTGAGAATTAAAAATAATCTGTGTGGAGTCCTTTGTGGAAGAAGCCTTCAGATTCACTTCCTGCACCGGATAAACTTCTTTGGTGTCGGAAAAGGCAAAATCTTTAAGATTTAGGTAGCCGTTCAGATTGTTGGGATCCAGGCTTGTAAAGTCTCCATCAATTTTTCCGGCAATAATCATTGGTTTTTCATAAAATCCAAGTTTATTGACATCCAGTTTGATCACTTCTCCATTTACTTTGACCGTAGGATTTTTTTCATCATACACTCCCGAAGCAGTCAGCTGCAGATGGGCATTAGGGTCTTTTGAATTTAAAATAACATGATAAGCTCCTCTATTGATTTTACCAGTTAAATCCATATTTTGATAACGGTATCCTTTATAAACGGCGGAGGCCACGTGTCCTTTTACATTGGCATTGGCATTTTTAAAATCAAAACTTTCTCCCTTGGCGGCAATTTGCGCTGTAACAGGGCCGATATCTTTATTTTTAATGATCTTTCCAACCTGTATTCCCTGAAGATTGGCCTTGACGTCATACAGCTCATGATTTTTTCTGCGCATATCGATATTGGCAATGATCGCCGCATTTCCAAGAGTAGAGTATAAGTTAAGATCAGTATTGATGACCTTGGTCGTCCCTTTGGCATTTCCTTTGACACTGAAGTGGGAGGGAAGTGCAATATTGGAGGGAATGGTATTTTTCGGAACAAGGTTGAAAATTGTTTTGGCATTAGAAGAAAATTCACCGATTCTCAGATCATAGTACAACTGATCAGGGTTCATCGCATTTCTGACTCTTCCTGAAGCAGCCACTCTCAACTGATCAAGTCCCGAAACCTTGAGATCCTGAATGAAGAGATCATTCACGCTTCCTTTTACATTCGCATTGACATTCAGGATTGCATTCGGATATTTGTTGAATGGGACCGTATTTTTTAGACCAGGCACCAGATTTAAGATATCAGAAAAACCAACTTTAGAATCTTTAATACGGGCTGAAATTTTCACAGCACCAAGGTTTGAACTTAATTGTTCAATGGAATTATAATTTAAAATAATTTCATCCCGCAAGAGGGTTTTGGGAGTCTGAAGATACAGGCTCTTGAGATAAGCTTCTTTTTCAGCATAGACAAAATCAGTATTGAATTTTTGAATATCCAATCCTCTTCCTTCCTGAATTTCTGCAGAATTAACTGTTCCTGCAAACGTATTGTTCTCCATTTTAAAACTTCTCACCTCAACATTCATTTTGGAGAAGTTCAGATGATTGAAGTCCATTCCCTGCTGGGTAGGAGCGATAGCAGTATTGTTATATGCCGCCTTTACATCGTTGAGCACGAGCTTTCCTAATAGAAGATGGATGGCTTTATCCTGATCGGAAACTTTGGACGGTTCCGGTTCCTTTGAATTTTTAGGGTTGGCATTTTGAGCAGGAAGATAAAGGTTGGCATTAATATCCGCTCCCGAAAGAAAGACATTGGCAATATGGTAAGAATTGTTTTCAAGATCAAGTTTGTTGACTTTTGTGCTTAATTCTTTAAATACAACTTTAGCAAATGTTTTGGTATTATCATCACCGTAGTCAATATCGAAATGGGTAAGTTTGATGCCCCTCAGCCCAATACTCATCGGCTTCTTTTTATTGAGCGAGTCTACTTTTTTCTCAACTTTTTTAGAAACTTCCTCTACTATTCCCTGTTTTAACTTTAATTTTAATCCGTCAAGGTTAATATCATTGACTGCATAGGTGTTTTTACTGAGGTCAAACTTTTTAACCCTTGTATCAAAAGACTTGAAATAAAGTTTGATGTCATTCCTCGACTGTTGGTCGTTAAAAGTAACACCGATATCCTTTAAATTAATTTTATCAAGAGAAATAATAAACGGCTTGGATGGGCTTTCTTCCTTATCACTGGTCGCAAAAGCATCCATGATATAATCAAAATTGAATTTTCCATCCGGTTTTCTTACGACATTGGCACGGGCTCCCTGCATATCTACGGAAGTGATATCTGCCGTAGAACTGATGAGCTTCAGCATATGCAGTCCTACATCCAGTTTTTTAACTGACAGAAGAGTGTCAACGTCCTGCCCCTTGAGGTAAAGGTTTTCCATCACAAGGCTGTTGGGAAATCCTATATAGACTTTTTCAAGGCTTACTTTGGTTTTGATTTTTTTCTCAAGATAGACAACGAGCCGGTCTTTAATAAAGTTTTGAACGGCAGGAAGCCTTAAGCTTAGGATCAACAGGGTAAGAAGAACCAATATTGAAATAAAGGTTATTGCAATACGCTTTAAGAGTTTTGTAGTGTTGATTTTCAGTTTCAAATGCAATATGGTTTCTAACAAAGATAATAATACTATTTGATTCAATCCTTGTTGTGGTACCCTTTACAAATGCAAAAATCCTGCCTTGGCTGTCTTATTATGGAATTTTTAGTTTAGTAGTTGTCAAGTGAATAGTTGAGTAAGACGAACCAAGGTGCGGATTTTATTTTTAGAAAGCCCCCTTTATATCATTTTTTATGTTGAAAAGGTTAGTTAGCAAAAATGAAAATTCAAATGTTAATGTAGTGTAAAGGGGGCGTGGCATGGTTTATATGTTGTTGGGTAATAATTTTTTAATCGTTTCCGTTTTCCCATTTCACCTCTTCACCCTGTGCTGCAGCCCCACCTTGGGCCACTGTGATGGGAGAAGATTCCTGGTTAATATGATAAATATAGGCTGCAATTTTTTCAGCATCTCTTCCTGTAATGGTTCCTTCTTTAATGAATGGCCTCATCGTAGGATTATTGGGAGAACCGTTTTCAAGCATCCAGAAAACGTTTTTAAATAAACTTTTTTCTTTGATATTGATCCAGTGGGTGTCCGTAAGGTTAGGGCCGATACCTCCTTTGCCTCCGTCTCCGTGACAGGTCACACAATTGGTTTTGAACAGTTCCTGGCCTTCTGCGATATGATCGGCACTGTATTTTGCTGTTTCCAGATTGATTTGGGGAGCATTTTTCTCATATTCTTCGATGGAAGCCAGCATTGTTTTTGCTTCTTTGCCGTATTCAGCATCCGGATGGGCATAATCTGTAAAGGCAAAAGCTGTTAAATACACGGCACAGAAAATACATCCGAACCAGAATAAGCCTATCCACCATTTTGGAAGTGAGTTGTCCAGCTCTGTGATTCCGTCGAAACCGTGATCAATAAGAATATCTTTTTCCTCGGAGACAGACTGTTTTTTAAAAGCAGAATTCCATAGTTTTTGATAATAGGGAACACTTTTGTCTGCCAGATACTGTTTTTTTTCTTCCTCTGACAGTCTGCTGAAGCTTTCATTTTCAATCATGTCCCCAATAGAGTTCATGATCATCAGAAGAATAATGGCAATCAGCATCAAGGCCCAGAAGAATGGAGATGAAAAATAACCTGAATCACTGGCGAACATTTCAAAGGCCATGATGGTTAAGCCTATGGTAGTCGCGATATATATTGAAATTGGGGTTCTCGTTTTCATTGCAATAACATTTAATGATTACTCTACACTTGCTGTTTGTACCTGTGTTGTTTTGATATCTGTCCCTAATCTTTGCAGATAGGCGATCATCGCCACAATTTCTCTCTGCTCAAGCGGTACATAAGAAGATCCTTTGGCTGTTTTTTCTTTTGCCATCTGATCTTTTACATCCGCAGCTTCTGAATAGATTCTTTTAACAATAGCTTTTGACTGGTTGTCTGCCCATTGGCTGGCAGAATCGATCTGGGCTTTTGTATATGGTACGTCAAATGAGTTTTTCATCAGCTTCAGTTTATCCACCATTTGAGTACGGTCCAGCTTATTGGTGATCAGCCATGGAAAACGTGGCATGATGGAACCGGCAGAGGTAATCCTTGGGTTGTACATATGTTTAAAATGCCAGGAATCAGGGTTTCTGCCTCCTTCTCTGTGAAGATCAGGTCCGGTTCTTTTGGATCCCCATAAGAATGGTCTGTCGTAAATAAACTCTCCGGCTTTAGAATACTGTCCGTTTTTACCTTCAAATCGTACCACCTCATCACGGAAAGGTCTGATCATCTGAGAGTGACATGCATTACATCCTTCCCGGATATAGAGGTCTCTTCCTTCCAGCTCCAACGGAGTATATGGTTTTACTGCAGTAATGGTAGGTACACTTTGTTTCAGTGACAGCGTAGGAATGATTTCTATAAGCCCTCCGATAGCTACTGTAATGAAAGCCAATATAGAAAGCAGGGTAGGCGTTCTTTCCAGCCATAGGTGTACACCTTCTCCTTCTTTTCTTGTACTGCCTATGTTGGCTAATGCCGGAGCTTCTGCAGGAACTTCTTTTTGGAATGAACCGGCTTTGATGGTTTTGATCACATTGATGACCATTAAAATAGCCCCTGAAAGATAAAGGATGCCTCCTAAGAATCTCATTTTAAAGTATGGGATAACCGCTGTTACCGTATCCAGCCAGTTTTTCCACAATAGAGTACCGTCCGGATTGAACTGTTTCCACATCAATCCCTGTGTGAATCCTGAAATATACATCGGAACAGCGTAGAAGATAATTCCTAATGTTCCCAGCCAGAAGTGCCAATTGGCTAATTTTTTAGACCAAAGGGTCGTCCTCCACATGATCGGAACCAGGTAATATACTACTCCGAATGCCATGAAACCATTCCATCCAAGAGCTCCCAAGTGTACGTGGCCAATGACCCAATCGGTATAGTGTCCTATTTTGTTTAAAGATTTTGTGGCTAATAAAGGTCCTTCGAAAGTGGCCATACCATAACAGGTAACCGCTACTACGAAGAATTTAAGAATTGGATTCTCTCTTACTTTATCCCAGGCTCCCCTTAAAGTAAGAAGGCCGTTTAACATGCCTCCCCAGGATGGAGCAATAAGCATGATGGAAAACCCTGTGCCCACAGCCTGAGCCCATGCCGGTAATGCTGTATATTGCAGGTGGTGAGGCCCGGCCCAAAGGTATACAAAGATCAGCGACCAGAAGTGAATAATGGATAATTTATATGAGAATACCGGTCGCTGTGCCGCTTTTGGCATAAAGTAATACATCAGACCTAACACAGGGGTGGTTAATACGAATGCTACTGCATTGTGCCCATACCACCATTGTACTAATGCATCTTTTACACCTGCATATACAGAATAAGATTTCCAGCTTGTGAAAGATAACGGAACTTCCAGGTTATTAAAGATATGAAGCATGGCTACGGCAATCCACGTTGCCATATAGAACCAGAGGGCTACATACAAATGTCTTACCCTTCTTTTGGCAATGGTTCCGAACATATTGATTCCGAAGATGATCCATGAGAAAGCAATTAATATATCAATAGGCCATTCGTGCTCGGCATATTCCTTAGAAGTGTTAATACCCATTAAGAAGGTAATGACGACACTGATGATCATAAACTGCCAGGACCAGAAATGGAGCCAGGATAATGTATCACTGTACATTCTTGTTTTCAATAGCCTTTGCATACTATAGTAAGCACCGCAGAAAAAGGAATTACATACGAAAGCAAAAATGACGGCACTCGTATGAAGCATTCTGATCCTTCCGAAGCCCATAGCTCCCTGAGTGTTAATCAATCCCTGAATATTACCCGATGCCAAACTTTTAATGGTCGTATCATCCGTACCGAATAAAAATTCAGGTAATTCGGGATAAAAAAGCATCAATGCGGCAGTAAGCCCCAGCAGAAATCCGATGAGTCCGAATATGATAGTTGCATAGAGGAATGCCCTGACAATATTATTGTCATAATTAAATTTTTGCGTCTCCATAAATTCCAATAGTGTTTACCGAAGTTATATTTTCTCTGAAACAGCCTTATTTTAGGCCTTTTTCTATGATGAAAATAAATATCATGTAACGTGTATAATGTTTTGCCAAAGGTATTTATTAACTTTGTTAGAGTCTAATAGATAATCTTCTAAACTATACCGAAAACTACTAAAACAGAAACGATGAAAATATGTGGACAAAATATCAGAAAAATCCGTAGGAGCAAAGATCTTACGCAGGAGTATATGGCCTTTGAAATGGGGATTTCCCAAAAAGCCTATTCGGATATTGAGAATTCTAAAGTGAAGATCAACTTAGATATACTTACCAAGATCTCCGATATTTTAGACATCAAGCCTTCAGATATCTGCAGCATTTCTCACAAATGCGGAACGGATGGGTATGAAGATAAATATCAGAGTCTGTTGGAATACATGAAAAAGAATAATATTTCGATTCCGAAAGAATATTTATAACCGGTATTTATTCTGGATATTTGATCTTCTTTATCCTTCAATTTAAATTCCTCATAAAATACTGATCTCCTTTAACCGATGGGATAACGGTGTGTTATACAGCTGCCGCAAAGTTGGGCAATTCAGGTCCTACCTGTCAGGTGACCGCTGCTTCTATTTATGGATATAAGATAGCAAATTAAATACATAGCGATTCTATAAAAAACAGCAGGCATTACTATATTGAGGGAATGCCTGTTTTTTATAGCTCTGTTTTGAGACTCAGCGGGATATTGACAACCCATGGGCAACCTTTCTGATTCTGATGAGGTGGAATTATCAATTTACCCCATGGAATGAGAATTTCTGTGAAAAGTTTTTATATATTTAGCGACTGAATAATTCATTCTATGAGCAACGAAAATAAAACAGGACAAAACGAGACTTTAGTTAGAGGATTAACAAATCGACACATACAATTAATTGCCCTTGGAGGTGCCATAGGAACCGGATTATTTCTGGGAATAGGACCCGCTGCCGTATTAGCTGGCCCATCAGTTATTTTAGGATATGCTTTAGCCGGGATTATTGCTTTTTTTATCATGCGCCAGCTGGGTGAGATGGTAGTTCAGGAACCGGTATCGGGAAGTTTCAGTTACTTTGCCTATAAATATTGGGGAAATTTTCCAGGCTTTGCCTCCGGATGGAACTACTGGATTCTTTATATTCTGGTAAGTATGGCCGAACTTACGGCTATCGGACATTACATCCATTTCTGGTGGCCGGAAATACCGCTCTGGGTTTCCAGTTTATTCTTTTTTATTGTGATCAATGCCCTTAACCTTGCTTCCGTAAAAGTATATGGAGAAACCGAGTTTTGGTTCTCTATCATCAAAGTAGTAGCTATTATCGCTATGATTATCTTCGGAGTTTACTTATTAATAACAGGAACAGGAGGAGAGAAAGCCAGTATTTCCAACTTATGGAATGACGGCGGCTTTTTTCCGAAAGGACTTTTTAATAAAACTGAAAACGGATACTCCGGATTATTTGCAGCCATGGCCATGATTATGTTCTCTTTTGGAGGACTGGAGCTGATCGGGATTACCGCAGCGGAAGCAAAGAGCCCGGAAAAAACGATTCCCCAGGCTACCAACCAGGTAATTTACAGGATTTTGATTTTCTATGTAGGAGCTTTAGTGATCTTATTTTCATTAAGCCCTTGGCGGGAGATTACAGAAGGGTCAAGCCCGTTTGTAATGGTTTTTCAAAACTTAAATGGACTTGAGTTCAGACTTTTCGGTAAAGTGGTTCAATTTAATTCATTGATTGCGAATGTTCTTAATCTTATTGTTTTGACAGCGGCGCTGTCTGTATACAACAGTAGTGTTTACAGTAACAGCCGAATGCTTTTTGGGCTGGCCCAACAGGGAAATGCTCCCAAATTTTTAAAAAAACTGAATAAAAATTCTGTTCCTACCAATGCGATCATTGTTTCTTCATGTTTTGCCGGAATCTGTATCATTATTAATAAACTGGTACCGGAAAAAGCCTTTGAATACTTAATGGCATTAGTGGTGTCCACATTGATCATCAACTGGCTGATGATTTGTTATACCCATTTAAAATTTAAACGATCAATCACTAAATCAGGAATTGAATCGAAGTTTCCATCAATATTCTATCCTATATCCAATTATATTTGTATTGCCTTTTTAGTTCTGATTTTAGGATTAATGAGCATTACAGGAATGGAAATTCAGGTGATTTTAATTCCGGTTTGGTTAGGGTTTCTGTTTGTCATGTATAAATTATATAAGCCTGCTTAAGATAAAAAAATAGGAAAAGCTATTTGTAAAAGATGAAAATCATATGTTGATTTTCATCTTTTTTATTTTATTTTATTTTATTTTTTGAATTAAGATCAATGCCTGCCGATCAGGAAGGAGACCGCACGAAATTAAAACCCTTTGATACCTGTTTTTCATATATTTTTTGTAAATTAGTAACGAGAGGTATTTCAATGGAAAGGGAAAAATAAAGGATTTTCCTCATTGAATTCTCGCGGACAAGCCGAACACCGCTTCACAAAGTAGGCCGGATTAAAAGATATTTCTATGGGCAATTTATTTCAGACTCTTACCAACACGGTTAAACACTGGTACATTCCATTGATCTTCGGGATCCTTTTTCTGATCTTCGGTATTTATGTATTTAGTGTTCCGCTGGCAACGTATGTAACCCTTTCTATTTTTTTCAGTGTTTCCTTTTTATTTTCCGGGATTACAGAGGTGTTTTTCTCCATACAGAACAGTAAATCTTTACAAGGCTGGGGCTGGTTTCTGGTAAGTGGGCTGTTGACAACCGCTATTGGTGTTTACCTGATCGCTTATCCACAGATTTCAATGTCTATTCTTCCGTTTGTAGTCGGATTTACCTTGCTGTTCCGTTCCTTTCAGTTACTGGGTTTTGCTTTTGATCTGAAAAGCATGAAAATAATGAGCTGGGGAAATGTAGCGCTGGCAAGTGCAGGAGGAATTATATTTTCTTTACTATTGATATTTAATCCTGTATTTACGGGTATTTCTTTGGTTACATTAACAGGGGTTTCTTTCATATTTCTTGGAATTGCTTCTATAATGCTGGCACTGGATCTAAGAAAGGTTAAAAATTTTCCAGGGAAAATAAGCCAGGAGCTAAGAGATAAAATAAAAGCGGTACAGGATGAAATTGACGATCTGAAGCGGTAATCAATTGATATAAAGTATAATAAAAAAAGGCCTCGAGAAGAGGTCTTTTGCTTTTTTATCCATTTTTTATCCCATATAAACTTACAATTCTAAAATCCATTTCTGAAGTTCTGTATTTTGTGGAAGTTTCAGTTTTTTCTTGAGCCTGTACCTTTTGGTTTCAATACCTCGTAAACTAATGTTCTCATATTGGCAGATCTCCTTATTCGTAAGATTTAATCTGAGATAAGCAAAGAATTTGATATCATGTTCTGTGAGTTCAGTAGTATGAGTTACCATTTTTTCGTAGAATTCAGAATATACTTCTTTAAAACGGGTCAAGAATAAAGGACTTCTGCTTTCCATCAACTGAATAATTTCGTCAAAAGAATCATTTACTTTTAATTTAAGAACATCTGTTTCGATAGTCTTTTTTTCAATGAGTCTATCTTTTTTGATTGTTTTCCGGATATATATTTTCCGGATAAAGTATATTAATAGTAGGAAGACGACTACAATTATCAGAACGATTATGTAGAAGATCTTTCTTTCCTGTCTCTTTTCTTCGTGTTTTAACTCAACCAGTGTATTCACGGCAAGGTTTACTGCTTCCTTTTCGTTTTTGCTGAGGCTGTCGGTGAGGGCTGTATACTGGCTCAGGTATTCATTTGATCTTTCAATTTCATGAAGTGATTTATAGACCCCGGAAATAGTATCATAAACGGTGAGCAAAGCGGGTTTGTTTTTGATTTGTTGGAATATATCCTCTGCTTTCAGATAATATTCCAAAGCCTTTTTTGATCTCCTTTTACATTATAAAGGTCTCCATAACTGAATAATGCAATCCCTTTTTCAGTAAAATTTGCGGTATTAAAATTGAGAACAGCCTTATTCATATAGTATTCTGCAGAATCCAAATGTTTTTTTCGCAATAAAACCATCAGCCATTCTTGTGTAGGAGAATGCTCCCGGAATCTCAGACAGCAATTTTTTTCTATGGTCCGTAAAGAATCAATGTTTTTAGATTTAAGAAAGTTAGTATACTTCCCTGAATAATTATGAAACAAAAGGTAATTCCTCTGTTTATCATCTGTAACCCTTTTGATATAATACGCTGCTTTATTATAGGCTGTATTAGCCTGCTCAAATAATCCTAATCGGATATAATTCCTACCATATTCATTATATAAATTTCCTATAAGAAGAGGAGTCGGAGGATTAATGGTATTGAGCTCGTTCTTTGCTTTATCCAGATATTCCAGGCTTTCCTTATGTCTGCTGAAACCACACAGTATGTTTCCAATATTGGTGTATACCATAATGATTCCCCTGGTGTCTCCATTTTCTTCATATTGTTTAAGCGCCTTGGTATTAAACCTTAAAGCCCCTTCATAATCCCCTTTCCTTTTATACTCTGATGTTGTTCTTATGGGTTCAGGCAGAAAAGAATAATCCTGGGCTCCAAGAAATACAAAAGGAAAAATAAAAGCAAGATATATTATTTTAATTCTAAAATTAGGGGACATATTTTTTTTCAATTATCTAAACAAAAATAAATTTTTTATGAATATAATAAGTTAAAGAGGAAAGAATAAAATGATCTTGGTAAAATGAGTCATTTTTCTTGTGCAGAATTGGGAATGTTGTACTTCAATAATACTTCATTCATTATCTAATTTTTTTGATTGTTAATTCATTAAGAAGTGACGTATTTTTGAAGTAATCATTTTCTTATTCAATATTAATAGATTTGAATATAATTTTTTTCATTCTTATATGTTTGAGAAAAGTGTTTGTGTTTTGATGCAGAGATTCTAATGATCTCTGCTTTTTAAAACTACAGACCATCCTGAATAATCCTTCGAGGTGACCGGAATGTTGGAAATGGGTACCCATGGGTAACTGTTTTCTTTCAAATCAGATAATAATTCACTTTTTTCATTTACTTCAAAGCTACTTCTTTGGTTGTTTAACTTGTTTTTTACAGTAGTTTATTTTGTGGCGTATCTTTGATGTACTATTTTTTTTGTTCAGAGGCTGTACATTTGCACTATACAATTCGAACACTTAGAAAATTTCAGACCGGTCACATTTTCGAGTTACGATTCTAAAAGTACACAAGAAAAAAAATTAAACATTAAACATTTAAAACTAAGCAAATGAAAAAAATTACAATTTTATCTACAATATTCTCTCTTCAACTTTGCTTTTTCTCAGGTAGGGATCAATACTCCTAATCCACAAGGGTCCTTTCATGTGGACGGCGCAAAAGATAATGCTTCTACAGGAGCTCCAACCCCGGTTCAGCAATCAAATGATTTTGTCGTGCTTAATAATGGGAATGTGGGAATGGGAACGGTAACCCCTACAAATAAGCTTGATATCCGCTCTACAACAAATGGTGCTTTAAAGATTGCTGATGGAAGCCAGGGAGCCAACAGGGTCTTAACCTCAGATGCCAATGGTGTGGCAACCTGGAAAGACCTCCCTGCAAATACAGATACAAGTATCTATGCAGGAAACGGAACATTAGCGGGAAACCGTATCGTAGCACAAGCCGGAAGTACTTTGGCATTTACCAGTTCAGCTGCTACAGGAACCAATCATTTTTCAGTGGATGGAAGTACTTTCTCTGTGGATGCCGTTACCAATAGGGTGGGTATCGGAACAACAACACCTAAAAATCTTTTAGATTTGGGATCAGGCAGCGGGAAAAAATTAGCATTATGGAACAGCACTGCAGGAGATGATTTCTACGGATTTGGAAATGCTGCTGATGTATTACAAATTTTTGCTGGAGCTGCTGCTGCTGGTGATGCATTAATGACTTTGAACAAAAATGGGAGAGTAGGTATCGGAACCACAGCCCCTACCAATGTACTTGATGTTCGTTCAGCAACAAATGGTGCTCTAAAACTTGTTGATGGTACCCAGGGGGCAAACAAAGTTTTAACCTCAGATGCCAATGGGGTGGCAACCTGGAAAGACCTCCCTGCAAATACAGATACAAGTATCTATGCAGGAAACGGGACATTAGCGGGAAACCGTATCGTAGCACAAGCCGGAAACACTTTAGCATTTACAAGTACTGCTACTGCCGGTACAAGTCATTTTACGGTAGACGGGACGACTTTTAATGTTGATGCAAGAAATAATAGAATTGGTCTTGGTACAGCAACTCCCAATAATCTTTTAGATTTAGGGACAACGCAAGGGAAAAAACTAGCCGTCTGGAACAGTACTGCCGGGGATGATTTTTACGGATTCGGAGCCGCACAGAATGTTTTACAATTCTTTGCAGGAGTTCCAACTACAGGAAGTGCTTTGATGACTTTGAACAAAAATGGGAGGGTAGGTATCGGAACCACAGCTCCTACCAATGTACTTGATGTTCGTTCAGCAACAAATGGGGCATTAAAAATTGTAGATGGAACTCAGGGAGTTAATAAAATATTAACTTCAGATGCCAACGGAGTGGCAACATGGCAGAGAGCAGCAGCCAATACCGCTACAGGAACTACATCTGGAGGAATAAATATTCCCTTTGTTGCAGATAATACCTTGAAATATACCGGAACCAATATCAGTCTTCCGCCAGGAAAATGGATGGTGACTATCTCACAGTTGATAAGACTCAATGGAACACTGACAGCGGATCAAAAGATGTTTGTAAGAAGTACTCTTTCTGAAGATAATGTCGGTATAGGAGCTGTGGCCACCCAATCTCCCGATGTAAGCAGCAGGCCTACTTTGATGAGTTTTATAGCAAGGGGCCCCAATACTGGTCTTACCCTGTCTGACGTTGCAGTGGGCGTTATCTATGTGAATAATTCTTCAGGAAATACAAAAACATATAGATATGTAGCGGGAAGTACTGTAGTATACGGACCTGCAGCGTCTACTTCCCAACTGGAAGGCTTTGGAGGCGGTTGGTCGGAAAATTCGATTTTTGCAACGGCTGTTAATTAAATAAAAAATGTAAAGGATAGACCATCCTAAAAAAATAATGAATTGATCTTTTGTCATAAAAAAACACTCAGCTTATTATAAGCTGAGTGTTTACTAATTTTAATATAGTATATCAACAAGTACTACCATTTCGTCTTTTGTTTCAGTAATATCATAAACACCTGGTTTAAGGATAACTCCGTCATATAATTCGTGCTCTTTATCTACATAAAATTTATCGAAATCATCTTTAGTATAGCCTGCTTCATCTTTTAGCCCAATTGGAAAATGAAGTTCAGCCTGGGTATCTAAGACATCTGCCCATACATCCGCTTTTTTATTGGCAATCGATGCTATAGGATTATGATCGATATCGTGGCATTCAACTTCCCAATGCCCTTGTACACATAATGAGAAGCCGCTTTCACACCCTTTTGAAGGTCTGTGGAAATTAAAAGTATCTATTTCATATGATATGACAGCATGTACCCCCGGGCCATTCCCGCATCCGGGTAATTTCTTCGCTGAGGAAGTGTTGTTTTTCTTTGTTAATGTTTCAGTCGTTGTTTGTCCGTCAGTGTCTCTTGATTCATTTGTACAAGAAGTGACTGTTGCAGCAGATAATAACAATACTGCGAAGAGGTAATTTAGTTTTTTGTTCATATTTTTATTATTGTTCTTACCCATTTTGCACTATGCTAGGATTGGTAAGAGATTGAACCTAGTTGATAGCTTTACTACATTTTATACGATCATTTCCTTTCAAATACCTTTGAAGATAAGTCGTAAATAAACGGATAAGATGAAAAATAAACCGATCAACGATAATATTGTTTGTAAGACAGGTTGAAATTTAATAACGCACATTTAACAAGTATAAAAGTTTAAATTACCATTTTTCTACAGGGGTGAAATTTTCATTGTTCATAAAAATATCTGTGGGATAATAAGATATGGAGTCCCGGTTTAAAATAACAGCATCTATTCCTGTCAATTTTTTCTTAATTTTTTTTAAATGAAAATCCCGTTTTGTAAATCTGAGTAAGCTGATTACTAATTCGGAACAGTAAAATTTATTATCGTCAATACTTTCAAATTTTTTATCAAAAGCCAATCGTTGCTGACGAATACTGTCTAATACATTGGTAAACTTTGAATACTCATAAGGCGTTACATTTTTTACTGAATAGACTCCTCCGGATAGTACTTTTTCATTTTTAGGATTAAAAAAATCATCGATGCTTTCAATTCTTAGATCGGTAAAATGCTTTTTGCCATCATTCCAAAATAAAATATGATAAACCTGTTCTTTTCCGTTAATAATTCCGCCAATCCCAACATGAGAATAGTTTGAATTATTAATATTATATGATTTTGAAATTAATCCCGCTTTTGACTTTGTTTCCCTGAAATAAAGATAAATAGTATTCTTTTCGGCTTTTTTTCTGTGAAACATCTTATCAGACATTAAGAAAAATAGCCCGCTGATCATTATACCTGCCAAACCTGTTAAACCTATAACAAATCCAGTTTTTTTTTGAAACTTTCAAAAGCAAGAAAGAAGATTTGTAGTAAGGCTAATTACGGTTACGGATACATTTTTTTTCATCACTATCCTTTTATAGCAACCCATAAAACGGCTCCTACTACCGCTCCAATGACACCTCCTAAAATCGGAGCTCCCGGCCAAGGGAAATAACTTCCGATCCATGCTCCTACAGCAGCGCCACCCAACATATATCCTCCAAGAGTTATATCATCCAGATCACTTCTTCTCGCGGTGTTTGTGACATCATAGACATCCTTTAACTTTTCCTGTTCTATCGTTTTGAGACCTGCATATTCCGGATAATCTTCAAGATTAACGTATAGGACTTTTGGTTTTATCAAGTCCTTCATAATAGCTTTAGCACCGGAAGATATATTCATGTTAGAGATATAGGTATCATAGCCCTGATTATAAGCTTTTACACTTTCAGAAATCATGTAATTAACATCTTTTACATTGACGTCACCTTTATAATCGATTATTTCTAAAAATTTAGCTAATCCGTCTTTGGTTACATAATCGATGGAACCATCCGGATTGGTAACAGGATTCCTAATTAAATCAACGAGTTCACTCCTGTTCTGGATTTCCTTTATCAAGAGTAAAGAGGAGTTCACAATCTGGTCGCTGTCATCTTGTGTAAGGCGGGCAGCAGAACTTCCTTGCATTAAAGAAGCTTTTGGACTAAAACTGCTTTCAGAGGTTGAAATTTGTTCATTGTTCGTATCTGAACATGAAATGGTTGGCAGTAGTGCTATCGTAAGTGAAGCGGCTACGGTGAGTAGTTTTCTCATAATGCTATTAGTTTTTCGGCGCTAAGATATATAAAATTAATTAATAATATGAATATTTTTAATTATAATAGTTAAATATGTGTATTTTATTAGTTATTGCGTATTTAAATGTGTGTTTCGTGGCATAAACGATTATTTTCAGTTAATTTTTTTATCTATTAGGTGGAATCAGACTGATTTAAGAGCACTTATGTGAAATAAAATTTTTAACACGCTGGTTATTTTTAGGTAAATTATTATTTTAAAATGTTCAATTTTTTACATTTGTTTGTAACCTTATGCTCATAAAAGTAAATGAACCTTAACATAATATTAAAGAACAATCAGCAAATCATTATTCAAGTTGTTCCGCCAGATAAGAAACAGTTTAGAATTGAATAAACAGATTTCTTCCGAAAATGTCAGGATATATAATTACTGTTTTCATTTCTTACATTAACTTTTACTTTGCTTTATGGATTCCCGTATTTTTTCATTTTAATCTTGTTCTAGTTTTGCTGAATATTTAAAATTAGAGACATGAAGAAAATACTATTAATGATTGCGTTAGCAGCAATAATTTGTTCTTGTGGGGGAAGTGCAAGCGATAATGATGGTGATTTGGGTTCAGGACCTTGTAAATACAACGGCCATAGGCTTTATACCGGTGAAAAAGGAGGGTGTTATTATATTTCGTCTGGAGGAAGCAAAGAATATGTTGATAAAAGCTATTGTATAGGATGCAATTGAAAAGATAATAATATGCTGATGTAAGCCGATGTGATGATTTATTCGCCATCAGTGGCAGTTTCACGTTTAGTTTATCATAGTTTTGCGGAGAAGTTTGACCTTAATGACAGGAGTTTTGTTACTCATTATCAAAATGAGCCGATATGGGATATAGCGATTTCAAAACTCTCGTTTAGTCCTATTTATTCTTGGACTATATACAATAAAACATCCTGAAATAAGGATATCTGTCGTCAATCTCTCTATCTAACACGTATGTAGGAAAAAGTATCTTAGCTCCATATTCCACTATCTACTCATGCGTAAGAAATAATAAAATTCTTTTATAAAATCTTCCATAGAATTCACGCAATAGTGTTTTCTTTGCTTCTTTTTATTTTAATTCTTTTATATCCAACTTGAAATATAGTTTTAATACGACATGACTTGTCGTTATGAAGCTATAACTTTGTATTCGAAAAAAGAAAATTATAAATAACAAAAAAGAAAGAGATGAACACAGCTTGATTTTACGGATTGTGGAAAAATACCATAGTATTTAAGTTCGCTAAGGAAAAACAATACCAATGAGAGAAAAGAAATTATGTTTTTCTACTTAATTTTTTGAGGTACAATTTAAGGAATTTCTTATTTCTTTGTGTAGGGCATTGGTGTACTTAATGTCTCAATAACTATATGTTTACTAGGTTCTGATTGGGTTTTATCCTCTCAAGTTATTTGTTATATCTAAAAACAAAAATAAAAATATGAAATCATTTTATCATTCAGGATAACATTATCCTTTCGCAAAAATTATTCTGGTATTTTCCTTTTGCTATAAAGGAGAAATTAAATTAATCTAACACAACAAACAGTATGAAAAAACTTTACGTAGGTGCAATTTTTATTTGCACATCTCTGAGTAGTTTTGATGCTCAGCAGGTGGTTTGGCAAAAAGATCTTAAATCCTCCACCCAGGATTTTCTAAGCCAGGTCACCACCACGATTGATCAGCAGTATCTGATCACCGGAAGTTCTATCCAGTCCAAAAGCCAGTCGCCAGCTGCCAACAGCCAGAAGCAAAATAACGGCTATGATTTCCATCTGGTTAAGCTCAACCAACAGGGTGAAGAAGTCTGGGAAAAATACTTTTCCGGAAATAATCACGACTATTTATCAGCAACGGTAACCACCCAGGAAGGCGGATTCTTAGCGGCAGGAACCTCTTATTCAAGCAGAGGATTGGATAAAAAAGAAGAATCAAAAGGAGGTTCAGACATCTGGCTTATTCGTATCAATGAATTCGGTGACGAAATGTGGCAAAAGACATTAGGAACTTCAGCCGATGAAGAGGCTAGGGCTGTAATCCAAACCACAGATCTTGGGTTTTTCGTAGCCGGGAATATACAGAACTCTTCCAAAGGCTACGGCTCCAAAGATGTATGGATTATCCGGCTGGATAAGGAAGGCAAAGAGCTTTCCCAGCTCATTTTAGGCGGCAAAAGCCTGGATGAACTGGAAAAAATGATTCCGACAAAAGATGGCGGAGCCTTATTGGGAATATACTCCAGAAGTTCTGAAATAAAGCCGGGAAGCGGGAAGCAGCAGGCTGGAAGTAATGGGAAGATCAATTCTCATCCCAAAAGCAGCAGCAATTTCGGTGAGGGGGACTACTGGATCGTGAAACTGGATAAAAACGGCAAAGTAGAATGGGAAAAGAACTTTGGCGGGAAAGAAGACGACCATCTGAGAACATTGGCTTTAACCTCTTCCGGCTTTATCATCGGCGGCGAATCCAGATCCGAAAGATCGGGCAATAAAACCGCAGGCCTTGAAGAAGGAACAGATCTCTGGCTGATCTCCCTCAATGAAAGAGGCGAGGAACAGTGGCAGAAATCCTACAACTTTAAAAACAGAGATATTTTAATGGGCATGAATGCCATCCATTCTTTGGATGATAAGGGAACAAAAGGAATCCTGTTAGGGGGATATACCCAAGCAGAAGGCAGAATTGAAAAAGATGATGAAACCTTCTGGATGTTGTATGTAGATGCAAACGGCAATGAACAGTGGCGAAAGCACGTAACGGGAGATTCAAGAAAAAGAGAAGAGAGGCTCTCAGACCTGAAATTGAGCAGAGACGGTTCCATCATTCTGGCAGGAACCAGTGCCGAAGAATTAGGAAAGGAAAACTGGAAAATTGTAAAGCTGGGTGACAAGCAGGTAAACGACTTAATTGAAAAGAAAGAGATCAAAATTTATCCGAACCCAGTATCCGATTATGCTTACATAGAAATAGGTTTTGATTTCAAAAATGCTGAGATTTTAGTCTACGATATGAGCGGCAGACAGCTCCATAGCCTTACAACAAAGAATGCTGTAACCAAGATCAACACACAGCGATTGGTGCAGGGAGCTTACCTGGTGACTATAAAAACGGATAATAACAAAACGGCGAATGCTAAACTGATAAAAAAATGACAACTATATTTAATTGGAAGAAAGAATATATATGTTTTTATCTTATATTCTTAATTACGAATCTCCATAGTCAACAGAGTCTGGGAGAAGGGACAACAACTGCTATTGCTTCTCCTTCGATGACTACAATGGCTAGATATACTGATAATCTTGTCAGTCAGATTACTGGTCAGCCTAATATTAATATTCCTATTGTAGAGGTACCAATACAGGATAGAAATATTAAACATGTATTTAATCTTAGCTATAATCCTGTATATGTTGGAGATAGTAATTTTTCAGCAAGTGATGTTGGGGCAGGTTGGACATTATTCGGAGGAAGTATGATTTATAAAAAAATTATTGGAACTTTAGATGAGGTTAATGACGATGTGTCTAGTCCTGATTATCAAAAAAATACTTTTGATGACTATTACTATTATAGTTTACCTGGCATGTCTGGAAAATTTCAAATAAAAAGGGATATAGTCACAAATACTTTTAGCCTTGTCAATTTAACTCCCAACAATCTGAAATTTGAATATGAAAGAAACAGTAATACTGCTACCTTGAAAATTGAAAATTTCACCATTACAGATGGAAAAGGATACAAATATATATTCAATGATTTTGACCTAGAGGCTAGGTATGATTCGGGTTTTATAATACCCAAAAAAGGATATAAATCGGCTTACTTTTTGACCAGAATTGTTAGTCCGATAGGTAAAATACTTGCAACATATATGTATGATAAAAAATCAAGAACTAGAGCCTCTACCGGAGAATTGATTTACCAGTATTGTAAGTTAAAATCTGTAGATACAGATTTAGGGAAGGTTATATTTGATTATCAATTTGACGAAAGTCTTGCAGACACTCCAAATGATCTGTTTAGCTTGAAAAAGATAGTGTTAAAAAATTCCTATGATCAGGTTATTCATTCATTTAACTTTAATTATATCACATCTAGTGAACCATATGATCAACCTTTGAGAAAAAGGCTTCTTGCTTCTATTGTTAAAAATGATAAGAATGATGTAAAAAATGAAAAAACCACATTTGTCTATAATCAGAATAATAATAATCTACTTCCGACTGTCAATAACAGTTATTGCGATTGGCCGGGTTCTATGCCTAAAAGCTATTATACAGATTATAATTATACCAATGCTCTTGAAAAAGTTATTTCTCCTTCAGGCGGGGTAACACAATATGTATATGGGAATCACGAATATTTCTTTGATTACACGCAAGACTATTTGGATTCAATATTGGGTAATTATGTGGATTCAGATATACAGGAAGTTGTAGCACAGCCCGACCATCAATTTAATATAGCCCAAACCAATACGTATACATTTACGATTTCAGGAGATCCTGCTAAAAAAGTTGGCTTTACGTTTTCGTATACAGCACAAGGATATACTGATCCGATTATTGTTACGCCACCAACAGACAATCCTTTTGATCCAACATATGATCCCAATAATCCAAACCCACAACCTGAACCATTTTATACGGATTTCGTTATTAAAAGCAGCTCAGGTGAATTGATGAATGGTAAACAATGTTTTGCAACAACGGCGGAAACAGCACAAAATACTTATTACGGATACCCAGGAACTTATACACTAGAGTTTTCAGGGAAAGGTAGAAGCTACGGAATTTTCAAGATTTATGAAATCAAAATCAAGCAAGGTCCTATTCGAAAAGCGAAAGATACTCCTCATTATGGCCGTATTCGCTTAAATAAGATTAAATATTATACAGGAATTAACGAAACGATACCTGCTAAAACACTAACCTATAATTATGATAACGAAGATGGAACAGGCTCAAGTGGTTATGTGTTTTATAATGATAATGATGGGAAAGATAATCCTAACGAAGGTTTTATTCTGTATAAAAATGTGAAAATTTCCGAAGCAGGGAACGGTTATACAAAAATCTATTATCTTAATCCGGATGATTATCCAAAATATCAGACTGGAGGAACTCCGTTTTCCCCTATATATTATTATCCTTATTATAATATTACAAAAGGAGGGCTGATTTCCAGGAAAGAAATCTATAATGAGCAGAATCAGTTATTACATTCTGAAAGTTATACTTATGAGCTTGATAATTATACAGATCAGATTCGTGAATTTTATTTTGGCCCTAATCTATACACAAGCAGATCTGCCTATGTGAAAAAGATTTCTCAGGATAATAAAGATTATACCAAGCCCGGAGGAATTGTTGAAGTCAAGAAAGAAACGGTTATTAACTCTTCAAATCTTGCCCCAAATTCTATAAAAGACATATCATCAGATGGAAATATTAAAGAACAGCAATTTATCTATCCAGCAGGTCTTACCGGATATGCTCATCTTGAAAATGCACATATTCTTTCAGAGGCAGTTCAGACGATTACCAAGAATAATAGTAAAGTAGTTTTAAACTCACAGGTTAGATTTGATAACAATAGCCTTTTACCTACTTCTGTAGTTTTCATTAATCCCAATGATAATAGTGTAAAAACAACCGTGAAATATAACGAATATGACACTGCTGGTAATAACCGTCAATATACCACTGTAACTGATGAAAATACAGGAAAAGGATTTTCTTCAGTTATCATCTGGGGATACAACAATACCATGCCTATTGCAAAAATAGAAGGTGCTTCATTAGCTGATATAGGAAGTTTGGCTGATGACATCGTTTTAAAATCCAATTTAGATAAAGATACGGCTTCTGAAGCAGAACTGATTAACTCGCTGGATGTATTTAGAACAAATACTGCATTGAAAAAGTTTCAAATTACAACTTATACATATGATCTGCTTATTGGTATAACGACTCTTACACCACCTAATGGGATAAGAGACATTTATAAGTATGACCAGAATAACAAATTGAAGACTGTTGTTAACGTCAACGGAAATATTATTCAGGAATATAAATACAATATCAAACAGCCATAAAAACATAGATCATGAAAAAAATATCATTAATTGTATACTTTTTTGTGTCCGCTTTGTTTTATGCACAAAGTCTGACTAATACAGAAAACTATACCTATAGCAGAACCTATCTTGAGCCTGTAACAACCGAGCAGCCCGGAGCCCAGCAACGGCAAACCGTTCAATATTTTGACGGATTGGGAAGAAATACTCAGAATATTGGCATAAAAGCTTCTCCATTGGGAAAGGACATTGTGATTCCCGTGGCTTATGATAAGCTGGGGCGGGTATCAAAGAACTACCTTCCCCTTCCTATAGATTCACGGAACGGTGCTTATATACCGAATGCAGGGGAAAATGCTGTAAATGCCTATTATAATGTTCCCAATGCATTTTCTGAAGTTGCTTATGAAAATTCACCTTTGGGAAGAATTGAGAAAGCTGCTGCACCCGGATCTGAATGGCAACTTAGTGGTAACCACATATCAAAAGCTGAATACCTGTCAAATACCGCAAATGAAGTTAAAAGATTTAGAGCAGCAATAACATGGAATTCTTCATTACAGCTTAATGATGTGGTGTTGAATTTTGCAGCTAATGATGCCTATACAACCAATGGGTATTATAATGCCAATATCCTTTATAAATCAGTGTCCAAAGATGAAGACGGAAATGAATCCCATTCCTTTACCAATTCTCTGGGGCAGACTATTTTAGTAAGGAAAATTAATGTAAAAGAAAACGGAGCAGTTGAAAATCTGGATACCTATTATGTGTATGATGATTTCGGTAACCTTTCTTTTATGATTCCCCCAAAAGCGGCAATTGCCAGCACAGGAGCGGAAATCCAGCCTCTACTAAATCCTCTATGTTATCAGTATAAATACGATAAATACAACAGGCTTGCAGAAAAGAAACTTCCTGGAAAAGGCTGGGAATATTTTGTATATGATAAACAAAACAGGCAAGTGTTGGGGCAGGATGCCAACTTAAGAACAAGTGTTAACAGTTTTGGAAAGCCGGGCTGGATGTTCACCAAATATGATGCATTCGGAAGAATAGTCTACAGTGGTTTTTTTGCCAATACAGCATCAAGAATAGCTATGCAGACTGCATTAAATAATATGTCTGCTAATGCTGTTAACAATGAAACAGTAAGTGCTTCTCCATTTACACAGAATAATATTAATTTTTACTATACAAAAGAAGCGTTTCCCACAGGGAGTATGACTATTTTATCAGTTAATTATTATGATGAGTACCCTGAGGGGGCACCTCAACGCCCGGACCAGATACAGAATCAGCCTGTTTTAGCTTCTGCTTCTACTCTTATTACTTCCAATGGACTTGCATCTGTAAGAAGTACGAAAGCACTGCCTACCATCAGCTATACTAAAAACATTGAGAATGATAATTGGTCTTCAGATGCCATATGGTATGATCAGCTGGGAAGAGCAATTGGAAGTTACAGTAAAAACCATTTGGGAGGGTTTACCAAAACAGAAGCTTTGCTTGATTTTTCAGGTAAAACCCAATTGGCTTTTACCTACCATTCAAAAAATACTATCAATACTGAAGTTACAGTTAAGGATACGTATACATATAGCCCTCAGGGATATTTACTTAAACATTACCAGCAGGTTGATAGTGGAATGGAAGAGCTGCTTTCCAATTATACTTACAATGACTTAGGACAGGTTATTAATAAGAAAGTGGGAAATAATCTTCAGAGCATAGATTATACTTATAACATCAGGGGGTGGCTTACCGGTATCAATGCTGCTGATATAAATAATATGGGAAGCAAGCTGTTTTCCTACAAAATAAAATATAATACGGTAGAAGGAGCGGAAGTCCCTAATAGTTCATTTGGCAATCTAAAGGTAAAGCCTAAATATAATGGTAGTATTGTTGAAGTAGATTGGAAGACAGCTTATGGTACTAATGAACCACTTAGAAGATACGGATATGTATATGACGGGTCGGAAAGGCTAAGAGCTGGTTTCTTCCAGGTTGATACCAATCCGTATTCCCGGGAATATAGTGAGGTTATAGATTATGATCTTGGGGGTAATATAACTTCATTGCATAGGACAGGAAGTGCTGTCAATGGAGTCGCAGAGGTGATAGATAACCTAACCTACAATTATCTGAATAATAGTAATCAGCTGGATTATGTTCAGGAATCCGGGAAAGGAAATGCTTTAAGCGGGTATCCTCTTCCTGCCGGAAAAGGAGCCTCTTTACAGTATGATGCTAACGGAAATATTACTCAACATTTGGATAAAGGCTTGGCAAAAATTACATATAATTTTTTGAATCTCCCCTCTCAGATTACTCCAAATTCTACGACTGGGTTAATCAAATATATTTATGCTTCAGACGGTACTAAACTACAAATGAATAATGACCTCACCGTTACTGATTATTTGGGAGGGTTTCAGTATACAGCAAATGCAACAGGTGGTATGCAATCTTTTGTTTTAGCCAATGAGGAAGGATATTACGATTTTGTAAATAACAGATATGTATATCAATATGTAGATCATTTGGGAAATATAAGAGTTTCTTATGCAAAAGGAAGCAGCGAACCACCTGTGATTCTCGAAGAAAATAACTACTATCCTTTTGGATTAAAGCATACAGGGTATAACACGGGAGATACAACTAACAATAAATTTAAATATCTTTACAATGGCAAAGAATTGCAGAGCAGCGGGAATTTAGATTACGGATGGAGACAATATATGCCTGATCTGGGTAGATGGATAGGAATGGATCAGCTTTCTGAAAGTTATTCTTCCGATTCCCCATATGCCTACGTATTGAACAATCCGGTCAATATGTATGATCCTGATGGCAGGGTAAGTGTAGACTGGGCAATGAGTTTTTATAACAATTCCCAGGATGGATATAACACGAATTGGACTAATACCGGAAGTGGTTTTGTAAGTAACTGGGGAGGTAGCATGAGCTATGAAGGAACTCCTACTAATTTCTCTTTTGGCGGCACATCCACAGGAATAGGTAACGGACCGGATGGTGGAATATTTATACAAATACCTGCCATAGAACTTCAGACAAAAAGCAGCTTTTTTTGGGGTCTTCAAATCCAGAGCCATGTCAACAAATACATGGAATGGTGGAATGCTAAAAGTGATTTTGCATGGGATAGAGTTAGGAATGCAGGAAGGTATAGTGATAAGGGAGGGGTTCAAAGTGTTAATATCCTTGCTGTTCCATATATGCTTTTGGAAGCAGTACTTACAGAAGGGCTTATGCAAGCGGGAATGGAAGGTCACTCTGCGCATAGTACAGCTCAAGTAGCAACATTTTTATATGCCATGAAAGCTCCACAAGGGGTAAGTGGGGAAATGGGAATTATTAATAAAAAAGGTGGGACAAGAATTGATCCTGTAAATCTGCCTAAAAGTGTAACAAATGACTTTACTGAAATCTTAGCAGGAAGAGGAATTCCAAGAATGACAGGAAATGCACAAACAATTCTTGAAAATAGAAGTGGTGTAAGTTTAAAATGGGTTGGAGCAAAAGAATGGAAAATAGCAGATGTTCCCGACACTTCATTAAACGGTAGTAGAATTCTCCAACATCCTTCTGGAAAATGGGGATTAGTTATTGACCACAATTATAAAAACATTATACAAATACCAACAAGCTCAGCAGTAAAATGGAAATAAAATTTTTATTAGGAGAAGAACTAATATTGTCGACAAAATACGTGAAACTTATTCGTAAAAAAGATTTTGATAAAATCATTATCAAAAAAGAAGATATTAAATCAGCCAATCTGCAATTTGCAGAAATCTCCAAACAATATTTAATAATTAGAGTCACTTTTAAAGGACTTAAAGATTTTAAAAATGACTACTTTTTTAATGTTTCAGATATCTTACTTAAAACTAAGGAAATTTCTTTAACAGGAGTTCTTGATGATCCTTTAGGAATATACAATCAGGGATATATTGACAACTTCAAATTACTTACTGATAAAAAAGAAAAAATAAAATGGTATGAATTAAATGATAAACAAAAGTATTTTTATTTAAGGGGCTGTTGCCTATTAAGTGGTGTCAGAGAAAATATCGATAACATGAACCCTGTTATAATAATTGATTTATCAAAAGTTAAAACAGATTTGGATGTCTATTATGAAATTGGAAAAGCTTTTTTCAAATCATATGGTTATTTTGGGACTGAATTTCATTCTTTTAGAGACTGTTTAATTAGTATTTATGAATCAATAAAAATGAGAGAACAAACACCTCTTTTAAGAATAAAAGGATATATGAATTTTGAAAAAAGATTTTCAGATAATATTTTATTTAATGATTTTTATGAAGAATTTACCAAAAGTGGTTTTGAGATTCAAAATTCAAAATAGGTCATATTGGTCATGTTTTAAACATGTTGGCAATAAAATATAGCGTTGAAAATCAGCGCTATATTTTTATAAATTGAATAAGTATTGAAATTTTAAAATGATATTTGGGTAGACGGAATAGAAGAAAATTGAAAGTAGACCACTTAAAATATTGAGAATCATACAGGATGTTCCAAATGTGTTGGTAAGTAATTTTGATATATTTATCAATATAAAAGTTATTTGGGAAATGTAAAGGTGAGTTTTGCAAGAAACAGTACAGGTAATGAAGACTGGGTGATGAGCTTTTACAATAACTCCCAAAGTGGTTATGATACAACCTGGAGCAACACTGGAAGTGGTTTTGTAAGTAACTGGGTAGGTAGCATGAGCTATGAAGGAACTCCTACTAATTTCTCTTTTGGCGGCACATCCACAGGAATAGGTAACGGACCGGATGGAATGTATTTTAATATTCCACCAGTTATTATAAATGCAAGAGGAACAGCCAGTACATGGAATAACTCTCAAAATTTAGGATTTAACAGTTTCCTGATGTACAGTAAATTTACAGGGGCTTTGGGACAGGCTACTTATGATATGAATAGTAGCAATATGGGATCTTATATTCTTAACTCCAAAGCATCACAGAGTGTGGCAGCAGCTGAAAATTTTCTGTTTTTAGAGCTTCCGGCATCTTTTGTGGGTGGAGAATTTCTTTCATTGGGCTGGAGAGCAGCAGGATTGAGCCGTATCATATGTGGACCACTAGGGAGAATAACCAACGGTCTTATAAAAATCTGCTTTACGGAAGGTACTTTAGTGGCCACTGAAAAAGGCAGCAGGAAGATTGAAGACATCAAAGAAGGCAATCTGGTATGGAGTTACAATGAAGAAACAGGCAAAAAAGAGCTGAAAAAAGTAGTGGAATTATACCGCAATACTTCTTCTTCATTAGTGAAAATCTCTGTAAACGGTACGGAAATTACCTGTACACCGGAACATCCATTCTATGTAAACGGAAGCTGGATAGAAGCCCAAGCCCTTATACCAAAGGAATGCTTCTTACCACTTTAGATGGAAAAACATCTCCCATAGAATCTGTTAATTTCTTGGATGAGAAAGCAAAAGTCTATAACTTTGAAGTAGAAGGCAACCATAATTATTATGTTTCTGAAAAAAATATTCTTGTTCATAATGATTGTGGACTTCCACAATTATTTTCACGAATAGAAAGCAATATTATAGGCGGTGAATTCAGATATGCAAGTGGTGAATCAATTGAGTTTTTGGCAAATCACAATGTGAAAGGAAGTACGTTAGAATTAACAGAAATGGTTTTTTACCCTAAAGGTTCTGTTGGGAATGAAATGGCTAACACGTTTGGAAACAGACAAATGATTCAAAGTTTTAAAGTTCTTCAAAATTATGCAAGAGAAAATGGATTTACGCAATTAAGACTTCAGTTTCAACGAGCTGCTAATAGTTCATCTGCAAATCCAGGACACCTATTTGATCAACTTTTTAAATTATAAAATTATGAATACAGAATTATTAGAAAAATACAAAGATTATACATTAGATAGTATTGAAAATTTAATGTTAATTATGAAAGAAGATAACTTATCTATGATGCAATCAACCATGTTATTAGTTTTTAAATTTAAAATATCAATTACAGAAGCAGACAATTATATATTAAATTCTAAAGCTTGGCAGGATAATAAACAATCTGTAGAAAAATTTAGAGATAATATTTTTGATAATATTGATAAATCAGATATTAATTAAATATAAATGAGATTGTCATTTTTTAGGACAGTCTTTTTTAGGTAATGTTTCAAAAATGTTGGTTTTCCTTATTAATCAATAGTAACGAGAAATAATAATAATAATAATAATTTTACAGAATAGAGGGTAATGTCTCACATATGTTGGTAATAAAATATAGCGTTGAAAATCAGCGCTATATTTTTATAAATGGAATAAGTATTGAAATTTTAAAATGATATTTGGGTAGACGGAATAGAAGAAAATTGAAAGTAGACCACTTAAAATATTGAGAATTTTTCTTTATATTGGATTTTAGATTTAGGAAGGAAGATTTCGATTTTAAAAAATATTTAAAAAAAGAAGAAAGCAATCCATATTATCATGGTTTATGGACGTAAATGGTTGGCAGGCAGCAATCTTTTCTTTGATATTTGCAATAATATACTTTTTTATTAAGCGTGGAGTTTTGACAGATATTTTCAGTATTTTTAAAATTCATCTTTGTTCATCATTTTTAATTGTAGAAATTGTTGTTTTTATATTAGGAAATTTATTTCCAAATTAAAAATTCTCTAATTGAAGAAAGTTTTGCCCATATACTATAATAAAAACAAATCGTGGCATTTTGAGGGGAATTTTTATAAGATTAATCTTTAATATTTGTTTTAATGCATAAAGTTCTCTTAAGGCAAATGTCTTCGAATATACTGATGTTTCAATATCTATGAGAATATGTGCTGATAGTACAGGTATTTTCAAGCAGATTAAAATAATAAAATTACCTGAAAAGGCGAATCGTAATGATGAATGCCTAATGTAGGTTTTAACAAAAACTATAATTTCTTTAAATATAAGAATGAAAGATCAAGGAAGTTTGAAAAAGTAAGAATAAAAAAACCACCCTTAAAAAAGGATGGTTTGTAGACCCACAGGGATTCGAACCCCAGATGACTGAACCAAAATCAGTAGTGTTACCGCTACACCATGGGTCTCTGTTTGTTTTAGTGGTGCAAATTTACAGCTTTTTTCTTTACTTACAAGAACTTTTTGAAATTTTTTTTAAATTTACTGTAGATTTTATTTACAGAAAACATGCTGATAGACTTCAAGAATCTCAATATTAATAATTTATCATTCGATACGGAATTTGAAAAAAAAATAAAAATATTTTTAGAAGAATGGCTGTCTGAGGGAAGTACCGTAAAGGTTCAGACTTCAGGCTCTACCGGAACTCCTAAAATTTTTGAGATTGAAAAAAAACGGATGATCAATTCTGCGGTGATGACCTGCAATTTTTTGGGGTTGCACGAAGGGAATACTGCACTGCTGTGTCTGCCGGTAGAGTATATTTCGGGAAAAATGATGGTTGTGCGTTCCTGGCAGAGAAAATTAAAACTCATTATTGCAGAGCCTTCTTTACAACCTGTTGAAAATTTAGAAGAAGAAATAGATTTTTGTGCGATGACCCCTATTCAGGTAGAAAACTCATTGGAAAAGCTTCATTTGATCAAAAACCTGATCATTGGCGGAGCTGCAGTTTCAGAAAGCCTGAAAAATAAAATTCTTCAGATGAACCTTGATCCTTCCAACCGTATTTTTGAAACCTATGGAATGTCTGAAACACTGTCTCATATTGCTTTGAGACAGCTTATGCCAGAACCGGAAGAATATTTCACTGCTTTTGAAAATGTTTCCATCTCTTTGGATGAAAGAGAGTGTTTAACTCTATTTGCTCCTGCCGTGAATGCTGAAGTGTTGAAAACTAATGATTTAGTTGAAATTAAAAATAATAAACAATTCCGGTTTATGGGGCGAATAGACAACGTGATCAATTCGGGCGGAGCAAAAATTTTTCCTGAAACCCTTGAAGCATTAGTAAAAAAAGTAGTTCCCAACGAAGCTGTATTTTTAGGCATAAAAGATGAAAGTTTGGGTCAGAAACTGATATTGATTATAGAAGGGGACCAGGAAGAAGATATCGTAAAGAAAATTTCAGAAATACGATTTGAAAAAAACTTTCATAAACCTAAAGAAATTATGTTCATTAATGAGATTCCACGAACTCCCAATGGAAAAGTGAACAGATTAGAATTACATAAACTCATTAATGAAAATATTTAATGATATCCCGGCTCTTGGCTCTCAAAATCTAACAACATGAAAGACTTTTCAAAAGAACTCCGTTTTAAAACTTCCAGAAGCAGTGGCGCCGGAGGGCAAAACGTAAATAAAGTGGAAACAGCGGTTACGGTGCTTTGGGAAGTGGCCGCCACTGAATTTTTCAATGATGATGAAAAAACACTGATTCAGCATAAGCTGAAAAACAGAATCAATTCGGAAGGAATTTTATTTTTAACGGTTTCTGAAAGCAGAACCCAGCTGATGAATAAAAATAAGGCAATTGAAAAAATAATAGAAACCGTTAATAAAGCCCTTATTATCCCTAAGAAAAGAACTGCGACAAAACCTTCAAAAGGCCAAAAGCAGAAAAGATTGGATAATAAGAAAAAGCTTTCGGATAAAAAAGAAAACAGACGATTCAAATTTTAAAGGGTTTCTTTCCCGGAAAATCTTATTTTTGCCGGAAACTTTAAAATCATGATAAAAAAACTAATGCTATTAGGAGCTGTTTCGAGTTCTTTACTTTCTTTTGCCCAGCAAAAATTTTCCATCATCCCGTCTGTAGGATATGCATGGAGGGTAGCTGAGACACCTCCAGGGCTTTCAAAACAGGAGAAAGATTATGTGAAAGAATTAAAAAATGGAGTTCATTTTGACATTTCTGCTTACTATCATCTGAGAAATATTGGGCTGGGAGTGAAGTTTTCCAACTTCAATGCATCCAGCAACGGATGGATATCCGGAAGCGATTATTATGGGAATACGGTTTCTGTTCCGGTAAGTACGAAAGACAATATTACCTTTTTTGGGCCTGCAATACTGTATTCCAACTATAATGAGCCGACAAAACATAAATTATTTTTTGACGTAGCGCTGGGAGTGATTTCTTATACCACAAAAACAGGAACTGTAAAAGGCACCGGTTCCAATCTTGGCCTGGATGCGGGATTCGGATATCAGTACGCTCTTTCTAAAAATTTTATGATAGGCCCGAAACTGGGAGTTACCGCAGGTACGCTGAATAAAATGAAGATTGATGGAAGAACCTATGAATTTGGAGATAATGAAAAAGAAGGCCTGACAAGAATTTCTCTAAGTGCAGCCGCCACATTCCATTTTTAAGTTTTATATTTGTTAGAAATTAAAACAACAATATAATGACAACATCAATCTTTTTATCTGCTATACGCCGGCAATCAGGATTGTTGTTGTCATTATTGTATTTACATACAGACTCTTTTCTGAAAAGTTCCAAGGACTTTATCAAGTAAGCCCTGTCAGGATCCAAGACAGGGAGATTATCCGGATTTTTATTTATTCTTTTTGCAGTTTTCTATCCAGAGAAGGCGGCAGGTACGTCTGCATTCTACATTGGATCGTTGGAAAGTTACTGTACTTTAATTTAAAATTGAAAAAAATGTCCAATCATATTATTGTTACCACAGGAATTTATGATGCTATCAAAGATACATTGAGAAGAAAAAAAGTAAGTATTCAGGAAGAACAGAGGCTTACGGAAGAATTGAGGAAGGCCAAGCAGGTATTGAGGAGAGATCTCCCTGCTGATATCGTAACGGTTAACAGAAAAGTAACGTTAAAAGACCATACCCTGGACTTTGAACATGAATATATTTTTGTGCCTTCTACTCAAGCAAAACTTAAAAAGAATAAACATTCAATCCTATCAGATATTGCCCTGGCAGTAGTAGGATATAAAGTGGGAGATGTTATCGACTGGCCTTTCAGGGATGGAGACAGAAAAATTGAGATCATGAAAGTGGAAGCCTGGGAAGGATAGCAGGTCTTTGTTGAATGTTATTAAGTTAAATGATAATGAAAGTGTGGCTCAATCCGGGCCACACTTTTGTTTTACATTGATCTCAGATAAAATGAATATGGTAAGTTGGGGGTGGTTAGACGCAAAGGCGCAAATTTTCTAACCTGCATGTTGCTTTAAGGCGCAAAGATTTTATCTCTGAAATTGAATACTGTGTATTGGATTCATGAAGCTGTAGGCTTTTGGCAATAACTTTTAATTGGTTAGACGCAAAGGCGCAAATTTTCTAACCTGCATGCAGCTTTAAGGCGCAAAGATTTTATCTCTGAAATTGAATACTGTATATTGGATTCATGAAGCTGTAGGCTTTTGGCAATAACTTTTAATTGGTTAGACGCAAAGGCGCAAATTTTCTAACCTGCATGCAGCTTTAAGGCGCAAAGATTTTATCTCTAAAATTGAATACTGCATATTGGATTCATGAAGCTGTAGGCTTTTGGTAATAACTTTTAATTGGTTAGACGCAAAGGCGCAAGTTTTCTGACATTCATGCAGCTTTAAGGCGCAAAGATTTTATCTCCGATAAAATTGAGTGCTGTTACATTGAATGTGTTGCTTATTACTGAAAATCTTTGATTTTCTTGCGGCTTAAAAGCGGTATCGTATTCAAATTTTCTTTGCACCTTTGCGTTTACCAATAAATTACAGCCCAAACCTCTGCAAATCCGCATAATTTGCGGGAGGTAAAATGTAAGCATCTCCATCTTACTTTAGTTTCACTTCATCCCTGCTATTTAACAAATGATAAAAAAAGACCTGTCTATGATACTTTCTTCATGTGTGTGGGCCCCATTCCGTTTTTAAGTTTTATCTTTGCAAAAATTAAAAAAATGAACAAACCAATTTCTGAATTTATAGAGAAATACTACCTGCATTTCAATGCGGCAGCGTTGGTAGATGCTTCAAAGGGATATGTAGCACACCTTAAAGAGGGTGGAAAAATGATGATCACTTTAGCAGGAGCTATGTCTACTGCAGAGTTAGGTAAAATTCTTGCAGAAATGATTCGTCAGGGCAAAGTAGATTTTATCTCATGTACTGGAGCTAACCTTGAAGAAGATCTTATGAACCTTGTGGCTCACTCTCACTACGAAAGAGTTCCTCATTACAGAGATCTTACGCCGCAGGAAGAATGGGATCTATTGGAAAGAGGGTTGAACAGAGTTACAGATACCTGTATCCCTGAAGAAGAAGCATTCAGAAGATTACAGAAACATATCGTTGAAATATGGAAAGATGCAGAAGCTAAAGGAGAAAGATACTTCCCACACGAATATATGTACAAAATGATCCTTTCAGGAGTTTTGGAGCAGTATTATGAAATTCCTAGAGAAAATTCTTGGATGATTGCCGCTGCAGAAGCAAACCTGCCAATCGTAGTTCCGGGATGGGAAGATTCTACTATGGGTAATATTTTCGCTTCTTACTGTATCAAAGGAGAGCTTCAGCCTTCTACTATGAAATCAGGAATCGAATATATGACTTACCTTGCAGATTGGTATACTAAAAACTCAGGTGGAAAAGGAGTTGGATTCTTCCAGATCGGAGGAGGTATCGCAGGAGATTTCCCTATCTGTGTAGTTCCAATGCTGTACCAGGATATGGAAATGCATGACATTCCTTTCTGGTCTTATTTCTGCCAGATCTCTGATTCTACTACGTCTTATGGTTCTTATTCAGGAGCTGTTCCCAATGAGAAAATTACTTGGGGTAAACTGGATATCACAACACCGAAATTTATCGTTGAAAGTGATGCTACCATCTGTGCACCATTGATGTTCTCTTACATCTTAGAAAACGCTTAAGAATAAAATTCTCAAAAGCGATTACAATATCAGCGCTTCAATTTATTTGAAGCGCTTTTTTATTTTAGGATTTAGAAATAGATTTGTTTTGAAAACTAAAAACTATTTAAACCATTAAGAAAAATGAAGATTGTATAATTAAGTTTCATCTTTGATGAAAAATAAAGCGTGCAGCTCAATAAAATAGCTTTAGCTATTTCCCTTAATATTCTTTAAAACTTAAATAATCTTAACGGTTCAAATAAGTGGTATATAGTTTCTCGCAGATCACACAGATCACACAGATTTTTATACTATCTGAGTAATCTGTAAAATTTGCGTAAGATTAAATAAACTATGCACTATACAATTTTATCGAAGATAAAATCCTTGCGTCTTAAAGCTGCATGCAGGTTAGAAAACTTGCGCCTTTGCGTTTTCCAAAAATTCTCCACAAACATCTGTGAAAATCTGTGTCATCTGTGGGAAAATAAAATGATCAATCCAGCGAATTCACTAACACAAAATAACGATATGCCAGAATTCCCTTTTCAATCTTAGTTAATCGGTTAGGATCTTTCTTGCTCAATTTCGGAAGAACCTTTTTATTAACGGCATTCAGCAGCCTGAAAAGTGATTTTTTCATATCTTTATGTTTTAATGAAACATCATCGAGCCTAAAAGGGTTCAAAAATGATGCAAAAAAGACAGTCCGCTAAAATAGTTAATTGATATGGATGAAATTTTCAAACAACAGGTTTACGAAGTGGCAAGGCTTATTCCCAAAGGCAGAGTTTCTACATATGGGGCCATAGCAAAAGCTGTAGGGTATCCGAATCATTCACGCCATGTAGGAAAAGCAATGGGAGGCTGTCCGGCCGATGTTCCCGCTCACCGGGTGATTTCAAGTTCTGGTGTGCTGTCCGTACCGGAATTTCAGCCCAAGCTTGAAGCAGAAGGCATTACCATTGAAAATCTCAGAATAAAAAATTTCAAGAAATTGTTTTGGGATCCGATAGATGAGTTGTAATTGAGTTCAGAGCAGCTGTACACTTCACCTGTCATCAATGCATTAGTACTTTTTTACATTGTATACAAAAAAGCCATTCCATGTTGCTGAACAACAAGAATGGCCTTTAGGTAGACAAAAGTTTAGTCTGTGTTATCTTTTAGTTTTCGGATTCTTTAATTCTTCCTTTAACCTTTCGTTTTCTTCTTTTAATACCGTAATATACCCTTGCAGGTTTTCAATGATGCTTCCCGGGATATTATCATAATTATATTGATTATTAATAGCGTTTGCAGAACGGTCATTGAATACCGGATGCTCATTATTGATAATTATTTTAGCTTCCTCTTCTTCATAAATTTCCTCTACCGGAACATCTAAAAAGCGGGCAATTTTGTCCCATTCCTCCTGTATTATTTTTACATCGCCGCTTTCTTTTCTGCTGTAGTTGGATACATCTGTTGAAATGATATCAGCTATCTGCTGTTGCGTATAGCCTTTTTGCTTTCTGATGACGCGTAATTTTTCTTTTTGCATGTCCGACATTTTATACAAAAATCGAGAAAAAACATAATGTATACAATAAAAAATAGAAAAAATGTGCAATAAAGTAATAGATGCTAATAGAAAAAGATGAAAAGGCTTAAAATTTAAACATGATCTAGGTGTATTGTTGATGACTTTCGGTAAATCTAACAAGATTAGCAGAAAAATTAGTGGTATTAAATTTTACCGGAGATAAAACCTTTGCTCTTACAACATCTCACTTTTAAATTTCTTTGCGGCAGCGTTTAAGCAACAAAATAATTTCTCGCAGATTGAGCAGATAGCGCAGGTTTTTTTAGGTTTTAAACAATTAGTCATTTTAAGTTCCAAACTATGAGCATACAAGTAAACATGAGTTGAAAATCAAATTTTCAAAAACTTAAATGATCTTTTCAACAGGACTACACTGGCTTTATAAACTTAGGGGCTTAAATTTTTTGTGATTTTGTGGTAAAAATATGGGATTTATCTGTGAGACCCGTGTGAGCTGCGGGAGAAAATAATATAATATAAAAAAAGACTGTTTCATTTGAAACAGTCTCTTATAAATTATTTTTCAAGTTGCTTATAGCTTCTCTGTATAAAATCTGTAAGATCTTTTCCCTTCAGCAGGTTTTGCGAAAGTTTAGCAAGATCCAGCGCATGTTTGATCAGGCTTTCTTTTTCTTCAGTATTTTCTGTTTTTAAAATCTGATTTGAAAGCTCACTGTTGGAGTTGACTACCAGATTGTACATTTCCGGGAAGCCTCCCATTCCAAACATACCGCCTCCGCCTGTTGCCTGCATTTCTTTCATTCTTCTCATAAACTCAGGCTGAGTAATTGTAAATGGGGCATCGCTGCTGTCAAGATCTTCAAGCTGAACTGTGAATTTTGGATCCTGGATAGCTTCTTCCACGTTTTTCTTTAAAGATTCCTTGTCAGTATCATTTAATTTAGAAATAACCGGCTCATCTTTTTTGATCAGGTTATTGATATGGTCAGCATCTACTCTTGCAAATGAAATGTTTTCTTTTGAAGTTTCCAGTTTCTGGATAACATGTGGAATAATAGGCGAGTCTAATAAAAGAACCTCATATCCTTTATCTTTTGCAGACTGGATGTAGCTGTGCTGTTCATCAGCATTGGTAGCGTACAGAATAACCAGTTTGTTATCTTTATCGGTTTGTGCAGGTTTGATGGTATCTACCAATTCATCCCATAGGAAGTATTTTCCGTCTGTGGTAGGATATAATGTGAATTTGTCTACTTTTTCAGCAAACTTCTCTTCTGTAATGATTCCGTATTCAATGACAATTTTGATGTCATTCCATTTTTTCTCATAATCTTCTCGGTTTTCGTTGATCAGGGAAACCATTTTATCACCTACCTTTTTTGTGATATAAGAAGAGATTTTCTTTACCGCACCGTCCGCCTGAAGGTAAGAACGGGAAACATTCAACGGAATATCCGGAGAATCAATGACCCCTCTCAGCAGCATTAAGAAATCCGGTACAATCCCTTTTACTTCATCTGTTACAAATACCTGGTTTTGGTAAAGCTGGATTTTATCCTTTTCAATATTTAAGTTGTTGCTTAACTTAGGGAAGAATAAAACTCCTGTAAGGTTGAAAGGATAATCAACATTCAGGTGAATGTGGAATAGAGGCTCCTCAAACTGCATTGGATACAGCTCGTGGTAGAACTTCATATAATCTTCATTCGTAAGGTCGCTAGGAGCGATAGTCCATGCAGGAGTAGGGTTGTTGATAATGTTATCTACTTCTTCAGTTTCAGCAACGGCATCTTCCGGAGCATCTTCCGGTAATGGTAAGGTATGCGTTTTTGTTCCGAATTTGATTGGAACAGGCATGAATTTATTGTACTTTAATAGCAGTTCACGGATTTTTCCTTCCTCTAAAAACTCTACAGAATCTTCTGCAATGTGAAGAATGATTTCTGTACCTCTATCCGTTTTATCTGTTGTTTCTTCAAGGGTAAATTCAGGGCTTCCGTCACAGATCCATCTTACGGCAGGTTCATCTTTATAGGACTTTGTAAGAATTTCCACCTTTTCAGCCACCATAAACGCAGAGTAGAACCCAAGACCAAAGTGTCCGATAATCCCTGAATCTTTAGCAGAGTCTTTATATTTTTCCAGGAACTCTTCAGCTCCTGAGAAGGCTACCTGGTTGATATATTTTTCAACTTCTTCACCGGTCATCCCGATACCCTGGTCAATGATGCGTAACGTTTTCTGTTCTTTATCAATACTAACTTCCAGTTTCGGATTTCCATACTCAACCTTAGCTTCTCCTATGCTTGTCAAATGCTTTAATTTCAAAGTAGCATCCGTTGCATTAGAGATCAGTTCTCGCAGGAATATTTCGTGGTCACTGTAAAGAAATTTTTTAATAAGTGGGAAAATATTTTCCACCGATACATTAATATTTCCTTTAGTCATAATATTATATTTTAGATTTTAATTGTTCAATGTACTTCTCAAAAAAAATACCATGAAGAAGAATGTGACATAATGACAGTGGGGGAGAAGTTTGTAAATATCTATAGAATCTGGATGAGCTGCATGTGATTTTTTCTGTTGCTAAAGCTGTGAGATCTGCTAGAAAAAATAAATAAAAAAGACAGCCTGAAAGCTGTCTTTAAACAATATATTGTAAAACTTATTTGTTTTTCAATTCTTCCTTGATCTTGTTTTCCAATTCCTCAGAAAGATCCGGGTTATCTTTTAAAACATCTTTTACTGCATCACGTCCCTGACCCAGCTTAGTTTCTTCATAGCTGAACCAAGAGCCGCTTTTCTTCACAATTCCCATATCTACTGCGGTATCAAGAATTTCTCCTACTTTGGAAACTCCTTCACCATACATGATATCAAATTCTGCCTGTTTGAAAGGTGGGGCTACTTTGTTTTTCACAATTTTCACTTTCACACGGCTTCCGATGGCTTCATCACCTTGTTTGATCGGCGCACTTGCTTTTCTGATATCAATTCTTACAGAAGCATAGAATTTAAGGGCATTACCTCCGGTTGTTGTTTCAGGGTTTCCGAACATAACACCAATTTTTTCTCTCAACTGGTTGATGAAAATTACCGTACATTTCGTTCTTGAAATAGTCGCAGTCAGTTTTCTTAATGCCTGAGACATCAATCTCGCATGAAGACCCATTTTGGAATCTCCCATTTCACCTTCAATTTCAGCTTTTGGAGTAAGGGCCGCTACAGAGTCGATAACTACGATATCAATAGCTCCTGAACGGATAAGGTTATCGGCAATTTCCAATGCCTGTTCCCCGTTGTCCGGCTGGGAAATAATCAGGTTTTCCAAATCGATTCCTAATTTTGCTGCATAGGTTCTGTCGAAAGCATGTTCAGCATCAATAAATGCAGCAATACCACCGGCTTTTTGAGCTTCAGCGATAGCGTGAAGGGTCAATGTCGTTTTACCTGAAGATTCAGGCCCGTATATTTCAATGATTCTTCCTCTTGGATATCCGCCTACACCTAATGCAATATCTAATCCTAAAGATCCGGAAGGAATTACTTCTATTGTAGTGTCTACGGCAGCATCTCCCAAAGTCATTACCGTTCCTTTTCCGTATGTTTTATCTAATTTGTCAAGCACTAATGCGAGTGCTTTTTTCTTATCATCAATGTTACTCATCGCTATTAAAATAATTTCTCAAAAATACATAATTTAAACATCAAAAGCTAATATTATTTGTCTCCGGAACCTGTTTTTAAAGTTAAAAAATGATAAAATTTTGTTACTGATGTTATTCATAACGAAGCAGATGCAGAATGGGTATCCGTTAATAATTAAAAAAACAAAGTTTCTTACAGGATGATATAATTAGGGAAGGAAGATGAAAGGCTGGAAGAAGGAAATTATTGAAGCCGGAAAGATATTAAGCACTCAATTTTATCAATATTTTAATCTTAATTAAGTTTTATTATAACTGTCATAATAGCCGTCCAATAGTAAATTTCCAGCATCCCGCTTCCCGCTTCATCCCTCTTAATGATTAATGAAAATTTGAATTTTTAGTGATATTCAGATAATCTTCCAGCACTTTCATCTGGTCTTTGTTTCCCCTTTTTATTCGGGCATCACGGCTTACCAGTTTATCATAAATCGTATTGAAGAGTATTTTTGATTTTGGAAACAGTTTCTTATTGGAAACCTCCGGAATCTGAAGTCTTTTACAAACCTCGTCATCCAGCAGGAACCAGGTACAGCAGATATGGAGATACCTGAGATTTTTCCTCTGAAATTCAAATTTTAAAATGGGATTTTCCAGTGATTCATTCAACAATGAATGAGCTAAAAGAATGGAGTCTTTATCAGAAGGCGGCTGAACGGAAGTCCATAAATAAAAAAATTCAGTAGCCTGCTTTTTGTCATCAGGAAGAAGCTGTTCCGGGATTCCCAATAAATAACCTACATATTTCCAGAGATGAAAGATCCCATATTCTTCTTCAGCAGAAAAAGTATTGCCTAATTTTTTGAGACTGTGAAGAAAAACCAGGCTGAAACCAATATAGGTTGCCATCATATCCCAGGAATTAATAGGCTCGCCCCAATTTTCAGTATCCCAGCCTTTGTAATGTTTCTTTATGGAAAGTCTTGCATAGGAATGGATCAAACGGGTCTTGACAGCAAACTCATACCCTTTTGCATGAAGCTCCAGTGCATGATAACGTGTTACGTTCACCCAAAAATCCAGTGTTTCTGAGAGGCGTTTTACAGCTCCTTTTTTCAACGCTTCCGTGGCGATAAGAGGTTTATTAAGATAAGCATAGTCGTAACCTCCTATCAGGCAGTAGTCTCTTAATGAAATCAGGGAATCCAGGTTGCTTCTCATGCAGAGTTCAGCTCCGCATTTAAGCAGATTATAATCAAGCCATTCAGGAATTTGTTGGGTTTGGGTAAACAGTTTTTTTACACTTTCAGGAACAGCATCTGTTTCAGAAACTCCATTTCGGATGTAATGTTCTATTTCCCTGGAAGCTTCATGGAATTTTTTAGTATAATAAACATCTTTTACCACCTCATCGCCAGCCTCATCTACATGATAGAAGAAAGGAGAAAACGTTTCAAATTCCTTAAAACTCACTGAAGCACCGGAAAATTCTATAAGCTGTTTTCCATTGCCGCTTTCCCAGAAGTTTATGAAATGAGGTGAGTCTTTAAACCGGGGTTGTACTATTGTTCGTTCCATTGTAGATAAAAATACAAGTTTTGCACCGAAATTCCCTGGTGAGATTTGTCAGTCTTACTATTGATATTCTACAGATATCCCCATTCAAAAGCCTTTTTAATAAGTTCAGAGCTATTTTTGCTATCAGATTTTTTTAAAATATTTTTCCTGTGTGTACGTACCGTCTCTTCTGAAATACTCAGCAAATCGGAAATTTTTCCCGCCGAATATCCTTTGGCAATACAATTAATGATTTCAACCTCTCTTTTGGTAAAGATGACAGGCTTGGATTCATACATTTTGTCCTGTTTCAACCACTGCATCTGATGAAAATCTTCTCGCCCGTTGATTCCGGAAACTAAGACGGTATATGAATTTTGATGAGTGATATGTTCAATATTGCTGTGAATATTAACAGCTTGAAGCAACCTGCCATGCTCATCCTTGTGGGTGTGGAGTGCCTGATGATGAAATAGTTCATAGTTTCCTTTTGAGGTTCTCATTCTGAAGCAATAACTTGTTTTTAGTTCCTGCTGATAGTCAAAACCATCAATTTCTTTCATTTTCTCTATACACATCCTTTCGGCTTCCATTACAAATTCCAAATCGTCCGGGTGAATAAGATCTGTGATTTCTTTCAGATGTACAGGATATTTATTCAATCCATGCATTGTCAGGATGTTTTCATGGTGGTTACATATTGTACTGTCTGCGAAATTAATGATATAGTAGTAAAACTTACCTGGAGCGAACATTTCTCCTATAATACTTTCAATAGAAGGGTAGGGCAATATACTGTTGGCATTCTGAAGAATTTCAGGATAATCATTCCAGACTTTGAGGAGAGGATGCTGTCTTTTTGCTTGGGTCAGGTATATTTTTTTCATGGTTAATGTTTTCTTAAAAATAATAAAATTGTGTTAAAAAATCACCCTTTTGTGGTATTTCGTGTGGTATAAAAGTGTTGTAGCTTTAAATAAAACTAATGACCATGGGAATTCAATTTCTAAAATGTTTCGTTTTTCGACGATGATTAGCCTATAACGGTATCTAAATTAAAACAATATGGTTGGAAAAAGAAATTTCTAAATGCCAATATTTCTCCTGAGAAAGGTAAGTTGGTTGTGTATTTTTGGGATCAAGGCAATATGTGTAATGATTTGAAAGTATTTTTATCTACGAATCAATTTTGGATTTTTCTTAATGAAAATGAAAATTTAAGTTTTTTTGCTGATTCTTTTCAGTTGGGAGCAATGACCCTACCTTTGAAAGTATATTTAAATAAAAGAGATGATAATGTTGGAGGTGGTATGGCTGAAGGAAATATTAATGTTGGCATATATACAGGCTACAAGTTTGGGTGGAAAAAGTATGTGAAATTAAAAAATGAAAAGGACTATAGAATTTATAATGTTGCTTTTTCAAGTAATGTGATTGTAGGACTTGGTAAAGTAACAATTGATGATAAGAATAGTGTGCAACATTTGCAAACATGGAAAGTTGATGTGCCTATTTTTAATTGAGGAGTAGCAATAGGATTACATTATAGGGATTTTTCTCTTCTTATTGCTTATGGTACAGATCTTTTATTATCTAAAAAGGAGAAAACTGGAATTATAAAGGTAAACCTTGGTTAGGTATGGGAATAGGATATAAAATATTTTAAAAATATTACTGAGTTTGAACTAAAACATAAGGTAATCAAAAAACCTTCCCATCGGGAAGGTTTTATATTACTTATTGCTTATCACTCATTACTTATTATAAAGAAGCAGCGTGTACAAGCATATCTACTAACTTGTTAGAGTAACCCATTTCGTTGTCATACCAAGAAACAAGTTTTACGAAGTTTGGAGAAAGCATGATACCAGCGTCCTTATCGAAGATAGAAGTTCTCTTATCTCCTACGAAGTCCTGGGAAACTACTGCATCTTCAGTATATCCTAAGATACCTTTCAATTCACCTTCAGAAGCTTCTTTGATCGCAGCACAGATCTCATCGTAAGAAGTAGCTTTTTCTAATCTTACCGTAAGGTCAACTACAGAAACGTCTACAGTAGGTACTCTGAAAGACATACCCGTTAATTTTCCGTTTAATGAAGGGATTACTTTTCCTACCGCTTTAGCAGCTCCTGTAGAAGAAGGGATAATGTTATTTAGAGCAGCTCTACCACCTCTCCAGTCTTTCATTGAAGGACCGTCAACTGTTTTCTGAGTAGCTGTTGTAGCATGTACAGTTGTCATTAAACCTTCTACGATTCCGAATTTATCGTGGATTACTTTAGCTAAAGGAGCTAAACAGTTGGTAGTACAAGAAGCGTTTGATAAAATTTTGATATCATCAGTAAGTTCCTTGTGGTTTACACCCATTACGAACATTGGAGTATCATCCTTAGAAGGAGCAGAAAGAATTACTTTTTTTGCACCTGCATTGATGTGGGCCTGAGCAGAGTCTTTAGATAAGAAAAGACCTGTAGATTCTACGATATAGTCAGCTCCAATTTCATTCCATTTTAGGTTGTTAGGATCTTTTTCAGCAGTTACTCTGATTTTTTTTCCGTTTACGACAAGATCATTTCCTTCTACAGAAACTTCACCTGGGAAAACACCATGTACAGAGTCATATTTTAACATGTAAGCCATGTATTCTGCATTGATCAGGTCATTGATTCCTACCACTTCAATGTTGTCTCTTTCAGTCATTGCTCTGAAAACAAGACGTCCAATTCTACCAAAACCGTTGATACCTACTTTAATTGTTGACATAATAGTTTGTTTTTATTAGATTATAAAAATAATTAGATTGCTAAAATTTCTGAAATTAACATCAGATCTTTGTTGATTTCGTTATGTTTTTTAATGGCTTCTTCAATAGGAGTATACACCACATCATTGGAGCGCATTCCTGCCATTACATTGTTTTGTCCTTCCATTAATCCTACTACTGCACCATATCCAAGTCTGCTTGCCAATACTCTGTCTGCACAACTTGGAGAACCTCCTCTTTGGATATGTCCCAAAACAGCAATACGGATATCGTATTCTGGGAACTCTTCTTTGGTACTGTTGGCAATATCATAAATACTTCCCAGTTTCTCACCTTCTGCTACCACTACGATACTGGATGCCTTTCCTGTTTTTTCAGCTTTTCTAAAGTTGGCAAAAAGATCATCCATACTGTCTTTTTTCTCAGGAATAAGGATGTCTAAAGCACCCGTTGCCAATCCGCTGTTTAAAGCAATAAAACCTGCATCACGACCCATCACCTCCACAAAGAAAACCCTGTTGTGAGAAGTTGCCGTATCACGGATTTTATCGATAGCTTCCATAGCCGTATTCAGGGCCGTATCGTATCCGATGGTATTATCTGTTCCGAAAATATCATTGTCTATCGTTCCCGGCACACCGATCACTCTGATTCCGAATTCTTCACTGAAGATTTTGGCCCCGGTAAAAGTTCCGTCTCCACCGATGCATACCAATGCATCAATACCAAGCTTTACACAATTGTCATAAGCTTTCTGGCGGCCTTCTTGGGTTCTGAATTCAGCAGATCTGGCAGACTTTAGAATCGTTCCACCCTGGTTAATTATATTTTTTACGGAACGGGCTCCCATTTTAAGGAAATCAGCATTGATAAGACCGTTGTAGCCTTCTCTCACTCCGTAACATTCGATATTATAGTAATTGGCGGTTCTTACTACCGCTCTTAATGCAGCATTCATACCCGGAGAATCACCTCCTGAAGTAAGAACTGCAATCTTTTTTACAGCACTCTCTTTCATCTAGTAAAAAATTTCGAACACAAATTTACAAAAACAAGTTCAGATTATAGCAGTAACTTTTTAATAGTTTTGAATATAAATGATTAAAAGCTTCTAAAATTTGTAGGTTTAAAAATATATCGCGCCGTTTTGGTTTCCGGAGAATCAACATCCAGATCATACCATGGCGAAATATTTTTGTCATAAGGATTGGAAAGCAGATGAACAGACTGGGCAGGAGTGAATCCTTCGCCCAATAAAAACAGCCTTTTTCCTTCCTTATTTTTGCACACGCCGGCGATAAATACAACATGCCCGGGACTTCCCGGACTAATCACGATATCTCCGGTTTTTAAATCCGAATTGCTGGGTACCGGTTTTGTCTCTTGATGTAAGGAAATGGTTCCCGCATAATTGAAGATGAGATCCAGGTAATTTCTGAAATTCTGATAGGAATCATCAACGTCTGCGGTTTTTCTGAAGCTGACGGAGTTACCGCTGACGAAAGCTCTTGTTCCATTTTTATAATCACGCCAGCTGAACAGGTCTCCACTTGTAAAATGGAATTGAATCTCGTCATACTTTTTGACTGCATATAAATATTCCGCTCTCAGGCGGATAACAGCATCAGCGCATTGCTGCAGATCCTTATTTCCTGTATCGATATCAAAAACCGCCTCATGAAGATGTTGTGTAGAGATAGGAGTTCCGTCATATTTCATAATCTGACTGTCATAAGGTTTCAGCTTAAAATTTTCAATAAAAGACCCAAAAGAATTAGGCTTTTCTTCAATCCATTCATAGCCTTCCGGTGGAGAAAATCTTTCCCGGATGGTGTTTTTATCTTTATGAATTTTTAAAGAATTTTCTGAATTTAAATGTTCATTATGATCAGGCTCAGCCAATAAACGGTCTGATAATTTTTCTTTCGTACAGCTTGTGAGAATTAGAAGAGCGGTGATTACCGTTATAATTTTTTTCATGCGTTTTTAGTGAACACAAATATCATTTTTTTTTCACTTATTTACCAATAAAGATTCTGAGAATCTGGAAGATTTAGAACCTGCTTTACACCTTTTCTTTTTCCGGAATTAAAAGTTTTCCCCAGTCATTCAGCTGCCAGAGGATTTTTACTAATTTTTCTCCCAGTTCCGTAAGAGTGTATTCAACTCTTGGGGGAAGCTCATTAAAAGATTACTTTGTTAAGATACCGGATTCTACCATTTCACTGAGCTGTTGATTGAGAACTCTTCTGTCAACTTTTGCAATACCGCGGAGAAATTCACTTGGACGTTTTTTCCCTTCATTGATTTGCCATACAATTGGAATTTTCCATTTTCCACTGATGGTATTTACCGCTACTTCTAACGGACAGATTTTATTTTCTTCAGTTTTTCCCTTTGTTTCCATAAAATTGACTTTTTTATCCCTATGGGTGAAAAATATGCGGTATTGCTAATTGATAAACGCTTTTAGACCTTTGTAAAAATAATAATTTAAAAAAAATAATGAACAGGCTCGCAACACAGATTGAACAGCTGAATAAAGAATTGTTTTCACAACTGCCCAAGGCAATGGCGGAGGCATTTGAACAGTCTATTGAAGAGGTAAAGACAAAAGGGATTGAAGAGAACAGTATTCAGATAGGTGAACAGATACCGGCGTTCTCTCTTCCGAATATATTTGGGCAGCAAATATCTTCCGATGAAATCCTTAAGAACGGCAAGATGATGATTGCTTTTTACCGGGGCAGTTGGTGTCCTTACTGTAATTTAGAACTTAAATATTTACAGGACAATCTATCCAGGTTAAGAAACAAGAATATCACCTTAGTGGCAGTTTCTCCGGAAGGACCGGAGTATTCATCAATGATGGCAGAGAAAAATAATCTTGAATTTGAAGTGCTGACAGATGCAGATAACGGATTTGCACAAAAATTGGGAATTGTTTTTCAGCTTCAGGATTTTGTACTTCTGCATTATCAAAATTTAGGTATTGATCTTTTGAAGTTTAATAAGAATACAGAAAATACATTGCCGGTTCCTGCTGTTTTTGTCATTGATGAAAATAGGAAGGTCAGATATAAATTTTTAGATGTAAATTACATGAATCAGGTAGATGTAGAAGATTTAATACAAGCATTATGACAGAGAAAAGAAAAGGAGCACGCTCTATTAAAGATATTCCTCAGGATATTTTAGAACAACTCAACCGGGGAGATATTGAAACGGCTAATCTTACGGAGTGGCTGGCAGTAGATCAAAGACTGTTGCTGGAAAATCTGCTTCAGCAGAATAACCGGACAGTATATTTGAACCCGGTTTTAAAAAGTCTGGCCCAACTGAAAAAGCAAACCGTTAATACGATCAACGAAGCAATTGGGCTTGAACTCCTTAATCAGGCTGTTAAAAACCATGATGAAGAATTTTTATCGGAACTTTCATCCCATCCGGCAGATCTGGTCCGCTGTTGGTCCGCTTATACCATTGGAAGAAACAATAGACTGGAGCTTAAGGATAAATTAAACAAAATACAGTCATTTGCTTCTGATTCCCATTTTGGAGTAAGGGAAATCTGCTGGATGGCAGTGCGTCCTGATATCTCAAAAAATCTTACAGAAAGCTTATCCATACTATCAGAATGGGCTCAGCATGAAAATGAGTATGTCAGACGCTTTGCCAGTGAATCCACCAGGCCGAGAGGAGTTTGGTGTGAACATATCGACGCTTTAAAACAAAATCCGGGATCAGGGCTGGACATTTTAGAACCATTACGTTCAGACGCATCGAGGTATGTACAGGATAGTGTCGGGAATTGGCTGAATGATGCGAGCAAATCACAGCCCGAATTTGTAGTGGAAATCTGTGATGAATGGATTCGGGAAAGCCCGACAAAAGAAACCCGGTATATCGTTAAAAAAGCGCTGCGAACGATTAAAAAGTAAGAGTTATCCACAACGAAATATTGGGTGATGAAATTCTTGATTACCTATACCTCAGATATTCATACTTTTAAATGAATTTTTTCAAACACTTTTTTCTGGGAATAGCCTGATTTATTCAAATTTTTAAAGAAAAATAACATTGAAACTGTTTCAATGTTAACTATTTGTTAACAGGAAAAAGTTATCCACAATATGAATTTTAAATTAATGTGAATTATATCTGACACATAATGAATAGATTAAAAAATATGATTTAACAAGGCGGTTGAAATGACCTCTTTTTTCGTTGAAATAAAAAGTTATCCACAATATGGAATTTCGGGCTACCATTTTTCAGTCAGATACTTCCAATATCTTTTCGGGACATGCTGAATATGGAGTTTCATATTTTTTCGTTCAACGATATTGGTTTTGGTAAAATATCTTTGCCAGAGTACCTGATAGTTTTTTTCCTCATCATGGAATTTCTGTTGATAATTACTGAAGTCCGGTTTTTCATCAGGATAGAAGAAGTCACAGCTTTCCAGATCATAAATAAGTCCATAGTTTCTCCGCAGATCGTAGATCATCCATTTCTGATCCTGATACCGGTCATGAAAATGTTTTCTGATCAGCGGAAGAACATTAAAGTCAGGATCTATTTTGGCAAAATAAACACCATCCTGCATTTTTTCAAAGCGGACAAAAGCCGTCATTCTGTGTCTTTCCCGGTCTACAGATTTGCCGATTTTTGAAATTTTTAAAATATCCGGATCTGCAAAATTTTCCAGGATATTATCTTCCGGATACTGGATGGATTGCCTGACTGCATCTAAGATCAATTTTTCACTTTCGGGATTTTCCGATAAAAAAACTTTCAGCAATTGATGAATCCCTTTTTTACCAATGTTTTGTTCTAATTTGTTTAAAACCCTTTCGGATTTTTCTGTTTGGGTAATGACTTCATGGATTTCTGCAAAAATATTTTCCTGGTAAAATCTTTCCCTGCTTGCCATCTCCACGTCTTTGTAACGGTATTCGAAAACTTCAAATACCGCAGTGAAAAGGCCGTCAAAACTTCCGTCGTAAACCAGGGTTGTCATCATTTAATTTTGAAAATGTAATAATTGAGTTATTTTTGTCGCTGACTATGTCGAATCTTCGATTTCTGACAAAGAATCTCTCACTTCTATTTTTTATAACAAATTAATTTCAGTTCATCTTCATCAGACTCAAGATAAAACTCACCGGCAGACTGTATAATTTCTGAAATTTTTTGCAGATTCTGAGTCGTATTATGGGCTATAATTTTTGGAAAAGAAAGATATTCTATTTCATTAAATGCTAAAGGCTGCCCCAAAGAATTGTTGAGTTCAAATCCTGAATGCCAATATTCAAATCCAAAAGATGGATCATCTGCCAAGTATAATTCACCCCTATTTTCATTTTGAATTTTTTTGAAGAAAATTTTTTGAATAATATGATTGTTTTCAACAAGTTTATCAATCAGTTTTACCCATTTGGAATTAGACATAAACAGTTGAGAAAATTTTGAAGCTTCCTTTTCTAAGTCTCTTTTCCATTGGTTATCGTAGAATATATTTTTTTTGTTTTTCATATTAAAATAAACTCAACTGCTGAGAAAACTGGTTGTGAAATTTGGATGAACTTCCGCCCACCAGTAATTTTCTAAAGTTTTTATCTGTCAAATATCTCAGATAAGCGTTTCCTGCATTAAAATCAATAAAATATTTGGCTCGGTTAACGGCTGCTCCTAATTTTTTCAGGTGGTCCATATTTAAAACCTGAAAACGTCTTGCACTGACAATTTTCTGTGCTGATTTCACTCCGATTCCAGGAATTCTTAAAATCATCTGGTAATCGGCAGTCTGGATATTCACCGGAAACTGATCCAAATGCCGCAATGCCCAGCTCATTTTTGGGTCTACTTCCAGATCAAGAAACGGAAGGCCGGGATCCAAGATTTCTTCTGCTTTAAAACCATAAAATCTCATCAGCCAGTCGGATTGATACAGCCTGTTTTCACGCAACATCGGAACTTCTGTTGCCAGTGAAGGCAATCTCTTGTCTTCCAATACAGGAACATAGCCGGAGTAATAGACTCTTTTAAGATTAAAATTTTTATAAAAATGGTCCGCAACCTTAATGATCTGCAGGTCATTTTCATTGGTAGCTCCTACAATCATTTGGGTAGATTGTCCTGCCGGAGCAAACTTGGGAACTTTCTTTAAAATTTTCTTTTCATCTTCATACTGTCTGATTCCTTGCTGAATATACCGCATCGGACTGATCATATCCTGCCTGTTTTTCTCGGGAGCCAATAATTTTAACCCGCTTTCCGTAGGAATTTCAAGGTTTACAGATAGCCGGTCAGCATATAGCGCAGCTTCCTGCATCAGCTCATCACTGGCGCCCGGAATAGATTTCAGGTGAATATAACCGTTAAAGTTTTCTTCCAGACGTAATTTTTTTGCCACTCTTACCAGCCGCTCCATGGTGGTGTCCGCATTTTTGAAAATTCCGGAACTTAAAAATAATCCCTCGATATAATTTCTGCGGTAAAAATTAATGGTAAGGTCCACAACTTCTTCAACGGTGAATGCAGCCCTTTTAATATCATTGGAACTTCTGGAAACACAATAAGCACAATCATAAATACAATGATTGGTCAATAAGATTTTGAGCAGGGAAACACATCGTCCGTCTTCAGTATAGGTATGACAAATCCCGCTTGCGGAACTGTCTCCTAAAGCGCTTTTTTTATTTTTTCGCGTGCCTCCGCTGGAGGAGCAGGAAACATCATATTTCGCTGCATCGGCAAGGATTTCAAGCTTTTCTTTAAGCCGGTCAAAATTCATATTTTTAAATGGGTGATATGATTTGTATCGGGTTATTATTTAAATACTGGTCAAATTTAGTTCCAAAATTGATAAAAGTCAATATTTTTTCATAGAAGTTATCAACAAAAAAGAGTCTCAAAATCATTATATTTACGGCTCATTAAAGTTTATATCATGAATCATAAACCAATCGAAGGTTTTTCCAAGCTTCCAAAGCAGGGGAAAATCGAATGGCTCGTAAACGAATATCTTGAAGGAAACCAGGAATATCAAAATATATTAAAACAATATTGGAATGATGATGCAGATCTTCAGAAGCTTCACGAAGAATTTTCTGAAAATACCATTTCCAATTTCTATATGCCTTACGGAATTGCTCCGAACTTTCTGATCGACGGAAAACTATTGGCACTTCCAATGGCCGTTGAAGAAAGTTCAGTAGTAGCTGCAGCTTCCAAAGCCGCAAAATTCTGGATCGACAAAGGAGGCTTTAAAACAACCATTATCAATACTGAAAAACTGGGGCATACCCACTTTATTTTTAATGTAGAACCTCACAAACTATTACATTTCTTTAATTTCAGCTTAAAGAAAAAATTATTCGAAGCCACAGAAGATATTACAGCCAACATGAGAAAACGTGGTGGAGGTATTTTAAATATCAGCCTGGTTGATAAAACAGCAGAAATGCCTAATTACTACCAGTTGAAAGCAAGCTTTGATACGGTAGATTCAATGGGGGCGAACTTTATCAACTCATGTCTTGAGCAGTTTGGAAAAACATTAAGACAGGAAGTGGCTACCAGCGAAGATTTCACACAGGAAGAAAAAAGTTCATTGCAGATCGTGATGAATATCCTGTCCAATTTTACACCGGACTGTATCGTAAGAGCTGAGGTTTCCTGTAAAATGGAAGATTTAAAAGATGACAGCGGAATTTCTCCGGAAGAATTTGCCTCCAAATTTAAGCAGGCTGTTACCATTGCAGAAATTGAACCCTACCGTGCCACCACACATAATAAAGGAGTGATGAATGGAGTAGATGCTGTAGTGATCGCAACAGGAAATGACTTCAGAGCTACAGAAGCCTGTGCCCATGCCTATGCAGCAAGAGACGGACAATACAGGTCTCTGACCCACTGTACTACAGACAACGGTGTTTTCAGATTCTGGATTGATCTTCCGATTTCTGTAGGAGTCGTAGGAGGATTGACGAATCTTCACCCTTTGGTAAAATTCTCTCTGGCATTGTTAGGAAAACCTTCTGCACAGGAACTGATGAGTATTCTGGCGGTTTCAGGATTGGCGCAGAACTTCGGGGCGCTGCGCTCTTTAGTTACAACAGGAATTCAGAAAGGACACATGAAAATGCACTTATTGAATATCTTAAACCAATTGGGAGCGACAGAAGCAGAAAAACAACATTTTGTTACATATTTTAAAGACAAAACAGTAAGCCATCATGAGGTGATCAATGAGTTTAACAGAATGAGAGAAAACTAATGTTACAGATCATTTTGCCCATTGTATTTCTCCTCTTTGGATTGTTTTTAAAAAAGACGACTCAGGAAGGTTTTAGAAGTTCCAAGAGATTTGCCAATATGTTTATCATCCTTGGAATTTCTACATTGGTTGCCAAGTTTATTTTAATCTATTTAAAATCGAAATCGTGAAAAAGAAGTTATTGTTTTTCCTGATGATTTCCGGTTTAAGTTTTTCGCAGCAGAAAAATATAAAAATAAGCGATCTGCCGCCTAAAACTGAAGATACTGTTTTTCCTGTTGTTTCTTATGCAGAACATCCATTGGTTGAAAATAAGATCAATACATTTCTGCAGGTTGATCAACTGGAATATGTTCCGGGATCAGGCGGAAATCCTTTTAAACTGGCTTCTACAGCAACGAATACCTATTCAAACTATCTTTATTTTTATCGTTGGGAGAAACTGGAAACTCCTAAAAATATTTTGAGCATTGCAATGGATGGAGAAGCTTCCGGAGCTTATCCTGAAAGTTTTTTAATCTGGAAGAATTTTGACCTGAGAACAGGAAACTTTATCAATGCACAGGATCTTTTTCAGCCGGCTGCCGTTAAAACAGTGGAAGGCTTAATTCAGAAAAGAGTAAAGAAAGAAATTGATGATTTTCTTACCCAGCTAAAAGCGGATAAAAACCCTTCGGAAGAGGTCTTGGATCAGATTGCCATCTATGAAGGATGCTTTACGGAATATCCTTTAGAAGATATCGGATATTATTTCGGGAAGGATAAACTGAGATTTATTGCAGGAAGATGTGCCAATCATGCGATGAGAGCGCTGGATGAGCTGGATAGCCATGTGATTGAGTTCCCTTACAAAGAGCTGGAGAAATATTGGAGTCCGTATGCAAGAAATTTATTGAACGGGTCTGAAAAACTAGAAAAAACAAGTTTCAGGAATAAGCTGTACAAAGGAAAAATTGATGGAAAATATCCGATAACGGTTATGATCAAACGGCTTTATGATGATGAGAGACGTAACGGAGATCATTCCTTTACGGCATTCTACTGGTATGATAAAAGCAAAAAGCTGATCCAGTGGGATGGAAAAATTAAAAATAATCAAATCTCCATTACGGAAAATGATTATTATGATGAAAAGCTGCAAAAGTGGATTCCAAGAGCTTTTGTAGAAGCAGAGATGGACAGAAACAAAATCTCCGGAACCTGGCAGGATGATAAAACAAAAAAATATTTAACCCTAGAATTAGAAGCGTTATAAAATGAAAACAATTACTTTAGTTTTTGGAGCGGTTTACGGAATGATATCTGTAATCCTGGGTGCATTCGGAGCTCATGCTTTAAAGAAAATATTAGCTGTGGAAAGACTGGAAAGTTTTGAAACAGGCGTAAGATACCAGATGTATGCAGCGTTTTTCCTGCTGATCATCGGGTATATCTTAAAATTTGAAACGTCTGCAGAAAAATGGACCTCCATTTTAATGATTGCAGGAACATTGTTGTTCTCAGTGAGCATCTATTTCCTGAGTATGCAGGATTATTTAGGCATGAATCTTAAATTCTTAGGCCCTGTCACTCCGCTTGGAGGTCTGATGATGATCTTAAGCTGGGGAATGCTGATTTTTTATTTTGCCAAAAATAGAATGTAAGAATGAAAATCAACAGAAGAAGACGGTTAATACGCACATTCAATCTCTTAGATCAACCTATCAGGTTTAATCCGTTTGTATTCAGCCGTACTTTTTTCATGTGGGCGGTTACAGGTCTTGTAGGCGGCATCATTGCCGGAGGATACTGGATCGTACTGGAATATTTCACGGAATTCTTAGCTGGATTTCAAGGCTGGCAGGTAATTCCAACGATGGCAGTCTGCGGCCTTTTGGCAGGACTGGTCATTCACTTTATCGGTGATCCGGGAGAAATTCATCTGATTGTTAATAACATCAGATTCAATAAAGGAAAACTGGACCCGAAGAATAACCCTTCCATGATCCTTTCATCCCTGTTTTGTGTAGCTTCGGGGGGAAGTTTAGGTCCGGAAGCACCTTTGGTACAGGTAACGGGATCTACGGGAACCTGGCTGGGAAAAATTTTCAGACTGAAAGGAGAAGAGCTGAGGTCTTTGAGTATTGCCGGGATGGCTTCCGGTTTTACAGCATTATTTGGCGCTCCATTGGGCGGAAGCCTTTTCTCGCTGGAAATTCTGCATCATAAACATGCAGTGGAATATTATAAGGCGATCATCCCTGCATTGGTAGCAAGCTGTTTCAGTTATCTGATGTTTGCTTTGATTATCCATTTGGGAATCGGGGCAACCTGGGATCTGAAAGCCTATCATTATACAGGAGTATATGACTTTGCCTATGCTACTGCTTTTGGAATTGCAGGAACTTTATTTGGCTGGATCTTCATTTTTGTAGTCAAATTTTTCAAAAAAGTTTTTGAATACAGACAATTTCCGATTTATATTAAAACATTGGCAGGAGGAATTATTTTGGGAATCATTGCTTATAATTTCCCCATTACAAGATACTTTGGACATAACGAGATCAATCAGCTGATTGGTGGCAATTTCGGACTGAACTTTCTGATCTTAATTCTTGTTTTTAAGATATTGGCTATTGCGATTACCGTAACTTCCGGATGGAGAGGAGGTTTTATTATTCCCTTGTTTTTTGTAGGAACAACATTAGGATTAATTATCCATAATTTATTTCCCGGTGTAGATACCACATTAGCAATTGTAAGCTGTATGGCGGCAATCAATGCCTGTGTGACGAGAACCCCGATGAGTACTACGATTATCTTAGGAACACTTACCGGATTTACGTATTTTGTACCGATATTATTTGCCAGCCTTACCGGATATTTCCTGGCGCCGAAAATTCCGTTTATCGGATCTCAGTCTGAGAAATTAGCGGAAGAATAGGGGAAAATAGGAAGATATGTTAAAAATCAAGTCAGCCAGACTTTAAATTTTAAGTCAATAAACTTGAACTTCCGTGTCTTTTTAGTAAATTTGTCAACCTTTAAATATTAAAATAAAATAATAAAAATAATATGAATCTTCACGAGTATCAATCAAAAGAGATTTTATCAAAGTATGGAGTAGCTATCCAACGTGGTTTCGTTGCAAACAACGTAGATGAAGCTGTAGCAGCTGCTGAAAAATTGACTGCTGAAACCGGAGCACAGGCTTGGGTTGTAAAAGCACAGATTCACGCAGGTGGTCGTGGTAAAGGTGGGGGTGTTAAGTTTTCTCCAAACATGGATAAGCTTAAAGAGAACGCTCAGAATATCATCGGAATGCAGTTGGTAACACCACAAACTTCTGCTGAAGGTAAAAAAGTACACTCTGTTTTGATTGCAGAAGATGTTTATTATCCTGGAGAATCTGAAACTAAAGAATTCTATGTTTCTATTCTTTTAGATAGAGCTGAAGGGAAAAATACAATTGTATATTCTACTGAAGGAGGGATGGATATTGAGCACGTTGCAGAAGTAACTCCTCATTTGATCCACAACGAATTGATTGATCCAGCTATTGGTCTTCAAGGGTTCCAGGCTAGAAAAATTGCTTTCAACCTAGGTCTTGAAGGAAATGCGTTCAAAGAATTTGTGAAATTTATTACATCTCTTTACAATGCGTATACAGGAATTGATGCTTCTCTATTCGAAATCAACCCGGTATTAAAAACTTCTGATAACAAGATTATCGCTGTTGATGCTAAAGTAACTTTAGATGACAACTCATTGTTCCGTCACAAAGACTTAGCTGAGCTTAGAGATACAAGAGAAGAAGATCCAATGGATGTCGAAGCTGGTGAAGCGGGTCTTAACTTCGTAAAACTGGATGGTAACGTTGCTTGTATGGTAAACGGAGCCGGTCTTGCAATGGCCACTATGGATATCATCAAATTATCAGGTGGTAATCCTGCCAACTTCCTTGACGTAGGAGGTACTGCAGATGCTCAGAGAGTACAGACTGCTTTCGGAATCATCTTAAGAGATCCAAACGTAAAAGCGATCCTGATCAACATCTTCGGAGGTATCGTAAGATGTGACAGAGTGGCTCAGGGTGTTGTAGATGCTTACAAAGCGATGGGTAGCCTTCCGGTTCCATTGATCGTTAGATTGCAGGGAACTAATGCTGTAGAAGCTAAAAAATTAATTGACGAGTCTGGTCTTCCGGTACACTCTGCAATTACTTTAGAAGAAGCTGCAAACAAAGTAAAAGAAGTTTTAGCATAATCTAAAATTCTCAGATAAATAGAAAACCGTTCCATTTTTGGAGCGGTTTTTTTTGTTATTATTTTGAAGGTTGGGCTGGTGAAATAATGTGATTTTATTTATTGAATTCCTCCAGATGGTAAAGATCCAGAACATTGGGTGCAACTTTTAAATCCGGCCTGAAAATCAATATTCCTTTTACAAAATTTTTAAGTAACCCATTACCATTTGTAATAACTTGATCAATATCTAAATTGACAGATTTGCGTGTAATTTTATTTAATACCGGCTCAAAGAAATAGATACATAAACTAGGAGCGGATTCATCAAACTCACTCAAAAGCACGTCATATTTGCCCGTTTCCGGGTTTGGATGGAGGTCAGCATAGGAGATGGAATGTAAAATGTCCCGGTTGCAGTAATGGTGAAGTCCTTTTTCATCAACAATAATATGAGTGGTCATACTTTTTTTGTTTTTCTGAAAGAACATCCAGACACAAAAACATAGGATTGCCATAAAAAGGGCAATTAAAACAATCTTTATTTCTACAGAGATTTCTTTTGCATTCAATACCAGTATAGCCATTATTATAGTGGATAGAGGGGTCATCATTAAAAATGATCTGCCAATCATCTTTATCAATAAAGTAAACCCTTTTGATGTTTTTGATTCAATGGGGGAAAATAAATTGGATTGTGATGACATTATTGTGTTGATTAAGATCTTTACATAAAAGTAAGAAATTATGGGATAACCATTTGAATCTAAAACGGATAGAGTACATAACCTAATTAAACCAATGAATCAATATAAAACCATTTATTTATCATGATTTTCAGTAGGAAGGGATTCTCCACTCGTAATACTGATACTCGTAGGCGTTACTAACTGAACTTTATCCACATCAAAGCGTTCTTTAATACCTAAATAAGCTTTACTTCTTACCTGGGCCAGGTTGGCACCTACTTTTATCCAGAACTTCACCTGAAGATTAAATGCACCTTGTTTCAGATCTGTGAAGATCACTTCTGCAGTGTCTAACTTATCTACATTATCAAGGTTTTTAATTACATCAAGAATTCCTTTCTGTGCTTTACTGATATCTTCGTCAGCCGGAATTTCAAAGTTTAAAATAATCCTGCGCTGCGGAGAGGCCGTAATATTATAAAACGGTGCATTAAAAACTACCTGATTGGGAATATAGGCCTTTTTTCCATCATCTGTAAGGATTTTTGTTGTGAGAAAACCAATTTCCTGTACCGTTCCGGAATGGGTACCAATAGTAATATAATCTCCTACTTTAAAGGCTTTATCAATTCCTATGAGCATACCAGAAAAAATACTGGAAACAAGATCTTTTAAAGCCACCCCGGCAATAACCCCGGCCACTCCAAGGCTTCCGATAAACTTCCAGAGAAAACCGCTAAAGCCCATAATTTCCAATGAAATAAAAGTTCCCATCAGCATGATCAGGAATCTGAATACACCGATTAAAGTGACCAGTGAACTTTCTTTCTGGCTTTTAGGAAAGAATTTATGGAATAATTTTACAGCAATCTGACTTAGGTATTTACTGGTAATAAGAAAAAAAGTAAATACTAAAATTCCGACAATCAGTTTTGGGGTGAGTTCTGCAAAGGTGATATACCAATTCTCCAATACCTTGTACACCAAATCAATGTAGGTGAGTCCGGTTTTCTCCATGAATAAAAATTTTAATTAAAGATATAAATTTTCATCAAAAAATTTGCCAGTTTCAAAAAGTCTACTAAATTTGTAGACTATAAAAGCAAGATATTATGTCAATCAAACTAGGAGATACAGCACCCAACTTTCAGGCAGAATCATCTGTAGGTGATATCAATTTTTATAATTATTTAGGAGATTCCTGGGGAATTTTATTTTCCCATCCGGCAGATTATACACCGGTTTGCACTACGGAATTGGGATACACTGCAAAATTGCAGTCTGAGTTTGAAGCCAGAGGAACAAAAGTTATTGCTTTGAGTGTGGATGGAGTAGAAGACCATCAGAACTGGGTGAAAGATATTAATGAGACCCAAAATACAGAAGTACGGTTTCCGATTATTGCGGATAAGGACAGAAAAGTTTCGGAGCTGTATGATTTTATTCATCCGAATGCTTCGGCTACGGCTACAGTCCGTTCTTTGCTGATTATTGATCCTTCAAAAAAAGTGAGGCTGATGATCACCTATCCCGCTTCTACAGGAAGAAACTTTAACGAAATCCTTAGAGTACTGGATTCTTTACAGCTGGTAGATGCTCATCAGGTAGCTACTCCTGTCAACTGGAAGAACGGAGAAGACGTTATCATTCCTCCTTCCATCTCTACGGAAGAAGCCGAAAAAATATTTCCAAAAGGGGTAACTGAGATAAAACCGTATTTACGATACACCCCGCAGCCCAATACATGATTTATTTGATTTTTTATAGTTTAGTTTTAATTTGTACGAAAAGCGCCCCGAAATAAAATTCCGGGGCGCTTTCAATTTTATAAGTATATCAGTGATTACTTAACGTCGTTGATGATTTGTTTTGCTTTAGAAGTCGGAAGATAAATCTGGAATCCTAAACCAAAAGTAATTTTGTTGGTATATCCACCGCTTCCGAATCCTGCATTGGCATCGTATTTAACTAAACCTTCTAATCCAATGTTTGGAGTAATGAAGTATGAGTAACCAGGACCAAATCCGAAGTTAAGTCCGTTGGAAGAAGAACCTCCTTTAGAGATTGATGTTCCTCCGATCCCTAAGTTACCTTCTAAGAACCATCTTCCGTGGTGTAGTAAATTGTTTACTCCCTGCTCTCCCGGATTGAGGTAATAACGTCCTAATGCTCCAACATTGTACGTGAAAGTAGTGGGTGCGTCTTTCGCTCCTTTGAAGCCTAAATCTACATATCCACCGATTGCTACATTGTCCTCAATAAAGTAAGCTCCTTTAGGCTGAATATTAAAATCATAACCTCCTCCTTTATTTAAACCGAAGTTGGCACCTGCAAGGTTACCACCTACCATCCAATTACCTTTTTGAATCTGAGCGTTTGCAGTTGCTGTTAAGCCTGCTACGGCTAATATCCCTGTTAAAATAAGTTTTTTCATAATTTATTATTTTAATAATTAAATGTTTATTATTCACGAATTATAGAAAAAACAATAAATGTGCCAGAATCTTAATTTTAGACAATTTTTCAAAATTAATGTTAACAATATCAATAAAGTATAATTTATTTTTTTAACATAATTATTGATAATTTCGTAAATGAGCGATATATACTCAATACTCTCAAAAAAGAAAATTGCCGAAAATAAAAATAATGATGATTCTTTTTATATTTAAATAAACAGGAGAATCACTGAGATAATCAATCCTGCTATTGTAAATTTGATTCCTCGTTTGAAAGCTTTGGTTTTAGGGTTGAACATCCAGAAGCTTGAAATAACAAAGAAGAAAAGTGAGATTCCGAAAAATACGCTTAAAGGGGACAGGGTATCTTTCGATTGCGATTTATGCAGTTTAACCATTTTATCCAATACAAAAGGAAGTTCTTTTTTGGTGTACTTAGCTCTTCCGGTTGCCGTGTCATAAGTCCCTTGCTTGAAATAAAGAACGGTCCCTTCGGTTTTCTCTACCTCAAGTCCTTTCATTTTTAATTCTTTTCCCAGCTGTTTTTCTGTAAGATGAGTGGTGATGGTTTTGTCATACATCTTTTCTTTCTTTAAAAAGTCTGTATCCCTGTATACAAGCAGAATTCCGCTTACTGCATACACCGCCATGATTCCTGCAAGAAAATATCCCAGATAACGGTGCGTTATTCTCATGAAACTTCTTGTGTCTTTGATCTTATCCATATTTTTTTGTTTTAAAGTTCAAAAGTGGAGACTGCAAGCATGCAGCCTCCACTTTGAATTGAAAAATTAATTTATATTTAATTCTAAAGTCTGTAAGTCAGTGTGAAATAGTAGTTTCTCGGCGTAATCGGATTCACCGAATAATTTTCGTGTACATTGTAGTTCACAACGTCGAACAGGTTGCCCACTTTCCCCTGGATAGAGAATTTATTCCAGCCATAGCCTACACTTACATCAAAAGTCGTGAACCCTTTAATATCGATCATTCTTGTTTCTGCGGCCTGTCCTTTTACATCATTCCATCCTGCTTTTCTGTCTCCTGTATAGAATGCTGTAGCGCCTACTTTCAATCCTTTCGCAAAATCTGTAAAAGTATAGAATACAGATGCATTTGCTGTGAATGCCGGAGTTCTTACCAATTTTTGATTTTCAACAAATCCGTTATCAGGAGTTTTTGTATAAACTGTGTTATTATAAGAAATACCTCCTATTAAGGAAAGATATTTTGTTGGATTTCCTGTGATGTCTAATTCAGCACCTCTGCTTCTGATATTACCGGCATAAACTTTATATAATGCAACTTTATTGTCTGCAAGGTAGGGAGCGGTATATGCATCTCTATTATTTATTTGATACGCAGTTACGTTGACAGCAATAGCATTATTCCACAGGTTTTTCTTTACCCCTATCTCATATTGGTCAATTGTGGATGCTTTTAGAGATTGATTATATTGGTCAAATCCGGAATTAGGCGAAAAAGAATTGGTATAAGTTGCAAAAACAGATAAATTGTCATTAGGATTGTAAATTAATCCTACTTTTGGAGATACAGCATGGGCCTGTGATCCGCTTCCTGCCGTTGGAGTTTCTGTTCCTTTTAAGAAATCCTTAATCTCCGTATCTTCATTTTTTAAATAAGACCATCTTACCCCGGCAAGTACTTTGAATTCTTTGGTAACACTAATTAAATCCTGGGCATAAAGACCAAATCTTTTTGTTGCTATTCTGTTTCTTGATGCTCTGTAAGTATCCGGTACTGCACCGTCATTTGACCATGACGATGGATCATTTAAATATAAAGTTCCATAATTAACATTTGTAGGATTAGTAAAATTATAACCATAAGTATCTGCTAAACCATAATCTCCATCTGTTCCCAATAATACCTTGTGAACAATACTTCCTGTTTTAAACTCTCCGTTTAAGTTAATTTGTAATGAAGTATAATTCTGTTCAGTATAATTTCTTCCCAAAGTTCTGTTCCAAGCTGGATTGAAATTCCCTTTTCCTGATTCATATTGCCATTGGATTCTTTCCGTTGAAAAATAGTCTTTTGTATAATTCTGGTAGGAAGCAACAGCATTTAAACTCCATTTACTGTTAAATTGATGATTTAAAACAATATCAGTAGTAGCTTGCTGATTGGTTTGATATTGCCAGTTAGCTCCTAAGAAACTTGTACGGTCAATTTCGGTAGCCAGTCTGGACTTACCTGTTGTTTTATCGGTCACACTTCCAATTCCAAAATCAGGAGTGAAATTATGATATAAATAATCCCCTTCTACAATAAGCTGAGTATCTTCACTTAAATTGAAAACAAATGAGGGATTGAAATAATGCTTTTTAGACGCTACCATATCCCTGAAACTTTCAGCATATTCATAAGTGCCATTCACTCTGAATGCGATGTTTTTGCTTAAAGGCCCGTAGATGTCAAACATAGGTTTATAGGAATTCCAACTGCCTCCACTCAATCCTACTGAACCACCGGATTCAAATCTTGGCTTTTTCGTAATAAGGTTTACAATTCCCCCAGGACCTACATTACCATATAACATGGCATTTGCTCCTTTTAAAACTTCAATTCTTTCCAGTCCGCTTACTTCAGGAAAAACACCACTGTTTACCCTTGCTCCGTTTTTAAAAATATTATCATTTCCAAATGTAAAACCTCTTCCTCCAAAACTGTCCTGAGAACCTCCTCTTGTAGAAGTTAAGTAAATCCCATTCACATTTTTTATGACATCACTCAGCTGTTTAGCCTGCTGCTGTTCAATGATCTCATGCGTAACAATAGCAATAGGCTGTGGATTTTCCATGACCGTCAGGTTAGACTTTGTGGATAGCGGTCTTGCCTGATTTGGATTTCCTGTTTTATGAAGATTGATGTCTTCAATAGTCTGGGTTCTGATGGTATCCGCTTCAGTATTTTTCAGCTGTGCCCCCAATGATACAGTTGCAAATAGAAGTCCTAAAGAAAGTAATTGTCGATTCATTTTATTTTTATGTAGAACAGTTTTAAATAAGCGACAAATGTAAGTATTTGTTTAGAATAGTTAAAAATAATTAGATGATTTTTGTCATCTTTTTAAATCACTGATAGATGGATTATTTCTATGAGTGTGGTAGATGGGGAATCAGGCGTTTTTTATGAATATATTTGTTAAAATTTTAAATTATGCAATTGGTAAAAGCAGGGCTTTGTGCCTTTGGGATGAGTGGAAAAGTATTTCATGCACCCTTTTTAAAGGAACATCCGGGGTTTTTCATTTCTGCGATAGTAGAAAGGACTAAAGAAGAATCCAAAGAGAAGTATCCTGAAGCAACAATCTATCGTTCTGTGGAAGATATGCTTCAACATGCAGACATCGAACTGGTTGTGATCAATACGCCTGTTCAGACGCATTATGAATATGCAAGAATGGCTTTGGAAGCCGGAAAAAATATTATCGTTGAAAAACCTTTTACGGTGAATGTTTCCGAAGCGGAAGAGCTGGTAAAACTTGCAGAAGAAAAAGGTCTGTTCCTGAGTGTTTATCAGAACAGAAGATTTGACCGTGATTTTCTACAGGTTCAAAAGATTGTAAACAGCGGGCCATTAGGGAATATAAAAGAGGCTGAAATCCGTTTTGACAGATTCCGTACGGCACCAAGCGGAAAACAGCATAAGGAAAGCCCGGATCAGGCAGGTTCCGGTTCTCTTCACGATCTTGGCGCACATCTTGTGGATCAGGCAGTGCAATATTTTGGATATCCTGAAAAACTTTTCGCAGATGTATTCTCTATGAAAGGCCCGGAGTTCGCGAACGATTATTTCGAAATTCTCCTATTCTACAAAAATAATCTGAGGGTAAGGCTTAAATCATCTGTTTTCAGTAAAGAAGGGCATTATGCCTATACTATTCATGGTGATAAAGGAAGTTTCTTACAGGAAAGAACCGATAATCAAGAGAACGAGCTCGTTGCCGGAGCAATTCCTGTGTATGGTAAGGAATGGACCCAGCCCTTAAATGGGACCGACGGAATTTTAAACTTTTTAAATGATCAGTCCGAAACGGAAAGAGTTCTGACCTCAAGCGAAGCCGGAAATTATATGGACTATTATCAGCAGATCTATGAACACATCGTTTTTGGATATGCTTTACCATCTCCCGGAAGAGAAGTTATTCAGAATATGAAAATCATTGATGCTTCCTTGGAAAGTGCAAGAGAAGAAAGAATAATTGGATTATAATTTATAAATGATGAGTTATGAATGAATTCAATGTTCAAGGTTAATGGTAATTGGAAATAGAAATTTTCTACTCTTTTATACCCAAACCCTCCGACACTCAAACTCTCTGACCTAATTCATAACTCATCATTCTTCATTATTTAAAGGATTTCCTGAAGCTCCAGCCATCTCATCTCATGGTTTTCCAGTTTTTCCGAAACGGTTTCCAGTTCTGAGGAGAGTTTGGCTATTTTTTCATAATCTGCTTCGTTGTTCAGCTGGTCAAGAATCCGGGCACGCTGCTCTTCCAGTTCCGGCATTTCTTTTTCGATAGTTTCCAGTTCTCTTTGTTCCCTGAACGTTAATTTTCGTTTAGAACCTGAGGATTGAATGTTTTCAGCTGCAGGAACGACTTCTTTGGCAGGTTCAGGCTTTGCAGCAGTATTTTTTTCCAAAGCATCCTCACGGTTTTTGGCTTCACGGTATTCTGAAAAGTTTCCTACGAAATCTCTTATTTTTCCATCTCCTTCAAATGCCAGAACGTGATCTACAATCCTGTCCATAAAATACCTGTCGTGAGAAACGATAATCAGAGATCCCTGGAACTGCTGAAGGAAGTTTTCAAGAACCGTTAAAGTAGGAAGGTCCAGATCATTCGTAGGTTCGTCAAAAATTAAGAAATTAGGATTCTGATAAAGAATGTACATCAGGTGAAGTCTTCTTTTTTCACCTCCTGAGAGTTTAGAAATAGGAGAGTACTGGGTTTGATCGTCAAATAAGAATAACCTTAAGAACTGTGATGCAGAAAGGCTTCTTCCATTGGCTAATGGATAAAACTCTGCAATTTCCTTAATGAAATCAATGACACGCTCATCTTCTTTATAGGTAAGTCCTTTCTGAGCAAAATATCCGAAAGAAATGGTTTCACCTGTTTCAATCTCACCTTTGTCAGCTTTTTCCAATCCCTGGATAATATTCAGCAGGGTAGATTTTCCCGCGCCGTTTTTCCCGATGATTCCCACTTTCTCACCGCGTTGAAACTGGTAGCTGAAGTCTTTTAAAAGGACTTTATTCCCAAAGCTTTTATCAATATGCTTAAGTTCAAGAATTTTATTACCGAGACGTTTCATTTCAAAATCCAGTTCCAATCCTTCTTTTCTGGTATCGGTTTTGGCAACTTTTTCTGTTTCGTAGAACGCATCGATTCTGCTTTTGGATTTGGTTGTTCTGGCTTTAGGCTGTCTTCGCATCCATTCCAGTTCCTTTCTGTAAAGGTTATTGGCTTTATCGATTGTCGCATTGAGATTTTCCTCACGGATCATTTTGTTTTCAAGATAAGTGGCATACGAACCGTTGTGAACATACAGATTTTTATCCTCCATTTCCCAGATGATATCACAGACGCTGTCCAGGAAATATCGGTCGTGGGTAACAAGAAGTAAAGTTATTTTAGCTTTGTTGAGATAATTCTCAAGCCATTCTACCATATCTACATCAAGGTGGTTGGTAGGTTCATCCATGATCAGTAAAGTATGCCTGTGCTCCGCTCTGGTTTCAGTCAAAAGCTTTGCCAATGCAACACGTTTGATCTGCCCTCCGGAAAGCGTTCCCATTTTTGCTTCCAGATCTCTAATCTTAAGCTGGGAAAGAATCTGCTTCATTTCGTTTTCAAGATCCCATGCTTTGTGGGCTTCCATATCTGCCAATGCTTTTTCAATAAACACAGTATCTGTGGAATGAAGAGACAGATGATAATTTTTAAGGGCTAAAATAGGTTCAGAATCCAAGGTCATCATAAACTCTTCGATGCTGAGATTAGGATCATAGTCGATTTCCTGATCAAATAAAACAACCTGTATGTCTTTATTAATGATGGTAGTCCCGCTGTCTGCAATTTCTTTGCCCATTAATATTTTTAGCAGTGTAGATTTGCCACTTCCGTTTTTGGCTACAATAGCAATTTTATCGCCTTCATTGATGTGAAAAGAAATGTTTTCAAACAAAACTTTGATCCCGTAGGATTTGGTAAGGTTTTCAGCAGAAACGTAATTCATTGGAATTAATGATTGATTTTGAATTGAACGCAAAAGTACGAAAATGTAACCAGAAAAATTTCCGGAACAGCTTTTATAAAAATGGATATTGATAATTTTTTAATAGACTGTGTCCATCGCCTGAAAAAACTATTCAGTAATTTTGATAAGATTAAATTAATAATGTAAAAATCTGATTTGAATGAAAAAAGTAATTGTCGATATGGACGGGGTAATGGCGGATGTATATCATCAGCTGATACAGTTTGAGAAAAGAGATACCGGAAGAGAGGTTGAAATCAGTCATCTGACAGGGAAATCAGAAACAGATGCTTTTCCCAATGGGAAAAAACATGTACATGAACCAGGGTTTTTCAGAACCTTACCTCTGATAAAAGGAAGCCGTGAGGCATTGGAATATCTTAATAATAAATATGAGCTGTATATCGTATCCGCAGGAATGGAATTTCCTAACAGTTTAAGAGAAAAATATGACTGGCTGGAAGAACATTTTCCATTTATCAGCTGGGAACAGATCGTTCTTTGCGGAAGTAAAAGAGTCGTGTCCGGTGATGTGATGATTGATGACTATCCTAAAAATTTGGACCATTTTTCAGGAGAAAGATTGATCTTTACCCAACCTCATAATGAACTGGTAGAAAATGATACTTACAAGAGAGTAAATTCATGGGAAGACATCATGAATATTTTGTAGAAATACGGCAATCTTTAAATAATTTTAGAATAATAGCCTTTATTTACTGATCATTTAAAATAATTTTAACTAAAGGAAGATTAAATTTAATAGAGCGTTATGAATGTTGGCCGCTGTAAATAGATAAGTTTGCACCAAACTTTTAACATGAATAAACGTAATACCTTATTTATTCTTCTTAGTGCTGCTTCCTTTAATGCACAGGTTATTTCAGGAACCATTATTTCCAAAAATGAAAATCAACCCATTTCTTATGTGAAGATTGGGGTGGAAAAGAAAACAAACGGAACAATCTCTGACGAAAAAGGACATTTTTCAATAGATCTTTCCGACCTGGATCCGCAGCAAAAAGTAAAAATAGAAGTACCGGGATATGAACTGTATCAGGAAACGGTACAGGATTTTAAAAAGCATGATTTGCAAAAGATATTTTTAACAGAGAAAATTAAAAATATTAAAGAAATTGCTATTAAACCAAAGAAACTTGTAGATAAGAATTGGGGCGTACATACAAAGACAAAAAACGTTATGTATTTCGTCAATCCTGCACTCAGCAAAGATGATTTTTTAGGAGAAACGGCTTTGGATTTTAATGCGAAAAAAAGATCCAAGATCAAAAATATCAACCTGAATATTGCTCGGTATGTCTCCAATCAGCCGGTCGTGATGCGGTACAGTATTTACAGCGAAAAAGATGGTTTCCCGGATAAAAATATTCTAGATGAAGAAATCACCGTTGAACTTACCGAAAATATGATCAAAGACGGAACTTATACCTTGGATGTGAATGACCGTAACATTTGGGTTCAGGGGAAGTTCTTTGTAGGGATCCAGTTTTTGAAAGAATTTGACGGAAGCATTAAAATAAGCGCGGCACTGTTCAAGACAGGATTTATAAGAAAATTTTATGGGGACTGGAAAAAAATGACCATCGCCGCGCCTGCTATAAATATCGATGTGAAAATGGATAAAAACGGAAAAGATACAAAGGAAGATGAAGGTGGCTACGCAGATGATGCTGATCAAGGATGGATTTCTGACAATTCAAAAAATATACAGGAAGCAGACCAATCCATATACGGTAAAAATGAATCTGCAGGAAACTATCTGAAATTGAAGGATACTCATCTGTATTATGAAATCTATGGCGAAGGGGAACCGCTGGTATTGCTTCATGGTAATTCAGGAAGTATAAAAGATTATTATCAGCAGATCCCGGTTCTATCCAAGCAATACAAGGTAATTGTAATGGATACAAGAGGACAGGGCAAAAGTAGGGATACTTCAAAAAAGGACTTTACCTATAAATTGTTTGCAGATGATGTCAAGGAGCTTGCAGACCATCTGAAACTTGACAAAATTAATATCGCAGGTTGGAGTGACGGAGGAAATACGGGACTTGAATTTGCATTGAAATACCCGGAAAATCTTAATAAACTGATAACAATCGGTGCCAATGCTTTTCCTGAAGGGGTGGAAGAACAACTTATTGAACGGTTTACCAATCAAATGACGCAACTGAATCAAATAGGCATTTCTGAAACATTGAATGAGCGCAGACTTTTAAAAATCATGCTTACAGAACCCAACATCAGTAAGGCAGATTTAAATAAAATAAACAGTCCGGTATTGATTATTGCGGGAGATAAAGACGTTATTAAGCAAGATCACACTGAATTTATAGCAAAACAAATTCCTAATGCAGAATTGAAAATCTATAAGGATGCTACCCATATGATTCCTTTTGAAAAACCAGATGAATTAAATGCAGATATTTTAACCTTTCTGAAGAAATAATTCCTGACAGGAAGTGAGAAGATGGAGGCTGGATGTACTATGGGATATTTATAATCGTTTTTGATAAGAATCTTTAAAGCAGAACAGAAGGTCACGAGCAGGCTTTATAAAGCGTAAGTTATTCTTTTGGAATCCGTAAATTTCCATCTTCCCACTTCTATCTTCGTTTCTTCCCCATCAATCCAAAGTCAGTCTTTTTAAAGACCAGGAATTTCCATTGTAAATATTAAGATCTACTTTGGTATTGATGCCATGAACAATGCCGTTTTCTGTGAACTGCCAAAAGTCCCACTGGTCATCAGGAGAAGGAGTGGGCACATCATTGTAATTGGCCAGCCATAGGGGATATCCGTCAAATTCACCTTTCAGGAAATCTTTATAATAATGATAATAGGAGTAGATAATAGGCTTTTCACCGTATGTTTCTTCAACAATTTTACACCAGACTTTCAGGTCTTCTATCAGTTTTTTGTTCGTTTTACGCTTTGGAATTTTTTCAATATCCAAAATAGGAGGGAGGTCTCCGCTTTCTAGCTTTACGTTGGCTAAAAAATTATTGGCCTGAATGATCGGATCTTCATCCGCTCTGTAAAAATGATAAGCACCGCGGGTCAGGTTGTGTTTTTTTGCCTTTTCCCAGAATTCATCAAAATGTTTATCTCCATTTCTGTTTCCCATGGTGGCTCTCATCACCACAAACTCCAGCCGGATCGTTTTATTTCCGATACTGAGACTGTCCCATTTTATATCCTCCTTATTCTGATAGTGGGAAATATCAAAACCATATGTTTTGTCGAGGTTGCTGGTGAGGATTTTTTGGATTCTTAATGCCTCTTTTTCAGTATTGTGAAGTTTTTTATGAGTAAATTTATTGAAGTACAGAGCATAATAATAGCTGATAGACTGCTTGAGATAAAATCCGGTTCCTATTAAAGCAATAATTAAGATGGCCAATATCACCTTCCGGCGGAAAAAATAATGGTTCCGGCGGTTCTTATGAAGCTGTTTGGCAGTTTTTTTGGTGTACTTTTTTGGTGTCATAAAGTTTTGCAAAACTAACTTTTTTCACTACTAAATGCTAAATAAAATCAGTAAATTTGTTTATTATGGAAACACGCGAAAAAATCATCATTATAGGAGGAGGTTTTGCGGGGCTGCAGCTTGCAAAGACATTAAATAACAAGAATAAAAAAGTAATTGTTCTGGATCGGGTAAACCATCATATGTTTCAGCCGCTTTTTTATCAGGTAGCTTCCGGAAGGATAGAACCTTCCAATATCTCCTTTCCTTTCAGAAAGATTTTTCAGCAATCCAGAAATACTCAGTTCCGGATGACAGAGGTGAAAGAAATTGATCCTGTACACAACAAAGTCATTACTGACGAAGCTGATTTTACTTACGATAAATTGATCATTGCAACAGGCTGTAAAACTAATTTTTTCGGTAATAAAGATCTTGAAAGCAAAGCTTTTGGGATGAAGAATACCCAGGAGGCAATCGGTATCAGAAATCATGTTTTAATGACCTTTGAAAAACTGATCATTGAAAAAAGCAGAAGCGATGACGGAAACTGGAATATCGTTATCGTGGGAAGCGGGCCTACCGGTGTAGAACTGGCAGGAGCTTTTGCAGAAATGAAAAAAGAAATTCTTCCAAGGGATTATCCTTATATGAATTTTGACCAGTTGAAAATTATTCTGGTAAGTTCTACAGAAAAGCCGCTTGCGGTGATGAGCAGCGAAGCCCAGGAGAAATCCGAAAAATACCTTAAAGACCTTGGGGTAACCTTTATGAGTGGTGAAGTGGTTACAGAATATGATGGTGATAAGGTACACCTGAAAAGTGGAAAAGAAATTCCGTCCAATAATGTAATTTGGGCAGCAGGGGTTACAGGGAATGTCATAGATGGCTTCCCGGAGCAGACATTGGTAAGGAACAGATACATTGTAGACCGGTACAATAAAATCAAAGGTTATGATAATATTTATGCCATCGGGGATATAGCCTATATGGAAACTCCCAAATATCCTCAGGGACATCCGCAGGTAGCCAATGTAGCGATCCACCAGGCCAAAAATTTAGGAAAAAATCTTTTGAAGAAAAGCCCTGCCGAATGGAAAGAATATGAATATGATGACAAAGGTTCATTAGCCACTATAGGTAAACACAGAGCCGTTGTAGATCTGCCATTTATAAAATTTCAGGGATTTTTAGCCTGGTATTTCTGGATGTTTCTGCATTTAATGTTAATTTTGAGCGTTCGAAATAAGCTGGCCATATTCTTCAACTGGATGTGGAGCTATTTCAATAAAGATTCATCTTTAAGATTAATTATTATACCTACAAAGAAAAACGGAACATTACAATGAGAATTGATATAATAAGCGTACTTCCGGAACTGATGGAAAGTCCGTTTAAAACTTCTATTTTGAAGAGAGCGATGGATAAAGGACTGGCAGAAGTACATTTTCATCATTTGAGAGACTGGGCTGTCAATAAGCACAGGCAAATTGATGATGAGCCCTACGGAGGCGGAGCAGGAATGGTAATGATGGTGGAGCCGCTGGATAAATGTATTTCAGAACTTAAGTCTCAAAGAAACTATGATGAGGTGATTTACCTGACGCCCGATGGGATCACTTTAAATCAGAAGATTGCCAATTCCCTTTCCATAAAAGAAAATCTGATCTTTCTGTGCGGACATTATAAAGGGATAGACCAAAGGGTAAGAGACCTTCATATTACAAAGGAAATCTCAATAGGGGATTACGTTCTTACGGGAGGGGAGCTGGCGGCATGTGTTCTCGCTGATTCCATTATAAGATTGCTTCCCGGAGTTTTGAATGATGAACAAAGTGCCTTAACAGACAGTTTTCAGGATGATCTGCTCTCTCCGCCCATCTATACAAGACCCGAAAGTTATAAAGGATTAGAGGTTCCTAAGATTTTGCTGAGCGGAAATTTTGGCAAAATTGAAGAATGGCGCCATGATGAGGCCGTGAGAATTACTAAGGAAAAACGTCCCGATTTACTTTAAATAAATCCGCTGAAATGTACCTGGCCGGTACTAGTTTACTTAATTCCGTTTATCAAAATGATGAATGGAATAATTTTTGTATAAAATTTAAATTGCTAGAAAAATATTAATGTTTCTAATCTTAAATTGAAATTTTATTCCAATTATTTTGAATTTTATGTATTGTCTCAATTTTTATTAATGTACTAAATGTTGAAAATAATTGAAAATTTAATTTATTATAGTTGATTTTATTAGTATTTATTGTTATATTTGAAGAGTTTTTTATTGGAAATTGATTTAAATCATTTTGTAACGAATCAGTGATATTTAAAAAATAATAAATTTACATTTAGCAAAAAGAACATAATAATTAAAGTTATAGAAATTAGTGTTGATGGAATTGTTCTCTTTTTATAATGTTGAAAATTTATTTTTACCCGATCCGAAACCTGTCCATAAATTAGATCCTACCCGGTCAGGATTAAGGAATTGGGATGAAAAGAGATATAAAAACAAGATTTTTAAGATCTCACACGCATTTCAGCTGATGAAGGAGGAAAATGGTGTAATGCCATTTGTAATAGGACTTTCTGAAGTTTCCGGCAGGAAAGTTTTAGAAGACCTTGTTATGATGGAGCCTTTTAATTCTGAGTATGGAATTGTACATTACAATTCTATGGATGAAAGAAAGGTGGATGTAGCCATGTTATATGATAAAAATAAAGTGGAGGTTATCGATTCTGAAGCCATTACTTTCTTTTTTGAAATATCAAATAAAAACAAAGAAAATTACGACACAACCAGGGACGTACTTTTTTCTAAAATTAAATATAAAGGGGAAATTATTAATGTCTTTATCGCCCATCTTCCCTCCAAGCGAGAAAAAGATATCAATAAACCCAAAAGATCCTTTATATTAAATGAGATCCGGCAGCGGATCATGAAAATTGTAGCTGATGATAAGGAGCATGTTATATTGTGTGGTGATTTTAACGAAAACCCGGATGATGAAAATTTAGTAAAAATTCTCTACGACAATGATCATGAGAAGGTTTTGATGAACCCTTTTTATGAGTTGTTTTCCCTAAGAAATTATTCTACTTTTCATTACAAATCTGGATTGCTGTATGATCAGATCATCATGTCAAAATCATTTCTTGATGATAGAACATTAAGCTTTCAGGAGGCGAGTATATTTAACTCTGAAAAATTAAGCAGCAGAACCAGAACGTTTGAGGGCAGGCCCTTCCGAACTTATGCCGGCACGCGGTATTTAGGCGGATACAGCGATCATTTCCCGGTTTTTGTTAAGTTTAAGAACTTACCTTAAAAAAACATAAATAATAAAAAAGTAGAAAATGAAAAATTCGAGCAACACAAGTTATCATTTAGATTCGATCGACAAAGAGATTATTTACATGTTGATGGATAATGCTAAAACGTCCTTAGCACACATTTCAAAAAATGTTGGAATCTCTACAACAGCAGTACATCAAAGAATCAAAAAACTGGAGCACGCGGGAGTTATTGAAAACTCAATTTCATTCCTTAATCCTAAAAAAATCGGATATAAGGTGATCTCCTATATCGGGGTATTTTTGGACCAGCCAAGCCATTACCCGGAAGTAGTGAAGTCTTTGTATGATATTAATGAGGTGGTAGAAGCCCATTATACAACCGGAAATTATACAATTTTCTTAAAAGTCCTATGCAAAGACAATGATCATTTGATGCTGATTTTAAGCAAGCTTCAAAAGCTGAAAGGAGTGACAAGAACAGAAACATTTATATCTCTAGAACAAAGTATTAATAGACAATTGAAAGTATAACGATATGAACATAGCCCAATATTTGGATTCAACTTACTTAAAAACACCTGAACAATCAGGAATCTCAAATGAAGAAACCCTTCAGAAAGATAAAGAACTGGCTCAGGAAGCTATCGATAACGGTATTTTTGCTGTGATGATCCGTCCGGATTATGTATCAGAGATCAAAAAATATCTTCAGGAAAGAAATTCAAATGTTGCAGTGGGAACTGTAATCGGTTTTCATGAAGGAACGTATTCAGTGGATGATAAGCTTGCAGAAGCTTCAAAAGCAATTGAAGACGGCGCAGATGAACTTGATTTTGTTATTAATTACAATGCCTATCTTGAGGGAAATATAGAACTGGTAAAAAACGAATTTGTGAAAGGAACCCAGTTGGGGCTGGATCATCACAAAGTAGTTAAATGGATTATTGAAATTGCTGCTTTAACAGATGCACAGATCGCAGATCTTACCAGGAATATTTCTAACTGGGCTGAAGAACATTTCACAGAAAATGACTTCCCCCATATTTTTATAAAATCTTCAACCGGTTTCTATACTACAGCTGATGGAAGACCAAACGGAGCTACCTTCGAAGGAGTACATATTATGCTTGAGCACGCAGGAAGACTACCTGTGAAAGCAGCCGGAGGAGTAAGAACTCCGGAAGATGCTGAAAAAATGATCAATATGGGGGTGAAGAGAATTGGAACCTCTTCAGCATTGGCATTACTTAAAAATCAATCTACATCAGAAGGATATTAATTGATTCAAACAATCATAAAAAAACCATCAAATTCATTTGATGGTTTTTTGTTTTTTATACCTGTTCCTGATATTCTTCATAGAACTGTTGTGTTTCTTTGATTAAGCTGTCCATTTCCTCAAGTGTGAAAACTTCCAGGAATTTTTTTCTAAACTCTTTGAAATGGGGAACACCACGGAAATAGTTGCTGTAATGCTGTCTCATTTCGATCAATCCTAACCTTTCCCCTTTCCATTCCGCACTCCATTCTGCATGTTGGCGTACGGCTAATAATCGGTCAGCTACTGTTGGCGCAGGTAAATGCTCACCTGTTTTAAAGAAATGTTTAATCTCGTTAAATATCCAGGGATAACCAATGGCTGCACGTCCGATCATAATGCCGTCACAGGCATATTTTTGTTTATATTCCAATGCTTTTTCAGGAGAATCGATATCTCCGTTTCCAAAAATCGGAATTTCGATATTAGGATTTTGCTTGATTCTTGAAATATGCTCCCAGTCCGCTTCTCCTTTATACATTTGGGCACGGGTTCTGGCATGTATGGTAAGAGCTTTGATTCCTGTTTCCTGCAGACGTTCTGCTACTTCATCAATATTGATGCAGGTGCTGTCCCAGCCTAAACGGGTTTTAACCGTTACAGGCAAATGAGTAGACGTTACCACTGCTTTTGTAAGACGGACCATAAGATCAATATCTTTCAGAACCCCGGCGCCGGCGCCTTTGCAAACCACTTTTTTTACAGGACATCCAAAATTGATGTCCACTAAATCAGGATTTACCGTTTCTACAATTCTTGCAGACATAGCCATTGCCTCTTCATCCCCACCAAAGATCTGTATTCCGACTGGTCTTTCATAATCAAAGATATCCAGTTTCTTACGGCTTTTGATAGCATCACGAATTAAGCCTTCAGAAGAAATAAATTCCGAATACATCAGATCTGCACCATGCATTTTACACAAACGTCTGAACGGAGGATCACTAACGTCTTCCATCGGAGCCAGCAAAAGTGGAAATTCCGGCAGTTCTATATTGCCTATTTTTATCATGGTGCAAATTTACAAAATTCTGAACATTAGAAAATATGATATTATCTATCAGTGTGATGAATTAGCCCGGAGGGTGAAAAAAAGGAGAGAATCAGGAAGTTTTTGATTTTTTTAAAAGCTTGCTTTTACCTGCATGCTTCCAATATGAATGGTTCTGTCACCGGAATTTCTTCCTTCGTAATTTAAATTCAACTGAATGAAAGAATTGATGGCCTGTTGGATAAACACACTCCATACCTGGTTTTTCCCGGGTTTTAAACCGTCAAGCATCTGGTTTCCTACAATACTGTAATTGTTTCCTGTAAAAGTATTATTGATGAAAGAGAAATTTCCACGGATGGAGGTCTTTCTGCGTTCCCATTGGATGGTCCCCGTAATATCAAATGCTTTCAGAAATTCTTCACCATCTATTCTTTCTTTCTTCCGGTAGGCCGCAGAAAGTTCTGTCTGTATAGCGTCAGTGAATTTATAAGTCGCTTTGGGTTTGGTTTCAAAATTATTTAAACGGTAATCTCTTGTCACAAAGAGCTGTGAGGAGTTTTTAATATCATGAACCGAGTTTTCCCAGTCGACCCTGAATTCTTTATTGAACCAATATCCTATATTTACGAAATGAGAGGTCTGTTCACGTTCCTCATTACTGAAATTGGCATTGATAAGGTTGTCATTGGATATAAACCGGTAATTCCCGTTCCAGCCAGATTTATCCGTTGGGTTAAACTGTACTGAAGTCAGAATGTTCTGATTTTTAAGAATTTGGTCGCTGTTTTTTTCAAACGGATTAAATACCAGTACTTTATCTTTTTTATAGAATGAGTTTTGAGAATTTAATGAAATATTGAAATTCCAACGTTTTAAAAATGAATTTTCCGAATTGAATACAATAGCAGGGTTAACAAATAAAGCCAGCTGCAGTTTGTTTTTGTTGGAAGGAATATACCTTACGGAATTGGTATATACACGGATATATTGAGCAAGATCAGAATATTCTGCGATTTCAAATTCATCCAGCTGCTGAATGCCGTCACCGTTGTAATCTGTCCATTTATAGATTCCCTGGCCATCCGTTACTTTGAGGTATTGGAATTCTCTCTGAGCTTCCTGTCCGTTTCCAAGTTCATAAAATGCTTGCAGACGCATTCCGTTTTTGAAAAGCTGCTGGTTGTAAAGAATATTTCCTACCACAAAGTCATTGTTTCGGGTCACCGCACCGGCATCATCATTCTGATAGAAGAATTTTCTGTAGTGAATTAATGCATTTAAGGTGGTTCTTTCGGTTTTGATGATCTGGCTTTCCGCCATAATCCCCAGTATATTGTTCATATTTTGAAGCCTGTTGTCACGTACCGAGTCATTATCCCTCATATATACTTTGGCAAGAAGTTTTGTTCGGGTACTGTCGCCGATCTTCTTTTGTACGAAGATCTCTTTCCAGCTGAAACTGGTTACATCCATGAGCTGGGTGTCATTGTACTTTTTCTCATTATGCTCCATACTTCCGCCAACAGCCCAGCTTCCTTTTTTTCCGGTGTATTCCGTTGAAACTCCTCCACGGATAAATTTAGTATCCTGAAGAGTCGCATTGGTATTCAGGAAGGAGAAGTTTCCTTTTGTCAGGAATTTTCCTGTCATCCAGCCAAAGTCTAAATCATTTTTAATCCCTTTGTAAGAGTCCTGTTCATTTAAATAATTGACGCGATAGTTAAGGGTAGACTTATTATTCCATTTATTTAAAAAGCTGAAAATAAACCTGTTTTGCGTTTTCTTGTTAAATTCCTGTGCCAGGTTAAAGTCTCTGGAAAATTCCACATCATTGATACGGTCAAGGATATGAAACTGTCTGTCAATATACTGATATTCAAAACTAGGAGTCCCTTTCCAGTTGTTTTTGGTAAAGCTTTTGTTTCCAAAAATACGCCATGCATAGCCGATATTCTGATCAGAATCTTTTGAAGAAAAGAGATTGATATCATAATTGCTGAGGGAAATATCTGCTCCTATTTTTCCTTCATTCAATACATATTCGGAGTTCAGGGAAAATACCTGGGATTTCTGAGGGGAAGGAAGTTTTCTTACGGCTCGATAATCTCCGGCATTAGGGCCTGCATATTCAAAGACACGCCCGTTATTGGTGGTTTGTGCTACTTTATAATCCCCTTGACCGGCGCCGAAATAAGTAAAGGAAACCTGGTATAACGTTTCATTCTGATTGGTGGAAAATTCATAAAAATTTCCGGTAGGACTTGAACGTAAGCCGTATAAGATTTTATTCACGTCATATTCAGTAGCCACTCCTGAAGGAGCATACATTAAATTAGGATCATTTCCGGCGTTGGCCAGGATTTCTTCGTCTTCTTTAGAGAGATTTAAAGAAAGCGGAGCATTTTTATTGTCGTTTTCCATGAACCAGTTCAGCCCCACCTTGAATTTTTCTCTCTGATGTTCCAATTTACCGGTAAATAAGTATCTGGAATAATTTCTGTTTGCGTAATTATAGGAAATCGTAATGAAATTCTGCTGGAAAATAGGCCGGAAACTGGTAAAGGTAACTTCACCGGTATTATAATTAATGACATAATCCTGGTTTTCCCCCCTCTTCATTAAAATACCATCAATAAAAACCTGTTCCGAACCGGAAATCAGCGTAATAAACTGTTCTCCGTTTTTACCGGTGAGCCGGTAGGGTCCCTGGTTACCTTCAACCCCCTGAAAACGGATCCTGTGAAATTCACTTCGTGCAACCCCCATTGAGACATCTATAAAGGTTTTATTTTCCTTCCCGAATTCCGTCTGAAATTCCAGCCCCATACTTCTTCTCTGGTATTTTGCAAAATAGTTTTTAGGTTCTACAAGATCCAGGTGCCCCGCTCTGAGAATAGATTTATCCTTAATATTAAGCTGCATGTAAATTTTATCAAATTCTTCTAAAGTCTGGGTATACCCGTCAGCCTGGATAGGAAGATTATGATCAGAAATACTTGCTAAAATGGTGACATCCTTAGAAAGCCTCCCGGAGATCTGAAGATCCATGGAACTTTGTACAGACTGTCCCTGATTGTTACCAAATGTAATTCCACGGATAATGGAACCTTTAGAATTAAGCTCTCCCAGAAACCTCTTTTTATCATTTTTAGCCAGCACGGCTTCATCGATGATAATCTTGTTATTGGTTCGGATAAAGTCAAGGGTATCTTTTACAAAAATGTCCTGTTCCAGCTTTGCGGTGAGAATACTGTCCCTTTTTAGGGTGTCTTCCGGCAGATTGGGATTTTTCCATGAAAAAACCTGGGCATTTACTGAAAATATGCCTAAGAAAAATAACACCAATAGAATAATACAATTCCGCAAGCTTTGAAAATAATCCGTAAAAATAATTAAAAAATGTTAACAGCAAAGGGTCAACTATTATTAACAAAAAATTAACGTATTTATTGTACTAGGTAGAAAAATAGACTTAATTTTGTTAAAGAAAATAATAATCAATATAAAATTTTTAAATCATGAAAAAACTTTATTCGTTTTTTGCTACTGTTTTAGTAGCGACAGGTGTTTTTGCCCAAACAGTTTTTAACGCTACATTTGATGACGTAACAGGAACAGGAGGAAATGATGCAGGATGGAGTGGAAGTGTTGCTACATCTGGATTTAGTGATGGAAGTACATCTTACACGACTGGAGGTGCATGGACTTTTGCTAAAGTGTATAGAGGAAATCAGTGTCTAAAAGTAGGAACTGGTTCAGCAAAAGGGACTGTTACTACTCCTACTATTAGTTTAACAGGCAACGGAGTTTTAACTTTCAGAGCAGGTGCGTGGAATGGAGCTAATGAAATTACTACGTTAAACATTTCTGCTACTGGTGGTACTCTAAGTCAGCCGACTGTAACTTTGGTGAAGGGATCATTTTCTACATATACAGTGAATATTACAGGAGCTACAGGAGCTGTAACTCTTACATTTGAAGGTTCAGTTACTGCTAATAACAGATTCTTTATTGATGATATTGTTGTTAATGCCGGAACTACTTTAGCTGTTTCAGATGCTAAAACTGTAAAATCAGGAAACTTTGTGAAGAATTCTTTCGTTACCAATGACGAAATTGTTTTCGGATCAGATGTTAAAGATGTAAAAGTTTTCAATATGGTTGGACAGGTTGTAAAAACAGCTTCTGTAAAACAAAATGGAACAGTAAGCGTTGCTGAATTAGCAAAAGGAAACTATATCGTAACAGGAACAGTAAACAATGCACCTGTTTCTCAAAAAATATTGAAAGACTAAGTCAACTTGATATAAAATACAAAGCCAACCGTTTCAACGAAACGGTTGGCTTTTTGTTACAATTTCCGCTGTTCTGAGTGTTAATATATGCTTGTTTTTCAATGAACTGGTATTATTTTTGATATTTTCAATACAGCATTATCCCTAAAATTATACGCTGATGAGAAAAATTTTTTTACTCTTGTTGTGATGTTGTCGATGACAGCATTGGCAAATGCCCAAATCGTTATTAATGAGATTTATGGAGGCAGCGAAAACTCTGGGGCAGTATTAAAAAATAATTATATTGTACTTAAAAATATAGGCACTGTTCCCGCTTCATTATCAGGGGCCACTATACAATACGCACCTGCGGTGGGGGCTTTTACACAATATCACACATTACCGGATATTACCCTAAATCCTGAGCAGAGCTATCTGGTTCAGGAAGCTGCGATCGGAAATGGCACCGTAAATTTGCCTGCACCGGATTTTATTGCAACTGCCGTTACCAATTTCGACGGAACTGTGAATAAGTCTATAGGAATAAAGATTTCAGGAGTGTCGGGGAAAATTGCTTTGGCAAGTGATAAGGTACAAATTCCGGGACCCGTTTCTTCCAATGTACTGGATTTTGTAGGGTACGGAGCGAATGCTGATCAGTTTAAAGGCGATGGTCCGGCTCCTTCTCCTACACCATCGGCAGCTCTGAAAAGAATTTCTGGCAATAGTGAGGACAATAAAATTGATTTTTCTATTGAAGGCAATGCAAAGTCGGATTTTGTCCAGAATCCTTTTATAAAAAACGGCGAAATTATTTTCGGAACAGAGATTGGCGATATCAAAGTATACGATACATTCAGAAGAGTGGTAAAAAAAGCAGCAACTAAAACAGCCTTAGCACTGGATATTACAGAATTGCCCAAAGGAACTTATATTGTGACAGGAACCATTAATAATGTTCCTGTTTCTCAGAAAATTGTAAAAGATTAAGTTTTTTAATAGGAGAGAGGCTGTCTCATTGGAGACAGCCTCTTATTTAAATTTGTAGAGAAATTAATACCAACCTCTTCTTGCCGCATTAATAATGGAGCCCAGATTAAGGACAAGAGTATATCTGATACGCCTTGCATAATCCTTGAAGGCCGGTTCAAATCCCAGGGAAGACTGTACGGGAAAATAAACTTCCAGGAAATCAGGGATAATTCTTACTTTAATACCACTGTCCCAGATAAATTTTGCCGGCCGGTCCTGGTTTTTATAAATACCGGCATCTGCATATACATGAAATATCTTCCATATGCTGGAGTCTACATTCAAAGAAGTAATCCACCGATTGACAGTCCCCGGAATGAATGATTTGAAGCCGCCGTCAGCTAAAACAAACTGCTGTGAAAGGATACCGCTGCTCGCACTTTCTCCTAACAGATTGTAGGAAAACGCATAATTTGAAACTCTTGAAATTCCATAATTAAACAGGTTATTTCTGGTGTCATTTCTCAAAAAATACCCGGCAAATAAACGAAGGCTCAACTTTTGTTTTGGCGCAAATTCCCATCTGTAAAAACCTTCTGCCGTAATTTTATTGAAATCTTCCATTCCCTGTGTGCTCAGGCTCAAGCTTTTTTCATGAATCATCTGGCTGTCACTGTATCCGTATCCAAGACTCCAAAGATTATATTTTTGGTAGTCGTTATTGGCGATCATAACAGGGCTCAGGTCTCTTTCAAAATAATTGTATGAAAGACCGATGCTTCTGCTTACCGTACTTCTGGGATCCTTTCTGAAACTGACGGAGGAAAATGCAGATCCTTTTCTGTAAGCCAATCCGTAATCATAGTGGAAATAGGAGCCGGAAACCCCAAAAGTCAGACTTCGGATAATGCTTTCAGCTGGAAGAAAAGAATAGGAGACTGCTCCGGATCCTGTCAGTTTTCCTGTCCCGGTACTGTACGTTGGAGTAACCGAATACAGGAATTTCTGATCAAAAAAAGATTGATTTTTTAAATTAACTCCTAGAAGAAATTTATCATAAGTATTGTTGAAACGAACTCTTGGACTGACATAAATTTCATTGTATTCCGGATTCGGAATATCTTTTATTAATTTAAACTTAATTTTTTTGGTATTGGAAAACAATCCTTTGGCATAGAGAAAATTATCTCTGTAATTGGATTCAGGGAATATATAGCCGCTGTTTAACGTGATTTTATAGATATTATCTGAAGCGGGAAGAGATAAATTGGTAATATGCTGGTTCTCTTCAGTGTCTATCCAATACGCTTTTTTTTCTCCTTCCCTGGTTTCGGTTTCGAGTTTTACAGGGATTGAAACATCCGTATTTTTTGCAATTCTTATCTGTAAAGAATCTTTTTCTTTTTTAATGTTCTTAAGCTTAAAGTCAACCCTGTTCTTTTGTTTAAAAAAACCTGAGAGATATCCTGTTGTTTTGTCCTTTTCAGAAAGGCTTGTCAAAAATTCTTCAGGATTGATCTTTTTTCCGGTATTTTGGGATATATAGTCTTTTACAAGGGTATTGAAGGTTTCATATCCCATTTTATCAGCGGAATAATTGAACAGGCTTCCTGTTTCAAAACCACTTATTGCCATATCATTGAAATTACTCAGCGCTGTAAAGTCTTCACCAATCTTCTGATCGAGGTTTTGCAACATAATATATTGATAGGCCAATCCGTACCGGTCTAAAAGCTTTACTTTGGAAGCATGGAATAATTTTAAAGGCTTGATTCCGAATAGCCTTGTTTCCGGAAGTGTTCCTAACAGTTTCGCATCCTTATAGAATTTCTTCAGATACTGGATTTCCAGGTAGGATCTTAATCCGTTTTTAAACCAGTGATCTTTCTCTTTATCAGCAATAATGTTTTCGTCCAGAATTTTTTTGGTAATGATTCCAAAATAATCAAGGTCTGTTTTTTCGGCATCTGTAAAGAGCTGGAATCTGAATTTCCAGAAGGTGATATCATTGTTTCCGAAGAAATCTTCTTTCGCCCTGAATTTATCAGAAATAAAAATATTCTTCGGAAGGACCCCGATTTTTTCCTTAAGGAACTTTAAATGCAGAGGCAGGTAGAATTCCAGATTTTGCTTTTCTTCGGGTCTCAGATTGTAACCAAATTTAATTTCGGTTTCAATACCGTCAATATTGGTCTTTACCGATGGATACTGACTTTGAGAGATTAAAAATTCGGGGTCAGAATCTGAATAACCTTTAAAAGAACTGGTCTGGATCTGCGGCAGGCTGCCTTCTATAAAAGTATTTACAGGAATATCAAAATTGATGGTCCAGAAAGTATTGAAACTGGCCGGTTCTTCAATGTCATTATAGCTTTTTTTGACAATATTGTCCGGATCAAAATGATCCGGAACAATAAAGAAATATTTTAGTGCAGTATTCTGAGCAGATGCTCCGTATCCTGTAAATTTTTTATCAGGAAGCTGCATCCGGTACCGTAACTGCAGCTTAATGGATTTGCCGGGCTTTAATGCTTCTTTCAGAGGGAGAAACAGATTCTCATCTGAAAGAGAAGTGACAGAAATAGGTTGATTTTCTGAATCTTTAATATCCAGTTCCAGAAGTTTCCCCAGCTGATCAGATTTTGCAAAATGCAGATCGTTATTTCTGTCTTCCAGTTTTCTATAAACCAATGAGGTTTCCCGTTTATTATAGGCGGAAATCCAGTTCAGAAGTTTTACCGTATGAAGGTCCTTGTCAGAATAATTATAATAAATAATTTCCTGACTGATCTCTAGATTTTTTCTGTCCGAAGACAGTTTTGCTTCAATAGATATGCTGTCTTTTTGTGCAGAAACCTGTACAACTCCTAAAAGTAAAATAAGACAAATGGTGATCTTTTTCAAATATTCGTGATAAAGCCCAAATATAAACTTATTTTGTATATATTTTGCAGGATTTTAATTCTGAATTGCCTTTTTTTCCAAAGAATTAATATAAGCGTTCCAGCCTTCAGTTTTATAGGTGATGGCAGAAGCTTCGGGATCTTCAGATTTATAGATTCCTCTTCCTACAATAATAAAATCTGTATGTAAAGTTTTAAAGACGTGTTCAGGTGTATTATACTGCTGTCCCTTACCGTCACCTGAGCCTGCTACATTGACTCCCGGAGTAAATAATAAAAGATCTTCAGGAATTTTATTTTGCGAGACTCCTCCAATTACATTAGGATGCGATGATGCTATTTTCAAAGCTTCTTCACGGTAGCTGGCAGTAGTTAACGTACCTTTCGAGGACATTCCAACGATAGCCACTACTCCTACATTTTTGAAGCAGTCTAATGATTCAAATCCACCGATCACCTGTGAGGTTACAAAATCTGCCCATTCTGTAATTTTAAATACCCCGCTTGTGAACTGAAGTTCCTGAGTATTTCCGATATCAGCAAATTTTCTGTCCTCCATCAATAAAAACTGATGTCTTGCAGCAATTTCTTTTAATGGGGTAATTGTTTTTTCGTAATCAAAATCTGAAATGATATCAATATGAGTTTTTAAAGCAATGATATGAGGTCCTACTTTTTCAGCCAGTGCCAGAAGTTCCTGAGTTGTTGTAACATCTGCGGAAGCAATAAGGTTAGACTTTTTTGCTATTGCCGTTTCTAATAATTTCTTTGAAACGGAATGTTCCGTAGTATTCAGTTTTTCTTCATAAGATACCCTGATTTCTTCTTCAAACTGAATATGATTGCCCTGAAGGAAATCCTGAATTCTTTTTACTTCTTCATCAGACAATTCTCCGGTTTCCTGAAGAATTGTGCATACCTCCGAAATATTGAAAAGAGTATGAACGTTGTAGCCTTTACTTTCTAACAGCTGTTTTCCGCCCTGTTCCCTGTCCAGTACCACAACGATATCTGAAACTTTCAGGTCTTCCTGTTCCACCTCTGCAATGGTCTCAACCAAAGATTTTCCGGAAGTGATCACATCTTCTACCAAAAGACAGTTTTGCCCTTTCTGGTAAATTCCTTCGATCAGTTTCTTGGTACCATAGCTCTTTGCCTCTTTGCGTTTAATGATTAATGGAATATAGCTTTCCAATGACATTGCCGTAGCCATAGGAAGGGCTGCATAAGGAACTCCGCAGATGAGATCAAAATTATCCAATGGAAGCATTTCCAATAAATAATTTGCAAGGTTTTTCAAAATTTTAGGATCAGAAGCCAATGGTCTTAAGTCTACATAAAAAGGACTTTCAATCCCACTTTTTAAGGTAAACCTTCCGAATTTGATGATGCCTAGTTTGTAACACTCCAAGAAGAATTCTTTTTTACTTTCCATTATTTTTTATTAGATATTGCAAATTTAAGGATTTGAAATAAGGCTTAAAAATTTATCGTTCATTTGTAAATAAAAAACCATCCTTCAGGATGGTTTTAAGGAATATAATAAACTGTTATTTTATGATTTCAGCATCAATAATTTTGGCTCCGCTGTATTTTTGCTCCGCCTCCCAAAGTAAAAATTTGTCAACTTCTTTGATCAACTTAGGAATGGTTAGCGACAATACCGCCAGGTCATCCATTACTCCCAGTACCGGTATGGCAAACTCAGGAAGAAGGTCGATAGGGGAGATTACATATAAAATACCTAATAGAGGAAGAATAATATCAATGGATTTTATGGGGTAAAGCCCTTTTCTCCACATTTTTACCATTCTGAATATATCAGGGATTTTTTTTACAAAACCTTTGTGACTGATTGCTTCTTTTGCAAGATTTAACTTTGAATACTTCATTTTGTGTTTGGTTTAAATAATTTTTCAACGTTATAAATTTCACAAATCCTGTACCAACAAATTATAAAATTTAGTTAAAAAAACTATTTGATAATATTGTCAATGAACTGATGCACAGTCTCTGTGTTCCAATCCCTGTAAGCATCCTCCTTAATGATGATTCTGCCTGTTTTATCCAAAAGGAAAGTAGTGGGAAATACTTTAGGAAGAATTTTTTCAGATATCGGACTTTGAGCAATATAGACAGGAACTGTGTAATTATTTTCTTTCAAAAACTTTCGTACATCCTCTTCTTTGTCATTCATGGCAATAAGGATGAAATCTACATTTCCTTTTCGGGAGTCATATAATTTCTGGATAGTAGGCCATTCTTTTCTGCACGGCGGGCACCATGTTCCCCAGAAGTTCAGGAAAACAGCTTTGTTTCTGAAGTTTTTAAGATTGGTACTTGGTGCATTGGTGCCTTTAAGATCAATATCATAGTCTTCTTCGCTTACATGCACGGCATTTTCAATCGTAGCGATAGGGAAAAACTGATTTTTAAGAAAATCCTTTACTCCCGGCACAAAAGCTATGATACCAATGATGACGATCAGTACGATATAGATAATACTCTTTTTCATATGTTATTTTTTATTGTCCGTGGTCATGTTAGACTTTATTGTTATAATAAATCTAAGATTTCCTGAACGGCATCTTTACCTCTGTTCTTTGCATAGTAGATTTGCAGGTCATTGTAAAAGCTGTCTTTCGGATAAGCTTCAGGATCTGCCTTATATTTCATCAGCAATTCATATCCATATTTTGGACGCGGTCCCCAGGAGTTTTTTACATTAAAGTCTTTATCAAGGATAATGACTTTAGGAATAGACTCTGTTCCGTTTGTCAAAAACCGGCTGATCAGGCTTTTGTCACGGTCTCTCAGGAAAACCCGGACTTCATTATGTCCTTCAAAGAACCTGAACAGTGCAGGAACTGTTGCGCTGGCATCACCGCACCATGCTTCTGAGATGATCAGGATCTTGCCGTCAAAATTTTTGCAGGCCAATTCTTTCAGCTGCTCTTCATCCGGAACATACTTTTTTATAGTTCTGTCCATTCTATGAAGTCCCAGTTCATAATATTGTTTATAATCAGCTTCCTGTTGGCTGGCCGGATTCTCTAATCTTTCCTTGGCGATTTGAAGATAGTCTTCAAACGAAATTCCTTTCTCCCAGTAATTTTTCATTACCAAAAATATTTATGTTAAAAATTATTGATATTTCTTGTTTTATTGATCAAAAACAGATCTGCAAGGACAAATGCAGCTAATGCTTCCACTACAGGGACAGCTCTTGGAACGACACATGGATCGTGACGGCCTTTTCCTTCTACGACAACCGGATTTCCATCTTTATCGATACTGTCCTGAGGTCTTAAAATAGTAGCTACAGGCTTGAATGCCACACGGAAATAAATATCCATCCCGTTGGAGATTCCGCCCTGAATTCCCCCTGAAAGGTTAGATTGGGTAGTGAAATCGGTATTAAACGCATCATTGTGTTCTTTTCCCGTCATTTTTGCACCGCAAAATCCACTGCCATATTCAAAACCTTTGCAGGCATTAATATTAAGCATAGCTTTGGCCAGCTCGGCCTGAAGTTTTGAAAATACAGGTTCACCGATTCCTACAGGAACGTTTTTGATAACGCAGGTAATTGTTCCACCGATAGTGTTGCCTTCTTTTTTGATCTCTTTAATTTTTGAAATCATCCTTTCGGCAGTTTCAGTATCCGGACAGCGTACATCATTGGTTTCCGTTTTAGAAAAGTCTAAAGCCTGGTAGGGCTTTTCACAGAAAATATCTCCTACAGATGAAACGTAAGCATTGATTTCAAGCTCAGGTAGAAGCTGCTTGGCAAATGCTCCTGCAACTACCCAGTTCATGGTTTCTCTTGCTGAAGATTTTCCGCCGCCACGATAATCCCTAAAACCAAATTTCTGATCATATGTGAAATCTGCATGACTTGGACGGTATGCCCCTGCAATATGGTCATAATCCTTTGATTTCTGATTTTCATTTTCAATGATAAAACCTATTGGAGTACCCGTCGTTTTTCCGTCAAAAATTCCCGAAAGAAATTTTACCGTGTCACTTTCTTTTCTTTGTGTAACAATAGCAGACTGACCCGGTTTTCTTCGGTTCAGCTCATACTGAACTTTATCGAGATCTACCGTTAAACCCGCCGGGAAATTATTAATAATACCGCCATACGCCACTCCGTGACTTTCTCCAAATGTTGTTAGACTAAGAAGATTACCTAATGTGTTGAACATGATACAAAATTACCTTTTTTCTCCAGATAATAAAGTTTCTCTATTTGTTCTGTTTATAAGAGTTTTTGATACTATTGATCACTTTTTCAGCCTCGCTTTTCTCCTTGGAATTCAGCTTTTTCCAGATAAATCCTTTTCTGATGTTATTTTCGTTACAATATTGAGGGAATATTCCCTGTTTGGCATCGTCAAAAATATACCCTGTAGAAATAGAGGGAAGCGGGGTGTCAAAATTAAACGGATACTTTTTAGAAACATTGAATTTTAGGTTTCCGACCCGGAAAGAATCATAATGATGATACTGATAGACCGATGGTTTATAAAGCTGTTTTTTTTCAAACCCTGCAATAAAGTTTCCCGGTTTAAAACTAGGGAGATAACGCTGTATAAGGTTGGGAAAAGATAACAGCAAAATAATAGACAGACTGAGGACTGAAAAAACGGTAATTGATTTTTTTCGGTCGAAATATTCATAAAATATTATAAAAAACATCACAAAAAATACATCTATGAAAAACCTGTATTGAGCTGAAAAGGCTAGTATCACTATACTTTTTATTAACAGTGAGATACAGATTAAGGTGATAAGCATTCTTTTTTTTACCCATGTGAATAAAGACAATACAAGTAAACTTACAATGAAAAGGATATTGATTTTTGATTTAATCCCTTTTAAGAAAAACCAGTTTTTAACATAGTCAAAGATTGAAAATTTTTGAATTTCTTCGTAAGAATACTGCATGTCATACGTTTTCTGAATGGCGTACCGGGATGATGTTTTTAAAACTTCGGAATTGGGTTTCCAGGGCAGGCCGAGATCTCCTATAGAGACGGGGAAGACCGGATAGCCGAATGTCCAGATATTTTTAATGAAGAATAAAATGAGAATCAAGCTTCCGAAAATAAGAATTTTAAAATTTGATTTAAAAATTATAACAGCGTTGAGAAAGATCAGTATAGGGAGCCAAATCATCGTAGGCTTTATGGTGAAAACGAACACTGAAAAGGCAAAAAGAAGAGCATGGTTTTTATTTCCTGCTATGATTTCATTTAAAATAATTAATGAAAAAACAATAACCGGCAGATCTGGGCTCGGAGACTGTGAAAATAATAGCAGGATGGGGATCAAACATAAATGAACCCAGTTTTTTTTCTCAATAATATATAGAGTGTAAATGATTAATAAGAGGGTGTTGATTCTAAGAAAAGGATCTGAAAAATTGGAAAATCCAGCCTGGAAAATATGCCACAAAGACATTTGTCCCAGCGTAAGATCTACATTGGAAATACCTTTTATTAATCCATATTCAGTAAGCCACTGAATGGTTGGTACATAATATCCGAAGTGATCCAATAGGTAGGGTGAATAAGAGCCGGCCCATGCAATGAGGAAAGAAACGGCTGTTATTAAAAGAATATCCTTTCCTGAAAACTGATACAGTTCGTGAAATAACCGGTCTTTAAAGAAATAAATCAGGCCTAATACAATAGTAAAGGTTTCTACGTAAATATTCAAAGGGATAAAAAAAGAAATAAGAGTCCATCCTACACTTATTCCCAAGATTCCGATTGCAATTTTTCCTGAGATCCCCTGAAGTAAGCTACCCCAAAAGATCTCCATAATTTTTCCGATACCCATCAGGACCGGAATCATAAAAATTGTAGAAAGTAGAATCAATATCATAAAAAAAGATTGCTTAAAAATAAGCAATCTTTATTTGTTATTGTGAAAAAAATATGATTAACGGGGTTGTACCCTTCCGTCTTTTCTATCCTGTGATCTACCGATTGTATATCCAGTAGCACCACCTACCACACCACCGATTACAGCACCAAGACCTCTGTTTTTCTTGGCAATAATGGCACCGGCTGCTGCCCCTCCGACGGTTCCGATAATTGTTCCTTTAGCCGCTTTACTCATTCCTTTCTTCTGAGTAGTACCTTGTGAAGCGCTGTTTCCGTTGTCTGCATATCCTCCGTTGCTTCCTCCTGAGTTGGAACCGGAACGGTCTCTGTATACTGTTCTTGTTTCTCTTATGATTTGTGGTTTTGAATTATTTACAGCAGCAGCTTTTGCTTTTTTATTTTCTGAAATGCTGTCTGCTTTTTTCTGTGCTTCATACACCAGCTTTTCCTTTTCAATAGCCAGTTTCTGCTTTTCTATTTCAAGCTGTCTTGCCTGAAATTCAAGTTTTTGTTCCTCCAGAGACTTTTCAGCTGTTCTGTCATCTTTCTTGCAGGCCGTTATTAAAAAAATGGATAAAAAGCCTGCTATTACTATATTTTTCATAATTCAAATTTTAATAAGCTTAAGTCAAAACGACGTTAGCTTTATATATATATTTCCAATTATGAAGCCAGTTTTAGTTAAAGAAAGTTAAAATTGATAGATAGAAGAACATAGTCTTATCATTTTTGCTAAATTTTATAGCAGCAGTAAGTGTTTAGGCATAATGTTTGTGATCGGTATAAAAGTTTTCAGATATTGAAAATTAATTTTGTACACAATATTCACTATAGTTCCCCGGCCAGCCGGGGAATTTTCATTTATGAGCACGAATCGTAAACTTTAGTTCATTCATAGTTTTTGTTGAATTCATCTTTGATAATTAACTTTGGTATACTAAATTACTTTTTATATGAAAAAATCAACTTTTACAGCATTAGCCTTTGTGGGATTGCTGAGTACAAGTGTTTCGTGGTCTTCCACTGGGGATGTTCTGAATCCATCATCTTCTGCTCGTTCAGAATTAAAGAATCATGAGACAAAAACCCAAACATACAAAGTGAGATATGGCCTGCTGGCAAAGAATGGTACAAAGATTCTTTCAGGAAACCATGATGTAGGCAGTTTTCTTGCAGAGAATATGGCTACAGGAGAAGTATATGATACTTATTATAGCGGTGGGTTTCAGGCTTTGCCGCAATATTATGAAGGAATTCCTGCCGGAACCTATACCTTTTCTGCGATGCAGGGACAAGGAGGCTGGACAGGTTATGGATCGGTAGTTCTTACAGTATCTGATACTCAGGTAGATGCCGATGGATACATTACAGTATATATTCCGATAACTTGGGAGGAATAATATTGCAGAAAACAAAATATTTAATTAAATTTACAAATCCTCGAAAGGGGATTTTTTAATTATTCTAAAGCTCATTGTTTGCTTTATCCATGTTTTTTATTGGGAATGTTATTGAACACTTATAAAAATCAATCATATTCGGATTCCGGAATTTGTTACCATTTCTCTTATTGAATGGAAATCTAAATAAGAAGGTATAAGTAAGCAGTATAAGATATTCTGTTTGGATTTTTCTAAATAGATTTTTTTCATCATTTGTGTTTTTTTAGGCCTCCATTAGGAGGCCTTTTCTATATCGGCATAGCATAGAAGGGGTATGATCCTGCTTATAAACTAAAAAGAAATAGAGGTATTTTTGATTTTATATGGGTTACAGCAAAATTCATAAAATAAAAAGATCACTCAGAATGACTTCCGGTCTTTTTAGCAAATAAAACCAGTATTGGTTGGGCATTTCAGAAACATTGATTCCATTCATATAGTTCCCATACTTAAAAAACGCCTCATGAATGAGAAGTTTTATTATTTATAGATTTAAAGTAACTTTTATCTTATTAATTAGTCGGTGAAGTTTGTTCGTCTGGTAATCCAGAAGCTCATAAATTTCCTGTGAATTGGTGTATGTTTCCGGAACCATTTGATTATTGATTTTTTTGATTCCCCGTCTTTTCATCGTATCATGAATCACTTTGGCAAAGGATTCTTTTGCTTTGGGTTTGGCACTGTGCTGTGAAATTCCATTGGAATGAAGCCTGTATAGATATAATGGTTCTTTTATATATCTTACATCCCCATGTTCCAGAATTTTTAAATAAAGATCCTGATCTACGGCACTTGTGAGCATAGGGTTAATGCCTGAACCTTTTAAATAAATTTCTTTTTTAAAAGTGAAAAAATGAGCAAACTGGATGGGGCAGTTGAAGAAATAACGATCGTTATAAAACTTTTTAGTCCCCGCAAAAACCTTATCAGGTATCAAATCTTCACTGCACAGCATCATTTGAGAATAAGCTGCTACAATACTATTCTCATTTAAAAATTCCTGTACTGTTCTTTCCATGGCCTCAGGATAAAGGGCATCATCGGGGTCGAGGTAGGCACACACTTCACCTTCTGCATATTTCATACATTCTCTTTTTGTAAAACCACAACCTTGATTTGTTGTATTATAGTACAGCTTGAAGCGGGGGTCTTTTCCAATAAATGATTTTATAATCTCTACCGAATTATCCGTAGAAGCATCATCAACAATAATGACCTCCCAATTCTCATAGGTTTGACTGATTAATGAGTTGTAGCAGTCCCTAAAGTACTTTCCATTGTTATAGTTGGCTATAAGTATAGAAAATTTTATCACTTTTTTTGAATTAGTTATGTGTAAAATTATAAAATAATACATATGAAAAATATAACCTTTATCATGATAAAGTTGGTATTTTTTTCTTATTTTATCAAACTATTAAGAGTGAATTATATTTTAAATAGATCTGGGCGGTAAAAGCATAAATACCAGTGAGGGAAGCTGTTTTATGGCTTTATTGATCATATCAGCTCTGTTGGAATATGGTAGAATCAGAAATGATGTAAATAATCGTTCTCTATATCCAAATCCATATTTATTATGTCCTGATGCGGAATTAAAATAATATTATTAAAAAATAATATTATGATTCTGCTCATAAAATAAAAATAAGTAGCATTTTAATTTTGGAGTAGGATTAAACGATTAATTTAATTTCTGATATAAAATTTTTTTTTCATCATTTGTGTTTTTTTGAAGCCTCCATTTTTTGGAGGCTTTTTATACAAAGTCTTCTTTCTAAATTTTTCTAATTTTTTTATTGTGTATTTATTTATATTGTTTTGGAGTGATGATAGAATAATTTATTATAATTTTTGGACTTTGTATTTTTATTTTATTGAGATGATTATGAATTGTATGTTTTTATTCTTAAATTTTTTAACTTCATTTTCTTTACACCAGCGTTGATTAATTTTTATTAATATTGTTTTTAGGATGTTTTTATTTGGAATGAATGTAATTAATATTATTGTGTTTTTATAAAAATGAATAAAATGAAGTAAAAATGATAAAATGAATTATTTATTCCTTGAAAAATAATATGAAAATATTTTTTTCGAAATTACAATTCTGGCACGATTTTTCAATATACATACGCAACTCATGTTTAATTTGAGTTTTCATGGTTATTAGTTTTTATCCTCGGAATTTCCGAGGATTTTTTTTAATATCATGTTGTTTGTCATTTAATGGTAAATAGCTTTTAGTTAAGGCTGATTTCTTATGAATTAATCCAATTCTCAACGAAAGGAGGAGTGTTTATTTGGAAAATAAATTTTATTCAATGCTGAGTTGGATTTCCGAATTCCCATTATTTTTTTTACCAGTTTATAATTCCTTCTCATTTATTGACCAATTGCAGGAGATTTTCCTGTTCTGCTGTTCCTTTAGCTTGTATTCTATAAAGATATTTTGCCTGACTGAATTTCCCGATCCTGTGTAGACGGACAGGAAGTATTGATATGAATTAAAGAATTTTTCTTCTGAATTGAGATGGTTTTTACGATGACTATACTCATAAACAACCGGAATATTGTTTAATAGATTTGATATAAGTTTTTATTCAGTGATCTGGATAGTTTTTCACCTCCCGGGAATTGGGAAGGTCTTTTTATTTTCTTAAGCATAAAAACTATTCCAACGATAGCAATCCGGAGAATACAGAATAAGTATAATGGGTGAAATTTCAATTTCATTGGCATAATAATTTCAATGACATGTAAAACCGGTTATTAAATTCAATATGATGAATGAAAAGTTGATGCAAGTATTAGGTTGGGTGGCCACTGTTACTGCAATGGCAATGTACTTTTCGTATATTCCCCAAATAACCCATAATCTAAATGGAGATAAAGGCGACTGGCTGCAGCCACTCGTTGCGGCTATCAATTGTAGCCTTTGGGTGACTTACGGATTTCTTAAGAAACCCGGAAAAGACTGGCCTATTGTAGTGGCTAATTCTCCAGGGATATTTTTTGGACTTTTTGCTTTTATAACAGCTTTATAGATTTCTATTTTTGTTGCCAATTGGAAATTAATAATAAAAAAACCTCTAAATAAAATTTAGAGGTTTTTAAGTGAGGTACCTAGCGGATTCGAACCGCTGTAGATGGTGTTGCAGACCACTGCCTAGCCGCTCGGCCAAAGTACCATTTTTACCATTTTTGAGGTGTGCAAATATAGTAAAATTTCTTTATGAACAAAAGTTTTTATGCGATTTCTTTCTGTCCGAGACGGTCAATTTCGCTTTTTGCCTGAATTTCAGCATGATATTTTTTGAGGTCAATTACTCTTGTATCGCTCCAGCTGTCATGCCATCCGTTCACTCCGAAAAAAGACAGGCCATCGAAGGGAATAAGCCGGGCCAGATTTCTGTATACAATTTGTTGGGTTGTTGGTTTTGTACCATCTGTGCTTATCGCTTTTGTTCCTGTAATATATTTTCCTACTGTTCTTCCGTCTAAATAGTTTTCCATTAAAAAATAGTAAAGAAAGCAGTTGAAGTTTCCAATGAAGAGTTCCCAAAAAATTCCTCCGTTACTATAAAAGTAAAAAAAATCAACAGAGGTTATTTCATAAAGAATATTGGAAATATTGGAAATGATGACGTTGATGACAATTAAAACGATAAGGTCAAGAAGGTTGTTAACGAACCTGATTCCCAGTGAAGCTTTATTATATTCAACAATGGTTAAAATTTTTCTCATGATAAGTTATTAGTTTTCGTTTTTAAAATCCGTTGACCAACAGTTTTAATGCTGCGTTGGTATCAATTACGGCGGTAATACCCGTACTGTTGAGGAGGATTTTACTTGGTTTAAGGTTAAATACTTTTCCGTTCATCTTTAACCCTTTATAATATTCTTTGTTAAAAGCAGCTTCAATACTCTTTTTGGAGAGGTCTTCCAGTTCCTGAGTGGGGATTCCATATTCTTCTTCGATCATCTTTATAATTTTTCCCTGAAACAGGATAGAAGCAGTTTTCTGCAGGATATTGGTTGTTTTCAGTTTGAATTTGGTGTCAGATAATACAATTTTTCTTTTCACTTCATCATAAACAGGAATTCCTGAAATAATGGAAGTTCCTTTTATATAACCGTCAGTTTGAGCTTCAAGTACAATCCTGTTGTCAACGCCATACACTCTGATGTCGGTTACCTTCACTTTAGAATCCCGGATATCGAATTCTTTGTTTAAAAAAGTTTTCCTGGCCATGCTGCTGGCTTCGGTAAAAGGGATATTGGCAGTAGTCTGTAAAAGGAACTGATCACCGACAGCAGGTGAAAAATTAAAATTGGTAGCGGCAGTGACAGGCTGGGAAGCTACAGGCTTACTTCCGGTAAAAGTTTCAGAATAGATATCCAATCCCAGGGTTGCATTGATCTGGTTTCCGTAGAACTTTAATGGGGTAATATTGACGCCGATTGGGCTTATTTTCAACCAGGTATTATATTCTTCCGAGATGTTGAAGGGCTGCAGAAAAGTATTCCAGGCCATAACAGCATATTGTTGAAAATTCAGCTGGGTAGACATCTGCTGATCAATGGTTTTACAGAATTTCTCCTGCTGTTCTTTCATGCTTTTTTCAACAAGAGGAGTGATTGGGATCTGGATTCTTCCATAATCCAGGACAGGCTTAGTTACCCACCGGAAACCATTGGGTTGGGTATTGGTGGTAATAGTCCAGTTGTTTTTTAAACTGACTGTCGTATTGAAAGACATTACCGTTTCAAAAGTGGTATTCTGATAGGTATATACTCCTAAGGTGCCAATCCCTTTCTCTGCCCATATTTTTAAAGGGACTTCAATCAGCAGGTTCTGGCTCGTACCTCCTACGAGACGGATAGGTCTTGTTTTCCAGACTTTTACTTTAAACTGGTCATTGTTGTTATCCGTATATGAGTCATCCTGGTAGATCAGATCTTTTACCGAGGCATTGATCATATTGCTGAGCTCGGAAAGCGGAATCGTGACCGGCATTGTAATGCTGGATTTGATCTTTGGAAAATTATAACTGGCAAGCTGGTTATCAACACCGGCCTGACCGAAAACATTGATGAATGCTGCTAAAAATAATATTTTAATGAATTTCAATTGTGTATGTTTTTAATGAAGCGAAAATAAGGATTTTAATTTTCCGGTTTAAAGCTTTTTTCCAGTTCAATGCCGGCACCCTTCATTTCACCCTGCATGGGAGGAGCTGTTTTGGTGATTTTAAGTCTGATATAGTCAATTTGCGGAAACCTGTTATGGATTTTTGAAATCATTCTTCCTGCCACATGTTCTAGAAGTTTTGATTTTATCTTCATTTCGGTATGAATGATCTCATTGACATCTGCATAACTGATGGTGTCATTCAGGTCATCTGATTCTGAAGCTTTCCACAGATCCGTGTGAAGCTCCAGATTCAAGATATAATAGGTTCCGATAATATTCTCTTCAGGCAGTACACCGTGGTAGGCATATATTTTTACGTCTTCAAGATATATTTTGCTCATTGTTTCAAATTTTATGAAGCAAAAATCGTTTTAATTCTTCAAAATCAGAACTTATTTCTACAGTTTTTTTCTCCCTTTTCATCAGGCTGTTCAGGGTTTCAGGAATTTTAATTTTTCTATGAATTGCTTTTTCCACAGCATCAGGAAATTTAACGGGATGTGCTGTTCCCAGGATAAATCCTTTTTTATCCGGATTCTCTGTGAGATACTGTTCCAGTGAAGCAAATGCTACAGCACTGTGAGGATCCAGGATGTAGTCATATTCTTTATACACTTCAGCAATAGTCTCTAACGTTTTTGAGTCATCTATTGAATATCCGGAGATTTTATTTTTTAATGCATCAAACTGGTTTCCGAAAAGTTCTGCAATTCTCACAAAATTACTGGGATCTCCTACATCCATAGCATTGGAAAGAGTAGAAACTGCTTTTTGCGGTATATAGTTTTGAGTTCTTAGATACTCAGGAACGGGATCATTTTCATTGCATGCCGCAATAAAGTGTTCTGCTGGAAGTCCCCGGAAATGAGCCAACAAGCCGGCGCAGATATTTCCGAAATTACCGCTGGGAACACAGATGACAGGGGCTTCTTTTTCATATTGCTGCCACTGTTTTAAGGCTAAAAGATAATAGATCTGCTGAGGGAGCCATCTTGCCACATTAATAGAATTGGCTGAGGTTAAAAATTGACGGGTATTGATTTCTTTATCAGAAAATGCCATTTTAACAAGGTGTTGGCAGTCATCAAAACTTCCATCCACCTCCAATGCATAGATATTTTCATCTAATGCCGTGAGCTGTTTCTCCTGAACCGGGCTTACCCTGTTCTTGGGATAAAGAATAACCACATTAATTTCCGGAAGCTTATAAAATCCATGCGCAACAGCACCTCCTGTATCACCGGAAGTGGCAACAAGAACGGTGACTTTCCTATCTTGATCTTTCAGGAAATAAGAAAGGCAGCGGCTCATGAATCTGGCTCCAATATCTTTAAATGCCAGAGTAGGCCCATGAAATAGCTCGAGAATAGATATATTACCATTAATTTTTTTCAAAGGAATTTCAAAACTGACGGTTTCTGAAACAATCTCCCACAATATTTCGGATGGAATTTCTTCTCCTGCGAAATCTTTCATACATCTGAACGCAATTTCTTCATCCGTATAGTGATTAAGATGTTGAATAAACTCCTGTTCAAACTGAGGAATACTTTCGGGAAAAAACAATCCTTTCTCTTTTCCCTGTCCTTTTATGGTTGCCGTCCTGAAATCAACTTTTTCCAGACTGTTTTTTACATTATAATATTTCATCTGCTTTATTTCTAGTATTTTTTTATTGAGTTTATTCCACTATTCGGATGCCTGCCGGATTTATTTTGGATACATACACAAAACTTTCGATCTCTGTTTCACGATAAGTGGATTTCATCAGCTCTGCAATTTTCTCTGCTGTTTCTTTCGTTTCCGCCAGCATAAAAATAGAGGGGCCGGATCCTGAGATCCCTCCTCCCAATGCGCCGGCTTCTATACTTTTCATTTTGATCTCATCGAATTTTGGGATTAGAATGCTTCTCACAGGTTCTATAATACCATCGTTGAGGCTTCTGCCGATCAGTGCAGAATCATTTTTTTGAATTCCGGCGATCAATCCGGCAATATTTCCCCATTGTTCAACAGCACTTTTAAGACTGATGCTTTTCTTTAAGATCTGCCTGGAATCTGAGGTTTTCACTTCGACCTGCGGATGTACGGCTGTGACGTATAAATCAGGAGTATTCAGCGGAATGATATCAATGGGGTTCGGTGATTTTACCAAAGTAATACCGCCATAGATACAGGGCGCAATATTGTCTGCATGACGTACACCGGAAGCAAGTTCTTCTCCAAACATCGCAAAATGAATCATTTCATTTTTTGACAGAATATTCCCTAATAAGGCATTGGCCCCAAAGGCGGCTCCGGCGGCACTTGCCGCACTGGAGCCGAGCCCGCTGCCCGGTTTGATATGCTTACGGATAATCACTTCAAAACCATGGCTTAATTTAAAGTGCTCCCGGATCTTCAGCAGTACAATACCTGCCACATTTTGGGATGGCTCTTCCGGAAGTCCGAAATGATCTTCATGTTTGATAATAATTTCAGGAGAATCCGATAATCTGAATTCCATTTCATCATAAGGTTCATGTACCGCCATTCCTAAAATGTCAAATCCACAGACCAGGTTGGCCACGGTTGCCGGTATTCTTAATTTTATTTTTTTCATAATTTCTGTTTTAAATTGAACGCATGATATCTGCAAAAACACCGCTTGCCGTTACTTCGGCCCCAGCGCCGGCCCCTTTTACCACCAAGGGTTGTTCAGAATATCTTAAAGTTTTAAAAATGACAATATTATCTTTTCCATACAGATGGAACAGGTCACTGTCCGGGGCAACATGCTGTAAACCTACCCTGGCTTTACCATCTTTAAATTCAGCGGTATATTTTAAAATTTTACCGTCTTTTTGGGCTTCATCCAACAGGTTTTTAAAATGATCTTCATATTCAGTAAGCTTGTCATAGAAATCCTCTACACTTCCCTGCATACAAGCTTCGGGTAAGAAACCTGTATTTTTAATATTTTCAAACTGAATCGGGTATCCGGCTTCACGGGCCAGGATCAAAATTTTACGGGCAACATCAGTTCCTGAGAGGTCCAATCGCGGATCCGGTTCGGTATAGCCTTCTTTTTGGGCCTGGGCAACAATCTCTGAGAAGGATCTGCTTCCATCATAATTATTGAAAACAAAATTCAGGGTTCCACTGAGGACGGCCTGAATGGAAGTTATCCGATCTCCGCTTTTGATCAGGTCACTGATGGTTCCTATAACCGGAAGCCCAGCCCCCACATTGGTTTCGAAGTAGAAATTACAGCTGTGATTCCTTGCGGTATTTTTTAAGGTTTTGTAGATTTCAAAATCCGATGAGGCTGCTATTTTATTGCAGGCTACAATACTGATACTTCTTTTTAACAGACTTTCATAGGTTTCAGGGACTTCCGGACTGGCTGTAACATCTACAAAAACGGAGTTTCGTAAATTACGGGATATGATCTCATCTGCAAATTTTTGAGGAGAAGCTTTTTCGCCTTGTAAATTTGAGTTTATATACTCTTCCCTGCTGATTCCCTGGTCCGAAAATATCATATAACGGCTATTGGATACTCCTGCAATTCTTAAATTGATCAGGAAGTTTTCCTTTAAGTATTTATTCTGATCATAAATCTGCTGTATCAGCCTGGAACCTACATTTCCGGTGCCGCAGATATAGAGGTGGATCTGTTTTATTTCAGATTCAAAGAATTCCTCATGAAGGATATTGACCGTTTTTTTAGTGTCCTTTTCTGAAATAACAATGCTGATATTCCTTTCTGAAGATCCTTGTGCGATAGCGCGTATATTGATCCCGTTATTTCCAAGACATCCGAACATTTTAGCACTTACCCCGCTTCTGCTTTTCATATTTTCCCCGATCAGAGCAATGATGGAAAGCCCGGTTTCTATTTTTACCGGGGCAACCCTTTTCAGATCAATATCATCTGCAAATGACGAATTGATCGCATGTTCAGCATGAAGCGTATCTTTTTCATTAATTGCCATGGTAATAGAATGTTCCGAAGACCCCTGGGTAATAAGAATAATATTTATTTTTTCATGGCTGAGACACTGGAATAACTTTGCTGAAATTCCGGGAATGCCTACCATTCCGCTTCCTTCTAAAGTAAGAAGAGCGATATTGCTCATGTTTGAAATTCCCACTGCAATCTTTTTTTCATCGTTCTCTGACGCTTTGATATTGTGAGAGACCAATGTTCCCGGTACATCAGGATCAAAAGTATTTTTGATGGTAAGATCAATGTTTTTGGCCATTACCGGCTGGATGGATGGGGGATACAATACCTTAGCACCAAAGTGGGAGAGCTCCATGGCTTCATGATAAGAAATTTCTGAAATAGGTTTTGCGTGGGCAGCCAGGCGTGGATCTGCCGTCATCATTCCACTTACATCAGTCCATATTTGGAGTTCATCAGCACCTATTGCTGCGGCAATAAGGGAAGCTGTATAATCTGAACCTCCCCGTCCCAGTGTTGTTGTATTGTTTTTTTCGTCGTGTGCAATGAAGCCGGGACAGATTATGATCTGGTTTTTATTTTTATGAAGATAATCTTTCAGGTTATTGTCAGTAATGTCAAAATTTACTTTAGCGTTGGTAAAATGGCTGTCTGTTCTGATGAGGCCGCCGGAATTCATCCAAAGGCAGTCTAATCCTTCGTGCTGAAGCCTTGCAGCAATAATATGTGAAGACAGGAATTCTCCGTAGGAGGCGATTTTATCTTTGATCCTGTCTGTAAATTCGCCCAAAACAAAAATACCATTGTAAAGATCTTCTATATCATTAAAATGTTTTTTAACAAAACTCAGCCATGAGCTTTGTTCGAGAACCGGGATGAGTTCCTTGACAAGATGTAAGTGTTTTTCTTCAAGTTTTTTGATAAGATCCAGATAGCTTTCATCTTTGCGGGAAGCGTATTCTGCTGCTTTGATCAGATGGTCTGTCACGCTGTGGAGAGCAGATACTACCACAACGATACGGTGTTGTAAAGATTCTTTTTTTATAATATTCTCTACCCGTAAGATATTCTGAGAGTTGGCGACGGATGTTCCGCCAAATTTTAAAACTTTCATCAGTTATTGATTTGAGGTTGGATAAAAACGAAATGTTGACTCTTTAGAACAAAGAGTACAGGGTACCGGAAATAATATGTGAAAGTTTACCCCGTTATGGGGTAGTTGTTGTAGTTGTAAAAGTAGAAACAGAAGATAAGCCTGAAATAGATGATCCCAGGGCAGAAATATCAGATATGTTTCTTAAAAAATTCATTGACTGAGACAAATGTACAAATTATTTTGGAACGGCAAATTTTTTTTAATAACAAATTGTAATTCCTTTAAATGAGAAATATTTTGTTTTAAATTTGATTTAATATGTTGAAATTCTTATATTTAGTATCTTAACCAGAATAAAATTAATATGAGAAAATCAAAAAAATTAGACCGGCAACATCTGAAGTCCATTGATGGCGGAGTGGATTCTTGTCATGAGAATTGTCCTCCCGGCCCTTACGGACCAGGCCTGCCGGGATCATATGAAGATTATCATGCTTTACCGGAATGCTGTAAAGGGAGAGTCATGGTAAGTATAAAATGTTTCGAGAGGTTCAGTTTTAAATAGCAAAAAGCACACATTCTACAAAAGTGTTTTATTACTGTAAATCAATATCAAATTAAAACAATATGAAAACAATTAAAAAACTTTCAAGAGAAGAAAAGAAAAATATCAGTGGTGGTTTTACTGATATTCAAATTGAAGCATGCGGTGGCGCTGCTTATGTATGTTTCCGGGGAGGAGGCAGATGGGGATGCTGGAGGCAGCCGGGAGGAACCTGCTATGATCCTATGCTGTAAACGAGTATTCTATGTTTATACTAAACTTAATCCAATAATATGAAAAAGTTATCAAGAAATAAATTAAAAAATGTTTTGGGAGCCGATTCATCTCTTTGTGCAGGATGCCCTACCGAAAACAGATATGGTCCGGGACCAGAATATAATGCAACCTGTGAGAACTATTTTGCTCTGCCAGACTACTGCAGGGCCAGAAACTGTGTAAGGGTAAGCATATATTGCTTTGAAGTCTAAAAATAATAGTCTTTTATAGATATACATTAAAAAAGCACTGTGAAACAGTGCTTTTGATTATTTTATACTTTTTGAAAGATCAAGCATTGCCTCGATCGGCTTTAATGCTCTCAATCTTAATTCTTCATCAATAAGAATTTCCGGAAGCTCATATTTCATACACAGATACAATTTTTCCATTGTATTCCGTTTCATGTAGAAACATTCTGAACAGTTGCAGCTTTCATCAAAAACCAATGCCGGGATCAGTTCCTTGTGAGGGGCACGCTTTCTCATTTCGTGAAGAATTCCTTCTTCTGTGGCAATGATGAACTTCTGACAGTCATCTTTCTCTACATAATTCAACAGGGCAGAAGTAGAACCGATGAAGTGAGCCAGTTTCAAAACAGCTTCTTCACTTTCAGGGTGTGCAATTAGTTTGGCATCTGGATTTTCTGCCAGCTGCTTTGCAATCCTTTCCATTGAGAAGGCTTCGTGTACCACACAGCTTCCGTCCCAAAGGATCATGTCACGGCCGGTTTTTTTAGACAAATATCTTCCCAGGTTTTTATCCGGTGCGAAAATAATAGGTCTGTCTTTCGGAAGAGCTTCAATGACCATTTCGGCATTGGAGCTGGTTACAATGATATCACTTTCTGCTTTTGTTTCAGCATTACAGTTGATATAAGTGGCAATTAAAGCATTTGGGTGCTGTTCACGCATTTTTCTCAGTCCTTCTCCGGAGCAGCCGTCTGCCAGAGAGCATCCTGCCATCGTATCAGGAAGAACTACTTTTTTAGTTGGATTTAAAATTTTCGCAGCTTCCGCCATGAAATGTACTCCGCAGAATACGATCATGTCGGCATTTGTTTCTTTAGCCTGTCTTGCCAGCTGCAGAGAGTCTCCAAGGAAATCAGCAATATCCTGAATTTCTCCCGGCTGGTAATAATGCGCAAGGATTACAGCATTTTTTTCTTCTTTAAGCTTAAGAATGGCTTTTACCAATTCTTCTCCCTGAGGAATGGCTATATCTTTTATGTCCAGAAATCCTTTTACAGGAATTGCAGATTTAGCTTTTTCTAATGTTTCGGTACTCATATCAACCTCAATTTTTTTATTATCAGAAGGTAGAGGTTGGAATTTAGAAGTCAGATTTTGAGAGTATTCTTATTACTCCATCTACCGGCTTATATCTTCCATCTATTAGTTGCTGATAAAACTTTTTATTAAACTTTCTATTTCTTTTTTAGCTACATCAAGATCTGTATTGATGACGATCTTGTCAAACTCGCTGGCGTAGGTCATTTCTTCTTCTGCCTTTGCTACACGGGTTTTTATGGTTTCTGCATCATCTGTATTTCTGGAGATCAATCTTCGTTCCAGTTCTTCAATGGAAGGCGGTTCTATAAAAATAGACAACGCTTTTTCTCTAAAATATTTTTTTAAAGAAATGCCTCCTTTTACATCTACATCAAAAATAACAACTTTTCCCTGATTCCAGATTTTTTCTACCTCAGATTTTAAAGTACCGTAATATTTATCAGTATATACTTCCTCATATTCTACAAAAGCATCTTCAGAAATTTTCTGTCTGAATTCATCCGGGGTTAAAAAATGATAATCCACGGCGTGTACTTCACTGCCTCTCGGTTGTCTCGTGGTACAGGAAATTGAAAATTCCAGCTCAGGGAATGTGTCCAGTGAATGCTTTACTAATGTAGTTTTTCCGCTCCCTGATGGTGCTGAAAATATAATTACTTTATCCATTTAGATTGTAGAGATTTTTAGATTGGAGACATGAGGCTTACATCTCTTATCTCATGTCTATCGGTCTATTGTCTATAATACGTTTAACGTTTGCTCTTTAATTTTTTCCAGGTCATCTTTCATCATCACTACCAGTTTCTGGATTTCGGCATGATTGGCTTTTGAACCTAATGTATTGATCTCTCTTCCGATTTCCTGAGAGATAAAGCCCAGTTTTTTTCCATTGAAAGATTCATTATCCATTACTTCCTTATAATATTTCAAATGTTGGGCAAGTCTTACCTTTTCCTCTGAAATATCAAGCTTTTCGGTGAAGTAAGCCATTTCCTGATAGAAGCGCGTTTCATCTACATTCTCAAATTCTTTAAGGGATTTCTGATAACGTTCTTTTACACTGACGATTCTTTCTTCCTCAAAAGGAATGACTTCTCCAAGATATTTGTCAATATTCTGAACGTTTCTTTTTAATTCTTCGTGTAAAATGTTACCCTCTGTTTTTCTGAATTCTTCAAATCGGTCAATCGCAGCATTAACGATCTTTGCCAATGCCTCCCATTCACCTTCTGTAAGCTCATCAGGTCTGGACGTAATGGCATCCGGAAGCCTTACTGCCATTTTAAGATATTCAAAATCAGGGCCGTCTGATGCAATGGTTTTAAGTTCATTGATGTATGAATCAATAAGATTCTTGTTTATTTTTACATCATTGGACTCCTCCAGATTCTCCAAATTGACATAGCAGTCTACTTTTCCACGGATAATTCTATCATTAAGAATTTTTCTGATCTCAAATTCTTTTTCTTTATAACGCAAAGGAATTTTAATATTTAAATCAAAGCTTTTGCTGTTCAATGATTTAATATCTATTGTTATTTTTTTCCTTCAAAAACATCTTCGGCTCTACCGAAGCCAGTCATTGATAAAATCATAGTTTTTTATTGTTCTACAAAGATAAACATTTAAGTCTATAGTTTGGCTAATGTTGAATGGCTGGAAGATGGAGGCAGGAAGTGGGAAGATTGTTATAAATATAAATTATATCTAATTTTAGCTTCCATCTTCCAGCAAATTAAATAAACTCATTTTCGTAAATTAGCACTGTGAAAAAGAAAAATTTGATTTCTGTAGTAGGACCCACCGGAATTGGTAAAACAAGATTGGCAATTGATTTGGCTCAGCATTTCAATACAGAGATCGTTTCCTGTGATTCCCGGCAGTTTTTTAAGGAAATGAAAATAGGGACTGCAGCGCCTTCTGAGGAAGAACTGAGCGCAGCACCTCATCATTTTATCGGAAACCTTTCCGTAGAAGAATACTATTCTATCGGGCAGTATGAAGAAGATGCCCTGCAAAAGCTTAATGAACTTTTTAAAGATCACGAGACGGTCATACTTGTCGGTGGAAGTATGATGTATGAAAAAGCAGTAATTGAAGGATTGAATGATCTGCCTGAAGCAGATGCTGAAAATCAGGAAAAACTACAGTTCATTCTGGAGCAGGAAGGTATAGAGAAACTTCAGGAAATGCTGAAAGAACTCGATCCCGAATATTTCAATGGGGTAGATATTCACAATCACCGACGGTTGTTGAGAGCAATTGATGTGATCTGGCAGACCGGTAAAAAATATTCTGAACAGATTGCTGTTTCCCAGGATTCCAGAGATTTTAAGGTCATCAGGATAGGCATTGAAGCGCCAAGGGAAGAACTGTATGACAGAATCAACCGGAGAGTGGATATCATGATGGAAAAAGGGCTGTTGGATGAGGTAAAGGGGCTGGAAAAATTCAAAGACCTTACTGCCCTGAATACCGTTGGCTATTCTGAGCTGTTCAAATATTTTGATGGGGAATGGGATCTTGATTTTGCGGTGTCTGAAATTAAAAAGAACAGCCGCAGGTATGCGAAGCGCCAGCTTACCTGGTATAGAAAGGCGGATGATATCCACTATTTACAGTTAGGATATTCTCAACAGGATTTTGAAGATCTGCTTCAATGGATTAGTGAGCTGTTTCACAAATAGCTGTTTATTCAATTGAATTGTAGTGCTGGCTATTGCAAAAGACCCGGTTTTTTAAAATTAAATAGAGCGTTTCCAATACTATTTATCACCAAAAAAATGCGGTCCTGCAAAGAACCGCACTTCAACAAATATAATTTAATTTACTACTTCCAACCCCCGCCCAGCGCTCTGTATAAATCTACAATGCTGCTTAATCTCTGTCTTTTAATGGAAGCCAGGTTCAGTTCTGCCTGTAGGGAGTTTCCCTGTGCTGTAATCACTTCCAGGTAATTGGCTGAACCTCCTTTGTAAAGAAGCTGTGCACTTTTAATTCCGTCTTTCAGGGTAGTGGCCTGTTCAGTGGCCTTCTGTTCCTGAACTTTCAAATTTTCATTGGATACCAAAGCATCTGAAACTTCCCCTACGGCATTCAATACCGATTGACGGAATGCCAGAACATTTTTCTCTCTCTGAATTTTAGCCACTTCCAGATCTGTTTTCAATTGTCTTTTCTGGAAAATAGGCTGGGTAATTCCTCCTAAAACCGATCCGAATAACGATGCCGGAATCTGGAACCAGTTATCAAATTTGAATGAATTAACCCCTCCGTTGGCGGTGATCTTCAAAGCCGGATACATATTGGCCTGTGCAATTCCCACCATGGCATTGGATTCCAACAGAACCAACTCCTGCTGGCGTACATCCGGTCTGCGGCTTACCATAGCTGCCGGCAGCCCTGCAATAATATTCTGAGGTAGGGAAGTGTCAGACATTTCAATCGTTCTGTTTACCTTATTAGGGATTTCACCTACCAGAATGCTTAAAGCGTTTTCCTGAATGGCAATATTTTGTTCCAACTGAGTAATCAGAAGTTCCGTAGCTTGTTTCTGAGCAGCTGCCTGTTGTACACCTAAAGATGTATTATCACCACTTTCCCACATTTTTTGGGTAATTAACAGGGTATTGCTGCTCAGTTCAAGATTGGACTTTGCAATAGCCAGCTGTTTGTCAAGCATCAACAGGTTATAATATCCTTGTGCAATCGCTGCGACTACCTGAGTCTGAACTGCTTTTGAACCTTCATAGGTTTGAAGATACTGCATTCTTGAAACTTCCTGCTGGTTTTTAATTTTTCCCCAGATATCCGCTTCCCAGGAAAGATTGAAGGCTGCATTATAATCTTCCACATGGCTTTGTCCTAAAAATAAATTTAAGCTTTGCCCGTTCATGCTGTTTTTTGAAGGTTTTGAGATCTGTCCGGTTACCCCGAAACCAACATCCGGATATTGCATATATTTTGCCTGTTTCAGTTTTTCCTGCGAAGAAGCGACCTGTTTTAATGCAATCTGCAAGTCATAATTATTTTTAATTCCTTTTTCAATCAGTCCCTGTAAAATAGGATCGCTGAAGAACTGTTTCCATTCCAGGTTGGCTATGCTGGCTGTATCGGCCGTTGCGGTGTACTGAAACTTTTCGGGAAGCGGAAGGTCCGGTTCCGTGTAGGCCAGTTTTGACACGCACGAAACAGAGCCTATAGCCAGTGCAAATGTTAAAATAATATTTTTTACTCTTTTCATATTTTTTAAACTTTTAATTGAATACAAAACTTTGAGAGGTTTCTGTATATGCAAAATTGTCTTTAGTAGGAGAAAATATTTTGCTTTTTTGAACCATTAAGAACAGGTAAGAGAATAAGTTTGTTTTAAGAAAATTAAATAGATTTTAATAAGCATCATACTCAAAAATGAAGGTCATCTTACTATTCTTAACTGCTTAATAAAACCGTAATGGTTTAAATTAATCTTTTGTGATCTTAAAATTTTCTCAAAGTTTTGTCGTTCATTTTTTTATTAATGAGTAGCCGCTAAAAGTTCTTCCTGTTGTTTTTTCAGAAGTCTTTTCTTTTTTCTGCTTGGCATTTTTTCATGCAGATATTGGAAGATCACATACATTACCGGAATAATAAAAATCCCGAACACTACTCCTGTAAGCATTCCTCCTACGGTACTGTATCCGATAGAGTGATTTCCTTTTGAAGAGGCTCCCTGTGTCCACACCAGTGGAAGCATGCCCACGATGAAGGCAAAAGAGGTCATTAGGATAGGTCTTAAACGTAATCTGGATGCCTGAAGCGCAGATTCTATCAATGTTTTTCCTGCTTTTCTTCTCTGAACGGCAAACTCCACAATTAAGATGGCGTTTTTCGCTAGTAGTCCGACTAACATGATCAATCCGACCTGTACGTAAATGTTATTATCAATTCCAGCTAATCCTGTGAAGGCAAATACTCCGAAAATTCCTGTAGGAATGGTAAGAATAATGGCAAACGGAAGAATGTAGCTTTCATACTGTGCTGCCAGCAGGAAATATACAAACAGAATACTTAAGAAGAAGATAAATGCAGTCTGACCGCTTGTTTTGATCTCTTCACGGGTAATTCCTGTCCATTCATATCCGTACCCTCTTGGAAGTGATTGCTGCGCTACTTCTTCTACAGCTTTGATGGCATCTCCGGTACTGTATCCCGGTTTTGGTGTTCCATTAATCGTTACGGCATTGAAAAGGTTATTTCTGGTTACTGTTTCAGGTCCGAAAGATCTTTTTAACATCACCAGAGTTTTTGCAGGAACCATTTCTCCTGATTTATTTTTTACATAAATTCCTTCCAGTGAATTGACATCGGTACGGTAAGGAATATCGGCCTGAGCCATTACTCTGTAATATTTTCCAAACCTGTTGAAATCCGAGACGAAGCTACTTCCGAAATAAATCTGCATGGTCTGCATCAGTTCTGTAACGGAAACGCCCAGCTGGTTTGCTTTATCGGTGTCTACATCAATGGTATACTGAGGGTTTCCTGCTGCATAAGTGGTAAAGGCAAAAGCAATTTCAGGTCTTTTCATCAGCTCTCCGATGAACTGTTGAGTCGTTGTTCCCAATTGTTCAAAAGAACCATTCGTTTTATCCTGAAGCATGAATTCAAAGCCGGAAACGTTACCGAATCCCTGAACAGTAGGGAAGTTGAAGAAGAATGCATTGGCATCTTTCACCTGGCTTACCTTTCCTGTTAATGTCGCTGCAATCTGGTCCGGATCTTTCATCTCACCACGCTTGTCATAATCTTTAAGCTTGATAAAGCCGGCAGAATACGGAGAAGCATTTGCGTTACTGATAAAGTTCATTCCATCTGCTACCCAAAGATGATTGGTTGCTTTTTCCCCATTGATGATCTTATCGATCTGTGCTGTTGCTCTGTGGGTTCTTTCCAGTGAACTTCCCGGAGGAGTGTTCACCGCATACAGTACAAATCCCTGATCTTCAGTAGGAATAAATCCTGACGGTGCTTTTTTGATTAAAAATACACTTGCTGCTGTAATGACAACAAGACCTCCTATCGCAACCCATTTATTCTTAATTAAAAACTTAAGACTGTAAATATATTTACGGGTCATGCTATTGAAACTCGCATTGAAGGCGTTGAAAAATCTTGCTCCAAAACCTTGTTTATGACCGTGTTCACCGTGCTCTCCCTGAGGATCATTTAAGAACATCGCACATAATGCCGGGCTCAATGTCAATGCATTTACTGCCGAGATTAAAATCGCAATTGCTAATGTGAAAGCAAACTGTCTGTAGAAAACCCCTGCAGGTCCCTGCATGAAGCCAACCGGAATAAACACCGCACACATTACCAGTGTAATGGAAATAATCGCTCCTGAGATTTCACTCATTGAATTCATGGTAGCATGCTCTACCGGCATTCCTGTCTGCTCCATTTTGGAATGGACGGCTTCTACCACTACGATGGCATCATCCACTACAATTCCGATGGCCAGAACCAATGCAAACAGGGTAAGCATATTGATGCTGAAACCAAACAGCTGAAGGAAGAAGAATGTACCGATAATGGCAACGGGGACTGCAATAGCCGGAATTAATGTAGATCTGAAATCCTGAAGGAAAATATATACGACAATAAATACCAGGATGAAGGCAATGACTAATGTTTCCACAACCTGATGGATAGAAGCATCCAAAAAGTCTTTGGAATTGTACATGATAATTGGTTTTACTCCTTTTGGCAGAGTCGTTTCCATTACTTTTACCTGCTTTTCAATTTCAGTCAGGATTTCATTGGCATTGGAACCTGCGGTCTGTAAGATCGCAAATCCGGCAACCGGCTTTCCGTCTACTCTGTTCGTTGCCGTATAAGTATAAGATCCGAACTCTACTCTTGCCACATCTTTTAATCGTAGGAAAGAACCGTCACTGTTTGCTTTGATAGCGATGTTTTCATAATCCTCATTCTTATTCAGTTTTCCTTTGTATTTAAGGATATACTCGTACGTTTCCTTGCTTCCCTGTCCCAGACGGCCCGGAGCGGCTTCAAGGTTGTGGTCTTTAATCGCTCCCAGAACTTCCTGGGGAGAAAGATTATTAGCAGCCAGACGGTCCGGCTTCAGCCAGATTCTCATGGAATAATCCCTTGTTCCGAATACCTGAGCCTGAGCCACTCCCGGAATACGCTGTATCTGTGGAATAACGTTGATCTTCAGATAATTTTGAAGAAATAATTCATCATATTGTTTTTCATCTTCACTGGTCAGTCCCATGAACATGATCATACTGTTCTGAACTTTCTGTGTCGAAATCCCGGCCTGTACCACCTCCTGAGGTAGCTGGCTCATTGCTTTCGATACACGGTTCTGTACGTTTACTGCAGCATTATCAGCATCAGCGCCCTGTTTGAAGTAAACACTCAGGGTCATGGTACCGTCATTACTGGAGTTGGAGGTCATATAAGTCATGTTCTCAACTCCGTTCACCGCTTCCTCAATGGGGGTCGCTACAGAACGTGCCACTACCTCAGCATTAGCTCCGGGATAGAAAGCCGTTACCTGTACACTTGGCGGTGCAATATCCGGAAAGAGGGCTATCGGTAAATTAAAGAGAGACAGGGCTCCCAATAATAAAAGTATTATGGAGATGACCGTTGAAAGGACCGGTCTTTCTATAAATTGTTTTAACATAAGAAGTTTATTTTTAATGTTGTTTAAACTTTTTTTAAACACTTAAGTTGGTTAGTTTTAAGACTTGAAAATATCAAGTGCACTTTAGATGAAAATCTTTGATTTTCATAATACTTACGTGATCTGAATCAACAGATAGTTGATAACTTCAAGTAACTTAAGTGTTAAAAAAGAGATATGAAGTTTAAACGCTCTTACATAGTCATATGAGAATCTATTATAATGGTTTCGCTTTTAACAGGCTGTCAGAAGAAATATTTTTCGGTCTGATAGAGGCTCCGTCTTTTAAGGTTCCAATCCCTGTGAATACGATTTTTTCTCCAGGAGAAAGTCCTTCGGAAATAAAATAATAGCTATCCGTTTTTCCTGATATTTTGATTGGTCTTCCGGTTACCTTCTGATCTTTGCCCATTACATATACATAGGTTTTATCCTGAATTTCGAATGTAGATTCCTGCGGAATAACTACGGCATTCGAGATCAGCTGAGGCATACGCACTCTTCCTGTGTTCCCGGTTCTTAAAGTTCCGTTGGTATTAGGGAAAACGGCCCGTACACTGATGGCTCCGGTAGTTTTATCAAACTGCCCGTCTACGATACTCAATTTTCCTTTTTCAGGGTAAGTACTGTTATCAGCGATCACCAATTCTACCATTGGCATATTTTTCAGCTTTTCTTCCAAAGTAGCTCCTGGGTATTTATTCTGAAAAGCAATAAAGTCCAGCTCACTCAGAGAGAAATAAGCATAAATTTCACTGATATCAGATAATAAGGTCAATGGATTTACATCTGTTCTTGAGATCAGACTTCCCTTTTTGTAAGGGATTCTTCCGATATAGCCGCTTACGGGAGCTGTAATGGTTGTAAATCCTACATTGATTCTTGCGTTTCCTACAGAGGCTCTGGCTTGTGCGGCCGCTGCTACAGCCGCTTCGTAATTGGCTTTTGCCGTTTTAAGCTGCACATCAGAGACTACTTTTGCAGCAACCAATGGCTGAAGTCTGTCCACTTCTACTTTTGCTTTCTGTATGTTGGCATTGGCAGCCTGAAGATTGGCCTGTGCCATATTCATCTGTTCGCCATAGCTTCGTGAATCTATCTTAAATAAAGGCTGTCCTGCTTTTACATAAGCTCCTTCTTCTACATAGATTCTGTCAAGATATCCATCCACCTGAGATCTGATTTCCACATTGTTTTTCCCTTCCAAAGCTGTAGGGAATTCCTGATATGTTGTCGCAGGAGAGGAGATTACGGTATAAACCGGAAGTTCAGGAGCTGGCGGTGCGGCGTTAGATCCTTCCGCGGCCTTGGTGCAGCTCTGTAAAAGAATTATACTTGAAATAAGTACAATAAAGCTTGTTTTTCCAGGTATTTTCATTTTGGTTTAATTTTTTTAATGAAGTGTTAGATTGAAGTAATGTTCTTTTTAAATAAATGCTTTTTTTCCTAACAGTGTTAATAGTTGGTTCAAAAAAAATCACAGGATTTTTAATGTCCGATCAGGTCGAGTGTTTCCATAATTGAAAGTTGTTTTTAATGTATTTAAGTATATAATGATGGTGTAAGGTGTGTTAATTTTACTAACAGTGTTAATTTATAAGCCAGAAATGATTATTTTTAACAACTGAATGATATGAAATTGTTCCATAATGGTTTGGTTTTTAATCAGGATTAACAGAATAATATAAATTAATTCGGTGTTAAGTTTCCTAACGGTGTTAATTTTTAATTCAAAAAAATTTTACAAAGACTTAATAAAAGCCGAAACTGTTTCGTCTAAAGTCGTTTTATTCATTGTTGAAGGGATATCAGCAGTACGCATCATCATCATAGAGATCATTCCGTGAACGGCAGAAAACAGAGCATGGGACATATGGCAGGCATTGTCTGGATTGGATCCGTTTTTCTTTATAATCTCGTAAGTACACTCATAGATCAGCTCCTGGAATGATGAGAATTCTTTTTTCATCTGCCCTTTTCCGCAACACTGCATTCCGAGGCCAAACATAAGCTGGTAATATTCCTTATTTTTAAAAGCAAAGTTCCAATACGCATCCACAATCGCAACAAGCTGTTCTTCCGGACTGTCGTGTTTCTGCTGGGCTTTTAATAATTCTATATGTAACTTATGAAAACCATCTAAAGAAATTTCAAATAAAATGGCTTCTTTATTTTCAAAATAATCATACACCACCGGTGCACTATACTCAATAGCATCTGCTATCTTACGCATAGAAAGTGATGCCCAGCCCTCAGTTTTGGCCAAAGTAAATGCCGCCTGCAAAATATTTGCACGGATGGATTCTTTTTCTCTTTGACGACGTTCATGTAGGCCCATGATATATTTTACTAACAGTGTTAGCAAAACTACAAACTTTTTAATATAACTTCCAAAGAATATGATGAGTTTTATAGATTGGGCGACTATGTAAAGAAAAATAAATCAAAGGCTGGACGCTGGAAGAATGGGGGCTGGAAGTTATTTTTAGGGTTGAATAATGCAATAATAGAATTTGACTATAACTATTTTTGAGGGGCTAATATCTTCCCTCCTCCAGCTTCCAACCTCCTTACCCTGCTAAAAATAAATGTCTGTTTCAGAACCCAGCTCAATTAATAAAAGAAATATCTATCTTTGCGGTAAAGAAAAAAGGATATGAATACTCCCTCAAATATGCTCGCATTAGGTACAAAAGCTCCCTTTTTTGAGCTTCCTAACCCGTCAAAAACGAATGAACTTCAGTCTTTAGAAGAGCTGAAAGGAGAAAAAGGAACATTGGTGATCTTTATGTGCAACCATTGTCCGTTTGTTCTTCACGTGATCGATAAGATCAATGAATTATACGAAGATTATCATGATAAAGGAATTGAATTCATTGCGATCAATGCGAATGATATTGAAAAATATCCGGCGGATTCTCCGGAAAAGATGATCGAGTTTCAAATTGAAAGAAGATTTGATTTTCCTTATTTATTCGATGAAAGCCAGGCTGTGGCAAAAGCTTACGATGCAGCCTGTACCCCGGATTTTTATTTCTTTGATGATAAATTGGATCTTATTTACAGAGGCCAGATGGATGATTCAAGACCGGGAAATAACAAAGATGTGACCGGAGAAGATTTAATTATTGCTTTTGAAAATCTTTTGGCCGGCGAGTCTCAGGAAGAAATTCAGAGACCAAGCATGGGCTGTAATATTAAGTGGAAATAGTTGAGTTGCTGGTTTATTTTGCTGCTGGTTACCCATCATTATAAGACGAAGGCTGTTCTTTTTAGGACAGCTTTTTTATTTTCCGCTGATCCGCACTCCCTGATCCGTTGATTTCTGTAAAAGGTTCTGTACATTTTAAATTCGAATAAGTCTGGATTCCTTTGGAATGATAAATACTCCGCTGGCTATTGATACATATTATTCCTCAGGATTTTAAACATAGATATTTACTTTTAGTTAGATTATTTCTTATCTGAACATTGATCTATACATTCACCTTACCGTCAGAATAATTCTTAATAAATTCTGAAGGGGTTTTCCCGGTATATTTTTTAAACATTCGGTTAAAGTAAGTCACATTATTAAAACCACAGCTATAACTGCATTCTGAAATCGATTTGTCCTGAGCCATCAGCAGACAGGCTTTATTGATCCGGTAGCGGTTCACGAATTCTGTAAAAGTGATCTGGGTTGCCTTTTTAAAGAAATTACAAAAGGCCGGTAAAGTAAGATTAGCCCGTTTCGCCACCTCTTCAATATTAATTTCTTTATCATAATGATGCTCAACGTAGGTGAAGATATTTTCAAGACGGGTCTTATTCTTGGAAATAATGGTATACGGCATGATTTCTTTATTCAAAATCTCGTAATCTTCACATTTTGACAATTCAAAAAGAATTTCAAGCAGCAATAAATATCTTTTATAGCCTTCTGATTCAAGCATAAGCCGCAGTCTGGGTAGCATTGCCTTCTTTACCTTATGATGAAAATGGATGCCGTATTTTGAAAGCTCCAATAAGTTTTTGATCGACCTGGCCTCCACTTCCTGCTGGGGAAACTGAAGGATTTCTTCCTTGAACTGAAGCACGATTTCTTCGTGTGGATCAATAGAATTCAGCCCAAATCCAGAATGGGGAATATTGGAACCGATCAGGACCAGATCTCCATTGGTATAGTTGCTTTTATGATACCCTACGTGTCGTGTTCCATTCCCTGAAATCACACATACAAGCTCAATTTCCGGATGATAATGATATTCCCATTTGAATTCTGAAATGGGAGAGTTATTATGAATCGTCCGGAATGAGCTCTTTTCATTGGGGATGACTCTTTCAAAAGTAACTTTCATTTAATTAATCATATTTAATTACTAAAAATACTAATTATATTAATATAGTTCAAATATTCATTTACTGTGTTAAATTATCGTTAACACAAATGCTTCTATCTTAGCCGACAAGAAATACCCTGAATGAAAAATCTTAACATCAAGGCCGTTTTATTTTTAAACTATTTTGTCTTCGCAATTCTTCTGAATTCTGTGGGAACAGTGATCCTGCAGGTACAGCAGAATTTTGGAATCTCAAAATCTTCGGCCAGCGTTTTGGAAGGATTTAAAGACCTTCCGATTGCGATATGTTCTTTCATTCTGGCCTCATTTCTTCCGAAGATCGGAATCAAAAAATCGATGCTGATTGCTTTATTGCTGGTAAGCTGTATGTGTTTTGTAATGCCGTTTACCAATGATTTCTGGGTATTTAAATTATTATTTGCAACCGTAGGGGTTTCTTTCGCATTGATTAAAATATCGGTTTTTACTTCTATTGGACTGGTAACGGAAACAGATAAAGAACATTCCAGTTTTATGGGATTTCTGGAAGGGTTTTTCATGATCGGGGTATTGGCAGGAAATGTTTTATTCAGCTTATATATTGATGATCATCATCCGAAATCTACCGGATGGCTGAATGTGTATTGGATTTTGGGAGGACTTTCAGCCTTATCTTTTCTCTTCTTATTCTTTTCAAAACTGAACGAACAGGAAGCTAAAAGTGAGAAAACAGATGTATGGGGAGATTTGAAAAACAGTGCAAGTTTATTCAGCTATAAAAAAGTGTTGTGCTTTTTATTGTGTGCCTTCCTTTTTGTACTGGTAGAACAGAGTTTTCAGACCTGGACACCTACTTTTTATAAAGAAATTTTAAAAGTACCTACCTCAATGAGCATTCAGGCGGGAGCTGTTTTAGCAGGAGCTTTTGCGCTGGGAAGATTTTTATCGGGATTTTTCTCCAAGAAATTCAGCTGGATCTATGTCGTTTCATTTTGTGTAATGGGCTTTGCAATAAGTTTATTATTGGTATTGCCGTTGACTCATGATATTCATATTGATACGCAGACAAGCTGGCTGAATGCTCCTCTTGTCGTGTATTTGTTTCCTTTGATGGGAGGATTGCTGGCTCCCATTTATCCGAGTATTAATTCTGTGATTTTGGCTTCAATACCGAAATACCTGCACAGTGCGATGTCAGGTTTGATTGTGGTTTTCTCTGCCATCGGAGGAACCATTGGTTCTATTATTACCGGTTTTGTGTTTCAGGAATTCAGCGGGCAGCAGGCGTTCTATCTTTCCCTGATCCCCCTTTCTTTACTGATCACATCAGCTGTTTTCATGAATAAATTAAAAATAAATCCTAAAAAATAAAGATGAGTACTCAGTTTTACATACATGATATACAATCCCTTTTTGATGATGTGCAAAAGTCAAAGATCTTTGAAGATCAAAAAATGATGACCGATGCAGTTCCGTTATTTCCCATTGGAGAGATCAATGCGAAATATACAAAAGAAAAAGAGACCGATGGCTTTGACCTGAAAAATTTTGTGATGACCCATTTTGATTTTTTGGGAGCAAGAGTTTCAGTCCAGAGAGCAGAGCATCTTCCGATAGCGGAACATATTGAAAAACTATGGGATGAACTGACCCGTACAGCTTATGAGGAAAAAGGAACGCTTTTAAAATTACCTAAACCTTACATCGTTCCGGGAGGACGTTTCAATGAGTTTTTCTATTGGGATAGCTATTTTATCATGCTCGGGCTGCAGGTTTCCGGCAGGGTGGAAATGATGGAAAATATTGTGGAAAACTGTTCCTACCTGATCCAGCATATAGGCTTTGTTCCCAATGCAAGCAGGACTCATTTCCTAAGCCGTTCACAGCCGCCGTATTTCTCGCTGATGCTGGATCTTCTTTTTGAAACGACCAATGATGGGGAAATCTATACGAAATATCATGATACTTTGGAAAAAGAATATGCTTTCTGGATGAATGGGGAAAAAGGGATCGGAAGTGATTCCAGTGTGAAAAGAGTGGTGAAGACTAAAGACGGTGATCTTTTGAACCGTTATTATGATGCAGAAAATGCACCACGTCCTGAAAGCTATCTGATCGATATCAAAGATCATAAAAGTGCGTCTGGCGATGAATTTTACAGAAACATAAGAAGTGCCTGTGAATCGGGCTGGGATTTTTCCAGCAGATGGTTTGCTGACGGAGAACATATACAGACGATAGAAACGCTGAATCTTGCGGAGGTTGATCTGAACTGTCTTTTATGGCATCTTGAAATGACATTGTCAAAATCTTCGGCGCTTCAGAATCTCCGGGACAAAGAAAAATATTTTGCTGAAAGAGCCGCAAAGCGAAAACAGATGATCAGCAAATACTTCTGGGATGAAGATGCCAAAATTTATAAAGATTATCACATCCAGAAAAATACAAAAACGCCGTCTGAACATATTGCAGCTCTTTACCCTTTATTCTTGGGACTTGCAGACCAGAAACAGGCAGAGGGGGTCGCCAGAAATATTTCGGAAAAATTTCTTTACCAGGGCGGACTGGTCACCACTACTAAAAAAACAGGCCAGCAGTGGGATTTACCCAATGCATGGGCACCTTATCAATGGCTGGGCTTTACATCCATGAAGAATTATGGCTTTAATGAATTGGCAGAAAAAATAAAAAATAACTGGTGTTCGAATGTAGAAAGAGTCTACCAAAACACTGGAAAACTAATGGAAAAATACAATGCATTAGATACAGAAACAATTGCAGGCGGCGGGGAATACCCCAATCAGGATGGATTCGGTTGGACCAATGGAGTGTATTTACAATTACAACAAAACTGAAACTAACAAAAAAAAATAAGGCTATGAAAAAAAAATCAATCTTTTTATTCGCCGCTACAGCTACATTGTATTTCAATAATGCTTATGCTCAGGAAACGCCGCAGGATTCAGCGAAAGTTTCCTCTATCGATCAGATTGTCATTACAGGAAATTCAAATCCAAAGAAGAAAATAGAATCGAGTACTGCCATTTCAACTTTCAGTGCCAAGGAAATTCAAAAGCAGAATCCTATCAGTGCTGCTGCTTTATTACAGAGAGTTCCTGGATTTGCTGTGGAAACATCAGGAGGGGAAGTCGGCAATAATCTTTTTGCGAGGGGAATTCCTTCTGCGGGAGCGTACGAATTTGTACAGGTACAGGAAGATGGCCTTCCCGTTTTTGAGGATGGAGCTCTTCAGTTTGCCAATGCTGATAATTTTTTCCGTGTAGATAATACGGTAAGCCGTCTTGAAGCATTGAGAGGAGGTTCCGGCTCCATTTATGCAAATAATTCTCCCGGTGGATTGATCAACTTTATTTCCAAAGAGGGAACTAACGATTTTAAAGGAGCAGCCAAGCTTGAAACCGGTACCTACGGATTAATGCGTACAGACCTTAATCTGGGAGGAGCTTTGGTGAAAGATAAATTGTTTTTCAATATAGGAGGTTTCTACAGAACGGATGACGGAATCAGAAAAACTGGTTTCAAAGCAAATAACGGAGGCCAAATAAGAATGAATCTTAAATATGTCTTTGATAAAGGGTATGCTAAGGTGTATTATAAGAAACTGGATGACAGGAATACATTCTTCCTTCCGATTCCTTTAGTACAAAATGGAAATGATCTGAAAGGATTCTCTGGTTTTGATCCTAATTACGGAACATACAGTTACAGGGCGATCAGCCAGCTGAATATTCCACAGGCCGGAGGCGGATTTTTCAGCAGAAACCTGGAAGATGGAATTCATCCGAAAGTTGATGTCCTGGGAGCCGAGTTTAAATACGATCTTGGAAATAACTTCAGTGTTTTAAATAAAACCCGATATACCGATATCAATATGAGCTACACAGGGATTTTCCCTGCAGGAGGCCCGAAGACAGGATCTGAATTTGCGAAGAATAATGGGATTTCCGGAAATACCTATCAATATTCATTGGTAAGTAACGGGGCAATTGTGAATCCGGCCTATGTACAGGAATTAGGATTCTGGGCAATTGACAAGCAGATGAATAATTTTGTCAATGATCTACAGTTCAATTATAAGTTTGATCAAGGTAATGTGACCGCAGGTTTCTATAAATCCAACTGGAAATCTCACCAATACTGGAACTGGAGTAATATTCTGGCTACGGCTACAGACAGGCCGCAGCTTTTGAACCTAGTAGATACATCCCTAAATCCATCAGATACCGGATACTCGAAAACATATAATGGGGTTACAGCTATGACTTTCCTGCAGAGAGATACCCAGACCCAGGGAAGTCTGAATGATCTTTATGTAAACTTGGATTACAATATTACAGATGCTTTGAGTGTGAATGGAGGCCTGCGCTACAGCCATGATTACTATAAAGGTAATTTTGCCAATACGACAACTTCCAATTTAAATAATTCAGGGTTAACAACAGATGGAACCCATAGTTTTGCTACTACTACGGCTGACGATCATATGAGCGTGCTGGGAAATAAATTTACCTATTGGAATTACACTATAGATAAGGTTTCGTTTACATTGGCTGCTAATTATAAGATCAACAGAGAAAATGCAGTGTATGCTCGTTTTTCTAATGGTTTCAGATCACCGAACGAAGAGGCCTATTATAATTATTTCTCCAATCCAAATCCTGATAAGCCATTAAAATCAGTCCTGACTAATCAGCTGGAAGTTGGTTATAAGTATTATTCCCGTACTTTTGATGTAACAGTGATCCCATTTTATTCTACATTGAAAAACCTTTCCTTTACAGATATTTTTTCAAATGGGAAATCTGAAAATACCTTTGCCAATACAGAAAACTATGGGGTTGAGCTGGAAGGATACGCCCGTTTGTTCAATCATATTGTAGAAGTGACATTCAACGGAACGATCCAGAATCCTAAATATAAAGATCTGGAAGCAGGAAGCCTCCTTGAAGGAAATGTGGTAAGAAGAATGCCGAAGTTCTACTTTAATATTGCTCCGGCGGTGAATATTACAAAATCATGGCGGGCTTATGTAAGTATGAATTATTATGGAAAACGTTTTCAGGATGAATTAAATGTTCAGACATTGCCTTCTTTCACCGAATTTGGAGCGGGAATGTCATACCAGTTAGGGAAAATACGCTTTGCCGTGGATGGAACCAATATCTTCAATACGATCGGAATTACAGAAGGTGATCCAAGAGCCGGTTCTCCTACAGGTGACGGCATCATTATGGCAAGACCTATTATGGGAGCGGCTGCGAGAGCATCCATTACTTTAGATTTCTAAACTCTATTTTTTTATAACAACAAAACCGTCGGAAATACTGACGGTTTTGTATTTTTATGTTCTCTCGCAGATTAAGCATATTCCACATGTTTTAATGCTAAGCGCAAACATCTGCTCAATCTGAGGGAGTTTTTATAAGTCAAAATAATAAGAGCTGTTTGATAGGCCTAAGTTTGAACCCTGAACACTCTCAAATATTCTCAAACCCTCCGACTTTCAGACTCGTTTACTTCAAGAACGGATTATACTGCTTTTCAAAGCCAATCGTGGTAGGATTTCCATGGCCTGAAAATACCTGAGTGTCATCATTTAACACAAAAAGTTTAGTTTTGATCCCATCGATAAGCTGCTCATAGTTTCCTTTATAAAGATCTGTTCTTCCGATACTGCCTTCAAAAAGGACATCACCTGAGATCATGAACTTTTGTTTCTCATGATGATAAACAACACTTCCTGGAGAATGCCCCGGAACGTGATAGATCTTGAATTTCTCCCCATCCAGATCCAGTTCTTCCCCTTCCTTGATGTATTCAATATCTACTTTTACGGGATCTATACGCATTCCGAATCTCACGCCACTCGCCTGAAGCATATCCAATACCTCCTGATCTTCCTGATGCATAAAGACCGGTATCTTAAATTGGTCAAAAGCCCACTGCAGCCCAAAAACGTGATCAATATGGGCATGGGTAAGAAGAATTTTCTCAATATTTAAACCGTTTTCAGTGATAAAGCTATCAATCGCTTTGGTTTCCTGTCCGTTCATATTTCCCGGATCTATCAACCAGGCATTTTTATTTTCGTTGTAAATGATGTATGTATTTTCGCTTGCAAAATTGAAAACGAAGCTCTGAATCTGAAGCATGTCTGAATTTTTTTATTTCAAAAATACGATATTATTAAGAAAATGGCTATTTTTCGTTATCTTCGTCATAATGAAAACTTTGCGAATACTTTTACTCTCATTGGGTGGATTGGTGTATGGACAAAATATCCAGAGTATCCAGTTGTTCAACCCACAAACGAATGACGAAACTCCCGTAATTAAGTTCGGTGAGCAATTGGTTTTAAGCTTTGATGATCTTACCAATGCAAGTGAGATTTACCGATATACCATCAAACATTATGACAGGAACTGGAATGATGATAACCTGTTTTTTACAGAGTTTGCTTCAGGAAGCATGAATGGGCTTCTGGATCAGTTTCAGTATTCTTTCAATACGCTGCAGGCTTATACCCATTATAAACTGACTTTTCCGAATGATAAGATACAGCCCAAAATCTCAGGTAATTTTGAATTGATCGTTTATAAAGATTCTGCCGATAAACCCCTTTTTAAAAGAAGATTTTACCTGGTGGAAGATACTGCATCTCTCGCTTTGAATATTTCAAGGATCGCAGATGCAAAAAATCCTAATATCAATCAAAGGGTAGAAGTAAAGGCTGTTTCAAAAGGGGGAGACCTTTCCTCCAATGTCAATTCCATGACGTTGAACCTAATGCAGAACAACAATCCCAACATGGTTATTTCCAACCAAAAGGCCAGTGCTTTTTTGGGAAGCCAGCTGCTTTTTCAGCAGATGAATCTTACTTTTCCGGGAGATAACGAATTTTATTACTTCGATAATAAAAATATGAATACCCCTGCAGATATGGTTCGTGCTGTAGAGGTAAAAGAAGGGGTGAACCAGACGTATCTGCATCCTGTATGGGCGTTTCCTTTAAATTATCAGTACCAGCCTGATGTAAACGGAGCCTGGTATTACAGGAGAAATGATCTGGGAAGGGAAAGAGATGCGGAAAGGGAAGCTGATTATTCATGGGTATATTTTTACCTGGATTCAGACCCTGTGGATAAGGAGATTTATGTGCTGGGAGGTTTCAATAATTTTAAACCGGGTAAGGAAAATCAGATGCAGTATGATGCTGCCGCTAAGCAGTATGTTGCAAAGATATTTCTGAAACAGGGGTTTTATAATTATGTCCTGGCAACAAAAGAAGGGGATGGATCCTTAAATTTCGGAGAAGTAAACGGTAATTTCTGGCAGACGGAAAACTTATATCAGGCATTCTTATACTACACTCCTTTCGGAAGGAGCTATGATGGTCTGATGGGATATGGTGAGTTCAGAACCCCTATCGGAAACAAACGTTAAGTATTTTTTACATTTAAAATCATTAATAACTTATAAAATTACAGGAAAGTAAGTTATATATAGAAAATGGCTGTCTCGGGAAAGACAGCCGTTATTTGTTTGTAAACCTCCATGAATAAAAGGATTGTAAGGTTTTTATATATTAAATAGTAAGTTTAGCATAGTTAAAAAATTTTAATTCACAAAATGTTGATTTCAATTAAATATATTAATTGAAATTATTATTAATGATAAAATTATTTTTAAATTATTTTCTTTGTTTGAAAATCATTATTGTGGTTTATTTAGTGATTTATAATATCTATTGAATTTTATTCATCAATTATATCGTTTTATTGTGAAAAGTTTCTAAATTCGTTTTCACATTTAACAAATATTATTATGAAGACAAAGTTTATTTTAGTGGCAAGCGTTGCTGCTTGTTCTTTTGTTTTTGGACAAAACACACCATCAAAATTAGTTCCGGGAAAAAGTGGATTGCATGCAGAATTTTTGCGATTCGACAAAAATGGGCCTGCTTTTCAGGGGAACCCGGTTTTATTTGACGAAACCTCTCAGAGACTTTCACCCGGGCAGGCCCGTCAATTGGGATTGGAAAAAGACAGGCTGGGTTTTGAAACTCACAGATTTCAGCAGACAGTCAATGATATTCCTGTAGAATATGGGATGATGGCTGTACAAACTAAAGAAGGAAAAATTGTAGGAGAGTCGGGGAAATGGATTCTTAAAGTGCCTCAAGGTATAGAAAAAAAAGCAAGCATTTCTGAAAGTATTGCTTTGCAGAGCGCGCTGTCATTTGTAGGAGCAGATTTATACAAATGGCAAAATAAGGAAGAGGAAGAATTTATTAAAAAAGAATCTAATGATGGGAATGCCAGTTTTGCTCCAAAAGGGGAGCTGGTATACTATTCAGATCCTGCCGATGAAAAGCTGAACGATTTAAGACTGGCTTATAAATTCGATATTTATTCAGAAAAACCATTAAGCAGACAATATGTTTTTGTAGATGCTAAGAATGGAAAAGTATTGGGAGTAGATGCAATCATTCATGATGTCAATGCTCCGGGAACAGCAACAACAGGGTATAGCGGAAACAGAAATATTGTAGCAGACTCTTACAATGGAAGCTATAGGCTAAGAGAAACAGGAAGAAACGGAGGAACATCTGTAGAGACCTATAATTTGAAAAAAGGAACAAGTTATTCGTCTGCAGTAGATTTTACAGATACTGACAACGTTTGGAACAATGTCAATACCAATAAAGATCAATATGCAACTGATGCCCACTGGGGTGCGGAAATGACGCTGGATTATTATTATACCAAGTTTGGAAGAAAGAGCATCGATAATAATAATTTCGCTATAAAATCCTATGTTCATTATTCCACTAATTATTTCAATGCATTTTGGGATGGATCCAGAATGACTTATGGTGATGGAAGTTCTACGACAAACGGGGGCAAGCCATTGACCGCTATTGATGTTTGCGGCCATGAAATTACGCATGGGATGACCTCGAAAACGGCCAATCTTGTGTATCAAAGAGAACCCGGAGCATTGAATGAAGGCTTTTCCGATATCTTTGGAAATTCAATAGAACGTTGGGCAAGGCCTACCCAGGCCAGCTGGACACTGGGTGAAGATTTCAACTATGTCATCAGGGATATGTCAAATCCAAATGCATACAGCCAGCCGGATACTTATTTGGGAAAATACTGGAGAACTGCAACGACTTCTGGTTGTGTTAGTCCCAGCCAGTCTAATGATTATTGCGGGGTACATACCAATTCCGGAGTCCTGAATTTCTGGTATTATTTATTGGTAACAGGCGGATCCGGAACTAATGATAACGGCTTTGCCTATAATGTGACCGGGATCGGGCTGGATAAGGCAGGAGCAATTGCTTACAGAACATTAACTACTTATCTTACTTCTTCGTCTACGTATGCCAATGCAAGGACTTATTCTCTTCAGGCTGCAGCAGATTTATACGGCTCAGGAAGCAATGAGGTAACCCAGGTTACCAATGCCTGGAATGCAGTAGGTGTTGGAGGAGGAACTTCTGCGGCAGGACTTGTGGCTGCAGCATCCAATGCTTCTCCTTATACAATCAGTCCAAATCCGGCAACAGACAGATTTACGGTTGTATTTGATGGAAAAGCAGGAAAAGGAACGGTGGAATTGGTAAGCTTAGCCGGTAAGAGAGAAATTTCTGAAAAAGTTACTCTTACGGATGGGGAAAATAAGCTGAACATCCAGCTTCCGTCCAATATGCTTCCGGGCGTCTATATTGTAACGGTGAATGGTCAGAAAGCAGGAAATCTGATTAAAAAATAATCTTTAATATATTTTAAAACAGGCTGTCTCTCTTTTGAGGCAGCCTGCTTTTATATGTAATACACTGATTAAACCAGGTAAAAGTCATTCAGTTTTTCTTCACAAAGTGTTTTTACGACTTCAATCCACCGGTCTTCATCATTCAGGCAAGGGATATAATGGAAATTTTCACCGCCGCCATGCAGGAACTGTTCTTTTCCTTCTTCAGAGATCTCTTCCAGGGTTTCAAGACAGTCTGAAACGAAAGCAGGGCAAACAACAGCAAGGTTTTTTACTCCTTTTTTAGGAATGGTTTCCAACGTTTCATCCGTATATGGCTCAATCCATTTATCTTTTCCTAATCTTGACTGGAAAGAAACAATGGTCTTTTCTTTCGGAAGTCCCATTTTGGCGATAACAGCTTCTGTCGTTTTGTAACATTGATGTCTGTAGCAATAAGCATTGTGAGTATCTACCTGGCTGTTGATACAGTTTGCATCATCAATTTTACAAGTTTTTGAAGGGTCTGTCTTATAGATATGCCTTTCCGGAACCCCATGATAAGAAAACTGGAGTGCATCGAAGTTTTCAGGAAGTTTTTCCTTAATACTCTCTGCAAGACAGTTGATATAAATATCCCTGTTGTAAAAAGGTTGAATATAGTTGATTTTTATTTTCGGGAACTTCTTTTTTCTTACTTCTTCTGCCTTTTCAATCACTGTTTCCGTTGTACTCATCGCATATTGAGGATAGAGTGGGAAAAGAACGATTTCTGAAATACCCTGGTCAACCAGTTTCTGGATACCGGTTTCAATGCTGGGTTCAGCATAACGCATCCCGATTTCCACAGGTACATCTACGCATTTCTGAAGTTTTTTCTGAATCTTTTCAGTGATGACAATGAGTGGAGATCCTTCATCTGTCCAAACTGTTTTATACGCTTCAGCAGATTTGGCAGGTCTTGTTTTTAAGATAATTCCACGCACAAGAAGAGCCCGGAAGATCCAGCGGTAATCAATTACCCTCTCATCCATCAAAAATTCATCAAGATATTCCTTTACGTCGTTTACTGCTGTAGACCTTGGTGAGCCAAGATTGACCAGTAAAATTCCTTTTTTCTCCAATATTTTTAATTTTAATATTATGAAACAGAATTTTTAAAATCTGTTACTAATTTTGAAACGCTGGCAAAGGTCTTGTTTTCAACCAGGCCATCATTATCAAATTTACCCTTTATACCTTTTATCAGCAGCTGATGAGCTGCTTCCGTTTTTGCTCCGAGAGTCTTTAAAATCAATAAAAGTTCCTCATGGCCTTTTTCCCCACTGGCCGAAGCGGTAATCACAGCGACCGGCTTATCAGAAAAAACAGTAGTAGAAACACACCATTCCAATAGATTTTTTACTCTGCCGGGAATACTGAAAATATATTCCGGTGTGGAAAATAAGACTCCCGCTGAATTGCTGATCTCTTCCCGGATTTTCACAACCTCTTCCGGAGTATCAAAATCCGTGAGTGCCGTATCAAAATGCGGAAGAACAGAAAGATCTTCATATATTTTGAAATCCATATTTTGATGGTGTTCCAATACCTGTTCGATCAGCTTCTGATTGCTGGAGTTTTTTGAAGCACTTCCAATAACGATCAGTATTTTGTTTCCGGGAGACATCTTCGGTTCGTTTATCCGTTTACTGCTTCTACTCTTTCTACGAGATCAGGAACAAATTGTTTTAAAATGTTCTCAATTCCGTTTTTCAATGTGGCAGTAGAACTCGGACATCCTGAACAAGCTCCCTGTAAAAGCATTTTTGCCGTTTTGCTCGCTTCATCATATTCCATTAAAGAAATTTTTCCACCGTCATTCTCCACAGCAGGAGCCACATATTCATTTAAGATGTCAGAAATCTTCTGCTCATTATCCGTGTATTCTCTGTTGATGATCTTTTCAACAGGATTTTCATGTTTCTGAGGCTCAGCCTTTGAGATTTCGCCTCCGTTTTGCAGGTAGTCAGCGATAAGAGAGCGAACAGCCATCATTACCTGATGCCATTCCACAGAATTATCTCTGGTAACAGCTACAAAATTATCAGAAATGAAAACTTCCGTTGCGAAATCAAACTCCTTAAAAATAGCCTGGGCTAAAGGAACTTCATCGGCAGCATCTCTTGATTTTACTTCTACGAAACCATCCATCAGTAATTTGCTTGAAACAAATTTCATTACATTGGGATTCGGAGTCATTTCCGCATAGATCTGATACATTTCTTTTTTCTTCTGAAGATAAATTCGGGGATTAGCCAATAATTCATCCTCAATCACATTCTTCAGACTTTCTGCAACATGTTCCCATTCTACAGTATCCTGTTTAGCTATGGCTACAAAATTAGCCGTAATGAAAATTCTTTCTACAAACGGATAATTAAAAAGTTCCTGTGCCAGAGGAATTTCTGAAACATCTGAGTTTTGGTCCAGCTCTAAAGATCCCGGAATAAGATTGTAATCTGTTACAAACTTCATCACTTTTGGATTTTCAGTTGGTTCTATAAGTACGGTACGCATTTTTTCGTTAAATTTGAGATACAAAAATACACATTAGAAGTTAGAAGCTGGAAGTTGAGAGTTAGATTTTTGCTATCGCTTTAATTTAGAAGTTAGATACTGAAAGTTAAAGGGGAGTGAATGATGATTTTCAAGGAAGCTTATTTTAAATTTTCAAATTAAAACTATGGCACTTGTAAAAGAACTTTTAGGAAAGATACCACAGATCGGAGAAAATACTTTTTTAGCTGAAACCGCTACCATTATTGGAGATGTTACCATGGGAAAAGACTGCAGCGTCTGGTATAATGCTGTGATCAGAGGCGATGTTCATTACATCAAAATGGGAGATAAAGTAAATGTTCAGGATAATGCAATGTTGCACTGCACCTATCAGAAATACCCATTGAATATTGGAAATAATGTTTCCATAGGCCATAATGCGATTGTTCACGGATGTACGATCAAAGACAATGTCCTGATAGGAATGGGAGCCATTGTAATGGATGCCTGTTTGGTGGAAGAAAATTCTATTGTAGGAGCAGGCTCCGTAGTGACCCAGGGAACTCATATTAAATCCGGAGAAGTGTGGGGAGGGGTTCCTGCAAAGAAAATTAAAGATATCAATGCGCAGCTATTGGAAGGAGAGGTGAATAGAATTGCAGATAACTATGTAAAATATTCATCATGGTATAAAGAAAACGTTAAAGATTACGAATTGTAAAGTATGGGCCTTGAGATACGGGATTCAAGATCTGATTCTGAAAAAGATTTTTGTCTGAAATCTGAGATTTCTCATTTCTCTGCATTATTAATATACTAATACATCCATACGAAAAAGCTCCATCATCTAATGGAGTTTTGTATATCAATCTTAGTGTAAAAACCCCTAAAGGAATTTGTAGTGATTGGATATAGAACCTTTGCTTTTATTTTTGATTATCATCCGGCATCACGAGTCTTACCTTTCCTTTCACGCATTTAAGAGAAGCAGGGGGCATAACCATTGCACAGTCAGACACGATATTATATTTTTCATTAAAGATCCTTACCTTATCCGTGTACTCATTGATTCTCGGAAGGATACTTGTTTCTATTTTTTTGGGATAAGCAATATATTGCTGAGGTCCGCCACAAGCTTTTACGCCCATGGGGGCAAATGTCCATTCACTGGCATCCGTACATTTTTCTCCGGACACTTCAGATTCAATAGAAGCTTTTAACCTGTCCAGCTGAGCCTGATCGTATTTCTGACTGTCTTCATCCGCAGGTCTTTCTGAAATATCAACAGGAAGATTGGTATTGGCATTCTTAGAGGTATTACAGGAAATCAAAGTGAATGAAGTGTATAATACTACCGCTGGGATATATATGAAAATTTTTTTCATAGTAGGCATTGTTCTTTTTAAGAATTTTCAAAACTTATGCCAAGGTAAGAAATTCAAATTCATTTCCGTATTTTTGACAACGATGAACAATCATTTTTTTGACTTATTAGAGTATACGAACAGAAGTGTCTTCCTGACCGGAAAAGCCGGAACAGGAAAAACCACGTTTCTTAACGATTTTGTAAGACGGACCAAGAAAAAACATATTGTGGTGGCTCCCACAGGGATCGCGGCAATTAATGCAGGCGGTGTAACCATTCACTCCATGTTTGGATTGCCGTTGAGAACCTTTCTGCCTACTACAGAAAGAATAGATACCAGTTTAGCGAATAATATTGCTGATCTGATGCCTCATTTTAAATACCGGAAAGATAAGCTCAAGCTTTTGAGAGAAGTGGAAATTATTATTATAGATGAGGTTTCCATGTTGAGGGCTGATGTGCTTGATATGATGGATTTTTCATTGCGGTTTATCAGAAGAAATAACCAGCGGTTTGGCGGGGTGCAGATGCTTTTTATCGGGGACCTTTACCAGCTTCCGCCGGTGGTGAGAGATGAGCATATTCTAAAAATGTACTACAATTCTCCGTTCTTTTTTGACAGCCATGCCATTAAAGATATTCCAATTGTCACGATTGAGCTGACGAAAGTGTACAGGCAGTCTGATGAGGAATTTTTGGAAATTCTGAATGCCATCAGGGATGGTGACGTGGCCAATATCGATTTTGACCACTTGAATAAAAGGTATGATCCTGACTTTGATATGGGCAAAGAATCCTACGTTTACCTGTGTTCCCATAACAAAATGGCAGATGAGATCAATCAGCAAAAGCTGGCAGAAATAAAAGTGGATGCCCAAACGTATGAAGCCAAGCTTGTAGGGGATTTTAAAGAAAACCAGTTTCCTAATGATCAGTTTCTGGAATTGAAAATAGGAGCGCAGATCATGTTTATCCGAAACGATGTTTCCGGCGAAAAGAAATACTTCAATGGGAAACTTGGAGAGATCATCGGGCTGGATGAAAATGAAATCCGTGTTGTTCTGGATGAAAGTGAACGGGAGATTACGGTGAAAAGAGAAACATGGGAGCAGAAAAAATATTTTCTGGATACTGATAAAACCATTCAGGAAGAAGTATTGGGAAGCTTTGAGCAGTTTCCTGTAAAACTGGCCTGGGCGGTGACAATCCATAAAAGCCAGGGATTGACATTTGATAAGGTAATCATTGATGCCGGAAAAAGCTTTACCGCAGGTCAGGTATATGTCGCATTATCACGCTGCCGGACGCTGGAAGGAATTGTTTTAAAATCAAAAATCACTCCTGAAGTTATTTTTAAAGATAACAGAATTCAGCATTTCCACACCGATACTGTCGCTAATGATCATGTTGAATCCATTCTAAACCAGGAGAAATATGATTACAGCATCAGAAAAGTACTTCGGACAATAGACTGCGTGTGGTTTTTAAAAGAGGTTGAAGAATGGAATAAGCTTTCCGTTGTGAGCAAAAATATCGACCATGTCAAAACCAACCAATTGTATCTTCAACTGAAACATGAGGCGGTTAATCTTGGAAAGATCTTTGAAAAACTGGAGAGAATTATTTTCCAAAAGGTGAATCATTTTATTGAGCAGAAAGAAGATTGGTCTGAAATTGAAAACAAGACAAAAGGAGCGGTTAATTTTTTCTTTACTGAAACCAGGGATAAAATTTTTAATCCTCTGAAAGAGTTCTATGCAGAAATCAAAGGAGCAAAAGGCTTAAAACAATATAACGAAGAGTTCAGAAACTGGCTGGAAGATATTGAAGAATATTTAAACAGCCTTAAAGAAATTCATCTTCTTGATACCAAACTGCTGGATGAAAAGAACGATAAGGAAATCAATCTGAAAATTGCAAAAGTGCCTTCACAGGTTCTAACTTTCCAGTTGTTTGAGCAGGGAAAGACCATCGGCGAAATAGCACTGGAAAGGGGGTTGGTAAAGGAAACCGTGATCGGGCATCTTGCCAAATTTGCAGAACAGGGACTTTTGGATATTTCAAGAGTGATCACTTCTGACAAGATCAAGGCTTTTGAAACGGAATTCTATAAAAATCCACACGAAACATTAACCGAGTGGAAGAATGCACTGCCAAATCATTTTGAATTTAATGAAATCAGGATTTTAATTAATCATTATAATTATAAAAAAGAGAAAAATAATTAATCATAACCTGGGTTCAGATGAGTATACTGAACCCAGGTTAAAATGAAAGCAGTTTTCTTTTATTATTTTCCCAATACCGGGCTCTAAAACCGTTATGTCTAAATTCGACCTCTGCATTTTCAATAGCAGTGAATCTTTTTTTATCTGTTTTAAGACATTCAATTATAGTGAAATGATTTTCATCAATATGATTAAAATCTACCAGTTTTAAATATTCCTCAATCGAATTCTTGTCAAGCATAATCTTACCTCCTCCAAACATATGCCTGTCCTGTCCATTTTTCTTTACCCCTGAAATCCAGTATTCTTCTCCTGTTTCTATATCGAAATGATTTCCACTAATTCCAGTGTTTTTAAGCTTTTTCAATGCTTTATCATTAAAATAAACGGTTTGGCCGGATTTTGAAAATTCGACCCTGCCAATCCACGCCGGTCCGTGGTGGCCGTAGGATTTGTTTTCAATATACATTACTTTTGATTTCATGCTTCTAAATTAGTAATTTTAATAATATTCATAATACCCATAAAGGCCTGCGCTCTTTGGAGGTAGAAACGATCTGTAATTTGTCGGTTAAGTTTGTCAACCATTGTATTCAATTTTTTAATTTGTTCATGTTCTGTGTTTCTGAAACCTCATTGTCCATTGTAATTTTATCTTCAATCAATTGCCTTACAGATTTTATCACCGCTTATAAGAACCGTTGCTGATAAGGCCATACAACTATTTTTCAGGGAATAGTTTCTATTCAAATAGACTGATGAAAAATTAAATTTTTAGCTACAAAAAAAATTAAAAATAACGCCTGTTTTCCAATAGTTTTTGCCTGAAATCAATGATTATACTTATCAATTACAAAAAGTAACTAATGCGGTTTTTATATTTTAAATTTGTTTGGTTTTTTCAGACCCAAATTTATAATTATGAAAAATTTTGAAATTTCTGTTTTAGATCTTGCTCCTGTAAAGCAAGGAAAAAGCATTCATGATACTTTTCAGGATAGCTTATCTCTAGCCAGTCACACTGAAAATTTAAACTATAAGAGATTCTGGCTGGCTGAGCATCACAATATGGAAAGTATTGCGAGTTCTGCAACAGCCGTTTTAATCGGTTTTATTGCTAACGGAACTAAAAAGATAAGAGTAGGATCTGGTGGTATTATGCTTCCCAATCACAGCTCTCTGATCATAGCAGAACAATTCGGTACCCTGGAATCTCTTTTCCCGGGAAGAATTGATCTCGGACTCGGCAGAGCTCCCGGAACAGACGGCTTAACGGCTCAGGCCCTGGGCAGAAACCCGGCGTTGATTAACGAACAGTTTCCAAGACAGATTTTAGAGCTTCAGCGTTATTTTTCCAAAGAAAATGCGGATGCCATGGTACGTGCCATTCCGGGAGAAGGGCTGGATATTCCGCTTTATATTTTAGGTTCAAGTACAGATAGCGCATGGCTGGCAGCAGAACTCGGTTTGCCATACGCATTTGCCGGGCATTTTGCTCCTGAACAGATGGAGATGGCGTTTAAAATATACAGGGAACATTTCGAGCCGTCAAAATATTTGGACCAGCCTTATATCATTGCCTGTGTCAACGGAGTCGCTGCAGAAACTTCTGAGGAAGCCCATAAGATTTCTACGACTCTATTCCAGGCATTTATCAATATTGTAAGAAACGACAGAAAACCTTTTGCACCTCCCGTAGATGATATGGATGAGATCTGGTCTCCCATGGAAAAATCTATGGTATTGCAGAAACTGAGATACACTTTTATCGGGGATCAGGCTGAAATTCAGGAAAAACTTAAAGATTTCCAGGAAAAATTCAATGTGGATGAGCTGATGATCAATTCCCATATCTATGATCATCAGAAAAGACTGAGATCTTACGAAATCATAAAGGAAGCAGTAAACTCTTTATCCCAAGCGTAATAAACCATTCATATTAATTGGCAAATGCTTATTTTTATGAGTATCTTTGCACAAATAAAAAGTAAAAATGTCCGATATTAAATTAAATACTATTCCGGAGGCTATTGAAGACCTTAGAAATGGTAAAATAATCATAGTAGTAGATGATGAAGACAGAGAAAATGAAGGTGATTTTCTTTGTGCTGCAGAGCTGACAACACCGGAAATTATCAACTTTATGGCCCTTCACGGAAGAGGGTTGATCTGTATGCCGCTTCCTGAAAAAAGATGTGATGAGCTTGGGTTAGAGGTTATGGTAAGCAGAAGCAGCGATCCTAAAGAAACTGCTTTCACCGTATCTGTTGACCTTTTAGGAAACGGAACTTCTACAGGTATTTCTGCAGGAGACAGAGCAAAAACAATTTTGGCTCTGATGGATGAAAAATCCAAACCTACAGACTTTATGAGACCAGGGCATATTTTCCCGCTTCGTGCAAGAAAAGGGGGAGTATTGAAAAGAGCAGGCCACACGGAAGCTGCCATTGACCTGACGCATTTAGCCGGCTTAAAAGAAGGCGGAGTGATCTGTGAGATCATGAACGAAGATGGAACCATGTCCCGTCTGCCGGAGCTTCATGCTTTTGCTCAAAAACATGATATGAAGATCGTTTCTATTGAAGATCTTATTCATTATCAGCTTAAAAAAGGAAACCTGGTTGAAAGATTGGAAGAAAGAAAAGTAAAAACGCATTATGGTGAATTTGACTTTTATGCTTTCAGAGAGACGTCCAATGACCAGATTCACTTTGCACTGACGAAAGGAGCATGGACCGTAGATGAGCCTGTTTTGGTACGCGTTCAGTCTTCAGATTCTTATTTCGATGTATTGACAAGATTAAATAACGGAGAAAAGCCATTGCTGGAAAAAGTAACCAATATGGTAAATGAAGCAGGAAAAGGAGCTGTTATTTTCATCAATAACGTTTCCAATTCTGAAAATACATTAAGAAAGCTGCAACAGTTCCTGAATTATCAGGATGGGCAGGAGCAGCATCCTACCGTAGCGTATAATTACAGAGATTATGGTATTGGAACTCAGATTTTAAAGAATCTGGGAATCAATAAGTTCAAAGTGATCACTCAAAACCCCAATATCAAACCTCAGGTGGGAGGATATGATGTAGAGGTTACTGAGATGGTGCAATTGTAATATAGAAATAGTCAATAAGAAATCAGTTTTGCTGAGAATGTATTGATCAACAATAATAAATAAAAGGTTTAGGATTTTTCTAAACCTTTTCTATTTTTAAACCATGACTGAGCCTTTAAAAGAACACATCAAAGGATATGTTGATATTTCAGATGAAAAGCTGGAGCAATATTGCAATGCCTTCAGACTTCAGAAAATAAGGAAAAAAGATTTCCTTTTACGGGAGGGAGATGTCTGTGAATTTGAAGGGTTTGTTGTAAAGGGCTGTTTTAAAGTATCTCATACGGATCACCATGCCGCTGAACAGATCTTATATTTTGGCATTGAAAACTGGTGGATTTCAGATATTGACAGTTTTGTGAACAGGATTCCTTCAAAGCTTATGATCCAGGCTATTGAAGACAGTGAAATTCTTCTTATTTCCAAAAAAGATAAAGAAAGGCTTTATCTGGAAATCCCCGAAGTAGAAAGACTCATGAGATTGAAGTTTCAGAGATCGATTATTGCATTGCAACGAAGAATTATTGATAATTTGAGTAAAACTTCAGATGAACGTTACCTTGATTTTCTAAAAGAATATCCCGAAACCGCTCACCGCCTTACCAATATACAGATTGCGGCCTATCTGGGAGTGACTCCCGAGTTTATCAGTAGAATCCGCAGAAAGATTGTAAAGAGCTAGTTATACCTTATATCATAAAAGTCACAAAGATTTTACTGCTTTATTGGAAGTAAAGATAAAACGCTGTGACTTTTGTGAGTTTAAAATTGTGTTTAAATTTTACAGTGTTATTTCGTCAAAGTTTCTGAAGCCGTTCAGGAAATCTTTTACCGTCATTCTTTTCTTTCCTTCTAACTGAAGTTCTTCCGGAAAATAGAATCCATCCTGGGTAAGGATCTTGAATTCATTTTTTGAAATAACTAAGGTTCCGGCAGGTTGGCCGTGGTTTGAAATTTCAAACTTTCCACCAAATATTTTGAGTCCTTTTTCTTCCTGACCTATTTTTAAAGTGGTGAATGCCGCAGGATAAGGAGACATTCCAAGAATAAACTGATGAACTGTTTTTGAAGGGGCATTCCAATTAATTTTGGTATCATCCTTAAATATCTTATAGGCATTTTTAGGATGCTCCACCTGTGGCTGAGGTTTTTCTTCAATTGCGTTTTCCGCCAGGCCGTCCAATGTTTTTACGACCAGTTGGGCACCCATCTCCATAAGCCTGTCATGAAGGCTTCCCGCATTTTCATCAGGTAAAATGGCGAGCTCTTCCTGAAGAAGAATATTTCCTTCGTCTATCTTTTCGTTGATGAAGAAAGTAGTGGCACCGGTTTTTTCTTCCCCATTAATAACTGCATAATTAATGGGAGCAGCACCTCTGTAATCAGGCAGTAAAGAAGCGTGAAGATTGAAGGTCCCCATTTTTGGCATTTCAAAAAGAATTTTAGGCATCATTCTGAAGGCTACTACTACAAAAACATCCGCATCCAGACTTCTCAGTGCTTCCAGAAATTCAGGATTTCTCAATTTCTCCGGCTGGAAAACCGGAATATTATTTTCTGAGGCATATATTTTTACCGGCGACTGATTAATTTTCTGGCCGCGGCCGCTTGCTTTGTCGGCAACAGTTACGACCCCCACCACTTGATGATGAGACTGGTGGATGGCCTCCAGTGAAGTTTTGGCAAACTCCGGAGTTCCTAAAAAAACGACTTTCAATGATTTCATACTGCAAAGATAAGAGTTTTGAGATCAAAGATGGAAGCGGGAGAAGGGTTTCGGGTGCGGAGTTTGAGGTTTTAGAATAAGCAGATTCTTTGAGAGCTAATCGTTGAGAATTGACAGGTTAAACTTGAGTTTTCAATCGTCTTATTTCTGATGTCTGTCAGATAAAATCTGAACCCCTGAAAATCTTACCTTTACCCCTTGGTTCTCAGCGCTCTTATTCTTCATTCACCTGGGATGCAAATGGGCCGCTAAGGATTATTGCTCATGCATTGACTCATTGCTCATGATTCAACGCATAGGTCCTGAAGTTCAGCATTTTTACTTTTCCCGAATCCAGCAGATAGATCAGGTTCTCTAAGATATTTTCTTTGGAATGATAGCTTAGCTGTACCGAAAGCTCTTCAATAGTTGAAGCTCTTTTGGCCAATACATTGATGATTTGCTGGGAAATATTTTTTCCGAAAATAGATTGTTTGTTCTTTTCACATACAGAGCACTGGCCGCAATTTTTTGAGTTTTTTTCTCCAAAATATGAAAGAATAAGTTTCATTTTACAGTAGTCTTTATTTTCTACATAAAATTTCATTTCTTCCCATTTCTGGATTTTATTCTTTTGGATATGTTCAAAAAGTTTCCAGTAGGCATTATTGATAACCCTTTCATCGCGGGGCTTTAAAAATTTGATGCTTGACAACGCTCCGTCAATATATTCCAGGTAGTTTTTCTGCTGAAGTTCTTTAATACGCTCTTTAATCAGAGGGATACTGACTTCGATCTTATTGCTTACCTGCAATTCACTGAACAAGACTTTATGCGTGCTAAGTCCCGATATGGTACGGAGAAGAAGTTCTATAAAATAAGCATCTTTCTGCGGTAATTGGTCTATTTCATCCGGTCGCATCAGGAGTTCCAGTGAAGATAAACTTTTATGATCATTGAAATAGATGACTTCCTGGTTGTGAAGAAAGCCAAGGACATTATTGATTTTTGCCTTTGACAGTTTGGTGAAGTTTTGTATTCCGGCAGTATTCAGCTGAAATGTTTTTTCCGGCAGTTCAAATTCAGCGACCTGAAAAATAGAATAGAGGTAGTTGATGATTTTTAAAAATTCGGCTTTATTGGGAATCTGGTTTTTTAAAATCTGATCAAAGTTTAAAAGTTCCTGTTTGCTCCAAAGCATAAAGGCAAAACTTTCCTTTCCGTCTCTTCCCGATCTTCCGATCTCCTGGTAATAATTTTCCAGAGACGCGGCAGGAGAGTAGTGGATCACGAAACGTACATTATCCTTATCAATTCCCATCCCAAAAGCATTGGTAGAAATCAGCACATGATTGTCACTGTTATTCCATACCGTTTGTCTTGAATTTTTTTCTTTTGCCGTTAAACCTGCGTGAAAGTAGTCTACATTTTTTAATTTATTTTTCTTCAAAAATTCTGCTAACAATTCTGCTTCTTTTCTGGTTCTTACATATACAATTCCGGAATCATTGGTATATTTAAGAATGTCGAAAACGCGTTGGAATTTATCAGAAACTTCTTCGGTAAAAATTTTAATATTGTCTCTTTTGAAGCTTTTTTGAAATAGGGAAGGTTTTCTGAGTTCCAGTTTAATTTTAATTTCTTCCAGCACTTTTGGAGTTGCAGTCGCTGTCAGTGCAAGACATGGTATTTCAGGGTTATTTTTCCTGAAATCTTTTATGTTTTGATAGCTGGGACGAAAATCCTGCCCCCATTCTGAAATACAGTGCGCTTCATCCACTGCTATAAATGACAGCTGGATATCCTGGATATTCTGTAGAAACTGGCTGTTGGTAAGCCTTTCAGGAGAGATGTATAATAATTTTGTAAGACCTTCCTTGCAGCGGCCATAGATGAATTCCGCATCGTATTCATCCAGTTCTGAAGAGAGATATTCCGCTTCTATACCGCGGAATTTAAGCTGATTTACCTGATCTTTCATTAATGCAAGAAGAGGAGAAATCACCAGGCATGTTCCTTCTTTAAGCAGAGCGGGAAGCTGATAGCAAAGAGATTTTCCTGCTCCTGTAGGTAAGAGGACCAAAGTATCTCTTTCATTAATAACGGAATTGATAATTTCTTCCTGAGAATCTCTGAAGTTGGTATAACCCCAGAAATACTTAAGAGTATCATATTTTAGCTTTTGAAAATCCTGCGGAGAAATCATGTGGTAAAAATAAGGAAAGTATCAAGACAAAAAAGCCACGCAATGCGTGACTTTCATATAATAATTAATAAGTTTATTATTTAGCTTCGAAGTATACTCTTCTGTTTGCTCTGTTTTTCCATTCAGGACATTTAGTAGCAGGCTCACATTCAGGGTATTTAAGGTCTTTTTCACCTTTTCCTACGGCATTAAGTTTTCCAGTTTGAACTCCGTTTTTGATCAGATAATTCTTAACGTTGTTGGCTCTTCTTTCAGATAGTTTTTGGTTGTAAGCATCAGTACCTCTGGTATCTGTAGCTCCAATTACATTGTAAGAACCGTTTGAAGAATTAATATAGTTGACAGCATTATTTAAGATTGGAGTATTTGACGGTAAGATTCTGTCAGAATTTAAGTCAAATTCAATTCCTTCCAATTTGGTTTCTGTTTCTACTACAGGTCCGGTAGTGGTGGTAGGGCAACCGTTGTTTTCTACAGGTCCAGGAACGGTTACACACTTATCGTAAAGGTCGATAACACCATCAAGGTCGGTATCAAGCGCTACACCGGCACCATCCACTCTTGCTCCTGCAGGAGTATCAAGTTGTCTGTCCCAATCATCGCATACTCCGTCATTATCGGCATCTCCTTTTTTACATACTTCGATATCCTGATTTTTGTTAGCCAGAACATCCAGTTTATAATAGATTTCCTGAAGCGGATCATGCCACATTAAATGGGATTCATGTTTTCCTAATTTCAGGGAAACCCCTAAAGTAGCATTGAAGAAGTTGTCGGAAATCTGCTCTGAACGTTTGTTGATCGCGCTGTAAGCATTACCGCCTCCATCAAATTCGTCATCACCGGTTACCACATACATCAATCTCCCTTCAATGTCAATTCTTCTGTTCACTTTGAATTTCAAACCTGTACCGGCCTGGAAGAACATGGAACCTAATTCAAAAGGCTTTACTTCAGTCATCAGTCTCTGTCCGCCGGCCCCTTTCTGGTAAGCTCTGTAGGCAATCGTACCGACCCCTGCATATCCGTGAAGTGCCCATCTGTAAGTAGAGTGGTTATCAACTCTTCTTAAAAGGTTCGAGAAGTTGATATCTCCCAAAATTGAGATAGCATCATACTGAGTTCTTGCCCCTACAGCAGTAGCATCAGGCGCTGAATCTTTGGTATTGAACCATCCTTGTCTTGTTTCTCCTCTGTCGTATTGTAAATTGATTCCAAAAGCATGAGTAATAGCTTTATCGATACTTACATACGCAGAATATCCGAAAAGATTTTTACCGTTACCATTCTTAATAGAAGTCAAATCTGCTGACTGAAGAAGTGGAACACCTACCCCTGCTGAGATCGACCAATCATTGAATCTTTTGGATTGATTGGTAAATGGGGAAACGTTGGCAGAGCCGGAAGAGAATGTATTGGGATACGTTCCATTTGAAACTGCCGTTGAGTCTTGTGCGTAGCTGGCGCTTGGAATAGCTAATGCTAGTGCAACAATTGCTAAACTTAATTTCATAGTGTTATTTTTTTAAGTTAAGTTATTTTAAATGATTTTATTTATTAAAAGCTAATTTTACATTAATTTTTTTCTAAATTATCCCAATATATCGGGAGGATCCGGACTTATAGCCCTGAAAATGATATAAAGGTAGGCAAAAAATTTCGTAGTAGAAAAAAAAATAAACCGAAAAGAGCAATTCTTTTCGGTTTTTAAGTATATTAAGAAATTACTTTTTCTTTTTTTTAGCAGATACCTTTTTTGTAGATTTTTTTACAGGGGCATCTTCAAAGTCTTTCTTTTTGATAGAATCCCATTTTGAACTTTCTACAAATCTTACTGTAACTTTTCTGTCTACTAATCTTTCAGCGTCTGATGCTGATGCCGGAACGGTAGCTTCCGCTGAACCCACTCCTCTGGACTTCAGTACATTCTGGCTGATTCCTCTGTTTTCTAAAGCTCCCACAACAGCTGCTGCTCTTTCTTTAGATAATCTCAGGTTATAGGCTGCATTTCCTTTACTGTCTGTGTGGCCGGTCAGAAGGTAATTACCTCCATTTTCTTTGATGATTGACGCAGCCAGATCCAATTTACTGTTAGATTCAGGTCTGATCGTTGCTTTATTGAAATTAAAGTAGATTTCTTTAAGTGTTTTTTCTACTTCTACGGCAGTCTGGTTGTTATCCTTTTTCACTGGACATCCGTTGTTTTCTACAGGTCCAGGAACGGTCACACACTTATCGTAAAGGTCGATGACACCATCAAGGTCGGTATCAAGTGCTACACCGGCACCATCCACTCTTGCTCCTGCAGGAGTATCAAGTTGTCTGTCCCAATCATCGCATACTCCGTCATTGTCGGCATCTCCTTTTTTACAGACTTCGATATCTTGTTTTCTGTCCGCTAAAACATCCAGTTTGTAATAGATTTCCTGGAGCGGATCATGCCACATTACATGGGATTCATGTTTTCCTAATTTCAGGGAAACCCCTAAAGTAGCATTGAAGAAGTTGTCGGAAACCTGCTCTGAACGTTTGTTGATCGCGCTGTAAGCATTACCTCCGCCATCAAATTCATCATCACCGGTTACCACATACATCAATCTCCCTTCAATGTCAATTCTTCTGTTCACTTTGAATTTCAAACCTGTACCGGCCTGGAAGAACATGGAACCTAATTCAAAAGGCTTTACTTCAGTCATCAGTCTCTGTCCGCCGGCCCCTTTCTGGTAAGCTCTGTAGGCAATCGTACCGACCCCTGCATATCCGTGAAGTGCCCATCTGTAAGGAGAGTGGTTGTCAACTCTTCTTAAAAGGTTCGAGAAGTTGATATCTCCCAAAATTGAGATGGCATCATACTGAGTTCTTGCCCCTACAGCAGTAGCATCAGGCGCTGAATCTTTGGTATTGAACCATCCTTGTCTTGTTTCTCCTCTGTCGTATTGTAAATTGATTCCAAAAGCATGAGTAATAGCTTTATCGATACTTACATACGCAGAATATCCGAAAAGATTTTTACCGTTACCATTCTTAATAGAAGTCAAATCTGCTGACTGGAGAAGTGGAACACCTACCCCTGCCGAAATCGACCAATCATTGAATCTTTTGGATTGATTGGTAAATGGGGAAACGTTGGCAGAGCCGGAAGAGAATGTATTGGGATACGTTCCATTTGAAACTGCCGTTGAGTCTTGTGCATAGATGGCAGTAGGCATTGCCAATGCTAGTATAGCCATTGCTAAACTTAATTTCATCGTGTATTTATTATTTGATATTTTATGAATAAAGAATTTTTTTCAATTCTTTCATTACATTATTTTATAGGGCACCCGTTGTTTTCTACAGGTCCTGGAACCGTTACACACTTATCGTATAAATCTATAACTCCGTCAAGGTCCATATCTAAAGCTACACCGGCACCGTCCACTCTTGCTCCTGCAGGAGTGTCAAGCTGTCTGTCCCAATCATCACATACTCCGTCGTTATCCGCATCTCCTTTTTCACAAACCACAAGATCGGTGGCAGCATTTTCCAGAACATTGATTCTGTAATAGCCTTCCTGAAGAGGATCATGCCAAGCTAAGTGAGACAATTGTTTTCCCAGTTTGAAAGATAATCCTAAACTTACCGTCCATGCATTATCAGATCTTCTAGGGTTAAGCATATTGTACTTTGAACCTTTGGTTGAAGGATCATAATCATTAGGATCAGCCCATCCGGCACCATCGAATTCATCATCACCGCTTATGATGTACATGGTTCTTGCTTCAACATCGATAAGTTTTGAAACGTTGTATTTGATTCCGATACCTCCTTGATAAAAGATAGAGTTGATATCAATGTCTTGCTTGATAAACAAAGGAGTTCTTTTGGGAGTATCGCTCCATCTGAATTCGTTATTATCATGCAGTGAAGTTCTGAAACCCTGAAGCCCGATTCCCATGTATCCGTGGAAAGCCCATCTGTAAGGAGAATGGTTGTCAACTCTTCTTAGTAGGTTGGAAAAGTTAATGTCCCCTAATAAAGACAGTTGATCAAATTGTGTTGTTGCAGTACCTATTCCTGCCAGCTGACCAGCTGCTCCGGCAAGTTGGCCGGTTTGTTTTGTTTCTCCTCTCATGTACATAACGCTTAAAGCGAAAGTATGTGAGATTTGTTTATCTACGCTTATATAAGCATTATACCCCCAATTGGTCTTATCTTTAGTAAGAGACTTAAGATCAGAGTGAACCATAAATGCGGCACCACCCCCTACGGAAATAGACCAGTCTCTGAAGCGTCTGGCTTTATTGTCAAAGGGTTGTACGTTTGCGGAACCTGAAGAGAAGGTATTAGGATACTCAGTTGAAGAATTAACTGTAGTGCTGCTGTTTTGTGCATAAGCTGCAATTGGCAAAGTTGCCAATAATAATAAACCTAATTTCATACAGTATGTTTTATGTGTTAAATAAAATCCTTTAATAATATTCTGGAAAATTCCCTTTCAAAAAGATGCTTTTTGTGAGGGATTTCTAATCTTTCTGATTTAAAAATTAATTCATTATACTTAATGATATCAATATCTATTATTCTGTCGCTATAGCCTCCAGATACTTTTGAATCATTAATTCTTCCCATTTCAACTTCGATATTTTTAATAAAATCAAGCAGTTGAATTGGAGAAAGATGCGTGAATATTACTGCTGCAATATTACAAAAAATATTGGAACTGACAAATTCCACAGGATCAGACATTAAAAATTCGCTTATTTGTGAAATGTTGTTTCCTCCTTCTTTAATCTTCTGTAATGCAAGCGCTACATTTTTTTTTTGATCTCCAAGGTTACTTCCTAGTAACAAAACTACCTTTTGCTGCGACATATCGAAAAATTGATTGAATTTATGAGAAGTTTCTTTAAAAATGTTTTGGCAAATATAGTGGCAATTGTTATACTTTGCGCTGTATTTTTCATCTTTTTCATCATGATGCTTGTGTTCAGTTCTATGGGGAATGATAAGTCTGTGACGGTGAAAAAGAATTCTGTTCTTACGATTAATTTAAAAACGCATATCATAGATAGCCCTACTGAGGAAGAAACAGGATTATTCGGAATCAGTAATCAGAATAAAGGGGTTCTTCTGTATGATGCGTTGGAAGCTATCAGAAAAGCTAAAACAGATGATAATATTAAAGGGATCAGTATTGAAGCTGATGATTTAAATGCCGGGTTGACTCAGATTGACGATATCAGAAATGCCATTGAAGACTTTAAGAAAAGCGGGAAATTTGTATATGCTTACGGAAACGGAGTTTCACAGTCTTCCTATTACCTGGGATCGGTAGCGGATCAGTATTATCTGAATCCTGCAGGAGGTATCGAACTGAAAGGGCTTGCTACCGAGGTAACGTTCTTTAAAGACTTTGCTGATAAATATGGTATCGGTATCGAGGTAATCCGTCACGGGAAATTTAAATCGGCAGTAGAGCCTTTTTTACGCAACGATATTTCTCCTGAGAACAAAGAGCAGCTGAGTACTCTTTTGAATGACCTTTGGAAAAATACATCCGGTAAAATTGCTGTTTCAAGAAAAATTGATACGGCACAGTTTAAAATGGTTGTCGACAGTTTATACGGAATGATTCCTGAATTGGGATTGAAATATAAACTTGCGGATAAACTGATTCAAAAAACAGAATATGAAAACCTGATCAAATCGAAGTTAAGTCTGAAAGAAAAAGATAAGCTGAATAAAATCTCATTGGCGGGCTATATCAGCTCTTATGCCGGTGAAGATACTTCAGGAGAGAAAGTAGCGGTACTGTATGCTTCGGGATCTATTAACAACGGAGACGGATATAATGATATCTATTCTGAAAAATATGTGAAATACATTAAAAAACTTCAGGATGATGATAAAGTAAAAGCAGTGGTTTTTAGAATCAACTCTCCGGGAGGAAGTGCTAATGCTTCTGATGAAATTTTATTTGAACTTCAGCAGCTGAAGAAGAAAAAACCTTTGATCGTTTCTTTTGGAGATTATGCCGCTTCGGGGGGATATTATGTAGCTATGGCTGCTGATAAAATTTACTCGGAACCTAACACACTTACCGGTTCTATCGGAGTTTTCGGGGTGATTCCTTATTTTAAAGATATTGCGAATAAAAACGGAGTGCGTTCAGATATTGTAGCAACCAATGCCAACTCTATGTATTATTCAGGATTGAATGGAGTGACCCCTTACGGAGTCAATATGATGACAAGGGGAGTGGAAGGTACTTATAAAAGATTTGTACATTTTGTAACACAAAACAGGAAACAGACTTTTGAACAGATCGATAGTGTAGGCGGAGGTAGAGTATGGAGTGGAGTACGCGCCAAGCAGATTGGTTTGGTAGATGAATTGGGAACGCTGAATGATGCCGTAAAATTTGCCGCTCAGAAAGCAGGATTAAAATCTTATCATGTGGATCCTTTTCCAAAAAGAATGTCTCCTTTTGAACAGATATTTAAAGATCTGAATGAGGAAGATGTTTCTGCCAGAATTATCAAAAGCAAGATAGGGAAGGCCAACTATGAGATCCTGGAGCAGATCACAGATAAGAAGCTTCAGTCTGACATTAAGATGGCAATGCCTTACCAGGTGAAAATCGACTAACTAAATTATATTGTACACAAAAATCCCGGATCTGAATTTCAGATCCGGGATTTTATTTTTTATTGATGTTAGCTTTTCCTCGTTGCCATTCCGTAAATCCAGAGGATGATCAGAGCACCCCCAATAGAAAGGATCCAGCTTCTTGGGTTCCAGAATGAGGTGACGTCTCCCCAGTGTAGAATGTAAACTCCTATAGCTCCTCCTACAAATGCTCCCAGAATTCCCAGGATGATCGTGATTAACCATCCGCCTCCCTGGTTACCGGGCATGATCATTTTAGCGATTGCACCTGCAATAAGACCGAATAAAATCCATGTTATTATTCCCATAGTTTCAAATTTTTAATTGTTAATATTTTAAAATGATTTGTTTACTAATATAAGGGAAAACATGATGTAAATCATCTTTTCTTGAAGAATGAGTCTACAAATTCCGTACCATTAAAAAGTTGTAAATCCTGCATTTTTTCTCCTACACCTATGTATTTTACAGGAATTTGGAATTGATCAGAGATGCCGATAACCACTCCTCCTTTAGCCGTTCCGTCTAATTTGGTGACAGCCAATGCATTCACTTCTGTAGCGGCTGTAAACTGTTTTGCCTGTTCAAAAGCATTCTGCCCTGTAGAACCGTCCAGCACCAATAAGATCTCATGAGGGGCATCAGGAATTACCTTTTGCATTACTCTTTTGATCTTCGAAAGCTCATTCATTAAGTTTATCTTGTTATGAAGTCTTCCGGCCGTATCAATAATGACTACATCAGCATTTTGAGCTACCGCACTTTGTACCGTATCAAAAGCTACGGAGGCAGGATCAGAGCCCATTCCCTGTTTTACGATAGGAACATCCACCCTTTCACTCCAGATGGTAAGCTGGTCTACAGCCGCTGCCCTGAAGGTATCAGCTGCTCCCAGAACTACTTTTTTACCTTCGGATTTGAACTGGTGAGCCAGTTTTCCTATGGTGGTTGTTTTGCCTACGCCATTCACACCTACTACCATGATGACATATGGTTTTTTGGAGGTATCAATGTTTCCGGTTCCCGAATGGGGATTTTCAAGAAGTAATCCTGAAATTTCTTCACGCAGAATTTTATCTAATTCACTTACGCCAACATATTTGTCTCTGGCTACACGTTCTTCAATTCTTTCTATGATCTTGATAGTGGTAGAAGCGCCTACATCGGATGCGATAAGTATTTCTTCCAGATCATCCAGTACCTCATCATCTACTTTACTTTTACCGACTACGGCTTTCGTCATTTTTTCAAAGAATCCCTGACTGGATTTTTCCAACCCTTTGTCTAAGGTTTCTTTTTCTTCCTTTTTGAAAATATTTTTAAACCAACTCATAGTTTTAGTTTATTCTTTATTTATTTTTAATAACTGCTGTGGCTTCCACTTCTATAAGCACGTCTTTCCTGAAAAGACGGCTCACCTCTACAAGGCTGCTCACAGGAGGGTTCTGAAGATTGATATAGGTATCTCTGACTTTTCTGAAATCAGGTGTTTTAGCTATATCTGTGATAAAGATGCCTAATTTTATAATATCTTTCGCTGTGCCTCCATATTCCTTCAGAATATGCTCCATGTTTTTGAAAACCTGCTGCGTCTGCTCTTCCACATTGTGTCCTACCAGATTGCCTTCCGGATTTAAAGGAACCTGACCTGACAATAAGATCATTTTAGAGTTTCCGCAATCAATACTTACTGATTGTGATAGCCCTGGTATGCTGAAAACTTCCAGTGAACTTTTATACTCAACAGTGTTCATTGCTTTCTGAGAGAATGAAAATAGAAAAGTTGCTGTACAAACCAGAACAAGAACCTTTTTCATATTTTACGGATTAATAATCTGGTGAACAAAGATAACAAAAAAACTACCCAAAATATGAGTAGTTTTTTATATTGTAAATAAAGTATTGATTATTTTTTCAAATAACCGTCAACTTCGTCTGCATTCATTACTTTTTCTTCGAAAACGTAAGCTCCTGATTTAGAAGACTTAATCATTTTCACCACTTTAGTCATTTTTTTAGATTGACCGCTTTGTAGGGTTGCTACTACTTTCTTTGCCATGGTAAATTATATTTATAAATTACTTGATTTCTTTGTGAACAGTATATTTCTTAAGAACAGGATTATACTTTTTAAGCTCTAATCTCTCTGTAGTGTTCTTTTTATTTTTAGTAGAAATGTATCTAGACATTCCTGCCATACCGCTTTCTTTGTGCTCTGTACATTCAAGGATTACTTGAACTCTATTTCCTTTTTTTGCCATGATTCAATTACTTTTTAATCAATCCGTTTCTTACAGCTCTTTCTAGAGCTTCTTCGATTCCAATCTTGTTAATCACTCTCAATCCATGAGCTGATACTTTCAGTGTTACGTGCTTATCTTGCTCTGGAAGGTAAAACTTCTTCTCTAATAAGTTAATTTCAAAACGACGCTTCGTTTTGTTATTAGCGTGAGAAACGTTGTTACCAACCATTGCACGCTTTCCTGTTATTTGGCAAATTCTTGACATATCTCGATGTTCTTATTTGTATAATATTTGAGAGTGCAAAATAACGAAGAATTTTTTAGATAGACAAATCTTTTACAAAAAAAATGCAAATAAGTAACTGATTAATAATATTGATTTTAAAATAGCCGAATTCCCGGAATACAGCGTCTTAGCGGTGCTGATATATTTCATGCAGGCTTTCTTTTCCAGGAATAGTTTAATATTTTATCTTTGTTTTTAATTAATCTAAATAAAAATAATATGAAGCGAATTTATATTCTATGGTCTATGATTCCCATGGGGCTGGCTGCGCAAAACTTCACTGAAATACAGACCGGTATGAATAATTTTTACTATTCAGCCGCTGATATTGCAGATATGGATCAAAACGGAACCCCGGATATTGTACTCAATGGAGCTTTAGATTCTGACGGAGATGGAAATGTGGACACCACCTATAATGAAGTGTATAAAAATAACGGAGGCAGCCTGTCTTTATATGCTGATCTGGGAACGGATGTGACCCATTTAGGGGATATCAGGTTTATCGATTATAATAATGACGGACTGCAGGACATTATTTCAACCGGATTGAGTTATATGGATATTGTCAACTATAAGCAGTACAGGTTCAAAAATACAGGAACGGGTTTTGTGAAAGAAGATGAGCTGCAGGGAAAAATCTATGGCTCCATGGAGGTCTTCGATTTTAACCATGACGGAAAGCCGGATTATGCCCTGAACGGAACACAGTATTTTCATGGCGCAGGCTTTAGAAACACGCTGGATTTTTACCGCAATACAGGAGCCGGTTTTGATATGACTGAAAACTGGGTGGATGGAACCCAGAACGGAAGTTTTAAATTGGTTGACCTGAATAATGACCAGTTGCTGGATCTTGTTATCATAGGCTCCGATATCGCCGGTTCTGCCGTGGGAAAGGTATATATGAATATCGCCGGAACCCTGATGCATACCCAGGATCTGATGCCTCTGACCAGTGGAAAACTGGAATTTGCTGATTTTAATGCAGATGGTTTCCAGGATATTGTTGTTGCAGGAAAGGATGAAAATGATGACGGATATTTTGCTGTTTTAATGAATAACGGAACAGGCGTACTGACTGCTCATCAGATGAATGTACCGGATATTTCTGATGCTTCTATCAGCGTAGGAGACCTCAATAATGACGGCTACTATGATTTCATCATTGCAGGAAATGAGAATTATGACGGAATGGTAAAAACATATCTGTACAATGTGAACGGGCAGGATTTTACCGAAGGGACGCTCGCCGGCGTACAAAGTTTGGGAGGTCCGGGACTTGTCCATGTATTTGACTTTGACAATGATCATCATCCTGATATCCTTTTAAGCGGATTCGATTGGTCTGATCCAAACATGCCATCGCTGACGAAAATATTTAAAAATACTGCTACAGAAGAAAACTTAAAACCGACACCTCCCGCCAATCTTACCCTGACAAAAAACGGAAACCGTTTCAATTTTACATGGAGCGGAGCCACAGATGACAAAACACCTGTGAATGCATTACGTTATGAAATCAGTGTAGGCTCTACACCGGGCGCAGCGGATATTGCGAAATACATGGTCACAACGCCTTCATGGTTCCTGGAGCTTGATCCGTCTGTTCAGCATGTGTACTGGAGTGTAAGGTCAATGGATGCTGCAAAGGTTTACTCCAATCCTTCCTCTGAAAGCAGTACATTGGCAACAAGAGATATTCCGGTTAAAAATGAACTGGCAATTTATCCCAATCCTGCTTCCGACAAAGTCTATATTAAAGGAGAAAAAGTTTCAGAGGCTGAGTTGTATTCAATGGACGGCAGAAAGCTGAATGTTATTTTAAATGGTGACCAGTCTATTGACGTTTCCCATTTACCCAAAGGGATCTATTTATTAAAACTGAAGATAAAAAACGAAGTAACCACGAAGAAGCTTAGCATTAAGTAATTGAATCATTCTATCTTCTATCAATGAGAAAAGCCAGACGTCCAGCTGGCTTTTCTTTTTTTATCGGTTTTTCCTGTAATAATAGCTGAGATCAGCCTTTATACATCAGTAATCAGCGAAAGTTTATGTTTTTACCGCAGATCCCACAGATAATGCAGCTCTGTACATTGATTGTTTCAGCGTGTAATCCTGTATTGTAAGAATTATACTTTCTGTGTTCTTTCCTTAAACTTTTGAATTAGGAAGTAAAATAATAGGAAGCCTAAAGCGAATATTGAAAATCTTGAAAGAAGATCACCGGCTCTTGTATAAAATGTCATCGTTTCATACAAGTTTACTTTTGCAAATAAGGCAGTCTGATCGCCATAGAATGTATCGGCTTCAACCTCTCCTTTGGCATTAATATGTGCTGAAATACCGCTGTTCGCTGCACGGGCAATTTCTCTTCTGGTTTCAATGGCTCTCAATCTGGCATACGATAAAAGCTGTTGATGTCCTTCGGTAACGCCCCACCAGGAATCGTTAGTCATAATCCCCAAGAAATTAGCTCCTTTCTTTACATAATCAGTAACAAACTCACCATAAATACTTTCGTAGCATATAATGGGAGCTATTTTACCTGTATTGTACGGATTGGAAAATGCGGTCCTTTCCTTGTCTGTCCCCAGTGAAGCTACCGTACCTCCCAGATTCAGCATAGCGTCCCCTAATATGGGTTTAAGGACATTCATATAGGGAAAGATTTCAACACCGGGAACGAGTTTTCCTTTATGGTAAACCTGGGTTTTCTGATTGGGAGCCAGTTGGATGGCGGTATTATAGTTTGCAACCCAAACTCCGGAGTTAAGCTGGTAGGCCTCCTGGGGTAATGTTGCCGGATCAAAAAAGAAACGGTGGGATGAAATTCCTGTAGCAAAAACAGACCCGGGGTGTTTTACCAGAAATTCTTTGATATTGTTGAGCAGTACGCTCTTGTCAAAAGCTGTTTCTGAAATTGAACCTCTCCCCGGAAGGGCAGTTTCCGGTGCTATATAATAATCAATTCGTCCTTTTGAATTCTTTTCGGCAAGTGCCAGCAGATCGTTTTCAATAGTCAGGCTGTCTTTGGAGTATTTTTCAGCATACGGATCAAGATCTGGCTGCAGCATCAGGACATTGACCTGTCCGGAAGGCTTTTCATTAAAATTATTGTACTTGATTAATGAAATAATCATCGGCAGAACGATTAAAGCTCCCACGATAGAAGAATTTCTGATCAGGTCTTTTCTTTTTCTTCCAGCTTCCCAGGTTCTTAAAGTATAAAATAGTAAAACGTTGATCAGTAAGATCCAGAAGCTTCCGCCGGTAGCCCCCAGTGTATCATACCACTGAATAAGCTTAGGATATTCGGAAAATACATTTCCCAAGTTCAGCCATGGCCATGTAAGTTCCCATCCCAAATGGAATTTTTCAAAACTCATCCAGATGGCAATCAAAAACCCTAATCCCCAATAGGTTCCCTGTGCATTTTTATACCAATGATAACATTGAAAAACCAAAGAATATAAGAGAGAATTAATAATAACCGGAAATAAAACGGCCATCAGGGAGTGGCTTCCATCCGGGTTCTTTGAGCCGTATAACCATCCTGTTGTTACAATATTCCAGATAACAAAACACAGGTAGGACAAGCTGAAGACCATCCAGCTTTTTCTTTTATAGTTCGAAAATTTCGAAATTCCATGTTCCATCATCAGAAGAGGAACAAGTGCAAAAAATATAAAAAACGGAACCCCGTACGTAGGCCATGAAACCGACAGCAGCATTGCTGAAATAAGGGTGAGTAAAACGTATTTCATTAAATTATTTTAATATACAAATTTAATGTTTTTGAAATGAATATCTTAGCACCCGATGCTAAAGAAAATATACAAAATCATAATTATTCCCTATCCTTTATTTCTGCTTTACCTGATGTTTTTCGGAATGGGCAGGCATCAAATGGAAGATCATCTGATCAGACTGAACCCTGTTTTGTCTACGATAGAATTTATGAAGGATGCATTTCAGTGGAAATATACTGTTATGATCGTTTTGGGAAATATGATCATGTTCATTCCATTCGGTTTTCTGGGATGGATTTTTCCAAAGTTTAAGGATCTTAAAACCTTACTTATGGCTTTTGTTTCATGTATTGTGATTGTAGAAGCGCTCCAGTACTTTACAAGACTGGGAATATTTGAAGTAGATGATGTGCTCCTGAATTCCTTCGGGGTATATTGGGGATGGCTGCTTAGCAGATGGATTGAAAAAAGACTTACTTATTGAGTTCTTTAGCGCGTTTTTCAGCATTCAGGATTCCCTGCTTTATAATATCTTTAAAATTGTTTTCCTCAAATGTTTTCAGAGCGGCTTCCGTAGTTCCTCCTTTAGACGCCACATCCCGGATCAGTTCTTCAAGGTTTTTTTCAGAATTATTGATCAGATGGTAAGCCCCCAGCATGGTTTGTTTGACGAAAAGCTGAGATAGATTCTCTTCAATTCCCATTTCAATACCTGCTTTGATCATGGCATCGATAATATAGTAGAAATAAGCGGGCCCGCTTCCGGAAAGGGCGGTAACACCGTCCAGAAGTTCTTCGTTTTCAAGATAAACCGATCTTCCGGTGCTGTTCAGCAGTCTTTCAATACTGATAAGCTGGCTGAAAGAAATGCCGTTTGCTGCTGTATATCCTGTAATACCCATCCCTAAAAGAGTAGGTGAATTAGGCATTGCCCTTACCACAAGCGGATGGTTTAATGAGTGTTGAATCTTTTCAATATTGATCCCGGCCATAATGGATAAAACCATCTGGTTTTCCTGAATGGTAAACCGGATATTTTGAGCAACCTGTTGAAAATCCTGCGGCTTCACAGCGATGATGATCAGATCTGCATTCAATGCTTTGACCTCTTCAAAAGTGGAAATTTTTGATTTCGGAAAATCTTCAGCTATTTTAGAAATTTTGGAAGGGTTTCTGAGGATCAGATGGAGATTTTCCGGTTTGATCAGTTCGTATTTCAAAAAGGATTTTGAAAAAGAAAGTCCCATATTTCCGGCTCCTAAAATTGCTATTTTCATAGGGTGTCTATTTTTTTTTAGCTAAAATAATAATTTTATAGGGATAAGATGTGAACTGGCTGCCGTATAGTATCTTGGTAAACGCAAGGGGGCAAAGAAATTTACATGGTTTATAAAGCGCAAAGGTTTTATCTGCGGTGAAATTTTAGGTTACCTCATTTCTTCTTTACCAATCAACTGCTCATCAAACGTATTGAACATCTTTGTTATTCTTGCATTTTAACAGGATTATACCATGTTTCTGGCCGGCAGTTTAATTTATAAATAAAAAGGCTGTATTCAATATTGAATCAGCCCGGGTATTTTCATTAAATGATATTCACTTCCCGTTCAAGCTCTATCCCAAACTTTTCCTGTACAGAGTTAATGATTTCCGTGGAAAAATCAAAAATTTCTTTCCCGGTTGCATTTCCGGTTGCATTGATGATGACTAATGACTGGAGTTTGTGGGAAGCCACATTTCCGATCTGTTTTCCTTTCCATCCGCATTGTTCGATCAGCCATCCGGCAGGAACTTTTACTCTATCTCCATTAGGGTATCCCTGAATGTTCTCAAATTTTTCTTTTAAAAGGTCAAACTGAGCCAAAGGAATGGTTGGGTTTTTGAAAAAACTTCCTGCGTTCCCGATTTCTTTAGGGTCCGGCAGTTTGCTTTGTCTGATATTGATAACCGCTTTGGAGACTTCCTGTATGGTAGGGTTTTTAATTCCTAAATGTTCCAGTTCAGATTGGATCGCTCCATATTCTGTTTTAATATGGTGGTTTTTTTTACTGAGTTTAAAAGTAACTTCCAGGATTACATATCTGCCTTTTCCTTCCTGTTTGAAAATAGAATCTCTGTACCCGAACCTGCATTGTTCCAGGCTGAAGGTTTTATGTTCAAGATTTTCCAGATCCAGCACCTTACAGCTGACAAAAACATCCTTTATCTCTGTACCATAGGCTCCGATATTCTGCATGGGAGAGGTGCCTACATTTCCGGGGATCAAAGAAAGGTTTTCAAGCCCGCCGTAATTTTGTTGAAGGCAGTACAGAACAAACTCATGCCAGTTTTCACCGGCTTTTGCAGTGACGAGGACTTCCTCTTCATTCAGATCTTGTTCAGAAATACCTTTTAAATTAAGTTTAATAGCAAGACCGTTAAAGTCCCTGGTCAGCAAAATATTACTTCCGCCCCCTATAAACAGAAGTGGGAGAGACCGGGAATCTGAGAAGGTAAGGGCTTCTTTTAATTCTTCTATCGTATTGACCTCGATAAAGTACTGGGCCTTGGCATCAACGCCAAATGTATTATATGGCTTTAAGGAAAAGTTTTCTTGCATGTTTATCTGTATTCTTTGGGAAGAATGGTGTATAGTTGTTCTTTAAGCTGTTGGAGTTGCCTGTAGTGTACGGTGTCAACATAAGAATTGACATAAATATGTGACTTTTTCGGAGTACGGATTTGAAAAGTTTCATCAATTCCGTCTACAGACTGCTGGCTTGGGGAGCTTTTAATATGATCAAGATCCACCATATGAATGGATGAGGTAAGCTGTTTCCAGGTATTGTCACTGACCGCTGAATCCCATTTTTTATGAGTCTGATTGGAGGTTGCTCCTTTTTCAGCTGAGATCGAATTTTTGGAGACCTTTATGATTCTGTAATTGCCAAGAGTCCCTCCGATATGGGATAGGCTTATAGACGTAATTTCGTGTGGATCTGTACCGACAGTTTGTGCTGGCTCTTTTTTATTACATGAAAAAAATGCCGACAGCAAAAAGATCGAAAACAGTATTTTCAGATGTGTATTTTTTGTTGTCGGCATAGTATATTATTTATAGGCTAAATTCTTCTCTGTACTGCTTTAAAGCATTTTTAAGAATTTCAGCACTTCTCTTCAAATCTTCTTCTTTCAGAACGTAGGCAATTCTAACCTGTTTCTTACCTAATTCCGGATTGCTGTAAAAACCTCCGGCAGGAGCAACCATAATGGTTTCATTATTCAGGGAATATTTTTCCAATAACCATTGAGCGAATTTTTCAGTATCATCTACAGGAAGTTCAGCAACGCAGTAGAAAGCTCCTTTTGGCTTAGGGCATATTACCCCCGGAATAGCGTTCAGAAGATCTACCAATATATTTCTTCTGTGGGTATATTCTTCTCTTACTGCTCTGATGTAGGCTCCGTCATTCTGGTGTGCTGCTGTGGCTGCAATCTGTCCCAAAAGAACCGGGCTTAATCTTGCCTGTGCAAAAAGCATAGCTGCATTACGGATTTTATTGGAACGGGTAAGCATACATCCGATTCTTACTCCGCACATAGAGTAACGCTTGGATTCTGAATCAATGATAATACAGTTTTCACTCAGTTCAGGGAAGTCGAGCATCGAAATCTGCTGTTTCCCGTCATATACATATTCTCTGTATACCTCATCAGAGATGATTACAATATCATATTTTAAAGCGATCTCTGCAAGCTTCTTCAGCTCTTCACGGGTGTAAAGATATCCTGTTGGGTTGCCAGGGTTGCATATAATGATCGCTCTTGTTTTTTCTGTAATTTTTTTCTCAAATTCTTCTACCGGCGGAAGAGCAAAGCCTGTATCAATAGTAGAGGGAACCGCTACTACATTGACATCGAATGTACTGGTGAAACCATTGTAGTTCGCATAATAAGGTTCAGGGATGATCACCTCATCACCATCGTCACATAATGTGGAAATAGCGAAGTTTAAGGCTTCAGACCCACCATTGGTAACAATGAAGTTATCAGGTGTCAAATCTGAGAAGCCTAATGAATGGTAATATTCAGTAAGGGCTTTTCTGTATTCAATATTTCCTTCAGAAAGTGCATATTCCAATACTTTTAAATCAATATTTTTTAAAGCATTTAAAGCTGTTTCCGGAGTTTCAATATCAGGCTGCCCGATATTAAGGTGGTATACTTTTATTCCTTTCTGTTTTGCTTGTAATGCAAAAGGAACGAGTTTTCTTACCGGCGATGGCGGCATGTGCAGAGCTCTGTTTGAAATATTCGGCATTTTATAAAAATTTGTATGACAAAAATAAGATTTAATTTCTCAATAATAAAATTAAGAAGTAAGAAGAACCTTTCTGTTGTGCTGTAGACGCCTTTTTTCAGTATTTTGGCCGTAATATTTGAATGCTGAATTTAGGTTAAAATAAATTAAATTTTGAATATTTATTAAAAATAACATTTTTATATTATTATTTTTCTTAATTTACCGTTTAAATGTATATAAAATGGTAATAAATTTATTTTTGAGAGCAATTCCTTCTATTGCTCTATTTTCAGCAGCCACAATGATGGCTCAAAATTTTCAAACAATGCCTGTCCAGTCAGGATATACGGATGATGTGATCGCCAATGGTACAGGCTCTTCCATGACTTCTACAACTACAGATGTTGACGGAGTTTCCTACAATTTTGTAGCAAGGGATTTTAAACTCACTCCAACAAGTTCCGATCTCACTTACGGGCTGCCCACAAATGGGATTATTAATTCAGTGGTGGCCTCAACACCGGGATTAAGTTTCCAACTTGGGAATCTGAGCGGAAATAATTCCTTAAGGATCAATAGCAGTGCTGCGGGAAGTAATACAGGAACCCTTGTTTTTACAAATCCTGTGGCGGCCTTTAAGTTATATATGCTTTCCACCAGTGGGAGTGGAAGTTCCAGTGTTACTATAACAGTTAATTTTACAGATAATACTTCTCAGGTATTTAGTAACCAAAGTATTTCAGACTGGTATGGAGGCAGCAATTTTGCAATTCAGGGAATCGGGAGGATTCTCAGAACTACTGATGTATTAGATGCAAACACTACCAATCCGAGACTCTACCAGACCGTTTTAAATATTGATGCTGCCAACCAGGCAAAACCAATCCAAAGTGTTACGGTGACCAAAACCAACAGTGCCGGTGTAGCAAATATCTTCGCTTTCTCAGCTGATGCGTATACAAGCTGTGTGGCACCTACCTTATCACCTGTGGGAAGCATCTCTTCAAATTCTGCACAGATTTCATGGACGGTCCCTTCCGGTACACAGGCAGCCAGCCATGATATTTACTATAGTACAAGCCCGGCTGTTCCCAACAGCAGTACAGTACCCAGTTATCCGGGAGTTACAGGAACATCTTATACTATTGGCAGCTTATCTGCAAGTACCACCTATTACTATTGGGTAAGAACCAACTGTAGCACAGGAACAAGCCAAAGCTCATGGTCATTTGCCGGAACGTTTACCACCCTGTGTGGTACAGTGGTTCCTTCATATACCAATAATTTCACCAGCTTTCCGGGAACCTGTTGGGCAACCAATATTTCGGGAGGAACTCCTTCTACAGGACCTACGGGAACCACGTCTTACTGGTTTCAGCGTAATTTTTTAAATGGAGCATCCAACGGATCTGCCAATATGAACCTGTACAGCACCAACAGAACAGGCTGGATTAAAACTGTGCCTTTTGACCTTTCAACAGGAGGTTACAGAGTGAAATTTAATCATGGTATAACAACGTATTCGGGAACCGCTGCTTCCCAGATGGGATCTGATGATGTGGTGTATTTCCTGGTTTCCAATGATGGCGGAAGTACATGGACGATCCTGCAGACATGGAATGCCGGTGACAGTCCTTCTAACACCTCTACTGAATATATTTATAACTTAACAGCTTATACTAGTGCGAATACTGTATTTGCTTTTTATGGAAGTTCCGGAACTACATATGATAGCCAGGATTATAATTTCTATGTCGATGATTTTACGGTTGAAAATGCTCAGCTGAGCGTTTCAGAAGTCAGCGGCCAGGTGAAAAAAACGGCAGTTCACCCAAATCCTTTTAAAGATGTTCTGTATATATCAGATACAAGAGAGGTGAAATCAGCTGCTGTAGGAGATACATCCGGAAGAGTCGTACAAACGATTGAAGGGCCTGTAAAAGAACTTAATTTAAGCAATCTGAACTCAGGACTGTATTTTGTTACTCTTTATTTTAAAGACGGATCTCAATCTACTGTAAAAGCGATCAAAAAATAATTTTTTTAATGTAAATAAAGCGGAGCGGCAGTATGTTTAAATATACTGTCGCTTTTTTTATCAAATGATCCGTATTTTTTATTAATTTGACCTTTTAAAACTTATTCTGAAAATGCAGATTTTATCAGACTCAATTGAGGACTATATTTCAAAGATTCCTGAAGAAAGACAAGACGCTTTTAAAAGGCTTTTTGATACCGTTCATATGAATCTACCGGAAGGTTTTGAAGATACCGCCAGCTATGGAATGGTAGGCTGGGCGGTTCCCTTGAAAACTTATCCTGCAGGCTATCATTGTACTCCAAATACTCCTCTGCCTTTTATCAACCTTGCTTCACAGAAAAATTTTATAGCGCTTTACCATATGGGGCTGTATGCAAGACCGGAGCTTCTGGATTGGTTTGTCGCTGAATATCCGAAATATTCCAAGAGAAAGCTGGATATGGGTAAATCATGTATCCGCTTCAAAAAAGTGGAAGATATCCCTTTTGAATTAATTGCAGAGCTGAGTAAGAAAATGAGCGTTGAAGACTGGATCGGTTTTTATGAATCTCAATATAAGAAATAAAAAAAAGCTCTGAAATCTATTTGATTTCAGAGCTTTTTTTATGCTGGAAGCTGGAGGGTCGAAGCTGGAAGTAATCTTTGTGTTTAAAAATCACTGGTCATCATTTGATGATAAGTAATTTGAAGAGCTCATGAAATGGTGATACATCTATCTAACGGCTTCCAGAAACTTCCATCTCCCATCTTCGAGCTTCTCTTCTAAAAATCAATATCCCAGATTCCTGCTTTACGTTCAAGCTCAATTAAAGCGGCTGCATTATCTGCAAGAGCCTGGTAGTAATCTTTTCTTATTCCATTATAGGTTCTCTGGGCATTCAGTACTTCCAGGATAGAGCTTTCCCCTCTTCTGTAACTGTACGTAATTCCGTCCAGTATACTTTTCGCTTCTGTGAGCATTCCATTATGGAACTGTTTTACCTGCTTTTGGGTAGCCGTATACTGCTGGTAGGCCTGCATTACTTCAGCTTGTATGCTTTGTTCAATCTGTTGGTACTCAACTTTTGCCTGGGAGTGGGCCATTTCGGCTATTTTCAATCCTGCATTTCTTTTGTTGGAGAACTTCAGCGGGATACTAAGGCCTAGCTTTACTGCATTTACAGTGGGCGAAGGAGCTATTTCATTAGTCGCTTCCGTGTGGCGTTCTGCACCGGCATTGATTCCTAAATCGATGCTCCGGTTGGCCTTTTCTAGACTGATCTGACTTTTGGCAACCTGGGTATTTTGTTTGGCAGCCAATATATCCGATCTTTCATTTAATGCGTGGATAATAAGGTCATCAATACTGAAATCCCGGTTGAAGGCATTAAAATTTCCGGCAACATCTCTACCTGTCATTTTATTGTCACTCAGGAATATGGATAGATTAGTTAATGCTTGTTGTTCGGCACTCTCGGCCTGATATACTTCGTTGAGCAAGGACGCTGCTTCCAATTTACTCTGCTTTGAGGTGACCAGTGATATGGTTCCTAAGCGGTACCGGATGCTGTCAGACTTTGCCAGCTGCAGTATGTTTTTATAGGAATCCTGCTGTACTTCCAGAAGAGCTTTAGACTTTAAAGCATCCACATAACTTAAGCCGGCATCCGCCCGAAGGTTTCTGAAAAAATCCAGCAGCTGTATTCTGCTCAGTTCCGACTGGCTTCTCGCGAGATTGACTCTGGCTTTTCTCTTGCCACCCAGTTCCAGCGTCCAGCCAATGGATGTTCCGTAAACATAACCCATATCTTTTCCCACACCATTGTTGGTGGTTTCCATTTCCAACTGCGGATCGGGAAACATACCGGCAGTCTGAATCGCTGCTTCAGCCATACTTACATTGTATTTTTGGGCCGCATACCCGAGATTTTTCTTTCCGACAAGACTTAAATATTCTTCAAAGCGGATCACTTCTTTTTCTTGTGCTTTTACCATATCTGTCATACACAGAAATGACGCAGATAATATGATAAAATATAGATTAGTTTTCATGTGTAGGGATAAGTGCTTCATCTGATTCCAAATTTTGTTTTTCGTTGCGACGTTCAGCCATAAAATAAATAGCAGGCAGAACAAACAGGGTTAAAATAGTAGAGAACATCAATCCGTAAACGATTACTGTTGCCAGAGGCCGTTGTACATCTGAACCGATTCCTGTAGCCAGTGATGCAGGGAATAATCCGATTACCGCAACTGTTGCTGTCATCAATACCGGTCTGAAACGGTCTTTTGCTCCTTTGATCACCGCAAGTTTCAGATCATACCCTTTCTTACGAAGATCATTGATATGGGAAATCATGATGACCCCATTCTGGATGGCTACCCCGAACAAGGCAATAAAGCCTACGGCGGAAGACACATTAAGGGACATCCCCCGAATATTGAGAGCGAGCATTCCTCCGAATAGGGCCAGTGGAACAATAGACATCAGAACCACTGCCTGTTTGAAATCCCCAAATGCACCATATAATAACAGGAACATAATAGCCAATGCCAGCGGAACAATAAATGCCAGCCTGGAATAAGCCCTGTTTTGATTTTCGAACTGTCCGCCCCATCTGATCTGGTATTTTTCGTGGTCATACTTAATGTCTTTTTCAATCTTATCCTGAGCTTTTTTCAGGAAAGAAGAAAGATCGGTCCCTCTTAAATTCAGCTTTACGGTAAGATGTCGCTTATTCATTTCCCGGGTAATGGTACTTTCACCGGTGCTTAATTGTACCTCTGCTACCTGTGATAAAGGAATTTTGGCTCCTGAAGCTGAGGTAAGCATCAGGTTTCCTATTTTATCCGGGGTATCCCGGCTGTCTTCCGTATAACGACAGGAGATGTCGTATACCTTATTCCCAATAAAGATTTGAGAAATTGCTTTTCCTCCCAGTGCCACTTCAATAAGATCTGCTACATCTGCTACATTCAGTCCATATTGAGCAATCTTGTCTCTGTCTGCGATAATCTGCAGCTGAGGTAATGGTGGTTCCTGGTCAATAGCAAGGTCAGCTGAACCTGGAATTTTATTCAAAGTGGATAACACATTTTCAGCAATTCTCCTGGTTTCCCTGAAGTCTTCTCCATATACTTTGACGACCAGTTCACTGTGGGCTCCGGAGATTTTATCCATTACTCCGTCGATCATTGGCTGTGAAAACCCCACGGTAAACCCCGGCATATTTTTATAATCTGTAGCCAGTTCTTTAATCAGGTCTGCTTTTGTTTTTCCGGATGGCCATTCGCTGTAAGGTTTTATTCCAATAGAAACTTCAAAGTGAGAGGCCGTCCATGGATCGGTACCATCGTCATTACGTCCTGCTTGAATCATCATGTAGGTAATTTCCTTATGTTTCAATGTACGGGCACGAAGGGTATCACTCATTTCTTTGGATTGGGCTAAAGAAATACCGGGAGGCAGTTGTACCTGCAGCCATATAGAGCCTTCATCCAGTTCAGGAAGAAAATCTTTTCCTACGGTATAGGAAAGAATTCCGGCGGATAATAGGACGATGCCGACCGGTATAATAACTTTTTTAGGAGCCTGCATTATCTTTTCTATTCTTTTTCCATAGGCGGCACTTATTTTTTCCAGCCATTTGTTGTGATATATTTTTTGGGGTTTACGGTAGATCACATAAGCCAGCCCGGGAATAAGGAGTAATGCTACGGCAAGCGCACCGAATAAGGCGTAACCTACCGTGAATGCCATTGGGGTAAACAGTTTTTTCTCTACTCTTTCAAAGGCAAACAGAGGAAGATAAGCGGTAATGATGATGATTGTAGAAAAGAAAATAGGCTTAGCCACTTCAATCACCCTTTGGGTAATGGTTTTTTCCTCCAGGGCCTCTTCCGGATTTTCTTCTCTTTTTTTCAGGATGGTTTCCAGCATTACAATGGCACCGTCTACAATAATTCCGAAATCAATAGCTCCTAATGAAAGAAGGTTGGCAGGAATATCTGTAAAATGCATTAAGATAAAAGCAAACAATAAAGAAAGCGGAATGGTAATAGCGACCAATAAAGCCCCCCGCCAGCTTCCAAGGAATACAATCAGTACAATAATAACCAATACAATTCCTTCGGTAAGGGTGTGGGATACGGTGCTGAGGGTTGTTTTTACGAGATCCGTTCTATCCAGGAAAGCATGGATTTTTACACCGGGAGGAAGAGTCTCATCATTTAATTCATCAATGGCCTGATGAACACCTTCCAGCACCTGTGAAGGGTTTTGTCCTCTTAGTAAAAGTACGATTCCTTCCACACTTTCAGAATAATTGCGTTTTCTGTCGGTATAGCCAAGGATACCCTTTCTTTCCAGGTTTCCGTATTTTAGATTTCCTACATCATTTAAGAAGACAGGAACCCCATTTTGGGTTTTTACCACAATTTTTCCAAGGTCATTTAAATCTTTTACCAGGCCTATCCCCCGAATGACATAGGCTAGATTTCCACGGGGAAGCATACTTCCTCCGGCGCTGACATTGTTTTTAGAGATGGTTTCGGTAACTTCAGATAATGAAAGTCCGTATTGTTCAAGTTTATGAGGATCCAGTTCGATCTGAAACTGTGTGGTAATTCCCCCGAAATTGGTGACATCAGCAATTCCTGAAACCTGCTTGATACGTGGAATGATCACAAATTTTTGTAAATCCGTAAGCTCCCGTAAGCTGTGGTTGTTGCTTTCAATAATATAACGGTACACTTCACCGATAGGAGAGGTAAGAGGATCCAGTCCCGGCTGTGCACCGTAAGGAAGCGTCACATCAGCCAGTCTTTCCTGGATCCGTTGTCGCGCCCAGTAATCGTCTATTCCGTCATCGAAAACCATTGTAATAATGGAAAGCCCGAAGGTACTTTTACTTCGCATGACATGCATTCCCGGAAGCCCGTTCAGAGATCGTTCCAGGGGAATTGTGATTTGTTGTTCTACCTCTTCGGCAGCCAGTCCCGGAACCTGGGTCACCACCTGTGAGGTTACATCGGCAATATCCGGATAAGCTTCTATGGATAATCTGGTCCAGGAATAATAACCAAAGAACCCCAGTAAAAGGAAGAGAGCGAGCATGAGCCACCTCTTTTGTATAGAGATTGTAAGTAATTTCTTCATAATTCTTGATTTTTGTATAAAATGTAAAGCAGGGTATGATGTATTTGTGCTGAATTGTATAAAATGAAATTGTTCAAACTTTTCCTAAGTTTTTGAAAATCTCTTATTTTTTTATATGAACTTTTTATACCGTATTATTTTACACTAACTTACGTGAACCAGCGTGTTTAAAATAAAAGCTTTTTGGTTATAAAATACTTTATACGTTTTACATTATATATTTTATATTATTTTGCATCCAGCATATAAATTCCGCCTTCGGTCATGATCGTTTCCCCAAGCTTTAATCCCGAGATGATTCTTACTGTGTTCTGGTTGGTTTCCCCTGTTGTCACTGATCGTTTGGTAAATTGATTTTTACCTGTTTTTACCCATACATACTGGGAACTGTCTTGCTGCATTAAAGCAGTAACGGGAATCATAATCGTTTTTTCAGGAGTTGTTGAAAAGTTAACGGTAGCATACATGCCCGGTTTTAATTTTCTGTCAGGATTATCACATTCAATGAGTACTTTTATACTGCGGGTATCTTCATCTACGATTTCATTGATATGATATACTTTTCCGGTAATATTCCTGTCAGGATAAGCACTTATCTTTACATAAACATGATCTCCGGTATTGACAAAACGGATGTCTTTTTCTTTTACATCACCGGAAATCCACACTTTAGACAGTTCTGCAATAATAATGACAGGATCGGCATCTCCTTTCAGATATTGCCCGTTAACAATCTTGTTGGAAATAACTTCTCCGCTGATAGGAGCTCTTACAATAAGAGGGCTTCCTATTCCGCCTCCTTTGCTGTTATATACCTTCAGGGCAGAAGAAGCGTTGGAAAGTGAAGTCTTTTTATTTTTAAAATCTGTTTCTGCTTCATCCAGTTCTTTTTGAATACCTACCCCATGTTTTACAAGATCTTGTTGACGTCTGTAGTTTTTCTCTGCAAGCTGTACATCATTCAGGGCATCTGTATAATCTTTTTGAACTGAAAAGTAATCTGAGGAAAGGATCTCAAAAAGAGGGCTGCCTGCTGAAATATTTTGTCCAAGCTGAATAAAAGATTTTGTAATCCTTCCGGAAAATGGGCTCGCAATTTCTGCATAATGATTGGGAATTGCCTGGATGGTTCCAGCTGAAACTATACCGTCGCTGTGCTCCTGTCCGGTGATCACTTCAGTTTTTATTTTTTTGAAAACAGGATTGCTTTCCGGAACAATGACATTATTTCCTTTTACCAGGAGATCGTGATCCTGAGGGGCTTCACTTTTAGAATCTTTACAGGAGGTAATAGAGGCTAAGAGGACTATTGTTAAGATTGTTTTTCTCATATAAAATGTTTATAATCAGTAATTTAATTTTAATTTGCTTTTTTATTAAATATTTGCATACTCCTGTGAGAATACCTGACAGATAAGGAAAATAACTCAGGGGTAACGGTTGCATTTTCAGATATGAGGCCATAGGGGTGAAGGGTATCAGAATTCTTTATGGCTTCGGAATTCCTGAGTAAACCTTATAACAGTACTGAACAGAAGCATGATCGAAATAATAATGCTGGTGCTGAAGTCTTTCTCGTCTCCAGGAGCAAGGATCCCATCAATGAACAAAGAGATCACGGCGATGCTGCCAGGATATAATTGAAAGGATTAAAAAAAGAATGAGCAAACTGTTTCAGCCATGAAGATGCCCTTTGGGTAGCAATTTCATTCTTACCGTAAATTTTCAGACGATCCTTTACCGTGTTCCCGCTGAGTCCTTCTTCTGAAGTTTCCAGCATAGCACAAATCATTTTTTCGTTCTCTGCAGCCGCTTCTTTTAATTTGACAAGAGCTGCTGAATTGAGATTTTTGTGGGAGGATTTTTTTACCATTGCTTCAGATGTTGTTTTACATGTTATAAATCATTTTCAGTACCTATAATTTCCCAGCTTACTTTGATGACTTTATCTTCAATGGTTAGTCTGCTGGCTGTTTTTTCCATACAACTGTCCTGTGGAGTAGAAGCTTGAACTTCTGCTGTAATGATGGCATTTTCATGAACATTGTTGTCATCACTGGTAAGGGATTTCAGTAATATTTTATCATTTCCGCTTAAGGACTGCATCAGCTGTACCCGGATGTGGTTTTCCACCTCACTTTTACAGGTAATACGGATCAGGTATTCGGTATAATGATTTCTGTTGCTGATCGTGTCGCCAAGCCGGAGACCCAATGGGCGGAGAATGATGTGGGTGAAGATGATAAATCCGCTGGTAATGGATGCTTCAAAGGAGAGTCCAATGGCACTGAGAGCTCCTACAGATGCCGAGCACCAAATGGTAGCAGCAGTATTGAGTCCCCGGACTGTAAGCCCGTCTTTCATGATAACGCCGCCTCCTAAAAAGCCAATGCCGCTTACAATATAAGAGGCTATTCTGCCTGTCGCATCGCCTCCGATCCTGATGGAAAGAAGAACAAATGCTGCAGAACCAAGGCATACCAGGGTATTGGTGCGGAGACCTGCACTTTTTTGACGCCATTGTCTTTCGAAACCAATACCAGCGCCCAGCACAAATGCAGTGAAGAGCCGGAGGGTAAATTCTAATGTATTCATAACCTTTCTGTTTATGGCATTCAGCCGGTATCCAGAAAGGGTATACAGCTGAATTTTTAGTTGTTGTAATAATGTGAAGGATCGGTATCCATAGGGGTTTTTATTTGTTGCAAAGGTATTCTACCTTTGAGAGAGAAGCTGTTAGAAAAGCTTTAGAATATGATTAGAAAATCATTAGAGCCAATGCAATTGGGTGTTTTGAGATCAAATGGGTATTGGGTAGTATCAAGTATATGAATTGCACCTGTCAAAAATTTACACAGCAGTTTGGATCTGAAATGGGCTGTCAGGCAGGCGAAAATTTAAAATACAGGGATTAATGGAATGTCAGTCTCTGGAAAGCCGACAGGAAAATTATCATTGATTAGGTCCTGGTAATAAGTGAAATCTGTATCCATTTTAAAAGCCAAAATTTCAATACATTTGAAGGCAGACTATTTTGCATGATGGATTTTTGTAGTTTATAATAAATGTAATAAGAGTTTGTTCAATCCCGGGGACTTCTTCCCAAAGTTTTTTGAATTAGATATTTTAGAAATGAAAAAATCAAACATAGCGATATCTGCCACACTTTTGTCTATCATCTGTGTACAGGGAGGAGCATCTATTGCCAAGCAGCTTTTTCCTGCTATAGGAGCTATAGGGACCGTTACTTTAAGGATTGTACTTTCTGCTGTTTTGCTGACATTGATTAACCGTCCGAAGTTTTTGCAGTTTACCAGACAAAAATGGCTGTATTGCGGAATGTATGGAATAGGCCTGGCAGCCATGAATCTTATTTTTTATATGGCAATTCAACGGATTCCGTTAGGTTTAGCGGTTACTGTAGAGTTTGCCGGACCTTTATTTCTTGCCTTGGCATTGTCCCGTAAGTTGCTGGATGTATTGTGGGCGTTATTAGCCTGTGCAGGAATTCTGCTTATCGTTCCGTGGCAGAGTAATAATATAGATTTGGTAGGGCTGGGGCTAGCTTTTCTTGCCGGTATGTTTTGGGCTGTTTATATTGTAATGGGAGGAAAAGTCGCTAAGATAATGGATGGAAAAGACGCCGTTACTACCGGAATGCTGTTTGCAAGTCTTGTGATCATTCCTTTTACTTTGTGGGATGGTGCTGTTTTTAACCTTACTCCTTCTATTTTTGTGAAAGGACTGGGAGTAGCAATTCTCTCGAGTGCATTGCCGTTTTCGTTGGAAATTATGGCTCTGAAAAGACTTCCTGCAAAGACTTTTAGCATTCTGATGAGCCTTGAGCCGGCATTTGCGGCCCTTTCAGGATTGGTATTCCTGGCCGAAAAATTAACTTTTTTACAATGGATTTCTATTCTATGTGTGATCACGGCCAGTATAGGAACTACAATTTTCAGTAAAGTTTCTAATGATTGATCCCATCAAATATGAGTGTAAAAACAGTCTCATTATTGTCCGAGACTACTGTTATTGCAGCATTATGGAGATGAATGATTTTCTCAGTGAGGAAAAGTCCGATTCCATATCCTTTTTCTTTTCTGGAGGTTTCGCTTCTGTAAAACGGTTCAAAAATATGCTGTAAATCTTCCTGGGAAATACTGACCCCTGTATTGGCAAAACTGATATGAAGCTTCTGAGCGCTCACTTTTACCTCTATAGAACTCGTATGCTCAGGCGAATATTTGCAGGCATTATCAATAAGGTTGTTAAAAGCCACCTGCAGCAGGTACTCATTTCCCTGTATGATCAGTTGATGCTCTTCCACGGCATCTTCTATATTCATGGAAACCTTATAAACTGAACTCTCTTTTGTTATTTTGGTGTAAGATTCGAGAAGGATTTCATCAAGGCGTATTTCAGAGAAGCTGATTTCATTAGGATCGTAGCTGGCCTTGGCCAGATCCATTAAGCTGTTCGAGAGTTTGGCCATATTACGGGCATCATCCAATGCACATTGAACAGTTTGCTGATACTCTTCCTTAGTCTGTTCTTTTTCAGAAGCCAATTCCAGCTCGGTAATAATAGCGGATAATGGAGTTCGGAGCTCGTGGGAAATATTGGACACAAAATGTTTCTGGGCTTCAAATGAATTTTCAAGCCGTTCTAACATTCCGTTAAAATTTTGAGCGAGTTCATTAAGTTCATCTTTTTCCCCGGTAGTTTTTAAGCGTAATTGTAATTTCCCGGCTGTAATTCTTTTAATTTGGCTCACCATTTCGCTCAGAGGGCTCAGCGTTTTTTTGGAAAGGAATATTCCTGCCAGATAAATTAAGATCAGAATGCTGATGAAAGCAATCATACTGATGGTCAGGAGATGGGTGAGATATTCATAGCCGTACTTATCATAGGAGGCTGCTGTTACGGCATAGGATTGCCCTTTATAATGGTAAACCATCCCAATTACCTGCAGGTCATCCAAAAAGAAGCTAATTTTCTTTTTTTGGAAGATCTGTGCCAGCATTTCCTGGTTTTCCTTTACATAATCTACCTTAGCATCGTCATGATAAATAAGCTGGTCCCTGGAATTATAGATGGCGACCTGCACTTCATTGAGGGTTCTGTTGTTGTTTTTGTACAGCTTATGCATTTCCTGCTCGGGCAGGGAACTTCGGAAAAATAAGTCAGCTTTGGCAATGGCTTCGTTCTGCAGTTCGCCGTAAAAAGACTTCTCTCTGGCTTCTTTTGATGAATAATAAATCGAAAAACTGTAAATGCCTAAAAGCATTGCAGTGATCAGGGTAAAAAGGAGGGTAAGCCTGGTTCTTATTTTCATCCTTATCGGTTTAGCTTTACGCTGTGATTACTGTATGAAGCCTGTTTCGTAGTCTTTTTTCAGAATAAATCCCATGCCAGCTTTGGTATGAATAAGCTTGGTTTCAAAATCTTTATCAATTTTCTTTCGCAGATAATTAATATACACGTCAATAAAGTTGGTTCCGGTATCAAAATGGGTTTCCCATACTTTTTCAGCGATTTCACTGCGGGAAAGAACCCTTTCAGAATTTTCCAGCATGAACTTCAGCAGATTGAATTCCTTAGGGGTTAATTTGATCGGGACATCATCCCTGTTAACCGTTTTCTGCTCGAGATTCATTTCAATGCCTTCATATTTCAAGACGAAAACATGCTGCTGTTTCTGCTGCGAAAAGCGCTTGAGAAGAACTTTGATCCTTGCCACCAATTCGCGCATTTCAAAAGGTTTGGTCAGATAATCATCTGCCCCTGCATCAAAACCTTCCAGTTTATCATCTGTGGTTCCCAACGCGGTAAGCATAATTACCGGAAGATTGGGTTTTAACGTTTTTATTTCACTGCAGAATTCAAGGCCGTTTTTTTTAGGAAGAATAATATCTGTTACCACCAGATCAAATTCTGTCTGTAATGTCAGTTTCATCCCTGTAATTCCATCATAGGCAATCGTAACTTCAAATTCAGATTCCTGAAGTCCTTTAGCAATAAGTTTTGATAGCCTGTCGTCGTCTTCAACTAATAGAATATGTGGCATAAGAATTTTGGAATGTTGAGTTGGTATGAAGAATTCCTGCAAATGTAATGATTTCTATTTTGTAATTTTGGCAAAGAAATAATATTTGGATGCCTGGATTTAAAATGTCTTTTAATAAAAAAACCACGATGGCCGGAAGTGTATTCCTATTGATTCTATTGCTGGTCAACTGCAGTTCTTATCAGACATCACTCCTGAAAAACGGAGACTTACTTTTTGTAACGGCGAAGCAGACCGGACTTTCCGGAGCAATCAATAATGTTACCCAGAAGCAAAAAGCGGCTTCATTTGATCATATAGGCATGCTGGAAAAAGACGGCAAAGAACTTTTTGTATTGCATGCGGCCCCTCAGGGAGGCTCCCAAAAACAAAGATTTAAGGAATTTATCAGAGATCAGGAAGAAGATGGTCAAAAAATAGTGGTTTACCGTTTGAAGCCTCAATATCGGAAAGCAATTCCGCCTGCCATTCAAAAGGCTAATCAAATGCTTGGTAAGCCTTATAATTTCAACTATATCCTGGATGAAAACTCCTATTACTGCTCAGATTTTATTGAAAGAGCATTCAGGCCAGATCATATCTTCAGATTGGAACCGATGACCTTTATGGATCCAAAGACAGGAAAAACTAATGTGTTCTGGGAAGAATTTTATAAAAAGAAAAATCTGAAAGTGCCGGAAGGTGAACCTGGCTGTAATCCCAATGGGCTGGCGGGTTCAGATAAGCTGGAAAAGATAAGGGTGATATCAAAGAATTTATCTCTTCCTATTTTAATAGATCTTAATGATTCTTTCAAAATAAAATACAGTTTTCTTGCTCCTATAATCTGGGCATTTTGATACGGATCTTTTCTACCAGCTCTACAACCTCAGAGGCCTTGTCTCTACAAGCTGCTGTACGTTTGATACTTCTATAATAGACTTGTCTATTCCACCCTAACAATCCACAAGTAAAAATCAACGTTTCTTTCTCTTTATTGCGGAAGTAATTGACTGCTCGGGTGGAGAGTTTTTTCGAATATCAATATGGTATTCTTTCTCGGCAAGATCGATCATCATACCAAAAAATATAGCTTTTTTATCAGCAATATACGCCTGTTTTTCTAAAAAGGCTTTCTGTTTTTCAAGAAGCTTTACTTCAGCTTCTAGTTCCATAATACGCTGTTCCGGTGTTTTTTGCATGGCATAAGGTCTTTGATTTTCCCAATCAAAGTTACCATATTTTCTAAGCCAATTCAAAACCGTAGCATGAGATTGTATCCCATATCTCTTGCGACAGTCGGTAATGGTGCATTCTCCCGATTCAATTTCTTTTACAATTTGAAGTTTTAAACTTAAACTATAATCTTTCTGGGTACGCTTTATGTAAAGCGAGTTTAAATGTTCTTTCATAACGATTCTTTTTTTTTGTATCGCTATTTCAGGACTAGACATTATCGCGGGTGCTATGATTCGCGATAAAATGCGACAGGTTCTGTCGCCCTGCGGATATATCTTTGCTACATAGAAAAATGATAAATTATTAAACTTAAAAAGTAATGAAAATACAGAACCGTTCCGGCTAAAAAAATGATTCCCGCAGATCCCAATTTAAAAATATGGGGTTTTTACGGATTGTAAAAAACAGACAAATACAATAAGTTGGCAAAATTTAAAACCAATTTAAAAATTAGAAAAATGAAAAAAATTTATTTCAGTGCACTGAGTCTATGTGCATTTATGGGCTATTCCCAACAAACTGAGATAATCTGGCAACGAGACATCAAGTCCTCTACTCAGGATTTTTTAAGTCAGGTTACGACCACCCTTGACGGTCAGTACCTCATCTCAGGAAGTTCCATTCAAACAGGTAAGCTACAAACTTCAGACAGTAAGCAGAATAATGGTTTCGATTATCATTTGATAAAACTCAATCAGCAGGGAGAGCAGGTCTTTGAAAAATACTTTTCCGGAAATAACCATGACTTTCTTACATCTACGGTAAATACTGAAGATGGCGGATTCCTACTTTCAGGGACGAGTTTCTCAGGGAAAAACGTGGACAAAAAGGATGATTCCAAAGGATCATCTGATTTATGGCTTGTAAGGATTAACGAGTTTGGGGACGAAATCTGGCAGAAGACAATCGGAACTCAGGCAGATGAAGAGGCAAGATCAGCCATTCAAACAACGGATTTAGGATTCTTTGTTGCGGGTAATGTCCAGAACTCTGCTAAAGGTTATGGTTCCAAAGATGTCTTAATAGTAAAACTAGATAAAAATGGAAAAGAACAATCCCAATTAATTTTAGGCGGAAAGGCGAATGATGAGGTAGAAAAAATGATCCCGACAAAAGACGGCGGTGTCTTACTAGGGATATACTCACGAAGTGGTATCGGAGGCTCAAAAAAGACCGAAAATTATGGCGAAGGTGACTATTATATCATCAAATTGGATAAGAACAATAAGATCGAATGGGAAAAGAATTTCGGTGGAACAGGTGACGACCATTTAAGAACTCTCGCCTTAACCTCATCAGGATATATAATTGGTGGTGAAAGCCGTTCAGGTCGAACAGCTAATAAATCAGTAGGAATCGAGGAAGGAACAGACCTTTGGTTGATTTTTTTAAATGAAAAAGGAGAAGAAATCCGGCAGAAATCCTACAATTTCGGAAATCGTGATGTACTGATGGGAATGAGCGTTTTGCATAGTTCGGACGATAAGACCTCGAAAGGCGTGTTGATCGGTGGCTACACTCAGGCGGAAGGGAGAATAGAAAATAACGACGAGACGTTTTGGCTACTCTATGTCAAAGAGGATGGAAACGAAGAATGGCGTAAATACATTAAAGGCGAGTCGAAAAAACGTGAAGAGCGGTTATCAGATATAAAACTCAATCGGGATGGCTCGATCATTCTAGCAGGAACCAGTGCAAAGGAACTCGGAAAAGAGAACTGAAAGATTGTAAAGCTTGGAGATAAACAAATCGATCAGTTAATAGAAAAACAGGATATTAAAATTTATCCTAATCCGGTATCAGATTATGCTTACGTTGAAATTGGATATAATTTCTCAGATGCAGAAATTTTGCTATATGATATGTCAGGTCGCCAACTGCAAAACCTGAAAACCAAAAATAAGGTAACCAAAATTAATACTCAGCCTTTGATTCAAGGAGCTTACCTCATCACTATAAAAACGGATACGAATAAAACGGCTAACGCAAAACTCATCAAAAAATAATAAACATAAATTATGAAAATAAAAATTTTAACGCTTCTTTTAGGCGGTATGCTTTATGCACAGTCGGGAGGAACAGGAGGCAGTAATCAGGATAAATTTCTCCCGAATATTACCCCTCCATCCCCGCAGGCAGGTACACTGGGAAATTACGGGAATGTGCCTGTGGGACTCTTTACAGGCACAGCTAATATTTCTATCCCTTTATTCGACTATAAGACATCGGGTATTAGTCTTCCGATCCATCTTTTTTACGGATCGAACGGGACTAAAGTTGATGATATTTCGGGAAGTTTTGGTCTCGGCTGGAACCTGAATTTCGGCGGGGTCATTACAAGAACTGTAAGGGATCTTGCCGATGAATCACAGCAGGGAATCGATATTCCTGATAGTGCCAATGGCGGGTATGGCAATGCTGTTGCTGCTGCTTTTTTCAGTTTAGCAGGCAGTTCTTCTGCTGATACAGAACGGGATTTATATTCATTCAGCTATAATGGTAACTCAGGTAAATTTGTGTTTGACAAAAACGGAAATCCCATACTTTCAGACCAACAGAAAATAAAGATTGAAACCCTTTCTAATCTACAGGGTTTTATCATCACGGGAGCAGATGAGGTGAAATATTACTTTACTGAAGTAGAGCAAACTATGTTTAGGAGTATAGGAGCCGGACATTCTGCACCGGACATTTATCCTACAGCATGGTATTTAACAAAAATTGTCCATCCTTCGGGTGATGAGATATATCTTACGTATGAAATTAACAATTATGAGTATACGGCTTCAGAATCACAGAATATGTCGTTTTCCTATCCCGTCATGCAGGTAAGCTGTGGCAATACCATCTATTCAAAAACGGCGGAAATCAGTGGAATAGTTTCTCATACCATGAGGGTTGTCGGGAAGAAAATTTCTAAGATAAGCAGTAATAACCCTGTATATGGAGAAATACGGTTTACCTACAACTCAGCTACGGATGCCGAGTTAACGTCAGGAGCCTATAATAAAATAGTGTCCATATCACAATATGATAAAAACTCCAATCTGATCGATCAGGTTAATTTTAACTACCTTTCAACCACAAACAACAGGACTTTTTTACAAGGATTAACATTTAAAGAGCCTGGTAAAACCTATGGCTTTGAATATATAAATCCGAGCGTATTTCCTGCAAGGCTATCGAGAAGTCAGGATCATTGGGGATATTTCAACGGACAGAATAATAACAATATTGTTCCTTTAAATTTATCCGGTTACGGACTTGAAAACATGAGTTATTCAGGGGCAAACAAAGAACCTCAGCCGAGTTTTGCAAAAACAGGAATGCTGAGTAAAGTCATTTACCCCACAAAAGGATACACAGAGTTTGATTATGAAGGAAACGACTATTTTGGAACAAGGACAATTCAACCCCCACTGGCGACAGAGTTTGTTGAGGTGTCGGGCGGAGAAAGCCAGTTTGGGGTATCACAGGAAAAAATAATAAATAATGGGGTACAGCAATATGTAAAAATTACAGGATCAGCAAGTTTTAATCCTTCATGCCCTCCAAATAGTGATGTAGGGAAAAGCAAAGGATTTTTAACTGTTACCCGTGTGGAAGATAACACAGCGGTACAGTTGTTGGTATTATCGCAATACGGAACCTATATCCCTGCTTCAACGAATCAGCTTTTATCAAGCCAGAGTACTTATTATTTCAATGCAGAACCAAATAAAACGTACAAAGTAAAATTAGCCACTTCGTTTGAATGTACCAATTCATCGGTTGCCATTACCTATAGAAAAGGGCTTCCCCAGACAGTTGAAGAAAACATTATTACAGGAGGTATCAGAATAAAATCAACTCAGGACAGAGAAACGGGCACTGGTAATAGTATTTACAAAAGATATTTTTATGCCAAAAAGAATTCTTTACAAAAATCAAGTGGTGACAAAGGGGCTACACCCGTTTATTATGATCTTAAAACAATCCGAAACAATTGTGATGCAGGTCAATGTATTTATTATGACACAACCGATATGATGGTTAATTCCAGCAGTATGCTGTCATTATTTGATACCGGAAATTCAAATTGTTATTACAGGGATGTTACGATCAGTGAGGGAGGTGATAACTTTGAAAACGGAGGTGAGACAAAATCTTTTCAAATCACCAGAGATTATATAGGGAATCAGGTTCTGGGAAACAACACAATATACAGCTCAGCATGGACAAATTTTGGATATAATAACGGACAGGAATTAACATCTGAAATATTTGATAAAACCAAAACTCCGTTAAAGCAGGTTATAAGTGAATATCAATTGGAAGATGCTTTCAATAAGGAAGTAAAATCATATGCTGTAAGAAAGAATTTTGAATTAATCTGCGGAAACAATACGCTTCATTTCTGCACACAGTATGAAACGCAGAATTATCCCGCTAATCCTTGTTACGGAAAATCGCAAGGAACTCAGGTCTATTTGCCGGATGTCAGCAATTTGGATGTTATGGAGTACAAGCATATTTCTTATTGGAATCATTTAAAATCACAAACCACAACAGAGTACTTAAACGGAAACCCAGTTACAAGCCAGACCGAATATTTTTATAATAATCCTTCTCATTATCAGTTGACAAAACAGAAAACCACAACAGCAGATATATTACCTGTTATCAATGAAACCAACTATAGTTATGCCCATGAAAAAGGCAATCAGTTAATGATCGATAAAAACATGGTTGGAATTCTTTTGGAAAAGACAGAAACCCAGACAACCGGAAGTGTTGCGAAAACCATTGATAAAACAGAAACAGTTTATCCGACATTATTACCTACAGCACAAGCCGGAAGCTTCGTATTGCCATTATCTGTAAAATCTTATGATACACTCAATACTACCTCATCTACAGACGTAACCTATGATAAATACGATGATAAGGGGAATATTGTCCAGTACACAGAAAAAGACGGAACACCTGTAACAATCATTTGGGGGTATAATAAGACAGAGCCGATTGCAAAAATTGAAGGAATGACCTATGACCAGATTTCGGCTTTATCTACAACTTCAGCGATTATCTCGGCTTCCAATGAGGATGCTACAGATTCTACAAAAGAAGGTTTGTTATTAACTGCACTAAACAATTTTAGAAAGGAATCGACATTATCAGGAAAGAAAATCACGACCTATACGTATGATCCGCTAATCGGGGTAACAAGTATTACACCGTCTACAGGAATCAGGCAAATATTTACATATGATTCGGCAGGAAGGCTGAAAGATGGGAATATCAGGTTAAAGAATACTTCAGGAGCAGATATGATAAAAACGGTTAAAAAGAATAATTACCACTACAAATAATAATCACAAATATGAAAAAATATAGTATCACAAAAATAGTATCATTTCTCGGCTTGATGGTGGCAGGAATGAGCTATGCACAATCCAATGATAATTATGTACAGTCCACAACCTGTCTAAATGATGATTGTTCCAAAAAATCGGAAATAATAACCTATTTCGACGGACTGGGACGAGCAAAACAAATTATCAATGTTAAAGCTACACCAACAGGTAAAGATTTAGTTACGTCCGTTACTTACGACGGATTCGGAAGACAGGGAAAAAATATTTTACCTGTTCCGGTGGCTACGCAAAATTCATTAATTCATTCGGGAATTACCAATGAAAGTACAGCTAACTCTTATTATGGAGTTTCCAATGCCTTTACAGAAAAAGAAATTGAAAATTCACCGTTAGACAGGGTTTTATAGCAGGCTAATGCGGGGGAAGCATGGAAAATGAGTTCAGGAAAAACGCAGAAATATAAGTATGAAACCAACACAGGAAATGAAGTTAAAGCATTTGTTACCACTACCTCAACCAATACGGTAAACGGTGTTCCAAATACTGTTTCCGCATTGTCGGTTTCTTCGGCTAATTCAGGGTTTTATCCGGTAGGAACATTGTACAAAAACACAGTAACAGATGAAGACGGAAATTCTGTTGTTCAGTTTCAAAACGGAAGAGGGCAAACGATTTTGATTCGTAAAAATGACGGAACGCAGAATATTGATACCTATTATGTTTTCAATGAATACAATCAGCAGGCTTTTATCATTCCTCCAAAAGCGGTAAAACAAATTGAACAGAGTAATAATACGGTTACAGATGCTGTTTTAAACGAACTCTGCTATCAGTACCGATATGATGGACAAGACAGGGAAGTCGAGAAAAAACTACCAAATAAAGGCTGGGAGTATTCTGTCTATGACAAACAGGACAGGCTGGTGTTAACGCAGGATGGCTTGCTCAGAACCGTAAATAATAATTTTAATTCCAAAGGCTGGATTTTCAATAAATATGATGAGTCCGGACGTATTGTCTATACAGGGTTTTATCCTAATTCTGATACAAGGCAGGCGATACAGAATCAGGTAAACACTATTACAACAAGCTCATTAAATAATGAGCAAAGAATTACGAACCCTATTGTTTTAAGCGGTACTAATTTATACTACAGGAATTTGGCTTTCCCTTCGGCTGGGATCACTCTTTTAACGGTTAATTATTATGACACCTACCCGCAGGAAGCCCCTGCGATACCTACAACAATTTTGGATCAGTATGTTTTGCCCCAGACACTGGATGCAAACAATGATGCTTCCACTAACGGAGTTTTGACTGCTTCATATGTAAAGAATATTGAAGACAATAATTGGACAAAAGCGTATGATTATTATGATTCGATGGGAAGGCTTATTTCAACCAATACCATTAATCATTTAGGCGGTTACACAAAAACTGAAACCGAGTTTGATTTTGCAGGTGCTCCCCAAAAGAAAAACACCTATCACCTGAGAAAGCAGGGAGAAACCGGAGTAACCATACAGGAAAGATTTGTCTATGACAATCAGAATAGGCTTTTACAACATTTCCATCAAGTGGACAGCCAGCCGGAAGAACTATTGGCTGAAAACTCTTACAATGACCTTTCCCAACTGATTAATAAGAAGGTTGGTTCTGTTTCAGGTTCTGCGCCTTTACAGAGTATCGATTATGATTATAATATTCGTGGATGGCTTACCGATGTGAACAAAAACCAGATGAGTATTTCTGATTTAAACGGGAAATTATTTTCTTATAAAATTAAATACACCAACAGAGACGGAATCGAAAACCCTGATCCGGTACAATTTTCAGGAAAGAATGTGCTTCCTAAATACAACGGGAATATTGCTGAAGTAGATTGGAGAGCCATTGAAACTATCGGTGTAAACCCGTCACTCACCCCAAAAAGATACGGTTATTCGTACGATAGATTAGACCGATTGACCGCAGGATTTTACCAGAACCCGAACAATCCTTACAGCAAGGAAAATACAGAGTCCCTGAGCTATGATCCTAACGGAAATATCTCGAATCTGCACAGGACATCCGTTATGGAATACGGAAGCAACACCGCGACGGTCATTGATAACCTTGATTATACGTACTTGGGAAATCAGGCTGTCAAAATTCAGGATAATAGCGGAAACTCTACAGGATATGAAGGAACGGCAGGAAACCCAATTGAATATGACGTAAACGGCAACATGAAAAATATGATCGATAAAAGCATTGCAGGAATCGGTTATAATTACTTGAATCTTCCGAGTTCTGTTAATATCAATTTCGGTCAATTGACAACGGATATTGCCACAAAATACCGTGCAGACGGGATTAAGGTAAGAAAAGAAACCACGAAAACATCTATAGGTATTGGCGGGACAACCTCATCAAAGGAAATTACGGATTACTTAGACGGGTTCCAGTATTACAACCTGGCAGGAGGAAGTGATGGCGGTGGTTCAGAAAGCAGGATGTCAAGAGCCTTCGAACCACAGGCTTTTACTCCGATAGAAATCTCTGATCCTACGATTCAGCCAATAGGTGATGCATGGACGGGAACTCTTACCCCCTCCAAAACACCTGATCTTCAATTTTTCCCGACGGAAGAGGGGTTTTATGATTATATAAAAAATCAATATATTTACCAGTACAAAGACCACTTAGGAAATGTAAGGGTAAGTTTCGCAAGAAACAGCGCAGGAGTTCTTACCATTGTTGACAGCAACGATTATTACCCGTTCGGGATGAATCATTTGAAATCTGGAAATGCATATTTTGGTGGAGGTTCATATAAGAACTATAAAATGCAGGGGCAAGAATTGCAGGAAACAGGATTCTATGCTTACAAGTGGAGAAACTATATGCCGGATGTTGGTAGATTTTTTAATGTCGATCCACTATCTGAAGAGTATGCTTATCAGTCTCATTATAATTTCTCTGAAAATAGAGTTATTGATAATGTTGAATTAGAGGGCTTAGAGGGAGAGGACTTCCGTTTCAGAATGGCAATGAAACAAAAAGGAGGCGTTCAGGCTAGAGCTGAGAGAGAAGATCAAGAGGCAAATAGTGGTGCTTTTATGGCTGTTATAAGAACTGTTACTCCGATCGAAGAGATTTATACCTTAGCAAGTGGAAGAGATTTAGATGGTAATCCTGCTAGTAGAAAAGAAGCAGTTAAACTCCTTGCTTTAAACTTTATTCCAGAGGTAAAAGCTGAAGCAAAAGCTGCAAGTGTTGTATTAAAAGCTGAAACCAAAGCCGAAGCAAAGGCAACAGCCAAAGCTGAAGCAAAATCAACAATTAAAGCTGGTCGATCAGGAAAACAGGCGAGATTAAGACAATTAGCAAATGAACCCAAATTAGGAAAAGCTGATAAAGGTTGGCTCAAATCTGAAATAAATAAAGTTGCTAATGGTAAAAGACCTTCTATCAGAAATCCTCCCGGAAAAGATTTAGCTCATGAAAGAGGACGAGAAGCTGCTAAAGGTTATTCTTATGAACATTCACACTTGCAAAATAGAAAAGACCATAGAAATCAACACAAATATGATAATGGTGGAAGAAAAAATAAAGAGAGACCTATTGTTCAATAGATAAAAGAAAAAATGAATCAAAAAGAAATTGAAAATGTTATTTCATTAGAACCATTTGACAGATATAAATACTTTGTAAAAAAAATTGCTGATTTGGAAGTTTTTTATAGTCTAGTTGATACTAATGAAAATTATGTGTTGTCAGACCTAGATGGCAATAGATTAATGCCTTTGTGGAGTGATAAAGAGTTTGCGGAATTATGCAAAGTATCTGGATGGGAAGATTATAATATTAAAGAATTAGACCTTGATGATTTGGAAAATCAAATTATAGATTTTATTGTTGATGAAGAGTGTTTAATTAATGTATTTCCCGTTTATGATAGAACTGGTTTTGTTGTGAATTTGCAGGAATTCACACGTGACTTAAACGAAGAGTTGAAAAAATTCTAATAATAGAGAAATAAGCCACAAATAAAATGTGGCTTATTTTAATACTTAAACTAAATGTATGAAACTAATAATTATTGTTCTTTCTGTCTTTACTCTTACTAATTGTACGAAAGCAAGAGATAATAGAAAACTATTATGTAACGATTTTAAAATTGGAAAATTTCAATTAATCAATAATCAGAGTAAAAGAAAATATCTAATAGAAAGGACAAAAGATTTTCAGATTGAGCAAACCTTTGATCTGATTACTAATCAGAAGATTAAAAAGGATAGGTATTATAAAATATCTTGGAAAAATGATTGTGAATATAATTTAATAGTTGATACATCAAAAGGTGAACATGATGAATTTGATACTTATATTAATTCCATAGGCGGATATAATTGTTTAATTGCTAAAATAGAAAACAAATGTGCAATAGTCCAAACGAAAGTTGAGAATGAAATATCTGAATCGTCAATTTGTAAAATTGAATAAAATAATAAATCCCTCCTGCCTAATTAATACAATTAATTTCAAGAGGGATTTTAATTTAAAATTAGGTAATTATATATTATTTTACACTAAACAGGTTAATCCTTCTTAGGAAAGACCTGTTTAATCATTTTGTCAAATTCAGTTGTGCTATGTACATCTTCTGCTTTAATTAAAGCAACATTATTAATGTACATTATCTTACTCACATCTACTTTAAGGTCGGGATGATTAGTTTTTATATCCTGAACATCAAAGTATTCAATGTCATTTATCATAACATTTTTCACGCCTTTTCTTTTTAATTGTGTATTTAACATAGCTCTTTATATTTAGTTCGGACATTTGAATTAGATAGCAAATATCTGAATTTTTCTTGGTCTGATACCTTTTTCAAGTTAAATCTATAGACAAACTCATCAACATATTTCTGAAGGTGTTTCTTTGAAACATGATTATACATTCCTGAAACACTTTTCTTCAAGATATTCCAACTCCCTTCAATATTGTTTGTATGAATAGACCCATCTTGTAAACTCACATACTCTTTCTTTGAATGATCTATAATTCTATGATCGTAATATTTGTTTAATCCTGTATATCCTAACCATTCATCAGAAATCAGGGTTGTAGTTTCTGGATTTACATATCTGCAAACCAATGGTTGAATACTATTTCTTTTTGTATCGGAAACAACAAAAGCATTCATTTTACCATCTCTTTGCAGCATTCCCATAACTGGTGTTTTATCCTTAAAACTACGCCCTTGAGAATTTTTGACCTTTTTATCCTTGTGTCTGTTTTTATTCTTCCCTCCAATAAAAGTTTCATCACATTCAACAATTCCTTCTAATTCATTGTTGTTTTCTATTCCGAAACAGGCACGAATTCTCTGTAACATAAACCAAGCTGTCTTTTGTGTAATACCTACATCTTTTGATAACTGTATTGAACTAATTCCTTTCTTATGAGAAGTCACCAACCAGATAGCCAAAAACCATTTTCTCAAACCGATTTTAGAATTCTCAAACATTGTTCCTGTTTTAGCATTGAAATACTTTCCTGTGTTCTTACATCTGTATTTGTTCTTACTACATTTATAAACCCGTGATAGTGAATCAAAAGGACTTTCGATAATTCCTCCCCATCTTTGTTCTTCTAAATAATCAATGCAGGATTGTTCTGTTGAAAAGGTTTGTAATAGTTCTAATACTGACTTAATATTTGTGTTTAACATTCTGATTTTATTTAAGTTACATTAAGTTACGAATTATTTTGATATGTCTATTTTGTCTATTATCTTTGTAAACTTACAAGTACTGAGGAGGTAATTTTAAATTAAAACTCTTTGTTTATGCAAAAGTTAAAAGGAAAAATTTCCTCGCATCTGATAAAGATGATAGGTAAAGCAGTAATTAAATACTCTATACAATTTATCCTGAAGTATGTCTTTGAACACTTCAGCCTATGGGACTGGTAACGGTCATTAATAAAAAGTGAGAGGGTCAAAGGAAATAAAATCCTCTCACTTCCAATAGGAAAGAGGTTCTTTCGCTCCTCAGTCTTGTAAATTTTATTGTTAAAAAGAAGCTGTTAGCTTTTTATTCTGTTAATAGGAATCTGGTAAATTCATTTGAAACACAGAATAAATAAGACTCACACATCCTATACGGGTGTGGGTTTATGTCTTGTTTGTGTTTCAAGGTTTACCAGAACCTCTATTATCAAATGAGAACTACAAACTCACACCTTCTTTATTTTATATTAACTACACTTTTGAGTTTGGGGTGAAAATTATTTTTCACAATTATGAAACAATACGATGAAACTGAGTTTACTTTAATTTCTCATGAAGAAAAGAAAACTTATCAATGGTTAATCAAAGAAAACATCAAACGTAACAGAAGAAACGGTATAATTGCAAATGTTATCATTTATACTTTTATTTCTGTGATCGCTCTTACATTTATATTCATGGTAACAAAAGATATTTTCTTTGAGAACTATCATTTCAGTCTATTTAATCAGGAAGAAAGAATAAAAATTCAGGATCAGAAAATCAATGATATTAATCAGCAAATAAAAATGGAAGATGATTATAAATCACTTGAAACTCCAACTATTAATACTAAAGTTCAAGAACTCGAATCAAGAGTAGATGATATTGAGGACAATTAGTTTGGTGTAAAGTTGTATGTAGTTACCTAAAATTAATTATACTCATGGAGAGTAAGATTACGTATCAAAAATGTTTTTCCATTATTAATGGGATTTAACATGGAGAAAATTTAATAAAAATAATTAAAAAACGGGTAACTTTTTTGGGGCATGTCCATTTGATGAAAGATATGATTATTTCATCAGAAAAGTTGCAGATTTTGAAAAGATCTGGGGACTTAGTGACAATAGCTGGGCGTTACTTGGTGACAATAACGGAAACCAAATACTTCCTTTGTGGCCAGAAAAAGAGTTTGCTCAACTATGTGCTGTAGAACAATGGAAAGAGTATAAACCGGAATCAATAGAATTAGATAATTTTATACAGAAATGGATTCCTGGAATGATGAATGATAAAACATTAGTAAATGTTTTTCTTACTCCAGATGCAAAAGGAACAGTAATATCACCTGATGATCTTAATTCTGATTTGCAAGATGAATTAGAACTTTAAAAAAAGAAATGAAAGAAGCTGTAATCGCTTCTTTTTTTGTTAAAAATTAAAAAATATTAGTCTACTAATTTGGTAGACTAATATTTTTTTATATTTTTGTCACAGATTTAATGCAGAAAGCAATATGATCTGAAAGTGTTTAACCCAAAATATTTCGCAATGATTACACCTAATCCTGGCCTGAAGGTTTTACAAAGTAAATTGAACCTGCCTAAAAAAGAATTGATACTGGAAATAGAATTGAATGGGAAAATGAAATTTGAACATCTAATGAATACCATTTATAATCAATTGGGGATTTGTCACAGAGTGTTGTCTGCCAATGTGGAATATGTGAACGGGTACAGTTTCGGTACCGTACAATTATATATTAATGTCAATTCAGAAGATTTTCAGCATCTTGAATTCTATCTGAATAAAAATAAACTTCTGAGTACGACAGTGGAATATATCTGCCGTAAGTATTCTTAAGATAGATTCATATAGTTTTAATTACAAAGTGTCCCGGTTTCTATCGGGCACTTTTTTATTTTGCCCATAAAAACCTAAGATTTTCATTCTTACTTCTATGTGACCATTCCCCCTCCCTTGAGAGAGACGGCAAATCGTAGAGCTGACGGGGTGCTTTTTTTACTATCCAAAAACAAAAAAAGCGTCCGGATGACTCAGAACGCTCTATAAATAAAAATAAGTTTAAATTCTTTCGATATCAGCACCGATTGCTCTCAGCCTTCCGTCGATATTCTCATACCCTCTGTCGATTTGTTCGATATTGTGGATAATGGATTTTCCTTCCGCGGAAAGAGCTGCGATCAGAAGTGCATTTCCGGCTCTGATATCCGGGGAAACCATTGTTGTTCCTCTTAACGGAGCTTCCTGGTTTAGCCCGATTACGGTAGCCCTGTGCGGATCACATAAAATGATCTGAGCTCCCATATCAATTAATTTATCAACGAAGAATAATCTGGATTCAAACATTTTCTGGTGAACCAGAATACTTCCTTTAGCCTGGGTGGCTACGACTAAAATAATAGATAAAAGATCCGGTGTGAATCCCGGCCATGGAGCATCGGAAATCGTAAGGATAGATCCGTCGATAAATTTCTGGATTTTATAATGTTCCTGAGCAGGAATATAAATATCATCATTGCTCTGCTCAAGCTGAATTCCTAGTTTTCTGAATGTATTTGGAATAACTCCCAGCTGGTTCCAGTTTACATTTTTGATGGTAATTTCAGATTGGGTCATTGCAGCAAGGCCGATCCATGATCCGATTTCCACCATATCCGGAAGCATGGTATGCTCAGTCCCTCTAAGATAATCTACTCCTTCAATGGTAAGAAGGTTAGAACCGATTCCTGAGATATTGGCACCCATTCTGTTCAGCATTTTACATAACTGCTGAAGATAAGGTTCGCAGGCAGCGTTGTAAATTCTGGTTTTTCCCTTGGCCAGTACAGCAGCCATCACAATGTTCGCTGTTCCGGTTACAGATGCTTCTTCCAGTAAAATAAATTTACCCCTAAGTTCTGTAGCTTTTAAAGAATAGAAATACTCCTCTTCATCGTAATTGAATTCAGCACCAAGTTCCACAAGGCCCTGGAAGTGGGTATCCAATCTTCTTCTTCCGATCTTGTCCCCTCCCGGAGTCGGCATATAAGCTTCTCCGTAACGCGCAAGCATTGGTCCCATAAGCATGATGGAACCGCGGAGCTGGCCCCGTCTTTTTTAAATTCGCTGGATTTTATATAATCAAAATTAACCTGGTCTGCCTTGAAAGTATAATCTCCCTGTCCGTTTTTAGTAACCTTTACCCCAAAATCTCCAAGGATTTCAATCAGTCTGTTAACATCGTGAATATCAGGGATATTTTTGATTCTTACTTCATCATCTGTTAATAAAACCGCACACAAAATTTGGAGAGCTTCATTTTTAGCCCCCTGTGGAGTTATTTCACCCTGCAGTCTTTTCCCTCCTCTTATTTGAAACGTTCCACTCATTATTTTCTGTTTTTATGATTGTTATTATGCCTCCTCTTGTTATTAGGCTGGTTTTTATTATTGTTATTATTGCTGCTGTTATTGTTCTTATTGTTCCTGTTGTTATTGCTGGTATAATAGATCTTACTTTTTTCAAGAGAGTCAATTCCTGTAAGATCTAATCTGTTTTCAGACAATTCCTTCAAATGACGGAAAATAACATCATCCGTCACATGTTCCTTATTATATACATTGTAAGACTTCTTCATATTGTTGGCAATCACTTCGATCAGGGCTTCTTTTTCATCCCCTGCTTCCAGTTCAATTGCTTTTTCTATCAATTGAAGAATACTTTTTCCGTAAAACTTAAAGTCTCCCTGAAGTTTGGGATATTCCATTTTTTTAGGTTTTTCTGCCAATTGTTCTCTGGTAGGAAACGGGTAAGGAGATTCTACATCCAGATCATAATCTGCAAGAATAAAAAGATGATCCCAAAGTTTATGTTTATAATTTTCTTCGTCGCGAAGTTGCGGGTTTCTCTGACCCATAAAATCGATGATGGCCATAGCCATTTCACTTCTTTCCTCTTTGGAAGAAAGTTCTTTGCAGCGCTCAACCAACTGTTGTATAATTCTGCCGTATTCGGGCATATGAAGCTGAGTTTTTTGGGTGTTGTATTCCATAGTATGCAAATATATGCATTAAAAGAAAAATTGTTTCGAGAATCTTAAAAATTTATGATTTTTTAATGAAAAATTAAATGAGGGCTTTTTACAGGTTTTATTGTTAAAAATCAAAATATTTCACTTCGAATTGATTTTGTTTGTAATAAAATTGTAACTTGGATAGTATATTGATAATTAAATATCACAATGAAAAAAACTTACTTTCTTCTTTCTGTATTGGCTTTAGGGCTTGTAGGTTCTTGCCGGAACAATGATGAATTTGACAATCCCTCCTCCAAAAATACAGAGGTGCATGATCAAATTGTAAATGTAACGAACCATGATGGGAGGCCTTTCAGTACCGGAAAAGGTTTCGGAGCTGTTCAGGGTAAATTTATAGCCGGGCCGGGAGGTGGAGTGTTGATGCAGGGTTTTTACTGGGATGTTCCGGATGGAGGAAACTGGTGGAACACCGTCAAGGATAAATTGACAGCATGGTCCAATGCCGGAATTGGGGCGGTATGGCTTCCGCCGGCTTCAAAAGCACAGAATGGAGCCTATTCTATGGGATATGATCCTACAGATTATTATGATTTTGGAAATTTTAATCAAAACGGAAGTGTAGAAACCCGTTTTGGTTCAAGGACCGAGCTGGAAGCATTGATTGCCAAAGCGCACACTGAAAATATGCAGGTATATGCGGATATTGTGATCAACCATAACAGTGGCGGGCAGTCTGAAGCAAATCCCTATACGGGAACAAATACCTGGACTGATTTCTCGGGGGTCGCTTCCGGAAAATTTCAGAGAAACTATAACGATTTTTATAAAAATGCCTACGGAAATAATGATGAAGGCTCTTTTGGTGGTTTTCCGGATCTGTGTCATTCCAATCCTCATGTACAGGACTGGCTGTGGGGAAGGGATGATTCTGTGGGGAAATATTATAAAAATGTGATGAAATTTGACGGCTGGAGGTTTGATTATGTTAAAGGTTTTGGCCCTTGGGTGGTCAATACCTGGAATTCCAATGTGGGCGGATTTTCTGTCGGAGAATTATGGGATTCCAATGTTAATACATTAGAATGGTGGGCCAATAATGCGAACAGTTCCGTATTTGATTTTGCAGCTTATTATAAGATGGATGAAGCTTTTGACAACGGAAATTTAAATGTTTTGAACGATGATATGATGTGGAAGAGAAATCCATATAAGGCAGTAACTTTTGTTGCTAATCATGATACAGACATTATTTACAACAAAATGCCGGCCTATGCTTATATTTTGACCCATGAAGGATATCCCACTATTTTTTACAGAGATTATGAAGAATGGCTGAATAAAGAAAGACTCAATAATCTCATCTGGATTCACAACAATAAGGCCACCGGAACAACCTCTATTTTATATACGGATAACGATGAATATATCGCAAGACGTAATGGATATAACGGAAATCCGGGATTGGTGGTATATATCAATACCTCATCAAGCTGGCAGGAAAGATGGATTGAAACCAACTGGAGCAGTCAGCAGATCAAGGATTTTACTGGAAGTTCAAGCTGGTATCCTACTACACAAGGGGATAAATGGGTAAAAATCCAGTGTGCACCAAATAGTTATTCGATATGGTCACTGAATCAATAAATCATGAGAAATCTATTTGAATGCTAAACTTTGCCTTATAAAAAAACCGTTAGGAAAATCCTGACGGTTTCTATCTTTATATTTTCTCGCCAATTGAATTGGGTAAGCTTTTACTTTAGATCTGAATAAACTTTTTTTTCTGATGCTGATCCGGTAAATAACATTTCTGATTAGCCAGTTTCATTCTGTTTCTTGAAATAACATCGTAGGCTTTGTCACTTAAAAATGTGGGTATTATTTTTCCGATGGCAGAAAGTTTATAAATTCCACCCAACAGATCTGCAATTGTAAGCACAGCTCTTGATTTTGTCAGATAGTACTGCTTTGGTTTCCAAAGGTACATGGTGTTAAAGTCATTTGTTTGCAGACCCCTTTCTGATAAAAACTGCTGTCCGAAATCAGACTGTAATGAGGCAAACATAAACCTGTCATTTTTATCTCTTTCAAGGATCCATTGCACCCAAAAATTGCAGACTCCACAGTCTCCGTCAAAAAATACAATGTGTTTATTTTCCCAGTCCTTCATGATTTCTATTGATTAAACATGATATTTCTCTCGGTATCTTCCTTTACTTTCTTTAAATAACGTACAAGTTCTGTACGCTGTTCGTCTGTTAGTTTTGCATTCTGGTGCCCAAGGTAGTAGGATTCGAGAGGCATTTCTTTCTTTTGAACCATTTCAATAGCCTCTTCCAGTTTATGAAGCTGTCTCTTAGGTTCATATACTGCAAAGGTAGAAAAATTAAGATGTTTTCTCCCCTCATTAATATGATTTTTTACAAACCATGAAGCGGGTGAAATATTAGAGTACCACGGATATTTAGTTTCATTGGAGTGGCAGTCATAGCAAGAGGTACGGATGATTTTGGCAACATGATCCGGAGTTTCCTTAATTTTCAGAAAGTCCATACCGGGAGTAGGGGGCGGATTCGTTTTATCAATAGGAAAAAACTGGATCATAATGAATGCCACAAGAATAACAATTAATACTTTTTTCATAGCCAATATTTATGTTCTTAAAGGTTAAAGATAATTAAATTATTTTTTATTAAAAGTATGAATAGCTGAGGAAAAAATAATGTTCTGTTGATTTATTCTAAATATGGCAGGCAATTAAGGTTTTTTATTCAGATTACTATAAAAAATTGCTAACTTAATACCACAATTATGTCCTTGGTTCATATGCTGTCAAAAATATTTAATTATAGTTTTTGACTATCGTTGAAATAATTATTAATAGATTGTATTTATTGTTTAAGCTTTGTAAGTTTGTCATGCTCTTACAACAGCGGATTACTTCAAAATAATATTAATCAAAAATAAATAAACGACAATGGAAAAAGATTTGAATGACATCAGTAAATGCCCTTTTCATAATGGGACCATGAAAAAGAATGTAGCAGGTGGCGGGACCCAAAATCAGGATTGGTGGCCGGATCAGCTTAGAGTAGATATGCTGCGGCAGCATTCTTCACTGTCTAATCCGATGGATAAAGACTTTGATTATGCAGAAGCATTTAAGGCTCTGGATCTTGACGCGGTAAAAAAAGACCTTCATGCCCTGATGACGGATTCACAGGACTGGTGGCCAGCAGATTTCGGTCACTATGGTCCCCTGTTTATCCGTATGGCATGGCACAGTGCCGGAACCTATCGTGTAGGAGACGGTAGAGGAGGAGCGGGAGCCGGACAGCAGCGTTTTGCCCCATTGAATAGCTGGCCTGATAATGTGAGCCTTGATAAGGCAAGAAGACTGTTATGGCCCATCAAACAAAAGTATGGTAGAAATATCTCCTGGGCAGACCTTTTAATCCTTACCGGAAATATTGCTCTGGAGTCTATGGGATTCAAGACCTTTGGTTTTGCAGGAGGCCGTGAAGACGTATGGGAACCCGATATGGATGTGTATTGGGGTTCTGAGAAAACCTGGCTGGGAGGAGACCTGCGCTACGCTCATGGATCAGAAGGGGTTGTAGAAAGCCATGCTGTACTCCCTACCGATGATAATGCAGATGGGGATATTCACTCCCGGAACCTTGAAAAACCTTTGGCAGCCGTACAGATGGGATTAATCTATGTAAACCCGGAAGGTCCGGACGGAAATCCTGACCCTATTGCAGCGGCAAAAGATATTCGTGATACATTCGGACGTATGGCCATGAATGACGAAGAAACCGTAGCACTGATTGCGGGAGGTCATACTTTTGGAAAAACCCACGGAGCAGGTCCTGCCGATCATGTAGGAAAAGAACCCGAAGGTGCAGGAATCGAACTCCAGGGATTAGGATGGACAAGTTCGTATAAATCAGGAAGCGGAAAAGATGCTATTTCCAGCGGATTGGAAGTAACCTGGACGGAAACACCGACCCAATGGAGCAATTACTTCTTTAAAAACCTGTTTGAAAACGAATGGGAACTCACAAAAAGTCCTGCCGGAGCTCACCAATGGGTAGCAAAAGATGGAGCGGATATTATTCCCGATGCCTTTGATTCCACTAAAAAACATAAGCCTACCATGCTTACAACAGACCTTTCATTAAGACTGGATCCTGTATACGAAAAAATTTCAAGACACTTTTATGAAAATCCTGATGCCTTTGCAGATGCTTTTGCCAGAGCCTGGTTTAAACTGACTCACAGAGATATGGGACCTCGCGCCCGTTATTTAGGACCAGATGTACCACAGGAAGAACTGATCTGGCAGGATCCTATTCCTGAAGTAGATCACGAACTTGTTGACGAAAATGATGTAGAAGCATTAAAATCAAAAGTTTTAAACTCAGGATTACGTATTTCCGAATTGGTGTCCACAGCCTGGGCTTCTGCTTCTACTTTCAGAGGAAGTGATAAGAGAGGAGGAGCCAACGGGGCAAGAATAAGACTGGAACCTCAAAAAAATTGGGAAGTCAATAATCCTTTACAGTTAAACAAAGTATTGGGAGTATTGGAGGGAATCCAAAAAGAGTTCAATGATTCCCAGATGGGAGGTAAGAAAATATCATTAGCTGACCTTATTGTTTTGGCAGGAACGGCAGCTGTAGAAAGAGCAGCAAAAAATGCCGGACATGACAGTAAAGTACCCTTTGCTCCAGGCAGAATGGATGCTTCCCAGGAACAAACCGATGTAGAATCTACGGGCTATCTGGAACCTATCGCTGACGGATTCCGCAATTATCTTAAAAGAAAATTCTCAGTATCTACGGAATCTTTATTAATTGATAAAGCCCAGCTGTTAACCCTTACCGCTCCTGAGCTCACAGTGCTGGTGGGAGGAATGCGTGCTCTGGATACCAATTTTGACGGTTCAAAACATGGGGTGTTTACCAGCCGTCCGGAAGTTCTTACCAACGATTTCTTTGTGAATCTTTTGGATATGGGAACTCAATGGAAAGCGATGTCGGAAGATCAGGAGCTATATATGGGAAGTGACAGGTCAACAGGCCAGCCAAAATGGACGGCTACCCGTGCGGATCTGGTTTTCGGATCCAATTCAGAACTGAGAGCAATATCTGAAGTGTATGGAAGTGCAGATGCACAGGAGAAATTTGTGAAGGATTTTGTAGCCGCATGGACGAAGGTGATGAATTTGGGTAGGTTTGATCTGGCTTAAAAGACTATTATTATATATTATAACAACAGAAAAGACAGCATCAGTGCTGTCTTTTTTTATAAGGATTCATTGTAAAGGAGCTTATTGATCTTTTTTCGAAGCTTCTGATTTTTCAATTTCTTTCAGATAAATACTGAGGGGAGTTCCGGTTCTCTTTTTGAATGCCATAGTGAATGCCTGCTCATTATTATAGCCTAGTTCTTCAGCAATAAAAGGAATTTTATAAGAACGGAATTTTCTGTCATTGGCCAATCGGTTAATAGCATAATCAATGCGAAGATCATTAAGATAGGCTGCAAAATTTTTCCCTTTATGGGTATTGATTATTTCTGATAAATATTTAGAATTGGTCTTTATTTTTTTGGCAAGTGTTACTAACGTAATTCCTTTATTTAAAAATTGTTCCTTAGATTCAAAAGTCTCAATATCTTTTAAGATGGCCTGTGTAGTGTCTTCAGAAATAATACTGGTATTTTTATCTTTTACAGGGTCCGCCTGTGGAGGGGTTGGGGAGACTTCCTTTTGGGATTCAGCTGCACCGCCGGATAAGATTTTTGTATGTGCTTTCAGGATCAGGTCCTGGGCAATTTTTTTATGATGTTTTTCCCGCCTTTTTGATTGGTAATAAAGACAGAGAACGATAAGCTGCGCAAATAATAAAATGATCAGTGAAATATAAAAGAATGCTTTTTTGAATTTGAGATCATTGAGAATATTTTCTTTTTCTTCGATAAGTTTTGGAGTATCATACAGTCTGGGCAGTTCACGGGAAACATATTTAAAGTGCGAATCCAGGGTCTGGTCGATCTTTAAAAATCTTTCTACATAATAAAGCTGTTTTTCGTGATCGTTTTTATCTTTATAATAATCTATCAGATATGTATAAGTTTCTCTTAATTCAGGAAAGATATAGGCTGTCTTGGTAATAATAGAGTCTATTTTCGTAAAGTTTTCTACTGCCTTTTCCTTTTCGTTTAATTCTGCGTAGGATTTTCCTAAATACAGAAGAGCGTATGTTTTTTCTCTGATATCATCATTAGCAAGGAAATAGGTTGTACAGGCGGTCAGGTCATTAAGAGCATTGCGATATTTCTTGAGTTTTAAATGATAGAATCCTGATAATCCCAAATATTGATAATACCGGTAATCGTCTTTTTTTCTGAACGTTTGTAAGCCTTTGCTGATAAGTATCTTGGCAGAGTCCGGTTGATTGATTTCAATATAGCAGTCCGCAAGATTTACCCGGATTTTTTCAAGTTCATTTTCAGTCAGATAATCTGTATTGTCCATATAGTAACGCAATACCTTAGCGGCTTCCGCATCTTTTCCAATATAACTGTTTAAATAAGCAATATTGGTCTCCGCCAGGGCAATCTGTCTCTTATTATTTTTTTGCCTTGCATATTTTAAACCAATAATATAATTGTTTAAAGCTTCCTTTTGGTTGTTGAACTTGAAGTATATATTCGCTTTCATCAGATAGATCCGTGCAGGGTAGGCGTCCTCTGTTGAATGTTTAGTCAGTACAGCTACACTATCTATATACTTCAATGCATCTTTTTCATTTTCATTGGCGTACATGAATGCATAACCTTCAGCTATTTGTGAAGTGTTTTTTTCCTGCTTTGCTTTTGCTAAATAGTATTGAGCGATCAGTTTTGCTTTTCCGGGTTTTCCATCGTAGTTATAATTATAAAATTTTTCCTCTAATTTTTCATAATTATAGTGTTTTAAAGAATCTGTTCCGGTCTTTGTTTGGGTATATGAAAGATAATATCCAGTCAATATAAATAATAAAAGAAATTTTATTTTCATCGAGTTTTTAGGTTCATTTAGCCATTGGCCATACAAAATTATAGTTTATTTATAAAAAAATAAATAGGATTTAATTTATCATAGCGGCATTAAGCAGTTTGAAATGGTGATTTACGATCATCTGTTGCAATATTATATAACCGAAGCCTATTCAGCAGCTGTTTTTAAATAAAAAAATCATTCAATATGTTTTCATTAAAAAATAAAAATAATGTTATTTTTTTAATTTTTAATCTTAAATTAGCGAAAACAATAAGGTTAAAATAGTCTTTAATAAGAAAATTTTAAATAAAAAAATAGAACTTTAAAAACAAAACCAACCATGAAAAAGTTACAATCCATTTCAAATTTTAAAAGTAAGGCACTTGCTGCAGATTCAAAATTATCAATTTCAGGAGGAAAACTGCCTGGCGGCGGGGCATCCACGCTTCAACCTCAGGAAAATATTACTTGTGTTAGCTCTCAGGGATCTGATACACAGACGGTAACTTATGATGATGACCGTACAGTAGTGTCTACAGGACCAATCATCATATGGAATTAATGATTGGATATCATAACAATAATAAAGAAGAGCAATACTGTTGCTCTTCTTCTTTTTTTACTGAAAATGGCGTTTCAATGGTAGCCGATCATAAGTATTGTCTGATCTGTATACTGGATACTTTTTTTAATGAGCCGGTGGTCCTGTTTCGTCTGAATACGAATACATCTCCGCTTCCTGTATTGGTTGCCACTAAAAATTTTCCGGTGCTGTCAATGGCAAATACCCTTGGATGCTTTCCTTTGGTGGATTGATAACCCACGGATTTTAAGGTGCCGTCGGATTGGATCGAAAATATAGCAATATTATTTTCATACCCGCGATTGGAGGCATATAAATAGCGGCCGTCAGGGGAAATGTGAATATCGGAACTTTCAAAATCCTCTTTCAGTTTTTCAGGATGGGTATTGATCCTCTGAATATCATTTAATTTTCCGTTTTCATATGCATAGGCAGATACTGCCCCTCCCATTTCTTCAATGCAGTACGCGAACTTTCCATTGGGATGAAATGTAAAATGTCTTGGACCGCTTCCGGGAGTGGTAGCCGTGAAAGGTTTTTCTACAGCAGTAAGGGGTTCACGTTTTTCGTGATCGAATGCATAGACCCTGATTTTATCTGCTCCCAGGTCAGGTAAAAATACATAATCAAAATGAGGTGAAAATACTGTTGAATGAATATGGGAACGTTCCTGCCTTCCAGGATTGATGCTGCCTTCCATAAACTGAAAATGCTGAACACTAGGCTGTATCCGGCCATTTTCCAAAACAGGATATACCGATACACTTCCCTCTGTATAATTTCCATTAATCAGCCATTTTCCATTTTGGTGGGCCGTTAGGTAAACCGGATTTTCGCCGCCGCTTTTTTGGCTGTTGATAAAATGGAGCATCTTTTTTTGCGGATCAAATTCAAAACTGCTTACACTTCCTGCATTTTTTGTTTTACTTTCCGTACAGGCAAAAATATATTTTCCATTGGGTGATAAAGTCAGAAAAGATGGATTCAAAATACCTTTAAAAGAGGTAACTTTTGAAAGTTTCCCCCGGAGGGTATCCAGTTGATACACATAAATTCCTTCCGCATCTTTATCCAGGTTAAAAGAACCAAAAAATACGTACGTATTCTGTGAATATAAATTTATCCATGATAAAATTATAATCATTAAACTTAATGCTTTTCTCAATTTTATTAGTTTTATTGGAGATTGTGGGGAATTTTTGCGGAAGCATACAAATATAAACTATTTATAGAATCTGATGGAGAGAATATGTCATCCCACGATAGAAAAATACGGAGGAAGACCTCAGAGCAGGAACTGAAATAAAAAAAAAGCAACCAACTGATCAGTTGATTGCTTTTCATGAGTGAATTCATCTAAACTTTTTGAAGTTTATAAGGTACAAACTCTGATTCTTATTGTTTTGTAAAAATCAAATCTTTGGTTTCCGGAAGATAAATATTGATGTCTGTTCCTGGAGGGCACTTGCTATCATCAAGAATAATATCATTAGGTTTATATTCCCATGAAAGCTGTGTTGAATTTATTTTTTTTAGAATTATTTTACCCCATCCGACACCACAATTTGTACCACTATAAAAGAATATAGCAGAATTATCATAAGATTTTGTTCCTATACTATAAAGATTTATTGAGGGGATATTATTATTCTTGGTGTCTTGCAAAACTACACCAGAAGAATTTTTAACAACATACTTTATATCTAGAACATCTGAATAATAGGTTTTTTGTGAACTTTTTTGTAGTTTATTTTCAATTTTTGTGATATATAGTATGATATTTTTCCCTTGAAAATTTCCTTGAAATACTCCAGTATATGAATTTAATTCATTATTTAAATCTTTTAAATAAGAATTAGCAGGAATATCCTTTAAAGAAGTGTTTAAAGGGAGTGTTGTTTGTGCTTTACAGAAAAATACAACAAATACTGCTGATATAATGACCCACTTATTTTTCATTATTGTTTAGTAAAAATCAAGTCTTTTGTTTCAGGAAGATAAATATTAATATCCGTTCCTGGAGGGCACTTGCTATCATCAAGGATAATATCATTAGGTCGATATTCCCATGAGATTTGCGAAGAATTTATTTTTTTTAAGTAAATATCACCCCATCCTACACCACAATTAGTCCCAGCATAATAAAGTAGTAACTTATCATCTTTTATCCAGCGGCTGTATATAGTATGTTTTAATTGATTGGGTTGAAATATCATATTCTGAGTATCTTGAAGTGTAATTCCAGAAGTATTTTTTGTGATATACTTTATAGATATTACATCCTTGTAATATTTATATTTATTGATTTCAAAAAGCACATGAGTTTGCTTGTTGATAAATAATGTAATTTGTTTACCTTGGAAATTCGACGTATAATTTCCCACAAAAGAATCTAATTCATTGTTAGTGTCTTTTAGGTATGAATATGCAGGAATTGTTGTATAATCTGTTTTTAATGGATATTCCAGTTGTGCTTTACAGAAAAATACAACAAATACTGCTGATATAATGACCCACTTATTTTTCATTATTGTTTAGTAAAAATCAAGTCTTTTGTTTCAGGAAGATAAATATTAATATCCGTTCCTGGAGGGCACTTGCTATCATCAAGGATAATATCATCCGGACGATATTGCCAAGAAATTTGAGTCGAATTTATTTTCTTTAAATAAATATCTCCCCAGCCCACACCACAATTTGTGCCACTATAATAGAAAGCAATAATGTTTTTGTTAGGATATATGTGATTGCTGTACAGTTCTATTTTAGCAATATTACTATTCTTAGTATCCTGTAAAATAACTCCATTTGAGTTCCTGACTATGTATTTTATTATTAACACATCACTATAAAATTTTTGATCACCATAATCCATTAATTTATTCTCTTCCTTTGTTATATATAAAATAATTTCATTTCCTTGGAAGGTGGCTTTATAGGTACCTATATATGGAATCAACTCATTATTAGTCTCTTTCAAATAAGCATTTTGAGGGATATTATATAATGCTGTATTGAGTGGTAATGTCTGTGCCTTACACAATATTATAAATAGTAAACTTAATATTGTTGTTATTTTTAAACTTATAATTTTCATTTCTATATGTTTTATTGTTAACAAGATGTGGGAATTGGTTGACTGTTATTGTCTAAGTTAATGTTTTTTACAGTCCCATCATTTTCAATTCTTTGTAGGTTGACTTTTCCTTCTAGTCCCATACTCTTTAATGTTTCGAAAAAAAGCTTTTCTACACCTAAATTATTAATTGAACCATCACTGTTCATATATTTCATTCCACTTATGGTTTCATCTGTCAAATCTTTTTCAAGCTTTCTGTACTTTTGAGTATATTTATTTAAACTATCCTGTGAAAAATTAGTCAAAGCATCTTGATAAGTCCCATTAAACCAAATAACATAATGTATACCATTAGGTGCTATCATTCCAACAAAAGCATTCTTAACATTAGCTGGGTTAGAAGTAGGTTGTGCTCTTGCAAATCCTAACAACTGATCAATATCTGGTGGAGATAACATAGGTATTCCTGTTGGTGTATGATTGTGATAGCCTCCCGCGTACCCTGTTTTATCTCCAAAGTTAACACTGTGAGCTCCTCCATGAATTATACCTGAAGGAGTTCCGTCGGTCTTAAACTTTGCTCCTTTTTCCCCACCTAATGTAGATTGCTGTTTTAATGAATCTATAACAGGTTTAGATTTAGGATTAGTAATAATTTTTTTCGTTTGCTCACAAGGATTAGTATTTGTCGCAGGAGGATTACCGATTCCTCCTCCAAAATTACCATTCCCACCACTGGCTAAATGTCCACCGCCTTGTCCACCGTTTCCTTTTGTGGGTCCTTCCATCCAGATATCGTAACTTGTAAGCTTGATAGGCCTTATTACGGTAATTACAATTGGGTCAATTTCGGTAGTGTCGCTTCTGTTTTTGGAAAGATTATCGTAATACTCCTGAAATCTGGAAATAATGTACAGAACATCAGGATGCTCATTGACCCACACATCATAATAAAGATAATCTCTGCTTCCGTTCACGACACCTGCCAGGATAGCGGTAACTTTTCTATTTTCATCAAGTATAGGAAAGAAAATCAATTTTTCACCTTCATCACCGTCAATGGATTGGGTAGAAACATTTCGGTCAAAATATCCATATTTTGAATTGAAAAATTCCTGTGTTTTGGTATTGTTTTCAAAATAATACTCAATACATTGGGCAAAAGGTTTTGCATAATTGGTTTCTGTACTTTTTGAAAGAGCTAAATTCTTTTCAAATTTTTCAAAAAAAGAAATTTTTTCTTGCTGTGTTTCTTCTGTAGTATGGGTTATTTCATCTGTCCTGCAGGAGTGCAAGAAGGTCACTAAGGCTATTAGAAACAATAGCTGTGAAATCATTCTCTTTCTCATCGTCTTTTTTGATTTTTAAAATGTGTTTTCATTGTAAATCTTGTTTATCATGGGATTAGTAGGGACAAAATTAATCTTTTTATTATTTCAATACAAAGAGATTTATAAATTCAGACAAAGATATAACCTCTATACTACGGAATCTGTCGTATTATAATTATTTTTAGATCGCAACATTTAAAAAATAAAAGGCTGACAGCAGAGGGTTTTTTCTATATTTTGAATAAAATATCTTTCTTCAAATTCACCCGTTTGATAGAACGATATTAATTTTTTAGAGAATTCTTTTTCTGACAGTCTGAGTTACCCTCGGAGTATTGTTATAAAAAGCAGTTGGTAAAATAAAAAAAGCAACCAACTGATCAGTTGATTGCTTACGCTTGATGGTAGACCCACAGGGATTCGAACCCCAGATGACTGAACCAAAATCAGTAGTGTTACCGCTACACCATGGGTCTGTTTCAATGCCGCGAAATTATAGAAATTATTTTAAATATAAAAATCAAATGTGAAGATAATATAACATATTGATTGGTCTGAATGGTTTACTGACTGATATCCAAATATTTATTTTTTTATAAAAAAATTTCAAAACAGATGATGTTTTTAATCCTAAAGAATAAAACCTTATCTTTGCAAAAAAATTGGGCTCCAAAAGTTGGAGTGACCCGTTAATAACTTATCCTGAGCATAGCAAAAGGATTATTAAACATTTTTTATGTCAAATATTGTCGCAATCGTTGGACGTCCCAACGTAGGAAAATCCACGCTTTTTAACCGTTTATTAGAGAGAAGAGAAGCCATTGTAGATTCTACAGCCGGCGTCACCAGAGACCGTCACTACGGGAAATCTGACTGGAATGGAGTAGACTTTACCGTGATTGATACCGGAGGATATGATGTAGGTACGGATGATATCTTTGAAGAAGAAATCCGTAAGCAGGTACAGTTGGCCGTGGATGAAGCTACTTCCATTATCTTTATGATGAACGTGGAAGAAGGGCTTACCGATACAGACTATGAAATTTACAGATTGCTGAGAAGGTCCAATAAACCGATTTATATCGTAGTGAATAAAGTAGATTCTGCAAAAGAAGAACTTCCTGCAACGGAATTCTACCAGTTAGGAATCGAAAAATATTACACGCTTTCTTCTGCTACAGGTTCAGGAACCGGAGACCTTTTGGATGATATCGTTAGAGATTTCCCGACGACAGAATATAAAGATCCTTTCGAAGGGCTGCCTAAAATTACAATTGCCGGTCGTCCAAATGTAGGAAAGTCTACACTGACGAATGCCTTGCTTGATGTAGAAAGAAATATTGTAACTGATATTGCAGGAACTACAAGAGACAGCATCCAGACATTATACAATAAATTCGGTCACGAATTCGTACTGGTAGATACTGCCGGAATGAGAAGAAAATCTAAGGTAAACGAAGATTTGGAATTCTATTCTGTCATGAGATCTATCCGTTCTATTGAATATTCTGATGTGGTGATCATCATGGTAGATGCTACACAGGGCTGGGAGTCTCAGGATATGAATATTTTCGGACTGGCACAGAAAAACAGAAAAGGGATCGTGATCCTGGTCAACAAGTGGGACCTGATCGAAGACAAGCAGACCAATACCATCCGTGATTTCGAAAAATCAATTAAAGATAAGATCGGACAGTTCCAGGATATTCCTATTTTATTCGTTTCAGCGTTAACGAAGCAGAGAATTCTAAAAGCTGTAGAAGTGGCGATGGAGGTTTATGAAGACCGTAAGAAAAAGATCAAAACTTCAAAACTGAACGAAGTGATGCTTCCTATTTTTGAGCAGACGCCGCCGCCGGCTAACAAAGGAAAATATATTAAAATTAAGTATTGCGTTCAGCTTCCTACCCCATCACCGCAGTTTGTATTCTTCTGTAACCTGCCGCAGTATGTGAAGGAACCTTATAAAAGATTTACTGAAAACCAGTTGAGAAAAGAATTCGGATTTACCGGAGTTCCGATTGAAGTGTATTTCAGACAAAAATAAAGGAATGATATTCAGGAAAACTGGCAATGAAATTTGCCGGTTTTTTATTTATAGCCACTTCTCATATACCAACCTTACCGGACGATATCCCTGGGAAGCGAGCCATCGCTGCATCGTATCATTATTGGAGAGCGTATACCGGTATATTTTTCGGATGGTATACGTTGCATAAGCATTTTCAAATGCTTTATTGAGAGTAGAATAAATACCCTGTTTTCTGTATTCTTTTTTTACATATCCTTCAGAAACATATAGATCGTCACCTTCACCGAGCTCAAAATTGCTGTCATCCCTTTCATCAATATAACCAAACAGAAAACCGATAGCTTTTCCATCAGATTCTGCAATAAGGAAGGTGCCGTTATTTTCATCTTCACACGCTGTCATAAAGCGGAGATAGTTGCTCCTGATCTGGGCCCAGTCGGCTGTCTTATCATTCATATCCTTTTCAGAAAGGTGAAGTTCGCCTACCAGCTCATCTATAATCGGGAGATTCTCCGCTATTTTTATTTTTTTGATGGAATAGATCATGTTATTTTTTTTATAGTTGGTGTTGGAAGAGAAGCCGGGAGTTTCATTGTGCATTGATTATATAATGGTCATTTAAAATAATCTCAATAAAAGGATGTTAATCGCTTTTTCAATTTAATAATTCTCCCCCTTCAAGTTTCCTACTTTATTTTCCTCTCAGTGGACTTCCGTACCAAGACGTATTGTCAGAGAGGATTTCCCCTTTCATTACCAGTGAAAGAGCATCAATATTGACATTATTTCCAATTTCGCTATCATATAAAATAATAGTCCTTGAATTAATAGTCGTTTGACGGCCTATTTTAACACTTCCGATCTTCATGATTCTATCTTCAAAAAGATGGGTCTGAGGACCGCAGTCTTCATTCAGCATGGCTTCATCACCTATGGTCACCATGTCAAATTCAGTAATATCAGTGGTATTAAGCCAAACTTTTTTACCAATTTTTACTCCCAGAAAACGCATGAAAAATGGCAGCCACCAAGTTCCCCGCAGAAAATCTAAAAAGAACAGCACGGGAAGTGCTTCATAAATGGTGGTGATTCCTTCACTAAGCCACACCTTTAAACTGTACATCGGCATTTCAGACTTCTTATACTTTCCGACGAATATCCACTTGAGCAATACGGTGAAGAAAAAAGAAGGCAACGCAACAATTCCTAAGTAGTAGAATGGGGCTAACAATAGCAGATAATGGATGTTTCCCTCCAAGTAAGTACTGGTATAAGCAATAAACAAGACACTACAGATAATAATCACCGTTTGCGGAAGAATAATTCTGATTCCTTCTACAATAGCTCTTGCCAGTTTAAGGCGGAAAGGAGGATTATAAGTTCGGTTGTCTCGGAATATATCAGATTTTTGTCTGGAAGGCAGGCCAATAGGAGGAGATCCGAACCAATCCTTCTCAGAGGAGTTTTTCAACTGCTCTTCAGAAGGAGCTTTACTCAGTACCCCGATCAGCATATTATCACCCAGCTTATATCCCTGTGGGATAAGGCCGCTGTTTCCTACAAAACTATTATTGCCTATGGATGTTTTCGATAAAATCAGTTTCTCATTTCTTACATCATGTTCCCCGAGAATCACGGCATCCGCAATAAATGAGCCTTCACCAATTTCCAAAAGATGATGGGAAACATCGCTGGCCGTTGAGATCTCTGAATTTTTTCCCACTTTGGCCCCCATCATTCTGTAAAATTTACTGATGTAAATAGAAGCAAAAAGGGGATGTACAATGATGAGTGACAGGTTGAAAATTTGATCCTTTACCCATTTTTTATAATAGGTAAAGCTGTACACCGGATAGGTTCCCGGTTTCATATTATACTGTAAAAGCCTTGTCAGCAGACTCACAACTCCAATAAACAGTAAAATATAAACTGTAGAAAGAATAGGAGCCTGCCACAGGTAATAAAAATTATAATCTGCTGCACGGTCATCCAGGTAATATAACGTATAAAGAGTAGGAGCTAGAGGTAAAACAATAAGAAGGGGAAAGAAAAACAAAGAACATGCATAGATCAAAGCAAACCTGTTTCTTTTTCTGGCGGAGGCCAGTTGTGGAACTGTAACTTCTTCCTCTGTTTTTACGCTTACTTTTTCAGCAGGACTTCCGTTCCAAACCTCGCCAAATCCAATTGTTCCACCCTCATTGAGACAGCTTAAATCCTGAAGTTCCCCAAATTTTTCAATTACCGTATCTCCGCATACAATTACAGAAGAACCTAAATAGGCATGCGCCTTAATATGTACTTTTCTGATTTTTAAAACACCGTTTTCAACAGAGGCATTGTCAATACTAGAGCCGGAACTGGTGTTTACGTTTTCGTCAATAGTTACAAGATCTTCTGCTGCAATGGGAAGAAGACTGAGCTGTGCACTGGGATGCACCTTTACTCCAAGAAGTTTTAAATATTTCGGATATAAAGGAGTTTCTACAATAAACTCAGAAGGCATCAGCCTTTTGATGGTTTTCCATAGCCACCACCTGAAATAATACCAGCCCCAAAGCGGATAGTCCCCTTCTTTTATTTTTCCTATAATAAGCCATTTCGTTAACACTATAATGGTGGAATAAACGGGCGGGATTAATGTATAGAGTAAAATAGCACTTAGTAGGGCATAGTGGAGCCCATATCCATTAATTTGGAAGTAATAATAACTTAAATAAGGGAAAAATATCTGTATACTAAGCAAAGCAAAGACGACCAGGAGACTTATGGTTTGAGCAATATTACAGGCCATATACTGTAAGGTTGAAACTCTTTGAAAAGGCTCCTGATGGGATGTTTCCTGTGTCTGTTTATTTTTTAAACATTCTGAATAAGCCGATAATGGACGGTTTTCATAAATTTCCTTTAGCGAGGCAGTAGGAATACCTGCTTTTTGACGCAAATGTGAAACCAGCGTGGCAGCAAGTAAGGAATGGCCGCCCAGATCTGTGAAAAAGTCCTGATCCAGATGAATATCTTTTCCCGGAAATACCCACTTCAGGGTCTGTAAGAGCCTTTCTTCCACAGAAGTATCCAAATCAATCTTAATATCTTCATTTTTTTCGTGAATACTAAAACTTTCCGGGATGGGAAGCCGTTTCCGGTCTATTTTCCCACTGGGCATTCTGGGCATTTCGTTCATCTGAATAATTGAAATAGGAACCATATAAGGGGCAAGGAATTTTGCCAATTCCTTTCTTATTTCATTTTCATTAAGTGGCGAATCATTGCGCATTACAGCATAACCTACAAGCTGGCCCTGTCCGTTGGAATCTTCTTTTACAGTAACGGCAGCAGAGGAAATATCCTGAAGCTGATTCAGACGTGCCTCTATTTCACCAAGCTCTATTCTGTAGCCCCGTAATTTGATCTGATCATCTATTCTTCCCTGGAAATCAATAAAACCATTTTCCCGGATAATGACGGCATCCCCCGTTTTATAAATGGTATTTCCCGGAAGCTCAGGGAATGGATTCTGTAAAAATTTCTGTTCAGTAAGGTCCGGAAGATTAAAATATCCATGACTTACCCCCGGACCTGAAATAATCATCTCGCCCCGTTCCCCCCTGGGCAAAATATTCATACTGTCATCAACAACAGCTATATGGTAATTGGGAAGAGGAGGGCCTATTGTAAGTTCTTCCTGGCTGTTAAGCTTTGCCATATTAGAGGATACGGTTGTTTCTGTAGGACCGTAGCTGTTGATAAATATCCTGTAGGGTTGTGCCCATTTTTCCTGTACCTGTTTTGTACAGGCTTCTCCACCGGTATTAATAAGCCTGATGGCAGGGACTTCATCAATAATGGCCAGGATACTGGGTACAGCATGAAGAACTGTGATTTTATTTTCAGTTAAAACACGGCTGAGTTCATCGATAGCCTTTACAGTAGTGGCATCAGCTATCCATATTGTTGCTCCGGCGAATAGACTTATCCAAACTTCTTCGCACCACATGTCAAAAGAAACAGAGAACCCCTGATAGACAATGTCATTATCTTTTATTTCTATAAAATCCTGCTCAGACCGTATTAAATGGCAGATGTTTCTGTGGGAAATGGGAATTCCTTTCGGATTTCCGGTGCTTCCGGACGTGAATAGTACGTAGGCCCAGTCGTCCGGCGAAGTTTGAACAATAGAAGAAGGAACAGTATTTTCAGGTTGTGTTGCTATTTTCAATGGCTGGCAGTGAATATGAGCATCCGTATCAGAAAAATAAGTCTTGACATTGATATCTGTGAAAACTTTTTTTATTCTGTCTTCAGGCATTTCTCTGTCTAAAGGAATATAACAAGCACCAGCTTTTATAATCCCAAGAATGGCAACCGGGAGTTCCATGCTTCTTGGGTACCATACTCCGACGCGGTCTCCGGGCTGTACCCCTTGATTTTGCAGTTGGAGTGCAACGGCATTGCTCCAGCTGTCTAATTCGGCATAGGATAGTTTCTTATCTTTATATATAAAAGCTGTTTTATCCTTATTTTTTTTAAACGTGGGAACCAATAATTCAGGCAGAGTTTCATTTTTTATTAGCTCTGGGCTGATTTTTCCTAAAATCAGGCTTTTCATCATATTAAAAAGTTATAATCGGTGTTTGGGAAACTTTATAAATATACTTTATTTCTCGTGATATTCAATCGACCAATTCGTTTTTTAGTTGTAATTTTGCAGGAATTAATATCATTACCTGTAATTTAAAACTTAGGATATTCATGCTTACTATTTTATCTCAAAATTTTTCTCTTGTAAATGAATGGATTAATGAACTTCGAAATGTTGAAGTTCAGCATGATCGGATGAGATTCCGCAGAAATATGGAAAGAATCGGAGAAATTGCAGCTTTTGAAATCAGCAAAAGATTGGAATATCGGGATGTTGTTATCCAAACCCCTTTAGATACAATAAAAAGCAGAGAAATTGCAGTACAGCCGGTTATTACCACCATTCTGAGAGCAGGAGTACCATTGTTTGAAGGAATTCTTAACTATCTTGACAGAGCCGACTGTGGTTTTGTTGCTGCCTACAGAAAACACGATGCCAACGATTATTTCTCTATCAAGCAGGATTATCTGACTTGTCCCAGTATAGAAGGAAGACCTTTAATCGTAGCAGATCCCATGCTGGCTACCGGAGCTTCTTTGATTGAGGCGATCAAAGATTTGCTAACGAACGGAAACCCGACTCAACTTCATATTGTAGCAGCTATTGCTTCCAGACAGGGAGTGGAAACCGTTCAGAATGCTTATCCTGATGCCCAGATTTGGGTAGGAGCTATTGATGAGCAATTGACCTCAAAAGGATATATTACCCCAGGCCTGGGCGATGCAGGAGATTTAAGCTATGGGGAAAAACTTCAGCGATAATTAAGAAAGATTCCAGAAATCTTTTATCATATCCAGTAACAGAGCCGGCCGTATTTTATCCATCGGGTGTTTGGTATCCGGAAGTACGGCTAATTTTGCATCAGGAAGACTTCTATAAACGGTTGTACTTTCTTCAATGGTTACCATATTGTCTTGATCTCCCACCATAACCTGTACAGGAACAGTAATAGCAGAAAGATTATTTTTTAAAGGCGGATTTTTTCCCAGATCAATCATAAGATCAGCAACAGCAGGAAGCAATTGTTTCCATTTTGAGCCATGCTGTGATTCTAAAAGCTGTGCATATTTCGGAACTTTTTCGAGGATAACATCAGGATTCAGCATTTTGCTTTCTTTAGCAGCCTGTTCTCCGGTCCAGTCAAATTTTGTTCCCAGTGTCATGATCGAATTTACATTCTCAGGAGTCTTCATGGCATAGCAAAGGGCAACATAACCTCCCATACTATGACCGAAAATAGAAACGTCTGCCAGTTGGTTCTTTTGGCAATATTCGGATAATTCCTGGGTATATTTTTCTATACTGATTCCATCTTCCGGAAGCCCGCAGTCTCCATGTCCTGAAAATAAGGGAGTATGTACAGTGAAATACTGTGATAAAGGGTTCAGATAAGATATGAAAATATCACTGTGGCCTAAAGCTCCGTGAAGCAAAATCAAATGGGGCATAATTATTTAGTTTTTCCGAAATTATGAAAAAGAATTGAAAGCATGAAAAAGTTAGAACGGTGAGAATAGGAAGGCTTCTGAATTAATAATAAAAAATGGTTTTAAGATCAAAAAAACAGCCAAGAATTACCTGCAACGATCAGCAAATACCTGTTAAACATCCATTGCCATCACGAGGACACTCACTTTATTGTCTCCGGCATTTAAAATGTTCCATGCTATGGAAGAAACCGTATTCCCGGTGGTAAAAACATCGTCAATCAGTAAGATGTGTTTTCCGGTAATTGCTTCAGTGATTGAAAAGGTATTGCCCGATTCTATACGGTGTTCTTTATCCTTCAGGGCCTGTGCTTTTGAATACTGATTTCTTTTAATTAAATCGTGGCTGAACGGAATTTCATAAAATCTGGATAAAGTTTCAGTAAAGAGATGAAGCTGGTTATAACCTCTTTTCATTAATTTCTTAGGATGCAAAGGAACACTTACCAGAAGATCAGGTTTCGGACTTTTAAAATCCAGGTGTTCTATTGTCCATTCTGCAAGGATTTTTCCGGTTTTCTGCCTGCTTCTGTATTTTAATTCGTGAATAATTTTCCTGCTTAAGCTCTCTTCCTCAAATTGTATTAAAGCATAGGCATTTTCAACCGGGAAAAGTAACCTGCATTTTTCTGCCACAGGATTGTTTTTATAATAATCAAAGTGGGTGAAATGTATCTGGCTGAAACAGAGGCTGCATACCAAAAGCTCAGGCTCAATAATTCTATTGCAGCAGATACACCGGTTAGGGAAAAGCAAATCCAGTATCATAAATGTGTTTTTGACTAAGTTAAGAAATAGTTTTTTGCTAAAAAATATCTTACTTACATTTTCGCACCACTCTCAAATCCTTACATTTTCAAACATTCCTGCTCTCAAACTCCTTCCTGATCTTCTCAACAGAACTCTTCATGCTGAGATTGAAATGCTCTTTTTCAAGCCGTACAGGAGGAGCCTGCCTTACTTCGCAATCAGCGATACTGCAGGATTCACACGTCACGCCCACATTAATGGTTTTCAGTGAAGGAGACTTTATAAATCCAATTTTTTTAATAATCTGCTGATTCAATAAAATGCCCAGGCAGTAGCTTCTGTTGCTACCATCCGAAAAAGGATTTCTTTGGGAAGTTGAAATAACCAGGTAACTTATTCCCTGGTCTTTATAATGAGAAATCTGGGCGTCCGTTAAAGTTTCATTTTCTTTTAAGTGATGCAGGTTTTTCACTGCAATCCATCTCCTGCAATAATGTTCGTTGGTGGCATTGGCATGCGGGGCCTGCTGGTGATTGAGATGAAGCTCTTTTAAAATCTGTATCTTATCAGAATTCTTTTTCTTAACCAGGCATAAATAAAACAGGTCTTTAATGCCCATTTCCGCAGAAAGGATATTGGTCAGGCGGTAATAGAAGGTTTCAGGAGACTGGGTGAAACTGTTGATCAGGTTTTCAAACTCCTGGTGCTTCCATGTATTCTGTAAGAAAAATTCTGAGGTCTTTTCGATGACAGGGTCTTTGGGAATTAATAAAGCTCCGGCAAAATAAGACGCATAAAAATTATTAAGAATCTCTTCAAAACTTCCGAAATCAAGCCAGGAATACGTATTGGGACGAACCTTTAAATCCAGTACATTAAATCCTATTTCTTTGGCTAAAATAAATGTCTTCTGATCTTTTTCGAGCTTTTTATTCAGAAGCAGTAATTTTTTCTCCGGAATAAATAAAGAGCGGAGATTATCCAGGGTTCCATATTTTTCAAAATCTTCAGCCTGTATATGATAGTCAAACTTTTCCAGCAATATATTTTCAAGGGCTTCAGATTTAAGATTTTTACCAATCTGCAATTGATTTTCCCGGGTAAATAAGTCTGCTTTTTCTTCTATTTCCGGAAAATAATTGTCATACAGTTCCTGGAATGACCTTAAAACGGCGAAATAAAACCTTTCTTTTCCAAGGTTATAATTCTGAGAGATTTCAATCAGTGCATTAATGAAAGCGGTTACTTTTTTCGGGGCATCATTGATGATGCTGATCAGGTTGTTTTTATTGATCCCAAAAAGTTCCAGGGGGACTTCTTTGAAAAAATCCGACTGAAGAATTTCATTGAATGGGGCTAAACTTTTGTCCAGTTTTGTGGAGACCAGCTCATCAAAAGTAGTTTGCAAAGCCTCAGAAAGCTGGATGATCTTATCGTGTTTCGGATATTTTTTTCCATTTTCAATTTCGTTAAGATAAGATTTTGATAACCCGGTTTTTACGGCAAGGTCCTGCAGAGACCAATTTTTCTTTTGTCTCTGTTGTTTCAGTTTTAGTCCGAAAACTGTTTTGATAAAGTCGCTTTCTGAATTCATTACTCAAATATAAATAATTAGATGCGATTATTCGCATAATAATTTTTTAAAAATTTTAGCGAACGTTCGCTATTTGTGAAAATTTTTATTTATGTTTGTAATATCAAATCATCAAAATCAATATGTTATGGAAACAAAGTCTCAATTAAAAATAGGATCTGATCAGCAATTTCAAGAGGTTTTTACTCCGGAATTGATGGATTTTCTCACGGTACTTCATCAGAATTTTAATCAGAAAAGACTGAAACTTTTAGAAGAAAGAAAAAAAATACAGCAGGAATTTGATAAAGGTGTTCTTCCAAAATTCCCGAACGACACGGAAGAAATCAGAAACGGAAACTGGAGATGTGCATCGCTGCCGCAGGATTTATTAGACAGAAGAGTAGAAATTACGGGTCCTGTTGATCGGAAAATGATTATCAATGCATTGAATTCAGGAGCTTCCACATTCATGGCAGATTTTGAAGACAGCAGTTCGCCGACCTGGCAAAATTGCATTGAAGGCCAAATCAATCTTTCAGATGCTGTGAGCAGAAGAATCGATTTTATTAATGAAAAAGGGAAGGCCTATAAGCTTAATGAAAAAACAGCGGTTTTACTGGTCCGCCCGCGTGGTCTGCATCTTCCGGAAAAACATATTGAGATCAACGGAGAAAAAGCCTCCGGCTCATTGATCGATTTTGGAATTTATTTTTTCAGGAATGTGAAAAATCTTCTTGAAAAAGACAGTGGCCCTTATTTTTACCTGCCCAAATTAGAACATTATAAGGAAGCCCGCTGGTGGAATGAAGTTTTTGTTTTTGCTCAGAATTATCTGGGAATTCCGCAAGGAACCATTAAAGCAACGGTTTTGATTGAAACCATTACCGCTTCATTTCAGATTGATGAAATTTTATATGAATTAAAAGAGCATAGTGCAGGCTTGAACTGCGGAAGATGGGACTATATTTTCTCATATATCAAAAAATTCAGAAACCTCCCGGAATTTATAGTTCCGGACAGGGATCAGGTGACCATGACCTCTCCTTTTATGAGTGCTTACTCAAAAAGAGTGATTGAAGTATGCCACAAAAGAAATGTTCATGCGATGGGCGGGATGGCAGCGCAGATTCCTGTGAAGGATGACGACGAAGCTAATAGCATTGCATTCGGAAAAGTAAGAAATGATAAAGAGCGCGAAGTGAAAAATGGACATGATGGAACCTGGGTGGCACATCCGGCATTGGTATCCGTGGCTAAAGAAGTTTTTGATCAGTATATGCCTTCCAAAAATCAAATCGATAAAAAATTTGAATATCACATCACAGAAAGCGACCTGCTTGAAATTCCTAAAGGGGAAATTACAGAAAAAGGAGTCAGAAAAAATATCAATGTAGGCATCCTTTACCTGGAAAGCTGGCTGATGGGGACGGGAGCTGCGGCCCTATACAATTTAATGGAAGATGCAGCCACCGCAGAAATTTCAAGAACGCAGATCTGGCAGTGGCTCAACAATGAAGCCGTTTTGAGTGATGACAGAACATTGACGAGAAATATGGTTCTCCAATGGGAAGCCGAAGAAATGGAGAATATTGAAAAATATGTAGGGGAAAGCCGTTTTAAAAACGGGAAATTTAATCTGGCCAAAGAACTTTTCAATGAGCTGATATTCTCAGAAAAATTTGAAGAATTTTTGACCCTGAAAGCTTACCCTTTTATTTAGTTGAAAATGGAAAATAGAAATAGAGGATTGAAAATCGAACATCCTCCCATCTATTACTTAAGTCCTACTCCCTAATATCTAACTAACAAAATCCAAATATTATGAAATCAAGACAAGAACAAATCCAGGCTATAGAGCAAGATTGGCTGACGAATCCACGCTGGAACGGTGTAAAAAGGCCTTATACGGCAGAAGATGTTTTAAAGCTCAGAGGATCTTATACCATTGGTTACACTATCGCTACTGAAATGTCCAAGAAATTCTGGGAAAAATTAAATACCCAGGAATATGTGGCAGGGCTTGGCGCCTTAACCGGTAACCAGGCGGTGCAGGAAGTCGATGCCGGGCTGGAAGCTATTTATCTTTCAGGCTGGCAGGTAGCGGCAGATGCCAACCTATCCGGAGAAATGTATCCTGACCAATCCTTGTACCCGGCTAACTCTGTGCCGGCTGTGGTAAAAAAGATCAATAATGCATTGTTAAGAGCAGACCAGGTGCAGTCGGTGAACGGAACCGGAGATAAAGAATATCTTGTGCCGATCATTGCGGATGCAGAAGCAGGCTTTGGCGGAAATCTGAATGCTTTTGAACTGATGAAGCAGATGATTGAAGCCGGAGCAGCAGCCGTACATTTTGAAGACCAGCTTTCTTCAGCCAAAAAATGTGGCCACCTGGGCGGAAAAGTACTGGTTCCTACTCAGGAAGCCGTAAATAAACTGATTGCAGCACGTCTGGCAGCAGATGTCTTGGGAGTTCCAAGCCTTATTATTGCCAGAACTGATGCGGATGCCGCAGACTTGTTGACATCAGATATTGATGACCGCGATAAAAAATTCGTAACCGGAGAAAGAACTTCCGAAGGGTTTTATGTCGTAAGAAACGGGGTAGAGCAGGGGATAGACAGAGGACTGTCTTATGCTCCCTATGCAGACTTGATCTGGATGGAAACTTCAAATCCGGATCTGGAGCAGGCAAGAAGATTTGCTGAAGGAATTCATGCAAAATTCCCTGGAAAAATGCTGGCTTACAATTGTTCTCCTTCTTTCAACTGGGCTGCGAAGCTAAGTGTTGAAGAAATGTCTACTTTCCGTGAGGAGCTGGCAAAAATGGGGTACAAATTCCAGTTTATCACGCTGGCAGGATTCCATGCCTTGAATACAGCGATGTTTGAATTGGCTTTAGCCTATAAAGAAAGAGGCATGGCAGGATATTCAGAGCTTCAGGAGCGTGAGTTTGCACTGCAGCAAAAAGGATTCAGGGCTGTAAAACATCAGTCTTTTGTAGGAACAGGATATTTTGATGAAGTTCAGAATGTTGTTACGAATGGCTCTTCAGCTACTGTAGCAATGAAGGATTCTACGGAAACGGCTCAGTTTCATTAGTCATTTTTTCCATATTTTTTGATGTAAACCTTCTCATTTTTGGGGAGGTTTTTGTGTTTATTCCTGATTTGCGCAAACCGAATATCTGCCGGACCTCAATGGAAAAGTTCCTATATTTGATATTCAAGAATACAGGAAGAATGGATTTAGTACATCAGAAACAGATTAAGGTAACGGAAGAGCATATCGATCAGAACAATCATGTGAACAATGTGCAATATGTACATTGGGTAGAGGAAATTGCAGCGGAACATTGGGATCTTTTAAAGCACAAAACGGAATATGTGAATGATGCCTGGATGCTTCTCGATCATCATATACAATATAAAAAACAGGCCTATCTGAATGATATGATCACAGTAAAGACCTATCCTGAAACGCCCGAAGGAGCAAAACAGCCCAGAAAAGTTGAATTTTACTGCAATGACGAACTTGTGGTAGATTCAAGTACACTCTGGGTTTTATTTGATCCGGAAACAAAAAAAATCAAACGGCTGGAAAAGGATTGGCTGGAAAAACTGAAGTGGTAACCGTAACTATGAGAGTATTTAAAATATTGATATCAATAAAATATGAAGATCATCATTTCTTTTTTAACAATATTCTCAATCTGCACATCTGCTCAATCTTTGAATGGGACAATTCGGGATACGCTGCTATATAAGGAAAGCAATGCTCCGATATTTGTATTGAAACTCACTGATATTTTATATAAGAATGAATTTCATGGCTATACCGACAGTAATGGGCACTTTGAGTCTGAAAATTTAAAAGATGGAAAATACAGATTGAATATCGCTGAGAATAATAATTATATAAAAAATGAATATCTGCTCAATGTCAAAGGAGATACCGTCGTCAATTTGATCGCTGTAAAATACTGCCCTTATAAAGAAAACAAAAGTTTAGTCTGCCCGGTTTGTAGGCGTGATAAAAACGTACTTCCCATTTTTTATGGACTAACTACTTGGAAATTCGAAAAGAAAAATAGAAAGAAGTATTATTTTGGAGGTTGTGAAGTTTCAGGTTGTGATCCAAAATATTATTGTAATACGGATAGAGTGAAGTTTTAGAAACGAGTACTAAGGTTTACCGCTTGATTGCTATAAAATCGTAATGGGTTGTAATAGATTTTTATGAATGAGCTTATAGAGGCTCTGTTTTTTTAAGTTAGAGCGTTTTGTCATATCTTTGCACGATGATACGTATTACAAAAATTTTTACATTCGAAACGGCTCACGTACTGTACAACTACGATGGGAAGTGTAAAAATATGCATGGACATTCCTATAAGCTGTTTGTAACGGTGAAAGGAAGACCGATTAATGATATGGATAATCCCAAAAATGGGATGGTGGTAGATTTTGGAGATATTAAAAGTATCGTAAAATCTGAAATCGTGGATGTCTGGGACCATGCGGTTCTTGTGAATGCCCTGTCGCCCCACAAAGAATTGGGCGATGATCTTGAGCAGAAAGGACATAAGGTAATCTATTGCAGTTTCCAGCCGACTTGCGAAAACATGTTGTATGCTATTGCTTCAAAAATCAAATCAAAACTTCCGGAAAGAATTTCTCTGGCCTATCTTAAACTGCATGAGACTGAAAATTCTTATGGAGAATGGTTTGCAGAGGATAATCAATAATTATACCCCACAAAATTCAGAAGGTGTTAACAACTACGATCAATTTAGAACCTGGAAAAAAAGTGTATTTTGCTTCAGATCAGCATTTTGGGGCTCCCACGCCCAAAGAAAGCAAGGTGCGCGAAGAGAAGTTTATACGCTGGATGGATGAGATCAAGGAAGATGCTCAGGTTTTGTTTTTAATGGGGGATCTTTTTGATTTCTGGCATGAATGGAAACACGTTGTTCCAAAAGGTTACGTACGTGTTCTCGGAAAGATTGCGGAATTGAAAGACCGGGGGATCCATATTTATTTCTTTGTAGGGAATCATGATCTCTGGATGAAGGATTATCTTGAGGAAGAGATCGGATGTACGGTTTTTTATCAGAAACAGTATTTTGAAATGGGCGGAAAAAAGTTTTTACTGGCTCATGGAGATGGCCTTGGCCCTGGGGACAAAGGATATAAAAGGATGAAAAAGTTATTTACCAATCCAATTGCCCAATGGTTTTTCAAATGGCTTCATCCGGATGTAGCCATGAAAGTTGCACTGTATCTTTCTCAAAAAAATAAAATGATCTCCGGGGAAGAGGATAAAGCGTTCCTGGGAGAAGACAGGGAGTTTTTGATTATTTATTCCAAAGAGAAGCTGAAGACAGAAAAGATCGACTACTTCATCTATGGGCATCGCCACCTTCCGATGGTACTGGAACTGGAGCCTCATGCCAAATACATCAACCTGGGGGACTGGATCTCTTATTATACCTATGGTGTATTTGAAAAAGATTTTGAACTGAAGGTTTTCGAAAAATGAAACAAAAAAATTGCCCCTAAAAGAGGCAACTTTCGAATAGACCGAAGTCTACTCTTGTTTTTAATCCATATTCCGAATAAATAATTGCAATAAGTTTACCAAAGTATAGTTTGGAACTGAAAAATTTTAATAAAAAATAACCACCCTTCATGATTGGCTTGTATTAAGAAGATTTAAAGGGTAAAACTTTTATAACATTGGAAAATATATTCAACATACAGACAGAACAGGATTTCCTGGAGGCATCATTGAAAACTTTTCGTTATCAGTATGAAAATGTTGAAATATATAGGAAATTCGTTGATTTTTTGAAGATCAATCCGGATGAGGTAAACAGTTTGCCAAAGATTCCATTTCTGCCCATAGAAATGTTCAAAAATCATCAGATTTTAGATAAAAATGTGACTGCAGACCTTTATTTTCAAAGCTCAGGAACTACACAGATGAATTTGTCAAAGCATTTCATTGCAGATCAGAACCTCTATAAAGAAAGTATTTATAAAAGTTTTGAACAGTTTATAGGGAAACCGGAAGATTTTATTTTTCTGGGACTGTTGCCAAGTTATCTTGAAAGACAGAATTCATCTCTGATCTATATGGTGGATTATCTGATGAAAAAATCGGAAAGACCGGAAAACGGATATTTCCTGTATAACCATTCAGAGCTTTTTGAGCTTCTGAATCAATTGAAGGACCAAAAAGTCATTCTTTTCGGAGTTTCTTTTGCCCTGTTGGATTTTTTAGACTATTGTCATTCAGAGCGTAGCAAAGAATCTCTAAATTTTCATGAAAATTTAATAGTTATCGAAACCGGAGGAATGAAAGGCCGGAAAGAAGAAATGACGAAGGATGAGCTTTTAAAGATGCTGCAGGACGGTTTTAAGACCGATAAGATCTATTCAGAATATTCAATGACGGAATTGCTTTCACAGGCTTATTCCCTTGGTAACAATGAATATGAATGCCCGAATTGGATGAGGATCATGATCAGGAATGCAGAAGATCCGCTTACTTATGAAAAAGAGGGAAGAACAGGTGCTATTAACATTATTGATCTGGCTAACACACATTCCTGTGCTTTTATTGCGACTCAGGATCTGGGAAAAATAACAGGTGATGCATTTCAGGTACTGGGAAGAATAGATCACTCAGACATAAGAGGTTGCAGCTTGTTGGTGAGTTAATAATAGCGGGGTGCAGAATCTGTGTTATAGGATTTGAAGACCAAGTACGGGGGATGAGATTTCGGATACAAAATAGGAGTCTCACCGGTTAAGGTTCAAGCGTTACAGCTAAAGTCGTAGTTCCTCTCAACATTCTAAACCTAAAAATCATCTAATATCTTAACTCTTGGCTCTTGGTTCTTGGCTCTTGGCTCTTGACTCTATTATAACACTTGATATTTTTACATTAATACCTTATAGAAAACAATGCTTAAAATAGAAGAACTCATTCACGCTTATATCCATACGCACTGCGATTTTGAAAAAGAGCTTGTGCTGACCAACTATTTTCAGGCAGACTGGGAAGCGGATATGCTGATCATTGATGCGATGGGGAGCAGTCATGAAATTGAAATAAAGCTTTCGAAAAGTGATTTTAAGAATGATTTCAAAAAATCATATATCAATAAAGAGACGGGTGAGAAATTTCTGAAACATGATAAGATTTCCTGTGGAGACTATATGTGTAATGCTTTCAGCTTTTTACTGCCTATGGGAATGGTGGAGGCGGAGCTTATTCCTGAACACTGTGGCATTATTGAATTCTATCATAATGCAGATACCTGGGAAACGGAATTCTATCTGATCCGCCAACCTAAAAAACTTCATGAGGACTCCTATTGGAAATTGAATGACAAAGATCTTTTTATCAGGAAAATGGCTCTCAATCTGCTTCAGCGTAAAATGGAGATCAAAGGAAAGCATGAAGAACTCATTTTTAAAAATCCTTTCGATATCAAAAAGATAAAATAAAAAATCCTGCCGCCGGCAGGATTTTTTATTTATTATTCTCAATCTGATTAATCTGTTACTTCTGCAGTATCTCTCTGAAGTAGAAATTTGTAGATCAGCCCTCCTGCAATTCCTCCCAGAATAGGAGCTGCCCAGAACAGCCAAAGCTGAGACATGGCAATTCCGCCGGTGAAAACGGCCTGAGAAAGAGATCTCGCAGGGTTTACGGAAGTATTGGTAATAGGAATGGAGATCAGGTGGATCAGGGTAAGGGCAAGACCAATAGCAATACCGGCAAATTTACCGTTAGCCCATTTGTCTGTAGCTCCCATGATTACAATAAGGAAAAAGGCAGTTAATAGAAACTCGGCAAGAAATGCGGCACCCATGCTGAATGCCTTGCCGTTATAAACTGCTTCTCCATAGAAGTTGGTGGCAAAAGCACCCGGTTTTGAAAAGTCTACCACGCCGGCACCATTAAGGATGGTGTATAGACATGCTGCTGCAACAACTGCTCCCAGACACTGCGCTACAATATAAGGGATCAGATCTTTTGCAGGAAATCTTCCTCCTGCTAAAAGCCCGAAAGAAACTGCAGGATTGAAGTGTCCTCCCGAAATATGACCTACTGCGTAAGCCATCGTAAGAACAGTAAGTCCAAAGGCTAAAGCAACTCCCAGAAGGCCGATGCCAATGTCGGGAACTCCGGCTGCGAAAACTGCACTTCCACAACCACCGAAAACAAGCCAAAATGTGCCGAAAAATTCAGCAAAAAGTTTTTTTATCATGTTGTTTATTTTTAAATGTATCTCAAATGTAGAATTTATATCTTAAAATAAAAAGATAAATCTTAAAAAATATTTCAAAAATAAGGGAACAAAAAATGTAAATTCAACAATTTGGTTTGAAGTTTGTTTGGGATCTATTCGGATCGTATTATGATCAAAAATGAAAGAGATAACATAATTGTTTTATCTTTTATTAGTAATTTAAAAGGGTGGTTAATGAGAAAGTTTCTTTGTGTGGTCTTTGTACCTTTTATGTATAGCTTACATTATTCGCAGGCAGCCAAAAAAGTTTTTCCCTGCTATGATCTTACGACGGTTTTAAAAGTGGAGCCTACAGCCCTTTATAAACCTCATATCGATGCATCGAAAAGTTTTGGAATAAAGCTGCTGAAAGATGCTAAAGCTGTACAGAAATACATTAACAATGGAAAATTTCATAAGATAAAAAAAACAGGAAAGGGCTATCAGGTTCAGAAACTTGATTACAGCAGGGCTTATATGGTGTCTAAAGCAAAAACTACGCTGGAAAAGATAGGCTCTAGATTCAATAAAGAAACCAAAGGGGGAACATTTACAGTCTCTTCCATCACCAGAACACTTGAAGATCAGTGCAGGTTAAGAAGGGTAAATGCTAATGCTTCTCTGGGGATAAGTTCGCATAACTACGGAAATTCTTTTGATATTTCATACATCAGATTCAATCATGTTCTTAAATATAATCCGAAAATGGAAATTGCTCTGGAAAAAGTTTTAAAATATTATGCAAATGCCGGTAGAATTTACTATATAAAAGAAAAACAGCAGAGTTGTTACCATATTACGGTAAGGAATTATTAATTAAAATTCTTACTTGCATGGCATGTGTAGTTTGTCTATTTTTATAGGACTTAAAAAACCATGCTTATGACAACATTAAACAGAGAAGACTACATGCTGCCGCACGATCAGTGCTCAGTAGCTGCAGCTACTTGGAACGAGTACCTTGCTAAGTATTCTAAAGTAGGGGAACTGATCCCTACCAATAATATTTTTGAAATATCCAGACAACATCTCGATTGGATGAAGAACAACAGCCAGTACAATGAATTTTGTATTGAGGTAGGGGTGCATGAAGCGCATCTGATTCTGATTTTCTATCCTATGAGCGACACAGGAAGAAAAATTGATGATAAAGAAGCTTATCCATTTAGTGTTCTTTGCAGGCTTGACCGAGATATAAGACTTCAGGAAGTACAGGAGTACAGCATCGTTAAGAATGCTATTTTATCTAAAGATCTTCAAAATGTTGATAAAGAAGCTGACATGTCTTTCCCGGTTTCCGGTAAACCGATCCTTGAGCAGGATAAAGCTTTAGAAGCTATTGAAAAGTGGAGAGATGAAGGAATGGACTGGTTTTACAGAGAATGTACAGAATTCGGTGGGGCGAGAATTTTCAGAAGATTTTATGTTCCTACAGAAGACTTATGTCTTAATAACCCGGGGCTGACAAATATTGTATGCTCATTTGGGCTTAAATATAATGATGTCTATGAGAGAATGCTGGTTACCCTGATTTTCATTTCATTTAACCAGGCTCTGGAAAATGTAGGTGGGGTAGAGCTTGAATCCAATACCTATGACTGGGCCAAACCATGTCCTCCAATCTGCCGTATACCTTATGAATAATTTATAAATGGGAATGGCTGATTTTTATAAGGCGATTTTATTCCTCAATTATGGTCTGCTTCTATCCGTTATTTTTTTAGGAGCAGCCAAATACCGTATTTTAAATAATAAGGAAAAGCAGTATTTTTATTGTATTGCTTTTCTTTTTTTTATTGAATTACTGAACCTTATTCTGCCTTATATTTTTAACCTTAATGATACCTCATTTCTCTATCCTTTCTATATTGCGGGTGAGTTTTTTTTACTGAGCTTTTTATTTATCAGAAAACTGGATCTTCCCCGATATTTTCTGGGAATTGTAGCGGTACTGGCTGTTGGATTTATGATTTCAAAATATGGTTTTGATTATCCATCCAATGCAGATATTGCAAAAGTAGTATCAAATATCATCATCATCTGTCTTTCAGGATTTACGCTGATCCGGGAAATAAAAGATACTTCGGGACAAAACCGTTTCCTTTTGACAGACGCCAGTATTTTCTTCTACTATTCCGTTTCGGTATTTATTTTTATCGTTCAGCATCAAATCGCAAACCTGTCGGAAGACGGGTATTATATTATTTTTAGTGCAAACAATATCCTTTCAGGTATTTTGTACATTTCATTTTTATATACCTTCATCCAATTAAAGAAGTAACCTTAAATATCAACCTGCTGATTCTTATAATTGTTACCATAACAGTTATAGTCGCTTTTATTCTCCTCGCCTACAGATCGTTTATCAGCAGGATTATAAAGGAAAAAAATGCACAGCATGAAGTAGAGGTGCAGCATCAGAAGAAGCTGGTGCTGGAAAATATTAAGGCACAGGAAGAAGAAAGGAAAAGAATTGCCGTTATGATTCATGATGATATCGGAAACAGGCTCAATATTCTCTCTTTATGGCTCAATAACCTGGATACTCAGGGAGATGAGGTGATCAAAAAGAATATCTACAGCCAAATGTCTTCCCTGATTGATGCCGCCAGAAGTATTTCACATTCATTATATCCTGTCAACCTGGAATCCGTAGGAATGGTCTTGTATGTAGAAGAACTGATAGCAAACCTTTCCCATAAAATCAATATTTCCATGCAGGTGATGCCGGGATACGAAAAGAAAGATCTTTTTGTAGAAGTTCAGCTGTACAGGATTATCCAGGAGTTTACGACGAATGTGATCAAGCATTCTACCGCTTCTGATCTGTGGATCTATATTAAAGACTATCGCGGGAGCATGGCTGTTGTCATTTCAGATAACGGACAGGGTTTTGAGTATGATCAGGTGAAAAAAGGAATGGGAATCAAAAATATTGAATCCCGGATCCAGTCAATGAATGCTACCCATAAATGGAAACATACTTTTTTACATAAAGGAAGTCGATTAATCATTAAAATTCCAAAAAATAATGAGTTCCCAAATCAAAATAGCCCTGATAGATGACGAACAGCTGATCCTGGAAGGAGTAAAAATGCTGCTGTCAAACGAAAAGAATATATCGGTATCCCTTACTTCCGATAATGGTCCCGATTTTATAGAACAGCTGGAAAAACTTTCAGAACAGGAATTTCCTGATATTGCTCTTGTAGATGTCCAGATGAAGCCCATGAATGGTTTTGAACTGGTAGAAATTCTTAAAGAAAAATATCCGGATCTTAAAATTATTATCCTTTCCTCACACTATAAAACCTCTATTTTAGGATATATGGTAAAGCTGGGCGTTTCTGCCTTCCTCCCCAAAAATTCCAATAAAAAAATATTTATTGAAGCAATAACAATGGTGTATAAAAACGGGGTGTTCTTTACTGCCGAGGATCATCAGATGTTATTTACCTATATGAACAGTTCTGCAAAGAAAAACTCCCTCTTTGAAACGGAAGATGAATTGTCCGAACGAGAGAAAGATGTTGTAAAACTGATTTGCCAGGAATTTACCAATAATGAAATAGGAGAAAAACTTTTTATCAGTCCAAGAACAGTAGAAAGCCACAGACAGCGTATCCTGGAAAAGATCGGGGCAAAAAATACAGTTGGAATCGTTATTTATGCCATCGTAAATAATATCTATTCCCTTGAAAAACTTTAGTTGAATTACATGTTTATATGTAATTTTTTATCTTCATTCCGTAGAAATACGGAATTTTTTATTTGGTATTTTTTACTCTAGTTTACCAGCCCATACTTCTGTTACTTTGAAAAAAATCCTTGTCAGCGACGATTGGATGAAGTTTGAATGTAAAATACAGAGAAAATCTGTAATAATAAATGAATAAAAGAATGCAGGACAACAACGTAATTTCCGTTGGAATCTTCTTTGATGGTACTGGAAATAATGGAATAAATGCTTTTTCACCGGATAAACCACTGAAGAATAATGAAAGCTACTATGGTGCTTTTACAAATGTTTATAAACTATACAACCTGTTTAACGGGCATGAGAAAATATATGTCGAAGGAGTAGGAACTGTGCCAGGAGGTGAAGATAATAACTTTGCGATGGCAACATGTGCCAACCCACCGTATGGAAGCGGATACTCGTCTGATGATAAAATCCGGAAAGCTGATATTTTTGTACAGGAGGTTACCAGAGACAGGAATAAAGAATATCATTTTTATCTGTATGGATTTGGAAGGGGAGGAATGCTGGCCAGAACTTTTTGCAACCAGCTGCTGGCTTATTATTCTTTATCCCATATTAAAATCAAATTCCTGGGAATTTTTGATACTGTAGAATCTAAGCCTTTTAATACATATGACTTAAGTCTGCCACAGGAAATAGAACACGCCCTTCATCTTTGTGCCATCAATGAATGCAGGTTCTTTTTTCCGCTTACCGGTTTTTTTGAAGATTCAAAGACGATGCAGGACAGAAAATTTGAATACGGGAACTCTGTATGGAAGGAAATTTTTGTCCCCGGTGCTCATGCTGATGTAGGCGGCGGATACCTGGAAGGGCCGCAGTCTGTTTATATCTCTACAGATTTTATGAATGTGAATGATCTGCACGATTATGTATCAGATATTAGGAATGCAAAAAGCAATGCTGAAGGAAACCGGGTCTGGGATGCTTTGCTTGCTGATTATCAGGTTGAGACTGGTGAAATTTATTCTCAGGCTTATGTATGCAGGGATAAAGTGTATAATAATCTTGCAAAAGCGTACGGCAGGCTGATGCTGGAAGAAACCAATAGTACTGCTGCGGTTTTTGATGCAGATCTTGCTGAATTATATTTCGAAATAGACTATTATAAACATCCTTTTCTTGTTCGCTTTTATGATCAGCTTAAAGAATATACCCGGGATCTTTCAGCAGATAAGAAACCGGTGTATGATGATAAAAAGCTTAGCGATTATATTCATATATCAGCCAATTTTGGATTGTATGAAAATTCTGTACTGAAGAGATCAGAGTCCGAAATTAATGCTGAGCTGATTAATAACGGGTTGAATGTATCCAGCAGCACATCTGTTGATCAGGACAGCCAGACGAGGCTTTCCGTGGAGCTTCATCTCCCTGAGGATAGTTTTGTAGCAGATTTTCTGTACGGTACCAATGTTTCTAATAATGATATCTGGGTCCGCTCTGTCATCAAGACCCCGACCGCGATAAAACTAACGAGATAAATAATAGTGTTAGTACTTTTCAGTTTTAAATTTAGGTATGGGACATCGTGTAAGGTGTCCCATTTTGATTTGTAAAATGATATCTCTCCGCTGCGTAGAAGTACTGAAGCGTGAATTTGGTATTTTGTACTGTAGTTTCCAAAGACTTATTCCCGTTACTTTGAATTGTTCTTTCAGCGAAGCTTCAAAAAGACAGAACAGGAATTATAACAATAATCATTCAAAAAAATAAGTACAACATCAAAATATTGAGTCATGGAATATAGAGATAATGAAGTTTTTCTTGAATCAGCTTCAAATAATTTGGTAAAAGGATCTTTTACAGTAAGTGAGTTTTCTGTTACAAGTGGACAGGATCCTAAAGGACATATTTATGCAGGATATACTGCAAGCTGTGGCAGTGACGGCAAATTTACTTTTTCTATAGGAAGAAAAGGATCAAAAGAAGTGGCGTCATGGTTTACAGACAGAATTCCGGGAAGCAGAACAACATTTGATCACAATCCGGATGATTTGAACTTTGCCATGATTGGAACTTTAGTGTTGGAATTTTCCGGCAATAAAGTCTGTACATTTTATAATATTGCATTGGCACAAGGTCATAGCGGATCCAGTAACAACTGGTGGTTTGGAGGTAAGCAGGCCATGAATAATGGCGGAAATAAAGTCATCTGTGGAGCCGTAAGCAACGGAATTGTAGAACTGGCTGAATTTCTGAGAGGAGGAAATGATGTAAGCCGTGTAAGAGTAACCCCTAAAACTTTTTAACAACGTTCATCAATACAGTGAATAGATAAGTTTTTAAGCTTATAAAAAACTGTCCGTTACGGGCAGTTTTTTTATTTCTGGCCTATTCATTTCTTTTTCCGTATTTTTGCCCCGAAAATTCATTATTAACTCTTAATTTAAAAAATGCTTTCTGTTCAAGGTTTAGGATTACATCATTCGGGAAACTATCTGTTTCAAAATGTAAATTTCACTATTAAAAAAGATGATAAAGTAGGTCTGGTAGGGAAAAATGGAGCGGGGAAATCCACTTTATTGAAAATGTTATCCGGAGAGATTAATTTCTACGAAGGAGATGTAATAACTGAGGGAAGCGTTACCATCGGCTTCCTGAAACAGGATCTTGATTTTGTAAAAGGAAGAACTGTCTGGAACGAGACCATGCAGGCTTTTGAACAAATTAATGCCTGGAAAAATGAGCTCGAAGAGGTCAATCACCAAATGGCAACAAGAACCGACTATGAAAGTGATTCTTATACGGATTTGATCAATAAAATGACCGAGCTGAATGATCTTTTAATGAACCATGATGCCTACAATCTGGAAGGGGATATGGAAAAAGTATTGTTTGGTTTAGGATTTAAAGCAGATGATTTCCAAAAGATTACCGATGAATTTTCAGGAGGGTGGAGAATGAGAATCGAATTGGCAAAGCTGCTTCTGCAAAAGAATGATATTATGCTTCTCGATGAGCCTACTAACCACCTGGATATGGAATCTATCATCTGGCTGGAAAATTTCTTAAAGGATTATCCCGGAGCGATTGTTTTGGTAAGTCACGATAAGCAGTTCATGACAGCCGTTTGTAACAGAACTTTTGATATCAACAACAAAAAAGTTGACGATTACAAAGCCAACTACACAAAATATCTTATCATGCGGGAAGATCGCCGTGAAAAACTGATTCAGGCTAAAAAGAATCAGGATGCGGAGATCAAGCAGATGGAAGATAATATCAATAAGTTCCGTGCCAGTGCTACCAAGGCATCTTTTGCCCAGTCACTGATCAAAAAATTAGATAAAATTGAACGTATTGAAGTGGATAATGAAGACGTTTCCAAGTTCAATATCCGTTTCGTACAATCTATGGTTCCCGGAAAAATAATTTTTGAAGCGGATCATTTAGGAAAAGCTTACGGGAAAAAACAAATTTTTGATGATGTAGATTTCATCGTTCAAAGAGGAGACAGAATTGCGCTTTTAGGACAAAACGGACAGGGAAAAACCACTTTAGCTAAAATTTTGGCGGGTGATATCAAAGATTATTCAGGTTCTTGGAATCTTGGTCATAATGTAAACATCGGATATTTTGCTCAGAATCAGGAAGAGGTCTTAACGCCTAATAAAACCGTTTTGGAAGAAGCTGAAGATGCTGCTACGGAAGAAACCAGGCCCAGGGTAAGAGATTTATTAGGATCTTTCCTGTTTCAGGGTGATGCTGTATCTAAAAAAACAAAAGTGCTTTCCGGGGGGGAAAGAAACCGTCTGGCGCTTTGTAAGCTTCTTTTACGTCCATTCAATACCCTGATCATGGACGAACCTACCAACCACCTGGATATCCAGTCCAAGGAGATTATTAAACTGGCTTTACAGAATTTTGAAGGGACCCTAATTGTCATCTCTCACGACAGAGAATTCCTTCAGGGACTTTGTGACAAGATCTACGAATTCCGTGATGGGAAAATGAAAGAATTCCTTGGTGATATCAATGAATATCTGGAATATAGACAAAAGGAGACGATCAGAGAGATTTCTGCGGAAAAAGCCAAGCTTCACCATGAAGAAGTAAAGGTAGAAACTAAGAAGGCGGAAGAAAAACCTGCCGTTGGCAGCAGCCCGTCCTCTAATGCTATAAGTAAAGAACAAAAAAATATTCAGAATAAAATCAAAAAAGTAGAAGAGCGAATTTCCGAACTGGAAACAAAAGTTGAAGAAATGGAAGCTTCTTTTGCGAAGGAAAACCCTTCTGATGAAACTTTAGAGACGTACAATAAAACTAAAGAAGATCTGGATTCTGCCTTGCAGGAATGGGAATATCTGGGAACTCAACTTGATTAAAACAAATATAAAAGCTTCATAACCTCAAAATTATGAAGCTTTTTTTATAAAATAGTGGTTATTGCTACATATGGTACTACTCATTACAGTAATTTAATAAAAGTTTAGTTTAACAATTAAATTATTTTCATAATTTTGAAGAATGATTTTTAAAGAAAGCAGAATTTTGAAGAGTTTTATCTCCAAGCTATTGTTTGGAGTGTACTTCCTCGCACTGCTTTCTCAAAGCTTTCACCACCATGATTCTGTGGATTATTTTAAGTCTTTTAATCTTAAAAAGACAGAGAATACCGTGACGAAAGCAGTTGCTAAAGAGAAAGCTGGCGACTGTCTGGCCTGCCACTTTTTGGCTACCGGACATACATTGGCTCCTGAAGAATTCAGTTTTACCTTCGGTCATTATACGCACGAAGTAAAGCAGATCATCGCTGTTCAGGAGAAAATCTGGTCACAGACCAAATTCACATTTCAGCTTCGGGGGCCTCCCGCTATTTCATAATCAATAGATTCTTACTGGGTTTAAAGTTTTGTACTTTAAAGTTCAACGTTTAATGTTGTTGGAAAACAGCCGGCAGTTTGTGATTGGCAGTTATACTGATAAAAATGCCTCAATTACTGACTTCTAACTTCTTACCATTAACACACTTTATATAGTACAATCAAACCGGCCCATCCAACAAATTTTAACGAAAAAATGTACCCGGATAAAGGGTACGCAATCAATCTATTTATAATGAAATTGATATATTGCCTATTGCTGATCTTTTGTGGATCAGTATTTACAAGCGCACAAAAAACGTATACTGTACAGGGAACTGTTCAGGATTTTCACGATAGGACGATGCTGGAAAATGCTGTGATTAAAATCGGAAACTTTACAGCCAAAACAGATAAGAAAGGACGATTTTCTTTTGCTAAAATCCCTGCAGGGAAGTATACACTCATTGCCAGCCATCCTGATTGTAATGATTATACTGAAAATATAGGAATTGATCAGGATGTTCAGTTGGTCCTTACCCTGGAACATCATATCAAAGATATTGAAACCGTTACCATACATGGAAACCACAAAAATAACGGTTCGCTGGTTGTCAAAACGCTTAGTAAATATGATATAGAGAAAAATTCTACAGACAATCTGGGGAATTTATTATCTAAAATTTCAGGAGTGACCGCATTGAAAACCGGAAATAATATTTCAAAACCCGTAATCCATGGGCTTTATGGGAGCAGGATCAGCATTATGAACAATGGTGTGCGTCTTGCAGAGCAGGAATGGGGCGTAGAACACGCTCCGAATGTTGATATCAATAATTTTCAGCATATCGATGTGATTAAAGGAGCATCTGCTTTGAAGTATGGAAGCGATGCCATAGGAGGAGTCGTGGTCATGGAACCTGAAATTTTCCCTAAAAAAGATACGATTAAAGGCTCGGTAGGGCTTTCCGGAATTTCTAACGGAAGAGGTCTCGGCTTGGACGTAGATGTTGCCAAAGTCTGGAAAAACGGATGGGCTGTAAAATCTGGCGGAAGTATCAAAAAGCTGGGCGATCAGAGCGCTCCCGACTATAATCTGAAAAATACGGGAATGGATTTTTCTTCCTTCAATTTTACAGTCCAGAATAATACCTATGAAAGAGGAATTTCCTTTGATTATTATCTGACCAATCAGAACATAGGGATTTTAAGAGACTCCCATGTGGCCACATCGGAAGATTACGACAGGGCAATGAATGCAAATCCCCCTATTTATTCAGGTAAATTCAGTTATGATATTGATAACCCAAGACAGGTTATTGAGCATCATATTGCAAAAGTTTCAGCTTTCAAAAGGTTTGAAAATATCGGGAAACTATCTGCAACATATAGCTACCAGTACAACCACAGACAGGAATATGATATCAGAAGAGGAGAGTTAAATGATACACCCTCTCTGGATCTGGAACTGATGACCCATCAGTTTAATATTAATGATTTGTTAGAAAGGGAAAAATGGTCTTTGGAAACGGGAATTGATGCCGGTTTTCAGAACAACTATTCAGATCCTGCAACAAAAGCAAGACGTCTGATCCCGAATTACGACAAGTATTCTGCGGGGGCTTATTCGGTGTTCAAATATAAAATCTCTCATGAATTTAATTTTGAAGCAGGATTGAGATATGATTTTACCCGTTACGATGTTACCAAATGGTATGACAAAAGTGACTGGGACAAATTATATGCGGACACGTATCCGCAGTTTTATGTGAAGACTGATCAGAACAGGGTTTTGACCCGTCCGCAGCTTAATTATAATAATGTTTCCTTCAATGCAGGCTTGGAATACCGTCCCAATGCTAATTTTGATTTGAAATTTAATTATGCTAAAGTGGGAAGATCTCCGAATGTTGCTGAACTGTTTTCAGATGGATTACATCATTCTGCAGGAGTGATCGAAACCGGAGACATGGGATTGAAAAATGAACAGGGACATCAGTTTAATTTAAATATCGACTCAAAGTTCAGTGTTCTGCAGGGACTGAACGTTTCTGTAAATCCCTATTTTTTCATCACTAAAAATTTCATTAATGAAGTTCCTGTAGGGATCAAGGGTACCATCAGAGGTGTATTTCCGGAGTGGGTATATGAACAGATTGATGCGAAAATGTACGGAGTAGACCTGGATATCAATTGGAAGCTTACGGATGATCTGGCGTATGTTGGGAAAGGAAGCTATGTATACGGGCAGGATGATACCCACAATGAACCGTTGATTTTAATGATGCCGCCGAATTTTTCCAATGCATTGCAATTCAAAAAAGAGAAATGGAATAACTTCTATCTGACTCTTGAAAATCAAACCTTTTTAAAACAAGCCAGATTCCCGATTCGAAATGCCCCGTTGGAGCTTTATGTAAATGGCGAATTGGTGGATAAAATGATCGATTTCAGTACTCCGCCCAACGGATATTCACTTTGGAATATCCAAACCGGAATCAATATCAGCAAAAATCTTTCGGCAGGACTTATCGTGAACAATCTTTTCAATACCTCCTACAGAGAGTATCTGAACCGTTTGAGATTCTTTGCAGATGAGGCAGGAAGAAACTTTATTTTAAACTTTAGATACAGATTCTAAAGATTTCAATACTATTCAATCAAAATTTTTACAATTTTAAAATTCTTAAAAATGAACAAACTATTCAATACTAAAAATATTATCAAATTATTAGCTGCTTTATTTATTACCGTTACTGTCGTTACTTCTTGTCAGAGAAACGGATCTGCAGAAGAAGATGACCTTCCTCAGGAAGAGCTTACCAATATTATTCTTTTGGTAACTGAAGAGGGAAGCACCAATACAATTTCGTATGACTACAGTATTGGAGCTGGGGGAACACCTACCATTCCTCTTAAAGATGGGAAGAGCTACACCGTTCAGGCTAAATTCAGAAACGGTAACGAAGATGCCACCCAGGAAATTATTGATGCTAAAAACGAACACTTTTTAATTTTCGACTTTCCAAAATCTAATATTACGGTAGAAAGAGTGGATGGAGGAGATCTGAGAAGTGACGGAAAAAGAGTAGGATTAAGAACAAAATGGACTGTTGTAAAAGCGGTGGACGGAACAGCACCATTCTTAAAATTAACCCTTATTCACTCCCCTCAAAGTGTAAATGATGCTAAATCAGGAACAGCCTGGGGAAGCGTAGTAGGAGGAGAGACTGATGCGGAAGCCAAATATAACCTGAGTAATTAGGAATAATTAATCTTGTTTAAGCCACCGGAATTCCCGGTGGTTTTTTATTTAACAATATTTGGCGTTATAAGTTGACTTTAAATGGGTGATTTTCATAAAAAATTCATATTTTTGCAACCTAAAATTTTAATCAATAATGAAGGTTACCGCACAAAACCATGATGACGTAAGTGCATTGCTTACAGTAACATTGGAAAAATCTGACTACAAAGAAAAAGTAGAGAAGCAGTTGATTAATTATGCTAAAAATGCGCAAGTTCCTGGATTCAGAAAAGGGAAAGTGCCTTTGAGTATGGTTAAAAAACAATATGAAGCAGGTATTGCATTTGAAGAAATCAACAGACAGGTTTCTGATGCTTTGAACAACTATGTTAATGAAAATAAATTAAGATTAGTTGGTCAGCCAGTTCCTCAGCCAGTAAATGAATTGAATTACAACGCTGATCAGATCGAGGTTGCTTTTGAAGTAGGATATGAGCCTGAATTCACGATAGATTTAGCTAAATATGAAGCTCCTCACTACAAAGTAGAAGCTTCTGAAAAAGAAATCAACAAGAGCATTGAAAACATGCAGAAGCGTTTCGCTGAGCAGGTTCCTCAAGATAAAATCACTAAAGATTCTTATATCGCTTTAGAAGTTTCTCAGGTTGTAGAAGAATATGCAGAAGGAGAGCACCACCACCACCCAAAGAACGTTACTATTACAGCTGACAACAAAGAAGCTTTCAAATTAGTAAAAGCTTTGAAAATGGATGAGTCTGTAAAAGTTTCTAAAGAAACGCTTGCCGGCGATGAAGAATTAGCTAAAGAATTAGGATTCAGCAAAGAAGAAGTAGAGCACCTGCACCATGATGAATTAGAAGTAAAAGTAAAAGACTTCTATTCATTAAACTTAGCTGAGCTTAACGAGGAGTTATTCAACAAAGTATACGGAGAAGGAACAATCAAGTCTGAAGAAGAGCTTAAAGAAAAAGTAAAAACTGAATTAGACGAGTATTTCCAACAGAATGCTGATGTTCACTTTGTGAATAAAGTATTAGAACAGGTAACTGAAAAAGAAGAAGTAAAACTTCCTGAATCATTCCTTGTGAAGTGGTTATTGTTCTCTAACCAGAATATCCAGTCTGAAGAGCAAGCTAAAGAAATCCTTGAAGCTGAAAAAAATCAGTTGAGATACCAGATCATCGAAGGTAAACTGATGAATGATAACGAAATCCAGTTGGATTATGCTGATGTATTGGCACAAGCTGAGCAGTTGGTAAAAAATCAGCTGGCAATCTACGGAATCCACCACTTAGGGGATGAGGAGATCCAAAAATATGCTGTTGAAATGTTAAAAGATCAGGAGCAGGTAAAACAGATCTCTTCTGAAGTAGCTATGGCTAAATTGAAAGATGTAATTCTTGAAAAAGCAAGCAAAAAAGAAACTAAAATTTCTCACGACGAATTTTTAGAAGAGCTTAAAAAATAATTATACACTGATATAAATATTTTAAAACCGTCATTTTGACGGTTTTTTTTATTTAATGATCCTCCTCTGTATATTTCGGTCATTATTCATATATTTACCCTCTAAACTTATTATTACATATATGAAAAAGATGATCATCCCTTTTTTCTGTGCAGTGCTTTTTTCCGTCCCTGCAGCAGCGCAGAAGAAAGAAGCTGCTACTGTTAAAACAACAGAAGCCGTACCCTCTAAACTGACTCCTAAAGAAGTAGTGGATAATTACTTTAAAGCATTAGGTGGAAAAGATAAATTGGAAGCTGTAAAATCTACCGTTACAGATAATACGCTTAGCGTACAGGGAATGGAAATTACAATGACGACCAAGAAGCTGGGAAACAAATTCAAATCTGTACAGTCCTTAATGGGGCAGCAGATGGTTCAGCTGTTTGACGGTGAGAAAGGATATTTTGATCAAATGGGGAAGAAAACCGAAATTCCTGCAGATAAACTTGCCGATTTGAAAAAAGGGAAGCCGGTAGATGCTTTGGCTTTTGATGCTGCCAACTTTAAGAGTGCAACAGTAGAAAAGCTGGACGGAAAAGATTATAATGTACTTTCTTCAGATAAAGGAAAATTCTACTTTGATGCGGCTACGGGTCTTTTATACAAGACAATGGCAGGAGAAGGAAATGTAACCGTTAAAAGTTATATGACGGTAGATGGATTGCAGTTCCCATCCGAAGTAGATGCTGAAGGAGGCGGGCAGAAAGTGAATATTAAAACCACTAAAATAGTAATCAATTCCGGAGTGACGGATGCCGATTTTAAATAGACCTTTCATAGAAAAAGCCGGATATTTCCGGCTTTTTTTAATATTGGTCCCTGAAGTAAAATCTATGACCCGAATTCTTTCTTCCATTCATCAGCAGCTTCGCTTAGAACGGTATAGAATTCTTCACCGTATTTTCTGGTCAGTGGAGTTTTCAGGAATTTATAGACAGGAACCTGAAGCTCTTTGCCCAGTGTACAGGCATCACTGCATACATTCCACTCATGATAGTTTAAAGCGGTAAAAGTAGAGTATTCTGTAATCCTGATAGGGTAAAGGTGGCAGGAGATAGGTTTCTGCCAGTCTACAGCACCGTCTTCATACGCCTTTTCAATACCACATTTGGTAATTCCTTTTTCATCGAAAGTAACATAAGCACATTCGCGGTTCTCCACCATTGGAGTAACATACATTCCGTCGTGTGGGTCAGTAGTCCATGTTCCCTGTTCTTCAAGGGCTTTGATGCCTTCCTGGGTAAGGTAAGGCTTTATCTTATCAAAAATACTGTCCAAAATTTCAAGCTCGTCTTTATCCAATGGAGCTCCTACATCCCCTTCTACACAACATGCACCTTTACACTTGGTAAGGTTGCAAACAAATTCTTCGGAAAAAATATCCTCGGAAATCAATTTATCGTCTATCTGAATCATAATTTTTTAAAATAAGTCAAAAACTGTACCTGCTTTAAAGCCAAGTAAACTAATAATAATAAGCCATAATGCGGCTTCCTGCATCCAATATCTGGGCAAAAATCTCATCATCCTGCTCAGAATAATACTTGAAGGAAATGCCAGTAAGAGCAGATATTCATAGTTTTTATTCATATACAGAATGATGGTTATAAGCTGGGCAACGGAAAAGACCAATAGAAACGTATATTTATATCTGCTGATCGGGCTTTTCTTATTGTAATTTTTAAAATGGTCATATACCGCGTAAATCAGCATCAGGACAACTGGAACCAGCGGTAACAGCCCAGTATAGTCCGTTACCGGTTTCATCTTTCCAAAAGGAAAATAATCAATATTCCAGGTAGTGAACTGTACAAAATACATGATTGAGAAATAACTGAAAGCGATCAGAACTATTCCTAAAAGAAACCTGAAAAGATTCAATCCTATTTTTGCTGAAGTGGCGACCACGTGGATGATGACAAAAACAGCCATCGGCCAGGTGGTGGGAAGAAAAATAAAGTTCAATGCGACAATGGCCCCTACCAGTACATATGATTTTTTTCTGATGTCTTCATCTGCACTTGTCAAAAGAAGAATAAGAAAAGAATTGGTAAGCAGGGAAACCGCAATTCCGATATCTAAATTTCCGGGATACAGCCCAAAAATAAAAATTGTATATAAAAATAACGGAAGATGGGTCTGATAATTAAGGGCTACACTGTGAAAACAAAAATATCCCAAAGCAATTCCCAGAAAAGTAATTCCGGCAATAATCGCTTCGTAAGTATTGAAATTCAATATGTTAAATATTATTACTACTAAAAGAAGAAAACCAATATAAACAGGAATTGAAAAAATATTGCTTTCTTTTGAAAGTAATTTAAACATTTTTTATAAATTTGTACAAAGTTAATTTAAAAAAGGAAAATAATGACGTCTTTCTTTCTATTCTTAAGTAAAGTTTTCAAATGGACTTTCGGGTTCTTTGATGCTTTCGGAAATGTTTTAAACTGGATCCTGTTTATCGTTTGTTGTGCATTGTTTACATATTGGTGCTATGTACTGGTAGCTAAACTTGGAGGCGATAAAGATAAAGACTATTATTCTCCAACGGAAGGGAAGCACCCTTACTACGATCCGAATATCTACAAAAAAGAAGGTTAATTAATTGGTTATATAGTAAAAAACCGATCAAATAATTTATTTGATCGGTTTTTTTATTACTAACGATTAAAATTTATTTTTCTCAGTCATGGATGGGAAGTACCAAAACGGGAACAGGAGAGTTTTTTGTCAGCCCTTTGGTAAGACTTCCGACAAATACATCATAAATTCCGCTTCTTCCGTGTGATCCCATAACGATATAATCCGCATTTTTTTCCTTGGCATGTTCCAGGATAATATCTTTGGCAAGTCCTTGCTTTAACAGGTGCTCACAATCAATATCATGGGCGATAATCCTCTGTTCCAGTTTATTAAGCTGAACGAGCTCCTCTCTGATCTCATTCGCTTCCACTTCCGGAAAATATTGAAATCCCATATCCCCGATCGCGAAGCCAATATCTGATGGAGCTACGTGAATCAGATAAATTCTACCATTAAGTTGTTTTGCAAATTTTATGGCACCTTCTACCAACTGGTCTGTTTTGTCCCCAAAATCTACGGGTAATACAATATTTATCATAACCTTCATTTTGTTACCTAAAGATATAAAAAAATTACCAGAGTTGATGTTAAATTACTTATAATATTCGAATGTCAAGTACTTTTTCTTCCTCAAGATACGCTTCCAGCACGTCATTTTCACTTACTTTTCCGACCCCCTTCGGAGTTCCGGTAAAAATAAGGTCGCCTACTCTTAATGTGAAATATTGTGACGCAAATGCGATAATATCATCAAAACCGAATATCATATCCTTTGTATTGCCATCCTGTACCGTCTCTTTATTCTGCCGTAATGAAAACTGGAGATTCTCAAGGGTATAGTTCTCTTTTTTAAAGAAATTTCCCACTACCGCAGAGCCGTCAAAACCTTTGGCAAGCTCCCACGGAAGCCCTTTGGATTTCAGTTCAGACTGAAGATCTCTGGCGGTAAAGTCTATTCCTAATCCTATTTCTTCGTAATGCTTATGAGCAGATTCTTTCTGAATGTATTTTCCGCCTTTTGAAATTTTTAATACCACCTCCAGTTCGTAGTGGATATCATTTGAAAATTCAGGGATGTAAAAATCATTTCCTTTTAACACTGCAGTATCAGGTTTCATAAAGATAACTGGGTTCTCCGGAATTTCATTTCCTAATTCTTTTGCGTGTTCGCTGTAGTTTCTTCCAATGCAGATGATTTTCATAACTCTTTTTATTTTATTTTTTTGACTTCGTCATTGCGAGGAACGAAGCAATCTTTTAGATGGGCTAAAGACTATTAATTCCTAACAGGTTAATGGGTAAATTCATTCCCGCAATAATAACATTTGAATTTATGGCTCGTCAGAAAAGAAATTCCAAAGAAGCTGGTGGCGCTGTCATCCCTGTAAATATGATTCGATCCGCATTTCGGGCATACAAAATCAAATTCGGGATCACTGATGGTATGTTCTACCTCTAAAGAAAATGCTTCATTTTCCTTATAATCTGTGAGAATCTGTTTTGCCTTTTCAATGTCATCTTCAAAAACCTGAAGCTGGATTCCGCCTACCGCCTGTGACAGCAGCCAGTCGGATTGAATGAGCTGTTCATTGGCAATGAAGCTGTTGATCCCATTTTCTGCCAGTATCTGTTTGTCCCTGTTGGCTTCAAGGGCAGTTTCATAAAATTTAAAACGAACCAGATCAGACATTTTTAAAATTTACTTGATAATTGAATCTTGGTGAAAACTTTCTTGGTATACAGTGGGAAATCGGCATTCTGAAGCCATCCGAAATATCCGAGATCTTTTTGGAATACGGCTTTTACCCCCTGGCCTTTATATTTTCCGAAATTGAAAACTTCTTCCATCTTGTCATTGTAGCCGATAAATCCGGCAAGATCTGCATTTTTATTATGGAACGTGAACTCGCTTAGCGGAGCAATTTCGTTTGGAATGTCATCATATTTTCCCACCTGTGCGTCCAGAACTTCGAACGTAGCCATTACATCAGCCTCAGCAGAGTGGGCATTTTCCAATGTTTTACCACAATAAAACTGGTAAGCGGCTCCCAGGTTTCTAGGCTCTTTTTTATGGAAAATAGTCTGTGCATCCACCAGTCTGAATTTGCTGAGATCAAAATCTACCCCCACCCTTAAAAGCTCTTCTGCCAAAAGTGGAACGTCAAATCTATTAGAATTGAAACCTCCCAGATCACTTCCGGAAATCATTTCCATTATTTTAGGAGCGATTTCACTGAATACAGGGGCATCTTTTACATCCTCATCATATATGCCGTGAATTTCACTGCATTCTTTCGGGATCGATATCTCCGGGTTTACACGCCAGGTTTTGCTTTCTCTGGAAGCATCAGGATTTACTTTTAAGATACAGATTTCAACGATCTTATCCTTTCCGATATTCGTTCCTGTTGTTTCCAGGTCAAAAATACAAAGAGGTTTATGGAGTTTTAAATTCATGTTGTTGATTAATAATTTGAAAATGGGTTAATTTGAAAAGAAGATCATAATCAATTTCTTATTCTGTTATTTAAGCTGTTTTTGAAAAACAAGTGACACCAGGATATAATAGATGACCAGCATCGGGATTCCTACTGTTTGAAATAAAGCAAGAATAGCAATACCGCCCACCAATAAAACTATTTTAGGGTAATTGTCTTTCAATTGTTTGGATTTAAACTTCATCGCCATCATTTTTATCGGGCTGATCAGCAGCCATGAGGTAAAGAGGGTGAGGATGACCAATAACAATTCGTTTTCAAATAGAAAACTGAAAGCCCCTGTTTCCCTGAAGGCATAATAGAGGCCAAACAGCAATACCGTATTGGTAGGCGTGTTCAATCCTTTAAAATAATATCTCTGTTCCTCATCCAGATTAAAGATAGCCAGCCTTAGACAGGAGAAAACAGTAACCACCAATCCTATATACTTGATTTCAAATGGGAAATGGATTCCAAGCAATTCTGCTCCGAATGGCTCAAGTGCTTTATACATGGTCAGCCCGGGAATCACTCCAAAACTTACCATGTCTGCCAGAGAATCGAGCTGAAGGCCGAGATTCGAGTTTGACTTTAGGGCTCTTGCTACAAATCCGTCAAAAAAATCAAAGACAGCAGAGAAAATAAGGCAGATCGCCGTTGTCTGATAATCTCCTAAAATAAGATGTATTGCACCTATACAGCCTGCAAATAAATTAGCCAGCGTTAAAGCATTGGCAAGATTATTCTTTATAAAATCCATAAGTACAAAATTACAGTTTTTAAAAATTCTAGCTTAAAATAATGTGCACTAAAAAATACAATAAAGTGATTTTGATGTAAATTTGCCCCATGAAATTTTTTAAAGAATTAAGAACGCAGGAAGTTCTGGTATTGATTTACAGGATTTTCTTAGCCTATTTTTTTTATCAGATAGCAAGACTTTTATTCTGGTATTTCAATAAAGACCTGATTAAAATTGATTCGGTTTCAGATTATCTGAAGCTTGCTTATCATGGGACTGCTTTTGATACCACTGCGATTTTATATGTTAATTCGCTGTTTATACTGCTCAGTCTCATTCCTTTGGTGATCAATACGAAAAGAGTCTTTCAAAAAATTCTTTTCTGGATTTATTTTGTAACGAACGGGATTGCCTATGCAATGAATTTCGGTGACTTTATTTATTATAAATTTTCGCAGTCCAGACTTACCTCTGCAGCATTGCAGGTAGCAGAACATGAGTCTAACCTTTCCAAAACATTTATGATTTCTGTGGGACAGCATCCTTTTGTGTTGATAGGGTATGTTGTTTTGATGGCAGTATGGATTTTCCTGTATAAAAAAGTGAAGGTTGAAGAGCAAAGACCGGTGAAATTAATACCCTATTTTGTTTCTTCAATCGTGGTTCTGTGTATTACGGCCATTTTGGTAGTTGGAGGAATCCGCGGTGATTTCAAACACAGTACAAGACCGATCAATATGGTAGATGCCAACCGTTTTGTCACCAATCCGCTGCAAGGGAATGTGGTTCTTAACAGTACTTTTTCTTTTTTCAGAACGTTGGGAACCAACAGCTTTAAAGAAGTTCATTTTGTAAATGATCAATATATCCAGGAAAATGTACAGCCTTATAAAGTCTATGACCGGAACGTTCAAAACCGCCCCAATATTGTTATTTTTATTGTAGAATCTTTCGGTCGTGAATATTCCGGAGCCTTTAATAAAGATAAAAATATCAAAGATTACGTTTCCTACACTCCGTTTATGGATAGTTTGGCGGCCCAGAGTCTTATTTTTCCGAATGCATTCGCGAATGGAAGACAGTCTATCCATGGGATGAGCAGTGTATTGGCCGGGATTCCGAGCTTAACGGATGCTTTTACAGGATCACCGTATTCCAATCAGAAAATTCAGTCTATCGTTTCAGTATGCAATGAATTGGGGTATGATACTTCTTTCTATCACGGAGCCCCCAACGGCTCTATGGGTTTCCTTGGGTTTGGCAATATATTAGGATTCAAACATTATTTCGGAAAGACAGAATACAATCACGATGAAGATTTTGACGGAATGTGGGCTATATGGGACGAGCCGTTTCTGCAGTATTTTGCCAAAAATGTAGGAAAGACACAGCCTTTTATGGCGACAGTGTTTACCGCTTCATCTCATCATCCTTTTAAAATTCCTGAAAAGTATCAGGGGAAATTTAAAAAAGGAAAAATAGAAATGCATGAGCCGATGCAGTATACAGACTATGCAATCAGGAAATATTTCGAAACCGCTAAAAAACAGCCTTGGTTCAATAATACTATTTTTGTTTTCACCGGAGATCATACCAACCAGATTTATTATCCTGAATATGAAAAAGCAATGAACCGTTTTGCTGTTCCGTTGATTTTTTATTCTCCCAATCCGGAATACCAACTGAAAGGAGAAAATCCGGAAACGGCCCAGCAGATTGATATTTATCCTACTTTGGCAGACCTGATAGGCTACCATAAGCCGATCAGAAGCTGGGGGAAAAGCTTGGTGAGTGAGAAAAATTATCCTTCTATTGTGGTTAATTCAGATGGAACTTCGGAACAGTTTATTATCGGCAATTATATCTATCGTTTTGATGGGAAGGAAATTATCGGCGTGTATGATAAAAATGATTTAGGACTTGAAAATAACCTGATCAATACCCTTACAACTCCGGAAGTGCAAAAAGGAAAACAAACGGCAAAAGCCTGGTATCAGGATTACATGAACAAAGTGATTCATAGGAAACTTGATTAAAGCAAAAGGGAACATTGCAAAAGAGTAAAAGAGGATAAGCCCATTGGGAAAGCAGCCTTTTCACAATTTGGCCTTACTTTTGCCACTTTATGCTTTGTATAACAAAAGTTTTTGTTTGTTGAGAATTAATTTATATTTTTATCAATAGGTAGAAAAGACTATCGTATAAGAATTAAAACTATAAAAAATATGAAAAAATTAGTATTAACATTCGTGCTTTCTCTATTCAGTGTGCTTTCTTTTGCACAGATTGAAGGCAAGTGGAAAACAATAGATGATGAAACAAAACAGGCTAAATCTATTGTGGAAGTATTTAAGAAATCAGATGGAAAATATTATGGGAAAGTTTCCCAATTGCTTATAAAACCTGCTGATCCTAACTGTACTGCCTGTAAGGATGACCGAAAAGGAAAACCGATTTTAGGGCTGGAAATCATCAGAGGATTAAAAAAAGACGGGGATGAATTTACAGGTGGAAGCATCACTGATCCTAAAACAGGTAAAACTTATAAATGTACCATTACAAGAAGCGGAGATAAGCTGAATGTAAGAGGTTACTTAGGATTATCTTTATTAGGAAGAACCCAGGTTTGGGAGAAAATGAATTAATTTAAGTTTAAATAGAATTCTAAATGACATTTCAGAAATGAGATGTCATTTTTTGTTTATAAGAGAATGTATGGGAATTTCTTCAGGACCTTAGAGAAAACGGCAAAGAACTAAGCTGGCAGGAGGAAAAGCCGTTTTCAATAAAATGAATAATAAAGATTTCCACTCAAATGAGATGCCTTTTTTATTATGTGTATAATAAAAAAAACACTATTTTTGTAGTCTAAATTTTTCGAATAAATATGGCAGAATATACTTTTCGTGAGGTAATTGCACAGGCAATGAGCGAGGAAATGCGTAAAGACGAATCCATCTTTTTAATGGGGGAAGAAGTTGCAGAATACAATGGTGCATACAAAGCTTCAAAAGGAATGTTGGATGAGTTTGGTCCTAAAAGAGTAATCGATACCCCAATTGCAGAGCTTGGTTTTACAGGAATTGCTGTTGGTGCTGCGATGAATGGTAACAGACCAATTGTAGAGTATATGACATTCAATTTCTCATTGGTAGGAATTGATCAGATTATCAATAATGCTGCAAAAATCCGTCAGATGAGTGGTGGACAGTGGAACTGTCCAATCGTTTTCCGTGGTCCTACAGCTTCTGCAGGTCAATTAGGAGCTACCCATTCTCAAGCTTTTGAAAACTGGTTTGCAAACATTCCCGGCCTTAAAGTAGTGGTTCCTTCAAATCCTTACGATGCGAAAGGGTTGTTGAAAACTGCAATTCAGGATAATGATCCGGTTATTTTTATGGAATCTGAGCAGATGTATGGAGATAAAATGGAAATTCCTGAAGAAGAATACTACTTGCCACTAGGAAAAGCAGATATCAAGAGACAAGGTACAGACGTTACTCTGGTTTCTTTCGGTAAAATCATGAAGCTAGCTTTACAGGCTGCTGAAGATATGGCTAAAGAAGGAATCTCTGTAGAAGTTATCGACCTTAGAACAGTTCGTCCTCTGGATTTTGATACTATTTTAGAATCAGTGAAGAAAACAAACAGATTGGTGATTTTAGAAGAAGCTTGGCCATTTGCTTCTATATCTTCTGAAATTACTTATATGGTACAGCAAAAAGCATTTGATTATTTGGATGCCCCTATCAAGAGAATTACGACTCCTGATGCACCAGCACCTTATTCTGCAGCATTATTTGCAGAGTGGTTTCCTAAACTTGAAAAAGTAAAAGAGGAAATTAAAAAAGCGATGTACGTTAAATAATAATAGAGAAAAACTTCCGAAAGGAAGTTTTTTCATTTATTATATTCATGAAGAAAAATTCTTAGGGTCATAAAATTAGTATAAATTTGCGCGTTTAAAAATAAATAAGCTGACATGGCAGACGTTACAGAAGATGGTTATCATTTTGACATCAAAAAACTTTCTTTTATTGGAGTTTTAGTCTCTCTAGGAATTGTTTTCGGAGATATCGGGACATCACCGCTTTACGTAATGAAAGCGATTGTAAATGCAAGAGCAGGAGGCAGCAATATGCCTTTCAATGAATATATAGAAGGAGCCCTTTCTTGTATTATTTGGACGCTTACTCTTCAGACCACTATAAAATATGTGATCATTGCTTTGAGGGCAGATAACAAAGGAGAAGGAGGAATTTTAGCCTTGTTTTCATTGGTCCGGAATCTTAAAAAAGGATGGCTGTATCTTATTGCTATTATAGGGGCAGCAGCACTTATTGCAGATGGAGTGATCACGCCGTCGCTTACCGTGATGTCAGCAATCGAAGGTCTTGAGATCTATAACCCTCATACCCCCATTGTTCCTATTACGATCGGAATTTTAATTGTAATTTTTGTGGTGCAGCAATTTGGGACTAGTTTTATCGGTAAATTTTTTGGTCCTGTCATGGTGGTTTGGTTTTTAGTGTTAGGAGGTTTGGGGGTAATGCATCTGAGCGAAAATTTTGAAATTTTAAGATCATTCAACCCTTATTATGCCTATAAGCTTATTGTAAACTCTCCCAGTGCTATTGTTATTCTTGGAGCTGTTTTCCTTTGTACAACCGGGGCGGAAGCTCTTTACTCGGATTTGGGACACTGCGGTGCAAAAAATATAAGAGTAAGCTGGGGGTTCGTTAAGATTATGCTTATTTTAAACTATCTTGGACAGGGAGCCTGGCTTTTAACCAATCATGGAAAACCTGGATTCTCTGTAGTCAACCCATTCTTTGGGATTATGGAAGAGTGGATGATTATTCCAGGAGTAATTTTAGCAACTGCAGCCGCAATTATTGCCAGTCAGGCTTTGATTACCGGTTCATTTACCATTTTCTCCGAAGCAATGTCTCTTAACTTATGGCCTAATCAAAAAATTGATTATCCTTCCGGAGTTAAAGGGCAAATGTATATTCCCAGAATCAACTGGGGCCTTCTGATTTTATGTATCATTGTCGTTCTCCACTTTAGAGAATCAGGAAAAATGGAAGCGGCTTACGGACTTTCCATTACAGTCACCATGTTGATGACAACCGTCCTGTTGGTCTTCTGGCTTTTAAAACACAGAGTGAGCAAAGTACTCATTCTACTTTTTGCTATGGTGTATATGGCCATTGAATTAGGATTTTTCAGTGCCAATATTATCAAATTCATGGAAGGAGGATGGATCACAGTGGTATTGGCTGGTTCTATTGGAATCTCTATGTATGCATGGTATAACGGAAGACTTATCAAAACAAGGTTTATCCAGTTTGTAAAAATAGAAAAATACGTGTCTATCCTTAAAGACATGAAACTGGATGAAACCATTCCAAAATATGCTACCAATCTTGCTTACTTAAGCAGAGCTAAAAGAAATGATGAAGTAGAATCAAAAATTATCTATTCTATCATTAAAAAGCAGCCGAAGAGAGCAGATCACTATTTCATTCTGAGCATTGTCAACCAGGAAGATCCGTATACTTTCAAATATACGGTAGATGAAATTCTTCCGGGAACAGTATACAAGGTGAATTTCCTTTTAGGATTCAAAGTAGACCGAAGAATCAATGATTACTTCAATATGGTGTTAAAGGATTTAATGGCTGACGGTACCATTCCTTCAAGAAGCAGCCATCCGTCTTTAAGAGCCCATGATATACCACCGGATCTTAAATATGTTATTATAGATAATACGTATATCAACGATATCCTTTTAACTGTTAAACAGAAGATTACCCTTAATATTTACAACTTCGTGAAGTATATCGGAAGTGATGACTTTAAGGCCTGGGGAGTATCCTCGCACAACGTTGAAGTAGAATCTGCACCCATTACAGAACTTACTGTTTATGACAACAAAATTGAACAGTCAGGCTACTTCCGTCACAATTCTTGATGACCGGCACTGCCGGGCATACTGTCTATTTAAATAAAAATCAATAAATTTGTAGATAATTTTTTTAATGGATACAGTACAAAAAGACAAAAATATAGCTTTGATCAAGGATGTTTTAAGAAACTACTTATTAGAAAAAGGGTTCAGAAACACTCCTGAAAGATATACGATATTGGAAGAAATTTATAATATGGATCATCATTTTAATGTTGATGATCTGTATCTTCTGATGATGCAGAAGAAATATCACGTTTCCAAAGCAACGATTTACAACACGATTGAAATTTTCCTTGATGCGGGCCTTATCAGAAAGCATCAGTTTGGAGAAAAGACATTGACCTCTTCATCTTACGAGAAGTCTTATTTTGACAAACAGCATGACCATCTTGTGATTTACAAAAAAGACTCTGATAAAGAAATCGAAGAAATCATTGAGTTCTGCGATCCGAGAATTCAGGGAATCAAAGAAGCAATTGAAGAAGCATTTGGCGTAAAAATTGATTCTCATTCGCTGTATTTTTATGGCACTAAGAATGACTAATTAATGAGAATAATCCTTTTTCTGTTCATCTTTATTTCTACGCTGGGTTGGGCGCAGGATAAGACCCCTGTGAAGAGAGATCCTTATTTGCAGGCTCCTTTACCTGCAAAAACACAGCCACTCAGACCGGAAGATAAAATAAAGATCATCCATGCGGATAAAATCATCAAAGACCCTGAAAAATATCAGGGTAACCAATACTTTACAGGAAATGTTCAGATTGAACATCAAGGATCCATCCTTACTGCAGATGAAGTGGTATTGTACAGTGAAGAGAACTTTGTAAAAGCAATAGGCAATACAAAACTTCAAAATGCAGACGGCTCTGTAATTACTGCCGGAGAAATGGAATATGACGGGAACACCCAGAAGGGGGTTGCCCGGAAAAATGTTGTTCTTACCGATCCTAAACAAACTATAAAAACAGATATCCTCTATTATGACAGGCTTGCCAATCAGGCTTACTTTAATACGGGAGGAACTATTTCTGATGGCCAGAATGTAATGTATACCAAATCTGCAACCTATTTCCTGAATACCAAAATGATCGATTTTGTGGGAAATGTGAAAATAGATAATCCCCAATATATCATTGAAGGAGTTAATATCAAGCAGAATCAGAATACTAAAGTTGCCGAATTTTTTGGGCCGACCACTATTACCAACAGGGCTAATCCTAAAAATAGGATATATACGGAAAGGGGAACCTATAGAATGGAAACAAAAGAAGCGTTCCTGAATAAGAATTCCAAGATCTTTTACAATGATAAAATCCTGACCGGTGACGATATGTATTTCAATCAGATCACAGGTTTTGGTACAGCCACCGGAAATGTAACGCTTGATGACCCTAAGGAGAAGAGATACATAAAAGGAGGGTATGGTGAGATTTTTGAAAAGAAAGACTCTGCCATGATGACCAAAAATCCTTATGCGGTAAAGGCAATGGAAAAGGATTCTGTCTATTTTGCAGCTGAAAAGATCCTTTCCTATCAAAGACCGGATTCTCTGGATATCAAAGTCAAGAAAAGTTTCTTAAGAGCCTATAAAAAAGCCCGTATTTACAAGTCAAATGCTCAGGGTAGAGCAGACTCTATTGCCTTCAATGAAACAGACGGTATCATGCATATGTATACAAACCCTATTCTGTGGAGTGGAGAAAAACAGGTGACCGGTGATAAGGTAGAAGCTTACTTTAATACAAAAAATGAAAATATAGACTCGCTGAAAGTCATTGGAAATGCCTTTGCGATCAGCAAAGTGGATTCTTTGAACTTAAAAGATGAATTTAACCAGGTAAAAGGAAAATTCATGACCGTCTATTATGAGAACAATGATATCAAGGAAGCAAGAGTGGTAGGAAATGCTCAGTCCATTGCCTATGTGGATGATACCAACCAGGAGACTAAAAAGCCTGAAAGAATAGGAATAACCCTTTCTGCATGTGGTATTATTGGTGCCTTGTTTGAGGAAAGAGCCCTGCAAATTATTTCATGCAGTATTGGTGCCACCTCAGATACTTATCCGATGAGTATGATAGAACCGGCGAAAAGAAAATTTGCTGATTTTAACTGGAATACAAAAGACCGGATCAGGAAATGGCAGGATATTCTTGTAGACAGTCCCAATTACGAAGAAATACAATATGTGGGCGATAATGAGCTCTATGATAAGGCTCAGGAAGCTGTAGAAAAGGAAAGAGCTAAGGAAGAAGCGAAAAAGCCGAAACGAACCAGAAAATAATATAAAGACCGGAGATATCCGGTCTTTTTTGGTCTATTAATTTTAGCGTTTAGGGAATGTTTTATAGCTTTGCTAAAATTTTTTGAGACGATGGAAATGCAAAAAGACTTTTTTATATATCAGGCACAAACCACAAAATTTGCTGCAGGTTTTGAAGTGGATAAAGCTGTTGGCAGCTACATCTATGGGACGGATGGAAAAAAATACCTTGACTTTGTAGCGGGAGTTTCTGCCAATACCTTAGGACATTCACATCCTAAAGTAGTCAGCGCTATTAAAGAGCAGGCGGACAAATACCTTCATGTAATGGTATACGGTGAATATGCGCAGGAAAAACCTATTGCATTGTGTAAACTGCTGGCAGAAGCCACTCCGGATCCATTAGAGGTAACTTATCTTGTGAACAGCGGTGCAGAAGCTATTGACGGAAGTTTAAAGCTTGCCAAAAGATATACAGGAAGAGAAGAGATCATTTCCTTTAAAAATTCTTATCATGGAAATACCCATGGAGCTTTAAGTGTTTCAGGAAATGAAACCCACAAAAGAGAATTCCGTCCGTTGCTGCCAATGATTTCTTTTATCGAATTCAATAATGAAGCTGAATTCGAAAAGATTACTGAAAAAACGGCTTGTGTTATTCTTGAAACCATCCAGGGTGCCGCAGGATTTCTGGTTCCTGATGACGGCTACCTGATCAGGCTGAAGAGAAGATGTGAAGAAGTAGGCGCTCTGTTAATCCTTGATGAAATTCAGCCGGGATTCGGAAGAACCGGAAAACTATTCTCATTTGAACATTTCGGAATCGTTCCTGATATCCTGGTGATGGGAAAAGGCATGGGCGGTGGTGTTCCTGTTGGTGCGTTTATGAGCTCCAAAAAAATTATGGAAACCTTAGCGCATTCTCCAAAACTGGGGCATATTACTACCTTTGGAGGAAATCCGCTGATTGCAGCGGCGAGTCATGCCACACTGAAAGAAGTGCTGGAAAGCGGCCTTATGAATGAGGTGGACGAAAAGGAAAAACTATTCAGAGAACTTCTGGTACACCCAAAAATTAAAAATATTAACGGAAAAGGATTAATGCTCGCAGTCAACCTTGGGTCTCCGGAATATACCTTGGAAGTAGCTAAGAAATGTATGGAAAACGGCCTTATTGTTTTCTGGCAGTTATACAGAAATGAATACCTGAGAATTTCTCCACCCCTTACATTATCAATGGATGAAATCAGACAGGGCTGTCAGATCATACTGGATATACTGAATGAAAATTAAATAAAAGGTCTCTCCAAAAACGGAGAGATTTTTTTATGCTTTACATGGTAGTTGTAAGGGGTTTTATTTAACATAATATTGATTTGAGATCTCTGATAAATATCATACAGATTCTATAAAAAAGTAATTGCTTTTTTGTGTAATAAAAAAATTAATTTATATATTGCGGGACGATAAAAACAAAGATTATATGGCGAAACATAAAGTCCATTACGAATTTCCAATGCATTGTTTATCAGAGATTTTATATGAATATCTGGCGACGGCAGAGGGGTTGTCTGAATGGTTTGCGGATGAGGTAACAGAGAAAGGCGATGATTTCTTTTTTAGCTGGGGCGGAGGACCTGCCGAAAAGGCCACTTTGATCAGATATAAGCCTGAAGGTTTCGTGCGTTTCAGATGGGAGGAAGATGAAGGAACTAAAAATTTCTTTGAAATGACTATCACAATAGATGATATTACAGAAGATCTAGCTCTGAATATAACAGATTTCTGTGAAGAAGGAGATGAAGAAGAAAACGCAATGTATTGGGAAAATCTTATTGAAAATCTCAGAATAAAATTAGGTGCGGCATAATACCGGACTGTATGACATGATAAAACTGATGAACGATTTATCGTTCATTATTTTTTTATAAATAAATCACATCAAAAATTGGAAAATCAATATCTTACATCTGATACATTAAATGTAAAGAACAGAGCCTTTCTTTGGGGCGATACAGTGAAGGTTTCTTTCTTCGTGAGAAACGGTGGATTACTCATGGACGAAGAATGCTACTTTTTCCTGATGGCTTCCATGAGGAAGATGAGAATGAATATCCCTTTGACCTATACACTGGAATTTTTTCAGACACTTTTTCAAAAGGAGATGATCGAAGGTAAAGGAATTCAGCACGGAATTATTAATTTCCAGGTTTTCAGAAACAATGATGAACTGACGTTAGCAAAATCTTCAGTTTCTTATTTCTATGAGGTAGTAGAAATGGAAGATGTTCTGGGTGTTCACGAAAAACTGCTGGAATTGGATCTGATAAAAGAGATTAATGTTAATAACAACCTGCTAAGCAATATCAGGGTTCATTGTCCGGAAAATATTTATGGCGGAATTTATGCCCAGGAAAATGATCTGGATGATGTAATTCTTCTGAATCCCAATAAAAGGATTGCACGTTCCACTTCCGGGAATCTTTTGTTTTTGGAAGGTGATAGTATTAAAGTTCCAAAGCAGTCGGAAGGGGCATACATTTCTCCTCTGATGGAAAACTTCGTGACTTACTTACATAAAAATAACCTTGCGGATGTCCAGGAACACGAGATTATAGCATTTGAATCTCAGAAAGCCGAAGAAATTTTAATGATTTCTGATGAGAAAGGCATATTTTCTGTAGGTAAAATAAGAAATAAGACTTTTGAAAACAGTCGTTTCACAGAACTTGTGGAAAACTGGAAGAAAAGTTTTAATTAAAAATTGACAAACCCGGTAAACAACAAATTTGAGCAGTCCTTTACCGGGTTTTATTCTGAATATATCAGAAATTGTTTTTTATTTAATACTCATTGAAGATATCAACGAATTTTTGTGCGATTTCTTTCTGTCCCTTTTCACTGGTTAAATATTCCCGGTCTTTTCTGTTATTAATGAATCCCAATTCTACCAATACTGCAGGTGCTTTGGTTTCTCTTAACATGTGAAGATTACGATCTTCAATTTTAACTGCATCAAATTTTTTAGAGATTTTTTCAGCCAGGATTTTTGAGCTCTCAGAATTTTGAACGAAAATTTCAGTTCCCTGCTGCGTGGTTTCCTCTTGAGGAGATCGGTTAACATGGAGTGAAATGACCATTTCCGGATTCAAACTGTTGATTTGGGATGTTCTTTCGGAAAGGTTGGGGTAAGTGTCAGAATTTCTTGTTAAAACCACTTCAAATTTGCCCTGCTTTTCACTGATCTTCTGAATTTCCCTGGCGATACTCAATGAAATATCCTTCTCAGAAAACCGGCCGTATACAGCCCCTGAATCATTTCCGCCATGACCTGCATCTATGACAATATATTTTTTGTCGTGGGGAGTGAATGAAAAAAATGCTGCAGAAAAGATGGATAAAGCAAATAATTGAATTCCTTTCATTTTCAGTGATTTTTGGTTTTTCAAATAACGTAAAAACTTTTTTAAAAATTAGTTAACGTAATATTAAAATTTGTTAAATATAGATAAGGATTTGACCGGTATGTTATTAATTCAGTGATATGTCTTCAGGAGAGTTGGCCCAAAGCAAAAATTCACCACCCAGGTTTTGCATGATGGACTTCCATAAGGTCTGATCGTTGGGAAGTGTATAATCAAGATTGTAAACGTCTACTACTGTCCACATTTTTCTTTGAACCTCAGTATCCAGCTGATTAGGGGCCCATCCCGAATATCCTGAAAAGATTTTGACACTGTGAATATCTAGTTCATTACTCAGTACTGCATTGATGATGTGTTCAATGTCTTCTGTCAGGTAAAACTCATCGGTGATGTCAGTAAAGATGTCAGTTACCTTTGGCCCTTTCACAATAAAGAAGACTTTATCATTTTCCACAGGACCGCCGTCATATACTTCAATTTTAAAATCAAAAAAATCTTTGAATTTACTACTCATCTGGCTGTTCTTTTTATTCAATATCAAACCAAATGCACCGCCTTCATTATGTTCAATAACCAATACCACCGATCTTGAAAAAATATCGCCGGAAATGTCAGGTGTCGAGATTAATATTTTACCTTTGTATGAGTGATTCATACTCAAATTTAATAAAAAATATTTATGGAAAACCTGCACGATAAAAGAAAAGTGTACGAGAAATCCCAACTTATTGAAAGTGAGGTAAAACAAAATCCAATCGAGCAGTTTAGAGACTGGTTTTTGGAGGCAAGTGAGAGCCCGGCCATCTCTGAAGCCAATGCCATGGCCGTTTCTACGCTAGAAGAAGATGGCTGCCCAAGGACAAGAATGGTATTGCTGAAAGCCTATACTCATGAAGGATTTATTTTTTATACCAACTACGACAGCAGAAAAGGAAAAGCAATAGAAAACAATCATAAAGCCTGTCTTCATTTTTTCTGGCCCAATCTGGAAAGGCAGATCATTATAAAAGCCGATCTGGAGAAAATTGCTGGAAACTTAAGCGATGGCTATTTTCATTCAAGGCCGAAGGGAAGCCAGCTTGGGGCAGCAGTGTCTCCGCAGAGCCAGGTAATTCCGGACAGAGAGTTCTTAGAAGAAAAGTTGAAAGAACTGGAAAAAGAATATGAAGACAAGGAGGTTTCAAGACCGGTCAATTGGGGCGGATACATTGCGAAACCCTATGAGATTGAATTCTGGCAGGGCAGACCCAACCGGCTTCATGACAGAATTATCTATCAGTTGGAAGATCTGGACTGGAAAATTTCGAGATTAGCACCATAATGTAAAAACCGGAAATTGAGAGACCTGAAATTAGGGTTTGTTTCTGGCTGCCCATCGTAGAAGTGGAGATGTTGTATACATGTTATGGCTTTACAAGTCTGAAAGGCGTAGCCAAAACCTGATATTCTCTTAACTGTTAGTATACTGAAGCTTTTCAAAGCCACCAAAAAAAGGGCTGTTTCTCAGAAACAGCCCTTAAATTTTTTGTAATCTGAATGATTATTTTTTCTTAGCACCAGAAACTGCATTTGATAAATCAGCTCCAGCCTTGAATTTAGCAACTTTTTTAGCAGCAATTTTAATTGGTTTCTTAGTGGCAGGGTTAATACCTTGTCTAGCTGCTCTCTCAGCTACTGAGAAAGTACCGAATCCTACTAAAGAAACTTTTCCGTCTTTTTTCTTTAAAGTAGAAGTTACGTTAGAAATGAAAGATTCTAAAGAAGCTTTAGCTGCAACTTTAGTGATACCTGCATCTTTTGCGATTGCGTCGATTAATTCAGACTTGTTCATAATTTTTAATATTAAAGTTAGTTCGTAATTATAGCAAATATAATACTATTTTCTAATTGTGCAATTTTTTTATTAAAACTTATATAATTTTTTTACGTTTCAGTGAAAATAGTTAAAATATGATAATTCGGGTTTCCACGAAAAATCTACGTTACGCGTTACTAAAATCATGCCAAATGCTTATGTGTATTGACTTTAGCAAAAAGTTAATATTATTTCCTACATTTATTAAATCCTAAATTGCATATCAAGTATTGACCTTTTTGAGGATATGTTTATTGATTCTATAAGCAAAATTCATTTTTTTTATGTTTTATAAAAATAAACACCTGTGTTTGTGGGAGTTTTAAAATGATCAGAGACCTATGTTTTATTAATTTTTATTAATAAATTTGCAGTATGTTAATAGAAGTTTTCAAGTCTAAGATCCATAGGGTAAGAGTTACAGCCTCAGACCTTAATTATATTGGGAGTATAACGATAGATGAAGATCTTATAGAAGCTGCCGGGCTGGTAGTGGGAGAAAGAGTCTACATCGTGAATGTGAATAACGGGGAACGTTTTGATACCTATGTTATCAAAGGGAAAAGAAAATCAGGGGAAGTATGTCTGAATGGACCGGCTGCAAGGAAAGTACAGAAAGATGATATCATTATCATCATTGCTTATGCCCAGATGACTCCTGAAGAAGCTAAAGATTTTCAGCCTAAAATCGTTTTCCCGGACGAAAAAACAAATCTTCTTACCTAATTCATGGAGAAAACATCAAAAAGTCCTTTAAAGTCAATACTTACACTGGTAATATCGCTTGCTTTTGCAGGCTTTTTTTTATGGCTTGCTTTAAAGGGACTGGATTTTAAAGTCATTCAGAAATCACTGGCTAAAGCCAATTACCTTTGGGTGCTCTTTGCCGCCGGATTTGGTATTCTGGCCTACTGGTTCAGGGCTATTCGCTGGAACCTGATGCTGGAACCTATGGGACACCATATTTCCAACTCCAATGCGCTCTGGTCCATATCATTTGGATATCTTATGAACCTTACCATTCCCAGAAGTGGAGAGCTGGCCAGAGCAACGGCCTTATATGGTGTGGAAAAAGTACCGGTAGACCAATCTTTTGGAACCATCATTCTTGAAAGAGTAGTAGATCTTATATGTATGCTTGGCTTTCTGGGACTGACATTACTGTTTAAATACGATGCCATTCTGTCTTTTTATGAAAATTCCGGAGTGCATATCAATCCTAATAAAATTTTATTCGTTCTTCTGATCCTGGCGGGCGGTACTGTTTTGTTTTTTGTATTTAAAAAGAAACTGGCAGGCGTTCCTTTCTTGGGAAAAGTAGTGAATTTCATAGACGGGATCTTTCAGGGACTAACCACTATTTTTAAATTAAAACAGAAAGGGAAGTTCATCGTCTATACATTGGGAATCTGGATTTCCTATTATTTTGCAGCCTACCTCGTATGCTTTGCACTTCCTGAAACTTCAGGATTTACAATGGCGGACGGTTTTTTCATTATTGTAGTAGGTACATTAGGGATGATCATTCCTGCCAGTGGAGGAATTGGAGCCTATAATCTGGCGATGAAATACGGCTTTATGGCCCTTTTTATTTCAATGGGAAAAAATGCTGAGCTGGGAGGTGAAATGGGACTTACCTATTCGTTTATCTCGCTGCCGCTTCAGATCGTTATTATGCTGGTAATGGGGCTTATTTCTATTCCCATGCTGGCGAAGGCAAGAAATACGGCTATTGCAGATAAAAATTTTTAAGAACGAAATTAATAAGATTATATTTTTTTAAAGTCCAATTGAAAAATTGGACTTTTTTTGATAGAATTCTATGATATGAAGGGAAAACGGATTAATTTTTATAAATAAATTTGGTCAATTCATAAATCAAATTTATCTTAATGCAAAAAAATAATTAATAGAAACATTATGGCAATTAATTTACAGAAAGGACAAAAGATTGAATTAGGGCTGACTAAAATGACAATAGGATTAGGCTGGGACCCCAATGAAGGAACAGGGTATGATTTTGACCTTGATGCTTCTGCCATTATGATTGATTCCGATAGAAAATTAGTAGGAGAAGAATATTTTGTTTTTTATAATAATTTACAGTCGCCGGACGGTGCATTAACCCATACAGGTGATGATCCTAATGGTAAAAATAGTGATGGGGACGATGATGAAGCCATTGTCATAGATCTTGAAAAAGTAGATTCCAAAGTGGAAGAAATTCTTTTTGTGGTAACGATAGAGGATTTTGAAAGAAGAAGACAAAACTTCGGGCAGGTGAGAAACTCATACATCAGGGTAGTGGATAATAATACCGGGCAGGAAATTGCCAAATATGAACTGGATGAAGATTTCTCCATTGAGACAGGGGTGGAGTTTGGAAGACTTTATAAAAGAAACGGAAGCTGGAAATTTGAAGCTTCGGGGATAGGCTACAGGGCAGACCTGGGGTTCTTCCTGGAAAAATATTATAAAGGACAGATCATTAAATAAATTATCAAATGACACAAAATAATAACTATGGCAATTAATTTACAGAAAGGTCAGACGATTGATTTAAGAAAGAATGACCGTGGAGAAAGTGTTTACGACCTTTCGAAAGTAACAATCGGTCTGGGATGGGACGTGAGAAAACAAGGCGGATTTTTCGGAAAACTATTCAATAAAGAAGCCGAATACGATCTTGATGCCGTTGCATTTCTTTTAGATGGAAACGGAAAGGTAGCCAACCTTGGAAGAACGGTTCAGACCAATGACGGAAGGCAGATGGGGTTTTACCAGGGAGATGTGGTGTTCTTTAATTCCATGCAGCATCCAAGCGGAAATGTTTGGCTTACAGGAGATAACAGAACCGGTGCCGGGGATGGAGATGATGAGCAGATCATCGTTAAGCTGGACCAGCTGGATCAAAGCTACCAGAAAATAGTATTCCTTGTTACGATCTATCAGGGAAGAAGCAATAATCAGCACTTCGGAATGATTGAGAATGCATTTATTCGTGCCGTAGATGCTTCAGGAAAGGAAATTACAAAATACAGTTTATCCGGAGACTCAAGCATGAACGGAATGTGTGCCATGGTTTTTGCAGAAGCCTACCGTCATCAGGGAGACTGGAAATTCCGTGCTGTAGGAGAGCCGCACCATACCGATAACTTTATCGATATTCTGAGACAGCAGTACGCATACACCCACTAAACTTTACATTTTTATTCAACATATAAGCCGGCAGGGAAGTTGAAAACTTCCCTGCCGGCTTCAGAATTAATACATGTCTTATCATGGATAGAAGATTATTAGCATACTTTTTATTGGATACTTCGGGTTCCATGAATGGGGAACCTATTCAGGCACTTAATAACGGATTCAACGGGCTTATCAGTATGCTCCGGGCAGATCCGCAGGCGATGGACAGTCTTCATTTAAGTGTCATTACTTTCGATAGAGAGGTCAGAAATACGATTCCCTTAATTGATCTGGCGCGTTTTTATCCCACGGAAATTACCTGCCCGGATAGTGGACCCACCCATACAGGAGCTGCATTGGAAATGGTGGCAGCGCTGATTCAGAGAGACAGGGTAAAAGGAACTGCTGATACAAAAGGAGACTGGCAGCCCCTTCTTTTTATATTTACGGACGGTAAACCTTCGGATATTCAGAAGTACAGGCAGATGATTCCGGTCATCAAAGGACTTGATCTGGGAGCAATCGTAGGCTGTGCGGCAGGCCCCAAAGCTGATGAAGACTTTCTTAAGGAGCTGACCGATCACGTGGTGAAACTCGATACTACAGATGCCATTACCCTTTCTTCCTTCTTTAAATGGGTAAGTTCTTCAATTACCCAGGGCGGACAATCCCAAAGTACAGGAGAAAATATAACACTGCCACCGCCACCATCAGAACTTAATATTATTATTTAAAAAATTGTCTTTACACTTATGAGACGACTTCCGATTTATTTTTTAGTAGACATCTCCGAATCTATGGTAGGAGAACCTATTGAGCAGGTACAGGAGGGTATCGCCAATATTATAAGAGATTTAAAAAAAGATCCGTATTCATTAGAAACCGTATATATCTCCATCATCGGCTTTGCAGGAGAAGCTGAGGTCATTACCCCACTTCAGGATATTATCAGTTTTTATCCGCCGAAGATCCCTATCGGAAGTGGCACTTCCTTATCCCAGGGTCTGATCAAAATAATGGATTGTATAGACCGGGATATTGTGAGAACAACGTATGATAGAAAAGGCGACTGGAAGCCTATTGTTTTTTTATTTACTGACGGCGTTCCTACCGATGATGCCACAAAAGCCATTGAAAGATGGAATGCCAAATATAACGGGAAATCCAATACGATTGCGGTGTCCATAGGTGACAATACCAATTATAAACTTCTCGGCTCGCTGGCCGACCATGTTTTGCTGTTCAATAACTCGGATGAGAATTCTTATAAAGAGTTTTTCCGGTGGGTGACAGATTCTATTAAAACCACCAGCCAAAGTGTTACAGAGGCTAAAAAGGAGGGCATCAATCTGTCTAAGATCGATTCTGTCATTCTGGAAAAAGTAGATCCGGAGAGGGAACAGCGTTTTCCGGACAATAATTTTGTCGTTTTAAACGGTAAATGTTCAGAAACGGAGAAGCTGTATCTGATGAAGTTTAAAAAAACATTGGCAGCATCAGGAATCCCGGGAATGTCTACCCGCTACTATAGATTGGACGGCGCTTATAAAATTGATGAGAAAGCTTATATAAGACTTTCTTCTTCCCAGAAAAATAACCTTAAAATTTCCATTGAAGAGCTTCAGGGAGGAACTTCCTGTCCCCACTGTGCCAACCCTATTGCACTAGCCACCTGCTCCTGCGGAGGAATTCATTGCCTGCAGGGAGAAGGATATAATAAATGTCCCTGGTGCGGAACATCGGATTATTATGGTTTTTCCAGTGAAGGGTTTGATATCAACAGAACCTTAGGATAATAATACATCAGGTATGGAAAAAGCTGTTATTGATAAGGAAAGGGAAGAATTTAAAGAAGTCCACTGGGTGTTGAAGAATGCGAATTCAAAACAGTTTTATGAATTCAGCCTGGAGATGGAAGAATTTCCGAATATAACGATACTGAAGATAGAAAATCTTGAGGAAACCGGGCTTATTTTTGAAAATAATACCTTATCAGGAATTGCAGCAGCCCATAATATGTATGATCTGGATATTGCATTTTTTCATACCAGAGATGTCCATACCATTGCAGTAAAAAAGGTGCAGTTGTTTATCAATGCCGATCCGAAAGATCTGTGGAAAAATATTCCAAGTGATCGGGAAGCTGATTTTTATAAACCGGATGAAACTTCCTATAAAGGTAAATTTTTAGATAAAAGAATTGTTGTTGCTTCTAAAAGAGGCCGCTCTCATGCCCATGAAGGAAAATTCAGGGACGATGATTTTGCAGTGAATGAACTTCCCGGAGAATGGAGTATTGTTTCCGTTTCCGATGGCGCGGGATCAGCTGCTGCAGCCAGAGAAGGATCCAGATTGGCTGCCGTTTCGGTGAATACATTTTTCAGTACACCGGATATTTTGAAGGAAATTGAGAAAAATATCAGCATCCTATATCGTTCTGAACACGCAGAGTTGATGGAGCATGAAGCGGGACAAAATATCATAAGATGTTTATATGAAAGTGTTTTGTATGTTTATCATACTTTAGATAAAACAGCATCAGAACTGGGGCTTTCCATTTCTGATCTGCATACCACGCTGATTTTTACGCTGGCCAAAAAATTTGACTTTGGATATATCATTCTGAGTTTTGGAGTAGGAGACTGCCCGATCATCCTGATCAACGAAGACTTTTCAGAAGTGAGACTTCTCAATCTAATGGATGTAGGAGAGTTTGGCGGCGGTACCCGTTTTATAACCATGAAAGAAATTTTTAATGATCAGATCATATCACGCTTTGGAATAACCCTTGTGAATGATTTTTCCCACCTCATCCTAATGACAGATGGGATCTATGATCCTAAATTTGTTACAGAAAATAAATTGGAGGACCTGGCAAGCTGGAAAACATTTTTTAATGATCTGAACGGAAATAATGATGACCGATCGAAAGTAGACTTTATCAACGATACTGAAATTGATACCCGGCTTTTGACCTGGGCTGATTTCTGGAGCAGAGGAAATCACGATGACCGTACATTGGCCATAATCTATTAATAAATATGAAAAAGACCACAAGGGTTGCTTCTGTTTTAGACCCAGCCAAATCTTATGAATATGTTGACGAAAACCCGATTCGGGGTGGAGTAAAGGATGTATATTTTTCTCCCGATAAAGAATATGTGGTTGCTTTTTATCGGAATCCGCTGGATGAAGGCCAGAAAGAACGGATCATGAGAATTGTTTCTACTTATCTGGAAAGCATACGGAATGGAAATGCATCTGACTATTTTCTGAACGAAATATTCAGGTGGCCCTGTGATATTGTTGAAAAAAATAAACTGACAGGAATCATAGTTCCTGTTTATCATAAAAAATTCTTCTTTGCCAAAGGATATGTGGGATCCGATAATATTCAGGGAGAAGATAAAGTAGGGAAGTGGTTTACAGCACCCATGTTCAGAAATCCCCAATATCCGTTGCGGCTTGACCAGGCAGAACTTGGAGACTGGCTGAGCTATTTTCAGATCGGTATCCATATCAGCAGAGGGGTTAAAAAACTACACCAGATGGGATTGGCCCATTCTGATCTTTCCTATAATAACATTTTAGTAGATCCTGTTACAAAGTCTGCCTGTATCATTGATATAGACGGGCTGGTGGTTCCCAGATTATTTTCCCCTGAAGTCATCGGAACGGCAGATTTTATTGCGCCAGAAGTTTTAAAGACAAAACATCTGGACCTTAAAGACCCGGGAAGGCATTTACCGGATCAAAAAACGGATCTGCATGCCTTGGCCGTTCTGATATATATGTATCTTCTGAGGAGGCATCCTCTGCGTGGCGGGAAAATATGGGATCTGGATTCTGAAAAAGACGAAATTATATCGATGGGTGAAAAAGCAATGTTTGTGGAGCATCCGGAAAATACAACCAATTACGTAAAGGCCGGCCAGCTTAGAAAGTGGGATGCTTTCTGGGGAGACCCTGAAAATATTCCTTTTACCATTGTTGGACCCTACCTTTCTGATTTGTTTAAAAAAGCATTTGTAGACGGATTACATGATCCGATCAGGCGCCCCACAGCCAATGAATGGGAAGCAGCTTTACTGAAAACAGTAGATCTGATACAGCCCTGCCATCATTCCGGGTGCACAGAGAAATGGTACGTTTTTGACAATACGAGCAATCCCAAATGTCCATTTTGCGGTACTCCTCATCAGGGAAGCCTTCCTGTTTTGGACTTGTATTTTAAATTTGATGGTGAAGTTTGGAAACCTGAAAATCACAGACTGATGGTGTATCATAACCAGTATTTATTTAAATGGCATGTATCCCGGAAGGTGATCCGAAATGAAAACCTCACCATGCAGGATAAAATGCCGGTAGGTTACTTCACTTTTCATCAGGGAAAATGGGTGCTGGTGAATCAGGGACTGCCGGATATGAAAGATATCACAGAACAGAAACAAGTTCCTCCGGGTTCGATGGTAGAGCTCACCGATGGCAAGAAAATACTTTTGTCTGCTGAAGAAGGTGGAAGATTGATCTATGTGACAATGGCCAATCAATAATATTGATAACAAAGGAAAAAGAAAGATTCATCAATAGAAACAAACCTTAGTTCGTTGATCTAAAAAATAAATTGGCCAATTGGCTTTACCCTAACCTTATTGATCTCTGTTTTTGTATTTTAGAAAGGTGACATTTCCATAAAGTAAGAATGCTCATCTTCGCCAATGATTGTAAAGCCAAGGCTGGTATACAGATGCTGTGCCTTGTTGGTCTTCAAAACGCTTAAAGATACTGTTTTTCCTGCTGCTGATGCCTCTTCAAGGATCCCCGTCAGAATCATCCGCCCTAATCCCTTACCCTGCTGGCTGGGATCAATCTGAAGCTGAAGAACTTCTGTCGTAACATCGGTTCTGTTTATTTTTAATAATCCTATAGGCTGTTGATCCAGGAAAATAATATTTGCTTTTTCAAATTCATACAGAATTCTGCTCAGCGTCGTCTCCCGGTCTGTAGGAAGATTGGAACTGGCATAGTGGGGATTCATGGTTTTCATCCTGAGATCAAGGAGAAAATCAATATCGTTTTCAGTGGCTTTTTTATAGGTCAGATGTACACTCATAGTCTTTTATTTCAGTGCAATTTTCAGGCCCATTTCATTTTTCAGATAGAGGAGAACCTCAGCATTTCCTCTGGCGTCATCTACCGGATGGTGGGTGTGTTCTGTGGTACGGAGATGTTTCCACTGGGCAAAAGTATCCCTTTCCAGTCCGCAGTAAAGATCAGATAATCTTCTGGATGAATAGCCAAAAGGATTTCTTCCGATAAAATGATGAAAATACCAGCAGATAAACATCCAGTCAAAACCATTATTGTCACTGATAAAGATCGGCCTGCCTTTGGAATTTGTTTTGATCCATGCTTCAAAATCCAGCATTACTTTTTCCGGGTCTTCAAAATTCATGGTTTCTTCCCTGGTAAAGCCTGAAACAGCTAATGCTTCATGATTAAATTTCCCGGAAATAGGCTTCAGTTTTCCATAGAATGTTTGGTCCAGCTTCTCATTGACGAGTACTGCTCCAAAACAAACCATTGAAAAATCTCCGGGAATAGGACCGTCTGATTCGATATCGACCATGATGTAGCTCATTGGAAATTCGTTTTTAATAAGACGAAGATATTAATTTAACTTGAGTGGAAATAGAAAAGTTTGGACTTTTGAAAGCCGGGATATAAGAATTTGAGGCCGGAAGACATTGTGATATCGGGAAATAGAGACAGTCATTTGACGGCAACTGCATCAGATTATTTATTTCGGTGTAGGTTTTCTCCATTTTCTCCAACTTTGATCTTCCGGCCTTCAGTTACTTTATACCAGTTCAAAGAAGGCTCTTTTGCCGATTTTTATCCTGGTTTGGGGAAGAAGTTCTATTTCTTTATCAGGAGCGAGTATTTTGACTGTATTCACCTGTATTCCTCCACTTTCAATTAACCTGCGGACTGCTGATTTGCTGAGGTCATTCTTCAGTTGATGGCAGAGCTCTGTCAAACTCATTGTATGCTCACAATGGTTCAGGGAAGTGAGGCTTACAGGCTCAAAGGTTTTCTCTTCAAAGCTTTTATTCTGAAACTGGCTGGTAAAGAACTGTTCTGCACTTTCTGCCGATACCTCATCATGGTATTGGGCGATGATATTTTTGGCGATCAGTTTTTTTATATTCATTGGGTTTTCTCCATTTTCCATTTTTGATTTTAATGCTGTTTTCTCTTCCGCTGAAAAATCGGTGGTCAGATCAATGAATTCATTGATCAGCGTATCCGGAATAGACATGGTTTTTCCAAACATTTCATTTGGTGCGTCTGTAAGGCCTATAATGTTGTTCAGGGATTTACTCATTTTTTCTTTTCCGTCAAGCCCTTTCAATAAAGGCATACACATAACGATCTGTGCCGGGAGTTCATGCATTTCCTGTAGCTGGCGTCCCATGGTGCAGTTGAAAAGCTGATCAGTTCCACCCATTTCAATATCACATTCAATTTTTACAGAATCAAATCCCTGAAGAATAGGATATACCAGTTCATGCATGGCAATAGGCGTATTTTCCGTGAATCTTTTGTTGAAGTCGTTTCTGTGCATGAGCTGTGCGACTGTCACTTTTGACATCAGCTGAATGACTTCTGAAAAATCAAGCGCATCAAGCCAGTCCGAATTGAACAGTATTTTAGTCTTTTTTACATCAATGATTGTGGAGAGCTGATTGATATAGGTCTGGGCATTATGCTTCACTTCTTCTGCATTCAAAGGTTTTCTTGCTTTGTTTTTTCCTGTAGGATCTCCGATTCTTGCCGTAAAGCTTCCCACAACAATAACGATCTGATGGCCCAGATCCTGAAACTGTTTCAGCTTTTTCAGTACGACAGCGTGTCCCAGATGAAGATCCGGAGCAGTAGGGTCAAAACCTAATTTGACAGATAATTTCCTGTTTTCTTCTTTAGCCAGTTTTAATTTTTCTTCCAACCCGTTTTCAGGCAGGGTGATGGCTACATTTTCCTGTAATAAATTGATCATATTGAATGGTTTTATAATGAAAAAGCCCGGACAGCGATTGTCCGGGCTCTATATATATGTTAGATTATTTTATTGAAGTACAGCTATAGAAATTCTTCCCGAACAATAGATCGGAGCGTAATACTCACTGAAGAAAGGAAGACGCAATATGCTGTTGAGATGTTTCATATACAGTGCAAATATAACAAACTTTTTACGGAAAAATCCAATATTTAAACCATTAAGAGACGAGATAGGAAGTTATATAAAAACTAAACTATCTCTCCGGTCTTAATGGTTTAAAATAATGGTTCAAAACAATTTTACTTATCCATTGTAAAGCCAATACCATGCCATAATGAGCTGCTGTTTCAGCTGTTAAGAATGCCTTGACAGTAGGTGTTTTTAATATGTTTTTTCCATATTTCCACATCCTCTGCCCTGGCCCTGTCTGCTTTATCAAAAAAGAAATGCTGGATAATTTCAAAACCGCAGTAGGTGAAAATACCATGATCTGAGGTAAGGGAAAGGGCTTTATCCATTCCGATCCGTTCATATTCATCATGCGATTTTCCGTGGGTATTGATGATAACCGCTTTTTTTCCTTTCAGCAGGCTTTTTTGTACACCCTGATCATAGCAGTAGGCAAAGCCGTAGCTGAAAACACGGTCTATATAGCCTTTCATGATGGCAGGAAGACCCGTCCACCATATGGGATAGATAAAAGTAATTTGATCAGCCCATGAAATAGCATCCTGCTCCTGTTTTACGTCATCAGAAACTTTCCCGGTGCGCTGCCCCTGCATATCAGACAGGGACAAAACAGGATCGAAGTTGATCTGGTAAAGATCTCGGACTCTTGTCTCATGGCTCCCGGATTCAAGGGTTTTCAGGACATGATCCAAAATGCTGTGATTGAGACTGTTTTCATTTGGATGGGCATAAATAATTAAATGTTTCATTGCTCTCTTTTTAAATTGATAAGACAAAAGTAGAGCGGGAGAAATTTTTAAAATTGTAAGAAAACGAAATCTATTTATCCGGACTTCGGATTGCAGATATCCTGCTGGAATTTCAGATATCGGGCAGGAGAAATGTTGAGGAAATGTTTGAAGTCATGGATGAGCTGGCTCTGATCATAATATCCGCATTGATCAATGATGGTAAACCATGTGACTTTGTCCTGTTTTTCTATCTCTTCCTCTATTGCTTTGACTGCTTTCAGAAAACGGTTGTAGCGGTTAATTTCTTTTAACGAATAACCAAACTGTTCTTTCTGTTTACGCTGGATATTTCTTTCCGTTTGTTGGGTTTGTTCGGCAACAATCTTGATCGGATTCAGATGATCATTTTCATGACAGCTTAAAAGCCGGCTGATATGATCCTGATTTTTAAGGTAAGGAGTACAAAATTCAAGGATATGGCCCACCTGGTCTTGAGTATCTTTTATTTCAGCAAGTTCATGCCAAAGTGTGGTAAAACAGTTTTCTTCCAGCAGTTCATCCGGATGTCTCGCTGTTTTATCAAGAGCAATCCTTCCAAAAAACCTAAAGAAGGCATCATTTTTAAAATTAGCGACAAGAATCGAAGTTTGAGAAGGAAGTGTATAGTTAAAAGCCTGTCTTACAGGTCCTAATACCATGCATTTATCCACCGTTATTACTGTTCCTTCCAGCGTAGAAATGAATGCTTTTTCTCCGAAACAGAACAGGAGTATCGTTTGATAGGTCGGTAGTAATGTTTTGGTAATGGCAAGGGCAGAAGTATTTTCTGCAAAATAAAAATGGGTGAATATATTTTCAAATTCCTCCGGGACTGAAATTCTGTATTGATGATATTCCGGCTGTAGTTCCTGCATACGATACTGATGATTATACCAGGTTTTTCTCCATTTTATAATTGATGAGGTCGACACCTTTTACCTTTACAGTTTGTTGGCTGATCACCTGAAAGCCCATCTTTTCAAAAAAGGGTTTTGCTGTTGTGCTGACGTCTGCTGTCAGTTGCTGCTCCTTTTGTTTTATCGCTTCCTTTTCTGTCTGAGTATAGAGGGTAAACGCCACGCCCTGATGCTGATAATCCTGATGTACAAACAGGAGATCAATATAATTTTTATGGAGTGTACAGAATCCAATGATCTTATTTTCAGAAAGGGCAATCAAAACCTTCTGGTCCTGTATAACCTTCAGCCATCTTTCTTCATTGTCAGCACCTGATTTCCATGCTTCAATCTGTTCACAGCTGTAGTCCCTTTTACAGACAGCAGTGATTGTTCCTGCAAAAAGCTGCTTCATTTCTGCCAGGTCATTTTTATTTCCTTTTCTGATAGTCATATTTTATTTGCGGGTGATATAATGGTGCTCATACAGGGTCTGCTGCTCTTTGTTCAGAAAGGGATAAAATAAATTCATCTGTAACAGGGTGTAATGGTGTACAGCAGCTTCTTTATCCAATTTTAATATTAATCTGTTGTGGGTAAGCCAGTTATCAGCAATAATGAAAATTTGCTGAATGAGGCCGTCCAAAATAAAATCAGGAACGTTTTTTTTGAGAATGTTATTCTTTTGAAAACCTGAAAAGATCAGTTGAAACTCTTCCTTCCTGCTGGCGTGGATCTCTTCATACTGGGACCTTATTTCAGGAATCTTTTTTAAGATATCCACAAAATTTACAAAAATAAACCGGTAAGAATAAAAAATCTCGCAAGTTGAAAACGTAAACCGGTAGAGGTCTTCCAGGGTTTTAAGTTCCTTTTTCTTCATACCGTTCAGCAGATCATCCATTTTCAGAACCAGCTCTGCAAAAAGAATTTTGATAATGTCTTCGGAATGCCTGAAATGATAATGCAAGTTTCCCGGACTGATATTGAGATCCGCAGCAATATGCCTGGTTGTAATTGTGGTATAGCCTATTTCGTTAAACAGCTCAAGTGCTTTAAACAAAATTTTGTCTTTGGTTTTCATCTTTCAAATATAAGAATATAAGAGAATGATCAATTATATTTTCAAAATTAGAACAATTGTTCTAATTTTAGTATATTTGTATCTGAACATCTGATCAAAATGGAAGGTAAAAAAATATTTGATTATGAAGCTGCCGAAAGAAATGAGAAGAAAAACGAAAACAGTAGCCGGGATATCATGGCAAAGGTGCTGCAGCTGATCATTGGTTTCATTATGGCAGTATTGCACATGTAATGAAAAAAGGGATTTCATATTGGTTTTTGCTGGGGCTGGCAGCCTGGCTCATCATCATTCTGCTGAGGCAGCAAGGTATTTATCCCCCTGTTATCAATGGTTATTTCACTGATTTTATTACCGTTCCCATGTATTGTTATCTGATAGAACTGATCATGAATAAAGTACTGGCATACCACTGGAAACCTGATCTGAAATTTGTTTTGACTTCAGTTTTATACCTTTCTTTTTTATTTGAAATCCTTTGCCCTAAGCTGTCAGATGTATTTACAGGAGATGTTTGGGATGTGGCGGCGTATTGTGCAGGAGGAATAGGATATTATTGTATCAGGTCAGGATTATTTCGATCTTTCAAATGTAAGAATGTTTTGAAAAATAGGTGTTGCCGGATATTCCATAATAAGTTGGTTATTTTTAAAATGAAAGCGGATGGTAAAGACCCTATCTGCTGAAGTAAAAGTTATTTTATCAGGATCTGCGGAATATTCAAAACGGAAATTCTTTTTTGCGATATTTAATGAAAAAAAATTGTAATCAAAAATGAGAGATTTTAGGTCCTGCATGGCAATATCTGCGATTTGAGCTTCTTTCTCTGTAAAATCGGCAATCATTTTATCTTCCGGATTTTTTGATAGCGGAAGTGTCTTGCAATTGGCAAGCTTCCAGGTCCAATTAATTGAGCTCTCTGCTGCTGGGCTTTTTCCCTGACTGTCAATTCGCTTTTTATAGTAATTCTTTTTAACCCTTTTGCAGTAAGGTTTCTATTCAAAAGATAATGTTTACCCCAATGAGTGGTTTGCAAGGCATTCCCAGTGTCAAAATATAAAAACTCCCGCCAATGATCATTCTCTTTGGTTTTTTAACGAATCAGAGATCCATTCTCCATTGAAGAAATGGTTGTCATACTCTTTATAACAGGAGACCAGCAGAAGTCCTGATACTAATATACTGCTGCCGGTCATTAGCTTTCTTAGCAACACGGGTATAGTTTTGATGCTAAATATAGTTTAATTGCTGCCGCCGGCTCTGTTCGATTCTTCAAACTTCACCTGTTTGGTAGCCCCTTTTACATTATTGTTCCCGAATTTATACGTAAGGGAAAGATGAACATTTCGGGTAATTCCTTTATATTGATAATCTATATTGTATGTAGGGTAATATTCAATTCCTTTTTCCCGGTTGGTATTTAAGAGATCATTCAGATAGAGATTAACGAGAAGTTTTTTATCCATAAAACTCAGCTTTAACCCTGTATACAGTGAAGTATTGGTATAGTAGTAGGTATTTCCGTTTCTATTAGGAAGGCTGCTCCAGAGTCCCAGCATGAATGTTACCGTTTTTTCTTTGTTAAGGAAGAAATTATTATCCATGTTAATATTGGCACTGTATCCTGCCGGTACCGGAAGAATAGCCGGATCATAAGACTTTGATCGGGTATAATATCCATTCACGAAAATATTGGATTCCAGCCATTTCAGTTTATTATAGTTATAGCTGATATTAATTCCCGCCTGATCTTTATTATAAAAATTCTTGGCAATCGTATATCTGTAATTTCCATCCATCATTTGAATCCTGTCCCAGTTGTCTTTATTATAATTATAGTACAGGGTGATATTCAGGTTGTTGTTTAAGACATATCCGAATTCAAAATTATCAGAAAAGGAAGGAAGCAGGTATGGATTTCCGGTACTGTATTCATACTCTGAAGTATAAAATTTGAAAGGGTTCAGGTTTCCAAAATACGGACGGGAAATCCTACGGGAATAATTGAGGGAGAAGGCATGGTTTTCATTGGGTTTATAGCTGATATAAGCGGTTGGGAAAAATTTGCCATACCTGATCTTTGCTGAATTGGTATCATTCATTGACACGCCTTCCAAAGTCGTATATTCATAGCGGAGCCCGGCTTTCGCATCCCATTTCTCGCTGATTTTAAAATTGGTAGATACGTAGGCTGCATAGTTTTCCTCATTATAAAAGAAAGTATTGGTGCGTTCGGTATTAATTTTATACTGGTCATTTTCAATATTGAAGAAATTGAACTCAGAATCATTTTTAATTTTGGTATACTTTAGTCCGGATTCCGTTTTAACTGTACCAAAGGTTTTTTCCAGGTCTGCCTGTCCGGAGTAAATTCTGTATTTACTAATCGGATTGGCCATTGTAGAAATAACCCCGGAAGTAATGGTATTAGAGAAATTTCTGGCGTTGGCATTGTTGATCATCATATTGGCGGTCAGGTTCAGCTTGCCTCCCGTACTGTCCAGTTTTGTTTCATAAAATGCCGTGGCATTATGAACATCCCTGCTGTTTTTATTGTTAAAATTAGACAAAATATTCAGCAGGCCTTCCTCATTGAATCTTGTGGATTTACTTACTCCTTTCTCCTGAGGATTACTGTGGGAATAATTGTAGTTGATCCCCACTAAATTTTTATCACTGATCTTGTATTCTGCCTTTATATTTCCGCTTTTGTATTTATAATTATTGAGATTATCGCTGTCCCGGTTCCAATAATCAGTCGTGTTGATCCCGGTCAGATAATTGTACGTATTGTATTGCCAGTAATTGTCGCCCACAGACAGATTGGTGCTGAGGGATAATTTTTCTCCCTGGTAATTAAACGTGGCACCGCTTCTGGCAGAAACGGTAGGTTTCCCCCAGAAATAATTTCCGGAAGTCTGGATAGAGCCATTCCAGCCAAGGTTGGCATTTTTTTTAAGAATAATATTGATCAGTCCGCTTTTACCCTCTGCATCATATTTTGCCGGGGGTGTGGTAATCACCTCGATTTTAAGGATGTCATCAGAACGTAGGGTCTTCAGATAGTTGATCAGCTCCTGGCCATTGAGATTGAGAAGCCTGTCATTGATCATCACGGCAACATTGCTTTTACCTGCAATGCTGATGGCGTCATCGCTGGTTTTTACCATGGGGGTTTTTGATAAAGCTTCAATGGCATCAATACCCTGAGAAGCTACAGAATTCTCGACATTGAAGACCAGACGGTCTACTTTTCTTTCAAATAACTTTTTCTTTGCGGTAATGGTGACCCCTTCTACCTTTTGTATTGTGACAGGTTCGCTGAGCTGGATGTTTTTTTGAGCGTTACCCTGTACTGTAATATTTTCACTGTTCGTTTTTACTCCGTCTTTTATGATTTCTAATAAGTAGTTTCCATTTTCTCTTAAAGGAATTTTAAACATCCCTTTTTCATCCGTGATCGCAGAAAATTTAGCATTGTCTTTTATAATCAGTACCTCAGCTTCAGCAGCCGGTTTATTTTCCCTGTCTGTAACGGTCCCTTCAACACTTTGTGCAAAAATGAATGAAGTGGATAGAAGGCTGACAAGAATAACGGTCTTTCGATTCATACTTCGTTTTTTATACAAGACAATTTCTAAGGAGATGATATTACATGGGGGCTGTGAAAAATCTTTTTTGGAAAGAAGGTATTTCTGATGTTTTGTTTGGTTATTTTTGCAATGGATTCAGAAAAAAAATCACTTTCAATGCACGATAAATTATTGCAATATATACGTTTAGGTTATGATTTTACCGAGGAAGAGACCGAGGCGGTAAAGCGTTGCTTTGAACCCGTGAAATATTCAAGGAATACAGTGATTGAAGAAGCAGGAAAAGTCCCGAATTATCTTTATTATATTGTTTCGGGCTATATGAGGCTATATTATCCGGATTCCAAGGGGAATCAGGTAACCACCCATATCAACTGCCCTCCCGGCTTTTTTACTTCTTATGCCCATTTTATCAACAGAACCAGATCTGAAGATTATGTAGAATGCATTACAGATTGTGAACTGCTTAGGATTACCAAAGATGACCTTGATTCTTTAGTGGCGGGAAGCCAGGCTATGAAAGACTTCAGTATTTCTGTTTTCCAGCAGTCTATTGCTTATAACGAAAACCGGTCCAGGGAATTGTCAGCTTTGGGAGCTGAACAGCGCTACCTTAAGCTTCTGGAAGATTACCCGGGCATTATTCAGAATGTTCCCATCCAGTATATTGCTTCATTTTTAGGGATGAAACCTGAAAGTCTCAGCAGGATCAGAAGAAAAATAATTAACTAACAAAAGTCAAGTGATTCGGGAAACAGGAAGATGAACTTTGCAGTATTAAAATCAATACAATGACAAAGAATCATCTAAGTCTGGTTTCAGGAGCAAACGGACATTTGGGAAATAATTTGGTACGGTTTCTAGTAAAACAGGAATTCCGGTGCGGGCAACCGTACGGAATATCAGGAATAAGAAACCTTTTGAAAATCTGGATTGTGAAGTGGTATATGCAGACATTACGGATAAAGCTTCATTTGTAAAAGCACTGCAGGGTGTGGAAACATTTTACGCCGTAGGAGCATCCTTTACCTTGTGGGCGAAAGATCCCCAAAAGGAAATTTATGATGTTAATATAAGCGGTACCCGCAATACCATTGAAGCGGCGGCTGAAGCAGGGGTGAAGAGAATTGTCTATGTAAGTTCCATCGCAGCGCTGAACTACAGCATTCTTCCTGCCAAAGAAAGCAACGGCTATAATCCTGACAGAAGGGATATGTACTATAATTCCAAAAACGATGGTGAAAAGCTTGCCTTTGAACTGGCTGCCAAACTAGGAATAGAACTTGTCTCAGTGATGCCTTCTGCAATGATCGGAAGCGAGGCATTTTTACCTTTAAACGTCTCTTACGGGGTTCTCAGGCTTATTCTTAATAAACAAATTCCGGTAGATACTAAAATAACCCTAAACTGGGTAGATGTGAAAGATGTGGCTGAAGGATGCTACCGGGCTGCCCAAAAAGGGCGGTCGGGAGAAAGGTATATTCTGGCGAATGAAAAATGTATGAGCATAACCGATACTACTATTTTAGCGAATACGCTGTACCCGGAACTGAAGCTGAAAGTGCCCGGTTCGGTGCCTAAAGGAATGCTGTTGGTCATTGCCGGCATTATGGAATTCTCTGCCAAATTAAGCGGAAAGGCTCCTGTACTGACCAGAAAAGATATTGCCATGTTTTCAGGGTTGCAGCAGGATTTTGATATCTCAAAAGCAAGGAATGAACTGGGATTTGATCCTAAAAGCCCGGAACAAGCAGTGAAAGATGCATTAGACTATCTGATGAAAAACCCGGAAATTTTAAAAGAGGCCTGAAGAGTCTCTTTTTTATTACCGGTTTTAAAGCTGAATAATAGGACCTTTATAAAATTTTGTCAGATCATACAGATCGTTAAAATAATGGTAGAGGCTTAAATCACTTTTGTCATTCGGATCTTTTAAATAAAACTGATTTTCAGCAAGAAGGTACAAAGATTCATGATCGGCTTTTAAATAATGGGACAGAACATTTTCATGGCCATGATTTCCGTCAAATAAGCTGGTGAAAAATAGTCCATAGATCAGGAACTGATTGAAGTTTTGGGCGTTGACAATATAGTCCAGATGCTGTTGGGAGGACTTTTCATAATCTGAAAGGATTTGCAGGAAATGCTGTACATTATTTGCAGAAGGGATTTCGTAAAAGAGGTCAATACCATGAACAAAAAGCTGTGTTTTGATTTCTTCATGGTTGGCTGGGTACTTATAGCTGAACCATGAAAAAATATTCATCAGCTCTTCTTTCGAGAGCTCTTCTACAGAATCTTTTACCTTCTCTTTTATCGTTTCAAGGTTGATCTGGGAATCAGCCTTCAAAAACTGGGCTATCTCTTCTTCTTCCCGGCAGAGCTTATTGTATAAATTGATTTTAGCAATATTAGGATTGGTTTTAATAAAATAAAGTTCTTCTGCCATTACTTTTTACCAAATGTTTTATGAATATGGTAACTAAAGATACAAAATATGCGGATAATTCAACTAAAAAATACTATGTATAAAATGATAAGTTGATTACCGAACGGTTTCGTGCAGTGCAATTCTGTTTCCTTCAGAATCTTCAAATTCTGCCACGGCAAAGCCATATTTTTCATCTGCTTTTTTGGGATAGAGAATTCTTCCTCCCTGTTGAAGAACCTTTTTCAGGGTTTCATCAATGTTTTCATCCTTAAAATAACTTTAGACGGTGTATAGACATCACCTTTTGCCAATGCCCCGGTAATTCCGCTATTTTTTTCTTCAAAAGGAAATAAGGCCATTTCATACCGGTCTATAAGCTCTTTTTCAAAAGAAAAATTGAAAACTGCGGTGTAGAATTTTTCTGCACGTTCCAGATCATTGACGGGAATCTCAAAATATACGACCGGATTGCTGGATTTCATAGTTGGGATATTAGTCTGTTTTTGTGTCTGATTACAGGATATACAGGTCAGAAGTAAAAATATATAAAATAGGGATTGAAGGCCCATAATAAATTATTTTTTTACAGATGCTACCGCAATCTTTGCCATATTTCTGGTGATCTCAGTAGGAGAGTGGCAGTCGCAATTGCTGAATCCTATCACATAAATATCTTCCTGGGGAATATAGATCCCCATACTTTTGAATCCGAAAATACTTCCTCCATGTTCGCGATCCGGAATTCCGCTGATCTCTTTCAGATGCCAACCATATCCATACGTGAATTCTTTACCATTATTCAGATTATATGTTTGAAATGCCTTTTGGGTTTCTTCAGGGTTTAATAAAACATTCCCGTTTAAAGCCTGCTGCCATTTAAGCATATCATCTGCGGTAGACAATAAGGAACCTGAGGAAAAAGGAACACTGAAACTGATCACGGTTTTATTCACAAATTCCTGCTCTTTTTGATGGTATCCGTAAGCTCTTTTAGGAATGACTTTTCTGTCAGAAGCATAGTAGGAGCTAGACATCCCGGCTTTGTCAAAAATGTTTTTCCTGATAAAATTTTCATACGTTTCCCCCGATACCGATTCTATGATATAGCCCAGAACAACATATCCTGAATTGTTGTAATCAAACTTTTCTCCCGGTGCAAAATCCACAGGTTCATTCTTAAAAAAATCAACCATAGCCTCAGGTTTCATTTCTTTTTGAGCAATGGAAGACAGGGATTTCATTTTGGTGAAATCCTTAATTCCCGAAGTATGGGTCAGAAGATGGTGAATGGTGATTTTATCTCCGTTAGGATAATCTTTGATGTATTTGGAAATAGGGTCGTTGACATTAAGTTTGCCTTGTTGTTCCAGCATCAGAATAGCCACAGCGGTAAACTGTTTGGTCATAGAACCGATTTGAAAAACATGGTCAGGAGTCATATCAACATCAAGCTCCAGGTTAGCTTTCCCGAAAGCTTTCCTGTATAGGACGTTTCCCTTGCGGGTCATCATAAATACACCTCCCGGTTCATTTTTATTCCCGAATACAGTTTGAATAAGGCTGTCAATTTTCTTTTCATCTCTTTTTACAAGCTTTTGGGCATCCACTGCAATGCTGAAGAATAAAAGCAGAGGAAGGGCAATGATCAGTTTTTTAATCATCATATTTATATACTTTGTTAAGCAAAGATATAAATTATTTTTATTACTATGTTATGCAATATAGTAAATTGTGTTTTTAATCTTAACAATGAAATTTGATTTCGGGTATTTTACATCATGGTTTTACTTTTCTGCAGAAATTAATAACATCATGGGTCTTCTGAGCTCATCTTTCATCTCCGCGATTTCTTTAAGCATGTCTGGGCCCGGTTCCGGCTCTATCATTTCTTTGATTTTGAAACCCTGCTTTAGTAAGGTATTGAGATAAGAAGTTAAAGTCCTGTGGTATTTGGTTATCTGCTCGCCTAAAAACGTGGTGTTTCTTTTTCCTTCCATAAAATACCGGTCTACAGGCCAACAAGTTTTTTCACCGTTTTTATCATATACCCAGTCCTGGCTCCCTTCAGCTGTAAAGACAGGATGTTCCACAGAGAATACCAAATGCCCCCCGGAGCCAGCCATCGATAGATATTTTGGGAAAGAACATCAAAAGATTCCACATAATGAAGGGTCAGCGAACTTAAAATCATATCAAATGTTTCAGCAGGATATTCAAGATCCTCCAGCGCTTTTCTTTCATACCGGATACCTTCCAGATTATTGATTTCTTTAGCTTTAGCCAGCATTTTCTCCGAAAGATCTATTCCGGTAACGGATGTAGCGCCATTTTCAATAGCATAGCGGCAGTGCCATCCAAATCCACAACCCAGATCAAGGACTTTTTTTCCTTTAAAATCCGGCAGCATTTTTTTCAGGGCATGCCATTCTCCGGCTCCTTCCAGGCCTATTTGTGACCGAAGCATTTTTTCATACTGGTCAAAAAAAGACGGATTGTCGTATTTATTTTCTTTCATAAATAAGTTGGATTATGGCTTTTCGTTTTTGATAATTTTTTGAAAAAGGTTCAAACTTTGGGAGTTCCCTTATAGATAAAGGTCTTACTATTTTATCAGTTGTTAGATGATCTACAGTAAAATTACGATAATTATATCAGAATCTGAATCATCAATATTATAATTTCTCTTCTTCACATATAAAGCCGGACGTTTAAAACATCCGGCTTTATATATTTTTACAATTTTTAATGAATGATAAGTTGATCTATCCTTTATTGTCGCGCATGGCTTTAATCAGCCTGTCAGTTCTCTTGTCCGCCCGTGCATTGTTTAAAGACACAACAGCCCAAATGGCAGCCGGAAGCCACCCGATTAATGTGATTTGTAAAATCAAACAGATAATTCCGGTAATGATTTTTCCCCGTACCATAAAAGATAAAAAGGGAAGTAAAATGGCTAATAGCATAACATGGTTTTAGATTGATTGATGTTAAATTTAATGAGATTGAGGGTCAAAATAAGCTTTAAAAGTGAGAGGATCTTCAATTTTATCTTCAGCTTCTTCAAGATATTCTAAATATTCTTCCTGATGTTTCTCCATATAAATAAGTACGATCGCAAGATTTACGAATAAATTTTTGTCGTTCGAACCCAGCTGTAATGCCATCTTTAAATAGTGCAATGCCTTTTCATTTTCACCCATATCAGAATAAACAGCACCGATATTAATTAAAGCCGGATTGTTGTTAGGCTCAATAAGTAAAATTTCATCCAATTCCTTGACTAATAAATCATTTAGAGTATCCCAATGGTCTTCATTTTCCCATCTTTTAGCCTGGAGCTTTTTTACGTTTTCTAATCTCAGTGTTATATTACTCATTATTTAAAATTACAGAATTGATGTTTTTTTTACTTTACAAATTTAGCTTTCCTGCAATAAATCTTTCGTTTTTTGATCTGCTAAAAATTGGATTAATAATTATCGTAACTTTTTATATTTAACAAAATCCCCTTGACTCTACATCAAAGGGATTTGTTTATTTATCCAAAAGCTCTTTTCAACAAGCTTTCCACCTTCGGCTCACTTCCTCTGAAATCTTTATACAGTTCCATGGGATCTTTTGTTCCGCCTGAAGAAAGGAGGACCTTATATTTAGCTGCGATTTCCGGATTGAATATTCCGTTTTCCTTAAAATACTGGAAAGCGTCGGCATCCAATACTTCTGCCCATTTGTAAGAATAATATCCTGCGGAATATCCGCCCTGGAAAATATGGGAGAAACTTGGGCTCATCGCTGTTTCAGAATGGATAGGGTAAAGGGTGGTAGGCTTTGTATACTTATCTTCAAAATCCTTTATACTTTCATGTTCTAACTCTCCAACTTTCGTATGGTAGTTCATATCCAGGATTCCAAAACCAAGCTGTCTCAAAGTCTGGTAGCCTTCCATGAAATTTTTAGACTGTTCGATCTTTTCAATTTTTTCATCAGGAAGTACTTCCCCTGTTTTATAATGTTTGGCAAAAGTTTTTAAAAACTCAGGCTCATAGCAGAAATTTTCAAGAAATTGGGATGGTAATTCCACAAAGTCCCATTTTACGGAAGTTCCGGAAAGAGACGGATATTGGGTATTGGCCATCATTCCGTGAAGGGCATGTCCGAATTCATGGAATAAGGTAGTCACTTCCTGGAATGTTAATAAACTAGGCGTATCTTTTGTAGGTTTGCTGAAATTGCAGACAATGGAAATATGCGGGCGGGAATTTTCCCCGTTTTGCTGATACTGGTTTTTGTAGCTTGTCATCCAGGCACCTGCTCTTTTTCCTTTTCTTGGAAAATAGTCAACGTAGAGCAGGGATTTGTAGTTTCCATTCTCTTTTACCTCATATACCTTTACATCTTCATGGTATTTTGGAATATCTTGTCTCTCCTCGAAAGTCAATCCGAAAAGTTTTTCTGCCAATCCGAAAACGGCATCCTGTACCTGGTTCAGCGGGAAGTATGGTTTAAGCTCTTCATCATTAAGGTCAAACTTCTGTTTACGAAGTTTTTCGGCGTAAAAGGCATGATCATAACTTTGCGTTTCTTCAATACCATCTGCTTCTGCCAAAGATTTTAATTCTTCAATCTCCTTATCAGCATACGGCTTTGCTTTCGTTAAAAGCTCATTGAGAAAGTCAAAAACTTTTACCGGAGACTTGGCCATTCTTTCTTCAAGGACAAAATCTGCATAATCTGTGTAGCCTAATAATTCTGCTTTTTGCTGTTTTAAATGAAGAAGTTCTTTAATAAGATTCTGGTTGTCATGCTCTCCGCCGTCAAAGGATTTTTTACCATTGGCTAAAGCAAGTTCCTTTCTCAGTGCACGGTTTTCGGCATAGGTCATGAATGGAATGTAGCTTGGATACTGTAAAGTTACCACCCATCCGTCAAGATTTCTCTCTTTAGCCTCCTCAGCATATTGTTCTACAATTGCTTCAGGAATTCCTGCCAGATCTTCTTTATTGGTGATATGTTTGAAATAGGCATTCGTAGAGGCCAGCACATTCTGTCCGAACTGCAGAGACTTGACAGAAAGATCCATGCTGATCTTCTTCAGTTTTTCTTTATCTTCTTCATTCAATAAAGCACCGCTTCTTACAAAACCTTTATAGGTCTCATTTAAAAGCATTTTCTGCTCTTCATTGAGGTCATACTTTTCCCTTTCATCGTATACTTTTTTGATTTTGTTGAAAAGGGCCTCGTTTTGAGATATTTTTGAAGAATATTCAGTTAAGATCGGAGAAACTTCCTGAGCGATCTGTTGGATCTCATCGCTGGTTTCTGCAGAATTTAAATTGAAAAATATATTGGAAACCACATCCAGCTGTTCTCCTGAATATGCTAATGCTTCAATAACATTTTCAAAAGTAGGGGTATCAGGATTATTGACAATAGTGTTGATTTCTTCTTCAGACTTCTGGATCAGTTCTTTAAAAGCAGGAAGAAAATCTTCATTTTTAATGTCATTAAAGGGGGCAGCATGATATGGCGTGTTAAATTTTTCTGTTAGAATATTCATTTTTCAATTTTTAAATGAGGTTAAATTTTAATGATTCATGGGGAATCACAGCTGAAATCGTCAAAAATAATGCCTGAATACCAAGTTATGACAAAAATACTTATCTTTAAATAATCTTGTCATATGAAAAGAAGGGGTGATGTTGGAATATTTAATTTTGAGAACAGATTTAACCAGTATCAGTTAGAAAAACATAACCTTAAATATATAGACTATGAAAACACTCTTAAAAATTATCGGGATCATCATTCTGTTGATTATCGTATATGCTGTAATTGCAATACTGACTTTCAGTAAAGATTATCACTATGAAAAATCTGTTGTGATCAATGCTCCCAAAGAAAAAGTATGGCAGTATGTAGGCTCTTTAAAAGGGTATAATGCCTGGGATCCTTTCTCAAAATCAGATAAGAATATTGTAATTACCTACTCCGGAGAAGGAGATAAAGTAGGAGATTCCTACCATTGGAAAGGAGATAAAAATGTGGGAGAAGGAGAGCAGTCCATTGCTGAAATAGTTCCCAATGAAAAAATGGCTACCCATCTTCATTTCATTCAGCCTTTTGAAGGGACGGCCAAGGCCGCTTTTATAGTGACCCCGGAAGGAAACGGAACCAAAGTAACGTGGATGATTGATAATGAACTCAACACCATGATGAAGATTATGAAACCCATGATGGATCATAATATGGATAAGATGTTTGGACAGGGATTGGGAGATCTCAAAAAATTATCAGAAAAATAAAAAAAGAAGCCTTGTAAATTTTACAGGGCTTTTTACAGGTGTCTGTTTATTGTCTCCGTAATCACTTCCGCCTGACAGCATAATAAAAAAATAACCTTGAATCTTCCTGTTTCATGGGATAAAAAAGAGGAAGTTTTATAGTACTTAATGGCCTTATGGATCATAATTTAAAGCAAAACAGGTGATAAGTGAAATAATATATTTTCCTCTCTTGATTCTGCCATGCGGGAGAACTGAGTGAGAATTTTGCAGATCCAGTCTGTTTTTAGAGGAGGGAAAAATATAAATTATTATGATAAAAATATTATCTTTATATAAAGAATCGATTTATGGAGAAGATTGTATTTGAAAAAAACAATATCAGAGACTTCGTAAAAACTACCATTACAGAGAAAATTGAGAAACTTAAAAATTTTATAGAATTTACTCTGGAAGCAAGCCGGGATATTAAAAAGACCCCGAAATATGACAGCATGCGGGAAGAAATGCAGGAGGAAATTTACCAGATGCAAAGACAGCTGGGTGCTTTAAATGATCTTAAAAGAAATATGGCAAAAGTTCTGAATACTGCCACTGAGAGAGTTCAGCTGGGCTCTCTGGTCATTACCAATAAAGCCCGTTTTTATATTTCAGTTTCTTTAGGTGAATTCTTTTTTGAAGGAGACCGGTTCTATGCCATTTCTCCGGAAAGTCCCATGGCCAAAAAAATGATGGGAATGAAAGCCGGAGATGAATTTACATTGAATAAAATTCATCAGAAAATAGTGGAGGTGCTGTAATGATTGAATCTCATGTTGTAAATTTGCTGGTATGAATAAAGCAGAAATTTTAAAAGAAATCATAGAGCAAAGAAGAAGTATTTTTCCTAAAGATTATACCGGTACTGAAATTTCTCAAGAGGTAATTGATGAAATTTTAAATTCGGCAACATTTGCCCCCAATCATAAACGTACGAAACCATGGCGTTTCAAAATATTCAAAGGGGAAGAAAAAACAAAACTGGCTTTAGAAATGCAGCAAATCTATAAAGCGACTCAGCCTGAACACCTTTTCCTGGAAAAAAATACAATGACATAGGCTTTAAAATCAATAAAGCTGATAGGGTCGTTTCCATTGTTGTTAATTTCAGCGGAATGGTTCCTGAATGGGAAGAAATTGCTGCGACTTCAATGGCTGTTCAGAATATGTATCTTACCTGTACTGCCCACCATATCGGATGCTACTGGAGTTCTCCTAAAATTGTTGATTATTTGAAAGAATCTTTGACGATTGAAGAAAATCAGAAATGTTTAGGGCTTTTCTATATGGGAGCCGTTTAGGATGAAGAATATTTACAGAAATTATAATGAAGAAGACCTGATCGTGGCTTATCTTTCTTTGATTGACCATACAGGTACAATCAATAATGAAATGGATGAAGCGATTCGGCAGAATTTCAATTATGATGATTTTGTAAAGAAAGCAGAATACAGGAGAGCATTCATAAAGGAAAAAGGACGAATATCATTTGAGGTTCATCAAATGGTACGGAAAGGATTGGATCACAATTTTATTTTAGACAACACTTCTTCTGAAATTATGGAAGATAAAGAGCTGAAGAAATTCATTTTGCAGAAATTTTCTGAATTCTCAGCTGTCAAAGAAAATAATACCATTGATAAGGATACCATTTATAGAAGCCTTTTGGGGATTCTGATATCTTCCGTTACCGGGTTTCTTTTCCTCGGAGTATTTGCTTTTATAATGAATACGTTTTTATTTGCCCTGCTTGTTCCTGTGTATATTATTAATTATTTTGTCATCCGGTTTGTTACAGGGAAAACAAGGGATAATCTGATTGTATTTCTTGCCGTTTTTATTTCCGTAATCATTTCAACGCTATTGCCTTTTATCTTAATACGCCAGGTATGACAGGACGGCTGTAAAATAAGTCTTAAAATAATTATTGCATTTTACATTGATACATTGAAAATTTTATTTATCTTTGCACTCTTAAATATTTAACTGGGACGAGTTCCCGTAAAATTCAAACATTATGTCAGTAAAAATCAGATTACAAAGACACGGTAAAAAAGGAAAACCTTTCTTCCACATCGTGGTTGCAGATTCTAGAGCTAGAAGAGATGGTAGATTCATCGAAAAACTAGGAACTTACAACCCAATTACTAACCCGGCAACTATCGAATTGAACGTTGATTCTGCTGTACAGTGGTTAAACAACGGTGCTCAGCCTACTGATACAGCTAGAGCTATTCTTTCTTACAAAGGTGCCCTTTACAAAAAACACTTACAAGGTGGTGTAGCTAAAGGTGCTTTTGATGAAGCAGAAGCTGAAAAAAGATTCAATGCTTGGTTAGAATCTAAAGAATCTAAAGTACAAGGTAAAGCAGATGGTTTAGCTCAATCTAAAGCTGATGCTAAAAAAGCTGCTTTGGAAGCTGAAGTAAAAGTAAACGAAGCTAGAGTGGCTGCTGCTGCACAAGCTGAAGCTGATGCTAAAGCTGCTGAAGAAGCTGCAAACGCACCTGCTGAAGAAGTTGCTGAAGCTGCAGAAGGAGAAGCTCCTGCTGCTGAAACTGAAGAAAACACTGAAGCTTAAGAACAAACCCTGTTATGCGTAAAGAAGATTGCTATTTTTTAGGAAAAATCACACGCAGACACGGACTTGCGGGTAACGTGATCCTTAAACTGGATACCGATCAACCCGAGCTTTACAATAAATTGGAATCAATATTCGTTGAAATCAACGGATTATTGGTTCCATTTTTTATTGAAAAATCCTCTTGGAGCAAATCTGATGCTCTGAATCTTGCATTCAAAAACTCTTCCGAAGCAATGGTAGACCAGGTTTTAGGTAAAAACGTTTACCTGCCGCTTGCCACATTGCCTAAACTTTCCGGAAAACAATTCTATTACCACGAAATCATCGGATTTGAAATTTTTGATCAAAATGATAACAACTGTGGAGTGATCAGATCTGTAAACGATCAGACGGCACAGGTGTATTTCATTACCAATCTGGATGGGAAAGAAGTGGTTATTCCTATGATCAAAGACTGGATTCTTGAGGTTGACAGGGAAGAAAGAATAATCAAAATGGAACTTCCTGAAGGTCTTATTGATGTTTTTCTGATTCCTTCGAAGAAAGACGAATAGTTTTGCAATAAGCAATAAGCAATAAGCAATAAGCAATAATAAGCAATAAGCAATAAGCTATTCTTTCTCACCTTTCCACATTACTCATTACTGATTATTCATTACTCATTTTTAAGGCGGGTAAAAGATACTCCTGTACCATTTTATCTGCTTGTGAATGGGCGTAAGGCTTATTGTAAGCTTTCGCCGTAATCACCATTACAACAGGTATTTCCGTAAAAATGATAATTTTGTTTCCGCCATTTCCGCTGGACTGATAAGCTTCAATGTTTTTATTTCCCATTTTATAAACTTTCCGCCAGAATAAATAGCCGTAGCCTTCAAAATCTTTATGGTCCGTAAAATAATTGGTGAACGATTTTTTTACCCAGCCTTTATCCAAAACAGTTTTTCCGTTCCATTTTCCGTTATTTTTATACAGCTGTCCGAATTTTGCAAAATCTAATGCCTTCATTCGTAATCCTCCAGCTAAAGAAGGCTTTTGCTGCGGGGTAAACTGCCACTGATAGCCGGTAACTCCAAGAGGTTGAAATAATTTTTTATCAGCATAATTTTTTAACCCTTTCGAACAGCCCGGTCTAAGATATCTCCGGTGACTACAACCCCAGCGGTAAAATAGCTCCAGTTTCTCCCGATCTCATTTTTTGTCATAGGCAGGTCTAGCGTAAATTTTACCCAATCACTGGTGGGATACATATTTTCTTCGTTACCCGGAGATTCGTAGTCGTCATCATTTCCTTCAAAGCCGGAGCTCATAGTGAGCAGACTTTTAATGGTGACACTGTCTTTTTTAGGGGAGTAATTGGCGAACTTTCTTAGCTCATAGAATTCTTTCAGATTTTGATTCTCACTTTTAAGATAACCGTCTTGTACTGCAATTCCTGTGAGGGCCGAAGAAAAAGATTTCCCTACTGACCTGGTATCCTGCAGCGAATCTCTTCCGGATGAATTGAAATATTCCTCAAGAAGGAGTTTACCGTTTTTAATCACAACAACACTGGTGATCTCTCTAAGCCTGTTTTCAGCAATTTTTAAATTGAGAAGTCTTATTTTTTCAGTATTAAATGTTTCATCAGAAATTTTCCATCCACTGTCGGACTGAATCGGCTGAACCGCAATCAGGTTTTCACTGATATTCTTTTGGGGAACATATACATGGAGCTGCCCCGAAGCAATAATCTTTCCTGTTTTTACCGTTGAAGTATTGAGGTAAGGCCGGATTTCAATTTTTAGAATATGGTTTCCGGCTTCCAGGGCATCAGCACCATTGCCTTTAAAATAAAATCTCATCCATAAAAATCTGCCCCAGGAATCTTCATTGCTTGAACTGATAAGAGGGATCCTGAATGTTGTTTTCACTTTTTTACTTTCCGCTGTCCCGGCCCTAGTATTTAAATTTTCCTGATACATCATTTTTCCGTCTACATAAAATGAAAACTGATAATTTCCCTTTTGGAGAAGTTCTTTTTCTGTTAAAGAAGGATCAAGCTGATGCAGGTAATTTAGCAATGAGTTGTCCATAAAGATACGGAGATCCAAATCTTTGTCTTCATGAAAATCCAGATGATTTATGAAATCAGATTCCCTGATATTCTCTAAAGAAATGGGTTTGCTCAGGAAAATAATTGTATTCAGATTGTTTTTATGAATAGGATTTTCGATTTTTTCATGATCGGCGATATTGGGAATCTGTCCATAAAAAAAGCTGGGTAAAAGATAAAAAACAAATAAAAGTATAAATCTCATTTCAGCGGTTGTTTGATATTGTAATTATAAAATTCTTTTTGTATAAATTTCTGAAATTCAATACTATCATCCTAATTTTTTTTATGGTTATATATAATCATCAGGACTGTCGTCCAAATGGTAGGAAAGGATTGTCTTTCTAATTGTTTAATCTTTGTCTAAGGGATAAATCTGTCCATACATCCAAGAATTTGTCCTGATTTAATAGGTTTATCCATCCATCCATAAAATTTTAAACGGGATAGAATAGATCAAAAATGTGCCCGGCTGTTATTGATTTTAGAGAGAGGAATGAGATGAAGGTCTGTTACTTTTTTGACGGATCAGGGGTATAATCTTCTTTACGAAGATAAAGGAAAAGTATATTAGCCGGAAGGCAGGGCAGAGTGGAAATGATCTCCAAGCGGACAATAAAACTGTACTGTCTATTTTGATATGTAGGGAAAAACAAGTTCAAAAAAATTTAAATTTCAGAATAAAATATTCATATTCGTGAAGTTGATATTCATACCGTGGTGATAAAACCCTACAAAAACACGATGATCATTTTCCATGTGATACAATTGAGATAATAGCAGTGATTTGTCTGTAAGTTTCTTATTGTGAGTTAGTTAAAATTCATAAATTCATAAATTTATAGATATAAATTTATGAATTTATAAAGTATTCACTTGTATCATCATTCTTCTTTACTGCATCTTTGCTTCAAGGTAAAAACACAACATTTATGTTTTTGTATGTGTACAGTACAAAAATGTAAATACCCAAACATCCCATGCAAGGGATGGTATGACAAGAAGATTATCTGAACTGATAAAATTGAGAAATGAGAAGCCAATTTTGAATTGTTCAGGGTGAGAAATTAAAAAAACAAATTACAAAAAGTAAAGATGGCCGATTAAATTAATAATGTTCAGAAAGTTAGATACGTAGATTAGAGGTCATCAAAATTATTTATCAATACTATTAAAATGGGCGGAATTTATTAACTGTGTCAATAAGCGTGGTGTAAAATATAATGACAGAGTTAATGACATGACTTGAACGTAAGAGAATCATGAGTCATATCGAATTATCACTTAAAAACTAATAACTATTTCCATAAGTAAAAACTAACCATTGAAAACCAGGAATGACGTAGACTTATTCCTTTTAGAAGTGATAAAATTGATGTGTTAAGTTCAAGTCAAGGTACATTCTAAGCAAGTTCAGGATAGAGTTTATACTTTATAAAAAAGGGAACGGAGAAGAATACAAAGGGAGTTTTCTTGAACTAAGATTTTTAATACCTGATAAATGATTTTTAAAGACAGCGTAACCATTAAGTTGCGCTGTTTTTTTGTAACTTTGCAAACATTAATTTTTATACAAAAATTTATCATCAACAAATGAAAAAGCAAACGATCAAAGAAATCCTTAAGGATTACAAGAAAGTATTACATCATGACATTACAGTTTTCGGATGGGTAAGAACATTCCGTGCTAATCGCTTTATTGCACTTAATGATGGATCTACGATTAATAATTTGCAGATAGTTGTTGATTTCGAAAATTTTGATGAAGAGATCATCAAAAATATTAATACAGCTTCTTCCCTTAAAGTGGTAGGTGAAGTGGTAGAAAGCCAGGGAGCGGGACAGTCTGTAGAAATTATCGCTAAAAAGATCGTCATTTTAGGAGATAACTTTACAGAAGAACTTCAAAACACGATTCTTCAACCTAAAAAACACAGCCTGGAAAAGCTTCGTGAGCAGGCCCACTTAAGATTCAGAACCAATTTGTTTGGAGCTGTTTTCAGAGTACGTCACGCGGTCAGCTTTGCTGTTCACTCGTTTTTCAACCAAAACCAGTTTTTCTATATCAACACTCCTGTAGTTACAGGTGCTGATGCAGAAGGAGCAGGAGAAATGTTTGGGGTAACGAATTTTGATCTGAACAACATCCCAAGAACTGAAGAAGGTGAAATTGATTTTGCACAGGACTTCTTCGGAAGAAAAACAAATCTTACCGTTTCAGGACAGCTTGAAGGAGAAACTGCGGCCATGGGGTTAGGAAGAATTTATACATTTGGACCTACTTTCCGTGCTGAAAATTCGAACACAACGAGACACCTTGCAGAATTCTGGATGATTGAGCCGGAAGTGGCTTTCAACAACCTGGAAGATAATATTGACCTTGCTGAAGATTTCTTAAAATATGTGATCCAGTATGTTTTGGACCACTGTAAAGATGATCTTGATTTCCTTGATAAGCGTTTTGCAGAAGAACAGAAAACAAAACCGGAAAAGGAAAGAGCAAAAGAAGGGCTTATTGAGAAACTTCAGAATGTAGTGGCTAAACGTTTTAAGCGTGTAAGCTATACAGAAGCTATTGAAATCTTATTAAACTCAAAAGAGAATAAAAAAGGAAAATTTGCTTACCCGGTAGAAAAATGGGGGACAGACCTTCAGTCTGAGCATGAAAGATTCCTTGTTGAAAAGCATTTTGAAAGCCCGGTTGTATTATTTGACTATCCAAAAGAAATCAAAGCTTTCTACATGAAACTGAATGATGACAACAAAACCGTTGCCGCAATGGATGTTCTTTTCCCGGGGATCGGTGAAATCATTGGAGGTTCTGAAAGAGAAGCAAGATTAGACGTACTGAAGCAGAAAATGGCTGATATGCATGTTGATGAACATGAGCTATGGTGGTATCTTGATACCCGTAAGTTCGGTTCGGTTCCACATGCAGGATTTGGTTTAGGATTAGAAAGATTAGTTCTTTTTGTTACAGGAATGACGAATATCAGAGATGTGATTCCTTTCCCAAGAACGCCGAAAAGTGCTGAATTCTAGCATAATAAAAAAAGCCTTAATCATAAGATAAGGCTTTTTTTATTTTTTAGTAGTTTATTATGTTAGTAAGTATAATGCAAAAATCATGCTAAATGTATTTATTATCAAATAAATTTATTAAATTCGTAGAATATGTTATGTTAAAACGCCAATATTAGTATGCTTAAACAACACTTACAACTCAAATTAGGACAGAAGCTGGCCCCTCAGCAGATCCAGTTGATGAAGCTTATTCAGCTTCATACTCTTGAATTTGAAGAGGAGTTGGAGAGAGAGCTAGAGGAAAATCCTGCTTTAGAAATTGCAAAAGAGGATTCTAAAGAGGAAGAATATTCGTCTTTGGAAGATGCCTATCAGGATGAAGGTACGGAAAGCATCGAAACAGATTTTGATGTGAATGAATATCTTTATGATGACGAGCCAAGCTATAAAACGGCATCCAGCAACTATTCTCCTGATGATGAGGAATTTGACAACGAAAGCCTTTTAACGGAAGGGCAGTCATTATATGATTATTTGATGGAGCAGATCCATTTGGTTAATATTAATGATGAAGATTTAAGGATTGCAGAATATGTGATCGGAAACCTGGATACCGACGGATATTTGAGAAGAGAGATCAAATCTATTGTTGATGATCTTGCTTTTTCACAGGGAATTTATACGACCAAAGAAAAAGTGGAAGATATCCTTGAGAATTATATCCAGAAACTGGATCCGTCCGGTGTAGGGGCAAGGGGATTGCAGGAATGTTTACTGCTTCAGATAGAAAAGAAGGTCAGTTCAGATAAAGCAGTTTCTCTGGCTGCCAATATTTTGAGATATCAGTTTGATGCTTTAACAAATAAGCATTATAATAAAATCATTCAGAAATATGATATTGAAGAAGATGATCTGAAAGACGCTTTAGATGAAATTTCCAAATTATCGCCTAAAGTGGGTGGGAATTTCGATACCCAGACTATTACCATCAACCAGGAAATTATCCCGGATTTTGTGATCCAGGTAAAAGATGGTCAGGTAATTCCTATGCTTAACAGCAAGAATGCGCCTACGCTGAGAGTCTCTGAAGAGTATAAAGATATTCTTACAACGTATTCACATGATAAAAATTCATCCGAACACAAGCAGGCTGCCTTATTTATCAAACAGAAGCTGGATGCTGCCAAATGGTATATCGATGCTATTAATCAGCGTCAGAATACCTTATTACAGACCATTACAGCGATCGTTAAATTCCAGAAAGATTACTTTATCACAGGGGATGAAAAGTCTCTGAGACCCATGATCTTAAAAGATGTAGCAGATATTACGGGATTTGATATTTCTACGATCTCGAGAGTGGTAAAAAGCAAATATGCAGATACCCCGAATGGTATTGTATACCTTAAAGATTTATTCTCAGACAGCTTGACCAATGATGATGGTGAGGAAGTTTCTACGAAAGAAATTAAGACTCATCTTCTGGAAGTAATCAGCAAAGAGAATAAAAGAAAGCCGCTTACAGATGATGCTCTGGTAGTCATCTTAAAAGAACAGGGCTATAATATTGCAAGGAGAACGATTGCCAAATACCGTGAACAGCTCAATATTCCTGTAGCGAGATTAAGAAAAGAACTTTAGAACTAAAATAAAAAGCATTTCCATTAGAAATGCTTTTGTTTTTTATAAAAATTGTGGTCGTTATGAATGGGAACCGTGTTTTGCATTTTCCAGGCCTAATTCTCTCACAGAGATCTCCCGCATTTCCACTTTTCTTATCTTACCTGAAATAGTCAATGGAAATTCATCCACAAATTTCCAGTATTTCGGTACTTTATAATGAGCGATCCTTCCTTTGCAGTAAGAAAGAAGTTCCTCTTCAGTGATCGTAAATCCTTTTCTCACTTTGACCCATGCCATTACCTCCTCTCCGAATTTTTCACTGGGAACTCCAATGATCTGGACATCCAGAATATGAGTGTAGGTGTATAAAAAGTCTTCAATTTCTTTAGGAGAGATATTCTCTCCACCCCGGATGATCAGATCCTTAATTCGTCCTGAAATGGTAATATAGCCGTCTTTATCCATTACCGCCATATCTCCGGTATGCATCCATCGGGCATCATCCAGTACTTTTTTTGTGTTTTCAGGATCATTCCAATATTTTAACATTACGGAATACCCTCGTGTACAAAGTTCACCGTGCTCTCCACGTTTCAGTATTCTTCCGTTTTCATCAACGATTTTTATTTCCAGATGATCCTGAACGGTTCCTACCGTACTGACCTGTTTTTCCAACGGAGTTCCGATCAGGGTCTGAGTGGAAACAGGAGAAGTTTCTGTCATTCCGTAACAGATGCTCATCTCCTTGATATTCATCAGATTCTCAACTTTCTTCATGATTTCAGGCGGACATACTGAGCCTGCCATAACACCTGTTCTTAAAGTTGAAAAGTTATATGTATCAAAATCTTTCACGGCAAGTTCTGCAATGAACATCGTAGGAACACCATATAATGAAGTGCACTTTTCTTCAGAAACGGTTTTAAGGGTAATATCCGGATCAAAGCTGTCATTGGGAATTACCATGCAGGCCCCATGCGTAGTACAGCATATATTTCCGATTACCATTCCGAAGCAGTGGTAGAAAGGAACAGGAATGCAAACCCGGTCCTTTTCAGTATACTTTAACCGGATCCCGATGAAATAACCGTTGTTTACAATATTATGATGGGAAAGTGTTACCCCTTTTGGAAAGCCGGTAGTTCCCGAAGTATATTGAATATTGACAGGATCATCAAACTGTACATGTTCTTCAAAGCTGTGAAGTACTTCATCTGAAATATCCTGTCCGTTGTTCACAAAATCCTCCCAGCTTTCATCAAAGAAAATCTCGTGCTCAAGGCTGGGACATACCTCTTTTGCATATTCAACCATTTCCTTATAATTACTGGTTTTAAAGCGTAAGGAAGAAAAAATAAAACGAACTTCCGATTGGTTGAGGACATAAGTAAGTTCATGGGTTCTGTAGGCAGGATTGATATTGACTAAAATAGTTCCTATCCTGGCAGTAGCATATTGGAGAAGTACCCACTCATAGCGGTTGGTAGCCCATATTCCGATCCGGTCTCCAAATTTTGCCCCTAAAAATAATAATGCTTTGGCAACAGCAGTGGTTTGGTTATAAAATTCCTGGTAAGTTGCTCTGTAATTCTGATGAACGCAGACTAAGGCTTCCTGATGAGGGTATTTTTCGACAGTACTTTTAAGGTTTCTCCCGATAGTCTGTCCTAATAATGGAATCTCAGAAGCTCCATAGACATAAGATAATGGCATAATAGTATAAGATTTGGTGAAATAAAAGTAAAAAAAAATCTTAACTATTGCCCTATATGGATTAATTTTCCTGGGAATCTATACTTCTTAGCTGTTTTAAGTTTTTGTCTAGTTTTTTAATAATACTTCCATAGACTAACCGGTAATAAAACCAGATCATGGATACAGCAAGTAATGTGCTGACTACAAGTCCAACAATAATGATGGTCAGGTTGGAATTGGTAGGCTGTATGTTTTGAGAATTTAAAGTATAAAATATAAAAGCCGTTAAAACAAATGTAAAGATAACCAGCAGTACAATACTGATAAGAATAAATGCATTGACTGTCTTTTTGAATTTAATAATCTTTGTAATAAGCCCTTTAAGGTTTTCTTCAATCTTTATTTTGCGGTAATTCTGATAGAACTTCAATACAAAATAAGCTGTGATCAGTAAGCTTAAAATTTTTATAGCTAAATAAACATGACTGAAATTATTTTCTACCTCAGGAGATTCCTGGGCTCCCAATCTTTCCAGCATTTTGCGGAAGCTTTCTGATTCTTCTTCCTGAAAGAAATAGAACAATCCCAGAACAGAAAAGAACAGGAATTCTACAACGCTAATCCAGAAAATATATTTTATATAATTGCGTGATTTTCTATTCAGCATCTGAAGAATCTCGCTGTTATCATATTTTGGCTGAACAGGCTGCTCCTGCCATGTTTTCTTAAAACTATCTAAATCAAATTCAGGCATATTTTTCCATCTGTTCTTTAAGGGTTTTCTTTAATCTGTTCATTTTTACACGAGCGTTAACTTCGGTGATCCCGAGGTTTTCGGCAATATCCTTGTAAGGCAGATCGTCAAGATACATCATGACAATGGCTCTTTCTACATTGGGAAGAGTCTTGATTACAGTGTACAAAAGTGATATTTGTTGTTGTTTTTCGTCATCATCTTCCACAAAATCTTTGTGATTAATATCCAGCTCATTGGTGGGAAGACTTTTACTTTTTTTCTGAAGAGGGTAATGGCTGTATTAAGGGCTACACGGTACATCCATGTAGAAATTTTAGAATTTCCTTTGAAAGAATCATAACTTCTCCAAAGCTGTAATACGATTTCCTGAAAAAGGTCCTCTTCGTCTTCGAGAGAATTAGTATACAGGCGCGATACTTTAATAATCAGACCCTGATTATCTTTAATAAGCTGCGCAAATTCTTTTTCTCTGGAATCCATAGATATATAATGGCACGAAGATAATAATAAAGTGGTAATTGATGAAAATTATAATGGTAAAATCGTGAAGTCGCAAGGAAGTCGGAAAGCATAAGAGCGAAAAAACTAAGAAAGCCAATAAACAATGAGCTTCTATACCAGCATTCTTTGTATGCAAATTCAAGGTTTATAAAAAAACGCTCTCTGATTTAAAAAAGATATTAAAAACAAAAAATGGGCTGTTCACCTATTTGCAAATTTGCCCTTTCCCTTCGCTGCTTTCTTTGCCTCTTCGCGGTTTACCTTCCCGAAATTTATGTATCTTTGCCATCGCGAGAAAATCGGCCTGTTGATTCCTGTTTTGACAGGGGTAGGAAAGTCCGGACACCAAAGAGCAGCAAAGCGGATAACATCCGTCACCCGTGAGGGTAGGACAAGTGCAACAGAAAGCAAGTACAGTTCGGCTGTAGTGAAACCAGGTAAACTCTTTGCGGTGCAATGGTAAGTATATCGGTTCTTTTCAGTAATGGAAATAGGGGCGGCTCGTCCTGAAAACCGAGGGGTAATCAGCTCAAGTCATGCAGCAATGCAGGACGTAGATAAATAACAGGCGCTTCTTCGGAAGTACAAAATCCGGCTTACAGATTTTCTCGTGATTTTTCTTTTTACAATGCAGAAATAAAAAAATCCTCAATTTAACGTATTGAGGATTTTTTTATTATTCATTTTCAAGACTGCTCTTGGCATCAATAAGCTCCTGTTTTTCTTTTTCCGAAAGAGTAGGATATTTAAGATTCATTTTTTCAAGAGTATCGATAATAATCTGTACCGCTGCAACCCTTGCAAACCACTTACTGTCAGCAGGAAGCACATACCAGGGAGCATAATCTTTTGACGTTTCGTTGATGGCCGTCTCATAAGCTTCCATATACTGATCAAATAAAGCTCTTTCCGGAAGGTCTCCGGCAGAGAATTTCCAGTTTTTTTCCTGCTCGCTGATTCTGTCCAATAGCCTTTTCTTTTGTTCGTCTTTAGATACGTTCAGAAAGATCTTGATAACAGTGGTCCCGTTTTGTGCAAGGTGTTTTTCAAAATTTCGGATGCTTTCATACCGGTTTTCCCAGAACTTGCTGTCAAAGTCTTTTACCGAAGACCAGGTTTTTTCACTGAGATTGTATTCTGGATGAACTTTACAGACTAAAACACTTTCATAATGGGAACGGTTGAAGATCCCGATCATTCCTTTCTGAGGTAAAGCTAAATAATGTCTCCATAAAAAATCATGGGAATACTCTTTGGAACTTGGTGTTTTAAAACTGTTCACGTTACATCCCTGTGGGTTGACTCCTCCGAAGACATGCTCTATCATACTGTCTTTTCCAGCAGCATCCATGGCCTGTAGTACCACCAGAAGAGATTGGCTTCCGTCTGCGTAGAGCTTTTCCTGCAGTTCGCGAAGCTTTTCTTTTTCATTGATGAGCATTTGCTCTCCTTCTTCCTTTGTAAGCTTTCCTTTATAGGTTGTTGCTGTTTTTTTTATTGAAAATTTTCCGTTAACCTGAAAGTCATCTGAGAAATTGGTGTCCATATGTTTTTTAAGATTAAAGATTAAAGATTAAAGATTAAAGATTAAAGATTAAAGATTAAAGATTAAAGATTAAAGATTAAAGATTAAAGATTAAAGATTAAAGATTAAAGATTAAAGATTAAAGATTAAAGATTAAAGATTAAAGATTAAAGATTAAAGATGTTTTAGTAAAATTCAATAGGGCTGTGCCTTAGTCTGATTTCATACATAGATCCGATTTATCCGGCTTCAGTCAACGATATGCAGATTTCAATATCTTACATTCAAAATCTGATGCATCTGTGATCCCTCTTTATTATAAATGTAATAAAAAACCACACACACACACACACACACACACACACACACACACACACACACACACACACACACACACACACACACACACACACACACACACACACACACACACACACACACACACACACACAAGTCTCCATGGAGACGGTTTTTTTATTTTTTTGAGTAGAGCTTACTTTGCAGCAGCTTTTTTAGCTAGTTTAGCAGCTTTTTTCTCAGCTTTTGCAGCTTCTTTCTGCTCAGCAGGAGTCAATACTTTTGGCTCAGGAGCATTAGCGTCTACATTACCTTTGATGTAGATTACACTTCTACTGTTGGCAGGGTCATTAGAGAAAACTTCGATCATTTTGTTGAACCCTCCGTTAAGAGCTGTGTTGTATCCAACTTTGATCTTAGCAGATTTTCCAGGCATGATCGGATCTTGGCTAAATTCCGGAGTGGTACATCCACAAGAAGGTTTTACATTTGAAATGATCAAAGGTTTGTCACCTGTGTTCGTTACTGTAAAGAATCTCGTACCGTCAGCATTAGGCTTGATAGTGCCATAGTCAAAAGTAGTTTTATCAAACGTGATCGTTTGTGCAGATGCTAGAGCAAATGTTCCGAATAATGCAATTCCTGCGATTAATTTCTTCATATTCTTGAATGTTAATATGTTTGTTAGATAAATTTTGTGAAACAAAGTTAAAAATTATTTTAATTCATGCTTAAAAATTTTTTTCTTTAGACTATTTTTGCAAATTGCAAGCCAAAGAAATAGAATTTATGCAGATTTCAGAAAAGTACAATCCACAGGAAACAGAACAAAAATGGTACAATTACTGGTTGGAAAACAAATATTTCCACTCAGAGCCTAATGACAAACCACCCTATACTGTGGTAATACCTCCGCCAAATGTTACGGGGATATTACACATGGGACATATGTTGAACAATACCATTCAAGATGTTTTGGTCCGCCGTGCAAGAATGCGTGGCTTTAATGCCTGCTGGATTCCGGGAACAGATCACGCTTCAATTGCTACTGAAGCTAAAGTTGTTGCCAAATTGAAGTCTGAAGGAGTCAGTAAGTCAGATATCACCCGTGAACAATTCCTGGAACATGCCTGGGAATGGACTAATAAATATGGCGGGACAATCCTTGAGCAGCTTAAAAAATTAGGATGTTCTTGTGACTGGGACAGAACCCGTTTCACCATGGAAGATCGACTTTCACAGCAGGTCATCAAAAGTTTTGTAGATCTTTATAATAAAGGATTAATCTACAGAGGGTATAGAATGGTCAACTGGGATCCTGAAGCAAAGACCAATATTTCAGATGAAGAGGTAATATTCAAAGAGCAGAACGGAAAACTGTATTTCCTTAAATATAAAATTGAAGGTTCCGAAGAATTCCTTTCGGTAGCTACCACACGTCCGGAAACTATTTTCGGGGATACTGCCGTATGTATCAATCCTAATGATGAGCGGTATGCCCATTTGAAAGGTAAAAACGTAATCGTTCCGATCGTAGACAGAGTGATTCCGATCATTGAGGATGAATATGTAGATATTGAATTCGGTACAGGAGCACTGAAAATTACGCCTGCACATGATATCAATGACTATGAGATCGGGCAGAAGCATCAGCTGAAAATGATTGATGCCCTGGATGATGATGGAAACCTTAACGAGCATGGTTTACATTATGCCGGGAAAAATAGATTTGAAGTAAGAAAGCAGATCGCTAAAGAGCTGGAAGAGAAAGATCTTTTGCTGAAAGCTGAAGATTATGTAAATAAAGTAGGAACCTCTGAAAGAACAGGAGCCGTGATTGAACCTAAAGTTTCGGTACAGTGGTTCCTGAAAATGTCTGAAATTGCTAAACCTGCATTGGATTTAGTAATGGATGATGAGGTGAAGTTCTACCCTGAGAAGTTTAAAAATACTTATAAACACTGGATGGAAAACATCCGTGACTGGAACATCTCTCGCCAGCTTTGGTGGGGACAGCAGATTCCTGCTTATTATTATGGTGCCGGAGATGAGGATTTTGTGGTTGCCGAAACTAAAGAAGAGGCTGTAGAGCTGGCTAAACAAAAGACTGGAAACCAGGAGTTCACTGCAGAAAACCTGAGACAGGATGATGATGCATTGGATACATGGTTTTCATCATGGTTATGGCCAATATCTGTATTTGATGGATTGCTTGATCCAGAAAATAAGGATATCCAATATTATTATCCGACGTCTGATCTGGTGACGGGGCCGGATATTATTTTCTTCTGGGTAGCAAGAATGATCATGGCAGGACTGGAATATAGAAAAGAAGTTCCGTTCAAGAATGTTTACTTTACAGGAATTGTAAGAGATAAGCAAAGAAGAAAGATGTCAAAATCTTTGGGAAATTCTCCTGACCCGCTTGAATTAATGGATAAATATGGTGCAGATGGTGTTCGTGTAGGAATTCTGTTGAGCTCTGCTGCAGGAAATGATCTTCTTTTCGATGAAGATTTAATGCTTCAGGGAAGAAACTTTATGACGAAAATTTGGAGTGCCTTCCGTTTGATCCAGGGATGGAATCATGAAGATAAACCGGCAATTGCTACAGATACCCAGGCTATCGAATGGTTTGAAAATAAATTAAACAAAACGATTGTTGAGATTAACGATCAGTTTGATAAATTCAGAATTTCGGATGCGCTGCATTTGATCTATAAATTAATTTGGGATGATTTTTGCGGATGGTATCTTGAAGCAATTAAACCGAATTATGGAGAAGGGATTTCAAAGGAAGTGTATAACAGAACCATTCTTTTCTTTGAGGAATTGATGAAGTTACTTCACCCGTTCATGCCTTTCCAATCGGAAGAAATCTGGCAGCTGATTTCTGAAAGAAATAGTGAAGACGCGCTTGTTATTGCTCAGCAGAAAGAAGCGGACAGCTTTAATGAAGATGTAATTAAAAACTTTGAGACTTCAAAAGACTTGATTTCCGGAGTTAGAAATTACCGCCAGACCAAAGGGATCTCCCCAAGAGAGGCTGTAGAAATATATACCAATGCATCTGAATTTGCCAATGAAGCAGTGGTAAGAAAATTAGCCAATATTTCTGAGATCCATTTTGGACAAAAAACAGACAAACCAAGCTTTACCTTCCTGGTAGGGGCAACTGAAGTTTCTATTCCTTTAAGTGAAAATTTAGATTTAGGGGAAGAAAAAGCTAAAACTGAAGAAGAATTAAAATACTTAAAAGGATTCTTGGTTTCAGTGGAAAAGAAACTTTCTAACGAAAAGTTTGTTGCCAATGCTAAACCGGAAGTGGTAGAGGTGGAACGTAAGAAACAAAAAGATGCTCTTGACAAAATTGCCATTTTGGAAGAGAAGCTTAAAAGTTTATAATTGATTCAAATAAGCTAAAGAATCATTGATAGGGATGTCGGGCTGAACAGAGCCAAAGCCGTTTTAAAATAGGATGAAACAATATTTCGTATATATTTTAAAATGTTCTGATAATTCCTATTATACAGGAGTTCCGACTGATATTGAGATCAGATGATCTCAATATCAGTCGGACAAAATTTCCTGAAAGTTATGCCCATAAAAGAAGACCGGTTGAACTAGTCTTCTTTTATGTATTTAATGATATAAATCAGGCAATCATACTTGAGAAGCCGGTGAAAGGATGGGCAATCTGTCAAAATCGAAGTTATTCTGATAATTGTGAAAAAAGAAATCTCAAAGGTTTTATGAGCACTTGTCCGCAGATATTTTCATCTGTACCGGCACTAAAATAAATATTACTATTCAATGACACATATAGAAAACATACAGAAGCTATTTTCAAAGGACTTTGTAGAAAGCCCGTTGTTAGAAAGTTTTGAAGTTGGGAAAATTTATCTTTCCAGTGGGAAACTGGTGGCCTGTGATCCTTTGATCACTAATGATATGCTTCCTTTTTCTACGGAATTCCCCAAAGGAGATTTCCAGGTAATGCTACATAAAGAAAGAGAAAGTAACTGTGTAGCGTATGCCGAAATTATTTTCAGTAAGTCTGAAATCAAAGATTGGAAACTAGCCACTACAGCCGGCCAAAATATTAAGGATCTTGCCGAAGAGGAAGTTTTCGGATATCCTGTAGAAAGCGGAATGGGCTGCCTGATGGATGTGGATACCCAAAATAACCTTAATGCACTGGAGCAAAAGTTATATCATAGCAAAGGAGTAGATTTTATGGGAATTTATGAAGAGTTTTTCCATGAACATTTCTTTGATGAAAACGGAGCGATAGACCAATATGCCTTTTTAAAGCCGGCAGATGAACATCCCGGAACTATATTTGCTTTTGAAACAGGATATGGAGAAGGCTTTTATGCCAGTTATATAGGCTATGATGGAGATCAGCAACCGGTAAAGATAATTACTGAATTTATTGAAATAAGTTAATTAAAATTAGTTATTTTTGGTTCAACGATTTTCATTCAATATAAATCTTAAAACTAACATAAATCACAATGAAATTCTCCTCAGAACAACCCAGAATTATTGTTGTAGGCAGTTCATCAATTGATTTGGTTTTAGAAACCGAAAAACTTCCTTTACCGAACGATACCGTTTTGGCTGTCAACTCAGATAGCTATTTCGGAGGTAAGGGAGCCAATCAGGCAGTGGGTACAGCAAGGCTTGGAGCAAGTGTTTATTTCATAGGTTGTGTAGGAATGGACCCGCTTGGACAGCAGATTATGAGAAATCTTGTGGGCGAGAATGTGAATGTAGGTTTTGTACATGAAACGGATAAAGAATCTACCGGAACAGCTTATGTGACAACTTGTGAAGGAAATGCTGCTATTGTAGTAGTACCTGCCGCCAATAAATATTTAAATAAAGAGCATATAGACGAGGCAGACCGGTACTTTAGCACTGCTGATCTTATTTTGGTACAGCTTGAAGTTTCCATGGATGTTGTGGAATATACCGTTAAAAAAGCCAAAAAATATGGCAAAAAAGTGGGATTATATGCCTCTCCTGCTATGAGAATCAACGATGCCATCATTGAAAATGTTGACTTTATTGTAGCGAAGAGCAGCGAGTTGTATATTATTTTCGGTGAAGAACAGCGGGAAGAAGTTCTTAAAAAGTACTTCAACAAAGTTTTTGTAAGAGATGATACCAATTCCACGATCTATTTTGACGGTACTGAAATGAAGTACTACAGAAATGATAAAGACACTACTGTTTATAAAATGGGAATGGGGGACGCTTTTACTTCAGGATTTGCCATTGCCCTTTGCCATGGAAATTCTATTGAAGACTGTGTGAAGTTTGGAAATGAAGTTTCCTCAAGAGTGTCCGGAGGAAAAGGTTCGCAGACAGGGCTGCCCAGAATGACGGATTTCTTCTCCTAAAATTATTTGAGGCATATCAAAAGTTCAAAACTTACTATAAAAATATATTGAAAATGTCCACTTTTATAGTGGATTTTTTCTTTTATACTATGGAAAAACTAATACTTACCACAGAAGACTATGTCTCTTTAACAGCTCATCTTTTCAAACCTGAAAAAAGCAATGGCAAATTATTGCTTATCAATTCTGCAACAGGGGTAAAGCAGCAAGTATATTTCTCATTTGCCCAATATTTTTCTGAACAGGGATTTACAGTTATTACCTATGACTATAGGGGAATTGGGCTATCTAAACCTAAAAATATGAGGGGATTTAGCGGCTCTATGAGGTTATGGGGCTCGAAGGATTATAAAGAACTTACCCGTTATATAAAAGTAAAGTTTTCCGGCTACAGGAAGTATTGTCTGGGGCATTCCGTAGGAGCTCTCATTCTAGGAATGAACAGGGATTCTGAAATATTTGAAGAGCTTATTTTTGTAGGAACTCAAAATGCTTTTGTAGGCCATTTAAAGCTGAGAACAAAAGTGGAGGCTTATCTGGGCTTTGGAATTGTTCAGCCATTAACAACCTCTCTGTTAGGCTATTTCCCTGCAAATTGGTTTGGACTTGGAGAAAGTCTTCCAAAAAATTGTGCATATGACTGGAGAACCTTAATTTTAAACAGAAAATCAACCAACAGACTGCTGGAAAAAGTGGATGATTATTCTAAAAATTTAAAACAGAATGTATTTGTAATCCGGGCTGAAGATGATGTATGGCTGACTGAGAAAGGAGTATTAAGTCTATTGAATGATACCTATCCTAACCTTATCCCCACCTACAGACTTGTAAAAGCTTCCGAATCCGAGAAAAATGAAATAGGACATGTTAATTTTTTTAGAAATTATAATAAAAAACTCTGGGATATTATTTTAAATGAACTGAAAGATCAATGAAAAGTACAATTGAAAACACCGTAGAATTTGTAAAAGAGAAACTGAAAGGAGCAGAGGCAGGCCACGATTGGTATCATATTGAAAGGGTATGGAAGCTGGCCGGTAAAATAGCAGAAACGGAAGACTGCAATAAAGAGGTTGTAGAACTGTCTGCCCTTCTTCATGATATTGCTGATCCCAAATTTCATAACGGAGATGAAACTATAGCGCCGAAAATTTCTAAGGAATTTCTAGAAAAGCAAAATGTTTCCCATGAGATTATTGATAAGGTTCTCTTTGTTATTGAAAATATATCGTTTAAAAACAGAGGCAATGGCCTTCAGAATCCATCGATAGAACTTAAAATTGTGCAGGATGCTGACCGTATTGATGCCATTGGGGCTATCGGTATTGCAAGAACATTCAATTTCGGGGGATTCAAAAATAACCTGATGTATGATCCTGAAATTAAGCCGAATCTTACTATGTCTAAGGAGGAGTATAAAAAATCAAATGGTACTACAATCAATCATTTTTATGAGAAATTACTGCTTTTGAAAGATTTAATGAATACAGAAAGCGGTAAGAAAATGGCTCAGGAGAGGCATGATTATATGCTGAACTTTCTCGATCAGTTCTATAAAGAATGGAACGTAGACTAAGATTCTCCTGAAAAATCTGAAATCAGTATCTTTGCAGTATGGTATTTTTCATTTTTGTTATCTTTTGGGCTTGTGTGCTTTCTTTGGTTTTATATAAAGTAAAATCAGGAAGGATGGCAAAATGGGCGAAATTGTTCCGTGTACTCACTGTTGTCTTCTCTATTTCAACTTTTGCTTATTGGTTTATTCAAAAAAGTGCAGTCTCCTTTGTCGATAACTCCGTAGGCTTGCAGGTCGTGAATAAACTTCCGCAAACACTGGATTTTTATCTGATCAAAGTGAATAAAGAGGAAGCCAGCACAACACTGGAACCCAAGCATATCGGAAAAATACGCCCGGAATACTACAGGATAGAATATCTGAAAATGGATCGCTCTGACGAATATTGGATTGTAGGGTATCTGGGTAAAAAGAATCTGGTGTATTTTTCCCAGCATTCTGTTCCTAATAAAAATATTGATCAGATTGTAGAAGTACAAAATTATATCAATCAAAGTGTAAAGCTTTCTGATGCTGCCAAAAAGCAGGTTGATGCTTATAACTATGAAAATGCAAAACTGGGGATCTGGATCTCCCTGGATTTTCTGCTTTTATTTCTCAATCTTGTATTGCTCCTCAGAAAAGTAAATAAGAGTGGTAAGCAATGAGTAATTAAGATCAAATTATTACTCATTGCTGATCCTCCGTTAAGGATAATCCAGGAAGTGCATGATCTTTTCTTTAAGCTCTTCCGGGCAGTTTTTTATTAACTTATCTTTGCTTTGTTTACTGATTTGCCCGGGCTCCAGCCATTCAGTAACATCTGAACTCAGACTGTGGTTGTCATAGATTCTTTTTATCGTTCCGTTGTCATAAAAGATATAGTCATCGTTGAGCGAATTGGTGGAGATACTAATTTTACAAATTTCCTTTTCCATGTTTTGTTTTTAAGTATACACTGTTGTGTGAAATATTTTGCACTAATGTATAAAATTTTATGATATGAAAAGGTTTTTCCCCTTATATTTATTTTTGAAGGGGAAATTTAAAATTAGTCTATTTAAGTTTTTATAAATGAACAGATTATTATGTCAAAATGAAGCTGCGGGAATCTGTTTTGATTAAAATAGTGTACCAGTACTTTCGGTTGCCATTTGCGGAATATGGAGATCGGTCTTCCATTCTTCGTTTAATTTTTTGATAAAATACGCGGACAGTAACGGAGAGGCTTTTTCAATATTTTGGTGTACAAAAAAATAAAGATTTTGTAAGCCCTCTTTTTTCCATTTTGTTAGATGTTTCAGCCAGTCATCTAACCTTTCATAATCACTTTCGGCATTGGCCCCTACGTAACGGATGAAGGCATTGGGGGTCGTAAGTCTCATGTGAAGCATATCTCTTCTTCCCGCAGTATCTACGATAATATTGGTGATGTTATGGGCTTCAAAAAGCTCACAGGTCGTATTCAGAATTTCGTCATTGGTAAACCATTCCGTATTTCGGAGTTCAATAGCCAGCGGTACTTCTTTAGGCCATTCTTTTACAAATTTTTCAAGTCTGTCGTAGTCTTTTGGCTTAAAATTATCGTGAAGCTGAAGAAAAGCCATTCCTAATTTTTCATCAAAATTGATGACCGCAGAGGCAAAGTGGGTCACCGGATCCGTTACATCAATAAGTCTTCTGAAATGGGAAACCGTATTGGTGATTTTAGGAAAGAATTTGAAGTTTTCAGGAGTCTTCTCTTTCCATGTCTTTACCTGATCAGGAGTGGGCATTCCGTAAAAAGTGGCATTCAGCTCAATAGAATTAAACTGAGTGGCATAATATGTCAGTTCGTCCTTGGTTCCTTTAGGATAAAAACCTTTAAGGTCGGTTTTATTCCATTTTGCACATCCGATAGAGATATTCTCCAGTCCGTTTTTATTAAGAGCTAGTATTTCTTTAGTCTTAGGATGATCTTTAGGAAGTGTAAAATCTATGGTTGAAGGGTCTTCTACTTGTCCGAATTTCATATTAAGCGATTTTAATTTTTTAAAATTAAGCATTTTTTCAGTGATTTCCATAGAAGAGCGAGAAATTAATGATGAAGATTGGGTATTGATATTAAGTTTTTTTTAAGGAAATGTTAAACTTTGTGTTACGTAATGTTAATTGTATGTTACCATACTTCCTCTTTATGACTTCTAATTTTACTCCCGATTTCGTAGCAATAAAAATATGAAGAAAAAAATTATCTGTGCTTTTGCTTTACTGTCTTTTGGATTTGCATTCTCACAGGAAACCAGTTCTAAAGTTTTTGGAAGATTAAAAGGGATTTCTTCCGAAGTTACAGTAAAGATAGTACATCTCCCTACCAACACTGCCTTTGAAACCAAAAGCAATAGCAAAGGGCAGTTCAGCCTGGATAACCTTCAGCCGGGAGGTCCCTATAAGATCGAAATATCAGATGGCTCCCAGGTTATTTATGAAAATCCTAATGTGCAGCTTTCTTTAGGAAATAATGATTTACCTGTAGTAGACGTCGGAAGCAAAGAAAAAACAATTGATGAGGTAAAGATTACCTCTAAGAAGACCAGTGTGAAAAATGGCGTAGGGATCAGCCAGGCACAGATTTCGGGATTGCCTAATATTAACAGGGGAATTCAGGATGTCACTAAATTGGTTCCCCAAAGTGCCAACAATTCTTTTAACGGGACTAATTTCCGTTATAATAATGTTACGATTGACGGATCAATCAATAATGATGCAATTGGCTTCAGCCCGTCTTTGGGAGGGCAGACCGGTACATCCGGAATGCCGGGAAGCAGTACGCGTTCCAATTCTATCAGTTTGGATGCCATTCAGGACGTGCAGGTCTATATTGCTCCTTATGATGTAAAGCTGGGGAATTTTCTTGGAGGAAGTATCAATGCTGTCACCCGCAGCGGAAGTAATGCTGTCACAGGATCGATGTATGTGTATGGGAGAAATGCCACCATTACCGGTAATAACAGGGTTGGTGACAACTCCAAAATGCCGAAGGATTTCTCGGATTTCATTTATGGAGGAAGAGTAGGATTGCCGGTGGTAAGGGACAAAGTGTTTTTATTTACCAATTTAGAATATACCAAAAGGACAGATCCTGTTTTCTATAATGCCGGTGACCCCAATGCATTGGTTAGTGAAGGAGTAGCCCGACAGATTTCAGATTTCGTAAGAAATAAATATGGTTTTAATGTAGGAAGCTCTAATCAGTATAATAACTTCTCGGAAAGTTCCAAGCTTTTTAATAAGTTAGACTGGAAGATCAACGATAAACATACTTTATCCATTAAAAACAATACGGTGTTTTCACAGGCTTCCAATCTTGAGAGAGATGGTGCCAATTTCCGATTCTCCAGTATGGATTTCGTTCAGAAGAACGCCGCTTCTACCACAACCCTTGAATTGAAAAGCCGTTTTAATGATAAATGGAATAATAATTTAGTATTGGGATACTCATCTATTCATGATTACAGGGATCCTACTTCAGGAAATCCAATGTTTCCGCAGGTTGAAATTGCGTATAACGGGGGGAACGATCTTGCTAGGGAACGACAGGGAGGCCACTGTTTTTAATATGAAGCAGAAAACTTTTGAAATTACGGATAACCTTACCTATAAAACTGGAAACCATACTTTCTTATTAGGAACCCACAATGAACTGTATAATATTAATTACGGTTTTGTAAATGCCTTAAATGGAAGGATTTCATACAAAAGTCTTGATGACTTTTATAATTCCAATCCGGCAAGGATAAGAGGTACCTATCCTTTCAACGGAGACAGCAGACAAACTCTTTTTGATAATCCTTATGCCCAATATAAAGTGAACCTTCTTTCATTGTATTTCCAGGATGAAATCAACTGGGGAAGGGTAAGATTATCTCCGGGAGTCAGAGTTGATTATACGGATTTACCTGACAAACCACAATTGAGCCCGTTAGTAACCAATTCACCTCAAGACCCGAATTACGGGAAGACCTATACCTATACTCCTTTGAACCAGCTTACCAATACTTATTTAAATAAGCCGACCTTATCTCCAAGATTAGGATTTACCATTGATGTCACTGAAGACAGGTCTATGGTATTAAGAGGAGGGTCTGGTATCTTTGTAGGGCGGATTCCATTTGCCTGGTTAGGGTATGCATATTATAATGACGGGGTAGGCTTTGGAAGTTATGATTATAATGCTCCGACAGCGGGTCAACTTGCGGCCAATGGCGATCCGCTGGTAGGTTCAAATTTCCCGAAATGGCAGAATTCTTCCAAGGTACAGGTAGACCTTGTTGACAACAATTTTAAAATGCCAAGGGTATGGAGAAGTTCTTTAGCTTTTGATTATACTTTAAAAGGCTATAAACTTACCTTAGAGGGTATTTATACGAAGGTTCTGTATGATTTGAAATTCCAGCAGGTCAATAAGACGGATAATGTTACTTATTACAGCTATGATATCAATCATGAAATGCCGGTCTATACTACTAATATCAATAGCAATTTCTCCAATGCCTATCTTCTTTCCAATACCAAGGAAGGATACCGTTATAACCTGACCGCACAGCTCTCAAAGTCATATGATTTTGGATTTAACTTCTTTGTGGCCTATACCTATGGTGATGCAAAGGATATTACCAACGGGATCAGAAACTCTATGGAAAGTAACTGGCAGATGAACCAATCCCTGACTCCCAACGATCCTAAGCTGACAACCTCCAATTTTGCAATCAAAAACAGGGTAGTGGCAAACTTAGGATATATGTTTAGCATCTCTAATTCGAACAGGTTATATACAAATGTGTATTTCAACGCACAGTCAGGAAACCCTTTCTCATGGGGATTTGTGAACAGTACGATTGCGAATACGGGGCAGGCCGCGGGATTGGCCTATGTCTTTAAAGATGCAGCTGAAGCGGCTAAATATATTGTACCTATTAAAGATGCAGGTGGAAATGTCCTGGTATCTGCTCAGCAACAGGTCGCAGATTATGAAAATTTTGTCAACAATAATGACTACCTGAAATCAAGAAGAGGGAAGTTTACAGAAAGAAATGGCGACTTTACCCCTTGGAATGTACAGGCAGATATCAGAATTATGGATGAAATCAGGCTTAGTGAGAAATCGAAGAATAATATCCAGATTTCTTTAAGCATAATCAATTTCACCAATTTGCTGAATAAGGATTGGGGAAAAGTTTATTTTGTCCCGAATACCTTCAATTCCACGGCAAGTGTCGGACTTACAAAAGTTGGCAATGTTGCTGCAGGACAGCCTTCAGCAGGAGATCCTACTTATAACTTTAAAACACCGGGATTACCGTACACAATTGATCAGTTTGCATCAAGATTTCAGGCGCAGCTTGGGGTTAGATACAATTTTTAGTGATCAGTTTTTATTTTACTTTACAACTTTTTCAATGGGCCCGGATTTTCTTTCCGGGTCTTTTTTGTAAATGTAGAGACTGGAGATGATCAACTGTTTATATCGGAAAGAATCGTTGGGAAGTGAGCTGTAAATAATAAAAGCACGCCAAAAGGCGTGCTTTCGTTGATATGGTGTATTTATTATTTGGGTCTATGCTTCGCAGCTTGAACATGATACAAAGTTCACCATCATCTCTTTTGATACAGAAGAACTTCTTTGGTAGTAAAGTGTTTTTACTCCTTTTTTCCATGCCTCGATGTACAGGTAGTTTACATCTTTTACAGGCATTGTAGAAGGAATCTGAAGATTCAGGGATTGTGCCTGGTCGATATACTGCTGTCTTTGTGCTGCCTGAGAAATAATCTCCATAGGAGAGATTTCCTTGAATGTTTTAAATACTGCTTTTTCTTCCGCAGTAAGTTCATTCAGGTGTTGCACAGAACCGTGGTTCAGCATGATTGTTCTCCATGTTTCCTCATTATCCAACCCTTTTTCCTCTAATAATTTTGCTAAATACTTGTTCTTACGCATAAAGTTTCCTTTAGCAAGACCAGCTTTATAATAGTTGGAAGCAAATGGCTCAATTCCAGGAGACGTTTGTCCTAAAATTGCAGAACTTGAAGTGGTAGGAGCAATAGCCATGGTTGTGGTATTTCTTAATCCGTATCCTTTTAATACTTCCGGTTCTCCGTATATATTGGCAAGCTCCCTTGAAGCCTGTTCAGCCTGTTCTTTGATATGTCTGAAAGCTCTTGCATTGAACTGTGTCGCCTCAAAACTTTCAAACGGAATCATATTTTTCTGTAAATAAGAATGGTATCCTAAAACCCCTAATCCAAGGGCTCTGTGGCGCATTGCAAAGTTTCTTGCTCCCTGCAGGTAATAGTTGCCTTCAGTTTTATCGATAAACTCTGATAACACAGCATCCAGGAAGTAGATTGCTAATTTTACAGCATCCGTATCTTTCCACTCGTCATATAGTTCAAGGTTCATTGAAGACAGACAGCAGATGAAAGACTCCTCTCTTGTAGAAGGAAGCATAATCTCCGAGCACAGGTTACTTGCATTGACTGCCATTCCCAGATCCTTATACACCTGCGGTTTGTTTCTGTTAACGTTATCCGTAAAGAAAATATAGGGAAGTCCTTTCTGCTGGCGGCTTTCTAAAACCCTTGCCCAAACTTTACGTTTTTCCATATCACCGTCAATCATATCCTGCATCCAGTAATCCGGAACACATACTCCGGTGAACAGGTTTTGAATTGGGCTGCCGATATCTTTAATCGCTAAAAATTCTTCAATATCTCCGTGGTCAATATCTAAATAAGCAGCAAAAGCCCCTCTTCTTACTCCTCCCTGAGAAACTACGTCCATTGCCGTATCAAATAACTTCATGAACGAAACCGCTCCTGAAGATTTACCATTGTCCGTTACAGCCGTTCCTCTGTTTCTCAATTCCCCGAAGTATCCCGAAGTACCTCCACCGATTTTTGTCTGCATGATCACCTCACCCATTTTATGAGTGATTCCCTCAATGCTGTCCGGGATGTGAACGTTGAAACATGAAATAGGAAGTCCTCTTTGCGTTCCCATATTCGCCCATACAGGAGATGAGAAGCTGATCCATCCTTTTGTGATCATTTCCTTAAAAGCCGCCTGAAGTTCAGGTTTGTATAACCTTTTTGCAGCAGCAGTGGTGATTCTGTCAATAGCTCCGTCTACTGTTTCACCTTTCAACAGGTATCCTCTGTTCAACATCTGCTCAGACTCTTCGTTGAGCCACCATATATTTGAATTTTGCTCTTCCATAGATCTTATATTTTCGAATTCCGGCGTGATGCTCTCACTCCGGAATTTTGTTTTTTTTTATAGTATTGATTGTAAAAATTCTACTTTGTGGGAACCGTTTAGTCCACTTTCATCTCTTAATTGCTGAAATTCTTTAAAAGACGGAACATTCAAAACTTCATGCTGAACTTCTTCATTAATGTAGTTTGAATAATGTACAAAAGTAACACCGTCTTCCTTTACAAAAACTTTGTATTCAAACATGGAAGCATCTAAATTCTTAAAATCTTCCAGAAACTTTTGGATATTAGCTTTGTTTGTAAGAACAAATTCAGGGTTTACAGTGTAGCTTACGATTACATTAATCATCTTTTATATTTGTGTTTGTTGATATTGGCTTATTCGGTTTAATATACCGGAATGATATGATCCTAATATGATTGGCTTTGGCGCTCGCTTCGCTCGCGCTTTCGCTCTTAGAATAAATCGTTTGCCGTAATACTCTTATCGTGTTTCGTGTAGTCTACAGGTCTTTTCGCGAAGAAATCATCCAATGAATTGGCGAAAACTTCTTCCTCGAACCATACCATAGGTCTGTATTGCTCAGGAGTGATGTTGTATCTTGTTTTCATGTTGATTTTCTTCAAACTGTCATCTACACGATACTTCATGAAGTTGAGCAAATCTTCTTTCGAAACGTTGTCGATCTCACCCAATTCAAAGATCCAGCTCAGGATATCGCCTTCTCTTGCGATCGATTCGTCTACAAGGGTGTAGATATCTTCAATATCACTGTCTGTTAACAGATCCGGCTGTTCTTCACGGATTTTGTTGATCAGATAAATCCCTGCATTAGCGTGAATCTGCTCATCTACGGAAGTCCATGCAATGATATTCGAAACATTTTTCATGAATCCTTTAAACCTTGTGAAAGAAAGGATGATGGCAAACTGAGAGAAAAGAGAAACGTTTTCTACAAGAATACTGAATAATAACAATGCTGAAACATACTCTTTAGGAGTAGCGGAATTCGCATGTTTTAAAGCATTTCCAAGAAATTCAATCCTCCCTTTTACAGCAGGAATTTCGATAACGTTAAGGAATTCATCGTTATACCCTAATACCTCTAACAAACGGGAATATGCTTCAGAATGGCGGAATTCGCACTCTGCAAAAGTAGATCCTAATCCATTGAATTCCGGCTTTGGAAGGTGGTTGTATAAATTCCCCCAGAATGTCTTTACAGACACCTCGATCTGTGCAATGGCTAACAGCGCATTTTTCACAGCGTGCTTTTCATGTGGTTCCAACTGCGAATGAAAATCCTGAACATCTGCAGTAAAGTCCACTTCCGAATGTACCCAGAATGATTTGTTGATGGCCTCTACATATTGAAGGACCTCAGGGTATTCAAATGGCTTATAGCTTACTCTTTTATCAAAAATTCCCATATTAAATATCTTTATAATTAAAATAATTCAGATCTCTGTGGATAACGTTCAGAAAATATATAACTTTTTGTTTATCTGGCGGTTGCGAATGAAAGTTATTCACATGATAAGTTTGTGTCTCTGACCAAAATCTAACTACAAAGTTCGAAAAAAAGAACTGATTTTGAAAGAGGTAAATACTAATTGACTGACTTTTAGCTGTAAAAGTTTTCCACATTTACATGAAACCAGCACGGATAATAGGCTAGAAGGCAATATTGGGGAGAAATAGTACGAAAAGCAGACTTACAACTAAACACTTTGTTGTAAAGTATTATAAATAAAGGATTATATTATTAAACAAAAAAAAGTTTGAATAAATTTTCATTCTTGTAACAATTTGAAAATATCATCTACTTATTGGGTATAAAACAGAGATCACTTAATGTTAGTAATTCAGGATTTACATAAGTCATACGATACAGGAAAAAGCAAGCTTCATGTTCTTAAGGGCATCAATCTGAATATTTCAGAGGGTGAGTTTGTTTCTATCATGGGAAGTTCCGGTTCCGGAAAATCTACACTTCTTAATATTATTGGTATTCTGGACGAAAAAGATTCGGGAACCTATGAATTGGATGGGGTTCCGATTGAACATTTATCTGAGGTAAAGGCCGCAGAATACAGAAGTAAGTTTTTGGGATTTATTTTCCAGTCTTTTAATCTGATCAGTTATAAAACCGCTTTGGAAAATGTAGCGCTTCCTTTATACTATCAGAATGTACCCAGAAAAGAGCGGAACCAGCAGGCATTGGAATACCTGGAAAAAGTAGGGCTTACACAATGGGCCAATCACCTTCCTAATGAACTTTCAGGAGGACAGAAACAGAGGGTTGCCATTGCAAGAGCTCTGATTACCAATCCAAAGGTTGTATTGGCGGATGAGCCTACCGGAGCGTTAGACTCAAAAACCACCCATGATATTATGAAACTTCTTCAGGATATCAACAATGAAGGGAAAACGATCATTGTGGTTACCCACGAACCTGATGTTGCTGCTCAGACCAAGAGAAATGTCATATTGAAGGACGGGATTATAGAAAGCGATGAGTTTATTAAGCAGATCGTGTTGTAGAGAATAATTGGAGAATTTGAAACTAAGATAATTTGAAAATTTAATGATTGTAATCTTTTAATTTTCAATCTTTTAATACTAATAAAAATGTTTGACCTAGATCGTTGGCAGGAGATATTCAGTTCTATCCGCAGTAATGTACTCCGGACAGTACTTTCCGGATTTACCGTGGCCTTGGGATTGTTTATTTTCATTGTGCTTTTCGGAATTGGAAAAGGGCTACAAAATGCATTCTCTGAAGGGTTTGCAGGTGATGCTAAAAATCTGATCACTATTTATACAGGGAAAACCACATTAGCTTATAAAGGCTTACAGTCTGACCGTACGGTTACCATGAATAATGGGGACTACGATTTCCTGGTCAATACAGATAAGGAAAAAGTAGGCGCATCCAGCCCGAGATATGAAGTCAATTTAATGGTAAAATACGGGAAAGAAAGCGGACTTTACCAGATACACGGAGCAGAGCCCGGAGAACAGGTCATCGAAAACAGAAAAGTAATTGATGGCCGCTATATTAACTCTTTTGACCTGCAAAGAAAACAAAATATAGCCGTTATCGGAAGAATGGTTCAAAGGGACCTTATCAAAAACGGAAGTCCCATAGGAAAGGAACTGGATATTAACGGAACCATGTTTAAGGTGATCGGAGTATTTTCAGATGATGGAGGAGACAGGGATGAAAGACATATTACGGTTCCGATCACTACTCTGCAGCAGATGAAAAAGGGTTCTGATACGGTAAACACGGCTTATATTTCCTATAGTGATAAACTGACCCCCGAGCAGGCCATCAAATACGGTGATGAGCTGAAAGATAAATTAAAAGCAAGAAAAAATGTTTCTCCTGATGATGAGAACGGAGTCCGTATCTGGAACAATGCCAAAAATATGAATGACACCTTTACATTTATGGCAGTTCTTACCGCTATCGTAGGATTTATCGGACTGGGAACTCTCCTGGCAGGAATTATCGGGATCAGTAATATCATGGTGTATATCGTGAAAGAAAGAACCAAAGAAATTGGGGTGCGAAAAGCCATTGGTGCAAAACCAAAAGGAATTGTAGCGCTGATTGTTCAGGAAAGTGTGGTGATTACCGTAATCTCAGGATTTGTAGGAGTAGGGGTAGGTGTTTTAACTTTAAATCTGCTGGGAGACAGCCTCGAAGCGTTTTTTATTAAAAGTCCAAGTGTAGGATGGGGTACGATTTTTATGGCATTTATAGCCTTGATTTTCTCCGGATTGATCGCTGGATTTGTGCCGGCATACAGAGCTTCGAGAATTAAACCGATAGAAGCGTTAAGAACAGAATAAATAAGCAAAAAGGTATTTAAAAACTTATAATTTAACTCATAAATCAGAAAGGTGAATATCATATTTAAAAAAGACACTTGGCAGGAGATTTATTATTCTTTGAGGAATAATAAGCTTCGGACATTTCTTACCATGATAGGCGTAGGATGGGGGATGTTTTTGTATGTAAGCCTTTTAGGTGCCGCAAAAGGGATGGAGAATGGTTTTGATAAATTATTTTCCGGGTTTGCTACCAATTCAATTTTCCTGTGGGCACAGAAAACTTCTATTCCATATGAAGGGTTTCCTAAGGGGCGGGAAGTTCATCTCAATCTATCTGATATGGAAATGCTGAAAAGAAAAGTGACCGCCATAGATTATATATCTCCGCAAAATGCTAGAGGAAGTTTTACCGGAACACCTGGAGAATCCATGTCGAAAAATGGGAAAAGCAGCACCTATTCTCTAACGGGAGATTATTCGGTAGGAAATAAAATCTCCGAAAAGAAACTTATTTTCGGCCGATATATTAATGATGCCGATGTTTCAGGAAATAAAAATGTAGTAGTGATCGGAGAGGAAATCTATAAGAACTTTTTTGATTCCAAGAAAAAGGAAAACCCAATCGGCCAATCTATCAATATAAAAGGAATTTTCTTTAATGTAATTGGTGTTTTCAGAGTGAAAAAAGGAGGTGGTTTTGAAAATGACCGTACCGCTTTTATTCCACTTTCAACATACACAAAGATGTACAATGCAGGAGAGCAGATCGACATGTTTGCCATTGTAAGCAAGCCTAATGCGAACGTGAATGCTGTAGAAGAAGATGTAAAGCAGGTCCTGAAGTCTAAGAATAAAGTTTCTCCTGAAGATACCAATGCCTTTGGAAGCTTCAATCTGGGAAAAGAATTTAAAAAACTGACCGGTTTTCTTACAGGGATGCAGCTGCTCACCATTATTGTGGGAACACTGACGATTCTTGCCGGGGTAATTGCCATCTCCAATATCTTGCTGATTACCGTAAAGGAAAGAACCAAAGAAATCGGGATCAGAAGAGCCCTGGGAGCAAAACCGGCTGAAGTAAGAAATCAGATTCTGCTGGAAAGCGTAGTTATTACCCTATCATCCGGATTGCTGGGATTTATGTGCGGGATCTTTTTGTTGATGATTTTAAATGCAGTCACACAAGGCCAGGATGCATTTCCATTCTATAACCCGACCGTCAATTATGGGAATGTATTTGCCGCAATGGCTGTAATGGTAGTTCTGGGATTGATTATCGGAATGATACCTGCACAGAGAGCGGTGAAGATCCGGCCTATCGAAGCATTAAGAACAGAGTAGTGCATAATTTGAAATGAAAATAATTTGAAAACGAGAGGGCTGGCCATCAGTATGCTGGATCCGTCTTTATTTTTCAATCTTAAAATAAAAAAATAAACTATACATATGAAAAAGAAATTCACTTGGAAAAAAGCCGTTTATATCGTGTTAGGGCTTTTATTTGCAGTGGCATTGTTCTCAGGGATTGGCTATCTCGTAAAATCTAACTCTAAAGAGAGTGAGGCCTTTCTTATCCGTAAGCCTACCGTTCAGAATATGGATGATAAGGTAATGGCTACAGGAAAAATTACTCCAAAAGAAGAAATTGAAATCAAACCCAATATTACAGGGATTATTGATAAAATTTTAGTGAAAGAAGGAGATCGGGTAGAGGCAGGACAGTTGATTGCTACGGTAAGAATTGTTCCTAGTATTTCTGAGGTAAACGCTGCGCAGCAGGAAGTCCAGAATGCACAGCTTCAGATCAATAATGCACAGCTGAATGTGAATAATATGCAGAAGCAGTTTGATATGCAGGATAAATTGTATAAACAGGGAGTCGCTTCCAAGCAGGAGTATCTTAATTCTCAACAGCAGTTGTTTTCTCAGCAGCAGTCTCTTAAAAATGCCCAGCAGCAACTGAATACCGCTCAAAAAAGATTACAGATTGCCAAAACAGGGGCTACCCCTGAGCTTCAGGGACAAGGTTTGGCTACTACCCAGATCCGTTCCAAAGCTTCAGGAACCGTTCTTGAAGTTCCTGTAAAAGTAGGAAGCCAGGTAATTGAAGCCAATAACTTCAACGCCGGTACAACGATCTGTTCAGTAGCAGATTTGAATTCTCTGATTTTTAAAGGAGAAATTGATGAAGCACAGGCCGGAAAATTAAAAGAAGGAATGGATATGAATATTGTAATCGGTGCATTACAGAATAAAACTTTCCCGGGAAGACTCACGATGATTGCTCCAAAAGGAAAAGATAATGCCGGAACCATTAAATTCCCGGTTGAGGGAGATGTCAATAATCCTAATAACGAATATATCAGAGCCGGTTTCTCTGCTAATGGCGAAATCGTGCTGAGCTCTCAGAAAAATGCATTGCTGCTGGATGAATCTTTGGTTCAGTATGAAAAGAAACAGGGAAAAGATGTTCCTTTTGTAGAGGTGAAGCAAAAAGACGGGAAATTTAAGAAGGTATACTTAAAACTTGGAGCAAGTGACGGAATCAACGTTCAGGTTCTTCCGGGATCAGATATTACAAAAGATTCTGAGGTGAAAGTATGGAACCCGTCAGATAAAGACAAAGAAGAATTAAAATCAAAGCAAAAATAATAAACTGACACTATAAACATTTAACTGTTAGATCCCGGAGCAATCTCCGGGATTTTTTATTTGTAGCTTTAAAATATGGAAGATGTAATGAAACAAATGTTTTAAATGTCTTAATTTTAATTCTAAACTTTAAACCATGAAGAAAAGCTATTGGATCCTCTTTCTTTTTATCATTGCAAAATTTATCCTTCAATATTCATTGATCAATCCTGAATATGAATTGCAGCGTGATGAATATTTGCATCTTGACCAGGGATATCATCTGGCTTGGGGATATCTGTCGGTACCCCCGGTAAGTTCATGGCTGGCCTGGCTTATCAGAATACTGGGAGGATCTGTATTTTGGGTTAAATTTTTTCCTGCCCTGTTCGGAGCATTAACAATTTTTGTGGTATGGAAAATTATTGAAGAGCTAAATGGAGACTTGTTTGCTAAGCTCTTAGCATCTTTTGGAATTTTATTTTCCGTCCTTCTCCGTTTAAATATGCTTTTTCAGCCCAATTCTTTGGAAGTGCTTTTATGGACTTTATTCTTTTATATCCTGATCAAATATATCAATACAGAAAAGATAAAGTGGCTGTATTGGGGAGGAGTGGTATTTGGAATCGGTGTGTTGAATAAATATAATATTGCATTCCTTGCACTCGGGTTCATTCCGGCACTCCTGATCACAGAACAAAGAAAGATTTTAAAAAATAAACATGTATATGGGGCTGCGCTGCTAAGTTTATTGATTGTTTCCCCTAATCTTTTCTGGCAGTATAATCACGGCTTTCCGGTTGTTCATCATATGAAAGAGCTCTCAGAAAGGCAGTTGGTCAATGTAGACCGGTGGGACTTTTTAAAGTCTCAGGCACTGTTCTTTATTGGAGTTGCCTTTGTTATTATAGCCGGTTTGTATGCTTTGCTGTTTTATCGTTCTTTTAAAAACTTCCGGTTTTTTTTCTGGGGATATGTAATGACTCTCGCAGTATTCATCTTTTTCAAGGCGAAAGATTATTACGCCATAGGTCTTTATCCTGTTTATATTGCTTTTGGAGCTGTTTACCTGGGTTTTATCTTTCAGAATGGATGGAAGAGGATTTTCAGGCCCATCTGTATCCTGCATCCTGTCATTTTGTTTATCCCTTTATACAATATTAGTTTTCCTAATAAGAGTCCTGAGTTTATCGCCAGCCATCCGGAACGGTATAGAAAATTTGGGTTACTCCGTTGGGAAGATGGAAAAGACCATTCCTTGCCTCAGGATTTTGCCGATATGCAGGGGTGGAAAGAATTGGCTCAAAAAGTGGATCGGGAATACTCCAAGCTTTCAAAAAATGGAAATACATTGGTTTTATGCGATAACTATGGCCAGGCGGGAGCCATCAACTATTATTCAAAACTGGGAATAAGGGCGGTTTCATTCAATGCGGATTATATCAATTGGTTCGATCTAAATAAAAAATATAAGAATGTTATCAGGGTTAAAGATTACTCAGAAGCAGGCAATGAGCTAATGGAGACAAGTCCTTATTTTGAAATTTCTGAAATTTCAGGCGCTGTCACCAATCCCTATGCAAGAGAAAAAGGCGCTGCGATTTTCAGTTTTAAAAATGCAAAAATCGATATTAACGGGAGACTTCAGAAGGAAATTGACGAAGAGAAGTGGTGATATTAACCCTTGGTTAACTCTTCAATGTTGGTGTTGGCTTTACAATAATTTCTTAATTCGCTATGATCAAAAGCATTGGTATGCATCTAATTTCTAAAGTTCCGTTGGTATCATTAGCTTTACTTTTCTTAAGCTGTACTACTTAAAAATCCCGGGGGAAGCCAAAAGTGGTGTATAAAACAGAAAATCTTTCAATTATTAAATGGTCAGATCATGTGATCAGTATATCTCTATCTTGGCGATATCCATGTTCAGGCGTAGCCGGTGATTCTTGAAAAGATCAAAAAACAATATCCTGACGCAAAGTTGATCATTCCGGGCCATGGAGAGGTTGGAGGAACATAACTGCTGATTACACAATACACCTATTTAAAAATAACTAAATATACACCCGATCAGTTGTGTTTGCATACCATTCGTCAAAAGCTGATTTTTGAATTAAAAGTTCGGGATTGGGTTTTTGGCTTTTAATCCCGCTGTTATTACTGCAACTTTATTGCATTAATTGTTTTTTGTTTTAACTTTGCATAAGCAATAACAACAAAATATGAAAAGTAAAACCTTTGATGTGATTATAATAGGAGGAAGCTATGCCGGTTTATCAGCAGGAATGGCTTTGGGGAGATCTTTGAGAAATGTGTTGATCATTGATAATGAAAGACCGTGTAACAGGCAGACTCCGCATTCACACAATTTTATTACTCATGACGGAAAGACGCCCAAAGAAATTTCAGAGGCGGCAAGAGAACAGGTGAAAGCATACCGTACCGTAGAGTTTTATAATGGAACTGCTGAAAAAATGAGCAAAGATCCTGAAGGTTTTAAAGTGGAGACCTCATCCAATGAAAGTTTCTATGCTAAAAAGCTTATTCTGGCCTCCGGAGTAAAAGATCTCATGCCGGCTATTCCCGGTTTTGCAGAATCCTGGGGGATTTCCGTCATACACTGCCCTTATTGCCACGGCTATGAAGTGAGGAATGAAGTAACAGGAATTCTGGCGGATGGTGATATGGCTTATGAATTCTCAAAACTGGTTTTCAATCTGACTAAAAATCTCACTTTGTTTACCAATGGAAAAACAAACCTTACCTCTGAACAAATCCAAAAATTGGATCAGAATAAAATTAGGGTCAATGAAGATGAAGTTCAAAGCATAACACATGAGCATGGTTATATTCGGGAAATTATTTTTAAAAACGGAAAGACAGTTCCATTGAAGGCCTTGTATGCCAAAATACCGTTTGAACAAAATATTGATGTCTCATCTGATCTCGGTTGTGAATTGACAGAGCAGGGGTTTATCAAGGTCGATTTTATGCAGAAAACTACGGTTCCCGGTGTTTTTGCCTGTGGTGATAATGTGACCATGATGAGGTCTGTAGCCAATGCCGTTGCTCAGGGGAATTTTGCCGGAGCAGTTGCTAATAAGGAGCTTTCGGAGGAAGATTTTGAAATCGGTAATTTTTAAAATCACCAACTAAAAATCATGCTTTCCAATACCGAAATCTTACGGGAAATTCCGTACATTTGGGGTGAAAAATTTCAAAAACTAAAAGTAAAATGGATATTATTTTTGACCTGATTGAAAAGGAAAGACAAAGACAGGCCCATGGATTAGAGCTTATCGCATCAGAAAATTTTGTTTCTGAAAACGTGATGAAAGCAATGGGAAGTGTACTGACAAATAAATATGCTGAAGGATATCCCGGAAAAAGATATTACGGAGGATGTGAAGTAGTAGATGAGGTCGAAACACTAGCTATCAACAGGGCAAAAGAGCTTTTCGGAGTGGATTATGTAAATGTGCAGCCACATTCGGGTTCTCAGGCTAATGCTGCCATTTATCTTGCGGTTTTGAAACCTGGTGATAAAATTATGGGAATGGATCTTTCCATGGGCGGACACCTTACTCATGGTTCCGCAGTGAACTTTTCAGGAATTCAGTATGAGGTTGTTTCTTACGGAGTAGAAAAAGAAACAGGTCTTATTGATTATAACCAAATGAGAGAAGTCGCTTTAAGAGAAAGACCAAAAATGCTGATCGCTGGTTTCTCAGCTTATTCAAGAGATCTTGACTATGCAAAATACAGAGAAATCGCTGATGAGATCGGAGCTACTCTTTGGGCTGATATTGCCCACCCTGCAGGTTTAGTGGCTAAGGGATTATTAAATTCTCCATTTGAGCACTGCCATGTAGTGACTACCACCACCCACAAAACATTAAGAGGTCCTAGAGGAGGAATGATCATGATGGGTAAAGATTTCGAAAATACCTACGGTCACAAAACGCCTAAAGGAGAAACTAAAATGATGAGCCAGGTATTGGATGGAGCTGTATTCCCGGGGATCCAGGGTGGCCCGTTAGAGCATGTAATTGCGGGTAAAGCAGTGGCTTTCGGAGAAGCTTTGGATGGTCAGTTCGAGACCTATGCCAAACAGGTGAGAGCGAATGCTCAGGCGTTATCAAAAGCCATGATCGACAGAGGATTTGATATCGTAAGTGGAGGTACAGATAATCACCTGATGCTGGTAGATCTTAGAAATAAAGGAGTAAACGGTAAGGAAACTGAAAAAGCATTAGTACTTGCTGATATTACCTGTAACAAAAATATGGTTCCTTTCGATGATAAATCACCATTCACAACATCTGGTATCAGATTGGGAACGGCAGCGATTACCACAAGAGGGCTGAAAGAAAATGATATGGATACGATTGCAGGATTTATTTCTGAAGTAGTAAACAACATCAAAAACGAAGACGTGCTTGCCTCTGTAAGAAATAAAGTGAATGAATTAATGGAAGGTAAAGCACTATTCAATTATTAATATTCATTACAATACAACATAAAGAATGGGCAACGGCTCATTCTTTTTTTATGCCTATGGAAAAAAAGTCTTTTACTTTTGATGAGATTAAACAAAAACTGGTTAACTATTGTGTTTACCAGGACCGGTGTCATGCAGAAGTGGAACAGAAAATGAGGGAGTTCCTGCTTATTGAAGAAGCTAAGGAAGAGATCATATTGTATCTTTTGAAAGAGAATTACCTGAATGAAGAACGGTTTACACGAAGTTATATCCGGGGGAAGTTTTATATTAAACACTGGGGTAAAAATAAGATCAGAATACACCTTAAGCAAAAGCAAATCTCTGAAAAACTGATTAATATGTGTTTTGATGAGATTGATGAAAACGACTACAGGAAAACCATTACCAGAATTTACGATGATTATCTTTCTAAACAGAAAGGACTTCAGGAATATCAGAAAAAATCAAAAACTATAAAGTATTTGATGGGAAGAGGTTTTGAATATGAAGTAATTTTACAGGTAATTGAGTAAAATTTTAAGAAATATTTTAAAATTTAATAGAAGCCGGCAGGTAGTATTTTTTTAATTGTAATACTTTTATTTGTAATATCTTACATTATTTTATTAAAAAAAAATTAAATTTTTAATGTTGGAATCTTGGAAATGGCATGAAAAATGCATTTGCTTAGAATATTTCTCTTTTAGGGATTTATTGTGAAAAAAATGATTGTACTGTATAAAATAAGTAAATTTTATGTTGATTATTGTATGCAGGTTTTATAATCATGGTAATTGAAAGACTTCCTGATATGGGATACATATCCATAAAAAGAAAATTAAACACCATTTAGATTATGAATATTATCCATTACCCTTGCCCGGCAAATAAATCACTTTATGCTGAATGAAAAAGTTGCGCGATGCTTTTAATGCTCTTTACAATGGAGATAACATTGTAAAAATTACGAAATTACGATATATACCACGATGGCTGGTTATTGTTATAGATATTTTAATTATTCTATTTTCCATTTTTCTTTCACGTTTATTCTTGCAAAATCTAGACGTTGAAGTTAATTTTCCGGAATATACGCTTCAGAAAAGATTCGTTGTTATAGGATTTAACATTCTGTTTATGTACGTTTTTAAAACGTACGCAGGAATTATCAGGCATTCTACTTTTTTTGATTTTTTCAAGATTATCCTGGCCTCAGGAAGTACACTTTTCAGCCTTTTAATAGTAAATTATATTTCGGAAATAATATTAGGAAAATCCTTGTTCCTGTATCCCAACCTCTATTTGTACTTTCTTATTTCTGTTTCCATTATGTTCTTTTTTAGAATGGTTACGAAACAGTTCTTTAGTATTCTTGTGGATATTCAGGGAGCTTCATCTAAAGTAAGAGTTGCTGTTGTAGGAGTAGGAGAAGCATCTGTTGCTGTAGCAAGAGCAATTATGCATAATCCAAACTATCCCTATAGACTGGAAGGATTCCTTACCGGTAGGTCAGATTCTTACAGGGCGCTGTTGTTGGGATATAAGATTTACAATAAAAATCATTTCTTTACAGATGAGAAACTGATCAAACAATTTGATGCTGTACTTCTCATCAAAGAGATTATGTCGAAACAAGAAATTGAAGAGTGGATGACTCTTGCCCTGGATAAGGGTTTAAGAGTTCTGAAAGCTCCTACGCTGAGTAAAATGCGGGACAGTGATCTGGTAGGCGGAATCAGTCAGCTTCAAATTGAAGATTTGTTGAATCGTAAGCCAATTAAAATAGAAAGTGAAGAGGTAAGAAAAAGACATTTTGATAAAAATGTTTTGATAACCGGAGGTGCCGGATCTATCGGTAGCGAAATTGTAAGACAGGTTTCCCAATTCAACCCTTCACTTATCGTCGTTCTTGATCAGGCAGAATCACCTTTATATGAACTTGAGCTTGAACTTCTCGAAAAATTCCCGGACCAGAACTTTAAATTTATATTAGCTGATATTTCCAATAAATACAGGTTGGAAAAGGTATTTGAGGATCATCAGTTTTCTATGGTATACCATGCTGCTGCTTATAAGCATGTGCCATTAATAGAAGAGAATCCTCATGAAGCTATTTTTGTCAATATTTTAGGAACAAAAAATCTGGCTTTATTATCTAAAAAATATAAAGTTAACCGATTTGTAATGGTTTCTACAGATAAAGCAGTAAACCCAACGAATGTGATGGGTGCATCCAAAAGAGCCGCTGAATTATTTGTACAGTCTTTACAGAATACTCCGGGGCACCCTACAAAATTTATTACTACACGTTTTGGAAATGTATTAGGATCAAACGGTTCAGTAATTCCTCATTTCAGAAAACAGATTGAAAAAGGAGGACCGGTAACGATTACACACCCTGATATTATTAGATACTTTATGACAATCCCTGAGGCTTGTGAGCTGGTACTTCAGGCCGGTACAATGGGAAATGGAGGTGAGATCTATGTGTTTGATATGGGAGAACCGGTTAAAATTCTTGACTTAGCAAGAAGAATGATTAAACTTTCAGGCTATACTCCGGATGTCGATATTCAAATTACTTTTATAGGCTTAAGACCCGGAGAAAAACTGTATGAAGAGCTTTTAAGCAATAATACAGTTACTATTCCTACTCATCATAAAAAAATTCTAATCTCAAGAGATCCATCAATGGGATTTGAAGAAGTGAACATTTTAAGCAAACAAATTATTATGGCTGCCATGAAAAGGGATAAGTTACAGGTTGTAAAAATGCTTAAAACAATTGTTCCTGAATTTATAAGCAATAATTCGGAATTTGAAGCTTTGGATAAGGAGATTGCTATGGACAAGGAGATTATTAAGAATTTTATATCTTAAAATTAGGGCATGAAATTTTATTTTATACAGTTTAAAATGAAATTAAAGTAAGATTTTTATAGAAAAAATAGTGATTTATTGAAATTTAAAAATTGATTAGCAATATCTTTTACTGGATGCGCTTTAAAAACGGTTTCACCTTAAAATAATTATCCTATTTTTGTGAAAAAAATTACCAAAAATGAGTTTGAAATATTTAATCTGCGGAGTTATAAGCATCATATTATTTTCTTGTACCCCAAGACAGGAGATCAATTACATGAAAGATATCGACAATATAGCTTTGGAGAATTCAATTAAAAATAGCAGGGTTGATTTTCAACCGGGTGATCAGTTAATAATTTCTGTTTCTGCAAAAGATATGGAAGTGGTAAAGATTTTTAACCAGAATTATTCTTCCAGCAGTACTGTGGCACAATACTCATTGCCAAGCAGTAATAATCTTCCTCAAGCTAGTCCTGTGGCGGGTCCTACTTATACAGTAGATACAAACGGAGATATTATATTTCCTCAGATCGGACAGGTAAGTACTAAAAACGAAAATATTGAAACATTCAGAGCTAAATTATCAGGTCTTCTCAAAGAGTACGTAAAGGATCCAATTGTTGATGTTAAGCTTATCAATTTTAAGGTTTCTGTTTTAGGAGAAGTTACTAAACCCGGAACTTATGTAGTGCCTGATGGCAATACAACATTATTAGGAGCTTTGGGACTTGCAGGAGATCTTACCGCTTATGGAGTAAGAAATAATGTTTTAGTGGTTCGAAATATAGACGGACAAATAAGTAAGGAAAGAATAGATCTGACAAGTGCTAATTTTATTAATTCTCCCTATTATTATCTGAAGCAGAATGATGTTGTTTATGTACAACCCAATGCTGTGAGAGAGAAAGCTTCCAGAGTAGATCCAAATACAGGATTATACATATCTGTTGCTTCAGTAATTGCTTCAATTACAGTGGGAATATTAGCTTTAATAAAGAATTAAAATATATAATTTAACCAAAAAAATATTATTTGAAGAGCCCAATGATGGCCAATTAATAGACACAAATAGTTTTGTAGTGCGTTATCTCGGTACTGTAGTTTTTACTGATCGATGTAGAGCATACTTACTAGATATAAATAACATCATGAAAAAAACAATTATTACATATCTTATACTGTTATCAGTGATCCTTTTATCCTGTAAGCCAAAACAGAATATGGTTTACATGGCACAGCATAATATGGAAGAGGAGGTTGCCAAAGCTAAATTTCAAGGACTGCATATTCAGGAAAGTGATGTACTCTTAATTTTAGTTTCTGCTCTGGATGAATTAGCGGTAAAACCTTTTAATCTAAATACGGCAAATCGTGTCGGTAGTGAAGCTCCAAATGGGGTTAACCAATATGTGCAGCCAAGTGAGTATTTGGTAAACGAAGCGGGATATATTAATTTTCCTGTATTAGGTGATGTATACGTTAAAGGAATGACTCAAATACAATTGAAAAACGATCTTGAGTCCCGTTTGAAGAGATACCTTAAGGATCCTTTGGTAACTATTACTCTAAAGAATTTTAATGTAAGTGTTTTAGGCGAAGTTAAAGTGCCGGGTCAAAAAGAAAGTGCTACACAGAAGCTTAATATTTTTCAGGCATTGAGTTTGGCAGGAGATATGACTGATTTTGGGGACCGAACAAAAGTAAAACTTATACGTACTGCAGATAACGGAGAAGATCAGGTTGTTAATTTAGACCTGTCAAGATCAGATATTGTCAATTCACCTTATTATTATATGAAACAGAATGATGTACTTTACGTAGAACCGGATAGAAACAAACAGGTTCAGGCCAATTCAAATCCTAACAGGGCTCTTACTTTTCAGATTATTGCTTCTGCATTGGGAGTTGCGACCCTTATCATTTCCCTAACCCGATAAACTAATATATGCAGCAGATAGAATTACAGGAAAATGAAGGAACGTTAGATTTAAGAAAGATTATTGGAAAATATCTAAGTAAGTGGCCCTGGTTTGTGGGATCCGTTTTACTTTGCTTAATAGGAGCTTTTATATATCTCAGATATTCTGTACCTCAATATCAATCAACGACAACTCTTAAATTTGATAAAAAACAATCGGATTTAGCGGGAGCATTAGCTGATCTTGATAATCTGGGATTAGGATTAGGGAATGCAGACGAATTAAAGAGTGAAATTGCAGTGGTGAATTCCAGACCCATTCTTATGAAGGTTGTAGAAAATCTTAATCTGAACGTACAATATTATAATTCGGGTGAAATTAAAGATTCTGAATTATTTGCAAAAATTCCCATTGTAGCTAAAGTCATTTCCTATAGCGATGAAAAAAAATTCGTTACTTCTGAATACATAGTGAAAGAAGTAAATGGAAATAATTTTACTTTGGAAGACAAAGAAAAAAATCTTATTAAAGGAAATTTCGATAAAACATTGAAGCTGAATTTTGGAACTGTTATACTACAAAAGGTCCCAGGATTAAACTTTCATTCAAAATATAAAATCGTTTTTTGGAATCCTTTAGAGAAAGTTAAAAAATTACAGTCGAAATTGCAGGTCAATCTGCCGGATCAGAAAGCTATGTTGATGGATATAAGCATAGTAGGGACTGTTCCTGATAAATCTGAGGCCATTCTTAATGAACTGACTAAGCAATATAATATGGATGGGCTTAAGGATAAGAATTTACAAGCTCAAAATACGCAGGAGTTTATCGATAAAAGATTGGAGGTGATCACTCATGATCTTTCCGGAGTAGAAAACCAGAAAGAAGATTTTCAGAACCGTAATCGCATTGTAGATTTGCAGGCACAGGCACAATTAGCACTTCAGAATACCAATGATAATACTAAGGTGCTTCTCCAGCAGCAAACCCAGCTGGATCTGCTGAATTCTCTTCAGGCAGAAGCCTCAAAAGGAGATAATCAGCTTATGCCTTCCAATCTGGGGCTTAATCCATCATTGGAGCAAGCTATCTCTCAATATAATACTCTTTTGATCAGTAGGAATAAGACATTAAAGCAGGCTACCAATGAAAACCCTGCTGTCATAGAAATGAATAAGGAGATTGCGTCACTAAAGGATATTGTTCGTGATAATATCCGCCAGCAAAAAGCAACAATCCAAGCTTCTATTGCCCAGATAAACGGACAGATCTCCACGAGTACAGGGATGATAGAAAAAGTTCCCGGCCAATCAAAGATTTATAGAGGAATAGAACGTCAACAAAATCTTAAGGAACAACTTTTTCTTTTCCTCTTGCAAAAAAGGGAAGAAAATGCAATTAATTTATCAATAAATGTTCCTAAAGCTAAAATTGTAAATCCTGCATATACTAACGATATTCCGGTTTCACCAAAGAAGAATATCATCCTGTTAGCGGCTATTGTATTGGGATTATTATTCCCCTTTCTATTATTTTATTTGTTTTTTATGTGGGACGATAAAATATATAGTCGTAATGATATCACAGAGCGTACTTCTTTAGGAGTATTGGCAGATATCCCATCATTAAAAGATGACCAGAATCACCTGGTACAGAAAAATGACTTTTCTGAACTGGCAGAAGCTTTCCGGGTGTTAGTATCCAATTTAAAATTTGTACTGCCTTCTAAGGACTCCGCCAAAGTTGTTATGGTAACTTCTTCAGTGAAAGGAGAAGGAAAGACATTGGTGTCTGTTAATTTGGCTTTAACATTAGGGAATAAGAACGGAAGATCATTGCTGATCGGTTCTGATATCAGAAATCCTCAGATTCAGAGATACGATAATGAACCCATCAAAGGTAAAGGTCTTACAGAATATCTGTATGATGAATCCATAAATGTAGAAGAACTTATTCATACGTCAGATACCAATCCTAATTGTGATGTGATCTATGCAGGAAGTATTCCACCTAATCCACAGGAACTTTTATCCAACGGCAGATATCAAAAGCTTATTGATAAAATGGGCGGCCAATATGCCTATATCGTTATAGATTCAGCACCTCTTATGCTGGTTTCGGATACTCTTAACATTGCAGATACAGCAGATGCCACCCTGTATGTAGTAAGATCCGGAGTATCAAGGAATATTCTGATAGATTTTGCCAATGGATTGGTAAAAGAATCAAAACTGTCAAACGTTTCCTTCGTTATTAATGATGTTTCTAAAAATGCAGGAGGCTATGGCTATGGTTATAATTATGGTTATGGCTATGGCTACACCAGTGAAAAGAAGAAAAACTGGTGGCAAAAATTATTTAAATCATAAGTATGCATAAAATTTTAATTACCGGTGGAGCAGGTTTTATAGGCTCTAATTTAACTGAGTATTTTTTAAATAAAAATTATAAAGTTGTTTGTCTGGATAATTTTGCAACTGGGCACCGTCATAATGTAGAGCCTTTCTTCGAAAATCCTGATTATACTTTAATAGAGGGAGACATCCGTGATCTTGACGTTTGTAGAAAAGCGGTTGATGGAGTGGATTATATTTTACACCAGGCAGCATTAGGTTCTGTTCCCCGTTCGATTAAAGATCCTATTACGAGTAACGATGTTAATGTTTCAGGCTTTTTAAATATGCTGGTGGCTGCACGTGATGCCAATGTTAAACGTTTTGTATATGCAGCATCGTCATCTACCTACGGAGATTCAGAATCTTTGCCGAAAGTGGAAGAGGTGATTGGAAAGCCATTATCTCCTTATGCAATCACAAAATATGTCAATGAGCTTTATGCAGATGTGTTTAGTAAGACTTATGGCATAGAATGTATAGGATTGCGTTATTTCAACGTTTTTGGACGCCGCCAGGATCCGAATGGTGCTTATGCAGCAGTAATTCCATTGTTTGTAAAACAACTGATGAGCCACGAATCACCCAAGATTAATGGCGAGGGTAATTACTCACGGGATTTTACCTATATCGACAATGTTATTCAGATGAATGAACTGGCGATGTTGACAGATAATCCTGAAGCGATTAATACCGTTTACAATACTGCGGTTGGAGACCGTACCACTTTAAATGATCTGGTTAAATATCTAAGGGAATATCTTGGAGAATTTGATGCAGAAATTGCTGATATTAATGCTATTCACGGTCCCAACCGTATCGGAGATATTCCACATTCATTGGCTTCTATTGAAAAAGCGGAAAAATTATTAGGCTACAAGCCCACCCATACTATAGATAAAGGATTAAAAGAAGCCGTTCAATGGTATTGGGAAAATTTAAAATAAATATTAAAATCAAATAATAAATAAAGTATTAAATGAATACGACACATAAAATAGCAATTATTGGTTTAGGCTATGTAGGTCTACCCTTGGCACGTTTATTTGCTACAAAATATTCTGTAGTAGGTTTTGATATTAATCAAAAACGTATTGAAGAATTAAATGAAGGGAAAGATCATACATTAGAATTAGATGATGATATTTTACAAGCTGTACTGATCAATGAAAATCCTTTTACAACATCAGAGTATGGACTTTATTGTTCTTCAAATCTTGATGATATTAAAGAAGCTAATATTTATGTGATAACAGTACCAACGCCTGTAGACAAACATAATCGTCCAGATTTAACGCCTCTATACAAGTCCTCAGAAACTGTTGGGAGAGTACTTTCAAAGGGAGATATTGTGATCTACGAGTCCACGGTATATCCTGGTGTCACTGAAGAAGAATGTATTCCTGTGTTAGAAAAAGTATCAGGATTAAAGTTTAATCAAGATTTTTTTGCAGGATATTCACCAGAACGTATTAATCCGGGAGATAAAGAGCACACTGTTGAAAAGATTTTAAAAGTGACTTCTGGTTCTACTCCTGAAATAGGTCAGGTTATAGATGATCTATATAAGTCTGTTATTATAGCAGGTACACATTTAGCTCCTACCATTAAGGTGGCTGAAGCAGCAAAGGTTATTGAAAACTCACAAAGGGATATAAACATTGCTTTTGTCAATGAACTGGCGAAGATATTTAACTTATTAGATATTGATACTCACGCCGTTTTGGAAGCAGCGGGAACAAAATGGAATTTCTTGCCTTTTAAACCAGGGCTTGTTGGTGGGCATTGTATCGGGGTTGACCCTTACTATTTAGCTCAGAAAGCTCAGGAAAGAGGTTATCATCCTGAAATTATTTTAGCAGGGCGACGTCTTAATGATTCTATGGGGCAATATGTTGCTTCTCAGGTAGTTAAAACAATGATTAAGAAAAGTATTAAGGTAAATGGTGCCAAAATATTAAATTTAGGAATTACCTTTAAAGAAAATTGTCCGGATGTACGTAATACCAAGGCCGTGGATGTTATTACAGCCCTGGAAGATTATTCGTTGGAGGTCACTACTTATGACCCTTGGGCTAACGAAGCAGAAGTTTATCATGAGTATGGTATACACTCTAACAACTCTCTTGATGATATTACAGAAAAATATGACGCAATTATCCTTACCGTTGCCCATAAAGCGTTTCTTGAATTAGACTTAGGCAACTTTTTGAAGGAAAATGCAATTATTTATGATGTGAAAGGTATTTTAGATAATTGTGATGCCAGATTATAGTGTAATACATAGATAGTATAACAGGAAGAGCCGGTTTTATCGGCTCTTATGTTATAAGGCAATTAATTATTCACTATCTGATATTGAATTTTAACTTAGATTCCAGTTTGGACTACCATTGAAGAATGCTGATAAAATGAATGTAGAAAATACTTTACTTATATATGATTCAGTGAAACATTTTGTACCGTTTATTGAAGATAAAGGTGTAAAATGCTTTTCGTCATTTCGAGCTGTAAACAGGCTGGAGAAAGTTCTTAGAAAAATTTCTTTTAAGACCGGTCTATGCAGAAAAGAATGGTATGGCGAGTGGAAAAACCAGTTAGCCAATATAGAAACTGTTATAATTTTTGCTACCAATCGTTATGGTTTTATAAAGGACTTAGCAGATAATCATCCAAATATAAGGATTATTGTTTGGTACTGGAATCCGGTATTCAGATGCTTTAATCCAAGTCATCTTAAAAGAAAAAACATAGAGTATTGGTCTTTTGATAAAGACGATTGTAGAAAGTACAATCTACACTATAATACAACTTTTTATTTTGATAATATTTCAATTGAAAAGAAACCTCTAGAAAAAGAAGTTCTCTTTTTAGGAGCAGATAAAGGAAGAAAAACAGCTCTTACTGATTTAGAAAATAATCTGATTCAACAAGGAATTTCAACTAATTTTCATATTGTTCCAGATAAAAATCATCCTAATCCTTACAATATAAGGCCAATCAAATATAATGAATACTTAGATTTAATTAGTAAAAGTCAAGTAATAGTAGATTATATTCAGTTAGGGCAAGTTGGACTAACATTGAGGCCGATGGAGTCGATTTTTTTAATAAAAAGCTAATAACAAACGATATTAATATTATCAACGAAGATTTTTATAATGCTCATAATATTTTTGTTTTAAACCATGATAATTTTGAGAATATATTTGACTTCATCCATTCACCTTATACAAATATTAATCAAAATATTTTAGAAAAATATGATTTTATGAATTGGCTAAAAAGATTTAATATAAATGAATAACTTCTTAAAAGCATTCCTATCCTTTGGATTAGCAACCTCGATTGAGAAATTGTTAGGGTTTGTTATTTTACCTATTTATACCAAATATTTCAATGCAACAGAATATGGTATAATAGATATGATAGGAACCGTTTTGCAGGTCGCTTGTATATTTGGATTATTACAGTTAGAAACATCTTTACAGCGTTACTATTATGAATATGATAAATTAAAAAGGAAATTACTGGTTTCAACGATTTATTATTGGATAGGTATATGTTCTATTGTTATCGGTGGGATTATCTTTTTAGCTTCAGGCATTTTATCACAACAGCTTTTTAAAACTCCAGAATATGCAATGCTTATTAAAACAATTGCTATACAGCTTCCTCTTACTAATATTAGTATGTTAGGTTTAGTGTTGCTGCGTTTTGAGAAAGAGAACTTAAAATTTTTAAGTGTTATTATAACAAAAGTGGTCTCAACTCTTCTTTTTGTTTATGTTTTTGTAATTTATCTTAAACTTGGATTAAAGGGAGTTTTTATAGCACAGGTAAGCGCCATTTTTTGTTCAACATTTCTGGTTACTTTTTATGTAAGGAAACAATTTGTCATGAAGTTATCGAAAATAATGTCGCGCAAAAATTTAAGCTATGCTTTACCACAGTTTCCTGCCCGTGTGGGAAGTATGGTATTGGGACAGGCAAACAGGTTTTTTATGTTAGGCTATTTATCGCTAGCTGCAATTGGGATCTATTCTGTTTCTATGAAGCTGGCTTCTTCTATACAGCTCATTAATACAGCTTTTATTATGGCATGGGCACCTTTTATGCATGCTCAATTCAAAAAAGAAAATAATCAGAAAGTTTTTAGTAATATATTCCCATTGGTCGGTTGGGGTCACCTTTTTATGTGTATGTCTGATTAGCTTATTTTCTTTGGAAATGGTAAAGCTACTTGCTACACAAGAGTTTTATTCAGCAGCAAAATACGTTGGAGGATTGTCTTTGTTCTTTTCATTATATATTATTAAAGAGGTGGTTGATATCGGTCCTAAGATAAAGGAAAAAACAAAATATTTATCCTTTAATTTTATTCTGTCAGTGATTGTGAATATTGTCTCTCTCTATGTATTAATTCAGTTTTTTGAATTAAAGGGTGTTGTTATAGCTATGATTATAACTAACTTGTTTTTAGTAAGCCTTTCATGGTTTATATCCAATAAATTATATTATGTCCCATTCAGTATTCCTAAATTTATATTACTATTAACTCCTACATTGTTCATTACAATATTGATGATGTATGTAGAGCTTGATTTGTACAAACGAATTTTAATAGCACTAATAGTTTGTGTAGCTTTTGGTATGCATTTGTGGTTTTCTTATAAAAATGTAAAGAAAATAATGAAATGATTTATTTACTGGTATTTATTTATCTTTTATTATTGTCAATATCCTTTGATTTTTTTAGAGTCAAGGGGCCTAAAACGTTTTTCTACTATCTATCAATGATTATCCTGATTCTGATCGCAGGATTAAGATGGAAAGTAGGCGGTGACAGTATGATATATCAATTAAGATTTGAAACATTGATTTATCCAATTGATCAATTTTCAAAAATTAATTTCCTGGAAATAGGATGGGAACCAGGGTATGTGTTGCTTAATTCTATTGCAAAATCTATAGTACCGGAATTTTGGTTTTTCCAAACCATTCATGCAATTTTCGTAAATGTTATAATTTTTCAATTTTTTAAACGCTATACTCCTTATTACTTTACGGCTGTTTTATTTTATTCTTTTTTTTATTATTTCTATTTTAATATGGAAATTTTACGGGAGATTATCCCAGTATGTATCTTTGCAGGTTTTATGTATCCTGCAATGGAAAAAAAGAGTATAAGAAGTACTATATAATAAATATTATATTGCTTTTTTTCCATAATTCGTCTACGATATTGTTATTGCTGCCTTTCCTTGCTAATTTTAAATTGGATAGGAAAGGATTAATGATTCTGATATTTTCAGGGATCACAGTAATGTCTGTTTTTACATTATTTCCTGGTCTGGTAAATTTTATTGCATTGACAGAAAGTATGTCATCCAAATTTGCCAATTATTCAAAATACTCATTGAGTGTTAATGGAATGATATATAATTTTATAGTTTTTGCTTTATTTCCTTACTGTCTTGTCGTTTTAAATAGAAAATATTTTAAAGAACTTACTTTTGAGAAACTTATTTTTCCTTATTTCTTTATCATTTCTATTTATATACCTTATTCAGGATTTGGGCGTTTAATTAATTACTTTGGATTATTCATGCTTGTCTTTTTTGTGAACACACTATACCTGGTTATGCATGTGAAAAAGTTTAATAAAGCACGATTTTTAATGGTTTTTATCTTAACAATAGGTCCGTTATTTTATAAATATCAATTTTATAGTGCTGATACTTCAAAGTACTATAAAAACACTCAAAAAGCTAATTTGTGGTATCCTTATTCGGATATTTTTGATAAAACTGAATATCAATTCAGGCAGGTAATATTTCAAGAAGGTATGAACGAGTCTGCTGAAAAGGCAAAAAAATAGATGTATCTTAATAACAATAATTAATAGATGAATATATTATTTTTAGAAGCTGTACAGGTTCATGGAGGTGCAAGAAAAAGCACAGTAGAGCTGGCTGAAAGATTGAAAAAACAAAATCACAATGTTCATATTGTTGATTTTTGGGGAAATTGTACAGAATTTGTTGATGATGTCACACAAAGGAATATTAATTTAAAAATATTATTAAATAGAAATAATCCAATTATAATTAACTCATCCAAAAATCCTCTGGTAATACTAAAAAATATAGTAGATTTTTATGTGCAACGAAAAGAAATGCAAAAGAATCTTGAAAAATATATTACTACGAATAAAATTGAATTAATAATTGTAAACAACTCAAAGACCTTATCAATTTTAAAAAAGTCTGAATCTTATAAAATTATTTACTTTGCTCGAGGTTGGTTTAATTTGAATTCCATTCCAAAATTAAAAAGGTATATTTTTAAAAGCAAAGCCGAATATTTTATCGGAGTTTCAGAATCAACCCGTCAAGCCATTTTCTCAGGAGGATTTTCTAAGCCAGAAAATATTTATGTTGTTCACAATGCTATAGATATTGATAAAATTGAATCTTATAAAGTAAACAATCCTGTAACAAAAAATAACAAGCTTACAATTCTTCATTGTGGAGGGTATCTAAAAGAAAAAGGGCAACTGCTCACTATTGAATTAGCAAAAAAATTAAAAGCTGCTGAAGTAGATTTTGAGATTATAATTGTAGGTGCTATATATGACCACTTGGATTCTCAGGAATTTTATAAAAAGATAAATGAATTAATTGATCAGAATAATTTAGGGAATAATATCAAACTAGTTACTGATAGTAATGATCCTTATAAGTATTTTAATGAAACTGATATTGTAATACACCCTTCTTATACAGAAGGACTACCTCGTGTTGTGATGGAAGCATTAGCATTTAAAAAACCTGTTATTGCGAATGCCGTAGGGGAGTTACTGACTTTATTCTGCATAATTTCACAGGTTATTTATCAGACTTTAATGCTGTAGATGATTATTTTAATACTATTATGTTATTGAAAGGGAATGATTATGAGTATAATAAAATAGCTCAAAATGGTTATAATTTAATTATAGCAAATTATGCTCCTAAACAACAGGTTGATAGATTCGAGAACGTGTTAGAGAAGATTTTGACAAATGAATAAAATAACAATATTTACTCCTACTTATAATAGAAGAAATACTCTATTCAAGTTGTATGAAAGTTTACTAGAACAATCATATCAAGACTTTGAATGGTTAATCGTTGATGACGGAAGTACTGATAATACAGACGATCTTGTAGATTTATGGAAGTCGGAAAACAAAATTTTAATCCGTTATTATAAACAAGAGAACGGAGGAAAACACCGAGCTATTAATAAAGGATTAGATTATGCAGAAGGAGAACTGTTTTTTATAGTGGATAGTGATGACTATTTACCTTCCGATAGTTTGGAAATTATAAACAAGCACTACAGTACAATAAAAGGAAATGATTCCTTTATTGGTGTTGTAGGTTATATGGCTACACCTAATAGAAATATTTTGGGAAGTAAACTACTTCCCGTTGATATATTGGACTCTAATTTGATTGAAAGAAGAGAGAAATTTGGAATAGTAGCTGATATGGCTAAAGTATTAGTGACAGAAAAATTTAGAGAATTTTACTTTCCTGAAATAAATGGAGAGAAATTTGTTGCAGAATCACTGATATGGAATAGGATGGCTCTTAAATATAAATTCCGGTACTTTAATGAAACTATCTATATAGCGGAATATATGGAAGGAGGTTTGTCTAATAATAGTATTCGAAATAGAAGAAAAAATCCTCAGTATGCAACATTATTATATAAAGAATTATCGCACAGTCAACAAAGTTCTATGAATCTTAAATTAAAATCTATGATCAATTATTGGCGGTTTGGATTTTGTAAAGATAAAAATATATTAAGGTTGATGCGGGAATTAGGGGCGGAACCATTATCCCTTATAACTTTACCATTTGGGCTCGGACTCTATATCAAAGACAGCTTTTCCGATGACATTAATATCAAAAAACTAAACAATGACGGGTAGAGATCAGTTTAAAAAGTTTGAGAGCATTATAAAACTGCTAATTACACTTTTTAGTCTTTTAGGAAAAGGAGGAAATTATTTCCTATTGAAAAGTTTTAGAAATACCAATGGAAAAGTTGGTTTGTTGCTACGTTATATTTTTGTTAAAAATATCGCAAAAAAAGCAGGAACCAATGTTTCTATACAACCTGGGGTTTTTATCTTTAATTTGGAAAATATAGAATTTGGAGATAATATAAGCATTCATCCTATGTGTTATATAGAAGGAGCTGGAGGAGTTAAAATAGGTAATGATGTCTCAATAGCACATTCAACAACATTGATCTCTACAAATCATACTTGGAAAGACACTACAATCCCAATAAAATATAATCCAGAGACTTTAGGACCTATATGTATTGAAGATGATGTTTGGATTGGTTGTGGTGTTAGAGTTTTATCAGGTGTTACAATTTGTAAAAGATCTATTGTAGCTGCAGGCGCTGTTGTAAATAAATCTTTCAGTGAAAAATTATTAATTGGAGGAATACCCGCTAAGATCATTAAAATATTAGAGTAGTAATTATTAATGTTTTGAATTACTATTAACCCCATTAAAAGATATGAGCTATGAAAATAATGTTAAATATTATGTCTGCCCTGTTATTTTCTAATTGTATTAAACAAAAGGACAATAATATAAGTATTGATAATAGCTATCAAAATCAGATAACGTCTGAAATGAGCATTGGAAAAGAGGGAAATAAGCCCACCCCAGGTATAGAGAATAAACATCCGGATAAAAATGATATTTCAAATATCATTAAGTATTTACCTGCAAACTATTCTATGAAAGGAGATGTTGATTATACAAAATATCTGCAACAAGCCTTTAATGAAAATAAGGAAATTATTATGCCTAATTTTCCAATAGCGGTAAGTTATACAGGAATAACTGTTCCAAGTGATCGGATCATTACATTTCAGAAAAACTCAAGCCTGATCGTATTGCCCAATGATCAGCCTAAATATCAGGCATTGTTAGTTTCTAATGTTAAGAATGTGAAAATTATTAACCCCAATTTGGTTGGTGAACGAGATCAGCATATGAACAGTAATGGAGAATGGGGAATGGGAATTAATATAATTTCTTCAAATGATGTGAATGTCATTAATCCTAATATTAAAAACTTTTGGGGCGATGGTATTTATATTGGAAGAAGCGGAAAGCAGCAGTCTTATTGCAATAGAGTTAGGATTTCGGGTGGTGTCTTAGATAATAATAGAAGAAATGGTATTTCTGTTATTTCTGGAAAAGATATTATTATTGAAAATATGACCATTAAAAATACCAATGGGACAAACCCTATGGCAGGAATTGATTTAGAACCTAATTTAAATGATGAGTATTTATATAATATCAATTTAAATAATATTAAGACTATAAACAACAAAGTTGATGGAATAAAAGTCGTATTTCACAAATTTACAAATAAAAATAATGTTTTGGTTAATATAGATAATCATATAGATGAAGGAAGCCAAAACCCATTAACTTTAGTTGGAGTAGATAATGTGAATACTGGAGATTTTACCGGAACCCTGAATTATACCAACTCAAAATGGAATAATGCAAAATCTAATATTAGAGTTCAAAGAAGTCTGTCTCCCAATTTAAAATTAAATATTAAGCAAGTAGATGTTAATGGGAAAATGATGAACAAGTCCGTTAAATAAATAGGTCTTGCCTATAAAGATTGGTTTTGTTATTTCTCATCAAGAATCTATTTTATAACAAGCAAATAACAAGAGTGGAAATTTTTGTTGCCATTGAAAATAGCAAATGAAAGAGTAAAAATGAAATTGATGGCCTTACTTGTATTGAATTTAAATTTCCGGATGCTGGATAAACCTTGTTGTAAAAGTTAAATCTTTGCTGATTGTTCATAATATAAAGAGTCTAATTTAAATAAAATAATTGCTGAGTTTGAAAGCTAAACTAATACGCATAACTACAATTCCACTTTCTCTAAAAGTATTACTTAAGGGACAACACCAATTTATGTCGAATCATTTTGAAGTAATTGGTGTTTCTTCACCGGGAAAAGAATTGGAAGAAATAAAATATGATGAAGGAATAGAAGTTATATCTGTTAATATGTCTCGTAAGATTACCCCTTTCCAGGATCTCAAATCTTTGAGGAAGATGTATCAATTTTTGAAAAAAGAAAAGCCTCAAATTGTTCATACCCATACTCCAAAAGCGGGGATTGTAGGAATGTTAGCTGCGAGATTAGCAGGAGTACCTCACAGATTACATACTGTAGCAGGCTTGCCTTTGATGGAAGCCACAGGTGTAAAACGTAAAGTACTGGACTTTGTTGAAAAACTCACCTATTCATCAGCTACCGGTGTATATCCCAACTCAAAAGGGCTGTATGATTTTATTCTTCAAAATAACTATATTTCCAAAGAAAAGCTAAAGGTGATAGCCAATGGCTCTTCAAACGGAATTGATACTTCTTATTTTTCTCCGGATCAAATAACTCCGGATCAAAAAGAATCATTAAAAAGAAATTTGAATATAGGAGGCTCGGACTTTGTTTTCGTGTTTGTTGGCCGTTTGGTAGGAGACAAGGGAATCAATGAACTAGTCAAAGGATTTGAAATGATGAGTAAAATGAAGAATCTGCCGAGTACCCCAAAGTTATTACTGGTTGGGCCGTTGGAAACGGATTTAGACCCTCTGCATCCTGAAACTTTAAAAGAAATTGAAAATAATAAAAGTATAATAGTTGCAGGATTTCAGAAAGATGTACGTCCTTACTTTGCGATTGCAGATGCATTGGTTTTTCCAAGCTATAGAGAAGGATTTCCGAATGTTGTAATGCAGGCGGGAGCTATGGGGCTGCCAAGCATTGTTTCAAACATTAATGGATGTAATGAAATTATTATAGAAGATAAAAATGGCATTATCGTTCCTGTCAAAAATATTGAAAAATTGCAGAATGCAATGGAGAGAGTAATGACTGATGCGGATTATTATGATCAGTTAAAAAAGAACGCACGTTCTATGATTCAATCACGATATGAGCAATCAGTTATTTGGAACGCTTTATTAAATGAATATAAAACTTTACTTAAACAAGATAGTGATGTATAGGTTTTTTTTAAAAAGAGTAATTGATTTTCTGATAGCTTGTATAGGATTAGTAATCCTGTCTCCAATATTAATAGTCGTAATAATATGCCTGTATTTTGCTAACCATGGAAAACCTTTCTTTTTTCAGGAACGTCCGGGATTGAAAGGGAAAATCTTTAAAATCGTTAAGTTTAAAACGATGAATGATAAAAAAGATGCGGATGGACAATTGTTATCTGATGCAGAAAGACTAACAACAGTAGGATCATTTGTCCGTAAAACATCATTAGACGAAATTCCTCAGTTAATAAATGTTTTAAAGGGCGATATGTCTCTTATTGGACCAAGACCATTATTAGTACAGTATTTACCTTTATATAGCAGGCATCAGGCAAGAAGACATGAGGTAAGGCCCGGAATTACAGGTTGGGCACAGGTCAATGGGAGAAATGCCATCTCATGGGAAAAAAAATTTGACTATGATGTATGGTACGTAGATAATCTATCGTTTTTACAAGATATTAAAATTCTTTTCCTTACCGCAAAGAAAGTAATGATAAGAGAAGGAATTTCTCAAGAGGGACAGGCAACAATGGAAGCCTTTAAAGGAAATATATAATAAAAAATATGAATAAAATTGCAATTGTAGGAGCAGGAGGCTTTGGCCGTGAAGTGAAGATGTTGATTGATAATATCAACGAAGTAAATAAACAGTTTGAAATTATAGGTTTCTATGATGACAAAGAATATCCAAGTGATATCAATGGAATTCCTTATTTGGGAAAAATTGAAAAGCTTAATGAAGTAGATTATCCATTAAATGTAACGGTTTCGATAGGAGATCCTAAAACAAAGAAAAAAATAATAGAAAATATTACCAATAACAATATTGGGTTTCCTAATTTGATACATCCGTCAGTTATATTGGGACGTGATAATGTTAAAATTGGAAAAGGCAATATTATTTGTGCAGGTGTAATTATTACTATTGATATAGAAATCGAAGATTTTGTAATTTTGAATCTTTCCTGTACTGTAGGACATGATACTAAAATTAAAAAATATTCTTCATTTATGCCTTCTGTAAATATATCGGGAGAAGTTTTAATTAATGATTCAGTGTACGTAGGTACGGGTGCGAAAATTATTAATTTGTTAGAGATAGGAGAAAATACTGTAATAGGTGCAGGAGCTGTAGTCTCAAAAAGCCTTCCTGCAAATTGTACTGCAGTTGGTATTCCCGCGAAACCAATAAAATTTCATGAATAATATGTTAGAAAAAATATGGCTTTCTTCCCCTCATATGGGAGGTAATGAATTAAAGTATATCCATGAAGCATTTGACGCCAACTGGGTAGCCCCTTTAGGACCTAATGTGGATGGGTTTGAAAAGGATTTGGAGAGTTTTCTACATGCTGATGTGAAAGTAGCCGCATTATCTGCGGGAACTGCAGCATTGCATTTAGCATTGATTGAATGTGGAGTAGAATATGGAGATGAGGTGATTTGCCAGTCAATGACATTTTCTGCTTCTGCCAACCCGATCGCTTATCAGGGGGCTAAACCTGTTTTTGTAGACTCAGAGAAAGATACCTGGAATATGTGTCCGGCAGCTTTACAGGAGGCGATAGAAGACAGGATTTCAAAAGGTAAAAAGCCTAAAGCTATTATTATCGTTCATTTATATGGTATGCCGGCTAAGATGGATGAAATTTCTGCGATTGCGGAAAAATATAATATCCCACTGATTGAAGATGCTGCTGAAGCATTAGGATCCAAATATAAAGGAAAGGCATGTGGAACGTTCGGACGTTTTGGCGTGTTGTCTTTTAATGGTAATAAGATTATTACAACTTCTGGAGGGGGAGCGTTGGTTTGCCATTCAGAATCAGATAAACAGCATACCGTGTTTTTATCAACTCAGGCTAGAGATAATGCACCTCATTATCAGCACTCTCATATAGGCTATAATTACAGAATGAGTAATATTTCTGCAGGAATAGGGCGTGGACAAATGGAAGTTTTAAATGACAGAGTAAATGCCCGTAGAAAAATGCACGATTTTTATGTGGAATTATTTCAGAATATAGAAGGGGTTGATGTGCTGTCTGAGAGCAGCGCTGATTACTATTCCAACCACTGGCTGTCTGCCATCCTTGTGGATGAAAGGATAACAGGTAAGAGCCGCGAGGATTTACGACTGGCACTGCTGGAAGAAAATATAGAATCCAGGCCACTCTGGAAGCCGATGCATATGCAGCCTGTCTTTGCTGAAGCTCCTTATTATGGTAAAAATGTTGCTGAAAATTTATTTGAACGCGGGCTATGTTTGCCTTCGGGTTCCAATCTTGAAGAAGAAGATAAAAAGAGAATACAACATATCATTGAGAAAGTATTTTCCAAATAATATAAAATCTGCTTTATTTTAATAAAGCAGATTTTTGTTTCTATATAATTAAATTAAAATATACTTTCCTTTAGTACAATCATCATCCTGATTTGGCAAAGTTTCAAATCCCAACATTTTTATATATTTGCTGTCAATACAAATATTTTGAAAAAATACCCTCTTTGGAAAATGCTGATGGACTACAGTATCGCACTTTTGCTGTTGTATTACTGTTTCCCCTGTTTATTTTGCTCCTGATTTTGACTTCCTGGGATACAGGTTTTCCCGGAATATTCACCCAGGAACGTATAGGCTGTTATGCAAAACCTTTCACCATTTATAAATTCAGAACACTGGATACCAAAACCCGTCGAAAATCATCCATTGGCCATTGGATGAGAAAAACAAAATTAGATGAATTACCTCAATTGTTCAATATTTTAAAAGGAGATATGTCCTTAGTAGGTCCCAGACCTGATATTCCGGGTTATTATGATAAGCTGGAAGGAGAAGACCGCAATATACTTTTACTAAAACCGGGGCTGACCAGTGAGGCCGGAATAAAGTACAGGAATGAAGAAAAATTATTATGTGCCCAGGAAAACCCGTTACAATATAATGATGAAATTCTTTTTCCTGATAAAGTGAAGATGAATCTGGAATATTACCATAATTTATCTTTCAAAACAGATATCAGGATATTACTGAAAACTTTTTTCGTCCTGCGAATTTGAAATTGTAAGTTGGATCTATATTTTTAAACTCATAACCTGCCGCTATTACATAAATTTGATAGGGCTCCGAAATATAGATAAATTGGGATCAATTATTTGCTAATCAATTGTTTATTTGAACGTTTTTTTTCTTCTATGGTTTGTGTTGCTGTCATTATTCTATGGGAACTATGTTAATACAATAATAGTGCTGAGATTGTGTAAAATATTAGATATATTTGCATGTCATAATCATAAGTAATGAATAATTCTAAATCTGAACTGGAAAACAGTGTTGTTACCAAAGAAGTTCCTGCCAATACGATCTTGGTTCGGGAACCCGGCAGGACAAAAAGATCACTTGATGAGACGGGAAAGATTACTTATTTATAATAAAAAATGATGATTAAATTTCTAGATTTACAGAAAATAAACCTTGTTCATCAGCAAGAAATAGAAGAAAAGTTATTAAGCACATTTCGTTCGGGTTGGTATCTTTTAGGAAATGAAGTGAAAAATTTTGAGATCCGTTTAGCAAAATATATTGGCTCTCAATATGCTATAGGGGTAGCCAATGGATTGGATGCGTTAAGATTAATACTTAGAGCTTATATCGAGTTAGGAGTTTTCAAAAAAGGAGATGAAATTATCGTACCGGCTAATACTTATATAGCCTCTATTCTAGCCATATCAGATAACAATTTAGTTCCTGTTTTAGTGGAACCGGATATTGATACCTATAATATAGACATTTCTAAAATACAGGAAAAAATTACTTCAAAAACTAAAGGAATATTGATTGTGCACCTTTACGGCAAAATAGTCTTTTCCGAAGAATTGAGGAATATTGCAACAAAACATAATCTTAAAATTATTGAGGACAATGCGCAGGCAATAGGAGCAGAATGGAATTCAATAAAATCAGGCAATCTAGGTGATGCGGCAGGATTCAGTTTTTATCCGGGTAAAAATTTAGGAGCTTTGGGAGACGCTGGAGGAATAACCACCCATGATGAAAGTTTGGCCAAATGTATTAGAGCATTAGCTAATTACGGTTCCCACCAGAAATATATCAATATTTATCAAGGTTTAAATTCCAGATTAGATGAAGTACAAGCCGCAGTTTTAGATGTTAAGCTTAAATATGTTGACGAGGAAAACCAAAGAAGACGAGAAATTGCTCGACGATATAGTGCAGAAATAAACAATCCGGAAATTATACTTCCTGAATTTCCTGAAAATGAACATGAACATGTCTGGCATTTGTTCGTAATCAGGACAAAATCAAGAAATGACCTTCAGAATTATCTTTCTGATAACGGTATACAAACATTGATACATTATCCTATTCCTACCCATAAACAGGCTGCTTATAAGGATTTGAACCATTTGAGTTATCCGGTTACAGAACAGATCCATGATGAAGTCCTGAGTTTACCTATAAGCCCTGTAATGACTCATGAAGAAGCAGATAAAGTAATCCACATTATAAATTCTTATCCTAACAAGTTTTAAAATTACTTTTAGCAAGTATAAAGCTTTGTTTCTTACAGATAAGCCATGTTAAATATTTCAGATAATTTATTAGAGATTGTCGGAAACTATGAGTAATGAAAACCTTTCATACCGCCAGATTTTTAAGGCCACATCAATTTTTGGTGGAGTTCAGTTTATTAATATTTTAATTTCTGTTATCCGGTCTAAATGCATTGCAATCTTATTAGGACCTCTGGGAATGGGAATAGCGGGCTTGCTGAATTCTACTATTACTTTGTTATCTTCAATTGCTAATTTTGGAATAGGAGTAAGCAGTATAAAAGATATTGCAGTAGCTAATGAGCATCAGAACAATGCTCGGCTTTTACAGGTAATAAGTATTGTCAACAAATTAGTTTGGCTGACAGGTATTTTTGGAATGATACTGACTTTGGTGCTTTCCCCGTTATTATCAAAACTGACGTTTAATAATTATGATTATACTTGGTCTTTTATTTTCTTATCAATCACTTTATTTTTAGGACAGCTCACCTTAGGAAAGGATGCGGTTTTGCAGGGGACCCGGCAGATAAAATGGCTGGCATATGCCAATATATCAAGCTCAATAGTCTCTTTACTTGTCACACTGCCATTATATTTTTTATATGGGATAAATGGGATTGTCCCGGCAATGATTATACTATCATGTACAACCCTTGCCGTTACTCAGTTATTTTATAAAAAACTTAATTTAAGTTTACCTCCGGTAAGTTTTAAGAAAAGTTGGGAAGAAGGGCTGCCAATGCTAAAATTAGGGTTCTTTTTAAGTCTTAGCGGTATTATTGCTACAGGATGTACTTATGCTGTCAGGATTTTTATAACCCGTATCGGCGGGTTGGACGATGTTGGCTTTTATAATGCAGGTTTCGGAATTGTTAACTCTTATGTTGGAATTATCTTTACTGCAATGGCAACCGATTATTATCCGAGGTTATCAGGAGTAATAAATGAAAAGCTAAAATATATAGAAACAGTAAACCAACAGGGCAATGTAGCTCTATTGATCTTGGGACCTATAGTTACAATATTTGTTGTGTTTGCCAATCTTGCGATTACAATGCTTTATAGCAAAGACTTTTTACCTATCAATACAATGATACAATATGCGATGATTGGCATCTTTTTTAAAGCTGCTTCTTGGTTAATGGGGTTTATTGTTTTAGCGAAAGGCTCAACACAACTGTTTTTTTGGTGTGAATTAATAGCCAATATTTATATGACCTTTTTAAATTGTATAGGATTTTATTATGGAGGTTTGGAAGGCCTTGGGGTTTCCTTCCTTGTGGGATATATTCTTTATGCTGCACAAATGTTTTTTATTTCAAAAAAGATATACAATTTTTACTTTGATATCTCTTTCTTAAAATTATTTGTAGTGCAAATCTCTATATCCATTATTGCGCTATTAATAATGAAGGTGGTGGATAATGATTATATTTCATATACTCTGGGGAGCATTATGGTGATTATTACAGGAATATATTCAATCTATCATATCAATAACATCATAAGCCTGAAAAGCTTAATTTCAAAATTCACACGGAAATGAGTATGATCCAGAATCCTTTAGTTTCAGTTATAGTTATAACTTACAATTCAGAAAGCTCTGTTCTGGAAACATTGGACAGCATTAAAAGCCAGACTTATCAGAATATTGAGTTGATTATTTCTGATGACTGCTCGAAAGATAACACTGTTGAACTCTGTAACTCATGGCTACTGCAGAATAAAGAAAGGTTTGTTCGTACTGAAATGATTACGGCAAAAGAAAATACCGGAATTTCAGCAAATTGTAACAGAGGCCTTAATCTGGCTCAGGGTGAATGGGTGAAATTAATTGCAGGAGATGATTCTTTATTTGAAGATTGTGTACTACAAAACATTGCTTTCATTAAAGAGAATCCAGATATACGTGCTTTGCAGTCATTTTCAGAGATGTACGTTGACAAGCTGGTTGGCCAGTCAATAGGTAAGGTCCCACTTGAAAAGAACCTGAAGTTTTTTGAACTGCAAACACCAGAACTTCAGAATAAGCATCTCCAAAACCATGGAAATGTTGTTGCTGCGCCTTCAATGTTTATTGAAAAAAAAGTATTGGATAAAGTGGGAGGATATGATGAGAGATTTAAAATGATGGAAGATTTCCCGCTATGGTTAAAACTTACTGAGACAGGAACGAAAATTTATTTTTTTGGAGAATCTACAATACGTTACAGAATACACTCAAAATCTGTAATGAAAAATAAAAAACCATTTATATCTGCTAAATTTGCATATGAGTATATAAGCTTTATTGACGTATTTTTTAAAAGTAAACAGTTGACTTTTTATTTTAAAAAAGAAAAACTGAAATATAGAACAGCGGTACTTTTTGAGAAACTAGGATTAAACAGACCTGGCTTTATTCCTAAGGTACTGTATGCAATACTGTTTAGATTGTAAGCAAGATATTTACTTTAACATTAGTTGGAAATGAAAAAAATAAATGTACTGCATGTTGTTAACCAAATGAATAGAGGAGGTGCGGAAACCTTATTGATGAATTTTCTGCGTAGAATTGATAAAAACCGGTTCAAGTTTTACTTTCTAATATTCAATAATGCTAAAGGTGACTATGATGATGAAATTGGGTCTTTAGGAGGCGAATTTATTAATATTAACGGACGGAACTCGTTTGCCCGGTTTTATAATTTATATTGTTTTCTAAATAAAAATAAAGGAAAATTTGACATTGTTCACAGCCATTTACTCCTGAATGATGGGTTTCAGCTTACCGCTGCAAAGCTGGCAGGCATACATAAAAGGATTTCCCATTCACATAGTACGGTGTATAAACAACATATGACAATGATTGACAAAGCATATGAGTTTTTTTTTAAAAAAATGATTGCTTTCTCTGCCACCCAGAAGATCGCCTGTGGAGATCTTGCCGGAAAATATTTATTCGGTGACAATTCGGATTTTACCATTATTAATAATTCAATAGATCTGAATAAATTCAGGAAAATAAAAGAACTATATGAGAATTATTGGGATGTTGTAACAGAGCATAAGGGCTTGAAAATTATACAGGTAGGCCGTCTTACAGATCTTAAAAATCATAAATTTTCTTTAGAAATTGTGAAAAAAATAAAAGATTTAGGTCATGAATTTACCTTTATGATCGTGGGTAAAGGGAGAAGAATATGCCGCCATTTCGGAAATGATCAGAAATTTGAACCTTACTGATAATGTTATTTTAATGAATGTACGTTCGGATGTGGCAGAATTAATGGCTGGAGCTGATATTCTTTTGATGCCATCTAAATTTGAAGGCTTTCCTATGGTATTGGTTGAAAGCCAGGCTATAGGCCTCCAGGCTTTGGTTTCAGATAGGGTTTCTGAAGAAACTAATTTAGGATTAGATCTTATTAAATTTCTGGAAATTGACAAAATTGACGGCTGGGTCGATGAAATTGTAAAGTATTCGAAACAAGCTTCTTTTTCAGAAAATGCCTACGAAGTACTTCGTAAAAAAGGATTTGATCTTGATTCAAATGTAGCATTATTGGAGCAATTGTACAGCTAAGTGAAAATGTAAAACAATTCCATATGATCTAAATTATTATAGATAATAGGATTAAAGAGTAAGAAACGTTTTTTTAAATAAAATTATTTATATTCGTCAACCAAAATTCAGGGTAACATAAACATGAGGAAAGAGTATCAGAATTCAACAGAAGATTCATTGAAACACATTATACAGCCATATATAAAAAAGTGGTATTGGTTTGTTATTTGTCTATTCTTAACAGCAACGCTAGGTTTCATCTACATTAAAATGACCACTCCGGTGTTTGAAGTCTTAACAAAAATCCTAATTAAAGATGCAAAAAAAACTGGAAGTTCTGCATCCGATATTGCTGAAATGCAAGGGCTTTCGGCTTTTTCAGGTTTTGGATCAAATACTGTTGAGAATGAAATGGAAGTTCTGTCTTCCAAGAAAATTCTTTCGCAGGTAATTAATGAGCTGCCTCTACAGTGCTCGGTTTTTAGTATTGGTACATTTCATGATACTGAACTCTACAGAATACAGTCTCCAATCATTATTCAGGTAATTAATGAGAAGCCCTTTGCACAACAACCCAATAAAAGAATTAATCTGACAATTAATGGTGATGCATTAGAATTAAGTTCCGAAGAGCTGGAAAAGCCAATAAAAACTTTTTTTAATAAAACGATAAGCTTACCGTATGCTAATTTGATGATTATAAAAAATCCATTATTCAATCCAAAACAATTAAAAAATGTTAGCAATTATAATTCCTTATATTTTATTTATAAAAACAAGGAAACTATTATTGATGATCTGCAAGAAACATTGAATGTTGGACTTAGTAATAAGGAAGCTACAGTTATCAGTCTTTCCCTGAATTATCAAAATGTAGATAAGGCTAAAGATATTTTAAATACTTTGGTGAGAAAGTATAATAATGAGGCAATTGTTGAAAAAAATACAGAGTCTGAAAAAACAAAGGAATTTATAGATGAAAGAGTAGAGCTAATTTCAAAAGAGCTCGGCGATGTAGAGGTTAAAAAGGAAAATTTTAAAACAAATAATAATATTGTTGATATACCATCCGAGGCTGGTGTAAATTTACAGACCAATACAGAAGCTGAGAAAAAAAGACTGGAATTGTCTACTCAGCTGGAACTCAACAATATGTATGCGAATTATTTGAATAATAAATCTTATGACGATATATTACCGGCAAATATTGGTTTAGATAATGGTACTGCAATTAGCAATATTGCATCTTATAACCAGCTTATTATAAAAAGAAATAGGTTGCTGGAAAATGCTACACCTCAAAACCCACTTATAAAAGAGTTGAATGATGAAATAAAAGTATTAAGATCTACTATAAAGGAGGGGCTTGATAAAAATAAATCAAATATCCAGCTGGCAATCAACAACATTTCTTCAGTTGAAAGGAAAAGTAATAATGAACTGAAAAAAATTCCTTCCTTTGAGCGTATTTTCAGAAATATAGAACGACAGCAACAAATTAAAGAAGAGTTATACTTGGTTTTACTGAAAAAAGAGAAGAAACTGCTATTACCCTGGCAATGTCTTCAGATAAAGCTAGGATATTGGATCTGGCTTACGCTAAAAGAAAGCCGGTAGCTCCTAAGAAAATTATTATAATGGGGTTAGCTGCATTGCTAGGGGCAGGGATTCCCTTTTTAATTATATTCTTAAAACAATTCTTTAATACAAGAATATCAGATAACAAAAGTATAGGTAAGCATAGCGACATACCTGTAATAGCAGAGATTCCACACTTAACACTAAAGGAGAACAACTTAATTCAACATAATGACATATCTCCGCTTGCAGAATCTTTCAGAATTTTAGCAACCAATGTGAATATGCTTTTGCCTGCTTCTAAAGAAAAAGACAAAATAATACTTGTGACATCCAGTGTAAAAGGAGAAGGAAAAACCTTTATTTCTATTAATTTAGCATTAAGTATTGCCAAACCGGGTAAAAAGGTTCTTGTAATAGGTTCTGATATCAGAAACCCCCAGTTACAGAGATACAAGCCAGAGATGAAGAATGCATACGGATTAACAGAGTTTTTATATGGAAGTGTTGATAAAGTGGAGGATATCATCTATCCTAGCGGATTTAATGTTAACTGTGATTTTATTTTCTCAGGAATTATACCTCCGAATCCGGTAGAACTTTTTGAAAATGGTAATTATAATGTTTTAATAGAACAGCTTGCAGGTAAATACGATTACATTATTATAGATTCTGCACCGTTAATGCCGGTTACAGATACATTTATCATAGTAAAATATGCTGATGCTATTCTTTATGTTGCACGTTCGGAAAAAACAGAAAAAGCATTTATCGAATATGCTGATAGCGTAGCAAAAGAGAAACTCAAGAATGTCAATTTCGTTCTCAATGATGTTAAGGCGGAAAACTTTGGCTATGGTAACAAACATGGCTACGGATATAAAAGTACAAAGCAGCAGAATACTTTAGGAAGTAGATTAAAATCTTTTTTTAATAAATAGATTGAATTAAATGGACAAAATAAATATTGCAGGTTTTTAAAATAAGGTTGATGGATGTTTTTAATTTAAAGTACTATATCATATACTTTGTGTTTGCTGTTGCAGCGTTTATTTTTTCTATGTATGTAGATATTAAAAAGAAGAATTATAATAATATTTCCCGTTTTGTTACATTCCTGTTTTTTATAATTATTGCTTTTATTTTTGGTTTTAGAGACTCGGATATAGGTTCAGATACCGAAATGTATAAATGGCAGTTTCTTACTTATTCAAATGTCGATTTTGGTATCCAGATTGCTTTTAAATATCTGATAATTCTGACTCATTTTTTTACAGGAGATTATCACTACTTTTTATTTACCGTAAGTTTATTATATGTTTCGGTTATTTTTTGGAGTATTAATATTTACATGAAAAATTTTGAGACTAATTTCCTTTTGGTGGGCTTTGCCTTTGTAAGTCTCATTTTTTTTATTCAGCTTGGGATTAATATTGTGAGGCAGGGAGTATCCCTTGCCTTCGTGTTACTGGCTATAAGTTACTATATTAAAGATAAAAATAATGTTAAGAGTTGGCTGCTGCCTTTTATTGTGGCAATAGGGTTTCATGCAACTTCAGTGATAATACTGCTTTTGTTTTTTGTTATTTTATTACTTAAAAGAATAACATTAAATTATTATTATTTCTGGTATTTTATTTTACTAGGGATATCAGCAGTTGGAGGCAGTATTTTATCCTTAGGTGCTTTTTTAAATTATTTTTTAGTAATTGATAGTAAGCGGGCAGATTTCTATGTGAAAGACCAGGGAACTAGCGGGGATTTCGTTGTTGGATTTAAAGCTCAATTTGCCATTTTTAATACCATATTTCTGGTTATTTTTTCTTTAATTAATTATAAATTACTGAAAAATGAAAATGAAAATTACAAATTACTTTTAAAATACTACATGCTAATCAGTGGTGTGTTTTTTATGATGTTCCAGATCCCTTATTCGGATCGGTGGGGAATCATGTCGTGGATTACCATACCATTTCTGGTTGCTCCTCTGTTTAGTATCAGGAATACTTCAAAATTTGGAATGCTTACTGTTATGTTTTTTATTTTTATTTTTGCTTTCTTTAACATTTATAATAACAGCAAATGACAGAAGTAACTATTGCAATACCCTTTTACAACGCCGAAAAATATCTCGAACAAGCAATTCTTTCTGTCTTATCTCAAACATTTGAAGATTTTATCCTGTTATTAATAGATGACGGCTCTACAGATTCCTCTTTGAAAATAGCTCAAAAATATCAGCACGATGCGAGAGTAAAGATCTTGTCTGATGGTGAAAATCTTAATTTGGGGAATCGTTTAAACCAAATTCCTTTTATAACTGAGACTGAATTTTTAGCAAGAATGGATGCGGATGATATCATGCATCCTAAAAGAATTGAGCATCAGCTTAAAATATTAAAAAACAATCCTGAAATTGATGTTTTAGGAAGTAATATATATTCTATTGATGAGGATGATAATGTGACAGGGAAAAGGATGGATCTTGCAGATGATCAGCTGGTCATAGCCCATACATTTTCACATCCTACCGTAATGGCAAAAACAACTTGGTTTAAAAATAACCCCTACGATGTACATGCGGTGCGTATCGAAGATGCAGAGCTTTGGTTAAGGACAAAAGATAAATATATCTTTAAAGTTACTGGAGAACCGCTTCTTTTTTATAGAGAAATAGGTAATAAATATTATGAAAAATATTTTAAAGGCATGCCCGGTATTTGGTATATGATAAAAAAACATAAATTTTCGGCGGCTTATTTTATATTCTCTACAAAATATTTACTATCTTGTATAGTGTATTTTATTTTTGATTTGTTTGGGAATGAAAGCTTTTTGATCCAAAATAGAAATGATATCAAAATTGAGAAGAAGAATTATAAATTTTACATATAAATAACATAAAATGATGTATAAAGATATTTTTCAATTATTTTTTCTTAGAATATCATTAGGATTTGTACTATTGAGCTGTGACGGTTTTGCACAGGGGTTCTCCACTAAAGTAGTTTCTCAACAAATTGTTTCAAAGTATTATTCACCCAATTATAAGAGTCAGTATTATACAACGGATCCTATTTTTATCGTGGGCCCGGAGCTTTTAAAAGGGGACGACCATACGGCGGTAATTCAAAAAATTATCGATACCCATCCCAATATACTATTACCCAATACCACCATACTGATTAATAAAAATGGTCTTAAAATTGGGTCTGATAAAAAGATAGTTTTTCAGAAAAATACAAAAATTAAGTTTTTAGGTCCTGCTAATGGAAGCTATTCAGACGTCGTAAAAATATATGATGCTCATAATGTAGAAGTGATAAACCCTATAATTGTTGGAAGCAGAAATAGCAATCTCGAACAAAGCGGGCAGTGGAGTGCCGGTATTTCTGTTTTGAACTCCAAAAATATAAAAATTATTAACCCTAGAATAACAGAAACCTATGGTGACGGAATTTTTATAGGTTCTGAAAATGGAGGGTTTTCTGAAAATGTAACCATTTATGGTGGCTGGATTGATATTGCAAGACGAAATGGAATTTCTATTACCTCGGGAAAAAATATAAAAGTTCAAAATATTTTGATCTCAAATACATTTGGGCATGATCCGGAATCTGGCATTGATATAGAACCCAGCTGGGACAAAGATATTCTTGAAAATATAGTAGTTAATAATGTTTGTACGTTCAATAACGGGTCAGCGGGAATCTCTATTAATCTTAATGGGTTAAGTACCAATGATATTAAAAAAGCTAAAGCTACAAATATCCTTATCGATGGACATACCGATATAGGCTCCAGACATGGATTTTTGACATCCTTAAACGTAACACAAGATATGTTTGATGCTACAGGAAACATTATTATTAAAAATGCTGACTGGAAGTTAAGTAGAGATGTTGCTTATTGGAAAACTCCCCAGGATCACCGGGTAAATATTACTTTTTCTAGGATTAAGATTGACAATGTACAAAAGCAGCGGGATTTTGAAAGCAGTATCAAAAAAACACAAAATATAAAATTGACTCAATAGAATGAAAATCTTACATGTCATTACGCTTGCTGAGTTGGGAGGTGCACAATCTGTGGTAATAAACTTAGCGGGAAAGTCTATTGAACAGAATCATGAAGTTTTTGTAGCATCCTCTTCACATGGTGAGATGTGGAATGTATTACATAAAGATGTACATCAGATAAAATTAAAAAATCTGCATCATGCAATAAATGTCAAAGATATTTTAGTTATGAATGACCTGAGAAATCTTTACCATGAGATTAAACCGGACATTATTCATTTACACTCCTCCAAAATTGGAATCTTAGGCAGATTATGTTTCCCAAAATCGAAAATAATATATACTGTACATGGATTTGATTCAATACGATTGCGGTATAGAAAATTTTTGCCCATAGAAAAAGCATTAAAGAACAGATGTAAAGCAATAGTAGGCGTAAGCCAGTATGACACCTCAAATTTATTGAAAGAAGGTATAAAAGATAACGTTTACCTTGTTAGAAATGGAGTGAAAGACTTCGCTGCACTGGATAAAGAACAAGATCCTGAAAATGTCTTATACAAGATAAAAAAAGATACTGGGAAAAAAATAATTCTCTCCATTTCCCGGCTGGCACCACCTAAAAGATTTGATCTGTTTTGCAAAGTTGCTGAAGAATTTTTAGAGTCTGACTATCAGTTTGTCTGGATTGGTAACAAAGAAAATGTTTCTGAAATTCCTGAAAATGTTATAATGTTAGGAGAAATAGAAGATGCACACCAATATTATCAATATGCTGATATTGCCCTTTTATTGTCTGATTATGAAGGCTTGCCAATATCATTAATAGAAGCTTTATGCTATTCAAAACCTATTATAGCCTCTAATGTGGGAGGGATATCCGAATTACTCGAAGAAAACGGAGCACTGGTTTCCAATGAAAATTTACCTGAAATCGTAAATTCTGTCAGTTTTATACTTGCCAATCAAAATATTTATGAGAAATTTGCGCAAAATTCCAGGCAAATTTTTGAAAATAAATTTACAATTGGAAAAATGTATGAAAAATATATCCATGTGTATACACAAAATGACAAATGATGAGTATTTCAAAATTATCACCCCCAGCAAAAAGGCTCCTTTTTGTAAATGTTAGTGACATTTCTTATAAATTACTTAAAGAAACAAATTTTGTTGAAAATAATAAAGTTATCTTCTTTAATACTAAAACAGAAAAACGGAGTATTTCAGAATATATTGTGAAACTAAAAATAAAAACTGTAATCATCGAAACTTCAAATATCAACCATATTTCGGAAAAAGTGACTAACGAAATAATTGAGAGTAGAATAAAAGGGGTTAAAGTATATGATGCTCAGGAATTTTATGAAGTTGTAAATAAAAGAATCCCCTTAGTTAAATTTGAAACAAATGAATATTTTGCAGATAATATTTTTTCAATAGGACTTCATAGATCTGATGAAATATTCAAGCGTATATTTGATGTATGGGTCAGCCTAATGATTTTACCATTTTCGTTACCTCTGATCGCCCTCGGTTGTTTGTTGATTTTTATAAATTCTCCAGGAAGTGTTTTCTTTACGCAGAAAAGAGTTGGGAAAAATTCCATTCCGTTTAAAATTTATAAAATCAGAACCATGAAACTACATCATCATGGTGATTTTACTCAAAAAAATGATGACAGACTTTTAAAGGTTGGGAAGATCTTAAGAATAACCAAAATAGATGAGTTACCTCAACTTTTTAATGTTTTAAATGGTAATATGAGTCTTATTGGGCCAAGGCCGGAAAGACCAGAATTTGTTGAAGAATCAATCAAAGAAAATGCTTACTTTGATTTAAGACATTTAGTGAAACCAGGGGTTACAGGTTGGGCACAGGTCCACTTACCAAAAGCAACTCCAAAGGATAATCTTAAAAAGCTGGAATATGATCTCTATTATATTAAAAATTACAGCTTTAAGTTAGACCTGGTAACACTTTTAAAAACCATTAAAGTTGTTTTGACTATGAACAGCCACTAGTTAAAATGATGAGTTTAAAACTTTTAAAAATAGGTGTAATAAAGAAAAATGAAAATTAAAGAAACCCCGCTTAAAGATTGCTATATCATAGAACCTACTGTTTTTGAAGATGAAAGAGGCTATTTCTTTGAAAAGTATAACGAAAAGAAATTTGAAGAATTAACCGGTATGAACGGGCACTTCGTTCAGGATAATATTTCAAAATCATCTTATGGAGTATTGAGAGGACTGCACCTTCAGAAAGGAGAGCATGCCCAGGCGAAACTGGTATCATGTCTTGAAGGAAGTGTTTGGGATGTTGCAGTAGACCTTAGAGAAGATTCTCCTACCTTTGGAAAATGGTTTGGCGTTGAGCTCACTGCAGAAAATAAATTACAGTTATATGTACCCAGAGGCTTCGGGCATGGGTTTTCTGTATTGAGTACCAATGCTGTTTTTTCATATAAGTGCGATAATTTTTATAATAAAGAATCAGAAGGAAGTGTGAAATTCAATGACCCTGATCTGGGCATAGACTGGAGGATTGATGAAAAAGATGCTGTGCTTTCAGACAAAGACGAAAACGCACCTGGTTTTAAAGAAAAAAACTTCTAAAGTATATCCTTGAAAACCACTTTTTTAAAGTGGTTTTTATTTTTTAATCTTTCCTCTCCAATATTTTGTATCTTTGCACACTCAAAATCAAAAAGATGCGTACAAAATCTGTAGGGAAGAAGAAAATCAATGTAGTCACTCTTGGATGTTCCAAGAATGTATATGATTCTGAAGTATTAATGAGCCAATTGAAAGCTAACGGCAAAGAAGTGGTTCATGAAGATCGTGGTGATATTGTTGTGATCAATACCTGTGGTTTTATAGATAATGCTAAAGAAGAATCCATCAATACCATCCTTGATTATGTAGAAGCCAAAAACAGAGGTGAGGTAGAAAAGGTATTTGTTACAGGATGTCTTTCCGAAAGATATAAACCGGATTTAATAAGAGAAATTCCGGATGTAGATCAGTATTTTGGAACAAGAGACCTTCCGGTTCTTTTAAAACATCTCGGAGCAGATTATAAACATGAATTGGTAGGAGAAAGACTGACCACGACTCCTAAACATTATGCATACCTTAAAATTTCAGAAGGATGCGACAGGCCCTGTTCATTCTGTGCCATTCCATTGATGAGAGGAGGACATATTTCAACGCCTATCGAAAAGCTGGTTACCGAAGCTCAGAAATTAGCCAAAAAAGGGACCAAGGAATTGATCCTTATAGCTCAGGATCTTACGTATTACGGTTTAGATTTATATAAAAAACGGGCACTCGGAGACCTTTTAAAAGAATTGGTAAAAGTGGAAGGAATAGAGTGGATCCGTCTTCACTATGCTTTTCCAAGCGGTTTCCCTGAAGACGTTTTGGATATTATCCGTGAGGAACCAAAAGTTTGTAATTATATAGATATTCCTCTTCAGCACATCAATTCAGATCTGCTGAAATCAATGAAAAGAGGAACGACCCATGAAAAAACAGATGCTCTTTTAGCCAAATTCAGAGAAAAGGTTCCGGATATGGCCATCAGAACCACACTAATTGTTGGATATCCCGGCGAAACAGAAGAAAGATTCCAGGAACTTAAAGAATGGGTAAGAGAACAGAAATTTGATAGACTGGGTTGCTTTACTTACTCCCATGAAGAAAATACGACAGCATATGTGTTGGAGGATGATATTCCACAGGAGGTAAAGGAAGGAAGGGTAGAAGAGATCATGGAGCTGCAGTCCCAAATTTCCTGGGAGAAGAACCAGGAGAAAGTAGGAAAAACATTCAGATGTATTTTTGACCGTAAAGAAGGGAACTACTTTATTGGAAGAACAGAATATGATTCTCCGGATGTAGATAATACAGTATTGGTTCTGGCTGAAAATACATATATTTCTATAGGCGATTTTGCCGACGTTAAAATTACATCGGCAGAAGAATTTGACCTTTATGGTGAATTAATATCATAATTTTGGTTATTGTTGATTATCAATCTATATATAATATGAATTTTTAGATAATTCTAAAAAATACTTATCAAAGTGTCTTTGTTTAATGGTCTGATTTTTAATTATATATATTTTTACTAAATTAAGATTTATTTAATTTTCGATTATAAAGTATACATAATCAAAAATTATGTATTAAATTTGCACAATAAGCAATATTTTTTTAAGTCATGGCTTTCAGTAAGTTAATTGTTGAAATAGAGCTTGAAATGACTATTTATAATGTATTATTTTTGTTTATATTATATTAGCTTTACGGGGTAATCGTCTCAAGTTGGGATATGTTTTCCTTTTTGAAATATTTGATGAAAAATAATGTAATTAAAATCTTTAAAAACTTATGAAAAAATTTTTATTAACAGCGACTATGTTAGTCGGCTTTGCAACAGTTTCTCAGGCTCAGCAAGGACGTGTTGGGGTTAATACAACAACACCCGCTGCTACTTTAGATGTTGTAGCAAATACAACAGATACTAATAGACCTGATGCACTATTGGTCCCTCGTATGTCAAGAGCTGAATTAGAAGCTAAAAATGGAGCGTATAACAACGGTACCGGTGCTGGAAATCAGAACGGTGCTTTAGTGTTTGTTAATGCTTTAGGCGGTGCAGGAACTGGTAAGACAGTAAATGTTACTGCTACAGGTTTCTACTATTATGACGCGCCGAATTCAGTATGGAAAGCGGTAGGAGGAGGAACTACAGCTCCAAACTTCCAGATCCAGAAAGGAAGACTTCATGCTGTAAACGCTCCTATTGTTTGGGCTGCTGATGATTATTCCGTGGTTACAACTGCAATGGGAGGAACTAGCCAGTTATTATTACCAAATGCAACTACGCTTCCATTAAACTCAGTAAGATGTGTATCATCTAACGGTCCAGGAAATGTTGGATGGGACCCTGCTGCTGTAGCGGGACCAACCAGACCAATCAACAATTTACCTAGTACAATTACTTCCGGAGGTTCTTTCTGCTTTATAGTGGTTGACCAGGCTGGAACAAATGTTTGGGGTATGCTTTCTGGAAGATAATAGAATTTAGTTGTAATATTTAATTTAAAACAAAATGAAAAAAATAATATTTGCACTTTTTGTAGCTACAGGTACATATGCAAGTGCGCAGGTTTTATCTAATGGTGCTATTGCAAACCAGTTCCCCAATGAGAATATATTTTTAGATGCTTCTACAAATAATAACGCTTCAGTTAATGATGGAAAAGGGCTATTATTCCCTTCAACTGATTTAACTCAATTTACTTTTAAGACAGGCAGTCTTGACGGAATCAACTTCCCATCTGCATATGATGGGATGGTAGTTTATAATACTGCTACTGGTAATACTGTTGCCGGTAATGGAGTCGTAACTGCGGTAGTTCCTGGTTTCTATTACTTCTCTAATCCTGGTCAGAGTACTAATGTTACTTCAGGCAGATGGTTGCCAATGGGAGCGAATCCGAATGCTGGAAAAGTAGATATCCTTACTACTGAAACGATTACCAATACTTCCCTAAACGGTAATCAGGTATACGCTAAGAAAGCATCATTTACAGTAAGTGGAACTTCTACAGCTCCTACTTCCTATACTCCTGCTGCTATTTCAATTCCTGCAAGTTCTACTGCCGGTATCTATAGAGTGACTGTTTATAAAGCAGGTACAGGTACTGTTTTTGCCAACGGAGTTTACTCTTATGACATTACAAATGGTAACTTAATTACAGGTTCCCCAAGTATGTCTGTAGTTTACCCTGCTGGTACATATGACTATATCGTAGAATATACCAAATAAGAATTACTTTTATAAAAATAAAAACCAATGAAATTTTCATTGGTTTTTTTGTTGTTTGAATTTTAACCGTTTGATCATCTGGTAGCAGATTAAAGAGATACATGTTATAAAAGGTGTAGGTACGTGTTTTGATATGGTATGCAATAGAATGGGAAAAGCTTAAAATGCTGCCGGTTATCAAGCTTAGGAATATAAATTGTTATATCGGCTGAATAGATTCACCAATATATAACGGGTATTATAAAACAGCAGCCCTGCTTTTAAATCCTTTAAATAAATAAGAGGATATAGCTGATGTAAATAATTTTAGGACTCCATTTTTTTAATTTTAATAATTTTTAACTTATTGATAATTAATTGTTTATGAAAGTTAATTTTTATAATTATGCATGAGTTAGTTAATTATATTAACGTTTTAATTATTTTTTTAACACTTTTTAACAGTGCTCTCTAAAAAGCCTATTCATAGGGGATTACAAGGTTGTTTAACATATCTTTTGGTTTTTGTTAACTGTTTTTAACAGTTCGGCTATGGACTTTAGCAGATTCCTGATACATTTGCTCCGTCAAAACCAATAAAAGTTCAAAATGATGAAAAGATTCATTCTCGTAATCATAATGATGATTTCAACCTTAGGTGTTTATTCTTTTACGATGAATACCTTAGATGCGAAAAAAACAAGTTATGCATCGTACTACCACGATAAATTTAACGGTAGAAAAACCGCTAGCGGAGAAATTTTTGATAACTCAAAGTTTACTGCAGCAAACAGAACGCTTCCATTTGGAACAAACGTTAAGGTAACAAACCTTAAAAATGGTAAAGAAGTAATAGTGAGAATTAATGACAGAGGACCTTACCATTCATCAAGATCTTTAGATATGTCTAAAGCAGCGTTCGATGAGATCGGAGATATCAGTCATGGTACTATTCCGGTTGAATATGAAATTGTCGATTAAATTTATGATTTAAATTAAAAAAGCCAGCTGATTCAGCTGGCTTTTTTGTATCCTTTTATTATACCTCTAATTCCAATAAAGCAGGACAATGATCCGAATGTACCGCTTCCTTTAGAATAACAGCTCTGCTAAGCTTGTCTTTTAAACCATAAGAGGTAAAATTATAATCTAACCTCCATCCTTTATTTTTTGCCCTTGAATTTTGTCTGTAGCTCCACCAGGTGTAGTTGTCAGGTTCATTGTTAAAAAACCTGAAACTGTCAATCAGCTCACATTCGTTGATAAAGTCCGTCATCCATTCCCTTTCCATAGGAAGAAACCCTGAAACATTTTTTAAACGGATGGGATCGTGAATATCAATGGCCTCATGGCAGATATTAAAATCACCGGAGATGATAAGATCAGGGATTTCTTTCTTTATATTTTTAATGTATTCTAAAAAGTCATGGCAAAACTGCATTTTAAAATCCAATCTTTCAATATTGGAAGCAGACGGTACATAGACTGAAATGACAGAAAAACCATCAAAATCTGCACGGATTATCCTGCCTTCATTATCATAGCTTTCAATACCGCAGCCATACTCTACATGATTGGGCTTTACTTTTGAGGCTATTCCGACCCCGCTGTAGCCTTTTCTTACTGCGGAATGCCAATAACTGTGATATCCTAATTTCTCGAGGCTTTCGATGTCTATCTGATCGTTTCCGGCCTTGCTCTCCTGAATGCAGATAATATCAGGATCTGCGGTTTTTAACCATCCTAAAAAATCTTTGGTAAATGCAGCCCTGATTCCATTGACATTGTATGTAATTAATCTCATTAGTCTTTTATAAAGCGTTTAAAGTTTTCGTTATGTTTTGAAGGGATAAATTCAATGATCTCATAATCCGCGATCTGTTGAGTATAAAATGGGTCTTCACTGATGATCTGCTCCGCCTCATTTTTGGAAGAAGCATTCGCAATGATGATGCCTCCCGTCCTCGGCATCTTTCTTCCTGAGGCAATAAAATGTCCGGAATCATAATACTTTTGAAGAAATATGCTGTGCTCCGCAATATAGCGCTCTACCTCATCAAGGGAAGCTTTGTAAGTGAGTGAAATAATAAACATGATTTATTTTTTACGAAGATATAAACTATATAAAAAAAGCGGAAAAAATCAGATGATTTTTTCCGCTTTAGAGCCCAATTAAATAAACTATGAAAAAACTATTTGGGTTCTAATATACTGAACGGAATAATACACTCTTCAAGTGAAATTCCTCCATGCTGGTAGGTTTCTTTATAGTAATTTACAAAATGATTGTAATTCTTAGGATAGGCAAGGAAAATATTATTTTTGGCAAAAATATATTTTGAGCTTAAATTTCCTTTCGGAAGGAAAAGCTTTTCCGGATTCGTGATGGCCCATACATCACTGTCATCATACGTTAAACTTTTACCTGTTTTATAACGGATATTAGTAGAGGTTTCCCTGTCTCCCACTACTTTGCTTGGCTTTTTAACGTATACAGTACCGTGATCGGTTGTAATCACCAGTTTATAACCGCTTTCTGCCGCTGCTTTAATAATTTTCATTAATGAAGAATTTTCAAACCAGTTCAGCGTAAGGGAACGGAACGTCTTATCATCACGGATCAGCTGGTCTACAATATGATTATCTGTTTTAGCATGTGAAAGAATATCAATAAAGTTATAAACGATAACCAGCAGGTCATTGTTTTTATGTTGATTGAAATCGTCATAAATTTTTCTTTCAAAATCAGCATTCAGTACCTTAAGATATTTCATAGACTTGGAGCCAAGTCCGATTCTCTTCATCTGGTCTTCCAGGAAATCACGTTCAAATTCATTTTTATTTCCTTCTTCATTATCATTGAACCACTTATCAGGAAAACGTTTTTCAATTTCAGACGGCATCAGACCTGCAAAGAAAGAGTTTCTCGCATACTGTGTAGCCGTAGGAAGTATACTGTAGTAATAATCTTCTGAAATTTTATTGTAATATTTTGTAAATAAGGGTTCTACTACTTTCCATTGATCATAACGGAGGTTGTCTACCATCAGAAGAAGTACCTTTTCCTTTTCCACTTCCGGCTTTACCTTTTCTTTAAAAAGGGTATGGCTCATAATTGGTTTATCGGGATCCGTAAGCCATTTTTCGTAATTTTTTTCAATAAATTTGGCAAACTGAATATTGGCCTCCTCCTTTTGTGACTGCAGAAGGTCAGCAAATTCATTATCGGCCACTTTATCAAATTTAATCTCCCAGCTCAGGATCTTTTTATAATATTCCGCCCAATCCTGGTACGTTTTCAGATAAGAAAGCTCCATAGAAAGGTTTCTGAATTCCTGTTGGTACTGTAAAATGGTTTTCTGTTCAACCAGATTATCTTGTTGAAGGTTTTTCTTTAAGGAAAGTAAAATCTGGTTAGGATTTACAGGTTTTAGAATGTAATCAGCAATTTGAGACCCGATTGCTTCTTCCATGATGTGTTCTTCCTCACTTTTAGTGACCATTACTATTTTCAGGGAATTGTCTTTTTCCTTGATCATAGGGATAGCCTCCAGCCCGGAGATGCCAGGCATATTTTCATCAATTAATGTTAATGCAAATTTCTCTGAATCCATAAGCTCCAGCGCCTCATTCACGTTATTAACGGGGGTTACCTGGTAGCCCTTCTTTTCTAAAAATACGATATGAGGTTTTAGTAAATCTATTTCATCATCGATCCATAATATCTTTTCTGACATAATTTATTTTTTACGTGATTATTCTATCAAAATGTTGACCAAATCCTTTTAAAATCTCACAAAATAGAAAGATTAAAAGTTAAATATTAGTTAAATGAAAAAAGCCGGTTTTATATAAGGCATTCGTTTCATTTACTGATTGTTTTTTATATAAAGTAAAGCCCTTTCCAATACTTCATCAGTCCCTTTTTTTATACCCTCCACGGTTGGTTTAACGATAATGTCGGGAATGATGCCTACTCTTTGTGTTTCCCTGCCGTCAGGATAATAAGCGCCAAGGCCGGTAAAACAGGTATCCAGATCAGCAATCTTAAACAGGATAATATCTCCGTTGGCTCCCGAAGTATTACTTCCGATTACTTTTGCTCTGGGATGCTGCTTAAACATCATGGTGGTTGTCTCTGCCTGGCTCTGGGTGTTTTCATCTGCCAAAACGATCACATTCCCTTTATAATAGTCCTTGTTTCTTCTTCCGATACTGTTTTTTCTGCTGTAGAACTTGCCGGGATAATCGGTTTCAGGAAAGTTAAACTGATAATAAACGGTCGTTTCAGGAAGCAGGAGCCTGCTTAGCGGTATGATCGTCTGTTTGGGGTAGTTTCTGAGATCGAAAATGATAGATTGGGTAGATTGTAAGTTTCTATACATTTCATCCAGATCTTCCTTTTCAATGATTCCCATATTAACGTAGCCAATATTTTTTTTATGATCCAGGAATTTCCACTTTGGGGGAGCAGGGGAATTTTCTTTGATAATGTCTTTTATAAAATAGGTTTTTGCGGTAACCGACAGATTCTGTCCCGCCCTTTCAATCTTTACGGTAACTGAATCTTTATTGCTGAAGAGCAACAGATTCTTTACTTTTTTTACCTTGCCCCAGGAATTGGAAGCGGGAATGTATTTTCCCAAACTGTTGACCATCTGTGGAATGGTTTTTCCGTTAATATCGTAGATGACGTCTCCGGCATATAAAGGTATTTTTTCATTAAACCGTATGGTATTTACTTTGGTAATCACCAATTTCCCTTCTGCATATGAATATTCCACCGGAATTTTTCTGTTCCCATACTGGTGGAGGCTGATCAGTGTAGAATATAAAAAGGCATGGGAGTCATCCGTTTTGGCAACCAGTTCTGCCAACGTTAACTGATAGTCTTCATCGGTTGTTGCCAACAGGAACTTGGGGATCATTTCTGACAAAACCCTATTCCAGTTCTGATCTGTCTGATATTTATAAGGAAAAAAATATTCTACATAATTCCAATATCTGAACAGTTCCAGTAAAGCAATAGACTGGGAACTAAATGCAGATCCATACGAATTTTCATTTCTGAAATAAATTTTTCTTCCGCCTTTTCCCAGGTAATGGTTACTCCCTGTATTCCGGTTGTTCTGAATGCCATGAAGCTGTTGAGTGACATTTTCAGTGAATATTGCAGGATCATCTATCCAGTTCAAATCAAAATTTTTCAGAAAATAGGTGGTGCCGTCATCTTTTGAACATGATTTACAGGCATCAATTTTTCCGAGGCTTTCAATCCAGGCAGCATATAAGTTATTGAGCTCAGTTTTTTCATTGATTTCTTTGAGTTCACGGAACTTTTGAAAAAGTTGCTGGTCCCAGTCCAGTTTTCCTTTTGCCACATAAGGATGGTAATATTTTAAAAATCCCCAAACCCTACAGAGGGACTCCAGTTTTTGATTTTCTGATAAAACCTGTGCGGAAAAAAGTAAGCTTACAAATAAGGCAATGAAAAGAGAGAGTTTTCTCATGTAAGAGTTATCGTGTTTTCTCTCAAAGATAGATTTTTAATGCAACAGCCGCAATGGTTTTTAATAAAATAAACAGGGACCTTGGTATTGGGTTACAATCTCAAGGGGTTAAAATTAAATTACGTCTATATATTGATGTATTTAGGTTAAATATTTTAATGGTAAATTAATCAGGGCTAAAATTTAAAATCCCTAACTTTGTTTACTAATTTCGACGTTTCAATGCAGAACAAGCTAAAAATCATCAACGATCCTGTTCACGGATTTATCAAAATTCCACACGAAATTTTATTTGATATCATTGAACACCCCTATTTTCAAAGATTGAGAAGAATTGGGCAGACCGGTCTGTTGAATCTTATTTTTCCGGGAGCTACCCACACAAGATTTCATCATGCTCTGGGAGCGATGCACCTGATGTTTACCGCATTGGAAACGCTGAAACAAAAAGGGATTAAGATTTCTGAAGAAGAAGAAAAAGGAGCAATGCTGGCTATTTTAATGCATGATATGGGTCATGGTCCGTTTTCCCACGCCCTGGAAAGCATGCTGATGGATGACTGGCACCACGAAAACCTTTCGCTGTTGCTGATGAATAAATTGAATGATGAATTTGACGGGCTGCTATCCGTCGCTATTGAAATGTTTCAGGGAAAATACCACAGGAAGTTTTTTAATCAGTTGATTTCATCTCAGCTGGATGTTGACAGATTGGACTATCTGAAAAGAGACAGCTTTTTTACAGGGGTATCGGAGGGAAATATTAATACCCAGAGAATTATCTCGATGATGAATGTCTGTGAAGAAGGAGAGCTGGTTATTGATGCTAAAGGAATTTATTCTATTGAAAACTTTTTGACGGCCCGGATGTTTATGTATTGGCAGGTGTATTATCATAAGACTTCTGCTTTGGCCGAGTTTCTTTTGGTTAAAATCCTGGAAAGAGCAAAATATTTGATTTCTCAGGGAATTGAGCTTCCTGCAACAGATAATCTGAAGTATTTTTTATACCGCGAAAAGAGTGCTGCAACGGATGAAGATATAGAAAGATTTACCCAGCTTGATGACAATGATGTAATCCAGGCCATGAAAGAATGGCAGAATTCTGATGATTTTATTTTATCTTATTGGTGCCAATGCGTGATTCAGAGAAACCTACCCAAAACAATCATTTCTTCACATCCATTTGACCAGCAGATTGTTGAAGAAAAAATAAAAATTACCAATGAATTTTTCGGAATTGATAACGGAAAAGAATTGGTTCACGAAATTAAAAGAAAACTTGTTCCCTATGTTACGGAGAAACAGCCGATCTATCTATTGCAGAAAGATGGTCAAAGAACGAGGCTTCATGAGTCGGAATACCAGCTTTTATCGGGGTTGATGATCAATAAAACCACAAGGCATATCCTCATGTTTCCCAGGGATATTTCCATGCTAGACTCTTAAAGGAATATTAAAATTTACGATCTGAAACTAAAAAATGTTTGCAAATTATAGAATTTCTTATCTTTGCAGAATATGGAATTTACAGCTTCGCAAATTGCAAGTTTTATTGACGGAAAAATAATAGGTGACGAGAATGCACTTATTACTGGGGTTTCACCAATTGAAAATGGGGAATCAGGACATCTTTCTTTTATAGCACAAGATCGATTTTCTCATTTTTTGGATACTTCCAAATGCTCTGTTATCATCGTTTCGGAACAACTTTTAGTCAAAGATAATTACAGCCCAACCTTAATTGTAGTAAAAGATGCCTATCTATCTTTTCAGATTCTGATGAATTTATATCAGGAAATGAGAGGGAGAAAAGAAGGAATTGAGAATGGATCTTCCATTCATGATACCGCTGTGATAGGAGATAAAGTTTATATTGGAGCATTTACTTATGTTTCAGAGAAAGCAAAAATCGGCGAAGGGTCACAAATCTATCCACATGTATATATCGGAAAAGGCGTGAAGATTGGCAAAAACTGTAAAATTGACAGTGGTGCCAGGATTTACGACTATTGCATTATCGGGGATAACTGTGTCATTCACTCCAATACGGTAGTAGGAGGGGATGGTTTTGGCTTCCAGCCTACAGCTGAAGGATTCAAGAAGATTCCTCAGTTAGGAAACGTAATTATCGAAGATGATGTTGAAATCGGTTCAAACTGTAGTATCGACAGAGCTACAATTGGCTCTACAATCATTGGAAAAGGAACCAAAATTGATAATCTGATTCAGATTGCCCACAATGTGAAAATTGGCCAGAACAATGTGATTGCAGCACAGGCTGGAATTGCAGGTTCTACCACAATCGGTGACTGGAACCAGATTGGTGGCCAGGTAGGAATCGTGGGGCACATTAAAATCGGAAACCAGGTGAAAATTCAGGCCCAGAGCGGTGTGAATTCCAGCGTTAATGATAAAGAAACATTGTACGGTTCACCGGCAATAAGCTATAATGACTATTTGAGGAATTATGTTCATTTCAGAAATTTCACTGAAATAGTAAGCAGAATAAATAATCTTGAGAATAACTCAAAAGATAATACTAATGAGTGATATGCAAAAAACACTTCAGGAAGAGGTTACTCTTTCTGGAATTGGTCTTCACACAGGTAAAGAAGTAAAACTTACCATTAAACCTGCTAAAGAGAACACAGGTTTCGTATTCGTAAGAACAGACTTAGAGGGGCACCCTCAGGTAGAAGCAGATGTAAATTATGTTGTAGCAACCGAAAGAGGAACGACGTTAGAAAAATTAGGGGTAAAAATTACCACATGCGAACACCTTTTAGCAGCCTTAGTAGGGTGTGATATTGATAACGCAATTCTGGAAATGGACGCTTCTGAACCTCCGATTTTGGATGGATCTTCAAAGTATTTTGTGGAAGCTATCGAAAGCGTTGGGGTAGCAGAACAAAATATTGCCAGAGAATATCTGGTGGTAAAAGAAGTTCTTACTTACAGTGACCCGGCTACCGGTTCGGAAATCACAATCATTCCTTCAGATACCTACGAAGTAACAACAATGGTAGATTTTGGTACTAAAGTACTAGGAACCCAAAATGCTACTCTTAAAAATATTTCTGAGTTTAAAGACGAAATCTCTTCAGCCAGAACATTCAGTTTTTTACATGAGCTTGAAATGCTCTTAGACCACGGATTGATCAAAGGAGGAGATATTTCCAATGCTATTGTATATGTAGATAAAGATCTTACTCCGGAAACTACAGAAAAACTAAAAAAAGCCTTTGGTAAAGACAATGTGTCAATCAGACCCAACGGTATTCTTGATAATCTTAACCTTAACTATCCTAACGAAGCGGCAAGACATAAATTACTTGATGTAATTGGTGACTTGGCGTTAGCAGGAGTAAAAATAAAAGGAAAGGTCATCGCCAACAAACCAGGACATTATGTAAATACTCAGTTTGCAAAAAAACTGAACCGTCAGTGGAAATTACAGAAAAAGAAAAATGTTCCGGATTTTGATCTGACTAAAGAACCCGTGTTCGATATCAATGGAATTATGAAGCTTATGCCTCACAGACCTCCATTCTTATTGATTGACAAAGTTCTTGAGCTTTCAGATTCTCATGTGGTAGGGTTGAAAAATGTAACCATGAATGAACCTTTCTTCGTTGGACATTTCCCTAAAGAGCCTGTGATGCCGGGTGTACTTCAGGTAGAAGCTTTAGCACAGACCGGAGGTATTTTGGTATTGGCAAGTGTTCCGGATCCTGAAAATTATTCTACTTACTTTATTAAAATAGATAAAGTAAAGTTCAAGAGAAAAGTAGTTCCGGGAGATACTATTATTTTCAAAATTGAATTGATAGAGCCTATCAGAAGAGGGATCGTCCACATGCAGGGATATGGATATGTAGGAGATACAGTGGCAGTAGAAGCAGAGCTTATGGCTCAAGTTGCAAAAAATAAAGTTGATTAAATGATTCATCAATTAGCAGCCGTAGATAAACGTGCGAAAATCAGCAAAAATGTAATTGTAGAACCTTTTACTACAATTGCAGGGGATGTGGAAATTGGAGAAGGAACGTGGATTGGTTCTAACGTTACGATTATGGAAGGAGCAAGAATCGGAAAAGATTGTAAGATCTTTCCCGGGACTGTAATTTCTGCAATCCCTCAGGACTTGAAGTTCGATGGAGAAGATACACAGACAATTATCGGAGACAATACCACGTTAAGAGAATGTGTTACTGTAAACAGGGGAACGAAAGCACTCGGATTTACAAAAGTAGGCAGCAACTGCCTGATTATGGCGACTTCTCATGTCGCTCATGACTGTATCATAGGAGATAATGTGATTATTGCCAACGGTTGCGGTATTGCGGGACATGTTGAAATCGGAGACTTTACCGTAATGGGAGGATTATCCGCAGTTCAGCAGTTCGGTAAGATCGGAAAGCATACGATGATTTCGGGTGGATCTTTGATCAGAAAAGATATCCCTCCTTATGTAAAAGTAGCCAGAGATCCTATTTCTTATGCCGGGATCAACTCTGTTGGGTTGAGAAGAAGAGGGTTTTCTAATGAAAAGATCTTTGAAATTCAAAAAATCTACAGAGCTATTTTCCAAATGAAGATGAATGTTTCTCAGGCTTTGGCCTATATCGAAAAAGAAATGCTTCCTACAGCTGAAAGAGATGAAATCCTGCAGTTTATCCAAAACTCGCCGAGAGGTATTGTAAAAGGCTACGGAACAAGCAAAGACAGCAACTAAGCAATGCTAAAAGCAAATTTGTACATGCTCTTATTTGCTGATGGCCCAATAAAAAATTAAGTAAAAAGATAATATAAATTAATGGCAACAAGTAACGATATCAGAAAAGGGCTTTGCATTGAGTACAGCAATGATATTTATAAAGTAATTGAGTTTCTTCACGTGAAACCTGGAAAAGGTCCGGCTTTCGTAAGAACAAAACTAAAGTCAGTAACCAACGGTAAAGTAATTGATAATACTTTCTCTGCAGGACACAAAATTGAAGAGGTAAAAGTGATCACCAGAAAGTTCCAGTATCTTTATGATGATGAGAACGGATTCCACTTCATGAATAATGACGATTTCTCTCAATTATATATCAACAAAGAAATGATCGAGAATTCTCAGTTTATGAAAGCTGGTGAAGAAGTAACGATTATTTTGAAAGAAGCTGACGAAACACCGCTTTCTGCTGAACTTCCACAATCAGTATATTTGGATGTTATCGAAGCTGATCCGGGAGTAAAAGGAAATACGGCAACCAATGCTCTTAAAAACGCAATCGTTGAAACTGGAGCAAGAGTGATGGTTCCTTTGTTTATTGAACCGGGAGACAGAATTAAAGTAAGCACTGAAGACGGCAGCTACTTGGAAAGAGTGAAAGAATAAATAAAATGTACATAAATTCGGTTTGCACTAGCAGTCCGAATTTTGTTTTATAAGAAAATCTATTGTTATGAGATTCCATTCTCCGCAAAAGCTTAAAACAATTGCTGATTTAATTGGCTCAAAATTTGTTGGCCCGGAAGACTTCGAAGTCTTAGGTTCCAATGAAATCCATATGGTGAAACCGGGAGAAATTGTTTTTGTCAACCATCCTAAATATTACGACAAAGCATTAAACTCACCGGCGACCATTATTCTGATTGATAAAGAAGTAGACTGTCCGGAAGGTAAAGCGCTTCTTATTTCTGATGATCCTTTCAGAGATTTTAATAAAATCAATACTCATTTTACAAGAATATCTAATTTCACAGAGGAACTCCATGATGCAGAAATTGGGGAAGGAACAAGAATCCACCCTTCAGCAGTGATTGGAAACAATGTGAAAATCGGAAAAAATTGTCTTATATTCCCTCATGTTGTTATTGGTGACAGGACTGAAATAGGAGATAATGTCATCATCCAGTCTGGAACGGTGCTTGGTGGTGATGCTTTCTATTACAGAAAACTGAACGGAAACTTTGACCGCTTGATTTCTGTAGGAAACGTTGTTATAGAAAACAATGTGGAGATCGGAAATAACTGTACCATTGACAGAGGGGTGACAGATTCCACTATTATTGGAGAAGGTTCTGTTTTGGATAACCAGATTCAGATCGGACATGATACCATGATCGGGAAAAAATGTCTGATTGCTTCTCAGGTGGGAATTGCAGGATGCTGTATCATCGGAGATGAGGTGACATTATGGGGGCAGGTAGGAATTGCTTCCGGCAATAAAATTGAGGCAGGATCTGTAATTTTGGGAAAAACAGGAGTGAACAGAGATCTGGAAAAAGGAACCTATATTGGGATGTTTGCAGAAGATTTCAAGACTTATCTGAAAAAAGAAGTAAAGCTGAGAAATCTCAAATAAACAATTCCAAAGGTTTTATCCAAAATCAAAGAAATTTAAGTAAATTTGTGATCATTAATAAAATAATAAATAAATTAAAACAACAATAAAATGTCAATTTTAGTAAACAAAGATTCTAAAGTAATTGTACAAGGATTTACAGGGAACGAAGGTACTTTCCATGCAGGTCAGATGATTGAATACGGAACCAATGTAGTAGGTGGTGTTACTCCAGGAAAAGGAGGCAGCGAGCACTTAGGGAAGCCGGTATTTAATACAGTAGCTGACGCTGTTGAAAAAGCAGGAGCTAATGTAAGTATCATTTTCGTACCACCGGCATTTGCAGCAGATGCTATCATGGAAGCTGCTGAAGCAGGGATCAAAGTAATTGTATGTATTACTGAAGGTATTCCTGTAGCTGATATGGTAAAAGTAAAATCTTATATCGCTGACAGAGACTGCAGATTAATCGGACCAAACTGCCCTGGAATCATTACTTCTGAAGAAGCTAAAATTGGTATTATGCCTGGATTCGTTTTCAAAAAAGGTAAAGTAGGTATCGTTTCAAAATCAGGTACTCTTACGTATGAAGCAGCTGATCAGGTGGTAAGAGCAGGATACGGAATTTCTACGGCAATCGGTATCGGTGGTGACCCAATCATCGGGACCACTACAAGAGAAGCTTTGGAATTATTTATCAATGATCCTGAAACTGAAGCTGTTGTTATGATCGGAGAAATTGGTGGTGGATTAGAAGCTGAAGCTGCAAGATGGTACAAGGCAAGCGGATCTACAAAACCGGTTGTAGGATTTATCGCAGGACAGACTGCTCCAAAAGGAAGAACAATGGGACACGCTGGTGCTATTGTAGGAGGTGCGGAAGATACAGCACAGGCAAAAATGGAGATCATGAGAGAAAATGGGATCAACGTTGTTGATTCTCCTGCTGATATCGGTGCTACCGTTGCAAAAATCCTAGGATAATCTTAAACTCAATATATGAAAAAACTTTTATTAACCTCAGCTCTGACTTTTTCTGTTTTATCCTTTGCGCAAGTTCAATGGAAGAACACAAGATTTGGTCTTACTGCAGGATTAAACTATTCCAGAGTAGCGAATGCCCACAATCCTTCCGGCCCTAGATACACCGCTCAAGGTGGAGCTTTGGCTTTAATTCCCGTAGGAAAGGCAAACCAGTTCTTTATCCAGCCTGAAGTACTGTATTACGGTGCAGGAGAAACCGGAAAAGATAAGGACGCCAAAGGAAAAGACGGTTATGATGCAGTATATGCGAATAACTATTTAAGTGTGCCTCTCTATTTTAAAGGATACTTCTCAGAATCTGCATCGGAATTCTTTGGAATGGCAGGTCCTAGATTCAACTTTTTGTTAAGTCAAAATGTTAAAAATGCTCCTTTAGACAGACCTTATTATGATCCGGACGTTATCGATCCGGCAAGACCGTCATTAAGCGGTAAAGCAAAAAGCTTTAACTGGGGGTTAGGATTAGGAGTAGGATACAGCTATAAAAGACAACTGGAATTAGCTGTTAAATATGACATTGGATTTTCAGATACTTATCCCGGCCTTGCCAAAGAAAAAGGAGGTACTGATAAGAAAAAGTCTGAACAGGTAATAGCACTTACCTTAAGCTACATATTCAAATAAAAGATATTTATCAGAATATAAAAAATCCCGGAAGTTATTTCCGGGATTTTTATTGCAATATATTTTAAAAATTAAGCATACTGAAAGATTGGCTTCTATCCTCTGATCCATTTCCAAAGCTCTTTTAGGGTGGCTTTGTTTCCATACATTAAAATACCTACACGATAAATTTTTCCGGCCAGGAATATCATGAAAATGGTGGTTCCCAATAAAAGGACAATGGATAATGCAATCTGCCATGCCGGAACTCCAAACGGTATTCTTGCAATCATGGCAACCGGGGAGGTAAATGGAATAATTGACAGCCAAAAACCTAGCGGGCCGTCAGGATTATTCATCAGCGAGAAGCTACCATACATTCCCAACATCAGTGGTAGAATAGCAAATAAAGTAAACTGCTGAGTCTCTGTTTCATTATCTACAGCAGAACCGATCGCTGCGTAAATAGAGCTGTAGAAAATATATCCTAAAAGAAAAAATACGATGAACACAAAGATGATCAATGGGAAATTCATTTCCAGTAAGCTGTGGGATATCTGGGTGGCGAGCTGCGTCACATCAAGTTTATTCATCACTTCCTCATTGCCTCTGGGAATATTCCTTTGTATTGAAGAAAAACCGGTGTTAAGAACCACAGCCCCAATCACAGACATGGTGATCCAGATAATAAACTGGGTCAGTGCCACCAATGTTACACCAAGGATTTTCCCCATCATCAGCTCAAATGGCTTTACAGAAGAAATAATGATTTCCACCACACGGTTGTTCTTTTCTTCCAGAACGCTTCGCATGACCCTTACCCCGTAAATAATGATAAACATAAAGGTAACATACATTAAAATCATGCTTAAGCCTGTTTTTACTCCAAAAGCAAGATCAGAATCTTCCTTGTTGTCATCAGAAACATTAATGGTTTTCAAGACGAAACTTTTATCGAGATCATTTAGCTGGGCTTCCTGAATCCCTAATTGCTTGATCTTTTCTTTTTTGATGACATTGGAAATATCAGAAACGATCTTTTGTTTGGTATCAAGGCCTATTTTACTGTTGATGACCAGCCGGGTCTCTTTTTCCAGCGCATCAAAATTCTGATTCCGTAATTCGGGTAAGATCAAAATGCCGTCTAAAGATTCATTGCCTTTTAGATGATTGATTTTTGATTTTTCATCTGCTGCAGAAATAAATTCATAGTTCAGTTTATCATTAGAGGTAAGCTGATCTTTAAATAATCCGCTTTTATCCACCACTTCTATGATACTGTGAGATTCATTCGCCTTAAACATGAGTCCTATCACAGCGCCAAAAGCAATAATAAGTATAGGAGCTAATAAGGTCAGTATAATGAAAGATTTTTTCTTAACCTGGGTAAGAAATTCCCTCTTTGTAATTAAAAAAATATTATTCATAAATTAAGAATGATTACTTACGGCATTAATAAACACTTCATTCATACTAGGAATCCTTTCGTCGAATGATCGTACCTGGCCTACATGGATAAGGTCAAGAAGAATATTATTTTGACCGGTTTCGTTTTTAAGATCGAAAGAAATAAGTTGGTTAGCATTGGTAAAATTGAAAATTTCGTATTTATTTTTAAAATTTTCAAATTGATCATTGTTGACCTCTGAAAGGGTAACCCCAAAAATATTTTTCTTAAACTTTTCTCTTACATCGAAAACCCGGCCATCAATAATCTTCTTGGAATTGTTGATCAACGCTACATAATCGCACATTTCCTCTACACTTTCCATTCGGTGGGTAGAAAGAATAATGGTGGTTCCGTTATTTTTAAGGTCAATGATCTGATCTTTTATTAAATTGGCATTGACAGGATCAAAACCGGAGAACGGTTCATCGAGAATCAAAAGATGGGGCCTGTGCAAAACGGTTACCACAAACTGTATCTTTTGTGCCATACCTTTGGACAGCTCGGAAAGCTTTTTCTTCCACCATTGATCAATATTTAGCTTTTCAAACCACATTTTGGCTTCATTCAGGGCGTCGTTCTTACTCATTCCCTTGAGCTCGGCAAAGTAAAGGATCTGATCACCCACGCTCATATTTTTGTATAAGCCTCTTTCTTCGGGCATATAGCCGATATTTCTGATATGGTCCGGATTCAGTTTGTCTCCATTGATGAAGATGTCTCCTGAGTCAGCCTGAGTAATCTGATTGATAATGCGGATAAAAGAAGTCTTTCCGGCTCCGTTGGGGCCTAAAAGCCCATAAATACTGCCTTTTGGAACATGGATGCTAAAATCATCCAATGCGACCTTTTTTCCGGCATTATAGGTCTTTTTAATATGTTCAGCTTTTAACATTAAATTGTTCTTTTACAATTAGTATAAAAAAGTTCTGAAAGTTACGGAAATATTACACAGAATTAATGTAAAAGAAAAAATCCTGATGATTATCAGGATTCTAATTTATTGTTTTACGATTTGAGTAACCTTTTGCGTATTATCACTTAAGATATAGCGGATCAGATATTTTCCCGGCTTCAATTTTTCAATATTGATTTCCCCGGAATTCATATTGACCGCATAATTCGCAACCTGCATACCCAAAATTGAATAAAAAGTCACACTTTTGATTCTTAAAGAAGAATCTTTTGCCTTTATGATAAGGTAATCCTTTGCAGGATTGGGATAGGCAATCACTACTCCATCATCCGATTTTTGTGAGATGGAATTTGGCTCCTTTAGCTGAGCTTGTACATTATTGGAAAACCCAACAAAAGTGCCTGCGAATAAGATTAAAAGTAAAAGTTTTTTCATCAATTTATAATTTCTCGAATATATATAACAAATATAACAAATTCTATAATCTTGTACAATAGTTTTTTATAGAACTTATAGTAAATTTGTAGAAACTTATTCAAAAAGTATTCCAAAATGATACATTCAAGAAATAGAAGACTTAGAGTTAATGAATCTATCAGAAGTCTGGTAAAAGAAAATGTGCTTACCACTGATGATTTTGTAATGCCGATCTTCGTAATGGAGGGCGAAAACAAGCAGGAGGCGATTCCGTCGATGCCGGGAATTTTCAGGCGGAGTATCGATTTAACGGTGAAGGAATGTAAGGAATTATTTTCTTTGGGCGTAAAAGCTGTCAATTTATACATGAAAGTGTCAGAACATCTGAAAGACAATACAGGAAAAGAGGCATGGAATAAAGACGGACTGATGCAGAATACCATCAAAGCTATTAAGGATGCCGTTCCGGGTATGGTGGTAATGCCGGATGTCGCATTGGATCCCTATTCAATCTATGGCCATGACGGAATCATTGAAAACGGAAAAATTTTAAATGATGCCACCAATGATGCCCTGGCAAGAATGTCTGTGTCCCATGCTGAAGCAGGTGCCGACTTAGTGGCTCCAAGTGACATGATGGATGGCAGGGTATTGGTGATCCGTGAGGCACTGGAAGAAAGTGGATTTACAGATGTAGGGATAGTAAGCTATGCTGCAAAATATGCAAGCTCTTTCTATGGACCTTTTAGAAGTGCTTTGGACAGTGCTCCGAAAGATGATATGGAAATTCCGAAAGATAAAAAAACATACCAGATGGATTTTCATAATTCCCGTGAAGCGCTAAATGAAGTGTATAAGGATATTGAAGAAGGGGCTGATGTTATCATGATCAAACCGGGCCTTCCTTATCTGGATATTGTTTCGAAAGTACGTGAGGCCATTGATCTTCCCATAGCAGTTTATAACGTAAGTGGAGAATATGCCATGGTAAAGGCAGCCGTTCAGAATGGCTGGCTGGATAATGACAAAACAATCATTGAAAACCTTACCTGCTTTAAAAGAGCCGGTGCAGATATGATCTTTACTTATTTTGCTAAAGAAGCGGCAATGATCTTAAATAAATAATGTAACAATAGTCTACAAAAAACACCTCACATAGAGGTGTTTTTTGTTATCCGGAACAGATAGCCCTGTTGGGATCTATCGGATTGCCCGGTCATCATTTAAAATACCATCCCCGAAAATAGTTGCCATTTTTATCAGGATAGGTAAAGCAACCTCCTTTGATTTTTCTTCAACTCTTTTTCCGTTAATTTATTCGTGATCAGTATTTTAATATTTAGTTTAACCAAAATATAAAAGTTACATGATATTGAAATCTTTGCCTTTGGTAAATTTTGCTGCAAAAGGAGCTTGCTTTCCGGAATACTGTAGAACGAAATGCTTTTGAGTATCCGTATCTATTTTTGAGTCCACTTCTACATTTTGAGTCTGGAAGCTGATGTCTAAGCCAACCGTTGACTCTTTTTCCAAATAAATTTCGACACTTTCAGCGTAGAATAATGAGGTGCTCAAATAATTAAACTTAATATTTTTTCTATACGTTTTAGATTTTGTTTGTGTGAATAAAGAATAATTTTTCAAAATCTCAATTCCGGGAGAATCAATATTGGTAATTCTGGACTTTGTAACATTGTTTACCCTCACTGAAAGGCTTTTGACATTTTTGATATTTCCGTTGATGCCTATATTGAATAAAGAAGGTAGTGACAGCCCGTATTCAATCATACTGTCTTTTGTAAATTCAAAATCGGGGATTAAGGCAGGATGTTTAGGAATACTGATGAGTTGTTCTTTAACAGTATTCAGTGCTCCGTCGGAGAATAAATATCCAATAAGATTGTTCTCGGTGGTCCGCCAGTTTCTGCCGTTCCACTCGAAGATTTCACATAATAATGTGTCTGCTGAAGAGTGGGGAAGAAGATCCATATCCTGCCATTTAAAAACCTCCTTGGCATAGGGCCTTCGGTTGACAATATTGATCCCCAGATCCAATGCCAGCAGATCCGTTAGTTCCTGGTTATTTTCCATGATAATTTAATTCTTGATTTGGGTTGATAAAAATAGGGAATAAAATTTTAAATCATTAAGCTGGATCAGCTTAAGGGTATGAAGAGAAATGTAATTAAAAAAAGAGATTAAAAAACATTTGATTTTAATCTCTCTTATTATCTTCATTATTCTTGATGGCTAAAGAAATTTCTGGTTTACTGTAAGAAACCGCCTCATCTTATAACCAGCCTTTTCTGCCGTAGACATACGTGTCATCAAATTGCTTGTCACTCATAAAAAGATACAGAATACCTTCAATAAAAGGGATAACCGAGGCTACTCCGAAAGTAACAATATTAAGCACAATTTGAATAATTCCCTCCTTAGTATAGCCCAGATAAAATTTATTTAAAGCCAGCCACCCTACCAGAATACCCAATATGGCAGCAGGAATCTTTTTTTCTGAACGATAAGGAATATTGTTTTGTTGAGGCTGTGGACCTTATGTCTTTGTATAACCGTAATTTTCCATTTTTACTGTTTTAATATTTAATAATAGGTCGGCAGATCTTGTAAGTCGTTACAGGATAATAATGTAATGGATTTTATCCAACAAATATGCTGGCTGCAACGAATTAAATAAACCGCAGACAGTGGAATACACCTGCATGCAGGGACATAAATTTAACAATTAGCCCGGTTATCGTTAAACTGTATATAAACTATGGGAAGGTGTATATAAACTTGTTGGCATTTTTGATATATTTGCCCTATGATTTTACGAGGAGAAAACTTAATCAAAGAATACGGTCCTAAAAAAGTTGTAAAAGGCGTTTCTGTACAGGTTCAACAGGGAGAAATTGTTGGTTTGCTAGGCCCGAATGGAGCCGGGAAAACCACGTCGTTTTATATGATCGTAGGATTGGTTAAGCCTACTTCAGGGAAAATCTTCCTGGATAAACAGGAGATCACCACAGATGCAATGTACCGCAGAGCTCAGAAAGGAATTGGTTACCTGGCGCAGGAAGCTTCGGTTTTCAGAAAGCTTTCCGTAGAAGAAAATATCATGGGAGTACTGCAGCTGACCAAGCTTTCGAAACGTGAACAGCAAATCAAATGCGACGAGTTGATCGAAGAATTTTCTTTACAGCATGTCCGTAAAAACAGAGGAGATCTTCTTTCCGGCGGCGAAAGACGTAGAACAGAGATTGCCCGCTGTCTTGCCACAAGCCCCAATTTTATTCTGCTGGATGAGCCGTTTGCAGGGGTAGACCCTATTGCTGTGGAAGATATCCAGAAAATTGTAAGAAGCTTAGTCGATAAAAATATCGGGATCCTGATCACGGACCACAACGTACAGCAGACGTTAGCGATTACCAACAAAACATACATCATGTTTGAAGGAAAAATCCTGAAGGAAGGGCTTCCGGAAGATCTCGCGAATGATCCACAGGTAAGAGAGGCCTATCTTGGAGAGAATTTTGTGTATCAGAGTATTTTGGATAAACCTAAAAAGAAAAAATATGCCTACAATATCTGGGCAGGAAACTTTGATTCCAGAGCCCATTTCCAGGGATTTGTTAATGAAAACTTTAAGCACTTTGATGATTTGAGACTGATGTACGGCTTTGAGGATATCAGTTTTGCTTCCTTAGCGAATTCTGAAATTGAACATATCTTTAATGAGGTGGTAGACAAGAATGCCAATAACGCATTTGTTTTCCAGAAAAAAGAAATTAATAGTCAGTATTCTTTAGAACAGGCCCAGGCAGAATCTAAAGAAGCCAGCCGGCAGGAGCTTCATTATCTGACTACCTATATCTATGAAGGCTAAAATCCGAAGCAAATAATTTGCTGAAAATAATAATAAAACGTACCTTTTTCTCTGGAAATCGGTGCGTTTTTTCAGTTTAAATAATTCTATGGCAAAACCTTTTAACAGAACAGTCACTTTATTCGGAATCTATAAACAGCTTGTCCCATTTATCAAGCCCTACCGGCCAATGATTTACGGAACACTGTTTCTTACTTTTCTGGGCGCTCTTGCAGCACAGGTCAATCCCATTGTTCTGAAATATACAGTAGATGAGGTTACCAAGCTTACGCATCTTCCACATCCGATGACAGAGGGAATTCATATTCTAATTGTGATCTCTGTTATTTTACTGGGAAAAGAGCTTCTGAATATTTTCATCAATTTCGGGCAGAAATTTTACGGTGAAAAGATCAGGATTAATGTAAGTTCTATTCTGGCACAGTCAGCTATTGATAAGATTTTAACCTACAGGGTAGCTTATTTTAATGATGAAAACCACGAATCCGGAAAATTGCAGATCCGGATAGACCGGGGGATTGAAAGTCTTACGAAACTCGTTCAAAACTTTTTTATTGATATTCTTCCGCTTTTTTCCAACGCCATTATTGCCCTCATCATTATGTACATGCAGAATGTGTATGTGGGAGCCGTATCAACGATTATTGTCCCCATCTATTTTTATATAAGCTCTCTTCAGGCAAAAAAACTAAGCGGAGTCCGCCGGCAGCTGAGAAACCAAAGGGAAAAGAAAACTTCCGGACTTTTAAACCTGATCAATTCCATTATGGTGATCAAAAGTTTTGTCCGTGAAAAATTTGAAGGTAAAAAACAGTATGATCTGCAGATGCAGCTTATGGAAAGTCAGATGTTTACCCGGAAGACCAATTTTATTTATGATGGGTTAAAAACTTTTCTCGAACAGTTTGGAGTGGTTTTAATTATTCTTCTGACGGTTTATCTTGTGCTTGATCAGCAAATGACCATAGGAGCGATTATGCTTCATATTATGCTTTTTAATAATGTTTCTGCACCGATCCGTCAATTGCACAGGATTTATGATGATATGAATGATGCAATGATCTATGCTGAAGGCTATTTTGATATTCTCAATGCCGATAACGAAGCCGAGCCGGATGGTAGCTTTATAGAAAAAGAGATCAGGGGAACTTTTGAACTGAAAAATGTTGATTTTACCTATCCTAACGGGACAAAAGCTCTTCATAATGTCTCTATGAAAATTGAAAACGGAAAGACGACAGCTCTGGTAGGATTGAGCGGTGCTGGAAAATCAACGGTTATTAACCTTTTATGTAAGTTTTACCTTCCGGATTCCGGGGAAATTCTGCTGGACGGGGTAAATCTGAATGAATATGATAATACATTTCTGAGAAGTGATCTTGGATTGGTCCTTCAGAAAAATCATATTTTTCAGGGGAGTATTGAAGATAATATCCGTTACGGAGATATGAATGCGAGCTTTGAAGAAATTCAGGAAGCAGCAAAAAAGGCCTATCTGCATAATCAGATTATGGATCTTCCCGATCGGTACCAGCATGATGCCACCCAGCTTTCCGGCGGGCAACAGCAAAGAATTGCCATTGCAAGACTGTTTCTTAAAAATCCGCCGATTATCTTTCTGGATGAGCCTACCGCCAGTTTGGATGCTATTGCCACGGAGCAGATCAAAAATTCTCTGGACGCTATAAAAGAAGGACGAACGGTTATTATTATTTCTCACTCACTATCCCAGATTCTGGACTCGGACACCATCTATGTGATGAAGAAGGGAAGGGTGGTTGAGAACGGAACTCATGACGAACTTTATAATAAGGACGGGACTTACCGTGAAATCTTTGACGCATCAGCGCGAAGCTTAAACCTTGATAAATTGGTAAATACTTTTAAAGAAAATTAAATTAAAAAACTCAGCGGTCCGCTGAGTTTTTTAATTCCATCATCATCATTGACTAGGCTTTTTCAGGAACCTGGTAAGCACCAACATTAGCTCCGAAAGCAATATTAATTCTATTATAGCTGTTGATCGCAATGACAGCCATGGTTAGATCCACTATTTCTGTTTCAGAGAAGTGATGACTTACCTTTGAATAAATTTCATCATTGACTTCCTTCCCATTTAAAGCCGTTAAAGTCTCAGCCCATAATAATCCAGCCTTTTCTTTGTCCGTATAAAACGAACATTCTCTCCAGGCACTTACAAGAAATATTCTTTGTTCGGTTTCACCTTTTGCCCTTAATTCTTTAGAATGCATATCCAAGCAAAAAGCACAGCCGTTCATTTGAGAAACCCGGAAATACATCAGTTCCAGAAATGAATTGTCCAGTGAAGAGTTCTGTACCTGAAACCCCATGTTGTGAAGTGCATTTACAGCCTTGTTGCCAATTGCAAATGCGTTGATTCTTTGTGACATACTATTTGTTTTTTTTGATTAATGATGGGACAAATGTAGAACTGAATTTTTTGGATTTTTTTTACAAATGATAAATAATATGAAGAAAGATTTTTGAAGCTGGAGGATGGGAGCGGGATGCTGGAAGTTACTATTAGGTAGATGATATATATTCAGTCTTCAATAACTTCTCTCTCCCAGCTTCCAGCATCCTTTCTCTTAAAATTTCTGAGCTCTGATTCTGCTTAAAGATACCTGAGTGATGCCGATATAATCTGCCAGATCTCCAAGGCTGATACGCTGGATAAGGTCAGGTCTTTGTCGTAAGAAATTATAATATCGCTTTTTCCCATCGTCTTCAAGCATTTCACTGATCCTTCCACCATATTGACCGGTGCTTTTGAATACAGTTTGCTGAAAAGTGTTTCAGCCGTGTGGTATTTTTTGCATAATCCTTCGATCACATCTCTGGGTATCCGGAGAACTTCTGTAGGTTCCAGAGCAACGATCATGTATTTTGACGGCTGTCCGGTAAGAAAACCACTCAGTTCTGCAAAAAAAGCATTTTCAGCAAAAAAGGTCATGATAACATCTTTTTCACCATTGTCAAAAAATAGTTTTACCAGCCCTTTTTCAATAAAATAGAAATACCTGCAGGTTTCATCAGCTTTTAACAGAAAATCTCCTTTTCTATACGTCTTAGATTCTAAACCTGAGACAAGTTCGTTCATAACTTCCTCTTCGGGTTTTAAAATCTTCTCAATGGTCTGGATAAACTGGGAATGAGGCATAAGAAATAGTCTGTTTGAAAAAAATAAAATTAGTAAAAAAGCGCTTACATTTTATGGGATACCTCAAAAAAGAATTTTAGCTTTGTTATCATAATGAACGATCACTATCTTAAAAAACTCGATCGGGTAACGGCCATTCTTACCCAATTACAGTCAAAGCCTGTTGTGCGGGCACAGGATCTGGCTGAAAAGTTTGATGTAAGTATCAGAACCATTTACCGGGACGTAAAAACCCTGGAAAATGCGGGTATTCCCATTGTAGGAGAAGCTGGGAACGGATATTCTTTAATGGAAGGATATAAGCTTCCGCCGATCATGTTTACCAAAGAAGAAGTATTGAGTTTCATCACTGCTGAAAAACTGATGCAGAAATTTTCCCATCAGAGTTTGGGGAATCATTATCAGGCTGCAATGGAAAAAGTGAGGTCAGTATTGCGGTATTCCGATAAAAATCTGATTCAGAATATAGAAAAACAGATTGATGTATTCAGCTTTCATACCGATTCAGGGAATTCTCTCAAAAATGTGATTCCCATTATTCTGGAAAGCATAGCAGAAAAGACCCAATTGGTGATAAAATATAAAACCGTAGACGCTGCAGTGACCAGCAGAACCATTGAGACTGTTGGGGTATTCTTTGAATTTAATTTCTGGTACATCATGGCATTCTGTACTTTGAGAAAAGATTTCAGACAGTTTCGGGTAGACCGGATTCTGGAGATCATGAAAACCCAGAACCCATTTTTACAGGAATACGGACAGGTAAATGATTACCGGAAAAAATCAAACGGAAATAAAGTCACCGCTAAGCTTTTAGTAGACAAAAAGATAATGTCCCATCTTGTCAACTCTAAAAAATACTACGGACTCGTTGAAGAGGTGGAAACCGATAACGGGGTAGAGCTTACTTTTGAAACAGAATGGATTGATGGCGGATTTCCGCGCTGGCTGATCACTTTTGCAGATTATGCTACCGTGTTAGAACCGGAAAGCCTTCGTACAACGCTCAATGAGATGCTTCTAAAGATGACCGAAAGACATAAATAAACCCCAACAGATGATTGTTAGGGTTAATAAAGACTTAATTTGTGCAAAAAGATGAAATGGGTATTGAGGCAAAACTGCAAAAAAGCAAAGGGGCAAAATTATGATAAACAATGGTTGATATGAGCTTTGTTTACATTGAGTGTACTGATCATTATTGCCAAGCATAATAACACCGGCAAATCTGCCTGGTCTTTTCGCGCTTTCACTTTTTTGCTCATGCTCTATTAAAATCTCTCCCAGAAAAAAGGCGGTTCAATTCCCAGAGCTCTTAAATAAACATATCCCTGGCCGCGGTGGTGAATTTCGTTATCTACAAAATAAAGAATGTTCTGATATACCGGGAATTCATATTGTCCGAATAAATTGAAGGTCTCCTGGAAACGCTCTTCAGAGATCTGACCGAAATAATGGTTGATCACTTCAGTCTCTTCATCCCATTTTTTCAAAATTTCTTCTTTGGTCTTTGGAGTAAAGCCTTCCTCGTTATACGCTTCCATATTTTTTTCAACAATTCCTTTTAAAGCAACTCCGCCGATGCTGATCAGCTCTACTGCCAGTTTTGCGAAGGGTCTCATTCCGCCTAGTGAAAATTCAAATAATTCTTTTTCGGGAAAAGATTCAATTACTCTTCTCGTAAGGTTTCTATGACCTTGCCAATGGTTTAATAATTGCTCGGTTGTCATGAATTGTTGAGTGGCTGTTGCTGTAGTTGTCATAATTGTATGGTTTTTATTTGTTATTGTTGAGACAAAGGTAAGAGCCGGTTGTGACAACAGCGTGTCAGCAGGATTTTGGATGCTGAAATTTTTTATTCTTTGTTAAAATATCCGGCCTGCTTTTCCGTTTGAGAAAAAGGATATTAATAAAAAGATGACCCTTATTTAGAATTATGAAGAAGTATATTTTGCCTGTTATTGCTGTTCTTTTATTAGTATCATGTAATAAGATTGAAGAAAAAATAGATCAGACCGTTCAAAAAACGACAGAAACGGTGCAGCAGAAGGCCCAGCAGGCTGTAGAGGAAACTGTCAAAAAAACAGTGAATGAATCGATCAATTCTTTAACCCATTCTCAGGATGTTAAGTTTAATGAAGTGTTCCCCGGTATAGGTTCCTCCGTAATTTCAGAGGAGAAAGGAAAAAAGTTCAAATTTCCCAATGGCTCTGAAGGCTATATTTTTAAATACAAAGCTGATATTGCTGTATTGTTGCCTCTTTTGGAGGGGCAAACTACTACTGATGAAGGTAAATCAGATCAAAAAGCCCGTAAGATTGACGGACAAAGCCTTATTGATAAAATAAGTCTTTTGTCAAAATTTCTTCCTGATAATACCTTTGATACAAGTATTCTGGAGGATATAAAATCTGATAAAGACATTCAATATTATAAATTGAAAAGGTTTCCCAACAGTAGTACAATTATCTACAACCCAAAAAATCAGACCATCATACAATACGTAGAGGTAAATAAATAATTTGGATATGGCCGGTTTCCCGGCCATTTTTTATTCCCACTCATTGCGAGCCATAGGCGAAGCAATCTCAACCCGTTGAAAACTACTTATCAGAACGAATGAAATCATGTTTATTTCTGATGTTAACTAATTAATTTTTTTATACAGATATGATATTATTGATTTATTTTTTTTCATATTATTAATAAATCACTTTATGTTTGTAAATAAATTCTTGTTTTTGTGAAATGATATATTTTTCACAAATATGGAGATTAATTTTTATTATATGTTTTATTTTTATGTTTAATATTAATTTTTTTACTAGATTTATTAAATAATTAACAATTGACATGGAAAAGAATTTATTTAAGAGAAAAATCTATGCATTAGTATTAAGTGGAGCTGGTGCTATGGGATATGCTCAGGACAGCATAAAACAAAATAAAATAGATGAAGTGGTGGTTACCACGGGTAGAACCAAGCCCAGGACCATCATTACCTCTGCAATTCCTATTGACAATATTTCGGCAGTACAGTTAAAATCCACAGGGCAGGTTACTTTTGATAAAGCTTTGACTTATGCTGTACCCTCTTTTAATTCATCACAGCAAACTGTTTCTGATGCAACCGCTCACTTTGATCCTGCAGATTTAAGAGGATTAGGACCTTCCAGAACATTGGTTTTGGTGAATGGTAAAAGAAAAAATCAAAGTGCTTTAATTTATGTAAATGATACACCAGGAAAAGGTGAGGTAGGTACAGATCTGAAAAGTATTCCTTCAGCAGCCTTACAAAATGTAGAAGTATTGAGGGATGGAGCATCTGCACAATATGGCTCTGATGCCATTGCAGGAGTTATTAATATAATTCTTAAGAACAGTGTGGGCAAAAGCACAGTCAATCTTTTTTCAGGTATTACTTCAAAAGGAGACGGTTTTAATATCGGAGCAGATTTTAATACGGGAATCAGAGTAGCAAAAACCGGAAGTCTGAATCTTACATTCGGATTTTCCTCTCAAAATAAAACGAACCGCGCAGGCTCTATTACAAAAGACGAACTTTTTGGTGTCGATAATGCCTGGACTCAGGCTAATCCCGGTTTAGGAATGATTATAGGGCAGCCGGAGACAAAAGTTGCCAATATGTTTGTGAATTTTGAATTGCCAACGGGTGAAACTGGTAAATTTTATGCTTTTGGGGGTACCACTTACAGAAATGGGACTAGTTTTGCTTTGTATAGAACCCCCTATTGGGTACCTTCAGATTTTGGTTTATTAACTCCAAAAGGACAACCTTACAATGGATTTCAACCGGAATTTAAAACAGATGTTTATGATTATAATTTAACTTCCGGATGGAAAGGCATGTTTGGAAAATGGAGTTTTGATGGGAGTGCAACCTTTGGCTCTAATGCAGTAGATTATGCTGTAGGAAATACTATTAATACATCTTTGGGTGCAAATTCACCAACCCGTTTTAAAGCAGGTGGCCACCAGTTCAGTAATATTATAGGAAACATAGATGTCAGCCGGGATTTTGGTGCCCTTGTTTTAGGAGCCGGAGCTGAAGTGCGCAATGAAAATTATCAGGCAAGGGCAGGAGAGGAAGCGTCTTATATAGGAAGTGGAGCAGAATCATTTCCAGGACTGCAGCCTCAAAATGAAGTCAATAAAAATCGTCAGAATATTGGAGCTTATATGAATGCTGAATGGGATGTTACGAAAAACCTGTTACTTGGAGGAACTGTGAGGTATGAAAATTTCAGTGATTTCGGAAATAATGTTTCCTGGAAAGGAAATGCAAGATATAAACTGTTAGATGATAAATTGGTTTTCCGAGGGTCTGTTTCTACAGGATTCCGAGCACCTTCATTACACCAGATTTATTATTCTAATGTTCAAACCAAGATTACAGGGAATACGGTAGCTAATCAGGGTACTTTTAATAATGATTCTCAAATTGTAAGATCTGATCTTGGGGTACCCAAATTAAATGCTGAAAAAGCCTTTAATATTACAGGAGGATTTGCTGTAAAACCTTTTAAAAACCTGACTATTACAGCAGATTATTATAGAATAAAAATTAAAGACCGGGTACTTTTCTCAGGAGATATTGGGTACAAAACCGGTGCTCCAGGGAATCCGGATCTAACAAACCCTGTGGAAGTAATATTAAACAATAACAAAATAACCTCCCTGAAGTTTTTTACCAATGCTGTAAATACAGTGACTGAAGGGATTGATTTTGTAGCTAATTATTATACTTCTGCTATTGGCAAAGGAAAATTGGGAATTATTGCTGCTTTCAATTATAACGAAACTAAAATAGTAGATAATATTGCCGTTCCGCCTATTTTGGCTGAAAATGGTTACTCAGAAAACTTTTTTGATAGAAAAGAACAATCCAGAATTATCTCTGCAAGACCAAAAACAAAAACTATTCTTAGTCTTTCGTATGACATTTCAAAGTTTAATTTTAACCTTAATAATACGTATTTTGGTTCTGTTACATGGCAGCACGCCACTGATCCTGCCAAAGATCAGACATTTTCCGGTAAGGTAGTTACAGACATCGTTTTAACCTATAAAATCACGAATGATCTTAAAGTTTCCGGAGTCGTGAATAATTTATTTAATATTTACCCGGATGTAATAGACAGCAAAGGAGATGTAGTAACGGATCTTGGAGGAAGATTCAAATATCCCTGGGAGGTAAATCAGTTTGGATTTAACGGAACCATTTTTCAGCTAAATGTTAATTATTCTTTTTAATCTATACATAAAGAATTGGATTTGCGTTGTAATGCTTAACAAAGACGAAGCAATCTCAAAAGATATAAAACTTACATGTACAAATATAAACTGACATTAATTCCTAGTGTCAGTTTATCATTTTTCAGATAGAATAGGAAGCTATTGCTACATTTTACTTTTTACATTCTACAAAAAAAAGTATTTTAGTCGTATGAAAATTTATACAAAAACAGGAGATAAAGGGCAGACAGCATTATATGGCGGAACAAGAGTTTCCAAGGCCAGTGCGAGAGTTGACAGTTATGGAAATATAGACGAACTGAATTCATTCATCGGAATTGCCAAAAGCCATATTGAAGATGAAGAAGTTCTAAAGCAGCTGAAAAAAATACAGTTTGATCTGTTTACAGTAGGTTCTGAAGCAGCAACGCCGGTGGATAAATTGATGCTTGCCAATGGTAAATCTAGACTTCCATTAATTATTTCAGAAACTGAGATTGAAGAACTGGAACAATGGATGGATGCGTTTGATGAAAAGCTGGAACCTCTTCAGTATTTTATTCTTCCCGGCGGCGGAAAGCCGGCGACTTTTTTACATGCGGCAAGAACCATCTGCAGAAGGGCAGAGCGTTCCCTGGTATTTTTAAATGAGTCTGAAGAAGTACGCCCTGAATTAATCAAATATTTAAACAGACTTTCAGATTATCTTTTTGTATTGGCAAGATATGTTTCAAAACTGAATAACGAACCGGAAGAATACTGGAATCCGAATGAGAGATAAAGTATTGCTTTTTATCAATGGTGAGGCTCCAAAAACGTTACCTGATCCTGAAAATTATGGATTGATCGCTTGTACAGACGGTGCTTTCCATTATCTGAAAAAAATGGGCTTCCGTTTAGATCAGCTGGATTTTATTTCCGGTGACTTTGATTCGCATTCCGGATCGGATGAAGATAGATATCAGGAAAAATTTATCCTTACATTGGATCAGGATAAGACAGATTTTCATAAAGCTTTGGAAATCATTTTGGAAAAAGGCTTTTCGGAGATTGATGTTTTCGGAGGAAGTGGAGGTGAGCAGGATCATTTTCTTGGAAACCTTACGGTTGCTTATGGATTTAAAGACCGTATGGAAATCAGGTTTTATGATGAATTTTCGGAATATTATTTTATTCCCAGAAAATTTAAATTGAAAGGAGTAAAGAATAAAATGGTCTCTCTTTATCCTTTTCCGTCAGCTGACCAAATTACAACAAAAGGGCTCAATTGGCCCCTGACTCATGGAAACTTAAGCATTACCTCAAGAATAGGAACCCGGAATTTTGCTATTGAAGATGAGATTTCAGTGGAATATGAATCAGGAGATGTATTATTTTTTGTAGGTCTCAACGAGATAGAATATCCAATTATATATTAAAGCAATTAATTTGAATAGAAACGGGCTTTAGCCCGTTTGATCAAAATAAACAAGTCAACCGGCTTTAGCCAAAACTTAAAACAACATACAATTTAAAACCTGGGTTAGTGCCACAATGGGACGCGTGAAAATTCCTCTCCCCAGGAGCGGGGCAAATCGACAGATTTGACAGGGTGCATAACTTTTGTAGCTAAACAAAAAACTATTGAATAGATTAATCAAAATATCAGTTTTTACGATTTCATTATTCTGTATTTTATCCTGTAAAACACAGCATTTTGAGACACCGGAATATGGGCAAAATGAAACGGAGAAAAGTCTTCCGGTCAAAAAAGTTTATAATTTCCGAACGGTAGGAGACCTTAAAAATATCCAAGGAAGGGCATTGAGGAAAGGTATATTCTATAGGAGCGGCCATCTTCACAAGCTTAAAAAGACATCTTTTCATGATCTTCAAAATCTGGGAATAAAAGAAGTTATTGACCTCAGGAATTCAAAAGAAATTGCCCAGAAACCGGATAACCTTCCAAAGGAAATCAGATACAAAAATTATTCAGCTTTTGAAGATAAAGGTGATCAGCTGGATCAGGCTAAAAAACTTGTACTAAGAGGGAAAGTGAATGGTTCTGATGCTGATCAACGAATGATTGATTTTTATCGTGAGTATGTTGCAGAAAATCCAGGAACGATAAAAACTATTATTACAGAAATTTTAGAATCCAAAGGTCCGATTCTTTATCATTGTACAGCAGGTAAAGACCGCACCGGAATTATTACCGCGTTACTACTGACCATTCTGAAGTTTGATAAAGATACCATCTATAACGATTATCTTTTGTCCAACAATTATAGAAAAGGTCTTGTTGAGAAAAGACTTGGACTAGCCAATAACCTGCATTTCTTATATCCTAAAATGGATATACAGGTTTTGGAAAAACTGAGTTGGGTGGAAAAAAGATATCTTGACGCAGCTTTCGGGGAGATAGAAAAAAAATATGGCTCAACAGATGCCTATATTCAAGAAGCTTTAGAGATCTCTGACAGTAAGAGGCAGGAATATATTCAAAAGTTTACCTATTGATTTTCAGGGAGAAATTTTTGAAGGGAGCAATATCAGGGGATTATAGAAAATTATAATAATTTTAACACCCAAAAACCAAACTTTTTTAGCAATTTTGCATTTCTTAATTCACTTGTTTAGAAATGAAAATAAAGTACTCGGAACTTATTGATCAGACATTATATTTTCCTACAGAGGAATTTAATGTTTCTGAGAACAATTTGTTGTTTCACGATGTTCCATTGATGGACGTTGTTGAGCAATTTGGCACTCCGCTAAAGATTAGCTATTTGCCGAGAATTTCTCAAAATATTCAGAAAGCTAAAAGCTGGTTTAAAGAAGCTTTTGAAAAAACCGAATATAAAAAGAATTATACCTACTGCTACTGTACAAAATCCAGTCATTTCAATTTTGTATTGGAAGAGGCACTAAAGAATGATATTTCGATAGAAACTTCTTCTGCTTATGATATGGATATTGTAAAGTCCCTTTACGAGAAAGGTAAGGTAAATAAGGATATTGAAGTGATCTGTAATGGATTCAAAACGGATGATTATCTGACGAAAATTTCAGATATGATCAATAACGGGTTTGAAAATATTACTCCAATCCTGGATAACTACCGTGAGCTGGATAAACTGACGGAAAGTATAGATTCTACTTTCAATATCGGAATCAGAATCGCGTCTGAAGAAGAACCCAAATTCGAATTTTATACCTCAAGACTGGGAATCGGATATAAAGACATTATCCCTTACTACAGCCAGAAAATCGCTGAACATCCTAATGCAAGATTGAAAATGCTTCATTTCTTCATTAATACTGGGATTAAAGATACTTCATACTACTGGAATGAATTGTATAAATGTCTCCGGGTGTATGCACGTTTGAAGAAAATTGCTCCTGAAGTTGATTCATTGAATATTGGAGGAGGTTTTCCCATTAAAACTTCTTTAAATTTTGATTACGATTATCAGTATATGGTAGAGGAGATTGTTTCTCAAATCAAAAAATTCTGTGAGGAAGAAGGAGTGGAAGAACCTAATATTTATACAGAATTTGGAAGCTTTACCGTAGGAGAGAGCGGGGCTAACCTTTATAAGATCATTTCCCAGAAACGTCAGAATGACAGAGAAAAGTGGAATATGATTGATTCTTCATTCATGACGACACTTCCTGATACATGGGCGATTTCAAGACACTTTATCATGCTTCCGCTAAACCGTTGGGAGGATACATATGAAAGGGTTTTCTTAGGAGGGTTAACGTGTGATTCAGATGACTACTATAACTCTGAACAGCATACCAATGCAATTTATTTGCCGGTATTCAGTGATACGAAACCTTTGTATATCGGATTTTTCCATACCGGAGCTTATCAGGAAACGATCGGAGGTTACGGCGGCGTACACCACTGCTTGATGCCTCAGCCGAGACACGTCCTGATCCAAAAAGATGAAAACGGTGAGCTGCAGTATGAAATTTTCCGTGAAAAGCAGGAACCTGAGGATGTATTGAAACTTCTCGGTTACAAATAAGACCTCAACTTGCCATTGCGAACGGAGTTGAATTCCACTTCATTCAGATGATAAGGCAGATATAAAATAAAAGCTCTCACCAGGTTGAGAGCTTTTGCTATTTAAAAATATTTTGAAATTTTATCAAGTTCAAGATCCTCATAATCTGAAATTACAGTGTCGGCTAATGTATAATCCTGATTTTTAGAATGGGGGCTTCTGTAGGCTGCACAGAAAATCTCTGCCCGGTGTGCCGCCAGAATTCCATTGGTGGAATCTTCGATAACCATACAGTTTTCCACTGGTTCTCCAGCCATTTCAGCAGCTAACAGGAATACTTCAGGATGAGGTTTTGATTCTTTTAAATCTGCACCACTTATTTTTCCGCTAAAATATTTCTCAAGTCCGAATTTATCAAAAACCATATTGATCGTAGTCATTGTTGCAGAAGAAGCTAAGATCAGCTTTATACCATTTTCATGATAATGTTCGATCAGTGGTCTTACTCCCGGGATCAAATCAAATTCGTCATCGTTATAGAAATAATCTTTGAAATGGGATCTTTTGATTCCGGCAATGGCTTCATGAGTGTGATTCAAATTATATTCATGAATCAGAGTTTCACAAACTCTTTTGGTGGAAGCTCCCGTAAATGAGGTGTACAGATCTTCGGAAACTGCAATTTCCAATTCATCAAATGTTTTGAAATAAGCTTTTCTATGTAATGGTTCTGTATCTACAATGACTCCATCCATATCGAAAAGAACAGCTTTTAAAGACATATTTGAAAGTTTTTACAAAAATAGCTAATTGAGAGACAAGAGGCAAGAATCAAGAACCAAGAATCAAGAGACAAGATAACAGATTTCAGATGCCAGACTTTTAGAATGTATGGTTTCAGACCTGAATATCCCAACGAGCAACCGATAACCGTAACTCGTCAATTCTCTTATCCTCAAACTCGCAAACTCTTCGTATCTTTGTTCCCAATATTTCAATCTTTACAACATTAAAATTTTTACATAAAGCATGAGAACATACGCAGGAATTCCCGAAGAAAACGCAACGTTAGAGAATTCAAAAGTAATGTTGGTAACGGTTCCTTATGATGGAACTTCAACATGGGGTAAGGGAGCTGATAAAGGTCCTGAATTATTCTTAAACGCTTCTGAAAATATGGAGCTTTACGATATTGAAACAGGAACAGAACCCTATCTTGAAGGTGTATATTTAGCTGGAGAAGTTTCTGAAAACTCCAGTCCTGAAGCAATGACAGAAGCCGTATATCAAAAAACAAAGGAACTTTTACAGAATGAAGGGAAAGTATTTACGCTTTTCGGAGGAGAACATTCTGTTTCAATAGGTTCTATCCGTGCAGTAGGTGAGAAATTTGAAAATTTAACGGTTCTTCAGCTTGACGCTCATACAGATTTACGTCCTGAGTTCCACGGATCTACTTCTAATCATGCCTGTGCCGTTTTTGAAGCAAATCAGAAGCATAATTTAGTTCAGGTGGGAATTCGTTCTATGGATATTGAGGAGGCTGAATATCTGCCTGAAGGAAGAGTGTTCTTTGCTCACGAGATCGCAAACAACGAAAACTGGATCAATGATGTATTGGAAAAAGTATCAGGAAACGTTTATATTACGATTGACCTGGATGCTTTTGATCCTTCTATCGCTCCTTCTACAGGAACTCCTGAACCAGGCGGGTTACAATGGTATCCGACATTGGAATTATTAAGAAAAGTATTTGAAAAATGTAATGTAGTGGCATTTGATATTGTTGAACTGATGGATTCTCCAATGGCTAAGCCTACTGCTTTCTTGGCAGCTAAATTATATTACAAAATGCTTGCTTATAACAATATTTATAATAACAACTAAAATTCCGCAGGAATCGGATTTTTTCTGCCGTATATTCTTTGGAAATTTGTGAGGTAAAACAGTATAAAGATGTCCACACAAAGTCAAATAGATTATAACAGAATTGCCAAAGCGATAGAGTATATCCGGAGCAATTTCAGGCTTCAGCCAAGTTTGGAGGAAGTGGCAGAGAATATTCACTTGAGCCCGGCCCATTTTCAAAAGATCTTTACGGATTGGGCAGGAACAAGTCCGAAAAAATTTTTACAGTTCATCAGTCTTGAACATGCTAAAAATCTATTGAAGGAAGAAAAGGCAAGCCTTTTTGATACGGCTTATGAAACAGGGCTTTCCAGTACAAGCAGACTTCATGATCTGTTTGTAAAAATTGAGGGAATGTCTCCTGCGGAATATAAAAACGGAGGAAAGAATCTTGTCATTCATTATAGTTTTTCTGAAAGCCCATTTGGAAATATAGCAGTAGCTTCTACGGAAAAAGGAATCTGTTATATGGCTTTTGAAAATGATAAAGAAACAGCATTAGGGGAGCTGAAACATAAGTTCCCCAATGCTTCTTTTATTGAGAAGCAGGATGCTCTTCAGAAGAATGCATTGTCTATATTCGATAAAGACTGGTCAAAACTCAATACGATCAAACTTCATTTAAAAGGGACCGATTTTCAGCTTAAAGTCTGGGAAAGTTTGCTGACGATTCCTATGGGTAAGCTGTCTACTTATGGGAGCCTGGCAGAGAAGATCGGAAATCCTAAGGCTTCAAGGGCTGTAGGAGCCGCCATTGGCAGTAATCCGGTAGCGTTTCTTATTCCATGTCACCGTGTCATCCAATCTACGGGGCATCTGGGTGGGTACCGATGGGGAAGTGTGAGAAAACAGATGATTATGGGCTGGGAGAGTTCGCATATCTATTCATAAAACACAACTTTACATTCACCACAAAAGCCATTAAAGACTCTAGGCAGAGATTGAAGCTAAAGCTAAGATTGCCCCTATACTGAATGAAAATCTTTGATTTCAAAAATTTAAATGTATTTCTTATATCTAAACTTATCCATTAAAATAACTCAGGGATTCAAATCTTTTGTGACTTTTTATGTTTAAGTTTTGGCTGAAGCCAATTGATTTTGTTTATTTTTGATTACGGACCCATTCCGTTTCTATTAATGTTTATCGGTTTTATTTGTGAAATTTGTGGTTCATAATTCATTGACAATCATTAATATATTTTAGCTTGTACTTTTTACAGAAAAATTATGCTGAACTTATTCGAAGAAATATCAGATTATCCCATCAATATACTTCCGCACGATGGAGTTGTTCATTATTATGGAAAAGTTTTCTCCAAAGAAAAGGCGGATTGGTATTATCAATATCTATTCCATCAGATTCCCTGGGAACATGATGAAGCGATGATTTTTGGGAAGCTTATTGTAACCAAACGGAAAGTGGCCTGGTTTGGAGAAAAGCCCTTTGAGTATACCTATTCCAAACGAACAAAATATGCAAAATCCTGGACTCCCGGGTTACTTGAATTAAAAAGAAAATGTGAAGAAGTTTCAGGGGAGACCTATAATTCCTGCCTGCTGAATCTCTACCATGACGGAAGCGAGGGAATGGCTTATCACAGTGACGGTGAAACAGATCTGAAAAAGCATGGAGCTATTGCTTCTTTGTCTTTCGGAGCGGAAAGAAAGTTTTTATTTAAACATAAAAAGACAAAGGGGAAAGTAGAAATATTCCTGGAGAACGGAAGTCTGCTTGTTATGAAAGGAACGACTCAGGATCATTGGCTTCACAGGCTTCCTCCAACAACAAAGGTAAAAGCACCCAGAGTAAATCTTACGTTCAGAACGATTGAGGAGTAATTTATGGTGTGCAGCCTATGCTAATTAAAAATCTGTGCAATCTCTTCAGCGCGTAAATAAAAAAAGCTGTTCAAACGAACAGCTTTTTCATTTTATTTCAGGATTTCAGCTTCAATAGAGCTGTCATCATATACTTTAATGAATGCTTTTGTATAGTCTTCCTTTGTGGCAAAATTAGGATTATCTAAAAATTTTTGCGGATTGATGGCAAAAAGCGGGAACCAGGTACTGCTGACCTGTATTTGGATTTTATGTCCTTTTTTGAAGGTGTGAACTACATCCTGAAGCCTGAAATTGACTGCTGTTTTCTGGTTAGGAACTAAAGCCTCACCCTTTTCTCTGGAGTTTCTGAATCTAGCAGGCATAATTTCACTTCTTACCATCTGATGATAATTTCCATAGACAACACCGTCTTTCTTCTCAGCAGGTTTGAAATCTTCAGGATATACATCGATCAGTTTTACAGCAAAATCAGCATCAGTGGAGGAAGAGGCAATCATAAGTTTAGCCATAATCTCTCCGGCAAAAGTAATATCTTCTGTCAGTACATCTGTTGTGAATGTCAGTACATCAGGTCTTCCTTCGGCAAATCTTTGGTCTTCCGACATATAGTTTCTGGGAGTGAACCCATTGAAGTCCTTTAAATGATCAGAACTTAAAACAGGGTTTTCGGGATCGCTGTAATATTCGGAATAGCCTTGTCCTGAAGTCTTTTTTAGGGTTTTATCGGATAAATAGAAATTCACTTTCTGAGCATTTTTAGGAGGATAGGAGGCAAACTCCCTCCATTGTTTGGCTCCCGTATCATACATTAATGCTTCAGGAAGTCCTGAATCTTCTTTTGTATTTCCTTTCAGATAATGAGTAAAGAATTTTGCTTCCACATTTTTCTGATAGTATGTTGCGATACTGTCTCCAAAATAAGTTTCACTGTGAAAATGTTTCCCTTGTTCCTGAGACCATCCACCATGAGAGAAAGGTCCCATGACAATTGTATTTTTAGCCTTCGGGCTTGTCTTTTCAATCGTTTTGTAAATATTTAAAGGGCCGGAAAGGTCTTCTGCATCAAACCATCCTCCTACGGTCATCACTGCATGGCTGATATTTTTCAGATGAGGAAGAAGACTTCTTTTTTGCCAGAATTCATCATAGTTGGTATGATTCATAATTTCTGTCATGAAGAAGTTGTTTTTGTAATATTTTTCATAAGCCTCTTTCAGGGTGCCAAGCTCCCTGTAGAATTTTAAACCGTCTTCAGAAGTTTGTTTAATGAAAGAATCCATATACCATGCCTGTTTTTCAGGCTGTGTTTTTTGAACTCCAAAAACAGGAAGTGTTCTGAAATATCCCAGCATAAACCTTCCGTTGTGAAGAAAATCATCATTCCAGAAATCAGAAATAGGGGCCTGCGGAGATGAAGCCACTAAAGCCGGATGCTGGGCCAGTGTTCCTACAGCAGTATAAAATCCAGGGTATGAAGTTCCGAACTGGCCTACTTTACCATTGTTATCCTTAACATTTTTCAAGAGCCATTCGATGGTATCATAGGTATCCGTACTTTCATCCACATCTTTTTTTGTTTTATGTTCCACCTGCGGAGTCATATTGGTAAAAGTGCCTTCACTCATGTATCTTCCCCGTACGTCCTGGTAAACAAAAATATACTTGTCTTTCATCAGATAGATGTTCGGACCCAGCTTTGTTTTATACTCATTCTCACCGTAAGGAGCAATATTGTAGCAGGTTCTCTGTATCAGGAAGGGATATTTGTTTTTATTTGAAATATCTTTCGGAATATAGACTGCCGTGAATAATTTTGTCCCATCACGCATCGGAATATAAAATTCTTTCTTGGTGAAATTATCTTTAACAAAATTGTCTTTCTGTTCCGCTTTTTGCGCCTTCCCAAGAAGAAAGAAAAGAATTAATACAACTGAAATATGGATTTTCATAAAAAAAATTTACGGCTAATTTAGAAATAAAAATGCGTCTGTAGAATTTTATCCTATGAATCTTCCTGTAAAAATGGGCGTATTGAGTTTTTTAGGAAGCAGGGTTAGGAAAATATTGTCGAAAGAATCCTCATTAAATCTTCAATATGCCCCCTCTCCGGGAAAGGTACATTTCATGCCTTCACTGGGAATATTATAAGATTAGATTTTCAAAAAATGTAGAATAAAATATCAATGTGTAATCACCGGTTTATTTTTTATTCATTTTTTTTACCGGAAAATTTATTCAGTTTCATGCTTAATGAAAACATGATATACCGTTTTAGGATCAGGTCTTCACGATCTTCAAAATAAGAATCTGTGATGGTTCTTCTTACACTTTGATTTTGATTGAACACATCATAGATCTTCACCTTCGCGGTTAATTGTTTTTTAAAGAATGAATATCCCAAGCTGGTATTCCAGAAATAGAAATCTTTTTTAAATCCCGGTGCAATATTGGAGCTGGTATTATATTCGAAATCATTTCCAAAAACGAGCCTGCTTTGGAACAGATAATTCGTAAGTTCCAGTTTTAAAGACTGATTGGAAGTATTAACCTGGTCAATACTGTAATTGGAGTACTTTGAAAAATTATATCCGATTCTGTAGGAAGGCTTTATGGTGATTTTATCCCTGATCTCATAGTTCAGATTTAAACCGGGGTTGAAATTATATGAATTGCTTTTGAAGGGCTGTCCATTGATAAAACCGTTATTGTACGTATAATTCATGCTGAATCTTGGGCTGACCGTCAGTTTGTTATCCTTCCATTTAAACGTTTTGCTTAAACCTGTACTTAGATTGATATTTTTATTTCCACTTATGTTGTCATAAGTAACAATCTGTTTTCCGGAACTGTCATACTGGGTATAATTGATGACATCATTATTCCTGTAGGTAAAGCCTGCATTGATATAGTAGTTGAAATTTTTTATAATATTGAAACTGCTAAAAGAAGCATTAGTGCTGGTGACCCAGGTATTTTTAAGATCAGGATTTCCGGTATAGGTGACCAGCGGATCGGACTCATCTTTATAGGGAATTAACTGTTCTGCGCCGGGAATATTGAAGCTGGATGAATTGGATAAGGTTAATCTGTTGCGTTCCGAAAAAACATACTGAAAATTGACGGAATATCTCGGAAGGACAAAGTTTTTTTGCAGCTGATACTGCTGCCCTTTAAAAACGGAATTTACCTTCATATCTGAAATGTCAATATTGAAAGTACTCCAGGTATTAAACTTTTTTTTGTTGAGGAAAAAAGAGAGTTCAGGTGAAAACTGATTGACCCTTTGATCCATGCTGTTGGAAAGAAGACTGTTATACTTTGAATACTGGCCTGTAGCAGGATCAAAGTCGCTAAAATCTCTCAAATCCCGGGATAATTTAGAATTATACTGTATCTCAAAACTTACAGATGCAGAATCCGAAATAGGTTCTGTATATCCGGCTCTGAAATTATAATTATTGCCTTGGCTCCGATTCCTTTGTAGCTGATCGCGGTTGTCTGTCGTCACCCCGGAATTCTGATAGAAGGAGTTCTGAGACTGGTGGATAAGATCGCTTTTAGACTCTGAAATGGTACTGTTGATCATAGCAGAGATCAAACGGCCTTTTTTTCTTAAGTTCTTAGAAAAGTAAATATTGGGAGTAAACGTATTGCTTTCTCCACGGGTGTTACTGAAAGAAGCACTTTCATTAAGAAGCTTCTCATCTTTTAACGTTGAGGATGCTGACCTGCCGGAACTGAAATTTTTTGATCTTGAAAAAGAAGGGGAGATATAGATATTGGTCAGCGAGTCCAGTTTTATTCTTGCTGAGCTGTCAAAGCTATACTCTCTGGATTCATTTTCACCCTTATTTTCAGAATTTGTTTTGAGCGTATAATCCGGAAGAAGGGTGGTTCTGGAAACTTTGGATCGGGTTTCCATATCAGAATTGGAATATTTTAAGCTGAGGTTATCAAGATCGGTATCATTTCCTAACTTGTCGCTGTAATTAAGACCAAAAGTGGTCGTTTTTTGAACTCCGCTGCCAGTATTCTGCATCCCGGAATTTCTGCTGTGTCCCATATTATCAAAAACATCATCCGCGGAAACACTTCTCGAATTGATATTATTCGAAGAGGCCAAAAGACTGATCTTTGTATTTCCTTTAAAATAACTGACGAGTCCGCTTCCCTCATACCGTTTATCAGAGCCATAACCTGCCGTAATCCTTGAAAGAAATCCCTTGTTTTTCCTTTCATCAATATTAAAATTAATGGTGGTGTTTTGTGATTTCGGGGACTTTCCGCTAAGTTCTTCTTCTTTGCTTTTGGTGGTTGTAAACTGTATGTTTTTAATGATGTCTGCCGGGAGATTCTGTAAGGCAATTTTACCGTCTTTATCAAAAAAAGGTTTCCCGTTGACCATGATCTGATCCACTTCTTTTCCGTTGGCTGTAATTTTCCCGTCATTGCCGATTTCCACCCCGGGAATTTGTTTCAGAAGTTCTTCAATTTTACTGTCAGGGCGCACCTTGAGTGCAGATGCATTGAATTCTATGGTGTCATTTTTTATTTTTACCGGAGCCACTGTGATGTGTATCTCGTCAATATTGATTACTGCTTTTTTCTCAAGCTCTATATCACCCAGGGATAAAGAATGATCAATCTTTTCAAATGTTTTTGAATAGGACATCTTTTCAGCATCGACCGTCAGAATAGAAGGCTCTTTCACCTCATCAATTTTCAATGAAAATTTACCTTCCTTATTGGTAGCGGTATAATTAACGATCGATGAATCTTTTGCTTTCAGCAGGTAGATGGTCGCATTTTCTAAAGGTTTCTTTCCCAAATCATAGACTTTTCCGTCAATATGCAGTTTCTGAGCATGTGCAATCAGGATATTGCATACCAAAATCAATAACAGTAAGAGGTTCTTCATTGAGCTTTTTCAAAGCGTAAAAATAAAAAAACATCCCAATATCGGGATGTTTCTCAGTATATTTCTGAAATTATTTTCTGTAAAATTATGCTCTCAGATATCTTGAATATGCATATCCTTCCTGGCCGTCAGCTGTTTTTACTTTCCACCAGTCGTCAGAAGTCTGCTCAATTAAAGTCACTGAAGAACCTTTTGCTGCTTTTCCTACAACAGCTGCTTCCGTAGAAGGCTCTTGTCTGATGTTGAGGTTAGATTCATCTGTAGCTACTGTTAAAGAAGCTCCTGAAGAAAGTCCCGCTACCTGTACATCGATATTGATGTCTGAAGCGGAATAGGTAGAATCAATAGCACCTAAAGCATTCCATACTGCATCTTTTGCAGCGGTGCTGGAAGCATTTCCGGAAACGTATAAAATCCCGTCCTGCTCCTGAACCTGAAGGTTTGAAATCCCTGCAGACTGAGCTGCCGAAACTACACTTGAGTATTTATCTTGTAATTCGCCCATCTTAAATTATTTTACAATTAAATTATTGTTATACTTTCCGATTTTCAAAGCATCTACAGATTCTTTGATCTTTCTTGCCTGTAGGCTTGAAACATTTCCTGTAAGGGTAAGCTGTCCGTTTACAACTTCTACCTTTACAGATGGGAAATCTTTTACAGCGTCTTGAACTTTTTTCTGAACAGCAGGATCTACAGCAGATGTAGTTTCAACCGGTGCAGGCGCAGGTGCTGCGATAGTAGACATATCCATTACGTCTTTTACTCCACTGATTGCTTTCAGTTTTGCAATCATTGCATCCTTAGACTGTTGGTCGGCAAAAGTTCCGCTCAAGTGTGCTACACCTTCTTTTACTTCAACAGAAGCATTGGGATTAGAAGTTACTACAGTTGTAGCCTGAGTCTGAAGATCGGCATCAGAAACTTTCTTTTTACAAGAAACTGCTCCGAAAGATACTGCTACAGCTAATGCAGCCATTGCGATAGTTTTTTTCATATTGTATATTTATTAATGTTGTTATACAATCAAATGTAATAATAAAATTTGTACCAAAAGAATAAAAATTAAATAAATGTTTCTTAAATTTTTTGCAATATTTTCTAAGCCAACGATTTAATTTTTTTGTTTCAAAAACTGGATACAGACTTCAACTCAATTTGAAGAAAATCTTCTGCCAATTGAAAAACCATTATATTTGCGCAAATTGAACTATATATATGAAAGGACAAAATAAACTTTTTATAGCAATTGTCATTGCTCTTATCCTGGGAGTAGGAATCGGAGGTATTGTACACGTGAAATATCCGGAAAGTGCAGAACCTTTTTCCAAGAATATAAAATTACTGGGAACTGTTTTTATCAGGCTGGTACAGATGATTATTGCACCATTGGTATTTACCACACTGGTGGTAGGAATTGCCAAAATGAGTGACATCAAAATGATCGGAAGAGTAGGAACAAAAGCAATGCTTTGGTTTATTTCTGCTTCTTTGATCTCCCTTTTCATAGGATTGATGCTGGTGAACTGGCTGGAGCCGGGGCATGTCACAAAATTACCGGTACAGGATGTGGCTTCTGCTGATGAGCTTCTTAAAAGCAGTAAAAGTTTCTCTATGGAAGACTTCGTAAAGCACATGATTCCTAAAAGTTTATTTGAAGCTTTTGCTACCAATGAAGTGTTGCAGATTGTGGTGTTTGCCATTATGTTTGGGGTTGCTTTGGCAAATTTGGGGGAAGATTATTCTAAACCTGTTGTGAAGCTTTTTGATATCATTGCTCATGGGATCCTTAAAATGGTAGGATATATCATGTGGTTTGCCCCGCTGGGAGTATTGGGAGCTATTGCAGCTGTGGTTGCCACCAATGGTTTTGAAATATTTAAAGTGTATGCCATCTATTTGAGGGATTTCTTCTTTGCGCTTGGCGTACTTTGGTTGGTCCTTTTATTGGTAGGTTATTTTATCTTAGGAAACCGTTTGTTTGATTTATTGAAGAGAATTAAAGAACCTTTACTGATTGCCTTTTCTACAACAAGTTCAGAAGCGGTATTCCCAAAACTGGTAGAAGAGCTTGAAAAATTCGGATGTAACAGCAGAGTGGTATCTTTTATTCTGCCTTTAGGATATTCTTTTAATCTGGATGGAAGTATGATGTATATGACGTTTGCCTCTATCTTCATTGCCCAGATCTATGGTATTGAAATGACATTAGGACAGCAGATCACCATGCTTTTAGTATTAATGCTTACTTCAAAAGGAATCGCCGGAGTGCCAAGAGCTTCCCTGGTCATTATTGTGGCTACCTGTTCAATGTTTGGGATTCCACCGGAAGGGATTGCCTTAATCCTGCCAATTGACCATTTCTGTGATATGGGAAGAAGTATGACCAATGTATTAGGAAATACACTGGCAACTTCAGCAGTATCGAAATGGGAAGGGGAATTAACCGAACCTTTAGACAAAATTTAAAATAATCAATGAGTGTAAAAAACTTGGAATTCTATAAAAGCCATATTCTTGAATATGGCTTTACTGTTATTAATAGCATATTTTCAGTTGAAGAAACAGAACAGATAAGTACCGTTCTCCAGCATCTGGATACTTCGCGGGAAAATTTTAGGAAATCTGAAGACCTGTTTGCGATAAGACAATTTTTAAAGGAAGTTCCGGAGATTCAGGACCTCATCTTTAACGACAATATGAAAAGAATAGTCAGGGAAATCTTTGGAGAAAAATATTTTGTGGTAAAAAGTATCTATTTTGATAAACCTGAAACCTCCAACTGGTATGTGGCCTATCATCAGGATCTGACCATTTCCGTGGATAAAAAACTGGAATTGTCCGGTTTCGGACCGTGGACAACAAAGAAAAACCAGTTTGCCGTTCAGCCTCCGCTGCATATTTTAGAAAATATCTATACCATCAGGATTCATTTGGATGAAACAGATGAAAACAACGGAGCTTTAAAAGTAATTCCTAAATCTCACACGAAAGGAATCTGGAGACCGGAAACAATAGACTGGGATGTAGAGACGGAAGAAATATGTACCGTTGAAAAAGGAGGCATTATGATCATGAAACCTCTTACCCTTCACGGTTCAAACAGAACTACCAACGGGAAGAAAAGAAGAGTGATCCATATTGAATTCTCTGATATGGAACTTCCGGAAGTCCTGCACTGGTCTGAAAGAATGAATGCATAAAAATGCCCTTCGAATTTTCGAAGGGCATTTTTATGCTAGCAAGCCGGATGCCGGAAGAAAGAGATTTCTGAAAGACTAAAGACAAGTCTAAGCCTATTTCATTAACTTTTGGAACAAACCGGCTTCAATAAATAAGCCGTCAAATAGTAGCTTCCATCTTCATTCTTCCAGCTTCCATCTTAAATTATCTCGCAGAAATCTCATCAATAAAGATATATGCCTCACCGCCGGCTCCCTGATGCCATTCAGGAAGTTTTCCAAAATAGTAGGCTTTTACTTTGATGTATCTGGCTTCAGTGGGAAGAATTTCAGTGGAAAAATCTTTAATCTGTACTTTTTCGTCTTTGGGATCAATGGTATTGTCAATTGCTGTAAGCAAAATGAAATCTTTACCGTTCATGGAAGCATAATATTCCACTTTTTTAGGCATCAGGATCCAGGCCTTGCTGTCCTGAAGGTAAGTGGAAGATAATTTTGAGATTTGCTGAGGAGATTTAAAATCAATAATCGCTTCAAAATTCTGTCCCTGATATCCATGCCATTCGCCTTTTCTCCAGTTGATATCCCCTCGGATTCCGTCGATAAGTGCCAGTTTTCCATTGGCTGTATACTGTGGAGTTGCATTTGACAGAATATTGATATCCCAATAATTGGGTCTTCTGTTAAAGTTGGCAACAGCAGCAGAGCTTTTCTCCCCGTTTTTTTCCGCATAGGCAATGACCTGCGTCGTTTTCGTGATTGTGAAAGGCCCTTTATAAGCGGTGAAAGTTTTCCTTTTATTGCTGTCATTTTCATCCATGGTCATGTAATAGACTTTATCTCCCGGGTTCAGCGGAGTGATCTCAACTTTTGTAGAAAAGTCGAAAATCCGGTCTGCAGCAATAACCGGAGATGCGGTAAGCTGGGAATATTTAAAATCTTTAACAGGCTTTACGTTTTCAAAACCAAGTTTTTTAAGTGCTGCTCTGGCCGTATTTTTAGTAATGATTCTCGTGGTTCCGTCTTCAAGATGGATTTTAATTTCATCAAAATAAGGAGTCGTAGTTTCCCATTCAGGCAGTCCCGGGGTTACAGAATAGATTCCCATTGAACTTAAAATATACCAGGCGCTCATCTGGCCGCAGTCTTCATTTCCAATCAATCCGTCAGGGGCATTTTTATAAAAGTTATCAAGGATATATTTGATTTTGGCATCTGTCTTTTCAGGCTTATCTACAAAATTGTACAGATAGGCGATATGATGGCTTGGCTCATTTCCCTGAGCATACTGACCTAACAATCCTGTAATATCCACCTGTTCTCTCCCTGTTGTTTTATCCGGAGCAGCAAAAATAGCATCGATAAACTGCTCAAACTTTTCTTTTCCGCCATGTGCTGCGATAAGCCCCGGGATATCCTGTTGCACAGAATAAGAATAATGCCATGAATTCCCTTCCGTATAGTTATTATTTACCTCTCTCGGATCGAAAGGCTGGTACCAGTTTCCATTCTTTCTTGGCTGCATAAAACCGTTGTTGGGATTGTAAAGGTTCTTCCAGTTTTGAGAACGTTTCATGAAATACTGATAGTCTTCTTTCTTGCCTAAAATTTTTGCCATTTGGGCAATACACCAGTCATCATAGGCATATTCTACCGTCTTGGAAACGCTTTCATGCTCATCATCTATGCTGATATAGTTGTTCTGCTTGTAAGCATTTAAACCGAAAATATCCAGCATGGCTGAGTTTTTAGATGCCTGATAAGCCTTTTCATAATCAAATCCCCGGATTCCCTTGGCCATGGCATCAGCAATTACCGAAACGGCATGATAGCCAATCATACATTCCGTTTCATTGGAAGCCAGTTCCCATACCGGAAGTTTTCCGCCCTGCTCGTATTGTCTGATGAATGTATTGATAAAATCTGCAGTTCTTTTCCTGTCTATTAAGGTCATCAGCAGATGAGCGCTTCTGAATGTATCCCAAAGTGAGAATACGGTATAATAATTAAAATCTTTTGCGGTGTAGAGTTTATTGTCCCGGCCTCTGTATCTCCCGTCAACATCCATATTGATGTTCGGTTGTGTAAAAACATGGTATAGGGCAGTGTAGAAAATAGCCAGTTTGTTTTTATCATCAGATTTGACTTCTATCTTAGAAAGTTCTTTATCCCAATCGGATTGGGCCTGTTTCTTTATGGTTTCAAAATCTTTGGACTGCCCTTCTGCCAGCATATTTTTTTCTGCTCCTTCATAGCCTGTTGGAGAAATGGACACCTTTACATTGATTTTTTCTCCTCTTTTCACATCGGTAGAAAAGGCCAAGACCAGCTTTGTTCCTGTATATAAGTTAGATTCCTGTTTTCCATTGACATCTTTTTTAGAGATCTTCATCGGTTTTGAAAACTCAATTCTTGCGTAGATATACTGGTTGGTTGCCCAGGCTTCACTTCTCCTGAAAACTTCGATGGTTTTATCATCAATGATCTTTACTTCCCCTTCCAGAAGCTTGTCTCTATGGTTGAGATCTAAGATGATATTGGCACTTCCTGCATTATTGAAGGTATATTCATGATAACCGACTCTTTTTGTTGTAGTCAGGCGGACATCGATATTATCTTTATCTAATCTGACAGCATAATATCCTGCTGCAGCTTTTTCATTTTTATGCGAAAATTTTGAAGAATAATCTTTACTGTTCAGACCCGGGTTTCCCATGGCAGGCATCAGCATAATGTCTCCGTAATCTGAAACTCCGGTCCCGTTCAGATGGGTATGGGAAAAACCGTAGATCAGTGAATCTGAATAATGATATCCGCTGCATCCGTCCCAGCTCCCGTCTATTCTGGTATCCGGAGAAAGCTGTACCATACCGAAAGGGACAATTGCCCCTGGAAAAGTATGTCCGTGGCCTCCGGTTCCTATCAACGGATTGACATATTGAGAATAATTCTGTGCAGAAATAATCTGGGTAATAAATAAAGAAAATGCGATCAGCCTTTTTTTCATATTCTAATTTTATAACAGCGAATATATCGAAAAACGGTAAGACAGATGTAATAAAAAAAGAGTAAAGCCTGTCTTATAATAAAATACAATGTATGAAGAAAATACTACTTTCTGCCATTATGCTGCTGCCGGCGGCTGCATTTTCCCAAAATATAACAGGAAAGATCACACAAGCCGGAAAAGGGGTTTCCTATATTGAAATTATAGCAAGTAAAGACCAAAAAAAGCAGACCTCTATTTCAGATGAAAAAGGAAATTATCAGCTTAAACTTCCTGAAAATGGGAATTACAACATAAAGCTGATACAGGATGGAACTGAAATATCAAGCAGGGAGATTATGGTAAAAGGTGATATGAAAGAAGATTTTTCCATCGAAAAAAAACAGGAAAAGCAGATTGAAGGGATTAGTCTTACCGCCAAAAAAAACTGATTGAGAGAAAAGCTGACAGATTAGTTTTTAATGTCGCCCATTCCGTGGCATCACAGGGAATGGATGGGGCAGAAGCGCTGGGAACTGCTCCTCTGATCAAAGTAGATGATACTTCTGGAATTTCCATTGTGGGAAAAAGTGGCGTTGCAGTAATGATCAATGAAAGAATGCTGAATCTTTCCGGAAGTGAGCTGATCAATTATCTGAAAAGTCTCAGGTCAGAAAATATTGAGAAAATTGAAGTGATCACAACCCCTCCTGCAAAGTACGAAGCCCAGGGAAACAGCGGTCTTATTAATATTGTCCTTAAGAAAAATCAAAATCTCGGTTGGGGAGGGAGCTTTACAACAAGCGTTCAACAGCAGACTTATACCGGATTTTCCAACAGCGCAACGGTCAATTATCAGCATGAAAAACTTCGGTCTTCATTGAAACTGAGACAGTATGAGTATGAAAAACACTCTTATGAAAATTATAGAATAGAAGGATCGGACGGGCTTAAAAGTTCTGATGACAGAAGAGATTTTGGAGATGGGCTTGGTGCTAATATAAGTGTTGACTACCAGCTGAATGTGAAATCTAATGCAGGTTTCATCTATGACTATGGATATGGGCATTCCAATATGGATATTACGAATACTTCGGATTATTTTCAGAATGAAAGTTATACGAATACATTATCTACCTATGCCGAACACAGAGGGAAGAGCCGGCAACAGACAATAAGTGCCTATTATGATCTCAAATTCGGAAAACGGGATAATAAACTGAGTATTACCGGGAATTATTTTTCCAATATTCCGAAGAATGTGATCGATTTTACCACCACCACTGAAAATACAGGTGATCGGTTTGCGGTGAAAACTCCTTCTACAGTAGATTATAAAGTGTATTCAGGGCAGGCGGATCTTACACTGCCCTATCAACTGGCCAAAACGGAAGCAGGGGTAAAATTCACCAATTTCGATAATAATTCGGATATATCTTATCAGAATCTGATAGAAGGAAATTATGTCACAGATCCTGTAAGGAGCAATGACTTTAAATATAATGAGAAAAATTATGCGGCTTACATCAGTTTTGAAAAATCTTTCAATGAGAAATGGTCTGTAAAGGCAGGAGGGCGTTATGAATATTCTATGGTGAACGGAAACTCTCTGACCTCGGGGCAGCAGACAGAAAATTCTTATGGGAAATTCTTTCCTACAGCGTATGTTACCTATAAAAGTAATGAAAACCATGTATTCAGTCTCAACTATTCAAAGAGGATCAACAGACCGGGATTCCGGGCGATCAATCCATATCGGTGGTATATCAACATCAATTCTTATTTTACTGGAAATCCTCTTTTAAAACCTTCAATCAATCATAATTTGGAATTTTCCTATGTCTATAAGGGAAAGCTTTCCGCATCCGCCTATTTCCAGAGAACATTGAATGGTTTTGATCAGGTAGTGAGTCTTGAAGGAGAAAACAGGACCAGTACTTTTGCGAACTTCTATAATGTAAACAGCATGGGCGTTTCATTGAATTATTCAGATACTTTCTTTAGAGTTTGGGAAGCCAGTTATGCTGCCGATCTGTCTTATATGGAAACGGAAGTCTTTGCTACCGATGCTGTGTCCAGAAAAGGAAATGGTTACAACTTTAATTTTCAGAACAATCTGTCATTGAATAAAGGCAAAACAATTCAGCTGATCTTCAATTATTGGTTTCGGTTGCCGTCAAATTCCGGAAATAAGTACTGGAACTATGTAGGAAATTTTACATCAGGGCTTAAAATGAGCCTGATGGAGAAAAGCCTTCAGCTGAATCTGTTGGTTTCTGATATTTTCAGGCAGTCAAAAAGTAAGGGACAGATTTATTATACGACAGGAACTCATTCTTTTAATAATTATTATGATGCCAGAAGGCTTACTTTATCAGCAGCTTATACTTTTGGAAATAAAAAGGTAAAAGGAGCCAGCCGGAATGTAAATTTTGATGAAAAAAACAGGGCCAATTAATAAGCTATTATTAAGAGGACTATTCAGTGCTTTTATTGGCAGGGCTATACCCGCCCTTTTATTTTGGATTTCATTAAAAATAAAAAATATAGGCGGTAAAACTTTTAATGATCTGATTTATCACCTGATGTTATAGATTTTATTGATTCTAAATTACCAAAAAAATGCGTAAATTTGTGAACAATTTATATTTAGTATGTTGACGAAAGAAAAGGTTCAAGATTTCCTTAAAGAAATAGAAGTAGACGATTTGGTGAATAATCTTCAGATTGTGGGTGATGATGTGTATATCGACATGACCGCTCATTCGCCTGCCATGCACGAAAAGAAAAAGCTGGAGGCTGCCATGAAACAGGCTTTTGCCAGTGAGTTTGGAGAAAACGTTCATTTAAAACTTAAAATCACTTCTCCGGAGCCTAGTGAAATTCAGCAAAGTCAGATCAAAGGGAAACAAATTCCCGGAATTCAAAATATTATAGCCATTGCTTCCGGCAAAGGAGGGGTAGGAAAATCTACCGTTTCTGCAAATATGGCCGTCACATTAGCTAAAATGGGCTTTAAAGTAGGATTACTGGATGCCGATATTTACGGGCCATCTGTTCCTACCATGTTCGATACAGAAGGTGAAAAACCAATTTCTGTAGAAGTAAATGGTAAAAATATGATGAAGCCTATCGAAAACTATGGTGTGAAAATGCTTTCTATCGGATATTTCTCAGGAGCTAATCAGGCTGTAGTCTGGAGAGGTCCTATGGCTTCAAAAGCATTGAATCAGATGATCAGGGATGCTGCATGGGGAGAGCTGGATTTCCTATTGATAGACCTTCCTCCGGGAACTGGTGATATCCACCTGTCTATTATTCAGGAAGTTCCTGTAACAGGTGCTGTGATTGTAAGTACCCCTCAGCATGTTGCATTGGCAGACGTAAGAAAGGGTATTGCGATGTTCCAGATGGAAAGTATTAATATTCCGGTTCTTGGATTAATCGAAAATATGGCGTATTTTACGCCGGAAGAACTTCCTGACAATAAATATTATATCTTTGGAAACCAAGGAGCACAATATTTGGCTGAAGATCTTGGAATTCCTGTATTGGGAGAGATTCCATTGATCCAGAGTATCAGAGAAGCCGGAGATGTAGGAAGACCTGCAGCGCTTCAGGAAGGCTCTAAGATCGCAGAGATCTATACCGGAACAGCAAGAAAAATGGTTGAAAGCTTAGTAGAAAGAAATAAAAACCTTCCTCCCACTGAAGCCGTGAAGATCTCAACGATGGCTGGATGCTCACCCAAAGCAAAATAATAATGACTTTCAATCAAATTTGAAAAAACCGAATTGAACTGAAAAAATATGGAAACAAATATAACGCACGAAGATACAGTAACAAGAGTAATGGAAGCTCTGGAAAGCATCAGACCGTTTTTGAACAAAGACGGAGGTGATATTGAGCTTATTGACGTGAAAGATAATCAGGTTTTTGTGAAACTTTTGGGTAACTGCTCCGGGTGTTCATTGAACTTTTCAACTCTTAAATTGGGAGTTGAAAATACCATTAAACAACACGCTCCGGAAATTGAAAAAGTAGTGAACGTAGAGTAAAAACTACATCTGAATATTTTTAAAGACAGACTTTTTATAAGGTCTGTCTTTTTTATTGTCTGTCTTGTTTGAAGACCGGATGGTTAAACTACTTTGATTTCCTATCTCGGGACGAACAGAAAAGCTCCGGAAAATCCGAAGCTTTTGAATTCAATAATTGATATGATTTTACTTTACAATAATTCTCTTAAGATGACCTTCCGAGGTTTTCACAAGGTAAACTCCTGTAGAAAGGGTGGAGGTGTTGATGGTGAAGGCATTTTTTTCTTTTCCGACCAGTCTTCCTGAACTGTCATACAGCTCATAATCCTGTTTTCTGTTGAAATAAAGAGTATTTCCTTTATTGACAGGATTCGGGAATACATTGAATGTTGCAGTTTCTGATTGGGTTTCGCCTGTTCCTAGGGTTGGAGACATCACGACTTCATACGTGGATAAGGTTCCACTGATTTCATTGGCAATTATAACATAGCCTTTGGCTGTTGTGGTATTTTCAGGAGCAATGTAAATGATTCCTTCCGGTCCGTTGTCACCTCCGTAAGCAGAAGTGGACCGGGAGTGTTTATAATCCGTGAAAGTAGGATTGTTGGGATCTGTGATATTATATACCATTACTCCTCCAGTCCTTTCCAGGGTGATGAAAGCATAGGTTTGTCCGTTAATGGTTCCCAATGCTACACCTTCCGGTTCAGGACCTTTTGCACGGCTTCTGTTTTTAACGGTATTGGATTCATTGTCCGCATTAAAAATAAGCGGATGTTTAGCTGCAATATATCTTTCAAACTGATCTCCGCTGTCATAGACCTGTTGTTTTGTATCGGTATTGAAGATGGAAAATGAACGGGCTCCTAAAGCGGCAATTTCTTCAAATTCCGCATCTCCGTCTGTATTTCCTGTTGCTGTTGATACCCTTAATCTTCCCAGGTTATGGGAAGCTTTCAGTATCGCTGACTGTGGAAAAACGGCAGGATCTAAAGTATAGGTATTGGCTCCAACTGTTGTTCTTTCACTGTATCCGGAAAGATCTTTTTCATCCCCTTCATTGGCGGTTACAATATAATGGGTATTTCCTACCTTATAATTCTGTACGGCATCCGGGAGGTAGTAGGCTTTCACCGGCCAGTTGGCGATCAAGATTTCTCCATTATTATCTGAAGCGTCAAAACCATTGCCCGGAAGATTCATATCTTTCTTTCCTAGCCCCCAGATGCCGGTAATTGTTTTGGTGGCAAGATTCACTTCTGCAATGGCATTGTTTTCCTGAAGGGTTACCCATGCTTTCTGACTGTCTGCACCCACTGTTACATATTCTGGTTCCAGATCCTGGGAAAGCGTATTATTTGTTCTTACTTTTCTTAACCCTGTTGCTGTAAGAGCGGCCACCTGAGAATCAAAATTATTAAAATTGAGGGTTGTTACATGGGTTTGTGTAAGATTGGCAATTCCCCCTGAAATATCGATGATACTGATGGTTCCTTCTGGATCTACGGTATAGGCATCATTGGGTTCCCCTTCATTGGCGGTAATTACTTTTGTTCCGTCAGGTGTGAAAGTAATCATATCGGGTAAAGCTCCTACGGTAACCTGTTTCAGGAAGTTTCCGTTAATATCAAAGAATACGACAGAACCATTCTGCTGTGGATTGGTATTGGGTGATGCTGCGGCAATGATTCCGTTTTTCACGGCAATACTGGTGATCCCACCATAAGGAGCCATATTTACCGTACTGATAACGGACGGACTGGTAGGGTTGCTGAAATTGATGATATCAAAAACATCGGTAATGGAGCTGATGGTAAATAACCGTTGCGATGCGGTGTCGTGTACCACAATTTCCGTAGAACTGTTGTTGTTTCCCGAAGGATCAAAGCTTCCGATATAATTCAGTTGAATTTGGTGAGAAGGAACAGGAGCCACTTTGTCATTATCTACAATATAAACGGTAGCAGACTTGTCTCCGGAAATAGTAGCACCGACTGGGTTTTCAAGGCTTACAACGAAATATTCTGCCTGCTGTTCCTCCAAAGTATCATCAATTATGGGAATATTGATGGTATAACTGCTTGTGGAAGGAGTAATATTGATTGTTTGATTGGCTAAGGTAAAATCATTACTGTCAGCAGTGCTGAACGGTGCCGGCTTTACCACAAGATTAACCGTTGCTGCGGAAGGATTGGCTACATTGATTTTGAATTCCAGATTTCCGGCATTTTCATTTACTTTAATAAAGGTTTTATCCAGGGAAATGGATGTTCCGGCTGTTGTAAATGTGCTCGAAGTTGATGCTGTCACTCCATTATCACTAAAGTCTTCCACGGTATTGGGCTTGAGGGCCAAATAATAGGTTTGTCCCGGCACTAAGCCGGAGTTTGGGATAATGGTGATGGTATTGCTGCTGAAAGCAGTGGTAAAGGGAACTTGTGTACCTGCAGAGTTTCCGTTCCGGAATTCTACAAGATTTTGTGCATTAGAATCGTTGATCGCGGAATTGTTGGCCAATCTTATGTTTTCATTAAAAGAAATCGTAGGATTGACAGTGATAGAGGCGTTATTTGTGTTGTTTATAGGAAGATAAGTAACCGTGGGTGGAGTCGTATCGGCACCTCCTGTTGAGGCAGCATCTACAGTAAAATTATCAAAACGGTTGTTTCCGCCAGTTCCTCCACCAGTTGCGGAGAATTCAACTTTTAATTTAAAATTGGGGTTATTGGAAACCCCGGGAACTGCGGAAAAATCAAAAGTGATTAACTGCGGATTGGCATCCTGTGGACTCACGGTCTGATAGGGAATAAAAGAAGTGCCATCTGTGGAGTAAGACCATGTTTGTGTTCCTGCTCCCTGTCCTGATCTTCTTGTCGTAAATTTTACAGTGACATTATCGTATCCCGGTGTCGGCAGATTAAATTGTAATGCTCCGCCGATAGGATTGTTAAGCCTCAAATGGGCCCCGGATGCATCACCATTTCGGGCATTCAGGTTTTCAATATCAAAGTTCTGTCCGGTACCCCCTGCAAAATCAAGACTGCTGTTTCCTCCTGCTATGGCTGAAAGAGAACCGTTGGCCAAAGTGGAAGAAGGAGAGGTAATAGAGGCTGCGGAAGTATTATTGTTGAAATTCCAGTAATGAATCAGGGTCTGTCCGAAAAGTCCGCTCTGAAAAAAGAAGGCGGCGAGGACAGATCCTTTTAATAGGTAGTTGTTGATCATTTTTCACTTCAATTAGATGAATACAAAAATGAACTTAATATTTGGTAAGTATTTTAATGTAATTTTAAGAAATGTTTAAAAAATAGGTCTAGTGATTGAAAGCTGTATTTTATGAGACTGGAAGACCTGTACGGTTGCCATGCATATGGCTATTTGGCAGCTTTACCGGAAAAATTTAAGAGCGTTCCTGATTTATTTTCTTCCAGGGGATGTTTCTGCATATAGAAAAACCCTGAAACGGCGGTCAGAAGCAAGAGTACAAAAATAACCAGAATAATTCTTTTTAACATGTCTCTCATATCGCTAAATTTTTAATATCTCTAATTTCTAAAGTTGAGGTAGGGTATCCTTTTTGTACAGCATTGATCATTGCTCTGCCCACTTCGTGTAAAGTTAATGATTTTGACGGTAAAAAAACAGGAAAAATCCAAATAAAAGGTTTGAAGAACCATTTTACATTCAATTGGCCGTCAACGGGTTTCATAAATCCGGGGCGAAAATTGTATACCCTTTTGAAATTCATTCTTTTTAAATCATTTTCTGTTCTCCCTTTTACTCTTGCCCACATCAGTTTTCCACTTTCCGAACTGTCGGTCTGTGCTCCGGAAACATAATTGAAAACCATTTCCGGGTTTTGGTTCAGGACAGCTTTTGCAAAATGAATGGTCGTATCATAAGTAATTTTGGTATACTCTTCTTCATTCATTCCTACACTGCTGATTCCGGCACAGAAAAAACAGGCATCATAGCCTTTCAGGTTTTCATCATGGATATCTATTGACAGAAAGTCAGGAACAAGATATTCTTTCAGTTTGGGATGTATTTTCCCGGACGGTTTTCTGCTTATACTCAGGATTTCAGCAACATTCGGATTTTCAAGACATTCCATTAAAACACCTTCGCCTACCATGCCTGTAGCTCCTGTAATAATTATTTTGATTGGGACCATTGTTTTGCTATTGATAGTTGTACGACGGATAAGAGGTTGGTTTTACTTTAAAATTAGGCAATTTTTTTTGAAAAGAATAAAAGAATAAAAGAATAAAGAGTAAAGATGCTGTTGTTATAATTCAGTAGGAGCAGGCTTTAGTCTTGTTTTACTTATAAATCATGTCTTATAATCACAGGAATATGATATTTTAACAGAGAAAACCGGACAACTGTGCCCGGTTTTCAGATAATGATGCTTTAAAAATTATTTTTTATGCTGCAACTGGCTGTAAATATTCTGAATAAGCCCGTCTGCTACGGAGATTTTAGGAACAAAAATTCTATTGATCTCCGACCATGACATAATATTGTTGAAAATGCTCAGGGCATGAACCAAAACGTCAGCTCTGTCTTCTCTGAGACTGTATTGAGTCATTCTTTCTTCTACGGAAAGTTCATTAAATTCTTTGTAAACCTTTTTAAGGTGTGATAAAGACATGGGTTTTCCGTCTTTAATTTTGCTCATAGAAAATACTTTATTGATATTTCCTCCTGAACCGATTGCCACGATAGGTTTTGTGCTGACAATATTTTGTTTGATCTCATCTTTCATTTCTTTCCAGTTGTCCATTGTAACCAGATTATTCAGAAGCCGGATGGTTCCGATATTGAAGGATCTTTCATAGACCATTTTGCCGTTTTCATAGAAGGTAAGTTCGGTGGAACCTCCGCCTACGTCGATGTACAGGTAGGCAAATTCTTTATCTAAACCTTCTGCTACGTGGTTTTCATAGATCAGGGTAGCTTCTTCGTCACCGGAGATAATCTCTATAGTGATACCTGAGGTTTCCTGAACCTGCCGGATGATTTCATTACCGTTGGCGGCATCACGCATGGCACTTGTGGCACAGGCTCTGTAATGGTCTACCTTATAGATCTTCATCAGGTCACTGAAAATTTTCATGGAATCGATGACCATTTTTTCTCTTTCGCTGCCTATTTTTCCAATGGTAAAAACATCCATTCCCAGCCTTAAAGGAATTCTTAAAAGATTGAGTTTGATGAATTCAGGCTTTCTGTTATTGATTTTTACTTCATTGATAAGGAGGCGGGCTGCGTTACTTCCTATGTCTATCGCTGCTATCTTCATTTTTATTGGTTTTAGCTTTTAAATATGTATAGGTTTCTATCTGGGAACGGCATTCTTTCTTGTCATTTCTTATATATTCATTGCTCAGTTTTTTATCCAAAATTCTCGCTTTTACATTGTCTCTGAGCTGAATTTCGAGAATGTCTTTCAATTCTTTTTTAAGGTTCTTATCTGTAATTTTTGCTGCGGCCTCAATTCTGTAATCAAGATTTCTGGTCATCCAGTCGGCAGAAGAAATATACAGGTCTTCAATACCTTTATTGTAGAAATACATGACTCTGGCATGCTCCAGGTATTCGTCTACGATACTTATTGCTTTTATTTTTTCTTTAAATTCTTTTTGGTTGACTGCACAGTAAATTCCCCGTACGATCAGTTTTATAATAACTCCTGCTTTTGCGGCATCATATAATTTTTCAATCAAAGATCTGTCACTTAGAGAATTCACCTTGACGATGATCTCCGATTTTCTTCCTGCTTTGGCTTCTTCAATTTCTTTATCGATATGATGAACGATCCTTTCACGCATGAATTGTGGGCAAACTAATAAATTTTTACAAGTTTTCAAAACCGGAAGATTATCTTCTTTTGGTTTTTTCAGAACATTGAATACTTTATTGATATCTGCCATAATGCCGCGGTCAGCCGTTAACAGCAGATGATCTCCGTAGATTCTGGCTGTTTTTTCGTTGAAGTTTCCGGTACTCACAAAGCCGTACTGAATGGTTTTATTGTGAGCCCTTTTTTTGATGACACAGAGTTTGGCGTGAACCTTTTTATTGGGAAGCCCCACCAATACAGTGATTCCTTCCGGTTCCAGCATATCTTTCCACTCCAGATTGGATTCTTCATCGAATCTTGCCTGAAGTTCAAGCATGACGGTTACTTCCTTACCGTTTCTTGCTGCATAGATCAGGGCATTGATGATCTTGGAGCTGCTTGCCAGGCGGTAAGCAGTGATCTGTATCGATTTTACATCCGGATCCATGGCTGCTTCGCGCAATAGGTCAATCACCGGATTGTATTTATGGTACGGAAAGGTGAGCAGTACATCTTCTTTTAAAATAACATCCGTTACTCTCTCGCCATGTTCAAAAGCCTGATGGGTAAAGGAAGTTCTCTCCACTGGTCTCTCATAAGTTTCGAAAACATCAGGGAAATCCATAAAATGTTTGAAATTATGGATTTTTCCACCCGGAATGATGCTGTCTTTTTTGGTAAGGTTTAATTTTCGGATAAGAAGCTCCAGTAAAGCTTTGTCCATATCTTTATCAAAAACAAAACGGGTAGGTTTTCCTTTTCTCCTGTTTTTGAGTCCTTTTTCTATTTTTTCCGCGAAATTGGTTCTGATATCATTGTCCAGATCCAGTTCGGCATCTTTGGTTACTTTAAAAGCATGGGCTGCAAATTCGTCATATCCGAAATAGGAGAAAATATGGGGCAGGTTGAATGTGATGACATCTTCCAGAAGCATTACATTTTTTTCTTCCGGATCTTCGGTAGGCAGTAGTACAAACCTTCCTACAAAACGGGACGGAATTTCAATGATAGCATAATTACTGGAATACTGCCAGTCTTTTTTTCTCATGGCAACGCCCAGATAAAGACTTTTGTCTCTTAAATAGGGCATTGGAGTGTTTTCATGAAGCAGAATAGGAATGACATTGGACTCTACCACTTCATCAAAATATTTTCTGACAAAATCCTTCTGTTTAGCGGTCAGATTTTTTGAATTTTTAATGGAAACTTTATGATCAGCCATTTCAGTCTGGATCTTTTTCCAGGTTTTATCGAAGTTCAGCTGCTGTTTCATGACAATTTCATTAATCCGTTGAAGGATTTTGGAGGGCGGCTGATAGAAAGACTCAGCAATTACCTTTTCTTTAAAATCCATGGCGCGCTTTAATCCGGCAACACGTACTCTGAAGAATTCATCTAAATTGTTGGAGAAGATTCCGAGAAAACGTATTCTTAAATGTAAAGGAACTTTTTCGTCCATGGCTTCTTGTAAAACCCTTTCATTAAAGGCCAGCCATGTAATATCTCGTGGATTAAAGTGTAAAGACATTCTTAATGTATATATTTTATCAAAATTAATAATTCATGAAGTTTCTATCCCTATTTCTAAGATTAAACTTTGATTAATTTTATCTGGTAAAAAGGTTGGATAGTCATTAATTTACAGCTTTCAGTTCAATAACACTACTTTTGAAGCTTCCATTTAAAAACCACTGAAGTCCTACTTTCATCAGATAATCTCCTGAAAATATTTTCCCGTTTTGAGGGAGCTGAGGCTGGGCCTCATTTTCAAGATTGAGTTCTTTGAGCTGGTATTTTTTATCAGGATCAAGTCCCTTACAATATACCGGAGTAAAGTAATCCCCTAATTGAGTTTGCAGGTTATAAGTATAGAGTACTGCTTTACTTTTGGATTGGTCGGTCAGCATCCATGCTGCGTAATGATTGTTGTAAGGAGCTATTAATCGGTACATTTTACCGGTATTGATGATGTCCTGGAGGCTCTTATAATTGTTCAGGGCATTCTGCGAAAGTTGAAGTTCCTGGCTACTCATTTCATCAATTCTAATGTCAAATCCAAGTTTACCGCTCATGGCTACATCGAGTTTAAATTTCAGAGACTGTTTTCCCCAGTTGGTTACATGAGCACACTGGATTCCCATAGGGAAGAAATAAGAGTATCCGTATTGAATAAATATCCGCTGTAAAGGATCAGTGTTGTCACTCGGCCAGAATTCGTTGGTATATTTTAAACCTCCATATTCAGCACGCCCACCACCGCCACTACACCACATAAGTTCTACATCAGGGTATTTCTGACGAATGTTTTGTAACACCTTATAAAGTCCTAAGGTATAATCAATATAGAGGTTATTTTGTTTGTCTTTCAAATAACTGGAGAAGCTATTGGTCATATATCGGTTACAGTCCCACTTAATATAGGCGATATCGGGATTTTCCTGAAGGATATTGTCTACCACTTTGAAAACATGTTCCTGAACTTTAGGATTGGCCAGATCCAGCACCAACTGGGATCTGCGGAGGTTTTCAGGTCTGTTGGACAATTTTAGAATCCAGTCGGGATGTTTTTCATACAGTTCACTTTTGGGATTCACCATTTCCGGTTCCACCCATATGCCGAACTTGACATTATGCTTTTTGGCTTCATTTACCAGAAATGGCAGCCCGTTAGGCAATTTTTTACGATTAGCTTCCCAGTCTCCCAATCCAGCATTGTCATTATTTCTGGGATATTTATTTCCAAACCAGCCATCATCCAAAAGGAAAACGCTTACCCCTAAATTTTGTGCTTCCTTCAATAAGCCGGAAAGCTTTTGTTCATCAAAATTAAAATAGGTAGCTTCCCAGTTGTTTAGAAGGGTCGATTTATTTTCTTTTCCTTTATAAATTCCATAATTGATAGCCCATTGATGAAGGTTTCGGGAAGCCTGTCCTTTTCCGGTGTAAGAATAGGTGTAAATAAATGGAGGGGTGATAAAAGAAGTACTAGGAGGCAAAGTATAATCGGATGCATAATTGTTAATACCCGGTAATACCTGCAGGAGGTGTCCGATATCTTCACTATAACGGATGTTTTCAAAAGTTAATTTGAAATTACCGCTCCAGGCCAGTGTTCCGGCCAATACTTTTCCATCTTCTTCATTGGCCGGGGTATTTATTGAAAGCATGAAGGAAGGCAGATCAAAGTTAGTTGCCCGTGTACCTAATTTGGATTCTATATTGTAAATACCTTCCGGGAGAAGACTTTCCTGCATACGCATTTCATTAGCCCAATCGCCAAAGAAGTGAGTGAGATAATAGTTTTGTACAGATAGCTGGAGAAATGCTGAGGAATAATATTTTAATAGGACAGGTTTCTTTTCCTGATGTTTTATTTCAGTCCACTGTTCAATAACATTTTCATTCCTGTATGCTTTGAAATGCAATGACACAAAAAATGGATATTGAGGATCCCTGAGCTGAATTTCAGTAGACTGTATATTTCCTTCTGTCTTTGTACTGTGATTAAGATACTGAAGTTCCAATGACGGGTTGTTGTCCGCATGTACCACTCCCAGTGCCGGTTCGCGGACAGGGCCGGTTCCTTGTGTAATGAGCGCAGGAACAGAAGGTGAATTGATCAGTGAATATTCCGGAATTGTTTTTAGAGTTTGCCCAAAATATAATTGAGCCAGCTGATTTTTAGTATTTATTGTATATACAAGTGCTGTGTTTTCTGTAGAAATTATAATAAGAGGAGCTTTTTTCTGAGCTTGTAAAGCTCCAAAACAGAGGATAATACAATAGATCATGAGTAAACAGATTTTTTTCATATGATGTGTATGCTTTTTAATAAAGATATATAAAAAATATAAGTCAGTTCTACTTTTTTTAAAGTAAGCTTACGTGAAAAAATTTCCGTATTAATCCACAGAAAACCTCATACAGCCAAGGTTTTTATTTTTAGTGTGTCATTTTGTCACAAATCTTTGAATGGTACAGATATTGAGAAATTGAGAGTGTAAATTAAATTAAAAATTAGAAAAAAAATAAAATATTATGAGTAAAATAATTGAATTGACTTAGGAACAACCAACTCTTGTGTTGCTGTTATGGAGGGTAAAGACCCTGTTGTTATCCCAAATGCAGAAGGTAAAAGAACAACACCTTCTATCGTAGCCTTTACAGAAGATGGTGAAAGAAAAGTAGGTGATCCTGCAAAAAGACAGGCTGTAACGAATCCAAAGAAAACTGTATACTCTATCAAAAGATTTATCGGTACTCATTTTAAAGAAGACGCTAAAGAAATCTCAAGAGTACCTTATGAGGTAGTAAGCGGACCAAACGATACCGTAAAAGTAAAAATCGACGATAGAGAATATACACCACAGGAAATTTCTGCAATGACTCTTCAAAAAATGAAGAAAACGGCTGAAGATTATCTTGGACAGGAAGTAACAAGAGCGGTAATCACTGTTCCTGCATACTTCAACGATGCACAAAGACAGGCTACTAAAGAAGCTGGTGAAATCGCTGGTCTTAAAGTAGAAAGAATTATCAACGAACCTACAGCTGCAGCGTTAGCTTATGGTCTTGATAAAAACCATAAAGATCAGAAAATCGCAGTATATGACCTTGGTGGTGGTACTTTCGATATCTCTATCCTTGATTTGGGAGACGGTGTATTTGAAGTATTGTCTACAAATGGTGATACCCACTTAGGAGGTGATGACTTTGATGATGTGATCATCAACTGGATGGCTGATGAATTCAAAGCTGAAGAAGGAGTAGATTTAAAATCTGATGCGATCGCGCTTCAAAGATTAAAAGAAGCGGCTGAAAAAGCAAAAATCGAATTATCCTCTTCTCCTCAGACTGAGATCAACCTGCCTTATATCACGGCTACAGCTACAGGTCCTAAACACTTGGTGAAGACTTTAACTAAAGCTAAATTCGAGCAGCTATCTGCCGATCTTGTGAGAAGATCTATGGAACCGGTTGCTAAAGCATTGAAAGATGCAGGTTTATCAACTTCTGATATTGATGAGGTAATCTTGGTAGGGGGTTCTACAAGAATCCCGATCATTCAGGAAGAAGTAGAAAAATTCTTTGGTAAAAAACCTTCTAAAGGAGTTAACCCGGATGAGGTTGTTGCCATTGGTGCAGCGATTCAGGGTGGGGTTTTAACAGGAGATGTAAAAGATGTATTACTTCTTGACGTTACACCACTTTCTTTAGGTATTGAGACTATGGGTTCTGTATTCACTAAATTGATTGAAGCGAACACAACAATCCCAACTAAAAAATCTGAAGTATTCTCTACTGCTTCTGACAACCAGCCGGCAGTAAGCATCAGAGTAGGACAGGGAGAAAGATCCATGTTCAACGACAACAAAGAAATCGGTAGATTCGATCTTACAGATATTCCGCCAGCACCAAGAGGTGTTCCTCAAATCGAAGTAACTTTCGACATCGATGCGAACGGTATCTTAAGTGTATCTGCTAAAGATAAAGGAACCGGTAAAGAGCAGTCTATTAAAATCCAGGCTTCTTCAGGTCTTTCTGACGAAGAAATCGAAAGAATGAAGAAAGAAGCTCAGGAAAACTCTGCAGCTGATGCTAAGAGAAAAGAAGAAGTTGAAATCTTCAATAAAGCTGACGGATTGATCTTCCAGACTGAAAAGCAGTTGAAAGAATTCGGTGAAAAACTTTCTGCTGACAAAAAAGCAGCGATCGAAAGTGCTGCCGCAGAATTGAAAACGGCTTTCGAAGCTAAAAATGCGGATGACGTAAAAGCTAAAACTGAAGCGCTGGACGCAGCATGGATGGCAGCTTCTGAAGAACTGTATGCAGCAGGCCAGCAGCCGGGAGCTGATGCAGGAGCTCAGAACGCAGGGGCTGGTAGCAATGCAGGTGGTGAAGATGTACAGGATGCAGACTTCGAAGAAGTAAAATAATCGATGTAAGGAATACTAACATTTAGTTATAAATCATAAACCCGCGGTAAAACTTTGTTTTACCGCGGGTTTTGTATTTTAATGATTATAAAAACATGTTCAGGTAGAAGCTTACAGTTCATAAAATATAGGCATTGATTTAAACAGTTGAACGTGTTGAAAACAGTAATCAGAAGTAGATGATTTTCATTACTTAATGGAAACTATGGTACTTTGTTTGTGAAACTTTATAAATCAAATATTTGATACTCTTTTATTATGTTTCATTTCTTTAAGAATAAAATTTTTGGAACAGGCTCAGCTATTTTAATGTATTGGCTTTATGGTAACAAATGCCCGTAGGCGGATATCATCTTCCACATCAATAGGCCTGAATAAGTCATACCAACCGGAGCGAAAACCGCTGGCGCCATAATTAATATGCACATAAAAAATACTGTCTTTTTCCGAATATCCGTCTATTACTGTAGAATGGCCGTAATTAGTAAAATTGCCCATGTGGAAATAGACTGGCCTTTTCTGTCTGATCTCATTTTTAATCAACGGAATGATACTGCTTTTATCAATTATATTTTTTATCTGTTCCTTATCAGCAATGAGTTTCATCTGTTCTTGTGGAATAGGAATTTTACCTGTGAAACTGACATAAAAAGTAGCATTACAAGTGAAGTGTTTTGCAACCTGAGGTGCTGGGTTGATCATTTCCAGATACTTTGAAGTTCCGAAATCTTTCCGGATTGCAACAGCAGTAAGATATGAATAGCGTGCCACTGCATCTATAAGCTCCGGGCGGCTTTTATCGTTTATACTTGTTGTAAAATTCTTCCAAATGGGAACATAGTATGATAAAGTATCCTTAATGATATATCCTTTGGAACAGCGATAGGAAACTGAGCCAGATGCCTTCAAACGATGATAGTACAGTATTTGTGCTAAAGCTGTACTCCAGCATCCCAATACTTGTTTGTCAGGAGTATATTTGGCATAGGTTCCCCACTGGTCCCAATTCGTTTTCAGTAGAAAAGGGGCCTTAATGATAACAGGTTTTTGTGCAGGAATCTGGTTTGCACTGATTTGAGAATATCCCATGTGGCAAATCATCAATAGGGCGACGGATAATAGTTGTATCTGTTTCATAAGTAAAATTTATTGCGCAAATGAACAATATCCTAAACTCTTAACCCACTCAAAATATGTTTTGAGCGTTCTTTTAATGCTCGCGTTTTGTTGTCTGCAGATAGGTTTTGGGAGAATATCCGGTATGTTTTCTAAAAATACGGTAAAAACTGGCTTCAGAATTAAATCCACAATCAAAAGCAATACCGGTAAGGCTAAGGTGTTTATGTGCCGGATCATTCAGCCTTTTTTTTACTTCTTCCACACGGTAATGGTTTACCCAGCTTCGAAAATTTACCCTAAATTTTGCATTGATAGCAGCAGAAACTTGTGCAGGCGGGAAATCAATCGCTTTTGCTATCTCTTTAAGGCTTAATTCAGGTTCCATATAGAGATGATGATTTTCCATTATTTCTATCAATGCGGATTGGATGACAGAGAGGTTTTCCTGGCCTGCCGCAGTTTTTATATCAGTGTCCGGAACATCTGTCAGTGCCACTTGTTCCGAAGGTTGTTCATCATTTGACAACCGTATGATTTGTACTTCAGCAGCTAAGATAGTCCTGTATCCTTGAAAAGAGAGATAATAGATCAGTATTGTAAGATAGCCATAAAAGATTTCAAGATACAGGAACGAATTATTAAGCTGGAAAATAGTAGAAGATATTGAAGATAAAAACAACAGAACTACCAATATACCGGTTCCGATAAGCAGGTTACGGAGCCATGCCAATTCAGAATACTGTGTTGCAGATTGACTGGTAAACAGCCAATGCCGGTATCTTTGTGTCTTCCGGAAGCTCAGATACCAATAAATGCCGGCAGAAAAAAGGGCAAAAACGTCTTCAGTCCATTTAATAGTATTATAATGCATATACCGCTCAGCTATAAAATCTTTTGTTGTTATATCGGAATATATAAGACCTATGGCATACACGATCATTGCATGAAGCTGAAATATAAGTACAGGTATAAAGTGCCTCAATTGTCTTGCATCCAATGAAAAATTCTTTTCCGTCAAAGAACAGGTATATAGATAAAATAAAGGCTGGATCAGAGTATCAATGGCCAGAGGAAAATAATGGAAAGCAGGAGATTGCCATAAACCGAGACTGTGAAGCAGTATTTTGACGTGAAGAAATGCCAGGATAAGTAATATAGCAGATAACAACCTTTTGCCGGGTGCATTGGAAGGATAGCACCCGATAGATATTGCAGAGGCTGCGCCCTGTATAACACCAACGATAACGATGGTATCAAAAATATCAATGGTTTCGTTCATTCATAGGAAAGCTATAAATCAAGAATGATTATTCAAATATACAGAGTTCTATGATAATCCCGGATGAAAATTTATGTACTCCTGTTTATTCCTATAGATATACATTAACAGTTGTTTCTGTTTGCTGAAATGTATTCGGTAATATGATTTGCTAAGGTGAAAGTGTCCTAAATACTCCTTTTTAGGACCTATCCTGTAATATCCTGCCGTAATGCTTAAAAATGATGAATAACCCCCTCAAAAAAATTGAGAAAGGGAAATAAATTATTTATACATTTGTTTTTATTTAGAATAAATAAAAACATTATGAAAACTAAAAACTATGGAACAGCAAAGTAAAAGAATTGCAGCCCTTGATTTAATCAAAGGAATGAGTGTCATAGGAATGATCATTATCCATACCTTACTCATATTTGCAAATGTAAAATCACAGTCAGAGACCGTTATCGGTAGTTTTATCGTCTTTTTAGGCAGAGGAACGTCTATTTTTCTCATCTGTATGGGAATAACATTTATGACTTCAAGCCACCAAAGTCTAAAAAGTGCCGTACAGCGGGGCGGTTTACTTTTAGTGGCTGCTTTTTTTATGAATTTTATGAAATTTATTGTCCCCGTAATGTTTGGTTTTGCTTCTGATAATTTTATCCAAAAATATGGATGGCATGCTCCAATAGAGCAGCAATATCTGTATTTGGAACTGTTGGGAGATATTTTACAGTTAGCGGGATTGTCCTTACTCTTTATCGGCTTTATCAGGAAGTATGTAAAAAATAAATACGGCATTCTTGCTATAGGATTATTCATTGCATTAGTCTCCAGAGAAGTGAGTGGAATTACTATTGATTATCCTGTTATTAATTATATCCTGGATCTTCTTTTTAGTAATGATTTTCCTGCCTATGTCTATTTTCCGGTTTTTCCCTGGATGTCTTTTATCATCATCGGGATGTTTTTTGGTAAATGGTATCTTGAATTGAATTATAACGCAAAACAATTATTTAAGAATATGCTGTATGCAGGACTTCTGTTTGTGGCTCTTGGCGCTCCTTTGGTTTTTATATATGGTGAATATCATTATAATGGTTTTTACCATATGGGGCCTGGAGGAGTTATTTATTTTGCCGGTTGGACATTGATTTTTCTTTGGGCTATTTTTACAGCAACTTCAAAGATTCAAGAGAACAGTTTTATTAGAATTTTAAAGTATTGCAGCAGGAATTTAACATCCATGTACATGATACAGTGGATATTAATTTCCTGGGGAAAAGGCATCTTTGGATACAGACAGCACGGTATTGGATTCGTATTGCTGCTTATTGTATTATATATGGTACTGACATTTTCAGTTCAGTTTTCGTTAGACCTATTAAAGAAAAAAGCCATTCATGGTCTTTCAACGGATCTCAACAGATAAAACGGCCCTGAAGTAAATATTACCATGGGCTCAATCTTTAACATAAAGATATTTTTGCCAGTCAGGAGGTAAGCCCTTTCATTACTTTAGGACAGGATAGGATATTTGATCTTCTCTGGGTTTATGATGTTTTTTTATCCCGTTTAATCATTATAAAACCGCTGTAAACAATATCTTACAGCGGTTTTATGGTCAATAGAATCCTTTAAAGGATTTCCACTTCTTCAGGAACGACAAAAAGGATCATGCAGCCATTTTCCGACGTCACAGCATGTTTGAAATTTGGCGGAGTGTATAGATAATCTCCCTTTTTCAGTTGGGCACCTGCAATGGTAGCATCACCTTCCATGATGAACAGCTCTTCACCTGCAGGATGATTGTGATAAGGATAGCTTGCTCCCGGTTCAAACTTTAATAGAATGGTGGTGGAACGGTTATTTTCAGGATCAAATTTTAATGATTTTACGAAAATACCTTGATAATGAACTCCTTTTTCAAGTAAAGGCTGCCATTCTTTCTGTTCTGTTTTTACGATATAATCGTGGATGTTTGTGCTCATTGTCATATGTTTTTAAAGTATTATGGATGTAAAAGTTGATCTAAAGACCATTTGTAACGGGGAAAAGTACTTAGCAGAAAAGATGAGGCGCTGAATACAAAGACCGAATAATCTAAAGGCTCTTTAAGTCCAAAAGAAATACCCATGGCGATGGCAAATAATAGTGTTAAAACGGAAGCGCACAAAGCCGTTTTACTTATCTGATACCCTATAAGAAGTAAAATACCCATTGATAGTTCAGCAAGAGTTGATACTGCTGCAATACTGGGTGCAAATGATTGTGGCAGAAACGAATTGGTTTCGGCAGTAGAGTGTACAAAATTTTTCCAGCCGGAAGAATGCCTTCCCCAAAGATTCAGCCTGCTTGCCGTGGCGGATAAAAATCCTGCTGCCAGAGTTATTCTTAATAAGAATATAGCGAGGTCCTGTTGAGTTTTTATACTTGTCATTTTTAGGTCTTTATTACAAGTACAAAGTTCAGTGAAAGCCCTGATTTAAAGAATAGACAATTCTTGGAAAAGCATGTAATATTTTAATTTTTGACGGCTTTCTGATATTCCTTTGGGGATCGTGAAATATGTTTTTTAAAGAAATTGGAAAAATAAAAAGGATCGTTAAAGCCAAGCTGGTAAGCAATTTCCTTTACACTGAGCTTTTCATAAAGCAGCAACCTTTTCGCTTCGGAAATGATAAGGCTATAAATGACATTTTGTGCTGTTTTCTGGGTGTGAAGCTTTGAGATCTCATTCAATTTGGCTTCAGTAGTTCCTAAAATCGCTGCAAAATGAGATACAGGATAATTGTCACTAAAATGATATCGGACACTTTCCAGGAATTTTAAAAACAACGCATCAGGTTTCCAGATCTCATCTCCGTTGGCAATTTTACTGCGGTTGATTTCTATTAATAACAGTTCTACCAGGGAATGGGTGGAAATCAGATATTGATAAGGTTTCTCCTGGATTTCCTTTTCAATCATGCTGAGGGTTTCTGTAAAAAATGAAGGACGGCGAACGGTGATGATTTCATTCATCCCGAAATGGCAGAAGAGCCCGTTGTGAAAGATAAGTTCAATGTCACTGTCACTTTTACTGAAAAAATCCAGGGTAAATTCGAGTGCGGTCACTTCGCCTTCTACAGCGATCAGCTGATGAAATTGTCCTGAAGTAATGGTAACGGTCTGACCGGCTTTCAAAAAAAAGAGATTTTCATCAATCAGAATTTCAGCACTTCCGCTCGTACACCAGAAAAGAGTATACCTGATCACCCGTCTTGGCTCCGGATAGCCTTCCTGATTTGAATATTTTTTTATTTCAATCATTGTATAAACCTGGTAAAAGTTGAATGTTAAATTGAGCGGATAAATTTTAGTTTAATTTTTTAATATCAATCTTTTCTAACTGCTTTTTTACAGACTTGATATTTTCTTCCGTAAGTTTACCATAGCCCAGTTCTTTGATTTGCCTTAATTGTATTTTTGATATTTCATCTTTATTTTTTAATAACTGATCCCGTAACGAAATATAATCTTGGGCTGAGTATACTTCATCTTTCAAAAACTCTGAAATATTTTTATGTTCTCCAACACACCCCAGGGTATATTTCATAATTAAAGGATTGCCAGAATAGAATGTATAGATTTCTAAAAATCTTTTATCATTTCTTTTAAATAGCTCTTGTCCGGAATAAACTCTTAAAGCATTGCTGCCATTCATCGCATAATAATAGAGTTCATCATTACTTGCTATTTTGGCAATTTTTTTAAATTGATTATAAATTTTACTTTCTTCTCCCATATACCCGATATGAGAGGACTCAGCATAAGAAATAGTATCTAAGGGCTGAGCCAGTTTTTTTACCGCATCAGAAAACTGAGCATGGGAAAATACAATAGTAATGACGAGCAGAAGACTGTAAAAATATTTATACTTCATTATTTATAATAATATTTAAAGTTAAATAAAATAACTGAACGATTAAATACCTAAATTCGTGTAGATTTAAACAAAATTCAGAATGAAATACTCAAAAATTATTATCATTATAACGCTGTTCATGTTTCAGCTGGGTATGGCACAGGAAAAAACAAGTGTAGTACTCAATAAGGCCCTTACAGAAGCAAAGGCCAACAACAAAAATGTACTGCTGATGTTCCATGCTTCATGGTGCAAATGGTGTAAGGCGATGGAGAAAAATATGAATCTTCCGGAAACAAAACCTATTTTCGATAAGAAATTTGTCACGGCCTATGTGGATGTTCAGGAAAGGGGAGAAAAGAAAGTCCTTGAAAACCCTGGCGGCCAGGAACTCATGAATAAATATAAAGGCGAAAATGCCGGGCTTCCCTTCTGGCTGATAATAAACCCTAAAGGAGAAGTGCTCGCCGACTCTTTTGATGATAAAAAACAAAACCTTGGAGCACCTTCTACAGCTGAAGAAGTAGCGGCTTTTACAGCAAAACTTAAGAAAACTGCAAAACTCAATAAAGAAGAAATTCAGCTCATTGAAAATGCGTTTTTGAAAAAAGATAAATAAAACAAATCCCAGGCTTGCAGCCTGGGATTTGTTTTATCATAAAAGGATTCTGTACAAAGCCAAATGATAGCGGATCATCCGTTTGAACCTGTTTATAATGATTGATAGGAGTATTCGATATTACTCCAAAGGACTTCATCCCCGTTTTGGGTCATCTGTGAAGGGGCGGAAAAAACAGATCCAAACATATTTTCATATTGAGTCGTTCCGAAAAAAGCACTTTTAGTAATAAACAGGGCGTCAGTTTCATTTCTGGGTACTTTTTTTACATATCTGTAGGTTCTTTTTAAAGTAAAGGATGATTCTTTTTTATTAAAACTACCGATATAATTCGGTTGCTTGGGGGTATCATTGAGTAATACGGAATCATTAGCAATTGTAATGCTGTGCGTCTGAACTGTGGAGTTATCAGAAATTAATTGTATAGAACTGTTCTTCAGATCAAGAATGATCTTTTTCCATGCCGGTTCCTGATAGAGACTCCAATAGGTATTCAGATAAGATTCTTCAGGGTTTGATTTCTGGCCTAATGATCCCTGGTAGAGCGTGGTTCCCTGTACATGGTAGCTTTTGAATGCAAAATTGTAAACGTCTTTATCAATGGGTCTCGGATCTTCTATTATCGTATCATTGCTTCCACAGGATACTATTGATAACAGGGCGAAAACCGTACATAAGGCATACTTCATGATTAATTTTTTACAAAAATAAGTTTTTTACACGGATTGGTGAAAAATATAGAGTGGGAAATAATTATAATGAAGAGGAGTTCGAAAAGCTTTTTTCGCTCTTCCGCCTTTGGCTCTTTGCGGTTTCTCCAAAATATAACTCCCCGGACAAACGAATGCCCAGGGAGTCTTTTTCAAATTAAACTATTTTATTTACCAAAGTAGATCTGATCCTGTTTTTGCTGTTCATTGTAGATAATCTGGAAACTGACAGGCATATACTGATATAAAAGCTTCCAATGCTGGATCTTAGCATGCTTTTTAAAGCTTTCAAAAGACCTTACAAACAGGTTTTCGATCATGGTCCTTACATAGGAGTTTCCGTTCCTGTAAATCCAGTCCATCAACTTAATATGATGGGCAATAATATTGATCTTCGATTCCTGCAACAGGTTTTTCAAATAATTGACAGTAGCCTGCATTATTCCTGCAAAATTATCCTGAACAGATAACTGTGCGATTTCATTGCGGAGTGGCGGATAGAAAAATTTTAAGTATTCAACAGCTATTTTTTGATTAATAGTTTGCATTTGTACTTTCATCATAATTAAGAATTTTTCAAACACTTTTTATTGCAGCGAAATGTATACCAAAATTTAAAGACAGGCTGCAAAAATGAATACTCCCACAATCACAGCGATGTGAGTGAGTAATATCTCAGAATTGTGTCTGTTAGTCGTAGTTTTCCAGCTTTTCCAGTCTGAAATTTTTCTGATTTTTGTTTTCATAATCTATTGATTGTGAGTTATTTTTAATTTTGTTTAATTTAAACACTTTGTAATGAAACGGATAAAAAATGTAACAAAACCTTTATATACCGTGACTGTAAATCTGTCTTGAATATACCTGCTGAAGGTTTGCAGAAATATGACTAAAAATCACTTTTCTGTATTCCTCACTGCAGAAAGCGGTACAATTGTCCAGAGAATAGATAAAAGTAGTCTCAACAGCATTCTTTAATACCGTATCTCCGTCAGTGTATATTTTGTCCATTTTCTGCAAACTTCTCAGCAACAGGTTTCTGTCATTCTGGCGGATCATATTTTTAATCCGTTCCGTAAAAGCTCTGACGATGGTGTATGGATTTCGGTTTTGAGTTTCTTTCCATTCATTTTCAAAATCGGGAACCACTTCTGTGATTTCCTGCGCGGCTTGTAGATAGTTCATATTTATGATGATTTAATTGGGTTTGTGTTCCAGTACCTTGATGACGGCACCAAAAATAAAAATGGTTAAAAAAGCAAAAAAGAGCAGATGATAAGGCTTCAGCCATTTGGGAGTCTCCGGTCCTTTGCTTTTTAATCTTGTGAGCTTGTCTATTCGGTTTAATGTTTTTAAGTCCATTTTTCTATGTTTTCAAATGATGATGCCAATCGTATTCCGTTGGTGATGAAATTGATTTAAAGTATTGATAAGCAATATGTTGTGATTTTTACAATCTGTTTTTCGAAGAAATAAGCATGTCAAAATGATAAGGTTTTTATCAATTTGGAAAAATGAACGACAAAAAACGTCTGATATAGCCCATCACAAATGAATGGCTGAGAATTCCCCTCCTTTGGAGGGGTGGCGAAAATTCAAAGAATTTTTGACGGGGTGGTTTAAAATTCTCTTTAATAAAGTCTATCCTGTGTCATGACATTTTTAAGTTTCGCAGTAAGGATAAGAATGAATATCTTTGCAGTCCAAATATTCAGAAAAATGTTTTCAAAAATAATAGTACACAGAGTCGGAAATAAGATCAACGGAGATTCCCTGACGCTTTCCCAGGAAGAATTGAAACTGGAAAAAGGAATGGCAGAAATGCTTGAAGATTACTTTTTAGGTTCTTTTAAATCGGAAGAGACCTTTCATTTTTACAGTGACACGTATCTGGTGAATAACCCGGTTTACAGTGCCGTATCTGAAATTTTTGATGACAAGTCCAAGTTTCTCTGGGAATCTGAGAATATTGCCAAACACCTTTTTGAAGCTGCAGAAAACCCAAGGGTTCAGAGTGGAGAACTTTTCATCGTACTTTTTGAAGATGAAAGTGACCGCCCTGACAAAGTGGATAAAATCGGGATCTTTAAAACAGAGAAGAGAGAATCTTTCCTGAAAATCAATCCTGCCGAAGAAACATTTGATATTGAAAAAGATCAGGGAATCGGCTTATCCAAAATTGATAAGGCAGCTTTGATCTACAACAACAATAAAGAAACCGGGTATGTGCTTTCTGTAGTTGACAACAACAAAAACGGGGACATGTACTACTGGTTTGAAGATTTCCTGAAAGTAAAACAGCGTGACGACGAATATTTTCACACGCAGGAAGCTTTGATGGTCTATAAAGATTATATCACAAAACAGCTTCCCCAGGAATTTGAAGTTTCCAAAGCTGACCAGGCAGATTTCCTTAACAAATCGATCAATTTTTTCAAAGAAAAAGAAGAATTCAAGTTAGATGAATTTGCCAGTGAAGTATTGGGAGACGAACACGTTATTGAAAGTTTTGTCAATTTTAAAACAGATTACGAGCAGGACATGCAGGTGAATATCGCTGAAGAATTCCCGATCAGTGAAGCTGCGGTAAAAAAGACTCAGAGACACTTTAAAAGTATCATTAAATTAGATAAAAACTTCCATATCTACATCCACGGAGACCGGCAGAAAATTGAGATGGGAGAGGATGACAAAGGAAAATACTACAGGCTTTATTTCGAAAAAGAGGTGTAAAAATACGCTTCCCGTTCCATAATAATATCATAACTTTATTGCTGATTACAAAATAGCAGCTATGAAATTTATGATCATTTTCTGGGGAGCTTTTCTCTTTTTTTTCTGCGCTCCTTTTCCGATTTTCATTTATATGATGGGTGAGGAACTCGCAACAGAACCGAGAAATTCATTAGCGGTGAGCTATGGATATCTCGGTTTTTCTTTGTTAATATGAGGATATGTGATTATTTTCTTTATCAATAAGCTTTTCATTACAACTTTTAAAGAGAAAAATACGATTAAGTCCATTCTACGGAACGGAATTCCGAGAGAGGCCAAAATCATTGATTATAAACTCCTCAAATACATTCCGAAATCCAGTATGAATCTCATTCAGGTTGCGCTTTCATTTCCCAATCTCAGCAATACACTGATAGAACATAAAATGATGTTTCATGATTCCAGGCCACGGGAAAAAAGATTCGATGTCGGAAATAAGGTAAAAGTCTTGCTGAATCCCAAAGTATCACAGGAACCTTACTTTATTTTAAGTGATCAGAAAGTAGGATTCAACCCTTCAGGGATGATGTTAAGAATTATTTTTCTTGGATTACTGATCGCTTATGTCATCGGATTATACTATTATTTCTATAGGCGGGAATCCTTTGATTTTGGTTGGAGATTTCTGACATTCATGCACCCGATTATTTTCAGTGGCGTAATGACGATTATTTATGTATTGGTTTTTCAGCTGATTTTCGGCAAGTTTTTTAAAAATACAAAAGAAGAACGTATCCTCTTTTCAGGGAGAAATGCTGAAGCCAATATCATCAGTGTAAGCGAGACAGGTCTCACTGTAAATGATCAGCCTCAAATCATGTTTCAGGTAAGTTTTAAAGATTTCAGAGGAACCGAACATATTGCTGTATATAAGAAAATTGTCAGCCGCCTGAACCAGTCTTCCGTTCCTAAAAAAGGAACCATTGAGATCATGTATGATGAGAATGATCCGAAGAAGATTATGATCCCTAAAGGGTTTTAGGGCGAAGAGGTGAAAGTGCAAAAATAGCAAATAGACGAAATTGCTCTTTGTGTTTGGATTAATAATGATGAATTTTTAGGAGAAGCAAATCAGCCTTTTTACTATTTCACCCTTTTGCTCATTTGCCTTATTCGCTATCTTTGCTTCCTTAGCTAAATCATATGAAAACAAGAATTGTAGATTTAACAAAACCCATTCAGTACAATACAGGAGATCCATGGTTCATGCGGGTGAAAATCAAACATAAAGCACACCGAAAATCGCACTGGCTGATTCGTCTGGCATTGAGGCTTCCGTCAAGGCTTTTTCCTAAAAACTGGACCGGCTGGGCAGATGACACCATCAAAAATATGGGACTTCACGCCACCACCCATATTGATGCTCCATGGCATTATGGTCCTGTAGTAGAAGGGAAACCTGCTAAAACGATAGACCAGATTCCGTTGGAGTGGTGTTATGGTGATGCTATCGTGATCGACTGTACCCATAAACAAGATTTTGTGGCCATCACCGTAGATGATTTGAAAAATGATCTTGATAAAAATGGGATTATCATACAGGAAGGGAATATCGTATTGATCAGAACCGATCGCGATAAAATGATGGGAACCCCGGATTTTGTAGAAAAAGGAACGGGAATGAGCAAAGAAGCTACAGAATGGCTGATAGACCAGGGCGTAAAAGTAATGGGAATCGACCAGTGGGGATGGGATCTTCCTCTAAAATATATGGCCCGGAAAGCCAAAGAAATGAATGATCCCGAGTTCTTCTGGGAAGGGCACCGTGTAGGAATCGAAAAAGAATATCTGCATATCGAACAACTAACGAATCTAAGTGCACTGCCTCCATCCGGATTTAAGATCTGTGTATTCCCGCTTAAAATTGTCGGCGGTTCTGCAGCTCCGGCGAGAGTGGTGGCGATGATGGATGCTTAGGAAGATAAAACAGGAAATGGGGCAAACAGCAAAATTGTGAAATGGCAAAAAAGACAAATTTACTTTGTTTATTCTTAAGAATTTCTGCTAAAAATAAAAGGACGAATTTGCCTGTTTACAAATTCGCCCTTTTAGCTTTTTGCGGTTTTGTCTTTTCGCTAATTAATTCTTTTTCTGAAAAACAGTGCCCTGTTATACTCAAAATTCATTCTGGCGATATTCAGGACTGAAATCCCCTGCGGACATTCCACCTCACAGGCTTCCGTATTGGAGCAGTGCCCGAAATGTTCGCTGTCCATTTGGGCAACCATATCCAGTACACGTTTGTTTCTTTCTTCCTTTCCCTGAGGCAGCAATGCCATATGGGTGATTTTTGCCGAGGTGAACAATGCCGCACTTCCATTTTTACAGGTAGCTACACAAGCGCCACATCCGATACAGGCTGCCGAATCAAAAGATTCCTCAGCTGTTTGATGATTTACAGGAATTGCTGTAGCATCCGGAGCCTGGCCGGTATTTACCGATACGAATCCGCCTGAAGAAATAATTCTGTCAAAAGCGGAACGGTCTACCTTTAAATCTTTCTTTACAGGAAAAGCTTCTGAACGGAACGGTTCTATCAGAATTGTTTCACCGTCTTTAAAAGAACGCAGGTGAAGCTGGCAGGTGGTTGTATTTTTTAAAGGGCCATGAGCTATTCCATTGATCATGATACCGCACTGTCCGCAGATCCCTTCACGGCAATCGTGGTCGAATTCTACAGGTTCATCTCCTTCAATAATCAGTTTTTCGTTTAATGTATCCAGCATCTCTAAGAAAGACATGTGAGAATTCAATCCTTTCAGGTCATAATTAACCAGTTTTCCTTCACTTTTTCTGTCTTTCTGTCGCCATATCTTAAGGTGTAAATCCATAATTTTTGTTTTTTATTTGTAGCTTCTTACCGTAGGCTGTATTTCTTCAAAGATCAGCGGTTCCCTGATCAGTTCAGGTTCTCCATTCTCACCAGTCCATGCCCATGCAGAAATAAATTGATATTCTGTATCATTTCTAAGGGCTTCTCCATCCGGAGTCTGGAATTCTTCCCGGAAATGAGCTCCGCAGGATTCATTACGGGTTAAAGCATCATAGCACATCAGTTCGCCGATTTCAAAATAATCAGCAACCCGGCCTGCTTTTTCGAGTTCAGTATTCATTGTATTTTCCTGGCCTGACACTTTTACTTCTCTGTAAAATTCCTGTTTCAGTTTGCGGATCTCCTGAATAGCATATTTCAGACCTTGTTCATTCCTGGCAAGCCCACAATAGTCGTATAGCAGCTTTCCTAATGTTTTATGGAAATGGTCTGCCGTTTTGGTTCCTTTGATATTGATTAAATCCTTTATCTGATCTTTAACCGCATTTTCAGCCTGTTCAAACTCAGGAGCATCCGTTGAAATTTTTCCGGTATGAATTTCATCCGCCAGATAATTGGCTATGGTATAAGGTGCGATAAAATAGCCGTCTACGGAAGCCTGTAAAAGAGAATTAGCTCCCAAACGATTGGCTCCGTGGTCTGCAAAATTGGCTTCTCCCAATGCAAACAGCCCCGGAACGGTAGTCATCAGTTCATAATCTACCCAAAGACCGCCCATAGAAAAGTGTGCTGAGGGTGAAATCATCATCGGTTCTTTATAAGCATCATATCCCGTTATTTTAAGATACATATCGAATAAGTTGCCATATTTCTCACTGATCTTATCTTTTCCCTGCTCTTTGATCGCTTTGGAAAAATCAAGATAAACAGCATTTTTCAAAGGTCCGATTCCAAATCCTGCATCAATTCTTTCTTTGGCGGCGCGGGATGAGATATCTCTTGGAGCTAAATTTCCAAAAGCGGGATACCTTCTTTCAAGGTAATAGTCTCTTTCGTTTTCGGGAATATCATTGGGAGGTCTGTTTTCATCTTGTTTTAAGGGAACCCAGATTCTTCCGTCATTACGCAGGGATTCGGACATCAGTGTTAATTTAGACTGATAATCTCCGGACTGTGGAAGAGAGGTAGGGTGTACCTGGATCCAGCTTGGGGATGCCATTAATGCTCCTTTTTTATGGGCTCTCCAGATCGCAGAGCCATTGCAACCCATGGCTAAAGTAGAAAGGTAATAGATTTTTCCGTAACCTCCTGTTGCCAATACTACAGCATGAGCAGCATGTCTTTCAATTTCTCCCGTGTCCAGATTCCTTACGATAATTCCTCTGGCTTTGCCGTCCACAACTACCAAGTCAAGCATTTCATGTCTGGAAAACAACTGTACAGTTCCTTTTCCGACCTGTCTCATCAAAGCCTGATAAGCACCCAGAAGCAACTGTTGCCCGGTTTGTCCCCTTGCATAAAAAGTACGGCTTACCTGAACGCCGCCGAAAGAACGGTTGTTGAGATAACCGCCATATTCACGTCCGAAAGGAACACCTTGTGCGACGGCCTGGTCGATGAGGTGCAAAGAACATTCTGCCATACGGTATACATTCGCTTCACGGGCTCTGAAATCTCCCCCTTTCAGCGTATCTGCAAACATTCTGTAAACACTGTCACCATCATTTTTATAATTTTTAGCAGCATTTACTCCTCCCTGTGCAGCCACAGAGTGGGCCCTTCTTGGACTGTCCTGGAAGCAGAATGATTTCACATTATATCCCATTTCACCCAATGAAGCAGCAATAGAACTCCCTGCCAGTCCCGTTCCTACTACAATGACATCCAGTTTTTTACGGTTGGCCGGGTTGACAAGTTTTGCTTTCTTTTTATAGTTATCCCATTTTTGTTCCAATGGGCCTTTTGGTATTTTTGAATCTAAAATCATAATCGTTCTGTTTAATGATAAGTAAAGAATACATAAACCGGCATCAGGGCAAACCCTAAGCTGATGATGATGGAATAAGCGATCCCGATGGTTTTGAACCATTTTACGAACTTAGGATGATACAATCCCAATGTTCTTACCGCACTATATATTCCATGAATCAGGTGATAGCATAATGCAATCATGGACAGTACATAAATAATGACATACCACCATTCTTTAAAAACAGTTACCACCAGAATATACAGGTCTTTATTTCCATTCTCATCCAAAGGCGGGTTTCCGAATTTGTAGACGTACCAAAAATTCTGAAAATGGATCACCAGGAAGATCAGGATCAATGTTCCAAGGATTCCCATATTCCGGGAGGCCCATTTGCTGGCTCTTCCGCGTCTGTCGGTCTGATAATTTCCGCCCGATTTTTTATTCTTTAAAGTAATCGCCAATCCGTCTACGGCATGCAGGATGATAGAGGTATATAAAACATAGGATACGATTTTGATGATGATATTTCCGGATAGAAAATGGGAATACGCATTGAACTGCAGATGTGCCTGTTCCTGTGGAAGAAACAGCTGGAGGTTTCCCAGAAAATGAATCAGCAGGAAGAACCCCAGGAAAAGTCCCGTAAGACACATCAGCATTTTTCTTGACAATGTTGATAACATATATTTGATTTAATAATTAATAATATCCTAAAACTTTCATCCATAATCCTCCTACAACCATGTAGATAATTAATAATACGATTCCTATTTCAAGACCTCTCAGCCACCAGACTTTCAAGTCGACATAGCCGCTTCCGAAGAATACCGGAGCCGGGCCATGGCCGTAGTGGGTAAGCACCCCATAAATAGAACCTAGGAAACCAAGCATCATAGCCAGCAACATAGGCGGAATTCCCAAAGAAACACCTACTCCCAGCAATGCGGCATACATAGCTGCTACGTGGGCAGTAGCACTTGCGAAAATATAGTGGCTGAAAAAATAGACTACAATAATGACAGGGAAGGCTACCTGCCAGCTCAGTCCACCGATTTTCATCTTGATAAGGTCACTGAACCAGCCGATGAAGCCTAATTCATTCAATGAGCTTGCCATCATTACCAGTACGGCGAACCAAACAATGGTATCCCATGCTCCTTTTTCTCCTTTTACATCCTCCCATGTCAGCACGGAGGTCAATAATAATAAGGTTAGCCCAATGAAAGCCGTGGTTGTCGCATCGATAGAAAGGGCTCCCCCAAATATCCATAAGGCCAGAAGAATGAAGAATGCCAATAACATCAGCCACTCGTTTCTGGAAATAGGCCCCATCTCTTTTAGTTTCTGAGCTGCCATTCTTGGAGCATCACCTGTTTTTTTCAGTTCTGGCGGATATAATTTGTATAGTACCAAAGGAACGATAAAGAATGCTACTGCCCCCGGGATGAAACCCGCTGCTGCCCAGGACATCCAGGTGATATTGATTCCGAGATTGGCTGCAAATTTCTGACACATCGGGTTACTTGCAGTACCAGTCAGGAACATGGAAGAGGCGATGAGGTTCATATAATAGCTGTTCAGTGTTAAAAAAGAACCTAATTTTCTATGTGTCTCCGGTTTTTCCGGAACTGAATCAAAGCTCATAGCCATAGATTTCATGATAGGATAGATAATCCCGCCTCCTCTTGCCGTGTTACTTGGAATAGCAGGGGCCAGGCAGACATCTGCCAATCCTAATCCATAAGCCAGTCCTAATGAACTTTTACCAAAAATTCTGATAAACAAAAAGGCGATACGGTTTCCAAGACCTGTTTTGATAAATCCTCTGGCAATAAAGAAGGAGATCCCGATCAGCCAGATCACTTTATCTCCAAATCCTGAAAGGGCTTTTGTAATGGATTTTCCGGCATCACCGGGAGCTACCACCTGCGTTAAAGCAGTAAAAGCAATAGCCATCATACACATGGTACCCATCGGAGCGGCTTTAAGAATAATTCCTAAAATGGTTGCTGCAAAGATGGCAAACAAATGCCACGCATCCTGGGTAACACCTTCGGGTACAGGAATGAACCATATGATCAACGCAACGATAAATGTGACCGCAACGTTTTTAATATTAATTTCTTTCATGATAATAACGATTTAAAGGTTAGAATCTACTCTGTACCTGAACAATGAATAGATTGTTGTTGTATTGCGAGGTGTTTTCCACCTGATATTTGTAACGGTCAAACTGTACGCCCAGCTGGATCCTTGCTCCGTAATTTTTCAGGAACTCCAGGCCGAACATCGGCGTAATGGTCTGTCTTGGGTTGGAAGCCATCCTGAAGTTGGTATCAAGATATTCGTAGCGGCATGACAGCTCGAAGGCGCTGAGGTTTTTGTGGTTGATCTCATATCTTACATTCGGAAGAAAGTAAACGCCACGAATCAGGTACTGATCCGGATTTTCGGGTCTGACCTCCGGGTCTATAGAATTGTACAGGACGTGATTGGTAGCCTGCTTGGCTTCCAGCTGCATATCAAGGCTCCATCGTGGATCAAATTTGATCAGAGAGCTTAAGTCAACGCCTAAAGCATATACTTTTTTACTGAATACTTCTCCGATTCCTCCATTCAGGCCTACATTGAAATTGTATTTTTTAGACAGCCCGAAAAGCAGGCGGGTAGAATATTGCTTTCCGTTGTCGTTGTCATTGACCTGGTTTTTCCCGTTTCCGTTCACTACAGAAACTGCATATTGGAAAGGAATCTCTCCCAGCTGAAGCTGTCCTGTTGCTGAAATCCCGATCTGGAAGCTTGTCCAGCCTAATTTACCGAATTCAGCGTATTGATTGGACCAATCGAGAGATTTAATGATGTCAATAGGATAGGTTTCTTCAATTCCGAACCAGGGTCTGAACTGTCCTACTGTAATGGCCAGCTTAGGATTAAAAGTATACTTCAAATAAGCATTTTCAAGAACTCTGCTTTTAGGGTCATTTTTGAAATCTGCTAAATTGGCGAGGGCAACTACTTCGGTACGTTTGCTGATCTGTGCCCTTACCTGAACCCTCATATATTTAAGCATGAAATTATTACTGGTTCCGGATCCGTCAGCATGATGAAGTCCGTTGACATCTACATCTTTTGTCATCCCTACGAGATAGCGTGCCTGAAAAAGCCCTTTGATCTGAAGCTGAGGATATTTTACATGATCTTCTTCCTGTTGAGTTTTGGTTTGTAAAGAATCCTGTATCTGGGCATTGGCTGAAAACCAGCAGGTAAGAATGCAGAGTAACAGGCTTTTCTTTTTGAGTGAAAAAAAGGCCATATCTTTTTGTTTACTGATTGTTTGTTGTTTTTATCACAAGGCCAAAAAGTACTTAAGAAGTTTTAAGGCCACCCCGGCAAATCGAAGATTTGCCGCCTCTCCCGAGAGAATATAACCCATCGGATAGGAGTTGTTTACATAATCTCCGGTTAGAAACCACGTGTATTTCCTGCACATTGGGTAGGGCACTTCAATAGCTTACATGTTGTATTCTCTGGTCTTGTGATTTATTCTAGTTTAATCCAAGGAATTTGAAAGGTACTGCTTCTTTAAAATCAGTATTTGTTTTCCCATTGTAAGTATGGAAGCTGCTTAGATCCAGTTTCATGACTTTTCCTTTTGGGCTTAGGTCGAAATCCTTAAGATCTACCCAGAAGGTATTGGGGGTAAATACTGTTTCAAAATAGTAGACCAGATTTTTTTGGTCTGAAACAGAGCGCCATCTTGTAGAAGAAATATTGGGTTCTGTTGCCGAAGTAATTCCATAAGGAACGGAGCAGTTTCTGATAACACTGAAAACACTGGCTACGGCACTACGGGTATCGGCAGTTTGCGGAATGGCATTGATATAATAAGAGGCTCTTACGAATCTGTCTGCGGCGCGGTTGGTGCCCGGAAGCATAACCGTTCCCGGAATTCCCTTCCAGTAATTATTAAGTGCAAGTTGTTCTTCAAAGACAGGAGAGTTGGTCATCACTGTATATGATGGATCATGATGGATCACCAGTTTACCATTGATGTATTCAAATACGGCATTGTCGCCTGAAGCATCGGAAATGGAAAGGTGTATTGTTGTAAATCTTTCGGTTCCCGGAATATAATCGCTTACAATGACAAAGGGCTCTTTTCTTGAAAATTCCACCGCTTCTTTTACGGTCGCAAAGTTGTCGAGATAATACTGTGCCCATAAAGAAATGGAAAGTCCCTTTTTACTTCCCTTTGGATCGAATTTGGGGTACTGTGATTCGCCTAACCATAATAAATTGGCGACCAGTCCTTTTTCGTTCATTCCGTCTGCTGAAGCGATATCCCAGCTGGAACTGATGATGCTTCCGTATTTAGAGGTCCATTTTACAGATTTTGGTCCGGTCTGTCCGGTGTGTTCTATGCCTTTTGGAAAGACCCAGAGATTGGCAGGGATTTCATCACGCCAGTCCATAGAGCGGGCTGTAATGACGGTGTTTTGTGGACCTTTGTAAACAACCCGTGTACATGCTTCTGACGGATTCCATAATCCTATTGAAAGAACAAGAGAAAATAAAATTAATGGGAACTTTTTCATAATAGTATTATTTGAATTTAAATTTTATGTTGAATTTTTTGTGAATAATTCAATGGATTATTGCCTGTATTCATTATTTGGTGACATAAATTTAGAGAAATTTGTTTAAATAACATAATTATTTTAGCGGATAATGTGTTATTCATGTTATGAATCATATATAAAGGGGCAGATACCCGCTATATCAGTTTTTTTTCTTATATTTTAGAAATATCCCAGTAAAACATGACGAAAATAAAGAATGCTTCAATAAAACGGATACCAGTTTTCCGGGTCTTGAAAAAATTACATACCACACGACACGGGCTGTTAAAAAAAAGCCCTATCTTTGATTGATAGACTGACAGCTTATATGAATTTTGTAGAATGCCATGAAGAACCTATCCATATTCCAGGGTATATACAAAGTTTTGGTTATTTGATTGGCATTGATGCGGAATCCCGTTCCATTACTTTTTTCAGCAGGAATATTTCGGATTTATTTAAAATCGATCGCTTAGATGAGCTGTTCGGGAGAAAACTTACGGATTTCCCGGAAAGTTTTCAAAATATTATCGCTTCAGATTTCTACACTTCACTGGACAGGTTTACCAGAAGGGAAAATGAAACGTATTTCGACAAAATTTTTATCCATCAAAAAGAATATCATTTTTCTGTTTTTAAAAGCGGAAATTCTGTCTTTTTAGAATTTGAAAAAGTCCTGATCAATCCTGATAAACGGATCTCCAATAAATATGATAATTTTTATGGCATAGATAATCCGCCGGAACTTTGGAACCATTTGCTGGAAACCCTTTCAAAGGTGGTGAATTATGACCGGATGATGGTCTATAAATTTATGATGGATGGTTCAGGAAAGGTCATAGCAGAGAAGAAAAATGATGATATGGAGAGTTTTCTGGGACTACATTACCCGGAATCTGATATTCCAAAACAGGCCCGGGAGCTGTATCTTAAAAAAAGGAAAAGAATTTTCAGTAATATTTATGCTGAAACAGTTCCGATCGTAAGCAAAACCGAAAAAAACATTGATCTTACTTTTGCGGCCTCCAGAGGGATGTCTCCTATTCATGGACAATATCTTAAAAACTCCGGGGTTTCTTCCAGTTTCAGTGTTTCGATTATTATTGATAATCATCTTTGGGGACTGGTAACATGTCAGAATATTGAACCTAAGCATATTGATCTTGAAGACAGGGTACAGGCCGGAATTTTTACGGCCCTGGCAGCCAATGCCTATTCTTCATTTAAATCTAAAAACGAACTGAATTACCGGTTGGAGCTGAATGAGAGATTGGCAGAGCTGAAAACAGACTTTTTAAAACATACCTACCTATTGGATTCTCTGATTGAAAATAAATCGGAGATCAAAAATTTACCTGAAGCTGACGGTCTTGCCATTGTTTCAGAAGAGCATATCGTGACAGAAGGAGTGACTCCTTCCATAAAAATTATTAACAATATCCTGCAGTGGGCATTAGAAAATACGGAAGAGCAGATTTATGTCAGCCGGGAATTTCTGAAAAATTACGGTGATGAACTGGGACTTTCTGAGAATGCAGCCGGGATCATTATTTATTTTATTGAGCGGGATAAAAATGAAATGCTGATCTGGTTCCGTAAGGAATTTGATGAACATATCAACTGGGCCGGTAATCCTGAAAAGAACATCGGAATATTCTCTCAAAATGGAGAGGAAAAAAGATTGTGTCTCCGAGAACGTCCTTCCGCATTTTTACAGAGAATATTAAAGGATATTCAAAAAGATGGAGTTCCAGGAATATCAGTGCCGTTCATGCTGTTCGTGATCTGATCCTGGAGACTTCCCATAAAAATTACAATGCGATCAAAAGGCTTAATGATGAGCTTAAAAAGGTGAATGAGGAACTGGACAGTTTTTCATATACCATTTCTCATGATTTGGGAACCCCGCTTACGGTTATGAAGCTGAACGCACAAATGCTTTTGGGAAATCTTACCATTGATTCGGAGAAAAGTAAAAAGAAGATCAATACGATCATTGAGGAAATAGACAATATGGCGGAAATGATGCAGGATGTTTTACAGCTCAGCCGTGCAAAGCACAGTGAAATTCAGCTGGAAAGTTTGAAAACAGATGGTACGATCCGCAAAATTTCTGAAAATGCGAAGATGACTTATGGCAGTTCAAAAAGTGAGGTTGTGATCAAAGAATGTCCGGATGTACTTGCTGATAAGACAATGCTTCATCAGGTGTTTTTAAATATCATCAACAATGCTGTAAAATACTCTTCCCATCAGGACCAGCCGAAAGTAGAGATTGAGGGAACAGAGGATGGGCAGACCATTGTGTACCGGATTTCAGATAACGGAATCGGGATTCCTGAAGAAGAGAAACATAAGATGTTTAAAATTTTCAACAGGCTGGATAATGCGAAAAAGTTCAAGGGAAACGGAGTCGGGCTGTCCATCGTTCATCGGATCATGAAAAGGATTGGTGGAAATGTAGATTATGAGAGCAATAAAGACGGAACTTCTTTCATTTTAACGTTTAAAAAGCCTTAAATTTGAGAAACTTTTAAAACGTTATTATGGTATCAGAATATTTAAAACAAAACACCGCAGACTATCATGATGCAGCTGAAAAGCTTTTTAATTCTGAAAAAATTTTTAATAAAACTTTCACTTTAGAAGATTATAAAAAGATCATTCACACGAATTATCTGATGCTTCTTCACAGTGAGGATCAAATTTTCAGCAGCCTTTCTGATAAATATTCAGAAAAGCTTCAGCTTAACGAAAGAAAAAAACTTTCTCTTATTGAAAAAGACCTGAAAAGCCTTTCTCTGGAAAATCAGACCGCTTCCCACAACCTTGAATTTACTAATGAGCATGAAGCATTGGGAGCAATGTATGTGATCGAAGGTTCTACTTTGGGAGGAAATGTAATCGCCAAACAGCTTTCTAAAACGGAAGGTTTTGATGAGGTTACTTTTAACTTTTTCGGATGCTATCAGGAAAATACAGGGCCGATGTGGAAGAGCTTCAAAGAGGTTCTGGATACTGAAGTGGCTGAAGAAAACTATGGCAAAGTACTTTCCGGAGCAAAAAACTCTATACATTTTTACTGAACGTCAACTAATTTATTTTAATTCTAATTAAATTCCTGAAAAATTGCGCATTTTTTCAGGAATTGTTAAATTTGGGGAGTTTCAAATTTAAAACTTAACTAACAAAAAAATAATTTAAAAAGTAACAATATGAAAGTAACTGTAGTAGGTGCAGGCGCTGTAGGAGCAAGCTGTGCAGAATACATCGCAATGAAGAACTTCTGTTCAGAAGTAGTTTTGGTAGACATTAAAGAAGGGTTTGCTGAAGGGAAAGCAATGGATTTGATGCAGACAGCGTCGCTTAACGGATTCGATACAAAAATTACCGGGACAACAGGAGATTACAGTAAAACTGCAGGTTCTCATGTAGCAGTAATCACTTCAGGGATTCCAAGAAAACCAGGAATGACAAGAGAAGAATTGATCGGTATCAATGCAGGTATCGTGAAAGAAGTTACTGAAAACTTAGTAAAACATTCTCCGGAAGTTATCATCATCGTAGTTTCCAACCCAATGGATACGATGGCTTACCTTGTACACAAAACTTCAGGTCTTCCTAAGCACAAAATCATCGGAATGGGTGGTGCATTAGACTCTGCAAGATTCAAATACAGACTGGCTGAAGCATTAGAAGCCCCGATTTCTGATGTTGACGGAATGGTAATCGCTGCCCACAGTGATACAGGTATGCTTCCATTATTGAGCAAAGCTACAAGAAACGGTGTTCCTGTAACTGAGTTCTTAAGCGAAGAGCAACAAAAATATGTAATCGAAGAAACCAAAGTAGGCGGCGCTACTCTTACTAAATTATTAGGAACGTCTGCTTGGTATGCTCCGGGTGCAGCTGTTTCTGTAATGGTTCAGGCCATTGCATGCGACCAAAAGAAAATGATCCCTTGTTCATTGATGCTTGAAGGAGAATACGGACAAAATGATATCTGCTTAGGAGTTCCTGCAATCATCGGAGCAAACGGAGTAGAGAAAATCGTAAACGTAACGCTGACTGCTGAAGAGCAATTGAAATTCGCTGAAGCTGCCAATGCGGTGAGAGAAGTGAACGGAGATTTGAAATTCTAATTGATTAGACTTTATATAAATTGGAAACCGCGCCTGAAAGGCGCGGTTTTTTTGTGATTATCGGCGCGGCCAAAGGCCGCGCCGATAATTATTTTCACAAGACTTCTGTCATTTTACCTGGCTTATAAACCCCTTCACAGCATTCACAAAGTCTTTATTTTTTTCATAATACAAAAGATGTCCGCCATCAATGGAAACCACTTTCTGATTGGGAAACTGAAAGGTCTTATAATGCCGGGTTCCGACTGCTTTATCCTTTTTTCCTGTGATAACCAATACAGGAACGCGCATATCTCTGGTCATGGGAGCATAATCCATGTAATATTCAGGAAAATCTTCCGGTTTTGAAATGACTGCCCTGCCGAAATCGATGATCCGTGGATGAAGAGAATCAATTTTATCCGATTGTTTTATGGTTTCGATATCCTCAGTAAGGAATTTATACCCGATTCTCTTTTTTCTTAGTGCACTGCTTATCTTGGAAAGCTCCGAAGACAGGCTGTCTTTGGAAACTGCTCTGTTTTTTACTTGTAAAAGGCTGTTCCCGTATTCAATCTGTTCGGTGACAGATTCATTATTCAGAAAATGAAGGGTGACGTTAGCAAGAATAAGTCCTTTAGTATGCTGAGGATATTTTTTAGCATAACTGACGGCAATGATTCCGCCAAAGGAATGTGCCAGCAAGAAAACTTTCTTTAATTTCAGGTGCTGTCTCAGCTCTTCAATGTCCTGAACCATCTTTTCCAGATGATAATTTTCCGATGTGCCCGATTCTCCTGAACCCCGCTGATCCATATAAACCATTTGCATATTTTTTTCCAGGCTGTTTCCGCCCATCAGTTCAAAGGACGGATATCCCTGGCCGGGACCTCCGGGAATATAGATGCAGGTTTTTCCTTTTCCGGAAACTTTATATTTTATTTTGATATGATCTGAGGTTTTGAAAAAGCCTTCATAGCTCTTGCTTTGAGCTACAGCAATCATCGATAGGAAGAAAAAAATAAATAATGCGATGGTTTTCATATACTAATAACAGTTGAGAAAAGCTATTTATTACTTTTTCTATATATTGTTTTTTTGAAAAAGAAATTTTAAAGTATTGCAGATATGAACTTTGGGTAAGCCTTATTTTCTATAGAGTTGTTGATATTTGAGAGGGCTTTTACCGGTAATATTTTTAAAACATTCATGGAAGCTGGTAAAATTGTTGAAACCGCTGGCAAAACAAATCTCCTTTACAGAAATCTGGTCTTCTATTAATTTTTGGCAGGCATCACCAATGCGTATTTCATTAACAAACTGGGTGTAGGTTTTTCCTGTTTTGGACTTAAAGAATTTACAAAAAGAGTTGGGGCTGAGACTGGCAATCTCTGAGATTTCCTCCAAAGTAATCTTCTCTGTATATCTGGATAAGGTGTAGTTGTAGATCTCCTGAATCCGGCGTTTTTCATCCTCATTAAAGTGATATTTGAAATGAGATGAAGCTAAAAAATCATATTCTATAGAAGTACTGATGCAGGATAAGGCTTCCAATAAATTAATGATTTTCATCGTCCCTGCATTGTTGATAATCTCCGGAATTAACTGTGTCAGCTTTTCACGGGTTTTTCCTTTGATTTGAAGCCCTCTTGAGCTCAGAATAAGCATTTTTTTCAACTCATAATTTTCCGGAAGCTTTAAAAAATCTCCACCCCAGAAATTTTCATCAAAATGAATCACGAAGACCTCCACTTTGTTTCTTTTGGGATTTTCAAAGTATTTTGGATCAAATTGCCAGTAATGAGGCAGGTTTTTTCCAATCAATGCCACATCTCCTTCCTTAAACCTTTCAATATTGTTTCCTACGTATTGGGTTCCGGAGCCTTTTCGGAAATAGATAAGTTCCAGGACCATATGATAATGCCATTTATTATTCACATCAGGCATTATATCCTTTCTCGCACTGAAAGAATGTAATGCATGAGACGATATTGAAAGGAACTGAGGTTTCATTATTTAGTTATTTCATCATATATGAGATAAAAATATGATTTTCTGGATAATATAGCTTAATGATTGGATAAAATGTTGGAATTTTATTTTTGATATAAAGGCTAATTTAGGTGAATAAAATGTAAATTTTTGTTTAAATATTTATTAAATTAATATGAAAGTTGGGTTATTTATACCATGCTATATAGATTTGCTGTATCCTCAAGTTGGAATTGCTGCCTACACTCTTTTAAAAAAACTGGATGTGAACGTGGTGTACCCAATGGGACAGACATGTTGTGGACAACCCATGGCTAATTCCGGTTATGGGCATCTCACCTGTGAAACCAATAAGAACTTTATTCAACAATTCAAAGATTTTGAGGCAATAGTAGCACCTTCTGGGAGCTGTGTTCTTCATATAAAGGAACATCTGAAGGGAGAAAATGGCAGAGAAGAGGATAAGGCTGTACATATTCAGGAGAATATCTATGAGTTGACAGAATTTCTGACAGATGTATTAAAGATCGATGATCTGAAGGCATCTTTTCCCCATAAAGTCGGATTCCATCAAAGCTGTCATGGGCAGAGAGGCTTGCATCTTTCGGGAATGAGTGAGCTGACTGCCGCTTATTTTTCAAAACCGGAACAATTACTGCAGCAAGTTGAGGGAATTGAATTGATTCAGCTGGATAAACAGGATGAATGCTGTGGTTTTGGCGGAACATTCTGTATTACGGAAGAAGCTGTTTCTTCTAAAATGGGAAAGGATAGGCTGACAGATCATATTAAAAACGGAGCAGAATATATTACAGCCTGTGACATGTCCTGCCTGATGCACCTGGAAGGTATTGCGAACAGAGAAAAAAGAGGCGTGAAAATCATCCACATTGCTGAAATTTTAAATGCCGAAAATTTAAACAGATGAAAAGCCATGCCTCTTTAGCAGAACAGTTTAACCGGGATGAAAATCGGGTGGACTGGCATAATGAAACGTTATGGTTTGTCCGGGAGAAAAGAGACAGACAGAGCCATCAAGTCTCCGACTGGGAAAAATTAAGGGAAGTGGCTTCAAAGATAAAACTGAACGTTCTTTCAAATCTCGATATCTATTTAATGGAATTTGAAAAAAACGCCTTGACTAATGGAATAAAAGTACACTGGGCTAAAGATGCTGAAGAGCATAACAAGATTGTACTTTCTATCCTTCAGGATCATCAGGTGAAATTTATGGTAAAGAGCAAATCTATGCTGACAGAAGAATGTCACCTGAATGATTATCTTGAAAAAAATGGTGTTGAAGTAACCGATACCGATCTGGGTGAAAGGATTGTTCAGCTTGCTAAAGAAACGCCGAGTCATATTGTATTGCCTTGTATCCATAAAAAGAAAGAAGAGATCGGTGAAATTTTCCATCAATATCTCAATACCCCTAAAGGACTTTCGGATCCTCAGATGCTTACTGAAATAGCACGTCAGGATTTAAGAAAGAAATTTTTACAAAGTCAGGCCGCATTGACAGGAATTAACTTTGCAGTGGCAGAAACAGGAGAATTTGTAGTCTGTACCAATGAAGGAAATGCAGATATGGGAGCCCATCTGGCAAAAGTACATATTGCCTGCATGGGACTGGAGAAAATAATTCCGAAGCGCGAACATTTGGGAGTTTTTCTTCGCCTCCTTGCCAGAAGTGGTACGGGACAGCCTATTACTACTTATTCCAGCCATTTCAGGAAACCCAGGGCAGGGCAGGAAATGCATATAGTGATTGTTGATAATGGCAGGTCAGAACAACTGAGTAAAGAGAAATTCAGAAATTCATTAAAATGCATACGCTGCGGAGCGTGCTTCAATACTTGTCCTGTATACAGGCGGAGTGGGGGGCATAGCTACCATACGGCGGTTGCCGGCCCAATCGGATCTATTCTGAATCCGATACGGAATATCGCTGCCTATAAAGATCTGCCTTTTGCTTCTACTCTATGTGGTTCATGTACCCATGTATGCCCGGTACAGATCGATTTGCATCAGCAGCTATATGAATTAAGACAAGAGATTATCGCTTCCGGAATGGGAGAACCGGTGAAAAGTTTCTCAATGAAAATTCTGGCACGATCACTAAGCCATGTAAAAAAATATGAAAAGCTAAGGCGAACAATGAAATTCGGCTATCGTTATGCTCCATTCCTGCTTAAAAACAATGCAAACCCTTGGTATAAACATCGGGAAATGCCGGAAATGCCCAAGGAAAGTTTTAAAGAATGGTACCAAAAAAATATAGGAGATGGGAAGTAGAGAAGATATTTTATCAAAAATAGCAAAAGCTAAACCTGTAGGAAATGAACTGCCGGAAGATTTATCATTTATTTCCATAACTGAAAATTTGTTGGAAACATTTGTGCTGGCAGCTCAGAATAATGGTTCACAGGTAACATTGGTAGAGGATACAGCAGAGATTCTGGCCTATATCAGTGAAAATGTTGCCCCGGAAAAAAGAATAATTTTTAATATCAAGGAATTTCGGGGAGAAAATGCAGAGGTAACAGATCAGGAAATGAATGACCCCCATACGTTGGAAGATGTGGAGATAGCAGTGATAGAAGGAAGTATAGGCGTAGCCGAAAATGCTGCCGTTTGGATTACGGAAAACCAGATGAAGTACAGAGCTTTGCCATTCATCACCCAACATCTGTTTGTGATCCTGGAGGCAAATAAAATAGTTCCCTTACTGCACGATGCTTACAAAATCATACCGGTAGAAGACGGATTCTCTTGTTTTATTTCAGGTCCTTCTAAAACAGCTGATATTGAGCAATCATTAGTGATTGGTGCACATGGAGCGAGAAGTCATCATCTATTTTTAGTGAAGTAATTCAGTATATGCAAAAATTAAATACAATCATTTAAATCATAGCCGCAAAAAGATTATGGATTTAAAATTAATTTTTAACCATTGAGTTTCAGGTTAAGGATAACTTATAGATTATCACACTATGCAAAATATAACACCAAAACAATCAACAAAAATTCCATCAGAAAGAAAAAATTATCTCTTTCCACTGATTCTTGTTACCAGCCTCTTCTTTTTTTGGGGGTTTGTTCATAATTTGGATCCTGTGCTTATTCCTCATTTGCGGAAAGCATTTCAATTGACTGATTTGCAATCATCCCTGGTAGATTTTTCTGTGTTTATTGCCTATTTTCTGATGGCTATTCCTGCCGGAAATGTAATGCGGAAATATGGTTATAAAAGCGGAATTATATTAGGATTGTCCCTCTTTGCGCTAGGAGCTTTCCTTTTTATTCCGGCAGCCAATACTAAGATGTATATTTTCTTTTTGGGCGCTCTCTTTATTATCGCTTGCGGACTGGCATTCTTAGAAACCGCCGCCAACCCTTATGTAACCATATTGGGGCCGGCAGAGACAGCAACACGAAGGCTCAACTTTTCGCAGTCCTTCAACGGGCTGGCGGCATTTATAGCACCAATTGTCGGCGGTAAATATATATTGAACGGGCAGTCTCTTACCGATGTACAGATAAAGGCTCTTTCTCCTGAGAATCTTGATAGGTATATCAAACAGGAATCTGCCAGTGTGAAGGGACCTTATCTTATTCTGGGAATTATTATTGTGGTGGTGATGTTATTGTTTGTTTTTACAAAACTACCGGACATTAAACATGAGGATGATGGAGATTCATCCAAAATTTCCAATGCCTGGAAACATAAACACCTGAGATGGGCCGTAGCCGCACAGTTTTTTTACGTAGGGGCTCAGGTATGTGTACTCAGCTTTTTCATCCGCTTTATTGTTGTTTCTGCAGGAATTACAGAAAAAAATGCAGCCTTTTATTCCGGATTGGCAGGGCTGGCTTTTATGTTGGGACGTTTTGTAGGAACTTTCTTTATGAAGTTTGTAAAACCTAATATATTACTAATGATATATGCTGTTCTGAGTATGCTACTTACTTTAGTTGCCATATTCGGGGAAGGAAATATGACCATTTATGCATTAATTGGAGTAGCTTTTTTTATGTCTATTATGTTTCCAACTATCTTTTCGCTGGGTATTGCAGGGTTGGGAAAAGATACCAAAATAGCTTCATCCCTCATTGTAATGTCTATTGTCGGCGGAGCTATTCTGCCATTGGGATTGGGATATATATCAGATTTTACACATAATATCCAATATGGTTATATGGTACCTTTCATCTGCTTTATTGTTGTATTTGCATTCGGCTTGTATGGCTGGAAACCTGCTGGGAAATCCCCAGAGAACATTTTAGAAAACAGATCATGAAAAATAAAGTTTTAAAAATTAATCAAAAAGATAACGTCCTTGTAGCATTACAGGATATTAAGGATGGTGAAGAGGTACTGTTCGAAGGTCAGAAGTATAAAGTATTGGAACGCATTCCGGCAAAACATAAATTTTTCATGCAGGATCTTCCGCAGGGAAGTGATGTATTGATGTATGGAGTATTGGTGGGAAAGACCCAGTTGGAGGTGAAGAAAGGAGAGCGCATGAGTGTAGAAAATACCAAACATGCAGCAGAGCCATATGCTTATAGAGAAGCAGAGTATCACTGGAAAGCTCCGGATGCTGCACGGTTTAAAAACAGAACATTTGACGGTTATCATAGAAGCAACGGAGAAGTGGGAACGGCAAACTACTGGCTTTTTATTCCTACTGTTTTTTGCGAAAACAGGAATCTGGATGTTATTAAAGAAGCCCTGCATAATGAATTGGGTTATGCCGTAGGAGATAAATATAAAGAATATACCCATCATCTGCTGGAAGCTTATCAGAAAGGAGAGAATCTCGAGAATATTTCTTTAACCCCGGTTATAGATCCTAAAGAAAGAGTTTTTAAAAATGTAGATGGGATTAAGTTTCTTAACCATAGCGGAGGTTGTGGCGGAACAAGGCAGGATTCAGCAATCCTGAGCAAATTGCTGGCTTCGTATGCAGACCATCCTAATGTAGCCGGAGTTACCATATTAAGCCTGGGTTGCCAGCATCTTCAGGTGGAGAATTTAAGAAAAGACTTGCAGGAAAGAAATCCAGAGTTTGATAAACCCCTTTTTGTTTTTGAACAACAGGGATCACAAAGTGAAGAGGCCTTGATTAAGCAGGCCATTCATGACACTTTTATCGGGTTGACTGAAATTAATAAAATAGAACGGAAACCTGCGGGGCTGGATAAACTCGTATTGGGCGTAAAATGTGGAGGGAGTGACGGATTTAGCGGTATTTCTGCCAATCCGGCAGTGGGGCATACTGCAGATATATTGGTAAGTCTTGGTGGAAAGGTATTGCTGGCCGAGTTCCCTGAACTTTGCGGTGCCGAGCAGGAAATGATCGACCGGGCGGTAAATAAAGAAATTGCAGAGAAATTCATCAGGTTGATGACAGAATATGACGCCTTAGCCCATCAGGTGGGCTCAGGGTTTTATATGAATCCTTCGCCGGGAAATATTAAGGATGGGCTGATTACAGATGCCATAAAATCAGCTGGAGCCGCCAGAAAAGGCGGGCTTTCCCCGGTTACGGATGTGCTGGATTATACTGAAAAAGCAATTAAGCCAGGGTTGAACCTGGTTTGTACTCCCGGAAATGATGTAGAGGCTACCACCGGAAAAGCCGCTTCAGGAGCTACTTTGATATTGTTTACAACAGGTTTGGGAACGCCAACGGGAAACCCGGTTTGCCCTACTATAAAAGTAGCCACCAATTCTGCATTGGCCATGAGAATGGCCGATATTATTGATATTGATACAGGCCCCGTCATTGAAGGAGAAAAAACAATAGCAGAAATGGGAGAAGATATATTAGATTATTGTATAGAAGCAGCAAGCGGAAGAATAATACCAAAAGCAGTGCTGCTGAATCAGGATGATTTTATCCCCTGGAAAAAAGGAGTCAGTTTATAATTTAAAAAAAATAAAATGTTTTCATTAAAAAATAAAATAGCAGTCGTTACCGGAGGTGGAAGTGGTATAGGAAAAGCCATTTCGGAATTATTTGCAGAACAGGGAGCGGAAGTTCATATCCTGGAACTCAATGAAGCTAATGGATCCGAAGTTTTGTCAAATATAGAAGCTAAAGCTGGGAAAGCCTATATACATGCCTGTGATGTTTCAAACCATCAGCATATAAAAGATATATTTATGCATATCGGACCCATTCATATTCTGGTGAACAATGCGGGTATCGCACATGTAGGGAAAGCAGATACTACTTCGGAAGAAGATTTTGATAAAATAGTTTCCGTGAATATAAAAGGAGTATACAATTGCCTGCATGCTGCAATCCCCCAGCTGAAAGTATCCGGCAATGGAGTGGTGCTTAATCTGGCTTCAATTGCAGCTTTGGTAGGTATTCCTGACAGATTTGCCTATAGTACGGCAAAAGGCGCTGTGAAAGCAATGACGATGAGTGTTGCTAAAGATTATATTCATGACAATATCCGTTGTAATTCTATTTCCCCAGCAAGGGTTCATACCCCTTTTGTAGACGGCTTTCTGCAAAAAAACTATCCGGACAGGGCAGAAGAGATGTTTCAGAATCTTTCCAAAACTCAGCCTATTGGAAGAATGGCAACCCCGAAAGAAATTGCAGCATTAGCATTATATTTATGCAGCGATGAAGCGTCTTTTATTACAGGATGCGATTACCCGATCGACGGAGGATTTACAACATTAAATAACTAATTTTAGAGGAAGATGAAATTGATAAGATACGGCGCAGAAGGCCAGGAAAAACCAGGCGTAATAATTGATGAAAAATATTATGATGTTTCTCACCTGGTAAATGATTATGATGAAAAATTTTTCTCTGGAAATGCTATTGAAGAGATGAAAGAGAGAATTATGGCAGGAGGGCTTACGGAAATTGATAAGAAGGTAAGGCTGGGAGCGCCATTGGCACGGCCGTCAAAGATTGTATGTGTAGGGCTCAACTATAAAGACCATGCCGCAGAAACCAATATGCCCATCCCCTCAGAGCCGATTTTGTTTTTTAAAGCAACTTCAGCGATAGTAGGGGCAAATGATGATTTAGTTATTCCGAAAAACAGTACAAAAACAGACTGGGAAGTGGAACTGGCAATTGTAATCGGAAAAAAAGCCAGTTATGTAGAACCTGAAGATGCTTTTGACCATATTGCCGGATATGCCCTGCATAATGATTACAGTGAAAGAGCTTTTCAGATTGAAAGAAACGGACAGTGGGTAAAGGGAAAAAGTGCAGATACTTTTGCACCTATAGGACCTTTTATCGCAACAAAAGATGAAATAGATAATGTTAATAATCTCCATCTTTGGCTGAAAGTAAATGATAAAATGATGCAGAATGGGAATACGTCCAACTTTATTTTTGATGTAGCTTATATCGTAAGTTATATCAGCCAGTTTATGACCTTATTGCCGGGAGATGTTATTTCAACCGGTACACCTGCCGGGGTGGGAATGGGACAGAAGCCTGAAGCCTGGTATTTAAAACCCGGTGATATTGTAGAATTAGGTATTGAAGGGCTGGGAACAAGTAAACAAAACGTAAAATCTTATTCTTAATGAAGAAATATACGCTGGCGTTGGATCTTAAAGATGATGAAAATCTGATCCGCCAATATGAGGAATACCATCAGAAGGTATGGCCGGAAATTCTGGAAAGCATTCAATCTTCCGGAGTCCGGAGTATGGAAATATACCGCACAGGAAACCGCCTCTTTATGATGATGGAAGTGGAAGAGGAGTTCTCTTTTGAAGCAAAAGCCGAAGCTGATCAAGCCAATCCTAAAGTTCAGGAATGGGAAACTTTAATGTGGAATTATCAGCAGGCATTGCCCCATGCTAAGCCAGGAGAAAAATGGATGATAATGAGTAAAATCTTTAGCCTGTAAAAAATGGTCGACGCCCACGTACATTTCTGGAAATATGATAAGATTCGGTACTCCTGGGTTGATGACAGCATGTCCGTCATCCGGAAAGATTTTCTGCCTTCGGATATTGATGGATTACTGATGAATAATAATATTGAAGGGATTGTTGCGGTTCAGGCAGATCAAAGTCTGGCAGAAACTCAATTTCTACTGGAGCTGGCAGAGAAATATCCTAAGATCCTGGGTATTGTAGGATGGATTGATTTTCTGAGTGATCATTTTGAAGATCAGCTGCAGACGTTCAAAAACTATCCTAAAATAAAAGGTTGGCGTCATATTGTTCAAGCTGAGCCCAAAGGCTTTCTCACCCATCCTAAATTTGTAGAAAATATCAGAAAATTACAAGTATATCAGTATACTTATGATATTTTAATCTACCATTCCCAGATGGAAGAGGCGATCAGTTTTGTAAGAGAACTTCAGGATCAGAAATTGGTTTTGGATCATATCGGAAAACCTGATGTGAAAAATCTGGAGATTGCATCCTGGAAAAGGAATATTTCCATATTGGCCCAGTCAGAGAATGTCTATTGTAAACTTTCGGGATTGGTAACCGAAGCTGAACGGGGAAAATGGACAAAAGAAATGCTGGAACCTTATCTGGATATTGTGTTCAGATATTTTGGAACATCCAGAATGATGTTTGGCAGCGATTGGCCGGTAATGCTTTTGAATACAGAGTATTGTGAATGGCTAGAACTTATAAGAGAATATATACAACAATTCAGCAAAGAAGAACAAAAACAGATCCTTGAAGGGAATGCTATTCATTTTTACAATTTATAACATATGGATTTACAACTCGAAAATAAAATCATTGTCGTAAGCGGCGGAGCTAAAGGAATTGGAGAAGGAATTGTACGGGTGTTGGCTCAGGAAAAAGCGGTTCCTGTTATTGTAGGAAGAAATGCGGAAGACAATCAACAATTAATTGATGCCCTGACCTCCGAAAATCTTACCGCTCATGCTGTAGTGGCAGAGCTTACCCAACCTAACGAGTGCCGGAAGGCGATTGATGATATCATGGCCAAGTTTAACAGAATAGACGGTCTTGTCAACAATGCCGGCGAAAATGACGGTGTTGGATTGGAGAATGGAAATTATGAAGCCTTCATGCAATCATTACATAAGAATCTGGTTCATTATTATCTTCTGGCTCATCATGCCCTTCCAGCCTTGAAAAATAGCAGAGGAAGCATTGTCAATATCGGAAGTAAAACCGCTGAAACCGGCCAGGGTGGAACCTCAGCTTATGCTGCGGCCAACGGAGGAAGAAATGCACTGACCAGGGAGTGGGCCGTAGAATTGCTGCCTTACCATATCCGGGTAAATGCCATTATTGTAGCGGAAGCATATACTCCTTTGTATGAAAAGTGGATCAAAACTTTTGAGGATCCGCAAGCCAAACTTAAAACAATAACAGATAAAATCCCCTTTGAAAAAAGAATGACTACTACCGAAGAGATAGCCAATATGGTGGCCTTTTTACTTTCGGAAAAATCTAGCCATATGACAGGTCAGCTCATCCATGTGGATGGCGGCTATGTACATCTGGATAGAGCTTTATAAAAAAACACAATTATTATATTAGCATTTGATTTTTTCAGAGGAGAGGCTGTCCCTATACTTGATTTTACAAATATAGGGGGCAGCCTTCTTGTTTATTGCGGATTGTTATTTGAAAAGGGTCAGAGTCTTATTGTTTTTTGGATCTATTCAAACATAGGGATATTGGTAAAAGTGCCCAGAATAAAGGTTGTATACTATTTTACAGGTTTTGTAAGAATTCACTAGTCTTTTCAAACAGCTTAGGGTAACTGATCACTAATCCTGCTTCATCTACTGAAATCTCTGCTTTAAAATCGGTTTCAATATTTTCATAGAGATATTTATTGAGGGCTGTTCGGGTATATTGTTGTTTGGCAGGTCTGATATGATGGTTTAAAACATCAATATAAATAACATCGATTTTCCGGGAGCTGTTCTCCGCAAGCTTTAAGTTGTTGATCGGTAGCGTATTGGTAAATGGGGTTAAAGAAATATCAATGTATTCAAAGCCTTTAAAATCCGGATGGATCACATTATTGATTACCCATTCATCCTGCCGTTTTTTTCCTGTGAGTATATTTTTAATGGTATTGATTTCAGATTCAATGACAAATTCCAGAACAGTCCAGTCTTGAGTGATGAGAATTTTGTAATCGGCTGTATACATTTTATTTTCATAACATCCAATAATTTTTGATTCTATGGTGTAGCGGTCCCCGTTTTCTTTTATTTTAAAATATTCAAGAGACTGATAAAGGATTCCCTGCCAGATTAATGTTTTCATGTTACTTGGATTTATGTTGAGATAATATTTCGGATATTGGAGAGGCATGGTCATTCATTAGAAATTCTCCGTTTTCTGATCCTGCTTAATGTTTCTCTTGCCACCCCTAAAAATGAAGCCAGTTGAGTAAGGGGTATGCGCTGCATCATTTCAGGATATTGGGTTTCCAGATAGGCTAATCTTTCCTGGGCCGTATAAAGTTTGAAAAGATTGGAAAATTCTTCCTGTTTCAAAGCAAAGCGGCGGATACAATGGCGCCCCAATGCTTCTATTTCAAGAGATTCTTTGGCTGCTTCGAATAGTTTTTCTTTATCAAAAATAATAGTTTCTGCTTCCTCACAAGCTGCTATAGTAAACTCTGAGGGCCGCCCGCTTCCAAAGCTGTTGATATTGGTAGCAATTTCATTTTCAAAGAAAAAACCTGTATTTTTTACCACTCCATCTATTTCATAATAACTTTTGCAGAATCCTTTATCCATAAAAAACAGGGACCTACATACTTTGCCTTCCTGCAGCATCAGCTCGTTTTTCTTAAAGCTTTTTTCAGAGAGGGCCGGCTGGAGCAAATCCCAGCTTTTATCGGAAAAAGAAGTAAGAGAACGGATATAGTGTAACAGGTTTTCCATATTGAATTTTTTATTCTTATCTATTTTTTTAATCAGAATAAAGTTTTTCAAAGGTCAGTATTTTTTGTTACAATCGCCAGTTCAAGATTCATTTATTATGAGTAAATTGCAATAGACCGGCTGTATTTGCATTATGAAAAAACTGATTCTTCCTTTATTTTTTATTCCTGTTGCCATGAATGCCCAACAGATTGTTCACAAAGATGCTGAAATTGCAGATTATGTTTCACAGGTGAATATAGATTCGTTGAAAGGGCATATCAATACATTGGTAAGCTTTGGAACGAGACACACGATGAGCGCTACTACAGATCCTAAAAGAGGAATTGGAGCGGCAAGAAGCTGGGTATTGAAAAAGTTTAAAGAGTATGGCAGGAATACAGATGGAAGAATGGAAGCTTTTATACAGAATCAGACGATCCAGCCTGATGGAAAAAGAATAGACCGTCCTACGGATCTGGGAAATGTTATCGCTGTTCTCCATGGAACCAATCCTGATGATAAAAGGCTGTTTATGGTAAGCGGGCATCTGGATTCAAGAGTAAGCGACGTCATGAATACAAAAGATAATGCTCCGGGAGCCAATGATGATGGGAGTGGAGTGGCAGCGCTCATAGAAAGTGCAAGAATACTAAGCCGGTCTAAATTCCCTGCAAGTATTGTTTTTGTAGCTTTCTCCGGAGAAGAGCAGGGATTGCTGGGTTCAAAAATGCTTGCGGAAAAGGCGAAAAATGAGAACTGGCAGTTAGAAGCTTTGCTGAACAATGATATGATTTCAAATCATCTCAGCAGTGAAACCAATCTTACCAATACCCACCAGTTAAGAGTCTTTTCTGAAGGCTTACCCCAATATGAATTGGATAAAAAAGCTCAGGGGATCAGAACATTGGGATTGGAAAATGACGGGGAAGCCAGGCAGTTGGCAAGGTATATTAAAGAAACTGGGGAACGCTATACAGATCATCTGGAGGTGAAATTGATCTATAGAAATGACCGGTTCTTAAGAGGCGGGGATCATACCCCATTTGTTGAAAAAGGGTTTCCTGCTGTAAGACTGACCGAGTTTAATGAAAATTTTAATCATCAGCATCAGGACATCAGAAAGGAAAATGGTATCCAATATGGGGATTTACCTGAGTTTATGGATTTTGAGTATTTTAAAAAGAATGTAAGCGTTACTCTTTCTGTTTTGGCTAATCTGGCAAAATCTCCTTCCCAGCCTCAAAATGTAAAAATAGAAGTAGAGAAACTAACCCATTTTACGACCTTATCCTGGGAAAAACCAAAATTTAGTGATCAGATCCACGGTTATTATGTTTTAATGCGTGATACAGATGCTTCGATGTGGCAAAAAAAGTTTTTCTGTAAAGAGACTTCTGTAAAGCTGCCTTATTCTAAAGATAATTATTTCTTTGCTGTACAGGCTGTAACCGTCTCAGGAAACGAAAGTCTGATCGTTATTCCGAAAATATCAAAATAAAAAGGTCAGGTGAATCCTGGCCTTTTTGTTTTGATAATACATGATTATTCCAGATCCAAAGTCATAAAAACAGCGATCTCATCCGGGTGATCATATAATCTCGTATTCACACCGGTAATATTGAACCCCATTCTTCGGTAAAACTGAATGGCGGGGTAGTTGGTATTCTGTGTTTCAAGTTCAATCACCCTGCAGTTTAATCTACGGGCTTCCTTAATGATCCTTTTAATCAGCTGTACTCCGGCTCCCTGTCTTCGGTATTGTTCATGAACCAGAATGTTTTCGATGTAAAAACTGTTGTTCCACGTTCTTTGCTCACCGATGATCCAGCCTATGAGTTCCTGATTGTCGTAGACTCCGAAAGAACTGCCTTTTTCGATGACTTCATTGAGTGATTCAATGTCATCAGCGTTCGTTTCCCATCGTTTGGTATAAGGCAGGGATTTTTCTTTTAAGGTGAATTCAAAAATACGGGCGTACTCAATGGATGAAACGGAATAGATCTTATCCGTGATGTAGCCGTTGTGACCCCAGCCGATGGTGGGATTGGTATTTAATTTTTCCAGTTTTTTTATTTCCATAGGGTTTGGAGATTAAGTTTACTGCATCTCAGTACAGATTTCTACTAAATAATTATCAGGATCTTTGATGTAGGCTGTTTTCTGTCCCCAAGGTTTTACGGCAATATTTTCATACAGGACAGCACCGTTTTGAACAGCTTTTTCAATGAGTGCTTCCACCTGGTCAGTTACGAAACCCAGTTCTATCCCGAAAGGCTTGTTTTCTGTTTTAGAAATAATAAAGCCCTCTTTTATATTTGAGCTGGCTAAGTCTACAGAGGCAAAGGAAATGGTGGTTTCTCCTGTCATCAGTTCTCCGTAATCTTTTTCCGGAGTGATGAATTTTATTTCGGTATCAAATGTATTTTTATAGAAATTCATCGATCTTTCTACATCTTCCACATACAGAATGACATATTTAAATTTGATCATAATGTTGAGTTAAATGGGATTTATTTTTTATGTAATATATGGTTTTCATCTATCATAAGCTCAATATGAGGCCCGTTAAGAGGATAATATTTCATACCTCCAAAATGACCAAAATGAAGCGGATATTTTTGGGAAAGATCTCTTACTTTGCTTCCGAACGAATTGATATTGACAGATTGAATGTGATTCTTGTATTGTCTGCCATTAGTAAAAAAAAGCATTAGGTTACACTGACTATTAAAATCATAATCGTTGTAATAAAACACATGAAGGTTTTCTTCGTTGCATATTGGAATTAAGTCATTGATGAAATCTTTTTTATAGACTAAAGGCAGGTTGCAGTCAATTCTGATCGAGAAATTTTCGGCATTGTTTTGTTTGAAATCTGATCCCACCATCTGGATAAACCGATGCTCTATCGTTTCAAATTTCTCTTTTTCGGGATGATAGTTTTTACTGAATTTTGTTTTAAAAGGAATTTTATCATCTAACCGTACTGCATTTTCCTGAAGAAGCAGCTCTTCTATGCCGGCAGCCAGTTGAAAATGATAATCGAAAAGCTGGCGATCTCCTGTTGCAATGACTAATTGATGATCATTAACACTAATAAAAAGATATGTTCTGGGAAATTGTACTTTTAGATCTTCCAGCTTTTGGATGAAGCCTTCCACATTATCCACCTGAACCCTTGTTCCCAGTTCAGCCCCATTATCGGCATGCCCGCCATATCCTCCAAAAAACTTGAAAAATTTGAATTGGTATAAATTTTCAGGAAATTTAAAATACCAGTATACTCCTAAAATCATAGCGGAACTGTTAATCTATTGAATGTTGATCAAAAGTAATTAAAATTTTGCACCTGGCCCTGTTCAATAAAAAAACGCATCATATGATGCGTTTTAAATAATCTTTATCATTTTCAAGACATTAGAACTGATAGAGTTCTCTCCATTTGAATAGGGGTTTGTAAGTATCAATCCAATAGTTGCTTTTGGAAATCCCGATATCATAGCCTGAGGTTAATGTTATGTTTAAGATATCCGTATCCTTTTCATAAACCTGGCTGTCGATAAATTTTTTTACAGCCTGTTTCACCTCTTTATTATGGATGATGTATTCAGGGTCTTTCATATTGGCTATATTATTCTTGAATTGAATCACAATAGTATAAACCTGCGTATTATTATTTAATGGAAGGGTATTTACTGTAATACTGGCGTTGGCAATTTCTTCCTGTTTCATGATGTTTTCATATAAAGGAATCAGTTTTTTGGCAGTGGAATTAGTGGTAAAATTGTAAACTGATGTACAGATGATGATGACAATAAGTCCCCCGGTAATATAAAATGACCGTTTATTTATTGGAAGCATCAGTTTAGCCATGCTGTTTCTGTAATTCTGAACCACATAGGTTCCGGCGACAAGGTCATGAACCGATTGCCTGGTTTCTTTATTGGCAATATAAAATACGATGATTCCGATACCTAATGTCATGATCAGAATAGACTGGATGATTGTCAGTACTGAGAAAGGTGTTAGTCCGGGGATTTTATATCCATTAAGAAAAAATGGCGCTGTAAATATCAAAGCCCTGATAAAAGAAGTTTTCAGGGATATGAATTGACCTGTACAATCAACGACCTGAATATTCATCATTTTTTTTCCTATGGTCTGCCCTTTATTAAGGGTAGAATTTAAAAGAGAAAAATAAGCGAGTGCAATAAACCATCCGATCAGTTTTCCTTCACTGCCCAACGAAATAAAAAAGTTTTTGAATAAAGCTGTCAGGATAAACCCAAAAATTCCCAGAATAATACTGTCGATTAATAAAGCCCAGATTCTTGTCCAGAATCGGGATAAAAGTAAATTTGTTTCCATGATTACTGAGTTTTTAACGGGGGCAAAAGTAATGAAAAAATGTTCTGTTTTTTCTAAAATAATAGCCGTAAAATATATTGTACGTAATAAAAACACGTTTATTTTTAAATTTGAATAAAATTTCATACGCCAAAACTTTCAAAACGCTTAAATTTGTGGTCAATAAAAATTTACTTGGATGCTTAGGAAAATTTCAATTGCGGCCGCTACTTTCTTGTCCGTAGTTACAATCAATGCACAGAAGAACAGAAATACCCAACTGGAAAGACCCAAATTAGTAGTAGGTTTGGTAGTGGACCAAATGCGTTGGGATTATTTATACCGTTTTTACAACAAGTTTGGAAATGATGGTTTCAAAAGGTTACTGAATACAGGATATTCTTTAAATAATGTACATATTCCTTATGTTCCTACCATTACGGCGCTGGGCCATACATCTATCTATACAGGATCTGTACCTGCGATCCACGGAATTGCGGGAAATGACTGGACAGATAAGGAAACAGGGAAAGGAGTATATTGTACTGCGGATGAAAGCGTTCAGCCGGTAGGTACAACAAATACAAAAATCGGGAGCCATTCTCCTAAAAACCTTTGGTCTACAACAGTTACCGATGAGTTAAGATTAGCAACCAATTTCCAGGGAAAAGTAATCGGTGTTTCCCTGAAAGACCGTGCCTCTATTCTTCCTGCGGGCCATACACCCAACGGAGCTTTCTGGTTTGACGACAGTACCGGAAATTTTATTACGAGTACATGGTATATGAAGGAACTTCCTCAGTGGATCAGGTCATTCAACTCTCAGAATTTACCGGAAAAGCTAGTGGCTAATGGCTGGAATACCCTGCTTCCGATCAACCAGTATACGGAAAGTTCACCAGACAATTCTGCATGGGAAGGATTACTGGGAAGTGCAAAAACCCCTACATTCCCTTATACCAGCTTAGCAAAGGACTATCAGGAAAAGAAAGATAATATCCGTTATACGCCTTTCGGAAATACACTGACCTTAAAATTAGCTGAAGCTTCTGTAGAGGGAGAGCAGCTAGGAGGAGATAATATCACAGACTTTTTAGCGATCAATTTAGCATCTACCGATTATGCAGGGCATAAATACGGGCCTAACTCTATTGAGGTTGAAGATGTTTATATCAGACTAGACCAGGATTTAGCACAGTTTTTCAGCTATCTGGATTCCAAAGTAGGAAAAGGACAGTATACTGTTTTCCTTTCTGCTGACCACGGCGGAGCCCATTCTGTAGGATTCCTTAAAGAGCACAATCTTCCGACAGGTTTCTTTGGAGAAGGAATGGAAAAGAATCTTAACCAAAAGCTGAAAGATAAATTCGGAGCAGATAAACTGGTCAATGCTATTGATAACTATCAGGTTTACTTTGACAGAAAAGTATTGGCAGACAGCAAACTTGAACTGGATGATGTAAGAAACTTCACCGTGAAAGAACTTGAAAAAGACCCTACGGTTTTGTATGCTGTTTCTGTAGACAGAGTTCAGGAATCCAGCATTCCGGAGCCCATCAAGCAGAGAATTATCAACGGGATCAACAGACAGAGAAGTGGGGATATCCAATTGATTTCTCACGATTCTATGCTTCCGCCATATTCTAAAACCGGAACTACACACAGTGTATGGAATTCTTATGATTCACATATTCCATTGATCTTTATGGGTTGGGGAATTCAGCATGGAGAAAGCAATAAGGCTTACCATATGACCGATATTGCACCTACGGTTTCTTCTTTACTGAAAATTCAGTTTCCAAGCGGAAATGTTGGAAATCCAATCACAGAAGTTATCGGTAAATAATATAACAATACCTTTATACAATATAGGGCTGCCTCAGATAGTGAAGGCAGCTTTTTATTTTACATTATCAGGAGGATTCTGCAAGAGAGATAAAAAAACGGATTACAGGTCTCTAAAACCACTTTTTTGTCCAATGCATTTAAAAAGCTATATTTGCAAAAATTTTGGTTTCCAACATATTGGAATGAAAAGGGAATCGGGTGTAACTCCCGGACTGTCCCCGCAACTGTAAATCGCATGTCAAGATTCTGTAAAAAACCACTGTAAAAAAACGGGAAGGTGCAGAAAGCGAAAGTCAGGAGACCTGCCAGGATAATAATCAAAATATATTGCTTTCGGAGGAAAAGTAAAATAGTATGGATATAAAAAGATCTTTAGTACTGTTTTTTTCATCTTACGGTTGTTTTCTTTTTGGACAGGAGAAAGCAATAGATACTGTTTATCTATTTGACAGCCAGATGAATAAAGTGAAGCTTTTTCATCATGTAACTTCCATTACCAATGAAGACGCTGAAAAAAATTCTACCAACCTTTCCGAACTGCTGAGGTTTCAATCGCCAGTGTATATCAAAGAAAATGGCCGTGGAGCAGTTTCTTCACCCTCTTTTAGGGGAACTACCGCACAGCAGACTGCTTTTGTATGGAATGGAATCAATATCAACTCCAGTTTTTTAGGACAGGGAGATATCAACAATATTGCTTTGTTCGGATATGACCAAATCGGAATAAAAGCAGGCGGCGGAAGCGTGATCTATGGAAGCGGAGCTATCGGCGGAAGTATTCACCTGAACAATAATCTTGATTTTAATAGGGGATTTCATGCCTCTTTATTCTCAGAACTGGCTTCCTTTAATACCTACAATAATTTTGTTAAAGGGGCTTACAGCAATGATAAGTTCAGTTTTAAAGTTTCCGGTAATCATTCCATAAGCCGGAATGATTATAAAGTACAGGAAAATGGAGGGAAAAGCTATACCAATGATAACGGACAGTATTATAATACGGATGTCAACATCGCCGCGGCTTATAAAATTGCTCCTCACCACCAGATCTCATGGATATCGGAGATTTTTAACGGCAGACAGCATTATCCCGTTCATTTTGGAAACCTGGAAGAGAAGACAAAATATCATACCCAAAATATCCGAAGCCTGATCTCCTGGGATTGGAATAAACTCCGTTTCAGCAATTCATTCAGGGCGGCTTATACAGAAGAGAACTTTCAGTATTTTGACAATATTGACGGCCCCGAGACCAGCGGTGGAGCAGGGAAGAATTATATTTTGAAAAATGATTTCAATTATTTCCTCAACTCAAAGTGGAATATCAATATTATCGGAGAATTTCAGGTCAATAAAGGAAACGGGGAAGGAACCTCCAGAATCGGCCGTATCAGCAGAAATGCAGGATCCATTGCCGGGTTGCTCCGTTATTTTGCCACCAAAGATTTACGTTTTGAAGCCGGAATCAAGAAAGACTTCGTAGAGGATATCAGTTCGCCTGTCCTGTTTTCTTTTTCAGGAAAATGGAATGCCGCAAAATGGTATGATCTGGGAATAAATGTGTCAAGAAATTTCAGAGCCCCATCATTTAATGATCTGTATTGGTCTCCCGGAGGGAATTTGAACCTAAAACCGGAAACATCCTACCAGTTTGAACTTAGAAACCTGTTTAAGCTGGGAGATGTTAAGCTTTCCATAGCTCCTTATTATATGAATATCCGGGATATGATCAGATGGCTTCCGGCTGCTTCCGGATACTATGCCGCTTTCAATACCAGCAGGGTAGAATCTTACGGACTGGAATCGCAACTGGAATTTGAAAAAAAGCTGGGAAAACATATTTTGAAAACCAACTTGGGATATTCCTATACGAAATCTACAGATCTTGACACTCAGAAACAGCTGATGTATGTTCCTCTTCATAAACTTACCGGAAGCATTGATTATCAGTATGATTTTGTGAAAATATACGTACAGGGGATGTTTAACGGACTTACCTATACCGATTCTAATGAAAAAAGAAGTGAAGCCCTGGATCCTTACTTTGTGATGAATGCAGGCGTCAATGCAACATTTCTTAAAAATTATACGGTAGGCTTTAAAGTGAATAATATTGTAAACGAAACCTATTACACGATGCTTTCTTATCCACTGCCTCAACGAAATTACAGGGTAAGTCTCAATATCAATTTTTAAAATAAATTAATTATATATGAATATCAGAAAAATTTTATCTTTTGCATTTGCTTCCATGCTAGTTTTTACCCTTTCATGCAGCAGTGATAGCGAAAATATTGAACAGCCCATTACGTATGAAGCCGGAGTGCTTATTGCCAATGAAGGCGGATTTACAACAACAACTGCTGAGGTTTCTTTTGTAAGTAATAACCTGGGGAACGTTTACAATAAAATTTATGGAGGGAATAATAATAATGAACCTCTTGGAAAAGTTCTTCAAAGTATAGGTTTCAGTGGCGACCGTGCTTATCTGGTTTCCAATTCTCCTAATAAAATTGACATCGTTAACCGATATACATTCAAAAAACAGGCGACTGTAACGGCTAATATTGATGGAGCTAGATATATTGCTTTTTCCGGAAACCAATATTATGTAACGAACACGAATTTTACCACTAACAAGAAAAAACTTAATATCTACAATACTGCAGATAATTCTTTTGTAAAGAGTATTGATTTTACCAATGCTGCTGAAAAAGTAGTGGAAGCTGAAGGGAAAATCGTAGTCCAGACTGATGGAGTGGGATATGATGCGAACTGGAATCCAATTGCAACAGGATATACTGTTACTGTGGTGAATCCATCAACGAATGCAGTAAGCCAAACTGTCAATCTTCCAAACAGTGGAATTATCAAAGATCTTATCTCCTATAAAGGAAGTGCCTATGTATTGGTTTCCGGGGCTGCCAATTCAGTCATTTATAAGATTAATACTGCTGACGGAACCTATGCAGCGACCACTCTTACTGCAATTCCGAATGTTCAGAAGCTGAGAGCAGATGATAATAAATTCTATTTTATTACGGATACGAATAAAGTCTATGGAATGACTATTGGCTCTACTACAGTTCCAGCTGCCCCTATCCTGACTGCAACAGGTAATGTATATGGTTTTGATGTTATTGACGGGAAGATTTTCGCTTCTGATGCAAGCTTTACAGCTGACAGCAAAGTAAATGTTTATACCGCAAGCAATGGAACTTTATTGAAAACCTTTACTACAGGGATCGGAACGAATGGATTCTATAAAAACTAAAAATTACGCTTCGGCGTATACCTTATAATTTTTTATTTTTTCATCATTTGTGTTTTTTTCCGGCCGGTTCGAAAGAACCGGCCGGCTTTGTTCCCTGATATTGTACTCATAAAAAACCCCGGCTGGATGATCATCCAGCCGGGGTATATTTTCTAATAAGATGGGCTTATATTGTTAATCCCAATTTTTCTGCCTCGGCAATTACAAATTTTGTTGCTTCTTCCTTTTCGTTGGGAATTTCACCTTCAAGGATCGCTTCTTTTACCTTTTCTTTTAAAATACCGATTTCACGGCCAGGTTTAAGCTTGAACATCTCCATAATTTCTTCCCCTGTAATGGGTGGCTGGAAATTTCTTACCTGGTCTTTTTCTTCCACTTCCTTGATCTTAACCGCCACATATTCGAAATTCTTCTTAAATTTCTCCTGCTTTTTAGAGTTTTTAGTGGTAATATCCGCCTTGCAGAGCGTAAAAAGATCTTCAAGATTCTCGCCGGCATCAAACAGCAGTCTTCTGAGTGCAGAATCAGAAGCATCATCAGTGATCAGTGCGATCGGCCGCGAAGAAAGCTTTACCATTTTCTGAACATATTTCATATCGCTGCCCAATGGCAATTTCAATCTCTGAAAAAGTGTTTTCACCATTTTTGAACCTAAAAATTCATGCCCGTGAAAGGTCCATCCCGTCCCTTCTACAAATTTTTTAGTAGGAGCTTTTCCTATATCATGAAGCAGGGCAGACCAACGCAGCCAAAGATTGTCTGTATTTTCAGAAATGTTGTCCACCACTTCCAGTGTATGGTAAAAGTTGTCTTTATGGGTTTGCCCTTCCACTTCTTCCACACCTTTTAATTCGATCAGCTCAGGGATGATCAGTTTTAAAAGACCGGTTTGTTCCATCAGTCTTAATCCCACAGATGGCTTTTCGGACATCATGATTTTATTAAATTCAACCATGATCCTTTCCATAGAGACAATGTCTATTCTTTGGGCTTCCTGTTTAATAGCTTCCAAAGAGTTTTCTTCGATGGTAAAGTTTAAAGTAGAAGCAAACCTCAAAGCTCTCATCATTCTCAATGGATCATCAGAATATGTTTGGGCAGGTTCCAGCGGAGTTCTTAAGATCCCTTTTTCAAGGTCCTCAATCCCGTTGAAAGGATCGATCAGTTCTCCGAAATTATCTTTATTGAGAGAAATCGCCATCGCATTGATCGTAAAATCTCTTCTTTTCTGGTCATCTTCCAGTGTTCCTCCTTCAACTTCCGGTTTACGGCTCTTTTCTGTATAGCTTTCTTTTCTTGCCCCTACAAATTCAAGTTCAAGATCCTTATATTTGATCATCGCAGTGCCATAGGTTTTAAAAACAGAAACCTTGAGTTTAGGATCAATATCCCGGGCTACATTCTGAGCAAGCTCAATACCGCTTTGTTCGGTGACAAAATCTATATCCGTAGATGCTTTTCTTTTCATTAAAAGATCACGGACATAACCACCGACAATGTATACAGATTGGTTATTCCTTTCTGCAGCCTCAGAGATTATTTTGAAAAGTTTTAAATTTTTATTTTGGTTAAGATTAATTTTCATCGTTAGTCAATAGCGTCAAGTTCTGGTCATGGTACTCATTAATCATAATGAGCATACATTTTATTAATTTTTCCTTCTTCATTAAAAAACATTACTTCAACAGCATGTTTGTCCATAATAGATTTGTACAATAAAGCAACAGAGTCAACTCCTGCAGTAGATTGTATCAGCTCAAAATGAAGATCAGGAAATTTATCCAATGCTTTTCTCCAATACTGGCGGACAGCCTCTTTTCCCTGTAGTGAGCTTTCCTTTCCTCCCGTAGCCATGGCAATCATCGGAGTAGTGATTTTAATATCATCAGAATAATGGGAAAGGATATCTTCCAAATCATGAGAATTCCAGGCATTAATCCACTCCAGAGCAAAATCTTTATGGTCCATACTATATTTTTATGAGTTGAGGTTTTGCAAAGATAAAACTAAAAAAAGAAATCCTGTCGATATGAACAGACAAGACTCTAAAATAAGACAGATAAATGCAGGATTTTTATTCTCTGAGAATTTTAATCCTGTTGTCGCTCCATATTTTAATAACCGAAGATCCTGAATATTTGGAAACTTTTTCTCTATCCTCTTTTACAGCATAATCTACAAGATGAATGATCTCATCTGAAATATCTGAAAATTTAAGAGGGCTTTTTTCTCCGCTAAAGTTGGCAGAGGTAGAGACCAAAGGTTTATTCAGTTTTGTAATCAGCTTTTTACAAAAATCATTTTTGACAAGCCTGATTCCAATGCTTCCGTCTTCTGCAAGTAATTCTTTGGGTAAACCGCGTGGATTTTCATATACAATCGTTACCGGCTTTTCGCTAAGATCAATGATTTCCCAGGCCATTTCCGGAACATCCACGAGATCCTGAAGCCTTTTCTCGGACTCTACCAGAATAATCATAGATTTGTTTTTTTCACGCTTCTTAATGTCAAAAATTTTATTGACAGCCTCTATATTGGTGGCATCACAGCCAATTCCCCAGATCGTATCTGTAGGGTAAAGAATCGTTCCGCCGGATTTTAATATTTCGATAATAGGTTCCATAGTTGTATTGATTTCAAACCAGTTGATAAAGGTAGAGAATCTATGAAATTTAGGCAAAAAAATACGGTGTAAATGATATCGTATTTTGAAGATTTTCAGGTTTCGGCTAAAGCCAGTGGAAGGATTTTTAATTAGAAAAACGGGCTAAAGCCCGTTCCTATTGATGTATATTAAATTCAGCTTCGGATGATCATATTGATACCGCCAGGGCTGTTGGTGAAAATGATATTGTATTCATAGAAATAGGCTTTAGCCCATTTAACAAAAAAATAAAAGTTCTGTTGGATTTAGCCCAAACTTATCAAAATAGAATCAGCGAGATATGGAATTAAATAATTTTATTTATCATATTCGGGGTATTCTTTAGTTTTTCTTACATCCATCCCAGTTTAGATAAATATCTTTCTTCTATAATATGGAGATGGTGATAATTGTGTCCTATGATCAGTTTTCCGATGGTTTCTACTGAAACTTCATTGCCGTTGGCGATTCCTGTATTCTGTAAAGCAGAAGGGGTAAGAGTTTCCAGAAGAATCTGGGATGATTTTCTTACCAGTTTATATTCTTCCAGTAAAGACTCCACTGTTCTTTCATCAGCAAAAGAATGGTTGGCATATTGATTTTCATCAAATCCCGGCAGGTTGTTTTTATCACCTCTTGCAAATGCTAACATTCTGTATTGAAAAACTCTTTCAGTATCGGATAGATGCAAAAGCAGCCCTTTTAAAGTCCATTTTCCTTCAGCATAAGCAAATTTAGACTGTTCTTCAGTAAGATTGGAGTAGATACCTATTGTTTTTTCTGCTGATATTTTTAATTCAGCCAGCCAGTCTCCAGAAGGAATTTGGTCTAAATATCTTTGAATGTATTTTTGAAAATCGGTCATAGTATTATGTGTTATTGATTATGAAATGATGAGTCTGTGATGCGGGTTTTAAGTTAGGAAACGGCATCGTACCTATGAATTTGTCCACTCGTAAAAATTCACCGAGTCATAAAGTTGAAAGCCGCAGGATGGATACAACTGATTTCCGATATCATTGCTTTTACCGGTTTCAAGTAAGATTCCACAGGCATTTGATGACCTGCATACCTCTTTAGCCTCTTCGATCAGGTCTTTAGAATGTCCTTTTCCTCTGTGATTTTCATTGACAAATAAGTCATTCAGCAGCCAATAGCGCTGCATTCTTGTCGAGGAGAATATAGGGTATAGCTGTACAAAACCTGTCAACTCACCATTCTTTTCTGCAACAAAGATTTCAGAATCTTTATTTTCTATTCTTTCCCGGAGAAAGTTTTCTGCGGAAAGAATATCCGATTCTTTATGATAGAAAACTCTGTATTGGTCAAATAACTTGGCCAATTGGGGCAGATCATGAATAAGAGCTTTTCGTGTGTTTTTCATATGTAGTAGGTGATCATAGTATAATGAGAAGGAGCTTACATCAAAATACTCCTTCTCATTATTATTTATTTTAAGAAAAAGCTTTCTCTAAATCTGCAATAAGGTCTTCAGCATCTTCAATACCAACGCTTAGACGAACTAGGTCATCCGTAATTCCTAATTCAGCACGTTTTTCTGCTGGAATAGAAGCGTGAGTCATTAAAGCAGGGTGGTTCGCTAAAGATTCTACACCTCCCAAAGATTCAGCTAATGTGAATACTCTTACTTTCTCTAGGAATTTGATGGCATCTTCTTTTTTTCCGGATTTGAAAGTGAATGAAACCATTCCTCCCGATTCTTTCATTTGAGATTTTGCCAGGTCATATTGCGGGTGAGATTCCAGCCCCGGATAAATCACTTTATCCACCGCAGGATGAGTTTCAAGATATTTTGCTACAGCCAGACCGTTGTCAGAATGTCTCTGCATTCTTAACGCTAAGGTTTTGATCCCTCTCAATACAAGATAAGAATCGTGCGGACCTAAAATACCACCGCTCGCAAACTGAATAAAGTGAAGTTTTTCTCCTAATTCAGCATCTTTGGCAATAAGGGCCCCGGCAATTACATCAGAATGTCCGCCTAAATATTTTGTTGCAGAGTGCATCACAATATCAGCTCCCAGATCAATAGGTCGCTGGATGTAAGGAGTCGCAAAAGTATTGTCTACCGCCACTAAAATATCTTTCCCTTTGGCAATGTCTACTACCGCTTTGATATCTACCAGTTTCATTAATGGATTTGTTGGCGTTTCCACCCAAATCAATTTTGTGTTATCAGTAATGACATCCGCAATTTTAGAAACATCATCAAAATTCACGAATGTAAATTTCAACTGATATTTTTCAAAAAGTCTGGTAAACATTCTGTAAGTACCCCCATAAAGGTCATCTACAGCAATAACTTCATCACCAGGATTTAGTAACTTCAAAACACAGTCGATCGCAGCAAGACCGGAACCGAAAGCCAGACCTCTCGCTCCGTTTTCAATGCTTGCCAAAGAATCTTCCAATGCCTGTCTTGTAGGGTTGGCTGCTCTTGAATATTCATATCCGGAATGCACTCCCGGGCTTTTCTGCGCAAAGGTAGAGGTTAAAAATACAGGTACATTGACAGACCCTGTTGCAGACTCATGATGCTGCCCTCCGTGAATTACTTTTGTATTAAAATTCATAATATTTTATAATTTATCAATCTAACAGTGTACTAATTTACCATTGTTTTTATAATATAGGGGCACGGTTAGACTGATTAGGTTACATTTTTATTTTATAGCTGATTTTACAGCAAACTCTTCTGCAATTTCTTCCATCCATTGTGCTACATCCTCTTCACCGGTTGCTCTGTGGTAGGTATTTCCTAAAGAGATCATGATCTGGTGGATAAACATCTTCATCTGGTCTACAGGCATTTCTTTCGTCCAAAGATCGATTCGTAAAGCTTCCATTGTTTTGTCATCCCATACCGAGATCATCGTTGCTTTTGTCTCTTGTTTTTCAATACCTCCATCCTGTGCGTTCCACGTTATATTTTCAGGGATGTGGTTTTCGTCCAGTTCTACATCTATTGTAATCTGAGTCTTTCTCATTTCTCTATTTTTTCTAAATTCTGATTTTTATTATTTAAGTTTCGGTTGATAACCGGATTGATTGAATATGGTTGTCGCATCCATTTTCAGGAAGTCTGTCAGTTTGGTTTCCGGCTTCTCCCTAAGATAAGCTTTACAGATCTGCCATCCCGTAAAAATCCCGATTTGTGGTGAAGACTCATTGTCAATCTCTGTATAAAATTTGGAGAAAGGCCCCGGAGCAATAAAACGCTCACCCAATCTAGGATCATCTCCAAAGATCAGGTTACTTTCCACAAAGTAGTTCCAGATATTCGCTTCGTTTACTTTAGCCCATTCATATTGTTTCTGGGTATAGTTCATTTTAAGATAATCAGGAAAATCCGGTAAGAAAGCATCCTGTAGAATCATTACTTTACCATTCAGTATGATCTGATCAATAAATTTCTGGTGGTCAGGAGATTCCGTAACAATATTTTCAGCGAAAATCTGGGAAACTTTCGGAACCATATTCTGAGGATTCATCGACTTCTGGAAATAAAGTTCCAATCCTTTATAATGAGCATTGCCGTCTCCCATGAACCCTGTAACGTCAATAAAAAGGAAATTCTGCTTTTCATCATAAAAAATAGGATCCTGGGCCATCTGTAATGCCGATGAGAAGAGGTATACCTTAGGATTCTTGAATTGTGGGAAATGATAATTGATATGGGAAAATAAATCCTGAAGCTCTTTCTGAAGTTTTGCTTCATCAATTTTTCCAATGGCTTCTTTGTAGATCTTCATTTCCTCTGCGTCAGCTCTTCTTTTTTCATAATCTGCGTCAGATACACTTCCCTGGAACCAAGGAAATTTAGCTTTAAATTGATCCAACGGAATTCCCTGATTATAAAATTCTTTGGAAATATCCGTCATTTCAATTTTTTCAGCGGTCTTCTTTAATTCGACCTTCCATGGATTTTCCGGTTCTTTTTTGCAGGAACTCAGTCCTGTCACTAAAACAGAAGAAAGCGCAATAATTCTAAAAATCTTCATTATTTTTACATGAAATTTAAGGGTACAAAAATAAGGATTAAAAAGACAATTAATGATGAAAATTAAAATATTTACAGCGCTTTGCCTTATTTCGGGACTTTCTTTTTTTTATAGTCAAAAGCTTGAATTTAAAGATAAAAACTTTGAAAAAGCAGTGCTCGAAAACTTTGATCTGAATAAGAATGGAATACTGGAGCAGACCGAAATAGGAACGATCACCAATTTATTTTTAGTTCAAAAAGGCATTACTTCAACGGAAGACCTGAATCTTTTCAAAGACGTGAAAATGGTTGTATTGGATGATAACGCCATTTCCGGGATCACGGTAAGCAACCTGGATAAGCTGGAGCTGTTTTCCTGCACGGGATGTAAAATTTCATCGTTCAAAGGGGAAAATCTTAAAAATCTGACGGCATTGTATCTCGATCGTAATCTTTTGGAAACAATTTCATTGAAAGGAACTCCGAAAATAGATCAATTAACATTATCTTTAAATCAGTTAAAAACCATTGATCTTACTCCACTTAAAAACCTAAGGAAATTAAACCTTGAACATAATAAGCTCCAACAACTGGATGTCTCTGGAAATCCTGGCCTGCAAACGGTCAATGTAGGAGGAAACAATATGAAGGAAACGGATATTAAAAAAGGAGTGAAAACAGATACTACCATTTTTGGAACTGAGAAATAAACGAATACGATGATACTGGAAACGAAAAGACTTATTTTAAGAAAACTTGAAGATACTGATTACGAACGCATGTTTCTCATGGATTCTGATCCCGAAGTAATGAAATATATTGGAGTACCGGTCCTGACGGATATCAACGAGTCAAAAAATGTAATCAAAATGATTCAGGAACAGTATAAGACCAATGGAGTGGGAAGACTTGCTGTTGTTGAAAAAGAGAGCGGAAAGGTGGTAGGATGGAGCGGCTTAAAGTTATTGACCAAAGAAGTTAACGGCTATCAAGATGTATTAGAACTGGGATATCGCTTTTTGCCAGAATCCTGGGGAAAAGGATATGCGGTGGAAGCGGGTATGGCTTCTCTTGATTACGGATTTAATGAGTTGAATGCAGATACAATCTATGCGTACGCTCACTCTGAGCATGATGTTTCAAATCATATTTTAAGAAAGCTTGGTTTCGAGAAAACAAGCGAATTTGAAGAACCGGATGGAATTTGTTTCTGGTATGAGTTGAAACGCGAAAAATACATTTAATTTAACATGAAGCTGACCATACGGAAAGAAGAGGAAAGAGATTTTCAAAAAGTTTTCCAACTTACCGAAGAAGCTTTCAGGGATATGGAACACAGTGATCACCGGGAGCATTTTCTGGTTGAAAAATTAAGAAGATCCGATACTTTTATCCCGGAACTGTCACTGGTAGCAGAAGATGAAAACGGCGGAATTGCCGGGCATATCCTGTTCACAAAAATTACAATAGAGAATGGTTCAGAGTCCTATGAATCCTTAGCATTAGCTCCCGTTTCTGTAAAACCTGAATTTCAAAACATGGGTATTGGAGGTGCGCTGATTACTTTTGGGCACACCGTTGCAAAAGAATTGGGATACCATTCTGCCATACTCATTGGACACCAAAACTATTATCCTAAGTTTGGTTACGAAAAAACCAGTAATTTTGGAATTTCTTTTCCGTTTGAGATTCCGAAAGAAAACGGAATGGCCATAGAATTGATAAAAGACGGATTAAAAAATGTAAAAGGTGTTGTAAAATACCCGCAAGAATTTGGAATAGACTAAAAAAATAAACAATGCAGACACAAAAAGTGATAGACCATATCGTAGGCTGGTTAAAAGATTATGCAACAAAGGCCAGAGTAAATGGTTATGTAATAGGGGTTTCCGGAGGTGTGGATTCCGGAGTCGTTTCTACCCTGGCGGCAATGACCGGTCTGAAAACCTTGCTGATCGAAATGCCGATCCGTCAGAAAGCAGATCAGATAGACCGCGCATGGGAGCATATGAATGACCTGAAATCAAGATTTCCCAATGTAGAAGTGATGTCTGTCAATCTGACTCCGGCATTTGAAGAGCTTTACAAAACTTTTGATGTAAAGGATGATCTGTATCCCAACGAAAAATTGGCTTTTGCCAATACAAGATCACGTTTAAGAATGCTTACCCTATACTATTATGGACAGCTGAACGGCCTTTTAGTGTGTGGAACAGGAAATAAAGTGGAAGATTTCGGAATCGGATTTTATACCAAATACGGGGATGGCGGGGTAGATGTTTCTCCAATTGCAGACCTTTATAAAACTGAAGTATATACTCTTGCCAAAGTACTGAACCTGATCAAAAGCATCCAGGAAGCTATTCCTACGGACGGGCTTTGGGATACAGACAGAACAGACGAGCAGCAGATCGGAGCCACGTATCCGGAATTGGAGAAAATTCAAAAAGAATACGGAACCAAAACCGCTGAAGATTACGAAGGCAGGGATAAGGAAGTTTTCCTGATCTTCGACAGAATGCATAAAGCCGCAAAACATAAAATGGAACCTATCCCTATCTGTGATATTCCTGAAGAATGGAGAAATGAATAAATACCATGTCAATGTATCAATGTGTCAGTGTACCAATAATGTACACATTCTTACATGGCTAAATTGTTACCCTAATACTTATTACCATGAACAGTAAAATAAGAGCTGTATTTTTTATGTGTCTGGGACTTCTCTTCGGGATGTCTGTGATGTATATTTATAATCATTTTATAGCAGACAAAAAAGATGAAGCAACGCCTGCGAAAACAGAGACGGTAAGTTATGGAAGTGCCTCTACGGAAAACCGCTATAATACTGAGAATGCTTCAGAACAGGTTTCCATTGACCAGCTGACAGGAGAAAAAACAGTTATTACCTATGTAAAACAGAATCACAGGTTACCGGAGTATTATATCACAAAAAATGAAGCCAGAAGACAAGGGTGGAATCCATCAAAAGGGAATCTTTGTGAAGTGCTTCCAGGAAAAGCCATTGGTGGAGATAAGTTCAGCAACCGGGAAGGGCGGCTTCCGGAGGGCGTAAAGTATTTTGAAGCAGATGTCAATTACCATTGCGGCGCTAGAAATGCAGACCGGATCATTTACACAGACCATGGAGATGTTTACCTGACCAAAAACCATTACAAAAGTTTTGAAAAACAGTAAATAGTCATTGCGAGGAGCGAAGCGACGAAGCAATCTCTAAAAATGTAATAAACAGATGAAAGCAGGTTTTATTTATATAATGACCAATAAAAATCATACAACTCTTTATACAGGAGTTACTTCAAACCTGCCCAAACGTATTCAACAGCATAAAGAAAAGTATTATTCTCAAAGTTTTACATCAAGGTATAATTTGTATATACTTGTTTATTGGGAAGCTTTTCAAGAGATTGGTGATGCTATATTTAGAGAAAAGCAGATAAAAGCGGGCTCAAGGCAAAAGAAATTAGATTTAATTAATATGATGAATCCTGAGTGGAGAGATTTGGCGGATGAGATCCAGAATATAATGGATACTTATTGAGATTGCTTCGTCGCGCAGCTCCTCGCAATGACAAATTATTTATAATAATTATAATATAAAGAAATATGAAAACAGTATATATAGATTTTACAGAAATAGGCGATTATGAAGATTTTTACGCCCAATTAAAGGAAAAAATTCAGCTTCCTGAACATTTTGGGGATAATCTTGATGCCCTTTTTGATACCATTACCGGAGCCCTCGGAATGCCACTCCATATTGAATTTGTAAATATGACGGTAGATCAGCTTGAAATTTTTGAAGATCTTCTGACCACATTGGAAGATGCAGAAGATGAAGTGGAAGACTTTAGTTTCAGCTATTACCTGGAGCAGTATGAAGATGATCAAGATGATGATGTAGAGTCAGAAGAATAATGGAAGTAAAAAAATACAAGAGGTTATTTCAAAAACAGAGATAACCTCTTGTATTTTCCCCGAAACCCAAGAGATAATACTGGTTTCTCTACAGATATGGACCTGAAAATTAAAAAAATAAAACCTGTGGAAATTTCCACAGGTTTTTAATTTAAATATTATCCATAATATTCCCATAAGATAAACAAACCGCCTCAATATCAAAGCAATAGCTAAGTATGTATTGTAGGGCATTTGACCAGCCCAATTGCAATGTTGCCGATTGGCCTCTCCGTTTTCTTATAGGAATGTCGAATCAAAATAAAACGGCAACAGATCCTTTACAGCATGCACCTTGACCACTTCCTCATTCATACTTGAAAAATAAAGGTCAATGTTTTCGTTTTGCTTGGTTTCGTATTCTATTAAACTCTGCCGGCAGGCTCCACAAGGAGGAATCGGCGGATTGCTCTCATGGAATTCCTTAGGACCACCTACGACAAAGATCTTTTTGATCTTTACATCCGGAAAATTGGCGGCTACCCAAAAAAGGGTGGTTCTTTCAGCGCAAAGTCCCGACGGATAAGCAGCGTTCTCCTGGTTATTGCCGGAATAGATCTCTCCATTTTCCAGCAATACGGCGCATCCAACTAAAAATTGAGAATAGGGTGCGTAAGCATTTTCGCGGGCTTCTTTGGCTCTGGCAAATAATTTATTTTCTATATCGCTCAGCTCACTGCTATTTTTAAAATATTCGTAACTGATCTGTATGTCTTTTTTCATATATTGTAGACTAAAAAAGGGGGGTAAAATTAGTTCTTTTTAATGAAGTGGGCAATATTTATTCTTCCGGAGTTAAGTTGAATTTTTTTTAAAGATAAAATGCTGTATACACCAATAAAATTCAGGAATGTAGAGTTGAAAAACCGATGGGTAATGTCTCCTATGTGCATGTATTCATGTGAAAACGGAATCGCTAATGATTTCCATTTTGTCCATTACGGAAGCAGATCCCAGGGAGGAACAGGATTGATCGTTGTGGAAGCTACGGGAGTAGAGCCCAGAGGAAGAATTACCAATCACTGTATGGGAATCTGGAATGATGATCAGGCCGAAAACCTGCAGAAAATTGTAGCGTTTGTACATAGAAATTCAGAAAGCAAAATAGGCATTCAGTTGGCACATGCCGGAAGAAAAGGATCCACATGGAATAATCTGCAGATCCCTGTTGAAGAAGGCTGGGAAACCATTGCTCCAAGTTCTATACCCTATCATCCGTCAGAAAGAATTCCGCATGCATTAAGTATTGTTGAGATAAAGGAACAGATCCTTAATTTTAAAGAAGCTGCAAGAAGAGCAGTGAAAGCAGGGTTTGATGTTATTGAAATTCATGGTGCCCACGGATATCTTATACATCAGTTTCTGTCACCGCTTTCCAACATAAGAACCGACGAATATGGCGGAAGTTTTGAAAACAGGATCAGATTTCTGATTGAAATTGTGGATGCTGTGAATGAAGAACTGAATGAAAATACAGCTCTTTTCGTGAGGATTTCCGGGACAGAATATGCCGAATACGGATGGGATATAGAAAGCAGTGTAGCACTAGCAAAAATTTTAAAAGAACATGCTGTTGACCTGGTAGATGTATCCAGCGGAGGAAATATTCATGGAGCAAAGATTCCTGTTTTTGACGGGTACCAGGTTCCTTTTTCTTCACGGATTAAAAATGAGGCAGCTGTTAAAACAGGAGCCGTAGGTTTAATTACCGGAGTGGAGCAGGCAGAAGAAATTCTTCAAAATGGAGACGCCGATCTGATCTTCGTGGCAAGAGAAATTCTGAGAAATCCCTATATTGCTGTTCAGGGATCATTTGAGATGAAAGAAGACTGTTTTTTTCCGCATCAATATACCAGAGCGAAGCTCTCTTCATAAATAATAATAAGCGGTACTACTTAAGAAATGAATATCGAAGACTTTATGCTGACCTGTCCCAGTAAAAAATTTCTGGGAGTGGAATGTCTTGGGTGTGGTGCCCAAAGAGCCATTGTGCTGGTATTTGAAGGGAAGTTTTCAGAAGCTTTTCAAATGTATCCTGCCGTATATACCCTGTTATTGTTCTTTTTTACACTTGGTCTGAGCTTCATTGACAGGAAAAGAAAATACACCGCCGTTTTACTTATCATGGCGGCTGTCAATCTAATGATTATGATTGTTTCTTATGGATATAAGCATTATTATTTACATTCTTAATAATGTTATAAAAAGAAAATATTTATCAGAAAAAGTCGTAGAACTACTACAATTTATGAAACTGTTGCCTAAAAACTTTTTAAATTAGAACTTGAAGTCTATCTTTGTTATATAAATCCTATACGAGGGAACAATTATTAAGGCTAAAATTTAAGAATATGGCAGGAAATTCAAGAGGAATCTTAAAATTCAATGGAGGTGAAGGTCAAAAGCTATTAAAGCTTAATTACAGCGTATCGAGATCTACAGATGTTTCAGGACGTGTGGCATCAGACCCGTCAAACGCTCTTATTAAAGTAACCATCGAAGCAACAGAAAAGTCTGATGTTTTGGAGAGCTTACTGAACAGTAAATACAAGCCTACAAGCGGAGAAATCAATTTCAACAAGTCTCATGAAGAAGGGACATTGATCACTTTGAAATGGGAAAATGGATACGTCATCCAGCATGAAGTAGACTTTGATGCTTTAGACAGCAACAATATGCTGATCAGCTTTGTAGTAAGTGCAGAGAGTATTACTTACGGAAATTCATCTTATGAAGGACTTTGGCCTTTAAGCTAAGTCTTCAGTATTAAGATATCAAAAGACTGTCCTTATAAGACGGTCTTTTTTTACCTGTTATAAAAACCAAATTCTAAGGGAATTTTGTTTGTTTTTAAAAATTCCCGTTTTCTTGAATAATTTTTTAAAACGTAAACAAATCACTACAAAATATGAACACACCTGAAAAATCAAACGCAGCGTCTTTTCGTCCGACGCAGAATGCAGATGGTGTTTCTGAGAACCACCATACCGGCATTAACCGTTTGGTAAAGCTTTCTCTGGTCATAGAAGGGAAAATTATCAAATACTATAAACATTTTAAGCTTAAGCAGAGTACAAGACATCACCATGAGTTTACCCTTATATTGGCCCATGACACATTGGGAGGGAGGCAAACCCATGCATTAGAGGATGCTAATAAATTCCTTGGAAAACGTCTTACGGCAATCATCTCATATAAAGACATAGACAACAGCCCGGAAAGAACTTTTGTAGGAGTCATTACAGGAGTAGGATTCAGCCAGGAGAAAATGAGTCTTGGAAATATAGTCCTCAGCGGCTACAGTCCTACGATCCTTCTTGACGGAGCCCCTCATATCCAGAGTTTCGGAGGAGCTCAGCCTGTCAATATGGGAATTATTGCTGATGAAGTGATCAGACAGGGAATCGATAAAGGACGCTTTGATATCAGAGTGGATGCGAATAATTTTTCCCAGATTATTTACAGCAGCCAATACGATGAAACCCATTACAATTATCTGGCGAGGATGGCAGAAGCATACGGCGAACAGTTTTACTATGATGGTGAAGTATTGCATTTCGGAAAACTTCCACCTCAGAATAAACCTATTGTACTGACGTATGGAAGCAGTGCCAATGATATCAAGGTTGAGCTGAAAGCAGTTCATACCAAGCCGCAATTTTACGGTTACAACAGTAATAAACATGAAAAGCTGACGTCAGGCTCCACTCCCATCAAACATGTAGGAGATTTGGCTAAAACGGCATATGATCATAACGATGCGATTTATAAAACACCGGCATTACAGATTGCACCGATCAGAGCATCTACCCATCTTGATGTTGAATATTCACAGAAAAGTGCTTCAGGAAGTGAGGCCGTGAATGTTTTTTCTGTTTCAGGAAATACAACGGTTCCTTTTCTTCATCCGGGCTGTGTAGCGGATATGCAGATGCGCAAGCCTGATTCCAATGAAACCTCTTATTTTACAAGAATCATGATCACGGAAGCTGAACATGAGATTGATACAATCGGCCATTACCATGGAAGTTTTATCGGAATTGCAGCAGATACGGGATTCCTCCCAAAACCGGAATTCACCGTTCCCAAAGCTGAACCACAGACTGCAACTGTAATATCAAATACTGATCCTGAAGGACAGGGAAGAATACAGGTAAGGTTCGACTGGCAGACCAGCGATACCACCCATTTTATCAGAATGATGAGCCCGGATGCCGGAGGAACCGATCAGGTTTCTCAAAACAGGGGCTATGTGGCCATTCCCGAAGTCGGGGATCAGGTCATGGTAAATTTCGTTCACAGCCATCCGGACAGACCTTTCGTAATGGGAGGAATGTTCCATGGAGGAGTCGCTCTGGGAGGAGGAATCAACAACCGTTTGAAATCTATACAAACCAGAAGCGGCATCAGAATTTTATTGAATGATGAGGAGGGAAGTGTAACGATTCTGGATCCAAGCGGCAACAGCTATAATATGGATGGTAAAGGCAATATCAGTATGAAAGCGCCTAAAAACTTCACCTTAAATGCCGGAGAAAATATCAATATTACTGCGGGAAAAGAAATCTCAGTGAGTGCAGGAGCAAGCATTACAAGCTCAGCCAATGAAGATATTGTTTCTACGGCGGGAAAAGATATGAGACTTACGGCATCAGGTGATATCAGAGAATCTTCGGACACCAGAACAGAAATGGTAGAGAAGGAATTCAAAAGACAGTCTGAAACGTCTAACGAAATAGCAGGGGAAATTTCCATGTTCAGCGAACTTGAGAATATGACCATGCAGAGCGGAAAAATTGTAGAGTTCAATAGCGCTGAAAAATCAAAACTTTTCTGATATGGCAATTATTAAGACAGCAACCAATATCCTGATAACGGTCAAAGACTCTTATCAGATGAACGTAGGGAAGAAGGTGGAAAAAATTGCAAAGAAAATCAATGTAGAGGCACAAAAAGAAAACCTTGTTTTGGCAAGCAATAAAAAAATAATGTCTCATGGGAACAAGTAATGTAAAAGGGCTCATCCTTTTAGTTTTATTGAGTTTCTCGGTAATGAATTGTCAAAAGAAAAAAATGGAAGAAAAATACAGCTGGCTGGGAACCATTTCCGCACCTCAGGAATATCCGATGGAAATTTACAGGGGCGCTATTGTAGCGGATGATTTTACCTATAATTTTGATAGTATTTGGGGAACCCAAAATACAGGCTGGGGAAATGAAGGCGGAACCATGAGTGTGGAAACCGAAACAATGGAGCTTCCGCATCATCTGGAATTTACCTGGTATTCTTTAGTGGAAAAAAAGTTTTACACCGGAAAATGGGAGCTGGATCAGAAAAAAATAAAAAGTCTTTTTGATGAGGGTTTTGTAGATCAGGATACCCGTAAACGTACAACGTACAGTTCTTTTGTTGTAGGGTTGGCCCCGAAAGGAAGGGTCGTTTTATGGGTAAAAGGTCCGGGAAATCAGAAAGAAGCAGGTGTCTTTCAGGCTCATGATACCATTATTGCCAAGGAAAAAGCATATGATAACGCTCAGTACATGTTTAAAGAAGGATTTGCAGACAGAATGCTGAATGATCCGGAATACAAGACTTTTAAACCTGAAATTCGTGAAAAGATTAAGGAACAGGGATATCCGGCTGCAGATACTTATGATCTGTACAGAGAAAAATACCACTGGAAACCTGTGGTGATCCTTCCTGAAGGAGGTGTATGGATCGATTTCGGATTTACCAACTATAATGGAGAACAGGAAAACCTTTTTGCAAAGAGTTTAGATGACAATACTTACAAAAGCCGGGCTATTCCAAAATTCTGTGGATTTTACTGGAGAGATAAAAACAAGAACAGATATGCTGTATGGGTAGATTCTTTCGATGAGAAAGAAATCTTTGAATTATTTCAAAAACTGGGTAAAGACGAAGACATTGATTTTACCATTAAAGTTAACGGAGATAACACCAACGCATTTTTATCTTTAGTGACTGAAAAAGAAGAACTTTCTATTACGAAGGCAAAAATCAGGTTATCCCGTAAGATAGAGTGATGTATTTCTGCCAATCCATTTTAAAAGAAGAACTATGCACAACAATCAATTTGGAGATTATACACCTTCTATATCCAAAGAGGAAGTATTAGATATTACGATTGGAATTTTTTTTGACGGGACTTTAAATAACAAGACCAATACCACAGCCAGAAAAGAAAATAATGAGGCTTATAAAAAACATGGAGGTAAACCGTCTGATAACAACAGTTACAATAATGACTGGAGTAATGTAGCCCGGATGTGGGATAACTACGATAAAAATTTCGGGATTTATATAGAAGGGATCGGTACTGAAGATTCTAAAGGAGATGCCACCTTGGGATATGCTTTTGGAACAGGTGAAACCGGAATCAGAGGAAAGGTAAGAAAAGGCTGTGAAGAGATCGTAAAAAAAGTGAAAAACATTAAAAGTTCAAAAAAAGCAGATAAGATTGCGGTCCTTACTTTTGATGTATTCGGCTTTAGCCGCGGAGCCGCTGCCGCCCGTAACTTTGTACATGAAATAGGAAAAGCAAAATATAAAGCGAATACCCATACTGCCTCAAATGAAGGGATGAGCGTCACTTCCTATTCGGATGACGACGGTAAAAGTGTCAGCTCGGAAGAACTTCCTAAGTGGGGACATCTGGGATTGAAATTAGAAGAAGCCGGAATTACCGTTGATGTGTTGAAAGTAAGATTCTTGGGAATCTATGATACTGTTTCTTCCTATTCAAAATATTTATCGCCGGTTCCGAACTTCAGTAATGATGTAGAGGAATTAAGCTTAAATGATATCGGTAAAGCACAGACGGTGATTCATTTTATCGCAGAAAATGAACATAGGGAAAACTTTGACCTTACCCAGGTACATATTGGAACTGAAAAAACGTTTCCCGGTGTACACTGCGATGTGGGCGGAGCGTATGAAAACGGAACGGAAATATGGGAAGAAGTGGAAACATCATGGACTACCAGTTCCAAATTAGTTGCCTTGAAGGAACAGCTGGTTTCAGAAGGATGGTATGAAAAAGATCAGCTTATCATTACCCCGGGGTTTTACCTTGCACTGCGGGGAGAACGTTACCTGCTAAAAACCTATAGCTATATTCCTTTGCACTTTATGGCTGAGTATAGTATTGATAAAAATCTTCCCATTACCTTAAAAAAACTTACTGATGAGAAGTATTCCATTACCAATGACCAGTTTTTACTGGGTATAAAAGACCGTCTCAGACCTTATGTGATGGGCGGAGGGAAGCCTTATTCCTTCAGACGTTTCAAGGAGCTGCGTGATGCCTATGGAGGGGCAGAAATTCCGGAACATCACTATGACGCTTACCAGAAAGAAGTTAAAGAACAGGATGATCTGAGATTTCTTCGGAATAAATACCTGCACTGGTCTGCAAGAAGAGAAGGTATTGGTATGGACCCTAGATCCGACAGAAACAGGGTAATTCATTAAAAAACAATAAATAACTGAAGTCAATTAGATATAGAATTTTGAAGCCGGATCATTTGTATGCAGAGATTTAATAAACATATCATTCAGGAAAATGAAACCTTAAAAAGCATTGCTGCGCTTTACAGGCTGGATGCTGATACCTTAAAGTTATTTCACAATAACCACTGTGAAGTAAAAGATATGATTCTGATAGAGCTCACCGGGCAGCAGGAGCTTTTTGTTCCAAGAACGGCCATTGCTGACACTGAAAAACTGGTCAGATTCGGAAGAGGCAACAGCCTGATATTCCAGCCCGCGAATTCTTTCTGCAGATTTGGAGTTATCATCAATATTGAAAAGGGGAGCTGTAAAAATGAGCTGAAATATGAAACTTCAGTTCGCTGGATGAAAACAGAAAAAAAACTGCATTTTTTTGAGATCGACCGAACCTCCAATCTCTTTTTAAATGAAGAAGAAGTGAATGATATCGCAGATGTATTGGCTTATAAAACGTCTAAAGTCTTATATCCGCTACAGATCAGTGTAGATGAGCACGGGAAATTCAATGCCGTTGAAAATCTTTCAGTTTTTAAGGAAAGATGGCCCGCTGTGAAAGAAGAGGTCTATAAAGAATTTGATGGTGAAACAGTAGATCGATATTGTGGAAAAATTGAGAAAATAATATTTGACCCTGATGCGATCAGTCTCTATCTAAAAAATGATTATTTCATCAGAACCTTATTTTTGGGGATCTATCAGAGCTTCGGCCAGCATTATCAGGCTGAAGGAACTGAAACCTTTCCTATCCTTAATAATCCTGTGGAACCCAAATATAAAATAAAACTGGAGATTGACCCCCTGAAAGACGAATATGATCTGGTATGCATAACTGGTGAAGGAAAATTAAATGAGGAAAGAACGGTACATGATTTTATCAACAACTCCCCATTTTCACTGATGATTGATGATCATCCCGTGGTAAATGACAAGGGAAGTTTCAGAATAAGATATTACCTGAACGGAGAAACTCAACGCCCGGAGTCCATGTATCTGGAATGCAGCATTATGTTGGAGGAAGAAAAGAAAATATCAGTAGTGGTAGCTGCTATACCGGAATTATAAAAAACAAAATACAATGAAAATAAAATTAAATCATACCCTTTTTACATTACTTTTTGTCGTATGCTTTACCCTGTCTTTTGGACAAAAAACAGAGTTTACAGTCCCGAAAAATATTGAGACGCTGCAAAGCTCTATTTTTAATTTCAGCAACGATTTTACAAAAGACGAACCAAAGGCAGCTGCAGCAGCAGATGATCATTTTTCAACGACCGTGGATCTTTATCAATTAAGATATGAAGCAGATTATAAAAATCCTTACCTGAATCTGGCTCTTACAAAAGGAGCCCGGCCAAAGCAGTTTATTCAGCGGGCAGTTTGGAATGTAAGCATGAAAAAAATCTCTGCGAAAAGTACAAAAGTCACGGTTGTCCTGGGAGAAGTTACTCCCGACCGCGAGTCAAGGAAAGATGTAGATGTGAAACTGACCAGATCAACAGGCAAAGTTGAAGAAGAAATCAAAGATTTTCTGTTCAAAGATAAAGAAGCTGAATCTTCAGATGCCCATGCAGTGTCAGGAGCTGTATCTGCAGCTGATGAGGCCGGAGCAGCAGCGGCACAGGCACAGGCTGAGGTAGCCGCTTTTGAAGCAAGAAGCTCACTGAAAAAAATAACATCTGAGAAATTACAACGTATATTCAGTAAAAAGCAGTTTATTCCCCTGCCGGCCACGGCAGAGACTTTTACAAAACCTTTACAGGTACAGCCAAGTGAATTGGAATGTAAAGGATGTAGAAACGGAAAATATACCAGCTGGGATTTTGATGATTTTAATATGATCTATGCGAATATGGCAGCCGGAGAAGAGTATTATGCTTTACAGTATTATGGAAATGATATGGTTTCCGGATTACCATATGGTTTGGTTTTTAATGAAAGCTCACCCACTGAGTGTAAGTCAAAATTTGCAAGGTATGATGCGCAGCTCTACCAAACTACGGTTGATACAGATGAAAATACTTCAAATGCACTTACGGTAGTTACTTTTAAGATGAATGCCGGTTTTGTACGTCTTGAATTTGGGAATGGCTATTTAAGCAGACTTGTAATTTCAAATAAAGAATTTTAACCATGGCAGAAAAACATATTGTAGTACAGGGCGCTATGTGCAAATGTCAGTTCGGACAGGCTCCGGATAAGCTTAAGGTGCTTACCCATCAGAAAGAATATGCCAATGATAAGAGTGCTTCCAAAAAGCTGATCGTAACCACAAAGGAGATCGGTGGGGCAACCTTTGAGAAAAATACTTTTGGCAACTGTACCAAAAATGGAGGCCCGCCGCCGCCGTGCAAGATTATGGTTACCGAATGGCAGAATTTTTATGATAAAGTACAGCTCAGCAACGGTGGATTTATCATCCTTGAAGACAGTAAAGCCGTTTGTGCTGTAGCCGGTACTCCATGCATTGAGATCATAGATCATGGCCAGAGAACCGAAGCCGGTCAGCAGAATTTTAAAAATGCGGACCCGGATGTGCAGCAACAGATCAATCCATTGGTGGATGCTGAAGAAATGTACAAAAAAGAAATAATGTATGATACATCAGGGGATGCTTAAATAATTACCGTATGGCAAAGGGAATAAAAAAAATAGGGATCGCTACAGGCCGGGACAATGCAAAAGTAGTGGCCACTCAGGGTGATTTTATTGGGGTGGAACCCGGAAAACATATATGGTTTAAAGTTTCGGAATGGTTTCCTGATACACCGGATGCTGACCAAAAAAAGGAAGTGATCTGGATCAGGCAGGACTCCTCACGCCAAAAGGTCATTAATCAGCTCAGAAGACCTGCAGGCTTTGTATATGGCTATAAATTTACCAAAAAGGAATGTGGAGTTCTTTCCTACTATATCGAAGCCAGTTTGGGAGGAAAACCGGATAAAGTCAATAAAGTAGGGAAGTATATTTTTGGACACTGTCCTCCGAAAATCATAGATTCAAGATGGAGTACTACAGAAGGAGGGAAGGATGTAAGGCAGACATTTCAGTTCAGTTATGGACATATCATTTATCTTTACCTGGGAACGGAAGGACTGAACGGAAGAAAGACCTTACTGTTGAGATATACAGAAGAATCCGTACAGGAAGAGGAGCGAAAGATGATCCTATGATGAGGAGATGGGTGAATGTAGAGGTAAATAACGGTGAAATTAATGTCAAAGTCCAGAATACTTCCCAGTGGAAAGGAACAATAAAGGATATAAAAGAGGTCGAAGAATTATATGTAAAAGTTAAAGATCCTAAAACCGGAAAATATATTGTCGATGAGAATAACGATGATATCCACGCAAGATTTCTGAGGATGAAGAACCAATTGGTTGCGGAAGCCCCTCAAAAACCTCAGAATGTTGTTCCTACCAAGATCTATGCACCCGATAAAAACCTGGCAAGGTATGAGCCCTGTAAGTTTGAGACCATTCAGATCAGCGATATCATTTTTGATAAGGACAAAGAGGTTAAAAAACCGGTCATGCTTTTTGATAACGGGGTCGGGGTTAGAAATATCGCAGCAAAGGAAACCATTCATGCCACTATTTTTTATGAATTTAATTCTGCAATTATAGAAGGAGACGGAGAAAAAAAACTGAATAATATTCTTCGCTTCTTATTGGAACACCAGCATTCCACCATTACAGTGGACGGATACGCCTGTGTCATTGGAAAAATGCAGTATAACCAGGGCCTTTCACAGAAAAGGTCGGATATTGTAAAAAAGTTTTTTACAGATGGAGGCCTGGACAGCAAAAGGATAAAGTCTCTCGGAAAAGGAGAGGTAAATCCTACAGATGATAAACAGGGCCGGGATAACATAAAATATAAGGACGAAAAAGAATATAAAAATAATCGCAGAGTAGATATCTATTTCGATTATTTCCCACACGACGCCAATACGATTGTGTACGAAACGATTGCCCCTTCAGTTTCCACGAAAAGGAATATAACCATCGAAGTGGCAGGCTATGATACCAAGGCGTGTTTCAGAAATAATGACCTCCACACAAAAGAGATCCGGGTACTGGATGTGGGGCAGGCCATTGATGCAGGAGATAAAGAGAAAAAATTTGCTCCGCCATCATTTGATTATCCGGTTTATTCCGAGCTTTCCAGGATTAATGTACTTCCGCTGCAATACATCTGGCCGGAAGCCAATACTCCGAACAAAATCCATCTGCATGCCCACAGCTGCAGATTTTACAGCAGCAAGAAAAGAACTACCGTCTTAATAAAAGCTTATCCCGATATCAAATGGGGATTTCATTTCTTCCTGAATCTGAGCAATGATCTCAGTGTTAAATGGCAGAACCTTTCGGCGGCAAAACATAAAGAAATGCAGAGCAAAGCCGGTAAAATAGGGGCCGAAAAAAGATGGAAGCAGACCGAGATCGATTTTGGAGTAACGCTGGAGGCGGATTGGGACAGAACAGGGGCCGATAGTTATAATGGCCATTTTGATGCTACCCTGAAATACGAGGAGAAGATAAAATGGATGTATAAAGTCTTCAGCTCACTGAAAGAGTTTTCAAAAGGAGTGACTGACCAAACCAAAGGTAAGATAAGAAAGAATAGCTTTACCAGTAAGCTGCCGTTAAAAATAGAAATGAAGCCGCCTAACTTCTGTCTGGGAGCAGACTGGATGTTGCAAAGAGGCCAGAAGAACAGGAAAGCACTGCCTACTATTGGGACAGATCTTAAATTGTATTTTAAAGCTTCCCCGGTGGTAGGGATTGAAATGACGATAGATCTTCTCGATATGCTGATCCAGGCCGGAGTAGGAGTAGTAAGTGGCGGAACGGCCAACGTTGCTGCCAAGCTGATCCTTGATGAAGTAAGAGCCTGGCTGGCTGATGATGATCATCCGATCACCTTAAATATGTATATAGACCTGAAGTTTTTCGGAACCATTTCAGGTGAATCCCATATCAATTTTAATACTAATTCAGATGCGGGTAAAGCAGATGCAAAGCTGGAGACCCAGATTGGTATTGAATTGGATGCAGGTATCGAGGTAAAAGCAAAATTTGTTGTCATCATTGCTGAAGCTTATGCTGAAGGGAAAATAAAAGCAACAGGTAAGGCTACCGCTACTTTTGGACATAATCTAATTTATGATCAGAAGAGCAGTACCCAGAAAACCCTCTACTATAAACCGGATCTTAAATTTGACGGATTGATTGCTACAGTAGTAGTGAAGGCAAGTGTTGGCTTATACATTAAAAAAGGAATTTTAAAAGGAGACAGAAAAATGGATCTTGCAGACTTTGATAAAACATACGAAATCATCCCTGAATTTGATATTATTGAAAAGTTGGAAAAATATACAGGATTCTCTGCAAGGATACCATTCATTCAGCAAGGATAAAAGATCATATGAAAAGAATAATAACCATAGGCGTACTTACGTTATTTAATGTATGCAGTTCACAGTCAAAAACAGATCTGGCAGTAATGAAGGTGGGAGTAGCCAATGATGCTGCGATTAAAAATACAACCAGGCAGACCGATCTTGAACAGACTACCGGCTACCCCTATTATAATACGTATCAAGTTGACCGTTATCAATATGGGGACATCAGTTTTCTGCAGGATTATCCTAAGGAAAGGAAATATGTGAAAAGCGAAATCGGATTTTTGGTGGAAAATCAGAATGAAAATACGCTTGCAGGATATTATATAACCACAAAAAACCTTACGGAAAGTGAAGCCTTAATGGCGGCATTAAAGAAAAAGTACGGAGCTCCCAAAGTAATCATCGAAGCTACTGAGAGATGGCCTTATGCAGGATATTACTGGCAAAATACCAGGGATGGGTTTGATATTCTCCTGGAACAGGTAAAAAAGAAATTCACCATTGATCAGAAAGAAATGAAAGGATTTGAGACCAGCCTGTATTTCATAAAAGCAGGATCGCATTACGGAAATATGAAAGACAGGGAAACTGTTTTGCAGAGCTTTATAACCAGACATGAACAATAAGAATATGAAAAATTTGAAATACGTATTACTACCGATAATCTGTATGGGATTTACATCATGCAACCAGCAGGAGAAGAAAAACAGCGAATCACCCGGGATACAGAAAGAAAGTCTATCAGGATCTTTTGACTCTGCTTCTCTTACTGTAGGACAAAATATCAATGATATTCTAAAATCTGCGGGAGTAACCGTTAAAGATACTGTTCTTACCGATGAAGTGACCCTGATCGGCAATGAAAGGATGGCATTTTCTTCGGGGAAATTATTGCAGTATAACGGAATCAGCCTAGCCGGGAAAAATAATAAAAATACCAATAAAGTTCTTTTGCATTATGGGAAAGTAGATCAGGAAATTGGTCCTCTTGCTCATGAGAAGAATGACGAATTGGGGATGTATCAGATTGATATTTACAGTGAGCCGGAAAAAAAGCACTTCAGGATAACTTAAACAAAACGCTTCAGAAACCTGTGTTTAGTACAACCCATGAAAGTTTTGACGCCGACGTGAAAGATAATGAAATCATTCAGACTCCGAATAAACTCAGACAGGAAGTGGCAATCTGGAAAAATAGAGGGCTGGTATACTATTACTGTGAAACCAAAATTGATAACAAACCCGATGAATACCGGTGCAATTTGTTTGTTTTCAAAGATAAAGAATGGAAAGACCTCCTGAAAGGATCAGGATATCCTGATTTGGATAAAATTTCTCAGAATTGATCTGAAAAAACTCTAAATGACAGTTAAGAACAATAAAGTTTTAGAAAAACATATTATAAATTTCCTATGCAGCAGCCTTATTATGTAATTGACTTCAGTGCATCAGCATGCATGTTTGAAATCAGAATCAATGATTATCCTGTTATCCACATGAATGCCGCCAACCAGGTGTCTACCATGATTCCTATTAATTATGCCATTCTGGAAAAAGGAAAACAAACAATAACCGCCTCCGTTTTACCGGTAGCAGGACAGACGGAATTGGATAAGCAGGCTGAGCTGAAATTCAATATCAAACTTTTTGATGTCACCAATAATTTTGTATTTGACAAGCAGTTCGGAGACTATCAGTCAAAACCGGTCCAGGATAAAAAAATACCGGTGATCAGGTATGATAGTTCATTTGAGGCAGAGGTCCCCTATAAGCTGGATGCATGGCAGGATGGAACCAATCTTAAAGAGGTGAAAGACTGCAGAGAAAAACTGGATCTGGCGTATAACAGGATTATCAGACTGATTCAAAATGGAAAGTATGAGGAATACAAAAAGCTTATTGCGAGAAGAGAAAACAATATGGCCCAATCGATGTATCTGTCAGACCAGGAATCTGAAGGAAGATTTAAGGAATTGCTTAATGAATTCGTTGGAGGAATGAAAATACAGCCGGTACCTGATGATGCAGCCATGATCCTGTATGCAGACAATAGGACCGCTGTTTTAAAAAGACTGAATGGCGATGCCGCATTATATTTAGTAGATCCCAAAACCCAGGAAGAGCTGATGCTAGACATTACCTTCTATATTCCTAAAGGAAAAACTGAATTTGAGATCATATAATTTTGAAATAAAATGTATTTTTAAGGGCCGGCTTCATTCCTGATGGATGTTACCGGCCCTCACATATCTATCAGTACATCCATGAAAAACGAAAAGAAAATTTCATACACAGGCTATGCTATTTTAGGAACAGGACTGTTCTGTTTTCTTTATTTTATTTTGTGGCTGATCTTTACAGAAAAAATGCCTTTGCATGAATACATTTCGGACATTTACAATAATTATGATCACTATGCAGAACGGGCATTGATCCTTTTTCCTCTGGTTCTTTTTGTTTTCATTTTCCTCAGTCTCATGAAGCCTACTTCGGCAAAACGCTTTTTGCGCCTGCAGGCCTCGCTTCCCACCTCAAAAATACAGTCAGTTGCTAAAGGGCTTGTGGAAATAGAAGGAATACTGGTGATGAAGACTCCTTTATCTTCTCCGGTAGACAATGAAATATGTATCGGATATTACTATACCATTGAAGAGATTGATAAAGATTCTGATGGAGATACATCTTACAGAACAGTTCACCGGGAAACCCAGTGTAATGCTTTTCAGATACAAGATGACACCGGAATCATAGAGATTCAACCTGATGGAATTGAACTGGCACTGCTGGGAGAAACCAATATAAGCAGTAATCATAATAAACGATACAAAGAAACCCTTCTGAAAGACGGGCAGAAAATGCTGCTGGTAGGATATGCAGATTCCCAAAACGGGGTCCCTTTCATCAGAAAAGATGACCACTATAAAATATTGGGAATTACCTCAGCTTCAGGAGTTTCAGTATGGAACAAATACCAGCCGCTGATGAGGTCTTTTTTATTGGTCTGTTCTGTCATACTTTTAATAATCATATTTATACTTATACAATAATGAACCAAGCCGTTGCCATCATATTACTTATCCTGCTCGCAGTAGCTGTGATTAGCTTTCTCATCAGTCTGTACAACAAACTGGTCATGCTTAAATTCAATGTCGAAAAAGCCTATGGAAATATTGATGTGGTGTTGAAGCAGAGAGCCGATGAAATTCCTAATCTGGTCAATGTAGCAAAGCATTTTATGAACTACGAAGAAAAGCTCCTCGCCCGTCTCACGGAATTAAGGACTTTCTATAACAGTACCACCGATTCGGACAAAAAAACGGAACTGGCCAATGAAACGTCAAAAGCCCTGTCTTCCTTCTTTGCTGTTTCCGAAAATTATCCGGAGCTTACCTCCAACAACAACTTTTTGGAACTGCAGAAAAGAATCTCAGAACTTGAAAATAAAATAGCTGACAGGAGGGAATTCTTCAATGATAGCGTTAACCTTTATAATATAGGAATCCATGAATTTCCTAATGTTATATTGGCAAAAATGCTGGGATATAAAGATAAAACCTTACTGGAAATAACAAGTGCCGAAAAACAATATGATGGAGTTCAGTTTTAATACTTTTTTCGGGCTCGAAAGAGAGCTTGCTGAAAATCCTGAGATGGTCATATTCGGCGCACTGTTCCTGCCGTTGATTGCCTTTTTGCCCGTTGTGTTGATAGGATGGATCTTTAGAAAACTTAAATTTAATAAGTACATCATTCATGTATTGCTGTACACCTTATTGTTCACTTTCCTGTTGGGGATCCTTACCATTTTTATCCTCTACTTTATTACAGATAAAAATGGGGTCAAATTAGCGTATTGCTGGCTCACAGTGCTGATAGGAATGTTTTTCTTTAGCATGATGAATGCCAATACGCTTACCAAAATGTTTACCGACTGGTCAAAGATAATTAAAGAGAAAGGGGAAGTTGTTAGAATAAAGAATAAAGAATAAAGAATAAAGAGTAAAGACGCAGTATACTACGAAAGAGTTTTCTGCTGATCTGTAAAAGCAAAAGGCTGTCCTCTGAAAACAGGGACAGCCTTTTCTATATTAATTTGTCTTCGGTTATTTTACCAAAAACTGCATGGTAGTATTATCCAGCTTCAAAATATAAATTCCCTGACCAAGGTTTTGGGTCCTGATAGAATTTCCATTTTTAAAAGGGTGGGTAATGGTTTGCAGGACTTTGCCCTGAAGATTATAAATTTCTGCTTTTTTGATGTGCTGAGCATCACCTTTTACCAGGATTTCCTGATTGGTAATCGGATTAGGAGATATTTTGATACTTTGTACAGTTGCTTCTGCGGCTAAACTTTGAGTTTGAGCTTGTCTGGCGGCAGATCCGTAACAAGTCCATGTAAGATCATCAATCGCTACCCTGTTGGTGCCGGAATTGTTAACGATGCTTACCGTTACGTTACCTGAGATATTGATGTTATTGATCGTTGTTGTAGCGGCAGCTGTACCGTAAGGAATCGTTCCTACAGTCGTTCCGTTTACTTTTACATCAAGATTTCCGCTGCTGCCGGAGAACTTCAGCTGAGTCGTTACTGTTAGAGAACCGATACCATTGCTTGCGTTCCCTGATGTTAAAGCTCCGGTTCTTACCGTAATCGCTCTAGTGTTGATGGTCTGATCCGTTCTTGAATCTGTAGCCGTCCAGGATATCCCATTGTTGCTCCAGGTTCTGGTAGTATAAGAAGAATTGCTTGCCGGGATGGTTTCAAAAGTTTCATTGACACAGTTGGAAGGTGGAGTAGTAGAACCCGCACTGGTAGTTCCTGAAACGGTTGAGCTGTTCGAAGAAGAATTGCCGGCAGCATCTTTGGCTACCACATAAAAACTGTAGGTCGTGGAAGCGCTTAATCCCGAAATCGTTGCTGAAGGTGAATTTACTGTGGTCTTTAGATTTCCGTCCATATAAACGGCATAAGAGGCAACCCCTACATTATCTGTAGAGGCGTTCCATGTAAGAGAAATACTGCTGGAGGTTGTTCCGTTTACAGTTAAACCTGTTGCTGCCGTAGGGGCCTGGGTATCACCTGTCGGCTGCTGGGATCCCCAGATAAGATTTACATAGCTAGGATTGTCTATAAAAGGATTTCTGTTTCCCTGGTAAGTATAGGAAGCATTGTTTCTTTTGATTTCGGCCTGAGATACCGGATCCTGATTGTGCCAAGCTAAAAGAACGTTAAGCTCCCAGGTCTGTAAGCCGGGAAAAGTGGAACTTCCCAGCATATCTCCTGAAGAAAAAGAAGAAAGCTTGCTTTGATAGCGGGTTACAAAATAAAAGATCATACGGGCTACATCACCTTTAAACTCATCGATGGGTTCGAAAACCGTTCCCGAATATCCTGAAGAAGCAGAACTTCCCAATTTTGAACCGTTTTTAGAAGTAAAAGAAGCACTTCCTACCTTTCCGAAAGGGTAATTGCTTCTCATTCCGTTTACCTTTCCGTCTGTAGCCCTGATAAAATGAATATCAGAAACCATAGGAGAAGCCTGGTTGAAGAGACTCTGTGGAACGATATGCTCTCTGTTATAGCAGTTTCCTTCCGTAGAATAAGTACCACACTGGTTGGTTCCCGGGGTATAGTTATAAGGATCGGCACCTGCTGGTTTTTCCGAATAGATATCAAGGATGGAGCCGTCATTTTCGTAATCCTTGTCAATATCAGTGGTTTTATAGCCTGTCCATAATCCACTATAGCCCTTGTCCATGTGCCCATTGGCAGTAATGGTGCTTAAAGCTGTTTTTAATGCGGCGCCGCTTAATCCGTTGGCAGCATTGTAGTATCCCGCCGGAGCCTGTGCATTGGCAAGTCCTACAGCAAATACAGAGAATAAGATGATTTTTTTCATATTAATATAATTTCCAGCAAGAATACTACATTTTTATGAATAAAAAATTACATGATTGTTAATTTTTAATGCACTGCATTTAGCTTTAAAAAAATAATATATAAATTTTATTTTTATGTGTTAAATATTAATAGTCGCTATGTAATCTAAAAAAATCATAGACTATTCTGAAAAATTCTAATAGTCAAATAAAAATGCCAGTACAAAAATTGCACTGGCATAGATATAATGATTGATTTAAATTTATTTTTGCTGTGGCGGATAGTTTTTCATGATCTCAGCCATGATTTCAGGAATCTGTCTCTGTTTAGCTTTCGGAGAATCTACAGAAATTCCGCTTCCGATACCCTGCCAAACCAATTTGTTTGTTTTTGAATCAATAAGGTCTACGATTATGGCTCCTTCATTATAATTGCTTGTCCATGTTCTGCTCATTCCAACACCCCAGCCAAAAGGACCGCCCCAGCCCCACATTCCGTAAGGGGAGCTGCTGTTGATATCTGTAATTTTTTTATGATTGGCTTTTACATTGATAATCAGATCAGGGTTTTCTCCGGATTGAAGCCCTTTGCTTTGAAGCTGTCTGGATAATTCGTTTAAAACTCTGTCTTTGTCAATATCATTCAATTTCAAATCATCGATTCTTATTTTATAGGTTTTATAAGAATTAAAGTTGGCTGTTTGAGCATAATCAGAACGTACCTGGAAAGGGCTGCATGAGGTAAGGCCCAATGTAGCCGCTGCCATCAGAATAAAAATATATTTTTTCATTTTATTTATTTTTTTTATCGTTTTTAATGAATGTATCTGTCTTTTTATCGTACCCGTAAGGACAGTGTCTGCAGCCGCTTTTACAACAATATCCTCTTTTCAGATGGAATTTTTCCGTAAAAACCTTGTATCCCTGTTCGTTATAGTAAAAGTCCTCACCTTCTTTGATGTCAAAATGGGCCATAAGTTAAACGTTAGTCAAAAACTTTTTATATTTGTTATTATGATAATTGTATGCCAAAAGCCATTAAAAAAAATGAAAATTAATGGCATTGCACTCTTTCCCTTTATCTTCATTAGGAAACCCGAAGATAAGGAAAATAAAGTACTTATCAATCACGAAAAAATCCATTTAAGACAGCAGTTGGAAATGCTTGTCATTTTTTTCTATATTTTCTATGTCATTGAATATTATTACTGGCTTTTCAAACTGAAAGACCGCTATCTGGCATACAAAAGGATCTCTTTCGAAAGAGAAGCCTATGCACGGGAAGCGGATTTAAATTACCTTCAAAAAAGAAAGCTCTGGAGCTTCAGGAAATATCTGTAGTTGATGATATGTAGACTCAGAATAAAGATAGAAGCGGGCTTTAGCCCGCTTAAAAATAAATATCTTCTCATCCGGCTTTAGCCGAAACCTGGAAAAATTAAAGCATTTCACAATCTGATAATCTGCTGTACACATTTTACAATCTCTGAAAACTAAATCTTTTGCTAATTTTGCAGAGAATAAACTTTGAATAGTCTACCGCCGAATGTTATTAAAACTCCCCACAGACCCCATTCCTATTCAGGAAATCCCTATCCATAAAAATGTGAGACTTTTCATGAAACGGGAAGACCTGGTTCATCCCCAGATTTCAGGGAATAAATACTGGAAACTGTTTTACAATATCAATCATTATCTGGAGAAGAATCCCGAGAATCCTTATATTATTACATTTGGCGGCGCATTTTCAAACCATATCGCTGCGGTTTCTGCGGCGGGTAATCTGGCCGGTATTCCCACTTTGGGAATGATAAGAGGAGAAGAATTGCAAAATAAATGGCGTGACAACCCGACTTTACTTTTTGCAAAAAGAAATGGAATGAACCTGAAATTTGTCACCCGTGAAGAATACCGCCATAAAGAAAAACTCACAGAATTCCTGCAGCAGGAGTTCCCGGACGGATTGGTGGTTCCGGAAGGCGGAACCAATGAAGAGGCTGTAGCCGGCGTAAAAATGATGCTCAATGAGCAAACAAAAGATTTTGACTATCTTTGCACCGCAGTAGGAACCGGAGGAACCATTGCCGGAATCTCAAAATTTTGTGAAGAAAATCAGAAAGTTATAGGATTCAAGGCCGTTGATGACTCTTCATTGGAAAATAGAATATTTGAATTAACTTTGAAACGGAATTTCAATCTAATAGATTCAAGTTTTGGAGGTTATGGTAAAATAAATGATGAAAATATCCGTTTTATCAATGATTTCAAAGAGAAATATGGCATTCCTTTAGAACCGGTTTATACAGGAAAGATGATGCAGAAGATTTTTGAACTGATAGAAGAAGGATACTTTCCTGAAGACAGTAAGATTTTATGCTTTCATACAGGTGGTTTGCAGGGTATTGAGGGAGCTAATCTGCTTTTAGAAAAACAGAATAGAAATTTAATTATATAAGTAAAATTGAAAAACATGAAAAGACTTTTTTTATCCATAAGCCTTTTAGTTTTATCAAAATTTTCTGCCCAGAATTGGGCTACCGAAGATCAGTACATTCAGAAGTTTGCTAAATATGCGGTAGAAGAAATGGAAAAATATAAAATTCCGGCTTCTATTACGCTGGCCCAGGGACTCCTGGAAACGGGAGGCGGACAAAGCAGGCTGGCGCTGGAAGGAAAAAACCACTTCGGAATAAAATGTAAAGAAGACTGGACCGGTAAGACAATGAAGCACACAGATGATGCACCCAACGAATGCTTCCGTGTGTATGAAGATCCAAGACAATCTTACGAAGATCACTCTGTCTTTTTATCAACCAGAAAATATTACGCCAATCTTTTCAAACTGGATATGAAAGATTACAGAGCGTGGGCCTACGGATTGAAAAAAGCAGGCTATGCAACCAATCCACGCTATGCTTCCATTCTGATTACTAAAATTGAAAAGTATAAATTATATGAATACGACAATACCAGCTCAAATGAAGTATTGTATGCTGTTCTTAAAATGTATCCGGATCTGAAAGACGACAGAACTTTCATGGCTCAGCTGGAACCGTCAAAAGCAGGGAAAAAAGCTAAAGAACCGGTAACGGTTGAAGTTCCTTACAAACAGACCTCTTATGCCCAGCAGCAGAAAAGAGTGGAAAGAATTAAAACAAAAGCTGAGATTCTTAATGCTATCCTTATCAAAAGCCATCCGAACGACGGCCTGAAATATATTATCATTCCTGAAGATACCAATGTACAGTTTATTGCGAACAAATTCAAAGTGAGTGAAAGCAGGCTGATCAAGTGGAATGAACTGCAGGGCGATGTATTAAAGAAAAATGATATCGTCTTCCTTGAATCAAAAAACTCTTCCGGAAATACAGCAACCTATAAAGCAGAATCAGGAGAAAATATGCACGATATCGCTCAGAAATTCGGAATTAAATTAAATAAATTATATGCTAAAAACAGAATGGATGACGGCCAGCAGCCTTCTACCGGACAATTGATTTATTTAATAGACAAAAAACCAAGAAACTAATTTTTGTTGATCGTTTATCATTGACAGTTGATTGCTAACTGCCAACGGATAACCGTCAACCAGCAACGAATATATGAAGTATCAAAGAAGTTCGGCTTTGTTTGATGAAGCCTACAAATACATTCCGGGAGGAGTCAACTCCCCGGTTAGAGCATTTAAATCAGTCGGAGGTGTTCCGGTTTTTATGAAATCGGCCAAAGGAGCTTATCTTACCGATGCAGATGACAATACCTATATCGATTATATTAATTCCTGGGGACCGGCCATTTTAGGACATACCCATCCTGAGGTATTGGAAGAGCTGAAGTTGCAGGCTGAAAAAGGATTCTCTTTCGGAGCCCCTACAGAGCTGGAAACAGAAATTGCCAAATTCATCATTGAAAATGTTCCGAATATCGACCAGATCAGAATGGTTTCTTCAGGAACAGAAGCATGTATGAGTGCCATCAGACTGGCAAGAGGCTATACAGGAAGGGATAAAATCGTAAAATTTGAAGGATGCTACCATGGGCATTCAGACTCATTCCTGATCAAGGCGGGAAGTGGTGCTGCCACATTTGGAAATCCAAATTCACCGGGAGTAACGGAAGGTACGGCTAAAGACACTTTATTAGCACGGTACAATGATTTTGAACAGGTTGAAGATTTATTCCGTCATAACCAGGGAGAAATTGCTGCTGTGATTATTGAACCGGTAGCCGGGAATATGGGATGTGTGCTGCCTGAAAATAATTTCCTTCAAAATTTAAGAAAAATCTGTGATGAGAACGGAGCTTTATTGATTTTTGATGAGGTGATGACCGGCTTCAGATTAGCGTTCGGTGGGGCGCAGGAGCTTTTTAACGTAAAAGCGGACCTGGTTACTTACGGGAAAGTAATCGGAGGAGGGCTTCCGGTAGGAGCTTTTGCCGGAAGAAATGAGATTATGGATCATCTGGCACCAAAAGGCGGTGTATACCAGGCCGGAACATTAAGCGGAAACCCGCTGGCCATGAGAGCAGGATTAAAAACCCTTCAGCTCATTAAAAATGATACGGAATTTTTTAACAGATTAAGTAAAACAACAGAAACCTTAGATTTTGAAATAGGGAAAATTTTAAATGAAAAAAGTATTCCCCATAAGATCAACAGAAAAGGTTCTATGATGTCTGTTTTCTTCCATACCAACAGAGTGTCTAACTTTGATGAAGCACAGGAAGCTAATCATCCGCTGTTCAATAATTTCTTCCATCAGATGCTTCAAAACGGAGTTTATCTTCCGCCAAGTGGTTATGAAACGTATTTCATCAGCGATGCGATCAAGGATAAAGAAATTGATATGACGCTGGAAGCTGTAAGAAAATTTGAATATTCTAATAAGTAAATAGAATGAGGCCGGATTTTAAATCCGGTCTTTTTTATAGAAAGTATAATGTCAAATCCTTACGGATGAGGGTTGATAAAAAGTCAATATAATTTTGCCATTCGGGATGAACCTCAACAGTTTCTACGGAATGACCGGCTTTGGGGTTTATCACAGCTTTTCATATCTGTGATCTCGTCTTATTATGTAAACGGCTCCGGAATCTGTGTGATCTGAAAGAAATTTTATTTTTACAATGGGTTCAGAAGGTAGAGATCAAAAACATTAATGATCCACAAAGCATAAATCATACAGATTTTGTAATAAACCATACACTTCGTTCAGGACACTTCTTTTTAATTTTGTCAGAAATAGATTGGAAAATGAAGACTTCAGACAATAGTATATCCCGAAAAGATTTTCTAAAAAATTCTGCGCTGGCCATGGCAGGATTCACTTTAATACCCGGTATTATGAATGCATCCCCGTTTTTAGATGAGAAAAATACTTTGATAAAAGGAAAGCTAAGCCTTAAAAATGTTCGTCTGGAAACCGGGTTTGAATATCAGGAGGAAGAGGTTGTCTCAACAAAAACCGATCTGTTTTATATAGAAGTTGAAAACGGAAAGATCACAAAGGTGGCACCCAATCAACCCAATGCAAAAGCAGTAGATGCAAAAGGCTTGCTTATGCTTCCTGCGTTTAAAGATATGCATATTCACCTGGATAAAACCTTTTACGGAGATCAATGGCAGGCTGTAAGAAAAAGAACAGGCGGTGTGAAAGGGATGATTGAACTGGAGCAGAAGATTCTTCCTGAAATGCTGAAAAATTCAACCTTTAAGGCCGAAAAGATGATTGAATTGCTGCAGTCCAAAGGAACATCATTTGCCCGTAGCCATGTGAATATTGAACCGACTTCCCGGCTTCAGTCTTTAAAAAATCTGCAGAAAGCCTTAGATAATAAAAAGAAGAGTTTTGGTGCAGAGCTGGTCGCTTTTCCTCAGCATGGCGTATTTTATACAGACTCAGTCCCTTATCTGAAAGAGGCTGCCAAAATGGATATTGATTTTATTGGCGGGGTAGATCCTTTTAATATTGACGGAGATATTGAAAAAGTAATGGATTTTACCGTTCAGCTTGCTTTGGATCATCAAAAAGGAATCGATATCCACCTTCATGAAACCGGAGATCCGGGATTGAAAACAGTGGAATACCTTATTAAGAAAGTGAATGAAAATCCTTCTTTAAAAGGAAAAACTTATCTAAGCCATTGTTTTATACTTGCCAAACTGGACAGTACAAAACAGGAAGAAATTGCTGAAAAATTAGCTGACGCACAGATCGGAGTAGTGTCTACCATTCCTTTCGGAAGGCTGATCATGCCGATCCCAACCTTGTATAAACATAATGTAACAGTATTGACCGGTAACGACAGTATTGTAGATCACTGGAATACTTTCGGAACAGGAAGTGTTCTTCAGAAAGCCAATGTAATGGCCCAGCTGTATGGATATTCCACGGAGTTTTTATTGTCAAGAAGTTTAAAGCTGGCAACAGGTAATATTCTTCCGTTAGATGATAAAGGAGTTCAACAGTGGCCTAAACAGGGAAATCAAGCCGATTTTGTATTGCTGGACGCAAGCTGCTCAGCTGAAGCGGTATCAAAGATTTCAAATGTTGAATCGTTGGTACATCAGGGAAATGTTGTCTTTTAATGTAAAGAAAAGTTATGAAAGTTTTGCTGTTTCTTTTAGCGTTTGGGTGCATGAGTGCCTGTGAAATAAAACCCGGTAATTCTTCAAAAGAAAACAGGATGCAGAAGAAAAATATAATAGACCTTGTAAAAAAGAATGATATTGCTGCAGTGAAATCTGCTCTGGACCATGGTGCGGATGTTAACACCCGGGATAAAAACGGACGTTCTTTATTGCTGATGGCAACCCTAGAGAAGCAGACTGAAATGGTGAAGCTCCTTGTTGCCTATCAAGCTGATGTTAACCTTCAGGATAACCAGCTGGATAGTCCGTTTCTATATGCCGGGGCGAGTGGGCAGACAGAATTGGTCCGGTTATTTCTGGAAAACGGAGCGCGCTTTGATCTGTTCAACCGCTATAACGGGACAGCTCTCATTCCTGCATGTGAACGGGGACATGTGGAGACTGTGAAGGTGCTCGTCAAGACAAAAGAGTTTCCGGTAAATCATGTGAACCGGTTAGGATGGACAGCCTTAATGGAAGCCGTGATCCTTGGAGACGGGACCTTAAAATACCAGGAAGTTGTACAGATTTTAAAAGATAACGGAGCTGATATTAGTATTCCTGATCACTCTGGAAAGACTCCTTTGCAGCATGCCGAATCTTTAGGGTTCACAGAGATCGTTCAGATATTGAGATCTTAAAAAGTGAGATGTCCTTATGCTGTAATTGGTTGGCAAGGGTGAAAAATCATTTTCCGAAGATAAAATCGTTGCGCCTTAAAACCATAAAAATATTAATAATCTGTTGCGCCTTTGCGGTTAACAGCTTGTCAAAGTAATGTTAACAACTGATAAGATTAGATCTATCATTGAGTTGATATGTTAACCACAAGAGATGAGAAAGGTATTCTATTTGTGGTTATTTTAATATTTCATCCCATAATTTTTATTAATTTTAGGAGAAATTCAGGGAGTGTGGGGCATCATACAGATCATTTTCCTATTTTAGGAATTCAGGAGTTTAGTGAAAATCAGCTGACGGGCTGCCATCTGCTGTTCAATGAACTTTACGGGGCACGTTCTATAGATGATCCTCATAAACACGATTTTTTTATCATTAATCTTTTCGAGCACGGACGAGGTTCCCACACCATTGATTTTACAGAGCATCAGATAAAAGACCACCAGATCCACCTTGTTTTTCCCGATCAGGTTCATCAGTGGGTCATTGAAAAAGAAACGATAGGCTATCAGCTCATGATCAGCAGGGACTGGTTTGAAAGTTTTCTGCCGTCATTAAGGTTTTCTGCTTCCTATTATCAGAATCATCCGGTAATTCATCTTTCCAAAGAAGTTTTTGAAACTTTCCTCTATGAATTTCAGGCGATCCAAAAAGAACTTAACGGAGAAAAAGTGGTTTGGGAACTGATCCAAAAGCGGAGTGAATTAATCGGTTTGTTGGTCAGCAAATCGGTAGAAGGGGTTTTTAAGGACTTTGAAGTTTATAATTCAAATCCTATTATTTCCAAGTTTTTACATTTAATAGATGAACACTTCAAAACCGAAAGGTCGGTTTCTTTTTATGCGGATAAACTCAATATTTCTGCGAATTATCTGAATATTGTCTGTAAAAAGAACCTTAATGCTTCTGCTTCATCTCTTATCCAGGACCGGATCCTGCTGGAAGCAAAACGTCTTTTAAAGGTTTCCGAGATGTCTGTAAAAGACATTGTCTATGATCTTGGATTTTATGATCACGCCAGTTTTTCCAAATTCTTTAAAGCTCAAACTGGCATGACGCCGTCCCAGTTCAAAGAATAATTGATACAACACAAGACATAATTGATACACCGGTTGTAAGCAGAAGCAGATGTAATTTTGTAGTGTTAAATTTAAAATCATGCAATTTCCATATCAATTAACTGCAAAAGGAAAATATTCACTGAAAAATGTACGCCTGGAAACAGGGTTCGAATATGAAAATGAAGAGGTAGCCGCAACAAAAACAGACCTTTTCAGTATTGACATTGAAGACGGAAAGATCAAATCCGTAAAAGCAAATGATCCTGCTTCTGGTGCGATAGATGCCAAAGGATATCTGATGCTCCCTGCTTTCAGAGATATGCACATCCATCTGGATAAAACATTATACGGACTTCCGTGGCAGGCACTTTCTCCGAAAAGGAGAACCGTGAAAGATATGATCGCTTACGAACAGGAAATTATTCCTGAGCTGCTAAAGACCTCTGTGGAGAGAGCGGAGCAGCTGATCAGCCTCCAGCAGCATTATGGGACTTATTTTGCCAGAACGCATTTCAACATTGATCCCACTTCAGGATTAAAATCGCTTGAACATTTGGAGCAGGCTCTTGAAAATAAAAAAGATTCCTTTAAAGCGGAGCTGGTTGCTTTTCCGCAACATGGAGTATACTACACAGATTCTGCCCCTTTAATGAAAGAAGCTGCACAGTTGAAAAGTGTAGGTTTTATCGGGGGGCTTGATCCTTTGAGTATCGACGGGAATATTGAAAAAGTAATAGATTTTACAGTTCAGCTGGCATTAGATCACCATAAGGGAATTGACATCCACCTTCATGAAGCAGGAGAATCAGGAATGAAAACGATCAATTACCTCATCGATAAAGCGGTAGAAAATCCACCGCTTCAAGGGAAAACATTTGTAAGCCATGCTTTTGCTTTAGCCCATCTTTCACCAAAAGAAACGGAACAGATTGCGGAAAAGCTGGCTCACGGTAAAGTAGGCATTGCTTCATCTGTACCGTTTAAAGGAACTGTAATGCCGATCCCAACCCTGAAAAAATGCGGAGTGAATGTGCTGATAGGAAATGATAATGTACAGGATTACTGGAGTACGTTCGGCTCGGGAAATATGTTGCAGAAAGCGAATCTTATTGCAGAGCTGTATGGCTATGGAACAGAACTGGCGCTGTCAAGAGCACTACAGTTTGCCACTCAAAGTATTCTTCCTTTGGATGAAAAAGGAGAGCAGCAGTGGCCTAAAGCCGGTGATGAAGCAGCCGTTATTCTTACCAATGCTTCATGTTCTGCAGAAGCAGTCTCCCGAATGTCGCCAATAGAAGCCCTTATGAATGAGGGAAATCTGTTCTGGCGAAAGTAAAAGAATATATTTTTTATATACACTTGTTTTTTTGTGAATGAGCCACCGGTTTTTACGGTGGCCTTCTTTTTATACTTATTCTGTTTGAAAATAATTCATTTGTTTTTTTACAGTCTATATTCACATAAAAAAGCCTTCGGAATATTCCGAAGGCTTTTTTAATAATGTGAAATGATATTGAACTGCTAATATTATAAGTTGAAGTTAGTCCAACCAGCATACCAGGTATCACTGTTATCTTTTACGGCACCTCTGTAAGTTACCTTATTGAACCATGACCCTAATTTTGTATTGGTGAAGTCACCTCCTGTTAATAATGGAGAGCCGGAAGCTGGCGAGAAGTTTGGTGTAGTCCCTGCAGGAGCCCATGCATTGGTAAGTTTCGCATCAGCTGTATAGGCAAGGATCGTATTTCCTTTACTGTTAAATAAAGTCGTAAGATCGCTGAGCGTATACCCTGTTACAGTAGTAGTAGAAGCTCCAAATTTTAAAGGAGTTACATTTCCTGCCAAAATATTATTTTCGAAAGAAAGACTTCCTGAAGTAAGGTTCTTGTCTGTTGGAGTTCCTTTGGTAGCATCAATGAATAAACCAACCGGGAAACCTGTGAAAACAGAGTTGAATACTGAAATAGATGAATTTCTTCTGATTTGTAATGCGTTTTGGAACAATGAGTTGATTGACCCTACATTCGTGCTTGTACTTGAAGAGTTGATGGGCCCGATGATCGTCATATTTGAGAATATGGCTGAAGACTGAGGGGTTAAAGAAGAACCGTTGGCATCATTATCAGATTCAAATCCGTTAGACCCGGAAACGTCGGCAACCTGAGAATCTCTTACGGCAATACCGAACTGAATTTTTCCTGAGAACCCATTATCAGTATCGAAATCGTCATCCAGCCCTTTATAAGAAATAAGGTGAGAACAGTTTACCGTTCCTCCGAACCACTCAAAGCTGTCATCATTGGCGTACGCAACTTCTACGTAATCTACCGTAGTACCGTTACCTACTCCTCCGAATGTAATACCGTTGATTTCTTTATCCGGTAAGAAGGCATATCCTGCGTATTCAATTCTTACATATTTCAATACGCCACTGTTGTCAGCAGCGTTAGTTCCTCCGTAAAGACCATGTCCTTCCGTGTTATTGATCCCTCCTTCGATTTCTCCAACTCCCTGTTGACCGTTGAAAGAAGAATTGGTAGGAGCATTTCCTAAGATAACAAGACCTGCCCAGTCACCTCTTTTTGGACTTGGTTTTTCAGAAGTAAAGATGATTGGGTTGGCAGCAGTACCTTCTGCCATGATTTTACTTCCTCTTGTGATGATCAAAGCTCCGTTTTTATCAGCCTCACCTACAATTTTTGTTCCCGGTTCGATTGTTAAGGTAGCTCCGTTCGTTACATATACTAATCCTCTTAACTTATAAATTTTATTAGCTTTAAGCGTAAGATTGGATGTGATTTTTCCTGAAAGAATAAGGTTTTCAGTATCTCCGTTTCCGGAACCTCCACCTTGAACGATGGTTGGCCCGTCTTCTTCTATATTTCTACATGCAGTAGTTGTAGCTAGGGCGCCAAGCATTAAAGAATATAAAACGAATTTTTTCATGTTATAAAGAATTAAATTATTTATTAAATATTGATTGTGTTAAAAATTGTATCCCAGTGTTAAACTGATATTGGTTCCTGTTACTCTTTCTATGGCAAGAGCGTCAGCATTGTCATATTTCTTGTTTCCGTTCAGGTCATGATAAAATTTGGCACGACGGTTAAGGATATCTGAAACATTGAGTTTGATTTCTCCTTTGTTCTGCCAGATTTTTTTAGCGATCTGGAAGTCTAAAAGCGGTCTTGGAGCTTCCCATATGGGTGGAACCTGATCGTTACCTACATACAGGATTCTTCTTCCGATCATGTTGAAAAGTACGGTGGAACTCCAGCCTGTTTTCTCAGCATCATACTGAAGGCTTAGGTTGATGGTATAAGGAGACTGTCCCTGCATCGGTCGGTCGGTCTTCGTTGCTTCATCCGTTACTTTGTTTTTGATGAAAGCGAAGTTTCCGCCGAAGGTGAAGTTTTTAAGAGCACTTGCAAAATCAAGTTTTTTTCTGAATTCAAGCTCCAGACCATATGCATCAGCCTTATCAGCGTTAAGGTAATTGAACGTATTACTTGTTCCTACCCCGGACTGATTGAAATATAATTCGATTGGGTTTTTGAAGTTCTTATAGAAACCTGCTACGGAAAGGATCTCTCCGTTTCTTGGATAATATTCCCAGCGGAGATCTGCATTGGTGATCTTCGTTCTTTCGATGAATTTGTTACCAATTACTGTAGCCCCCAAATCAAAGTCGTAATATGCCAAAGGAGAAACTTCTCTGAACTCCGGTCTTACCACCGTCTGAGAACCTGCAAGACGTACGTTCATTTTAGGATTTACCTTGAACGTTAAATTAACGGCAGGTAAAAAGTCGGTCACCCGGGTATTGACAAAACGGTCATCACTTCTTTTTGTGCTTCCTACCAATTGGTCAAAGTTTTCAACTCTTAATCCCCACACCGCTCGTAACCATGGCGTAAAGTTATTGTCAAACTGCAAATATCCTGCGTTAAGGATGGTATTGGCAATGTATCTGTACTGGTTTCCGGCGATTTCATCAAATGTAAATTTGCCGTCTGTCCCGAAATTCTCAGCATTAAAAATGGTTTCAAAAGGTTGGGAAAGTAATCCCTGGTTGTACCTTTCAAGTCTTACAGAAAATGGTCTTGAGTTATAGATCCTGTCTTTTACCTGGAATAAATAACCTCCTTTAATTGTTTGTTTCTCACCAAACATTGTAAAAGTCTTAGAGGCATCTCCACCTGCATTATACAGATAATCACTCAGAGTAGAATAGAATACACTTCCTGATTTTTGAGAAAGACCATTAGAGATTAATGCTAAATAAGGGCTTCCGTCAAGATTAGTATACTGGTTGTATTGTAGACGCTGCAGTAATGGAATATACTGGTCCAAAATTCCGAAACTTCCGTACCAGTTTAGGGTAAGGCCTCCAAGAGCGTCTATTTTATGAGTCCCGTTAAGCGTTGAGTTGTAGAAGGTCGTTTGTTTAAACCCTATTTCTCTCGCAACAATGTTGGTCCCGTTAATAGGGTCAAACTCAAAATCCTTTCCTGTCCTGAATGACATATGGTTCACGGTATTATTCGTGATGATATTCTTAAGGGAAATTTTGTTGTTGCTGTTAAGCTTTAAAGTAAGGTTTAATAAACCTCCCAGGATGACATCGTTGCTGTATTTTTCAGTATAATAATCAAAGTTGGTATCAGCAAGCTGGCTGTTGATGGTAAAGAAACGGTTTTTAGACTCGGTTCTTCTTTTGTTATTACTGTAGTTAAGAACTGCGATTACTCCGAGGTCTTTTCCAAAAATCTTGGTATTGAATCCTCCATCAAGCTGTAAGCTTACATTTTCAGGATACCCCACACTGTTGAACCCGAAATTTTTTGTAAAACCTTTACCGATATCAGTTTTCTGAGCTTCGTTCAGAATGCTGAAGGCATTTTTAGCAGGCATATTCGTGGGGATCTTTCTGTATCCGTCATCAATACCCAGGAAGTCCCATTTTCCGCCTTTCTGCATGAAAAATTCATGATTCATGGTAATGGAATTTCCTCCCACACCTACCTGTACATTGAAGAAATCTTTATTGGGAATATCTTTAGTGTTTACCTGGATCAATCCTCCGCCCCATTCACCGCTGTATTCAGGAATAAAGGTCTTATTAATCACCAGGGTTTCAATAACGTTGGCTGGAAAAAGATCAAAAGAAAAAGTCTTTCTGTCAGGTTCAGTACTGGAAAGCTGAATACCATTTAACATCGCCTGATTGTAACGGTCTGATAAACCTCTTACAACAATATATTTTCCGTCAAACAAACTCACACCGGATACTCTTTTCAGAACTTCTCCCGTATTTCTGTCTGGACTTCTTTTAATGGCTTCAACACCTATAACCTGTGAAACGACACCAGCATTTCTCTGTAATCCGATGGTAGAAGCTATTGTTTCTTTTCTCGCATTAGATTTTATAACCACTCCTTCGATCTCTTTTTCTTTAGCTGAAGGCTTGTCTAAAACAATGTCCAGGTGGGTGTTTGCGTCATTTTTTACAATAACTTCGCTGATCTCTTTTCTGTTGTATCCGTTGGAAGTTACCGTTACAATATAATTGGTTCCAGGTGACAGGTTGATTGAGTAATATCCGGAAATATCGGTTACGACCTCCTGGTCATTTACCTTTACCTTTACACCTTCAATAGGAGTGTTGTCTTTCTCGTCCAGTACCCTGCCTTCTAAAATCTGACTTTGTGCATAGGCAAAGCCAGCAGAAAACAAGGCAAGTAGCATAATGCTCTTGTGGAGTTGTTTTTTCATTTTACTTCTTTTTCAGTGGCAAAATAAAGGCTAAGTTTTTAGGAAACGTTTAGGAGAGTTTTAATTAATTATGAAGTTTGTATTAATAACACAAAGAGGTTCTTACTTGCTGCTCGTCGTTTTTTTATTTGATTTTTTTATTTTATTTATAAATATTATTTTATATATTTGTTTAGTATGTATTTATTTACCTGTTTTATTGTTGATTGTTGAATTTAAGATAGATCATTTGTTTTTTAATAATTAGTTAACATTGGGAGGATAGATAAAATCAATGAAAATAATTAATTTTGTGGGAATTCTTAAACTAGAAGATGAGCAAAAAAATTCTTTTAATAGACGACGAACTGGACATTTTAGAGATACTGTCTTACAATTTGGAAAAAGAAGGTTACGACATCTATACAGCTACTAATGGTAATGAAGGTATAGAAAAAGCAAAGGAAATCATTCCGGACCTTATTTTACTGGATGTGATGATGCCTGAAAAAGACGGCATTGAAACTTGTCAGGAACTTCGTAAAGTGAAAGAACTTCAAAAAACACTTATCGTTTTCCTTTCCGCAAGAAGTGAAGAGTTTTCACAGCTGGCCGGTTTTCAAGCAGGAGCTAATGATTATGTTGTCAAACTGATCAAACCGAAAATTCTTATCTCCAAAGTAAACGCATTATTACAACTGACTTCTCAGGTTTCAGACAACGCAAAACTGATAGAGATAGGAGATCTGGTAATCGATAAAGATAATTTCAGAGTTTCAAAAAGCGGACAGCAGTTTCTGCTTCCTAAGAAAGAATTTGATCTGCTTTATCTTTTGGCTTCCAATACTGAGAAGGTTTTCAAAAGAGAAGAAATCCTTGAAAAAGTTTGGGGGAATGACGTCATCGTAGGAGAGCGGACTATTGATGTCCATATCCGAAGACTGAGAGAAAAATTGGGAATCAATACCATTCAGACCTTAAAAGGAATTGGATATAAACTGATCGTTTAATCACTTAAAAATCCTAACTTTACATTCACTAACTAAAACTTTGTAAAATTGAAATTTTACAGACTTACCTTCGTTGCTTCTTGTCTGCTGACACTGGTGATGCTTTTTTTAGTGGTCGTTTTCGATTCGCTGAAGGATATTTATTATGAAACCCCTTTATTCAAGATCGGGCTTCTCATCTGTGTTATACTGATCTTCATTATCAATTTTGTTGTATTGGAGCTTCTTTTTAATTATTATGGACGGAAGCAGGTTAGAGGGCTTTCTCAGATCCTTCCGCAGGAAATCGTTCATGATCATGATGAAAATATTACCATCAAAGAATTAGGAGAACGTTTTTCAGATCTTAACCAGCAGCAGGTAACAGAGATCGATATGATGAAGGAAATGGAAAGCTACCGTAAAGAATATATCGGAAACGTTTCTCATGAGCTTAAAACACCGCTATTTTCTATCCAGGGATATGTGGAAACATTAAGGGACGGCGGTGTCGATAATCTTACCATTCGGGATAAATATCTCGAAAGAATTGATAAATCCGTTGAAAGACTCATTGCCATTGTAACAGATCTTGATATGATCAACAGGCTGGAGGCAGGAGAGATCAATCTTACCGTTTCAAAATTTGATGTTAACCTTCTGATCAAAGAAATTTTTGATCTTCTTGATCTTGAGGCAGAAAAACGGAATACAACATTACAGATCCAGACCCTGCATCCGCAGATTTTCGTAGATGCCGATAAACAGAAGATTTCCCAGGTTTTTATCAATCTTATTTCCAATGCCATTCATTATGCGAACCGGCAGGAGGCCAAAGTGGTTGTAAAGACCAGCATTTTAAAAAATAAAGTACTGATAGAAGTCATAGATAACGGAATGGGAATCAAATCTGAAATTCTTCCAAGAATTTTTGAACGGTTCTACCGTGTAGAAACCAGCCGGAGCAGAAGAGAAGGAGGTTCAGGACTTGGGCTTGCTATTGTAAAACATATCCTTGAAGCTCACAACGAAAACATTACCGTAGAAAGTGTCTATCTCGAAGGCACAAAATTCAGTTTTATGCTTGAAAAAAGCAAATAATTCCGGCAAAATGTAAGAAAAAAAAATATTTTAAAAAATCCTGAAATATTTTTTTGTCACATGTCATTTATTATATATTTGCACCAGAGATTTATCATAATTATAAAGGCAAAAAAGTAATTTAAGAAACTGATATGGTTTACAAAATCCGCGTAATATTAGATGCGAAAGAGGATATTTTCCGTGATATTGAAGTTAAGGGAAAACAGTCATTATGGAACTTACATTTAGGAATTAAAAGTGCGTTCAGTCTGCAAGGGGACGAGCTTTCTACTTTTAATTTGTTAGAGAATGACGGAACGATAGTAAAAAGTGTTCCATTGGAAGATATGAGTGACGATGGAGACGGAGAGATCATGTCAGACGTATACATTGATGAGGCTTTTGAAAGCATAGGCGACAAAGCTCAGTTTCAGTATGGACTTCTTGATTTGTGGGAGTTCTTCTGTGAGCTTGTAGAAGTGATAGAAGAAACAAAAGGAGTCAATTATCCAATTACAGTGTACAGATTCGGGAACGTTCCTTTGAAAGCACCTAGTAAAAGCGGTACGGGAGGATCTAAAAAGAAATCAGCAATGCCTTTAATGGAAGATGATTTTAGTTTCGATGATGATTTCGGATCAGGTGGAAACTTCTCTGATGAAGATGACAACTTTGACGATGATGAGGAAGAAGACTACAACGATGATGTTTTCGATGATGAAGATGATAATGACGATGAAAGATAAAATATAGCAATATACGATACAGCCCCGGATTTTTGATCCGGGGCTTTTTTTGCAGCAAATTTGCCCTTTTGCCTTTTTTCCATTTCGCTTTTTTACCCTTTTACCTTCCTAAAATCCTTACTTTTGTTAAAAATAGATTAATGAAAAAATTAATTTTATTAGCCTTAATTGGTCTGGGAATTGTTTCCTGTACCACTCAAAAAAAGACCCGAAAAATGACAGAGCTGCCAAAAGAATGGAAACAAACCACTAATATCTATGAAGTAAACATCAGACAATATACCCGGGAAGGAACTTTCAAAGCATTTGCCAGGGAAATGCCCCGCCTGAAATCAATGGGAGTGAAAACCCTTTGGTTTATGCCTGTTACCCCCATTGCCCAGCAAAATAAAAAGGGAAGCTTGGGAAGTCCCTATGCCGCAGCAGACTACACCTCTGTTAATCCGGAATTCGGGACACTTGAAGATTTTAAGGATATGGTGAATGAAGCCCATAGACTGGGATTTAAAGTGATCATAGATTGGGTAGCCAATCATACGGGCTGGGATCATGTATGGACGAAAACACATCCCGAGTTTTATTTAAAAGATCCTGACGGAAAGTTTCACATCGCTTCCGGAATGGATGATATCATTGAACTGGACTACAAAAACAGGGAAATGCGCCAGGCGATGATCGATGCGATGAAGTTTTGGGTGAGAGAAACCGGTATTGACGGTTTCAGATGTGACCTTGCTTCATGGGTAGAAGTCGATTTCTGGGAACAGGCACGCCCCGAAGTGGAAAAAATAAAACCTCTTTTCTGGCTTGGAGAATTTGACGAATTGGAAAGCCCGGAATATGGAAAGGTTTTTGACGCCAGCTATTCCTGGAAATGGATGCATAAATCAGCTGATTATTATAAAAAAAATGAACCTCTTCAGGAATTAAAAGATCTGCTGGTTCAATATTCCAATATAGGGGATCGCTCAATGAGGGCATGGTTTACAGCTAACCACGATGAAAACTCATGGAATGGGACAGAATATGAAAAATATGGAGTTATTGCAAAACCTATGGCCATATTTTCTGCAACATGGAATGGTGTTCCGTTAGTATACTCAGGCCAGGAGCTTCCGAATATGAAACGGCTGGAATTTTTTGAGAAAGATCCTATTAAATGGACCAATACTTACCAGGTAGCAGACTTTTACAAAACATTACTGGATTTAAAAGCCTCCAATCCTGCGTTAAGAGGCGGAGATTCAAATGTTACCACCTATCTTTTGAATACAACCGCTAATGACAAGATCCTGGCGTATGTAAGAAAAAATGGAAATAACGAAGTGCTGGTCGTTTTGAATATGTCTAAACAGCCGGTCAGCTTTACGATTGAAGATGAGCATTTGGCTGGTAATTTCAGAAATGTCTTTGATAAGACCAAAAGAGATTTTAATGACGGAAAACATTTCGATTTCAAAGTTTCAGACTATGCTGTTTTTGAAAAATGAATAGTAAAACCATTCGATTGTCGGATGAATTTATAAACTTACGGCTTACATTTTTTTAGGACAACCGCTATTCCTTTTCCGAAAAGAGTATGAAGGGATGGCTCATTCCATTACAATTCCAATATTAACAATGAACAAACAGGAAATATTAGACCTCGTTAAGATAAAAATCTCGGATAAGATTCAGTATTTTGAAAATCTTATTGCGGAAACCCGGGCTTCGAATAATGATACGAAAAGCTCGATGGGTGATAAATATGAAACCGGCAGGGAAATGCTTCAGCAAGAAATCAATCATCTGCAGAGACAGCTCAATGAAGCCTTGAATCAGCAGAATGTTTTACAGAAAATAACCTCCGATCCCTCAGAAAAAGTTCAGAACGGAGCTTTGGTAAAAACAAATAAAGGCCTGTTCTATATTGGAGTTTCTATGGGTGAAATTGTTTTTGAGGATCAGAAAATCATGACGGTTTCTGCAGAATCCCCTCTGGTAAAGGCTATGTTTGGCAGGAAAACGGGAGAGACATTTAGCATAAATACCATGAATCAGGATATTGAAAATATCTGGTAATCTCATCTTTGGCTTTATGATGAAATTTAAAAATCTACTTCTCTTTGCTTTTGTACTGGCCGGCCTATTGATGAATGGCCAGATCCGGGCGAATGTTTCGGGAAAATCATATGATCTGGAATCTGTAAATCTTACCGTTGACGGTTTTATTATTACGGTGGATTCCCATGGGGAAATCAAAGATTTTCACGCTCCTGACCTGAATGGAGATATTGCCTATTATGATGATCCGTACTTTGATCCGTATAAATATGGAAAGGTTAAGCGTATTGGCGATGTCAAAATAGATTACTGGGATGATGTGAACAAAAACAGTGCAAAATACGGTAAACTGAAAAATATCGGAGACATAACCATAGAATATTGGGACGACTCGTTTTTTAACAAAGAAAAATTCGGTAAAGTAAAGAAAATCGGAAGTTGTACGGTGGATTACTGGCCTGATGATGTTATTGATAACAGCAGGATGGGAAAGCTGAAATCAATTGGGGATATTTCTATCGACTATGGAATAAAAGACATTATCGATCAAAGCAAATATCAGAAAATCATAAAGTTCGGACCGGTAGCACTTGATTATTGGAATGATAAATTTATTGATAAAGATAAATATGGGCAGCTGAAATCCATTAACGGTAACAGTAATATGATCAGTGTATTGATATTGTAAATGATCCCGGGTCCATATTTCAATACTTTTTTTGATCCTTTTTTAGTAAATTTGAACCATAAAATTCCTTTCAAAATGCAAAACTACCTAGATCTTTTACAACATATTTTAGATAACGGAACCGATAAAACCGATAGAACCGGTACCGGGACGAGAAGCGTATTCGGGTATCAGCTGAGATTTGATCTGTCTAAAGGTTTTCCTTTGGTGACTACTAAAAAGGTGCATTTGAAATCAATTATTTACGAACTGCTCTGGTTTCTGAAAGGAGATACCAATATTAAATACCTTAACGATCATGGAGTGAGCATCTGGGACGAATGGGCAGATGAAAATGGTGATTTGGGACCGGTATACGGAGCCCAATGGAGAAGCTGGAATGGCGCAGATGGTAAAATTGTGGACCAGATCACAGAAGTAATTGATCAGATTAAGAAAAACCCGGATTCCAGAAGACTGATTGTGTCTGCCTGGAATGTAGCCGAAATTCCTACCATGGCCTTAGCTCCCTGCCATGCATTGTTCCAGTTTTATGTAGCAGACGGTAAACTTTCCTTGCAGCTTTATCAGAGAAGCGCGGATGTTTTCCTTGGAGTGCCGTTCAATATTGCAAGCTATGCCCTGTTATTAATGATGGTAGCGCAGGTTTGTGATCTGGAAGTAGGAGATTATGTTCACAGTTTTGGAGATGTTCATATTTATAACAATCATTTTGAACAGGTACATAAGCAGCTTTCAAGAGAGCCAAGACCGCTTCCCACAATGAAGCTGAATCCGGAAATCAAAGACATTTTCGATTTCAGTTTTGAAGATTTTATATTAGAAAATTATGATCCGCATCCCGGAATCAAAGCTCCCGTAGCCATATAAAAAAAACATCTCAGTAGAGATCCCTGTAAAAGTGAAGCGCAGACTTCACTTTTTTTGTAACTTTCAGCTGGTTTTTTCAACTTATCTTTAAATTCTTTATATGATCAGGAAGGTTTGTTTTCTTTTAGCTGTAAGCATTTCAACCACTGCTTTCTCTCAAAATAGGGTAAGAGAAAAGCTGGGGGATTACCTGGACTCCCTATATGTACATCACAATGTAATGGGAAGCTTTGCTTTTACAGACGGTAAAAATCCTTCTTTTTTGAAAGTTACCGGATTTGCAGATGCAGCAAAACAGCAGAAAGCCAATATGAATACCCAATATCGCATAGGGTCTGTTTCCAAGATGTTCACTGCTGTTTTGATCATGAAAGCCGTTGAAGAAAAAAAACTTTCACTCAATAGCAAGCTGTCTCAGTTTTATCCACAGATAGAAAAGGCCAGTACCATAACGATTGAAAATCTCCTGCAGCACAGAAGCGGTATTCATAACCTTACGAATGAAAAAGAATACTGGACGTATAATACAACTCCTCAAACTGAAAATTCACTGGTTGCCATTATCCAGCAATATAAAAGTGATTTTGTACCGGGAATACGATATGAATACAGCAATTCAAACTATATTCTGCTTAGCTTCATTTTAGAAAAGATCTATCATAAAAGCTATGCTGATCTTATTCAGCAAAAAATTGCCGGCCCATTACAGCTGGCACTCACCAAAGTGGGAGGGAAAATTGATCCCGCCCGGAACCAGGCACTTTCTTACCAGTATTCCAACGGAAGCTGCCAGCCTTGGCAGGAAACAGATATGAGTGTCCCTATGGGAGCCGGAAATCTTATTTCCACGCCAACGGAACTTCTGAAATTTATCACTGCCTTGGAGAGTGGGAAACTTGTCAGTAAAAACAGCCTTGTACAAATGAAGGGCTTTATCGACAATTATGGATACGGCATTGTAAAAGTTCCGTTTGGAGAACATTCGGGGTATGGGCATAATGGAGGGATAGACCAGTTCAGGTCTGTATTGTATTATTTCCCCGGTCTGAAAGTGGCTGTCAGCAGTATCACCAATCAGTCAGATTATGATAATAACGAAATCTCTATTAAAATGATAGAGACGGCATTGGGAAAGGATTTTACTATGCCGGACTTTAAGAAAATTTCGGTGGCGGTAGATATCCTGAAACACTATGAAGGGCTGTACAAAACCAGCAGCTTCCCATTAGCCATAAAAATTTTTATAGAGGACGGAAAACTGAAAGGACAGGCAGACGGCCAGGATGCTTTTCCACTGGAGGCTGTTTCTGAAAATGAATTTAAGTTTCAGGCAGCCGGAATTAAATTGAAATTCAATGCTGAAAAACAAAGCATGGATTTTTCTCAGGGAGCTGAACATTTAATCTTTAAGAAACAATAAAATGAAATATTTAAAAGTCAATATCGAAGACCATGCAGATATAGAAGTCCTTAAAAATACCTTACTCCAGTTGAAAGGGGTGGCTTCTGTAGACCTCATTGATGATGAGAATCCTGAAAGTGAGTTGAAAAAAGCTTTTGCCAAAACAAAAGAACAACTGAAAACAGGGGATTATGAAACCCTGGTCAATGATATTTTTGAGATCATCATAAAAAAATAATTCTAAATAAAATAGACGAATGAAAAAGGCCATTTTATCCATTGCAATACTTGGAATTTTATTTTCTGCCAATGTATCGGCACAAACTGATACTTCGGGAAGAGAAAAGGTATACAGAGCCACTCATACCAAAGTAACGGAGCTTAAACACACCAAGCTGAAAGTGAAGTTTGATTATCAGAAAGAACAGATGAACGGAGAGGAATGGGTTACAGCTTCGCCTTATTTTTATCCTTCCAATGAGTTGATATTGGATGCTAAAGGAATGCTGATCCACGAGGTAGCTCTTGATAATAACGGGAAAAAATCCCCTTTGCAATATGAATATAAAGATGAAACCTTAAAGATCAAACTGGATAAAACGTATCAGAAAAACCAGGATTATACCGTATACATCAAATACACGGCCCGCCCGAATGAGGTGAAACAAAAAGGAAGTATGGCGATCAATGACGCCAAAGGGCTTTACTTCATCAATCCGCAGGGCACAGAACCCAATATGCCGACACAGATCTGGACACAGGGAGAAACCGAATCCTCTTCAGCATGGTTTCCAACAATAGATAAGCCCAATCAAAAGACCACGCAGGAAATTTATATGACCGTTCCTGATCAATATGTAACACTCTCCAATGGGATCCTGAAAGATTCACAGAAAGAATCAAACGGCCTCAGAACAGATCACTGGGTGATGGATAAGAGGCATGCTACCTATCTTTTCTTTATGGGAGTAGGAGGATATGCTATTGTGAAAGACAAATGGAAAAATATTCCGGTAGATTATTATATCGAAAAAGAATATGAACCGTACGCAAAACAGATCTATGGCAATACCCCGGAAATGATCGATTTTTTCTCCAAAAAAATGAATTATGACTATCCATGGGCAAAATATGCACAGATCTCAGGAAGAAATTATGTGAGCGGTGCCATGGAAAATACAACAGCAACACTACATGGAAGTGATATTCTTCAAAAGCCAGGACAGCTGATTGATGAAAATAAATGGGAAGATACCATTGCCCACGAGCTTTTCCACCACTGGTTTGGAGATCTTGTTACCGCAGAAAGCTGGAGCAATCTTACAGTAAACGAATCTTTTGCCAATTATTCAGAATATCTTTGGAATGAATACAAGTATGGAAAAGACCAGGCAGACTACCATCAAATGACGGATGTGAACATGTACATCCATAATCCTTCCGATTTTAAGAAAAACCTGGTGAGATTCAATTATGATTCCCGTGAAGATGTTTTTGATTTGGTGACCTACCAGAAAGGAGGAGGAATTCTTCATATGCTAAGGAATTACCTTGGTGATGAGGCTTTCTTTGCCGGCATGAATGATTATCTGAAAACCAATGAATACCAGAATGCGGAAGCCCACCAGCTAAGGCTCTCTTTTGAAAAAGTTTCAGGGAAAGACCTGAACTGGTTTTTCAACCAGTGGTATTTTGGAAGCGGAAATCCGAAGATTAACTATTCATCTACTTTTGAACCGGTAAAAAAACAGATCGCGGTAACCATCAACCAGACTCAGGATCAGATGTTTGAATTTCCATTAGCTATTGATGTCTATGATAACGGAAAGCCAAAACGATATAACGTATGGGTCAATGCAGAAGCCAAAAATACATTCAGTTTTGATGTTTCCAAAACACCTGATCTGATCAATATCAATGCAGATGGAGTGTTGCTTGCAGAAATTACAGAGACTAAAACACCGGAGCAGAATCTGTTGCAGTTTACGAATTCAAAAGAATTCAAAAGCAGATATAAAGCATTGGCAGGGATTAAAGATCAGGTAGGAAAAAGCCCGGCTGCCACAAAATTATTGGCGGCCGCATTAAAAGATCCGTTCTTTAGAGTCAGAATTAAGGCATTGGAACTGATGGACCTTACCAGCCCGGAACAGATGAAAGCATTAGGGGCAGAGGTGGAAAAGCTGGCTTCAAACGATCCTAAAACACTGGTTCAGGCTGCAGCGATCGGAGCTTTGGCCAAGACAAAGGATAAGAAATACCTTCCTTTATTTGAAAAAGGAGTCAATGCAGTCTCTAATGCCGTTAAAGGAAACGCTCTAAGCGCGGTTCTTACGATCGATCCGTCGAGAGCGGACGCTTTGGCAGGAAAGATTGATCTGGATGGAGCTTCAGATGAGCTGTTAGCGCTTTTCCTTCCGGTTGTTGTTAAAAATAAGATAAGCTCTCAAATGGAGTATATTGCTCCTCTTGCAGCGTTTTATCCATTTGTTAAATTCCAGAATCCGGAGCTGGGCAAAACAGCAGAAGATGGATATAATTGGATCATGAGCACTGATAACCTAAAGGCAGTTGAAAGTATTACAAAAATGCTTGGCTATGCAAAAAATCAGATGGGAGATAATCCGCAAGCTAAAATGATGATTGTCCAGATGCTGAAAGACGGATTGAGCAAAAAAATGGATCTGCTGAAGCAAAACCCACAAAATGCAGCAAGCATTAATAAACAGATCGATGCTTTGAATAAGGCCATTGAAAATTATAAGTAATTTCAGACCGATTGGAGTATCAATACAGATAAGCAGCAGTAAAAAATGATACTGCTGTTTTTTTTGCTATTCAGCGCATCCAGGAGAAGTTATCAACAGAACCTTAAAAAAAGTTGGATATTGAAAGGTTATTCAGGCTACATTTTCTAAATTCGTATAAAAATTAGAATAAAAATGACTTTTGGAATTGAGGCTGCTAGCTATTATGTGCCCGGATTGTATTTGGAGATTAAGGAGTTAGCTGAAAAAAGAGGAATAGAACCGGCAAAACTGGAAAAAGGCTTAGGACTATATAAAATGGGGCTTCCCGATGTTCATGAAGATGCAGCAACCTTTGCAGCAGAGGCACTTCTGAGATTAATTAAAGACTATCATATCCATCCGAAAGAAATAGCAAGAGTATATCTGGGAACAGAAAGTGCATTGGATGCAGCGAAGCCTACCGCTTCTTATGCGGTTCAGATGGTGGAAAAAGTGGTAGAAGAGGAATTCGGGGAAAGATGCTTTAAAAACTGTGATATTGTAGATATGACTTTTGCCTGTGTAGGAGGAGTAGATGCACTGCATAATGCACTTGATTTTGTAAGGGTAAATCCGGACAAAAAAGCGGTAGTGATTGCCAGTGATTATGCCAAATACGAATTAGCATCATCAGGAGAATATACCCAGGGTGGTGGAGCGGTTGCCTTACTTATTTCTTCAAAACCGGATCTTCTAGAGATTGAAAACCAATGGGGAGTGGCGTCTGAAAGTGTTTTTGACTTTTTTAAGCCGAGAAGGCAATATAAGAAAGGAGATTTAAATAATGCTCCTGAGGTTTATCCTGATACGATTGAAATCTTCACGGATGAGCCCGTTTTTGACGGCCAATACTCCAATCAGTGTTACCAGGACAGAATAAGAGAAGCGTATCAGCATTATAAAGAAGTGACGGGCAGAGAAAAACCGTATGAAAATTGGAAATATATCGTCTTCCATCTTCCGTATGCCTTTCATGGAAAAAGAATATTTACTGAAATCTACAGCCTTGAGAATGGGCTTCCCCATACGGGGCCCGATGAGCAGAAAGCGGTTGCAAAATCTGAAAACTATCTGAATTTGATCAGCAGTACCATAGAGAAAACACAGCGGGCTTCTTCAGAAATAGGGAATATGTATACCGCTTCTATCTTTATGGCTTTCCTTTCTGCCCTGCAGGCTTCCTTTAATGAAAATGAAGAACTGTCAGGAGCAGAGATCGGTTTCTTCGGTTATGGAAGTGGTTCAAAATCAAAAGTATTTGCAGGCAGGATTTCTGAAAACTGGAAAAAGGTCGTAGCACATTGGAAGTTATTTGAAAATCTTAATAACAGAACCTCCATTGATTTTGCTACCTATGAAAAACTACACAGGAAACAGCTGGAAAAATCTGTCAATCAATCTTATAAAGGATTTGGTCTTAGAGCGGTAGAAGCTGAGAATGCTGTTCTTATCGGGGCTAGATATTATACGTATCAGAATTAGTTTTTCTCTAAATAAATTAAACAAAGCATTTCATTTTTTGGAATGCTTTGTTTTTTTAAGGTGTTTTGGAGTTTATTTTTGTTGATTTTGTACGTTTTTATTGATTTTAGTAATAATTTACAAAGATTGATTTTGGCATTTTTTTAACTGAAAATTCTAAAACTCTGAATTTTTTTTGTTGTTTTTTCAAATTACGTGTAGGGAAAAGGAATTTTTAATGGTTGTTAAAATTCTGTTAATATTATATTGTGATTAATTTTTTTATTTCTTTTAAAAAAATCACTTGTTTTTTACAGTACATCATTTGTTTTAAACGAAATTAATACGTTTTAAAGTATTGTTTTTCAGTATTTTATATGTTGACGTTGTTGGTATTTATTAACATATTTGTGGGTAGAATATTAAAATGTGTTAAAATGAATGTAAAATTACGTGTATTGAGTGCTGGAGCAATATTTTTCTTTGGAGGAATGGTATTTGCGCAGCAGACAACAACTAAGAAAAAGGACACGATAAAAAATGAAACATCAATCGATGAAGTGGTTCTATTAGGTTACTCAAAAAGTATTACAAAGCCTAAATCAACTGTTGCTTCTAATACTGTTGGGGAAATATTTCTCGAGAACAGGCCCAACGTCAATATGTTGACTTCTTTGCAAGGCTCAGCTCCCGGGGTGATCATGAATGGAGGTTCCGGAAGCCCGGGTTCTGCTAAATTTAGTTTACTGATTCGTGGAACGAGTTCTATTAATGGTAATACAGATGCCTTAATAGTCATAGATGATATTCCATCAAATGCTTCAGAATATAGAAACTTAAACCCTAATGATATAGAGTCTGTAACTATTTTGAAGGATGCTGCAGCAACATCTGTATATGGTAACCGTGGCGCTAATGGGGTTGTTGTTATCAGGACAAAAAGAGGGAGATATAATGGTGGTTTTAAGCTTTCCTATACTGGTATGACAGGTATGTCTTTACGGCCGCTTGATAAATATAAACTTGCCAATACAGATGAGTATATGCAAATTATGAGATTGTATGGTATGACCTCAGCCAATACTGCTTATCAGAAAGCAGAGGAAGGAAAAGCTGCAGGTATTGATACAGACTGGTCTAAATATTTTTTCAAACCAGAAATGTTTCAATCTCATGATGTAGCAATTTCTACCGGTGGGGAAAATATATCATCTTACAACTCTTTTGGGTACATGGAGCAAGGCGGAGCGGTACCAACTACAGATTTTAAAAGATTTACTGTAAGATCAAACATTCAGGCAAAATCTAAAGATAACAAACTAAATATTAATTCACAAATTGGCCTCGCTTTTTCAAGAAGAAATGAGTTGAATGAGGAAACTAATGCAGGCATTAGCAACAACTCTGTGCAAAATCCGCTTCTTGGTGTCCTTTTAGGACTGCCATATTTAGCACCCAATAAATATGCCAATGGGCAAGAGCTATTTAAAGCGATAGGTACTAATTTCGATTATGGAAATAATATTTATGTGCTAGAAAATCTTTTAACCAGAGGCAATCTGCCCAGTTATGTAGATCAGATATCCATCAGTGGTAATTTAGGTGCATCTTATAATTTCACAAAGAATTTTAGTTTAGGCAATAAGATAGGTGTTGATTATAGGCAAGGTGACAGGATTTTTGGGCGAGCGCCTTGGTCCTATTTGGCTAATGCTACTCAGGGGAGTGCTAAATATACAGGCTTTGAAGACCAGACTACAACAAGAGATTTAACTATTAATAATGTAATCTCAGCTTTATATAGTGGGAAGTCTGGTGATCATTCCGTAGATGCTTCCGTGAATATGGAATATAATAAAGTATATTATAGAACAACATACAGAAGGCAAAACGGATTAGACCCTAGAACATATGTGCCGGGTTCAGGTACCGGATATGTACCATTTGATGGTACGGCAACATCACGTTATGTTCCTGTAGTAAGTGCTTCCAGAATTACAGCCGGAACCTTGGCTGTTTTCGGAACTGTAAACTATGATTATGCAGGACGTTTTGGTTTTAGCGGTACTTTAAGAAGGGATGCATCATATCGATTTGTAGGAGAGAATAGATGGGCAACTTACTGGTCTGTAGCAGGTAGATGGAATATTGATAAAGAGAGCTTTATGGAAGGTTCTATCTTCAATAATCTTAAACTAAGGGCATCTTATGGAACTAATGGTAACCAGAATATTGTAGGAGCAGCATCTGGTGCAAACCCATTACTAACAGCAAATAATGTAGTAAGAGATTTGTATACTTCTCCTACAGGATATGGTAACGCTCTTGGATTAGGTTTTGCCTATGGAAACCCATTAGTAAAATGGGAAGATGTAGCTCAAGCCAATATCGGACTGGATTTTACTCTACTTAATAATAAATTGGAGGGTACTCTTGATGTATACAGAAAGAAAACGACCAACCTTTTTAGCACAATCCCAATTTCAGGTGTTTCGGGTGCTTATTCAATAAATGGTAACAACGGGGCAATGACAAATGAAGGTATTGAACTTGGATTACGATATAATGTTATAAAAACTGCAGATATCAACTTTAGTGTATTTACCAATGGATCTTATAACAAAAATACAGTTAATGAATTTACTATTTTTGGAGATCCTGCACCTGGTTCAGCAGTTACTATGGCTGGTCACATGTTAAATGAATGGTATGTATATAAATACGCAGGAGTCAATAAAAGTAATGGTAACTTATTATTTCATACAAAGGATGGTGGGGTTACCGAGGCTCCTGATGTGAAGGATGCACAATATACTAATGTAAGTCCTATTCCTAAATATGCAGGCAGCTTTGGTTTTGAAAGCGGTTATAAAGGATTTTTCTTTGATACATTATTTACGTTCCAAGCGGGGGTTAAAAAATTTGATAATTCACTTTATTGGTTAGCCAATCCTGAAGGATTAGGATCCAGTGCTGTTGGAGCATCCAATATGACAAAAGATTTATTAGGAGCATGGACTCCTGAAAATTCAAATTCTGACATACCAAATTTAAGAGCTACAAACTGGGGCTATACTGCAAATTCTGATTACTTCTTAAAAGATGCATCCTTCCTGAAAGTAAGATCGGTTACTTTAGGATATCAGCTTAGAAAGGATCAATTACAAAATATGCCTATTACAGGACTTAGAATATATGTACAAGGTGAGAATCTTTATACATGGACAAAATGGAGAGGTTTCGATCCTGAACCACTTACAGGAACAAATTTAAGTTTATATCCTAATCCAAGAATGTATACAATAGGGGTAAAAGTTGATTTTTAAAAAATTATTATAATGAAAAAAATATTTTATATATTATCGTTTTTCTTAGTGTTGACTTCATGTAAAGATGCACTAGATATTGTTCAGGATGGGGAAATTAATAATCCGGAAGTTGCTTTTCATTCAGTAGAAGATATGCAGAAGTTTCTTAATGGAAGTGTTTATCCGGCTGTAAATCCATTAAGTGAGATTTCCTTTACTGCGCTTTTTACAGATGAAATAGGTTATGGACCAAGTAGTGTAAGTACTTCGGATATATTAACTCATAGATTTGTACTTAATTCCACAACAAGCCAGGTATCCGGTATATGGGTTGGTAATTACAATATTGTAAATAAAGTGAATATCCTTTTGAAAGGAAGTACTTTAATTAACTATAATACTCTGTCAGCTGATGATAAATTGTTGTACACCAATGTTTTGGCACATGCAAGAGCAATAAGAGCATTAGCCTATATAACTTTAGAGTCGTATTTTTCTCCGAATATGAAAGATGCGAATGCATTAGGGGTGATACTTAGTGCTATACCTGCAGATATTTTTACTACCAAATTGCCAAGAGTTAAAAACTCTGAGATTTATGCTTTGATTGAATCTGATCTGCAATATGCACTTGCCAACTATAATACAAGTAATATTACAGCTGGTACCACCCAGCCGCAGCATTATTTACAAAAAGCTGCAATTAATGCTATTGCTGCCAGATATTATAATTATAAGGGCGATGACGTTAATGCAAAGCTTAATGCTTCAGCTGCTATATCAGAAAGTGGTTTAACGCTAGCAAATGGGACTGGTACCGCGTACACTACTATGTGGACTGATGCAACCAGAGGCGAAATTTTATGGTCTCTTTACAGGCCAAACAATACAACTGGATCTTGGTCAAATATTGCAGGTTTATGGACAACCAATTCTACTGATATTAATGGGTCTGTGAATTTTGATATGAGTAGAAAGCTATTTTCTCTTCTTAATAACCAGATTGCAGGAGGTGATATTCGTTACGATGTATTTATAGATGCAAGCAGTAAGTTTGATCCGGCTTATCCTTCAGGACCTAATCCTAGAGAAGATGATGTTATTGTTATCAATAAATATCCTGGTAAAAGTTCTCCTGCAAGTTCTGCAATGAACTTGAGGAATGATATCAAAATGTTCAGATTGTCAGAAATGTATCTTATTTTGGCAGAAGTTGCTGTACATGAAGGAAGTTTAACAACTGCTGCCACTAATATTAAGACTATTAGAATAAATAGATCTAAACAAGGTGTGACAACTGCGGTTACCTATACAACTGCTCAGCAGGCATACACAGATATTCTTCTGGAAAGAAGAAGAGAGTTATGCTTCGAAGGACACCGCTATTTGGATCTTAAGAGAATGGGAGTAGCTGCTGGAGTGGGTATTGATAGGGATGTGTATGATGATGATAATCAGACAATGCCACTTACATTACCTGCTAGTGACTATAGATTTACACTTCCGATTCCGTTAGATGAAATTAATGCGAATCCTAATATCCAACAAAATACAGGTTATAATTAATAAATCAGATCTATGAAAACTATGAAAAAGTTTACATTTTTAATATTGGCATTTGTTATTTTCTTCTTAAATAGTTGTAAAGATGAAGCCGAAGTTTATGAAGGGCAGCCTTATTTGCATTTTAATAAAGGAGTAAGGTCGGAAGCTATTGTAAAATCAGGAACAGGTTCTACTACGGTTAATCTTGATTTTGGCACAATCCATGCGCTCTCTGGATCAGCACAAGTGAAGCTGGTAGTAGATACAAGTATTTCAAATGCTGTAGAGGGAACGGATTTCCAGATTGTAAATCAAAATTTGACGGTTGATGCTGGTAAAATTGGAGGACAATTCCATGTAAAGTTACTGGAATCGGGAGCAACCGTTGAACCTAAATTTATTGTGTTTAAGTTACAGTCATCATCAATTGCTAATGCAACATTTGATCAGACCTATATCTTAACCTATGCAAAATCCTGTCCGAATTCAGCATTTATTGGTAATGGAATCTTTAAAAATACAGTAGCCAGCTGGTTTAGCGGGGATGTGAATTATACAGTACAGGATTTGGGTGTTACAAATGGCGTAGGAACATTTAAAATTCTTGGTATCTGGGATGATGGTAGCGATATGATATTGAAATATAATCCAGATACTTATATTGTAACCATGCCTGAGCAATCTACGGGTAACCATCCAAGCGCAGGCAGTACTACGTATGGCTCTGATGCCAGTGATGGGACTAAATCAACTTTTAACCCATGTACGAGAGTTTTAAAACTTCGAGTTCATTATTACATAAAAAATAGTAGTGGTCAAATGACAGGTACTTATGGTAATTATGATGAAGTATTTACAGGTCAATAATAAAATATTATATATTTATTTGTAAAATTAGCTCCACATTTACTGAACTGCCCCTAAAAAGCGTCTAGCTTTTCAGGGGCAATTTTTTGTCGGATCATTAAATAGAGCTTAATTTTTAAGAAAAACTATATAGAACAAAAATCATTAAAAACTATCTTTTGATAAGGTAGTAACTTTATAAACGTGATGGTGAGCGGGGTTTTTATAATAAATACGACCACTGTTTTTTGATGCAGGATTTACAATCGACATTTAGAGTGGCTAACGAGAGAAGGAGAACTTTTTACAGAGATCTCTTTTTGTTTTGTATCATCCTCCTAAACAATTATTTTGAAAATATACTTCCGCTTCTTGTCTGATAGCTTTTCGGGGTGACACCCACCAGCTGTTTAAATACTCTGGTAAAGTAATTGGTATCGGAGAAACCTGTCTGGTAAGCTGTTTCTTTAATGCTGTTCTGGTTGGCTAACAGTTCTTTAGCCCTGTTGATTCTTTCCTGCAGGATAAAATCATTAGGAGAAGTTCCCAGTTCGTCTTTAAACATTTTAAAGAAATTGGATTTGCTTACATAGGCAAGTTTTGCAATACTGTCAATAGATAGTTTCTGATGCAGGTTTCTTTTGATATAATCTACTGCAAAACCTATTCTTGATTTATTTTTTACCACATTTTTTTCCACCATGCTTCTGGCCTGGGTTTGCATCAGCCTGATCAGAAGTTCTTTCAGGGCAAAATCGGCCATGATATCTTTTTGAGAATTATCATCCATGGCAATTCTCATGATATTGTTGGTGGCAGAGGCTAATGCTTTGTTATTAAAAAGAAAATATTCATCCAGCTGAATATTCCACTGGGCCGTTTCATCTACTTTCGGGAGGTGATAATTCAGGTAATTCAGAGAATCCTCAATGAATTCGGGATTTAAGCTTAAGGAAATACATTGGGTAGGCGTATCATCTGCTTCAGGAAAATCAATAACCATAGTTTCGCCCGGGGCGACCAATATACTTTCACCCGGGAAATAATCAAAATAATTGGTTTTATTATCCAGCTTCATATGTTTCTTGCCTCTTAACATGGCGGTAAAAGCTATATTTTCGAAATGAAGTTTGACATCGAAAGCCGCTTTATGCGTTTCGTAGATACTGAATTCACAGTTGTTGAGATTGAATTTGGTCTGGTTTTCAATGATGTTCAGCAGTCGGTTCTCCTGTGTTAATTCAGGAGTATTTAATAAATATTTATTATTGTTATTCATTTCTAAATATTTTTAAGAAGCAAGTAACTCAAATATAGAGATTTTGACCGTACGTTGCTGTTAATAAAATTATAAATTTGACTGTCTGCATTATTCTGCACTTTTTTTATACGATTGTGCTATAGGTTTTAGGGCTGTACATGTAATTTGGCATACAACAAAAATGTAAAAAATACTAATATGAGCACAATTACAGAACCTAGATCAGCGACTCTTTTACAGCGTCCGGAGTTTAAACACAGATATGATAATTATATTGACGGGAAATTTACACCCCCAGTTAACGGACAGTATTTTGATGTCGTTTCACCGGTTGATGGTAAGAATTTTACCCAGGTAGCCCATTCATCAAAAGAAGATCTGGAACTGGCGGTAAATGCTGCTGAAAAAGCATTCCAGTCATGGAAAAATACCTCTTCTACAGAAAGAAGTATTATTCTGAATAAAATTGCAGACAGGATAGAGCAGAACCTTGAATACCTGGCGATCGTAGAAACGATTGACAATGGTAAAGCCGTGAGAGAAACACTGGCAGCAGACTTACCGTTGGCGATTGATCATTTCAGGTACTTTGCCTCAGTGATCCGTGCAGAAGAAGGCTCTCATAACGAACTGGACCAAGATACCGTATCTCTGATTGTACACGAACCGCTTGGCGTCATTGCACAGATCATTCCATGGAATTTTCCGATACTGATGGCCGTTTGGAAACTGGCTCCTGCATTGGCAGCCGGAAACTGTGTGGTTTTAAAGCCGGCAGAGAGTACCCCGGTTTCTATTATGGTGCTGATGGAGCTTATCGGCGATCTTCTGCCCGCAGGAGTAGTCAATATTGTGAACGGCTTCGGAGCAGAACTGGGACGGGCGCTGGTAACGAATCCTAAGGTGGCAAAAGCGGCGTTTACGGGTTCTACAGCTACAGGGCGTCTGGTAATGCAGTATGCTACTGAAAATATTATTCCTGTGACACTGGAATTAGGTGGAAAATCTCCGAATGTTTTCTTCAGCTCGGTAATGGATGCTGATGATGAATTCCTGGATAAAGCGATTGAGGGAGCGGTACTTTTTGCCCTGAACCAGGGAGAGATCTGTACATGTCCTTCAAGACTGCTGGTTCAGGAAGATATTGCAGATGCCTTCATCGAAAAAGTAATTGAAAGGGTAAAAGCTATTAAAGTAGGAAACCCATTGGATAAAACGGTTATGATGGGCGCTCAGGCATCCCAGATCCAAAAAGACAAAATCCTTTCTTATATCCGGTTAGGAAAAGAGGAAGGTGCGGAAGTGCTGGTAGGAGGAGAAGTCAATGACCTTGGAGAAGAGCTTGAAAGCGGATACTATATCCAGCCTACCATTTTTAAAGGAAACAACAGGATGAGAATCTTCCAGGAAGAAATTTTCGGACCGGTACTGGCCTTTACCACTTTCAAAGATGAAGAGGAAGCTGTAAAAATTGCCAATGACACCATTTACGGACTTGGAGCCGGAGTATGGACGAGAGATGCACATCAGCTTTACAATATTCCACGCCGGATCGAGGCAGGAAGAGTTTGGGTGAACCAGTATCATTCATACCCTGCAGGAGCTCCTTTTGGAGGGTATAAGCAGTCCGGAATTGGAAGAGAGAATCATAAAATGATGCTTGATCACTATCGCCAGACTAAGAATATGCTGATCTCCTACAACAAGAATAAGTTAGGTTTCTTTTAATATTTATTTAGGACGTGCCCGATTGCCCTGGCCTGGTCAGGGCAAAACGGTCGGGCTATTCAGGGCTTCACTTCGTTTCGGTGCTCCATGATATTCCGCACCGGCTCGTTCCTCGCCGCCCTTCCTATCCCTCACAGGGAAATGCCGCTCCTTCGGGCAGTATCCTGTGATAAACTTTAGATTTTTAAAAGCCAATTGCTGATTTACAAATTTGGCAATACAGAAGTCTGACTCAGAAAATATAATCATCATCATAAAAAACTAAACTCAAAACATACAATATGATCCCAAAAACAATGAAAGCTGCTGTAGTTCAGGGTTATGGCCAGCCACTAAAAATTGAAGAAGTACCGGTAAGAGAACCTGGAAGATATGAAGTTCTCGTAAAAGTAATCGCCTGTGGCGTCTGCCATACAGATTTACATGCTGTAGACGGCGACTGGCCGGCAAAACCTAAAATGCCGCTTATTCCGGGGCATGAAGGAGTAGGAATTGTGGTAGCATGCGGACCGGAAGCTTTCGTAAAAGAAGGAGATGCTGTAGGAGTTCCCTGGCTGTATAGTGCCTGTGGATGCTGCGATTATTGTATAACGGGATGGGAAACACTCTGCGAAGCCCAGAAAAACGGCGGCTATAGTGTGGATGGTGGTTTTGCAGAATATGTTATTGCAGATTCAAGATATGTGGGACATTTAAAATCTGATGTTAACTTCCTGGAAATCGCTCCTATTTTATGTGCAGGAGTAACTGTTTATAAAGGATTGAAAGAAACTGAGACAAAACCCGGAGAATGGGTTGCGATTTCGGGAATCGGAGGATTGGGACACGTCGCAGTACAATATGCCAAGGCAATGGGAATGCATGTTGCAGCCATTGATGTAGCAGATGATAAACTTGACCTGGCCAAAAAACTCGGAGCAGACCTGGTTGTCAATGCAAAAAACACGGATCCGGGAGAATATCTGCATAAAGAAGTCGGCGGAATGCACGGCGCATTAATTACAGCAGTCTCGCCCATTGCTTTCAAGCAGGGAATAGATGTTTTAAGAAGAAAGGGAACCATTGCTCTCAATGGTCTTCCTCCGGGATCTTTTGAACTTCCGATTTTTGAAACCGTTTTAAAAAGAATAACCGTGAGAGGCTCTATTGTGGGAACCAGGAAAGATCTGCAGGAAGCTCTGGATTTTGCCAATGAGGGACTGGTGAAGGCTACTGTAACCTCAGCAAAACTTGAAGAGATCAATGAGGTTTTCGATAAAATGAAGAAAGGGCAGATTGACGGCAGAATCGTATTGGATATTGCCGGCTCAAATTAACCATGATAAGAACTAAGTCCGGCCCGTTTATCGGCCGGACTTTTTAATAACGAAATGAATCGTAATCATAAAACAATGGAAGAAAAAATAGCCAGACTTTCTGCAACAGAAAAGGCTCTTGATGTCATCAGGGAACTGGAAAATAAATATGGTGCACTGATGTTTTATCAGGCAGGAGGATGCTGCGAAGGGACACAGCCCCAGTGTTTTGAAAAGGGCGGCTTTTTCCCAAGAATGAATGATGCCATGATCGGAACAATTAACGGACATGAGTTCTGGATAGACCGCGATCTGTTCGAATATTGGAAATATTCCCATTTTACCCTTGATGTGGCAGATGGATTCGGACCGGGAGGTTTCTCACTGGAGACACCTTTAGGAAAAACATTTAAAGTTCAGTACAGGCTTTTTACTCCGGAAGAATATGAAAATCTGGAGCCCGTAAAACGCAGTGAGTAATCCAACAGGAGAAAAAAGTTAGACGTATTGAACTGGTATGGCTCAGCTATGTTCGTCAAAAGAAAGTTTTCAGATCATTTAAGACGAGACTTTTACAAACCGGTTGACAAACATGGCCGCAACGATATCCCCTACCGCATTCAGAACGGTTGCTAAAGGGTCTACCAGTGTTCCAATGATCATCACGGCAGGGATCGCTTCCTGAGGGAGTTTATACACTGAGATCATTAGCATTTCACCAATATACCCGCCGTTAGGAATTCCTCCGGCCACTATGCTTACAAAAACAGTTATTCCCAGAGCCAGCAATAAATTGGACGGATCAAAAAAGTCTTTTCCAATGATGAGAAAAGCAACATAGATCTTTATAATAGAAGACATGGAAGATCCGTTTTTATGCAATGTCGTACCAATAGGAATAACCAGATTGGCAATAGAATTCGGGATTCCTATTTTGGAGGCGGCCAGCAGGTTTGCCGGCATGGTAGCAAAGCTGCTGCAGGTACTTATGGCGGTAAGGGTAGGATAGATGGCATTTGTCCAGAAATTTTTCACTCCTTTTTGCCCACTGGCCATAAAAGCATACATTGAAAAGAAGACAAGGAAGTATATAATTCCTGCGATATAATAAAGGCCTAAAGGTTTAGCGTAAAAGCCAAAAAGCTGAGGTCCCAAAGTTGCCACCTGATAGGCAAAGTAGGCTCCAAGACCTACAGGAGCCAATTTCATAATTAATAAAAGCAATTCTTTCATCACTTCATATCCGGAAGCGATAAAAACTCTGAAAGGGCCGCCTTTTTCTCCGGTTTTTCGGGCCGCAAAACCGGTCAGAAAAGCAAATATAAGAAGAGCAAGCATATTCTGTCTTGAAAAAAGAGCCGTGAATTCTCCCACGGTGAAAAACCCTACAATTCTGTCACCCCAGGTATCATTATTGGCTGCTTCTGTAATGGCTTCAGAACTTCCGGAAACTCCGGAAACAGGGAAGAGATACACCGCACAGATGGTAAAAACAGCGGCGGTGAGAATGAAGAACAAAAACGTAAGAGCCATAATCAAAATGATTCTTCCGAATTTCGATTGCTGCTCCAAAGAGGCAATAGAATTGGAAACGGCAAAGAATACAAGAGGAACCACACTCACAAAAAGAAGATTAAGGAAAATATCTCCCAAAGGCTTGATGTATTGCACGATACCCGGAGCCGCAATTCCAATAATGCTTCCTACGGTAATCCCTAAAAGTAAAAATAATATTCCTGAATAATTTTTCAATACCTCTTTCATACGGTGTTTTTTATCAAAGATAGGTTTATTTTCTAAGTGTATGAGAGAAATTGAGCAGACTAAGTATGAAATTTATTTATCATATGATTTTAGTGTATTTGTTTAAAATTACACTATTTTGATTGTTAATAATTGAATTTTTTTCTATAAAAATCCAATTTAATGTAAAATAATTAAATTAACTTATATTCATTATTTTTATTTAAAATATGAATTATTGATAATTAAATTGCAAAAATATTGATTTAATTATTTTTTTTATCCAAAATTTGTGATATATTTGTAAAGCACTAATCAAAAAATATTTCAAATTATGAAGAGAAAAAACGAAATTTCGTTATTGTTGATTGCGGCTGCAATCACTGTAAGCTGCAACACTGACAGAGGCAGCGATGTAACCCATTCCAATGAGGTTGCAAATTTAGAGAATACAGCTTCTTCCAATTCTTCCACTCCTATTCCGGGACAGTATATTGTTGTTTTGAAGGATGGTATTCTGGAGGCAAATGGCCTTGCTGTTTCTAAGACAACCACCGAGAACAGGGAAAGCTATTTAAGGAAAAACGGGGTATTATTAGACAAAATGAAAAGTAATAATGATGGATTGAAACTGGGTATCGATAACCAAAAGATTTCTAATGCTTTTGGCTATGCTCTCGAAGGTTTTGTTGCCAAGAATCTTACCGATGCTGAGGTGGAAGTACTTAGAAAAGACGGCAGAATCAAAAGTGTTGAGCAGGATTACTTAATCTCATTAGGAAATCCAAAAGGAAAAGTAGTACAGGCCGCTACACAGGAAACACCATGGGGAATCACAAGAATAGGTGGTGCGGGAGATGGAACAGGGAAAACGGCCTGGGTAATTGATACAGGAATCGATCTGGATCATCCGGATCTCAATGTAGATACCCAAAGAAGCGTTTCTTTTGCAGGAGATAACAATCCGGATGACGGGAACGGGCACGGAACCCATGTTGCAGGAACCATTGCAGCCATTAATAATAGTATTGGAGTGGTAGGGGTAGCTGCAGGTGCCAGCGTTGTTGCCCTGAAAGTTTTGGGGAATGACGGGACCGGAAGTTTTTCATGGACTGTCTCTGCATTAGATTATGTGTATGCTAATGCTTCTACAAATGATGTTGTCAATATGAGTTTAGGCCCTAAGACACGATTTAGAGATTCAGCTACAGAGCAGGCCGTTTTAAAAGTGGCCCAAAAAGGCGTTAAGCTCGCCATTGCTGCAGGTAATTCTTATGACGATGCCAATTATTATTCACCAGCTGCGGTCAATCACGCAAACATTTATACCATTTCAGCAATAGCTCCCGGGGATTTTTGGACAACATTTTCTAATTATGGAACGTGTGTAGACTATGCAGCGCCGGGATATCAGGTGAAATCAACCTGGCTGGCTGGCGGTTATAATACAATTAGCGGAACTTCCATGGCATCCCCGCACGCAGCAGGAATTCTTTTATTAGGAGCTCCAGTAGCAGACGGTTCTGTAAAAGCGGCTTATTGGGAACATAATTATGTTAATTATAGTGGTAATTATGGAGCGACTAATATTTACTCGGCATCATCTTATGTCTATGACAAAGACGGTGTAATTGACAAAATTATTCATAGATAATTATTGGAGTTTTTAACTAAAAGAGAGATGGAATTATTCATCTCTTTTTTTATTGCCCAATTGTATAGTAAGCGCTGCCTAACATTTTTAATGTGTTTTTTCATCTTTTGGGCATTTTGTTGTGTGATTTTCAAAGATAAAATTCATAAATTTGAGTAAACATCGTTTCTATGGCTTATATAGATTACTATAAAATTTTAGGTGTAGATAAAAGCGCAACACAGGATGATATCAAAAAGGCTTATCGAAAGCTGGCACGAAAATTACATCCTGATCTTAACCCTGATGATAAAGAGGCAGAAAGAAAATTCAAGGAACTGAACGAAGCTAATGAAGTACTCAGTAACCCTGAAAACCGTTCCAAATACGATAAGTATGGAGAGCACTGGAAGCATGGCGAAGAATATGAAAAGGCCCAGCAACAGCAAAGGCAATATCAACAGCAACAGAATTATGGAGGAGGATTCTCCGGAGCGGATTTTGGAGAAGGGGAAGATTTTTCAGATTTTTTCCAAAGTATGTTCGGCGGAGCCGGAGGTTTCAGTAAAAGTTCCCGGGGAAGCGCTTCTGGTAAATTTAAAGGACAGGATGTTCAGGCAGAGCTGACTTTGAATTTAAAAGATGCCGCTACCACACATCCGCAAACCTTTGAAATTAATGGTAAAAAGGTAAGGATTACTATTCCTGCAGGAGTGTATGACGGACAGCAGATTAAATTGAAAGGACACGGTAATCCCGGTTATAACGGAGGTCCACACGGAGATCTGTATATCACCTTCAATATTCCTGCTGATCCCGACTTTGAAAGAATAGGTGATGATCTGAAAACCAAAGTCACCATTGATCTTTTTACCGCTGTTTTGGGCGGAGATGTAAAGGTCAATACCCTGAATGGCAGTGTAAATCTCAAAGTGAAACCGGAAACCCAGAACGGAATGACGGTAAGACTCAAAGGAAAAGGCTTTCCTGTTTACAAAAAAGAAGGGCAGCATGGCGATCTTTTTGTAACCTATGAAGTAAAACTGCCGGTAAACCTTACCGAAAAGCAGAAAGAACTTTTTGAACAAATAAAAAATTCCTAGGCTATGAGTGAAAGAATATCACGGGAAGAACTCGTAAGAATTTATAATATAGAAATTACTTTTTTTGATGAGCTTGTAGATTATGGTTTGCTGAACATACAGATTGAAAATAATATTCATTATCTGATGTATGAGGACCTGCCGGAACTTGAAAAGTTTGCCAACTGGCATTATGATCTTGAAATCAACCTTCCCGGCCTGGAAGTTATCCATAATATGCTGAAAAAACTGGATGCTCTGAAAAAGAGAAACAGGGAGCTGATGAACAAACTTTCTGCAATAAGTGATCAATATGAGGATATTTAGTTTAGCTTTGTAGCTTTTTAAAGCTGACTATAATTATGAGTGAGGAAAAGGTGATTGTATTAAGACCTGACAGAAAGACTTTTGAAGATATTTATTTTAGCGGGAACCAGGGGAATTTACTTTTCTCGCCCACCACTAAAAGTAAGACGGTAACAACAATTGTTTCTGCATTTATTGTATTGATTGCATTTCTTTTAAAGGATCGTTTCAGTAAAGACAGTGTGGGAGTTTTATACTTTCTGAGTTTTATATTTCTTCTGTGTGCAGTGTTCCTGTCCGTAAGTGTCAATAAGGTCTCACGATGGAAAAAACAGGTGAACCAATACCTTAATGTACTTGAAAACTGTACAGTATACGAAATCCGATTTGATCATTTGTTTTTTACGGTTACTATCGACGGGGAAAAGGAAACCAGTGAATGGAAAGATTTTGAATATTTTGATTCCAATGAAAACTTTATGACGGTGGAAGGTAAATACAGTTATATGTTTCCAAAAAAATCAATGGGTGAGAAAGATTATAATCTGCTCAAAAAAACACTGAAAGACCATATCAATAATAAATAAAAAAATCAGAGCAAACGCTCTGATTTTTATTTTATAGTAAAAGTAAATGTGCTACCCGCTTTTTTACGTTTTCTTCTTTAGCTTATTATTCCAGCCATCCCATTTCTTTCATCCACTCATCGTTGTAGATCTTTCCTACATATCTTGAACCGTGGTCATGAAGTAAAACGACAATGATGTCATCTTTTGTAAACTGATCTTTCATCTGAATCAAAGAAGCAATAGCGCTTCCTGCAGAATATCCACAGAAAATACCTTCTTCTTTAGCCAGTTTCCTTGCATAGATGGCTCCGTCTTTATCCGTTACTTTTTCAAAATGATCAATGACAGCCATATCATAGTTTTCAGGAATGATATCTTCTCCGATACCTTCTGTAATATAAGTATAGGCATGATCATAGTGAAGTTCTCCGGTTTCATGGAATTCTTTCAGAATAGATCCGTAGGTATCCACTCCAATCACTTTAATATCCGGATTTTTTTCTTTGAAGAAAGTTCCACATCCCGTAATCGTACCTCCTGTTCCGGCACCTACTACAAAGTGAGTCAGCTTTCCTTCCGTCTGTTCCCAGATCTCAGGAGCTGTAGATTCATAATGGGCAGCTCTGTTGGATAAGTTGTCATATTGGTTTACATACCATCCGTTTTCTGTTTCTTTAGCCAGCCTTTTAGATACTGAATAATAAGAACGCGGATCAGTAGGTTTCACATCGGTAGGACAAACAATTACCTCAGCACCTACCGCACGAAGAATATCACATTTCTCTTTTGACTGCTTGGAGTTGGTTACAAAAATACATTTGTAGCCTTTGATAATAGCAGCAAGGGCTAATCCCATGCCTGTATTTCCTGAAGTTCCCTCGATGATGGTTCCTCCGGGTTTTAATCTGCCTTCTTTCTCGGCATCTTCTATCATTTTAAGAGCCATTCTATCCTTTACAGAATTTCCAGGGTTGAATGTTTCTACTTTTGCTAAAACCAGTGCCGGAAAATCTTCTCCCAACACATTGTTAAGTTTTACCAACGGTGTATTACCTATAGTTTCAAGAATATTTTTTGCGTATTTCATAAATGTTTTATATGCAGTGCAAAGATAAGGCTTTTAAAATTATCTTACTTGGGTAGCGGAAGGACAAAACAAATTAAAAGCCCTTTGGAAATAGCTCTGAATTGGCCGTTAATCCCTTATTATTAATTATACTTAATAGCTTTTACCGGCGAAATCTTACTGATCAGGTAGCTCGGAATAATCAATGCAAATCCTGATATCAGCAAAATTCCCAATGAAATAGAAATAATGGCAATAGGATTAAGATCTACCGGAACTGTACTCACATAGTAATTTTCAGGGTTAAGTTTAATGATTCCAAAGAATTTCTGAATCAGAATAAGCCCTAATCCAATGGCATTTCCATATAAAAGCCCGGGAATCATAATGATAAGGGTGTAGTTGATAAAGGTAGCCCTGATCTGGGAATTGCTGGCTCCCAATGTTTTAAGGAGGCCTATGGAATTTGTTCTTTCAATGATAAGAATCAGGAGAACCATGATGATATTAATGACCACTACGATCAGCATAATAATGATGATCAAAGCAATATTCGTGTCAAAAATGCTGATCCAGTCGGTGATTTGTGGAAATTTTTCTGTTGCTTTTTCAGCGTAGTTTTTATAGCCGATCAATTTTTCAATATCCGGGAAATCCTTGTCGATGTCGTTTACATCTTTCAGGAAAATGTCAAGACCGCCAATTTCATCAGGCTTCATATCCTGGATCTTTCGGACATGATTAATTCCTCCAATAACAAATTGCTCGTCAATCATTTTGATGTCGGTTCTATAGATTCCAAGGACACGGAATTTACGGTAAATTGGTTTTTGATCTGACTTTAAAAATACCGTGACAATACTGTCATTGATCTTGAGGTGCAGGTCATTGGCTATTTTTTGTGAAATAGCAACATCATTATTGAATCCTACTTCTGTAACTTTTGGAGTGGTACCCGCCACTAAGAATTTCTTAAACCGGAGGCTGTCAAAATCTTTTCCAATTCCTTTAAATATAATGCCTGCAAAATTGTGCTCATTCCGCATGATACCGGTAACGGTTGCATATTTTTGAATGCTTTCCACATCGGGAAGTTCTTTGATCTTCGGAATATGTAATCCCTGATTGTCAAGTACCGAAGTAATATAAGAAGAATTGGACCGTGTAGATCTTACCGTAATATGACCGCTGAAATCTGCCAGTCTTTCTTTAATAGCCTTTTTAGAACCAAAACCAGTGGCAACGGTAATCAGGGAAACAATAATTCCTAGCGCAACGGAAAGCCTGCCAATGAAGATGATAACTCTTGAAAGGTTATTTTTGTTATCTTTGGAAAATGCTATTTTTCTAGAGAAATATAAAGGAAATTTCAAGCTTATGAATTTAGATTTCAAAATTAAAAATTTACTTCTTATTTGCCTAATTTTTTTAGGAGGAATCAATCAATATTATTCTCAAACTCAAGATCAACCGGATTTCAAGACCGGGGCAGACCAGCCTGAATTGTATTTACCATTGTTGAAAAATAAGACGGTGGGCGTAGTGACTAATCAGACGGGATTGATGAAGGACAGAATTCACCTGGTAGACTTTTTAGTAAAGAATAATATCAACGTTAAAGCTATTTTTGCTCCGGAACATGGGTTCAGAGGTGAGGCAGATGCCGGCGCCAAAGTGAAAAACGGGGTAGATGTTAAAACCGGAATTCCTATTATTTCTTTATATGCCAGTAATAAAAAACCAAAGCCTGAACAGCTAAAGGGAATTGATATTGTCGTTTTTGATATTCAGGATGTGGGCGTGAGATTCTATACTTATATTTCTACTTTAACTTATCTGATGGAGGCTGGCGCTGAAAATAATGTTGAGGTAATGGTACTGGACCGTCCTAATCCGCATGACGGTTATACAGACGGGCCCGTTTTGAAAAAGAAATGGACCAGTTTTGTCGGGATGCATGAAGTTCCGGTAGTATATGGGCTGACCATAGGAGAATACGGAAAAATGGTGAATGGCGAAAAGTGGCTTAAAGATGGTGTGCAGGCTAAATATACCCTGATTCCGATGAAAAATTATCATAAAAAACAACGGTATCAGATATCGGACAGACCTTCACCGAATTTGCCGAATGATAAAGCGATCAACCTATATCCAAGTTTATGTTTTTTTGAAGGAACCCAGGTTTCTGTAGGAAGAGGTACGGATCTGCCTTTCCAGATGTATGGTTCTCCATGGACAGAAGGATTGCCTTACCAGTTTACTCCAAAACCTAATTTTGGGGCTAAAGATCCTTTCCTGAACGGTAAATTATGTTACGGTGAGAATCTTTCGAATTATCCGAAAGATTTAAGAGAGCTGAACCTTGAATGGGTGATCAAAGCATACCAAAGTTATAAAAATCCCCAGCAGGATTTCTTTTTGAAAAACTTATGGTTTGATACACTGTCCGGAACTGATGAACTGCGAAAACAAATCATGGCAGGGCGATCAATTCCGGAGATTAGGGCATCATGGAAAGAAGGGTTGAATAATTTTGAAAAAATCAGAACCCGGTATATTGTGTACGAAGATTAATCAATCAAAATGTTGGGGCGGGTTTTTGTCATTTTTCCCTCTGTTTAAGATGAAAAGACCAATAGTTAATCCTACAACTCCTGCAAAAGCCGTTAATAAGGCTCTCTGCAGTTTATCAGGAAGATCATTCCCGATATAGTTCATTAAAAAAAGGATCACAAAAGTGATCACTGAAATGATAATATGATTTTTACCGAATGGTTTCATTGTATTATTTTAATTTGTAAGAGATCATGATACCGCCTCTGTATGGGATAATTTCTCCACTTTTATTAAGGCCGGTTGCCTGGTCATAGCGCTTACCTGTAGTGCGGTCATAACCTTTATAAAAGCTTTGGGATGTTCCGACAGTACCGTAAATGTCAAGATTCCATCGTTCAGATAACTGAAACTGATACCCTGCTGTGACGCCTAGCAAAATAGAGTATCCTTTCTGGTGAAGATTGGAGTTGACAAAAGTTTCTCCATTATCATTCACATGTATTGTGTCATTCCAATAGTTCCATTTCTGGACGTTGTACGCTGCAAAGCCAAGGTTAGCGCCTATATACCAGTGTTTGAAGGCTTCCTGAAAATAATATCTCCCTTCAACGGAAGCAGAATAATACTGAAGCTCATGTCCTGCGAACGACTTCCAGGGGGAAATAAAAACATCTCCCTGGAGGGTATACTTAGAACTTAACTGCTTTTCTGCCCCTACATTTAAGATACCGATTGGAGCAAACAGCGCATTTCCCTTTATGTATAAACTTTTATCCTGTCCCTGCTCCTGCTCCTGGGCGCTTAGAGTTCCTACAGATAAGAACGCTAAAACACCTGTCAATAATTTATATTTCATCAGTAATGTTATTTTATTTGGCTTAATAATTCTTCAGCCAGTTTTGAATCTTTATGGGTCTGAGTTGCTATATTCCTAGACATTTCTGCATAGTTTTTTGCCATATCTTTATTTCCTGTTACAAAGTAGAGTTTGGCAAGAATATAGGTGTTCTCTGATGTTTCACCTCTCATGACGGACTTTTCTGCCCATTCAGTTGCTTTCTTTAATGAAGCCGGTGTTTTGATATGATCACTGAACACCCATGCTGCTCTTAAGAGCTCATTGGGTTCAAATGAATCTGAATTTTTATAATATTCCAATGCCGCCTTTTCAAATTCCGGGAAATTAGCATTTTGCTCATAATAGCTCAGTTTGGTCTGATTGAGTTTTGTGATTGCGGCCTCTTTTCCAACCAGAGGTTCAGCTGCTTTCATGAATTGCTCATCATTGATTCTTCTATTCTTTTCATCAATGGACTGCTCTACGATTTTGGCCAGTTTCAGCTGTGCATCAAATTCCCTGTATGTTTCTTCCGGCAGAAACTGGATGATTTCATCTTTTCTGGCTGTGAAGACATTGTAATTATGGTCCTCTGTTGATTTAACAAAGTATAGCAGCAGACCTATTTCCTCTTTTGAAAGTTTTTCCGTCTTTTTCTTAGTATCAAAGTATCTTTCAGACGCTTTTTTTGCAAAATCATAATCACTGCTGGAGTTCAGTTTCATGATGTTGATCAGGAATTCGGGGTCTTTGTCTCCGCTGGCAAAGCGTTCTTTCAGAGATCCTTTTTTATTACCCGGAGAATTGATATCCTGAGCCATGGTTACAAAGAGACCTGCATCCATATAACCTGTATTTTGCGAAACAAGTTCTCCCTCACCATTTAAAAAAAGATAGGTAGGATAGGAACGCACACCATACTTGGCCGCAATTTCTCTTCCTTCTCCTTTTTCCATATCAAATCTTGCATTAACGAAGCTGGTATTGAAATAATCACCAACGGTTTTTTGAGTAAATACATTTTTCTCCATCAGTTTGCATGGGCCGCACCATGAAGCATAGGCATCAATAAACACCAATTTCTTTTCTTTTTTAGCTTTTGCAATAATGTCTTTGAATGGTATATCCTGAAACTGTATAGCTTCCTGGGCTGAGATAATGACGGTACAAAAAATAGATATCCCGGAGATGATCTTCTTCATTTTCAAATAAGATTTGTAGGCGAAGATAAATAATTTTCAATATATAAAAGGTTGATTCTGCTGCTCAGTATATCATATTAACTAATTTTAAGACTTCCGGCATTTGGCATTCATGACTGTTTACAGGAGGGTTTTCTATACTTTATGTCGATGAAATTTCTAAGATAGAAATGGGTGCAGAGAAAAAAATCAGCGGTATTTTTAATTCACTTTTCGGTCCTGAAATCTTTGTTATATTTTTGCAAACGAATAAATTATCTGCAGAAGAAGTCATAAAAGAGTTCCGCTTAGCCTAAGTATGGTCCCGTCTTTCTTTCAAAGAAAATTAAGAATATAGAATACATTGAAGATTAACTTTAAACACGCTTTATCCAAAAAATCCATTTATATTACTGCTTTGTCTGCCTGTCTGATTGCTGTGGCAGCATTTGCTGTCTTGAGCCTTTTAATTACAGAAGACAGCCGTAAAAATACTGATGATTTTGCAAAGAAAACGTTCTTTAGAAAATATGAATCGATAGAACATGAGTTCAGAAATATTGAAGATTATCAGTATCTGCTTCGTGCGCTGATCCAGAAAGACGGTCTGAAGAATTATAAAGACTATTCTTTAGTTTTAAATGATTTAAACAAAAAAAGAAATCTGCTGCCTTACAGCTGGTATTATTACGAAAATACCGCTTCAGGAAAGTCAGAGAGCAATAATCCGTTATCCGATATTTTCAAAAAGAAAGAGTATAAAGAATCCTCTATTGCTATAAATAATAATGGCCCCGGACATTTTAAAGATCTTTTGATAAGCAAAAGAGACAGTATGTATTGGGTAAGCTATGATTCTCTGGTACTGCCAGACAAAAACAAACTGTATTATGGCTCTACAGTAAGTCTGGATGATCTTCATCAGTATTTTATCAATGTAGACAAAAGTTCTAATACTTATGCGTATGTTTTTACCAAAGAAGGAATTTGCATCACCCATCCTGAGAAGAAATACATCGGGAAGAATATTTTTGACTTTACGGATATTAAACCAAATGACACTTTAACCAGGAAAACTGAAGCCGGATATACCAAAGGAACCGCGATCTCAGAATACCTTGGAGTGGAGGTGACACGATTTATAAAACCATTAAAAACAGATAATTTTGACGGATACACAGTCGTGAATCATGTTAATTTTATTATCGATGAAAATATCAGCAAGATAAAAACCTATACCGTCTATATTTTTCTTGCCGCCTTATTCCTTATTGTAACGGTCTTTATTTTATTCCAGAGGGCAACCAATCTAGCCTATCAGGAAAAAGAAAAAATACAGTCTGAGAAGAACTATCTTCTTATTGAGAACGAAAAAATGCATAAAGCGGAAGTCATTAACCAGCTGCAACAGCTGAAAAATAATATCAATCCGCATTTTCTTTTCAATTCGCTCAATTCTCTTTATATGCTGATCGGTATCAATAAAGAGAATGCCCGGAAATTTACCATGAATCTTTCAAAGATTTACAGGTATCTTATTGTGCCTCCTAAAGAAAATATTGTTCCCGTTTCTCAGGAAATTAATTTTATACAGCAGTATATGGAGCTTCTGAAAAGCAGGTTTGATGAAGAGTTGAGTTTTGAGCTGATTATTAATGCTCCCGGAAGTTTGGAAAAACGGATTCCTTATTTGTCCCTCCAGATCGTAACTGAAAATGCGATAAAGCACAATATAGCAACCATAGATCAGCCTTTAGCGATTCTCATTACCGTAGAAGAGGACGGAATCATTGTAAAGAATACCTGGCAGCCCAAAACGGAGCCTGTCCAGGGAGAGAAATTCGGGATTGATTATTTGAATCAAATTTATGGATATTTTAAGAATAATTTTCTTAATATTTCTGTAGATGGTGAATATTTCATATGTTTTTTGCCATTAATGAAGTGAAAATAAAAATCCACTCACTCCCGAAAAATCACCTCTCACTCCCTAACACTGTTTATATAATTTTCGATACCTATAGCTTTGCTGGCTGAAACTAAGATATTTACTATTTGGAATGAATCGGACTATTTTAATGAAGAATTACAGGCTGGCACTGTATTTAGGACTTGCTATGGCTTCGCCGGCAGTTCTGGCTCAGAAAAAAGATACTGTAAAAACGGCTAAAGAGAAAACTGATAAAACAGATGTTTCGTCGAAGAAAACAAAAAAAATTGAAGATCTGATCAAAAAAGGGACTTATAAAAAAGGGCTTTTTAATACGATCCAGGTAAAAACGGATATTTATTTTGAAATTCCCGACAGTTTAATGGGGCGTCAGTTTTTGGTGGTTAATAAACTTTCTCAGGTACCGATGCAGGTGAATGAGGCAGGGTTGAATAAAGGAATGAATTATGAGAATAAGATCATTTCTTTTCACCGGGATACCGTTGCTAAAAAAGTATGGGTTAAAACTTCGGTGGCGAAAGTGTCTTCCCCTCAAAATGATGCCATTACAAAATCTGTAAAAGATAACTTTTCAGAATCTGTTATCGAAGTTTTTGATATTGAGGCTCAAAATAATGATTCTACCGCTGTAGCAATTAAAGTGAACAAAGTTTTTGATGGAAATCAGAAAAGTTTTAATGATGTTTTGGCGAATGTAGGTCTGGGAGGATCTGTTAAATCAAGTCTTTCTTATATTGAAGGCGTAAAGACATTTCCTCGGAACCTTGTTGTGAAATCTCAATTGTCTACGTCTGTGAACGAAGGAGGAGTTGATCTGCCTGTAACCCTTGGGGTGACAACAAATCTTGTATTGCTTTCCAGGACGCCAATGAAGCCGAGAATAGCCGATCCTAGAGTAGGATTTTTCACTGAAAAGCACTGGTCTTTTAACGACCGTCAGCAGAAAATGGATGAAAAATTCTTCATTACCAAATGGAATTTAGAGCCTAAAGACGAAGATAAAGAAAGGTATTTGAAAGGAGAACTTGTAGAGCCTAAAAAACCGATTGTTTATTATATTGATCCTGCAACACCAAAGCAATGGCGTGAAAAAATTATCGCAGGTGTTCATGACTGGCAGGTCGCTTTCGAACAAGCTGGTTTTAAAAATGCTGTAGTGGCCAGAATGCCGGATGAAAAGGATGAAGATTTTGATATTGACGATGTACGATACTCGGTGATTACCTATGCGGCTTCCCCTAAGTCCAATGCAATGGGACCTTCTGTAGTGGATCCGAGAAGTGGTGAGATTATAGAAGCTGACATCATCTGGTGGCATAATGTAATGACTTCCCTTCATGACTGGATGAGAATTCAGACGGGGCCTATCGACCCGAAAGCCAGAGGAAATAAGTTCAGTGATGAGCTTATGGGAGAAGCCATTAGATTCGTTTCATCCCATGAGGTGGGACATACTTTTGGGCTGAAGCACAATATGGGAGCTTCATTTGCATTCCCGGTAGAATCCCTTCGTTCCAAGGAATTTACTGATAAAATGGGTGGGACGGCACCCTCTATTATGGATTATGCACGCTATAATTATGTAGCTCAGCCTGAAGATGGAGTTACTGCCATCACTCCAAAAATCGGGATTTATGATAAATATGCGATTGACTGGGGGTATCGTTGGTATCCTGACGAATTCTCTGAGAAAAAAGCATTGAGAAGTTTAATAGAAAAACACGAGGATGATCCTCTGTATTTTTATGGTGAACAACAAAGTTATTTAGAAACAATTGACCCGCGTTCGCAATCTGAAGATTTAGGTGATGATGCGATGAAGGCCAGTGAGTATGGGATGAAAAACCTGAAAATTGTTGTAGATAATCTTTTAAAATGGACGTATGAAGATGGTAAAGATTATACGGATGCGGGGAAATTGTATTTGGGAGCCATAGGGCAGTGGGATTTATATACGGGCCATGTGATGGCGAATGTAGGAGGAATTTATCTGAACAATACGGTTTTTGGAAATAAGAAAAAAGCGTACGAAGCAGTACCTGCCGATATTCAAAAAAGAGCTGTTGATTACCTTGTTAAAAATGCCGTCAACCTTCCGGAGTGGTTATTTTTTAATCCGATCACAGAGAAAACTTATCCTGTTAAGAATTCACCGGTGGGACCGTTCGAACAGACTCCCTATACTTTAGCGAGAGGAATGCAGTATGCCAATATATATTCCCTGTTTATGGATGACAGACTGCTAAGGCTGCTTGAAAATGAGTTAAAACATGAGGTTTCAGGTTCGAAAGAAGAAATCTATACAGTTGAGAATTTATTTGATCAGGTAAGAAGTGCTATTTTCAATAAAAAGGGCAGTCTGACTATTCTTGAAAAGATGACGCAGAAAAACTATGTGGATGCCCTGATCGTTTCTGTCAATAAATTATTTGAAAAAACTGCAGTGAAGGGATTGAAGGTAGACAATACTCTGAACATGCCGCTGATCTGTAATTTCCATGAAGAAGACAGCAATCTTAGAAACATTAATTATTCATCGATGAAAAGAGTATCTGAAGTGACTACTTATAAAAGAGCGGAGCTTCAGAAGGTACTGGACCTACTGAACAGAACCAGATATAAAGGAGATGATGCCTCAAGGGCTCATTATACAGACTTAATTATCCGTATTGAAGAGGCTTTAAACAAATAATCAGCTATGAAAAAAACTCTAATACTTTTACCTCTTTTGGCTGCTAATATTGTGTTAGCCCAACAGAAGAAAACCATCACAGGTAAGGTCCAGGACGGCAATACCTCACAAATCATCGCAGGAGCATCCATTAAAATTGAAACACAATCCGTTTCTGCAAAAACCAACCAGAAAGGAATTATTGAAAGTGTTTCAATAGGTACCGTTACTGATAAGAATGGAAAATTTGTTTTAGACATTCCTGCAGATACAAAGTCTGTATTGGTCAGCTATCTTGGATATGAATCCAGACTGATTCAGATCGATGAAGAACAGACCAACTATAATATTACATTGATGCCTGCCGGTGAGGTTTCTGATAAAAATAAAATCCAGGAAGTCATCATTACCGGATATCAGAAAATTGAAAAGCGCAAGCAGACCTCAGCGGTTTCTACGGTGAAGATGGATAATATTACCCAGGCAGGTGTTGCCAGCGTGGATCAGATGCTTGCGGGACAGATTGCGGGAGTTGCCGTAACTCCTGAAACCGGTGCTCCGGGAAGTCCTGCCAAAATCAGGATCAGAGGAACGGCTTCCCTATCCGGACCGCAGGATCCGTTATGGGTGATCGATGGTCTTCCGTTAGAAGGAAATGATGTGCCTAATTTCACGGATAAGGACAATATTGACCAGCTTCAGAATTTTTCTATCGCAGGGCTGAATCCTAATGATATTGAAGATATTACCATTTTAAAAGATGCCGCTGCTACTGCAATTTATGGAGCCAGAGCTGCCAACGGGGTTATTTCTATTACCACGAAAAAAGGGAAAAGAGGAAGCATGAAATTAAATTTCTCAGCAGATACTTTTGTCACAGCCCGTCCTGATTTTAGTAAACTTAATCTTTTGAATGCCTCTGAAAAAGTTGACCTTGAATTAATGCTTGCTCAACGTGCCGACCTAACGTATCGTGCCGATAAAGGGGAGGTCATGAGAATTCTAACGAAAAACGGGCAGCTTGATACTTTTAGAAACGGCGGTTTAGATGCACTGAATGCGTCAACACTTCAACAGATTAACGGGTTACGAAATAACAGCACGGATTGGGGTAAACTGTTGTACAGAAATGCGATCAACAGACAGTACGGATTAAGTATTTCCGGAGGTAGTGACCGCTCAGATTACTATTTCTCATTAGGATACTATGATGAAGAAGGGACAACGATAGGCACCGGTTTTAAACGATATAACCTGACTTTAAAAAACAATTATAAATTAAGCGATAAGCTGAATGCAGGAATCTCTATTTTTGGAACCCAAAGTGAGCGTGAATCGTTTGTGACAGACGCTGACGCTTCGATCAGCCCTGTAAATTATTCAAGAAATGCCAATCCTTATCTGAAGCCTTTCAATGCAGACGGAAGTTACAACTATGATAAAGATATAGATGGTTTTGATGATAGATATATTCCTTTCAATTTTCTTGAAGAAAGAGAAAATACAAGCTATACCCTGAAAAACAATTCACTGAAAGCGATTTTGGATTTAGAATATAAGGTTTCAAAAAGCTTGAGGTTTACTTCACAGTTGGGCGTTCAGTACGATGGCAATAAAACGGAGAAATATGCCGCTGAAAATACATATTTCACCAGAAAAATGAGAGAAGGTACCCGTTATTATAAAGACGGTGGCTACCACTATTTCCTACCGGCAGGGGCGGTAAAGCAAAACTGGGATAATGACTTCTTTCAGTACAACTGGAAATTGCAGGGAACCTACAGTACAAAAATCAATTCAGTGCATGAAATTGATCTGATGGCGGGAACGGAAATCCGTAAAACTGAAGATAATACTACCGTTACCAGAGCGTTCGGGTATGATCCTACAACGAGAAGAGCTACTGCCATTGTTTTTCCGAACTCAAGCTTTGCATCGGATAAGAGATATGAAACTTACCGTGAAATGCCTCCGATAGAGAATGCATATGCTTCCATGTTTGCTACGGCTTCTTATACCTATGATCAGAAATATACTTTCTTCGGAAGTGTGAGATATGACGGTACCAATTTGTTCGGAGTAAACAAAAAGTATAAATATCTTCCGATTTGGGCGGTTTCAGGATCATGGCTGGTGACAAAGGAAAACTTCATGAAAAATATTTCTGCGGTTTCTAACCTTAGATTAAGAGCTTCCTATGGTCTTCAGGGAAATATAGACCGTAATACTTCTCCGTTCTTCATCGGAGAATACAGTGACGCGACTATTCTTCCGGGAATGAAAGAAGGGATTATTAATGTAATCAGCCCCCGAATGATAAGCTTCGCTGGGAAAAAACCACCAATGTCAACCTTGGGCTTGATCTTGGATTATTCCAGAACCGTATTAACCTTACTGCGGATATCTACAGCAGAAAAGGTACGGATATGATCAGTATGAAAGAAACTCCGCTTGAAACAGGGTTTGAATATACGATGATGAACTGGGGAAGCTTAACCAACAAAGGTTTTGAATTGGCATTATCTACCCGAAATATCAATCATGACAATTTCAAATGGTCAACCACCATTAACTTTGCCCATAATAAGAGCAGGGTACTTAGCGAGCAGCCCCGTGACAATTCTTTCCTTCCTTCCAGAGAAGGTCTTCCTGTGAATGCTGTTTTTGCCTTAAAAACGGCAGGAATGGATGAACATGGAAACCCAATGTTCTGGAAAGGAAATGAAAAAATATCAGCGGTAGAATTCTTTAAGCTGTATGACGTGTATGCAGATTTTCTTCCGGGACAGCTTGTGGATACGAAACTTACCAATGCAGAGCTGAGAAGCCTTTTCACTTATGTAGGGGATAGAGATCCGAAGTTTACCGGAGGGATCATCAATACTTTTAAGGTACGTAATTTTGACTTTACAGTCTCTGCAACTTTTAATCTGAAGCAGACCGTAATGAGAACACCTTCTTACCGTGGAATGGAGCTGGACAGAGGAAGAAACTATACAAAGGATATCTATGAGGCGGGATCTTCACTTCCGGGGATTACAAGTCCCGATATGGATGCCAATCCGGACGGATGGATGGCCAATAAATGGTTTGCCGGAAACCGCTCAAGTGCTTACAGCCTGCTTGATGTTTGGGCAAAAGAAATCAGTTATGTAAGAATCAGCAGTATCCGTTTAGGATATACGCTTCCTAAAGAATTTACAAGTCCTATGGGAATCAGCAGCCTGAGACTGAGTATTGAAGGGCGTAACCTGTTCGTATTCAGTAATGGCTATAAAGGGTATTTTGATCCGGAAACGTACGGTAATATTTATGCACAGCCTATAACAAAGTCGGTTACCGTAGGATTTAATATTTCTTTTTAAAACTTGAAAAAAATGAGAAAAATTACAGCATTTATAGCAATTGCAGCCATCAGCTTTATCAGTGTAGGATGTGACAGGTTTTTAGATATCCAGCCTGAAGGGAAAATTATCCCTACCACTGCTGAGGATTACAGAAAAGTATTAACGTCTGCCTATTCAAAATATCCGGTTCACAAATCTTTAACAGCACTTCGTACCGATGAGGTCAGCATCGATGAAAACGGAATGGACTTTATTTCCTACCGTGAAATTGCCATGTGGAAGGATTCAAATAATGATCCGGCATCCACGGAGTTTCCATGGGTAAGCTTTTATTCCGTGAACTTTTATCTGAACCAGATCATCAACGAAGGAAGTAAGACCATGCAGGATTCCCCTGAAATGAGACAGATCCTCGCGGAGGCCTATGCACTTCGTGCTTATCTATATTTTGATATGGCCAATTTGTATGGAAAGCCATACAACAGTGCGACAGCCTCTACGGACAGAGGGGTACCGATCAACCTTGAAATTGATCTTGAAAAGGTATTGAAACCGTCTTCTGTACAGGAAGTCTACAACCAGGTTCATGCAGATATTAAAAAAGCTGAAGAGCTTATGGTGGAAGAGAAGCAGCCGGCCGGTATCAACTACAGATTCTCTAAAACAGCGTTAAGAGCTTTCCAGGCCAGAACGGCTCTTTATGAAGGAGACTGGAACCAGGCTTTATACTACGCAGAGCAGGTATTGGCGGTAAAAGGAGATCTGAGTAATTTAAATACGGTAAATACACCACCCAACCATTATGCTTCACCAGAATCCATCATGGCTTTGGATAATACATGGGACAACTCTATAAAGAACTTGTCTTTTGCGTCCCCGGAACTGATTTCAGCATATAATGCTACGGATAAAAGATTTGGAATTTATTTTGAAAAGAACGGTAACAAATATAAGGTCATCAAAGGAGGAAGCTCAGATTTCAGAGTGTCTTTCAGAACTGCCGAACTGTACTTTATAAAGTCTGAAGCATTATTAAAACTGAATAAGCTTAATGAAGCTAAAGAAACACTTCTTAAAGTCTTAAAAAACAGATACACTCCTGACGGTTATACTTCAGTACAAAATGCAGTATCTCCAATGGATGCATCAGCATTCATGACTTTCATCCTGGATGAGAGATACAGGGAGTTTGCCCTGGAAGGACAGCGCTGGTCTGATTTAAGAAGAGCCAACCAGAAAAAAATCACCCATACCATCAATGGGAAGGAATATATTCTTCAGCAAAATGATGTGAGATATACGATAGAATATCCAATGAGTGCGAAGAAGAATAATCCTAATTTATAACACTTCATATTAACACCCTTTGAAACCGCTTGAACTTGATTGTTTTAGCGGTTTTTTTGTACTTTTGCGGATAATTATGAAAATTGCCATTATAGAAGATGAACTGCTGGCTGTTAATTATCTGAAAAATCTGTTAGATAAACAAAGCATAGTCCCTGTTACAGAGACGGTTATTCTTCGTTCTAAAAAACAGGCAATTGATTTCTTTCAAAAAGATTCAGCGGATCTGATCTTCATGGATATCCATCTTGGTGACGGGATGAGCCTTGAAATCTTTGAACAGGTGGAACTTTTTACCCCTATTATTTTCATTACCGCCTTTGACGAATATGCATTAAAGGTTTTCAGGCATTTTACCATAGACTATCTTTTGAAACCTTTTGAAGAGGAAGAACTTCATCAGGCATTGCAGAAATTTATTTCGATACGGAATAATTTTGATCCTGAACCTGTCCTGAAGTCTATTTCTACCTTACAGCAGCAGGCAGGTGATTCCGAACTTATGAAACGCTTTATGGTACGGGAAGGGAATAAGCTCAAGTCTGTAGATGAGCATAACACCGCTTATTTCTTTGCCTCCGGAAAATATCTTTTCCTCACCACTATGGATCATCAGACCTATATTTATGATGATACCATTAAAGATATTATTCAAAAGCTTAATCCGCAGGTTTTCTTTAAAGTGAACCGTAAATTTATCATTAACAGAGCGGCAATTACTGAAATAATCAAGCATTCAAGCCAGAAGGTAGAGCTCAAGCTTTCTCCTGAACCGGAGGTGAATACGGAGGTTTTTATCAGCAAACGGCAAATTGCAGAGTGCCTTCATTGGCTGAACAGGTAGATGCTCTTTCTGATTCCTTATTTATAGGGTAAGGCTAATCCGGTCATCGCATCAGCATGATAATTTTTTGTATTTTTCATACTTCAATTTATTTGTGACTCACGTTATTTATGGTCGCATCATAGGAATTTGTTTTTTTTCCGGAAAAAATATAATGCGTCAAGTTTTGACGTTCTGCCCCGATACCTTTGTTACAGAATAAAAGAGCAAGCTATGATGAAAATGAATAGAACTCAGCCAATGATGTTCAAAGATTTTTCGAATCCGGGAGCGGGTGATAAAAAATAATCATATAAGAGATGACAGAAGTTTAAATTTTTCTATCATACAATATAACACGTCAGGTTTTGACGTTATACTACAATAGCTTTGCCTTACAATCAAACACCCAATCACAAAATAATAATCAATCATGGATAAACCAAGTGAAAACAGAATAAAAAAACTTCATCCTTTGGTAAGGGAAGAGATCATGCAGGTCGTCAGGGAATGCGATCAAGCCCTTACCGGGAGAGCCAAAGTAAGGATTACCCAGGGGTTAAGAACCTTTAAAGAACAGGATGCACTCTATGCGCAGGGAAGAACAAAAGCCGGAAAGAAGGTCACCAATGCAAAAGCCGGACAAAGCATTCACAATTACGGATTAGCGGTAGATATCTGCCTGATTATCGATGGAAAAGTGGCAAGCTGGGACACTGCCAAAAACTGGGATAATGACGGCGTTGCCGACTGGTATGAATGTGTGAAGATCTTTGCCAGACATGGCTGGGACTGGGGCGGAAACTGGAAAACAATGAAAGACCTGTCACATTTCGAAAGAAGATCCATCTGGAAGGAGAGCGGAAGATCAAAGCCTCCTGGAGAAACTTACAGAATTTACCAAAAGATAAGGACGGATATGTAATTTTCACGAAGTAATCAAAAGATGATTTACCGTTGAAAATCAATATTACAATCAATGAAGGTGATTGTACAGGAAGGGTTTTGTCTTTACCGTAAATACCATCCTTTCTGAATTGGGCAGATCATAATATTTGAAAGAACTTTTGAATCATTGCGACTCTTGAAGCGGCTAAGATACATGAAGAAAACTCACTATAAATTTAAGGAAATACAGCTTACATAATAACCAGGCTTAGTCTTCTTAAAGCCTTAATTGTCTCTGATGGTTCAGGACAGCTTCAATATGGCTGCCATCATCAATCACCAGCCTTACCTTTTATTAACACCAAAAATCACAAAAATGCCACAAAACATTCCATCGGGAACTTTACCAACAGCTCCCGACAGCAAAGGGCTTAACGTACGGCCAGACCTTCTGCCGGAATCTTTCTTCTTTCTGGAAAAGGGGAAGACTTTCTCGCAAAGCCCGGCCCAAAAGTTTGGAGCTAATGGTACTGTATTCAGGACCACCTCCAAAATAAGCGAATACAACGGCAAAGTATATACAATTTGCCAGGGACAGGTATTTTTACAACCTTGTGGAGATGATTCCACTAAAGTAAACGCGATCCTGAAGCCTTTTAACCAGCCGGTTAAAGGACTTGCGATCAAATACATTGTGTACAGGGGTCTGAATAAATTAGATTTCTTTGGAGCCAATGATGTCATCAATGACGGAACAGCAGTAACAGGATTTGTAGATCTCATCAGGAAAGATTTTAAAGCCCTGTATAATATGCTGGGAATTACAGCACCTACATTTACCGCTCAGTATATCGGATACCCCGGGACCAACAGCCCACAGCCCGGAAATACTCTTATTGATGATTATTTCCTTAAGGTTTCCAAAACACAAACAAATACTGGAACAACGACTGAAGCAGATCCCACCAAAGCATTTGAACTGCCCATGATCCCAAGAGGAACCCATCTTGGAAATGCTACAGGAAGCATAGGAATTGATATCGTATTGAATGAAGGAGATTATACTGTAGCGAATGATCCCAATCCCTTCCAGTTAAATTTAAATTTTGCCCGTCATGCGGATCACGTTTTAGATCAGGCGGCAGGTACTACTGCATTTCAAAAGAAACTGATCAGGGAAACAGCCACTCAGTTCCTTGATATTGCGGCCTTTTATGGTTTGCATACTCAGGGAAAAGGCAAAATTCATATGAATGATAACTCTGTCCTGCAAACGGTAGAACAAATTGCCAGCCAGATTTCAGGCTTTAAAACAGCGGAGACTACCTATCTGTACATCCAGGGAAGCAGGCAGAGATCATATAATTTCTACGGAAATCAGAACCTTGAATCCAGCACCAATAACATTAAGATTGGACCGGCAGCCGGTAACCTTTTCCTACAACAGTTCGAACAGGGCTGGCCGGTGAAAGAGCTCGAGGCACAGCCATCACTTGTCATTCAGCTGACTACGGATAACAATGATGCCGCTGCTTTGTATGTGAAACAAGGAGTTTTACATGCGGATACTCCGAATGAGGACTATTTTATCCGAGGGAAAAATTTACTTCAGGAAGCAGGTGACGGAATTGATACCAATTTCACAAAGCCTATTACTTTCAGTTTAAATAAAACAAGTGCCAATAAAACGGTTGCTTCGTTTGTGCAGCTGATTTATGAGGGAAAGGTTATTGAAATTACCAATACAATTCCTCCCACAGCTTCTACTAAACCCATAATCTTAAAGGATATAGATGATGTTTTTGGATTAATTAATGTAAGTCCAGCTATAGAATCCAGAACTTCAAATGAGCTTCGGTACGTAATTGATCAAAATCTATTGCTTATTGATTTTGAAAATAAAGATGGCGCTAAGGATATAGCAACAGTTACGACAAAGCGGGTGGAGGATATGATCTATAAAAATGACACCGAAACTTTGGAACGAATAACGTATGAAACTTTATTGAACGATATTCGTCAGACTTTTGGGGGCTTTGTTAGAAGCAGATCGGCTTATCGGGATAATAGTAATGGAGGGACACTTACTTTTAGTGGGCAAATGAATAATTACTATATGCCGGAAATTCCATACTACCTTAAAACTGAATTTTTTACTGAAGAAAATGGAGGTACAATAACAGGCTTATCTCTGCAAGTTCGTGAGAAATTTTTACCGAGCAAAAAACTATTGGGAATTACAAAAACTCAGAATGATAAACTGGTGAGTATCATCAGTGCTAACGTACTAAATAATCCTAAGTTCTATCTGAGAAATGAACTTCCTGATGAATCCTTTTATTCTACTTCTTTAGAAGGAATACGATATAAAAAATATGCGGTAGGAGTAATTGGAGAAACTCAAAATGGAGGGTTACTCATTGTATTTCCGACAGAATTATTTTATGTGACAACAATCGATAATATAGTCTTTACTTCTTCCGTCTTTAAGTATAAGTGCATCTGCCATTAGAATAAGTCTAGTTTAAATGTTATTTCTTTCTCCGCAACCGGATTATGCTAAATATAATCCGGTTGCGGAGAAAGAAATAACATTTAAACTAGACTTATTCTAATGGCAGATGCACTTATACTTAAAGACGGAAGAGTAGTAAGAAAAGGAGCTCTAAATGAGATCATTTATTTTACTACAGGACATTTGGCTAGTTTTGTATTAGCTGACGGTCGTTATACCTGTGCAGGTTATTTGGATGGTAAATCGAGCCATACTTTTTATGTACAGGAAACTAGTTTCTATGAAAATATTGAAGCAGGAAACTACGGTAACATGAAAAAATATGAACAGTGGGAGAATGCTGAGATTAATGATAAAATGACAATAGAAAAAAGAGAGATTGCTCTTACAGGAACTCCTAGCTATTGCTGGAATCGCTATACTAAAAATTTTAAGGAAAAAGACAGAGAAGTTTTTTTAACAGGAGTAATACCATCTAATGGTTTTGCTAAAGATAATAATGGTAGCCGATGTGGCAGCTTAACGCTTACCAGTACAGCACTTGAATTTTTTAATAACAATGTCATATTAACAGACAGTCCTGATGTTAAAAATAAAATTGCAGATGTAACACAATTAATAAATAATATTGATAAATTCATCTTTGAAGCGTTCAGTTCAGGAGTTGATTTATTAAAACAAAATCAGAAGGCACTTTGGAGTACGACAAACACATCATCATTAACTGATTCTCAAAAAGAAGATTACTATACTGAATATTATTTTTATTTATTAAAATATTATAATGAGGTTAAAAAGCATCTTTATATCTTAAATAATTCTACAGATATAAAAGCTACGATCTTAACACTAATGGGTATGCACCCTAAAATTCTAGTAGGTCTTGGCGTATCTAAGAAAATAGAGATATTGAAGTACATGGCTAAAGAGCTGCTTTCAGAATATATAAATAGTGTAAACTACGAGGAGTTCGCCATAAACCTTGCTTATTCATTTGAGAGTACTGATACCGATAATATAAATGCATTCCTGGATCAGCTGATTCATCAAAAGAATTGGATTCCAGATACCAGGCAAAAACAACAGCCTACGTCGCAAGATTATGAAATCGGAAGAAATTCAGCAACGTTATTCGAAGCATTATATACTAGAATGTCACAAAGTTGGCATGTTACACAAGATGTGATATCATGGGTAAATTATATTCCTGGAATAGAATTAGACCCTGTAAAAACAAGGTATAATTTTGTGAATGCGGTTTACCGTTTATGGCGATATAGCAGATTTAATCCCTATAAAGATGATATTTATAATGATAATCTGCTGAGTTTGGTGGAAGAAAACAGAAATACCCTTTTCAAGTATAATAAGAAACCATCGATAAGGTATGCTCCCAATTTAGGTTATACTATTGATAAGACATCGGGACCGGTTATTATTAATTATAAATCAAGTGATTGGGGGTTTTTTAATCAGAATTTTGTTTTTGAATTTACAGGAAATAATAAAATCTGTGCACTTACCAATGATTGGAATATTGCAAAGTCAGGCGATATATCTGAACCACCACTTGCAAGAAGCTGGTATCCTTACGGATATTATGATATATATCAACCGGTTACATTAGTCAATCATTTAAGTTATACGGAATTGCCTATTTTATCGACAGATAACCATGACCCTTCAGGAAATCTAAATAACTATAATGCAATTATACCGATATTTTATATTAAATATATTGCAGAAGTCAATAAAAATAAAAACGCTGAGTCTTTTATTTTTAAGGCACTGGATGTTGTAGATTTCTTTACTTCTGGTGGTATGGCAGGAAAAGCCCGTAAATTTCTGCATATCAGAAAACTTTCCAATTTTGAAAAGTTTATTGTATTTACAGATGCAATTAGCCTTTCAGAACAGTATAGTAAAAACATATTAGATTATGCAGCAAGCTGTAATAATGGTTCTTCAGAATTTTGCAGTAAATTGAAAATATTGCTTGGCTGGTTAGAATTAAGTTCACTGGGAGATGATGCTATAGCACGTCGTCAGAAAAAAGTTGCAGCGAAACGATTGCTATTGGCTCCTGTACCCGCAGATTTTAATACACCCGCAGCCAATGAATTTCTTCAAAAAGTAGCCTTAATAGCAGAAGGCACGGGAGATCTGAACGATTATGATGAAGAAGAAGTAAATTATTATTTTGATCGTATAAGACCTAATATGGCCAAAAGGATAAAAGATTTTAACGGGGGACTCAATAAAGAACATTTCGCAACACAATTTCCTGATCATAAAATAAAATTGCTAATTAAGGAATGTTTGATATTGGGAATAATTAATCCTAAGTTTGTTGAAGATATGATATTAATGGCATGTAGAAACTCAAAACCATGTACATATGATGAACTATTAATACAAATAGTTTACTATAAAAAGGTTATTTTAGCTAAAGGATTTCCTTCAGGATTTGAGACTTTACAGGATTTTAAATCATATTGTACACAGGCAATTAATTTTTTTGAAAAATTAAACTTTATTAAAGGCAAGGTGGTAAGATATGCGATTCAAGGAAGTACACTGTTTAAAAGAGCAGAAGGAATTGATCCGCCAGATCCTACGAATACACCCTATCTTCCTGGTAATCCTCCAGGCGATTTGGATGTACAGTTAGTAATGACAAAAAGTGATGCAGAGTCTGTTGTAGATTTTGTAATTAATAGATGGGTTGGGTATCGAGAGACTGTCAAACATGATTCGGCAAGAAGGGATATTGCCTCAGGTGTGATTAGTAGCATACCAAAAAAAGTATTTAATGAGCAGGTCGGAGGAATGTTGATGGGAGATGTTATTTTTGATAAAGACCCTTATATTGAGAATACAGCACAGCCTCAGAAGAATAAGTCAGATATTATGAGAGCTTATAGAGCTGCAATTAAAAAAAGTAACGGACAGGAATATTTTAAAATACCAGAAAACCCGGCAATTCCGGATGTTGTTAAAATTGGGTATTCAATTATTGTCAAGGATAGCCCTTATGATATTTTACCTGTCATGAATTTTAAAAAATCATAAAATGAGCACAACAGTAAGTTTTTTTAACAGCAATAAAAAGCAAATTACAGAGCAACAGGCATTTTCTTTAAATAATTTTTCTAAACATATACATATTAATAATGTACTAAAAAAAGAAGAGACTTACAGAGATAATAATCTTTGGGGCGGAAGATATTATTTATCTCCTGGAGAAGATGTTATTCAAGTTCTCACGGCATTGGATCCCAGTTTAAACTGGACGATTTTGAGTAATAAACAAATTATTAATAATTACACTGTTTGGGATTGTAAGTTTTATACCGATCTGCAGCAAGATGCTACCTATTCAAGAATTGTTTTAAATTCTGGAGGAAATAAAATAGCAACAATTACTTATGATAGCATTACTCATGAGGCAAAAGGAGGCCTGAAAGTTTTTAATTACGGCAACAAACACATTCCTTGGGGAGATCCCGATGATGTGTTCTTTGAAGACTCTGAAATTTATTTTAGTTTTTATGATAATGGCGACATTAGAACAATATTTATGAATTATGATCTTTTCAGTAATGATAGCTTTTGGGACAGCTTAGACGTCTTTCTGAAAGATGCTGGTGATTTTTTTCAGAAATTGGGAATAACTAATGAGCAATTATATTATTTTACTCATGTAGAGCCGCTGGTTCCTAATTTTTAATGAACGTAGCACGTATAAATTAGAACTTTTATTTACTATACTTATAAGTTACTTTAATTGCCCATAATTTTATGAGCCTCAATTGTCATTGTCTTTACTCTGATATTCTAAATCGAAAATCAATTAAATATATATAGGTTTTTAAATATATACCACTGAGTTCTAAGTATACCACGGGAAATTAAGTAATCCCTACTTAAATAAGCTTTGTACATATACAAAAGCTTCCAACTACCCAAAACACAAAATTATTTTTATGTCAAATCAAACACCGGTAACACACAGGTATTACCCGAGGTTATCCTCTGTGATTACACAAGACGACATCCCGGATATTCTGGGATTCATAAAAGATGGGGTGACCAACCTCCTCGACAAAATCTACTATAAAGATTTACAGTACAGTAAAGGGCCAAAAGGAGATTCGGCTTTTTACAGTTTATCTATCGTTTCGAAAAGGATCGATATCGAAATTCCGGGAACCGGAATCGCTTTGGTCCTGAATCCGGATCTCAAAAATAACGATTCTAAAATCTCCGCATTCCCTATAACGATCGAATACCAATGGAAGATCCTGGCGTATTTACGCTATTTCAGCTTAGGAAACTTTTCCTTTGAGCCCCAGCAGATCTTCGAGGTAGCGCTGAGAGTGCTCAACGTGACGGAAGAACAGGCGATAGCCCATTTTGTGAACACCTTTGTAGAGCCTTCGGATCAGGATATTACGCCATTGGTGCAATTCGTCAATGATATGAATGCTGCTTATGGAGGATGGTCCGGAAACCCGATTCCTGTGCCTACTAATGCCACAACAATTACTGAAGTAGTACAGCAGATTTTTTCCAGAGCAGGAAAATATGCCTCTTTAGCAGCATTCGGCGCCTATCTGTTAACAAATGATCTTCAGGAAACAGGAAATAATGTAAAAAAATTCTTCAAATCCCTGATTCCGCAGGATATTGATGAATTTATTAAGGAAGTCGTGATCCCAAAATTTAAGGCAACATTGATGCTGTCTGCGGCAATTGAGTTTCCGAGAAATATTTTGGTGCCGGTTTATCCGCTTAAACATCCAACCACTCCGTTGGATCCGATTCCGGAAGGCAACCAGGATCCCTTATATCCTGATAAAGTATTGCTGAGCTTCGGAGAAGCATTATTTTATGCGGATACCGAAAAAGGATTCGGTTACAATATGGACCTGGTATTAAATACCAATACTCCGGCTCAAATCGGAAATACAGGTTTTGTGATTGATATCCACAACCTGAAAATTGACCTTAGTAAAAAAGAAAACATTGCTGAAGCCGATGCGGACGGAAGGCCTAAGGAATTTATGGGAGTATACATGGAGTATACAGAGATCTTCCTTCCGAAAAAATGGTTTAAAAAGAAAAATCCGGAAGCCAATACCCAGCAGACCATCGGGATTTCTGCCAATCATTTACTGATCGGAACAGGGGGGCTTTCAGGAAATATCTCCATTAAACCGACCTATGCTGTTAAAACAGAAGGTAATCAAACATCAGTAGTTGATTATTTCAGCAAATTTTTCTCCCTTGATTATACCAACCTTAAGGTAAAATCAATGTCCAATGATACGGAGGTGGCAGTTGCCAATAAAGCTAAATTACTTGAATATATCAATACACTGCCTTCTCCTTCCCAGCTTAAATTTGTTTATCCGATAGGGTTGACGACCTCAGCGGGTGATTACAGGGAATTTAAAAAAGAAGAGGAATATTATAAATTTATCAGCAGCCTTTCTGTAGACAGCCTTGATGAAAATAACCGTACATTATGGTTTGACCTTGGTAAAGACCCTGATAAAGCATGGCAGTTAGGATTCAGCAAATTTGAAATCGATTTCCATCAGGGGAAAGTGGTGCATTCATCACTGGAAGCAGGATTAAAGATCAAGAAATTTAAACTTTACAACAGTACTGCAGACCTGATCATTAAAGTTAAAGGAGAATGGGAAAGTAAAGAGAATTTCAAGCTTTCTGCTGCATTCCTGCCATTTGGTCTTCCACTGAACCTTTTTGACGTTCTTACTTTCTACCTTCAGAATATTGAGATCGGGAAGAAAAATGATAACTTCTACATTGAAGCTGATACTAAAATTACTTTCCCGGATGGTACTTTTGGGGCAGAGCTCTTAAAAGAAGGAATTGACCTTCCTGCCGTACGCTACTATGCTAACGGTAAATTTGAAATTGCCGGAGGAAACTCTATTATTCCGCTCAACCTCAATCTGAATTTAGGACCCATTGTGATGAGTGTAACAGCGATCCACTTCGGAACCATTCAGAGAGAGCGTGATGGAGTGATGAGAAGTTACAATTACATCGGATTCGATGGAGGAATCAATGTGAATCCTTTAGGTCTTGATGTAAGAGGAAACGGAGTGAAATATTATTACACCAATGATGATGATGAACACGGAGGGAAAGGAGACAGTTATTTCCATATCTCAACATTGGAAGTGGATCTTGTTATTCCGGGATCAGCAAGCCCGGCATCCGCGATGGCCATTATCAAAGGAGCACTTACCATTCCGGAACCTGGAGTTTCTACCGAATACAGAGGTAAAATTTCAGTACAGCTTCCTAAAATGAATATGTACGGGGCTGCAGAAATGGCATTTGACCCTAAATATCCAGGGTTTTATATTGATGCCAGCGTAGATCTTCCTACAGCTATTCCTTTAGGGTCATTCGGGATCTTCGGATTCAGAGGACTGTTAGGGTACCGGTACATTGCCCATAAAGAAGCGATCGGGATGACCGATAACGATACATGGTATGACTACTATATGCATCCTCAGCGGGGGATCAATATGGATAAATTCATTGGACCTCAGTATACTCAGAAATACGATTTCCCTTTCTCCGTAGGACTTGGAGCTTCTTTGGCAACATTAGACGGAAGGCTGGCTTCGCTTAGAGCGATGGTATTATTGTCATTACCGAGCATGTTTGCCATTGATGCCGGGCTTACGATTATCAGTGAGCGTCTTGGATTGGCAGAAACCGATCCGCGTGTACCGCCATTCTATGCTTTTGTTATTGTAGGAAACAACTCATTGGAAATCGGAGCAGGAGGAAACTTCCAGCTGAACAGAAAAGACGGTTCCTTTATTGATATCAAAGCTGAGGTTCAGATGGGATTCTTCTTCAAGAACCAGCGACCATGGTATGTAAATTTTGGAACCAAAGAAAAACCGATTACAGCAGCTCTGTTCAAAGATTCCGTCAATATCAAAGCACAGGCTTATCTGATGATTGCTGCAAAAGGAATTGAAGCCGGAGCCAGGGTAGACTTTAACCTGAATCTGTTTATCGTCAAAGTATGGGCAGCCATAGAAGTGGGTGGTAAAGTCAGCTTTGAAAGACCTCAGACCGGAGGATATATCTATGTGGAAGGAGGAGCGGAAATCAACCTGTTTATCATCAAGGTTTCCTTATTTATTTCTATTTATTTCAGAGTAGAATTGGTAAAACCATTCCTGATTCTGGCAGAGCTGAAATTTGAACTCAAGGTCAAAATTGTATTCATTAAGATCAAGCTTAAAGTTCATTTAACTCTTAAATGGGAAAAAAATAATGAAACAGATACTTCAGGAATACCTCCTATCACCCACCAGTCAGATCCACCAACGATTGATTATCCAAAAGAAGCAAGACTGGATAGTGCGGTAAAAGGGGTACATATGTTGACGAGTGAAGAGTTTCTTCTAAAACCTTTCCTGCCGATTAACGCCATGCCTGCTCCGAACAAAGTTAAAGATGAGGGGCCATATATCCCTCTGGATACTTATGTAGACATCAAGGTAGAAAAAGGATTGATTCCGACTGCTGCAGCGGATCATAAGATCGGAGGACATACGACCGGCGCAAGCGGTTATCTGGATCTTATCCCACCAGAGAAAAATCAGCCGGGAGGACACGTGATCCGCCAGGTACAGCATAAATATTTTATCGAAGATGTCATCATTAATATCGTTAATAAAAATGGAGCTTGGGAAGAATATAACCCTTACAGAGCCGTGGTTTCAGATAATGATCTGATCCATATTCCCAATATCAATGATTTCAAGATCGGATACTGGCAGAAAACGAATGAGAAATATGATACCATCCGTCTTTTGGCGTCGACTCCATTCTCATTCCTGGATGGCGGTCAACCGGGATGGTTTATTCCTGAGCAATATGGAATTACCGCATCTTCTCTGTTCTGTACGGAACATACGGAAACATGGCATGAATCCAATGTTCTTGATAAAGCGGTTGGAACAATCTACCATCAGCCTTTAATGTATCCTGCGGAATATATCAACGGAGCTTATTACAGCCTTTTAGGTACGGTTACAGACAATGATTATATGAGTGTATCCAATATATCGAATCCACACAATTTTGCCCAATCATTAAAAATCAATAACGGGAATTCATTGGTAGTCCTTCTTCCTCAGGCTTCTGCACAGGTGAAGTTATGGCTTTCTACAATGGCATCCGGTGTTACGGTGAAATACTATAAAGATGTTTTCTCCAATGCGATCTACCAGCAGTATGAGCTTATTACTGAAGTGGTAAAAACAAAAGCAGAACTGGCAGATATCTTACTTTACAACTCGCAGGATTTTAATGGTCAGTATGTATCCAAAATTGAGATTATTCCTCAGAATGCCAATCAGTCACAAATTGATAATATCAATACGATGATTGACCAGATTTGGACTGATGCTGTAGCCAATACCACGGGAGAGGTTTCCACAGTTATTCTTTCACCTGATCAGCAGAAAGAATATGATGAGCTTCTGGAGAAATTACAGTATTTAAAAAATAAAGGATGTACGTCCTCTCCATGTAATGAACTTGATTTTGAAGTATTAGAGGTACAGAAAGACTTTGGAGGAATCGGAGGAACAGGAGTTGTTAACCTTACTGATTCAACAGTAGTAAACAGCCTGAACGACTATCAGTATCAATATCAATTGATTACAGGAAACGACGGTCCTTATGTAGATTTTAATTTGCATTCGGTGCTATTCCTTCATCTGCCCTATGAGGATGTTGAAAATAACAAGGATATTGTAAAAGTTTCTGAGGGAACTTCAGCGCTGAATATCTGTTTCGCCAATGACAGCATCAAAGATTTTACCAATAAGGTGATGATCATTAAAATCAATAAGACTACCAATAAGCCGGTTAAACTTAAATATAATCCCGATTGTGGTTGTGAAGATAAAGGATGTACCAAAAAAGATGAACTCTGCAACTTCCTGGCTGAGATCACTTATAACCTTAATAACTGTGTTTCTAACTCATCAGATGTATTGCACGATAGCTGGAAATGCTTTGATAGTATGATCTATAGGATTGATGAGTTTGATAAAATGCATCCTGAATATGAGTTGCGTAATGGCAAAGAATATATCCTTGCCCTTATTAAAGAACTCCAGGAATACGCCGGACAGAAGGGAGCTACATTATCCTATGCAATGCAGATTGTTCAGAAAATCTTTAACATTATGTATGAGCTTGGAGATTGTGGATGTAATGGAAACGGCAACAGCGGTACTGTGATAGACTGTCATACAATGCTTCAGCAGGTTTCATGGTTTACAGCACAGGACTATGAATATCAGCAAACCATTCCGGGACAGCTGGCAGTTCAGCAGGATACCGGATTAATGATGGATGCCATTGAAAATGTAGTACAGCCTATCTGGAGACCTAATAGTGTTTACTGTGTCAATCTTAAACTGAGAGATGAAGTAAACGGAGGGGATTCGTCTACCACTTTCAATTATTATTTCGGATTTAAAACTGCTGGACCTATCGGGCACTTTGAAAAACGAAATATTGAATATTTAGAGGAAATAAAAGATGAAAACGGAGCTTCATTTAATCCTGTAAAAAGAAGAAAACCTGAAGAATATCCGATTACTTCTCTGAAATCCTATATCGATATGAAAAAATCATATCCTAATGCTGACGGGAATTTATTGATGGCCAAACCGGTATTCTATGGAAATGAAGAATGTGAGATCCGTCTCTTCTTTACGAAACCATACGTTTATAACATGCTTAAAACATGGGAAGGATATTCTCAGCTGAAAGAACTGAAAGGAAGTGTCAATATTGTTATTAAAGATCCCGTTACGGATGCTATTGTTCCCTATCCTTTACCACAGGACTGGACGCATGAAACGGTTCCGGAGACGATTGAAAACTGGGCACCGGATGATCCTAACTTACCGCTGGGCATTCAACAGATGTTTAATTATATCAACCACGCCAATCTGCCGGCCAATGGTATGAATTGTCATATTGAACTGGGTAACCCGGTGAAACCTAAATCACACAGTTATTCCGTAGTGCTTACCAATCTTAACCCTGAAAAATTATATACAGCAATTGTTTATAATGCATTTGATGAAAACCAAGACGGAGTTATTGCTCCACAGTTAAGTGGAACTAAAATCATCTATGAAGAGAATCAGAAGGTACATGAGTTTGTATTTAAGACTTCAAGATATAAGAATTTCCTTGAGCAGATAGAAAGTTATAAACTGAAAGAGGTTGATGATAACAATGTATTGGTAGAAGAAAGAGATGCTGTTTACAAGATTGATGTCAATCTTTCCCAGCAGCAGTTGGACGACGCCTATACTTTAGTTTCAGGAGGTACGGAAAACAGCTATTTACAGGGCCTTGTGAATACATACTCTGAAGTATTCGACAGAACGTTTGAAGGCGTATTGGGAATAAAACCGTTGAATCCTGCCTCTACAACAGAATTTGTAAAAATTGTAAATGCCAATAAAGACGTAGTTGCAATTTTGGTAAGAAACCCTGAGCCTTTCAATGATCCGAAAGTTCCAATGGCAGATGGTAAAGAAACATTCAAAATTCTGAATGCCTCCGGAGGAGATGATTACAGTTTCAAAGTTCTGCACTCTAAAGATTATTCACAAATGCTTGTGATGAATGCAGGTAAGAAAATTACAAATGAAAGAATCAAATGCAAATTTGTTCATAAATCATGGAATGGAACAGCTTACGTTCCAAAATCAACAGTGATCACCAACGAAATACAATTAATAAAATAATCAAATCAAAAAAATGAGTTTTTTAAAATATTATAATTATTACAGCCCTGATACCCAAATCAATTACTCCTGCAAAGGTACAGGAAATGTAATGCAGGTAGGTACAGTAGGAGCATCAGGACTGATAACGCTGTTTGATGAGGCTGGCAACCAGCTGTGGAGCAAAACCTACTCTGAGGATAGGGATATTGTTTTTACTAAAGTAATGCCGTTTCAGAATGGAGATTTTATTGTAGTAGGTATTCGTGGAGGAAAGACCCCTTTGGTGATGAGAATTACATCTAATGGAGTAATGGTATGGTGCCGTTATTTTCAGCAGACGACTACCATAGTAGGACATTTACACGCTGCTACATTCCTCAATCTCGCAGTTTATCTGGCATTCTTTGATGTTAATGATTCAACGAGTGGAGTTATGTTTATCTCCGGGAACGGAAATGTTGAAACCAGAACCAGAATTAAGCATAATAGCAGTCCGGGTACGATGTTGCAGGTAAATGGTATTGCAACATTTGGTGAAGAAGTCTTCTTAAGTGCTAATGAAACAGCTCCAAGCGGACAAAAGCGAGGGGTTTATTTAAGAGGACAGGTCAATTATCCGGTGATGCAGTCTGAATATTTATCTGTGGATGGAATTAAAGTGAACCTGAATGATGTTTACTGCAGACCTACCCCGGACAATTATTACGAAATTTATATGCCCGGAGATATAGACAGCACGCCTGTTTCCCTGAATATGGCTGATAACCGGGCAATGTTATATAAGGATTGGTATGGCCAGAAACTTCGTTTTACGTACGGTGAAAAAAGCCTGTATGCTATTAACAAAAATAATGAAGTGCGCTGTGCACAATATTACAATACTTTACCAGACTGGACCAAGAAAGTGGATGCCAAAGAATTCTTTATTGACCATGTGGCAGGAGGCGAAGTTGTAGCCAGAGGCGAAGACAGTACCGGAGGTTTTTCCGGTCTTTTACCAGACACCATAGACTCCTGTAAAATATATCCGGCAGGTATCTTTGAAACCCCTCAAAAAGGGGTTCAAAGAGAGAATGCAGACTATATCGGAACCAATATTCCTTATGATGAAAATGATCTGCTTCTTTCTGTTCAGGATCATCTGTACGACGGAAAGAATGTATGTGATAACGGTGGAGATTCAACAATTAATTTTGACGAGTTCTCGGGATTACAAACACCAGCTTTCTATCTTCAGGCCGCAGGATCCACAGGTGCTGATAGTACTGAGGGGATTCACTTAAGATGGGCCTTTGGAGGAAAATTGGGAGAAAATCACCTGCCTAAAGGAACAGAGGCTGCCAATAAAGAAAATTTCAACAAGAAAGATGATTTTGTAAAGATCTACAGAACTCCTTATGTCAAATCTACTTTCAATCTGAATTTTTCAGTACCGCCACAAATGATTGATGATAATCAGAAACTGTGGGTGTACAAGTCAGGAAACAACAACCAGAGAATGGTGTATGTCTATTTTAAAAATGCCGGTACCTATGCATTGGTAAGACAGACGATCAATCCCCTTACACAGCCGGCTCAGTTCATAGAAAAATACGGGAATGAACTGATTGAGGTACAGTGTAAAACAGATCTGTTTTTCGCAGCCAAAATAAATGTATTGAGACTGATCGGATCTGAACTAAAGATTGAAGCGCTTTCTGTGGCTGATCCTGCCAATACATCGCAGCAACATCTGGGCTTCAGGGACTCTACAGGAAAAGGTAATCCTTACTTTACAATAGAAAATGGTAAAACAATTCGTTTTAAGGCCAGTAAATGTAAAGTGATCTCTCTGGATTTTGAATTCTATTCCGATTTTATCAGAAGCAGGAATAATGCTCAGGCCTGGAAACCTATGGGAGATTTTGCATTGACTAAAGATACGGAGACCGCTTTTAAAGCACTTGATCCGCTTCCGGATATAAGGCCTGTTCATGGAGCATGGCTCAGATATAATGATGATGCTTATGTAAATACCGAAAATTATAGAAACAGATGGGAACATCAATCCCAGGGGCCTTTAGACAGGGATATCCGGACTGTAGTGGAAAATTTCATCAACCTGAGTAATGATCCGTCCAATCCGAAAGCCTATGAAACCATCAATTTCAATTTATCTGTAGATCCGGTTGTTAATATTTCAACTGATGACCCTGAACCGGGAGCCACACAGGTTTCGAATCTTGATCTTTTGAATATTGCAGCACTTGATTATCATATCGCCAGAATGCTTGGATTAGGATATCTTGATTTAAGTGATGATGCCATGGGACCTGAGTACATCTATATTGCAGAATATTATACCAATAGGAATCTGGATATCAGCTCTACAGATAAAGGCTATCAGTTGCTTTCAATGTCTCTTCCTGTTTCCACTAATATTGAAAGGCTTTCCTTGCCTGTTCAACTTTTAAAATTAGGGAAAGGAATGGATGGTAACAATCCGAACTCTTCAAACCTGTACAACAGTGAAGGCTATTCGCATGATGGAAAATACCGGTATATCAGTATTTATAATCAGCCGGTACCGGATGTTGAAATCAACCCGGGCTTCTTTTCTTCAACAGACTTTTATGATGCGGCCTCACAGACCAGACCGGTATATGCAGGATTAGAGCACCGTTTGATAGAACCGGGTGCACAGGATGATTTTAAATGGGTGAAACCGGAACTTTCTCACGATACTCAATATCTGAACATCGATTCAACGGTTGGAGCATCAAAAGCTATGGAAACCATTTCAATTCAGATTCCTGATACGAATGCCCCTATGTATATGCACAGACAGGAAAAAAGCGGAATATATCATTACCAATCTTATGGAATCAACTGGTTTTCAAGAGCGCAGCGGGCTTATGGTGAACTTTCTATATCTACAGAAATAAAACCTGCTAACAGGCTGTTGCCGCCATCGGGAGTTACGGCTTTTAATATCCAGAAAGAATTTCCGCTGACGTTTACTTCACAGGATGAGCAATTACGTTTACAGGCTATACCGGCGAATGAGGATAAAACATTGGTAAGAATTCTCTTCGACTATTACAGTTATCAGGATCTTATTAATTATTCTATTCCTTTTGATTCACCGGTGACCAATCAGGAATACCTTTCGGATCCGAACTCATTGTTCCCGGATAATAAAGAGATCTTTGCTGATGAAGCAGAAATTTATTTCAGAAATTCCGAACCTAAAGTTATTTCTGCAAAAGCTTATAATGTACTGCCTCACCAGAATCAGCTACTGGCTGTCTTTGAAACAAAAGATTATCCGGTACCGAGTTCAGGTGCAACAGTTTTGGGCAGTGCTCAGCCGTCTGTAGTTCAGGAAACCTTTAAATCCAAAATTCCGGACGGATCGGTTGCCGGTGATTTTATTGGAGGAATCTTTTTACTGGGATCGGATGCCTACATCATCCATGAGATTACACAGGGAACATCGGGGCTTAATTTCACGGTGTTTAAAAAAGGGCCTAGTGATGCTATCATGGCGGGGCAGACCCCTGTCATAACTCAGGCTGGGCTGGCGCTTCCTGCAATTGCTCCGGCAACGGAAGGATTATTTCATGTTACTGAAAACATGCAGAATACATCAACCTGGGGCGTGAAGAATCCCAATACCTTAAAGGTGAAAATCGGATCCAATGACTGGGCAGTACACAGAGAAATAATCGAAGTTCCGGCTTCTGGCGGAACGACCCAGAGATATCTGGAAAAAACCAGAGGAATCTGGAAAAATGCGAAAATTGAACCTTTCCTTGAGAAAATTGATAAATATCAAAACAGTGAAGGAGTAGTGACCACTTTTCCGGATACTAAGCCGCCGGTATTCCAGGGAGTCTATAAATTAACGCTTCCGGGATTCTCTTTAGGCCAGCATTCACAGTATATGGACAATAGCCACTCTGTGGAATGGTATAAAGGAATTGTAAGGTTGTTTATCAATGAAAATTTAGTTAACGGAGTTGCCGTTGATTCAAGATCTTCATTTAAAGTGGTAAAAACCGAAGGAATCGGGACCGCCCAGGATCTGGTACTTTATATTTATGATGAAAGTTTTGAGATTAAAGAAAATACAGCAAAAGAACCTATCCTGTATGATCAGATGCAGAATGTTCCTAAGCTTCCTTCGAACCCTTTAACCGGGGATTCGGTGATGATCAACTATTATCCGTCGTATAAAGTGTATCTGTATAAAAATACGGCCAACAACCTGACCCAGGACGCTATTTTACCGGAAGGTGAAGAAGAAGTGAGATATTCTGTTTTCGGACTGAAAAGTGTGGATAACGATTATGTAGACATGCAGGGAGCGAAGTACAAATCGAAGTTCAGTGTTCCTGCAGTAATGTTTGCCAACAGAATTGTGATACCGAAGCAGCCTGAGCTGCCTACCGGGTCTACCTATGCTACGAGACCGGATCAGTTTGGAAAATCTACTTATAGTTTTATTACAAATTATCAGCAGAAACCTTATTCGGTACAGTTTTACAGAGCCAATAATGCCCTTTTACTAGCAGCGTTGTATAAACCGAAAACAATTGAGGAAATTAAAAGGAGACTGGCTTCAGTAGGAGGAAATGATGAATTATTCTTCAATGACAGATGGAAAAACTTTGTCGATTTTGATATGCTGACCAATGGCGGAATGATGTATCAAACGTATCCAAAAGCAGGACGTGTAAGATATGCATTGCCACTTCCGGACAGTAAGGAATTTTTTGCAGACATTAATGAGTTTATCAAAGCCCATAATGACCATTACAATGTAAATGTTCCTCTCTTGAATGATGGAGCTATAGGAGGTACTTTCTTTAGTGATGTAATTATTGCAGCCATTCCGAATGTTTCAGGTGAATTAAAATTTGGACATTTTATCAAAGAAAGAATATTCAACTGCTTTTTACCGCTTACTGAGGTTCCTGTGATCTATCAGCATATAAAAAAACTGAATGTATCAGATCCTGCAGGGCATAGACCAAAAAATAAGAAACAGAATATAAGGGATGCCAGCGGTTATTTATTGCCAACTACCCACGATGATTTTGATATGGCGCCTATGGCCGCCGTGTATAGTGAGAATCCTCATTCAACCTTATTTACCGATTTCACGCTGGATGGCGCTTCAGATAACTTCTATTTTTATGGCGCCCGTGAAATGGGCAACCAGATGCAGATGGGAGAGTTCAGTCCATTCTTGGGGCCTATTAAACTGGTCAATACCAATCCGGCTGAACCGCCAAAAATCCTGAGCTTACTGCCCATTGTGGATAATACTACACTGGGAATAACTGCCAAAGTCAGAATTGAAGTCAATCAGTATCCGGATGTACAAAAGATTGAAACTGTTTCTATCTATAGAGCCACCAATAAACTTGATGCTGAATCTATTCTGACGATGAAACGTATAAAAACAGTTAATGTTTTAACCGTTGAGACAGATACGGAGAATAGTTCCTGGATCTTATATGATGAATTTACTGATATGCAGAATAAACCGTATGGAGATCCTCTGTATTACCGTGTAGTAGTTTCAAGGAGAGTGGATTATACTACAACAGATTATACTGTGATACCTCCTTCTTCCAAGGAAGTTATGGAGCTGGCTCCGTCACAGCCTTCAAAAATTGTGGTTTCTACTTTAGTTGAAAATTATAATCCGCCGACACCAGTGCTGAGATACCATTCAGAGCCGGTAGATTCCGACGTCATCAACTGGGTGATCTTATCCTGGGATCAGGTATGCTATAAAGGCAAATATCACCTTTATAAGTTAAACAACCTGGGGAACTGGAAAGAAATTGCCAGAATTGATACCGACGAAAAGGATATTTCAAAAGCAAAACTTTATGTATTTGCCAATAACCCTGCCACCAATACAGACGAATGGGTATTTAAAGAAACATTTGACATGACTGGAAATGAGTTTTTCCTTCCGGTAGAAAAACTGGGATTAGATCCTATGCAGATCAAAGATGCAGACGGAAATGTATTGTATCACCACTTCAAAATGGAAGCTCAGAATACGTCTAATATGCTCAGCACGGAAGAAAAGATTCTGACCATCTATAAAAAAGAAACGTGGTCTGATATCGGGGGAATTTCTCATGATGGAACAGACGGTATGATCTTACAGGGAACTTTCATTGTAAGACCAGACTAAACCCTTTATTATAATAAATGAAGATGAAACAGTTCCTTCCTCCTTTCATCAGTGAGAAGGAACTGATCTTCAAAAACAAAAATTATGGCAAAAAAAACAATAGCACAATTAAAAGATTATTTTAAAGTAAGCAAAAGACCTACAGAAAGTCAGTTTGGAGATCTTATTGACAGTTATTTACATTTGGATGCTTTTAATCCCAATGCATATTTACCGCTTGCAGGGGGAAACATGACAGGATCTATTAATCTCATGGCTTCAACCACAAATGCGTTGAATAGAGATATGTCTTCAAATACCACATCAGGAGGATTTGCTAGAAACTTTACTCAGTTGAAGGGGACTAACGGAATTGCAGATATATATGGTCATTTAGGATCTGTAGATGCCTCAGGAAATATAACATTGACCTATGGATATATTGGTGGCACCACCTATAATGGAAAAAATGCAATCAGATGGACTTCGGATCAGAGGGTTGCAATAGGAGGGAGCTCTGCAGTAACTCCAACGGCAGGATATGCATTGGATGTAATAGGAAATGAATACGTAAGAGGAGATGTTACTATTGCTGGCAACTTCAATACCTATCAAGGTTCATTAACAGCTCAACATCAAAGTGTGAATAAACTGAGGGCAGATAGCGTAAACACAATTTTATCAGCAGTTTCAAATAGTGGCACAAGTGGAATATTTTTGAGGCCTGCAGGGGATACAGTGGCTACAAACCAAATTATTATTAATGCAAACGGAACTCAGTATGTAGATAATTATAATGTACTTTTCGGATCTCAAACCGCTGCAGGATCATCCATTTTCCATACCAATGTTTCAGGGAGCAATACTCCGGGTTATGGTATTTGGCTGGCACACAATCTTCAGTTTAACGGAACAGATTTTATTCAGCCAAGAGGAAGCCTTAATTCCTTGGCTTTTACTGTCAATAATCATAAAGGTTTTTCCTTTAACAAAGCAAACCTAAGTGGAACAAATGGTTCAGCCGTGTCACCAATTGAATTGGCAAAGATATCAGGCACAGGTGTGATTACTACATTAAATACAGGAAGTTCAGATCAATGGAATACAGCTTACAGTTGGGGAAATCATGCTGGAAAATATTTACCCGTAAATTATGCTAGTCCGGTTAGTGCATTACCTTATCAAAATGATATGTTAGCTGTACCTGTAGGAACTTACGTAGCAGCAGTTACTTCGGGTTCTCTTAATGCACCTTTCACACAGACCGGGGGATTGATCTCTTTTGGGAGTACAGCGGTTTCAACAAGATTGTTGGGAGCCAGAGACAACTCAGATAATTTGTGGTTTCAATCCGGTGATGGTAAAGGAGCCTGGAGGCAGCTTGCATCCAGGGATTGGGTCATTTCTCAATTAGCATCAGCATCAAGGGCCAAGCTGGAAACAGCTGAAGTATCGGATACTCAAATGCGGGAAAGTATTACGGCAACTAAAAAACAATACGAAATCGGTTCAGACTTGTATTTGGAATTAAACGATGAAACGAAATGTATTACTGTTACAGGCAGTCAATCGTCCGATATGATTTGTAATATAACGGAATTATATCAAGAACAGGAAATCAAAATCATCAATTTATCAACTTCCTCTTTAATTACACTTCAGTTAAAAGGAGATCAAACCGCTATAATAGAACCAATGAAGTACATGAAAGTCTATATCACAAGAGGTCTGCAGGTAATAGATTTAGGACAGTTTGGTTTGAAGATTCTGGTCTAAACAAAAATATAAATCTCTCCTTTTATACATTAAAAGGAGAGTTACCAAACAACAAAATTATGGCAAAAAGAACAATAGCAGCATTAAAAGAATATTTTAAATCAGGAAAAAGACCGACTGAAAGCCAGTTTGGCGATTTAATAGACAGCTATGTACACCTGGATGCATCATCTGAATATTCTACATTCGTAGAGTTTCCCGCAGATTTTCAGGTAGGGGATTATATAGAGTTTGTAAATTTCGAGCCTTCAAGTGCCCGTGCGGGGGGATTTTTTGAAGTCTCTATGGCATATACAAGAGGGAATATTGCCTGTGGAGCGACCCATGTTGCTGCCGTTTCACATTCGAATTCCGATACCTGGAAAGAATGTGGTGCAATCAATAGAAATAATTACATCGATGGTATTGATAATTATAACTTTACGATGGATGTAAATGGCGGAACATGTAAGTTTCGTATCAGAGCGGTCAATACCTATGGAGAGACAAGCCAGACGCTAAGAGTGTTTATTAAAATAAGATCCGTTAATAAAAATGACTCCTGGGTGACAACAGATATAAGAGGCAATAGTATGGCCTCTATTCCCCGCCAGCCGATGAGCAATGAGTGGAATCTTTGGGTAGGCAATCTCTTGTCCGGTGAAAGTGCTAAAGTGGGGCTCAAAGTGAATACCCAAGGAAATGTAGGAATTGGCACAGCGACTCCCGAAACAAGACTGAATGTAGTAGAGGAAAACTCATTGAATCAAAATTCGACGATCGCTAAATTTACAATGAATGGACCGACAGGAGGAAGTAATATCATTAACCTTTCTTATCATAACAGTGCCAATTTAGAATTAAATTCAGGATATTCAGGCAATGGAAGGAGATATGGTGATTATTTTGATTTCAATATTGAAAATGATAATTCTTATGATCACAATTTCGGTTCCATCAATTTTGTTACAAGTCAAAAGGTCCAGATGACCGTCAGACCTAATGGAAATATTGGAATTGGAGAAAGTAATCCAACGTCTAAATTAGATGTCCGCGGAAATATCTTAGCCGGCGACACGGATTCTACAAGGGGAATTAATGCTCTTGCGATTCGTTATGAAGATGGTTCTATGAATAACTGGGGATCTTTAAGAAGTAATGCCGAAACCTATATGAGCTACGGCGCCAAAGCAGATCCTTATACAGCTTCGGCATGGCTATCGAGTTGTGGCACTTTTTCTAATTTCAAAATGGCAGTCACTGCCGGACACGAAGGAATTAAATTTTTAAGCTCTGCCAACCAGCAGGTTCCTGTAGATAATCCGGTAGCGATGTCTGAACTGATGAGAATTACCCCTAACGGAAGTATAGGGATTGGTACAGATACTCCCAAGCAAAAACTGGATGTACAGGGAACAATAGTGTCACAGGTAAGCAGTAAAGAAGGAGGAGCAATATTTTTGGAAAACCATAGCAAAACAGCACCTGGTACTGCAAGCAGGTGGGCAATCTATAATATGACCGGAGGCTACGGTAATGGCTTACAGTTCTGGAGTTATTCTGACGATGGCAACTATGGATCCAGGTTATTTTTATCCGATGCCGGTAATATGGCATTGTATGGTAAGTTGGAAGCCAAGGACGTACTGGTTACCCAAACTCCTACGGCTGATCACGTATTTGCTGCAGATTATAACTTAAGAGAAATCGGGGATCTTGAAAAATTTATTTCTGAAAAGAGCCATCTTCCGGAAATCCCATCTGCTAAAGAAATGACGGATAATGGACTTTCAATAGGGGACTTTCAGATCAAATTACTTCAGAAAATCGAAGAATTAACACTGTACATGATCTCAATGAAAAAGGAGATTGATGTTCTTAAATCAAAATAACCATGGCAAAAAAAACAATCACAGAATTAAAAGAATATTTCAAGGCAGGCAAAAGGCCTACAGAAGCTCAGTTTAGTGACACATTAGACAGTTTTGCCCATCTTGAAGATCCACAGCTATTTCCAAAGAACTATTATCAAAAAAGGCTGTATGTAACTTTTCCCAATCAGGTATCTGATCAGGCCGTTGATATCCTATTTGGGAACAGGGGAATGGCTGGATGGCTCGAAGTGGAAATTGTAGGAACTTTTATGCACACCAGCAGCGTTGGGAACGTAAAAAAGCTTTTTCAGATCGGAGCTAATCCGGATAATGGGATATGGTATACGCCGACTTCCAGAATAGTAGAAGCAGGAGGACATGTTATTTACAACATTTATATCGGGGACTTTGTATGGGACAGTTCCGTTAATCAGTACAAAGTGACGGTCTTCCATACCAGTCCGTTGGGTAATCCATATGACATCAGGCTTACTTATCACTGTGCATTAGATACACTCGATTTTAAAGATGTACAGCTTTCGGATGTTTATACTAATCCACTTTCAGGACCAAGAACTCATTATATACATTACAATGATAACCTTGGGGTAGGAACATCGCAGCCTGAGGCCAAATTACATGTGAAAGCCATTCAGAATCAAGGGCATTCCAATGTAACTTCTGCATTATTTGACAGAAGTGAGGCTGCAGGCGGAAGTAATATTGTACAGTTGAGATATCATACAACAGCTGATCTGGAGCTTAATTCCGGGTATACAGGAACAGCTTTCAGATATGGCTCGTATGGCGATTTTAACATCGTGAATAATGCAGATGGGGCTGCTCTAAACTTTGTTACCAATGCTGCCGTAAGGCTTTCTGTAAGAGCTGATGGAAAAGTTGGAGTAGGAACCAACGAACCTAAGGCGAAAATGAATGTAATTTCAGCAATGCATACCCCAGATCAGGAAGGTACCCTGATCATTGGCGATACTTCCAACACTAACCTGAGATTAGGATGTGCTGAAAATTATTCATGGATACAAAGTCATGCAGGAATGCCGCTGCATATTAACCCTGTTGGCAATAATCTGATTCTTAGTGCAGATGCAGGAAATGTTGGAATAGGAACAAAAAATCCGGATCAGAAGCTTACTGTAAAAGGAAAGATTCATGCAGAAGATGTTATCGTTGATACCAATGTCCCTGCAGATTATGTTTTCCAAAAATATTTTGACGGCGAATCTTCAATCAGACCGGATTATCAGATGCCAAGCATTCAGGAACTTGAATCTTTTATACGGGAAAACAAACACCTCCCGGAAATTCCTTCTGCAGAAGAAATGACGGATAACGGGTTGCCTGTAGGAGACTTTCAGATCAAATTACTTCAGAAGATCGAAGAACTTACGCTTTATATTATTGCTCAGAATAAAGAAATAGAAAATTTAAAAACCATGATCAATGCATAACCTCATTGAGTTTATCCTTATGTAAAAAAACTCCCCCAAATCTATTTTGGGGGAGTTTATTTTTTAGCTGAGAGTTTTAGCATAATAAACAAAAAAGCCTCTGAATTATCAGAGGCTTTAAGTGGTTTCTCCAGGAATATATTTAATCTTCCATCCATAATTTTGCGAATTTCCATTTAACTTTGATATCCCAATAATTTTCTAATTTGATAGAAGAACCTATGGATCAATCGTAAATCTTGTGTAACAATTTCAGCATTACCTTTAAGTTCTTTATCAAATGGGAGGTTTTTGTTGTAAGTTGTCTTTAAACCTTTTGGAAGAGTAACATCTACATAATAATTTCCGGTATTATCTGGAGTAAGCGAAATGTTCCGAACCCTACCTTCTATAATACCGTATTCCTGGTAACGATAATTGTCAAGTTTAATTAAAACTTTTTCTCCTGATGCGATCTTGCCCGAATTTGTAGCCGGTACAGACATTCTGCCTACCAAATTTTCCTTGTTCTTTGGAAAGATAGATAAAATAACGTCCCCCGCTTTTACGAACTGATTTTCGCCAAAAAACTGCTGGAAACTAGCAGGACCATTAATAGAAGAAATGATAAGATAATTCTGTTCCCATTGCCGTAAAGATTTTCTAAGCTGTTCAAATAATTGTGATGTTTGTGAAGAATAGGTAATCTTATCTTTTTCGGTATTAATGGAAGCTCCGCTTTTGGTTTTTGTAACATTAGAAATTCCTTCTTCGATTTGCGATAATGAAATACTAATGTTTTCTATATTCTGTTGAGCTTGTAAAAATTTGATTTTCTCATTTTCCAATTCCACAGCAGCGATCACACCCTGATTAAATAATTCCTGAGAACGGTTATAATTTTTCTTTGTTAGTTCATATTTTGCCAGCTCAAGGTTCTTTTGTTGTTTTAACATAGCAATCCTGCCTTGGTATTCAGAAATAATTTGATTGGCTGCCAAATTTTCCGGTGCATAAGGTTGTAATCTTGTAAACAACTTTTCATCCTGAAATGCCTTTGCAAAACCATTATAATCTCCTTGTAACTCACCCAATTTAAAATGGGAAGTTTGTTGAATGGGAAAAGAACTCAATTCATTAGGCGAAATGGAATCTATTAGTTTTTTAAGCTCCAAAACATCCTTATAATTAGCAGTGGATTGCATGACCATCAAAACGTCATTTTTTTTTACCTCCTGATGATCTTTAATGAAAATTTTTTCGATTTTAGAATTGGTTCGTGCCTCTAATTTTTCCGGTGGATTCTGAGATGTAACAACGATTGGTGCAGGGATAAATTCAGGATACCTGATCATATAGCTCATTGCTAAAATAAGCATGAGAATAATTAATATAATGGTATTTCCCCAACGGATCATCCAGTGAGGTGGCTGAGTAAGAATATCCTGAACGCTTTCAGAACGTAATTCTATATTATCTAATATTTCTTTGTTAGTTTCCAAAATTTAATTTTTAGTAAACAATGTTTTTATAAATTCATAATAGCTTTGACTTGTTAAAGTAGCTAATTCCCCAATTCTAATTGATTTTTTACCAATCTGTAATATTCACCTTTTAAGGCAACCAGCTCATTGTGATTTCCTTCTTCCACGACTTTTCCTTTGTCTAAAACAATAATCTTATCGGCGTGTTTTACGGTTGAAAGCCTGTGTGCAATGACGATAGCAGTTTTACCCTGAAAAAACTGCTCTAAGTTTTCCATGATGACTTTCTCATTGTTGGCGTCTAAGGCAGAAGTAGCTTCATCGAAGAAAATATATTCCGGAGATTTATAGACGGCTCTTGCGATAAATAACCTTTGTTTTTGTCCGCCACTCACTCCCAAACCTTCGTTACCTATTTTTGTGTTATAACTTAACGGTAATTCTTCAATAAAATCTTTAATATTGGCGATTTCTACGGCTTTTCTTAGCTTTTGCTTATCCACAAAATCCTCTCCGACGGCAATATTATTGGCAATTGTATCATTAAAGACATAGCCTTCCTGCATCACCACGCCGCAATGATCTCTCCATAATCTTGGAGAGACATTTTTTAATTTTGTGTTTCCGATTTTAATATCGCCTTCATTGGGCTCATAAAATTTCATAAATAATTTTAAAAGCGTTGTTTTTCCACTTCCACTGGCTCCCACGATAGCAGTTGTTTTCTGATAAGGAATATTTAAACTTAAATTTTCAAAAACCAAAGCATCTGAACCAATATATCTGAACGAAAGATTTTCTATTTCAATATCTTTTTCAGGAATATCGTGAGCGTATTGTTCGTCTTTACTTTCCTCATCTTCTTTATCATGAATTTCACTTAATCTTTCCAATGAAATTTTAGCATCCTGCGTCTGTTTGATAAAATCTATCAATTGTAATAAAGGACTATTCAACTGTCCAATAATGTATTGAACGGAAAGCATCATTCCCAATGTTAAATTTCCACTAAGAACAAGCTTTGCAGAAAGAAAACTTACCAAAATATCTTTCATTTGATTAATAAAATTTCCTCCGACGGACTGCCATTGTTCTAATGACAAAGATTTTATCCTTATTTTAAATAATTTAACCTGTAAAAATTCCCAATCCCAACGCTTTTGTTTTTCGGCGTTGTGCATTTTGATTTCCTGCATTCCGTTGATCAGTTCGATCACTTTACTTTGCTCCTGGGAAACTTGTGAGAATCTTTTATAATCAAGCTCTTTTCTTTTATTAAGGAAAAAACTGATCCATGCGATGTACAAAACAGCTCCGACCAAATAGACGACGAAAAGCTTGTAATCATAAAATAATAAGATGATGCTGAAAATGATAAGGTTGACCAATGAAAATAATGTATTCAGAGATGAGCTGGTCAAAAGCTGCTCAATCCTGTGATGGTCATTAATTCTCTGCATGATATCGCCGGTCATTCTCGTATCAAAAAAGCTGATGGGAAGCTTCATTAATTTAATGAAAAAGTCAGAAATGATGGAAATATTTATCCTTGCTGAAAGATGGAGCAAGATCCAGCTTCGGATAACTTCGATTCCCATTCTTCCCAGGAAAAGCATGATCTGGGCTAATAAAATGATATAAATGAAATTCAGATCTTGATTCTGAATCCCGACATCGACGATACTTTGGGTAAGGAAAGGAAAAATCAATGATAATAAACTTCCCGCCAAAAGCCCGACTGCCAGCTGAATGACAAGAGATTTGTATTTTAATAAATATTTTGAAAGAAATGTAAAGCTTGCTTTACTTTCTTTATCATCAAATTCGGTTTGAAAAAACGCAGGGGTAGTCTCCAAAATCAGAGCAATACCTTCTTCTGTGCTTTCGTTGGCATTTTCGCCGATCCATAATTTTATAAATTCGTCTCGGCTGTAGGTGATCAACCCGTAACTAGGGTCCGAAATGTAAACTTTATTGTTTTTATCAATTTTATAAACGACTACAAAGTGATTTTTGTTCCAGTGAACAATACAGGGAAAAGGAACTTCTTCTGTAAGAGTTTTAAAATCAATTTGTACTCCGAGTGAGCGGAAACCAAGATCTTCAGCAGCATCACTCAAACCAAGTAAACTACTTCCTTCTCTTGTAGTCTCCGAAAGGTTACGGATTTGTTGCATGGATATAGTTTTTCCGTAAAATTTGCTTACAATACGGAGGCAAGTAGGACCGCAGTCTTTGGAATGGGGCTGCTTATAAAAAGGAAACTTTTTTTCAATTAATTATGTTTTAATTTCTCTTTACCAATTGCTCCCACATGACTTAATATTTTATGGCTTTGTCTTTAAGAGGATTACTCCATTCCGTATTCACCTGTACGAATTATAGCGACCTGATATTGGGTTTTTCTGATCAGAAATTTATATTTAGATTTTTATACTGTACACATGTAAAAAAATAAATTTATACCTTTACCTAGAGCAAAGATGCAACAATATCAAGAAATTTTACAATATATTGGTCCATAAATTCATGAATTTAGGTACCTGATTTCATAAATTTAAAATAGTTAAAATGTTTTATTCCAGATATATATATATCAGTTCTTTAATTGTTATCTGCTACTTTTCAATTTACTTGAATAGATAGAAAGTGGAGTTGCTTTGCGAATGATTGTTCAGTATTATACCCTAATTAATCAGCAATAGAAGAAATTTTGCATAAACAAAACTTTTGTCTTTGCTAATCTGTTGATAAAGCAATTAATCCAATGCAAAAAATCTTTGAGTTGATTATCATAAACGAGAGTCTAACAAGGTTATTGTTCTCATCTGTTTGGTACCAGATAAAGATAATTTATTCCGCAAATTAAGTTGCAGCAGAAGTAGCTTTGATCTATTATTCTAAATGAATTTGATAGATGTCCTCTAATTTGTTTTAACTTTTTGTGAACTGCCCTCAATTATAACTTGAAACCAGACAACAAATAAAAATATGAGAAGTATTTTTTTTATCTTTAATATTGAAAAAGATGGTACAAATTTGTACAGCCAATTACAGAAATTATGCTCGAAAGCGCCGTTTCAAAAACGGTTTATGAAAACAAGAAAAGATAATTAATACTTGTATTTGATGGAAGGACCTTACTTCTGTATCATGCTCCGTGAGAGTATATTTCCGTTAATAGCAGCTAATTAATCCAAACAACATATGAAAACAACATTTTTTTTATTTTTCACCATTTTTTCTTTGAACATAAAAGCCCAAAATCTTTATAAATTTTCAAATGATATTGAAAAGGAAATTAATAATGATAAAAGCGGAGACAATTCTTATAAATATCAAATTGGGGCAATGAAGTATTCTATGTCAAATTATTATTTTAAGGGATTACAAACTTGGGATAAACTAGGACGAAAAGAAAAAAATTATCTAATGATTACAGTTTGAAATTCGTAAAACATAAAGTTGAAAATGCTAAAGATTATATCTTAAATAAATCAAAAAAAGAGGAAATATTGATTCTCAACGAAGCGCACCATTATGCGAGTCATAGAACATTTGCAACATCTCTATTAAAAGGACTTTATGAAAATGGCTATCGTTATTTAGGTCTGGAGGCTTTAGGTGATGATTCAATAAATATTAGAAAATTCCCAACAATCCACAGTGGCTTTTATACTTCCGAACCACAATTTGGTAATTTCATTAAAACTGCTTTGGATTTGGGCTTTATTCTATTTAAATATGAAGCGGAATCGGGAAAAAAATGGAAAAGAAAGAGAGATAGAACAAGCAGAGAATATCTATAAATTTATGCAGAAAAATAAAAATGGAAAATATTTTATTTACTGTGGATATGAGCATGCATATGAAGGAAAACACCAGACTTGGGAAAAAACAATGGCAGGAAGACTTTTTGACCTGACGAAGATCAACCCTCTTACAGTTGATCAAACGCAATTATCTGAAAGAAGTGACTCTGAAATGAATGACCCATTATTAAGCTCTATAAACGGGAATTTTCCTTGTTGTTTTATTAGACGAAAATAAAATGGTATTCACAGGAATTCAAAAGGAGCCTTTTACAGATATAAAAATTATACATCCAATTACAGCATACATTAAAGCAAGACCTAATTGGATGCTAAATAAAACCCGCCAATTTTATGAAATACCAAAATCTAAAATTAAAAATTATCCATCCTTAATTTTTGCGTATAGAAAGGGAGAATTTGAAAACAAGGGTGTTCCTGCAGATATTATAGAATTACAGAGTGTAAAAGATTCAAGTTATCTTATTTTAGATAAGGGAAATTATGATATTGTAGTAAAAGATAGAGCATATAACATTACTAATAAGTTTGAAGAAACCATAGAATAACTACCTCTTAATTCCCGAGTTCCAGTTGATTTTTAACCAAACGATAGTATTCGCCCTTCTGAGCAACCAATTCTTGATGATTTCCTTCTTCAACGACCTTACCTTTATCCAACACAATAATTTTATCTGCATTTTTTACGGTAGATAAACGATGTGCAATAACAATGGCTGTTTTACCTTTAAAAAACTGTTCCAGATTTTCCATGATAATCTTTTCATTATTAGCATCTAATGCGGATGTTGCTTCATCAAAAAAAATAAATTCAGGAGATTTATAAACAGCTCTTGCAATAAATATCCTCTGTTTTTGTCCTCCGCTAATTCCTACCCCTTCGTTTCCAATTTTAGTATTATGGCTTAGCGGTAAGCTGTCAACAAATTCTTTAATACTGGCAATTTCTAAAGCTTTGCTTAGCCTTTGATTATCTATATAGTTTTCCCCTACAGCCACATTATTAGCAATTGTATCATTAAATACATAACCATCCTGCATGACGACTCCGCAATTATTTCTCCACGTTCTTGGGGAAATATCTTTTAGAGTAGTGTTTCCCAATTTAATTTCTCCCATATTAGGTTCATAAAACTTCATTAAAAGTTTTAAAAATGTAGTTTTTCCGCTTCCACTTGCTCCTACAATTGCAGTAATTTTTTGATAAGGAATTGTAATATTCAGGTTTTCAAAAACAAACTGATCAGATCCCATATAACGAAAAGAAACATTATTTACTTCAATATCTTGAGAAGGAATTTCTTTAGCATACTGTTCATTTTTGTTTTCTTCGTCTTCTTTATTATGAATCTCGCCCAATCTTTCAATGCAAATTTGCACATCCTGAGCCTGTTTTATAAAATCAAAAATCTGCAAAAGAGGACCGTTTAATTGCCCGATGATATATTGTACAGAAAGCATCATACCTAAAGTTAAATTTCCACTTAAAACTAATTTCGCTGAAAGAAAGCTTACCAAAATATCCTTCGTTGTATTAATGAAATTTCCTCCAACAGATTGCCACTGTTCTAATGAAAGAGATTTAAGTCTAATCTTGAAAAGTTTGATCTGCAAAAATTCCCATCCCCATCGTTTTTGTTTTTCAGCATTATACATTTTAATTTCCTGCATACCATTAATCAGCTCGATTACTTTACTCTGCTCTTGAGAAAGCTGAGAGAATCTTTTATAGTCTAATTCTCTCCTTTTTTTAAGAAAAAAGATATCCAGGTAATGTATAAAATGGCCCCAACAATGTATACAAAAAATAAACGATAATCATACAATAACAGTACAACACTATATATGATGAGATTGATCAGAGAAAATAATGTGTTAAGAGAAGAATTTGTAATTAATTGTTCTATACGATTGTGGTCATTGATTCGCTCCAAAATATCTCCTGACAATCTTGTATCAAAGAAACTAATGGGAAGATTCATTAATTTAATAAAGAAATCGGAAACAATAGAAATATTGATCCTGGTAGAGAGGTGAAGTAAAATCCAGCTTCTTATGACCTCTATACCCGTTCTGCCTGTAAAAAGCATTATTTGAGCCAATAACACAAGATAGATAAAATTAAGATCTTGATTTTGAATCCCCACATCTACTATACTCTGCGTAAGGAACGGAAAAATAAGGAAAGAATACTTCCTGCAAGAAGACCAATAGCAAGCTGAAAAGCCAGTGGTTTATATTTGAAAAGATATTTGGAGAGAAATTTTAGACTGACTTTACTTTCTTCATCAAATTCATTTTGATAAAATGTTGGTGTTGTCTCTAAAACAAGTACAACTCCTTCTTCGGTTTGTTCATTAGCATTTTCACCGATCCATTGTTTGATAAATTCTTCTTTTGAGTACGTTATTAACCCGTAACTTGGATCGGAAATGTACACCGTATCATTTTTATCAATATTGTATATTACAACAAAATGTTCTTTATTCCAATGTACAATACAAGGAAGCGGAACTTGTTCTTTTAACGTATTAAAATCAATTTTAATGCCTAACGAACTATATCCTATTTTCTCCGCTGCATTGCTGAGTCCCATGAATGAACTTCCTGCTCTTGTAGTTTCCGAGAGAGTACGAATCTGTTGTAAGGGATCTCCTTTCCATAAAACTTGCTTACAATTCTTAAACAAGTTGGACCGCAGTCTTTGTAATCTGGCTGTTTGTAGAATGGGAATTTTTTCAAACTTAAATTAATCTGGATATTTTATAGCATCAGACAGCTCTATTGGATTGTTATTTTTTTTTCAAGCGGGTTTGGGCTGTTGTTGTCATTTTTCTGAAATCAGGTTCAATATCTTTTCCGTTCTCATCTTTAAATTTTGCCTTTATATTTCCAGACTTCATTTCTCTGAAAGGGTCATTGTAATAATCTAAAAATGCTTTTTGCAACTGCTTTTGAGGGATATTAATTGCTCCTTTATACATGTTTTCAAATTCTAAAGTGTCAGTTCTCTTCTTTATCGTATAAAGGCTAAATTTATAAGAACCCGTAGTATCTTCCATATAAACTATTACTCCAGGTAGATTTCGGAATATATACGGGCCCCCTTGAATTGGTAGATCTTGAGTAAACCATGCTTCCCAAACTCTTCCTTTATATTTCAAAATTGCCTTTGTACATAGATAGTTGTCTATTTTTTTGGTTTCGGGTTTCAGCTCCCAATTTAAATTGACATGTTCTGTTACTTTGTATACATCTTTAAACAAAAAATAATATTTAGAACTTAAGTTTTCTTCATGATTAACAACTAAAAAGCTGTTATCACCCACAGCAAAATCTTCAAATCCTTTGCTTCTCATTGAATCTACTTTGTATTGTTTTTCAGTCAAGAATTTAGATTTTCCTCCCTGAACCAAAAGCGTCATGTTTTTATTCATTGTCTCGGAACTTAAGGAATCTTCTTTATAGGTAAGTTGATAATCAAGTCGAAAATTTTGGGCATAAAAATTACAAGACAAAAAGATTAGTACTAAGCTTTTTAAAATTTTAGAATTCATAGTAAATGTAGATTTATCATTTAATTTTTTGCTCTTTTAATTAAATTCTGCGATGTAGGGATTATAATTACAATTAACTGTATATCCGGTTTTACCTTTCTCTGGTAGATATGTCGTTGTGCAGCAATACCTAAATTCACAAACATTACATGGGGTAATATCATCTTTTTTAATATTCCATAATTGTGATAATTTTTTTACAGTGTTTGTTTTTTATTTCTTCAAAATCTTCCAAGATATTTCCGTAACTATTTTTATCTGAAAAACTATGTTTTATATTGCCATTTCCATCAATAAATATCGTTTTGTACAATGCCAGATTATAATTATTAGCAATGTTATATGCACCTATACTTATTGCAATATCGTAAAGTCTAAATTGTGTTAAAAATAAATTAGAATCGTCTGTGGTTATATAATTTGTAATTACCTCACTGTTTTGGCGAGTTCTTTTTTTAGGAGAATTAAATAGAACAATTGATTTTACTCTATCATTTTGATAAATTCTTTTATCTATTTTTGGTATGGTATTGAAAATGACAAATTAGATACTTGTGAATATTCCAAAGATGATAATATCTGATGTACTTGTTCCATACAGTTTTTATTATCAATATGAAAATGCAGCCTTTTAACACCTAGTTGCTGAATATTTCTCGCAAAAGAATTAATATTATCATAAATATATTGGGATAATATTACAGTTGTAAAAATGAATATTGATGTATCTTCATTAGTGCTTAAAGCGGGTAAATCTGGAAAAAAATTGTTGGCAGAATAAAAAATAAACTCTTTTTCTTCCAATAACTTTAAATATTCTTTTGCTATTTTATTGTGTTTATATTCTTCCAAAACATCATTGACCTTTCTTCCTCTAATATCTTCAACAAAATCTATTAAGGTATTCGGTATAAATTCTATATTTTCTCTTTGGATATCATATATAGCACTTCTTTCAAAACCTCTTACCAATAGGCAACAAGAAAAAAAGTTAATATATTTGTCTTTATTGCTCTGTAAATAAATTGATTCCATCTTTGTATATGCTTAAACAGTAAATTTCTGATTGATGTGCAAGTGTATTGATTGCTCTATATCGACGATTCCTCCTAACAGAATTGGTATTTACAGGATATAGGTTGGAAAACTGTATTGGGAACAATTCCTTCTTACTAGTTCCCATTTCTTTTAATAGACTTCTTTTCATACATTCATATTTTTTAAACAATTAGCAACTTCAATATGAAGATTATAGCCACAAGGAAACGAGGTCATTCTAAACTGACCGGAAGGATTTATTTCTAAAAAATAATATTCACCATCATCAGCTTTAATCATGTCCAGGGATCCCGTGTTCAACCCTAATTTTTTCATCAAAGAAGATATTTTCTGATCCACATCATTGGGAAGTGTATATGGTACAAGCCTATTAGGGTTAACATAATTGTATTGCCTATAATCTGTACTTGTTTGATTATCAGTTTGAGAAAATATAGCCATACTGTAATTTTTTCCATTCAAGTGAAAAATCCGAAGTTCATATTCTTTGTTAATTTTTTCTTGAAATAAACTTGGAAAAAAATTTTCATAACTACGAATCTTTTTCTCTCCTATTTCATTGGTGAAAAAGTAGAATATTTTGTCTTCTATATCTAAAACTGTAGCGTCTTTTATAGATTTAGTGATATATGACTGATTGTAGTTTAAATTATTTGAATTGTTGGTTATATACGTTTGGGGAATTTTAATTCCTAATTCCTGAGCCGTCATTAAACACCTAATTTTAGTCATTTGATTTACGTTGAGATAATGGTTAAGCCATTTTTTATCTTTTAAAAATTCAAAAAAAATATCTAATGTTGATATGTACTCTGATTTCAAATAATCTAACATTTCGATATTTGTCTCGGATCTAATATGCTCTCTATACTTTCTAAAAAAACCAAATTTTCTATACCAAACACAATTAACATCTGAAATATCCACTTTTCCAAAAAAAATATTTTCAACAAACAATTTAGGAAATGGTTGTAATTCAACATACATTTTTGTTTTTCCAGTAAATAAATCTAAATCGTTAATTCTTATGTGTTTTTCACCAAGTATTGACAAGTGTTCCATTACCCAGTTCGTGTCGTCATCATTGGGAGTAGATAAAATCAATATCATATTAAATTATTAAAACATTTTAAAAGAAAAAGGCTGCTCTTAATACTTAGAGACAGCCTCTTTTGTAAGACTGTTGTTACCTATGATTTATCATCACATCCGTCATCAGCCGTACCTCCATTGTTCATAATCGTAGTAGTTGCAAGCATGCTAGCATCACTAGGTTGTAGAGACAATGATCCTGCATAAACAGATTTCAAATCACCTAATTTTTTACCTTTTAAGGATTCTAGGGATTTTTTTGATTGCATTTCTTTTTTCATAACATAGAAATATTAAAATAATTTTTTTCCTACTCTATTTAAGCTTTTCGGATTCCGCTATTATTTATTATTGTGAAAATTAAAAAATCAATTGTGATTTGCTTTGAAACAAAGATGCAGGAACAGCAAAAATTCCACAAGTATACACTCAATAGATTCAAGAATTTATAAGCATAAATTCTTGAATCTATTGAGTGCAAATATTGATAATAAGTATTGTGTGTCGCTAAGCGGTTAAGTCTATTTTATTTTCAATTTCTTTTAAATAGACCCCAAGGGGAGTTCCTGTTCTTCTTTTGAATGCCAATGTAAATGCCTGTTCATTATTATATCCTAATTCTTCCGCAACAAAAGATATTTTGTAGGAGCGAAATTTTTTGTCAGTTGCTAATCTGTTAATAGCATGGTCTATTCGTAAATCATTTATGTAAGTTGCAAAGTTTTTACCCTTATAAATATTAATGACTTCCGACAAATAACGGGGGTTTGTTTTTATCTTTTTTGCTAGACTACCCAGCGTAATTCCTTTTTGTAGAAAATGTTCTTTTGCTTCAAACATGTTTAATTCTCTTAATATACTTTGAGCAACTTCTTCAGAAGTTATCCTGATTATTTTTTCTTCTGTGTTTTCATTTTCTATTGAATCGCTTGATATATCTTGAAGTTTTCCCGTATTATTATTACTTTGATTTTTCTCGAAGACCGAATCTAGCAGTTCTTGAGCAATAATTTTATGCCTTCTTTCTGATTTTTTAGATTTATAATACAGAATTACCGTCAACAATAATATTATAGCTAGAACAACAATTGAAATATAAAGAATTACTTTTCTGTTTTGTAGGTCATTAATGATATTTTCTTTTTCTTTTACAAGATTAGGAGCATCGTACCTTCTAGGAAGCTCTCTGGATACATATCTAAATTGTGAATCGAGTTTTTTATCAATATTCAAAAAACGATCAATATAGTAGAGTTGTTTTTCTTTATCATTCTTTTCCTTATAATAATCTATCAGGTAGGAATAGACTTCTCGGAGCTCAGGAAAAGTATTATCAGTTTTCTGAACAATAGAATCTATCGTAATAAAATTTTTTATGGCATTTTCCTTTTGGCCAATACCTGCATATGCCTGACCAAGATATAATGCAGCATAATTAATACTTAGAGCGTCTGCTTCTGTTTTGGTAAAATATTCCTTAGATTTACTGAGCTCATTAATAGCTACAGCATAATTCCTGAGCTTTAGATTATACAAGCCAAATAGTGATAGGTATTGATTATAGCGATAAATATTTGTTTTTTTGATGCTTGCAACCCTTCCTGAATAAGTACTTTGGCGGAATCCATCTTCTCAATATCCAAATAAGTACTTGCCAAATTTAAATGAATATCAGAAAGTTCGTTTTCAGTTAGGTAAGGGGCACTGTAAAGATAATATCTCAATTTCTTTGCAGCTTCATAATGTTTGCCAATATAATTATTTAAGTAAGCGATACTAATCTCAGCAAAAGCAATCTGTCTTTTATTTCCCTTTTCCTTAGCATACTTCAATCCCAAAATATAATTGTTCAATGCTTCTTTTTGATGATCGTACCTCAAATATAGATTGCCCCTCAGTAAATAAATGCGTGCTGGATAGGTGTCTTTTTTAGAATTTTTTGTTAAAGATTGCAGACTATCAAGATATTTTAATGCATTGGGTAATGAATCGTTAAAATGCATTAAAACGTAAGCTTCTGCAATTTTATCATTATTTTTTTCTTGCTTAGCCCTCCGCAGATAGTAATGACTTATTAAATTTGCCTTCTGTAGATTGTCAGTACTGTTGTACTCGTAATATTTTGTTTCTAAATCTGAGAACGAAAATTTTTTTAATGAATCAATATCGTTATTTTTTGCAGATATTAAACTAAAAGACAGGACTAATAAAAAAAAATCGAACTTTTATCATCATTTTTTAATATTATGTAAAAATATAATTTTAATTCCTTATAAAATTACGTATATCATGTTTTTCATAATAGATGTGTAATTGATTGTAAACTTGTTGTTTATATTCGTTTTTATGGCCATAAATTCAAGAATCTATGGTTACACTTATTTGGCAATTAAATAAATAGCACTTTATTTGCTAATTGCATTAATTACAAAAATAATCAACAAATGAAAAAACTAAATCAAAATCAAAGCGAAAAAAAATTATCTTTGAAAAAGTTACAACTAAGTAAAATTAATAACATGGCAAATGTTCATGGTGGGGGGCCTTTGCAAGCTCAACTTGCTGAAGGTGGGAATGATTGTATGTTTCCAGAAGACGCGAGTAAACCTGCTGACCATGGTATTAAAACTCCTACACAATAATCTTTAATGATTTATGAAAAGCAAAATATTTATCATTACTTTTTTTTTATCGGTTTTCATCCAGGCACAAAAAACAAATGTGGCTCCTTCTGTACCCGTTACAGAAGAATACTTTGGAATTAAGGTCACCGATGATTACAGAAATCTTGAGGATCTAAATGATTTTTCAACTAAGCAATGGATGAAATCTCAAACAGATTACACCAATTCTATACTTAGAAAAATTCCTAATTGGGATAACTATTTAAATCTAAGAACCGAATTGGATAAAAAACAAGGGTATTCTGTGTCTGATTTAAAAATTACCAGTAATGATAAATATTTTTATTTAAAAAGAAATGCAGGGGAAAAGACTGCAAAAGTATATTGTAGAGAAGGATTTGTAGGTAAAGAAGAATTACTATACGACCCTTCTAATTTCGTTTCTGCAAATGAAAGTAAAACTTCAAATAGTCATGAATTCATTATTAACGTAATAAGTCCTAGCTGGGATGGTAGCAGAATAGCTATATCTTTATCCGAGAAAGGAAAAGAATTTTCTGAAGTTATAATAATGGATGTAAAAACTAAATATATTCATCCGCAAATTATTACACAGCTTAATCCATCTAGTATAGGTGGGATTAAATGGATGGGAGATAATTCTGGTTTTTTCTATGTATATTATCCTGAAATAGATGTCAAATCGCCATTATTTGCAAAAAACACTCAAACAGTATTATATAAAATTGGAGAAGATCCTAATAAACGAAATGTTGTTTTTTCTAATCTTCATAATCCTGATTTAAATATTACAAAGGAAGTATATCCTTCAATATTAACATTTAATCCTAAAGATAAATATTATATAGGTATATTGGTTGACGCTGAGGATTTTAGGAATACATTTATAATAAGCAAAAAGATCTTCTTGCTGGTAAAAACAACTGGAAACCATTGTATAATAAAAGCAATAAGATATTCTTTTTGAGAGTGGCAGATGATGAACTGTATTTTTTGTCAGGATACAATTCTCAAAATTATAAGCTATGTAAGACAAGTCTTTCCAACCCAAATTTCAAAAATCCTGAAATAATAGTACAAGAGAAAAAGGATGAGGTCATAAAAGGTTATACAATTACTAAAGATGGCGTTTACTATACTACCACCAAAAACGGAGTAGAAGCAAAATTATATTTACTTAAAGACCGTAAAGAAGTCCCTATTAAACTTCCTTATGTTTCTGGAAATGTTGATTTGCTATCGAAAGGCAAAGACTTTTCTGAGTTATGGGTTAAATGTTCTGGTTGGGCAAATGTAGAACAGCGATACAGATATACGTTAAATACAAATACTTTTACCAAGGAGAACCTTGCGCCAGTTATTGAATATCCACAATTTAAAGATATTATCGTCGAAGAAATAACCGTGGAGTCATATGACGGTACAGAAGTTCCTTTATCTCTGATTTACAGTAAGAATCTTAAGAGAGATGGCTCTGCACCAGTGCTTATGCAATGCTATGGAGCATTCGGGGAGTCTTTTTTATCCATTTTTTGCCATTAGTTATCTATCATGGGCAAGTCAAGGTGGTATTGTAGCCGTACCACATGTTCGCGGAGGCGGAGAAAAAGGAGAACAATGGCATATTGATGGACAGAAGCTGAAAAAACCAAATTCGTGGAAAGATCTCATTGCTTGCACAGAATATTTAATAAATAAAAAATATACTTCGACTAAAAAAATTGCTGTATGGGGAGCTAGTGCCGGTGGAATATTAGTTGGTAGAGCAATTACAGAAAGGCCGGATTTATTCGGAGCTGCCATTGTAGAATCAGGAGTTTTGAATCCACTTAGAGTGGAAAAAAGTGGTAATGGAGGAACGAGTATTCAAGAATATGGAAATCCTAATGATCCCAATGAATTTAAGGGTTTATTAGAAATGGATGCTTATCAGTATATTAAGAAAGACGTTCAATATCCTGCTATGTTAATTAGCACAGGAGTTAATGATCCCAGAGTTGCCCCTTGGCAATCAACCAAATTCTCTGCTAAAGCATTAGCTAATAATGTATCCAAGAAGCCGATTTTACTAAATATTGATTATGAAGGAGGTCATGGAGGTGATATTACGGTATTAAAGAGATACACTGGCTTAAGTGAAATTTTCGCTTTTGCATTTTGGCAATTAGGACATCAGGATTATCAGCCAAAAGAAAACATTGTCAAATAAATGTCTAGTTTTCCTTATCAGTTTTTTGAAGAACTTGTAGTCCGCACTCCAGTATTTTCGTACAAAACATTTATACAACGTTTAAGTAAAGATAATATTTCTGATTTCGAACTTAAGGAAATATACTCAGATGCTTTTTTTCAGGAAGCTGTTTATCTTGCTTCACCAGATCTGTATAAAGAGTTGAGAAAATGGTTTTTGTCTGAAAAAGAACTTACTTCAAAAGACCAATCCAGATTAAAGAATACTCTACTGAAATATTACAGCCGTATCAGTTCGCGTTGTACTCCTTTTGGATTGTTTGCAGGAGTAGGTTTAGGAAAATTCAATAAAGATGTTTCTCTTTTATCTGAAATAAGCAGTTCGGATAACAGCATAATAAGAGATACAAAATTGGATATGCATTTTCTTGTATTATTGTCTCAACATTTTGCTAAAATACCTGAAATAAAAGAAAAATTACTATATTTTCCTAATACCAGCATTTATAAAGTTAGAGATAAAATACGGTATACAGAATATGAGGACCACCGTGGTAAAAGACAATATATAGTTTCGACCGCATTACTTTCTAAAGAGTTGGAAGAAATATTAGAATTTTCTGAAAAAGGTAAAACTATTTCTCAAATTACAAATATTCTTGTAAAAAAAGATGTCTCAGAAGAAGAAGCAAAAGAATTTATAGGGGAGCTTATAGACAATCAAGTATTATTAAGTGAATTAGAACCCCATGTTTCGGGCGGAGATTTTTTGTCAACACTTATTTCTCTGCTAAAAGATAAGAAGAAGGAAAAATATGATATGTTGGTAACTATATGGAGTAAGTTGGAAGCACTAGACAAAAACTTATCCAATGACATCCAACTTTACCATGAATTAGAAAGTCTAATAAAATCTTTTCAAATAGAATATGAAGGTAAATTTCTTTTCCAAACCGATTTATATTATCAAAACAAAATAGAGCTTCCCAATCATTTGAAGAAAGAGTTGAAAACGGGAATAAGTTTTCTAAATAAAATTACTCCGGTTAATAAACAAACTTATCTTGAAAAGTTTAAAAAAGAATTTATAGAAAGATTTAATGAAGAAAGGTTCCATTGCTCTATGTATTAGATACGGAAATTGGAATCGGCTATAGGCAAGATATTGTAGCCAAAGGAGTGCATCCTTATCTGGGGGATTTAAAAATGCCCATATCAAAAATAAAGCAGGAACTTCATATAAAATTAAATCCAATACAGATTCTGTTGAATCAAAAATTGCAAGAAGTACAGTTTGAAGATAATGCAATTATTAAATTAACTGATGACGATTGTTGTGATTACAAGGAAAACTGGGAAGATATACCAGACACTCTTTCTATTTTAGCTGAAATTATTACTGAAAAAAATGAAGAAAAACTTGTGTTACAAGGATATAGAGGAAGCAGCGCAGCCAATATACTAGCTAGGTTTTCTTCAGACAAATCAGAAATACAAAATGTATCAAAAAAAATAGCTGAAAAAGAAACTGAATTGAATCCTGGCTACATTTTAGCGGAAATTCTTCATTTGCCAGAAGCCAGAATAGGAAATATAATAAGACGACCAACTTTAAGAAGTTATGAAATTCCATACTTAGCACAATCTATCTTATCAAAAGAAAATCAAATATCTGTAGATGATCTATATATTTCTGTAAGGGAAAATAAAATTGTTCTGCGATCTAAAAAATTAAACAAAGAAATAAAGCCCTATTTAACCAATTCACATAACTATTCAAGCAATTCCCTTCCTGTCTATCATTTTTTATGTGATTTGCATTCACAAGATGTCCGCCCAAGGCTACAATTTGACTGGGGAGATTTAAAACATTTATATCATTTCTTTCCAAGAATAGAGTATAAAAATATTATTTTGTCTAAGGCAAAATGGATGGTTATCGAAAAAGAGTTCGAGCAATTACATGCAATAAAAGATGATAAAACTAAGTTCCTTTCAAAGACATATAGTTGGAGAGAAAAAAGAAAAATTCCGGTTTGGGTACAATGGGTAAGGGATGATAATACCTTAACTTTAAACTTGGAAAATTATGATATGATAAAATTGTTCATCCAGATTGTCAGAAAAGAAAAGAGAGTGAGGATTGAAGAATTTTTATATAATGAAAGTGACAATTTTAAGCGTGAGTTTATCTTCCCAATGTATAAAAATAGCAAATGAAGATGGTAAAAAGAAAACTCATTCCCGGAACTGAATGGCTCTACCTGAAAATTTATACAGGAATAAAAACAGCAGATATTATTCTGGAAGAAACTATCACCCCAATAATAAAATATTTTCAAGAGAATAATTATATTTCACAATGGTTTTTTATCCGTTATAATGATCCTAAATCTCATTTAAGAGTAAGATTTAAATTAAACAATACTGATGATTATAGCAGAATCTTTGATAAAACCAATGAGGCTCTGCAAAAATATATCGAAAGCGGAGAAATTTCAAATATTATAATTGATACTTACAACAAGGGAGCTTGAACGTTATGGCGAGAATACTATTGAAGAAGCTGAAACTCTATTTTATAAAAATAGTGAATTTACCCTAAAATGTTTACATTATGACGATGAAGAAAAAATTATGGTCAGCCTTTTCTTTATCAATGAAATGCTGAATAAACTCAATCTTTCAGTTCAAGAAAAGTTGGGTTGGATCAAAGATTTCAATGTTACTTTTAAGCAGGAATTTAATGCAAATAAAAAGCTTAACTCACAACTGGATAAAAAATATAGAGAATTCAAACCAAAGTTTATAGATTTGACCCAGTCAGAAGAATTTTCGGAGGAAAGAAATTATATTATTTGCAATATTCAGGAAAGCAATTCGGCATTACAAAATATTACTCACCACCATGAAAACCAATCTTTAGGTATGCCTTTACAAAGTTTTTTTCAAAGCATATTCCATATGAATATCAACAGACTATTTGTTTCTAATCAAAGGCTGTTTGAGATGATAATATATGATTATTTGTTGAGGTATTATAAAATGAAATTTTACACTGCTTTATAACTTTAATATGAGCTGTATTCCCTCATTTTTAAGACTTCTTCAAAATGATCACTATAAAAATGGGATGATGCAACCTTTTGACTATTGCAAAATTTTTTCCATTCAGAATCTGTAAAAGCTTTGTAAAATGGATTTGCAAGTTCCTTTTCATAATGTCCAGGTGTTCCATCCCGTAACCAAGCAATAGGATAAAATTCTCGCCTTTTAATTTTATCTGTCAAATAGTCGAAGGATCTAATTTCAGCTCCAATTTCCTCGGCTATTTGATTTCTTTTTTCGACTTCATAATGATTTGATAATCTTCTACCTATTATTATCTTGAATTTAAAATGCATTGGGTTTGATATTCTTGTATTGACAGTGGGCAAATATTTCCCCATCCAATTGCGATTATCCATTAACCATCTTTTCCAATCTCTTATTTGTTGTGTAGCTCTATTAAACTCTGCAGTCATTAATCCCTTATCCGTAAATAATTTGGCTGACGGTTGTTTGATTTCAATAAATTCAAAAATGTTTCCATTACTAAAACCATCTGATAAAGTTATAAAATCAGTTTCTAGCTCACTGCCAAGTTTTAGTTTAGAAATAACTAAATGGCAATCATCATCGCTTAAAAAAATCCCTGCATTTTCAGTCAAATACGTTTGATAATTATTTTCTAACAAATTTTTAGAGAGGAGATTTTCCCATTCTTGTATTTTTTGGGATTTAAATTCTCTTCCGTACCATTCTGAATGATTAATGTTTTCCAAAGTTTACTAATAAGATTTTAAAATTTCAATTAACTCATCATAAAGATCAAGTATAGTAGCTTTTACTTCAGCATTAACTAAGTTTCCTGTACTAATATCGTGAGGTTCACGCAAACCAGCTAAAATCAACTCTATTTCATTATAACGTTCTCCATGAATTTTATCTTTCGATTTGACAAGTCCCTCAATAACAACAGATATGTTATTCAATAAATATCTGTTATATTGGTTGTTACGAGAAGCTTCTAATTTTTGGATAAAGGATTGGATTTCTTGAGATTTTAAAATTTTCATAAAAGAATGTCTTGACCCAAATATAAAGATATTTTTTTATTGAATTTATAAGATTTATATGTAAAATGAAGCGAGGGTAGACCACCTCAAGAAAATATAATTTTCACTATCGACAGATCAGAAATAAGGTGAAATGAGGTGTTTTTACTATCGGGTGTTGATGGTTGCTCTTATTATTCTATATAGCTAATATGGTACTTAATTTAGTTGCATGTTGATTTTTCAAAATAATAAGATTCCGAGGTTTTTAAGTTTTGAACTACAATAAAAGAGCCTGATTTATGTAATTGTAATGGTCAGGCTCTTAAGATATTTAAATGAATATTTTTGTTATTCCATTTTGGGATAAAATAGGAATTTAACAATAAAATAGTATTTTATTTTTTCCATGCAGAATGTAGGCTATCAGCTACCATTTCACGGGAAAATTGAACGTATTTTTTGAAAGACTTGTAATGCTTATGACCCGTTATTTTTCGGATAAATTATTCATTCATACCTTTAATTAGGGAGTTTGTAATAAAGAATACTCGCGCGTAGTGCATTGTTAAGTAATCATGGGCCTTTTTTTCTACTGTAATTTTGCTACTACCTGAATATTTTACAAATCGTATTTTATCATCAAAACCAATTGCTTCAAAAAGTTTTTTGATTTCTCTATTGCAGAATTGATTAGTGGGTACTTTTAGTCTACCATAACGTTCTGTGTGATTTTTGATTATCTCTTTTGGTACATCCAATAAAGGAATTTCGAGCATTTCTTTTGCTTTCTTAATGTGTAAACGTAAGAAATCTTCTGTAACATCTTCTGGTCTCATATTCTGAATGTCAATAAACCTCAAACCTGTGTAAGAACTAAAAATGAAAATATCTCTAACGATATTGCTGTAATCATTCTCGAAATCTGTTGTTCTCAACTTTTCTACGATTTCAGGAGTAAGTTTTATTTTTTCAGAATCCTCTTTAAAAACTAAGAATTTTTTAAATTCCATATTATTATGAAATCTTCTTTCTCCTGTCCAATTCATGAACGTTTTGAGTATTGTTGTATATTTTCCAATGGTAGAGTTATAAAAGTTTTTTTCAAAAAAATATGCAAGCAGTTCATCATGAAAATTAAGGTTGATATTTTCAAACGATAGATTAAATTTTGTTTCATCTGAAAATGCTTGAAGGTGATTTTTACACGTTTTATATGTCTTTACTGTATTTTCAGACTTTTCAAGTCTTCTAACTTCTATAAATTCATCAAAAACCGTTAGGAGACTTTTTTTCTTAGCAGCTGTTGTGGTAATAGGAGTAATTTTGTGTTCAAACTCTTTTTCCAAAATCTCTTTAGATAAAGGTTGCTCCTTTAATAAATACTCCCTTTCAATATCTTTTAAGATTTTGACAGTGTTTTCGATTTTCAGATTTTTAGTTGCTGATTCGGGAGCAACTTGTCTCACTTTTGTCCCCGTCCATTGTGAGGGCTTTACTTTTACCCCTGTAGAGCATTTCAGTCTCTGACCTTTTACGGTTGCTGAAACATATACCATTGTTTCGGTTGCCTTTTTAGGCTCTTTTAAAAAGAATGCAATGTTCATAGTTCTATTTTTTGTTTCAAAATTAGGCTGTGATACAACTGAAAATCTTTTTAAATTGTCCTCAGGGACAGTATAGGGACAAAAAAAGGACTAAATTTGATGGACACTATTAAACATCATTAAAGCAAAAATCCCTTCTAAACATTGTTTAAAAGGGATTTTCTTGTTTGAGTAAGTTAAGTTGTGTTTAACTTTTGTGGTTTCTCCAGGAATCGAACCAGGGACACATGGATTTTCAATCCATTGCTCTACCAACTGAGCTAAGAAACCATTGTATTGTTGTTTGTCTTACTTCGTTGTTTTAAAGTGTTGCAAAAGTAATACATTTTGTAATACCGCGCAAGTAATTTTTGTATTTTTTATTGCTAATCGTGATTGTTTATTCCTAAGGGATACATTAGCAGGCTTATAAAAAATAAATGAGACTGATATTTTTTTGTTCTGAGACTTGCCTGAACGAAAGATACTCAAGTTTTGACTCCTACGGTCTAACATCTGAAATCTGAAATCTGATATCTAGCATCTAATCTCTAACATCTTATAAGGAATAAAAAACAAAAAAACCTCTAAATAAATTAGAGGTTTTCAAGTGGTTTCTCCAGGAATCGAACCAGGGACACATGGATTTTCAATCCATTGCTCTACCAACTGAGCTAAGAAACCATTGTATTGTTGTTTGTCTTACTTCGTTGTTTTAAAGTGATGCAAAAGTAGTAAGTTTTAGTATACAAAACAAGTATTCATCGTACTTTTTTTTGATAAAGTTAAAAACTTATTGATTATCAGCCGGATTATTTTCCTGCTCTTTTCTGATTTGTTCACTCATCTCTTCCAATACCGGTTTAATCGTATTTTCCGGAAGATCACTGATTCTGATATACATCAATCCGTCAATTGCATCATTGAAGTTAGGATCAACGTTGAAAGCGATCACTTTGGCATTTTGTTTAATGTATTTTTTTATCAAAACGGGTAATCTCAATTCAGGTTCCAGGTCGTCAATGATTTTATCAAGCTTGTTAAGATCAGACTCCATTTCTTCAAAGAAAATATTTTTATCCCTGTCGCGCAGCTTTACTTTATATTCATTTCTGGGCGTGATATATTGGGCTACTGCGGAATCAAAATAATTGGAACGCATGAATTCGATCATCAGGGATTTGGAGAACTCTGAAAATTTATTGGAAATACTTACGCCTCCCATCAGGAATTTATGGTCCGGATTTCTCAGGCATACATGCACGATTCCTCTCCAAAGAAGGAAAAGCGGCAGCGGCTTCTGCTGATACTCCTGGCAGATATAAGCACGGCCCATTTCGATAACTTTTTTAAAGAAAGGATGAATGTCCTGCTCAAACTCAAATAACGAGCTTGTATAAAAGCCTTTGATCCCGTATTTCTTCATGACTTCTCTACCAAGTGCCATCCTGTAAGCTCCTGCAAGTTTCTGCTCAGCATTGTCCCAAAGGAAAAGATGATGGTAATGCTTGTCATATTCATCCAGGTCAAACGGAAGGTTACTTCCTTCCCCTACGGCACGGAACGTAAGTTCTCTCTGGCGTCCGATTTCCCTCATAATCGAAGGAATTTCCTCATAGGTGGTAAAGTAGATCTCGTAGTTTCCGTTACTGAATAACATTTTATCAGTACCCCTCAGTTTATCAATATCCTTGACAATATCTTCTTTGGGAGTTTCATCAATGATATTCTGAACAATATTCTCTTCTTTTAATAAAGGAAACTTTACATATAAATTTTGAAGATTGATGCTTTGGGCAAGAGATTTTCTTTTTTCATAATAAGATTTCATCATATACACCTTACGTTTCAGAAACTCGCCCAGTTCCTCAATCGTTTCCATCTCGTCCATCGCCTTTACAGTAATAGGACGTCCGATTCTTATTCTGATTGGTCTTTCCCGGTCATTCATCATTTCAGCCGGCAGCATCAGAGTCTGTAAGCTCGGATGAAGTTTGGCTACCTGATAAAATAAACGGCTGTTTTTTGCATGAAAATACATAGGAACCACCGGCACCTTAGCCATTCTGATCAGCTTAAGTGCCGTTTTTTCCCATTCTTTATCTAGAATTTCTCCGTAAGGATTGTTTTTGTTGGAAACTTCTCCCGCCGGGAAAATACCTACACAGCCTCCGTTTTGTAAATGCTTCAATGTTTCACGCATTCCTGAAGAGCTGCTGTACGCTTCTTTTCTGTTTTCAAAAGGATTTACAGAAATTACATACGGTTCCATAGGTTTGATTTTTTCCAAAAGAAAATTTCCCATTACCTTGAAATCCGGACGAACCTCCGTAAGGATCTTGCACATTAAAATTCCGTCAATAGCCCCCAGCGGGTGATTGGAAACCAATACAAAAGGTCCCGTTTTCGGAATTTTGGCAAGATCTTCTTCAAAAGCTACATAGCTTAGGTTTCTTTCTCTTACAAATGAGTCGAAAAAGTCTTTGCCTTCCTTGTCTTTTAGTTTATCGTATAGTTTATTTACCTCATTTATTTTAGCAATGCTCATTACAGCAGATGCTACCGGATTCTTGAGGAACCCAATTTTACTTAAGCCGGAAGCTTTGATCAGATCGTTTTTCGAAATTAAACTCATGTGTGTTTAGTCGCAATTAATATTATTGTGTTACCATTTGAAGAGTATTCTTGGAAATCTGCTCCAATAATACATTTTTTTCCTGGTAAAATCTATCAATGTGATCCATCTTCGCATTTCTTACTGTGAATAAAGATACATTTTTAATTGCTTCAGTTTTAAAAATTTTTTGAAGCTCTTCGTTAAGCTCTTCAAGGTGATTAAATTTATCTTCCAGACATAAAGCCAGTGAAATGGCAGAATTCTGCATCAGGGAAACTTTAATTTTATATTTGGATAAATATCCGAAAATCAAGCTCATATGATCTTCTGCAATAAAAGAGAAGTCTCTGGTGGAAATTTTTAAAAGATCCTGGTTCTCTTTCAGAATATAAGATTCTTCCTGCTGGTTTTTGTCTGAAGCCCCTACTTTGGTTCCTTCCTTGGTAGGATCTACAAAAGATTTTACATAAAAAGGAATATTCTTTTGTTGTAGCGGCTGCAATGTTTTCGGGTGAATTACACTCGCGCCGTAATAAGCCATTTCAATAGCTTCTTCATAAGAGATATGGGAAAGAAGAGAGACATCGCTGAATTTTCTTGGATCTCCGGTCATGACTCCCGGTACATCCTTCCAGATCGTCATCGCATCAGCATTTAAGCAATACGCGAAAATAGCAGCAGAGTAGTCAGAACCCTCTCTTCCCAATGTTACGGTAAAATTATTGTCATCGGAACCAATGAAACCCTGGGTTACATAGCAGATCTCGGGATTTAAATTGGATATAAACTCTTCTGTTCTTACCCAATCTACGACCCCTTCTCTATAGGAGTTGTCTGTTTTTACATAATCTCTTGCATCCAGCCACTGGTTGGTAAACTGAATCTCGTTCAGGTATTCACTTACGATTTTAGTAGAAATCATCTCTCCGCAACTGACTACCTGGTCATAGACAAAGTTGTAATTAGGAGATTTATTCCTTCTCAAAAAGGAATCAATGTCATCAAAAAAGAGATTGATTTCTGCAAAAACTGCATGGTTTTCAGGAAACAAACCTTCCGCAATACCGATGTGTTTCTGTTTTATCTTTTCAATCTCAGTTTGATAGTTATCCTTCTTGAAATAAAGCTCTACCACTTTTTCCAACTCGTTTGTCGTCTTGCCCATTGCTGAAATCACCAGCAAACATTTGGCAAATCCCTGGCTTTTTAGAACCATGGACACGTTTTTTACACTTTCGGCATCCTTTACAGATGCTCCACCAAACTTGAAAATTTTCATTAAATTGTTAAAAATAAAATTGTTAGATAAAAAATTACATGAGTTTTTTACGGACGTCAAAATTATAAATTTACAACGAGATATGAAATAGCCCGGCTCGCTGATGAAATTAAGATTTCCTTAAAATGTCTGATCGATAGAAAAACCTTGGATTTTCACCAGTCTGATAAGGGGAATCCGGATTGATAAGAAATGCTCATTGATCAGTTTTATATTTAATTTTAAATGTATTGTGTTGTAAAACAGCGAGTAATATCTTTTGGAATTAAATTTTCCTAATGTGATAAATTTTCCGAAATTTGGGAAAACCTAAAAAGTAAAATATGTCAGATCAATCATTACAGACGCTAGGAGAATTTATTATTGATAAACAGGAAGATTTTCAGTATTCCACAGGGGAGCTCTCCCGTCTTCTAAGTGCTATAAGGTTGGCTTCAAAAGTGGTAAACAGAGAAGTAAATAAAGCTGGGCTAGCAGATATTCTGGGGAAATCCGGAAATGAAAACATCCAGGGGGAAGAACAGCAGAAATTGGATGTTCTTGCCAACGAAATATTCATCACTGCCCTTTCACAGAGAGAAGTGGTATGCGGTATTGCATCCGAGGAAAATGATGATTTTATTGATATCAAATGCTCCGGAAACGGACATTTAAGTAAATATGTCGTATTAATCGATCCTTTAGATGGATCTTCAAATATTGATGTGAATGTTTCCGTTGGAACCATTTTTTCTATCTACAGAAGAGTTTCTGAACCGGGAACCCCTGTACAGCTGGAAGACTTTTTACAGAAAGGGATTAATCAGATTGCAGCAGGATATGTTATTTACGGCTCTTCAACCATGATTGTGTATACTACAGGAAACGGAGTGAACGGATTTACCCTGGATCCGTCTTTGGGAACGTACTATCTTTCTCATCCGAACTTAAAATTTCCGACAACAGGAAAGATTTATTCTATCAACGAAGGAAACTATATCAAATTCCCTCAAGGAGTAAAAAACTACCTTAAATACTGCCAGATGGAAGAAGGTGACCGTCCGTATACATCAAGATATATCGGTTCTTTGGTAGCGGATTTCCACAGGAATATGCTGAAAGGGGGAATTTATATCTATCCTTCCTATTCACAGGCTCCCAACGGTAAGCTGAGACTCCTGTACGAATGTAATCCTATGGCATTCCTGGCAGAACAGGCAGGAGGAAAAGCCACAGACGGATTCAGACGGATTTTGGAAGTGGAACCTACAGAGCTTCACCAGAGAATCCCATTTTTCTGCGGAAGTATTGATATGGTAGAAAAAGCAGAAGAATTTATGCGTATCGACAGCGTGAAATAAATGGAAGCATCATATTTTAGATATTTATTAGAATTCAAACGCCCGAGTGGAACATCTCGCGGCGTTTTGCATGAAAAGGAAACCTTTATTCTGGAAATCTCAGAGAACGGAAAAAAAGGGGTAGGAGAATGTGCGGTTTTCAGAGGATTAAGCTTTGATGACCGGCCTGATTATGAAGAGAAACTGAAATGGCTCTGTGAAAATATAGAACAGGATAATGCTTATCTGAGAGAAGAACTGAAAGCGTTTCCATCTATATGGTTCGGTTATGAGCAGGCGGTTCTCAACCTAAAGCATGGAGCCCGTATTTATTTTCCAAGTGAGTTTACAGAAGGGAAGTCTGCTATTACCATCAATGGGTTGATCTGGATGGGAGATATTGGGTACATGGAAGAGCAGATTCAGGACAAGCTGGAAAAAGGATTTCATTGTATTAAGCTCAAAATCGGGGTTAACTGGAAAGAAGAGTACGTGGTCCTTCAGAAATTAAGAGAAAAGTTCTCAAAAGATCAATTGGAGTTACGTGTAGATGCTAATGGAGGTTTTCATAAAAATGAAGCAATGGCTGTTTTACAGCAGCTGGCAGAGCTGAACATTCATTCCATTGAACAGCCTGTTAAAGCGGGAAACTGGAATGATATGGCCGAGCTGTGCGCAAAAACCCCTACGCCGATTGCATTGGATGAAGAATTGATTGGAATTACTGATACGGATCAAAAGAAAGAACTCCTTAAAATGATAAGGCCTCAGTATATTATTTTGAAACCTGCCTTAGTAGGAGGTTTTGCCGGTTCTGATGAATGGATTTCTTTTGCTGAAGAACACAATATCGGTTGGTGGATCACTTCTGCACTGGAAAGTAATATCGGACTGAATGCCATTGCTCAATATACCTTTACAAAACAAAATCCAATGCCTCAAGGTTTGGGCACTGGAGCTTTATTTGTAAATAATTTTGAATCAGATCTGGAACTCAAAAATGAGCTGCTGTGGTTCAGAACTGATCGGAAAAATTAATAAGGACAGGTAGGATTATCCCAGTGATCAGAATCCCATTCTCTGCAACATCCTGCTTTGAAATCCCAGCTATTGCAACCGATGGGAACCGGCGGAATATTTCCTCCTTTAATAGTTTTTAATTCGCCCTTTTTTAACTTTTTCATGTTGTTTTGTACAGGTTTCATAATTAATAATTTTAATGATTGGTGTGAAAATATCAAAAAAAATTCTAATTATTCCCAATTTTAAGACTTATGATTAATGATGTTGTTTTAAAATAAAGCATAATAAATGATCCAAACTTATGAGATAGATTGGAAAATCATTTTTAATTCCCCCATATGATCTAAGGAGTTTAGATGATCGGCAGGGTGGTCTGTTACTTACCGTTTCAGTTTCAAACTGGCCAATGGTAGAAATACGAATAGACCCTGCAAAGCATTGAAGGATCAGTGTTTTTCTTTACTATTTGTTAGGACTGTGATGATTGATAGGACCGGATATTCAGAAGTTTTTTTAAGTTAAAGTTTTTCGATTAATCAAATGATGTCTGTTACAAAAATTGCTTTCTTAATATGACTCAGAATATAAGAGAGTCTTTTTTTTATTTTTTTCATGATAAATATTTGTAATTCCCCACAGTATGAATTGCAATCTTCGTGCCATTTTGATAATATTCAAAAAAATTAACTTATATTTATTTTTATAATATTTATTTAATTAATATTATGAAATAATTGTGAACATATTCTCGTTATTTTTTATCCTATTGGTGATTAAATTTCTATCTACACCATACAGATTTTGGAATATATCTTTTTGAACCTGAGAACTTGAGAGATATCCCCAGTGATTTCCCACTTCAAATTTAAAACTGTTTAAAACATCATCTTTAACAAAAGTACAGTCGATGACGGAAACAATATCTTTGAAATGCTCTATATCACTCGGCCCATTTTTTCCTAACCTTGGAGTAAGTATATTCTTGGTGAACTGTGATATCCCCAGAATGGCATCCTGTCGGTTTAAATAAATGGAAATACGGTTGGCGAGAAGAGGAAGTTTGTTAAAGGAATCTTCAGCATCTTCAAATACCTTATACGTAACATCTGCATTCAACAGGATGACCTGATCAATAACTCTCAGGATATTTTCTCTTTTCAGGCTGTACAGCATGCTTTGAAGAACCCTGTTTCCCAGGGAGTGAGCGATAATATGAATCCTTTGATTGCATGGGGTAAGATCACGGTTCGAAAAAATATCTTTTAAAAACTGGGTATAGAAATAGAATAGCCTCATAAGGGATGTTCCCGAGTTGATACTGGAGGCTTTATCATCAAAATAAGTCAGTGGTACAATACTGCTTGAGGCAGGCCAGCTTACAAATAAAATATGTTCAACAGGGGAGTCCGGATTATCTATAAATAGTTTTTTCAGGTCAATGATCGCTTTTAATTCATCATCAAAATCATAAGCATAACCATGGATAAATATCAATACATCACTCCTGTCCTTGGTAGAAGACATATTTTTATATAATTCATAAAACATTCTTTGTGTCCCACCGAGGTTATTAGCTGTTAAAGGAGATTTTTTAATTCCTTTTTCACTGAGCAGAACCTCCAAAACTTCTTCATATCCCTGTTTCTCCGGCTCAGAGAATAGTTGATAATCCAAAATATTCCGGTTGGTATACTCTTTCTTCTTTTTAGCTTGCGGACTTTGTTCTTTATCATTATCAAAATTACATTTAGCAATCCTGAAATTTGGAATTGAGTATTCATCATTGGAAAAAGAATCTACTCTCTCGCCTTTATGGCGGACGATTTTTCTATTGCTTAAGATATAAACGGCCATGATTAATAGTTTGATAAAACGGGTTTAACGTTTCCTAAATTAGTGAAAAAATACAGGATTGCAATAAGCCGGGCTTTTAAATTATCATTTTCACAAACGCTTATTTTTCCGTAACTTTGTTCAACTTTTTTTGCTAAAAAATAAAAGCTAATTTAATGGAAGAAGAAAAAAAATCACTCAATTTTATTGAGCAAATTATAGAAGATGATTTGGCAAACGGTCTGAAAAGAGATCAGATCCGTTTCCGTTTTCCCCCTGAACCTAACGGTTATCTGCATGTAGGACACACAAAAGCGATCTGCATCAATTTCGGGTTGGGCGAAAAATACAATGCACCCGTAAACCTTCGTTTCGATGATACAAACCCTGAAAAAGAAGAACAGGAATTTGTAGATTCAATCAAAAAAGATGTGGAATGGCTGGGTTTCAAATGGGATAAAGAATTGTATGCATCAGACTACTTCCAGCAGCTTTATGAATGGGCAGTACAATTGATCAAAGAAGGAAAAGCTTATGTAGATGAGCAAGCTTCTGAAGTGATTACAGAACAGAGAAAGAATCCTACAGAACCAGGAGTGGAATCACCCTACAGAAACCGTCCGGTTGAAGAATCCCTTGATTTATTCGAAAGAATGAAAAACGGAGAGTTTGAAGAAGGGACCATGTCTCTTCGCGCTAAAATCGATATGGTTTCCCCAAATATGAATATGCGTGACCCTGTCATGTACAGAATTCTGAAAAGACCTCACCACAGAACTGGTACCGCATGGAAAATCTATCCGATGTATGACTGGGCACACGGTGAATCAGATTATTTGGAACAGGTTTCCCATTCATTATGCTCATTGGAGTTTGAAAACCACAGACCTCTTTATAACTGGTATTTGGAGCAGGTATATGATGAAACTAAAGTAGCTCCCAAGCAGAGAGAATTTGCAAGGATGAATGTTTCTTATATGATCACCTCCAAAAGAAAGCTGCAAAGACTTGTAGCCGAAGGAGTGGTGACAGGATGGGATGACCCGAGGATGCCTACCATTTCAGGAATGAGAAGAAAAGGTTTTACGCCGGCTGCGATCAGAAACTTTATTGAAAAAGTAGGAGTTGCCAAAAGAGAAAACCTGATCGAAATCCAGTTACTTGATTTCTGCGTGCGTGAAGATCTTAATAAAGTGGCTAAACGTGTCATGGCAGTAGTAGATCCTGTTAAATTGGTGATCGAAAACTATCCTGAAGACAAGGAAGAATGGTTGGATACTGAAAATAATCCTGAACAGGAAAATGCAGGAACCAGAGAAATTCCTTTCTCAAGAGAACTGTATATCGAACGTGAAGACTTTAAAGAAGAAGCGAATAATAAATTCTTCAGACTGAAATTAGGCGGAGAAGTTCGTTTAAAATCAGCATATATCATTAAGGCAGAAAGAGTAGAGAAGGACGAAAATGGCGAGATCACTACCATCTATGCTACTTATGATGAGAAAAGCAAGTCCGGAAGCGGAACAGAAGAAAGTTTAAGAAAAGTAAAAGGAACATTGCACTGGGTATCTGCAAAGCATGCTATTCCTGTAGAAGTAAGGATTTACAACCAATTATTTACAGTAGAGCAGCCTGATGCTGAAAAAGATGTTGACTTCTTAAACTTCATCAATCCTGAATCGGTAACTACTATTCAAGGTTTTGCCGAACCTGGCTTGAAAGAAGTTGCGGTGGGAGAACCCCTTCAGTTCCAGAGAATCGGATACTTTACAAAAGATCAGGATTCTACGGATGCTACGTTGGTATTCAACCGTACAGTCACATTAAAAGATTCTTATAAGCCTGAATAATTTTCAGGAATATATAATAACAAAAGCAGGACTTCATTTGGAGTTCTGTTTTTATTTTTGTTGAAAACGCAAAGGCGCTAAGAAATTTATGTATTATGGATATTTTAAGATGCAAGGAAATCAAAGATTTTCAGCAAAAGTGAAGATCATCAATGCGTATATATTATGTCTTAACAGTGTTTAATTTTAGCGGAGATAAAATCCTTGCGCCTTAAAACGTTTCGGAAAGAAATAATCTTGCGTCCTTACGTTTTCGAACAGACAGTTTTATGGAAGAGAATCAATCTTAAGAATATTTGATAAATAAAAAGCAGAACTTATATTAGGTTCTGCTTTTGTTTTAATAGTTTGAAATCTGAAGTTTACTATCTTATTTCAGAAAGTCTTTGTCCTGGTAAGCCGGATTCGGGTATTGATAAAATCCTTCACCGGTTGATACCCCTAATTTTCCCTTGTCGATATAGTCTTCTTTTAACTTCTCAACAGCTTTGATCTTCAGCGGATCCTGGGTTTCTTCAGCTTCCATCTTATTAATATTATAAGCCGTTGTAATTCCTACAACATCCAAGATTCCAAATGGTCCTACAGGAGCTCCGGTAGCTACCATCCAGGTCTTATCGATCGTTTCAATATCGGAAACCCCGTTGATCCAAAGATTAACAGCGGCATCAAGAAGAGGAACCAACAATGAGTTGACAATATAGCCCGGCTGCTCTTTATAGATAGGAAGTGCAACCATACCAATCGCTTTGGCGAACTGAATGACGGAATTGAATACTTCATCTGATGTTGCCGGGTGGCGCATTACCTCTCCGGTGTTGTGTTTCCAGATTTCATTGGCAAAGTGAAGGGCAACAAATTTTTCAGGTCTTCCGGTCGCTTCCGCAAACTGGCTGGGAAGAAGCGTAGAAGAATTGGTTGCAAATACGGTCTTTTCCGGAGCTGCCTGAGCCAGTTTATGGTAAAAATCCGTTTTGATTTCAGGGTTTTCAGGCACTGCTTCTATCAGGAGATCGGCATCTTTTACGGCTTCAGCAAGATCTGATGAATAGCTGAGGTTTTTGAATGTTGCATCAATTTGTTCCTGGGTCGCATGCAAATCCTGTTTGAAAGCTTCGCCTAAAGTGGTGAATTTAGTTTTGGCTTTTGCCAATACTTCGTCATTGATGTCATACACTGTGACAATGAATCCGTGGTAGGCAGCCTGAAATGCAATTTGATATCCCAATACGCCGCTTCCGGCTACCGTTATACTTTTAAAATCCATGAGTTTTATATTTATGATGGTAAACAACCTTATATTTGGGTAAAAACACAAAGAGACAAAAGTCCTTTTCAATGCTTTACGTGGTAAGGTGCAAGAATTGTATCGACAATAAAATTCAATAGTGTTTATAACCGCCAGAATGCACAAGTCATTTTGTTAGTACATTCTTCAATTTTCCTGCACCTTAACCATCTGTACCATGTATCACAGAACTGCATCTTTGCATTTACTGATACTTTTTGATACAGTTTTATTAAACTTTTTTATCCTTTTACTCCTTTGATCCAATCTTGGAATTTGCCTACCTGCTCCATGAAGAAAGATTCATGTTCTTCTTTTTCTTCAGGACGGTTGACTAAAATATGCTCAAAATAAGTTCCTTTCAATATTTTTCTTAAGATTCCTTCTCCGAGGAATGGTTTATAATCATTAAGAGCCTGAGTCGCTTTTAATAAATGCCGGATGTCATACTGCAGCGGATTGATGTCCGGAACCTGTTTGTTAAGATTAAGAAGGTTGTATACTGCTATTCTGGCTGTTCTTACAGAACTTTCCATCGTGAATACAACATCATTATTGGTTTCCACAAACTGTCCTACCAAACCTAAGTTGGTACAGCCTTCAGGAACTACTCTTGGACGGTCTCCCTGAGCTCTCGGCATGAACATCGATGTAATATAGGGCATAAATGCAGTACGGACGATCGTATTTTCTACAATATTGTCAAGCTGATCTATTAAACCTAAGTGGTGGCACAATTCTGCAAGAATTTCGTTTCCGGTACATTGAGGCATGGTCTTCTTGATATAATTTCCTTCTTTGTCCATCAATAAAGCATATACCCATACAACAAGAATATCATCAGGCTGAGTAGGGAAATGGGGCTGTCTGTTGCAGGTAAAACTCATCACCCAATTGGAATCGGTGATGGTAATAATACCTCCTGTAGCCGTTCTTCCTGAATAAGGGTCATTTACACACAGTTCTTTCAGTTTTTCTGTAAAAGCAGAAGGACGGCACGTTAATGTGGCAGATTCCCACGAAGATTTTTCAATATGGCTACAGAATTTTTCAGGTTTACCAAATACTTCAGATTTTGCAGCAAGGTTTTTCCACAGTTTCCATCCGGCACTTTGTCCTGCACTGCTGTTGTCTATAGTCACCTCCGGAACTGTATTATTGTCTCCGTAGAAAGTACTTTCCGTCATAGAACCGGTAGTGACAATCACATAATCATCTTTTCCGACCGGGATTTTTACTTCCTCTCCGTTCTGCTCGGTGATAATTCCTTCTACTGTTTTTCCTTCCGTATTGATATGAATATCCAGATCTTTCACCAGGGTATTGAACTGGATCTGTACTCCTTTTTCAACAAGGAAATTTTTCAGAGGAGTTACATAAGTATCATATTGGTTGTACTTAGGGAATACAAGGCAAGAGAAGTCTTTCATTCCGTCAATGGCATGCAGGAATCGGTGCATATAGAGTTTCAGTTCCAGCAAACTGTGCCAGTTTTCGAAAGCAAACATGGAGCGCCAGAAAAACCAGAAGTTACTGTTAAGGAAAGATTCTGCAAAATAATCTTCAATGGTAAGATCATCAAGTTCTTCTTTTTTCTTTAATAGAAGTTTAACAATGGCCAGCTGATCTTTTTTCTCAAGTCCGAATTTACTGAAATCTTTGATCTGTCCCTGGTTATGGATCAGTCTTGCCTTGGAATAATTGGGGTCGTTGTCGTTGATCAGACGGTATTCGTCCAAAACGCTGTAGGGAGCGGGTAATTCCAATGCCGGAATATCCTGGAACATATCCCAAAGGTTTTCATAGGTCATATCCATTTCCCGTCCTCCACGGATGATGTAGCCGTCTTTTGCATTTCCGGCTCCATCCAGGGATCCGCCTTCAACATTCAGCTGATCAAGAAAAATGATGTTTTTGCCCGGAACATGTCCGTCACGGATGAAATAGTAAGCGGCAGACATCCCTGCAATTCCGCTTCCTACAATATAGATTTTGCTGTTTTCGTAAGATTGTATAGGAATTCCTTTGTTACGCTGGTAATTTCCGATCTGGTCGGAAAAAGGCATTGTTTTTTCAGGGGTGTTAATCTGAACTTCTTTACTTGAATCCGGTTCGTGATTTACTTTTCCAAACTGGTCAGAGGCATTTAAAACGTTGTCGAATTTTGAATTGATCGTACTCATTTTTTGTTTTGTTTTGAATTAACATGTTAAAGGTACTTCTATTCATCATGCGGTACATATCCCCAATGTCGGAATTATTATCCCCAAATTCTCAAGACTGGATATTTTCTTTTGTACGGTACTCGGAAGGAGAAATGGAAGTCTGTTTTTTGAAAAAACGTCCGAAAGCAGAAGCGGAATTAAACTGGAGCTCAAAGGCAATTTCTGAAATTATGAAATCCGGATTTCCGAGCATCACATATGCTTCTTTCAGTAAGGTCTCGTCTATGACTTCATGCGGTGTTTTTCCACAGGCCTTTTTAATGATTTCTATGAGGTATTTATTTGAAACACAAAGCTGGTCTGCATAAAACTGAACTGTTCTATGCTGCCTTATATTTTCCCGGATAAGTTGACTGAATTTCAGAAATAGATCTTTTTTTCCTTCTTCTTTTTCAGGACGGGTGCTGCTTTCTTTTTCTATGATTTCTGCAGCTTCAAGCAACAGATTAAAAATAATGGTGCGGATAATCTCTTCCGTGAATTTTCCTTTCTTCCTGGATTTCTTTTTTAGGTAATCCAGCAGGTTTTGTATTTGCAGAGAATTTTTTGCTGCTGTTTTTACAATGCTGTAGGATCCTTCAGAAAAAAGATTCATTTTTTCTATGATGAAAGGATTGGAGATATTTTTAATCAGGAAATTCTTGTCAAAAAACAAAAGTTTCATCATAAAATCTTTGCTTGTTTTCAGGAATCTTACAATGGTGGAAGGAGCTGCTATCAAGAAGCTGTGAGCATCTACCTTGTATTTTTTACTGTCAATCTCAATATTGATTTCTCCCGCAGTGCAAATGCATAAAGCATAGTAATCCATTCTGAAGGGTGCTTTTGGGAAATCAAAAATGGGGTTTCCGGAGGAAATGTAGTAAGACTGGCGGCAATCAATATTGTAAAAAGACAGGGTATCATGTAAGTTTTCGTAAGTAACCATTTTTACGGATTGCTTGAATTTTTATTACTTTTTTCCAGGTTTCCAGACAGAAAACCACTGTTATTACTGCAATTTACAAATTTTATAAGAGTTTTTATATCTTGTTTATCAAAAATATTCACTTGTAAAGCCTTGTTTCCGGGATATGTATTGGTTGATAGAAAGGCTGATCAGTCTTTCCAACAGAGCCAATTGTTCAAAACTTAATGCTTCCATTTTTTTAACCGTAATAACATTAGTATTTTTGCAGCAAATTAATCACATGCAAAATTATTTAGAATTCAATTTCAAAATTTCTCCATTGCAACCTTGGAATGAGATCTTAATGGCAGAGCTTATCGAAATAGGTTTTGACAGTTTTACAGAAGAAATTGACGGAATTTTAGGATACATCCAGACCGATTTGTTTCATGAAGATCAGCTGAAAGCTCTTTCTATTTTTGAAAACGAAAACGTAACGATTGAATATTCTTTCGAGGAAATGCCTAATATCAACTGGAATGAAGAATGGGAAAAGAATTTCTCTCCTATCAATATTGACGATAAAGTATTGATCAGAGCGGAATTTCATGACTCTGTACCGGGAATGCATGAAATTATTATCCAGCCTAAAATGTCTTTCGGAACAGGGCATCACCCGACAACGCATCTGATGATCCAGCAGATGATGGATATTGATGTTAGCGGAAAGAAAGTATTGGATATGGGATGCGGAACTTCTGTACTGGCTATTTATGCAAAACAGCAAGGTGCCGGAGAGACCAAAGCCATTGATATCGATGAATGGTCTGTGGAAAACTCAAAAGAAAATGCTGTAAGAAATAATGTTGAACTGGATATTGAGCAGGGAACGGCTGAAAATTTAGGAAAAGAAAATTTTGATGTTATTTTAGCCAATATCAACAGGAATATTCTGATTTCGGATATTCCGGCCTATGTTTCCGTATTGAATGAAGGAGGAAAATTATTGCTTTCCGGACTTTGTTTCTTTGATGTGGATGATATTCTGGAAGTATGTAAGGACAGCGGTCTTGAGCTGAAAAGACAGCTGCAGCGAGAGGAGTGGGTAAGTCTTTTACTTGAAAAATAAAAAAAACGAAATACAAAATACAAAATACAAATATGAAAACTTTATTGACCGCTTTAATTTTATTGACGGTACAGCTTTTTGCAGCTCAGGAGAATGAAGTGTTTGCAGATGGTGTTTTTAGTTTTGAAGACAATAAACCCCAGAAAATTTTTACAGACTGGACCAGGATCAGAAAAGAGCCTGATGTAAAGGCTCAGGTTTTGGATTCATTACAGTCTAATCAGCCGGTATTAATCCTTAAAAAAGAAGAAGCAGTATTGAAACTGGGAGAAAGAGGAGCCAACTGGTATAAGGTCTCTTATCAGAAAGGAGATGTGACTTCTGAAGGGTATGTTTGGGGAGGAAATCTTTGTGTGGGATATCGTAACAAAAACGGGTATGATTTCCTTTTCGGGCTTTCAAAAACCGTGGACAGGAAAAGCAAGGACTTCAATGATGTTGAAAAGCAGAATATTGCCGGTATTAAAGTAATGGAAGGTAATACTCTGATTGATGAGGTTTATTTTGATACCGGAAGAGGAGAGGAGCTGAGCTATGCGACATTCAATATTGAAAGTAATCATAAGCTTCAGAATGTTGAACTGACTTTAAAAGCAATGGTTTCCGGTGAAGCTTGCGGTATTGCAAGTTATGATCAGTATGTTCTTTTTAAAGATAAAAAATTAATTGCCCTTCCACATCTGATGAATGTAGGGGATGCGGATGTTTTTTACCATAGTGAACACTATATTTTCCCTAATGATAAAGGAGGAATTCCTGATGCTTTCATCTTTAAAACGGAAGAAATGGAAAGAGATGAGAAAGACCGTGAAAAGAAAAAACGGTCTTCCAAAACTTATCTTTGGAATGGAAGTTCCTATCATCTGAAATAACTTTTTACCATTTAATACATGAAACCACTGTAAATATACGGTGGTTTTCCAAATTAGAAGTTTTGTTATTTACTAAAACAATTGTCTGTTCACTTTGTTTTTTTATAAGCTGATCTAAAGGAAAGTATTTGATCGTTAGCTTCATAATTTGTACTGTAATCAACAATAGGATTTTTACAATCTAATGTATATTTTGTTCTTGTATTACAATTATACAGAACTAAAACTGAAAAATAATGTAAATAAATATTTCATAGTAAAGTATACCACTTGGGTAAAGTCATTTATGTTTTTGTAAAATTAATTCTTACTTCAAATCCTACATCCGATAATGCTCAATTGCTTTTTGTTTTAGTGGATTTGTACTCCACTCTTCCCATTCACCAGTATATGGATTGTAGCCACATTTTAAAGGCTTGGAAATATCTAATCCTTCTTTGCTGATATGGGTTTGTTCTGTGTATGCTCTACAATCTGTGCAGATATATCGAAATTCACAATCTTTGCAAACTTCAATACTATCTTTGGTTAAGTTCCAATATTTCTTAAATTCAGAATGATTGAGAGTATTTTCCAATGTTGTCTCCTTTATATTTCCAAAACTTTGAGACATAGAAGGGCAGTTTTTAATGTTGCCTTCTTTATCAATTCCTATTTTTTTATAAAGACAAGAGTTATGACACTGAGCCTCCAAATAAAAAAAGCGATTAAGATTAACATTTTTCAAATCAATAAAACCACAGCTTAAAGGGATCTTAATTTTATTTTTAATAACAGTTATATTAACATGGTCTAACATCTGAAAATCTTGTTCATTAGATGAATGTAATACAATGCTAAGAAATTTATTTGAGATTTTATAACTATTTTCTTTAATGAATGAAAGTAGCTCAATACTATATTCTGCAATAATAGAAATTTCATTGATGTTGAAATCATTAAACTGTTCTAGTTTAGAAATTATTTCTATTATTTCGTTTGATCCTAACTCTAAAAATCTTATTTGCAAATATTTAATTTTTAAATTACAAACCTGTTTTATTAGATTGTTATTTAAAATTCTTGAATTATTAATATCTAAAATTAAATAATCAACATGAGAAGGTATTTCATTAAAATGAGATTTGCTTTGAAAACTCTGCAATTCTTTTTTAGAACTTATTATAAATCCCAGATTATTGTCAATTATAAAACTCAGATATTCTTCTAAAGCCTCTAAACTACTAGGGTCTAACTGCTTTTTTAATACAGCATAATTTTGCTTTTCATTTGATAGTAAGTCAAAGAAAGCATTTGGAATGAGTTTTAAAAAGCCAGTATTTGTATCAAAAATGATAGAGTTTTTAGCCCCTTTGGTAATCTTAACGGAATCAAATAATTTTAAAAACATCTTTTAATATAAAAGTGAATAATATTTGGGTGAACGATAAATTCTGGTCTTACTAGTCTTCTTATTTTTATTTTTAGAAAATTTAACTTTTGATATATTGTTACTCTTTCTCCATTCCTGTAATGAAAATTCAATCCCATTTAAATGTAGTATCTCTTCTTCTTTCATAATAAGTCTGCGATATATTTTTCAATCTGATAATTACCATAATAACTAACTTGATGAAATTGTCCTAAAGGATTTATCTCTAAAAAGTAAAAGTCATCTTCTGATTTTATTAAATCTATTGTACCGCACTTTAAATTTAATGTTTTTGCCATTTTAAGGATTTTTCTCTGTATCTCAATAGGAAGCTTACAGGGCAGGTATTTCTTATCACTGTCTTTTATATTTCTAATATCAATATTATCTGAGAAATCAAATGTAGCAACAGCCCAAATTTTCTTTTCAAAGAAAAACACCCTTACTTCATAAATGTTATGTATTTTCTCTTGTATAAGAGAGGGTATAATATTCTCTTTTTTATTCTGAATATGGTTAATGTCTATTTCATGAGTATAATTTAAATACAATGCATTCTCAACGAAAATAGGTTTCATTTCTGAAACAGCTTTGGTAATATATTTCTGGGAAGAATCAATTTTTGCCAAGTCTTTTAATTGTGATAAAATATAGGTGTCAGGAACTTTTATGCCCAAAGATTTAGCCAAAAATAAAACCTCTAATTTGTTGACTTCTTTGGTGAAAAGATTTCCAAATATACTTGCTCCATTTATTTTTAAATAATAATAGATAAACTCGGTTATTGATCTAAATTCTGAATTATAAAATTCAACTAAACTATTATCTATTTCTTGTTTAGGTATATCATAATAAATTCCACCATTTCTATAAAACACTGATTTAAAATTATTTAAATTGTATTCAATATCATTTATAGAAATCTTGAAAGCATTATTATGGAAATCAAAAGATACTTTGGTAATGTATTGATTTTCATTTAATCGCACAAACTCTTTATTTTGATAAGATAACCAACTACATATTTCATCAGTCATAGTATCATTATCAACACTAATGAGCAGTATCATTAAGTTTTATCATAAGGTTTTTAAATTGTTCTGCATCTTTAGGATCTCTAAAATTAAAGCCTTCAAGTACATTATTTGAAAATATATATTCTTTATTATTCAGGAAGAATATGCTTTTACGTATTTCATCTTCTGTTGATGATAAACCAAGTAACTTTCTTTTATCATTAACTTGTTGGATTTTTTTAAGAGAACTTTCATTTCTATTTCCAGGTAAAAAATCTTTATTCACATAACAACAATCGGATTTTCCATCATTTGAATTAAATTGATAAATTTTGAAATAAGAATAATCATAAGTGTTATTATTTAAATCAAGTAAAAATCCAGCTATGTCTGGTCTTATTTTTCCATCATTTAAAGCCTTGACTATTTCATTTGAAAAATTAACTTTCTGACTGCTAATATTATTGGATGCCAACTGATGCCAAATAATATAATAGAAGTTATGAAAATACACATCATTTTTCATACTTAATCCAATATTATACTCATTTGGGAACCCTTTTTTCTTGATGAGTTTTAACAGGTTTATAGAAGCAATACTATCACTTTTTGTGAGCTCCTTTCTGTATGAAGTATAATTTCCTTTAGATAATTTTCTATAATATTGATCTATGTCAAATAATGAATCTAAGCTTTTTTTATATTTTAAATCAATTACATTTTTACACAATTGCTGTTTAAACGGTTCAGGATTTTTAAAATTTTCCTTTAAAAAATCTTCATCAAACTCTTTCCCTAAACATTTTAAAGATCGATAGTAATCGTATGCAGTTTCAATATCTTTTACTTTTAAAGCTATTTTCAATGCATTATGTAAATCTTTTGCGTGTGGATATTTAAACTCTCTGTAAGCGCTCTTATATAGACTATTTGCACCAATCAAATCATTATTTATAATCTTGTTTTCTGCCTCATTAGTTAAATTATAATATTTAATTAAAGTTGAATCTCTTAAAACGTAGTTTTGAGATTTAGCATAAATACTAAATATAAAAAAAACTAACATTAATAATTGTTTCATAATACTTTTATAAAAAGAGAAGCTTAATTAAGCTTCTCAAATTTTAATAAAATTAAGAATTAGCAAGGTTTATCAACTACTTGATCCAGTTCAAAATAAATTCCACCATTGGCAAGTCTTGTGTCTGAAGAATATGTTACACATTTACCTAAAAAACATGTTTCACCTGCTCCAGTAGTTTCAACATCAATAGACAGAGTTGGTGCAGCAGGACCTCCTTGTCCTCCTAAAACAGTTGCTAATTTTTCGTTTTTAAGCTCAAAGCTTGCTAATTTTTCTAATGATTTTGTTTTCATCATGTTTAAATTTAAATTGTTAATAAATAGTTTTATTAAATTCACTATAAATATGTATTGATTAGTGAATATTATGTCAAATAAATGTATTTTATGGCATAAAAACAAATTTTAACAGCTTTTTATTGATAACTCCAATATTTAAAATCATCAGCTTCATTAATGAAAAGTGATTATGTCTATTAATATTTCACGTTGTAATGAATGTAATTGATATTTGTATCAATATGTGAATTTATTTTAATTGAAATTTTCAACATATAAATATTGTTTTTTTTAAACTTAAAGCAAAGATTATCAACCCTTTTTTATAATCATTAAGTAATAATGATGAAAATTAGGCTTTATCCAGAATGTGAAATCATCATTTAACTAAATCACACTGAAAAAACTTATTATCTCACCGAATAGTAGAGTAATAAAAGCTAAAAATATTGGAAGTGGTAAGGGGGGTAAAAGACATTATGTCACATAATTAAGAAAAATACTCAACCATTGAGTTAAAAATGTAAATGGTATTACTATTGACATTATAAAAATGGCTGAGTTGCAGACAACCTTGAAGGTATCTTTATTTTTAGCAAAGCAAATATACAACTTCTAAAGGTTCTAGCAAACGGGATTTCAATCTCACCCGTTTTGTTGAGAGGTACAAAAATCAATGTATATGAGTTGTTATATTATTAACTACGATTTGAATAACTCCAAAGATTATGAGCCTGTTTAAATCTATAAAGTCTTACGGGACATGGGCAAAGGTTTTAAAATCCTGCTGGGCAATCATAACAACAAAAACTGCTGCTGAAGTAAGAGACCACTTAGCATCTGTTATGGATTATGATGATGGACTTTTTGTTGTTAAATCCTGTGGTTTAGGGGCTTGGAGAAATTTGGATCCTTCAGTAAGTGATTGGTTAAAAAAGAATCTGTAAAATTAGAGCTACTTAATTGTGGCTCAATTTGTTTAGATTTGTATTTCTCTAAATAAATCATCACAACCACATAAAAGTTCTTTTTAAATCATGAATTATTCTTTATCTGTGGTTCAGTTCCCTATATGAACAACAAGCCCCTCCCGTTGTTTTGATTTTGGCAATGCCCCCTCTTTCTGAAATCAGGCTTTTTTTGTGATTTGTGGCAGAAAACTAATTTTGGAGTTTTAAAGATTTTTTATAAAAGTAAATTTGCTTGAAGTGTTGTTGAAAGAGTAGGAGGGATTAAATTTTTGTTAAGATAATTTTAGATTCCTTTTACTGCCATTTACTAAAAAACCTGACCCTAACCCAGACCTGAGTAAAAATAAAAAAGTCCTTACATTGCTGTAAAGACTTGATTTTCAATTAGTGAGCGCGAAAGGATTCGAACCTTTGACCGTCTGCTTAGAAGGCAGATGCTCTATCCAGCTGAGCTACGCACCCTTGAATTTTTTAAAGTCGGGGCGGCAGGATTCGAACCTGCGACCTCCTGGTCCCAAACCAGGCGCGATGACCGGACTACGCTACGCCCCGAGGATGGTCATCAAGAATAACTTTGTTTTGCAATCGCAAAGGTACAAAGCCTTTTGAAATTAAAAAAAACTCACAAAATATTGTGAGCCTTTGGTGAGCGCGAAAGGATTCGAACCTTTGACCGTCTGCTTAGAAGGCAGATGCTCTATCCAGCTGAGCTACGCACCCTTGAATTTTTTAAAGTCGGGGCGGCAGGATTCGAACCTGCGACCTCCTGGTCCCAAACCAGGCGCGATGACCGGACTACGCTACGCCCCGATTGGCTGTCATCATTAACGAATTTTACTTCGTTTTTGCGGTTGCAAAGGTACAATACTTTTTTAATTAAAAAAATAAAATGAAGAATAATTTTTAATTAATTTTTCAGCTGACTTTTTCGTTAACTTTACGTTGCTAATAACCATTGAGTTATAGCCATTTTAAAAAACAGGAGTTTTTTTAACTTTTTTTGTTTTCTCCTTTTCAAAGGAGGTAAAGCTATATTTCTTAAGATGGAATCTTTTGTAGTGGAAATAAAAGATCTTTACAAAATATATATTCCTGCATTGAAAAAGCACTTCAGAATGATGAAGCCAATGATGGATTAAAATTTACAGAAAGGAAATCAAAAGGGGAACTCTAAAGATACGCTCGCTTTTTAAGCAGCAAAATAGAATAAACTAATACTTTGGATGTTATCGAAAATTATTTTTAAAACTGAAGCTAGATAAGAAAAAAACTTCGTAAAATCCTTTAAAATGGGAATATTTATAGATTTTTAGAGGTCTTAAATTTCTATCTTTACGGGATGAAACGATTGATATTGGGATGCTTGTTTTTCCCACTGCTTATTTTCTCCCAAACCAGTGGAAGAGTCATTAAAATTTCAGATGGAGATACCATCACAGTACTCCTGAAAGGGAACCAGCAAAAAAAACTGAGACTGGCTGAGGTAGACTGTCCGGAAAAAGGACAGCCGTTTGGAAAAAACGCCAAGCAGTTTACTTCAGATCAGGTATTTGGGAAAACCATTACCTTTATTGAAACGGATACAGACCGTTACGGCAGATCTATTGCCAAAGTGTATTATGACAATGGCAGATATCTTTCAAAAGAGCTGATAAAGGCAGGATTGGGATGGTGGTATTTCTCTTATTCCAAGGATGCTTCGTTAGGAAAACTGCAGGAAAATGCCCAGCGCGGAAAAGTTGGACTTTGGCAGGATGTACATGCTGTTGCTCCCTGGGATTTCAGGAAAATGAAAAGAGAGCTTAGAAACAAAAAAGATGAGGTGGCTAAAAACGAGGTGAAGGTAAAAGGAGCGGCCTAGTGATGTCTTCAAAAGTTTCCTTTTCAAGTGCAGGAGTTCTATAAGTACTACATGTTTATAGTCTGCATCTGGGTATTTTTTTAAACTCCTTAATAACAAAAATGATATTTGTTACTCCTGTCTTCCAGAATGGGAGTTGTCTTTGGTATAAATTTTCTGCTGCCGTAGGGCATTTACTTTTTTGCTGGCAATCAGTTAAAAACTGAAAGAGCTGCTTGGATCTCCCAGACAGCTCTTTATGATTGCTTATTTTTTCAATATTCCAAACTTCTTATTTTTAAAATCGATGATCAGTATTTTATCGAGGAACAGCACATTGCCGGTAAACCCAAAAATACCATTGTCATCAAAGAATTTCTGTGAGCTTGCTGCTTTATCACTATAGTACACATATTCGTTTTTAACCGGGCTTTTACCCAGATGCATCCGTTTGTTCATCTTTTTCTTATACATCTGATGGACTGCTCCCCAGCTGGAAACACCCAAAGAATCAGTAACAGGTTCTTTAGGGTCTGTGATGAGTTCGGCATATTTAGGAAAGGTGATAATAGGAAAGGCACTAGAACCCGTATCAAACATCAGGAACTCCGTTTTATTTCCGATGGCAAATGGTATCATCACTCTGTCGTCCTTATTAAATTTCGCGGGCAGAAATTCGGTTTTGGCCAGAAAACTTTTAGGAATATCATCGAGAATGGCAATCCTCCGGTTAGGGTAATCAATGATCAGCGTTTTATTGGCACACAGATCAACGCCAATTGTACCAATATGCTTAACGCTGCTGGTCTTTACGGAATCCGGTGGGATCTCTTTGCCAAAACCGGGTAATTTCACGACCGTCAAATTAGGAAATGTAGTTTTGTCCAGACGCAGGGTAATATTTTTTAACAATGGGAATTTTCTCCCTTTAATCCGCAGGGTATCACCGGATTCCTTTAGATTAGGAGAAAAAGAAGAGTAATGGGTGATCGACTTACCATATATGACCGTTGCAAAAGATCCAAGATCAAACTGGGCATCAAATCTATAGGGCAGATCTTCAATCTGAACCGGGATATTGATGTAAGCTTTATCAAAATAATGGTTGCCTATATAATCCCCGACCCAATTAAACTTGATCCAGGGGATATTATCATCAGTAGTTTTCTTCTTACTATTTTGAGCAAATAAACTCGAAGAGAAGGTAAATACTACCAGAAACAGGATGAAATGGCTGATTTTTGACATATAATAAATTTATTATCGAAATTATTACTGGGAGGCATTGTAACTTTTCATACCTGCAGATCAGTGAAGTGCTAAGATAGTTTAAATTTCATTGGCTACTTAAAACATTTCTCAGAAGTTCCAATAAGCCATCATCATCGGGCAGCATGAAAAGAAATTATTCCTCTTCTGATGTAAATGAATCACTGCCGTTTTATTCGAAGATAATGCCTCGGGATTATTTATTTTATTTGCAGAATACAATTGCATGCTATATTTTATAAGCTCCTCATACCGGATATAAGGTCTTGTTTAATAAAAGATTGTATTTTTTTATAGAGAATATAGTTGATTTTTTATTGTATTTAGATTTGTTTATTTCATATTATTCATTGTTTTACTTTAATTATTGTTTATTTTATAAGTTAAATGTATTTTGTATTGTATATTGACAATTAAACGATTATTTTTATGCGATTAATTTATTATATGTGAAAAATATGGAAAAAAATATCCTCTTTTAATTGCATTTTTTTATTTAGCTGTGATCAGCTTTATTTCAAATGCTTGTACAACCGCGACTTTCCCATATAGTGAGAACTTTGATGCAGGGAATGGGAATTTTATTTTTGAAAATTCTACACAGAATAATCAATGGGTGTATGGGGTTGCTGCCGGCAATCCGCCCAATGCTATTTATATATCAAATAACTATGGACTCTCAAATAACTATGATGTAACTAGAGCAAGCATTGTTCATACCTACAGGAATATTGCTATTCCGGCGGGAATTACTATTTGTAAGTTATCATTTGATTGGAAAGCTGGAGGAGAGAATGTACAGGACCGCTTAAGAGTATGGCTTGTCCCTTTATTTTTTACGCCGGCAGCAGGAGCTAATATTACGGCAGGATTAGGAAGAATTCAGGTGGGTAATGATTTTAACCAGAAGACTACCTGGCAGACTTATCTTAATAACAATTTAGATTTAAGCAGTTTTGCAGGCACAACCATGCGTCTGGTGTTTGAATGGACAAATAATGGCAGTGGCGGTATGCAGCCTCCGGCCTCTATAGACAATATTTTTCTCAGTGCGGCTTGTAGGGAGCCTGTCGGAATGTCTGCATCTGCAACAACGCCTAATATGGGTACCTTGAACTGGACAGCCCCTTCTCCGGCCCCTGCCAACGGGTATGAGTATTATCTTACCCCTACAAATGTTGCACCCAATGCAGGTACAAATCCAACAGGAACTTCAGGGGGTACTTCTGTAAACTTAACGACACTATCGTCTAATACTACCTATTATTGGTGGCTTCGTTCTGTATGTAGTCCGAATGATAAAAGCGTCTGGGTCCCAGGACCCAGCTTTACCACTCCGAAGTGCAGTACTGCTGCGCCAACAGTAACCGTAAGTGGGATTACTTATAATTCTGCCTCCATCAGCTGGCCTGAAAACGGAGGTGCATCTTCTTATATAGTAAGATACAGGCCTGTTGGTACCTCAAACTGGATTTCTGCAAATGTACCTGTAGCCACTGCACCGGCAAACAATATTTTTAATTTGCCAGCCAATTTGTTACCTGCTACTTTATATGAAATTGAAGTAGCTGGTGTATGTGACGGTACAACGGGGGCATATTCTCACAATGAATTTTTGACAAAATGTGACCCTGCACCGCCGACATTTACAGTTAATAATATTACAGCAAATTCAGCATTGATTACATGGTCATTTGCAGTAAACTCTAACTATGTGTTAAGATGGAGAAAAGTGGGGGTTGCAGGCTGGCCAAATCCAACTATTTCTCTGCCGGCTGCTCCTGCCAATACCTATACTCTTGGTGGTTTAGATCCCTCTACTACATATGAGGTTCAGATTGCCAGTCAGTGTGTTGGAGAAACGACTCCAAATCCGTACTCGAATCCTAAAGTGTTTACTACGGAAAGAACTTGTGAGCTTCCGCCTTCCGGATTAACGATCACCCAGCTTTTTCCGACATGGGCAGAAATCAAATGGGATCCTTTCCCAGGGGCAACATATGTTCTGAAATATAGAAAAGTAGGTGTTCCAAGCTGGACGGAAGTCTCAACATCCAATAATGTTTATACATTAACAGGGCTGACGGAACTTACAAAATATGAAATGCAGGTAGCAAATATTTGCCATGGTACACCTGGCGGCTACACCCCTCTGTATTATTTTATAACCCCTACGGTAACCTATTGTAAGATGCAGTCAGGAAGCTCAGCAGCAGAGCATATTTCGAAAGTGACGGTTAAGCCAAGCGAAAAATCAGTTATGGAGAATCCTTCAGGAGCATCAGTATATACAGATTTTACGGGAACTCCCAAAGCGTTTATAGAGATGGTCCAGGGATCTGCCGACAACGAGATCATCATTGAAAAAAAATGGACCGGTACCCAGTATAATGAAGGGGTTGCAGTATGGCTTGATTTTAATAGAAATGGTGAATTTGATATCAATGAAAGGGTGTTTGTTTCCCCTCCGAATACATCCTCTCCTGTGTCAGGTAAATTTAGTGTACCTGCAGATGCTTTTGTAAGTTTAACCAGCCATAAATATGTGGTAATGAGGGTAGCCATGCAGAGAGATGGTATTCCTGTAAATTGTATTGGTTTTTCCAATGGAGAAGTTGAGGATTATTTAGTAAGGATTTATAAAAAGCCCGTTGTAAATCCTGTGGATCAAACTGATATCCTGATTTACCCAAATCCTGTAAGGACGGTATTGTATGTAAAAAATATTAGTAAAAAAGCTAAATATAAAATTTACAATATCTCCGGGCAGCTAATTGCAGAGGGCATTTTATTGAACAATCAAATCAATGTCAGTAAACTGATCAACAGTGTTTATGTAATTGATATCAATGATAATGGTAAAACTGTTCAGAAGAAATTTATAAAAGAATAATAAGACAGTATTCCACGAAGTGGGTAAGCTGAAAAAGTTAGGGCTTGGATTTATATCCGGGCCCTTTTTTTAATAAGAGAAGCTGGCTTAAAATTAATCTTCGGTTTTGAATGGGCATATGCTGTTTTTTAGCTGCTTTTTTCAGTGTTGAATTTTCTTACTGCATCATCTTCTCTGTTATACAAAGTGATTACCTTGCCCGGAACGCCTGGATAGAACTTTCATATCTCCCTGATAAGGCTTCAATATGGGGCTTGCCAGAATTGTTTTGCATTGAACAGATTATAGGTGTTAAACACTGTCTTTAAACCTGTGTTGTAATAATCATCTGTTTTTAAGGGGACTTTTTTATTGTAGTCTAATGGAAAAAGATAAACATAGGTTACTCGTCTGTTCTGACCCCATGTTTCATAATTGTATTCACTGCTTAAGGGGCAGTAAAACCTGTAAAGATTCTTTGCCATGTAAGTATCAAGATAGTAAGATTTTTCGGTTGAAGTTTTTCGGTTCCAATTCGCATCCGGATTTACTATTAAGGATTTCCCTGTAATAAGCCGCTCTCGCACCTCTTCTATACTTAAAAGTTCACCACGTTCATCCATTACGTAGGCATCATTGGTTGGATCCATCCACACCCACTTCTTTTTTGAAGAAAGATAAACTGCATTGATAACGTGTGAATCATGGTCAATTCCTAAACTGTCTTTGGGAAAGCAGTAGACCTTTCTGGACTTCCAGCCCATTGCCAGATAGCAGTCATTTAGCGTGGTTGCCAATTCACCACAGGAAACACCTGTATTTCTTTGTTTTGCTGCTGTAACGATTGTGTATGCATTAATATCTTTAATGCCGCTTTCGTTTTGGCCATCGTGTTTAACTGTATTATGCACCCAATGAAGTAAATTAATAAGCCGGGAAGCCTCGTTTCCAAAACCTGCTATGGAATCCAGTTTAAACCGTTTGCGAAGGTCAACTAAGTCTGGATTGGAAGGTGACTGGTAAGTAAATTTAGGTAAACTATTGTTGTTTTCTTTGCTGTAAACTGATGCCCGTTTCAAAATGGCTAAGTAATCGACGTCCGATCTGGGCTGGGCTGATAATGTGAAAGTGAAAAAAAGAAAGAACGAAACTATAAAAACTCTTAAGGGGATAAAATTTATTATTTGATCATTAAAAGTTGCGGACGTAAATAATTTTTTCATTTTTTTAGTTTTGATTAAACATACTTAATATACTCATTTCTGTTTTGAAATATTGTGATGGCCAAAGAACTTGCAAGTATGCGGCTACAAGAAAGCAGCTCCCTGTCCCTATAGAACTATTTTGAATTTTATCAATTTAATAATCAGATAATTGCTAATATACAAAATATAGTTTAGCAAATTAAAAATGCCAGCTTTTTTACGATATTTATTATAGAGATACTTTAAAAATGATGATAATATAGCCCAATGTAGCAGTGTAAAAATAACCCGATTCAACTTTCAAAAACTTAATTTTATACGAAATACAATGCTGTTAAATAACCGGCTATCTATTTATATTTGATGCATTAAGTATAGTCAACACTGGATATCATACAACTGAATGAAAAAATTTTTAGTAATGAAAATTTTCACAATGCAAAAATTAACCAAACCTATCGCTCATACAATGAGTCTGATGGTTTACAGGTACTTGGCTGTCAGAAAAAAATAAACTGAATAATACTCAGGTAGCAAATCATTTCAAACTTAACATAAATACTATAACCAAGTGAAAAAAAATTTTGACCTAGAGATTGATTGTAAATAAATTATTGTTTGGTTTAAAAAGCTATATACATTAATTTACAATTCATCACAATCTTGAATTATCTATCACACTAAGAATATCTTATTTGTCACTATAGCATACAGTCGCCTGTACTTAATATTTAGGATTGATTCTGTGAAAAATAAGTAAGATCTTTTTTAATTTACTATAAAAGTGTATCACCTTTAGCTTAGTATGAGATCAGCTATTATAATTGTTTTTCAGAGGTTTATAAAATAGAGGGATTGTTGGGGGGTGTTTTTTTTGACTTCATTTCTCTTTTTCTATTCCTTTGCAAGTTCAATTCTCAGATGTATTATTTATTCTGAAAATCATGCTAAAATGATTCTAAAATACACATATGTTAGGCCGGTTTCCCTTCAGTGAAATAGGCCATTAAAAAAATCAATAATACAAACAATTATGAAAAAACAATTATTGTTATTGGGGATGACTGTCATTTCTATAACAGCTAAATGTCAGATTGGCATTAATACCCCCAACCCTAAAAGTACATTAGATATTGTAGCAAAGAATGTTACAGGTTCTGCCACAACTACAGATGGGCTGCTCATTCCTCGGGTAGACAGGCAGCGAGCATTAGGTATGACAAATGTTGAGTCATCAACATTGATTTATGTCAACGATATTTCAACAGGTTCCGCAACCGGACAAGCATCCAACATAGATAAAGTAGGTTTTTATTATTTTGATGGAGCGGTTAGTAAATGGATAAAACTTAATAATATTGCCGGTGATCCTACTCCCGATGCTTTTATCGACAATCCAGGCAGTGCAGGGGTAGAGTTGGGATCAACTTCTACAGGCTTAGGAAGAGCAGCAGGATCAGAGTTTATTGTGAAGGACAATGGAAATGTAGGAGTAGGTACAAATCAGCCAATTTCCCATGTACATGTATGGGAGAGCGGAGCAGCCGGAAGCAATGAGATTAGAAATACATCTGTAAATACTTCTCCAAAACTTATTTTAGATAGGGCCACTGCTGATAATTCTAATATATCAAGTGGTACAGTAGTGGGAAATCTTGTTTTCAATGGAAGGGTAGCCGGCAGCTCTTTTCCTTTAGCGGGTATTAAGGCGGACTATTGGGGAAATGGATTGACCAATTCATCTTCTTTAACGTTCAGTACAAGTGACAGGCCAAATATGCTTATTGACGAAAAAGGATATATGGGAATTGGAGCTGGTGATGTTAACCATGCAATGAGTCCTACCCAAAAGCTGGATGTAGATGGCAATGTACGTTTTAGAGGAGTGCCTGATGCAAGCATGAATTCATCTGATAAATTAATGGCATTGGAAAGTAATGGAACTGCAAAAGCTGTTTCAGGGATACCTAGAATGACATTCGCTGCTGTAAGTAATACCTATTCTCTAAAAAGCGGAGGAAATTCCAGACATATTTTATTGTTTGAGGATGTAAAAGGTATCAATACAAATATCATCAATAGAATCGATGCAGGTAATTTTCAGGCTAAGGCAGCCGGTTTATATACAATATCTATTGCGGTAAAAACTTCTGATATTCCCAATAGGACCAGTGAAGGTATAGACATAGATAGAGGAGTGTCATCTGCAATACAAATAACAGATGGGAGAAAATATCAATCTCAAGGAAATAGATGGGTTGATGCTACCGGAGACTGCTCAATTACTATTACTATACCGTTAAATACAGGAGACGGGTTCTATATAGATACTGTTATGCCGGGAAGTGGAAACTATAATCAGGCACCAGACTCTACAATATCGGTAATGTATACTCCTTTTTCTTTATAACAAAATATAAATAGAAGTAGAGGTCTGCTTTATGAGCCTGAGTAATTTAATATTATTTTCAATGTAAATGACTCAGAGGCCATAAAGTATTTGTTCAGACAAGATATACATTTGAATGTTTTAAGTTGTGTTTTTGCATTATTTTTCAATTAATTATTCTTCCTTCTGGAAGGATTAAATAATGAGCCTTTTGTCATTCAGGAATTGATAAATTAAATTTTTGATCGGCTCCTTGAAGGCATGTCATTATTTTATGTAATTGAGAAATAAACTATTGAGTATCATCTGCATGATGCTTGAATTTATCCATTTGGCAAATAATAAATGATCAGATTTTTGGTATTTCTTTAGTAAAGTCCAGCTATGAGTATTTTTCGGACTGGTTTTTGTATAACGTCTTCATAATGATGTATGTAATACATGGGTGAAGTAATATTTATCACACCCGAAATATCATCCTAAAGTTTTTGTCATGACATTAGAGTAGCAAGAAAATATGCTCTACAGCAATCAACTTCTTTATCTAGGGTTGAAGGTCTTTAACATAAGACTTCATCTTTAATTTTCCATCATTTTTCCAAATTCAAAACTATGGGACCTATACGATTTAGGCTATTATTTAGCATTATGTGTTTTTTGCTGTTTACCAATTTATCCTCTCAAAAAAATGTAGAAAATGAAATAGATATTTATACAAAGAAAGCTGATTTTTTTTTTAATAGTTATGAAGATGTTAATGCCTTAGAGTATGCAAAAAAAGCAAATGATTTGGCAATCAAATCAGGGAATTCTGAAAAAATTTCTAAATCATATTTTTTAATAGCAGTATTATTATATGAGATGGATATGGAGCATGAAAGTTTAGAATATGCAGAAAAAGCATTGCTTGAAAAATATGTTAAGAGTGATTATAAGATCAGGGCTGAATTATATAAATTGAAAGCAAATAATTATACAATGTTAAATCTATATGAGAGCGCTAGAAGAGAATGTAGAAAAGTCATTAAAATTATTTCTCCTTCAGATCTTGATCCAGTAATGATTCAAGAACTTTACGGCTCTTACCGGGATATTGGAGTAACATATTATAGAGAATTAGGAAGTATGGACTCTCTTCAGAAATATTCCAAAATAAAACTGACCATACTTAAAAATAAACCTGAAAAGCTTGTATGTATTTCTTTATCTGAATATTATATTGATGAAGCAGGTGTTTTTTTAACACTAAAACAAACAGATTCTGCTCTTTCTAACATTAATAAAAGCTATGCACTCAAAAAAAATATGTTGATAAGGCTTTATTCTATGAGCAGTATATTGCTTATGGAAATTATTATTTTGAAACAAAAGAGTATAATACTTCCTTAAATTATTATCTCGCAGCACTTCAAGAAATAGAAAAATATAATGTTAAGGACAGATTCTTTTTAGATATTTATAAAAAGTTATCTGAACTATATGGTTTAATTGGTGATACTGTGAAAGAAAAGGAGTATTTGTTAATTTACTCTGATAAAACTGAAAATTCATTAAGGGAGAATGAGAAAAGAACAGCCTGTGCATTAAAATTAATTGTAAATGAAGAAAAAGAAAAAAGTTCATCCGTTCAAAATAAGCTGATCATTCTAATCTCTTGTATCTCTGTTATCATATTGATTTTAATTATTTTTTATAAAAAATCTCAAACAATAAAAAAACAGGCGATGACTAGTCTTCTGCTAGAGAAGGAACTTGTTGAAGATCTTCAGCAAAAGGTTAATGAATCCTTTTCTGAAATAGTGCAATTGGCAAGGGATAACAATCCTCAATTCTGGACACGTTTTCAAGAAGTATATCCTGAATTTCTCGGTAAAATGCTAGAGCTTAATCCCAATTTCAAAGTTTCAGAACTTACATATTGTGCTTATATATATCTTGGTTTTTCTACTAAAGAAATTGCCGAATTTACTTTCAAAGCTGTCAAAACAATTGAAAATAACAGATATAACCTCAGAAAAAAATTGAAGTTATCCCCTGAACAAGATTTCTCAATTTGGCTTCATAATTTTATTGACCGAAGTTAGTGGTCTGATTATCAGCTGTAATTTTTGATTAGAGGACCCGTTGAGGGGTTCCTTTTTTTGAAGCATTTTACCTTTTTAGTTTATTTGCTCCTCAATTTTGATTTGTTTGGCAGGCTATTGTATTAAATTGCTTAAAAAAACGCTTCTATGCATATGCAATAGCTTTTTTCAGAAGTTCGGTAATGTATATTGTGCAGGAGCCGATTTAGCAAATGTTATCGAATTGGGGCTTGAGGGGGCCCGTAGTTGACATAGAAACCTGTATCTATTGGCGGGTTTACATTGGGATTAAATACTCAGTTTGAATCTTAGATTTACTTTTCCAACCTCTTATTTCTCTTCCTCTTGTATATGCTTGGGATTTGGAATTGAAAATTTCAAAATAAACAATAACCTAATCCTTAACTTTTGAAGTCAATCCTTGGTGATCTGAAAGGTGTTTCCTAAGTCTTTCCTGCAGCTCCCCACAAGAATGACCCCACATAATATTTGTCTGAGGACTCAGAATAAAGGATATAGCAGAAACACATGAAACGAATATAAACAAAAAACCTCACAATTTTTATTGTGAGGTTTTTTGTGATCCTTAAAGGATTATCTTCGAACTCTTTAATAAATGATCTTAATTGGATTTTGCATGTATTTTGTTGATATTCAGTGTTTTATTGATGGTTGTTAATGGATTGATACGGCAGGCTTGCTAATAATCTGCCATACTTTCGTACAAAACAGAATTATGATCAATCATTGCTACTAAAAACAGAAGCCGATTCTTTCGCTGCTGTTACTATAGCGATCAATGCTTTCTCTGTTTCATCCCTAGTGTCTGGTTTTATCCGCAATTAGGATTTAACCATAATTGATCAGCTGGGATTACATTTCGAGCCATACGTAAGAGTCCAACCATTTCTTCTTTTGATGGAACTCTTGGTGAATAAATATCATAAACATACGACCAATATCGTTCGGATCTTTAAAATCTGCAAAAGCATTCAAAGGTTCCAATTGTAAACGGGAACATTTTATGGTGATTACATCAGCATCCTTATTATTAATAGCTTTGAAATCCACACATTTATAAATAAGATAAAAGAAATTTTGGAAAAAAGAGCTTTATATATTCTTAATAACAATGTTCATTGTAATTTTTATAATTCATTTTTTCACATGAAAGGAAGGGATTCGAACTTATTTTGTTTTTGACCCTGTTAGCGCTGTTTTCCGACTGTTGTATAATCGCTTTGCCACGATTCTGCCACAATCTTTGTTTATGCGCTCCAAACTGCGTTTTTTATGTCTCAGCGGAGAGTGAGGGATTCGAACCATCTCTTTCTAAACACTTTAAAACCTCATTTTGATGTATATTTTTAATTACTGCCATGATTTTGCCACTAAAAACTATCGGCAAAAATTGACGCTATAACCATTCTATAACGACCTTAAAGAACAACTATTTCATTGTGTTAAATATAAGAATTTTCATATTAATGCTGATAGCATCATTCTAATTTGTAATGTGAAGAGAGCATCGTTAATTTATCAATTGCCCCAGTTATATCCCCTCCAGTCTGTTTTATAGGATTATCCACTTGAATTTAATTTTTTAATAACCTATATTACTTGTGTTTTTATATATTACGGTTTTCCGTAATTTGTAATTATGTTGTTTTTAGTATATTTGTTTGACTGGCAATTCAGTATTTTTTGATTGTTAGCTTGCTTTCGCATATTTCAAATCCTATTTAATGCTTGAATAATATTTATGAAAATTAATTTATGCTCTCTCGAATTTTCTATCAAAAAACAGGAAGTAAAAATATTGTAAGGCAAATATTAACTTCAAAGTGATCAATATCTCTAAATATTAGAGGGAAATCGCTTTTATTAAAAGATAGATAATAGATGAATAATATATTTCTCACTACCAAAGTAAATTATGTTCCGAAGGAATTTGATATGCGTTCCTGGCTAATCTGTTTTTAATTAAACAGATATTTGAAGTGGATAAAATATTTATAAAGAGATGGACAAAGGATTCTCTATTAAATGAGTATTCGGCCAGTAAGATTATAGAAAAAGATAAGCCAGTTATTAATAACATATGAAATAGTTTTATATGCAAATAAAATTTTTACAAGCATTTAATGGGGATTCTATTTGGATTTCATTTCTTGAAAATGGTATTCCAAGAAATATTCTTATTGACGGCGGTGTTGGAAATACTTATAAGAGTACTTCACAAGCAAAAGGTGATTTGCATAAAACAATTGAAAAGATCAGAAAAGATAAGCAGTTCATAGATATTCTTGTTTTAACTCATTTCGATGACGATCATATCGGCGGAATTCTGAGATGGCTGAATAAAGACAAAGAGGCTTCTAATCTTATTAAAAAGGTTTGGTTTAACTCGGGAAAGGAAATAGCTAAGATGTTTAATAGTGATGAAAACAAAGATTTATGTATTGAAATTGACGAAGCAGGCGATTTTCACACGAGTCCTAAACAAGGAATTAAATTCGAAAAATATCTTAAAGATAATAATCTATGGGAGGGAGATATTATTGAGCAAGGTTCAGAATATGACTTATTTGGCTTAAAATTTAAAATTTTGTCGCCGAACCGCACGAAACTCGATGAGCTTTTAAAATTGTATAAAAAACAAAAGGATTATTTTACGAGTGGTGATGAATACGATTTCCAAATTTCTTTGAAAGATTTTATTGCTGAAGAAAGTCAACCAAATTTTAAATTTAAGGAAGATACAAGTGTCGCCAATGGAAGTTCTATCGCTTTTATAATAGAATATGAAGACAAAAGTTTTCTTTTTTTAGCTGACGCACATCCTTCTGTAGTAATCGAAGGTTTGAATAAGTTCGGTTACAATAAGCATAAGCCGTTACATGTAGAATTGATGAAGGTTTCTCATCACGGAAGTATGTACAATACTAACAAAGATCTTTTGGAAATTGTAAAAACAGACAATTATCTAATAAGTTCAGATGCAACTAAACATGGGTTACCAAATAAAAGAACTATAGCTAGAATTATCAATAACAATCCTAATACTTTTATTTACTTCAATTACGATTTAAAAGATGCAATCTTTTCAGAGCAGGATTGGAAAGATTACCCAAGATTTAGATCTAAAATGCATAATGAATTTCAATGGACGAAAACGACTTAAAAAGATACACTATAATACTTGGTGCTGGTAGTGGAATTCTGTTTCAACCATTGGACGAAACTAAAACCTATATACTTTCAGCAAAACATGTGTTTTATGAAAAGGTTCAAAATGATAATGGGCCAGATACTTATGAATTGGTAACTGCAATTAGATTCTCAATGTCAGACAACCAAAATGTATCTACTGAGGTTTCAATTATAAAAGGACAAAATTATTTCGAGCATCCGAGTGAAAATGTAGATGCAGCGATTTTAATTTTAAATGTAAACTTAGGTTTTAATCAGATTTTTGTTGATGAAGATTGTATTGCTTTCAATGAGTGTTTACTATGTGGTTATCCTAATAAAATAGTTGACAATGAGAATGATAGATATAGTAATTATCAAATTAAACGTAAAGTTGATATAACCAATAACGGGTACTTTAGATTAGAGACAAACTTCGGAAATCTAAATCATGAAGATATTATTGGTTTTTCCGGAGGTGGAATTTTGAGATTAAGTAATGGAATCATAAATATCATTGGTATTCAATCATCGACAATCACAGATTATGCAAATGGACAGATAGATGTTGTTCCTATTAATAAGTTTGTAGAAATAATTGAGGAACACGCTTTATCAGAAATTATACCTTCCTTTTTGGTAAGTTTTGAGTTTCTAAAGGATAAAGCTTTTGATATTTCTGCGGGAATATTAGATGAAAATATTTCTTATACAAGAAAGTTTCTTAAAGACAAAACACTTGAAGTTATTAATAGTGATATTACTCCAATATTTATCAAGGAACTCTTCAAAGAGAGATTATTAATTAATGAAAATAATGGGGTGAAACTTAATGATGAACTAATCTATCTTACTTGGTTAGAGTTCTTAACATTAATAAATATTGCAAAAGAAGTTTCTTGCAGTCAAAATGATCTTGAAAGTATTTTTTCAATGACAAGATTATTATATAAGAATACAAATGATGATTGGCAAGGTGCTAATTTCTTAAGAGATTGTTTGTCATCAAACTATGTAGGACTAAATGAAAATGGAACTGTCTTTATAAAGACAAAAAGCAATCCAATTGCTGGAAATATAGCTTATTACAAGCTAGAAAAAGGGAGTTTAGTTCCAAGAATTGATACTTTCAGGAAAAACTATGAAAACGGGACCTTAACAGTAAATAATATTGGAAGTGCTGTTTCCGATGTCGATGAGTTTGCTTTTGATAAATATAATTTTATTCATTTTGAATATCTAAAAAAATATATGCTCATTGAGAATAGTGAAGATTTCAAAGACTATAAAAAGTCTAATAAGCATGAGCTATTAATTAAACTAAAAGAAGAATATGGAAAAGTATTTGGAATATAGTACTGATGTAATAAATCAATTAACAAAAAAATATAAGAATTGCGATTTTCAGTTTTTTTTAGCACAGTCCAATGTAAACATATCTGTGTTTTTTGTATTGACAAATAGTTCTGTTCTCTCTGGAGAAAACCTTTGGGAGGATATTTCAAAAGAAATTGCCTTAAAATACCAATCTAAACTAGAAACAGTATATGAAAAATGGAATCTCTACATCATATATGCTACGAGTGATATAACACCTAAGGAACTTAAAAACAAAATTGAGAATGATAAATTTTCAAGTAGAAAGATTGTAGAGGATTCTTATAATAAAGATCTTAGTGAAGATGAGGCTTATCGCCTAATTGTAAAACACATTACTAATGCAGATTTAAAAAAAATTGTTGAGGAAACTCAAGAGGTCACGATTTCAGCATACATCCCTAAAAATGAGAAACTTTGGGAACTATTATTAGATGAAGAAAAACTTATTGGCGACAGGAAAGCTCAAGCAGCGTTCGTAAAAAAAATAAATACAATATGAAAATCAAAAGTGTAAAAATTACTGGATTCAGAGCGTTTGAGAAAGAAAAAGATGCCACTTTTGATTTTACAAAAGGAGGGGAAATAATGAATTTTGCTTCAATATATGCCCCAAATGGTTTTGGTAAAACCTCTTTTTATGATGCTGTTGAATGGGGAATTACTCATAAAATTCAACGCTTCGATAGAATGGTTGATTTTGAAAAAGTAAGAAAAGATAATGATGCTCCTTTGTTATTAAATAAAGCTTCGTTGTCAGGAAAAGTAATAGTGGAAACAAGTTCGGAAAGTTTTGAAAATGTGATCAATAAAAAGAAAGTTTATAAATATAATCAAAAACCTGTAAACGAGTATTTTCAAAATCAAATATTAACTCAAGATTTAATAGATGCTTTTCTAAAAGAAGAGAAAGCCGATAAACGCTATGAAAACTTCTTGGAAATTGATGATAATTTAAAAAAATACGATTCAGCTTATAAAAAGATCATTCGTCTATTAGAGTATATAAAGGATGAGAGAAAAGATTTAGTTGATAGAAAAAATAAAGAAGAAGCCAAATATCAAGTTGAGATTGATTTTGAACAAGAATTTAAAAAGTTTGATGAGATTAATGAAGTAATCACTTCGCTTAACAAAGAAAGTGAGAACTTAAATTTAATTGATCAAAATACATTCAATCAGACCACTTATGATAATCTATCTAGGAATGTTGATATTCGATTATTATCATTACAAGATGAAATAGAAAAAGTGAAATCGCGTATCATCACGATAATATTAGCTAGAGATGGAGAAGAATTAGAAGGTAGTAAATTAAATGGCGGAGTTTTATCTTACCTGGAAAATAGAAGTGAAATTTTAAAATTGGATAATCAAATTAAAGAATTAGATCAGATAATAACATGGTTTGATGAACAAGAAAAGGTTAATAATGAACTCAGTGTTAACGATGAAAATTTAACAATTCATAGAAATAAATTGGAGCGAGCTCTTAATATTGAGAGGCAATTCGAAACATTTCTTAATATACAAAAAGAGATAGATAGTTTACAGAGGAATATTACAGAGTTTAAAGACGAATTACTTAACACCGAACGTGGGAAGCTTAATGTTGAAAAGGAGAAAAATGATGCACTTATAAGACTTAATGAATTAAAGAACTCTCTTGAGAATAATCGCTCTAAACTAAATAACTTACCGGCCCAACAAAAACAGTTGGAATTAACTTCGCAGATCATTGTTGATTTACAAAAGATTATTGATGCTTTAACAAATTCAATTGGTATAGAAGAAAAGAAGCGAAATGACTTAAGGATAATTTTAGATGAATTCGGGTATTATGAAAATAAGATCAACGATGATATTCAACTTTTATTAGAATTTAAATTATTCGATGGGCATAAAGAATTAATTAATCAATATATAACCGAAGAAAAAAAACTAGAAAAATTTAAAAAAGATATTCAGGAAATCCAATTAAAAATAGATAATCAGAATCAGTTCAATAAAGAACTTAATGATTTTATCAAATCAGGGCTGGAACTGGCGAATAAGTCGCAAAGTTCAAATTGCCCTCTCTGTAATTATAGTTATGGTACATTTGAAAAACTATCTGCGAACATTTTGTCTAATAATTTATTAGATAGTCATTTGAAAATATTTTTAGAAGAAAAGGTTGAGACGGAATCAAAAATAAATGAATTGGTAATACAGCTGTCTATTGACCAAGAAAAAATTAAGGAAGTTTTTTCTTTAATCAAACAGCCTTATTTATCGAATTATACAAACATACAAAATGTAATAAATAAATTAAGCTCTGAGAGAATAATCAATTTAGAGAAATTAAATAGTCATCAATCTATTTTAAATGACATTAATTTATCATTAGGAGATTCGCAGACATTTGAAGAGTTATCGGCCAAAATACAGAATGACTTATCAAAAATAGATAGCCAGATATTAGAACTTTCTAATCAACTGAAAAAAGTTGATGAAACACTTTTAGAGAGAAAAACATTAGTTAAATCAACTAAAGAAAAGTTAGAAATTTCAGAACGCAACGTTTTAAAATATCAATCTTCAAATGAGTATAAAGAAATTAGAGAGTATTTTATTAAGGAGTTAAACTCTAATAGTCTTGAAAAAATTACTCTATCCGAAGGTATTTCTAATATTCGATTGGATATTAATGGTTTAATAATTAAAAAAGAAACTCAAAACAAATCTTTGGCTGAGTTAAGAGTGAAACTATCTAATTATACTTTATCTAAGGATGAATACATTAAAAGAACTCAGCAAATAAATGAGGCTAAAAATCTAATATTGAGAAATTATGAAAGCTATGAAAATTATATTCAATCAGAATTTGATTTAATAATAAGGGACAAAGATAAATCTCAAATCGAACAAGCATTTGTAGATTTAGTAAACAAACAGAAGGAAATAGAAAGGCAAGCTGAAACGAAATTTGAAAAGTACAAAATTGTCAGAATTTTAAATGATGCTTGTATAGAAGCTACTGAATCTAAAAAAGTACAGGATGTGATTAAAGAGATTACTAAGGGGTTACAAGATTTAGGTAGTTCTGAGGAGATGTTAAATGCAGAAAAGGAAAATCTAAAAGCATACCTTAAAGGTACAATTGAAGCTTACTTCTATACACCTTTAATTAATGCCATTTATAGAAAAATAGATCCTCACCCCGATTATAAAGAGATTGAATTTGAATGTGATTTTGCCGAAAACAAACCTCGTTTACAGATTTATACTTTGTCAATCAATGAAAAGGGAGAAGAAATTTGGTCTGTACCTTCTCTATATTTTAGTACGGCTCAAATCAATATTTTAAGTTTAAGTATTTTTCTAGCTCGGGCTTTAAAAACTAAAGATAATGAAAAGCTGCCTGTAGATTGTATCTTTATTGACGACCCAATTCAATCAATGGACAGTATTAATATTCTTTCGTTTATAGATTTATTTAGAGGTATTACTTTGTCTCTAGACAAACAATTAATAGTGTCGACTCACGAAGAGAACTTTCATCTCCTATTGAAGAAAAAAATACCTAGTGAACTTTTTAAATCGACATTTATAGAATTTGAAACATTTGGCAAGGTAAAACCAAATTTTTGATTACTAATAGAAGAAAACTGATGTAAAAATCTTATATGAGTAACGCAAGAGCAACCACTATATACTAAATACGACCTACATCTCCTCTCAAAATTTTGACGAGGGGTATTGGGTTATTGCTCTTTATGAAAAATCAAAAACGATAAATTGAAGAATATGACGTTTCAATTCCGGGCTACTGAGGCGAGTTTACTATTTCATCAAAAATCTAAACTTGGGTCTTACCCCTTCGTATAAAAGAAATAATAGTTTCATTCGTTACAGCATGAAGATACTCTAAACATTACTATAATTTAGTGTAAATAGCTTTGTTTTGATATAGAGAGGTTTAAAGTTTTCCAGGTTCTGATCTCTACACAGATCAGAACCAGTCTTTTCAAAATAGCATAAAAGCCTGTATTTTTATTCATTTTTAAATTACTGCCATGATTCTGCAATAAATGTAAATTATGCTATTACCAGTCAGTAAAACAAATCTGAACGAAGCATAAAAGCCATTTTGTAAAAACATGTATATAAACTAGTCAAATAATTTGTTCTGTTTTTCGTTTAAATATATAGGAGTTCTAACTAAAGGACTTTAATTAATACCACGCCATGCAAGCCGTTTATCTGTACATACGAGTCAGTACTGATGAACAGGCTGTAAAAGGATATTCCCAACGCAGCCAGTTGGATCGACTTGTGCATTATTGTAAAGATCACAATCTCATTGTTGCCAAAACTATTTTCGAAGACTATTCGGCGAAAACATTTAACCGGCCAGAATGGAACAAACTGTTCGCTGAGCTTAAGCTCACTAAAAACCAATCTTCACTTATTCTCTTTACTTATTGGGATCGATTCAGCCGCAATATTATGGACGCTTACAAGATGTTAGAAAGATTGCAGAATATGAAAGTTTCTATTCAGGCAATTGAACAGCAGATAGACTTCTCAATCCCGGAAAGTAAAATTATGTTGGCAATGTACTGGGCTACTTCTGAAGTAGAAAATGATAAAAGAAGCCGTAATGTGCGTTTGGGAATGCAAAAAGCAAGACTGGAAGGAAGATGGATCAATAAAGCTCCTCTAGGATATAGAAATAAAATCACATCTGATGGGAAAAAATATATCGCCATTTATGAATCAGAAGCATATATTATCCGTGAGGCTTTTACAGCTATAGTGAGACAAAATAAATATTGTTTAACTGAAATATACAAGGATGCGGTATCAAATGGGCTTAATTGCAGCAGAAGTGCTTTTTATCGGTTGGTAAGAAATCCTATTTATTGTGGTAAAATAAAAATTCCGGCATTTGAAGATAAACCTGAAAAAATTGTTGAGGGTACTCATGAGCGTCTTATACCTGTAGTCTTATTTGATCAGGTTCAAAGAATAATAAAAGACGCAGATTTGAACCATCCTAAGAAATTAACTTCAAAAAGGATAGCTAATGAAAATTTAATTTTTAGAGGTGTCCTACAATGTCCTAATTGTGGAAAGACGCTGACAGGAAGTGGCTCACAAGGCCACATTAAAAAATATTATTATTACCACTGTATGGGACACTGTTCATACCGGGTAAGAGCTGACCTTATCAATTTGAGTTTTCTTTCATTTCTTAAGAAGAATAGAGTAGTAGAACCATTTTTAGAGCTTGCAGATAGTATTTCAAAGGAAATTTACAGTGAAGAGCATCATGACTATACTCAAAAAAAAGAAGAGATAAAGAAAGAAATGGAAAAATTGATTGATAGGGGATTCAATGCACAAAAGCTATTTTCAAATGGGAATATTGATTATGATGATTATATACTGATAAGAAGCCGTTGCAAGGAATCTTTAAAGGATAATACTGATAAATTAAGACAGCAGGCTTTAAAAATAGTGGCTGAAAAGCATACAGAAAAGGGAAATGATTATATAATTAACCACTTAGGGAGTTTTATGAAAATTCAGATACTATAACCAAACAGAGAATTATCAGGTTGTTTTTTCCGGAGAAAGTAAAAGTAATAGAAGGGAATATTGAAAAAATGCTATCAGAAAGTGTTAAGACCATATTTGGATTAACTATTTCAGCTGCGAAAATAAAAGAAATCCATGGTCAGCAGACAGAGCAGGTAATAGTTGAATTTTTTAAAGAATTATATTTTTTGGGGTATGAACAAAACTTGAAAAACATCTAAAAATTAATTGATTAGTTTTTGATTTTTCAGAGTAAAGCTGATTTATTAAATTATATTAATGTAAAATTCTGAAAAACAGTGTATTGTATAGTGTTTGAAGTGTTCGAGATCCTGTATAGATAACTTAATGGGCTCGTATTTTCGAACTTTTTGCTTAACAGAAAAAAAACGATTTTGGTATTTATTTGATTTTCAGTTGTTTAATATTTTTAAAAAGGTTCGAATCCTGTCAGCTTCGTAGCAAAAATATGGAGCTTTAATCGAAAAATCGACTAAAAAAGATAAAATATTGGTTGTTTAAGAAAAAAAAATTGCTTTAGAAAATAAGGTAAAAGGGTGGGAAATACTCTAAATAGACTGAATTACAAGTATTTATAAATAAAATGACACCATTTGGCCTAAATTGTCCTAATGGTGTCATTAAGTGAGCGCGAAAGGATTCGAACCTTTGACCGTCTGCTTAGAAGGCAGATGCTCTATCCAGCTGAGCTACGCACCCTTAAACGTTGATTGGCTTAATTGATAAGCTCATTAAAAAGTCGGGGCGGCAGGATTCGAACCTGCGACCTCCTGGTCCCAAACCAGGCGCGATGACCGGACTACGCTACGCCCCGAGAATATATAAGAGAGCGGAGGGTAAGGGATTCGAACCCTTGCGACACTTTCGCGTCGACAGTTTAGCAAACTGCTCCGTTAACCACTCCGGCAACCCTCCTTTTTGTTTATTTTTTAATGATCGTTGTTCCGTTATTGCGAGTGCAAATATAGAACAGATTTCTTTATTTACCAAATAAATTTCAAGAAAAATTTGTGTATTTTTGAACTAATAAATCATTAAAAAACTTAACTAATGCGTAAGACATTATATATCATCGGATTAAGCGCTTTTGTTTTTTCATGTACTTCCCAACAAAATGTGAAAAAAAACACTTACAAACCGAAAACCCCCGTAACACAGCCTAAACCGGTAGCTAAAACACCAACGCCGCAACCTCCAAAACCAAAAATTGTTTCTGACCATGGAGTAGATTTTTTTACGACCAATATAGCAGATCCTACCAAAAATGATAATACGGCAAGTTATGGTTCTATTGTTTCAGCAAAACCAGCCGGATATAAAGTTGTAAAGACCTATTTTCCTGCCATTGCACAGAATTTCAGACAGCGTTACTTAATATTACATTATACAGCATTACCGGATGATAAATCAATTACAGTTCTTACACAGCAGGCGGTAAGCTCACATTATCTGGTAAACAATACAGGAGATAACGAAATTTACCAGCTTGTAGACGAAAACAAACGTTCCTATCACGCCGGAGTAAGTTCATGGAGAAATGATAAAAACCTTAATGATACCTCCATTGGAATTGAGATTGTGAATGCAGGCTATTCTACAGATGCAACGGGAAAAAGGATTTTTGCAACATTCAGTGATGAACAGATAAGAAAAGTAGCCGCTCTGGCAAAAGATATTGCGGCAAGATATCAGATCCCTGCAACCAATGTTCTGGCTCATGCAGATATTGCTCCTACCAGAAAACAGGATCCGGGCCCTATGTTTCCATGGAAAAAGCTGTATGATGAATACCAGTTAGGAATGTGGTATGATGAAATGACCAAGCAGAACTTCTTCAGTATTGCACAGACGGATTTTGCTGCAAAATACAATGATACCACTTTTATTTTCCTGGTTCAGACCACTTTGCAGAAATTTGGTTATGGAATGGATCTTAGCGGAAAATGGGATGATGCCACGAAGAAAACCATTGAAGCCTTCCAGTATCACTTCCGTCCTCAAAATTATGACGGAATCATGGATGCTGAAACATGGGCTATACTGCAAGCTTTAAATCAAAAATATCCAACAAAATAATTCAAATTAAAGCGCATCGGTTCGATGCGTTTTTGCTATCTTTAAACGATCAAAAACAGTAAAATATCTGTAATGGAAAATTTCAGAAAAGAAAGCGATCTATTAGGTGAACTTAATGTGCCTTTAGATGCTTATTATGGGGTGCAGACACAAAGAGCAATCAACAATTTTAAAATTTCGGGACAGCTTTTGTCTTCATACCCGGATTTTATTAAAGGCTTAGCTTTCGTAAAAAAAGCAGCCGCTAAAACGAACTATGAATTGGGCCTTCTTGAAGAAAGTCTGTATTTCAAAATAGCAGAAGCCTGTGATGAAATTATCGATGGGAAATACCATGAGCAGTTTCCGGTAGATATGATTCAGGGCGGTGCAGGAACTTCCATCAATATGAACGCGAATGAAGTGATTGCGAATGTTGTACTGGAGAAACTGGGAAAAAATAAAGGCGAGTATGAGTTCTGCTCACCTAATGACCATATCAACCTTTCTCAGTCAACGAATGATGCTTATCCTACAGCCATCAAAATGGGATTGTTGCAGATGAATATGGGCTTGGTAGAAAAACTGGAAAGAATTATAGCCGCTTTCCGCAACAAAGGACATGAATTTCAGGATGTCATTAAGATGGGGCGTACACAGCTTCAGGATGCAGTGCCCATGACGTTGGGACAAGAATTTGAGGCTTTTGCTGCAACATTGGAAGAAGATATTTCCAAATTGAATAATAATGCCAGCCTTTTTGTAGAAGTTAATATGGGAGCAACGGCAATTGGTACAGGGATCAATGCTCCGGTAGGGTATGCAACGCTTTGTGCTAAAAACTTAGCTCAGATCACAGGTTTTCCTATCATTTCTGCACCGGATCTTGTAGAAGCTACACCGGACACCGGCTCTTATGTTATTTATTCATCAGCAATGAAGCGTCTTGCAGTGAAGCTTTCAAAAATCTGCAACGATTTAAGATTACTTTCATCAGGCCCAAGAGCTGGTCTTTTTGAGATCAACCTTCCTCCAATGCAGCCGGGATCATCCATCATGCCGGGTAAAGTGAATCCTGTTATTCCGGAAGTGGTGAATCAGGTCTGCTATAAAGTGATCGGAAACGATCTTACCGTAACTTTTGCAGCGGAAGCAGGACAATTACAGCTGAATGTAATGGAACCGGTACTTTCCCATGCGATCATGGAGAATATCAATTTCCTTTGCAATGCTTTGGATACCCTTCATGACAAATGCGTAGTAGGAATTACGGCTAACAAAGAAGTGTGTCTGAATATGGTAAAACACAGCATCGGTATCGTAACCGCCCTTAACCCTTATATCGGGTACAAGCAGTCTACACAGATCGCTAAAGAAGCATTGGAAACTGGAAAAAGCGTTTATAATCTTGTGCTGGAGAAAGGAATTCTTTCTCAGGAAAAACTCGATGAAATCCTTGACCCAAAGAATATGCTGAAACCGCATAATAAATAATATCAATCCATAAGTGATAAATGGCGTCTGGTCATTTATCACTTATCATTCATCATTTATAAAACAATCGTGAGGTTTTTAATTATAATTCCTGCACATAACGAAGAAGATAATCTTTCATTTACTTTGGATTCTTTACAGAAACAGAGTAGCAAAGATTTTAAAGTGGTCATCGTTAATGACGGTTCCACAGACCGCACGCCTGAAGTCATCCGGAGATATACGGAGAATGATTCCCGGTTTGAAACCATTAATCTTCAAAAATCTGAGCATCAGCCAGGCTCAAAAGTCGTTCATGCTTTTAAAAAGGGTTTGCAGACACAGTCTGTTGATGAATATGAGATCATCTGTAAATTCGATGCAGACATTATTCTGCCTGAAAATTATCTTGAAACAGTACAAAAAGCCTTTATGGATCATCCGAAATATGGGCTGGTAGGTGGACTGCTGTATGTAGAGAAAGACGGGAACTGGGTGTATGAAGGGAACTCCAATAAGCATCACGTAAGAGGCCCGATGAAAGCTTACCGTAAAGAATGCTTTGCGCAGATCGGTGGGTTAAGGGAAACATTAGGTTGGGATAATATAGATTCCATACTGCTTGAAAATTTAGGATGGAAAGAAAAGGTTCTGCCTGAGCTGCATGTCAGACTCATTAAAGTAAAAGGGGCCGATTATACGATTAGACCGGCCGATTATTATGGCCGATATTTTTATTTTTTAGGTTTAAACCGATTTCTGGCCTATATTGCCTCTTCAAAAGAAGCAATGAAGAGCAGATCTCCGTCATTCTTCTTTGATATCCTTACATCTTATGAAAGATGCAGATCAAAGAATCTGGAACTTAAGATTACAAAAGAAGAACAGAAAGCGGTCAATGATCAGCGCTGGAGGATGCTGAAGAAAAAATGGCTGAGGATGTAGACCTCAACCTGAAAACAGATGTGAATTCATGTGCTGTTTCATTCATAATACAGACTGCGATCAATAAGAACGGCTTTAACCCGTTTAATAAAAATAGCATATTCAGAACGGCTTTGGCCGGAATATAAACAAAACATTTTAATCATCCCATTCATCAGTGAAAAAGATAGCCTACATAGAAATAGATACCCACGCAGAAATAGCACAGGCTTTCATGGATATCATGAGAGACTCCCGGGATATAGCGGTAGATTATTATTTTTCAAAAAAAATCAAGGACCAGGTCAGCCAAAATGATGAAGCTGTATTTCTTTCAGACAGTTCGATGATTTTTGACCAGTTGAAAGGAAAGGGATATGATCTGATCATTATTGGAACTGTCCACCGTTATTTTAATACGTTTTTTGCTATTGTAAAGAAATACAATACGGCAGTTATTGCCCATAATCTCAATTTTACCAAAGCTTCAAAACTGGATCTGATGACGGGCATCTTCAAAGGAGACGTTATTTACCGGTTGAAATTGTGGTTGAAAGAAGGATTGTTCTATTCTTCTAAAATATATCAGAAAACCAGGTCTCTTTTGGTTTTGGATGAAGCGTTGTCTTCAGAAAGATATCAGCTCCTGCCTCTTTTCTATACAAGGAACTTTGAGAAAGCTCGAAATGGAAGCCGGATTATTGTCATTCCCGGCGGGGTTTCCCAGAAAAGGAGGGATTATCAGTATATTTTTAAAGCAATTGAGAATTTGAGGACTGATACAAACTATGAGTTTGTATTCCTGGGAAAAGCAAAAGACCGTGAACTGAAGCATCTGGAAAAAATGTCCGGAAAATTGCCTGCTAATCTTCACATCACCTATTTTTCGGAGAGGGTTTCTCCCGGAGAATTTGAAAAATGGATGCAGAAAGCAGATATTCTGTGGTGTCCTATCCAACAGCAAACAGAATTTTTCAGTTTGAAAGAAACCTATGGCGTTACCAAAATGACCGGTAATCTTGGAGATGCCATTGCCTATGGAAAATGGGCTGTTTTTCCGGCCGGTTATCCATCCAAACTGGATTTTATCATTCCTGAAAAGGGAAATATTCTTGAAGATCTGGATCATTTTGCCGGAATGTATTTTGATTTTCAAAAGATCTACAGCAAAGAAGAAGTCCAGAAAAAGCTTCAGCAGCTGTTACTACACCTTATCTCTGCCTGATAAGGCTGCCTATTTTATAAAAGCCAATTTCCAAAAATAGTATACAAGCTTCAGCAGGTTGAGGGTTGTATTTTTTTATCGCTTAATTTTTATTCACGAACCGGTGTTTAATTATTGATAATTTAAAATTAGTTGTTTAAAATTATTTAAATGATAAATTTCATTGTGGATTTATTTTTATTTAGAAAAATTATAAATAACTTTGCGACCTAATTATAAAAAATTGAAACGAATTGTATTGAGCGCAGCCTTATTCATAGGGTCTGTTACGATTTTGTATGGTCAGGAAAAGAAAGTAGACCTGAATGCCGGGACTTTTGAGGTCAAAAAATGCGGCATCATCTATGTGGAAAAAGGAATTACGACCTATACAGGAGGATGTGAAATTATCGTGAAGCATCCGGGCCAGCCTCCCCAAACTATTTTTTTAAAAAAGGATGAAAAACTTGTTGTTAAAGATAAGAAGGCGTCTATAGTTCATACAGATGTAGTTTCAGATATCAGAATAGAAGGAATCGAACTCATTGCCAAAAAGAAAAATTTCTCAGAAATAGAAATTAAGCAGGAGGCTCTTCAGAACATTCAGTCTTTCTCTATAGGGGATGTTCTTCAGCAGCTTCCCGGACAGTTTGTACAGCCTTTTGATAATACCCAATTTAAAAATATTGTTTTCCGTACGGCAAGTGGAGCTTCGGTGGCCTCCAATTCCACTTCTCTGTCCGGAGATGAAGCAGGAAACAAAGCTTTCGGGGTGCAGCTGATGGTAAATGATATAGCCTTGTCCAATAATGAAAACATGCAAAGCTATAATTCGGCCTACAGCTCTCCATTTGGGATCAACTTCACAACAACAGGGAGATCAGGGACGCTTACCCCTTCCCAGCCCAACTTTGGAGTAGACTTACGTGAAATTCCTACGGAAAATATTGAGAGTATAGAAGTGATCCAGGGAATTCCTGATGCTAAATACGGGGATCTGACTTCAGGGCTTATTAAGGTCAGTACATTGGCAAAACGCTCACCATTGCGTTTGGATGCTTCTGTCAGGGAAGGCACTTACCAGTTTGGCCTTACCAGGGGATTTTCTCTGAAAAATGATCAGGCGCTGAATGTTTCAGCGGATTATATGAATTCAATTACCGATCCCAGGACAAGTTTAATAGGATATGACAGGTTTAGTATCAATACCCTTTGGGGAATTAATGCTAAAAATGTTAAAAATAAACTTTCATTTTCATTCTCCCAAAATACAAGCAACGGAAGAAAAGATCCTGATGATCTGCAGGGAATAGTGATCAACAGTAATAACAAGACCTTTTCATTAAGCAATAACTTTAAATATTTTATAAGAGGTTCCAAAAAGAAAATATTCAATACGGTTGGAGCAGATGTAGGGGTGAGCTATGCCACTCAGCTTACAGAAAGAACTTACCACCTGAATCAAGGTGCGCGTCCTTATGGAAACGCATTGGAAAACAGTGTGTATTATGCTCCCTACACGCCGCCAAGTTATGAAAATCAGACGTTTGTAGATGGGAAGCCCATCAATATTTATATCAATGCAAGTGCTGATGGGGTGTATACCACTTCTAAAAAATGGGTTCACGTTTATTCTGCAGGATTCAATTTCAGATATGGTGATAACCTTGGAAAAGGAAAATACGGTACAGCCGGACAATTTTCTACGATTGCTTCTACAGGAGGAACGGCCAACGGCGTAAGGGATTATAATTATCAGGACAATGTACTGGCAACGTCACAATACGCATTCTATCTTCAGGATAATATCTTTAAAAGAATCAATAATAAACATACATTAAGGGCCAATCTCGGGCTTCGTTATGATATTCAGAATGGAAGGTCTACAGTATCTCCAAGGATCAATACTTCCTATCAGATGGGAGACTTTACGCTGCGTGCAGGACTTGGTTTAACTTCTAAGGCGCCTTCTTTGAATCAATTGTATACAGGGCCAAGGTATTTTGATATTCTGCTGGGTGATTACCGTCTTCCGGGATATTATACGGTAGGAGTGATGCAGACGGTTGTTACTCCGGGAGATAATTCAGATCTTAAACCTTCTAAAAGCTGGAAAACAGAAATCGGGGTAGATTATAGACTTCCTTTTGCGACATTGAACCTTACAGGATATTACAACAAGCTTTTCGATGGTTTCAGTACGATATCTGTGGCTAAAGTGATGGATAAGGCCAAAGTGGAAATATCTGCGGAAGGGACCCATATTCCTACTTTCGAAATTGTAGGAACTGACAAATTTTACTATCTCCAGAACAGGATTATCAACGGGTATGAATCCTCAGATATGGGATTGGAGCTGATGATGTTCTTTAAAAAAATAGAAGCCCTCAATCTGATTACAGGATTTAATGCTTCTTATGTAAAAACAAAAAGCAAGAAGAACGAAGGAATACCAAGCATCGCCGCCCTTACCGTTCCGGATCCTGCTTTCCAGTACGGATTGTACAGTGATACCCATACGGAAGCTACTATGGCAAGAGCCAGCTTTAGTTTCGATTATCATTTGCCGTCTTCAGGGCTTATTATCGGTCTCCGTACCGACCATTTTCTTATTGATAAGAGAACGACAAGCGGAAGGGATATATATCCGATTGGTTATATTGACCACCAGCTTAATACGGTTATGATTCCGGAAGCAGAAAGGGATAATACCAAATACCAGAACCTGTTCAGAAAACCTTCAGACGAATCGCTGTCAGGGTTAGGCAATAAAACACTTCACAATGTACATTTCAGGGTGACGAAAGATTTCTTAAGTGGATTCAGGATTTCCATCTACGTCAATAATGTTTTTAACCTGAAAGCGTACAACGAATATGGAAGCCTCTATACCAACTTTAGTCCGACTTCGTTCGGGGCTAATGTCTCCTATAAATTTTAAAAAAATATAGTATTATGAAAAATATAATAACCTATTTGTTTTTACCTGTTCTGATATTGATTACAGGATGTAAAAGAGAAGATGATTTCGGTGGTGGCGGTGAACTTCAGCCGGTACCGTTTACCATAACTGCAAAGTATGATGCTGTAAAGCTGAGTGGGAAAAATGCTGCGAATGTCGACGTGATTCTGGAGAATACTTCAACGGGAGATAAGATTATCGGGAAAACGGATGCGAATGGAGAATTGAAGTTTGAAGCTATTCTTCCGGGAACCTATAATATTACAGCAGAATCAAAGATGTCGAAACAGGAATATCAGGAATTGTTTGGAGCCTCTATTGCCAGTGCTGAAGCACATTTTGGAGGGATGCAGGAGAAAGTGACCATCAATGCCAATATTTCTTCAACAATAGTTACGCTTTCTTCGGGGAGAGTGGGAGACCTGCTGATCAAACAGGTATACTATGCAGGGTCTTCTACTACTGAAGGTGCTGTTTTCAGGGACCATTTCCTTGAAATCTATAATAATTCTGATGAAACCATCTTTGCAGATGGATTGTATGTAGCTCTTCTGGAAGGAAATACAAACAGTAATGTTACCTCTTATACTTTGGCTAACGGCCAGTATGACTGGAGTAAGTCTGCCGGAAATAATATCGGGGGAAGTGCCAATACAGAGTATGTATATGCCAATACGGTGATCAGAATTCCAGGGAGCGGGAGCCAGTATCCTATCTATCCGGGAGAGAGCATTGTCATTGCTCAGACGGCTATCAACCACAAAGCCCCTTATGATAATATCAACGGGCAGTCGGTTTCTATCAAAAAGCCTGAACTGACGGTGGACCTTAGCGGAGCAGATTTTGAAACCTATCTTGGTGATTATCTTACAGCCAATGGAGGCAGCCCGTATATGTATGATATCCAAAACATTTTGGTTCCTGACATGAAGATTATACACTGGTCAGCGGCTTCCAAAGACCTGCTGTTATCCCCTACTTCGAGACCTGCATTCGTTATTTTTAAAGCAGCAGATGATGAGGTGGCTTTATTTGCAAAAGTACCAAGTCCTAAAAGCGTAACAGGGCCGCTATTTGCGAGAATTCCTAAGAAAATAATCATTGATGGGGTGGATACCACAGATAAAGAACTGAAAGCTCCCAAAGATCTACCTGTGGATATAGATGCCACCAGAGCATTTATCAAAGATGAGACCGGAGCTCCCTATCCCGATTATAGTTCATATTCCATCATTCGTAAAATAAAAGAAGTCGTTAATAACAGAGCGGTCCTGATGGACACCAATAATTCTCAAAATGATTTCACAACGATAAAAGCAAACCCAAGAGGCAATGCACCACTATAAAAAAATACTGTCATTTCATACATCTTTCCCGGTATTTATCCTGATTCTGGTGAATCAATGTATGTTTTCCCAGAATACCAGAATGGACAGTATTGATATCAGTACTGTTGAAAAGAATATCCGGTTGGAAAACCCGTATCTAAGCTTTTTTCATCCGCTGGACTTTTCAGCTACCTCTTTTAATTATTCTGCCAGCAAGCAGGGATTTAAAAGAGTTCAGTCTCCGGATAAGGCTGAAGCATTTAATTTCAATTCTCAAGGGGTATTTCAGCTTTCTCCGAAAATTGCCCTTTCCGGAAGGCTGAATGCGATCCGGGAAAAAGAACATAATGTCCCTTTTATCTTAACGGATGAGAGAACTACGAATCAGTCTTTTATACACAATCCTTCTTATTTTTATGTTCCGAGACCGGCAGACTGGCTGAAGCAGGACTATAATATCTATGGAGTAGTGGCTTACAGGCCTGTTAACTTGATCATAGCACAGCTGGGAGTAGAAGGCGATTTTACAAAAGCTTACCGGGATGCGGATCCACGTCCGAAAACAGATCGCTACCTGTATCATATATTTTCTAAAATAGGGCTGAGCTGGAAAGGGCATACCTTATTTGCAAAAGGGAAGTATTTTAATGATTATAAAAAGAATGATATTATGTACGTGAATCTGAATACCAATGTTCCTTCCAATGACAGTGTGTATATCCGATATAACGAAGGGTATGGAAATCAGTATAAAGGAGAGCTGTACTCCTCTACAGAATACAAATCTGACGGCTATATATGGGGAGGTGAATATGCATTCAATAATAAAAATATTCACTTGAGTGCAGGCTATGACTATCAGTATTCTGTTGAGCGCTTTTACAGAATATACAGCTATAAAGAACCTAATGAGAAAGAACAAAGGGTATATAATAAATATTCGGGACTAAGGACGGACAAACACAGTGCCTATTTGAATTTTTTAGGCAGGTTTAATGGATACAACTGGGCATCAAGACTGGATTTCTGGGATCAGCTGGATGATAATTACAATTATGCCCTTCAGTATAAGACTTATAGACTTCATCAGTATCAGCTGAGATGGAATAACAGTCTCCGTTGGTTTAACTCAAGGAATGAGTCCCAAAAAATAAACCTGGATCTTTTATACGGGAGAAACAGGGTAAAAGATATTTCTGTCGTTCTGGATCGTGAGATTAATTATATTCAGTACGCTTTAGGATATGAAAAGGAATTCCGCCTGAATTCTGCAGATAAACTGGCCCTGGGAGCGGAGCAGTATCTGTACATTCCTGTTCATAAAAGCTTTAGCTATATCCCTTATCAGAGTACCCGAGAAAATGTATTTGTGCAAAAAATAGCGATTCCGGATTATGGTTACGATGCTTCTTCAAAAGCAGGACTCAGCCTTAATTTGAAATATAAAATGGACCGGAAAAAGATCCGCTACGAATTAGAAGGAATGATAACACAGAACTGGCTTGCCGGACATCAGTATAAACGGGCAGTACCCGGTTATAATGGTAATGCCAACTTTATTGCTAGTTTTGCACTGAAAGTATTTTATTAAAATGAAGGAAAGATATTTGGCAGTTATTGCTATTGCATCAGTAATGATCATGTCCGCCTACCGGTCCAATGATCCTACGGGATATACGGTAGCAGAGCTGCGTGAAATGTATGGAAGCGGAAACCATGCTTTGTGGCCTAAAACTTCTCTTTTTGATGAAGCTAAAGAAGGATTTCAGGATATAGGGTCTCTTCCTGAAATGGTATTCCCTGATGATAATCCCTATTCTGAAGATAAAGCTGAGCTGGGTAAAATGCTTTTTTTTGATCCCCGTTTATCCGGATCCGGCCAGATTTCCTGTGCTAACTGCCATAATCCGGACCTGGGTTGGGCAGATGGAAGCAGGGTTTCTTTTGGACATAACAGACAGACAGGAACCAGAAATGCTCCCACTTTACTGAATATTGGATACGCGAAATCATTATTTTGGGATGGAAGGGCAATGACCCTTGAGGAGCAGGTGAAATCCCCTATAGAAAACCCGGTGGAAATGAATCTTCATTACAAACTGGCTACTAAAAATATCCGAAAAATAAAAGGGTACAGAACGTATTTTGAAAAAGCTTTCGGAACCAAAGAGGTCACGGAAGACAGAATTTCCAAAGCGATTGCCACTTTTGAACGAACATTGGTAAGCCCATCTTCCCGTTTTGATAAATTTATAGGAGGTAAGAAAAGTGAATTTACTGATTCTGAAGTCAATGGACTGCACTTGTTCCGCACCAAAGCAAATTGCATCAATTGTCATAATACTCCGTATTTCTCAGATCAGAAGTTTCATAACCTGGGACTTACCTACTATGGAAGAAAATATGAAGACCTGGGAAGGTATAAGGAGACCCTGAACAATGAAGATGTCGGTAAATTTAAGACCCCGACATTAAGAGAGGTAACAGACAATAAACCCTATATGCATAACGGTCTTTTTCCTGAACTGGCCAATGTCGTGATGATGTATAACGCAGGAATGGGAAGGGAAACCCCAAAGGCAGACCAGGTCAATGATCCGAAGTTCCCGCATAAATCAGGAATGATTGTAAAGCTGAATCTTACAGATGATGAGGTTTTTGATATCGTGGCTTTTCTGAAAACCCTTACCAGCTATAAATATAAAATGAGACCGCCGGAACTTCCGGTTCAATAATAGTTAGGACTCTTCAATACAGAAATGTATTATTTTAAGTTTTGTATTATGATAACCGCTCCATTTTCGGAGTGGTTATTTTTATGGGTAAAAGGGACTTATTTATGTTTATCATTCAAGCTAATGTAAGCTTAAATGAGTTGGCCAGCAGATGAAAAAACAGGCTTAGTTATTATGATCAACACTTGATCTCAGGTCCAATCTCCGGTTTATTTAAACTTAAAAATACTTTTAATAAATCTTATATTCAGGTAATCCTCTACCGGGAATATCCTGGTAAAGTGGTTTCCCACATAGATCAGGGCCAAAACTACTGCCGGTTTATACATAAGATTGATCAGATTGCTGTTGAAATTAGGAAGAACGATAGCTACTGTGATGGCCAGAGTACAGATGATTGAAACAAAGATCATTTCGATGGTCAGCGGAGAAACTTTAAAGACAATATAGTTGAAGATGATTTTTATAACATTGTAAACAGTCAGGGAAATAGCTGTGGATAAAGCAATTCCAATAAGCTTCAGCTCTGTATTTTTGATGAAGTAATAATTCAGTCCGATGGTTAATCCGGCTAGTAAAAGCATGACCAGGATGTTAAAACGGTAATATTTTGAAAGAGAGATAATATTGCCGTTGAATCCGGTGGCCAGATCAATTAAAACGGCAGACCCCCAGATCCAAACTACAGGTTCATACTCTCTAAGCATGGTGCCGTTTTTCGGCATAAATTGAGTCAGATAAGGAAATCCAACCATAATGCATGAGAACAATACAGCCCCTAGAAAATATAATGACAAAGATGTTTTTTTGTGAAATCTGTCCAGTTCTTCCATATCCCCATCCGCAAGTGTTTTGTTGATGATAGGAGCGGAGATGTTAAATAATCCCAGCTGGGGAATAGAAATCAATGAAATAAGAGCATAGAGAACAGAATAGATTCCTACCTCTTCCATTCCCATGAATTCCCCGATCATAAAGCTGTTGATGGCCAGGTAATTTCCAAAAGTTCCTAAAAAACCAAAGAAACTGTAGTTGAAAAAATTTTTCCACAGATTATTCTTCTTAAAATAATCGGTATTGAAATCAAGGTTAATTTTTTCAAGTTTATTTGTATAATAGATGTAGCCGAAAAGCATTAAAGCAAATATCCCGAAAAAGAAAGCAAATGCAATCTTCTGAGACAGAGCAAAATAATAAAACAGACAGAAAGCTCCCAGATTAGCTATTTTAGGAAATAGATTGTCAAAAATATTGGAAACTACAATTCTTTTATAATTGGAGGTGTATTTATTGAAAATAGCACAAAAGGAAAGAATTAAAATTAAAGGAAGAATCATTTCTTTGATTTTCCATGCCTCCGAATGTCTGAACTTCGGATAAAAATAAGGCAGTACAAAAAATACTGCGGTAAAAATGAGAAAGTTGATAAAAACAGTAAGCAGCGATAATGACAGCATATTCTGCTTTTTACCATCTCTTTCCACCGTGTGAAAAAACTTTACATTAGAATAAGAAATACCCAATACTACAAAAGGAACCAGCATTTCAGCAGTAGGGAGAATATAGCGGAGCTTTCCGTAAAATTCAAAATCATTCGGAAAAATGAATATTGCAGAGACTGTGCCCAGCAAAAAACCAATATAACCGATAATGGAATATTTGAAGCCTTGTCTCGCTACTACGCTCATAAAGTTGTTTTAAGGTTTTTTAGGTATAAAAATAATATTGTTGATATACTGAGTTTTATTTTTTTCGTCGTTTGTATTTTGTAAAAGAATGTCTTCTGTAAGTGTTTCTAATGTGAAGCTGTTTCTGTTAAGATATTTAGCTTCATATCCCCAGCTTTTCACTTCAGATATTTCATTCCATATCGGTGTTTCGTGGTGTCTTTGTTCCATTTCGACCATTAAAGTCGGAAGAAACTGCCTGATGGTTTCTTTAGCTCCGGAAAGGGTTTTTACTTCATTTCCCTCCACATCGATCTTAATAAAATCAAGCCTGCCCATCTGCTCTGTCGCTGCCCATTCGTCCAGTTTGATAACCTTTACTTTTTCAGTATAGCTTTTTTCTTCTCCTTTTTCCTTGTAAGAGGTATTCAGGGTTCCGCGGGAAGCGATTGCTTTTCCGTTAATCACGGGAACTTTAAACTCTGCCGTCGTGTTCTCATCAGAAAGAGCCAAAGGGAGAACCCTCATCGCAGGAAACAGTCTCTTCAGACGCAGGTAAAGTTTTTTATTCGGTTCAAAAGCATAGATATGCCCGGGATCCAGTTTCTTTTCCAACTGATAAAGGAAAGTTCCCACATTGGCACCAATGTCCAGTATTACAGCATTTTCAGGAAGATATTCCTTGATCCATACCAGTTCCGGCTCTACATTACGTTCCGAAAAATTATCTTTGTTAAGACTGTTTAAGTTTTTAAAATATCTTTTTTTGTAGAAATTCGGACTTATATATTGTAGTTTTTCTGCAATTTTTTGGTATAAAGACATTCTTAGCTTTTTGACGAACAGCAAAGATAAGCAAAAATGTAAAACTTATCTTAAAAAATGTTAAATATAATAAACTGATAATCAGCTGATAGTGTTTATTGGCTTTTAATAGGAAAAATGAGTTTTGACAGGTTTTCGTTGATCATCAAAAGATCCTTCGCTGATATATAGCAGGTTGACGAAGTTTAACGGGTGGTCAAGAGGATTAGAAAAATTAAGTTGATAAGCAAATAAGATAAGTTTTGTTTTTCCATAAAAATCAATCATACACAGATTTTTACGGAAAAACAATCGGACTGTTGTAATAGAGGCTTAAGTTGTAGATATTCCTTTTATATCTGCAAAAACGGGGCATTCAGAAAATCATTGAAAGGCTTCATCAGGGTAAAGACCTTTGCCATATTTTTAACCGCATTTTGATCTAAAACGTCTTCGTCTTTCAGGCGATACAATACGATAAAATTTTTAAGCTTAAGGTATTCTGCCATCGGGTCATCTTTTTCAAAGCCCTGAGGAACTTTTTTCAGCTTGTCTTCCGGGTCCAGTTCCGTAAAATATTTTTTAAAATCTTTATTGTTTAGGATCTTGAGAAAATCTTCTCCATACAATGAAATCTCTTTCCGGACTTCTTTCAGAACAGAAGATTCAGGCATATAGATTCCTCCTGCTAAGAATGATTTGCCAGGTTCAAGATGAAGATAGTAGCCTCCTTTCTGGCTTCCTTTACCCATGCCCAGTGAAGCTCCGAAATTAGTTTTATAGGGAGTTTTATCTTTTGAAAACCGGGTGTCCCGATAAATTCTGAAAAGAGCCTTTTTAGCATCTATTTTAGCCAGCTCCTTATCAAATTCCGCCATTTCCTTAATGAGATCTTCGAGGAACAGAATGACATTTCCCTGGGCTTCTGTGTAAAGATCCTTATTCTCGTTAAACCACTCACGGTTATTGTTTTTGGTTAATTTTTTTAGAAATTCAAATGTTTTGGAAGAAATAGGGGGCATAATTTTATCTGGTGTTTTATGGTTGGGTAGATTTGCTGGTTGCCGGCACTTCGCACTCCGCAACCCAAATGTACATAAAACTACTCATATCTCAATGCTTCGATAGGATCAAGTTTGGACGCCTTCAATGCCGGTAATATCAGAAGAATACACCTGGCTACTGCTGATAAGAGAAGCTGGCTGATAGATTCGTGGTGGAAATAAGCTCGGCCTGTGTTCTTACACTGAAATCATCATTGCTTTCCTCCAGGGTCAGTTTATGCTGCTGTAAGTGTCATGGAAGAGTTTAGCCCTATACTTTGGGACTGGGCGCTGTTGAGTTGAAGGCCGTTACTCCCGTGTAACGCCAAAAGTCCGCGGGATATCGTTCCGTTCAGATTAGGATATTGGGGCTCTTTTGCCTGAAGAAGATCCTGTTCTGCAGCATTTTTTGAAAACCGTAATGAATTGATGGAAATATTATTTTCCTTTGCGTATTCAATACAATTTTCCAGGGTCCAGCTGACGGGGTAACTGGGGTTTTGGGTAAATATTTCAAAGGCGATGCATGAGAATATCAAAAATAAAAATTTACGTTCCATGGTTTTATTTTTGAAAATTCATCAATAACCCAGAAAAAATTAATCCAATTTAATAAAAAAAAATAATGTTTAACAAGTATTTAACCTAAAGCTTTTTTTTTGCATTTAATTTTCAAAAAATTAAAGATATATTAAAAGATTCTGAATTTAAGTTTGTATATTTAAAACTTTATTCAAAAACAAGTCAAATATTTATTGTATCTTTGCAAAAATTTTAAAATAGTTAATGAATTTATTTACGGAAACCAATTTAAGTCCTGATATCCTTAAGGCAATTGGCGAACTGGGCTACGAAAGCCCAACAGAAATCCAAAAACAGACTATCCCTTTTATTCTTTCAGATATTCGCGATTTGATCGCACTTGCGCAAACAGGGACAGGCAAGACAGCAGCGTTTTCGCTTCCGATTTTGGATATGATTGACGATACGAGTCGCAAAATCCAATTATTGGTGCTTTGTCCGACACGGGAATTATGTCTTCAGATTTCGAAGGACATAAAGAATTACTCTAAGTACATGAAAGACATCAAAACTACTGCAGTTTATGGTGGAAGTAGTATTGTAGATCAGATGAGATCTTTGAAGGATAAGCCACAGATTATTGTGGGGACTCCAGGAAGAGTAATTGATCTTATCAACAGAAAAGCACTTGACTTTTCTGCGATTCATTGGCTGGTATTAGACGAAGCTGATGAAATGCTTTCTATGGGATTCAAAGACGAATTGGAAACCATTCTAAGCGAAACCCCGGAAACTAAACAAACTTTCTTATTCTCGGCTACGATGAATAAAGAAGTGGAAAGGATTTCCAAAAATTACCTTACCAAACCACACCGTATTTCAGTAGGTTCTATCAACGAAGTGAAAAAGAACATTACTCACGAATACTATGTAGTAGGGTACCGTCAGAAAAAAGAAGCGTTGAAGAGACTGATCGATGCCAATCCTAACCAGTATTCCATTATCTTCTGTAGAACGAGAATGGAAACTCAGGAAGTTGCAGATTTCCTGATGCAGAACGGTTATGCAGCCGATGCCCTTCACGGGGATCTTTCCCAGGCGCAGAGAGATACGGTAATGAAGAAATTCAGATTGAAAAATATTGATATTCTTGTCGCAACAGACGTTGCAGCAAGAGGATTGGATGTAAACTCTCTGACTCACGTTATTCATTTCTCTTTACCTGATGATCCGGAAGTATTCGTTCACAGAAGCGGAAGAACCGGTAGAGCTGGAAAAGACGGTATCTCTATGGCTTTAATCAAGCCTGAAGAAAGCAGAAAACTAAAGCAGATCAAATCCGCTACAAAAATTGAAATCAACGAAAAATTCATTCCTACAGGTGAGCAGATCATCAAAGCTCAGGTAGGCGGAGTCTTCGAAAAACTATTGACAGAACACGAAGATTTATTCGAATTTGATGATAGCTTAATCCCGGATCTAAGCAATTTTACAAAAGAAGAATTGGTGCACCAGTTGCTGCAGTTCCAATTGAAGGATCTTGCTTTATATTACAAAGATAAACACGATCTTGCTGAGCAGAAATTCAGCAGCAGAGATGATGATTACTCAAGAAGAGACCGTGGTCGTGATAGAGACAGAGAGCGTGGTCGTGACAGAGATAGCAGAGACAGCAGAGGAGATCGCGGAAGAGACAGAGATCGTGGTGGAAAGCCAAGAAGAAAAGATGAGAGCATGGTAAGGTTCTTCTTTAATCTTGGAAAAAAAGACCACTTGAAGAAGCTTGATGTTTTAGATATTATCAATAAAGCTACTGGTGATGGAAAAAGCAAGAAAAGAGCTGAAATCGGAGATATCGAAATCTTAGAGAAATTCTCTTTCTTCGAAGTTGAAAAATCGTTTAAAGACAATGTCTTGAGCAATATTCAATCCATGAAGTTCAAAGGAAAAGATATGAGAGCTGAAGTAGCAAACTAAATCTCATCAATTACTATACAAAACCGGCTTTAATGCCGGTTTTTTTATTTGATAATCAGCTGTTAAGCGAATGTTAACAAAACTTAATGTCATATAGTTTCACGTGCAATCCTTTTTTAGGAAATTTGCACACGAATTATAAATACTAAAAAATGGGAATTGGTAATATTTTCCACGCTTTTCAACCAAAAGATAAAATCTTCTTTGTACTTTTCGAAAAAGTAACTGAAAATCTAGTTGCAATGTCTGAAGATTTCAACACAGGAATCAAGGATTTCGATCTTAATGACGATTCAATGCTGAAGAAAATGAGTGACTTCGAACACAAGAATGATGAACTTACTCACGAAATTTTCGTAGAATTGGGTAAAAACTTCATTACACCTTTTGACCGTGAGGATATCCACACATTGGCAACAGGACTGGATGATATCGCTGATTATATCTACGCTTCCACAAAATATATTTTCCTGTACAAATCACCTGAGATGAAGGCGTATTCAGACTTCTCTTTATTGATCCACAAAGCATGTCTTGAAATTCAGAATGCAATGAAAAACCTTAAAGGGTTCAAAAATATGGAGCAGGTAAAAGAAGCGTGTATCAAAGTAAACTCTATTGAAAACATTGCAGATGACTTGCTTTCCAATTCAATGGTAGAATTATTTGAAACAAACGATGCAATCAATATCATTAAAGTTTCATCTGTTCTTAACTATCTTGAAGTAGTAACTGATAAAGCAGAGGATGTTGCCAACACGATTGAGAACATCATGATTAAATACGCTTAAACAATACATCGTAACAAATGGAATTTCCGGTTTTACTGATAATTATTATTGCGCTGGCGCTAATCTTCGATTATATCAATGGTTTTCATGATGCAGCCAACTCAATTGCAACTATCGTTTCTACAAAAGTTTTAACTCCATTCCAGGCTGTACTATGGGCAGCACTTTGGAACTTTGCAGCATTTTTTATTGCTGCTTATATCATTGGAGAATTCAAAATTGGTAATACAATTGCCAAAACAGTTAATGAGAATTTTATTACACTTGAAGTTATATTTTCCGGCCTTGTAGCAGCAATTGCCTGGAACCTGCTGACATGGTGGTTCGGAATTCCTTCTTCATCATCACATACATTGATCGGAGGGTTTTTAGGAGCAGCATTAATGCATGCGTTTATGCTGGATTATCATGATGTGGCAGCAGCCCAGCCCAATCTGGGTTTCTGGGAAACAGCTAAAGAAGCTTTCAACCAGGTAACCCATCAAAGTGTAGTGAAATTTGATAAAGTTATTCCTATCTTCCTGTTCATTTTTATGGCACCGATTATAGGGATGATTATCTCCATCATTATTACTCTGATTATCGTACACCTTTATAAAAGATCAAATCCCCACAAGGCAGACCAGTCTTTCAAAAGATTACAGTTGGCTTCTTCAGCCTTATTCAGCTTAGGACACGGATTGAATGATGCTCAGAAAGTAATGGGGATCATTGGTGCAGCTCTTATCTACTACCACGTTGAAATGCTGCATGATCCGGTGTATCTGGATATTCCTGCTGCGGGACGTTTCGATTATTTTGCCCAGCATTACCTTTGGGTTCCTTTGGTTTCTTTCTTGGCAATCGGTTTAGGTACTATGAGCGGTGGCTGGAAGATCATCAAAACTATGGGGACCAAGATTACGAAAGTAACTTCATTAGAAGGAGTAAGTGCAGAAACAGCAGGTGCGATTACTTTATTCATCACAGACCACTTCGGTATTCCTGTATCTACTACACACACGATCACAGGATCTATTATTGGAGTAGGATTAACAAAAAGAATCTCTGCAGTAAGATGGGGAATTACGGTAAGCTTACTTTGGGCTTGGGTACTAACCATTCCGATTTCAGCGATTGTAGCAGGAATCACTTATCTTATCGTAACGTTCTTATTCTAAGATAAAAATTATAAATTATCATACAAACTTTGTCCGTCAGGGCAAAGTTTTTTTGTTTTTTAACACCTTCTGCTATTAGGTTTCGTTTAAAAAAAACATTGAAATATTAATACCCGTTATTGTGATTAATGTATTTGTATTTTGTTTAGAATGAGTTTCGTATTGTGTTGATACGTATTGTTTTATGTTTTAATTGTTTTGTACATTCGGGAAAAGCTTTCGCGAAATTCTTTTCATGTATAAAAAATAGTATTCATTCAAAATCACAAATTAAAATGAAAAAATTATTCTTTCTTTCAGCATTTATATTTGCTGGATTTGTCAGTGCAAAGGAAAGCCTATCTAACAATTCTAATTCTACCAATGAAAAAAGAGAACAAAAGATTGTATTTACGCGTTATTTAATAACATTAAAAACTATTTGTGGAACTACCCATCAGACTATTTTTGATACTGAATTTGACATAGTATGATTGTTTAAAGAATGAATGGGAGATGTATAATAAACAAGATTGTGGACGTTCCAGCTATGAAAATCCTCCGACTTAATATTAAGTTTTAAAATATGTGAAAATGTAGTTTTAAGAAATCTTTTAAATAGCTGTAATTTTTAAATATGAAAAAAATTTTACTATATATTTTTGAATTTTGGTTTTATTTTTTTGTAAAAAGTCAAGTTTCAAAACAGGTAAAAAGATATTTCTATATTGGATAGTTATAATTATACTTTTCATATATAGCGGATACTTTGGATAAAACAGCGTCATTTCAGAACCAATGATATTGCTTGTAACGGTAAAAAGTCTATATATTACAGTCAAAATGATAAAAGTTTTCGGATGGTTTTAAGAAACAAATAGATGCAGCAATAAAGACAGGAAGCATTGTAGAGCCGGGAAAATTACCACAATCTAAGGTGAGACATTCCATCTATAAGGATAATGATTCCATCTATATATCAAACCATTTGGGGAAAGATTATTATACTTTCTATGTAGAGGGTATTAATTGGAAAATTGAGCAAATCGATTAATGAAGATATTCAAGGATATAAATGTAAAAAAGCTACCGGCAAAGCTGGTAAAAGAATGTATATAGCATGGTTTACTTATGAAATACCAATTAATGATGGACCTTATAAATTTAAAGGTCTGCCAGGATTAGTTCTGAAAGTTTATGATGAAAATAAGTTCTTTAATTTTGAACTTCTTTCGATAACCAAAATACATGTACCGATAGAATATAAAAAAGGATTATTAATCACAAAAAATCAATACTTAGCAAAACGTAAAGAATATATGGATGACCCTTCTCAAGGTAAAATTAACACTCCTGAATATAGAAAGAGGATTGAAGGAAATAAAAAAAATTTAATAATTTTTTGGAATAGTAGAAATAAAGATATCTGTTTTTGAAGTATCTTTATTTAATTGTTTTATCTATCAGGACAAGATTTTTACAAATACTTTACAGTAATAATCTCTTATGGACGTTCCAGTTATGAAATATTTTATGACTTAATATGAAAAAAATGTACTGCAGAAAATACTATTTAGAATTTTGGTGTTATTCTTTTTATAAGTAATTAATTTAGAATGAGATATATAAAGCGTAAAAAAATATCATCAGCGATCCTCAAAATCTTCATCAAACGGTGGGGATTTTTGTTTTATAGAGCCTTGAAAAATCGTATTTTTGTTCAAATTATAAGAATTTATGGAATTTTTAGACAGATATCAGCAGCTCGTTGGTGACGCCATTGAAAAATATACTTTTAAAGATAAACCCACGGAATTATATGATCCGATGAATTATATTATTTCCCATGGTGGAAAACGTCTTCGTCCCATTATGGTACTGATGGCATGTGATCTGTTTGGAGGAGACCTTAAGCAGGCTATAAAGCCGGCATTGGCTATAGAATTTTTCCATAATTTCACCCTGATCCATGATGATATTATGGATGAAGCGCCTTTAAGAAGAAACAAACCTACCATCCATACTCTACATGGGATTAATGTGGGAATTCTTTCCGGAGACGGACTGATGCTTAAAGCCTATAAATTTTTTGAAGATCTTGAACCTGAAATTTTTAAAGCCTGTATCAGAATCTTTACTCATACCGGGCTTTTATTATGCGAAGGACAGCAGTATGATATTAACTTTGAAACTCAGGAGAACGTTACTTTTGATGACTATATCCGAATGATTACCTATAAAACCGGAGTGCTGAGCGCTTCTTCTTTTGAGATCGGAGCCCTGATTGCAAGAGCCGATTTTAAAGACGCCAAAGCTATTTTCAATTTTGGAAAACATATCGGAATTGCTTTCCAAATTATGGATGATTATCTCGATGTTTTCGGAGATCAGGCACAGTTTGGAAAAAAACATGCCGGAGATATCTACGAAAATAAAAAGACTGTTCTCTACCTGCTGGCAAGAGAGCATGCGACAGATGAAGAAAGAAAAGAACTGGATTATTGGTATTCAAAAAAGACCGAAAATATTGATAAAGTATATGGTGTTGAAAAGATTTTTAGAAGAACAAAAGTAGATGAGAAAGCCCTTCGTCTTATTGAAAAACATAATGAAATAGGGCAGAGCTACCTTCAGAAAATTGATATCCCGGAGGAAAAGAAAAAACCGTTTATCGAACTGGCAAATTATTTGCTGAGAAGAGAAAGTTAAATATAGGCAGCAGATGGTAGGTGGCAGGTGGCAGCAATTGACCTGCAACCTACTTTCCTGCAACCTGATACTGTACAATGAAATTCAGAACCGAAGTTGACATAAAAAAATCAGAAAAGAAGATTGAAATTGAGGATAAAGTATTTTCAATAGGCTCATGCTTTGCTTCTGAGATGACTGATTTGCTGCAGCAGGGACAGATTCAGACGCTCAACAACCCTTTTGGTACCATTTTCAATCCCCTTTCGATTCATAATGAGGTGAAAATCCTTCATGATTCAGCATTTTACGAAGAAGAAGATCTGATCACCTATAATGAAGAATATATCTCACTGGATCATCATACGAGTTTTGATACCAGATATATTCATCAGACACTGGATAAGATCAATAGTGCCATTGAAGAAGGAAATGCTTTTCTTCAGGAAGCAGACTGGGTTATTGTTACCTATGGAAGCTCATTTATTTATGAGTTCCTTCCCAAGAAAAAACTGGTAGCCAACTGTCATAAGATCCCACAGAAGTTTTTCGAAAAAAGACTGCTTTCCCATCAGGAGCTGACCCATTCTATTTATAACATGATCCTGGATCTTAAAGACATCTGTAAAGAAGGGGTACAGATTTTATTTACAGTTTCTCCCGTAAGACACACTAAAGACGGTATGGTTGAAAATCAGCTGAGCAAATCCAAGTTGATTACAGCCATTCATGAATCTATAACCCTATTTGAAAATTGCCATTATCTTCCGGTGTATGAAATCTTAATGGATGACCTCAGGGATTATCGCTTTTACAAAGAAGATATGATTCATCCCAGTACTCAAGCCGTAAATTATATTTTTGAAAAGTTTGGAGATTCTTATTTTTCAGATGAAACAAAAGATTTCATTAAAGAAAATTTTAAAATTATAAAAGCTTTAGAACATAAGACCAACGATAAAAAAGATCCTAAATTTATCGAGTTTAAGGAAAAACTGGATCAAAGAATTGAGATCCAGCGCAGGAAAGTGAAACATGCAATATTCCCGAAATGATTGATTTTACCAGGATTGACTATCTGAAAGAAGGCAATGAAAGGCAGAGAAGAGCATATGAAGTACTTACGACCTATAAGGTTTTAGAAAAATTAAAACCTTATTCTCCTATCCTGGCAGGAACAATTCCTATTGAGATTGATGTAGAAGGCAGCGATCTGGATATCATCTGTGAGGTAGATCTGAGATGGGAAGAAGACTTTTTGGAAGAGATAACATTCGCTGGATTAATACCGGCTGATACTGAAGTAACCGTTGAAAATATCATTGTAAACGGGAAAAAAAGTGTTGTGCTGAACTTTATGCTGGAAGAATTTCCTGTTGAGGTTTTTGGACAGAATACACCTACTCAGGAGCAAAACGCCTACAGGCATATGATTGCTGAATACAACATACTGCAGGAAAAAGGAGAAGAATTTAAAAATAAAATAATAGAACTGAAGAGACAGGGAATAAAGACTGAACCCGCGTTCGGGATGGTAATGAATTTGAAAAACCCTTATGAAGATCTGTTAAAATGATAAAAAATGATTGATACACATACACATTTATATGCGGAAGAATTTGATGAAGATAGAAAAGAAGCGATTCAGAGAGCTTTAGATAAAGGAATTACAGAATTCTATCTTCCGGCTATTGATTCTGAATCCCATGAAAAAATGCTGCAGCTGGAAACTGAATATACGGGACAGATTTTTTCCATGATGGGCTTACACCCTTGCTATGTAAAGCCGGAATCCTGGGAAAAAGAGCTGGAAATCGTTAAAAATTATCTTGATCAGAGACATTTTCCGGCGATAGGGGAGATAGGAATTGATCTTTACTGGGATAAAAGCACATTGGACATCCAGGTGAAGGCTTTTGAGCAGCAGATCGACTGGGCGATAGAAAAAGACCTTCCTATTGTGATTCATACCAGAGAAAGTTTTGAAGAAACATTTGAGGTTCTGGAAAGAAAAAAACATCCTAAACTTCGGGGAATTTTCCATTGTTTTTCCGGTAATCTGGAACAGGCCCGGCAGGCTATAGACCTTAACTTTATTTTGGGGATCGGTGGAGTCGTAACTTTCAAAAACGGGAAAATAGATCAGTTCCTGAACGAAATTCCTTTGGATAAAATTGTCCTGGAAACAGATTCTCCCTATCTGGCACCGGTTCCGCACAGAGGAAAACGGAATGAAAGTTCATATCTTGACCTGATAGCAGGAAAACTGGTTGATATTTATGGAAAAGATTTCTCAGAGATTGATAGAATAACTACAGAAAACGCAAAAAACATCTTTGAAGTTTTGAAATAATAAGTGCGTTGCAAAAGACAGTACTTTTTAACAATGATAATGAATAAAAAAAGTCCTTGCAAAAGGACTTTTTTTTATTTTTTTCTGGTGAAATTTTTATTTTTTGGTTTTTTAAACCCTACGGAAGCAGCAGGTTTATTATTGTTTTTAGGTCCTCTTGATGGTTTTGGACCTTGTTTTTCCGATCCTGCAGATACCGGTTTATTATTGGAATCTCTTTTCTGGGCGACCAGATCATCAGTATGGAACGGATGGTTTTTTACAACAGGAATCTTCTTTCCGATCAGCTTTTCCGTATTCTTCAGATTAAGAAGATCAAGACCGTCAACAAAAGATATTGAATTTCCTTCAGCACCGGCTCTTCCCGTTCTTCCGATTCTGTGTACGTATGTTTCAGACACATCAGAAAGCTCAAAATTGATAACAAATTTTAATTCATCGATATCAATCCCTCTTGCAGCAATATCGGTTGCGACAAGCACTCTTGTTTTTCCTGATTTGAAATTATTCAGCGCATTCTGTCTTGCGTTCTGAGATTTATTACCATGAATGGCTTCGGCAGAGATATTGTCTTTTTGAAGCTTTCTTGCAATCTTGTCGGCACCATGTTTTGTTCTTGAAAAGACCAATACAGAATCTGCAATGTCATTTTTAAGAATATGGGACAATAGGTTCAGCTTGTTTTCTTTTTCTACAAAATAAACCGATTGTTTGATGGTGTCTGCTGTAGAAGAAACCGGGGTCACTTCTACCTTTACAGGATTATTCAGGATAGAATTGGCCAGTTTCTGGATTTCACCGGGCATGGTGGCAGAAAAGAATAAAGTCTGTCTTCTTTGAGGAAGAAGCTTAATGATTCTTTTAACGTCATGTACAAAACCCATATCCAGCATTCTGTCAGCCTCATCAAGAACGAAAATTTCAAGATTCTTCAGGCTGATAATCCCCTGAGCAATAAAATCAAGAAGTCTTCCCGGTGTAGCCACCAGAATGTCAACCCCTCTTTTCAATGCAGCTTCCTGATTTCCCTGTTTTACTCCTCCAAAGATCACAAGCTGTTTTAAGGGAAGATATTTACCGTAGGCATTGATGTTTTCTTCAATTTGGATAGCCAATTCTCTCGTAGGAGTAAGAATTAATGCCTTAATATGGTTGTTAGAAATTTTATTTTTTGATAAATTCTGTAGGATAGGAATAGAAAAGGCTGCTGTTTTCCCTGTTCCGGTCTGGGCACAGCCTAAAAAGTCTCTGCCTTCTAAAATTTCAGGAATAGATCTTTCCTGAATAGGGGTAGGATTCGTATACCCTTGTTCCTGGATTGCTTTTGCAATAGGTTCTATTAATTGTAAGTCTGTAAAATTCAAATGAATTATTTTAAAATTTTAAATAAAAATTCCCTCTGTCTGAAAGAATTACATTTTGCAAAGGTAATCTAAATATTTTTAAGAATTATTTGTTTTTAATGACTCTTGTATAGGACACGAAAGGATCAGGTGCAGATTAAACTTAAAAAGAATAGGCGTCCGGATCAGGACAGACAGCTCTATTTAAAATTAGATGGTACCAAAGTAGGTTATTTAAATCTATATCCTACACCAGCGTGTAAGAAACCAATTTTAGTGGGCACCGCATTATCTTTGTTGATTTCAAAGAAATTGAAATGGTATCGGGCATCCACAAAAAAATTCTGATTAATCTTGTATTCTGCACCCAGGAAAGGAAAGACGTTCAATGTTTTTATACCGTCTGAATTGTTGCTGCTAACCTCACCAAAAAGAGTATTTGTTTTTATTTTGGATGATATATTAAATCCTAAGTTCATCCCCGCAGAAGCAGAAAAATTAGGAATAAAATAATATTTTACAGAAATAGGTACCTGGATCTGATTAAGTTTATAATCAAACTCCATATCATTTACACTTACAATTTCATTGCCTACCAATTGAGCCCCGGAATATGTTTCTCTCCCTCCCAGTTGTGTATATAATACTTCAGCCTGTAAACCGAATGTAGAGGATAAAGGCTGCTCGGCCAAAATACCTGCATAGAAATAAGATTTTGGATCTAGCTGAGTATTAAAAAATTTCATACTGGATAAGGAATATCCTCCTTTTACTCCAAAACTCATGGATGAATTTTGTGCAGAGACAAAAACAGGTACAGCCCATAACAAGGCAAATAAAATGTTCTTCTTCATTTTTATTTTTTAGTTATAATGATTACAGTTTTTATAAAAAAACAATTCCTCCCAAACGAAGGAATTATGACTGCAAAAATAATTTAAATATTGTTAAATGAAACTATTTTACCTTAGTCCATTCTTGATTTTTTCTCAGATTTTCAAAAAAATGATAGACTTCCGAAAGCTTTTCGCTTCCATGTTTTCCATAGTCCTCTATATTTTTTGAGGTTCCGTCAGCGAAGTTTATTCTTAAATAGGAAGTGGAAAGGTCTGTAATATTTTTTTTACCGTATTTCTCATTTAGATTTTTTACGTCTAAACCATCCAGTAAACTGACTAATTTGTTGTAATCCGCTTCCCTGATCGTTCCTTTGAAGGTCCCTTCACGCGGTTTAGAAAATTCATCTTTTGAAGGACGGTCATTAAAATTAAAATGTTCCGCTTCAAAAACAGCCGTTCTATCCGGATGAATCGTTATTTTAAAAACAGGGCAGAATCCAAAACAGGGCGTTGCTTCATATTCAATGGTAGAATATTTTGACTGTACTTTCTGAGAAGTGCAGGAGAACAGGAATAGAAATGCACAAAGACCTAATACATATTTCATAGCTTATATTTTCAGAGACTCACTCAATAATTGTTCCAAAGAAGATTTGCTGATCTCCGGATTGGGCTCTTCAAAATAAACAACCCCGGGAAATATTCCGGGGTTGTCTATTTTGAATATAATCTTTACTGTATGAAAAGTAAAAACTATTGTTTTATCCATGAAGGTGTTTCCAGATCGCATCTTTCAGCTCTACAAGACCTTCACCCGTAACACCAGAGAAGAACAATGGCTGTTTATTTTCAGGGAATTCTGCTGCAATTTCTTTTTTCAGTTCATCATCCAAAAGATCGGACTTTGAAACAGAGATAATGAAATCTTTGTCTAAAAGCTCAGGATTGTATTCTACCAGCTCATTTTCCAGGATCTTAAACTCCTGATAATGATCTTCAGAATCCGCAGGGATTAAGAATAGCAGGATCGAATTTCTTTCAATATGTCTAAGGAATCTGTGTCCTAATCCTTTCCCTTCTGCTGCCCCTTCAATGATCCCCGGAATATCAGCCATTACAAATGATTTGTAATTTCTGTAATCTACAATACCAAGATTGGGGGTCAATGTTGTAAAAGCATAGTCTGCAATTTTAGGTTTTGCTGCAGAAACGGATGATAAGAGTGTAGATTTTCCAGCATTTGGGAATCCAACCAGCCCTACATCAGCTAAAATTTTAAGCTCGAAAACGATATAGCCTTCCTCACCCGGGAGACCTGGCTGTGCATATCTCGGGGTCTGGTTTGTTGAAGATTTGAAATGCTCATTTCCTAAACCTCCTTTTCCACCGTGCATCAGGATGATTTCCTGCCCGTCTTCTAAAATTTCACCGATAATTTCGCCTTCTTCATTTTTAGCAATCGTTCCAATCGGAACTTCAATATAAACATCAGCTCCGAAAGCACCGGTTAACTGGTTTTTTCCTCCGTTTTCACCACGTTCCGCTTTTACGTGACGGGTGTATCGAAGGGGAAGTAAAGTCCATTCATTGCCATTTCCTTTCATGATGATATGGCCTCCACGACCTCCGTCGCCTCCGTCCGGACCTCCTTTAGGAATATATTTTTCACGGCGGAGATGGGCAGAACCTGCACCTCCGTGTCCGCTTTTACAATGAATCTTTACGTAATCTACAAAGTTAGACATATAGTTTGTGTTGCGAGTGGCAAGTACGGAAGAAAATGTATCCCGTATCCTGAATCTCGATTATTTAATTTTCTCTACTTCAGCAAAAAGTTTTTGTGAAATCTCATCAATTTCTCCTACGCCGTTTACCTCTACATATTTTCCCTGCTGCTTATAAAGTTCGGCTACTTCTGCTGTTTTAGCATAATATTCTTTAATTCTGTTTTCGATGATCTCTACATTGCTGTCATCAGATCTGCCGCTGGTCTCTCCTCTTTTCAAAAGTCTTTCAACCAAAATTTTATCTTCTACCACCAAGGCAAGGCAGATATCGATCTCATCATTTAATTCTTCTTTAACGATTTTTTCCAATGCCTCTGTCTGAGCAGTTGTTCTTGGATAACCATCAAAAATAAAACCATTGGTATCGGTAGGTTTTCTGATCTCATCGATCAGCATATCTGTTGTTACCTGATCCGGAACCAATTCTCCCTTATCGATATAAGACTTGGCCAGTTTCCCAAGTTCAGTGTCATTTTTCATATTGTATCTGAAAAGATCACCTGTTGAAACTTGCTTTAAATTGAATTTCTCGATTAGGTTTTGAGCCTGTGTTCCTTTTCCACTTCCTGGAGGGCCGAACAGAACAATGTTTATCATAATTTTGATTCGCTTTTGGCAAATGGCATTTTGCTTTTGGCTCTTCGCTTTTGGCGGGTTGCTCTTTTTGCTTTCAGCTTTTTTTAGTTATTATTAAATTTATTTCTTTATTTTAATTTTTTAAGCTAAAAGCTATCAGCTAATAGCCAACAGCGTTTAATGGTTGATTTGTCCGTCTTCCAGCTGATATAAATTGCGAAGGTTCCTTCCCAGCTCATCATAATCCAGTCCATAACCAAGAACGAATTTATTCGGGATTTCCTTTCCGATATAATCCAGCTTGAAATCTTTCTTATAAATCTCCGGTTTCAGTAAGAAACTGGCCAGTTTTACAGATTTTGGACGCTGTGTTTCCTTGAAATATTTGAAAAGACTTTCCACCGTATTCCCGGTATCAACAATATCTTCCACAAGGATGATATGACGGTCTTTTACATCTTTAGTCAACTCCATTTTCTGATAAACGATTCCTGTAGATTCAGTTCCTACATAAGAACTCATTTGAATGAAAGCAATTTCGCATTCACCTGGATAATACTTTAATAGATCTGAGAAGAACATGATCACTCCGTTCAAAACGCCAATGAAAACAGGAACTTCATCCTTATAATCTTCATAAATTCTTAATGCTGTCTTTTTTACAATTTCCTGAATTTCGGCGTCCTCTAAATAAGGAACGAAAGTTTTGTCGTGAACTTTAATGCTTTCCATAAAAATTTTTAGTAGTTGGCAAAGTTACGGATTTTTGATTTTTGAATAAAATCTTTTTGTGTTTAATCCGGGTTTTATATTATATTTGTCCTTTCAAAACCCAAAAATACAGGCATGTAGGATATAATTTCTTTCAGATTTGATCAAACGGTAACCGGAGTGTTACTGATGTTTAACTATTTTTAAGAAAGAAATCGTGATTTTACTACAAAATATATCCTTTGGGTTTCCGGGAGGCGATCTGCTATTTAATCATACCAATTTATCAATACAGGCCCACACCAAATCTGCTTTAGTGGGGAGCAACGGCATGGGGAAATCTACCTTGCTGAAAATAATGGCTAAAGAAATACAGCCGCTGAGCGGAAATGCAGCTATTCAGGGTGAGATTTTTTATGTGCCCCAAATGTTCGGTAATTATAATCACCATACCATTGCTGAATGCCTGAAAATTGATCAAAAGCTACATGCTCTTCAGAAAATAACGGAAGGAGAAGTTGATGAAAAGTACTTTGAAATTCTGAATGATGACTGGGATATTGAAGAACGGTGTCAGCATGCCTTACAGTACTGGGGACTTCAGGATTATGAATTAAATAAGACCCTTGAGGGGTTAAGCGGAGGACAAAAGACCAAAGTATTCCTGGCCGGAATTCAAATCAATCAACCGGATATTGTCATATTGGATGAACCTACGAACCATCTTGACCTGGAGGGTCGAAAATTGTTATATGACCTGATTGATAAAACAAACGCTACTGTAGTTATTGTCAGTCATGACAGAGCTTTGCTGAATCTTGTCGACATTATTTTTGAATTAAGCAACCAGGGAATTGCGGCGTATGGTGGGAATTATGATTTTTATGCGTTGCAAAAAGAAATTGAAGAAGAAGCTCTCCACAATGATATTCATGCGAAGGAACGGGCTTTGAAAAAAGCAAAGGAGAAAGAACGGGAAACCTTAGAGCGCAAACAGAAACTGGATGCAAGAGGAAAGCAGAAGCAGGAAAAATCAGGGGTGGCCAGAATTATGATGAATACCCTTAAGAATAATGCAGAGAAAAATACTTCCAAACTGAAAAGTGTTCACACGGAGAAGATAGGCGGGATTTCAGGAGATCTGCGGGACTTACGCTCCTCATTAAAGAATTCTGACCAAATGAAAGTCAGCTTCAGTGATTCCAAATTACATTCAGGTAAAATTTTAATCAGCGCAGAAAATGTGAATTTCAACTACGGCGAAGCAGCGCTTTGGAAAGAAAATTTGAGTGTTGAGATGAGAAGCGGAGACAGAATCTCATTAAAGGGGTCAAACGGATCGGGAAAAACAACACTGATCAGGCTTTTACTCGGAAAACTTGAACCTTCTGTTGGAAAGGTGATCACGACGGATTTTAGCAGCATTTATATTGACCAGGAATACTCCCTGATCGACCATGACTCAAGTATTTATGGTTTTGTTCAACAGTTTAACGACCGTGCATTACAGGAATCCGAGGTGAAAACATTCCTGTCAAGGTTTTTGTTCGGTAAGGAAACATGGGATAAAAAATGTGGAGTATTAAGTGGGGGAGAACGGTTGAGGCTACTTCTGTGCGGACTGTCCATCAGCAGTACAGCGCCCGATATGATGATCCTTGATGAACCTACGAATAATCTGGATCTGCAGAATGTCGAAATTTTAACAAATTCGATTAAAGATTACCACGGGACTCTGGTTGTTGTTTCCCATGATGAAGTTTTTCTGGAAGAGATTGGTATTGACCGGGAAGTGATCCTAAACTAGCAGGTGAAACCGGCTTTTCACAGATTTTGTATAATGTGCAAGGTATTCATTGGGAACGGGCTTTAGCCCGTTTTTAACATAAGGCAACGTTCCGCCGGCTTTAGCCAAAACTTATAAAAATAAGTCCTGGATATCAATTTCCAGGACTTTGCTATTTGAAAATTATTTTTTCTAAACAGGCTGCTCTTCCAAGATCCTATGATTTTATGGCGAAAGCGATCTCAATGAATAGTGGGCAAACGTTAATTATTCCAAAGACGGGCTATTTTACCTGTAATTCGCCTGCTTTATTTTACTCAGAATCATATCTGTTTTTTGGTATAGCTCATAATCTCCTGAAAGCTCTATCAAAGGGGTATTCATAGCAGACAGCCATTCAAGGTGGGCTTTTAAAGTTCTGTTGGCAATGCCGGTACTGTGATCATAATCTTTAGCCCATTCCATGAACTCTTGAAATTTTCTTGCCATTTCCGGATTAGTTATAATTTCATCACCATACCTTTCATATTCTCTCTTTCTCAGCCTTTCCAATCTAAGTTAGGAGGCAGATAGAGAAATATAACCAGATCGAATGCAGGAAAAACATTTTCACCCCAATGAATGATTGAGCCTCCGAAAATCCAGCTTTCAGCAGTATGAAGTAGATCCGAAACAATTGCATTCCTTATTTCAGGACTTTGTCTCTCCGTAAAAGGCATATGGGTCTTAAGCCAGAAAAAATCATCGCTGTCTAAGTATTCAATATGGAGTTCCTCGGACAATGCTTTCCCTAAAGTGGTAACTCCGGAACCTGACGCCCCGAAAATATGGATTCTCATGGCTTTTTAATTTTATAAATCTGTACGATCTTCTAGCCCTACAATCCAATTATAGATTTCCTTCAGTACTTCTTCCCGTATTTCTTCATTCAAAATCTCATGTCGCATATCAGGATATATCTTTGCCTCTACATTTTGAAAACCGTCTGCTTTTAAGTTGTTGACCGTCTGCATCACTCCTTTTCCAAAATCACCGATCGGATCATTCTGCCCGCTTACGAATAGCAAAGGGAAGGACCTGGAGATAGAAGCCGCCCAGTTTCTTGCGGTAGCCTTTTTGTAAATGGTAAACAGGGTATAAAAAGCATTATGGGTAAACGGAATTCCACAGAGTTCATCCTGTTCAAAATTTTTCCTGTTTTTAGAGTTCACGCTGAGCCAGCTTGTATCACTGAAATCTCGATCCCTTTTAAAATGCTTGTTATTGACATTCGTAAAAACAGAATTCAAAAAAGTACGATGACGAGGAGCGATGGCATTGGCTAATGATAAATAACCTCTTAATAAATCTATTCCCGGCAAAGGTCCGCCGGTTCCTGTAATGACCGCTCCTGCAAATTTACTGCTGGCTTTTTGAAGAAGACAGCGCGTAATAAAAGATCCCATAGAATGTCCCAAAATAAAATGAGGAACATCCGGATACTGCTCTGCAAGATGATCAGCCATCATTTCCGCATCTGCAATCAGTCTTTCATCCGGTTTGTTGAGTTGGAAAAAACCGATCTCTTCTTTCTTTTTAACAGATTTTCCATGTCCCAGATGATCATACGTCAATACAGCGATTCCCCGATTGGCAAAATATGCTGCTATCTCTGCATATCTTCCGCTGTGCTCCTGCATGCCGTGAACAATGAGTAGAGTAGCTTTTGCTGTTTCTGGAGAGAACAGAGTGTGGAAAAGTTGGGACTCACGGTTTATTTTTGATGGTAAGTATGCTGATGTTTGGGATATTGGCATAAGAGCTTGTTTAGATGCTAATCAAAGATAAGGAATAAAAGAAGTTTTTTTATTAACAGAATCTATTCCTCCTTTTTAATTGATACTGCCCATAATTTTTTATCCAGATTATATTTGTTTTGTATGCTTATATTGGGAATAGTCCAACCAAAATCAGTTTGATTTGCATAAATAATATTTATTTTATTGATGATATTTAATGTATAAATCTTATCTTTTTCAAAAAAATGATCTCCATAAAACTCAGGGCATTTTACTATAATAGGAATTGTTTTATCTATATAGTTTTTTATATTTGAGTCAATGATTTCAAATTCTATCACTGTAGCATAAGCGATATATCCACAACCTGGAGGAAGAGAAATATCACTTACTATTTTTCCGGTCAGTTTGTATTTTCTGCTTTCCATTCTTTTGGGTGAAAAACTCAAAGAAGTCCCCAGAATAAGTATAAAAAAAAGTAGATAAATGTTTTTCATTGGAATTTTAAATTATATTAAACTTCTTCGGAAAGCATAAAACCACAATATGTGTATAATTGTTAATCAGTTCAACAAGAAAATTAAGAATCATTTCGGCCGAATTATTTATATTCATTCTTCATAAGGTAATATATCATCATCTTCGTATCTAAATAATTTTAACATCTGTTTTTCAGCTTCTATTTCTTTTGAAATTTCTTGTATAAGAGCAATTATTTCATGTTGAGATTGATTTAAAGTTATAGCATCAATTGTATGACTATTGTCATTAAACCAATAATGAATTTCTAATTTTTTAGAAAGTAAGGGGTTGGGAATTATCATTATCGCTATTAGTTTTTGTATTTTTTTAATAAATATAACAAATTATCAATTAACGTTATATAATTCAAAAAAATATTATTTCTCAAATTTTAAAATTCCTGCCTTACTCGAAAATAAAATCCACCTAGAATTTGCTCACCCAATTTTTTAAAAGTAATTTTGCACGAATCTAAAAACAAAAGTAAAATATGTCAACTTATGTAGTTGTAGGTCTTCAGTACGGAGATGAAGGCAAAGGAAAAATCACGGATGTTTTATCAGCAAAATCGGACTATGTAGTGCGTTTCCAGGGTGGAGACAATGCAGGGCACACGGTTTATGTAGGAGATGAAAAATTCGTTCTACACCTTCTTCCTTCAGGAGTTCTTCAATGCAAAGGGAAATGTATCATTGCGAATGGAGTAGTGGTAAACCCTAAGTCTTTCATTAGAGAAGTTGGTCAGATCGAGAGCAAAGGTTTGAGAACGGACCACATTTTTATCAGCAGAAGAGCGCATGTGATCATGCCTTACCACATCCTTTTGGACACTTACCGTGAAGAGGAACACGGAGGAACCCAGATCGGAACTACCAAAAAAGGAATCGGACCTTGTTATGAAGATAAAATAGCAAGAGTAGGGATCAGAATGGTAGACCTTTTAAATCCTGAGATTTTAAGAGATAAAATTGAGAAAAACTTAAAAGTTAAAAACTCTCTTTTTGAAAAATATTACGGAAAACCAACTTTAGATGTTGAAGAAATCTACAATGAGTTTTTAGAGATCGGAAAACAGCTTCAGGACAGAATCGTTGATACGGAATTAGAATTAAACGAAGCGATCCAGGAAGGAAAGAATGTATTGTTTGAAGGAGCCCAGGCACTGATGCTTGATATTGACTTCGGAACCTATCCATATGTTACTTCGTCTTCTCCATCTACAGGAGGAGTTTGTACGGGAGCAGGAGTTCCGCCAACTTCACTTCAGAACTTAATCGGGGTTGCAAAAGCATATTGTACAAGAGTTGGAAACGGACCTTTCCCATCTGAGCTGGATAATGAGTTAGGTGAGAAAATCAGACAGATTGGTGGCGAGTTTGGAGCTACAACAGGCAGACCGAGAAGAACAGGTTGGTTAGACCTTGTTTCCTTAAAGCATGCTTGTATGATTAATGGGATCAATAACTTAGTGATTACGAAATTAGACGTTCTTACAGGCATTGAAAACCTTAAAATCGTTACTCATTACAAAACTGAAGACGGAAAAATCATTGATTATTTCACTTCATCAACTGAGAAATTGTATAACTACGAACCTATTTACCAGGATTTACCGGGTTGGGAAGAAGATATTACAAAAGCCAGAAGCTATGATGAACTTCCTGACAATGCTCAGAAATACATTGAGTTTATCGAAAAATATTTAGGAATCAATGTATACCTGGTTTCTGTAGGGCCTGAAAGAAGCCAGAACATTATCAGAAAAGAATTATTCTAATATTCCTGGAAAATAAAATAACAAAGAGACTATCGATTGATGGTCTCTTTTTTTTGTTTAAAATTAATGAGATATGCTGTTTTACTGATTGTTTATTTAGGACTGCACTAAGTGATTCAGAACTAATCTTTTGCTAAGCTATTTGTATTTATGGTGCTTATTGTTTTCATCAGAACTGAAACTCTTTTCCTGTATAGATTTTCTATGTAAAATGTTAAAATTTAAACCTTATCATAATTTTTTTTAATATTATGTTATTTCGGCAATTTTTTGGCAGATCTTTTGATATTGAAACAATGCTTATCGATAAGAACTAAAAAATTAATAATCATTTTTTTAACAGTTTAAATAGTAGTAGTGATGAAATACCAGAATCAAAATCAGGAATTTCGTTTTAACGAAGTTCTTTTTGAGCACCGCAACAAAGAATACGGCGCTTATGCATTAAGAAACGAATCAGATAAAATATTAACCAAAGCACTTTTTGTAGGAGTAAGCTTATTGGCTGCTGTGTCCATTACACCTTTTGTAATATCAGCTTTCAAAGTAGAAGCACCTTCAAAGACACCGGAAGGAGTTGTGATTGATTTTACTCCGGTAATACCTGATGAGCCGGTTACTCCCCCTGTGAAAATTGAGCCGGTTAAACCGGTTTCACCCCCTGATGTGAAAACGTATGACAGCACGGTTCCCACCCCTTCCCGTAATGCTCCGGATAATGTTCAGAAAGATCCTATTCCGGATGATGCTGTGGCAGGCTTGGATACCAATCTAAAAGGTAAACCCGTAAACAGTGACTCCTATGTTCCGGCTCCTCCATCTGTAGGCACAGGACCTGTGATTCATACGGCTCCACCAGCTGTTCCTCAGCCGGTAGACAAAAATAAAATTGAAACAGAACTTAGTGTTGAAGCTAGTTTTACAGGAGGAATAGATTCATTCAGAAATAAAGTAATGAACAACTTCGATGGTTCAGGATTTGAATCAGAAGATGTAGTAAAAACGACAGTTACCTTTATTGTGGAAATGGACGGAACTATTTCAGGGGTAAAAGCTAATGGAACCAATGCCGACTTTAACAGCGAGGCCATGAGAACAATTAAAAACATCTCAAGTAAAGGAAAATGGATTCCTGCAAAAAATAAAAAAGGGGAAAATGTAAGAAGTTATTTCAAATTTCCCATCTCCATGAGGTTTGAATAATCAGTACTAGAATATATTTTAAAAGTTATCCACAAAGATTTTTTTTTGTGGATAATTTTTTTGAATGTTAAAGTGCTTATTAACAATATTTTAACTCAATTTTGAATTTCTCTATTCACCGAGAGCAAAGAAAAAAGTGTATTTTTGAAACTTAAAGTTCGAATAATGGCAAAAATCATAGGTATTGCTAATCAAAAAGGAGGTGTTGGTAAGACTACCACCGCCGTAAATTTGGCAGCAGCATTGGGAGTATTGGAAAAAAGAATATTAATCATTGACGCTGACCCCCAGGCGAATGCTACATCAGGTCTCGGTGTGGAAGATGTTCAGTATTCTACATATAATCTATTGGAGCACAGTGCAGATACGAGAGCTTGTATCAAAAGAACTGCGACTCCGAACCTGGATATTATTCCATCACATATTGACCTGGTAGCGGCAGAAATCGAATTGGTAGACAAGGAAGACCGTGAATATATGCTTAAAAAAGCATTGGCAAGTGTAAGAGCAGATTATGATTATATCATTATCGACTGTGCGCCGAGTTTAGGTCTTATCACGGTCAATGCGCTTACTGCGGCAGACTCCGTGATTATTCCGATCCAGTGTGAATACTTTGCATTAGAAGGGCTTGGAAAGCTTTTGAACACCGTTAAAAATGTTCAGAAGATCCATAACAAGGATCTTGATATTGAAGGCCTTCTTCTTACGATGTATGACAGCAGATTAAGATTGTCCAATCAGGTTGTGGAAGAAGTTAACCTGCATTTCCCTGAAATGGTTTTTGAAACGATTATCAGCAGAAATGTAAGACTGAGTGAAGCTCCAAGTTTTGGAGAAAGTATCCTGAATTATGACGCCGAAAGTAAAGGAGCGATACAGTACATTCAGTTAGCAGAAGAAGTTCTTTTAAAGAACGAAAATTTAGTAAAAAATTAAATTAATAATAAATGGCCGGTAAGTGAATATTCACATCACTTGTCAGACATCATTTATCAATTATATCTATGAAGGACAAAAAAAGAGCTATGGGACGCGGCTTGGGAGCCATTTTAAGTGCAGAATCTAAAGCAATGATTAATTCCGCTACTGATGAAGGAGCAGATAAATTTGTTGGAAATATTGTAGAAGTGGCCCTTGAAGATATTTATCCGAATCCGACGCAGCCAAGAACTTATTTTGATGAGAAAGCACTAAATGAACTCGCACAGTCTATCAAAAACTTAGGCGTGATCCAACCGATTACCCTGAGAAAAGATGGTGAGAAATTCGAGATCATATCGGGGGAAAGACGTTACAGAGCAACGAAAATTGCAGGGCTTACGACTATTCCTGCCTATATCCGTTTAGTCAATGACCAGGAGCTTCTTGAAATGGCTCTTGTTGAAAATATCCAGAGAGAAGATCTTGATGCGATCGAAATTGCCCTGACTTATCACAGGCTTTTGGAAGAAATTGGCCTTACCCAGGAAAATCTGAGCCAAAGAATCGGAAAAGACAGAAGTACGATTACCAATTCAATCAGACTCTTAAGGCTGAACCCGGATATTCAGAATGCAATCAGAAGCGGTGAGATTTCCGCAGGACACGGCAGGGCCATCATCAGTCTTGAAAATGAAGAGGATCAGCAGATTCTGTTTGATCTGATCATCAAAGAAAAACTGAATGTCCGCCAGGCTGAACAGGCTGCTGCCGCATTAAAAAATCCAAAATCTCAGGCAGCTAAAAAAGCAAAAGCGGAGCTTTCCAATAACTATAAAAAAGCCCAGAAGACGATTGCTGATATCTTAGATGTAAAAGTAGAGATCAAAGCATCCGGAAATGGTAAAAAAGGTAAAATTGTTCTGGATTTCAAAAACGAAGAAGAGCTGGAATACATTTTGTCTCATATTAAATAATGAAGAAAATATTTTTCACATTTTTTTTAAACCTCACGGTACTGGCTTATTCACAAGTCGGTCCCATTGATACTGTCCGTTTGCAGACAGCTCCGAAAGAAGAGGTACCTGCGGTAAAACCAGGGAAAACTGAAGCTAAAATAATTGCCGACCTGGAAAAATCCAACGGACCTACCAAAAAAACAATAAAACTGAATCCTACCAGAGCCGGATTGTATTCAGCGGTTTTACCGGGATTGGGACAGTATTATAACAAAAAATACTGGAAGATTCCTATTGTATGGGGTGCGGTAGGTGCCGGAGTAGGTATTGCCGTCTGGAATGATAATCAGTACAAAAAATACCGTGAGTATTACATTGCCAAGCTTAATGGTACCCCTAACGAATTCGTAGACAGCCATCCATGGCTGGATAAAAAAGCTTTGGGAAATGTACAGGACAGGGCAAAAAGACAGAGAGATTACGCGATTGCTATTACAGGGTTGATCTACATTCTGAATATTGTGGACGCAGTAGTAGATGCCCATCTTTATGAAAGCCGTCATGACCCGGATTTATCTTTTAAACCTACAGTGATTCAGGATCAATATGGATATGATCAGCCAAAGACAGGATTAAGCTTAAGTTATAGATTTTAAAACATATCAAATTATAAAACAGAAAAACAGCATATGAAAATAGCATTAGTTGGATACGGTAAAATGGGAAAGATCATTGATGAGATCGCACAGAAAAGAGGACATGAAGTAGTTGCCCGCCTGAAACAAACACCTACTGCTGAAAATCTTAATAATCCTGATGTTGTCATTGAGTTTTCCCTTCCGGAAGTCGCTTTTGAAAACATTAAAGCCTGTCTTGAAAATAAAATTCCGGTCATCTGCGGAACTACCGGATGGCTGGAGAAAAAAGAAGAAATAGAAAAACTGGCTGTTGAAAATGATACCGCATTCCTATACGGATCCAACTTTAGTTTAGGGGTAAATTTATTTTTTGCACTTAATGAAAAGCTTGCCGATCTGATGAAAAACGTGGATGAATATTCATGCCAGTTGGAAGAAATTCATCACATCCATAAAAAAGATGCACCCAGTGGAACCGCAATTTCCATCGCAGAAGGCATCATTAATAACAACCCGAAATTTGATGCATGGAAGCTGGAAGAAACCCAGGGAAAACAGCTTGGAATATTTGCTGTACGTGAGGATGAGGTGCCGGGAACCCATAGCGTTTTCTACCGAAGTGAAGTGGATGAAATTGAAATCAAACATACCGCTTTCAACAGAAATGGTTTTGCATTAGGCGCTGTAGTCGCTGCAGAATGGATTAAGGATAAGAAAGGAAATTTCGGAATGAAAGACGTTTTGGGACTTTAATTTGTAACAAATTCTTTAAATTGCAAACTAATAACAGAAATGATGAATAGTGAATTGTCAATAGCGTAAAGCTGTTATCATTGATTACTCATCATTTTATCATTTTATATTATCAGAATAGGCAAAAAAATTTATGAATTATTTTTTAACTTATACAGTATATGTTCTCATTCTATCCGTATTAATGGGAATTTCAACTTGGAAGCTGTTTAAAAAAATGGGGTACAGTCCTCTATTGGCATTTATACCCTTCTACAATTATTTTATTATCCTAAAAGAAACAAAACATCCGAAATGGTGGGCAATTCTATCGTATCTTCCGATCGTAGGACCTATCATGATGTCTGTTTTCCATCTTTATTTAATGAAAAAGTTCGGGAAAACTCTTTTCAAGGACCAGGTTCTTACAGTGATTCTGCCGTTTATTTATATGGCTACTGTCAACTATTCCAATGCAGAGCTGGAAGATGAAAATGCCAATGACCTTTTTCTTACCGATGAAGAAAAAAATGCAAAAAAGAAAGATACCTTTTTGGGATCTATTACTTTTGCCGTTGTTTTCGCAACCATCATCCACGTTTTTGTAACTCAGCCGTTCGGAATTCCTACAGGATCAATGGAAAGAACATTATTGGTAGGAGACTTCCTTTTCGTTAACAAATGGAGCTATGGATACAGAATGCCGATGCGTCCTTTAGCCATTCCTTTCCTTCAGGGAACCATTATGGATACAGGACAGAAAGGGAATCCGAAAGATGACCCGAAATCTTATGTAGATGGGGTAAAATTACCTTATACAAGAATTTTACAGTTCAACAAACCACAGAAAAATGATGTAGTTGTTTTCAATTATCCTCAGGATTCTGTACACACAGCGATCGACAGAAAAGATCCTTATGTAAAAAGATGTGTGGCTACAGCTGGCGATACCTTCGAAGTGAGAGGAGGAAGGCTTTTTGTCAACGGAAAACCTGAAACTGTTTTAGGAGACCAGGAAGTACAGCATAGTTATACCGTAATTGCAAGCAGTCAGTTGGATATTCCTGCTTTGTACAAAATCTATGGGTTCTTGCCCGTTCGTGAAGAGGAACACAATGGAGGCTATGTTTATGGTTTTCAGGGGCTTACCGATAAAATTGCGAAGGAAATCAAGCAACTCCCACAGGTGGTGAGTATGAATGAAAATATTAATACTAAAGGAGAATCTGCTATAGCTTACAAGGACGAGCTAAGAACAAAAATTGATACTACACAATCAATTTTCCCGGTGAACAAACCTTGGAACCAGGATTGGTACGGTCCGTTAAGAATTCCTAAAAAAGGAGATGTCGTAGCGATCAATGCTGAAACACTTCCTATGTATCAGTGGATTATTTCCGAATATGAACACAACAGCCTGGAGAAAAAGAACGGAAAGATCTTTATCAACGGAAAAGAAACGAATCAATATACAATTCAGCAGGATTATTATATGATGGTTGGAGATAACAGGGATGCTTCTCTGGATGCAAGATTCTTTGGTTTCGTTCCTGAAGAAAATATTGTCGGGAAACCGATGTTTACGTGGCTGAGTCTTCAGGGGGCGTTCAAAGACGGAAGCTCTACGTACCAGGCACCATTCAAGATCCGTTGGGACAGAATGTTTAAAGCAACCAATACCGGAGAAGCCAACAAAACTTCTTACTGGTGGATTGCTGCAATGATCTTGATCCTGTTTTTCGGATGGGAATATTTTGTAAAATTATTCAGAAAGAAAAACACAGAAGACGAGTTGTAAAATAAAATTAAACTTAAAATAGAATGAAGTATTTGAAAAAATACTTCATTTTTGCATTATGAATATGAAGAATGTTTTATTGCCGGTTTTTTATATGCCGCCGGTTTCATGGTTTTCAGTGTTTTTGAATGCTGAAAATGAAGTTGTATTTGAACAGTTTGAAAATTTTCCAAAACAAACCTATAGAAACAGGGCTAATATCTACGGTGCGAACGGAAAGTTATCATTGATTATTCCCATTAATCACAACGGGAAAAGAGAAATGAAGGATATTGAGATTTCTTATAGAGAAGACTGGAGAGGCCTTCACTGGAAGTCAATCAAGACCGCTTATCAGAGCTCTCCCTATTTCGAATATTATGAAGATAAGTTCAGAAAGATATTTGACCTGAAAGAAAAGTTTCTTCTGGATTTTAACCTTAAAGGGTTAGAAGTCATCCAACAGATCCTTAAAACAGAAAAGGCACACTCTTTGAGTGAAGAATATATCAAAAATCCTGAGAGTGTCAATTTCAGAGAAAAGTTCCCGGCAAAACTTCCATCAGAATTTGAAATGGAAGACTATTACCAGACCTTCTCAGATAAATTCGGATTTTTGGAAGATTTATCGGTTCTGGACCTTATTTGTAACAAAGGCCCTGAATCTTTGACTTATATAAAAAATATTAAACAATCATATTAACATGAAAAAGGTATTATTAGCAGCTGTTTTTTTAGCAGGATTTGGTTTCTCCAACGCACAGGAATCTAAAGCTAAAAACATTGATCCAAAAGAAGATAAAGATCTGATGACATGGTATCATAAAGATTTTTCCACTTCAAAAGTCTATGGTGTAAATACAGCAAACGCATATAAATACCTGGAATCTAAAGGTTTGAAACCTAAAACTGTTGTTGTCGGGGTTTTAGATAGTGGTGTACAGGTAGATCATCCGGGGTTGGTGAAGAATATCTGGACAAACCCGAATGAGGTTCCGGGGAACGGGAAAGATGATGATGGAAACGGGTATATTGATGATGTACACGGCTGGAACTTCATAGGAGGAAAAAATGGAGACATCGACATCGACAATATGGAGGTGACAAGAGTGGTCGCCAAGTATAAACCTGTTTTTGAAGGAGATGATTCTACCAAGAACAAAGCAAATCAGGCTAAAATGCCGGAAGAATTTGCCATGTACATGAAAGCTAAAGATCTTTTCAATAAAAAAAGTATTGAGGCCCAACAAAACTTCCAAACCTATTCTATGATCAGTGAACTGATCCCTAATATGGTTAAACTTTTGGCAGGAAAACCGGTAACGGCACAAACTATTTCAGCTATAAAACCGCCTACAGAACAGAAAGATGCTATTGCTTTACAGATTTTAACCCAGGTTTCCCAGAGTCCTGAATTCAAAGGGAAATCTTCTGAAGAATTCGAGAAGCTGATCAAAGATCAGATGAAGGAAGCTATAGACCATTATGCACCATCGGCAAAGCAATATGATCTCACCTACGATCCAAGAAAAGAAATTGTAGGCGATAATTATGATGATTATTCCGAAAAAATCTATGGTAATAATCATTATGAAGGACCTGATGCCGAGCACGGAACCCATGTAGCCGGAATTATTGCAGGACTTCCGCAGGGAAATGTGATCCAGTATGGTGTTGCCTCTAAAGTGGCAAAAATCATGTCTGTAAGAACCGTTCCCAATGGTGATGAAAGAGATAAAGACGTTGCCAATGCGATCAGATATGCAGTGGACAATGGGGCAAAAGTTTTAAATATGAGCTTCGGAAAACCTGTTTCTCCGGGTAAGAATGTGGTTTGGGATGCATTTAAATATGCCGAAGACAAAGGAGTCCTTCTGGTAAAAGCAGCAGGTAATGAAAATGAAGATGTAGCGGAGCATCTGGCTTACCCTACCAATTTTAAAAATATTACGGACGAAAAACCATTCGTAAGCAATGTTCTTGTAGTGGGGGCAAGTACGAATAAAAATAAAGAATTGAGAGCCAGTTTCTCCAACTATAACAAGAAAATGGTGAATGTTTTTGCTCCGGGAGAAGAAATTTATTCCACAGTTCCTAAAGATAAATATGAATACCTTCAGGGAACCTCTATGGCTTCCCCGGTAGTGGCAGGAGCAGCGGCAGTACTGTTAGCTTACATGCCGGATCTTAAACCTTATCAGATTATTGAATCATTAGTGAAAAGCAGTAATCCCAGTACAGAAAATGGCTTCGCTGACTATTCTCAGGCGGGAGGTGTCATTGATGTGAAAAAAGCAGCGGAATATGCTTATACCAACTTCTATAAGGGCAAAGTTTCGAAAATCACCAAGCCTTCGAAATCCGTAAAAAAGAAGGTTAAAAAATAATTTATCTGCCTGTGTTTAAGGCTAAACCATAAAAGGTCCGAAATTTTCGGACTTTTTTTGTTTTTTATTTTCAATTTTGGCACGGTTTTTTGTAACTTTAATGTAACAAAATAATAAACAACAAAATGAAAAAGTTACTACTTGCAGGGATGTTAGGAACATCACTTTTTGCAGTGTCTTGTTCCTCAGTGAATAAAGCAGCTACATCTCAAAATCAGAGAGCTGATTTCCTTCAGTTAAAAGGAGATTGGCAGATTGTAAGCGTGAATTATGAGAAAGGCTATAAGATCAAACCTTTCGATGAAGGAGCAGACGCACAATGCTTCGTAGGAAGCCATTGGAGACTGATTCCCAATAACTGGACGGGTGCTTATACGCTGAATGGCGGAGGAAGCTGCCCGGCTATTACACAACCTATCAAGTTTGAAGTAAAGAACGGTAATACGTTCATGTTTAAAAAGATTGCTGCAGGTACTAAAGCAAAACAGAATACTGCAGGGTATACTTTGACATTAGTAAACCAGACTACAGATCAGTTCTCCCTTGAACAGGATGTTCCGTTTGAAGGTGGAAACGTAAAAGTTGTTTACAACTTTGAAAGAGCTGGGATGAAATAATTATCAACATAAAAGATCAAAAAAAATGAAATTTAATAAAACATACGTAGGGGCCCTTTTCTTATCATCAGCATTGCTATTGACAAGTTGTGAAGCGGTTCAGAATTCAAACCACCAACAAAGAGGTACAGCGGTAGGTGCTGCATCAGGAGCTGTATTGGGAGGTATCTTAGGAAATAATGTAGGTAAAGGAGGAAACGGAGCGATCGGTGCTGTACTGGGGGGTATTATCGGTGGTGTTGCAGGTAACGTTATCGGTAACAAAATGGATAAGCAAGCCAAAGACATTAAAGAAACTTTACCAGGTGCTCAGGTAGAAAGAGTAGGAGACGGTATTAAAGTAACCATGAACGAGAGTATCGTTAACTTTGCTTTTGATTCCTCAAATCTTACTTCTGTTGCACAGGCCAACTTAGATAAATTGGCTGATGTGTTAGCCAATAACCCTGATACCAATATCAATATTTATGGACATACGGACAGCAAAGGAGCTGATGCTTATAACTTGAAGCTTTCTCAAAGAAGAGCTGATGCCGTAAAAGCCTACTTGTCCGGAAAAGGAATTGCATCGGGTAGAATGTTTACCAAAGGAGAAGGTGAAGCCATGCCGGTTGCAAGCAATGATACTGAAGAAGGAAGAGCTAAAAACAGAAGAGTGGAGTTTGCCATCACTGCTAATGAAAAAATGATTAATGATGCCAAGCAAGGGCAGTAATTAATTTAACATATAAATATTTTCGTAAAAGACCGCCCCGGCGGTTTTTTTTGTATTTTTATACTGTAAATTATGAATTTGTTATTTTTGTATTTGAAACAACATAAATGAAGAAATATCTTAAACTGCTCCGTGTAGAGCAATGGGTGAAAAACCTTTTTGTATTTGTCCCTCTGTTTTTTTCAGGTAACATTACCAATTTAGACTTACTTACCAAAAGTATATTCGCCTTTATCATTTTCTCATTGGCTGCCAGTATCGTTTATATTCTGAACGATTATAATGACATTGAAGCAGATAGGAAACATCCTGAGAAAAGAAGAAGACCTCTGGCGAGTGGGGCCGTTTCAAAATCAAAGGCTGTAGGGATTCTTATCGGGATTGCCGTTATAGATGTCGTTCTCGTATTCTTTGCCCAGCTTTATTTCGAAGAAGTTTTATGGAAATTCGGGACCATCATAGGATTTTACCTGGTGATGAACCTTGCTTATACATTCAGGCTGAAACATGTTCCCATTATTGATATTTTCATTATTGCAATAGGATTTGTATTACGGGTTCTGGCCGGAGGCTATATCACCGGGATCAGTATTTCGCAATGGGCTATTTTATTGACCTTCGTATTAGCACTTGTATTGGCTATCGGGAAGAGGAGAGGAGAACTTATCAATGCCCAGGTTTCAGGAAAGACCAGAAGGGCACTGGACGGATACAATGTCCAGTTTGCAGATATTGCCCTGTCTATTTCCATAACGCTTGCCATTGTATGCTACCTGATGTTTACCCTTTCACCGGAAGTTCAGGCAAGGTTTCATGAAAGAGTGTTTTATACGGTGATTTTTGTAGTATTTGCCCTGTTGAGGTATCTTCAGCAGACATTGGTGTACAACAGGACAGAATCGCCTACCAAGATAGTATACAGAGACCGTTATATACAGGTGACCTTATTGCTTTGGGTTGCTGCATTTTTAATTCAAATTTACTTTAAAAAATGAAGCCGAATTTCACACAGAAAGTTACCAACTGGGGAAATTTCCCGGTAGTGGAAAAAGAAATGAGATCTGAGGACAGCTTCAAAAAAATAAAGGAGTTTGTGCTGAATCACAACGAAATTATTGCGAGAGGAAACGGAAGATGCTACGGAGATGCTTCGTTGGGAGAAACTATATTTTCCACTAAAAAATTAAATAAATTCATCAGTTTTGACCGTTTGAACGGAATCATCGAATGCGAATCGGGGGTGCTGCTTTCAGATGTACTTGAAATAGCAGTTCCTCAGGGATATTTCCTTTATGTGACCCCGGGAACAAAGTTTGTTTCAGTAGGCGGAGCCATTGCTTCTGATGTTCACGGTAAAAACCATCATGCAGAAGGATGTTTTTCAGAATATGTTATAGAATTTAAACTGATGGTAGAGAATGGTGAGATCATCACCTGTTCCAGAGAAGAGCATTCAGAAAAGTTTTGGGCTACTATCGGAGGAATGGGGCTTACCGGAATTATTCTTACTGCAAAATTTAAGCTTAAAAATATAGAGTCGGCCTATATCCGTCAGGAAAGTATTAAGGCGGATACCTTAGATGAAATTTTCAGCTTGTTTGAAGAAAGTGAAAAATGGACCTATACCGTGGCCTGGATAGACTGCCTTCAAAAAGGGAAAAATATAGGACGAAGTATTCTGATGAGAGGAGAACATGCCTTTCAGCACGAGCTTCCCCAGGATTTAGCCAAAACCCCTTTAAGGTTAAAGAAAAAATTACAGCCTACCGTTCCTTTTTATTTTCCGGGATTTGTACTGAATGCTTTGACCGTAAAAATTTTCAATTGGCTGTATTATAAAAAACAGTCGAAAAAGGAAGTGAAAAGCTTTATCGATTACGAAACATTCTTTTATCCGCTGGATGCGATTAACGACTGGAATAAAATCTACGGAAAGTCAGGTTTTATCCAATATCAGATGGTTATCCCCAAAGAAGCGGGAAAAGAAGGGATGAAAAGGATCCTTGAAACGATCGCTAAAAGTGGAAACGGCTCATTCCTGGCGGTTTTAAAACTTTTCGGGAAAAACAATCTGCAGGCTTACAATTCATTTCCACTGGAAGGATATACACTGGCACTGGATTTTAAGGTAAACTCAAAACTGAAAAAACTGGTTGACCAGCTGGATGCTATTGTTCAGGAGTTCGGCGGAAGAATTTACCTTACAAAAGACAGCATGAGCAGATCATCGCTTACCAATTATCTGAAAAATATTCGCAATTCAAAATTTGTGTCTTTACAGCACAAAAGAATCATAAATAACAACTCATAATGATCGTTCTGGGAAGTACATCTGAAGTGGCACAGGCTTTTGTGGAAAAAGCACTTCAGGAAGGAGAAAAATTTGAAAAGATCTATCTTTTTACCTCAAACAAAGAAACTACAGAAAGGTTTGCAAGACATCTTGATGTGAAGTTTCTGCAGCAGGCTGAAGTCATTGAACTGGACCTGACGAAAGAAATTGATTACAACAGATTTGATCATATCAATTCAAATGTATTATTTTGTGCAATCGGATATTTGGGTGAAGGAACGGAAGAAGGGCTTTATGACAATAAGAACACTGAACGTATCATCGGGATCAATTATGCTAAACTTGTTCCTGTAATGAACTATTTTGCCCATAAATTTGAAAGCAGAAGATCAGGAACGATCATTGGGCTTTCATCAGTGGCAGGGGACAGGGGAAGACAGAGTAATTTTATCTACGGAAGTGCAAAAGCGGCTTTTACAGCCTATCTGAGTGGCCTGAGAAACTACCTTTTTGATAAAAAAGTACATGTTTTAACTATAAAACCGGGATTTATGGCGACTAAAATGACAGAAGGCCTGCCTTTAAATCCTAAGTTGACAGCAACGCCAAAGCAGGCAGCCGCCTGCATTTATAAGGCCTTTAAAAAGCAGAATAATGTGGCATATGTTTTGCCGGTTTGGAGTATTATCATGATGATTATCAGGAATATCCCTGAATTTATATTTAAAAAATTAAAGCTTTAAAAAAATGAAAAAATTGTATTGTTTTGATTTTGACGGAACCCTGACGTATAAGGATACAATGTTTATGTATCTTAAATTCTACGATTCTACAAAGTACCGGATACAATTTTTACGACACGTACCCCTTTTTATTTTGCTGAAGCTCAAGCTGGCAGAAACTGAAAAGGTGAAAAAAAGCTTTATAGGGTCTATTCTGAAAGGGCAGACCCAGGAAAAAATTGAAATGAAGTCTAAACAGTTTTTTGAACATCATTACCCTCATATCGTGAGAGAAAATGCATTAGACTTTATAAAAAATATCGATAGGAACAATACACAGAGTTTATTGGTGACGGCTTCATTGGATATCTGGGTTAAACCTTTTGCCGAAGAATTAAAAATGGAGCTTGTTTCTACACGGGCAGAGTTTAAAAACGGAGTTTTTACAGGAAACTTTGTCGGTAAAAACTGTAACGGAAAAGAAAAGCTGATAAGAATAAAAGAAGAAATTAACGATTCCAAGTATGATAAAATTATTGCATTTGGGGATACTTCAGGAGATCGGCCGATGTTGAAATGGGCAAATGAAGGACATTACCAATTTTTTCATTAATTTTGGATGATAAAAATGTAAAAAATGAAAAGCTTATTAATTGGATTTGCAGCAACTCTGATGAGCTGTGCAGGTACACCATCCCAGACATCATCAGGTATGCAGAAAAATACAGATCTTCTTGTCTCTGAATCTCAGGGAGGAACAGACCAGGCTGGTTTCCGGGTAATCAAAGACGAAAAAGATTTCCAGAATACAATCAAGGGAAGTTCCCGTGTTGTAGATCTGGGAACAGAACCTGCGGTTAACTACCCGAAGTTTCCAAAAAATAAAAAAGTAGTATTGTACAACCTGGGTACTTTCAGATCAGGAAGCCACAGCATTACGAAGATCAACGGTGTTTCTGTAAAAAACAATGTCCTGTATGTGGAAGTTCCGGCTGGAGAACCCTCAGGCGGAATGGAAATTCAGGTGATATCCAGCCCTTGGTTCATTTTTACCGTTCCTTCAGATTACCAGTTTAACTCCGTAGAATTAAAATATTCAAAATAATAATGAATAAAGTATATTTAGATAATGCCGCGACCACTCCTCTTGCAGAAGAAGTTATAGATGCAATGGTTGGCACGATGAAGATGAATTTCGGAAACCCGTCTTCTACCCATAGCTTTGGCCAGGAAGCAAAAATCCTTATTGAAAATGTAAGAAGGCAGGTTGCAGACTATCTTCATGTAACTCCTGCTGAAATTATTTTCACGTCCTGTGGTACGGAATCCAACAACATGATCATCAAATCCAGTGTGGAACACCTTGGAGTAGAAAGAATCATCAGTTCTCCCTTAGAACACAAATGTGTTTCTGAAAGTATTCTGGATATGAAAAGCAGAAAGGGAGTAGAAGTAAGCTACATCCGTCCGAATGAAAAAGGAGATATTGACCTTGCCAAATTAGAAGAACTGTTAAAAGCTTCAGATAAAAAGACCCTGGTAAGCTTAATGCATGCCAACAATGAAATCGGGAATATTATTGACCTTAAAAAGGTAGCTGAGCTGTGCAAAAAATATAATGCTCTTTTCCACTCAGATACAGTGCAGACCATGGCTCATATGAACCTTGATTTTTCTGATATTCCGGTAGATTTTGCTTCCTGCAGTGCCCATAAATTTCATGGTCCGAAAGGTTCCGGGTTTGCATTTATCAGAAAAGCAACAGGCTTAAAGGGTATCATTACAGGTGGTCCTCAGGAAAGAAGCCTTAGAGCGGGAACAGAAAACGTTTGCGGAATTGTAGGTCTTGGAAAAGCGTTAGAGCTTAGCCTTACGCATATGGAAGAATATACCAACCATATGCAGGAGATCAAAGAGTATGCTATTGAAAGGCTTTCAGCCGAAATAAAGGGAATTAAGTTCAATGGAAGAAGTGCTGAAAAAGAGAACAGCCTTTATACCGTATTAAGCGCTTTATTGCCCTATAAAAACCCATTGATAGGATTACAGCTGGATATGAAAGGAATTGCCATCTCTCAGGGGAGTGCATGTTCTTCCGGAGCGTCCAAACCTTCCATGGTGATGATGATGGTTCTTTCTGAAGATGAAATGGATCACTGTACTCCATTACGTATCTCTTTCAGCCATATGACTACAAAAGCAGATATTGATACATTAGTGAATTCTTTACAGGAAATTTCAAGCGATTATGCTATAGAAAAAACTAATGTTGAGCATAGATAGTCTTATGATGTAAAAATCGTAATTTTGAATATTCAATAGAGAGTTGAAACAAGAATATAATATTAATTAAAATAAAAGAAACAAAAATGGCTTTAGAAATTACAGACAGCTCATTTCAGGATACGGTTTTAAAATCAGATAAACCGGTATTAGTAGACTTCTGGGCAGTATGGTGCGGACCTTGCAGAACTTTAGGTCCAATCATCGAAGAAGTAGCATCCGATTTTGAAGGAAAAGCAGTGGTGGGGAAAGTGGATGTAGACAACAACCAGGAAATTTCAATGCAGTATGGCATCAGAAATATCCCTACAGTTCTTATTTTTAAGAATGGTGAGGTAGTAGATAAATTGGTGGGGGTAGCTCCGAAAGAGGTAATCGCTGAGAAATTAAGCGCTCACTTATAAAAAAATAAGTTTGATAATGAATGCCTTCCATGATTGGGAGGCATTTTTTTTGAAAATAATTTGCAGGTAATAAAAAAAGGTGTAATTTTGCAACCACGAAAAAGAAACGAAGTTCCTTAACAAATTTGATCCGGTAGTTCAGTTGGTTAGAATGCCGCCCTGTCACGGCGGAGGTCGCGGGTTCGAGTCCCGTCCGGATCGCAGAAGTTTTATCAATTTCTTTTTAAAAAATTGATCCGGTAGTTCAGCTGGTTAGAATGCCGCCCTGTCACGGCGGAGGTCGCGGGTTCGAGTCCCGTCCGGATCGCAGAAGTTTTATCAATTTCTTTTTAAAAAATTGATCCGGTAGTTCAGCTGGTTAGAATGCCGCCCTGTCACGGCGGAGGTCGCGGGTTCGAGTCCCGTCCGGATCGCAGAAGTTTTATCAATTTCTTTTTAAAAAATTGATCCGGTAGTTCAGCTGGTTAGAATGCCGCCCTGTCACGGCGGAGGTCGCGGGTTCGAGTCCCGTCCGGATCGCAACTAAAATAATAAAACCTGTAAATCAATTTTACAGGTTTTTTTGTTTTCTGATACTTTCAAACGAATTATAGGATTTTGATGGGCAAAAAAAATTACTGTCTTGCAGGACAGTAATAGACAAAGATAAGTAATATAGGTTTTGATCAGTCTGCGCCTTTTAAGCAGAGATTTATGCTGTTAAAAGACTGATCCCGGGAGCTGCTTTAATTCGGTCATTTTTCTTTACTATGGTCAGTCCGAATAGGTTTCATGATCTAAGTTGGTTACGATAAAAACTGTATTAGCGAAATCTACTTTTACTGTGACCGAATTGTTGCGGCAGCTTCTTTTATATCATGGTTATTGATAACATTAAAGGGGAACTTTCGATAAAAGCTTTATGGGCATTTTCAAGTTCAACCTGAGATGATGTTTTAAACAGGTACAATCATGCAAAACATTTCACAAATGTAGATCACTGTATTTTGAAAACTACTACACTATTGTGTAGATTTGCAGTATCAAACTAAAAACTACCCTTTTGTGTAGTGGGTAAATGGAGACTTAAAAATATATGGAAAAAATTAAGAGATTTTTTAACGATAAAAATGATGTTAGCCACGATGCCGCTATTGACTTCAGCCAGTCCGGAGATTACCTGGAAGCTGTGAAAGCTTTTGCCAGAACAACTTATCAGAGTCTTTACGTTATTAATTATCAGACCAAAACGTTTGAATATGTCTCGGAAAATCCTCTTTTCCTGTGTGGCAAAACCTCTGAAGAGGTCAAGGATTTGGGCTATGCTTTTTATTTTCAAAATGTAAAGACTGAAGATGTAGAAATGCTGATTAAGATCAATGAAGCAGGATTTGAATTTTACGATACCATTCCCGTACATGAAAGAAAACAGTATTCTATTTCTTATGACTTCAATCTTATCAACAGCAGAAAGAATCTGATTCTCGTCAATCATAAACTTACACCAATGTTCCTTACAGAGGAAGGACAGGTGTGGAAAGCATTGTGCGTAGTTTCACTTTCTAACAGCAGCTCTGCCGGAAATGTTGTGCTTAGTAAAGACGGAGTGGATGAAGTGTGGAAATATGATCTGGAAGCAGATCGATGGGAGAAAAGTGAAAAAATTAAACTTTCCTCCAGGGAATATGAGATCCTGAGCTTGTATGCCAGCGGACTTACCATCAATGAAATCGCTGAAAAATTGTTTATTACTGCAGATACGGTAAAATTTCACCGTAAAAAGCTCTTTGAAAAAATTGAAGTGAATAATATTGCAGAAGCACTGGCTTATGCGAAAACCAATAAACTGTTATAATAAAACAGTAATCTTACCGTTTTTTTACGGTATTTTTAAGAATGTCTTTTATGATTCGATTTTAGGTCTGATATTTGTACTGGGTAGCCAAACTAAATGACCTCTATTTATTTATGAAAAACATATCTGTGAAAAAATCAATTTTATATGCCTGTTTATGTGCGGTATTTTTAGTTTCATGTAAAAAAGAGATAGAAAAAATAAGTGATACTTTTAAAGATACTGTGTCTTCTGTTTCAGAGAATCCTGAAGCAGAAACAGATTCAATCAAAAAAGATTCCGTACCTGTAGTAAAAAAAGAATCCGTTCCGCCTGCCATGCAGGAAGATGGTTTTTATAATGCTTTTGTCCTTCCAAAGGATAAAAAGATGAGAGACTCTGTGTATGCCGCATTCAGCAAGAAGTATAATGAAAAGGAACGTACTGCTATTTTAGCACTGAACAGGCTGGATTCTAAAAGTAAATGGAATGCAGACACGCTGGTAGTCCCTGCAAAAATAGACACCACTTTGATGGCCTATTCTCCTTTTCCTATGCAGCTGGATGTATTAAGCGGAGTGAAAAAATTTGTTATCTTTTCTTATCCTATACAGGCTTTTGCTGTATATTCCAACGGAAGTCTTGTGAAATGGGGGCCAACGAGTATGGGAAAAAAGGCTGCTCAAACAACCCGGGGACTTACCTTTGCCAATTGGAAAAAGAAATTGTCTATCTCTACTGTCAGCAGTGAGTGGAAACTTCCTTACAACTTTAATATCCATAATATCGGAGGGATCGGATGGCATGAATATACTCTTCCTGGATATCCTGCATCTCACTCCTGTTTACGATTATTAAGGAAAGATGCGCAATGGTTATATTCTTATGCTGATACCTGGATATTGAATCCCGGTGGGGCAACTACAAAAGCAAAAGGAACTCCTGTTATGGTATTCGGTGATTATAAGTGGGGCGGAAGAAAGCCATGGAAAAAGCTTTTAGATGACCCGAATGCGAATAATATCTCGGTGGAAGAGCTTACGAACTTACTGGCACCGGATGTTCCCAAAATGCTGAAGGAGCAAAGCAACAGGGAAAAGGTAGCAGACTCAATTAAAACAGCTAAAGCGATGGCTGCTCCTGCAGCTAATGAAAAACCTGTGGAGCCTTCGTCTAATTAATCTTCTTTTCAAACTGTAACGTAGATTCTTCAGCAAACTTTCTCAGCTTATACATTTCTTCTTTTCCTTTATGTTGCCCAAATCTTGCCGCAGCATACGTAAGAAGAATAAAAAATAACATCACAAAAGAAGCGCTCAGTGCCCAAGGGTATTCAGCGCTTTTTATTTGTTTTTCTACATAATACATGGTAAAGAAAGTCATCCAGAGAATAGAAAAAGAAAAATAGAGGAACATAAAAAATGTCCAAACGGCAGAGCTGGGTCCGAACACTCCCCGGATTACGGTATGGTCATCTTCAATTTCAACCCGAAGGGAAAGGCGTGGTTTCCAATAATTGTCATACTTTGTTTCCGCCCAGATGGTGGCAACTTCTTTATTGATATTGCCGGAAAATTCGTCTGTATGCCCGGCAAGGTATTTTTTTAGGTTCTCCGCATATTCTTCTTTGGTAAGATGGGTAAACATTTTAAACCTTGGCCGGGTTCTTATTTTGTCTAAGGTGGTTTCTTCGGTTTTCATATTTCTATTCTTGATAAGGTATCGGGTCTTCCAATGTAAAACTTAAGGTTAGAGTCTCATTCTTTCTTTGCACAACCATGGTAATCGTTCGTCCTTCTGAAGACTTCATAAGTTCCAGGATTCTTGCCAGGGTCATGTCTGAAGCTTTATTTCCGTTGATACTAAGTACTCTGTCGTCTGTATGCAAACCCGCTTTAAATGCCGGAGAATCTTTTCTTACCCCTGCAATGGAAAATATAGGTTTCAAATTGAACCTGTATTGAAAGGACTCCCCATTGTATCCTTCGCTTACAGAGCCTGTAGAAGGTTTGGTCTCGATTCTTACCCTTTCCTGGCTCCATTCTATTCCATCCTGCTTGAAATCCAATCCGCTCATATTAAAATGAAAAGGATCATCGAAATTTCTGTTTTTCCTTAAATACAATTTCCTGTTGGGATAGTCAAAAATAACGGTAAACCTTCGCATAATTTCACCCCCTACAGAACCTTTTCGGTCTTCCACCAAATTGACATGCTGAATGGAATATTCATCGGGCATTGCAGTAAGTGGTTTTTCAAACTGAAATCCTCCAATATAAAAATTATGAATCCGGCTTCTCTTCCCATAAATATCCCCATTGAATCCCCGTCCAAGAAAATCATCAATATTAGGCCTGTTGTAGACAAAATTTTTGATGAGGGCAGGGAAGAGCCATACCGCATCACTGTTTCCAAGGTCAATCAACAGTTTTGAACTCTTCTTTTCATTGGTCATTTCTACATCGGCGTAAAGATAAGGCTTATCTTTTTCTATGGTAATAGGAGCCTCCTCAAATTTTCTGAGTTTCTTTTTTAGCAGATCTATATTTTCATAGACGGTTATCTTTTTGGAAAGATAGTCTATGGCAACCGGATGATTTTTAAAAAAATGATAACCAATCACTCCGTTTACCGGGATACCCACATGAGATGAAATATTAAACTCCTCATCAAGAATAAGGTAAAGTGACATGGACGTATTGAGGATAGCATCACCTATCCGCGCCGTATTCCGGTCAGATTTCAATCCATCGATGCTTAAATTCCCGCCTAATCCGGAAAATTTTATCTTTTCAATATTTTCCAGTTTTACTTCTTTATTATCAATGCTGAAAAGAAGGGTTTCTGCCACTCCTGTATCCAGTAGGAAAGTAAGTTCTGCTCCATTGATGTTGATTGGAATAAAGATAAGGTTATTGATCAGCTTAAACGGAATCACCACCTTTTTTGTATTCACCAGCTCAAAAGAATTCTGAGCATTCACTACAATGCTTAAAAAAAATCCCAGTAAAAGAGCTTTCAGTTTCATTTACTGAATTTAGTGAAAATATCCTTATTGTAAATAAAAAAACATTCCCAAATGCAGGAATGTTTATATAAACTACATTAAAGTAGTGTAAATAGTTAATTTATTTTAAAATTGCAAATATCTTATTTTGAGAAGAATTCCATCAGATCCATATAATTTTTCTGATTGACCCCGTGCCCGCTCATGTATTCTCTGAAAGTAAAATAACAACTCAGGTCATACAGCAGGTCGGCCGCTTTTCTTCCCCATTCGAGAGGGATGACAGCATCGTCTGTACCATGTGAAACAAAAAAACGTAATCTTTCCAGTTTCTTTTTATCTTTTACGATACGATCAAGTAATTTTTCCTCAGGATAAGCACTTAAACAGGCAACATTATTAAACATTTCCGGGTATTGTAACGCCAAAGCATAACATAGGATTCCTCCCTGGCTGAAGCCGCATAAATGCACTTTACTCTCGGTAAGCCCGTAATGATTGACTATTTTTAAAATATTTTCCAGAACGGCATTCAAAGATTCTTTAGCCTGAACGATATCGATGTAATTTTCAGGACTGTTGAAATCAATATCGTACCACGAATATCCTTCAAACTGAGTCTCCTTAGGAGCTCTGAAACTTACAATAAGCCAGTCTGGGGGCAATGTTTCTCTAAAACTGAACAGATCCTGCTCATTACTGCCATAGCCATGGAGCATAAAAAGAATAGGAGTATGGGAAGTGATATTTTCCGGTTCTCTTACTAGATAATCTAAATTCATACGGCAAATATACTTAATAATTCATATTGTAAAACTTGAGAGCTGCCATTCGTCTAAGGAAGTTTAGGAATATAATATCTTATAGGTAACAATTCATGATTTGAGCTGTAGTATTGGATTTTATACCAGGAGTTTGTTTTTTGTTGATTTGATATTATTTGTAAATCTTTATTGGAAATTTTTCATAAAAGTTATTTTTATATTAATAAAAAACTTATATTTGAAACATTAAAAAATCTATTTGGAGAAATGAAGCAATTTTACAAATCAAAAAGTTTACTTAGACTTTCTTTTTTATTCGTTTTATTATTTTCTGTGATTACTGTTGTCAATTCCTGTAAAAAAGATGACGACGAGGAATTCCAGGATCACGTGGTTCAGTTCGAAGTAAAAACTACTCCAGGAGGGGTTATTAAAACTATTGTAACACAGGTGGGTACCAGTAAGACTGATATTTTTGATCCTGTAGGGACTACATGGAAAAGTGATGAATTTTTCGTGAATTCAAGCCAGGCACAGTTGAATCTGGATGCTAACGCATCACTTCCTGATACCGATTCAGAATTGACAATCAATCTTTGGATAGACGGCGAAATCGTAAAGACAGACAAGAAGAAAGGAAAAGGCGTTTTGGTTGCTTCCATTGATTACAGCTTCTTAGAATTGTAAATTTTATACCGATATAAAACTAAAAAACTAAAACCGCTTCATAGGAGCGGTTTTTTTATTATTGGTTTTCAATCATATTCTGCTGTACCGCACGGCTGATCAGTTCGGTAGAGTTTTTTGCCTGAAATTTCTGCAGCAAATTTTTACGGTGCGTATCTACAGTAAGAGGGCTTAGAAACAGCTCATCAGCGATCATGATACTTGTTTTGCCTTCAGCGACCATCTGCAGGATCTGTTTTTCTCTCTTGGTCAATCTTGGGGTTGGAATTTCGTGCTGAGAAGGCTTACTGATGATCTGCCTGGTCTCATTGCAGAAAACGATGTTTCCGGAATAGGCTCTCTGTATACACACCACCAATTCATCTATAGAGGTATTTTTAAGGATGTAACCGCTGGCTCCGTTTTGTATAGACTGCATGATGATACTTCTTTCAGAGCGGTTACTAAACATAATCACTGAAGTATCCGGAGATATTTTTTTTATCTCCCGGCAGAGTTCCGTACCGTTGGCATCCGGTAATGTAATATCCAAAAGGATAATATCTGCTTTATGATCCTGTATAAAGCGGATGATCTCTGAACCGGAGGTAAAACTTTCAGAAACCGTAAAAGGCATTTGGCTGCTCAGCATCATTTTCAAGCCTTCGATCACAATAGGATGATCGTCTACGATGACAATATTTATCTTTTTATTCTCCATCAATGGTAAGTTCGATATTAATATTGGTTCCCTGGCTGTCGGAGCTGACCTCCATTTTACCTTTCAGATAATTTACTCTGTTTTTCAGATTTCTAAGTCCCATGCTTTTTGTAGTCTGTTCAATGTTTTTTTCGAACCCTTTTCCATTATCCTCAATGGTGATCATGAAGTTTTCTTCTGACTGTGAACATTGCAGTAAAATATTATTGGCGCCTGAATGTTTTACTGCATTAGCGAGTAATTCCTGTACGATTCTGTAAATATTGAGCTGGATGGTAAGCGGAAGATTTTTTTCAATAGTAAGAGGCTGAAAAAATACATCAAGGTCTTTTCTCGTGTAAAATTCGCAAAGATCATTCAATGCTGTTTCCAGTCCAAAATTGAGCAATGATTCGGGCATTAAATTTCTGGCAACATGACGAAGTTCGCTTACGGAATTGTCTAACTGGCCTAAGATCTTATAAAATTCCTTATCTTTTTCAGGATGCAGATGATTGGATGACCAGGTGGAAAGATTGATTTTAACACCCGCCAGCATACCGCCTAAGCCGTCATGAAGATCTTTTGCAATGCGTTCTCTTTCCCTTTCTTCACCGTCAAGAATAGCTTTGGTGAGAGACAGCTCTTCCTTTTGCCTGATGTCATTTATTTTTTGCTCATTTATTTTTTTATTTTTTCTGAAAATGACAAAAAGGAAAATCAAGAGGCTGATAACCAGTAATAAAATAAGGCTCAGTCCCCATAAATAGGAATTTTTCTTATTTACTTCTAAATCTTTCTGGTTTTTCTCAGCATTTAAGGTGGCTATTTTTCTCTCTTTTTCGGCAGCATTGAATTTTGACTCAATTTTATTGATTTCCAGTTTTACATTTTCAGTATTCAAACTGTCATTGAGCTTGGAATATCTTTGTTCCCATGCTAAAGCTTCACGGGAATTTCCCATTTCCTGGTTCAGTGCGGAGAGCTGTTTATAAATGGTTTTCCTGTTGTTGAGGTCAATGGCTAGGGATTTTTCTGCTAAAATATCTTCCAGCACCGTTTTAGCTTCATTGTACTTTTTTAATTTTTTTAAAATGTCATATTTATTGAAATAGAACATTTGTGCCAATAGATTCTGGTTGGTTTTTTTTGCATAGAAAAGGCCTTTTTCAATAACCGGCAGCGCTTCTGAATTTTTTTGTTTGGTAATGAAATAAAGAGTTTTCCCGTAATAGTAGAATGCATTGGCTGAAGATTCAGGATAGGGCTTTATTAGTTTCTCGGCCTTATCTAAGAAAAACTGGGCCTCGGCTCCTTTGGCCTGATAGCAAAAATTGCTGGCAGAATTGATGTAGGTGTAAAATAATTCAGCAGAATTAGGATAGTTTTTCTCCAGGATTTCTAAAGCTCTGCGGTTGTAATTTTCTGCTTTTTTAAACTCGGCATTATAGGTAAGAATAATGGCGAGCTGAGTGTATAAAAACCCTAAGTTCCTGCTGGTTTCATATTTTTTGATCTGAGGAATGCTTTTTTCAAGAATGATCTTTACTAAAAAAGGGTAGCCTTCTTTATCTTTTTGGGTAACCCCATAGCTGTACCAGGCCAGAGACTGGAAGAGGTCTGATTCTTTATTTTTAAATTTTGATAATGCTTTAATGGCCTTCTGATACGAGATACCGGCTTTTTCTTTTTTCCGGTCCAGGTTATACTGTCCTTCGTAATAATAATATGTTGCCGTAAGGAAAGGATCATTCTTAATGAATGTTTTGCTGTTTTCCAGATATTTTTTGCCTAAAATCGAGTCACTGTTTCTGTAGTAATTTGATAAAAGAAAAGAGGCTGATGCCTTTGAGGTATTTGCTGTTGTACTTTTTGTAATATTCTTCAGGCTGTCTACATAAGACTTTTCATTAAGAGGAATCACTTGCTGTGACTGTAGAGCGAAAGACAATAATAGGCTGAATAGAATAAGTAATCTCTTCATTGGGGATCAATTCTGTAGAATATTTTTTTAAACGCTCAATTTAATTAAAAATTTCAGCAAAAAAAATACCTGAATTCCGGTAGAAAAAATTACTCATTTTTCAGTATTGATAAAGTTTGGCGACTCTAATAGCTTTGCACTTATCAAATCACTGATCATAGAATATTAAATAAAGTAATTAAAATTTAAACAAAAGATTATGAAAAAAATGAGAATGAGTCAACTGTTGAGAGGAACATTTGTAGTATTATTAACAACAATGTTCATCGGTTTTGTATCATCTTGCAGTAAAGATGATGATGATGACAATGTTTCAGGAGCTGGGAAAAGTCATAAAGTGGTTTTTAAAGCCATTGCTTCTGCAGGAAGTAACATTGATGTGGCGGTATACGGAATTGATGGTAATCCTACAACGGCATCCAGTCTCAGCGGAACAACCTGGACAAGCCCTGAAGTTACCTCGGAAGCGGGCGCTTATAACGCGAATGCTGCGGTAAGCGCAATCGGGGCAGATGCTTCTTCAACTTTGAAAGTTCAAATCTGGGTAGACGGAGAATTAAAAAAAGAAGGTACTTCCAGCGGTCATATTTTATCGGCTTCTGCAAGCTACACATTTTAAAATCAAATTATTTTCGAACAAAAAACGGCGCTGAGATGAATCTCAGCGCCGTTTTAATATTGTATTGAGCCTTACATTACTTTTACAATAAAGTAGCTTTTTTTACCTTTTTGAAGTAGTAAGAATTGACCATCAATAAGATCGCTTTCATTAGCGGTAAAAGTATCATTTACCTTTTGTTTGTTCACAGAAATCGAATTTCCTTTAATTTCCCGCTGTGCTTCACTCTTAGATTTTAAGAATCCTGATTTCTCAGAAAGAAGATCAACGATATGAACACCCAATACCTCTGCTTTTGCGATCTCTTTTTGAGGAACTCCATCAAAAACTTCAAGGAAAGTTTCTTCATCCAGGCTTACCAGGTCTTCAGCCGTAGAACGTCCGAAAAGGATCTCTGAAGCCTTCAGTGCTTTTTCATATTCTTCTCTGCCGTGTACCCAAACTGTCACTTCTTCAGCCAGTTTTTTCTGTAGCTTTCTTTCATGCGGAGCTGTTTTATGCTCTTCAATTAAAGTTTCAATTTCTTCTTTTCCTAAGAATGTATAGAATTTAATGAATCTTTCAGCATCCTCATCAGTAGCATTCAGCCAGAACTGATAAAATTTGTATGGAGATGTTTTCTTTTTATCCAGCCAATAGTTTTCTCCGCTTTCAGATTTTCCGAATTTGGAACCGTCAGCTTTTGTGATCAAAGGAACCGTTAAAGCAAAGGCTTCTCCCTGAGCTTTTCTACGGATTAATTCTGTTCCTGTGGTGATATTTCCCCATTGGTCAGAACCTCCCATCTGAAGTTTTACATTATTGTTTTGGTACAGATGAAGGAAATCATATCCCTGGATCAGCTGGTAGGTAAACTCTGTAAAGCTCATTCCGTCAGCCCCGGCTTCTCCTGAAAACCTTTTCTTTACAGAATCTTTAGCCATCATATAGTTGACGGTAATGTTCTTCCCGATATTTTTTGCAAAATCAAGGAAAGAGATATTCTTCATCCAGTCATAGTTGTTCACCAGTTCGGCTTTATTAGGTCCGCTGCCTTCGAAATCCAAGAATTTAGAAAGCTGATTTTTTAAGCAGTCAACATAATGTAAAAGGGTTTCCTCATCCAAAAGGTTTCTTTCCGCTGATTTTCCGGATGGATCTCCAATCATTCCTGTTGCCCCTCCTACCAGAGCAATTGGCTTATGCCCATGCTGTTGGAAGTGTGCAAGAATCTTTATCTGGATAAGGCTTCCGATATGTAAAGAATCGGCTGTTGGATCAAAACCAATATATGCAGTAGTTACCTCTTTATTCAGTTGTTCATCGGTTCCAGGCATCATATCGGCAAAAAGACCACGCCATTTAAGTTCTTCTATAAAGGAATTCATTGATTTTACTTTAAAATTTTACGGTGCAAAGATAGTAAATTCAGAAGAATGAAGGATCATAGCAGAATGGCAAAATCGTATAAAGGGAAATAGGCAAAACTGTGAAATGGTAAAAGGGCAGATTGCTGGTTAGATGATTTACCTGATCGCCTTTTGGCCTCTTTGCGATTTCGCTTAAATACGCTATATTTGTTATTAATGAACGACGAACAGCTATTTCTGCTCATCCAAAAAGCCAAGGATAAAGACCAAAAGGCACAGACTAAACTCATCAATGTTTTTTGGGTGGATGTTTTCTCTTTTGTCATGAAAAAAGTAAGAGATGAAAATGATGCAGACGAGATTACCGTAAATGTTTTTTCCAAAGTACTGTCGAAACTGGATATGTTCGATCCCCATTTCCAGTTTAAAACCTGGGTACTGACCATTGCCCAGAATACAGTCATTGATTTTTGGAGAAAAAGAAGCCGTGAAAGTGAGGATTCTATCGAGAATCTTGATGAGGTTAAAAATCAGTATGCAAAATCTCCTGAAGAACTTATGATTTCTGACGAAGAGCAGAAAAAAATCATTAAAACCATAGAGTCTTTGGATGCCAACTATCAGGATATTATTAAGCTGAGGTTCTTTGAAGAAAAAAGCATTAAAGAAATTGCAGAAGAGTTGGGAATTTCCGTTGCCAATACCAAAGTAAGGGTGATGCGTGCCAAAAAAGTTTTGGCGGAGCTGCTTAAGAATAATGAGTTCGAGGATAATTAATCTTCAGCCCTAAGTAAGAAAACCGGTGATTTTCAACGTAAAGCTGTTTTTATGAAAAATATCTTGTTGATTATAGGTATTCTGTTCCCGTAACCGGCAGAACAGAATTCTCATTCAATTCCATTGCTAAAATATTTACTTCTGCTGCCATTATGCAGCTGGTGGAAAGGAACAGCCTTCAGATTGAAAAACCGGTTTCTGCGTATGTAGAACATTTACCTGAAGACTGGAATAAAATTACAGTTAAACAATTATTAAGTCATACTTCGGGATTACCGGATATTCAAAGCCCGGACGGGAATGGTTTAATTAGTGAAAAAGGGCAGGACTCTGCCTGGGTGAAAGTTCAAACGATGCCTTTACAATCCGGACGCGGAGAAAAATTTAACTATAACGCTACAAATTATCTTCTGTTACAAAAGATCATTGAAAAGCGGCTAAAATCCCTTTCGAAAAATTTGTTGAAGGACATCAGTTACTGATGGCTGAAATGGATCATACAAAATAGGAAAATACATTTTGCCGCCGCCGCTATTGGCGGGGGCGTGCTTCTGTTACTATTTATCCTAATGATAATTTAGCGGTTATCTTATTGACCAATCTTACCGGAGTTGAAACTTATACCCTGACAGAGCCCATTTCAGAATTTTGTTTTAAAAATTAGCAGGTAAGTTCAACAGGCGTTCATTGAAAGAGAGAGGTAAAGAAAAAATAACAAATTATTAAGGAAAATACACTGTACAATTCATCTTTCGGCTTTAAATTTTTCGTAACTTTCGGTGTTTAAAAAAGAAAAGAATGACTTCAAAGGAAAAAGTTGCTGCACTTCGTGAAGAAATGCAGAGAAATAATGTTGATGCATTTATAGTATATTCTGCTGATCCTCATATGAGTGAATATCTTCCTAAAGAATGGCAGGAGAGGGCCTGGTTATCAGGATTTCTGGGCTCTGCGGGTTTTGTGGTAGTGACTAAGGACAAAGCAGGGCTTTGGACAGACGGAAGATACTTTACACAAGCAGCTATTGAACTGGATGGTTCGGGAATCGACCTTTTTAAAGACGGGATGGAAGGAACTCCTCACTATATTGACTGGATTATTTCGGAAATTCCTGCCGGCGGTAAAGTAGCTGTAAATGCTGTTGCTGTTTCTAATGCCAACTGGGAATTACTTTCTCAAAAACTGAATTCAAAAAATCATACACTGGTTGATATTCCTCTTTTAAAGGAAGTTTGGAAAGAGAGAGGGACCCCTTCAAAAAATCCAATCTTTGTACATCCTGTAGAAAGAGCAGGTAAATCGGTTGCTGATAAACTTTCTGCAATCCGTCAGAAAATGGAAGAGCAGGATGCAACGGTCCACGTGATTTCAAGTTTAGATGATGTAGCATGGACATTGAACCTTAGAGGAAGTGATGTGGAAAGCAATCCTGTATTTTTAGGATATATTGTGATCACTAAAAATGATGCGGTTCTGTTTACAGATTTAGATAAAATGGAAGTGGACGCCAGAAAACAAATGGATGATTCTTTCGTAAAAATGATGCCTTATGAAGAGTTTTACAATTATCTGAAGACATTCAAAAACGAAAAAGTACTGGTTTCTCCCAACAGCAACCAGCAGATTTTTGAAACATTAAAAGCAGATAATCAGTTTATCAAAGCTCCGGTTCCGGGAAATCTTATGAAAGCCCAAAAGAATGATGCCGAGCTGGAAGGTTTCAGAAAAGTAATGGTGAGGGATGGGGTTGCCATGGTCAAATTCCTTTACTGGCTGACCCACAATGCCGGAAAAGAAGCAATGAACGAATATTCCATTGGTGAAACACTGAGAAGCTTCCGTGCAGAAGGTGAAAATTTTGTCGGAGAAAGCTTCGGTTCAATTATAGGATATAAAGATAATGGTGCCATCATGCACTATTCTGCGAAGAAAGAAGGAAGTAAGGAAGTGACCAATGATGCCAGTATCCTGGTAGACTCAGGAGGACAGTATCTTGAAGGAACTACGGATATTACAAGAACTTTTGCTTTGGGAGCTGTTTCCGAAGAATTCAAAAGAAATTCAACACTGGTATTACAGGGATTGATTCGTTTATCAAGGGTAAAATTTCCTAAAGGGACTAAAGGAGTACATCTGGATGCTATTGCAAGACTTCCGCTGTGGATGGAAGGAAAAGACTTCAACCATGGAACGGGACATGGGGTAGGAAGCTTTATGAACGTTCACGAAGGACCGCACAGCATCAGGAAAGATATGAATCCGCAGGATCTTCTTCCGGGAATGGTCTGTTCAAACGAACCTGGATATTATCTGGAAGGACAGTATGGAATCCGTCATGAAAACCTGATCGCAGTAAAAGAAGCAGAAAAAACAATTCACGGGACTTTCTATGAGTTTGAAACACTGACTTTCTGCCCGTTCTTTAAAGATACTGTGGTGAAAGAGATGCTTTCAGAAGAAGAAATCGCCTGGTTGAACGGATATCACAAAACATGTGAAGAAAAGCTTGCTCCTTATTTGGAAGGAGAAGTTAAAGAATGGTTCTTAGAGTTGGTAAGCCCGCTCTAATATAAAGCCAGGGGTTAGAAAAGACGGTAACGAATTGTTATTATCTTTAAATCCTTTATCTTAAATTTTAATAGAATAATTGTTAGATAAACTAAAGTCCTGTAAGTTCTCTTGCAGGGCTTTTTCGTTTATACAACCGTGTTTTTACGGATAAAATTGTAGGGATTCCCCTGAGAAGGATGAAGTCGTTCTGCATTATCTTTGTATCAACAAAAACATCATTCATATCTTCATATAATAACTCAATCAATTCAAAACGGTGAAATCATCCTGTCCTGGGATGATTTTTTTATAAAGAGCAGTATTTCCATACATTCAACAGGTTTTTTAAGAAGATCATATGAAGTTTTATCATATAGAGGCTTAAAATTTGACTGTAAACCTGTTTTTTTATTTATTTTCGCTGTATTCAAATGAAATTTCATTAATTTTTTCAGATCGATGGTACAGGATTATTTTCAAAGTTTTAAGCTGTTTACAGAGAATGAGATTGAAGAGCTTTTAACGCTTTTTGAGATCAGAAAGGTGAACAAAGGGGATTATTTCATACAGGAAGGTGAAAGATGCAGGGAAGTGGCATTTATAAAATCAGGGATCTTCCGCTCCTTTTATATTTCTGACCAGGGAAAAGATATTACCTATTGCTTCAGGTTTCCGGACAGCATGATTGCAGCTTATTCATCGTTTATCTCCGGTTCTCCGAGTCAGGAAAATATGCAGGCTATTACAGAGGCTGAATTGCTGGTTCTTAAAAAAGAGACTATGGATAGCCTGGTACAGGATGATCTTAACTGGACAAAATTTCTGAAAATAATTGCCGAGCAGGAATACCTTGAGCTGGAAAAAAGATTCTTCCAGCTCCAGAGGGACAACGCTACCCAAAGGTATATAACCCTTCTTGAGAATTATCCGGATTATATTCAAAACATTCCTTTACAATATCTTGCTTCCTATCTTGGCATTACCCAGCGGCATTTAAGCCGTATCCGAAAGGAAATTTCTTTTTAGACATTTGTCCTGTTCTTTAGAATACGGGCTCTATAATTTTGTAAAAAAATATATATGGAGCACAATATTCTTATTATTGGGGGAACAGGATTAGTCGGTAGGACCATCGCCCGAATCTTACAGTCAAGAAATCCTCATATTTCTGTTTTTATCGGAGGAAGAAAAGGAGGAAAGACTGATAAAGACCTGAAAATTGATGTCACGGATCCCTCTTCTTTTCAGATTATCTCGGATAAAAAAATTAATCTGGTCATTCTTTCTGTGAATGATAAAGCAGATGAGATTCTGCGTTTTGCGATTGAAAAAGGAATCGATTATCTGGATATTACAAAACCTACTCCTGCTTTGGTAAAGGCTTATGATATCGCTATGGATCAGAAGGTCGGCAGCAGGATTATATTCAGTTCCGGCTGGATGGGAGGGATTGTTCCCGGATTGGTAAAAACACTTTCAGATTCTATGGCAGCTATTCAGGATGTACAGCTTTTCGTGTATTATTCTGTCAGGGATCTTGCCGGCGAGAGTTCCGCCCATTTTATGGCAGAAAATGTAGCCGTTCCTTTTCACCGGTATGAAAAGAATAGGCCTGTATCTGTGAAACATTTTTTAGATACCGAAGCTTTTGATTTTTCTTTTGGGATTGGAAAGAGAAATGCTTATAACTTTGATGTGCCGGATCTGTATATTTTAAACCATGTTGAAAGGGTTCCTGACGTTAGCGTAAAAATGACTTATAATTCAAAATTGATAACCTGGCTACTGGGAGCTTTCCAGTCCTTGAGAATTTTCAGTATTTTATCGTTAAAAGAAAGGAAGATGATTTTTGGGTCCAGTGGAAGCGGGGATCAGTCTGTGTTTGAAATTGTTGTAAAAGGGAAAGGAGGAAGCAGAAAATTAAGTCTGCAAAGTGTAAAAGGGCAGGCGGAGCTAACAGCTTTATCTGCAGTTCTGCATACGGAAGAGCTTTTGAGAAACTCCCATGAAAATAAAGTATATTTCAGCCATCAGCTGCATGAGCCTTTATCATTGATGGCTCAGCTTAATGCCTATGAAACAATCAATATCCGGGTAACCCAATGAAAAAAATAGCAATTATTAACGGGCATCCCAATAAAGATTCTTTCAACTTCGGAGTGGCTGAAGCTTATAAAGAAGGCACTGGGGAATCGGATGCTGAGGTAAGAGAAATTATTATTGCAGATTTGAATTTTAATCCGAATCTGCAGTTCGGATACCAGAAAAAAATGGAACTTGAGCCGGATTTGGTTAAAGCGTGGGAAATCATCCGATGGGCTGATCATCTGGTTTGGGTACACCCTATCTGGTGGGGAGGATTTCCAGCGGTCATGAAAGGTTTTATAGACCGGCTTTTTCTTCCCGGATTTGCTTATAAATACAGAAAAGATTCCGTGTGGTGGGATAAACTTTTACAAGGAAAAACGGCCCATATTATCACTACGATAGATCAGCCAGGCTGGTATTACCGTCTTTTCTATGGCAGACCCAGCGTGAATCAGCTTAAAAAGTCCGTGCTTGAATTTTGTGGAGTAAAACCGGTGAAGGTGACTTACCTTGGAATAATCCGAAACTCTACGGAAAAACAGCGGGCCCAGTGGCTGGCAAAGGTTAAAAAATTAGGTGTGAATCTTCAATAGATGCGCTGTTGATTTTTCAGTCTGGAACGGTCTGTGAAAACTTTATCTGGCGGTTTATCAATACCAAATGCCAGATAAAGTTAATAAAATGGAACCATTAAAAAAATCTATAGACCTTTCCTGCCTTCTATCCAGTAGGCCTGCGTTCTGATGCATCTGGGAGAAACTCCTTTTGCCTTGAGAAACTGTCTGACCTGGGACAGCGTGTTGCCGCTTCCCGTCAGATAAAAAGTAACTTTATTGTTATAAATAGCCTGTTTTTCTTCTTTCAGGAAATCTGTTAAAGCTTCAATGATGTCTATGGTATTGTTTTTAGGAGCATGATATCCATATAAACTTAATGTTTCCAGGGCTGAAGGATTTTCCAGTTCGTGAAGGCATATGAATGAAGCCTTCGTTTCTTCTGCCATCTCTTTGATCGAAAGGGAACTTCCGAGTGAGGTTTCATCACCGATTGAAAAATGGATGGCAGCAGTAGGATCAAAAAATCGTTTTCCCCGGGGCATTAAAATTTTTATAGAATCTCCTGTTGATAATCGGGTGACAAAACTGTTTCCTGCGGCAGTGGTGTCGTGCAGATGAAAGACAACATCAAAGGTTCCCTTTTTTTTATTAAAATTAAAAGGGGAGTAATTCCGGAAATCCCTTTCGTTGATTCTGATTCCTATTGCATAGGCAGGTTCAAAATGAACCTCTTGCAAGTCTGCTGCGAAACGGATGAGGCGAAGATCATCAGTAACAGATTCTGTATGGGTAACGGTACAGTCTTTAAATTTTGAGGACCAGACATTTTCTACCGTGTCATTGATCCATTTGGGTAAGCTGGGCATATATAATTTTTATTGCAAAGGAAGCTTCAAAATCAATAGATACCGATAGCTGTTTCAGGGAATTGATTGGACTATCCGTGGTTTAGTACTATGAAGGAAGTGGGAGGGCTGGGAACGGGAAGCATTTTGAGCTTAAAAAATCTAGTTTGTAATTTCAATATTATGCGTAAGAGCGGGGACTATGGATCTTACTCCCAGCCTCCATCTTCCCGCTTCAATTCTGACTTACCTGTTTTTATTCTTATTCCTGAATTCTGAAGGAGATTCATGGGCTAGTTTTGAAAATAAACGGCTGAAATAAGTGTGGTCGCTATATCCCAGTTCATAAGCAATTTCCTTTACTGTGAGATGGGTAAAAGCCAATAACCGTTTTGCCTCTATTATTATTTCCTGATGGATCCAGTATTGGGCAGGTTTGCCGGTTATTTCACGAATGGCTTCTGTCAGATATCCTCTTGAAATATGTAAAATTCCCGCGTATTCTGATGGACTTTTCATGGTTTTAAATTCTTTCCTTACCAGAATCCTGAACGCTCTTGCCAGTTGTAAAGAACGGCTTTCTCCGGATGTTTCACACCAGCTTTCACGGGAGTATAGAAAGGCAAACATCCCGACAAAGGCATTCAATAAGGATTGAATAACAAGAAACCCTTCTTTAGAGCCAAACGTTTCATCGGTAAGGGAAGCCTGAAGCATACCGGCGGATGCAGTGAACTTCTCTGCCCAGTTTTTATCAATGAGTAAAGGGGTTATTTCTTCCAGAGACTCCTCAAAAACCACGCGTACTGTATCCGTTACCAGATCTGCCTTGACGGCTACAAACCAACCGCTGACGTCCTCCATTAAGAGTCCCTGATGTACCTGATTGGGCAATATACAGAAAATGGAAGCCTCATGGCATTCAATGGTTTTAAAATCAACCATCATTTTTACATGACCGCTTTCCATACAGGTAAAAATATAATGGCTGTCACGGTGTATCCCTTTATCCAAAAGATGGTCTTCTGAATAATGATACTGTTTATCTATTCTTTTTACAAGAAAATGATGTTCAGAAATATCACTTAAATCATAGGTAGGAATGGCTTGCTTCATTTTGAAAAGGGATAGAAAATTACAATATCTTAAAAGGATAGGCTGATCATTTTAATAACAGGTACTTGCAGGTGCTTTATTTCGCCTTTGATAAAGCCATCTTTATCGCTAGATAGGTTAACACCCCTGCCATAAACCATTTTTGAATCTTGATCCAACCGGGATTATTGGAAAAAAAGACCGCGACTTTTGCTGCAGTGAGTACGATTAAAAAATTAACGCTAAAGCTTACCAAAACCTGTACAACTCCAAGCTCTAAGCTTTGGGATAATACTGAGCCATACTTAGGATTAATGAATTGAGGAAAAAATGATAAATAAAAGACTGCTACTTTTGGATTCAGTACATTCGTTAAAAATCCTATGGTAAAAAGCTTTTTAGGGCCATCATTGACAGTATTTTCTTCAACTTCAAAAATGTTTTTGCTGTTAGGTTTAACGGCCTGATAGGCCAGGTAGAGTAAATATACGGTTCCTATTGTTTTAAGGACTGTATAGGCCATCGGAACAGCCAATAATACTGCTGTCAGACCAAAAGATACCATGATGATGTGAAACAGAAAGCCGCAGACCACCCCGGCCAATGAAATAAATCCCGACTTTTTCCCCTGTGTTATTGATTTTGAGATCAAATAAATCATATTGGGACCCGGGCTGATTACAAGAACGAGGGCAGCCAGGATAAAGAGTAAAAGTTCGTGCAATGGAATCATTGTTGAATGTGATATTAAAGTTTACTTCCCGAGATCAACAACTATTGTATTTCCCGGTATAAGTTTAGCAAAAATAATAAAATATTAATTTTTACTTCCTTAGAGCCTGTTTCCCACTAATAAGTGATTTAAAAACCAATATAAACGCTTTTTTTTGTAAATTTCAACGCATAAAATTTTTATCCCTCACAAATATCTACGACCATGACTACTGAAAACATTTATCAAGCCATTAGAAATTGGAAAACCCTTATTAAATCTTACCAAAGCGGAAATAGCGTAAATGAAACTGAAATTTTGGGTTATTTAAACCAAGGGACTCATTTTAGTGTTTCAGGAGAAGAAATAAAAAAATGGAAAACAGATCTTGAAAATGAGGATACAAAAAAAATACATGCCTATGTAGGCCTTGACAATGGTAAAATGAAGTTCTTCCTGATCGATTCTAAAAGCGATAAAGAGGCCCGTTTTGATACTATTATCATAAAAGAATTCACCCGTGAGTCTCCGGACATGAAACTTCAGGAAACCAGTAGTTTAATGGTAAGCCCTCCCATTACTTCGGAAGCGGCGATCAACCGCAATTTCAGATGGAATATGTTTTGCACCCAGTGGATTAAAGCTCAGCAGACAGGAGATTTTTTTCAACTGATTTCCATTCCTTTTTCGGATTATGAATTATTGGAGCTTGAAAACGATCATTTATGTACTTCCTTCTTCGGGCTTACTGATGACCTTGATCGCAAAAATTCAGACTTTCCTTATCATATAGAAATTATTACGGTAAAGGATTTAACGATCTATGAAATGAGTAAAATGGCGGAAAATTATTCCACTCCGAGACCGCCGTTTACGGTTGATACGGTTGAGGATTATCAACTTTTGAAGAAAAGCGGTGCTTTCTTATAACAGTTTGTCCCTGTACTTGCAGATCGTGATCAACCTTACTTTATGTACGGGATTGATTCTGTTTATCATAGCAGGGATTAAAATAAGACTGGCAGTCATGTTATTTTTTTCGGGAGAATTAGCACTGGAGCTGACTGATCTTGTCGGCAGGCTTATGAAATTAAATACACTGAACACGTATAATTACGCGTTAAGCCAGTTTTTGAGCCTGATTATGCTGACGGAGATCTACCGCAAATACTGTATCCGCATTCCGGATGTAGCCAGAGGGATGATTTACCTGTACGCAGGCGCATTGCTGATGGGGAATATGATCTATATGCAGAGCAATACTTCTGTTACTTTCTATTCCAATATCATCAGCAGTATCATCATCTGTAGCTTTGCTGCTGCTTATTTTATGAAAATCATCAGACGGGGAAGGGCAGAAAAAAGTTTGTTTGTCATCAATATTCTCGTTTTTTTATTTTTTTCCGTTGAATGTCTGATTTCTACCACTTTTAGTTTCTTAATCAGCAACCACCTGGACTGGGTGGCGCCCGTTTGGCTTTTCAGAGGCGTCTTGTTATTGTCTTTTTATATTGCTTTTATCAATCTGGGATGGTGCGTTGGGAAAATCAGGGTCAGGTAGTTATATGGATATGGATCGGTATCGGACTGTTCTTTTTGACTACAGTATTGATCACATGGCTGGTCATTCATTATTTAAAAAGTATACACAAAAATAAACAGAAAGCCAGGCAGCTGGTCCGGAAAACACAGACGGAATACAGAGAGAGCATGCTGCACTTACAGGAGCAGGACCGGGAACGCTTGGCGGAAGAACTTCATGATAATGTCATCTCACAGCTCAACCTGATCCGGCTGAATATTAATGATAAAAACCCGGCTGAACTCAGCCTTGATTTAAAAAGATCAATGCAGCTGATCCGGGAGTTGTCCCATAATCTGACACCTCCTGATCTCAATGAAATAGAACTGGCGGATCTTATTGCGGATTATCTAGAACAGGTGAATAAAAATGTAGAGGTGATCTTCCGTCATATCACAGCAGAAATATCCATCAGCAGTCCTGTGAAACTGAATCTTTTCAGAATTGTACAGGAGCTGGTCACCAATATTTTAAAACATGCCCATGCGACGAGGATTCATGTGTCTCTCAGGATATCTCTCAATTATCTGATGCTCGTCATAGAGGATGATGGGCGTGGCTTTACTGCAGGAACTCATTCCGAAGGGATAGGGCTAAGGAATATTCAGTCCAGAGCTCAAAAAATTAAAGCGGTTTATAAACTTAAAACACAACCGGAAAAAGGAACAAAATTTATAGCCTGTATGGCCATACCATAAAAATAATAAAAAATGGAACACTTAAAAATTAAAATCGGAATTGTAGATGATGATCTGCTGTTTGTGCAGCTTTTAAAAAATTATATAGAAAACAATGACCGTTACCAGGTTGTACTGACTTCAACAGGTGGTCATCATTTTCTCACCGAACAGGCATCAAACCCGTTGGATATCCTGATCCTGGATTTAAGGATGACAAATGGCGACGGGCTGGAAGTGATGTCTGCCTTGTCTCAACATACGACAGAAACCAAAATTATTGTTCTTTCCAGTTTTTACCGCCGTTCTTTTATGGGGCAGATGTTGAAAATGGGCGCCCACGCTTTTTTGTCAAAAGAAATTGAACTTGAAGAATTGGTAAGTGTCATCAATGCCGTATATCACAACGGGCATTATTTTTCCAATGAACAGATCGATGTGATGCGGGGACAGCTTTCTAATAAACTGCCTGAATTCCATGCTTTTTCTAAAAATGAACTGACCGAGAGAGAAATGGATGTCTTAAGACTGGTCTGTCAGCAGTTAAGCACCAAAGAAATTGCCGATTCATTGTTTATCTCCCCGAAGACGGTGGAGACCCATAAAACGAATCTGATGATCAAGACAGGAGTGAAAAATATGGCCGGGCTGGTTATTTATGCCGTGCAAAATAATATCGTGGACCCGAATGAAATTGTATTGTTTGATAAGTAACCTGAAAAGGAATCAGGGAGTACAAATCCTGTACTCCCTGATAAAAGAAATCTAAAAAACACGTTATAGTTATGGATTTAAAATTTTAGCAATAGAAACCGCGTCTGCCACGGTATCCATGCTATAGATCTGGATCACCCCTTGGGTAGTGGCTGCCTGGCCTAAAATATTCTGTTGATTTTGCGTATTGACTGCATTTTCAAACATAATTCCTGTAGAATGTGCAGCGGTCTGATAGACGTTGCTTAGCGCCATTGCAGGAGATTCTGCGACTACTTTTACGTTGGACTGCGTTACTGCGTCTGTGATTTGTTCGTTTACTGGCATAATGATTATGGTTTATTGGGGTTAAAAACAACCGGGTTTTCCGGTTGTTCTGATAATGGTATTCCGCTGTTCGCAGGAATTAATTACGGATTAAGGATTTTAGCAATAGAAACCGCGTCTGCTACGGTATCCAGGCTATAGATCTGTGTAATCCCCTGTGTAGTCGCTGCCTGAGTGACAATGTTTTGCTGGTTTTGTGCATTGACTGCATTTTCAAACATAATTCCTGTAGAATGTGCAGCGGATTGATAGACGTTGCTGAGCGCCATTGCAGGAGATTCAGCGACTACTTTTACGTTGGACTGTGTTACTGCGTCTGTGATTTGTTCGTTTACTGGCATAATGATTATGGTTTATTGGGGTTAAAAACAACCGGATTTTCCGGTTGTTCGGATAAGAATATTCAGCTGTTCGCAGAAATCATTAAGGATTAAGGATTTTAGCAATAGAAACTGCGTCTGCCACGGTATCCAGGCTATAGATTTGTGTAATCCCCTGCGTAGTCGCTGCCTGAGTGACAATGTTTTGCTGGTTTTGTGCATTGACTGCATTTTCAAACATAATTCCTGTAGAATGTGCAGCGGATTGATAGACGTTGCTGAGCGCCATTGCAGGAGATTCTGCGACTACTTTTACGTTGGACTGGGTTACTGCGTCTGTGATTTTTTCGTTAACTGGCATAATGATTATTGTTTATGGGGTTTAAAATAACCGGATTTTCCGGCTTTATAAGATTGTTTTTATTCTGCGATCTGCAAAAATTGATTACGGTTTAAGGGTTTTAGCAATAGAGATTGCATCAGCAATGGTATCTTTGCTGTAGATTTGGCCAATGCCTTGTGTCGTAGCTGCCTGGGTGACGATGTTATGCTGGTTTTGGGCATTCATCGCATTTTCAAACATAATTCCTGTAGAATGTGCTGCTGTTTGATACACATTACTTAAAGCCATTGCAGGAGATTCAGCGACTACTTTTACGTTAGACTGTGTTACTGCGTCTGTGATTTGTTCGTTTACTGGCATAATGATTATTGTTTATTAAGATGAGAGACAACCGGACTTTCCGATTGGGATCTTTACTTTTTATCAAAAAGTAAAACTAAGGTTTAAGGATTTTAGCAATGGAAACTGCGTCTGCTACAGTGTCCAGGCTATAGATCTGCAGGATGCCCTGAGTGGTCGCTGCCTGACCTAAAATATTCTGTTGATTCTGCGTATTAACCGCATTTTCAAACATAATTCCTGTGGAATGTGCAGCGGATTGGTATACATTGCTTAAGGCCATTGCAGGAGATTCACCTACTACTTTTACGTTAGACTGTGTTACTGCGTCTGTGATTTGTTCATTTACTGGCATAGTTGTAATTGTTTTTTCTTGAGATCTGATCTCGGTTAATAATTATTGATGTAAACTAGTTTTCTATTCTATATTTAAACCCACAACAGATCCTGCAGATGAATACATTTCAAAAGCATTGCTATAGACTGGTAATGAATGATTAGATCGTAAGGGTGGCTCAGTATACAATGGTTGAAACCATTTTCTGTAAAATCTGCGCGGGGTTAAAGCATATTTTTTTGTAAAAAGAATGCGGTTATAATTTTTAATATCTGTCTTAAAAATTAATCTGTAGGTATGCTGGCAATGCTGGATTCCTTTGGGCCGGAAAATGGATTCTGAATGATTGCTTTTGTACACTGACAGCCTCTAAAAGCCGGTGCGAAAATAAATGTTGACCTGATTGTATATATGTTGAGGGCACCGGATTTTATCTTTACAGAGAAAGTAAACCGCATTCTATAATTTTTAGAAGCAGGGATTAAAACCTTCCCTTTTTAAATGTTCCCAATTCTCTGTATTTAAGCTTTCCCGGATTCATTTTTTTTACTCCCATGACATAGTTGCTTATTCCCAGCATACTGTCACGCTGTTGATTCAATGCGGAGTTGATATGCATTAATCCGGTGGAATGTGCGCTCACCTGCATAGAAATCGCTTGTGGTACGGCAGTTGACATTCCTGTAATCATGGTATTGATTTCATTCATAATATGGGTTGATTTTGGTGTTTTTATTTACGGATATTGGATAATCTTGTATTCAGCTTGTTCATTCTTTCTGCGATCTTCAGCTCCTTCTCCTTGACCTTTGCCATCGAGGCCTCCTGAAGTTTTTTCAACTGCTCTTCATAATTCATGATGGCAGGAGCCTCCGCAGCTTCCGATGATTGACAATCCTGCTGTTTAACAGCTTCTTCCAGCTTTTCCAGTAAAGGTGATAATGACTTAAGGGTTTCTTTTGTTGCCTTGTCTTTGATATAATTGATAATCTCGTCTTCATGCCTGAGAACAAACGGCATTATTTCTTCTTCTACGATTTCAGGCTTTATCTGTTCTACAGCTCCAGGAGTAGGAGTCCGATGTTTTATTCGTTTGCGCATATCTGTAATTTTTTAATGATTAATGTTCTTGTGAAAGGATGGTTATAGCAGGTAACCTATAAAAGCACTTGCTGCAGTCCAGTCCCTGTTGAGGTCCTTGATCACATTGCTGCCTGCGATCTCCAGGGCAAGGCATCCGGAAATAGCATTGGCTGATATCATCTCTTTCAGCTGGTCCTGAGGAAGATGTAAAATATAGTCATCCGGAATAACAGGCAGTTTACCATGGTTTGCAGGAGTTTCATTAACGACAATGCTCAGGATTTCCTGAAAGTAATGCGCAATGAGTTTAGATCCCTGAAATTCCAGTTCTCTTTTGATTTCGATAACTTCATCCGGAGTAACCAGGTCAGAGATGCCTGAGACATCTACATCGTGCACAGAATATAAAGCTTCCCCTGTATTAGATGCCGTAATGGTAATATCCGTTTTCAGAACGCACCTGGATTTGTCAAGGTTGATGGTAAGAAACTTCGAATCCTGCTCCGGCATAGCGATTTCACTCAAGGTGCTGAGGGGTAGCGTCCTTACGTTGCAGTAGAATCTTGTATTTTCATCCATTTTAATCATGATGACGGCTATGCCGGTAGATTTATCTTTAGGCTCTATCACAAACGACTGATAGCCGCTGTATTTTTTCAGTTTATTGATACAGTTCACCGGTCTTATTACAGGCTGTATATTGATACTGGAAGTCTGAAGACCAAATACGATACGGTCAATATTATTATCATTTTTTTTGGGATCCGGATCCAGATAAGCTTTGTCACTGTTTCGGGTCAGATAAAGACTGTCGTTCAGTTCCTTCAGGGAACGAAGGTTTAAAATTTGAGCGGGTTTGGTTTCGATAGAATAATTCATCTCTTATTTTTTTTAAGTTTTTCTGTAATTCGGGTTATAATATTTTTTCTGACAGGCTGTGCTTCAGGTTCTTCTGAAGGAATTACTGCTTCTTTAATTTCTGGTTTTATCAGTGGCTGAGTTAGTTTTATTGATTTTAATACTAATTTTCCCTCCTGATCAGCTGTAATAACGCTTTTTCCCATATGATCCTTTTGTATGGAGGTTTCTTCAGGCTCAGGTTTCGTTACCCGTTTTTTTTTTCGGGATCAGTTTCATCGGAATCCTCTGTAAAAAGGGGAGATTGAGGCATTTCATTTGATACGGGATGCGTATTGGCATTATAAATTGTATTGGAAATTTTAGCCTTTACTTCGGCATAATCGCTTACCATTTTGAATACATCCTTCATCATTTCATTTCCTTTACCTGCATCCTGAGCCTGCAAATGGTCAGCTGTGTGGCTAGAGGTATCTTTACTGCCGGGAGGAGGTCCCACCGGAGATCCGTAGGTCAGTAAATTATTGGCCAATCTGCTCAGGGCAATCAGGCCTACCTGTTCAAATCCTTTTAAAAAAGACTGTAAATCCTGAACCATCATTCCGGTAGACTGCTCGATCATTACTTTTGCAACACCGCTCATGGGAGAAGCCTTAGGCGGTGCCAGTACTTCAGTGTTGACAAATACTACAGCTTTCTCTGCCGGAGTGGTAGCATTTGCTTCAGATTCTTGGGGGTTACTGTAGTGCTCATTCATGGGGGTAAGATTTTATATTATCCTTTTAAAATTTTAATGGCATCAGCAACAATCGCAGGATTGAGTTGATTCAAGTTCTGCTGATTGGTTACCGAATTCTGAATGGAAATTCCACTGGCATGGGTAGCCATCTGGTAGAGCATGCTCATCGCCTGTGCCGGAGATTCGCCAAGCACGGTAACATTAGTCTGCGTCACTGCATCTGTAGTCTGGTTGTTTACTGTATCTGCCATAGGTTGGGTTTAAATGATTATTGTTGTTTTAATTTTCAAAACATCTTTTTCTTATCATTCAATCTTTATTAATGTAGCAGGATTGAAACTTTAAGATCAGATGGCTTATCTCTTTTGTCTGATACAAATTTCCTAAATCAAAACAAGTTATCATTAAGGGAAAAGACTGAATTTTTAAAAATCAGGGAATTCTCTCAAGAGTGATATTTTAAACTGTAATATTCTGAATCCGTAGTCATTGATCAGTTGTTTTCTGTTGAAATAGAGGGGTTTAAGTTGCTGTAGTGTGCCGGTTTTATTTTATCACTGCGCCAGGAGTATTTTTACGGAATCCTATATTTGGTTGTTTATACTCTACCATCCCTGTTTTTTTGTCCGTTACTTTGAGTGATCCGATCAGGAAAATTTCTGATGAAATCTTAAAACAGCCCCTGATGATTTCCGATCCATGGAACGTATCAGTTGTCAGGATTCAATAAACCCAAATAATAGGAATATAAAACGACCAGGGGAAGCCGAAAACCTTTCAGAGTAGGCAGAACTAAAATCAAATCACATGGAAAAACAGACTTTACATGCAACATCATTTCAGTACAATGAAAACGGAAAATCATATGATGTTACATTTCACGCCAATAAGGGCTTTTCTTCATTAGCGACCTCAAGACTTACCGCAGATTCGGTAGCCAATGAGAAAGTTCAAAAGGCCTATGTTGCCCTTATGCCGTACGAAACCAAAATCATGGAATGGCTGTCCCAGTCATCGGATAATGGTCAGAAATACCTGGAAAATCCTATTCTGGCAATACAGAATGCCGATATAGGGATTCCACAGGATGTTATTCAGATGATTAAAGAAGCTTCAGATGTATTATTAACCACCATTAAAAAATAAAGATATGGCAACAGTAATGACCCAGGGATGGGATCTGGTAGCGGTAGCAAAGCAATCGCTGCTCAATGTACTCATTGAAGATGCTTACAATGATAATATTTTCCCTCATGATGCCAATGTATCATTATTTGGGATGACATTCGTGGGGACTTTTGGAACCCCGACCGCCAACTTGAATCCCTCACAAAGTTCAGGAACAAATTCTATGGCTTCTATAGAAGTTCCCATAAGCGGAACCATCACGATATCCGGTACCTCTAATACTATTCCTCCCAATAGTACTCTTGTTATTGTTTCCAACTTACAATATGTAAATATAACATTAGAGGGAACCAGTGCCGTAAGGTTATATTTGGATCTTAGCAGCCCGCTGGCCATATTTACAGTAAATATACAGCCGTCCCAATCATGGGTAGCTGCATTAAACGGAATGGTTCAATACTACCTGCAAAATTTGTATCAGGGAGGATCCTATTATTTAGGAACCGTAAATATGGAAGGGGTGCCGGCGGCTGTGTTGCCGACAGGTAATGTATATTTTGCCACCCAGCCCAATAGCTCTGATGCTGATTCTAATATTCTGGCATTGGTGGCCAATACAAGTACAGGATCTGCAGGGTCACTCGTATTTACCGGCGGACCCGTTTTATTACCGGGTAACCAGAGCGCTGCGCTTTATATCTCTAACCGGTGTATCCTGAATAATATGCTGCTCCCTGTTCTGGTGACACAGCTGAACACGACTGCCGGTTCATTTACGGTAAGTGGAAATTCCAGTACACCCTATACCGTAAGCTTAAATACCTCTGTCAATCTGGATGGAGAATATGATCCTAAGCTGACCAGTATGAATAACTATGTTAATAACAGCGGGCAGATACAATCTGATTATGGAGCGGTTGGATATCCTGTATCGGCATTCTCGAGCCTGATTTGGATTAACGTAAGCGGGCATATTTATCTTACGCCTTCTTTATCAGGGCAGACCATCTCATTTGGTGTTGATGCACCGTCCGGAAGTGGTTCTGCAGAGCTAAGTGCGGGCGGCTGGGTTATTGTTGGAGCATTGATTATTGCGACCTTTGGAACTTTGGGGGCATGTGTAGCGGCTGTTGTAGCCATTGTTGTCCCTATCGTTGTCACCCAGCTTAAATTCAATGTCAGCCTATCCCAGGTTGGAGCTAATCTGGGCAGTGCTACGACATCTTTCAACTGGCCGGCTGCTTCTATAGCACCTTTAACAAGCATTGCACTTCCGGGGGATCTTATTCTTTATGTTGATCCTCAGGTTTAATATACTTGAAATAATGTTCCGGATTGTTTAAAGAAATGGATTGATCATTGTCAATCCATTTTTTTTATGGATAAATGGTCTGCTTAAAAAATCAAAAGTCCACAGTAAAAAAGGAGGTTTAGCTTCAGCAGCTCGGTCCCATACAGGTAAACCCTTAGTTTCTGAAAATGGGGATTTCCCCTCTATAGGGTCTGGTTCTTTACCTTGAAATTTGTTTTTATAACCTATTCTAACGATTACAACTATGGGAAAAAAAACAAAAAAAATGGAATTCCTGCCAGATGACAATGAAACACCAATATTAATAGGACAAGCCGGACACGCTACAGGGGATATATTTTCCGTTGCTACCACTTTGGTGGGCGATGAAAGAATCCATGTCGTTATTTCTGAATATGAAGGCGATAAGAGAACCACTGCCATTAAAGATTTTTATCGGCAATCTAAAATTGCCGAAGACAGAATATTAGGGCTGAAGACTGAAAAAACAGAAGAAAATGTGGCAGGTAAGCTTAAAAATGACGGGATAATGCTTTATAAGGAAAAAATCAAACAGTTGGGAGGAGATGAGACCAAGATTCAATATGTATCGGTACAGGGGGCAACGGAATGGGTTGCTAAAAATTATTCTGTCGCTCTTCAGGAAAAATTAAAAAATGCATGGGAGGTCAATGGTTCCAAAGATCCGCAAATAAAAGAGTGGCTTAACAGCAAGGGGATAAAAGACGAGGTAAACAATGTTCTTGTTCTTTGGTCCCGGTTCAGCGGTAAAAATGGAGAAATTCATTTGGAACATGATAGCAGCTATACGGGGATTAAGCAGATTTTGGAAAAAGTGGCTGAAAAATATGATGCCGTCATCATCACAGGAGATAAAAGATATAATACTGGAAATAAAGAGGATAATGCAAGAAAAGAAAAAAAATATGATGATATTGCTAAGGTTATTAACAGTCAGTTTGATACTCCCAGGGTATTCAACCTCACGGAATTTTGGAAAGATATAACCGACCCTTTGCTGCTGGCCTGGCTCAGAGAAAATGACCGCATAGGACAATTCAAGCTGTATGATTACCTGTCGAGAACTTGTAAAAATGTTCAGCATTTGGGATTCAGAAGCGGAAACCTTGAAGCCATGGCTTTGCTGGGTAATTGGGTCAGGTATATGGAAGAACCGGTAAGCAAAGGGGGTGAAAGGATGACCATGTGGGATGAAAACAGTGAGGTGAAAGTAAAAGAAGGAGGAATAAAGCCGCAATATAAAAGGTTGCTGGTACAGAAAGTTTCTACAAACTCAGGGAAATGGCTCAAGGATAATATAGCAGCTGTCCAAACTGAGATAGATTTGATCCATACAGAAAGGGAAAAGGACCAGAAGACCAAACAAATGATTTCTGCTCCATTAAAGATAATTACTAATAAAATAAAAAAAGGAGTCAGCTCTAAATTGAATTCCGTTGAAATGGATGAACACCAAAAAGCAGAGTATGAAAGAGTTTTAGCGGGCATTCATGAAAGAGAGGAAGTGTTTAAGCGTGATATTAGTAAATTAGAAATGAAAAAAGACCAATATATACGCCCTGATGAGGATATCCGCAGACTTATTAAGGAAGGAAAAGCAAAAGAAGGCAAAGGATTTACCCCTGAAGACCTGAATGAGATTACCAAAATCTTATTCTCCAGATTATCTGAATCACAAGACTGAGAATATGAAATTTTATGCCACAGCGGTAACGGCTCTTATCAGTCTAAGCTTTATAACTTTATAAGAATATACATCAGAATTCGGGATAGGATCAAAACTATTCCGAATTTTACTATAATACAAAGCGGGTATTCAAAAGGTAAGCCTTATCCAATTTACATCCTGAAAGCAGTGTTCTGTTACTATGCAGAATGCTGTTTTCTATGATAAAGCTTTCCGGTTTACTACTAAAAAAGATGTACATTAGCCATGAAAATCAACGGAAAGCCTTCTTTTTAGAATAAATGACCAGTATGCCTCCATTAAAAGCTGTAAGAGAACAGAAAAATATAACCCAGGAAGAGTTATCAGAAAAATCAAAAATTTCTGTACGAACAATTCAGCGGATTGAATCAGGAACTGAACCCAAAGGACATACGCTCCGTGCCCTGGCTAAAGCATTGGAAATAGAAGAAGGAGCATTGCGGGAAACAACAGCTATCACAGAATCTGATGAGGTAAAAGCGGAAGACCCGGCTGGTATCAATTATGCTTACATTAAAATCATTAACCTTTCCCCGCTGCTGTTTATGATACTGCCGCCACTTAATATTCTGGTCCCGCTTCTGCTGATGTTTAAGATGAAACAGAGAAACAGTCTTGCAAGACAGATTATTTCAGTACAGATGGTGTGGACGGTGATGGCCCCCATTATATTTATGCTGGGAATCTTTTTAAAGCTGGGGCGACAGTTTACCTTGATCCTTATGATCCTGATTGTGCTGTCTAATGTATTCATTATTCTACGGAATGCGGCGGAAATTGACCGCAATAAAAAACTGTATTTCAGATTGAATTTCAGTATGATATAAAGCTTGTCAGGGCTTTGTCGGGTTTTTGTCAGGTTCATTTTTCGTGCCGGAACAGCTGAAAATCCAACCTTTGTCAAAAATCTTTAACGATGGCAAAGTATACTCATTTTATTCTCTTCTTTCTGATCATCCTCTTCTGCAATGTCAATGCCCAAATCAGGAAGACTGATGATCTGTACAAAACAATCATGTCCAGAGACAGCCTGCTTTTTTCTGTAGGATTTAATACCTGTAATATCGGGGTGATGGAGAATATACTCAGCGACCGCCTTGAGTTTTATCACGACAAAGACGGTATTTCCGATAAAAAGAAATTCATGGCCGATTTTAAAAACGGATTATGTAAAGCGCCGGAAAAATATCAGGCTAAAAGGGTCCTGATGGATAAAAGCACAGAAATATATCCCATGTTTCAAGGCGGAAAACTATATGCTGTGATTCAGAATGGGGATCACCAGTTTTATGAAAAAGAAAACAGCCGGCCTGAAAAAAGAGTAGGCTCAGCTAAGTTTACCAATTTCTGGATGGTAGAAAACGGAAGCTGGAAACTGGCAAAATCATTGAGCTTCGATCATCAGGAAATATCAACCCGCCAGGAGTCTCTTTTTGAGAATGATCAGGCCATTGAAAACTGGCTGAAAGACATTAAAATTCCTACACTGGGATTAGGAATCATCGATAGGGGAGCGCTCAGGGAAGTAAAAGTTTTTGGTGACATAAAAAAAGGTATCACAGCACCCTACAATACCTGTTTCAATGTAGCATCTCTTACCAAACCCGTGACAGCAGTGGTTGCCTTACGCTTGGTCAGCCTGGGAAAATGGAAACTGGATGAGCCTCTTGATCTCTATTGGACTGATCCGGATATTGCTAATGATCCGAGGCGTAAAAAACTGACCACCAGGATTATCCTGACCCATCAGACCGGCTTCCCAAACTGGAGGTGGATGAATCCTGATAAAAAACTGAGTTTTCAGTTTGATCCAGGAACAAAATACCAATACTCAGGAGAGGGTTTTGAATACCTGCGGAAGGCATTGGAAAAGAAGTTTGGGAAATCACTGGACCAACTGGCCGGAGAATTGGTTTTTAAACCACTGAAAATGAATGATACGAACTATATCTGGGATCAAAATACAGATGAAACAAGGGTTGCAATAGGGTACAATAAAGAGGGTAACCCTTATCCCATAGAAAAAAATAAAACAGCCAATGCGGCTGATGATCTGCATACTACAATAGAAGATTATGGGAATTTTATGGTCAGTGTAATGAAAAGTAAAGACCTCAGTCCTGAAGTATTCCGTGAAATGATCGGGAAACAGGTGAAAACCAAAGAGAATAAATATTTCGGATTAGGATTTGAAATCTATGATCTCGGAAATGGTGACTATGCTTTATCTCATGGCGGAGCTGATCTTGGCACAAGATGTATTGCTTTTGTACTGCCCCGTTCAGGAAAAGGAATTATAATTTTTACCAATACAGATGATGGATATAAAGCGTATGAAAAGCTGATTGTCCATTATTTAGGAGAGCAGGGGCGGAAGATTGCTGAGATAGAAAACAGGTAAAAGCAGGCAGGAACAAAATGACAGCGTTATGCAATTACATTTTTAAATGCAAAGCCTGTAAGCGGTATACAGGTAAACTATTGATGTATTATTCTTGAATATGTATTGTGAATTTTGATGCCCATCTGGTAAATCTTTGTACCTTAGGTACTTCAATGTGTTGATTTACAGTATTATTTTTTAATCTGATAATCTGTTTTTAGAAAATGGGCGCACCATGAACACCATGAATAAGAAAACTATGTGGTACTATTATGTAATCCTTGGAGCAGGAATAATTCTGCTCATCCTGGCATTTTTTAGTTTTAGGGATACCCTGTCATTCTTAAAAAGAGCCGAAAAAGCGACCGGAACGGTTACCTCATTGCGAACCATTCAGTCAGAAGGGGAAGTGTATCTGCCGGTCTTTACTTTTCGGACTAAAAACAATATTGAATATACGTACGAACTGAGCGAAGGCAGCAATCCTCCAAGCTGGTCTGTCGGCGAAACAGAGACCATCATCTATGATCCGGCAGATCCTTCTGCTGCAAGATTGTATACTTATTTCAGAATTTTTGGCTGGACCATAGTATTGATCTCTATTGCACTGCCGTTACTGGTGATTGGCGGCGGATACTGTATTGCGGAACAATTTTTAAAATAAAATTCCTTTTCAGATTAAAAAAGGGTTATCTGTATAAGATACTATGATGGTATTGAAGCAAATGCTCTTACGGGAAAAGTACCGACCCCTTTGAATTTTGGAGGAACTGCCGTAAAAGTAAATTGGCCATCGGGAAGCAGATTCAGATGACACAGATGTTCTGCAATTAATATTCCGGCTCCTAAAAGAATGGAATGTACAGGTCTGCTTCTGCCGGTTGTATCATCAATATTGTAAGAATCAATGCCGACTAACTGTACATGGCAGTCTCTAAGGTATTCTGCTGCACTTCTTGTCAGATAAGGATGATTCTCATCATATGCTTCAGTATTCCAATGCCGGTCCCATCCTGTATTGATCAATACGGCTTTGTTTCTGATTTCTTTGTTTTTGAGATGATCATCTGTAATTTCCAGTGTTTCAGAATAGGGAATCCGGATGACTACGGCCTCTAATTCCACAAATTTTTTCAATTCCGTTTCAGCGAGATCCTCTCCGTTTTCAAATCTATGAAAAGGACAGTGTATATAAGTTCCGGTATTGGTGGCCCTTTCAATTTTCCCGATCTGAAATTCTGTTCCTTCTTCATACAGCTGCCTGGAATTTTCCCTGCTCAGATAGTCACAGATATGAGGGGCGGGGAGTCCTTTATAAGGGATAAGTCCGTCCTCATTAGTATGGCTTATATCTATCAGCCGGCCTGGAGAGGAGTGTGGGGTAACCGGTTTTCTTTTGTGGGGCTCACTGAAGATCTTTTTATTCAGAATAGTGACTTTCCCTGCCATTAATAATCTCAGATCTTCAATGATATAATCTGCCAGTTCCTGATCTGTAATATCATCACCCATGATATCAAGCCTGAAATCTTCACCTTTGAGGCTTCCTCCGTTGGTAAAATAAACTTCAAAATCAAATTGTACTCTTTTGTCCATTATTAAAATATTTAGGACAAAAGTGAAGAAATTCAGATCTTATGTACTTGACTTATATCAATTTGATTGATTTTTTTACTTCTGATCCGGCTCAATGTTTCAGGGCTTATTCCAAGATAGGAGGCAATATGGAAAAGAGGAATCCTGCTTTCTGAAAGGGGAAACTGCTCAAGAAAAGACAAATAGCGTTCATTGGAATCACAGAGTAAGAAAGAACTTTCCCTGCGGCACTTTTTGATAAACTCTTTTTTGAGTATCCGGTTAAGGAGTAAATGCCATTTCTGATCCTGTAGCAGCAGATTGTCAATTAAAGCTTTGGGGATGACAATGATTTCGGACGGTTCCAGGCATTGAAAATTCAGTCTTGTTTTTTCACCGGTAAGAAAACTCGTCAATGCTGTAAAAAAATCATTTTCAAAGAAAAACTCGGTATTGATTTCACGGTAATCTTTATGATAAAAACTTCGTATCAGTCCTCTGTCTATAAAAAACAGATCATTGGCTATCATATTTTCCTTTATTAAAAGACTTTCCTTATTCAGGGTTACTATTTTTGTTTCGGACCGGAGTATTTGTTCCTCCGTATCCGTAAGATCAAACAAAGGATATATTGCTGTTTCAAGGAAAGTAGTGATCGTATACTCTGACAAAGCTTATTTTTTTATTTGCGGTTAAACTTAATCAGCGGTTATTAAACCCGGAGATTTCTGGTAGCTAAGCAATAAAAGCAAGGGAGCTCCGGAAAAGGGAACTCCACACAACTTGTTATATTCTATTTTACCTTCTCCAGAAGATATAATTTGGCTCCGGAGAATGCTAATTTAGGCATAAGGTTTCCTTCCAGGACCATGGTCTTATTGTTGACGTCAATCACTGAAATGTAATTATTGGAATTGTATTCTATATAGTTTTCCTTTTCTTTGGTCAAAGGGTTCTTTCCAAATTCCAGGGAATATTTTACCCAGTCTTCTTGGCCGGAACTGCAGTGTACCGGTTTGAATTTAGATTTTTTGGCCTTAAAAACAATCTGGTCAAAGCTGTCCGTACAGTCTGAAGTAAATGACGCTTCCGGATTCTGGTCTTTGGAAAAATCCTCAAAAGAACCGCGGTAAGCTCCCACGACTTTCCATGTTCCATCCAGACGGTCTTCATCAATCTTTCCTTTTGCTTTGCTTACGGCCCAGCTGATTCCATTCACCGTCCCTTTTACGGCTTTGTAGCTTACATTCACCGCACCCTTTACGACTTTGGCAGCAGTAGAGACTACACACGAATTTAATACAAGAACAGCTGAAGCGAGAAATATTATTTTTTTCATATGTTGAGTTTTATTGATCATCTGCGAAGATAATACTTTAAAAAAGATAATTATATTAATTTTAAAAGGTAGGCCGTATCACCTTTTGTGAGCCAGTAAGTTTTCCATAATGAAAATGTACCAAACCTTAAAGATTCAGTACATTTGAAATATGGAGTCAAGTTTTATATAAGTGATTTTTGATCCTAATTATTGAAAAGACCAGCACATATTATCACTGCAAACGGGATTGTCGTTAAAGTACTGGTAGCAGCAATCGGTAGCCGCAGAACTGCTGCTGATTACTGAATAGCCACCGGTAATGACAATATGCTGTTGTGATTTTACCTTTTTGATATCCGGACGATGCAGCAGGGTTTTCAGTTTTTTATTTTTCATATTTATCGTTTTTTAATTTTGAATAAATATTATTGAAAAGACCAGCAATTATAGCCACTGTAGTCTGGTGGAAGGTGGTAATCATGACATGTTACGGGAACATCTTCTAGAGCTGAAGAACCACCTGTTATTACAATAAGCTGTTTGGATTTGATCTTTTTGACCCCCGGACATTGCAACAGGGTTTTTAGTTTTTTGTTTTTCATAGCTATATCTTAGAATTTGGGTGCATTATTTTTTTCAACAGGAATGTACCGTTCTTTAATCATTTTCTGCATCATCATTTTTTTCTTGTTGAGCTCTTCTAATGACTGCACATTGTCTTTTCCAAAATTGACCTGTTTACCATCTTTGACATTATTCAAAAAGACCCTTGTCGGATTATTATAAATATCGATGATATACTTGTTATACTTTTCCAGTGAAATAGGAATCGGTTTTTTATCATAATGATTTTCCAAGAAATCTGTGGTATCATAGGTATCCGGAAGTTTGGTATTTTTAACCAGTTTATAGACAAAGTCACTGTCCTGATCCTGAATAATGAATATTAAACCCGGCAGGCCTCTGAATTTGTATGGTCCCTCAGGAATTTGTACGTCATTAGAAAACCATGCTGTCCAATGGCGGCCGCCAAAATCACATTCTGCTTTTTGAAGTTTATACTCATTATAGACCATCGTTTCCGGAGAAAGTTTCCAGTTCAGCTGATTTTCGGTTTTAACGACGAAATAATCGAAGAAGTCACGGTACCAGAAATTGGTATTTGAATTGACAGCCCGTACAATCAGCTGATCCGTTGAGGTACTGGTCCTTGATTTTAAACCATTCGTCTTCTTTGCCGCTACATTGAGAGAATCATATTCCAGAAATTTTTTATCATAGAATTTTACATTTTTCTTATTAATATCCAGAACCATGAGTTCTTGCCTGTAGTCCTGTGAAGGATCTGCCCTATATTCCAGGGTGTAGATAAACCGATTGGTCTGGGCAGATAGATTTAACAGAACAAAAGCGGCCACTAAGGTTAATAATTTTTGCATAAATTTTTTAAGTTTTGTGAAATAATATTAGTTTACTCCCAGCTCTAGCTGGTTTTTTACTAATTCATAATAATTTTTTCTGTTGCTTACCAACTGCTGATGGGGACCGGTTTCTATAATCCTGCCGTTGTCAAGCACAATGATCTGATCCGCATTTTTTACTGTAGAAAGTCTGTGAGCGATAATAAGCACGGTTTTACCTTTAAAAAACCGTTGCAGATTAGCCATGATCAAGCTTTCATTCGTTGAATCCAGGCTGCTGGTCGCTTCATCAAAGAATATAATCTGAGGATCTTTATAGACGGCCCTGGCGATCATTATTCTTTGTTTCTGTCCGCCGCTCAAATCCACTCCTGTATTTCCGATTTTAGTTTCAAACCCCAGCGGAAGATTTTCGATAAAGTCAAATATCTGCGCAATTTTTGTGGCATAAATAAGCTTTTCCAGATCCCATTCCGTATCCATCGAAATGTTTTCGGCAATAGAACCGCTGAAAATATTATTATCCTGCATCACCACTCCGCATTGCGAGCGCCACCAATCTTTGTCGAGACTGTTGATTCCATACCCATCGATCGTGATTTTTCCCTCAGTGGTAGGGTAGAAGCCAAGCAATAGCTTTAACAACGTTGTTTTTCCACTTCCGCTGGACCCTACAATGGCGGTCACCTTTCCTTTGGGGATTTTTGCCGTGATGTTTTTCAACACCAAAGGCTGTGATCCTCCGAAATACTTATAGGAGATATTGGAAAGGATAATATCACTGTTCGAAATGGGAAGGTCCCGTAAATGATGGGATTCTGTCTCATCTTTAGATTTGTAGATTTCCTGGGTACGGTTGTAAACAAGTTTGGAATCCTGCAAAGAACGTAAAAAAACGATTATATTTTCTATAGGTAAGGAAATTAATCCCATAATATAGCCGATACTCATCATTTCCCCGACCGTAATCTTTTTATTCATCACCCAGTAAGCACACACAAAAGTTAACGTTATACTGAATAATTGTTTGATAAATGAAGTGGTGTAGTTTTGGTAGCTTTCCAGGATAAGGCTTCTTACCTTGAGGCTGTATATTTTATTCTGTAACGTGTGCCATTTCTGAAGTCTGCTCGACTGGGCATTGCTTATTTTGATGGAAACCATCCCCGTAATCATCTCCGTCAGGTTATTTCTGTTCTCAGAGGTGAGTTTGAATGAATAATAATCAATGATTTTTCGTCTGTTGTAGAAGAAAAACATCCAGAATATGGTAAAAATGATTAAAAAGACAAAACATGAACCCAGGTAAACATTATACAGGAATAGCCTGCACGATAAAGCAACAAACAGAAACACAGAGAAAACTGCGGTAATTAACTGCTTGGTGAGCAGCTGCTCTATCTTTGACTGATCTTCTATTTTCTGCAGAATATCTGTGTAAAGACGGTTTTCAAAAAAATAAATAGGAAGTTTGACAATCTTATTCAATAAATTGGAAAGTATTTTTATACTCACCTGGGTACTGAAATGGACCCCGATAAAATTCTGAATCAGATTTACAATGGTTTGACTGAAAAATAAAAGCAACTGAAAGCCAAAAATGATAAACAGCTGATTTTGATCTGAAACCTTTATTGAATTATCAAATAAATTCTGAATGGTTTTGGGGAATACAAAGGAAATAATGGTACTTAAGCAAATGAGAAAGCTTAACCAAAAAATCTTGTTCTTCTGATCTTTTACAGAATTAAGAATATATTCCCGTATCCCTTCAAAATTGTTTCTTTTATAGGGCAGATTCTGTTCGGAAAAAGCCGGAGTAGGCTCCAGTTCAATAGCAATACCTTCATTATTGTTATCACTCCACAGTTTTAGGAATTCATTTTCATGAAGGCTGAGCTTTCCAAAATTCGGGTCAGAAATATAGTATTTATTGTTCTTGATTTTATAAAGAACCACAAAATGATCCTGTTCCCAGTGTACGATGGCAGGAAGGGTAATAGCATCTTTTAACCCTACTATATCTGCCATCACAGGATTGGTTTTGAAGTGCAATACTTTCGATGCTTTAATAATATCATTAAGAGAGATACCGGCACGGGTAACTTGTGTAAGTTCTCTTAAATAAGATATATCACAATTTTTACCATAATATTTTAAAATAATCTTTAAACATGCAGCACCACAATCACTGTGCTCTACCTGAGGATAATATGGAAAATTGTCTATAAGCATAGTTAGCAAAATATTTTAGTTCAGTGCAATCCTGTATTTTTGTTTTAATAGTTTTATTTTTTCATGACCATTAATTTCTGAAGTGTCCGTTTTTTCGGGATTCAGGAAAATTTTGGTAAATATTTTTTTCTGCATAGATACCGGGAGCTTAGGGAGTATATTCCGGTTTTCATGAATATGCTTGACGAAGCTTTCCGTATCGGAAGAATTGTATTTCAGAAGGAGATATCCGGACAACACATCATTATTGATGGAAGCCCTGTCCGGGACCACGATATGATCGCAAATATTTAAATAAAACGAATCCGTTTCCTTGAAGCTGCTTTCATAAGCCGAATGGATACTGTTGATCACATGATCCAACATACCGATCCGGTCTTCTGTTTCTACACTTTTATAAGAGTTTTCAATCGCAGGATTCTCATGAATGCCATATAATATCAGGTGTAAGAGCTGTATGGTCTGAGAGATCGTATGCGCCATATCCTTCTTCTTGATGTAGATTCTGATTTTATTCAGCCATTGCTCGCCGATTACGGAGATAAAACCGGGAAAAGTTTCACTTTGTTTTACAGCATAGTCTATGGCTAAATCAAGCTCTTTTTCAGCAGTATCGAATTCATTGTTCACATAATTCCGGTAGGCACTGATGGCTAAATGTAAATTGGTCATTCCATCCAGCACGGGCTCTGAAAAATGTTCTGTAAGACCTTCAGCTTTTAAAAAATAGTAATCACCCTGTGCCTTTTCTCTGTTTCTGTAATGAACCAGCGCTTTTTCAGAGATGGTCATATAATAGTACAGTGCCGCTTTATTCTCGTCGAGCTGTGGCCCGAAAAACTTTTCCAAAGAAGTGAAGATATGCTTCCCACGTGAGGCATCCATTTCTTTTTCAGATTTCTTCTCCAGGCTTTCTGCAATATCTAGTATTAACTGTTCCATAATCAATTGTTATTAATATATCTCTGTAATAGTAAACGATCCTCGATATTAAATTTAAATGACGGACATGCCGGAGTTCCTTCAGCCCAGTCTTTAGGACATGCACCGCCGCATAATGGCAGGAATGTACAGTCTTTGCACCATGAATCATTCGTAGGAATTTCATCAAACCAATTACGCATATGGGCATTGGTGGTATCTATATCTTTAGATTTTAAAAGATTACCTGAGTAATATTTGGAATCATCATAATAAGGAGTATAAGGGACTTCCCAACAGGTGGATACGTTTCCAAAGGCATCGAATACTTCAGATGTTTTACTTACCACCATACAAGGTTTTCTTACCCTTTCCGGCACTACTACCGTATGTTTCAGACATCCGTATTCATGCAGTTTTAAATAAACATCTATTTCAAAATCAGCAAACTCCTGCTTGGAGATCCCTTTGATGGTCGCTTTGTTATCACCCCAGTCATGAATGGCAGCAATGTAGAAGCTCACATACTTAAGGATGCCTTTATCATGCAGATAATCTATCAATGCAAGTACATTATCTTTATTTTCCGAATCTACGTTACATCTGAAATTAATTAAGGCTCTTTTATCCTGATACAACTGAGAAGCAACAATGGTTTCAATATTATTCATGATGATATCGAAACTTTTTTCACCGTTTTTCAGCATTCTTCTTTTGTCGTGGAATTCACTCAATCCGTCCACTGTGATCTGGTATTCTGTGATCCTGAATTCTCTGACCAGTTTTTCAAATAGAGAATACTTTAAGTTTAAAGCATTCGTGATGATATTGGAAGTGTATTCTAAATTATTGGACCGGGCCAGATCTATGAGCTTTGTCGATAGCTGTGATAAAGCGGACAATCCTGTTAAAGGCTCTCCTCCATACCATGTGATATGCATCCTTCTTATCGTCTCTTTTTGTTCCTGTAATTTGTTCTTCACCCTTTCATAGGATAAATCAAGGATCTCCTGAGACATACTTTTCTTCGTGTGCAGCTGGCCGCAATAGTGGCAGCCCAGCTGGCAGTTGCCTGAAGGTTGAATAACATACGTTAAAGTCCCGGAGTCAATATCTGTTACCCCCAGTTTATTGGACGTTAATATTTCTGTCATCTCTACTTCATCAGACGGTACGTAGATTTCCATTTGAATAATCTGTGCCAGGATTTGAGCCGGGATATTTTTCAGATCTAATGCCAGAACAGAATCCAATGTCTTCTTGGGCATTTCTATGGAAATCCCTGTACGGGTAGAGTATAATATCGCGCTGTCACCAAGAATGTCTTCGTCAGCTACTATTATTTTATATTTTGATAATTTAAATTGCATAATTGTTGAGTTGTTAAATAGAGGGGAAGCTAAACACTTCCCCTCAAGTTTTGATTAGGTTCTAGTAAGACCAGCAGCTATTTTTAGCTCCACATGCCGGTGCACTGAATCCCCAACATCCATTATCACCGTTGCAAGTTGATACTTCTAGATCAATTGAACCTTTTCCTCCTGAAATAGTGTTCACTTCTTCAGTTGATAATGACTTTACTTTTCCTTCTGTTACCTTTTTAGATAGATCAGTTAATTTTTGATTTCTCATGATAATAGATTTTAAATTAAACAATAATTAAACTTGCCTGAATAGTTTGGTTTCCGCTCAGGCTTTTACAGAAATTTGTTAAATATGAATATGTGTAAAGGTGTGTCTGTTATAAGATTAAACTGGTAGGGAATGTTATAATGGTTTCTTTTTTAGAGCTTGGCTCTTTATGAAATTTTATAACATTTCTTTTAATCTTTAATTTATTCTCATTAATTGCGGTGTATTCTAATGTGTTTTTCATTTCAGTTGTTTATTCCACGAAAATGTGATAAATTAGGTTGTCTTGAAAAAAAAATCGTCAAAAACCTAGTTTTTGACGATAAAAGCTACAAATAGCCCGATTGTTTTATTTCTGAATATTGAGGATCGTAAATAATTCCTCTTTCTTCTCCGGGCTTACGGTCAGTTTTTTATTGTTGGTAAGCTCAATAAGATTCCCGGTAAAAGAGTGAATATAGTCCAGATTGATGATATAAGATCTTTGAATTTTAAAGAATATTTTAGGGTCGAGTTCATTTTCAATAGACTTCAGGGTCATCAGTGTTTTATATTCCTGTTGTACCGTGTGAACGTATACATAATCTTTTTCAGATTCTATAAAGATGATGTCTGAAAAATTGACCCGGATATTCTTTCCCTGGCTTTTAATAAAAATGTGCTGGGAAGAGTACCGGTCTTCCGGAACAGGCTTAGTTTCTTTATTTAAATAATCAACAGCGCGGTTCACTGCCAGTACAAACCGGTCAAATTCGATCGGCTTGGAAATGAAATCCACCACACCGATATTAAAACCTTCAATGGCATATTCGTTATAAGCCGTCACATAGATAATAGCCGGCTTATTTTGGAGAGATTTGATAAAATCAAGACCGTTCATATTCGGCATTTGGATATCGGAAAATATGATATCTACCACATTGTCAGACAGATAATGTATGGCATCAATAGCGTCTTCACAGACCGCTGACAGTTCTAAAAAAGGGAGCCGGGAGATATAGGTTTCTATGATGTCCCGGCTTATCGGCTCATCATCCACAAGCAGGCATTTAATTTTTGTTTTCATTATTCAAGGGTTATAGTTAGTTTGACTTTGAATGATTCCGCATCTTCTGTGATCACTAAAGTATGTTTATCAGGGTATATAAGTTCTAGTCTTTGCTGTACGTTTTGCAGGCCAATACCGGAGGCTTTCTGTTTTTCATGATGGCAATTAAGCCGGTCACTGTCGTTTTCAATATAAAACGTAAAGGTGCCGTTTTCAATGCGGATACTGATGTGTAAAAACTTATTCAGCTTGCTTTGCAGTCCATATTTAAACGCATTTTCCAGAAATACAAAAGTGATCAGCGGGGCAATATAAAAACCTGTAATGGGCTGCTTAATCTCCTGGGTGAACGTGAGATCAACATTTGGTAAATAACGGGTTTTGTTGATGTTGAAATAATGATCCATAAAGGAAATCTCCTTTTCCAGCGTCACTTTCTCCAGGTTATTTTCATACAGCGTATATTTCATGATTTTAGAGAGATCGATGACCATTTTTGAAGCACGGCTGTCATTTTTTATAATTAAACCGTAAATATTGTTAAGGGTATTGAAGAGAAAATGCGGATTGAGCTGGGCCAGCAGAAACTGTTTTTCAATATTGGTTTTTTCGATACTTAAAGTATATTTTTCCTTTTCAGATTTTATTTTTTCCAGATACAGTCTGGTAAGATCAAAAATTATTTTTAAAAAGAAAAAAGGCGAGATCGCAAAAATTACACTCGGAGTATTTAAGAGGATATATTTGAACGTTAAAATTTCCGAATAGGAAGGACTGTAGTTTTTTCCTAAATAACGGTACAGAATATGGGTGTCTATATTCAGTTCTTCCCCAAGGGTCAACGCAAATCGGTTGACAAGCAGCCATAAAATGACCAGCAAAGGCAATACCACGATAAAAAGATAATATTTGTGGTACTTGGTGATCTGCGGAGCCAGTACATAAAAAAAAGTATAAAAAACGACTGACGAACAAAGCGCAACCCGTACGGATAGAAATAAACTGGTGAATGCCGGAATATGTAAATCATATACATACTGACACAGTAAAATAAATATAAAAGAAGCCCATACAAACAAATGGCTCATCAGCTGAACGGCAGGAGTATAGTGTTTTTCTATGCGCAGTAAGATGTCGAATGGAGATTGGTTATTGTCTTTTTTCATGAATTTTTGGATTGGATGCGTTGATAATATTTACCCGCAAAAATATAAATAAGATATTCATATAAACGCTGTTTCGCAGGAAACCATCTGTTTGTACTCATATGAATGATACTGGTGATATTGGACGTTCCTAAATCCAGAGGCTGCAATGCCATACTCCTTTCCCAAAAAAAAGAGTCATAATCAGAGCTTTCCATGATAGAATACAGGGCTGAGGATATATTTCTGTATTCATTGTAAATATTAAATTTTTCTTCTTTACGGAATTCCCTTTCAAAATATTGTTCCATTTTTTTACAGAAGTCTAATTTTTCCTGAGCGGTCAGCTTAAAATGAGAAAGCAGAAAGTCAATATTTTTTACGGCCAGCAAAGTTCTCAGCTGAATATCTTCGGTGAAATCCTCATGAGCCAGCATCGTAAAGACCAGCTGGCTGTCATAGGCGAAGAAACTTTCTATATCCTCCATATGCCGGCTTCCATAGCGTTCCGTTTCCCGGATATAAGTGGAAAATTTGGTTTTCTGAATAATATTCTGTTCCACGAACGGTTTAAGCCTGCTGTGAATGGAAACCACGGTAGAAGCAAAATATTGCTCATCACTCAATAACAGCCGGAGCCTGATATGATAATCAGGATCCTGATACCGGATAAAAAATCCTTTTTCAATAATTTTTGCCTCCATCCACTGGTCTAAAAGCGGAGCTATAACCTGTGACAGCAGGATATCAGAAAAAGTAGCACTGCAGTAGATCTTAAAATAGAACCATTTACTTCCGGGCAAAAATGTCTTTTGAATATCGGAACTGTGGATTTTCAAGACCGGATTGATTTTCCCGGCACCCGGATTTTTAAAAGGAATGAGCACCTGATTGATATAGGAATTCTGATCCGTAGGCTTCTGAAAAAGCCATTCACACAATGTGGCAGTTTCGGATTTTTTTATTTCGTCAGCCAATATTTCAACATAAGACGCATTATGAGTATCAATAAAAAGTTCATGATCGCCTTTTACAAACACTACAAATTGAGAGGTTTTCAGTTTTCTGAGAATATCCATTAATGCCGAAACCGGGTTTTTACTGCTGTTGATGGCACGTATATCCGTTTCAAAAAGGATCCAGGTAGCCCGCTGCAAAATGATATTGCCATAAATGATCCGGGGGATATACGGTTTTCTGCTTTTAACACAGTCAATATTCAATCCGATGGGAGAAGCATGCTGATGCTGCAGGGAAGCCAGGAATTTATAGACTACCGTATCCGAATGATGAAAATTATGAGCATTGGACAGGACGGGAACAATCCGTTTATCCAGTTTTTCAGAGCGCAGTATAATTTCATCACCCACAATAGAAACCAGCAGGTCTTCTATCCTGATTTTGGTGTTCTCAGCAAGGCTTTCCCCGATAATATTGATCTCATATTCCGAAGTATTCATGGGACGTGTTACGTTAGCCGCTTTTCCTCTGGGAATAAAAATAATATTGGCGGTTATGATCTCCGGATTATGGGCTTTTTCGAAAACAGAGATGTCGTCATATAGTTTTTGAATTTCGCAGTCAAGATGAGTAAACCTTCCCAGCAATGTTTTGGCAGAAGTGCCGCCTGCACTTTGTAGAAAGAACTGCTGGCGTTCCAGTACATTTCCCATAGCATAAAAAGTAGGGGGAAGAGAAGCCGGATTTTCCTGTTTGGGAACAGAAGCGAGGGCTAAATCTATTGGTTCACCGGGCTTTGATTTTTCAATAAGCTCAATAAGCCAGGAGGGGGCCCATACTTTATTGTCTTTGGCAATGATATCAGCAGTTGCGATTTTATCAATCAGTACATCATTATAATGGGTTCCTATTCCTTTGTTGACGGGAAACCCGATTCCTGTATCCGGATCAAGGATCTGAACCAAAGGAATTTCCTGGGATTCATAGACGGACGTAAATTTTTTCTTAAATTCATTGAGCGCAGCCGCAGCGGGATTCCCCTCCGATTTTATCTGGTGCAGAAAGTTGATGCCGGCCTTAATGTCTTTTAAAAGCTGAGTGTGGAGAGGCTCTATATCTGCAGGAGAATGTCTGAAGTCAATATGAAATAGATGTTCAGCTTCCAGTCCGATATGCTTTAGCTGTGCTTTTATGGTATATAGCTGGCTGAAGGGGATTACCGGCAGGGGAGTGCGGTCTATTTCCTCAATGGTAGACTGAAGTTCCCGGATTAAATGATAAAAAAAATGGGCTTCTGCAGAAGCTGTATAAGGGCGGAGAAAATTTTCAGCAGTGCTGAGCTCATCCGGGGCATAGAGGGTATCTGAAATTTCGCTTTGCAGAAACTGTATATCGATCAGCTCCAGGATGAACTCCATTAATTTTTCCCGGTCAAATTCCTGGGGAAGGAGGTCTGCCATTTCAGAAATACTGAGCATTTTTTCCGATGCATGCCGGTATACAAGATCAATGAACTCCGTTTTGTCTATAGAATTAAGATGGTAATCATTATCGGTAACGGCCAGATAACGGTATTTTAAATGCTGCAGATAAATGGTGGGATTGGTCCGGTATTTCAGTTTTTCCCGTAGCTGCCCATTGCTTTCTATGCCGGCAATGAGTTTTGAAAATAAGGTCCTGTCAATATGTGCCTTTCGGTATAAGGTATGACGGCTGCTATTCTCCTCTGCCTCTGCGGTATTGAAAGAAGAAACAGTGCTGCCGGCAAATGTTCCGTACGGAGTTCCTCTGGTAGTGGTGCGGATGATGTATTTTTTTAAAGTATTGAACAGCCTGGCCTTCTTGTCACTTTTTAAGGTATTGTTCTGATATTTCATCATCATTTCATAAAGCTGTGAAGAACTCCAGTAAATAGCTGATCTGAAGGTCTCGTCTTCCCAGAATGCTGAAATTAAATCATCCATATTCTTGGTCGTCCCGTCTTTTTCAAAAAGTAACGTAAAAGGAAAAGCCGGTTTTCGGATAATATAGCTCCCAAAATCTGCAAGATGTAGTTTTTTCCCCAAATTCCCTGTGTTTAAAATATACCGAAATATAGGTATTTTAATTTAAAATAATACGTCTGGAAGCTTGCTAACCAACTTTTTAGCTCCAATCTAAAACCGTTCTAAATTACGTGAATTATTGAAGTCCAAAATTGTTTATTTTTCAAAAAAACGACTTCAAATCTGATAAAGTTAACAGTCAATTCCTGCCAGCCTGAAAAATTAGGGAGTATTCTGTCGGCAGTCTACATAAAAATACGGGATCATCACACGGTCAGTCTTTTTACGGGGCTCGGCCCAATACCGCAAAAACCTGAAAAAAAGCTGAATCTTTCCCTGAAAAGGACATTACTTACTTTCAAAATACCTCTTAAGATCAGATATGCTTTTTATCCCGAGATCCTCAGATTGTTTTCTGCGCATCATCAATGCATAGGAATTATTAAACCCAAGGGGCTGTAACCATTGGATGCCATATTGTTTTTGAAATTCTGCGTCAACATACCGGTAGGTGCTGTCAGCACTTTGCATGGCATTTTTGGCGTTTTCTGCCGTAGGTTTTAAAAGGACCAGAAGCCCGGTTCCCGTATATTCCGGATAAAAATCGATGGCCTCATTCACCAGGGCATCAAAACAGATTTTAGTACCGCCCAGACCTGTTTTTGTCTCTACCTTATAGTTGGTATAGCCTTTAATCAGCATCGTATACATCTCCGCAAGGATGTACTGCTCCCCAAAGATCTTTGAGCCGATCCGGATCGTTCCGGAATTTCCGTTTCGGGGATTTTTATAAAGGTTATTCCTGATTAAAAAATCCTTTGCGATCCTTTCCGGGGTCTGATTGAGATAATCTGACCTGTAGTTCAAATCGGTCATGATCGAATCGTTCAGCTGACCGGCCAGAAGATTTAAGGTTTCCTCAAGCCCGGGAAATTTTTCCAGGGTTTTCGTTTTAATGATCGGGGCAGCGAAATACGGCGGAAATATTTTTTTATCATCATTCAGCACATAAAGATCAAAAGCTTTAATTCTGCCGTCCGTAGAATAGCCGTCAATCAGGTCCAGTTCTTTTTCATAGACTGCTTTGTACATCAGGGCATCATTTACAACGAGAGGATTCAGGTGGAGCCCATATATGGAGCGCAGGCCAAGGTCTCCATCCTGTCTTCCCATAAATTCCGGAGTAAATCCCGCCTTAAGCTTATTGTCTGAAGCAGATGTGAAAACATATCCCGCTCCAACCATAATCAGTATGACCGGAATTACATATTTCAATTGTTGAAACAGCCGGTATCCTGATTTCTGTATCAAAGCAATCATCTGGTCCAGAAAAACGGCCAGTAATGCAGCCGGAATGGCACCGGCCAAGATCATATTGGTATTGTTGAGTGAAATTCCACCAAAGATAAATTCTCCCAACCCTCCGGCGGCAACAAATGAGGCTAAGGTGGCGACTCCTACATTGATCACGGCAGCAGTTCTTATTCCTGCCATGATGACAGGCATTGCCAAAGGAAGTTCCACTTTAAAAAGGAGCTGCCATCTGTTCATTCCCATTGCTTTTGCCGCTTCAACGACCGTAGGGTCTACTCCCGTTATTCCGGTATAGGTGTTGCGGATAATGGGTAAAAGAGCATAGATCAGCAGTGCAGCGATGGCGGGTTTTGCCCCGATTCCGAAAGCAGGGATCATAAAGCCCAGCAGCGCAATACTGGGAATCGTCTGCAAAATACCGGCAATTCCCAATACCGGGTTTGAAAGTTTTCTTTTTCGGGTGATCAGAATCCCTAAAGGTACCCCAACGGCGATGGCCAGAAGCAATGACAGGAAGGTAAGACCTAGATGCTGTATCACCTGGGTCATTAATTTTTCCTGCTGTTCAATGATAAACTGCCAAAAGCTCTGGTGCGTCATACAATCTGTATTTTTCTGTAATCATTAAATGCCTTGATCAGCATTTCGTAATGTTCTGTCTTTTTGGGATCCGAGCTTAATTGCTGTAAAGCCGCCCAGATACTGGTGTTTTCTGTACCTCCAAATTCAGGATAGGATTCCTCCGCGCTGAGGAATGAGCCGATGTCTTTTAATGCGGTGATCTTATACTCCAGTAAAAGCCGGTTTTCTGCAAAAAAATCACGGACAAAATCATTTTGGGGATGATAAAGCATTTCTTTTGGGGTTCCCGTCTGAATCACTTTTCCTTTATCCATCAGACAGATCCGGTGTCCCAGTTCAAATGCCTCCTGTACATCATGGGTAACCAATATGATGGTTTTGTTTTTAATTTCTTCCAGCGATTTAAATTCCGAATGAATATCGGCTTTAGTGATATTGTCCAGAGCTCCGAAGGGTTCATCCATCAGCAAAATGGGAGTATCTGCAATCAGGGCCCTGGCAATCCCAACCCTCTGTTGCTGCCCGCCACTTAACTCATGGGGAAAACGGGAAAGAACCTCTCCGGAAAGATGAAGCTTAGCTATAAGTTCGCGGGTTCTCCTTTCGGTTTTCTTTTTCTCCCACTTCAGCAGTTCGGGAACGACTGCGATATTCTGCTGAACCGTATAATGAGGGAATAAGCCGGAATGCTGCATCACAAAACCTATCCCCATCCGAAGCGCTTCTGCTTTCTGATCACGGATGTTTTTGCCGTTAATCAGAATATTTCCCGAATCCGCTTCTATAAGCCGGTTGATCATTTTTAAGGTGGTCGTTTTACCGCAGCCGCTCGTCCCTAAAAGTACCATTATTTCCTGATCATAAGCCTGAAAGGAAATAGTGTTAACTGCAGGGTTTCCGTTAAAATATTTTGAAACTGATTCAACTGTTATCATCGGCAAAAATTATTGGGCAAGCCTGATTCCTGTAAACTGCCACTTCAGATAGGCCTGGAAAAAATTACGATAGGTATTTCTGCTGTGTCCGGGAGGTGTTGCTTCGGAAGCGCCACGCAAAACCATTTGATTGATCATGAATTTTCCATTGTATTCTCCAACGGCACCTGCTTCTTTTTTAAAATGAGGGTAAGGAAGATAGGCTGAATTGGTCCATTCCCAGCGAATTCCCCAATCGAAATGACTGGAGGCAACCTCCCATTCTTCTTCAGTAGGAAGGCGCATGCCTTTCCAGGAGGCAAACGCTGAAGCTTCATAGAAATTAATATGGCAGACTGCATCATCAGGTTTTATTTCTTCCAAACCATTCCAGGTATAATTCATCCATTTTCCATCGATAAAATGCCAATATAACGGGGATTTTGCCTGGTTCTGTTTTACCCAGTCCCATCCGTCGGCGTGCCAGTATTTAAAATTGCCGTAGCCGTTATCTTCCATAAATTCAAGGTATTCACGATTGGTCACCAGCCGATCGGCAATTTCAAAATCTGTAAGGTATACCTTATGTCTTCCCAGCTCATTGTCAAAACAGAATCCTTCCCCCTTAAAACCTACTTCATACACTCCTTCAGAAAACCTGAGCATCTGCAGGTCTTCAGCATCCGGTTTTATAGTTTTTTTATCCTTTGTATAGGCAGGAAAAAGCGGATTGTGGCCCAGGATATATTTAATATCGGTCATTAATAGCTCCTGATGCTGCTGCTCATGGTTCAATCCCAATTCCAATAAAGGTTCAATAGACTGAGTCATCCATTCGCTTTGAAGAAAAGCTTTCATCTGCTCATCTACATATTTCCTGTATTGGTAAATATCCGAGACTGAAGGACGGCTGAGGTTTCCGCGGTCCGTACGGATCACTCTTGCACCAATGGTCTCATAGTAGCTGTTAAAAACAAAATTATACTGCGGGTCAAAAACCTGGTAACCCGGAAAGTTCGGGAGGAGAATGAACGTCTCAAAAAACCATGTGGTGTGGCCAAGATGCCATTTGGGCGGACTTACATCAACAATCGGCTGTACTACATAATCTTCAATTTCCAACGGGGCACAGATTTCTTCTGAATGTCTGCGGATATCCGTATATTTTTTCACAATATCTTGTGTTGCGGTGTCTGGTGTCATGTGTTTTAGTGTATGAGGTTATTGGGTAAAACAGGATCTTGATCAAGCTGTTTCAAATGGAAGAATTTTGGTCTTACATTTCTATCCTTTTTGCTCTTGCAGATTTTTTGTCTTTATTTTACCTGCCAGATGGTGTCTACAAACCAGTTTTTAGAATCTCTGATCTCTCCGGCCATTGTAAAGCCTGATTTCTCACCCAATGCTCTGATTTGTTCTTCAGAGAATTTCTGAGAAATTTCCATGTCAATCAATTCATTTTCTTCAAATGCAACAGGATCATTTCCAATCATTACCTGTTGTTTTTTAAGGCTTATCAGAAAACTTTTGCAGGCTCCGCTTACAGGATCATAAGTCTGGTAATGCTGAAACTGTTCCGGATCAAAATTTCCTTTGAGCTCCCTGTTGATACGGGACAGAAGATTAAGATTAAATGAAGCGGTAATGCCTTTCTTATCATTATAGGCGTTTAAAATAACGTGAGGATTTTTCTTCAGGTCAAAACCGATCAATACCCGGTCTCCTGAAGACAGGTTCCGGTTCAGATGCAAACAGAAACTTTCAGCTTCTTCCACCGTCATATTTCCAATATTGCTTCCCAGAAATAAAACAACTTTTCTTCTGTCTGACAGGGAAGCCGCCTTTTGAAGCATCTCAAAATAGTCTCCTTCCAGGCAGTTTATTTCAAGGGCCGGAAACTGGCTGCTTAATTTTTCATTGAGTATGGAAAGGATATTTCCGGAAATATCAATGGGCATATAGGTGAATCTGGCCCCTTTTTCTACGAGATGGCGGAGTAAAAACGTGGACTTCATGGCATCTCCTGCTCCCAGTTCAATCAGATCAAAAGGCTCATTTTCAGGGATGACCAGGTCCGCCAGTTCTCCTGTTTTATTTTTGAAAATATCCAGTTCGCAGCGGGTAAGGTAATATTCAGGCATTGCCATGATCTCCTGAAAAAGGCGGTCACCGGTCTTATCGTAAAAATATTTTGATGATAGCCGTTTGGGGGTACTTTTTAAGCCTTCCAGCACCTCTCTGCGAAAGTGGTCATGATGAGAATTCCGGGCTTTGGAAAGCGGATGGATCTGTAAATTCATATGTTTTAATTTGTGTGGTTTTAAGATTACTGCAACTATCTTGCCTTTCACAACATTGAATTCCTCTGCTGTTTATCTATTTTAAATATAAAAAAAAATAGTTGTAACCGGATGATTTTCATGATCTTTTTAGCAGATGTGGTACTTTTTATAAAGAAACCAGGGTCGGATATAAGGTGGGATTAAAAGCTGAAAATAGGGATAAACGGATACAACTTCCTTATATAAAATGCTGATAAAGAAGTTGGTTTCACGGGTATTGACAATAGAGCAGGATTACGATTCATTGGAGCCATGAAGGATTTCTCCGCCCCGCAAAGATATTTCAATAGCCTGGTTGTTGTACACCCTCATTTTTTCTTCATAATGTGCAACCGCCAGTACAATACTGCTGTTATCCTTCAGGGCCTTACATATATTTTCCGTTAGCAGAGCTGCATCCATAAATGCGGTATTGGCAACTGCACCACCGGCGGGACTCATGGTATGAACCGCATCTCCCAGCGCAGTAATCCTGCCGGACTTCCATTTTTCTTTTGGTAAAGAGGAGCGGATCGCGGTGGCAGATAAGGAGGTCCTGTCAGCATGTTCGAATAATGCTCTGAGTTCAGGATGCCATTGTCTGATGGCTCCTGAATACAGGAGAAGATCTCCTCCCCCGAATAATGGTAGAAATCTGCTGAAGGTAATCCAAAAGCTTCCGGATTTCCAATAAATGCCCAATAAAAATAATCAGAAACAGGATTTAATACTTCCTATGAGCTGTCTTTTTTTGAAATATCAAAAACCATTGCATCTGCTATCAATGAAAACCGGTTGTTCAGAATCACGGAAGTTCCCTGCTGTAACGCCGGGGCTATTGTATGGCAGTGATGCTGAGCAATGGTGCGTACTGCTGTACTTGCTTTTTGATTATAAAGTGGTCTGCAATAAGCTTTTTGAACTGTCTTGTAATCGAATATTTCTGGCCATTATTCTGAAGTCCGGACATCGGAGCTTCGGAAATCCTGGAAATGATTATCCCTATTGCAGAAGCTGCTAAAGACCGCCCTACAGAAGGATCATGACATGTTTTATCTTTTTCTGTTTTTTCAAGTAACGGAGGAAAATCAAAGATCAGATCATTGGCATCCATATCAACCGATTGATGGATCCATTGATAGGTGTCCAGTATTTCCCGGCAGTGCCCGGTAACAGCTTCGGCTCCCACAAATAAAAACCAGCCCTCATTATTGTTCTGCTGAATATACCTGTGAATCTGTCCCGGCCCTACAAAACAGACTGAAGGTCCTTTAAGTTCCACCCTATTGAAATCCACTTCGATAACAAAGTCTCCTTTCTGCTGCAAGATAAACATATAATGATCATCCCGGTGAATCTCTGTCTGCTTTTCATGAAACACGGATAAGGGCATCAGTCTGACCGCTGAATTTTCAAGCTGATTATGGTGGGAAGGAATCATCTTTTTCATCTCAGGAGATCTTAAAGTCGTTTAAATTTTTTACAATTTAAATATTTTTTAAACTCCAAAAGCTTTATTTCAACTACTTTAGTCGACTTAGGCCCGTTTAAAATGATATTGGATAAAAAGTTCATGTCAGAAAAAAAGATTTTTCCCAAAGCTTATGTGTACTTTCTATGCATAAAAACTGTTAAGTATTTGCGTTTTTACCACTTTTGTGGCTGCTCTCAAAAAATTTACTGTGCTCCTGAAATCTTTCCTTTATATTTTAATTGATTGATCAGAGGATTCGCGTACATTGCCAGGAAATACTCTTTGGAAACAGGATCTGAAGGATCAATACGCATTTCAAGCCTTCGGACAAATAATTGTTTTTCCTGTTCTGTGTATTCGGAAGCGTAGGTATCCGTATGGTGAAGCAGATCATAAGCGATGTACTTGGTAGGCCAAAGCTTATAATTACTGATGATGGAGCGGTCAATCACCTGTGCCATTGCCTGAAGCTGTTTGTTTTTATTGTCAATGGTGGCTGCAATTTCATCCAGTTCCGTATCAATGACATCTCCGGCATGAAGGTGAATGCGTTTCTTTTGTCCTAAAATTCCACTGAGGATGTTGGTGAAATCTTCATTTTTTCCTTTAATGTATTCCTCATCCCTATGCTGGGCCAGCAGCTGAGGCATCTTTAAGGAATCCGTAGGATCGTACTCATAGGATATAGAGATCGGAACGATCTTTAATGTTTTAAAATAATCTGTCAGTGACTGGTCTCCGGCAGCCATGGCAAGCATTTTTAAAACGCCTTGCTGGGTGGAATCGTTGCCGTCTTTTGTACGGCCTTCACGCTGGGCAATCCATACCGAGCGGTTTTCCTGCTGCAGCTGCTCCTTAATATACTCAGACATCGTCTGTGAACTTGTCAGCTGTTCACGGAGCGGAAGGCCTCTTTGTACTAAAAAGTTTCGGTTCAGCTTAGCAAGTACGTTTAAGAATTTTTTGCGGACAAGGTTGTCACCAATAGCCGAAGCGGTCATAATATAACCTCCTTCCAGCAATACCAGATTAAGCAGTGAAGTGTCCAGCACAATATCCCGGTGGTTCGAGATGAAAAGGTAAGGAGTATTTTTATCCAGCTTATCGAAACCTGAAGTCGTTAAACCGTCAGAACTTTTTGCAAGGATCTGGCGAACGGCATACGCTACAAACTGATGCTGAAAATCACTTATGGAATGAACATGTTTAAACTGTTCCAGCCATACCTGCTCATCCGTATCGGGAAAAGTAAAATTCATCAGTGCCTTCATCATCGGATCCCGGGCAATGCTCCCTAATCTCTCATTTACTTCATAATCATGGAAATAGCGGATTTCATCAAACTTCGACATGCAATTATTTAAAAATTAAAACTTTTTGCAAAAGAACGAAAATTTATCTGGGGATAGGGTATAATGGGTGTTAAAGTATTATGAGTGGCGTAGGAGTTCAGGGAATAGGATGTAATGTATTTAGAATGAGCGGTATTGGGAAACTGTTTCATTATATAAATAAAAAACACTTCCCTGATGATGTCAAAGGAGTGTTTTTTAACCTGTTTATTTAATAAGTCTGAGGACTTAGGATATCCGCTCTTTCCTTCAAAAGTTCTGTGACTTCTATCCTATGCTCCGCAATTTCATAATTTTCCCATTTTTTATTTGCATTTGTCAGATCATACATTCTTTTCTGCTTTGGGGGTATCTTTCCATTTTTATAGTATTTGCCTGTGGAACTTGAGTCTGCCTTACCCACAGGAGACTCATTGTTCATCCTTGAATTGGAACTTTTACTTACCAAACAAAGGTTTCCGAGGTTATCCTGAAAAGGATTATTGAAAGATTGAGACAGATGATGTTCTACAGAATTACGATAGGTAAATTTGAAATCAAAATCAGCAGGTGATTTTACCCAATACAGATAATCAATAAAATTGAATAGGAAATGAGGAACCTTAACACCCTGATCATAATTTGATTGACTGATATTATTTTCAAAATAGGTCATGATGATCTTATCAATTACTGTCTGGTACTCTATTCCCGATAAACCGAAATTTTCCTTATCAGAGAAAAGATGCAAAATATCCTGTAACCAGTTTTTATATTTTCGGTTTCTGAAAGTAACCTGAAGTAAAGAAACAGCCTTTATAAGACGGTCCTGATGATCAAATATATTTTTATACCTTAAACTATGAGAAATGCTGTCTTCACTTTTATGATAGATATATTTAGAGGGCTTTTGAAGGGTCCATTTGTAAGAATCCTCCTGGTCATCATCTTCTGAAGATTTTATAATAAACCTATCGAAGACCGTTCTATAGTACAATAGATCACTGATGAAATCTTTTGCATCAATTTTATATTTCAGCCCATCATAGACTGTAAGCAGATCTTTTTCATTCAGCGGGATCTCTGTTTCATGACCATTATATGAGTATGTGTGGTATTTTACTTTAAAGATATGCATTAAAAAGTTTGGGAAATCTATGATTGAATGATCTTTACCCGAATCATCAATATCATTGATGTTGATTGAATCTGTTTTTTCTATTGGCTTTTTCAGAGCATCATCGATCGAGAAACCCAATGTTTCCATGGCTTCTTCTTCTCTAAAATCTACAGGATAAAACTCATCATAATTTTCACCAAAATATTTTTGTCTGTCTCCTGAAGAAAATAATTTCTGAATATGGGTATCCATCTGAGAGCAGGCATCCCAAATTTTAGAAAATTCATTCTGCTGTTTTTCAAAATAATTACCGCTTTTATCTTTCAGGGTTTCCATAAGGTGAGACTTTAAAATCTCATGTTTTTGTAACTGTTCACCACGATTATTCATGATCTCAAAATAAGAGGCTACATCCGTTTCATGAGGGATTTCCACAAGAACAAGAATTACATTTTCAAAAACAAATTTTTTAAAAAGATCAAGCCGGGGAATTTCGGAAAGTCTTTTCCCTGATTTTTCATCAGGATTTATAATGATATTTTCAAGCAGATCTACGGCATTTATAAGGTGTGAAACTTTATAGTTAAATACAATATCTTCTGTCTGACCATTTCTGTAATAAGAGTCAAAGAAAGCTTCCACTTCCGGCCTTGATTCATAGAAAAGTTTAGGATTTTCTACCAATCCAAGCATTTTCATAAGTATAGATAAGGTTGTCAGTCTTTGCTGGCCATCTATTACTTCATAGAGGCCGTCCTTTCTTTTTAAAACGACAAGGCTTCCAATAAAGTAATTTAAAGTAGGATTGGTCTCAAACTTTTTAAAATTTTCATAAAGATCATGAAGCAGCTGTGCTATTTCGTCTTCAGCCCACGCATAGTTTCTTTGGTATAGGGGAACAATATATTTATAATTAAATATTTCCTTTAAGTTTTTGTTTAGATTCTGATTTTCCATTATGTGAAGCTGTAGTCTTTAAGATTAACTTTTCTCTCATCTGCGGATTCAAGGCGGATGTTTTGTTTTAAAAAATATTCGATAACTGCCGCCACATTTTTTTTGCAAATCACATTTTTATTTGCCATTTTCTCTAATGGAAGCAGATCTGAATATGATTTGGCATTTTCAATGATATTAAAAACTTCATTTTCAGCCGGATATTTGACAACACTGTTATATCTTACCTGTTCTTTTTCCAGCCTTAGCCTGTAAACCAATAAATACAGTGTTTTATGATATTTTTCTACCCCTTCTTCTCCAAATTTATCAAACATCAAAATGATAAGAGATTTATAGAGCTCGAAAAGATACTGATCGCCATCGCGATGCGATCCGTCATACTTACAGTTTTTCTGCACAAATTTTTTAAATTCTTTCATTTCTTCAAACTCAGAATTAAAGAGCCTTTTATAGATCTCAATATAGGTTTCTGTATAATCGAAAAAATCTTTACCATTAACAATATTTTGATTCAGTAAAGAAAACGGATTGATATTTTCCGGCGAAATATTTCTGAACCTTGATTTTATGCCATTTACAGAAACGCCTAAAGATTTGAAATAATTCTGCATCACATATTGCATCAGTTCTCTGTTTTGGTAAGGAAAATCAATCGGGTGGTTTTTATTGACGGTAATTCCTTTGAATTCTCTGATCTGCTTTTTGTCAAAGGCGTATGCTTCTTTCTTGCGACTCCATAGCCTGGTTCTGTACAGCTGTTCGTTGATCAGTTGTCTGAGTAAATTTGAAACATGTGGATTTTCTTTATCCGCCTGATATCTGGCAGCACCTTCCCACGTTATGTCACAAGTTACCTTTTCTTCAAAAGTATTGCTTTCCATGGCGCGGATGTGGTACGCTTTCAAAAGATTATAAGCTTCCAGTTCCTTTCCACGGCCATTCTGGGAATCAAACATCTGGAATGCTTCTGAAAGATCTGCTACTCTGATTTCTACAAATTCGCAGGAGTTCAGAATATATTTCTCAAAACTTTTATTGTCATTTCCTATATTTTCCTGTAGCCAGCCATCTATAAAATGCTTGTTTTGGATGATTGCGTTCAGTGAATCCGAATGCCTGTATTGTAAAGAATCCCTCAATGCAGATCCTGCATTGCTTTCCAGAGCTTTCAGGATGAGTAATAGGGTGGTGATCCGTTGCTGTCCGTCAACAATATTAAGTTGAGAATCATTAGTGTTCAGGATAAGGCTTCCAATCCGGTAAGAATTTTTACCTTCTTTCCAGCTTTGGGTAATATCTTCTAATAATAGGCGGACATTATCCTCTGTCCAGCGATAAGGTCTTTGATAATTTGGGATAGACATATTGCCCTCCAATATAGAACTTGCCTTTTTTATTTCTGCGTTTATTCTGCTCAAGGTATTAGTTTTTAATCATAGAAATCCCGGAGGTTTTTTGTTGACAGCAATGATAAGGAAAATCTTTAGCTTCTGTTTACGGGAAACCATAATTTTACAGAATAATCACTTCAAACACCTGTAAAAGTATCTGTACGTATTTCTTAATCTCCTGCAACAGGACAGATAAGCCTCTGGCACTGGTTGTCAATATATCAGAAACCGATCCTGAAATACCTGCAACAGGTTGGTTAAGTGTCCATAGGTATTTCAGAATAACCCTGAGCCATTTCACTCATTACCTGCAAGGAGTTTTTTAATGGTAATACCCCCTTGGGGAAGGGGGTATTGATACTTATGAAAATAGATGCCGGAACTACAGAACCGTATATTGATACTTAATTAACTGGTTTTTATCCGTTCTTTACGTCATCAGAGGGAGTTACCGGAGAGGTTGAAGTTGCTGTTGTCACAAAAAACTGTTTCATATCTTCATAAATGACATTGGTACCCGGAACATTTTCTCCTGAAAGGAATTTCATGTTTCTATAGAAGGTTATGGCATTGTGGTAGTTGTCGTGATCCAGTAAAACTTTAGTGTCAGACAGCTGTTCTGTTAATGAGCTCATGATTTGCAGGCGTTGTTCTACCTGTTCTCTTCCCAGATAATCTTTATCGAATTCCACTTTATCTAAAAAGTTCGGAACATACTGTGGATATTGCTCCATGTAGATTTTAGCTTTATTCACGAAGAGTTTGTTCTGTTCTGCAATACTTCCGTATTGCTGTCTCTGATCCGGAGTAAGATTGATAGTTTTTCCTAACAGTACAGACTGGATGTCCTGAATGGCTTTATCAAGAGTTCCCAAATCACTTTTTGAAAAGCTAACACTGATTAAATTGTCTAGTACTATAATATTGTGTTTTTTGGTTTGTTTTATCAAATATAGGGAACGTAAAGCGTAGAAAAATACAGTGTAATAAGATTTTCAGAGCAGTCTTATAGCCTTGAAAAGAGCATTAAGGAAGTATAAGGGTACAATAGGAACATTAATTCATCATTCTGATCGTGGCTTACAGTATTGTTCGAATCAATATCAGAGGATCCTGGAAAGTATCAATTAAAAAGCAGCATGACTCAAAACTCTGATCCTTATGAAAATGCAGTTGCTGAGAGAATAAACGGCATTTTAAAATATGAGTTTGATATTGATAAACATAATATTAACAATGCTCTAAGAAGAAAAATTGTAGATGAATCTATTGAGATTTACAATGATTTACGACCTCACTTTTCAAATTATTATCTAACTCCAAATCAAATGCACAGACAATCCAAAATCAGAATGAAAACCTATAAAAACAAAAACCAAAGCAAAAAAGATTTTACATTGGTTTAAGTGTGTATTTTTGTCCTTTAATATGTATCGGATTTTCAGGACTAGTCAGGTATATATGTAAATCATTTTTATTAACTATCATTCCCCTAAAAAATAAATTGGATGCAAAGGCAAAAATGACTTTTGTTCATCAGTCATTTTTGTATAATATTCTTGCCATAAAGAAACAAATCTTTCAAAATCAATTAACTCAATATGTTCCCTGGATTCACGAGCTTCTTTCTTTGCTGGTTTTGAAAATGTACCTGAGGTCACAAATATTCCTACATCTGAATTCCTTTTTAATGTACCTCCTAACTTTTGAATTTCATCAGAAGAAACTGAATCATTAGGGCGATGTTTAACCTGAACAATTATTCTTGGATGTTTGGTTCCTAAAGGATCTGTATAAGCTACAAGATCAATACCACCATCAGCTCCTCTTTGAGCAATATCGGAAATATAATATCCCATAGCTGTTAAGAGCTGACCTACCAGATCTTGAAATTCATAAGGGTTTTTACTAATAATGTAGTTTCTGATTCCATTATAAGCATCTTCTTCATATTGATTGATTAAAGATTTTTGAACTTGTGCAGCCTCTTCTTCTGTGAAATCCCCAAGATCAGTCTTTATGCCGTCTTCTGCTTTCCTTTTTGTATTCCATTCTCTATATAATTTCGTTGCGGAGTTTAGGAGTTTTTCTGCTCCTAGATCGATGGCTTTTTCTCCTTCTTCTGTCAAATACCAAATCCCTTTTTGCTTTCGAAGATAACCTGCTTTCATACAATCAATTGTATAAAAATGTAATATGGATTCCCAGCGGATGTATCCGGTTTTTTCAAAACGATGTTTTTCATAGTCGTCAAAAGATGTAGTCTCTCTGATTCTATCTACGACATCTTTTCCCCTCATTTCCCCACCATTTTCTTTCAATATTTTGAATGTAGCAAAAATTGTTTTTTCGGCTATTTTTTTTGACCTGGACTTTGACATATTATATTAATTATGATTTTTTGAAGATCGGTTTATTCTCAGACATCAACTTTACGATTTAAAATTAGAAGTTAAGCTTTTTTCCAATTCTTTTAATTTGATGTTCAGTTCTACTTTTATATTGAATTGTTTGCACCGGGCAATTTCAGATTTTACTTTTTCCATTTCTTTTCGTAAAGAATCATCCTTCTTTTGTGCCTGAACTAATTCCCAAATATTAGATACATTTGTATTAACTGTTTTTAGTTGCTCACAAAAGTTTTGGAATACCCAATCCAGATCACTTTTTAGTTCTATTGTATATGGATTCTCATTAATGCTTAGCCAAACAGATTTAAAAGTATAGTCAATAACGGCATTATCTTCATCATTCGGATGGAGATGTTTTACAGAGGTGGAAATATAAAACTCCTTATTAAAATCTATTAAAAAAATAATATGATAGGGAATCGCTTTATCAATGATATTAAGGATATCTTTAATTTCTATTTTCTCCTTTAATTCAACTTTAAAGATTTGAATTTCTTTTATTTCTGCATCTTTTAGGTTAATGGTTTCAAAAGAAATTTTATTCAACCAGGTTATTCGTTGTATCTTATTGGCAAATGCTTTTTTTTGCTTAGTATTCGTATAGGCATCAAATGCATTTTTGGGTACAACTTTTTGAACTAATGTAGATTTTGGCAGATTGAACATAGTACTATTTTACAATTAAGAATGAAATCAGCTTGAAATCTTCTACTCCTTTGAACTTATCTTTCATAACATTTGTTCCACCTGATTTAAACAAACTCAAAACTTCTTTTTCATCTTCCGTTTCCAGTATTGTACTGATTGATTTTTTCAGTAATTCAGAATATACAAACATATTGTGATATTCATCCGTTTCTGTGTTAACTTGTTCACATAAAGAAATAATAGGCTCCTGAATGCCTTTGCATAACAACCTTACAGCATCCAGAATTTTTTTAGAATCTATATGATTGAATAATAACTTGCCTTCGTTGTCAATATAAACCAAATAATAAGGATGTAAACGGTTTAGTTTGTTGATGTTAATATTTTCATTGATATTTCTCAATATATAAATCACTCCAGGTTTCAACAATTCCGTAGCTGAAACTACTGCATGAATTCCTTCGGGAATATCGGTTAGTTCTCCATATTGTTTGATATAATTGGATAGGTCAATTCTAAAATCATTCAGTCCTAAGTCTGTAATATCAATACCCTCGCGAAGATCTTCCAAGTCTGTTACTTCATCTTGCAGTTTCTGTAATTGAAGCTTACGATATTCGAGATCTTTCTGATTTTCTTTCAGGATATTATCATCGGCAGTACTCGCCATATCAGAGATCGTCATACGGTCTTCCACACGTTGTTTCAGATTGATGTAATTATCTAAAGTGATGTCTGGCCAGAAATTGACTAATGTGATGGAATCATTTTTAGAACCAATTCGGTCAATTCTGCCAAAACGTTGAATAATACGAACCGGATTCCAGTGGATATCATAATTGATAAGATAGTCACAATCCTGTAAATTTTGACCCTCAGAAATACAATCCGTAGCAATCAAAATGTCTATATCCTCATTGATTGATGGAAATAATAAGGCTTTGTCTTTCGACTTAGGTGAAAAACAAGTTAGCAAAGTATTAAGTTCCGTTGGAATTGTTTTAGTAGTAGCTACTCTTCTTGATCCAGATATAAGTGTTGAATTAATACGATAATTATCCTTAAAATAGGCACTTATGTTTTTATATAAATAGTCTGCTGTATCTGCAAAAGCTGTAAATACAATAACTTTTTTATTGTCTGTATTGATAGGGTTTTGAATCTTATCTTCAATAGTAGTAATTAGTGTCTGTAACTTTAGATCGAGTTGAGGAACTATCTGATTTACCTTCATCAGAAGTTGATTTAATAGGGCTAAATCTTCTTCTAAATCTTCTTTCCATTGTCGACGATCGATATCAGCTAAATGTATTTTTACTTTTTTACCTATTAGGTTTTCTTCATCTCCCCAATTAGCATCCCAATCGAAATTTTCAGATTGCGTATCAAAGTTTTGTTCGGATATGGTTTCCAAACCTTCTTTTGAAATTGATTTTAAAGTTTGTTCTATTTGTGACTTAATACCATTTGTCGTAATCCTAAAAGAGTCAATAGAACTTTCAATACGTTTCAGCATGTTGATACGCATCAATATTTTTAAACTTGTCTCTCGGTCAAGTTGTGTTAATTTACCACTTTTTGTTTTTTTATCGTAACGTTCTGCATATTTTTCCTTCTGACTTGGGAGAATATATTTTAGAGGTGTATACACCGATAAATTTAAGCGGCTTAGTAAATCTGCTATTTCTGTATATGTTATGTTTTTTTCTTGGGTAAGGGCACATTCTCGGGATACAGGCTTGTTTCGTATTGGAAACTTTCCAATATCGGATGTATCATAATAGGTCGTAATATGCTTACGAGAACGTGCAATAGTGAGAGAATCCAGAATTTCAAAAAAATCAAAATCCAGCAAATCCAATAATTTTTCAGTAGTTCTATTGCTAATATCTAGTTTTGACCAGGAATTAAATGCGGATTGCGCTCTTTTGAAAATGACATCTATTCCGTTGTTAGTGTTTAGTTTTTCGTCAATCAATTCTGGGTTGCCTTCATAAGCAAGTGCAAGTTGGTTTTTTAGGTCATTGAAGCGGTTGTTTACCGGAGTGGCAGAAAGCATGAGTACTTTTGTTTCAATGCCTTCACGCATTACTTTTCTAAGTAATGCCTGATAGCGATTTTCTTTTTCCGAATAAGTTAGCCCTGCATTTCGAAAGTTATGAGATTCATCAATTACAACCAATCCATAGTTACCCCAATTGACATTGGCCAAATTACGGCCATTACTTATACCGGATTCCCGGGACAAATCGGTATGAAAAAGTACATCATATCGCAGGCGGTCTTTGGCCAGAATATTATTTTTATCGTTGTGGCGATAGATATTCCAGTTGGCTTCTAATTTTTTTGGGCATAATACCAGAACATCTTTATTACGCATTTCGTAATATTTGATGATTCCTAAAGCGGAGAAGGTTTTACCTAACCCAACACTATCTGCGAGAATACAACCCTTGTATTTTTCCAATTTATTGATAGCGCCAACTACCGCATCTTTTTGAAAATTAAACAACTTGTTCCACACTACGGTATCTTTAAAACCTACTTTATCGTCGGGGAGGTTGTCTAGACTAAGATCATCGAGAAAATCATTAAAAATATTGTAGAGTGTAATAAAATAAATAAATTCAGGACTGTTGTCTTTGAATGCTTTTTCAAAGTATTGTTGGACTTTTTGGGTAACTATTTCTAGGTCCTCCTTATTATCCCAAATCTGATTGAACCAATCTAAATAGGCTTGGCTATTGGGGAAATCTGTTTTCTGAATTAAAGTGGGAAACCCCTTTTTAGGAGTAATCCCAAGATCAGACGTTGTAAAACTGTTGACATTGTTCCAGGAGAACTCTGAATCATCTTCATTTTTGACGTGAATCATTCCTGAAGTCGGAAAAGAGGGCTGCTTGTTGGATTTAAAGATTACTTTTTCTTTTACCCATTTGCTGCATTCTTTAGCAATGGCTCTTTGATTAAGCTGATTACGCAATCGCAATTCAAATTCTCCGCCGCATAGATCTGCTTCTTTGAACAAGTGTGGAATAAAGAATTTTGGAACTTCTTTTTTTAAATTTTCTTGTAAAAATGCAGGAGTGGTAAACACAAATCGCAACTCTTCAACACCCTGTAATTCTTTTCTTAAGGCTTCAAATGCATAAATGGAGAATGAAGAAGCGGCAATAGCAACTTTACTTTTCTTGCTAATGCTCTCTTTTAAATCGTCAATTAAACGGGTATTAATATTGTCAATGTGTTTCATGGTCTGTCTTCGAAATAGTTATTGTAAATTATAAATTATATCACTTTCATCTCACTCTCCGGACTCAATTGTTTTAGTAATTGTTTTACATTCTCTTTAGCAGTATCATCTTTAAAACCTTTATCTCGGAAAACAATACGCAATGGCTTTTCAGCTGCGATTGCTTTGGCAAACGTTTCATCTATATCTTTGCCAAAGCAGCAATATAGAGAATCTCCTGCTACAGTATATACTTCTTTGCCAGCGATGGTTTTACATTCTATTGGTAAAGAAAGCTGTAATCCCCAATCTAACATTACCTGAGTAACAAGATCTTCTGCAGTACGGTCTTCTTTTACATTGTCGGCAAATAGATCCAATGTACCTTGGTTATAATCTTGTGGTTTGTAATAGACGTCCTGCATATTAGAAGTATCTAAACGATATACTCTAAAACCGTAGTCTATATCTGCATTTGTTTCTTCTTTTATTTTGTTGGCTGCACGGCGAATACGCTCTTTGCCAAGTTCAGTAAGTAAATGTGGTTTATTTAGTTTTTCTAAAACATCAATAGCGTTTAACAATGTTTGTTTTGTATTTGTATCTGTAGTTTTTAAGCTTTCATCTAAATCTTCAGGTAGTTGAATCATTATAAATTTCAGATTTCTTTTAAGTATTGAATTAGATTGTATAACTGCATCTGCTGATGTTGCTGAACCTGAAAAAAAATCAAGAATAATACTATTTTCTAAATCAATTGACTCAATGAGGCTTTTTAATAATGATGTTGGTTTAGGGTAAGAGAAAATACTTTTATTTTGAAATAATAGTTCTGTTTCAATACCTCCATCACTTTTTGTACTTATAATTGATCTTAATAACATATTATCTACTTCATGCAAAAATTTTATTGAACTTGGTTGAGTTTCAAGATCCTTTGCAAACCAGATTTTGCCACACATGTAACTTCCATCATGAAGCTCGATTATATTCTGATAATTTACCTCTTGTAAAAATGTTTCTTCTTTCCATCTCCATCCCCTTTCTGGGACTTTTACTGGTTTTTTTAAAACTGGATGCAGAACATCATATTTGGGGCCAAATGTATTTGCATTTGGCCAACTCATATTGATTTTCCCCCATAATCTATAGTTTTCATCTAATGAATTGTATAAGGTTATTCCTCTATCAAATCCCTTCTTTTTATAAAGTTTTTTAATTTCCTTTTCTGCATCACCTATTGAGACTTTGTTCTTTTTTAATTTTTCTGTTAAGTCAAAAATTTCGTCCAGACCTTCTTTAGGCATTTTAAAAATGTGTTCTCGTTCATTATCCTTGACATATATAATTATATACTCATGAATATTACCAATTCCTTTATCATTTTTTGGAACCCTTTTATTCCATGTAATACATTCAATAAAATTTGTTTCACCAAATATTTCATCGCATATTTTTCTTACATTATGAATCTCATAGTTATTAATTGAAATAAAAATAACACCATCGTCTGTTAAAAGATTACGTGCTAGTTTTAATCTTGGATACATCATAGATAACCAATCAGAATGATAACGTCCATTGGTTTCAGGGTTAGCTATCAATTTTTGATTGTATTCATCTTTTTGTCCGCTTTCCAAAAGTTCATCTTCGCCAGCTTTTGCAAAATTGTCTTTATAGACAAAGTCTTTTCCTGTATTATATGGAGGATCTATATAGATCATTTTAATCTTGTTCAAATAACTTTCCTGTAGAAGTTTTAATACTTCCAGGTTATCACCTTCTATATAGATGTTTTCGGTCGTATCAAAATCTACAGAGTCTTCACGCACAGGTCGAAGAGTTTTGGTAGTCGGGATATTTGCTGTTACTATAGCTTCACGCTTACCAGGCCATTCCAGACGGTAACGTTCTTTATTACCTTCTATAATTTCTGTTGATAGTTCCTGTTTCAGTAGATCAAAGTCTATTTTTTTGCCTTCTGCTGTTTCGGTTAAACAATTTGGGAAAAGCGCTCCTATTTTTTCTATATTCAGGCTGGTTATATCTGTGGATTGTAAATCTAATTTATCGTTCATGTTATTTTACTTTAATTGTGCAATGTCTAAGAGTTTGCTATAACTGCTAATGACATCAAATTTTACTTCGCCATTACTAATGGATTTAAAATGTTCTTTGGCGCAATGTATTTTAAGCTGTTCAATGCCCCGCAGATCATTTGCATCATCAGAACCCTTAGTTTCAGCAACAAAATAAATATGCTTTACTTTTTCATTGTCCAAGACAATGGCCCAGTCGGGACTGTAATTGGCAACGGGTGTGGCAATATAAAAACCTTTTGGGAGTTTGGCATATACCACTACTTCGGTTGCCTGCTCAAGATTTTGGGTAAATTCCCGTTCTATTTTAGAATCAGTTTCTAGGAAATCGTAAATATGCTTTTTCAGTAGTTCATCGCTTCGTTGTACATTCTTTACATTTGTAAATACTGTTTTGGCATCAAAATATTCTTCTGTTTTATGATAGGCAATATTGTTAATGATTAATGAGGCTTTTGTTTCATTAATTAATCTAGCACATTTTGCAATAAATTCTTCAGGGTTCTTTCTTAGTAAAAAGAATTTTTCAGAATTCGTCTTTTTTAGGATGTCTACAATAGTGCTTCGCTTCAGATTAGTTAATGCTTCAATTTCACCTACAATATCATAGGCTACCTGTGTGTAAAGGTCGGAAGATAGCTTTTTAGGATCTGTCTTAGTAACTTTAAATGCGGTTCCATCTTTTAAATCTTCTTTATAGATTTCATGCATTTCACCAGTTTTGATTTCGTACTTGCGTTCAGAAATATGTAAATCGGCATTGATGCGTATTTTGCTGTCTTCAATCAGTTTGTCAGTATCAAATTTTACTTCGTATACACTTTTTTTGCTGATTTTTTTCCATAATTCCTGAAACTCTTTTTTAGCAAAATTCTTGTTAACTACTAAAGGAACTGTATTACGATCATCATCAGGTTTGAAGCCTTCACCATTATATACAGTTTGTAATAATTGATTTATGGCTTTTGCGAAAGCCGTTAAATGCTCGGGAACTGGCGCTTCATTTTTTTCAATTTGCTCTTTTCCTTCTGCTGTGATCTTGTCATCTTCGTCCAGAATATCATGTTTATATAAAAACTTATTTAGTTTTTTTGCATCTTCTTCCGTTAGACGAATACTTTCACCCATTTCGTTAGTCAATACTTTTCCAAAGAAGAATTTGGTATCAGCATTTGCAGGTCTGTCTTTCAGGGATTTTGCTATTTCTGTTTGTAATCCTTTTGCAAAGTTCTCATAGCTTTCTGAAGCGATTACAGTTAATATATTAATATTATGAACCTGTTCACCTACTAATTCAAAATCCTGACGAATACCTCGCTTGTCAACTGCCAGACGCATTCCACGACCAACTTCTTGTCTTCTTCTTGTCTGGCTTCCACTATCTACATTTTTCAACGCACAAATTTGGAAAACATTAGGGTTGTCCCAGCCTTCTTTTAACGCAGAGTGTGAAAAGATAAAGCGTGTAGGTTCTTTAAAGCTTAGCAAACGTTCTTTATCTTTCATAATCAGATCATAAGCAGAAGCATCATCTGAATCTTCACTGCCACGTTTGATGGTAGGATCTACAGGCTTCCCTTTTTTGTCAATAGAAAAATAGCCATTATGAACAAGATCTGCATCATCACGTTGCAAATATTCCAAATAATTACCAGGAGCATAGCCTTTATGCATTTTATTGGTATCTGTTTCAATCACATAATCGGTATAGTCTTGATGAAAAAGATCTATGAATTCATTGATTGCATTTTTATACTCTTCTTCAAAGATTTGTACATATTCTCCTGGTTCTTCTTCACCCATTTCATTATACTTTCTATATTTCTCTACTGAGTCAATAAAAAACAGGGATAGAACTTTTATACCTTTTTCAAATAAGTATTTCTCTTTTTGTAAATGAGAAAGAATAGTTTCTCTAATTTGAATTCTACGGAAAGCTAGCTCGTCCTTATCATTAACAATATCTCCAGGATAGATATCCTGTCCGTTGACAACAATTTTGTTCAGGTATCCATTAACTTCTGTTACCAGACAATTTTTGTAAGCAGGTAGTCCACCAGAGGCTTCATATAAATCTGTGCCTTGCGCTATTTTTTCACGCACACGTTTTACACCATTTCCAGCCCTCTGTTCATACTCCAAAAATGCTAGAGGTGGCTTATTAGAACTTAAGCTGATATGTTCCAGATATAAATATCCGGTTGTTCCGCTCGATCCTTTTAAATTGATTCCCTTAACTTGGATTTTTTTAACCAGTTTTCTATTGTAGGCATCCAAAGCATCCAGACGAAATATTTTATTATATTCTTCGGCATGTGTTGCAGAATATCGTAATGTAAACAATGGATTAAAATCCTCCATACTTTTTAGAGTTACCGAACCTACTTTCCCAACAGATTGTGGTTCATCTATAATAATGATGGGTCTTGTTTGAGCAATTATATCTATTGGTCTCCTTGATCCGAAGTGATCCAATTCCTGATGTATTCGTCTTGCATCTGCTCCTTTTGCGGCAAAAGCTTGAGTATTAATAACCATTACACTGATTCGGTTATCTGATGCAAATGTTTCAATATCCTGAGGACGGGAAGAGTTATAGATAAACGGACTTATTTTATGTCCGTAAATTTCCTGAAAATGGTTCTGTGTTAGTTCAAACGTTTTGAAAACACCTTCCCTGATAGCAATACTTGGAACAATAATAATGAATTTACTCCAGCCATATTGTTTGTGTAATTCATACATAGTACGGATATAAGTATAGGTTTTACCTGTACCTGTTTCCATTTCAATAGTAAAATTGTGTCCAATATTTACTCCTTTGACAGTATCAATATTTTTATTTTCTATAAGGTAATATTCTCTTTGAACATTCACTATATTTTCAAATATTTGCTTATCTGTAATTTGTATAGAACTGTTACGATAACCAATTTGTTCTTCAACTTCAAAATCTAGGGTTTGTAGACCTTTAGAAACTTCTTTAGCTTTAAGTAAGATTTCATTAGTTTTTTCAAGAGTAAATTTATTGGTTTTTAGAGCTTGCCCTTCAAAACATTTAACAACTGCGTTAACTGCTTGTATTTGAAATTCTTGCTCTTTAAATTGTAACTTCATGGGGGGGACTGTATATTTTGAAAGGTTAAATATACTAAAAAGGAAATAAAAGTGCTTTGAAATAAACCCTGATTTGTATTTATGTATTTTATAATCAATGTATTATGTTAATGTATTTTTCAATTTGAAATATTGTAATAAATTTATCAAATAGATCTAGATTATTGATTTATTTTCGTCCTACCACACATCCTCCTTTTCAATCTCCACATAGACAAATACACGAAAAACACAGTTAAAACACTCATGAATGTTCCCACTACTTAAGTCAATGATCTGTGTACAGTGACTTTAACTCCCAAACTTCTTCACCCTAATCACCTTCTCCCTTACTTTAATCACAAAAGGTTCAAGGCTTACTATTTTCCCAGCTTCTACTTTAAAAGTATCAGTACAGCGTTCACAATAAGTATTGGAAGGCAGGGAGTTTTTATTCAGTTCAATCCTGTAATTTCCGGAGGGTAGGAAAGAAGCGAATTCCCCGTTGTCATCGGTCATGATATGCTGTACTAATTGATCATTGCGGTAAATATTGAACAAGATACCTCCGGTTTTTGGGGTGAAATCTACTGCTGTTTTGGTATCAAAATCGTAGGTTACCTTTCCCTGGGTAGTTCCGTTTTGATGAAGAGGAATCTCGAGAGCGTAGTGGTGCTTATCTACTGTAAATTCGGTTTCATCATAATACCAGCCTTGCTGGATCACCTGTTTTAAGGTGTATTTGCCATACGGAATGGATTTATAGCTGATATTCCCTGACGGATCGGTCTTAAAAGAAATGGTATTGAGCATGATAAGGTAGCCTGCCGCTTCTTTGTCGCCTTCATCATAGATATTGTTTTCATTCAGGTCATAATAGACAAACGCTTTGATATCGCCTTTCTTGCCCGGGTTCAGGGTGCTGTTCCTCAGGTTAACGGTAACACCGGCTTCAATGGTAAAAAGATTATTGTTGAAATTGCCGGAAGAATAGCTGAACCATGAAGTGTTCAGGTAAACGGCATACCGTTCTCGTGAATATTTCAGGTTGACAAAGCCGGAAGGTGATTTTCCGTATAAAACATCATCCGTATAAGAAAGTCCGGATGTCACGTTCAGTGTCCGGTCGAAAAAATTTTTATTGACAAAAGCTGAAAGGGAAAGTTTCTCGTAGGGAGTGCTTTTGTTCATCAATCTGGAAAAAGCATATTCCGAAAGAAAATAGCTTCCGTGCTGATAAATACCGTTGATCGTAAGCCATTTGTAATTATACGTTCCGCTTACTTTCATCTGGTACTGAAGCTGATCGCTGTCCGGGTAGCGGACCAATCCTGTTTCCATGCTCAGGATAGAGGTATGCTGTTTATCAGGGCTCAGCCAGGTAAGGTATTCGGTAACACGCTGTGCTTTCAGCTGCTTGGTCTCCTCGTAGGGCTGGGCATTGAAAAAATTATTGTAAGAGTTGGAACTTTCTTCCTGGTACTGGTAACCCAATCCCATTCCGAAATGGCCTCTTTTAGGAAAATTGATTCCTGATTCCAATCTTATATTGCTTGAATTCAGGGTGTTGTTATAAAAATAAAATTTAGGCGAAAAATGAGAAACCATGATATTGGCATACACATAATGATCTTTGAAAACCATTGCGGAAAAGTTTTGCTGGATCTGTAAGATTCCTCTTCTGTTTCCGGGATAATAATCTGTGCTGTAGAAATAATTTCCATTCAGGTTTACCTTTCTGATCATCCCTGAATATTGGGATTCCAACGCCAGGGAAGGTTTGGCCTCAGGGGTGTTTTCGTAGAAACTGAGCCCGCTGTAAACCTTTGTATTCATTTTCCAGTCCTTATTGAAAGCATACTGAACGTCTGTTCCTGCCACATGATGCCTTGCCTTTTCATAGGGATCATTCCTGAAAATATAGGTTCCTGAAATATTCCGGGATGCATTTTGTGCCCCGAGGACTCCTCTGGCATAGAATCCATATCCATACTTCAGAAATGAATTTCTCTCAATGAGGCTGTAAGTCTGGTCCACGAAGCCTACTTCTATTTTCTTATCCTTATCCGGAGAGGTAAAGGCATATTCCAGCCCTCTCCCGAACATAGACAGTTCAAGTAATTTATTGATATTCCCAACGGTGAATTCGCTGTTTTCCCGGCGGTAGGTCAGATACGTATTATTGACAATAGGATCACTCTGATGATTCATCGTATAGATATTTCCCCGGATAAAAACATATCCGGAAGGAAGATTGAAGCCCCAGAACCCACCAGCTGATACATATCCAGGTTTTCACCGGCATGTCTGTAGCTTGCGGTAATGCTGTTTTTCGTAAAGTTTGAAAAGGCAGTAGATTCCATATCCTCGTAGCGCTGTACAGAGGAAACATTCTGTATGGAAACACTGGTATTGCCGAATATTTCTTTATCCGGTTCCCTGAAGCCTGCAATATTTACCGAAAGCTGGGTGCTTCGGGTTCCGAGTCTGGAAGGCATAAACCGGAATACAAATACCGAATCTTTCTGTACCCCGATACTTCCTTTCTGCTCTACAAATGCATTTCCCTGATTAGCTTCGGGAATTTTAAATACGATGGTCACACGCTGTTTTCTGTTGCCCAGATTGGAAACCCTGGTCCGCACCTCTACCGAATCAGTAGCTTTATTCATATAGATAACAGGATTTTCTGCGGTGATGCGCATGGCGTTATTTTCTGCTACCGTGTACAGGGTCTGTTTTTCAGCAACGGTTGTATTCTGCTGGTCCGCAAGCCGGAAAACAAGCCGGGATTCTCCTGAACCGGCATTGCTGCTGACCAATATTTTTACGGGTAAGAAAAGATGCTCTCCGGATTTCATTTCAACCTGGAGGTTATTGCCTGAAATATTCCTGAAACCTGCGGGGATATTAATTTCGACCTTACCTTTGAAATCGTGTGCCCCCTCGTTGTTCAACACAATGATAAGATCCAGGATACCGGCTTTATCAGGCCTGGATTCATTACGGATATCAAGGCTTAGCCCGGAACTGTTCTGTGCCGGAATCCATATCAGAAATGAAATCAAAAAAACGGAAAGGATTTTTTTGAACAGGTCTTGAAGCATAGGTTTACTGGGGAATGATCTCGTATTGGAGGGTCGTGGAATATTCTTCTGATTTGGCATTAATCACCCTCTCGTCATTAGCCTTGGTAGAGTATCTTATATCGTAGTACACACTGGAGCCTCCGGTAGAACCTCCTGTAGCAATAAGCTGGGGAGAAGCACTCAGCAGGACAGGGTATACATTGCCCTTGTTTCCTGAAACGGGGCTGAGATTCAGCTTTACTGTTTCCAGAGGAATAGAATTTCCGGCAGGAGAGCTAAACTGCCCCTGAAGAGACCGTAATTTGATCTGGTAATTGGTATTGCTGCTTACGATCAGTGCATTGGAGTAGGTTACACTGACTCCGTTGATATAGTCGTCCATGCTTTTAAATTCCAGTGATCCATTGACCGCTTTTGCAGAAAATTTAAGGGAGAGTTCCGGGATATCTGTCGGGGTTCCGCTAAGGGCCCCAATCTGGAACTGAAAATTATGATCCGCTTTTCCGATAACATTATTGTACTGGTCATATGCAGTGAACTGTACGGGAGCTATAAAGCTGATCCAGGAAGGATAGCTTCCTAGGTAGGATCCTCCGGTAACATTCATGCTGTATTTCAGTTGGAGGCTGTAATAGCCGTTAGGCTGCATAGGCTGATTATATAAAGGAGCATTCGACTGCGGAACCAAAAAGACTTCCTGCTTTTCCTGAAGAAAAACGTTCAGAGGCATTCCGATCTGGGGAAGGGTAGGGACGGGTCCGGGATATGCCTGCCCCGAGGAAGAAACCGGCTGGAACGAAATTTTGTTGGTCGGTATTGTATACTGGCCGTCTGTAGAGGTAATGGGCTGTTTCAGCCTCACTGAGATTTTCCAGTACGGGATATTAAACTGGCCGTTGCCTGCCAGGGTAAAAGTATAGGCATCAGGATTGGTATTCCCGCTGTAAGAGTTGATCTGTAAATAGCTGTTCACCCATGAGGTGTAATTTACCTGCGAGAAACAGTTCAGGGAAACCAGCAGCAAAAGGCAGAAGAATTTTTTACTATTCATAACTGAAGCTTAATTCTCCTAATTCCAGGTTGTTGCTGTCTCCGTAATCGATCATCACAGAAGCGGTATACTTTCCTTTTTCAAGGCCTGCCGGAAGTGGAATGTTCATTTCTCTTTTGTTTCCGGGCATAGTGTAAAAAATGACCGGGTCCAGCGATATTTTTTTCCCGTTTTGTGTATTGACAAAGTCTGTATATATTTTTCCGTCCGCCCATACGTCTCCATGGTTTTCAAAAAAAACATTGACTGTATTGGTGGATTTTCCGTACACCAGGTTCTGGATTTCAAGTTTTTTTATTTTAGCGGCAGGAAGCTTATGGAACAGTTTGATCCCTGAACGGATGCTTACTTTGATATTTGCCCCTTTATGGTCTACATCATCCACCGGGTTCATCTGGCTTACATATAAAACAGCCGTATGGGCATCCGGCTGGTTCGGAAGAGCATTGGGTACGGTAATGGTCACATCAATATCTTTTTTTTCTCCTGGAGCCAGGGTAAAGTAGTTGTCCTCCTTTTTTACAGAAATCCAGCTTGTGCAGGAAGAAGGAAGGGTATTGGCGGGATACATTACGTTCTCTCCTTTGCTGTCATACTCCCAGTCTCCCAGGCTTACGGCGAGATCCAGGGAATTCTTCGCGCTTACATTCGTTACCGTTATTTTCTGAGTATTGCTGTTTCCGTTACCCGACTCAAAATACAGTCTGGGAGGAGAAACTGAAACTCCTGTCTGTGCGTATCCATAAAAAGATGATAAGAAGAGAATGCTAAAAAAGAGAAAAAACAGTCTGTTCATTACGGATCATTAGTTTTTAGTGAGGATAAAGTGCTGCCATAGACCACAACACTTTATCTTTACATGGATTTTATATTTTATTGGGAAATAATCGTATATGTAAGCTCAGTAGTATATACAGTAGGATCTTGTCCGGCAATGTAATTATCCAGGTAAGCATTAGCTCCGGCACCTTTATATTCAATATTGATCTTTTTGTCTACTCCTCCGTTAGCAGAACTTACCAAAGTGGTTTCATTGGCAGATAACTGTACATTTTGTGCATATTGGGCACCATTTACAGCTTCAGAACCGGCACTTGCCTTGATCTGTATCGTGTTTGCCTGAATATTTTTAGCACCATTCTGTAGGGCAGCGTTAGCACTCTTTACTTTTACCTGAAATCCTCCGGTACTGTAAATGCTTAAATGATCTGCATTGACAGAGGATACCCCGTTAGCATAATCGTCTTTAGTAACATAGTCTAAATTTACGATTTTCTGGGCATTGTTGATAACAAGAGTCTGAATAGGTTTCAGTCTTACGTTCAGCGTTACGTTTTGTGCTTGTAATGTTGCGAATCCCAATAGAGCAAAAGATGCTAAGATCAACTTCTTCATAGTTTTAATGATGTTTTTTTGTATTAATAATTTTTTTAAATTGCGGATGCAAAGGTAGATACAAAGAACATCAGCGCTTTTGTGAAAAAACACTTATCATTTGTGAATTTTTACGGGCAAATTTATAATCAGCAGAAACTGATTTTTATGAAGAAAAACATAAAAAGTATTATTATGACACCAATACAATTACGATAAAATAAAACTAATGCTATATTAATCTTAAACATTTACTTTTACCTAACATATCGGAAATGAAGAAATTATAAAATTACTATTCAATACATAACGATTTTTTTAACCTTCATTAATTTTTTACTGAGAAATTAGAGTTAATATTAAAAAATTAGGTTCATTAGCGATGCTGCTGCCTAAATTTTTTATTACATTATCTATATCTTTATTTATTTTATACCTTTTTTGAACCACTCCTTTCCGGTGGCTGATAAGATTATATTCATCAGATCTGGTCATGTCGCTTTCCATCATGTTTATATCATCCGGAAATTCTTCATAATGAGCCTTTAACTCAAATCCTGACGGGCTGGAGATCAGTACAGACTGAAACTCCCGGGAGGAATATTCATTCCTGCCATCATCTGAAAATCCTGTATCAATAGCAAGCATCTGCACCGGATACAGCCGTACATTAAGTCGCATGCCGTCTGATGCTTGTGCAAAGGATTTTGTAAAAGCAAAATATAATACAATGAATAAAACGTATTTTGAAAGCATATAACCTAAATTTTCCCCAAAAGGTTATTTAGGTAAATATACAAATTATTTCATTTCTGAGGGATTTTTTCCGGTATGTTTTTTTATGAAATTGGTAAAGTTTCCTTCATTGCTGAAACCCAGCTCATAAGATATTTCAGAAATTGTAGAATTTGAAAAGTTTAGTGCTTTTCTGCATTCTGCGATCAGTTTTTCGATGATGATGTGCTTGGCTGTTTTTCCAAGTACGTATTCTGTCATCTCAGTGAGTTTTCTTGAGGAGATATTAAGTTCCCCGGCATAGTAGGCAACTTTTTTTGCCTTTTTGTAATCTCTTTGTAACAGGACCTTGAACCGGTTGACATAATACATATAGTCAAACTTAATATCTTTCTTGATTTCTTCGGTGGGAATATGTAAAAAAGCGTCCAGGATCAGTCTTTCTATTGCATTATGGGCAGCAGATATATACAGGCTTTCATCCTTATTCCGGAAATTTTCCATCCGTTCCATAAAGATCACCTTCATCTGCTCTATATTGATGAACGGAGCGATAAAAATATCAGAATCATAATTGTAAAAAAGCTGGGAATTGATAAAAAGGCTGTCTTTGGTTGATCTTTCATAAAAACTGGATGAAAAAGCAATCACATAGACATCAGATTTTTTGGTCTCACCAAAAACTATTTTCTTTTGCGGACCCACAAAGGCAATATTTCCCCCTTTTATGGGGTGGGAAACATTTTCTACCGTTAACTGGATATCTTCCAGAATGATGTAAATACAGAAATATTCTAACGTGCTTAATTCTCTTCTGTTGTTATTTCTATTGATAATATAATCTAAACGATTGATACTGAATCCTATATTTTTTAACTGATCCGTGATTTTGTACATACATTATTACTAATTCTGTCCAAGAAAAATTCTTGTAAATTATTTATATAAATATAAAAAATTTACCAAATATTGCATTTTAAAGAAAAAAATTAAGTCAGTTAACATGCCGGAATGCAAAGCGGCCTGAAAGTCATCCAGCCATAGTGAGCATATTTGGTTTGTAATTAAATGATATACAGCAGTATAGTGTAAACGGTTAAGGGTTTATATCTGCAGGTAAGGGCACCACCCTGCACATCCACTTCCTCAATCTCCATACCGGCAGATATACAAAAATCACGGAAAGCACTCCTGCGAGCACTCCTACTACAACAGCCATTGCTGTAGCATCCAGCTTATACTCTTTTGAGAAATTGTACTGTCCTATAAAGAGTAAGGATAATACTAATGAACCTGTAATCAAACCATGTAAGATACTCAGTTTGGTCATCAGTTTTTTACTATTAAGTTGTTTATCTACCGTAAATTCAATGGCTTCCTGGCTTGCAGCGTCCGTTACCCTTTTGATGATGTCAATGGTAAGAACCACCGGCAGGAATATTGCCATGGGCAGGGTGAGGCGGGCCAGGTTTTGGGTCCCGGAGAAAAAATGCGTGTAGCCCAGTTCCTGGAAGCTTGCGTAGGCAATGATAAAATTAAAAAATACGTTAGGAAGGACATAATAGATCATCCGCTTTAATAAAAAGCGTTTGAGAGTGGTTTTTTTGATTTTTTTAGGTGGTGGCGGTTTAAATTTAAATTTCATAAAGAGGTGGTCAATAGCTCGGTGGCTTTATCTTTTATTTGATGGGCTTCTTCTTGGGGAAGGAAATATTCATTGGACATAAAGGTGAAATCCATTTGTTGGTTGTACGTACTGGTAACCAGGGTGTTGGAATTCAGCCATGGAAATGCAACCGTTGGGCTGAAAATGGTTTCCAGTTTGAAATTTCTGTAATCATTCGGGATATTGATCTTACCCATATTGGATAAGGTAACATCATGCCCGCCTTCACTGGATTTTAGCATGCTGATCATACGTTCAACAATGGGGTGCATACGTTCTCCCATCCACAACAGTTCCCGGGCTTCCATTCTGGATATTTTCTCAATGAGGTCTTTTTTGATCTCTTTGGCGTTGTCCATTACATCCATGCTTCCTTTTTTCAGTGAAAGCTCTACCGTTGGCGCAAAAGCAAACAAATGATCTTCTTTGATCTCCGGAATAAAATGGCGGACATCTACAGGACTGATCACTTTCCCTTTGGCGCGTTTTCCCTGGATATCCCGGAAGGCCTGCATCACCGAGGAACACAGGAAAGCATGTACAGAAATGCCATTGGCTTTGCATTTTTCAGTGATAAGCTGTGTTTCTGCAGGATTCAGTTTCCAGTGAATGGCGTAATTTTTTCCAAGATTTCTTTTTTTGCTTTTCCGCTGGATAGAAAAGAATATTCTCGCGAACAGCAAATAAAGGTTAGCCTTGTATTTCTTTCTGCCGGTATTAAAGTCTGAAGGCAGGAAATCATTAACGGAGTCAAAAGCCTGATAGGGGAGCAGTTCAGAAAAAGGATTATCCAGCAGGGCAAGAAGTTCCCGCATCAGGGTTACGCCCGTTGTTCCGTCCGAAATGCAGTGGGGCATCACCCAAAGGATTTCCGAAACATCCTGTCCTTGTACCCATACCAGTTCTGCCAGTGGCTTTTTCGCGTTCTCAAACAGGCGGAACCATGCACTTTCAGATTCTGCCAGCCAATCCTGATCGGTCTGTCGCGGAACAATACGGAGTGGGATCGGCTCGATTTCTTTTTGTTCAATAAAAAAGGGATACCGTTCACTTTTATGATCGATGGTAGCTCTCAGCAGGGGATGTTTCTGCTGGATTTTAGCTAAGGCCATTGTAAAATTCCGTTCAGGAATCTCTCCGTTGATCCTTGCCGTATAAACACAGTTTAAAGGGGTTTCAGGATCTACATACATGATCCTTTCCACCATCATTAATTTTCTTTTGATCATGATACGGCTAAATATTCCAGTTGTAAGGTAATAATCTTCATGACTTCATCGCGGATGGCCAATGCTTCCACATATGGTAAATACCCTTCGCTTCCCACCAGTGAAAAGTCCATTTCTCCCCTGAAGGTAGAGGTAACCAGGGTAGTGGTATTGCCCAAAGGGCCAATCACGGAAGGGCTGAAAATGGTATCCAGCGTAAATTCCTTATACTGGTGAGGGATCTGGATGCGCCCCAGATTGGAAAACATACAGTCGTTGGATGATTTTCCGTTCTTCAGCAGCTTTGTGAAATTATTCAGCGCATCATGCCCGGATTCCATTACCATCATGGTCATATATGGATTAAGCTTGGCGGTCTTTCGTTCCACAGATTCCTGCATCGAGCGCACATTGTCTAAAAAGCCCAGTTTATGGTCAGATGAAACTACGATCATTAGTCCGAAAGCAAAGATATGATCTTCCTTGATCTGCGTAGCAAAACGCCTGATATCTACGGGGCAGGAAACTTTATTGAAAGCTGCAGCTCCTTTTACTTTTTTGAAGGCCTGCAGTACAGCCGCGCTTAAAAAGGTATTCACCGTGATTTCATTGGATCTGCAGTAGGCAATGAGCTGTTTGCTTACCTTTTGATCGAGCTTCCAGTGGATGAGATAATCGGTTTGGCGTTCAACAGCTTTTTTGTTTACAGGGATCCATTTGATAGCTGTTGCTGCCAGCCTGCCGATTAATTTAGCCTTCATCTGCTGTCTGCGGCTTTTTAAAATAGCCGATGGAACTACATCCTGAATGCCCAGAATAGGATTTTCTATCCCGATATCTGCGGACGGATTATCCAATACTTGTAAAAATTCATATAAAAAGGCCATTGCAGAACCACCATCACATAAACAATGGTGGAATGCAAAGAGCATATCCGAAACTTCTTCCCCTTTGATCCATACAAAGCGGATCAAAGGAAGCTTTTCATAGTTAAATGGGAGGTGCCATTCTTTCCTGGACTCTTCCTGCCATTGGTTCTCACTTTGACGGGGCAGAATCCTTACCGGTATGGCTACAGGAGTTTCCGGTACTTCAAACCAGGGCACATTTTTTTCATCATAGCTGATGAGTGCTCTCAGCCAAGGATGTTTATGCTGAATCTGAGCCAGAGCCCTGCGGATGTGTTCCAGTGTAAAGGTTCCTCTCAGTCTGAAAGGGATCACCGCATTGAACGGTTCTTTTCCGTCTCCCAATAACATGCGTTCACCAAATAACAATCTTCTTTTCATGTGTTGATTCATAGGTTATACAGAAGCTAATGTTGAATGTTCCTGTACAAAATTTTCTAACAGTTCTACCGCTTTGTCATTACCTCCGGCAAGGGTGAATGTATTTCGGACTTCCTGAGCGGCTGCTCTGTATTTCGGATTTTCCAATAATTCAAAAACCGTTTCGCGAAGGGCATCCACACGCAGCCGCTTGTACCGGATACTGATTCCACAGCCTGCCTGCTCAATTAATTTGGCAATATGGAAATGATCGTAGGCGATAGGCGTGATCAGCATTGGCAATCCGTTTCGGAAGGTATCGTTAACGGTATTGAAACCTCCATGGCAAATCACCATATCCATTTGCTGCATCACCGCAGACTGAGGGACAAAGCTGTTTACAATGAAATTGTCCGGCCATTCTTCAAAGATTTCCGGTGGAGTAGCAGCCACTACCGTAACAGGCTGGCCGGCAAATGCTGCGATGATCTTTTCAAAGAAGGATTTTCTTATATCCACCAACAATGTGCCTAATGATACAAATATCTTTGGAGTAGTGGAGGCGTTCAATTTATCCCAGTCAAATGGCGCATCGTTCGGACGGCCTTTCACCGGACCTACAAACTTCATATGAGAAGGAACGGTTTCAAACCCTGCAAAAGCCTGGGAGGTGAAAACCATATTCAGTTTATGAGAATGGATATAAATACCTTCTTCATGAATGCCTACTTCTTTTTGTAAGTCTTTGATCAGGTTTTGCTGCCATTCCCAGATTTTAGGGGCACTTTTTTCGGTATCTCCCATGACATCCGGTGGAACAGGAGTAGTGGTTACACAGGGAATATGATGTTTGTGGGCAAAAAGGGCTCCTCCAAAAGTAATACAGTCATTCACGATCACATCAGGCATCCAGCTTTCTGTCAGTCTGGTTAATCCCGGCATCATCATTTTAGCAAAAGGAACATACGTTTCTTCCAGTGCCAGTTTCATCACTTCAGGTCCGGAACATGCCGGTCCGTCGTCCTGTCTTTTTAAAATACGGGCAATTTCCTCCTGATACGGAATAAGATCTTGTTCAGGATAAAAATAAGAACCTCCTTCAGGAATATGTTTGCTGTCTAAAGGGGTAATCCCGAACCATTTTACTTCATGACCACGCGCAATCAGACTCGCTCCTACACTTAATGTAGGGCTCACGTGTCCGAAAAAGGGAGGAATAACGAATAAAAACTTAGACTGGTTTTTCAGGTTTTGAAGCCTTTGAGATAGCCTGTTCCAATAAATTCGCGGCAGTAGCTGCACCTCCGGCTTCCACAAAAGACTGTCCTACCTTCTGAGCTGCTTTACGATAGCTTGGATTATTTAAAATCTGTTGTACAGCTTCTTTCAGGTGATTGGCTTTAAATCGGTTAAAATTAAGACGTTCACCCGCTTCTGTACGCACCACACGTCCTGCAACATGCGACTGGTCATACGCAATCGGGATCACAACCAAAGGAATTCCGTTTGATAAGGTTTCAGATACGGTATTGTGACCGCCATGGCATACCACACCGTCAAGATGAGGTAATAAATCCAATTGCGGAACCTGCTGATAGACCATGAAGTTTTCCGGCCACTGCTCGAAAAGCTGTGGATCAGAAACGACTACAACGGTTAAATCTTCGTCTTTAAAGGCATCAATGACCTTCTGGAAGAATGCTTTTTTATGATCGTGATCGAAGGTAGTTCCAATGCTTACCAGGATCTTTTTGTTAGTAGCATTTTTCAATCTGTCCCAATCGAACTCACAAGAAATACGACGCTCTGTGAGAACTGGTCCTGTGAATTTATATTGAGGTGCCAGATCTTCCATGTCACCAAAGAAATAATTCGAGGTTAAAACAAGGGTCAGAAGATCTGAAGTCGCCAGAGAACGTTCTTCATGGAAACCAAGCTCTTTCTGCAAGTCGATGATTTGATTCACTTCCCATTCGTGTACCTTAGGAAGCTCATTCATAATTTTAATGGCTGCCGGAGCAGTAACGGAAGTTGCATAAGGGATTCCAAGAGCCTTTGCCGCAACCGGGGCAGCAAATAGCTGATGATCACCGATGATCAAATCGGGCTGCTCTGTTTTTAATAAAGCAACAATCCCTTTATAGCAATGTCTGTTCAGCGGAATAAGAACCTCTTCGTAAAGGAACTTAACGCTGTCTATGCCATACACCACTTTTTTGGAAATAATATCGAGATATTGCTCACTTTCTTTCTTTTCTTCGTCGGTCTGATCGTACTGGATCAGTAATAATTTTCCTCCCTCGGGAAGTTTAGCCTCTAAAGTAGGGTCAAGGCTGATCCAGGCTACTTCATGTCCTCTTTCCAGTAGTGTAGCACCGATGCTTAGGGTAGGGTTGACATGTCCTGTCAATGGTGGAACTATAAATGCAAATTTAGCCATGGTTTTGTGTTAAGATTTTAGATAAAAATTGAGCGATGGTTTCTGCGATCAGATGAGGTTCCTGGATAGGAATGTTGTGATCGCCCGGTATTAATTCAAGTTCAGATCCACTGATCTGTGTTTGCAGCCATTCTCCTGTAGGTCTGCAGTTGGAATCAGCGCCATACAATAACAATGTAGGAGCAGTCAGTTTATGCAGCGGAACTTCTACAAGAAAATGTTTTTCCCTGATCATATCTGCTTTAATGCTGGTCTGTTCAAATAAAAACTCATACATACGATGGTTTTTCTCCATTTGCCTTTTGCCCATTTGAACTTTTGTGGTATCCGTAAAATTGGCTACATAATGTTCAAGAAACTCTTTGCTGTATTCATCCATAATATTACGCGTTTTGTCGTCTTTGGGATCAGGAGCTTCCGTGATCACCAGCTGATGGATGCGTTCCGGATATTTCAATGCCGTTTTCAGGGCGATGAGCCCCCCGAAACTGTATCCTGCAAGATGTACCTTTTCCAGTTGCAGATGATCCATTAAACTGATCAGATCGGATGACATGTTCTCAAGGTCATAACCATTCAAAAATCGCTCACTCATTCCGTGGCTTTTCAGATCGTACATCACCACATGGAAATGCTTTGCCAGCACAGGGGCAATATTAAAATAATAAATGGACAGGTTACTGAACATACCGTGGATCAATACCACGGTTTGTTCGGCACCTTTGTTGAGTTCCTGTATATGAACTTGTCTGTTATTGACCGTGATTATTGGCATTCGTAGATATAATTGATGATCATACTAAGGTCAAGATTAATAAGCTGGTCAAGATCCATAGAAGATAACCAACCTGTAAAGTCGATCTGATCGCCAAAATGCGCTTTGATTTTTTCAGAAAAAGAAACAATCTCGATGCTGTCCATTTCAAGATCTTTGGTGAATGAACTTTCAGGAGTAATATCCATTTCTTCTACAAATTCAGCGCCTATCACTTCAGTAATAAAACCTTTTAAAAGAGTGAATAGTTCTTCGTGGTTCATTTTTAATGTTGCGTTTACAGTGTCCATCCGATGATATAATTTTGATGTTTAATAGTTTTGATTTCAATGTTGTTGATCCACAGGTGATCGTCTTTTATCATTTCGACTTCGAAGGCTTTAGGATTTCCTTTCAGTCCTGTTCCCAGGAATTTTCCGTAAGCTTCCTTGGCTACCCAGAAACGGGTGGTCCATTCTGCCTGATCTCTGTCTTTTAATAAGGTTAATTCTTTGTCGGTAAATACCATGTCGTAGAATCCTGAACTGCGTTCTTCCATCAGCTCCATATCGATTCCTACAGATTTTCCATATCTCGCAATGCCCACGGCTTCTTTGCCTTTATGAGCTAAAGAAATATGGATGTCTTCCGTAAAATCACTGATGAGGTAAGGTTTCCCCACTTCATCGGAACGGATTTCAAAGGTGATTGGGAAGCAGGCATGATTTTTTTCCTGGCGAAGAAGGTTTCTTACAGCATCTTTCACCGCTACACGGCTTACCATCCAGTTTTTCTTTTTGTTGGGTAATAATTGCTGGTGATGCTGTTTTTCCGTTTGGTTGAAATATCTTTTCAGGATAAAATCCCATGAAGCGACTCTGGTATACGCCTGGTGGAAGAAGAATACTTCAGGAGCAATCTCTTCAGAAAGACGGTTGTGCAGCGGTGACATGGAAACATTCCATAACGGAGCATCAATTTCCATTCTTCTGTTCTGCCAGCCGGTAATGGCGCACCATACTTTTCCGTCTCTTTTCAGGATGATATCGGCGATGGCAAATTCATCATTAAGCTCGGTCAGCATACAGGTACATTCAAAAATACCTTCCTGATCGTGCATATCTCCGAAGAATTCAATATCTCTGATTTTCACGGGGAATGCAATACGGTCTTTCACCAAAGTAAGCTGAAGCCAAAGCCCGAATAACTGTCCTGCATTATCCAATAAAGAACCTTTACCGCCGTTTCCTTTGATTTTTCCTACAATTCCCTTGTTTCCAACGGCTGAAACTTCAGTAATTCCCTGATATTGATCTCCATGGAACATGTGCATGTCATAGATCTCTTCCGGAGTTCTTTCAATGGGCAAAAGATCACCGATGGAAAGGTTGAATACAGGTGCAGGTACAGGAGAAGACTTCAATAGGACCTCTGCATTTGCAAAATTATCAATATCCAGATAAGCGTGATTCGGTGAGCGCCATTCTCCTTTTACTGTTTTTTCAAAAGGACTGGCAACGTTCATCCATTGGAATACACTTACGTTCATGATTTTATGAACCTGCGTTCCCGGAGCTTCAGCTTCCGCAATTTCTGCAAGCTGCTCAAAGATCATGGTCATCGGAATCACCGGCTCCATATCAGCGACATGAGCCCATCCTTTAGGCTGTCTCAATAAGCTGTGGTCGATCAGGTAAGGATGACTTTCCAGGGTTACATACAAGTCTTTTGAGAAGGTTGTACTTCTTGATGCCTTTTGAGCTGTAGGAACTACAGGGGTAGGTCTTTGGATTGTAATTTCCGGACGGTTCTGGAATAAAGTCAGTACTTCTTCCTGCATACGGATCATATCCGCAACGTTGTCCTGGAATGCCTGTACCAGTGGATGACCACTTTTTGTGGCAATGGATGAAGCGGTTGCGGTATATTGTTTTGGTGCCTCAAAAGATTGAGCCAGTGCTTTAACTTCTTTAAAATTACGGATAATAGGCGACCCTAATTCCAACTTAATGCCTTTTCCTGATGGTCTTTTAGAATGATTCTGAATCTCCAGAAAATCAAGAGCGATTGTTTTCCCTTCTACAAATAATGAAGCGACTACACGTTGTAGTTGTGCTGATGCGGAACGAGTAGGAACGCTGGAAGCAATCGTACTGAAGGCTTTCCCCTTTAAGGTATCATCAATAAATCCGATCAGACCTCCTGTGCCTACCTGGATGAAGACTCTTGCACCTTCTTCGTATAATCTATCTGTCAGTTCACGGAAACGAACAGGCTGCACCAAATGCTCGGCACTCAGTTTTCTGATCGCTGCCTGATCTGCAGGATAAGGTTCTAATGTGGTAGCAGACCACAATGGTATTTTTGTCTGCTGGAACTGTGCCTTTTCCATTCCCGCAAGGATGACATCCAGTTTATCCGCGATAAAAGGAGAGTGGAATCCGGACTGGAATGGCAATACCTGATGGAAGATCTGTTTTGCTTTTAACAAAGGCACTAATTCATCCAGAGCTGTATTGCTTCCGCAAAGAATCACCTGATTAGGGCAATTGTCATTGGAAACATAAAGGTTTGAAATTTCAGTGATAAAAGGTTTTATAACATCAATTCCCGCTCCGATGGCAATGAACTTGGAATCCTTTAATTCAAATGTTTCAGGATTCAGCACATCAATTAATGCTTTCACAGAGTTGGCTTCCGCTAATTCTGAAGAGTAACCCGCCAGCCATTCTCCTAAACTGTGTCCGGCATTCATATCTGGGATAATTCCCAGTTTTTTCAGTGAATGATCAAGGATACTGCAATTGTTGAAGATATTTAAAGCGTCGGTTAAAAGTCCTTCACCTTCCGTTTCGATAGGAGCTGTTAATCCAAAATAACGGCTCACACTATCTACCTCACCTTTTGCCAGGCCGTCTAAGCCAGGGAATACAAAAGCTACTTTACCGCCATATTTTAATAATGGAGCAGAAGTATACCAGATATCCTGTTTGTTTCTCCAGGTAATATTCTTGGAAACAATTTTAATGGCTTTTTCTACTCTTGCGGGAGTAGGATCGAAGATAGCAACTCTGAAATCACCTTCACCAATGGTCGTTTCATTATTTTGTAATGCTGAAAGCAGTTCTTCATGGCTAGGTCTTGCCAATATCAACACATGATCTTTTTTCGGCATATCATAGCCTTCAAGGACAACATGTGCATTGATCCCGCCGAATCCGAAAGCATTCACTGCAGCTACTTTTGGCAGTCCTGTTTTTGACCAGTTTTTGGCTTCCTGTACGGGTTCAAATCTTGTGTTCTGCATCTCTGCAGTGGGATTCTCACAATATAAGGTTGGCGGCAAAGTATCGTGATGTAATGCTAAACAGGTTTTAATCAATCCTGCAATTCCGGCTGCCGGCATAGCATGCCCAATATTGGACTTTACCGATCCGATCCCTGCTGCCGGGGCCGCTTCTTCTTTTCCGAAGAACTGAGCTAAGGTCTGAAGCTCTGTTTTATCTCCAAGGGGAGTTCCTGTGCCATGAGCCTCAAGATATCCTACTTTATTTTTATCTAAATCAGCATTGATCCATGCCTGTTCCAAAGCCTTTAACTGACCTTTTACTGAAGGACTCATCACGCTGGTTCCATTACCATCACTGCTTACGCCCACCCCTTTAATCACAGCATAGATTTTATCCTGATCCCGAACGGCATCTTCCAATCTTTTTAAGACTACAAAACCGCAGCCTTCACCAATCAATAGACCGTCAGCATCTATACTGAACGGCTTGATCTGCTGTTGATGAGACATGGCTCCCAGCTGGGCAAAAATACTCCAGAAAGCGGCATTCTGTCCTGTGTGTACGCCTCCTGCAATCATGATGTCGGAACGACCTCTCTGAAGTTCCTGTACGGCATGATCTACAGCAATTAAAGCAGAGGCGCAAGCGGCATCAACGGTAAATGCGGCTCCGCCTAAATTGAAGCGGTTGGCTACAAGAGAGGCAACAAGATTGGGAATTAATCCCATGGCAGTATCTGCTGCAAAACGTCCTTTACGTTCCTGGAAGGCATGTTTTACCTTTTCAATGTCTGCAGAAGAAACGTGAGGCAGTAATTCCTGCAGTAACGAGGAGATCTGCTCGCCGGTTCTTACAATTTCAATAGCCCGGGTAGCTCCGGGACCGGTATAGTTTCCTTTACCGATGATAATCCCTGTTTTTTCAAGAGAAACCTTCTTTTGGAATACCCCTGCATCTTCCAGTGCTTTCTGTACCAGATCAAGGGTCAGCAAATGATCCGGTTCCGTACCTTCAACAGCCAATGGCAGAATACCAAACGCGGTAGGATCGAAGGTGTAATCAGGGATAAACCCTCCACGCTGACAATAAAAACGATCAACGGGACTTGTCGCATCACTAAAATGAACCGGATCGATCCGATCAGCCGGAGCGAGCTCGGTAGAATCGACTTTATTGACAATATTCTGCCAAAAAGTGTTGGCATCCTGTGCCCCGGGAAAGACACAGGATAGACCAATTACAGCAACATCTGTTTTTTTCATACTTTTTTATACAGAGGGTTACCAATTGTTTCCTGACATGATCAGCACTTGGCTTTCAGTTCCGTATTTGATCTCGTTAAGGAAGGTTTCTTTCCCTTCATCCAATGGAATCATAGAAATACCTCTGCGTTCGTACTCTGATTCGAGGGTGGAAGAAACCATTCCGGCACCTTTCCAAGGCCCCCAGTTGATGGAGATTACTTTTCCTTTTAATCTTTTATTTAAAGCATTCGCATAATCATCCAGTACACTGTTGGCCGCAGCATAATCTGTCTGGCCTTTGTTACCATATACTGAAGCTATACTTGAAAAAAGAACCACAAACTGGCAATCTGTACGCAGTTGTTCTGCCAATACACGCAAAGGTTTTACTTTCGTATCGAATACACGTCCGAAAGAACTGGTGGTCTTCTGTTTGAAAAGCTTGTCTTCCAAAAGACCGGCTCCGTGAATCACTCCGTCCAGACGGTCGTATTTTTCATAAATACTGCTGATCAGGTTACCTAAACCTTCTTCATCGCAAAGGTCTAATGATTGATAAATAATGGTGTTCCCAAGCGCTTCCATATCACGGATTGTGCGCAGGATCTGATTGTTTTTGAAAACTCTTGTTGTTTCTTTTTCTATTTCTGCAGGAGAAGTGAATTGGCCGGATTTGATAAGGAAGCTTCTTATTTCTTCCTTGGTTTTCATTCCTTCAAATTCCTTCAGAGAAGAGGCTTCATTTCTTGGATCTGCTGATCTTCCCACCAGGATATAAGTGCAGGGATAAGCTTGGGACATATGTTTTGCCAGTTCAGCGGTAATCCCTTGTGCACCTCCAAGTACCAAAACAACAGATTTCTGATCCAGTTGGATATGAACTTCTTCCAGGCTGGTTGACAATGGAGAAGGAATGATATCTACTTTATGTCGTTGGTCATTTTTGTAAATAATTTCAGCAGGTTTATCATTAGTAAGGATTTCCTTTAAAGTAATTTCAGCAATCTGATCCACTTCCTGAGGAGTACTTAGACTGATCAATCTGCAAGTAGTATGGTCAAACTCTCTTGCTAAACTCTTGAACAGACCCGGATATCCCTGATGATGACGCAATACGCGGGCATCCGTTATTTCCTGAAGGTGTGCCGGGATATCTGAAATCAGGTACACCCATTTTGCTTTATCAAAATCCAGTTTTTTGATCAGATCTACGTGATCGATAATGCTTGGTTTATCCGTTGCGGAGAATAGGTCTAACATAATTAATCCATCAATGTTTGAAAGATCTTTTTCTGTATCTACTAATTCCACGATGGCTCCATGTTTTTCCAACGCTTCTTTGATTGCAGACGTTTGTTTGCTGTCATCTTGAGTGATGGCGAAACGTTTCCCCTGCAATACTTCTGTATTTTGTACTAGAGAAGCGTCAGTCGGTGTGATATCAAAACGAAGACGTGAAAGTACATTTTGGGTTGGTTCTGCGGTATTTGTTTCTTTTGTTTCCTGAGTAGCTTCGTTGGTTTCACCATTCATTTCGCTGATCCAGCTTGCCAGACCGCGAAGTGTTTTAATGGCAGCCAGTTTTTCCATGACATCATCCGCCTGTTCAAGGTTTTGACCAAAACCGATCTTGGTTTTAAGGTCACCAATGATTTCCATACGCTTAATGGAATCGATACTTAAATCAGCTTCCAGATCTAAGTCCAGACCTAACATTTCTTTCGGGTATCCTGTTTTTTCACTTACAATATTCAGAATAGCATTTTGAAGATCTTCGAGAGAGAATGCTGGTTGAGTTGGTAATTTTGAAGCTGCAGGTTCATTTGCTGATCCGTTTTTTTCAGGAGCTTCAGAAGTTTCTGTTCCTGTATATTCAGTAAGCCATGAAACAAGACCGCTTAAGGTTTTTATTCCTGCTAATTGTTCCATAACGGTATCTTCACTGGTATTTCCGTTACCCAGACTTCCCAGTTCATTACGAAGTGTTCCGATGATTTCAACTCTTTTAATGGAATCAATACTTAAATCCGCTTCCAGATCCATTTCCATACCCAGCATTTCCTGAGGATATCCTGTTTTGTCACTTACCACCTGCAGTAATAAGGATTTGATATCTCTTGATGGAACTTGTTTCACAGCTGCAACGGCTACCGGTCTTTCCTGCTGAACAGGCTGAACCGGAATGGCAGATATTGGCTGTTGAACCGGAGCCTGTACCGGAGCATTGTATACAGGAGCAGGGAATGCCTGAGGATTCTGTCCCATAAAGGAAAGCATCACATCACGCTGTGCCTGTATCATTAATTTCATGCTGTTTAAATATTCCTGCAGCATACGTTCAGCAGTAGACTGAGCTTCAGTTGCAGGGGCCTGTGGTTGATTAGTAAAATTGTTCATGGGAATAGGGTTTATGAGTGGTAAAGCACCATTAGATGGCAGATTACCATGAGTTGGGTGGGCAGTCTGCCCGTTAACATGCCAGATGGCTGGGCTCTTCTTGTAAAGCTCAGGTTGGTTAAGATCAATAACCTTAACGCTGCGGCCATCAAAAAGTTTATCAATACTGAAGCTTCGGCCAGTTCCTAAATATTGTGCCAACATGCAAAGCAGGTGACTGAATTTATTGCGGCTGTTGTCTTCAACATATAAAGTCAGCTGATCTTTTTCCAGGCAGGATTTAGTCAATCCGGTAAGTACTTTTCCTGGTCCTACTTCGATGAAAATTCTTGCGCCATCGTTGTACATTGCCTGAAGCTGCTCTACGAATCTTACAGGCTGTACCAGATGATCAGTAAGTCTTTCTTTTATTTCAGATGGATTCGCCGGATATACTTCCGCAGTAGTATTGGACCATACAGGAATCTGCATTTCCTGGAAAGGAACGTCTTTTAATACATGAGCATATAAATCCTTGGATTTTGCCAATAACGGGCTGTGGAATGCACAGGCTACTTCTAGTTTTTTAGCAGAAATACCTTCCTGTTTAAGGATTTCCAGTAATTTGTTGATTGCTTCTGTACTTCCTGCAATAACACATTGAGTAGGAGCGTTAAAGTTGACCGGATAACATCCTTCTACTTTAGCAATGACCGGCTGTAAACGTTCGTGGGTAGCACTTGCTGCCAGCATGGAGCCTGGATCTCCACCTTCTACGGAATCTAAAATAGAGTGAGCTCTCTGAACACTTAAGTCAACCAATTGATCCTCTCCAAATACCCCTGCAAAACATAAAGCCGGTATTTCACCATAGCTATGACCTGCCAGCATATCCGGAATAATGCCCAGTGACTCCAGGAATTGAGCTAATGCAAGGTCTACAATTCCTAAAAGGGGTTGTGCTAAACGGGTATCTTTAATGGTTTCTTTTTGTTGTTTTAAATCAGCTTCGTTAAAGGTTTTAGATGGAAAAACCACTTTTTCAAGTTCAGGATACTCATCAATAATCTTACGCATAGCCGGGAAAACGACGAATAAGTCACGAGCCATATTGATTCTCTGGCTGCCTTGTCCAGGGAATAAAAAGGCTACTTTACCTTCTTTTTTATTCACGGTAAAGGTGTCTTTTGTTTCAATCCCTAGCAATACCAGTTCAATTTCATCATCAGATCTTCTGCAGTATCAGCAACAATGCTTAACTGGATTGTCTTTTCTGAGCTTATGCTTAAACTGTAAGCAATATCTTTTAAGGGAAGTCCATCATTGATCTCTAATAAAGATTTGACCTGTCCCAATTGTCCTTTCGCTTCTTCATAGGTATCTCCACGGAAAACAAATAGTTCTGAAGGCCATGACTGCATGGCTATAGAGTCATTTTGTTTTGGGTGATTGGCAATGACCGTATGGAAGTTTGTTCCTCCAAATCCAAAAGCACTGATTCCGGCATAGCGGTTCTTTTCAGTCCATAGTCCACTTTCTGCATGGAAAGAGAAGGGACTGGTTTGTGCATTATAATAAGCGTTAGGCTGTTGAAGGTGAAGAGTAGGAGGTTTTACCCCGTGATATACTGCCAGGGAAGCTTTGATTAAACCTGCCAATCCAGCCGCACATTTGGTATGTCCGATCTGTGTTTTCACAGAACCTAAATGAGTCTGCCCAGGCAATGCCCCTGAACGGCTGAATAAATTAGTCAATGCACTTAATTCTGTTTTGTCACCTACTACAGTTCCTGTACCGTGAGCTTCCACTAAACCTACAGAAGCAGCACTGATACCAGCTTGGGAATAAGCACGTTCTAATGCTCTTACCTGGCCTATTTGTCTTGGAGCAGTCAATCCCAATGCTTTACCGTCACTAGATCCGCCAACTCCTTTGATTACTGAATAAATACGGTCACCATCACATACAGCGTCCTCATATCTTTTTAAAACAAGGATGGCAATACCTTCTCCAAGAGCAATACCGTCTGCCTCACCGTCAAAAGTAGCACATCTTCCTTTTCTGGAAAGGGCGTGAGTACTGGAGAACATCAGGTAATCATTGATTCCGTTGTGTAAATCTGCTCCACCTGCAAGAACCATATCGGATTTTCCTAACACAAGTTCCTGACAAGCCAGATCAATAGCGGCTAATGAAGAAGCACACGCTGCATCTACAGTAAAGTTTCTGCCGCCAAGATCCAGACGGTTCGTGATCCTTCCTGCGATCACATTGGCCAGAATACCCGGGAAAGAATCCTCTGTGGTATGTGGGAAGGCTTCTTTTACTTCTTCATGAAGTTCACCGAAAACCTGCTTATAATATCCTCTGAAACTATAGCTGTTGGCAAGGTCATTCCCTCCTTCAGCTCCGATAATGACAGAAATGTTTTCTCTGTTGATGTGTTTTTCACCATATCCTGCATCTTCCATTGCACGTTTAGCAACCAATAAAGTTAACAGCTGTGTAGGTTCAATGGCAGCAAGAGATTGTGGTGGAATACCAAATGCCAACGGATCGAAATCAATTTTAGGAATAAATCCTCCCCATTTGGAGTGAGAGACATCCGGTCCGTCAGAATCAGGATGGTAGTAAAGATCTTTATTCCATCTCTCATCCGGTACTTCGGTAACACTGTCCTTTCCCAGAATGATATTTCTCCAGTATTCATCCAGGTTTTTAGCGCCCGGGAAAATACATTCCATTCCTACAATAGCGATATCCAGAGGTTTCTCTGTGGATACCGGTTCTTCTGGCAGTGCTGCATCCTGAATATGTTCGTAATTGTCAATAATATTCTGATGAAGAGCTGCTAATGAGATCACACGATTATGCATCGTTGCTATCTGCCCGATCATGTACATTCCTAAGTCTAGTTGGTCGTCTTTAGGAATGTTGACAAGCTTATCACCCTGACGTTCTATACCTTTAGCCGCAATTCGTAAACGGCCTACGTTTAATTTTTCAAGCTGTTCCCATACCTGCTTTTTGTCCATTCCTGCAGCAAGAAGTTTTGCTTTTTCTGTATTGAAATGATGGGCAAATGCGGTATTTAAGCAGCGGGTTTCATGTCCTGGAGCTGTTTCCAATAAGACCGTATCTTTCGCCTGCATAGCCTGCGACTGGAATTCCTCCTGAATGGCTCCGGTCTGTACAGCTTCATGGGTGTAGAGATAGGCGGTTCCCATCAATATACCAATTTTTACTCCTCTTGCAGCTAATGGTGCAGCCATGATAGAAACAAATGCGGTTGAAAATGCGTTATGAATCCCTCCTGCAAAAAAGACACTGATGTTTTCAGGGTGGTCTTCTTTTAAGATCCGTTCAATTTGTTTTTCCCAAAGAACCATACTTGAAAGGGGACCTACGTGGCCTCCGCACTCACGTCCTTCAAAAATGAAATTTCTGGCACCTTCTTTCAGGAAAATATCCAGAAGGGCAGGGGAAGGAACGTGTAAGAATGATTTTATTCCAGCTTTTTCGAATACTTTAGCCTGAGCTGGTCTTCCGCCTGCAATTAAAACTACAGGAGGTTTGGCTTCTAATATATAAGAGGTCTGTTCTTCTCTTAATTCTTGCGGTGCAAATCCCAGAATACCCACACCCCATGTTTTTTCACCAGCCAGTTTTTTGGTATCCATTACCAAAGATTTTGCAGATTCTCCTTTCAGCAAGGATAAGGCAACAAACGGTAAAGCTCCTGCTTCCGCTACAGCATTGGCAAATAAAGGGACATCACTTACACGGGTCATCGGCCCCTGTGCGATAGGATAATGGAGACCAAGATCCCGGGCCATAGTATTGTCCTTATCAATCACCTGAAGAGCTTTCGCCTGTTTCAAATGGCCGTGCATTGCTTCTTTGAATCCGAAAACCATTTTTTTCAGGGTTTTGAAATCCTCATAGAGATCTATGGCTAAAGATATGTCTTGCCCCATGGGGATGTAGCTCTTGCTGAGGTCAAGGTCGGTAAAATATTGCTGCAGTTCCTCTGCAGTACTGTTTTCGGGGAGGATAGGCGAATTAGGCCTTACCAGTACACGGTGATTGGCTATGATTTTAGTTTCTGTACCGTTCAGTTTTGAACATACGTCTTTAATGTCGCGGTGCACGGAACTCTCTGGAAACAGGGCCAGCTGGCTGTCTAATACGACACCCGTCGCTCCCAGTGCCTTTACAGCAGCTGCGGTATGAAGACCTATTCCTCCCTGTACCCATACAGGAATGGAAGTGATTTCTTTGATGATGCGCTGGAACAATACAAAGGTTGATTCATAGCCTACCAGGCCGCCGGCTTCATTTCCTTTTATAATAATACCTTTCGCTCCCAATTGCTGGGCGTGTCTGGCTTCTGTCAGGCTGGTTACCTGGTATATTACAGAAAGTTCCGGGGAACAATTGATTGTTACTCCCATGGGAAGGATAGCCAGTTTTACCTTATCCGGAATCTGGAGGGTTACTAATTTATCAGTAGGATAGTAAATACCATAAGAAGGGATATCGGTCTGGCCAAGTTGGTGAAGTGCTTCCTGAGCGGTCATTAAATCCCGTCCTAAACTTAGGACAGGGAATGCACCCGCCAGATGTAATTTAGGCATAAGGCTAACGTCCGGTTTTTCAAAAGGAGTTAGTCCAATAATGGTTAAGTTTTTCATTGCTTTGATGATGTTAGCAGGAGTTTTCATAACAAAAATCTAAACCTATTGGTAGAATAAGTAAGGATCTGTTATGAAGGAATTAAAAGTAGTTAGTTTTGTTATATCTTTAATTATAAGGGTATTATAATATTAAATCCTTAATAATGAGAGTATTGGTTGTACTGATGCTCTTATTTCCGAAGTTATCAGGTATAAGATTAAAATCCGTCTGTTCTGAGGGGGTCAGCCCGATTGTAATGAAGTTTTTCATAGCATTTATGGTATTGAAGTGATCGTCTGGGAGCTTATAACAAAAACGCGAAACCTATCGGCATAAAGAGCAATTGTTTGTTATGCGGGAATAAAAATAATAAATTTATATTATATCTTCAATCATAAATGCAATTTTGTAATGATTTTTTAACAAAAAATATAAATTGTTTAAATGATATTAAAGTATATAGTTTATTTTCTTATTCTTATGAACAAGCGGGTACAATCTGGATAATTATAAATATAAATGTTTATAATTAAATTAATGCTACACAAAGATAACAATAAAAAATAAAATATTTCAATAATAAGAGATTTGTTTTTGGAATATTACAAAAAGATAATATACTATGAATAGACTCCGGAATTGCAAGAATACTCTTTATCAATCTGGTAAAATAGAGAAGCGAATTTATATAAAACTAATCAACGTATTGTGATTTAATTTTAATTATTTGTGAATTGTATCTATCTTTTTGATCAATAAACAGATAGATTTTTAAGAAAGGATTAAAAATAGATTTTTTCTGGCAAAAAAATTTATTTGAAGTATATTGAGCGGTGGATTACTATAGATGTGAACAAAAATTCAAAATATAAATTCATACCATGAATAGCAGCGAGATCAACTTTAAAAAAGTTAATACATCAGAATTAATTAACAGCCTAAGAGAAAAAAAGATCGAAGTTCCATCAAAAAAACAAATTAAGGAAGTCTTTAAAAAAGCCGAGCAGGCAATGGCTTCGGGTGATTATTTAACCGCAAGGAATACGTTGATATTCACCATTTATTTTGATTGCGACAATGTCTTTAACCAAATAAGAAGAAAGGGACTGTTTAGATATTCTAAGTATATTAATAAAAAATGTATAATAAAAAATATTGCAACAGAAATTTTAAATAGGTGTTTGGGGTTTGAATGGATGAGCAGCTCAATTGAAAACTATTTAAAATCAATTGTTAATTATTCGGTTGTAGGTGATTCGCTTAACCTTTTTGAGGGGCATATTTTAAGAGAAATACATGCATTTGAAAGAAAATATAAAGGCAGGTCTTTGATTAAGACATTGCTGGCTGCTGTGGATTATCTGTTTTTGACAGATCATATCCGGGAGAGTAAAAATGACTTGTCAAGTCTTTCAGGAAGAACGAAAGAAGAAATTTCCTCTGCAGTATCGTTTTTAATTTATTTTTATACAGATAGGGTAAAAACGAGAAATATAGATACTGTTTTTATAGCGGACGAATTTATCATGTCTGGAGATCTATCAAGACTGATTATTCCCACTTGTTATAGCTTGGATTGTAAAGAATTTGAAATATTAATAGATCATTTTGACTACAGCTGTGAGATCATTGAAGATAGAATTTCAATAAAGCCGCCTTTCGAGGATTTTGAAAAAGCAATCCGTTTGGGATATATAAGAACTGATCTGCAACTAATGAATGACAGAATTCATAATTACGATGAAATTGTTTCACTGGAAGAAATAATTGACAAATTAAATGGACAGGATTTATTTGAATTTTTTAAACTTGTAAATACTCATGATTATGTAAGGTATGTATTGAGAGTGCCAGACAAGTTGTTTGATTTTATAGTGGATGAATTCATACAATCTGATAAGCTGTTCAGAGAAGAGGTTATTTATCTTTCTTCTGTTTTTAAGGAACAGCTTTTGAATTTTGAGGATCTTGATAAGATAAAAATTGATAAGGACCTGACAATAACAGAATTTATGAAGGTTCGCAGAGTGTTTATCCTTTTTTATTTACTGATTAAAAAAGGAATTTACAAAAAAGGAAAAATAGGAACAATGGTTTTACTACGGTCACTAATTCCTAGTTTTCTGCAAGATGTATTTCATGAGTTTTTTGGAAAATTTTTATCAGCAGATAAAATTGATCCCTTTCTTGATGTGATTTGTTGGGAACCAGATCTCGATGTGATTTTTGATTTACAGTATCAACCTGTGTTGTTTATTGAAGATCACTTCTTATTGTCTTTGTCAGTTTTTGCAAATTCAAATACAATAAGAAATTTATATGCTTCACAATATAAACTAAATAATACTCAATTGCTAAATGATGGTAGTATTGATCCGCTGGTTGAGAGGTTGCATGCATCACTGGAAAAAGCTTCAATAGAATGTTTTTCAGAAACAAATATTGATTTTTCAGATCTTGACGAATTTGCTGTTTTTGGAGATGTTTTATTGGTATTTGAATGTAAGCACTCCTTGCATCCTGTGAGTTCATATGATTTAAGAACAACTTATGATTATGTTAAAAAAGCTGAGAAACAACTGGATTTGATCATTGAAGATTTTAATGTGGGTGAATTAAAAAAGAAGTTAGAAACCAGATGTGGTGTTAATCTTAACGGTGTTGAAAAAATACAAGGAGTAATTGTATTGAGTAACCGCTTGTTTTGTGGGAATATTTTTAAATATCCCGTAAGAAGTATAAATGAAGTCGATAATATGGTGAACCGGGGTACGATGCAAACCCCTGAAGGAATTTTCTGGCTTTGGAAAGATAAAAAACTTACCCCGGAATTCTTACTTGAATATTTTAGTTTAGATAATGAATTGACAGCCCTTTTGTATGAATCGCTGTCTCCAAAAAAACTGACTTATACATTTGGGAAATCCATAATTGACTTTACTACTTATTCTCTACAGCTTGATAATGCTACTTCCCAATTAAAAGAATTTGCAAATAATTTGGAAGTTAAAGTCTAAAGAATACGTTATAATTGATTAATACGCTGTTTTCTGTCAGATGATTTTAATGAAAATTTAAAACACACTTAATCCATATTGCTTCACCAGGTCTAAAATCATGTGGTATCCTGCCAATGAATTTCCGTGTTGGTCCAGCGCCGGGCTGAAGACGCCGATTCCCATTTTTCCCGGAACACTTACTGTAATTCCTCCTCCGACGCCAGATTTGCTCGGTAAACCGATCATTCGGGAATATTCTCCGCTGAATTCATACATTCCTGCAGTCAGCATTTGGGATTCTATCAGTTGGGCAATATCCGTATTTTTATAGGTGGAATCTCCGTCAAAACGGACGCATTGGTTGGCAAAGAAATATCCTATTTTAGCCAGATCTTCGGCAGTCAGCTCAATGGAGCATTGTTTAAAATAATTGTCCAGCTGGTCTTCATTGCCTGAGATCAATCCGTTGTTTTTCATCAGATAGAACATTCCCCGGTTGCGGTGGCCGGTAGATTTTTCAGATTCATAAACGGACTTGCTGTAATCGATCGTTTGATTTTTTGTGATGTATCTTACCATATCCAATACTTTAAGGAATGGTTTTTCTCCATCACCCGAAATGAGTGAAGTGGTAAGGATGGCTCCGGCATTCATCATCGGATTAAGAGGTTTCCCGGTGGTTTCAAGATTAGAGAAATGATTAAAAGGTTTATCCGAACCGAAATATCCCATTTTATCGAAAATATGAGCTTCTCCTTTTTCACGCACGGCAATCATTAAAGCAATGATTTTGGAGATGCTCTGCATGGTGAATTTCCTGGTAACGTCACCAGTGTTCAGTACTTTACCGTTTTTATCCACTACAGAAAAAGCAATTGCCTTAGCATCCATTTTTCCAAGTTCAGGAATATAATCGGCAACTTTTCCCTGTGCATAATAAGCTCTGTTTTTTTCCAGAATACTGCTCAGAGTCTTTTCAGAAATTGTTGAAATATCGGCTGTTTTCTGGGCGTAAGCTATTGTATGTAAGGAAATAAAAGTGGCGGTAAGAATTCCTTTGGCAGAAAATAAAAAACTATTTTTTTTCATATAGAAGATCTTCAATAAAGTATTTTGATAAGTCTTAAAAAACAAAGATAAAATATTTCATCTTATATGCAATTCTTCTCGAAATATCTGTTCTGAGATCCGGTTTATAAGATTGTTTCTCATTTGAAAAAGACAGCGCAATGAGTGCTTTTGCGGATGGGTGGCGGGTGTAAATATTTGTTAATCAATGATTTTATATTTTGTTGAAATCCAATCGTAGTTTTACTACAATTTTCAAAATAATACCTAATTCATTTGGCTGTGAATAGTAATGATATTATCTTGCAATACCAAAATACAATATATTAAACTAACAACGAGCAGGATACATACATTGCATTAATTATAATTGGCACAAGGTTGACATCATGAATGTGGACTTTTAAGTTGAATTATTCTCATACCAGTCTTTAGTAAAACAGTTTCGGAGGCCGAACACTTCACTGGCTGTATGATGAGAGAAAAGGGCCTTTTCTATCCATGGAAACCATTCCATATTTCAATAGTAAACACATCTGCAAAATATCTAACTATGTTTCAGGAATCCAATGGGAACATTTCAGGTAAGGGTGCCAATCTACCCGATACTGATCTTCCCAAAAACATTAAGAAAAGTTCTACTGAACTTAGGAGAGGACCTGAAGAGGTCCAGCAAATCAAAGACCAGGGCCCAATGCTGATGAACCAAGTTATGCTTCCCAATGAACCTTCTGTCGTCGAAAATAAACTATGGGCTAAACAGCCGACCTCAAAAATACATAATGCTGAAGGGATTCCATCCAATCAGGTTGCCGGAATTAACAGGGTTGTCAAACTTGAAATTATAGTTGATGGCAGCATTATTAAACATTTTAAGCATTTTAAACTGGTACAAAGTGCTAACAGGCACCATGAATTCGATCTGATTCTGGCACATGATGCGCTGGGTGAGCCTGAAAATTATAATCTGGAAACAGCGCAGAATTTTTTGGGAAAAAGAATGACGGTCGTATTCAGATACAAAGATGTGGAGGATTCTCCCGAACGTAATTTTATAGGCGTAGTGACAGAAGTAGGTTTTTCACAGGATAAAGGAAGCCTCGGAAATATTGTACTGACAGGATGCAGTCCGACCTTGCTTTTAGATGCAGCTCCTCATACCCAAAGTTTTGGAGGAAAGCAGGCTATAAGCCTTAATAGTATTGTGTCACAGGTACTCAAGGAAGGACTGGGTGAGAGCAATTTTGATTTCCGTGTTGATGCAGGGCATGGGAATGTGAGTTACAGCTCGCAGTACGAAGAAACCCATTACAATTATCTGGCTAGAATGGCAGAAGCGTATGGTGAACAATTTTTCTATGACGGAGAGGTGCTTCATTTTGGAAAGCTGCCTCCATCAGAGCAGCCCTTAAAACTGATATACGGAAGCAGCGTTAATGATATAAAGGTAAAAATGCGGGTACAGCATGTCAATCCTACTTTTTATGGGTACAACAGCAGCAAAAATGAGAAACTGAAAACAGGAAATTCTAAAATAAATCATACTTCAGATATAGCCAAACGGGCTTACGAAATATCGGAAAAAACATTTTCTACCCCTTCTCTCAGGGTGGCTCCTATCAAAGCAGCCAATTTTATGGATGTAGAGGCGTCTCAGAAGGGGACAGCAGGAAGCAAGGCTTCCGAAGTCTTTGTCACATCCGGTACGACTACGGTACCATTTCTCTATCCCGGATGTTCCGCAGATATTGAAATGCGGAAACCGGAAACCAATGAAACCACTCATTTTACCAAAGTGATGATGATACAGGTTACCCACGAAGTAGATGCAAGAGGGTATTATGATGGATATTTTGAAGCAATAGCTGCTGATTCGGGATTTATTCCGCGCCCTGAGTTTCATGTTCCGAAAGCTGAAGCCCAGTTTGGTAAGGTGGTCTCCAATTCTGATCCGCTGAACCAAGGCAGGGTACAGGTGCAGTTTGACTGGCAGACGGGCCAGGATACCACAGAGTTTATCCGGGTGATGACACCGGATGGAGGAAGCAGTGATAAAGTAAGTAAAAACCGTGGATTCATGGCTATTCCTGAGGTGGATGACCAGATTATGGTCAATTTTGTTCACCAGCATCCGGACCGTCCTTTTGTAATGGGCGGAATGTTTCATGGAGGGGCAGGAGGCGGAGGCGGACAAGGCAATAATATCAAAAGCCTTAGCAGTAAGAGCGGTCATATCATCAGCCTTGATGATGGCGGAGGAATTACAATCAAAGATAAGACGGGAGGAAATATAATCACCGTAGATGGGAAGGACACAATTTCCGGAGTAGCCAGCAAAAAAATTTCGCTGAATAACGGAAAATCATCCATTGTCATTGATGATGAGACCATTACCATTCATGCTAAAAATATCAATATCACGGCAGATACCATTGTTTCTATGGGAAGTGGTAAGGCCGGGATAGAACTGACTTCAGAAGCTAATGTAGCTGCTTTGAGCGGCGTTACCGTAACCGCATCAGGAAGTAAGGAAGTACAGGTTACCGGAAAAGAAACAAGTATCAGCGGGACTAAAGTTTCTATGAATGGCGATGGTGAGACGATCATTACAGGAGGTCTGGTTAAACTGAATTCTTAATTATGGAAACATCCTCAATAGCGCAGGAGTATTATAAACTCAAAGATCTGTGGTCTGCTGCTGAAAAAAAGGAGTCCTGGAAACTGGCTGTCTGGGTCGCTCAGTATCAGGATGTTGAAATGATCGATAAATTTATGCAGATCGAGCAATCTCCTATTGGTGAATCCAATGATATTTTTTTTCGTTTTGAAACCGAATATAAAGGAGATAGGGAACAGTTTGAAAAACAGCTTTGGAATGAATTTCTGGGATGGTTTATGCCCCATCCGCAAAAAGATAAGGACCTTCACAGGGCCCTGTGGGAAAATAATATCATACAAGAACCTTTTGTTCCGAATGATCAGCTGCTTCCCAATGCTTCTAACCTGTTTGGTGAGTTGGAGCGTCTGAAAATGAGTATAACGGATCAGAGTGCCCATTTTTATTTCTGTTTATATTTTCCTCTGGCTGCTCATGCGAAGCAGGATATCGCCCATTGGTTTCAGCAGGTCACAGAAAACGTTCCGGATCAGCTTCGCCTGGTCACGATGGATCTTGCGGAAGAAAGGCGTATCAAACTGCAGGGAAAAAGGAATGGTGACGATGTTTATCATTACTTATATCCCAAACTTAAAATGGCTGAAGCTATTAAAAATGAAATGTACAAAGCCAGTGACGGTTACAATACCGTAGATGCTGATGCCAGATTCAGAAAGCAGGTGATTGTGGTCATGGATTCCACAACGCAGAAAGTACAGAACAGGACGGAGGTTGAAGTAAAACGCCTTATTGGAATTACAAAAGAAATAAACACGGTGTCTTCGAGGATAGCAGGGCTTTTAGTCGCTTCACAGGCATTTTTTGCTATCCAAAACACTAAAAAAAGTGAAGAATATACAGATAAAGCCCTGGAAGAATCCGCAGCAGCAATGCAGTATGATGATGCTACGGGATATCCGGTTTGGAAATCATGTATGCTTTTAAAAGCAGCCCTATTGTATGGCAACAAAAATAGAGATTCAGCTTTATTGATTTATCAGGAATTATCTGAAAAAGCATCCCAGCGTCAGGATGTGTATTATGTGATGGAAGCTAACAGGCTTTCAGCTCATATTTATTATGAAAAAAATGATTTGCAGACCGCCTTTGAAAATATTCTATTTTCTTTGGCTGCCGGGGCTTATTTGGATATCAGTGTAAGAAGACAGTCTACTTTTCTGCATGCTGCTTTTATGGCTCTTTACCTGGGAAGACAGTTTAAAACAGAAGAAGAAGTAAAGGAAATAAAACTGCAGCTGGCAGAATGGTTAGGTGATGACTGGGAAATTTTACTGGCGCAGGCTGGCGTAGATTCAGCTTCGCTAAAAATGGAACAGTCAGTTTGGAAAGACCCATTATTAAAACTTAAAAACTAACCTATGTCAGATATTATTGGAAAAGTAGTCACGGCTCCTGCTCCGCGGAGGGGTTTTGGGGAACTTTTTGGAGAAGCCAAAAATAAACTGGACCATTTACAAAAAGATATGGCCAGTATTTTACCGGCTATGCCCGGAATGCCTGTAGGAAAATATTTTGACTTGGCAATCGGGATTGATTTCCATGAAACCATTTTTCCACCTATGCCTTTATTGCCTGTACCGCATATCGGGATGGTATTCGATATTATGAGTGCGGTGATGAATGCTGTTTCCAACATGCTTCCGGAGCCTCCTGCGCCTCCTGCTGACGGTTCGGAACCTCCGACAAGTTTAGCTTCCGTCTGTACAGCCATTGTCAATGGGATGAAACCGTCGGTACAGGTTCACGGGCAATGGGTCGCCAATGCGGGAACGGGAATTCAGCATTTACCCGGAATTTTTTTACATATTCCTTTTCCTATTGTAAAACCTATTGCCAGTTCTGAAATGTTTCTTGGAAGCAGTACGGTTCTAGCAGATGGCGGACCATGCAGTACACAGTTTCATCTCGCTTTATCATGTAATTTAATAGGGATACCGGCTCCATTCCGTATTACAAAACCAAAGCCGAAAGTGGCTTTAATGGCACCTACTTCCATGCTGCTGATCATGACTTCAGCCGGGAAACCTGTTTTAGCGGGTGGTCCTCCTACCATTGATCTTTTTCAGCTTGCAATGAGCTTAGGACTGAAAGGAATGGGGAAATTATGGAAAAAAGCGGGTAACAAACTACAGGATGCAATTGACAGGATCAAACCTAATAAACCCAAGCTGGCTAAAGTTTTACAGCCTGTAAAATGCCGTCTGTTCGGAGAGCCTGTGGATGCGGCTACCGGAAGAGTATATTCTACCAATACTGATATTGAACTGCCGGGGCCTATTCCTTTTGTATGGCAGCGTACCTATTACAGTGATGCGGAAGTGAACGGACCGCTAGGTTTTAACTGGCATCACAGTTACAATATGGGATTGTACGACCTTGGAAATGATTTTGCTTCCCTACGTTTGTCAGACGGCCGCGAAACGGTGGTTCCGCTTATAGAAACCGGTGAAAAGTATTTTAGCAGAAAAGAACAGCTGATTTTTAGTAAAGATGAAAAAGGGTATTTGCTGACGGATTCTGATAAGCTGCAGTACAGATTTAACGGGGCATTGAATGAAGACGGATACCGGATGCTTTCGTCCATAGCTACAGCAGATGGATTTACGATCACTTTAGAATATCATTCCAATGGTGGTCTGAAAAAGATCACAGACAGTACCGGCAAAATCATTAACGTAGAAAGTGATTCTGATCATCGCATTACCAGTCTGTATACGGTCTCCGGCAACAGAAAAATCATCTATATTCAATATGAATATGATGAACAGGGAAATATGGTCTATAATAAAGATGTTATAGGAGCAGAAAAATATTTTTATTATGATGGTCATTTGCTTGTGCAGCTCACCAACCAGACCGGCCAGAGTTTTTATTGGCAATATGAAGGGAAGGGAGAGGATGCAAAATGTATACATACCTGGGGTGACGGCGGTGTACTGGAATATTTTACAGAATATCATCCGGGACATACCGTTACAAGAAACAGTCTAGGTTTTACCGCAGAATATTTCTATGATGAGCATCAGCTGATTTATAAAATAATAGATGAAAAAGGAGGAGTTACCCATCAGAAGTACAACCGATATGAGGAACTTGAACTGGTTGTCAACGCTGAAGGTTTCACAACAAAGTATGTGTATACAGAAAACGGGTTGTTAAAAACAGTCGAAAATGAGAACGGCGAGCCAACTCAGTTTCAATATGATGATACTTTTAACTTAACAAAAGCCACGACTCCCGGCGGAGCAGAAATGGAATGGAGCTATGATCTGCTGAACCGGATTGTTAAAAAGAAACTCCCTTCAGGGGAAAAGCTGTATTATCAGTATGACAAAATGCATCTGAAAAAAATTACAGATGATAAAAACCGTTCTGTACATTTCTTTTACAATAAGGCACATCAGCTGGTGCAGATTATCTATCCCAACGAAACCTATAATAAATGGGACTATGATGCGATGGGTAATGTAACCTGTGAACGTGATGTGCGGGGTAATTTGACTTACTATACCTATGATGATGCCGGAAATGTGGTGTACATCAAAGAGCCTGACGGCAATGAGCATTACTTCGAGTATGATACTTCCTATAATATAATTCATGCGAAGGATGATTTACATGATGTACGGTTCAGATATGGCAGCCTGGGTATTCTATTAAGCCGTACCCAAAATAACCGGACTGTAAAATTCGGATATGATACCGAATTGCAGCTTAAGAGTATCAGCAACGAAAAAGGGGAAGTATACCGGTTTGCATTGGATGGGCTGGGAGATGTGATCAATGAGTGGGGATTTGACGGGCTGCACCGTCAATATGTACGCGATGCAATAGGAAAGGTGAAAAAAGTAATCCGTCCGGATAACCGCTGGACAGAATATGGCTATGACGGTGTCGGAAATATCATTATGGAACAGCATAATGACCTCTCATTTACAGGCTACAACTATAATAAAGACGGCTTTTTGACCGGTGCCTTGAATCAGGATATCAGCATCAAAATACATCGCGGTAAGGATGGCCGTATCCACAAGGAGCAACAGGGACAGCATTGGATCAGTAAAACATTCGATAAAGAAACCGGTGTTTTATTGATACAGAGTTCATTGGGCGCCCATATCACAAGTCAATATGATCATTTTGGACAGGTAAAGGAAATGGAAAGTGGCGGCTGGAAAGCCCAATGGCATTATGATGTTACAGGGCTGGAAATACAGCGTGAACTGACCGGAGGCATCAGCCAGATTACGGAGCATGATCAACAGGGCCGTGTGGTGCGTAGAAGCATAAACAGCCATAATGTTGAGCAAAACCGTACCCGTTATTTTTGGGGTAAGGCCAACCGGCTTTTAAAAACGGTCAATGAAATCACCGGAGCCAGTGCCCATTTCAATTACGATTCATGGGATAATCTGGTGAGCGGAACCTATCAGAACCGCCAGCTGGCTGAAGCCATTTATAAAGCACCTGATGCAATCGGTAACCTGTTTGAAACGCCGGAACAGACGGACCGTACATACGGTGCAGGAGGAAGGCTTTTAAAGGATTTGCGCTATAATTATTACTATGATGCTGAAGGAAACCTGATTTTTAAAGAATTCAGAAAAAGCGATCGGTCCGCAGCTCTACCACCATCCACTATAGAACATAAATACGGAATCAGCCTGATGGGAAGCGGCGTTGGCTGGCAGTATGAATGGAAAGGAAATGGAATGCTTGCCAAGGTAATATTACCACAAGGTGGTGAAGTTATTTTTTCTTATGATCCTCTGGGAAGGCGTATTGCTAAACAATACAAAGATAAAGTAACCCGCTGGCTGTGGGATGGAAATGTCCCTTTGCACGAATGGCAGTATGAGGGAAAGTTTCCGCCGGGGCTGGCTATTGATGAAGAAAATAATGTAGAAGAAATTCCGGAATCTGCAGAAAATGTAATAACTTGGCTGTACCAGGAGGGAAGTCTTACGCCTTGCGGTAAAATTGCTGGAGAAGAACAGTTTAGCATTATCAGTGATTATTTAGGAACACCGACTCATGCTTATGATAATGCAGGTTCTCTGGTTTGGGAAAGGGAACTGGATATTTATGGTTCGCTTCGGAAAGGGGACAATGTATTTGTTCCGTTTTTGTATCAGGGACAGTATGTTGACTTAGATATTGATTTAGTATTTAATCGTAATCGATGGTATGATCCGGAAAGTGGATTATATACTCAACAAGATCCTATCGGAATTGTTGGAGGATTGCAACAATACGCCTATGTTCATGATACCAATGCCTGGTTAGATGTATTTGGGCTAACCCGGGGAGCAAGAGTCAATAAACTGCCGAAAAATTTACAGAGAAGGCCAAAATGGAGAAAAGGAATAATAGATGATTTAAAGAAAAATAATCCTAAAAATGCAGACGGTAAATATCTTGATGCTAAAACAGGGCAGCCCATTGAACCCGGAAACGAGGTGGTTGGGCACCAGAATCAGTCATGGCGTGAATATCAGGAAGATCCTGCCAATGCTAAAAAAACAAGAGCTCAAGTAATAGAAGATTATAATAAACTGAGCAATTTAGGATTTGAAGATAGTAAAAGCAGTTCGAGTGACGGCGGGAAATTCAGAGGGCATGAGCATTAAAAAAACAGATAATATGAAGCACATAGAAGATCTTAAAAAGATTATAGTTGATTTAAATTTCAAGGAATTAGAAGAAGCTTTAAATCAATATAATATTGAAGAACATGATAAATTTGGTAATAATATTTTACATTACTATGTAAATTATTTAAATAATAAAGGGAAATAGATCATAATTTTAAAGATGTCATTAATGCGTTTTTAGAAAAAGGATTGGATATTAATGAAAAACAAACGACAGGTCCTTTTCAAAGAACCCCTTTACAGATGTCCGTAGTGTTAAATCTTAAGGAAATTTTTGATTTCTTATTGGAAAAAGGAGCGGATGTTAATTCTGTGGATGCTAATGGAAACACTATTTTGTTTAATGCTGTTTTTAATTATAATAAGGATCATGAAAGTTACGGATACTATATTTCAACGCTTTTAAAGAATAATGCAGATCCTGCTGTAAAGAATGCACATGGAGTTTCTGCTTTGTCTTTATCTCAGGATATTGCCAATTCAGATATCAATAAATACTTTGATAGCCTTTGAGATGATTTAGGCTGAATATTTATATATAATCAGTATGAATGGGCTTTCCCGGTTTTTGAGAGCTCCGATGTAATATTTGAAATATTTTTTCGGCTCGCGGTAAAATTGTCGGAGAAGAACAAGTTAGGATGATCGGTGATGATCCGGGAACTCCTGCCCATGTTTATAATAGTTGTGCCCCTTCGATTTCGGAAAGCGGCCGGATGCATAGATTATGAGCAAATTAAGATGAATGAAGCGCAGGGCTGTTAAGGCAGAAGATCAAGTTCAATAGGATTGTTGTCTTTTTTTAACCGCTCTTTTTCCATGATTTCCATATCTCTTAACACCTCCTGAGCAGTTCTCTTTTTTCCACTGGCATTGATCTGGTCACCCATGATACCGATCCAGCGGGCAACAGGGTTTTCCCGGAAATCCCTGTATAATTTGACATATTGGGGCTGACTGATCTCTATAAAATGATAACTCGTCTCATCAGGATATACAAAATCTGTATTTACATTTTGTATACCTTTGAGTTCAAAGGAATGATTTCGGCCCTTATCTTCAATGGCAAGGATCAGCCCCGGCAGCCCGCGGAACTTATAGGGACCATCCTGAATGGGAATATCTTTGGTAAACCAGGCAGTCCATTGTCTTCCTGCAAAGCCGGTTGTGGCTTTTTGGACTTTTAAGCCTTGTATCTTACTGAATTCAGGAAACAAAACCCATTGCATGGTACGCTGATCATTGACTAAATACCAATCTGCGCTGACAGGTGTTGCCCACTTTACATTTTTCGTACCGGTATATTTAATAACCCGGTCCGGATTATTTTTCTTTTTGGAATAGGTGTCTAAAATCCCCTTTTTACGATCCGCCGCTATTGTTGAATCTGAAACATACCTTTCATAAGAATAGTACTCAGATTTCTTTTCATCAACAGACAGGACCATGACCTCGGATATCGTATTTACTTTTTGGGTAGAATCAGGAATATAAACATGTTCATACATGAAATTTCTATGCTGGCTGAAGATAACACCTCCCAGACAGAAAAACACAACTCCATACCATATCTTTTTTATAAATGTCATTCCGCTGTATTAAAAGTTTCTACAATATACCAATAAAAAAGATCACAACAGGGTGATCCTTCTTGTTTTTTACATCGTTTACAAATCCAGGATCCATTTTGTAAGATCGGTTTACCGTGGAAGTTCTAATTTCTTTTTAAGTCTGTATTTCCTTGTCTCGGCGGCCCTTAGCGTGATGTTTTCGAACTGAGCCATTTCTTTAGTCGTAAGGTTTAATCTTATATAAGCACAAAATTTTAAGTCGTAATCGGTTAATTCGTTATGATGATCATTTAGTTTCTGATAAAAATCAGGATATACTTCCTTAAAACGGGTAAGAAAAAATGGACTGCCTGTTTCTGCCAGTTCGATGATCTTATCAAAAGATTCGTTGACCTGTTTTTTTAATTTATCCGTCTCTTTCAATTGTTTTTCAATCATCTGATCTTTTTTCAGTTGTTTTACGGTAAACTTTTTCCAAATCAATAAAACCAATCCGGCGCAGATCGCCATAATAATGGAACCCCAGATATATAACCTGTTTCTTTCCTTCTGTTTTTCTTCCTTTTGCTCTAGTAACAGGTTATTGACCACAATATCCACCGCTTCTTTTTCTTCATTTTTGATGCTGTCATTGATGGCCTTATATTTCTTAAAATATTCATTGGATCTTTCCATATCATGAAGAGATTCATAAGAGCCTGATATAGAATCATAAGCCGTTTTTATAAAATTTTTAAACCTCACTTTCTGAAAGTCAGCAAGAGATTTCTTATAATATTCCAGTGCTTTCTGGTGATCTCCTTTTACCGTATTTAATTTTCCAAATCCCATCATGGTAATTCCTTTGATGGCAATGATTTTTTCATCAGGAGCCGTAAGAGCTTTATTAAGATAGTATTCTGCAGAGTCTAAATTCGTTTTGCCGGCAATAAAATGATCGGCAATTTTGGAATAGGTGATCGCACTGGACATCACCTTCAGTGTTTTTTGGTCTATCCTGTGTAAAGAATCCTGTTGGCTGAGAAAATTAAGTCTTTTCCAGGTATAGCCATAAAATAAAAGATATTTTTTTTGTCGCTCGTCCGGAATCTTTTTGGCATAGTCTAATGCTTTATCAAAATTGATATTCGACTGTTCGCGCATTCCCAGTTTTGTATAATTTTTGGCATATTCGTTATAGATCCTTGCCCGGAACAGAGGATTATTGCTGCCTTTCATCTCTTCTTTGGCTTTATCCAGATAATGAAGACTTTCCTTTAACTTATTAAAAGAGAAGAGAAGATAAGCGATATTGGTGTATACCGTCACAATTCCTTCTTTATTTTCTTCTTTTTCGTATTCCTGAAGCCTGTTCATGTTGAAATGCAATGCTTTTTCATACTAGCCCCTGTTATGATACTCTGCCGTGATCTTTACATCTTCCGGTAAAAATGAATAATCCTGAGATCTAAGGAAAAGCGATAGAAATAAAAAGAAAAGTAAGAAAAAATTTCCTGAAATATAATTGAGGAACATGTGGTAATAAATTTGATATCAAAATTAATTAATTGTTACTAATAATACGATAAAAAATAGTATCCGCCAGAAATTTTTTGTACACCGTCATAAAAGATTTAAAATTGATTTTGTTGTTTGTAATCAAATGCTTATCAATGTTTTATTATTTTGAGTGTATATGGAGTAGTCCATATTTGTGATCCCCGGTGTACTTTTTCAGGATCATAATGATAAAGGCATGCAATTTTATAGGGTATGCCTTTTTTAGTGCTCTGGTCATTACAGTCATAAATTTTTCTATGGAACCAAAAGGAATATTTTCGAAAGGCAATATAAATATTAAGGAAAACCTATTAAAGTTAAATAATTCTAAAAAAATACGTTAAAAATAGACCTTCCATGATTACTGAATATGTACTACATTGTTTATGTAATGATTTGAAAAACAGTTGTTTATTTTCTTGTGTAGAATTGTAGTACCTTATTTTGGGGGAAGGGGCCATAAATTTGCAGACATAATCCCGAAACAATCAGTTGACGTCAGACCGGTTTTTTTCTGAGTTCGTTTCATACGGTTCAAAACACACAGGAATAAAAATTTTCCAAACTCAAACAATGTAAGAAATGAAGAAAAATATAATTATTTTATTAGCTCTGCTGTGTTCTGCTTTGCTTTTTCTCAGGTAGGGGTGAACACACCAGAACCACAAGCAACCTTTGATATTACAGCAAAAAACGCAACAGGAACTTCCACAGCTGCCATAACAACGCTGGTAGCCGCGGTATCAACTGTACAACAGGTTCATTCCTTATACCTTATACAGCAAATGGCGGAACAGTAAGTGGAACGATAAATGGAGTTCCTGTAACGGCAACCATTACGTCTACAAATATTCAGCAAGGACCTGCAGTGTCTAACTGTTTCGGAATTACTCAAAATGCTACTTTCCGTGCAGCCGGAACAATATGCAAATTGCGGTTATGGTGCAAATACCACTACTGCACGTCCTGCAGAAGGAGTATGGTATGACGAAATAATTATAGGAATTACTCCTTCAAGCAGAAATATCGAAATGATTTGTGTAGGAAGTATCCAATAAAAATAAAAAAAGTAACAGGAATTACTCTTGATCGTACAGATCATTATCCCAAGTCGTAATTCCGGTTTCATTAAGTGTTTGTGTTTTGAAAGCAGGGATCCCAGATTTTCATTTCCCTGCTTTCTTTTTTACATGTTTATTTTTTCAATAACCTTTATAAACAATATACAATGATTACATTAAAAAAAGTTTTCTATTTATTTACAGCTTTTACTTTAGCCACAACAGCTGTATCCTGTTCCAACGATGATGACCAGATCATAAGAGAAGAACAGCTGACTCCCTCACAGATCCTGTCTTCCACTCCCTGGGAAACTACAGGAGCAAAGGATAACAAAGGAAATAATGTTGCACTGGACCATCCTGCTGTAGCCGGTTTTGTCGGTTTTGCATACTTCAAAGGAGATGGAAATTTTGCTATCTACGGACTGAATGATGTTCTGCGATCAATAGGAAAATGGGCTGTAGATCCATTAGGAAAAACCAGAACCATTACAGCACTTCGGCCAGACGGAACCGCGATTTTTACGCGTGACGTAGAAATTCTTGAGCTTACTAAGAATGTGTTCACATACAGAATTCATACAAATCCTAATGATTCTTCTGTATATTATGACATCATCCATACAAAAATAAATCATGCAGAGCCTGCAAACGGACAGCGTATATTAGCTTCTACAGCTTGGGAAACTACTGAAGCCCTTGATAATACAGGGGAGCATGTTGACCTGAATGATCCGAAAGTAAACGGTTTTGTAGGATATGCTTATTTCAGGGCTGATGGAAAGTATGCGATCTATGGCCTCAATGATATCGTAAAAAATCAGGGAGACTGGTCGATTTCTCCGGATGGAAAAACAAGAACCCTTGTTGCAAGAAATCCTGATGGAACTATAGCTTGGACACGTATTGTAGATATCCTGGAGCTCAATGACGGAAAATTCACGTATAGAATAATTCCTGATGCAGCCAATCCTGCAGTCTATTATGATATCGTTCATAAGCCTGTAGACCACCTGGAGCCATAATCATCATTTATTTTCATTATAAGGGAAAGCCTGTTCATTTTTTAGTGAGCGGGCTTTTAATGATCGTAAAATAACATCCTCTTTGCCCTCAGCTCGAGTTAAAGTGAACTCCACTTTTTCTACAATCTTATTTTCTGATTCAGCACGTGTAAATCCCTTTATCCATAGTGCTTAAAATACATTGGGATATAGGAATTGGCACTATATTTTTAATAAGGATGTTCTGAAAAAAAAACTTATTTCTTACATTGTCTTCTATTGTTCATTATTTTTGTAGTCAACTAGCTGACCAGGCAATTTTTCTAATATATGAACAATACATTTTCTGACAACAGCCAAATTGGAATGGTTTCTTCTTTTTCTGAACTTGTCAATACCAAGTTCCAGGGAGCTATGAATGCAATATGCTGGCACAGAAACTTAGTGGGAGATTTTAAAGAAATTGTATCCCAACTTCAGTTAAAAGAGAACATTACAGAAGTTTCCCTTGAAGATCTTTTAGCATTGCCGCTCTCAGAAAATGGCAATGCGGCAAGAGAAATTATTGTAAGTGATGTACAGGTATTGGCAGATTTTGGAGCCTCACCTTCTCTCAATTTACTAAAGTGTTATGAACGGGATGAAGAGCTGGATTTCATTTCAACTGACGTATATTCCTATCATGTCGATCGTTCTCCCATTGGAACGGATACTTTTTTATGCACCTATCATGGTGCAGCAAGTGATATTATACCTAATAGCCAGGTTGAACAGAAAATTTTGATTCCGGAAATCCGGGAAAAGCTTAAAAAATTACATGACGGTCCGGAAACTGAATTTGAAACCTTCCTGAAAGACTATTTCTTCGATCTGCATTATCAGCCTAAACCCAATGCGGAACCTGTCAATTTAGGCTTAGGACATCTTTGGCGCCTGGCGGTAGATCATCCGGCACAACAGGTCTTACCTTGTGTTCATAGAGCTCCTGTTGAAAACGATGGGGAGTATCGGCTGCTTTTGATTTGTTGAAGGATTATTTGGGCAAAAATGTCACCATGCTATTTGCACGATAAAGAAGGAAGTACGAAGCGGAGGAGCGTATCAAAAAAGATGTAAGCATGACTTTCAGAGCACCTTATCCGCAGGAGCACGAAATTGCCTTTCCCGTATGAAACGATTCTAACAAGGGAATCGGTGACTATTCAGTTTTCCGCAAGTTGACGTTTTGAATATATCCGCCCCTGACGGTCTTGTTGTCTTCAACAAAGATGATCTGATAAAAGGCACCATTTTGCTTACCTGTTTTTATTCGTGTTCCGGTACTTAAGGTATCAAGAACAGGACTTTTGAGATTTGCTTTTCTATAGACGGGGGCAGCGGATGTGACCTGTACATTGGGTCTGTACCGTTCTTTTATGAGTGCGTGGTCGCGCTTGGCATACCGGTAGATCATAGCTGAAAACAGCAAAGTTCCGATGATGAAAACAATATTTCGGGCCTTATTTTTCATGTCAATCTAGTTTTTCAATTCTCTATATTCCATCTCATGCAAGCAAAGGCTTGCAAAATAGGCTGCATAAGCAAATACAATTCCGACAGAAACACCATCACTCTGGAGAAATCTGCCGATATAGTATCCTGATAAACCATATAAAACCGAGAAAAATAAAGTCATGATATACCTTGAGAGGCGCCATTTTAAGAAAAGGAATATAAATAGTCCGGTGATAACAGGAACAGCAACAAAATTGATTGCCCAATGGTAATCAAACTTTTTCCACAGGAATACACTCAGGATAATCACAGTTACAAATGTTTCTAAAATAACAACACTGATCTCGGTCTTTTTATAAAAATATATTCTCCTCATATGCTTAATATTGATCCGTTATGAGTCACAGTACCGCCGGATTTATTGGTTTTTTCCTTGAAACTTATTGAAGATTAATTCATTAAGTAATATCAAATCCAGCCGTAATTTTTTAATACTGTTTCCTGTTGAGTTAAACTTGTGGTTGTTTGCCCATTGAATGTCCAACAAAATTCTTTCATTGCACAATAAGCAATGAATTTCTTTGCATAAAAAATTGGAATTGCAACTATAAAATTATCATTCGAAAATTCTTCTTTTGCGTTTTCTAAAAGTTGTTTCAATCTGTGATCTAATTTTTTCATAATTTATTTAGTCTTGTTTAAATCTCATATCTTCATATTTTGATCGTTCCGTTTTCAAAGATACCAACCAATCCAAATACATTTCCTCTGGCATACTGCGATAGCCTATTTTGTGGATATGAGTATATTCTTTATTCATTAGATCAAATAGTTCTTTAGCCTTTGAATTGCTTAATGTAGCCTGAATATCTTTTGTATTCTGTTCTTTCATTAATTTTTGAAACTGTTTTGTATGGGTTTCAGCCTGTAATAGTAAAGCATTAGGCAAATAAGGATATATTTGTATTGCTCTTTCAGCACATTTCAAAGCAAAACTTCCCTCATTCTCTGGATAACTTCTGTTGTAAGCATTAGCTAAATCCACTAATAATAATGCAAGGCTTTCTTTATTGTTCAAGGCTTTCATAAACACACCATTTTTAATAGCATCTAAATGAATAAATCCCGAAGCAGACAACCAAGCATCAATCGGAAAAATACCACTTGTAAGCTCTGTATTATACCAACCGATTGATTTAATATTATGCTTGATGTAAACATGGTTTGGTGCAAGAGCTAAGTTAGCATCAATTCCTAATTCCTCAGCCAAAATCTTATACAGATATGGCATTGAATTACAGTTGCCTTTTTGGGTATCTAATAATTTTGATACAAACAGATTAGACAGTTCTTTATGTCCGAATACATCCTCAAAATCGTAAGTGAATGGCTTGTATTTTATGATGTCATTTCCAAAAATAACAGGTGTAGACTGACACATGACAGTATAGATTGCTGCATATTTATTTACTTTTTCAGAATCTTTTTCAGAATAACTCAGACTTCTGTTTTTAACTAATCGGTTACAGAAATTTGTTAAAAAACCAATTTTACGGTTCAAGCCTCCTGTATCTAACTTTCCTTGATAGTATGCATTTTCAACGCCAAATACGGCTTCTTTAAAGCTGTATTGCTGTCTGTCATTGAGCATATTGTCAATAGTTTGGTAAGCATCGGAATAAAATTTATTTTCCTGACTTTTTGAAAGTCCGAAAATCAGGCAAGTTAAAATGAAAAGTATTTTTTTCATTATTTTTGTTTTTTCCATTGGAGAATGTAGTAATCATTTTGTGGTAAATACATGACTTTTTCCAATATTACTTTATTATACAAATATTTTGTTTTTGTTCGGCAGAATAATAATGATTATATTTAATAATAGTTGAATCATTTAAAATATACTCATTAGGTGAATCAACGCCCTGTTGTATTAAATCACTTACTGGAATTATTTTAAAAGAATACTTTTTTCCCAACTCTATTTTTTTACATTTATTAATGTTATTTTCTCTAAACACTTCTATAATATCATTATTATCTGCTACTAATACACTAACATCTTTATTTTCTTTAAAAGAGATGATTTTTCTTGTAATAGAAGTTGGTTTTGAGCTGATAATTGCATTTTTGGTCTGACAATTATACATGATAATTGAAAATAATAAGAAAACTATTTTTTTCATAAAATTATTTTTTTAGTTTTTTATCATCGGTATAAACTTTATATAAAGGGATTGTCTGAATTTTTCCATTAGAATCCTTTTTCCCCGCAAATCCTTCATAATATTTTCTAGGATTTGTACCGCCAGTTTCAAATCTTGTTCTAGCTGATATAACTAGATTATCATAAGGCATCATGCTTCTTGTCAAATCATGGAATTTATTGAAAACAGGATTAGGATTGCCAGAAGTACTAATAGAAACATCACTTTTGGTTTTTAGAGATTCTTGTGTAATAAGAACATTTTCTACAACCTCATGTGTCATTCCAGTGCCTTTTTGAGTTCCTGTAAAACTCTCGGCATTTCCTAATACTTCAGGGTTTGTATATTGGGTTCCCGTGCTAGTATTTGTTGTTGAATTATAATCAGCTCCCCCAAAAGAACCACCAGGAATTAATCCTCCATTAGGAGTTACATTATTATTATCAGCATATATTCTTGAATCAATATTAGTATTTTTTATGCCATCATATAAAACCTTATCTGTTGCAGACAAGTTATTGTAATCACTTTTACTCAAATTTGCAGTATTTAGTTTTCCATTTGAATCCATTGTCATAGCAAGACTACTATTTGATTGTAATTGTTCAAATCCTTTTTGTGCTAAATTTCCCAAAATATGAATATCCTCAGGAGCCAGACCTGTGGGATCAATATTTCTCAAAGGATTACTTTGAGCATAATTATAGGGTGACCAATCAGGAAACTCTTCACTGAGTGGATCGGGAGACATCCAACGTCCGTGAGTATCACCGATAGGTTGTGCATCGGGATCGGATAAATCAACTTCCCTTACCTCGATTATATTCTTCCTTTTTGTGTTATACTTTATAGAACCAATTATTACAATGCTATCCGTATCGTGAAATTCCAAATATTTACCTCTGGATAATGTAGCAATCTTTGGATAAACTCCATATTTGGCAAAAGGATTTCCAATAGCAATATTCTTTCTTCGTCTTTCTGCTTCCAATGGTGTTAATGAATCTTTTGTTTTTAGGACTTCATCCATATACGGACGGTTTCTTTCTTCTTTTGTCAATTTAACCGGATTTACCCATTTCTTTTCTGTTTTGGGTTTCTGTGTGGTTTGAGTTTTCTTCTTGACCTGTGCCTGTGTAAAGCCTGTTATGAGTGCAAAAGCAATTAATAATATTTTTTTCATAGTCATTTGGTTACTTGTTAAAGTTATTTATTAATTTTTTATAATCAATCATTTGTATTAAAATATCTATGTTTTTATCGGAAAATATATAGGTTTTTGTTCCTTCTTTTTCTTTTCCTGTGCCTTTTTTACAGCTTCCTGTTCCTGTTTTTCCTTTTGTTTTTGAAGTTGATACAAGCGCATTCTTTCTGCCAATGCTTCGCTTTCTTGCTTGCCTTTTGCTGTGTTCAGACTTCCGAGCCACGATTCATAAGCAGAAGCAGGCATTTCGGCATATCCTAAATTGTCAATAGTGTTAAACTCTTCGTTGACTTGCTTTAGCTGTTCAACTGCCTTTGGAAAATACCCGATTCTCTGCAAGTCCCTCTTGTCTTCGGGATTAATACCTAATTGTTTCATCACATTTGCAAATCTTACCTGACTGACATTTGCCTTTTCCATATTGGGTGCTATTCCATTAGGATAAAGTTCTAACGCTTTGTCAATAACCTTATTTACAAATTCATCATAGCCAAACTTGCTTACATATCCTCTTGCTAAATCAAAATAGGCCATTCCCAACAATTCTTTTTTGCTGAGATTGTTCATATAGATTTTATTCTGCAAGGCTTCTGATTTGATATATCCTGATTCTAAAAATGCATTATCAGTAGGAAACATTCCATTGGTAAGTTCCATGTTTCTCATAGTTCCTTCATCATCCACAAAACGGATATAAGAGTGATTGGGAGCTAATGATAAATAAGCTTCTGTATTCATTGCTTCTGCCAACATCAGATAGTACAGAGGCATTGAATGGCATTGTCCTGAGCCTGTTTTAAGGAGTTTGGAAACAAACATCTTGGAATAGTCTTTTTGTCCCATATAGTCCTTAAAGTCGTATTCATAGGCTTTATGTGTTGTACCTCCTAATTTCATGTCCTTAGAGAAATACTCAAACAGCATCAAATTTTTAGAAACATGACTTTCTGTGTCTTGTTTCCGTTCTTTCATTTTCTGTAACAGTTGTTTTGCTGTTCTTTGTATTCCTGATTTAAATTGTTGCAAATTCTGTTTGTTGTCGTAAAAAGCATTTTCTACAGTAAAATTAGCTTCTGTTAATGAATAGTTTTCTGTATCCATTCCAGAAAGTTTGTTAAATGCATCATAATAGGCTGTTGTTCCTGCTTTTCCTGATAACGATGGCATTTCATACGATATATTTCTACCGTCTTCCACCCACTTACGGAATTGCATTTCCCGAACTTCTGCCATATCTTGTTCTATACCTCGCATTACAGCATCATTCTGTGATCTTGCTTGTGATTCATAGGTATTATGTTGTTGAGCTGTGTTTGAAGATCTTTGATAGGAACTTGGTAAAGACGGAGCATAATTCCTTTGAGAGTTTCTACCAATTGTAGGACTGCCGTAACTCATATTGGAATAGTTACCCAAGTCGTTGGCTTCGGGTTTGGAAACAGTAGGCAGGTTCGGGATTTGTGCATATCCTAATGAACTTGTAAACAGGAAAATTACTGTAAAATAAATCTTTTTCATTATATTTTTGTGGTTATTACAAAATAAGCATTTTTTAGTTCACGTCATAGTGATTAAATTATACTTTGCTTATACAAAGCTACATGGTTCAACGTCAAAACTTGATGTGTTTTATTTTTTAGATAAATAAATTTTGATATTATTCAATAATGGAAGTTATTAAAATCTTCTTCAAATCTAAAAATATTTCAAAAAGACACTAATAAGATACTCCTTTTTAGTGGTAACATAAAAGAGTGTTATTTACAAGCTTTGTAGTCGTCCAAAGAAACTGCTATGAATAAAGATTTTTCCAAAGAAGAGGTTCTGAAAAAACTAGGGAACAGAATAAAATCCCTGAGAATAAAAAAGGTTATTCCAGTTATGAGTATTTTGCTTATGAGCATAATATTTCACGTGCACAATTCGGAAGATATGAGAGAGGAGAAGATTTAAGATTCAGTACTCTTGTTAGAATAATCAAGGCTTTTGATATGGCTTTTGAAGAGCTATTTGCAGAATATATTCTGCCTGACGGATAGATAAAATATTCTCGGACAAAGCCAAAGTCTCTTTATTTTCTGTTTTTTCTTTAGCAGTTTTTAGGAGAGGAATGTAAAAACATTTTTAGATTTTCATAATCTCTAAGGTGCCTTTTTCCTTCACTATTAAGCTCAGAACCTCTATAGTACTCTATAGAAAGGCTTATTCCACCATCTTTTAATTTTCTTTCATGTAAGGATATTTTCATAAGTGGTACGTTTGTACCTCTTATTGATTTGAAGTAGTACAAGTGTAGTAACAAATATATAAATAAACTCTAAGAAGAGAAAGTGGAAATTGTATAAGTTACTGTAAATCAAATAAAAGAAAGCGTATAGAGCTAAAAGAAAGTATAATTATTTCCCTATACAAAACTTAGAAAAAATATTCCCCAGCACTTCATCGTTTGTTACTTCACCTGAAATTTCTCCGAGGTGTTCTAATGCATTCCTCAGTTCATAGGCCAGGAGCTCTGTGGAAATCTGGAACGAAATGGCTTCTTTTACTTTGTGGGTAGCTTCCAGAGATTTGCGAAGGGCTTCAAAGTGTCTTTGGTTGGTGATGACCACGTTATTTTCCTGGGACTTTAGCTGTTCTACATATGAGGACAGTTCGTTTTTGAGGTCCTGGATGTTCTGGTTTTCAACAGCGGAGATTTTGATGAAATCAAATTCATGGGTGATGGCATTTCTGAAGAGATCTTCTACCGTTTCATATTGGGTAGGGGTGACCTCGTCAATTTTTGTAGCACAGATGATCAGTTTTAAATCCTCTCTTAATAAAGATTGGATCATTTCGATATCTTCTGAAAAATCTACAGTGGCGGCATCGGCAAGGTAGACCAGGATGTTGGCGTTTTCTACTTTTTCTTTGGCCTTCTTTACTCCGATGGCTTCAATTTCATCCACTGTTTCACGAAGTCCTGCCGTATCAATAAGTCTGAAGGCATGTCCTTTAATATGAAGGACCTCTTCAATGGTGTCTCTGGTGGTTCCGGCAATATTGCTTACAATGGCTCTTTCTTCTTTTAAAAGGGCGTTGAGCAGGGTAGATTTTCCGGCATTCGGTTTTCCGATGATGGCAACGGCGGTTCCGTTTTTAATGGCATTCCCGTATTGGAAACTTTCAATAAGAGAATTTAATTTCAGTTCAATCTTATCCAGTAATCCGCTCAATGCACTTCTGTCGGCAAATTCTACATCTTCTTCAGCAAAATCCAGCTCCAGTTCGATCAGGGAAACAAAATTCAGGAGGTCAGTTCTTAATAACGATATTTCATTGGTAATTCCTCCTTTCAGCTGGTTGATGGCCACTTTTCTGGAAGCTTCATTTTCAGAAGCGATCACATCAGCAATGGCTTCTGCCTGGGAAAGGTCAATTCTTCCGTTGATAAAAGCGCGCAGTGTAAATTCTCCGGCCTTAGCCATTCTTGCCCCGTTTTTGATCAGGGTTTCAAGGATGCGTTTCCCAATGTGCGGTGAGCCGTGGAAGGCAATTTCTACAGAATTTTCTGTAGTAAAACTTTTGGGTGCCAGGAAAATAGAAAGCATCACTTCATCTATAGCCTCTTCCTCATCCATAAAATAACCATAATGAATGGTATGGGATTTCTGTTGATCCAGTTTTTTAGCCGGAAAACTTTTCTGAACTACAGATAAAGCTTCATTTCCTGAAACTCGGATGATGCCTAAAGCACCTATTCCATTGGCGGTAGCCAGTGCACAAATGGTATCGTTATTCATGCTGCAAATTTACGGTTTTTAATATAAATTTTCGCTGGGGTCTGCTATTCAGATTATCTATCGTTGTATTAAGAGGGAAAATAGAGAAGAGTATATCATGATAAAATTCGTCATCGTTTTGATCATTCTGTATTGTGAATAGGGATGCTGTATGTAAAAACACAGCATTCTTTTTATTAAACTATAATCTAAGAAAATAATATTTACACTTTAAATATTATACAATAATCTCTTAAAAGTAAATAGTTTTTAAGGAATGTAATACTTTGTAATGTAGTATTTTATAATTGTTTTTAATAGTGTTGGAAAATACACATTCTGGTGAAGCATTCCAGGATTTTATAAAAATTAAACACGTGTTTGGTATGTTAATTGTTTAATAGTCCGTCGATGATGTTGAAAATTTAAATATTTTTTATTAAATTGATAATAATCTGTTAAAATATTATAAATATATATGAATAACTTATTTTTTGTAAACATTAATAAAAAAATCATTTTTTTATTAATGTTTGCCTTCTGTACGGTCTTGAATGCACAATGTATACCCTATACCGGACAGGCAATGACAAGTGGAAATACCTATTGCCTTAACGGAACCCTGAGTGTAGGGGCCAATATCAATATTCCGAATGGAGCAACACTTAGTATCCAGTCCGGAGAGCTGCAGTCTGTTAGTATTCAGGTTGATGGGGTTTTGGAAATCGGAGATGGAACAAGTGTAAAATCTACCGGTACTGTTAAGGTAGGATCATTTGGATCTCAGAAAAATTCAAAAATTAAATTAGGTACCAAATCATTTTTATCACTTGTAGGATCAGTTATCCAGGAGGATCCCACTTTTGGAGGATTCTATCCGGGAACTACCTCCGTTATTGAAATGGGAACCAGCAGTGTTGTAGAGATATGCGGAACATTTACCCAGCAGTCTACAACATACCCGTCTGTTGAATATGTCGGTGCGCCTACAGGTAGAGCTTACTGTATTGCCAAAGCAGATGTGAGCGGAGGGGGAGGAGCTTCTATCATCAGTGATGACAGTCAGATTGTAACCATTGCGATGGGGTCTGTGACAGGATTGGGTATGGGAAATGCAAGTTTCTGTGGCCCGAATGCAACAAAAGCCATGTGTCCCGCATTGTGGCCGAACGGCTTGTCAGAAGATAAATCCAGCTGTGGAAATGCACCATCGATTATTAATGAGATAGATGGGTTCTGTACAAAACCGGGAGCTTCAGGAACGCCTGACGGTTTTACCAGATTCGGAATTACAGTACAACAGAAAAGTAAGTCCTGGCCTGAAAGTATTCCTAACGGTTTTATTGCTATGGAATCAAAAAATAAAGGTTTTGTCATTACCAGAGTTCAGCATGTAAGCCAGACCCCACAGCCGGGGGATGCTGTCACAGAACCTAAAGAAGGAATGCTGTTATATGACATCCAGGATAAATGTGTGAAACTTTATAATGGAAGCACATGGAAATGTGCGGAAAAAAGCTGTAATGATTAATGTAACGGATAAGTAGTATGAAAAATATAAAAAATATAAGTATTGCGGTTGCTCTTGTTGTTTTCAACTCATTCTTTGCCCAGATAGCTATCGGGAAACAGGGGGTGGACGGCAACAGTACCGTATTGGATTTTGATAATGTATCAGGAAACACAAAGGGCTTAATTCTTCCGGCAACATCGGGTTTCCCTACAGGAAATCTGGTCAACGGAACATTTATTTTTGATGTTACGGATAACAAAGTGAAAGTATATGAAAATGATACATGGAAGTCCTTATCAGATGCAGGCAGCTTAGGTGCTGTTGTTGTGAACGATTCTGCGGAGCTGGGGAAAGGAGTTGTTATGGGAGCAGCGTCCAGCAGTGCAGATGGGGTATTGGTGCTGGAAGCTCCGGATAAAGCCATGATTCTCCCAAAAATAGCAGCGCCGCATCTCAATGTGAAAAATCCATATCCGGGTATGGTGTGCTACGATACAACCAGTAAGACTCTGGCTGTATTTGACGGATCAGTCTGGAACTACTGGAAATAAACCAACTATACATTAGCCGGAACAGACCGGTTTGAATCCCAGTGAAGGAGGCGGTCTCAAACTTTTGAGACCGCTTCTTTTTTGTTTAAACAATCTGAGCGCTTTCCTTAATGCTGTTCATCACGAAAATACTCTTGGTCTGGCCAATTCCTTCAATCTCTGATAGTTTGTTTACAAAGAACTCATGGAACTCATCCATATTGGGCGCAAGAATCTTCAGCATAAAATCGAAATCCCCGCTGATGTTGTAAAACTCTACCACTTCTTTCAGTTTCCCGACTTCCTCAATGAACTTTCCCGCGGTTTTTTTATTGTGGACATTCAGAGCGATCATACAAATGACCATCATTCCTTTATTGACTTTTTTACGGTCTACAACAACGGTATATTCCTTGATAATCCCCAATTTCTCCATGCGCTTGATGCGCTCATGAGTAGGAGTGGAGCTTAAATTGATTCTTGCGGAAATATCACGAACACTCATTTTAGCGTCCTTCTGAAGAATACGGATGATGGAAAAGTCTTTTTCGTCGAGGGTGTAATTTTCTGTCGGCATTTGTTCTGTTTTTATAAGTTATGATTTAGGAATACAGTTGAATTGTTCTTTTATATTTTATAAATTATCAATTATGTTCCAAAATTAACTAAAAATTTTAACATGTGTTCTATTAATTTTAATTTTGCAGGAAATTTGAATAGATGGATACAAGGAAGAATGTAATATTAATTTTAGCATCGGTAGGAACATTTGTAGAGGCATTGGATATTGCCATTATTAATTTAACGATTCCTTCTATTCAGGAACAGTTTCATATTGGGGCGGAAACGGTTCAGTGGCTCCAGACTCTGTATGTATTGTTTTTTGGAGGCTTTCTGATTATTGGCGGGAAGCTTTCTGATCAGATCGGAAGAAAAAAGATGTTTCTCCTGGGAGCGCTCATCTTTATGCTGACATCATTAGGAGCAGGGGTATCTCAACGTTTTGAAGTATTAGCGGTATTCCGTGCTTTGCAGGGATTGGGAGCCGCATTGGTAATGCCTTCAGCCCTGTCTATTGTGACCCATACTTTCAGAGGCGAACAGGAACGTAACCATGCTATAGGGATCTTTAGTTCCTTTGCTGCCATTGGTTCGGGAAGTGGCCTGTCTGTCGGAGGGATTATCAGTACTTATTTAAGCTGGCACTGGGTTTTTCTGATCAACGTTCCGGTTCTTTTCATTACTCTGATCCTGTCCTGTTATTATCTGCCGGCAGATGAGAAGAATGAAACAAGTCAAAAGACTGATGCTGTTTCCGGTATACTGATGGTTTTAGGACTTTTAAGTTTAACATATGGTACCCATGAGTTGGTCCATATTAAAGAACAGCCTTTCTTTGTCATCGGTTCTCTGGCCGCAGCTTTAATACTTTTAATCATGGTTTTCTACCGGTTGAGATCGGTAGCCCAGCCGTTAATTGATCTAAAGTTGTTCAGACACCGGTCTCTTGTTATTTCAAATGCCGCATTTTTTATGCTGGGAGCATTTTTCATCGGATTTTTATTCCTTATTTCATTAATGCTTCAGAAAGATATGGGATACAGTGCAGCCTCTGCAGGATTAATGCTTGTTCCGTTCAGTATTATATCTGCGTTGACGGCTAAGTTTATACTGCCGTATATCTCCAAAAGATTAAGCTCTTCCCGGATGGGTATTTTCGGATGGCTGTTTATGCTGACAGGAGGACTATTGCTCTTGACATCTGTTTATACAGGACATCCGCTGACGGTAGTATTGTTAGGGGCGGCATGTATTTCAGGAGTTGGGATGACCTTCTGCTTTACTGCGCTTTCAGTGATGGGAATTCAGGATGCTGAACCTTCAAATTACGGTGTGGCATCAAGTTTGACATCTACCAGTTACTTTCTGGGAGCTGGGATTGGGCTGTCATTCATGACTTTAATGAGCCAGGTTTTTCCTTCAGAATTTGCAGTAGGAAGTCTGAACCTGATTATTTTGATAGGCTACGCAGTGCTGGCACTTGGAATGTTATTGTATTTTATATTGAGAAGCTTACAGGGGAAACGCAGAGAAATAGCGGTTTCATGATAAGCGACCTTAAAACGGCACAAACTATATGAGAAAGGAATCGGCACTTAAGGGTCGGTTCTTTTTTTAGGCTGAAAACAGAAAAGTGAAACGAAGAAAAGGAAAATTGGCAGATTAGATTATTTCTTCGCCACTTTGCCTTTTTACAAATTCGCCTTTTTTATATTTTTACAGAATGAAAATACAGGTGATCAGTGATCTTCATCAGGAGTTTGGATATACTGAATTATGTTTTGACCATTCAGATGTGGTGGTATTAGCGGGAGATATAAACCTTGGGCTTAAAGGAATTGAATGGATAAAGTCCAAAATTCCCAATAAGCCGGTGATTTATGTTCTGGGCAACCATGAGTATTATAAAGGTTCATATCCCAAAACACTGTATAAAATTAAAGAAGCAGGTCGGGATTCCAATGTTTTTGTGCTTGAAAATTCTTTGGTAGATATTGACGGAATCCGTTTTCATGGGGCAACCTTATGGACTGATTTTTCCATCTTTGGAAACCCGTTGCAGTATGGAATGCTGTGCCAGCCTAAGATGAATGATTATAAAATGATCAAACGCGATCCTTCCTATTCCAAGCTCAGAACCATAGATACGTTTAAGATTCATCAGTTCTCAAAACTATGGCTTAAAGAAAGTCTTGAGAATTCAAAAGATCGCAGGAATATAGTGGTGACCCATCACGCACCCAGTATTCAGTCTGTACCGGATCATTATAAAGAAGATCCCCTGACGTCCGCTTATGCCTCCGATCTGGAGGAGATGATCAGGGAGTACAACCCCTTATACTGGATTCATGGGCATATTCATACACCGTGCAGGTATGGTCTCGGAGAGACGGAGATCATCTGCAACCCGCACGGCTATATTGATGAAAAATACAATGGATATCAAAAAGAGCTGATCATCGAATGCTGAGGGTTACCTGATTTCTTCCATGAATTTTTTCAAGGTCTGTGAAGCCTCTGTTTTTTGAGAGAACACCGGGTAAATACTAACTTTCGAAGCTCCGGAAGCGGTAAGCCATTGCGACCAGATGATCTTCATGATCTCAAAATCCGTAGGCTGTACCGTACTGGCTCCGTTTTTGTCTAAGGAGCGGTCTACCATTTCCAGAATCAGAACATAGGTGTTGGGGAGAGGAGCAGATGTTTTCTTAATAAGATACTCAGGTTTTGACGTGATGAATTTCTCCAGGTCGGAAGATCCGCTTTCTAAGAAACTTTTTCTGATCTTTTGTATCAGCTTCTGATCCAGTGTGTATCCGGAATTGTCATTAATACTTTCAATATACCCGTCTGTCAATAGCACGACAATATTTCTTGTCCCTTTGATGATGAATTCATCTTTTGCTATTTCCACTTTTGTGTCAGGCTCATTGATCAGGGAGTTGTTGACGGTCTGGTTAAAATAATTCCATACATCCGATCCGGATAGATTCTGCAAAGAATAGGTGTAGATCTTGGATACATTGGTTTTAAAAGAGTGAATGTCCTGCTGAAGATGTTCCCTTTTATAACTGGAAGTCTTTTGCAGATCATTTCCGAATTTTCTGAAATTAATTTCCAGTTGGTGGGAATCTGCCACATTCTTATTCAGAATGCCCCGGTTGATGAAATCCAGCTTATACGTGTCCAGCTGATTCATCTGTCTGCTGTTGATCTTCAGGAGACTGCCGATGCTGTCTGCAATATTGTTGATCAGAATCGTGTCGTGTAGCGGTTTCGGATGAATGTCGGGATTGATCCTGTTAGAAAGGTCCGGAACGATGAGAACGTTGTAATCATAGATTTTCGGAATGTCTGCTGTCGGGGGAATATCCGTTTTACAGCAGCCGGTCAATGTCAAAATGGATGCGGCGGCCAGCAGGCCTGATATAAATGGTATTTTCATAGTCTTGTATTAGTTTTGAGCGAATTCTGAGGTGAGATTTTCCTGAAAGGTAAGCCTGTTGAGCCAGTTTTCGCATTCGGTGATCGCTTCGGAAGTTTTGATCTCGGCTTTATTCACTGAATAATTCTCATACAGGTATTTGCTCCAGCCCTCCATGAAAATATTAACCCTGTTTTCCATCTCAGCTTTTGATATGGGAAGTCTGTCATTGTCTACCTGGCTTTTATAGATTTGGGCAAGGTTTTCTACTTTTTCTTTAAAAGTGAGTAAGAGCTGCTTCAGGCTGTTGATTTTTGTATTGGTTACAATAGGAAGTTCCTGGAGCTGTCTGTTCAATGTGATCTTATTCCTTTCCAGATCTTTGATCTCACCGTTTAATCTGTTGTTTTCCTCTTTTAGATCATTGACCTGCAGCTGATGCTGCTCTTTTTCTTCTTCAAGTTTTTTAACGATAAATGCTGTTTTTTCCTGATGATGGGTGTTGGTTCTTTTATGATAAGAGCGGTAAAGTTTTTCTGTGACCAGTCCGAAAAGATAAACACTTAAGGTTCCCAGGGTGAAGACCAGTAAAAAGTTCTGGGAAAATATAATTTCTGAAAATTGGGCTTTTTTGTCCGTTTGATTGATGAGGTACTCAATGTCGTTAATGTTTTTGGCAACCTTATAGGCAATAAAGCAGTCCACTAAAAAAATGAGGATAAGACCTTTGTTTTCCTGGAAAAAGCGGAGGATTCCGGAATGGTTATTTTTGCGTTCTGTTTCCGGATGGATAAGGTCATGGTGCTCCGGTTTGATTAATTTCAGCATCCCGAGTGCCAGCGGTATGCTTACAAAAAGGAATAAAAATAAAATTCCTCCGGCGCCCTTGTTCCATATTTTTGTGATGGCGTGGGCATTGAAGACCTCGGGCATTTCTGTAATAAATCCTTTTCTGAGTTCAGCTGTAATATCCTCCTTTGAAAAGATGAAAATATAAGCCACGGAAGAATAAAATATAAAAATATACAGCACGAGCATGAGGGTAATGAAACTTAACATTGAGGTCAGCGGCCAGTTTACCGGAGGCTTTACAAAGTCAACCTTTAATTCATTGGTCTTGTGAAGCAGCGCGTCGATTTTGTCCTGAATAAAAGGAATTTTAATGCTGGTATTGGATTCTATATGCTGCTTTTTATCTTCGGTATCTTTTTCAGTTTCCCTGATCGTATTTTCAATGTTTTGAGTTTCAGAGTGGAGATTGTACTGCAGAGCGTCTGTTTCATTCTGGGTCTTCATTTCTACATTGCTGACACTTACCTTTAGCTGCTCCTCGATCCTGTTTTTAAGTCTGGTCTTTTTTTCAGTAATGACTTCAATTTCATTAATGAAGTTGGAATAAAGGCTGTCCATCGCCTGGGGAAGCACCTGGTGATCCCCTTTGTTTTCAAAGGCCCGCTGGTAGGCATTTTCTTTGAGAAGGCTTTTGTCAAATGAACCCACTTCTGTAGCAATAATATTGTCCAGGACATCCTTGAACTCTTTTAATGACTGTTCCTGGAATGTAATCGGCTGAATGGGGAGTTCTGCCTTCACCTTGTTCACCATAAGCGGGGCAGCTTTTTTTTCTTCCCTTTCGATTTCTTCAATACTGAAGCCTTTATTCAGTTTTTCAATTCTGTTTTTAAGGGTAAAAAAACTTTCCGTGAGTTCGGTGATTGTTTTGGGATAATTGGTGACCAAAACCTGCTCATGATTGTTTTTGGCATTGTTAGACCAGTTGTAGGATCCTGAAATAGCCAATGCCCGGTCAATTACACAAAATTTAAGGTTCATCATTCCATATCCCACATTTTTTATTTTGGTAAAGTTCAGGCCAAGGTCGACGAGCTCGTCAAAATCCAGTTTTTCATTATCCGACTGATCGGAAAGGATTATTGATATTTTTACGTTCTCTTTAAGTTTATCACGAATGATGCTGTATAGATCTTGGTTGGTAAACCAGGCCATGGCGATCAGGATTTCTGATTGGGCATGGTGCAGCTCTGATTTAATTCTTTCCAGGATCTCATCCGTATTGGAAATGGAGTCTTGAATCATGGTATTCATAAGTAAGGGTATATCGTTTTGTTAAATGAAATGTGCTGTTTTCTTTACTTTTTGTCAATGCTTCAAAATTAAAAACATTCAAAACGCAGTCTTTACGGGTTCCCGTAAACTGAAAAAAGCATCGCTTTACTTTTTATTTAACAACCAAAAAGTTTTTTATTGACTACCTTCGCAGTCTAAATCACCTCAGATGGCAAAAAAACTCCAGGTGGAACCGGATTTTGTTTCACAGCTGGCTTTTGATGAAGTTCTTCAGCAGGTAGAATTTGATCTCCGGATCAAAGAATTTGTAGTCATGGAAATTGATAAAGCAAATTACATTATCAAACCTAATATCCCTTACCGCTCAGATTATTTCTGTATTTTCTTGGTACAGGACGGGAGTGTGAGTTTCCGGCTTGATGACAAATGTTATGAAGTGTCTAAAGGAGATGCCGTTTTTTGTCCGATGGCTGAGACTTTTTGGGTAGATCATATTGCTGAAGACTATCATGCCAAATATATTTTCTTTTCCGTCGATTTTATTTCGCAGGCAGGTTTCAATTACAAATCCAATAATGTGTTGAAAAGCCTGTCCTCAGATCCTACCCACATAATCAGGAATGAACCGGATATGTACCGGAAGCTTAATTTCCATCTTGATGAACTGAAAACCCTGAATAATAAAGAAAAGGACAATTATTATTTTAATGAAATGATCTGGCATCACTTTTCACTGGTCATTTATGAGATTGACAATTACTTCAGGAAAATAGAAAGACCGCATTTGGTTACCCATAGGGAAGATGAGCTGACCACCGGTTTCTTTAAGCTGGTTCAGGAATATTTCAAAGAGGAACACAATGTTCAGTTCTATGCAGATAAACTATGCATCAGCCGTAAATATCTTACGAAAGTGATCAATAAAACCACGTTTAAATCCCCTAGGGATATTATCCATCAGGTTTTGGCGGTAGAAGCCAGATTATTGCTTAGAAATCCCAGCCTGAATATCAATGAAGTGGCAGCCCGGCTGAAGTTTTCTGACCAGGCGTCTTTCAGCAAGTTTTTTAAAAAACATACCGGAAGATCTCCTTTGGAATACAAAAAGGATGATTTATATTGATAATGAGAACGTTGAGGTTGATGGTGTCTTTTTGCTAAATTTTAATTATAATTTCGATTAAAAATATGAATATATCTTATTGATACTGTTTGTAAATGATATTTCTCATGTTTTGAAAAATAAGGAGTCCTTTAGACAAAATAAGGGGTTTTTTGAATATTCCCATTGAATTTTTTTCGTTCGAATTTTGTGCGGAAATTTAAAAGGAATATTGTTATGCAAAGATTTTTTATTCAGAAATCAACCCTGCTTATCCTCTCGCTTATCGTATTGACGGGATGTAGGAAAAATAACCAGGATCAGGCTTATCAGCAGCAAGCGCCGGAACTTCCTGTAGAAACAGTGAAGCAGGGAGATGCTTCTGTTTCCAGAGAATATGCAGCATCTGTCGAGGGAGTATCCAATGTGGAAATAAGACCTCAGATAACAGGATATTTAAGTAAAATTTTTGTTGATGAAGGGGATTATGTAAGAGCCGGGCAGCCTTTGTTCAAAATTGAAGATCAGGTGTTCCGTGAGCAGCTCAAAAGCGCCCAGGCAGCTTTGATCACTGCACAGGCTAATCTTTCCACTTCTAAGATTGACCTTGACAGGAAAAAGGAACTGTTCAGAAATAAAATGGTTTCCGATATCCAGGTAAAAGAAGCAGAAGCGGCATATAATGCGGCAAGAGGAGCAGTAAGCCAATCGACTTCTTCCATTGAGTCGGCAAAGATCAATCTTAATTTTTCTACGATCAAAGCTCCGGTAAGCGGATTTATCGGAAGATTCAACTACCGTTTGGGAAGTTTGATGACACCCGGAAATCAGGATCCGATCACATTGCTGTCCGATATTCACCAGGTTTACACGTACTTCAGTTTGAGTGAAAATGATTTTAACAATTTTCAGAAACAGTACGCCGGAAGCAGTATTGAAGAGGTGATCAAAAATACACCTGCTGTTTCGTTATTGCTTTCCGGTGGCGAAAAATATGAAGAGACAGGAAGGATTGATGCAGTGGAAGGACAGTTTAACAAAACCACAGGCTCCATCACATTAAGGGCGAAATTCAACAATCCCAAGAACCTTTTGAGAAGTGGTAATACAGGAAAAATAGTGCTGGACCAGTTCTACAGCAATGTTGTTCTACTCCCGATCGCTTCTACGAGAACCATTCAGGATAAGGTTTTTGTATTTACCATCAAAGACGGGAAAGCAGCCCTATTACCGGTTGAAATCAATGGGAAGTCAGGAGATTACTTCATGGTATCCAACGGATTGAAAGCAGGAGATCAATACATCGTTTCCGGTTTTGACAGGTTACAGCCCGGAACACCGGTAGTAGCCCAGAAAAAGAATGCTCAACAGAAAAAATCGTAAGAAAAAATCATGTTAAAGAAAATTATAAAAAGACCCGTACTGGCAACGGTTATTTCCGTATTGCTTGTTATCCTGGGGATTGTCGGTATGGTGAGCCTGCCGATCACCAAATTTCCGGACATTGCACCGCCTACCGTTATGGTGACGGCCGCCTATCCGGGAGCCAATGCTGAAACAATTGCAAGGTCCGTAGCCCCGCCATTGGAAAATGCTATCAATGGGGTAGAGAATATGGACTATATTACTTCTACAGCCAGTAACGACGGAACCTTAAGCATTACTGTGATTTTTAAATTGGGTACAGATCCCGACCAGGCGGCCATTAATGTTCAGAACAGGGTAGCGCAGGTAACGAATCAGCTTCCTGCAGAGGTTATTCAGGCCGGGATTACTACCGTGAAAAGGCAGAACAGTATGATTGCAATGGTGTCCCTGACCAGTAAAGACGGTACAATGAGCGATCTTTTCCTTGAAAACTATGCGAAGATCAATATTGTACCGGAACTGAAAAGGGTAAAAGGAGTGGGAGACGCTATGGTATACGGAAATAAAGACTATTCGATGCGGATCTGGCTGGATCCGAATAAACTGACTTCATACAACCTTACACCATCCGATGTTTCCCGGGCCATTCAGACGCAAAACCTTGAAGCTGCGCCGGGAAGATTAGGGGAAAGAAGTAAAGAAGTCATGGAATATGTCCTCCGTTATAAAGGGAAATTCACAGAGCCTGAGCAATATGAAAATATCACCATTAAAGCACTTAATGACGGTTCTGTTTTAAAACTAAAAGATATTGCCAAAGTAGAATTTGGGGCTTACAGTTATACGGTATCTTCCAATTATAATAAAAAAGCTTCTGTAACGATGGCGATCTTTCAGATGGCAGGATCCAATGCCAACGAAGTACAGATCGCTCTTCAGGAAAGAATGAAAGAACTCGAAAAGTCTTTCCCGGCAGGAATGGACTATGAAATTCCTTATGCTACAAAGGAAGCACTGGACCAGTCGATGGAACAGGTAATTCATACGTTGATAGAAGCATTTATTCTGGTATTTATAGTAGTCTATATTTTCCTGCAAGATTTCCGTTCTACATTGATTCCGGCCATTGCCGTTCCGGTATCTATCGTCGGGACATTCTTCTTTATGAAGCTTTTCGGATTCTCCATTAATATCCTGACCCTTTTTGCTTTGGTGCTCGCGATTGGTATTGTAGTAGATGATGCCATTGTAGTGGTAGAAGCAGTTCATGCCAAGATGGAGCATAAAAAACTAAACCCGAGAGCAGCAACGATGTCAGCGATGAGTGAGATCACAGGAGCAATTGTTTCTATTACCCTGATCATGTCTGCCGTATTCGTTCCGGTGGCCTTTATGAGTGGTTCCACGGGATTGTTTTACCAGCAGTTTGCCCTTACTTTAGCCATTGCCATTGTGATTTCGGCGATCAATGCATTGACCTTAAGCCCGGCTCTGTGTGCTTTATTTTTAAAACAGCATCATGGAGGAGCCCATGAGAAAATGAATTTTAAAGACCGCTTCTTTGCAGGTTTTAATGCGAGTTTTAGCAAACTGACGTTCCGTTATGGAAAAGCAGTATTATTTTTTTAAAAAGAAAATGGATTGCGGGAATTTTAATCATTGCATTCGGAGGATTGTTTGCTTGGATGTCTATGACAACTCCAAAAGGGTTTATTCCGGATGAAGATCAGAGTTTTATCATTGTAACGGCCAATCTGGCTCCGGGAGCTTCCAAAGACAGGACTTCCAAAGTAGTTTCTGATACGGAAGACCTTCTCATGAAAAATCCTGCAGTGGAAAAGGTGATTTCAGTAGACGGGCTGAACCTGTTCAGCGGTTCCATGTCGTCTTCAGCGGCTTCTATTTTCGTTAAATTAAAAAAAGGAGGGGAAAGAGGACCTGTGAATAATATCAATGACATTATAGGACAGACCCAGGGAATGCTTTCTCAGGATAAAAGAGCCAATTTCCTTGTGATCAATACCCCTACAGTAGATGGCTTTGGAAATACGAGCGGGATGGAGCTCGTGCTTCAGGACCGTACCAATGGAGAACTTCAGAATTTAGGGAATATCTCTTACGGAATGATGGGGGCTTTGATGCAGAGACCCGAGGTTGCGGTAGCGTTTACAACATTTGATGTTACCTATCCGCAGTTTGAAGTGCTTGTAGATGAGGTGAAATCAGCTCAGCTTGGGGTCAATGTTTCTGATGTATTGGGCGTAATGCAGGGATATTACGGGAGTATCCAGGCTTCTGACTTCAACAGATTCGGAAAATATTACAGGGTATTGGTACAGTCTGCACCGGAAACAAGACAGGACAAGGAATCCCTGAACGGAATTTTTGTTAAAAATAATCTGGGTCAGATGGTTCCTGTCAATACGCTGGTAAGCCTTAAACAGGTAACCGGAGCTGAGGTGGTAGACCGTTTCAACCTTTTCAACTCATCTAATTTAACGGTAATGGCTGCTCCCGGATACAGTACAGGCCAGGCTATGGCGGCTATTGAAGAAGTGAGCAAGCAGGTACTTCCTCCGGGATACACTTATGATTATAAAGGAATGAGCCGTGAAGAAGCAGGCTCCAGCTCACAGTCGGTGATGATTTTCGGATTGTGTATCGTATTCGTATTCTTCCTGTTGTCAGCCCAGTATGAAAGTTATATTCTCCCGCTGGCAGTACTGATTGCTATTCCGGTAGGTTTATCGGGAGTATTTGTGGGAATCACATTAGCTGATTTGTCTAATAATATTTATGTCCAGATCGCTCTGGTAATGCTGATCGGACTTTTAGCAAAGAACGGTATTTTGATTGTGGAATTTGCGATACAGAGACGTAGAGCGGGCAAGAGCCTTATCGCTTCTGCCGTTGAAGGGTCCAAAGCCCGTTTGCGTCCTATTTTAATGACCTCTTTAGCATTTATTACAGGATTGATTCCATTGATATTTGTAGTAGGGCCGTCAGCATTGGGTAACCATTCCATTGGATATGCCGCCATTTCGGGGATGCTTTTCGGAACAATTCTCGGGATTTTCGTAGTGCCTGTTCTTTTCGTTGTATTCCAGGCTTTACATGAAAGGATCAATGGAAAAGTAGTGACAGAAGCCGACTGGGAATATTAATTCAAATGATTTTAAAAATGAAAATTAAAAATATAGCCTATATCGCATTCATTTCAGGAACCGCAGTTTCCTGTACAGTTCAGAAATATGAGCAGCCGGAAGTGAAAATGCCTGAAGCTTTCAGAAGTGACCGTGCAGCCGCTGAACAGCATGATAATATCGCTAGGATCAGTTATAAAGACTTCTTTAAAGACCCTGTGCTGATCGGATTGATTGATAAGGCGATGGTGCAGAACAATGATCTTCAGATTGCTTTAAAACAGATCGAGTTTGCTTCATTAGCTTATCATCAAAGTAAATGGGCAAATGTTCCGACGGTAAGTGCAGCCGCCAATGCGAACATCAACCGCCCGTCGGATAACAGTATGAACGGGATGATGGGCGGCCAATTTATGGGAAAACGGTATATGGAAGATTATACGGCCTCCGTCAGCATCTCATGGGAAGCTGATATCTGGGGGAAGATCAAAGGAAGAAAAGAGCAGGCTTTAGCGGAATATCTTAAAACCCGGGAAGCAGGAAAAGCGGTAAAAACACAATTGGTGGCTGCGGTAGTGCAGGGATATTATAATCTGCTGATGCTGGATACTCAGCTGGAGATCACAAAATCTAACCTGAACTATGCCGATAATACCCTGAAATTTTTGGCTAAACAGCAGGAACTTGGATTGACAACAGCTCTGGCAGTACAGCAGCAGGAAATTGTAAAAGACCAGATCTTAAAATCAGTTCCTGCTATTGAAAGTTCCATTGCCATTCAGGAAAATGCACTAAGCCTGCTGACCGGTTCAATGCCCGGTAAGATCGAAAGAAGTGCAGGTTTGAATACTGTACAGTCTCCGGATCATATGGAAGCAGGGATTCCTTCGGAATTATTGAGCTACCGGCCGGACATCAAAAGTGCTGAGCTTGAAGTAAGAAAAAGTGCTGCGGCCATTCATGTGGCAAAAATGAGTATGTACCCGTCCTTGAATATTACAGCACAGGGCGGAGTGAATGCTTTCCAGATCAGCAAATGGTTCTCTGTTCCGGGATCTCTTTTTGGAATGGCAGCAGGAGCCATTGCACAGCCTATTCTGAATGGAAAACAGCTGAAAACCCAGTATGAGCAGTCTAAAGTTTTGGCTGACCAGGCAGAAATTACGTTCAAGCAGTCTGTTTTAAAGGCAGTGGGGGAAGTTTCAGATGCACTGGTGCAGATTCAAAAGCTGGAAGAACAGCAGAAAATAGCAGAAGGACTGGCTTTGAAATCTAATGAAGCCGTAAAAAAAGCTGATCTTTTATTTAAATATAATTCAGCGACCTATGTGGAAGTGATCATCGCTCAGACCAATAAACTTCAGGCCGAACTGGAGCTGGCTTCTCTGAAAGCCCAAAGACTGAATGCAATCACAGCACTCTACCGTTCTGTAGGAGGCGGATGGCAATAAAGTAAAATTGAACCTGCTTCGTCTTTCATGATGCAGCAGGTTTTTAATCCCATGATCATTATGAAGAATACAAATATACAAGAGGGAACCATTCTTATTCCGGATTTCAGCGGATTTACTGAATTTGTGTTCAATACAAAATTGTATACAGGAGAATATATTGTAAGACAACTACTTTCTACACTGATCGATGTGAACGGTCATTATTTTGAGATTTCGGAAATTGAGGGCGATGCGATTTTATTTTACCGTTATGATGAACATCCGTCCTATCAGAATATTTCGAAAATGCTTTTGAAAATGCGGAATGCTTTCAACAGGAAAATTGAAGAGCTAAATAAGAGCTTAAGTACCACGATTGACCTGTCTTTGAAGTTCATCGTTCATTATGGAACCTTTTCACAGTATACTATCGGAAGTTTCAGAAAACTCTATGGCAAAACCATTGTAGAGGCCCACCAGCTTTTAAAAAATGGATTTGCAGAACAGCCTTCCTATGCATTATTCAGCAATTCTTTTTTAGAGAACATCAGCAGTCAGGAGGCTGATTTTAATAAGGATCAGCTTCATCTGCCTGAGGTAGGGGTTATCCGTTATTTTGAAAGTGTAAACTAGCATATTTTTTAATATTAATCCTTGTAAATTTGCTATTGCTAGCGGCCCGGGTGAGATCCGGGCTTTTTTATATCCTTTACATAATGCTTTTGTTGATTTGATATATATTGTTGTTTTAATTAAATTCATTATCAATATTGGTGTTATAATTTCCTTTTATTGATATATTCTTCCATATTGTTTTGTTTGTTTGATTTGTTGTTAAAGAAATTATAGCTTAAGTTGCTAGTAATTAGTTGTTTATTTTATTTTTTTTCACATTTTGGTGTAACAAATACCGGTTGATAGTGGTCTTATAGAAAAACTATAATTTCAAATGAAAACAATTATATTTCCAATAGCAATATTAGCAGGCTCACTAGCAATGGCCCAGCAGGCCCCAGCTCCGTCAGCAAAAGATACTGTAAAAGGAAATGCAAAAGAAATAGAAGCTGTTACCCTGGTTGCCAGAAAACCAACGGTAGAGTCAAAGGTGGACAGAACGGTATTTAATGTTGCTAACAGCGCAATTCTGGCAGGAAATACAACATGGGATGTCCTCAGGATGACGCCTCTGGTGAGTATTGATAATAATGATGCGGTAAAGGCGGAAGGGCAGACCGTGACAGTATATATTAATGACAGAAAATCGGTGTTTACAGGGAAGGAATTAAAAGAATATCTTAAAACCATTCCTGCAGATAACCTGATGAAAATTGAGGTGATTACCAGCCCGTCGTCACGTTATGAAACTTCAGGGTCAGTGATCAATATTGTCCTCAAAAAAAGAGATGATGAAGGATTGAAAGGAAGTATCTCCCTCAACAACAGACAGAGCACCAAGAACTCACAATACACGAATTTTAATCTTAACTACCATAAGAAAAAGTTTACCCAAACCCTTATAGGAAGTTACAATAACGGAAATTATGTGCAGAAGACTCAGACGTGGGATAACCGATATGAAGGCAATAAGCTTACCCAATTCAATCTGGAAAACATCATGAGAAATGAAAGTCCGTCTCTTTCTTCTACTTCGGAATTTGAAATCAACGATAAAAATAATTTTGGGCTTGTGCTGGAGTATTCACAGAACAGGAATTTATCTTCGGCAGAATCTGACGGGATGACTTCAAAAAATGGAGATCCCGGTGATTCTTTTCACCAGACCCAGAACATATTGGGATTCAGCCGTAATCTGGGGACTAATGCCTTCTATAAATACTATGATAAAGAAAAGAACAGAATTTTAGATATTAATGTGGGAACCAATTATTCCAGTGATAATAATGATAACTTAATTGACAAGCAAATTGATAAGCTGGGCGCGAAAACAAACCAGCAGCTGGGAGTAATCAGCACAAATCAGATGCGAAATTATTACCTGAAAATAGATTATACACAGCCTTTAGGTAAATCCGGCGGTACGATAGAAGTAGGAGGGAAAACGGAATTGAACAATCATATTATTCCCAACAGCCTTTATGGGTTCAGTATGAATGACCCGCAGTCAGAATATTATCATCTTTCGAGAAATGACACGTTTCATTATGAGGACAATCTGAGCTCTTTATACGCCAACTACAGCAAGACATTTTTCAAAAAATTGGAAACAAGAATCGGACTCCGGTATGAATATATTGATTATAAAGTAAGACAGGATGTTGCCGGTACAGAGAGAAAAGATTCATATGGAACTTTTCTCCCCAATCTATTGCTTAAATATAGCTTTTCTGAGAAATTTGATGTGAGTCTTACCTATAACCGAAGCATCTGGAGACCATGGTATTCTGAATTTAATCCTTTCCTTGTTCCTGAAATCAACGGAACCTATTCCAGAGGAAACCTGTATCTGAATCCGAATCCGAATGACCGGCTTTATCTGAAATTCGGGATTCTGAAAAAATACTTTATTTCTGCAAGGTATATGCACACCAATCAGGACTACTGGACGACGTATGTAACGGAAAACGGAAGAACGGTTTCTTTACCGGGGAACTTTGATGGAAAGGTTGAAAAATATTACCTTTTTGCCAATACGAATCAGAATTTTCTGAAAAATAAACTGAATGTCAATGCCGGATTTGGATGGTACTATATTAATAATAAAGACTTTAACGAGAAAAACAAGTTGGGGGGTAAAGATTATATCAGCTATTGGGGAGCTTCTGCCAATGTATCATATACCAATCTTTTCAATAAAAACATTAATGTAAGTGCTTGGGTGGAACTTGCCAATCAGAATAACGGGAATTCATATGCCAATAATACCAATGTGTTCCACAATATTTCAGTCACCAAAATATTCCCAAAAACCCAAATGGAGCTGAGCATGCAGCTGATGAATATTTTTAAAAGACCTTATGGAGATAATACGACTTACAGCCAGGATGGAACTTTCAGAGAGTATTCAAAATGGGACTGGTATGGAGTTTCCCTTACTTTTGTAAAGCGTTTCGGAAACCAGAAGGTAAAAGAAAACACGAAAACTGACGTAGAGAAAAATGGCGGCGGCGGAAAATAATTCAAGATTTGTTAGATACAATGAAAGCAGGTTTCAATTTGGAATCTGCTTTTTTGTTTTTGGTTGGAAGTTAGAGGCCAGGAGAGGGAAGAAGTGAAGGACGATCTTGATGTTTGTCTAACGAAACTGTGTGATCTCTGTGATCTGCGGGAGAAATAAAAAAACAGACCCCAATCCGGAATCTGTTTAGCATTCTATCAAATAATGTATTAAATAGAGTTTTGCACTCAGTTTTTTATTTAAGCGTAAATTTCACTTTCGTTTTAATGGCATCTGAAGAATTTCCGATCAGGGCTTCAAAATCTCCTGGCTCAGCCACCCAATCGTGCTTACCGGCATCAAAATAACTTAATGCAGTCTTATCGATGGTGAATGTCACTTCTTTTTGTTCCCCCGGATTCAAATATACTTTTTCAAAACCTTTCAGCTCTTTTGCAGGGCGGGGCACCGATGATTTTAAATCACTGATATAAAGCTGGGCAACTTCAGCTCCTGCTTTTTTACCTGTATTTTTAACCGTCACGGTAAAGGTGATTTTGTCTTCCTGAGAAAGGGTTGTTTTATCTGCTTTTGCTTTTCCAAATTCAAAAGTAGTGTAGCTCAATCCATGTCCAAAACTGAAAAGCGGCTTAATATTTTGGGTATCATGCCAACGGTATCCTACAAAAATTCCTTCGTTATACGTGATATTGATCGGATTTTTCTGGTCTTTTCCTTTTCCGGCAGCAAATTCTTCTTTATTGCCGGGATATTCCCCAAGGGTATGGGCTGAATTGTCTTCCAGTTTTACCGGGAATGTGAATGGAAGTTTTCCTGAAGGATTAGCATCCCCTGCCAGAACAGATGCAATGGAGTTTCCTGCCTCTGAGCCCAGGTACCATGCCTGTAGAACAGTTGGAACTTCTTTGATCCATGGCATAGCTACAGCATTTCCTGAAACCAGAACGACTGCAAGATTTTTATTCGCTTTGGCGAGAGAAGAAATTACGTGATCCTGATTGTAAGGTAATCCATAGCTTTTTCTGTCATTTCCTTCACTGTCCTGGAAATCAGATTTATTCAATCCGCCTACAAAAATTACGTAGTCTGATTTTTTTGCCAATTCTACAGCTTCATTCAGTAATTCAGCTTCAGAACGGGTATCTTTTAAATCCTGGCCGGATTTTACCCCGTTATATTCACCTCCGATATCTCCTACATACCCTCTTGCATACTGTACATCTGCCTGCTTGCCAAATCTTGATTTGATTCCATCCAGAGGAAGTGTTTCATATTTTACTTTTAATGATGAAGAACCTCCGCCTACCGTCATTATTTTAATGGCATTTTCTCCGATAACCGCTATCTTTTTGGCTTTATTAATATCAATTGGAAGAACATTTCCCTGATTTTTTAATAAAACGATTCCTTCCTCTCCAATCTCTTTAGCAAGCGCTTTATGTTCCTCAGAAGCAATATTTCCGAAAGGCTTATTTCGGTTCATCGTAGTTTTATAGGCAAGACGAAGTAATCTTGTTACTTTGTCATCAAGTTCTTTGGTTCCTACTTTTCCTGCTTTAATCAGATCAAGATAAGGCTTTGCCAGATAATAATTGTCATAGGCATTTTTCGTTCCTGCAGAAAGTCCGTTGGTCCATGATCCGAACTCAAGGTCAAGACCGTTATGAATAGCCTGTTCCGTATTGTTGACAGCACCCCAGTCGGATACAACCACTCCTTTATATTTCCATTCCTTTTTCAGGATGTCATTTAAAAGATATTGATTTTGGCTGGCATACTGCCCTTTATACATATCATAAGCTCCCATGATCGTCCATGAATCACCCTCTGTTACTGCTGCTTTGAAAGGAGGAAGGTAAATTTCGTAAAGCGTTCTGTCGTCTACATTGACATTACTGGTATGACGGAACATTTCCTGGTTGTTCAGTGCGAAATGTTTTACGGAAGTAGCTACGCCGTTAGACTGTACCCCTTTGATGTAAGGAACCACCATTTTTGAGGTCAGATAAGGATCTTCACCCATGTATTCAAAGTTTCTTCCATTCAATGGAGTTCTGTAAATATTGACTCCGGGTCCCAGAAGAATATCTTTCTTTCTGTACCGTGCTTCTTCGCCTAAGGCTTTACCGTAGTTCCATGACATATTTTTATTCCATGTCGCAGATAAAGCGGTCAGGGCAGGGTAGGCAATAATGGAGTCATTCGTCCATCCGGCCTGGTCCCATTCGTCCCACATTACCTCCGGACGTACCCCGTGAGGACCGTCAGTCGTCCAGAATTCAGGAATTCCCAATCTTGGAACTCCCGGTGAACTGAATTTCGACTGTGCATGCAGCATCGCTACTTTTTCTTCCAGGGTCATTCTGGAAAGAGCATCCTGGATACGCTGTTCTACAGGTTTTGTTTCATCTAAATAAACGGGTGGAGTATTATTTGTCTGAGCCATATAAGAAACAGAAATAAAGGTGAATAAACTTACAATGGCGGTTTTCTTTAACATAATGCCTTTTTATTTGATTGTAAGCAAAAATAAAGAAAATTTTTATTATCTCAAATTGAGAAAATAAAATTTAACCAATAAAAAAACTATCACTGGGTAAGCTGACAGTCAACCGTTACAAGCGGAAAGGGTTTGAGAAGGGAATGAAAAGGCAAAAAGGTGAAAAGACAAAGCCGAAAATAAACGCATTGCCGCTCATTTACTCTCATACTTCTCCGGCCTTCAAATCCTCCGGATCATCATTACCATCCTTTCACAGCTCCTCCTTTGAAGATTTCCTTTGCTTTCTTTTCAACTTCATCAGATTCATACGCCTTAACGAAATTTTTTACCTTCTGGCTGTTCTTGTTGTCTTGTCTGGCCACCACTACATTTACGTAGGGAGAATCTTTATCTTCTTTAAGGATACCCTGCTTTTCTGAATCTAAACCGGCCTGTGCAGCAAAATTATTATTGATAATGCCTACCACGACGTCTCTGTCATCTAAAACCCTTGGAATCTGTGCTCCTTCAATCTCCATAATGTTCAGTTGTTTTGGATTTTCCGTGATATCAGTAACTTTTGGTAGAAGTCCGACTCCGTCTTTTAGTTTCAACAAGCCACTTTTCTGCAAAAGAAGTAAAGAACGGCCTCCATTGGTAGGGTCATTAGGAATTACAATCGTGCTGCCATCCTGTAACTCACTGATATTTTTAATCTTTTTTGAATATGCTACAATGGGGTAAACAAACGTATTGCCGACAGGAACAAGATTGTAGCCTCTCTGTTTGGATTGCTCTGTTAAATAAGGAATATGCTGAAACGCATTCGCATCAATATCTCCATTTGTTAAAGCTTCATTGGGAACTACATAATCATTGAAGGGGATCAGTTCTACCTCAAGGTTGTATTTTTCCTTAGCTACTTTCTTTGCTACTTCAGCAATTTCCTGTTCCGGACCGTATGTTATTCCTACCCTTATAAAATTCGGATCATCTTTTCTTCCGGAACAGGCATTGAATAAGAGTAAGCCTGCTGTTAATAAACCTAGGATCTTTATTTTTTTCATTGTCAATTTTTTTAATTCAAAAATGGTATAAAGTGAAGAAGGCTGAGAAAGCAAATGGTAAACAGGCAAATTTGCCTGTACGATTTCAACTCTCAGATCCTCCGGCTCATTTATCTGTGGTCAAACTTTTTAGACAGCCTGTCTCCGGCAAACTGTATGATAAACACCAAAAGAACAAGCAATATCAATACCGTATTCATGATCACAATATCATAGCCGATGTATCCGTACTGGTAACCTACCTGGCCCAATCCACCGGCACCTACTGCACCTCCCATCGCAGAGTATCCTACCAGCGTGATCAGGGTGATGGTGGCATTATTGATGAGTGAAGGCAGTGCTTCCGGAAGCAATACTTTTCTGATGATCTGAAATGGCGAAGCTCCCAGCGCTCTGGCGGTTTCTATCAAACCGTAAGGAACCTCAATAAGGCTGTTTTCTACCAGTCTTGCAATAAACGGAGCCGCTCCAACGCTTAGCGGGACCAATGCTGCGTTAACACCAATGGATGTTCCTGCCAAAATCCTTGTAAAAGGAATCATCCATACAATTAAAATAATGAAGGGAATGGCCCTGAAAACATTGACCAAAATAGACAGTGCTCTGTGATAGGCTGTATTCTCCAACAGCTGTCCTTTTCTTGTTAAAAATAATAGAATCCCCACCGGAAGACCTAATACGAATCCAAAAAAACCGGACACGAATGTCATATAAACCGTTTCCCAGGCTCCTTTTGCCAAAAGAGCAATTACCGTATCACTAAGCATATCCTTTTACTGTATTTTGAATTTTATTTTGATTGAAATAATAGATCGCCTCTTCGTTTTCCTCTTCTTTTCCCTGAAGCTGCAGCAGCAGTTTTCCAAAATTGGAATCTCCAAAATATTCTACATCAGCCTTCAAAAGCTTGTAAGGGATTTTATATTGGGTATATAATGTGGAAAGAATCTCTTCCACACTGATATTTTCATTAAGTTCTATTTCGACCAGTGGGAATAAACCGTCCTGCGGTTCTTTCTGTAGCCTGTTATTGAGTTCCTGTGGCAGGGTCATGATGTCTGAATTTATAAATTGCCGGATCACCGGATGTTCTTTATCCGAAATAATCTCGTTCAACGTTCCTTTTGTTACTAATTTTCCTTGGTCTATCACCGCGACATGGTTGCAGACCGCCTTGATCACTTCCATTTCGTGGGTAATCAAAAGGATGGTGATTCCCAGTCTTTGATTGATATCTCTTAACAGCTGTAAAATAGACTGTGTGGTTGCCGGGTCAAGAGCGCTGGTTGCTTCATCGCAGAGCAGGAGATGGGGATCATTGGCTAATGCCCTTGCAATCGCTACTCTTTGTTTCTGGCCTCCTGAAAGGCTTCTTGGATAATCATTGGCTTTATCTTCAAGGCCTACGATTTTCAGGAGCTCATTTACCTTTTTATTGATTTGGTCTTTACTCGTGTGATCCAGCTCCAAAGGAAGCGATACATTATCAAAAACCGTCCTTGAAGAAAGCAGGTTGAAATGCTGGAAGATCATCCCTATTTTTTTACGTTCTTCCGCCAGTTGCTTTGAATTGAGTTGGGTGAAATCTTTTCCATTAATGATAATCTGTCCTTCATCCGGTCTTTCCAGTAGATTGACCGTACGGATCAGGGTGCTTTTTCCGGCTCCGGAAAACCCGATGATTCCTACAATATCTCCTTTCTCAATACTGAGGCTCACACGATCCAGTGCTTTAAAGGACTGTTTCTTCTGATGGAATGTTTTTGATATGTTTCTGATTTCTATCATTCTGATGTTGTATACTGTTTAAATAGGCTGGTACCGTCTGCCTGCTTTGTTAAAAAATCTTCTCACTCTCCTGATCTTTACCTTTGACCGCTTTGAAAGTTTAAAATACTTGGTGACATTGGTCAGAAGTACTCCCAATAATATGACGGATAAACCGTACAGCTGACTTCCATTGATACTTTGATTGGCAACAATCCATCCTGCAATAACGGTAACGATAGGGTTAATGTAAGTATGGGTGCTTACCAAAGCAGCGGGTTTCACAGACAAGAGCCAAATGTACGACAAATAAGCGATTATAGATCCAAAGAAAATCAAAAACAGAACCCCCAGCCATGCTGATAACGGGATGGCTGAAACGGAAAAACCGGTCCATTCTTTTCTGAAAAAGGAGATTAGAAAAGAGGCGAATCCCGCTACTATAAGCTGTTGTGCAATATTCATAAAAGTGGATTGCGAAGCCGGATTTTTCTTTGAATACAAAGATCCCAGCACCCAGGCAACAGAGCTTAATCCCAGTACCACAAATGCTGTAATTCGGAGCTGGCTGTCAGCTACCGCATGATTTGAATAGACACTTCCCTGTAAGAATAATACCAGTCCTGCAAAACCGATGGCCAAACCTATCGGGATAAATTTATCTGAAAAATAATATTTCCAGTTTTTTCTGTCAATAGCAATAAACCAAAACGGACCGGTAGCAATAGAAATGGCTGCTTCAGAGGCGGTCACATACTGTTCTCCCCAGGCAACAAGACCGGTTCCCCCGGTAAGGATAAGGATTCCGGTGATTGCATTCTTTTTCCAGTTGATCATAGAATTCGCTTTTTCTCCTTTGGCCAGCAGATAGCCAATCATCAGAATTCCTGCAACCAGAAATCTCAATCCGGAAAGAATAAACGGTGGAAAACCTTTCAAGCCAAATGAAATAGCTAAAAACGTAATTCCCCATATCACATAAATGTTGGTAAACGCCAACGGAACCAACCATCTGTTTTTAGAATTGCTCATTTATTATGTTTTTAAGTTGTTGTTAATAAAAAAGGCTCTACAACGTTGTAGAGCCTTTAAAAAATATGTCATATAAAAGTAAGGTCATCCACAATATTCCTGATGTATAGGCATACAGATCCACATCATCATATTTTTGATGCTATGTTTCTTGATTGAATTATTTTTTAATCCGGCCTTCATTTTATTTTATTTCCTGAATACGTTTGCAAATATATAATATAATTTTATTTAGTCCACTAAAAAAGTAGACTTTTTAAATATTAATTTATTGTTAATGATTTAAGTTATTTTAAATCAAAGTGTTGTAAGTTTTGTTGGGTTGCTGTTTTACAGTTGTATATTGATGAGATATCCTTTTTGATGCCGTTTTTGTTGAAAATATAATAAAACTGATGTTGACAAAAAAGTAAAATAATTTGAAATTTTTGAGAATTGTGTAAATCTTTTTTCTTCGCGGCCTTACACCGGAAAGTCAATGCTGTGTCTGGGGTTAGCTTTTACATCAGGATGTGAAATATTTTGGAAAAGTTGAATGTTTTGGTATTTATTAAGATAGATCAATGCCGGCCGTTCTTATCTTCTGTAATTTAGATTTACCATAATTAACCGTTTAAAAAATCTTCTACATTATGAAAAATATATTCACCCAATCATTTATAATCTCAGCTTTAGCATTCTCTACGTTAAACCTTGCACAAACAACAACGACTACAGCTGCAAAAACAGCAGCTATCGGAACTTCCAAAAACTGGGGTTCTGTAGATGGAATTTCCATGATAGGATTGGTACAGGGGCCATCGTCTGCTGATGCCCAGCTTCAGGTAGCCTGTGTTTTCGAATATACGGAAGGAGACATCTTCAGTGCTCAGGCTTTACCGGCCAATCTGAACGGATTGGTTCATCTTGATGAAGCTTTAAAAGGAGAACTGACCAACCTCAGAAAAACAGGGCAGTTTCAGGGACATTCTTTAGAAACCCTTTTAATTATGCCACCTGCCGGATCTATGTCAGCAAAGAAATTATTACTGATCGGATTGGGTGACCGTAACAAATTCACTCCAGATTTAATGACTTCCGTAGGTGAAGTGGCAGCCCGTGAAGCCATGAGATTAGGCGTTACCAATTTTGCCTTTGCCAGCGACCTGAAAGATGCCGGAATAGATTCTCCAACCGCTTTGGTAGCCGGAAATGTAGTAAGAGGAATCATCCATGCCAACCGTTCTGAAAATTACCTGAATGAACACAAACTGTCCACCACAAAAAAATTAGAAAAAGTATACCTGCTGGCCGGCCCTGCCTTCTTTGAAACCGCAGGCGGAGGAATCTCAGAAGCTATTGCTGATGTGAAAAAGAAATAATGCACTTAGTTTCATTACTACTGGTGATGAAGAGGTTGTCTCAAAGTGAGATGATCTCTTTTGTTTTCATATTTTTAGCCGCTCATACACGAATCCTTTCATTAGCGTATGAGTGGCTGGAAAATAAAGCATTGCTAAAAATTCACCCCTTTTTTTAATAAGGTAATTAGCAGAGGCTTTTACAGTCTTTAACGCTCAACTATGAACTGTCAACTCTCAACTAAATTAGCTAAAGTCAAAAAAATTCCCGATTTTTGCACCCCTACAATAAACCCGAGTTCATGAAATTATGTATTGCCGAAAAACCCAGTGTTGCCAGAGATATTGCTAAAGTATTGGGCGCTACCACGCCTAAACAGGGCTATATGGAAGGAAACGGCTATTGTGTGACATGGACGTTCGGACATCTTTGTACCCTGAAAGAACCTCACGATTACGGTCCTCAGTATAAATCATGGAATTTATTTTTACTGCCGATTATTCCCAGTAGTTTTGGGATCAAACTGATTCCGAATAAAGGGGTTGAAACTCAGTTTAAAGTAATTGAAAGACTGGTTGAAGAATGCGATGAGGTGATTAACTGCGGGGATGCCGGGCAGGAAGGAGAACTGATCCAGCGTTGGGTATTGCAGAAAGCAAAATGCAACAAACCGGTTCAGCGTTTATGGATTTCATCATTGACGGAAGAAGCCATCAAAGAGGGTTTTGCAAGTTTAAAACCGGCAGAAGATTACAAAAATCTTTACCTGGCCGGAAATGCCAGAGCCATCGGGGATTGGTTACTGGGAATCAATGCCACGAGACTTTTTACGAAGAAATTTGGCGGAAATAAGGCCGTTCTTTCCATTGGCAGGGTACAAACCCCGACATTGGCGATGCTGGTTCAGCGTCAGAAAGAAATTGATGCCTTTACCACAGAAGAATACTGGGAACTGAAAACTAAATACCGCGATGTCATTTTCAATGCTGCGATCGATCGTTTAAAAACATTAGAACGGGCAGAAAAAGGACTGGAATACCTTAAAGTAAACCCATTTGAGATCGTTTCTTTCGAAATTAAAGAAGGAAAAGAAAAAAATCCACGACTTTTTGACCTGACCGGACTTCAGGTAGAAGCCAATAAAAAATATGGATATTCAGCGGAAAATACGTTGAATTATGTCCAAAGTCTTTATGAAAAGAAGCACGTAACCTATCCGCGTGTTGATACCACCTATTTATCAGATAGTTTATATCCGAAAATAGCCGGTATTCTTCAAAAGATGTATCCTTATCAGGACCTGATTGCTCCATTGCTGGAAGCTCCGATTCCAAAATCAAAAGCGGTTTTTGATGATACCAAAGTAACAGATCACCATGCGATCATTCCTACAGAAGTTCCCCCTTCTCAAAACCTGAGCAGGGAAGAAAAGCTGGTTTATGATCTGATCGCCAAACGTTTTATCGCGGTTTTCTATCCGGAATGTAAGATTTCAAATACTTTGGTGGAAGGAAAAGTAGGAACCATTCCTTTTAAAACCAGCGGAAGACAGGTTCTCGAAGCGGGATGGAGAGCAGTTTATGCCAAAGAACCCAAAGAAGAAACCACCGATAAGGAAAAAGAAAAAGAGGAAGAACAAACGATCCCTGAATTTATTGTAGGAGAAACCGGACCACACGATCCGATGATTCACCAGGGGAAAACCACTCCTCCGAAGCCTTATACCGAAGCAACATTGCTGAGAGCCATGGAAACGGCCGGAAAACAGGTAGAAGATGAAGAACTGCGTGAGATGCTGAAGAACAACGGGATCGGAAGACCATCCACCCGTGCCAACATCATCGAAACCCTTTTCAAAAGAAAATATATAGAAAAGAAAAGAAAAAATCTGATCGCTACTCAAACCGGAATTCAGCTGATCGATACCATCGAAGACGAGTTGTTAAAAAGTCCGGAACTGACCGGTGAGTGGGAATCCAAACTCCGTAAGATTGAAAAAGGCGAGTATGAAGCCAATCTTTTCAAGGAAGAACTGATCCAGATGGTTACAGAACTTACGGAGAAGGTAGTGTATGGAAAAGGAAAAGTGATTACGCTGCAGGAAGAAGTAAAAGAAGAAGTGAAGGAAAAGAAAAAAAGAGAACCCGCACAGAAAAAAGAACTTCAGTCCTGGGAAGAAACGAAATGTCCGAAATGTAAAGAACACAACCTGATCAAAGGAAAAACAGCTGTAGGATGCTCCGATTTCAAAAACTGTGGCTTTAAAATTACTTTTGAAATTTTCGGTAAAAAATTATCAGATAAGCAGCTTTTAGACCTTGTTTTAAAAGGAAAGACTTCAAAGCTGAAAGGGTTCAGCACCCATCCGGAAGGACTCGCAGAAGGCGTTTTAACTTTGCCGGATGACTTTCAGGTATTGCTTACCTAATGGCTTAAACTACAAAAATCTGCATAATTTGCGAGAGAAGACCCGCATCCGCCAGATCAGCGCGGGATTAAACACATCCAAAATCATTCGTGTATTAGTGGCTAAGCATTAACCACAAGAGGTTTTATAGACTTAAGGTATTTAAGTTTCAGACTTTGCCCGTATAAAGAAACCTTACGTGTCATGGAAATCTTTGATTTTCCCCTGCAGCGGATGTACCCGCAATGTGGCAACAACTACTATTTTTTGATAGAAGGGCCTGCATCACAAGAAGAGTTTAAAAAAGGGGAGTAATATGAGTTATCCCGATTCTGTAAAAGGAGAATAGCTTGAGCAATAAGCATTCACGACCAAAAAGATGATCTGTAAGAATACCATACATGGACGTAAATTTACGGATTGGATACACATTGGAAAACCCGCCGGTCCGGCGGGTTTAACTGATTCATTATTGGTATGCTATTTTATTAGAATCTTAAAGTGGCTGCAATAGACCAGGTTCTTCCAAAGCCCAGGAATCCTGTATTCCCGTCAGCGATCCCCTGATAAACTCTGCCTGCTTCCTGGTATGTTTTCCCGGCATCCGGACCATTGGCAATTTTATCACTTGTGAAAATATTGGAGCTTAGTTCAGAAATATAATATTTATTGAATAAGTTGTACACGTTAGCCCTCAATGTTAAAGATTTTTTCTGGTCAATCGTAAATTTGTAAGTAGCACCTAAATCAAATAAATGATAGCTTGGTAATTTTACGATCCCTTTTTCTCTGGCTGCTTCAGTAAGGAAGTTGATCGGGTTGAACTGCGCATACAGCTTATCATAATATTCCCAGTTGGCATCAATACTGAAAGCTTTGGTAATATTATAGTCAGCCCCAATGCTCGCTGTTGTTTGTGCAGCATCTCCAACCTTCAGATCTTTAATATTGATCGTCCCCGTTGCTCCGGAGACTTCCTGATTGTTTTGAACATCAATGATGTTGAAATTTGCATTTCCTTTGTACTTCCAGTTACCTAACGATACCATTCCTCTAAGCCTAAGATTAGCAAGAGGTCTTGCTTTCGCTTCCAGCTCAACCCCCTGGTGAAGCTGTCCAACATTCAGAGCATTGTAGAAATAAGCGTTTCCAAGTTTTAATTGAGAGAAGTTGGCAACATCTGCAGGAGTAGCATTGAATGTTCTTGAAATGAATCTGTCATCCCATTGCGTTCTATAAGCGTTGATATTAATATCCACATGACGCGATTTGAAACCGTAGCCTAGCTCCAGAGAGAAGATTCTCTCATTCTTTGCATCGTTGTATATGTTTTGGTTGGATGGGAATAAAGCATTGAATAATGGCTGTCTTGAAATAACTCCTGTATTGAAAAATACATTATGATGCTCGTCTATGTTATAGTTGGCTCCTCCTTTTACAATATAACCTGTTTTGTGATACCATTTGGTTTCCTGATTTCCGGGAGTATACAACATATAGTCTCTTCTTTTGTAATATTGTTCGGAAACTGATCCCTGAACGGATGCACTCAATTTTTCGGAGCTATATTCCACCATTCCATATATTCCAGCCCATTTTACTAACCCTTCATTGTAGATCGATATTTTCTGAGCATTATTAAGCTTGGTAAATGGCTCCGGTTTTACTGTGCGATCTACATAATAACCCTTTGGAGCATTCGCTGTACCAGGAACAAATAATGCATCAGATCCCAGCATATCGGTAACGATGTCATAAAGAGCCCCTTTGTATGTTTTAAGGTCGATACCTCCGTTAAAAGTCCAGTTATTTTTTTTGTAATTAAGATCTGCGATGGCTCCATACCAGTCATGAGCGTTAATACTCTGTTTTCTTATGATACCGCTGGTGCCGTTTAAAGTCGTTACATACTGTCCGTTATAATCGGCAGGAGATCCTGCAGGTGCCGTAAAGGTTGATTTTTGGAAAGAATTTCCATTATAATCTGTTACCATGCCACCTCTGTTATAGCGGGAAATCATATCCCAATTGATGGTGCCGTCTCCGCCCGGGCCGTAGTTCATGAAATTCATAACATCTCCTTTAGCGTTTTTAATGGAACCGTTAAGTCCGGTACCGCCACCGCCACGTCCCCAAGAACCATAAACAACGGTGGATAGTTTCAGGTTATCATTAATATTCCAGTCCCAGTTAAGTGATGCAATAGGTTTATGATAGAAGTTTGGAGCTAAATTGAATTCAGAACCGTTCAGCATTCCTGTTTGTGGATTGTATCTTCTTCCGTACGTACCAAACTGGCGCAGGGTTGCCACATTCGCTCCGGTTGCAGAAGATCTTCTTGTATCGTGTACCTGCGGCGCACCGGTTGCAATTAAATTGAATGCATGTTTTTCATTCGGCTTAAATCCTGTAGAGAAAAACCAGGAATAACCTTCCCCCTTAGTTCCATTAATGTAACCGTCACCCTGCCAACGGGAGAGTAATACAGTTGTTCCCCATTTGTTTTTTAACCCTGAAGAGTACATGGCTGATAGTCTGGAGTAATTGTCGTTCCCTAGTTCTCCTTTGATCATTGCTTTTTGCTCAGAATCGGTAGCTTTGGTTACAATATTGATGGTCCCCCCTACAGACGGAACTACAAATTTAGATGCTCCCAAACCTCTCTGAATCTGAATGGAGCTTGCAATGTCTGCCAACCCGGTCCAGTTAGACCAATACACAGTACCTCCCTGCATATCGTTGACAGGCTGCCCGTTGATGATTACCGCAATGTTGGCTCCATCAAAACCTCTCATATTAATTCTGCTGTCTCCAAATCCACCACCTACTTTGGTAACGTACACGGATGGGGTGGACTTCATAATTTCGGGAAATTCCCTATTTCCCAATTTCTCCTGGATTTCAGCTGCCTTTATGTTGGACACTGCAACAGGGGTTTTTCTTTCTTTGGCGGTCTGGGAAAGGTTTCTTCCCACTAACATCACCTCATCAATGGATTTGGATTTTTCTAATGAATCCTTCGTACTCTGCCCGTAATATAAGGCGGCCGTTGGTAAGACAAGCGCTATAAGCAGTCGCTTTTTGAAAATAATGCTCATGAAATAAACTAGCGTTTTTGATTTTAAGGCTGCAAAGATGGATATTTATTTTTGAATAGAGTATTAAATCTTTATTAAGTGATTTCACGAAGAATGTAATCGGGCTATAATCACTCATTTTTTCGGCGATGTTACATGCCATTGTGTAAATAAATTGATATAAAAAGCAATCTGTTAAATTTGTGGATTTATCGGTTTTCCGGTACCGTTTGAAGATTTTCTCAGCTGCAGCCGGGTGAAGAATACAGGATTGGGAACCGTGGCCTTTTGACTGCCGGCCAAACGCCGTCTTAAAGTGTTTTTGAAGATGAAACACGAAAAGATATCCTGTACAGAAATCCGATTGGCGTGGTGGCTGCTATTGCTCCCTGGAACTGGCCTCTTATGATTGCCATCTGGCAGATCATTCCGTCGCTCAGAATGGGGAATGCGGTCATTATAAAACCGTCAGAATATACAACGTACTGCAGCCTGGAAATGATAAAAGTAATCAATTCCGTACTTCCGGAAGAGGTATTACAGGTGGTCACCGGAAGAGGCGAGGTGGGAGCCTATCTCACTGCCCACCCGGAAATCGGAAAGATTATGTTTACAGGATCTATTGCTACCGGAAAAAAAGTAATTGAAGCTTCTGCTCATAATATGGCCCGGTTAACGTTGGAATGCGGAGGTAATGATGCCGGAATTATTTTACCGGGTCTTGATATAGCCAGCCATATTGAGACTATTTTTTGGGGAGCTTTTCTGAATATAGGACAGACCTGTGCCTGTTTAAAAAGGCTGTATGTACATGAAGATGATTATGAAAAAACAGTTCGGGCTTTAGCAGAATATTCTTCTCATGTCCCAATGGGGAACGGGGCTGATGAAGCCAGTGTGCTGGGCCCGATACAAAATAAAATGCAGTACGATAAAATTCAGGATCTGATCCTTGATTCCGAAAAGATAGGAGCCGATTTTATTTTTAAAGGCCAGAAACCTGATCTGGAAGGATATTTTATTCCTGTGACCCTTGTCGTAAACGTTGATAATGGCGATAGAATAGTCGATGAAGAGCAGTTTGGACCTGTCTTACCGGTCATTACCTATAAAACATTGGAAGAAGCCATTGAAAAAGCCAATGCTTCGGAAAATGGGTTGGGAGCTTCGGTGTGGAGTGATGATCTTGATCTGGCACAGAAAGTGGCCGGACAGTTGGAAGCCGGAACAGTATGGATCAACCAGCATGGCGCTATTCATCCTTTCGTCCCATTCGGAGGGGCAAAACAGTCCGGCTATGGCGTTGAATTCGGGATTGAAGGGCTGAAATCAGTGACCGTTCCTAAAGTGATCAGCATTAAAAAACAAAAAACAAATTAAGACTTATGAAATACGATTTTATCATTGTTGGATCCGGCTCAGCAGGAGCTGTCATAGCCAACAGATTAAGCGAAAATGAAAATATAAACGTGCTCCTGCTGGAAGCAGGACCGGATGATAAGGTAAATGAAGTACAGGAACAGGCAGGGTGGCCCGCCATATGGAATACCGAAAGAGACTGGGCTTACCATACCGTTGCCCAGGAAAATGCTGGCGGCAATACCCGGTATTGGCCCCGCGGTAAAACGTTGGGAGGCTCAAGTTCCATCAATGGAATGATCTACATCAGAGGGCATCAGCAGGATTATGATCACTGGGCTTATAGCGGATGTGTGGGCTGGGACTGGGAAAGTGTCTTACCTTATTTTAAAAAATCTGAAACCCATGAGGAGGGAGAAAGCGATATTCACGGAGGAGAAGGACCGCTTTTCGTAAGCCGTATCAAGCGTCCGAACTCTATTTCCATAAGTGCTATTGAAGCCTGTAAAGAATTAGGATATCCCCTGACTGATGATTTTAACAAAGAAATCTGGGGAGCCGGTCTTAATCATCTTAGTGTGGGGAAAGATGGAAAAAGATGCTCTACGGCAAAGGCTTTTTTAGATCCGGTGAAATCACGGGCCAATTTAGAGATCCAAACAGATGCCCTGGCTCAAAAATTAATTTTTGAAGGTAACCGGTGTGTCGGGGTTCAGTACATGAAAAATGGGGAATTACAGGCAGCGAGAGCCGGAAAAGAAGTGATCGTATCCTGTGGCACGATAGAATCTGCCAAACTTCTGATGGTTTCCGGAATCGGAGATCAGGAAGAACTGGAATCTTTGGGGATTGCTGTAATAAAAGACTTGAAAGGAGTAGGCAAAAACCTTCAGGATCATCTTTTGACGAGTGTTATTTTTAGAGCTAAAAAGGAAATTCCTGCTCCGGAAGCCAATTTGCTGGAAGCCCAATTATTCTGGAAAAGCAAAGAAGAAATGGTTTTTCCTGACCTGCAGCCTTTGTTTATGGGACTTCCTTATTACAGTCCCGGATTCACAGGGCCGGAAAATGCCTTTACTTTCTGTGCCGGTTTTATCAGACCTGCAAGCAGAGGATATATTAAGCTGACTTCCTCAGACCCTTCTTCCCCCTTAGAAATCAATCCAAGGTACCTTTCTGAAGAATCTGATCTGGAAGCCTTGTACAGGTGTGTTGAGATCTGTCGTGAAATGGGAAAAACAGAAGCGATGAAAGAATGGAATGACGGCGAAATCTATCCGGGAGAAGGGAAAACCAAAGATGAAGTGATCGATTATATTAAAAAATCATGTTCCACCTATCATCATATGACAGGAACCTGTAAAATGGGAATAGACCGCCTTTCTGTTGTGGATCCGAGACTTAAAGTGTATGGGATCAAAGGGCTCCGGGTCGCAGATGCTTCCATCATGCCGGATGTGGTTTCCGGAAATACCAATGCACCCACGATGATGATTGGTGAAAAAGCGGCTGATATGATCAAAGAAGATTATGAGCTGAAGCCATCGGATGAATCCGAAAAAGTTATTGTTAGTTTAAATAGGGTTTAAAAACTCAAAGAAAGAGTCGTTTTCAACCATTTTGAAACGGCTCCTTTTGATGAAAATTTTTAAATATAATAGTGATAGAAACCTCATAGCTCTTACCTTTGTTTAAAAATAAAATTCATGACCCCAGAGAAAAGAAAACTCATCACAGACAGTTTCAGCCGTTCGGAAACATTAAAATTCTATAAAGCAGACCTGCTGGAAGTGGAAACTGATTTTGTGTCTATAAAGATTCCCAAAATGGAAATAATGACCAGAAAAGCGGGAATGTTCAATGGAGCCATGATTGCTTCTTTAGTGGATGTTTCCTCAGGATATGCAGCCGTGAGCCATTATGAAGAAGACTGTTATGTGGTCACCATTGAGCTGAAAGTAAATTATCTGCGTCCGGCAATGGGAGATTTCCTGGTTTCAAAATCCTATGTTATCAAAGGCGGTACTAAAATCAGTGTGATCAGAACCGAAATTTATGTTCAGCATGAAGGCTCGGATTCGGAAAGTCATGTGGCGACATCATTGGTGACGATGATGAAAATAAAATAGCGGGCCTGAAGTGGGAAAGAACCAAAAATATTCTTTAAACAAAGGGTTTTATTGAATCTTTTTTATCGGAATGGAATGGCTTTTGCTCCACAACCCCCATAAACATTAAAAAATAGCAATATGAACTTAATTATCCGATTGTTTGTAACGGCGATAGTTGCCTACCTTTTAACTAAAATTTTACCGGGAGTACACTTTGAAGGATTCTCCACAGCCATTATTTTTGCCATTGTACTTGGGGTTTTAAACATATTTGTTAAACCTATTTTAAGTCTGTTCGGCCTTCCGTTAACTATTATCACCTTAGGCTTTTTCGCGCTGGTGATCAATGCGGCGATCATTCTGATTGCAGATTACTTTATAGACAGTATGGTCGTAGATGGCTTCTGGTGGGCATTTATCTTTAGTATCCTGTTGTCGATTGTCACCTCTCTGGCGAACTCAATGTTCTCAGATGGAGATTAACTGATTAAACATATAATGAAAAAGAAGTCCGTTGGTGTTACACCGGCGGACTTTTTTGTTAGAAAGTTTGATGGCCTGAGAGATGATGAGCCTGAGAATGGATAAGGGCCAATAAGCTTATTGATGAATTTGCAAGTTTGCCTGATTGCTTTTTCAAATTCACGTTATTTCCAACTTTATTGTTAATTCTTTCGGTCATTTTTATTTTAAATATTAACTTTGGCAATCTTTGAATTTAATAAAAGGAAGGTATGAAATCTTTATGATTCCATAGATCCGCTAAAAAATGAATATCATATGAAACTTAAGTACAGCCTGCTGGCTCTGGCAGCTCCGTTTTTAATGAATGCACAACAAGTAATGACGCCTGAAATTCTTTGGACTTTGAAAAAAGTAGGAGTACAGGCAGTTTCACCGGATCAGTCCTCCCTTATTTATAAATTGGGACAGGTAGATCTGAAAACAGAAAAAACCAAAAATGAGAACTATTTTCTGAATGTTCTTAATAGCCAGTCTTCTAAAATTGATTTCGGTAAAAAAGCCCTGATTCAATGGGATAAAAACGGAATCTACGCTCAGGAAGGCGATAAAATCTATCTTTCAAAAGATGCCGGAAAAACCTGGGCCGAATTTTATACCATCGGTGAGGCCGATAACATCGTTATTTCTCCGGACGGGAAAAAAATCGCTTTCAGTAAGCAGGTTTTGGTAGAAAAATTAATGGGGAAAGATAAATACAGCGATACTCCGAAAACGACCGCTCAAGTGTATACAGATCTGAACCACAGACACTGGGATTACTTTAATGAAGGGAAATATAACCATGTATTCGTTGTGAATATTTCTGATAAAATAGACGGTGCCAAAGATCTGTTGGAAGGAAAAACATGGGATTCTCCTCAGAGACCTTTCGGAGGGGCTGAAGACTTTATCTGGAGCCCGGATTCTTCACAGCTTTTATACGTTACAAAACCTAAAAGCGGTAAAGAATATGCCACCAGTACCAATACCGATATTTTTGCCTATGATTTTGCTTCAGGAACTACTAAAAACCTTACAGAATCGAATAAAGGGTATGATGTTAATCCTAAGTTCAGCCCGGATGGAAAATCTTTACTCTGGCAGAGTATGGCCAGAGATGGATATGAAGCTGATAAAAATAATGTAAAGGTCATGGATTGGAAGTCAGGTAAGACCACCAATCTTACTGCGGGTTGGGATGACAGCGTTTCAGGAGATGTCCTTTGGAGCGGGGATTCAAAAACAATCTATTTTACTGCTGCCCACAGAGGGACCAAACAGCTTTTCTCATTAGATCCTAAATCGGCAAAGGTACAGCAGATTACAAAAGGGGATTTTGACGTTAACGAAATCTTTACAGACAACAAAACGTCATTGTTGGTCGGTAGAACAGACGTTAACCATGCAACGGAAATCTTCTCTGTAAATCTTAAGAACGGAGAAATGAAACAGGTTACTGAAGCTAATAAAGAGACCTACGCAAAATTAGCTCAGGGGAAATCTGAACTTAAAATGGTGAAAACTTCGGATGGTAAGGAAATGGGAGTATGGTTCCACTATCCACCCAACTTTGATCCGAATAAAAAATATCCGACATTGGTATACTGCCAGGGAGGTCCGCAGTCTGCATTGACACAATATTTCAGTGTGAGATGGAATTTTGCTTTAATGACGGCAAATGATTATATCGTAGTAGCACCCAACAGAAGGGGAATGCCGGGCTGGGGAACAAAATGGAATGAAGACATTTCCAAAGACTGGGGCGGACAGCCGATGAGAGATTATCTGGCTGCAACAGACTATGCGAAAACATTACCTTACGTAGATGGAGACAGAGTAGCGGCAGTAGGAGCAAGCTACGGAGGATACAGTGTATTTATGCTGGCCGGAATCCATGAGAACAGATTCAAAACATTTATCGCCCATGATGGATTATTTGACATGAAATCCTGGTATCTGACTACGGAAGAGCTTTGGTTTGCGAACTGGGATCTTGGTTCACCATGGGAAAAACCGCTTCCAAAAGCCTATACAGACTTCAACCCAAGTAATTTTGTAGAAAAATGGAATAAACCGATCATGATCGTTCAGGGAGGAATCGATTTCCGTGTACCTTACGAGCAGGGACAGGAAGCTTTCCAGGCAGCGAAACTAAGAGGATTGAAATCTAAACTGGTTTACTTCCCGAATGAGAATCACTGGGTACTTCATCCGCAAAACGGATTGGTATGGCAGAGAGAATTCTTTGACTGGTTGAAAGAAACCTTATAAGATTATAAGAATTAAATATCAATAGAAACGGGCTTTAGCCCGTTTTTTTATGACAGAACAATTTCAATGGCTTTAGCCAAAACCTAGATAACCTGAGTTTAAGATAATAGTTTTCTATTGTAATCAGCTTAAGCTGGAAGAGGGAGGCCGGAAGTTACTGTTAGCCTTAATATTTATAGAGGTTACCATAAATCAAGAATATTATTGTTTTAAAAAAGATGAAAATATGGAAAAACTATTCTTTACAACCTCAATAGCTTCCTTCTTCAAGCTCCCAGCTTCCAGCTTCCAATAGCCTGAATTTTAATTTCCTTTACTGAACGCAGGTTAAATAGGAAATAGTTTAAATCTGCATAATCAGCGAGAAATAAAATTGATATCTTTGAAGATGCAAAACCGTATTTCCTCATTTTCTCCGATTATTGATGCTCAATCTGAAATTTTAATTTTAGGATCCATTCCTGGAGTGAAATCATTGGAAAAACAGCAATATTATGCCCATCCGCAAAACAAATTCTGGAAAATCATTTTTGAATTGCTGAACGAGGAATTTACTGATAATTATGCTGAGAAAATTAAAACTTTAAAGAAGCATCATATCGCTCTCTGGGATGTCATTGATTCCTGCGAAAGAAAAGGAAGCCTGGATTCTGAAATCAGAAATGAAGAAGCGAATCAGATCGCTGAGCTGGTGGAAGAGCACCCAAATGTAAAAGCCATTTTCTGTAATGGAGGAAAGTCCTATAAAAACCTACAGAAACTGTTAGGAAAAGATTATAAATTGCCTGTTTTCCTGTTACCGTCTACCAGCCCGCTTCATACCGTTTCCTTTGAAAAGAAACTGGAAGAGTGGAAAAGAATACTGGCGTTTCTGAGTTGAGAGCGAGCGATGAGATGCCTGCTTCGGGTTATTTAGTGAGTGAGGTTGAGAGTCAAAGGGGTGAGGCTGTAAAAATATAGTATGTAGTAAGAATCACAGGAACCTAAAAACTACTCACTTCCCAAATATTCTCTCAACCCTTTCAACAGTTGCAGCTGATTTTTAGTCCGGTCCAGATTATGTTCAGGATATTTCGTAGAATAATAAACACTTCCATTCAGGTAATCCGTTAAAAAACGAAGCTCCTGGATATAAATGGCGACTTGTGCGGCATAATCAAGATTACCGGATTCTTCGGGGGTCAGTTTTTCCTTTAAATAGAATAGGAATCCTTCTTTTACAGCCCTATACATTTCAGGGTTGAAATTGTTTTGGGCACTTCCATCATCTTCATGTGTTGTATTGGTATAGGACTGGATCATCGTTCCAAAATCATATAGAAGAGTAGAAATCATCATGGTATCCAGATCAATTACAGCTAGCGGATGATGATTTTGATCGAAGAGGATATTGCTGATTTTTACATCTGCATGGATGATTCTTTTGGGAATTTGCTTTCTTTTCTCCATTTCAATCCATTGATCAGGTAAGGACAGAAACTGGTTGGTGATTTCTATTTCAGCCTTTGCATTTTCTCTTAAATGAGGGGCTGCATCTTTTAGTGAGCTTTTATAATCTGCAATCCTTTTCTCAAAATTGAGGAAATTGGGAAGAGTATCTTCAATGGGCGGCAGCTTTTCAGTATTTACGGTGGTAAGGAAATAACTAAAGGTTTTAGCTGCTTCAAAAGCCGTCTGTAAAGATGGAGCGGTAAGAAAGGTCCTGCTGTTTTCTACAAAACTTAGCATGCGCCATGGCTGGTTATCTGAATCTTTTACCAGAAGTTTATTGGCAAGAGAAGGGACAGGCTCTATAATTTGAAATTGATAGTTATTTGACCTGAGAATTTCGTTAATTATCAAATGATTATTGATGATGGTCTCCGGCTGTTTGAAAACATGATTGTTGATCTTTTGCAGGATAAACTTTTTCCCGAGATCTTTATCTTCCAAAAGATAGGTTGTATTGATCAGTCCGTCAGTAATAGGGGACAGGCTGTAGTTATCTGTGCCGATAAATTGAATCACAATATCGTTTAGTTCCATAAATTTTCCGGGTATCTGTTCTTTTGTATTTCTGAGGTCAGAAAATCTTTAATATTCTTTTTGTCATCCGCATAGGTAACCCCCATCCATTGTGAAGGGGAAGCTTTTACCATTACTTTTACTCTTTTTTCACTTATCATCCTCTGTACGGCAGAAGGAATATAAAATTCCTGGTTGGGCAAAGGTCCGGACTTTATAAAATCATGGAAATAGGTTTCCAAAGCACTGAAAATGACGGGGTGAAAAATAAAAAAATTCATTGATACCAACGTGTCGGGTGCTATTTCTATAGGGTTTCCGTTTTCAGTATAGATGATCGAATTATTTACCCTCTGAATAGAGGTTTGTTCTTCCACTTTGACCAGATAATTTTCAGGGTCTAAGGTACAGATTCCCCGGGCTACCGTTCCGTTGCCGCTCAAAGTAGTGCTTACCGGATAAGCGGCCATACCGAACCGCGAATCTGTAATATGATGATGTTCAATTTCTTCAGCAGCCAGTGGGTAAGCTTCTTTTCCGTAAAAATCATCTGCATTGATCATGACAAAAGGCTCCTGTACGGCGTCCTTTGCACAGAGAACGGCATGGGCGGTTCCCCATGGCTTCTTTCGCTCCGGATAGTCAAGATCATACATACGAATACTGTCTATTTCCTGATATACCCAATGCAGTTCAAATCCTTTTGTTTCTGAAATGGTATTGAGCCGTTCTATATAACTTTGGGGAATAAGCCTGTTCACAATAATGACCACTTTCCGGAAGCCGGCTTCCAATGCGTCAAAGATGGAATACTCCAAAATCGGAGATCCGTTACCGAGTATTCCATCTACCTGTTTAAGACCTTTATAACGACTGCCTAATCCGCCTGCTAATATGAGAAGTGTTTTTTTAGAACTCATCGGTCATTCCAAATACAGGTTTACGGGTTTTCCATTTTCCGTTGGTGAAATCAGGAATCTCAACAACCTGGCCGCCTTTGGCAATCGATTCTTCGCTCAGCGGAGTGATGGAGTACCATAAAGCAAGATCATAGACATCCATTGGGAATTCTATATTTCGCTTGATACATTCAATAAAGGTATTCATGACAAAGAAATCCATTCCGCCATGTCCTGCCCCTGCAGCGGTACTTTCAAATTTTTTCCACATCGGATGATCATATTCCTTCATCCATTTTTCCGTATTATCCCAACGGTGGGTATGGTTCATTGTTTTTTCAAAATAAATATGCCCCTGGTTGAATTCTCCCCATCCGAAATCCTGCCACAGTCCCTCAGTTCCCTGAACACGGAATCCTAAATCATAAGGTCTCTGTAAGCTGGTGTCATGGGTTAAAAGGATCGTTTCACCGTTGGCACAGGCAATTTGCGTCGTGACAATATCTCCCTGGTTGAATTTTACCTTGGCATTGGGATGGTTTTCTCCTCCTTTGGGATGCTCAACAATATATTTATGCAGCCCGACAGATTTTGAGGAGAATGATGAAAGTCTTGTTAAGCGGTTTCCTCTGTTAATGTCCATCATCATCGCCACCGGGCCCAATCCATGGGTAGGATAAAGTTCTCCGTTACGTTTTACATAATGTTCGGTTCTCCATTTAGCCTCACTGAAGCCCTTCTCTCCAAATTCGGCTCCGGAATTATAAGGGTTTACCCCGTCATTGAAAAGTACACCTCTCAAATCATGCTGATAGCCGCCTCTTCCATGAACCAGTTCTCCAAACATTCCTTTACGAACCATATTCAGGATGGCCATAATATCTCTCCGGTAACATACATTTTCCATCATGAAAATAGGAACTTTCGTTTCCTCGTATACTTTCACAAATTCCCAGCAGTCCGACAATTTTATCGCACCGGAAACCTCCATGCCGACAATTTTTCGGGCACGCATTGCTTCCACCCCCTGCGTAAGATGCCATTCCCACGGAGTAGCAATCACTACAGCGTCTATTGTTTTTAATTTTAAAAGATTCCGATAATCATATTCGCCGTTTGAAAACTCCTGAGCAGCAGCTTTGTTATTGTCTTTTAATATTTTTTGAGAAGTGGAAAGCATTCTTTTATCCGGATCTGCAAAAGCTACAATTTCCACATCATTTCGTTTTGCCAGTAATTTCACATGTTCCTGACCACGAAGCCCCACACCGATAAAGCCGACACGTACTTTTTTATCTGTTTTAAAGTCATTCGAATAGGCAAATAAAGAATTGGGTAAAACCAATGCCCCAAAGCTTGCCAAAGCTGCTGTTTTTAGAAAGTTTCTACGGGAAGTACTATTGTCCATCTATTTTTTTTCTAAATATATTAAAACTTTTGCAAACAGCGATAGAATGGGAGCTGCGAGTTCAAGGATCAGAGAGTAATAGAGCGAAAAAGGTAATGGTTGGCGGCTAAGAATAATGCTGGAAATGGAGAATGTTAAGCGATGATCTACTCATTGAGGTTGACAATAATTTTAAAATTGAGGGGTACGTTATATTTAAATGAATATTGAACTGGCAACTAAAATGACCGGCAGCTCCAAAATAATAAACGCCAGCAAATAAAAACTACTGCCCGTAATAAGCCGCAATCACGTTTTCTCTCATTTTATTCAAATATTTGATGGCTTTCGTATTGGAAAGAATGATGACGGTAAGTCCCTTATCGGCTAAATGCACCCAATTGGCACTGTGCCCGTATCCTTCTCCCTGGCGCTCTACAAACAATGTATTTACTGAGCCGAATTTTTTAGGATATACCCAAAAGCCAAAAGCGGTATCTTCAAGTTTTTTATCAGGAGTAATCATGGTTTCCAGCGTACTTTTATAAATCAGGGTATGATTGAATATCGCCTGGTCAAAGAGGAGTAGATCTTTAGGAGTAGAGTACATGGCCCCGGCGGAATAAAAATTGTCAATATAGGTATTGGTAGGCATATGAAGGGAAAATGGATCTGTTTCGTCAGCAGAATAGCCTTCATCGAGATTGGTAATAATGTCATTATGATGCAGAAATCCGGTGTCCTGCATTTTGAGAGGAATTAAGATCTGTTCTTTGAGGACTTCTTCAAAGGACTTGTTGTATATTTTTTCAATGATCTTTCCCAGCAGAATAAAATCACCATTGTTATAGCTGAATTTTGTACCAGGTTGATCAACCAGTTTTTCAGAAAGAAATACAGAGATAAAATCGTCCAGCCCCCAGATGGTATTGTCATAAGCCTGATGAATGAGTTCCGGTGAGCTGATGTCTTTATTTTCCCTCCCGCTGCTGTAGGTAAGCAGGTTCCTTATGGTTGCCTTTTTTGCAGCTTCCCCTTTGTATTCAGGATAATAAGTTGCGATAGGAGCATCGAGATTGATTTTTCCTTTTTCATAAAGCTGCATGATCAGTACCGCAGTAAAAGTCTTGGTAAGAGAGAAAATAGGGAACCGGGTTTCATCCGAAAAAGGAATGTTATAATGCCTGTTGGACAGACCTTTGTAAGTAAGTAATTCAATTTTACCGTTTTTTGCCACCAGTACAGATCCGTTGAAATTATCTTTTTCTACAGAGGAGTCAATAACTTTTTCCACTTTCTGTATCTGTGGATAGGCCATACTTATTACCATTAACAGAAATCCTGACAGTATATTTTTCATAGGTTGGCAGCTTTATGTGATCAATGAATTACTTACTTCAAAGATAGAGGTTTACGGGATTATTTCTCCATAAAATAAACTTCTTCATAAGGCTGGATCAATACCCATCCGTTGCCTGAAAATTTCATCTGGAATTCTTCACCGCTTCCTCTTCCGATAAGGCTTTTGAAAGAGACATTGGTTTTCAGTTCCGGGCTGAGGTTTCCGGACCATGCAACGGTAGCATTAGGATCTGTGAAAACAGGCGTATCAGGAGTTACCAGTAAGGTCAATGGATCTCCGTGAGTGGTAATCGCAATATGCCCCGTTCCTGAAAGTTTCACCTGGAAAAGTCCGCCGGACATCATTCCTGCAATACTTTTAAGCATGGTAATATCACTTTTTATACTCTGCTCATGGGCCAGCACATCATTGCCGTTCACACATACTGACTCATTATTCAGATAAAGGATACGCACTTTCTTTCCGGAATCTGCAACATATAATTTTCCGGTACCTTCAGCTTTCATCAGTTTGCTTCCTTCACCGCTGATCGCTTTTTTCAAAAGATTACCGATACCTCCCGCCAGCATTCCCTGCCTTTCAAAGTTGATACTGCCTACATAGCTTACCATGCTGCCTCTTTTCGTCCATACAGACTGGTTGTTAAGATTAATTTCTAAAAGATGTTTGGTTTCCAGTTCAAAATAATCTCTTTGCTGCGGATTTTCTTTCGTTTCGTTGATAAAGGCTTCTATTGAATATTTGCTCATCATTAATATTTTTATATTTTTAATTTTTATACTGTTATTGTTTTAATTTGTCGAGTTTATATTCCCTTTTGTTACTTTTAGGATTCAGATCCACAAATTCATACTCTTCAAAGTTGGCAAGTCTATCTTTGAATATTTCAGTCGCTTTTTCCAGTGACCAGGTTTTAGGATAATGAAACCCTTCGAACTCTACATTGAAAATCTGTGCCTTGAAATCATGTGAAAACTCATCATCCCCGGCGTAGGTCAATGCTATTTTACCAGTCCATGTCATATCATATCGATTGTTGTCTCTTTTTGAAAATTGTATCTTATGGCCTGCACAGCTGTCATGACCCAGCAGATAAATACTGAAGGCAACATCATCATCATCGAAATGTTGTTCAGACGGAAGGTCGTTACTGAAAAGATCATTTTTAACAACAGCATCGAAATCCAGTGCTTCATCCAGGCTGTTAATTCTGATTCCTCTTTGTTCACCCCAATAATTTGATGATATAGTACAGGTGTGATAGTTTCCCCATACTATTTTGGAGTTCCAATCAGGCAGATCTTCGTTTTCTTCTTCGTTGTTTTGATCATCATTTGCGTAATAATTTTCAGTTTTTAAATGAAAATCAAACCAGATAAATCCATACTCATCAATCCGCCCGCTCCAGTTGAACGTTTCAATGGTATGACCGTCAGGATACGGATTATCAATAAAATATATTTTACTTATAGGTTCCATGCTGAATTTTAAGGTATTCAAAAATAATATTTTTAAGCCTTAAAACTCCCCATAAAATCACGCTTTTACATTTGATTGTAAATAATACTTGACAAAGGGGTATTCAATGTCGTATATTTGCACTCCGAAAATTACACCTTGTAATTTCAATAATTTTTAAACCGTAATTTAAAAAATGAAAACATCAGATTTTAATTTTGATCTTCCTGCGGAATTATTAGCAGAACACCCATCAGAGCACAGAGATGAGGCTAGATTAATGGTTCTTGATAGAAAAACACAAACTATCGAGCACAAATTATTCAAAGATGTAGTGGATTATTTTGATGAGGATGATTTGTTTATCTTCAACAATACTAAGGTTTTCCCTGCACGTCTTTACGGAAATAAAGAAAAAACAGGAGCCAAAATCGAAGTTTTCTTATTAAGAGAACTTGATAAAGAAACCAGAGTTTGGGACGTTTTGGTAGATCCTGCAAGAAAAATCAGAATTGGTAACAAATTATTCTTTACTGAGGATGAATCTTTGGTAGCTGAAGTTATCGATAACACAACTTCAAGAGGAAGAACGCTAAGATTCCTATTCGATGGTTCTTACGACGAATTCAGAACGAAATTAAAAGAACTGGGAGAAACTCCACTTCCAAAATATATCAAAAGAGCGGTAGAGCCGGAAGATGCTGAAAGATACCAGACCATCTATGCAAAAGTAGAAGGAGCGGTTGCTGCCCCTACAGCAGGCCTTCACTTCTCCAAGCATTTGATGAAGAGATTAGAGATCAAAGGAATCAATTTTGCTGAGGTAACGCTTCACGTTGGATTAGGAACTTTCAACCCGATTGAGGTAGAAGACCTTTCTAAGCACAAAATGGAATCTGAAGAGATCATCATTGATGAAAAAAATGCAGCGATTATCAATAAAGCCGTAGAAACTCACAGAAGAGTATGTGCAGTAGGTACTACCACAATGAGAGCGTTGGAAACTTCTGTTTCTTCAAACAAAAAGATCTCTGCTTTCAACGGTTGGACGAATAAATTCATTTACCCGCCTCACGATTTTGGAGTAGCGAATTCAATGATTACCAACTTCCACACGCCAAAGTCTACATTGATTATGATGATTGCAGCATTTGCAGGAAGAGATTTCGTAATGCATGCTTATGAAGAAGCCGTGAAAGAAAAGTATAAATTCTATTCTTACGGTGACGCAATGTTAATTCTATAAAAAGATATTAGGTAATAGGTTGCAGGTAGGAGTTACCTGCGACCTGAAGCCTAAAATCTACAACCTACAATGAAAGATATCCGTACATTATCACTGGACCAGCTTAAAGACTACTTTGTCTCTTTAGGAGAAAAACCGTTTCGTGCGAAACAGGTCTATGAATGGCTATGGAGCAAAAACCTCCATTCTATTGACGAAATGACGAATCTTTCCAAATCACTTCGTGAAAAAATTTCGGAAGAATATACCATTAACCCTGTTTCCGTAGATCTTCTTCAGAAAAGTTCTGACGGAACCATCAAAAACGGGGTGAAACTTCATGACGGACTGATGGTGGAGTCTGTTCTTATTCCAACAGAAACAAGAACTACAGCCTGTGTATCCTCACAGGTAGGCTGCTCGTTAAACTGCGAATTCTGTGCTACAGCAAAACTGAAAAGGATGAGAAACCTGGAAGTGGCAGAGATTGTAGATCAGGTAGCTCTTATTGACAGCCAAAGCAAAATGTATTTTGACAGACCTCTTTCCAATATCGTATTCATGGGAATGGGTGAGCCGATGATGAACTACAAAAATGTAGTGGAAGCCATCAAAAAAATCACTCAGCCGGAAGGACTTGGAATGTCGCCAAGAAGAATTACTGTTTCTACATCAGGAATTCCAAAGATGATCAAAATGCTTGCAGATGACGAGCTTCGTGTAAAACTGGCGCTCTCCCTTCACTCTGCCATTGAATCAAAGCGTAATGAAATTATGCCTTTCTCTGATAAATTTCCATTAACGGATATTATGGAGTCTCTTCAATACTGGTATCAAAAGACAGGTTCAGTAATCACTTTTGAATATTGTGTATGGAAAGGGATCAATGATGGGGATGAAGATATCAAAGCTTTGATCAAATACTGCAGACAGGTTCCTTCTAAAGTGAATCTTATTCAATATAATCCGATTGGGGATGGTAAATATGACCAATGCAACAAGCAGGCAGAAGAAAACTATATCCGTCAGCTTGAAAATGCCGGTATTACCGTAATGGTAAGAAGAAGCCGTGGCGGTGATATTGATGCAGCATGCGGGCAGCTGGCGAACAAAAACTCAGATTAAAATTTCCTTAAAAAAAGTTAAAATCTTCTTAAAAAAAGGGCTTAAAATCCTACCTTTGCGTAAATTATTTTGCGATGATGGATTTTTTTATGAATGAGGACGGGTTAGAAAGTGTTTATGCATGGGCTATTCCGTTACATGCGACAGTAATTTTAGCTGAAATGATTTATAGCCACGTTTCAGAGGCTAAACTATATAGCGGGAAAGACGTTGCAACGAATGTTTATCTGGCATTGATGAACTTTGGTCTTGACCTTATCATGAAAGCTTTTGCAATGGGGGTGATGTTTTTCTTTTACCACCATAGGCTGTTCTCGTGGGATTTTACGATCTGGTATTGGCTGATCTGCTTTGTCATTACAGACTTTGCTTACTATGTATTACATTATGTGGACCATCGTTCCAGAGCATTCTGGGCCGTTCACATTACCCACCATAATTCTGAATTCTTTAATCTGACTACAGGGTTTCGAAGCCCGGTATTACAGCCTCTTTACAGATATTTATATTTTTCACCGTTGGCATTCTTAGGATTTAATCCCTGGCATATCATGGTCGTTTATGCCCTTGGACAGGTATATGGAACATGGGTGCATACACAGACGGTAAAAAGTATGGGATTCTTGGAACATATTCTGGTCACCCCTTCTCATCACCGTGTACACCATGCTTGTAACATCAAATATCTGGATAAGAATATGGGGATGTGCCTGATCATCTGGGACAAACTGTTCGGAACCTTTGAGAAAGAAGACCCGAATGTTCCGGTTAAATACGGGATTTACCCAAAAATGCCGGACAACAAACCGGATACCGTCCTTTTATATGAATGGAGAAAAATCTGGAAAGACCTTAAGCAGCCCGGATTAAAATTTACAGATAGAATCAACTATATTTTCAATTCTCCGGGATGGAGACATGACGGAACTGGAAAGACGGTGAGACAATATCAAAAAGAGTATTTTGCAAAGCAGGCTAAAAAGAAAGAGCAGCAGCAAGATCAAAAAGAACAGAAAATTGCTTAACTTCTAAGTTAATTTTAATAAAAATCTATTGAGAAAAACGGGCTTTTTAGCCCGTTTTTCTGTTTTATGAGGTTATCTTTTTCAACGCTTCGTGCCAGCAGAGAAATCTGTGGAATTTAAACCACCCCCGGCAAATCGAAGATTTGCCGCCCCTCTGGAGGAGGGGAATGGCTACCCATCGAATGTGGAAAAATAGCCGGGATAGGTAAACGAAAAAGAGAATAAGGCTGAGGAAGGCAATAGAAGAAATTACTAAAAGATCAATTTGTAAATTAGCTTATTCGCCTTTATCCATTCTCAAAAGCTCAGCCCCGTACTCCGCAACCTTTTACCGGAACCCCCGCATCTTTTATGATGTAAACTGAAAATCCTATTTTTGCACTATGAAAAAAATCTTTCTGATTGTTGCCTTTATCGCCGGCCAATCCGCCTATTCGCAACAGGCCGATTTCCTTAAAATAAAAAAATACAGAGTCAGTTATTTAGAGGATAACATAAAAGAAACTTCCGGATTGAGTCTGTTTAACGGTAAACTATACACCTTTAACGACAGCGGAAATACTCCGGAATTATTTGAGATCAGTAAAACATCTGGAGAAGTCCTGCATACCTTAAAAGTTGAGGCCAAAAATACAGACTGGGAAGCACTGACGAATGACGGAACGCATTTTTATATCGGTGACTTTGGAAACAATGACGGAAGCAGAAGACACCTGAAGATCTTTAAGGTTCCTTTTAAAAATGACAGTTTACAAAACAGCGGGCTTACAGAAATACCATTCCATTATCCGGAACAGACGGATTATATATCCGATTATTTCAACACCGATTACGATGCGGAAGCCATGGTGTATGCGCATGGGAAAATCCACCTTTTTACGAAGGAATGGGCCTCAAAGGCAACGGTACATTATGTGATCGATCCCGAAGTGTACGAAAAGCAGGATGCAGTAAAAACAGAATCCTATAAAACCAATTTTATGGTAACGGATGCTGCTTATTTTGATAAAAAATTATATCTGATAGGGTATACCAAGAAAACGGAAGTCTTTTTGGATATTTTTACAGAGACAGAACCAGGTATTTTTTTTACAGAAAGACCGAAGCATTATTACCTGGGAAGCTCTATATCAATCGGGCAGATTGAGGGAGTTGCCGTAGATGAAACAGGAATATATATCTCCGGAGAAAAATTCAAATCACCACTAGGAAGTACTAAGCCGTCATTCTATTTTATTCCAAAAGACAAACTCAAAGATTAATTTCTCTTAAAATTGAGCGAAAAAAATTATCTTTGTGAGAATTAATAATTATTCACCCAGCATTTGTAGATTGTGGCAAATACAGTAGAAGAGATTAAACGACCGATCAATGATGAAATGAAACTTTTCGAACAGAAGTTTTATGAATCAATGCAGAGTAAAGTAGCTTTATTGGATAAAGTAACCCGTTTTATTGTTACCACAAAAGGAAAACAGATGCGTCCGATGTTTGTATTTCTTTGTGCCAAGCTGGTAGGGGACGTTACTGAAAAAACATACCGTGGAGCGTCTATGATCGAGTTGATTCACACGGCTACCCTGGTACACGATGATGTGGTGGATGAAAGTTTCAAACGCCGTAATTTTTTCTCGATTAATGCGTTATGGAAAAATAAAATTGCGGTTTTGGTAGGGGATTACCTGTTGTCAAAATCCGTATTGTTATCTACCGACCATAAAGATTATGATCTGCTCAGTGTGATTTCCAGAACGATCCGTGAGATGTCTGAAGGAGAGCTTCTTCAGCTTGAAAAAGCCAGAAAACTGGACATCACCGAAGATGTTTATTATGAAATTATCCGTCAGAAAACAGCAACATTAATTGCTGCCTGCTGTGAGATTGGAGTTCTTTCCAACAGTACAGATGAAACGCTTGCCAAAAAAATGCAGGATTTCGGAACGTATACCGGAATGGCTTTCCAGATTAAAGATGACCTTTTTGATTACTTAAGCTCCAATGTGATTGGTAAACCTGTAGGAATTGATATTAAAGAGCAGAAAATGACCCTTCCTTTGATCCATACGCTGAAAATAGCCGGTGAAAAGGATAGAAAATATTATTTTGATACCATAAAACGTTATAATAACAATCCCAAAAGAGTAAAAGAACTGATTGAGTTTGTTAAAAGTTCAGGCGGGTTAGAATATGCGATCAAGGTGATGAAAGATTTTCAGCAGAAAGCGAAAGACCTCCTGAATGAATTTCCGGATTCTGACGCCAGAAAATCATTACATATTATGTTGGATTATGTAATTGAGCGAAAATTTTAAATCAAATTATTTTTACCGTTACAATAACTACAGCTAGAACTATACAAAATAAAGCGATTAAAAATAAATAATCCGCAATAGTCTCAAACTTAATTTCCCTCTTTTGTTCTTTAGTCCTGATTGCCAGGAATGAGAAGAAACAGCTGCATGCAAAAAGCAGGCATGCCAGTCCTGCAAATTCGTCCAAATAGGTATTGCGACTGATTTTAGAGATTTTTAATGAAGTAATAATAATCAATGAAAATCCTAAAAGATTGCTGGATGCATTAAGGATATGAGGTGATTTTTTTTCCATCTTTTACAATTTTTTTCAAAATAAAGCACAATTTTTTTTATTATCAAATTTTTAATAAAGATTATTAAAAATTAAAATTAATTTAAAAAGTGTATATTAGCAAAATACTTGAAGAATAAAAAACTTTTATACTTAGCTATGCAAACAACCTATATTGAAACACAGCAAATATCCTTTCAAGATTTTAAAAATCAGATACTTGAAGATTACAAGTTAGGAAGGATCTCTCGTGAAATGTCTTATCTCGGAAGGAGAGAAGTTCTCACAGGAAAGGCTAAATTCGGAATTTTTGGGGATGGTAAGGAACTTCCTCAGCTGGCAATGGCGAAAGTTTTCAGAAATGGAGACTTCCGTTCAGGATATTACAGGGATCAGACTTTTGCATTAGCAGTCGATGCTTTGACCGTAGAAAGTTTCTTTGCACAGATGTATGCAGATACAAGCGTGGAAAGAGAACCGGCTTCAGCTGGAAGACAGATGAACGGGCATTTCGCAACAAGAAGTTTAAATGAAGACGGAAGCTGGAAAGATCTTACAGCGCAAAAGAATATTTCTTCCGATATTTCTCCTACTGCAGGTCAGATGCCAAGATTATTAGGATTGGCTCAGGCTTCTACCATTTATAAAAGTGTAAAATTTGAAGGTTCTGAAAAATTCTCCAGAGAAGGTAACGAAATTGCCTTCGGAACCATTGGTGATGCTTCTACAGCAGAAGGCCATTTCTGGGAAACTTTAAATGCAGCATGTGCACTTCAGGTTCCCATGATCGTTTCTATCTGGGATGACGGATACGGAATTTCAGTTCCAACAAAAAATCAGAGAGCAAAAGCTGACATCAGTGAGATGTTAAGCGGTTTCCAAAGAAAGGAAGGTGAACAACAGGGATGTGAGATCATCCAGGTGAAAGCTTGGGATTATCCTGCATTATTGGATGCGTATGCAAGAGCTGAGCATTTTGCAAGAACAGAAAGTATTCCGGTGGTGGTGCACGTGATCGATGTTACCCAGCCCCAAGGACACTCTACTTCAGGATCTCACGAAAGATATAAAAATGAAGAGCGTCTTGCATGGGAAGCAGAATTTGACGGATTGGCAAAATTCAAAGAATGGATTCTGAACTATTCTATCGAGATCGATGGAAAAGAAGAAGTTATTGCTACTGCTGAAGAATTGGATGCCATTGATGATGAAGCAAAAAAGAAGGCTAAGGCCGGGCAAAAAGCAGCCTGGGATAACTACCAGAAATCTATTGCAGATTTGATTCAATCTATCTTACCTTTGGTAGAAAACCTTAAAGGTCAGAATACCGAAGTTGAAACGTATATCTCACAATTCAATACATTAGTTTCCAAAGCTAAAAAAGATATTTTCCACTTGGTAAGAAAAGCTTTACTGGCAACCAGAGGAACGAATTCTGCAGAAAGAAAACAATTGATGCAGAAATACAATGAAGTAGCTGAAATTGAAAAAGACAATTATTCTTCCCACTTATATTCTCAGTCCCAATGGAAAGCTGAAAATGTGAAAGAAATCAAACCGGTCTACTCGGATCATTCTGAAGAGGTGGACGGAAGAGTGGTAATCAGAAATAATTTTGATAAAATTTTCTCAAAATATCCTGAAACCTTGATCTTTGGAGAGGATACCGGAAATATCGGTGACGTAAACCAGGGGTTGGAAGGAATGCAGGAGAAATATGGCGCATTACGCATTGCTGATACAGGGATTCGTGAAGCGACCATCCTTGGACAGGGAATCGGAATGGCGATGAGAGGTCTTAGACCAATCGCTGAGATTCAGTATTTAGACTATGTTCTTTACTGTCTTCAGGGAATGAGTGATGATCTTGCAACGGTACATTACAGAACAAAAGGAGGTCAGAAAGCACCTCTAATCATCAGAACAAGAGGTCACAGACTGGAAGGAATCTGGCATTCAGGCTCTCCAATGGCAGGAATTCTGAACCTTTCAAAAGGTATTTTGGTATTGGTTCCAAGGAACTTAACCAAAGCGGCAGGATTCTATAATACCATGCTTCAGACTGACGAACCTGCGATTATCGTAGAATGTCTGAACGGATACCGATTAAAAGAAAAGCAACCTGACAACTTAGGAGAATTCACGGTTCCAGTAGGTAAAATTGAAGTCACGAAAGAAGGAAAAGACGTTACTTTGGTCACTTACGGTTCTACATGGAAAATTGTAACAGAAGCAGCCAACGAACTGGAAAAGCTGGGGATTTCTGCAGAAGTAATTGATATTCAATCATTAATTCCATTTGACTTATCACACGAAATTGCTGAAAGCGTTAAGAAAACGAACAGATTGGTCGTGATCGATGAAGATGTGGAAGGAGGGACTACCGGATTTATCTTACAGCAGATCTTAGAAAAGCAAAAAGCATTCAGATACCTGGATTCAGATCCGCTGACCATTTCTGCGAATGATCACAGACCTGCGTATGCAAGCGATGGAGATTACTTCAGCAAGCCGTCTGCAGATGATATGGTAGAAAAGATCTACGCCATGTTTAACGAAAACAATCCTCAGAAATATCCTGCGATATTCTAATGGGACTTAAATAATACAGCAGCGGGCTTTCAGATTTCTGAAAGCCCGCTGTTTTTATATAAAAAAGGAAATCCGTGATAGTCCAGGATATAATTTGAATTCCTCAATCCTCCTCCGCTAAAGTGATCCGTAGTTTATTTAAAGTATTCATTAAAGTTATACTTGCGGTCAGCTCTACAATTTCCTGCTTAGTGAAAGATTGGGCTAACTGCTCTTTGATTGTATTCCAGTCATCATTATTATTAAGCACAGCTTCTGCCCAGCTTAAAGCAAGTTTTTGCTTGGAATCAAAGACATGGGTGTGCTTCCAACCCGGAAGCCTGTTGATGAGGTCTTGTTCAAAGCCAAAATTAAGCAGCTCTTTAGCATGATAGCTGCAACAATAAGCAGATCCGTTAATTTGAGATACCCGCAGTTCAACCAGAGCGATTAATTTTTCATCAATTCCGGATTTTCTAATACTGTTGTGGGCTCTGTATAGATTTCCAATGGTTTCTTTTGCAATTTCTTTGTAATTCATAATGAAATTTTTTCTGCAAATTTGCATCAGAAATGGTTTTGAACCTATATACTTACCTTTTTGAAAGTTAAGATAGCTGGAAGATGGAAGAGAGAGGCTGGAAGTACTACTGGCCATGTGGCCTCTGATAGTTTCATAAAATGAAGTGAATGGCTTTTAAAAAAGATGAAAAGCCGGGATATACCTGTTCTGTAACCTTATTAGCTTCGCTCTCTATCCTTTATTCAATTCGGAAGCCCTTGCTCCAAGCTCAGATAACTAATAAAATTGTTTTACACTTTCAATGGCTCCAGTTTCCTGGTCAACAAATAAATAAACGCATCCGTCATCAAACAGGTCACAGTTTTTAATTTCGATCTGTCCTAAAAAGAATAAAGGTTTGTTGTCTTTAATGGGCCAGTTAGGGTTTTGGACCCATTCAGGTGGTTTTGTCAGGTATTTAAAAAGTTCAGTATATCGCTGCTTTATGTATTGTTTTTGATCAGACTTTGAAAGTTTTTTGTCTCTGGGTAAAATATATTTTTCAATAAAGCTTGCTTCAGCAGCTACATATCTGGGACTTGTCCTGAGAATAAGATCATATTCATCAGTATACTTTGTAGATGGAGTTATTTCAATTCCGATTGTTGAAAGAAACAGTTTGATTGTTCCATGAGCATTTAATCTGCCTGTAGTACTCTTATAATCCTGTTCAGCTAAATACAGAAATGGAGAAGTATTTTGTAAATAGGTTCCCTGCCAATTAATGGACGGATCCGAAAGAAGTTTTTCTAACTCCAGATTTGTGTAAAGCTGTTGTTCAAAGTTTTTGTCAGAAAGTTTACCTTCAACAAAGTCTTTTAAAATTTGTATTTCGTCTGACATCTTTAATATACAGCTTTTCTATCAAATGTACGGGTTATCTTTTCTAACTTACACAGAGTTCTTTGAAATCAGTTATCTATTGATTGGAAAAAGAAAGTAACTCAGACCTTAGCCGCTTTTTCCTTTTCTTTTTTCAATACACTACACTGCTCAGACTGTAGTCCTTTAACCTGGTATTTCGCTTCCCATTCTTCCAGTAAATATAAAATAGGCAGTAATGCCAGTCCTTTTTCTGTAAGAGAATATTCTACTCTCGGAGGAAGTTCTTTAAATTCTTCGCGGATAACCAGACCGTCGTTTTCCATCTCCCTTAGCTGATCAGTCAGTACCTTCCTGGAAATAACATTAATACGCACTGCCAGTTCTCCAAAACGCAACTTCCTGTCTTTAATTACCAGAACAATAATGGGTTTCCATTTGCTTCCCAAAGCGGCCATTGCCTTACCCAGAGGGCAGCTGTATTGCATTAATTCATTCTTTTTCATAGAGAGATCTTTATTTTAAAATATCATATGGAACCGGAGTTTCATATGTTACTTTGATGTTACTAATGTAAGTTACTGCGAAGTTACCACTATTTTTTCAATGAAAGATACAAAAATGAACTATTATTAGTTACTTTGTGTAACAATTATAAAATATAAATTTAAATATGAGCACATCATCATTATTTAAACCGTTTCAATACAAAAATTTACAGCTTAAAAATAGAATCGTAATGGCTCCGATGACCAGAGCACAATCTGATAATGGAGTTCCTACACAGAATATTGCAGACTATTATGGAAGAAGAGCCGCTTCAGAAGTAGGATTGATTCTGTCTGAAGGAACTGTGATCAACAGACCGGGATCAAAGAACTTACAGAATATCCCGGATTTCTACGGAACAGAAGCCTTAAACGGCTGGAAAAATGTAATTGATACCGTACATCGTAACGGAGGTAAAATGGGGCCTCAGATCTGGCACGTAGGTGATACAAGAATGTCAGAAGACTATCCTTTGGTTCCAATGGAAAAAGCTTCAACGATGACCATTGAAGATATTCAGGATACCATTGCTCAGTTTGCAGCCTCTGCAAAATCAGCGAAAGACCTTGGTTTCGACTGTATTGAGATTCATGGGGCTCACGGCTATCTTATCGACCAGTTTTTCTGGGAAGTAACCAACACAAGAACAGATGAGTACGGCGGTAAAACATTAAAAGAAAGAAGCAGGTTTGCCGTTGATGTCGTTAAGGCGATCAGAGCAGCAGTAGGAGAGGATTTTACGATTATCATCCGCCTTTCACAATGGAAGCAGCAGGATTATAAAACAAAACTGGCTTTTACTCCCAATGAAATGGAAGACTGGTTACTCCCATTAAAAGAAGCGGGAGTGGATATTTTCCACTGTTCTCAACGCCGTTTCTGGGAACCTGAATTTGAAGGGTCCGATTTAAACTTTGCAGGCTGGGCTAAAAAGATTACTGGGCAGCCCACTATCACAGTAGGATCAGTAGGGTTGAACGGGGATTTTCTTAATGCTTTTGCCGGTCAGGGAACAGAGAAAACAGACCTTACAGAATTGATCAGAAGACTCGATCAGGAGGAATTTGACCTTGTTGCAATAGGACGTGCTATTTTACAGGATTACCAGTGGGTAAAAAAGATCAAGGAAGGAAATACGGAAGAACTTCTGGACTTTTCAGCAGAAAGTATGGGGGTATTATTTTAATGGGAATGGTGAGGTAAATAGTCAGTTTTGCCGCGCAAATGGATAATGCTGTAGAAATGGAGAGCGAAGCGGATTCACTGTTGGCCATTACCATAATCATCATAATTCACTTTATTTTATATTTAATTTTTTCACCTATTTATTAAAAACCCGGCTTTCAGGATTTCCTGAAAGCCGGGTTTGATTTGTCTTAGGATCTGATCTCTAGAATGTACAGCTGGTACTGTCCGGTTCACAGGTCCAGTACGCAGGAATACCACCTTCAGCCTTATGATGGCATGCAATGGTTCCTTCCGGGCATAACGGAGCATTTCCTCCGTGGATTCTCTTTAAATCTGATTTTGCTAATTTTTTTAGATTTTTCATAGGTAATAATTTGTTGGTGCTTGCAAATATAATATTTTTTATACATGTTGTACTGTTGGAGAGGAAATAACTAAGTCATAGGATACCTTGAAAAATTAACCTGCTTCTCTCATTCCTACAGGCGCATGATCTGTTGTTCCCCTTTTAGCACGAATAAAAACAAACCCGCTCCTGAAATTTTCAGGAGCGGGTTTTTAACAGATTTAAATATCTAAAACTGCCATTTAGTATAGGGCAGAAGTGATTTCATTGCTTATAAACCAATGTTTTTAGTAGGTTTCAACTGCTTTAAAATGCTTTTTGGAATTGCCTTTTTATGAACCAGAATAGCTGTTGATTTATATTCCACATAAGGCCTTGTCACATAAAGATATCCCGCGAAGTCATTGGTTACTCCCCAAGAATTTTTTACCATATAATATTCTTTACCCGTCTGGTCTTTAGCCAAACCTACGATATGCATTCCGTGGTCATCCGTGGTAGAAAGATTGTTAAGGGCTTTCTGACGCATATCTTCTGTAATGGTTTTATCCTTTTTAGGCTCAGTAAACAAAGTCTGTTTGTTGTCTGCATTGATCTGGTCCAGATCAATATCAGGAACATAAGCTACTCCATTTTTATATGAAAAATAAGGTTCGGAAACATCTGTTGCCCAGCCTACAGAATATCCTTTAGTCACTGCATTGTCAATGATGGCCGTAAGGTCTTTCATCGGTACATTCCAGTCAGAATCGTGGCTCCAGTTGTCAGGAATCGGAACTACGAATTTTTGGTAATATGGATAGTCTTTGTAAGAAGATAATTCTACATAATCATCAGGATTGATCCCCACTACTTCTTTAGCAAATGTTTTCGGACTGTAGTTTTTTCCTTCATACGTAAAGTTAGCAGGTACCTTTCCTAAGTATTCATCAAGAATGGAATCTACAGAACTCATCCAGTTGTCAGAAAGTTTTCCTTTGGAAGAAGCCTGAACAAGGCTGTCTAAAACGGGCTTTAACTTCCCCTGCATTTCCTTGAAATTGTTCAGCGTTTGTCCGGATTTCAATCCTGTATACACATCCTGAGGAACAGCTCCGTATTTTTTATACATATTGACAACATCGTGAAGTTCCCCTCCGTCGCCCCAGCTGATAGCTCCGTTATTTAAAACATATAACTTCGCTTTATCATGATATGAATTTCTGGCTGTAAAAATTTCAGCAAGATCTACAGGTTTTTTGCCCATTCTCTGCATTTCAGATTCAAGGAAAGAGTTCCCTGAGTAGCTCCAGCACGTTCCTGATGAACCTTGGTTCTTTACAGAAGTGGCTCCCACATCTTTGAGGGTCGTGAACTGAAAATTAGCATTTTGTGATTGGTTGTTTTTTAACTTATTGATTAAGTCATCTTGGGCAAACATCATACTTCCTGCAGACAAAACAAAAAGTAATGATGCCATTTTCGCATTTTTCATTACTATAAAAAGATTATTTGTATTAATAGTCGTTACTACTAAAGATTTGTTACAGCAGGAAAAGTTAAATTTGGAAATAAAAAAAAGTGAAAATAAAAATGGTAAAAGGCAAAATTGCTTAAAAGCAAATGATCCTATCCGTACTTTCACTCAAAAAAGTTTACCATGTTTCCAACCCAAGTAAAAGTTTCTGCATCTATCATAGTATAACTCCTGACTATGGAACGAGAATTATTATTAGAATGCCAGCGTAACGACCGCAATGCACAGCGGAAAGTTTACGAGAGAATGGCGGGTAGGCTGTATTCGGTCTGCAGACGCTATCTGAAAAATGATGAAGATATTGAAGAAGTATTGGCCGATACCTTCTACAAAATTTTCACGAAGGTAAGCCAGCTTCAGAATCCTGAAACTTTTGAAGCCTGGGCAAGAAAAATTGCTGTTAACGAATGCCTGCAGAAACTAAGGTCTAATAAAACTATGTTTATTTCCTTAGAAGAGAACTTTATTGATTCTTCAGAAGGGAATACAGAAAATATTTCTTTTGAAAAAGATCTCCTGGGTCTGCTGAATTTCCTCCCGGAAGGGTGCAGGGCAATATTTAATCTTTTTGCTATTGAAGGATATCCGCATAAAGAAATTGCCACAATGCTTTCCATAAGCGAAGGAACATCAAAATCCCAACTCAATGTTGCCAGGAAAAAACTACAGGAACTTTTGATGAATCAAAACATTTAAACTTTTACAACAATGGAAAATAATCATATTGATCAACAATTCAACGAAGCTTCGAGGCTTTCAGATGGGCCAACGGTTTTTCCGGGTTTTGAAAAAGTCTGGGGAAAAATTGAAGAAAAATTAGACCAGAAAGAAGAGAAAAAGAGAACCATACCTCTCTGGCTTCCTTATGGAATTGCTGCGAGTCTGGTGATTGGTTGGGGAGCATTTTATTTTATGAATAAAAAAGAGGGCTTAGAACCTTTGAAGACTACAATTGCAGAAAATAAAACCCTAAGAGGGCCGGTTACCAAAGCTGATATTGTAAAAATTGACAGCATAACCAAGGAGAATATCCAAAAAGAGAAAAATATTGTTAAACCTGTAGAAAACCTGGCAATCCATACAGTTCCGGCTCCTGCTAAATATTCTGTTGAAGTGCCGCCTTTACCAAATCCTGTGACTTCAGATCAGATATATCAACCGGTAGTCTCCAGTAAAAGAAACACAGAATATTCAACAGATGGTTATTTAATCAAAAAGAAGGATGCTCAGGAAGTTACACAAGAAATTGATGAAGTGGTAATGACTGGATTGGGTATTAAAAAGAAGGTATCATCCGTTACAAGTGCCGCGACTGTGGTAGGTTCAACAAGTCTTTTACCTCCATCCTCTACTGTTTCTTCAGTATTACAGGGAAGAGTTGCAGGTGTGCAAATAGCATCAACGGGAAAGGGCAGCCAACATCGGAAAGAGGTGAAAAATACCTTTGACAATATCAATAAAGGTTATCTTGATAACAGTCAGGTGGTGATCAGAGGAATTGCTTCTATTACCCCGGAAAACACTCCTCTGTATATCATTAATGGAAAAATTCAGGGAAAAGAATATTTCAGAGGATTAGATCCCAACAAAATTGAAAGTTTGAATATTCTGAAAGGCACTTCCGCTACGGCAATATATGGAAGCAAAGCGGCAAACGGAGTGGTGGTGGTAACGACTAAAAATCTCTCAAAAAAGGAAATGAGAAGAATGGAAAAGCTTCTGAATGAAATCAATAAGCAAAAACAGGTTTCTTCAGTAGTGAATGATGAAAGCTATAATGCCTTTGTAGAAAATCCGTTTGAGCTTACCCGCAGCCAGCCCCTGTCTACATTTTCTATAGATGTGGATAATGCTTCTTATTCCAATGTCAGGAGAATGATCAATAATGGAGATAATCAATAAAAATGCTGTACGGGTAGAGGAGATGATCAATTATTTTAAATATGATTATCCACAGCCTACGAAAGAGCCGTTTTCTATCAACACAGAATACAGCAGCGCTCCTTGGAATTCTAATCATAAATTGTTAAAAATAGGACTTCAGGGAAAAAAATAATCCATGAATAATCGTTTACCGGCATCTAATATCATTTTTTGATTGATGTTTCAGGTTCAATGGACGAGCAGAATAAGCTGCCATTATTAAAATCTTCTTTCAAAATCTTATAGATCAGCTGAGACCGCAGGATAAAGTGGGTATCGTTGTCTATGCCGGAAGTGCCGGAATGGTTTTACCGCCTACTTCTGCTAGAAAAAGCATAAAATTATTCAGGCTTTGGATCATCTTACAGGCAGGAGGAAGTACTGCTGGAGGCGCAGGAATCGAACTGGCTTATAAACTGGCACAGGAAAATTTTATAAAAGAGGAAATAACAGTGTTATCATTGCAACAGACGGAGATTTCAATGTGGGAATCCTTCTCCTCAGATCTTGAATCATTGATTGAAGAAAAGAGAAAGTCCGGGGTTTTCCTGACGTGTTTAGGCTTCGGGATGGGAAATTATAAAGACAATACGTTGGAAACATTGGCCGACAAAGGAAATGGCAATTATGCCTATATCGATAATATGCAGGAAGCCAATAAATTTCTGGGGAAAGAATTTGCCGGGAGCATGTATGCGATTGCTAAAGATGTGAAGATCCAGATCGAATTTAATCCTGAGTTCGTAAAATCCTATCGACTGATCGGCTACGAAAACCGGAAATTAAGAAATGAGGATTTTGTAAATGATAAGATCGATGCGGGAGAACTGGGAAGCGGACATACCGTTACTGCCTTATATGAGATCATACCTGCAGATGTACAGTCAGAATTTCTTCCCAAACAAAATACATTGAAATATTCTGCCACTGCCCATACCCAAAAGTTCGGGAATGAATTGGCAACTGTAAAATTCCGTTATAAAAAACCGGATGGAGATCAAAGTACGGAGATCACCCAAGTGATTAAAAAAACTGGCCTCTCTCTTTCAAAAATAAGTCCCGATTTCAAATTTGCGTCTTCTGTTGCATGGTTTGGTCTGGTTTTAAGAGATTCAAAATTAATTAAGGAAAAAGATTTAAATAAGATTGAAAACCTGGCCAAAGAAGGGAAGAACAAAGATGAAGAAGGATACCGTTCAGAATTTATAAGACTGATTGAGAGCTATAAATCAATAAAATAAAACCATAAAAACAGGCATTCGCGGGAATGTCTGTTTTATTTTTATATTTATTTTCAAAAATTATTGAAAATTCAAAAAATATAATTATATTTGTAATAGAAAATAAAGAAGAATACATGAAACTGTCAGAAGCAAAAGAAAAATACATTCAAACCTGGGGAACGTTTGCAACCAACTGGGGGATCAACCGTACGATGGCACAGGTGCATGCCCTGCTTTTGGCAAGTGATAAACCACTATCAACTGATGAGGTAATGGAACAATTGGAAATTTCAAGAGGGAATGCCAACATGAATCTCCGTGCGCTGATAGACTGGGGGATCGTGAGAAAAGAATTTATAAAAGGAGACCGGAAAGAGTATTTTGTGGCGGAAAAAGATGTCTGGTATCTCTTCAAACAAATTACCAAAGAGCGCAGAAAAAGAGAGATCGAACCTGTAATTTCTTTTCTGGAAGAACTAAAGAATATTGAAGATAAAGATTCTGATGAAGCCAGAGAATTCATTAAGCTGATGGATGATTTCAGCTCTGTTACCGGAAAGATCAACAATATTATGGATCTGGCGATCAAGAGTGATGATCACTGGCTGGTAGGGAAGATTACCAATCTGTTGAAATAGAAAGAGGATGAAAATCCTTTTTTATTTCATTTTAATTTTCAAAAATTACTGAAAATATAAAAATTATAAGATGTTCAATATTATTTCATACCTCCTTTTTCTGGGCATCAGCTCCTACATCACGATCGATGTAGGCAGAAGATGTTATCAGACCGGAAAAGTGTATCTGAAATACCTCCTTGAGGATGAGAGTCTTTGTCTGACGATTAACCGAATACTTCTTGGGTGTTACTACCTGCTGAATTTAGGCTATATCGCAATAAACCTTACTTTCTGGGAGAGAATAAACAGCATGGGGCAGGCAGCAGCAGTAACAGCAGGACGTATCGGAGGTATTACGCTGATCCTTTGTATACTTCACTATCTGAACATCTTTACTTTTTATCTTGTAAGAAAAAAATTAATTTTAAAATAAATCCTATGATGTCAACTACCGTTTTAACCGCTACGTATAATTTTTCAGCCTACATGATTTATTTACCTATTGTCATTAGCCTTACCATCCTGGTTTCTTAGTTTTTGTTTAAAAATTCGAAAGTATTGATGATTGATATTTTTCACCAGAAGAATGACATTGCGATAGCCACCAATTCATTGTTCAAAATTGGTTTTTACCTTCTTAATATAGGCTTTGCCCTATGTATTATTGAGTTTGGCCAAATTGAAACCGGAGAAAGGCTGGTTGTTGCTTTAAGTACAAAGATCGGAGGCTTTTCAATTTACCTTGGATTTATGATGTTTTTGAATTTACTGTTCTTTCTAAGAGGACGTAACCATGCTATGAATAAAGAAATTAAAATCAAATATGAAAACATTGATTTTTAAGATCTGGATGTATTTTACCTTCAGATTCCCGAATAAAAGAACAAGAGGCGATTTCCTTAATTTATAAAATGAAATAAAATGAAAACCCTGAAAAACCATACCCTGATCTATGACAGCGATTGCCCGCTGTGTACTCTTTATTCCAGTGGCTTTACCAAAAGCGGAATGCTTGATAAGGATGGAAGAGAAGCCTTTACTGAACTGTCATTAAGAAATAAAGAGCTGATCGATCTCCATCTGGCAAAAAACGAAATTGCATTGGTGGATCATCATAATGGCCAGGTGGTATACGGGCTGGACAGCCTTCTGCTGATCATAGGAAACTCTTTTCCGATCCTGGAGAAAATAGCAAGGATAAAACCTTTATATTGGTTTTTCAAAAAGATGTACTCCTTTGTTTCTTATAACCGTAAACAGATTATTCCGTCCGCAAAAGATACTACTGAAAACGCATGTGTCCCTGATTTTAATATGACATACAGACTGGTATACATTGCATTTGTTGCTGTTTTCTCAGCGTATATCCTAAGTATGTTTTCAGGAAAACCGGATCTGGGGATAACCCGGAATTTTTGGAGAGAATTTGGAGTTTGTCTTGGGCAGATCCTCTGGCAGCTTGTTTTCCTGAAAGGATATTTAAAAGACAAAATCTGGGATTATCTGGGAAATATGATGACCGTTTCCCTGCTGGGCACATTGCTTTTAATTCCAGCATTGTTGACGGATTTTACTCCTGTTTTCTATATGATTTATTTTGGAACGGTGGTTTTTATCATGTTCCTGGAACATATGAGAAGGTGTAACATCTTAAAGATAAATTACCTTCCTACAATTTCCTGGATTCTTTTTAGAATGACGGCTTTAGCTTTCATTATTGGACAGGTAATAAAATAAGAAAAAACAAACCTTTTGATCATGTCAGCAATTTATTTAGAAACCTTAATTAATGCCGGTATACAACGTGTCTTTGATAGTGCAAGGGATATTGAACTGCATCAGAAATCAACTTCAAAAACCCACGAAAAAGCAATTGCAGGACGTACATCCGGGCTTATTGAAGAAAATGAAACAGTTACCTGGAGAGCGAAGCATTTGGGAATATATCAAAATCTTATGACGAAGATAATCAGTATGGAAAAACCTTATCAATTTACCGTTGTAATGCTGAAAGGAGCTTTTCAATCTATGCATCATCAGCATCTCTTTAAAGAGACGGAAGGAAAAACACTGATGATCGATATTTTTGAATTTGAATCACCACTGGGAATTATTGGAAAGCTTTTTAATACCGTTTTTCTCACCCATTATCTGAGAACCTTCCTGTTGGAAAGAAATGAACCCATCAAAGTTGCTGCAGAATCTTCCGGAGCCGAAAAGTGACGGTTTAACCGAGGATAGAATGCAGTTCTATCACTAATTTCAAATATAAAATTACCAATATGAATTTTTTAAAAGCCGAATGGCGAAAGCTGGCCATCATCAATTACGAAATCAATCCCGGATTATTATTGAAATATGTCCCTGAAGGGACAGAGCTGGATGATTATAAAGGAAAATGGTATGTAAGCTTAGTAGGGTTTATGTTTTTAAATACAAAATTATTAGGCCTGCCGATTCTTTTTCACCGGAATTTTGAAGAGGTCAACCTGAGATTTTATGTCAGGAAAAAAGAAAACGGAGCCTGGAAAAGAGGAGTGGTTTTCATCAAAGAAATAGTTCCTAAGCCAGCTTTAAGCCTTGTGGCCAACGCTGTTTATAAAGAAAATTATCATACCATGCCGATGAAAAACCTGATCCATGAGAAAAACAATGAACTACTGATCAGATACTCCTGGAAAGATAAAAATTGGCATTCTATTCAGATTACAGCTGAAAGTACAGCAAGACCAATGGAAACTGATTCTGAATTCGAATTCATTACAGAGCATTACTGGGGGTTTACGAAAAAAGAAAACAATACTTCCGAATACGAGGTATGCCATCCAAAATGGAACTGCTATCAGGTAAAAAGTCATGAACTTGAAATTGATTTCAATACAATTTACGGACATGATTTTGAATGCCTGAATCATCAGAAACCTGTTTCAGTAATGCTTGCAGAAGGTTCTGAAATTGAAATAAGAACAAAAAAATATTTTGTGTGAAAATAAAGCTGCGTTTAGCATGCACTTTATATTCAATACCAGCAAACTAAAACCTTTAAAGATGAAAATAATCATAGCCGGCGGAACCGGATTTCTTGGTGAAAACTTAGAAAAATACTTTGCAGAAAAGGGAAACCAGGTATATATTTTAACCCGGAAACCTAAACGGAAAAATGAAATCTACTGGGATGCAGCAACAATAGGAGCTTGGAAAAATATCCTTGAAAAGTCAGATGTTTTGATTAATCTCACCGGAAAATCAGTGGATTGCCGTTACAATGAAAAGAACAGGCAGGAGATCTGTTCTTCAAGAATTGAAAGCACGGGCGTATTACAGGAAGCGATTGATACCTGTTCCGAAAAACCGAAAATTTGGCTGAATGCCAGTTCTGCCACCATTTATATCCATTCAGAAAAACAATTGAATACAGAAGAAAATGGAATAGTAGGAGATGACTTTTCAATGAATATCTGTAAGAGCTGGGAGAAAGAGTTTTTTAAAATCAAAAATGAAGAGGTAAGAAAGGTAGCATTGAGGACTTCCATTGTTTTAGGAAATAAAGGGGGAGCTTTTCCCAAATTACGGATGCTGACAAAGTTAGGGCTGGGAGGAAAGCAGGGAAAAGGAAATCAAATGGTCAGCTGGATCCATATTGATGATTTCTGTAGAGCCGTAGAATGGATTATTAATCATGAAGACATCACCGGGATAATGAATATAACAGCTCCTGATCCCCTGTCCAATGAAATAATGATGAGGAAATTAAGAAAACAGATGAAGGTTCCTTTTGGGCTTAATACTCCTGTCTGGCAGCTGGAAATAGCCTCTGGATTTCTGAAAACAGAAACCGAATTATTGCTGAAAAGCCGGAATGTTTATCCAGAAAAAACTTGTTAAAAAGCGGGTTTCAGTTTTCCTGTCCAAACTTTGAGATGACGATTCTTAAACTGTTGAAATTCTAAGGTTTGTATATTGAGCGAGGATGATTAAATTAGTGGAAAATTATTTCGCTATGCCAACCATAAAAAAAACGAAAACCTTGCTGTTTTCAGCCATTCTCACCAGCTCAACATTGCTTTCACAAGCCCATAACGTATCTGAAGGATATGTGAAACCGACAGATCCTCTTGTCGTCCAAAACCTGGAACAATGGCAGGATCTGAAGTTCGGATTGTTTATGCATTGGGGAACTTACAGCCAGTGGGGAATTGTTGAAAGCTGGAGCTTATGTCCGGAAGATGAATCCTGGACCCAAAGAAAACCCGAACATGGAACATCTTATGATGAATACGTGAGAAACTATGAAAACCTTCAGACTACTTTCAATCCGAAACACTTTGATCCGCAAAAATGGGCGGATGCAGTAAAAAAAGCAGGGATGAAATATGTGGTTTTTACCACAAAACATCATGATGGTTTTGCGATGTTTGATACGAAACAATCTGATTACAAAATCACCTCTTCAAAAACACCTTTCTCAAAGAATCCAAAGGCAGATGTTGCAAAAGAGATTTTCAATACCTTCAGAAAAGAAGGCTTTAAAATTGGGGCTTATTTTTCAAAACCGGACTGGCATTCTGATGATTACTGGTGGCCATACTTTCCGCCAAAGGACAGAAATGTGAATTATGATCCGAAGAAATACCCGGAAAGATGGAACCGTTTTAAAAAATTTACCTTCAATCAGCTGGATGAAATTACTTCTCATTATGGTAAAATTGATATCCTGTGGCTGGATGGAGGCTGGGTCCGCCCTTTTCATACCATTGATCCCAATATAGAATGGCAGAGGACAATCAAAGTGGAGCAGGATATTGATATGGACAAAATAGGAACTATGGCCCGTAAGAACCAGCCGGGAATTATTATTGTTGATCGTACAGTGTCTGGAAAATGGGAAAATTATGTCACTCCGGAGCAGTCTGTTCCCGAAAAGGCACTTTCTATTCCGTGGGAGAGCTGCATCACAATGGGAGATTCGTTTTCCTACGTTCCCAATGATCATTATAAATCATCTCAAAAGATCATTGAAACATTGGTTAAGATTATATCAGGAGGAGGGAATTACCTGATGAATATTGCACCCGGGCCTGATGGTGACTATGATGCGGTAGTGTATGACAGGTTAAAGGAAATTTCCGCATGGATGGAGAAAAACCAATCTGCTGTCTTTGCGACAAGAAGTAGTGCTCCTTACCACGACGGGAGCTTTTATTATACCCGGAGTAAAGATGGCCATACTTTGAATATCTTCCATCTGGATGAAAAATCAGAATATCATACCCCTGCGGAGCTTACCTTTTTTGTTCCGGAAGCTTTTAAGCCAAAATCATTGAAAGTTTTAGGAATTTCTTCTAAGGTTCAATGGAAGAAAAATGGAAGTACAATCCAGGTTCGTCTTCCGGCTGACCGGTCAAAACTACAATATGCCACCGTAATTCAGATAAGGCAGTAGGTCCGGGAAAAAAGAGCAGATTTACTTCTGCTCTTTTTGAGAAATATATTTTTTTAAGATCCTTAATATTTTCTTGCCAAAAGCAGGTTCAGTAAGAAAGTACCGGCCCAGTTACTGGTATTGGTACCATTCGTTCCGATGAAGTCTATACGGGCAACAGATACAGTAAGTCTTGTTTTTCCTCCGGTACCGCTATTGGCAAGGCTTACAAACGATGCTGTAAATACATCCGGAAAACTTGAATTATTTCCGGCAGTAAGGATAGGATACATATTGGTTACATTGAAAGGGGTACCCTGATATTCATAAACAAGTGTCATTCTACTGGAGTTGGAATAAGTAGAGGTATGAGCCGTGGCTATGGAAGTTTTACTGATGACCCACCATAAATCGGTTCCTGATCCTGTATCATAACTGGCGTTGGCGTGATTGGTCCAGTCTGCTACTGGAGATGATGCATTGGCATGAGGAGGAATTGTGACCTGTGCTCCGTAGATTTCCACGTTACTTGGTTTAGGAAGAACCGTAAATGATAAATCCCATGTTCCTCCGGTAGTATTGCTGTTGTTGACTACCTCGGCATATGCTCCTGTAGGGATTACAAAGCTGGCAACCGGAGTATTGTCGATTCTTAACGTGTTACCACTGGACGCCTGAAGCGTAATACTGGAAGCTGAAATATTTTTGATCTTATAAAGCCTTCCCGTATAACTTGTTGTTCCGGATCCGATAACAGGCAGCGTAAAGGTTGCATTACCCGTTCCGTTGTAGGTGATGTAATGATCAGTTGCTAAAATAGTGTAGCTGTTAGCGGTAATTTGGTTATAGCCTGCTCTTAAAGAACCATTAACGGCTAAAGTACTGTTGGGAGTAGTAGTATTAATCCCTACTTGTGCATTAAGAGACAATCCAGCAAGCAAAAGAATTGAAATGTATTTTTTCATATTGTATTATTGATGGGTTTCTAAACAAAAATACAAAAAAAATAATATTGTAATGACTTTATTTTGAATAAATTAAATATAATGTTAGTAAATCCCTTGCCTGTGATGTTTTATCGGTTTAAGATCTCTTAAACCAGCCTGCAGGGAACCTCAAGATCTTCGGTAAGGTAATAACTACAGCATAAACGATGGTAGCCGTCAGCAATAATCAATTCATTCGCTCCTCTTACCAGTAATATAGGAGAGAGCTTTTTATTCTTTTCTACCTTTTTCAGATTTTCTTTAACATGAATATTGGTCTCTGGTAGCAGAGAAAGCTTACTGGCCCTTAGAATGTCTTTGGACTTTTTTGTAATGGTAACAGCCTTTTTGAGCTTTTCTACAATTTTCTGGGCCTGGTCAGGCTCAAAAAGAAGCTCAAGATAGTCTTGTGCCGCAGGGAAATCGTGATCCTCCGGTTCTTTTAACCAGATGCTGTCTTTAGCCGAGTTCTTTTTTTTCATAATGTAAAGTGTTAACATCGTAAAGAATAGGTAATTAAAGATACTAAAAATAGATTTACGCATTATCGCTAATCTGTTTAATTTTAAAATATTGGTATGATATATGCAATATTTATCACGAACCTGAATGAATTTAATTCAATAATATCGGATGGATTGAAATCATTCAAAAATATAAACATTATGAAAAAGGTATTATTTTCAACACTATTAGTATTAGGTTTATGTATGAATGTTTCTGCCCAAAAACGTCCGCCAGCTCCTCCACATCCTTCAAAAACCGAATTGGTTAATATTAAAATGCAAGAGCTTACCAAAAAATACAATACGGAGAAAAAGCTGATCCTTAATCATCCGCTTGCTACCAAACAGATGAAGAGAGATCAAATGAAAGCTTTAAATGACAGATATCAAGCTGAAAAACGATTGCTTCAAAAGGTGAAATAATGCAGAATTCTTGCGGTTATTAAAATGGGAAATGACAATTTTAACAACTCTGATTTTGAGAAATTTTCAAAATAAAATAAAAAATATTGAAAGAGAGTGCGTATTGTACTCTCTTTTTTATTTTAAATTGAATAAAAATAGCTTTGTTAATGCATTTTTAGATCAATTTGCAGAAACATGAAACATCCAATATTTTTCCTTAAATTCGCATAAAAATTTTTAAAGTAATGAATTACGATATTATTGTCATTGGAAGTGGTCCTGGTGGATATGTTACTGCGATCAGAGCAGCACAGTTGGGTTTCAAAACCGCAATTATCGAGAAAGAAAACTTAGGAGGAATTTGTCTTAACTGGGGATGTATTCCAACTAAAGCTTTATTGAAATCTGCTCAGGTTTTTCATTATATCAACCATGCTGAAGATTATGGTTTGAATAAAGTAGAAGGAAGCTTTGAATTCCCTAATGTTATTCAGAGAAGCCGTGGAGTTGCCAGCAAAATGAGCAAAGGAATCGAATTCTTAATGAAAAAGAATAAGATTGACGTAATTCTTGGTACAGCAACCGTTCAGAAAGGTAAAAAAGTTTCTGTTACAGATAAAGAGGGTAAAGTAACTGAATATTCAGGAAGCCACATTATCATTGCAACAGGAGCCCGTTCAAGAGAATTGCCAAATTTACCTCAGGATGGTAAAAAAGTAATCGGATACAGACAGGCATTATCTCTTCCTGAGCAGCCAAAATCTATGATCGTAGTAGGTTCAGGTGCTATCGGGGTGGAATTTGCCGATTTCTATAACACAATGGGAACAAAAGTGACTATTGTAGAGTTTATGCCAAATATTGTTCCTGTAGAAGATGAGGAAGTTTCCAAGCACTTAGAGAAATCTCTGAAAAAGACAGGAATCGAGATCATGACAAATGCTTCCGTAGAAAGTGTTGACACAAGCGGAGAAGGGGTAAAAGCTACCGTAAAAACGGCTAACGGAAATATCACCCTTGAAGCAGATATCTTACTGTCTGCAGTAGGTATTGCCGCAAACATCGAAAATATCGGTTTAGAAGAAGTAGGAATCCAGACCGATAAAGGAAGAGTTTTAGTAAACGAATGGTATGAAACTTCAGTACCGGGTTACTATGCTATCGGAGATATTATCCCAACTCAGGCATTGGCTCACGTTGCTTCTGCTGAAGGAATCACTTGTGTTGAGAAAATCAAAGGATTGCATGTTGAAAAGATCGACTACGGTAATATTCCGGGATGTACTTACTGTCACCCTGAAGTAGCTTCTGTAGGGCTTACTGAAAAGCAGGCAAAAGAAAAAGGATATGAAATCAAAGTGGGTAAATTCCCTCTTTCTGCAAGCGGTAAAGCTACTGCCAACGGAAATACAGACGGTTTCATCAAAGTTATTTTTGATGCTAAGTATGGTGAGTGGTTAGGATGCCACATGATTGGTGAAGGAGTAACGGATATGGTTGCTGAAGCTGTTGTTGCCAGAAAACTGGAAACTACAGGTCATGAGATCATCAAATCTATTCACCCGCACCCAACGGTTTCTGAAGCGATCATGGAAGCCGCAGCAGCAGCTTACGGTGAAGTGATCCACATATAATCTAAACAGATCAATATCAGAATAATAAAAGCCCGGAGATCTCTGGGCTTTTTAAATTCATATTATGAAAAAAATTAGCTTTTTATTTTCCTTATTATGTTTTGTGCTGGGATTTTCTCAGAATGCATTTTAATATAAAGAAAACCATTTTTCTATACAATATGTCCTGAAAAACGCTTCGGATACCATTAGGACCAGAGTGCAGAATATCGGTATTTTTACCAGCAAGAAATTTTCGCCGGCTACGTATACCATCAATCTGAATGTTTTGGATTCTCTTGGAAACAAAACCAAAATAAGCGAAACGGAAATTGCTTTTATGAAGATTACCGATCTTCAGCATGTAAAAAGAAAATTAGATCTTCCAGTGCTCTTCACCTTACAAAAGACTATGGCGTGATAGAGATTCTGCATCTCGGCAAGATCAATTGGTATCGTGATTATTTTTATTTGCAAGGGATCGTAAGTACAAACATCGGTAAAACTGATTACCTGATAGATCAGAAGACAGGAGCTTTGATTAATGAGTCAGGCTTTTTTAATCCGGGCCTGAAAAGCCAACCTCAAAGAAAAACTGTCAGCTTATCCGGATCTTGTAAGCTTACTAGACAAATGGAAGAAAGATGAGGATCTTTTAAAAATACTGGAATTGTATGACAAAAAGTAAAGTCCATACTTTCAATACTGTAGGGCTGTTCCTGCCTTGCGGTCATTACAACCATAGATTTTATCTGTGGTTTTTTTATTTAAAATACCTAATTTAGGTAAAAATTTTATATGAGGAATCAATCTATTATAGCACTTTTTGCTTTAGCGGGAACCTTCTTCTCTGCACAGCAGAAAAATGAATTTGTAGCACCCAACGAAAATCTCATTACAGAGAATATTTTGCCTATTCCCAAAAATCTGGGGCAGAGCCTTAAAAAAATATTCGGAAAGCCGAAATGCATCTTTGGCGGATATCCACCCTAACGGAAAGGAAATCATTGCTGTTACCCGTTTCGCGTCTACCAATCAGCTGTACAGAATTACGATGCCTATGGGAGCCCGGCGGCAGATCACTTTTTCGATGAACCCGTGAATATTGCTTCTTATGAGCCGACCAAAGGAGACTATCTTATTTATTCAAAAGATACGGGAGGAAATGAATTCGGACAGCTGTATAAACTGGATCTGAAAACATTGGAATCCCAACTGCTTACAGACGGGGAAGAACTCAAAATGGGGGAATTATATGGAAAAAAGACGGTTCCGGTTTTTATTTTACTTCGACGAAAAGAAATGGCGGAGACCGGGATATTTATTATATGAACCCGCTAAAACCGGAGGAAACCCAGCCTGTTCTGGAGCTGAAAGGTGGAGGATGGGGAATCAGTGATATTTCTGATGACAACAAAAAACTGTTGATCACAGAATATGTTTCTGCGAATGATTCCTACCTGTATATTTATGATCTGGCGACGAAAAAGCTGGAATCTCTTACAGACAGAAAGGAGAAGGGAGTGGTACAGCTTAATGCTTCTTTTGGAAAAGATTCTGATGAGATCTATTATGTCACAGACCGTGATAATGAATTCAGCAGGCTGGCTGTATTGAATGTAAAAACAAAAAAGACCAGCTATCTGACGACTTCCATTCCCTGGAATGTGGAAGGGTATGACCTCTCTAAAGACAAATCCAGGCTTTCTTTCATCACCAATGAAAGTGGGATCAACAAGCTGTACATGTTGAATACCGATACCCGGAAATTTAGTCCTGTAGGCAATATTCCTGTTGGACTTATCGGAGGAGGCAAATTTTCAGGAGATGGAAAATCCCTTTATTTCTCACAGTCTGCAGCCAATTCAGGTTCAGACATCTATAAAATGGATGTAGCTTCCCAGAATATTGAAAGATGGACGGAAAGCGAGCAGGGAGAAATGCAGCCTGCTGACATGGCCATTCCGAAACTGATTGAATGGAAAAGCTTTGACGGGATGAAAATTACAGGGTTTTATTATCCGGCATCCTCAAAATTTACAGGCAAAAGACCGGTTCTGATTTCAATCCATGGAGGTCCGGAAGGGCAATCGATGGCCTCTTCGCTCGGCCAGGCGAATTATTTTCCCAATGAAATGGGGATTGCTATGATTGCTCCTAACGTAAGAGGTTCTTCAGGATTCGGAAAAACATATATCGCAGCAGACAATGGATATCTGAGAATGAATTCGGTAAAAGATATCGGAGCTTTATTAGACTGGATCGCAAAACAGCCTGAACTGGATAAAGAAAGGATCATGATCACCGGAGGAAGTTACGGAGGGTTCATGACCCTGGCAACCGCGTATGAATATGCTGACAGAATCAGGTGTTCTATGGATGTTGTAGGCATTTCTGATTTCAATACATTCCTTAAAAACACGGAAGAATACAGAAGAGATCTGAGGAGAGTGGAATATGGTGATGAAAGAATTCCTAAAATGGCAGAATTCTTTACAAAAATTGCCCCTTTGAATAATATCGACAAGATTAACAAGCCGATGTTTATCGTTCAGGGAACCAATGATCCGAGAGTCCCTGTATCTGAAGCTATTCAGATGCGTGATAAACTGAAAGCTCAAGGAAAAACAGTGTGGTATCTTGAAGCGAAAAATGAAGGCCACGGCTTTAGGAAGAAAGAAAATGTAGATTTCCAGCGTTTGGCAATGATCCGATTTATGCAGGAATACCTGCTGAAATAATCATCTGAAACCGATTTATTTCTAATGACACCACAACAAACAGAGATCCTGCTATTTGTTGTGGTTTTTTAATGATTACAGCCGGAGAAAAATTCAATGGCCAGATACATCATACTTTTGGATCAATTATACAGCATTTAAATCCTCAAAAAAGTGATACTTCGCCATTGTTCCGTCAACGATTTTAAATATGGCTACAACTGTATTTTTATTAAAATAATTTTAAAATCAACACATTTTATAAAAAATTGTCGCATTATGTCAGCCTGTTTTCTTACATTTATTCTATGAATTTTGAGAGAGTCGGGCTTGTTCTATCAGGAGGCGGTACCAAGGGGATCGCTCATGCAGGAGTATTAAAATTCTTGAAAGAAAAAAATATAGAAATAGATATTTTGTCCTGCTGTAGTGCCGGCTCTATTGTAGGATGCCTTCACGCGATCGGAAAGACTCCTGAGGAAATTATGGGATTTTTCAATTCTGTCTATTTTTTCAATTGGAAACATTTTACCTTCAATCAGCCCGGATTGGTTTCTTCTGTTATTTTCAGAAATTATCTCAAACCTATTTTTCGTGATATGAAATTAAGGGATCTGGATATGGAAGTGAAAATTGTCGCCACAGAGCTGGTTTCCGGAACCCAGAAGATTTTTGATGAAAATTTTGAAATTGTAGATGCCATTATTGCTTCATGTTCTATTCCCGGAATTACAACGCCCTATATCATTGGGGATGAAATGTATTGTGATGGGGGAGTCCTGAACAATTTTCCGGCTGATATCATCAGAGATGAATGTGACAAGCTTATCGGCGTATTCGTCTCACCACCGAATGAAGCTAGGATTGAAGACCTGAATTCGATTAAAGCGATTGTGTCCCGTTCTTACGACCTCCTTTCTTACAGAATTGAAAAGGTGAAATTTGAATACTGCGATTGGTTTATTTCTTCTCAGAAATTGTCTGCTTTTGGAACTTTTGAAAGACGTAAAGACCGCCTGGAACACATTTTTAATATCGGCTATAAGGCGGCTAAAGAAAGCTATGAAAACAGCCGTTTTCTTACAGAATTAAGAGAATCAGGAAGCTAAAACACTCAGTTGAATACGGAAGAAAGAAACTTCATGACAGGAAACTTCTTCCTTCCAGTATCTGTTTTTTTTCTTACTTTTTAACGACTTGTCCATCTTCCCGCAAGACCTCACGACCACTATCGTCAGTTACAGAGAGTGTATAAGGTGCCTTTTTTGCAGAGTCGGTAAGATAATTTCTCCAAACCTGGTAACTATATCCTTCATTGGTAAAGGCGAAATAGTAATTCCCTCCGCTGCCATCAGGAATTAATTCTCCATTACTGATAATCATGCTTGGCTTGCTTGTAATTTTTGCATTAGCGTTCCAGGCCTGATAAAGATATTTACCGTTAGGTTGTTTATCAATTCTGATTTTAAATTTTTTTGTTTTGATAATGACCGTTTTAGGTATTTTCTGAACAACAGAATGGCTGGCAAAATTTTCATTTTTTAAAATCTGCGGAACTTCTTTTGCATAAGCGAAAGAAAACTGTGCTATACAGAAAGTTCCTAATAAAAAATTCTTAATCATAGATTGGCGGTTATTGGTTAGCTTTAGGAAGTTATCAAATATAACGCCAATATAGCGGCAGGAATCTAAGCCTGGTATATCTTTAAACACTTTAGCGCACTTAAGAAAGTTTAAAACGGTACGGTATAAGTAAAGTTCACTTCAGCAGAAAATCAAAGATTTTCATAAAACTTTAGTGTACTTCTTAAGCACAAAGCTTGGAACTTAAAATCACTTAAGTGTTTATTCTTTTGTGACTTTTAAAGCAAGCAAGGAATCTAAACCTGGTATATCTTTAAACACTTTAGACCACTTAAGAAAGTTTAAAACGGTACGGTATAAGTAAGTTCACCTTAGAAGAAAATCAAAGATTTTCATGAAACTTTAATGTACTTTTTAAGCACAAAGATTTTCACTTACAATCACTTAAGTGTTTATTCTTTTGTGACTTTTGTGGTAAAGCAAACAAGGAATCTAAACCTGGTATATCTTTAAACACTTTAGACCACTTAAGAAAGTTTAAAACGGTACGGTATAAGTAAGTTCACTTCAGCAGAAAATCAAAGATTTTCATAAAACTTTAGTGTACTTCTTAAGCACAAAGCTTGGAACTTAAAATCACTTAAGTGTTTATTCTTTTGTGACTTTTAAAGCAAGCAAGGAATCTAAGCCTGGTATATCTTTAAACACTTTAGACCACTTAAGAAAGTTTAAAACGGTACGGTATAAGTAAGTTCACTTCAGCAGAAAATCAAAGATTTTCATAAAACTTTAGTGTACTTCTTAAGCACAAAGCTTGGAACTTAAAATCACTTAAGTGTTTATTCTTTTGTGACTTTTAAAGCAAGCAAGGAATCTAAACCTGGTATATCTTTAAACACTTTAGACCACTTAAGAAAGTTTAAAACGGTACTGTATAAGTAAGTTCACCTTAGAAGAAAATCAAAGATTTTCATGAAACTTTAATGTACTTTTTAAGCACAAAGATTTTCACTTACAATCACTTAAGTGTTTATTCTTTTGTGACTTTTGTGGTTTAATATAAATGGATTGAGCATCTCAAGCAGATTCTTTAGGTCTGAACCTGAAATACTATTAAAATGATAACAGGGCGCTATAATTCATCATTATTCAGCGGGAATGGCTGTATAGCTCGCAAAAGCTTCTTCCAGACTTCCAAATCTGCCTTTAAATTCATCAATAGGGCAGTCCTGCAGGATATTTCCTTTATGAATAAGGATCACGCGTGAGCAGAGTGCTTCGACTTCCTGCATGATGTGAGTGGAAAGCAGTACTGTTTTCTGCTGGCCAATTTCTTTCACTACATTTCGGATTTCGATGATCTGGTTAGGATCCAGTCCGTTGGTAGGTTCATCAAGAATTAGGAGATCCGGCTGGTGGATAATAGCCTGGGCAAGTCCTACACGCTGTTTATATCCTTTGGAAAGCTGGCTGATCTTTTTTGATTTTTCCGGGGTGATCCCTACCAGATTAATGACCTCATCTACCCTGGATTCAGAAATTTTATGGATGTTGGCCACAAACTGAAGATATTCTTTTACATACATTTCCAGATAAAGCGGATTGTTTTCAGGAAGGAATCCGATTTTTTTCTTGCTTTCGATCTCATGTTCCGCAATATTCTGACCGTTAAAAATAATTTCACCCTGATCAATTTTCAGCGCTCCTACGATTGATTTCATCAACGTTGATTTTCCGGCACCGTTTGGGCCAAGAAGACCGATGATCTCATTTTTATCAATAGAAATATTGATATTGTTAAGGGCAGTTTGCTCACCAAACTTTTTAGTCAAATTGATTATCTGAAGCGGCATAATGATGAATGTCTTTCTGCAAAAATAAAATAAAAAAACTCATTCGGTGGAATGAGTTTCGCAATATTTGAAAATAATAATTATTTTTTTGTTTTTTTTCCACCACTGTTGGAGGAAGACCCTGCTGTGGAGGCTGCATTCAACCCTGATTTTTGGGGTACTGAAGCGGGCCTGTCGTACAGTGCATATTTACCGTTTGTTCTTCCAAAAATTTTTTTTCAACCTGTTTTTGTGTTAAAAACTGGGATTTTCCGATATATTTTCGGTTCTTGTTGATGATCTGGATAAACTGAACCGTTTGCTGGCCATAGTTTTTTTCAAAATGAAGCTCGATAATATCATTAGGAAGCTCCAGTACAATATTTTCGTCAGGAACAGCAGATATAAAGCCGTCCATAATGAGTTTATATAATCCTAATACATCTCCATTCAGGTTTTGAAAAGAAAAAGACCGGATTGTATTCAGGTTGCTGGTGTTCAGATCCTGGTAGTTGACTGTAAATTTATCTTCCTTTTTATAGAGACCAACGGAATTATCTTTACCAATTTCCACCAAACTTTCATTTTTCAACACTTTGATCTGTGAGAAAACTGAAATACCGAACATACATGTAAGAAGTAGAATTATTTTTCTCATGGAATGAATTTTAATGTTTTATAACTTGGTGCACATAAAATTACTAATAAAAAAGCGTAAAAGCAATTTTATTCGGATAGAGCAAAAATAACCATTTTTTTTAATATCCATACAGGTTGGTAGAATAATGTTATGCAATTCATTATATATGAATTTGACTATAATGTATTTATTTACAATGCTTTATATTGTAAAGAGATTCCCGCTTTAGCAAATGTTAAAGTTATTAAATAAGGTGGTTTTTTATCATAATCTACTGATATATAGGGAGTATTTTTTAAAATGAAAATAAAATGTGATTAATTTAATGTCCATAGCTGATCACTCTTGAGATTTTCCATCCATCAGGGGTTTGTTTCCAGATATGAACAAATTTGAATGTTCCACAATTGATCAGTAAACCATTTTCCAGACGGCAAAATTGATGGCTCCCGGTTTGTATAGCCCCATAATCTTTAATAGGATATATTTCCACAGATTCAGGAACTAAAACTCTTCGGGTGTGTGCATAGTTTTTAGCTACTCTAGTGAAATTATCAATAGTTTCTTTATAGTTTGCCAGACCACCAACATCATGGAAGAACTCGAGGTTTTCAGTAAAAAACATTTTGAGTTTTTCAATATTTCCTGAGTTGGCAGCACTAAAAAGAAGGCTGTCCTTTTTCATTATAGTATTGTAGAGTTCCTGCGAGACTGGTGTATAAGATTTTGATTGTGAGAAAGTGCTAGTCCATATTAAACAACATAATAGGGTTGAGAATAATGGAATAAAGAATCTGTTTTTCATATTTTATGGTTTTATAATTCGAAATTTTTCAAAAGCATGTTATACTTACTTTCAGGTTATCCAAATGTAACCAATTAAATTTTAGTAGATTATGAAGAGATATTCTTTAGTTGTTAATAGAACGTTTAGAAATAATAGCTATAAAAGTATCAAATTCATTTTTATAACTTCTTCCCACAGGGATTTGATGATTGCCAAGAAGAACCTCATTATTACTGAATGCAGTAATGAATTGAGCATTAATGATAAAAGATCTGTGAATTCTTACAAAGCCTTTACCAGACAAAGTTTTCTCCAGATCGGTGATTTTATTTTTTGAAATAAAACTCTCCTGGGAAGAAAGTACCACTCTGATGTCGTTTCCCTGGCTTTCAAAATAAGCGATCTCCGAAAGCATAATTTTCCGGTGCATTCCCTCTGTTTTGATAAGCATGAAATCCTGTTTAGCATCTTGAGCCGTTCTCAGTATGCGCTCTACAGATCTGAAAAACCGTTCAAAAGTAATGGGTTTCAGAAGATAATCTACTGCTTCCAGTTCAAAACCTTCAATAGCAAAATCACGATAGGCAGTCGTAAAAATGGTTTTAGGTCTTTGGGAAAGGGATTTTAAAAATTCAATTCCGTTCAGGTGCGGCATCTGAATATCTAAGAACATAAGGTCTACCGATTGGTTTTGAATTATTGTATAAGCATTCATGGCATTTTCAGCCTTTCCTATCAGCTTTAAATGATCGATCCTGGAGATATGCTTCTCCAATAATGCTGCTGCCAAAGGCTCGTCATCTACAATAATACAGTTAATCATATCGTGAAGGAGTTGTTATTTCAACCTTAAAAATATTGTTTTCCCGGGAGATTTTAAATATAAAATTTTCATGATAATAATGTTCAAGCTGTCTTTTTATATTTTCAAGTCCGATTCCTTTTTCATTCTTATCCTGATCCTGGCTGTAAGTGTTTTCAATACTGAAAACAGAATTCTTATCATTGGTCTGTACCTCTATGTTGATGGTTGTCTGTCCCGAGCTTTTCCCCGCACCGTGTTTAAACGCATTTTCTACTAAAGTAAGATACAGAAGCGGGGGAATGGTGTTGGAGGAGCTGAATAAAATCTGTTGGTTTATCTTTAATCTTTCATGATGATACCGAAGACCTTCCAGGGCAATATAGTCTTTCACAATGGTCATTTCATCTGAGACCGACACCCATTTTTTCTGTCCTTTATACAAAATATAATCTAAAATATCCGAAAGCTGGCTGATAGACTGGGAGGTCTTCTCAGAATGCGTCAATGAAAGGGAATAGATATTATTCAGGGTATTAAACAGAAAATGGGGGTTAAGCTGAGACTTTAGAGATTTTAATTCCAGCTCTGCTTTCTCTTTCTGAAGCTTTGCCGCACGTTCTTTTTCATCTTTATATCTTATAAAAAACAGAATGGAAACAAAGATGAATGCCCCGCTGACAATAGGGAAAGTGTAATGCAGCAAAAGGTATCTGAGATCTGTAAAAATGCTGAAAATACTGTCTTTAGTTTCATTAATAAAAAAAGGTTCTGCCACATAAACAATAAAAATCCTGTTGATGACCGAAATGATATAAAGGCTGGCCATCAGAAGCAGCGTAAATGCAATATATTTTTTCCGGTCAAAAAAATTCCGGATGAGGATAAAGTAAATCCAGTTAGCCCCGAAAATCTGAAAAATCCAGTGGCAGAAATTGTAAATAATGATGTCTTTAGATACCCCGGCATCATATTCTCCGTAGCTTCTCGCAGTACCAAAAAGGAATAAAGCGATCCAAAAGAAAAGCTGGAAATATATATTCTGCCTGATCAGCATTGCGGAAATGTTCTTCATAATCTTCAAAAATATAAAATCTTAAACGACGGTGAGTGAAAGCCTTGTTAAAGATGATTAATGAAGGACCAACAGCATCATTTTCCATTCGGATTGCTTATGATACTGTTGGCACCTGATACGCTGCTTTCCGCACTTCATCGTGATGAACATTCGGGAGTTTAGCAACATTTGTAAAAAAATATTATGACAGAGCATTCACAAAGGCTTTATGGATTGGATCATTTACGCTCATTGGCAATTATACTGGTTTTATTATATCACTACCGCGCATTTCAGCATCCCGGCTGGGTTGACAGTGTAGGAAGGTTTGGGTGGACGGGTGTTGACCTGTTCTTTGTTTTAAGCGGATTTTTGATATCAGGCCAGCTGTTTCGGGAATTGGAAAATACGCAGACCATTCACTGGAAAACATTTTATATTAAACGTTTTTTCAGGATTATTCCACCTTATGCTTTTACCCTTTTCCTGTATTTTACTTTTCCTTTTTTTCGTGAACGGGAAGCATTGCCCCAGGTATGGAAATTGATCACTTTTACTCAGAATTTTGGCCTGGATGTTATTGATCAGGGAACATTTTCACATGCATGGTCATTATGCATAGAAGAACAGTTCTACCTCATTCTTCCTTTATTTCTTTTATTCCTGCACCAAAGGAATCGGTTTAAATATCTGGTTATTTTAATCGTTCTCTTCATCGCATTTTCCTTGGTGTTCAGATTCATGATGTGGAATGAGTTTTTAAAGACTTCGAATAGGGATTCCCTGGAATTTTGGAGAGTATGGTATATGAAAATTTATTATCCCACTTATACGAGATTGGATGGGCTGGGAATTGGGGTTCTGATTGGCTATTTGATGCAGTTCTCGTCAGTATTTCAACAGAAGGTTCACCGGTATGGAAACCCGCTTTTCTTTGCGGGAACGTTGTTATTGGGACTTTCGTTTTGGATCTGTAATGAACAGGCTTCAGAAGGAGCTTCAATATTTGGATTCACAGGGGTGGCGGTGAGTTACGGATTTATGGTGATGTCTGCTGTTTCATCATCTTCATTTCTTTTCCGTTCCGGGTCCTTTATTACAGCACAGCTGGCAGCTTTATCGTATGCGATTTATCTTTCCCATAAAGGAATTATCCATATGGTTCAGCATACCCTTGATTATTTAGGTATTCAGACCGCTGATACTATAAGTCTTTTTATTTGCCTGCTGGCCTGCATTGCCGGAGCGTTGCTGTATAGATTTGTGATTGAGCAGCCTTTTGCCCAGCTTAAAAAGAGGGTGTTGAGCAGTAAAGTGTAAGTGGAATTAAAAAATCCCCGGAAGAGTAGCCTTTCTGGGGATGTATATCTGGCTGAAGGTCTTACCATTTATTTCATTCTAACGTGGGTTTGAGTTGGGTAGGAGATATACCATATTTCTTTTTAAAAGAGAAAGAAAAATGAGACAGGTCTTCAAATCCTACTTCAAGGTATATGTCTTTGGGTTTCTCTTTCTTCTCCATCAGCTGATAATAGGCTAGTTCGAGTGTTTTGGCGATCAGCCATTTTTGCGGAGTGACATTAAAGTGCTTTTTAGTAAGAATCAAAGTCATTCTTATTCATGAGAATAAAGTTTATTTTTTTTAACGTGTCAAAATTATTTAATTATTTGCGGACCCCGCTCAATAGAGGATATGAGATAAATCATACTAGTCTACTGATTTAGTAGGATAATAAAATTTCTATGATTTAAAATCGAATCATATTAGTTTAAATTATTGTTAATCAATACTTTAATTGATTTTAAAAAATAAGTTGAAAAATCTTAAAAAAGCGCATTGTAAGCTGTGAATAAAAATTAACAATTGAAGTCTATTGTTTTTGTAGACTTTTTGTTTATTTTATGACCCGGGACTCAGTTTCAGGAGCCTGATCCCGCTATCCACTCATACTCCTCACGCCAGGCAAAGGCCGGGGCATGTTGCGGGGTAACCGTTACTATCGGGGCTAGTTTTATGAATGATACATGATCGGGAATGGGTAATGGCGGTTATAGATTTTCAAATATCTGTGTACGTCTGGGAAGTCTGCGGCTCCTTAAGTTCAATCCAATAAACCCGTTTAAACAAAAAGAAGCCTATCTTTCGATAGACTCCTTCGATACAAAATAAGATTTTTATTTTTTAGTAATAGCCGGAGCGGTCAGAGGACTTTCATCCCATCCGCCGCCCAATGCTCTGTATACCGCCACACTTGCTTTAAGCTGATTCACTTTTTTCTAAGCCAGTTCAAATTTTGATTCTAACGCATCGCGTTGGGTCAACAAAACTTCCCTATAATCAGTACGGGCATACTTAAACAAATCATTGGAAATATCAATGGATTTAGTCAATGCATTAACTTCCTTAGATTTGATATCCACGCTGCTTTCAAGATTATGGATTTTAGACAGCTGATTGGCAGCTTCTATATAAGCTCCCAAAACGCTCTGCTCATAATGATACACCGCCTGGATCTGTTTTGCATTGGCATTGTAATAGGCTGCTTTGATAGCTCTTCTGTTAATCAAAGGAGCGGTAAGTTCTCCTGCAAGAGAAAACAGAAAAGACTGAGGCTTGATGGGATGAGAGACCGATCAATAATAATGTCAGTTATTTTTTCTGATTTTAATTCAATAAACCTTTCCCAATCCTTGTTTTATAATTGCAGAGACCATTTCCCGGCAGTTTTTGTATTCTCCTCATTAACTGTTCTTTCAAACCGTAAAGTTAAGAAGCTTATGCTTACTACCTCTCGCCGTAGGAGAGTGTTTAACGCAGAAGATAAAATGTTCAGGCATCCTGTTTTGACGGAATGAGGATGTTTTGTCCATTATCTTATCTGATACCAGAAAAATTAATTATATTTTTGAACATTATTTTATCAAAAGAGAACTCAATATGATTATGAAGAGAAAATATTTTACTTATGTTCTGCTTTTTGGATTTCCTTTATTCGGGTGCCAGCATAAAGCGGTTGACGAATCCACCTACCGGCAGAACTGGAAATTATTAGAGCAGGAAAATGAAGCGTTAGCTTTTGATGCTGACCTCCAATTGTCTGATGCTGAACTTACATTAGATAAAAAACTATTTCAGTTACGAAAGCAGTTCCTTAGTGAAACAGAAAAGCAAAAGATCGCTTTATATAATAGCTCCTTTAATGAAATAAAACCATTCATTGAAAGCAGCAAACTGTTTCAGGTCATTCAGTCAATGCCCAAAGGAGGCTTGCTGCACACGCATAGCGGAGGGATAACAGATGTAAAATGGGTAATTGCAGCGGCAAGAAGGTACCCGGAATGTTATGTTTATGATCAGCAAGATAATGACCAGTTTATTTTTGGGCAGCTGGCATTTTTTGAAAACGGGAAAGTTCCGAAAGGATTTGTCAGCCTCAATAAAAAGCTGGATTCAGACCCTAATTTTGAAAAGAAATTACAGGAGCTTCTCATCCTGAAACGAGACAACCTCTGTAAGTATACAGATTATTGGATTGAATTTGAGAAGCGTTTTAAACGGATTAGCTTATTGTTGCCTTACCGTCCTTTTTTTAAAGAATATTATGCAAAAGGCTTCAGGGATTTAGCGAAAGATAAAGTGCAGCACGTGGAAATCAGATTTATCTTTGATGAGCTCTACGATTTTCAACATGAAAAATATCCTTTAAAGACTTCGGTCACTGATCTGCAGGATGTCGTTAAAGAAATACACAAATCAGATCCGCAGTTTAGCCTGAAACTAATTTATTCAAGCTTTAAATTTTTAGATCCTGAAAGTATTGACAAGCAGCTTGAAACAGCTTTTCAGCTTAAAAAAGAATTTCCGGATATGATTTCCGGTTTTGATCTTGTGGCAGATGAAGCTGCAGGACACAGTATTTATTCTTTCCTGAAAAATTGGACAAAATTGGGTGTGCTGACGAAAAAATATGGAGTAGACATGCCTTTGTTCCTTCATGCCGGTGAAAGTAATTCTGTCTTTAACAAAAATGTCCTTGATATTTCATTATTGAACAACCAAAGGATTGGGCACGGCTTAAACCTGATTTATTTCCCCAAAACAATAGAGCTGATCAAAAAACAGAATAAATTGGTGGAGGTAAGCCCAATAAGCAATCAGATTTTAGGATATGTGAGTGACCTAAGGAATCACCCGGCTAGAGTTTTGTTAAGTAACGGGATACAGTGTTCCATTAATAGTGATGATCCGTCAGTGTATGGTTATGAAGGTCTCAGTTACGATTTCTGGGTAGCTTTTATCTATTGGGAACTGGATATAAAAGCCCTGAAAAAACTTGTTTTTAATTCAATCAACTACGCTTCTATGAATGAAAATGAAAAAAAACAGGCTCTTGCGTATCTGAACAAACAATGGATGGACTTTATCTTAAAAAACAATCAGAAGCTAGACTAACCAGAATTATTTACGGTCAAAATAAAATAGCATCATTGATTTCAGTGATGCTGTTTGTTTTTAATGCTATAAACGAAAGAAACGCTTACGCTGCCTGGCAGAGCTTTATTCAAACCATTTTATCAGCAGGCAGAAAATTTCATTTTTGAAGGATGAGGACGGACAACTAGCCCTCACACGTCGGGCTGTCCCTTAATTCCCTAAAAAACAGATTTTGATTCCTTGTTTGCTTTACCACAAAAGTCACAAAAGAATAAACACTTAAGTGATTGGAAGTGAAAATCTTTGGGCTTAAAAAGTACACTAAAGTTTTATGAAAATCTTTGATTTTCTTCTAAGGTGAACTTACTTATACCGTATCATTTTAAACCTTCTTAAGTGGTCTAAAGTGTTTAAAGATATATCAGGCATAGATTCCTTGCTTGCTTTACCACAAAAGTCACAAAAGCTTAAACACTTAAGTGATTGGAAGTGAAAATCTTTGGGCTTAAAAAGTACACTAAAGTTTTATGAAAATCTTTGATTTTCTGCTGAAGTGAACTTACTTATATCGTACCATTTTAAACTTTCTAAAGTGGACTAAAGTGTTTAGAATAAAGTCATGTCAAACCTAGTGTTTTTAAAGATATATCATATTCAGATTCCTTGCTTGCTTTACCACAAAAGTCACAAAAGAATAAACAATTAAGTGATTGGAAGTAAAAAAAAATCTTTGATTTTCTTCTAAGGCTTTGGGCTTAAGAAAGTACACTAAAGTTTTATGAAAATCTTTGATTTTCTTCTAAAAAGTGAACTTAAGGTGAACTTACTTATACCGTTTTAAACTTTCTAAAGTGGACTAAAGTGTTTAAAGATATATCAGGCATAGATTCCTTGTTTGCTTTAAACAAAAGTCACAAAAGAATAAACACTTAAGTGATTGGAAGTGAAAATCTTTGGGCTTAAAAAGTACACTAAAGTTTTATGAAAATCTTTGATTTTCTTCTAAGGTGAACTTACTTATACCGTATCATTTTAAACCTTCTAAAGTGGACTAAAGTGTTTAATATAAGATTTCTTGTGCCTTGCTTTAAAAAAGTCTGACATTCCTAAGTGAATTGAAAGTTTAAACTGCTTATTGTGCAAAAAACAAATGTCAAACCCAGTGTTTTAAAAATATACCAGTTTTATGAACAAAAGTCACAAAAGAATTTGATTTTCTTTTGTGCTAAGAAGTGTTTTATGAAAATCTTTGATTTTCTTCTAAAGTGAACTTACTTATACCATTTTAAACTTTCTAAAGTGAACTAAGGTGTTTTTAAAGATATACCAGATTCAGATTCCTTTTTTTGCTTTACCACAAAAGTCACAAAAGAATAAACACTTAAGTAATTGTAAGTCCCAAGCTTTGTGCTTAAGAAGTACACTAAAGTTTTATGAAAATCTTTGATTTTCTGCTGAAGTGAACTTACTTATACCGTACCATTTTAAACTTTCTTAAGTGAACTAAAGTGTTTAGAATAAGGTCTTTTGTGCTAGTGCCGGAATCATAAAATTTAATACAAATTTAATGCTGAGATCATCCCAATGAAAACGGAATCCGCCAGTTTCGTACGCAATTTATTGTAAGACGTATTATACCTTATTACACCACTAAAAACTTACTATGATTCAAAAACAAATACTTGGATGGATGCTCATGCTTGCGGTAGCGGGCATCGGATGCCAGAATAGTGAAATGGCTTCCGTTTCAATGGAGGAAGAGCTTCCTTCAAAACCCAATGCCGGTAGAGCAGCTGCAGAGGTCAGTGTCAATGCTTATGTAGACACCAGTACGTATATCAGTTCAGGCTTTAGCTTTTTAAACCCATCCCAGATTAATAAAAACCGGCAGGCGGTTGGCGGAAATGCTTACACCGAAGTCTACGGATTCAATATCCCGGAAGAAAACAGGGTAAGAGGGATCCGCTGGAACACGGATGATGAAACGACTTCCATCTGGCGGCCACAGGGCATTGCAGGATTTACCAGGGATGGCGTCCGTTACCTGCTGGTAAGCTGGTATGCGAAAGATGATGCCGAATATAAAGGTTCGCGCATTACCCTGATCGACATCAGTCCAAGTTCACCCACTTATCTAACGTATCGGCATATCCTGCTGGTACAGCCTGATATTCCTGCCGGTACCACCACCTATACCCAATATGGCTCTTACGCTCCACTGAAAGTACATGCCGGCGGGATTGCCTATTTTAAAGGAAAAATTTATCTCAGCAGTACGAATCTGGGCGTCCGGGTATTCGATCTGGATAAAATAATTGAAGTCAGTACAGGGGACACTGCCAACGACAAATGCGGTAAAGATGCCAACGGTAATTTATTCGCCTTCAACTATCGGTATATACTGCCTCAGACAGGGTATCAAAAGATCAATAATGCCAGCCCTTTTTCCACCATACAGGTCAATGATGAAGGGACTCAGCTCTGGACCGGACAATACTACGCAGGGAGTGCCGATACTTCCATTGTCCCTCAGGTCTTTGGCTTTCCTGTAGATGCCAATGGAATGCTTCAAAATTCAGGGATTGTTGCCGTAGCGCCCAAAAACAGCCTTTTTGCCGATAACCATGCCCACGGCATCCAGGGCATATTCAGAAAAGGGAACAGGACATGGCTTTCCTGTACCGGATCTCCAAGCAACTCTTACGGTTCCAATGCAAGACTGGCACGGTATACCGATGGAGCCGATGATACCGTACGCTACCGATGGCCATACGGAGCAGAATCCCTCTACTACGAATCCCAATACGGCTATCTATGGAGCCTCACAGAATATGAACCCAATGCCGGAGCTCAGAATGGCAGCCAGGTCAACCGTTGTATTTTTGCGGTGGATTTTTCTAAGTATGAATAGCGGGAAAATATAGAACGTTTTTAAGATATAAAAAGCATCATTGTTGTAATGATGCTTTTGTTTTGTTATTGCTTGCCTGAAATACAACCTAAAAATTCGGTAAACTTCAGAAAGGAGTGTGAATTATGATTATTTACTTTCTATTTGTATGGTATCTAAACCAGCATTAAGTACACAGTTATACTCACTTATAATGATGTTGATATTATTAGGCTCATTTACAGTTTTTAATGATGCTTTATATGCTATTTCTCTAATTGTCTGTATGTTTATATCATCATTTTCAATATGAAATATGGACTTGGGTAGCATATAGTATTTAGCTTCTACAGAATCTTTTATAATTTTTGAAAAAAAATCATCTTCTGTTTTCATGTAATCTTTAATGTATTCATTATTAATTACATCCTTAATATTTTTTTCCAAATTATCATAGTCTTTATCATCTGAATTTAATAGTACAAAATTTACAATATATCTTGACATGAGTATTAGTTTTAAATTTACTTCAAAAATATCACTAATTGTTGATATAAACAAGGAAACCCGCATTAAAGCCGATTTTTGTTATAATCTATCGAGTGTTCGAATCTCTTCAACGACATGAAAAGTGGGAGAGGAGAATTTTTGTAATATTTGAAGGGTGTAAATTTGCCAAGTAAGGTTTTTCAATTATTGTTTTTGTTGGATTGAAATAAGATCTCAAAGTCAGGAGATTGGAGATCGGTGGGTTACGTTGAAAAGTGATTGAAGCAGATAAAAGATTTTTTTGAATATAAAAAGCCTTTTTAACTTTGTATGTATTCTATATTATAAGAAAGTTTTAGTAAATTAAAATTCCCTTCATAGTGATTAAAAAATATATTATATATTTATAACGAAAAATAGGATTGATTTTTATTATTAATTCTCCTAAGACATTATTATATGAAGAAAAATTTATTAGTATGGCTTGCATTAGGTCTTTGTCTCCTATTATATTCCTGTCGCTCTGAAGATGACTTACTTAACAGTAAAGATGAAAAATACAGCGATAAATTCAGGGTATTTTCAGCTCAACAAGAAGAAAAAATCAATTATGGGAACGGTTTCAAAACATTACTGGAACGGTATGATGAAATTAATAAAGTTCAGCATACTGCTAAAGCATTAAAAAGTGCATTGAAAAATTCATCAAAGATGAGTGAAGAATATGTTGATCTTAATATCAGGTCTCAAGATGTTACTACCAAAAATAAGGAAATATATACTTTGTTTCCTTTAATTAGGAATGGGCAGGTAGACGGAATCATCATAGCGGTTTTAAAAAACAATAAAACTCAGGTTGAGTATCTCAAAATGTCTTCCGAAGCAGAACATTATAATGAAATAAAACAACTTTTCAGGAATGAATATTTTAAAAATATAAAGAAAAATAACCCATTACAGAGAGGAAATGGAGGTCCATGCAGTTCCGAAGGTTCTCCATGTGATACGGGAGAAGTCATCATTACTGTTCCCGGAGGAGGTGGTGGATCTTTGCCTCCAGGCGGAGGATGGGTTCCTCCCGGGGGATGTTCTCCATATGAAGATTGTTTAAGCAATCCTGATGCTGGAGGTAGCGGAGGTGGTGGAGGTACACCCCTGCAAACCCTTGTTTAAGATTAAAGACAATGACTGACACTCCAACATTTAAAGGAAATATAAAAACATTGGAAGGGAAAACGGGCGAAGGGTTCGAAAGTGGTTTTAGAATAGGTACCTCTGCTGGAAGCGTACAAAACCAGATGTTACAAAATAGACCAGGAACTAAGGAGGTTAGCTTAACTATATTTCCTAATACTGTTGTCATCATGCACTCTCATTATGATCAGTTATATCCTATATTTTCACCGGGGGACATCTTGTTTTTTAACCAGTGGATTAATTGGGCACAAAATTATAACAGTAATCCAGCAAATTTCCCTAAAATTCCTCTTGATCAAATTGTATTTACAATAGTCAGCAGTTGGGGAAATTATTCTTTCACTTTTGATGGTTCCGTTCCAACTCCTTTCCCTAATTTTACTCAACAAGAATTTGATAATTTTAACAGAATGTATATGCAACAACTTGATGCTGCAAAAAGTGTTGGTAATGTAAGTGGTAATATAAGTTTTGATTCACAAAAATTAGAAAAAGGATTTCTTAAATTTATGAATGAAAATATGAATATGCCTGGTGCAAAGCTTTTTAGAAATACTGCAAACGGAAACACCCAGCTAAGCCTTGTGAACGGAAAATTAACAGAAACAAACTGTCCTTAATATTAAAATAAAAAATATGAAGAACTTATTTTTAATTATAGTAACATTACTTTCATTTTCTTGCAAAGCTCAGGAATACCCTCTTAATACTGACCCAAGTGAAATTCCAAATAATGCTTATTTAAAGGATATGAACAATGAACTGGATAAGTACATTGGCTTATGGAAAGGAACCTGGGATGGTAAAACTATTTATATCCAGTTTAAAAAAGTTAAATATTATTTTTCAGTTCCTGGAGGAACTCATCCTTATTATAGTGATTTAATAATGGGAGAAAGAAAAGTAGTAGCAACTAACGGAACTGTAGAAATTGATAGGATTACTCATTTCGACGAGCAGGGTGCTGAAATAAGCGGAATATTTTCAAGCTTGAGAAATGGAAACTGGAAAAGATTATACTTTTCTCCTAAAAATATGTGTGGAAAGTCTGCTGCTTTAGATATTACAAATTTCACCGGAAATCAAATGACACTCCATTTTGAGTATATGCCAAGTATTTATAAAGAAGACTGTATTCATAACAGCTATGTAGATCAAAATGGTGATTTTCCTATTAACTTTCCAAAGGATATTGTTCTTACTAAGCAATAAATAAAAAATTATAGCTTTATCAAAGATCCCCACCTTCAAGTGGGGATTGTTTATTTAGAAAACCGCTTATATGCTTCAGCCATTTTGATATCATAATTATTCGCTTTGTAATGACTGGAAAAGTGTAAAAACTAGCGGACAAGAAGATATATTCCAACACCAACTGCGGTATAAGCAGCAACCGTAATAATATCAGCTATGGGTTGTGAAAAGCGTTTTTCGGCAATTTTATCGGAATTGATCTGGTTCTTATGGAATTTCAGAATTTTTTTTGGGTTATGAACCGGGTGTGCCACCAGACTGTCGCTTTCCCATCGGTCAACGATTATTTTATAGGATTTGCCTTCAACGTCAATTTTAACATTTTTATTAGGGGCAAGTTTCTCCTGAATATTGATCGGAGCGGGCGTTGGCTGTGAGTTCAGGCTTTGGGATTCAGCTGCGGTACTTTTCATTGGCGCAGCAGTAGTATTAACAAGAGCTGCATTCTTTTTAGAATCCTGCTTATTGCCGGCCGCGGGATCCACTTGTTTTTTTACCTGGTACGTATAGCAACTGCTAAGAGAACATAATATAATGATGAAATAAAGATTCTTTCGCATGAGCCAAATTTAAGAATTAAACGGAATATTTGGAATTTTCTTTTGAAAGATCTGGCTTTTAAAAGAAAATATGTTATTCAATCCACCGCTGATCTGCTTTTTCTTCAGTATCGTGTAAATTTTTAAACATATACATAACAAGAAATTTATTCGACACTTCGAGAATCTAACGATAACAAAAAATCCCAACTCTCGTCAGAATTTATTTATTCATAGGTTAAAAAAAAAATGACTGATGGTTGCTATTAAATAACCTTAAAAACATAAAAACATAAAAACAGGGATGAAGGGAGGGAAGCTGGAAGTTGCTTTTCGTTATAATGACTGATGGTCAGTATTAAATTACTTAAAGAGATAAAAACAGGGATGAAGGGAGGGAAGCTGGAAGAGGGAGGATGGAAGTTGCTTTTCGTTGTAATGACCAACGTTCAGTATTAAATTACTTAAAGAGATAAAAACAGAGATTGAAGGGTTGGAAGCTGGAAGAGGGAGGCTGGAAGTTGCTTTTCGTTGTAATGACTGATGGTTAGTATTAAATAACCTTAAAAAGATAAACAGGGATGAAGGGAGGGAAGCTGGAAGAGGGAGGCTGGAAGTTGCTTTTCGTTATTATGACTAATGGTTAGTATTAAATTACTTAAAGAGATAAAAACAGAGATTGAAGGGAGGGAAGCTGGAAGAGGCTGGAAGTTGCTTTTTGTTATAATGACTAATGATCAGTATTAAATTACTTTAAAAGATGAAAACAGATATTGAAGTGAGGGAAGCTGGAAGAAGGAGGCTGGAAGTTGCTTTTCGTTATAATGACTAATGGTCAGTATTAAATTACTTAAAGAGATAAAAACAGAGATGAAAGGGCGGGAAGCTGGAAGAAGGAGGCTGGAAGTTGCTTTTTGTTATAATGGCTGGCGGCCACTATCAGATTGAATTATTTAAAAGATAAAAGCAAATTTGTCTTTGCTTAAAAAAAATAAGAATATAGTTGAAATTCGGGCAATAAAAACGGCAGATCTCTGGAATATTGGCCATTTTTAGTACCCGAAAGGATGATCTTCGGACTCCTTTTCAGAAGATGAAGTTCGTTGGAGCCCAATTAAAAGTGATAAAGCTCTTTCTCGTCGTCGTTATAAATAGCCAGACTATACGGCCTGATCAAAATAACGTTATTCTATCCATAGATGTCCCATAGAATAGGTTCTGGCTTTACCTGCCACAATCACTCTTTCATTTTTGTTTTCACAATAGAGCTGGCCGCCTCTTTCGGACAGCTGGCGGGCAAAAAGCTTATCTTTTCCTAATCTTGACGCCCAGAACGGAATAAGCGAGCAGTGCGCAGAGCCGGTAACAGGATCTTCAAGGATTGATGACTGCGGGGTAAAATATCTTGAGACAAAATCACTGTCAGTACCTGCCGCTGTCACCACAACACCTCCCGGATCCAGATTGATACGATCAAAAATGGATCTTTCAATGTTGATATTTTTTATATCTTCCTCAGAATCATATACCAGAACATAGTCTCTTGACTTGAAGACTTCTCTTGGCTGTACGTTGAGAGACTTGGCTATATTATCAGGAAGAGTAGATGTTTCAGGCATTCTTGACGGGAAATCCATATAATAAAAGCCGTCTTTTATATCGACGGTTAATTCACCGCTTTTGGTTTCAAAAACGATGCTGTTATTCTGATAGTTTAAGATGGAAACTAAGCAATGAGCTGTGGCAAGGGTAGCATGCCCGCATAAGTCCATCTCTATTTCAGGCGTAAACCATCTCAGATGAATCGTATTGCCATTATCAATAAAGAAAGCCGTTTCTGCTACGGCATTTTCACGGGCTATCTTTAAGAGAATCTCGTCTGGTAACCAGTTTTTTAAAGGAACAACACACGCAGGGTTTCCATGGAAAAGCTCATCTGTAAAGGCATCTATTTGATATAATTCTAACTTCATGATTGATAAAATTTCGGTCTGTAACAAAGATAATTTATTTTTCTTACGGGCCTTTAGATTAATTGTAGTCTTTTGAAAACGGAGAAAGGGTGGGAAGCTGGAAGAAGGAGGCTGGAAGTTGCTTTTCGTTATAATGACTGATGGTTAGTATTAAATTACTTTAAAAAGATAAAAACAGTGATGAAAGGGCGGGAAGCTGGAAGAGGGAGGATGGAAGTTGCTTTGAGTTATAATGACTAATGGTCAGTATTAAATTACTTTAAAAAGATAAAAACAGGGATGAAGTGAGGGAAGCTGGAAGAAGGAGGATGGAAGTTGTTTTTCGTTATAATGACTGATGGTTAGTATTAAATTACTTTAAAAAGATAAAAACAGGGATGAAGTGAGGGAAGCTGGAAGAAGGAGGATGGAAGTTGCTTTTCGTTATAATGACTGATGGTTAGTATTAAATTACTTTAAAAAAAAGATAAAAACAGGGATGAAGTGAGGGAAGCTGGAAGAAGGAGGATGGAAGTTGCTTTTCGTTATAATGACTGATGGTTAGTATTAAATTACTTTAAAAAGATAAAAACAGGGATGAAGTGAGGGAAGCTGGAAGAGGGAGGATGGAAGTTGTTTTGAGTTATAATTAGTTACAGTCACTATAAAATTAAATTACTATATTTTAAAAAAGACAAATACCTATTTTTTATGACCTTTATAACATCCTACTTCCGGTTTCCAGCTTCAAAACTATCCTGTTATTTAAAAATTTCATTCTCATAGAGAAGATTGTCATCTTCATCAAAACTGATGATCAATACTTTATATTGCTTTGCACTGTCATTATTAAAAAACTTAATCCTCGGAGGAACATAGTCACTGTCAAATAAATTAGGATTCCAGTAGAGTGTTTCCCGGGTATCATTTTCAATTTTCGCCGGAGAATCATCATCTAACATTTCAATAGGAAATTCAGAAGGTTTATCATAGCCTTTTATGGTAGATGAGTTGTTCTTTTGCGCTTCTTTTTCATTATTTTTAGATTTCATATTGCCTTTCATCGTATACACTACTACCGCATCACCTATTAATCCTGATCCTTTAAGAATTTTTACCATCGCAATATTGCTTATGGGAAGGTCTGCAATCATCGATGGATCAGTAAGCATTTCATTTAAATAGAGCTTAGCCTGCTGGTTGCGGATGTAAGGCACGTTGACCCCTGAATTATTTCTTTGAAATGTTAAACCGGCCACTCTTCCTTGCAGCCAGTCCAATATGTTATTGGATCCGGAGGCATGCTGATCTTCATTGACGAAGTCAAATACGGTAGCATTAATGGAAGTAAACATTCCGCTGGACAGTTGTTTGTCTAATTCTTCTTTTGGATCTTTCTTTTTTCCTACTAATTCTACTTCTTGAATTTGTATATCATTACCCTCTGTTTTTTTAATATTTTTTTGAGTGTTGATCGCCCTGGAAATTGTTGGAGAAAGGGTTTTATTTTCACCGGCCTTTACCAGTTTATATTTTGTACCCGGGAAACTGCCTTTAAATTCGGTGGGAGTGACCAGTGGTTCTATGGTGACGAATACATTACCCGCATTGGACTCTTTATTATTTTCTGAATTCACAAATAATGAAACATCCAGAGGTTCATCATAGTTAAGATTATTTAAATAAATATATCCGTTCTGATCCGTTTTAAATTGATTGATAACGGGTTCATTTTTGCCTAATTTCAATACCAGATTTACATTCGTGTTGATCAGCAGGGCATTGTTTTTAATAGGTTTTACCCGGTAAGAAAGATATTTTGGAGAAGCGGTAAGAGCTGGTGCAGATCCGCTGAGTACGGAATTCCAGTCGAATCTTTTCCAGTTTTCAGACATAAGCAGAGCGTCCAAAGCTTCCGTATTGGCATTTTTAGAAAAATATTGCGCCGGACGGTCTATTTTTGTAGTAAAATCTCCTGTTAACCAAAGTGCGCTCAGTATATTTTCTTCCTCCGGATCGTGAGTGCCGCCATCCTCACTTACCAAAACAGTATAATTTTTAAAATAGGACTCCGGGGAAAGGTCAATGCTATTGAAAGATCTTGGAGTCTGTTTTAAGTCCTGACCTATAATTTCTGCTTTCTCAATCTTTAAATTACCGGGTTTTATAAAGCAGAGCCTTTGTGCAGCCAGATTGTCCTGCTCATCAAAAATGGCTAGCTGTAAAATACCGTTAGCTCCATTGCTGATTTTTGTAGGAATAAGGCTTGAAGCTTCATTGGTTAAGTGGTTAATATTTGCTTTGTAAGCAAGGTGGTTATTGATGGTTCCTACAATTTTATAATTCTGAAGCTGTTGTTTTAAGTTAACGCCTTTTAAGGTATATTTAATCCCTTCTTTAGAGCTGTAAACTTCTAAATGGAGACCGCTGCCTGCAACTTGCGGCAGATCTGTTGTTTGACTTTTCCCTGTATTATCCTGAATGATAGCCTGGTATTTTTTTCCTAAAGCTGGAGTGATTGTAAAAGAGGCCACATTTTTATCAAAAGATTTAAATGTCGTTATAGGAACATTCGGGTTTTGGGTGTCTATTATTTTTCCGGTCCAGCTTTCCGGCAAAGAAGTATTGCCTGATAATCTTACGGCAAATTTCGTAGGTATGCCGTTAATGAAAGTTCCCCCTTCCGGAAAGGCTTTTGCAGACCAATCAGAACTTTTAGAAATCACTAATGATTCAGTGGAGTCAGGATTGTAAACCGGAATAGTTTTAACAATCTGAAAATCTTCATTAAAATTGGTCATGTAAGGGGTATAAGCTCTTACAAAATAAATGTGTTCAGGCAGCTCTTCTTTCAGCTTAAAATCTCCGCTGCCTTCACCATTGGTCAGAAGTATCGTTTTCCAGTCTATTAATTTTTTATCAGAATTGTACAATTCAACAAATAGAGTAGTAGACAATGCAGACCGATTATACCCATCAAATACAAAGGTTTTAAACCAGATTTTGTCACCGGCTGCATATTGTGATTTGTCGGTAAGCAAGTATACTTTCTCTTGTTCATAATTATTCTCAAGATTGGTAATTGCTTTTTCTAATTGAGTTTGTGCCAGTACAGGCTGTACCATTGAAATAAGCAATACACAGAATATATTTTTCATAGAATCTCAGCGCATTTTAATTCCGTGCTAATTTAATCATTTAAAGACTTCTAACATTGATAAATATCTTCCGGATATGATTTCTGACCTAAGAAATATTGTGATAAGAAGAAAAAATCCAAATTAAAAAATAAAACGATAAATATGCAGGCTGTAAAAGTCTGGTATACAGCTTTTTATTGGTATGAAAAAGAGAGGCTCTGTAAAATTTCATTCTGAACGAAATGGAATGCAGTGAAGAATATTAAGTGTTTGATTTTTAGAAGCGTTTTGATGGTCTCAGAATGACAAAGGTCTGATTTTTTGACCGTTGAGACAGCCTCCCGACGTGTTTATCATTGTAATAAATATTCACCTTATCCTCTCTATCACTTTTTGCTTTCAGTACTAACTTTTTATAGTCGATGATTTTATCCTTTTCAAAAATGTTTTTTTGAAAAACGAGTTAAAGAAAAAAAATAATATAATTTTTGTTGAGGACCTAAAGACGGATGATATCCGTGATCACTTATTGTAACCGGAATGTAAATGGACAAGACCTTCCGCAAAGCTGCAGCTTTTATGGTCAATATTATTCCAAATTAGGCAGTCATTGTTTTTGCGCATAAATGTATTGATGCCTCATTAATGTATTACGAAGACATCGCCTTAAATTCGGTAGGCCTCATATTTGTCAGCTGGTGAAAATTATTACTGAATGCAGAGATATTCGAATACCCGACTTCATAGGCAATCTCCGTCATGTTCAGGTCGGTATCTTTGATCAATTCCATAGCCCGGATGATCCTCAACATTTTTACATACTGAATAAAGGTGATGTGAAGTTTTGTCTGAAATAATCTTGTCAGACTTCTTACACTTATACCCCATTCCGAAGCCGTCTGTTCTAAGGTCAGGTTTTCGTTCAGTTGATTTTTTAACTGACCGGCTATAGCCTGGAGCCGCTGATCGTCAGTAGTTGGAAGTTGAATCGAAAACTTTTTGAGGTTTTCTTTAGACAGTACCTTTCCCAGTGTTGTTAAAAACTCAAATTCCCATGATCCTTTGAAATAGTCACTGTGCCATTTTTCACTGAAAGACAGCATTTCAGCTAAGAGCTTGCTCACCGGATAGATGCCCAATTCATTATAAAAGTCACCTGAGATTTCTCCTGGAAAATAAATGTTGATGATATGCAGATCCTGCGTGTTGAACATCAGGTTATGAGGATAATTTTTCGGGATCCAGATATAATGATTGGACGGAATATACAAATCCTTTTCGTCTGTTTGCAGGTAAGCAATTCCTCCAAAAACCAATAGTAACTGAGCCTTATCATGCTGATGTGAAGGCAGACGCTGTTCGGTCTGCTGTCTTACCACCAGGATGGAGTCAGGATGCTGGTCAACACTATTGATAAGTTGCTTAAGAATTTCCATATGGCCAAATATAACAAATAATAGGCTAATTATATAAAAAGATGACTTACCGGTATACATACTTTTGTTATGTAAAAAGTAATAGAATCATTATGAAACAGAAAATCTCAAATCCTGATAAAGGCGTTGCGTGTGTGGTAGAGGAGAAACCTTGTGATCATGCAGTATCCCATTCGGCAGAAGCAATGACACACTGAATATCTACCGGTTTGCTTATTCTTATCCTTTCGTGCCCATGATGGATTTAACCTTTGTCTTTGATGAATTAAGAAAGAGGATAAAAAACGGGTTTCTAAAGAAAAGAGAATGTAAAATCACCCATAAGAAGAAAATCCATGAAACGATATAAATCAATTTCAATTTTTTGGGGCCTGCTGCTGCTCGCACAGACTCTTCATGCCCAGGATGCAGAAACGACCCAGACATTGAGTTTGGAAGAAATATGGAAGATTGCAGAAGCGAATAACCGCCAGCTCAGAGTTGCGGAGTTAAATCTTCAGCAGAGTAGTTTAGAAGTACTTGAAGCCAAAGACCGTCTGCTGCCGGAACTTTCCATAGGTGGAGATGTAAAACTCAATTCCCGGTTTCTCATATATGATCATGGATTATTCTCGTCTCCGCAAGATGTACCTGTAAAAGGGTATGGCTATGGAGCAGGATACAACTTAAATTTTAACCTCTTCAACGGAGGTAAAGACAGAAGAAACATCCGCATGAAAAAGGAAGAGGAGACACGCAGCCATTACGCAGCCGATCTGCAAAAGCATACCGTAAAATACAATGTTGCTATTGCCTATTTCGATCTGTATAAATTTCTGAACTTTCGTGATTTTATTGCTGCAGAAATTGCTGCTGAGAAAAAACAGGTATCTCTCATTGAAAGCTTACGTAAAAACGGTGTGGTGCTAAAGAGTGATGTGCTGAGAACCTCAGTGAAATTGTCAGAATTGGAATTAAGCCTTTCGGATATTGAGAAGAAAATCGACATTGTCACACAACGTCTCAATATCCTGATGGGCCGTGATAACGAAGCGAAAATCGAGATTAACTATCGGGGCGGTTTTGAAACGGAAGCTATCACAGATTCTGACTACCATGATTATGTAGCTGTTGCACTCAACCAATCGCCAGCCTATAAAATAGCCAATAGCGACATGAAATTGAGTGAGATGAATATCAAGCAAAGTAAGGCTGCGCTTTTGCCTAAAGTTTCCTTGTACTCCTATTACAATTATACGTATCCGCAGATCTCATTTTATCCTTATTCAAATGATTTATGGGCATTTGGACAGACAGGAATCAAGGTGCAGTTTTCTATTGATAATGTATACAAAGGCAGGCATTCCATTGCACGTGCCCAGGTCGTAAATAATCAGGCCAAAGAAAAAGCGGATATTAAAAAGGATGAAATTTCAATTCAGGTAAAGGAAGCTTATTTACAACAGCAACAGGCTTTGGAAAGTGTAGAAACGGCAGAAAAAAATATCACTGAAACTTCCGAAGCCGTTCGGGTCATCAGGAACAGTTATCTCAATCAGGAATCACTTCTGACTGATCTTTTGGAAGCAGAAAACGCTTTGCTGGAAGCAAAATTTAACCTGACAAGCGCACAAGCAGATTTCAAGCTCAGTCATATCCGGCTGCTGGCAATCACAGGAATTCTTTAATACAAAAAATATGAATAAAAATAGAGCAGATAGAATAATTGTAAATATGACCCAATGGTTTGGCATCGCCTTATTTACAGGAATCATCATTTGGGGGGCAGTATACTTCTTAAAAGGATACCGTTATGAACAAACCAATGATGCGCAGATAGATGCGTATCTGTCGCCTGTCAATGCAAAAGTAGGCGGCTATATCAGCAAAATTTATTTCAGAGACAATCAGCAGGTTCAAAAAGGAGATACACTTGTGGCTATCGGGCTTGACGAATACGGACTGAAAAGAAATGCCGCATCAGCAGAACTGATGAGTTCGCATGCCAGGTTGCCTATTTTGGCTGCTAACGAAGAAACACAAATAAAGAGTATCGAAGTCATAAAAGCACAGCTGTCCGGTGCAAAAGCGAAACTGAATCAGCAGCAAAGAGAATTCGACCGTTATAAAAATCTATTGGCTGATGAATCTACCACACCACAAAAGTTTGAGAATGTCAGTACGTCTTTGACCATCACACAATCTGATTATGATCAGGCAAAAGCTTCCCTACAGGTCGCCGAATCCAAACTCAATGATCTTAGAGCACAGCGTAATGCGATAGCGGCAGAAATAAAAATCAAGGAAGCGCTGCTCGAACGGCAGGAACTGGATGTTAAATATACTGTAATCACCGCACCTTTTGACGGACAGATTGGTAAGAAGACCATTCAGGAAGGGCAGTTGATACAGCCGGGGCAAACCCTGGCATTTCTGGTGAACAAAACTGAAGAAAAATGGGTGATGGCGAACTTCAAGGAAACACAGATCGGTAATTTCAGGCCAGGACAATCCGCATTCATAGATGTAGATGCTTTTCCAAACGAAAAATTCAGCGGAGCCATAGAATCCCTATCTCCAACTACAGGTTCACGTTATTCGCTGCTTCCGCCAGATAATGCTACGGGTAATTTTGTTAAAATTATTCAACGTATTCCCGTCCGGATCAGGCTTACCGACAGACCTGAAAAATTAAACAAGCTTTCTGCAGGTATGAACGCCAATGTATATATTTTAAAAGATTAACCATGCAGGCACATCAAATTCCGGTTTTCAGACCATGGGTATCCGAATGGACGGCAAGATCCGTGATATTTGCCATCCTGATGACCTCTCTGTTTGCTTTCACCATTTACAGCAGTCCCGTTACGGTAATGGGCTTTTACGGCGTGCAGCCTGCCGATGTTCAGTATGGTATGGCCGTTATCTACGGATCAACTGTAGCTTTTTTGGCGCTGGACTTTCGCATGGTAAAGTATTTTGCGCCGAGGAAATATCTGATAATGGCACTTGCCACCAATGCGGCATGCTCCGTTGTCTGTTTTTATTCAAAAGATTGGACTGTTTTTGTCATTTGCCAGTTTGTGCAGGGGATTACCTGTGCATTGATGTCGGGCATTGTCCTGCAACTTACTTTTCCACGGTTGGGGTCTGTACGTGCCCGGGTGATCGGGTATAGCCTTTTGTATGGAAGTATACAGATTTCCGTTCCGTTTTATTCCATCTGTTCCAGTGTAATGCTTCATTTTTATGACTTCAATTGGCTGTTTTATGGGTACAGTATTATGCTCCTCATTCTGATATTGACAGTGTGGCTGACGATGAACAGCAAGGCAAGATTTACAAAAAAGATACCGCTTTATCAGGTAGATTGGTTGGGATATCTGTTTTATATCTGTTTTATTTTGATATCAGGATACCTCCTGATCTACGGAAGGCAACTGGGCTGGTTTGACAGTCCGTTAACCGTTTTTCTCAGTCTGGGCAATGTTGGCATCCTTATGCTATTTGTGATTAGAGAATCGAAGCTTAAACGGCCGTTGATCAACCTGCAGATTTTCAAGGGTAAGAATTTTGTCATCGGCCTGCTCTTGCTTTTTTCGTTTTACATTTTCAAAGGAAGTACCGGGCTTGCTTATGGCTATCTTGAAGTCATTTTAGGCAATCATCCCCTCAGTACTATTCCGATATGGATTGCCGTAATTGTTGGAACCATACTGAGTATGTTTGTTACCTCCCGGTTTGTTTTGATGGGGTTTAACCTGATACGGATTATAATAGCAGGTTTTGGTATGATGGCTTTGTATTATGCCTATATGATACTTTTTGTTTCTGTACAGGGCGAAACAACTGACTTTATTCTGCCTATGTTTATCTATGGCGTTGCAACTGGCGTTTTATTTGTTCCGATTGTTTCATTCACCAGCTCTGCAGCACCGCCAGAGATTGCAATACATGCGTCACTTATCGGAATATTTGCACGGTTCACTGGTTTTACGGCCAGTATGGCTCTTAATAACGAAATTCAATTATTTTCAAAATCTGCAGTCAGGGAGAAGATTCGGGAAACATTAACCGGAACTAACCCGCAGCTGCCTGTTACCTTACTGGATATTCAAAACAAATATATCAATGCAGGCAGCGATATCGATACTGCAAAAGGAGTTTCAGAAGTGCACTTTAATAAACTGGTAGGCCAGCAGATATTGGCTCGTGCTACCCGGGATTATTATGATTTAATGCTTGTCGGGGTACTGGTTATTATGTTGATACTAATATTGACTCCACAGATTTACAGGGTGGTCCTTAGAATAAGGAAAGGAAATATACTCTGCTAAGAAATAGATGATTTTCAATTGATTTCATTAAAGCTGAAGGTTTTACATTCGCATTTTATTTGTAAGTTAGTGTCGCAAAAAATAGTACAGTATAAAAATATACCGGACAATTTTGATGAAAAAGGATTTGTGCTGGTTTATCTCTCATTATTTAAAAGAATTTTATAGACCAAAAAACTAAATTTATTAACATGAAAAAAACGCTGATTATTCTATCAATAGGTGCTTTGCTGGCTGCTTGTAACAAAAAGGCTGAACAAAAAACAGATGCTTCACAGGATACTGTCACAATAGAAGATACTACAGCTACAGAAAAATCTTCGGGAGGAACAACTCAATTTGATATCAATTCCGTACCGGTTTCCACCGCTGAAGTGGGTGATTTTCCCTTTTTCAGTTTTCCCAAAGGATTGGAATTCCAAAACAAACCGGTACAAAGAAGCTATGATATGCTGTTTGTTCCGCTTAACGGCGTAATGACACCAATAGAAGGAAAAGTATGGAAAACGTATGTCGTAAACGAGAAAAGTAATAAAGAAGATTGGTCGTTGACGTATTTTTTGAAAAGCTATGATGACGCTATTACAAAATTGGGCGGTGTAAAAATATTTGAGGGTAAAGTTTCTCAGCAGGAGCTTGACAGAATACAACCGGAAGCCAAATACTTTGGAGAAGAAGGCTCTATAGATTATTGGAATGAACCCGTAAAAGTGTATGTCATAAGAAGGACCAATGGCGATGATATTTATATTCAGGTATCCGGAAATACGGCGACCGGAGAAATACAAATTGTACAGAAATCGCCGTTTAAACAAACGATTTCGATAATAAAATCTGATGAAATAAAAAAAGCGTTAGATGCCACAGGCAAGGCAGTATTGCATATTAATTTTGATACGGACAAAGCGAGCTTAAAACCCGATGGCAAAACAGCCGTAGATGAAATAACAAAAGTCCTGAAAAACGACAGCCATCTAAAATTGGCTATTAACGGATATACAGATAATAGCGGAAATGATGCCTATAATCTCCAGCTGTCAAAAGATCGTGCTACAGCAGTATTGAATGCCATAACCACTTCAGGTATAGATCAATCAAGACTTTCAGCAGAGGGCTTCGGCAGCAAAAACCCAATTGCGGATAATAGTTCGGAAGAAGGTAAGGCGCAAAACCGTAGAGTGGAGCTGGTAAAAAAATAATGTAAAACCTCATAAGAATACAGGATTAGATATTCTTTTGCTTAAAAAAATTCCCAACGAAAGCTGGGATTTTTTGTTTTAATTTCTGATGTGGAAAGTTGCAAGACTTTGAGCTGGTAAATAGGATCATTTCCTTTAAACTTGCTTTGAAGTCGGGAGACTTAGGAGAGCGGGAGTTAGGCATTTGTCGTTTCCAAATATGAATAATGGAAAAATGTATGCATCAGAGCTCAAACATTGATTGCTTTATTATTAAAATTAAAATAAGCTCAATTGTTCAAATTTTGACAAGTATTTAGGATTTGTTCCCAATGAAGATAGTGGGTTTATTTATGGAAATGTGATTATGCCTCCTTCTACTTCTTTACAGGAAACGGTTCGTATAGCCAATCAAATTGATAGTATAACAGCAACGATCCCAAAACTAGGAATGAGAGCCCGCTGGGTCGGAGGTGATTTCTTTAGTGGGAAAGGGAGTTCTTATGCTGCTCAATATGTCAAGTTAAAACATTGGGATGAGCGTAAGGATGAGGGAGAAGACTCGCAGAGTATTGTTCAGGAACTCTTTAAAAAAACAGCTCATATCAAAGGGGCCAATATTGTGTTTTTTGCTGCTCCCACTTTGCAGGGTTTTAGAAATAATTCAGGTTTTGAATTGCAGATGCAAGATAAGACAGGGGGTGACTACAAGAAATTTGAAGACGTGATGGGGAAATTCATAAAAGAATTGAATCAACGTCCTGAAATTATGTTTGCAACAACATCATTTAATACCAACTTTCCACAATATGAAGTTTCGGTAAACGTGGTTAAAGCTAAAGAATCTGGTGTAGGTGTAACGGAGATCCTGACTACTTTACAAGGGTATTTAGGAGGGATCTATGCCACTAATTTTAACCGATTTGGAAAGCAATATAAAGTAGTCATTCAGGCGGCTCCTGATTTTAGAGAAAATAAAGAAGCAGTCAATGGACTGTATGTAAAAAACAGTGAAGGCACCATGACGCCTATTACTGCTTTTATTAATCTAAAGAAAGTGTATGGTCCTGAATTTTAAACCCGGTTTAATTTGTTTAATTCAGCTATGGTTAGTGGAGCTCCCCATGCAGGATACAGTTCAGGAGACGCCATTAAGGCGATTGAAGAGGTGGCGGCAACGCTCCCAAAAGGCTATGGATTTGAATACTCAGGACTTTCAAGAGAAGAAAGCACAAGTGGTAATCAGACCGTTATTATCTTTATCATGTCAATTGTATTTGTGTATTTCTTGTTAAGTGCACAGTTTAAGAGTTTTATACTTCCACTGGTCGTATTATTTTCATTGCCCATTGGCTTAGCCGGTGCCTTTATTTTTGCTCAGCTCTTCGGTATAGATAATAATATCTTTTTACAGATTAGTTTGATTATGTTGATTGGCCTTTTGGCGAAGAATGCTATTCTAATTATTGAATTTGCTCTTCAGCGAAGGCTGCAGGGACAATCTATAAAAGAAGCTGCTATAGAAGGGGCTCGTGCTCGGCTAAGACCGATCCTGATGACATCTTTTGCTTTTATCTTTGGGTTATTGCCTTTGATGTTAGCCTCCGGTGCCGGTGCTTTGAGTAATAAATCTATCGGAACAGCTGCCATAGGCGGTATGCTGATAGGGATACTTATCGGAGTATTAGCTATTCCCGCTTTATTTGTTGTGTTTCAATCGCTCCATGAGAAAATTACTGGGAACCCTGAATGGGTTTCAGATGAGGTAACCAATCCAATACATTAATTTAAACATTCCAAAGTGGCGCCATTTGGCTTTTGGTGAACTTGACAGGATTATCTTCGAACCAATTTCTTGCAGATATTGATCGAATTTTAAATGTACTTAATAAAAAAATGGACAATAAAGCTTAGAGTCTGTTTTAAACTGCTGTTTATCAGTTTCTTCTATTTGTAGAGGGGAATCTTTATGCATTGTTACTTAGCGATAATTTTATGCCTTGAAAAGATTTTCAACTCTAAATATCCATTGACCTTCGCGCTTTTAGGTGGCGGATCAGTTATGATGATACTCAGAACATTTAACAGTCCGTATTCTATAAAAGTATATTACTGACCTAAAAATCCTAAAGGAATTTTAGGAACCAATCAACTGCCGATTTTGAAGCGATATCAAAGTGCTGGATGTAAGGGGAGAAGTGTCCGTCGGGAATGGTGACCAGTTCTTTGGGCTGTAAGGCTTTCTCATAGGCATCTAAGCAAAGGTCTGTAGGTGTCACAATATCATGTAGCGCAACGATAAAAAGGATAGGGGAGCTGATACGAGACAGGTAAATACTTGGTTCGTACATGCGACTATATTCAGTAGTCCGAAGCGTTACTTCGTTGCGGAAAGTTGGAGACAATGGAAACGCACCCATATAATACTCTAAGGCGTCAGCTGTCGGATAAAGCGGATTTTCGTTCTTTTCGCCTACAAGTTTTCTCATCATAGGTTCTTCACCCCGAAGACGATTCAGCCTATCTTGCGCAACACTATCCCAATAAGCTGGCTCATCTTCCATGGACATTCTTCTCTGTGCTGAACGGAAACCACTAATCGTAGGGACCTGTGATACGATACACTTGACTCGTTTATCTGTTGCCCCAGTCACGATGACGTGCCCACCGGAGAAGCTTGTTCCCCAGATCCCTATTTTATCCTTATCAACTTTATCTAGCGTGCAGGCATATGTAATGCTGTTTTTGTAATCATCAATCTGAGAAAATGGATTGACCTCCTGCCGTGGATAGCCATCACTTTCGCCCAAATTCTGGTAATCAAAAAGAATGACAACAAAACCGTTTTCGGCAAATTTTTCTGCAAACTTATCAATGTACGCTTCTTTAGTAAGCCCAAAGCCATGCGCCATTATAATTGCAGGACATTTTCCGTCTTTTTCTGGAATGTACTGCAATGCGGTGATTTTCACTTGCTCACTCAGGTAATTTACTTTTTCCGTTCTATACTTGTACATAAGACTCATTTTTTATACTCCATTTCTTGAAACATATTACGGTTTGAGGAAGTTGAAGCGGTATAATTTATTGTCCAGCAAAGTTATTGTGAAGCAAAGAAAAACTATTGCCGTAAAGGCTCTATGTTTTGTCGATTTGGCCCGCCGTCTCTGCCCGCATAGATGATGGGGTTTTGTGAAAGTGTTTTCTAAAGGACTTATCAAATCGGGAAAGTGTGCTAAAACCACATGCAAATGCGATTTCAGAAATACTTTTATCTGTGCTGGTCAACAGGACACGGGCATCCGATAATTTACGGGTCAGTATCCATCTGGCAGGGGAAGAACCGAAAATGCTGTTAAACTCACGCTTAAAAACAGATAAACTGCGATTGGACAACCGGGCAAGCTGGTCGATGGTATAATTTTCCTTATAGACTTTCTCCATCATATCCGACAAATCATTGCTTTGCTGCCCGATAGAATTAAAAAAATCCTTAGAATTTGGATGCCTTTTCATAATGAGGTAAATAAGTTCCACTACTTTCAATTCAAGAAGGGCACGGGTATTTTCGTTTTCTTTGATATAACTGAAATACTGGGTTACAAAGCTGTCCATCATCTTGCTTTTATCAAGTATCAGCATGTCTGGAGGTAGCAGGTGGGTTTGGTGGATACTGTTTAACTCCAGTAAAGTTGCCTGCTTGATCAACGCCTTATCAAAATAGATAACAATCGCTTCAAAGAAACCATCTTCTGCAAGATACTCGGTCATTGTATATACATCCTTTTTTAGGAGCAAAATCTGATTATTGTTTACCTCCAGCATTTTTTCATCATAGAATATAATCTTTTTGCCTTTTGTAACGATAACAAATGCATTTTCCTGCATCAGTATAAGTTGTTTGGTGGAAACGATATTCGTCTTCCACTTTGCAAACATTAACTTGTCATCTTTTAAGATTTTTTCTTGTGGAAATGTTTTCACTCCTATAATATTTTGACACAAAAATAAACATAAATTAACCGTGCCGTCAGTTTTATCGATTACTGAAAACAAGCCGCTTCTATATAGTAGAAAAATAGCTGCTTCTGAAACAATCGAAGTTGGCATCGTTAGATCTTGGTTTACTTCGATTGTTTTTTACTGCTAAACTGCTGTTGTATGCTATTTATTTTTGGGCACTATATATTTAAATGTACCGAATCAAAAAAATAAATAATATTTGTTGTATAATCAATCTGGTTTATTTGTATAAGAAGTAGAATTAACATTTTTATAAAATATAATCGGGCACATCCAGGTATATAATGCCCTAATTTTTTCTATATTTAGATGAAGTATAGTAGTATATATGTTTTACTAATGTTTAGTAAAATGACTTGTGTCTGTATTTTGCACTCTAAAGAATGCCTATAAATATTAATATAAAAAAAGACAATGCCAATAAACCACTTACCTCCGGACGGAGGCATGTTATATAAAGAAACAGATATGGCTCAGTTTTTTCCTGAGCCGTTAAATGCAGTGACTGCAGTATTTTTTTTAGCCTTAGCCATTTTTTGGACTTTTAAAATTAGAGGTAATTTTAAAGAATATCCTTTTTTAACCTACTGCTTGGTTTTATTATACATTGGTGCCATAGGGGGAACTGTTTATCATTCATTCAGACAATGGCCGGTATTTATTATGATGGATTGGCTGCCCATCATGTTGCTCTGTCTGTCTGCCGGGTTTTATTTTATAGCGCAGAGCACCAAATGGTACTATGCTGTTGTAATGGTTCTCGTATATGTACTGCTCATGTTTGCATTAAGAAACTGGATTTTGATAGATAACCCTTCTCTTTTTATCAACCTAAATTATGCAATCATGGCTTCATTTGTAGTTTTCTCGGTATTGCGTTATTTGATGTATACCCAATGGAAAGCTGGCAAATGGGTAGGCTTTGCTGTATTGTCATTTGTTTTTGCATTGACCTTCCGTATCGCTGATAAATGGGAATGGTTCAGTTTCGGAACACACTTTTTATGGCATACTTTTGGGGCAGCAGCAACATTTTGCATGTTTAATTATATTAGTCTTACGCGGAATACAATTAGAAAAACATAAGTGGTTTTTATTTCTCTGCAGCCCAATGTCTCCTGACTTTGAGAGCGGCTTCATTCTAACTTATTGAAGGAAGGCTAGACTTGTTTGTGTAATAAAGCCAAACAGATTGTTTGGACTGGTGGTTTTTCCAACCATTGTCTTCAACCTGTTTGGCTTTAAGGAAAATACGTTTTTACTTCTTTGTTAAGCATTCTGTTGTTCTAACCATTTTAAAATCGACAGGGTAGTTTCTTCTGGCTTTTCTTGTTGAATCCAATGGCCACAATCCAGACTCACAATATCCAGATTAGGAACAATATTTTTTAGGTTTTCAGATTTGGGAATCGTGTCCTGTTCACCATATATCATAAGAGTCGGCTGATGAATGATTGGGGGTACGTCCGCCATTAAGTGCCAGTTTCTATCAAGGTTTCTGTACCAATTTATACTTCCTGTAAACCCTGATGATTCGAAAGCAGAAACAAATACAGAAAGTTCGTTGTCTTCCATTAAGGGTTGTCCTAGCGGACTTTCTGCTCTTGCAAGATTGATCATTAGCATTCCGGGCTCTGGTAGTGTTGGAGGTACATTTTTGCGGAATAGGTTACGGAGGAACTGAGAGGTGTTTTCATTCATGATAGCATCTGCTACTCCTGGCTGTCGATTGAAGTGAACAAAATAGAAGTCTCCTCCAAATATGACTTCCATCAACTCAATCCATGGTTTTTCTCCACGCTCTTGGTAAGGCAAGGCCAGGTTTATTACTTTATTTACCCGCTTAGGATGCAACAATGCCAGGTTCCAAACAACATTGGCTCCCCAATCGTGACCAACAAAAGTGGCATCTTCATATCCAAAGTAATCGAGTAGTGCGACCAGGTCACCTGTCAGGTGTACAATATCATATTCAGTGACTTCGGTCGGACGGGATGAGTTGCCATAACCTCTCTGATTGGGAATGATGACATGATAACCAGCTGCAACCAATGCTGACACCTGATGACGCCAGGAAAAAGCATGTTCCGGAAAGCCGTGGCAGAGTACAATAGGTTTTCCGGCATTCTGTTTACCTGCTTCAAAGACTTCCAGTTCTACACCATTCACTGAAATAAGAGTGGGGTTGGGAAAATGGGTTGGCTTAAATACTGAGCTAATTTCGTTTGTCATTTTTATTCTTTTAAAGATTAATTAATGATGCAAACTTACACCCGCAACGTGACAGCAGTGTGTCAGCAGTCAAAAATAAATGAGATCTATTACCTTCTGCTGCGTAAATTCTCCTCACTTTGAGCTGGTAAATAAGATTGTTTCCTTTACACTTGCTTCAAAGTTGGGAGACTTTGGAGAGCGGGGTCCTGACAATCGTCAAGACTTATTTTTTATTTTGCCAATTTGTTAGCAAATAAACGATTGGTTATTTGAAATTATCCCTTAAAACTCAATCCCATAATATCCTTTTATTGCTGTTGCAAGTAAATTTGCGCTAACAGCTGTTGATATTTTACCAATTCCTTGCATGGACTTATCTAAAATTTTTAATATCCAATTTCTCGATTTTTCACCTAAGTTATTATTTTCATCAAGATTTTCTTCCTGAACAATCTCTGCTATTTCAATAATATCCTGTTCTTCTATATCGTACTTTCTCAATTCTGTTTTTAAAGATTCGACATCATTTTTAATAATTTTTGAAGAATTTGAGATATTGTTATTATCTCCAGTATTGAGAATATTGCCATCTCCAGAATTATTTATTGTAGTATTCATAATATTGTTTATTATTTGATTATTTTCTAACGAGTTTAGTTTAAAACTTTCTATCAAAATATTGTAGCCAAATTTTTCTCCAATCTCCATTACTAATTCTAATAATTTTGTTCTTATATGGCTTTGTATCTCCAAAAAGATATGCGAATTTGATACTGTCTTTGCATGTTGGATATAAATTTTGGAATTAGTTCTTACTATTTTCTCAATGACTGTTTGAATGGGGGGTAACATTTCCATAGGAATAGGTCTGTAAATCTCATTTTTACTCCTATCTTCCAACATTTCTTTTGCCATTTTTTCTATGGTTTCTATTCCATCAAAAACGTACATTTTCTGCAAACCTATATCAAAAGGTTCTTCTAGCATTGAAATGGGAACTTCCATATCTTGCTCTATCATAAATCCTCGAACATTTGCAATTAGTCTTTGAGAGGCCATTCGGTACTCAGGAAAATCATCTCTCGAACTATATCCTTTGATTTCTTTAGACGTAAAGTCAATTAATTCTTGATTTTTTATTAGCCTTCCAAAGTAGTTCAATTTCATTAATGGGCTAATTAATGAAGTTTTTGAATCAACTAAATCATTTATTACTTCTTGTAAAATGAAATTATTTGTATTGTCCATATACTCTTATCTAAGGAGTGATGTTTATATATCTAATATAAGAAATAAAAGTTTGAATTTTACAAATATTTTAGAATTAAATATCAATACCTCTGCTGTGCAAAGTCTCCTCACTTTGAGCTAGTCAATAAGATTGTTTCCTTTACACTTGCTCCAAAGTCTGGAGATTTAGGAGAGCAAGTGTTTTCTTTTTATGAATCAAATATTTTTTGGGAATCAGCGTTATAACCCCTAATAACCTATTTAATGATGAACATCAGATACTTTACCCTTCTCCTGGGCCTATTTTGTACTAACCTTTTTGGACAGACTCCTGAAAAAATCACTTTTAAAGATACTCAGAACCATTATTTGAAATTACTTCCGAAGGATAAACCTGAAGGAATACTTGTTATTTTACCGGGTGGAGGTGAAAATGGCGAAAAAGTAATGAATCAGATTAAGCTGGATGATCTGGCGTTGGAAAAGAATCTTATCGTATTACTCCCAACCTGGGAAGACGGGGATTTTGGATTTCATATAGAGCAGAAGTTTTTAGACAGAATGGTAAAAGATACAGTGGAAAAGCATAAAATTTCCAAAGATAAAATATCAATGGGAGGACTTTCCGGCGGCGGAATGCTGGCTTTTACCTATGCTGAAAGGGCAATCAGGGACAAAAACACTTATTTTATACCCAATTCTGTATTCGCTCTTGACGCACCGTTAGATTACGAGAATATGTATTACAGATTGCAGAGAGAGAGAGAAAGAGACTATTCTGATATTGGAACTAATGAAGCTAAATATTTAACTGCTGAAATGGTTGATGCTATGGGTACACCGGATAAAAACAGAGCCAATTACGTAAGAGAATCGATGTTTTCTTATCGTGAAAAAGATGGCGGCAATGCAAAATATCTTCTGAATATCCCTATTCTGATGTATACAGAACCGGGGATTATTTGGCAGATGGAAAACAGAGGAAGGGATATTTACGACCTTAATGTGGCAGATATTACAGCTATGATTAATCTATTACGACTAAAAGGCCACAAAAACGCTGATCTTGTCATCACCAATGATCGTGGAATTCGTCCGGACGGTACAAGACATCCTCATTCCTGGAGTATCATGGATTCTAAAGAATGTTTAAACTGGATATTAAAACATATGGGGGCATAAAGCTGCCACAGCTGATTGCATGTTTTCCAGGTATTTACTAACGGATATACAGATAATAGCGGAAAGGATACTCATAATATCCAACTGTCAAAAGACCGCACTACAGGCGTATTGAACTTCAGGGATAGATAAAGCAAGACTTTCAGCAGAGGTCTTTGGCAGCAAAAATCCGATTACAGATAATAATTCTGAACAAGGAAAGGCCCAAAACCGTAGAGTGGAGCTGGTGAAAAAATAATGTAAAACCTAGAATTAAATATTCTTTTGCTTAAAATCCCAACGAAAGCTGGGATTTTTTTTGTTTTAATTTCTGCTGTGCAAAGTCAGGAGACTTCGGAGAGCAGGGAGCGGGGTTTTGCAGCTAAGTTAATTCTGACTCTATCTGTATTGTTAAATTGTTTTATCTAAATAATCTTTACAGATGAATCCAAAAATCCTCACAATTATTTTCAAAATCAAAAGTCATCAAAAGACTTTTGTGTACATAATAAGGATATTGGATTTTCTTTAATAATATCAAAAAAGCTAATTCTGTGGTAGGTTATTACCTTTTCGTTCTCATCTGACAAAGCATGAAACAAGTATATTTTTCTCAACGTATCATCATTTTGATTTACGACATGTTTCCTTATCTGATTTATTGCAGAGGCTAACGTTTTATTGGCTATTATCATAACGGCATTTTCAAAATTAAGATCATAAGATACAGAGTATATTAATTTCCCTAAATCATCTTTAAGACTGCAATTAGGATCAATTTTGAGCTCACTATAAAAAACCTGTTGATTTTGATTAAATGGACTTTCATGAAGTACAAAATCAGGCTGTATTTGCTTTCTTCCTTTGAGTACATCAAAATGGAACTTCAACTTATGATAACGTGTCTTATTCTCAGCCGATTTCATAAGCGTTCTAAAATGAAATTTAATTTCTGAAGCGAAATTATTTTCAGCTCTTTGTGAATATTCTTGATCATTTACATTAATTGCTGTCCAAAAATAGTTATCAGGTTCAACAGAATGTAACGATTCTTCAAGGTCTATGAGGTATTGATTCATAAAATGTTTGCTAGAAGCCGATGGACTTGCCATCAACTTTATATATATCAATTCGAATTTACTGATGTATTTTAAGTTTTGAAAAGTTAACATCTAAAATTTACTTCCATTGTTTCATTCTTGTCTTTATAGATGTGGAGTTCATGAATGAGTCTGTTGTTTTGTATATTTTTTGACAAAGCCTAGGTCGGAAAGATCAAAGAGAGTATAATCTTCTTTTTAGTCGCTTCTACAATTCTTTCTTTGACAGTATCAAATAGATCTTGATTTTTCATGGATTTTAAATTTGAGCTATTTTCAAATTTAACTAAAATTATTCAACGTAAATTTAATTGATTAAAAAGTTAACCCGTACTAAACTAAATCTCCTCTTTTATTACTCTGTCAAATAAAGAATTAATATAATCTATCCAGTTGTCTTTATCCAAAATATTGTTTAATGGCTTATAAGTTCGTGCGACAAATTTAATGTCACTTTCTTCTACAATTTTATTGTAGCTTTTGTAAATACTTCTAACCTTTTCTATCAGCCAATCTTCTGTAAATTCTGCACTAAATTCTTTGCTATATACAAGTTCATTTGCAAATTTCTTTTGTGAAAATTTATCTAAAGTATCTCGTAAGTATATAGACAAGTAAAAGTTTTTAAAATCTTCTTTTTTATCAATATTTATCCAAATAGGTTTTATTATATCTGTGATGTAATTTTCTAAATTCCAATTAGAATCTTTAAACGCATTACTGAATTTTTGGATTAGCTTTTCCTCAACTTTTTTCTTCTGACTTTCTGAAAGGTCAGTGTAATATTTAGAAAAATTATCAGTAAAAATGGAACGATGATAAACAGCAAAGTCTTTAAAAATTAAATGTTGATAATATTCTTCAGCTATAATTTTTTAAAGTTTCTGTATTCGCCTTGAAGTTTTTCAGAAATTTATCGAAGTTTTCAATAATAGTGTAGTCAAATTTAAGATTTGTAAATCTGGCATTAAAAATATCAGAATACATTGAAATAATTTTTTCAAATATTTTATTATTTAAAACCTCGCTGTTTTCGTTTATTTTTAATATTAAATCTGTTTCCAAGATTGGTGTTTTCCATAAACTATTTTTAATAAAGGCAATAGAATCTTCATTAAAATTTTCTATTTTTTCAACTGACTTTTCATTCTTTAGTATGTCTAGATACTTTTTGACTGGAAAATGTAAAATGTTATCATAAGAGCACAATCTTAGGGTATGAGAAATGTATTCATTGATTTTTATATCATTTTTTGGATTGAATAATAAGTCAATATCTTCTCCGTGGATAACTAGAACGACTTGTCTTCTGCCTTTATTAAGAGCATCAATAAAGTTTTCTGATAATTTTTCTTTTGATATGAAAATACCTAGTGTACCAAAGAATTTATTTTCAATTTTTCCAATAAAAGAGAATAAATCAGATGCTGCTATATTTGATTTTACCCATTTAGTTTCTATCAAAAATATTCTGTTATCTATTTCTATTGCACCATCAATTTGTTCGGACTTATTATCTGCTGTGTGAAATCCTTTCCTGAGTAAAACTGTTTCTTCTTGAAAAATATTGTTGATTAATTCTTCAAAATCTCTTCCTCTTTGCTGTAAGAGTTGTGGATCATCGTTAGCTTTTTGTAGTGTTTCAAATCGATCTATAAATTCTTGTTTCATTAGATATATGGTTATTTATTTGCTAGCAAATATAAAAATATAGTTTTGTGTTGACGTTAGTAAGAAAAACATCTTGCTATGCAAAGTCTCCTGACTTTGAGCTAGTAAATAAGATCATTTCTTCTAAACTTGCTCCAAAATTAGGATACTTCGGAGAGAGGGTTGGTTAAATAGCAAGAGCTTTTAATTAAATAAACCACAATATTATTTTATTCTTGGAAAAATCAACTTGGTTTGTAAAATCATTTTTAGACACAGCCACCATGTATATAGCCCATACTTATGGACGAGTGTAGTTTCCATTAGACCATGCAGTAGCTCGTTTCTGAAATTCATAGAACTATTCTGTACAAGAAAACTTTCCAATTCTTCTATAATGTCATCAGTAGCCAATGGACGAAGTTTTGAGATTAAACCTCCTAATAGATTCTCTAATTGAAACCTCTTTTCATAAGTTGTAACTATGATATCATTTGTGACTGCTAATTGTCTTAGACTATTTTCTAATTGAGGAATAAGCAAATGAGCAGCAGTAACAAAGTCATTCTGAAAACCAGCCGTAATTCCCAAACTATAAATATGTAATCTATCCTCAGGAATAAATGGACTTTTTGATTCTATTAAAAGCTTCGTTACCATTGAATAATTCATATCAATATATGCATCCAACGTACCCTTGACAAAATAAATATAAGCTATCAGTTTTTCTCTAATGTAAGTTCTTGCATTGCTTGCATAGCTATCTACAATATTTTGAGAAGCGACTTGAGCTCCTTTCTTTGTAATCTTAACCTGCTCTGAAAAAAAAGCTGATAATCCTGTAGCTAATTCTATGTCTGACTGTGCTACTTCTTTAACTGCAGAATTTGAGATTAGAGGAAGTTCTAACAATGTGTGATATGCCATGCTAGAAGAACTTAGATTCAACCCCAAAACATTATTATGAATTTCACCAAGATCGATTTCTGGTATCATACGGATGCCACCAGCTTGCAATATACGATAATCCTCAAGTTGAAGTTTTGCAACTTTCCGTTCTAGTCTGTCATGTAATTCTTGGCAATCACTTGCAGATGCAATTAATCTAAAGCCTTTTAAGTACACAACAGAAATTGTAGGGTAGTAAGTATTAGGTTGCATTTCTGACACATACTGGTCACCTTCTGTTTCATAGTTTTCAGCCATTCTAATATTGCATTGATTTTTGTTTAGGGCTCCAATTAGCTGTAATGATCTGATGCAAAATCTTGCAGAGCGAAAGTCCTTGGTTGTAGAAAAATGATTTATTTTTTGTTCAATATATTCATTAAACTCTACTTGACATCTGTCCTCACCATATATGGAGACTAATTCAATTAATATAAGCTGCTGATAGTATGCCGAAGTGTATCCAAAAAAAGCATTTTTTACTTTATCAAATATTACTTCAATTTCGTTTTTGAAAAAGTTCTTGGCATATTTAACCAGAGCAATAGAACGGATCATATAGTGTATCTCATTGTTTACTGAATAGACCGTCATATAAACTTCATGTACTAAATTAATGTAGACTTTGATGTTTTTTTTATTTAAAGTTAGCATCACATCAAACCATCTCGCTAAAACTTCTTTATTTTCAATTCCATTGACAGCATTTGTATCTCCAAAAAGGTCAATTTCATTTTCAGTAAAATACATCTTAAGGTCTTTTGCTTCGCAATGCATTAAATCTGTATTACAAAGTTTTATAATTAGTGTTAACAATTCCTTGTGTTCCGGATGGTCGTATTGCTGTTTCCAAAGTAATTTCTTTAGTTCAAATCCGAAGATGTTATCCTCAATGAGCAATGTAGAATAAGCAGAGTTTTCCATAAATAGTTATTTCATATTATTTAAGAGTACATTAATACGTAATACTCAGTTGCATAAATTCTCCTGACTTAGAGCTAGTGAAAATGAGAACATTTTCTTTAGGCTTACTCCAAAGTCGAGAGATTTCGAAGAACAAAGTATCTGTTTATGCTACTATAAATTTGTTATTTTATCAATTTCATTTGATTTTATTACCAATGTCTTGATGTTAAGTTTTGAGAATGTTTGTTCAGCTTTATACTTGCATCTATCATCATTTGTTATAAAGACGTCACAATGTGATGCATAAAAAGTGTGCAATCCATCATCAAACATATTGTTAAAATTAGAATCAGTTTTATAGCCTTGTAAATCAAGTTTGTAGAAAGTTTCAATTACTTTGTAATAAGATTCATTATCATTTTCTTTAATTTCAAATTTAGGTTTATAAGCATCAACGATTGAAGAGAAATCTAACTTTAAGTTATTGGGAGCTTGATCATTATTTCTTATATAGTTTACTACATCTTTATTACCTTTCAAAGAGGAGATATTTTTTGATAATTGCGCTTTAAAAGCCTTATAAAAACTATAGTCCGATTTAAGCTTAATTTGAAAATTATATAAATCCGCAAATAGATTATATAATGATTTTTGTTCAATTGTTGTTGGAAACATCAATTGAGCAAATTTATCTTTCTTGATTTGAGAAACCCATTCATTTGGTAGGGGAAATTTTTTAGTGAGATGAATAGGGCTTTTATCACCTAAGCCAAAATCAAACATTTCATCTAAAGTTTCATCGAATATATCTGCTTCATCTTTCTTTGAATTAAAGAATTCAAAAATGTTCCTTTTGTGCCACCAAACCTTTTTTTCTCCCCAATATTGGCAAATACATAAATCTTTTGTTATCTTTTTAATGTTTTTAAGATGTCCATCAATGTAATTTGGATTCTTCTTCCAACCTCTTAGAAGATCATTTAAGTGTGCATTTGAATAGGGTAGCTCAATATTATCATTTGAGATTAGATCTAATAATTGAAGATATTCATTTTTTTCATTTTCTTCAAGGAGATCAATTTTTTCTATTCTATCAAAAATATTTAGATCAAGGTAGATTATCATAATAACTTTTGTTAAAAGCCAAATATACTAAACAAGTTATTACATACATTATGGTTTTCCGTAAAGTAAAAATCCCAACTTTCGTCAGGATTTATTCATTTATAAGTTTAAAGAAATCAGATAAACTAATTTTTCTTGCTTCACATATTTTAAAAAGTGTTTCAACTGGTATTCTGTAAGTTTCTTCACTTTTAATTTTTCTAATGGTACTTTCTTCTACACCATGATTTTTGGCAAAAGAATTTTGTGACTTGCCTTCTTGAAGCCAAGGTATCAACCATTTTTTTGTAATGTATGAGCAAATTTTGTCGTTAATATCTGTCATAGAAACAAATGAAATAATTAAATAATAAAAAATTACGGTCGATCGACCGTAATTCAAATGTTTTTTTATATTTGTACAATAAGCTACAATAAAGTAGCTTTGCGATACTTCAAAGAATAATAGAAGCTATTGCTTAGAATCTCAAACTGAAAACTGGTAATTTTTAGCACACGAGACGATAAGCAGGAAGCTCACGACCTAGGCGTGGGCTCTCTTATCTGTTGCAGGGTATACCAGTACCTCTGATTAGATATTGTAGAGTCCCATGCCGTTTTTATTTCATGTTGTTCTGCTTTTCTGCAATCATCTTTTTCTAAGCCGCTTCACTACATAAAGTATCATGATAGGGTACAATGGAGTGTACAATCCATTGCGGCTTCAGGGCTTTCACGGGAACACAGATTTTATTTCTATTCATCATTTACATACAACTCAGCGTACATCGGTAGGCTGGTGGTTTCATGCATTCTAAAAATACAAAGTCATGAAAAAGATAAAAACAGATTTTGATACCCGGTTTCGGGCAGGTAAGAAGTGCTCCGGGTTGCAGCTGATGGAAACTTTCTTTCAGTTCAATGAGCTGGATGATTCCAAAGAAAGGCTCAGCAATTTGATGAATTATGCTGTAAAGAGAAATAGTTGGATCCATGAAGATCCGGCGGTCATCTTTGAGTTTTACCAGTCGATGAGGTCGTTGATCCGGGCAGGATATCTCATCATGCTAAAGGAAAGGCAATGGACGATAGATACCCGGCCGGAAAAGATTTCCCCGTGGGTTCTTGGTCCTGCTTTCGGAGAAGGAATACCGGAATCCTCTGCTGGTGTTTCAAAAAAGCATTCAGGGAATACAGCATCAAAGAATTTGATTATTTTATGTCCGGAATCGTTTATTTCTCCATGGGTGTCTATGAAAATCTACCGGAAAGGAATATCGTTATGCCCTACATCCATACGGTTAAAATGCTGGATGCCGCACACCTTATACTTCAAAGAAGGAGAGAAAAGAAAATGGCTGACACCAATTCAGGATAATTATTTTACCTGAAACTCTAATTCATAGATAAAACTCTGTTTAAACTTAACCACAAAAGTCACAAAAGTTTTTATTTTTTAAACATTTTAGTACACTTTAGAAAGTGTAAGGAAATACTGCACCATTAAGTTCAAATAAGATGAAAATCTTTGATTTTCAACAAAACTTTAGTGTACTTCTTATACATAAAGTATATAACTTAAATAACTAAAGTGTTTAAGAATCTTTTGTGTCTCCTTTTGTGGTTTAATAAAAAAGTTTAAACTTAACCACAAAAGTTTTTTATTATTTAGACACTTTAGTACACTTTAGAAAGTTTAAAAAAATACAGCATAAAAGTACACTGAAGAAAAAAAATCAAAGATTTTTTAAAACTTATGTGGACTTATTCTGCGCCAGGATATCCTCTTAAGCTCACTTAAGTGTTTCAATCTTTTGTGTCTTTTGTGGTTTTTAAACTACAGATGGTACAAATTTTTGCAGAAAACATTGCCTACACATTGTCTTTTTATTTTTAAACACTTTAGTACACTTTAGAAAGTGTAAGGAAATACTGCACAATTAAGTTCACATAAGATGAAAATCAAAGATTTTCAACAAAACTTTAGTGTACTTCTTCTACACAAAGTATATCACTTAACTAGCTTAAGTGTTTACAAAGCTTTTGTTCCTTTTGTGGTTTTATAAAAAAGGTTAATCTTAACCATAAAAGTTTTTATTATTTAAACACTTTAGTACACTTTAGAAAGTGTAAGGAAATACTGCACAATTAAGTTCACATAAGATGAAAACCTTTGATTTTCAACAAAACTTTAGTGTACTTCTTCTACACAAAGTATATAACTTAACTAGCTAAAGTGTTTAAAAAGCTTTTGTTCCTTTTGTGGTTTTATAAAAAAGGTTAATCTTAACCATAAAAGTTTTTATTATTTAAACACTTTAGTACACTTTAGAAAGTTTAAAATAATACAGCATAAAAGTGCACTAAAGAAAAAAAATCAAAGATTTTTTAAAACTTATGTGGACTTATTCTGCGCCAGGATATCCTCTTAAGCTCACTTAAGTGTTTCAATCTTTTGTGGCTTTTGTGGTTTATTTTTAACTACAGATGGTACATACCTACACATTGTTCTTTTATTTTAAACACTTTAGTACACTTTAGAAAGTGTAAGGAAATACCGCATCATTAAGTTCACATAAGATGAAAATCCTTAGTGTACTTCTTCTACACAAAGTATATCACTTAACTAGCTTAAGTGTTTAAAAATCTTTTGTGCCTTTTGTGGTTTTATAAAAAATTTTAAACAGCTTTTTTTATGAAATTCAGAGTATAATTCTTTTAAGGTTGAAAGAAAGATGATTTACTTATATTTGCCCTGCAAAGCAAATTCAAATGTTCAAAAAAGTAATCACTGTATCTATACTAGGCTTTAATACGGTTTTTTGTTTGGCCCAGCAGGTCCGGCCTTCCAAATCATCTGAAATTTACCGTGAACTCAAAACTCTTAAACAGCTGCCTAAAGTTTTATACCTTGCGGCTCATCCCGATGATGAAAATACAGGATTACTCTCCTGGTTAATCAACGATCAAAATGTAGAAACGGGCTATCTGTCTTTAACCAGAGGGGATGGTGGTCAGAATTTATTAGGTATAGAGCAAGGTGCGGCATTGGGTTTAATCAGAACGCATGAGCTTTTAGAGGCAAGAAAGTTAGACGGCGCCCAACAGTTTTTTACTCGGGCGATTGACTTCGGGTTCTCTAAAAATACGACTGATACCTTTAAACAATGGGACGAAGACAGCATTATCGCTGATGCAGTTTGGGTAATCCGTAAATTCCGTCCTGATGTTATCATTTGTCGTTTTCCTCCTACTGCTGCGGCAGGCCACGGACAACATGCGGCTTCGGCTGTGGTTGCGGAAAAAGCTTTTAAGCTGGCAGGTGATAAAACCGCTTTTCCAAATCAACTAAAATATGTTACTATATGGCAGCCAAAACGCGTATTGTGGAATACTTTCCGCTTTGGTGGGGTCAATACGACAGCTGAAAATCAACTGAAAGTTACCGTTGGGCAATATGATGCGCAATTGGGAATGGGATACGGTGAATTGGCAGGATTAAGCAGAAGTTTACATAAAAGCCAGGGTGCGGGAACACAGTCTGTAGCCGGGATCAGAACTGAATATTTTGCCCACGTTATCGGCGAACCTGCAAAAGCAACACTTTTTGACGGAGTCGTTAAAACCTGGACTGCAAAAGGAAATGCTGATATTGACCAATCATTAGATAAAATTATTTCCGCTTTCAATTTCAATAATCCAGACCATAGCTTACCTGCATTGCTTGCATTGCGAAAAAAGATTATGGCGCTGCCTGATGCCGACCTAAAAAAGGATAAAATTAAATCTATTGACAACATCATTTTAAGCTGTGCCGGGTTTATGGGCGAGGTCGTTACCAATCAGGCCGAAGCTGTTGCCGGAGATCATTACAATTTCAGGTTAAATCTGATCTCAAGAGCTGAAAATCCTGTTGTTTTAGAAAATGTAAAATGGTTAAGTCAGTCAGAAAATTTCAACAGAAAACTATCAAAAGATTCTTTAATTACCCTTGAGCATAAAATTCAGATTCCTGCAGATGCAGCACTCACAGAACCTTACTGGTTGGCAAAACCAGCCACGAACGCGGCAACTTTCGCTGTTCCAAATGATACTTTAGTTGGTTTGCCTGAGGCAGAATCACCACTGAATGTTTTGCTTGATTTAAAAATCGGATCGGAAAAGCTTCAGGTTAAACTTCCTTTATCTTTCAAGAAATTAGACCCGGTGCGTGGTGATGTGGTGGAAGCCTTGCGCATTGTTCCTGCATTGGAACTGAAATTTACACAACCAGTTTATTTAGTCAAAGAAAATGAAGATTTACATTTGAGTTTAAATTGTAAGGTGAATTCTAACAAACAATACAGTAACGGTATTCTCAACCTGATGTATAACGGAGAACGGTTAGGCGGAGCTGATGTAAGTTCGCTCAATGGGAAAGATAGTACCGTCGATTACGTTATTCCAAAAAATAAGCTTGCCTCCATACATTCGGATCGTTTGCAATTGGATGCCAATTTTGTGGCAGATGGAGTCACTTATCATAAAAAACAAGTATTAATTCAGTATCCGCATTTACCCTCCTTACAATATTTTGCGCCTGCAACAGTAACCGTAATGAAAGGCGATATTCAGGCGAAGGTTAAAAAAGTGGGTTATATAGAAGGTGCGGGCGATTTCATTCCTGAGTTCCTACGCATTGCAGGTATTCAGGTAGAGGTCTTGAAAGACGAAGATTTTTATGGCAGCTTAGATGAATCTGGTGGAAACGGCAGCCAAAACAAGCTATCACAATATGATGCCATCGTACTGGGTGTTCGTGCCAATAACACAGAGAAAAAACTGGGTCGCTGGATGCCTTTTTTATGGTCTTATGCAAAAGCTGGCGGTAATTTGGTGATGCAATACAATACTAACCAGGATACAACTGTTGACAAATTGGGAATGTATAATTTCAGCATTGCCAATAAGCGGGTTACCGAAGAAAATGCTGCGGTAACGTTTTTAAATCCCAATCATAAATTACTGAACTTTCCGAATAAAATTACTGCAGATGATTTTAAAGGCTGGGTACAAGAGCGTGGCGCCTATTTCCCTGCTCAATGGGATACAGCGTATGAACCGCTTTTTGAAATGCACGATACAGATGAAGAGCCACTGCAGGGATCAACTTTATATGCCAAATATGGAAAGGGTAATTTTATTTATACACCGTTGGCATTTTTCAGACAGCTGCCCGCGGGAAATGTTGGGGCGGCACGTTTATTTTTTAACTTTTTATCTGCACAGAAAAACTGATGAACAAGCAATTTAAAAATTGGAATATCTGGTATATATTACTGGCAGCTGCATTAGTATTGCAGATCGTATTTTATTATTTGTTTACTAAATTCTGGGCATGAGCAATATAGATTGGACAGTTCTCATTTTTACACTTGTTGCAGTGGTAGTTTACGGCGTATTCATCGGTCGTGGCCAAAAAAGCAACGCATCCTACCTGAAAGCAGATAATAAAATGCCCTGGTATATTGTGCTTATCGGTATTATGGCTACGCAGGCAAGTGCCATTACATTTCTTTCAGCACCGGGCCAGGCTTATACAGACGGTATGCGTTTCGTTCAGTATTACTTTGGTCTGCCTTTGGCGATGATTGTGATCTGCCTTACTTTCATCCCGATTTTTCAACGCTTAAATGTTTACACGGCTTATGAATATTTGGAAAACCGTTTTGATAAAAAAACAAGGGTACTCACTTCACTACTTTTTCTTTTTTCCAGAGGCTTATCAACAGGAATCAGCATTTATGCTCCGAGTATCATCTTGTCAAGCGTTTTAAACTGGAATATTTATGTAACCAATGTTTTAACAGGCGGAATTTTGTTGATTTACACCTATGTTGGCGGAGCAAAAGCGATTGCTCACACCCAAAAATTACAGTTTCTCATTATTCTGGGAACCATGGCTTTTGCAGGTTATTTACTTATTCAAAATATGCCGAATGGAATTGGTTTTAAAGATGCGCTGTATCTGGCGGGGAAATCCGGAAAGCTCAATGTAATCACCACAGAATTCGATTGGAAAGATAAATACAATATTTGGAGCGGGCTGATTGGCGGTTTTTTTCTGGCACTTTCTTACTTCGGTACTGACCAGAGTCAGGTCGGGAGGTATATTACTGCGAAAGACAATACCAATGCAAAAATGGGCTTGCTGTTGAACGGATTGGTTAAAATTCCGATGCAATTTGCTATTCTCCTGATCGGTGCCTTGCTTTTCGCATTCTTTTCTCTAAAACCGGCTCCGATTTATTTTAACGAACGTTCTTATCAATATTTAAAGGAAACAAAACCTGAACAGGCTGCGGTATTTGAAAAGGAGCATCAGAATCTGCAAATAAAATTTAATGCAGAATCGAAAGAAATTTTAAGATTGAAAGAAACTCATTCTCCCCAACTTAAAAAAACAATTCAGGATTTTAAAAACACACAAACCCAGGTAAAAGCACTGCACGGAAGGGTAGAGGAAGCGATCAATACATCAAACTATAATGCAGAGAAAACGGATACGAATTACATTTTCCTGTATTTCGTGAAAAATACCCTGCCTGTAGGGATGATCGGTTTATTGTTTGCCGTCATTTTTCTAGCCAGCTGGGGTTCAATTTCGGCAGCGCTGAATTCCCTTGCCGCCTGCTCATTAAAAGATGTTCATTTGATATTTAAAAAAGAAATTCCTGATGATGCAACCGAATTGAAGTACAGCCGCCTGCACACTTTAGCCTGGGGTATTTTCTCCATCGGCGTTGCTATGTTTGCCACTCAAATGGGTTCTCTTATTGAAGCGGTAAATGTATTAGGCTCTCTTTTCTACGGTCCGATATTAGGGATTTTTCTTGTTGCCTTTTACTATAAAAAAATTACCGGTTCCAATGTATTTATTGCTGCAATTTTATCAGAAATTGCTGTGATTGCCGTTTATCAGTTCGATATCGTTTCTTTCCTTTGGCTTAATGTAATTGGGGCAGCGGCGGTAATTATATTTTCGACAATTGGTTTATTGTTTTATAAACCGAAAGCAGTAAATTCGTAAACGAACAACAAACAAAAAAATAGTATGAAAACAATGATTAAATCTGCTACCATGCTTTTTGCTGCAATGACGATTTCAGTAAATGCCTTTGCACAGGACACTAAAAAACCTGCCAGCCCTCCGGCTACTGCTACGGGAAAAATTAAAGATGCAACCATTACAATTGCCTATAGCAGTCCTTCTGTTAAAGGGCGTACAATCTGGGGCGGTCTGGAAGCTTATGATAAAGTTTGGCGTGCAGGTGCCAATGAAGCAACTACTTTCGAAACGGATAAAGATATTACCGTTCAGGGTAAAAAACTTCCTGCAGGTAAATACAGCTTTTTCTTAATCCCTAAAAAAACGGAACCTGGACTGCGATTTTCAACAAAGAGCCCAAACAATGGGGCGCTTATAAATACGAGGAAGCAAAAGATGCTTTGCGTGTTGATGTAAAAACAAAGGCTTTACCAGCAACACAGGAAACTTTAGTGTATAAAGTAAATAATAATGGATTCACAATGGATTGGGATAAAATCTCAGTTCCTGTAGAGATAAAATAAATTTAAATATAAGAAATTAAAATCCCGTTAATGCGGGATTTTTTTTGTTTAAATTTTTGATATTGTATCAAATATTACTAGGTGATTTCAGACTGTTTATTTAAGCAACAGGATAAAAGTCACAACAAAGCGTATCTTCATTAAGCAGAGAAACAATTTTTACATTTATTTCTTTGCAGTTGCTATTAAATAAGTGGAGAGTCTTAAGGTTTCCACTTACCATTTGGGTTATATTCTCTAATGTTATCATTGTGATATTTTTAATATGAAAACTTTTTATAGTTTACTAAATCTATTTTTGTATTTGTAAAAGTATGTATTGCAAAGGAAGTATTTATTTACGCATTCTTTTTGCGTAGTTATTATAATGTCTATTAAATAAAAAATCCCTAAACTTTAGGGATTCAATTTTATTAACTATTTCTAAGAAAAGAAAAATTAAAAATCAAGCATTTTAGCATAATCATACTTTTCATACTCGTCATTTCTTTTTTCTTCTTTTCTTAACTCAATGATTTCATTTTTAATTTGTATTCCAAACCAATATTCAGGTTTAGTATGAGTAAAACGACTAATTTTTAATGCTACTTTAGCATTTAATTTTCTTTCACCAATTAAGTATTTATGCAAATTAGAATCTTGCATATCTAGATATTTAGCAAACTCTTTTTTAGTAATATTCAATATTTTCAAATACATCTTTACAAAATCTAAAAGCTTAAGAGTTTCGTCGTTAGTACTGTCAAGTGCAATATAATCTTCAATCTGAAATTGAATAGATAAGAGTTCATTTCTTAATAATCTTCTTTTAGATTGATTACTAGAATTTTGTTTGATATATTCTTTTACCAAACTTCTTCTAGACTCATTAAAAACACTTTCTATCTTAATTTCTTTAACTTCTTTTGTTGTTTTCATATCTAACTATTTAAATAAAACTCAATTAGTTCCTCCCCATCTTGGGGAGCTATTATCATCATGTTTGTTCCTTGAATTCTCATGGCTTTATATTTTTTTGAATATAGTCCCATTAATTTGTCGGCCTCTTCTTTTGTAGGTTCCCAAACCTCAAAAGAAAGCCATCCTTTATAGTCATCTTCACCCAGTTTAAAACTTAACCTGCAGGCAAATGCAATAAGGCAACCTGCCACTTTATCAAACTGCCCATCTTTTCCTTTATTATGGGGAGCTATTTCTACGTAAGCCATAAAGGGTTCAACTTTATCGCGCATTTCAAAAATTAAGCATCCTTCTGGAACTTCTTCATCGTTTTCACGAACCAGCACATACGTTTTAGTATTTTTAACTTTAGAATGCTTTTTAAAATTGAATCTCCAATTATCAGTTAAAGAAGGAAGATTTCCTTTGTAATCTTTGAGCTCAATAATTTTTGCTTCAATCCCTATCTTATTATTTACATCATAAATCTTTACTTTCATTCAACATTTTGTTTATATCAAAGATAGCAAAAATTATACAAATTGTATAATTTAAATAGAAGTAATTTATTGTTCTCAACATATATAATACACTAACTATAATAAAATTGTAAGAATGTCTTTAAATACTTTCATAAAATTTACTATAGTTTAGGTTAAACAGAAATTTTGATTTAAAAGAAAGAGGATTAAAAAGTAAATATAGTTGGTTGCTTTTTGATGGCTCATTATTTATTATAAAAGGCAGTTTACGCAGGTTGGGAAAATAAAAATTGATGAAGTTAATATTTGATAGGAGCGTATTAATATAGCTTTTAGACTTATTATTTAATAACTTTATACACTATAAGTTATGTTATGTAACAATAAAAGACTACCATATAACCATTTTTGATTTTTAATTAGACAGATAATTCTATTTATGAGTTTACCAGATTATTTTCACAATATTAGAACATATTTGTTCGCCTATGCTGACCATCTAAAATATACAAATTCAGTAGGATTAGGTGATTACAATATTTTTGCAGAAAATCTATTTAAAGATTTGTTAAATGTACTGTTTGATTGGGATCTTCTTAATGCTAATGCTCAAAGAAGAAATCAAAAAAGTTATGACTTGGTTTCCAAAGCAAATAATATTTTTATACAAGTTACAGCAAACAAGAATCATAAAAAAAATATAATAGTAGTGTAGAATCATTTAAAGATCTTGCCAAAGATGGTGATCATTTTATAGTCTTTTTTATCACTAAAAATGTCAATAAGAATATCCTGAAACGTGATATCGTGGAAGGTGTTATATACGAAGCTTACGACCTTTCCAAATTAATGGATACTATTTTATTTGAATGTTCAGAATCTGGAAAATTAATGATGATTAACAATATTCTTGCGAGTTCCCTACATGCCAAGCTTTACGAACAGCTGCCCATCATTTTCAAAGAAGCAAATCCAGAAATTCCACTACAAAAAATAAATGATAATTATCCTGAAGTATATATACATAGAGAAAATTTAATCGACCGGCTCTATGATTTTCTACAAGAAAAGAATGGGTTATTAGTTGGAGGTCCTGGATATGGAAAAAGTTTTATCCTTGAAGAACTCCAAAGGTATTGCAGAAATAAGAAGCAGTCTTGTTTAATCATAAGAATTAATGATCTGACTGAAGGTAATAATGAAGAAATAGGGGAAGAGCTAAAGTTAAACAAAGATTGGCTGGCTACATTGTCCCAGATGAAGATGAATAAAGAACTAGCAATATTAGTTTTTGATGCCTATGATACAGCTAAGGATGAAAAATTAAAAAGCAATATATTAAAGGCAATAAAAAAATCAATAGAAGATTTACCTGTAAATTGGCGAATAATTGTAAGCGTAAGGACTTATGACGCCACGAAATCAAGGAAACTTCTTGAAATGTTTCCAGCTGATGATGTCAATAACCAAGTATCATGTAGGCATTTCCAAATACCTGAATTTTCTGATTCTGAAGTTGAACAAGCATTTTCTTCAATTCCTGAATTTCAAGGAGTTCTTGAACAATGTAATGTGGAATTAATAAAACTATTAAGGATACCTTATTTTTATAATTTGTTTTATAAGGTTTTAATTGGGAATATAGAAAAATTGGGTGAATTCATTGGTATTAACAGCGAAGAACAATTACTAAATGTTTTTTGGATTAATAAAATTGAAGACAATTTGGGAAAAGAATTATTCCTGAAGAGGTTGACTTCAGATCTGGTAAAGAACTCAAGTTTATCTTGTGAGAAATATTCAGTAGTCACTGCGGAAAATGCTACTGTATTTAATGAACTTATCAGTTCAGGAGTTTTAGAGGAAGTAACTGTTATGAAACAAAAAATTGCATTTACTCATAACATACTTCTTGATTTTGCAATCTCTAAATATTTGCTAAATCTGGATGTGGAAAAACAGCTGGAATTTGTTTCAGCTAATGAGAAAGTTCCATTATTTTTAGGCAAAGTTTCATTTATTTTTATACTAAACTATACAAAGAAGATAATGTTTTGTTCTGGCTGCATTACTTTAAAATAGTTAAAAAAGATGTTGCCTTATTTCGATTATTCCATCAAACATCACTGATTTATGTGTTGGTGAATTGTTATAACTCAGATGAGGATCTGCAGATAATTTTTGAAGAAAAAGAAGTTAATGAAAAAGGCCGAATTATAAGAAAATTACTTGAAGGTATAAGGTTTTTAACCAAAGGTAATATCAGAGAAAAGGATGTTAATTTGCTGTTGAAAATTTCTTCAAATTTACATTGGTTAAGTTTATGGGAGACAAATGTCCTCATTGAAAAAAGTATTGAACAATTCTCTTTGAGTGGCAACTTATCAGTTGTTGAAATTCTATCTAATGCAAGCTGCAATTGTTTTGATTTTGTATGGGAAAACAGAACAACTAGCCAAAATAAAGCTGTTCTTGATCATAACGGAGGTATGAGAGCTATTGAAAATATATCTAAAACTCTACCATTTAATTTAAAAAAAGCGGAAAGTATTTTTAACAATGTTTTATCCTTACTAAATGAAGATGATTTTCCTATTGGCTACTTCAATGAATTAGCAGATAATATTTTGCTGATGAATCAGCATGATAAGGAAATGGCAGCTCAAATTTACAAATCACTCTATTTTCATACAGAATTAAGTGATAAAGAGACAAATTTAGGTAATGGAGTTGTATTAGCTCTTAGGAGTAACAGAAAACAAGATTATGGAATGGTACATTATGCACTCGAAGAAAAGTTTACAGAACTTTTGAATTTGGATTCAGCACTCATACTCGGTCTTGAGATTTACAACATAGCAAATAATCTGGAGAAAGACAGACTCTATAAGAAAGCAAATTTTAAAATTGGAAAGAATAGGCTGGAAATATGTTCTGATTATTCTAGATTTGATTATGATAGTTCAAATGCTCCATCATCTTATATGGGTAAGATTATGGATGTGATACGTGAAAATTTAAGCAGTAGTGCTACATCCTCTAAAGCAATATATCAAATTAGAAAACTTATGCCTGAATTAAGGCATGCAATGGCTTGGCGGCGATTGATTCAAATTTTCAGGATGTTTCCACAAAAAACAAAACTTATAGCTTACCAGTTGCTGACTAAAAAAGAAATTTATTTATTTGATGAAACACTATATGAAGCTGGGGAATTGATAAAAGCTGTTTGGCCTTATCTAACCTATGATAAAAAAGAAAAGGTAGAAAAAATTGTTCTTTCACTGTTGTCAAATAATGAATATGTTGACATACCTCATATTATTAGAGAAAGAGTTAATCAAATCATAAACTGTATTCCTTCAGAACAAGCGATAACGAAAGAAGCAAAAGAAATTCTTACAGAAAATGTAAAAGTTCCTAATGAGCCATTAGTTTATGAAGGTAATGTGCTTGCCGATGTTTCTTATGCGTCACGAGAAGAAAAAGCGAAAATGGCTGGATTTAATCTTGATGATGTTGATGATGTACTAATATATCAGAAAATAGAAGAAATTGAAACTTTTAATAATCTATATAATAATACAGAAGAGCTTCCTGTAAAATCTGACTTCAAAACTATTTTGAGTTATTTAGAAGAGATGTTTTTAGAATGTAGTACTTGGGATAATTATAAAAGAAAAAATGCAGAACTCGAAATTGCGAGGTTTATAAGTATATTTTCAAAGTTTGGAAATCAATTAAGTAATAATGAGCATAAACTTGTCAAGAAAATAGCGTTAAAATATATTCAAGATGTAAATTACCAGAAAACTGAATGCGAGTTCGGTGACCTGAGTCAAACTGTATCAGGGTATGGGCCAGATGCAAAAAATATATCAGTGCTTACACTGCTTAGGATAATGAGCATTTTCAAAGAAAAAGATATAGAAGATATTGTTTTGTCACTAATGTTTGATAATGAAAAAATTGTAAGATTTAAAGCGCTCAAGGGACTTAAATATTTTTGGAAAGAAAGGAGAGAGAGTTATTGGAATATTGCTAACAAATTGTGCATTGTAGAATCTGATGGAATGTGCTTTAATGAGCTTCTTTTGGCAGTGTATCCACATGAAATTATTGTAGAAAATCAGAAAGATGTCGAAGATTTAATATTATCTGTATTATCAAGATTAAATACCTACAATGGTAAAGTAGCTCCAGAAATTTGGAAAGTATTAGTGGTTATTCTTTTAAAATTAATAATTTATCAGGATAGTTCGAGAGCACGGATATTAGTTAGCGAAAATAAACACATCAAAGCATTTTCTCACAATCTGATATTTGAGATTATGAAAGTCATTGATCCTCATAATGAGAATAATAATTATCAAGGTGATCCGGAACAGCATAATGAACTTATAAATATACTTTTTGAATTAATTACATACAGGTTCAAAAGAATCCACGCTAAACACTTAGATTCTGACTATAATCTTGAAGATTTTGAAATCGTCGATTATTTAATTCAGCATTTGTATTTTACGGTTGATCACGGAAAAGGAATTAATAAAGGAAAATCTATCTCACAGGATGATAAAATTACGTTTTACAAAAAATTAAGCCATTAATCAATTATGTTGTTGAGCAGTCTGTGGCTCTCGATTCTGGATACATGTTAGCTCATACGGGATATTATTTTATGAAAATGTTGAATGTTTTATTTGAATTAGATCCTGAGAATATTTTAGATTTCTCAAACAAAATAGTGCTGTGTGCTTCTAAATCGGGTTTTACATATGACCAAACAACTTTAAGAGAAATTATAAAATTAACAGAGCTTATTCTAACAGACTATAAAGAGATATTATATGAAAAGGATAATTTCAATAAATTAATTTCTGTGTTAGATTATTTTTCTAACTCTGGTTGACAGGAAGCAATGGAAATGACCTGACGATTACAGGAAGCATTTTAGGAATGATGTAAAAAGATTTTTAACTTTTGCATCAAGAATCGTTGAATAGATTTTGTTAGAGCTTTAAAAAACATTATTCTGGCATCAAAAACAAAAAAATGGCTCAATTTAGATTAAATTGGAGCCATTTGGGCGTTTGTGACCTCGACAGGATTCAAACCTGTAACCTTCTGAGCCGTAATCAGATGCGCTATTCAGTTGCGCCACGAGGCCGTTGTTTCCTTGTTGTTTAAGGGTTTGCAAATATAGCACTTTTTTCTTTTCTTTGAAAGATGAAACAGAAAATTTTACTTCTAATCGCGGTTTTTTCGCTAATTGCCTGTAAGAGAGAACCAAAAATTTCGTCCTCAGATTGGACCCATATTTCAAACCGTACCCAATATAAGGAACATGACGGGGTTCTTGAGCTAAAATCGGGAAATTACAGCTATAATTTTAAGCAAAATCAAACTCCGTTTAAGAAAATCATCCTCTTAAATGCAAGTATGGCGGGCTATATCTCGGAACTTGGAGCCGAAGACCTGATCATAGGAGTGTCAAGCCCGGAATATATTTATTCCGAAAAAATTCAAAACCTGTTGAAGGAAGGAAAAATTCAGAATGTGGGAAGCGAGCAGAAGTATGATGTGGAAAAAATCATTTCCCTGAAGCCGGATGCTATTTTTACAAACCATATTGCCAGTTTTGACAATACCTATGAGCTGCTGAAAAACAATGGAATTCAGGTGGTATTTCTGGATGAGTATATGGAACAGCAGCCGTTGGAAAAAACAGCCTATATTAAGCTTTTCGGAGAGTTGTTAGGGAAAGAAAAAGAAGCAGAAGCCCAATACCAGGAAATTGAAAAGAACTACAGTGAGTTGAAAGAGCTTGCCTTAAAAGCAAAAGAAAAGCCTGTTGTTTTAGCCAATGAAATGTATGGCGATGTGTGGTATCTTCCGGGTGGAAATACGTCTGTTGCCCACTATATTGCAGATGCCAATGCTTCCTATGTTATGAAAGATAATAAAGATGAAAAAGCGTTAACGATGAGTTTTGAAGAGGTATACGCCAAAGCAGGAGGCGTGCAGTACTGGGTGAATGCAGGGAGCCATACTTCTAAAAAAGAAATGCTGGGAATGAATTCTTTTTATGGAAAACTGGACGTATTCAATAAAGGAAAGATCTATACCATCGCGGGAAAAGAAAAACTGAAAGCCAATGATTTCTTTGAAAGCGGTGTCGTAAGAGCCGACCTGGTTCTTAAAGACTATATTAAGATCTTTCATCCTGAACTTCTTCCGGATTATCAGCTGACGTATATGAAAGAATTGCAGTAACTCAGACTATTTGCTTATTTTTGCATTTCCTTTTTAGAAAAAATTATGTGGAAAAAAATTAAACAGCTGATCTTCATCGCTCTTGTTCTGAATGTGGTTTTTATTATTTGGGGACGGTTTTTCAATCCGCCGGTTACCATTACCCAGATAGGAGCTCTTTTTGAGTATGGAAAGCTGCACAGAGACTATATTTCCTACGACGAAATGGGAAATAATGTAAAAAAAGCGGTCATCGCTTCTGAAGACCAGAAATTCTTTGATCATAACGGATTCGATTATACAGCCATTGAAAAAGCAATGAAGTATAACGAAAAAGGGAAAAAAATAAGAGGAGGAAGTACGATCTCCCAGCAGACGGCAAAAAATGTTTTTCTCTGGCAGGGCAGAAGCTGGGTCAGAAAAGGATTGGAAGCCGTCTATACGTTTATTATAGAAAAAGTATGGAGTAAAGACATTATCCTTGAAAGATACCTGAATTCTATTGAAATGGGGCAGGGCGTATTTGGAGTGGAAGCGGCCGCTCAGTATTATTTTGGAAAATCATCCAAAGATCTGAGCGCTTCAGATGCTGCCTGGATTGCTGCTGTACTGCCTAATCCAAAGAAATATGATCCGAAAAATCCATCCCCATATTTAAGAAAGAAGCACAATTGGATCATGAGACAGATGAGGAATGTGAGTTTGAAATAGTATCTTTGTACTAATGAAATTTTTTAATTCCAGCACAAATTTTGAGTCAGTTCTTAAAAAATATTTTTCTTTTAAGAACGAAACCCTTTCTTTAGAGCCGTTTGCAGAGTTTTTAGAGAGCATTAAAGTAGCAGATTTTACAGATGTCCTCAATTTTTTCAGAAATAATCCCAATTTTGCTGAAAATTTTAAACACTACTTACACAATATATTTAAAGGAAGACCCTTCAATTTGTCTTTGACAGAAGCCAATATCCTTTCCGAAAATGCTTTCTTTCCGGAACTTAAAAAAAGAATCCTGAACAAGGTTTTGCCTCCCGTAGAGAATGAGAAAACGGTGTGGTATATGATTGATAATGTCAGTCTGAGGCCTAAAAGAGACCTGAAGTATATCCATAACCTTCCTGAAAATGAGATTGATGAGTTTTTGACCATTGTAGGAGCTTCTGACTTTATTGTGAAGCCTAATGTGAAAAAAGAGCTGATCTTCTCTATGAACATCCTTTCCTGGAGGGTTACCGGAATGGCTATGGAAGTGGAAGTGGTAAGAATGGCCCCACAGTACAGGAATCTTGATAACCCGTTTCTGGCCCTCCAAAATGAACTGGAAACACTGGCTGAGGATCTCGTAAAAGATCCTGAACTGCAGCTTCATTCTAAAGACAGCAGATACAAACAGATCAAAATCTATACAGAACAATGTCTGGAGTTTGTGAATATTGCATTTAAAAACTCCGCCAAATATGGTATTTCAGGAAAGATCAATCAGGCATTGCTGAAGATCCGCCAGCAAACTGAAAGGATCTATGAAATTGTACAACTGCTGGTTATCGATAGTGACGAGGATGTTATGATTAAGTCAAAGCAGCTGATCTTTAACATTCTGAGCTATAAATCTCACAAAAATAATATTGCGGATCTGATCAACGACAGCACAAGGCTGATCTCCCATCTTATTACCAATCACACCGCAGAAACCGGTACCCACTATATCACTTCTACCCGTAAAGAATACATGACGATGTTCTATAAGGCGAGTGGTGGTGGAATCATTGTAGGAGCGCTTTGTGTGCTTAAAATGCTGTACGGATATATTCCGGGGAGTGATTTTTCCCATGCATTCCTGTATTCCATGAATTATGCGATGGGATTTGTGATGATCTATCTGATGGGATTTACCCTGGCCACCAAACAGCCGGCCATGACAGCCGCTACGATGACCAAAGTATTGTCAGAGGAAGGAAACAGCAAAAGAAATAATACTGAATTTGCCCACCTTGTCTCGAAGCTTTTCAGAAGCCAGTTCATTGCCTTTGTAGGAAATGTACTGCTTGCCTTTCCGATAGCCCTTGCCATTATTTATGGGCTGGATGTGTTTTTTTCACAAAACCTTGCGGTTGAAAGATCGGACAAATTATTAAAAGACCTCGATCCTTTTAAATCCAAAGCGATTCTGCATGCCAGTATTGCCGGGTTTTACCTTTTTATTTCAGGGATTATTTCAGGAAATATCGGGAACAACTCCGTTTTCTACCAAATCCCGGAAAGAATTGCGAAAAACCTTTCCATCAGAAGCTTTTTTGGAAAAAAATTCGCAAAAGGCCTTTCAAAATATTATGCTAAAAACTGGCCGGGTATTGTTTCCAATTTCTGGTTCGGTGTTTTCCTGGGAGCTACAGCACCGGTCGGATTGTTTTTCGGACTGGATCTGGACATCAGACATATTACCTTTGCTGCCGGGAATTTTGCGTTAGGGCTCTACGGAAAAGATTTTTCGGTAGATTCCTATACTTTCTGGATTTCTTTTATCACCGTTTTTCTGATAGGATTCTTTAATTTCCTGGTGAGTTTCAGTTTATCTATGTTCCTGGCATTCAGATCAAGAAAGATGAATTTTGGACAGGTAAGCGAGATCTATAAGGAAATCTTCAGATACTTTGTAAAACATCCGTTGAAGTTTTTCCTGCCATTGAGTTCAGGATTGGACAAAAAAGCTGATGACCTGATGAGCAGCACTATTGCTAATAAATCAGAAGAGCATTAAAATATAAAATAGAATAAAAAGAGGTTATTCCCGACGTGGAACAACCTCTTTTTTGTTTTCGCCGCGAAGGTACTTATGAAATAATTCGCACATTCATTGCTTTAGAATGAAAATTTTGCATACAAAAAGACTCTTAATTCTAGAGCGGATCATATGGCAAACATTCATTTTTTTGGTCACTTAAAAAAGCTTAGCGTTTTACATATTTTATAATATCTGGAGGTCATTGAATCGCTCCTCCCCAAATTTATCCTGGAATTTTTTCAGATAAAAGCTTTTGCGCATCTTAAAATCATGCTTTAGTAATGGAGAATCAATTGTGATAATGATACATCCTTTTTCAAGGCTGACACTTTTGATTTCACGGAAAAGGCTTTCGTCAAGGTAGTCTTCAAGAAAATCCTTGATCTCAAAGGCGATAAGTTTTCCCTCAAAGCCATAGATCCTGGCAAAAGATTTCACCAGTTCAGAGGATTGATATTCTCGTTTTTTCTTCTTCATAGTCGGGATGCGTGTTACGTATTTCGCGTTACGTGTTTCTGGCACGTACTTGTGTTAATGAGCTTTGTGGTTTAGATTAACCAGTGCTTAAGGTTGTTCCGATTCTTTATTTTCATTCCGGTTTTCTTTACCCCATTTTTATATACCTTCATTGTTCCACCTAATATATTGTATTCATTTCTTAATTTTTCAAATTCTGAGGAAATATCAGGATATAGGACAATAATTTTTTCCAAATGATTAATCGTTTCGTCATTGCCTGCATAACTGGTTTCCTGATTCAAACAGTTCATACTTAGGAAGAAGAAGAAAGGGCTGATGGGTTTTTAAAGATAAGTCCATCGTAATTTTGTAAATGTCCGGATTTCTGTAATTCTTATCATTCGTGTTATTTGCCTGATAAGTTAAGATAAAAAAACAGATACTTAATGCTTTATTTTTTTAACTTCATATCCCCGCACCTCGCACCTATATCTCAAAAATAATACTTTCCTCGTTAATTTTCTTTACTACACTTTCAGTACGTTCCCTATGAGTATCTGTAATAAAGATCTGTCCGAAACTTTCCTTATTGACCAGCTCAATCAGTTGTGAAACCCGGATGTCGTCGAGTTTGTCAAAAATATCATCCAGTAGAAGAATCGGTGTTTTACGAGTCAGTTCTTTTATAAGACTCATCTGGGCTAGTTTTAAAGAGATCAGGAAGGATTTCTGCTGTCCCTGAGATCCTATTTTTTTGATTAAAACATGATCCATTTCAAAAAGCAGATCGTCTTTATGGATTCCTTTTGAAGTATAGGTAAGCATGCGGTCTCTTTCAAGGTTTTCCTTTAAAAGATCTTCAAAAGAGTTTTCTAATAAATGAGATTCATAAATAACGGATACCGTTTCTTTCCCTCCGGAAATGATATCATAGAAATTCTGAACAATAGGATTCAACTGTTCTACAAATTCTTTTCTTTTCTTAAAAATTTTAGTTCCAAATTTGGAGATCGGATCATCATAAATTTCCAGTGAATCCTTATCCCAGGTTCTGTTTTTGGCAAAATATTTCAGTAGGGCATTTCTCTGCTGGATGGTTTTTTGATACTGGATCAGGTCAAAAAGATATTCTGAATCTGTCTGAGAGATCATGGAATCCAGAAATTTCCGTCTGCTTTCTCCGGAATCTGAAATGAGATTGGAATCATAGGGAGAAATCATAACGCTGGGAAGATAGCCAATATGATCAGCTAATCTGTCATAGCTTTTATCATTTTTTTGATCACTTTTTTGGCTTCCTTAGGCTGTGCTATTCTAATGATATCATCAGCGTCTTCGTTGATGATCTCTGCATCGATCGTGAAGAAATCTTCTTCTCTTTTAATGTTGTTGAGATCTGTGTTTCCTAAAAAGCTTTTTCCAACCGAAAGGTAATGAAGAGCATCCAGGATATTGGTCTTTCCCACGCCGTTATTTCCTACAAAACAGTTGATCTGCGGGGAAAATTCAAATTTTTTCTCAGAATGGTTTTTGAAATTGTAAAGGGAAAGCTTCTTGATAATCATTTGTCAAAAATACTCCATTATTAGTAAAAATAAAAAAGGAAGTGCAGAACAAGTTTCCACTCCAAATGAAAAATAGCTGTCATCTCTTTTATTTTCAGCGAAATAGATAAAAATATAGGTGGTCATACCGGACATAAAAAATGTGGCTGCATAGAGAGGTTTCAGATAGAAAACCCCAATCAGGCTGCTTATAAAAACAAGTGCATAAGCAATATATTTTGTATTCTGAACGCCTATTAACATCGGAAAGGTCTTCACCGTATCATTATCCATATCCCGGATATCGAAAGGAAGAACCAAGGCCGTGATAAAGAAAAAACTAATCAGAAAAATAGGGATGCTGAATTCAGAAAGGGTGAGCCAGCAGTTGACCAGCGCCCATACCAGTCCTACATAAAAAACCTTCAGCAAAGGGATCTTCCGGATATAAACATCGAGGAAAAAACTGTTATACAACAGTCCTAGAATGACAATAATAAACCATTTCAAAAGCCTTATTTCGTTGTGGTTGTGGATGATCAGAAAGGCACAGACGATTCCTGCTACAGCATTTAAAGCCACTATTTTTAAAAAGTGTCTGGTATACTGATACTTGGTGTACAGGTAACCGCTGAAATAGGTGATGAAAATTAATAATATGGTAGGGAAACGGAATGTGTTTTGCTCTTTCATGAAAAATACTGCAAAAAAAGTTCCCATTAATGAGACATAAATTTGGCTGTCTATGACATATTTTTTCAGTATTTTTAAGAAGTTCATTTATCAAAAATAATATATATGAAAAGATTTTCCAAGATATTTATGCTTTTGCTTTTAATGCTGGGCTTTTCACCGGTTTTCGCACAAAAATATTATGAAGACCAATGGAAAAAAATTGTTGAAAATAGGACAAAAGGAGCTTATAAATCTAATCTTCCCATTATTGTAAACATACAAAACCAGGCTATGAAAGAAAATAATGCACTCCAGCTGATCCGTGCGCTAAAAGCGGAGTTTAGTATTGTTAATCAGACTGTAGATGACGATCAAAATAATGCGGCTTCGAAATTCTTCGGTAAACTTCAGCAGTCAGAAGAGAAATTAAAGGGAGAAGAAAAAGCAGTTTATAAAGTTTTGTTAAATGGATTTTTTCTGGATTATTATAATCAGAATTACTGGAGAATAAACGGAAGAACCAATATCAATTCGCAGGATCTATCACAGATTGAAACCTGGAGCAAACTGGATTTTAAAAACTATTTAACCAGGTCCTATCAGGAACTTGACCAGCAGAAGCCGGAAATGGAAAAAGTTTCTCTGGCTAAGTATAAAGATCTATTCTCAGACACGAAAGATATTGCCTATTTCCCAACTTTGCGGGATTGGTATGCGCTGAAAAAAGTAGGCTTTTTATCAGAAAATAACCTGTTTACAAAAAATGAGCTTACAGAAAACCAAACTTCGGTCCATATTATTTTTGATGAACTGATTGCCCGGAACAATGGAAATTCAAAGCTGTATTTCATGAAGGAAAAGATGATGGAGAACTGTAATTTCAATCAGTGTAAAGATAAGCTTGAACAGCTTCAGAACTTATTGAAATCCGATGTGGAGGGAGACTATAAGGTCATTATCATGGAGGATATCATGAATGAGCTTATCATTAAAAAGAAAACAAAAGAAGCCATTGCGATGGCGCAGCAGGCCAAAAGCCAGTATCCGAAATCTCCATTTATTGAGAATATTAAAAACAAAGAAAATCAGATCATTAATCCTGTTCTGAATATCAAATATGAGCCGCAGACCCAGAATAACCTGCCTGTTCATTTTGTGGCTGAATATAAAAATGTTTCAGGCTTCTCCTTGAATATTTACGAAGTAAAAGAGGATTTTAGCCCAGTCCTGCAGTATATTCTGAATCCATACGGTAATCTGTTGGGAAAGGTTAAAAAGAATCTGGTAAGAAAAGAAACCTATCAGCTTTCTGATCCTAAAGATTATCAGCTGCATAAAACCTCACTGGAAATAAAGCCGCTTCCGTCCGGTATTTATGTCGTAGAATATGCTGTAGCCGGAGAAGAAAAAAATAGTGATTCCAAACAGAATTTTTATTTTTTAGTTTCCGGGAATAAAATTATATACCAGAATAAAACAGACAGAAATCAGCTTTCAAACAACCTGAAACTGGTCAGCAGTGAAAACGGTAGGTCAATAGCTAATGAAAACCTTGTATTCTATGAATTTGTGGCGAATAAAACCCTGAATAAAATAGAGGGTAAAACTGATGAAAAAGGGGTTTTCAGATTTCCTTCCACTGCCAATGATGATTACTACAGGACTTTCCTGATCCAACAGCCTAAAACCAATGATTTCCAGATCATGCAGGTATATGGAAACAGGGGGAATACCGAAGTATACAACCCTAATAAAGAATCCAGGACTATGGCACAGATCTTTACAGACAGAGCCATTTACAGACCGGGTCAGACAGTATATTTTAAAGTCATCAATACCGGATTGAACAAGGAAGTAGAGTCTGTTCTTTCAGGATTAAAACAGAAGATCACTTTACTGGATGCCAACAGCCAGGAAATTTCCGCACAGGATTTTACAGCGAACGAATTTGGTTCGTATCATGGCAGCTTTATTCTGCCAAAAGGCAAGCTGAATGGTACTTTTTATCTGAGAACCGACGGGAATACCGAGGGATACAAAGATATCAGGGTAGAAGAATACAAAAGACCGAAATTTGAAGTGACCTTCGATCCAGTAAAAGAGGAATACAAATATGGGCAGACCATAGAACTGAAAGGAAAAGCACTGATGTTCTCGGGTGTGGCTCTAAGCAACACTACAGTAAGCTACGAAATTAAAAAACATAACATCAGATGGAGGTATTTCTGGTGGTATCCGCAGGATAATGATAACGAAAATTCTATCCTGGGAGAAGCTAAGACCAATGAAAAAGGGGAGTTCGTCATCCGTCTGGATCTTAAAAAAGATGAAAAACTGGAAGGAATACAGATCGATAACTATGAAATCAATGCTTCCGTTACCGATATCAATGGGGAAACCCAGTCAGCGGAAACCCAGCTGAAGGTAGCGTCAGTTTCCCATTACATTAAAGCAGATGAAATCAGCAATACCTTTACTGATGAAAATGTAAAAGTAAAAGTAGAAACAAAGAACTACAATGAACAGAGCCTTAAAAAATCATATCAGGTGAAACTCTCAAAACTGAGAGCTCCGGACAGAATTTTCAGACAGAATTTCCAGACCGAAGTTCAGGATCTGCCGAAATATTCAAAAGAGGAATTCATCAGTAAATTTCCCCATGATCTTTTTGATAAAAATGATGAGATCAAAAACTGGAAGACTGAAAAGACTGTTATGGAAAGACAGCAAGGACCATCAACGGATAACGCTCAACTCTCAACTAATCTGGACTTGGGAAAACTTGAAGCCGGAGATTATCAGCTGGAGTTATTCAATAGAGAAGGAAAAGACACGATCAAATCTTCTCAATATTTCAGTGTCTGGGATAAAAACGCCTTAAAACCGGAACAGAAAACGTTTTTGACGGTTATTGCTCCGAAAGAGGACGTTTCAAGAGGAGAAAAAGCTAAAATCTATGTGTATTCTGCGGTTCCTGATGCATTAGTGAATATTTTTGTTCAGGATGGTTCAGGAAAAACAGTTTCAGAAACCCACCAGCTTAAGAAAGGAATACTGGAATATATGGCGGATATTCCAAAAGATAAAGGAGTGTCACAGTTGAATATCCAGTTTCAGGTCGTGGCTTTTAATGATGTGAAAACACAGTCTGTTACGCTGAAAATAAAAGATACGGAGCAGCCTTTAAAAATTGAAACCGTGACTTTCAGGGATAAGCTGGAGCCGAATTCAAAAGAAAAATGGACGGTAAAAGTAACTGGAAATGATAAAGAAAAGATCAATGCTGAAGTTCTGGCCAATATGTATGATATGTCGCTGGATCAGTTTGCTGTCAATACTTTCAGCTGGAACAAATTATATGTGCCCTTTACAATAATCACTTCTTATGATATCAGAAACTATTTACCACAGAAGACTTACCAAAAGAAATTAAAATATTTCAATGGCAATTATGTAAGTGTTCCTAACTTTAATTGGTTCGATGGAGATTTATTCTACTCAGGTATAGGAGGAAGAGTTTCAGGAGTACAAGTTTACAATAATACTGTTCCTTCACCTCTTGCTGCTCCTGCTGTCAGAAGTGAAAAAAACATGGAAGAAGTTGTAATGGTAGGCTATGGTGTACAAAAAAAAGGCAGAATAGCTAAGTCAGCGGTTACAGCACAGGATGATTCCGATGGAGCTTTAGATCAGATAGAGCCAGAAGAATCATTGGAAAAAGTTCCTGTCCGTCAGAATCTGAACGAAACAGCATTCTTCTATCCTGACCTGAAGGCAGATGCTGAAGGCAATGTAAACTTTGAGTTTACTTCCCCTGAAGCTTTGACAAAATGGAAGCTGATGTTCTTAGCCCATACCAAAGATGCGAGAGCTGCGACTTTAGAAAAAGAAGTGGTAACACAGAAAGAGTTCTCCGTTACTCCAAATTATCCTAGATTTTTAAGAGAAGGAGATGAACTGAACTTACAGTCAAAATTATCCAACCTCAGCAATAAGAAACTAAGTGGTTCCGCTGAATTGAAGATTTTGGATGCTTTCACCAATGAAGATATTTCTTCAAAATTCGGAGTGGCATCAGGAATGCAGAACTTTAATTTAAATGAAAACGGAAACGGAGCATTAACCTGGAAACTGAAGGTTCCGGATAATGTTTCATCCATCATTTTGAAAGTGGTAGCAAAAGCAGGGACCTATTCCGACGGAGAGCAGCAGGCTGTGGCCGTATTGCCCAACAGAATGCTGGTAACCGATGCCGTTCCTGTTTTTGTGAAAGAAGGCGAAACAAAGACATTTGTTTTGGATAACCTTAAAAATAACACCTCTACAACAGCTTCCAATGTGTCCAATACCCTGGAACTGACAACCAATCCAATTTGGGAAATCATGTTTGCGCTTCCAAGCCTGAAAAATGACCAGAATAATTCTGCAGATGTCATCTTCAACAAATGGTTTGCAGATGTACTGGCCTCTGAAATCTTCAAAGCCAATCCGAAAATGAAAACCGTTTTTGAGGAATACCAGAATAAAGGACTGTTGAATTCAAATCTTGAAAAGAACCAGGAGCTGAAGCAGTTGCTGCTGGATGAAACCCCTTGGGTGCTGGAAAGCAAAAATGAAACAGAGCAGATGCAAAAGCTGGCCTTATTATTTGATGCCAATACAATGAAAAATTCTATCAATCAGGATTGGGATGAGTTCAAAAAGCTGCAGAACCCGGACGGAGGATTCTCGTGGTATTCAGGGTATCCTAGTTCTTACAGTACGTCATTATATATCCTTAAAAACCTGGGGAAAATCAATTCCTGGCTGAAAGATAATGTAAAAGATTACCAAAGTTCGGCTCAAAAGGATTTGGCAGCAAAATTAATTCAATATGTGGATAACGAAATCAGCAAATATTCAAATAGCAATAAAGGAGACATCTGGAATAATTGGGCTTTGGATTACCTTGATACCAGAAACTACTGGGAAAAGCAATATCCTTTAAAAGGAAAAGGGGCTGCTCTGAAAACGTTGGTAAAACAGAAAGCAAAAACAGCTAAGATCACAGATTTCACCTTTTTCGGGCTTCACCGTGCTGCATTATTAATGAATGATTACGGTCTGAAAGATGTATCCGATAAGTTGATGACCTACCTTAAAGAAACTTCTACAGATACAAAAACACAAGGCGTGTACTGGAAACAGAATCTTAACGACTGGGGCTGGTTCAGTTCAAAGGTCGTGAATCAGGCAGGCGCATTGGAAGCCTTCAATAAGCTGAAACCTAATGATCAGAATTTTATTGAAGAGATGAAGATCTGGCTGGTAACCCAGAAAGAAGTAAACTCATGGGGAAGTTCAAGAGGTACTTCAGAAGTAATCTTCACCCTTTTGAATTCAGGAAAATCATGGACAGGAAGTGAAAGTGATAAAGCAACCATCATTTGGGGCGGAAAAGAACTTGTTCCTCAAACACAGGCGACAGGATATATGAAGTCTGCGGTGAAAACAGATACGGTTGATAAAAACTTAGCCACGCTTACGGTTACCAAACCTGGTCCCGGAATTGTTCAGGGAGGATTATTCTGGCAGTATTATGAAGATCTTGATAAAATTAAATCTTCCGAAAACTATATTTCCGTAACGAAAGAACTGTATAAAAAAGTAAAAACGGTGAACGGCGAAGAACTTCAGAAAATTTCAGCAGATACTCCGTTGAAAATAGGCGATAAAGTAACGGTAAGGATGATTCTGAATACAGACCGTGCGATGGAATTTATTCATATTAAAGACATGAGGGCGGCAGGATTTGAGCCGCTGGATGCACTGTCAGGATATCAATGGAAAAATAATTTAGGATATTATCAGTCAACAAAAGATGCATCTGCCAATTTCTATATCCAGTACATGCCGAAAGGAAAGTATGTCTTTGAATATGATGTGGTTGCCAATGCATCCGGGAAGTTCTCCAATGGAATCACCACCATGCAGAATTACTATGCTCCACAGATGAATGCCCACACAAAAGGAACAGGTGTTCAGATTTTGGAATGATTTTTGGCTATAGGGAAGTAATTAAATGTAAAACCAAATAAAATGAAATTTTCAAAAACTTTAATTACAGGACTGGTATTGATGGCTGGAGTAAGTGCTTTCGCGCAAAAGAAAGCTGAGAAGTTTGAAAAACTGCAGATTGAAATGTTCCCAAAAGCTAAAGAAGGATATAAACAAGTATATATTCAGCTTCCCGTAGCCAAAAACGAAAACGATTTAAAAGTTGAACTTTTCGTAGGTGCTGAAAAAATGTTAGACTGTAACAACTATTTCCTGATGGGAGAAATGAAAACCCAGGATCTTCAGGGATGGGGATATAATTATTACGAAGTAGAATCTAACGGAGAAACCGCAGGAACGCTGATGGGTTGCCTGGATAAGAAACCGACTAAAAAGTTTGTTACCCTAAAACCTGAAATTGTAAGATACAACAGCAAACTTCCATTGGTATTCTATGTGCCGAAAGACATCGAAGTACGCTACAGAATTTTACGTCCGGATGCTGCCATGAAAAAAGCCGTTCAAAAGTAAATCAGCTTATTATTACATAAAGAATTCCTCACAGTAATGTGGGGAGTTCTTGTTTTTAAGAGCATCCACATGATAAAAAATATATTGAAGTGTTTAGAGCTTAAGTTTTGGCATAAGCCGATAATCTTATCCAAGATGTAAATCCCGAAAGACAGGGATTGCTATTTTAATTTCGGTTCATTTGTGCTGTTGAATGTCAATTGATTTTAAAACCAGATGGGGGCGGGTCATCAAATGACGGGATTGGACGTTAGTATTCCTTCTATTACAATGCTTTTGGGGTTGAAACCATTCAATAGGGATGCGTAATTTTTCCAGTTAATACTCTTACAGGCCTTCCTTATGGATGAAAAAAACGGATACAATAAAAGTGTTAAAAGTAGAGATAATTTTTTTTCAAAATTTTTTTGTTTTTTAATTGAATTTTAAACGCTTTTTCCCTGAGTTTATGTAATGGTGTTTTCAAACTTAAACATATTTTAAACTTGTTTTAAATTCATTAGTTTCTTTAACTTATTTATGAGGGTTTTAACATTTTTTGCATTATATTTGTTATAAACATAAACCATGAAAAACAATTTATTGATTTTTACGTTTAGTTTTTTCGCTTTTCCTGCTTTGAGCTGGGCACAGTCTGCGCCGGATTTTAAAGAACTTTTAGATAGTGCAATGGTTCGGGACTCGAATCTTAAAATGCAGATTACCCAAAACAAACTGACTGATCTTGATGAACACAAACTGAAAGATATCTTTCTTCCTACTCTGGAATTAAGTGGAAAAGTAGGCTATCTGAACGGAACAGCAAGACTGACGTCGCCGGAAATCAACCTGGCCCCATTTATCAATATTCCGGAAGGAACTTTTAACAACAATTTTAATGTATCCGGATTTTCAGGTATCGCTAAAGCCGATGCCAAGATGCTTCTGTATTCCGGAGGGAAAGTCAAATATCTGAAGAAAGCCATTGAGGAAAAAAAAAGGTCTGAGGATATTCTGCTGGAAAAAACAAAAGACGATGTCATCGCCAATGTTTCCAAAGCTTATGATCAGCTGGCATTGATCCATCAGTCTAAAAAAGTGCTGGATGAAAGTAAAAAAAGACTGGATATTAATAAGAAGACTGCAGATAAAGCTTTAGGATATGGCCTGATCACTCCCTATGATCATAAAAAGATTGAGCTTGCACAAGCTACTTTAAATGCAAAAATGGTAGAGTACGAAGGAAAGAAAGAATTACTTCTTACCCAGCTGTATATTTTTACGGGAATCAATAGAGAAAGGCTGAGAATGATTGAACCGGTCCTGTCGCCTGTAGATTTACTCTCTCCTGAAAAAGGAATAGAGGAAAGAGCCGAAATCAGAGCTCTTGATCATGGAATTTCCGCTGCAGATTATAAGGTAAAGGCCGAAAGAACATGGATGATCCCTAAAGTACAGCTGATGGCTTCTGCTTATTACATCGGACTTTACGGAAACCGGATTAAATCTTCAGAAAATATAATTCCTGCCGTTCCACTGCTGGGATACGAAGGGAAAAAACTGGACTGGAGTCCCAATAATATTAATGTATTTCCTCTGATCACCGCCGGAGTTGGCTTTAAGTGGGAGATTTTTGACGGAAAAGAAGGAAAACATGCTGAAGAAACAGCTAAAGTCGGAAAAGAAGTATTGCAGAATCAGAAAGAAGAGGCCCTGAAAAAACTGACCCTGAATCTGGCTAATAACCAAACCAATTATGACATTGCCACAGCTCAGATCACTTTGAAAGCTAAAGAAAAAGAGCTGGCAAAGAATGCTTTGGTGCAGGCAGAAAAAGAGTTCAGGTATGGAATGAGCAAATCTTCACAGCTTATAGACGCTGAAAATGATCTGGAAGCCGTGGAACTGGAATATCAGAATGCCATTTTCAATCAGAGAAGAGCGGGAATAGAACTGATGAGATCTACTCAGGAGCTGGATATCACCAAATTTTATTTAATCCCTTAAAAATTAAAATGATGCATAAAAATAGAGCTATACTCTTTGCTGCTCTGCTTCTGTTGGGGAGCTGCGACAAAAAAAATGAAAAGATCAAGGAACCTGAAGGGAAAACTAAAAAAGATGTGATTTCTTTTGCCCCGAAAGTAACCGGAAGAATTTTAAAAATATATGTTTCTGAAGGGCAGACTGTGAAAAAAGGAGATACACTGGCACAGCTTGACGTACCGGAAGTTTCCGCAAAAATTGCCCAGGCCCAGGGAGCGGTAAGTGCTGCTGCCGCCCAGGAACAAATGGCGAAAAACGGAGCTACCGCTGACCAGATGAAACAGCTGCAGGCAAAATATAAAGGACTCAAAGAACAGTACGAATTTGCACAGAAATCGTACCGAAGAGCCAATAATATGTTCCGTGACAGCTTGATGTCGCCGCAGGCTCATGATGAAGTGTATGCAAAACTTCAGGGTGCAAAGGCTCAGTATGATGCTGTAGTGGCAGAACTGGATGATGTGAAAAGAGGAACCCGTTTCGAAAAAGTGGAAATGGCAGCAGGGCAGGCTTCCCAGGCTAAAGGCGCTTTACAGGAAGCAAACGTCGCGTATTCCGAAAGGTACATCATCGCTACCAATGATATGGAAATAGAAACCATCAGTCTGAATCCCGGTGAATTGGCGACAGCAGGTTTTGCATTATTCAATGGGTATATTCCGGAAAGTACCTTCTTCAGATTTACAGTTCCTGAAAGTGCGATCTCAAAATACAAAAAAGGACAGGAGGTCACCATGCAGGTGGTTTACAATAAAGAAAATCTTCAGGGAAATATCGTGTATATCAAACAGCTGACGAGATATGCGGATATCACCACTGCTTATCCCGATTATCAGCTGCAGGACGCGATCTATGAGATCAAAGTGAAACCTAAAGATATGAATAAGGCTAAAAACATTCTGGTGAATGCGAATGTTATCCTGAAATAAGTACTGTGGAACGGAGCATGCCGGATTATTCTCAAATAGAATTTTATGAAGTGCAAAGTTTCCTCTGATCTTAAAACATAAATATAAATGAAAGAATTTTTCCGTCTTTTACAACGTGAGTTCAAACTTTTTATTGGCAATTCAACCTTAAGGACCGTATTTTTCCTGGCTCCTGTCTTTTATGCAACCCTGCTGGGATTTGTGTATAAAAGCGGAAAAGTTGAAAACACACCTGTATTGGTCATTGACAGGGATAATACCCCTTTGTCCAGCCAACTGACGGAAATGCTTGATGACAATAAGAGTGTCAAAGTTATTAAATACCTTCAGGAACCTTTAAGTATCAAAGATGAGGTGATCAGGCATGAAGCCGCGGCAGTTGTTATTATTCCCTCGAGATTTGAAGGAGATATGCTCCAAAAAAAATATCCTGAACTGAATGTTTATATCAATACCGGGAACGTTCTTACTGCTAATTTCGCCTCCAAAGCACTTCAGCTAACCATTGGTACTTTCTCTGCGGGCGCTTCTATCAAGGCGCTTCAGAAAGCAGGCATGCCTGCAGCAAAGGCAGCAACACAGTACGAACCTTTCAAAGCGAACTATATCACGCTCTTTAATACTACCGGAAACTACCTCATCTTCATGTGGCCGGCCATGTTGGCGGTGGTATTGCAGCAGGTGATACTCCTGGCCATGGCGGTAAGTTTTGCTGCAGAATTTGAAAGAGGATCTTTCGTAAAAGAATATCTTAAGATGAAAAAATGGGCATTTCCGACGATGCTTATTAAAGTCATTCCGATTTGGGTTTTTTCTGTTCTTATTGTTGGAATCTATTACTTCATGCATATGATTTTCAGGGTTCCGATGCCCGAGGGAATTCTTAATTTCATTCTGCTTACAGCCGTATTTGTAGGTTCTGTGTCATTTTTGGGAGTATTCATCAGCATATTGATTCCGGACGCTTTAAAGGCAACTCAAATTCTTATGGTAATTGCTTCACCCGCTTTTATCATCAGTGGTTTCACATGGCCTTTAAATGCGATGCCTGCTTTTGTACAGTTTATCGCTAATATTATTCCCTTAACTCCTTTCTTACAGGCCTTTAAAATCTTATTGATCCAGAAAGGTTCGGTAGAACTCACTTTTCCCTATTTAAAACATTTAAGCATTCTTTTAGTAGTGTATGCTGTTTTAGGCTGGATTGCTTTAAAGATCAAACTTTGGTTTATTTTCAGGAAAGCTGCGCCAAAGGAGGTTGCAGGGGATGAGAATTCTCAGAAAGAAATAGGGTAGATACCGGCTATTGGCTGTCGTTTCCTTATTACTTGTCGAATAATGCTCAGTGGATGATATTCAATATGGAACAATAAGAATGTAAATAATCACTATCAATACGGACCGGCCCTGTACATTCATGTTTCCTGTTTCTCCATAATTTTTAATATACTGAACTGCCGGCCACCAATAATCTGCAGCTGTCAGCTGTCAGCGAATAAGTCGTAAGCAATTTCCGGCCACCTGTAAAAATCAAACAAAAAAACTGATATATTTGTCTTTAGTAAATTAGAGAAAATATGGAAAACGTATTTGACGCAAAAGTTGCTCAGAATTATATTGATAGAATAAATAAACTTGTTGAAGATACCCATGGATTGTGGGGAAAATGACCGTTGACCAGATGCTGGCCCATTGTTGTGTAACCTATGAAATGATCTATGAGCCTGAAAAACATAAAAAACCAGGATCTATTGCCAGATTTATTCTTAAAACTTTTGTAAAACCTAAAGTGGTTGGCGAGAAAGCTTATCCCAGAGATTCACCAACGGCTCCCCAGTTTCTGATTACCGGAAGAAAAAACTTTGATGAAGAAAAAGGAAGGCTGATTGGTTTTATCCAGAAGACACAACAGCTGGGAGAAGCGGCTTTTGATGGGAAAGAATCATTTTCTTTTGGAAAATTAAATGCCTGGGAGTGGAATAATATGTTTGCCAAGCATTTGAACCACCACCTGGCCCAATTCGGCGTTTAAAAATAACCTTATGAAAAAGCTTTTACTACTCTTTATCTTAACGGCCAACTTTGTGTGGGGCCAGATGCCTGATATTTCAAATGTATGGCTGAACAACAGTAAGCCTTATATAGGAACAATCGGGAATAAAGGACAGGAACTGAAACTGAAGATCAGTATTTCTGAGCAGAACAAAAAGAATGATCAGGAATATTTTGTATCAGGATATTCTCTTGCAGATGCTTCCTATGCAAAATTTGAAGGAAAAATTACCATTTCAAAATATAAAGATACCAAGAAGCAGGGAACTGTATTTGGAGAATATGAACTGGCTGAAGAAAATAAAGGAAAACATTCAGGGCTTTTCAAAGGAAAATTTATTTATACTTTTAAATGGAATAAAAAAACCGAAAAAGTAGAAGGCCAGTACATTGAGCTGATCGGTGACTGGAAAAGTTATGACGGAACTTTGGATTTTAAAACCCATCTGAAAAACCAGTGATCATAGTCTTCAGGTAATATCCAGTATCTCAAACGTACCTTGAATTTCAACCTTAAAACAACCTCAACAACTAAAAATGAAACTAGGAGCATTCTCAATCAGCTTAAGTGTAAAGGATCTTCAGAAATCTAAAGAATTTTACGAAAAATTAGGCTTTACATCAATGGCAGGAAATATAGAACAGAATTACCTGATCATGAAAAACGGATCTACCCTGATCGGTTTGTTTCAGGCAATGTTTGATGGAAATATGATTACTTTTAACCCAGGATGGGATGAAAACGCCCAGAATCTTGAATCTTTTGATGATGTGCGGAGTATTCAGAAGCATTTGATAGAAAACGGAATAGAAATTGACCGGAAAGCAGATGAAACCACTTCAGGACCGGAGCATATCTACCTTAAAGATCCTGACGGGAATATGATTTTAATAGACCAGCACAGGTAACCTGCCTACCCATCATCAAAACTAATTAAAACTTAACTTATAAAAAATCATGGCAACAGTAAACGTTTATTTGACATTTAACGGAAATTGCAGAGAAGCATTCGATTTCTATAAATCCGTTTTCGGAGGTGAATATCCTTATATCGGAACTTTTGGAGAAATGCCTCCGGCGGAAGGAAAAGAAACGGCCGAAGAAGATAAAAATAAGATCATGCACGTTACCCTTCCGATTTCTAAAGAAACCGTATTGATGGGAAGTGATACCGGCGGAGAATGGGCTTCTCATTTTAAAGCCGGAAATAATTTTTCAATCTCCATCAATGCAGAATCCAAAGAAGAGGCAGAGAAATTATTTAACGGCCTTTCTGAAGGCGGGCAGGTGACTATGCCAATGGCTGATACCTTCTGGGGTGCTTATTTTGGTATGTTTACGGATAAGTTCGGGATCAACTGGATGGTCAACTACGATGATCCTTCAAAAATGCAGCAGCATCCGTAAAGTTGATATTGTATGAAACAGAGTGAAAATATACCGGCATCCCTACTGCCGGTTTTTTATTGCACGATATCTTGGCATTCAAAAATTTTTAAATTTGAAGAACATAACGTATAGGCGATCCGTTGCTTCAACAATATAAACAGATGAAAAATCCAATTGAAGACATAGCTGCAGGGCACCAAACGTAAAAAAACAGCGGTGGTTTTTCTGGTAAGACCAGATCTTTAAATACTACTTGTTATTATTGATTAAAATTATTAATTTTGTTAAGAACGATAGATAATAGTAATTAAAGAACATGAGAAAGGTTTTTACGGAGTTGGCATTCACGGTATTAGGATTGGCTTCAGTAAGTACATTTGCCCAGAAAAGTGACCTGGGTGCCTGGTATATGTATTTTGGAAATAATAAGATCAGCAAAAAATTAAACTGGCATAATGAGGTTCAGTACAGAAACTTTGATGCCATAGGGGATTTGGAGCAGCTTTTAATCCGTACAGGTATTGGCTATGATCTGACTGAGAATAACAATAATGTTTTGCTGGGATACGGTTTTATTCTGAGCCAGCCTTATGTGAACGGGGAGAAAAAAGAGAATATAGAGCACAGGATTTTCCAGCAGTATATTACAAAACAGAAGTTTGGACGTATTTATCTTCAGCATCGTTACCGTCTGGAAGAACGTTTTCTGGAAGATGATTTTAGAATGAGATTCCGTTATATGCTGGGAGTGAATATTCCGATTACTCAAAAGGAAATGCTGCCAAAAACACTGTATGCATCGGTTTATAATGAGCTGTTTTTACACTTCAACAGTCCGGTTTTTGATAGAAACAGAGTCTATGGTGCTTTAGGATATGTTATCAATAAAAATATGAGAATCGAAGCGGGGTATATGAATCAGATCCAGGAAAACAGAAATCGCGGCCAGATTCAGATCGGTTTTTATAATAATATTCCATTCACGAAAAATTAATAATGACTACGGAATGCTGAATGCGTGATGAATGAAAATTTTCGGATATAATCAATTAACACATTAAAATTACACATATGCATTCAGGAAAAAGATTTGGGGCGCGGGAGTTCATTACCTGGACGAGACGCAGTATTTATGCCCTGACCCTATTATCAGCGATTCCTACCGTCCTGTATTCTTTTGGCTGGACATTCCTTTCCGTTCCATGGCAGCCCATTGCGATTATGGGAACGGCAGTTGCATTCATCGTAGGGTTTAAAAATAACGCGAGCTACAGCAGGCTTTGGGAAGCCAGGCAGATTTACGGAGCGATCATCAATGACAGCCGGAGTTTCGGATATATCCTAAGAGATTCCCTCGCTTCTAAAGATCCCCATAAAGTACAAGAAATGTTCCTTCGTCATTATGCATGGCTGACGGCTTTACGGTTTCAGCTTCGTGAACCCAGAGCCTGGGAAAATATGGATACCGCCCAGTTTGATGAATATGCCCAAAAATATGATGTTCCGGAAAGGCTTACCCGACTGGATGATGAGCTGAAAAAATACCTATCCGGAGCTGAACTTCAATATATTATAAGCAAAAAGAACAGGGCTACACAATTGATGGCCCGTCAAAGCAAAGAATTATCCGGGGCATATCGAAAAGGGGAAATCAATGATTTTCAATGGACGCAGATCAATCAACAGCTGGTAAAATTCACAGACAGCCAGGGAAAAGCTGAAAGGATTAAAAATTTTCCGTATCCAAGGAACTTTTCTTCTATCACCACGTATCTTTTGCTTTTGTTTATTGTTTTTGTACCCTTTGGATTGCTGAAAGAGTTTGATAAATTAGGGGAAGGAACAATAGTAGAAGGATGGACGCTTTGGTTTAATATTCCATTCTCCTTATTGGTAACATGGTGTTTTCATACTTTAGACAGTGTGGGAGAGGCTTCTGTAAATCCTTTTGAAGGAAGTCCGAATGATGTCCCGATCACTCAGATCAGCCGTACTATAGAAATTGATATGAGGGATATGCTGGATGAACCCGATCTTCCGCCGGCGATTACTCCAAAGAATAATATTGTCCTTTAATTGTACAATGATGATGCTTCCCGTAGATTTTTATCAGGTAATGAGATGATCGATAAGGAATTGATTCATTGCATTCAAAAATAACACTTAAAAAAATTTAAAACAAAATGATTCACAGTTATGTTATTATATCTATTGCAGTACTGCTGTCTGTGATGATATTAGTAATGATCGGGCAGAAATTAAAAGTTGCCTATCCTATTTTTCTGGTGATTGCAGGGCTGTTGATAAGCCTTGTTCCCGGAATGCCGCGTATTGAAATAGAGCCTGATCTTGTTTTTCTTATTTTCCTTCCTCCTATTTTGTTTGAAGCTGCCTGGTTTACTTCCTGGCAGGATTTTCATAAATGGAGGAAGCAGATCTTTTCCATGGCTTTCGGACTTGTATTTTTAACTTCAATAGTGGTTGCCTATCTTTCGTCTTCCATTATTTCTGGACTTACAGTCGCGATGGGCTTCTTATTGGGCGGGGTAAATTCTCCACCGGATGCGGTAGCGGCAACCTCTGTGCTGAAGCATATGAAAATTCCCAAAAAAATCACGAGTATTCTGGAAGGGGAAAGCCTTATCAATGATGCATCCAGTTTAATTGTATTTAAATTTGCGTTAGCAGCGGTCATTTCCGGCCAGTTTATCTGGAGAGATGCCGTTCAGGACTTTTTTACCATGGCCATTGGTGGTATTGCAGTGGGAGTGGCAGTCGGTTTTCTGTTTGGAGCTTTGTTGAGAATTATTCCTACCAATTCTAATATAGATACCGTTATCACCCTTATTGTTCCCTATATTATGTATGTCGGAGCAGAACATTTCCATTTTTCCGGAGTACTTTCTGTGGTTGCAGGAGGCTTGCTGATGTCTTATAATTCCCATTGCTATCTGAGCCATACCTCCAGGATTCAATCCGGAAACGTCTGGAGTGTCCTGATATTTTTGATGAATACGATCATCTTTATTCTGATAGGGCTTGAGCTGCCGGTAGTGGTAGAAGGGCTGACTGATTATACTTTCTCAGAAGGAATTTTCTACAGCATCGTGATTGGCGGGGCTATTATCGGAACAAGAATACTATACAGTTATGCGTTGATGTATTTTCCAAGACTCTGCTCAAAAGAACTGAGGCTGAAAGTCTCCAAACCGGACTGGAGGGAGCCTTTTATCATTAGCTTTGCCGCAATGAGGGGAGTGGTTTCACTGGCCGCAGCATTGTCTATTCCTGCTTTTTTGCCTAACGGAGATGCATTTCCGCACCGAAATATTATTTTATTTGTAACTTTCGTCATTATACTGATCACTCTGGTAGGACAGGGACTTCTGTTGTCACCCATCCTGAAATTATTAAATATACAAGATTCGGGAAGTGAACTGCCGGAAGAAAAACAGGAAGTGATCCTTATGCGTAAATTAAAGGAAACAGCATTGCATAAACTCGATAATGATTTTTCCGAACTGGCAGAGAGGAACAGCCTGGTGCGCCATCAAAAGCATAAGCTTGAAAACGAGATGATGCTGATGGCTGATAAAGCCCAATGTATGGCTTCCACCGGCGATTATGTGACCGCTATCAATGAGAATAAAGATGTATTGAGGCAGGTGATTCAGGCACAGAGAAATGAGCTGCACAGGATGAAAAAAGAAAAGATATTTGATGATCATGTCATGAGAGCGATTGAAATGCAGCTGGATTTTGATGAAGCTAAGATTACCGGATTTTCTCATGGTTAAAATAAAAGCGGCCCTGATAGGTAAGCTTAAAGAAAACATGTAATTGCATTTTAAAATAAAGAAGATGAATACACCCATCATTGTTCAGTACAAAATAAATGCCCCGATGATAAACGTTTGGAAAGCATTGACCGATAAGGAAGAGATGAAACTCTGGTACTTTGATATCCCGGATTTTGAGCCGGAAGTGGGAAAGGAATTTAATTTCTATGAGCCGGGAGGAGAAAACCAATTTCACCATCAGTGTGAAATTTTGGATATTGTTCCTGAACGGAAATTAAAGCATACCTGGTCCTACCCCGATTTTTCACCCTTAAAAACAATCGTAACCTGGGAATTGTTTCCTGAGGAGGATGGAGAAACCCTCGTAAAGCTGACTCATGAGGGAATTGAAAACTTCAAAGAGCTGGGTGGCGGGTTTTCGGGGGTGAATTTTACAGGCGGATGGAATACGATTATCGGGCAGAGTTTGAAAGCATATGTAGAGAATAAATGATGATTGAATTATTGCCTTTTAATATTGAGAATGCTGAAGAACTGATTTCAAAGATCAGGGATGAAAGAATACTTCTTCAGTTTGCCGGTCCGGCCTATCATTTCCCATTGACCAAAGAACAGCTGAACGGAGATCTGGCCGATGAAAACCGGATGCTGTTCAGAATAGTGGATACGGCCAGTCAGAACACGATCGGTCATGCCCAGCTGTTGGTGAAAGAAAAAACATTTCTGCTCGGAAGAATTCTGATCTGGGATGAAAGCAACAGGGGAAAGGGCTATGGTAAAAAAACAGTCCGGCAGCTTCTGGAATATGGATTCAGTCATTTTGATCAGCAAACAGCCGAGCTTAATGTCTATGACTGGAATAAAGGAGCTATTGAATGCTATAAAAAAGCAGGATTTGATATCGACCCAGAAATGAAAAGCGAAGTCAGGATAGAGGACGAAATATGGTTGTCTATCAATATGAAGATCGCAAAGGAAACTTTTGAACTACAGAAATCATGATACAGTTTACCGGGCTTCGTCCCATTCTTTGGACAGAAAACATTGAAGATACCATTGGATTTTATATCCGGGTATTGGGCTTTTCGCTGGCAGGCAGAAGTGACGAATGGCAATGGGCATCACTTCGCAGAGATGAGGTGTATGTTATGATATCCCAACCGAATCAGCATGAAAAGAACCATGGGATAGGTTTTACCGGCTCATTTTATTTTAATGTCAATCATGTGGATGAGCTTTGGGAGGACCTGAAAACAAAAGCTGAAATCTGTTATGAAATAGAAACTTTCGAATGGGGAATGAGAGAATTTGCCATATACGATAACAACGGATATATATTACAATTTGGTGAACCTGTGGATAATATTGGCAATACGGAATAAAATTTGCTATTTTTGGGGAAATATTTAGAAAGTAAATGAAAAAAAATATAATAGCGGGTTTCGCAGCGATTTTATTACTGGCATCTTGTAATAACGATAAAGAGATTCTTAATACCTTAAACAATTATAATAATTCAATGGAAGCAAAAGGATATCACTTTGGTGATAAACTTGAACTTCCAAAAGAGGTGACAGATCATGCAGAAAGCGTTACCATCAGCTTTGGAGATAAAGAAACGTCTAATTTAGTGATTGATCCTAAATTCTTTACCTTAGGAGACAATGCCGTGACTTTCAATGTTAAGACCAAAGGCGGGGAAGTATTAAACCAGGATGCAACGATCAATGTATTTGCCAAAACTCCGGAAAAAAATATTTCCTATCAGATTGTAGCGGAATATCCCCACGATCCTAAAAACTTTGTGCAGGGCTTTCAGGTCGAAGGAAATACAATCTATGAAAGTGACGGTCAAAACGGATCTTCACAGATCTTAAAATATACGCTGGGAACTACCACACCCCTTGCTTCTACCAAACAGGCTCCGGAAGATTTTTCTGAAGGAAGTACCATCGTGGGAGATAAGGTATACCAGCTGACATGGCAGAGCAAAAAAGGATATGTTTATGATAAAAGCTCTTTAAAACTGCTTTCAGAATTTGCTTATCCAAATGTACTGGGTGAAGGATGGGGACTTACTTATGACGGGAAAAACCTGATTGCATCAGACGGAAGCAAACTCCTTTATTTCCTTGATCCGGCCAATCCTTCAAAACTGATCAAATATATTGCTGTGGCAGGAAGCTCCCAGGCTTATGATCAGTTGAATGAACTTGAATACCACAATGGATTTATCTATGCCAATGTATGGCAGAAACCAATCATCTTAAAGATCAATCCGGCAACCGGAGAAGTGGTGGGAACGTTTGACTTTACAGATATTGCTAAACAAAATACCAAAGGAAGTGATGACGTATTGAACGGAATTGCTTTTAAAGGAGAAAATATGCTGGTGACCGGGAAAAACTGGTCAAAGATTTATGAAGTTGTTATTAAGTAAGAAAAGACGTATCACAATTTCTGTCAGAATAAAATAAAGTATGTAAATTGGTAGCGTTCCTCAAGGAGCGCTATCTTAGTAAAAAGAATTTGAGATTACTATATCTGATAACGATTTTTATTTTCTGCTCATCCGCAGCGCAGAAAGTACTTCCTTTAGACACTTTGAAGCTAAAGGAGGCTAAAGATATGCTTGCAGATGATTACGGAAACCTGTATATCTATAAAAATAAAGACTTCAGCTTTACCAAATATGATTCTCTGGGAAAGCAGATCGGGAAAATGATGCTTACGGTTCCTTATAAAGTACAGTCTGTACAGAATCCTTTGAATGTCCCATTGTTTTCTGAAAATGCACAGGAAATGAAATTTGTCGACCAGAATCTGAATGAGATCCAGCGAATCGACTTTAAGCAGAAATTTGGCTTTATCAGAATGGCCTATGCAGAAGATCTGCAGCAATTATGGTTATTGGATGACAGTACAAAACGTCTGATACAATATAATTTCAGGAATGATACCACCATCAATTCATATCCTTTTGATATCAGTTTTGAAGATCTTATGGATATGCTGGTGTATGAAAATAAAGTCTATATTTTAACAAAAAACCACATCAGGGTCTATACCCCGAAATTTGAAAAATTATTTGAAGCTCCGGTAGAAAACGGAAAGCGATTCAGAAGGGAAAATGATGTAATATTGGTCATCACCAATACATCTATTTTGAAATATATCCCTGAGAAAGGCATGGAGACTGTTTTTGAAGATCCGGAAGCACAAATTGTGGATAAAAACATCCTTTCTTATTTTGAAATCAACGGGAACAAACTTTATCTTTACAGCCTTGAAAAAGTAAAGAAGCCCCAGCAGGAAAAACAGACGGAACCTTTGCCGGAAACAACACCTCCATTGTTGGAAAATCCTGGTGAAAACAAGGAAAAAAAGCCGGAGGAAATAGTACTGCCAGGAAAATCTTCAGACAATACTTTAGAAAAATTGATTGAAGATGCAGCTGAAGTTCAGACTGAAGGGGTAGAAAAACTTATCAATTAATCAGTAAATACAAGGGAAAAATATGCATATTGCAGTTACAGGAAACATTGGAGCAGGAAAAACAACTTTGACCACAATGCTTTCCAAGCATTACGGATGGGATGCACAATTTGAAGACGTAGATCACAATCCTTATCTGGAAGACTTTTATTCAGATATGAGCAAATGGAGTTTTGCACTGCAGGTGTACTTTCTGGGAAGCAGATTCCGCCAGGTAAAAGAGATCAGGGAAAGCGGCAAAAATATTATTCAGGACCGTACCATTTATGAAGATGCACACATTTTTGCAGAAAACCTGAATGATATGAAGCTCCTTTCTGACAGGGATTTCAACAACTATTCATCGGTTTTTGATTTAATGAAGAGTTTTGTGTCTGCACCGGATCTGCTAATTTATTTAAAATCTGATGTACCCAATCTTGTAAAGAAAATTTACAAAAGAGGACGTGAATATGAAGCATCCATCAGTATAGAATACCTTTCAAAGCTCAATCAGAAATATGAAAAATGGATCTCCAATTATACAGAGGGCAAACTGCTGATCATTGAAGTGGATGACCTTGATTTTGTAGAAAAGCCGGAAGACTTCGGAATTATTCTGGAAAAAATTGAAACTGAATTACACGGTTTGTTTTAACAAATATTTATCAAACCTTTAAGAGAAGATCAGTCAAATTCTTGCTAAATTTGTTAGAAAGCACGTTTAATTTTAAATCAATAGAAGATGCTAGTTAAGGTTTTACATAACGGGAACTGTTCGAAATCAAATGCTGTACTGGAGTACCTGGATGAAAATGGGGTACCTTTTGAGATTATCAATATCATGGATGATCCGTTAAGCGTTTTGGAGATTAAAACGGTATTGAAGAAACTTAATCAAAGCGTTTTCCATATCATTCGCAAAACAGATAAACTGTATGTGGAACAATATGCAGATAAGAACTTTTCCGAAGATGAATGGATCAAAATACTGTCTGAAAATCCGTCACTGATACAAAGACCTATTTTGATAAAAGGTTCAGTAGCGATGCTGGGAAGACCTATTGAAAATGTGAAATTCTTTATTGAGAAATAATAAATAAAGACTAAATACAAAGAGGCTGTTTCCATCTGAAGCAGCCTTTCTTGTTTTACAAATCTAATTTTCGATACAAATTTCTTTTTTTAATAATATCTCTTAATTGATTGTTTTTTAATATACTAATTGATTATTTTTTGCGAAAAAGTAACAGCTGTTTGAGTAAAAACATATGGTTCTTTCGTAATTCCTGCTTTAGTATATTGAGAAAAGTTTTTTATTTTAGTATTATAAGATAGTATTATGCTAAAAATAAAAAAGATATTGTTTCTCTTTTATCTGCTTTGTGGAGCATCGGCCGGGGCACAGGATTTTTCGGCAATTCAGAAAATCGCAGACAGGAGATTCCCGTGGCTAAAGAATAAAATAATAATTAAAAAAATACCCCTGGAAAATCACAAAGATGTATTTATTCTTCAGACAGAAAACAATAGGTTGAAAATCTCAGCTTCTTCTGTGAGTGCAGCATCCCGTGGATTAGACTGGTATGTAAAATATTATGCGCATCAAAGTATTTCCCATCTTGGAAATAATGTGAAAAATCTGGATCAGCTGCCTGTGATTAATACCCCTGTAAAGAAAAAATCATTTATCACATATCGATATGCGCTTAATTATTGTACAATCAATTATTCTTACAGCTTTTATACTTGGGAAGATTGGGAAAAGGAACTAGACTGGATGGCACTTAATGGAGTCAATATAATGCTAGCACCGGTAGGTACAGAACTTATCTGGTACAATACATTGATACATATAGGATATACTGATGCCGAAGCAAGGGCCTTCATCGCTGGTCCTGCCTATACTGCCTGGTGGTTGATGGGGAATCTGGACGGTTGGGGAGGACCTGTAAGTATTAAATTGGTACAACAACAGGCTGATCTCCAGAGAAAGATTCTAAAACGGATGAGTGAGCTGGGAATAGAACCTATATTGCAAGGGTTCTATGGTATGGTGCCCCAATCCTTGAAAGAAAAAATCCCCACAGCTAAACTTATAGACCAGGGGAAATGGGTAGCATTCAGGCGGCCAATTATTTTAGATCCTACTACTGACACCTTTGCAAGAATTGCCGATATCTACTATAATGAAATAAAAAAGCTTTATGGTGATCGTGTTCATTATTTTGGTGGCGAGCCCTTTCATGAAGGGGGAAGTACAGGAGGTATTAATATAAAAAAGGCTGCAGAAGATATTCAGTCTGCTATGCTTAAGAATTATCCGAACAGTACATGGGTGTTACAAGGGTGGCAGAATAACCCTTCGAATGAATTATTAAGTGGCTTAAATAAAGAAAATACATTAATTATTGAACTCTTCGGCGAAAATACCAATAATTGGGAAAAACGCAAAACTTATAATGGGACAGATTTTATATGGTCTAATGTGAGTAATTTTGGTGATAAAAGTGGTTTGTATGGTAAGTTGCAACGTTTTATTGATGAGCCTTTTAGAATTAAAGATAGTGAATTTAGCAAAAATCTTAAAGGTGTTGGGATAATTCCGGAGGGTATTTATAATAATCCAGTAGCCTATGATCTTATGTTGGATTTGGCTTGGTATGAGACAAAACCTGATCTCAATATTTGGTTGAAACATTATACAGAATACCGTTACGGGAAATACAATCAGTTTATTTTTGAAGCTTGGAAAGAGTTTGCACAGACAATATATAGTAGCCCCAATGTCAATCAGGAAGGTCCGTCAGAGAGCATCTATTGTGCCCGCCCGTCACTGGAGATTGAATCGGTATCTTCATGGGGAACCCGAACAAGAAATTATGATCAGCAACGTTTTAAAAAGGCCGTACAGCTTTTCCTTCGGGCAGACCGGGAATTTATGAATTCAGAGACCTATTTTACTGATAAAGTAGACTTTCTTAGACAGGTGTTGGCGAACAAAGGGCAAGAAACTTATGATGACCTGCTGAAATCAATCAACGAAAAAAATCCTCAAAAAATAAAACAGGCAGGAAACAAATTTTTGCAAATGATTATTATGCAGGATCAATTAACAGGGAATAGTAGGTATTTTACACTAAATCGTTGGTTAAAACAGGCTTGTGATTTTGGGAAGTCGCTGGCGGATGATACTGAAAATATATTGTATAATGCTAAATCACAGATTACCTTTTGGGGACCAGAGAATAGTCCTGAAACACCTTTGCGTGATTATGCTCACAAAGAATGGAATGGATTATTGGGATCTCTGTACTTCCAACGTTGGAAGTTATTTATTGATGATGCGATAAAGGGGCAAATAACTGCTCCGGAAACTTTTTACCAGATGGAAGTAAAATGGGCTAAAAAGAAAGAAATGTATCCAGCTGTGAACTCTAAATCTAGTGAATTGAGTGAGCTTCAAAATAAAATTATGAAATAAATGCTTGCTTAATATACGGATGATATAAACAAGAAAAGCTGCCTTGTGAGACAGCTTTTAAATTTTTACAATAGAATAACGCCTTCTATCTTGGCTACTTCTTTATAAATATTCACTACCTGATTCGCATCTAGCACAAATGCATTAATATTGCAGGCTGTATATCTTCCATTTTTGCTTTCGCGGTTTCCCAATGTAAATTTAATCCCATCAAAAACCCTGTATATCTCAGTAAGTTTTGACTGGTCTGTAGGAATAATAAATTTAAATAAATAATCCTCCGGAAAATCGTGATGATCTTCCAGTTTTTCCTTTAAAGATTCATAAAAATCTTCGGGACTTGCGTGTTGATTTCCTTGTAATATATCCATCTGCAATTCTTAATAATATAAATATAGTGAAAATTTTTCTATTTTCCAAATGGTCCCAGCAGGGATTTGGAGTTCTGATGTTCATAGTCTTCGATAATATTGAATAGTCCGTTGACCAGTTGTTCTGAAGCCAGCTGGCTAAGCCCGCCTGCATTTACTGTGTTGTTGTTTCCTCCTAAAAGACTTCCCAGAAAATTGCTTCCTGATAAAGCCGTGTTGATGGTCTTAACGATTCCGTATTCATTCAGTTTCTCATCTACCTTTGGGGCAATGGCTGCCACAAGCTGCTGAGATGTTTTTTCTTTCAGGATCTGCGTTGCCGTAGTTCCCTGGATAATCCTCGTTACGTCCTGTGCATTTAAGCTGTTGACGGCACCCTGTAATATCGGCCTGGAGGTCGTAACAGTATACGCTGCCGCCTGTGCGATATAATCTCTTTCCTTAGCAACTAATGATGGGGCTATTTTCTCAAGCATAGCATTGATGTCTCTCAGCTCTTTAGGAAGCGCCTTGTCTACCATATTATTCTGTAGAAAGGCCTCTTTGTTAGCATAGACTCCCATTCCTTTATCAATTCCGTTGAGTAGCATTCTTTTAATAATAGAAAGTCCCATATCGGATGTCGCCAGGGTAGTACAGGATTGTACTGTAGTGGTAATAACTGCGCCGGTTCCGATTAAGATAGCCGCTGCAACAATATATTTTTTCATTGATCTTTTTTGTTGGTTTCTCAAAAACTGCACCAAAGGTAAATACTATTATCATATTAACAAAATATTAATTCAGGATACGCATTTGGTGAATTATTTCAAAAAAATATTGATTTTATCATTGGTGAAATGATAGTAAATCGGCAGTTGTCTTGAGATTAAATTCATAAATTCTAATTGTTTCATGTTTTCTGCCTAATAAAAAACAGGTGTTTTTAAATTTTTAAGATATATTAACATTATTCGTTTTTTTTTATATTTTTGAATAATGTCTTTTTTTGAGAATATACACTTCTTCTAAAAAAGAGAATTTTCGAAAATTGATTGTACGAATAAAATTGAAACTATATGAAACAAGGCAATTTAAAGTATTCATGCCTCATCGCAGTTTTATACTTCGGTATGAATGTAGATGCACAGGTTACCAAGGATTCTGCCAAAGTCCAGAAGATTGACGAGGTCGTAATGATTGGATACGGAAGCCGTAAAAAAGTAGATAACACCACATCTGTCAGCTCGATCAGTGCGGAAGAAGTAACCAAAACAAAGGTTTTAAATGCTTCGCAGGCCATTCAGGGTAAAGCTGCAGGGGTACAGGTTATAGCTTCTGATGCACCAGGCTCTACTCCTACCGTAATGATCAGAGGTCTGGGGACAGTATTGGGGGGAAGAACTCCCTTATATGTAGTAGATGGAATGTTTACTGATAATATTAATAACATCAACTCCAATGACATTCTGACATATGATGTGCTGAAAGATGCTGCTGCATTGGCGATTTATGGTAACAGAGCTGCCAATGGGGTTATCATTATTACCACAAAATCAGGTAGGGGCAAATTAAGCGTTTCCTATGACGGATTAGTTGGATTTAGAAGTCCGTTAAAGACGATCAAGATGGCCAATGCTTCAGAATTTGCCATCTATAATAATGCAGGTTCAAAAAGTGATTATTTAAATCCTAATCAACCCTACAATACGGATTGGTTCAATGAAATTACCAGAACGGGGATTTACAACCAGCATAACTTATCCATTTCCGGATCTTCTGAAGTTGCAAAATACTTTTTAAGTTTAAGTAATTATGATGAACAGTCTATTCTTAAAGGAACTGATTATAACAGAACAACAGTAAGAACTAATAACGAATTTAGAATTACTAAAGGGATCAGGCTGGCTCAGACTTTAAGTGCTACTTTTACCAATGATACTCCTAAATCATTCGGGGCTTTTACCAATGCTTATAAACAATCACCATTAGTCCCTGTATATTATCCAAATGGAAAATACGGCCAGCCAATTATTAATAAAGCTAGCGGTGATATCAGTTATGAGGGAGGAAGGTTTAATAATGTAGCGAACCCTGTAATGCAGCTTGCTTATGACAACCAGAAAGGGAAAAATTTCTTGTTGCAGGGTGGTTTGAAATTAGATGTGGATATTGTTAAAGATTTAAAATTTACTTCTCAGTTTAGTGGAGAATACGGCAATTATAAATACTATAATTTTGTAAACTCTAAGGCTTTCTGGTTGGATAGTGATCCGATGAGAACTGAAAATCTTTATTCAGCTACCTCTCCAAAAACGAGATTAACCAATAAAAGTCAAAACTATTATAACTGGGTACTTAATAATTATTTGACCTATACCAAGAAAATTGACAACCATGATATTGAAGTTGTTGCTGGTACAGAAGCTTCCGTAAAGAACGGTCTGGAGACTTTAATCATTAACAGAAAAGATGTTCCTGTTTCACAAGACTACTGGAACCTTGATAAAGTAGATTACTACGGTAATTTATACAGTGACAATGATACAAAGGCTATTGAATCCATTAAAGGAAACAGGAATACAACAATTTCTTATTTCGGAAGATTCCAATATAAATTTATGAACCGTTATTTATTGAGCGGAACGATCAGAAGAGATGGTTCTTCTCAGTTTGCTGCTGGTAATAAATGGGGTACATTCCCGGCGTTTGGTGCAGGTTGGATCATTTCCGAAGAAAACTTTCTGAAAGACGGATTCTTTGATCTGTTGAAGGTTAGAGGAGGATGGGGTAAAATCGGTAATCAGAATGTACCTCTGAATTATTTACCACTTTCAATGGGAGCTAGCTACAATTATGCTTTTGGAAGCTCTCCTGTAAGTAACGGAGTTACTGTCAACAAAGGTTATGATCCGGATTTAGGATGGGAGGTTACAGAAGAATCTTCTCTAGGCTTGGATTTTGGTATCTTGGACAAGAGATTAACCGGTACTTTCGATATTTATAACAGAAAGACAAAAAATCTTATTTTGGGGGTTGTACCATATTTGGCAACCGGGATTTCTGATGTGAATTATTCTCATATGGGAAGTGTGGTGAATAAAGGAGCTGAGGTAAGCTTAAACTGGGCTGATAAAATAGGTGAAGATTTTACTTATTCAATAGGTGCCAACTATTCTTATAATAAAAACACGCTTGCCAGCATAGATCTTTCTAAGCCGGTTTCCCAAATAGTAGGAGGAAATCTTGGTAACGGAGTGGATACCAAACTTTTCAATGCTTCGGCAGTAGGGTATGCTTTGGGTAGTTTTTATCTGTATGAAGCAGACGGTTATGATGAAAAAGGAAATCTGAAATTTAAAGATTTGAATGGTAATGGCGTAACGGACGGAGGAGACAGACGTTTTTTTGATTCTTATATACCAAAATCAACATTAGGGGTGAATATCTCCATGTCCTATCAAAACTGGGATTTCGCGCTTAATGGTTACGGAGCTTTCGGATTTAAAGTATATAACGGTAAAAAAGCACAGAGAAGTGGCGGTGAAAATGTTGAGGCTTCTGTAGCTAATAATTTCTGGACACCAACAAACACTAACGCCGCGAATCCTGTAAATCCTGCAAATATTCCAATTGCATCAACATTCTATCTTAGAAAGCGGAGATTACTTCAGAATCAATAATATTTCGGTAGGATATACCTTTAAGAATTTAACAGATTACGTGAAATCAATTAAATTGTATGTAAGTGCGATTAATCCTTTTGTGTTCCAGAAATATTCAGGATACTCTTCTGAATTATCAGGATATAATCCTGCAGATTCTACTGCCGAAGGAGATCCCTATAAACGTGCAGGAGTAGAGTTGGATGCTTATCCTACATTGAGATCTTTTGTATTTGGTGTTAACCTAAACTTTTAAAAAAATGAACAAAAAATATATCATAGCAGCGGCATTTTTGATTGTAGGAGCTGTTAACCAAAGTTGCAGTAATGATTTTATAGATGTATCCCCTACAGAAGCAATTCCTGAGTCTGCGCTTGGTGAAATTTACAACAATGATGAAGGGGCAAATAATTTGGTTACCGCTATTTATGCCAAGTTTTTAGACTGGAATATGAGTACGTTTGCCTGGATCGGGGTGACGTCAATTGTTTCTGATGATGCGGACAAAGGCTCTAGTGCAAGTGATTCCGGTTCAGATAAAGATATTTTAGATGCTTTGACCTTTACAGCAGCAACGCCATCGTTCAAAGAATTATTTGCTTCTAATTATCAAGGGATTAATAGATGTAATCAGGCATTGAAATACCTTCCTCAGTTAGATAAAGCTGATCCGCAATTACGGGAAAGGTTAACCGGTGAAGCCAAATTTTTAAGAGCATTCATGTATTTTACTTTAGTGAGATCTTTTGGAGGAGTTCCTTTGGTAGACCACGTTCCGGTAACAGGAGTTGAAGCAGATAAACTGATGACGCTTACCAGAAAAAGTAAAGAGGAAATTTATGCATTTATAGAAAAAGACCTTAAAGAGGCAGCAGCAGTTTTGCCATCTGGAACCGGAGGACAAAGAGCTACAAAAGGAGCAGCCCATGCACTTTTAGCTAAGGTCTATCTATATCAGAAGAAATGGCAGCTGGCTGTAGATGAAACTAATTTAGTGACAGGTTATTCATTGACCCCTGTATTCCAGGAGATTTATAAAGTGTCAGGAGAAAATAATGCTGAATCCATCTTCGAAATTAATGGTAGTGGCGGAACAGCAGGAAGAGCAATTCAACAATACAGCCAGGTTCAGGGAGCCAGAGGGACTACCGGTTGGGGCTGGGGATTTGCTACACCTACTCAAGGGCTGTATGACGCTTACTCTGCAGCAGATACAAGAAGGGATGCTACAATTATCCATAGAGATATGACATTATATGACGGATATTATGTAGGTCCAAATACAGAAAATAAATTCTATAATTATAAAGCTTATTCTTCGAACTACAGAGATCAGGCTTCAACAGATGTAAACATTCGCTATTTGAGATATGCCGAGGTATTGTTAATCAGAGCTGAAGCAATGAACGAACTGGGACAAACTTCTGCAGCGATTCCTTTCCTGAATCAAGTAAGAAACAGAGCGAATATCGGGAATACTCCTGCATCTTCTCAGGCAGATGTAAGATTAGATATCTGGAAACAAAGAAGACTGGAGCTTGCTTTCGAGCACGACAGATGGTTTGACCTTGTGAGAACAGGACAGGCTCAGGCGGCAATGGCTGCAGACGGGAATAAGAAATTTATCGTTGGAAAACATGAATTATTCCCGCTTCCGCAAGACTTTATTATGGAAGCAGGTGGATTGTCAGCTCAAAACCCTGGCTATTAAATTTAATTAATAAACTTTAGAGGAGAATGAAAGTTCTCCTCTTCTTTTAGACCCCTATAAAAAGAGATCTCATGAAAAGGAACGTATTATCAATTGCTATCACCTCTTTATTCTTTGTCTATTCCTGTAAAAATGCTCCCATTGCGAAACAGGAAATTGGAAAAACTGAAGCTGTAAAAAGCAATATTACGGATGAACAGCTGATGGATAGAGTGCAGAAAGATGCCCTGAAATATTTCTGGGATTATGCTGAGCCTCATTCGATGTTGGGAAGAGAACGTTACCATGAAGACAATATTTACCCTGATAATGACAAACATGTTATTACCACCGGAGGTTCAGGATTTGGACTGGCCACTATTCTTGTGGGAGTAGAAAGAGGCTTTGTTCCAAGAAAAGAAGCTGTGAAAAGACTGAGTCATATCATGGATTTCTTAGCCAGGGCAGATCGCCATAAAGGAGCCTGGTCTCACTGGATCAATGGTGAAACCGGAAAAACGGTCCCTTTTGGTAAGAAAGATAACGGAGGAGACCTGGTAGAGACGGCATTCCTTACTTCAGGAATTCTCATGGTCCGTGAATATTTTAAAAACGGAAATGCTGAAGAAAAAGCTTTGGCGGCAAAATGTGATGAGCTGTGGAAGGGAATCCAATGGAACTGGTATACCAAAGGAGGTGAAAAAGTATTGTACTGGCACTGGTCACCGGAATACCAGTGGGAAATGAATTTTCCTCTGGAAGGATATAATGAATGTCTGATCACGTATATTTTGGCAGCCTCGTCACCTACCTATTCCATTGACGCGGAAACATATTATAAGGGCTGGACGAGAAACGGAACCTATCTCACAGAGAAAACAAAATACGGATTACCCCTTTACGTAAAACATAACTATGCCGAAGAATACGGAGGTCCGCTTTTTTGGTCCCAATATTCATACATAGGTCTTGATCCGACCGGATTATCAGATAAACTGATTAAAAATTATTTTGATATCAATAAAAATCAGACCCTTATCGATTATCAATACTGTGTGGAAAATCCAAAACAATGGAAGGGCTATGGTCCGGACTATTGGGGATTGACGGCCGGTTATACCAGAAATGAAGACGGAACCACAGGCTATACGGCTCATATGCCAACCCATGATAATGGAGTCATCACTCCGACAGCTGCTCTAAGCAGTTTTCCATACACTCCAAAAGAATCAATGGCTTTTCTAAGGTTTATCTATACCCAGAAACCTGAGTTTATTGGAACGGCCGGGCCATACGATGCTACTTCGATCAATTACAACAATTGGTTCACCCCGAGATATCTTGCAATTGATCAGGGGACAATAGCCCCGATGATAGAAAACTACAGATCAGGATTCCTGTGGAAACTGTTTATGAATGCTCCGGAAATTCAGCAGGGCTTGAAAAAATTAAGCTTTCAGTCTCCGAAGTACGGAATACAATAAAATGATCCCGAAAGGATAAATGTTGAAACGCAAAGGCCCGAAAGGATAATACTGACAACAACTTGTTAGGCCGCAGGGTTTGCCTCTGATAAGAATTATAGTTTTCAATAGGTAATTTATAGCGGCATCACCTCTGAAAATCTTTGATTTTCTTGGACCTTAAAACAGGATGGAAAAATAAACAAAGCTTTGCGCCTTTGCGTTTCCAACAAACTAAAAATTAAAAAATAACTCTAGCCAGCCCCTAAATTACAATATGAAATTAAAATTAAAACATGTTCCTTTTTTACTCCTTCCGTTTTCATTATCGCTGAACGCGCAGGAGGTAAAAGCCGAGCTTAACAAAGAAATTAAGAGAGCCGAAAAAATATCCTATATTCTGGATTATCCGCAAAAAACCAAAGGAAATGTTCCTTTGATTGTATTCCTCCACGGTTCAGGGGAAAGAGGAAATAATCTGGAAATGGTAAAGGCACACAGCCCGTTTACCTATAAAGAACTGATCAAGGAACCGGTTGCTATCCTTGCACCGCAATGTCCTGCAGATACCTGGTGGGATACCGTTACGGTTTACCATTTGATCAAAGAGATTCAGAAAAAATATAAAATTGATGCGTCCAGGATTTACCTTACGGGACTTTCCATGGGAGGCTGGGGAACGCTGAAGCTGGCCATGGAACATCCGGAAATGTTTGCTGCTGTCGTATCAGTCTGTGCCCCGACAGATCAGGTAATGACTGCTAATATTCAGCAATATAAAGATTTGAATATGAAAATTTTTCATGGCGGAATGGATGATGTCGTTTTGCCCGAGAATGCTTTTAAATTTTACCAAAAGCTGCATCCTGTCAATCCTGCGGCAGAATTGGTGATTTTCCCGAATGATAATCATAATTCCTGGGATTCGGCCTATTCAAATCCTCAGCTGTATGAATGGATGCTGTCAAAGAAAAAAAATAAATAAATCCGAGATTTTCCTTTCCGGGTCAATCTTAAGGTAAATTAATCCGTATTTAAGGTGATAAACATTAAGATTGTAGAATAATTTCCCTATTTTTGGGTATTGTCCTTTTGAGAGACAATAAAACAGGCCCATTATACGGAATCAGTTAAAAATAACGTTTTAACGTTAAATAAAATAGAACAATAAGAAGTTAGATTTATGAAAAAACTAATCGTACTCGCTGCCTTAGCTCTTTCGCCGGTATTCTCGGCGCAGGAAATGGTGGATAAACCCGTACAGTCTTATCAGACAGCCCAATATCAGGCAAAAAAGAAAGCCTTTGTAGATCATTTGTTATCTAAAATGACATTGGATGAGAAAATCGGCCAGCTCAACCTGCCGACTTCCGGAGATTTTACGACCGGAATGGCTCAAAGTTCCGATATTGGAAAAAAAGTAGAGCAAGGATTGGTAGGCGGATTGTTCAATATAAAGGGAGCTGATAAAATTAAAGCCGTTCAGAAAGTAGCCGTTGAGAAAAGCCGTTTAAAAATCCCGATGATTTTCGGAATGGATGTTATTCATGGCTACGAAACTACGTTTCCTATTCCATTAGGATTAGCATCATCATGGGATATGAATCTGGTACAGCAGTCTGCGAAAGTAGCCGCAAGAGAAGCCGCTTCAGACGGAATCAACTGGACCTTCTCTCCGATGGTGGACATTTCCCGTGAGCCAAGATGGGGAAGAGTTTCCGAAGGTTCCGGAGAAGATCCGTACTTAGGAAGTGAAATTTCAAAAAATATGGTCTACGGTTACCAGGGGAAAGACCTGGCCAACGGGACCAGTATATTGGCCTGTGTAAAGCATTTTGCATTATACGGAGCCGGCGAATCGGGTAAAGATTATAATACCGTTGATATGAGCCATGTAAGAATGTTCAATGAGTATTTCCCTCCTTACAAAGCGGCTGTAGATGCCGGAGTAGCTTCGGTGATGGCCTCTTTTAATGAAGTGGACGGAGTTCCTGCTACAGGGAACAGATGGCTTCAGACCGAGGTATTGAGAAACCAATGGAAATTCAAAGGTTTTGTAGTAACAGATTATACCGGGATCAATGAAATGGTTGACCACGGAATGGGAGACCTTCAGCAGGTTTCTGCCCTGGCTTTAAAAGCAGGGGTGGATATGGATATGGTAGGAGAGGGCTTTTTAACAACCTTAAAAAAATCCCTGTCCGAAGGAAAGGTTACCCAGGCTGAAATCGATATGGCAGCGAGAAGAATTCTTGAAGCAAAATATGATCTGGGCCTATTCGATAATCCATACAAGCATGGAGATGCAAAATTGGCAGCAAAAGAAGTGTACAATATGGAAAACCGTAATATTGCAAGAAATGTTGCGGCCCAGTCAATGGTTTTAATGAAAAATGAAAACCAGGTGCTGCCATTGAAAAAATCAGGAACTGTTGCGGTAATCGGCCCATTGGTGAACAACTCGATGAATATGGCAGGAACCTGGAGCGTAGCTACCAAGCACGCCATTTCTGTTAATCTGGTGCAGGGGCTTCAGGCGAATTATGGTAAAGAAGTAAAATTCCTTTCCGCAAAAGGTGCCAATATCGATTATGATGCAAAATTAGAAGAGATCTATGCTGCCCATGGTAAGAAAACCGATAGAGATAGCCGTTCTAAAGAAGAATTACTGAAAGAAGCTGTTGATATTGCCAATAAAGCAGACGTTATTGTTTTGGCTATTGGTGAATCTGCTGAGATGAGCGGTGAATCTTCATCAAGATCAGAAATTACCATTCCTCAGTCTCAGGTTGATTTGTTGAACGAATTGAAAAAGACAGGAAAACCAATCGCAATGGTACTTTTCACAGGACGACCATTAGCATTGACCAATGTAAAGGATACGCCTGATGCTATTTTGAATGCGTGGTTCCCGGGATCAGAAGCAGGAAATGCCATTGCAGATGTTCTTTTTGGAAAAGTAAACCCTTCAGGAAAGCTTCCGATGACATTCCCAAGAAGCCTGGGGCAGGTTCCGATCTATTATAATGCTAAAAATACAGGACGCCCTCTGGATCAGAAACTGGTTGATAAATGCGAATATCAAAGATTCCGTTCCAATTATATGGATGAGTGCAATACACCGCTGTATCCTTTTGGGTACGGACTGAGCTATACCAAGTTCAATTATTCAGATATCAGTGTTTCCAATGCCAATCCAAAAGGAAATCAAACCATTCAGGCCTCGGTAACAATAACGAACAACGGGAATTATGACGGGGCAGAAGTCGTTCAGTTGTATATCAGGGATTTTGTAGGAAGTATTACAAGACCGGTTAAAGAATTGAAAGGGTTCCAAAAAGTATTTTTGAAAAAAGGAGAATCGAAAAAAGTAACCTTTGCTATTAGTCCTGAAAATCTGAAATTCTATAATGGAGATCTGAAATATGACTGGGAATCAGGAGACTTCGATATTATGATCGGAACCAACTCTGATGAGGTGAAACATTCAAAAATTAACTGGACAAAATAAGGAAGTAAAAGTTTTTCACAGGAATGTGTTTTGTTGGTCCTTTGGCATGGTTTTTAATAATACCTCGGTAGCTATCATAACAATACAACAAACATGAAAAAAACAATTTTACTTAGCGCAATGTTCCTTGGTTCTTTAGTGTTCGCACAGGAAAAACCGATGTTAGGGGGTGACAGAGATGCTCACGGATGTATCGGATCAGCAGGATATACGTATTCTCAGATTAAGAGAGACTGCGTAAGAGTTTTTGAACAGAAAATCAAGTTAACGGAGGTGGCTCCAAAAGGAAGTTCTACTTCAATGGCAGCCGTGATCTTCAGCAAAGACATGAAAAAAGCTGAGGTGTTCGTTAAAGATGCAGAGAATGGAAGCATAATTCTTACCAGACCAGGAAAAGCAAAAGCTTGGAAAAAAGAGGGTTATGTACTCGTTCCTTACAAGAAAAGCGGCTATCAGCTTAAAAAGGATAATGTCGTAATCTATCGATAAAATCATTTAAGAAATGAAAGGCCACTCGAAAGAGTGGCCTTTTTTTATTTGTTATCGGATTGATGTAAAGAATTTACCTTTAAAATACGACATGTTCTGTCGCTTTATCCAGTTACTTTTGTGTCAGTAAATATTAATATTTAAAAAATCATAGTGAATTTTATATTAAATTAAAATAATAAATCTTTTTGTTGTGAACTAAAAGCAATATTTTTGCAACCAAATTAAAAATCAATAATAACTCAAATTAAACACTGACATGAAAAAAATGTATCTCTGTGTATGTACCTTATACGCATTTTTCGGCCTGTCTGCCCAGGAAGTGATCTGGCAGAAAGATATCAGGTCTTCCACACAGGATTTCCTAAGCCAGGTGACCACGACCATAGACCAGCAGTATTTAATCACCGGAAGCTGTATACAGTCAAGAAGCGGGAAGCCTGAGGCTGGAAGTAAGCAAAACAACGGTTACGACTACCATCTTGTAAAACTGAACCAGCAGGGTGAAGAAGTCTGGGAAAAATACTTCTCCGGCCAGAACCATGATTACTTATCCGCTGCCGTTACCACCCGGGAAGGAGGATTTCTTGTTGCGGGAACTTCCTATTCGGGGAAAGGGCTCGATAAAAAAGAAGAATCCAGAGGCGGATCAGATATCTGGCTGATAAGAATCAATGAATTCGGAGATGAGCTGTGGCAGAGAACGCTTGGAACTTCATCGGACGAAGAATCCAGAGCGGTAATCCAAACTACAGACTTAGGATTCTTTGTAGCAGGGAATGTGCAAAACTCATCTAAAGGCTACGGTTCCAAAGATGTATGGATCATCCGGCTTGACAAAGACGGCAAAGAACTTTCCCAGCTGATCTTAGGCGGAAGAGGGCTGGATGAAGTCGAAAAGATGATTCCCACGAAAGACGGCGGTGCTTTATTGGGCATCTATTCCAGAAGCGGCGCTTACATGAGTAATTCTCAATCAGCAGCGACTAATCCTGTTTCGGCTGAAAAGCCTGCTTCCTCAGCAGCCATTAGCCCAATGCCAAAAGCCAGCAGCAATTTCGGTGAAGGCGACTACTGGATCGTAAAACTGGATAAGACCGGGAAAGTAGAATGGGAAAAGAACTTCGGCGGCAAAGGCGATGACCATATCAGAACCCTCGCTTTAACCTCAAACGGTTTCATTATCGGTGGAGAGTCCCGATCCGAAAGATCCGGCAATAAAACCGTAGGCATCGAAGAAGGTACAGACCTCTGGCTGATCTCACTGAATGAAAGAGGCGACGAGCAGTGGCAGAAATCCTACAATTTTAAGAACCGCGATATTTTGATGGGAATGAGTGTAATACAGAGTCAAGATCCAGGAATCAAGAATCAAGACATCACCAAAGGAATATTGTTGGGCGGTTATACTCAGGCCGAAGGCAGAATAGAAAAAGATGATGAAACCTTCTGGATGCTGTATATAGACGGAAACGGTAATGAACAGTGGAGAAAACATGTGAATGGAGACTCAAGACGAAGAGAAGAGAGACTTTCAGATATCAGGCTGAACAGGGACGGTTCTATTATATTGGCCGGTACCAGCGCCGAAGAACTGGGCAAAGAGAACTGGAAGATCGTGAAGCTGGGTGATAAGCAGGTGAAAGATCTGATCCAGAAATACGACATCAAAATCTATCCGAATCCTGTATCCGACTATGCTTATGTGGAAATCGGCTTTGAGTTTAAGGAAGCGGAGATTGTAGTTTATGACATGAGCGGAAGGCAGGTTCAGCATCTGAAAACTAAAAATACGGTAACCAAAATCAATACCCAGCCTTTGATTCAGGGTGCTTACCTGGTAACGATAAAAACGGATACGAATAAAACGGCGAATGCTAAAATGATTAAGAAATAAACATGAAAAAAATATACAGATTAATTGTGGGTGGCATACTTATGCTTAGTGGTAGTTTTACCTCTGCCCAGGTCAATAATAACAGCATACAAAAGAAAAATATAGTCGCTTTTCCAACATCAGCAAATGCATATGCAATGGATAAGGTGGGGAAACTGGCTGTTGATATGTTTAGGGGAAAAGCAAACATCAATATCCCTTTTTACACGGTAATTGTAGATGGAGTCAGTATTCCGGTTTCACTTTCTTATAATACAGGAGGAATAAAATTAAATGAGGTTGCAAGTACAACCGGTCTGGGCTGGTCATTGAATATTCCCAGTAGTATCAGCCAGAATATCATGGATAAAGATGATAAAAAGTCTTTGATGTATACTAAAGATATTAATGTGGTTAATGCTAATATCAGAAGTGTCGGGATGTATGATAATGATATTCGTCAGATGATAGATGATCATTATGGAGGTGTATATGATACAAGACCTGACATCTTTAATTACTCACTGCCTTTTGGAGGAGGAAGTTTTATTTTTAATAATGATACAGGATATACTATTCCCCACGAGGATCTTCTGATTACAGGCACCAATAATAAAAAAAATATTAAAGTCGTCAATACGGACGGAACCTCTTATTTCCTAAGTTTAAAAAATTCAACACTTGTAAATTCAGGAATTCCCGGTGATACCGGATCAGGTTCAGAGACATTATATCAGATAGATAGTATAAAGACGATAAATAATAAGAAAATTTTATTTGAATATGCCAAACAATATTCCTATCAGGAAAAAACAATTACTGAAAAGGCTAATATTGATATTTCACGTGAACTTGATCCTATTGCTGATTTACCGGAAAGTTTACCAGCCTATGAGAGATATATGGGGGATATTGTTAATATGGAAAAATTACTGTCAAAAATTATCTTTCCTGATGGGGTTATATATTTTAATTACTCAAATGATGGACTGCCTTTTTCGGACGGTACTATTTTTAGAAAAGATTTATCCGGATCAAATGGCATAGCATTACGTCAGGTTTTAGTAAAAGATAATTATGGGAATATAATTAGAAACTATCATTTAAATTTTTTCTTATTTCATATCTAATCCAGCTGTTGATTTTCAGAGTTATAGACTTAAATTAATAAATGTATATGACAATTTACAGAAGAATTATTATAAATTCTCTTATAATGAAGTTATTCCGTTTCCGGCAAGAAATTCTAATAATGATGATTATTGGGGATATATAAATTCTACAATGTATGGCGAAACCTCAGCTAATCTCCCTGATAAAATTTATACAGATTATACAGCAGAGAATATTACAATACCAGCACAATACACAAGAAATAGAAATACCAATCCGGACTATACTCAGATTGGAGTTTTAAATAAAATTGTATATCCAACGGGAGGAAGTAAACATTTATATTATGAAAATGCTAATAAATACTTTACCCGGACAGATTATCAATGGGGATACACAGACAATTACATTAATGTTTTGAGTGAACCTTCTGGAGGTATAAGTGACGGTTTCGGCAACGTAAATAAGACCGTTACAATACCTTCTGGTTTTTTTGATGGAAAAGAATCACCAAAAATCAAACTTACCTTTGGAAATACCTGTGAAAATAATATGGATGATGAAACCAGTCAGGTACATGATACATCTTGTTATGGGAATGCTATAGCTGGCGGTATTCAGTATGGAACAAATGGAAAACCAGCATCTTTTGAACTTAATAATATCAGTAACTCTATTGATATTTCATTGTCCAGAATGGGAAAATGTTCTTGTGGATACGCTGTAGATGTAATCTATGGGAGATATAACACAACGAATACAAATATGCCTATTGGAGGGCTTAGAATTAAGAAAATAGAGGATCAGAATGAAAATAATCTGGTCAATACATATAATTATAAATATGAAATTCTAGATCCATCAACTAATACTTTCAAGAGTAGCGGAGTTCTTAATATGCCTTTTCAGTATACCAGCCTTCTAAAGAGATATGTCACAATGGGAACTGATGGAACAGAATTATATTCTCCTTCCATACAAAAATATTTGGTTGTTAATAACTCAAATGCTAATTATAATGCATATGGTTCTTCGGATGTAATTACGTATAAGCAGGTTACAGAATATAATGACTTAGGACAAAATATAAATATTTTTTCACAAATAAATAATTCGGATAGTTATAAGATGTATACTCATGTTTATTCAAATTATAATGAATGGAAAAATGGATTATTGGAAAAAAGTACTATTTTGAATAGACTAGGAGATACTTTAAAAGTTGAAGCGAATAAATATGCTTTTAATTCTTTGAAAAACCCAAAAGCGGGCTTTATTACAGGAGCTTCTGAGCAAATTGGATTTGCATTAAATTTAGATATTGCTAAATTTCCTAAACGTGTAACAGGTAGTCTTCCAGATGAGCACGGACAAGCCATATACGAGCAATTATATGCGGTTACTAAAGAAATTATTGGGATAAATTCAGGAAAAGTAGAGAAGACTGAATCTAAAGTGACCGAGTATTTCCCTGGAAATAAGGTGGTTGAAACTACCACAAAATTTTCTTATTATGATACGGATATTGATAAACCGATCAATATAAAATCTGTATCTGTAAAGTTTCCTGATAATACAAGTACAGAAACTAATTATCAATATGCCCACGAAAAAATAATCTAAAACTCATTATTGCCAATATGGTGGGCATTCCATTGGAAGCAACAGAGATTAAACGACAAAATATAACTGATGTTTCAGGAAAGATACTTTCAAGAGTAGAAACGAAATATGATAATCTTTTAATGTTACTACCTACATCTGTAGTTTCCTATGGGCTTCAGAATAATACACCTTTGACGGAAGTCACTTATGATAAATATGATTCAAAAGGAAACCTTCAGCAGTATACCACCAAAGAAGGGATTTCCACCGTAATTATCTGGGGCTATAACAATACCCAGCCTATTGCCAAGATCGAAAATGCCAAATTAACGGATATTCAGCAATCCCTGATTACGGCACTGGTTAGTGCTTCGGATACAGACGCCGCTGCTGTACCCAATAATGATGAGACTGCTTTACTGAATGCCTTTAAAAATTTTAAAAATAGCTTATCGGGTTATCAGATCACCACGTACAGCTATGATCCATTGATTGGCGTAAGAAGCATCACCCCGCCCTCAGGAATTACAGAATATTACCTCTATGACTCGGCCAACCGTCTTGAAAAAGTAGTGGATGTAAACGGAAAAGTATTGAAGGAAATGAAATACCATTATAAAAACTAACAAACGATGAAAAAGATAATTACACCTCTCAGTGCATTATTTGTGGTGGGGTTTTCCTCTGCGCAAACAACACCGAGTCCCGCAGAAAATTATATTTACAGTAAAACCTATTTATCAGACCCTACACTTGCCAATCCCAAAACCTCAGAAACGGTTCAGTATTTTGACGGCCTGGGAAGACCCAAGCAGGTCGTGAATGTCAAATCCTCGCCATTGGGCAGAGATGTGGTGAGCCATATCGAATATGATGATTTTGGAAGACAGGTAAAAGAATTTTTACCCGTTCCCCAGCAAGGAACTCAAAACGGAGCAATTTACACCTCTCCATTAACCAATGCTTCCCAGTCCTCCCTTTACGGATCAGAAAAGATCTATGCAGAGAAATTACTGGAAAACTCACCGTTAAACAGGATCCAGCAGCAGATCCAGGTAGGAAATGCCTGGCAGAATAAGCCTGTGAAATTTGACTATGATGTGAACATTACAGGAGAAGTTATTAAATATACCACAACGACCACCTGGGAAAATGGTGCCACTAAGTCTACCATTGATTACGGAGGGACTTATGATGGCGGACAACTATATAAGAACACAATAACCGATGAAGACGGCAACAAAACCATAGAATTCAAAAACGGCAGAGGACAGCTTTTGTTAGTGAGAAAAGTCCTGAGTGCTACAGAAAATGCAGATACGTACTACGTATACAATGAATATGACCAGTTGGCCTTGGTGATTCCCCCCTTATTATCAAAAAAGGTACACTGGCAATGGGAAGATCAGCAGGCTTTAGCTTATGAATACCGTTATGACGGCAGAAACCGTTTGGTCGAGAAAAAACTGCCTGGAAAAGGCTGGGAATATATGGTGTATGATCAGGCGGACAGGCTTATCATGACCCAGGATGCCAATATGCGGGAGAAAAGCAAATGGCTGATTACCAAATATGACCCATTCGGGAGAGTGGCTTATACAGGGATCATTGCCGGAGGAAGCAGAAGCAGCATGCAGTCCCAGGCAGGGCATCTCATAATAGTGGAGAACAGGAGCAGTACAGGATTTACCAAAAACGGAATGCCGGTTCAGTACAGTAATGGATATTTTTTTGATATTGAAACGGTTTTAAGTGTCAACTATTATGATACTTACCCGCAATATAGTTTCAATCCCTCTTTCCCAACCACCATTCAGGGCGGGCCTACCTTAACCGATACCCCTTCATCAGCAGGAAGAAGCACCAAAGGCCTTCCCGTGATGAGTTTGGTAAAGAATATCGAAGATGACAGCTGGAGCAAGACCTACACCTATTACGATGACAAAGCAAGAGCCATTGGTACCCATTCCATCAACCATCTGGGAGGCTATACCCGTACAGAATCCCTGCTGGATTTTTCAGGAACCCCTCAAAAGACGGTGACCGAACACAAAAGGCTGACAACTGAATCCGGAGTAAAAGTAACAGAACGCTTTGGCTACGACTCCCAGAACAGATTAATACAACATTGGCATCAGGTAGATGATAAACCAGAACAGCTACTCACAGAAAACAGCTACAATGAACTTTCCCAGCTTAAAAATAAAACAGTAGGGAATAACCTGCAGAGCATTGATTATGCCTACAATATCCGTGGCTGGCTGACCGGTATCAATAAAGACCAGATGTCAGCGGCCAATTTAAACGGAAAACTCTTCTCTTATAGAATTAAGTACACCCAGAAAGAAGGAATTGATAACCCGGACCCGTTACAGTTTCCCGGAAAGAATGTAAAAGCACTCTACAACGGAAACATAGCAGAAGTAGACTGGAGAGCTGTAGAAACCATTGGAGCCAATCCGCCAATGACCCCTAAAAGATATGGGTATGCCTATGATGCTTTAAACAGGCTGACAGCAGGATATTACCAAAACCCCAACAACCCATACAGCAAGGAGCATACAGAATCCATGACTTATGACCTGAACGGGAATATTACCAATCTCTACAGAACCTCTGTAATGGAAAGCGGAGGTACTATTGCAACCAAAATTGATGACTTAGCCTATACTTATACCGGCAATCAGGCAGCCAAGGTTAATGATAGTTCAAATAATCCTTCAGGCTATGAAGGAGGTGGAAACACCATTGAATATGACCTTAATGGAAATATGTGGAAAATGCCGGATAAAGGGATCAGTAAAATCAAATACAATTACTTGAACCTACCTTACAGGATAGAATATGGAGACTTAGGATTACAGGGTTCCCATAATTATCTCTACAGGGCAGACGGAGTTAAACTTCAGAAAACCATTCCAATGTCAGAATGTGGCATTGTAAATTGCTATACCGTCACCGATATCTCAGACTACCTGGACGGCTTCCAGTATTTCCATTCGGTAACCTCCGGTAATGGAGGCAGTGGAGGACTTGAAGGACTGGCATTGCTTTCTCAGCAAACCAAATATGCCTACGAACAGCAGGCTTATACCATTGATGGAGGAGCGGCCAATTTAGTTGCTGCCATTAAAACTCCGGATCTTAGATTTTTCCCTACTGCGGAAGGATTTTATGATTATGTAAAAGATCAGTATATTTACCAATATAAAGATCATCTGGGTAATGTGAGAATCAGTTTCGGAAGAAACAGCGCCAATGCTCTTGAAATCACGGATGCCAATGATTATTATCCGTTTGGGATGAGCCATCTGAAAACCGGAAATGCTTTCTATGGAAAAGGAAGTTATCAGAATTATAAGTACAATGGAAAGGAGCTTCAGGAAAGCGGAATGTATGATTATGGAGCAAGGATGTACATGCCGGATCTGGGAAGATGGGGGGTTGTGGATCCGCTTGCAGAGAAAATGACTAGACATAGTCCTTACAATTATGCATTTAACAATCCACTAAGATTTATTGATCCGGATGGAAGACAAGGGACGGATTGGGTGAGGGATAACGGAACTCAAAATCTCCGTTGGGAAGCATCTGCAAAAGATCAGGGTACTTCACCTGCTGGAACTACCTATGTTGGGGAAACATTCAAAGATGGTGATCTAAATTATGCTGCAAATGGTAAAGTTTATGATGATTCTGCAGCTGGCGGAGGAAAAGAAACTTTTGCAGAAACAAATATAGAAGCTATTGCTATAAAAGCTCCAGAGAGTTCATTATCAAAAGCTTGGAATAGTGGTGTTGCACGAAATATAATATCAGATACTTACTCTATGGGCTTATCATCTAATGTTACTGCATTTTTAGGAGTGGGTACAACACCTATCAATTTTACATTATTAACCAGAGGAAAAGATCCTGGATTATACTTTACTCCAACAGTAAATGCTGCAATAGGAACAGGTATAGAGGGAAATGCTGGTATTACTTTTGGATCAGGAACATATACGGGAGATTCAAGACAAATTCAAAGTTCATTCATGCAAGGGCACTCAGGAGGAGCTTCTGTAGGATTAGGGCTTGGTGTAGATGCTTCAGCTGGAGTTTCTTACGCTCCTGTTGATATTAAAAACCCAATAAAAGGAGGTGGATTTATTAATGTTTCTGGACAGGTTGGAGTAGGTATACAAGGAAGTCCGGTTACTGGAATAAATGCCCAATTGAATTATCAATATACACCTATTGTAAAACCTATTTTCCAATTTAAATAGTTATGAAAGCGAAGACTTATTATCGCTTCATTCCTATTTTGCTAGGATTGATAGCATTTGCATATTTTTACGTTTACAGAATTGTATTCCTAAACAACAATTATTTCTATAAAAATAATGTACAGGCAAAAATTATCAGAGTTTATAATTATGAGAACAAATCATTACAATTTTATTACAGCGATGATTATTGTATAACTACGACTGATACTAAAAATGATACGTTGCAGGTTGGAGATTCTATTTCTAAAAATGCAAATGCAGGAGATTTTAACATTTTTAAAAAAGATAGTTTTGGAAAATATAAATTTTATAAAAGTTATAAAATAGAATGATAGATAATGACAAACCCCTAAAAATAGGGGTTTTGTTATTATTAATTGGGACTTATAAAATATCCCACGATTTTAATAGAATTTCCTTCTTTATGTAGGGTAAATTTTTCTTGAGTATTTTTGAAGTCTCGCTTTACATTATAGATTAATACATATTCATTTTTAGAGTTAATACCTTTTATAATATTAGTCTGCTCATATATCAGAGAGTCGTTTTTAATATTACCAAATTGCGAAGAGGAAGTATCAAACATTTGATTTACTTGTTCCTTTGAAGCAACTTTAAAAAGTTCATCACCACATAATTTAAAAATTCCTTCTCTATTATTTTCTTTTAAAAGCGTATAAAATTTTTGTGTTATTTTTTTAGCATCTTTTCTATCTTGTTCCTTAGAATTACAACTTACAAGAAGAAATGTAAAAAGAATTAAGATATACTTTTTCATAACGCTGCAATATTCTTAAGTTTAGCAGCTTTAATAAAAGCATCAATGGTTGCGAAAATATGAGCTTTAGTATCACTATCCAACTCCTGTATTGCTTTTAATTTTTTTAACGTATCATTATCAATTTGTTCATATTCTCCGTCTTTTACGAGATAATCCAGAGTAACACCTAAAGCATTGGCAATTTTAGTCGCCACGTCGGTCGACGGAACATTTTCCCCACGTTCGTACTTCCTGATAATGTCACGGGAAGTTCCAATGGTCTTTCCGAGATCACTTTGTTTTATTTTTTTCTGCTTACGAGCAAAAGCTAATCTGTCTGAAAAAGCCATAAATAGGTCGTTTTTATGAGTTATAAATTAAGAATAAACAAATATAAACAACTTATAGGTTAGATAAAAATAAAATAATACTTATGTAGAAAAGTCAAATGAGTTAGATTTGTGAGGTATTTATCAGATGAAATATTTTCAAAAATTTTTAAGTCAATGGAAATCTTCGCCATCAAAGAATAGATAAATATGAACAAATTATAAGTTATATAAAATAAAATAACGCTGAGATGTATCCTATGGCCCCAGCAGAAAGGGCCATGGAAATGGAAGCCTACTCTGTTCAGCCTGAAAATACCGCTACGATTTCCCTTAAAACTCAGGATTTGCAGTTTTTCCCTACCGCAGAAGGATTTTATGATTACACAAAAGATCAGTATATTTACAGTTACAAAGACCACTTGGGAAATGCAAGGGTAAGCTTTGGAAGAACCAGCGCAGGCGCTCTTGAAATTGTAGATAGCAACGATTATTATCCTTTCGGAATGAATCATCTGAAGACAGGAAATGCTTATTTTGGTCAAGGAAGTTTTAAGAATTACAAGTACAACGGTAAGGAACTGCAAGAGACTGGTTTTTATGATTATGGAAGTCGCCAATATATGCCTGACATCGTTCGTTGGGGAACAGTAGATAAGTTAAGTGAGAAATATCCTTTCGCCAGTAATTACGCATATGTTCTAAATCGTCCTACTGTTGCAGTAGACCCTGATGGAAAAAGAGTTTACTTTATCGGAGGTGCAGGAAACGACCAAGACGGATGGGATTATATCAACCGTTGGGCAAGAGCTTTTGCCTCAAATGGTATAAATGATTTTTATCGAGTAAATGCAACCAGAGGAAAGGCTGGTGATATTGAATTTACTACAATGTATCGTCAAACAGGATATGACAAGATGAATAACTCAATGTCTCCAAGTGCGATGGGAGGATTTGGAACCACTTCTTATAATGCCTATAATAACGAAACCAAGCCTGTTCAGGATGATATGATAGATGCTACTGTTAGTATGTATCAACAGCAACTAAAAGATAATCCGTTAAAAGAAGGAGAGCAATTTAATATGGTGGGCTACTCTTACGGAAGTGTCTTACAGGCACAGTCGGCATTAAGACTAGCGGACTCCGGACAAGTGATTGATAATTTAGTTTTGATAGGAAGTCCAATATCTGATAACTCCGATTTGATGAAGCAACTAGAAGGGAATAGCAATATTAAAAATGTTACCCGATATGATTTGAAAGGAGATGCTTTGAGTAATCCTCAAGATATATATGATTACCTTATAAAGGGAGGGCTTATTCAAGGAGGCATTCAGGGGGATAATGCGCATCATTTTGATGCAGCAAGACCAGGAAATCAAGCAGACCAATTAATGAATACCATTGTACAATGGTTACAACAACAAGGCGTAAAAAATTAATTCTATGAAAAAGTTTTTGCTTATATATGTTGTATTTACAGTATTCTATATTGTATCGATAGTTATCACAAGTCCCTTTTTATTAACGTGGGGAAAAGAGAGAAGTTTTTTAGAAAACTGTATGTTTGGTTTTTAACAAAGCCTTTCAACTTAGAATTTTCTGCGGGATTAATTTTTGCTAATTCATTATTTTGGACAGCTATAATATATTTTATCCTACAAGGAATAAGGCTTTTAAAGAAATAATTATAAAAAAATATTTTATACACAAATATTAATATAACAAACAAAAGCCACTCATTGAGTGGCTTTTTGTTGTTATAAAATGCTTTGAATTTTCCTCTTCGCTATAAAAGCATCAATGACGGAAAAAATATGATTGCGGTCTTCGGGTTCAAATTTTGAGACTTCCAAAATACGGCTACTTGTATTTTTATCAATCTGTACATCCTCTTTACCAGTAAGGTAATCCAAAGACACCTCTAAAATATCTGCAATTTTACGAGCAATATCTATCGAGGGGAAAACTTCGTTCCTCTCGTATCTTCCCAACACGTTTTTATGAATCCCCAATTGGCTTGCTAAGTCTGTTTGGGAAATCTTTTTTTGTTTTCTAAGTTCTGAAACTATACTTCCGAAATCCATAATAAAGAAACTTTATAGGTTTAAAAACCTTGTTTACTATTGAAATGTAAATATATGAAAACAAAATCGGTTCTTCAAAACTGAAAAAGTTTGCAAAATAAAACTAAATTGGTATCTTAGCACCGAAATAGTTGTCAAAAAATATTACTCTCCATGTCACAAATATAATATTGTGTTTTATAAAAGAATGGTTTGCTAAAACCTTTGTGCAATAATACCGTGGTTATTAAAAACAAAATAAAAAATACTCTGTCAAAATTGTTCAGTACAGCAAATAAAAAATAAATCTACTAATAAACAAAGCTATTTTTGTTCGAGTTACTTATATATTGGTTCGTTATAACACTATTTTTGGTATTAACATATTGCTGTATTAGCTTTATTACTATTATAAGCTTATAAAATATCAGCTTTAAGTCATTCTTCCAGCAAATAAAAACATTGTCTGCTAAACTTTCACTACTATTTTTGACATTAATTATTTTTTTCAATTGAAAAGAAAAATTATATTTACGTAGGCGAGCAAGAGCAGACGATCACAGTGTAATACCTCGCGTGAGAAAAGGTTGACTAGGCAAATCCTGAAAAGTTGAGTGGAGATATAGAACTACAAGTACAACGGAAAAGAACTCCAAGAGACCGGAATGTATGACTACGGAGCAAGGTTTTATATGGCGGATATCGGAAGATGGGGTGTTGTAGACCCGTTAGCTGAAAAATGCCAAGCTGGTCGCCCTATGTATACACGTTCAATAATCCAATAAAACATACCGATCCTGATGGCAGAGAACCAGAAGATATAATTTTTAAGGGAACAGATAATAAAGAATTAAGAATCATAGCGGCAGGACCAGATAAAGTTTATAATGTTCCTTTTGCTCTTAATAAAAATACAACACTTGATGTTGGTATAGGAAATATTGATCCAGGTAGATTTGCAGTGGGCTATACAGCGCAAGGAGATATAGGGGGAGCATTAGGAATTGGTGCAGGTGCAGGTATACAAGCGTCAGTAGTTCAGTTTACAGATAATAAATATAGCGGGTATAATTATGTTTATGCAGGAGCACAAGAAACTTTTTCGGGAGGAGTGCAAGCTAATGTATCTGCAAGCGTTGGAGGAAGTGTTTTTGTTGCTTACAATACTTCTAAAGATAAACTTGATCCTACAACTTATTCGGGAATTACAACATCCGCAGGAATCTCCGCAGATGTTAAATATGTTGTTGGAGGTGGAGTTAATGTCAATGCATTCTCTGGCTCTGGGAAAAATGCTGGTTGGAAAGGTGTTTCTATAGGAGCCAGTGTTGGTGTTGGTGCAGGTGCAAATGTAGGCTCTGGAAATGTAACACTTTCCAAAACATGGTTGCTCAATGACGTGAAACCTACAGCGCAAAGAAGTTTAATAGACCGAGCAACTAATGCAGTAAGTCCTGTAGCTTCTGCGATTGCAACAGGTACAATAGATAAGATACAACAATATAATAAAAAGAAATAATGTTAAAGTATTTAAAATATTTATGGTATATTATTTTATTGGGATTTTTTGTAGCAATTATCATCTATTACAATAAAAGTTCAGATATTGCAACGAAACAATCAGTACAATATCTTCGTAATAATGTAGAATTTGAAGGCTATGTGACAGGATTTGAACAATCAGATAATCACGCTTTCGGAGTTATTCATTTAAAATTAACCAAAAGCAATACACAGGAATTTAACAAAGTCATAAAAGAAGGAATATATCCTTACAGAATTAAAGGAGATATAGCTGAATTATATTGCACAGTTTCTGTTGATAGAAAAAAAGGAGATATTGTTAAACTAGTATCGGAAGAACAGATAGTATATTATAATCCTCAAAATAGTAAAGAAGAAGGTAGTATATTTATAATAACAGATCCTTATAATATAGATTTTGTGAAAGAACATACAGTCTTTAAATAAGAATCTCCCGCTCTCCAAATGCCGTTCATCCGGCAAAAGCAGGATTAAATACAACAATAGGAGCAATTGGTGTTTGGGGAGGACCTCCGGGAGCGATTATTTCTACGGTTTACTTTGGTATAGATGCTTTTTATCCGGGAGGATGGGCAGGAGCAGCAACAGATCAGGAAAGATTATATCAGGAAAATAAAGCAATAGATCCCAACTGGCAAGCATTTCCAGGAGCTATGAAACAGTAATATTATGGAGTTTATAAAAAAAGCTATTATTATTTTTTCTATAAGATTTATCGTTCTATAGAATATACATCAGATTTATCGGGAGGCAGGTTTTTTACTTCTTTTAAAGTAAGTATTGTTATGATTGCTTTAGAATTTTGGTTTACGATTACTCTTTTAAATTATTATAATATTTTTGTTAATAGAAATATTCATTTTTCAAAAAGTGTTTATATAAGTATTGCTTTATTTTTTGTAATCTTATCTTATTTTTCAATTGATTATGAAGAAATATGGAAAAAATACAATAAAGAGTTTGATCAATTACCTAAGAGTAAAAATAGAATTGGAAGCTGGATAGTTTTTGGTATAATTTTATTTATAATTGGAAATTTTGTTTACTCAATTTACCTAATGAGCCAGATAAATTGAAGCTAACATTAGCAGTAAAGCGACTTTAGAGGGTAAAGACACACCTTGAGACCAAAAAGCAATTACTAATGGATATAATTATAACCCAGTAGATTGGAAAAAATAAATGACAGGCTGCTGGCGATAATATCGTTTATAATTTTTTTAGTTAATATGACTAAATATTATTTAATAAATGTACAACAGCTTATATACCCATATAGTCCCACAAATAGATTAATAAGTTACATTATGTTACCTGTAATATTTATTGGGATACTATTATCATTAATTGTTTTATTCAAAAATATATTTTATAACAAGAAAAGTATAATAAATATATTACTATCAATTCCGTTAATTGGGTTTGTTGTGTATTTTTTCTTTATTAAATAGTTAACTGACAAGTTTGTAATAAATGGAAAAAATAAAAATATCTAAAACGGCATTCATTCCATTGGTGATATTTATTATAAACTTTACAATTTATCTATTGATAGAAGTTTTTGGGATAGTTTATATATACAGTAGCACAGCTAAGAGAACATATTTGTTTTTTGCTTTCCATTGAATGTAATTAGGATTTATATTATTCATTTACTTTTTTATAAAGTTTTTGATTTCTAAGAAAAATTTTTGGAATATCATACTTTGTTTACCACTATTGATATTCATATTTTATTCCGATAATCAAAGGAGAATAAATAACTAAGCAAAAGCCACCCATCGAGTGGCTTTTGTATTACATAATACTTTTGCAGCTTAGTTTGTTTAAGAAACGCAAACAGAGAGCGAAGACATATTGTCTATCGTTCTCTTTTAGCCTTTGTATATCTAAAATTTTAGCTACAATATTTTTATCCAGTAGAATATGCGTAGAACCTACGAGATAATCCAAAGACAATTTCAGAGCTTCTCACGCTCATGTTTAGCGATGACAGCACCGTGAACGTCCACCAAGTTTGTCCCACTTCGTTATTTGAAAATAAGTATATTTACAACGATACTGAGATGGAAAATCAAGAACTTATTCTAATGGGAAAACTTCTTATAACCTTCGAAATGATAAGAGAGGAAATCCTACAGCTGATTTCAAAAAAAATCCACATGGGATAGGAAAAACGGATATTAAAATATGATTAAAACCATAAATATGGAAAATTTTGTAACTGATAAAAAAGAATTTGAACATTATAAATCAAAAATAAAAAAGTTGTTTCCTGAGTATCTTTCACTTGAAAAAAACTCTTTTAACAATAACTTTAAATACTTTATAGCTTTTGATTTTGACTATATTTTTGAAGAAATATTTTTTGAAGGAATAATAGCTTTTCTGAATAAAATTAAAAATGAGAAGTTATTTTTCTATACAATTGATCCTTCACCTGAAGACTATTTTTTTATACATTTTAATAAATATAGCGTTTTTGAATTAGAAATAAATAAAAATTATGATGATGTCTAGTCCTGAAATAGCGATACACAAAAAAAGAATCGTTATGAAAGAACATATAACTCGCTTTATATAAAGCGTACCCAGAAAGATTATAGTTTAAGTTTAAAACTTCAGATTGTAAAAGAAATTGAATCGGAAGAATGCACCATTACCAACTGTCGCAAGAGATATGGGATACAATCTCATGCTACGGTTTTGAATTGGCTTAGAAAATATGGTAACTTTGATTGGGAAAATCAAAGACATTCTTTTATTATTCAGTATTATGTTATTTTCTTCTTGTAACTCTCAAGGAATCCTTTCGTGTAGCAGTTTTTATTAACAATTAGCTATATTTACCAGTATAAAGATCATCTGGGTAATGTGAGAATCAGTTTCGGAAGAAACAGCGCCAATGCTCTTGAAATCACGGATGCCAATGATTATTATCCGTTTGGGATGAGCCATCTGAAAACCGGAAATGCTTTCTATGGAAAAGGAAGTTATCAGAAATATAAGTACAATGGAAAGGAGTTGCAGGAAACGGGTATGTATGATTATGGAGCGAGATTCTATATGGCAGATATTGGGAGATGGGGCGTTGTAGATGAACTAGCAGAAAAGTCAAGAAGGTTTTCTCCATATACTTATGCTTTAGACAATCCTATTATGTTTGTTGATCCAGATGGTAGGGAAGCCGAAAGATGTTGTAGTTGGAATGATGTGAAAGCTTTCGGTAGAGGAGCATGGAATACTACAAAAGGACTAGTTATAGGAGCTATCCAATCTGGTAATCCTGTTAATGGTGCGATTACAGGAGCTGTAAATTTGGGTAAGACTTACAATGCTTATCAAAAAGGAGGTTTATCTGGAGCTACTAGGCAAGTTGGTAGTATAATATCTGAGGTATCTGGAGCGAAAGCAATTATACAAACAGGAAAAGGAGTATTGAATGGTAATCCTGAAGCTATCGGATCCGCAGTGGCTGTAGTTGCAGCAGCGGTTACTACTCATAAAGTAACAGGTACTATGAAAGGTTCTGCAGCTGTTGAAGCTGAAGTAGTTTCCAGTCCTAAAACGATAACGGTTACACAGGAATCAGTAACAAAAGCTCTCCAAGATTCAAACTTACAAACAGCCCAAGGTGTGGTCTCAGGCCCAATGGTTGAAAGGTATGTTGGAAAAATTCAAAATGGCGAAACAGCTCCTGCAATAAAAGTTACAAGTGATGGTGTGATAGTAGATGGAAATCATAGATATGTTGCGGGAAAATTAACGGGTAATGAGCCAGCCCAAGTCCCAGGGACATTATCTCCAAGCCAACAATCTAAAGTCCAACCTGTCCAAAACACAAAAGTTGACCCAAATGATTGGGGTGGACATTAATATAAGTATTATGAAAATATATTGTGAAAATGATAATGTAATAGAAATTCCATACAATACATTAAATGGAATTTCTCTCTCAAATTTAAACTTGCATAGAGCAAAACTTGAAAATATGGATTTGAGTAATACAACTTTTTTTCAATCAAATCTTAGAGGAGCATTCTTATTTAATTCAATTTTGATGAAGTCTAATTTATCATATACAAAATTAATGACAGCTGATTTAAGAGATACAGTTCTGTTAGATGCTGATCTATCTGATAGCATAGCATCATATTGTGACTTCAGTCACTCAAAATTACAGGGCTCTAATTTTCAAGGAGCAAAAATAGATTTTGCTAATTTTACAGGTGCTAATGTATCTAATGCAAATATGCTTTGTATTGATTTTGAAAAAGCAATATTTAAAGATACTATTTATAATATAGAAACTGTTTGGCCTAAAGGTTTTGATCCATTAATTAACGGTTGTATATTGCTATAAAAAGTATAAAAATATTTTAATAACAAAATCCCCAAGCTGGCGCGAGCATCTTGCTGGTGTCCGGATAAAAATAAAACCACAGTATGAGCTGTGGTTTTTGCTCTTTCATCATCAAAAACCGTTATATTTACCAGTACAAGGATTGTCTTGGAAATGTCCGTTTAAGTTATTTCAAAAATGGGAGCAGCGCAGAAGCTCTTGAAGAAAGTAATTACTATCCATTTGGATTGAAACATGGAATCTAATCCTTCTGTTGGAAATCCAAGCTATAACTATAAGTACAATGGTAAGGAGCTGCAAGAGTCTAGAATGTATGATTATGGAGCGAGATTTTATATAAGTGACATTGGGAGATGGGGTGTTTTAGACAATTGTAGTTTTCCTATTTCTCCTTATAGCTATGTAGCAAATAACCCTGCTAAATTTATTGATATAAATGGAGAATGGATATATATTAATGACCAAAATGGGATTCAATATAGATATCACAATGGCGCGACACAGCATCAAGTAGATGGAAAATGGACAAATGTAGATGCAAATACTAACTTATCAGATTATGTTATTCAGACTGTAGCAGGGTTAAGTCATTTAGACAAAAACACCTCAATAGGAAATACAATGATTGGATATTTTGACCAGGCACAAGGGAAAGATGGAAAAGTAAGAGATATTTATTTTAATTATACTAGTGGTGGTTCACAAATAAAATATGGCATAAGCAATATGATTGAATTAAATACATCTTCAACCAAAGCAGTTTGGACCACTTTGGGTAATGGTTCTAAATACTCTCCTTTATACACAACAATAGCACACGAAATGGGGCATATTTACGAAAACTATGCTTTAGGGGTAACCTCTCAAGCCGACACAAGATTTGGACCCGATAGCACCACAGCAGAAATATATGGTACACACGTAGAAAATATTGTAAGAGCTGAGTCTGGTCTACCATTGCGAACAAATTATGGCAGCGTATGTTTAGGTTCCTCTTGTATTCCTAATAGTGATGGGAGGTTAATAGATAATGCGGGAAGTAGTATTTATTATAATTCAAATGGAGGTCAAATATCTCCTACTCCTAGCGTTCAAAGTGTTCTTAATGTAAATAGCACAATATTGCAAAATAGGTATAATTATATTGGGGCTGCTGCATATTACCACTTGCAAAAATTTAAAAATCGCCTGAGATAACCTATAAATTGTTAAAAATGAAAAACATTCTTTTATTATTCAGTATTATATTATTTTCTTCTTGTAACTCTCAAGAAAAGATCTCTTTGAAACAAATGAATGAGAATTTATTAAAAGATAAAAATTCTTTTACCTATCGTGATTCAGCAACAATAAAAATACTTACAGAAGGATATACGATTTTTAGATTGTTGGGTGCAAAGTCCTGCAATATCTATACCGATAAAAAATATTCCAATATTTATATAGAGGACGGTTTCCACGATGAAGAAGGTTTTTACAATGGGATTATTATTCTGGACAATAAAAATATTTGTGAGGTTACGACAAGTCCTTACAAATTGCGTCAAGACAACCTTTTCTATACTAAAATCAAGGGAAAAAATGAAATTGTTTTCTACACTAAAAAACTTTCTATAGAAGACTTTAAGAATAAATATCCTGATGAATATTTTAGGTATGAATTGGTTATTCAAGACAAAGTGAATGCTTTAGAAAAATGCTTGGCAATAGATAAATATACACCAAAATCGATTGTTTATGCTCGAAACTATTACTTTGCAGGAAAAGGAATTCAAACTTATAATTTACCAATAAAGTATAGTGATATTAAAAATGGCATAGAAGGATTGCCTTATTTTAAGGAAGATAAGAAGAAAGAATTTATAGAGTGTATAAATAAGTTAAAAATATTGAAAATACATAATTCATCTAACGTTAAGGCATCCGATCTCTCGTCTTTGTAATCCGTGAACAGATAAAAAAAGAACCCACCGCACTAGTTTATGATGAACAAAGAAGTGCACAAACGAACTGTAGAACATATGACTCTCATCTGGATAATGAGAAACATCAGAAATCCACCACTGGAAATTACCGAAACGGGCATGGACGTAAAAAAATAAAATCATCGTTTGGAGAGTCTGAAATTAAAATTCCCAAGGATCGTGAAGGAAATCTTGAACCCGCATTAGTTCCAAAAGACACCATATTATCGACGGTTTGGAAAACATCATCATCTCATTCTATGCAAAGGAATGAGCGTATCAGACATTGAGGAACAAATCCGCGAAATGTATGATTTTGAGGTTTCTACTTCCACCATATCAAGAATAACTAATGCTGTTGCAAGTGAAGTGGTGAGTAAGCAGAACCGACCGCTTGAAGATTTATATCTCATTGCCTGGATGGATGGGATTGTTTTCAAAGTAAGGTAAAACTCCAAAGTTATTAATAAACCCCAAGCTTCTGCACGAATCCTTTCGTGTAGCAGTTTTTATTAACAATTAGCTATATTTACCAGTATAAAGATCATCTGGGTAATGTGAGAATCAGTTTCGGAAGAAACAGCGCCAATGCTCTTGAAATCACGGATGCCAATGATTATTATCCGTTTGGGATGAGCCATCTGAAAACCGGAAATGCTTTCTATGGAAAAGGAAGTTATCAGAAATATAAGTACAACGGCAAGGAACTTCAGGAAACCGGCATGTATGATTATGGAGCAAGATTTTATATGCCTGATCTAGCTAGATGGGGTGTTGTAGATCCATTGGCAGAAAAGATGACACGTCATAGTCCTTATAATTATGGCTTCGATAATCCAGTACGTTATACAGATCCGGATGGTATGGCTCCCGAAGATGTGCTTGAGACTGATTGCTGCCCCGACTCTTCTTTATCTCGTGACGAAATGGAATTTGCGAGTATGATTGCTGGAGGAATTAATAGTGTACGTGCATCTGTTTCTAATCTTTTTGCAAGGGGTTACAATGAAGTAGCAGAGAAAAGAATAGACCGTAAATATGTAGTGGATGAAATGGGCGGGTTAGTTTTAGCAACTGGTGTTCCAGCAGAAACTGGAAAAGAAAAAATTCAAAATACAATTAGTTACTATTGCTCTATCGGTTGCAGGAGGACCTGAAGGTATGCTAATGAGCCAAGGAGGAAAAGCTCCCGCTATGGAACTTCTTGGAGATGTAAAGAAAACAGCAAGAATGTCTGTCGTTAAAAGGGGGACTTCGGAGTGGCAAGATGCAATCAAAACTATTCAAACCCCAAAAAAAATCCGATATCCTTGTTGAAACAGCTTCTGATGCAAAGACTTTACTACTAGGCTCACAAGGTAATTTGAATAGATACAAAAACTATACAACTAAACATCAATACAAAAAAGGTTATGAAGTCCATAATAGTCAGAATGCAAGAGAACTTGGGGTAGGAAACGATAAACAACATTTAAAATGGAAGAACGGAAAATCTTCAGGACATATATTCTATAACAAACCTAATTAAAAATGAACAATATTCTTATATCTGAAACATTCTATAATGAATACTTTGATGACGAAGTGGAAGATATTTATTTATTAGATAAAACCGAAGCTTTAAAATTGTGGATATTATATATAGATAAAACAGCAAATAATTTTTTTAGATTAAATGATAATAATCCAATAATATCAAAGTCAAAAAATATAGTTGATTGGCGGGAATATTATGATTCAAATAATATTACAGGATTACAGGATTTTTTTACTTCAACATTAAATTGGAATAATGAGGATTCAATACTTTTTTATATTAATAAAGAAACAATAATCAGAACTACTTATGAAATATTTTTGCATAATATTTTCAATTTTTTAGAATTGTATGATGAATGTCCAATAGTTCAGAATTTGAATAAAAGTAATGATTTAGAATATATATATTTTGCACCATTAGGAAATACTTTTTATTCTCAAATCAAAGCTGATATTGTAGATTCATAATCTTTCCTTGCTCCTGCACGATTGTATCGTGTGGCAGATAAACACAACACTGTCTAGTCCTGAAATAGCGATACACAAAAAAGAATCGTTATGAAAGAACATTTAAACTCGCTTTATATAAAGCGTACCCAGAAAGATTATAGTTTAAGTTTAAAACTTCAGATTGTAAAAGAAATTGAATCGGAAGAATGCACCATTACCAACTGTCGCAAGAGATATGGGATACAATCTCATGCTACGGTTTTGAATTGGCTTAGAAAATATGGTAACTTTGATTGGGAAAATCAAAGACATTCTTTTATTATTCAGTATTATGTTATTTTCTTCTTGTAACTCTCAAGAAATCCTTTCGTGTAGCAGTTTTTATTAACAATTAGCTATATTTACCAGTATAAAGATCATCTGGGTAATGTGAGAATCAGTTTCGGAAGAAACAGTGCCAATGCTCTTGAAATCACGGATGCCAATGATTATTATCCGTTTGGGATGAGCCATCTGAAAACCGGAAATGCTTTCTATGGAAAAGGAAGCTATCAAAAGTACAAGTAAAACGGGAAGGAACTTCAGGAAAGCGGAATGTACGACTACGGAGCTAGATTCTATATGCCTGACTTGGGAAGATGGGTTGTGGTAGATCCATTGGCGGGAAAAATGCGTCATCATAGTCCGTATAATTATGCGTTTAATAATCCTTTGAGGTTTATTGATCCAGATGGGAGATCAGGAAAAGATATTATTATCATGACAGCAAACGGATCTTTTAAGGCTTCAAAGGAAATATTATATAAAACTCCTGAAGGAAAAAGATTGTGGGATAAATATGGAACAAGTAAAACTGATGACATTTATATAAATTCTAAAAGCTTTGGTGTTAATTCTTCTAGTGTAGCAGAAACAATAAAAGATGTTAAATCTATGGGATTTGTAAAAGATAATAAAGTATCAATACCTGAAGTATATAGTAATATGTCAGAGTTTAGTGGTTTAGATATATCTAAGTCAGGCGATAAAAATGTTCATTTAATATCTTTAAATGAGAACTTTTTTAAAGAAGAAAATAGTGATTCAAGGTATAGTGCAACAATTATAAATTCCGACGGAGATTCAAAAACTATTGGATATAATAATTATGATTTAGCAGAGGCAATTTATCATGAAGGTAAGGCGCATATTGAAGATGGAGATATTGAAAGTGCAGATACAGACCATGTCAAATATGGTGCTGATAGTTTTAAACTTATAGCACCTCGTGCGCCAGGATCTCCTTCTGAAACAATTACTAACCAGCTTATAGAGGTTAGAGAAGAAACGAAAAAAAAGAAAAAATGACACGAAAAATAACAGTAACAATTTTATATATCCTATTGTTATCCTTTACTAATATTGTGAAAGGGCAAGTTTTAGAGTTTTACAAACCAATTATAGTTACTTATAAATCAGGAATGTTAAATAATGAAAAGATTAATTTAGGAGTATTTGATTATTTTAAACAAGACACTTCTAAGATGAAATATGAATATCTAAAATATGATTCTGACAAAGAAAGTTTACTTAAATATGATGATGCAAATAAGATTTTTCAGGAAATAATATGCTTGAAAACCAAAAATTTTAAATCTCAAGAAAAAATAAAATTAGGAATATTTGATGAATTTAATTTAGTAAATGAAAATTCTAAAAGTTTTATAGCTTCTTCACCGTATGGAAAGTACCCCTCTCATCATAAAATAATTAATTCTATTGAAATACTTCAAAAAACAAAGAAGACATTAATATTAAGAATTAATTATCAAGATGAGTTTGAATGGAAATATTTTGGAATACTAGTTCTAACAGATTATAAGTATGAAAATGTAGAAGATGAAGAATAAAAATCTGAAGGAGATAGAACAGAATCTATAAATAACCCCGGTGCGTATTCTATGACACGAAGCAAATAAAAATTGTTAAAATTAAGATGCAAATTTATAAGTATTAATGTAAGGAGTTTGCCTGCTGCGCAAAGTCTGTGACTTTGAGTTAAAACAACCTCCAATCTTTTTCTGATCCCTGCAACGGCAACATTTTTCAGAAACCGGAGTAGTACAGCAATCATTTTAATCATAAATGTATTCGGGAGTATAATTACTGTTTTAGGTGCTTTTCTGGCTTTGGCATTGATAATGATTCAATGCTGACCCCCCGTAAAAAAAGAAGAAACTTTTTAATTCAAATCCATAAAAATATCAGGTCGAAAAATCATAAAAGCAGGATTTTCATCTCTCACTGAAAAGTCGTATTTTTGTACATCTAAAAAAGTAAAAGAACGAATGAATTCCTACAAAAATCCATTGGAAGAGCGCTATTCCAGTGAAGAAATGTTGTTTAATTTCTCACATAATAACAAATTCCGTACCTGGAGAAAGCTTTGGATCGCTTTAGCTGAAATTGAAAAAGATCTTGGCCTTGAAATTACAGACGAGCAGATTGCAGAACTGAAAGCGAATGCTGAAAATATCGATTTTGATAAAGCAGCAGAATACGAAAAGAAATTCCGTCATGATGTAATGGCTCACGTTCACACCTATGGAGATGTGGCGCCTTCGGCAAAAGGAATTATCCATTTGGGAGCTACTTCAGCTTTTGTAGGAGATAATACAGACTTAATTCAGATCCGTGACGGACTTTTGATCTTAAAGAAAAAGTTGGTTAACGTGATGAAAAACTTAGCAGATTTCGCTATTCAGTATAAAGACCTTCCGACTTTAGGATTTACGCACTTCCAGCCGGCTCAGCTGACGACTGTCGGGAAAAGAGCTACCCTTTGGTTACAAAGTTTGGTTCTGGATATCGAAGAGCTTGATTTCTTCCTTGAAACCCTTCGTTTCAGAGGAGTAAAAGGAACAACAGGAACTGCTGCAAGTTTCCTTGAGCTTTTCAACGGTGATTATTCCAAAGTAAAACATTTAGATCAGGAACTTTCAAAAAGATTCGGTTTCGAAAAAGTTTTCGGAGTTTCCGGACAAACCTATGACCGGAAAATTGATGCTAAAGTGGTTGCCTTACTGGGAAATATCGCTCAATCTGCACATAAATTCACCAACGACTTGCGTTTACTTCAAAACCTTAAGGAAATTGAAGAACCGTTCGAGAAAAACCAAATTGGCTCATCGGCAATGGCATACAAACGTAACCCAATGAGAAGTGAAAGAATCGGAGCATTGGCGAAATATGTAATGTCGCTCACCACAAGTTCCGCAATGGTGGCTTCTACACAATGGTTTGAAAGAACACTGGATGATTCTGCAAATAAAAGATTAACGATTCCACAGGCATTCCTTGCGGTAGACGCTATCTTATTAATCTGGAACAACATTATGAACGGAATCGTGGTATATCCGAACAGAATCAACAAGCATATCGAAGAAGAACTTCCTTTCATGGCCACAGAATATATCATCATGGAAGAAGTGAAAGCGGGAGGTGACCGTCAGGAGATTCACGAAGTAATCAGAGTTCATTCTATGGAAGCTTCCAAGCAGGTGAAAGTAGAAGGGAAAGAAAACGACCTTATCGAAAGAATCTTGAATGATACCTCTTTAAAATTAGATAAATCAAAATTAAAAGAAGTTTTAGATCCTAAGAACTTTATAGGATTTGCACCGATTCAGACGGAAGAATTCGTCAAGAACGAAGTGCAGCCGATTCTCGACCAGAATAAAGATCTGATAGGATTGGAAGCTGATCTTAAAGTATAAAACAATATGCAGTCTTTTGGGCTGCATATTTTATTTCCAACCTCACGACTATGAAAAAAATACTGTTAACCATTGTATTAGTAACACCAATCATCTCTTTTTCGCAGGGAAAAGAAGTCTTACATTATTTTAAGAGCAAAGACTCTCTGGTTGGAGTAAAAAATAAAGCAGGGAAAATTATTGTTCCTGCACAGTTTAAAGTCTTTTCATATCTTAAAGATGGTGAGCCTGTAATGGGGGAAACGATTCTTTTTGATGGTGAAAAAAATGGGGAGAAAACGGAAAAAAATGCCTGGGGTTATGTGTATGACAGGAATGGAAAGTTTTTATATAACCCTTATCTGTATGATAATGGAGCCGATTATTTCTCAGAAGGAGTAAGAAGGCTGGTTAAAAATGGGAAAATAGGATTTGCAGACAGAAACGGTAAAATTGTAATTGAGCCTGAACATGACTTCGTTTCTCCTTTCAACTATGGATATGCCGCTTTTTGTGACGGCTGTGACTGGGAAAAAACTGAAGATGAGCATAAAGCAATGGTTGGCGGAACGTGGGGCGTAATGAATGCTAAAGGACAGCCTGTTCAGCCGCTTGCCGGACATTCTGAAAATGATGTGGAGATCGATGGAAAATATTACCCCAATCCGTTTGAATACAATGAGAAAGAGAAAAGCATCCTCCGGTTCTTTGAAAAACAGCATAAAAAACTCTCAGATATTTATTATGTAAATGTTTATGATAAAATGTCTGAAAATGAGAAGAAGCTGTTTTTTGAAATCGTGGAAAGACCCAAGGAAAATTTCCCTTATTATCAGATAAATACCTATGATTACAGGAAAAAGGATCTCGGAATGCTGTACCGTTTTAAATTTATGGCTTCAGAAGATGGTAAAACGTTTTATGCCATCGAAGATTTTAATGAGCAGAAAATTCCTTTTGAAAAATGGCTGAAAACCGAAATTAAAGAAGCCGGAGAATTTCAGAAAACACATCCTGATAACCCAAACAAATTCTCAAACGAACACCATTAAACGTAATGAGAAAAAATATATTGATATTTATGTTTGCCTTAGCCTTTGTAAAAAACTATGCGCAGACTGATACAACGATAGATTCGATAATAGGTGCGAATGCTGAAAAGCTTGCGCAAAAGTCAGGAGCCTATTCGGTTTCTGTCGGAGTTCTGAAAAACGGTAAAATCTATACCAGACATTTCGGCGAAATCGATAAAGGAAAAGGAAACAAGGCTAATGATAATACCTATTTTGAGATCGCTTCCGTGACCAAACTTTTTACAGGACAGTTGCTGGCAAAAGCAGTGCTGGATGGTAAAATAAAGCTGGACGAGGATGTGGGTAACTATCTTAAAGGCTCTTATCCGAATTTGGAATATCAGGGAGTACCTATCAAAATTAAAGATCTGATCTCTTATCGTACAGCGCTGCCAAATTCAAAACTGATTCATACTGTTTCTGTTGCAGGGAATTTTAATGACTGGAATCCCGGAAATAAAGACTATCAGATGACCAGAAAAGAAAAGAATCATTACGAATTGGAAATTCCGGTGTCCAAATTTGAAAAAGATAAGACTTATTCCTTTAAATTTGTAATCAATAATGCAGGGTGGATGGTTACCCCCAAAAGAGCGGCCAATGTAGATGGCACAGAAGACAACAATCTGATATTGGTACTCTAAATGAGTAAAAGTAGAAGAAAAAATAAATCCAATATTTCTGGTATCATATAATAAAAGATTGTACTGGAAAATCGGACTGATGAATCTGAAGAGGATCATATAAAAGTTGTAGAATATTGCTTATACTCCCTTCAGAAAAGGGTTTACTTGAAAAACGGCACCGTTCAATGGAGATAGCAAGGAATAAATTTGAAAAATAAAAATAAATCTAATATTAAAAATCTGACATCTAATGTCTAATAACAAAAGAATTTTCGTAGAAAAGAGAGGTATTTTCGATGTTGAAAGTCCAAAAATTTTTGATGAAGTAAAAGCGGTTGTTCCGGGAGTTCAAAGCGTAAAAGTCTACAATGTGTATGATATTTTCGGTTTGAATGAAGGAGAATTTGAAAAAGTAGTGAACAATACTTTTGTAGACCCTGTTACTGATATTTTGCACGCAGAAAACCCTGCAAAGGCAGTTCATTTCGCAATGGAGTTTTTGCCGGGCCAGTATGATCAGAGAGCAGACTCTGCACAGCAATGTATCGCTCTATTAACAGAAAATGAAAAATCAAAAGTAAGAAGTGGTAAATTGATCGAGTTTGAAGGAGTTTCTGACGCGGACCTGGTTAAAATCAAAGATCTTTTGATCAACAAAGTAGAATCTCAGGAGAAGGATCTGTCTATCTTAGATATTCCTGCCGATGAAATACCATCAAAGGTTATTATCCACGAAAACTTCATCAATTTCAACGATGCTGAGCTGGAGAGTTTTTATAACAACCATGGGTTTGCATTAGGATTGGATGATTTAAAATTCATTCAGGAATATTTTAAAACAGAACAGAGAAACCCTACGGAAACCGAATTGAAAGTGTTAGACACGTATTGGAGCGACCACTGCCGTCACACTACCTTTGAAACAGAATTGTCAGACATCCGGTTTGAAGGCCCGTTCAAACATACGTTGGAAACCATTTTCAATGACTATATTGAAAAAAGAAAATTCTTAGGCCGTGAGCTGAAGCCGATCTCTTTAATGGATCTGGCAACGGTATGCGGTAAATATTTCCATAAGACAGGCAATCTGGAGAACCTTGTGATTTCTGATGAGATCAATGCATGTACGATCCGGATTGAAGCAGAATATGATGGTAAAAAAGAACCCTGGTATTTATTATTCAAAAATGAAACCCACAACCACCCAACAGAAATTGAGCCTTTTGGTGGAGCTTCAACATGTCTGGGAGGCGCAATCAGAGATCCGTTATCCGGAAGATCTTTCGTATTCCAGGCGATGAGATTGACAGGGGCTGCCGATGTTTTGGAATCGGTAGATAAAACCTTACCAGGAAAACTTCCTCAGAAAACCATTACCAAACAGGCTGCCAACGGATATTCATCTTATGGCAACCAAATTGGTTTGGCAACGACTATGGTTTCTGAGATCTATGACGAAGGCTACAAAGCAAAAAGAATGGAGGTCGGTTTCGTTACCGGAGCCGTTCCTGTGGATTGGGTAAGACGTGAAAAGCCGGCAAAAGGAGATTCCATCATTATTTTAGGAGGTGCTACAGGCCGTGACGGCGTTGGAGGTGCCAGTGGAAGTTCAAAAGAACAGGATGAAACTTCTATTCATACAATGAGCTCGGAAGTTCAGAAAGGAAATGCCGTAGAAGAACGTAAAATTCAGAGGCTGTTCAGAAGTTCAGCCGTAACGAAGCTGATCAAAAAATCAAATGACTTCGGAGCCGGAGGTGTTTCTGTAGCGATTGGTGAAATTGCGGACTCTCTTGAAGTAAACCTTGATGTGTTACCATTAAAATATGAAGGATTAAACGGAACAGAGCTTGCCATTTCTGAGTCTCAGGAAAGGATGGCCGTTGTGGTAGATCCAAAAGATAAAGAACAGTTCATCAAATTCTGTGAAGCTGAAAACATTGTTGCCGTAGAAGTGGCAAAAGTGACGGATTCAGGAAGAATGCAGATGTTCTGGAAAGGAAATAAAATCGTTGATCTTTCAAGAGAATTCCTGGATACCAACGGGTGCTCAAAATCTCAGGGAGTAAAAATCGACCACCTGGAAGAAGTAAAAGAAGAAACCAAAGCTTTCACGGAAGAAAACTTCCTGAATATTTTAAAAGATAAAAATGTAGCCTCTCAGAAGGGATTGCTGGAAATGTTTGATTCTTCAGTAGGAGGAACTACCGTAGCAATGCCTTTAGGAGGAAAATATCAGCAGACGCTGATGGAAGGAAGTGTTCAGACATTACCCATCTTAGGCGCCAAAGATATTAAAACCGTTTCTTTGGCAAGCTGGGGATTTGATGCGGAAATTTCAAAACAAAACTCATTATTGGGAGCTTCCTATGCTGTAGTAGAAAGTGTAGCGAAGATTGTTGCAATGGGAGGTGATTACAAAAACATCCGGTTAAGCTTCCAGGAATATTTTGAAAAATTAGGACAAGCTCCTGAAAAATGGGGTAAACCTTTAGCTTCTTTGTTGGGAGCTTATGATGCTCAGATCAATCTTGGGCTTGCTGCCATTGGTGGTAAAGATTCCATGAGTGGAACATATCAGGATCTGAATGTGCCTCCAACATTGATTTCTTTTGCCTGTGCCAACGGAGAAAAACAAAATATCATCTCTCCCGAATTTAAAAACGCAGGAAACAAAATCTACTTCTTCAATCATATTCCGCAGGAAAGCGGACTTCCGGACTATAACGCTTTAAAAGACGTTTTTGAATTGATTTTCGAAAATATCAAAGCAGGGAAAATCGTTTCTGTGAAAACTGTTAAGGAAGGAGGTGTTGCTGTAGCATTGGCAAAAATGAGCTTCGGAAACAGATTGGGTGCTGAAATCACTGCGGATGAAAATACTTTACTGGCTAAAAACATCGGTAGCTTAATCATTGAATCTAAAGAAGAATTAAGCTCAGCAGTCCTTCAGCTGATAGGAGAGGTGAAAGATTCAGGTGTTTTAAAAATCAACGCTCTTGAAACCCGAATCACGAATCTTGAATCGGCATACACCAATACATTTGAAAACCTTTTCCCAACTGTAGAAAAAGAAAAGATCACGGTTGAAATTGATGAACAATCAAACTCCATCAACCCAAGAAATATTATCATTAAGAAACACGGAATTGCACAGCCTAAAGTTTTTGCTCCGGTATTCCCGGGAACCAACTGTGAGTATGATACGCTGAATGCATTCCAAAAAGAAGGTGCCGTAGTAAGCAGCTTACCTTTGATCAATATCAACCACCAGCTGCTGGATGAAAGCATTGATGCCTGGGTAGAAGAAATCAAAACCTCTCAGATTTTAGCATTTTCAGGAGGCTTCTCTGCAGGGGACGAACCGGATGGTTCTGCAAAATTCATTGTTAACGTGTTGAAAAATGAAAAGATGAAAAATGCAGTTCATGAGTTATTAGACAGAGACGGGATGGTCATCGGGATCTGTAACGGTTTCCAGGCTTTGGTTAAATCAGGGCTGTTGCCTTACGGAAGAATCAAAGATCTGGATGAAAATTCTCCGACATTGGCTCACAATGCGATCAGAAGGCATATTTCCCAAATGGTAACGGTGAAAGTCGTGAATGATGAAAGCCCATGGCTGAAAGGAATGAAAGGCCAGACCTTCACGATTCCGATTTCCCACGGAGAAGGACGTTTCATGGCTTCAGAAGAAGAAATCAAGAAGTTGTATGAGAACGGACAAATTGCTACTCAATACATAGACTTTGATGGAAATATCGCTCACGGGATGCCGTTCAACCCTAATAATTCATTATTCGGAATTGAAGGGATCACGAGCCCATGTGGAAAGATCTACGGAAGAATGGGGCATCCTGAACGTTTTGCCGACGGTCTCATGAAAAACATACCTACCGCGAATTATCACAATATCTTCAAAAACGGTGTTGAATACTTCAAATAACAATAAAAGAAAAATGATCGTCATCAATGGCGGTCATTTTTCGTCTTTAGGAGGATTCTATGAAGAGATCTCCAATGTTTTAATGCGTGATACGGATTGGAAAGTAGGAACCCTGGATGGATTTGATGATATTCTTTACGGAGGTTTCGGACTGTTTGAAAACGGAGAAAAGATTGAAATCCTATGGAAAGAATCAGAAAAATCAAAGGAAGATCTCGGGCTGAAAGCAACTCAGGAGTTTTACGAAAATAAAATCAGGCAGGGAAAGCCTTTCAATGTAGAACTGATTCAGCAGAAACTGGATGAATTGTTAGACGGAAAAGGGCAGACATTGTTTGACATCCTGGTCGAAATTATACAATCGCATGCCCATATAGAATTGAATATGGATTAATGAATTAAATGAGTAATAGATTTTAACAGATTATAAGATCCGCTTCATCAGATGAGCTTGCTGATTCCGGAAGTTCCGGCACGAATGATAAACCTGGTATTAAAAAAGTCTTTACCTCTAAAAAAGTATATTTTATCGGGGCAGAACTTTTTTATATAGTGTAATCTTAATAATTTCACTGAAACAAAATGGGCGACAACAAGAATTAAAATGAAGAAAATAACTTATGGGCTGTTCTTTGGAGACAGTATTACGTACGGAGAATATGACGGAGTATTTGGAGGCTGGGTAGATATCCTGAAAAGATACGCCCTTCAAAAGTTTCATGAAGGGAATGGGGATGAGCTGATCCTGTTCAATCTGGGAATTGGCGGAGAAACCACCGAAGGATTACTGAAGAGATTGCCATATGAACTGAATGCCAGAAATTCGGCTGACGGAAATCTTGTTTTCCTGGGATACGGAGCCAATGACCTTGCCATAAAAGATGGAGAATACATCGTAGGACCTGAAGTGTTTAAAAACAATATCGAGGCTGCTGTTGAGCTGGCAGGACCATTTTCCAATGAGATTTACCTCGTAAGTATTCTCCCTGTTTCTCAAAAAATAGATGGAGTAGTCGTAGCCTCAGGAAAAGTAAGAACTAATGCAGAAGTAGAAGCTTACAATCAGATTCTTAAAGATATAGCCTCAGAGCATTCTTTAGGATATATTGATTTTTATGCTGCATTTTTCGAGGATAAAGAGATTTTGCTGTCTGCTGACGGGGTTCATCCTAATGAAAAAGGCTATGGAATGATGGCCGAAATAGCAATACCCATCATTGAAAAATACATATAATGCCGCATTTATTTTCTTATGGAACCCTGTAGAAAGAGCAGGTACAGCTCGAAACTTTCGGACGGGTTTTACAGGGTCAGAAAGATATGCTGTCCGGATATCAGCTCAGGATGATTGAAATTACAGATCCTGAAGTCCTGAGAAAAAGCGGTCAGCAATACCATCCGGTTTTGGCATTCTCAGGAGACACCGGGGACGAGGTGGAAGGAATGCTTTTTGAAGTTACGGAAGAGGAAATCCTTCAGGCTGATGCATATGAACTGGAAGATTATAAAAGAATTGAAACCACCTTTAAATCCGGAAAGAAAGGGTTTATTGATGTGGGAAGATAACGAAACAGAACGGGCAGAATCACAGATATAAAGGTATATTTAAACGGGCTTAAGTCCGTTTTTTTGTTTGGAATGTCCATTTACTGGCTTTATCCAAAATCTGAAATAGGGTCATACATCGCGGCAGTCTTTCCGGTCTGTGAGAGATATGTATGCAGATGAAAAAGACTCAAAATACTTTAGAAAGCCTGTTGACATACAGTTGTCACAGCCTGAGTCTATCTTTGAAGAAGAATAAAATATTGAAATAATGAACAACGTCAGAACAGAAGCCTGTAAGGTAATCGGTATTGCAGTAAGAACCACCAATGAAAATAACCAGGCGGCAGAAGATATCGGAGCGTTATGGGAAAAATTTATGAAAGAAGGTATTTTAAACGCCATTCCCAATAAAGTCGATAATACCCTATATTCAATATACACAGACTACGAAAAAGACCATACAAAGCCTTATACAACCCTGTTGGGATGCAAAGTGGAAAATCTTGACAGCATTCCGGAAGGAATGACCGGGCAGTCTTTTGACGGTGGGAATTATGTGAAATTTACAGCTAAAGGAGACCTGACAAAAGGATCGGTCATTAATGAATGGGTAAAAATCTGGAATATGGAGATAGACAGAGCATTCACTGCAGATTTTGAAATATACGGAGAAAAGGCACAGAATCCTTCAGATGCTGAAGTGGATATTTTTATTGCTGTGAAATAAAATGGGTAAGGAAGCTGGGATAGGGAAGTCTGAGGTCTGGGAAAGTATCAAAGTCACAAGATAGGATTACTTCCAGCTTCCGTCTAATTAAAAATATATTTCCAGTAAACAAGAATTCCAACCCCTACTGAAGCAGCAGCCATTAACGCGACAGCTCCGGCAGCAATATCTTTAATAAAGCCAATTCTTTTGTCGAAATCAGGCTGGATGATATCGCAGATCCTTTCAATGGCAGTATTGAAAATTTCAGCACTTAAAACAGCAAAAGAAACGATAAGGATAAGGGCTGCATCAGTCCCGGAAAGCCTGAGATAAAAAATTAAAAATAAATTAACAAAGAAAGCCAGCAGTTCGATCTGAAAATTTCTTTCTGTCTTTACCATGAAAAATACCCCGCGAAAAGCATTCAGAAAACTTTTATGAATAGGCGGTTTTTTCATGAGTTCTAATTTTTTTTGACAAAGATAGCTTTTGTATTTTGATTGTTGGCTGTTATCCGCTATATTTGAGAAGCAATAATGATGAAAAAAAGATGATCTGTAATTCCGGGTTCTAAATCCCGGTATCGGTATTTTCCAGCAGTATAAGCATAGTGCAGGAAAGGTTTTTTAGCGGAGAAATGAATAACTGAAGAAAACCGCCACAAGGTCAGGATTGAAAACAGATTCATGATGTTTGTTAAAAACTACTGGAGATTATTTTTTTCTTTGTTATATGTATTTATTATATTTGTAGAAACTTATTTTTAAATCTATGAAATTTATTATTTCAAGTGGTGAACTGCAGAAGGCTTTGCAAACTGTAAGTGGCGTAATATCAAGCTCTCAATCGAGACCTATTTTAGAAAACTATCTTTTTGAACTAGACGGAAATAATGTTACCATTACAGCATCTGATGGCGAGACAACTCTTGTTACTTCTTTGGACGTGAAGTCTGATGACACAGGTAAATTTGCTGTTCCTGCTAAAATTTTTCAGGATTTTATCAAGACCTATGGCGAACAGCCTTTGACATTTGTCGTAAAGGACAATGCTGAAGGAACCGGAAGCCAGCTTGAGATTTTAGATGAAAAAGACAACTTTGCCGTAGCATTGGACAATGCGGATGACTATCCTGAATTGCCTGAATTTGATGCTTCCCAAAGTGTAACAATGCCGGCAGGAGTATTATCTGAAGCGCTTACCAATACACTTTTTGCAACCAGTAATGATTCTCTTCGTCCGGTAATGACGGGAGTGCTGTTCCAGTTTGGAGAAAATGAAACGAATTTCGTTTCCACAGATTCTCACAGATTGGTGGTCTATAAAAGAACAGACCTGATGAACGCTGAACCTATGGAGTTCATCATGCCTAAAAAACCTTTGAATATTTTCAAAAATATCCTGGCAAGTTCCAATGAAGACGTTAAAATCGACTTTAATGAGAATATGGCCAAGTTTACCTTTGATAAACATATCTGGATCTGTAGACTGATCGATGGGAAATATCCGAACTATACCGCGGTAATTCCAAAAGAAAATCCAAATGTTCTCACGATCAACAGAAACCTTTTATTAGGAGCGATCAAAAGAGCATCGATCATGTCTAATAAATCCACCAACCAGGTGAGATTTAAACTTTCCGGAAATATTCTTCACCTTCATGCAGAAGACACAGAATATGCAAACAAAGCGGATATGCAGATCCCTTGTGACTACAACGGAGAAGATATCAACATTGGATTCAGCTCTAAATTCTTAACAGAAATGCTGACGATCTTAGGTTCTGATGATGTAACTATGAAAATGTCTCAGCCCAACAGACCGGGGATCATTGAACCTATTGACGGTCTTGAAGAAAATGAAAATATCTTAATGCTGTCAATGCCGGTAATCGGGTTGTAAGATTAAGAATGAAATACTATAAAAAAGCTGGATTTTTCCGGCTTTTTTTATTGATAATACCCGGGAAGATGTTGTGATTCTTATCAAAATTCTTAACGGTTTAAACATCAGGAAGCACTTAGAGAATCAAAACTTTTGAGTTGCACTGCATCAACCGTTTTATTTGCGAAATAGTAGTGCTGAGATCTTATTTTTCCCGATTTTTGTACAGTTCTTCAACTCCTCAAAAGATCAGGTAATTATGCAAGTAACAATAGAGTCATATGAAACCTTCGGTTTTCCCTCAGCATTGACGACTGAAAATTACAGTGTTGTATTATGGAAGGGTTCAGGTGTTTTTTCGGTAGATGATATTAATTATTCTTACAAAGGATGCAATATACTATTTCTTTCCCCTTATCAAAAGCTGAAACTGGCTTCTGAATCCAATGAAAAGGTTGCTGTTCTTCTTTTCCATAGTGATTACTACTGCATAGAATATCATAAAGAGGAAGTAGCGTGTAATGGACTTCTTTTTAATAATATTTATCTCAATCCCGGTATAGAGCTCAGTGAAGAGAATTACGCATATATTCTGGAACTTTTTAATCACATAAAAAAAGAAAATACTGAAAATCATCAGTTTTCCAAATCCATCATTAAAACCTATATACAGCTGATTCTTGCTATAGGCAGCAAACAAAAGAACAACATCCGTGACGAATCAGCTTCCGCGGATCAACTTCCGAATAAAAATGCAGCAGCATTTCAAAAACTGCTCGAAATTCATTTCAAAGAAGAAAAAGAGCTTTCATTCTACAGCGATAAGTTAAGTATTACAAACAATACTTTAAGCAAAGCTGTTAAAAAGGAATTTTCCAAGACGCCAAGCCAGCTGATGAATGAGCGAATAATCCTGGAATCTAAAAAGCTACTTCATCTGACCTATAGATCAGTTAAGGAAATTGCTTCGGAACTGGGATTCACGGACGAGTTTTATTTCAGCAGATATTTTAAAAAATCAGTGGGATGCTCCCCAAAGAACTATAGAGAAAAAGTAGGGATTTCTATTGTGGCAAAAATGTCCATGTAATGTCCTTAAATATCTATTCTTTGGATTTCTGTATCCGGATACTTTTGCAGGAAAATAAATCATATGCAGCACAATAGAGTATTCAGTTATTTACTAAGATTAGATGTTTATGCTCTCCATTTTCTGAGAATTTCAATATTCATCGTCATGGCCTGGATTGGCGGGCTTAAAGCATTTCAATATGAAGCGGATGGGATCGTTCCTTTTGTTGCCAACAGTCCTTTCATGAGTTTTTTCTATAAAAATGCAGGAAATAAAAGGGTTGGTGAAGATCAAAGGCCTGTTTCAGAATACACTTTGTATAAAAATCCGGAAGGAAAAATAGTACATAAGAACATTGACTGGCATACACAAAACGGAACCTATGTATTTTCATATGGCTTGGGAACAGTGATTGTCACCATAGGAATTTTAGTGGTACTTGGAATTAGGTTTCCTGGTATAGGGGCTGTCGGAGGAGGGCTCACCTTTCTGATGTCTTTGGTGACGCTTTCGTTTTTAATCACCACTCCTGAAGTATATGTTCCCAACCTTGGCGGAGATCATCCTAGTCCTCAATATGGCTTTCCTTATTTGTCCGGGGCGGGACGTTTGGTGTTAAAGGATATCATCATGGCCGCAGCAGGGCTGGTATTGTTCTCCGATAGTTTAAAAAAAGCGGTTAAGCCTGCCAGCTGATCCATCAGAAAGTAACCGGGGCTGTCGGGCTATCATCCTGACAATCTTCTGACTAAGACGAAGCCTGATACTTGAGCGGTTTGCAGGGCTGGTGGAATTAACGAAAATTTATTATCTTAAAGTTGGTTCTAAATTTCTGTATTTCTCAAAAAAACACGACATTTGTACGCTTAAAACTGTACGACTACAATTGTACAAATTCAAATAAATTTTTTGAAAATATATCGGATGAAACTCCAAGGTGGCATCTGGCTTTAGAAAAAATAAAATTATCAGATGAAAATATCAAACAATTGGCTGAAAGACTTTGTAAAAACGGAATTGAAAACTGAAAGAATCGGTGAGTTTCTTACAGATATAGGTCTTGAAGTTGAAGGGATAGATAAATTTGAAAGTGTAAAGGGCAGTCTGAAAGGAATTGTGGTAGGGAAGGTTTTAACCTGCGAAAAACATCCGAATGCTGATAAACTAAAGAAGACTACGGTAGATGTAGGAAACGGAAAGGTACTGAACATCGTTTGCGGCGCTCCGAATGTGGAAGCAGGACAAACCGTACCGGTAGCTGTGGTAGGGACTAAAATCTACGACAAGGCCGGAAACTTTTTTGAAATCAAGGAAGCGAAGATCAGAGGAGAGGTTTCTCAGGGGATGATTTGTGCTGAAGATGAGCTTGGCCTTAGCGAAGATCACGGAGGAATCATGGTGCTGGATGAAACAAAATATAAAGTAGGAAAGAATTTTGCGGATTATTTTGAATTAACGAATGATGAGGTTTTCGAAATTGGATTAACCCCAAACAGAACGGATGCAATGTCACACTATGGAGTGGCAAGAGATCTTCATGCTTACCTTTCTACCAATCAGTTGAAGTCGCAGTTTAATAAAGTGGCTTCAGAAGCTTTAAATAATGAAGGTTCCCATGATTTTACCCTGGTAATTGAAGATGCAGAATTATGCCCAAGATATATTGGAGCTGTGATTGAAGACGTAAAAGTAGAGGAGTCTCCGGCGTGGTTGAAAGACAGATTGAAAGCTATCGGACTGAGCCCGATCAATAATGTTGTGGATATTACCAACTATATCCTTCACGGATACGGACAGCCGCTTCATGCTTTTGATGCGGATAAAATTGCAGACAAAAAAGTGAAAGTAGGAGTTGTGAAGCCGGGGACGAAGTTCACCACATTGGACGGAGTGGAAAGAACACTGAACGGAACGGAAATCATGATCAAAGACGGAAAAGACACCCCCATGTGTATTGCCGGAGTTTTTGGCGGAGCTACGTCAGGCGTTTCTGAGACAACCAGGACTGTTTTCCTTGAAAGTGCTTATTTCAACCCGGTAGCGGTGAGAAAAGGAGCAAAACTGCACAGTTTGAATACAGATGCTTCTTTCAGATTTGAAAGAGGAGTAGATCCTAATATTACAAGAACAGCCATCACGCATGCTATCAAATTAATTCAGGAAATAGCCGGCGGAAAATTAGCGGGAGATTTGCTGGAAGAATATCCTAAGAAAATCGAGGACAGCTATGTGATCCTTAGATTCTCTAAAATTGAACAGATTTTAGGAACAAAAATCCATAGGGAGAAAGTAAAAGAAATTTTGAAAGCACTGGAAATTCAGGTGCTCAATGAGATTCCTAACGGTTTTGAAATCTCTGTACCTGCTTACAGAGCTGATGTAACGAGAGAGATTGACGTTATTGAAGAGATCTTAAGAATTTACGGGTACAATAAAATTGATGCTCCGCAAAAGATTTCATTTACCCCGGTTAAATTAAGTGCGAACGATCAGGATGAATTGGAAAACAGCTGGGCAAGAACCTTACAAAGCTTAGGCTTCAATGAAGTGATGAATAACTCTCTGACTTCTGTAAAAGATGAAACGGATGCTGTTAAACTGCTAAATCCTTTAAGCAATGATCTTGCATTCATGAGAAAGTCTTTATTGGAAGGGCTTCTTCAAAATGCGGTGTACAATATCAACAGAAAAAATCAGGATATCAAATTTTTTGAATTCGGGAAAATTTATCACAAAAAAGATAAGTATGAAGAAAGAAAGCAATTGGCAATCCTGGTGACAGGAAGAGATGTTGCTGAAAACTGGCTTCAGCCTAAGTCATCGGTAAGTTTCTACAATCTGAAAGCATATGGTAAAGTTTTATTGGAAAGGCTTGCGGTAGACTACAGGGAAGTGCCCTTATCTGATGACAGATTTTCCGATGCGTTAGCGTACGAAGCAGACGGAAAAACGTTGGTAAGAATCGGAAAAGTAGCGCCTGCATTGTTGAAGGAGTCTGATATTGACCAGGAATGCTTCTATGCAGAAATTGAATTGGAATGGGCTCAAGAACTGCGTTCTAAGAATGAACTGAAGTTTAAGGATATTCCTAAGTTCAACAAGATCAGAAGAGACCTGGCTTTATTGATTGATAAAAATGTAGGTTACGAGGAACTGTATCAGACTGCAAAAAAGAATAAATCTCCATTTATTAAAGGAATCAACTTGTTCGATGTGTATGAAGGCAAAAATCTTCCGGAGGGTAAAAAGTCTTATGCCATGAGCTTTGAGCTTTTAAATGAAGAGAAAACACTGGAAGAAAAAGAAATTACGGAAGTGATGGATTCATTGATCAAATCTTTCCAGAAAGAATTCAATGCTGAATTGAGATCTTAATTCTAAAAAATATTATATATGAAACGGGCTTTTTTAAGCCCGTTTTTTTTATCCGCTGTTCCAAGTAAGCAGCAGAACTTCGTAAACTTATGTCATTCCGAAGAGTCAATAACAAAGATTGCAGATGATTCTGATTACAGTACAGCACTGAATGTTATTGGCTCCGCCGGTGAATACCCATAATTTTACCGGAGATACATCTCTGGACCTTAAAATAGTCTCGTACAAACCGGTTTGGGTCTTTGTATTTCCAACAGATCAGAAATATCTTAAAACCGTCTATGAAACGCTTTGTTCACGAGCATTCATCCTCAAAAAACAGCACGTATTGGTGAATCCGTTAGTGTTGTTTCCGGTTAAAAGAGTACTGAAAAATATCAAAAACATCTAATGTTAAAGAATAATAAAATTCGCTGCAACCCGTTTAAATAATATAAAATCCGTAAATTTGATTAATTCAAAAAGAAAAAAATGAAAAATCTTTTTTTAAGTATATGTACAGCAGCAGTATTGGCATCATGTGGAACCATGACCAGCCCATCTGCCTCTAAAGTAGGAAAAGCTCAGCCGGCTCTTGCCAATACCAAATGGACATTAGCTGACAATGTAAAAGGGAAAATTCCAACACTGAATATTGAAGGAGAAAAGATCACCGGAAATGCCGGGTGCAACAACTATTTTGGAACAGCTACAATAGATCCGTCTAGCGGAGGGTTCTCTGCCGGCCAGATGGGATCAACAAAAATGATGTGCAACAACATCGGTGTTGAGCAAAACTTTATGGATATGATGGGAAAAGCAAACAAATATGTGATCTCCGGAAATACCTTGGAATTGTATAAAGACAATCTTTTATTATTGAAATTCAATAAGACTGAATAAAACAAAAGGAACTCAAATTGAGTTCCTTTTTTATGTTTAGATTGTTATTATTATTAATCTTCCTCTTCTTCGTCGTACTTAGCCAACTCTTCGTCACACCATTTGAATGCTGCTTCTACCACTTTCGTAGCTTCGTCTGCCATCGTCTCTTCATCGTCTCCTTCAAGATCATCTAACCACTCAACTTCTTCTTCCTCAACGTTTAAGATAAATCTTGGATATTCAGTATGAACTACGAATAAATCTTCTGGAAATTCCGAATTATCTGCTAATAAAAACTTTGGTAATTTCATTTTTTTAATGTTTTAACTTTCTCAAAGATAAATAAAATTATTGACTTAAAATGAGTTCAAAAACATTTTTGAAACTTTTTCAGCTTTTTTGCTTTCAGAATAATCATAGAAGCCTTCCCCTGATTTTACACCCAGTTTTCCGGCTGTCACCATGTTTACCAATAATGGATTAGGAGCATATTTAGGATTTTTGAAACCGTCATACATCACATTCAGGATTGCAAGACATACATCAAGACCGATAAAATCTGCCAGCTGAAGAGGACCCATCGGATGAGCCATACCCAATTTCATTACCGTATCAATTTCCTCTACACCCGCTACACCATTGTAAAGGGTTTCAATAGATTCGTTGATCATCGGCATCAGAATTCTGTTCGCCACAAAACCAGGATAATCATTTACTTCTACAGGAACTTTACCTAATGTTTTGCTCATTTCGTAGATGGCATCAAAGGTCTCTTTGGAAGTAGAATATCCTTTGATAATTTCTACCAGCTTCATGATAGGAACAGGATTCATAAAATGCATTCCGATTACTTTATCAGCTCTTTTCGTTGCTGCAGCAATTTTGGTAATGGAAATTGATGAAGTATTGGTTGCTAAAATACAGCCTGCAGGAGCCAGTTCGTCCATCTGGCCGAAAATCTTTAACTTAAGATCAAGATTCTCAGTAGCTGCTTCTACAATAAGATCAGCACTTCCTACAGCATCATTAAGTGCCGTAAAAGTAGTAATGTTTCCTAAGGTTTCAGCCTTTTGTTCTTCTGTAAGGTTTCCCTTCGCAATGATTCTGTCAAGGTTCGTAGTAATGGTTTTTAATCCTCTGTCTAAAGCTTCCTGAGAGACATCTACCAGATTCACTTTAAAACCGCTTTGAGCGAAAGTATGTGCAATACCATTCCCCATGGTTCCCGCTCCGATAACTACAATGTTTTTGATCATTTTCCTTTATTTTTTATAGATAGTTAAATTTTTAGTGTCAAGATCTGGTTGGTGTACAACAGTGGCCGAATCAAAATTGACAAGCCCGCTGCTGTTTTGCTCCCTCTTATTATTTTGGTTGGAAACAATTGCTGAAATACCTCGTTTAAGCCGGCTTCGCTGGTTTTGGGTAAGGTGGTCAGTACCCACGTACAGATTAAACTCTCCTTCTCTTCCCAAGCCTCTTTGGACCAATATTTCGAGGTTTCTGATCTGATTTTTTTTCTTAAACTCTTTCAGATAGGTAATGACTGGTTTTTCAGAAGGAGGTCCGCAGCAAATGCTTGCATAGCCGATCTGTAAATAGTTTTGATTCTTCTGCGAAAAGAAGAAAGTGAAGCAAAATAAAGCCGCTGCTAATAGTACTTTTTTCATAATGATGACTTCAGAGAATCAATCGAATTCTCTGCTCTAAAATTAAGCTTAAAATTTTATTTATTAAAATAATCCCAGACCGCCTTTGAAATATCCGAAATCACCTTGCAGTTTACCGCATCCGTTTCCATTGAATTACTGACAAATACAGCTAATGCGTAATGCTTGCCATTCGGTAAGGTGATGATTCCTATTTCATTTTCGGCCCCTGTCAAACCCTCTTTATTTTTTCCGGAAGCTCCCGTTTTTCTTGCCACAGGAGTGTTTTTGGGAAGTTGTTCCACCATTTTGTTTAGTCCTGTTGAGGTAGACCGCATCACTTTCATCAGATAATCTGTAGATTTCTTTGAGACCAATTTTCCGTCATACAGCTTTTTCAGGACATCAACGGCTGATTTTGGGGTGCTGTAATTTTCATATTGAACATTCCAGTCTTTATGCATGGCTTCCTCATTATATTTGATCTGAAAGCCTTTTACGCCTTTTGAATCCATTAATTTTTGAACGGTCTGAGTACCACCCAACAGCTTGAGAAGGATATCACAGCCATTATTATCACTTTTGGCAACGGTATATTCAATGATCTCACTTAATGGAACTTCAACATTTCCTTCGGGATATTTGTCGCGAAGGGGTGACCAGGTGTTTTTCAATAAATTAGATTGATTCAGTAAGACTTTCTGATCTAATGAAAGTGTGCCCTGATCTACAAGATGAAGAACAGCAGCAGCAATATGAAACTTAAAAACACTCTGCATCGGAAATTTCTGATCCCCGAACTGATCATACGTGAATTTATTCTCAAAGCCTGAAACAGAAACTCCTACCGTAGCATTTTTACCCTTGGTAATTGTACTGATCTTTTGGCTCAATCCTGTTTTTTGTGCCGATATAAATGCTGAAATGAGAAGAAAAATGAATGCTGTTTTTTTCATAATGCCGGAATTAAAAAGATCCCTTTTAAAGACTAAAAGGGATCTGCAATTTAAGATAATTATTACTATTTTACTTCAAAATAATTCAGGTTCGCCCCATCATTTTCAAAAACGATCCTGATTTTGTTTTCTCCTTTTTTCAGAGGAATATTTTTTACCGGAATAGTCTTCCAGTTTTCATTTCCGCCGGTAGAAGGTAGTGATACGCCTGCTAAAACTTTTCCGGATTCTGTTTCAATTCTTATTTTAGAATCATTGGCAGCAGCATATCTGATATCAGCGGTATAATTTTTATCTCCTTTGGAATAGATGGTATACTGAAGCCATTCTCCGGATTCTGTTTTTCCTACATAATACTGATTCGTGATCTTATCATTACATTTATAGAGGTCTACGCCGTCATTTCTCATCTGCTGGCCGGAATTCCATTCTGATCTTTTAGCCGGATCACTTACCCATAGATTGATGAAATCCTTATCCAGGTAAGCAGAGCCCATTCTTCCCAGATCATACTCTGTAGCAAATACTCTTCCTGGAACCCAATGGTTTTTAAACGGTTTTGTAGAAGCATCCGTTACCTGTCTGAACATCGCATCAATAACATCATTTTTAATTTCCACACTGCTAAATTTATAATGATCAGCAATCTGCATTAAAGCTTTCTTAGCGTATTCTTTGGTCGGTTTTTCGCCTCCGTTTTTCCAGTAATCCAATAGCTTTTCGTATGCAGGAGTGGTTTTAACATTGGTAATTCCTGCAATATTATCGATCTTTTTCATGGGCCAGAATGCATAACCAATATTGTGTTTATCCAACAATTGAATCAGCTCTGTAAACCAGACATTTGAATTTTCTCCTGTTTCTCCGAGCCAGATCGGCATATTGTGTTTTTCTCGCAGATCCAGAGCTGCTTTTATGGTTTGGTCATCATTATAATTCCAGTATTTATGGAAACTGAAGGCCATATTATGATCCCAGATAGGAATCAGCCCGTTATAGTTATTACCCCAGCCGTTTCCTTCGATAAAGATGATGTGCTTCTGATCTACCTCCCTGATGGCTGCAGTAATATCCTTCTGAAGTTTCCACAGAGGGGCATTTGACATTTCATCTGTTCCGTTTGGATTTTTTCCTGTAAAATTGATATTAGGTTCATTAATTAGATCATAGCCACCTATCCATGGGCTGTCTTTATACCTTTGGGCCAGTTTTTTCCAAAGTGCTATCGTTTTTTTCTGATTGTCTTCGTTCTCCCATAATGACGGTTTGGATTTATCATGATCAGAGATGTTAACATCATTTCCCTGACCGCCCGGAGCTGCATGAAGATCCAATATCAGATATATTTTATTATCGGCACACCATTGAAGAAGATCATCCGTCATTTTAAAACCTTCTTCCAGCCAGGTATTCTGGCCTTTTACCGGTTCTTTTTCGATAGGAAGCGTATAGAGGTTGTAATGCATGGGAAGCCTGATCGAGTTAAATCCTGCTTTTGCTAAAAAATCAATGTCCTGTTTGGTTATTCCGTTAGCAAGATAGGCTTTGTAGAATTCATTCATTCCGTCTTCACCGATAAGTTCAGCAATCTTTTCCTTGATCTTATACTGAGGGCCTGCAAAATCAGCTGTTTTCAGCATATACCCTTCCTGAAGCATCCATCCGCCTAAACCAAGGCCTCTCAGCTGGATGTTTTCCCCTTTATCATTAATGATCTTTTGTCCTGAAGTTGTTAATAATTGTGATGTCCCAAATTGAGACAATAATAAAGCGGATAATAGAACGGCTCTTTTCATAGTTGTTGTAATTATTTAGTAATAGGGATTATTTTGGAGTTTCATCATAATGAATCGTAACGTCATAATAGGAATCTACGCTTACACCGTTTATTTTGCCAGGGATCCATTGAACATGTAAAACAAAATCTTTCAATTGTTTATTGAATTGTTTTTCAAATATATTGTTTTTTTTGTTTTGAAACTGACTTTCTATTGATAAATCTTTAATTTCTCCGTTTTTAGTATAACAAAGCTGGCGGAAGTATAAGAATGATACTCTTCATTCTTTCTGCTATATTCCTTGGGAGCAGGACACTGGCAAAATAGTCCGCATCAATTTTCTCAGACTGATGGTCTATGGTAGAATTGGGATACCGTGAAAGCTGATCGCATTGTTCAAAGGAAAAAACTTCGCTGGGTGAGCCTTTACAAAATCCTGTTTTGCAATGTAACGGAGAGAATCAATGAAATTTTTCCCAAACTTTTTTTAGTAAGCCGGTTCATTTCAATGTCGCCACAATTTTCATGCTGATCATTGGGAAGCCGGAGACAGGAAGTAAGCACTTCTTTGGTATTGATATCATGCTTTCAGAAGTTTTTTAAACTCTTCCTCGCCGAGATAGCCATACCCTAAACCTGAGAAAATGGTCCAGGTATAATTTTTATAGTTAAATTCATTCTGAGCCTGCTTTTTTTCAACATTACAATCTATCTCGTAACCCTTTTTATTCTGATTACAAGATAGCACTGTAAGTATTGCTGCTAAAGAAAAGAGCGCAGACTTTATTTTCATTTTAACTGATCAGTTTCATGATCTCCAAAGCGACCTTTAATGCTTCGGTGCCATCTTCAAGGGAAACCTCCACATTTTTATCATCTGTGATCGCATCGGCGAAAGAATTCAATTCATCTAAAATCGCATTGTTCGGTTCAATGTTCGGATATTCAAAAAGGATCTGGTTCTTCTCACCATCAGCATTTTCGATGATCATATCAAATGGGGTAGGATTTTCAGGAGCATCTTTCATTCTGATCACTTCCGCTTTTTTCTCCAGGAAATCAACAGATATATAAGCGTCCTTCTGGAAGAATCTGCTTTTTCTCATCGCCTTCATAGAAATTCTGGAAGTGGTAAGGTTAGCCACGCATCCGTTTTCAAACTCTATTCTGGCATTGGCAATGTCCGGTGTCTTGCTGACCACACAAACTCCGCTTGCATGAATATTTTTTACCTTGGATCTGGCCATACTCAATAGAATATCCAGATCGTGGATCATAAGGTCCAATACCACGGAAACATCTGTACCGCGAGGATTGAACTCCGCCAGCCTGTGAATTTCAATGAACATCGGGTTATTGATATATTCCTTGGTGGCAATAAAGGCCGGATTATATCTTTCCACATGCCCTACCTGCGCCTTGATCCCATTTTCCTGGCATAGCCGTAAAATTTCCTGGGCCTGCTCAAGAGTTTGGGTCACCGGTTTTTCAATGAAAAAATGCAGTCCTTTTTCGATCGCTTTTAAAGCATAGTCATAATGATAAACCGTTGGCGTTACAATGTCCAGCATATCAATCTGGCCAAGAAGTTCATCAAAATTTTCAAAATATTTATATCCGAATTCGGCCTCTAATTTTTTCCCGTTTTCAACATCTTTATCATGGAAACCTACAAATTCATATCGATCAGATTGATTAAGAAGTCTTAAATGTATTTTTCCCAAGTGTCCGGCACCTACCAAACCTGCTTTTAACATAGCTGTATTAAATTTTTGTAAAGATAAGAAAGAAGTTAGATTGTAGAAGTCAGAAATTGGTTTTTTGTGGATAATTCTTTCCTCTAATCGCTGCAATCTAATTTCTAATTTATTACTTTTGTCAAATGCAGGATTCGTTTGTACATAAAGGAAAAAGAAAGATTTTAGTGGATTATCTCCGACAGAGGATTGGAATTTCGGATGAAAACGTACTTCAGGCAATGAGTGAAGTTCCGAGACACCTTTTCATCGAGAGCATCTTTGAAGATTTTGCCTATGAAGACAGGGCTTTCCCTATTTTGGCGCATCAGACTATTTCCCATCCTTCAACGGTAGCAGAGCAGTCTGAGCTGCTGCAGGTAAAGGCAGGTGAAAAAGTACTGGAGATCGGAACAGGATGTGGATATCAGACAGCTGTTTTACTGGCGATGAAAGCTTTGGTGTATACAGTAGAAAGACAGAAGGATCTTTTCGATTTCTCAAAAAACAAATTAAGGGAACTTCATTTGTTCCCCAAATTCCAAAGTTTTGGAGATGGCTTTGCAGGACTTCCGACTTTTGCCCCTTTTGACAAAATTATTGTAACCTGTGGAGCATCCGCTTTACCGACTGAATTATTAAAGCAGCTGAAAGTAGGTGGAAAAATGGTGATCCCATTAGGACCCACAGATGAACAGGTATTGTACAGATTTACAAAAGTAGGCCCTACAGAATTTGAAAAAGAAGAATTTGGAGCGTACAAATTTGTTCCGATGCTCGGAAGTACCAATCAGTAAATAGTAACGGAATTGGTAGACGCGCAGGTCTCAAACACCAGTGCTTTTATACAATTAATCTGATCAATATAAACGGACTGAGTCCGTTTTTTTTTATAGAGAATCTTATGAATCTTTAGCCAAAATTTAAAATTTTTTAACCTGTTTCGGAATGAAAATTGGATTCGTTTAGAACCTAATCATTAAAATATAATTATTATGGATACGAATAGATTCAAGTCATCACATGATTTCAGTAATGTTCAGAAGAATCTGCATAATAATCCGGGATATAGTGTAGAAAGCTATTCCCAGCAGGTCAAAGATTATATCAACGAGATGAAAGGAAAGAACCAGGAAGCGACCAAACAAGGGTTTATGAGCCACGCCCAGAAGTCTGCAAAAGAAGTTTGGGAAGAGATTCAGGAGATGGCTTCCGAAGCCTGGGAGAACAATAAAAAACATACGGATGAAAAGAAATAGTTTTTAATATTAAAGTTAAATAACCTTGCTTTTTACAGAGTAAGGTTTTTTTATTCAAACCAATAATGATACAATGAAAGTTTTTATAAACAAAAGGATTCCTGAAACCGGGATCAAAATATTGGAAGAAGAAGGACTGGAAATCATATTTCCTCAACATGAAAACCTTTCTCATGAAGAATGGCTGAAGTACTGCCAGAATGCAGATGCTATTTTAAGTATAGGAAATGATTTTAAATATAATAAAGGGTTTTTTGAAGCCTGCCCCAGCATTAAAGCGATTGCCCTGTATTCGGTAGGCTTTGATCATGTAGATATTAAAGAAGCCAGCCAGAGGAATATTCCGATCGGCAATACTCCGGATGTTTTGAGCAAAGCTACTTCTGATGTCGCTTTTCTGTTGATGCAGGCCGTAGCAAGAAGAGCCAGCTATAATTTCCAAAAAGTAAAAGAAGGGAACTGGGGCGCTTTCGATCCTTTACATGCCTTGGGCCAGGAACTTTACGGGAAGACACTGGGGATTTTCGGATTGGGAAGAATCGGTTTTGAAATGGCTGAAAAATCTCAAAAAGCTTTTGATATGAAGATTATCTATCATAACCGTCATCCTAATGGTGAAGCGGAAAAAGAATTGGGAGCCACCTATGTCTCTTTTGAAGAACTGATTAAAAATTCAGATGTATTAAGCGTTCATGCTAATTTTACCCCGGAGCATCAAGAGCTTTTTAATCATGAGGTATTTGAACAGATGAAGACCAATGCTATTTTTATCAACACGGCAAGAGGAGGCTTCCACCATCAGAAGGATCTGTATCATGCACTGGTAAAAAAACAGATTTGGGGCGCAGGCCTTGATGTGACCAATCCTGAACCTATGATGAAGGACGATCCTATCTTAGAACTTTCGAGTGTTTGCGTACTGCCTCATATCGGTTCAGCGACCATTGAAGCCCGAAATGGAATGGCAAAGCTGGCAGCAGAAAATATTACAGCCTTTAGTAAGGGGCAAAGAATGCCGCATTGTGCAAATCCTGAAATATATTCCCCTACTTTATAACAAGTTGGAATTATTTTTGTTCTTAGTATCCTAACATTAAAACCTAAACATCATGGCACCGGAAAATAATAGTAATGAACAGAACAGAAGGTTGGAAAGTATGAATTATGACCCCAACGAAGATATATTTAAAAGAGAAAAGCATATTCCGCTTGATGGAGATGGAAACCCTATTTTAAATGAAGAAACTGAGGATGATAAAATAGATAAAGGGCTGGACATTCCGGGAGCAGAAGAGGACGATGAAATGGAAGATATAGGAGCGGAGGATGAGGAAAACAATTATTGGAGCCTCAGCGATAATGAAGATGATCACGAAGAAGAAAATGAAGATGTTTTAACTTAAACTTTGAATACCTCATATACTAGCCTTGCTGAATTTCAGTGAGGTTTTTTTATGCTGGATAACGACTTCCTTTGGAGGGGAGGATTCAAAAATTTAAAGAATTTTTGAAGACGAGGTATTTCCATAGTGTAGTATAATAAAATCCTCCAACTCCTTCATCACCGCACTCAGATTATTCCTCACATCAAAATCACTAATTCTGAAAACCAGTAGTCCAAGAGACTCAAGATATTTCTCCCTTATCCCATCATATACTTCTTTCTCATCATAACTTGAACCGTCAATCTCAATGATAAGCCCTAAAGTTTTTACATAAAAATCAACAATATAATTTCCAATAATCCTCTGTCTGTCGAAATCAATCTTATGAAAAGTTTTTGCACGAACCTTCTTCCAGAAAATCACTTCACCCAAAATCCGGGCTTTGCGCTTTTCTTTTAATAATACTTTTAAATAAGGACTGTAGGGAAGGTTTTCTACGAAATTCCTGTAGATAGGAATTCCATTGATGGTGGTAAGGATTTCTTTCATGATTGTGTTTTTAACCACCCCGTCTTCCAAAGTTTATCACTTTGGAATCCACCCCTCCAAGGGAGGGGAATTCAGGTGTGTCTATTCAAATATAATGTTTAAAATAAAATTAGCATTGATTTTTGCAAAAAGGCAAATAACCGAAACTGCAAATTTCCCTTTTTACTATTCTGCGCCTTCGCTTTTGCCTTTTCCCCTTGCCTATATTTCCTAATTTGAATATCTTTAAAACTTTAAAAATTGTTTAAACATAGAACTTTAAATAGCAATATGACTTTTCAGGAACAAATACAGCAAGGCATACCAGGCCGCTTACCACAGGCAAAACCATACGAAAGCAATATCAACCACGCTCCGAAACGAAAGGAGATTTTAGGGGAGGAGGAGAAAAAACTGGCATTGAGGAATGCTTTACGTTATTTTGAGCCTCAGTTTCATGCGGAATTACTTCCTGAATTTAAGCAGGAATTGGAAGATTACGGAAGGATTTATATGTATCGTTTCCGTCCGGATTACGAAATGAAGGCGAGACCGATTGCAGAGTATCCCGGAAAATCTGAGCAGGCCAAAGCGATTATGCTGATGATCCAGAATAACCTGGATTATGCCGTGGCGCAGCACCCTCATGAACTGATCACTTACGGTGGAAATGGGGCGGTTTTCTCAAACTGGGCACAGTACCTTCTGACCATGAAGTATTTGTCTGAAATGACAGATGAGCAGACTTTAGTAATGTATTCAGGGCATCCGATGGGATTGTTTCCTTCACATAAAGATGCTCCGAGGGTAGTGGTGACGAATGGAATGATGATTCCCAACTACTCCAAACCGGATGATTGGGAAAAATTCAATGCACTTGGTGTGACCCAGTATGGTCAGATGACGGCAGGCAGTTATATGTATATTGGCCCTCAGGGAATTGTGCATGGAACAACCATTACCGTTTTGAATGCATTCAGAAAAATTGAAAAAGAGCCGAAAGGAGGTCTTTTTGTGACTTCCGGGTTAGGAGGAATGAGCGGTGCTCAGCCAAAAGCTGGAAATATCGCAGGCTGTGTTACCGTATGTGCGGAAGTGAACCCTAAGATCACCAAAATACGTCATGATCAGAAATGGGTGAATGAAATTCATGAAGACCTTGATGCATTGGTAAAGAGAGTGAGGGAAGCTCAGGAAAATAAAGAAACGGTTTCTTTGGCTTACCTTGGAAATATTGTTGAAGTTTGGGAAAAATTTGACCAGGACGATTTAAGAATCGATATCGGTTCAGATCAGACGTCTCTTCATAATCCATGGGCCGGCGGATATTATCCGGTGGGACAAAGTTTTGAGGAATCAAACAGAATGATGGCTGAAGATCCTGAACTGTTCAAAGAGAAAGTACAGGAAACTTTAAAGAGACATGCGGCAGCTATCAATAAGCATACAAAGAAAGGAACGTATTTCTTTGATTACGGAAATGCTTTCTTACTGGAAGCTTCCAGAGCCGGAGCAGATGTAATGGCTGAAAATCCGACATTGGGAAGGGAATTCAAATATCCAAGTTATGTTCAGGATATTATGGGACCAATGTGTTTTGACTACGGTTTCGGGCCGTTCCGTTGGGTATGTACCAGCAGTAACCCGGAGGATCTTCAGAAAACAGATGATATAGCGTGTGCAGTATTGGAAGAAATGATCAAAAATGCTCCGGAAGAGATCCAGCAGCAGATGAAAGACAATATCCAATGGATCAAGGGAGCCCAGGAAAATAAACTGGTGGTAGGTTCCCAGGCGAGAATTTTGTATGCTGATGCGGAAGGAAGGATGAAAATTGCCGAAGCTTTCAATAAAGCAATTAAAAACGGAGAAATCGGACCTGTAGTATTAGGAAGAGACCACCACGATGTTTCAGGAACAGATTCTCCATACAGAGAAACTTCCAATATCTATGACGGATCGAGATTTACAGCGGATATGGCGATTCACAATGTGATTGGTGACAGCTTCCGCGGTGCAACCTGGGTGTCCATCCACAATGGAGGCGGAGTAGGCTGGGGAGAAGTGATCAACGGAGGTTTCGGGATGCTGCTGGATGGAAGCGATGATGCAGACAGAAGGCTGAAATCTATGCTGTTCTGGGACGTAAATAACGGAATCTCAAGAAGAAGCTGGGCCAGAAACGAAGGCGCTATTTTCGCTATTAAAAGAGCTATGGAAGCGGAACCGAAGTTAAAAGTGACCCTTCCGAACCTTGTCGATGAAAATTTACTGTAAATCATAATCATTGAACCTTGGCAACAATCAACAAAAAACTGTTTTCACATCTTAATGTAGAGGATAGTGATCCTGTATGGGAGAAATTTGCCAAGGTTGAATTTTCAAAGAAAAACAGATTTCCGGACCATAAAGCCTATCTCGTTGAAGACGGGCTGGTCCGGAAATTTTATCTCAATACAACTTCGGATATTGATACCGAAATATCTGCAGAATTTTATTTTCCGGGTGATATTTTTACCGTTGAAAAAAACTCTGATGCCTTATATGAAGCCATAAACAGCGGATTGGCATGGGAAATTACCCTGGATGAGGTGAAAGACATATTTGCTGTAAATCCGCACTGCCGTTTTGTACAGAATTACTATCTGAGCAGAAAGCTGAATGCGGCGATGAAGCGGGAAATGCTTTTACTGAAAAACACTCCGCAGGATCTTTATGAATATCTGCTGAAGAACAAACCTCATTATATTCAGAATATTCCTCTGAAATACCTTGCCTCTTATATCGGCATCACACCTATCTCATTAAGCAGGATCAGGAAAAGGGTTTTTTGAGGCTGGAAGAGGGGAGCTGGAAGCTGGAAGTTACTTCCGGACCTAAAGTTTCTGTAGGTTTTCATCATTAATAAATCGTCTAAAATTTAAAGGCTGAGGGACAGTTGTTCTGTCACCTCCGTAATATCGGGATTACGCTTATCTCATTAAGCAGGATCAGGAAAAGGGTTTTTTGAGGTTGGAAGAAGGGAGCAGGAAGCTGGAAGTTACTTCCGGACCTTTAAATTCTGTAGGTTTTCATCATTAATAAGGCTGAGGGAGAATTGTTCTGTAACATAATATCGGGATTACGCTTATCTCATTAAGCAAGATCAGGAAAAGGATTTTTTGAGGCTGGAAGAGGGGAGCAGGAAGCTGGAAGTTACTTCCGGACCTTTAAATTCTGTAGGTTTTTATCATTAATAAACCGTTTAAAATTAATAAGACTGAGGGAGAATTGTTCTGTCACCTCCATAATATCGGGATTACGCCTATCTCATTAAGCAGGATCAGGAAAAGGATTTTTTGAGGCTGGAAGAGGGGAGCAGGAAGCAGGAAGTTAATTTCGGACCTAAAGTTTCTGTAGGTTTTTATCATTAATAAATCGTCTAAAATTTAAAGGCTGAGGGAGAGTTGTTCTGTAACCTCCGTAATATCGGGACTGCGTCTATCTCTTTAAGCAGAAGATCAGGAAAAGGGTTTTTTGAGGCTGGAAGAGGGGAGCAGGAAGCAGGAAGTTACTTCCGGACCCATATTTTCTGTAAGTTTTCATAATGAGTAAATTATTTAAAATCAAAAAGAAGTATAGCTGTTCTATCACCTCCATACCTTCCATCTTCCATCTCCAGGCTCCCATCCTTTCCATCCTTCATTAATTATCTTTTGTTTATTGTCTTGCCTTCCATAAGTCTTTTCCTTTGTTGAAAAAAGAATATGGAAATACAAAAATTAAACTGGGCAGGTATCCGCCTCACTTCCCACCACAAAACCATCTTAATAGATGCGGTAGAAGATTTCTCTTATTATAAACCTGTTTTGGGCGATGCTGTGGAGAATCTTATAGCATTCTCAGATCATGTACAGGCAGATTACATCCTGTTTACCCATCTGCATCTCGATCATTTTGATAAAGGAGTGATCCCGAAATGCTTAAAGAAAGACGGAAAACTGATCGTCTATTCAGGGCTGGAACCTGTTGTAAAAAAGCTTTTAGATGATGTAGAAATGATTGTCCTGGATCTGAACGAAACCTTCACAGAAAATAATATTACCTTCAAACCTGTATTTGCGATGGATGGAGTGGGAGAAATACAATCTTCATGGATCGTAGATGACGGAACCACAAAAATCTTTCATGGCGGAGATACGATCTGGCACAACCAATTCTGGAAGCTCGGAAAAGAAAATCCCAACATCGATTATGCATTTTTACCGGTAAACGGTGTCGTTGTCAATTTTGAGATCATCGGATTGGAATACAGCCCGGTTCCCGCTTCCCTCAATCTGAAAGAAGCTTTTGCAGCAGCCCATCTTTTACATGCCAAAAAGCTGGTGCCGATCCATTACGGATTGTTTGCGCATGAGAAATGCTATATTCCTCAGGTGTTTGATGAAAATGATCTGAAAAACGTTTCAGAGGAAGTAGGGCAGGAGTATATGATTTTGAAAGATGGAGCGGTGCTGCTAGAATCTTAAACAATTTTAGTTCAGAATAAAATAAGAAAGATATTTAAACATCAATAGGAACGATCAATAGGAACGGGCTTTAGCCCGTTTTCTTTTGAGTATAATGTAATTGGCTTTAGCCGAAATTTAAAATTAAGTTTTGGCTAAAGCCTGATGTATTTATCTTTTTAATATCGGGCTAAAGCCCGACGCTATTATGATGTTATTGTATTTTAAAAAAACAAGCACTCATTATTATTCTGTAAAAAACTTCACTGGAAGATTTTAGATTCCACGCTTCACTTTGTTTGGTTCTGAATGACAGACATCGTTTAACTTTAAACGTTCTTTAAAGATCTGCATTAACTGCACAATCAGATGAACTTTCTATGTTCTCTTTGTCATTCCGTAGGAAGCTCAACAGATATTAAGCGTTTGAAAAACCTTTAGGTATTTAACAAAAAAACTCAGCTAAGTGCTGAGTTTTATTTTTTTAACCATTAAGAATATTGAAGTTGTGAAGGTAGATTAAGAGAAACACCAAAGATGTTTTAAGGGGCTAACGCTTCATCTTATTATTCTTAATTATTTAAATCTCCTTAATGGTTTAATGTAAAAAGTAAGAGAGCTTACTGTTTTACAGCCGCAATAGCCGCTTCATAATTAGGTTCCTGTGAAATATCAGCCACCTGCTCTTCGTAAATGATTTTTCCCGAAGGATCGATTACCACAACAGCTCTGCTGAGAAGTCCTTTCATAGGAGAATCTATCATTTCTACACCATAGTTCCATCCGAAATCGGAACGGAAATCCGAAAGCATGACAACATTGTTAATGCCTTCGGCACCACAAAACCTTTTTTGAGCGAAAGGCAGATCTTTGGAGATACAAAGAACCACCGTATTGGGAAGGTTTGCGGCATCTTCATTGAAATGATGTACGGATGCTGAGCACACTCCTGTGTCCACACTTGGAAAGATATTTAAGATGACATACCTTCCTTTGTAAGAATCTAAAGTCTGGTCATTCATATTAACATCCGTAAGCGTAAACTTAGGAGCCGGTTTATTTACCGCCGGTAATTTGGAATACGTACGTACAGGTTGTCCTTTCATCAAAACCGTATTGGCTGCTTTCGTATTTTGGGCAAACCCAAATGCTGATAGAAAGAATAAGGTACTGAAAACTATTTTTGAAAACATTGAAAATTTATTTTGAACAAAATTATTCTTTTTTTCAGTTGGCCGGATTAAATTGTATTCAAAAAGCTTTTAAATAGAGCAAATCTATTAAATCACTATTCTTAAAATCAATTTTTACATCTACCTTTATTCTTCAAAAGTTTCAAATTATTAAACATTACAATATGAATTCGATCAACACAGCATCATTTCATGATATTTTTAAAAGTGAAAATGAAATTCCGGAAGAATATAAAGTTCCCGTTATTCACCAAAGAACCTATCTTTTAAACGGAGAACTGGTAGAATGGAACGGGGATGTCACCGAAATCTATTCACCCGTATGTATTCCCACAGAAAACGGATTGGAAAGAAAGCTGCTGGGAAGCATCCCGAATATAGGTCCCAATGAAGCCATGGAAGTTCTTGAAGCGTGTGTAAAAGCCTATGATAACGGGCTGGGAGAATGGCCGACCATGTCTGTGGAAGGAAGAATCAAATGCATGCAGAAATTTGTGTATCTGATGATCCAGCAGCGGGACCTGATCATTAAATTACTGATGTGGGAGATCGGGAAAACATTGGCTGATTCTACCAAGGAGTTTGACCGTACAGTAGATTATATCAACCAAACCATTGATGCGTTGAAGGATCTGGACAGGGAATCTTCCCGTTTTCAGCAGGCAGAAGGAACCATTGCCCAGATCCGGAGAGCTCCGCTTGGGGTGGTTTTAAGTATGGGGCCTTTCAATTATCCTTTGAATGAAATTTTTACTACGCTGATTCCGGCACTCATTATGGGAAATACCATTTTATTCAAGCTTCCGAAACATGGTGTACTGGCTCATTATCCTTTATTGAATGCCTTTAAGGAAGCTTTCCCGAAAGGAACTGTCAATACCTTGTATGGAAAAGGGTCAGAGATCATTACCCCAATCATGGAAAGCGGGAAAGTGAATGTACTGGCTTTCATTGGATCAAGTAAAGTAGCGAACGGACTTAAAAAGCTGCATCCGAAAGTGAACCGCCTGAGAGCGATTCTGAGCCTGGATGCTAAGAATGCAGCGGTTGTTACCAAAAATGCAGATCTGGATGTAGCGGTGAGTGAATGTATTTTGGGAGCGCTTTCTTTTAACGGGCAGCGTTGTACGGCACTGAAACTGATATTCGTTCAGAAAGAAATTGCTTTAGAATTTACGGAAAAACTGAGTGAAGCCGTTTCGGCCCTAAAAGCTGGGTTGCCATGGGAAAAAGACGTGAAAGTAACCCCGCTTCCTGAAGTCAATAAACCTCCTTATTTAAAAGAATGTATCGATGATGCATTGATGAAAGGGGCAGCCGTTTTAAATAAAGATGGAGGATATACGGAGGAATCTTTTGTATTCCCGGCTGTTGTTTATCCCGTAAACAGTGACATGAAACTGTATCATGAAGAGCAGTTTGGACCGGTGATTCCTGTGGTGCCGTTTGAAGATATCGAAGAGCCGATAGATTATCAGGTAAATGCTTCTCATGGAATGCAGGTGAGTATTTTCAGTGAAGATCCGGAGGAAGTTGCAAAACTGATTGATTCATTTGTCAATCTTGTAAGCCGGGTCAATATCAACTGCCAGGCACAGCGCGGACCGGATGTTTTTCCTTTTACCGGAAGAAAAGACAGTGCCGAAGGAACGCTTTCCGTTTTCGATGCGCTCCGTTCGTTTTCGATAAGATCCCTGGTAGCCGCAAAACTGACAGAATCCAATAAAGAATTATTAAATACCATTGTTAGGGATCACGATTCCAACTTTTTAAGTACAGATTATATTTTCTAGTTGAATTTCACTCCTTATTTAACATAAAATAAAAATCCTTAAAAAACTTCTTTATTTTTTAAGGATTTTTTAAATTAATGCCTGGAATTTTAGTTTTTGTGTTAAAACAGAGTTTCATTTTTGTGAAAATGTTACTTTATGGATTAGTTTGTGAATCATGTCTTCATCGGAAAAAGAATTTTTGGAGAAAATTGAAAAGCATAAAGGTGTTATTTTCAAGATCTCTAAAATGTATATGGATAATAAGGACGACCAGAATGATCTCTATCAGGAGATTATTTATCAGGCCTGGAAATCGTATGGGGATTTTCAGAAGAGGAGTGATTTCTCAACATGGCTGTACAGAACCGCATTGAATACTGCGATCGTATTTCTGCGAAGTGAAAAAAAACGTAGTTTTATACAGAGTCAAGATATTGACGCATTGCGTGCCCAGCACGAGCCTTACAATGATGTGGATGACAATAATATGAAGCTGATGTATGAGGCCATCCACCAGTTGAGTCCTATTGACAAGGCCCTGGTCTTTTTCTTCCTGGAAGACTTTTCCGGAAAAGAAATAGCACATCAGTTAGGAATTACAGAAGTTAATGCACGCGTAAAACTTAACAGGGCAAAAACAAAGCTGAAAGAGATCATTGAGAAAAGAACGGGCTCAAATTAAAAGATAAGAACATGGAGCTAGAAAACATTAAAGAACTTTGGAATAAAGACAATGGCCAGGAACCTCCTGAGGTTTCTCTGGAAAAACAGCGTGAGATTCATTCTCCGCTGCAGATGTTGAAAATCAATATGAAAACTGAATTTTGGCTGATGGTCTTTACCTTGCCCATGCTTCTTTCCGGTTTTCCTTTTACTTCTTTGGATTCCAATATAAAAACGATATCTGCCTTTGTCACGATTCTGACACTCGCTTTTATGATCTATTTCTATTCGCGTTTTCTGAAACTGTATAAATTGCTTGAGAAAAACAGCATCAATACGAATTATGATCTTTTTAATCTTAAAACCCAGCTTTTGATCTCAAAGGAAATTTATATTTCATATTATATTTCCTACATTCCGCTGGCATTTCTTCTCTCCCTGATCAAGATCAATTTCCAGTTTGATATGGAATATAACCTGGCTATTTTCGGGACGAGTTTTCTTATCACCCTTTTATTAGTCGTCTTTATTATTAAATACTGGATTTATTATATGTACGGCAGATATATAGAAGATGTGGTACAGCTGGTAGATGAGCTTAACGGGATTGAAGCTGCCCCAAAAACAAAAAGGAAGAAAAAATCCTGGTTTGAGCGTTCACAGAAATTTTTCATCAATAGGATGGGGATTAAAGGAAATATCCTGAATACAATTATATGGTTTGTGTCGATGTACGTGTTTATTATTTTATTTTTAACCCTTGTTCTTTTTGTATTCATCATGATCGGGGCCAAATTGGGTTTCATTGATATCAGTACGCTTCAAAGGGCGTTAAACCGGTTGAATTAGATAAGATAGGGGCGTTAAAATGTCTCCATTATACAAGATAAAACAGATGCCGGAAAATTTTCCGGCATTTTTTGAATAAAACCATGTAACAATTTTGTTTTTTTTCTACTAACTGAACAAAATTATTATTTCGGGGTAAATACTATTTAAAAAAATAGCTATTGACTAATATTTTTAAAAAAACACACAATGAGAGCCTGACAGATATTCTGTTGGGTTTTTCTTTTGCAAAATACCTGTAGCAACCTTTTTAAATAGAAAGGACCTTACAGATCCACAAGCAATATTTAAAAAAATCAATTGTGAAAATTTCTCTTTTCTTTGGCAATTTCATTTTTAATCCAGTCCAGCTGCGGATCTTTTTTATCAAGAATATCCTTCATCGTTTCACTGATGGTCACATGGGGAGTTACTCCCTTTTTATCATCCCGGAAGTTAATATTAGGCTGTACGAGAAGTAATCCGATAGGAAATCCGATCCTTGTATTGGGAAGCTTCTGGTAAGAGTAAAATCCGGCGACTGTTCCGTCATTGGCTCCTCCGGTTTCTTCACCTACCAGGGTGGCTCTTTTATCGTTTTTAAGTTTGGACGTAATGATCGAAGATGCAGAAAAGCTCCCTCCGTTGATCAGGACAAATACTTTTCCGACAAAAGCTTCCTTTTTAGGTTTTGTGGGTTTATCTACCTTCATTTTGTAGAATACCTTTCCATCCTTTTTGTAAGTACTGAAGGCCTGGGCAAAAAAATATCCCGGATAGGCTATACTTTTGAATGCATACTCCAAAGGAGTGCTTTTTCTGAAGTAATTGGTCCTTAAAGGCGTATTTTTTGAGGTAACCTGTGATGGCTTTACAAGTGTAAAAGGCTGGTCTGTCAGATATGAATACAGGTTATTGATTTCATGAAGCGAACCTCCGTAGTTGTTACGGACATCAATGATGAGGTACGGAGACTTTGCCTTTTTGATTTTAGCAAAGGTTTCTTTGTAAAATCGATCCGAATAGTCTCTGGAAAAGCTTTTTACTTTGATATAGGCAATGGTGCTGTCCTTATCCAGGAATTTAAAGGTTCTGTTGTAAGAATTGCTGGCGGCAACATAATCATTCACTTTCTTTTCCTGCGTCCTCTTTTTCATTTCCTTATCCTTTTCAAGATCAGTTTCTGATTTGGACTCTCTGCTTAAAGTGTAAGTGTATTTTTTACCTTTATAAAGTGTTTCAATGGTGGCTGTATCAGCTAGGCCGTTTTCCGCAGTATAAAAGTTAAAAAACAGGTCTTTCAGAAAATAGGAATGAAAAGTGGTGTTGTAGCCGTCACTGCTGATCAGGCTTCTGTATTTTTTGAGATAATCTGAAACAGCAATATCATTGATCTTCAGGATTTCAGTTCCGGGTTTTATACCAGCAATAGAATCTTTATTCTCAATGATATACATATGGTTGCCGTTGATATAATATTCAAAACGGCTGAACATCCCTTTGGTCTGCTCAAATTTTTTAATCTCCTTTTTGGTGAATTTCTTTCTGGGAATTCTCAATGAAAGGTGTCCCTCGCGGATGCTGGCAATGACAGGCTGCAGCTTGAAATAAAACTGAAGGGGAGTAAGCGGCTCGGTAATGGTTTGTTTAAGGCTGTCAAACTTATAATCAAGTTTTTGTTTGGGGATATACCAATAAAGCTGCGGATGCATCTGCTGGAGCTTTGTATAAGCATAGTCTACATCTTCTTTAAGGTGTTCCGGGGAAATAGGTAAAGCGCTTTTTTCGTTATGTTTTTTGATTGATGAGCATGACGAAAATATTACTAAAAGAAATATTACCGGATAATTTTTCAATGTGCTTTGAGTTTTTTTAAGCTGCTAAAATATAAAGATTTAAATTAACCATCACGAAAATGAATAATAAATTTTTAGAAAAACCTTATAAATTTAGTTAAAAAGGATTGGCTTTGCGGTTATATTTTCATGTAAAAACAAAAGTCAATACATTTGGGGTTTATTTTTGTAAATGATGTATTGGATTATTATAATGGGGTTGTTACTGGTTGCTGTTTATTGGTTCGTGATCAATGGAAAGGCATTTGGGGCTGTACCTAAGGGAAAACGGTTGGAACGGATCAGACAATCCAGGCAGTACCAGAATAAACAGTTTCAGAATATCAGCTATACTCCCTCTATTGCTGAAGGATATAACACGTGGAAGGTGACCTATGACTTTTTTTTAGGTAAAAAAGATCCGCTGCTTAAACCGCTGAAGGATATTCCTTCCATCCATACGGATCTGAAAAAAATTGATAAAAATAAAGATGTATTGGTATGGCTGGGGCATTCATCCTATTATTTGCAGACTGATGGGGTTTCTTTTCTGATCGATCCGGTACTCAGCCTGTATGGTTCGCCTTTTAAATATTTTAATAAAGCTTTCAAAGGCGCGGATATTTTTAAACCCGAAGATATTCCGGATATTGATTACCTGGTCATTACCCACGATCATTTTGACCACCTGGATTATCCCACCGTTACGTCAATTAAAGACAGAACGGGAATGGCTATCTTGCCATTGGGAGTCGGCGCCCATTTGGAAAGATGGGGATATCCGGAAAGCAAGCTTATTGAAGAAGAATGGGGGACAGAGATTGAATTGAAAAATAACCTGAAAATCATTTTCACTCCGGCAAGACATTTTTCCGGAAGAAGAATTAAGCAGAATAATACCCTTTGGACCTCTTACGTACTGATCAGTTCCACGCAAAAGATTTTCATAGGCGGAGACAGTGGCTATGATGCTCATTTTAAAAAAATAGGGGAGCAATATGGCCCTTTTGATTATGCCATTCTTGAGAACGGGCAGTACGGTGAAGCATGGAGATATATTCATACACTTCCTGAAGAGGTGATTCAGGCAGGTATTGATGTCAATGCAAAGCATATTATCCCTGTTCATGCAGCGAAATTTGCACTGGCCCTTCATCCCTGGAATGAACCTTTACAGAAAATAACAAGTCTGGGAAAAGAAAAAAACCTAGATATCCTTACGCCGATGATCGGAGAGGTGGTGGATCTGAATCAATCAGATCAAAAGTTCCGGGTCTGGTGGGAAGACTGATCAGGCGTGCCAGATGTCCTTATATCGTACCGGGTGATTTTCAAATTGCTGGCGTACAAAATCACATTCCGGGTCTACAAGCAAATCTTTTTCCTCTGCATAGCGTACCAGCTCATCCAGTAATAACTTGGCATATCCCTGCCCTTCATGTTCCTCATTCAGCTTGGTATAATATACAATCAGCAGTCTCCCGTCAACTTCTATGGACATATAGCCTACTTTTTCATCGTCAATGAACAACTGCAATTCGTCCTGATATGGAGATACTTTAAATTTTATATTTTCCATAATTATTGAGATTTGATTGATTAATGACTTTAAAAGGAGAATCGTAGAAAACGATCTTTCCCTTAAAATTACGAATTTAAATCATATGAAATAGCATATTTGGATAATCTTAACGAATTTTATAATTAAAAAGATTGAAAAGTCTTATTACAAACTAACGGCATTTAAGTATATATAGGAAACACAGCTGTTTACTCATGAAAATGGGGTGGATAATAATCATAATAACCTTCTGATTCTCTATTAAAACAGAAGATATTTTAAAGATAATCAGGTATTTAGGGTTTTTCTTAACAAATATTGGCAATTGCAGATAATAATTGGCACTTTAATTGACTATTTGAATATGTTTAATTTAAAAGGGGAAAATGAAATGAAAAAATTTTTATTAACAGCATTTTTGATCGGGACTTTCAGCCTGACCTATGCGCAGTCCGATTATTATAATGATTACCGGAGAAGTATTTCAGATGTTAACTGGCAGACTGTAATCGCTGATCTGTTACTTTCTACCACACAGGCCAACCAGATATATGCCTTGAACGACAGATATCGTGATTATAATTCCTGGAACCGGGTATATGTAGTAGAACCGGGCAGGTGGAGAGGAGACCGGTATTCAGAGCTGGAAAGAATTCTCGGAAGAGAAAAATATGTAGTATTTAAAAAGAAATATTATAGAGGACAAAATCCTGTGATTGTATATGGTAGAAAAAACGATTTTAAGAAATACCGTAAGCAGCAGGAGAAATATTATAAAGAACAGGAGAAATATTACAAAAAGCAAAACAAACATCGTAACGGTCATGGACATGGACACGGCGATGATTGGGATTAGACCATTATCAACTATATATTCACTTTTAAGTGGCTGGCATAATGTCAGCCATTTTTTGATGAGATTGTTGAAATAATTTTTGTAGGTAGATTTGTTTGAATTTTATAATTTTGAAATATGGAATCTAACGAATCATTACAAGGTTTTTATGAGCGGAATGCTTCCAATCTCGGACCACAGTGCCTGGGGCCGCATGGACTGGGACATTTCAATGTGTTTTCGAGAGAGCATTGTTCTCCTGTAGCTCCTTACAGCAGAAGGGATTATTATAAAATTGCACTGATTATAGGAAAAGGAAGGCTCCACTATGCTGATAAATGGATCGAGGTGGATCGGCCGGCACTATTGTTCTCAAATCCTATTATTCCCTATGCCTGGGAGTCTGATGAAGAAGATCAGAAAGGATGGTTCTGCCTTTTTACGGAGCAGTTTTTACAGAACGGCAGCCGTTTGGGAAATCTCCAGGATTCTCCGCTTTTCAAAATCGGGGGAACTCCCGTTTTCTTTCCGGATGAAGAACATCAGAAGATATTTTCTGAAATTTATATAAAAATGATGAATGAGATTCAGTCGGACTATGTTCATAAATACGATATACTCAGAGCATACCTTTATCTGATGATTCATGAAACAATGAGAATGAATCCCGCAGAAACTTTTGAACCTTATCAAAATGCTTCCCAGAGAGTGGCTTCATTATTTATGGAATTATTGGAAAGACAGTTCCCCATTGATAGTCCGGAGGTCTTTCTGAAATTAAAAACACCAAACGATTATGCTCAGAGCCTTTCCATTCATGTTAATTCCTTAAACCGTTCTGTAAAAGAGATTACCGGAAAAACGACCAGCCAGCAGATTACCGCCAGAGTGATTCAGGAGGCCCACGCGTTATTAAAACATACAGACTGGAATATTGCTGAAATCGCCTATGGACTGGGTTTTGAAGAACCCGCTTATTTTACGAATTACTTTAAAAAACAAACGGGAATAGCGCCCAATGCTATAAGAATGAACCTTGTTTGAATTTTATAATTCTTGGTTTGAATTCTATATCACAGATACCGGTTGCATGTCCTAATTTTGTCCTGTACATTAAAATACAATACCATCATGAAATTTAGAAAATTAGGAAACACAGGAGAGCAGCTTTCTGCTGTAGGTTTAGGATGTATGGGAATGAGCTTTGCTTATGGTCCTGCAGATGAGCAGGAAAGTATCAATACATTACACAGGGCATTAGATCTGGGAGTTAATTTTTGGGATACGGCAGATATGTATGCCAACGGAGAAAATGAAAAACTTATTTCTAAAGTCCTGGTTCCGAACAGGGATAAGATTTTCATAGCCACGAAATTTGGATTCAGATTTAAAGATGGCCATGCCAGCCACAGCGGGGCCCCGGGAACTTATTTTGACGGCTCGCCGGAATGGATCAGAAAGGCCGTAGACTTAAGCCTTCAACGATTAAAAATAGATACCATTGATTTGTATTATGCGCACAGAGTTGATCCCAATGTGCCGGTTGAAGAAACTGTGGGAGCCATGGCAGAACTGGTAAAAGCCGGGAAAGTAAAATATATAGGGCTTTCGGAAGCTTCCGCTGAATCGATCAGAAAAGCCAATAAGATTCACCCCATTACAGCTTTACAGTCAGAATACTCAATCCTTACCAAAGATGTGGAAAAAGAGATTCTTCCCACGATCAGAGAACTTGGAATTACACTGGTTCCTTATTCTCCTTTAGCCAGAGGTCTTTTTGCCAACATCCATGAAGCACAGAACTTTGGTGATGATGACTTCAGAAAATCATTACCACGCTACCAGCAGGAATATATGGAGAACAATATCAGACTGGCCAATGAAATTAATGATTTCGCCGCATCAAAAGGAGTGAAGGGTACTCAGCTGGCTTTAGCCTGGGTGTTGAATCAGGGGGAAGATATCATCCCGATTCCGGGTACCAAAAGAATCAGATACCTTGAAGAAAATATTGCAGCAGCCAATATAGAACTTTCTCCGTCGGATCTGGAAACCATTGATGCGATCCTCAAAAAATACCCCAATGTAGGAGAAAGATACAGTGAAGGATCTATGAAACTAGTCAACAACTAAAGACCCTATTACAAACTGAGTTCCTTTAGAAGGAGCTCAGTTTTTTGTATGTAGGAGAAGTAAGGAAGCTTTTCATAAAAGAAGAGGAACCTTTTGAATAACAATAAAAATAACAACATCACAAATTAGAATATGAATAGAAGAGAACTTTTAAAGAGCGGTTTGCTGGCGGGAACCTTGAGTTTGGTCCCTTTTTCCAATGCCTTTGCGGAAATCAAAACGAACGGGGAAAAAGCAGGAGATGATGACTTATCCGGCTTTAAAAACATAAAATTGGGAGAGCTGGAATTGTTTATCCTTACGGATGGCTATATTCATGAAACCGACCTCAGCTCATTTGCCCCAAGAGGCAATGTATCTCAATTGAAAGCAATTCTTAAAGATAACTTCCGGCCTGATGATTATATCGACATGGCAATAAATATCATGTTGGTGAAAACCAAAAATAAACTGATTTTATTAGATGCCGGAATGGGGATTTTTGCTGACGAAAGGACCGGGTTTTTGCTAAAAAGCCTTCAAAAGGCCGGATTTCAGGCAAAAGACATTACTGATGTTTTTATCTCTCATGCCCATCCGGATCACATCGGAGGAGTAGTGGATAAACAGAATAATCTTGTTTTTCCTAATGCAGCAGTTTTTATTTCAAAGATGGAATATGATTTCTGGATGAGAGCTTCCCTTAAAGATTTTAACAATAGTGCTTTGAAAGCCAAACCCGAAGCACTCCGTCAGATTGTTCCGGCACTTCAAAATATATTGAAAACCATTCAGCCCAAATTGCAATTTTATGATCTGGACAATACATTGTATGATCATTTCAATTTTCAGCTGGCCCCGGGGCATACCCCTGGTTTAACGGTAACCACAATTTCTTCAGGAAATGAAAAGCTAGTATATATTGGAGATTTGATTCATTCTGATGTCATTCTTTTCCCACATCCTGACTGGGGATTCTCAGGCGATACAGATCTGGATATCGCTACCGCTTCAAGAAAAAAACTCCTTCAACAATTAACAGATACTAAAACCAGAGCGTTTGCTTCTCATTTATCGTGGCCGGGATTAGGCTTTACAAAGAAAAAAGCGGCCGCATTTGAATGGATTCCGGAAGTTTTTATGAATTAGGTGAAATGTAGTAGGAATTAGCGAGTCATTAGCCTCTTTTAATAAGTATGTGCCCAGCGCCTCCTTTAAAAGACCGGCAAGTCGCAGATTTGACAGGGAGCGTTAAATCAATAGAAGCGGACTGTAGTCCGCTTTCATACGCTATGTCCATTCATAGGGCTTTAGCCAAAAAAAAATAGACTGCCCCCAAAAAGTTAGACACTTTTAAGGGGTATTTTTTATGGGAACATCAAAATATAGTTTAGAATTTAAAACGGATTGTGTTGTTAAGGCTTTACAAAGGGATCAATCTATATCTACAATTGCTAAAGAATTAGGGCTCAATAAATCTTTGGTGAAGCAATGGGTTAGATACTATATTCAACATGGATCTAGCGGTCTTCTTCGCAGTAATAACAGAGTTTATAATGTCGGGTTTAAGCTGAAAGTTTTACAGTCCATATCAAAAAATTATCTTTCGGTTAAACAAGCATGCTTAAAGTTTAATATAGGCGCCGAGTCCAGTATTTTGAATTGGCAGGACGCTTATAAAAAAAGTGGTATTTTAGGGTTAGAAAACCAGCCGGGAGGAAGACCTAAAATAATGAGTAATAAAGGTAAAAAAAAAGAAATCAGATAAGGTTTTGACACGAGAAGAAGAACTTCTCCTTGAAAATGAAAGGCTTCGTGCAGAGATCGATTATCTAAAAAAGTTAGACGCCTTAGCTCTAGCCAGCAAAAAGCAAAAGCCATCGAAGAGTTAAGTCCAAAATATAATTTAGCAGTATTGCTGAAATGTTCAGGTATGGCAAAAAGCAGTTTTTATTATCATTTAGCCCGAGGTATTGCTGGAGATAATCTTTGGAACATTAAAATCCGAAATGTTTTATCTGAAAAAATTCAGCTCAATACAGGAATTAAAAGAAGAAATCCATCAATATATTAACTATTATAATAATAACAGGATAAGACTTAATTTAAAAGGAAAGAGCCCGATAGAATATCGAACTCTTTATTATCAAAAGATTATTTAATTTTGTCTAAACTTTTGGGTGCACTCTAAAAAAAAGGAGCTTTTAAGTTATAATTGAAACGGGAAATTAGATTCCGTCAATAATTTCGTTTAAAACGGTGCTTGGTCTCATTGCTGCATACGTTTTGTAAGTATCAGTTTTGTAGTACCCGTCAATGTTTTGCGGCTTACCCTGAGCTGCTATCAGTTCTTGATTAATTACAGCCTCATTTTCCTGCATTATCTGCGCAACCGGAGCAAATTGAGCGGCCAATTCAGCATCTGCAGTTTGGTTAGCCAAAGCTTCTGCCCAGTACATCGCTAAATAGAAGTGAGAACCTCTGTTGTCGATTTGTCCTACTTTTCTTGCAGGGGATTTATCGGTTGCTAAGAACTTAGCATTGGCTTCATCCAATGCATCTGCCAATACCTGAGATTTTGTATTGCCCTGAGTTTGTGCCAAGTGCTCTAAAGAAGCTTGTAAAGCTAAGAATTCCCCTAAAGAATCCCATCTTAAATATCCTTCTTCCAAGAATTGCTCAATGTGTTTAGGAGCAGAACCTCCCGCTCCTGTTTCGAACAAACCACCTCCGTTCATCAGTGGAACAATAGAAAGCATTTTTGCAGACGTTCCAAGCTCAAGGATTGGGAAAAGGTCAGTTAAGTAATCTCTCAATACATTTCCTGAAACAGAGATTGTATCTTTACCTTCTCTTGCTCTTTTTAGTGTTTCAGTCATTGCATCTTTTACATCAAGGATTTTGATATCAAGACCTGCAGTATCATGATCCTGAAGGTATTTTTCTACTTTTTTGATGATCTCTCTGTCATGTGCTCTTCCTTTGTCTAACCAGAAAATAGCAGGAGTATCAGAAAGTCTTGATCTGTTTACGGCCAATTTTACCCAATCCTGGATAGGAGCATCTTTAGTCTGGCACATTCTGAAGATATCATCTTTTTCTACTTTTTGAGAAAGAAGAACGTTACCAGCTTCATCCTGAACCTCTACAGTTCCGTCAGCAGACAATTGGAAAGTTTTATCATGGGAACCATATTCTTCAGCTTTCTGAGCCATTAAACCTACGTTTGGAACAGATCCCATTGTTGTAGGGTCCAGTTTTCCATGGGCTTTCATATCATCAATTACAGACTGGTAGAAACCGGCATAAGAACGGTCCGGAATCATGCAGACAGTATCTTCTTCATTACCGTCTTTGTTCCACATCTTACCTCCGCCTCTTACAAGGGCAGCCATAGAGGCATCAACGATGATGTCTGAAGGGACGTGGAAGTTGGTAATTCCTTTGTCAGAATTTACCATTGCCACTCTTGGTCCTTCAGCAAGAGCTTTTTCAATATCAGCTTTGATGTCGGCCTCCTGTGCATTTCCTTTGATTTTATCGAAAAGATCAGCTAATCCGTTATTAGGGTTGATATCTAAAGATTTAAAAGTCTCTGCATATTTAGTGAACACATCTTTGAAGAAAGTTTCTACAATAGCCCCGAAAATGATAGGGTCAGAGATTTTCATCATGGTCGCTTTAAGGTGAGCTGAAAGAAGTACATTTCTTTTCTTAGCTTCCTCGATCGCTTCCTGAACAAATACTTTCAATGCATTTAGGTTCATTACAGAAGAATCGATTACCTCTCCGGCCTGAAGACCGGCGAAGTCTTTCAATACCGATTCGGAACCGTCATTTCCTTTGAATACGATTCTGTATTTTGTAGCGTTTTCTAACGTTGTAGAATTTTCTGTTCCGTAGAAATCACCATTGTTCATGTGAGCTACGTCAGTTTTGCTGTCAGAAGCCCAGTCTCCCATTCTGTGGGGGTTGGCCTTTGCATAATTTTTAACAGCTTTTGGAGCACGTCTGTCAGAGTTTCCTTCTCTCAATACAGGGTTTACAGCACTTCCTAAAACTTTTGCATATTTAGCTTTGATGGCTTTCTCTTCATCATTTTTAGGTTCTGCAGGATAATTGGGAATGGCAAAACCTTTAGCCTGTAATTCAGCAATAGCTGCGTCCAGCTGAGGTACAGATGCTGAAATATTAGGTAATTTGATAATGTTTGCATCAGGTTGGGTCGCCAGTTGTCCTAATTCAGCCAAAGCATCGCTGATTTTTTGGTCATCTTTTAAGAACTCAGGAAAGTTAGCTAAAATTCTTCCTGCCAAAGAAATATCCGGAACTGCGATCTCGATATTTGCTGATTTTGTAAATGCTTTTACAATAGGTAAAAACGAGTGTGTAGCCAGCATTGGAGCTTCATCAGTAAGTGTGTAATAGATTTTTGATTTTTCTGACATTATACTGTTATTTGTTATTTGAAATTAAAGTCCCACAAATTTAGTTAAAATTTAATTTTTTGGGTCAATCCTATACTGAGAATTTTCACTTTAAGAATTATTTAACCTTTATTTGGTAGAAATAATTTCCATTTTAATTAAATTTGAAAAACTTTAAAAATAAAATTATGTCAACGATTACTTTAAAAGGGAACGAAGTACACACAATAGGAACATTACCGTCAGTAGGAACTACCGTTAAAGATTTTGCTTTGGTAGATTCAGGATTAAATGTAAAAACACTTGAAACTTTCGAAGGAAAGAAAAAAGTATTCAATATTTTCCCTAGTATTGATACCCCAACTTGTGCTGCATCCAGCAGAAAATTCAATGAGGAGGCTTCAAAACTAGACAATACCGTCATTATTAATATTTCAAAAGACCTTCCTTTTGCATTGGGTAGATTCTGCGCTGCAGAAGGGTTAAATAATGTAGAAACCCTTTCTGATTTCAGAAGCAGCTTTGGTGATGATTATGAAGTGACGATTACGGATTCCCCATTAAAAGGACTTTTAAGCCGTGCAGTAATTGTTACCGATGAAGACAACAAAGTGCTCTATACGGAACAGGTTTCTGAAATTGCAGATGAGCCTAATTACGAAGCAGCACTTGCAGCATTGAATAAATAAGATAAACAACAGCAATAAGAGAATACAGAAGCCTTGTGAATATAATTTTACAAGGCTTTTTAATAATATAATGTAAGATGGTAAAAAGAATCGTAGCCAATATAAAAACTGATGATCCTTCCAAAGCCAGTCGCTTCTATCATGATATATTAGAGCTTGATGTTTTAATGGATCATGGCTGGATCCAAACGCTTGGAAGTAACGGGCAGGCAACCGTACAGATCAGCTTTGCCCAACAGGGAGGAAATGATACCGAAGTTCCTGATCTTTCCATTGAAGTGGATCATGTGGATGCAGTCTATCATGCAATGAAAAATGCAGGCTTTGAAATCGTGTACGATCTTACCCATGAAGATTGGGGAGTCCGCAGATTCTTTGTCAAAGATCCGTTTGGAAAATTAATTAATATTCTTTCCCACCAATAAAAAACAACCTGCAATGAAGGCAAAACAGATTATTCCTGTTCTCAGGATTTTCGATTATCAGAAAACCCTGGAGTTTTATATCGGCTGGCTGGGTTTTGAAATAGCCTGGGAACATCATTTTGATGAAAATACACCAGTTTATATGGAAGTAAAAAAAGATAATATCGTTCTTCATCTGAGTGAGCACCATGGAGATGCAAGCCCCGGAAGCACTGTATTTATCTGGGGAGAAGAAATTGCCGAATATCATAAAGAACTCATTGATAAAAAATATAAGTATAACCGGCCTGGCCTGGAAAAAACATTTTATGATGCTGTTTCATTCACGGTGAATGATCCTTTCGGAAATAAAATTATTTTCAATGAAGAATTTGATAAAGAAAAGCATGGTTCGCTGGAATTTTACTCGATTCATTGATGGTGATCTGGTCATGAAACCGTTCAAATAATGATCCGGATCATTAAAATTTAAGATTAATAGCGCTACCTTTACACTTTAATTGATAATTGATTATGAAACGTTCAGGAACCGCAGATTTACCGCTTCACTATGGCAAAGTGCCGCCTTGGCTGTATGAGCGTATGTCTGTTCTCGGGCTTTCCATTATTGAAGTTATCCTGATGGATTACGGTAAAGATGAAGTTCTCCGCAGATTGGCAGATCCGTTTTGGTTTCAGAGTTTTGGAGCTGTCATGGGAATGGACTGGCATTCTTCAGGGATTACCACTTCCGTTATGGGCGCTTTGAAACGTTCCATTAATCCCAATTCCCGGTCATTAGGTCTTTACATTTGCGGGGGTAAAGGCAAATTGTCCAGAGAAACCCCTTCAGAGCTGATCCGTATTGCTGATCAGACAGGGTTAAACGGAACCGAGCTTGTGAGAGCCAGTAAACTCTCTGCTAAGGTCGACAATACAGCCATTCAGGATGGCTATCAGTTATACCTGCATAATTTTATCCTGTCTGATAACGGAAACTGGAGCGTTATTCAGCAGGGTATGCATGAATCGGACGGTACGGCAAGACGTTACCACTGGCATTCAGAAAATATAACCTCTTTTGTAGAACAGCCACACACGGGTATTAACGGTATTTCAAGAGGGAAGATCCTTAATTTGACAGATGCTGAAGCTTCGGGAAACAGAAAAGGAATTCTGGATATTTCCCACACAGACTCTGTGGATGTAATGAAAGATTTTTCAAGATTAATTCTTCCTGCACATCACGATGTACGGGCTTCTGATGTTGATCTAAAACGTTTGGGAGCTCTATTGTACGTTACCCGTGAGCAGCAGCCTCAGAATTTTGAGGATTTGCTGATGCTGGAAGGAGTAGGTCCCCGGACGATGCAGTCACTGGCACTGGTTAGCGAGGTTATTCACGGAGCGCCGTCACGGTTTACAGATCCCGCAAGATTTTCTTTTGCCCATGGAGGTAAAGACGGGCATCCCTTTCCGGTTCCCACCCATACCTATGACGAAAGCATCAGTATTCTCCGGAGAGGAATAGAAAAATCCAAACTCGGAAACGCTGATAAGGTGAATACTTTACATAAACTTCACCAGATTGTTACTACAGCTGAAAAAGATTTTACTCCTGATTTTGATATTCAGCAGGTCATTGAAGAAGAACGACACAATTCCTGGCGGTTTGGTGGTAAAACCGTTTTCGGTGATGCTGAAAAACCCAATAAACCTATTCAGCTATCTTTGTTTTAGAATATTCGTTTAATTCTTATTATTCTACAAAAGTGCTTGGTTTCAGTGGGGTATATGGTTGTTTGATAGGATTTTGATTGAATTGTTTAATGTTTATTATCCTTAATTCAATTAAAAATTTTATTTTTAAGTTCTTAAAAAAATTAACCTGATGACCCATAAATCCTTAGAAATATGCTATGATTTTCCCTTTTTTTTTCAGGAAGAATTGGAAGAAATATTTAAGGCTCATGAAAAGACTTCATTTCAAAAAGGAGATTTTATCCTGGAAGAAGGAAAGACTGCCAATGAATATTATATTTTGGACAGCGGGTTAGCGCGTTCATTTGTTAATGATTTCAACGGAAACGAAGTGACTACTCATTTTTTTGTTGAGAATGAAGTGATTATTGAAGTGTTATCGATGTTTCAACGGATCCCGTCTCAGGAAAATATTGTTTGCATTACAGATTGTGAATGCTGGAAACTGGATTATGATACATTTCAAGAGTTGTTTCACAAAATACCCAATCTTAGAGAATGGGGAAGATCATGGATGTCTAAAGAGCTTTTTGCGTACAAACAGCGCTCTGTAGAGATGTTTACCCTTTCTGCGACCAAAAGATATCTGAATCTGCTGGAACAGAAATCAAAGGTGGTGCAGTTTGCTCCCCTGAAACAGATAGCCTCCTACCTTGGAGTAACGGATACTTCTTTAAGCCGTATCCGTAAAGAATTGGTTTCCCATCCCAAGAAAAATTAAATCTTGCCTTATGACAAGTTGATTTTCATGACAGTATGGTAATTTTGGTGAAAAGTATAACACTAAAATTATAAAATATGAAAGTCAATCAAATTTATGTGAACCTTCCGGTAAAAGATGTACAGAAAACAAAAAATTTCTGGACTACGCTGGGTTTTACGATCAATGAACAGTTTTCAGATGACAAAGCGGTATGCGTTGAAATGAAACAAGACAATATCTACGTAATGTTTCTGAAAGAAGATTATTTCCAGACCTTTATCAATAAACCTGTTGCCAAAAGTGATACCTCACAGGTATTGGTCGCAGTAGGCCTGAACAGCCGTGAAGAAGTGGATAACATAGTGAATACTGCCTTGAAAAACGGAGCGTCACAACATGAGGAGCCTCAGGATTACGGATGGATGTATCAAAATTCTTTCTGGGATATAGACGGACATGGCTGGAATATGACATTTGCTGATATTTCTCAAATGCCGGCACAATAGTTTAAAGATCCTGTTATCCGGTAGAAATAATCATTTTTCCGGGCTTTGAAAACGGGTCTCTTCATTTCAAATAAAATTAAATCTTGCCTTATGACAAGTATAATTTCACCACGTCAGGGTAATTTTGGTTAAAAGTTTAACATTAAAAATTACAAAATGAAAATCAATCAGATTTATGTCAATTTACCTGTAAAAGACGTACAAAAGACAAGAACATTCTGGACGAAGCTTGGCTTTTCAATCAATGAACAGTTTTCAAATGATAAAGCAATATGTGTCGTAATGAAAGAAGATCATATTTACACGATGTTTCTGAAAGAAGAATTTTTCCAAACATTTACAAACAGGCCTTTTGCTAAAGGAGATACTACACAGGTACTTCTTGCAATTGCAGTAAATAGCCGTGATGAAGTGAATGATATGGTTAAAACAGCAATCGAAAACGGAGGCTCAAAATATAGTGACCCCATGGATTACGGATGGATGTATCAAAGTAGTTTTGCAGACCTCAATGGCCATCAGTGGGAAGTAACATATGGAGATATTTCTCAATTGCCTGCAGAATAATCATTAGCTTCCAACTATCAAATAATAGTCATATGGAAACAAAATCAAATGATATAGAAATCATAAAAAATCAGGTAATCAGTAACTACTATTTGATTACGATGAATATTGACGGTATTACCCACGAAGAATCGATGATTTTTCCCAATGGTGAGGCCAATTGTATGAACTGGATTCTGGGGCATTTGATCTACATCAGAAACCCTTTACTGAATATTTTAGGAGAAGAGTCCGTGTGGGACAGTGAAAAATTTTCCTTCTACAACAGAGGTGAAATTGCTTTGAACCGAAAAGATGAATTGGTCAGTTTCGAAGATTTAAAATCCTATTTAAAACAATCTCAGGACAAGTTGGAAGCAAAACTCAACACCCTTGAAAGTTTTGAATCTGGAACGGTTAAAGATATCTCAACCCTTAGCCTTCATGAAATTTACCACAGCGGACAGCTGGGATATCTCCGAAGAATTTTAGGAAAACCGGGCGCCATAAAATAGCATAATGAAATTCTTCAAACCGATTTTGTATAGTCATCTGCAAAATCTGCGAGTAAATCATTCCTGATACAAAGTTCAGATTCCTTGCCTTGCGCGGAATGACAGAAGCATTGTTAAGGTATTCATCCTATTTTAAAAGAGTGCAGTTTTATCGCAGATAAAATCCTAGCGCCCTAAAAACATATAGTTTAAAATATTTTGCGCCTTTGCATTTTTCAACCTTCTAACTTCTAATATCAAATTAAAATGGACACACCAAAATCAAAAAAAATGGAAGTCATTATTCCGGCTTACAGAATGCATTCCCAAAGCTTTATGAACGTTTTGGACGGCATTTCGGAAGAAGACGCGTTGAAAAGAATTGAAAATAAGACCAACCATATCATATGGATGGCAGGAAACTTTGTCAACATGCGCTATGCCCTGGGCTGGGTATTGGGACTACAGACTGAGGATCCGTACAATGATCTGTTTTTCCAGGGAAAGACCCTGGATGAAAACAATAAATATCCAACTTTAGCTGATTTGAAGAACAATTTTCATGACATTTCCCCGAAAGTGTATCAGAAACTATGGGAAATAACAGATGAAGAACTGGAAGAAATCTTTGAAATGGGAATGAATATCCCTTTCATCAAAGAAACCAAACTCAACTTTACCGGAATGTGTATCGGTCGTGAAGATTATCTCTGCGGACAGATAGGACTGATGAGAAGGATCCTGGATTATCCGGGAATGAAATATGATGTGGACGAAAATCTTAAATACTGATCTATGAATCCTGTAGAAAAAGGGTACAAAAATGTCCACGGAATTCAGATGTACTATGAAATGTACGGTTCCGGAAAACCATTGGTCCTGATTCACGGTGGAGGATCTTCCATACTATTTGATTTTAAAGAGGTTATTGCCAGATTGGGAGATCAGTTTCAGCTGATTGGAATTGATTTACAAAATCATGGGAAAAGCGGACATCGCTATATCCCTGAAACATTTGAACAGGATGCTGATGATGTGGCTGCTCTTTTAGAAGAAATAGGTATTCATAAAGCTTCATTCTGGGGATTCAGTAATGGAGGAAGTACAGTGATGCAGATTGCCCACCGGCATCCGGAAATGGTAGAAAAACTGGTCGTTGCCTCTGCATTTTATAAACGCGACGGGATGATAGAAGGTTTTTTTGAATCAATGAACGAAGCTACGCTTGAATCAATGCCTGAACCATTAAAGATTAATTTTTTAAGCTTAAATCCTGATTTTTCAAAGCTTGAAAACATGTTTGATAAAGACAGTAAAAGGATGCAGACCTTTGAAGATTGGGATGATGGCGTATTAACCGCTATAAAATCACCGGCATTATTCATCAGTGGAGACAAAGATGTTATGAAACCGGAGCATACGGCAGCGATGTGGCGATTGGTGAAAGACTCACAGTTAATGATTCTTCCCGGTGTTCATGGAGCTTATATGATGGCTGATTTTGGAGGAAACGTAGCGGTCAACTTAATAGACTTTACCGTAAGAGAAGTAGAGAAATTCTTAAATCATTAAATCACAATTAACACGTAAAAATGATGGTGTTATTGGGGGTTTGAAAAATAAACATAAACATTTAAAATTAAAAATCATGGCAAAATTAAATCCGTACCTAAACTTTGATGGTACAGCAGAAGAAGCGTTCAACTTTTATAAATCTATTTTTGGAGGAGAGTTTGTAGGCGAAGTACACAAAATGGGAAATGCCCCGGGAACTGAAAATCTTTCGGAAGAAGAAAAAAACAGGGTAATGCACGTTGCTTTGCCTATTGGAAACGACCTTTTAATGGCATCCGATATTGTTCCGGGATTTGGACAGACGTTAACAGTGGGAAATAATAATTATGTTTCTATTTTCCCGGATTCAAGAGAGGAAGCTGAAAGACTTTTTAAGGGACTTTCAGAAGGGGGAAATGTAGAAATGCCACTTGAAGATCAGTTTTGGGGTGATTATTTTGGAAGCTTTCAGGATAAATATGGTGTTCATTGGATGGTGAACTATAATGATCAGTATACAAAATAATCTTATCTTTAACTCATTATAAAAGGGCACCCGTTTTCGGGTGGCCCTTTACCTAATCACTAAAACAGATAATATGGACCCGATTAAAATAGACATTACGATTTTAGCCCCAGTAGAAAAGGTTTGGAATTATTTTAATGAACCCAAGCATATCACAAAATGGAATTTTGCCCATGAAAGCTGGCAGTGTCCAAGTTCTGAGAATGATCTTAAGGTAGGAGGAAAGTTCAAAAACAGAATGGAAGCGAAGGATAAAAGCTTCGGATTTGACTTTGAAGGAGTCTATGATAAGGTTATTCCCTTTGAAAGAATAGAATACCACATTGCTGACGGAAGAAAAGTACAGGTGATCTTTGATAAGATCGATGAAAATACAACGAAAGTGATTGAGATCTTCGATCCTGAGAAGCAAAACTCTGTAGAAATGCAAAGAGATGGCTGGTATGCTATTCTCAATAATTTCCATAAATATGTTGAGAATCATTAAAAATATTTTTTATAGCCATGATCAATTTAGTTATCATGTCAAAAAGTTTAAATGCTGTTTATGCTGTTAATTATGATTCTAAAGAAGAATTTCTCCACGGGATAATTGCCTTTCCTGCCAGAAGAGCTTTGGAAAGAGAAAAAATAGATTCTTTAGAAAAGCTGTCAGACTATTCTGAAAAAGAAATTATGCAGCTGCATGGTTTTGGCAAGAATACGGTAGCTAAACTGAAGACTTATATGAAAGAAAACCAGGTGTTTTTTAAGGAAGCATAAGTATAATTCTGAAGATTTTTTGTCGTGTCATTGTAAAATGGGATAATTTTCCGCATAAAAAACGGCACCCCATTTCTTTTGTTTTTTGTTATGCTGACTAACCATCTAAATGAAAAATATCTCCCGCAGATTACGCAGATTATTGCGCTTGTTACCAATTCATCGGAGAGAAAAATACAGCTTTATCAATCAATTTTAAATATAAACTTATGAATAACGATATTTTCCCATGTCTCTGGTATGACGGAGATGCAAAACAATCTGCAGAATTTTACTGTAAGGTGTTTGGGGGTGAGATCACAGCAGATACTCCTGTTGTAATGAATGTTGATCTGTTCGGGCAGAGATTAATGCTGCTGAACGGAGGTCCGCAGTTTAAAAAGAATCCTTCCGTTTCTTTCATGGTAATCTGTGAAACGGAAGATGAGGTACAGAAATACTGGGATCAGCTATTGGAAGGCGGTATGGCATTGATGGATTTAGGATCTTATTCGTGGAGTAGAAAATACGGATGGGTACAGGACCAATACGGAGTAACCTGGCAGTTGTTTTTAGGAGAAAAGGCAAGTGATCAGAAAATCATTCCGACACTGATGTTTATCCATGGAAATAATGGAAAAGCCAAGGAAGCGATGGAGCTTTATACCCGAACTTTTCCTAATTCAAGCATCGGAAATATATTGAAATACGGAGACGGCGGAGAAGGGCACGGTATTCAGGAGCCGGCAGACCATGTGCAGCATGCTCATTTTGTAATTGATCATTACAGTTTGTTCTGCATGGATAATTCGTATGATCATCCGTTTGATTTTAATGAAGGAATTTCCATGGTCGTCATGACGGATGACCAGGAGCAGACAGATCATTACTGGAACACTTTGACTTCAAACGGAGGAAGAGAAAGTAGGTGCGGCTGGCTGAAAGATCCATATGATTTAAGCTGGCAGATTGTGCCGAAAAGACTGATCCAGCTCATGAATGATTCTGACCAGGAAAAAGCCTATAAAGTAGTTCAGGCGATGATGAAAATGCAGAAAATTATAATTAAGGATCTGGAAGACGCATACCAATCCTAAGGTTTTTCGGCTTACTGTTTGATGTAGTTTAGATAAAGATTTGCTTATGAAGACACAGAACAAGTCACAATCTAAGTCAAAAGTGCCTAAAGAAGGACTTTTTCCGGAAATTATCCGGAATGATTATCAGGGCAGCAAGAAGCTGCTTGGAAAAAAAGCCGTGATTTCAGGAGGAGACAGTGGAATTGGTCAGGCAGTGGCGGTTCATTTCGCGAGAGAAGGTGCAGATGTTGCCATTATCTATAAAGAAAGCGATGATGACGCCAAAGAGACCAAAAGGCTGGTAAAAAAAGAGGGACAGCAATGTATCCTGATCAAAGGAGATCTTACTAGGAAAGCCTTCAGGACCAAATGCGCAGAAAAGATTAAAACAGAATGGAAGAATCTTGATATCCTGGTTAACAATGCCGGTATTCATACCTCTGAAAACAGCCTTGAGAAAATTTCAGATGAACAGATCCGGGAAACATTTGAGACCAATATCATGTCTATGATCTCTTTCACACGGAATTTTCTTCCCTTCATCAGGAAAGGAGGCAGAATCATCTGTACAACTTCCGTTACAGCTTATAGAGGGAGTAATCATTTAATCGATTATGCGGCTACGAAAGGAGCGGTTCTGTCGTTTATCCGGTCACTTGCCGATAATCTCGCTGAAAAAAAGATCCTGGTCAATGGAGTAGCTCCCGGACCTATATGGACCCCGCTGGTGAAAGAAGCTTTTGATGACCTTTCTACTTTTGGAAAAGATACCCCTTTAAAAAGGGCTGGCCAGCCTTCTGAAGTAGCGCCTGCCTATGTTTTTCTTGCTTCCAAAGATGCCAGTTATATTACTGGGGAAGTGATCCACATCAACGGCGGTGATTTTGTCGGAGGATAAAATGAGAAGTTAAAAAGTGATTGACCAATAATTCTCTCACTCTCAAGCCCTCCAGCCAAGTACCCACCACCTAATACTTTAAAATATGGAACGATTATCATATGAAATAGAAATCAATGCCGAGCCTGAAAAAGTGTGGAGTGTCCTTTGGGGCGACATTACCTACAGGCAATGGACAACGGCTTTTAAAGACGGTTCTTTTTACGAAGGAACGCTCGAAGAAAATAATATTGTCAAATTTCTGGATCCCAAAAACAACGGAATGTACAGCAGAGTAGTAAAAGTGATCCCTAACGAAGAAATAACGTTTCTGCATCTGGGTGAGATTTATGATGGTATTGAAGTTTCACAGGATTGGGGTGAAGCTACAGAAGCTTACTTTTTAAAGGAGAATGAAGAAGGAACTTTGTTGAGAGCCGAAATTCAGACTCCTGCAGAATTTAAAGAATTTTTGAAGAGAAATTTCCAAAAGCGATGTCACTCGTTAAGCATCTTTCGGAAAATCAGCTGTAGGAACTGCCAAAAAAATAGTATTACAAATCATAAAAAATTAAAATATGGAAACCTTATCATACGAAACAGTAATTGACGCACCCATGCAGAAAGTCTGGGATATTCTCTGGAGCCCTGAAACGTATAGTGAATGGACCAGGTATTTTGGAGAAGGATCTGTCATGAAATCTGATTGGAAGGTGGGCGGAAAGACCTACTTCGTTAATGCCAATGGAGAAGGGATGGTTTCTACCATAGACAGTCTGGATGAACCCAGACAGGTGGTATTCAAACATCTGGGAATGGTAGATAAAGAAGGACATGAAGATACACAAAGCAAGGAAGTAATGGAATGGAGCGGCAGTTTTGAAAAATATTTCCTGATAGATTTTGATGGGAAAACAAAGCTTCATACGGAAGTTCAGGTTGAAAAAGAATGGCAGGATCATCTTAATACAGGTTTTACAAAAGGATTGATGGTTGTAAAAAGCATTGCCGAGGGAGCCAATTTAACTTCGGTATAAAATCTCCGGAATCTGCCATCTACCAACTTTTATCCGCTATCTAAGTTATGAAACTACTAATCATTCTTTTTGCCACATTTATTCTGGCTTTGCTGGGAACCTTTGTTTTTCAGGGGAAACCGGATTTTATATTTTCAGGAAATCTGGGAATGGCTGTTTTTATCATCTTTACAGGTTTTTCACATTTTAAATTCCAAAAAGGAATGGCATTGATGATCCCTGATTTTATCCCTGGAAAACTGTTTTGGGTCTATTGTACGGGTGTATTGGAAATTGCAGCGGGAATTGGGCTTATGATTCCGGCCATTCGTGAAACTACAGCCGTTTTACTGATCATATTTTATGTACTGGTTTTTATAGCCAACATTAATTCCTCCCGGAAAAAGATCAATATTTTTAAAGCAGATTATACCGGACCCGGGATGAAATACCTTTATTATCAAAGAATTCCCATGCAGGTTATTTTAATTGTCTGGACATGGTATTTCGGAATTTATTTATATTAAAAAAGATCGTCGGGAAAGGCTGTCTTTTTCATATTATTGGTATTTTTTTAAATTAAGTGATAAAAAATTTGTAACATTTTATAGGGATAGTGTGTCTTATTGTATAAATGCACTTGTTTTTATTATTTTAAAAAAGAGCTTTCAATAACTTTTAACCTTTAAAATATAAGTTATGAATTTACTGAATCCCAACATTTTCGGTACAGCCTATATTGTACTGTCTACGATCATGATCAACGCACAAAGTTCTACTGCCAAACTGCCGGGAGATCCTACTTTGCCATCTTCCAAAGCCAATCTTGAAAAGCTTATTTCTTACGACAAAGGAACCTTCAAATATAAAGTTGAAGATTATTTTGCAAGGCCGAAAGCGTCAGCATTTAAAATTTCCCCGGATGGCAAATACCTTTCCTATAAAGAAAAGGATCAGGACCGTAAAAATCATGTTTATGTCAAAGACCTGAATACAGGAAAAATTACCAAAGCCATTGTAGAAAAAGAGGATCTGATCAAAAGCTACGGCTGGCTTAATAAAAAAAGACTTTTCTACACCCAGGATAAAGGTGGAAATGAAAATATCCATCTTTATGCAGCGGATGTTGACGGAGGAAACCTTAAAGATTTAACACCGTTTGAGGGGATTACTCTGGGGACCATAAAACCGATAAAAGATACTGATTTCGTTGTTGTAACGATGAATAAAAACAACAAACAGATTTTTGAACCTTATAAAATCAATTTCATTACAGGAGAAATAACTCAGCTGTATGAAAATAAAGATGTTAACAGCCCTATAGATGACTATATTTTTGATAAGGACGGGAATCTGAGAGGGTATACGGTTCTTGAAAACGGACTGACAACAAAAACCTATTATAAAGACCTGCAGACAGGGAAGTTTAACCTTATGAAGTCAACAGACTGGTCTGATACGTTCAATATCATCAGGTTTAATGATAACTCCAAGAATAAAGATGAAGCCTATGTGGTTACCAATCTGGACAGTGACAAGGCCAGGATTGTATTGTATGATCTAAAGAAAAATACAGTCATCAAGGAGGTTTATTCGAATCCTGTATATGATGTGAATTCCATTAGTGTTGCCGGTAAAAACAGGAATTATGAACTGGATTATATCAGCTATAATGGAATTAAGGGGGAAACGGTTCCTGTAAGTAAATTTTACAAGGAAATCGACGATAAATTAAAATCTCAGTTTAAAGAAAAAGAGTTTGGGATCGTTTCTTCAGATGATAATGATGAAAAACTTCTGGTAATTGTAGGAAGTGATAAATTGTATGGAACTTATTATGAATATGATACCAAGGGTAAGGAATTAAAGGTTCTTTACAACCTTATGCCGCAACTGAAGGAAGAGGATATGGCTGAAATGCGGCCTATTGAATTCAAAAGCAGGGACGGATTGACGATTCATGGCTATATAACGTTACCCAAAGCTGCTTTGGAAGGCAAAAAAGTACCTTTGGTCGTAAACCCTCACGGAGGTCCGCAGGGAATCAGGGATGACTGGGGATTTAATCCGGAAGCTCAGTTATTTGCGAGCAGAGGATACGCTACCCTTCAGGTGAATTTCAGAATTTCAGGAGGTTACGGAAAAGAGTTCCAGAAAGCAGGGTATAAGCAGATCGGAAGAAGAGCAATGGATGATGTGGAAGATGGAGTCAACTATGTTATCAGCCAGGGATGGGTAGATAAAAATAAAGTAGCCATCTATGGAGGAAGCCATGGCGGCTATGCCACTTTGATGGGATTGATCAAAACGCCGGACTTATATGCCTGTGGTGTAGACTATGTAGGCGTGTCCAATATTTTTACTTTCTTTGATTCCTTCCCGGAATACTGGAAGCCTTATAAGGAAATGGTAAAACAGATCTGGTATGATCTGGATAATCCTGAAGAAGCTAAGATTGCCAAAGAAGTTTCACCGGTTTACCAGATTGATAAGATCAAAAAGCCTTTGTTTGTCGTACAGGGTGCGAATGACCCGAGAGTCAATATCAATGAATCCGATCAGATTGTAAAAGCCATGCGTGCTAAAGGATTTGAAGTTCCTTACATGGTAAAATATGATGAGGGACACGGGTTTGGAAAAGAACCGAACAGAATTGAGCTTTACAAATATATGTTAGGATTCTTTGCGGAGAATTTTAATAAGTAACTAATAATTTTATAATGTTTGGAACGGAGGGCTCAGGTCTTCCGTTTCTTTTTTGTCACAAATCGCAAAGACGCTAGAGATTCTATAAGGGTTCTGTTTTTAAGGTGCAAAGATTTTATCGCCGATAAAATTGAATACCGGCTATTTTAAATCTTCTCGCCAATTGTGCAGATTAAGCAGATGCTTGTAGATAGATCTGAGAAATCCCGGTAATCTGCGAGAAATAATAACACATCGTTTGCCGGAACACTTCAATTTTCTTGCGCCTTAAAATAATGCATAATGATTATAAAAGTTTGCATCCTTGCGATTCACAACAAAAAAGAAGGCCGTTTTATTATTCATCAATTATCATTAATAATCCTAGCCCCGATAGCAGCGGTTACCCCGCAGCAAGCACGGGATCCTTCGGCTACGCTCAGGATGACAGCCTGGTGCGAGGAGTATGAGCGGATAGCGGGAAAAAGCTCCCTTAAAAATAAACAATGAGTAATAAGCAATGAGTAATCTGATAACATAAGAAGATAAAAAGATCGATGGATAAAAGAAAAACTGAATTGTAAGAAAAATATTTTAAATTTATTAAAGTAAAACCAAAAGGATAGCCGTCATAGCAGTATGGAGGTTGTCGAAAAAGTAACAATGCCACAGAAGGAGAAAGAAAGCATCATCTCACAAACCGTTTCCAACTACGGAGGGAAGCTGATGTCCTATATTCGTCCTAAAGTGAAAAACGCTGAAGATGCGGAAGATATTCTGCAGGAGGTGTGGTATCAGTTCAGCAGCATTACAAATCTTTCTGAGATTGTGAATGTAGGGGGCTGGCTGTATAGGGTGACGGCAAATAAAATTACGGACCGTTACCGTAAAAAGAAAACAGAAAATCTTGAAGATTTCGTCTATGAAGATGAAGACGGAAGCTTTTCCATCAAAGATATTTTACTGATGGACGAGAGCGCAGGTCCTGAAGTGAAGATGTTTCAGGATGAGATCTGGAAAAAACTGTTTGAGGCACTTGATGAACTTCCCGAAAAACAAAGGCTGGTCTACGTAGAAAATGAGCTGAACGACAAAACCCTCCAGGAGATCGCCGATGAACAGGAAGAAAACATCAAGACGATTATCAGCAGAAAAAACTATGCTGTGAAGCACTTGAGAAACAGATTGAGAAGATTATACGAAGATTTAAAAAGTTAGTAAAAAGAAATTATGAATTATAAACACAAAAAAGGCTGGATTTTTTTATTGTTATGTCCGCCATTGATCCTCTTAGCCGTTACATGGATTGTGATGTCACTTTGGAACTGCCTGCTTCCTGAAATTTTAGGAGTGAAGGCCATTACATTCTGGCAGGCTATGGGAATACTGGTTTTAAGTAAAATTCTTTTCGGGGGCTTTCATTTTGGAAAAGGGATGAGAGATTTCAAGGAAAGAAAAATGAGACAGAAAATGGAAGGATGGTCGCCTGAAGAAAGAGAGAAATTCAAAGAGGTATGGAGAAATAAATGCTCGGGAGGATTCTTCAACAGAAACAACGAATAATTTAAAAATTTTAAAGAAGTAGTAAAGTAAAATTAAAATTCATTCGTCTCTATAAAAAACAAGAAGTAGTAAAATTTAAAATTTTGAAAAAATGAAAAATTCAGCATTAAAAGGAGCTCTTGGAGCACTAGCCGTTGTGGGGGTAGCCCTAATCGCTAAAAAAGCCGCACAAAGAAAAAGATTTATCAAAGGTATTTTTGATGAATATGGAATCAAGGAAAAATCCCCATTCGGATTAGCAGATAAGATCAGAGAAATGAATGAAGAGGAGTACCAGGAATTAAAAGGGAAATTTAAAAAAGAATTTACTTCAAGATGCTGCAAAAAGGATAATATCTGCGAAGCATAAGATGTAAAATACTAAATTGAAATTGTTAAAATCCGGCGCGGGAAGCAAAGCTTCCCGCGCCGGATTTTTCTATAATTATACAATTTGTATAATTATTGCTATATTTGAGAAAGCAAACTGATGAAAATTAAAATTATACGAGTAGGCGATAATGGATTAATTGATGGTGAAATAATAGATTCCAGAAAAACAAAAATTCCTTTACCATCAATAACTGACGGCTGGAGATTTAATTTTAAAAAGCATTCAAAAAATAAAGATACTGAAACTTATGTCTTGATTATTGATGGGAAAAATAGGATAGAAGGTTGTTTAGTATTTGAAATGAGAGATAAGGTTGAGCCTTATATGGCCTATATAGAGATCGCTCCTCACAATAAAGGAGACCAAAAAGAGTTTGACAGGGTAGCCGGTTGCTTAATTGCCTATGCAAGCAAATTGAGTTTTATCTATGGAAAAGGATACTATTTAGGGTGGCTGGCTTTTGATGTTAAAGAAGAAACAGAAGAAGCTATGCTTAAATTGATGACTGTTTATTCTGAGAAATACAGAGCTCAAAGATTTGCGGAAACAACGATAATGCTTATTGCACCGGAAGATGGTGAGTGGTTGATTAATGAATATTTAAATGTAAAATGATGAAAGCAAAAGAATCAGTTTTTGATAAAAAAAAGGAGTTAATCAAAGATCATATTAAGGCGGAATCTTTGAAACAAAGTAAAGAAAGAATAATAAGAAATGAACTTCTTTCTATACGGTATAAAATTGAAAATTATATAGATTCAAATACTTTTGAACCTGAAAAATCATTGAAAGCACTTGATTTTATAAAAATGTATCTTAAAGTATTGGATATTACTAAAAAAGACTTGGCGAAGCATTTGGATATGCATGATTCAAATCTGCATAAATATTTATCTGGAGAAAGGAAATTGAACGCACAAATTGTACTGAAATTAAGCAAATTTACCCATACAAACCCGGAATATTGGTTCAGAATCCAAATTAAAAATGAATTATTAGAACTGAAAAAAGAATCAGAAAAAGTTTCGGATTACACTAAGTATGACTATAAATATTTGGCTGAAGACTAATTTTATTAAAGCTGTTTCATGAGTAATGAAGTGGTTCTTTTATCAGTAAATTTCTCTTTTTCATTGAGTAACTAGAAAAATAAATCCTTATTTTTGTACTGCTCAATGAAAGATTATTACTATTTTCTCGGTATACCCCAGGATGCTTCGGAAGAGGATATTAAAAAAGCCTACCGAAAGCTGTCTTTGAAATACCATCCGGATAAAAATGACAATGATGATTTTTTTGCTGACCGTTTCCGAGAGATTCAGGAAGCATATGAGATCCTGAGTGATGCTGTAAAAAGACGGGCTTACGATCAGAATTTGGAGAATCATCAGAAAAGCTTCAGATATACGGTTCCACCTGCGATCAAAACTTTTACAGCCAATAAGATTCACGCTAAAAAAGGGGAGGAGATTATTATCAGCTGGCAAACGAGTAATGCCGACGTGGTAAAAGTATTACCTTTTGGGCTGGAAAAACCTTACGGAGAAAGAATATTTAAGATTACAGAATTTAAGAACGGTAAATTCCAGCTGTTACTTCATGCGACCAATTCTCTTCTGCATAAAACGGCTGTTCAGGGTATTACCATTACAGAAGTTTTTGAAAATGATTCCGAGAAATTCAAAAACAGTGTTGAGGAAATGTTTAAGCCACAGCCTGCTACCAGAATAAACAAATCAGGCCAGCCTAAAATTGTGATGCTGCTGGTGGGAATTATAGTGTTGATTGTTGCTATTTACTTCCTGATAAAAAGCTTTAGCTAGTTTAAGCCATTTTTTTTCTTCCAGGACACTTTTTACATCTTTTCCCTTTTTTGAATTTCTTGCAGCACGATTTCTTTTCACAAAACATCTCTTCATTATTGAAGGAGTATACGGGAGCCAAAGGCGGAACTTTAAATGGAGTAATCATATTCATGCTGCAAATATATTAATTTAGAATAAATATAATTAATAATTTTTCATAAAAATCTTAAAACGTGACGGATAACAGCCGCCGCCTACTTCTGAGCAGATCCATAAGACCAGAATCTCTCGATAATAATTATTGAATTTGATGTAAATAAATTTGACTTCGGATATAAAATTAGCCGGAGCCGCAAAAAATTTTTTAAAATAAATCAGGATCAGAAAGTGGAATATTTACCCCTATTTTTAAATGAAATATCAATATCTTATTGGAGATAAATTAATTGTTTTATTAAGTATTATGCATAAAATAGTGCATATTTTTATTTAAACCTGAGAGAGCTTGTCATAAATTTATTAAAAGCTCATCTCGTTGAAACCCACAAGTATTTTCGTGAATTATCATCCGTTGCAGGCTCTTGTACAATCGTTCAAAAAATTGTAATTTTACCCATCTTTTTACAAACAAAATCTAATAAATAAAAATGAATACAGAACAGTTTGTGAGCCGTCACATTTCCCTTAATGAAGCCGATAAACAGGCGATGTTGGAAAAGCTTGGCGTTTCTAGTATTGAAGAGTTAATTTCTCAAACCATTCCTTCTTCTATCCGCTTAGAAAAAGATCTTGAGATCTCGGAACCGCTTTCAGAATACGAAATGCTGAACCATTCCAAAGAGCTGGCATCAAAGAATACGGATTATACAAGTTATATCGGTTTCGGGTACCATAACACCTTGCTGCCATCAGCTATTCAAAGAAATATCTTTGAAAATCCGAGCTGGTATACGGCATATACACCTTATCAGGCGGAGATTGCCCAGGGAAGGCTGGAAGCTCTTCTTAATTTCCAGACTGTAGTATGTGACCTTACAGGTTTTGCATTAGCTAACGCATCTCTATTGGATGAGTCTACAGCAGCAGCTGAAGCTATGCATATGTTTTTCAACAACAGAACTAAAGACCAGAAGAAAGCAGGAGCCAATAAATTCTTCGTTTCCGACCTTGTTTTTCCTCAGACCCTTTCGGTATTAAAAACAAAAGCTGAAGGACTGGAAATTGAGATCGTCATCGGAGATCATAAAACACATCCGCTTGATGCTTCTTATTATGGTGTACTGTTGCAGTATCCCGGGAAAAACGGAATTGTTCTTGATTATACTGAAGATATTGTAGAATATAAAAAACTGGATCTTCAGGTGGCCGTTGCCTGTGATCCGATGGCTTTGGTAAAGCTGAAGTCTCCTGCTGAAATGGGAGCTGACTGTGCCGTAGGAACTTCACAAAGATTTGGTATTCCATTGGGCTACGGAGGTCCTCACGCAGCATTCTTTGCTTGTAGAGAAGATTATAAAAGAGATATTCCGGGAAGAATCATCGGGGTTTCTCAGGATATGTACGGAAAACGTGCATTAAGAATGGCTTTACAAACAAGAGAACAGCATATTAAAAGAGAAAAAGCAACTTCCAATATCTGTACAGCTCAGGTTCTTTTGGCAGTAATGGCGGGGATGTATGCTGTTTATCACGGTCCGAAAGGATTAAACTATATCGCTGATCAGATCCACTTTAAAGCAAATGCATTAAAGAACGGTCTTAAGGCATTAGGATACCAAACCGTAGAAGAGCCGATCTTCGATACGGTGAAAATCGTAATGGCTGAAGATGAGAAAGGCAGACTGATGAGAATGATGCAGGATCACAGAATCAACCTTAATTACTTTACTGAAGGAGTGGTAAGTGTTGCAATCAATGAAAGTACAACATTAGAGAAATTAAACTATCTGATGACTTCTTTCGCTCAGTTTAAAGATAAGCAGAGCTTCAAATTGGAAATCAAAGAAGGATACAGCATTCCTGAAGAAAATTTAAGAAAGGATGAAATCCTTACAGAAGAAGTATTCAACAAATACCATACTGAAACAGAATTGATGCGTTACATCAAGCGTCTTGAGAGAAAAGATTTATCATTGACGCATTCAATGATCTCTTTAGGATCTTGTACAATGAAACTGAACGCAGCGACTGAAATGTTGCCGCTGTCTTGGGCAGATTGGGGAAGTGTACACCCGTTCGTACCGGTAGATCAGGCTGGCGGATATCAGCAGATGATTGCAGAACTTGAAAAAGATCTTGCTGAGATCACCGGTTTTGCAGGAACTTCATTACAGCCGAATTCAGGAGCTCAGGGTGAATATGCAGGATTAATGGTAATCAGAGAATACCACATTTCAAGAGGAGACCACCACAGAAATGTAGTATTGATTCCTCAGTCTGCACACGGAACAAATCCGGCTTCCGCAGCGATGGCAGGAATGAAGATCGTAGTCGTTAAAAACCTTGAAAACGGGGAAATCGACTTCGAAGACCTTAAAGCTAAAACAGAGCAGCATTCAGAGAATCTATCAGCGGTAATGATTACTTATCCGTCTACTTACGGATTCTTTGATGCGAATATTAAAGAAATTACCAACCTGATTCACGAACACGGAGGACAGGTATATATGGATGGTGCCAATATGAACGCGCAGGTAGGATTTACAAGTCCTGGAAATATCGGAGCTGACGTTTGCCACCTTAACCTTCACAAAACTTTTGCTATTCCTCACGGAGGCGGAGGTCCCGGAGTAGGGCCTATCTGTGTTGCTAAACACCTGGTTCCTTTCCTTCCTTCTAACGCGAATATCAGAATCGGAGCTAAAGAAGCGATCGAAGGTATTTCCGCAGCCCCTTACGGTTCAGGATTGATCCTTAACATTTCTTATGCTTACATCAAGATGTTGGGAACGGATGGTCTGAAAAAGGCTACAGGACATGCTATTCTAAATGCCAACTATCTTAAAGAAATATTGGCAGAGCATTTCCCTATCTTATATTCAAATGATAACGGAAGAGTAGCTCACGAATGTATCGTAGATTTCCGTCAGTTCAAATCTTTAGGAATTGAAGTAGCGGATGTAGCGAAGAGATTGATGGACTATGGTTTCCATGCGCCTACCGTTTCTTTCCCTGTTGCAGGAACATTGATGATTGAGCCTACGGAATCTGAAAGCAAGTCTGAAATCGACCGTTTTGCAGAAGCGTTGATCTCTATCAAAAAAGAAATTGATGAAATTGCAAATGGAGAAGCTGATGCAGCAAACAACGTATTGAAAAATGCTCCTCATACAGAGCAGTTGGTGATTTCCGATTCTTGGGACAAACCATACAGCAGAGAAAAGGCAGCTTATCCTCTGGAATGGGTAAGAGATCACAAATTCTTTGCTTCTGTATCAAGAGTAGATGAAGCTTACGGAGACAGAAACTTAGTGTGTACGTGTGAGCCGATTGAAGCTTATATGTAATTGAAGTTTTTTCCGGATATAACAAATCCCTTTCAGTAATGAGAGGGATTTGTTATTTTTTATCAATAAATTGAAATTCGTATGGGCATTTTTGTCATTGCAAGCGAGCTATTGTAAAAGTTTTACTATTTCCGGGTTGTTCTTTTCTTTTGCTAAATCTAAAGCTGTTTTCCCATCTTTATTTTTAATCGTCAGATCGGGTTTGTATTGCAGCAAAAATTTTACGGTTTCCAAATTTCCTCCCTGAGCACAATACATTATTGGAGTTTCATGGTCTTTGTCAATATTATTGATGTTTGCGCCATTTTTAATAAGATATTCCGCAATGTTCAAATAGCCTTTCCCGATAGCTGATGCGAGTGGTGTTGCATCATCATTGGCTTTGGTATCCACTTCAGCTTTGTTTTCTATCAAAAGCTTCACTACTTCTATTTTATTGTTTCTTGTCGCAAATCTTAAAGCTGACCATCCGTTTGCATCTTGAAAATTTGGATTTGCGTTGTTTTTTAAAAGCAACTCAACAATTTTTATATTTCCTTCCTGCGCGGCAAAATTCAACGATGTTGCCGTAGTTTCTAACGGCATATTCACGTCAGCGCCCTTTTTAATAAGCAGCTCAACAATTTTTGCATTTCCAGTTCCTGCTGCAGCATATAAAGGGGTAATGCCGTCTTCTTTTGATTTTTGGTTGACATTCTCTCCTTTTTCTATAAGCTTACTGACCCTCTCAAAATCCTGATCTTTAATGGCAGTAAATATTTTTTGTGAATACACAGAATTAAAGGTTAATAATGATAAAACAATGAAAAAGCTTTTAGTTTTCATAAAGGTTAAGTTTTTTTGGAATAAAATGTAAGAGACAAATATAAAATAATATTTCTTATATTCTCAAACCTTACAGTCCTCCATTGTGGGCAAAGCATTTGTGCTGAACCTGCCGAAATGAAGCGTCTATAGGCTGATATCCGGCAAGAAGTTCTAAATGATATTTCAAAACCGCAGGAGTGGCGGGAAATATACTTCAAATATTTGCCGGCAACGTTATCCGGAGTAGATGAACCCACAGGAAGTTAGTTGGTACCTGTGAGCCGGTTGAAGCTTATATGCACTACCAATTTTACAAATCAATAAAAAATCCTAAGTCTTGTCTGGGATTTTATTTTACGAAAAAATGCTCGTGAATTTTTTATATTTTTGCCGGCAATTAAAATTAATAACCTAATAAGAACAAATGAACAAAATTTTATTTCTTTTTTGTGGTCTTTCTTATGCTTTGACGGCTGCACAGACCGCTTTTCCTCAGGATATCGTGATTGACGACAGCTATGGGGTAATCCGACCCAATAAAGTCATATCCGTAGATTTCGATAATGATGGAAAGACAGATATTCTTACCAATTCAACCACTTACTATACCAAAATAGTCTGGCTCAGGAATGATCAGATCAATAACGGCTTTCGACATGCCCAAACCTTGTATACCCATACAGACACGATAGTTGATTTTGATGCCAAGGATGTAACAGGTGACGGAATAACGGATATTATTTTCAGTACAGCCACTGGTCTTTTTATGCTTAAAGGAACCGCTGCGGGCCCTAATCCTGCTTTTACGGCGCCTATCACGATTATCGATGTGAAAGTTCCTGTGTTTCAGGTGGTGGATGTAGACGGAGACGGTTATCAGGATATTTACTGGCACCAGAGTAACGGAACATTTTGGAGAAAAAATGATGGTACCGGAAACTTTACAGTCAGTAAAAAGGTACTTGCCTCTCCTCCCGAGATTTCCTTTATGAAAGATCTGGATCATGATAATAAACCGGATCTGATCAAAAAGTCCGGATTTGATGTGGAGTGGCATAAAAATGACGGGACGGGAACTTTTACTTTTAAACAGAAGATTTTAGGAGTAGCAGGCCTTCAGCTTCAGACTGGGGATGTAGATGCGGATGGAGATACCGATCTTATCTATGTCTACGATAATGTGGGGACACAGATCAGGTGGTTCAAAAACCTTAACGGGTCGGGGAATTTTTCCACTGAACAAATCATGTCCAATATTCCTTACAATCCGGCTAATATTGAAAACTATATTCCTGACAGATACAAACTGAAAATGCTGGATGTTGACAATGATGGTAAACAGGATGTGGTATTCAGCGTCTACTGGGATAAGAAGCTGTATTGGAAAAAGAATCTCGGAAATGGAGCCTTTGGTCCGGATCAGCTGATTACTGATGCGGTAAGAGGAGTAATATCATTTGATATAGGTGATTTTAATCAGGATACAAAGAAAGATATAGCAGTTGCTTCATTTCTGGATAATAGAATTGGCTGGTATCAGAATACGACAGGCTCAGGGAATTTTGGACCTGAAAAGATCATTACCGAAAGTATTGACGGACTTAATAAAATCTCAACCGGTGATATTGATGGCGATGGTGACCATGATCTATTAGCCTCTTCCGCAGCAGATGGAAAGCTTACCTGGTACCAGAATACAAACGGACAGGGAGCCTTCTCCGGAATGCAGAAAATAATTGCCAAAGGATTATATTCGGTAACCGATGCTGCTTTGGTAGATATGGATGGAGACGGTGATAAAGATGTTGTAGTAAATTACCGAGAGGTAATAAATGCTAACCTGACCCATCATAAGATTGTTTGGTATGAAAATGCCGGCGGCGGGAACTTTACCACTCAGCATGTAGTGGTGGGGGATCAGACGATTGATATCCTTAGAATAGCATGTGCTGATTTTGACAATGATGGTGATGTGGATATCGTATCAGCTTCAAGAGACAACAGGATCGCATGGTTTAAAAATGATGGTACAGGTAATTTTGGCCCGGCACAGACTTTTACTGTTCCGGTAAGCGGTAAAACAGTACTGGGCATCAGAATAGATGATTTTGATGGGGATGGAGATAAGGACATTCTTATATCTTATAATAATGATGAAATTGTTTGGCATGAAAATGCAGATGGATTGGGAGCATTTACCACCAGGCATCTGGTTATTCATGATATGCATTGTCCGATGGATATTTATTCGGAAGATATGGATAATGACGGGGATAAGGATATCCTGTTTGTCAATTATTATCAGAATGAAGTGGGATGGTTTGAAAATTTGGACGGATTAGGAAATTACGGTCCTAAAAAAGTGGTTGCAAGCGGTACCATGAATTATATGGTACATCCAAGGTCTGTATTTGCCAAGGATATGGATGGAGACGGCCTGAAAGATCTGCTTACAACTTCCAATGTGGCCCCAAAGTTCAGGTGGTATAAAAATAACGGGAATAAGACATTTGACGGCACACCAAGGCTGATCAGCAACAATATCGGACGTGTAGCCTCTATGGAAGCTTCAGACCTGAATGGTGACGGCGTTTCTGAGCTTATTGCTGGATGTGAAAAGGGAGAAGCATTGTTGACGGACAGACCCAATATGATCACCTGGTTTGAAACGTATACGGCTTTTCAAAATAAAACCAAAGGAAAAATTCGCTATGATATCGATAACAATGGATGTGATGCGAATGATACTGCTGCATCTATGATCATGGTGTCTACTCAGAATGCTAACAATACCTATTCTACTTTTACCAATGGAAATGGTGAATATACTATCATAGCAGGACAGGGGCAGTACACTACTTTTGTAGATACTTCACTTCCGAATTATACGGTGAATCCTCAAAATCATTCCTATACGTTTACTTCCACAGGAGTGACAGATATCGCTGATTTCTGTATTGCCCCTAATCAGGTGTATAAAGACCTTGAGGTAAGTATTTATCCGGTTTTGGCTGCAAGACCGGGATTTGATACGAAATACAGAATGGTTGTCCGCAATAAGGGAACCCAGAAAGTAAGCGGTCAGATTTCATTGGCCTATAACGATGCAAAGATGAATTTCCTTCAGGCTTCATCTGCGGTAGCCTCGCAAACCAACGGAAATGTAAGTTTTAATTACCAGGATTTTGCCCCTTTTCAGACCAAAACAATTGATCTGAGATTCAACGTTCTTCCAATGCCTGCCAATAATATTGGAGAGCAGCTGCATATCAACGGCACCGCTATCGTTTTCGGGGATGTTACCCCCGCAGATAACGAGTTCAGCCTGCGTCAAACGGTTGTAGGCTCTTATGATCCGAATGATATCACAGTGTTGGAAGGTTCCCAGATCCCTTTGCAGGATGCCGGTGAATATCTGCATTATATCATCCGTTTCCAGAATACCGGAAATCATTTTGCTGAAAAAGTGAGAATTCATAATATTCTGGACGCTAAACTAGATTGGTCTACGCTAAGCTTAGAATCTTACAGCCATCCAAGCGAAGTGAAAATTATCAACGGAAATGATGTGGAATTTAATTTTAATGCCATTTATCTTCCGGGAACCAATGATGAGCCCAATTCACATGGATACATTGCTTATAAGATAAAGCCTAAAGCCAATGTTCAGGTCAATGATATTGTACATAATGTAGCTGATATTTACTTTGATTATAATCCCGCAGTGGTTACCAATACCGTTTCAACAAAGATTATTGACCAGATGTTAGGAACCAAAGAACAGGTAAAAAATACAGTACATATCTATCCTAACCCTACGGCCGGAATTATTCATCTGAATACAGGATCGGTTCCTGAAAAAGTAGAAGTATACAATGCTTTGGGACAAAAAGTAAAAACATTCCGGAATGCCAGCAGAGTAGATCTCTCAGATTTGGCTGCCGGAGTCTATATGCTGAATGTAACTTCAAAAAAAGACGGCTTGACTGCCGTTAAGGTCCTTAAAAAATAAACCCAGCAGCATTCAAAAAAGAAACACCTCTCCAATTTTGAGAGGTGTTTTTAATAGATTGTATACTTGTTCCTGTTATCTTCTTTTATAGGTGTAAGCTACCAATATGGCTACGCCTAATGTAACGCAGGTTATAATTGAAATCGTTTCAATTGAAATTTCACTTTTCATCTGTGTATTTTCTTTTTCACATGAAAAAAAGAATAATACTGCCATGAACAGGCAGCTCGATAGTAATTTTTTAATCATAAATGCATTTGTTTGGTTGTTAGTGTTTTATGAGCAAAAATTGTACCGAAATGATAAGCTGAAAGGAGACCGGTTTTAACAGAGGAATACTTTAGTTTTCGTTTAGATTTCTGGAAATTTTATCAATAACGGCATGATGCTGAAAGTAACTGACCATAGTGATAAGAATAAAAAATAAAGAAGGAACTATAAGTTCGATGATAAGATGGCGGGCAAAATTATATAAGATCAAAAAAAGGATACCTGAGTACATCAGATTCATTAGGATAGGATAAAAAGCCTCTATCTTATAGGTTAATGTTTTTGTGCTTTCATTGTAAATGAAATATTCTTTACCAGGCGATATCACCAGTGGAGATCTGCCTGAAAAGTCAAGTTTAAAGAGATTGTCTTCTCCGGTTATTATATTTTCTTCAATCTTTATATGATCTACCTTTCTTTCCACAAATGAATCGCGTACGGCATGGGTAACATTTTCTATTGTTTTTCCTTGTTTTATTTCTCTTTCGAAAGTATAGGTAAATGGGAACATAGGACCTTTTTTTATTATATACTTTACTGCTCTTCGTTTCTTCCTTCATCCCAGTAATACCTGTCCGGATAGAGTCTTGGCCCGAAGACTGCCGTACCTACCCGTACGATCGTAGCACCTTCTTCAATAGCTGTTTCCAGATCCCCGCTCATTCCCATGGAAAGCTCATTCATTTCAACGCGGGCAATATTGGCAAGGATAATCTCTTCCCGGAGGTTTTTCAGGATTTTAAAACATGCTCTCACTTTCTCTGTTTCAGCACTGAAAAGACCAATGGTCATTAAACCTTTTACCTGTAATGTAGAGAATTCGGAGACTTTTTGGGTCAGTTCAAGTGCTTTGTCCGGAACAACGCCGAATTTACTTTCTTCGTTTGAGGTATTCACCTGGATCAGCACATCCATGGTTCTGTTTTCTCCTAAAAGCTTTTGATGCAGTTTTTCCGCAAGGTCCAACCGGTCAAGAGACTGGACGCAGGTTACCCGATATTTCAGAATATCTTTGATTTTATTGGTCTGCAGATGCCCGATGAAGTGATTTTCGTGAGGTATTGGTTCTAAAGCTTCATATTTCTCTTTCAGTTCCTGTACTTTGTTCTCTCCAATTAAAGAATGCCCGTTTTCCAAAGCGATTTTGATTCGTTCTGCAGAAACAGTCTTGGTAGCCAGCAACAGCTTAACCTGATGCGGGTCTCTTCCTGACTTCTCGCAGGCATTCTTTATCCGTTCATCGATAATACTGAGGTTGTGGAGAATATCTTCTTTCATGACTGGATCGTTTCCTTAGCTTCAAGTTTCTTGATCAGGGCAGCCTTTACCGATGTAAGGGCATGGTCTTTAGCTTCTGCAAAAGAGAGGGCATATTTTCTTTCAATGTTTTTCAGATCTTCCGGGAACGGCCTGAGCAGCTGATCATAGAAAGTATCCAGGAATTCAGCGGAAGGCATTTTATAATTGATCTTTAGCTGAAAACGCCTCAATATTGCGGTATCAATAATTTCAGGATGATTGGTTGCGCAGAGTAACAATGCATTTTCAGGATAATAGTCGATCAATTGGATCAATGTGTTGACCAGTCTTCTCATTTCACCCACATCCTTATCATCACTTCCCCGTGCTTTTCCGATCTGATCCAGCTCGTCAAGGAAGAGAACGGATCTTTCTCTTGCAGCTTTATCAAATATCATTTTTATATTCTGGGAAGTTTCCCCGATACGCGATGAAACGATATTACTCAGATTGAGAATGATAATATTTTTACCTAAGACATTTGCTACTGCTTTTGCAGTCATAGTCTTTCCGCAGCCTGAACTTCCCTGAAGCAGGATCTTATTATTGACCGGTAAGCCGTACTCCTGTAATTCTTTAACGTAGGTATGCTCCTTGATGAGCTGTGTGAGCAGTTCTTCATTGGTTTCATCAAGAAATATATCATTGAAGTTGACTTGTTCTTTGTCCTGAATAATAAGATTGTACAGATTCATGATCGGCGTTAAAATAGTTAATTCTTAGGTACACCAAAGATAAGGCTTTATTGCATCATGTTTCAGCCTGAAAAAGAATAAAGGGATGGTCCAGGAAAATTTTCGCTGTTATGAACACGAATATCCGCCCAATAATAAAGAAAAGCCAAACAAACGTCTGGCTTTTTCTTTGGATATTAAAACTTGTTGTGAAACTAAGATCTTTCTGTTATGTTTTTGGGCCCTTTTACCCCATTGAGTAAAAGAGCGGAATCTGACGGATCAGACTAAAAACATAAAACAATATAATGAGTATAGCTATTCTATAGGCTTATTGTAATTTTTTAAGAATTAGTTTCTCTCTCTTCTTACTGTCATGAAATATGATGTGAACACTACTACACATGTTGCGATACCAATATAAGTTACCATTTTGTATTATTTTTAATTATTTGACTTTTTTTTATCAATCTTTCAATTGCAATATTACAGTTTTCAAATCACGTGCCAAAGTAAAATTTCATGATGTATATCAGTGTATTAGGGGTGTTTGTGTTTAGTAATTGATGATTTTTTGTTTACATTAAATTAATACATTATTGAGAATTTATTAATACTTTTATTATTCTATCTGTAAAATTATGTGAAAACGTTAACTGTTTAAAGACTTCTATAGCAGACTTGATAAAACAAATAATAAATAATGCATAGCATAATATTGGGATCCGGCTTCATTTTAGAGGGTAAATTTTTAGCGTAAAAGTGATTTCTATGTTAAGAAAATTTATTTTTCCGAATGTTTTTTTGTGCTGGAATTTTTGTCACCTGTCAGCTTTTATGACAAAATGTAATTCCTTTTTTATGACAAAACGAATAGAAAATGAGCATGTTACCTGACTTTAATCAGTTTGTTATTCATATGTTGGAGAATTAAATCGTGGAATTATATAGGTGTAAATGGTTTATTGATAATAAACTAGGTTTATTTTTTTCAAAGAACAGATGCCGTTGAAAAAGGTTAATTTCTATGAATTAATTTGTGGGATATTGAAATAACTCCTTATTCAGGGATGTTTTTAACTTAATGACCTGAGAGAACTGACCAAGTTTCTGTACATTCCATCATCATGATGAAGCAGATACCAGATCTGTTTTTATTACTTTTGTATAAAGAATCAACGATGGGACGCAGTTATATTTTCCTTGCCTTAGCAATTATATTTGAGATCATAGCCACCACTTTTCTGAAAAAATCTGAAGAATTTTCAAAATTATGGCCTTCCGTGGTGACTGTAACAGGATATGCCTGTGCTTTTTATTTCTTAAGTCTTACCCTTCGTCAGATTCCTGTAGGGATCACCTATGCGATCTGGTCAGGAGTAGGGATCGTTTTTATTACCATGATCGGAATTATAGCTTTTAAGCAGGTGCCGGACTTACCGGCGATTATCGGAATTGCACTGATTGTGGCTGGAGTTATTGTGATTAATGTTTTCTCAAAAATGGGAACGCATTAAGGGTCAAAAATAAAGCATCCTGGCTTTCTTTATCTGTCCGATCAATACAATGCCATTTTCTGAATGGGTACAGCATAAAAAGGCTATTGAATACTTCAGAAAATACTATTTCTTCCCTGATCTTCCAAATGGGTTATAAGATATCCCGGCGTTGAAATAAAATGACGGCTGATAGCTTGCTTCCCAAATATAATTTTTAAAAGATTCCTCTTTATTGAAAACCCGTGTGTTCAGTACTGTTTTTATTCCTGCCTTAAAAGTTCCCATCAAATTTCCCCCAAGGTTATGTTCATAGATGGCTCCTGAATTCAGGTCTATCTGGCGAAATTCATAAGTATTGTTATTATGATAGATATAATAAGAAGTGTTGTCCATTTCTGTTCCTATTGATACTCTTCCGTTGTTAGAAATATTCTTTCTGACCAGAATTTTTTTAGGAAGCAGGACGTCAAGTACCCAGCCGTTACTGAACCTGTTTTCATAGGTAAAGATGGGAAGTATGGGAATCTGCGAACTGGGGTCAATAATACCTGCCAGCCCCAGCATCATTTTAGTTTTTGAATTGGCTTTAAGAATCAGAGAGGCCGTCACCATTCCTCTGATCCGCTCAAAATGCTCATCGCTGCCATCTGTGGATAGACTGGCAGAGTAGATGGATGTTTTTCCTAATAATTTTGAGAAATAGCTTAGCGTAAGAGCTTCCGAATGATAATGAAAATCTCCGTGGGTACTGGCTGGCTGTAAAACCTCCGGGTTTTCGGTTTGTAGCGAAGTGTATCGATAGTTCAATGCTGTACTCAAAAGCCAGTTTTTGTTTTTAATAAAATAAATATTGGCATTGGCTTTCACCTGCTGAAAGCCTGCCACTTTATTGTCCGGTAATCTGCTGCCCTGAAGATGAGATGATGAAGTGTAAGGAGTAACAAAGGTGTAATCGATATTAAAATCCCGGGCCTGCGGAAACTTATCGGCAAAAAAGCACGTACCTTTATAGGAATGCTGTCTTTTTTTAGAGCATAGGCAATATTTTTCAGCGGAATCATGGCCAGGGGCACCAATGCTCTTCTCAGTGTTTTCATGGTTTTATTTTAGGGGTAGAATACTAGATTGAAAAAAGTTGAATAAAAAAATCCTGTCATAGAAGATATCCAGGCTGTTTTCGATGATGCAGTCAGAATGAGAGGCCGTTTCGTCAACAAAATCTTCTTCTACAAATACAAACCAAAGTTCTGAAAGATTGTACTTCCTTTTGAATTCTTCAGAAATATTACTATCAGGAAATGAAGAATATTTCAGATCATAAAATAAAATCCCTAGGGAAAGGTTATTCTGTTTTATAATATTAATAGGGTGGCGGAGGTAGCTGACGATCTCTATTTTCGGATCAAAACATTCTACAAAATGATGAAGGTCAATAAGCTGTATTACTTTTTCTTCCTGCTGGGATTCGGTCATAAAAAAACATTCTGATGTTATTTCTTCAGTTAATTCCTGAAAAGTGGCTAGTTCCATACGCATTTAATTAAACAGGACAAAGGAAGTGAGAATAGAACTGCATAGAATTATTTTTATACAAAACAGCCGGGATTTTATACGAAATCTGAAGGAATAGAATTGGTATAATAAAATGAAGGTTTTGTATAATATAATAGGTGTACATGATGGGATTGCCTATTTTTGTGGTCTTAAAACGGGTCGGATCATGATGAAATACAGTCCATGGAAATTTAAAGAAACCCCTGTGATCGATTTTCTGATAGAAAGTCGGTACAGGCTGTACAGGCACCTGCTGTTTCTGGTTTTCTTTTTCTTTCTGCTGTACAGCGCAAGGTTTTGGCATTGGTATTCCGGGACGTACCAGTACTATGTATTATTTTTTGTATATACCATATTGATTGCCATGGTATATATTAATATCTATGTATTAGTGCCCAGGTTTTTCTTTAAAGCACACTACATCAGTTACCTGGTATTGCTGGTCCTCATGGGAGTGGTGGGGCTGAATATCATAGCCTATGGATTTCACTCTTTTTTTCTGATTTTAGGGTTGAAAATATCCAGACAGATAATAACGAAAAAGGAGGAATCTATGAAGGAATACTGATGTGCATTCCTATTATTCTGACCACTACTACCGTCAAACTTCTGCAGAAATGGATCAATGATAATAAAAAAATCAATGAACTGAGTAATCTTACATTGAATATGGAACTAAATGAACTCAGAAATCAGATCAATCCGCACTTTCTGTTCAATATGCTGAATAATGTAAAGGCGCTGATCAGAACAGATCCTGAGAAAGCATCCGTCGTGATTGTAAAGTTTTCAGAGTTTCTGCGGTATCAGCTTTATGAAAGCGGTGAGGAAAAGACGTTGCTGACCTCAGAAATTGATTTTTTGTCTAATTTTTTAAATCTTGAAAAAATAAGACGGGAAAATTTCTCTTTTGAAATTCATACGGAAGCAGACAGAAGAACAATAAATACCTGTTTTATCCCTCCCAATCTATTTACAACCTTCGTAGAAAATGCAGTAAAACATAGTATTGATATCAGCGGAAAAGAATCTTATATTACAATAGAAATCGGTATTGAGAACAAAGAGCTCCATTTTAAATGTGTAAACTCCAGGAATCTGGATTACTCTGTTCTGGACAAAAAGAGCAGCGGACTTGGGCTTGCCAATATTAAGAGAAGGCTGGAACTTCTGTATCATACTACATTTGAACTCCGGATAGATTCCGGGGATGAAGAATATACCGTTAATTTAAAAATTCCAATATAATGAACTGTATTATCGTTGATGATGAACCCCTGGCCAGAGCAGAAATGAAATCGCTGATCAATGAAACGTCAAAGATGGAGATCCTTGGTGAGTTTTCCAATGCTCCGGCTGCCCTGGAATTTCTGAAGGACAATGATGCAGATCTTATTTTTCTTGATATTGAAATGCCTATGGTGACAGGTCTGGAATTTGCGGAAATGCTCCCTAACAGATCTCTGGTTATTTTTACCACAGCATATTCCCAATATGCCCTGAAAAGCTATGAACTTGAAGCAGTGGATTACCTGCTGAAACCCATTGATCCCCAAAGATTGAAAAAAGCTATTGAAAAAGCAGTCTTATATACAGAGCTTTTGTCTAAGGATACCATTAAAAACACCGTAGAATCTAATACGGCTGATTTTTTATTCATCAAAGCTGAAAGACGGTTTTACAAGATCGGCTTTTCAGATATTAAATTTATAGAAGGGTTAAAAGATTATGTAGTGATCCATACCAGGCAGCAGAAGCTGATTACCGCGATGAACCTGAAAACCATTCATCAAAAGATTTCCAGTGAAAAATTTATACGGGTCAGCAAATCATATGTGGTGAATGCAGACTCCATTGATTCATTTGATAACCATAATATCTATATCGAAAACTCGGAGATTCCCATAGGGGAAGTGTACAGGGCTGAATTTTTCGCAAAATATGCCGGTGGTTTTTTAAATTATGACTGATTTCAGTACCGTTTCTGATCTTTTTCACAGTAAAAACTTCGTCTTTTTCCCTTTCCTGTCTGCTTCTTGATGAGCTTTTGTCCACATATCGGACATGTCTTTTTGGTATGAACGAGCCAATGCTTTTTCAGGGTGAAATCCCTTTTCCAGTCCAGGAAATCATAGCTGTAATTCCTGGCTTCCTTAATCAGCTCTTTTCGTTTTTTGGCGGGAAGATGCCCTGTTATACTCTCAGGCTGGATTCCTGTTCTGAAAAGAACCTCATTTTTGATAATATTTCCGACCCCTGAAAAAATATCCTGATCCATCAGGGCATCACAGACCATCATTTCAGGGTTGGATTTCAGTTTTTTTTCTGCTTTCTCCGGGCTCCACAAGTCACTCATGACATCAGCTTCCCAATCTATAGCAGACAGATATTCTAGGTCAACAGGTTTTACAGAACACGTATAGAAATACATTCCATGGGTCGAAAAGACTAATGCTAAGCGAAGGCTTTTGTCCGGTTTGGTCTGTTCATCAATACTGTAAGATCCGAACATCAATAAGTGGATCCGGATTGCCGCCTTCTCAAAAACCAGATAAGTCTGTTTTCCGAATGTACGGATTTCAAGAAGAGTCTGGCCAACGAAAGGCTCTTTTTCAAATTTAGCATTCCCTGACGCTTCTGTTACTTTCTGACCGGCAAACTGTTGCAGGTTTTCTTTCATTAAAATTATGGATGGACCTTCAGGCATAGCTTTTATTTTTTGCAATAAAAGTTCAAATACCATTCCGTAAAGCGTAAAGTTGCAGTGAAAATCTATCTGCTTTTTTATTAAACAGGCCACAGTGATTATAACATGCTGTGGCCTCTACAGATGTCTATCGTTTTCTTCCCGTAAACCGGATCACAGAACCGGTTCCGTTATGAAACAGCCCTTCTTCAAGTTCCACTTCAGTTTCTGCCAATTCCAGAATATCATAGTCCGGGAAGTCGGACCTGATTTCATCAATGGAAAATAAAGATTCAATATCTTTAGGACCGCCGATTTTTTCATTTCGTGCGATATATTCAAGATGATTTTTGCTGAAGGCTTCGAAAATAATCAGACCCCCTTTACGGAGATACTGATCAAGCATTCTATGCATTGAAGATTTGATCTCAGCAGGGAAATGAGCATAGATAAGCGCTACAGCATCGAACTGTTGCTCCTGGTATCCTAATGCCGGTAATTCCCCAACCTTATAGTCGATCGTTACTTTATTTTCTTCTGCAAGTTGTAAAGCTTTCCTTTGACCTTCATAGCTGATATCAAATGCGGAAGCTCTCCACCCCTGCAGGGCGGCGTAAACAGAATTTCGTCCCTCGCCGTCGGCAGGAAAGAGAATGGATCCCGGATTTACCTGTTCCAGTTGTTGCCGTAAATAATTATTGGACTGTATTCCGTATACGAATTCTTCGTTGCTGTATCTCTCCTCCCATTTCTCAAGCCATGTATTGTCTTTCATTGGTAAACATTTTTTAATCAATTATAGGTAAGCTGAATTTTTAAGCTCTTTCAAAGGTAAAACGTTTTCTATTGTTTTGCCAGCGGAAAAAACAGTGAGTGGCATAGATTTTTTAAATAGGATTGTAGTCCATTAAAAAAGCTGCTCAATGAGTTCCTTGAATGGCACAGGAGCCGCTGATGGTATAATCGCCGGTTAAGGTTGTAGACTTCTTTTCAAGTTTTCTTCAAGATTGTCAATGATTTCCTATAGTTATAAATGCGGGCTTACCCCACAAATGGGAATGCATTATAAATAGGGTTAATATCAATCATTGCAGGAAATGGGTTAAGGCAAGTATATATCTTAAATTTATATAAAAAGCTGTTCTAATAAAAGTTTAAATACTATTCCGTAAAACTAAAATTTGGAGTAATTTTGAAAAATGATGAATTTAAACCAGATTTTTACCAATCAACGTACAGGAAACAATCCACATACCAAAGCATCAAGAACTGATTTTCAAAGGGATTTCGACAGAATTATATTCTCTTCTGCCTTTAGAAGGCTGCAAAATAAAACTCAGGTTTTTCCTCTTCCGGGAAGTGTTTTTGTACATAACAGGCTGACGCATTCTTTAGAAGTATCGTCGGTAGGTAGAAGTTTAGGAAGTATTATTGGTGAATTTATCGCTGAAGACTTTAAAAATGATCTTACTGAAGATTCGAGGAATTTTTATCTATATAATTTAGGAAATGTAATAGCGGCTGCATGCCTGTGCCATGATGTGGGTAATCCTGCGTTTGGACATTCGGGTGAAGATGCTATTGCAAGCTATTTTGAAAGGAATGAAAAAGACCTGAAAACAAAATTCAATGAAAAGGAATGGGCAGATCTGGTGAATTTTGAAGGAAATGCAAATGCCATCAGGGTATTGGCCCAGCAGCAGCAGGGAAAAGATGCCGGAGGGATCCAGCTTACTTTTTCTACCCTCGCCAGTATTGCCAAATATCCTTGTGAAGCCATTGCCAAGAAAAAGGGATTATTCACCGGAAAAAGTTTGGATTTTTCCAGAATGAAAAAGATATATTCCTTGAAATTGCCAAAGGAACTCAGCTGATTTCTGAAAGCGAAGAACCTCATATTTTCAAAAGACATCCTTTTGTATGGCTGGTAGAAGCAGCAGATGATATCTGTTACAACATTATTGATATGGAGGATGCTCACCGATTGGGAATTGTATCGACTTCCGACTGTGAAAATCTGTTTGTTGAACTGGTAAAGTCTGAAAGCAATGACATAGACCGGGTAAAAAATAAACTGGCTTCCATTTCCAACGAAAATGAAAAAATCTCTTACCTGAGGGCGAAAGCCATCAACGCGCTGATCAATAAGTCACTTGAAATCTATAAACAGAACTTTGAAACCGTCCTTCAGGGAAATATGGATAAGGCGCTTCTGGATGTGTACAAATCTGAAAACAGAGCTCTCAATGATATAGAATCTTTTTCCATTGAAAAGATTTATAATCACAAAGCCGTAGTGGAAATTGAAAATGCGGGGTATAAATGTAATGTATGAACTGCTGGATCATTTTATACCTTCCATTCTGAAACCTGACGAGGAAAGAAAGTCTTATGATAAAAAGGCGCTGAAGCTTCTTCCAAGACAGTTTGTATATGACAACGGAACAGACTATCAAAAAGTTCTCGGGATTATTGATTTTGTTTCCGGAATGACAGATAATTACGCTACCGACCTCTATAGAAAAATTAAAGGAATTGATATTGGAATGACCGTTTAGTTTAAAAATAAGTAGTATATTTATGAAAACTGTTTCAGCTTCCTAAAGTGTTTAAAAACAAACTTTTGGGTAAAATAAGCTGATTTGTTTTAACAAAACATGAATTATTACTACTTATTACTAAAAAATTAAACTATGGGTATATATCTGGCACCCGTTATTCTTTTCGGGCTTATTATTTTGTTTGCTTCGTTCTTTGTTGTAAAGCAGGAGACCGCGGTAATTATAGAACGTTTCGGTAAATTCCATGGAGTAAAACATTCCGGGCTTCACCTGAAACTTCCGGTTATTGATCAGATTGCAAAAAGATTGAATCTCAGAATTCAGCAATTAGATGTCATGATTGATACGAAAACATTGGATAATGTTTTTATTAAAATGAAAATATCGGTTCAATACCAGGTTATAAGAACCCAGGTTGGAGATGCTTATTATCGGTTGGAAAATCCTGAAAATCAGATAACCTCTTATGTGTTTGATGTGGTAAGAGCGGAAGTTCCCAAATTGAAGCTGGATGATGTTTTCGTGAAAAAAGATGATATTGCGATTGCGGTAAAAGGGGAACTGCAGGAAGCGATGCAAAGTTACGGTTATGATATCATTAAGGCATTAGTTACTGATATCGATCCCGATGAACAGGTGAAACATGCCATGAACAGGATCAATGCTGCGGAAAGAGAAAAAACAGCCGCAGAATATGAATCAGAGGCCCAGAGAATCAGAATTGTAGCCGTTGCAAAAGCTGAGGCAGAATCCAAGAAGCTGCAAGGGCAGGGGATTGCAGACCAAAGAAGAGAAATTGCAAAAGGGCTTGAAGAATCTGTAAGAATGCTGAATAATGTTGATATTAATTCCCATGAAGCATCTGCTTTGATTGTGGTGACTCAGCATTATGATACCTTACATTCTGTGGGAGCCAGCAACAGAAGTAATCTGGTTTTATTGCCCAACTCACCAACTGCCGCAAGCGGAATGCTGAATGATCTTGTGGTAGCGATGACCACTGCGAATACAGTAGGAGAGGCCACTAAAGGAAAATATCCCGATCCGCCGCAAAAAGAGTCCGGGTTTTAATATAAAAACAGAAGCCGTAAGAAGAAAGTTCCTGAAGTCTGGAAATATCAGGAATCAGTTTTTGAAGCTTAATAGATCTTAAAAAAAGATTGGTCATATGCTGATTCATCCTTGATCGTCTAAAAATGACTTCCGCTTATTCTTCCGTCTTCCGATCTCAATAAAAAAAGCTCCCGAAAAATTTTCGGGAGCTTTTTTATTATTTTTTAGTCTTGGAAACCTGTTTGATCAGGGTGTATTTTATGGATGAGGCATCTGCCGGAGGATTAGCGATTTTTTCAGTTTTTACCTGTACAACATATTCGTATCCCGGTTCATAATCGAATCCTTCAATATTGCTGTAGAAATGAGTCCAGCTGTCAGAGGCATTTTCTTTTACCTGTAAGCATTTCATGCGTCCTGCTCCTGCCGAGCAATCTACCGTCTGTGATCCTATAATAAGTGTTTTTTGACCGGCATCAGCGCCTTCTTTTTTCGTTTTGGAAACCTGCTTTACCAGAGTATACTTTATAGAAGATCCGTCAGCGGGCGGATTGGCAATTTTTTCGGTTTTTACTTTTAAAACATATTCATACCCCGGCTCATAAGTAAAACCTTCAATATTGCTGTACAGATGAGTCCAGCTTTCAGAATTTTTTTCTTTTACCTGCAGACATTTCATTGGAGCTACTCCTGTACAGTCTTCTGTTTGCGCCCCTACGATGAATGTTTTTTCATCAGCAGCGGATGCTCCGGCGGTAGTTGTACATTGTGTCATTGCAAATAATGCTAATGCGGGAGCTGCCCCTTTTAGAACTGTTGCTATACTTTTCATAAACTTGATTTTCGACTTACCTCGCAATTACCATGCCGAAACTTTCCGTGAATTGTCGCACTTCTGCTATTGTTTTTTACTTTTTTAATTGTTTAATTTGAGGTCCTTAATGATTTATAACCAAAAAATACAATTATTAATACAATATGGATAATCAAATTCAAGTTGAAAATTATAAGATTCAAAAGCCTGAGGCATGGGCGGGAAATATTGGAGATCAGGAAATTATAGACAGAATTAAGGACTCTGAATTTGCCGGAAAACAGATTGATGAAGGCCGGGATTACTGCTATTTTTTAGATAAAAAATATTATACAAGTAATAAAGAAAACAGTGAGTATGTCTGCATGGCCTATACACTGAATGAGCCTGGAAACTTAGAAAGAGCCTCTGTTTCTGATGTTGTCGTAGAAGAAAATGAAGTGTACCAAATCCATAGGATCAGCGTGCTAAGGGATGGGGTGCTGATCGATAAAATTCCAGATACGAAAATTAAAGTATTGGATAGCGAGAACCAGAGCAGCGGAGGCGTGCTGAGCAGTAATAAGAAAATCAATATTACGATCAGGGACCTTAGATTATATGATGTGCTGATTTTAGAAGATTCCCGGATCAAAGAGTTTACAGACCGTGATTTTCTTAGAAAAGAGTTTTCGAAATATGTTTGGGTAAGCCCGGATAATTACTGGGCATATGGTCATTTTAAATTCACGTTCATCAATGAGCGGGAGCAAACGATAGCTTATAAAAAAACATTCTTCAGAAATGAGCAGGGGAATGTTTTGGACCCTGAAATCAATGATCTGAAGAAAGGCGAGCGTTTTGTGATTGAAGAGCATAACTATATTAATCCTGTAGATTCCGGGCGTGAAATTTTCCCATACGTAGATTTTGCGACCAAAAGTACCTGGAAAGATCTTTCCAACTATATTGTCCCGATCTATGAGGATGTTTTCACTAAGGCTTCTTTAAAAGATTTTGCTCCCAATCTGGTTGAAAAGCTGGATGCTGTCGCCAACCCGGATGAAAAACTTCAGTTTGCCATAGAATATGTTCAAAATTATATCTACTATATCTTCAATGCAGATGAAATGAACGGACATAAGCCTCAGGAACCATCCCTAACGTATGAGAACAAGCAGGGAGACTGCAAGGCAAAATCGGTTTTGCTGAAAGTGATTCTCGATTATATCGGAGTGGATGCATCAGTGGTGCTGGTCAATTTTAATACCGACTATTATATTAAATATTATCTGCCATCTCTGTTAAGTTTCAACCACGTTGTGGTAAAAATTAACTATAAAGGGCAGGAGTATTTTGTAGACGCTACAATCCGTGATGAATTCGGATTGATTGAAAACAGAGGTTTTATGTACTTTATGCATTATCTGGAAGTAAAGAGAGACCAGGAACTACAGGTTAGAAAGCCTTATAAATTTCCTTATTACTGTGTGGATGAAAAAGTGGATTTCAATGTAAAGGGGAACACAGGAATCCTCAACTTGATCACTACCTATAAAGGAAACCGTGCCAATGCTATGAGGAGGTATTTCAAAAGTACCCAAAAAAGAGAGATCATAGACAGCTGGAATAATTTCCTTTTTTACAGTCTTAATTATTCCAATGACAGAAACGGGACTGATATCCGGCATATATTCAAGGATGCATCTATTGATATAGTGAGTGATGATAAAAAATTGAATGAAGTTAAGATCCAATATACCGCTACAGTTGAAAACCCTTATTATGTAGACCCTCAGAATAACCGTTTTCTGATGTATTTTGACCGGAATGTAGTGAAAGCCAGTGCAAGGGATTTTATGCATAAAGACCTTCCTTTCTGGCATAATTTCGATAGTGAAAAGTATGAGATCAATTTGTATACGGATCACAAAATTGACAGTGAAGAAAAGTATACCATTCAGGAAAGTACCATAAAGAATGCTTATCTGGATTACAAGAGCCGTAAGAAAGTGACGAAGAACGGGGCCAGTGTGTATATAGAATCCAATCCTTTGGTCAATCTTGAAATTCCTCAGAATGAGTTTGAACAGTTCAGAACTGATCATCATACAGTGGCAGACAGTAATTTTGGACTGGGGATTGATATTATAGAGCCGGGACTGATGAACAGGCTTAAATTTAGTTTTAAAAAAAGGTTTAAATAAAAGCCCAGACTCATAGTTTTTGAGAGACTTCTTGTTTTCGGGCGGCAAAGCCGCCCGAAAACAAGAAGTCTACCCTGTATTGCTCTCATCCGAGATTATTTTTGAGGGAATTATTGATTGGGAGAGCATGAAGATGAGGATGGCCGAGACATCAGAATAATAACAGAAAAAGAAATAAGAAATGATACGGATACTGCTTTCCCTTAGCTGCTTTTTATCTTTTCCCTCTTTGATGAGTTCCCAGAAATTAAAGAAAGAAGATGTTACAGGATTCTGGAAGCTGAAAGAAGCTGGATTTTATGAGGGCAAAAAGAAAGTGATCAAAGATTTTGATAACTGCCGCTTAATGAGAAATTATGCCATCCGGGAAGACGGCTTTGCAGTGTATAATTATGCAGAAGGGAGCGTGGGGGATTGCATGCCATCCGAACCAAGGCTTTCTTTCTGGAGAGTGGTAGAAAACAGAATCCAGTTCTATGTGGATGATAAACATATTCTTGAAGAAGTAATAGTGACTTTAAATAAAGATAAAACGATGACTTTTTCGAGCTATATACCTGAGCGGATTAAAACTGAAGGAGATCCTGATACAGATCTGTTCATCAATACGATCCATTATGATATTCTTGAGAAACAATACTGATTATGAATAGTAATCTCTTATAATATTTGATTTTCTTGTGCCTTAAAGCAGTATGCTGTTTAAAATTCCCGGACCTTTGCGTTTACCCTACAAGATCTCCCACAGCTCTTTCAGATTCTGCAGATTTGTAGAAAAGCTGTCAATGGAAGCTGTTATAAGATATGAAGAGGAGGGTAGCAATGCCGGTGAAAATATGCGCAGTATCTGCCATTCCGAAAAAGATCAAAGCTCATTTTTAGGATTCGCAAAATGTATATTCACAAGAGGGTAAGCATTCAAATACTTTTCTTAAGATCAATCTATTTTTCCGCAGATTGGTTGAAAGGCTGAGTATTCATTTCCTTAAATTTCTGTTTACCGATCAGCAGTTCAAAGAAGAGCCTGAAGTCTGAAATTAATGACCATAAAGGATATTTAAAGGTGGCCGGTTTGTTCCTTTCAATCACTGCATGGCTGAACCACGCAAAGCCATATCCCACGATTGGAATATACCATAAAAACCTTTCTTTTCCTGAGCTGATGACATACCCGATGACTACAAATACGAGCAGGGTTCCAATAAAATGAAAAATTCGTGTTCCTGTTTTACTGTGCTCAGTAAGGTAGAACTGATAAAACTCTCTGTATGTTTTTATTCTTTCAGACATGGAAGCATTAGTTTAGGGTTTCTGTAGGAACTATAGCAATAATTTTGCCGATTTTTAATCAGAGGTAAAAAAAAAAAGGCAAAACCGCAAATCAGTCTGTCCATAGGGTTCGACCTTTCTGCCATTTTGCCTTTTCGCTGCTTTGCTTATAAGTAATCTTAGCTCTTCTTTAATTCTTTTCCAAGTTTACTGTTCTTATAGCCATAACAGAAGTAAATGACCATGCCGATCAGGAACCACATTCCAAACCAGAACCAGTTTTCATGGCTCATTCCGGTAAGAAGGTATAAACATGAGCTTAAACCCACTAACGGGATTAAGGACAGGTTTTTCACAAAAGTCAGAATACATAAAACCAGATTGATCAGGATAAAAAAGAAGATGGAAGCCCTGAATTCACCTTCTTTCGCATCCGTCCAATCCATCAGGTTATGGAAGAATTCCGGCTGCCAGTAATAGAATGCAATTAAGCCGCCGATGAAGACAACAGGAAAAATTATTTTACCGTTTATATACGGGAGGTGAAATCTGCCTTTAATCTTTTCTTTGGCAGGAAGAACAAGAACTCCGGCACACACTAATACGAATGCGAAGATCGTTCCGATGCTCGTAAAATCCAGGATGAACGTTTTATCTGTAAATAAGATCGGAATTCCGACTACGATACCTGTAACGATGGTGGCAAAAGAAGGTGTTTTGTATTTTGGATGGATGGTCAGGAACTTCTGAGGCATCAATCCGTCACGGCTCATAGCATACCAGATTCTGGGCTGTCCCATTTGGAATACCAATAATACAGTGGTAATCGCAACGATGGCTACGAAGGAAACTACCAGTTCCATCCAGGCTACATTAGCATTGGTTTTTTCAAATATAAAGGAAAGCGGATCACCCACACCGTCAAATTTTTTGTAGTCTACCATACCCGTTAATACCAAAGTAAGGGCAATATAGATTACGGTACACAATACCAAAGAGATTATCATTCCTTTTGGAAGGGTCTTTTGCGGGTCTTTTGTTTCTTCCGAAAGAACGCTTAGGGCATCAAAACCAATATAGGCAAAGAAGACCCCTGAAACAGCACTCATGACTCCGGTGAAGCCGTTCGGCATAAAAGAAGGACTTCCTGTTGACGGACTTATTGGCGTCCAGTTGTCTGTATTGATATAAGCAAATCCCACGAGGATTACCAACAGGATTACGCCTAATTTTAAAAGTACCAGTGAGTTGTTGAAATTTTTACTTTCTTTTACTCCTACATAACAAAGCCATGTAATCAGTCCGTTGATCACCAATGCCGGGATATCGATGATGAATTTCAGACTTCCGATCAGTGGAGCGGTATTCCAAGCATTGAGTAATTCTTTATTTTCAGAGCCGTTGTGAAAGGCTTTACTGGCTTCTGTATAGCTGCAGGTAAGATAATCCGGGATATGCATTCCCAGCCGTCCTAAAAAGCTGGTGAAATAATCTGACCAGGAGAAGGCTACATAGATATTTCCAAAAGAATACTCCATGATCAGGGCCCAGCCGATAATCCAGGCAATCAGTTCCCCGAAACTTGCATAGGCATAGGTATAGGCAGAACCTGCCGTAGGGATTCTGCTGGCAAATTCAGCGTAACATAAGGCTGTAAATCCACAGGCAAAACCACAAATCAAATATAGCAGAATAACACCGGGCCCACCTCTGAAAACGGCTTCTCCCAAACTGCTGAAACTTCCAGCTCCAATAATCGCCGCAATACCAAAAAATACAATGTCCCATACACCTAAGACTCTTAAAAGTCCTGTCGAAGTATCTGTATCTGAATAGATTTTTCTTCTAAAAAGTTGACTCATTCAATAACTATATTTGATTTGAAAAAAAGCAAATGTAATGATTTTTTATTTTGATGTTAACAGTCGTTAAGAACATTTAGGTAAAAATGCTTAGTCAAAAGGCTTTAGTCTTTATAAACAGGTATTTCCACATAGCTGTCATTGTACCATCTGACTTCCAAAGGCTCCCCGGAATCCTGTATGGTTTCATCACTTACATCCTTGCCGGTCCCGTAATTGATCTGCCAGTTAGGACTTTTATTGACTCCTACGAGTAAAAGCAGCTTACTTCCTTTTTCTATTTTTTTGCTGACAAATATTGAATGATGTATGGGGATCTGTTCGATTGTATTCGGCTCCAGAAGTTTTCGCACCGCACGATCTCTGGCATAGCTTGCTCTCGCCATATGAGTGGACAATAAAAACGATTTGCCGTCCGGCTGTATCTGGTATAAATAAGTATTTGTATCAAAATCTTTTTTGTTAATGGAAACATTGAAGAATCCGGATAGATTTCCACTGATAATGAGGTCATGATCCAGCACCTCACTCTCAAAATAAATGGAATTGGTTGTTTTTATGCTGTCTTTTTTACTCACCATATAGTAAGTGTCTTTCTTATTCCGGTCCTTAAAATCAACGGCTTGTTGGGTAAAACTTTTATGATTGGGTTTATCAAAAACGGATCCTCTGTTTTTACGGTCCTGAAGGTAGAAAGAAAGGCTGGTGGTGTGTACTTTGTCGAGATCGGGAACATGTTTCCAGGTATTGGTATTCATAATCTGAAAATTGACTTTATCTTTTAAAATTTCAGGTTTCTTCCCGTTTTTCAGGATATAATCAAACCACGAGAAAGCGAGGTCATCAATGCTTATTCTAGCAGCAGGGTCTATGGGATTACCGTTAACATAAGTAAATCCAAAGCTTTGGGCTCCTCCATGGTTATAAGGCCCTATGACCATATAATGCTCTGCATTTTTATTGTACTTATAATGTTCTTTAAAATAATAAAGAGCTCCTATCTGGTCATCGTCATAATATCCTGTAGTGGTTAAGACAGGAATATTGATTTTAGAGAAATCTTCCTGATAGGGGACCATTTTCTGCCAATACTGATCATAACCGGGATGGTCCAGCCATCGTTGAAATATGTTGTTAGGCTTCCCACTTATGGAATCCAACGCCCTGAATGATTTTCCACTTTTATACCAGGCAGTATTGATAGAATCCCATTTGGTGAAATTGGTAAAATCAGCTTCATCGGTGTATTTATTATTGGTGACATAATGGATCCATTGCAGCATATAGCTCATAAATATATTATTTTGAGCAGGATAATCGATCCCAACCCCTACAGCCACTTGCGGGACAATTGTTTTTAGGGCCGGATGCAGTTTTTTTACAGCGGCCCACTGGCTGAAACCTAAATAGCTCCCGCCCATCATTCCCACTTTTCCATTGCTCCAGGGCTGCCTGCTCAGCCAGTCTATCACTTCATAGAGATCCCGGGATTCATATTCAAAAGGGTTGTTCTCATCATTGCTGTTTCTTTTGCCGCGGGTGTTCACAACAGCGCCCACATAATTATAGCTCGCCGCTCTTTTCCCGATGTAGGCATCAAGCTGGCCGGCATAGATATTATTGGTAAGGATGACAGGAAGTGGAGAGGGATTCTCTTTTTTTCTGACAATAGTGATGGCAAGGGTATTTCCGTTTTTTGTTTGAAGATTCCGGGTTTCAATGATGAATTTTGCCTGGTCTTTAGCCTCCAGCAATTGCATGATTTGCGGTTTGATGCCCGAATAGGTTTTATAATTTAAGTAGCTTTTACATAATGCTAAAGCTGAATTATAATCAATACTGTCTTTACCCTTTTGTTTATCCAGAGCTTTTTTCAAATTTTTTCTGTAATCATTTACGTCTCCGTCCACCATCATTTTCACCTTGGCCTTCAAGGGGTCTGTAAGGCTTTCATATTTTTGGGTAAAAACTTTGGACAGGGCATTTTTAAAAGGTATATGGAGGTTATTTTCAGCTATTTTAGCCAGGCTGTAAAACTCATAGCCAATGAATCTGTTGCCTGCCATATTGTGATCTGCATATTGGCTGCGGTAATCAGATAGGGTTTCGATCGATTTTGGGTAGTCTTTAGCGACCATCTGTAGGCGGAAAAGATTGTCCAGGAAGTCGAGTTTGTTTGCCGTTTGCCGGTTTACCAATTGATGGCGGGTGATCACCTGCAGTGCCAGACCCTGCATTTGTTTCTCTAAAACAAGGGAGTCTGTCACAGCTTTTTGGGGAAAGTGAAATTTTTGAGCCTGCATCAGGTTTACAAAAATTAATGCTAAAAGTATCTTAATTTTCATGTAATGGTATGTTTTTAGCTGCTGTAGAAAAAGTATCAGGTCACAATATATTTTTGATACCTGTTTACTGAAATTGTTTCAATTTTATCAGACTAAAGTAATAAATTTTATCATTAAACAGTGAAAACTTTTTATTGTTGCTGAATTGGCATTTTAGGTTATTACATCTGCTAAAACTTGCTTAAACAATAAGTTTTTAATATTTTCGTTAACTTATTTAGACTAATTTTCTTATATCAAGAAGAATGAAATCAAAAAAAATACTTTTAGCGGCTGCTGTGATCTATTTCGGAATCTCCGATGCTCAACAGTCCCAATATTTTACCCAGAAAGAAAATTATAGATTTAATCTAGCTGAAAATCTCTATCAGACAAAAATATACAACGCTTCCCAGTATGAATACGCAAGACAATATTTCTACAATCAGAATCTGTCCCGTTCAAAAAAGGAAGCCGCACAGTTTTTTGACAATGTGATCGGAGTAATTCTTCAGAAAAATCATGCTGAGGATGGGTTGACAGCTTTCATGAAAGAATATCCAAATTCTGCGTATTTTGCTCAGGCGAATCTCCCGTTAGCCGATTATTATCTGGCTAAGAAAGATTTTGATAAAGCGTTGGAGACTTTGAAAAAAGTAAATCAGTACCAGCTTTCAAAAGAGGAAAATACCCAGTATATTCTAAAATTAGGATATGCCAAATTCATGACCGGAGATTCTAAAGGAGCAATAGATGCCCTTGAAGAGGCTTATAAATCTGCTGATCCTTCCCAAAAGGAGATATTGCTTATATGCTGGGTCATTTGTATTACAGCAGCAGGCAAAATGATAAAGCTTTTCAGTATTTTGACTCTATAAAAGATCAGGATAAGTTTTCAAAGCTGGTGCGTCCTTATTATGTACAGATGTACTATAATGACAAGAACTATGACCAGGCTATTTCTGAAGGGACTGCTTTACTGAACGAAAATATTTCGGATTCTTATAAAGCTGAGGTCCATAAGATCATAGGGGAAAGCTACTTCATGAAAAATGATTATACTTCAGCCTATCCGCATTTGAAAGATTATCTGAGCGTACAGCAGAATCCATCAGAAAACGATTTATACGAGATGGGATTTGTTGCTGCTCAGCTGAAAAAATATGATGAAGCGGTTTCTTATTACAACCAGCTTCTTAACAGCAATTCAGCATTAGCACAGAATGCTTATTACCAATTGGGAAATGCTTACCTGGCGGTAGATAAAAAGCAGGAAGCACTTTCGGCATTCCGTTCTTCATACCAGATGGATTATGACGCCAAAGTGAAAAAACTGGCCCACGAGCAGTATGCTAAATTAAGCTACGATATCGGTAACCCGTTTGAAAGTCCGTCTGCGGTAATCCAGAGCTATATTAATGGAAATCAGAATGATGCCAATGCTTCGGAAATGAGATCATTGCTGGTGAAATCATATCTGTATTCAGGAAATTACAAAGAAACGCTGAATGCGATCGACAGGTTACAGAGTTCTACTCCTGAAATCAATAAAGTAGATCAGGAAGTTTCTTATTTACTGGGAACGGAAGAATTCAACAAAGGGAATTATGATGAGGCGGAGAAATATTTCTTAAGAAGCCTTGGATTTAATATCAATAAAGAATTTAACAGCAGGGCTTTATACTGGCTGGCACAGGTATATTATCAGAAAGGGAATTATCCGTCTGCCATTGCCCGTTATGAAAAACTTCTTAACGAAAACTTCCCTGAAAAACAGCAGCTGCCTTATGATTTGGGATATGCTTATTTTAAATCTAAGAAATTTGATCAGGCGGCTACTTATTTCAAACAATATCTGGCCAATCCGAAACCTGAGTTTAAAAATGATGCAGAACTTCGTTTGGCAGATATCCATTATGCCAATAATGACCTGAACGAAGCGATTGCCATTTATGATAAAAATGAAGATGCTACAGATTATACGCTGTACCAGAAAGCAATGGCTTTAGGGTTTAAAGGAGATACCCAGGCGAAGATCAATAATTTAAAAAATCTTTTATCTAAATATCCGGATTCTGAATATTACGATGATGCCCAGTATGAAATAGGAACAGCGTACGCGGCCCAGGATGATTTTGCCAATTCCAATGATTATTTCGGAAAGGTGATCAAAACATCCTCAGACAAAGATCTGATTGCCAATGCATCGATCTACAGGGCACAGAATTATATCGACCAGAATCAGAATGACAAAGCACTTTCTGAACTGAAATCTCTGGGTGAGCAGTACAAAAATACTGCGTATGCTCAGAAGATTGTTCAGGCAGCAAAACCGATCTTTACGAAAAACGGGGATGTTTCAGGATACGAGAACTTTGCAAGAAACATTGGTGTAAACGTGGATACTGCTGAAATTGATGAGATCAACTTATCTACAGGAAAACAGTATTTCGCGAAGAAAGACTACAAAAATGCAATTTCCTATTATGAGAAGTACCTGACACAGAATCCGACCGGAGAAGGTCTTTATCAGGCGAAATATGAACTGGGAGAAAGTTATTATCAAACGAACAACTCAACGAAAGCTTTGCTTGTTTTACAAGAGGTGGCGGGTGTTCAGAATGATTATCAGGATGATGCCCAAACCCGTCTGGCGCAGATCTTCATTGCTCAGGGGAATACGGCAGAAGCCAAGAAATATCTCGAAGGAATTAAGAACTCTTCCGATATCAGTATTAAAAATTATGCAAATGTTGAGCTGATGAAGCTGTATGCAGATGAAAAGAACTTCTCTGAAGCTGAAAAATTAGCAAATGCGGTAATTGCCAATTCTAAAAACTCGGCAGCGGTGATTGAAACCGCAAAAGTAATCAAAGCAAGAAGTCTGATGAATTCAGGAAAAGACAAAGACGCACAGTCTGCTTATGTTTCTCTTGAAAAATCATCCAACACTTCGGTAGCGGCAGAAGCACTGTATGCAAAAGCGTATTACCAGAATAAAGGAAAAGCTTTCAAATCTTCTAATGAGACGATCTTTAAGCTTGCCAATAATTATGCATCAGAAGAATATTGGGGAGCCAAAGCATTGGTATTGATGGCTAAAAACTATATCGGTCTGAAGGATAACTATCAGGCAAGTTATACCTGTGATCAGATCATTGCGAACTATAAGGACTTCCCGGAAATCGTAGCAGAAGCAAAAGACGTTAAAAAGCAGATTAAGAAATAGGAGATGAGAATGTTTACAATAGCAATATATTCTTTTTTAACTTCTGTTTCACTCTGGAGCTGCATTCCTTCGTATACTGCTTATCCTAAAGAGTATAACGGAGCGAAAGCTGACTTTTCGAAGCAAAAAGCTTTTGTGGTGAATAAAGACCTTAAGAAAGAATATGATATTTTAAAACATTCTGGCATTTATGAAATTGTGGAGGACAGTACCAATGCAGCTAAAATAACGCTGCATCCAATGCTGACGCGTACTCCTTCATGTGGAAATCCCATGATTGGAAGCATGATTACCCTCGGGTTGCTGCCTTCAGGATTTCCTTACACTATTGCTTACAGTTATGATGCAGCTGAGAACAGGACAACAAAAAATTATCAATACAAATTACAAGTTTATCAAAGCCTTTGGCTGTTTAATATATTCAGACTGGGTAGAACTTTTTCAAAACAGTCAGGGAAAGCTTTATTAGGCAGTTATATAGCTTCCAATAAATAAAACCCTTTATATTTTTTTCAAATAAAGAAAATATGAACAAGAAAATTCAATTATTATCCATATTATTTTTAGGGGTTTCGCAGCTGGCGTTTTCCCAGATCAAGGAGGAAAAACTGGTTCTCAATAAAAAGAGAGAGCCGGAAGTGAAGAAGATCGAGAAGAAGAAGACTTCCGTGGAAACCATTAAAAATTATCCGCCGGAGGAGAAATCCCAGAACCCTGTACGGTATACGATTACAGATGTTCCTGCGGTTTCAGACTTTAAAACTTCTACGATCCAGGGAGAAGATGTGGCTCCAAAATTCGATGCCACAGCTCAGAACAATTACTTCCAGTTCGGAATGGGGAACTATGGTAAAATCCTGGCAGACGGAAACATCTCGAAAACCCTTGAAAACAAAATCGAAGTAGGAGGTGATGTTCACGTACTTTCTACCAATGGTCTTAAAAAAGACTATGACTGGAATTCAAAACAGACTTCAGCAACTTTCGGGGCCTTCCTGAATTCCTATGGTGAAAAAGGGAAGTTCAATGTAAATGCTGAATATGGATTGAATAATTATAATTATTACGGTATTTATGCCTTACAGCCGGCTGCAGATGTTGATCTGAAGCAAAAGGTAAATCAGTTCAAGGTCAATGGATACTATGATTTCTATTCCAATGAGATCTTAAATGATGTAAGGGTAAAATCATCCTTCCTGAAAGATCATTTCGATGCACAGGAAAACCAGGTTTCCATTTTGGCCAACTTTTCAAAACATGCGGTTGAACTTGGAAAATCAGGGATCAATCTGAATGCCGATCTTGGAGTAGGATTGGACGCTGTGAAGACCGATTTCGCGATCAGGGATAAAAATTCTGCTAATTTCTTCAATACAAATCTGACCCCGAAAGTGACGTTCAGAAAAGGAGAATCTTACTTGATGTTAGGCTCTTCATTCTCTTTCCTGAATGCTAAAAATTCAAATGATCAGATGGCGCAGGAAAAAAATAATAAAACATTTTGGTTCCCGCAGGCAGAATTTCAGTTGGCTGCTGCTAAAGAATTTAAATTCTACGGTGGGGTAGACGGAGGTCTTAAGTTAAATACATACGGAGATATGCTTCAGACGAATCCGTTCATTCTTTCTGACCAGTTTTTAAAGCCGACAGAAACGAAATATCATTTTTATGTGGGATTGAGAGGAGATATCGATGAAACGCTGAAATATGACTTCTCTGCAGGATATGGAAAGATGAGAGACATTATGTTCTTCAAAGCCAATGACCTTTTTGATAATTTATACACTCTTAACCGTTCTGCCTACAATTTTGCAAACACGTTTTCTGCAGTATATGATGACGGAAATGTAAGCGATATCAAAGGAAGTGTACAGTATTTCCCGCTAGAAAATTTAGTTTTAGACGGAGAAATGAGATTTACGAAGTACAATCTGAAGAATTATGACAATATTTATAACGTTCCATTGTTCAATGCGAGCATCGGAGCCAAATATACAATGCTTGACAAGAAATTGCTGTTAGGGTTCAAAGGAATCTTTGCAAGTGACAGAACTACAAACTCTTATATGATCGAAGGAGCGGGTGGTGCAGGCATGATTTTCCAGTCTACGGAGAACACAAACGATAAAGTTGGGGGTTATGCTGATTTAAATCTTTCCGCAGAGTATAAAATTCACAAAAATTTCAGTATTTTTGCACTCGGAAATAATCTTCTGAGCTCAAAGTACCAGACGTACAAAGGATATAAAGTCCTGGGTGCACAGATCCTGGGAGGCGTGAAGATTACTTTCTAGAGGTGCAAATGCAGGATACAGGTAAAAAAGCCAGGCTCACTATTACCTAAGACCTGCCGTCTGCTACCTGAAAAAAGGCTGCATAGTTTAATGGATAGAACTTCGGATTTCGGCTCCGACAGTGAGGGTTCGAATCCTTCTGCGGTCACAGTTTTAAATAAACAACCTGCTGTTTTACAGTGGGTTGTTTTGTTTTTACGCTTTATTTTTTGTAATTGGTCAAGGTAAATGTGATAGATAAAATAATCTGTTGTTAAACACACGACAATTAAAATAATCCCTAAAATAATTTTCTTGCCTTTGCTTTATCACTCAACTTGCATTGCCATCAATTGCAGAGAAGTTTCCTGATTCGGAAACATTTCCATTAACATTATAATCTTCATTAAATACAGCTGATGTTGTTGTTCCTGTCACGCTCAACTACCTTTAGATCGATTTATGGTTGCTTTTGAAAAGAAAGACGTATTGTCAACACATGCCGCGCAAGATGTATCAAAAGTATTCTAAATAAAGAATCCCCACCTAATGGTGGGGATATTTACAAAACTAGACCCTTTTAATTTAGGGGTCAGCTGATTTTAATTGTGAATAATGATAGGTCATAAAGTCCTCTATTGTACTATTCACCACAAGGACGCGTATTGCAATAGGTGAATCCAGCTGGATGCTGACAACATCTTTCATAATCATAGCATCTTTTACCTCCACTTCCACATACTTCTCCAGTTGGATCTCCTTCACCAGGAGCTGGTTCGTCAATGGGATCACCTCCAAATATGACTTTTAGTTTAGATCTTGTAAGTCGATTCTTTACATTTAATTTTTTCATGGTTTTCGTTTTAAATTGTTATTTAATTAAAAGAATTATTACAAAAGTATTAAAATGAATCAAATAACTGGAAGTTATTTTTTTATGTTAAATCCCACCTTTCTCACTCCTATTCCATTAGACAGAAGGTCCACTCACTGGTAATCCATAGGAATATCGGGTTGTCAATTCTTTTAATTCATTTCAAGTTTATGATGATTATTAGAGGGTAGAAATTCTGGATGTCTGTCTGTAGCATCTGATTAAATTGATGAGAATATTCAACACCCTGTTTTGATAAATATCTTTAACAATGAACTTTTTTGTTCATTCCATTCATGCAAAATTGGGTAGCTTACACTGGCTAGAGCTAAGGCGTCTAACTTTTTTAGATAATCAATCTTTGCACGAAGCCTTTCATTTTCAAGGAGAAGTTCTTCTTCTCGTGTCAAAACCTTATCTGGTTTCTTTTTTTTTACCTTTATTACTCATTATTTTAGGTCTTCCTCCCGGCTGGTTTTCTAACCCTAAAATACCTTTTTTATAAGCATCCTGCCAATTTAAAATACTGGACTCGGCGCCTATATTAAACTTTAAGCATGCTTGTTTAACCGAAAGATAATTTTTGATATGAACTGTAAAGCTTTCAGCTTAAACCCGACATCATAAACTCTGTTATTACTGCGAAGAAGACCGCTAGATCCATGTTGAATATAGTATCTAACCCATTGCTTCACCAAAGATTTATTGAGCTCTAATTCTTTAGCAATTGTAGATATAGATTGATCCCTTTGTAAAGCCTTAACAACACAATCCGTTTTAAATTCTAAACTATATTTTGATGTTCCCATAAAAAATGCCTTAAAAGTGTCTAACTTTTTGGGGGCAGTCTATTTAACAGGTGTTTTTTTTATTAATGAGGGCCAAAATTATTTGTCTTTTTGGTCTTCCCATTCAAAATGCTGCTCAATTCCTAGGCGAATTGATGCTATTTTTCCAGTGCTTCCACTAACCTTGCTATTATTTAAGTGATTGATTGTAGTATCATCTTTTCGTATTATATAATCTTTCATTTTAGCTTTTGTAAAGTTAGGGAACTCGGGATTATATTCAACGTTCGAGTTATCATTAAGGTCAACTTTTACAGCTTTCCATAAATCAAAATCTTTACCATCAACTCTTACGTCTAGAATTGTTCCAGGTAAACCGAAAAATTTAAATGGACCAACAGAATACGGGATTTCTTTTGTAAAATATGCAGTTATTGGGGATCCTCGAAAATTAGCTGTTGCTTTTGTACATTCGTAACCAAGAATTTTTCTAGTAAATTCTTTTTCAATTTTCCAATTAATCTGAGGAACTTTATCATATACAAAATAGTAATCCTCTGCATTGTCTCTAACAAATGATGTAAAAAAGAAGTTTCTATCTTTTGTAGTTTCATCAATAGTAGAAATAAAATAAAAATCTTGAGTTTTTTTATTTTTATTAAAGCTTGGATCAGTCCACATAATGTTACCATCTTGTTTTGATATAACCTTTGTACCATTAGTATATAAATCCTCATAGACATTGGCAATAGGAGATCTAACATTAAGATATTGTATATGTATCTGCTTTTGTGCTAATAAGCTTCCATAAAACAAAAGGGAAAAAAGAAAAAGGAATTTGTTCATTATAGATTCTTTGGTTAATTCTTAAGAGTTAATTAATGTCAGTACTCGCTCCTTGTGGTTTAACATTATAACCTTTTGACTTTAAATCTGCAATTATTCCAGCTTGGTAAGCCATGCACGCGTTTAAAGTTGGTTGATCAGATGTAAACCATTGCTGCCCCGTTGCTTGTCCTGACGAGTTGTAGTAGGTTACCATAACTCCACATAGTTGAAAAGCAACTTTAGTAGTTTTTGCTTCAATTTTGCCTTCCACTGTTCCTTTTGCGTTAATAAGACCGGCAATTCCAATGGTTGCTAATAAAATTAATTTTTTCATGAATTGTTTTTTTATGATCAGTTAATAATTAATGAATCATTTCAAAAGTATCAAAATAAATCAAACAACAAGGAATTTATTTTTTATGTTAAATATCTCTATATTAATATTTTATATTTGTTTAAAGAAAAGTAGAATGTTTTTATTATAGAAATCCGTAAAATTATTAGGAGATAATTTTTAATAAGTATTCGAAATTTCTATAAAGGAAAGTGGAGATGTAAGGATCTATATTGGAATGAAAAAATAATATACCATGAAAAAGAGAATAATTTTCCTATTCACACCAAATAAAAAATGAGTTATATAAAGATTATACATTGTAATTATTGCAATAAAACGTGATGTATCTAAACCGAAATCTCTGTTTTTGAAAGTGAAAACTATTCAATGACAGAGATTGAAATCAATTTTTTTAGACTTTTTAAGCCACAAGGGGATTCCCAAATGAATTAATATTAGAATGGTCATCTAAACACTCTAATCTTTTACAGCGTTGACATTCTCTTTCAGTGTTGCTAGTGTATTTCCATTTATGGATATTAAAAAAAACACAGTAATTTTCTCATCATAAATTTTTTTGTGGAAAAAAATCATTTTATCAATGTTATAATTATGGTATTCCGTAACCAGATAGAAAATTAGAAATCACTTTATCTTTGAAAGGGCTTTTATTGTATTTGTCATAAAAAAGCAACCCCTTCCAATACAAGGGTTGCTGCTATTCCGAAGATGCAAACCGAAGTGTACTCAAATATTGCAATTTCGTTTCTGTCTACTAAAATATTAATAGAGCTTTTAAATAAACGTTGAAATAAGTGTTGAATTAACCGGAATATCTGAGCATATCATCACTTTATCCTACAAAGGAGTATAGATGATGGACATAATTGCATTTTCTTCATAAAAAGAATCTGCTCCTCCGGCGATGATGTTACATTTAACAGTATCACCGGGATTAAGTTTTAAGGATAAAACCTGGTTTACAGTATACCTGTTGTTGAATAGTAGAAGACCACCCGAGTTTTGGGCAAAAGGAGTAGTTACGATGATAAAATTTGCGCTGGGGTTGCTGAAATCAGATAATTGGATACTTCCGGAAATTTGATAAACTCCTGCTGTATTAGCGGTGAAGGTATTGGTACTTGCATTCCAGTTGCCTATACCAGCTAATGGGCTAATATCAATCGTATCAAACCTTACCAGGTTTACTGCGTTGCTTCCTGGCAATAGAGTAGTACCGGGCGTAGCAAGTCTTACGCTTAGAACTGTGGTGGGAATTTTAAGTTGGGCAGTGACTACACCGGGATCAATTTCATATATGTCACCGTTGGTTTGGGTGATTAACAGCTTGGAAGTACCGAGAGTAGACGCTACCGGTGTTTGTCTGATCCTTGCAGTTCCGTTGACATCCAAAGTTTGAGTAGGGGAAGGGGTATTAATCCCTACTTGTGAGAAAACAATATTTGAGACCAATACTGTAGCTAAAATAATAAGGTTTTTTTTCATAGTGCATACTTATATTTGCTTTGCAAGAGTATATTCTGTAATAAAAAATGTTATAGTATAAAATCCAACGAACGTGTACTAATTATAATTTTTAAATGCATTAATTCTTAGGTACAAAGGTACTTCTCAATACATCCATATAGCTTTCATCCGTTCCTCCATTTCTGATATCAATAAGCGGCTGTAAATCGGAGCCGATGACGTAACGTAATATATTGCTTTCGTCTGTGGCTGCTTTGAAAATGGTTTCGGCCACATCAGCTGCTGTAGAACCGCCCCCGTTGTAAATACTTTTAAATACTTTATCCATCTGTTTCAGATAATCTGCATAATCGATTAATGCTTCGCCATCGGCAAAATTTTCCTTCGTAGTTTGTTCAAAATTGGTTGCGATATTTCCAGGCTCGATGATTTTGACCCTGATGTTTTGCGAAGCCAATTCAAATGAAAGTGACTCGCAGAAACCCTCCAATGCAAATTTGGATGCTGCATAAATTGATACCAAAGGAACTGTTACCCTGCCAACGCCTGAAGTAATGGTGATGATGTTTCCACCTTTCTGTTCTCGGAAATGGGGCAGTAAAGCTCTCGTAATTTCCATGGTTCCGAAAAGATTCACTGAAAACTGACGGTGGATTTGCTGAGATGTTGTTGCTTCAAAAAGACCGTGCTGTCCGTAGCCGGCGTTATTCAGCAGCACATCAATTTTCCCGAAATGAAAAATAGCCGTTTCTATCACTTCCTTAAAAGTTTCGGGTTGTTCCACATCAAGTTTTAAAACAAGCAAATGCTCACTATTTTTTAGAACATCCTGTTTTTTGGGACTGCGCATGGTTGCTATCACATTCCATCCCTGTGCTGCGAAATATTGGGCAGTTGCCTGTCCTATTCCGGAGGATGCTCCGGTGATAAAAATGGTTTTATTCATTCTATTCAATTTTTTAATTTAGATATAAGATGTGATCTGCGTCATGTTCATATGACCTGATAAATTATGAATTGAACAATTGACGCATATGTCTTGCAAAAGTTAAATCATCCATTGATGTGCGGTGCTTGATCCATCCTTTTGCATCTTCACCCACGATGTAGCGGAATTGATCGGAATTATCTGTTGCAGCCTGGAAAATCTCATCCGCCACTTCTTCGGCAGTTGACATATTTTCACCCATTTGTCCTAATTTGGCTAAGGCTGCTTCACTGAATTCATTATAACTTGCTAATTCAGGGTTGATGGCAAAAAACTTTGCTGAAGTTTCATGAAAAGGTGTTGCCACGCCACCGGGCTCAACCAATTTCAGGCGTATGTTTTGTGAAGCCAGCTCATAAGACAATGCTTCAGAAAAACCTTCCAGTGCAAATTTTGAAGACACATACATCGAAATCAATGGAATACCGATTCTACCGCCGGCAGAACTTACGTTGATGATATTTCCCTGTTTTTGTGCTCTGAAATGCGGTAATAGGGCACGGATGACATTCATCGTTCCAAAAACATTGACGCTGAATTGTTTTTCGATTTGTGCAGGTTCTAAGGCTTCGAAAATTCCGTACTGTCCGAAGGCAGCATTGTTGACTAATAAATCTATTTTCCCGAATCGGTGTATCGCTTTCTGAATGCTGCTTTCAATGGACGAAACATCCTCCAGATCCAAGCGGGTTACCAACCCATTTTCCAGTTGGTTAAGTTCTTTTTCAGCCTCAGGAGTGCGCATCGTTGCGGCTACATTCCATCCATTTTGGGCAAAAAGAAGTGCTGCGGCTCTCCCTATTCCTGTGGAAGAGCCCGTAATTAAAACGGTCTTGTTCATATGTGATATTTTAAATTATAGTCGGGAAGGACTCACCCCAAAGTGGTTTTTGAAGGTATACGAAAAATGTGATAAGGTTTCGAAACCAACTTCCAGATAGACATCCTTTACTTTCATTTTTTTATGTTTGAGTAAATAATGGGCTTCCTCCAGACGTTTTTGCTGTATCCATTTGTGAGGAGACATCTGAAAGAGTTTTTCGAAATCACGCTTAAAGGTAGCCAAACTCCTCCCCGTTAAAAAAGCAAGTTGTGACAATGGCACATTGAAACGGAAGTGGGTATTCATAAAGGCTTCGAGATTAACTTTTCCCGGCATTCCGAAATGAAATAATATATTTTTAAACTCCTTATTATTACGCAGTACCAGAAGAATCATTTCTGTCTTTTTAACGGTGGCAAGTTCGGTGCTGATTTTATTGCTGAACCAAGTTTCAAGTCCTTTAAAATATGTCTGGATCAATTCATCCTCTTTCAGTTTAAACAAACTCTCCTTAGGGCTTTTATCGGAAAATATTTCGTACTGTTCTGCAAATATTTTCAATAGTTTTTCATCCAGAATAATAGAGATCGCTTCAAAACACTTTTCCTGATGTGGATATTTCACAAAACGGATCAAAGCATTTTTTCGGTACAATACCACATCACCTTTCTGGTACAAATGTTTGGTATTACCGTCGTAGGCTTCCATTTCGCCCGAAACAATGAATGAAATGCCATGTTCACCAATGAACTGCTCACCAGCTTTGCTGCTTTTTGTATAGCAGTGGCGCAGAATGCCGTGTAAGTCTTCTAGCTGTTTCATTGTTTTTTTATTTTATTCTTTCCACCAATAGGTCGGTTTATAACGGTATTTAAGGTGCCACTTCACCAATTAAGAGCGTTACCATCGCTTGTTCCTGCTGCAAAGCCTTTTGCTGTCATTCAAGGGTTCATTTTAGCCTTTAAATAAGAGCTGAGGATTTTTGGCAGTTTTCTTTTCATTTTTTCAATACAAAAGTAATGCAGAAAATGAATAACCAGTTTCCTGAAAAGCTCAATTTAAGTTTCCTGAGTGGCTCAAAAAAGATGGAGAGGGGAGTATTAAGTGCTTAATCATATAATTCACAAATTATCATTGGAGATTTTAATTATCGTGCAAAGAGACTCTTATTTGTCTAAAAAAGTAGGGTTTGCCTCATTCAATTGGAATACTTACAACCACCTTCCTATCTTTTGCATAGATATTTCCGGATATTAGTATGTTTTTAACCTCTGTTGGCTTGCAAATTGATAGTACAAACCTTATTGAATTTTTGATGACTAATGACTAAATCGATTATAACTGTAATTTTCCTTTTAAGCGGCCTTTTCTTTTTACAGGCACAGGAGAAAAAAGATTCGCTTTATTATAAAATAGAAGAATTTTCGGATCAGAGAAAAGTTACCAAATTCATTCACCGTCTGATATTCCGCAGGGAAGCGGATTCTGCTTCTGTTAAATCCAGGACGGAAAAACTGTCGCAGGAGGCTTATAATAAAAAATATATCAGAAAAATCCGGGTAGAAACAATTGATCCCTTTGGATATGGTTCCAAAGACAGTAAAGAAAAAACTAAGTGGTATGACTGGCTGACCAATCATCTTCATTCCAATACTAAAATTTCTACCGTTAATCATTATTTGCTTTTTAAGGAAGGCGAAGAATATAATGCTCAGAAACTCTACGAATCCGAACGTTTGCTGAGAGCAATGCCTTTTATCAACAGGGTGAATATCAGTGTTTCTGACAGCACTTCCGGCAGAGATTCCATCGATGTTGTTGTAAAAGTTCTTGATTCGTGGAGTCTAAAGCCGCGGGTCAGTTATTCAGGAAGTAAAATAGGGTTGGGAGTCACCGAAGAAAATGTATTCGGATTAGGGCACGAACTGAATTTCCTTTACAGAAATGATTCCAAAGAAAAGCAAAATTATCTTTTTGGAAGTTATACAGCCTATAACCTTTGGGGTTCTTATATCAACGCCCAGATTCTGGGGGAACGGGATTTTTTTAGAAATGAAAGAATTAATTTCAATGTCAGAAGAGATTTTTTCTCGCCCTTGACGAAATGGGCAGGCGGTTTTAGTTTTGAATATTTTATGCGGAATGTTTTGCTTCCGATAGAAACGGACACTACTTTTCCTGAAGTTCAGATCAAGGTCTACAGCCAGGATATATGGGGCGGTTATCAGATTCCCGTTTCAGCTGATCCAAACGAAAAAGTCTCCGGTAATATTGCTTTGATAGGAAGGGTTCAGAATTATCAGTACAAAGACAGTCCCGGAATAGACCGGTATCAGTATTTCAGCTCATACAGCAGCTTTCTGATGTCTGCCGGATATATTCACAGGAGTTTTTCGGTTCAGAGGAATATTTTTCAATATGATTTGCCGGAAGATATTGCTTATGGCCATTCGGTGAATGTTACTGCAGGAGCTTTATCAAGAAGTAATGACGTGAAGCCCTATGTGGGGATTTCTGCGTCTTATGGTAATTTTACAAAGTTGGGTTATTTCAATGTGAAAGCTCAGTTTGGAAGATTTTTTAATGAAGATAATCAAAATCGCGAGTCTTTTCGCCTGGATGGAACTTATTTTACACCTCTTATGGATTGGAAGTTTGCCAAAGCAAGACATTTCTTTTCTCCGACGTTAGCACTAGGAAATCCGCAGCATAATTATTCTTATAAAGACCGGATTAATCTTTCTTCCGCAGACGAATTTCCTGTGTACAATTCGGATTATATCGGGACTAAAAAATTGGTTTTAAGATATCAGCTCCAGCTTTTCATTAATAAAACCTGGAAGAATTTCCATTTCAGTCCATATGTAACGGCAGCAGTCGGTTGGCTGGGTATGCCTGATGATAAACTGCTGAAAACGAATACAAACACAAAAATAGGGATTGGTGTTTTAATTAATAATCCGTTTCTGGTGTTCAACAGGATTCAGATTTCTTTCACCTATTATCCCCGTGTTCCTTTCGATAATAATTCGGTCTTTGATTTTAACAGCAACCGGAATAACCTTTTGCCTATGAATAGTTTTTCGACAGATATCCCTCATTTTGTGAATTTTGGAAATTGATCATGAAAAATTTTAATATCAAATAATGGTAGGATTTGGTCTTAGATATATATAATAACGCTGACTTTGAAATTGTATGGTATATCTTAGGTATTAGGCAAGCGGGGATATAGTATTATCTTTGGAGCATCTTGTTAAATATTTTTTTATTTTATGGTTATTGATGAAGATGTACTTTTAAAAAATGGAGCAGAATTTCAAAAATATGCTGCCGGAGAAACAATCCTATTACAGGAATCACTCCCCAGATTTTATTTTCAGATAAGCTCAGGTCTCGTAAAGCTTAATACTTTCAGAGATGATGGCAGTGAAATTATTTACAGCTTACCCTCCGATGGACATTGTTTTGCTGAAACTTTTCTCTGGCACGATGTGCCTTACTGTATCAATGCGGTAGCGATGAATGATACGGAAATTATAAAACTGGCAAAAGGAGACTTTATGGAAATGGTCAGTTCAAATAGTGAGCTGATGAAAAACCTAATGGGTTATACTGCTGAAAGAATGTTCTATCGGTATAAAATGCTTGACATTTTATCATTGAATAACCCCTCACGCCGGATTTATGAAGTCTTAACCTTTTTAAAATTACACCATAAAGTAAAGGAACCGTTTAAATATATAGTACCATTTACCAGACAGCAATTAGCAAACATTACCGGACTTCGTGTAGAAACTGTAGTTCGGACTATTAAAAAATTAGAAAAAGAAAAACGGCTGATCATTTTAAAAGGAAAAATCTGTTTATAACCAGCATTTCAAACTGTAACCCCCTGTTCCGTTTCACATCTGAAGACCACTTATAAATCCTCTGTTCAGATGGTTTTGCAGCATTCTTAAAATAGATGTTTATGCTCCTTTTTAATGCCTAAAAGGGTATGGCAAAGGTTTTGGAAATGATCTGAGCGGATCATCCTCTTGATTTTGGCAAATAAATTGTTGCGTTTATCATGAAGTATGAAGGTACTTCGTTATCAATCACCACTTTAAATTTTATTATTATGAAAAATTTTGTTGTAACAGTTTTTGCAGCAGCTGCTATGATAGCCTGCAAAAAAAACGAAACGGTACCTGCCAACCATTCTGCAGAAAGTATGGGAGTGTCTGCCCCTGCTGAAACAGGAATGGTTGTGAGCGACTCTACTAAGATGCCGGGCACTGCGGCACATTCCCTTAGTGATCACGACAAAAAGTTTGCTGATGCTGCTGCCAAGGGAGGGCTGATGGAAGTCATGATGGGAAAACTGGCTGCCACAAATGCTTCGAATTCAGTTGTAAAATCATTGGGGGCAATGATGGTTACCGATCATAGCAAAGCCAATGATGAGCTAAAGAAATGGGCAGAAGCAGCAGGATATACACTACCTACAGCCCTGGATGCTGAAAAACAGAAGATGTATGATGACCTGAAAGCTAAAAAAGGAGTGGATTTCGACCGTAAGTATACTGATCTTATGGTAACAGATCATAAAGAGGATATAGAAGAGTTCAGGAAAGAGGCCGAAAATGGGAAGGAGACATCCCTGAAGTCTTTTGCAAGCAGAACTCTTCCCACCCTGGAACATCATTTAAAGGAATCAGAAAAGGCGAAGGCTGCTGTAAAATAGCGTGCTGGGATCTTATTGCTTGATATGATCTGGGTCATAAAGTAAACAGGATTTGTTTACTATTTTTGAAAAGATTACCCATTATTTTTGCATTAAACAAATTAGCTTCCCCCTAACAGTAAGGGGGAGCTTTTTGTTTGCCATCCTTAGCTTTCATATCCTTATGCAGTTTCGGGTATATTGATATGCTATCTACCGCTGAGGTAAAGGTACAGGAGAAATATTTTTGCTGTGGTTTTAATTTTATTTCATTAGCATACCTCATCATTAAAAAACAGATCAGGAGCGCAACCAGCTTTGCAGTATTGGATTTAACTGAAATTACAAACCTCTTTGGGTTTAGCCATCTGCAATTTTGATCCAAATTCTTTTACGGTGTTGACGAATTGAAAAAGATATAATCAGATTAGACCATGAAATTTTGACAGTTTTTCTGAAAAAATAGCACATTTTTTCTTCTGGTATTTTTTTTGTTTTTTGTTGAGTAAAGCTGGCCAGCTTGAGTTCATTAAAATTATTTGTTTAACTATTTAAAAGTACATTATTATGAATCTAATAAGAAGAAACTGGAATAATTCGTCACTTCCAAATCTTTTTGACGATTTTTTTAATCGTGAACTTTTTAACTGGGGTAACAACAATTATTCCTCAACCAGTACAACCGTTCCATCAGTAAATATTAAGGAGAACGGAGAGGCTTACGAGGTGCAGGTCGCTGCACCGGGCATGGAGAAAAATGATTTCGAAGTTAAACTCGATGGAAATCTTCTGACGATATCCTCTAAAAAGCAGGATAGCAGTGAAACTACAGAAGAAAACTTTACGCGCAGAGAGTTTAGTTATCAGTCTTTTCAGCGGAGCTTTGAGCTTCCACGCGATGTTGTGGATCAGGACAACATCAATGCAAAATATGAAAACGGCTTGTTAATGCTTACTATTCCTAAAAAAGAAGCTGTAAAGCAGAGACCGCCCAGACTGATCGAAATATCTTAAAGTAACTGCCATTCAAATATGGAAAAAAGGCTTCCTCAATTGAGAGGGAGCCTTTTTATGTTATACTTGGTCTGATCCTACCTTATAGGCCTCTTAGAGAATAAATGATGCGCTGCCGGATGACAACTCAATTTTTTTTAACTTTGTTCATAGGGGCAGACCTGCAATTAAATTAAATTAAAAATCAAAATGATATGGGCTTAAAAATACTTTCAATAGTGTGGGGCGTACAAAATCTTGAAAGAGCGATTGCCTTTTGGTCTGAGGCATTGAATTACCGGTTAAAGCGGAATCCTGATCCAGATTTTGCAATTTTGATTCCTATTGTAGGAGATGGAATGCAATTATCATTGAAATTAACCCGCTCGGAAGAACCGAAAAGACATCATATTGACCTGATCACTGAAAATCAGGAAGCAGAAGTGCAACGGCTACTTAGTATTGGTGCTGCAAAAATGGAAGAGTGGGATTACGAACAGAATGCCGACTATGTAGTTTTACTTGATCCGGAAGGAAATTCTTTCTGTGTGGTACAAGCTTGATCGATGTCGGAGTATAAGTCTCTAAAGACCTACAGGAACACCAGATCGTTGGTAGAGTAGAAATTCCAATATAGCTTCATAAGATAAATAAGATAGTAAAGAACCCCTTATGAAGAAGTTCTTTACTATACCGGGAATTTTATCTTGCCGGATGTGCACTGTCTGATACTGCGGCATTGATGTTGCCGGTGCTGTTACCTGTATTATTATTGCTTGTTTTTCTGCCGCCTATGTGGGTCTTTGTGTTGATACTGTCATGGCCTGCCATACTGTCGCTGGAGGTGCGGGATGCTGAGGCTGCTGTATCGGAATAGCTGCTTTGTGTATTTGCTGAATCAGCAGGAGCTATATTTTTTTCTGTATTGTTTTTTTTACAGGCTAAAACTACGAAGCTTATGGCAATGAATGGTAAGAATAAATTTTTCATAAGATATTTTAGTGATGGTTAATGTATTATATGAAATGCTTGGTTCTTCAAAATTAGATATTTACTCATCAGGATTTATATGAGCGAGATCATACTACCTTATCAAGTAAAATTTATTAGTGTATAGTAAAGGACATCATTAGCTTTCGGCGGAATCAATACTTCCAAAGCATTAATCCTGCCTGGTAACCTGTTCCTAAAGTCCATATAAGAACAGAGTCACCTTTTTGCAGCCTGTTGACTTTTTTTTGATACTGGTGCAAGGCTAAAAAAGGGCTTGAAGCTCCGGTATAGCCTAATTCCTCAGAGTAAAAGGGAACTTTTTTTGCCGGTAAATGAAGGGATTCCATGATAATATTGATATTTTTTATTGAAAATTGTGAAAATAAAAACAGATCGATTTGCTCAATCGTAGTATGGTTACGCTTTAAAAAATTACTGATATGGTCCAATGCGAAGTCCACACTTCCCATTCCGTCAAATATTCTGTCCCAGGGGGCCTTATCCTGGAGGTTGTGGCAAGAATGTCCGTTAGGAGGATACAATACAGTATTACAGAAACTGCTGTCCGTATGGTATAGCACATCGATTAATCCTGATGCTGCATTGCCGTTGTCTTCTATAATAAAGGCAAAGGAAGAATCAGAAAGGCAAAAGGCCGTAATGGGATTTTGGGGATCCAGTACCCTGGACATCTTTTCAGCACAGATAATTAAAGCCTTTTGGGCTGATTCAGATGACGCCAGATACCTTGAAACCTGATCCAAAGCTATAAAACCACCAATACAGTTGGCATTAATATCATAACATAACGTCTCAGGTTTTCCTTCCAAAGCGTAATGTATTTGTATTGCATCACAAGGAATCTGATGCTCGGGAGTGTTGCTTACAAAAACAATAATGTCAATGTCCGAAATGGAAATTTTACTTTCTCCAAGAACTCCCTTTGCTGCTTCTATTCCCATAGAAAGTGAAGTCTCTTCAGATTCTCCGGGGACAATGAACCTGTTTTTTCTTCCCAGGGCATTTTGAATTTTTTGCATGGATATTCCCTGTTTCTCAAAATGCTGAATAACAGATTCATTATTTTCTGCATATTCCGGATGATAAAAATAAGTGTGGCTCAGTCTCATATTTATAATGGTTTTGATTTTTTATTTTAATTATTTCCCAATATAGTGATTTTTACAAAAATAGAAATTTTATACTAAAAATATAACCCGGCAGAATATTAATTTTAATAACAAATTATCTTTATACTTTCCGGTAAAAGGCGCCTGCTGTGCAGATTTTACTTATAATCAGTGACTGAGTAAGAATGATAAAAGCCATTTGAAAATATACAGGAAGAGTATATAGGACTTAAAGTAGTAAAAAGTACCTGCTTCTGTAAGAATAACAATAGTTAAATAATATAAATGAATTATCTTTACAGTATTGGTAAAAACAATTGGTTTGTATAAAAATTTTCTAGTATTTGGTTTTTTATTTACTTTTTTTCACTTTACGCTCAGCATTATACTATTCAGCATTACAATACCGATAACGGGCTTCCTCAGAACAGTGTAAAAGATATCATTAAAGATCAATATGAATTTATATGGCTTACTACAGAAAATGGAGTAGTACGATATGATGGGCTAAAATTTCTGGTATTTAAAGATTTACCATTAAACAGCCAACGATTTACATTCTTCTACGGGCATCCTGAAAAGGATAGTATTTTTACAGCAGCAGATTATGGAAAAACGGTTTTAATCCATCGGAAAATTCCTAAAGTAATTAACAGCATAAAAAGATCTTCAACGCTTATCGTTAAAGACAATATCAACTATCATTTATATATTTCAAATTACAGCTACAGCCCTTCTCCGGGAGTCTGCTTCTTTATGAATTTCAAAAAAGGAAGGTATTTTATATCACAAAATTCCTTTACCTATGAAGATTTCTACTCAAAGTCCCGGGTAAAACTGAAAGCAGAACCTTTCTATAGAAACAATCCCGCAGCTTTTGCTATTGGTGAGTTTCTGTTTTCTATTGATTATAATTCCGGGAAAGTCAATGCTATTGAGGAGGGAAAAATAATCAAATCCTATGATGTACCGCTTGTCACCGATACCAGGAGTAAGATATTTTGGAACAGGGTAAATAAACAGGTCTTTATCTTGAATAATGGGGTAGTGTATACCTGTATGTATAGCCATGGAAAACTTAATACATCAAAACTGGTCCAATTAGATCAGATCAGCGAGACAAACCTGATCAGTATTTATTATGATGAAAAATATAAAAAGCTTTATCTGGGTAGCAGCACGGATGGGCTGAAAATTGTAAGTTTATCCGATTTTGTTTCTTCTAAAAGAAATTCTTCAAGAGCATCCACTGTTTTTTATGCCACCCAGCCCTATAATGATTCTTGTGTAATCACCCCTACAGGTGAGATTTATGACAGGAAGGGTTTTGTAGAAAGTAAAAAATTTAAAAAAGCGATCTCTTATTTTTTGAATTATGATAGAGCGGGAAATATTGTTACCAGAAAAGAACAAAGTCTTTTTATATACAATAAGGAATCAGCTTTTACAAAGTTTCATAGTGTGTCTACGGGAGAAGACACTCTGAAAGATCTTTTCTTTGCCGGCGGCTTGTACTATCTGTTATCCGTCAGGCAAAAAAAAGGCAGTACAGAGTTCACCGGTGCATTGAGCATATATGAAGACTGGCCAGGGAAGACCTTAAGGAAAGATATCTTTTTGCCCATGAACCGACAAGACTTATATTGACCAATGAAGGGGATGTGATGGTCGGTACGATCAAAGGAGTATACAAAATCTCCGGCACTACACATAAAATATACAATGTAATGGGTAAAAATGAATTGTCGGTTCGGGATATTATATGCACTAATGATGGCAATGTATGGATAACGACCCTGGGAAAAGGGTTCTATCTTTTAAAAAACAACCGTCTTATAAAAATGCCAGGGGATGGGGAAGGAAACCTTTCGTCACCCCATACCATACTGGAGGATCAGAACGGCTATTTTTGGATCCCTACCAATAATGGACTGTACAAGGTCAGGGAAAGTTTGCTTTTAAAATATGCGAAGAACCACGACTTTACATTCAATTATTACAGGTATTCAAAGGAAGCCGGTTTTACTACCAATGAATTTAATGGGGGAGGTAATGTAAATGGGAACAAATTAAAAAACGGTGATTTTGTATTGCCCTCATTAAGTGGCCTTGTATTTTTTAATCCACTGCAAGCCAAAAGTTATTATCCCAAAGACCTATTTATAGAAAGAGCGCTGGTTGGCGATAAAGAAGTTCTTTTTAAAAATAGGTTAGAGCTTAGGCAGGAAAATAAAAGGTCCGACATATTTATTGATGTTCCTTACTATGCAAGTCCGGATAATATTATAATTCAGGCAAAGCTGGATGATGAAACGTCAAACAACTGGATGCTTATCGGAAAAGACAGAAAGTTTTCACTCAACAATCTGAGTTATGGGACCCATTTTCTGATGGTAAGAATGCTTATTTCGGATCAGCAGGAGTACATCTACAAAAAGATAAAGATCAGTATTCCCCCTTTTTTTTACCAAACGGTGTGGTTTAAAGTGCAGATGTGCTTTCTGCTGCTTTTTTTACTTTATTTATTAGTGAAATGGCGAACCCATTTCCTGAAAAAGAAAACCCTTGAACTTGAAGGAATAATCCAGCTGAGAACTAAAATTCTCTCCGAAACCGTAGACAGCCTGGAAATAACCCAGATAAAGCTTGAAAAAGAGATTGAACAGCAAAAGAAACTTATCGGAACAATTACCCATGATATCACTACACCATTAAAATTTATTGCCTTAACAAGTAAAGAGGTTTTGGATCATCAGGAAATGGACAGAGTCCACACAGAAAAAATCCTGAACTCTATTTATAAATCTTCAAATCAATTATTCAATTTTACAAAGACCTTAAAAGAATATGCTGATATCTATAATGAATACAGAGCCGATGAAACGGAAATTTATTCCCTTTATGAATTAGTGGAAGAAAAAAAAATCCTTTTTGATGAGATTGCAGCAAACCATGATACTGTTATTGTGAATAATGTCAGCAGAACAACAGATATCCGGACCAGTAAGAATATTCTGGCCGTTGTTATCCATAACCTGATGGACAATGCTGTAAAATACACAATAAACGGGGTAATTACTATAAATGGATTTGAAGATAAAGGAATGGTCAATTTAGAAATTATAGATACAGGAGTGGGAATGGATGAGCAGAAGATCCGGTATTATACCAAGCTTCAGGAAAATATTGAAAATGAGAAACTATTATTGCAAAAATATGGTATGGGACTTCATCTGATTCTGCAGTTGTTACAAATGATAGAAAGTAAAATTATCATCAAAAAGAATGCGTCAAAAGGTACTTCTTTCAGATTAATTTTAAAAAATGGAAAAAAATGATTAAAAAGATCCTTATAGCAGATGATCATGATATTGTATTGACTGGAACCACGATCATTTTAGAATCGCGGATTCCCGGCGTTTTAATTGATACTGCCGCAGATTACCCTGAAGTTCTTGATAGAGTTTCTAAACACAAATATGATTTACTTATTCTGGATATCAATATGCCTGAAAGCAGAAATAAAAAAATGATTCCGGAAATCAAAATGATTGATCCCCATTTGAAGATACTGGTCTTTTCCGCATACGAAGAGGAAATTGCTATACAATATATAAAGGCGGGGGCTGACGGGTATATTAATAAGCTGAGTAAAGTGGATACGATCTATGAAGCAGTAAAGAAAATGTTTTCAGAAGGTAATTATTACCCCAATGGCATTGTTAATAAACTTTTACAGCCTTCCGCACTGGATGCGGTAAAAAGTTTATCCGAACGTGAATATGAAATTTTTTTATTAATGGTAAAAGGAAATGGAAATTTGGAGATTTCAAATGAAATGGATATCCAGATGTCTACCATCAGTACCTACAAAAAAAGGATACACAAAAAACTGAAAACCACCAACCTGGCAGATCTTATTAAACTGTATGACGCCTATATATCATAAAACCCCCTTTTTATCAGAATAAAACTGGTTTTTTTGATGTAGAAAATTTTCTACAAATTGCTTAGTTTTTTTCTACGTAGTGTTGAGGTTTCTGTAGAATTTATTCTAATATTTTTACATTATGTTAAATAATATAGTTTATTGATGTATTTAAAATAATGATAAATGTTTAAAATTTCTACAAAATTAATTTTGGCAATGATGGCTTTAAGCCCGGCGGTTATCTTTGCTCAGGCAGGGAGTATTGGAGTTAATACTGCAACTCCCGGTTCCACTATGGATATTAACGGATCATTAGCAGCCAGTTATAAAGCGGTTAATACAGCCTCTTATAATGTAACCGCAACAGACTTTCATGTGTCCTATAATGGCGGTTCTAATGCAATATTCAATCTTCCTTCCTCAATCGGTGGAGTTGGGAATTTTAAAGGGAGAATCTACAGAATTAAGAACAATACGAATTTTACGGTCACGGTAAACTCTGCCGCTCCGGAAACGATTAATGGAAATACAAGTATTTCGATACCTGCCAATCAAAGTGTGGAATTAGTCAGTACAGGGCTTACAGGAGCCAATTCTACCTGGGAAATGCTTTCTCTGGGAACTTCTTCCACAGGAGATTATATTATCGTTAAACCCAATGCAGCCCAGAGTGTATCTACAGGGTCAGATGTTACATTTGGATCAGTAATCGCATCCAATAACATTACCTATAATGCCGGTGTTTTTAATCTGAAAGCCGGAAAGACGTATGTGCTCCGCTGCCAGTTGCATGCTACAGACTTTTCGCTGGCAGGAGGCTTTTTTGTTTATGAATGGGTAGATGCCTCCAACAATTCAGTACTTTCTTCCAGTACTACGGGAGTCGTTGATGCGATCAACAACTATCCTGCAACAACAATAGGCGGGCAGCCCGAAGCATATGCAATTTACAGGCCGGCTGCTGATACCTCTGTAAAGGTAAGATTAGGCGGTGCGGGAACAGCCCAGCTCAATCCGGGAATAGGATTTATGACGATCACGGAACTTGCCGGCGGGAACGGAAACGGAGGGACTACCATTATCAATAATAACATGACGGCAAGCAACGGTCTTACTTTGTCAGGTACTGATGTTAAACTGGGAGGAACTCTTTCGCAGCCGACCGATATTGCGCTGGCAGGGAATAACTTAAGTGTAAACGGGACCGGGAAAATCCTTGTCGGAACCAATACAGTACCAGCCGGATCGTCAAATGCAAAATTAGTTATTGATAACGGAACGGCCAATGGTGCGCTTCAGATTAAAGATGGTACACAGCAGTTAGGATATGTATTGACAAGTGATGCCAATGGACTGGCAACATGGTCATCTACAGTTACCACAGCATTTGCCAACAACTGGACTCCGTATACAGGAACATTAGTAAACCCCTATTTAGGTGGAACAGGCGGAGGCGGCCTGAATACAGGAATACAGGTGACCATTCCTGCAAAGGGCTGGTATTTCTTTAGGTGCGGTATTTCCATTAATTCCGATTGTAATGATTACTTCTTTTACATTAACGGAATTGGGGATGTCTGGAGAAGCTACTGCGGATCAAACACGGCCGCTTTTATGTTTCCCCGGGATCAGAATCGTGTATTGTATTTCGCGACACCCGGAACTTATACCGTGCTGGCAGGTAAAACAAATGGAGTAGTACCCGCTACTTTTAATGCTGGAAATCCTGTTTTTTATTTAGATTTTGTAAAATTTCAGAATTAACATTCCTGTTATTTGTTCTGGATTAGACATCACATTCAATTCGTCAGCGGTTCTAAAAACATACAATGAAATGAAAGGCTGCAAAGATTTATATCCTTGCAGCCTTTTTTGCCTATTGTTCTGTTCCTTGGCTGGAACGATAGATTGGTTTGTGTACGGAGAGCTTATCAGCCATCATCAGTCCAACAATGTAAGATACTCTTGAAATCATAATAGATAATATAAAATACGAGAGCTAATACCATTAGCCCCCGTACACAGATTTATAGATCTTATTTTAATTCTTCCAAATTCTCGAATTTCTGATAAGAAGATCTCAGCTGATGCAGCTGATCCGAAACTACTTTTGTACTTTCCGGACAGAGATCTCCGCTGTCTAAGGCATCTTCATACGCTTTGATTGCTGATTTTTCTCCGAATACTACATTTTCCAGAGTAGATTCATCCTTATCGCTTACTAAAGAGTTTTTTACATCAATCCACGCTCTGTGTAAGGCTCCGGCGGTACTGGTTGTATTATCAGGATTTCCGCCGCGTTCATTAATGAGCCTGATAAGATCTGTTTTCATGGCTTGTGATTGTGATACCATTTGATCATAATCTCCCTTTAAAGAAGAATGGGTATCCCATAATTTGTCTTCCACTTTTGAAAAACCATCAATTCTGTCATTCGTAATGTTCAGTAAGTCGTTGAGTACTGAAACTGTTTTTTCGTTGTTCATATTGTTTTATTTTAAATGGTGTACTGATAAAGGTGCCGGATTAACTGCTATATCTGATGATGTTGAGTCCGGTACCGGTCTGATAGTAAAATTCAGCAGGTTTAAGCTTGCTTTATATTTTTAGAGTGCTTTACTGTTAAGGGTGGTATCCGCTATTTTGGTCAGTAATTCATCACACTTTTTTTCTTCATTTAAGGTGTGTAAGAAATTCTGAAGGCATTCATCTTCTTTTAAAACTTTTGCAAATGCGGCCAAAGTACCATATGTAGCAATTTCGTAATGTTCAACTTTCTGAGCTGCGGCAATGATTCCTGCATCTCTTACGGCTCCAGGCTCTGTTTCTTCAATGATACTCTTACCTTCATCGAGCAGGCCCTGCATCGCATCACATTTTTTAGCCTGAGCTTTTTTGCCGAGTGCCTTAAAACAATTTTCCAGCCTTTCTACATGACCTTTTGTTTCAGCAATATGCTTTTCGATCCCTTTTTTAAGCTTTTCATCGCTCGCATTTTTCATCATGGTAGGTAAAGCTTTAATCAACGCTTTTTCCGCCCAATAGATATCCTTTAGCGAATCTTCAAAAAGATCTTTCAATTCCTTTGCTGCATTTTTCTTAGCAGGAGTTTTACGGGTTGATTGGGAAGTTGTTGCCGTACCTGTTGTTTTTTTTACCGTTTTTTTTGGTGTCTTTGTTTCCATAATACTATATTTGGTGATTGCTGATATGTGTACAACTATAAGACCATTATTACCCGAAACAGGTAAATGTGGTATCTAAAGTAAATTATAACAACGGGACGGCGATGTCTCATTATTCAGTTTTTTTCTTAGGATAAGGCCTATAAAACAAACTTATCACGGATTATTAAACCGTAAAATTTCAAACGAACATTTCCAGTAATTGAGATATCATTTCAAAAAGGTAGCGCGGAATATAATTTGATAATGCGTGCAGCTGCTTTTATGAATATGATCGAAAGCATAAAACAGTGGATCGTATTTTTAATACATTCGATTCAATATAATTATAAACTGCATTGTGGGTTTATAATAAAATATAAGGAAGTCTACAAATAACGGATTGAATACATTTTCATTTAAAAAAAATCTCATGAAATACGATGAAGCATTACGCCATAAGAAAGAAGCAGTAAAAAAAGCCGATGATTCAGTACTGCAGCACTATCATATCATCATTACACCGGCAGACACTACCGAAAGTGTCAGGTATATTGAAGAATATTCAAAACAGCCTGATCAGTTTAAGGATGAAAGCTGTAAAAAATACTGCTCAAACGGGGAATACGAAGTGGTTAGCTTTAAAAAGAATTCATAAACAAACTGCCTTCGTGAAAAATGGTTCGCTCTCCGAATAATTTAAATCTCTTTTGAAATTTTTATTTAAAATAACCACTTTCAATATGACCTGGCTCATATATTTTTAATAGGTGATAGGCTATATTAAATGTAATTGTATGCATGTAGTTTCTTGCAGTGCAGTAAACATTTATTCTACAAAATTTTATAGTATGAAAAAGAATCTTTTTGACAAGTTTGCAGACTGGGCGGTATGCTTTACCGGAAGTGCAGGAGCCTTCATAGGAGCGAGTTTGCTGGTTGTAATTTGGGCAGCTACAGGACCGATGTTTAAATTTTCTGAAGTTTGGCAAATGGTAATTAATACAGGAACAACCATTATCACTTTTCTTATGGTATTCCTGATCCAGAAAGCGCAAAACAAAGATTCAAAAGCAATTCAGATTAAGCTGAATGAGCTTATCGCCACCCAGGTGAATGCGAGTAATAAAATTGTGGATATTGAGGATCTGACAGAGGATGAGCTGGATGAATTGCACAAATTTTACGAAAAAATAGGTAAGTTTCCTAAAGGGAAAGAATTCTCTGAAGCAAGCCCTGATGTTGCCAAAAAGCAGCCTGAGCGCTATAAGTAACCATTTTAATCAGGTTTAATATAATGTTTGATCGTACCAAAACACAATAATCAGTTAATAATATGGAGGTTTTACAACTGCAAAATAAATCCGTACTCATTACAGGAGCTGACAGTGGAATAGGAAAAGCTGTTGCTTTACTTTTTGCCCGGGAAGGAGCAGATATTGCATTTATTTATTTAAAGGATCATCAGGATGCCGAAAATACCAGAAAGGAAATTACTGAATTGGGCCGCAGAGCGATTTCTTTTAGCGGTGATATTAATGATGCCGGATTTTGTAAAGAAGCAGTAACGAAAACAGTTGCTGAATTTGGCGGAATTGATATTCTGATCAATAATGCAGGCACACAGATTCCCTGTGATACGATTGCAGATCTGGAAGAAGAAAATATCAGAAAAACTTTCGATTCAAATATCATAGGAATGATCCTCTTGACAAAAACCGTATTTCCATACCTGAAACAGGGAAGCGCAATTATCAATACAACATCAGCCGTTGCCTATATGGGGCATGAGGAACTGCTGGACTATTCTGCGACCAAGGGGGCTATTGTTTCTTTTACCCGCTCATTGGCCCTACAGTTAAAACCCAAAGGCATCCGGGTGAATGCCGTTGCTCCGGGACCGGTCGCTACACCCCTTACTGAAAAAACATTTGGTGAACAGGAAGAAGATGAACACAAGCCGCCTTTGGAGCGCAATGCTTCAACAGATGAAATTGCCACCAGCTTCCTGTTTTTAGCAAGCCATGCGGCAGCTCAGATTACAGGCTAGGTTTTGCATCCTAACGGAGGGTTAATTGTAAACGGATAAATGATGAAGGGAGTAACGATTCATTTTTTCCGGGGACTATTTCGTACAACTAATGGATTTTTAACAGTACTCCCTGTTCTGTACAGTGTTTCTGCAACGAAAGCAGATCCCCTTGTTCCGTATCTTTTTGATCAGCACATTTTTCATGCTTTTTAATGAAAAATCACGCGACCGCTATTACTCTTTTGCGTCGGGATAGATTTTCCTGGCTTTCCTTCGGCTTTTTCAAATTTGCCGGTCATTTTATGTGAGAATAATAGGCGTAAGCAGCTTTGCAAAAATAAAAAATAACAGGAAATACGGGCGATGTGACTCAGATCATAAAATACTTTATGGTAATCCGGTAACTTTGGAATACCAATTTACAAGTTCAACTTTCATGTTGCAATAACAGAATATTTAAAAAAAAAATTCAAACAAGCATCAAATCATTAATTGTTATTTAATACTAGTCACGGGTAACAATTAATATATCACTTACTATTAATATAAAAAATTCAGTTATGAACACTAGAAATTCAAACAATCGAAGTTCAAGACGCAGTTCTTCAGACAATGAATCAAGATCAACCCTTGAAGAAGTTTATCAACTAGGTTATGACCACGGTTATAATGATGCTTCTCAAGATGAAGATTATGATGATGATTTCTCAGAATTTGAGGATTATTATGATGATTATGACGACGATGATGATTACGATGAAGATTATGATGACGACTATGATGATGATGACTACGATGATGACGATAACGACAACAGAGGCCGTAGAAGTTCAGGTGGAAACCAGCAAAGAGACAGCAGAGGACGATATTCATCAGGAAGCGGAAGTTCCCGTGGCAATTCGGGTAATTCCAGTTCAGGAAGAAGATCAAACTCATCTTCAAACTCAGGACGTTCCTCATCATCTGGAAGAGGAAGAAGCTCTTCATCAGGAAATAGCTCTCGTTCATCAAGTAATTCCGGAAGATCAGGCAGCTCAAGAGGATCAAACAACTCTAATTCTAATTCAGGCTCAGGAAACAGCACCTCAAAAAGAGGTTTTGCATCTATGAGCAAAGCAGAACGTACAAGAATTGCACGTATGGGAGGCCAGGCTTCTCACGGCGGAGGCAGATCTTCAGGTTCTGGAAGATCAGGATTTGGAGGCAGACGTAATTCATAATTCATTATACAGGTCACTTCTTTCGTGAAGAAAGGAGTGACTTTTAATAATCAAACACCACACATCATATTATGGCAACCAAGACAGAAAACAATACAACCGCTACAGATAAAAAAGTAACCGCAGGAAATGCTGTTGTTAATGAGAAAGAAATGAAAAATTCTTCTTTACACCAATTTTTTGTTGATGCATTAAAAGACATTTACTATGCTGAGCACAAATTAGTAGATGCGCTGCAAACGATGCATGATGCTGCAACTACTGAAGAATTGAAAGACGCTTTCGAAGACCACCAGCTGCAGACCAAAAAGCATATCAGCCGCCTGGAGAAAGTGTTTAAACTCATCAGTGAAACGCCGGAACAGAAAAAATGCGAGGCCATGGATGGATTGATTAAAGAAGGCGAAGAAATTATAAAATCAACTGAAGAAGGTTCAATGACAAGAGATGCTGCATTAATTATTGCAGCACAAAAAGTAGAACATTACGAAATTGCAACCTATGGCGGTCTTGCCCAGCTTGCCATTACAATGGGACACGACAAAGCTGCTGATCTCCTGGAAAAAACGTTACAGGAAGAAGAAGACACAGATTATAATCTTACAGAAATTGCAGAGACATCAATTAATTTTGATGCCGAGCAGGAAGATTAATACCCTGTAAATCCATATAATTCCAAGCCATATAGAAATTTCCTATATGGCTTTTAGACAGTGCGTTATATTAAAAATAACAGAGGGCAGCCTTATAAGTTTGGTCATATTATTGCATTCATTTACCAATACACACCACAAAAATTATCTGATATGAAAAGTAAAGAAAATCAAAACGAAAAGTTAAATCAATTAAATTCGTTAAGTACATCAAACGAAAATGAAAAACTAACCACGAATCAAGGATTAAAAATTAATAATAATCAGGATTCTCTAAAATCCGGAGACAGAGGTCCCACTTTATTGGAAGATTTTATTTTAAGGGAAAAAATTACCCATTTTGATCATGAAAGAATTCCGGAAAGAATTGTTCATGCCCGTGGTTCAGGAGCTCATGGTATTTTTAAGCTTAATAAAAGTCTTGAAAAATATACCAAAGCAAAATTTTTAACTGAAGTGGGAAAAGAAACTCCTGTTTTCGTAAGATTTTCAACGGTAGCCGGAAGTAAAGGAAGTACAGACTTGGCAAGAGATGTAAGAGGTTTTGCCGTTAAATTTTATACGGAAGAGGGCAATTATGATCTTGTAGGGAATAATATTCCGGTGTTTTTTATTCAGGATGCAATGAAATTTCCTGATTTGATCCATGCGGTAAAACCTGAACCCGACAATGAAATTCCGCAGGCTGCTTCTGCCCACGATACATTTTGGGATTTTATTTCATTAATGCCTGAAAGTATGCATATGATCATGTGGGCAATGAGTGATCGTGCCATTCCCCGAAGTCTGAGAATGATGGAAGGTTTTGGTGTTCATTCATTTAAATTTATTAATAACGAGGGAGCGGTTCACTTTGTGAAATTCCATTTTAAACCGAAATTGGGAGTGCATTCCGTTGCCTGGGATGAAGCGCAGAAAATCTCCGGAGTTGATCCCGATTTTCATAAAAGAGATCTTTGGGAAGCTATTGAAAGCGGGCATTTCCCTGAATGGGATTTCGGAGTACAAATTATTCCTGAAGAAGATGAAAACGATTTTGATTTCGATCTGCTGGATCCTACCAAACTTGTTCCTGAAGAAGTCGTTCCTGTACAGATCGTCGGAACTTTAACCTTAAATAGAAACCCTGACAATTTCTTTGCAGAAACAGAACAGGTGGCTTTCCATCCCGGTCATCTTGTTCCCGGAATAGATTTCAGCAACGATCCTCTACTGCAGGGCAGATTATTCTCTTATACCGATACCCAGCTATCAAGATTAGGATCTCCGAATTTTCATGAAATCCCGATCAACCGATCTGTTAATACCGTTCACAATAACCAGCGTGACGGCCACATGAGACAGCAGATCGTAAAAGGAAAAGTAAGCTATGAACCCAATTCTATAGGAGGAGGATGTCCTTTTCAGGCCATGATGAAAGAAGGAGGATTTACTTCTCATCAGGAAAGGATTTCGGGGACGAAAATCAGAGCCAGAAGCGAAAGCTTTGTAGATCACTATTCTCAGGCAAAATTATTCTACAACAGCCAGTCAAATCCGGAAAAAGTACATATTCAAAAGGCTTTAACTTTTGAATTGTCTAAAGTGAATATTCCTGAGATCAGAGAAAGGGTAGTCGGCCAGCTTGCTTTTATAGACATGGATCTGGCTGAAAAAGTAGCCCAAAAATTAGGGGTAACAGTCAAAAAACCGGAGCAGCCTAATCAAAGTATTCCTGCAGATGCCAATCCTGCCGATCTGCAAAGCGAAGAAAGAGAGCCTAAAACAAAAATTTCTGAAGCGCTAAGTATGGAAAATACCGTTAAAGATACGATTGAGAGCCGGGTAATAGGATTTATTGTAGGAAACGGAGCCGATGCCAATGCGGTCAATACATTAAAAACAAAACTTGAAAACCAAAAAGCAAGAGTGGATTTCATTGCCCCGAGTTTAGCCCCCGTAAAAGCTAATGACGGAAGTTTAATCACTCCAAAACATACGTTAACCAATACTTCAAGCGTGTGTTTCGACGCGCTTTATATCTGTTCAGGTGAAAATTCTGCTAAAGAACTTTTAAATCCTGAAAATAAACACGCTGTTTTGAATTTCGTAAATGAAGCTTATAAACATTGCAAAGCCATCTATTTTGGAGCTGAAACCGATGAAATCTACAACGCCAGTAACGTCAATGATAAAAAGCATGAAGATCCTGCCATCATCACTTCTGACCATAAAAAAAGTGACGAAGATTTTATAAAAGCAGTTGCACAACATCGTGTTTGGGAACTCGAAAAAGAAAGAAATAGCTAGACGCCATACAATTTTAAATAACACACCACACATCAAAATATATTAAAATTATGAAAGCTGCAGTTTTTCACGCTCCGGGTAAAATTACCTGCGACACGATTGACGATCCCATCATTCAGGATCAAAATGACATTATTTTAAGAGTTACCTCAACCGCAATTTGCGGAAGTGATCTTCATATGTATTCAGGAGGAATGCCTCAATTGAAGCCTATGGTTATGGGCCATGAATTTATGGGAATTGTCGAAGAAACAGGCAAAAATATCAGCCATCTCAAAAGCGGAGACCGGGTTGTGGTTCCTTTTCCCGTAGCTTGCGGAGGATGTTATTTTTGCCAGCATGATCTTCCCGGTGCCTGCGAAAACAGCAACCCTGATCACTATGGTCCTGAAGGCGGAATTCTTACCGAAAAAGGCGGCGGAATGTTCGGGTATACTGATCTTTACGGCGGGTACAATGGTGGACAGGCACAATATGTAAGAGTTCCATACGCTAATTTTGGCCCCCGGAAAGTTCCTGAAAACCTTACGGATGAACAGGTTTTGTTTTTAACGGATATTTTCCCGACGGGCTATACAGGGGTGATGTGGGGTGAATTAAAAGGAGGGGAAACGGTTGCTGTTTTCGGAGCCGGACCGGTGGGCTCAATGGCTGCTAAAAGTGCAATTCTTCACAACGCGAAAAAAGTTATTGTGATCGATACTTTGCCTTACCGGTTAGAACAAATTAAAAGATTGACCGGTTGTGATACGATTCTATGGGAAAATGCGGATCAAACTGTTGAACAAATCAGGGATTTAACAGACGGCCGGGGTGCTGATCTCTGTATCGACGCCGTAGGTTTTGAGCCTGAACGAAGTTTTTTAGACAAAGCAAAAGCATTGATCAACTTCGAAAAAGGGTCTATTAAAGTTTTGGAAGCCTGCCTGAGCGGAGTGAGACGTGGCGGGATTGTCTCTGTTCTCGGGGTTTATCCTGTGCATTATGACAATTTTAAACTCGGACAGATTTTTGATAAAGGAATCACCTTGAAAGCCGGTCAGTCACCTGTACATGCCATTATCGATAAACTTTTAAAATATATTGAAAACGGACAGGTAAAGCTGGAGGACATTATTACCCATCGTCTTTCTCTGGATGAAGTGGCAAAAGGCTATGAAATTTTCCATAAAAAAGAAGACGGATGCGTAAAAGTAGTATTGGATCCCTGGAAATAACGGGGTAGAAATTTAAATTGTAATTAGTACCTATCAATGCCATGAAATTTCAGCAAAACTTACTTGAATATATTAGTAATTCATTAATTACGGTCAATGAAACTGTTTCAGTTGCAGAAAGTGTAACATCAGGATTAATACAGCTTGCCTTTTCTCAAATGCCCAATGCAAGCTTATTTTATAAAGGGGGAATAACGGCCTACACCTTGCCTGAAAAAGTGAAATTTTTAAATATCAATCGGATCGAAGCTAAAGAAAATGATTGTGTCACTCAAAATATTGCCGATACCATGGCGCTGAATGTTGCACAATCATTTGAAACAGATTGGGGGATCGCGATTACGGGCTATGCAACACCTGTCAGAAGCTCGGGGTTTAAAATTTTTGCTTTCTTTTCTTTTGGTTACCAAGGTGAAACTGTGCTTTCGAAATGTATTGAACTTCATCCCAAAACACAGGCTTTGGATGCTCAATTATTTTATACTGAATTTATTCTGGGTTGCTTTAAAACTGAGCTTAACAAACTTATCATTTCAAATTAAAAGAGCCGGGAATATAGGATTTCCATGTAAAAATGATCACTTAAAAAACAAGTCATTATGAATAGGGACGGAGCACGAAAAAGTATCTGGCAGGAAGAAATCAAAAGATTTTCTTCTGACGGAGATTGTAATCAACAGTTTGATGTCGCGATTGTGGGTGGCGGGATTACCGGTGTTTCCACTGCTGTTAAACTGCAGCTTTCCGGTAAAAAATGTATCCTCCTGGAAGCTTCAAATATAGGTTTTGGAACCACCGGAGGAACGACTGCCCATTTGAATAATTTCTTTGATACTACGTATGCCCAGACAATAAAAGATTTTGGTTTACAGAATGCAAAACTTCTTAAATATGTAGGAATCGAGGCCAGGAATATCATTAAAAACAATATCCGGGAATTTAACATCGACTGCGATTTTGAAAATAAAACGGCTTATCTTTTCGCTTTGGATGAAAAGCAGGAAAAACAATTGAATGAGATTGTGGAAGGAGCTCTGCAGGTAGGGCATCAGATGATTTTCACCCATGATATTCCTTTTCCCATCCCTTTCAGAAGAGCAGCTGTAATTCCCGATCAGGGGCAATTTCACCCAATAAAATATAGCAGGGGGCTTGCCGGAGCTTTTGTGAACGCAGGGGGCCTTATTGTGGAAGATTGCCTTTGTGAAAGCCATGATGAACAAGAGGATACAGTAATTTTAAAGACATCAAAAGGAAATGTAAAAGCCCATAAAGTAATCTATGCCACCCATATTCCTCCGGGCCTCAACATTCTTAATCTTTATGTTGCCCCTTACCGGAGCTATGCAATGGCCTTTAGCTTAAACGGTAAAAATTATCCTAAAGATTTGGGCTATGATCTCACCGATCCCTATCATTATTACAGAATTCAGAATATCAACGGTGAAGATCTGTTGATTGCAGGAGGCGAAGATCATAAAACAGGTCATGCAGATGATACCGGAGAATGTTTTTCTAAACTGGAAAATTATGTCAGAACCTATTTTGACGTGGGTACTGCGGTTTACAGCTGGTCAAGCCAGTACTACGAGCCCGTTGACGGAATGCCTTACATCGGAAAATTACCGGGCAGTGCCGGTCATGTTTATGTTTCAACCGGTTTCAGGGGGAACGGAATGATGTTCGGGACTATTACATCTCAGATTTTAAGTGATTTAATTCTCAACGGATCAAGTAAATACGAAAAGCTTTTTAATCCCGCCAGAATAAAACCAATGGCAGGGTTTTCAAACTTTATAAAAGAAGGTGTAAATGTTGTGACGGATTTTATAAAAGATAAAATTTTTATTGAAAAAATTGATTCGCTGACAGAGCTTAAAGAAGGAGAAGCTAAAATTATACAATATGAAGGCGAATCTTATGCCGTTTATAAAGAAATCAAAGGGAAGCTGCATATCTTAAAAAGTACCTGCCCGCATGCAAAATGCGAAGTGCGGTGGAACAGTGCTGAAATAAGCTGGGACTGCCCATGCCATGGCTCACGTTTCAGTGTTAACGGTAAAATGCTTACGGCACCTGCTGTTCATAATTTACAGAGAATCACTCCCGGACAGGAAATATAAATTATACCTATGTCTAAACAAAGCTTTATTTACAGAAACAGCTTGAGCATTGTGCTTATTATTCTGATGCTTTCATGCTGGGCCGGTCAGTTTTTTACAGGTTGGAAAACCGAAAATAAGGAATTGGCGGAAGAAGGGCAGGCTGTACTGAGCTTAGGCGAATATATTCACAGCGGTCATTTTATTCAAGCTACTTTTGAAAACTGGGAAAGTGAATTTTTACAGATGATGTTATATATTTTGCTTACCGTTTCTTTACGCCAAAAAGGGTCCAGCGAGTCAAAATCTTTAGAGGAAAAAGAAGAGGTAGACAGGGAGCCTGTTTCACACAGAAAAGCACCCTGGCCGGTAAAGAAGGGAGGACTTTGGCTTGTCATATATAAACATTCTTTATCTCTGGCCTTTGCCATTTTATTTATAGTGAGCTTTGCTTTTCATTTTTATGGAAGCCTCAAAGATTTTAATACGGAGCAAATTTCTAAAAATGAGCCGGCTGTGACTGCTATGAAATATATTAGTGAGTCAAGATTTTGGTTCGAATCCTTACAAAACTGGCAGAGTGAATTTTTAGCTGTTTTTTCTCTTGTGGTCCTTTCAATTTGGCTTCGTGAGAAAGGCTCTCCTGAATCTAAACCTGTTGATACCCCTCATGACGAAAATTAAGTGCATTTAATCATTTTTATTTGAATGATGGGAGTTTCAAAAATACAGAGGAAACAGACACGATGCTTCATTTTTAAACGGTTATAATATTTTATGAGGAACTATCTTCACTCATCCCTATGGCAGTCTCTATGGAATGAATAGCCATGTACTTTAATCCCCACTGTTAAAAGTTTCCGGTTTGTGAATCCGTACAGTTTTTAAAATGATGAGATAAGATTATTCTTTATACAGATGGGTAGCATGTTTTTTTAGGGGACTAACCCGGATATCATCAGTATCTTAGCACAAAATGTGGTATGTAATATCAATTCAAAGTCTTTAAAAATACATGTTTTTTGAAATATTGTGAGTATTTTTGAACCTAAAGTAAATATAATTAATTATTGATTTTAGCTTCTATGATTTTAATTGTTGATGACAACCAAAGTAACCTGTACTCACTACAAAAGTTACTCGAATCCAAAGATTTTCAAGTGGATACTGCCGATTCCGGTGAAGAGGCCCTGGGCAAAGCGCTGAAAAATGATTATGCCCTAATTATTTTAGATGTTCAGATGCCGGATATGGATGGTTTCGAAGTTGCTGAAACTTTGGCAGATTACAGTAAAACAAAAGAAGTTCCCATTATTTTCTTATCGGCCGTCAATACTGACAAAAAATTTATAACACGTGGCTATGCTTCTGGAGCTAAAGATTATGTAACGAAGCCTGTAGATCCTGAGATCCTTTTGCTTAAAGTGAAAACTTTTTATAACCTTCAGGAGCAGAATATGGCGATGAAAAAGACGCAGCAGAATCTGGAGATGGAAGTGAAAGGAAGAAGGGAGTCACAGGTTACGATGAAATCTCAGATTGATCATTTCCATCTGATGCTGGAGTCTCTTCCCCAGATTGCATTTACATTGAATGAAGAAGGAATCGTTGATTTCGTCAATGGTCAATGGTACCATTACTCTGACTCTGAGCAGAGTTTTCCGGAAACACATCCGGATGATCCCGATATTCAGGAAGAATTTGAAAGATGCAGAAAGAAAGGAAAAGCGCTGGAGCTGGAGATCAGAATTAAAAGTGCCGGTACCGAAAAGTACCGCTATCATTTGCTTCGGGTAACTCCGGTGTATGATGAAGGACGTATTAAAAACTGGGTGGGAACTTTTACTGATATAGACGGACAAAAGAAAGCAGAAAAGGAAAAAGATGAATTTTTAAGTATTGCCAGTCATGAATTAAAAACTCCTTTAACCAGTATTAAAGCTTATGTTCAGTTACTGGACAGGAAATTAAAGCTGGATAAAGAAAGCTCCGAAGCGGGGTTTGTAACCAAAGTCCAGGGTCAGATTGAAAAACTCAACACCTTGATTACCGATCTTCTGGATGTTTCCAAAATTGAAAACGGAAAACTCAAAATTAATAAAAAACCTGTTAACCTGGAGAAAGTGATCAGTAATGCTATTGAAACCATTCTGCAGACGCATGATGAAAATAAAGTGAGAATTGAACGCCACGGCATGAAACCGGATATATTGATTCCTTTGGATGAAATCCGTATAGAACAGGTGCTGATCAATTTCCTCACCAATGCCATTAAATATTCTCCCCACAACAATCAGGTGATCGTGACCACATTCGTAGATGATGAAGCACAGGAGGTAAGAGTAAATGTAACAGATTTTGGAATCGGTATTCCGGATTTTAAGCAGGAAGCGGTATTCCGAAAATTCTATCGTGTAGAAGAATCTTCACTGCAGTTTCAGGGAATGGGTATCGGATTGTTTATCTGCTCTGAGATCATTAAACAGCATCATGGAAGTGTTGGTGTTTCGAGCATCGTAGGCGAAGGATCTACATTTTATTTCACCTTACCATTAAATTAAATTTCATGCCGAAAAAAATTATACGAAATCTCCAGTTTGGAGTAGGCCTTTCGCTTTTGATTTTAATTGCCAGTTCCATAGCTTCCTATTGGAGTATCCAAAATCAGATGAATCACCGGGAAAGTCTTTCCAAAAGCAGGCGTTCAGTCACAGCGGTTAAAGATGTCCTGATTGCATTATTGGATGCAGAAACGGGAAACAGAGGCTATCAGCTGACCGGAAGAGAAGATTTTCTTGAACCTTATAAGCGCGGTTTAAAAGAATACCCAAAAGCAATTGAAAGGGCAAAATCATTAGGCTTACAGGATAGAATCCAAATGGAACGGCTTAATAGCCTTGAGCAGAACGTTAATGGTACGATAGCCTATCTGAAACAGCTGGTTGACAACAGAAGCAGAGGTATTGTGATGAGCCAGCAGCAGATTCTGACCGGAAAAGCCTATATGGATCGATGCCGGAAAACTGTAGGGGATTTTGTGCAGTATGAGGAAAGCCAGCTTGAAATTAAAAATAAAGCCCTTAACCGTTCCTCCGGAACCACCGTTTTGTTTATCCTTTTTTCAGCACTGGCAGCAGTAGTGGTGACTTCATTTTTCTATATTAAAATGAGGGCAGACCTGATCAGAAGAGACAAGCTGGAAAGAATGCTTAAGGAAAAAGATCAGGAAATGACAAGGCGTGTAAGTGCTATCCAAAGGATCGCCAACAGGGTGGCCAATGGTGACTACAGCGAAAAAGCGGTAGACAATGCACAGGATGATCTCGGAGACCTTGTTGATTCCCTGAACCATATGACAGAATCCCTTAAAATTTCTTTTGATAAAATAAATAAAAGCGACTGGCGCCAAAAAGGCCTTGCTTTACTGAATGAGTCCCTGGTAGGCAATAAAACCGTGAAGGAGGTTTCAGGAAAGGCCTTAAGCCAATTGATCGAATATGGTAACTGTATCAATGGTTCCTTATACCTTTATGATGAAGGGGTTTTAAAGCTTAACAGAGCTTTTGGGCTGGAAGCTAATATGAAAAAGAGCTTTGAACCGGGTGAAGGAATGGTAGGACAGGCTTTTATGAATGCTAAAATCCAGGTTTATAATAACCTTCATGAAGATGATTTTGTAGTCACTTTTGCCAGCAGTACCCTCAAGATCTACGGAATACTCTTAATTCCGATCTTTGCAGACGGTCATACCATTGGTGTTTTAGAATTGGGATCTACTTCCAGCTTTGATGAAGACAGAATCAGCTATTTTGTGGAATGCTGCATTAATATAGGAATTGCGCTGAGCGCTGCTAAAGGCCGTGAAAAGGAACAGCAGTTATTAGAAGAAACCCAGGCTCAGTCAGAAGAATTGCAGGTTCAGCATTCTGAGCTTGAAAATCTGAATACGGAACTGGAGGCCCAGACCCAAAAACTCCAGGCTTCGGAAGAAGAATTAAAGGTGCAGCAGGAAGAACTGATGCAGGCCAATGCTGAACTGGAAGAACGTTCGAGATTATTGGAAGAGAAAAACCATATGATTGCTGAACGCAACAATGAAATTCAGAAAAAAGTGGAAGAACTCGCCTTAAGCACCAAGTATAAGTCGGAATTCTTAGCTAATATGTCCCATGAACTGCGTACCCCGCTGAATTCAATCCTTCTTCTATCCCGTTTAATGGCTGAGAATCCGGATGAGAATCTGAATGAAGACCAGGTGGAATCTGCAAAAGTGATTCAAAGCTCAGGGACCAGTTTATTAACGCTGATTGATGAAATTCTGGATCTGGCAAAAATTGAATCCGGTAAAATGACCCTGGAATATCAGGATGTCGTGATTGAAGAAGTCGTTAAAGATTTGCAAAGTCTGTTTAATCCTGTATTTCAGGATAAGGCCCTTCAATTTAATATTCAGATAGATCATGATGTACAGAAAATCATTGAAACGGACCGTCTTAGAATAGATCAGGTATTGAGGAACTTATTGTCCAATGCCTTAAAGTTTACCACAGAAGGAAGTATAGGCTTACATATTAAAAAGCATTCAGAGAAACCTGATTTCATTATATTTTCCGTAAAAGATACAGGAGTGGGCATTGCAACGGATAAGCAGAAAATTATTTTTGAAGCATTCCAGCAGGCTGATGGATCTACCAAAAGAAAATTTGGGGGAACAGGGTTAGGCTTGTCCATAAGCAGGGAAATTGCAAGGCTTTTAGGCGGTGAGCTGGTGCTGCAAAGTGAACTGAATAAAGGAAGTGAATTCAGTTTTATCATTCCGGTGCATGCCATTACTGAAATTATTCAGCATGAAACAGACCAGGATTTGGTAGAGATTATTCGTGAAGATGTTGAGGAAATTCAAAGCATCCTGGATGATGGGGATTCTGAAGCTGTTCAATTACTGAATACATTGGAAATTCCTGAAGATGTAGCCGATGACAGGGATCATATCAAAAAAGGCGACAAAGTCATTCTGATTATAGAGGATGATACCAATTTTGCAAAAGCTCTTCTTAAATATGCTCATCTGCAGAATTATAAAGGAATTGTAGCGGTAAGAGGGGATCATGGTCTGTCCGCTGCACAGAAGTTCCGCCCGCATGCTATTTTACTGGATGTTCAGCTTCCTGTAAAAGATGGATGGGAGGTGATGGATGAGCTTAAATCTAATCCGGAGACCAGATCTATTCCTGTTCATATGATGTCTGTACTGCATCTTAAAAAAGAAAGTCTGATGAAAGGGGCCGTTGACTTTATCAATAAACCGGTCGCTTTAGATCAAATGACTGATGTATTCAGAAAAATTGAAGAAGCCCTAAAAAAAGGTCCGCAGAAAGTGTTGATCGTTGAAGAAAATGCCAAACATGCCAGTGCGCTGTCTTATTTCCTGAGTAATTTTAACATTTCCCTGTCCGTTGAACATAATGTTGAAGACAGTGTGAAAGCATTGACTACAGACCTTGTCGATTGTGTTATTTTAGATATTGGAAAGTCGAAAGGGAACGAATATCATGTCATAGAATCTATAAAGAGTTATGAAGGATTGGAAAATCTTCCGATTATTATCTTTACAGAACAGAATTTATCCAGAGAAGAAGAACTGAAAATAAAGCAATATGCTGATTCTATTGTGGTGAAAACAGCACATTCTTATCAAAGAATTTTAGATGAAGTCGGCTTATTCTTACATTTGGTGGAAGAAAAAAATAACTCCTCCGAAAACAATAGCGGAAGAGTGCTGGGTTCTTTAACCGAAGTTTTAAGCGGAAAAAAAGTATTGATCACCGATGATGATGTCCGTAACATCTTTTCTTTAACGAAAGCCCTGGAAAAATATAAGGTTGAAGTTATAGTAGCCATGGATGGAAAACATGCTCTTCAGCAGATTCACCAGCATCCTGATGTGGATGTTGTTTTAATGGATATGATGATGCCGGAAATGGATGGGTATGAAACGATAAAAGAAATTAGAAAAATGCCGGCGTTCGGAAGATTGCCGATCATTGCCATTACGGCAAAGTCGATGATTGGAGAACGTGAAAAATGCATTACGGCGGGAGCTTCGGATTATATCTCAAAACCTGTGGATATTGATCAGTTATTATCTCTGCTCCGTGTGTGGTTATATGAAAGTTAAACAGTTAAAATTCTGATGAGTAAGAAAATTTTAATCGTGGATGATGATCCGCGTAATATATTTGCACTGAAACTGACACTAAAGTCTCGTGGATATGCGGTGGAGAGCTGTATGATGGCGCAGGAGGCTATTGAGATCCTGAAGTCAGATCATCAGTTTTCTGTAGTCCTTATGGATATGATGATGCCGGGAATGGATGGCTATGAAGCGGTCAGGATTATAAGAAGCAGTCCGGTGCTTGCAGATATTCCCGTAATTGCTGTTACGGCACAGGCGATGCCGGAAGATCGTCAGAAATGTATTGAGGCGGGAGCAAAGGATTATGTATCAAAACCGATCGATGTAGACCTGTTAATAACGGCTATAGAAAAACTGACTTAATGCTGGAACCGAGTATTGTAAAAGATGAAGAAATAGAGTACCTGATCAATGATGTCTATGAAATGTATGGATATGATTTTTCGGGATACAGCAGAGCTTCCTTTAAGCGAAGGGTCAACCGTATCTGCCTGTTAGACAGGTTTACCAGCTTTGCGGAGCTCAGATATACGGTCATGAATGATTCCGAGTATTTAAAACGGTTCATAGAAGAAGTTACGGTAAACGTTACAGAAATGTTCCGGGATCCTCTTTTTTTTAAAACGTTGCGGGAGAAAATTCTGCCTCAGCTCGGGACCTATCCTTTAATCCGGATCTGGATCGCAGGATGCTCAACGGGAGAGGAAGCCTATTCTATGGCCATCTTGCTGAAAGAAGCCGGTCTTTATCATAAATCACTGATTTACGGGACAGATCTGAATCCATCTGTTCTGGAGACGGCGAGAGCCGGTGTCTTTCCCTTACAACAGATGAAACTGTATTCTGAAAATTATATTCAGTCAGGCGGTATAAAGGACTTTTCAGATTATTATACTGCGAATTATGATAGTGTGAAGTTTGACAAAAGTCTACAGGAAAAGCTCATTTTATCTACGCATAACCTGGTGTCAGACAGTTCTTTTAACAGTTTCCAGCTGATTATCTGCCGGAATGTTTTGATCTATTTTGACAGAGAACTGCAGGAAAGGGTTTTCCGGCTTTTTGACAACAGCCTGGAAAATTTAGGGTTTCTCGCTTTAGGAGCTAAGGAAACACTGAAGTTTTCGACAATTGATAAAAATTATCATCAGATTGATGAACAGAAAATCTGGAAGAAACTAGATCACCATTAACAGATCAGTCATGAAAATACAAAAAAATATAGAATTGATCATTATTGGAGGGTCGGCAGGAAGTTTACAGGTCATTATTGAGATGATCAAAAAATTAGATGATGTGCTGAAGATTCCTATTTTGCTGGTGATTCATCGTAAAGCTCAGTCCGGGAATATTTTGCAAACACTTTTACAGCAGTTTACACAGGTACCGGTCATTGAAATTGAAGATAAAACTGAAATTCAGAATAACAAGATATACATTGCTCCTGCAGATTATCATTTGTTATTTGAAAATAAGAGGAATATGTCTTTGGACAGCTCGGAAAAGATGAATTATTCCCGCCCGTCTATTGATGTGACTTTCAGGTCTGCAGCAGAAATTTATGGGGAGAATATGATAGGCGTATTATTGTCAGGGGCCAATGCAGACGGAGTTGAGGGCTTAAGCTACATAAAGAAAAATAACGGCCAGGTCTGGATTCAGGATCCGGAAACCGCAGAAGTGGATTATATGCCCAAACACGCTGTGGAAGAAATTGATTATGATTTAATTATTAAACCGGCTAATTTAGCGGATTATATAAATCATTTGTAATATATCGAACAAACATAAGTCTAACGAATATGAGTAAAAAGAGAATTTTGATTTTTGATGATGATACTGCTATTTTGGAAGTGGTCACCATAATTTTTGAAGAGAATGGCTATGAAGTTAAAATTTCGGAAACGTCACATGATATTCTTGAAAAAGTAGCCGAGTATAGGCCGGATGTTATTTTAATGGATAACTGGATTCCGAAAATCGGCGGGGTAGAGGCAACAAAGCTTCTGAAAAACAATGAAGAATTTAAAAATATTCCGGTAATATACGTCACGGCCAATAATGATATTGTTGCTTTGGCAACTGAAGCCCAGGCAGATGATTATGTGTCAAAACCTTTTAATTTGGAAGACCTGGAAGATATGGTCGCCAAATATATGAAAGAACAGGTATAAAATACATAAGATATTCATTGCCGCTTCATTGGATGCACAGAATAACGGCATAAGAAAAGCCCTCAAAATTTTATTTTGAGGGCTTTTCTTTATGATCTGCACAGGTTGCAATGTATTATTGACAATGCTTAACAGGCCTTATTGCTGCATTTCCGTATTGATAAACTTATTTGTTTTCTCTGAACATTTCTATTGCTGCCATCATTTGATCCCTGCTTAAAAGGCCAGTATTGATTTTATGAATCAAAGACTGTATTAAAAGATGAAGCTGTGAATCTGAAGTTATGGAATCCGAAAATGTCTTGACCAGGATCAGTTTTTTTGATACAATATTTCGGGTCATTACATATTCATTACTGAAAGAAATATCTATGTTCAGCTCCTTTTTTACCATTACATTAAAATAATCATCGATGAGATTTTTATCTCTTGTCAGGTTTAATTGATCAAATCTAATAGTATTCATAATTCTATTGTATTGTATTTTCAACAATCTTACATTAAAATAAAAACAGATTAAACTATGTTTACAAATATACTAATTTGAGTTTATAATTAGTATATTTGTTTACTATTTTACAATGCCGTTTATGGCAGACGGTAAAACAATTTTCTATTAAAATGAGTAAGATCAATATTTTTTGGTTCAGAAGAGATCTTAGGCTGGAGGATAATACAGGCCTGCATCAGGCGCTCCGTTCAGGGGTACAAGTTGTTCCCGTTTTTATATTTGATACCGGGATTCTTGATAAGCTTCATGATAGGTGTGATAAAAGAGTAGATTATATTCACAGGGCCTTGCAAAACCTTCATAACGAATTACAGCAATATAACAGCGGTATCCGTATTTATCACGGAAATCCACTGCAGGTTTTCAAAAAACTGGTTAAAGATTTCGATATTAATACGGTTTTCTGCAACAGGGATTACGAACCTCTGGCCATTCAAAGGGATAAGGCAGTCGCTGATCTGCTTTCAAAGCATGCTGTCAAATTTGCAGACTTCAAAGATCAGGTGATATTTGAAAAAAATGAAATACTTAAAAGCGACCGTTCACCCTATACAGTATTCACTCCTTATTCCAAAAAATGGAGGGAAAGCCTGAAGGATATTGAACATGTTGCTCCCGACCTTACCCATTGTGCCGTATTTCATGGCTCTGCAGAAATTATTTCGCTTGAGGAAATTGGTTTTAAAAAGACAACCGTAGAATTTGCAAAACCAGAACTCAATAAAAAGATTATAGCGTCTTACCAGGAATACCGGGATTTTCCGGCGATGAATAATACAACCCATCTCGGAACAGCACTTCGTTTCGGAACGGTTTCTGTAAGAAAATGTGTGAAATATGCTGTCAGGCATAGTGAAACCTGGCTTAATGAATTGATATGGAGAGAATTTTTTATGCAGATCCTGTTCCATTTTCCTGATGTTGTAGCATCATGTTTTAAAAAAAGTATGAGAATATAATCTGGAGAAATAATGAAGAGGAATTTAAGGCATGGTGCGAAGGCAGAACCGGATATCCGATTGTTGATGCAGGAATGAGAGAACTTAATGCAACAGGTTTCATGCACAACAGGGTAAGGATGATTACCGCAAGCTTTCTTACCAAACATCTTCTTATCGACTGGAGATGGGGAGAAGCCTATTTTGCCGGAAAGCTTTTAGATTATGATCTTTCAGCCAACAACGGGAATTGGCAGTGGGCAGCCGGCTGTGGTTGTGATGCAGCCCCGTATTTCAGGATATTCAATCCCTATGAACAGGCAAAAAAGTTTGATAAAGATGCTAAATACATAAAAAAATGGACTGCTGAAGACTACCGCGAAGAACCCATTGTTGAACATAAAAAAGCCCGGGAACGCGCATTGAAAACCTATAAGGAAGCATTAACAGAATAGCTGATCTTATAACCATATAAACCATTATAAAAAAATAAAAAAATTGGCTAAAAAAGGAATTTTACTGGTCAATCTTGGCTCTCCAAGATCAACCGCTGTAAAGGACGTAAAGGAATATCTTGATGAATTCCTGATGGATGAAAAAGTGATCGATTATCCTTGGATTTTCCGTGCTCTTCTGGTACGCGGAATTATTTTGAATACCAGACCTGCAAAATCTGCTGCAGCCTATACAACGGTTTGGACAGAGGAAGGCTCACCATTGATCGTCATTACAAAAAAAATACAGAAAAAACTTCAAAAAATAACGGATGTGCCGGTTGAGATCGGGATGAGATATGCAGAACCCAGCATTGAAACAGGAATCAGAAAACTGGTTGAAAACGGGGTTTCCGAAATTGTGCTTTTTCCGCTCTATCCGCAATATGCGATGAGTACCACCGAAACGGTAATCGAAAAAGCGGAAGAAGTACGAAAGAAAAAATTTCCCGATCTGAAGATACAGTATATCCAGCCTTTCTATCACCGGGATATGTATATTCGCTGTTTAGCGGAAAGTATTCAGGAGAAACTTCCTGAAAAATGGGATACATTGATGTTTTCTTATCACGGGGTGCCCGAAAGGCATATCTATAAGACTGATCCTACCAAAACATGTAATCTCAATGACTGCTGTTACAGGGAAACGAATCCCAGCCATCAGTTTTGTTACCGCCATCAATGTTTCAATACAACGGAACGCGTTATCGAAAAGCTTGGATTATCAAAAGACAAAGTCATTGTTTCTTTCCAGTCGAGATTGGGAAAAGATAAATGGATTGAGCCTTATACGGATCATACGCTGGAAACCATTCCTGCCCGGGGAATTAAAAATCTAGCGGTAGTTTGCCCTGCTTTTGTTTCTGATTGCCTCGAAACCCTGGAGGAAATTTCGGTGGAAGGGAAGGAGCAGTTTTTAGAAGCAGGAGGAGAAAACTTTCATTATATACCCTGCTTGAATGATGAAGACCGTTGGATAGAAGTCATCCGGACGTTATGCGAAGAGAAACTGGATCAGTTTTATCAGGTATAAATAATTTTTAGAATCAATTAAAAAGAGCTATAGGATCTTCTATAGCTCTTTTTACTGGGGAATGAAGTATTTTGTAGAGTGTAGTCCATAGATCTGTAAACATGATGGGAACAGAATGTTTAATAAAATATCTTTCTGTTTTGAAGTCTTACCAAATTAATATTATGCATTTTTTTAATCGTTCTGATAACGGTTTCCACCCGTAATCCCGTTAAGTTCGCCAACTGCTGTCTTGTAAGGGGAATCTGAAATGAATATTTATTATTGTCATCATTTCCTTTAAGGCAATCCATTACCGTTTTGATTTTAAGGATGGGATCCGGAGATGAAACGTTAAAGAGCATCACATATTTGTAATACAACCGGTCGGCAAGACATTTAAACATTCTGGAGGAAACCTCGGGATGTTGGTTCAATAAATGAAAGAAGTCGGTTTTGGGCAGTTTAAGTATCGTACAGGTGGTTTTAGCGGTGGCATTGGTGGGGTAGACCTTGTCGTCAAATAAAAAAGACTCTCCAAAGCTTTGACCGTCAGACAGAATGTTTTGAGTAAATTCTTTACCGTCTTCGTGGTAATTGTTAAGTTCAACAATACCATGTGTAATCTGAAAATAAAACTTAGGCAAATTTCCTTCATAAAAAATCGTTTCGTTCATTTCAAAGGTCTCATAATTTGCACCATAGGCCAATAATAAATCTTCACTTATTATCATGTCTCAAAATTTTAGGTTATTAATGAATATTTTTTGTTAAACTTTCCTTTCAGAGATTACAAATAGTAAACCATATTAAGATTATATTAATAAAAAATATACCACATTTTGTTATTTTAAAATGTTTGATAAGGTTTATATTTTAAAATGAATTGTAAATTGGCCAGTACAATTAAAAAGGTATATTTGTAAACTATTTATGCAATATGAATTATACCCTTATCAAAGACTTTATGGGGCTGCTGGAGCAGTTTGAAATGGAAAACCAGGATCACCCCAATGCTTATTCCGGAACTGTCCAGGGCTTTAAGGCATGGATGTTCGATAAAGAAAATGCGGCAGTGCAGAGAGAACTGGAAGAACCTTATTGGGAAGGCAAAGAAAATGGAAGAACTCCCGAAAGTGCGATCAATACTTTGCTTGTTCACCTCAACCGATATGCAAAGACCTATTCAAAATCAGCAATTTCAAATTCGGAGTTTTCTACGCAGGAAGACTTCATCTATCTGATCAATCTTAAAGCCTTCGGGCAGATGACCAAAATGGAGCTCATCAAAAAAAATATTCATGAAAAGCCTGTCGGCATGCTTATTATAGCCAGATTACTTCGCCAGGGCTGGATTGTGCAGACCGAATCCGATATCGATAAACGCAGTAAACTGATTCATATTTCTGAAGCAGGATTGGAGGCACTGGAAAATCAGATGGAAAAAATAAGGAAGGCTACCCATATTGTAGCCGGAAACCTTACCTATGATGAAAAAATGGATCTTATTCGAATTCTTAATAAACTGGACCGTTTTCATTATCCTATATTCTCAAGAAATATAGATGCCCATGAGCTTATCACTACGGTTTATGAAGAATATTCATTCGGAAAAAAGAAATGACGACTATATGTTCAGCGACAATGTAAGCCCCTTTTTTTAGGGGCTTTTTTGTATATATCAAGAGACATAAAAGTGTGCTGATAAAAACCGAAAAGCTTTGCCATTAAAAGGAGTGATTATTTTGCTTCCAGTATTCGTTTCGAAAAAATATTAAAGTTTATATTGTATATTAATATACTTTGTATTATTTAAATTAGTACATTTGTATACTAATTTGTTTTTTATGAATTACAAGCTTGTCCATGAGGTGGTAGAACTGGTTCACCAGTTTGAAACCGAAAATAAAAATAAAATGAATTACAGCAGCGACCTTACAGGTTTCAAAGAATGGGTAGCAACATCTTCCGAAGGCCGTTATTCAGCAAAGGAACCTTATTGGAAAGGAAAAGAAAATGGCAGAAGTGCAGAGAGTGTGATTAATACTTTAATAGTGCACATGAACAGATATGCAAAGTCATATTCTAAATCAGCAATCAGCGATTCAGTGTTTTCTACTCAGGAAGATTTTATCTATCTCACCACCCTGAAGTCGTTTGGGGCTATGCCAAAAATGGAGTTAATTAAAGAAAACGTACATGAAAAGCCGGCAGGAATACAGATTATTAACCGGCTGATTCATCATGGGTGGGCTGAACAGACGGATTCTGAAACGGATAAACGGATAAAAGTTATTAAAATAACAGAAAAAGGGCTTCAGGCTTTGGATGATCAAATGCATAAAATCCGCAAGGCTTCCCAGATTGTAACAGGAGCTTTAACCTATTTTGAAAAACTGGAACTCATCCGCCTGCTATCCAAACTGAATGAATTTCATCATTCTATTTACCGTAAAAATTTACAATCTAAAGATCTGCTGGATGCCGCCTATGATTATTTGCAAAATTAAAAATTCTAAAAAAATACAACAATAGATACCTGACCGGTCTCCCTATCCATTATAAAAAAGAATCATGAAAACAGCAAAAAGAAAGAAAATAGCAGTTATAGGCTCTGGGTTCTCCGGAATTTCTGCTGCTGCTTACGCGGCAAAATCAGGAAATGAAGTACATGTTTTTGAAAAAAATTCCCAGCCCGGCGGACGGGCAAGACAGTTGATGACAGAAGAGGGATATGTTTTTGATATGGGGCCCAGCTGGTACTGGATGCCGGATATCATCGAAGGGTTCTTCCAGGATTTCGACTGCAGATCCAGTGATTTTTTTGAGCTTATTTCCTTGAATCCTCAGTTTGAAATGATTTTTTCAGATGAAAAGATCTCTGTTCCTCAACATAATGATGATCTCCGCAACCTGTTTGAGCAAATAGAAGAAGGAGCCGCCAGGCAATATGATAAGTTTATGCAGTCTGCAAAATTTAAGTATGAAGTCGGAATGCAGGAATTTGTAACCAAGCCTTGTCATAGCTGGCTGGAGTTTGTTTCCCTGAAAATTGCCGGTAGCGCACTGCGGCTTGATTTGCTAACTAATTTCAGAAAGTATGTTGCCCGGTATTTTTCTGATCCGAAACTGAGATCTCTGATGGAATTTCCTGTTATTTTTCTCGGTGCCTCACCCCGGAATATTCCGGCACTGTACAGCCTTATGAATTATGGAGGCTATGGATTGGGTACCTGGTATCCAATGGGAGGTTTTTATCAATTGGTTCTGGCCATGAAGCAGGTTGCTGAGAAACAGGGTGCTGTATTTCATTTTAACCAGGCAGTGCAGAAGATTAATATTGAAAACGGGAAAGTGTCTTCACTTCTTATCAATGACAGGAATTATGAATTTGATGCAGTAATAGCATCCTCAGATTATCACCATACGGAAACACTGCTCCCCAAATCACTTAGGAATTATAATAAAGAATATTGGAGAAGCAAAACATTTGCCCCTTCCTGCCTGATTTATTATTTAGGGATAAAAGAGAAAATTCCAAATTTAAAACATCATACATTGTTTTTTGAAAATGATCTGGATAATCATATAGACTGTATTTATAAAAATAAAAAATGGCCGCGCAAACCATTATTTTATTGCTGCTCTCCCTCAAAAACGGATTCTGGTGTTGCCCCTGAAAATTGTGAAAACTTATTCTTACTCATGCCATTGGCTCCCGGGATCAATGATGATGAAGACATCCGGGAAAAATATCTGGAGGAAATGCTGATAAGAATTGAACGGCATACCGGACTAAAGGATATCAGCTCAAAAATAGAATATAAAAGGAGCTATTGTGTAAGTGATTTCATCTCTGACTACAATGCCTATCAGGGAAATGCTTACGGACTGGCCAATACTTTATCACAAACTGCAGTTCTAAAGCCAAAGATTAAAAATAACAGGATTTCCAACCTTTTTTATACCGGCCAGCTAACCGTGCCCGGCCCCGGGGTACCGCCCTCCATTATTTCAGGAAAGATTGTAGCCACCGAAGTAAATAATCTTAAAGTAAAAGAATATGAAAAAATTGTTTGATGAATTGTCTTACGACGTAAGCAAACGGACGACTCAGAAGTACAGCACGAGTTTTTCATTGGGAATATTAGCTTTGAAACCTTCCATACGTTCTGCTGTTTATGCGATTTATGGTTTTGTACGTCTGGCAGATGAGATTGTTGATAGCTTCCACACGTATAATAAAGAAAAACTGCTGAACAGATTAAAGACAGAAACTTACCATGCTTTGGAAGAAGGGATTTCCCTTAATCCGATTTTGCAGTCTTTCCAGGAGACTGTCCGCAACTACAGGATTGATAGAAAACTTATCGAACAGTTTTTGCACAGTATGGAAATGGATCTGCAGAAAATTGATTACGATTCAAAATTATACAACGAATACATCTATGGCTCTGCTGAAGTTGTTGGACTGATGTGCCTGCAGGTATTTACAGAAGGGAACAGGGAAAAGTTTGAAGAACTTAAACCGTTTGCAATGAAACTGGGATCAGCTTTTCAAAAAGTAAATTTTTTAAGGGATCTGAAGGATGACTACCACATTTTAGGACGGACCTATTTTCCCGGGATCAATATGGCAGTGTTTGACAATGCTGTGAAAGATCAGATTGAGAAAGAAATCGAAGCAGAATTTAAAGAAGCTTTAACAGGGATAAAAAAATTACCCGGCTCTTCCATGTTCGGGGTTTATCTTGCGTACAGATATTATCTGTCATTATTTGAAAAAATAAAGAGAACAAGTTCTCAAAAGATCTTACATAACAGAATCAGAATCCCCAATTCTCAAAAAGTATTCCTGGCATTTAAAAGCTATATACGCTATAAATCCGCTTATTTATGAGATGGTAAATACCATAGACGGAGCTTTTATTAAAAATTCTAACATAAACTTAAAAAACAAATAATGGTTTACCGGTTATATAGAGAGCAGCAGTTGAACTGTGACTTACAGACAGCGTGGAATTTTTTTTCATCGCCTCATAACTTATCAAAAATAACACCTAAGAGCATGAAGTTTATCGTTCTTTCAGACCTTGAGGAACAGCCTGTTTATGAAGGAATGGAAATCAATTACAAGGTCTCTCCATTACTTAATATCCCCATGTTCTGGAAAACAAAAATAGTACAGGTGGATGATCAGAAGAGTTTTACTGATTTTCAGGAAGCAGGACCTTATAAATACTGGAACCATTTTCATGAATTTATTCCAAGCGGAAATGGGGTTTTAATGAAGGATACTGTAGAATATGAACTGCCGTTTGGTATTGTAGGAAGAATTGCCCACTGGTTATTTGTGCGCGCCAAACTAAACAGCATATTTAATTTCCGATATAAAGTTTTGGAAGATTTTTTTAATCAAAAAAACCTGTTAAAATGAACCTGTTGATCGTCTTGCTGGTCTTTGTCTCCATGGAAGGAGCTACCTGGCTTATCCACAGGTACATTATGCATGGTTTTTTATGGGTACTGCATCGTGATCATCATGACCACAGCAATGAGGGCTCATTGGAAAGAAATGATTTATTTTTTGTCATCTTTGCTGCTCCAGCGATCGCTTTGCTGTATAGAGGAGTACAGCAGAACTTTAGTAATCTTTTTTTTATTGGCCTTGGAATCAGCCTGTACGGAATGGCTTACTTTTTTGTTCATGATATTTTTATTCATCAGAGGGCTAAAATTTTCACAAAAACTAAGAATCCATATCTTCTTGCCATCCGCCGTGCCCATAAGCAGCACCATAAGCACCTTGGAAAAGAAAAGGGGGAGTGCTTTGGTTTCCTGTGGGTTCCCATGACTTATTTTAAAATGTATTTTAATAAAAAATGATGCCTTATACCTATATTTTAATTAATTTTTTCACGGTTGTCATCTGCTTTTTAGCATCTTTTGACAGAAGAATAAAATTTAACAAACTTTTTGGTACCTACTTGCTCTCAGCTACAGTGGTCGCTATACCGTTTATTATCTGGGACATCTGGTTTAGCAGTATGGGGGTATGGTGGTTTGATACCCGCTATACGCTGGGTCTCGTCATAGCCGGGCTTCCTCTTGAGGAGTGGCTGTTTTTCTATTGTATACCTTTTGCCTGTGTTTTTACCTATTACTGCCTGGATCAATTTTTTAATCTTGCCTGGGCCAATGCTTTTAATACCCTTATTGTATTTACAGCGGTTATTTTTCTCAGCGTTGCAGGATTGTTGTATTATGATAGGATTTATACTTTATTAACTGTTATTGTAACGCTTGTAACGCTCTGCTATCTCCATTTTGTTGCCAGAAGAGAATGGATAGGGCAGGCAACTTTTACCTACCTGATTCTCATGCCTGGTTTTTTTGCTGTAAATGGTATACTGACAGGCTCCATCATCCAGTCGCCAGTTGTTAATTATAACCCTGCCGATTTCCTGGGAGTTAGGATGATTACTATTCCGGTAGAAGATGCAGTCTATGGGTACAGTCAGTTTTTACTTAATATCTATTGCTTTACAATTGCAAAAAAGTATATCAATCCTGAGCCATAGCCATATTTTTTACACAGATTACGTCTTTTCTGGGCTTCTGTGATTGTATAGTGGGCTGGATTAGATAATCGGCTGTTAAATCCTTGAAGAAAATCAATATCACAGTTAATTAAGTTGATAATTAACAATAACCAGGCTTAAAATGAAATGGACATAATCCTGTTCGGCTTCTTGCCTGTTGAGCAGTTTGTTTTTATACTCATAGGAATTCAGGACTTTTATCAGTTTCTGGTAAGAATCGAAAAGATCTCCTTTGACTTTGACCCTTCCATGACCTGCTCTCGTTTTAATAATATCATTGTCCAGGGTTCTGACTTTAAATAAAACATGACATAATCTGGGATGGGAATCCATGCGGCCCAAATATCTTTCCACTACATTAACCTTGAATGAATCGAATATGATTGTATTAAATACAATGTTAGAGTTAGGTTCCTGCGTATTAAGATCAAGTGTATAATTCATTATTTTATTTTGTACAAATTTACTCGGAAGCGGAAAAGAATCAAAATAAAATAGAAAGTAAACTTTTAAAATTTCATCTATGATTGTTATTGGTTTTTTCTATCATGATTGTATAAAGAAAAAGACCGGATGATAAAAGATCGGGAAAAATAAAAAACCCTCTGAAAAAGAGGGTTATATTCATTATGTACAAGCCTGGGTACTGCAATAGTTTCCGACAGGATGATAGCAGCATCTGTAGTTGTCATCCGGGCATTGAGAACCTCCACAAGCCGGTCCTGTAGGATCTAATCCTTCAACTGGGTCTAAAGGTCCCCCAGCCATTGTTTTTTTCAATTGTTTTCTCGTTAATTTTCTCATGTATTAATTTTTTATCGTTTGAAGTCTAAATATAACACGAATTGGTGATAAAACTGTTTAACATAATAAAATATCTGTAGTTAAGCCCAATTCCGGCTATTTAATGCAATCAATTTTTACAATTAAAAATATGAATATGACATGACCTTTACCTTTAAAAATAAAAAACCCTCTAAAAAGAGGGCGGTATTTTGATTAAGTACAAGCTCTTGTACTGCAATAATTTCCAACAGGATGATAGCAGCATCTGTAGTTGTCATCCGGACATTGAGCCCCGCCGCATACAGGGCCGATAGGGTCTGTCGGTAATTTGGCTCCTGCCATTGTTTTCTTCAACTGATTTCTCGTTAATTTTCTCATGTATTCATTTTTATCGTTTGAGATTCAAATATAACACATGTTGGTGATAAAAATATTTAACATAATAAAATATCAGCAATTAAGCAGGAGTATAAGATTTGATAACATTAGTTTTTAAGATATCGTTCCCGGTTCTTCTGCTAATGATGGAAAGCATCCGCAGTCTTAGTTGCGCTGGATAATCTGCGATCGGGATCAAGAAAAGTATGGGCCCCGGCAGGTAAATCTATTTTCTGAAATTAAAAACAGCATCATCAGAAATCCAATGGTGCTGTTACATTCAGTGTTTTTACCTTACTTGCTGGTTTTCGAAATTATCTTTTCATTCATTGTGCCCACAACAACATTTTTACGTTTCATTCCCTCCTCATTTTTTACGTTCTTAAACAACAGGATCATTTAACGGAGGACCACTCAGTTTTTACCTACTTTACAGCTTTAATTAATGCTGGGGCAGATTTTCCCGGCTGATCCTGCACGGAATATGGAAATTAGTTTTTTAACTTCGATTGTGTTTTTAATATAGGGAATGCTTATTAGTTTGTGCAAATATATGAAATAAGACACTTATTAGTGTCTAAAAATAATTGTTTTTTCCAAAAATATTTCTAACTGAATATTTAGTTGCTGATATACAGTGTTTTATTTTAAAAACAAAAAAAAGAAGTACCCTATGAATTTTAACAGGTTGGGAAAAATAACTTTACTGGTTCCTGAAAATAAAAGCAACACCTTAGATTTCTCATGGTGTTGCCTACATTTCATTCTATCAGCATTTAATATATGAAATGGTTATTAGTTTTTACAAATATATAAAATAAGACACTATGTAGTGTCTAAAAAACAAAAAATTTTATATTATTTTTTTAATTTTAGTTTAAATTATTGAAATACAGTATTTTGTATTCATGATCCGGACAGTGGATGAAGTAAAATAATTGAGTTTAATGTTTTACTTTCACGCTGGACTGCCTTTTTTGTGGATATATCCAGACCCTATTTTGATCAGCTGGAATGACTGATGTACCTTTTTCTGCAATGATTAGATAATCCTGCTGTATTGGTTTTACCTACTGATCGTGAGTGTAATATAGACCGTTCTTTTTATTCCTGGGCTGTATTCCTGCTCTTTGGAATGACCTAATTTTTGCAAATATATAAAATAAGACACTTATAAGTGTCTAAAATAATAAAAAATTTCATAAACTTGTATATTGAATATTTGTCATGGAAAGAAAATCAGCAGCTGGCAGTATCCGGAACAAGGAACGCAGCAAGAAAAAATTTTTAGATGCGGTTGGAAAAATTCTGAAAACGAAAGGATATGCAGCACTAAAGATCAATGATATCGCTGCTACTGCCGGAGTAGATAAAAAAATGATCTATACCTATTTTGGCGGAATGGACGGCTTGATGGACGAATATATCCGCTCACAGGATTTTTGGAGCAATGCGACACCTGATGAAACAATGCTGAATTTGAATGATGGAGGAAAATTACTTACAGAAGCCATGTTACTGGCACAATTCGATTATGTTCACTCCAATAAAGAGTTGCAAAAAGTATTATTGTGGCGCTTATCCGAATCCCGGAAATCACTCAAAAAGCTCACTGATCTACAAGAGGAAAACGGCGAAAATCTTTTCAAATTTATTGCAGATCCTTATTTTAAAGAACATGCGCAGGATTTTCGCGCAATATCGGCTATTCTGGTTTCGGGGCTTTATTACCTGAACCTGTATGCTTCTGTGAATGGCAGCGTTTTTTGCGGAATAGATATCAATACTGCTGAAGGACGGGAAAAAATCAAGAAAGCCGTCTCTTTTTTAGTGGATAAAACCTATGAAAATCTGTAGTATCCGGCAATGTATGGTATCTATCATGCTATTTTAAAACAAATCTCAATATAAACAAAAAAGAGGCAATTATTGCCCCTTTATTTTGTGTTACAATCAATAACATTAAACTTTATGGTAAGGACATCCGGCTGCCGGATCAGCCGTACTGCCAGTCACGAGATCAGGTTGTTTATTAAAAAACTGTTCTTCTATCACCTTTCTCTGATCTTCAGGAATATCTTCTAGCTTACGAAGGGTATTGACCTGGATGTGGGGCCAGCTTGTAGTGCCTCCGTCATTTCCGAAATCAAATTCGAAGAATACGATCTGCTCGTATTGCAGCTGAAGAATTTCTTTTCCATTTTCGATGACCGTTTCAATCCACATATCCATATCCACTTCAACAGTCGGAACAAAACGGTTGACAAACGGAACATTTAAAATTCCCCCCTGTGCTCCGGTCTTCATTTTAGATGACATTTTCACATGAACATAATTGCTGACTTCCTGGCCTCTTAGTGTATCACGGAGCCTTAGATCAGGCCGCACAGAATAAGGATATAAATCGTCTGCCAGTATCCGTTGGGTGTAGATCTTATTTGACCCCTTGTCATTATCGTCAGTGAGTGTTTCATGTACCCAGGCCGGTGCAGGCTGGTCAAGATCAATGATATCATCAGGCGTTACCCCTGCGTTCCCCATTGTACGTGAAATCGAAAGATGATTAGTCTCCCATGCCTCTTTACCATAAGGAAATTTAGGAGAACCTTCAATTAAATAGAAGGTGTTCTCAGAAATATTCTGAGGAGCAATATCTCCAAGTAAAGTAATAGTACTGCCATGAGGAATAACACCGCTTCTCGAAATAGAGTAGTCAGGAATAAAATAAGGACCATCAATTCCTGCTCCAGGTTTTAATTCCTGTGCCGGAATAATCTCATAATAGGGCTGCCCAGGCTGTAACTGGCTCAAAAGAATATATTTTTTTTCCTCCCCGTCCGGTGTTACCCTTACCAAAGGTTCATCTCTGTACTCACCCTTATAACCGTATTTTTCAAAATCCTCTTGTGAAAAAGCATGTATGCCACGGTCCCTTTCGATAGATTCCTTAGTTGCCGCATGATTATATACATCACTCAGCCATAGATACATCCCGTTTTCTTCATGGATAGGCGTGTATTGTAAAGCGTCTTGTCCCTGTACGGTAGTAACGCTCTTAATGCTTTGCTCGTATTTAACCGCTCCACAGAAAAGTTCACTGGCCCCGCCGCGGTTACGGACCCCGCCGGGAACAATAGAAAATGTTAACTTCTCAATATATTCCTCACAGTCAAAGGCGAATTTTCCGGGAATTGTCCCTGAATTGGTACCTGGTGAAGGCATGATCGTAGTATGCACTCCGCTTGCCAGTGATGGTTTGGTGACAGCTTTATTATAATTAACATTGTAACTTACCCATGTACCGTCCAAAGCTGCAAGAATCCCATAATCTACATTATTCTCTATTGCCTGCAGATTTTCTTCTCTGAACGGTCTCACCGGATCATCGATAAGAAGTTTTGAATAGCCGTCCATTAATGCTGCCAAAACACCTTTATCCTGAGCCGGCATTTTGCGGTATAACTGTTCTCCTCCCGCTTCGGGACTTTCTTTTTTTCTTTTAAGCATGATATATAATTTTATGGTTATCAATTGATGTATTCGAAAGTTGGCCCTGCATTATGCTGAGAATCCAGCGGCTGTTTCATCAGGCCAACAGCCTGTTCTTTCAGGGCATACATATACATGATGGATTTTTCAAGTTCTCTCTGATTTCCTTCCACAGCACTTTGAATAGCGTCTAATAAACGTCTGTATGTTTTGTTAAACTCAACTCCCTGTGCATAGAGTTCCTTGTTACCGGTATAATCTTCCAGCTTAGGATTGGGCTTCATAGGATAGGCTTCGTTCCAGTCTACAGGTAAATCTTTTCCTGTTGGTGGCGTAGTCACTGGCATCATTCCGTTTTCATCCATAAAAGATTCATACTTTCCTCCAAGATAGAAATGCTCATGGAAAACTTCTTTAAATCTGAAATAATGGGCCAGCTCCATACCTTCTTCAAACTGCGAAGGATCAACATCAAAAATAGAATCATCCGCTCCTTCACCCTGTCCTTTAATTTCCTGGAAAACGGCGATTACTCCGGCTAAAGCTTCCACAGAGTGTAATTTACCACCACTTCCGTAATACTGCTCAGGACGGATCTGTTTTGCAGGATCCCCTGTAAAAATTCCTCCGGTATTTAATTCATTGAAATCCTTCGGAAGGCTTCCATGTTCTTTGCAGTAAGCAATGATTTGGAAAATAACGATATAGAAGAATAAAACATCATAATACTCACCGATGGTATGTACATTTTCCATAATGAAACCCTTCATATTTTCAAGAGTCCAGAAATTGTTTTCCTGCACAGCTGTTCTTTGGGAAAATAATGCTGAAGAATCAGTTTCATGATCATATTTCGGGGCTTTTACCAAAGGCTTGCTCGGACTTTCAATAGCGATAAATGTAGCAATACTATTAGATGAGAAGGTTTCCAGGCCTATATAGAAATCAACATTCATCGGTAATTTCATCGGATAGGTAGGGTAGTTTTCCTGCTTATTGACGGAAGGTTGAATATCAATGGCATTCAGTACATTACACACCATGATCAGATGAAGCATTTCTTCTACGGCTACACTTCGTATGATTTGTGAAGCCAGAGCATTGGTTCCGTCTTTGATAGAGTATAAAGCTGTAAGATAAGGCGGAATTGTAGAGTGCTCAATAAGAATTGCCGTCTGTAAAAGATCCTGTAAAACCGGACGGTAATCTACATCGGTTACCCCTTTTTTAAATTCTGAAACTCCTGAGCCAAACTGAGATTCCAGATAAGTATTAAACTCTTCGGTCTGATCGTTTAGCAAAAGATGAGTCAATATTTTGCTGTGATGCTTTAATCCTTCAACCCAATCTTCTTTACTGAGTGTTGAATCAAATAATAAAGAAGGTAAAGAAACGGAATCGGAAACAACGGCGCTTCTGCCTGCCATTTTTGCTCCTTGTAAAAGAGTTTCCTGTGGTTGTTCTGTTTTATTGATAAGTCTTTGTCTCATGTTTTTATTTTTTAAGTTGGGTTTCAAGATCAGCAAGAATGGATTCTACTGAACGGATTGTGAATGCTGATAATGTTAAAGTAGGGTTTGAAGTTCCCAGGGTTGTCATATTTCCGGCTCCTACAATGTATAAATTCGAATGGTCCCAGGCTTTACAATAGCTGTTGGTTACAGAATTTTCCGCTGCAGAACCCATTCTGTGAGTTCCTACAATGTGGCCCGCTCCGTTGTAAGAATACCTCTCTCCGTTGTAAAACACAGAATTTTTATCTGCATCCGTATATTTTGTAAAATCCTGAATGCCCAATCTATCAAACATCTGGTCCGAAGCTTTTTTTGCCTGCTCCATCGCTTTCTTTTCGTAGTCTGTCAGTTCATAATGAATAACAGGACGTGGAATTCCAAGAGCATCCAGGTACTGATCATTAATAGTGACCCTGTTATTGGGATGTGGCAGCTGCTCGATCTCAAAATGGAACAACACCTGTTTTGAAAGCCTGTTCGTAAGCGCTTCTCTCAATTCTGATCCGAAAAGACCTTTGCCAATAAATTCTGCAACATCAGATCCGGGAGAAAATGCCGGCCAGCCCCAGCCCCAATTATCAAGCGGAGAGATCCATGCTGAAAATTCACCCCTGAAATTTCCGTCACGGAAAGATGAAATGTTCGTGGTAGAACCAGGGCCTCTGTATGGATAAACCGGTTCAGGGAACAGTCCCCAGGTCAGCATTACCATATGGTCCATCAGGTTTCTACCTACCTGGTCACTGCTGTTGGCAACGCTTTTTACAACGTCCTGATCCGTGTATTTGGAATTCAGTAAAATCTTTGGATTTTCAAAAGCATTTGCTGCCAGAATAACAATAGAATCCGAAGTATCAACCGCTTCTTCAACGAAATCGGTTTTCTCTTTTGAAATATACCTTCTCAGATGAACCTTGGAAATTTTCTCTTTATCATTCTGATCGACACTTAATCTGTAAACCACACTCTGGGCCTGTACCTGCATATAGGGATTACGCTTAAGATTTGCGTTCTCATTAAGTTTATACAATGCTTTTTTCAATGTTTTTAAAGCATTGTACTTCGCCTGGACAGGGCAGATCGGAACACATGAAGCATTTCCTTCACAGCGTTCTCCCATATACGGATTCCAGACAGCACCAAGAGCCTTGTATTCTTCTTTTTCAGAACTGTCTAACATCAGTTTGTACCCGGATCCGCTGGGTTCAGCTTTGATGATCTTTGTATTTCCGTATTTTGGATTGGGAATGGAATTTCTCCCTTGCGGAGAAGGTACCAGCAGTAAAGGAATCTCTCCCGAGCTTAGCTTTACACTTGTACCTTTGAGACCTTCAGTGATCTTATGATCCATATAGCTCTGAGGAATTTCTTCCATCGGGAAAACATACTTTCCATAATATTCTTCTGAACTTTCAGAAATAGGATATTCCTGCCTTGAAACATCTCCTGAAACCCCGATTTCAAATTCGGCCATTTCATAATAAGGCCTTAATTCCTCGTAATCTATAGGCCAGTTGATGGATGTTTTTTTGTCTGAATCCGGCTGATCTATTGCAATGCCGTATTTTTCAGTAAGCTTAAAGTCATTCGGAAGCATTCTTGGGGTAGTTCCCAGCCAGTGAAGGGTAGTTCCGCCTCCTACTCTGATGGCGTCACTTGCAAACGGCATCGGCCCAAACTGAACGAGATATCCTTTTTTACCCGGAAAAGGGGGAGTGATCTGTTCCATATCGAGAACATTCGGAGAAGGAGCCTGCTTTAAATTAGGATAGGGTGAGTTGGGAACTTTAGCTTCCTCCATAAAAAAAGTGCGCATATATTCATTATACGTGGTCATTGACGATACAGAATCCAGCTCCAGACCGGCTTCTAATCCAGCTTCGTACATGAGTATTGATATTTCACGGATATTATCCGATTTTCCTGCATCTGCACGGTGGATCATCTTTCCCTTTGTTATATCAAACACATGATCAGTCAGTAATTTTGCGATGAGTGATCCTGCGATCCCCGTTCCTACGATGATCACATCCTTTTTATTATTGATTGGGTTCATGAGTTGCTGTTTACAGGTTTAATATTCCACGATTTGTAGCCCGGTTGTTTTGCTCCGGGTGGATGGGAGTGCATCAGGTTCCAGACAAGACCTTCTTTGTAAGAAAGATCATTGATATAAGCTCCTTCCCAGGTTCCCAGATACCACATGGTGATCACTTTTCCGGCCATATCATTCATTCCGGGGTCGGCTATAATCCCGGATTGTATGGCATTTCTTAATTGATGTTCATCGGAAGAACTTTCAAGTATATTTTTAGAGACTGTAAGGAATTCTGCGAAAGTAGCAGCTTCTAAGCTTTTTAGAATGTATGTGTAATAGGTTTCTGCCAAACCTGTAGACTGCAATTCATTTACCGTGAACCCGGCAAGCGCTTCCGAGATAGACATAAATACGTCGAAATAATAATCATCGACGTTGAGGATTTTGTTAATAATATTCATTTCGTTAAAAATTTTGGGTTAGATATCTTCAACTCCCTTTCAGCAGGAGGCTATCATGCCTTTGATCTATAGCTGCCGGATTTTTCAGATAAGGTCTCTTTTCTCAGAAATGATTGAATGTTTTTCAGGCGATCCATAGTTCTTAGTTTTTGTTTACTCAAAATTAATCAGTTATTGTTGGATGGCCTTCAGTATTTCTACGTAATTTTTGAAGGTGTTTAAAAAAAATACTTAGAAAAATGCTTTAAATAAAGGGATTGTAGAGATCCAATTTTCACATAGTTTAGAATTGTTTTAAATAATGTGGTAGGAAATTGTTTTATTCAGAATGCATATCAGGAGATGCCTATATTCGAAAATAAAACGCTGAAATTGGGCAAGGTGTAAATGTTTTTTAGGCTTAAGGATGAAATAGCCTTACCTTAGACATCAGAGAAATACTATATAACAATAGTACGTAATGAAATAAAAACAATAGTTGTTTCTGGAAATAACCCTGATACAACCCATTACTTCAAACCATGAAAAAACTTGCTTTAACTGTACTATGTCTGATCTTTTCTGCACTTTCTGCACAAGGATTGAACAGCAAAACAGAGGTGGATGTCCAATCTTCCCATAATATACAGAAACAATCAATACATCAATCTGTTCAACTCGAAACAGACAGAATATTTAATAAGTTGGTTAATATCAGGAGAAATTTTCATGAAAACCCGGAATTGGCGGGTGGGGAAAAACAAACTCAGGAAAAAATTAAGCAATATCTGCTTGATTTAGGTTTGGAAGTCCGGACGGATGTTTACGGGTATGGTGTTGTAGGAATCTTGAAAGGAGATAAGAAAGGAAAGAAAATAGCCTGGAGATCGGATATGGATGCACTCCTCAATGATAATTCTGATCCGGAGGCTTTCAAATCGAAAATTAAAGGAGTTCAGCATGGCTGTGGCCATGATCTACATATGGCGATTGGATTGGGAATTGCTGAAGTTCTTGCAAAGAATAAAAAATCCTTGAAAGGAACAGTATATTTTATATTCCAGCCTGAAGAAGAAACATTCAAAGGAGCAATAGGAATGTTGAATAATGGTTTGCTTTCCAAAATAAATCCTGACGAAATATACGGATTACATGTAACCGCTATACCGGCCGGGCAGATCATGGTGAAACCGAATGAAATGTTTGCTTATCAGAAGAAAATAAGAGTTCAGTTAAAAAATGAATTATCTGAAGAAGAGACAAAAGGGTTAACAAAGAAGATCAGTAATTTTTTATTCCGTATTCATCCCGGAACTAAGCCCTGGGAAATACAATCTATTGTTGATCCTAAAATCGGATTGACAAATCCCGATACTATTTTCAAAGATTATCTTTTCACGGATGGAAAATTTACTGCCTATTCTAAAAATAATGAGTTTTTTCTTGAAACGTATCTGTATGAGACGAATTCCTCTGATTTAGATAAAATAATTCCCGGAGTTCAGAAAATCATTAAAGATAGCGGTTATCAAAATCAGCTTCTTTCCGTTTCATTTGTACAGGGAAACCCAACAGTTATCAATGATGAAAAATTGACCAAATCAGCTACGGAAATCCTTCAGAATATCTATGGTAAAAATACGATTGCCATAGATTACGGCCAGGTCCCGTTTTTCAATGATGATTTTTCCTATTTTCAACAAAAAATCCCCGGAGTTTACTTCTTTCTGGGTGGATCTAATTTTGAAAAAGGAATGATTGCCATGAATCATTCCTCGGATTTCCAGGTGGATGAGGAAAGTATCAGAACCGGAATAAGAAGCTTTGCATCATTAATTATAGAACGTCTTAACAGGAACTAACCTTTCACTGCAATCGCATCTATCTCAAACAACATCCCGGGTAATGCCAGCTGGCTGACAGGTATAAGGGTACTTGCAGGTAAAAATGAAGGATTCCATACCTTTCCGGCCTCTTCAGCCCATATAGCCAGTTTTTCCTGGCTGTGATTTACGATTAAAAGGGTGATTTTAACGATATTGTCAAAGGTCATCGCGTGGCTTTGCAGTACGATCCTAAGATTATTTAAAGCATCCCGGACCTGGGTTTTAAAATCATCAGCCAGCAGATGCTGTTCTCCCACACCGCCGCTCTGCCCGGCTATAAAGCACATCTGGAAAGGAGATTGTATTGAAATACTGTGGGAAAAACCGTAGGGAGCAGGATTAAATAGTTCAGTAGGATTAATCAGTTGAAGTTGTTTGTAATTTTTCATAATCTTTCTTTTTAATGCTGTAAAAATGAGAGATAAAAAATGAAAAAGGCTTTACATATGTTGAGAAAAATATTCCTTTATTTATGTAATATTTCTTTTGAAAACGATGAAATCCCAGTATAAAAAATGCTGCTCATAAAGAACAGCATTTTTAATTTTTACTCTACAACAATGCTTTCAATTCCCTTTTGCAGAGCCGTTTCCTGTATAACGGGAACCGAAAGTCCTTCCGCACGGAAAACAGAAATATCCGTCATTCCCATAAAGCCCAGCGTTTGTTTAAGGTAAGGGACCACAAAATCATAAGCCTGTCTTTCTCCCTCAGAGTAAATTCCGCCACTTGAAAAAGCCAGATATACCTTCTTGTTTTTAACCAGTCCTTCAGGTCCGTTTTCGCTGTAACGGAATGTAACGCCTGCTCTTGCAATATGATCAAGCCATGATTTAAGGGTAGACGTGATACTGAAATTATACAAGGGTGCTTCAATAACAACGATATCCGCTTTCTGCAATTCTGCAATCACGGTATCGGACAGTGCTACAGACTCCAGCTGCTCCGGCGTACGGTGTTCGGCAGGGGTGAAAAATGCATTGATATGCGTTTCTTCCAAGTGCGGAAAAATAGGATTGGTTAAATCCCGTTTTTGTAAAACACTGTCAGGATACTTTGCCATAATTTGATCTATAATAGCATTTCCCAACTTTTTACTGATGGATGATTCGCTTCGCGGGCTTGAAATAATATGAAGTACCTGTTTCATTTTTTATTCTTTTTAAAATTTGACAGTTCAAAATTATCTATATTTACTAAACAAAATATAGTAGTTACCGAAAGGTTAGTAATAACTTTTAGGTTAGTAATTAAAAAAAGTAAAAATGGAAGAAGAGAAATTAGTGTATTCACAGCCGCAATGTACCACTCATTTATCAGCGACTGAAGACGCTTTATATGTCCTCGGCGGCCGCTGGACGATACGGGTAATGATTGCTATTTTGGGAGGCCATACACGGTTCAACGAGCTGCAAAGAACCATACAGGGTATTTCAGCAAGAGTATTGTCCAGTGAGCTGAAAAAACTTGAAGTCAATCATTTGGTAGAAAGAACAGTTCTTATTGATCAAAAACCTGTATTGGTAGAATATATTCCTACAGAATACAGCCGGTCATTGAAAGATGTGATCTCTGCGTTGGCGGAATGGGGAGTAAAACACAAAAAGAAAATCACAACGCCATAAGACAAAAAATTCAATTCTGCCATTCAAAACCACAGATGTCAGCATTGAAAAAGCAGCCCATTCCCACAGCCCGACAAATTTTATTTTTGTGGTATTTGATAAGTTGCATCATTCCTTATACTTACTTAATTTTACTTAAACTGATGATAAGATGATTATATGTGAAGACTTATTATTTTCTCAAGGAGCCAAACTGGAAAAATACAATTCTGCAGACTATGTTTTTCAGGAAGGAACCCCTGCCAGATACTACTGGCAAATAAAGAGCGGAACCGTGAAAGTGAACACTTTTTTAGAAGATGGAAAAGAGTTTGTACATGGATTTCCTTTTGATGGGCACTGTATCGGGGAGAGCTATTTGTTTACAGATCATCATTATGCAGTAAATGCCGTTGCGGTAACCAGCTGTGAAATTATTAAGATGCCGAAAGGTAAATTTTTAAATATCCTATTGGAAAAGCCTGCCTTAATGTTTGAACTGAATAAATATACAGCGGACAGGCTTCATTTCAGATATATGATTTCCAGCTTTCTGGCTATTGCAGACCCTATTGTAAAATTGGAAAAACTATTCAGCCATATTAAAAACTATTTTGGATTTGAGGAAGTGTATTCTTTTGTGATTCCTTATACAAGACAGCAAATAGCTACTTTAACCGGCCTGCGTGTGGAAACCGTGATTCGGTATGTCAAAAAAATGCAGGAACAAAATCTTGTTAAGCTTGATAGTTCTAAGATTTACTATTAAGACTCAAAGAGTGAATAGAACCGTTTTTTACTCTTCAAAAGATAACCAACATCGTTCACAGCCTTGAAAGTATTATTTTAATATTAAAACAGGCTGATTGGTATTTTGGTAAATGCCCTCGGAAATACTTCTGCTGGCTAAATAATAGAGAAAACTGTGCCTTCCGGGTAAAGCAATAATAAGATCTGTTTCATTTGAGGACGCGAAATTCAAAATCCCGCTGATGATATTTTCGTCATAAGAATAATGAATACTGCTTGGAATCTCGGTTAAATGCTGATGAATATATTCTTCAAGCGCTCTCTTTTTATCGGGGCTGATATCGCTGCCTTCTTTAGTGTTTATATTTAAAAAAAGCAGCTGTACATCTTTCTGCCGGATAACAGACTGATGATGAAACAGCCTTTCAAGGGTGGCAATGCTTTTTACATCACAGGGAATAATAATCTTTTTAACAGGAGTATAAGTATAATGATCAGGAACAATTAATGTCTTTACAGGACTTGTTCTTGCAATACTTATAATATGGTCTGAAACAAAACTCTCATTTGAAGATGCCTGGTCATCACTTCCCAGGATAATCAGTTCGATGGAAGGCTGATTTTTTAAAACCTCATTAACACTTCTGGTAAGAGCCCAGTCGCTTACTATTCTTGAAACCTTGATATGAGGTGCCTTTTCCGCAATCATCTTACTAAGCTGATCCAGTAATAGGTCCGTTCTTTTCAGCAGGCTGTTGACATTTTCTTCATTAACGAAGGAATGGCCTTCTGCAATATGCAGGTAGTCAAATTCAGATTCACCGACTGTTTTTAAAAGGACAATGTGTTCATAATCATAATGTTTTGCCCATTCTGCAGCGAGTTTTACTGCATTTTCTGTGGTAGATGTAAAGTCGATAGGGACAAGAATAGTTCTCATATTGTATTATTTTTGGATCCTTATTATTCTAGGCTGACTGTCATTTTTTTTACTAAAAGAAGAGCATGGCTGATCTCATCTTTGCCAAGGTCGCCTGCTGCTTTTTTATAAAGCTCTAAAGCCCATGGATAAATTGTTTCTACAATTTCCTTTCCTTTGGGAGTCAGAAAAATCTGCCTGTTTCTCCGGTCATTTTCATATTCAACCCGTTCAGCCAATCCGCGTCTTACAAGGCTGTTGATCAGATACGTGATGCTTGATTTGTCCTTATTTACCTTATTTCCGATTTCCTGCTGGTTGATGCCGCTGTTGCGTGAGATGATCCCCAGGATCTCAATCAGTTCAAAAGAAAGATCCGGATCATATTCATTGATTCTGGTCTGAATCTTTTGCCGCAAACGGCTTTTCATTTCGCTCATTGCCCAGCCCAGTTCCAAGGCCAGTTCTGAAATATTATTGTGTTGTACAGACATATATTTTATAAAAATAACGGGCAGGGCTGAATCAATGAAAATTATATTTAAAAAATTCTATACCATGACTCAGCATAACAAATATAGTGAAAATTAGTTTTAATTAAAACTAATTAATCATAAAAACGGAACATTTTTAGACCCATTTTTTTATGCTATGAAAAGGAATTGCTGAAGGACAAAAGACTTTTAAGCAACCAAAATGTGCTACCTCAGGCAAAAATGTATACATTTGTTGAAGTATAATACAAGGAAAAAATTTCTTATTCTATCATGCTGAAAAGAAGGTAGGCAATGATCAGATCGCTCCGGTACAGTAAATATGAAAAATAAATGGACCTTAGAACAACTTCAGTTTGCCACATTGGAAAGCCAGGGGCTAACGGAACTTACTCCATTTGGAACGGGTAAAAAAGCCGTTCTGAATGCTTTGGAGCATCTTGGATATGTACAGATCGATACACTGTCAATTGTGGAGCGGGCACATCATCATACTCTTTGGACCAGGATCCCGGATTTTCAAACAGGCTATTTGGAGGAGCTGGTAGAAGAGCATACAATATTTGAATACTGGTTTCATGCTGCTTCATATCTGCCGATGCAGGATTTCCGTTATGTACTGCCTCAAATGAACCATGCCAGAAAAAGTAAATCTCACTATTATAATGCTGACAAAAAGGTGATGCAGTATGTCATGGATATGATCCGTATTGAAGGACCTCAAAGAGCAAGAGATTTTGAAACGGAAAGTAGCAAAACAGGCAGCTGGTGGAATTGGAAACCTGCGAAATTGGCCCTGGAAAGACTTTTTATGCAGGGGGATCTGATGATTTGCGGACGCAAAGGGATGCAGAAGATGTATGATCTTACTGAAAGAGTATTGCCACAACATATTTCCACTACAGAACCTGATCCCATTGAATTTGCAGAATATTTGATAAAGACTTGTCTCCGCGCCTATGGATTTACTACATTAAAGCAAATAACCCATCTCCGGACCGGAAATCTGTTAAAAATAAATGTCAGTAAGGTTTTAAAGTCAATGCTTGAAGAGGGAAGCATCATCCAGGTTGATATGGAAGGGCTGCCTCCTGTTTTTGTTCAGAATAGTCTCCTTGAAAAAACAGTGGAATTTTCCAATTCCCATGTCCGGCTGCTGTCTCCGTTTGATAATTCAATCATTCATCGTGACCGGATCAGGCAGGTTTTCAATTTTGATTTCCGGCTTGAATGTTATACCCCAAAAGAAAAGAGACAGTATGGCTATTTCTGTCTGCCCGTTCTGTTTGGAGATCGGTTTATAGGAAGGGCTGACTGTAAAGCTCATAGAAAAGATAAACAATTTGAACTGATTCATTTACATATCGAAGATTCCGGTATGAGTACAGAATTATGGCTTGAACCTTTTGTGGAGACCCTAAAACGTTTTGCTGTCTTTAACGGCTGTGAATTGCTAATGCTGACAAAAGTAAGCCCTTCAAAACTGACAGCAGCAGTCAGGGAAGCCCTGTATAAACAAATGTAAAAATTTAACCACCATTCGATACTACTGAAATTAGCCTATTGAATGACGGTGAGAATTATTTTCCTGTACTACTCTCCAGAACGATATTTTTAATCACTGCTTCTTTGTAGCTCCAGAATTCACTGTTTTCAGGCATCTGGTTTTCCAGGATGATCAGACTGGTATCAACAGAAGGGAAATAAACGTTGAGGCAGGTAAAGCCGTCTCCCAGGCCGGTTACCCCAAAATAATCCAGCCCTTTTTCCCTGATAATTCTGACATTGTAGCCAAATCCCATACTTTCTTTTCAAAATCTTTATAACCGTGTGCTTTTATATATTTTATTTTCCCTCCCTGAGAGACCAGAACAACGCCATTGAACTGTATCGCAGAAGAGGCTGTCACAACGCTGTCGATCTTTTTGAAGTAAGGAGTTGCTTCCTGCGCATGTATGATGATACTGAATAATGAAGCAATGATGAAAGGATATCTGTTTTTTTTCTTGAATATCATAGTACTTTGTTTTGTGGTAATCAAAGGCTGCTGCTTTCCGGGTATTTGCTTTCAGTTCCGGAACCCGGCAGATAACGGTACAATAATCTGTAAACGGCATATTATTTTTTGATGAGGCTTATTTACTGAACACTGAATAAGGAACAGGCCCATAATACCGGATAGTAAGAGTTTCAGCTCATTTTTTGTTCTAGTGGCCGTCCATGATGCCGGAAGGGTAGGTATTCGTTTTTTTGAAGTCATCTCTTTCCTTGTCTGTTGTCGAATAAAAACAGGATCCTGATTTTTAAAGATGGACTAATTTAATAAAAAAACGGAAGGATTGATATAAAAGTCATTCATCCGGGGATAGGATGATGATCAGGGCAGAAAGCAAATGCTTCTGCCTGAAATTCGGGATTCCTTTATTTGCACAAAAATCCCCGGTAAGTGCCGGGGATTATAATTTGTTATATAAAGCTATTTCTTATACTGGCCGGGAGCATAAGGTTTAGCCGATTTCGATCCTGTCACTTTTTTTACCTGTCCCGGAGGGAGGCCGTGATTACCGTTAGGTTTCAATACCGGCGCACAGGAAAATACAAACGATCCTAACAGAAGGATAAGGCCGACCTTTTTAATGGTATTCATCATTTTTCTTTTTAAGGTAATCATTAAAAAAATGTGCCAAATGCTCTTAAAAAAATAATATTTAGCAATGCTGTAATCAAAACAGGGATCAATTCACTGCTTTTTCTTTTTTTACAGCCTGGTTCATCACAAGGATTATTCCCAGCAGGAAAAGAGCAATGATAAGATAGCGCCACGACAATCCTTTCTGTTCTGTTACAGTTCCGGTTACAGAAATAATAAAACTTGTAACAGAGGTGATAACGTACACCAATCCGCCCATTAATCCACCTGCCGTACCTGCATTTTTAGGAAAATACAACATACTGGTCGTAAAAAACGAAGTAAACAGAATTCCCGAACAGATATGAATAAAAAAGGCAAAAGGAATCATAATGAAAAGGCTTTCTGCAAAACTGCTGGTGATGATCAGGGCAGTAATCAGGATCAGCTGCAGAAGAATAGGCTGAAGGATCCTTGGCTTAAAATCCAGGGTAAGCCTCCGTTTTCCGATGAAACCTCCGATCATCCAGGAAAATCCCAAGATCAGGGTGCAGTATCCAATCACTACAGGGGTAAAATGAAAGGTGTTTTCAATGATAAAAGGCCCTGTAATATTGAATAGCATCACAATGGAATAGCTTAATCCCAGGATAAAAATTCCCAGCATGAAAATCCTGTTTTTAAGCATCATCTTGTATAGGCTGATATTTTCACCAAGATCAAGTTTCTTTTTCTCAGGAAGACTTTCACCACTGAAGAACCATTCGAATAAGAATAGGAATCCCGCATAAAAAGCCAGAAAATAGAAATTGGCATGCCAGTTGAAAAGCTTTTCAAGATAACCGCCGAGGAAAGGAGCGAGAATAGGGCCACATGACCATACAATGGTAAAATAGCTCAGGTAATGTTTTACTTTTTCAGCATCATAAATATCTACGAAAATAGCACGGGTAGCGACCACCAGTACCGAAACGGCGGCCCCCTGAAGAATTCGGAGCAGGCAGATCAGTAAAATACTGTTGGTCATGGTGATCAAAATACTGCTGATTACCAATAAGAATAAAGCAAGTAATTTGGGCCGGTAGCGCCCTATACTGTCAAGGATTCCCCCTACAAACAGTTGGGAAATACCATAACTCAGCAGGTAAGAGGTGAGGGTAATTTGGATGTCTTTTTCTGAAACCATCATTTCCTTGGCCATAGAAGGGAATGACGGCAAATAGATATCTGTGACAAACCCCGAAAGCGGGATAGACACAAATGCCATAATGGTTATTAATCTGATACGCTGTTCAGATGCTTCTCTCAACATATTCATTCTTTTTTACTATGCAAAAATAGTTCAAGAAATGCAAAAGTGAATTTTAAAAGACAAAGTAAAAATTACAAAATTCAAATATTTAAACTGAATTTTTAAATTTTAAAGGTGAAGTTCGGGCATGCTTTTTAAAGAAATTATTAAAGTGGGAGGGCTGCTCAAATCCTAAAGTATATCCTATCTGTGCAATATCCCAGTTGGTATATTTCAACAAATTTTTAGATTCTTCAAACATCTTGTCCTTAATGATCTGGGTGGTCGTGAGATTGGTCACTGATTTCACAGAAGAATTCAAGTGGTTGACATGTACATTAAGATGATCAGCAAAATCGGAAGGGGTTTTTAAAGCCAGTGGATATGCAGGAGAATCCAACGGGAACTGCTTATTGAGCAGCTCATCAAATAGCCGATACAGACGGATGTTGGCCGGAAGTTCACTGGGATTGATGTCTTCTACTCGGTTTTCCAGCGCCAGATGCAGAACCGATGCCAGGTGGCTTTTGATACTGCTGCAGCGGAACGGATAGGCTGAATTATTCATTTTGTACATCTGGTCAAAATAAAGCGTTGCCAGCTGAGTCTGCTCTTCCGTTAAAAAAACAATAGGCTTGCTCCATTCTTTGAACAGGGAAGTTTTTTTAAACAGGTTGAATTCTGAATTTCCGTTAAAAAACTCCTGGTTGAAAAGGCAGAAATACCCATCCTGGAAATCACTTTCGCACTCCCAGGAGTAGGGAATGCTGGGGGAAGGGAAAAATAATGCCGGACGGTCTATATACAACTGATGTGCACCATAATGAATGGTGCCTTTTCCTATGATAAAGCTGATCTTATAATAATCACGGCGGTTGTAAGGGCTCTTGAAGCTGCAGTACTTCCGCATGGAGATATTGAAATGGGACTTTCCAGTTTCAAAATCCTCGGAATCAAACATTTTAATCTCGTCCTTACGGATGCGTCTGTAATAATCTTCTATGGTTTCCAGCTGATCACTCATTGCGGTAAAATTATAAAAATCAAAGATACATAAACGGTTACAATTTAAAATTATTTTCAATGAGAAGTAGAAATGGGGATTATAGTTTCCTTCAATAGGACCGGGCAAAATATAGAACTTTATTCAGTACAGACATTCATATACGATCCCAAAAACACAAGTTTTCCCCTATTTCTTTGCTGAGCTATAAGGGAAAGTATTCCTCTAACGAAAGCTAACTTTTATTAATCTCCATTTTTAATAGATGCGACGGAAGCTGAAAAGGTCCTGACCGGGTATCGGAAATTGCGGTAAAGCCGGATTCTTTTAAAAACTCAAGGAGCGGATCATGAGACAACATGTTGATCCATATTTCATCCGTAAAACTCACCGCAGATCTGCATTTTTTCCAGAGTGATTGTCTTGTTTCCGGTGAATCAAACTCAGGAAGAATAACAAAGCTGATTTCTGTAGCTCTTTTTCCGTCAGCTATTCCGGGGTATAGAGAACCGCTTTTTATAATACTGTATCCAATAGGCCGTTGATCTGCATACGTTATGATAAGCTGATTGGAAAGATTATTCAGTTCGTTGATCATCTTTCTCGGGTCTATTCCGTGTTCAATGTATTGTTTGATGTCTTCCTCAGAAACAAATTCTTTGTACAACGCATAAACCGAAGAATCGATGATGGTTATAAGATCAGAAATTCCGTCTTCAGAACCCACTGTAAATTTTGAAATGATCTCCATAAATCTTTTTTTTATTCAAAATTATAAGATTAATTTATTTAAAAGGGATACAGTTTGTTAAAATACAATCGGTACAGATGTAGATTTTGTAAATTTGTCCGGTACAGTTTTTTATTAGCCTTTATGAAGCCTTACAAATACGAAATTTTTACAGCAGTTATCGAAAGACAGATTTGTGATGGAATTTTACAGAGCCAAGATCGATTGCCGTCTGTGCGGGAGATTAAAAAAAGATACGGACTGAGTATAAGTTCCGTCCAAAGCGGTTTTGAGTATCTTATGATTAAGGGATTGATTGAAAGCAGTCCGCGTTCAGGATATTTTGTAGCAGATATACAGGATGAAAATGTTCCGAAGAGAACAACAAACCTTCCTCCGGTGGCCAGGGATGAAACATTCATGAAAAATATGATGCTGACGTCCAAAAGAACCTCAGAGTCCAGTTCATTTAATACGGCGGTGCCTGGAGACCTGCTGGTTCCACAGAAGCTGATACTCAGGACTATGCAGGAAGTGATCCGTGAAAAGGGAGCCTCACTGCTCCGGTATTATCCTTCAAACGGGCTTGAGGCACTGAGAAAACTTATTGCCAGGCAGATGAACAGGTATGGCGCCGCATTTAATCCTGATGAACTGCTCATTACGGATGGCGCTTTGCAGGCATTAACCATAGCATTAAAGTCTGTAACGGAACCGGGAGATGTCGTAGCCGTGGACAGCCCCTGTGTATTTTCCGTGCTGGAGGTGATTGTAAATCTGGGGCTTAAGGTCATTGAAATTCCGGTCCATTACCGGAATGGTTTTGATACGGAATATTTCAGAAAGGTTTGTGCAGAAAATGATATCCGTGCATTGGCAGTTACTCCTGATTTTCATAACCCGACAGGGATCATGATGGATGATAAGGCCAAGATAGAATTGCTGGAAGTTGCCGTAGCTTATCAAATACCTGTTATTGAGAACGATATGTATAGTGATCTTTATTTCGGAGAAAAAAGGCCGCCCTGTATACAAAGTTTTGATGAAACCGGATTGGTAATGACCTATTCTTCATTTTCAAAAACACTGGCACCCGGAATTCGTCTGGGATGGCTGAATGCCGGACGTTTTTATTCACAGGCGGAAAGGAGCCGGTTCATACTTGGAAGATCCGTCTCACCGGTCTATCAGGAACTGGTGCTGAAGATTTTACAGGGGAACAGCTATGAAAGGCATCTGCGTTTGTTCCGTAAAAGATTGAGCCGGCAGGCATCCCAATTGCTGGACGTTTTAAGAAAGAGCTTTCCCGAAGGTTCTTATTTTCACCGGCCTCAGGGAGGATACAGCATCTGGGGACAGCTTCCCAAAGAAGTGGACATGAAGAAGTTCTATCAGTACTGTGAAGAAAGCAACACTTTATTTACTCCCGGAAATACCTTCTCTTTCACGGAAGAATACAGCCATCATTTCCGCATTATATTTGCAGACCGGATTACTCAGGAAAGTCTTATTGTTTTAGAAAATGCAGGGAAAAAGGCATACGAGCTTCTTCACCGGTAATGATTATTTATTTTTTTTTAAATGTAAATTAATTCTTATAAGAGGTTGCCTGTTTTGTAATAAGAGTTATCGGTAATGAAGCTGTTTAAGGCTCTTTTTTACTGTTCTGTTCCCCGAAAATGGCCGTTATGGACAAAAAAAAGCAAATTTTGATCATTTACCTTAAACTTTTTTCGCTGCAGTTAGGCTGGAATCACCATAAAACCTATATTTGCAGCCTAAATTTTTAAATCAATGAAAGAACTAATTGAAAAAATCAACGCGGAATTTGAAGCGTTCACAACTGAGGCAAACCAACAAGCGGAAAAAGGGAACAAAGCAGCAGGTACAAGAGCTCGTAAATCAGCTCTGGAACTAAGCAAATTGTTCAAAGAATTCAGAAAAGTTTCTGTTGAAGAAGCTAAAAAATAATTCACCTTTAGCCGGCTTTCGAAGCCGGTTTTTTTATGCTTGTCATTTGAATTTCAAATGATACCCTATGATTCCACTTTTCCAATGGCTTTTTTCTATGAATTCGGTGTTGCACCTATTCAGCCTTACCCGTAGGGAATTCAATTGTGTTTTAGCATCATTCTGAATTTTACGGATTAATTTTACACTAATCCGTGAAAAATGTTCATATAATTTGTATTTTCGGATGATTAATGCATAGATCATTATGAAGGCTTATTACTTTTTATTCCTTTTTTTCTTTGGATTTCTTTCTGCTCAGAAAATCAGAGTCGTAGATGCTGAAAATGGACATCCTATTCCCAATGCAAGAATTCTCCTGCAGGATCAGATTGTTTATACCAATGAAGATGGTTTTGCACCGTTAGATCAAAATGCCTCCAACTTTACTGTTTCGGCTTCCGGTTTTCAGAATAGGAAAGTTCAGCAGTTTTATTCTCCCATAGCATTGAAGCCGGCGTATAAAAATATAGATGAGGTAAAGCTGGCCAGTGTAGATATCAGAAAGCTTTTTGAGGATGTCAATAAAAATTATAAGAAAAGATATTATAATGAACCGTCGCTGTATAATGTTGTGTATAAAGAAAAAAGAAGCGATAATAATAAACTGTACTTTTTAGTGATTGCAGAAACCAAGTTATGGACCAAGAGCAATTATTATAATTACAAAGACGGGTTTCATAAAGACTATGATAAGATCCTTCAAATGCAGCTGAACAATGTGAAATACCTGAAAAATATAAAGTCAGACAGTATTTTTACTGCCGGTGCCAATGAATTTTCACATAAATATATAGGGAATTATTTCTTCAATTTTGAGCTGAACCGTGTCTTGTTTCACCTGAAAGATAAAGATTCAAAATACTCTGGATGGATGTTTTTTGAGGAAGGGGACGAACAGCTGGTTTCTTTTAAGATCAAATCCGGGAAAGGGATCGAAATGGAAGGAGAATTTAAATATAATAAAGCAGATAAAGTAATCACATATTTTGAAATCCATTATTTACAGGACCAGTATCCTATGGTGAAAAGAAAAACGCCTGAAGGTGAAGAGTATGATTATCAGCTTGGAAATGCGATTCTTATTTTTGATTTTTATAAAAATGAAGTCGGGTATGTTCCGGCATTGAGCAGGCTTGAAGGAAATAAATATGTTGCTTATTATAAAGGAGTAAAACATGAAAGAAAGATCAGCAGGGAACTGGTTTATAATACTTTTAAGAAATCTGATGAAAAGGGCCTCAGCCCTAAACTGGATTTCAGGAAAACCATTTGGGATAATATTCCGGTAAAAGAAAACAAAAACAGTACGTTCCTGCTTTCCGAAGAAGAACAGGCTTTTGTCAACCGGAAATTACCTGATTTCGGATCAAAATAACAGCAGGAACTGCAAATAATTTAATTTTTATAAGAAAAAGTCTTTAAATACGCATGTTTAAAGACTTTTTTGTTTTAATTCCTTTATCATTTCCTTAAATTCCTTTATCTTTAAACCAATCAATATATACTATGAAGATAAATAGATTTTTTGCAGTGCCGGCTGTTGTGCTGGCTGCCCAGTTTTCATGGGCCCAGGTAAAGGTAGATCCTAAAGAGAAACTTGACCCTATCGTAAAAAGTTTTGTAGATGAGGTAAACGGTAATTCCCAGCTTGAAAACATGGCGTATGAGCTGTTGGACGTGATAGGGCCACGTCTTGTAGGAACTCCTGAAATGCTTGCGGCGAATGAATGGAGTGCTGATAAACTCCGTTCATGGGGAGTGGATGCCAACCTCCAGCAGTTCGGAACATGGAAGGGATGGCAGAGAGGGATTACGCATGTGGATATGGTTTATCCGCGTGTGAAATCATTGTCGGCAACACAGTTGGCATGGAGCCCGGCTACGAAAAAAGCAGTGGAGGCGGAAGTGATTATTCTTCCCAAAGTATCTTCCAAAGCAGAATTTGACAAATGGCTTCCTTCAGCAAAAGGGAAAATAGTATTGATGGCGCAGTATCAGAAGATTGGACGTTCTGATGAGCAGATTAAAGAATTTGCAACGCCGGAGCTTTACGAAAAACTTAAAGCAGAAAAAGAACAGGCTACGAAAGACTTTACGGCTTATGTAAAGAATATCGGGTATAATAATAATACCCTTCCGGAAGCTTTAGAAAAGGCAGGAGCCTCAGGAATTGCCATCTCCAACTGGACCGGAATTATGGGAGCTAACAGAATCTTTGGTGCTAAAACATCAAAAATTCCCATGATCGATATTGAGGTGGAAGATTATGGAATGCTTTACAGAATGGCAGAAAAAGGAGCAAGGCCCAAAATTAAAATTAATGCTCAATCCAAAATACTTCCCGATGCCAAAAATTTCAATACGATCGGAATGATCAAAGGAAAAGAAAAACCGGATGAATATGTAATTCTTTCTGCTCACCTGGATTCCTGGGACGGGGCTCAGGGAGCTACAGATAACGGAACGGGAACGCTTACCATGCTTGAAGCCATGAGACTGCTGAAAAAATATTATCCCAATAATAAAAGAACCATTGTTATCGGACTATGGGGCAGTGAAGAACAGGGGCTAAATGGTTCCAGAGGTTTCGTAGCAGATAATCCCCAAATTATCAAAGGCGTACAGGCTGCTTTTAACCAGGATAACGGAACAGGGCGCGTGGTGAATATCAGTGGCCAGGGATTTGTAAAAGCTTACGATTATGTTGGAAGATGGCTTGACGGGGTTCCGAAATCGGTAAGAGGACATATTAAAACAGATTTCCCGGGAATGCCCGGAGGTGGAGGTTCAGACCATGCTTCATTTGTAGCGGCGGGAGTACCCGGAATTTCCCTGGGTTCTTTGAATTGGGGATACTTTGGCTATACTTGGCATACAACAAAAGATACTTATGATAAGATTGTTTTTGATGAGGTGAAAAACAATGTGGTTTTAACCGCAGCATTAGCTTACATGGCTTCTGAAGATCCTGAATTGAGCAGCAGAGAAAAAAGAGTGATGCCCAAGGATGAAAAAGGAGAAACGGTAAAATGGCCGGAAGCAAAAGAGCCCAAAAGAAGTTCTAAAGATTACCAATAGAAAAAGGAGAAGATAAGCTTATTGAAATAGGGAGTTTTTATCCCTAATAAATCCAATATAAAAGGCTGTCTTACCAGGCAGCCTTTATATTTTCCTGTGTAAGCAGTTCTTTTATCTCTTTTATTTTGCTTTCTTTAACGATATATGTTTTGCAGAGTCTATTGTTTATATGCATACTGAAATTCATTTGTGTAGTTTCTGCTTCCCAGGTACGGTTAGGCGGTGGAATATAATCTGTAAAGACCGGCCAGAAATTGGCCAGGTACAAAACATTTCTTTGCAGCGATTTTATAAATCCCGGATGATTTCCATGGTCATCAAGGATTGTAAGCTTAAAAACTTTCTTTCCCAGGGTTGTTCCAACATACCATTCACAGAACGACCCCAAAATAATAACACCGGGAACAGAAAGTAAAAGGCATATAAAAACAGGCTGATGAAAAAGGATGAAGAAGACCAGAAAAAAAGGAATCATGTCAATAATCTTGGCAAACAGCCTTTCTGTCTCATTGCTTTTATGAACGGGGTTATAAGGAATTTCATATTCGAATTCATTATAGATCCTTTTTCCTGACTCATCAAAGTACCGGGTAGGCCTGTGAATAATTTTCTTTTCTTTAAGTTCGGAGATCTTCATATTATTTTATAAGTCCGGAAAGACCGGTCCCCAGGTCTGAAAATTTTACAATAGAAGGTTCATAGGATGGGTCGGTGAGTTTTCCGAAGCCATATCTGCAGAAAATAAAGGGCAGCCCATTAGAACCGGCGGCATCGTAATCCGTTTGGGTATCGCCAATGTATACAGAGTCTTTAACGGATACCTGATTTCTCTCCATAAGGAGTTGTATGTTATCTGATTTTGGTTTCCGGGTTCTGCCGTGAGATTCAAAATCCGTAAACAGATTGCTGAACTGATAGTATTCTAAAAAAGCCTCAATATATCCGTCCTGACAGTTGCTTACAATAAAAAGATGATGGGTATTGGTAAGGCTTTTCAATGTGTTTTCAACACCTTCATACAAAATCCCGCCCTGTATACGCAGCACCTCATTTTCCTGAGCTACAATTTCAGAAAGGATTTCCTGAACCTGCAGATCTGAAATTCCGGGAACAATATCTTTAACGATATCATTGGCCAGTAATCCCATGTACGGATCCATATCTTCAGGTTTCAGATCTTTTTTTATCAGCTGGTGTTTGTTTAAAACCTCATTCCATATTTTAATGATCGTCGCTCTTGGGTCCCATAAAGTACCGTCAAGATCGAAAATTAAGTTCTTCGTACTCAAAACGTAGTATTTTTATTGTTTATATTTTAATCCTTACTCATAAAAAATTAGAGGATCATGCTCAGCTGCACTCTTTTTCTTGCCTCATCCACTTCCGTTACTTTTACCCTGACATGCTGGTGGAGTTTTACCACGTCATTCACATCGGAAACAAATCCGTCTTTCAGCTGGGAAATATGCACCAGTCCGCTTTCTTTAATACCCAGGTCTACAAAACATCCAAAAGCTGTAATATTGTTGACAATTCCCGGAAGGATCATTCCTGCTTTTAAATCTTTAATGCTTTTCACATTAGGATCAAATTCAAACACTTTAGCCACCTTTCTCGGATCTAATCCCGGTTTTTCAAGTTCTTTTAAAATATCTTTAATCCCGAAGATTCCGATATCCTCTGTAATATAATTTTCAGGTTGTACCGATGCTATTTTTTCTTTATTGGCGATCAGTTCATTGGTTTTAATACCCAGATCTTTAGCCATTTTTTCTACAATTCCATAGGCTTCAGGGTGTACGGCAGAATTATCCAAAGGATTTTCAGCATTTGAGATTCTCACAAAAGCAGCAGCCTGCTGGAAAGCTTTTTCTCCCAGTCTCGGCACTTTCTTCAGCTGTTTCCTGTTTTCAAAGGCTCCGTTCTCCGTGCGGTAGCTGACAATATTTTCTGCCATTTTCTCACCGATTCCCGAAACATAGCTCAGGAGAGATTTACTGGCGGTATTGAGATTAATCCCCACGGAGTTCACACATTTCATCACTGTAGAGTCCAGTTCGTTTTTCAGCTGGGTCTGGTCTACATCATGCTGATATTGCCCTACGCCAATAGATTTGGGATCTATTTTTACCAGTTCAGCTAACGGGTCAGAAAGCCTTCTTCCGATAGAAACAGCACCACGCACCGTCACATCATAGCTTGGGAATTCGTCTCTTGCAATTTTACTTGCTGAATAGACCGAGGCTCCCGCTTCCGAAACCACAAAAACCTGCAGTGGCTTATCAAAAGCGATCTTTTTAATGAAAAATTCCGTTTCACGGCTTGCCGTTCCGTTTCCGATAGAGATCGCCTCAATATGGTAGGCATTCACCATGGAGCGGATTTTTTTCATCGCCATTCCGCTTTCATTCTGTGGCGCATGAGGGTAAAGGGTTTCGTTATGAAGAAGATCTCCTTTTTCATCCAGGCAGACTACTTTACAGCCGCTTCGGTACCCTGGGTCTATAGCTAAGATTCTTTTCTCACCCAATGGCGGAGCCAAAAGCAGCTGGCTTAAGTTTTCAGAGAAGATCTCAATCGCTTTTTTATCTGCTTTTTCTTTGGCTTCCTGTAATGCTTCGTTGGAAATAGCCGGCTCAAGAAGCCTTTTGTAGCTGTCTTTTATTGCCAGGGCAATCTGATCTGAACTTTCATTGCCGGACTTGATAATTGCTTTTTCAATGAAATCAATCGCTTCCTCTTTGTCGATTCCCACATTGGTTTTCACAAAGCCTTCCGCTTCCGCTCTCAACATAGCTAAAAGCCTGTGGGAAGGAGTTCTGCTGAGGTTTTCTTCCCATTCAAAATACTGGGAGAACTTCTGGGCATCTTCCTCTTCTTTTTTAGCCTTTACCACCTTGGAGGTAACAACAGCCTTACGCTGAAATAATCTTCGCAGGTTTTTACGCACGTACATATTTTCATTGATCCATTCTGCCATAATATCTCTGGCACCCTGAAGGGCTTCTTCTTCAGAGGAAACTTCATTATTTACATAGTGGGAAGCAAGGAAGTGTACATCATTATTTTTCTGACTCATAATGATTTTGGCTAAAGGTTCCAGTCCTTTTTCTTTGGCAGCATCCGCTTTAGTCTTCTTACGCTTTTTAAAAGGCAGATATAGGTCTTCCAGTTCCTGGAGATCATAGCTTTCTTCTATTCTCTGGTGAAGTTCGGGCGTTAAAGCATTCTGCTCCTCTATAGATTTTAAAATACTTTCTTTTCTCTTTTTGATCTCTTCAAACTGTTTGCTAATCTTTGCGATCTGTTCAATCTGGGTTTCATCCAGGTTTCCGGTCTTATCTTTTCGGTAACGGGCAATAAAAGGGATCGTGCAGTCTTCTGCTAAAAGTTGAAGGGTATTGGTAATGCTCTTTTCAGAAATATCGAGCTGTTTCTGTATAAATTCTACGGTCGTCATTGTTCTGTTTTCGGAAAGCTAAAATAGGGTTTTGGAATGAGAAAAGGCTGAATGTTTTGCCTAAAATTCTGAATTAAAAAAGGGTGGATAATAAAAATCCCCCGTATTGTAAGACGAGGGGGCTTAAATGTTTTCACAACGGAATAATCCTTATTGTGAAATGCTTTCAAAATTTATAAGTCAAAGATATAAAAACTGATAATAAAATACAATACGGAAAACCGTAAATAACATTCTTTATTTCTTCTTATATTTATAAATACTAATGACAAATACTATGGTGAAAAAAATTTTGGGGCTGGATTTGGGTGTTTCTTCTATAGGTTGGGCTTTTGTAGAGGAAGATTTGGAGAATCCTAAAAATAACAGGATCATAAAACTGGGAGTAAGAGTTAATCCTTTAACGGTAGATGAGCAAACTAATTTTGAAAAAGGAAAACCTATTACGACCAATGCAGCAAGAACGTTAGCAAGAAGTACGCGCAGAAATCTTCAGCGTTTTAAGCTTAGACGGAAAAATTTATCAGAAATACTGATCCGTAATAAGATTATACGGAGTGATGCGGTTTTAGCCGAAACTGGCAAAAATTCTACTTTTCAAACACAATATCTGCGGGCAAAAGCAGCTCAAGAAAGAGTCGAACTTGATGAGCTGGCAAGAGTTCTTTTTTTAATTAACAAGAAAAGAGGATATAGAAGCAGCAGAAAAGTTCAGAATGATGACGAAGGAAAAGCAATTGACGGAATGTCAGTAGCGAAGGAACTATATGAAAAAAATTATACCCCGGGACAATATGTTTATGATTTACTGAAGAAAGGCAGTAGACAGATTCCTGATTTTTACAGATCAGATCTTCAGAATGAGTTTGACCGGGTTTGGGAAGTGCAAAAAGAATTGTATGCTGATATTTTAACAGATGAGTTTAAAAAAGAACTTGAGGGGAAGGGACAGAGGGCAACTTCTGCTATTTTCTTAAAACACCATAAAATTTATACAGCTGATAATAAAGGAACGAAAGAAGAAAAAAGACTTAAAGCTTATCAATGGAGGGCTGAAGCTGTTTCTCAACCACTGGATATTAAGGAAGTTGCTTATGTGATTACGGAGATCAATAATAATCTTAATAATTCAAGCGGATATCTTGGAGCCCTCAGTGATAGAAGTAAAAAGTTATACTTTAATGGACAGACGATAGGAGAGTATCTTTATGCAGAACTTTCCGGGAATCCACATACCCGTTTAAAAAATCAGGTATTTTACCGACAGGACTACTGGGATGAGTTTGAAAAGATATGGGAAATACAGGCGAAATTTTATCCTCAATTAACCAAGGAGCTTAAAGAAGAAGTTCGTGATTCTATTATTTTCTACCAAAGAAAATTGAAATCACAAAAAGGATTGATAAGTCTCTGTGAATTTGAAAGCAGGGAAATCGAGATTGAAAAAAACGGGAAAAAGAAAAGAAAGACTGTTGGATTAAAAGTGGCGCCTAAATCATCCCCTTTATTTCAGGAATTTAAAATCTGGCAGATTCTTAATAATATAGAAATAAGAAATGATGAGGAACATCGATTTTTGGATTTGGAAGAGAAAGAATTATTGTTCAGTGAATTGAACTGTAAAGGAAATCTTACATCGCAGAAATGTCTCGAGCTTTTAGGCTTTAAATCAAAAGAGACTAAAATTAACTTTAAAGTTATCGAAGGAAATAGAACCAATGAGAAATTATATGAGGTTTTTCTGAAGATTCTCGAGCTTGAGGGCTATAATATTTTTGAATTGCTGAAAATAAAAGAAGATAAGGATGAAGCTAAATTGTCTGAACTGAAGGTTTCGGCGTTAGAAATTAAGGAGATGATAAAGACCGTTTTTAATGCAAATCATATTGAGACGTCTATTCTTAATTTTGATGCAGAGCTTGAGGGAAAAGATTTTGAAAACCAGACTTCTTATCAGCTATGGCATCTTTTGTATTCTTACGAAGGAGATGATTCACCTTCGGGTAATGAAAAGCTTTATGATCTGTTGGAGAAAAAGTTTGGCTTTAAGAAAGAGCATTCCAAGATTGTATCGACGATTACTTTTCCACAGGAATACGGTAGCCTCAGTACTAAAGCGATGAGAAGAATTTATCCTTATAGTAAAGAAAACAAATACAGTGATGCCTGTGCTCTTGCCGGATATAATCATTCTAAACATTCTTTGACCATGGAAGAATTGGAAAACCGGATATTGAAGGATAAATTAGAAATTCTGCCTAAAAATTCCTTGAGAAACCCTGTTGTCGAAAAAATTCTTAACCAGATGATCAACCTTGTGAATGCAGGGATTTCAGAATATGGAAGACCTGATGAAATTAGAATAGAACTTGCCAGAGAACTGAAAAAAAATGCTCAAGAAAGGGAAGAAATGACCAGAAGTATAAACGAAGCTACCCTTCTTCATCAAAAATATGCAGTTATTCTAAGACAGGAATTTGGAGTTGTAAATCCATCCCGAAATGATATTATCCGTTATAAACTTTATATGGAGCTTGCCGCGAACGGTTTTAAGGATCTGTACACAAATACCAGGATTGAAAAAGAAAATCTTTTCACAGACAAATATGATATAGACCATATTATTCCACAGTCAAGATTTTTTGATGACAGTTTTTCTAATAAAGTTTTAGTTCCTAGGCAGGCTAATCTGGATAAAGGAAACTTGACCGCTTACGATTTTATGTCTAATAAAGGAAAAGAAAGAGAAGAGCATTTCCTAAATATTATTCAAGAATTATTGGATAAAGGGGGTATCTCCAAAGCTAAACATGAAAAGCTTAAGAAAAAAGGGACAGAAATAGGCGATGGTTTTATAGAACGAGATCTGAGAGATACTCAATATATAGCAAGAAAAGCTAAAGAAATTCTTTTGGAATAACCAATTCTATAGTTTCTACTTCAGGAAATATCACGGATAAACTTAGAGAAGATTGGGATCTTGTCAACACAATGAAAGAGCTTAACCTAAATAAATATAGAACGCTGGGGCTGACCGAATTTATTAAAAACTCAAAAGAGGAAGAAAAAGAGATTATATCAGGATGGACAAAACGTAATGACCACCGCCATCATGCGATGGATGCCTTAACAGTTGCCTATACTACGAGAAATCATATTCAGTATTTGAATTATCTCAACGCAAGAAAAGACGAGAAGCATAAAGAGCATAAAAATACGTATGCCATTGAAAATCTGATTACGGAAATTATTGAGAAAAAGAATGGTTCTAAAGTCAGACGATTTAAATCTCCAATAGATAAATTCCGGCAGGAAGCAAAGCAACATTTGAAAGAAATTTTGGTTTCACATAAAACCAAAAATAAGGTAGTTACTTCCAATATCAATAAGACAAAGAAAAAAGGAGGTTTTCAGAAAAAAACGGAACTTACCCCAAAGGGACAGCTACATAAGGAAACGATTTATGGGAGCCGAAAATTTTTGAAAACCAGGGATGAAAAAATATCTGCTAAATTTGATTATCAGACGATAATGATGGTCGTCAACCCTTTGTATAGAAATGCTTTATTGAAAAGACTTCAGGATAATGAAAATGATCCTAAAAAAGCTTTTTCCGGCAAGAATACAGTCAGTAAGAATCCTGTTTATCTGAATGATTCAAAAACTGAAATTCTTCCTGAAAAAGTAAGTCTTTCCTGGTATGAAACAGGATACACTATTAGAAAAGCAGTGACATCAGATAATTTTAAAGATTATAAGAATCTGGAGAAAGTGACAGATCTTGGAGTTAGAAAAATTTTAAAAGATCGTCTTGACAGGTTCAAAGGAAATGCAAAGGAAGCATTTTCGAATTTGGATAAGGATCCAATCTGGCTAAATGAGGAAAAAGGAATTTCTATAAAAACAGTAACAATTACAGGAGTGAGTAATGCCGAATCTCTGCACTTTAAAAAAGATCATCTAGGCAAGGAAATTCTGGATGAAAAAGAAAAGAAGATTCCTGTTGATTTTGTGAGCACCGGAAACAATCATCATCTGGCAATTTATCTGGATAAAAATGGGAATCTGGATGACAAAATGATTACATTTTATGAAGCTGTTGTAAGAGTAAATCAAGGCTTACCTGTAGTGGATAAAAATTATAATTTGGAACATGGATATCAGTTTTTAATGACTCTGAAGCAGAATGAAATGTTTGTTTTTCCGGATGAAAGTTTTAATCCTAATGAAATTGATTTATTAGATGAAAAGAATTTAGAGGAGATTTCACGTCATTTATTCAGAGTTCAGAAGATTTCTAAAGTGGGATATGGAAATTCTTTTGTCAGGGATTTTGTGTTCAGGCATCATTTGGAAACTACAGTAGAAGAACGGAAAGAACTTCGAAATACAACTTATATACAACTAAAAAGCCTTGAAGGATTAAGGAATATTGTAAAAGTAAGATTGAATCATTTAGGAAAAATTGTTCAGATTGGTGAATATTAACTTGCTGCTATGATCACCCGTTCTATTTACATTGGTAACCCTGCTTATCTTAAGCTTAAAGATGAGCAGATGAAAATTCTTTGTCCTGAAACGAAAGCAGAGAAAGGAAGTGTTCCTGTCGAAGATCTGGGATTGCTCATGCTGGATCATTTTCAGATTACGATTTCTCATCAGCTGATCCAGAAAATGATGGGCAACAATGTAGTAGTGATCAGCTGCGATGCACAACATTTACCCCACGGAATGATGCTTCCGATTTATGGTCATACAGAACATTCTGACCGTGTAAAGGATCAGCTGGAGGCAAGTGAGCCTTTAAAAAAGCAGCTTTGGAAGCAGACGGTGGAATGCAAAATTGAGAATCAGAAAAATCTGCTCATGCGTTTGGGAAACTATTTTGAACCTATGCTGGAGTATAAGAGCAATGTAAAAAGTGGTGATATTACCAACATGGAAGGTATTGCAGCCCAGCATTACTGGAAATATTTAATCAGTCTTGATTTTCTAAGAGAAAGGTTCGGAGATGCTCCCAATCAGTTTTTTAACTTTGGATATTCGGTTCTAAGAAGTATTGTCGCAAGATCCATTGTGGAAACAGGTTTACTTCCTGTACTGGGAATTTTTCATAAAAATAAATATAATCCCTACTGTCTGGCGGATGACCTGATGGAGCCTTACCGTCCATTCATCGACATGCTGGTAATGGACTGGCTGAAGAGAAATCCACAGACAGACGAATTGACAAAAGAATATAAAGCTCATATTTTGCAGATTGCAACGAAAGATGTGAGGATAGATGATAAAAGAAGGCCTTTGTTGGTCGCAGTAAAAACAACTGCAACTTCGCTATATAAATGCTATACAGGAGAAAAACGACTGATATCCTATCCTGAACTGATATGAATTCCGAAAGGTTTAACGCTTACAGAATTATGTGGGTCTTAGTATTATACGATCTTCCGACAGAAACAAAAGCAAACATGAGGGATGCCAGTCGTTTCCGCAAAGGTTTGATTGATGATGGTTTTACGCTGTTTCAATTTTCAATGTATGTCCGCCACTGTCCAAGCCGCGAAAATGCAGAGGTACATATCAAACGGGTTAAATGTATGCTGCCAAAAGCAGGAAAGGTAGCTATTATGTGCATTACGGATAAGCAGTTTGGAGATATTGAAATATTCTTTGCCAGAAATAAAGAAGAACCGCCACCTACATTCCAACAACTCGAATTATTCTAATTTTTGAATCCTGATACAATAACAAATCCACTGAATTTCAGTGGATTAAATTTTGAGGCTGTGATTAATCACTAAGATAGTAAATTTTGAAAGCATTTCACAACAAGCATTTATCACAAAGTGACGGGAGTAATGGCTGTGATTAATCACTAAGATAGTAAATTTTGAAAGCATTTCACAACTCTGCTCTTCTTTAAGTCAACAAGTAGTAAATTTTGAAAGCATTTCACAACTCAGCTGTGATTAATCACTAAGATAGTAAATTTTGAAAGCATTTCACAACATTTGCCCACTATCAGTACTTGATCGCTGTGATTAATCACTAAGATAGTAAATTTTGAAAGCATTTCACAACGCTTCATGGTTAATTTCTCTATCATGTCAGCTGTGATTAATCACTAAGATAGTAAATTTTGAAAGCATTTCACAACCAGACAATGATAACCAGTAATTTTTGCTGCTGTGATTAATCACTAAGATAGTAAATTTTGAAAGCATTTCACAACTAAGCACCTGTTCATAGGCAAACGCTAAAGGGTCGCTGTGATTAATCACTAAGATAGTAAATTTTGAAAGCATTTCACAACTTATAAAAGCGCAATCAATTCTTTAATTTGCGCTGTGATTAATCACTAAGATAGTAAATTTTGAAAGCATTTCACAACTTAGAATCTAATCGGCGCATATATCTAAAGGAGCTGTGATTAATCACTAAGATAGTAAATTTTGAAAGCATTTCACAACCACAGTAATTGTATGTGGAAGTTGAGCTGTGATTAATCACTAAGATAGTAAATTTTGAAAGCATTTCACAACTGAAACCACAAGATTATCACAAAAGTGGATAGCTGTGATTAATCACTAAGATAGTAAATTTTGAAAGCATTTCACAACATGACAGGAAAAGATGGTAAAATTATCAACCGCTGTGATTAATCACTAAGATAGTAAATTTTGAAAGCATTTCACAACCCACATAATAAAATCAAAGTAATTGATTTAGCTGTGATTAATCACTAAGATAGTAAATTTTGAAAGCATTTCACAACATTGCTATTGCCAACGATACAACGCCTAAGCTGTGATTAATCACTAAGATAGTAAATTTTGAAAGCATTTCACAACACGATACCGTGCAGCGAATGCAGAAAGGTGGCTGTGATTAATCACTAAGATAGTAAATTTTGAAAGCATTTCACAACCTCTCTTGTGTTCATCGAAGTTGATTAACAGCTGTGATTAATCACTAAGATAGTAAATTTTGAAAGCATTTCACAACTCATGTGGATGTGTAGATTCATGTAGTTGCGCTGTGATTAATCACTAAGATAGTAAATTTTGAAAGCATTTCACAACTTCCCACTAATACTGATTATCGTTACTTTTGCTGTGATTAATCACTAAGATAGTAAATTTTGAAAGCATTTCACAACACACTTATAATGATATTTTCTTTCAAAAGCTGTGATTAATCACTAAGATAGTAAATTTTGAAAGCATTTCACAACAAGCATTTGCTGATTTGGGAACCTTGTTTGGCTGTGATTAATCACTAAGATAGTAAATTTTGAAAGCATTTCACAACATCTTTCCATTCATCCAACTTAGTGTAATAGCTGTGATTAATCACTAAGATAGTAAATTTTGAAAGCATTTCACAACTTAGCAGGAGAATCTTCGAAAAGGCTTGAAATGCTGTGATTAATCACTAAGATAGTAAATTTTGAAAGCATTTCACAACTTAGCAGGAGAATCTGAAAAGGCTTGAAATGCTGTGATTAATCACTAAGATAGTAAATTTTGAAAGCATTTCACAACCAGCCATCATACCTTGCCATTGCTGTTTGAGCTGTGATTAATCACTAAGATAGTAAATTTTGAAAGCATTTCACAACTTGTAGCTTCCTGTTGTTCCAACCTTGCTTGCTGTGATTAATCACTAAGATAGTAAATTTTGAAAGCATTTCACAACTACGTCATCAACTTTGATGATCCCCGAAGAGCTGTGATTAATCACTAAGATAGTAAATTTTGAAAGCATTTCACAACAAGATTCTGGAATGGAATTAAGATAGGAGGGCTGTGATTAATCACTAAGATAGTAAATTTTGAAAGCATTTCACAACATTTAATTGTTTGAAATAAAAAACCGGGCGGGGCTGTGATTAATCACTAAGATAGTAAATTTTGAAAGCATTTCACAACTTATACCGTTAAATATCCGTCTGCTAACTCTGCTGTGATTAATCACTAAGATAGTAAATTTTGAAAGCATTCACAACAATAGTTTAAGCACCGTTGAAAAGCGTTTGAATAAAATAAAAGAATTTTATAAAGCTAAAACACTATTTCATTTGGCATTTATTCTATGTAATAATAAAGTTTTAGTAAATACCAATTCCCGTAAGTGTGATTAAAAATTAATTTATATAATTGTAAATAGATTGCAATCACAATTATATTATTAATTTAAAAATTAAACATTTATGAAAAAACTAATTTTATTAGCAGCTTTTGGAGTTGCTGGCCTTGTAAGCGCGAAATCCGCAGATTTTAAAATTTCCTCAATTAAAACTGAGAAGACAGAAATCAAGAAAGCTTTTGATCTTTGTGGCGTGAATGTTACATTTTATGACAGTGAAGGAAATGTAACTGGTTCTCAATGGTACGTTACCGACGCTCCTACGCTTTCATCTTGTCAGGCTTTTCAGGCTATGGTAAAGTGGAATCTTGTAAAAGCTGGATTTAGCCTTTCAACAAACTAAATTTATATGACTTTTAAAAAAAATTATTTTACGATATTTTTTGTAATGTTTTTTTTGCATGGACTTGCGCAGCAGGTCCATGTAAAATATTATCATGTAAGGTCTCCTATTGCGACCTTATATGAAGACCTATACATAAAAGATAATGATGTCATATCAATTCAGGATTCAATAGTTAACTTCAATAGCAATGGTACTATGTCTGCGGTAAAGCCAAATGGGAAGTCATTAAGTAAGAATTATTTTATTTCAAAGCTTCAAGACAATGGAGAATCAAAAGATTTTTTCTTTACTGGCCTTGACAGAGACACAAAATACTTTATCCACGATAATGTAGCTAAGCCGGTTTGGAAAATTGACGAGACGAAAACAAAAAAAATTCTCGGATATAACTGTATTAAGGCAACTGCAAACTTTAGAGGCTCAGAGGTCACGGCCTATTTTACAAAAGAATTACCTTATTCCGCCGGACCTTTTAAATTTTATGGACTCCCTGGTTTAATCTTAGATATCAGAGAAGAAAATAAAAATTTTAATATCTGGAAAGCTGATAAAGTGGAATTAAGTGTTGATCCAAATATTAATTTTACTCCAAAACTAAGCAGCTATCCAAAAATAACAATGAAAGAGTTTATTGAGTTGAAAGACGGAACTCAGAAAAATGAAATGAATGATTTGCTAAATAGAATGCCAGCCGGCACAAAAGTTCAAAATGATTCTAAAGGCAGGGCAGGCCTCGAAAAGAAATTTGAATTTGAGCAAATGTATGCTCATTAAAAAAGCACCTTTTTAAGTATTAGTTTAATATTATCTCTTTTAAATCTTTGTTTTTTCTATTTCTTCTACCTGTTGTATATATACCAGTGGTTTCATCTTTTGTGTGATTTGCCATCCTTTGTGCAGGTGATTCTACCTCTTTAAGTTTATTATCACTCATTTCATCAAGAATATCAAGGAATAAATGTTTGTGAGTATAGAAATCAGCTGTTACCTTCAAAATATTTCCGTCAGAATCTTTTATTTCTTCAGAATCCTTTACGTGCCTTTTCCAATGTCTTGATATTTGTTTTGGACTGATTGGTTTTTCTCCCGGAACCAAACCTTCAGAAAATAAGAAGTCTTCATCATCTTGACATTCAGATAATATTTCACGCCAAAATTGAATTGCAGCTCTAAGAATTATTTTTTTTTCCCATGTATACTGTTTGCCTTTTTAATCAATACCTGATACTCTTGATTTGGTAAATCAACATGCTTTTTTTGAACTTTCATCAGCTCCGTTGACCTTCCTGCAGCATAAAAGAAAATTTCTCCATACCGGTAAAATGAATAATGTTTGTCCTGAAGGTATTTATGGACAATCAACATGTCTTCTTTAGTTAATACTTCACGGATTTTTATTTCTTCTACTCTCTTTGAAACATCATTCACAGGATTTTCTTTTCCTGTATATCCCTACTGCTTTAATTCTTTAAACAATGATTGTAAATGACTTCTTGAATGATTGTATACACTATCAGTAAGATTTAAATGATCAAGCATGGTTTTTATATGCCATGTTTCGACCTCTCCAATTAATAATCTCATAAATCCCATTTCAGCCTTGGATTTATCAATGTCATTAATTAGTCTTAAAACGTCCTTCTTGTAACCATGTGACCATTTAGGTTTAAGATTCTTGTGAGCTCTTTTTAGAGCATCAATAAATGGTAAATAAGGGTGTAGTTTATTGACCTTCTCGGTCATATAGTCCTCATCAATTGGATTATAATTTTTAATATCCAACATCTCCTCCATAATCTCTTTTTGCAATGCAGCAAGTTGCTTTAATTCCTGGAGGTTATCACTTGAAAATTGTTTCCGGAACTGGAATCCATCAGGATATTTTTCTAAATACCTAGGATCATAGAAACGACAAGAAACTCTCCATGATTTTGGAAAGTTACTTCTACTTGTAAATGATTTGTAATTTTTCGGAGATACAAATACACTTGTACGTGGCTGTGATTAATCACTAAGATAGTAAATTTTGAAAGCATTTCACAACTGGTGCGAAATTGCCCTGCCGGATCATCCTGCTGTGATTAATCACTAAGATAGTAGATTTGAAATCACAAAGATAATAAATTTAAAAGACTATATAATATAAGTCCTCTGCCTTTAAAGGCAGAGGACTTCATGCTTTTGTAAAAAGAATTAAGGAGAAATTATTGAAGTGCTTGCGGTCATTATTCCCTGTTTTTACGAGTATCCAGCCGGAGTATTGGGTTTGGGTTTTATTTTCATAGCCGTTAAATCCGGGACCGGCATCTAGTGCTATTGCCTCTATGCAGATGATTTATCAGCCGATACCGTTGATTTTTAGGAGGGATCGTGACTCTTATATTAAAAAAAAATCATTTCTTGATGTATGTTAAGGAGATAGAAATAAAGTTTTTCTATTTTTGGGGTCTTAAATACAAATTTTTTAAACAGGTTAATATGAAAAAAATTAGCGTAATTGCATTAGTAGGAGTAGGATTGCTGGCAGCATCATGTAATAATAAAGAAAAATCAAGTACGGGAGTGGCTACTGAACAGGCCGTCGCAGAAAGCAAAGGAGAGGTGTTGGCCGTGGACGCCGCCACTTCTGTGGTAAACTGGAAAGCTACCCACAAAGGAGGTATGGCACCTCGTTGGGGAACACTGAGTGTAAAATCAGGAGATATAAGTGTTGACGGAGGTCAGGTTTCTGCAGGAAACTTTGTGATCGATATGAATTCTATCAAAGTGGATCCGGCTTCAGTAACTGAGAAGGATAAAAAACCGGCAGATCTGGAAGCTCACCTGAAAAATCCTGATTTCTTTGATACGGCGAAAAATCCTACTTCAGATTTCAAGATTACAAGTGTTACAGATTTGAAAGAAGCACCGAAAGATGCAGTTGCCGGAGCTAATAAAACAGTAAGTGGAAACCTTACATTATCAGGAAAAACAATGAATGTTACTTTCCCTGCAAAAGTAGAGGTAGCGGATAATTCAGCTTCTATTCAGGCTAAGTTTACCGTAAACAGAGCTGATTGGGGAATCAAATTCGGTACTTCAGAAGCAGATCCTGCGGAATGGATGATCAGCAAAGACATCGAAATTGCCATTGATGTAAAAGCTAAAAAATAATCTCCGGATATAAAATGAATAAGAGCTGCCTTAGATAAGGCAGCTTTTTTTGTGGTACTTCTTTAACTTTTTTTAGTAATTGATAACCCGGGAACGGCATTATTTTTTCTCTTTAAGTATAATAACACTTAAATTATAAAATCATGTCAAAAAAAATTGCAATTCTGGCAACAAACGGCTTTGAGGAAAGCGAACTTCAATCTCCAAAAGAATATTTAGAACAGCAGGGATGGACAGCTCATATTGTAAGTCCAAAGCCTGGAACGATCAAGGCCTGGGCAGAGAAAGACTGGGGTAAAGACTATCAGGTTGACAAGACACTGGACGAAGCACAGGCTTCCGAATATGATGCTTTAGTTTTGCCCGGAGGAGTCATCAATCCTGATCAGCTAAGAACAGATGATAAAGCTTTAGCATTTGTTCAGGACTTTTTTCAACAGCGCAAGCCCGTTGCCGCCATCTGTCATGGACCGCAGATTTTAATCAATGCTGAAGTGGTAAAAGGAAAAAATATGACCTCAGTGAATTCAATCAGTAAAGATCTGAAAAATGCAGGTGCTTATTGGGAAGATCGTGAAGTAGTGGTAGATCATGGGCTGGTAACAAGCAGAACTCCAAAAGACTTACCCGCTTTTAATGCGAAAATGGTAGAAGAGATCAGAGAAGGAAAACAATAAGATTAATCCGTAAATGATACATAAAAAAGTTGACTGTAAGTAATTATAGTCAACTTTTTTTAATAGGTCAGGCAAACCCTTTATTTTTTAATGAATTTTAAATGAATGCGGCTGTCTTTTCCAAGGATGGATAAAATATAATTCCCTGGGGTAAGCTGGGCAATAGGGATCATATTATTTCTGATCTTTCCTGAACTGATCATTTGCCCTGCTTCATTGGTGATAATGAAATCAGTATTGTCCGACACATTGCTGATAGAAAGAATATCGGTGGCCGGGATCGGGAATATCTGAAGCTTAGGCTTTTCCGTTTCTTTGGTGGATAATTGGCTGTCCAGTTTGAAAGCAATGGATTGGGTGTGGTTGAATTTTCCAATCCAATGATAAATAATAACGGAATCATCCGCAGATTTCAAAGTGATTTTTCCCTCGCCAAATCCACAGCATATTCCATTGCCGGCCTTATCATTAATTGTAAAAATATAGCATTCATCAGGATTTAGATTCCAGATTTCCGTAATGAGTCCCATGGAATTATTGCTATAAGGACCTCCGGAATATAATACAGTTCCGGTGCTGTTGGTCAGCTGCCAGTCCGTTTCAAACGGATACATATCCAATTGAAGCTGCAGCTTTACCGATGAAAATCCATAGCTCTGTACATTAACCGGAGGAATATAACGGCCTATGGCAGTATTGTTGGAAGATCTTTGATCCGTAACGTTATTGACCTCTGTAATATAGGCGAATACATTACCAGCAGCGGCTCCTGCAGGGACAGGAACACTGAAGGTGTCGGATTGCCCGGGAAGTACAGAACCCGTCCAGTGGTAGGTTTGTGTACTGCCTCCGGAAACGGTATAGCTGATGTCGGCAGAGGTAAGGTTGGCAGTCCCCCGGTTGTACAATGAGAATTCAAGATAATAAGGAGTGCAGGACTGGGCAGTATTGGTATTGCAGCTTCTTTCGATTTTAAGCTCAGCATCATTGGCAAACAATGGAATAGCTTGATCCGCCACAGATGATTTTAACCCCGCTCTTCTGGGGGAGTTGTTGAGAACAACGGCCATTCGGGCAATCTGATCCTGTGTGAAAATATTTTTGCAGGCATCACTCGTGTAATCCATATAGTTTTCAAACATTTCATCTGATGATCCGCAGCTGTTAGGTTTAGGATGGGTGGGACAGCCATAGTTGGACATATAATGTACCGGAGTATCATCACAAAAATCTGTACTGCAGAAATTATCACCCCAGATATGCCTTAATCCTAAAAAGTGGCCTACTTCATGAGTGGCGGTCCTTCCTCTTACGTCATTATTTTTCAGGTGAAAGGTTCCGTCGTCATAATCAGCACTGCCGAATAACGTATAGTCTACGGTAATGCCGTCAGTGACAGCTTCTCCTACATATGAGGGAATTCCGGGAATATCTGAGGTCGACGGGAATTGGGCAAAAGCTCCGATCCCGGCAGTGTCAAAAATCCATACGTTCATATATTTTTCCGGATTCCATACGGTTTCTGGTTTTACCCTGGTGGGAACTTCACCAAAATCATAATCACAATACTTAACACGGTCAATTCCGTTCGTTGGATTCCCTTTGGGATCTACTTTTGCCAGGGCGAACTGAATAAGTGCGTCACCGCCTACACTGCTTGTATTCCATCCCGGGGTGCCGGACATCCTTCTGAAATCCTGATTGAGTACGGTGATTTGTGATAAAATCTGATTGTCTGAAATGTTGGGACCGGTTCCGATAGGCTGTCCGCTGTGAAGAACATGTACTACAACCGGAATCGTGATGATGCCGTTGTTGTATGATTTTTGCTGCCGTCCTTCTTTAAGTTTTACAGCCATCCATTTTTCAAAGTCTTCAACGGAGGCTCTCTCGGGATAGGTCCTTTTTAAATAATCTTCATATTCAGAAGATGCACAGATAATATCTTTTCCGTACCTGGGAATATCCTGCTCCGGATAATTTTTTCCAAACAGGTTTATGTGCCTTCTCTGAGCAGCAAGAGATTGGAATGAGCTCAAGGCAACAAAAGAAGAGATCAATGATAAGTAAAGTTTATTCATGGTTGATTATCGAGATTTCTGGTTATTGGTTAGTTTATTTTTTTTATTGATTTGTTGTATTTTATTTATTTCATTAATTATAATTGATTTTATTGTTCTTATTTGTCGTTATTTTTTTGTTAAATTTAAAAAATATTTGACAATTTCAAAATAAAACAAGGGCTAACCAATAACTATCCCCAAAATTGATTTTTATTTTGTTATAAGCATAGTAGAACGGCACAGCTTTGAACGTAAGGCAGCTCTCTTTTCCAGGGATGAAAACCGTTGGCAGGTCATTAAAAAAATTAATACATTTGCCCCCGATGATTTACGTACTGTCGGTAACCAACCTGTTGAGCTTTATTATTTTTGGAATTGATAAAAAACTTGCGGTTCAGCATAAAAGAAGAATATCTGAAAATACTCTTTTAGGACTCTCTCTTGTTGGCGGAATACTGGGAGCTGCTGCGGGAATGATCGTATTTAATCATAAAGTCTCTAAAAAATCATTCCTGGTCAAGTTTATCCTGGTGGTTTTAATTGATCTTGTAGTACTTTATCGGTTGATAAGACATTGATATAAAGATACGGTGGCTATAAAAAAAACAGCCGTAAAGGCTCCGCATATTGAGGAGGATCTAGATTATATTTACTTTTCCCAGGCATAAAGAATCATTCAGGTTTTGCTCATAAACCGTTCCCACATTATCATTCGTAATAAAATTGCCCATAATATTGGGATGAATTTCAGACAGGCATTTATTGTAAGAGATTGTCGTTTTTAATCCGGATGCTGCTTGTATGTCATATACTTTAAAACCCTTGACGGAATTTCCCCTTAGATCATCATAAAGTGAACCTTTTCCGGCAATATTGATTCCTATAGAGATATGATCCGTTTCAGGATGATCATACATGACTATATCATTATCAAGAATTTTATTTCCACGGGTAAATTTTGAACCCTGAACATGATTGGTTAAACAGATTCCATATCCGGGTTGCCGGAGGGCGATATAATTGCTGTTAATATTCCAGTTGTTGCAATCTTCAGCAATACCAATTCCAACATGTCTGCAAAAATCGATCATACTGTTCAAAATGCTGACCCGGGATGTATTTTCAGCATAAATTCCTTCGTAAACATTGCAGATGAAAGTGTCAATAATTCTCCATCCTTCTTTGGATGCCGTTCCTTCAAACCAGATTCCTCTGCTGCCGGGAATGTCATAATCAGGGGTAATAGCAATAGAGGTGTTATTGGAAATCTCATTATTGACAGACTGTCCTCTGACAAGGATTCCTACCTTGCAGTTCTCTGTTTTTACGGTTTGAATTTGTGAGGACCATAGATAATTGACATCTAATGCAGTCTGATATCCCCTGATCGTAAGATCTCTTAAGATGATATCATAAGCGTGACTTGCCGGTGAACCATTCACTTTGACTCCTGTATGGCCGTTAGGAGACATAGTGTACCAGATGATATTGTAAATTCCAAAACCTTCCAGCACGGCTCCTGAGGTGTTGATCATAATGCCGTCATTATTATTGGTTATCAGAAAAGGAGGGAAGCTGACGCTGCTTTTTGTGGCGGAACCTTTTATTTTGATCGCTTTATTGATCTGTAACGGCTGATGGAGCATATATCTTTTGTTGTCCAAATGCAAAACCTGCCCTGTTTCCATTTCATCAATAAGCTGCTGAATCGCATGGGAATCATCAGTATTGCCGTCACCATAAACTTCTGCAATTTTTATAGAGATCTCATGGGATACGATTCTTTTATAATACACTATTGACTCATCGCTGTTGACTTTGGTACGGTAAAGATAGCGGCCGTTGGCGGGAACCGGCAGATGGTGTTTTTTGAAATTGACAAGCTCTCCGCTATATTGATCGATCAATGTTACAATTTCTTTGTCTAAAGTAGGGTCCTGAGAATCAATGAATTCATTAATGGTCAGTAAGCTCAAATTGTTTATCATTTTTTGGTTTTTAAAAATTAATAAGTAATGAAATGTATTCCTGCCGGACGGTAGGGAAACAAAGATAAAACAGGAGGACGCCAGAACGTGTCGCAACATATTTTTTTCACCTATTCCAAAGTGGAATTATCTAAAATTCTCATTATGAAATTGTTAAATATTGCATAAACTTTTTAATTAATTCATTAAAAATCACTATTTTTGCACCCGTAAAAATCTTATATGCAAAACATTAGAAATATTGCGATTATCGCACACGTTGACCACGGAAAAACAACTTTGGTTGACAAGATCATTCACGCTACCAACATTTTCAGAGAAAATCAGGAGAGTGGAGAGTTAATTATGGATAACAACGATCTTGAAAGAGAAAGAGGGATCACCATCTTATCCAAGAATATTTCTGTTACTTATAAAGACACTAAAATTAACGTAATTGATACACCAGGTCACGCCGATTTTGGTGGAGAAGTAGAAAGAGTTCTTAAAATGGCAGATGGGGTTATCTTGTTGGTAGATGCTTTTGAAGGACCAATGCCGCAGACAAGATTTGTACTACAGAAAGCTTTGGAACTAGGACTTAGACCATTAGTGGTTATTAATAAAGTAGACAAACCAAACTGCCGTCCGGATGAAGTTCATGATCAGGTATTCGATTTGTTCTTCAACCTTGAGGCTACAGAAGAGCAGTTGGATTTCCCTACATTCTACGGATCTTCAAAACAAGGTTGGTTCAATACTTCATTAGAGCAGACTGAAGATATCTTACCATTATTGGATGGTATCTTACAATACGTTCCTGCTCCGAAAGTAACAGAAGGAAACCTTCAGATGCAGATTACTTCTCTTGATTATTCTTCATTCTTAGGAAGAATTGCCATCGGAAAAGTAACAAGAGGGGAGATTAAAGAATCTCAATGGATCGGTCTTGCCCAGGCAGACGGTAAAATTGTAAAAGGAAAAGTAAAAGAACTTTACGTTTTTGAAGGATTAGGAAAGAAAAAAGTAACTGAAGTACAGGCAGGGGATATCTGTGCTGTGGTAGGTTTCGATGCTTTCCAGATCGGCGATTCTTTCGTAGATCTTGAAAATCCTGAACCATTGGAAAGAACTGCTATTGATGAACCTACATTGAACATGACCTTCTCTATCAACAATTCACCTTTCTTCGGTAAAGATGGTAAGTATGTTACTTCCAATCACCTGAAAGAGAGACTGACAAAAGAATTGGAGAAGAACTTGGCATTAAGAGTTCAGCAGACTGATGATGCCAACACATTCCTGGTTTTCGGTAGAGGTATTCTTCACTTATCTGTTTTGATTGAAACCATGAGAAGAGAAGGATATGAAATGACGATCGGACAGCCACAGGTTATCTTAAGAGAAATCGATGGTGAAAAATGTGAGCCTTATGAATCTTTGGTTGTTGACGTTCCGGAAGAATTTGCTTCAAGAGTTATCGATTTGGCAACTCAGAGAAAAGGAGACCTTCACATTATGGAAACTAAAGGTGAAATGCAGCATATGGAATTCGAGATTCCTTCAAGAGGGTTGATCGGACTTCGTTCTCAAATGTTAACGGCAACTGCTGGTGAAGCTATTATGGCACACCGTTTCACAGAATACAAACCTTTCAAAGGGGCGATTCCTGGAAGAAATAACGGGGTATTGATCAGTAAAACGCAAGGTCCGGCTACAGAATATTCTATTGCTAAATTACAGGACAGAGGTAAGTTCTTTGTTGATCCGGGTGAAGAAATCTATGCTGGAATGATCATTGGTGAACAAAACAAACCGGGAGATCTTGTGGTAAACATCGTAGAAGCAAAACAGCTGAACAATATGAGAGCTTCAGGAAAAGATAAAGATACCGGCGTTGCTCCGAAAATCTTATTCTCACTTGAAGAATGTATGGAATATATCCAGCATGATGAATGTATCGAGGTAACTCCGAACTTTATCAGAATGAGAAAGAAACTTCTTTCTGAAGAAGAAAGAAAAAGAGTGGAAAGATCGGCGAAAGCTTAATCAAATTCTTATCTATAAAATCAAAGCCTCGATTTTCGAGGCTTTTTTTCTATAACTCAATGCTAAAATGTTTATTTTGGCATAATAATCTCTAAGAAATAAAAATAATTTAAAATAGTTTTGCAGACTATGAGAATGAATCAATTAAAACTTATTGCTTTATTGGGAATTTTTGCATCTTACAGTACTTCGTGTTCCGTTCAGAGCAATACCACAAAAGCTCCTCCCGCTAAAAATGCCCCAAAACCTAACCATACTCCCTCCCAACCAAAAGCTCCCGTAGCGGTAACCCAACCGTCAGCAACAACTCCGGCAGAAGAAACTTTCAGAACCAATCTTCCTGAGATTCAAAGAGAATTCCGTGGTGCCTGGATTGCCAGTGTTGCCAATATCAACTGGCCATCAAAAAATAACCTTACGGTAGAACAGCAGAAGGCAGAAGCCATCAGCATGCTGGATATGCTGAAAAATAACAATTTTAACGCTGCCATTTTTCAGATCAGGCCTTCGGCAGATGCTTTGTATACCAGCAATATTGAACCGTGGTCTTATTTTTTGACCGGAGAAACCGGAGCTGCTCCTTATCCCAATTATGATCCGCTTCAGTTTTGGATAGAAGAAGCTCACAAAAGAGGACTGGAACTTCATGTATGGCTAAACCCTTACCGTGCCCATCATACCAATGGAGGTTCAGTGAACAGCCTGTCAATGGCCAATAAACTTTCCGATATTGTCGTAAGATTAAAGAACGGAATGTACTGGTTTGATCCGGCCAACCCGAAAACACAGGGCCATGTTTCCAATGTGGTAAAGGATATTGTGAAAAGATATGATATTGATGCCGTTCACTTTGATGATTATTTCTATCCGTATGCCACTTACAATAAAGGAGCAGACTTCCCGGACAATGCCACATGGAATGCCTACGTAAGCAGTGGCGGAACCCTGTCCAGGGCAGATTGGAGAAGAGATAACGTTAATAAATTTGTAGAACGTATCTATAAAGAAATTCATGCCGAAAAGCCTTATGTCAGATTCGGGATCAGCCCGTTTGGAATTTGGAAACCGGGATATCCGGCAGGAATTGTAGGCTCTTCACAATATGACGAGCTGTATGCAGATGCCAGGTTATGGCTAAATAAAGGCTGGGTAGATTATTTCTCTCCACAGTTATACTGGCCGATTGATTCAAAAGGACAGAGCTTTGAAGCCCTGTTAAGCTGGTGGCAGTCTGAAAATACCATGAACCGTCATTTGTGGCCGGGTTTAAACACGGTTGAGATCAGAGTGTCCGACCGACCGGCGGAAATTAAAAATCAGATTGAAATTTCAAGGAATATCCTCAAAAAAGATGCCGGGGAAATCCACTGGAGCATCGCCGGCCTTACAAAAAACCCAAACATGCTTCCCGTCCTGAAAAACGGACCTTACAGTGAAAAAGCACTTATTCCGAAAACCCCGTGGATCAAGGCGGTCCCTTTGCAGACTCCCACCTTATTTATTACGGATAATGGAAGCTTTGCACAGACAAGCTGGAGTACAAAAAATATAGCAGATGTTTTTCAATGGGTACTTTTCACACAGTATAACGGAGTCTGGGAAACTGAAATTTTAACGTTGGACCAGCTTTCAAAAGATATCCCTAAGTTCAAAGACGGCAAAAAATTAAATGCCATAGCAATCAAAGCAATTGACAGATTAGGAAACGAAAGCGATTATATCGCCAAGAAGATTAGATAATTTGAGCGGAAAGGCAAAAAAGAGAAATTGCGAAACAGGTAATACGTTTTCTTTTAATGTTATTCACAGCGCAACGAAGGAATTTCAATAATGTTTTCTACATTGTTACATAATCAACCAGTTCTGAACAGAGCTGGTTTTTCTTATTCAGAGTGCCGGGAAGGAATCCCGGCAATGCTTCATGCTTTTACGTATATTGATTTTATTTTAGAATAACTATAAATTATTATTTTAAAATTCTGTAAAACAGTGTATTGTAATTGTCGTATAGCGTGTTCTGCTCAACATAAAAACCGTCTCGGAATCATTTTTGCATTATGGGTGCTATAATCACCAAAATATAACATTATGAATACTAACAGACTTTCCGCAACCGTGGAAAAAGCACTTAGTGACCAGATGAACAAAGAAATTCATGCATCACACGTTTTTTTATCGTATGGAATTTGGGCCGATGACAAAGGCTATCAGGGAATTGCCAATTTTCTTTACCGTCATGCCCAGGAAGAAAGGAACCATTCGATTAAATTCATGGAATATATTTTAAACAGAGGCGGGAAACCAAAAGTTGATGCAATTCCGGCCCCTCCGGCAGATCCGGAATCACTGACTGCCTGTTTTGATGGGGTGTTTAAACATGAGGTGGAGAATACCACAGCCATTTACAAAATTGTAGATCTGTCCATGGCTGAAAAAGATTGGGCCACCTGGAACTTTATGCAGTGGTTTGTACAGGAACAGATCGAAGAAGAAACATTAGCCCAAAACTTAATTGACAAATTAAAAATTGCCGGTGGAGACAGAGCCACTGATGAATCTTTATTTACTTTAGATAAAACCTTACAGGAAGCTCCGAACGACGTGCCATTGGCACAGAATGCTACCGGGGATAATCCCTAGTGCCTGACGGGTAAAGCTAAACCGTTTAAAAATCTGCCGGAATTCCGGCAGATTTTTTTATTATGAAACTCGCATTAAAATTACTATCTTTGCACGCTGAAAGTTCAAGGTTCAATCAGTAAGGGAACGGTATAAAAACTGTAAACCTTAGACATTGAACTTTAAACCCTAAACCTTAAACTTTGAATTTTACAATATGAAATGTGGAATCGTAGGCCTGCCGAATGTAGGTAAATCAACTCTTTTTAACTGTCTGAGCAATGCAAAAGCTCAATCAGCAAACTATCCTTTCTGTACCATTGAACCGAACCTTGGAACGGTTTCTGTACCGGATCAGAGATTGTTTGAACTGGAGAAAATCGTAAAACCTGAAAGAGTTTTACCGGCTGTAGTTGAAATCGTTGATATTGCAGGTCTTGTGAAAGGAGCCAGCAAAGGAGAAGGATTGGGAAACCAGTTCTTAGCCAATATCCGTGAGTGTGAGGCGATCATCCACGTTTTAAGATGTTTTGATAACGGAAATATCGTTCACGTTGAAGGTTCTGTAGATCCGTTAAGAGATAAAGAAATTATCGATATTGAATTACAGCTGAAAGACCTTGAAACAGTAGGGAAAGCAGTTGAGAAAGCTAAAAAATTCATCAAGTCCGGAAAGAAAGAAGATATCCTGACGTATGAAACCCTTCAAAACCTGCAGAAGTTCCTGGAAGATGGGAAAAATGCTAGAGAATTTGCCACTGATGACTTTACGAAATCTATTATCGGAGATGTTCAGCTGCTGACAAACAAACCGGTGCTTTACGTTTGTAATGTAGATGAAAATTCTATCAAAAACGGAAACGACTGGATTAGTAAAATTGAAGAAATGGCTAAAACTGAAGGCGCTGAAGTGGTTGTTTTAGCGGCTCAGATTGAAGCAGACATCAATGAGCTGGAGACTTTTGAAGAAAGAGAGATCTTCCTTGAAGAGCTGGGCCTTAAGGAGCCGGGCGTAAACCGTCTGATCAGAAAAGCTTACGACCTGTTAAAACTTCAGACTTATTTCACTGCAGGAGTAAAAGAAGTAAGAGCATGGACAATCGGACAGGGATGGACTGCTCCTCAGGCTGCCGGAGTAATCCATACAGATTTTGAGAAAGGATTCATCCGTGCAGAAGTTATCAAATATAATGATTATATCAGCTTCGGTTCAGAAGTAAAAGTAAAAGAAGCCGGAAAACTTTCTGTAGAAGGTAAAGAATATGTAGTTCAGGATGGAGACATCATGCACTTCAGATTCAACGTATAAGAAAATATTAAAGTTAGTTATAAATAAAAAACGCTTCCATGAATTTGGGAGCGTTTTTTGCATGGGGCTGCCAAACGTTAATCATGAAAATTTTATATTTTGCAGTGGTTCCTTTATTTATTTCGTGTTCCAAAACGATAGAAGACCGATGCTTCATGACCCTTAAGGATAAAATATCGGAAACCTATGAAGGGCAAAAGCCTTATACCGTTCAACAGATTCTTAACGAAAAACCCGGATATCTTGAAATGACAGCCCTTACAAAATATAGAGCTTTCAAGGAAGATAGTGCTGAATCTCATTACAACAATATGAGCTCTGAAGAATCGGAAAAGAAATGGAAGGCAAAGATGGATATCACTATGATACACAATAAAAAGCGCTCCTCAATGAGGAGCGCTTTTTGCATATAATACCTTATTCAAGTTCTATTGGCCCGGGCTGGCACTGTAGTTCTGCACAGGCGAAAGAAATTTTTTTGCATTCTAATGTGGGAAGCCAGCACATCTCTTTTCCGCCGGTAATGACTTTTAACTCTTTTTTGTTTAATTTTTTTCCGTTGTTTAGATTTTGATTTTTCATTGTTTTGATTTTTAGTGAGTTAGTTAAAACGAATGTAGTAAAAATAAATGAGTGTATATCACTTTTTATGGAAAAATTTAAATTGAAACCATGTTTTTACAAGGCAGAAATTGTTGTATGGCTTGCGCTGAAGGACAAAAATAAAGTTCCACAATATTTCTGGGTTGGTTAACGATGTTCTGTGGAAACAAAGATAAACTGCAAAAAATTCCTGTTGTATGGTCCGTCATTACGGATTTCCATAAGGGAATATCCTTATTACAAAATACTTTTGTACTGCATTACAATAAAAAATAAATACCATGAAAAAAATGATGTCCCTGATAGGAACGGCAATGACAGCGCTTATGTTTAGCCAAATCACGCTTGAAAAAAATTTCAGTTCGGAAAACTTGCAGGTTTATACCAATGCCGGCGAAACATTTTATTATTCAACCGGGTCTAATATCAGCCAGGTGAAAATGTACAGAGCAGATTATGTATTGTACAAACAATTTACACCATCGGTACCAAGCGGATATAGTGTGTTTATAGACCAGTATAATAATAATTTTGTCCTTTCCAAGAACGTTTTTAATACCGATAATAAACTGGAAGTGATGATCACATTTGAAAAGTATAACAACGTAACGTATGAACGCGAATATATCATACGGATTTATAATGAAGACGGGAATGTTCTGCATGAATTTGGTCCCAATTATAAGTTTAGTGATGAATATGACATCAATGTTTATCATGACAACACAACCCATACCAACAAATTAAGGTTATTCAATCAGGATACCCATTCAACTGAAATTTATAAATTGCCTACCACTTCACTTTCAACAAAAGAAATTCTGTCTAAAACTAAACTTTCAGCATTTCCGGTACCTGCAAATAAGACTTTAACTATTATAAATCCTGGAAATGGCTTTAATAAAGTTGATGTGTATGATATGGCCGGAAAAATGATAGTAAGCAGGTCTTTCAGTGCTGTGGATGATCAAATTTCTATTGATGTTCAAAACTTACCGAAAGGAACTTACTTTTATACAATAGGTAACCTGAGTTCTAAATTTATTAAAGATTGATATTTTAAAAAAATGAGATGTTTTTATCTCTGTCAGACTTCGTATCTTTGAATGGTACAAATTATCTGCTATGGAAAAGATTGCTCATACTTCACTTGAAGATTTTTATAGGGAGATGGCTGCCAAGCTTGGAAAAGAGCTGGAAAGTATTTTCCCGAAAGGACTTCATAAAGATATCGGGCATTTTAATGTTTTTGATATAGCCCAGACCCTGGAAAGAGCAAAAACTACCTCAGAAATGCCTTATAACAGAAGAAAATATTATAAGATCAGCTTCATCAGAGGTAAAAACAGAGCCGAATATGCAGATAAGGTTGTTTCCATACAGCAGAATGCTTTACTGTTTGCAACCCCCAAGGTCCCTTACCATTGGATTCCGGAATCTCCTGACCAGTCAGGAAGTTTCTGTGTCTTCACGGAAGACTTTTTTATGAAAGATAAATCTTATAACAGCCTTGAAGACCTGCCTATTTTTCAGCCGGGCGGAGTTCCCATATTTGAAATTGATGATGAACTGGCCGGTGAGATTGAAGTACTTTTTAAGAAAATAAAAAAAGAAATCGGCTCAGATTATCTCTTTAAATATGACCTGATTCGAAATTACGTCCAGGAGCTTGTTCACTATGGGCAGAAGCTGCAGCCGGCAACTAAGATTTCAACCTCGAATGATGCTTCTATACGGGTAGTTTCTTTATTTATAGAATTATTGGAGAGACAGTTTCCGATAGAATCTTCAGAACAAAGACTGAAGCTGAAAACGGCGAAGGATTATGCGGACAGACTGGCTGTTCATGTTAATTATCTGAATAAAAAACTCAAAGAAAGCACGGGAAAAACAACCACAGAGTTTATTGCTGACCGTATTATCCAGGAAGCTAAAATCCTTTTAAAACAAACCAAATGGAATGTCTCTGAAATTTCTTATGCTTTGGGCTTTGAGGAAATCGCTCATTTTTCAAACTTTTTTAAAAGGAAAACAACCTTTGCACCACTCGAATTCCGTTCATGATTTGAATTTTACAAATTTCAGATTGATTCTAGCAAGGATCTCATTCTGAAAATAGCTCAACTTTGCAGCATCAAAATAATCAAAATAAAATGGACACAAAAACAAATATTGCATTGGTCACCGGAGGAAACCGGGGATTGGGAAAAAATTCAGCGCTTAAAATTGCTCAAAAAGGCTTAGATGTGATCATCACGTACAGAAGTAATAAAGAGGAAGCTGAAGCGGTAGTGAGTGAAATCAAAGCGATGGGCAGAAATGCGGCTGCCTTTCAGCTGGATACAAAAGACCGTAAAAGTTTTGACGGATTCGTGAAAGAAGTTACCGGCCATATACAGCAAAATACCGGAAGCCCAAATATTGATTATCTTGTCAATAATGCGGGGACAGCTTTATATTCACCGATTACAGAAGTTACGGAAGATCAGATGGATGATATTGTTGATATTCATTTCAAGGGGGTGTTTTTCTTAACACAGAAACTCCTGCCGTTTATCAATGATGGGGGTGGAATTATCAATATTTCTTCGGGACTCGCAAGGTTTGCTACCCCCGGATCATCTGTGTATGGCTCAATAAAAGCCGGGGTGGAAATGCTTACCAGGTATATGGCTAAAGAGCTGGGAGCAAGAAAAATCAAAGCTAATGTTGTTGCTCCGGGAGCTATTGACACCGATTTTGGCGGCGGAAGAGTGAGAGATAATAAAGAAATCAATGCTACAGTAGCCGGTGCCACTGCGTTGGGAAGAGTAGGTCTTCCTGATGACATCGGTGGAGTAGTGGCTTTCCTGTGTACTGAAGAGGCAGGATGGATCACCGGACAAAGGATTGAGGTTTCCGGAGGAATGTTTTTATAAGATTTGAGACGATAAACAGGACTGACAAAATAAAGCTTAGACAACTTCTTTAGTACAAAAATAGAAGAACCAACGTGATATCGTTGGTTCTTTGCTGTATTGTTATAAAACACCGGGCTCAATAATTTCAATAGGATCAACCGGGATAGGAAGCTGACATTCCGGTTCTGCACAGCCCGGGCCGATATATTTACAATGTCCGGGAGAGGTTGTACACCTTACATTACCAAGGCCTCCGGTGATGAATGTTAGCTCATTCTTAGTCAGTTTTTTTCCTTTTTCTAAATTTTGTTTTTTCATAGTTTTCGTTTAACGTATTGGTTATTACGAATATATAAAAATATGAATAATAAATCACTTATTTAGGAAAAAATGATCAGCTATCCCGGGAAGACCTGCAGCCTGACATTTTGCGGCCAACAATTTTTTGGAATAGAAAATTAAAGTTTTGAAAGGTTTTCAATGGCCTTTTCCAATGTTTCCTGCTTTTTAGCAAAACAAAGCCTGATCACATTTTCGTTCAATTTATTTTTATAAAATGAAGAGAAAGGAACACTGGCTACTTTATGATTAATGGTAAGTTCGGTAGCAAAATCAAAATCATTTTTATCTGAAATCTTATTGTATTTCACAGCCTGAAAATAGGTTCCTTCACAATCCAAGAGCTCAAAAGAAGTCCCGGAAAGGCCTTTTCTCAAAAAATCTCTTTTTTCCTGGAAAAACTGACTGAGATAGGTGTAGTGCTCATCATTTTTCATGTACTCAGCCAGAGCCAGCTGAATAGGAGTGTTTACGCAGAAAACATTGAACTGGTGAACCTTTCTGAACTCATCTGTCAGGTTTTTCGGGGCCGCGCAATACCCCACTTTCCAGCCTGTGACATGGAAGAGCTTGCCGAAAGAAGCTACCAGAAGGCTTCTTTCTTTCAGCTCAGGATATTTGCAGATGCTTAAGTGCTGTTTTCCGTCAAAAACAATATTTTCATACACTTCATCACTTAAAATAAGAATGGATGTGCCTTTTACAATCTGGATCAGCTCCCGGATATCATGCTCTTTCAGGATCTTCCCTGAAGGGTTGTTCGGGTTGTTGAGAATAATCATTTTGGTTTTATCGCTGACCAAATTTTTTACGGCATTCCAATCAATTTCATAGTCGGGAGACTTCATTTCGAAACGTCTGACAATGCCACCGAAGAGTTCTACAGTAGGTTCATAACAATCATAAGCGGGTTCGAAAATAATGACTTCATCTTCTTTTTTAACAAATGCCGCGATGGCCGTGAAAATAGCCTGAGTTCCTCCTGCAGTCACAGTTATTTCTGAATCAGGATGATAGGCAGACTGATGGCTGTTTTCAATTTTACGGGCAATCTCCTCCTTCAGACCCATCATTCCTCCCAATGGGGCATATTGATTAAAACCTTTCTTAATAAAATGATCTGCATGGTTCAAAAGCTCCATATCAGGCATGAAGTCAGGAAACCCCTGTGACAGGTTGATAGCCTCGTTTTCATTGGCCAGCTGGGTCATTTGGCTGAAAATAGTAGTTCCCACATTGGAAAGCTTTGATAAAGGAAGTTGTATCATAAATAACAAAGATTTTATGGATACCGAATTTAATGAAATATTTAAGACGATCTACCAATGACAAATAAAAATTCACAGGAAAAAATTAAATAAACATTTGTTTAAAAAAACTTTTAATTGTTTTGAAAGTTGCCTACATTTGTTACATTAATACCTATGAATATGAAAGTTAAAAAAATTGAGTTTCCTGAAAAATCTGTTTTATCCAGGGAAAAAAACGGTTTTGATTATGCAGACAGTTTTGCAGGAATACTACCTGGAAACGGACAGAAAACAGAGATTGCTGATATTGGAAAAGCTTTCTTTACAAGCGGGCCTCAATGGGGAAAGAAAATGTTTGCATTCAGAAATAAAGTAGTGGGTTTACTGGGTTTAAAAACGGGAGCTGAAACCTGCCGCACCCAAAATGCAGAAGAGTTTACATGTGAAGTGGGAGAGCGTGTCGGTCTTTTTAAGGTATTTGATAAAACTGAAAACGAAATTATCCTTGGGGAGGATGACAAGCATTTGGATTTCCGGATCTCCCTCTTATTTGATAAAAATGCAGGCACTGAAAACTCACTGACGATTTCAACGACGGTGAAATTTCATAACTGGCTCGGAATTTTATATTTCTTACCTGTCCGTCCTTTTCATCAGCTGATTGTTCCCGCGATGCTTAAGAATATCATTGGGCAGTTGGAAAAAAGGAATGCGGCTGTTTAAATACCACATTTTAGCAGGGCATACACCGCCTTTTCCTTTAAAGGCTGATGCTTCGTATGACAATTTATTTTAAAGTTTTCAGGGAAAAGCTGTATTGGTTGAATACTAAGCTTTTATAAAGATTATCAAAAAAGTCAGGTAACGATTTGGTAACGGTGCTTATTGCTTTGTTTTTCAACGTGTTTCCGTTAGCTCATAGCAAATGTACAAAATTTATTTTTTTCAAATCCTTACAAATATTTTTAATACCTGACTATTACTTTAGATGCAACAGGGTAAAAAATAGGGCTTAATAAAAGCCCTATCTAAGTTGGGTAAATAGGGCAAACCTTATCTTGCTCTTCCCTTTTTGTTTGTTTTTGATACCTCTATAAATCCTTGTCCATATATTCTTCCAAAGAAGATTTCAGTTGGTCTAAAAATGCGGTTCGGGAACCAGCACGATATTTCATTCGATGAAAAGAATTATGCAGATCTCCTAAAGTAATCTGAAACAGTTTTTCTAAGACAAAACTGATTTTTCGTATTCCTATTTTACCGTAGGAAACAGAACCATTCGCATACAGCGCATAAATCAATTCTATCAGGGCATTTTTGGTATCCGTCCAAAGAATACCATCAGATGTAATATCCCTTGCAGAAAGAGAGCTTGCTATTTCATCATCGTTGATTTTTTGGAGTATGTAGGTATAGAGTAATTCATTGGCTATTATACGAGCCACTTTGTTGTCATAATAGGTTGAAAACAGCGGGCAATTTCAAAGACGAAACTATTCAGACCATCATGAAGATTGATGTTGCCTAGTCTAAAATAGGTTTCATCACGATCGGTTCTTCCTGAACGATAATATCTGTAAAAATCTGAATTGTAGATATGTTCCCTGTATTCCTGTTTCAGCTCCTGTAATTGCTCTGAAAAATAACTGGCATACATTTTCCCTCCGTCAATAGGACAAGCTGTCTGCATACGAAATATCTTATTGTGGTATATGAGCTTTGAGAGGATATACGGTCTAATGTTACGAAAGAAATTGATTTCTTCCCAATGGTTTTTAAAACCTTGTTTTGTAACATCCTCCCTTATCGACCCCAAATATTCTTGCAGGTATATGGTCATTTGATACGCTTCATCAATGATATTAAGAGCAGACAGCGAAATTGCGTTTTCTTTTTGCTGTATCTCCGGGGTAATATGATTTAATGAAAACGTCATTTCCGTTAGTTTGTTTATTGTACTTCTTTTCTAATATAAATCTTCCCTATTGCAGAAATACCAAAACTGTTATTTCAACCTCCTACAATTTCAAATAAATCCGCTTCTGTTTTTCTGACTTTTTTCCTATATTGTGCTATATCATCTTTCGACCTGTACCCAACGGCTACCATTACAACTGCATTCAGGTTTTTACTATTTAAGTGAAAAAAACGGTTTATATCTTCTGTAGTAAAACCCTCCATTGGACAGGTGTCTATCTGTTGTTCTGCACAAGCCATTATTAGGTTTGAAACTGCCAAATAAGGTTGCCGTTCGAGCCAAGCGGTTTGCTCCATAGCTGTTTTTTCCGAAACTTTACCTTTGATAAAAGCACCGTAGCCTTCAAGTGTCACGTATTCAAGTCCTTGTTCCGTAGTTACAAGTTTAATATAATCGTCCACATCATTATCGTTATAGTTTTTGTAACTGCAAAAAATAAACAGGTGTGAACAGTCTGCAATTTGGCTTTGTTGCCAACAAAGAGGTTGTAACTGTTTCTTTATTTCGGGGTCTGATACTATCAATACTTTGTACAATTGCAAGCCATAGGATGATACAGACAGGCGTACAGCTTCTTTCAGACAGGAAAGTTGTTTGTCGCTGATTTTTTTATCTGCATCAAATTTTTTGGTTGCATACCTCCATTTTAAATTATTTAATATCTGCATAACTATATGTTTTTTAAAAGTTTCATTATATCCTATCCCTTTACCGTATATTTCAAGCTGATAAACATTCCTGTGAATATGGAGACCGCACCGATAATCTGATATGTTTGCAATATATCGTCCATTACCAGCACTCCTGCCAAAATGCCGAAAAACGGACTTATGTTGTTGAAAATTGAGGTTTGTGCGGCAGATAAATTCTTAATGCCTATCGAAGTAAACAAAGATGTACCAAGCGTAGATAAGATACCCAAATACAGGACTGCCAAAATGTAACCGTAATTTTCCAATCGGTGTAAATCGGGTAATGTCTGAAAATTGATAAGCTCCCACCCAAAATACACCACTACTGACGATAATACGGCAAATAAAATAAGGTAATAGGTAATACTGATAGGCGATATTTTGGCTACGCTCTTTTTCAGGAATACATAATAAAATACCATTGAGAGCAAGGAACAAAATATCAGCAGATAACCTGTTGCACTTTCTGAAAATCCGCTGAACGAATGAAAAGAAATATAAGCCATTCCACCAAACGAAAGCAAAATCCCGAATTTCTGCAATCCTGTTGTTCTTTCTTTCAGCACTATTGCCGAAGTGATTGTAGTGAAGATAGGAATAAGCGAATAAATGATAGAAGCCTCTGAAGATGTGATGTGTTTTATGCCGAAATTCTGAAACAGAAAGTTTCCTTTAAAAGTAAAATAACAAGTACAGCAATCACAAGCCTGTCAATCAGTACCGTAAAAGGCGAAGCGTATTTTAGTCCTGTTTTCAGCACTACATACGAAAACCCGATGATGATTGCACTTGTAAGCAACGATGCTACGGCTGTTATTTTTGTTTGTTCTGTTTTCATTCAATTGGTTTAAGATTGACCATATGTCTAGTTTGGTTATGAAAAAAATAAGTCCGTCAAATTTTCCTACTACTTAGGTTAAAGTTTTTTAATGTATGTTCTTTTAAAACCTACTGTTCCTAATGCCACCAAGGTTAGTGCTATCAATACAATAACAATATAATTTACTCCCCAATATTCTAATAACAAACCACCTAAAAGACCTCCTCCTGCCACAGCAAGATTAAATATTGTAACGAATATTGATTGGGCTATATCTACATTTTCTTGGGCAACATCAGCCAAATCTTTTTGCAATAATATCGGAGCCCCACCAAAAGAATAGCCCCACATTGCTATACCCATTAAAATAACGATAGAATTGGAATTTCCGAACCAAAGTAAAACTCCTGCAAACACGAATAGACCTAAATTGATAATAACTAATTTTTGTAAATGCTTGTCTATCCATAATCCTGTCAACCAAATTCCGAGTATGGAAAATACACCGAACAAAAGCAATATCCAATCAATTTGGTTTACCAAATCCTTTGCAGTTAGATATGGAGCAATATAAGTGTACAATAAATTGTGGGCTAAAATCCAAAATAATGTTATGAATAATATCTTTTGAATTTTCTTGTTTGAAAAAACGGCATTAAATGGTGTACTTTCTGTTTTTTGTTCTACCGAAAAGTCGGGAACTAAGAAAATAATCCAAAACAATACGATTAAGGACAGTATTGCAATGATTAAGAAAATAGTTGCCCAACCAATCGCGCCACCTAACCAAGTGGCTAATGGCACACCCAAAGACAAAGCAATTGGCTGACCTACTCCAACAATAGCTAAGGCTTTTCCTGCTAATTTCGGACTAACCATTCGTATAGTGTAGCCTGTTAGCAATCCCCAGATTATACCTGCACTTACTCCTGCCATAAAACGGACAGCCAATAAAAGGTAATACGACTGCAAGAAAAAAGTGGTCAAATTGAAAACGAAAAAACCTGCGACTGCCACTAAAAGCAACGGTTTTCTATTCCAGTTCCTCGTCCAACTGATTACGGGAATGGCTGACAATACCGACCCCAATGCATATAAAGTAATGAACTGACCAGCATAAGCTTCCGAAACCCCAATACCACTGCTTATTTGAGGAAGCAACCCTGCTGGCAATGTTTCGGTTATTATAGCAATAAAACCAGAGACGGTAAGTGCTAAAAGAGAAATTATGGGTAATTTTTCGTGATGCTTCATTTTACTTCTTTTACAATTTGTGACAGGTCTATCTTAACCCGTCCGTCAAGGCATACTAAAATGAAAGAGAGAAAACACATTGTCAGCGAATTATAAAAGTGATAATACTCCTGATGTGCCATATGCGTTGTAAACGCTCCAATGGCAAAGGGAAATAAAAGCAAAATGCCCAATGTTCGGAGTTGCGATTTGTATAACCCTGCAATAACAAGCAGCACACCTATGATTTCAGCTATGCCAATAGCTATCGTCCAAGTTTTGTCAAAACCCAGCGATTGCATACTTTGCATCATTCCTGAATGTTGTATGATTTTTTTTATTGCTGATGGCGCAATGATATATAAATACCCTATATAGCATAGCCAGTACGCAATCGTCCTAAAAGAAATGTTCATTATTGTATCTTATTTATATGATTAATAATCTATGCTTCTTGCAATGTTTTCGGTCAAAGCAATACAGTTTTGAAATTCTGCAATCTTTGCTTTCATTGTGTCAATTGTTCCTGCTGTTAATGGCAGACGAAAAGTGGGAACATCGTTGTTTACGGCTTCAATAATAACCTGTGCCACTTTAATTGGGTTGCCCGATTGTTTACCGTTAAGTTTTTTTGTATTGGTTCTGATGTCATCCAATTTTTCGGCATAGGGAGACAAATTGTTTTTAGCATATCTAATAGACGCTCCAAAGAAATCTGTTCTTAAAGCCCCGAGTTCTGCCAACATTACTTTAATACCGAAAGGTTCGACCTCCTGCTTCAACGCTTCGCTCATTCCCTCTAATGCAAATTTGCTCGAAGCATAGATACCATTTCCAATTCCTGCCATAATCCCTGTACGGGAAGATATTTGGACAATCGTCCCGTGACCGTTATCCCTCATATATGGAAGTACCGCTTGGCAAAGTTTCCACACTGCGATAAAATTTACATTGAACTGATTGATAATTTCTTCCTTATCAAATTCCTCAATCATTCCGAAAGCACCAAAACCTGCATTATTCACCAACACATCAATTCGTCCGTGTTCCTTGACAATTGAGGTTATAAGCGTTGGAATTTGTTCTGTTTCAGCTAAATCAATGATGAGTGCCTTTGCATCTATGCTGTTTTCAAAGGCTACTTTGTCTTTCTCATTTCGTACAGTTCCGATAACTATATCGCCTGTACAAGCGACCTGCTTCGCAATTTCTCTACCCAAACCCTTTGACACGCCTGTAATAAGCCATACCTTTTGTTTCATGTTATTCCATTTTTTATTTTACGTTAGGACAAAAGTATTTTATACCTTTGCACTAAACAAGTACCTACAAAATTGTATGTACATATGATGTGATTATGCGAAAGAAAAACTCAACCAACTTTCTGAATGAAATAGACTTGGTAGAAAACTGTGGTATGTTCTATACCTTATCTATTATCGGTGGCAGATGGAAAGTCGGTATTTTAGCCTCGTTACTGGATCATGAAACATTGCGGTATTCAGAAATAAAAGGAAAACTCAAAAACATTACGGAGAGAATGTTGATTAAGCAACTCAAAGAACTTCAAGAAGACGGTCTTATTATCCGAACGGATTATCGGGAAATTCCCCCAAGAGTTGAATACAGTATTAGCGAAAAAGGGAAAAGTCTTGAAAGCGTATTGGTAACGTTAAGACATTGGGGGAAAAAGTACAGAAACGGATAGCTTATCCATCTTTGAATTCTTTCACAAACGTCTCCTTTTCTTCTTTTTCTTCATTCGGTTGGCAAACTGTTCTTCTTCATAATCCACGCCCAGTGCATCGGGTAACAGGCTGAACAATCCTAAATCAGTATTTTGAGAATGTTCCTGCGAAATAAACTCAAAAAGGTCTTTTGTCGGTTGGTGGTCTATTACGTTCATAGTGGAAACAGGGCTGTCCTGTATCTTCAATTCGGGTTTATTTCCGTTGTTCCACCAATCCTCAAACACATTTGCTGACAGGCTTCTATCTAAAGCCGAACCGTTCCAAACGCTACGGCTTTCGTGGTCGATGAACGTGATGCCGTAAATCCGTCCGCTGTCGTTCCTGCGGACAACGGTATTGATGCCCTGCTCGGTCAGTTGCTTTCTAAAATCCGTTTCATTGCTTGTCGTGTGCATAGCCAATTCAATGATATTCTTTAATACAGACCTTGTAGGGTTAACTTTCATTTTTTCTTTGGACTGTTCAAAGTGTTTTTGCAGTTGTGCCACGCCTGCATCTTTGCCGAAAAGCGATGCTTTGAAAGGGTTGCTTACTTTATTTCCGTTTTCATCCAATGCTACATATACCAAACCATTTACGGTCTGTCCGTTCCGCTCGCCTTTGACTTCTTCTGCTGTAATGTTGAACAGCGACAATAAAGCATTGTAGCTTCCCATAGTCGAAAAGCTGTAATACTTCGGCAGATGCCGTACTACCGAAGCAATTTGGCTCTTTATATCTCCATTTTTATGATGTACAGGCTTAAAAATCTTATCGGTTTGTTTCTGTTCCTGTTCGGTTGCTTTGTTCAGGTTATATTTCGTTTCCAAGACCCGACAGATTGCCATTGAGCGTGGATGGTCGTAATCATCGGGGATTTTCTTTCCGTTAATACAAGTCGAAACGATATGAATGTGCGTTCTATCAATATCCGTATGTTTGAAAACGATATAAGGCTGATTACCGTAGCCCATACGTTCCATATAAACGTGAGCCATTTCAGTAAACTGCTCATCGCTGACCTTATCCGCAGGATCTGGGTTCAGCGATATATGCCCAACCGTCTTTTCCGTTTTAATATTTGCAGACAGATACGGTTCAAAGCATTGATTAAAATAAGCTACAGAATACCTGCCGTCTAATGTATAGGGTATCTTGTTCAGCAACAAAACTGTTCCATTCTCGTTGTCCACTTTCTGCTGATTGTACAAAATCGCTCCGTATATATTGCTTCCCTTTCCGATTTTTGCAATCATAACTTCACTCTTTATTTAGATATTTCTTTTCAAATTCTGCGGTTAGGTTAACAACTTTTAGCAATAGTTCTTTCATTTCTAATGTCTGTTTTTCCAATTTGTAGAGGTATGCAGATGCTTTTTTATCCGAAAAATTAGCGTTTAACAGCTTTACCTGGGCTTCTCGGCTCTTTCCTAAAACCCTGCCGTACTTCAAATTCCAATTTGTTGCGGAAATATCCAACTTGGTACTGAATGCAGACTGCTTGCCGTTTACGGTAATCCTGCACATAACCGTAACCTTTCCGTTCTTTTTTGGGGCATTATTTTTAAAGTAGAACAATACCTTAAACGTTGATTTTTTTGTCGTTTCCATACTCACAATTCTTAATGATAAAATTAAACCTATGTGAGCTACGGAACAATATGAAAAACTATGCAGAAAGCTGAAATACAGTATTTTAAATATGTTTTTTCTGTTTTCAAAAGTAACGTTTTAGTAACCTTACTTTTGCCAAACCTCGCTTTTTACTGCTTTTTACCTCATTACCAAAAAATCATAAAACGGCTGTAAAGCCTTTATTTACAACCGTTTTACCTGTTATTAATCTTTGATGTATATTTACTGAAAATTTATTTTAAAATTTAAATACTTGTGATGACTATCATCCGATTTGCATAACACGGATGCAGAATACGGTTTGGCTGGAGGATAAAAGTTGGGAAAAAATGACTTCCGAAATTCGGATAATTTTGTACAATTTCGTACTTTTGTATGTTTGCTGAAATCATATATGTCACAAGAAATACATCCAACCTACTCCGAAGATAATATCAGAACCCTCGATTGGCAGGAACATATCCGTCTGCGCCCCGGCATGTACATCGGGAAGCTGGGAGATGGCTCTTCTGCTGATGACGGGATTTATATTCTGCTTAAAGAAATCCTGGACAACTCCATTGATGAGTTCCGGATGAAATCTGGTAAAAGAATTGAAATAAAGCTGGACGACGGCAAAGTTACCGTCCGTGACTTTGGCCGTGGAATTCCTTTGGGAAAGGTCGTAGATGCCGTTTCCAAAATGAATACCGGAGGTAAATACGACAGTAAGGCGTTCAAAAAATCAGTAGGACTGAACGGGGTGGGTACCAAGGCCGTCAATGCCCTTTCAGACTATTTCAGGGTACGTTCTTTCCGGGATGGTAAAATGAAAATGGCCGAGTTTTCCCGCGGGATCATTAAAGAAAACTTTGATGAAAAGGATACTTCTGACAGAAATGGTACGGAAATTTCCTTCATCCCCGATGGAGAGATATTCCTGCATTTTAAATACAGAAAAGAGTATATCGAAAGAATGCTCCGTAACTATGCCTACCTGAATCCCGGACTAAAAATTCTTTTCAACGGGGAAACTTATTTTTCCGAAAACGGACTGAAAGATCTTTTGGAAGAAGAGCTGGAAAGCGATATCCTATATCCGATCGTTCATTTGAAAGATAATGATATTGAAGTAGCCATTACCCATTCGGATAAATCCCAGACGGAAACTTATTTTTCGTTTGTCAACGGACAGAATACGACACAGGGAGGAACCCATCTTAATGCTTTCCGGGAAGCCTACGTGAAAACGATCCGGGAGTTTTTCAATAAAAATTTTGATGCTTCTGATATCAGGAAGTCTATTATTGCTGCGATCTCCATCAATGTAGAAGAACCGGTTTTCGAATCTCAGACCAAAACAAAACTGGGATCTAACGATATGGGCCCGAACGGCCCTACGGTACGAACCTTTATTATTGATTTCCTGAAAAGCAAACTGGATAATTTCCTGCATAAAAATCCTGAAATAGCGGAAGCCATCCAAAGAAAAATATTGGTTTCTGAAAGAGAACGGAAAGAGCTTTCCGGAATTCAGAAACTGGCAAGGGAAAGAGCTAAAAAAGTTTCTCTTCACAATAAAAAACTTCGGGACTGCCGGCAGCATTATAACGATCAGAAAGCGGAAAGAAAAGGGGATACCCAGATTTTCATTACCGAGGGAGACTCTGCATCAGGATCCATCACCAAATCAAGGGATGTAGAAACCCAGGCTGTATTTTCACTGAAAGGGAAACCTTTGAACTGCTACGGACTGACCAAAAAAGTGGTCTATGAAAATGAAGAATTTAACTTGCTGCAAGCTGCTTTAAATATTGAAGAAAGTCTTGAGGATCTAAGGTACAACCAGGTCATTATTGCAACCGATGCCGATGTCGACGGGATGCACATCCGTTTACTGATGATCACATTTTTTCTGCAGTTTTTCCCTGACCTGATCAAAAACAACCACCTTTATATTCTTCAGACCCCATTATTCAGGGTAAGAAATAAAAAGGAAACAAGATACTGCTATTCTGAGGCAGAAAGAATAAAAGCCCTGAATGAACTTGGAAAAAATCCTGAAATAACCCGATTTAAAGGACTGGGAGAGATCTCTCCGGATGAATTTAAACATTTTATTGGAAAAGATATTCGTTTGGAGCCTGTAGTGGTAGGAAAAGATCAGACCATAGACCAGCTTTTAGAGTTTTATATGGGAAAAAATACACCGGACAGGCAAACCTTTATTCTTGAAAATCTGGTGGTGGAAGACGATACTGATATTGATAAAAAAGAAGCTTTGGATGAAATAAACAGCTGATAAACTGAAGATAAACTTGACAATCAAATGAGACTAAGTAACCGTAACAAAACATCAGTATATAACTTTATCAATACATCGCTGCTGATGATGACCTCGTTGGGAACCGTTGGATTTTTAGCAAATAAGTACAGATTTAATACGTTGGGAAGTGAAAGCTATTTGCTCATTGTTGTTCCTGTTTTGATGTTGGTAGCCTTTCATCTCAATGGAAGACAGATTTTTGAGTATGACAGTGACGGAGAAGCGCTGAATTTTAAGAACAGGAATATCATTCCTTTTTTAAATAAGCCTCTTTATGATGAATTTCCAAAGTATAAGCTGGTAAAATATGACATAGTCACTATATTCTTTATCAAAAGACTATATATTACCGTTTCAAGTAAGAACAGTGGTTCTACCGTACTGAAGTACCAGATCTCTTATTTGACCAGAAAAGAAGTAAATGATTTAAAACTCTCTCTGAATAAAGTAGTAAAAGCTAATAAAGAGAAAAAAGATTAAAAAAATAGATGACAGAAGAATATTCGCATGAGGGCGAAAGCTTAAAGAAAGTTTCAGGTCTTTATAAAGACTGGTTTCTGGATTATGCTTCCTATGTAATTCTGGATAGAGCTATCCCTTCGGTGTATGACGGGCTGAAACCTGTTCAGCGAAGAATCATGCACTCTATGAGGGAGCTGGAAGATGGCCGGTACAATAAAGTGGCTAATATCGTAGGAAATACGATGAAATACCACCCGCACGGAGATGCTTCCATTACAGATGCTATGGTACAGATCGGGCAGAAAGAATTACTGATAGATACCCAGGGAAACTGGGGAAATATCTATACAGGGGATTCTGCTGCTGCTGCAAGGTATATTGAAGCCAGATTAACGCCTTTCGCCCTCGAAGTGGTTTTCAACCCCAAAACAACTGAGTGGACCAAATCCTACGACGGTAGAAATAATGAACCCATTGATCTTCCGGTAAAATTCCCGTTGCTTTTAGCCCAGGGAGTGGAAGGAATTGGGGTAGGACTTTCTACAAAAATACTTCCTCACAACTTTAATGAACTGATCAACGCTTCTGTAGCCTATCTGAAAGGAAAGAAATTCGAACTGTTCCCGGACTTTTTAACTGCCGGTTACCTGGATGTTTCAGAATATAATGACGGCCACAGAGGTGGGAAAGTAAGAGCAAGAGCCAAAATTACACAGACTGATAAGCATTTGCTGGTCATTTCTGAGCTTCCTTATTCCAAGACCACCAGTGATCTTATCGATTCTATCCTCAAAGCCAATGAGAAAGGGAAGATCAAAATCAAAAAGATTGAAGATAATACCTCCGATAAGGTTGAAATTCTGATCCACATTCATCATGATGTGTCTCCGGATAAAACCATTGATGCCCTGTACGCATTTACGGACTGCCAGGTGACGATTTCACCCAATGCCTGTGTGATTGTGGGAGACAAGCCAATGTTCATGAATGTTTCCGAGATTCTCAGAATGAATACGGATCATACTGTTTCCTTATTGAAAAAAGAACTTGAGATTGAACTTCACGAGCTTCAGGAAAGCTGGCATTTCTCTTCACTGGAAAGAATTTTTATCGAAAACAGGATTTATCATGACATCGAAGAAGTAAAAACCTGGGAAGAGGTATTGAAAACCATTGCCAAAGGATTAAAACCTCATACCGGACATCTCCTGAGAGCCGTGACAGAGGAAGATATTTTAAAATTAACCGAGATCAGAATCAAGAGAATTTCAAGATTCGATTTAGATAAATTTAAAGAAAATATAGCCGCTCTTGAAGGTAAAATAGAACAGGTAAAATACAATCTGGCGAATCTGGTAGCCTATGCTATTGACTATTATTTAAATATCCAGAAAAAATACGGGAAAGACAAGCAGAGAAAAACAGAGCTTAGAATCTTTGATACGATTGATGCTACAAAAGTAGCGGTTGCCAATGAAAAATTCTATGCCAATTTTGAAGAAGGATTCATAGGAACCTCTCTGAAAAAAGATCAGTATATGTTCGACTGTTCGGATATTGATGATATCATTACTTTCAGAAAAGACGGAAGTATGAAAGTGGTAAAGGTGGAAGCAAAAACGTTTATCGGAAAAGATCTTCTCTACGTTGCTGTCTGGAAGAAAAATGATAAAAGAACGGTCTATAATATGATCTACCGTGAAGGGAGAGAAGGACCTTATTATATGAAACGTTTCTCTGTAACCGGAGTAACCCGAAATACCGATTATCCATTGGCTTCAGATAAAAAAGGATCAGAAATGCTTTATTTTTCTGCAAATCCTAATGGAGAAGCAGAAACGGTAACGGTACTTTTAAAACCGAATCCAAGAATCAGAAAGAATAAAATGGATATCAATTTTTCTGAGCTGGCGATCAAAGGACGTGATTCCAAGGGAAATCTGGTAACCAAATATGCCGTGAAAAAGGTAGATATGAAGGAAGAAGGAGTTTCTACCCTGGCGCCGAGAAAGATTTGGTTTGATGATACGGTAAGAAGACTGAATGCCGATGTAAGAGGAACCTTATTAGGAAGCTTTAAAGGTGATGATAAAATTCTGACCATTAATACCAATGGCGAAGTAAAGCTTGTTTCTTTTGATCTGGGAAACCGTTTCGATGACGAGTACCTGGTGCTTGAAAAATGGAGACCTGAGCAACCCATCACCTGCATCTATTATGATGGAGAAAAAGATATCTACTTTATCAAGAGATTCCTGCTGGAAAACACAACCAATGTGCAGACCTTCATGCCGTCTGAGCATCCGAAGTCATTCATTGAAAATGTGATTGTGGCGAATGATGCCACGGCAGAGATTATTTTTGCCAAAGATAAAGGAAAAGAACGTGAGCCTGAAACGGTCAATATCGATGAATTTATAACGGTAAAAGGAATAAAGGCAATAGGAAACCAGTTTACGAAATTTAAAGTAAAAACCATCAATATTACCATTCCGGAACCTGTGGAAGAAGAACCCGAAACCTACGAAGAACCCGAGCAAACAGCAGATTTGGATGATGACGGAGGAATTATTGGTGATCTGTTCCAGAGTGATGGACCTGAAAATTAAAAAATATGAATATTTTAATAGCATTTATTGTCATCACAGCCATTATTAGCTTCATCGCTTTTAATAATCCTGCGATTACTGAGAAATATAAATTCAGTGTGGGGGCAATCCTCCACAGAAAAGAATACATCCGCCTTCTTTCATCGGGATTTTTACATGCCGATATCATGCACCTGGTGTTTAATATGCTGACCTTATATTTCTTTGGTCCTATTGTAATGCAGGGGTTTGGAAGCATAGGATTTATTATTGTATATCTGGGATCCATTCTGCTGGGAAACTTCCTTTCTCTTTATATTTACCAAAAGCAGCCTTGGTATTCTGCGGTAGGAGCAAGTGGAGGAGTTTCAGGAATTCTTTTTGCTTCTATAGCATTGATCCCTGATATCGGAATCTATATTTTCTTCATTCCAATTGCAGTTCCCGGATATATTTTTGGGTTATTGTACTTTGGATACTCCGTATATATGATGCTGAATCCGAGACCTCATGACAATATCGGGCATGCTGCTCATTTAGGAGGTGCATTTCTGGGATTAGTATACGCTGTTGTGAATGCTCCCGACAGAGCAATTCATAATGGGCTTTATATAGGGATTATGTCGTTACCTTTAGTTTATTTAGCCTATGAGATTTTTATAAGGAAACGAATAGGATAAAAGATTATTTTTACTTAAAATATCAAAACCAATGAACACATCAGAATTAAACAGTTTCATCGTGATACTTATCTATGGTTCATTGGTTTTGCTTTCTCTGCTAAAGCTGGCCAATCCTTTGAAAGTAAACAGGAAAGCCAATTTCTGGTTCGGGATCTTTTTATTCCTGTGGTCTACTTTCTGGATGGATGAGGTGCTGCTCCTGGTGACAGGTTCCACTGTAGAATTTCATTCCCTGCTTGTAGTCCGGTTTGTACAGTTTCTGACCCCGATTGTATTTTATTTCAGTGTATTATTCTATACCAATCCTTCCTTTGTATTTAAAGGCACGGATCTTAAATTTCTGCTGCTTCCTGTAGCTTTTCTCCTCTGTCTGTTGTGTGCGGAGCTGGGCTATTCCAATCCGTTTGAATATCTGAGTGTAATCCTGATCCTGGTCCAGGCCCTGTTTTATACGGGACTTTCCTATATTATCATCAGAAGACACCAAAAGAAAATCCAGCAGTTCTCTTCCAATACCGAAGGGATTAATCTGAATTGGCTGGAGTACATTATCGTGGTACTTTTCATCGTCAATATAATTTATGTGATCTATAACCTGTTTTATGATCCGACATCATTAAATTTCTTCATCAATGCAGTTTTTTTGCTGGTTATTTATTGGGTAGCTTATTATTCGCTGAAGCAGAAAGAAATCTATCCTCTCGAAGAAAAACAGCGCCGGGAACTGATCTCTATTGATGAAGAGACGGAGAAAGAAGAGGTGAAGAAAAAGCTGATCTCCGATGAAGAATTAATAAAGATAAAAGCACAGCTTGAAAGTATTATGGCCACCCGGCGCCCGTATCTGGACAGTGAACTGAACCTTATCAAACTGGCGGAAATGCTGTCCGTTTCCACACATTACATGTCTTATGTGATCAATACAGGCTTTGGAAAGAATTTTTTCCAGTATGTGAACGGATACCGGGTTGAATATGCCAAAACACTTCTCAAAAATACAGAGTCTAAATTTTCCATCCTAGGAATAGCCTATGAATCAGGATTCAATTCCAAGACATCTTTTAATACTACCTTTAAAAAAATGACCGGACAGACTCCTTCTGAGTTTAAAAATGAAGTTCAGGTTTATAAATCTTAACTTTAGAGTATTTTTAAATCGCTGTATTTTAAAATGTTATGTTTTTTATTGCTCATTTGCAGGAAATGGTTCACTAAGATAATCCGGAACATCAGAACTGAAGGAACAGGATAGATTTGTACCATAAAATTTGTTTATGGATACCAAAGAATCATATGCGGTAGTCACGGGAGCCAGCCAGGGGCTGGGAAAGGCATTTGCTGTAAACCTGGCTAAGAAAAACATTAATGTAATCCTGGTAAGTCTTCCCGGTCAGGATCTGAAACAGCTGGCTGAAGAGCTTGCAGAGAATTACCACGTGAAAACGCATTATTATGAAGTTGATCTTTCAATACATGATAATGTCATGAGGCTTACAGAATGGCTTAATCAGTCTTTTAAAATTCATATTCTGATCAACAATGCCGGCCTTGGAGGAACCAAAAAATTTACAGAAGCTACTTCGGATTACATCAATACGATTTTACAGGTCAATGTAACGGCTACGTCACTCATCACGCATCAGCTTCTTCCTAATCTTTTAAGACAGCCCAAAGCATATATTTTAAATGTTTCAAGTATGGCCGCTTTTTCTCCGGTAGGTTTTAAAACGGTGTATCCTGCTTCCAAAACCTTCATCCATTCATTTTCAAGAGGATTGTATGAAGAACTGAAAGATACCAATGTTTTTGTCAGTGTGGTGAATCCCGGAGCCATGAAAACCAATAAGGATGTCTGCAGAAGAATCGAGAAACAAGGTTTTCTGGGAAAACTGACCCTTTTAAATCCAGATAAGGTAGCATCGTACTGTATTCATCAGTTATTTAAAAAAGATTCCGTAATTATGGTCAACCCAATCAGCTGGCTGATCATGAAAATTTTACCGGTATGGATAAAACTTCCGCTGATGACCCAGGCTATAAAAAAAGAAATAGAAGCATGAAAAAAGTTTTTGTAACCGGAGCTTCCGGGCTTTTGGGAACCAATGTTATTATTAAATTATTAAAAGATGGTTATTCTGTTATTGCTTTGGTGCGCAAGAAAAGCAGTTATTTGGGTGAAGAAAGCGAAAATCTGAAACTGGTTGAAGGAGATTTGTCAGCCGATATTTCCTCATTTTTAAAAGGGGTGGATTGCTTTATTCATATGGCTGCAGAAACGAGGCAAAATCTGTTTCGGTATGAGGCCTATAAAAAAGTAAATTATGATATGACCGTGAATCTTTTTACCCATGCTCAAATCTGTGGGGCAGGAAAATTCCTGTTCATAAGCACTGCCAATACATTAGGCTACGGAAGCAGAGAACAGCCGGGAGATGAAATGATCCCTCAAAAATATCCTTTTACAAAATCTTGGTATGCGCAAAGTAAACTGGAGGCAGAAAATTATCTTTTACAGAATAATCGGAATATTGAGGTGGTCATCCTGAATCCTGCCTTTATGATTGGCGCTTATGATAATAAACCAAGCTCAGGGAGACTTATTTTCTGGGCCTGGAAAAAGAAACTGATCTTCTATCCCAAGGGAGGGAAAAACTTTGTCCATGTTGAAGATGTGTCTCATGGGGTAGTGCAGGCTATTGAAAAAGGAAAAAATGGTGAGAAATATATACTGGCCCATGAGAATCTGAGTTATAAGGATTTTTTCATCAAAATAAACCGGATTACTGATCAGAGCCCACTTATGATCCCGGTTCCGGATGTTATTTTAAACTTTTTGGGAGCAACGGGTGATATCCTGAGAAAACTGAAGATAAAAACAAGCCTTAGCACTTCCAATATGAAAGCTCTTCAGGTACATAACTACTACAGCAATCAAAAATCAGTAGAAAAACTCGGAGTTCAATACCAGTCGGCAGATAAAGCCATTGAAGATGCAGTCAGGTATTTTAAAAAAGCAAAAATCAGCGGGAGCATTAAAATTAATGTAAAGCAAATCTTTGCTGCTTGAATATCTTAAAAACAATCTCTATTTGGAAAAGTTTTCCAAAGCAGCCTCCAGCATCTCAACAAAATTGATATGCTTCGTTGTATTGCTTTCAAAGATGAAATCTTTCATGCTTTTACTTTTATATTTGCTGAAATCTCCTACAATTGCCAGCCCGATGCGGTAGTTTGAGAATTTTTGCAGTATTTCGCCTGCTATTTTTGTTTTCAGATCGAAAAAACCGGGAGTTATATTTTTCTCATAAAGAATTACCTTGTCAAATCCCTGATAATAAATATCTCCCAGAATATCCAGCCCATCCTGAACAGACTGAATGATCATATCATCGGAAATGACTTCCGCAATTTTGATATTGTTGATGTGGTGCGATTTGATTAACATAATAGTATTGAATCGTTTTTATATCTTAAAAAGTTATCTCACGGGGAAATGCGCAGGACACCCCCCATACGGCCTTATGATCCTTTATCATCAAAACAAAACTGTTGAATTATCCTTTATAGTGGTAAGCATTGACAGTATCCGGAAGATTTTTCTACAGAACATCAGCTGCCCAGCCAGTGAAATACCGATTAAAATGTGCATTAAATGGAGATTTTCATGGATTAATGATATGGAAATAAATATACTTATTTTCTTCCATAGATAAACCTTTCATTCTCAGATAAATCCTTCAGCAATTGAGCATCACAGAAATCAGAATATAGCGCTAACGTTTCAGGACCTAATTTCTGATTGATTTCCAAAAATAAAAGTCCGTTATCTTTCAGATGCACCTTACAGTCTTCTGCAATCTTTCTGTAAAAGACCAGGGCATCGGAAGTGGGGGAGAAAAGGGCCATTTTAGGTTCAAATTCTTTTACAGAATCCGCAATGTCAATTTCTTCATCAATGCCTATATAAGGAGGATTTGAAATAATGATATCGTAAGTTTCAGCCGGTTCAAACTGAAGATAGTCAGCATGAATGAAATGAACTTCCAGATGGTGGTAAGCAGCATTTCGTCGGGCTGTTTCCAAAGCTTTTTCAGAAAAATCTACAGATGAAACTTCAGCTTTCGGAAAGTGCTTTTTCAGTACCAGTGGGATTACACCGCTTCCCGTTCCGATATCCAGAATCTTTAACCCCTCAATATTAACCGCCAAACTTTGAATTTCCCGGATGGCTATTTCCAGTAACTCTTCAGTTTCAGGACGCGGGATCAGAACATGTTCATCCACCAGGAATCTCATTCCGTAAAATTCAGTTTCTCCCAGGATCTGCTGATAAGGCCTGCCTGTCTTCAATTCCGAAATAAAACCGTAAAGTTGTTGTTCGTCATCTGTTAAAAGCTCCTGCTCGGAAAACCTTCTTTGCTGAAAACGGTCAAAGCCTGCTATTTTCTGTATCAGCAGCGAAGATAAGAAAACACTTTCCGACTCAGTATAAAGGTCAGAAAGTGCTGTTTTGAAATGTTTTTTGAATGCTGAGATTGTCATCTATCTTGTAAAAACCAGTTTTGTATCTGTCGATTTATCCTCATCAATCCTGTAACCTTCATAGTTGAAGGCTTTTACATCGTCCAGTGTTTTAGCATTGGTCTCGGCACAGAATCGTACAACAAGTCCTCTGGCATGTTTAGTATAAACTACAATTGTTTTTAATTTTCCGTCTTTTAATTCGTAAAAATCGAAATCAACCATCTGGTGATTTAATTTTTTTCTGTCGATTACTTTTCCGTATTCATTGCTGGCAAGGTGAAGCAGGATTTCTCCCTTTTTCATCTCAGAATTCAGCTGTTCCGTAATCTTCTCCCTCCAGAATTCATAGAGATTTTTATATTGATCGAATTTAAAAGGGCGCCCCATTTCCAGCCTGTAAAGCATTACTTTATCAGAAGGTTTCAAAAGGCCGTACAGCCCGGAAAGCATTCTGTGGTTTTTCTGAAGATAATCTACAGCTGCTTTATCCAGCGTTTTAGCATCCAATCCCCTGTACACTTCTCCGGTAAAGGCGAATAGGGCGGGAGCAGACTCTTTGGCAGTGGGTTTTGATTTCCAGTTTTGGTTTCTTTCCCAGTTTTCATCAGCCAGTTTAGGCGATATCTCCATCAGTTCGGAGAGGTATTTGGGAGACTTTTCTTTTAAGTAAGTTTGTATAAATGCTGCATCTTCAATGAATTTTGGGGTAGTGGATTTCAACAGTTCTGTTGAGTTTTCTACGTTCATTAATTTGGCAGGTGATGTTACAATTTTCATAATGTTAAAATGCAGATAAATGTTTGATATCTAAAAAATTCATGATCATCAGAGACACAAAGTCAATCATAAAATGACAGATGATTATAATTTTAATATTTGAATATAGTCGATAAAACATAGCAAAAACGACTCCAATAAAGAAAGGTACAACGACCTGACCTATTGTTCCGTAAGGGCTGTGCAGGATCCCGAACAGAATGGCCGAGACGAGTATCCCCAAAAGAGGACTGTTATAGATATTCTCTATTCTGGGCTGTATATAACCCCGCATCAGAAATTCTTCCACAGCACCGGCCGTAAAGCATGTAAAAATAATTAAAAAATAGTTATTTTTAAAAACTGAAGTGAGCTGAAGCAGTTTACCACTCGTTTTTTCCTGGATCAAAAGCTGGATCAGTGCATTCAGAAATGCCCCGCCGACCGCACAAATCAGATACAGGCAGATGACGGCCTTTACATAGAAGCTCAAAGAATACTTTCTCTCTTCTTTCAGTAAAAAAGGATTTTTTTCAATAAAGAAGCTGTACAGAAATACGGTGAGTAAAACAAACCATATGGCAAGTCTGCTGAAGAAAAAACTGCTTGATGTAATACCTTGTATTCCTTTAATCCTGTTGATTACAGGGAAAATATAAAGCATAACCGCTGCCAAAAGCACAAAAGTGAGTACAATTCCTATAGAATACTTCCCATTAACCCCCATAATTCTCATCCGTCCTTGGAACACTTTGAACTAAACAATCCCTTTTCCCTGGCGGATAATTTCCGGTTCTCCTGAAGTAAGATCTACAATGGTGGAGGCTACATTATCCCCGTATCCTGAATCAATTACAATATCGACAAGATGGTCATATTTTTCAGCAATCAGCTCGGGATCTGTGGAATATTCAATGATCTCATCATCATCTTTAATGGAAGTTGATGCGATAGGGTGTCCCAATTTTTCTACAATAAGCTGGGGAATCGGGTGGTCCGGAACGCGGATACCAATTGTTTTATGGCCTTTATAGGCTAAAGGCAAGCTTTTATTAGCTTCAAGGATAAAGGTAAAAGGCCCCGGAAGATGGCTTTTCAGAAATCTGAATACTGAAGTTTCAATAGGTCTTGTAAAGTCGGAAAGGTGACTGAGATCATTACAGATAATGGAGAATTTGGCCTTTTCCAGCTTTAATTTTTTCAATTGAGCCAGCTTTTCCATGGCTTTTATATCAAAAATATTGCAGCCTAGTGCATAAACGGTATCTGAAGGATAGATGATCAGCCCACCATTATTGAGTGTTTTAATAACCTCATTAACAAGATTTTCCTGAGGGTTATCCGGGTAAATTTTTAATATCTTTGCCATAAAACAAAGATACAAATAATAAAATAGTTTTTATAAAAGTCCTTTATTTAAAAGAAAAATTAGGATTTTTAAAAAAAAGTCGTACATTTGCAATCCAATATCGCGGGATGGAGCAGTAGGTAGCTCGTCGGGCTCATAACCCGAAGGTCATCGGTTCGAGTCCGGTTCCCGCTACTAAGCAAGTGCTTTCGGTAGGCACTCTAAAAATACACCGCGGGATGGAGCAGTAGGTAGCTCGTCGGGCTCATAACCCGAAGGTCATCGGTTCGAGTCCGGTTCCCGCTACTAAGCAAGTGCTTTCGGTAAGCACTCTAAAGATACACCGCGGGATGGAGCAGTAGGTAGCTCGTCGGGCTCATAACCCGAAGGTCATCGGTTCGAGTCCGGTTCCCGCTACTAAGCAAGTGCTTTCGGTAAGCACTCTAAAGATACACCGCGGGATGGAGCAGTAGGTAGCTCGTCGGGCTCATAACCCGAAGGTCATCGGTTCGAGTCCGGTTCCCGCTACTAAGCAAGTGCTTTCGGTAGGCACTCTAAAAATACACCGCGGGATGGAGCAGTAGGTAGCTCGTCGGGCTCATAACCCGAAGGTCATCGGTTCGAGTCCGGTTCCCGCTACTAAACGAGAGAAGCAATACAATATTGCTTCTCTTTTTTATGTTGAAAAAAATCGGTCCTGGCTGATCTATCCAGTATCATGATCTGTTCCGGCATTTTTTCTGCTATTGATTACTGAAATTGTAACCTCTCTTTTGATTCATGATAATTTTGATAAAACCCTGGTAATCATAATGCTAACTTAAAAAGATAGTGTTATTGGTTTCCTAATCTCAGGTTGCTGTAACCGTTTTAACAGCAAAGATCTGTCTGATCATTTCATCCTTATTTTTGCACAAAAATGCTGTGCGGAATAAGAATGTCATCTCCTTCTCGCCCGTATTTAGGTACAATAAATCCTTTAGGCTCATATCGGTTTGTCCCGGAATTGTAATACCAGTTTGCGCAGCCGCTTATCTGCAGCTTAATGTGATAGACGTGATCATATGCCTGTTCCTGAAAATCACCAAAATCGGGAAGGGACTCATGGAGGTCATCCAACTCCCGGCAATACGCATCATGTAATCTCATTGCTTCTGTACAGGCTTCCTGATAGGATAGTTTATACTGATGGCTTAGAATGAAGATGATATTCAGGCTTTCGCTTTCTATTTCAAGTTCTTTTTTTAAAGAAGCAAAATCATTCTGGATGACAATAACCAAGGAAAGCAGTTCTCTACAGCGCTGTACAACAGAATGATTGTATATATGAACGGGCAGTGCAAAATTTGTGGCAGGATCTATAAGGTCGCCATACGGCCACATGCCGATTGAATATTTTCGGAAACTAAGATAATGCGCGAGTAAAGGATAGGTTCTTTTTTCAGCTTGTTTAAAAGGGATTTCCTCCGCCATACCGTACATGATAAATTCATAAAAATTGATGGAAACTCGATCTATCCAGAATTGAGGCATCCCATTCGCAATCCATTCTTTTCTTGCCTGTGCCATTTGTCTCAGAATACCGATTTCATCTTCATGCGGATCATCACCCATCATGACCTCGTATACCCGGTCTGCCATCGTTTTGAGTTCTTTAGCTGGCGTTAGTCCAAAAAAATCATCAAAAAGAGTGATGTAGATCATCAGCCTGGCACATGGACGCATGCGCTCTATGCTGTCGCAGGTTGGATTCATATAGGTGGCTACGCGCGATAGAAACTGGGGTTTGCATCTTTTTATTCCTTCTTCGGAAATAAAAGTATAATCATCATCGTACCAGCTTTTTTCTTCCTCATCAAAGGCATTGGCAATAGGGCTGTTGACTGTTGGCCATGGATAATGGCATTGAGGGACTATTAATTCTTCTCTCATGGATTTGTTTTTATTAAAATTAATGGATGTTATTATAGCTGATTGAGCTTTTCTTTCAGTTCTTTTGCTCCCGGAAACTCCATAGCATTGTAACGGTCCAGTTTTGTAGATATGTTCTTCCATCCGCTAAGCACCATGCTCATATAATGTACCCAGTTGACTACCGCATCCTGCCATATTCCAAAATCGGGAAGGGAAGCCTGTAATGCTATGAATTCTTTCAGGTCCTCATTGTGAAGGCGTAAATCTTCAAGACAGGCTTCTTTCAGGGACATTTGATGTTCATGCTGAATAACCTTTACGATATTGTAATAAATACTGTCGGTTGCCTCGTCTTTGAGGACAGACTGTACCTCATTGAAAAAGGTGACCAGGTGGCATGCCAGTGTTTGCAAACGGCAGATTACCGGATGATCATGGATTTCCTGCGGCAGGATGATTCCTGTTTCCACTTCTGTAAGCTGCAGGAAAGGGTAGAGACAGATAGAATTTTCGCGTAAAGCTATACATTCGGTTACACTGGGATAAGCTTTGTTTTTCTTGTATTTCAGTTCGGTTTCCAATCCTGTAAAATATCTGCTGATCATTTGTGTAAATCTTGACATTGATTCCTGTGGAATAAACTGTAACAGTTCCTGTCTCAGCGATGCCAGCATAGAGCCTAAGGGTATTCCTGAATCTTCAGCACTTATTTCGCCGTTCAGTATTGCAATAGATTGAGCATGTACATACGTGATATCTTTAGATTCGCTTTCTTCATACAGATCATCATTGTAAAGCGTCCATAGCATTAGTCTGCAAATAGGTTTGAACCGCTCAGGGGACGCTGTTGGGAACCATTGGGCTGCAATATGTGCCGTCTTGGTTTTTTTGTACTTTTTGCGAAGGTCGGGATTCTGCTCATAAAGCCACAGATATTCTCCGTCGATCCATTGATTCTCGGTGATCTCCTGCAATTGTTCGGCATTGGGGTTTTTTAATGTTGGGAAAGGATACCTGAATTGTTTGTGGAGGAGTTCAAGTGTACTAAAATTTTCATGGTTCATATTGTGTAAGTTTTTGGTTTTTACACTAATATAGAGTTTTATTTAAAAACAATGTTAATTTATTTCACAATATGTTGATTTTTAATGTATAATATTTTAATATGATCGTATTAATGGGAAATTAATAGCGAGAAAATAATTATTTGTATTATAAAATTCAGAATATCTCAACTTATTTTGAACAAATTTTCCATTTTTTTTCTCCATTTTTTAATCGCGGGAAACCTTTTAGAGTAAAAAATGAAATTACAGATGAGGCAAAACGGGAGAAGTATGTGGTTTATATGGAAGTAATTCATTCATAAAATGTTATGAATGTCATTAGTTTAAATAATAATACAATATATATAACTTTAAATATTTGGGTAGGCATCAGTACTAAACAAGAGGCTGCCTCAAAAGTCAGAAAGTTAGACCTTTGTTATTTTGATCTTGTAAAAATATCCGGAGATCAAATGCTTAAGATTCTTTGCTGCATTCCATTTCGCTCAGAATGACACTTGAGACAGCCTCCTGATTCAAAAAGAATTTATTTTCCATTTTTTATATTTTTCTTTCATGCATAACCCACATGGGCGGTAATTGTTTAGGACTGCCTCTTGTTCGGAGATAAAGAAAATCCTGTTTTCTCTTTTCATTCTTTTGCCTGCATTGCAGCCGAGCAATCCATAGATCTTCAGTTTTTTATTTCCGCCAAAATGAATTTCTTGACTGTGGATCTTGCTCCGCAGCTCAGCATCTGATAGTTGAGAATGATGGATCATACTGATTCTAATAGGTAGCATCATGAAAAATAATTCCTAAAGCGTAACGGTTTCCGGTTTTTACTTCACTTACACCATGTTTCATATTAACCCTGTAATATCCTTTCATTCCTTTTTCAGGTTTAAAGTGGGTAGTGAAAATAAGCACATCGCCTTTCTTTGGCTTTAAAACAATAGCCTTTGACTGAGCTCTCGGGATCTGCTGAGTAAGAACAAATTCTCCGCCTGTAAAGTCTTTATCCGGTTCGCTGAGCAGGCATACAGCCTGAATAGGAAAATAGACATCACCATATAAATCCTGATGTAATGTATTGAAACCCCCTTCTCCATATTTCAGAATCAAAGCGGTTGCCTTTTGCTGGCCATTGGTATGGCATTGTTGTAAAAAATCCGGATGTTCCGGTGGAAAAGAAAGATCAATATGTAAAGCCTTAAACCAGGCATTGGCAATGGGTGCCAGATAAGGATACATATGGGTTCGTAAGGTCTGAATCAGCCCCGGCAATGGATAGTCATAATATTTGTATTCGCCCAGGCCAAAGCGGTGGCGGGCCATGACAACTGTTTTCCGGTACAGGCCAGAATCCTCATAACTTGATCTTAATATTTCGCATTCATGATCCGACAGCAAACTGGAAATGACAACGTATCCTTTCTGATGCATCGTTTCTGTGATATCGGGCCAGTCTGCACTTTTAATTCTCTGAATAATATCTGTCATTGATTTTTTTTATCCTGCAAAGATCTGATGTTATCTGCAGGGAGAAAATCCAAAACATGCGGTATTTTATTCGTTTGCAATTCAGATATCAATAATAGCTGGACTATCTGTATAACTTAAATCTGGAATGTATAGAGGATCCTGTTTAAGGCTACTTTTGCACTGTTAATCAAAATAAATATAACGATGAATTACACGATTAAAAAAGCAAGTCTTGAAGATCTTGATGAAACGGCAGAACTCTTCAATCTTTACCGTATTTTTTACAGACAGGAATCAGATTTGGAGAGAGGAAAAGTATTTTTAAAAGAAAGATTTTTAAACGGTGAATCAGATATATTTCTTGCTGTGGCTGATGGCAGGGCGGTAGGATTTGTGCAGCTTTATAAACTGTTTCATTATACCAAACTGCAGAAGCAATGGTTATTAAGTGATTTGTTTGTGCACCCGGATTATAGAGGAAAAGGGCTTTCTGTAGCCTTAATTGACCGAAGCAAGCAATGGTGTGAAGAGACAGGAGCCTGCGGACTGATGCTTGAAACAGAGAAGACCAACGCTATTGGAAATACGCTTTATCCCCGTTGTGGATTTGAGTATGACGGGCTGCATAACTATTATCATTGGTGGAAATAAATACTAGGCCCTATCGGAATAAGAATGTCTGAAAAAAACGATAACTGATAAACAGCTGAAATACAGATTGATCTGTATTTTCAGGCCTTCAGTTAATAATAGAGTAGAATTACTTCTACAGCTTGTGATATTTAATTCTACACTTATTCTTTTACAGAGAAGGGAGAGAATTTTATTTTTGTAAAGCTCTTAGGGATCAGAATTAGGACAGTTGATCCTGAAGAGCATACAAAAAATTATCTCCGCCTCATTTTCTACTTTTTCCCCACGGTTTTATGATTATACCACAAAACTGCTTTGGCGGGGATTTTTTTTGTTATACAATAAAAAGAGAACCACATGGTGATTCTCTTTTTATTCTTTATAGAGGTATATATTATTGAGCCAGTTGAGCGTAAGGGGCCAATTTATTATCATCGGACATTGTCTGATCTAAAAATTCTCTTTTCTGATCTGCTTTCATTCTTCGCGCTGCATCATTGGCATTGAAATACGCTTCACTTAATTTCGTAGCAATCTCCGCAGGTTTAAAATCAAATTTTGTATCTCCTTCCACCCCTAAGTATCCGTTCTTTCTTGTAAGATTAGTGATATAGTTGCTATAGTTGATAAATGTATTTCTTAAGTATTGAGTATGATACTCCATGCATTTTTTAGCTTTCTTGGAAGAATTGTTAAGGATGCAGTTCTTCATGTTATTTCTATATAAATACCACTCGGATTCCAATACTCTGTATTCTTTTCCTACGGCAATTTTCCCGTTGGCCACAATATTATGGTCACCCTCCTTAGTGGCAATGTTCTGAAGATGCTGAATAACCAATGGAACGGTAGCTTCAATTTTTGATTTTGTATCCTTTAATATGCTGAGGTCGGCAGCCGGAGAGTTTTTCTTTTGCGCTGTAGTAACGTTAAAAATAAGCAGTAATAGTACAATCAATAAATTATATCTTTTCATGAGAAATTTTTAAAGCACTAAAATAAATATAATTTCCCGGTTTAGACAAATTCATTTTAATTTTATTTAATAAAAATTAACAAGTTTTAAGAATTTACAGGTGAAATTGCTCATTTTCTATGGATTGTGTAGGGAATAAATTCACAATACTTATAATTTAATATATTTTATTTAATTTTATATATTTGATTATCAGACGATTATGTTTATTCTGGTTTTTATCACTAAAAAATTAGTTGTTTAATCCGAATTTATTTCTACATTTGTATAACTAATTTCTTAGTGATATTAGATTTTACTGATGTATGGTATATAATAAATGAACAGATATGAAAATTCAGACTTTAACCAAAGCAGAAGAACAGGTAATGCAGTACGTATGGAAAATAGGAAAAGGATTTCTGAAAGATGTTCTTGATCTTTTTCCGGAACCTAAACCGCATACCAATACTGTATCTACGATTTTAAAAGTATTAAAGGATAAAGAATTTGTAGACTATCGTGTACATGGCAGGCAGCATGAGTATTTTCCGCTGGTTTCAAAAGAGCAGTACTCCGGAAAGACGATGAAAAGCCTTGTGAAAAATTATTTTAAAGGTTCTTATAAAAGCGCCGTTTCATTTCTTGTGGAAAAAAATGAAATGACTGTGCAAGATCTGGAGATGCTATTGGACGAACTTAAAAAGAAAAACTAAGTCATTATGGAAGCCTTACTTCTATACTTTGGAAAAGTAATTTTATGCTCCGGTGTAATGTTTCTGTATTACCAGTTGTCTTTAAAAGACAAGACATTCCATCATTATAACAGATTTTACCTGTTATCTGCAATGCTGATTTCATTATTGTTGCCCCTGATCAGGATAGAGGACTTTACAATTGAAGTGAACAGTGATGTGTATATGCTTCTTGATAAGATTCAAAATTTTAATACACAAAAAAATATAGACCATGGTCACATTTATTTTAACATTATTTTTTCAGCTCTGGGATTGGTTTCTCTCTATTTTTTAGGGAAATTGCTCTATGGGATTTTTAAAATCCAGCAGCTTAAAAACCAGTTTCGGAAAGAAAGTTTTGACGGGATTAATTTTTACAGTACCGACTTGACAGAAGCTCCGTTTTCATATTTTAAGAATCTTTTCTGGAAAAATACCATTATGCTGAATTCTGAAGTAGGAAAGCAAATTCTGAAACATGAAATGGTACATATTGAGCAGAAACACTCATTTGATAAGATCTTTATTGAAGTGATCACCTCTGTTCTATGGTTCAATCCGTTCTTTCATATCATCAAAAGAGAAATTAACCTGATTCATGAATATCTGGCTGATAAAAAAGCCGTAAAACATTCGGACACCAAAGCATTTGCGCAGATGCTTTTAGCAAGCCACTTTTCCGGAACACAGTTGCCTGCCTCCAGTCCGTTTCTAAGTTCAAACCTTAAAAAAAGACTTAAGATGTTACAAAAACCTAAAACCAAATTCGGGTATGCGCGAAGAATATTTGCATTGCCGGTTTTATTTACCATAGCTTTTGCTTATATGGTAAATGCTGAAAATAAAGAGATTGAAAAGACCAATCTTACGATTGAAAAAACGGTTTCGCAAATTCAAAAAGATACCGTAAGGCCTGGAAAAACAGAACAGGAAAAAATCAATGAGCTAGTGATCATTAATGGTGATCATGAGAAAAAGTTAGCTGAAATTGAAAAAAAGCTCAAAGAAAAAGGAAAGGAACTGCATCAGCTGAAACCTGAAAGTAAGGCTTTTCACAAGAAAATTGAAGAAATAAATTCGCTGGCTGAAGAAATAGGAAGTATAGCAGCTATTAATGCTGAGAGAAAGGGTAATAGCTATTTCAAGTCTGATGAATGGAAAAACAGAGTACAGGAGCTTGAAAAGATAGGTGTTGAGATGCCTGACCTTTCCAATCTGGATGTAGACGTCGATTTCCCGGAACCTCCGGCAGCGCCGGGTGCACCAGGTACGCCGCCGGCTCCTCCTGCAGCACCAAGGAGCCCTAAAGTCATTTATTTTAAAAACAATACAGTACACTATAAGGATTTAAGCCCAAAAGAGAAAGATGAAGTACGGCAGGCTTTAAAGGATGCCAGAAAAGCGATAAAAGAGAGTGAAAAGGCCAGAAGGGAAAGTGATAAGATGAGAATAACAGCGGATAGAGCGAGATTTGAAAGTGAGAAGGTAAGGATTGATGTAGACAAAATAAGAAAGGAGGCTGAAAAAGCCGCCAGAACAGAAGCGGGAAAAATAGCTTCAGAAAGTATGAAAAACTTTAAAGAAACCAGCTTTATCACTTCGAACAGCTCACCTAAAGTAATGGTCATGCAGGCCGATTACATTAAAAGAGACGGAAAGGGAAATATTTCTCTGAACGGAATAAAAAATTATAAGATGAGCGGCTGGGACAATGCGAAATATTATATTGACGGTAGGGAAGTTTCTAAAGAAGAATTGGACGCTCTAAAGCCTGAAAATATTGCAAGCATGAATGTGATGAAGGAAAATAAAGTAAGAGGTAGCCAGGGTGAAATAAGAATTCAGACAAAGAAATAAAGTTTCATTAAGCTTTGTCAATGCTATTATTTGATTGACAAAGCTTTTCATTTACCATTTCATTATGAAAAATAAAATACTGTTCTTTATGCTGCTGGGAGTACTCACCAGTGCCCAGGTCAACCGGTTTTTTTACGAATACAAATTTATCCTGGACTCCCATAACAAGGAAGACGTGAAAAAGGAAATGATGCTTCTGGATATAGACAAAAATGGATCAAGCTATTATAGTCATGATAAGTTTGTAGCCGATTCCATCGGAAAAGCAGAGCTTGAAAAACAGCTGAAAGCAGGAGGCGGGAGTATCAGTGTCAACAGAAGGGAAAAACCGGGCCAGGTTTCCTATAAGGTAACCAAGCAGTATCCTGATTTTAAAACATATCTGTTCAGAAATATATCCATGGATAAATACAAAATCAGGGAGGATAAAAAACCGGAATGGAAAATACAGCCTGATAAGCAGAAAATTGGAGACTACAATACTCAGAAAGCGACCACAAGCTTTGGGGGAAGAGAATGGACAGCCTGGTTTGCTGCAGATATTCCTTTCCAGGATGGACCTTACAAATTTTATGGACTGCCGGGGCTGATTGTTAAGATTGAAGATGCCACAGGCTCTCACAGCATGACGCTGATCGGAAATAAAACCTTAAAGACGGCAGATTCTGAAAAAGATCCGCAGCTTCCTGACAATGTAAAACTATTAGGATTATTCGGAAAAGAAATTGAAGTGACCAAAGATCAGTTTAAAAAAGCCTGGAAAATTTATGTGAATGATCCCACAAAGAATATGAGGGAACTGATGATGAAAAATGGAGGTGATTCCAACACTAAATTCGCCTTTAAAGTGAAAACATCCGACGGCAAAGAGATTTCTGATCCTAACCAGGCATTCAGAGAAATGGAAAAAAGAACGAAAGAATCCTTACAGAAAGATAATAATCCGATCGAACCGGATCTGGTGAACTAAAATTATATCATTTATTATCGAAACAGGATGTCATTTGGCATTCTGTTTTTGTTTTTTAGGCAGCAGCCAGCAGCAGGAAATATCTTGAAAACTGGGGTTGTTAATGGAAATATTCTTAAATTTCAAGTAAGATTAAATTATCAACTTTCAAATTAAATTATGACAGAAAAGGAAAAATGTGCCGCCGGACTTTTATACAATGCCAATTTTGACCAGGAATTGATCCGTGAACGGATCGCCTGCAAAGATTTATGTACGGAATACAATGGACTGAAGAATTCTGATACGGAAAAGAGAGAAGAATTAATCAAAAGAATTCTGGGCAAAACAAAGAAAAATATATGTATAGAGCCTTCTTTCTGGTGTGATTACGGGTATAATATTGACGTGGGTGAACACTTTTATGCCAATCATAACCTTGTGATCTTAGATTGTGCCCGGGTTACATTTGGAGATCATGTTTTTATCGGCCCCAACTGCAGTTTCTATACAGCAGGGCATCCGCTGGATGTAAAACAGAGAAATGAAGGACTGGAATATGCCCACCCGATTACGGTAGGAAATAATGTCTGGTTAGGCGGTAATGTGGTTGTTTTGCCAGGAGTGAATATTGGAAATAATGCGGTGATAGGAGCGGGAAGCGTGGTTACCAAAGATATTCCGGAGAATACAGTAGCAGTAGGGAATCCCTGTAAAGTGGTTAAAAATATTGAACAGCAGTAGTTCATATCAGTAAACAGAAAATCCCGGGCTTTGGTCCGGGATTTATATTTTAAACGAATGTTGATTCTTACGCTAATTTCTGGGAATCTGCAATAAACTGAGCCAGTCCACTGTCTGTTAAAGGGTGTTTTAATAAGCTCAAGATCGGAGGAAGAGGAGAGGTAATAACATCGGCTCCGATTTTAGCACAGTCAATGATATGCATTGAGTGACGGATAGATGCTGCTAAGATTTCTGTTTCAAACATATAGTTGTCAAAAATCAATCTGATCTCCTGAATAAGATTTAAGCCGTCTGTAGAAATATCATCCAGTCTTCCCAAGAATGGAGAAACATAGGTAGCCCCTGCTTTTGCTGCCAAAAGAGCCTGTCCAGCTGAAAAGATCAAGGTACAGTTGGTTTTGATCCCCTTATCGGAAAAATACTTTAATGCTTTGATACCATCTTTGATCATCGGGATCTTTACCACGATATTCGGGTGGATGGCAGCCAATTCGTCTCCTTCCTTGATCATTTCTTCATAAGTGGTAGAAAGTACTTCAGCAGAAATATCTCCATCTACAAGTTCGCAGATCGTTTTGTAATGGTTTTTGATTGCTTCAGCTCCCTGGATTCCTTCTTTAGCCATTAATGAAGGATTAGTGGTTACCCCATCTAAAATACCAAGGTCTTTAGCTTCTTTGATTTGCTCTAAATTAGCTGTGTCAATAAAAAATTTCATTTCTTTAAATTAAATAGATTTATTTCTGCAAAGATAACGAATTAATTGAGTTATGAGACATGATTTTTAGAAGCGCATGTTTGGCTTCAAGACTGGAGGAAAGTTTGAAGGGGCAGGCTGAAAGAGCTCAGGATAAAAGATATGGCCTGCTTTCATCCAACATCTGCCGTCTGATATCTGACATCTGCTATCACGAATATTTTGTCCATTCACAAAATCAGATTAAATTTGTTATTGCATGAAAGACAACCATTTTGAAGCTCCATTGGAAATCATCGGAATCAACCCATTTGTTTTTGTTCCGGAAGAAATTCTGGATCATATTTTTGAAGCTGCAGGGAAGAATAAAAGCCCGGTTCCGGTGAGAGGAACTGTGAACGGCAAGGAATTTCAACAGAACCTGATGAAGTATTTAGGAGAATGGAGACTGTATGTCAATGTACTGATGCTGAAAAATTCTCCCAAAAGAATAGGAGAAGTCATCGAGGTTGTATTAGAGTATGACGGTTCTGACAGACGTATTTCCATCCATCCCCAATTGGAAAAGGCGATCAGAGAAAGTGATCTGGCTACAGCCAATTTTGAAAAACTGATTCCTTCAAGACGATATGAGCTGATCCGCTACATCCATAATTTGAAAACCGAAGCCGCTATCCATCGGAATATTGAAAAAATCATCCGGCATCTGCACGGTGAAACAGATTTTTTTGGTAAAAGGATTGATTAAGGTAAGAGCTGAGAATCAAGAATCAGAGATAAGACTTCAGATTTCAGACACCAGATTTCAGATGATGGATTGAGAATTTTGGGTGAGGATATCTGAGGGCAAAAAATAAAAAAACCGGAAATCTTTCCGGTTTTTTTATTATGAGTTTAAAGTTTTGCTCAATTTTATAGCATCTTGATTGGTAGGGTCATATTGTATAGATTTAGCAATATGCTCTTTTGCTTTATTGCGGTCAGTTTGCTGTTCTGTAAAGGCAAGATAGAAATAGGCATAAGCCAGATTTTTCTTATTTTGCTCCACTTCTTCAGGTTTTACAGTGGCAATATACTTTTCATAAGCAATTTTTGCATTGGCATCATCCTTAGCAGACTGATAGGCATATGCCTGGCTGTAATAAGATGGCGCCCAATCCGGTAGCAACACCGATATTTTTTTCCAGGTATCAATTGCATTGGTCCAATCTGAAGCCTCCTGATAGGCTGCAGCCAGTTTTGCCAATGATTCGGTATCCTTTGGATTAGCCTCGATTTGTTTTTTAAGACCTTCAATAGTTGAATTACCTGATTGATTTACAGCTGCTGTGTTAGCCGTATTAGTGGTGCTATCCGTCTGAGTTGTTTGCGCATTTACAAAACTTGCACTTCCTATAAGCATCAGACCTACGAATAGATTTTTAATATTAACTTTAGCCATTTTCATAATTCTTATATTTAAAATTCTAGGTTTTAAAATTCAATAATAATTCCAGAAAAGCTTAAATTTTAGAAGCTTTAAGTTTTTTTAGAAAATATTAACGGGTTAAATGTTTTTTTTAATTTAATTTTTGATTCGTTGGTGTTTGAGTTTATCTTTGTAATTCAAGTATTTTTTAATCAATATAATTTCTATATGAATATCATATTAGCTTCAACATCCACCATTTTCGGTGGAGAATATCTGGAATATTTAAGAGAAGAATTAATCCAATTATATAAAGGAATTGATGAAATTGTCTTTATCCCATTTGCCAGACCCGGCGGTATTTCTCATGATGAATACACAGCGAAAGCAAGATCCTTCTTTGAAACCATGACTATTAAGGTAAAAGGCCTTCATGAATTTGAAAATAAAGCTGAGGCACTGAACCAGGCTAAAGGATATTTTACAGGAGGCGGAAATACATTTTTATTGGTGAAAACACTCCATGAAGAGGGGCTGATGTCTGTTTTAAAAGAGAATGTAACCGCCGGCAAATCTTATCTGGGTTGCAGCGCCGGAAGTAATATCGGAGGCCAGAATATGAAAACCACGAACGATATGCCGATTGTTTACCCGCCAAGCTTCGACTGTATGGGGCTGGTTCCGTTCAATATCAATCCGCATTATCTTGATCCGAATCCTGACTTGAAACACAATGGAGAAACCAGAGAAACCAGGATCAAAGAATTTCTTACCCAGAATGATATCAAAGTAGTAGGGCTCAGAGAAGGAAACTGGATCAGAAGAATTGGAGATACCATAACCGTTGAGGGAAGCGAACTGACAAGGATTTTTGAAAAGGATAAAGAACCTTATGAGATAGAATCCGGAAGCAGACTTTAATCCTTTCATAAGTGTATGATGAGGCCTGTTAATTATTTTATTTTTTTCTTCATCCTTTTTATTCATAAGCTGGCATACTCAAGAATAATCCATCAAGATGAATTGCTACGGTATTAAGCTGAAAAATGGGAGATCCATTCTATTTGGATTGAATTCACAAAAGATCCGGAAAAGCGGTTTTTAATGTTTGTAGGTAAACCAATATTACTATTGATAAAAACTGGAGCTATTGTGAATTATGGATGTTCTTGTGAATCACCTTGTGGGAAAGGTGCAATATTATTTTAAAAAGTAAATGATCATTGGGCTTTAGAACAGGTTTTATCCGCTTTTATAATATCATACACGTGAATTTGAATGAAGGCAAAATCTTTTTTTATATTTGAATAAACAACAATGCAATGAAAAAAACACTTGCAGTTCTCACCTTTTCTGTACAGATTATTTCTGCTCAGAATATGGCTCAGAAACTAGATAAGGCAACCACAGACCTGATGGATTCTTCAGGGGCAGCAGCTTCTAGTTTATCATTTTATGTCTCCGATGAAAATGGCAATTTTATATACGAATATCAGGGAAATAAAGGACTTTCCACTGCTTCTACCCAAAAAATTTTCACTGCCGGAGCAGCCCTGGAAACGTTAGGCAAAAACTATACTTATACAACAATATCAAGCTATTCCGGAAGTATATCCGGCGGTATGCTGAACGGAAACCTTTTCATCAGTTCAAACGGAGATCCTACCTTGGGAAGCTGGCGGTATGATGCGTATAAACCGGAAAATTTTAAAAAGAAATTGATAGAGGCCGTTAAAAGTTCCGGGATCACCAAAATATCAGGAGACCTGGTGATTGATGACACCTATTTTGATCATCAGACCATTCCGGGAGGATGGCCCTGGGATGACCTGGGAAACTATTATGGAGCAGGAGTATGGGGGATCAACTGGAGAGAAAACCAATTCGATATTACGATTAATGGAACCGATCTTAAAAGTTTTTCCTATCCGTTACAGGACGTAAAATGGCTCAATGACCTTAAACCAGGAGGAAGTTCAGACCAAAGTCTGATCTTTACAGCCCCTCATTCCAATGTCGCTTTAATCAACGGCATGCTTCCGGCAGGAAAAACGGTTACAGTTTCCGGTTCCACCCCTAATCCTCCTTTGCAACTGGGTGCAGAAGTAAAACAATGGCTGAAAGAATCCGGAATTGAGTTTTCCGGTAATCTAGTGACTAATTCACAACTGGAAATAGAAGGAAAACAGATATTGAAAGCGCCTAAAAATAATATTATCCTGACGTACCAGTCTCCGACCCTCGATAAAATTGTTTACTGGTTTTTAAGAAAGAGCATCAATCTTTATGGGGAAACTTTAATTAAAACTCTGGGAAAAGAGAAAAAAGGCAATCCCAGTTTTAAAAGCGGTGTCGCTTATCTGAAAGATTTCTGGACGTCAAAAGGAATCAGCCCGAATATGATCAACTTTGCAGACGGTAGCGGGCTTTCTCCCCAGAATTATGTCGCGGCGAAAGCTGAGGTACAGGCATTGTTATATGCCAAAAAACAGTCATGGTTTGAAGCTTATTATGATGGATTCCCGGTTCAGGAGAATGGCATGAAAATGAAAAGCGGGACCATGAGAGATACTAAATCTTTTGCAGGATATCATACCGCAAAAGATGGTAAGAAATATGTGTTTTCAATTATTATCAACAATTATCAGGGAAGTGGAAATACAGAGCTGCAGAAAATTCTGAACGTTTTAAAATAAAAATACTTTGAGAAAATCCATAGTAACCAGACTGAATAACTGGATCATTTTTGTTATGATGACTGCTTTAGTGGTAGGCATTGTAGTCGCTTCCACCACACTGATCAATTTTCTCAGAAAAGAAGAGATCAAAAGGATCAATCTTCTTTCTAAAGCGATAAGGATTCAGCAAGAGGTAAAGTCTCCCGATACGGATGTCCTGGATCTTTTGCCGGAAATTCTTAATATTAATAATACCATTCCGTTCATTGTAACAGATAAAGACAGAAAGCCTATCCTTGATCTTGGATATTACAGAAATATTCCGGAAAGCAGCATAAAGGACCCAGAAAAATTGCATGATCTGATGATAAGCATGGAAAAGAACTATGATCCTATTGAGATTAAGGTGCCTGACGGAAATAATCAGTTTGTTTATTATGACAATTCACGTTTATTAAATAACCTGCGGTATTCACCTTATATTTTAGGATTGTTTATTCTGCTTTATTTTGGATTTTCTTTCTGGTTTTTCAGGACAATCAAAAAGACTGATGAAGGATATCTTTGGGCAGGTCTGGCCAAGGAGACCGCTCACCAGATCGGGACTCCATTATCTTCAATGATCGGCTGGATGGAAATCATGAAGCTTGATACTCCGGATTCGGAAGGGGTGCATGAAATTGAAAAAGATATCGAGAGACTGCGAACAATCTCTGAAAGATTTTCAAAAATAGGTTCTGTTCCTGAGTTGAATGATATGGATCTTAATGAGACCATTCGGGAGAATTATGATTATTTAAAAACCAGAATTTCCAGGAAAGTTAATTTTACTTTACAGCTTCCTGCCTACACCCTGCTGGTCCCCCACAATAAAATTCTGATGAGCTGGGTCATTGAAAACCTGGTAAAAAATGCTGTTGACGCCATGAAGGGAGAAGGAGACATTACGATGTCGGTTTTTGAGAGAAATAAAAATATTCTGGTTGAAGTTAAAGATACGGGAAGCGGAATGACCAAACAGCAGGCCCGAAATGCTTTTAAACCGGGATATTCCACAAAAAAAAGAGGCTGGGGATTAGGTCTTTCACTGGCGAAAAGAGTGGTGCATGAATATCATAATGGAGATATTAAAATATCACAGACTGAGGTAGGAAAGGGAAGCACCTTTAGAATTACAATTAAGAAAAGTTAAAATTTTATGATATGATAAAACAAAAGCGGGGAAAATATCCCCGCTTTTATATTTATTTCTTCCCAGTCAGCCACTGATTCTGCAGTTTCAGTTCTGCCGGGCTTGGATTGGCTTTATAGGTAAGCATTTCCATCGTCAGCTTATCCAGGATCGCTTTTCCTGTGAGATTGATTTTCTCTTTCTTATCTCCGTTATTCCTTAGCACCGTTACTGTAACATTCTGTCCTTCCTTAATGGTTTTGGTATAACTGATAAAAGACTGTACCTCTTTAATATTGACGGTCTTACCGTCCAGAGCAAGAACTTTATCGGTGATTTTGAATCCAATGCTCTTAGCAAAAGGAGATAATGCTGAATTTTCATCAAAAACAAAAGCGTTATCCTTATCGTCAAAACCGGTTTGGTTCGGGTCCTTGATAAACCAGAAAATAGGAGGAGTTTCCTGTTTCCGTACTTCTACACCCGCCATATTCAGATATTCCGCATAAGGGGTAGGCTGATTTCCTGCAATATATTTGTTGTAAAAATCTTTTACCTGGGGGTATCCGGTTACCGTTACCAGTTCATCAATTAATTTATCATCTTTGAAAGGCTTGTTTTCACCAAATCTCTGAGATAATTTTCTGATCATATCACGATAGCCCATTTCGCCGTTCGAAAGCTTTCTCAGTTCAATATCCAGGCACATGGCCAGAAGAGCTCCTTTTTCATAAACATTTCTGTACTGATCTTTATAAGGCTCTTTCAGGACATTTTTACTCATCACCGTGAACGGCATGGTATCATTATAATTTTTTGAGTTGGTGATCTTCTCGTTGATTCTCTGTAAAAACTCGTCTTTATTGATCAGTCCTTCCTGAATTTGGAACAAATTGGCAAAATATTCTGTTCCCCCTTCATACATCCATAAATGCTGTGACATTTTAGGATCCGCATAATTGAAATAATGGATCTCTTCAGAATGGGTTTTCAGAGGATTTACTGTGTGGAAGAACTCGTGGGAAACGACATCCGTAATGGTTTTGTCAATGGCGTCTTTAGGCATCATTTCAGGAAGTACTACACTTGTTGATTCATGATGCTCCAACGCTCCAAAACCTTTGATCTGCGGGCTGTCACCACCTGAAAGATATAGCATGATCGCATACTTTTTATTGGTGTTCATATCTCCTAAGAATTTCTTTTGAGCGACCACCATCTTTTCAAGATTATCTTTGAAATCTGCAGCTTTGTATTTTCCGGTTGGAGAGTAAACACCTAATACAAGCTCCATTCCACCTGCATTAAAGGTAATATAGTCCGGTTTGGTATACATTAATGGTGAATCGGTCACCTTGGCATAATTGGCTAACGTAAAAGTATCTGTTGCTTCGGATTGATCCTGGTCTACCAGAGCAGTTGTTCCATAAAAATCGGTTGGTTTTTGAATAACCAGCTGATAAGGTACATCCTGCATATTTTCGATATACCCAATAAATCCGTGGGTATTCACCATATACACTTTTCCCTGTTCGATATCTGTTCCTGACGGGGAGAATACAGCTTTATGCTTCGAGGTATCCATTTCTTCATCAAAGCTGTCATTCACCAGATAGGTAATTTTATTCAGGTTTTGTGCATTCTTTAATGAGTAAGTATTGTCATTCACCTTTGTATAGGTCAGTTCTTTACCTTTATTATCATAAAATTTGATTCCTTCTATAAATCTTCCGTAATCATCTTCAGAATAAGTACCGGGAACCGTCTTTGGAAAGTGAAACTTGACATCACCGGACTTCATTTTCGGAAACTCCATCGTAACGGCTACTTTATCATCTTTTACATTGACAAGGTCAATGGTGGTTTTAATGGATTGGGCATTCGCTAAAAAAGCGGCAAAAAAGCCTAAGCTAAGTGCTGTTTTTCTCATTAGGTTTATTTTTTATAGTTAAATAGTTGCTTTTTTTTTCACTTTGTTACGAAACAGAATATTAAACTTTTCTTAAAATTTTAAGATCAATTCATCAGTGAAAAAGCAAAAAGCAAAAACCAAAAAGACAAATTTGCTGACTCGCGAATTTGCCTTTTATAGTATTACTGAACGTTTTTATAATTGATATAATAGTTCTTATTCAATGCAACGGGGCCGCTTTTATTAAGCTTTACGGTCTGCCAGTTTTCCGTAGGGTTTATGGTTTGATCACCATTGATCCTGACAGGCAGTTTCAGGTTTTTAACGATATCTGTATAACGGAATTTCAAGGTTTCTCCACTTTGAGAATACTCTAGCGTTGGAATTTTTGTCGTTCTTAAATATTGATCAAAGACGCTTGAAAAATCAATTCCGGATTTTGACGAAAGATAATTTTCAATCTGCTGGGTAGTAACCGTCTGATGATAGAATTCTTTATTTAATCCTCTTAGGATCTGTCTGAACTTTTCATCGTCATTGATGACCTGTCTCATGGTATGAATCATGCTGGCTCCTTTAGGGTACATGTCACCGCTGCCTTCATTTCTTACCCCGTATTGTCCGATAATAGGAACATCATTCTGAATTTTATCTCTTAATCCTATAGCATAGATATCCGCAGACTTTTTATCCATATATTTTTCTGTGAAAAGAATTTCGGAATACATGGTAAAACTTTCATGAATCCACATATCCGCCTGGTCTTTTGCAGTGATATTGTTGGCAAACCATTCGTGTCCGCTTTCATGAATAATGATATAGTCCCAGTTAAGACCAATTCCTGTTCCTGAAAGATCATTTCCAAGATAGCCGTTCTGATACTTGTTCCCATAAGCCACATTGCTTTGGTGTTCCATTCCCAGGTAAGGAGAATCAACCAATTTGTAAGAGTCTTCATAAAATGGGTAAGGGCCAAACCAGTATTCAAAGGCAGAAAGCATTGGCTTTACCTGCTGGAACTGTTTTTTTGCTTTATCTAAATTGTAGTCAAGCACCCAATAGTCCAGATCCAGCTTCCCTTTTTCCCCATTAAAAGTATCTTTAAAATTCACATATTTACCGATATTGGGGATGATAGAGTAGGCATTGATAGGATTTTTCACTTCCCAGGTATAAGCCGTTTTACTTCCGGTTGTTTTTTTATCGATCAATCTTCCGTTACCCACTCCTACAAGGTCTTTAGGGGTAATGATTTTCATGATAATCCCGTTATCAGGCTCATCGCTCCAGATATCTTTGGTAGGAAGCCATATGGAAGCCCCGATGCCCTCATCAGCCACACTCATCCAGGGATGCCCTTTTTCATCTTTGGTAAATACCCAGCCTCCGTCCCAGGGAGCCCTTTTGGCAATGACCGGATTTCCGGAATAGATAATATTAAGGGTATATTTTTCTCCTTTTTTAAATTTTTTATTGGCTGTAACAAAAATGAAGTCCCCATCCTGCTTATAATTGGCGATCGGGAAGTTTCCTTCGATTTTATCAGCTTTCATAGGCTGCTGTAGATCGATCTGAAACACCGGATTGGTAACATCCTTAATGATCTCAAAGCTGATCTTATTATTCCCTTTGATGCTTTTCTGTTCAAAATCAGGCTCTCTACAGAAAGATCATATTTTTTGACATCCCAGAAATTACGGAACGGTGTATTTGAACCTTTTAAAGTATCCTGTTTGGTGTATACCTTGTCTTTTTCAAAGAACTGTCCGAAAACAAGTCCTGATGCAAATAAAAGCGTATATGATAACTTTCTCATTTTGAAACTTAATTAATAATATTTTCAAAAATAAAAAATTTAATTCACAGCAGGATTGCGAAAAGGTAAAAATGTAAATATATAGAATAGGAATACTTCTTTTCCGTCTATAAAAAAAGCCCGGGACAGCCGGGCTTTATATTTTAATATATTTTCTAGTTCTGGACAGCCGGTAAGTTCCCGTTGTTTTTCTGTACCTTCTTATAAGTGAAATTACACATCATGATACTGAATTCATATAGGATTACCAGCGGGAAAGCAGCCATAAGCATACTTAAAACATCTGCCGGAGTAATGATTGCAGCAACCACCATAATTAAAACAATCGCATGACGACGATAGGTTTTCATAAATATCGGAGTCAGGATTCCAATGCTTGTCAGGAAATAGATCAGAATCGGGAAAAGAAAAATCACACCCATTCCTAAAATAACCTGTAAAAATAAGGTTGTATAATCACTCAGGTCATACAGCGGGACAATAATATCCGAAATTTTAAAAATGACTCCAAAATTGACTGCGAAAGGAAGAATTAAAAAATAACCACATAAAACCCCTGTCATAAAAAGAATCCATACCGCATTAATAATATAAATGGAATTTTTCTCTCTCTGGGATGTAAAGCAGGCCCGATAAAACGCCATAATTCCCAAACAATATAAGGAAATGCCGCCACCATTCCTCCAAAAATAGAAACGGCCATCATCACGTTAAACTGCTGATAAAGCCTTTGTACACGTACAGGGAAGTCTTTTGGAAGGTGAATGCTGTCTTCTCCTAAAAGCATTCTTGAAAAGTGATTAACGACTCTAAAAGTAGGAAAGTCATTCCTCGTTGGTCCAAAAAAGATATGGTCCATAATCCAGTTGATATTGAACCCTACTACAAAGGCAGCAATTACAATAGCAATAATCGAGCGGATGAGATGACCTCTTAATTCTCCTATATGCCCAAGGAAGGACATTTCTTTACCATCACTCACAGAATAAAATTTTTAAAGGGACAAATTTATGAAATATTTGATTAAATGTCCGATGTTTGAAATTTAAAATTACTGAGGTCTGCACAAACTAAAGTCATATTCTCTTTCTTTGATGATCATTTCTGTCAGCAATTCATCTGCGGCCATGTTTATTGGGCTCCGCCATTCGTCATAAGCCTCATCTCCCGATTCAGAAAGTCATTTCTTTTCTAATTTTATCGGGACATTTTAAAATGCTAGTTAATTCCTTCGTCCAGCAGCTTATGCAGATCGATAATCCCGAAATACTTTCCGTTTTCAGTTACGATAAGCTGGCCGATATTATTTTCTTTTAAGACTTTCATGGCTTGCTTTGCAAGAGCTTCTTTTTCAATGGTTTTCGGGTGGGCGGACATGATGTCTTTAGCTAAAACTTTACTGATGTCTTCACCTTTCATCAGCATTCTTCTTAAATCCCCGTCTGTAATGACCCCGATGATTTGATCTTCATTCGTTACAACAGTGATCCCATGACTGGATGCACTGATAGAGATGATGACATCCCTTATGGTGGCCTCTTCTGCAACCTGAGGTTTCTGAGAAGAAAGAAACTGCCCGACTCTGGAAGTCAGGTTTTTTCCTAAGCTTCCTCCCGGGTGGAATTTGGCGAAATCATTGGCCTTAAAATCATTGAGTTCCATTAAAGCTACTGCCAGGGCGTCTCCCAGCGCCATCTGAATAGTGGTAGAACTTGTAGGAGCCAGTTTATTAGGGCAGGCTTCCACATCCACATGGGTGTCCAGGATAATTTCAGAGAATTCAGCAAGTTTACTGTTTTTATTCCCTGTCATTCCGATCAGTGCAGAAGAATAATCCTTTAAATAAGGAACGAGGTTTGTAATCTCAGGCGAATTGCCGGAATTGGAGATACATAAAACCACATCCTGTTTCTGAATAACCCCGAGATCTCCATGGATGGCTTCTGAGGCATGAAGAAATTGTGACGGTGTACCTGTAGAATTTAAGGTGGCCACAATTTTATTCCCCACATGGGCTGATTTCCCTATTCCTACCACGATAAGCTTGCCTTTTGCCGAGTGAATAATTTCCACGGCTTCTGCAAATTGGTCGTCAATTCTGTTTTTTAATTTTTCGAGTTCAGAAATCTCTATTTCTAAAGTGCTTTTAGCAATTGATATAATGTTGGTTCTGTCCATTTTAATACAATAAGGTATACAAAAAAGTTATTAAAAAACGTTATATTTTAAAAAGAATATTTAATATAAGTTTTATTTTTTATAAATTCGTTCGCTTTTATTTTAAGCAGAATTTTTGTAACTTTGGGTTAGATGCAAATTTAGCAATAGAAAATTAGATGAGCGCAAAAAAAGCCAATTTATCAGGCGAATTGAAAAAGTATTTTGGGTTTTCTACATTTAAAGGTCAGCAGGAACAAATCATAGAAAACCTTTTAAATGGGAAGGATATATTTGTTTTGATGCCTACAGGTGGTGGAAAATCATTATGTTACCAGCTTCCGGCACTTATTTCCGAAGGTACGGCAATAGTCGTTTCGCCCTTAATAGCGTTAATGAAGAATCAGGTAGATGCAGTGAATGGCCTTTCCTCTGATGATGGGGTAGCACATGTATTAAATTCATCATTAAACAAGACACAGACAAAGCAGGTTTTTGACGATATCAAAAGCGGAAAGACCAAACTTTTGTATGTAGCTCCTGAATCATTGATCAAAGATGATTATCTGGACTTTTTGAAAGAAGTTAAAATTTCTTTCTTTGCTATCGACGAAGCACACTGTATTTCAGAGTGGGGCCATGATTTCAGGCCGGAATACAGAAACCTGAAACAAATCATTGATAAGATTGCCAACGTACCGGTAATCGCTTTGACAGCTACGGCCACTCCAAAAGTTCAGGATGATATCCAGAAAACATTGGGAATGACCAATGCACTGGTTTTTAAGGAAAGTTTCAACCGTCCTAATCTGTATTATGAGGTATGTCCGAAAATCAATGTCGATAAGGAGATCGTTAAATTTATCAATCAGCATAAAGGAAAATCAGGAATTGTATATTGCCTGAGCAGAAGAAAAGTTGAAGAATTTGCCCAGCTTTTGCAGGTCAATGGTATCAATGCTCTTCCTTATCATGCCGGTCTTGACCAAAAAGTAAGGGTAGCCAATCAGGACAAGTTTCTGATGGAAGAAGTGGATGTCATTGTGGCAACAATTGCTTTCGGGATGGGAATTGATAAGCCTGATGTACGTTTTGTGATCCATTATGATTTCCCGAAATCACTGGAAAGTTATTATCAGGAAACCGGAAGAGCGGGCAGAGATGGCGGCGAAGGCCACTGTATTGCGTTCTACGATCCTAAAGATATTGAGAAGCTAGAGAAATTTCTGGCACAAAAGCCTGTATCCGAAAGAGAGATTGGATTGCAGCTTTTGAATGAAGTGGTAGGTTATGCCGAAACTTCAATGAGCAGAAGACAGTATATCTTATATTATTTTGGGGAAAGTTTTGATCCGGTAAAAGGAGATGGGGCCCATATGTGTGACAACTCTTCCAATCCTCCAAAACTGAAAGATGCAACTGCTGATTTGGACAAAGTTTTGGAACTGATCAATGACACCGGAGAAAAATTCAAAGCTAAAGATCTGATCTCTGTAATCGTAGGAAAAGAAACGGCAGTTACAAAGTCCTATAAATTAGAGCAGAGTTCCCACTTTGGTTTTGGAAAAGAAGAAAAAGACAACTACTGGAAAACGATTTTAAGACAGGCTACTGTTCAGAATTTTTTACAGAAAGATATTGAAACCTATGGGGTTTTAAAAATTGCTGAAAAGGGCAGAAATGTTCTGAATGGTAAAGCTAAAGATGTGTTTTTAATCGCAGAAGACAGAGAATTCGATCTTACTCAGGCAAAAGCAGAGAGCGATCAGGTTCAGCAGCAGGCCAGCGGAGGTCTGGATCAGAATCTGTTTAATCAATTAAAAGAGCTGAGGAAAAAAGTGGCTAAAAAGCACGGAATTCCACCCTATACTGTATTTATGGATCCAAGTTTGGAAGATATGACGGTACAGTATCCGATCACAGTAGAAGAAATTGCCAAAATCTATGGCGTAGGCGAAGGGAAAGCTAAAAAATACGGTAAAGAATTTGCCGATTTTATAAAAACTTATGTAGAGGATCATCATATTGAACGTACCCAGGATATGGTATTGAAACAGGTCGCTAATAAATCCAGCCATAAAGTTTTCATTATCCAGAGTACAGACAAAAAAATAGACCTTGAAGATATTGCAAGAGCGAAAAACCTTTCCATGAATGAACTTCTGAAAGAAATGGAAAGTATCGTTTATCAGGGAACAAAACTGAATATCGATTATTATATTGAAGATAATTTTGACGAAGATATCGTGGATGGCTTTATGGAATTTATGAACGAATCCGAAAGCGACAGCATGAAAGTATTGCTTGATGAATTTGGAGATGAACTTTCTGACGAAGAAGTAAGAATGTTGAGGATTAAATTCATCAGTGATGTAGCGAACTAAGGAATGAAATTTGAAAAAATTAAAAAAGGACCTTTTCATAAAAGGTTCTTTTTTTTCTTTTGATTTTTAGTACAATATGCTGTTTTTGTAAGGGTTAGGGATAGCGGAATAGGTACATTTATATTCTTTCCTTGTAAAAAACGGACATTTTGTGTTACCCGTACAGCATCTATCAAGAGCAAACAGACAAAAACCTTTGCGTTCTTACATGATTTCAGCTCATCAGGGATTCATTTCCAATAGTCTTATCCGAATGGCAAAAAAGAAGCTGAATCACAAAAATCTTCATCATCCCAATATTGACACGTAATGAAACTTTTTAGTAACTTTAACTGATGAAAAAAATATCTGTCATATTTATTCTGCCGGACTTAGAAACCGGAGGCGCAGAAAGGATTGTCACCACTATAGCAAATCATCTTTCCAGGGATCGGTTTGAGCCCAAGATTTTGCTATTGCGTAAACAGGGCGGATATCTTAATTTTCTGAAAGATGATGTAGAAATTATCGATATCAATACCGAGAGGATCAGGCATTCTTTAAAACCTATTTTAGGCGAAATATACAGAAGGAAACCCGATATTGTATTTTCAGGATTCGGGGAAGTGAATGCATACCTTGCCTTATTTATCAAACTTTTCCCGAGGACAAAATTCATTGCCAGAGAAACGAATGTGGTTACACAGCACGTGACCCGGAAAGAAATAAAATTCTTCTACAACTTTTATAATAATTACCAGAAAATCATTGCGCAAAGTGACGATATGATGAATGATCTTGTTGATAATTTTAATATTAAAAAGAAAAAAATTGTCAAGATCAATAATCCTGTTGACTTTGATTTTATTGATGATAAAATGGCTGTTTCCATTAAACCTGAATGTTTTAAATACAATTTTAAAAATGTTGTAGCAATAGGCAACTTGTCTGCGAGAAAGGGCTTTGATAACCTGCTGAAGGTTTTTTCAAGGCTGAAAAATGAAAACATCATGCTTCATATTTTAGGAGACGGAAAAGATAAAGACCTGCTGCTTCAGGCCAAGGAACTCTTAGGATTAAAAAAAGTAATTTTCCATGGCAGACAGGAAAATCCCTACCAGTATCTGAAATATGCGGACTTATTTGTCCTTTCTTCCCGATACGAAGGTTTTCCCAATGTTCTCCTGGAAGCTGGTGCCTGCGGAACTTATTCTTTAGCCAACAACTGTCCCGGAGGAATTAACGAGATTATTCAGCATAATGTAAACGGAGAAATTGCAGATATTGAGAACCATGACAGATTTGCCCAGGAGATTGTAAGAATACTTCATAGCAATTATAATCGGGATGCTATAAAAAACTCTATTAAATCAAGGTTCTCGAAAAATATTATTCTCGATAAATATGAAAAGGTCTTATTGGATTTGATCAAACCTTGATGACTCCATTTGCTTTATAGGTTGTTAATTTCTTACTTTTGGGCTTATAAATTTTATCTGAAAACCAATTTTCATTTATGAATAAAATCCAAAAATTGGGATGTGCTTGTGAGAAACCTGACTTCCATTATACAGAATTCAGAAGTTCAGAATTAGGCATAGATCATACGAACGGAAGATATGGAGAAGTAACAATTCAACAGTGCAAGTTGTGTCAAAGAATATGGATTCATTATCTTGTGGAATATGAAAGCTTTTCCAAATCAGGAAGATGGTATAAAGGAATTGTTTCGAAAAAAGATCGTCCTCAAATCACTCCGGAAAATGCAGTGGAATATCTGGAAAGCCTCGAATGGTATGTGTATGGAGGCTCATTTTTTGAAAGTACGGGAACTATTGGACAAGGAAAGTTAAATGTGTAATCTTCTATGCTGATTTCTTAAAATTAAATACCAAATCATGAAGCCATTTATAATTGCTGTTTTAATGCTGAATTCTGTTGTTATGATTGCCCAGCAGAAAACAATTTCCAGAAAAGAGTTATTAAAAACGGCTCTTGATCAGAAAGTAACATCCACAGAGATTCAGGAAATAACAATGGCTGCAGGACAAGGTGCTCCCAAGCATCTGCATCCCTGTCCGGTTTTAGGAATAATCAATTCCGGCGAAGCTTTTTTTCAGATAGAAGGACAGGAGAAAGTGGTACTTCATACAGGAGAGGCTTTTTACGAACCTAAAAATGTGAAAATCCTTCATTTTGATAATGCATCAACTGAAAAACCTCTTGTATTTACCGCAATTTATCTGAAGGAAGGCAATGAAGAAAATATAAAATTCATAAAATAATACTTTTCATAAAACTAGAGCATATAATTATCATTTTTAAAATTGATAAAACTCACTTTGGTGCTTGGTAATTTATATGTAAATTTGTGAGAATTAAGATAGATAATAATAAACAAATTCACACAATAACATGAGTCAATTCGATGTTACCGTAATAGGTTCTGGTCCTGGAGGTTATGTAGCTGCGATCCGTGCAGCACAGTTAGGTTTCAAAACAGCAATTATTGAAAAATATTCAACTTTAGGCGGAACTTGTCTTAACGTTGGATGTATTCCGTCAAAAGCGCTTCTTGACAGCTCTGAGCATTTCGAAAATGCAAAACACAATTTTGCAGGCCACGGAATCATCATCAATGAGCCTCAGGCGGATATCGCAAGAATGATCGAGCGTAAAAATGAAGTGGTAAAACAGAATACAGATGGAATCAACTACCTGATGAACAAAAATAAAATTACTGTTTTTGAAGGATTAGGAAGCTTTGAATCTGCTACTCAGATCAAAATCACAAAAAACGACGGTTCTTCTGAAACGATCGAATCAAAATATACCATCATTGCAACAGGTTCTAAGCCGTCTACTTTACCTTTCATCTCTTTGGATAAGGAAAGGGTAATTACTTCTACAGAAGCTTTAAACCTTAAAGAGATTCCTAAACATTTAGTAGTAATCGGAGGTGGAGTAATCGGTCTTGAATTAGGATCTGTATACTTAAGATTAGGAGCTCAGGTTACTGTGGTTGAGTTTATGGATAAAATTATTCCTGGAATGGATGGAGCTTTAAGCAAAGAATTGACTAAAGTTCTTAAGAAACAAGGAATGAAGTTTATGCTTTCTACAGCGGTTTCTGCCGTGGAAAGAAACGGAGATACTGTTAAGATCACTGCCAAAGATAAAAAAGGAGAAGAAGTAGTGGTAGAAGGAGATTACTGTTTGGTTTCTGTAGGAAGAAGACCTTATACAGAGGGGCTTGCTCTTGAAAAAGCGGGAGTAGAACTTGATGAAAGAGGAAGAGTAAAAGTAAACGACCACTTACAGACTAACGTAGCCAACATTTACGCGATCGGTGACGTTATCAAAGGGGCAATGCTTGCCCACAAAGCTGAAGAAGAAGGCGTTTTAGTTGCTGAAATATTAGCAGGACAGAAACCTCACATCAATTACAACTTGATTCCTGGTGTGGTTTATACTTGGCCGGAAGTAGCTGGAGTAGGTAAAACTGAAGAGCAGTTAAAAGAAGAAGGAGTAGCTTACAAAGTAGGATCTTTCCCAATGAGAGCCTTAGGTAGAAGCCGTGCAAGTGGTGATATTGATGGCCTTGTGAAGATTATTGCTGACGAAAAAACGGATGAGGTTTTAGGAATGCATATCATAGGAGCAAGAGCTGCTGACCTTATTGCGGAAGGAGTTATTGCTATGGAATTCCGTGCAAGTGCTGAAGATATCGCAAGAAGTTCTCACGCTCACCCGACGTATGCTGAAGCTATTAAAGAAGCAGCATTGGATGCTACAGCAAAAAGACCGATCCATATGTAATAACTGATTACAAGATTTAATCATTTAAATAATAACATTGAAGGCTGTTTCATTTTGAAACAGCTTTTTTGTGTTTTTTATCAAGGACCCAATAAAAAGGATTCGTACTTTCGTAGCTGTGCCATTTTTGGCATAAAAATGGAGTTTGATTTTGAAAATTGATGTATGAAAAAAAATTTTATCAGTGTACTGATTTTGGCAGGAATCAGTTCCTTTGCCCAGGAAGCCGGAAAGACAGGAGAATTATTGAAAAATGAAGCTTCTGATAGGGAAATGCAGATACAAGCTCCCAACAATTTCAATAAAGGCAATAAGGCTTTTGAGCGGAATACAGATAGCCGGAATAATACTATAAGAAAACCAACTTATCAGTGGAATAAAAATTACGGGTATGGAGAAGTGTTTCTACGGATTCCTCAACCAGGCTTTTTTACTGTTGAGATCGGAGATCAGATGATGGCCAACGGTTCCGGGAAATACCGATTTTTCGATCTGCAGTCCGGCAGAATGCCCATCTCGATCTACGAAAATGGGTTTTTAATTTACAGAACCACGGTAATGCTTCGGAATAATAACCGGATGGTGCTGGACTTTTTTACTGATGAAGGCCTGTATCTGCTGGATTCATATCCGGTTCAGGGGCAGTATGGTTTTAATGATTGGAATGAGGTGTGGAATAATCCTTACGGAAACTCACCCGGGAATTGGAATAATCCCGGAAATGTGATGGATAATGCCGCTTTCCGTCAGTTTTTTGAAATGCTGCAGAGGAATGAGAAATTTGATGACGGGAAAATTGCGATGATCAACCAGCAGACGCGCAGTTCAATGTTTACTGCTGTACAGATCAGGGATTTGGTAAAATCAATGAGTTTTGATAAAAATAAATTGGCACTGGCTAAGTCTATGTACCCTAATTGTGCTGATAAAAATAGATATTTTCTGGTATATGATGCCTTCGATTTTGAAAGCAGCAAGCGGGACTTAATGGAATATATTTCTAATTTATAAATATTATTTCAATAGAAACAGGTTTTGCCCGGTTTAACTTTTATACTGATTTTATTGGTTTTAGCTAAAACTTAGTTATTTACATCATTTTCATTTGATCATAGAACTTTGAGTTCTTTGGTGACATATTAAATTGTATCCCGAAAGTGACTCCTTTAAAATATTTTTCTTTATTGATTGGAAAAGAATATCCGGTGTTGAGAAAGAAAATGTTAAATAATGAAATGCCAATTCTGGGCTCTATTGAATATTGATTAGCCGATATTCCAAATAACTGCCCGTTATTGGAGACATAAATATTGGCTTCCGGAAGAAATTTGTCCGTATTATTGATGCGCGTATAAAGTAGAGAAGGTCCAATGATCAGAGATTTATAATGGGTATCACCCAATCTAAACTCCAAACCTGCCTGTAATACATTTCTTCCGGTATAACGATAGGCAACATTAAAAGCTGCTTTTTCCAGTACCTGTGCACTGGAAAGTATTGCGAGAAGAAGAAACGACAGGGTCAAATATTTTTTCATATTTTAATATTTGTTTGGATCAAATGTACAGGTTTTAAAGGCTCTCTGAAAGATAAAATGATTCTTAAAAGTATTCAATAGGTGAAAATCTTCAAATTTCCGTACCTTTGTCAGCTAATTTTATCATCAATGCAACTCGGAAAAACTCAGACTTTAAAAATTTCAGATAAAAATAATTCAGGATGGATCTTATCAGATGAATTCGGTGAAAAGGCTTTTCTGCCTAAAATATTCATTCGTGAAGATCAGGAAATAGACGAAGAAGTGGAGGTTTTTGTTTATCAGGATGATGATAAATTAAAAGCAACCACTGAGATCCCATTAGCTGAAGTAGGGGAGTTTGCGGTAATGAGCTGCGTTCAGAGTCTTCCAAGTGGAGCATTTATGGATTGGGGAATCATCAAAGACCTGTTTATTCCTTATAAACAGCAGAAAACCAAAATTATCGAAGGAAAAAGATATCTGGTATACATTTATGTGGAAGAAGATATGGAGCTGATCACAGGGACCACTAAGTTTAAAAGAAATCCTCAATATCAGGACTTACCATTCAAAAAAGGAGATAAGGTAGATCTGATCATGATGAATGAAAGTGAACTGGGATGGAATGTGGTGATCAACAAAAAATATATCGGCTTGATCTATGCTTCGGATGTTTTCAAAAAATTATATCCTTTATCGGAAGAAACAGGCTATATCAAAGCCATTCGAGAAGACGGTAAAATTGATGTTTCCCTGCAGCCGGAAGGTTTTGAAAATATTGACGAATTCAAGCAGAAAATTCTGAATAAGCTGGAAGAAAATTATGGACTTCTCTATGTTTCTGATCAATCTTCTCCTGAAGAGATCAAAGATGAACTTCAGATGAGCAAAAAGAATTTCAAGAAAGCAATCGGAGGACTTTATAAAGATAAAATTATTGATATCCTGGACGATAAAATAAAATTATTATAACAAAAAAGAGCAGAAATTTCTGCTCTTTTTTTGTGATTATCTGTTCTTGATCAACAGCCATCCGCTATAGGTTCTTCCGTCTGAAACTTTTATAGTATACCAATAGTTTCCTGTGGAAATGGGTTGTGAACCATATCTTCCGTCCCACTGAAATGGCTTTTTACCGATCGTTTCCCTAAAGACCATAAATCCTTTTCTGTCATATAAATAGATTTCTGTTCCCGGATAGTTTTCCAACCCTGCGATTCTCCAGGTGTCATTGGTTCCGTCACCATTAGGCGTAATAGCATTCGGGATATTGAAAATAGAGAAGTTTTTCTGCCCGATAATACATCCGGATTTTGTTCTTACATATACGGTGTATTCTCCCATACTTAAATTGGTGAATACATTAGAATCCTGCCATGTAAAATTATTTAAAGAGTATTCATAGTTCCCGGTTTGGGAAAGAATAACGGTCGCAGTAGTATTGACAATGTCTACGGATACAATCTGAGCTAACACGGAATAAGTCACCTGCACTGAATCTGTATTCTCACATCCAAAACTGTTCGTTATTTTTACAGAGTAGGTTCCGGGAGTGGATACGGTAATCGTTTGTGTCGTAGCACCGGTATTCCATATATATTTGAAGCCGGGTCCGGCATCCAGTACAGCAGATTTTCCTTCACAGAAATCCAGTTTTTCAGGAAGGTTAATGGATGGCTTGGGATTTACTGCCAGATTTAATCTCACCACTGTAAAGCATCCGTCAGCTGTGGCTACTTTTACATGGATCAGTGTAGATCCTAAATTTAATACATAGGCTGAAGGATTGGTTATCACATTTCCTGCCATATCTGTATAAGTGAAAATGTAGCCGTTAGGAGTGTTGATAATATTTCCTTCAAAAGAATGCAGATTGACGGTCATTGTATTTCCGGTCGTATCATTACACATGGCTTGCGAATAGTCTTTAGCAGGTATGTTATTGATAGAGAGGGTAACCGAAATGGCCAGTTTTTCAGATTCACAGCTGTTTACTGTTTGAGAGACATAATAAGTCTGGCCATGTACAAGGGGTGTTGTGAGTGGCAGTACATTGCCTGAAGCATTATAAAATAGCAGTGATGTTCCCGTTACAGCCAGGTTAGCAAGAGTCGGATGGGCCGAAGCGCAGAAGTCCTGATCGATATTGGCTGCCGGTTTAGGAGTTGTGTTTACAGTGACCTGAACAGCCGTTTTATTACTCTCACAACCGTTAATGGTTTGTGATGCGTAATAAGTTTGTCCGTTGATAAGAGGAGTTGTAGCCGGTAAAATTGTTCCTGCTGCATCATACCATTGTATATGCTGCCCTGTGATCTGGAGGTCTGATATTTTAGGATTATGGATTGCGCAGAAAGTTTGCTGGATATTGGCTACAGGAGTAATGCCCTGTATTGAAAATACTTTAAAAGGTGCCTTTTCACTCTCGCATTCAATATTATATTGAGTAACATAATACTGAGCTCCTTCAATAATGTAGGCCGTATTATTGATCAGGTTGCCTACAGCGTCATAAAACCGGATATTTTGGTTATTATTAATGTTTAACTGGGCAAAAGTCATTTGATTAACATTCGTGCAGAGGTAAAAGTCACTTACCGTTAATTTTTGGGGAGCATTTTTGATAATCACTTTTACAGCTAACCTTTTAGTGTTGAGTGGACAAGACTCATCTTGAACAGAAGCATAATAGGTAACATTGTTCTGTAATGGAGTAGTACCAGCCAAAGGAGCTGTAGAAGTTAAAGAATCATACCAAGTTGTGTAAGATGTATTAGGATATAGATCATGCACTGTTGGATTGATAGACGAACAAAACGTTTGTATTTTATCTCCATCGGGAGTTCCATTATAACATTTTCCAAATTTTTGGATAAAAGAACTTATATTGTTATTAGTGTATTTTATTTCTTTAATATCCTGATCTGGATTAAAGTCCTGGTATTCATCATAATATCCAGCTAGGATAATATTTCCTTCATAGTCTATGTTTTGGCTAAAAGCATAAGATGAAAAATCACTTTTGTTGAAAATTAATTTACCATCATTTCTGAATTTTAAGTAGTACGTTTTGGAACTATTAGATAAGTAGTTGTAATTGAGCCCCAGGTCTATTCTTTTTACAATTTCTTCTGTATTATTGTTTCCGTTGACAACCTTAATCATATTATCGGTATAGCGCACAAAGAAATTTATAGTATTGTCAGAATTACGTTTAATGGAGAGGAAATCATAGCTCCCATCTCCTTTGATCAGAGAATTCCAAACCAGATGACCATTGCTGTTTATCTTATAGATTATGGTTCTTCCATCACCGGGAGCATGTATTGTAGTGTTTGGAAAGGTAATATTCTGTGCTTCATAGTAAGTGCTGGCAGTATAAATATTATTGGTATTATCAAGTTCGATCTTAGCGTTTGAAGTTCCTGCATAAGCACTGTAATACGTTAAGGGCTGATACCAGATGAAATTTCCATTCGTATTGAATTTTGCTAAAAAGCTCCGGTTATAATTATAATTATTGGAAGAAAAAGTAGTATTGTCTATTTTCAAATAGGCTTCGAATTTTCCAAGAATAATGATATCATTATTGTGGTCGGTTTTTACCGTATGTATTAATGGAATATTATGGGCATGGAGCGGACGGGCCCATGAAAACGCTCCATTAGGTGTATTTTTCATAACAAATAAACCGTTAGGAGGCGGCAGGGTAAATACTGAGCTGGGATCCGGGTCCAGATCCGTAAGAAATGATGGCGGATAATTAACGTAATTTCCTGTAGAGATTATAGTGTTATTTGAATCAACAGTACAGGTCATATTGGATACATAATTATAAATATTTCCGAAGACAAAATTTCCGTTGGAGTCTAATTTTACCATAAATGAACTGCCCTCGTTGATTCCTGTATCATAAATAGTTTCAGAGTTAGGATCAAGCTTCAGATCTACACCATCCGAATAACCGGTAATGATAAGGTTGTCCTGCTTATCGACAATTAAAGAATTTAATGATGAGGTATATTGAGACCTGATTTCTTTTACCCAGATCACATTTTTATGCTTGTCAAACTTTGCAACAACAGCCCTTGACAATTCATCAGCATTTGTTGTTTTTGTAATGTTGTCGAATGTTATACTATTAATACTGGGAAAAGCTGTCCGTCCATATGCTCCCCCAACATAGATGTTTCCCTGTGAATCTGTATCACTGAAAGTAATGAAATGCTGAGACTCTATGATAGGACTTTTAGTCTGGAAATGCCAAAGTAGGTTTTGTGAAAATAGAAGTATCCCGCTCAAAATTGAGAACAGCAATAAAATTTTTCGCATCAGTTATTAATTTTTGCGGCAAAGATATAAAAATGCTCTTTTCATCAAAGGCTAAATACCATTTCACCGGGAATAATATAAAAAATATGATGTAAATCATAACAATTATGTTTAATTTTTTTGTTTAACAATTTTGTCAAAAATAATTTTTACTATAAATTTGCACAAATTTGTTTAACAAAAATGTCAAATCAAGCAAAAAAAGACCAAACACAGGAATTGATTAAGGAGACAGCGAAGAATTTATTCTTTGTGAAAGGAAAATTTGATGCTACTACGCAGGAAATTGCTGATGCAGCCGGCGTCAATAGAACGCTTATTAATTATTATTTCCGATCAAGAGATAAACTGATTCAGATCATTTTCGATGAAGCCCAGAAAGTGGAGCAGGAAAAATCAAAAATTATTCAGACGGCAGACCTTCCTTTTAAAGAGAAGATCAGCAAATTTATAGAAAGCAGTCTTGCCACAAGCCTCCAATATCCGTATCTGGAAACTTATATCGTTTCACAGATCAATAAAGGAACCTGTCATCAGAGAGAAATTGAAGAAGATATTCTGGAAACTCTGTATAAGGATATTGAAAAAGAAATGGAGCTGGGGAATATTGAAAAAATGGCTCCCGTTCAGTTTATACTGAATATGGTTTCATTGTTGGTTTTTCCAAGTGCCATCAGACCTCTGTTTATGGAAAATCTGATGATCAGTGATGAAGAATATGATCAGATTATTTCAGAGCGAAGAGAGATCATTATCAATATGTTGTTTAAAAATTAAACAGAACTAAAGTATTTCTGAAAGTGATTCGTCATTGAGAAAGAAAATAAGGAAAACAACTTAAAAAAAATAAACGAAGTATAAGAATTATGAAAAGAAAACGTATAACTGCTCAAAAGCTAAAAATCGGGATAGCTGCAGCATTTATGATTTTCGGCTTTTCATCAGTGTCTGCCCAGCAGCAGGTTTCTCTGCAGGAGGCAATCAAACAGGCACTCCAAAATAAGGCAGAAGCAAAAAAAGCGGCCTTACAGGTTAAAAAAGCTGAATACAAGATTGACGAAGCTAAAGCCGGAGCTCTTCCACAGATCAGTGTAGCTGGAAACTTAGCTTATAATCCGATCATTCAGGAAACGGTAGTGGAGATTATGGGCCAGAGAAACATTTTCAAAATGGGCCAGCCCTGGAACTCAAGTATTTCTGCATCATTGAGCCAGGCATTATTTGATCAGAGGGTCTTTATCGGGTTGAAAGCGGCTAAATCTACCAGAGAGTTTTATGTCCTGAATTCTCAGCTAACCAATGAACAGATCATTGTAAATGTAGCAACTGCTTATTACAATGTATTTGTACAGGAAGAAAATTTGAAAACCCTGGAAACAAGCTATGCCAATACTGAAAAAGTAAGAAATGTTATCAAAAGCTTGGTAGATAACGGGCTGGCAAAACCAATTGATCTTGACAGAACGAATGTTCAGCTGACCAATATCGCTTCCAATAAACAAAAGCTGATTAATGGAGTGGAACTGGCTAAAAATTCACTGAAATTCTATATGGGAGTTCCGATAGATTCACCTATTGAACTTGAGGAAAAAAGTATAGAACCGAAGCCTGAACTTATCGCCGGGCAGATCAACCTGGACAACAGATCTGAAGTTAAGGTTCTTAGAAAGCAGATGGAACTTTTACAGTTCAATAAAAAGGCCACTGAGGCATATCTTTATCCTACGGTAAGTCTTCAGGCCAACTATGGATGGTACGGAATGGGAACAAGATTTCCCTGGTTTAACGGGATTAGTAATGGTGTAAACTGGAGTGATGCTGCCTCAGTAGGATTAAATGTAAACATTCCGATTTTCACCGGCGGTGCTACAAAATCTAAAATTCAGCAGGCTGAAATTGATATCCAGGATTTAAATCAGGATATCGAAAATACACAGTTGACCTTGAATTTAGACTATAAAAATGCGGTGACCAATATTGAAAACGCCCTGATCAACATCCAAAGCATGAAAGATAATGTGGCGCTGGCAGAAAAGGTACAGGCCAATACACAATCTAATTATCAATATGGTCTGGCAACCCTTACAGATCTGCTTGACACAGACAATTCTTTAACTGAAGCAAAACAAAATTATGCCAATGCTTTATTGGATTACAAACAGGCTGAAATTCAGTTGATGAAAGCAAAAGGAGAGTTGAACACATTACAAAACCCATAATAAACTAAAATGAAAAAAACTTTAATATATATCATCGTAGCGGCCGTACTGGTAGGGTTGGCAGCTTACAAGATTGCAGGTAACAAAGAAAAGCAGACTCAGGAAGTAAAAGAGGTTGCCAAGCAGGTAGATAAAATCAATGTGAATGTAGTTACTGTAGCCAGAGAGAATATCGATACAGATTATGCCGCTAATGGTACTTTTCTTCCAAAGCAGGAAATGAACCAGTCTTCGGAAATTTCAGGACGTATTGTAAGCGTTTTGGTTAAAGAAGGTTCAAGAGTATCTGCCGGACAGGTTTTAGCAACCATCAAGAGAGACGCAATCGAAGTGGATGTGACACAGGCTCAGAATAATTTACAGAACGCTATTATTGATAACCAGCGTTATGAAAATGCTTATAAAACAGGAGGGGTTACCAAACAACAGCTTGATAACTCAAGACTGCAGCTGAAAAATATGCAGGCCGCTGTAAGAGCTCAGGGAGTTAAAGTAAATGATACAAGCATCCGTGCCGGAATCAGCGGGATGATCAACAAGAAAATGGTAGAGCCGGGAACCGTAGTTTCTCCGGGAACCTCTATGTTTGAGATCGTTAATATCAACAGCTTAAAGCTTTCCGTTTTAGTGGATGAAAGCCAGATCGGGAAAATCCAGTTAGGACAGGAAGTTCCGATCAAAGTTAATGTTTTACCGGAAGATTCTTTCGTAGGCAGAATTACATTTATCGCTCCTAAAAGTGATGCTTCATTGAATTTCCCTGTTGAAATCGAGGTTCAGAATAAAGGAAACTTAAAAGCAGGGATGTATGCAACAGCTACCTTTAAAACAAATTATGGAGCAGAAACTCAGAATATGATGACAGTTCCTGCGGAAGCGTTTGTGAATGGGGTAAGTTCAGGCCAGTTATTCGTTGTTCAGAATGGTGTTGCCAAACTCATTAAAGTAACTGTTGGAAAAGTCTATGGAGATAAAGTACAGGTGTTAAGCGGATTGAATGGCGGAGAGCAGGTGGTAACAAGTGGACAGATCAACCTTGACAACGGGTCTAAAGTGAATATTGTAAAGTAGAAGGTTTATGAAGTTAGCAGAAATATCGATTAAAAGACCATCGTTGGTTATTGTATTATTTACAATTCTGACGCTGGGGGGTATCCTGAGTTATACGCTCATGGGATACGAATTGATTCCGAAGTTTGAAACCAATATGGTAACCATTTCCACGGTTTATCCGGGAGCTTCGCCGGCTGAGGTGGAAACTTCCGTGACCCGAAAGATTGAGGATGCCGTGGGTTCTTTGGAAAATGTGAAAAAAGTAGAATCTTCTTCTTACGAAAGTTTATCCGTGATCATGGTTCAGCTGAATAACGGAGCGGATGTTGATTATGCTTTGAATGATGCTCAAAGAAAGGTAAATGCAATCCTGGCAGACCTTCCGGATGATGTGGATGCACCGTCTCTGAATAAATTCTCCTTAGATGATTTACCGATTATCACAATGAGTGTTTCATCTGATAAACTGAACAGTAAAGATCTTTATGACTTATTAGATAAAAAGATTGAACCTATTTTCTCCCGTGTAAACGGGGTAGCGCAGGTGGATCTTGTAGGTGGGCAGGAAAGAGAAATCCAGGTGAATCTGGATGAGAAAAAGCTGCAGGGATATGGACTTTCAATAGGAGATGTTCAGCAGGCGATTCTTTCATCCAACCTAGATTTCCCGACAGGGAGTCTGAAGACCAGAACCACAAAATCTACGATCAGGCTATCAGGAAAATATAAGTCGATTGCGGAAATGAACAGCCTTGTTGTTTCCAATAAAAACGGAGCGCAGGTTCGTTTGTCTGATATTGCAACTGTGTTCGACTCTCAGAAAGATGTTGAAAAAGTAGCACGATTCAATCAGTTCCCGACGATCTTAATGCAGGTTAAAAAACAATCTGATGCGAACGCCGTGGCAGTATCTGAAAGTGTTCAGAAAACAATTGCAACAGTAGAAGCAGCATATAAAGTTCAGGGAGTAAAAGTAAAAGTGGTAAATGATACGACAGACTTTACCCTTGAATCAGCAAACCACGTTATTTTCGACTTATTCTTAGCGATTATTCTCGTGGCGATTGTAATGTTATTATTCCTGCACAGTATCAGAAACGCATTTATTGTAATGATTTCTATCCCGGCTTCATTGGTGGCCACATTCATTGGAATGAACTTAATGGGATATACACTGAACTTAATGAGTTTACTGGGACTATCACTCGTGGTAGGTATCCTTGTGGATGATGCGATTGTAGTACTTGAAAACATTTACCGCCACATGGAGATGGGGAAAAGTAAGATCAGGGCAGCCTATGACGGAGCTTCCGAAATCGGATTTACAGTAGCTGCGATTACATTGGTAATTGTGGTGGTATTCTTACCGATTGCGATGAGTTCAGGTCTTGTGGCCAATATCCTGGCCCAGTTCTGCGTCACGGTGGTTATTGCAACTTTATTATCCTTGCTGGCTTCATTTACCATTATTCCTTGGTTATCATCAAGATTCGGTAAACTAGAGCATTTAACAGGCAAAAACTGGTTTGAAAAATTCATCCTTTGGTTTGAAGGGTTAATTGACAAATTCACACACTGGATTACCGGGATTCTTGAATGGTGCTTAAAAACAACATTGAGAAGAGTGTCAACCGTGATCATTACCTTTATTGTTTTGATTAGCTCATTCATGTTGGTGGCATTCGGGTTCATTGGAGGTGAATTCTTCCCGCCGATAGACCGTGGCCAGTTCCTGGTTCAAATGGAATTGTCAAAAGATGCTACCGTTGAAAAAACAAACCAGCTGACATTGGATGTTGAGAAGTTTTTAAGAAATGATAAAGATGTTGTGGACTTGATCACAACGGTAGGACAGCAGTCAACAGGTTTTGGCGGAGCTCAGGCAACTACTTACCAGTCTGAAGTTCAGGTCAACCTAACGGATAAATCTGAACGTTCTGAAAGTACCAACATCAAAGCAGCGAAGATCAAAAGAGCACTGGAAGAGAAATTCACAGGAGTTGAATTTAAAACAGCTCCAATCGGTATCATGGGGGCTGAAAATGCTCCGATCGAAATGGTTGTCACAGCTCCGGATAACGCAACAGCAGTAAAAGAAGCGACAAGAATTTTAGAATTACTGAAAAAAGTTCCGGGAGCAGTAGATGCTGAATTGTCAACCGATACAGGTAATCCTGAAGTTCAGGTGAATATCGACAGGGATAAAATGGCTTCTTTAGGCTTAAACCTTTCAAGTGTAGGTCAAACGATGCAGACTGCATTTAACGGAAATACAGATGGGAAATTCAGAGCCGGCGAATATGAATATGATATCAATATCCGTTTTGGAGATGCCAACAGACAATCCATTGATGATGTTAAAAACCTGATGTTTACAAACCCGCAGGGGCAGCAGGTTCGTCTGAGCCAGTTCGCTGATGTAAAAATGGGTTCAGGACCAAGTTTGCTTGAACGTAGAGATAAATCTCCTTCCGTAAAAGTAAGAGCTAAGGCAGTAGGTAGACCGGTAGGTGACGTAGCGAATGAGTGGGCCAACCAATTCATGAACAGCGATAAAAAGCCTATTGGGGTAGATTACATCTGGAGCGGTGATATGGAAAACCAGCAGGAAGGTTTCGGTACTTTAGGAATTGCTTTATTGGCTGCTATTGTATTGGTATATCTTGTAATGGTTTCATTATATGACAGTTTTGTATATCCGTTCGTGGTATTGTTCTCCATTCCATTGGCGATGATCGGGGTAATGGTGATCCTTGCCTTAACGGCGAACTCATTGAATATCTTTACGATGCTGGGGATGATCATGCTGATTGGTCTTGTAGCAAAGAATGCAATCCTTATTGTTGACTTTACCAATGCGAGAAAAGCAACAGGAGCGACCACTCACGATGCTTTGATCCAGGCGAATCATGCCCGTCTTCGTCCGATCCTGATGACCACTATTGCGATGATCTTCGGTATGTTGCCGATCGCATTGGCAACCGGAGCAGGAGCAGAGATGAATAAAGGTCTTGCATGGGTAGTTATCGGGGGTTTGACATCGTCCCTATTCCTTACCTTGATCATTGTACCGGTAGTATACTCATTGTTTGACTCTATATTGAGAAGAATGGGTAAGCATGAAAAACCAGACTATGAAGCTGAAATGAAAGCGGATTATGTACACAGGGAACTAAGTGAAGACGGATATACTCCTAAGCACTTAGATTAATATAACAACCTTTTAATTAACCGAAAACCGTATCATTTTTGATGCGGTTTTTTGTTTTTTACAGCTTAATTACCCCGCTTGTACATTATAATTTATTCCCTTATTTACTTCTTTTGTAAATTGTATTTCATAAGTAATAAATGTAATGTTTGTTTTTTTAACAAATGCTTTGTTTGTATTTAAATTGCTGTTTTATAGTTATTTAACATAATAAAATAATTCCCCGTTAGGTTGATTTATTTTATATTTTTGAGAACCAACCATAAAAAACAATGATGAAAAAAACAATTTTGTTAGGTGCTCTATTAGCAGCAGGGGTAGTATGCGCATTTCCTTTCAGAACTTCTTGCGGGATAGTATTGCAAATTAATGAAGAAGGAATTAAAGAGATGTCTTATGGACAAGTAGTAAATACCTTAAAATTAATGAATGGTGTTACTTGCGGTACAACAAATGTTGGTATTGTTGTTTACAATCACTAATTAAAAAAATTAACAAAAGTTTTTGGCAAAATGCAGAGTATCCATTTTGTTTTTTAAAGATGCATACAATGAAGTTATATTATATATTGGTTTTATTTTTTTTTGTAACACTCCTAAAAGCACAAATCGGATTTGACGTCGCTTATGAAGCTGATTACAAACTAACCTATAAAGATCAAACTATTAATGCAGTCATACAAGAAGACGCTTTTGCACTTCTTATGAATGAAAAAGAATCTTATTATAAAAACATGAAAAAATATATTGAAGATTCTTTAAAGCTTGAAAAAAAGCTAACTGATAAATCTGATTTTAGACTTGGAATGAAGTATGCAACAGATTTTTCTGAATATATTGGTACAACAAGCGGAAAACTGTACATAACCGTTCCGGTATCAAATAAAGCCTTTAAATATGAAGAAGTAAACAATATTAATTGGAAGCTTTCAAACGAATGTAAAACTATTGGAAAATATAAATGTCAAAAAGCGATCTGCCAAAAATATGGCAGAACTTGGATTGCTTGGTTTACAGAAGAAATTCCTCTACCATTTGGTCCCTATAAATTCAATAAATTGCCCGGACTTATTTTGGAAGTCTATGACGAAAAAAAAGAGTATATTTTTTCAATGTATAGTTTCAGAAAAAGAAAATATGTTGCTAAGTCCGCAAATATGGAAGCTAAAGCCACTTCAGTTACTAAATCAAAAATTTTTGACTACCAAAGGAGAGAAATAGCAGACCCAAATACTTATAATGCATTAATCACTGATCCTGAAACACTTCGTTTTTTAATAAAGAAAGCCCAAGAAAGGGCGAAAAATTATAATCCTATCGAATTAAGTATATACTAAAAAGCATCTTGTAATCTGAAAAATTAATCTGCCATCACCTCACCGGACTTTCTGCAGATGAAATTTCCATAAATATGTCTTCTTGCAAAACGGCTTGGCAAATCTGCATTTACCATTTTGATATAGGTATTTCCTGGTACTCCAATATATTGATACCCATTGCTGCCCTGTAACAAGCTTATTTACCCGAAAACCGTATCATTTTTGATACGGTTTTTTGTTTTTGACCCCCACTTGTACATTATAATTTATTCTCTTATTTACTTCTTTTGTAAATTGTATTTCATAAGTAATAAATGTAATGTTTGCTTTTTTAACAAATGCTTTTGTTTGTGTTTAAATTGCTGTTTTATAGTTATTTAACATAATAAAATAATTCCCTGTTATGTTGATTTATTTTATATTTTTGAGAACTAACCATAAAAAAACAATGATGAAAAAAACAATTTTATTAGGTGCTTTATTAACAGCAGGGGTAGTATGCGCATTTCCTTTCAGAACTTCTTGCGGGATAGTTCTCCAAATCAGCCAAACAATAGCTGATAATATGTCATTGGATCAGCTGGGAAACTATCTGGGAGCGGTGAATACTCAAACATGTCCGGGCTCCGGTGCTGTTGCTATTCACATCTACTATCACTAACATAAAAAGGTATGGCCGCCATAAAACGTGGCGGTTTATAGTGTATGAAGAAAAGATTAAAATGAAAAAAGTAATATTTCTCTTTTGCGTATTAATTGCAGTCACCATTTTTTCTCAAAAAAAATTTGATGTAATGTATGAAGCGGATTATATATTAAACTATAAAATGTCCAATGCTTCCCATTATAAAAAAGAAACAACTTTTGCTTTGCTTATCAATGAAAAATCTTCTTTCTTTAAAGATTTACACCGATATATTTCAGACTCTCTAATGGTAGAAAAAAAACTGAATTCGCTTGAGGAAGCGATGAAATATAATACAGATTTTAGAGGATATATTGGTACAACAGCTGCCAAATTTTATGTTACTGATGAAATTAATTACTCCTATTTTGAATATGAAGAGCGTAATGACATTAATTGGAAGATAAAAAATGAATTTAAAACAGTGGCTGGCTATACATGTCAAAAAGCAGAAACAACAAAGTACGGCAGAACTTGGATTGCATGGTTTGCTCCTGAGATTCCATTTCAATTTGGCCCCTATAAATTTAATGGTTTGCCTGGCTTAATTGCTGAAGTATATGATACTAAAGATGATTATCATTATATTCTTTATAGCTTTAGAAAACGAAAATATATTTGTAAATCAGCTAATATTGTGACTAATGTAAAAAAGCTTACAAAAGAAAAAGTGTCTGAGGTTTTAAAAAACAGATTAGCTGGAATGATGCAATTACATGAAAAATATATTGAAAATAAAGAAGATTTGGAAATGATTAGAAGAAATGCTGTTGAAGCTGAAAAAAATTATAATCCTATCGAATTAAGTATATACTAAAAAAGCATCTTTTAAAAGATGCTTTGTATGGAATCTGAAAAATTAATCTGCCATTGCCTCACCGGACTTTCTGCAGATGAAATTTCCATAAATATGTCTTCTTGCAAAACGGTTTGGCGAATCTGCATTTACCATTTTGATATACGTATTTCCTGGTACTCCAATATATTGATACCCATTGCTGCCCTGTAACAACCTTATTTACCCGAAAACCGTATCATTTTTGATGCGGTTTTTTGTTTTTTACAGCTTAATTACCCCGCTTGTACATTATAATTTATTCCCTTATTTACTTCTTTTGTAAATTGGATTTCATAAGTAATAAATGTAATGTTTGCTTTTTTAACAAATGCTTTTGTTTGTATTTAAATTGCTGTTTTATGGTTGTTTAACATAATAAAATAATTCCCTGTTAGGTTGATTTATTTTATATTTTTGAGAACCAACCATAAAAAACAATGATGAAAAAAACAATTTTGTTAGGTGCTTTATTAGCAGCAGGGGTAGTATGCGCATTTCCTTTCAGAACTTCTTGCGGGAAGGTTCTTCAAGTCAGCTAGGCTATGGCTGATAATATGACACAGAATTATCTTACAGACTTGAATGGTGAAACATGTCCTGAGCACGCAAATTCGACAGTAGTAACAGTGATCTATAGCCACTGATAATAAAGCCGTCATAAGTTTGGCGGTTTTTTTAATAATGAAAAAGATGAAAAAAATTATAGGGTTGCTCCATGTATTAATGGTAACATTTGTTTTCTGTCAGAAAAAATTTGATGTGGTTTTTGAAGCTGACTATAAACTCAACTACAAACTGAGTAAAGCCAGTAATTATAAAAAGACGACAACTTTTGCACTGCTAATAAATCAGGAAGCTTCTTTTTTTAAAAACATGAATAAATATATAGGAGATTCTTTAGAGGTGGAAAAAGTGGATATTCCTTTGAACGAATCAATGAAGTATGTTACAGATTTTAGGGAAACAATTGGGACTACATCTGCAAAACTATATGTCACAACAGAAATTAATTATGCTGATTATTCTTATGAAGAAATAAACAGTATTAGCTGGAAGATGAAAAATGAATTCAAGACCATTTTAGGATTTAAATGCCAAAAAGCAGAAACAACAAAATACGGAAGAACTTGGACTGCATGGTTTACTCCTGAGATTCCATTTCAGTATGGTCCTTATAAATTTAATGGGCTTCCAGGCTTGATTACAGAATTGTATGACAGTAGAGATGATTATCGTTATACCTTATATTCTTTCAGAAAAAGAAAATACACTTGTAAATCTGCCAATACCGCTATGAGGGCAAAGGCAACAACGAAAGAACAGATCTGGGAACTTTTAAAAAATAAAATTGCTGGCAGAATGAAGGTTCACGAACAGTTTATTGAAAATAAAGAAGATTTGGAAATGATTAGAAGAAATGCTGTTGAAGCTGAAAAAAATTATAATCCTATCGAATTAAGTATATACTAAAAAAGCATCTTTTAAAAGATGCTTTGTATGGAATCTGAAAAATTAATCTGCCATTGCCTCACCGGACTTTCTGTAGATGAAATTTCCATAAATATGTCTTCTTGCAAAACGGCTTGGTGAATCTGCATTTACCATTTTGATATACGTATTTTTTGGCACTCCAATATATTCATACATTTTTCCGTTCAAATGCTGAACCGTCAGAATTGACTTCTCAAGATAAAAATCCTGAATATTGGATTTTGTAATTGTTTCCGTATATTCTTCTTTATATTTTTCCTGCGTTTCCGGGTTGATGCTCACCAAAAAGTGGTAAGCTTCAATCACAGATTTGCTTTTTTCTTCTGCTTCCAGTTTCCCTGCTTCATCATTCACAAATTTATCAGGATGCGCATCTTTCATCGTATTTCTATAAATTGTTTTCAATTCTTTTAAAGTGACGTTCTGATCCACTCCAAGAAGCTTTCTGTGCTCACCAATTTTTTTCATATATAAACATTATTGATTGTTAAGGCCATATGCAACCGCTGTCTTCATCAGCATTTGTTTGTATAATACTTTAGCAGCGATTATATAATTTTAATCCTTATTTTCGGGGTGCAAAATTAAGCATTTTAATTTGAAAAATCGTAAGTTATTCATTATTAATTTATTTGATTTCCGTTTTTGCCGTAATATTATAAAATTGATGGTGATTACGATATTAAAATATGAGTATAAGTGGGATCAAACGCTGTTGAATGCCAGATAATGTGAAATCTCTTGAACCGGGTCTTTCTTTATAAAAAAAACAGAAGCCTAAGCTCCTGCTTTTAATTTATAACCAATGATTTTTCAGCTTCTCCTGAGTGATATACGCAGCACTGGCCTCCTTAGATGCTTCCACCATTGCTTTTAATGCCTTCTCGGTTTCATCCCAATGACGGGTTTTTAAACCACAGTCAGGATTCACCCAAAGCTGGTGTGCCGGAATTACAGCCTGTGCTTTTTTGAGCAGTTCTACCATTTCCTCTTTGGAAGGAACCCTTGGTGAATGGATGTCATAGACTCCGGGACCAATCTCATTCGGATATTTGAAATCGGCAAAAGCATTTAGCAGTTCCATCTGGCTTCTGGAGCATTCTATGGTAATAACATCAGCATCCATATCTGCAATGTTCTGGATAATATCGTTAAATTCGGAATAGCACATATGGGTATGGATCTGGGTAGCATCTTCCACACCGCTTGCTGAAATTCTGAAGGCTTCCACAGCCCATTTCAGGTAGTTTTGCCATTCGGATTTTCTTAACGGAAGTCCTTCTCTGATAGCAGGCTCATCAATCTGGATAATCCTGATTCCTGCTTTTTCCAGATCAGTTACCTCATCACGGATCGCTAATGCAATCTGTTTGCAGGTCAGGGAACGGGGTTGATCGTCACGTACAAAAGACCATTGCAGAATAGTAACAGGCCCTGTAAGCATTCCTTTTACCCATTTTTTTGTTAATGACTGGGCATATTCTGACCAATACACGGTCATTGGGTGAGGACGGTATACATCTCCGTAAATAATAGGAGGTTTCACACAGCGGCTTCCATAGCTCTGCACCCATCCGTTCTGGGTAAAGGTAAATCCTGAAAGCTGTTCCCCGAAATATTCAACCATATCATTACGTTCAAATTCACCGTGCACCAGTACATCAATTCCTATTTCTTCCTGCCAATGGATGGTTCTTGCCGTTTCTTTTTTCAACAGATCATTGTAGTGGCTGGCTGTAAGTTCTCCCTTTTTGAATTGGGCTCTCCAGTTCCTCACTTCTTTGGTCTGCGGGAATGAACCGATGGTGGTTGTAGGAAATAAAGGCAGCTGTAATACTTTTTGCTGAGTTTCTTTTCTTACATTAAATGGGCTCTTTCTCCGGGCATCATCATCCGTCGTTACGACAACACGGTTTTTGACTTCCTGATTATGGATTAATGCTGAAATATTCCTGTTTTCAATAGCTTTTTTATTTTCTGCCAGCTCCTGTAAAGTAGGATAATCCGGATTTCCGGCAAGTTTCTGTAACGTTACAATCTCATTCACCTTTTGTTTGGCAAAAGCCAGCCACTGTTTGATTTCGGGAGTCAAAACTTCTTCGTTCTTTTCTAAATCAAGGTCGAAAGGAGAGTGGAGTAAGGAACAGGATGGCGCAATAAAGATTCTGTCCGGTCCAATCTCATTAACAGCCTTTTTTATAAATCGTAAAGACTTCTCAAAATCATTTTTCCAGATATTTCTTCCATCCACCACTCCCAGAGAAAGACTCAGGGTTTCAGGAAGCACAGGTAAGATCTCATCCAGCTGTTCAGGCAAGCGTACCAGATCGATATGCAAAACATCTACAGGAAGAGAAACGGCCAGGGAAAGATTGTCTTTTAATCCTTCAAAATAAGTAGCTACAATAAACTTCAGGCCGGGGAACTGTTCTCTGATCGCATTGTAAATGGACTGGTAGGTTTCTTTTGCCTTTTCATTTAAATCCAAAGCTAAAAAAGGTTCATCAAACTGAATATATTCTGCTCCTTGATTTTCCAGTTCTTTTAGGATCTCGGTATAGACCGGTAATAGATTTTGAGCCAGATCCAGCTTGTCAAAACCGCTTTCTTTTTCTTTCCCTAATAGAAGATAGGTTAACAATCCGATAATGACAGGTTTTGCATTAATTCCTGCTTGTTTTGCACTGATAAATTCACTGATGATTTTATCGGAAAGCAACCTGAATTGCTGGTCTTTTTGAAACTCAGGAACGATATAGTGATAATTGGTATCAAACCATTTGGTCATTTCCATGGCTGTGATATCCAATCCGTTTTTCTGATAGCCTCTTGCCATAGCAAAGTAAAGATCAAGATCAGAATTGGATTCCCGGGAAGCAATGGCCTCATAGCGCTCCGGAATAGCACCTACGGTAAGGGTCATATCCAATACCTGGTCATAATAGGAAAAATCATTGGCCGGAATAAGGTCAATGCCTGCCTCCTGCTGTAATTTCCAGTTTTGCTGCCTGATTATTTTTCCAGCCTCCAATAGCTCGTTGAGAGCGATTTTACCTGACCAGTACTGTTCGCAGGCTTTTTTAAGTTCTCTGTTGCTACCAATACGCGGATAGCCAAGAATGTGTGTTTGCATTTTCTTTTAAACTTTTAATTAAACTTTTTTTAAAAGCTCTTTTGAATGCTTCGTAATACTGACGGAGAAAGAATAGAAAGGAAATATAGGGATACCATAAGAACGTAATTTCCCTCTTAACGGTGGTATACGTTCAAAAGTATCATCTGTATGACCCGAAGCTTCAAACCGCGAAAGCATTGTCAATTCAGAACAGGCAGGTCTCCTGGCTTGCAGCGGTGTCTGTCATCCTTCCCGCTTTTTGGCAGTGGATATACAAGGACAGAAACCTTTGGTGTGCTGCTTACAGTTGCGCGACAGCTCGTGATTTTCACACGATTCCCTATTAATCTACGTTAAGTAGAACCTCTTCCGTTTGATGAAGTATTTTAAAGAACAAAATAGGGTGTAAAGATATAGAATTAAGAGAATTGATTGGTGGTAGTTTAAAAATTCAGCATAAAATTTGGTTTTGATCTTATTTTAAGGCTAAATATTCTTTAAATTTGAAAAATATATCGGTAAAAAGAATATTATCCTGTGGAAAGACTTGACGAAAAGGATCTTCAGTTATTAAGAATCCTGCAAAAGAATGCTAAATTGACGGTGAAAGAGCTGGCTAAAGAAATTAACCTGTCTCCTTCACCGGTGTTTGAACGGGTTAAAAGATTGGAGCAGGAAGGCTATATCAAACATTATGCTGCGGTGTTGGAAGCGGAAAAGCTGAATAGAGGTTTTACTGTTTTCTGCCAGGTTAAGTTAAAAATTCATGACCGTTCTGTAGGAAACCAATTCGTTACAGATATTCTGCAAATTGAAGAAGTGGCAGAATGTTATAATATTTCCGGTGATTTTGATTTCCTTCTTAAGGTCCAGGTAAGGGATATGAAACACTACCAGGATTTTGTATTTAATAAGCTGGGCTCTGTAGATTCCATAGGAAGTACCCACAGTACTTTTGTAATGGCTGAAGTGAAGAATACCCATGGCGTTTCGATATAAAAAATACCCATCAGGTAAATAATTTTTTCAGTAAACAGAACTGATTTGTCACAGAGGATAAAAAAAACAGTACTCCATGGAGCACTGTCATTATCATCTTGTATTTCTAACAATCATTAAAGGTCTTCACAATTCTTCTTCAGGTTGGTAAACAGTTTATCAAAATCTTTGTAAACTTTTCCTTCATCATCCCGTTTCTGTCTGAAGCTGCTGTTGGCACAGTTGTGAAAATTAAGACCGATCAGATCAATCAGGGCATAATCTTCCTTTTGAGGATCATTCATTTTGGCATCGAATCTGGCCATTACAGCTTTGGGATCAGCATTGTTTTTGCTTTTAAGTTCGGTATAGTTTTTCCAAGCTGCAAACATTTTTTCTCGGTCAGGAGAAGAGATGGCATCAATGGGTTCTTTGCAGGTTGTATAGAACTTACTGTTTTTGAGTGTTGAGGGATCAGAAAAAGCAATGATTTCTTCCTTGTTCAGCTGATACTCATTTTCAAAGGTATGAATGGTCTCCTCATAAAGCTTATTCCACACCGGAAGATCAATCACTTTAAGGCTGTACAATTCTTTTTTCTTTTCTTCATATTGTTTATCCAGATCCTCCAGGTGGGCCTCTTTATTCTTACGGACTTCTTCCAGGCTCGACAGTTTAAAGATGGGGTTGGTGTCAAAATGAACCCCGTTGAATTTATATAACAGTTTATTAACTCCGTCTATTTGTTCTTTTTCATATTTTGTGGCATCAAAATATCCTTTGTTATCACAAGAGAATGTCTGATAGCTGTAAGGGATAAGATGAGTTGTTTTTGAAGGTTTTTTTTGCCCCCAAACAATAACAGATAGAGCTGAACAAAGCCCGATCATCATTTTTTTCATGCGCATAGTTGTTGAAGAATCTGAATTTTCTGAATTTCGCTGCAAAATTAAGGCTTTAAATTTGAAAATTAAAGAATTAGAGCAACTTTATGCTATCAATTTCTTTATTTTGTAGGAATTTAATTTATCCTTTGTTTTTTTTGATAAAAACCGGTTTGCTTTATTACAGTTTTAGTCTTGCCCACCATCATCATTCTCTTCACTTCTATAAAAACCACCGGATTTTTTCGATGTAAAGTCTTATGATTCTCTTTTTTGAGATACCCTTTTTTTGATACCGGATTGGTATAAAGCGCTGAGGTGGTTCATTATACGGATTTCAGTAACATATTTTCCTTTATTTAATAGGGGTTTGGGTATGTTTTTAAGTTTTTTATATTTGCAGACCAAATACCAAATCCTGGGGCGGCATATGCATGCAGCAGGAAAATGCACGATAGAATTACAGAACAAAATATTAATAATGTACGACAATTTAGAACAACTGTTTTACAGCGGTGAACTGGAACAGTGTATTGAAGAGGGTGAAAACTATTTATTATCTCACCCGGACGATGAAGAAGTTTTATTTTTAATGGCAGTAGCCAGTCATGATCAGGTATATGAAGACGGGCATGAAGCGGTTTACGATGCTATCCGGGAGAAAGTAATTCCTTATTTGCGCCGGATTTTAAAACTGAATCCTGATCACCAGAAAGCTCTTTACAATATCCTGAGCTATCCTTTAGAGAATGAATCCACCTTAATACAGATCGCCAGACCAAAAAAACATATCACAGAACAGAATAAGCAGGAATTTATCACCTATGCGGAAAGATTGCTGGAAGACTCAGAAAATGCAGTATATGGTTACGATTTCCTGGTTAAAATTTATGAATCGATAGGAGATTCCAGAGCTCTTTTGAACAGTCTGGAAGCCGGAATATATTATTTTGAGAAACACTTTGCAGATCACCGGGAGCTGAGAGATAAGAACATTTCTATGTTCTGGATTAAAAAAGTTTATCTGCTGGATCGTGAAAAGAAAGTTTCCGGAGCAGCGCTTGTCAGTCTTATAGAAAAGAATTGTACCACTTTTGTAAGCAGGAATGAATATGATTTTATTAATCTTGCAGATATTGCTTATGAAAATGAGGCCCCAGATCTTTCGCTGAAGATCATGCTTAAAGTGGTGAAAGGAGTAAATTCCGCTTTACATATCCAGGAAAAACTGGCGGAATGGCATCAGCGTTTTGATGCTTTGATACAAAACGGATACCAGCATCCCGGGGTGTTCTATTATCAGCTGATTATTGAAAGAAATTATTCCGGTATACTGAATATTGCTGAAGATTTCTACTACCATCATGCTCTTGAAATTATACACACTTATCCGGAACTCTTTTCAGGGTATCATTTTGCCGGAACCTATCTGTATGAAGAAGGGCGTTATTCCGAAGCCGTCCCTTTATTGGAAAAAGCGGAAATATTATCTTCCAATGCAACAGCCTGGAGACGAAAAACAGTATCTGAATATCATTTATATAAGACCATACCATCTCAGGTTCCTGTGTTCAATGATTATCCTGCAGACCTCTATAATGAGGGCGTTCATCTGGATGAATTTATTGAAGAGATCAACGATGAAAATGATAAAATCAGATTTCAGGAAGTCAGCCAAATGATTTATCAGCAGGCTCATGCAGCATTCCGCAGATATTACGAGGATGGAGCGTTTGAAAGTGATTATTACAATGATCTGCATACCAGGGCAATGTGCTGTAATAATCTTGCGATAAAATATTCTTTATCAGGAGATCATTATTCCGCCATAGAAGTGGCTTCTGAAGGGTTGGGCTATTCGGAATTCAGAGAACTTCATCTTGTATTGATCGATGCTTTATTGCATGATGAAAATTATGAAAAGGCAGAGAAAGCTCTGGGGAATTATTTCGCGCTTTATGACGAGAGAGACCCGGATTATTTTTATAAGAATTTATATTACATAGCCCGCCAGATAGAGGTCCATAGTATACTGGGCTTTTTAGAAGCCGATACGGAGGTCAGGGAAACCCTTATCTATTTTTATCAGCATACGAAGGAACATACTGGAATCAGTGATGATGATTATGCAGACCTGGAAGCTGCGAAAAATGTTCTGGAAGGGATGATTTATCAGCATTTGAGCCATGAAGAAAATCATACGATACGCTCTTATTATGAAAATATAGCGAAGCGTTTCCCGCAGGAGCCCAATCCACAGTATGTACTGATGCAGATCTATAATGAACAGGAGAATTATGAAAAAGTAGCCCTAACTGCCAAAAGCTATCTGAGAAATAAAAAAGATTTTCTACTGAATGATTTTGATAAGGCCAAAACACTTTACATGATTGTTAAAAGCAGCTATCTTCAGGGGGAATATGCAGATGCCGCCTCTGTCTTCAGCCAATTTGATGCTTCCAATGAGGACATAATGGATGCTGAAGATTATGTGCTTTGGCTAAGCTATGGGATCAGGGCTTACGGAAAACTAAATAATAAAGATCAGACCTTACTGCTTTCTGACAGATTCTCTACGCTCTTTAATCATGAAAACTGGGAATATGATACTTTGATGGAAGGTGTTGAACTAGCAAGAGCATTGGTTCTGTATCATTCAGGTAATTTGAAAGAAGCCCATGCGATATTGGATCATGTACGTTCATTTTCAGACTATGATGCCATTGCGGATGAATATAAAGGATCATGGAAAAAACCGGGACTGCTTTCTAAGTTTGGACTGTAACCCATAAAATTAAAGAGAATAGGGGGCACCGTTTATGTATATAATATTGACTAAGACAAACGGCCAATATCCTCATTGCTTAGGGGAATAGAACGATGTGATTCCCTAATTATTCTTCCCTTTATTTGCCGGTATATAAGTATTGGAAAAGGTTTGGTGAAGAAAATGATATGGGAATATAAGACAGGATGATTTAAACCATTAAGATTTTTAAGAATAAGGATCGTGAAGAAAAAATATTAAGATTTTTATAAGCTGACCTTCGTAAAGTGAAGCTATTCTTAACATCCCTAAAACCTTATTGAATCTTAATGGTTTAATTGATCATCTATTTATCTCAATGATAATTACTTACTTCGATAAGATTTTGATCCGGATCCCTGAAATAAACGGATCTTATTTTTCCCAATGCTCCCGTCCTGTCTACAATGCCTTCAATAATTTCAATGTTCTTCTGTTTCAGCTCCTCAAGAACATCATGAATATCTGTCTGGGCAATAAAACAAAGATCAGCTGAGCCGCAGGTAGGCTGTTTTGCTTTAGGTTCAAATTCATGTCCTTTTTGATGGAGATTGATTTTTTGATTTCCAAAGATCAGAGCTTTTCTGTTATCGTCGAAAGTAACCGCTTTAAACCCCATGATCTGAGTGTAAAACTCAATCGTCTTATTAAGATCAGCCACCGTGAGGACAATATGATCTATACTTTTGATTTTCATAATTCCTTTTTTATATCAATTGAATGAATCTGATATTCAAATAACTGTTCATGAATGGTTGCTTCCATCATAAAATATTTTTCAATCTCAAATGCTGAAGCAGCATTATCGTTTTGGCATCATTGATTTCTCCGGAATCAACCATTTGAAGCGCATTGCCAAAAGGAAGCTCCAGGACTTCAATATGTTCTCCCTCTTCTTCAAGACCGCCGCCATCAGCAATTTTCATTTCAATGGAATATTCAGCAATGAAAAAATGGAGGATTTCCGTCACAGAACCGGGAGACATATAAGCCTGAAATACTTTTTCAACTTTGGAAATTTTATATCCCGTTTCTTCCTCCGTTTCTCTTTTGATACATTCTTCAGGATTATCATTATCCAACAGCCCTGCACATGCTTCAATTAGCATTCCCGTAGCATTCCCGTTGATATAGGTAGGTAAGCGGAATTGTCTTGTTAGAATCACAGTATTGGAAGTCGTATTATAAAGAAGGATAACAGCTCCGTTTCCGCGGTCATAAGCTTCCCTGCTTTGAGTTTCCGTGGTTCCGTCTTTCTTTACAATAGTATAGGTGACTTTATTTAATGTATACCAGTTGTCTGATAGAGTTTCTGTTTTTAAAATGGTAATATTAGGATTTTGCATAGGGTATATTTTCTATGTTATAATAAATGGTAAGTTCGCTTTACTTTAGAGCTTTACTTTGTTAATGTAAATTGCTGATGGTTCAGAATGGGTATTATATTTCCTTTTTTAGCAGGTTATCCAGCGCTTTGTTAAGATCTGCAAATTCAAACTGAAAACCGGTCTTCCGGATTTTCTCTGAAGAGGCTCTGGAACCCTCCAGTATGGCATTTGCCAGCTCACCAAAGATAAGCTTTAGCATAAAAGCGGGCACATTTGGCATAAATAAAGGCTTTTTCAATACCTTGGCGATCTGTCTGGTTAATTCCCTGTTTGTCACATGCTGAGGTGAAACAGCATTATAAGAACCGTGAATGGAAGAGTTTTTCAAAGCCAATTCATAAATGGAGCAAATGTCGTTGATGTGGATCCAGGGCATGTACTGTTTTCCGCTTCCCAATGGAGATCCGATATAATACTGAATAGGGGGAATCATTTTCTTGAGGGCCCCTTCTTTTTCGGAAAGAACTACAGCAGTTCTTATTTTAACCACTCTTTCAGTAAGGTTCTGCTCCAGAAAAGAATCAGCGGCTTTTTCCCATAGAATGACCACTTCACTTAAGAAATCATTTCCGGGAAGATCGTTTTCCGTATAAATCTTTTCTGTGGTTTGGGTTCCGTAAAAATTAATCCCTGAAGCCGAAACGAAAGATTTGAGCTTACTATTTTTTCTGTAAAGCATTTTGTAATAAAGCTGCTGAATCGACTCTGCTGGAGATTAATTCTTTTTTCTTTCCTCTGTCCAGCGTTTTTCCGAGATATTGGCACCTGCCAGGTGGATAATATGGGAGACATTTTCTACAGCAGCCTCATCCATACTCCCTTTTCTGAGGTCCCATTCATATTCATTAGCATGCCTTTTTTTTCGGGTCAGAAACCTTATGACATATTCATTTTCTATCTTTTTTGCCAGCTCACGGGCAATCATACCGCCGGCTCCGGTGATGAGAACAATTTCTTTCATAGTAGGGTAATTAAGGTGTATATAATAAATTAAACCTGATTCTTTACAATCAGGACAAAATCGTCTTCGAGAAGTTTATATCCATAGTCATAAATAAACTTATATTCAGATCCGTTTTTATAGATTTTTACATTGGTAAAATAATCAAAGTCAAATCCTAAGCTGTCGAGTTTGGATTTTGAGATTTTGGTCTTGCCCTCAATGTTGACTTCTCCGAGGATGCGGTAATTCTTACGGAGTTTGTTGTTCACATTCCGCATCAGGTTATTAGAATCTTTGTTCTGCTTATTATTATAGGCATTTCGGCAGGCATCATTACAGAACTTTTTATCAGACCTCCCGATAATTTTTTCGCCACATTCCAGGCAGTTCATATTTTTTTATTTTGTGTGGTGTGTATGTCTTTTCTTTAATAATTTTTTAAATCTGCTGTGCGCAGGATAGCTTCTGTTGGACGTGATATTATTGAAAAACAGGGCTACAAGCAGCAGAATAATACACCCCGATAAAACAGGGGAGATAACGTACCAATACCCCAGTTCAGGGATTTTTCCGGTAGAGCTCACTGCAATAAGCGCTGTTGCACCACCCGGAGGATGAAGTGTCTTTGTGTATTGCATCAGGACAATGGAAAAGGCCACTGCCAATGGGGCAGAAAGCCAGATAATATCCGGAATAAATTTATACACCGTAACTCCTACAAGGGCTGATAGTACATGTCCACCCACCAGATTTCTAGGTTGAGCCAAAGGACTCTGAATCGCCCCGTAAATTAGAACACTTGACGCACCAAAGGAACCGATCAGAAATATATTTTCAGTCTCTGTTAAAGAATGGGATTGGATGAACGCAATGATTCCAATTCCGAAAAATGCACCCAGAAATGACCAGAAATGCTCTTTGTAATCAACCAGCGTTTCTTTATAGATCACATACTTTGAGACCCGGAATGTTCTTTTTATGGTCTTCTTCATTTAGTCTTCTTTATTTTTTATAATTTGAATTAAATTGTTTACAAAAGGCCGGGTATAAGTCCCGTTTTTATCACTATCCGGATCTAAGATCGTGATCTCAATCCCAAAACATTGAGGATGATGGATCAGCGGCCTCAGTATTTCTTTAAGATCTTCATAGCTTATTCCGTCTTCCATTCTGCTGTCCACAGCCGGCATCAGCTCATCTTTCAACACATCGACATCAAAATGGATGAAAAATCCGTCCAGCTTTTTTTCATGCACCATTTTGATAAAATCTTCAGCAGTTTTCCTGAAACCATTCTTCCTAAGGCTTTCGAGATCAAAATAATGAATATTCGAGTGGAGGATCTCACGTACATATTCCTCGTCATCTGTTTCTGCATTTCCACAGCAAAAAATATTTTCTTCATGAAAATAGGGGCTAAGTTCTCCAATATTGGTTAACTTTTCATGTCCGATTCCGGAAACAATAGCAAGATCCATTCCTGCAGCACCTCCGCTTTGTGATAAATGTGGCGGAATAAAATCGGTATGGCCGTCCAGATAGAAAAGTCCGAATTTTCCCAGTTTTTTCAAAGCAACCGCATTTCCGATCAGAATACTGCAGTCACCACCGAGAAAGATGTTGAATGTATTTTTATGATAATTATTCAGAACAAGTGCAGCCTGCTTCTTAGCATATTCAATGATGTGGTCTGCATTCCTTACTCCGGATTCCTTGTCAAAAGCCATCATATATTCAGGAGCTTCCAGCCTGAAGATGTCTTTAGGTTCCAATTTTTTATGAAAATCAAAATTTTTAAGCCAGTCCGGAAGCTTTTTAACTCCGGGCTCTGTCTCATGCTCTTTTTTTGTGAGTCCCAGGCTGAGAGGAAACTCAAAAATATTGATCTCCTTTTTCATAAATGAATTTTGACAAAGATACACATTATCCGTTTGTAAATGGGTGGCTTGTATCCCGGGAACGGAGAGAACCGCGGATGTATTTAAAGAACTGATAGAAAGTGCCGGCCTGCAATTCAATGGGGTTATTGATATTGGACAGAAGCTAAAAAACATTGTGGAATGTGAAAAAGTATAAATAATCTGTAAAAATAGATGCAGAATCCGAATTATTGAATTTCCTGAAAGATAATATTTAAGCTGCCCATGAATAGGAGATTCGTTGGAAATTCAGGATGATTTTTCCGGCTTTATTAGCCGACCACAAACGACTACAAATGAATTTAAATAGTTTGTAACCGACTGGCTTGTGGGGCTATCGCAATCTTTGCAACAGAGATTTGAGAAAACAGTGAACGTCTCATATCTGAATTATTAATCTTTAAAATCTAAAAGTTATGTCACTAAGAAACAAAGTAACATTAATTGGTTACACCGGTAAAGAAGTTGAAATGGTAAATTTTGACAATGGAAATGTAAAAGCGAGTGTATCTTTAGCTACCAGTGATCACTACACGAATGCTAAAGGAGAAAAAGTAGAAGAAACACAATGGCACAATCTGATTGCCTTTGGAAAAGTAGCTGAAATTCTGGAGAAATATGTTCCCAAAGGAAAGGAAATTGCGGTGGAAGGAAAGCTTACGTACAGATCATACGATGATAAGGATGGTGTAAAGCGCTACATCACAGAAATCCGGATAGATGAGATCCTGTTGCTGGGAGGCAAATAATTCTAAAAACACAAATGATGAAAGTAAAAGTTTTTAAAATAAGACTTCCCGAAGAATTTCTCTACAAAGATCAGAAAATGCTTGATGATTTCCTGGAAGTCAACGAGATTATAAAAGTGGAAACCGCTTTTGTAAATGATGAATGTTATTGGTCTGTTATATTGTATTTTGAGGAACTGAAATCAGCGAAAAATACAGTAAAAGAACCAAAGATGGTAAAATACTCTGCAGAAAACGATTCTTTGAATCTCGATGAAGAGAAGATTCTCGAAGCTTTAAAGCTCTGGAGATCAGAGAAAGCCAGAGAACAGAATCTGCCCACTTACTTTATTGCGAGTAATAAAGAACTGCTATCTGTAGCCAAGTATAAACCCGCTAAAAAAGAAGAACTGCTTGAGATCAAAGGATTTGGAAAACATAAAATTGAAAATTATGGTGAAGAAATACTGGAGATCCTTGAAAGTGTCTGATTTTTTCAGAATTAGTGATTCCGTAATTACACAAAAGCCGGAGAAGATTACTTCTTCGGTTTTTTTGAATGTGTAAAAGTCCTTGCAATTCCGTACTTTTGCGTCTATCAAAATGACATACTAAAAATGAAGCCAAGTTTAGCAAAAGGAACAAGAGATTTTACAGCGCAGGAAGTTTCCAGAAGAAAATATATCATCAATATTTTACAGAATAATTTCGAATTATTCGGATTTCAGCCATTGGAAACCCCCAGCTTTGAAAATCTTTCTACTTTAACGGGAAAATACGGAGAAGAAGGTGACAGACTGATTTTTAAGATTTTAAATTCGGGAGATTATACTTCAAAAGTAAATCAGGAAGACTGGGATCATAAAAATCATCAAAAGCTGACTTCCCAAATTTCCGACAAAGCCCTTCGCTATGATCTTACCGTACCTTTTGCAAGATTTGTAGCAATGAACCAGGGAAAACTGACATTCCCATTCAAACGCTACCAGATTCAACCGGTATGGAGAGCCGACAGACCTCAAAAAGGAAGATTCAGAGAATTTTACCAGTGTGATGCAGATGTTGTAGGAAGTGAGAGTTTATTACAGGAAGTGGAATTGGTTCAGTTGTACTTAAAGTCCTTCTCAGATCTTAAAGTGCCTGTAACCATTCATATGAACAACAGAAAAATTCTTTCCGGATTAGCTGAATATGCTGGTATTACAGATAAACTGATTGATTTCACAGTAGCATTAGACAAACTGGATAAAATCGGAAAAGAAGGAGTGGTAAAAGAATTACTGGAGAGAGAAATCTCTCAGGAATCTATTGATAAACTGGATTTCTTATTTAGCCAATCTGATGATGCTTTGGAAAACCTTCTTCAGCTAAAGGAAAAATTTGTGGGTAATGAGATCGGATTGAAAGGAGTAGAGGAACTTGAGTTTGTGCTTACCCAATCTTTAAACCTTGGCGTTGATATTCAAAATCTGGTGTTCAATATTACACTGGCCAGAGGGTTGGACTATTATACCGGAGCTATTTTCGAAGTAAAAGCAGATGAGGTGGCCATGGGATCTATCGGTGGAGGTGGCCGTTATGATAACCTTACCGAGGTTTTCGGCGTTAAAAATATTCCGGGAATTGGAATTTCATTCGGTCTGGATAGAATCTATCTGGTGATGGAAGAACTTAATCTTTTCCCAGAAGAAGCATCTTCCAAGATGGAATATCTATTTGCCAACTTCGGGGGCGAAGAAACGACAGAAGCATTAAAATTGATTATGCAGCTGAGAGGAAAAGGAATTTCTGCAGAACTGTACCCTGAAAATGCAAAAATCAATAAGCAATTTACCTATGCTGAAAAGAAAGGCATTAAAAATCTTGTCTTTCTTGGCGAAGAAGAAATTAAAAATAAGACTGTAACCTTTAAAAATCTGGAAGCCGGCGAGCAGAAAACTGTTTCTGTGGAAGAGTTTTTAGGATAGGATATAGTTAGGATGTGATAAAAGACAGCTCAAGGTTTTCATCAACTTTGAGCTGTTTCTTTTTTATTTGTGTATCGTTGTTACGGTCTTAAAGGTGCCTGTGTACTGCATCGGAAAGTACCTTCAAAGCTCCGGCTTATTGAAAAGTCTATATATTCTACCTTAATCTCTTCCCGTTCTACCTTTTCCCCTATACTTTTAAAGGCAGGATCTGTAATATAGACCTTGGAGATACAGGAAGACCATTAGTTGGGAGATTCATAACCTCATTTTTTGTTACATGGATCTTTTTCCAATCCTTCGGAGCGGAAGGAATTTCATCTAAAATGCTTCTTCTGACTGCACTGTTAAAATGATCAGATTTAATGCCTTGGGATTGAAAAATCAAATCAGAATTTGTAATTTGGGGTCAATATAAAATCAGAGCAGAAATAATACGCTGCAGCCATTAAAAAACTTTTAAACATAAAACCAAATGAATATGATTTGTGCATTATGCGGTACACCGCTAACATCTGCAGACATGCTTGTGGGAAAAAATAAACTGGCAGACGGAGGCTGCCTGTGTGCGCCATGTTTTGATAAAGCGATTACGATCAACAGAGACCTTATCAATACTCTTGATCAGTACTATTTTGCAGAAATAACAGGAATGATCCTCAAGAGCAAAATTGATGCTGGCCAACATCTTACAAGTTCATCCCATATCGGAGCGAATCGTTATGAGTATGATGCCCCTACAAGACTTGACGAAATCAAGGACCAGATTGTAGCTCTTAATGCAAGGTTAAGCATTTTAGCGAATGAAGAAGTCAATGAACTGGACAATGTACTGGATAATGATGAAAAACTGGTTGCCATTGCAGAAGGAATAAACCTTCAAAATAACAGGGAAGGAATTATCTTTTCAACACAGAAAAGAGTTGTTTTTATTGATAAAAAATTCCTTGGAGGAGTCGTGAAGAATGAATTTATCCATCAAAATATCATTTCGGTAGATCTTACTGACAATCTTTTATACTCAATACTGAAAATCAATACTACAGGTGAGACAACCGAATTTAAGCTGCATAACAAGAATGATGGAAAAGTCCTTTAGTAATGGAGTCAACCTGTACATTAATGGAAATAAAATGTATGATAACCAGCGACCATTTTCACCACAAGTTCCACCTAATGCCAATGCAGAATCCTCTGCAACTATTTTTGAACAGTTGGAAAAATTGGGAAAACTGAGAGAAGCAGGAGTTTTAACAGAAGAAGAATTTGCAGAACAAAAAGAAAACTGCTTGATAAATTGTAAAAATAAAGAAGATGAGTAGCAAATGTTCATTATGTAATGCAGAGCTCACCTCCATGGACACCCTTTTGGGAGCAAATAATCTTGCAGACGGAGGTGTATTATGCAATAGATGTTTAGAAAAAGTGAGTGAGAGCAACGAGGAATTGTTGTATGCTCTCAGTAAGTTCAACATTCATGACATACAAAATTTGATAGAAAGAGAAAGAGTAGAACAAAGGCAGCCTGCAGTAAAAATGGAAGAAAACCTTCCCGTATTGATCGATCAGGAGGCGGAAAGCATTTCAAGTGATGTCTATAAAAGAAGGCTCAGAAAAATCAAATACGAACTGGAAAGGCTGAAAGCCAATCTTTCTATGTTTACGAAAGGTGAGATCAAAGAACTTCCCCATTTGATTTCTGAGGAAGAAAAGATCATTGCTATCACGGATGCACAGTTTATTAATACGCTGGATGCAGGAATATTGGTCGTTACTCCAAGAAGAATCATTTCTGTGTCGAAAGCCATGTTTGCAGTTGTAAAAATCCATGAGTATCCTAATGAAAGCATCCAGGCAGTGAGTTTTGTGACGGATCCTACATCTCCCATTATTAAACTGCACCTCAGCGAAAAAGTAGTGGAATTTGAATGCTATTTTGATAAAGACGATGCAGAGAGATTTTATGACAAAATAAAAATGATTTATAACAATACTCCGGAACAGCCCCAAAAGCAAATGGGAACAGTGAAAAAAGCGTCTAGTGAAGAGATTTTTGAACAGCTGGAAAAATTAGGGAAACTGAGAGAAAGAGGAATTCTTACTGATACAGAATTTACAGAACAGAAAAAGAAACTGCTGGACCAGTTAGGATAAATCATAGGATCATGAATAAGCAGGTATCTCCCGGAATTCTTGAAAATTGGCTTAAAGCCTGGGCTATATCAAGAGAACTGCCTTTACCCGTTCCTTATCAATCAGGTTTCAGGATAGCTGTAGGAAACAGATATCAAAAAGAACGTTATGTGTTTACGGAGCCTAATGATGACTTCTATCAACTCTGTCATCTGATCAGTGATCCCTGGATTTATCTGAAAGTCTGTGCTGCTTCCGATCAGTTTATTAAAAATATTCCCGGCAGATGGATACTTCAGCCACAAGGATATATGATGAGCTGTTTTCGGCCTATGAATATTCCTGCGATTAAACTTACTGAAGGATATATGGTGGAATTTGCTCATTATAATTCAACATTTGTCGTTAACATTCTTACTGAAAGTAAAGAACAGGCAGCAGCAGGCCGCGTTGTTTTGGCAGGTGACCTGGCTGTTTATGACAGAATTGTAACGGAAGAGCAACACAGAAGAAAAGGACTGGCCTCTTTTTTAATTGGAGAACTGGAGAAAATTGCTTTATCAAAGGGTGTTTTCAATAATTTCCTGGTAGCAACAGAAGCAGGTAAATCATTGTATGAAACGTTAGGCTGGGAAGTATATAGCTTATATACTTCTATTGTAATTCCATCGAAGCATTAATCATTTTGTTGAAGTGAAATTGAAATAGAAAACAAAACAGATGAATTGAAAAGATTTGAATTAAAAGATAGCTTTGCAGTCTATGAAGGCGATTGGGGAGAATTTTATGGAAGCAGGATCGAAGTATGGTTTATACCCGATGATGTAAATAAGCCGGAAAGAAAAATAATTACAAAGAATGCTATCATTCAGGAATGGATCAGGTAGATTCATCATGTAAACAATTAAAATAATGGAAAATTACTTAGAAATAAATAAAAACTCATGGAATGCTAAAGTCGGACCCCATTTAAAATCGGATTTCTATTTCGTAGATGAGTTTTTAAAAGGAAGAACTTCCCTCAATTCAATTGAGCTGGAGCTTTTGGGAGATATAAAAGGTAAAAGTATTCTGCACCTGCAGTGTCATTTTGGACAGGATTCTATTTCACTTTCCAGAATGGGTGCTAAAGTGACAGGGATCGACTTGTCAGACAAAGCTATTGAAGCTGGGAAAGATCTGGCCCGGCAGTGTGGCACAGATACAGAATTTATCTGTTCGGATGTTTACCGTCTTCCCGATGTGCTGGATCAGAAATTTGATATCGTTTATACAAGCTATGGTACGATAGGCTGGCTTCCTGACCTGGAAAAATGGGCCGGAGTGATCAGCCATTTTCTAAAACCCGGCGGACAGTTTATCATGGCAGAGTTTCATCCTGTAGTCTGGATGTTTGATGATGATTTTACCAAAGTAGCCTACCATTATTTCAATGAAAAGCCAATTGTAGAGACCTATGAAGGAACCTATGCAGATCAGTCGGCACCTATCGTACAGGAATATGTCATGTGGAATCATTCTCTGGCAGAGGTTCTCGATAATCTGATTAAAAAAGATGTAGAATTAAAATCTTTCCGGGAATTTGACTGGTCCCCATATCCATGTTTCAGGCATGTGGAGGAATTTGAAAAAGGAAAATGGAGAATACCTCAGTTTGGCAACAGAATACCACTGGTATATGCATTCACAGCAAAGAAAAAATAAATGGTGCTTTACCCGATAAAAGCAAAAAAGTCATCGTAATAATTGCGATGACTTTTTCTAATATATGAATGTTAAAAAAACTACTTTCTGTTTTTTAGCTTAAAGAGTCCTCAGCCTTTGTTTTGGCTTCATCTACTTTATTCTGAACCTGGGAAGCGACATCATTTGCTTTGCTCTTGAGATCATTTCCCCATTTGTTAAGATTATCTTTGGCTGTATTGATTTTATCTTTCACAGCCTGTTGGTCTTCAGGACTTGAATTTTTATATTTCCAATACGCTAAAGCACCTAATCCAAGTAAAGCTAATAAGCCTTTTGTTTTGTTTCCCATGATTTCTATTTTTTTAAGATATTAATATTAAAATTTGTTATTAGTAAACATGTAAAATACGTGCCAAAAAAATAAATAGAGTTATAAAAAAATGTTAAATTTAAGAAAAGGTTTCAAAATTTTTCCCGTCAAAGCTGGCAAAAACCATCGTAGGATAGGAATCCTGGTGGAAGAGATTTCCATCTTTATCAATTGCAATGGCACCGGCAAATCCGTCAATCGCTTTAAGTTCATCAAAAGTTTTATGAAATGCATGGGCTAGGCTCATTCCATCTGTAACTCTAGTGACGATCTTGGCTGCAGTAGCATTGCTTACAATATCTTCTCCGACACCCGTACAGCTTACTGCACAGAATGAGTTGGCATAATTTCCGGCTACCGTGGCGGAATCTGAAATTCTCCCCGGAATTTCGAACCCTTTTCCTCCTGTAGAAGTGGCGACTGCCAGTTTGCCTTCCTTATCAATGGCGACACAGCCTACCGTTCCTTTTCCGCCATTGCTGAGTTTGGCTTCATATTCTCTTCTTCGCTGCGGGATCTCTGTAGAAAAATTTTCAAAACCATGCTCCGAGGCATATATATTAGCTCCTTTTCCTCCCAAAACCCTGTCGTCTTCCGTGATCAGCTCCTTCGCTACAAAAATTGGATTTTTTACATCCTGAATATTAATTACGCCGCTTAATTTCTGAGTTTCTCCATTCATAATGGCTGCACTCATACGGATAACACCGTCACTTTGAATCTGTGAGCCGGTTCCGGCATTGTATAAAGGATCGTCTTCCAAAAGAGAAACTGTATACGCGACAGTATCAAAAGCTGAATGGGTCTGTAAATAATCGAATGCTTTTTGTGCTATTTTTTTTAAAGAATCCTGTTTTGCGGTCTTTATTTCGTGGCTTTGGTCACTTTCTGAGAAGAAACCGCCGTGGATGATGATTTTCATAAAGTATAAATGATAATTGATATTCTTTTACGAAGTTAATTTATAAATAAAAGAGTAAAGAACAAAGAGTAAAGAAATGTAACCGGATATTATACTGAATTTTGAGATTAAAATAAAAAGAATGAAACTGAGGTCCCATTCTTTATCTCTATAGCACATTATTTTTAGCAATCAACGATCCATCAAAAACTATTTGTCCTGAGGAATTGGGTTAAACTGAGAGTTTTCAATGGTTAATGTCTTGGTAGTAAGATCATAATGATCATTCATAGACATGACATGCACCGTTAGATTATCAATAGAAATAGGCTCTCCTAAATTGATATTGGTAAGATTGGTATCTTTGATGAACCTCCCGTCAACCAGGATGACAAGACCGGAACCTACAGCGGTCATCACATCATTATGGATGAAAAGCCCTGTATCTTCCCCCAGCCCGATGCCCAGTGTTCTTGGATTATTTACGACAGCCTGGAAAAGACGTCCGATTCTGCCACGCTGTACAAAATGGGTGTCAATGATAACATTATCAATTAAACCCAGTCCCTGGGTGGTTTTGATTTCTCCTTTTAGCAAAGCTTCGGAACTGCTTCCCTGATAGATCATATTCTCAGAAGCAGCAGCAGCTCCCGCAGAAGTTCCTGAGTAGATGAAATCCTGTTCCTGATATTTTAATAGAATAGTATCATGGAACCTCGTACCGCCTAGGATAGAAGTGAGCCTCAATTGGTCGCCTCCGGTAAGCATCATTACATCAGCTGCATTGGCTCTTGCTACCATGGCATCGGAATTAGCCTCTTCACGGTTATGAATATCAAGAATATTGACATTTTTTGCTCCCAGAAATTCGAATGCTTTTTTATATTCAGTACCTACGATTTGCGGAATCTGAGAAGCCGTTGTTACGATCTCAATGACAGAATCCTCCTTATGTTTTGACTCATTGATAATCTTCCTTAAAATTCCACGTTCAAAAAAATTGAGGTTCTTTTCGATATTCTGATCATAATCGGTTTCTGCAAAACTCCCTTTGTTTACAGCTCCTCCGATAACTATTAATTTTCCAACAGGTTTTGTCATGGTACAAAATTAAAAAATAAATAACATTATTTGACGAAATTCATGCCATCTTTCCCCTGATTTTTAATGTTTTAAAAATGTTAACGAAAATTAATATTTTTTTAATAAATCTTTAAATGTGGTATGGTTTCATTTCGGGTTTTGCATTATCTTTGGCTATAAATGAAGTTATTGTTAACTGTTAAAAATGCCAATAGACTATGAAAATCGAAAAGATTCAGGCACTACGTGGTCCTAATATCTGGAGTATCAGAAGAAAGAAACTGATACAGATGAGATTAGACCTTGAAGAAATGGAGAATTATCCTACTAATAAAATCGACGGATTCCGCGAAAGAATTGAAAAATTGATTCCGTCATTGATTACCCATAGATGTTCGGAAGGAGTAGAAGGCGGGTTTTTCCATAGAGTGGAAACGGGAACCTGGATGGGACATGTCATAGAGCATATTGCTTTGGAGATCCAGACACTGGCCGGTATGGATGTAGGTTTCGGAAGAACCCGGGAAACAAAAACTCCGGGAGTATATAATGTAGTCTTTAATTATATTGAAGAAAATGTAGGAATTTATGCTGCTGAAGAAGCTGTAAAAATTGCAGAAGCTTTAATTGAAGACAAAGACTACGATCTGAATGCGTGCATCCATACATTAAAAGAGATCAGAGAACGTGTCCGTCTGGGACCTTCTACGGGAAGTATTGTGCAAGAAGCGGTTTCCCGGAAAATTCCCTGGATCAGGTTAGGAACAAATTCTTTGGTACAGCTGGGATATGGGGTAAATCAGCAACGGTTCCAGGCTACCATTACAGGGAAAACAAGTTCGATAGCTGTAGATATTGCATGCAATAAAGAACTCACCAAGAAAATGCTTCATGATGCTGCCATTCCGGTCCCGATCGGAGATCTTGTGGTTGATGAGGAAGGGTTAAACAGTGTAATTAAGAAAATAGGCTATCCTATTGTTCTGAAACCTTTAGACGGAAACCATGGGAAAGGATCTTCTATTAATGTAAACGATTGGGAAGCTGCTAAAATCGGGTTGCTGCATGCTCAGAACTATTCCAGAAAAGTAATTGTAGAAAAGTATATTACGGGATATGATTTCAGAGTATTGGTCATCAACAATAAAATGGTAGCGGCAGCAAGAAGGGTTCCTGCTCATGTTGTGGGTGACGGCGAACTGAATCTTCAGCAGCTCATCGATAAAGAAAATAAAGACCCAAGAAGAGGATATGGCCATGAAAATGTCCTTACCGAAATTGAAGTGGAAAAAGATACTTTAGAACTGCTTGAAAAGCTTCAGTACACCCTTGAAACCGTTCCCCATAAAGGAGAAGTAGTATATCTGAAGTCTACTGCAAATCTTTCAACAGGGGGAACTTCAATAGATGTTACCGATATGGTACATCCTGAAAATATCACCATGGCTGAGAGGGTTTCCAAAATTATAGGCTTAGATGTCTGTGGTATTGATATAATGGCGGAAAATCTGACCCAGCCCTTAAAAGAAAGCGGAGGAGCTATCATAGAAGTCAATGCTGCTCCCGGATTCAGAATGCACCTCGCCCCAAGTGAAGGACTTCCAAGAAATGTTGCTGCACCTGTAGTGGATATGCTGTATCCGCAAGGGAAACCTTTTACCATTCCAATCATTGCAGTCACAGGAACCAATGGAAAAACAACGACGACAAGGCTAATCTCTCATATCGTTAAAAGCAACGGATATAGAGTAGGATTTACTACTTCAGACGGAATATATATACAGAATACAATGCTGTCAAAAGGAGATACTACCGGGCCGCTTTCCGCAGAATTTATTCTGAAGGATCCCACGGTAGAATTTGCAGTTCTGGAAACTGCCAGGGGAGGTATTCTACGTTCCGGCTTAGGGTTTTCACAGTGTGATATTGGAGTTTTGACCAATATTGAGGAAGACCATTTGGGAATGAATGATATCCATAGCCTAAAAGACTTAACCAAGGTAAAAAGAGTGGTCCTGGACAGTGTAAAGAAAAACGGCTGGAGCGTTCTGAATGCGGACAATGAATATTCTATGAAGATTATGAATGATCTGGATAGTAATGTTGCTATTTTCAGTATGGATGAAAACAATCCTCATATTGTAAAATTTGCGAAAGAAGGCAAAATTACCTGTGTTTATGAAGAAGGCTTTGTCACTATTAAGAAAAGTGACTGGAAGATCAGAATAGGAAAGGCTAAAGATTTTCCTATTACCATGGAAGGGAAAGCCCGGTTTATGATTGAAAATGTACTGGCAGCGAGTTTGGCGAGCTATCTTTACGGATTCGGGATTGAAGATATATCCAATTCTTTAAGAACATTCATCCCAAGTGCCCAGCTGACTCCGGGAAGGCTGAATGTCTTTAAATTTAAAAACTTTAAAGTCCTGATCGACTTTGCCCATAATCCTTCAGGATATGAAGCGATTGAAGACTACTTGAAAAATATTGAGTCAAGTAAAAAAATAGGAATTATTTCCGGGGTAGGCGACCGTCGTGACAGCGATATCAGAGAATGCGGAAAGATTGCCGGAAGAATGTTTGACTACATCATTATCCGGAATGAAAAGCATCTTCGCGGAAGAACGGAAGATGAGATCAATGGGCTTATTATCGAAGGAATACAGGCCTCCGGAAGAGATATAAGCTATGAAATCATCCCCAAAGAAATTGAAGCTTTAAAACATGCGATCAGTATGGCTGAAGAAGGGACTTTCATTACCGCTTTAAGCGATGTGATTTCTAATGCTATTGACCTGGTTCAGGAATATCAGACACGAGAACTGCTGGAAGATGATAAGATTTAAAATATGATGAATTAGCGACTGAAGATCCTGAAGTCACTATTCATTATTTAAAATAAAAAACCTTCGAAATTTTCGAAGGTTTTTGTTTTTATAAACTCGGCCAGGCTGTCTTGATCTGCTGCCTCTTCGTGAAGCGTTTATTCTTCCCCAAAAAATGCATTGGAACTTCCGATCCAGATGGCATCTTTTTTATTGAAGTCCACATTCACCATATCGGCTTTCGTCATTCTTCCAAGGTTTTCCAGCAGGATAGGGCGTTCGTCACTTTCTCTCCAAATATATAGTAACCTGATTTCTGCTTTTGAAAACTCTCCGTTAATGTCTTCAAAAACCGGTTCGTAGCTGACTTTTCTCTGCAGAATATAGTTTTCTTTATCTTCAATAGCATCGGTAATCTCCTGGGTTGGGCTCAAATTAACACCACTTCCTGCAAATGAAAATAAAGGTTTTAATACAAAGTTGCCAAGGTTTTCATCCGAAGGAAATTCATGCAGAAAATAACTTTTGGGCACAAACTGATGTTGTAAAAGGGGAAGAAGGAATTTTGATATTTTAAAGAACCAGTTCGGATGGGTGACCCAGTGTACATCCACTTCATCGCGAAAATCAAATTCGGTGACGAGATCCGGAATTCTGTCCAGTTCATCAAAGATCACGCGGTTATAAATCCTCTTGATCTCAATGGGCTTTCCGTCCTTTTCATAATACAGTTTTCTGCCTTTCTTGCTTACTTTTGTCAAGCAGACGGTTTGAATGCCGAGTAACTTTTCTGTCAAAGCAAAATCTATCGCTGTTTTCTGCCTTTCCGGAAAAATTTCAAGCAGGATTACATTTTCGGGATTTTCGTCACCTACAATCAGTTCCTTTAAATAATTTTTAAAGGTTTCATAGGGCATCGTATTCCTGATGTCTGAAAGAAAAGGATATACTTCACAGAATGTATCTTCAAAAGCCTTCTGAAAGGCATATAATGAGGGAAATGCCTGGAGCTCGATCAGCTGAGGTTCGATCTCTCCTTTTTCATTTTTACATATTCCAAAGTCTATGGTAAAAAAATGAGGTTGATCAGTATCATTAGGAACCCTGCAGCTTTCAGGAATGGCTTTTTGAAGGACTTCGGCCGGAATCGTCCTGATCTGGCTGATGATACTTTCACTGGCATCAAGAAGTTTGCTTTCAAATTCTTTCGTAAGGATAATCGGGCTTTCTGAAATTTTGAAAGCAGGCTCCATACCGCTTTTTTGTTTTAAAATATCTTTGACCTGCCGGTATTTTTCCTCTGAAAACTCATTGTTAAACTGTTTTCTGTATTTTGGAATCATATTTTTTCTTTTGTGATGTTAAAAAAATCAGGTAAAAATGCTCGATTGTTTTTAGAGTAAGGAAGTTAGAAGCTGGAAGCGGGTGGCTCTTGAGATCTGAAAGAATGATTGAAATCCAACTGTACCTATTTAATAACCATAATAATTTCAAGTCTCCTTCTTCCGGCTTCCTGAGCTGTTAAGCCAAAGATTCAGTTTTTTTCAACATATTTTTTTCTGCAAACTGAAGGAATCTTGGCAGGATTTCGTTTCTTGTCCGGATAATTTTGTCTTCATCATCTATTCTGTCTATCACTTCAAGATATTTCTCCATTCCGAAGTTTTCAATCATCGCTTCTTTGTTTTTTTCATCTTTAAGATTTTCGATCAAAGCTTCGGGATTGGCTTCAGGGTGAAATTGGGTTCCGAATATTTCATCTGAAAAACGAACCGCCATTACTGCTCTTTCTAAATTGATGTGCGGACGGAATTTTTCGATGGCTGTGATCTGCATTCCCAATTCTTCAAAACGGTCATGATCAGGCTCAATAAACTGGTAAGCTCTGGAATCTACGGCATAAAAAGGATCCTGAAGGTTTTTAAATAAAAATTCTTCTCTGCCTTCCCTGGTTTTATGAATCGGCATTACTCCAAAAGAATAGGATTTTCTTTTGCAGATATTCCCCAGTTTCCAATGGATACTTGCCAGCTGGAATGAGTGGCAGATCAAAAACAAATATTTTTTGTCCTCACTGTATTGATTATGTTCAAAAATAGAATCCAGGAAACGGGCAAATCGGTCTTCCCACTCAAAACCTTCTCTGTGTGGAGTACCGGGGCCGCCGGAAGAAATAAAAATATCAAAATCTGTGATTTCCGGCATTTCATTTTTAAACCTTACATCGAATGTTTTGATGACCACATTTTCTTCAGAGTTCTGCCGGAATGCTTCAGAAATTTCTTTAATATTTCTAAATCCTTGATTGACATGGTTGTTATTCATGTCCAGCAGAGCAATTCGAATATCTTTCATTACCTCATATTTTTTGTAAAGTTACCAAAAATATTATGAAGCAGGTTCTCCGTGTGTGATACCATACTCGGTTTCTGAAATCATATAATCCACGACTTTGGTAAGGTCGCCGGTTTCCCTGAATATCTGAAGCTGCCTGTCCGCACCCGTTCCGTTTTCCAGAATTTTCCATGCATATTCAACTTCTTTTCTGCATCCTAAATCATCTACAACATCATCAATAAATTCTAAAAGTTCTTTCAGAAGATGCGGATAAGGAACCGATTCTTCTTTGCCAAAATCAATCAGATGAGCTTCAATACCGCTTTTGGAAGCCCTCCATTTATTTTCATTCAGCAGGAGCCTCCTGTAGCTTCTGAAGCTAAGGTTTTGCTGGTGCAGTTTATAAATCTTTGCAACCAAGCTCTGCATGATGGCAGCAAGACAGACTGTTTCATCAATTCTTAACGGCATGTCGCATATTCTGAATTCAATGGTAGGGTAGAACGGGTGCACCCGTAAGTCCCACCATATCTTCTTCGCATTATCAATTGTTCCTGTTTTTATCAGAAGATCAACATAGCTGTCAAATTCAGCTAAAGAATTAAAATAGCTCGGAATCCCTGTTCTGGGGAATTTTACGAAAATTTCCTGCCGGTAAGATTTAAAACCTGTATACCGTCCTATCCAGAAAGGAGAATTGGTGGATAAGGCATAGACGTGGGGTAGAAAGTAGCGCATCACATTCTGAATTCTTACTCCTTCTTCACGGTTAGGAATTCCTATATGAACATGCAGTCCGAAAATAAGGTTTTCCCGGGCTACATCTCCCATATCATCAACGATTTTAATATACCTTTCTCCCTGTGTGATGGTATTGTCAGACCAATGGGAAAAGGGATGCGTTCCGCCGCCAGAGACCCGAAGTCCCTGTTCATGAGCAGTATTGATAAGATGTCGTCTTAAATTGGTTAATTCAGCTCTTGCTGCCTGAATATTCTGACAGATCCCTGTTTCCATTTCGATCATGGATTCGTGCATTTCATGTTTCAGGTTTTCACTTAAAACGGCTTTGCCTCCTTCGATGATTTTCGAAACGTGAGAAATAAGATCTCTGCTTTCAACATCAATGATCTGATACTCTTCTTCGATTCCAATAGTAAATTGATGCATTTTTTTGTGTTTTTTTATATCTTTTTCAATGTTATTTGATTGAATCCTTTACAAAGGTTCCCCAGGTGATATTAGGCTTCCCGGGAACATATTCTTTAGCTTTTTCAACAGCCAGCTTGGCGGCGTGTTCTATGATCCATGCAAAGTTTTCTTCTCCCACAGAATTTCTGTCAGCATCCGGAGCGGGATTGCAGAAGTCTATGGCATAAGGGATGCCGTCTCTTACTGCGAATTCCACGGTATTAAAATCATACCCTAAAGCTTCATTCATAGTAATGGTATAATCATGAATGGTCTTTAATAGTTTTTCCAGTTCCTCGCCCTGCGTCTGGTGCGTCGTGGCATATCTCAGGTGGGGAGCATTTCTGGGTTCATACGGCATGATATGAACATACTTTCTACCCAGGCAGTACACCCTGTAATAGTCGTCAAAAATAATCTCTTCCTGAACCATCATGACCAGTTGTTCGGTTTCTCCCAGTTTATTCCAGAGGTCATCAGGGTTTTCTATCCGGTATACATTTTTCCAGCCGCCTCCATCATGAGGTTTCATGTACGCAGGAAAACCTACATAATTAAAGATATATTCCCAGTCATGAGGGAATTTCAGGTTTCTGAATGACGTTTCCGAAGTATTGGAAGGTCTTTCATGCGAGGGCAGCAGTACTGTTTTAGGAAGCGGAATTCCAAGCTTGGTCATCAGGGCATTGTTAAAAAACTTTTCATCAGCACTCCACCAGAACGGGTTATTGATCACATAGGTGCCGTTAAGTGCCGCATTTTTCAGATACGCTCTGTAAAAAGGAACATCCTGTGAAATTCTGTCGATGATCACCGCGTAGCCATAATCTGCCCCCTGTTCCAGTTTATCAATGGTCACAGGTTCTGCTATGATCTCTCCGCCACCCAGTTCATTTACCTTGTCTATCAATGCCCAAGGAAATGTGTCTTCCATACCGAATAGAATTCCTACTTTTTTTGCCATAATTTTTGTTTTTAATTGATGTTTTTTTATCTAATTTTTTTCAATATGCCATCCTGCGGAGGAGGTAGGTTTTCAAAAACTTAAACTTGTCAGCACTTTGATTGTGCTTATAAAACTTAAGTGCTTAACCTGTTTGTGTACTTTACGGTTAAAAATACTGTCTAAGAGAAATAGGTTCCTATAAAAGTAGGGAACACCATTCTCCATAAAGGCCAGTCATGGCCGATCCATCTTCTTTCATCATACCAGAATTCTATGCCTTTAATTCTTAAAATTTCTGCCATCTCAATGTTCTTGTCTTTACAGATATCCTGGTCAGAAGTACTGAGTACAATATGCATATGTTTGTATTTCCAGGCCTCGTCGTTTCTTACAAATTCTCTCGGACAGTTGTAGTATACCAAATCATCGGAATATCCATTCATAAAATTTCTGATGCTGAAAGCTCCCGAAAGACAGAACAAGTGGGATACGACGTCCGGAAACCTGAAGGCAAAATTGGCCGCATGATAGCCGCCGAAGCTTGCACCGGCAACTGCCACACGATGGGTTTTATGAAGCTTCTGAATATAAGGGATGAATTCTTTGATTAAAAACTGTACATACCGTTCATAATTTCTTATTCTTTGCTGGGGAGATATTTTTTCATCATAAAAGCTCCAGCTGTCGATGGTCTGGATATTATATAGCTTTACTTTTCCCTGTTCTATAAACCAGTTGATGCTCCCGTTGAGATGGAAGTCATGGTTTTGAGTATACAGGCCCTGTGAAGTGGGAAACATAATGATAGGATAGCCGTAATATCCGGTTACTTCTACATTAAGACTTATTCCCAGTATATTGGAATAATACTCTGTATGTTCTATATGAGGCATTGGTTAATTTTCTTTAATGATTATGTCTTAGCTGCTTAGTTTACTGCTCTTCGGGGGTAAAATATTCAGCATCTCTGAATGGATTTTTTCAGCGGCAGTATCCAGTCTGTCCTGTATAATACCGGCATCATTAGACCTGTAAACGATTCCAATGTGATAATCTATCGGAATAAATTTTACAACCTCTTCACATTCAAAATGACTGTAATCAGGCTCTTTTTCCTTAATCAAGGCCACGATCAGTCCTGAATAATATCCTGTAGGAGGAGAGATATGATAATTTTTACCTCTTAAAAGGGCATTTTCGATCCTGGCCCACTCTCTCCAGATATTGATGGTGCTTGAAGCTTCCACCAAATCAGGAATATGGGCGCCGCCCACTCTGGAGGAGGTTTCAAGGAAATACCATTTTCCGTCCTCTTTTCCCCGGATAAACTCTGTATGGGTAGCCCCATTGATCAGGCCGAAATTGGAAAGTACTTTGGCATTAATTTCTTCAAGATCCTTGAATTCCTCAGAGTATCTTCCCAGCGTTTTAGACCTGAACACACCTCCTTCGTGAGAAACCTGCATGGGAGGAGCCAGATATTTGGACGCCGAGGTAAATACCACTTTTTTATTAAATGTCAGGCTGTCTACATGATAAACATCTCCCGGTTTAAAACTTTCGAGTAAAAAAAGATGACGTTCTTCACCAAGGGTGTCCAACGCTTCATGAAGCTGCTCTTTAGAGGTGATTTTCTTAATTCCCGAGGCCGAAGCTTCTGACCGGGGCTTCAGTACCCAGGGAGCCGGAATTTTGCCGGCAAAGCTGTTGACCTCATCATCATTGAATATAGCCGTAAATTCAGGCACATTGATCCCCGAATCTTTTGCTTTCTGCCGCATAGCGAGCTTATCCCTGAAATAACGGTGGGTCGTCTGTCCCATTCCGGGGATTCGGAAAGTTTCCCTTATTAAGGCCGCCTTTTCCACATCATAATCATCCAGAGCTACTACAGCATGCAACTTCCTGGTTTTCATCAAATGGGAAAATCCCTGAATGAGATGTTCAAGATTCCAGACTGAAGGCTTGAGTTCAGGCATGTAAAAAACTTCATCAATAGCATGCCAGGGCCAGTTTTTTTCTTTAAGATTTTCTGATGTTATTAAGATTATTTTATTACCGAGCTTCTTCATTTCGTCCATGAAATCGTAGCCCTTGTAATAGCACGAAATACATACAATAGTTTTCTCCTCCATATAATGTTTTTTTAAGTTTAGTGAATTTTCAAAAATAAATGCATTTCTTTATTGTTTGATTAATATCAAAAATCAATATATGGTGCGGTTTTGAAAAATCTCTAATCAAGTATACAGAGATTTTTTGTAAAAAACTAATTTTTAATGATAATTTTCGATTAAATCCACCAGGAGCTGAACCCCAAAACCGGTTGCTGCTTTTTCCTTGGCATACCCTACATTTCCGAAAGCTACACCGGCAATGTCCAGATGGACCCATTTGGTGTGGTTTTCAATGAATTGCTCTAAAAATTTAGCCGCAATAATACAGTCTCCGACCGGTTTCATGGAGAGGTTTTTCAGGTCAGCTACATCAGACCGGATATCATCTTTCCAGATGTCCCAGAGCGGAAGATTCCAAAGTCTCTGATTCGTCCGATCTCCGGTTTTTATCAACAGGTTTTTCAGGTCTTCATTATTGGAGAACATCGCGCCGCAGGTATCCCCGAACATCCTTACTGAACTTCCTGTCAGTGTGGCCAGGTCGATTAAGAAATCGGTCTTGTAGTTTTTGGCAAGATAGGAAAGTCCGTCTGCAAGGATCAGCCTGCCTTCGGCGTCGGTGTCCAGAACTTCAATTGTTTTTCCGTTGTATGCTGTAATCACGTCACTTGGCAGCAGAGCCTTTTCGGAGATGGCATTGTCGGTAACGGGAAGTACGGCAATGATATTGACAGGAAGCTGCATTTCTGCAGCATAGATCAATGTGCCCAGAACAGCAGTAGCTCCTCCCATATCAGACTTCATATAATGCAAATTGGCAGAGTTTTTTAAAGAAATACCGCCTGTGTCAAACAATATACATTTGCCAACCAATCCGAAAGTTTTGGCATTTTTAACAGAAGTTTTGTACTCTAAGATTGTGAAAGCCGCATCATAGGCACTTCCCTGATTCACGGAAAGATAAGCACCCAATCCAAGCTCCTCACATTTCTTTCTATTAAAAACAGTGTATTTTAACTCATGTTTTTTGGCCAGATTTTTAAGATACAGATTGAATGTATCGGGTTTTTTAAGATTGGCAGGCTTGTTCAGCCACTCCTGGCAGGCGATTTGCCCGTTGCCTAAGGCTTCCGATTTCAGACTGATATGGTCTAGCTTTTTCTGGCTTAAATTTTCAAAATGAAGCTCAAATTTCGGGTTCCAGAAAGCATGCTTTTTCTCAAAAGGGTAATTGTAGGTTCCTATCAGAAGGCCTTTTACAAACTCTTCAAATTGTTTTTCATTCATGAAATCTGCCAAAGCCAAAGTAGGAACCGCTTGTAACTTTTCCTTTAGGGTTTGTGAAAATTTTACGGCAACCTGCTGTATTTCGAAATTTTGTACAGTGGATTCTCCCAGGCCAATAAAATAAGTAATGCCTTCTTCATGGGCGTTGATAAAAACCTCATGCTTCTTTCCCGTGAAAAAAGTTGAAATGTTTTTACTGAAATTTTTATTGGATTTTGTCCATTCTTCTTCCGTAAACAGTTGAAAAACCTGGGTATAATTTTTATTTTTTTTATTGATTAATTTCATACGTTTAATTTTTAATGCTTTGTTGTTGAGGCTTTACTTCCACAGGATTTTCCGTATTGTCGTAGAACAGCCATTCGATCGCTCTGGGAAATTCCTGCGACCAGTAAAACTCGTTGTGGGTACCCTCAGGATTGATGCTGGTTCTGAATTCAAAATCAAAAAAGTTTTTCTTTTCCCACCTCTTTAAATATTCTTCAAAGATCCGGATTCTTTTTACCATTTTAGAACCTTCCTGGCCGCCGCCATAGAGGTAGATTTTCGTTGTAAAAGGAACCTGGAAATTCATCATGGGAAAGTTGTTATTCGGCTCCACCCAGAGAGAAGGGGAGAATATTAATAATTTAGAATATACCTCAGGATAAAGAAAACCGCTGTAGATACTGATAAGGGCTCCCAGTGAGCTGCCTCCGATACCCGTATTCTCCCGGTCTTTTTTGGTGCGGTAATTTTCATCTACAAAAGGCTTCAGGGTATCCGTGATAAAACGGATATACTTTTTCCCTTCAGAACCATTGGCTATATGATCATTATCAAAAATATATTCCCTGATCCTGTCTTCGCTTCCATGCTCTATGGCGATGATGATGATGTCTCCACGTCCGTATTCTGCAAGGATAGACAGCTTTTTATCAATCTCCCAGTTTCCGAAATCGCTTCCTTCATTGAACAGATTCTGAGCGTCCTGAAGGTAGAGTACAGGATAACTTTTATCAGATTGATGGTAGTTGTAAGGTAATAACGCCCAAACTTTGCGGTAACGGTCGAGCTGGGGAATATAAAATTGTTCAGAAATCACTTCGGCAATGGGAGAAAATTCATCTTTGAACGGTCCCCAGTTCAGCCTCCATTTGGCTACGGTGTCAGAGGTTTTTTTTGCCGATTTTTTCGCTTTTCGGTTGGGGGTGATGCTTCCATATTGATCCAGTTCAACATTTTCCCAGCCTCCTTTGGTAAATTTATACTCAACTTCATCCGGAAGAACAGAGGTTTCTATTTCTATAAAGTAGTGGGAGGAATCCTCCTGCATAAGCTGGAACTGATAGTCTTTAGGGTTCCAGTTATTGAAGTTTCCGGTAATAAACACCGGTCTTTCGTCTTTTTCTTCTGTATAAAGCTCAAACCTCATCATACCTGTTTAATGTAAATCGATGGCTAAATTTATAAAAAAGATTGTTTTAAAATCATAAAAAAATGAGTGGAAAATGATATATTTGATAGGTGTGGGAACAAAAGAAATTGCCTTGACAATTATTTGATTAATAATTAACCGCTGTTGTCGGGATTTTTCGTAGTTTCAGAGAAAATATTAAAATACAATCAGACCTTGATGAATTCTGTTAAAACCTATACCCTTTTCACGGATCATGATGTGTATCTTTTCAAAGAAGGTAGGCATTATAAGCTGTATGATAAGTTTGGAGCGCATTCTGTGGAAAAAGAGGGAGCAAAAGGAGTTTATTTTTCGGTCTGGGCCCCCAATGCTAAAAAAGTTTCCGTCATAGGGAATTTTAACAACTGGAATCATAAAGACCATATTTTATATCCGAGATGGGATGAATCGGGAATCTGGGAAGGATTTATAGAGGGATTGACCTGGGGTACCCTGTATAAATATGCGATTGAAACAGCAAGAGGTGAAATTCTGGAAAAAAGTGATCCTTATGCATTAAGCTGGGAACAGAACAGGCAGGCTGCTTCTCTTGTATCTACTACCTGGTATGAATGGAGCGATCAGGAATGGATGGAAAGCCGCTGGAGGCAGAATAGCCTGAAAGCACCTTTGTCTGTTTACGAAATACATCTGGGCTCATGGCGGAGAGATGAAAATGATCCTGCTCGGTTTTTAAATTATAGGGAGATCTCAAAAAAACTGGTTCCTTATGTAAAGGAGATGGGCTTTACCCACGTTGAACTGATGCCTGTTATGGAATATCCTTATGATCCGAGTTGGGGATATCAGATTACCGGGTTCTATGCGGCAACTTCCCGTTTTGGATCACCGCAGGATCTGATGTCTCTGATTGATGAACTGCACAAAAATGGAATTGGGGTTATTCTGGATTGGGTTCCGTCCCACTTTCCGGGAGATGCCAATGGTCTTCACCGCTTTGACGGCTCGTACTTGTATGAACATGAAGATCCAAGAAAAGGCTTTCATCCTGATTGGAAGTCCCATATTTTTAATTACGGGAGAAATGAGGTTAAATCTTTTCTTATTTCCAACGCGATGTTCTGGCTGGACCGATATCATGCAGACGGACTGCGTGTAGATGCGGTAACTTCAATGCTTCATCTGGATTATTCAAGGAATGAAGGGGAGTGGGAACCTAATATATACGGTGGAAATGTCAATCTTGAAGCCAAAGCTTTTCTCCAGGAATTCAATACAGCAGTTTATAAGGAATTTGGAGACCATATTATAACCATAGCTGAAGAGAGTTCCGATTTTCCGATGCTTACAAAGCCTGTCCATGATGGAGGGGTCGGTTTTGGAATGAAGTGGATGATGGGCTGGATGCATGATACTTTGGATTATTTTAAAGAAGATTTTGCCAACAGGAAATATCATCATCATAAGCTCACATTTGCTTCCATGTATATGTATAATGAAAATTATATGATGCCGCTGTCACATGATGAGGTGGTGCATGGCAAAGCCAGTTTAATTTATAAAATGAAGGGCGATGAGTGGCAGAAGTTTGCGAATCTTCGTACCTTGTATGTCTATATGTTTACCCATCCGGGAGCAAAGCTGCTTTTTATGGGTGATGAATTCGGGCAGACCGGTGAATGGAATTTTACCCAGAGCCTGGATTGGCATTTACTGAACTATCCTGTTCATAAAGGATTACAGGAACTTGTGAAAGAGCTGAATCATCTTTACAGAACTGAATCTGCCTTTTATGAGAATCAGTTTGATCAATCCGGTTTTGAATGGATAGAAGCTGATGACCTGGAAAATTCAGTCTATGTATACCTAAGGAAAGGGGAAAAGCGGGATGATGCATTGATGGTGGTTCTTAACCTGGCTCCAAGGGTTTTGGATTATAAAATTGGTATTCCTGCAGGAACGCATTGGGAGGCTGTCTTCAACTCTGATGATGAAAAATACAGTGGCAGTGGAGTGGATCCTGTAATATTGGAGGAGCATTATGAAGAGTGGATGGGCCATCAAAAATCAATGACTCTAAAACTTCCGCCATTGGCGGGGATTATTTTGAGACAGAAAAAAGATAAAAAGTATAAATTACACAGAATTAAACATAAAAGATAAAATGGTTATTTATCATTTAAGCACAGAATGTTATCCTATAGCAAAAGTCGGAGGTCTTGCAGACGTGGTCGGGGCTTTGCCGAAATATCAGAATAAAATAAAAGGAGTAGATGCCAAAGTAGTAATGCCTTGGTATAACAAAGCTTTTATTTACAACCACGAATTTGATGTTGTTTTTGATGGGTTGATCCATCAGGGTCCCAATATGTTGCAGGTTCAGGTAATGAAAGAGAAAACCGATGCGTTGGGATTTGAATTGTATATGGTTAAAATCCCGGGCCTTTTAGACAGGGAAAATCCATATGGTTACCAGGACGAAAGTTTTCAGTTTCTTGCTTTTCAGCAGGGGCTGCTGCATTGGCTGTGCGCTATGGAGATCAAGCCGGATGTGCTGCATTGTCATGACTATCATACAGGATTGGTTCCTTTTATGGTGGAAAACTGCCCTGATTTTAAATTTTTAAAAGGGGTGAAAACAATAGGAACCATTCATAATGGGGAATATCAGGGAATGATGAGTTGGAATATGGCACAATATATGCCTTCTTTTGATCATTATCAATGGGGACTGATGGACTGGAACGGGTTGATTAATCCGCTGGCGAGTATGATTAAATGTTCCCACGCTTTTACAACGGTTTCCGAAGGATATCTCGAAGAGCTCTTTATCAGTTTCAGAGGGCTGGAAAGTCTGGTAAGGCAGGAATTCAGTAAGGCCTACGGAATTATCAACGGTATTGATACCGAAGTCTGGAATCCGGAAACGGACCCGATGCTGGATTTTAATTTTACAATTCAAAATGCAGTCGCTCAAAAGAAAAAAATAAAGAAAAACTCTGTAAAGAATATGGTTTAAAACCTGAACTTCCACTGTTTGCCTTTATCGGAAGATTTGCAACGGAAAAAGGAGCTGATCTGATGCCAGATGTCGTATGGCGAAGCGTTAAGCAGAGTTATGGGGCATTAAACATTATGATTCTTGGCTCAGGAAATACATATATAGAGAATAAACTGAAAGAATATGAATATACCTATTCTAATTTTGCGTTAGATTTGGGATATAAAGAACATCTTTCCCATAAGATCTATGCCTCGGCAGATTTTTTGCTGATGCCGTCAAGAGTAGAGCCATGCGGGCTGAACCAAATGTATTCCATGAGATATGGCACTGTTCCTGTGGTTAGGTATACCGGAGGGCTGAGAGATACTGTAGAAGATATTTCAACAGGCGGAGCAGGACTGAATTTTACCTATCCGGGAGTAGATGATATTGTTCATGCGATGAATAGGGCTTTGGAGATTTATAATCAAAAAGGGGTTATGGAAGATTTGATCCATGCCAATATGAATTTTGACTTCGCATGGGAGAAATCTGCGGAGAAATATATAGCTTTATATAACAGTTGATCCCGAGAATTTTTTTGTTTCGGACACGGTTGCTGCTGTTTCGTGTAGAATGAAAGGCAGTAATGAAAGAATTTGATATACAGGATCATTAATTGTTGTACATGGCATGTAGACACCAAAAAAAACAGTAAATTAATACAATAAAACGCAAGATATTTATGAATCGAAATGTAATCTCCATTGTTTTAGGAGGCGGCAGAGGGACTAGATTATTCCCGTTAACGTATTCAAGGTCAAAACCGGCTGTACCTATCGCAGGAAAATACAGGCTGGTGGATATTCCTATTTCAAACTGTTTGAATTCAGGATTGAACAAAATCCTGGTATTGACACAGTTTAATTCAGCCTCTCTAAATTCACATATTAAAAACTCTTACCACTTTGATATTTTCAGCAAAGGCTTTGTCGATATTTTGGCAGCCGAGCAGAATGTGGAAAATGATAGCTGGTATCAGGGAACGGCAGACGCTGTACGTCAGTCGATGAAGCATCTTGAGAAATATGATTATGACTATATTCTAATACTTTCCGGCGACCAGCTTTATCAGATGGATTTCCGGGAAATGCTGAATTTTCATATTGAAAATGGAGGCGATCTTACCATTGCAACCATTCCCGTAAATGCTAAAGATGCAACCGGTTTTGGAATCTTAAAATCCGATGATGAAGGAAATATCACTTCCTTTTATGAAAAACCGGATTATGATATGCTGGAAGGCCTGAAATCTGAAGTTTCGGAGGAAAATAAGCATAAAGGAAAAGATTTCCTGGCTTCGATGGGAATTTATATTTTCACTAAAAATATTCTTAAAAAGATGTTTGAAGAAGGAGCTGGAGATGATTTTGGGAAAGATATCATTCCAAGTTCCATTGGGAAATATAAAACCCTGAGTTATCAATATGAGGGCTACTGGACAGATATCGGAACCATTGAATCTTTCTACGAGGCCAATCTTGATCTTTGTCAGGATTTCCCGCAGTTTAATCTTTTTTCGTCTTCTCCCATCTATACAAGAGCGAGAATGCTTCCGCCGTCAAAAATCAACGGATCTTATGTCAGTAAGGCTGTATTTGGGGACGGATGTATCATCATGGCCGATAAAATTGAAAACTCCGTTATTGGAAACAGGACGAGGATCGACAAAGGAAGTACTATTGTCAATTCTTATGTAATGGGAGCCGATTTTTACCAAAATACGACAGAGATTGTCATGAATGATAGGAAAGGACGCCCGAATATGGGAATCGGAAAATACTGTTATATTGAGATGGCAATTCTGGATAAAAACTGTTATATCGGTGACAATGTAAAAATAATTGGAGGAAAGCATCTTCCGGACGGAGATTATGGAACTCATTCCGTTCAGGATGGAATCGTGGTCGTGAAAAAAGGCGCAGTACTGCCGCCGGGAACGCATATCGGTTAACTTTTTGTCATGGTATTTTTACTGTAACATTAATGACCCCTTTGGGAAAATAGACTCAGATATTACCTGCCAATAGATGGCTAAAAAAATAAGAAACCTAAGCAGGCTTCTTATTTTTTTTGGCTTTACTGTTTATTATTTGGAAAATAAGGTCAGTGAATATTCCAATTCAGGGTCTTTTTGTTCTTTTAATGATCTTAAAAAATAAGTATTGTCAACAGTATGATCAGGAATTACCCCTTTACAGTTGGCTACATTTTCTTTATCATTATGATTGAAGAAAATTTCCGTTCTGGGAATAGAAATGACAGCTTTGGTATTAGGAAGCCTGTACGTAAGAAACCATGCTGCTGTAGTGAAGTTGCTGCAGGAGCCGGTCTCTTTTCCTACAATTTCACCTCTTTTTTCAGTTTTGAATAGGGAAGCAAAGTAGGTGGCAGCAGAGAAAGTACGGTTGTTGGTCAATAGTATGGTCTTTCCGTCAAAAAACAATCCGTCTCTCGGATAGCTTTTTATATAGGTGTTGTCAAGCCTTGAATTACCGAAATAATAATCCCCTTTTTCTGCCTTGTCAAACCGCTGTCTCATAAAATTATTTTGGTCTGAAATATCCTTGTCAGAATAATAACGGCTGGTCTGGGGATCTACTAAATAATCGGTATAATTGATGTCAACCACCTGAGTTCCATATTTATATTCATTATTGAAGTTTTTGTCTTGAGCGATGAAAGAATACAATAAAGGTACATTGCTGATAGCGCCGCCTGAATTATTACGGATATCAATAATCAGTTTTTTAGACTTCAGATCCTTTATTTCCTGAAAATATTTTTTTAATCTTTCATAAAAGAAACTTTCATCATAAGAAAAGGATTTTACAGACAAATAATACGTTTCCGGATCTATTTGATATCCATAAATTCCATAACTTTCTGAAATCAGGTCAATCGGTAATACAGCATGTTTGCTTTCATAATAAAACCGAGAATATTTTATCCCGTTTACCTTGATGGTTTTCTCGTCTCCCTGTAGCGTTTTATATTGTATTGTAAAATCGCTGGGACGGTTTTTCAAAACAAAAGGAATATAGAACGACATATCTACATCTTCCACTTTAATATTTCCATCTGCTGCTTTGGGAACTGCATTTAACAGGTTTGATGTACTTACGTCGTTAACTTTAAGAATCTGGCTGCCCGCCTCAATATGGTGGCGGTTAGCTCCGTTTACATATAATTGGCCGTTGTGTACATAGGTTTGAAGAGGAAAAAAATGGATGGAATTTAAAATATCCTCAAAATAATTGGAATCGGCACTAAAAGCACTATGTCCATCACCAATTATTCTGGTAGGATTATACATAAGCAGACTGGTATAGCTCGGATCTTTTTTAATGGCATGGCGCAGAGAATCTATTTTTTTTGCGACCGTTTCTTTGCTGTGGAACCTGTAAGGGTTAGGATGTTGTTTTTGAATGATATCAACGGCAATATCGAAGTCTTTGAGATATCCGTCTTCAGGAATTTCTGAAATTGAATATTGACAAAAACCCATGGAAGAGAATAAAATCAAAGGAAATGCGAATAACTTCTTCATAGAATAAAAATTAAAAATTAAGGTTTCCTTTGCATCAAAATACATACCATGCCTTCCTTTGAAGTATTTGATTTTAATCAGTAATTCAATACTTTTAAAAAAAAATAATTTTTCAAATCCATTCATATATTGGTCACTTTTTTTATTTGTATTACTTTTGCGTGATGCGTATTTTTAAGATCTTAGCTTTTATTATAATTCTTGTGGGAGGAGTGTATGCTGCTTCCATGTATTATTTTGTGGATGAAAGTAAAAACTTCACCATTGAAAAAGAGATTGATTATCCTGTGGATAAAGTCTTTTCACAGTTTAATAATCTTCAGCACTTTACGAGATGGAATAACTTCTTTACCAGTTCGCAATCTATTGATATTGATTATTATACGCCCTACGAAGGAGTAGGAAGTGCCATCAGCTATGTAGATCCTAAAAATGATACCGATGGAGAGATGTTCATCCGGTATGAAAATCCCAATAAGACTTTAAAATATCAGCTTTTTGAAGATAGAAACGAAAACCCCACGCTTGTCGATGTTAAATTCAAACCCGTTTCAGCTGAAAAAACAAAAATTATATGGTACGTGCATACTCCAAAACTTTCTGTTTGGAGAAGGGTGGAGAACTTTTGGACAGAAGACCGGTTTGCTGAGAATATCAACAAAAGTATGATCAATCTGAAGAATGTTTTAGGAAACAAGGTGGAGAAAGATAACCAGATGGCAGCGATCAAATATGACAGTCTGATGGTGGAAAATGAAGAAGATAAACTGCTTCTTGGGATCAATGTAAGCACTTCAAATAAGAAAGATGCCCTTTACAAAAATATTGTCATGAATTATAACAAGATATATAATTTCGTAACGATGGATCTTGGGAAAAAAGATGATGAATTCGGATATCCGGTTTTAATGACGGATGCCGATAATTATAAAGACAAAGAAGTTTCCTATTTTCTGGGAATTCCGCTTTCCAAGAAAATTGGGGTCACAGACAATAATTTCAACTTCAGAACGGTCAATCCGTCTCAGAATTATGTGATGTACTACAAAGGCAGTTATGAGGGAAGAATCAAGGCCATTCAGCAGCTTATTCAGAAAGCAAAGAAAGATGAGATGCGTTTTGGGGATATTCGACAGACTTTCATTGAACGTCCTATGGAAGGACAAGAGGTGAACATGAAACTCTCATTATCAGTGTTTAAGTAAATTTTTTTTTCTTAATTTTTTTTAACGGTTTGAGACTGTTCTAAGTCGGTTTTTTTTATTAAATTTGAAGATTAATTCTACAAATAAATTTTAATAAATAGATAAACTGTAATAATGGACAGATTTTCATTCCTAAACGCAGCTCATTCTCAGTTAATTGAGGATTTATACCAACAGTACTTAAAATTCCCGGATTCTTTAGAACCATCATGGAAAGCTTTCTTTCAAGGCTTCGATTTTGCTTTAGAGAACTACGGTGATGACGATAACATTCAATTTATTCAGGCTTCGGCCAACGCTGCCCCGGCAGTACAACAGATTTCTCAGGCAGTATCAAACGGAGAGGTTCCTGAGCACATCAAAAAGGAATTTAAGGTGGTAAACCTTATCGAGGCGTACAGAACGAGAGGACATTTGTTTACAAAAACAAATCCGGTAAGAGAAAGAAGACATTATACACCTACTTTAGATATCGAGAATTTCGGTCTTTCCAAAGAGGATTTAAATACAAAATTCAACTGTGCGGTTGAAACAGGAATGAAAGAACCTGCTACTTTAGCAGATTTGATCAAACACTTGGAAAATATCTACTGTGATTCTATCGGGGTAGAATATACTTATATCAACAATGTTGAAGAAAAAGATTTTATCAAGAAATGGCTTCAGGTAAACGAAAACCATCCAAGTCTTTCTGCGAATGAAAAAACAGAAATCTTATTAAAATTAAACCAGGCGGTTGCCTTTGAAAATTATCTTCACACAAAATTTGTAGGACAAAAAAGATTCTCATTAGAAGGAGGTGAAACATTAATCCCTGCATTGGACCAGTTGATCTCCAGATCTTCTCAGTTAGGAGTAGATGAAGTAGTGTTAGGAATGGCACACAGAGGAAGATTAAATGTATTGTCTAATATTTTCGGAAAATCATACAAGCAGATTTTCTCAGAATTTGAAGGAAAAGAATTCGAAGAAGATGTATTCTCAGGTGACGTGAAATATCACTTAGGATCCTCTAAAAAAATCAAAACAGCTTCAGGAGAAGAGGTAAGCATTAACCTGACTCCAAACCCTTCTCACCTTGAAACCGTGGCTGCTCTTGTAGAAGGAATCTGCCGTGCAAAAATAGACGATAAATACAAAGATTATTCTAAAATATTACCGATTATCATTCATGGTGACGGGGCTATCGCCGGACAGGGGATTGCTTATGAAGTAGCACAAATGATGACATTGGAAGGGTACAGAACGGGAGGTACTGTTCACATCGTTGTTAACAACCAGGTATCTTTCACCACGAACTTCCTTGATGCAAGATCTTCAACCTACTGTACAGACATTGCAAAAGTTACGGAATCTCCTGTAATGCACGTGAATGCGGATGATGCTGAAGCGGTAGTACATGCGATTCATTTTGCAGCAGACTATAGAGCGAAATTCGGAAAAGATGTTTATATCGACCTTTTAGGATACAGAAAATATGGGCATAACGAAGGGGATGAGCCAAGATTTACTCAGCCTAACCTGTACAAAGCCATTTCTAAGCACCCGAATCCAAGAGAAATTTATAAAGACAAATTGATCAACGACAGCGTGATCTCTAATGATATCATTAAAAAAATGGAGGTGGATTTCAAAGCTCTTTTAGATAAGGATTTTGATGCTTCCAAGGAAATTGAGAAAAACGTGATGGACGTATTCATGTCTGAAGATTGGGTAAATTATCCTATCGGGAAGAGAGGAGCCGTTCAGGTACCGGTTGATACAAAATATGACTTAGCTAAGCTGAAAGAACTGGCCGTTAAAATGTCAACGCTTCCTGCTGATAAAAAATTCATCAATAAAATTACCAGACTTTTCGAAAACCGTATCAAAGCGATTGAAGGAGATTCATTAGACTGGGCATTAGGAGAGTGGTTAGCGTATGCGACACTTCTTGTGGAAGGACACAATGTAAGAATTTCCGGGGAAGATGTTGAGAGAGGTACATTCTCCCACAGACATGCTGTAGTAAAAACAGAAGATACGGAAGAAGAATATATTCCGTTAAGACACGTATCAGAGAACAGATTTGATGTATTCAACTCCCACCTTTCAGAATACGGTGTTCTAGGGTTCGATTACGGATATGCAATGGCATCGCCTAATACATTGACCATCTGGGAAGCTCAGTTCGGAGATTTCGTAAACGGAGCCCAGATTATTGTTGACCAGTATTTGGCCGCTGCAGAAGAAAAATGGAAAATCCAGGACGGGTTAGTAATGCTATTGCCTCACGGTTCAGAAGGCCAGGGTGCAGAACACTCTTCAGCAAGATTGGAAAGATTCTTAACACTGTGTGCGAATGAAAATATGGTAGTTGCTAATATTACTTCACCTGCCAACTATTTCCACTTGCTGAGAAGACAGCTGAAGTGGGCATTCAGAAAGCCATTGATCGTAATGAGCCCTAAATCTTTATTGAGACACCCTAAAGTGGTATCTCCCCTTGAAGATTTCGCAAACGGTTCGTTCCAACCGATCTTGGATGACCCTGCAGCAGATCCTAAAAAAGTAGAAAAATTAGTTCTTTGTTCAGGTAAACTGTACTTCGAGTTATTAGCGAAGAAAGAAGAATTAAACTGTGAGAATATTGCATTGGTAAGATTTGAACAGTTATATCCGCTTCAGGCAGATGCTATTGAAGCGATCTTCAGTAAATATGAAAACAGAACCCAATTGGTGTGGGCTCAGGAAGAACCTGAAAACATGGGAGCTTGGTCTTATATCTTAAGAAATTTCAGAGATACGGGAATCCAGGTGGTTGCTCCTGTACCAAGCGGTGCTCCGGCTCCAGGTAGCCACAAAATGTTTGAGAAAAACCAAAATGCAGTGATCAACAGAGTTTTTGATAGAGACGATGCCCCTGCAAAAAGACCCGTTACAGCGTAATTAAATAATAATCAATTAAAAAATAAAAAATACTCGATATGTCAGTTTTAGAAATGAAAGTTCCTTCACCGGGCGAATCAATTACAGAAGTTGAAATTGCAACTTGGCTTGTAAAAGATGGTGATTATGTAGAAAAAGATCAACCTATCGCTGAAGTAGACTCAGACAAAGCAACTCTTGAATTGCCGGCAGAACAAAGTGGTGTTATTACTTTGAAAGCAGAAGAAGGTGAGGTGGTACAAGTAGGTCAGGTAGTTTGTTTAATTGATATGGATGCGGCTAAACCAGAAGGTAGTGCACCTGCTGCTGAAGCTCCAAAGCAAGAAGAAGCTCCAAAAGCTGCTGAACCAGCAAAACAGGAAGCTCCAAAGCCGGCAACTCCGGCATCAGCTACACAAACTTACGCAACCGGAGCTCCGTCTCCTGCCGCTAAAAAAATTCTTGATGAGAAGGGTATTGATGCAGGACAGGTTTCAGGAAGCGGAAGAGATGGAAGAATCACTAAAACTGATGCTGAACTAGCTGCTGTTCCTGCATTGGGAGGAAACCCTTTCACTACTACAGGAGCAAGAACGACGACAACGACAAAACTTTCTGTTCTTAGAAGAAAAATCGCTTCAAGATTGGTTTCTGTAAAGAATGAAACAGCTATGTTAACTACCTTCAATGAAGTAGACATGTCTGAAATCTTCAGATTAAGAAAACAATATAAAGAAGAATTTGCTCAAAAACACGGAGTTGGACTTGGTTTCATGTCTTTCTTTACAAAAGCTGTGACAAGAGCATTACAGATGTATCCGGATGTAAATGCATCTATTGACGGAGACTTCAAAGTAAACTATGATTTCTGTGATATCTCTATTGCTGTTTCAGGTCCTAAAGGATTAATGGTTCCTGTATTGAGAAATGCAGAAAACATGTCTTTCAGCGGAGTAGAGGCTAACATTAAAGATCTTGCCACAAAAGTAAGAGACGGTAAAATCACTGTTGACGAAATGACTGGTGGTACTTTCACGATTACAAATGGTGGTACATTCGGATCTATGATGTCTACACCTATCATCAACCCTCCACAATCTGCAATTTTAGGAATGCACAATATCATTCAAAGACCGGTTGCTGTGGACGGACAAGTAGTTATCAGACCAATGATGTACGTAGCGATGTCTTATGACCACAGAATTATTGACGGAAAAGAATCTGTAGGATTCCTTGTAGCCGTAAAAGAAGGTATCGACAATCCTGTTGAAATATTGATGGGAGGTGACGAAAGAAAAGGCCTTGGATTATAAATTTTAATAAAATTATAATATAAATATAGAATCTCGCCTTAAAAAGGGCGAGATTTTTGTATTTATTAAGAAAATACTACGATGATGTTTTCAAAAATGACTTCCAATATCAAAGTTTCAGTCATTCCTGAATATGATATTAAGAATAGTTTTCCATCCGAAAACCGTTATGTTTTTAAGTATAATATAACCATAGAAAATGACGGAAGCTTTCCTATCAAAGTACTTAAAAGAAAATGGTTAATTTTTGATGTCGGATTTGGATATACTGAGATTATAGGCGACGGAGTAATCGGTTTGACTCCGGAAATAGGAACAGGCGATAATTTTGCTTATTTTTCAAATGTAATGCTTCGGTCCGGAGTAGGGAATATGAGCGGAAAATACCTGGTTAAAAACTTGGAGACACAGGAAACGTTTGATATTGATATCCCAAAATTTAATCTGCTGTCGGAAGTGTTAAGCAATTAATCATTATATTAAAGAAAGTAAGAAGTGCAAAATCTACTGGTCATCGCAAAAGCTTTAGGGAAAATACAGTCGCTCTCGGATCGATTATAAGGGAGTTTCCCGGTCATTTGTATTTCTTCTTAAAGCTTTTTAATTTTTGCTTTCATGTGCTCGTGGATTTCATCATTGCTGGTAAGAAATAATTTTTCAAAAGCCAATAAAGAGATCTTGGCACAGGCTTCGGCATCATCCCCGGCCCGGTGGTGATTTAGACTGATCTGATGATATTCTGAGAGAGGTTTCAATCCATATTTTGGAAGGTAGTTCCATGATTTTTTAGCCAGCTGTATACTGCACAGATAATTTAGTTTTGGAGTAAACATTCCATAATGTTCAAGGCATCCTCTTAACACACCTGCATCGAAACTGGCGTTATGGGCAATCATCAATGTTCCGTACATTAATTCTTCTGCTTCATACCAGATTTCATCAAATGTGGGTGCATCTTTTACATCTTCCGGCTGTATTCCGTGTACTGCAACATTGAATTTATTAAAATATGGAAAGCTGGGCGGTTTGATCAGCCAGGTTTTGGTTTCTACAATTGTAGAATTCTGTACCACACAGATCCCCATCTCACAAGCTGAACTTTTTTCGTGAGTTGCTGTTTCAAAATCTATTGCGCAGAAATCCATTGTTAAATTGTATGTTAATTGTTATATTGTGGCTAGTTGCTGGTTGTTAGTTGCTGATTCAAGATTTAGAGTTCAAGGGCCAAAGTTGTTTAAAATTATAAATTTTTCAGATCAATGAGCCATTGGCATCACAAAAATTTGTATTTATTTCCTTAATTCCTACTGCTACAACTGGTTCTTACCTCCTAAAAAATGTTTAAAAATTAACCATTTAGACTGGTAAAATCGGTCTTTCTGATATGGTTGACGGAGTTTCCATGTCCCCGGAAGCTGTGCATAGAATCCGAAATGGGCCCTTACCACTGCCCAGAGATGAGGAAAACCCTGTTTTAATCCAAAATAAATTCCCGCCACTCCATCTAAACAAAGCCTGAAGAATATAAGTCCTATTAACCTTGGAAAAGGAAGGTTTTTAAGCATCATGGACAGGTTGTTCCTGATATTCAGATAGGTTTTTTGGGCACTTTGCTTGTTTAATGTTCCGCCGCCTACATGATATACTTTTGATTTTCCTGTGTAAAAAATCTTTTTTCCTGAATTGATCAGTCTCCAGCAAAGATCAATTTCTTCCTGGTGCGCAAAGAATCTTGCATCAAAACCATTTTGGTCCCAAAAATCTTTTGAACGGATAAAAAAGCAACATCCGGAGGCCCAGAAAATCTCTGTCTCATCGTCATATTGTCCTTTATCCTCTTCCAGATCGTCAAAAACTCTTCCTCTGCAGTAAGGATAGCCCAGATTGTCAATCAGCCCGCCGCCGGCACCTGCAAATTCGAATTGATTTTTATGCTGATAAGATAAAATTTTAGGCTGTACTGCTGAAATATCCGTATTCTTTTCCAGAATTTCTAAAACCGGCTCTATCCAGTTTTCAGTCACTTCTACATCAGAATTGAGAAGACAGTAATATTCATTGTTAATTTCTTTTAGACCTTCATTGTAACCTCCGGCAAACCCATAATTTTTATGATTTTCAATTACTTTTACCGTTGGAAAATGAGCGTTTAAAAACTCTATAGAATCATCAGTTGAAAGGTTATCAATGATGTAAATCTCTGCATTTTGAGAAAATTGAACCACACTTGGAAGAAATTTCTCAAGCCAGTTTTTACCGTTCCAGTTTAAGATCGCAACTGCCAGTTTTTTCTGCATGTAAGTCTATTTTTATTCAGAATCAAAAGTTTTGATAGAATCCTGGTATTTCCATTTTCTGTGTGACCACAGATAATTATCCGGATGTTTGTGTAACGTGTTTTCCAACAACATATGGAACTTTTTTACCACTTCATATTCTACAAACTTTTCGTTGTCCGGATATATTCTGTAATAATTGACCTGGTAATATCCGCGCTTTACTTTCTTCATTTCACAGTAGATGAAAGCAAGATCCATTCTTGTTGCCAGCTTATCATAGCCTATGAAAACAGGAGTTCTCTGATTGAGAAATTCTAATCCGTAATTGACATGAGAAAAATGCGGGGTCTGATCTGCAACAAACATATAAATAGAATCACCGTCATTTTTGTTCCTGAAAATATTAAGAATCACTTCATTGGCTTCCAGTGCCTCATTCCCGAATTTATTACGGACCTTCTTCATCTGGTTTTCCCAGAAATCACTGTTGACTTTTCGATACACCGGATGGCAATGTTTCTGGGGAACAATCCTTGCCAAAGCATTGATCCATTCCCAGTTAAAAACATGTCCGGCAAGCAGAATGATATTCTTACCTTCCTTTTGGACCTCGTGAAACAGATCCTGATTAATGTGCTGCATTCTTACCCGTGATTCCGTTTCGGATATGCTGAAAGACTTTATCGTTTCTACCAGGTAATCCGAGAAATTACGGTAAAACATCTTTCTTATCCTGTTGATCTCCTCTTCGGATTTACCGGGAAAGGAATTTCTTAGATTTTGGGTAATGACTTTCTTTCTATAGCCTACTAAATAATAGTTAAGAAAAAAAATAACGTCCGAAAAAATATACAATACCTTAAGCGGAAGTTTGGAAATGAAGTATAATATTTTGATTAGGAAATTCATAAAACACGCAAATTTAGTGATAATAAAATTATGGTTCTATTTTTGTAGGGGGATAAGTATTATTTTTTTATTTTTATATTATGAAAAAATTGACATTAATAGCTTTTCTGGGGTTAAGTACTCTTGCCTTTGCACAAAAGGATGTAAAAAGCGTACCTGATGGGGGGAAGCAAAAAACGGCACTTATCGTTCCGGCAGATTATAAAGAATTAGAAGCTAAGAAAAAAGCTGGTGAAGAAAAAGCCAAGCTTCCTAAACCGTATGATCCGAAGGCGGATGCTGTAGCAGATATTAATAAATTGGTTGCCCAGGCTAAAAAAGAAGGTAAAAACATTATGATCCAGGCTGGAGGAAACTGGTGTATCTGGTGTCTCCGTTTTAATAATTTTGTACAGACAACTCCTGAACTGAAGGAAATTGTAGATAAGAATTACGTCTACTATCACCTGAACTTTTCTCCTGATAACGAGAATAAGAAAGTTTTTTCTAAATACATTAATATTAATGAAAGACAAGCATACCCGTTTTTTATTATTTTAGATAAAAATGGCAAAAAAATTCAAGTTCAGCAGAGTGAAGTTCTTGAAGATGGAAAAGGCTATAGTTTTGAAAAAGTAAAAGAGTTTTTAGAAAAATGGAAACCCAGTTAAAATATCAACCCCTTTCAAAATTTGAGAGGGGTTTGTTTTTTTTATTAATTGCTTGCACATAATTCTACGTGTATTGCTCCTCTTCCATTAGCATCATAACATGCAGCACCTCCAGAATAACTGATACAAGAACTGCATGAACTAACATATACTATTGATCCATCAGAACAAGAAGAAGCACATGATTTCCCTCCTGAAATTGAACTTAATCTTTCACGAGATAATTTTTTTAAATTTTTCATAATGTTTTATTTGTTGGTTAACAGATCTAAAATTACAATATTATTTTAAAAATTCTCTACTTTGGGATTTAATTACATTAATTTCTTTACCCAGCTTAGTTTTTTCTCAGAATAAGGCGGATATTTTATATTGGGTTCACCCCAGGTGGCTTTTTCAAGAACCGATTTTTGATGCGAGAAGGTTTCAAAACCATATTTACCATGGTAATTTCCAATCCCCGAGTTTCCAACTCCTCCAAACGGCAGGTTGTCATTGCTCAAATGCATTACCGTATCATTGATGCAGCCACCTCCGAAAGACAGTTTTCGGGTAAAGCTCTCTTTTTCTTCTGAATTATTAGTGAAAAGATAAGCCGCCAGCGGTTTTTCAAGTTCTGCAATAGCATTGAGTGCGGCATTGTAACTCTGAAAGCTGATGACAGGCAGGAGCGGACCGAAGATTTCTTCCTGCATGATTTCGTCATTCCAGTCTATATGATTCAAAATTGTAGGTTCTATGTACAGTTTTTCTTCAATGAAATTTCCTCCGGAATAGAGCTTTTCTTGATCAATAAGACGTATAAGGCGCTGAAAATTTCTTTGGTTAATAATTCTTGTGTACTGTTCAGAATCCGGATCGTATCTGAATTCTTTGATGTATTTCCTGAGCATTTCCAGAAACTGTTCCTGAACGGTTTCTTCCACCAGCAGATAATCCGGCGCCACGCAGGTTTGCCCGGCATTTAAAAACTTTCCCCAGACAATTCTTTTAGCCGTTATTTCGAGATTGGCATTTTTGGTCACGATAGCCGGAGACTTTCCACCCAGTTCAAGGGTTACAGGGGTAAGATGCTCGGCTGCTGCTTTGTAAACAATTTTTCCGACTTTTGTACTTCCTGTAAAAAATATCTTGTCAAATTTTAGCTTCAAAAGCGCAGTGGTTTCATCAATACCTCCTTCATACACGTATAGATATTCAGGTGGAAAATTTTCATTAATGATCGATGCCATAGCCTTCATCGTATTTTCTGCGATTTCACTGGGCTTAAGAATACAGCAGTTTCCGGAAGCCATTGCCGCAACAATAGGAGAAAGTGATAGCTGATAAGGATAATTCCAGGCTCCGATTACCAGAACGCAGCCCAACGGCTCTAAGTGAACTTTGCTGTTGCCAAGCTGATTGACCAGATTCGTACGTACTTTTTTGGGCTTGGAAAGCGATTTTAAATTTTTAAGGTAATAATCAATATCATTCAGAATGAAGGATAATTCTGTGGTGAAGGTATCAAATTTAGACTTTCCAAAATCTTTGGTAATGGCTTCATACAGCATATTTTCATTGCTGATGATCAGATTTCGGAGTTTTTCAAGATACATTTTTCTAAAAGCCAGATTTTTGGTCTGCTGTGTCTTAAAAAAATCTCTTTGATCCTGTAAAATTTTTTTAATGTCCATGCGAAAGCTTTTTGATTAAACTTGGATACGGGTTTGATATTGCTGTTGAAAAAGTCAACAATAAGCCGGCCAAAGTTGAAGGATTGATGGAAGCAGGAAGCTGTCTGCCGGGAGTACGATCAGTTGGCTCATCAGTGGCAGCCAGCTTTGAGATTAAAAGGCAGAGAGAAAACTAGGAAGCGGGAAGTACTATTTGTATATTGATAATCAAAAGTTATTGATTTTAAATAGCCTGGATTAAAATAGAATAGCAGTTCAATCCTTCAGAATATCCAAAAACTTCGATCTTCCAGCCTCCAGCTTCATTTCTTATCATACTACATAATATTTCTGACCGCTATTTTTACCGGATGGTAAAGGAGTAATAAAAGTGCTGTAATTAACGCTAGCCAGAACAATCCTGTAAAAATTTCCATATTGGAAAGGAGAATAGACTGCGCCGTGATTTTCGCTTTAAAAGCACCTGCAGTCATAGACAAAGACTCATTCACCGGGAGTTTGGCCATATGAGATCCGAAAAGCTGATTCCACTGGCTGTAAAAAACAGGATTGGTGTCGGTAAAGTTTGCACTGAGTGTATCTGAGTGCTTCAGCGTTAAAAATAATATTAAATTCTGCATTAAAGCATACCCAATCGCTGTAGTCCAGAATCTTGTGGTGGTTCCTAAGGCTGTTGCATTCGCTACATACTCTTCCGGCATTCCTGAGATGAGAAAGAAAACCAGTGGTGTAAATAGTAAGCCTTGTGCCACTCCCTGCAGAAATAAAGGCGGACAGATCGTAGAAAGCGTCGTGTCGGGGTAAAAAGTATAGGTAAACCAGGCACAGTCTGCTGCCAGTAACATAAACCCGGTAAAGAAGACGATTCTGGATGAAACGCCCCGCATCAGGCAGATCCCTGATAGAAATACTCCCATTAAAGTTCCTGCAACATTCCAGTACTGAATATTGACAATATAATCCCATGGCCATTTCCATACGGTTGCCATTATACTGTATACATTATTCAATCCTGAACGGATCAGGTAGAAAATGAAAAACAGAATCATGCCTGCAATGACATTTCTGGAGCTGAAAACCTCAAAGTGAAAAAGAGGTCGCTTAGAATTTCTCTGTTTAAGCATAAATAATCCTCCGGAAAGAAGAAAGATGAAAAGACACAGGATGATCGTATCAGATTCAAACCACATCAGTCTCTTTCCGTAGATAATAGCATAGCTTCCGGATTGAAGACAGACCCAAAGCAGAAACCAGCTTGGGATATCCAGCTGATACAAAGGTTTTTTAGGGAAAAATCTGTTTTTATTAAAAATGGCTATTCCAATGATGAGAACAAAAACATGGAAGTACACCATCATCAAAACCATATGCTGGAAATCATAATTTTCAATACTTGATTTTAACAGGGAAGTGGTTACTGTTCCTCCTGTCAGCATAATGGCATACATAAAGAGGTAAGCCAGCACTTTAGCGTGTTTTGTTTTTAATTCTGCGATGATGAGCGGAAGGAAAATGGCTCCCTCCAGCAGCCCAAAGATTCCTTCCAGAAACCGGATCACTAAAATGACATGATAATCATTGGTAACCGACAGGACATAAAGAATGATCACAGAAATTGAAGACATCAGCAGAACATAGTATTTTACGCTGAAATACGCCATAAACCGCTGTAAAACTAAAAGGGTAACCACGAATGTCCCATACATCAAAATCATTAAGTATTGGATGTCGTCTGAATCTACATCCATAAAAGAAGAGGTGAAGGCGCTGTTGGAATGTAAGAGCGACAACAACATCAAATGGGGAAACAGGGCCAGGATAAGAAGCGGCAGTTTCAGCCATTGTGGTACCCATTTATGATAAACTGTATTGTGTTGCATAATTTTTTGAAAGCATTAAACGAAGAATGCTGAAAAGGCAGATGAGCAAATTCGCAGCTGTGTCTGAATTTAAAAATGCGAAAAGACAAAAGAGCAAGGTGTAAAAGTAAAAGGTAAAATGGCAAATATGCATAAGAAAAAATTAGCAGATTCGCTATTTCGCAGTCTTGTCTTTTCGCTAAAAAAATAATTTAATTGTAAAGTCTGAAAAGTATTGATTTTAAGGTAGTTTTCAAATCAATAATTTTGTACTCTAATACTCTAATACTCTAATACTCTAATACTCTAATACTCTCAAACCCTCCCACACTCAAACTCATATCTTCTTCGCACTCACCAGAACATTCATTCCGGAAAGTAGCTTTTCATTCTCTTTATTGTTGTCAAGAATAATTTTTACAGGAAATCGCTGCTCTATTTTTACAAAATTTCCGGTGGCATTATCTGGTTTAACCAATGAAAACTGTGAACCTGAAGCAGGGGAAACGGAAACGATTTTTCCTTTAAATTCAATATCAGGGAACGCATCAGCCGTAATGATCACTTCCTGCTTCTGATCAATCTGTCCAAGCTGGGTTTCCTTATAATTGGCGATGATCCATTTTTCTTTGCTTACGATCTGCACCAAAGCCTGGCCTTCCTTGATCAGCTGGCCTTCCTGAATTGTTTTTTTTCCCACCCATCCATCATAAGGAGCTGTAATCACTGTGTACGAAAGGAAAAGCTTAGCATTGTTCAGATTGGCAGCACTCTGCTGGATCTGGCTTTTGGCGGGAGCTACCTTTGTCTGCTGTTCATCAGCTCCGGCTCTGACCGCATTTTTCTGCTGATCCAAAGCCATAAGATTGGCTTTAGCCTGTTCGTAAGAAGCTTTTACATTTTCAAATTCCTGTTCTGTAGCAGCATCTTCATCCAGCAGGTTTTTGTATCTTTTATAATCCTGTTCGGTTCTCCAGATATCAATTCTGGCAGAAGCTATTTTGGCATCAATGATCTTGGTGTCACTTTCTTTGGTGTTTACCCCGCTTTGAATGGTCGTGATACTTTCAGTGTTGGCATGAAGATTGGCTTCAGCTACCTTAACCTGGTTGACGAATTCTCTGTTGTCAATCACAATCAATGTATCTCCTTTGTGTACAAATTGATTTTCATTGAATTGTATGGTTTTAATAAATCCTGAAACCTTACTGGATACAGGGGTGATATATTGTTCGATCTGAGCATCGTTGGTCGTTACATTTTTTCTTGAAAAAAGATAAAAACTTACCATTCCCGTAATTCCACTGATGATCAGGATCCAGGCCAGTAAAGTAATTGTCTTGTTGATTCTTTTTTCCTTTTGTGTCAGTTCTTTCTTTGCCATAGTTTTTATAAGTTTCCAATCGTATATTGGAGTTGATAGTATTTTAGTTGTCGGTTGATTTTTACAGAAATAAGATTGGATTCGGCTTCCAGATAAGTATTGTCGGCATCAATAAGCTCAGTAATCAAGCTCAGCTTATTGGCATATTTTGTTCTGACGATGCGGTAGTTTTCTTTGGCCTGGTCAATGGCTTCTTCAGCGATTTTTACCTTCTGATCAGTTTCTTCAAATTTTTTGTACGCTTCATACACATGATGTCTGATTTTCTCTTCATTTTCTTCAATCTGCAGTTTGGCCAGATCAATATTCTCTCTGGCTTCCTGCATTCTGTATTTGTTTTTATACAGATTTTCGATAGGATAGGTCAGATTCATTCCAATCATTCCCAAACGGTACGCATAGGGTTCGGGAGGGAAGAACATCATATTGGGGTACTTTAAAAAATATTCTCCGCCGGCTGTAATTTTGGGTAGGTAATCCGCTTTGGTGATCTTTTGATCCAATTCTTTCAGAGAAAGGTTTTTATGGGCAATTTCAACCGATTCATTTTTGGTTAAAGCTGTTTCTGTCAATTCATCAATGTAGGGGATAGATGCTTTATCTGATATCAGGTCTTCCGTATCCACATGCATTTCCTGGCTTTCCGGAAGGGCGAGAATGGTTTTCAGTTGGTGTTCTGCGATCTGAATGTCATTGTCGAGTTCGGTCCAGCTCATCTTGTGGTTGGAAAGCTGTAAAGAGGTTCTCAATACTTCATTCACAGTGACCACTCCGTTGACTTTAAGGGCTTTTACCTGTTTAATATTGACCGAATCTTCTTTCATTTTATCGTTGATAAGACTTTGCTGTTCCTTTAAATGATGGATCTGCAGAAAGGCGGTAATGATCTCCATGGTAAGCTGTCTTTCATCCAGGTGTGTTTTTAAAGCGGAAATTTCGGTATCAATAGCCGCTTTTTTTTCCGTATTTTTTATTTTTCCTCCCATATAGACAGGAATGGATGCTGACAGGGTAAAATCATACATTCCGTTAATGGCATCATACTTTGTTGCTTTATTAAACACACCGTTCTGATGCTGAAAAAGATTGGTCACCTGATTATAGCTGGTATGAAATTCAATGTCCGGTAATTTTTCCATTTTGAGATCTTTCTCTTTGGTAACGGACATTTCCTGTTTTAGATGGCTGATCTGAATGTTCTTGTTGTTTTTGAGACCAATTCCTACAGCCTGTTGCAGGCTGAGATGCTGGTAGTCGATCATCTGTGCATGTAAAAAACTGCTGATCAATAATAAGCACAACGCGATGCATTGATATCTACATGCGTTAAATATCATATTCATAAATTAATTAAAGGATTTTTGCTAAAATGATTTTGATGCAGCAAAGTTACGACGAGTAGCGACAGACCCGATTTGTGAAAACAGAAAAAGATTTGTTCATTTACGCCAATTTAAAAATTCTTCCTATCTTTATTTCATGAATAACAGCCATTTTAAAGCAGTAGAAGAAGAAGATGCCGAATTTTATGTGTATCATGTGCTCACAGGCAATGTCACTACCGATATCCATTATCATAGCTCTGCCCAGTTAGTCTATGCTGAAGGTGGTATAGTACATGTTTTTACAGATTTGAAGCATTGGTATCTTCCTGCAAGATGCTTTATGTGGATCCCTGCGGGAACTCCGCATTATATTTTTTCAACCAGTCCGAAAGTGGATCTTTATAATTTTTATTTTAAAAAAGATGAAATTGAAAATGGCTTTTTTGATGAAATTAATATTTATTCAGTCAATAACCTACTTCGGGAGATGATTTTATATACCAAAGACTGGGATGGAAAAATCACAAAAAATGATGGTTCTAAATATTATTTCCTTAAAGCTTTAAAAGGCATTCTTCCGGAAAAAAGAGATAAAAAGTTAGCTTTTCCGGTACAGCATCCTTTTCCAAAAGATGAGACCCTGCTGAAAATTGCAAAATACATTCATGCCAACCTTGAAAAACCGCTTACGATAGAATCTACAGCCAAAGAATTTGGAATGAGTACCAGAACCCTTTCCAGAAAGTTTAAAGAGATTTTAGGGATGAATTACGTACGTTTCTTAAGAGCATTGAGAATCACCCGTTCTCTTGAGCTTATGCTGGAAGGAAAATACAATATGTACGAAATTGCGATGATGGTAGGCTATAACAGCTTATCCTCCTTTAGCAATATTTTCAAGAAGGTCATTGGAGTAGCTCCTACGGAATATCAGCAGAAACTGAGAGGAGATAGGTAGCTGGTTGGAGGATTGAGAGTGGGAGAATTCTGTGGCTCTTTGAACCCCGAATTGTAACTGGAGATTAATCCAGGTTCTGAAATTAATTTTTTAGAAATACATCTTGTCTCTTGACTCTTGATTCTCGGCTCTACTCACATTGCACAAAAAACCACTCCAAATAAATTGAAGTGGTCTTATATGGTGAGAAATTCTCAGTCGCTTATTAAGCTTCTTCAGATTTAGCTTCTTCCTTTTTAGCAGGAGCAGCTACAACCGGAGCGTCAGAAACGATGTCAAACTCGTAGTTGTACTCAACATTTCTGTGAAGTCTGATAAGAGCAGAGAATTTACCTGTTCTTTTGATCGTGCTTCCAGGGATTTTGATGTATTTTTTATCTACAGAAACACCAGCCTTTTCTAAAGCAGCAGCTAAGTCAGCATTGTTGATAGATCCGAATAATTTATCACCAGAACCTACTTTTGCAGGAATAGTAACAGCTGTTTTCTTCAATTGATCAACTACAGCGTTAGCAGTAGCGATTAATTTAGCTTCTTCTTCTTTTCTAGCTTCTAATGTAGCTTCTAAAGCAGCTTTGTTTTTAGGGGTAGCTAAAAGAGCAATTCCTTGAGGAATTAAGAAGTTTCTAGCATAACCTGGCTTTACGTTTACTGTATCAAACTCAAGTCCTAAGTTTTCTACGTCTTTTTTTAGGATAATTTCCATTGTTGTTGTCCTTTTTCAGATTTTAGGTTTATATCTAAAATCAAGTTAGAATTAATGATGTATTCAGCAACAAAAGAAGAGGTTGCCCTCTTCCTTTATTTATTTTTGTCTTATTTCAATAAGTCAGCTACGTATGGTAGTAATGCAAGGTGTCTTGCTCTTTTGATAGCAGCAGAAACTTTTCTTTGGTATTTTAAAGAAGTTCCAGTGTATCTTCTTGGTAAAATCTTACCTTGCTCGTTAACGAACTGTAATAAGAAATCAGCATCTTTGTAGTCAACGTGCTTAATTCCGTATTTTTTGAATCTACAATACTTCTTTTCAGATTTTGTATTGATATCAAGCGGAGTAAGGAATTTTACTTCTGATTCTCCTCCAGCTGAGGCTTGTTTAGCCATTTCATCTATTGCCATGTCTTGTCTTTTTTAAAAAATAGGGTTAATAATTAAGCTTTAGCTGCTTTTACTTTAGTTCTTCTAGTTACAGCGTACTCAACAGCATGCTTGTCAAGTTTTGTAGTAAGGTAACGGATTACTCTCTCGTCACGCTTAAATGCTAATTCTAGATCAGCCACTACAGTACCTTCTCCTTTGAATTCGATTAAAGTGTAGAACCCATTCTTTTTCAATTGGATAGGATAAGCTAATTTTTTTAATCCCCAATTTTCTTTAGCAACGATTTCGCAGTTCTTTTCTTTGATAAGATCTACATACTTGTTCACTGCTTCCTCTACCTGTGACTCAGATAGAACGGGAGTTAAAATGAAAACAGTTTCGTAATTGTTCATAATGTTAAATGAATTTGTTAATTATTTCGAGGTGCAAAATTATACATTATATTTGTAATATACAAGAGGAGTGGTGAAATTGTTTGCTAGTTGCTGCAATATGTTGTTTTTTGTATTTTAGTTTAAAATTACTTGACTATGAAGCTGCAGTAGCATTATTACACGCGTTTAAAGATTTTAATCTGATGGTGAAAAAGGATTAAAGCTGCCCGGTTGACCTATTAATCCGCAATTAATCATGCTGCCTGATTTCCGTTAAAAAATTCACTTTCAATACATCATATAAAGAATGTCTGCTTACCAAAATAGACGTAATGGAAGATACCATGCCGGCAAGCATCAGATGAAAAATTAAAGAATGTCTGTCCGTCATTTCCAACACAATAATCGCTGAAGTAAACGGAGCTCTGGTAATTCCTGTCAGAAATGCCACCATTCCGGCAAGAATAACGACATTGGTCTCATTGGGCGTCAGATGAATAGCTCCTGAAATCACAGAACCAATACTGGCTCCCGCAGTAAGGGCAGGTGCGAAGATCCCTCCGGCACCCCCGGAAGTAAAGGACAGGGCAGGGCCGAGCATTCTTAGAATCGGGACATACCAGTCTTCATGTTTGTCTTTGGTAAAAAGAACACGTTCCATGATCTCTTTTCCGGAACCCAGAATTTCCTTGTTGATAAAATAGGCTATGGAAGCAATAATTAAAGCGGAAATAACTAAGAATATGACATTCGCTTTATCTGTTTTCAGTTTTTCTTTTTCCAGCTGCTTATTTTGAGCATGATAACAGAAAGCTGGCTGGCAAGAATACCCGCTGTTCCAGCCACAAGGATAATCGGAAACATAATCATCAAAGAAACATCATGGGTTTTCGGGTAGCCAAGGTATAAATAAGATCCTGCGAGTGTCTGAGCCGTTAATCCCGCGATAATAACCGCTGTAAACAAAGCGGTTTTAAAGTAATTAATATGCGTTTTTGAAAGCTCTTCCACCGCAAATACAATTCCTCCCAACGGCGTATTGAACGCTGCCGCAAGTCCGGCTGCCGCTCCGGTCATAATCATGTTTTTCTTGGAGATCTTCGGCCACCATTCGGGGAGGTACTCATTTACTTTTCTGAAAACAGAACCTGCAATTTGTATGGTAGGGCCCTCACGTCCTACAGCACCTCCTCCAATAACCAGAATGACTGAGGACAGGATTTTGAAAAAAATAATCTTAATGCTTAAAAGACTTCTGATTTTCCGATGCTCTTTCGGGTTGGCCAGTTCTACAGCTGCCATCACCTGTGGAATGCCGCTTCCTTTGGCATTCGGAGCAAATTCTTTCACCAGCCACCAGGAAAGGACGAAACCGATAGGAGCGATAATGAAAATCATCCACGCATGCCAGTCAAAAATGAAATTCATAAGATGTTCGCCCCATGCAAATATCTTAGCATACATCACAGCAAAGAAGCCGGTGATCAATGATCCGATCCAAAAAGGGATGGCCTGAAGGAGATTGTGCTTCAGTTGTTCGTTTCGGATATTGTCGAAGGAATTTTTGAGAGATTTTTTTATAGGGGCAAGAATTTTCAGCATTTGTTAATTGAGAGGTATAAAAGTACGTGAATTTTGAAGATTTTATATTTCTTCTGAAAATTTTGAGATCATTTCAGCGCTTTCAATGGTAAGCGTTTCAGAATCTTGAATGTCAGCAGCTGCAATATCATAGGACTCTGGAAGTTGATCATAAACGTCTGTAATTAATTTCGTGAAATCAAAAAACCTTGTCATATCATATTTTCTGTAATCAGGATCCATCTTATCCAATATTATTTGTTTAAATTTAATACTAATAACTTAAACTTCCAAGAGAGTACTTATCATGTAAAATGAATTTATTTAATTTATTTTAAAATTGAAAGCTGAATATTATTAATTTTTTTTAATAAAACTAAGGTTTGAGCTCAATAAAAAAATCCCAACTTTTGTCGGGACTTTATGGATTGAATTGAGGTGATTTTTAATTAATTTTTCAGAGCCATAAGATTTTCTATTTTAGTAATCATATTGGAAGCATTGGTATTTTGCGGGTCCAATTCAAGAGATTTTTTGTAATTTTTTAATGCCAACGGATAGTTTTTAGCATTAAAATAGCCTTCTCCTAAGCTGTCAAAAGCATTTCCGGATTGCGGATGTTCCTTTACATTTAATTCAAAAATTGTAACAGCCTCATCAGTTCTTGAGCTTCTCATTACAATATAACCGATATTATTCAATGTCTCTTCAAAATCCCATTTGGGGTTTTTAGCCCTGATCGTAAAGTAGTTTTTTTCTGCATTGGGATTGTTTGTTTTGGCAAATCCAGCAATAATGGATTCTTCAGCTATAGAATAAGCATCGGTCAGATTTTTATCGATGATGGAGGCAATATGATTGACAATATGATACTGTGACGGAAAAAAATTATACCCGTTCGACATCATAATAATGGTGATATTATTCTGTGGAAAAATCCTGTAAGCGCTGACGTTTCCACCGGAAAAACCGTAAGACGGAATAGTATTCGATTTGTTGATCTCCCAGCCGTAGGCAAAAACATCTTTTTTGTTCCCATAGTCAAATGGTTTCCACATCATTTCTTTCGTTTGTTGATTCAATAGATCATTTTTGCTGAGATGACCGCTCCATTTTAAAAAGGCAGGAAGCGTAATGGCTAATCCATTTCCGGAATGTGCTCTCACACCGTCATTAAATGTAGATTGTTCGTATTGGTTTGTTGTGTTGTTGTAATTGTATTTCTGAACCCTATTGGGAACTTTCTCAAGAGAATTTGACGAGAAATATACCTGATCTTTTACATCAGAGAATTGATTGTTAATAATGAAATCATTGAAAGACTGCGCGGTGATCTTTTCGATGATCATGGTAAGGAGCATATAATTCGTCTGATTGTATCTGTATTCATTTCCTGTTTTAAAATCCATTTTTTCTTTTGCCAGGCGTTCAATAACTTTTGCGTTAGAATCATTAACCGGAATATCATTAAATTCAACAAAATTCGGAAGTCCGGAAGAGTGCGTCAATAAGTTTTTTACTTTTACGTCCTGCCATTCTTTGGGTAGGTTTTCAACATACTTTGAAACGTTGTCTTCCAAAGCTAATTTTCCCTGTTCAATCAGTTGAAAAATGCCAACGTTGGTTATTAATTTTGAAGTAGAATATATTCTAAACATTGAACCTGGGCCCACTTTTTTTAGATCTTCCAGATTTTCCGTTCCGTAATACCGCTCAAAAATTATTGTGCCATCTTTTATAATCCCAAGAGCCAATCCCGGGATTTTATTGTTTTTCATTGCTTCTTTAACATAGCTGTCAATCAATCTGGACTGATTGGTTTGTTGTGATAAAGCGGTTATGGAAATATGTAATGCAAATGCTGCCGGAAGGATATGTTTCATTTTGAGATAATTCAGGTTGTTGTTTATATAAGACAATTGAGCAGTCTGCTCTGTTACATGGTCTGTTGAATATTTGTATAAAATGTTACAGCTTTTTCCAATAAAAAAACCTCCGATTTAATCGAAGGTTTAGTATTTAAAATCAACAAATTACTTATTGCTGATTGCTGATTGCTGATTGCTGATTGCTGATTATTATTCATTATATTTCTGTGTTCAGATCCCAGTTTTCAAGGTAGTCGTGAACATGCTTCAGCATCATTCCTCCTAAAGAACCGTCTACCACTCTGTGGTCATAAGAGTGAGACATGAACATTAAGTTTCTGATGGCGATTACATCTCCGTCAGCCGTTTCAAGAACTGCCGGTTTTTTAACGATGGCTCCGATTGCTAAAATAGCGACCTGAGGCTGAGGAATGATCGGTGTTCCCATAAGGTTTCCGAAGCTTCCCACGTTAGAAATGGTATAGGTTGCTCCCTGAGTGTCTTCAGGTCTTAATTTTTTGTTTCTTGCTCTGTACGCTAAATCATTGATCGCTTTTGCAAGACCGGAAAGTGATAGCTGATCAGCATTTTTGATTACAGGAACGATAAGGTTTCCGTCCGGAAGGGCAGTAGCCATACCGATGTTGATATTTTTCTTTTTGATGATATTTTCACCACTTACAGAAACATTGATCATCGGGAAATCCTGAATCGCTTTCACTACAGCTTTCACGAAGATTGGCATGAAAGTCAGTTTTTCGCCTTCACGCTTTTCAAAAGCTGCTTTGTTTTTATTTCTCCACTTTACAACGTTGGTAACGTCTGTTTCGATGAAAGAGGTTACGTGTGGAGCAATTTGTTTTGCTTTTACCATGTTTTCAGCAATGATCTTTCTCATTCTGTCCATTGGAATGATTTCATCACCTGCACTTACCGGAACTGTAGCTGCCGGAGCAGATACTGCTGGTTTCGGAGTGGAAGCTGCCTGTACGGGTGCAGCTTGCTGAGCGGGCTGGCTTCCTCTGTTGGAAACATAAGCCAATATATCTTCTTTAGTAATTCTTCCTTCTAAACCGCTTCCTTTGATCGTTTTCAGTTCAGTTTCAGAAATATTTTCCTGTTGGGCAATTGATTTTACCAGTGGAGATAAGTAGAGGTCTCCTGAAAATTCTACGTTTGAAGCTGCAGTCTTTAAAGGCTCTTCAATCGCTTTTAATGTTTCATTGTCCGGAGTAGCTGCCGGAGCTTCCGTTTTTACTTCTTCTGAAGCTGTATTTCCGCCTTCTCCTTCAATTTCTAAAATAGCAATGGCTTCACCAACTTTTGCAACTTCGTCTTTTTGCTTTAAAATTTTTACAATTTTCCCCGAAACTGGCGTCGGTACATCTGAATCTACTTTATCTGTTGCAATTTCTACTACGGAATCATCCTCTTTTACGTTATCACCTTCATTGAATAACCAAGTGATAATTGTCGCTTCCATAACACCTTCTCCCATGGAAGGAAGCAATAATTTGTATTCTGCCATTTTTGATTTTTAGATTTTGACAAATATATAAAAAAAATCGGTTTTTTTATGAAATATATAATCTTAGGAAAATTCAATATAGATATTCTCGCCTACATTCAATCCAAACAGGCTTTTAGCTCCGTTTTTCCTGCTTCCTTTATAGATCGTAAGTTCCAATAGCTGGCTGTCATTGAATATTGCAGCAGATTGTCCATGGAATTCGGTTTCCCTTTCCCAGTCAGAAACCACTTCGGTATGGCTTGAAAATACTTTTGAAAGGCTAAGGTTTCTGAATTTTATGGTAAAATTACTGTATCCTTTACCCATATTTTCAAAGAAATCTTTGCTGATATTTGAGATTATATTTCCGAAATTATCAATATAGGTGACTTCTCCAATAATCATTCCTTCAGATTCATTGAAAACGGGTCTGGGGAACATGAGCTGTTTGGCGGTATCGATCTTTCTTCCGATCACTTCCGGAAGTCCTCCGTTGGCAAGATGTACTGCTGCCGGGACGAAAATATCGGTTGATGTAAAATTAATGATATCATCAAAACGGTTGTTCAGCGTGATTTCATAGATGGCTTCAGGCTTGATGTCAAAAAATACAAGGCTCAGAAGACCGTTATCTGCTGCCAGAAAGTAGGACCCGTCTGCTTTGTAAAGTATATTTTTTCTTGATTTATTGTAAAAACTATCTACAGAAAGGATATGAATGGTTCCTTTAGGGAAATATTTATAAGCGTTTCTTACAATATATGAGGTCTGTATAAGGTTGAATGCCTGGATATCGTGGGTTATATCAATAATATTAACCTCAGGATTTAGAGACAGGATTTTGCCTTTCACAGCCGAAACTCTGTAATCTAAATTTCCGAAATCCGAAGTAAGGGTAATAATTGACATGAGCAATTTTAGAATAGTGTAGTATTGCAAAGTTATTTAAAATAAAAAGAAAGCCCGAAAGATTGTTGAAAAGAATTTGACATAAATTTGAAAAAAAGCTTTAATTTTAAAATCTAAAAATAAAAATACTGCATGTTTGAATTAACATATGATCTGGAAGATATTGATGCAAAAATCTTCTATGGAGTTAATAACCAATATTTCAACTTAATAAAATCAAGCTTTCCAACCCTTAAAATCACCGGAAGAGATCATGTTATCTTTGCGATGGGAAATCAGGAAGCATTAGACATATTGAAACAAAAATTGGACGATATTGTCCGTTTTATTTCCAAAAATAACTCAATAGGCCTGAAAGACGTTGAAAATATACTGAATATTAAAGATGAAAATGAAAAGCAGCTGATCTTTGACCAGGATATTATTGTAAAGGGAGTCAATGGAAAGATCATTAAGGCTAAAACAACGAATCTTAAAAAGCTGGTAAAGGAAACAGAGAAAAAAGATATGGTTTTTGCGATCGGTCCTGCGGGAACGGGAAAAACCTATACGAGTGTTGCCTTGGCTGCAAGAGCGTTAAGAGATAAAGAGGTGAAAAGGATCATTCTTACAAGGCCCGCTGTAGAAGCAGGGGAGAGCCTTGGATTTTTACCCGGAGACCTAAAGGAGAAGCTGGATCCTTATTTGCAGCCCTTGTATGATGCCCTTCGTGATATGATTCCGCATGAAAAACTTGAAGGCTTCATGGAGAAAAAAGTAATTGAGGTTGCACCGCTGGCTTTCATGAGAGGCCGTACCCTGGATGATGCCTTCGTCATTCTTGATGAAGCGCAGAATACCACCCATGCCCAGATGAAAATGTTTCTGACCAGGATGGGGATGAATGCTAAATTTATCATTACAGGAGACCCAAGCCAGATCGACCTTCCGAAAAACCAGCAGTCCGGATTGAAAGAGGCCATGAGAATTCTGAACGGGGTTAATGAGATCGGCTTTGTCCATCTTACCGAAGAAGACGTGGTAAGACACCCGGTGGTAAGAAAAATTATTCTGGCGTATAACGATGAGGAGAAGAGGCTTAGAGATGATTAATATTTAATATAAACGGCATAAATTGTGAAAAAAATCCTTTAAAGTTTGCAATTGGTAAAAAAATAATTAGTTTTGCAGTCCTTAAAAATTTTAAAACTAATACCATGAAAAAACTTTTACTAATTGCAGCGGCAGCTGTTTTGGGAATCAACGTAAGCGCTCAGGAAGCAAGATTCGGTGCTAAAGCAGGATATTCATTATCGACCTTAAAAATGAAGTCGGACGGCCAGTCTGAAAGTTCAGATCCCATGCATACTTTCTATGTAGGCGGATTGGTTGAGTACAAAATCAGTGATAAATTCGGTCTTCAGGGGGAAGTTTTATATTCTCCGCTGGGAGGTAAAGTAGACGAGACCGGTTCATTTGAAGGAGATTTTGAAGGAAATGTTCGCGTAAAAGCAAAAACCACTTTCGGTACTTTATTGATTCCTGTTTCTGCTAAATATTTTATTACTGAAAATTTAGCTGTTTCTGCGGGTGCTAGTTTTGGTATTATCCTTACTGCAAAAGCAAAATATGAAGTAACAGGAGGAGCGGAGATTCCGGGAGAGCTGGCTGCTGAGTTCGGTTTAGGAGATAAAGTGGATATCAAAGACCAGATGAATACTTTGAATATTGCTCCTTTCATTGGTGCTGAATATTCTCTGGAGAACGGATTATTCTTTGACGCAAGATACAATTACGGTGTTTCTAACCTGGCCAAAGATTCAGGAGACGGAAAGTTAACGAATAGCTTCCTACAGGTTGGTATTGGTTTCAAATTCGGAGGAAACTAATCAGAAACTCAGGACAATAGTATAGAACAGGGCAGAGATTTGTCCTGTTTTTTATTTTCCGGGAAAACCCCATCCGCTGAGTTGGCTCTCATCACAAAAATAATTAGTATTTTTGCACGACAATTCATAAAGCTACTAAAAAAATGAAAAAACTATTATTATTAGGTGCTTTTGCACTTTTAGGAGGTGCTGCTCAAGCACAGGAAGGTTTTAAACTGGGTGGGCATATTGGTGTTCCTGTATCTGATGCAAGTGATGTGTCTTCATTTACTCTGGGAATAGATGCTGCTTATATGTGGAATATTACAAAAGGGCTTGACCTTGGGGTAACAACCGGATATTCTCATTTCTTCGGAAAAGATAATTTTGATGATTTTGGGTTTATTCCTGTAGCGGTTTCCGGTAAATATAAATTTTCAGGAGCTCCTATTTTTGTAGGATTAGACTTAGGATATGGTATTTCTACCAAAGACAGTATGGACGGAGGATTCTATGCACAGCCTAAATTTGGATATCAAATGAAGAAAGGGGAGTTGTATTTAGGGTATCAGACTGTCAGTAACAGACGTGACTATGGATGGTATAGAAATAACTGGAATGTAGGAGCTATCAACTTAGGATATAATTTCTTTTTGAAATAAGGAAGGTAAAAGCAATATATTAAACTCCGGCCCAACGCCGGAGTTTTTTGTTTCTTTAAGGAAAGTATCTTTGAAAAAGCACAAACCGGTGTTTAGAGGTCTTATTTTCCCTTCAGGTTTATGGTAATGGCTTTAAAAGTTTGTTAGGGATGCTTATCTATTAACTTACTTTGTCTTTACCCTGTTTTTTACTATATAATATTTACTTTATTTAGAATATTCATAAACGGTTGTTTAAATTTTAAGAGTTAACAGCTTAAATGTTAATGTTTTACATAATACATTTTATGTAAATTATAAAAAAAGAGCTAATTCTGGTGAAAACAACAAATCATAAACAGCAAACATATTGAGCTCTAATTGAAAATTTGTAGTTTTTTTATTCATAAAATTGTGAAAAAATCAAAATCTCTTGTGAGCTAAGATTTATTTTTATAAAAGGTTAGTATTGGTCAATGATATTAATCACGTTAACAAATTTTAATATTAGGGGTGTCCACTGTAAATTTGCCCTCAGAAAGTATTAAAATTTTTTAAAATGAAAAAAATATTATTAGCGGGTGCTGTTGCACTTTTTGGTTTATCAAACGCTCAGATTGCTAAAGGAACTACATATCTTTCAGGACAAGTAGGTTATTCTCAAAACGAAAATAACAATAATGATACTAAAGTAGAGAGCTTCAAAGTTCTTCCAACTGTAGGATATTTCGTAGGGACTAACTTAGCTGTAGGTTTAGGAGTAGGTTACAAAAACGATAAAACGACGACTACTACAACTGGGACTATCGCTAATTCTAGCTTTATTAACGAAAACAAAAACACTACATCTGCATTTGTAGTAGCTCCTTTCGTAAGAAAATACTGGACTTTAGCTGATAAATTATATATCTTCGGTCAATTAGAAGTTCCTATGGAGTTCGGTCAGTACAAAACTGAAAAAGATGCAACTGTTACTACAGGATCTACAACAACTTCTACTTCTACTTCTGATAAAGCTAACTACACTTCAATCGGTGTTAACATTAAGCCAGGTTTAGATTATTTCTTAAACAAGAACTGGTCTATCGAAGCTACTATCGGTGAGTTTGGTTACAACACAAACAAATTAGATGTTGATGGAGCTAAGAGAGTAAACGATTATAAATTCGGATTGAATTTATCTTCTGTAACTTTCGGAGTTAAATATGTATTTGCAAAATAATAAACAAAGCATATAGCAATAAAGCCCTGAGAATTTCTTAGGGCTTTTTTAGTATACCCATTTTTAAATATAATACCCATGAAAAAAATCTTATTGACAGGTGCTGTTGCACTTTTTGGTTTATCAAATGCCCAAATTGCTAAGGGAACAACTTATCTTTCCGGACAGATAGAATATCACCACAATGAAAATAATGAAGTCAACGGCAGTAGAAAGGATGATGTTTTTAAAATTCTTCCTACAGCAGGTTATTTCGTTGCTTCCAATTTGGCTGTAGGATTAGGAGTAGGTTATAAAAGTGCTGTTTCAAAATATGAAGTAGGTGATGCTGCTATCAGCAATGTACTTGAAATTAAAGATACGGATAATGCATTTGTGGTAACTCCATTTGTAAGAAAGTACTGGACTTTGTCTGAAAAGCTGTACATCTTTGGCCAATTACTGGTTCCATTGGAGTTTGGCCAGGAGAAAATAGAATCAAGTTCCGCTAGTGATGGAGGAGATCCTTTCTTTAATTACTATTTTTCTCAAAAAAATAAGTATACTCGTATTGGGGTTAATATCAAACCTGGTTTAGATTATTTCCTAAACAAAAACTGGAGTATTGAAGCTACTCTGGGAGAATTTGGATATAATACGTATAAAGCCGACTATGAAGGAGCGACCAGAAAGAACAAGTATCAATTCGGATTGAACTTATCTTCCGTGACTTTTGGAGTTAAATACGTGTTTGCAAAATAAAAAACAAAACCATATAAGTAAAGCCGGAAGAGTTTCTTTTTAAGCTTTATTTCAAATAGAAATTAAATATAATAATCATGAAAAAAATCTTATTGGCATCAGCTCTTGCTGTTGTTGCTGGTTTGAATGCACAAACTAATTTTGGGGTAAAAGGAGGGTATACCTTATCAAAACTGAATTCTAATGAGGATCCTGAATTTGAAGGTGTAAGCGGAGGATTAAAATCCAAGTCCGGGTTTTATATCGGAGCTTTGGTTGAGCACAAATTCACTAATAAATTTGCAGTTCAGGGAGAGGTTCAATATGCCAACCTCGGAGGAAAAGTAGAAGTAGGGATGTCTGGTATTACCGTGACTGAGAAACTTCGTTTTAACAGGATTGTGATCCCTGTATCCGCAAAATACTATCCGGTTCCTGAATTCGGGGTATATGCGGGACCCTATGTAAGCTTTAAAACAAATACAAGCGTTAAAATTGAAGTGAGCGGAGGAATGCCGGATCCGAGAGCCATCAGAGAAGGAGAACAGTTTTTGGAACAGCAGTTTAATGATCATCTGAAATCAACTGAGTTCGGGTTGTTCTTTGGTGCTGATTTCAAAATTTATAAAGGGCTTTTTCTGGACGCACGCTACAGTTTTGGTCTTACCAATATGATCAAAAACCCTGTGGACGGTGAGAAACTCAAAATGGATTTCTTCCAGCTTGGACTAGGGTATAGGTTTAAATAAATACGGTTAAGATAAAAAAATAAAAAACTCTCAGATTTCTGAGAGTTTTTTTATAGAATAATATTGTTTCCAATTATTTTCCGAACATTCCGCCCATTCCAGGCATATTCGGCATTTTGCTCATCATCTGCATCATTTGCTTTCCTTGAGGCCCCTGCATCATCTTCATCATTTTACCCATCTGGTCAAACTGTTTCATCAGCTGATTCACGTCTTCAATTTTTCTTCCGGAACCTTTGGCAATTCTGCCTTTTCTCTGAGTATTAATGATAGAAGGTCTTCTTCTTTCCTCAGGGGTCATAGAGTAGATGATGGCTTCAATATGCTTAAATGCATCATCACTGATTTCCACATCCTTGATCGCTTTGCCCACTCCCGGAATCATTCCCATCAAATCCTTCATGTTACCCATCTTCTTGATCTGGTTGATCTGCTTAAGGAAATCATCAAAACCGAATTCGTTTTTAGCGATTTTTTTATGAAGTTTTTTAGCCTCTTCTTCGTCAAACTGTTCCTGGGCTCTTTCTACTAAGGAAACAACGTCTCCCATTCCCAGGATCCTGTCTGCCATCCTTTCCGGATAGAAAAGGTCTAAAGCTTCCATTTTTTCTCCTGTAGAGATGAATTTGATCGGCTTTTCAACCACAGAACGGATCGTCAATGCAGCACCCCCTCTTGTATCCCCGTCTAATTTGGTAAGAACAACTCCGTCAAAATTTAAAGCATCATTGAATGCTTTTGCTGTGTTGACAGCATCCTGACCGGTCATGGAGTCTACAACAAACAGGGTTTCCTGCGGCTTGATAAAATAATGTACAGACTTGATCTCGTTCATCATTTGCTCATCAATTGCTAAACGGCCTGCGGTATCCACGATAACCACATCATGGTTGTTGGCTTTTGCAAAATTGATCGCATTTTCAGCAATAGTAGAAGGGTTGGTAGCACCTTCTTCAGTATAGACCGGTACATTGATTTGTCCTCCCAATACTTTAAGCTGGTCTATTGCAGCAGGACGATACACGTCACATGCTGCCAATAAAGGTTTTTTATTTCTTTTTGTTTGTAAATAATGAGCGAGCTTTCCGGAGAAAGTGGTCTTACCGGAACCCTGAAGACCTGCAATAAGGATTACACTAGGCTTACCTGAAAGGTTGATTCCTTCCTGGGAACCTCCCATCAGATCCACTAATTCATCATGAACAATTTTGGTCATCAGCTGTCCAGGAGTAAGAGAAGTAAGAACATTCTCTCCTAATGCTTTATCCTGAACTCTTTTAGTAAGATCTTTTGCAACTTTATAGTTAACGTCGGCATCCACCAATGCTCTGCGGATCTCCTTTACGGTTTCCGCTACATTGATTTCGGTAATTTTTCCTCTTCCGGAAATATTGTGTAATGCCTTGTCTAATTTATCCTGTAAACTATTAAACATATGTATTGTAAATTATAGGTTTGCAAAAATAAGGAATTTTTGGCATATCCAAAGGATCTATACACGTAATATTATATATAGAGAAAAAATGATAAATATCAAATCCTATCATAATACGATAGAAAAAGTCTATTTTTGCGATCAATTAAAATAAACCTTAGATCTGTAACGATCGGTGAAAATAATTTTTAAAATGAAATCTAATCCAAATATTCTTATTGTCATTTTATTTTTCCTGACATTCCTGATTCATTTTTCTCTTTGGAAGTTTGTTTTCCATTTGGATGAAATCATTATTATTAAATTTTACCTTTTCCTAAGTGTAATGTTTATGATGATGATCACCCTTATTGTTTTAATCAATAGAGTAGCTCCTGAATTTTTAGGATTATCTGTGATTGGTTTGATTCTTTTAAAATTCGGTTTGATGTACTTAATCCGGAAAAAACTGAACTTTGAAATGATTCCAGGCTATAAATTTCATTTTATCATCCCTTATTTTGTCCTGACAACACTGCTTACGTACTATGCGATCAAGCTGATTAATCATGATAAAAAACAGTAAAATTATTTATTGAAACTAGAAAAAATATTATATTTTTGCACAACGAAAAAAACCTATCAATGTTTAAGAAATTCGCAGTTTTATTCTACAGTATTTTTGTATTAAACTTAGTGTCTGCACAGCACGGAGAGGCGGCTGCTGGGGCAGCTCCTGCTCAAGAGCTTTCAGAGAAAGACAAAGTAAGCAAAGAAAACAAAGAGTTCATCGATCATCACTTATTGGATGCGCATGATTTTACATTGATGGTTGACAAAGATGGTCACCACATCGGTTTCCCTCTTCCTGTTATTTTTTATGATAACGGTTTCCATGCTTTCATGAGCAGCAAAGAAGGGTTTATGCATGGAGAGCCTACTGAAGTAGATGGTTCTCACTATGTACTGCACCACGAAAAAATCTATAAGACCGATGCGGCAGGAACTTTAACGCTCGGTGAAGATGGCCACCCTACCAATGCAAAACCTTTAGATCTTTCCATTACAAAGAGTGTGCTTATCATTCTGTTGGTATCCATCTTTATGCTGGTATTGTTCGGAGGTATGGCTAAGTCTTATAAAAAGTCAGTTGTTCCTACTGGTGCAGCCAGATTTTTAGAGCCGTTGATTATTTTTGTAAGAGACGAGGTTGCTATTCCGAATATCGGTCATAAGTATAAAAGATTTATGGGATATTTATTAACGGTATTCTTCTTTATTCTTTTCCTGAACGTTTTGGGGCTGATGCCTTTCGGAATCAATGTTACAGGTAATATTACCATGACATTCTTCCTGGCTATCCTTACGTATCTGATTACTACATTCTCTGCCAATAAAGATTACTGGAAACACATTTTCTGGATGCCGGGAGTACCTGTGCCGATGAAACTGATCATGCTTCCGATCGAATTGTTGGGGACAATCACTAAGCCGTTTGCATTGATGATCCGACTTTTTGCCAACATGACGGCAGGTCACATCGTAGTAATGAGCTTGATCGGGCTGATCTATGTATTTAAGAATTTTGCTGCAGGGGTAGCATTCCCGTTCCTGACATTAGTAATTTATTTATTGGAAGTATTGGTAGCATTCCTACAGGCTTATATCTTTACCATGTTGTCAGCTTTATTTATCGGAATGGCTGTTCAGGAACACGAGCACGAACATCATGCTGCTCACTAATTGGAATTGTAAATTAAAGTAAAACAAATTTTTTAAAATTATATATTATGGAAATCCCTAAAATTGTAGGTGCTGGTATCGTAGTACTAGGTGTAGGTATCGGTCTTGGTAAAATCGGAGCTGCTGCTCTTGAAGCTATCGCTAGACAACCTGAACAATCTGGAAAAATCCAAACAGCTATGCTTATTGCGGCTGCACTTGTAGAAGGTGTTGCGTTTGCTGCTCTATTCGCAGTAAACTAATTAAAATCAAACCATTATCTGTAACGGTTGGTTACAGGTAATGGTTCTTTAAAAAAAGTAATAATTATTTATACATTTATATAATGGAATTAATTCATCAGTTTTCATCAGGATTATTTATTATCCAGTCTGTTATTTTTCTAGCATTATTATTTCTGTTAGGTAAATTCGCTTGGAAACCTATTTTAAAGTCTATCAATGACAGAGAAACTTCTATTGTTGACGCTCTTAATCAAGCTAAATTGGCAAGAAAAGAGATGGAAACTCTAAAAGAGGATAACGAAAGAATCATTCGCGAAGCTAAAATCGAAAGAGATGCTATCCTTAAAGAAGCTAGAGAAATTAAAGACAGAATCGTAGGGGAAGCTAAAGACGCTGCTAAAGCTGAAGGAGACAAATTGATCGAAGCTGCTAAGCAGACGATCACTGCTGAGAAAAATGCTGCAATGGCAGACATCAAAACTCAGATTGGTACTTTATCGGTAAACATTGCTGAGTCTATCTTGAAACAAAAATTAGACAACAGCGAAGCTCAAAACGAATTAGTTCAAAATTATTTAAACAAATCTAACCTTAACTAAGAATGCTTACATCTAAAGTAGCTAAAAGATACGCACAAGGTTTGCTTGATTTTACCAATGAATCAGGCCAGACAGCTACTGTATTTTCTGAAATGAAAGATGTAGTGAAGATCATGTCGCAATCAGCAGATTTAAACAAATTCTTCCTTACGCCTTATATTGACGCAAAAAAGAAAATAGAGGTAGCAGACCAGATTTTTAAAGATTTTTCGGTTTCTTCAAAGAATCTGATTAGATTAGTGATTAAACATGGGCGTGAAAACCAATTGAAAAGCATTGCTCATGCTTTTATCAGTAAAGTAGAGGATATCAATGGAGTACAGAGAGTCACTCTTACCACAGCGACCCAGCTTTCAAAAGAGAATCTTGATCAGATTTTAAGATCTACCAATCTTGTAAAAGCAGATTCAAACTTTGATCTGAATGTAAATGTGAAGCCTGAGATTTTAGGAGGATACATTCTAAGAGTAGGTGATCAGCAGATAGATGCGTCTGTGAAGACGAAACTTAACCAAGTTAAAAAAGATTTCCAATTAAATTAAGAAAAACAACCATACAATGGCAGAAATAAATCCGGCAGAAGTATCTGCGATCTTAAAACAGCAATTGGCCAACTTCGATACTCAATCCAACGTTGAGGAAGTAGGTACAGTTTTAACCATCGGTGATGGTATTGCTCGTGTATACGGGTTAGAAAACGTACAATACGGAGAGTTGGTGAAATTTTCTAGTGATGTAGAAGGTATTGTACTTAACCTTGAAGAAGACAACGTAGGTGTTGCTTTACTAGGGGAAAGTAAATTAGTAAAAGAAGGTGATACAGTAAGAAGAACAAACAGAATCTCTTCTATCAAAGTAGGAGAAGGTATGTTAGGAAGAGTAGTGGATACTCTTGGTAACCCTATCGATGGTAAAGGTCCTATTACTGGGGATTTATACGAAATGCCATTGGAAAGAAAAGCTCCCGGAGTTATCTACAGACAGCCGGTAACTGAACCGTTACAGTCTGGTATCGTAGCTATCGACTCTATGATCCCTGTAGGAAGAGGACAAAGAGAGCTTATCATCGGTGACAGACAGACCGGTAAAACGACTGTTGCAATCGATACGATCATCAACCAAAAAGAATTCTTTGATGCTGGTAAACCAGTATATTGTATATATGTTGCTATCGGGCAGAAAGCTTCTACCGTAGCACAAATCGTTAAAACGCTTTCTGATAAAGGAGCTTTAGCGTATACTGTAATCGTTGCGGCTAACGCATCAGATCCAGTTCCAATGCAGGTATACTCTGCGATGGCAGGGGCTGCTATCGGTGAGTTCTTCAGAGATACAGGTAGACCAGCGCTTATCGTTTATGATGATTTATCTAAACAAGCTGTTGCTTACCGTGAGCTTTCTCTACTTTTGAGAAGACCACCGGGCCGTGAAGCTTACCCTGGAGACGTTTTCTATCTTCACTCAAGACTATTGGAAAGAGCAGCAAAAGTAATTGCTGATGACAATATCGCGAGCCAGATGAATGATTTACCGGAGTCTCTCAGACCTATCGTAAAAGGAGGAGGTTCATTAACTGCCCTTCCAATTATCGAAACTCAGGCTGGTGACGTTTCTGCATACATTCCTACCAACGTAATCTCTATTACAGACGGACAGATCTTCCTGGAGTCTGATCTATTCAACTCAGGGGTTCGTCCAGCGATCAACGTGGGGATCTCTGTATCGAGAGTAGGAGGTAACGCTCAGATCAAATCCATGAAAAAAGTTTCTGGTACCCTTAAATTAGACCAGGCTCAATATAAAGAATTGGAAGCGTTCGCTAAGTTCGGTTCTGACCTTGATGCTTCCACTTTAGCAGTAATCTCTAAAGGTGAAAGAAACGTTGAGATCCTTAAGCAGCCGGTTAACTCTCCACTTCCGGTGGATAGCCAGGTGGCTATGATCTATGCCGGAACTGAGAACTTGCTGAGAAATGTTCCTTTGAACAAAGTAAAAGAATTCCAAATCGAATATATCGAGTTCCTAAGATCTAAGCACCCGGATACCATGGCTGCAATTAAGGCTGGAAAAATCGATAACGATATTACAGGTGTTCTTAAGCAGGCAGCTAACGATTTAGCTTCTAAATACAACTAAAAAAATTCAATGTTTAAGGTTTAAAATATAAAGTTTTAAGCCTTAAACTTTAGACCTTAAACTTTGAACCCAAATTAATGGCAAACTTAAAAGAAATACGAGGCAGAATTACGTCAATTTCATCTACAATGCAGATTACACGTGCTATGAAAATGGTTTCGGCAGCGAAACTTAAAAAAGCACAGGATGCAATTGTAATGCTAAGACCTTATTCTGAAAAATTACAGGAGCTTATCCAGAATGTAAATTCTAGCTCTGATCCTGACCAGGTTTCCGTATATGCTCAGAAAAGAGAGGTTAAAAGAGTACTTTTCATCGCTGTTACTTCAAACAGAGGTCTTGCGGGAGCTTTTAACTCTTCTATCGTTAAGGAGCTTAACCTTCAGTTTCAGAACAATTCTCAGTATGAGATTGAAGTTCTTCCTGTAGGTAAAAAAGCATATGATGCGGTGAGAAGAAACCGTTCAGTATATACTAATGCAAGTTCTGTTTATGATAATCTGAACTTTGATGTGGTTGCTAATGTTACCGAAGGAGTCATGAGCAGCTTCAGAGAAGGTAAATTTGACGAAGTGTATGTTATTTACAATAAATTCGTTAATGCAGCTACTCAGGAAGTGACTACAGAAAAAGTTCTTCCTATCTCAATGCCTGAAATTACTGAAGGAGAGGTAGAAACAGACTATATCTTTGAACCTAACAGAGCTGAAATTCTTGATAATTTGATTCCGAAGTCTATTAAAACTCAGATTTTCAAAGCAATCTTAGATTCAGTAGCCTCCGAACACGGAGCGAGAATGACAGCAATGCACAAAGCTACTGATAATGCAGAAGCGTTGAGAAATGATCTTAAGATCTTCTACAACAAAGCAAGACAGGCTGCAATTACCAATGAAATTTTGGAAATTGTTTCCGGAGCAGAAGCTTTGAAAAATTCTTAAAGAATTATTTTAACATAATATTAAAAGCATCGATACCTTCGATGCTTTTTTTATTATTTATATTTTGTATATCTTTGTACTCAATAAAATTTATACAACTTCTAAATGGACTCGGACATAGTCAGGCTTTTGCTGGCCTTATTTCTTGTATTACTAAATGGCTTCTTTGTAGCCGCAGAATTTTCAATTGTTAAAGTTCGTTACTCACAAATTCAACTTAAAGCCGCAGAAGGCAATTCTATGGCAAAGCAGGCAGAACATATCATCAAGCATCTTGATGAATATCTTTCCGCTACCCAATTAGGAATTACATTGGCTTCTCTTGCCTTAGGGTGGGTAGGAGAAAGTGCGATGCATCATATTATTGAAAATATTTTTCACTCACTTAATATCACGATGAGCGAGGCTTCCATTACTTCGGTTGCCTTGGTGGTGAGTTTTGTGATGATCACCATTATGCATATTGTATTCGGTGAGCTTATTCCAAAATCAATTGCCATCAGAAAGTCGGAAGCTACCACCATGGCAACGGCAGTTCCATTAAGGGTTTTTTACACGGTTTTTAAGCCTTTTATCTGGCTGATGAACCTGATGTCAAATACTTTCCTGAGAATCATAAAGATTCACCCTGCCTCGGAACAGGAGATTCACTCTACGGAAGAACTTCAGCTTTTGGTAAAGCAAAGTGCTGACAGTGGCGAAATTGAGGAAGAGAACTATGAGATCATTAAAAATGCATTCGATTTTACAGATCACTCTGCCAAGCAGATCATGGTTCCAAGACAGAATATTACTTCTATTGATTTTGAAGAAGATATCAATGAGATTATCAACAAGATCATGGATAGCGGTTATTCACGGATCCCGGTCTACCTGGACTCCATAGACAATATCATCGGGATCTTCTACACCAAAGAGATCATCCGGGAGTTTGTGAAACGAAAAGGGAACCTGGATCATGAAGACCTTAAAGAGCTGATGCGTGATGCCTTTTTCGTGGTGGGAAGCAAGAAAATATCGGATCTTCTGAAAATATTCCAGCAGAAAAAACAGCATCTTGCCATTGTAATTGATGAATTTGGGGGTACAGAAGGTATTATTACCCTTGAAGATATTCTGGAAGAACTGGTAGGGGAAATTCAGGATGAAGAAGATGATGAAGAAAAAATTGTTGATAAAATAGGAGATAATACCTACTGGGTACAGGCCACACAGCCTTTGGATGAAATCAATGAATTCCTGCCTAAAAGATTACCTCTTTCTGAGGAAAGCGAATACAACTCACTGGCTGGATTCATTCTCTATGAGCTGGAAGAAATTCCGGAGGAAAATCAGGAGTTTGAACTGAATAACTATCATTTCAAAATTTTGAAGATGAATAATAAAAGCGTGGAGCTTGTAGAACTTGTCTATCAGGAGCCTAATCCTATCAATGATATGGCCGACAACATTGGGGAAGCTTAAAAAATTAAAAATGAATTTCTATAATACCATAAAAGACTACGAAGACCCGAAAAGACAGTATGAGGAAGAAGTCCTCGTTCTGGATGATACAGATGATGCCTATAAGCTGGTACTGCATAATGACGATGTTCATACCTTTGATTATGTGATCGACTGCCTGATCGAAATATGTAAACATACCATGGAGCAGGCAGAGCAATGTACAATGCTGGTTCATTACAAAGGCAAATGCACCGTAAAAACAGGTTCAATAGATGTTTTGAAGCCTATGCATGAAAAATTAATTTCAAAGGAATTAACAAGCGAAATCATATAAAATAAAATCCGGCAAATTCTTGCCGGATTTTATTATTAATTCCTAAGATGAAAATCCAGTAATAGCAATACGTCACAAAGAATGATCGCATTCCGGAGGAATCTTTAATCCTTCAATGTTTTAATCTTTCAATTTCTCAATACTCTTACATTGCCACATTTTATCTAAAATAGTATATTTGTACCAACTATAAAGAAACAAAAAAAGAATGCTTGTAATAGGAATTGCCGGTGGTACGGGCTCCGGCAAAACTACAGTTGTTGACAAGATACTTCAGCAGCTTGATATTGAAGGAATGAATATCCTTTCCCAGGATAATTATTATCATGATAATCAAAATCTTACTTTAACTGAAAGAGAGGCTTTAAATTATGATCATCCTAAGTCTATCGATTTTGAATTACTGATAAAACATGTGAAAGCTTTAAAAAACAATCAGCTTATTGAACAGCCGATTTACAGCTTTGTCACTCATTCCAGAACAGGAGATCACGTCACTGTAGAACCTAAGAACGTATTGGTGGTAGAAGGAATTCTGGTTCTTACCAACAAAGAACTATTGAAAGAGTTTGATTTAAAAGTATTTGTTCATGCCGATTCTGATGAAAGATTAATCAGGAGGATCAGAAGAGATACCCAGGAGAGAGGAAGAGACCTGAGTGAAGTATTACACCGTTATCAGACTACCTTGAAACCAATGCATCAGGAATTCATTGAGCCGTCTAAAAATGAGGCCGATCTTATTATCCCCAACATGAGACAGAATTCCGTAGCGATTGATTTTTTAACTACTGTTATTAAAAACTCGTTGAGAAAACATTAAAAATGGAAGAAAATAAACTTATCAAAGACATTCAGCCGAAATCGGAGACATTCAAACTTATCCAGAAGTACATTTTGAATAAATATACCATTACGATCTGTTTGTTTTTGGTATGGATGATTTTCTTCGATAAAACCTCATTTCTTGTGATTAACGAACTGAATGGTGAGATCAGTAAATATGAAGATCAACTGGAGTATTACAAAAAAGAATACGAAAAGAATGATGCTTTCTATAAAAAACTGATGAACAACAAATCAGAGAAGGAAAAATATGCAAGAGAAAATTATTTTATGAAAAAACCGAATGAAGAGATTTTCATTCTGGTAGTTGACAGCACAAAAGTTGCTAAAAAATAAAAGTGCCATAAACAATGTCAATCGTGAATAGCTAATTAGCTTTGCTGTGAGTAATTAACGGACAAAGGTACTATTCATTTGAGGCAAAATTCACCATTGACAGTTCACCCATTAAATAAAACTAATGTCAGATAACATACTTCCAACCTGGGAAAATTTAGTCAAGAAACAGCTTAAAACAGAGGATATTTACCCTCTTTTGGAAAAAGAAAATCTGGAAGGGATAGCGGTAAAACCTTTTTATACAGAGGTTCAGAAGCCTTTGGTAAACCTTCCGAAAGTTGAGGAAAGTACCCATTTGGTAGCCAGATATCATGAAAGTCTGGAAGATGAAGTATTTGCATTTGTATTGGACTACAATGTAGAAAATCTGGAGGAGAAAACACTCTTTGTCAACAACAAAGAGCTTGCGGGGCATATCAGCCCTAAAGAAGAAGACCAGTATTTTTCCCTGATTGACGTTTTTAATGAAAAAAACGGCACTGTTGATGACCAGCTGGCCAAAGAACTGCTTTCAAAAGATTTTAAAAGAAATATTTGTGTTGACATCTCACTGCATCAGAACGCCGGAGCGGCTATTTACCAGCAATTAGGAATTGCATTGGGAAAAGCGAAAGAACTGGTGGAAATATATGGTGTTGAGATCCTGAATAAATTGGTCTTCAGAATGGCTGTCGGAGGAAACTACTTCTTTGAAATGGCAAAACTCAGAGCTTTTAAAATCATATTTAATCAGTTTTCCAAAGAATATGGCTTAGATGCTGTGCCTTATATTTTTGCAGAGACCTCTTTGAGAAATAAAGCAGTTGCAGACAATGAAAATAACCTGATCCGTTCTACATTGGAGCTTGCTTCTGCAATGATTGGAGGGGCGGATGCTGTATTTACCAATAATTATCTGGTAGACAGAAGCACAGACAATTCAGAAGAGATTTCTTTCAAGCAGCAGATTGTTCTGGCTTATGAAAGTATCATTAATGTTTTTGAAGATGCATCCAACGGGAGCTACTATGTGGAAGATGTTACCCGGCAGCTGGCAGAAAAAGGATGGGCACTATTCGTGGAAATGGAAGAAGCGGGAGGTTATCTTGAGCTTTTGAAGCAGGGTGTGGTTCAGAAAAATCTACGAGCATGCTGTAGAAGAACAGCAATGGATCGAAGAGGGGAAAATAAAACTGATTGGAGTGAATTTATACCCTAAATTAGACGTTAAAAAGTCAATTGACGAGTTATACAACGAAAAAGAAATAAAAGCGGTCCGTTGGGCAGAAATGTTTGAGTAAACTTTAATTGTTCCTACAGATTGCTCGGATGACACCGATTTTTACAGATAAGCTGTAGACACTAAACGATACACAAATGAATGAAAATGAGATAAGTTTTTATATCAGGAAATCTATATTTTCTGTTTATAATGAACTTGGACCGGGTTTATTGGAAAAAAGTTTATGAGAAAGTTCTGGCATTTGAGTTAGAAAATAATGGCTTAAGTGTTAAAACACAAGTACCAATTCCAATAAATTTCAAAGGGATTCTTATTGATTCAAGCTTTATTTCAGATATAATTGTAGAAGATAAAGTTATTATCGAAATAAAATCAATTCCAGAAATAACTAACGTTCATCATAAACGACTTTTAACCTATTTAAAATTGACTCACCTGAAATTAGGAATATTGGTTAATTTCAATACTTATTATATTGATAAAAGTATTATCCGAAAAATAAGCGGTAATATTTAGTAAGCATAATAATCCGTGTAATTTTTGAAATCTGTGGGAAATAAATTAATAAACAAAGACATTCAAAACTATATCAATGCAAATCTGAATGCGGATTTACACACATTATTGTTGAAAAAATCCCCATTTCCGGAGGTTTCTATGCAGGAAATTGTACAGCAGATTAAAGGAAAACAGGTTGCGGAGAGAAAATTTCCATTCCTGTTAAAGGAAGGAGTGATCTTTCCTCCGCAACTTAATTTAGAGCAGGCTTCTTCAGCAAAGACAGCCCTTTATAAATCCGGAATTTTAAAAGGAAAGAAATTGATCGATCTCACAAGCGGCTTTGGGATTGATGCTTTTTATCTGTCCCAAAATTTTGAGGAAGTCACCTTAATAGAACAGAATCCGGAACTTTTAGAGGTTGTAGCGCATAACTGGGGAATGCTAGGGAAAAAAGCCAGGTTTATCAACCGGAAATTGGAAGATTTTCTGAATGAAAATCAGGAAAATTTTGATACAGTCTATCTCGATCCGGCCAGAAGGGACCAGCAGAAAAATAAAGTTTTTCTTTTAGAGGATTTATCACCCAACATTCTTGACATTCAGGAAAAGCTATTGTCAATTTCCAGTCAGGTGGTCATTAAGCTTTCTCCGCTGATAGATCTTAAATACCTGGTTTCGGTTTTGCCGGATATTTTCAGACTTGATATTATCGCTCTTAAAAATGATGTAAAAGAAGTTGTTGTTTTTTTATCCAATGAAAATATCGATGAGATTATCTGCAGCTGTGTGAACCTTGAAAGTGGAGAATCTGCCTTTACCTTCAAATTTGGGGAGGAAGAAAGTGCAGAATCGGAATATTCTGAGCCTGAAAAATACATTTACATTCCCAATAACTCTATTTTGAAAGCGGGAGTCTTTAATTTGATTTCACAAAAATTCAGATTGAAAAAGCTTCACCCTAACAGCCATTTTTATACCTCCTTCGAAAAAAAAGAAGGCTTTCCCGGGAGGATTTTTGAAATGGAATCCATTGATTCTAAAAGCATTAAAAAGAAAGAACAGTACAATATCATTTCAAAAAACTACCCTTTAAAACCTGAGGAAATTAAAAAGAAATATGGGCTAAAAGATGGAGGAGAGCAGTTTCTTATTTTTACACAATCCAAAAAAGGGAAAATAATTTTAAAATCAGTATAAAAATGTTGCCGAAAAAAGCAGGATTTCTTAATTTTGGGCAATCAAAAATTTAAGCATGAGAAAATTAGTTATATGTTTAGCGATTGCAACTGTAGCTGTAAGCTGTAAAAAAGTATCAGCAGGAGGGAATAGAGGAACTCTAAAACTAGAAGAAGGAGTTGAAAGATATTCTGATGATGTTCAGGGTGATGGAGAAGCTCACGGACATGGCGGTCATGATGCTGCTGCTGCGGGTCACACGGAAGAAGCTGCCGCAAAACCTGAGGCTGAAGCTCCTAAAACGGATAGCACTGCTGCGGTAAAGCCTGCTGAAGCTGAAAAAGCTCCGAAAGCTGAACACTAATTATAAGTACAAAATATACAAATGCCCTGTTCTAGCAGGGCATTTTTTATTAAAGAAAATGACAAATCGTTTAATGATCAGGAAATAAGTAAATACTTGTGAAAATCTTTGTTTTTGCTTGTCCCTGCGAGGCATTTTTTTTAATTTTAACAAAATAAATTTTTACAATGCAAGAGACATTAAATTACATTAACGAAAACAAACAGCGTTTCGTGGATGAATTATTTGAGTTATTGAGAATTCCTTCTATTTCTGCAGATCCGGCGTATAAGAATGATGTATTGAAATGTGCGGATGTATGTGCGGAGCACCTTAAAAATGCAGGAGCTGACCATGTTGAAATATGTGAAACAAAAGGGTATCCCATCGTTTTTGGTGAAAAGATCATAGATAAAAGTTTACCAACGGTATTAGTATACGGGCATTATGATGTACAGCCTGCAGATCCGCTTGAATTATGGAGAAAACCGCCTTTCGAGCCGTATATTGAAAAAACGGAACTGCATCCTGAGGGAGCGATCTTTGCGAGAGGGGCAGCGGATGATAAAGGCCAGTTTTTCATGCACCTGAAAGCTTTTGAGGCAATGATGAAAACCAATGCTCTTCCTTGTAATGTTAAATTTATTTTAGAAGGCGAAGAAGAAATAGGTTCTGTGAGTTTAGGAGACTTCGTTAATGAAAATAAAGAAAAATTAGCGTGTGACTGTATTTTGATTTCGGATACTCATATCTACAGTAACGAGCAGCCGACTGTTACGACGGGATTAAGAGGGTTAAGCTATGTAGAAGTAGAGGTGGAAGGACCGAACAGGGATTTACACTCAGGCCTTTATGGAGGAGCGGTTCCAAACCCGATTCACGTACTTTCCAGAATGATCGCCAACCTGATTGATGAAGACGGTCATATCACGATTGATGGTTTCTACGATAACGTTGAAACAGTTTCTGATTCTGACAGGGCTGAAATGAACAAGTTGAAAGACAACCCGGAAGAATTCAAAAAGTCAATCGGATTGAGCGGAATAGAGGGCGAAAAAGGGTATACAACGCTTGAAAGAGCTTCTATCCGTCCGACTTTAGACTGTAATGGTATTTGGGGCGGATATACAGGAGAAGGGGCTAAAACCGTAATCCCTTCAAAAGCTTTTGCTAAAATCTCAATGCGTCTAGTTCCTTATCAGACTCCGGAAGAAATTACAGAGAAGTTTACAACGTATTTTAAAAAATAGCACCGGACACTGTAAAAGTAAAAGTAACCCCTCACCACGGAGGAATGCCGTATGTGCTGCAAAGCGATACAAAAGAGTTTTTAGCAGCTAAACAGGCAATGGAAACGGCTTTTGGTAAAGAAGTACTGCCATACAGAAGCGGAGGCAGTATTCCTATTACAGCCATGTTTGAGAAGGTTTTGGGAGCTAAATCCGTGCTGATGGGCTTTGGGCTGGATTCTGATGCGATCCACTCTCCCAATGAGCATTATGGGCTGTTTAATTTCTATAAAGGAATTGAAAGTATCCCATTGTTCTTTGAAAATTATTCAAAATAATTTAGAAAATAATACCGATAATATGCCGTTTCTCTCCAGGGACGGCGTATTTTTTTTTTATTATGTATAGCTGTAAATTATGAAAAATAATCTATTTTAAAATCTTTTTCATTCTTTTTTAAGGGATACTATCATTTTTCAACCCTAAAAGTAGGTTTTTTACCGGGTGAAAAATAACTTTGAACGCAAGATGCAGTAATTCAGTTTATAATCAGATGTCTTTAATTCTGGATAGTGTAAAGATCACGCAAAGTACGTTGGGAACTTCAGAAACCGGCCGGTCTTCAGAGCTTGGTATTTATCCTAATCCTGTTTCTGATTATGTTTACGTAAAATCCGGGTCTAAAATGGTTAAAGCCGAAATATTCGATTGGTCAGGCAGAAAGATTAAGACTGCATCAGGTGATCATAAAATAGACGTAAGAAGCCGTCAGCCGGGAACTTACCTGGTCCGTATTACAACTGAAAATACAACATATTCTCAAAAAATAATTAAAAAATAAAAAAAATAGACCTCCATATAAAAACGCTTCTGATGAAGCGTTTTTTTTGTATGTGTCTGACGGTTAATATTTTTAAAATGGAATTCATAATGTGTTTGGAATTAGATTTATTAAAAATAAAATCATTATTGTTATTTATATGAATGTCTTATTTCACTTTTGGTAGAAAATTTATATTTTTATTCCAAACTTGAATTTTACTATGAAAAAATACTACTCAATCGCATTAGCTTTACTCTCAACGTTTTATTTTGCCCAGGAAGCCATTTCTTTCGAATTGACAGAAGGCTTTATAATGGGAGTAAATATTGATGGGCAAAACGGCTGGATCACCACTCCTACAGGAGGAATACCGGCCAATGTCACCAACCAGATTATATGCACGGATAAAGCCAGTATAGGGAGCAGCTCACTGAACATTGTCAAAGAAACAATGTATGGAACCCAGACAGAGCCTATCATCGGGGCTTTCTATAATTTACAGGCACCCCTTTCCCTGAATGGCTTTTCAGTTTCTTTTGATATCAATATGTCTCAGCTCAATGGGTCTGTTTTTGGATTTCAGGGGGTAAACAGCGCTCAGGAAGCATCTGTGGTAAGAGTTGATTTTGATAAAACAGGCGTTGTCAAAATCCTGGACCTTGTTTCCGGAGCTTTAAATCTTATTCCTACTCCCGGAGTCTTTTCTCCGAATACCTGGTACGCATTCAAAGTCATCGGAACTGCTTCAGAGGTTAAATATTACCTGAATGATACCTTGATCTACATTGGCGCGGCCGTTTCTCCACTCAATATAGACCAGCTGCGCTTTGTACACGATAATGCTTTAGGTTCAGCTTATATTGATAATATTAAAATCAATAACGGGGTGGTTATGGCTGTAAAAGATTCCAAAATCAACCGGAATGAGGTGTCAGTCTATCCTAATCCGGCAACAGATTTTATAAAGATAGCAGGCCTGCATACAATAAAAGAATTTGAAATTTACGATGTTAACGGACGAAAAATGAAGGTTGAATTAAATGGCGATACTGTAGATGTAAGAGGTTTTTCTTCAGGAGTCTACCTGATAAAGGGAAGGACTGCGGAGGCTGGTTTTACTGAGAAATTGGTAAAAAAATAAGTTTTGAAAATCAGTGTGTCAAGCTGATGGGTATTTATTCATTTGATTTCATTTATATATTAAAAAAATTAATTTAATTATGTATTTATAATTATATTTTACCTAATAGATGTGTCTTTTTAAAATGATTAATATTTATTATAAATGCTGTTTTCATTGAATATTTTATTTAATTTTTCATCATTTTGTTTTTTATTTAGAATAAATGGACTATTTTTACCGGAAATAAAAAATAGAAAATATTATGAAGAAATTTTTACTGACTACCCTTGGTGTTACGTTTTCAATTGGAGTTTCAGCACAGACGGTTGCAACTGATAATTTTAATGCTTTGACAGCGGGGAACCTGGCTACAGATCTTACAGGAAATCTTGCGGGACAAGGAGGATTTTTAATTTATGGAGGAGCTGTATCGGATTACCAGATCGCAACAATAGATGCTGCCCATGGTAATTCTTTAAAAATTACGAGCGGGGCAAGCTATAATGCCGCAGATAATACACCCAATGTTAGGTTTGCTTTTAAATCAATTACGACACCAGCCACTGCGGGAAACAATATTTTAAAAGGGACTCTGGAAATTTATACTGGACCGGCGACGGGAACAGGTAAAATCCAGTGTGCATTGTACGATGCAGCCGGGGACGGAGTTGTGGGGATCAACTATGACTTTGCCACCAAGAAGATTGATGGAATGGGAAGACTGACCCAATTGGGAAGTACCGCTAAATTTTACAGTATTGGACTGGGAACTGCAAGCTATGCTGCTAATACATGGGTTTCAGTAGCGTTTACATATAATAAAACGACCGGAGCATATTCATGGACTTATCCTGAGGGAACATTTACTTTTGACAGTACAACGAATCCTCTTTATAGCGTGTCTACAGGATTAGTTGCCGCTGAATATGATATTGTTTCCAGTACGGATGTTGGAAATACTGTAGCTAATACGGCAGCAGTTGATAATATTAATATTGTGTATTCAAACGCAGCTACTTTAGGAACGAATGAAGTGACCAAACCGGCAACAGTTCCTGTTTCAGTTTATCCTAATCCGGTTTCTGATGTCTTAACCATCAAATCAGATGCAAAGGTAAATAAAGTTGAGATCTATGATATGAGCGGAAGAAAGGTGAATGCTGATTTAAATAATGATAAAGTAAATGTTGGAAACCTGAACCCGGGAAGCTACATCATTACTATCGAAACTAAAGAAGGGAAGACCACTGAGAAATTTATAAAAAAATAAGAACTGATAAATCTTAGCATCAGTAAAACGCTCCAATTGGAGCGTTTTTGTTATTTTAGGGAATTAAATTTTATGTTATGTCAGAAAATAAAACAGCTTATATAACGGGCGGAACCAAAGGAATCGGTTTCGGGATCGCCAAAGTATTGCTGGAAAATGGAATTTCAGTCGCATTTTCCGGAAGAAAAAGAGATGATGTCATGAAGGCTGAGGAGGAACTTAAGCAGTACTCAGAAAAGGTATTGGGGATTGTTTCAGATGTAAGGAGCCTTGAGAGCGAACAGGAAGCAATACGATATACAACAGAAAAATTCGGAAGGCTGGACTTTGTGATTGCTAATGCAGGATTAGGTATTTTTAAACCTGTAGATGAGCTGACAGCAGAAGAATGGAATGATATGATTGAAACAAATCTTACAGGAGTATTCTATACCTTAAAAGCGTCTGTAGAAGAGTTGAAAAAGACCAAAGGGTATTATATCACCATTTCAAGCTTGGCGGGAGCCAATTTCTTCGAGAACGGAACGGGGTATAATGCCTCAAAGTTCGGAGTCGTAGGATTTACCCAGGCGGCCATGATTGATTTAAGAAAATACAATATTAAATCTACCGTCATTATGCCGGGCTCAGTCGCAACTTATTTCAACGGAAATACTCCGTCAGAAAAAGACAGCTGGAAGATTCAGCCGGAAGATATAGGGAATCTGGTATTGGATATTTTAAAGATGAATCCAAGAGTTTTGCCCAGCAAAATAGAGTTTAGGGCAACGAAACCAGGTAAGTAAATACATCTAATGTATTGAATAATAATTTAGTAAGTATTATGCATGCATAATATATTTTTTATTTATATTAGCAAAAATTAATTCAAACAAAATCTCTGCATAAACCGTTGTGGGTTTTGTGCATAAAAAGGGAAAAAATAAAATAGTACACATGAAAATATTAGTTTGTATTAGTAGTGTTCCGGATACTACTTCCAAAATTAACTTTACAGCAGACAAATCTGCTTTCGACAAAAATGGAATTCAGTGGGTAATCAACCCTCTAGATGAATTTGCGTTGACAAAAGCGATTAAACTTCAGGAATCTCAGGGAGCTGCGGTAACAGTAATTAACGTAGGAGATGCTACTACAGAACCTGTCATCAGAAAGGCTCTGGCTATCGGTGCAAATGATGCGGTAAGAGTAAACCTTGATCCGAAAGACAGCTATTCTACAGCAAAAGAAATTGCTGCTGTAGCTCAAAACGGAGGATATGACCTTATCCTTTGCGGTAAAGAATCAATCGATTATAACGGAGGTTCTGTTCCGGGAATGGTTGCTCAGTTGTTGAACCAGCCTTTCGTTAATGCATCAGTAGGATTGGATGTAAACGGAAGTGAAGCTACTGCAGTAAGAGAAATTGAAGGCGGAAAAGAAACGATTTCTGTAAAATTGCCGGCAATCATTGCCGGTCAGAAAGGATTAGTAGATGAAAAAGATCTTATCATTCCCAATATGAGAGGAATTATGTCTGCAAGAACAAAACCTCTGCAGGTAGTAGAGCCTGCTTCTTCAGAAGTAAAAGTTCAGGGAGTATCTTATGACAGCGTACCGCCAAGAGCTGCTGTGAAAATGGTTTCTCCTGACAATCTGGATGAACTGGTGAGATTACTTCACGAAGAAGCTAAAGTAATCTAAAGGTTGGAAGCTGGAAGTCAGAAGAAGAAAATTGAAAATCCTGTCTGAATCCAATTTCTTAATCTTTTAATTTTTCAATCTTTTAATTTTTTAAATTTAAAAAAATGGCAGTATTCGTATACGCAGAAAATATAAACGGAGTTTACAAAAAAGCGGCTTTTGAAGCAGTTTCTTATGCTAAAGCTATTGCAGACAAAGCTGGAGATACCGTTACAGCAATTACTGTAAACCCTACTGATTCTTCAGATTTATTATACAAATATGGAGCGTCAAATGTAATCAATATCAAAGACGAAGGTCTTAAAAGTTTTTCGGCAAAAGCATTTGCACAGGCTGTAAGTGAAGTGGCAGAAGGAAACACTATCGTTTTCCCGCATACTACTGATGCTTCTTCAATCGCTCCCATGTTAGCGGTAATGAAGAACTATTCTTTAATTACCAATGCTTTGGAAGCTCCTGAAAGCCTTTCTCCTTTCCAGGTGAAGAGAAAAGCATTCTCAGGAAAAGGATTTATGCATGCAAAAGCTGAAGGAACCGGAGTAATCGTAACCGTTTCTCAAAATGCTTTTGGAGTTAAAGAAAATGCCGTATCAGGTTCTGAAGAGGTTAAAAACCTTTCGGTAGCTAATGAAGATACTAAAGTGATTTCTCACGAACAAAGTTCAGGTAAATTAGACCTTAAAGAAGCTGAAATCGTTGTTTCTGCAGGAAGAGGAATGAAAGGACCTGAGAACTGGGGAATGATCGAAGATTTAGCAAACGTTTTAGGCGCTGCTACAGCATGTTCTAAGCCGGTTTCCGACATCGGTTGGAGACCTCACACAGAACACGTGGGACAAACCGGTAAAGCAATTGCACCCAACCTTTACATTGCGGTAGGGATTTCAGGAGCAATTCAGCACCTTGCCGGAGTAAACTCTTCAAAAACTATTGTAGTGATCAATAATGATGCAGAAGCCCCTTTCTTCAAGTCAGCAGACTATGGAGTAGTAGGAGATGCTTTCCAGATTATTCCTGCATTAACTGAGAAAATCAAAGCAATAAAAGGATAAAAATTGAATGGTGAATAGTCCGTTCGCTCCGCTTGTCAATTTTTAATAATTCACTTGCGGAGCAAAATTCACCCTTAACAATTGACAATCATACACAATACAGTAAAAGCTCGGCTTTCCGGGCTTTTATTTTTGCGTAAAAAAGTGAAATCACAATAAAAAATTAATCTATATTTGTAGTTATGGATTATAAGCAGCTAATTATTCGCGGAATATCGTACAGCCAAACCCAATCCGGGGCGTACGCATTGTTACTGGAACATGAAGAAACACATATAAAATTACCTGTTGTTATAGGAAATTTCGAAGCTCAGTCGATCTCTCTCGGCCTTGAGAAAGATATTCATCCGCCGCGTCCTCTTACTCATGACTTATTTACAAAATTTATAGTTTCTGCCAATTATGAACTGGTTTCTGTTATTATTTATCAGATTGTAGATGGTGTTTTCTTTTCAAATATCAATTTCAAAAATAAAATTACAGAGGAAGAATTGATCCTTGATGCAAGAACCTCCGATGCTGTAGCAATGGCCGTAAGGTTTGACGCCCCTATTTTTACAACACAGCAAGTGTTGAGTGAAGCAGGAATTTTATTGGAACTTGAAGATGTTTCAAAAGAAGAACAGCCTTTCTCAGAAACCGTACAGAATGAAGACAACCTAAAATCTCTTTCCATGGAAGAACTTCAGAAATTACTGGATGAAGCCGTTAAAGAAGAAGATTATGATACCGCCCTTGAAATTCAGGAAGAAATTAAAAGGAGGAAAAAGAAAATTGATTAAAAGAGATACTTTATTATAAACTATGAATTTAAAATTACGACTGACCATCCTCAGTTTTCTCCAGTTTTTTGTTTGGGGAGCTTGGCTGATTACGATGGCAAACTTCTGGTTTGGTACAAAACATTGGGAAGGAACACAGTTTGGAGCTGTTTTCGGAACAATGGGAATTGCTTCCATTTTTATGCCGACCATTACAGGGATTATTGCTGACCGTTGGGTAAATGCCGAGCGTATCTTTTCAGTTTTACATATCCTTTACGGGGCTATTCTTTTCATATTGCCGCATTCTGCAGATCCAAACTCATTCTTCTCGGTAATGCTTGTTGCAATGTGTTTTTATATGCCGACTATTGCCCTTGCCAATTCTATTTCCTACACGATCCTGAAAAATAATAACCTGGATGTCGTGAAAGATTTTCCACCAATTCGTGTATGGGGTACCATTGGTTTTATTGTTGCCATGTGGATCACGAACCTGAGCGGAAACAAAGCAACGGAAGGACAGTTCTATATTGGAGGGGCTGTAGCGATATTTTTGGGAATTTATGCCCTTACTTTACCGAAATGTCCTCCACAGAAGCTTATCGATAAAGACGCTCCGTTATCAGAGCAGTTGGGATTAAATGCATTTAAGCTTTTCGGAAACTATAAAATGGCATTGTTCTTTTTGTTTTCAATGCTTTTGGGAGCAGCGCTTCAGCTGACCAATGCCTATGGTGATGTATTTTTAAGTGAATTTGCCCATTTTCCGAAATATGCCGACTCATTTGTAGTACAGAGATCTACGATCATCATGTCTATCTCCCAGGTTTCAGAGACCCTGTTTATTTTGGCGATTCCTTTCTTCCTGAAGAAATTCGGAATTAAAAAAGTAATGCTGATGTCTATGCTGGCTTGGGTATTGAGGTTTGGATTCTTTGCGTACGGAGTTCCGGACGGTTTCGGATTATCACTGATCATCCTTTCTTGTATTGTGTACGGAATGGCTTTTGACTTCTTTAATATTTCAGGCTCTCTTTTCGTAGAGACCACTACAGATAAAAAGATCCGTTCTTCAGCCCAGGGGTTATTTATGATGATGACCAATGGCTTTGGAGCTGTTTTCGGAAGTTATATTGCAGGCTGGGCCATAGATAAATTCTTTACCCACAAATTTACGACAGTTTCAGATCTGTCTGCCTATTTGGATACAACAGCAGATAACCCCAGTTTCCTGGAAATTTTAAAGACAAGTTTCAATGCCGCAGTCAACCCTGACGGAACCCTTTCCTCTGTGGTTATGGTAAAAGACTGGCAGCAGATATGGCTGTCTTTTGCTGTTTATGCATTGATCCTTGCTCTATTTTTTGCAGTCCTGTTCAGACATAAACATAAGCAGGAAGATGTATCTTCTATCAAGCATTAGTTTAGCTCAACATAAAAAATATGAAATTGCACTTTTGATAAGAAAGTGCAATTTTTTTGTTTAAAAGCTTATGGCTGCCAATCGAATTCGATGCATAACTGATTAGGGTTTAAAATAACACGGAAAGAAGAAAATAGGTTTTACAATTCAGTAATGAAAATTAGGTTTAATTATTAAATTATTAATGGTAACAAGGTTTGTTTGTGATAAATTCCTATTTAAGTGGGAATAGCCTGTTTTTAAATTACATGATTTAAAAATCTGTTTTTTTTTGTATTTTGGCACTTTAAGAAATATGAAAAATATTCAGTTATTAGGATTATTATTAGTGGTTATAGGAAGTTTTTTACCGTTGGTACATGTTCCTATTATCGGAAATTGGGATTATTGGAAGCTTGACCATTATCTAGCCATTGCATGCTGGATCTTTGCAGCATGTGCAGTTTTTGGAATTGTCAATAACAATGTAAAAATGGTAAGATTCTTTGGCGTTCTGCTGACCCTGTTGTTTGTATTTACATTAGTCGCAGTAAAAATGCAGTCTTTAGAGTATTTCAGCTTTTTACCCTTCAAATCCTGGAGAGAAACTTTTGCCGGTGTGGTAAAGCTGAAATGGGGCTGGGCTGTAGAATTTTTAGGAGCTGTACTGATGATTCTTGCAGGAACCGGTAAAAAAGAAAACAAACGAACACAAGTATGAGACTCTTAAAATTTTTTCCGGTACTCATGTTAGTATTGGGTACTTTACAGGCTAAAGCTCAGAGATTTGATCTTAAAAAACCGGATAATCCGGCTAAATGTGCCAATATCAAGGAGGGGAAGTTCTTTCGTATAAATTATCCCGGAGGAATTTGGAATATGACGATTAAAAACAATATTCAAACCGAATATCTTAATAATGGCAAAGACTATATAAAATCAACACTTGTTTTTTTGGACGACTGTACTTATAAAGCTATAGTGATTGAGAAAACAGATCAAAACAACCCGATAAAAGTTGGAGATGTTTTCAGTAATAAAATTACTCAGACTCAAGATAATTATTTAAAAATTTTAACACGTATCGAGGACTCACAAACGGAGCTGATCTACGTAAAAGCAAAACAAAAGTAAAAATTATACACATGAAAGAAGTATTCATTGTTTCCGCAGTAAGAACTCCTATGGGAAGTTTTATGGGAAGCTTATCAACAGTTCCGGCTACAAAATTAGGAGCTACTGCCGTAAAAGGAGCATTAGATAAAATTGGTCTTGATGCCGGTCTGGTTCAGGAGATCTACATGGGGAATGTATTACAGGCAGGAGAAGGCCAGGCGCCGGCTCGTCAGGTAGCGTTAGGAGCGGGTCTTTCAATCAATACACCTTCTACTACGGTAAATAAAGTTTGTGCTTCGGGAATGAAAGCTGTAACCATGGCTGCACAGGCGATCAAAGCTGGTGATGCGGAAGTAATCGTTGCCGGAGGTATGGAAAACATGTCTTTGGTTCCTCACTATTATAATGCAAGGGTAGCTGCAAAGCTTGGAGATATAAAAATGCAGGACGGGATGGTATTAGACGGCCTTACAGACGTATACAACAAAGTACATATGGGAGTATGTGCAGAAAAATGTGCTGCAGACTATAATATCACGAGAGAAGATCAGGATAACTTTGCTGTGGAATCTTATAAAAGATCGGCAAAGGCTTGGAGCGAAGGGAAATTTAATGATGAAATAGTACCGGTTTCAATTCCTCAGAGAAAAGGAGAACCAGTCCTCTTTGCAGAAGATGAAGAATATAAAGCCGTAAATTTCGACAGAATTTCAACACTTCCAACCGTATTTAAAAAAGAAGAAGGAACAGTTACAGCAGCTAATGCTTCTACATTAAATGACGGAGCTTCTGCCCTGATCTTGGTATCTAAGGAAAAAATGGAAGAATTAGGCCTTAAGCCTTTAGCAAAAATTGTTTCCTATGCTGATGCAGCTCAGGAGCCTGAAAACTTTACAACAGCACCGGCTAAAGCATTACCGATTGCTCTTAAAAAAGCTGGATTGGAGATCGCAGATATCGATTTCTTCGAATTTAACGAAGCTTTTTCTGTAGTAGGACTGGCTAACAATAAAATCTTAGGATTGGATGCTTCCAAAGTAAACGTCAATGGAGGAGCTGTTGCACTTGGACATCCACTGGGAAGTTCTGGTTCTAGAATCATTGTAACATTGATCAACGTATTGAAGCAGAATAATGCAAAATACGGTGCTGCAGCTATCTGTAACGGTGGTGGTGGTGCTTCTGCAATCGTGATTGAAAATATATAATATTCTGTTTAAGAATCTATTGCCATTAAGGAATGGATAATTTTTTTAAAAACTTATTCATTTCTTAATGGTTTTTTTATTTTTGTGCTACTAATATTTAATTGAAATGTCTGAAACTGAGATTCAACAGCCTAAAAACATAAAAAATAATCCAAAGATTATGAAAGCCTGGGCTGTATATGACTGGGCAAATTCTGTTTACTCTTTGGTCATTACCTCTACTATTTTCCCTATTTATTATTCCATTCTTACCACAGCTTATGAGAAGAAGGAATATGTAGCGGAAACCAAAAAATGGATCGATGTTCCGGTAAGGCATATGATCAAAATTTTCGGTGAAGAGTACCAGCCCGATGCAGTATATGGATATTCATTAACGATATCCTTTTTTATCGTAGTACTGCTTTCACCGTTTTTATCCTCTTTAGCAGATACCATTGGCAATAAAAAGTCATTCCTGCAGTTTTTCTGCTATCTGGGAGCTACCTCATGTATGGGATTAGCCATGTTTACCGGAATGCATAATGTATTTCTGGGACTTCTGTTCAGTATTACAGCAAGTGTTGGATTCTGGGGAAGTCTGGTTTTCTATAACTCTTTTTTGCCGGATATTGCAACGCCGGATAAGCAGGATGCGCTTTCAGCAAGAGGATATGTGTACGGATATATCGGTTCTGTAGTTCTGGTCGTAATCTGTTTGGTCCTGATTCAGGTTTTTGCCAAAGGAGCAGCCCAACAGTTGCTATTCACAAGAATAAGCTTCTTATTGACCGGAGCATGGTGGTTTGGGTTCTCCCAATATACCTTCAAACATCTTCCTCAGTTTGGAGATGTGAAAGATAAGCTGCCTAAAGATCTGGTTTTATTAAACTATAAGAATATCTTTAAAAAACATGCTGAGCAGGGAGGCTTTTTTGAAGTATTAAAAGATAATATGAGCTTCTATAAAGATATAGCAAAAGAAAGTTTTCATGAGCTATTCAAGGTAGGAGGCGAGCTTTTTAAGGACAGAAACCTGAAGTTCTTCCTATCAAGTTTCTTCTTTTATAGTGTAGGGATGCAGACTATTTTCCTGATGGCGACCTTATTTGGAAAAAGTGAGATCAACCTGGCTCAGGATAAACTGATCGGAACCTTATTGGTGATTCAGATTGAAGCCATCATTGGAGCTGTAATATTCTCAAGACTATCCAAAAGAATCGGGAATAAAAATGTTATTTCGATTGCCATTGTATTATGGATCGTAGCTTGTATATGGGCTTATTTCCTGAACAAAGAAAATCCAACCGTGGAATACCAGTTTTATGGAGTGGCGGCAGTAGTCGGATTGGTCATGGGTGGCCTTCAGGCAATGTCTAGATCTACTTATTCCAAACTTCTTCCGGAAAACTCAATGGAAAATACCACGTATTTCAGTTTTTATGATGTATTGGAGAAAATTGCCATCATTATTGGAACATTTATTTTTGCAACATTGATTGAACATTTCAATAATATGCGCATCGCAGCTTTATCAATGACTTTATTTTTCGGAGCAGGCTTGATTCTGATCAGGTTCCTGAAGGTGAAGATGAGAAAAGACAGAGATACTTTATAAGAGAAAAAAGCTTTTTCAAAAGCAAAAAAATAAAAAAGAGGATGTTTTTACGGTAAGACATCCTCTTTTTATATGATAGTGCCCTGATCCGTTAAATTGGATTTATATTGTTAAAAGACAGGTTTCATCAGTCCTTTAAGCCCGTATCTTTGTAATTATAAACATGTTATGTGCTGTTTTTTCATTTATTTTAATATAAATTAGTTGTTTGATACTGCTAAAAAACCTTATATTAGAATAACCATAAAAACGATGATTACATGTTCCCAAATTCAAAAATTTTAACGATGCATTGCAGGCATGCCCTGCAGTCTCATCACTTTAGGGATTATTCCCTGATTACGAATCCGTTCTCAACAATCCATCATTCAAGTCATATCGCTTGCCATAAATCGGATAGCTGAGGTTTTACTGTACCTTTTTTTTGATCAAAAGAGTTCCAGCTGCTATGCCGGGCTGTATTGAATGCACATTCAGTATCGGCCTTCATATCGTAATCCCTATCTGTAGAGTTTATTTTATTACCTATTTATCTGTAAATAAGGGGTATATCAATATATCTGTTACATTTTAAACACCAAAAAATAATACCATGCAAACTAATTTTGAAAGATTTCTAAAACCTGTTTTTCAACTGGCGGAGACCAACAGGCTAAGAAGCGTAAGTGTAATGAATCTCCAGGGAGATGAAAGTTCTGAATCTTTGGAAACGACAGATCCCAAACAACTAAAGGTAGAAATTCCTTATGAGTTTAATGCCAAAGACTACCTTTCCTTTTTGCTGTATATCAATGCTGAAATTGAACATGGGCTTATGCTGCAGTATCTGTATGCAGGCTACAGTATCGGAGGTTCCCATATCCCGGAAAAATACCAGCAGAAGGTAAAAAACTGGCAGGATATTATTCTGGGAATTGCCAAAGAAGAAATGGGACATTTTATCTCTGTTCAAAATGTGCTCAAATTAATCGGAGCGCCTTTGAACTTTGGAAGAATGGATTATCCCTGGGATACCCCGTTCTATCCGTTTCCTTTTAAACTGGAACGGCTTACCCTGGAATCATTGGGTAAATACGTGTATGCCGAATCACCGGAAGGATGGATCGACAAAGCTGATGATATTGCTAAAGAAGTAAAAAAGGATATTGATAAGGCAACCAGTGATCCGCACAGGGTAGGCGCCTTATTTGCTGTAATATTAAGTCTCATTAATGATGATAAACAGATTCCTGATGACCTTTTTAATGCCAATACCTATGCTTTTCAGGCCAAATTTGATGAATGGGGACGCGGCTATACAGGAGGACAACGCGGGAGTGCCCATGCAGGTCCAAAAGGGAGTCCTGATGTATTAGTCGTTCCTTTAACCTGTAGAGATGATGCCTACGCTGCATTATCAGAAATTTCAGAACAGGGAGAAGCTCCCAAAGAAGCTGAAGATGATGATAAACCCTCACATTTTGAACGCTTCTTGTTTGTGTATAAAGAGCTTCGTGACCTGAAAAAGGAATTGGGAGAATCCTGGGAGCCCTCAAGAAATGTAGCCACCAATCCGTTTATTGCCCAAAGAGAAGAGGATGGTAGCCTGGAATCATCAAAGAATGTAGGCACTGATTATGAAAAGGATGCCATCAAAAACCTTGAAGCGAGATCATGGGGCCACCTTTTTAACGTCCGGTACAGAATGCTGCTGAACTACCTTGCCCATAGTTTTGTATTGGATAACGGCTTTAACAATAATGGTGCTGTTTCACCGAGGGCCACCATCATCAATGCAACGTTTGGAGAGATGTATAATTTAAGAAGTATTTCTAATGTGCTGGTTCAGACTCCGCTCAATCCTGACGGAGAAGGAGATAAGATGGCCGGCCCGCCATTCAGTATTCCTTACACACTAGACCTGCCGGTAGGAGAAGCAAACCGTTGGCGTGAGCATCAGGATCTGATAGAAGCCAGCGAGACAATCATTCAAAGTCTTATTCCTTATGTATCACCGGCCAATTTAAAATACCTGAATGTATTAAGAGAAGCCGATCAGGGACTTTCTGCCATCATCAAAGAACTTATCTCTACTTCCAAATAACCATTAAAATTATTGTTATGAAAATTTTAGAACTTCGCATACTTCCACCCATAGCTATTGGCCGTTTAGGCTCTTCTGATACTCCATTATCAGCCTACGACCTTGGCCTTTCTGAGGATAAACCTCTTGATTTTAGAACTATTATTCCTCAGGAAACGTTCAGCATCGATCAGGTAACTGGAAAAATTACCAGTGAATTTCCGAACCATATCAATTTTAAAAAATCACCCACTATACAGTCAAAAGACGGGGTAATACATCCGGTAGCTCCCTTTTTGGAAGTATTTGCCCGCACCGACGAAGATGACAAGAATCTGGTCCCTCTTACCAAAAGTTTATTGGAAAAGGCCGGGCTGCATGTTGAAAATATAAGCTGGGATGTTGAGGTTGGAAATATTAAAATATTCCGGAGAACAGGAAAGGCGGATGACAAAATCTACGCTAAGATTTCAGGGATTACCAGTCATGATCTGCAACCTTTACTGGGAGAATGCGCTAACTTTTTACCTCATAAAAAATTACCGCTGGGATCAGTACAGTTTATAGCTCCAACGGATGAATTTCCCGAAATAAGGTTCCGTTTCACCCCTGCAGCAGGAAAAGTCTATGGTTCAAGCTGTTTCAGGGATGAAAGTGAAAGCAAGCGCTACCAGCCGGATCCGATCATCAATTCGGATGATTTGGTGATCTATGATGAAACAAAGGGCTGGAGAGGGTATTGTGAGAAAAGTAAAGTAGAACCTACCTATACCAATCCGGCACAAATATTTGCAGGCTATTCCCTTGCTAATGATGACCGGATCAGCTGGGGATATCTTGATGATGAATGTGACGGCTTTGTCTCAGTACATCTGACCGGCGGTGGGTATGACCTGACTGCACGGGCTCATATCAGTGCCGGTCCGCCGGCATTTGCTCCGGATACGCTTCCGGTAAGGGTAGTTTCTGATGAACTTGAGCAGATCTTACTAGGCCCTGAAGTTGAAGGCGAGGTGGATATCGATCAGGCTGAAGAGATTGTAAGGCGGGCTTTTGAAACCATCAGACTGATGAATACCGCCGTAATGAACGGTAATTCTTATGAGGGAATACAGAATGCAGCCAGTACCATGGTAAGACAGAATACCAATGATTTTGGACGCCTTTATGAACCTATAATGGCTACTTCTATTGTTGATAACCTGGCCTTGCGTGCCTTACATGAAAGAGTATTCGGAGGGCTGACTACGGGAGCCGCCGCCTGGTTTGTGGATGCATTGCGCCGTCCGGAAGAAATTGGAGACCTTTCCAGTCCTACACTGCGTAAAATGCCGGCTTTGATGCGCGGAGCAGACGGAAGAGCTTTAACGTTTACCCGCCGGCAGATCAGTATGGTGATCCGGGCCGCTGCCGGAGCAATGTTCAAGGATAGCCAGGATAAGGATACCCATGAAAAATCACCATCGGAAAATGCACTTCAGGCCAATAATCTTACAGCCCAGCTGCATTACCTCGGAAAAGGAAATCCTTTTTCCATTTTACCGAGATCTGCTATTTCAAACTGTTTCCCGGGACTTGAATTCGACTTCAGAAATCTATGGCGCCGTGCATTTGACGGTATTGTACTCATTGAAAACAATAATTATGTGATTGAGACGGATCCTGCACTGGACCATCTTAAATTGGTGGGATGCCGTTTAGTGGCTATAGAAAATAAACCGACCATGGTTTCTACTACAGGCCCCGTATTTCCGAATGGCGATAATGGCCCGCTGATTACTGCCGCCAATCCCAATGGAGTATCATTCATGGAATGGTCAAATTCAATGGCAAGCGTGCTGCAAAAGCAGGGACAGGAAGTCGTGTGTCATTTTACGAATGAACCTTCCCCGACAGAAATTGTCGTTACAGAAAAAGATCTTCATGATGAAAAACGTTTCCGTAAAATAAGTTTGAAGGTGAATTATTTTTTCGAAAAAGGGACCAGCGCTTTGTCAGACGCTATTATAAAACCTGGGGAAATGACTCAGGGATTATGTGCTCCCTGGCAAAATGATTACCGTGAATGTGCATGCTACTACTGGGCTGCCAGCAGACCTGATTTCGTGAATGTAGTTCCCGATGAAAAAGGATTGAGCACAGGAGACAACTGGATGGCAAAAAAACGGACAGGAGAATACATCCCTGATAACAGAACCGATTCAAGATTATTGAGCTACGATGATCTCTTCAGGAACTGGGAAGGAGAACTCAGCTTTATCATTAAAGGGAAGGATGCCATTGGAACAAATGATTAGAAAACAATTAGTAAACTATAAATTAGTATCATATGACAACGCTTATTGATACAGGCCATATCACGAGAGATGTGGCAGACAGGCTGGCGCAAAAAATAGCTTCCGAATCCGGCCCGGCTTCCCCATTGATCCATCTGGTAAAGGGCGGGCAGGGTACCCAGCTGTTGATTACAAATGGAAGCATGCTCTACCGGATCTCTCCGCAGACAGAAGCAGAATTTCAAGTATTGCTGGATTCAAAGGATGAGGCGGGTATTGAGAAAAAATTATCAGAGATGGGCCTGGAAGCAGCCCGGAAAATAGATGATGAACCTTTAAAAAGCCCTGCAGTACATGCACTTTCGCTTGCCATTGCTCAAAAATGCAATATGGGATGTACGTACTGCTATGCTGATCAGGGAAGCTTTGGAGGAGCCATGAAAAATATGACAATGGATGTTGCCACCAAATCGATTGACCTATTGCTTAACGGCTGCCCTGAAAATGGAAAAGTACAGCTTACATTTCTTGGGGGCGAGCCTCTTCTGAACCGGAAGGCTATCAGGGAAGCAACAGAATATGCTGTCAAGAAAGCGGCGGAAAAAAACATAAGCGTCGGTTTTTCCATGACTACAAATGGAACTCTGCTTACCCGGGAGGATGCAGAATTCTTTGAGCATCATGGTTTTTCAGTGACCATCAGCCTTGACGGGCTGAAAGAAGAGCATGACGCCCAGCGGCCCCTTAAAGGCGGTGCAGGCACTTACAGCCGGATCATGGAAAATAGTAAGTTCTTACTACAGATCCAGCGGAAAATGCAGGTGTCTGTCCGGGTAACGGTTACTCCTGCCAATCTGAACCTATTGGATGCGCTTGACAGTTTTATCAATATGGGTTTTCATAGCGTAGGCTTTTCTCCATTGCTGAATTCAAGCAGCGGGAAAGGAGAGATGAATACAGAAGATCTGGAACAGTTACTGAGTGCAATGATTGCCTGTGGGCTGCATTTTGAAAAAAAAATACTGGAAGGAAAGCGTTATCCCTATCTGAATATGATTAATGCACTCAAAGAGATTGATAAAGGAACCCACAGACCTTACCCATGCGGTGCAGGAGCAGGATATATGGGAGTATCGGCTGAAGGGGAACTTTCAGCCTGTCACAGATTTGTCAATGAGCCTGCAGGACGAATGGGAGATATTGAAAATGGCATTGATGAACAGCTTCAAAACACCTGGCTGCAGTCAAGGCATGTACATCAGCAGTCTCCCTGCAGCCAATGCTGGGCCCGCTATCTCTGTGGCGGAGGATGCCACCACGAAGTGCTTGATAAAGGAAGGAATGCCTGCAACTATATCCGGGGGTGGCTGCATTATACCATTCAGGCCCACGAAAGGCTTTCAAGAATGGTTCCCGGTTGGTTCCGCTAAAATATAAAACAATGAAAAATGCGGAACATTTTGATGTATTAATTATTGGCGGCGGACCTGCCGGCTCCTGTGCGGCATTAAGGCTGCTGGCGCTTGGCTACCGTGTAGGCCTTGTTGAGCAGCAGATATTTCCGCGTCACCAAATTGGAGAATCACTATCTGCGGGGATAAGAAATATTTTCGAATACCTTGATGCGGATCACCTTTTAGAGCTTCATGGGTACCTTCATGCACTCCCGGCACAGGTCATCTGGGAAAAAGCGGGCGAAAGAAATATGGAGTTTAGGCAAAGCGGCGGCGGTATTATGGTTGACAGAGGAAAACTGGACCATGATATGCTCCGTTTAGCCGTTTCAAGAGGAATGTGCCTTTTTCAGCCTGCAAAACCGGAATATTTTCACAGAGAATATGATCATTGGAAAGTAATCATTAGAGAAAATGGGGAGCAAAAGGAACTTCATGCTCTGTTTATAATAGATGCCAGGGGAAGAAGCGGCCTCAGAACAGTGGATAAAATCATTACTGCACCGGCTATGGTGGCTCTATATGCCAATACAGACAGTGCCGTTATGCCCCGGTCTACCCTGGTGGAAGCACAGCAGTCCGGCTGGCTGTGGGGTGCTCCTTTGCCTGAAGGAAAGTTTAGGATCATGATATTTTCAGCACCCGAAGACCTGAAAAAGAAAAATCCTGAACAGCTTTTTATTAACCGTCTGTCCTCATCAGTATTGTTTGCAGAAGGACTTCAAAAACTTGATTTTTCAACCATTAAAAGCTGTTCGGTCGTCAATTATAGCCATCATCAACCATGGGAAGAGAATTACATCAGGGTGGGTGAAGCTGCCTTTACTCTTGACCCGCTTTCTTCAACGGGAGTGGAAAAAGCCATGCGGTTTTCATTGCAGACGGTGATTGCCATCAATACCGTACTGAAAACCCGGAATATTGAACTGGCCCGCAACTTTTATGAAGATCATATGGCCCGCTCTGTGATCCGCCATTTGGAATGGACAGCAGGCTATTACGAAAGAGCATGGCCGAAAAGCAGTACCCGTTTCTGGAAAGAGAGATCGAAATTCAGTATTACCTCTCACGCTACCGAAAATCAATTTTATAACAAGTTGATGCTGAAGATGGAAGAAACCAAAACAGAAAGAGAAGATAAAATTGCAGCTGCCACTGCTGGAATAGGTTATGGAGAAGATATAGCCCAGCTATGGTACAAAAAGATACGGCTTTCTCCTCAGGTTACCCGGATAAAAGCCATATGCGTTGAAGATGATCAGCTTACATTAAAAAATGCAGTCAGACACCCTTTATTGGAACAGGAGATAGCCTATGTTGATAATGTAGAAATTATTCCCCTGCTTAGCCACCTGCAGGATACCGATACTTTTGGAGAACTGATGTACTCCTGGAGCCGGGACATGCCGTTTGAAAAAGCCCGTGCTATTATGATACGGCTATGTGATCTGGGAGTAATGGAATTAAGTTGAGCCCATTTTAAATGACTCATAAAAAGCCTGATAATTTCAGGCTTTTTCCTTTATTTACATCAGAAACCTCTATTTTTACAGAAAGATTATAAGGTGAAAACAATTTTTCTGTATCAATTTATTGGAATTCGGCTTGAATTTTGCTTATATTGAGCAGAATAATTTTAACTTTGCAAAAAGATTTATTGTCAAAATGACCAACCCTCTATTTTATGCAAAAATAATCCTGTTTGGAGAATATGGAATGATTGAAGATTCCCAGGGGCTTGTAGTACCTTACAGCTTCTATAAAGGGGCTTTAAAATTTTCAGATCTAAGCTCAGAATTTGAGCTTAAATCCAACAGACATCTGCAGAAATATGCTGATTACCTTTCAGCACTTGATCTTTCTGATGATTTTAAATTGGATATCGAAAGCTTTAAAAATGATATTTCAAACGGGCTTTTCTTTGATTCCAACATTCCGCAAGGCTATGGCGTAGGAAGTTCCGGAGCTTTGGTAGCTGCTATTTTTGAAAAATATTCGATCAGTAAACTTAATCCCGACAGTATTTCCAAAGAAAATCTTAAAAAACTAAAGGCTGTTTTCGGTGAAATGGAAAGCTATTTCCATGGCAAAAGTTCAGGAATGGATCCATTGATCTGTTATATGAACCTGCCGATCCTGATTGAAAATAAAGAAAATTTAGGCAGGGTATCTATTCCCGATGGTGAAGAAGGAAAAGGTGCTATTTTCCTTATTGACTCCGGCATAACAGGGGAAACGGGACCTATGATCCAGATCTTCTTTGAGAAAATGAAAACGGAAGGTTTCCGCAAAACACTGAAAGAAGAGTTTATCCGTTACAATAATGCCTGTATAGAGACATTTCTTAAAAAAGATATGAATCCGTTCTTCAGAAATCTAAAGAAACTTTCCCATTGGGCTTATGAACATTTCCGTCCCATGATCCCTGAAAGCATCTTTAATATCTGGAAAAAAGGACTTGATTCTAATGCTTATTACCTGAAACTCTGCGGAAGCGGCGGGGGTGGTTATATCTTAGGATTTACCAAAGATTATGAAAAGGCCGAAAAAATGCTTGACGGCTTCCAAAAAGAGGTGATTTACAGATTTTAAACAGATTGGAATGAATTCTGAAAAAGAAACTTTCCACTCTAAGAACTATATCTCTAAAAATCTATTTTACAGATTCTCACAATTCGTGGGCTTTATGCTCGGTGCCCGGTTTTTTGTGGCTGCCCTGCTGACGTTTGCACTGTATGTTTCCACTTTTTTCCTGTTCAACCAGGATGAAACGTTCCGAAATTTTGTATTTGACTTTAAAGTTCACGGTATTATTTTCTGTACCGTACTTACGATTTTGGCGGGCGGAATCATTAATCAGTTTTATGATCTGGAAAAAGACCATATTGTAAAGCCCTTCAGAACCAGGATCCAGAGCTTTATCAAACAGAAATATTTTTTATATGCCTACCTGGGGCTTAGTGCCATTTCTTTGGGGGTTGCCTGGATGATTTCCCATAATGTTTTTGTTTTTTTCCTGGTATATCAGTTTTTTATGTGGTTGTACAGCCATAAACTAAGCCGGATTCTTATTGTTAATAATCTCACATTTGTAAGCCTTACCCTCTATCCGTTTTTTGGAATGATGGTGTATTACGAAACATTTTCGAGAAAAATAATCCTGATGGCTGTTTTTCTTTTCCTTATCCTTCTATGCATTGATATTGTAAAAGATACCCTTACCAAAAGCGTTGATAAAACCTTTGGGTATACCACCATTCCCAATTATTTTAAAACCAGGAATACAAAGATGATCCTTATTTCTTTATTGGCTGTTACAATGGCTGTTTCGATGAAGATTATCGCTAAAACCGGAGTGACCAGCTTTATGGCTTATTATTTTGCCGGTGGGCTGTTTGTCATGATCCTTTGTATTTATCTTCTTTTGAATTCTTCCAGAAGGAGTAACTTCTTTACTATTAATATATTACGTTTCTGGGTTTTTGTCGGAATTATCGCCATGCTTTTGAACGGAATTGAGAGTAAATTCTAGAAAAATTTCTTTAAATAAACTGAGGTTATTATTACCTTTGTAAAACTAAATTTAATAAATAGGAATGCCCATTTTTAATGATACTAAAATTGCATTTGCAGACAAGTCTGATGCACAACTGAAAAAGGCTTACTGGATGTTTAAAATGATTGAACAGCCTGCACTGACCAGCCTTGGAACATCTGTCCTTAATTTTACGGTACACAACAACTTTCCTTTTGTGACGGGAATTGTTAAAAACACTCTTTTTGAGCAATTCTGCGGCGGAGAAACCCGTGAAGAAAGTATGAAAGTAGTAAAGCAGCTTTTCAAAAGAGGTGTTGGAAGTATTTTCGATTATTCTATTGAGGGGAAGGAAGATGAAGAAACCTTTGATGCAGTATGTAAAGAAATTAAGGATATTGTACGATTTTCAGTAGGAAATCCGGCTATCCCTTTTATTGTGTTTAAACCGACTGCATTTGGAAGAATAGACCTTTATGAAGCCGTTGGAAAAGGGGCTGAACTTACTTCAAGCCAGAAAGAAGAATGGGAGAGAGTAGTAAGGAGATTTGATGAGGTATGCAGCCTTTGCCATGAAAATGATAAAAAGGTAATGGTAGATGCGGAAGAAACATGGATGCAGGATGCAGCAGACCACCTTTGTGAAGAGATGATGGAGAAATATAACCAGGAAAAACCGATCGTTTGGAATACCATCCAAATGTATAGAACAGGAAGGCTGGAATATATGGAAGCGAATCTTCAGAGAGCAAGAGAAAAGAACTATTTTATCGGGTATAAGATTGTTCGCGGTGCTTATATGGAAAAAGAAAGAGCCAGAGCTGCCGAAAAAGGATATGCAGATCCGATTCAGCCTAATAAAGAAGCTTCAGATAAAAACTATAATGCAGGGATTGATTTTGTGATGAACCACCTGGATAAAGTGTCTGCATTCTTCGGAACTCATAATGAGATTTCTTCAGAGCTGATCATGGATAAAATGAAAACTAAATCCCTGGAAAACGGTAATCCTCATGTTTATTTCGGACAGCTTTACGGAATGAGTGATAATATTACCTTTTATTTATCGGATAAAGGCTATAACGTGGCGAAATATCTTCCGTATGGTCCGGTAAAAGATGTTGTACCCTACCTTACAAGAAGAGCTCGGGAAAACACTTCTGTAGCCGGACAGACCGGAAGGGAATTAGGGCTTATCAAGAAAGAGCTGGAAAGAAGAAAAAATAAGACTTACTTAATTGAAGTATGAAAAGGCCTGCAGTATGCGGGCCTTTTATTTTGTGGCAACTTAATAAAAAATAGATATTCCCGGTCAGACCCGTATATTGTATTAATAATAATGATACTAATTGTTAAATTTATTGAATAAATAATAAAATAAAAACATTTATTGTGTTGATTTGATTTTAATTTACTATATTTGGTTAATTACAAAAAACTAAGACATGAAAATATTTCTTATGGATCGTTTTATACTTTTGGCAAAGTATACTAATCCTGTCCTCTATAGTTTTACCCCAATTTAATTTGATAAATTTTGGCTGCTCCTGATAACACCTGAAAATGGTCCGGGGCAGATCCTCAAAATTTTTAAAATAATAAAGCAATAGCTTTAGTTTTCTTCAAATATTTTTTAGCCTGCCCATTATTCTATGGTCAGGTTTTTTATGGCTCAAAACTTTCAAATTTTCCGTTTTCATAGAACAAAACAATCCGCTTTATTTTATTAGACTGATTACCAATTACTTGACTCAAAATATGATCTGCTGAATTTTCTAATCGCTGAGAATCGGATATTTGTTCCTGCGCTTTATCCTTGGACGGTATAAACGATTCTCCGGGACCCTCTTTTGGAAGCTCTGTCTCATCAGATCCGAACTCGTCATCATCATTCATCATGGTGAAGAGATCGGGCAGAGGAGTTGGTTTTCCTTTTTCCTCCTCGTTATATCCGTTTTCATGTTCAGCTGTTTCGGGAAGTTCTGATTTCAGCATTTCACCTTCTCCGGTAACCAGCCAATCCCAAAGAAGTTCAGGGAATCGTGATTTTATTTTTATGATAAATTCCAGAGACGGTTTATTTCTTCCGGAAGTAATATGCGAAATCGAAGAACGCTGTACATCGATCTCATCGGCAAACTCAGATGGAGTAAGATGGGAATACTCTATAACTTTTGAAATTCTCTCATTTAAACTCATAAAAAATAAGTCAATTATTATTTTACAAATGTAAAGAATATAATTTACAAATGCAAAATACAAATGTAAATAAATGAGGGTTTAATGGGTATACAAATGTAAATGAATCCAATCTGTCTATCAATCAATATAGTATGGCTAAATTACAATTGTTATATGACCTGTTATTAATCTAATCCGGTAAGCTGCTATGATGTATTATTTTGCAATATAACTTGTTTAAAAATGTAAATCATAGTCCATTAAAGGACTATAAAGGTAAAAGACCAAGCTAAAAACGTTAATTTACATTGGTAATAGGTTACATTTCTGTTATGAGAATAAATTTATATTAAATAGCCTTTAAATAGGATTTTATGGGCATTACAATCGTAAATTACTGATGTAAAAACTCCATTTTAAGCCGATGCAAGGCTTCTTTTACCAATAAATAACTGCTATATCGCTCAACAGATTTTTGAGGTATCTGGATGACCTAAAAAAAGACTACAATGTCAGTTTTTTTGATACATCCCAATATTTCTATCAATTTACATTTGTATAAGCACATATAAAACCTAGTTATCCACCATTATAATGTTTAATAAAATAACCCTCAAATACTTCATTTAAGCCTTTTTTACACTTCAAGTATTATTAAAAATACAATTGAGATAGATTTTGTAAAGTGCTGAAAATTAATTCTTTGAATGCATGATATTAAATTATCCGCAATCCACAATTTTATCCACAGACAATTTGTCAGTTCGTCCTGTTTAGCAATGTTACAGATGTTAACTTACTAACTCCACTTTACAATCCGCAAATTTAACTCCTGTAAAATAGTGATGACAGATATGTAAACTGCAAATTTTCCCGTTTTGAGACTATTTACAGATGTTAATTTATTTTTTTAGGCTAAAAATGGTTAAATTTGACTCTTGTAAATAATTTATAAAATGAATTTCGAACAGATCTATTCTCCAAACTCTGATTTTCCTAATCGTTATATTTCCCCTGAAAAATTATTTTATTACCTGCAGACCAATCTCAGCGATTATATTCAGGAGATCGGAACATCGTATTTAGAGAAACCTATTTACCAGTTAAGCATCGGGACAGGAAGTATCCATGTTTTGGCCTGGTCACAGATGCACGGAAATGAATCCAATGCCACTCACGCTATGCTTGATCTATTGGTAAGCTTGGATAAGGCTCCCGAAATGAAGGAAGATCTGTTCAGTAAAATAAGTCTTGATTTTATTTTTATGCTGAATCCTGACGGATCGGAAAAGTGGGCCAGACTGAATGCTGCGGATATTGATCTGAACCGGGATTTTCACAATGAAGCGAGCAAAGAGATTAAGTTTCTTAAAAAAGCTGTTGCCTCTAAAAAATATGACTATGCCCTGAACCTGCATGAGCAGAGAACAATTTTTACAACAGATGGTATACATCCGGCTACACTTTCCTTTTTGGCACCTTCTGAAAATGTTGAACGTACCGTGACGGAAAACAGAAAAAAATGTATGGCCGTCATCGGGAGTGTTTACAGCCATTTAAAAGAAATGATTCCTGATCAGATTGGAAGATATTCTGATGAATTCTATCCGACGTCTACTGGTGACAACTTTATTAAAGCCGGAATGCCAACGATTTTATTTGAAGGCGGCCATTTTGCAGATGATTATAACAGAAAAGGAACAAGGAAATATTATACCATTGCGCTTTATTATGCCCTGAAGGCCATCAGCGAACTGAATTCCGATACTACAGGATGGGAACACTATCTTGAAATCCCGGAAAACAGAGAAACCCATTTTGATATCATTTACAGGAATGTAAAACTGAATACGGATCATGAATGTATTCTGGATATTGCCGTGCAGTACAGGGAAATGATCGAAGAAGGAAAAGATGAGATCTCATTTGTACCTTTTGTAATGGAAGTAGGAGATGTGAAAAAAAGAAAAGGCTGGCTGGAAGTGGATTGTACCGGGAAGAAATTTATTTCTGTGACTAAATATCCAAAACTGGATGCCCCTGCAGAATTTACCATTGAAGATTAACCGTATTTCTAAACTGTTTAGCTATACTAAAGCCTCGCAAACATACTGCGAGGCTTTTATTATCTATCAATTACAATGATCAGGGGTCGCAATGGGCTTGCCAGGGATCTCTGCTTAAGAAAAAATAATTCAACAGCTATCCGTATGAAAAAGATACTGATCTGCATGCTATTTCTATTAATGGGAATGGGACAAATAATAGCCTTAAGGTTCAAACCTGAATAGACCATGGAAGTGAATCAGGTATTTGAAGGAGAAGCATGGGGCGGATTTAAGACGGAATTTTATCCGACGTAGACTTTCTGCCGATTTATCCTGTTATGTTCGAAAAAGAGAAAAAATTAAATAATTCAGGTATAAATAAAAAACAGCAGCTTAAAAAATAAGACTGCTGCTTTTTTATATCATTTTTACAGATTAGTTAACTACTTTAATTCCGCTGGCTAAAAATCTGATCTCCTCTTTAGGTTGGGTAATCGCGTCAATTTCAGACTGGGGCTTTTTTGCATCCTCAGCATAATGTTTCTGCTCGTTCACAGAAGTTACTTTTCTTTCTGCATTTCCTTCCAATACTACATTTTTACCTTTTAAAGCAGTCGGTACAAAAAACGCATAATCCTTCATTTTCACGAAAAATTTGGAATTATCATCAGTTTGAATGGTAAGCCAGCATCCTTTTTTCTCACATACATCAGTTACTTTACCCTTGATGGCAACATTTTCCAGTTTTTTATTTTCTTTTTTAAGCTGCTTACTGAGTATATCTGCTGTGACTGCCTTAGATTCAACTCCACTGGCAACTCCGGCTCCATAAGTATCACCTGCCAAAGCCTTTCCTGCGGGAGGTCCTACTTCCTGGGCGAAAGCCAGAGTGGAAGCACTTATTGCTGCTGCAAATACGATCGCTTTGAATTTCATTTTTATTATTTTTTTCAAAAGTACTAATTAAAATTGAATCATAAATAAATAAAAAGTTGATAAAAAACATGTGCTTTGGTTATTTTTCAATAATATTTAAAATCAAAGGCTTATTTTTTTATATTTGACGCCTATACTTGACTATGCAAAAAAATTAAAACTCTGGGACGCCATTATGCTGGTAATGGGGTCTATGATCGGAAGTGGGATCTTTATTGTAAGCGCTGACATGATGCGTAATCTCGGATCAGGATACTGGCTTATCGTGGTATGGATTATAACAGGGATTATGACCGTAGCTGCGGCAATAAGTTATGGCGAACTTTCCGCACTGTTTCCGAAAGCCGGAGGCCAATATACCTATCTGAAAGAAATCTTCGGTAAGAAAATGGGATTTCTCTACGGCTGGGGTCTTTTTACTGTAATCCAGACCGGAACCATTGCTGCTGTAGCCATGGCTTTTGGAAAATTTACAGCTTACCTGATTCCATCGCTTAATGATGCTGCCCCTATTTTTCAAAGCGGGGAATTCAAAATTACATGGATACAGATTCTGGCCATAGCAGTAATTCTCCTGCTTACTTATATCAATACAAGGGGAGTGGAAAGTGGAAAACTCCTTCAGAATATATTTACAGGTTCTAAAATTATTGCGCTGCTGGGCCTTATTGCTCTAGGGTTTATACTGGTAGATTTTTCGCATATGGCGGAAAACTTCAGCTTGGGTACGGATTCGTTCAGTAATCTTAAGAAAGATCTTAGCGGTAATTTTCTTAAAGAAGGCTGGGAACCCATTAGTGGAATGACATTGATGGGTGGGATAGCTGCCGCAATGGTTGGTTCTGTTTTTAGTTCTGTAGCCTGGGAAAGTGTAACATTTGTTTCCGGGGAAATTGACAATCCCAGGAAAAATGTGGTTAAGGCAATGATTTTCGGGACTTCTGCAGTAATGATTCTATATATCGCGGTCAATTTTGTGTATCTAAATGCATTGGACAGAGAGGGAATTGCTTTTGCAGCTAACGACAGGGTGGCAGTAGCCGCATCTCAGAATATTTTTGGGAGCGCAGGGACGATTATTATTGCTTTATTGGTCATGATCTCCACATTTGGGTGTGATAACGGACTTATTTTAGCTGGAGCAAGAGTTTTTCAAACCATGGCAAAAGACGGAATGTTCTTTACATCTGCAATTGAAAACAATAAAAATGAAGTTCCTGAAAATGCCTTGTGGATGCAGGGAATCTGGGCCTCCATTCTATGTTTGAGCGGACAGTACGGAAATTTACTGGACATGATCTCATTTGTGATTGTATTGTTTTATATGATTACCGTTTTCGGAGTGATCTATTTAAGAATCAAACAGCCTGCCCTTGAAAGGCCGTATAAAACCTGGCTTTATCCCGTCACTCCGGTGATTTATTTAGTGATCGGAACAGGATTCTGTATTTTACTTTTAATCTATAAACAACAGTATACATGGCCGGGATTCGTACTGGTTCTGTTGGGACTTCCCGTGTATTATTTTATTAACAGGAAAAAATAGGACGGAACAAGATCCGGAGATAATAGTTTAGGGACTTTCCAACTGAATGGAAAGTCCCTTCTTTTTGAATAATATTTTAATGGAGTATAACAATTATTTAGTGAAAATGTGTATTTTGGTATTTCGTTTTAAGTAAACCTGACCATGAAGTAAAAAATTAAGAAGTTGACTATGGATACACCAAATTACAGAATGCCTTTTGTGCCGTCTACTTTGATGACCGAAGGCGGAAGTATCGATACCTGCGATATGGGAGAGAGTATAGCCCACAATATTATGCTGCTGATCACCACTAAAAAGGGAGAAAACAGATATGATGAAAACTATGGCAATGACGTTTGGAACCTTGAGTTTGATAACGGAGTGACAAGTGCCATCTGGGAAAGTGTTTTTATAAAAAGTCTTAAAAGACAAATCCAGGAATATGAACCCCGCATTGTACAGCCGCAAGTGGAAGCCCATATCCAGTTTGTAGAACACAGCTACGATACTAAAGAACACACAGAAATTAAAAAGAAAGTAAGAATTGCCATCAATGCAAAAATGGAGGCAACGGGGGAACGTTTCAGTTTTTCAACGGAATTGTTCCTCAGTCCGATGTCTATTGATTAAATCTCTTTTTTTAACAGCACCAAAAATTTATGAATTTAGATCAAAATATTTATTCAAAAGAATCTGTAAAAGCCAGAATGCTTCAGAATGCCACTAAAGTCTGGGGACTGAAAAGCCCGCAGTCTTTAGACCCGTTTGTAAAACTGCTGATAGATGCATTCAGTACAGAGGTTTTTAAAGCAAATAATGAAATTCAGACGGTAAATGCCCGTATCTTTAGAAAAACTGGCCAAACTTCTTACCCCGTCTATCTATACTCATCCGATACCGGCTCATGCAGTTGCTTTTACACAGCCTTATGAGTCTTCTGAAGTCTTGCTGGAGCATACAGAGTTTTTCTTCCGTAAGCAGATGACATCCACGATAAAATCAGAATCGGATAAACAGCTGAATATCCCTTTTACCCCGGTTGGGAATGTAAGAATCAATAAAGTTCATACTTCCATCATGTTGGTGGGAAATACCTGTTACAGTATAGATGACCGTTTCAACAAAATTCCTATTGCCAGATTTCCCGGAAAACCTGAAGATTACAGAAAAATTACGGTGGGAGTTGATGTAAGCAAATATACGTATGAAAATTTCCCGAAATATTTGAGCGTTTTCTGTTCCAATCCGGCTTTTGAACATCTGGATTTTGTATATAAACTTCTCCCTTATATTACCGTTTCCAGTAGTGGGAATCCTTTATTTGTGAGAGAAGGGCTGAGCTACCTTACAGAAAATCAGCCGGACGGCTACGAACAGATGTTCAGGGAGCAGTCTATCCGCAATAAAGTCATTGAGGATATTAAAAGTATTTACCGCCACAAATTCATAGAAGTTACAGGAATCTCCCAAAGTCTGTTTTCAGAACCCGGACAGCTTCCCCAGAACCTTGAGTTCCTTCAGGGAAAAGAAGAGATTGTAAAATACATTGAAAATAAGAAATACCTCTGGCTTACCTTTGAATTCCCGCCTCAGTTTTCTGCTGAAATCCTCGATAATTTCTCATTTGTATTGAATGCATTCCCAATCTACAACAGAGGCTGGAAGAAAACAGAATACAGTTTAGACATTATGGGAAACAATATTCCTCTGGTAACTGATGAAGGTGAACATTTTCTGTATGTAGATGAGGTTCAGGACGGAGACGGAAGAAAATATACAGAAATTCCTTTTACCCCTGCCGACGATCTTAAAAAAGGCTTGTATACGGTAAGAAAAGGAGGTATGGAACGTTTCACCAATAGAAATGCTGTGGATATGATCGCTAACGTACTGGAGCTGACCAGAGATGAAATTGCTGCTTTTTCCCTTCTCAACAGGGATAATGTAAAAGGTGTTCTCAGTGAAATGTCCGACAAAATGAAGTCAATGGTGCAGAAAGTGAACAATGCCAAAAGAAATATCAGGCAGGAACTGAATTATGTTATTATGGAACCTGTAGAAAAAACAGACCATACCTATGCTTCTTTTTGGATCACACACTGTACCCTGGCGAATCATATGCGCCCGGGAACTGAGCTTTCTAACCAGCTGAAGTCGCAGACTATAATTCTGCTTACCGAAACTTTAGGAGGAGCTGAAGAACAAAAGGGGACAGACAGTATCCAGGCTTATAAATATGCACTGACAACAAGAGATAAGATCATTTCACTTGAAGACGTTAAAAACTATTGCAGAATGGTTCTGAAAGATGAAATGAAGGAAGTAAGAGTAAGAAGGGGAACCATGATCAGCAACAAGCCTAAAGAAGGTTTTGTGAGAACAGTGGAAGTGGAAATTGTACCTCAGAATTATTCTTTTTATGGAAGAGCATATTGGGAAAATATGGCCAATATCCTTAGGAACCAGATCATTGCCAAAGCAATAGACGGTATTGAATACCTGGTGAGAATAGTCAACGAAGATATTGAATTCCAGGATATGTAAAGTAAAATTAAAAAGGTCTTTGATAAAAAAAGGCTTTGTAAAGGATAGAAAGACCGATATACGCTGTATCGGTCTTTTTTATTTACGGGAGAAATCCGCAAAATATTTTGATAGATTTCCTGCAGGGAGCTTAATACGTTAAATTTACCAGGGATTCAATTTTTATACGTTTTACGGTTAATAAAATTCCATAAAATTCCGTAATTTTGCACGTTGTGATTTTCAGGCAAGATCACTCTGAATTATGAGCAAATCAACAGAATATATAGAAGTTTACGGAGCCCGTGAACATAATTTAAAGAATATTAATGTTAAAATTCCGAGAAACGAACTGGTGGTAATTACCGGACTTTCCGGAAGTGGAAAATCTTCACTAGCCTTTGATACAATCTTTGCAGAGGGCCAGCGTAGGTATATCGAAACATTCTCTGCATATGCACGCCAGTTTCTGGGCGGGCTGGAGCGTCCCGATGTTGATAAAATAGAAGGACTTTCACCTGTCATTGCCATTGAGCAGAAAACAACCAATAAAAATCCACGTTCCACGGTGGGAACGGTTACTGAATTATACGATTTCCTCCGTCTTTTGTATGCCAGGGTTTCGGATGCTTATTCTTTAACGACAGGGCAGAAATTAGTAAGCTATACCGAGGACCAGATTCTTGAAACCATTAAGGAAAACTACAAAGGAGAAAAAATTATGCTATTGGCTCCTGTTGTACGATCCAGAAAAGGCCATTATCATGAGCTTTTCGTACAGATGGCTAAAAAAGGGTATGGACAGGCAAGAATTGATGGAGAACTACAGGATATTGAGTATGATTTAAAACTTGACCGTTACAAAACCCATGATATCGACATTGTTATCGACCGTTGGATCATTGGAGAAAATGCTTCAGAAGCCAGAATGGAAAAGTCACTGCGTACGGCCATGGAAATGGGTGAGGGGATTATAGGAATTCAAAAACTGGGGAGTACCGATATCGAATATTTCTCGAAAAACCTGATGGATGCTGAAACAGGGCATTCTTTAGCACTCCCTGAACCCAATACATTTTCATTCAACTCTCCGAAAGGAAGCTGCCCGAATTGTAAAGGACTGGGAACCATTAAAAAGATCAACACAGATTACTTTGTTGATAATCCCAAGTTATCCATCAATCAGGGAGGACTGCTGCCGTTGGAAGATATTAAATCCAACAAATGGATTCTGTCCCAGATAAAAAATATTCTTGAAATTTTTGGATTAGGACTGACTACACCATTTAAGGACATCCCGGAAGAAGCATTGGATTATATATACAATGGCTGCCACAAAGAATTTAATAAGGATCTGAAATATGCAGGGATTACCAAGAAAATAAAAATCGGTTTTGACGGTTTAATTCCTTTTATGGAAGAGATTATTGAGGAAAGGGAATCATACGAGGCCATTTTGCTGGAAAGACACTTTACCACCGAAGAAACATGTCCGGAATGTAACGGAACACGTCTTCAGCCGTCAAGTTTAAGCTTTAAAATAGACGGAAAAAATATTGCCGAGGTAAACGCTTTAAGCTTAGCCGATTTAAAAGAATGGCTGGCGGACGTTAAAGATAAATTCTCGGAAAAAAATAAAATTATTGCTCATGAAATTTTAAAGGAGATCGAAACCAGACTTCAGTTCCTGCTGGATGTCGGTTTGGATTATCTAAGCCTGAGCAGAAGTTCAAAGACCCTTTCCGGAGGAGAATCCCAAAGGATCCGCCTGGCAACACAGATTGGATCTCAGCTGGTAAATGTATTGTATATCCTTGATGAACCGAGTATCGGGCTTCACCAGAGAGATAATGAGAGGCTGATTCATTCTTTGAAGAATCTTAGAGATATCGGAAACTCGGTATTGGTTGTAGAGCATGATAAAGATATGATTCTGGAAGCCGATGAGGTTCTTGATATCGGCCCGAAGGCAGGTAAATTTGGCGGCGAAATTCTTTGGCAGGGAAAACCCAAAGACCTATTGAAAGCAGATACCATTACGGCTCAGTATATCAATGGAAAACGAAAAATTGAAATTCCAGCGGAAAGAAGAGCAGGAAGCGGAAAGAATATAGTATTAAAGGGAGCTACAGGAAATAATCTTAAAAATGTAACCCTGGATGTTCCTTTGGGGAAACTCGTGGTAGTGACCGGAATTTCAGGAAGTGGAAAATCTTCCCTGATTAACGGAACATTATATCCAATCCTTAACAAGCACTTCTACAGAGCGGTTCAGGAACCTTTGCCTTATAAAAAGATTGAAGGACTTGATAATATTGATAAAATTGTAGATGTAGATCAGACGCCTATCGGAAGAACACCCCGTTCCAATCCTGCCACGTACACAGGAATGTTTACCGATATCAGAAACCTTTTTGCAGAGTTGCCGGAAAGCAAGATCCGCGGGTATAAACCTGGAAGATTTTCATTCAACGTAAAAGGAGGAAGATGTGAAACCTGCCAGGGCGGCGGATTAAAGGTCATCGAAATGAATTTCCTTCCGGATGTGTATGTTCACTGTGAAACCTGCAACGGAAAACGTTTCAACCGAGAAACCCTGGAAGTTCGTTACAAAGGAAAATCTATTTCCGATGTATTGGATATGACGATTGATGAAGCGGTAGAATTCTTCCAGCCGATTCCTAAGATTTTTGCGAAAGTAAAAACATTACAGGATGTAGGATTGGGATATATCACTTTAGGACAGCAGTCAACGACCCTTTCCGGAGGGGAGGCACAGCGTATCAAGTTAGCCACCGAACTGGCAAAAAGACAAACAGGAAATACCCTCTATATCCTTGATGAGCCAACAACAGGACTTCATTTTGAAGATGTTAAAATCCTGATGGATGCCATCAATCAGCTGGTAGAGCTCGGAAACTCATTCATTATCATTGAACATAATATGGATGTTATTAAACTGGCAGACCATATCATTGATGTAGGCCCTGAAGGAGGAAAATATGGCGGACAGATCGTAGCACAGGGAACTCCTGAAGAAATTGTGAAGTCGAAGAAAAGCTTGACAGGAAAGTTTTTGAAGAGGGAACTGGAGTAAGAATATCAACCTAACTATACAAAAGAATTTGCGAAAGCAGATTCTTTTTTTATTTTCATTGAAACCCGAATTTCTCGCATTTCCGGTTCATAAAAGTGACAATAAGAAACTGAATTTTATAGGCTATTTTGTAATTCAACAGTTTATATTTTGCTCATAAAGCCACTTCCAATATTAAATTTTCAGTTATTTTTAAAAATTATAGCACTGTAAATCAGTTGATTACATTTTAATGTTAACTCAATGTTAATTGAATGTGAAATTAATATGAATTATTTTTAATAACTTTGGTTAAGAGATACCAAATAAGGTTAGTATAATATTTAAAACCAAACAGTTATGAAAAATAAAATTCAGATATTAGTTGCTTCATTTTTCGTGTGTGGATTTGCTGCCGTCATGAATACGATTAAAGCACAAATTACCGATCATAATACCATCCAGGAAATTCAGCTGAATAAGAATGAAACTTTTAATGATATAAGAAATAAATTGGAAGCCAATTTTGATCTTACGAACCCTGATTATAAACAAGGAACAATCAATTCAGTTGTAAAATTCGATATTTCAGAAAACGGAAAAATAGTAAATGTTCATTCTAAGGGCGACTGCAAAAGTGTAAACAAAGAAATTGAAACTGTTTTAAGCGAACTTGATTATAGGGTAGACCGCAAAAAGCTCAGTGAAAATATGGTAGCCTATACCTATGTAATGCCTGTAACAGTGGAGATCCATAACAGATAATAGGGAGAAAGCTATCAAAAACGTATATCTTGCTTTAATCGTTTCAGTCAGATAATTTTGAATCTGTTTTAATTTGATGTTATAGATGTAAATTTTATAAAAACAGAATATAAACCTGTAATAAATTAGGATGAAATTCGTTATAATTTTACAAAACCATAAAATTAAAACTATATGAAAAATTTAAAGAAACTGACGAAGACCGATTTGAAGTCAGTGTACGGAGGGCAGCCAAAACAATATTGTACGTATTGCGAATGGGCAAATAAAGTTTTTTGCAGCGAAATTCCAATCGTTCAATGTCCATAAAAAATTAAACCGCTTCCTGGAAGCGGTTTTTTTATTAACGGGTACTTTGTACAAAATCCGTAAGCCTTGCTGCAAGGTCTTTAGAATTTCCTGTTTTATCAAAAGTAATATTATCTATTCTCCATCCTTTCTCTGTATCGGTCAGGTGTATGGTATCGCTCCAGGTCACTTTCGGTGAAGCCATGTTATATTCAAACGCTACCAATACCTGGGCTCTTTTATCCTTTATCGTAACGGACTTGATTTTATAACTTGTAAATCCCTCATACAAACTGGAAAAAATAGCGCCTTCAAATACCAAAGGTTTCTCATCAGGATGATCACTGCTCTTTACTTTTTCAATATCTGCTTTCGAAGCCTTGATGGCATCCTCCAAAGCCTTTTTCAGATCCTGGGAAAATAAATCATCAGGAACAGGCTGGTTGTAAATCGCTTCATTAGACTGGCCGTACTTTGTGTAGAGCTCATTTACTTTTATGGCAATAGCTTTATCAGAAGGGATTGCCTTGGGTTGCTTTTTTTCACAAGCGACACAAAGCAGCAGGATATTCAGATATAAAAATAATTGTTTTTTCATTTTTAAATGATAATTTCAGGGAAACGGTCAAATCTCATACCATTAAACATCTTCTAAGCTCTCAACTGTCAGCCGGCAACGGGCAACATATTTATTCCAACACGTCAATACAATAACAAAAAATCAATACATTTGAGCAGATAAAAAACATTCCGTGGATCCTATTCTTAACGTTGCTGTCCGTTCCCTCTGCGTTTACCTTTTCATGGTGGCCGCCATTCGTTTGTTTGGCAAAAATCAGCTTTCCCAGCTCAACGCGGGAGATGTTGTATTATTGTTGCTGATTTCAAATGCTGTTCAGAATGCAATGGTAGGTCCGGATACCTCCTTACAAGGCGGGATTATTGCTGCACTGGTTCTGTTTGCGGCCAATTTCATTTTAAAAAGACTGATGTTTTCCAGTCCTTCTTTTCAGACTTTTATGGAAGACGAGCCGGTAATTCTTATCAGAGACGGAGTTGCAGATCAGGCAGCTCTTAATCGTGTGAAAATTACGGAAAGTGAATTGGAAGAGGCAATAAGGGAACACGGGATTGAAAATATACAGGATGTAAAGCTTTCTGTTCTGGAAGTGGATGGGAATATCAGTGTCGTTTCTCAGGACGAAAAAAGCAAGCAGACTCATTATTCAAGAATCAAAAGAAAAATTAAAAGAAAATACCATTAATTACAATGAATTACGAATTAAGAGAAATGCTTCCCAGTGATGAGGCAAAGGTGTTGGAAATTTTCAGACAAGGAGTAGATAGTGGTATTGCCACTTTAGAAACAGAAGTACCTACTGCTGAAGCCTGGAGTATGGAATACTTCAATGACTGCCGCTGGGTATTGGAGAATGAGACTAATGAAGTAGTGGGGTGGTGTGCTTTAAAACCGGTAAGTAAAAGAGAATGTTTCAAAGGAGTGGCAGAAGTGAGTATTTATTTTGATAAAGAGTATCAGGGGCGTGGGCTGGGGTCTGTGTTGCTTAAAAAGATGATTCTGGACAGCGAAGACCACGGATTCTGGACATTACAGACTCATATCTTCCCTGAAAATGAAACGTCGATCAAATTTCATCAGAAAAACGGTTTCCGGATGGTGGGAATCCGAAAAAAAATAGGAAGACTTAATGGGGAGTGGAAGGATCTGATTATGTTTGAAAAGAGAAGTGAAAGAGTGTAATGAATGAGTAACTTCTCCTTATCGGCTTTCATTCTAAATTTAAGCTTTTAAATAACTTGGCATTAACATTGATATCTTTTACAACTAAGTTTGAAAAAGTGAAAATAATGAAAAGTATGTTTAAAGTAATGGGAGCAGGCGCAGTAATGCTTATGCTGACCTCTTGTATCGTTCATGAGCATCATGGAAGAAGGCTTCCTCCGGGCCAGGCAAAAAAAGTGTACGGCGGAAGTGCAAGGTATTATGCTCCGGGCCAGGTTAAAAAAGTTTATATTTATGAGGATGGAGGCCATCGCCATCACAGAGGCCGCGGACACGGACACCACAGATAGTAAAATAAAAAAAGCCCTGATATTTTAGACTGCCCCCAAAAAGTTAGACACTTTTTAGGGGCTTTTGTATTGGTATTAAAATCTGGACTTTTTCGGATTTAAAAAAGTATTAAAGATCATGACTTCCTGGCCGAATTTCTTCTCAATTCTTTCAGTAATATTTAAAAGTTCACTCTTAATAAAATCTTCTCTTAAGTCATCATTGTCAAAGATCAACAGCAGATTATAGTTTTTGCCTTCTTCAATATAATCACTGTGGACCTCGGAAAGGATATATTTATTGACATCCATTAAGTTTTCAGTCATTAAAACCAGTGTTTCATCAATATAATTTTCCCATTCTTCAAGGTTAGGTTTTGTACAATGGAAAGTTATACTTAATACGCTCATATTTTATGAATTTTTAAGATTTTTTGGATAAATTCTACAACAAAAATCGGCAATTTTTTCGTAAATTAGCCCGTTAATAAAAATTCGAAATAAATAATTTTCAGACGTACAGCTAAAGGTCTGGCAATCATTATAATAAAATTTGTTTATGCAAAAAGAAGGAGAAAGACTAATTCCTATCAACATTGTTGATGAAATGAAGTCGTCTTATATCGATTATTCGATGTCGGTTATCGTTTCAAGAGCGTTACCCGATGTAAGAGACGGCTTGAAACCCGTTCATAGAAGAGTGCTTTATGGTATGTATGGATTAGGGGTTTTTTCTAATAGAAAATACTTAAAATCTGCGAGAATTGTTGGGGATGTTTTGGGTAAATATCACCCCCACGGAGATTCCTCTGTATATGATGCAATGGTGAGAATGGCTCAGGACTGGAGTTTGCGTTATCCCCAGGTGGATGGGCAGGGTAACTTCGGTTCCATGGATGGTGATCCGCCGGCAGCAATGCGTTATACCGAGGCAAGATTAAAAAAGATCTCTGATGAGGTTCTTTCAGACCTTGATAAGGAAACGGTTGATTTCCAGAACAACTTCGATGACAGTTTACAGGAGCCGACAGTAATGCCAACTAAAGTTCCGAACCTCCTGGTGAACGGTACTTCAGGTATTGCAGTAGGTATGGCTACCAATATGGCGCCTCATAACCTGTCCGAATCGGTAGATGCGATCTGTGCTTATATCGATAATAAAGAAATTACTATTGATGAGCTCATGCAGCATATCATTGCTCCGGATTTCCCTACAGGAGGGATCATCTATGGCTATGACGGGGTAAGAGATGCTTTCCATACAGGAAGAGGAAGAGTTGTTTTAAGAGCAAAAGTTAACTTTGAAGAAATCGGAAACAGAAATGCAATTATTGTAACTGAAGTTCCTTATCAGGTTAATAAAGCTGAAATGATCGCCAGGACTGCCGAGCTTGTTAAAGATGATAAAATCCCCGGTATCCATGAGATCAGAGATGAATCGGACAGAAAAGGACTTCGTGTTGTTTATGAACTGAAAAATGACGCTATTCCTAATGTGGTCTTAAACCTGCTGTATAAGTACACAGCGCTTCAGACTTCTTTTAGTGTCAACAATATTGCTTTAGTACACGGAAGACCGGAGCAGCTGAACTTAAAAGATATCATTCATCATTTCGTAGAGCACAGACATGAAGTTATCGTAAGAAGAACTCAGTTTGAGCTTAAGAAGGCGAAAGAAAGGGCTCATATCTTGGAAGGGTTCATGAAGGTGATCGGAACCCAGGATTCATTAGATAAAGCCATTTCAATTATCCGTCACAGTGCAAACCCTCAGGCTGCAAAAGATGGCTTGATTGAAGCATTTGAGCTTTCGGAAATCCAGGCGCAGGCAATTCTAGATCTAAGGTTGGCCCGTTTGACAGGAATGGAGCTTGATAAGATCCGTGATGAATATGATGCCATCATGAAGGAGATCACTAATTTGGAAGATATCCTGGCTAATGAACCTAGAAGATTCCAGATCATCAAAGATGAGTTAATTGAAATCAAAGAAAAATACGGTGACGAAAGAAGAACAGAAATAGATTATTCAGGAGGAGAAATGTCTATCGAGGATATTATTCCTAATGAGTCTGTAGTTCTTACTATTTCGCACGCCGGATACGTGAAGAGAACTTCACTTTCAGAATATAAAATTCAAAGTAGAGGAGGTGTAGGAAACAGAGCTGCAACGACAAGGGATGAAGATTTCCTTGAGTATATCGTTTCAGCCACCAACCACCAGTATATGCTGTTCTTTACAGAAAAAGGAAGATGTTACTGGCTAAGGGTATTTGAAATTCCTGAAGGTTCAAAAACGGCAAAAGGAAGAGCGGTACAAAACCTTATCAACATCGAACCGGATGATAAGATTAAAGCTTACATCAGAACCAATAACCTGAAGGATTCCGAATATGTCAATCAAATGAGTGTGGTGATGGTAACCAAAAACGGTACGATCAAGAAAACTTCATTGGAAGCCTACTCAAGACCAAGGGTAAATGGGGTAAATGCCATTGAAATCAGAGATAATGACCAGTTACTGGGCGCTTATCTTACCAACGGTACTTCCCAGATCATGATCGCTACCAAAAACGGGAAGTGTATCCGTTTCCCGGAAGAAAAAGTGAGAGAAGTAGGTAGAGGATCTATCGGAGTAAGAGGTATTGCCCTTGAAGACGGGGATGAAGCAATTGGTATGATTGTTGTGAATGATGTTGACAATGAAACCGTGCTTGTAGTGTCTGAGAAAGGATACGGAAAGAGAACAGCGGTAGAAGACTACAGAATTACGAACAGAGGAGGAAAAGGAGTTATTACCCTGAACATTACCGAAAAAACAGGAAATCTGATCGCTATTCAAAATGTAACGGACGAGGATGGATTGATGATCATCAATAAATCTGGAGTTGCGATCAGAATGGGAATGGATGAAATGAGAGTAATGGGTAGAAATACACAGGGAGTGAAACTGATCAACCTTAAGAAAAATGACGAAATTGCAGCTATTGCAAAAGTAGAAATGGATAAAGATGTAGAAGATGATTCTGAAGAAAATGAAGAAGGATCCGAAATTGTAACTGATAACCCGGAAAGCAATACACCACCTCAGACTGAAAATGAAACTCCGACAGAGGGAAATGAGAATTCTGATTCTGAAGAATAAATTGTACAATTAAATATAAAATAGTTATTATGAAGAAACTAATTTTAGGTATGGCTATCGTAGCATCTGCTTTTGTTTTCGGACAGAAAACTGATGTGAATGCCCAGCTTCAAGCGGCTAATAAAGCTGCAATGGATGCATATAACGCAAAAAATTATACAGTTGCAGCACCTAAGTTTGTGGAAGTTTATGAATTGTTGAAGGCAAATGGTCAGGATAATAAGTTGTATATGTATTATGCAGGACTAAGCCATGCATTGGCTAATAACAGTGATGCTGCCATTAAAATATATACAGATCTGATCAACTCCGGTTTTACAGGAGTAGAGACTACTTATACTGCAAAAGAAAAAAAATCAGGACAGGTAGTAACTTTGGATAAAGCAAGCTGGGAGCTTATGAAAAAGACTTCTGATTATTCAGATTTCAAAACAGAGCAGTCTCAGAGTATAGAGCCGGATTTATATGAAACGTTGGCTACTTTACTTCTTAATGCTAAAAAAGGAAATGAAGCTGTAGCTATCATTGAAAAAGGATTGGCAAAGTTTCCAAACAATGCTAAACTTAAAGAAGCTCAAAGTACAGCATACTTCCAGTCTGGAAACACAGATAAGTTTGTAACCACTCTAAAGGAGCAGTTAGCTAAAAATCCTAATGATGCAACCAACTGGTATAATCTTGGAGTAATGCAGGCTAAAGACCCTGCTACTGTTGCTGATGCTCTTGAATCATTCAAAAAAGCAATAGAGATTAAACCTAATTTTTCGGATGCCTATCAGAATTTAGTATACACAACGATCGGCGATGATGCTAAAATTGTAACTGATATCAATGCGTTAAGAAAAGATAAGCCGGATGAGGCTTCCAAATTGATTGATGCAAGAAGAGAAAGATTTGCTAAGGCATTACCATTTGCTGAAGCTTGGTATAAAGCTGCGCCAACAAGTCTTGATGCTGTTACAACATTAAAAGAAATCTATGTAGTAACTAAAAACGTTGATAAAATTAAAGAAATGAAAGCTAAAGAAGCTGAGCTTAGTGCTAAAGCAAAATAATCGCTTTTATAGAAAATAATTCATAAAACCGGAACACACGTGTTCCGGTTTTTGCTTTTTGGAAATAAAAAAATTATGTGTTTTTTGTAGAAGAGATCGGTAAATTTCACCTTAAAAATTCTCTGTAATTCCGTATCTTTGAGAAAAATTTTTATACGATGATTGAGTGGAAAACCGCCAGAGAATACGAAGATATTACCTATAAAAAATGTAATGGAGTAGCAAGAATTGCTTTCAACAGACCGGAGATACGCAATGCTTTCAGACCTAAAACAACCTCAGAGTTATATGACGCTTTTTATGATGCCTACGAAGATGCTTCCATAGGTGTTGTTTTGCTTTCAGGAGAAGGGCCGAGTCCTAAGGACGGAGGATGGGCTTTCTGTAGTGGAGGTGACCAAAAGGCAAGAGGCCATCAGGGCTATGTAGGTGAAGACGGAAGACACCGTTTAAATATTCTGGAAGTTCAGCGTTTGATTCGTTTTATGCCGAAAGTGGTGATTGCCGTTGTTCCGGGATGGGCTGTAGGGGGTGGTCATTCACTTCATGTCGTATGTGATTTGACACTGGCAAGTAAAGAACATGCCATCTTTAAACAAACGGATGCTGATGTAACAAGTTTTGACGGGGGCTATGGATCTGCTTATCTTGCTAAAATGGTAGGACAGAAAAAAGCCCGTGAGATATTCTTTTTAGGAAGAAACTATTCCGCTCAGGAAGCTTTTGAAATGGGAATGGTGAACAAAGTTGTTCCTCATGCAGAATTGGAAGATACAGCCTATGAATGGGCCCAGGAAATATTAGCAAAATCTCCGACTTCCATCAGAATGCTGAAATTTGCAATGAACCTTACCGATGACGGTATGGTAGGACAGCAGGTTTTTGCAGGAGAAGCAACCCGTTTGGCCTATATGACGGAAGAAGCTAAAGAAGGAAGAAATGCTTTCCTTGAAAAAAGAAAACCTAACTTCGGAGAAGATCAATGGATATCTTAAACTGTAGAAAGTACAATGTTGCCTGTATTGATTATTCAACATATTAAACGCTTACATTGTACATCATACATTTTACATTATACAAATTATGACGGATTGGATTAAAGCCGCGAGGCTCAGAACACTGCCGCTTTCGCTGAGCGGAATTATTATGGGAGCTTTCATTGCAAAGTGGAGGCTTTATGGAGAAGGAGGAACCTGGGATTGGAGAATATTGGCTCTGGCCCTTTTAGTAACCCTTCTGTATCAGGTTTTATCAAACTATGCCAATGACTATGGAGATGGGGTAAAAGGAACCGATGCCAAAAGAATCAACGAAGCAGAAGCAAGAGCTGTAGCCTCTGGAAAAATTACCGCAAAACAGATGAAAAGTGCTGTGATCCTTTTTTCAGCATTATCTTTCATTGCTACCATAGCCCTGTTGTATGTTGCTTTCATTCCTGAGTATATGAATGAATTTTATATTTTCATAGGACTCGGGGTAGCTTGTATTTTGGCAGCTATAGGATATACAGTAGGTAAAAAGCCTTATGGATATATGGGATTGGGAGATATCTTCGTATTTATCTTTTTTGGGCTTGTCTCTGTATGTGGAAGTTATTTTCTTTTTACAAAAACGTTCAGCTGGGATATGTTGTTGCCTGGAACAGCCATTGGAATGATGAGTATGGCGGTCCTTAACCTTAACAATATGAGGGATATTGAAAGCGACAGGCTGTCAGGAAAGAATAGCTTTGCCTTGAGAATCGGGTTCAAAAATGCAATGATCTATGAAATGATCCTGTTGCAGCTTCCTTTGGTGCTGATCCTTATCTTTTTAGGAGTAAACGGATTTATACAGGCTCAGAATTATTATGTTTTCATCGTAATGATCCTGCTGTTCCCGTTGGCAAAGCTGAGAAGAAATATTATGTCGGTAAAGGAGCCTAAAGAATTAGATCAGTATTTAAAGCAGGTTGGAATCATGACGTTTGTCATGGCTGTTCTTACGGCGGCTGGACTAAATCTATTTTAACTAAATCTAATATAATGTATGAGTTCTAATATTTATGTTGAAGCTCAGATGCTTATCAGAAAACCGGTTGAGGATGTGTTTAATGCATTCATCAACCCTGAAGTAACTACGCATTTCTGGTTTACAAAATCGACCGGAAAATTAGAAGAAGGTAAAACAGTGATCTGGGAATGGGAAATGTATGGAGTAAAATCCGAAGTGAAAGTTCATCAGATTATTCAAAACCAGCTCATTAAAACTGAATGGGGAGAGCCTTCGGCAAAGGTAGACTATGAATTCACAGCAATGGAAAAAGGAACTCTTGTCGTGATTAAAAGTTATGGATTCAGCCAGACTGGAGAAGATCTTTTAAAGACGGTCAATGATAATACAGGGGGCTTTACTACCGTTTTAGATGGTTGTAAAGCGTATCTGGAACATGGGATCAAACTCAATCTGATTGAGGATAAATTTCCCCGAAATAAGTCTTTTCCTTCAATGATATGAAAAATACACTACTGTATGATAAGATCATTTCTTATTTATCGCTGATACCGGTGGAGGACCTATGATTTTCCAGATTGTACTGATTCTGTTCACAAGCCGGGTTACTGTACCGGATGTATGTACCGGACGTGCTTTGTACGGAAAAAGTGTACAGTCATTAACAAAAAAATAAATTTAAAATGAAAATACAATTCTTAGGACAAAACTGTTTTTTGTTCACGTATAAGGACAAAACTATTGTAAGTGATCCTTTTTACAATTACAAGAAAGCGGAATCAGGATTTGATATTACCGCTCAAAAAATTGATTATATTCTGCTGACTCATGCCCATGGAGATCATATTGCAGATGTGGGGGAAGTACTGGAGCACCATCCGGAAGCTACCATTATTGGGGTTCCTGAAGTATGCGGTTACTTTAAAGCAGCAAAAAACAAAAACGATGTGAACCTGGGAGGATCGGCAAAAATCGACGATCTTAAAATTTCAATGGTTCCGGCTCACCATACCAGTTCTTTCCCGGATGGAAGCTACGGAGGTGTCCCTGTAGGGTATATTTTCAGACTTCCTGAAGGTAAGAATATCTATTTGGCTGGTGATACAGGAGTAATGGCTGATATGGAGCTGTTTCCTAGATTATACGGAAATATCGGTCTTTCTATCCTTCCCATCGGAAGCCACTACACCATGTGTCCGAGAAAAGCATCTTTTGCAGCTGCAGAATTATTGAAAACACCAAAGGTTATCGGGTGCCACTTTGATACTTTCCCTGCTATTGAGATCGATCATGAAGGTGCATTGAAGCATTTTGCAGATAGAAATGTAGAACTTGTTTTACCAAAACTGGGCGAGGAGTTCGAATTTTAATAAAAATAGGAAGGAAGGTAATCTGAAAATTAGAAATGGAAATGATGCGTAAGGTATTAAAAACAAAAAAAGATAATTATCAAATTACCTCTCTTCTCACTTTAAACCAAAAAAAAAATGGCAAGCTACCTAAATCACACCGCTACGACCAATTACCTTTGCTGCGTTCCCACCCTGGAGGATTCTCAGGAGCTGGTTGTTTAGGACTTGCCGTTGCAAAGATAGGAATATTTTATAAACTTAAAAATAATATTAAAGAAAAATAATCGAAAAAATACCGTGATAGCGCTAAACTGCTGAAATTTAGGGTAATAATTTTTCAACTTTTTTCTAAAAATTTAAATATGACGAAAAGTCCATCAACACTAGGAATTATACTTTTTATCGCTACCATGATCGTTTTCTTTGTAGTGTATACTTTTTTCTCAGGAATCAATTACTTTGATATTTCATTGAAAGCCAATGCATTTGTACTTCCTATTTTATATGCCGGGGCTGCCTTCTGGTCTGTAAAATCATATTGGAACAACCACAGGGTGGTAAGTTTCAAAGAAGCTTTTAAAAGAGCATTTGTTCCGATGTTTATCGGGGGAATTCTTTCCATCTTCAGTATTTATGCCTTTTTAAACTTTGCAGATAAGGATGCTAAAAAACTGCTGAACTACCAATATGTTCAGAGACAAAAATCAGAATTGGATACGGAATATACTTCTGCAAGGAAGATTTTGAAGCATCAGAAGGATATTGATGAGCTGGATCAGAAGTACAAAGAAAGATTACAAAGCTTCACTCCGGAAGCGGTTAAAGGAAAAGATATGCTTACCGCAAGTCATTTTTCAGGATATTTTGCAGCAATTCTTATATTTTACGTAGTTTTGTCGGTGTTTTTCGGAGCATTTTTCAGAACAAGAACGATACATCAGCCCGAAGAAACAAATCAAGCTTAATTTTTATTGAAATTAAATGAATTTATCTATAGTTATTCCGTTACTGAACGAAGAAGACTCTCTGGAAGAGCTTTTTTCAAGAATTGATAAAGTATGCACAACCAGTAGTTTATCTTACGAAATCTGGTTTGTAGACGATGGAAGTACGGATTTGTCGTGGAGCATTATTGAGAATATGAAGGTACAGCATCCTCAGATCCACGCGATTAAATTTTCCAGAAATTATGGAAAATCCCAGGCGCTTCACGCTGCCTTTGAAAGAACAAACGGAAATGTAGTGATTACCATGGATGCCGACTTACAGGATTTCCCTGAAGAAATTCCGGAACTGTACAATATGGTGATTCATGATAATTATGATATCGTTTCCGGATGGAAAAAGAAACGTTTTGACAATGTCATGACTAAAAATATCCCGTCAAAATTATTCAATGCCGCAGCGAGAAAAGTTTCAGGGGTATATCTTCATGATTTCAACTGTGGTTTGAAAGCTTACAAAAGGCAGGTAGTAAAATCCGTAGACGTATACGGAGATATGCATCGTTATATCCCGGTGCTGGCTGCCAATGCAGGATTCAGAAGGATTACAGAAAAAGAGGTACAGCATCAGGCAAGGCCTTACGGAACTTCAAAATTCGGAACGGAAAGATTTATCAGAGGTTTCCTGGATTTGGTAACCCTTTGGTTTGTAAGCCGTTTTGGAGGCAGGCCCATGCATTTCTTCGGAGCAGTAGGAACTTTAATGTTTATTTTAGGTTTCCTTTCTGCCCTTTGGCTGGGAATTTCAAAGCTGATTGATGTTGCCAGAGGAATTTACGGACATTTAATTACCAATAATCCTTGGTTCTATATTGCTTTAACAATGATGATCATGGGAACACTTCTGTTTGTAGCAGGATTCTTAGGAGAAATGATTATCAGAACGAATCGTGAGCATAAGAATTATACTATTGATGAAGTACTGTAATGGAAGATAAGCTACCCAAAATTTATTCAAAAAAAGCAATTCTAGGATTTTCTATTTTTCTTTCAACTCTTTTTGGAGGTGTTTTGCTGTATCAAAATCTGATAGAGGCCAATAAGAAGAAAGAGGCATATACCGTGTTGGGAATCTCCATTTTGATAACGATATGTACTGCAATTATTGTTAATATTCCGGAAAAACCGGTCAGTGCTCTCGCTTATGTATGTGGTTTTGCTGGAGGGGCATTATTATCAAATTATTTTGTCCCAAAATATTTTCCGAACGAAGAACAATATCCAAAGAAAGCAATATGGAAGCCTTTAATTATTGGAGTAATTATAGTGGCCGTTCTTGTGGCCCTTGCCATTTATTCTCTTTCGGCTGAAAATGGATAAAATATATTAAAACATATCAGAATATGATAAATACCTCATAAAGTGAAAAACTTTTTTGAGGTATTTTTTTGATTCATTAATTTATTTTTCAATTCATATGAGGCAAAAAAAAGGGGAAGCATTAAAATGGAATGTAATAATGGGAAACTATCCGGAATCGTATTGCTGCAATTATGAAGTTTGTCTTTAAAAATACCTTAAGTGTTTTATTTTTTTTCTTTTATTGCCAAAAATAGACAATGTCTTTATTGTGTATTAAAAGATTTAACCGATTTCATTCTTTGAGGCGCCTCCGAATAGTTGGTTTTCCAGGAAAAAAATTGAAGATTATCAGGTATTTTATTGTCAAAAGACAAAGATTTTTAGAAATTTTAATCCTATTTTTGTTTAAAATTATTATTGAAAGTTTCTATATAGTGTGAAAAAACACTTCAGAAACTTCAAGAGAGCAGCTTACGTTGGCTGCTGCCATTGTATATAGAATATTTTAAAAATAAATATGAAGAAAGTATTGTACACATTGATGCTGGTTGCAGTAGTTTCCTGTGGAAAGGTTTCACCCAAAGGAAATATTGAAAAGAAAGATGTGGAGGTATCTGAGTTCGTGAACCTGAATCTGGATGGAAAATTCAGGGTATTTTATGCCAGAGGCCCGAAGAACTTTGTGGAAATAGAAACCTACCCGAATGTAGCGGGCAACCTTGATGTAGATGTAAAAGATAAGACCCTTTTTATCAAAGAGAAAAGAGGAACAAAAGGGGTTGACTTTTACAATGTAACCATCTATTCAAAGTATAATTTGGAAAAAGTTGCTGTTTCAGATTCAGTAGAAATGAATATTTCGAGTGAGATAAAGACTGATAATTTCAGGCTTAATATGAAAAATAATGCTACTTTCATGGGATCTGTCAATACAAGAAGGGCTGAAGTGGAAATGCATAACAGAAGCAGGGCCAACTTTTTAGGATTGACCAAAGAAGCGGTAATAAAAATTTCGGATACAGCAAGTTTAATTGCCCCATACTGGAAAATTACCAACCTGAATATTGATTCCAAAAATGGAAACTATGCAGAAGTAAATGTAAAAGATTCTTTAAAGGGACATATTCAGAATACGGCAAAATTTGTATATTATAACGATCCGATCAGAGCATTTAAAATTGATAAAACAACGAAGGTTGAGAATAAGAAATTAGATTGATGGGGTTAAGCAGGAAGTTAGAGGCTGGAGGCTGGAAGAACTTTTGAGTCTTTCATCAATCTTGTTTCTCAATTTGCTTTCAAGTTTTAGAAATAAGGGCAGGCTGGAAGTTAGAGCCAGGCTGGAAGAACTTTTGAGTCTTTCCTCAATCTTGTTTCTCAAATAAATTGCTTCCAAGTTTTAGAAATAAGGGCAGGCTGGAAGCTAGAGGCTTAAGAACTTTTGAGTCTTTCCTCAATCAATTTGCTTTCAAGTTTAAGAAATGAAAAATAAAGGCAGGACATTGAAACTGGCAGGATACAACTTCCATCCTCCGGCTTCCTTCTCCCAGCCAAAAAAGAATATATGAGTTTCAAATTTGAAAAATTAGTGATCTGGCAGAAATCGATGGATTTTGGAGAGCATATTTTTAATTTGTCTCAAGGTTTTCCAAAAGATGAAGTTTTTAATCTCACTTCGCAAATGAGAAGAGCAGCAGATTCTATTGCTCTTAATATTTCTGAAGTAAGTATATTACAGTCAAAATTGGAATTTAAAAAGTTTTTAGGGTACTCGATCCGCTCTTTGGCTGAAACAGTAACCTGTTTATATAAAGCAAAAGATAGAAAATATATTTCGGAAGAAGAATTTAGTAAATTGTATAATGAGAGTTATAGTCTTATGAACCAGATTATAGCTTTTAGAAATCAAATAATTTAGGCTGGAAGCCAGAAGCTGGAGGCTGGAAGGACTTTTAAGTCTTTCATCAATCAATTTGCTTTCAAGTTTAAGAAATAAGGGCTGGAAGTTAGAGGCTGGAAGCTGGAAGAACTTTTAAGTCTTTCCTAAATCAATTTACTTCCAAGTTTAAGAAATGAAAAATAAAGGCAGGACATTGAAACTGGCAGGATACAACTTCCATCTTCCGGCTTCCTTCTCCCAGCCAAAAAAATAAAGAGAATAACAAAATAAAGCTGAAAGGTTGAAATCGGGACAAACCACTCCCTTCTTCCAGCCTTCAGCTTCCAAACTTAAAATAAAATATGACAACAGTAGAAAAAGCGAAACTTTGGTTAAGTGATACGTTTGATAAAGAAACAAGAGATGCAGTACAGGTTCTTATTGACAGCAATTCCCCTGATCTTGAAGATTCTTTTTACAGAGAGCTTGAATTCGGAACAGGAGGGATGCGTGGCATCATGGGAGTAGGAACCAACCGCTTGAATAAATATACATTAGGACAGGCTACACAGGGACTTGCCAACTATATGCTGAAGCAGTTCCCAGGTGAGGAGATTAAAGTTGCCATTGCCTATGATGTCCGTCATAATTCAAAAGAATTCGGAAAATTGGTAGCCGATGTTTTGACTGCCAATGGAATTAAAGTGCTGCTTTTTAAAGACCACAGACCCACTCCGGAATTATCTTTTACTGTTCGTGACAAAAAATGCAACGGAGGAATTGTATTGACGGCTTCTCATAATCCGCCTGAATACAACGGGTATAAAGTATACTGGAATGACGGCGCACAAATTGTTCCGCCTCATGATGAAGCCATTATCAATGAAGTATATTCTGTGAAATTTGATGAAATTAAATTCAGCGGAAATGACGACCTGATCGAATGGATCGGAGAGGAGCAGGATGATGTTTATATCGCTGCCTGTATTGAAAACTCTACCTATCAGAACGTTGGAAAAGAAAATTTAAATATTGTTTTCACCTCTATCCACGGAACAACATATACTACAGTTCCTAAAGCTTTGGAAAAAGCAGGATTTAAAAAAGTGGATCTGGTTACAGAACAGATGATTCCAAGTGCAAATTTCCCAACAGTAGAATCTCCGAATCCGGAAGAACCTGCAGCTTTGGAAATGGCGATGGATCTTGCAAGAATTACCAATGCTGATATCGTTATCGGAACAGACCCAGATGGTGATAGGCTAGGAATTGCCGTAAGAAACCTTGATGGTGAAATGCAATTGCTGAATGGTAACCAAACCAACACGATCCTTACATATTATATTTTGAATGAATGGAGAAAGCAGGGAAGAATTACAGGAAGAGAATTCATCGGTTCTACCATCGTAACTTCAGATATTTTCTATGATATTGCTCAGAAATTCGGTGTTGAATGTAAGGTAGGTCTTACAGGATTCAAATGGATCGGAAAAATGATCCGTGAAGCTGAGGGTACTCAGAAATTCGTTTGTGGCGGAGAAGAAAGTTTCGGATTCATGACAGGAGATTTCGTTCGTGATAAAGACTCTTGTGGAAGTATCCTTTTGGCTTGTGAAATTGCCGCTTGGTGTAAGGCGAACGGTAAAACAATGTATCAGTACATGATCGAGATTTATGAAGATCTTGGAATGTATTACGAAGGATTGATCAATATCGTAAGAAAAGGAAGAGAAGGAGCTGAAGAAATTCAGAATATGATGAAAAATTTCCGTGAAAATCCACCGAAAGAATTAGCTGGTTCTCCGGTAGAAGAAATCAAGGATTTCAAAGAACAGACAAGCTTTACTGTTTCAACAAACGGGAAGAAAGTAATGAATGATATTCCCAAATCCAATGTATTGATTTATTATACCCAGGATGGAACAAAAGTTTGTGTAAGACCATCAGGAACAGAACCAAAAATTAAATTCTATGTTTCAGTAAAAGATGCCATCTCTTCTGAAGCTGATTTTAAAGATAAACTGAAATCATTGGAAGCTAAAATTCAGGCCGTTAAAACAGATTTAAAACTGGACTAATATTCTGGATAAAGCATAAATGATAAAAGAAATTATAGCAGTTTGCATACTGTCTGTAGCTGTAGTTTCCTGTAAAAAGGAAACTACAGTCTCTGATGTAAAGCCTGCAAACGGCTTAATAGCTAAAAACGAAACCAAAGAGGATCAGTACAAACCCATTGACACAGCGTGTTCTTCGGAAAATAAAACGGAAGATTATATTACAGCTTTGGAATGGTATCGTACTAAAACAGATAAGGAGATTGCAGGAAACAGCCCGGAGCAGAACAATAAAGTGTATGAAGATTATGTGAAAATCCGAGATAAATACACCGATTGTTTTAATGCTTCTCAAACCGAGATACTTGACAAATAGGTTGATTATCACACAGGAGAACCGGATACCATAAAGAAAATGGCAGCCGAATTGAACAAAGTAGGTCTTGAATTCCGGGTAATGGGAGAAGGGCTTACGGAAATTCATTCATTGCCGGGATATTATGAGTCTGTTTTTAAAAATAATGTTACTCCTGATTATGATGCTTATATCTCACAGATGGCAAAAGATAATAAGGAAAACTACGCCGTGAATGGTGGACTTTTGATGACCTGGGAAGAACTGGGAGACCGGTTGATCGTCTGGGAAAATTTTATAAATAAATATCCTAAAAGCCCATTGATAAAGTCTGCAAAAATATCTACAATGATTATTTGCTGGATGATCTTCTGGGAATGGACAGCGATCAGATTGATGACAGTAATGAAGGGAAAATTTTTGATGATAAAAGGGAAGCATGCAACACACTCATCAAAAAATATCCAAATTCTATTACCGCGAAAAAAACTGAAGAACTAATAGCCGCTTATGATGCCCATGTGCCCGTGGATCAAATAGAAAATAAAATTAATCTGAGAAGATAATATTCGTAAATTTTAAATAAAAAATAAAGTGAAAGTTTCAAAATTAGCAGCGAACCTGATCGGTTCTGAAATTGTAAAAATTGGTAACGAAGTAAATGATCTAAAAGCAAAAGGTGCAGAAATTGCCAATCTTACTATTGGTGACCTGAATTCTAATATCTATCCTATTCCGGCATTGCTGAAGGAAGAGATTCAGAAAGCCTATCAGAATAACCTGACAAATTATCCACCTGCCAACGGACTTTTATCTTTAAGAAAAGAAGTATCCAAAGACTTGAAAACAAGATGGAACCTGGATTATACCCCGAATGATATCCTGATCACGGCAGGTTCAAGACCGTTAATTTATGCTGTTTACAAAACAATCGTAGATGAAGGGGATAAAATTGTATATCCAACTCCGTCCTGGAACAATAACCACTACGCTTACCTTACTTCAGCCAATGCTGTAGAGGTAAAAACAAAACCTGAAACCAATTTCCTTCCCACTGCTGATGATTTGAGACCGCATTTGGACGGAGCAGTACTGTTGGCACTTTGCTCACCGTTGAACCCTACAGGAACCATGTTTACAAGAGAGCAGCTTTCAGAAATCTGCGAACTGGTAATCGCTGAAAACAAAAAAAGAGGAGAAGATCAGAAACCGTTATACCTTATGTATGACCAGATTTATTCTAACCTTACTTTTGGAGCCGAGCATGTAGATCCTGTATCTCTATTCCCTGAAATGAAGGAATATACCATCTATATTGAAGGAATTTCTAAATGTCTTGCTGCAACAGGAGTACGTGTGGGATGGGGATTCGGTCCGGCTCACATTATTGATAAAATGAAAGCGCTTCTTACTCACGTGGGAGCATGGGCACCAAAACCGGAGCAGGAAGCTACTGCAAAATTCTTTGAAAACCCTGAAAACGTAAATACATTCGTAGATGACTTTAAAACAAAGCTGGAAGACAGCTTAAAAGTTCTTCACGGAGGAATCCAGGAATTAAAAGGGAAAGGACTGGCTGTAGACAGCATTGAACCCATGGGGGCGCTTTATCTTACCATCAAACTGGATTATATCGGAAAAACAAAACCGGATGGAGGGGCTATTGAAAACTCTTCGGATCTGGTATTCTACCTGATCAATGAAGCAGGGGTTGCTTTGGTACCGTTCTCAGCGTTCGGAGAAGAAAAATCTGAACCTTGGTTCCGTGCTTCTGTAGGAGGACTGGCCATCGACGAAATCAAAGTGATGCTTCCAAAGCTGGAAAGCGCATTGAATAACTTAAAATAATTGATCAATCAATCAATGTAACGATGTATCAGTGTAGCAACGGACTTATTTTTTAAGGTCAGGATTGTTACACTGGTACATTTTTTATTAAATCTGCCGGTAATGAAACTCCCTGGAAAGTACTTTCTCAAAACCAAACTGTTGAGTTATTCAACTATAGGTATTATTATTCTGGTGATCCTAAGCGTTTGGATTTCCGGAAAGGAGGCTCACAGGTCTTTATTTCAAAACTCTGTTCTGTCAACCTCTGTTCTGGCCGGGGCCTTTTTTATGTTTATCAGTTCAGGGCTGTACTATGGCATGAAATTAAAAGATGATATCGGATATATTTTAGATAAAGAGAGGCTGAAAAGTTTTTCTGACAGGACTTCCGGTTGGGGAGACTTTGATTTTGATCCTCCGTCTTCAGGAGATGGAATCGGAGAAGTGATCATTTCAATCATCCTATGGATCGTATTTTCTGTTGTTCTTGTATTTCTTGTCTACTTTTTTGGCCTTTTTTTCTGGACTGCCGTGTTATTTTTCGTATCCATGTTGTATTGGATTTTTTTCCGGGCTTTACGGTATGTATTTAAAAATTCAAAGAACTGTAAAGGAAATTTGTTAAAAAGCTTACGTTTTGGTTTTTTCTACTCTTTCCTGTACATTTCTTGGATCTATGGAATTATTTTTTGGATCAATTATATCGGTTAAAAGATAGCTGAAATCAAAGAAAGGGCAGAATCACCCGTTTCTTTTTACAAAAATAATAATCAATATTTTTAAATAAAAATTTGCTAAAAAAATAACCAGGTTGCCTTTGGAAGAATTGATGGATAATTTTACTGCCGGAGGCTATAAACATTTAAGGATGAGAAAATTAAAACTTCTATTACTGCCTGCTGCTGTATGGGTAGGAGCGCAGGAGACTGATTCTGCAAAGGCTCAGAAGCTCCCTGAAGAACAGCCAAAAGTGCAGACTTACACTTTAAAAGACGGGTCTGCCAGAACATATCCAAAACCTAAACTGCTGGATTTTGTGACCAAACTGCCAAGAAACTTTATCAATACCAACAAAGATTTTGTAGCGAAAGATCATGCCTATTACCTTGGGGGTGCAGTAGCCGCAACATTGATTCTTATACCGGTTGACCAAAAGTTAACTGATAATTCCAGAGAAATCGCTGAAAAATGGGGAATGAGTGAGGACAATACCTACAACAAGATCGGAGGCGTTTTTAAAATACCTAAAGATATCGGATCTACACTGTATCTGATAGGAAACGGATCCACAGTAGTATTGGCCGGGATTGGTTTTGGAGTCTATGGTTTAATTAAAAATGATTACAGAGCCCAGGCTACGGCAAGCGGATTGATGGAGAGTTTGATACTTTCCGGAGTTTTCTCACAAACGATCAAAAGAATCACAGGAAGGGAGAGTCCGTTTATAGCAGAAGCCAACGGTAACAAAGGGGGTGACTGGAATCCGTTCCCAAGTTTTTCAGCATTTGCCAAATATACATCCAACTATGATGCTATGCCCTCAGGACATTTGACAACTTTTATGGCCGGGATTACGGTTATTGCAGACAATTATCCTGATGCCCGCTGGATAAAACCAGTAGGATATACCTTAGCAGGAGCCTTGTGCTTCCAAATGATGCAAAGCAAAGTGCATTGGGTCTCAGATTATCCTTTAGCCTTATTGATGGGATACTTTATTGGGAAAACCATTTCAAAAAGCAGGTATACCATTTCGGATTCTAATGCAAAGAATACACAATATAAGCTTGATTTTATTGCGTCCCGCCAATGGGAGTACAATATGGTAGGGGTAAAACTTTCTTTTTGACCCCAGCTCATAGACTTGTTGATAAAAAACGAGGCTATCAGAGAGTTTTTTAGTACTTTTGATCTGAATACAGGCTGTATTTATTCTTTTTGAATATTCAGCAGCAATGATAGAATGAAGAACATTTAATTAATTTTTTACTTAATGAAAATAATCGCCGTCATCCCTGCCCGATATGAAGCAAGCCGCTTCCCGGGAAAATTGATGCAGAATTTAGGAGATAAAACTGTTATTGCCACCACCTATCAAAATGTTGTGGAAACAGGTCTGTTTGATGAGGTATTTGTAGCAACGGACTCTGAAATTATCCTTGATGAAATTGTAAAAAATGGAGGAAAAGCTGTGATGACAGGACAGCATGAAACGGGAAGTGACCGTATTGCAGAAGCAGTACAGAATATTGATTGTGATATTGTAATTAATGTCCAGGGAGATGAGCCTTTCCTTAAGCTGGAGCCTTTACAGCAGTTGATTGAAGTCTTTAAAAAGGATAATCAACAGGAAATCTCACTGGCTTCCTTAAAAATAAAGCTATTTGAAAAAGAAGAAATTGAAAACCCCAATAATGTAAAAGTAATCACGGATAACAACGGTTTTGCTTTGTACTTCAGCCGTTCCGTAATTCCCTTTCACAGGGAAGTTTCTTATGATGTAGAGTATTTTAAGCACATCGGGGTTTATGCTTTCAGAAAACAAGCTTTGCTGCAGTTCTCAAAACTGGGCATGAAACCTCTGGAGATTTCTGAAAAAATAGAATGTATCCGCTACCTTGAATATGGCATGAAAATCAAAATGATTGAAACCAATTTTATTGGAGTAGGCATTGATACACCGGAAGATTTGGAAAAAGCACGAAAATTAATTTGAAACAGATAAGGCAGATCAGCAGATTTACCTTCTGAGCTTTCTCAGCCTTTTTGTTTTTTCGATCAATTCCCCTTATATTTGAATTTATAAATAAAATTAATGAAGAAGTTACTTTTAGTATTTGTCTTGATATTGTCGCAGTTAACTTTTGCGCAGACCGCAAAAGAAATTATAGATAAAAACATTGAACTGTCCGGAGGATTAACCAATTGGAAACTTTTAAATTCAGTGTTGCTTCAGGGAAAAGTAGTTTTGGGAATTAAAGATGAATATGCAATAAAGATTTATCAGCAGCGTCCAAATCTTACCAAAACAGTGATTACTGTGAATGGAAAAGAAACAGCAATTGAAGGATTTGACGGAAATAAAGGCTATGCAATGAATTATGCAGCCAATAAGCTTCAGGAGTACCCTGAATATGTTCCGGAAAGTTTTGATAATGACTTCATTGATTGGGAAAGCAAAGGTTTTGATGCTAAATACCTAGGAAAAGAAAAAGTAGGAGAAATCTACTGCCATAAAGTAGAGCTTACAAAGAATGTCAATAAGAATATGTATTATTTTGATGCAAAAACTTATATGCTTGTAAAAGAGGTTAAAAAAGATGAAACCATGGTCTACTCAGACTACAAGAAGGTGGGAAATCTTACCATGCCTTTCAGAATTGAATCTTCAAGCCCTAAAAAAGATGGAGACTATGTTATGTTGCTGAACAGAATTGACATCAACAAAGTTTTTCCGGTGAATATTTTTAAATTTTAATTCAGTAGAGCTTAGTTGCACATAAAATCTATAACAAATGAAAAATATTTTTTTACTGCTGCTTTCTTTTATCGCATTCCTGCAAAGCTGCACCAACCAAAAGAGTGAAATATCTCAAACTAAAACCAAAGAACTTATGGGAAAAACAATATATGACTTCAAAGTAGAAAGCCTTGACGGTAAGGAAATCAATTTTGCTGATTTTAAAGGAAAAAAAATTCTTATTGTGAATACGGCTTCCGAATGCGGTTTTACTCCACAGTATGCAGATCTGGAAAAAGTATATGAGCAGTATAAAGATAAATTGGTGATCGTAGGTTTCCCGGCAAACAATTTTGGAGGGCAGGAGCCTGGAACCAATACCGAAATTGGAGCCTTCTGCCAGAAAAATTACGGAGTGACCTTCCCATTGGCTGCAAAGGTTTCTGTAAAAGGAGATGATACTGCCCCGATTTTTAAATATTTAACAGAAAAAGAATTAAACGGAGTTAAGAATACAACCATTCTTTGGAATTTTACAAAATTCCTGCTAGATGAAAACGGAAAACTGATCGATACTTTTGTAAGTACTACCAAACCTACCAATGAGGCTATTACAAAATATCTGAAATAAAAATATAAGAATAAGTGTAGAGCTTATCGTAGTTCGGCTCCGCTCAATGTGACATTCCAGTGCTGCGCTTAGTATTAGAATATCACGCTGAGCGGAGCCAAAGCGTTTAGAATAAGTATAATAGTCCCATACTTTCTGCTTTC